>NZ_CP192034.1:0-4800000 GCF_050942225.1 Streptosporangium sandarakinum
GTGGATGACGTGGATCTCGGCGCGATGTGGGCACGCGCGCTGGAGAACTCCCTCAACGAGAGCGTCCCATCCCAGCAGCGTGTCTGGCTCAGCATGACCCGGCCGTTCGGCCTGATGAACGACACCGTGGTGCTCGCCGCCCCCACCGATTTCGCCCGTGACGTCCTGGAGAACAAGCTCCGTCCCCTGATCAGCCACGCGCTGTCGGCGGAGTTCGGCCGTCCGATGAAGGTCGCGGTCATGGTCGATCCCGGGGCGGCCGGCCCCGAGACCGCGGTCTCGCCCCGGCACGACACTTATCCACAGGCTCCGGCGCCGGGTTACGCACAGGGCCCCGGGCAGCCACAGGGTTATGCACAGCCCATGTCTTCGCAGATCGGAGACGGTATATCCGCTCAGGACGGCTACCGTGATCCGGGCTCCGGAGGGATGTCGTCCACCGGTTATCCACAGCGTCAACCACAGGGTGGACGGTTCCCCTATCCGTACGGGCGGATGGACGAGCCGGCGCAGCCGTACCTCCCCGCGGACAACGCGGAGGCGGAGCGCCCGGGTGAGCGCGGCCCCGGTGGTCACGGCGGTCACGGTGGTCCCGCGGGCTCCGGCGGGTACAGCCAGGGGAGCCCCGACGGCTACCGCCCGGCGGGCGCCGGAGGTCCGGCGGGCCCCGGCGGGTACGACCCGCGGCCGGCGCCGCCCCGCCCGGAGGGCGACGCCTTCGACCGGCCGTCGCCCGTGCCCGGCCCGCCGCCGGCCCAGACGCAGAACAGGTGGGACGGCCGCGGCGGCCGTCCACAGGGCGAGCCGGCCCGGCTGAACCCGAAGTACACCTTCGAGACGTTCGTCATCGGCTCCAGCAACCGGTTCGCCCACGCCGCCGCGGTCGCGGTGGCCGAGGCGCCGGCCAAGGCGTACAACCCGCTGTTCATCTACGGTGACTCCGGCCTGGGCAAGACCCACCTGCTGCACGCGATCGGCCACTACGCCCAGAGCCTCTACGACGGCGCGCGGGTGAGGTACGTGAGCTCCGAGGAGTTCACCAACGACTTCATCAACTCCATCCGCGACCACAAGGCCGACGGCTTCCGCGCCCGCTACCGGGCGGTGGACATCCTGCTCGTGGACGACATCCAGTTCCTGGAGGGCAAGGAGCAGACGCAGGAGGAGTTCTTCCACACGTTCAACACCCTCCACAACGCCAACAAGCAGATCGTCATCTCCAGCGACCGGGCGCCCAAGCAGCTCGTCACGCTGGAGGACCGGCTGCGCAACCGGTTCGAATGGGGTCTGATCACCGACGTCCAGCCGCCGGAGCTGGAGACCCGCATCGCGATCCTTCGCAAGAAGGCGATCCAGGAGGGGCTGGCCGCGCCGCCGGAGGTGCTGGAGTACATCGCCAGCCGGATCTCCACCAACATCCGCGAGCTGGAGGGGGCGCTGATCCGGGTGACGGCGTTCGCCAGCCTCAACCGGCAGTCGGTCGACCTTCAGCTCACCGAGGTCGTGCTCAAGGACCTGATCACCGAGGACGCCGGCTCGGAGATAACGGTCGCCACGATCATGGCGTCCACCGCCGCCTACTTCGGCCTGTCGGTCGACGACCTGTGCGGCGGCTCGCGCTCGCGGGTCCTGGTCACCGCCCGGCAGATCGCCATGTATCTGTGCCGGGAGCTCACCGACATGTCGCTGCCGAAGATCGGGCAGCAGTTCGGCGGCCGGGACCACACCACGGTCATGCACGCCGACCGGAAGATCCGTTCCCTCATGGCGGAGCGTCGTTCGATCTACAACCAGGTCAACGAGCTGACCACGAGGATCAAGCAGCAGTCGCGCGGCGGATGAGACGCGCCACCGCGTGATGCACAGGCTGTGGAAAACCTTGTGGACTGAAGGTATGAGTCGCCCGAACGTGAATTATCGGGGCATTCAGTCATGATCATCACCTGCGGTCGAACTCGAATCGGTTTCGGCGCCTGGGGACGAACCTGGGGAGAACCTGGGGAAAAGCTGGGGAGAACTCGTGGACAACCTGTGGACGCCCTGTGGGGAGAGTTTTCCCCAAGGACAAAACGGTCTCTTACCCAGTGGATAACCTGGGGAAACCTCGTGGATAACCGGTGGATGAACACCCCTTGATCTGGGGACGGCCTGTGGGTACAGCTCGGTTGTCCCCAGGCCGCCGGGTTCTCCACACCCTTCACCCACACCCCCGGTGGATGAAAAAACTATAGTTGACCTGCGGAAACGATGGTCTTCCACAGTTTCCACCGCCCCTACTGTGATGACTCCATGTATCTCTCTAAGAACTTCAAGACCCATAGAGGGGTCCCGGAGCTCACAGGTGCGGGACAGTGAACACCCGAACCCAAGGCGGCGAGCGAAGGGCGCTCGCCACACAGGAGGCAGATCCCCGTGATGTTCCGGATCGAGCGAGACGTCCTCGCTGAGGCGGTCGCATGGACGGCGCGCAGCCTTCCGGCGCGTCCCTCCGTGCCGGTGCTGGCCGGCATGCGCCTCGAGGTCACCGAGGGCGGCCAGCTCAAGCTCTCCGGCTTCGACTACGAGGTCTCCGCGGAGGTGACCCTCGAACCCCAGAGCGGCGAGGCGGGCGTGGTGCTGGTCTCGGGCCGGCTCCTCGCCGAGATCACCCGGGCGCTGCCCGCACAGCCTGTGGACTTCGTGGTGGACGGCGCCAAGGCGGTCGTCACCTGTGGAAGCGCCCGGTTCACACTCCTCACCATGCCTGTGGAGGACTACCCCTCCCTGCCGGTCATGCCGCCGGCCGCCGGCCGGGTGGGCAGCGACGTGTTCGCCTCGGCCGTGGGCCAGGTCGCCGTGGCCGCGGGCAAGGACGACACCCTGCCGATGCTGACCGGCGTGCGCGTGGAGATCGAGGGCGACACAGTGACCCTCGCCGCCACCGACCGCTACCGGCTGGCCGTGCGCGAGCTGAAGTGGCAGCCCGGGCAGCCCGACTTCTCGGCGATCGCCATGATCCCCGGCCGCACCCTCGCCGACGCCGCCAAGGCCCTGGGCAGCACCGGCGCCGAGGTCGAGATCGCGCTGAGCTCGGCGGGCGGCACCGGCGAGGGCATGATCGGCTTCTCCAGCGCCGGCCGCCGCTCCACCACCCGGCTGCTCGACCCGGAGTTCCCCAAGTACCGCTCGCTGCTGCCCACGGAGTTCTCCGCCCGCGCCGACCTGTCCACCAGCGCCTTCGTCGAGGCCGTCAAGCGCGTGGCCCTGGTCGCCGAGCGCAACACCCCGGTCCGGCTGGCCTTCCGCGGCGGCGAGGTCGTCCTGGAGGCGGGCACCGGCGACGAGGCCCAGGCGGTCGAGGTGCTGCCCGTCGACTTCGACGGCGACGACATCAACATCGCCTTCAACCACCAGTTCCTGCTGGAGGGGCTCGGCGCGATCGACTCCGACGTCGCCCGCCTGCAGATGACCACCTCCACCAAGCCGGCGATCCTCACCGGCGGCAAGCCCGTGGACGACGGCGGGACCCCCGACTACCGCTACCTGATCATGCCGATCCGCCTGTCGAGCTGACGCGGCCCGGCTCCGGTGGCCCGGTCCCGGCGGGGCGCGCCGTGCCGTACCGCGGCGGGCGCCCGGGTGTGGCGAGGGCGGCGCCGGCGGGCGGGGCGCGCCGCCCGCCGAGCAGGCTCGGGCCGCCCGCCGGGTGAGCGCGCGGCGTGCCCGGGTACGGTTCACCGGTGACCGAGATCATGCTGAAGGCGTGCCTCAATGGTTCGAGGGATCCCGGCGAGCACCCCGCTCTGCCCCTGACCCCCCTGCAGCTCGCTCAGGAGGCCCGTGAGGCCCGTGAGGCGGGTGCGTCGGCGGTCCACATGCATCCGCGCGACGAGACCGGCAGAGAGTCTCTCAGCGCCGCGCACATCGGCGCGGCCGTCCGCGAGGTACGGCGGGCGTGCCCCGGCATGCCCGTCGGCGTCAGCACGGGCCTGTGGATATCCGGTGGGGACGCCGGGGAGCGGCGGCGGGCCGTACGGGGCTGGGCGGAGCTGGCGCCGGAGGACCGGCCCGACTTCGCCTCGGTCAACCTCTCGGAGCCCGGCTTCGCCGAGCTCTGGCACGACCTGCGCGAGCTCGGCGTCGGCGTCGAGGCGGGGGTCTGGTCCACCGCGGACGCCGAGGCGCTCGCCGCCGGCGGCCTGGAGTGCATGCGGGTGCTGGTGGAGATCATCGGCGGCCCGGCCGCCACCGCCGTGTCCCGCGCGCACGCCGTCCTCGCCCGCCTGGACGAGCTGGGCGTCCCCGGGCGGCGTCTCCTTCACGGTGAGGGGGAGCCGACCTGGATACTTGTGGATGAAGCGGGGCAGATGGGTCTGGCTACGCGCGTCGGCCTGGAGGACGTCCTCCACAGCCCTGTGGGCGACCCCGTTGCTGGAAACGCCGATCTGGTACGGCTTGCGATGGCGCGTCTGACGTAGATGGATGAAGAAACCCGAATAGAGGGGGTGCTCGTATGCAAATCGGCATGATCGGGCTGGGCAAGATGGGCGGCAACATGGCCGAGCGCCTGCGCCGCGGCGGCCACGACGTGGTCGGCTACGACCGCGACCCGTCGATCAGCGACGTCGCGAACCTGAAGGAGCTGGTGGACCGGCTCCAGGCGCCGCGCGCGGTGTGGGTCATGGTGCCGGCCGGCGCGCCGACCCAGGCGACGGTCGAGCAGCTCGGCGAGCTGCTGTCGCCCGGTGACATCGTCATCGACGGCGGCAACTCGCACTACCTCGACGACCGCAAGCACGGCGAGGAGCTAGGCGCCCGGGGCGTCGGCTTCGTCGACTGCGGCGTGAGCGGCGGCGTCTGGGGCCTGCAGAACGGCTATGCGCTGATGACCGGCGGCTCCGACGAGGACGTCCGGAGGCTCATGCCGATCTTCGAGACCCTCAAGCCCGAGGAGGGCGGCTTCGTCCACGCGGGCGGCATCGGCGCCGGTCACTTCGCGAAGATGGTCCACAACGGCATCGAGTACGGCATGATGCAGGCCTTCGCCGAAGGCTGGGAGCTGCTGGAGGCCTCCGACGTCGTGACCGACGTGGCCGGTTCCTTCAAGAGCTGGCGCAACGGCACGGTCATCCGCTCCTGGCTGCTCGACCTGCTGGTCCGCGCCCTCGACGAGGACCCCGGGCTGGCGGAGCTGAAGGGCTACGCCCAGGACTCCGGCGAGGGCCGGTGGACCGTCCAGGCCGCCGTGGACCACGCGGTGCCGCTGCCGGTCATCACCGCCGCCCTGTACGCCAGGTTCGCCTCCCGCCAGGACGACTCCCCGGCCATGAAGGTCGTCGCGGCCCTGCGCAACCAGTTCGGCGGCCACGCGGTCACCGCCAAGGAGGGCCAGGTCGCCAAGGGCGCCGACGCCCCGGGCGCCGACGTCGTCCCGCCGGCGGAGGCCGACAGGTGACGCGGCGCCCGTACGGCCGCGCACCCCGCCGCGGGAGGCGCGGGACGCGCGGCCGTACGGGCACCCTCGCGACGGTCGCCCGTGACGGACGGGGCCGACCGCGACTCCCGGGGTGCGGCTAGTCTTCGAGGGGTGTACGTCGCCCATCTCTCGCTGACCGACTTCCGGTCCTACGACACCGCAGACCTCGGCCTGGAGCCGGGCGTCACGGCCTTCGTCGGGCCCAACGGGCAGGGGAAGACCAACCTGGTCGAGGCGCTGGGCTACGTCGCGACGCAGTCGAGCCACCGGGTGGCCACCGACGCGCCGCTGGTGCGGCACGGGGCGGCCCGGGCGGTCGTCCGCTGCGTCGTCGTACGGGACGACCGCCGCGCCCTGATCGAGCTGGAGATCAACCCGGGGAAGGCCAACCGCGCCCGGCTGAACCGCTCGCCGATCTCCCGCGCCCGCGACGCCGTCGGGCTGCTGCGCACGGTCCTGTTCGCGCCGGAGGACCTCGCGATGGTCAAGGGCGACCCGTCGGAGCGGCGCCGCTACCTCGACGACCTGCTGGTGGCCAGGACGCCCCGCTTCGCCGGGGTCCGCGCCGACTACGACCGGGTGCTCAAGCAGCGCGGGGCGCTGCTGCGCACGGCGGCGCAGGCGCGGCGCGGCGGCCGGAGCGGACGCCGGGCCGAGAACGACGCGGGCTTCGCCGCCGCCGGGGCGGGCGACCCGCTGAGCACGCTGGAGGTGTGGGACGCCCACCTCGCCAGATACGGCGCCGAGCTGCTCGCGGCCCGCCTGGAGCTGGTCGAGGCGCTGCGGCCGCTGGTCGCCGCCTCCTACGCCGCCCTGGCCCCCGACTCCGCCCCCGCCGGCCTGGTCTACCGCGGCACGCTGCCCGGGGACACGTCGGACGCCGGGGACGGCGAGGGCGGCGCGGACACCGGCCCGGCCGACCGCTCGGTCCTGGAGAAGCGGCTGCGCGAGGCGCTGGCCGAGGTCAGGAGCGCCGAGCTGGAGCGCGGCGTCACCCTGGTCGGCCCGCACCGCGACGACCTGTTCCTGGGCCTGGGAGACCTTCCCGCGCGCGGCTACGCCAGCCACGGGGAGTCGTGGTCGTTCGCGCTGGCCCTCCGGCTGGCCGCCTACGACCTGCTGCGGGCCGACGGCGGCGACCCGGTCCTCATCCTCGACGACGTCTTCGCCGAGCTGGACAGCCGCCGGCGCCGCCGCCTGGCGGAGATCGTCGCCCCCGCCGAGCAGGTGCTCATCACCGCCGCCGTGCCCGCCGACGTGCCGCCGGAGCTGGCCGGGGCCCGGTTCGACGTGGCCGAGGGGAGTGTCGGGCGTGTCCGCTGACGACGCCGCGCGGGACCGGCCCGCGCGTGGCTCCGGGGATTCCGGGGATTCCGGGGCGGGCAGCGGGGGCGCCGTACCCGGGGCGGGTTCCGGTACGGGGACCGGCGCCGCGGCGGCGGCCGAGGCGGCCGCGGGCACCGCGGCCCGGGGCGCCGCGCTGGCCAGGGAGAAGCTGGCCCAGGCCAAGGCCGACGCGGCCCGCCGCGGCAGGCTGCCGCGGCGCGAGCCCAGACGCGCGGCGTCCGGCGCCCGCAGGGAGGGCGGCGACCCCCAGCTCCTCGGCCGGGCCATCGCCGACCTGCTGGCCGACCGGGGCTGGGAGCGGCCCGCCGCGGTGGGCGGGGTGTTCGGCCGCTGGCCCGAGATCGTGGGCCCGGAGCTGGCCTCCCACACCCGGCCGGAGACCTTCGCCGACGGGGAGGTCGTGGTGTCCGCCGACTCCACGGCCTGGGCCACCCAGGTGCGCCTGCTGGCGAGAACCCTGGTCAGGCGGCTGAACGAGGAGCTCGGGGACGGCACGGTGCAGCGGGTGCGGGTGCGCGGGCCGCAGCACGGGCCGCGCCCCGGCGGCCTCCGGGTGACCGGCAGCCGAGGCCCAGGTGACACGTACGGTTGATCACGCTGGTCCGCCTGACGCCGAAAACGGATCAGCGGCCCCTCTCGCGCGATGACCCCCCACCCCCGAGGGGGGATGCCCAAATGGAGGGTGGACGCGCTAGAGAGGCTTCTGGAGCCCGTCAATGCCGCATCACGCGTCCCGAGCCGCTAGAATGGAACCGAATTCCGGACACGTCCGTTTGCGTGACACCCCGGCCTGCGAGGCCGACTCCCCCGGGTGGGCGCATCGGGGCATTCACGACGGTGACGGGCAGGGCGGGGCTTAATCGGGTCCCCGCTGCGTGTCCGCGGCAGGAGGATTCCGCACTTGTCCTACGACGCTAGCTCAATCACCGTTCTCGAAGGGCTTGAGGCGGTCCGTAAGCGCCCAGGCATGTACATCGGCTCGACCGGGGAACGCGGTCTGCACCACCTCGTCTACGAGGTCGTGGACAACTCCGTGGACGAGGCCCTGGCCGGGCACGCCGACAGGATCGAGGTCACCCTGCTCGCCGACAACGGCGTGCGGGTCGTGGACAACGGCCGAGGCATCCCCGTCGGCATGCACCCCGTCGAGAAGCGCCCCGCGGTCGAGGTCGTCCTGACCGTGCTGCACGCGGGAGGCAAGTTCGACGGCAAGTCCTACGCGGTCTCCGGCGGTCTGCACGGCGTCGGCGTCTCCGTGGTGAACGCGCTGTCCACCAGGCTCGAGGTGGAGATCCTCACCGACGGCCACTACTGGCGGCAGTCCTACGCGGACTCCCGGCCGACGGCGCCCCTGGAGAAGGGCGAGCCGACCAGCGAGACCGGCACCTCGATCACGTTCTGGGCCGACCCGACCATCTTCGAGACCACGACGTGGAACTTCGAGACGCTCTCGCGCCGCTTCCAGGAGATGGCCTTCCTCAACAAGGGCCTGACGATCTCCCTGCGCGACGAGCGCCCCGGCCACTCCGCCGGTGAGGACGGCGAGGGCGGGCCGGTGGAGGTGGTCTACCACTACGAGGGCGGCCTGTCCGACTTCGTCAAGCACCTCAACTCGAAGAAGGAGGCGGCGCACGTCTCGGTGATCGACTTCGAGGAGAACGGCGACGGGATCTCGGTCGAGATCGCGATGCAGTGGAACAACTCCTACACCGAGTCGGTCTACACCTTCGCCAACACCATCAACACGGCCGAGGGCGGCACCCACGAGGAGGGCTTCCGCGCGGCGCTGACGTCGATCGTCAACCGCTACGCGCGCGAGCAGAAGTTCCTCAAGGAGGGCAAGGACGACAACCTCACCGGTGAGGACATCCGCGAGGGCCTCACCGCGATCATCTCGGTGAAGCTGGCCGACCCGCAGTTCGAGGGCCAGACCAAGACCAAGCTGGGCAACACCGAGGCCAAGTCGTTCGTCCAGAAGGCCTGCAACGACCACCTGCGTGACTGGTTCGAGCGCAACCCCGGCGAGGCCAAGGACATCATCAGCAAGTCCCTGCAGGCCTCCCGCGCCCGTCTCGCGGCCCGCCAGGCCCGCGACCTGACCCGGCGCAAGTCGCTGCTGGAGGCCGGTTCCGGGCTGCCCGGCAAGCTGGCCGACTGCCAGTGGAGCGACCCGGAGAAGTGCGAGCTGTTCATCGTCGAGGGCGACTCGGCCGGCGGCTCGGCCAAGGGCGGCCGCGACTCCCGCTTCCAGGCGATCCTGCCCATCCGAGGCAAGATCCTGAACGTGGAGAAGGCGCGGATCGACAAGGTCCTGAAGAACACCGAGGTCCAGGCGCTGATCACCGCCATGGGCACCGGCGTCCACGACGAGTTCGACATCTCCAAGCTGCGCTACCACAAGCTGATCCTGATGGCCGACGCCGACGTCGACGGCCAGCACATCAACACTCTGCTGCTGACGCTGCTGTTCCGCTTCATGCGGCCGCTGATCGAGGCCGGGCACGTCTACCTGTCCCAGCCGCCGCTCTACAAGATCAAGTGGGACCGCCGGGGCGAGGACGCCTCCTACGCCTACTCCGACCCCGAGCGCGACGCGATCATCGAGGAGGGCATCGGCCGGGGCAGGCGCGACCCGCGCCTGCACGACGGCATCCAGCGGTTCAAGGGTCTGGGCGAGATGAACGCCGGCCAGCTGTGGGACACCACGATGAACCCCGAGAGCCGCGTCCTGCGCCTGGTCACCCTCGACGACGCCGCACAGGCCGACGAACTGTTCAGCGTCCTGATGGGCGAGGACGTCGAGGCACGCCGCTCCTTCATCATCCGGAACGCACGGGACGTCCGCTTCCTCGACGTGTAGCGGCGGTCCCCCGACGCGTAGCGGCAGCCGTACAGACCTCTCTTCGAAAAGGACCCATCACCCGTGACGGACGTGAACACTCCGCCCGCAGAGCCAGCAGAGCGCATCGAGCCGGTCGACATCCAGTCGGAGATGCAGCGCAGCTACATGGACTACGCGATGTCGGTCATCGTGTCCCGTGCGCTGCCCGACGTCCGTGACGGGCTCAAGCCGGTGCACCGCCGCGTGCTGTACGCCATGTACGACGGCGGCTACCGCCCCGACCGGGGCTACTTCAAGTGCTCCCGCGTCGTCGGCGACGTCATGGGCTCCTACCACCCGCACGGCGACTCGTCGATCTACGGCACCGTCGTACGGCTGGCACAGCCCTGGGCACTGCGCTACACCCTGGTCGACGGCCAGGGCAACTTCGGATCGCCCGGCAACGACATGCCGGCCGCCATGCGGTACACCGAGTGCAAGCTCGCGCCGATCGCCATGGAGATGATCCGTGACATCGACAAGGAGACCGTCGACTTCCAGCCCAACTACGACGGGCGTTCGCAGGAGCCGCTGGTCCTCCCGTCGCGGTTCCCGAACCTCCTGGTCAACGGTTCGGCCGGCATCGCGGTCGGCATGGCCACGAACATCCCGCCGCACAACCTGCGCGAGGTCGTCGACGGCATCAGGTGGTGCCTGGAGAACCCCGAGGCGGGCGACGAGGAGCTGCTCGAGGCGCTGATCGGCCGGATCAAGGGCCCCGACTTCCCCACCGGCGCGCTCATCGTGGGCCGCCGCGGCATCGACGACGCCTACCGCACCGGCCGCGGGTCGATCACCATGCGGGCGATCGTGGAGGTCGAGGAGGACGCCAAGGGCCGCCAGTGCCTGGTCGTCACCGAGCTGCCCTACATGGTCAACCCGGACAACCTGGCGCTGTCCATCGCCGAGCTGGTGAAGGACGGCCGGATCAACGGCATCGCCGACGTCCGCGACGAGAGCTCCTCCCGGGTCGGCCAGCGCCTGGTGATCGTGCTCAAGCGCGACGCGGTCGCCAAGGTCGTGCTGAACAACCTCTACAAGCACACCCAGCTGCAGACCACCTTCGGCGCCAACATGCTGGCCCTGGTCGACGGGGTGCCGCGCACCCTGCGGCTGGACCAGTTCGTGCGCCACTACGTGACGCACCAGATCGAGGTCGTGGTCCGCCGTACCCGCTACCTCCTGCGCAAGGCCGAGGAGCGCGCCCACATCCTGCGTGCGCTGCTCAAGGCGCTGGAGCGGCTGGACGAGGTCATCGCGCTGATCCGGCGCTCGCCGTCGGCGTCGGCCGCCCAGGGCGGCCTGATGACGCTGCTGGAGATCGACGAGGTCCAGGCGCAGGCCATCCTCGACATGCAGCTGCGCAAGCTCGCCGCCCTGGAGCGGCAGCAGATCACCGACGAGCACGACGCGCTGATGGCGCAGATCACCGACTACCAGGACATTCTGGCCTCGCCGCAGCGGCAGCGGACGATCGTCCTCGACGAGCTCACCGAGATCGTGAACAGGTACGGCGACGACCGCAAGTCGGAGATCATCGCCTACGAGGGCGACATGTCGATCGAGGACCTCCTCGCCGAGGAGGACATGGTCGTCACGATCACCCGCGGCGGCTACGCCAAGCGCACCAACATCGACCTGTACCGGGCGCAGCGGCGCGGCGGCAAGGGGGTGCGCGGCGCCCAGCTGCGCCAGGACGACATCGTCGACCACTTCTTCGTCACCACGACGCACCACTGGCTGCTGTTCTTCACCAACAGGGGCCGCGTCTACCGGATCAAGGCGTACGAGCTGCCGGACGCCGCCCGCGACGCGCGCGGCCAGCACCTGGCGAACCTCCTGGCCATGCAGCCCGACGAGGTCATCATGGAGGTCCTGGACCTGCGTGACTACGACGTCGCTCCGTACCTCGTGCTGGCCACCCGGCACGGCCTGGTGAAGAAGACGCGCCTGGCGGAGTACGACTCGCCGCGCTCGGGCGGTCTCATCGCCATCAACCTCCGGGAGGACGACGAGGTGATCGCCGCCCGGCTGGTGTCCGAGGACGACGACCTCCTGCTCATCTCCCGCGGCGCCCAGTCGGTCCGCTTCACCGCCACCGACGATGCGCTGCGCCCGATGGGCCGGGCGACCAGCGGCGTGATCGGCATGCGGTTCCTGGAGGGCGACGAGCTGCTGGCGATGAACCGCATCGCCGACGGCGACGACGTGCTGGTCGCCACCGAGGGCGGTTACGCCAAGCGCACCCCGGCCGACCAGTACCCGGTCCAGGGAAGGGGCGGCAAGGGTGTCCTGACGGCTAAGATCGTCAGCTCCCGTGGCAAGCTTGTGGGTGCTGCCATGGTCAGGCCGGAGGACGAGGTATTCGCGATCACGTCCAACGGTGGGGTTATCCGGACCAGCGCAGGGGAGATCAAGCAGTCCGGTCGCCAGACCATGGGGGTACGTCTGATGAATCTCGCGGAAGGTGACAGCGTCGTGGCGCTCGCGCGCAACGCCGAGGCCGCCGGGGCCCGTGACAACGCCGAGGCCCTCGCGGTCCCGGAGAACGGCGAAGGGGAGTAACACGTGGGTGCCCAGGGCAAAAAGGGTCCACGTTCGGCTTCCTCGTCGACACGCGATCAGGTAACGGAGAAGATAGACGAGACCGCCGGAGCGGTCGAGTCGCCGGCCGACGGTAAAGCGCCCACGCCGGGGACCGGTGAATCGGTGACCGACGATCTCAAGGGCAGGCAGAACGTGACGGCGATCGAGGACGGCAAGCAAAGCGAGTCCACGGTGCGTATCCGCCCGGCGTCCCCGGACGCCGGCAACTCCTCCTGGACTCCCGGGAACCTGTCGCCCTCCGGGGCGCCGGGGACCCCGGCGACCGACAAGAAGGTGGCCGAGGCCCCGGCGAAGGCGCCGCGCAAGGCCCACCTGGTGCTGCGCCGGATCGAGCCGTGGTCGGCGATGAAGTTCAGCTTCGTGGTGTCGCTGGTCTGCTTCGTGGTGCTGTTCGTCGCGGTCGCGGTGCTCTACATGGCGCTGTCCAGCCTGGGGGTGTTCGACAACATCATCCAGATGGTGAACCAGGTGACCACGGCCGACGGCAAGTCCACCGGCGGCATCGACGCGGCCTCCTGGTTCGAGCCGGTCCGGATCCTGGGTTACACCGCCCTGATCGGCGCGGTGAACGTCGTGCTGATCACCGCCCTGGCCACCCTCGGCTCCGTGATCTACAACATCGCCTCCGACCTGGTCGGCGGCGTCGAGGTCACCTTCAGCGAGGCCGAGTAACCGTTCCGCGCCGTGTCCCCGGCGTCCCCGGCGTCCTGGCCCTCTCCGGGCCGGCGGGCCGGGGGCATGGCGCGAACAGGTGCCGGGAGAGGGTAAGCTTTTCCCTGTTCGAGCGAACGGATTCGCCTCCGCAGAGCGGATGCGATACCGTTTCTTCGCAACAAGGGGCTATAGCTCAGTCGGTTAGAGCGCTTCCCTGATAAGGAAGAGGTCCCAGGTTCAAGTCCTGGTAGCCCCACTTTCACAAACGCCTCGTACGGACGCCCGTGCGGGGCGTTCTGCCGTATCCACTGCCCAACGGGTTCCCGGACGGGTGGTCGGCCTCCCGGATCGCGGTTTCCCGGCTCGCCCCGGCACCCGGCGGATCGGGCCTCGTGCGGCCGCCCGAATCCGGGGTACGGCCGGGCCGGAGGGCTCACCCCGAAGCGCGGACGCCTTCGGGGTGAGTGGAGCCCGGGGTGAGTGGACCTACGCCTCGGCCCAGACGCCCAGTTCGTTTCCGCTCGGATCGGTGAAGTGGAAGCGGCGGCCACCGGGGAACCCGTACGGCCCGCTCACCACCCGGCCACCCGCGTTGGTCACCGCCTCCACGGACCGGTCCAGGTCGGTGGAGTAGAGCAGCACGAACGGACCGCCCGGCCGCACCTCCTCGTCCACGCGAAGACCGCCCACTTCGGACGCGGTCTCGTCCTGCGCGCTCCGGATGCCGGCGTAACCCGGCCCGTAGTCGTTGAACCGCCAGCCGAACGCCTCGGTGTAGAAGCGCTTGGCCTGCTCAAGGTCGGTGACCGTGAGCTCCACGTAGTCGATGGCGTGGTGTCGATGCGGGGAAGACTGAGTCATGGCTCACATCATGTACTTCCGGTACGACATGTGGACCGTCAACGGTCAGGTGCGTGTCGCCGCCGGTGGCCATGTGGAACCCCCACCTCCTCGGGGCCGGCCACTTCTTGATCAGATGCGCGGCCCGATGACGGGTCCCGGCCGGCGGGGGAGCCTGACCGGGCGTCCCGGTGGCGTGCTGTCGATTCGTTATGTGTCCGAACAGCTGCGCAAGGGCACAAAATGAGAAAGTCAACCACAGGAGCGTGAAGTAATGGCCGTGACAGGCATCATTTCCGCCGTAATCATCGGACTCATCATCGGCGCGCTCGGTCGGCTCGTTGTACCGGGACGTCAGAGCATCCCGATCTGGCTGACCATGGTGATCGGTATCATCGCCGCTCTCATCGGCACGGCGATCGCCGGAGCCCTGGGAGTCGCCGACACCCGCGGCATCGACTGGATCGAACTGATCATCCAGGTGGTCCTCGCCGCGGTCGGAGTCATCCTGGCCGTCAGCCTGTACGGCAGGCGCCGCATCGACTAGCCGGCCGGTCCTTCCGCTCCGGCGCCCCCGGTCCGAGTCATCCGGACCGGGGGCGCCCGCGTGTGACCGGGACGCGGATCCCTCCCGGGCGGCGGTCTCAGGCCGCCCTCCGGGGGACGGCCTCCGGAACGGGCATGGCCCGCGACCTCCGGGACAGGCGACGGCCCATGGCCTGGGCCGGGCGCTCGACGGCCCGGTAGGTCAGTTCCGCACAGCCGAGCACCGCCGCCAGCAGCAGGACGGCCATGATGAGCCGTTCGGCCAGGGGGAAGCGGCCGGGATCCATCGTCAGCCGCCGGAGGACCTGCACCGCGAGGGGGTGCAGCAGGTAGACGGAGTAGCTGATCAGGCCGAGCCGGACGAGGAGGCGGGGCATCGTCCGGTGCCGCAGCAGACGGGCGATCAGGAAGGTCGCCCAGGCGGCGGCGACGGCCGTGGTCCAGCCCCAGGTGAAGGCCCGCGCCTGGTCGTCGGGCATGCCCCAGCCGGGGCCGAACGCCCACGCGGCTCCGATGGACGCGACCGGCACGAAGCCGAGCAGCCATCCGGTCCTCCTCCACCGGACCTGCCCCTGGTCGAGCCGGTAGAAGACGGTGCCGGCGAACATCGTCGCGAGGATGGCGAGACTCTGCCACGCCCCGATCCGGCTGTTGACGCCGAGCAGCACCAGAGCGAGCACGGCCGCCGCCGCGGGGCCGTACAGGCGGAGGCGTCCGCCGCAGGCCAGCGACGCGGCCGCCGCGAGCAGCACGGCCGCGGTCAGCACCACGACCGGCGTGGTGCCCAGGCCGCGCGACAGCGCGCCCGCCGGGAGCAGCCCTCCCACGGTGAGGGCCGCCACGGCGAAGGCGAGCATGCCGGTGGCGCTGAACCGGTGCACACCGGCGGTGAACATGGCGGTCACGAGGAGGTAGAAGACCATTTCATAGGAAAGGGTCCAGAACACGTTGAGGACGCCGGTCACCTGAAGCAGGTCCTGAAGCATCGTCAGGTGCGCCAGGGCCGCGGTGCCCGGGTCGTCCGCCAGCTGTTCCGGCAGCGGGGTGTACACGCCCTCGACGCCGAACACCGTCCCGGCCGCCGCCGCGACGAGCCACAGGGGGTACAGGCGGAAGACCCGGTTGATCCAGAACCCGCCGACGCTGCCGCGCCGTTCGAGCGAGACCGGCACCACGTAGCCGCTGACGAGGAAGAACACGAGCACGCCGTACTGGCCGAAGTCGAACCACGGGCCGGCGCTCGCGCGCACCTCCGGGAAGAGCGCGTCCAGGGAGTGCTCGAACACCACGACCAGCGCGGCCATGCCGCGCAACGCGTCCAGCCATCCCTGCCGCCCCGCGGACGACGACCGCGTCCTCGCGGACGGAACCTCCTTCCCGGTATCGCTCCGACTCGTCTCCACAACTCCGACGAACATCCGGTCAGGCTAGGCGGTCATCCTGGGAGATTCATGAGTGCGACCTGAAGGCGGGCCCAACGGACCGACGCGGGCGCTCGCCGCGGATCGCGTGCCCGCGCGGAAGGAGCACGAGGGTTCGCGTGAGAGGACTTTCGGCCCTGCCACCGTGCCGGGTGGGTACGTAACGTCCGGAAGGGAGTGCCGAGCGAAGCGGGGGCGGAGGCGCGATGGACCCGTGGACCCTGGCGTACACGGGATTCGACCCCCGGTCCGAAGGGGTGCGCGAGACCCTCTGCACCCTGGGCAACGGGTATTTCGCCACCCGCGGGGCGACGCCGGACGGCCTGGTCATGCGCACCCCCGGAACGTACGCCGCGGGCTGCTACGACCGGCTGACCTCCCGGGTCGCCGGGCGGGAGGTCGTCAACGAGGACCTGGTGAACCTGCCCGACTGGCTCCCGCTCACCTTCGCCGCCCCCGGCGCTCCGTGGTTCCACCCCGAGACGGCAGACCTGCTCGGATATGAGCAGGAACTCGACATGCGCCACGGTGTGCTCCACCGCCGCCTGCGCTTCCGGGACGACAGGGGGCGTGTGACCTCCGTACGCCAGCGCCGCCTGGTGTCCATGGCCGCGCCGCACCTCGCGGCCCTGGAGTGCGCGTTCACCGCCGAGAACTGGTCCGGACCGCTCCGCGTGCGCGCCACGCTGGAGGGGCGGGTCACCAACCGCGGCGTACGGCGCTACCGCGACCTGCGCGGCGACCACCTCGTCGGGCACGCCACCGGCACGCGGGACGGCTGCGCCTGGCTGCGCGCCCGGACCCGCGCCTCGGGCACGCCGATCTCGCTGGCCATGCGCGTCACCGCCGATCACGAGACCGCGCGCGAGGGGGAGCGCGAGGACGCCCGGATCACCGGGGGCTTTCAGACCGCCGAGGACGCCTGGATCGCCGAGGAGCCGACGCTGATCCTGCGCCGCGGGCGGACCGCGGTCCTGACCAAGACGATCGCCCTGACCACGTCACCCGCGCTCGACGCGGTCGATCTGGTACGGCGGGCACCCGGCTTCGAGGAACTGCTGCGCGAGCACCGGGACGCCTGGGACCGGCTGTGGGAACGCGCGCTCATGGACGTCGGCGAGTCCCAGGTCGGCCAGATCGTCCACCTTCACGTCTTCCACCTGCTGCAGACGCTCTCCCCGCACACCGCCGGCCTCGACGTCGGGGTGCCCGCCCGCGGCCTGCACGGGGAGGCGTACCGGGGCCACGTGTTCTGGGACGAGCTGTTCGTGCTGCCCTGGCTCGACCTGCGCCTACCGGAGGTCTCCCGGGGGCTGCTGCTCTACCGCTGGAGGCGGCTGCCGGCCGCGAGGCGGGCGGCGCGCCGGGCCGGGCACGCCGGCGCGATGTTCCCCTGGCAGAGCGGCAGCGACGGACGGGAGGAGACCCCGACCATGCACCTCAACCCGGACTCCGGGCGCTGGCTGCCCGACCACTCCCACCTGCAGCGCCACATCGGGCTGGCCATCGCCCACAACGTCTGGCACCACCACCGGGCCACCGGCGACGCCGCCTTCCTGAGCGGGTTCGGCGCGGAGCTGCTGGTGGAGATCGCCCGGTTCTTCGCCTCGCTCGCCGTCCTCGACCCCCGTTCGGGACGCTACGAGATCCGCGGCGTCATGGGGCCGGACGAGTATCACGACGCCTACCCCGGCGCGTCCGCCCCCGGCCTGGACAACAACGCCTACACCAACGTCATGACCGTGTGGCTGCTGCTCCGGACCCCCGAGATCCTGGACCTGGTCCACGGGCACGAGAGGTTCGCCGTCACCGAGGGGGAGCTCGACCGATGGCGGGACATCACCCGCCGCATGCGCGTCGACTTCCACGACGGGGTGATCAGCCAGTTCACCGGCTACGACCGCCTGGCCGAGCTGGACTGGAAACGTTACGAGGGCGTGCGCAGGCTGGACCGCGCCCTGGAGGCGGAGGGGGACGACCCCGACCGCTACCGCGCGTCCAAGCAGGCCGACGTCCTCATGCTGTTCTACCTCCTCGGCTCCGCCCAGGTACGGATGATCCTCGACCGTCTCGGCTACCCCGCCTCCCGTGAGCTGACCGACCGCACCGTCGGGTACTACCTGCGGCGCACCTGCCACGGTTCCACGCTCAGCGCGGTGGTGCACGCCTGGGTGCTGGCCGGGTCCCAGCCCGCCGGCGCCTGGCACCTCTTCACCGAGGCCCTGCTCGCCGACGTCGGGGACGTGCAGGGCGGCACCACCGCCGAGGGCATCCACCTGGGCGCCATGGCCGGCACGCTCGACCTGCTCCAGCGCCGCTACCTCGGCCTGGAGGTCCACGAGCAGGGCATCGGCCTCGACCCGCTGCCCCTCGACCTGCTGGGGAGCATCGCGATGCCGACCCTGGTCCGTGGGACGTCCCTGTTCGTCGAGGCGGACCACCACAGGCTCACGGTCACCCGCGACGGCGGCGGCCATCGCCTCTTCCGGGTGACGGTCCGCGGCCGGGAGACGTGCCTCGGCCCGGACGAGCGCCGCTCCTTCCCGCTGGACTGAGCGCTCCGCGCGTCGCGGGTGAGGGCTCGTCGGATGAGCACGGCCGTCGGCGGGCTGTGCGCTGAGCGTCGGCCTGGAGGAGTCCCGTGATTATTTCTGTTACCTGCATGGTCGTATGGGTATGCGGGCCGATGACCGGTACGCCCTCAGGCGACTGTGACCCATAGACGGAAGAGGAAGGCCCCATGCGCGCGTTGCTGATCGCCGTAGGAGTCGTCGCGGTGGTGTTCATCCTGCTCGGCCTGCTGCTCAAGGCCCTGAAGTGGCTGCTCATCCTCGGCCTGATCGCCCTGGTCGCCGCGGTCGTGATGGGTGTCGTCGAAGCCCGCCGGGTCACCCGCGAACCGTAGACGGCCCGAGGCGGTCGCCCGGCCGGTCACCTCCCCGGGGTCCTCATCCCAGGAACGCCGCGACCGTGTCCACGAACCGGCCGGCGTCGTCGAACCACGGGAAGTGGCCCGCCGCCGGCTGGACGACCGGGGTTCGTCGCTCCGATGGGTGACCTCGGGGCGCGGCCCGGGGGGACGGAAGGCCCCGGTCGTGCCCCGGGTGCTCACGCCACCAGGCGTTGCCCGTCCACTTCGGTGAGCCGTACGGTGCACAGGCCGCCGCGCTCGGCCCGCACGTCGGTCACCGTGAGCTGTGTGCCGGGAGCGAGGATGACCTCCTCCTCACCGGTGAACGCGGAGAAGCCGCTGATGCCCACGGCCCGCGCGGGAAGCACTTCGAAGAGCGTCCGCTTGCCGCGGCGGCCGAGGAACGCCTGGGCCACGCCGAGCCTGGGCGTACACGAGGACACGCCCCACCACGTCACGGTCCGGCCCAGCGGGTACTGCGCCCGCAGGTCCAGCGAGACCCCGCGCCATAGCGGCTCCCGGCGGGCCGGCAGCCGCGACACGGCCGAGGACAGAAGCCGGAGATACGGGAGGTACGGAACGATCCGGGTGCGGTCCGGGTCGCGCAGGGTGGCGTTGATCCGCCGGTAGAACGCCGACTCGCAGGTGTAGAGGTAGAGGGCCGCGACCTCGTCGGCGGACAGGACGCCGGCCGCGTCGCCCGTCTGCTTCTCCCCGAACCGGTACGACTGCTCCACATGCGGGTCGAGACCCGGCAGCAGCGCGGCCACCGGGGCGACGGCCTCGCGGAAGTCCATGAGCGGGGTGTCGGACACGCCGGTGATCGCGGGAAGGACCAGCCCCTCGTCCTTGACGCTCGCGAGCCGTTCGAGGTAGAGCTTGTGCAGCTCCATCGTGGAGGCGATGAACGCCCCCATGCGGTCGGCCGTGTCCGCGTCCGCCCCACCGGTCAGCGCCGCGCCCTCGTTCCAGCCCCTGCTGGGCAGCCAGTCGATCTCGTCGGTCCCGAGCGCCCTGAGCGCCGTGTTCACCGCGGCGAAGTGGTCCCCGTCGCAGAAGATGTCGCCCTGGGCCGCGGGGTTGGGGTGGTCGATGTGCCAGACCTCCACCTCGGGATACTTCTTCTGGAGCCGGAGCACGACCTCCTTCAGGCTGCGGGCGTGGGCTCCCCACCAGGCGAACACCACACCCCGGTCCGGCTCGTCGGCGTTCTGCTTGGCCTTCAGGATCTCTTCGACGAGCGCCTCGACGACCGGCCGCCAGAACGCGGTGTGCCGGCCGGTGGCCATCGCCCCGTCGGCGCTGGCGGTGAGCGCCGCGTTCAGCAGCAGCACGCCCTGCGTGAGCATCGCCTGGAACCATTCCGGCGGCTGCACGGTGTCGTGCTCCTTCAGGAGCGCGCGGATGTCGGCGATCGGCGTCTTCTTGGGGATGCCGTGCTTCCACATCGCCGCCGCCTTGATGATGCAGCGGATGGAGACGACCTTGCCGAACTGGCTGTCGTTCCAGTCGTGGAAGGTGTTGTCGAACATGGCGATGCCGGTGGCGCTCTCGGCCCGAGGGTACGGGTTCTGGCCGAAGACGACGACCTTCCACCTGTGCGGCGGGTTGGGCTTGAGCGCCTGGAAGGTCAGCTCCCGTACCGGCACGACCTGCGGGCCGCGGCCCGGGCCGATGAACGTGGCCGCGTCCGGCTGCGCCTCGACGACGGGCTTCAGCAGCGGCAGCCACGGTTCACCGCCGCCCTTGAAGAGCTCGGCGAGGGCCAGCGGGTCGTTCGGGTCCGGCGGGGTGGGGGCGGTGGTGTCACTCATCGTGGGCTCCCGGATCGGCGCGCCGCACCGGTGACGGTGCGGTTGATCAAAGTGGGGGGAATTGTGCCGTGTGAGGGGCATGGGCGCGATATCGGGAAAGCCGCTCCACGGGGGTGGACCTGTTCTCCGGGACCGTCGAGCAGGTTCTGGATTGTCGGTCCGGCTCGGTACTTTGCCGGGTGTCGGAAACACCCCCTCTCGCGACTGGAGTGAGTCATGACCGTCGAGCGTGTGCAGCCGCTCAGGGTAGTGCTGGCGGACATCAGCGCGAAGGTGGTGGAGTCATGGCGGGCGGCGTTCGCCGACGAGCCCGAGGTCGAGATCCACAAGGGGTCGATCCTCAGCCGGAAGGTCGATGCCTGGGTCAGTCCGACCAACTCCCGCGGGCGGATGGACGGCGGGGTCGACGCGGCCATCAAGCGGCATCTCGGTGCGGGGATCCAGCTGCGCGTCCAGCGGGCCATCCGTGACGGGTTCGGGGGGTCGCTGCCGGTGGGAAGCGCGGTGTGCGTGCCGTCCGGGGCGGTCGAGCCGAGGTTCCTGATCTCGACGCCGACGATGGAGGAGTCGGTGCAGGACGTGAGCGAGACGCTGAACGTGGCGTTGGCGTGCGCCGCCGCGTTCCAGGCCGTCCACATGCAGAACGACCGGGAGCCGGGCAGCATCGGGTCGGTGGCGCTGGTCGGCATGGGCGCGGCGACGGGCCGGGTGCCGGCGCGGGTCTGCGCCAACCTCATGTGGGCGGGTTACACCCTGTTCAAGGAGTACCGCTTCCAGGACTACGACGACCTGCGGAAGACGATCGTCGAGCAGCTCGACGACCTCGACAGCCGTCCGGAGGAGGAGCGGGTGCGGATCACGCCGCCCGAGCCGCGGGGCTTCCGCGGCTGACGGGCTCCGCTCCGGGGCCGCGGGTCAGCGCTCCCGGGATCCGCCGCTCTCCAGTCCGGCGATGATGAGGTCCACGGCCACTGTGAACGTCGCGTCGGCGTCGTCCACGCCGTCGAGCTTCGAGAGGATGCCGCCGCTCTCGGCGGTGAGGAGGCCGGAGACGAACACGAAGAGCGCCTTGCGGGTGTGGGCGAGCCGGTCCGCGGGCACCCCGGCGGCGGCCAGGATGCGGTTGTAGACCACCCACAGCGCGCCCGACTGGTCCACGACGTCGGGGTGCGTGGTCAGGTGGAACCACAGCGAGGGGTGGGAGCGCGCGATCGAGCGGTAGGCGTGCGCCAGGGCGCGGAGCTGGTCCTGCCAGGGGGCGCCGTCGTCGGGGGGCAGCCGGACCTCGGCGGCGGCGAGGGCGCATACGCCGTGCAGCAGGTCGGTCTTGTCCTGAACGTGGTGGTAGAGGGACATCGGGTTGACGTCGAGCTCGGCCGCCAGCTTGCGCATGGACAGCTTCTCCACGCCCGTCGCGTCGATCAGCCGCAGGGCCGTCGTGTGGATCTCCCCCGGGGTCAGGGGTCGTCCCCTGCGCGCACTTACTGCCATACACCGTATGATAGCTTCCATACGGTGTATGGCTGGCGGTGCCGGGAGCCGCCGCCGAAGGAGGAATTCTCATGGCCGTCATCCGGTCGATTCCCACCCCCCGGGGGCTGCCCGTGTTCGGGAACACCCTGCAGATCCCCGCGCACTCACCCGCCGCGTTCTTCGACGAGGTCGCCGCGGAGCACGAGGAGGGGATCTTCCAGCTCGATCTGCTGGGCCGCCAGGTCCTGTTCGTCTACGACCCCGACCTGGTCGCCGAGGTCTGCGACGAGACGCGCTTCTACAAGGGCATCGACCCGCCGCTGTCGATCGTGCGCGACTTCAGCGGCGACGGGCTGTTCACCGCCCGCCACGACGAGCCCGTCTGGGGGCAGGCGCACCGCATCCTGATGCCGGCGTTCAGCCAGCGGTCGATGAAGGTCTACTTCCCGCAGATGCTGGAGGTCGCCGAGGCGCTGGTGGACAAGTGGGCGCGGTCCGACCGGGTCAACGTGCCCGAGGACATGACCCGGCTCACCCTCGACACGATCTCGCTGACCGGGTTCGGCTACCGGTTCGACTCCTTCTCCTCCGACGAGCTGCACCCCTTCCTGCGGTCCATGGGCAACGCGCTGACCGAGGCGATGCTCCGCAACCGGCAGCTGCCTGTCGTCACCAGGCTGAAGAAGAAGCGCGAGGAGGACTACCGGGCCGACATCCGCGTGATGCAGGACCTGGTGGACGACGTGATCAAGCGGCGCCGAGAAGGGGACGGCGGGGGCACGGGCGACCTGCTCGGCCTGATGCTGGAGGCCGCCGACCCGCGCACCGGCGAGCGGCTGTCGGACGAGAACATCCGCAACCAGGTCCTCACCTTCCTGATCGCCGGGCACGAGACCACGAGCGGCCTGCTGTCGTTCGCGCTGTACAACCTGCTGCGCAACCCGCACGTGCTCGCCCTCGCCTACGCCGAGGTGGACCGGCTGCTGCCCGGCGACACGACGCCGACGTACGAGACGATCATGAAGCTGGACGTGATCCCGCGGATCCTGGAGGAGACGCTGCGGATCTGGTCCCCGATTCCGGCGTTCGCCGTCAAGGCGTTCGACGACACCGCGATCGGCGGCTACCCGGTGCGCGAGGGCCAGACCTGCGTCGTCCTGCTGCCGTCGCTGCACCGGCACCCCAAGGCGTGGGACCGGCCGGAGGAGTTCGACATCGACCGCTGGTTGCCGGAGAACAGGTCCGCCCACCACCCGGCCGCCTACAAGCCGTTCGGCAACGGCGAGAGGGCCTGCATCGGGCGCCAGTTCGCGCTGACCGAGGCCCGGCTCGCCCTGGCGATGGTGCTGCAGAGGCTCGCGGTCTCCGACCCCGACGTCTATCGGATGCACATCAAGCAGACGCTCACCCTCAAGCCCGACGACTTCACGATCGGCGTGCGGGAGCGCAGGCCGTATGAGAGGGGGACGGCGGGGGCCGCGGCGGAGGCCGGGCACGACGCCGCCGAGGTCGCCGAGACGGCGCTCGCCGTCGGCTCCGGCACCGCCCTCACCGTCGCCTACGGTTCCAACCTCGGCAGCTCGGCCGACATCGCCGAGCGGCTGGCCGACCGGGCCGCGCGGTCCGGGTTCGCGACCACGCTGACCACGCTCGACGGTCTCGTCCCGCCGGCCGAGGGCGTGCTCGTCGTCGTCACCTCCACCTACAACGGCAAGGCGCCCGACAACGCCCAGCGCTTCGACGCGCTCGACGACCTGCCGCGCATGGACGGCGTACGGCTCGCGCTGCTCGGCTGCGGCAACACCCAGTGGCCGACCTATCAGGGCTTCCCGCGCCGCGCCTTCGACAAGCTCGTCGGGGCCGGGGCCGTACCCCTGGTCGAGCGGGGCGAGGCCGACGCCGACGGCGACTTCGACGGCGATGTTTCGGCGTGGACCGCCGGGCTGTGGGCGGCGCTGGCGGCCGAGTACGGCGCCGCCGCCGCGGAGAACGCGCCCCGCTACGGGATGGAGGTCCTCACCGAGGCCGACGTGCGGCCCGCCGTCGTGTCCCCGGACGCGGTTCCGCTGACCGTGCTGTCCAACGAGGAGCTGACCGGCGACCCGGCCGGTCTGTGGGACTTCTCGCGGGAGGCGCCGCGGCCCGGGGTGCGCTCCATCGTGGCCGAGCTGCCCGAGGGCGTGACCTACACCGCGGGCGACCACCTGGCCGTCTTCGGCAAGAACGCCCCTGAACTGGTCGAGTGGGCGCTGCGCTGCCTGCGCGTCCCGCGCGACCAGGTGGTACGGCTCAGCTCGCGCGGCACGACCCACCTGCCGGTGGACACCCCGGTGACGGCCGGGCTGCTGCTGTCGGAGTTCGCCGAACTGCAGGAGGTCGCCACCCGCTCGGACCTTTCGGCGCTGGCCGCGCACACCGACTGCCCCTGGACCCGGGAGCGGCTCGCCGCCCTCGCGGACGGCTACGCCGACGAGGTCCTGGCCAAGCGGGTCTCGGTGCTCACGCTGCTGGAGCGCTTCCCGGCGATCACGCTGCCCCTGCCGGTGTTCCTGGAGCTGGCCGGCCCGATCCGGCCGCGCTACTACTCGATCTCGTCCTCACCGCTGGCCGACCCGCGCCGGGTGCGGATCACCGTCGGACTGGTCGAGGGCCCGTCCTGGTCGGGCGGCGGCTCCTACCGGGGGATGTGCTCGGCCTACCTGGCGGGGCTGGAACCCGGAGAGGTGTTCTACGGCTACGTGCGGGTCCCCGCCCCGCCGTTCCGGCTGCCCGAGGACCCGGCCACGCCGGTGATCCTGGTGGGACCGGGCACCGGGTTCGCGCCGCTGCGGGGGTTCCTGGAGGAGCGGGCGCTGACCGGCGCGACCGGCCCGGCCGAGGTGTTCTACGGCTGCCGTCACCCCGAGCACGACTGGCTGTACCGCTCCGACCTGCGGGCGTGGGAGGAGGCCGGAACCGCCGAGCTGCACCTGGCGTTCTCCGCCGTGCCCGGCCACCCCTTCCGGTTCGTCCAGGACGCGATCGCGGCCCGCGCCGACCGGGTGTGGGAGCTGCTGGAGCGGGGCGCGCACGTCTACGTCTGCGGCGACGGCCTGCGGATGGCGCCCGCCGTACGGCGGGTCCTGGCGGAGATACACCAGGAGCGGACCGGCGGCGACGGCGAGGAGTGGCTGCGCGAACTGGAGGCCGAGGGCCGCTACCAGCAGGACGTCTTCGCCTGACCCGCCCGGCCGGACCTGGCTGCCGGACGCGGCGGGCGCCAGGTCCGGCCGGCGTGCCGGGATGGCACGCAGCCGATCAAAAGAGACACGACCCGGCTTTCTCCACTCATCACACAGAAACCGGCACGGCGGGCTCGACCACGCGGTGCCGGCCGTCAGCCAGGCGCGACGCGCGGGACACACGGGCCAGTGCCAGGAAGGAGATCAGCAGGAAAGCGGCGCCCAGCGGCATGAGGTCCTTCTCCACGAACGGCACCAGGACGTCGGCGACCACCAGGACGGGCGTCCACGCCTTGACGCGGCGCTGGATCGCAAGCTGTAGGACCAGGCCGATCTGGGCGACGAAGAACAGCAGCGGCCCGAAGTCGTAGATCACCTGCTGCACCCCGGGAACCGCCTGGACCTGATCGAACAGTAGGCCCATCGCGGCGTGGTCGGCTGACCGGAATCCCAGGACGATGTCGATGGCGAACTGAGCGATCAGCGTGGCGATGCCGACATATCCGGCGGAGGCCAGCCCGGTGGCCGATCGTCCGCGACCGGCCAGTCTCCGCATCTCATGAAAGGCCACGGCGAAGAACACCAGGGCGCCGATGAAGGCCAGATGCCCGGTCGTCCAGGCGAGCCCGGGGCCGCGGCTGCCGTCCAGGCCGTCCAGGATGCGGATCACGCCGTAGGTGAAGGTGAGCACGGGGGCGGCGACGAAGGCGATGCGGGGGTTCATCTCGTTGACTCCTTGGCTGCGATGACCTCCCCAATCCTGGTTTCCCGCGGCCGTACGGACATCGCCGGGACGAGTGAACCCCCACCTCCCTCTTGAGAGGGATCCGTCGGGCCGGACGGGCTCCCGAGAGCCGGGCCGCGTGTTCCGCATGTGCCCGTGGGCTACCGGACGCAGCAGGTGGAGCAGGGGTCGGCGTCCGGGAGGGTGACCCACAGGCAGCAGGTGCGGCGGCGGTAGCCGTCGCCGTCCGGGACCAGCAGGCCGTTCACGGGCGGGCCTATCTCGGTGAGCAGCCGGGTCACGTCGTCCCGGGGGACGAGGGACAGCAGCGGGTGGGCGACGGCCTCGGCCGTCGAGCCCCACAGGGTGCGCTCGCCGAGCCTGGTCTGCGCGCAGAGCGCGCGGATCAGGGGGTGCTGGCCGTCGAGGAGCGCGTCCCGGATGGCAGAGGCCAGGTCGGGGACGACGGTCGTCCCGGGGGCGCCGGCCAGTGGGTCGCCGGGGAGCACCGCGACGGTCACCGCGGTCGCCGCGATCGTCACCCCGGCATCCGACGGCCTGACCAGCGTGTCGGCGAGGCGCATCAGCGGCACCCGCCGTTCCAGCGCCCAGCCCAGCACCATCGGCAGCGTGTTCCAGTAGGTGTACGTCTTCCACAGCAGGGCCGCGGCCACATGCCGCGGCGCGCTCCACCGCTCCGCCGTCTCGTCCACCAGGGCGAGCAGCGGCCCGTACGGCTCCCGTGCCAGCTCGGAGACGGGGATCCACCCCGGCGAGTCGTCGGCCATCAGACCGGGCGGCACCCCCAGGACGCCTCCCTGCCCATCGGCCAGGCCGCGGAGGTGCTCCGACAGGACGGGCAGCGGGACCGTGCCTCCCTCGACCGGCGTCCGGGGCTCCGGCAGCGTGGCCGGCATCGCCCCTTCCTCGTGCGACGTCCGGGGCTCCGGCGGAGCGGTCAGCGGCATCGTTCCTCCCCCGTGGGATATCCGAAATTCATGCTGAAGAGCTGAAAAATGGTCATATCCGGCCCGGCCGGCGGGACCTCGGCGGATTCGGCGACAGGCAGGGCGGGCTCCGTTGTGACGAGGGCGGATGCGATGTTCCCTCTGGGTGGGTTAGGCTAACCTAACCAAAATCTCCTTTAGGTTAGCCTAACCGTACTCAGGAGAGAAGGCCGGATCACGCCCAATCCCGGGGTCGTCTCCCGGATGTCCCGCCGCGGGCTCCTCACCGGGGACGGTGCCGCCGCCCTCGGCGTCCCGTGATCCGCGCGGGGACCGGTCCGACGGGTTTCCGTGATCCACCGGCCCGGTGGCGGTAGTTTGTCCGTCATGGACAGCGGTACGGAGATCAGCCGGCGCCGGGGGCGCCTCGCGTCCTGGGCCGCGCTGCTCGCCGTCGCCGCGCTCGCCGCCTGCGGCACGGACCCCGCGGGCACGGCCGCGGCGGCCCCGTCCGCCCCGGCGTCCGCCGCGGAGCGGACCCCGCCGCCCTCGCCGTCCACCGGGAGAGCCGGGAAAACCGGAGAGAGCGGGGAAGCCGGAGGACGGGCGGCGGCGCCGTCCGCGTCACCGGACGAGGCGGCCCCGCCCGCTCCCGACGAGCGGATCCCCCGGGACCCGGCAAAGCTCGCCAAGGCGCTGGAGACCACCACGCGGCGGCTCCACGACGCCATCGACGACTGGACCGGCGACGGCGGGACCGCGAAGGGCGGCCCGCCGCGGACGGTCGTGCTGCAGGCGCTGTACCAGCAGCGGATCTACCGCTTCACCGCCCGCAACCCCGGCGTGGCCTCCCGCGCCTTCGCCCGGCTGCCGGCCCGCCTCGCCGCCGAGGCCCGCGACAACACGACCGCCATCCGCGGGCTGCTGGAGCTGGCCCACCCGGTCAAGGACGCCTCGAAGTTCCGCATCGAGGAGCCGCCGGCCGCGTCCGCCCTCCTCCGCCACTTCAAGAAGGCCGAGCGCCGGTTCGGAGTCGAGTGGGAGGTCCTGGCGTCGGTGATGTTCGCCGAGACGAAGTTCGGCCGGGTGCGGTCGCCGAGCTACGTGGGGGCGCAGGGCCCGATGCAGTTCATGCCGGGAACGTGGAAGGCGTACGGCATGGGCGGCGACGTCCACGACCCCGGGGACGCCGTCATGGCCGCCGCCAACTACCTGCACGCCTCGGGCGCGCCCCGCGACTACCGGCGGGCGCTGTACGCCTACAACCACTCCCGGGCGTACGTCGACGCCATCCTGCTGCACGCCCGCCAGATCAAGCGGGACCCGCGCAACTACTACGCGTACTACAACTGGCAGGTGTTCGTCATCACCACGAAGGGCGAGCGCCGCATCAGCGGCCCCTGACCCGGCGCACCCGCCCGCCGTACGGCAGGCTCGCCGTACGGCTCGTGCCTCCCGGCCGGTCGGCGCCCCCTGGGGCCGGCCCGCGCGGCCGGGACGGTCCGGGGACGGCGGCCGGTCCCGAGGGCCTCACGGGTCGCGGCGCAGCCGGATCCAGCGGAAGCCGTAGCCGTTCAGGTCGAGCGCGCCGAGATCGACCTCGGAACCGTAGTCGGCGTCGGCGGTGATGTTCAGCGGCGGGTCGTCCTGCTCCGGCTGCGGGTCCACCGCGACGCGGCAGGGTTCGGAGCCCAGGTTGTGCAGGAACAGCATGGCCCCGGAGGGGGAGGTCGCGCGGTGCACCAGCACGTGCGGCGGTCCCGCGTCGAGGACCTCGTGATGGCCGGTCCCGATCTCCTTGCACTCGCGCAGCGTGTGCAGGATGCGTTCGAACCACATGAGCAGGCTGTCGGGGTCCCGCCGCTGGTCGGTGACGTTGACCCTGTCCACCGCGTAGGGGCCCTCGGTGATCAGCGGCGTGTCGGTCGCATCGCCGGAGGTGAAGCCCGCGCCGGGCGTGCCGGACCACTGCATCGGGGTGCGGATGGCGGTGCGCTCGGGCAGGGACAGGTCCTCGCCCATGCCGATCTCGTCGCCGTAGCGGACCACCGGTGTGCCCGGCATGGTGAACTGCAGACTGTAGGCCATCCGCAGCCGGCGCTGGTCGCCATCGAGCATGGGAGCCAGCCGCCGCCGGATGCCGCGCTCGTAGAGCTGCATGCCGGGGTCGGGGCCGAACGCGGCGAAGACGTCCTGCCGTTCCTCCTCGGTCAGCCGGCCCAGGTCCACCTCGTCGTGGTTGCGCAGAAAGGTGGCCCACTGGGCGTGCTGCGGCAGCTCCGGCAGCTCCCGCAGGACGTCGCGGATCGGCTGCGCGTCCCGGCGGGCCAGGGCCAGCATGACGGCCTGGTTGAGGCGGAAGGCGAAGAGCATGAGGATACGGCTGGCGCTGCCGTCGGCCTCCCCGAAGTACTCCAGCAGCTCGTCGTCGGCCACGTTGGCCTCGGCCAGCATGACCGCGTCGCCCTTCTGCCACGACAGGGTGTCGCGCAGGTCACGCAGGAACTCGTAGTCGCGGCGGTAGTGGCGGCCGGGCGTCTTGTCCTCGATGAGGAACGGCGCGGCGTCGACCCGGAACCCGGACACCCCCAGCCGCAGCCAGAACGCCGCGATCTTGCGGATCTCCGCCCGCACCTGGGGGTTGCTGGTGTTGAGGTCGGGCTCGAAGCGGTAGAAGCGGTGCCGGAACCAGGCGCCGGCCTTCTCGTCGTAGGACCACGACTCGGGCTCCACGTCGGGGAAGACGGCGCCGCGCCACCGGTCGGCGGGCTCCTCCTCGGACCAGACGTACCAGTCGCGGAACGGGGAGTCGGGGCTGGACCGGGCGGCCTGGAACCAGGGGTGCTCGTCGCTGGTGTGGTTGACGACGAGGTCGATCATGATCCGCAGCCCTCGTTCGTCGGCCTGGTTGAGCAGTTCGGCGAAGTCCCCCATGCTGCCGAAGCGCGGGTCGACGCCGTAGTGGTCCACCACGTCGTAGCCGCCGTCGCGGC
The DNA here is from genome assembly GCF_050942225.1 of Streptosporangium sandarakinum. NCBI lineage: Bacteria > Bacillati > Actinomycetota > Actinomycetes > Streptosporangiales > Streptosporangiaceae > Streptosporangium > Streptosporangium sandarakinum. Next base: position 29,835 of record NZ_CP192034.1, read on the forward strand.
GGGGGGAGGGATGGATGGGGCTGAGCCACAGGGCGGTGACGCCGAGCCGGGACAGGTAGTCCAGGCGGCTGATGAGCCCGGGGAGGTCGCCGAACCCGTCGTCGTTGGAATCCTGGAACGTGCAGACGTCCAGTGAGTAGATGGCTGCGTTGCGATACCAGCGTTCCTGCATCAAGAACTGTTTTCCGCACACGATGAATTAAACGTTGAGCAAAGTTTCTTTTCTGGTCGCGCGGGATATCACCTGGTCAGCGGGCCGTCCGATCCGGTGCGGTCCGGGCGGGTCCCACCGGCCCGGTGCGGCCCGTTCCTGCCGCGCCGCCCGCCGCGTCGCTCCCGGCGACGGCTTCGGTACCGGCCGCGACGGTCGGGGCGCGGGCTCCCCGGCCGAGGGCGGCGCCCTCTCGGGATGGGGCGCCCTCACCGGCGCGGCACCACCTTCACGACGAGGAGCGGCCCGTGCGAGACATCACCGTGTTCAGCGGCGGCGCCCACCCCCGGCTGGCCGCCGACATCTGCTCGCACCTCGGGACGCGGCCGCACCCGGCCCGGGTCACCCGCTTCGCCAACGACTGCCTGGAGGTGCAGCTGCCGGCCAACTGCCGGGAGCGGGACGTCTTCATCATCCAGCCCCTCGTCCCGCCGGTCCAGGAGAACCTCGTCGAGCTGCTCCTCATGCTGGACGCCGCCAGGGGCGCCTCGGCGGCCCGGACGACCGTGGTGATGCCGCACTACGCCTACGCCCGGTCGGACAAGAAGGACGCCCCACGCATCTCCATCGGGGGACGCCTGGTCGCCGACCTCCTGGTGACCGCGGGGGCGGACCGGGTGCTCACGATGGCGCTGCACTCGCCCCAGGTGCACGGCTTCTTCAGCGTCCCGGTGGACCACCTGCACGCTCTGCGCGAGCTGGCGGCGTACTTCCGCCGCTACGACCTGTCCGGCACGGTCGTCGTCTCCCCCGACCTCGGCTACGCCAAGCAGGCCGCGGCCTTCGCCCGCCTCCTGGGCGTCGGCGTCGCGATGGGCGCCAAGCAGCGGCTCAGCGACGACCGCGTCGTCATCGGCTCGGTGATCGGCGACGTCGCGGGCCGGGACGTCATCGTCGTGGACGACGAGATCGCCCGGGGGACGACCGTGCTGGAACTGCTCGACCGGCTCCGCGAGCTCGGGGCCGGCTCGGTCCGCGTGGCCTGCACGCACGGCCTCTTCGCCGCCGGGGCCGTCGAGCGCATCGGCGGCCGGCCCGAGGTCGAGGAGATCGTCTGCACCGACACCGTGCCGCTCCCCGAGGCCGGGCCCGGGTCCGGGCTCCACGTCCTTTCGGTCGCCCCCGCGTTCGCCGAGGCCATGCGCCGCATCCACGACGGCGAGTCGGTCAGCGCCCTGTTCGACGCGCCCTGACCGGCGCCGTCCGGCTCGGCCTCCCGTACGGCGGAGCGGCGCGGAGCCGGCCATCCGGCCGGGTGCGGAACTTCTCTCCCGCGGATTCGTTGGAACAGATCGTGTCGGTTCCCCTGAAAAACCAGACGTTGCGTTATCCCGCCCGCTCCCTGGTGATCCTGACGGGGCTGCCGGGCGCGGGGAAGACCACCCTGCTGTCGCGGTTGTACGGCCTCGACGCGGCGGCGAGCGATCCCGTCGTCGTCGGGGGCACGGTGGTGATCGACTCCCACCAGTCGCGCAACCGGTGGGCGGGGCGGCTGCCGTCGGCCCCCGCACGGGTGCGTCGCGCCGTCGTGTTCGCCACCCACGTCTGGCGGATCGGTCGCTCGGTCGCCCGCGGATACCCGGTGATCGCCCACAACCGGGGATGCAGTCCGCTCGTGCTGTACGGCTTCGCCCTGCTGGCACGCCGAGCCGGGGCACGGCTGCACCTGCTGATGCTCGACGTGGCACCGGAGACGGCGCTGGCCGGTCAGCACGCCCGCGGCCGGGTGGTGGACGAGGTCACGTTCGACCGGCACCGCCGCCGCTGGGAGGCGCTGCTCGGCCGGGTGCGGGCCGGGAGGCCGGTTCCGGCCTCGGGGGCGACGGTGATCGACCGGAGCGTCGCGAGCCGGCTCCGGTCGATCGACTTCGGCTGACCGTCGAGCTCCGGGGCGATCTCCACGGCGATCTGCGAAGCGAGCTCCGGGGCGGCCTCTGATGTTGACGCGACCGGGGGAAAGATATACGTTCCGGTAGATTTCACGGTTGTCCGAGGGAAATCCGGTGAGATGCCGGTGCGGACGCGCCACTGTATCCGGGACCAAGATCCCGGGAGCCAGGTCGCTCGGGCGATCGTGACCTCACTGATCGGGACGCGTCATCCCTGAGGAGGCACTGATGAGCGACATCTCCGCTCCTTCCGCTGTACCCCTGCCGCACCTGCGCCCCTGGCTGCTGCTGGCCGTACCGGTGCTGCTGCTGGTCGCCTACCTGGTTCTGATGGACAACGGCGCGGTCTCGCAGACCGGCACGTTCCTCCACGAACTCATGCACGACGGGCGGCACCTGCTCGGCGTGCCCTGTCACTAGGGGCGGAAATGATTCGCACCCTGGTGGTCAGGGGCCTGCTCATAGGGCTCCTGGCCGGATTCGTCGCGGGCACGTTCGCCTTCGTCTTCGGAGAGCCGCGCGTGGACGCCGCCATCGCCCTGGAGGAGGCCGCGGCGGCGGCCGAACCCGCGCCCGCGTCCGCCGGGGCGGCGGGCCACGACCATGCCGGGACGGCGGGCCACGACCACGGCGAGGAGGCCGTCGTCGGCCGGCCCGTGCAGAAGGCCGGACTCTTCCTCGCGACCGGGCTGTACGGCCTGGCCGTGGGCGGGGTGTTCGCCCTCGTGTTCGCCGGTCTCCGCGGCCGGTTCGGGCCCCGCGGTGACGGCGCGCTGGCGCTCGCCTCGGCGGCGACGGCGTTCGTCGCGGTCATCCTTGTCCCCTTCCTGAAATATCCGGCCAACCCGCCTGCGGTGGGCGATCCCGAGACGATCAACAGCCGGACGGCCCTGTACGTGGTGATGGTCATCGTCGGGCTGGCGGCCGTCGCAGTGGCGGTGGCCACCGCCAGAAGGGTCACCGCCGGACCGTGGCAGCGCCGGGTGGCGGCCGGCGTCGCGTTCCTGGTGCCCGTCGTCGCGGCGTGGCTGCTGCTGCCGACGGTCGACGAGGTTCCCGAGGGGTTCCCCGCCTCGCTGCTGTGGAACTTCCGGCTGGCCTCGCTGGGCACGCAGCTCGTCTTCTGGACGGCCTTCGGCGTGCTGTTCGGCTGGGTCGGCGACCGGGTGGCGGGGCGGTCCGCGCTCCCGCCGGCCCCGTCGAGCGGCTGAACGGGATGCTGTTCGTCCGGCAGGCCGGCACGCCCGGCACGCGTTCGGCGTGCTTTCCGACGGACGAGCCCGCCGACGCGGCGAGCCTGCGGAAGGCGGAGCGGCTGCGGAAGGCGGAGAGACTGGGCCCCGCCCTGGCGGCGGCCGTGACCTGGGTCGCGCCGGTCACGGCCGCACGGCAGACCGCCGCCGCCCTCGGGAGCGAGGCGGCCGACGCGCCGGAGCTCGCCGAGGCGGACGCCGGCCGCTGGCGCGGCCTGCCGTACGCGAAGGTCGCCGAGACGGAGCCGGACAACCTCGCCGCATGGCTCGGCGACCCGAGGGCGGCTCCGCACGGCGGGGAGAGCCTGGCCCGCCTCGCCGCCCGGGTGTCCGGGTGGCTCGACGCCGCCGCGGCCGAGGCCGTCGTCATCTGCGACGTCGGGGTCATCAGGGCGGCGCTGGGCCACGCGCTCGGCCTCGGCCCGCTGGAGACCGCGCGGTTCGACGTGGCGCCGCTCTCGACCACCGAACTCGTCCCCGTACGCGGCGGCTGGCGCGTCGCCCACGTCAACCGGAAGGTCATCACTTGATCGCCACCTATCCCTTCAGCGCGGTGGTCGGCCTCGACGATCTCAAGCTGGCGCTGATCCTCAACGCCGTCTCCCCGCGGGTGGGCGGGGTGCTGGTGCGCGGCGAGAAGGGCACCGCCAAGTCGACGATCGTGCGGGCGCTGGCGGCCCAGCTGCCGGTCGTCGACGTCGTCCGCGGCTGCCGCTTCGCCTGTGACCCGGCCGCCCCCGACCCCGGCTGCCCCGACGGCCCGCACGCTCCGGACGCTCCGGACACGGAGCGGGTACGGCGGGCGGCGTCGCTCGTGGAGCTGCCGGTCGGCGCCTCGGAGGACCGGCTGGTCGGCTCCCTGGACGTCGAGCGGGCGCTCACCGAAGGGGTGAAGGCGTTCGAGCCCGGCCTGCTGGCGGCCGCGCACCGCGGGGTGCTCTACGTCGACGAGGTCAACCTGCTGCACGACCACCTGGTCGACCTGCTGCTCGACGCGGCGGCCCTGGGTACCTGCTACGTCGAGCGCGAGTCGGTGTCGGTACGGCACGCGGCCCGTTTCCTGCTGGTCGGCACGATGAACCCGGAGGAGGGCGAGCTGCGCCCGCAGCTGCTCGACCGGTTCGGGCTGACCGTCGAGGTGAAGGCGTCGCGTGACCCGGACGAGCGGGCCGAGGTGGTCCGCCGGAGGCTGGCCTTCGAGTCCTCGCCCGCCGGATTCGCCGAGCGGTGGGCCGGGCGGGAGGCGGAGCTGGCGGGACGCATCGCCGCGGCCCGGGAGCTGCTCGCCTCGGTCCGCCTGCCCGACGCCCGGCTGCGGCAGATCGCGGCCGTCTGCGCGGAGTTCGAGGTGGACGGCCTGCGCGCCGATCTCGTCACCGCCCACGCCGCGATGGCGCACGCGGCCTGGCACGGCCGGGCGAACGTGGAGGTGGAGGACGTCCGGGCCGCGGCACGGCTGGCCCTGCCGCACCGGCGGCGGCGTGACCCGTTCGACGCGCCGGGACTGGACGAGAACACGCTGGAGGACGTGCTGGAACGGACCTCCGGGGACGGCGGCGACGAGCCGCCCCCGGAACCGCCGGGGGGAACGCCTCCGGAGCCGGGTCCGCGCGGCGGCCCGGAGGGGCCGGGGGGAAGGCTTCCCGAAACCGGTCCGGGCGGCTCGGAAGGTCCGGGGGAGCCCGCCGGCCGGGGACCGGAACCGGCTGACCGAGGTCCGGAACCGGTCGCACCGGGTCCGGAGTCGGCCGCGCCGGGCCGGGGACGGGCCGCTCAGGGCTCAGGACAGGCCGCGTCGGGTTCGGAACCGGCCGCCCCGGGCCCCGGACACCCCTCCCAGGAGACGGCGGGCGCCGCCGCGCCCTACCGGGTGCGCCTGCTGGCCGTCCCCGGCGTGGGCGAAGGAGCCGCCGGACGCCGCTCGCGGGCACGCACCGGACGCGGCCGGAGCACCGGCTCCCGCCTGCCGGAGGGCAGGGCCCGCGACCTGCACGTGCCCGCGACCCTGCTGGCCGCGGCCCCGCACCAGGCGCGGCGGGGACGGCGGTCGGCCGGGCTGCTGCTGCGGGCGGGCGACCTGCGGGAGAAGGTCCGCGAGGGCAAGGAGGGCAACCTCGTCCTGTTCGTGGTCGACGCCAGCGGCTCGATGGCCGCCAGGAAACGCATGACCGCGGTGAAGACCGCCGTGCTGAGCCTGCTGCTGGACGCCTACCAGCGCCGGGACAAGGTCGGCCTGGTCACCTTCCGGGGCGACTCGGCCCGGCTCGACCTGCCGCCGACGTCGTCCGTGGAGGCGGGCGCGGCCCGGCTGCGGACGCTTCCGACCGGGGGCCGCACCCCGCTGGCCGCGGGGCTGGCGAAGGCCGCGGAGGTGCTGCGCCTGGAGGGCATGCGCGATCCCGCGCGGCGCCCGCTGCTGGTCCTGGTCACCGACGGGCGGGCGACGGCGGGAGGGGACGTGGAGCGCGCCGCCGGGTCGCTGCGGGGCGTGGCGAGCGTCGTCGTCGACTGCGAGAGCGGCCCCGTCAGGCTCGGCATGGCGCGGCGGCTGGCGACCCTGCTGGGCGCGCCCGCCGTACCGCTGGACGATCTCGGATCGGTGGTCCGCGACCACCGGAAGGCGGTGTGAGATGCCCCAGGGCAAGCCGGACATCGTGCCGGACGACGGCATGACCACGAGGCAGCGGCGCAACCGGCCGCTGCTGATGGTCCACACCGGGCCGGGCAAGGGAAAGTCCACCGCGGCCTTCGGAATGGCGCTGCGCGCCTGGAACCAGGGCTGGCCGGTCGGGGTGTTCCAGTTCGTGAAGTCCGCCAAATGGCGGGTGGGCGAGGAACGCGCGCTGCGGGTCCTGGGCGACAGCGGCGAGGGCGGCACGGTGGCCTGGCACAAGATGGGCGAGGGCTGGTCGTGGATCCGGCGGCCGGGCGCCGACCATTCCGACGACGCCCGCGAGGGCTGGGCGCAGATCAAGCGCGACCTGGCGGCCGAGACCTACCGCTTCTACGTGCTGGACGAGTTCACCTACCCGCTCAGGTGGGGCTGGCTGGACCTCGACGACGTGGTGGAGACGCTCACCGGCAGGCCGGGCGCGCAACACGTCGTGATCACCGGTAGGGACGCCCCGGAACGGCTGGTCGAGGCCGCCGACCTGGTGACCGAGATGGGCAAGGTCCGCCATCCCATGGACGCCGGGCAGAAGGGGCAGAAGGGCATCGAGTGGTAGTGCCCCGGCTGGTCGTCGCCGCGCCCGCCTCGGGCAGCGGCAAGACGACCGTGGCCACCGGACTGATGGCCGCCCTGCGGAGCCGGGGCCTGCGGATCTCGCCCCACAAGGTGGGGCCCGACTACATCGATCCCGGCTATCACACCCTGGCCAGCGGGCGTCCGGGACGCAACCTCGACCCGTGGCTGGTGGGCGAGGAGCGGATCGCGCCGTTGTTCCTGCACGGTTCCCGCGGCGCCGACCTGGCCGTCGTCGAAGGGGTCATGGGGCTGTTCGACGGCCGGGGCGGCACGGACTTCGCCTCGACGGCGCACGTCGCCCGGCTCCTGGACGCGCCGGTGGTGCTGGTCGTGGACGCGGCGGGGCAGAGCCGGTCCGTCGCGGCGCTCGTGCACGGCTTCACCACCTTCGACCCGCGGGTGCGTGTGGGCGGTGTGATCCTCAACCGGGTCGGCTCCGACCGGCACGAGGAGATGTGCCGGGCGGCGCTGGCCGGCGTGGCGCCCGTGCTGGGCGCGCTCCGGCGCGACGACGCCGTCGAGACGCCGTCCCGCCACCTCGGGCTCGTTCCCGCGGCCGAGCGGGCCGCGGAGGCGGCCTCCGCGGTCGCCCGGCTGGGCGGGCTCGTCGCCGGTTCCTGCGACCTCGACGCGCTGGTACGGCTGGCCGCGACCGCGCCCCCGCTGCCCGGTCCCGCCTGGACGCCGCCGGAACCGGCCGGCGCCCCGGAGACCGCGGGCTCAGGGACCATGGGCTCCGGGACCGCGGGCTCAGGGACCACGGGCCCGGTGGCCGGGCGGGCTGCGGGATCGGATGCCGGGCGGGCCCCGCGATCCCGGCCGATCGTCGCCGTCGCCGGGGGAGCCGCCTTCACCTTCGGCTACGCCGAGCACGTGGAGCTGCTGCGCGCCGCCGGGGCGGAGGTGGCCGTGTTCGACCCGCTGCGCGACGAGCGCCTGCCCGAGGGCACCGGAGCCCTCGTCATCGGCGGCGGCTTCCCCGAGGTCCACGCGGCCGGGCTCGCGGCCAACGAGGCACTGCGCCGTGAGGTCGCGGCCTTCGGCGGGCCGATCGCCGCCGAATGCGCCGGGCTGCTCTACCTGTGCGAGGAGCTCGACGGCCGGCGCATGTGCGGGCGCATCCGGGCCAGGGCGCGGATGACGCCCAGGCTGACCCTCGGTTACCGGGAGGCCGTCGCCGGACCGTCCCTGCTGACCCGTCCGGGTGAGCGCTACCGCGGTCACGAGTTCCACCGGACCGCCGTGGACCCGCCCGGCGAGCCGCTGTTCCGCTGGGAGGGCGGCGCCGGCGGCTACGGCGACGCCCTCCTGACCGCCTCCTACCTGCACCTGCACTGGGCGGGTGTGCCGGAGGCGGCTCAGCGGCTGGTGTCGTCCTCCAGGTCGCCCTCGGTCCTGAGGTAGACCTCTTGGAGACCACGCATGACGTCCGGGTCCGGGTGCTCCCACATGCCGCGTTCGGCGGCCTCCAGCAGGCGCTCGGCGATGCCGTGCAGCGCCCAGGGGTTGGACCGCGCCATGAACGCCTGGTTCTCCGGGTCGAGCACGTAGGTCTCGGCGAGCCTGTCGTACATCCAGTCGGCCATGACCCCGGTGGTGGCGTCGTAGCCGAACAGGTAGTCCACGGTCGCGGCCAGCTCGAAGGCGCCCTTGTAGCCGTGGCGCCGCATCGCGGCCAGCCACCGGGGGTTGACCACGCGGGCGCGGAAGATCCGCGACGTCTCCTCCGAGAGGGTCCGGGTGCGGACGGCGTCGGGCCTCGTGCTGTCGCCCACGTAGGCGGCGGGAGACCTGCCGGTCAGCGCCCGAACGGTGGCGATCATGCCGCCGTGGTACTGGAAGTAGTCGTCGGAGTCGGCGATGTCGTGCTCGCGGGTGTCGACGTTCTTGGCGGCGACCGCGATGCGGCGGTAGGCGCTCTCCATATCGGGGCGCGCGGGCACGCCGTCCAGGTCGCGGCCGTAGGCGTAACCGCCCCACACGGCGTAGACCTCGGCCAGGTCGGCGTCGTCGCGCCAGTTGCGGCTGTCGATCAGCGGCAGCAGCCCGGCGCCGTAGGCGCCGGGCGCCGAGCCGAAGATGCGCAGCGTGGCCCGGCGCTCGTCACCGTGGCTCTCGGCGCGCACGTGGGCGCGCACGTAGTTGTCCTCGTCGGCCTCCTCCAGCCCCGCAACGAGCCGCACGGCGTCGTCGAGCAGGGCGACCACGTGCGGGAAGGCGTCGCGGAAGAAGCCGCTGATGCGCACCGTCACGTCGATCCTGGGACGGCCGAGCTCCTCCGGCGGAACCGGCTCCAGGCCGGTGACACGCCTGGACGCCTCATCCCACCGGGGCCGTACGCCGAGCAGGGCCAGGACCTCGGCCACGTCGTCGCCCGCCGTGCGCATGGCGCTGGTGCCCCACACCGAGAGGCCCACCGAGCGCGGCCACTCGCCGTGGTCGGCGCGGTAGCGCTCCAGCAGCGAGTCGGCCATGGCCTGCCCGGTCTCCCAGGCGAGCCTGCTGGGCACCGCGCGCGGGTCGACGGAGTAGAAGTTGCGCCCGGTCGGCAGCACGTTGACCAGGCCGCGAAGCGGCGAGCCGCTGGGCCCGGCGGGCACGTAACCGCCGTCGAGGGCGTGCAGCACATGGTCGATCTCGTCGGTCGTACGGCTCAGCCGGGGCACGACCTCGGTGGCCGCGAAGTCCAGGACGCGGGTGACGAGCGGGACGCGGTCCCCGAACCCGACGCCGGCGGACGCGACGCCCACGGTCCCGACCTCTGGGGACCCGGCGCCTGCGGACGCGAGTACGGCGCCCGTCACCTCGGCGGTGACGGCCGGGTCCCAGCCGCGCTCCTCCATCGTCTCGACGAGCGTCCTGGCCACCGCCTCGACGCGGTCCACCTCGCCCAGCGCGGCGCCGCCGTCCTCGGCGAGCCCGAGCGCCTCACGCAGGCCGGGCAGCGTCCGAGCGCCCGCCCACATCTGCCTGGCGCGCAGCATCGCCAGCACCAGGTCCACCCGCGCCCGGCCCTCCGGGGCCTGGCCGAGCACGTGGAGGCCGTCGCGGATCTGCGCGTCCTTGACCTCGCAGAGCCATCCGTCGACGTGCAGCAGGAAGTCGTCGAACTCGGCGTCGTGCGGCCGGTCGGTCAGGCCCAGGTCGTGGTCGAGCCTGGCCGCCTGGATCAGCGTCCAGATCTGCGCGCGGACGGCGGGGAGCTTGGCCGGGTCCATCGCGGCGATGGAGGCGTGCTCGTCGAGGAGCTGCTCCAGCCGGGCGATGTCGCCGTAGGTCTCGGCCCTGGCCATGGGCGGCACCAGGTGGTCGACCAGGACGGCGTGCGCCCGCCGCTTGGCCTGGGTGCCCTCGCCCGGGTCGTTGACCAGGAACGGGTAGATGAGGGGCAGGTCGCCGATCGCGGCGTCGGTGCCGCAGGAGGCGGACATGCCCGCGGACTTGCCCGGCAGCCATTCCAGGTTGCCGTGCTTGCCCACGTGCACCATGGCGTGCGCGCCGAAGGACGACGACAGCCAGCGGTAGGCGGCCAGGTAGTGGTGGCTCGGCGGCAGGTCGGGGTCGTGGTAGATCGCGATCGGGTTCTCGCCGAAGCCGCGGGGCGGCTGCACCATCACGACCACGTTCCCGGAGCGCAGCGCGGCCAGCACGATGTCGCCCTCGTGCACGAACAGCTCGCCGGGGGGCGGCCCCCAGTGGCGCTCCATCTCCTCGCGCAGATCCCCGGGAAGGGTGGCGTACCACTCCGCGTAGTCGGCGGCGGCGATGCGGATCGGGTTGCCCGCGAGCTGCTCCTCGCTCAGCCAGTCGGGGTCCTGGCCCCCGGCGGCGATCAGGGCGTGGATCAGCGCGTCGCCGTCCTGCTCGGCCACCCCCGGGAATCCCTCGCCCAGGTCGTAGCCCGCCTCGGAGAGCCGGGCGAGCAGGCGCACGGTGCTGGCGGGGGTGTCGAGGCCGACGGCGTTGCCGACGCGCGAGTGCTTGGTCGGGTAGGCCGACAGCATCACCACCAGGCGGCGTTCGGCGGGCGGGGTGCGGCGCAGCAGGCCGTGCCGTACGGCGATGCCGGCCACCCGGGCGGCCCGCTCGGGGTCGGCGACGTAGACGGTCAGCCCGTCGGGGTCGATCTCCTTGAAGGAGAACGGCACGGTGATGACGCGTCCGTCGAACTCCGGGATCGCCACCTGCGAGGCCGCGTCCAGCGGGGAGAGGCCGTCGTCGTTCTCCTCCCACGCCTTCCTGCTGCTCGTCAGGCAGAGACCCTGCAGGATCGGGACGTCGAGCCGGGCGAGCGCGCCGACGTCCCAGGCCCCGTCGTCGCCGCCCGCGCCGGCCGCCGCCGGGTTGGAGCCGCCCGCCGCCAGCACGGTGACGACCAGCGCGTCGGCCTGGCGCAGCGTTTCGAGCAGGTCCGGCTCCGCCGTACGGAGGGAGGAGCAGAAGACCGGGAGCGCCCGGCCGCCCGCGGCCTCGACGGCCCGGCACAGGGATTCGACGAAGGCGGTGTTGCCCGCCATGTGGTGGGCCCGGTAGTAGAGCACCCCGATCACCGGGCCGGTCGTGCCCGCCGCCTCGCGTTCCAGCAGGCCCCAGGCCGGGGTCGGCAGGGGCGGTTCGAAGCCGCGGCCGGTCAGCAGCACGGTGTCGGTCAGGAAGGCGTGGAGTTCCGCCAGGTTGGCGGGGCCTCCGTGGGCCAGGTAGGAATGCGCCTGCGCGCAGACGCCGCCGCTGACGGTGGACAGCTCCATCAGTTCGGCGTCGGGGGCCTGCTCGCCGCCCAGGACGACGACCGGCCGGGGTCCGGCCAGCAGCGCGTCGAGGCCCTCCTCCCAGGCGCGGCGCCCGCCCAGCAGGCGCACGACGACCAGGTCGGCGCCCTCCACGAGGCCGGGGATGTCGTCGGCCAGGAGCCTGGCCGGGTTGCCGAGCCGGTAGCCGGCGCCGCTGGCTCTCGCGCTCAGCAGGTCGGTGTCGGACGTCGACAGCAAAAGGACTGTGGGCACGCGGGTGTCCTCCCTCGGGGTCCTCGCCCCGGTCGCGGGTGTCGCGACGGCCGGAGTCTCCTGGCTCCCGGATCGACGCTCACCCCGGCCTTCCCTGTGACAGTGGCCTGCGGTGGGGTTCGCTCCCCGGTGACAGTGGCGGGACCGCGCCGGACTCACACCGGCTTCCTCCTGACCTTCGCCTCCGGCAAGCCTATGACAGGGAGATCAACCATGACCATCCGTGAATTTCCCCCGGACGGCCGCACCGCGCGGACGCGCCCGGACGCGTGTCCGGGGACGATCCAGGTGCACCAGGCCGCCGACGGCCCGCTGGCCCGGGTGCGCACGCCGGGCGGCATCCTCACCGCGCCGCAGCTGCGGGAGCTGGCCGGCTGCGCCCGCGACCTCGGTTCCGGGGTGATCGAGCTGACCTCGCGCGCCAACGTGCAGGTCCGCGGCCTGCGGGACCCCGCCGCCTTCGCCGCGCGGATCTCGGAGGCCGGGCTGCGGCCGTCGGTCACGCACGAGCGGGTGCGCAACATCGTCGCCGCGCCGTCGGTGGACGGGGCGCTCGTGGCCGAGCTGGACCGGTCGCTGTGCGCCCGGCCCGAACTGGCCGGGCTGCCCGGCCGGTTCCTGTTCGCGCTGGGCGACACCGGGCTGGCCGCCGACGTGGCCTCCGTCGGCGGCCGGCTGCTCCTGGCCGGGCACGAGGTGGACGGTGTGCCGGGCACGGTCGACGGCCTGCTGGCGGCGGCGGTCGCCTTCCTGCGGCTGCGGACCGACGAGTGGCGCGTCTCCGAGCTGGCGGACGGCCCGGCGAGGATCGCCGCCGAGCTGGGCGGGACACCGGGCGCGTACCGGCCGCCCCGTCCTCCGGAACGGCCCGCCGGGCTGGTGGAGGCGCTGGTGCCGCTGGGCCGCCTCACCCCCGGCCAGGCCCTGGCGCTCGCCGGCCTCGCCGGGCGGGCCCCCGGCTCCCACGGCTCTCCCGGCTCCGAGGTACGGCTGTCGCCGCGCCGTACCGTCCTCGTGGCGGACCGCCCCGGTGCCGGAGACGCGCTGGAGGCGGCCGGGCTCGTCACCGACCCGGACTCCCCTGGGCGGGCGTGACCGCCTGCGCGGGGCGGCCCGGATGCGCCAGGGCCCTGGCCGACGTGCGGGCCGATGCCGCGCGCTGGGTGCCCCGGCGCCACACCGGACTGCCCGTGCACTGGGCGGGCTGCGAGCGGCAGTGCGGACTGCCGGCCGGCCGGGTCGTGCGGATGGTGGCCACCGCGGACGGATACGAGGAAAGGCATCAGTGACCGATTACATACGCGACGGCGCCGAGATCTACCGGCTGTCGTTCGCCACGATCCGCGCGGAGAGCGACCTGGGCGGCCTGCCGCCCGAGGTAGCCCGGGTGGCGGTACGGATGATCCACGCCTGCGGCATGACCGACCTGGTGCGGGACCTGGCCTGGTCGCCCGGGGCGGTCGTCCGGGCCGAGCGGGCGCTGCGCGCGGGCGCGCCCGTGCTCTGCGACGCCATGATGGTCGCCTCCGGCGTGACGCGCCGCCGTCTCCCGGCGGACAACGAGGTCCTCTGCACGCTCGGCGACCCGCGTGTGCCGGAGCTGGCCGAACGCCTGGGCACCACGCGCAGCGCCGCCGCCCTGGAGCTGTGGCGGGACCGGCTGGAGGGCTCGGTGGTCGCGATCGGCAACGCGCCCACGGCGCTGTTCCGCCTGCTGGAGCTGGTCGCCGAAGGCGCCGGGCGTCCGGCGGCGGTCCTGGGGATCCCGGTCGGTTTCGTCGGCGCGGCCGAGTCCAAGCAGGCCCTGGCGGACAGCGATCTCGAATACCTGGTGGTGCACGGCCGCCGCGGCGGCAGTGCGATGACGGCGGCGGCGATCAACGCCATCGCGAGCGAAGTGGAGTGAGACACATGTCGGGACGCCTGTACGGCGTCGGCCTCGGGCCCGGCGACCCCGAACTGGTCACCGTCAAGACCGCCCGGCTGATCGGCGAGGCGGACGTGGTCGCCTACCACGCCGCGCGGCACGGGCGCAGCATCGCCCGGTCCATCGCCCTGCCGTACATGAGGGAGGGGCAGGTCGAGGAGCTGTTGCAGTACCCGGTGACCACGGAGACCACCGACCACCCGGGTGGCTACCAGGGGGCGCTCGACGACTTCTACGCCGGGTGCGCGGCCCGGCTCGCCGCGCACCTCGACGCGGGACGGACCGTGGTGGTGCTGAGCGAGGGCGACCCGCTCTTCTACGGCTCCTACATGCACATGCACAAGCGGCTGGCGCACCGCTACCCGACCGAGGTGGTGCCGGGCGTCACCTCGGTCAGCGCCGCGTCGGCGGTGCTCGGCCGCCCGCTCGTGGAACGCGACGAGGTGCTGACCGTGCTGCCCGGCACGCTGCCTGGCGAGGCGCTGGCCGAACGGCTGCGCGGCACGGACTCGGCGGCCGTCATGAAGCTGGGACGCTCCTTCGCCAAGGTTCGCGACGCCTTCGCCGAGGCCGGACGGCTCGACGACGCCTGGTACGTCGAGCGGGCCACGATGGGCGGCGAGCGGGTCGCGCCGTTGAAGGACGTGGACCCCGAGGGCGTGCCGTACTTCTCCCTGGCGCTGCTGAGCAGCCCGGCGGAGCGCGCCTTCGTGCCGGAATCCGTGTCGGAACCCGTGCCGGAACCGGCCCCCGCCGCCGCGGCCGGGGAGGTCGTCGTGGTCGGGCTCGGCCCGGCCGGGCGGCCCTGGCTCACGCCGGAGGCCCAGGACGCCCTGGCGACCGCCACCGACCTGGTCGGGTACGGGCCCTACGTGGACCGGGTCGAGCCGAACCCGCGCCAGCGGCGACACCGCACCGACAACCGGGTGGAGGCGGAGCGGGCCAGGCACGCCCTGGAGCTGGCCGGTGAGGGGCGGCGCGTCGCGGTGGTCTCCTCGGGTGACCCGGGGGTGTTCGCCATGGCCAGCGCGGTCCTGGAAGCCGCGGCCGACTTCCCGGACGTGCCGGTGCGGGTGGTGCCGGGACTGACGGCCGCCCAGGTGGTCGCGGCCAGGGCGGGCGCGCCGCTCGGGCACGACCACTGCGTGATCTCGCTGTCCGACATCCTCAAGCCGTGGGAGGTGGTCGCCGAGCGCCTGTCCGCCGCCGCGCGGGCCGACCTGGTGCTGGCGATCTACAACCCGGCCTCGCGCAGCCGTACGTGGCAGCTTCCCGCCGCCCGCGACCTGCTGCTGGAGCACCGTGGCCCGGACACCCCGGTGGTGATCGGCCGCGCCGTCGGCGGTCCCGACGAGAGCGTCACCGTCACCTCGCTCGGCGAGCTGGATCCGGCCGCGGTGGACATGCGCTGCCTGCTCATCGTCGGCTCCTCCACCACCCGGGTCACCGGCGCGGGCGTGGTCTACACGCCGCGCCGCTACCCCTGAGCCCGGCCCGCGGCCACACGCCGCGCCGCCGCCCGCTGGCCCGGCCCGCGCCCCGCTACCCCTGGGCCCAGTCCGCGGCCTCGGCCACGGTGCCGACGCAGAGCCGGCCCGGCGGTGGCGGCGGCCGGTCCACCATGATCACCCGGAGTCCGGCCCGCCGCGCGGCGACGAGCTTCGCGGTGGTCATGGAGCCGCCGCTGTCCTTGGTGACGAGGACGCCGAGCCGGTGGTCGCGGATGAGGGCCAGCTCGCCCTCCACCGTGTACGGTCCGCGGCTGAGGATCACGTGGACGTTGGCCGGGACCGGCGGCTCCGGCGGGTCCACGGATCTGGCCAGGAACCAGGCGTCGGATGAATGAGCGAAAACCGGCAGGCTGCGGCGGCCGGTGGTGAGGAACACCCGGTCGCCCGCGCCGATCGACTCTGCGGCCTCCCGCAGCGTGGGCACCCGCCGCCAGGCGTCCCCCGGCTCCTCGCGCCAGCCGGGCCGCCGCAGGATCAGCAGGGGAACACCCGTGCGGGCGGCGGCCTCCACCGCCGACGCGGTCATCCTGGCCGCGAAGGGGTGGGTGGCGTCCACCACCGCGTCGATCCGCTCGGCGCGCAGCCAGGCCGCCAGCCCGTCGGGGCCGCCGAAGCCGCCCTCGCGGACCTCCCCGACGGGCAGGCGCGGGTCGGTGACCCGGCCGGCCAGCGACGAGACGACGCGCACGCCGCGCTCCGTCAGCTCGCCGGCCAGGGCACGGGCCTCCGCGGTGCCGCCGAGGATCAGGACGCGCCGCACGCGCGGTCCCGCTCGGCGCTGTAGAGGTGGCTGCCCGGGAACTGGCTCGCCGTGAGCGCCCGGCCCACGACGATCACCGCGGTGCGCCTGATCCCCGCCTCCCTCACCTGCTCCGCGATGCCGGACAGCGTGCCGCGCAGGATGACCTCGTCCTCGCGGCCGGCGTAGGCGACCACGGCGACCGGACAGTCCCCGCCGTAGTTCGGCAGCAGTTCCGCCACGACGGCTTCGACGCGCTGGACGGCCAGGTGCAGCACCATCGTGGCGCGGCTGGCGCCCAGCGTCGCCAGGTCCTCGCCCGGCGGCATCGGGGTGGCCCTGGCCGAGGTCCTGGTGAGGATGACCGTCTGGGCGACCCCCGGCACGGTCAGCTCCCGCCTCAGGGAGGCGGCCGCCGCGGCGAAGGCGGGCACGCCGGGCACCACCTCGTACGGCACGCCGAGCTCGTCGAGCCTGCGCATCTGCTCGGCCATCGCGCTGAAGATCGACGTGTCGCCCGAGTGCAGCCGGGCCACGTCCCGGCCGCAGGCGAGCTCCTCGACGATCTGGTCGAGGGTGAGGTCGGCGCTGTCGACGAGCCGGGCTCCGGGCGGGCAGGCGTCGAGCAGCTCGCGCGGCACCAGGGAGCCCGCGTACACGCAGACCGGGGCCTTCTGGAGGATGCGCAGCCCCCGTACGGTGATCAGGTCGGCCGCGCCGGGGCCGGCGCCGATGAAGTACACGGTCATGGGGTGTCCTTCCTGACGGACCAGACGGTGACGGGCATCGCCGCGCGCCAGCCGGTGAAGCCCCCGACGGGCGAGGCGCGCTGTACGGCCAGGCGCACGAGGTCACCGCCGAGCCTGCCGTACCAGCCCGCCACGACCGCCTCGGACTCCAGCGTGACGGCGTTGGCCACCAGCCGGCCGCCCGGCGCGAGTGCCGTCCAGCACGCCTCGACGAGACCGGGCACGGTGACGCCGCCGCCGACGAAGACCGCGTCGGGACGGGGCAGCCCGTCCAGCGCGGCGGGCGCCCCGCCCTCGACCACCCGCAGGGCGGGCACACCGAGGGCGTCGGCGTTGCGCCGGACGCGGGCGGCCCGCTCGGGACGGCTCTCCACGGCGACCGCCCGGCAGGACGGGTGCGCGCGCATCCACTCGATCGCGATGCTGCCCGCGCCGGCGCCCACGTCCCACAGCAGCTCGCCGGGGAAGGGCGCGAGCCGCGACAGGCTCACCGCGCGGACCTCGCGCTTGGTCAGCTGGCCGTCGTGTTCGAAGGCGTCGTCCGGCAGGCCCGGCACCCGGGCGAACGGCCGCGAGCCGGGCGCGGCCACGCAGTCGACCGCGATCACCTGCAGGCCGCTCTCGACGCCCACCGCCTCCGTCGGCGCGCCCAGGTCGGACAGGACGACGACCCGGCTCGGGCCGTACCCGGCCTCGTCCAGCGTGTCGCCGACGACGCCGGCGGTGCCGCCCAGCACCAGGACGCGGCGGCCGGGCTGCAGGGCGGCGCGGAGGGCGGCGGACGGGCGGCCGACGAGGCTGACGACCTCGACGCTCTCCACCGGCCAGCCCAGCCGGGCGCAGGCCAGCGACACCGACGACACGTGCGGGAGCACCCGGACCCGCTCGGCCCCGACCAGCCGGACCAGCGTGGAGCCGATCCCGTGGAACATCGGGTCGCCGCTGGCCAGCACGCACACCGCCCGGTCCGGCAGCGAGTCCAGCAGGCCGGGGAGGTTCGGCAGCAGCGGCGACGGCAGCGGGACGCGCTCCGCGCCCGTCTCGGGCACCAGGGCCAGCTGGCGGGCGCTGCCGACCACGACATCGGCCGCCTCCACGGCGCGGCGCGAGGCGGGGACCAGCCCGTCCCAGCCGTCGGCGCCGATGCCCACGACGGTGATCACACGTCGCCCGGTGCGCGCGTGGTCCGGGTCCCCGGTGCCGTCCGGGCCGCGGCCGACCAGGTTCACATGTCTCCTTGAGGCTGATAGCAGGAAATATCGTACAAGTCGCCGCGTGGCAGACTGTGGGCCGTGAAGCGGCTACTGATCATCGGCATCGGCGCGGGCGACCCCGACCATCTCACCATCCAGGCCGCCAAGGCCATCGCCGCCACCGACGTGTTCTTCGTCATCGGCAAGGGCGAGGAGAAGGACGACCTGGTACGGCTGCGCAGGGACCTCATCGAGGAGCACGGCCGCCCGCCGTACCGGATCGTCGAGGGCCGCGACCCCGAGAGGGACCGGACCGCGGACGCCTACGCCGAGGCCGTCGAGGACTGGCGCGCCCGGCGGGCCGCGCTGTACGAGCGGATGATCGACGACTCCCTGGCCGACGGCGAGACCGGCGCCTTCCTCGTCTGGGGCGACCCCGGCGTCTACGACAGCACCCTGGCCATCCTGGAGCGGCTGCCCTTCCCCTTCGAGGTCGTCCCCGGCATCAGCGCCGTCTCCGCCCTGACCGCCCGCCACCGCACCACCCTCACCAGCGTCGCCAGGCCCGTGCACATCACCACCGGCCGCCGCCTCGCCGAGGAGGGGCCGACCGCGGACGACATGGTCGTCATGCTCGACGCCCGCTGCGCCTTCTCGGGCCTGGACGACTTCCACATCTACTGGGGCGCCTACCTCGGAACCGACGACGAGATCCTGGTGGAGGGACCGGTGGGAGAGGTCGGCGACCAGATCCGCGAGCTGCGGGCCGAGGCGCGGGCCCGGAAGGGCTGGATCATGGACACGTACCTGCTGCGCCGCCGCGTCTGACAGACGCGGCCCGGACCCCCACGCCGCCGCCCCCCGCCCGGTGTCCCGGGCGCGGCGCGGGCGGCGGTCAGGGGTGGAAGCGGTAGCCCATGCCCGGTTCGGTGATCAGGTGGACGGGACGCGCCGGGTCCCTCTCCAGCTTGCGGCGGAGCTGGGCCAGGTACTGGCGCAGGTAGTTCGTCTCCCTGACGTAGTTCTCGCCCCAGACCTCGGCCAGCAACTGCCGCTGGCTGACCAGCTTGCCGGGGTTGCGCACCAGGATCTCCAGCAGGTGCCACTCGGTGGGCGTCAGCCGCGTCCCGCCGGAGACGGTCTTGCCGCTCAGGTCGACCACGTGGTCGCCGATCCGGACGCTGGCCGGCTCGGCCTCCCGTACGGCGGAGCGGCGCGAGACCGCCCGGACGCGGGCGAGGAGCTCGTCGATGCCGAAGGGCTTGGTGACGTAGTCGTCGGCCCCGGCGTCCAGCGCGTCGATCTTGTCCTGGCTGCCGGCGCGGCCGGACAGCACGATGATCGGGATGCTGGTCCAGCCGCGCAGGCCGCAGATGACGTCCACGCCGTCGATGTCGGGCAGGCCGAGATCGAGGATGACCAGGTCGGGGTGCCAGTCGGCGGCCTGCCGCAGCGCCGAGCCGCCGTCGGCGGCGACCGCGACCTCGTAGTGACGGGCGACGAGGTTGATCCGCAGGGCCCGCAGGAGCTGGGGCTCGTCGTCGACGACGAGGATCCGGGTCATGACGGCGCCCGCACGGCCTGCGCCCGCGAGGAGACGGGCATTCTCAGGATCATGGTCAGGCCTCCCCCCGGTGTCTCCTCAGGCGTGAGGGTACCTCCCATGGCCTCGGTCAGGCCGCGGGACAGCGCGAGCCCCAGCCCGACGCCGGTGTGGTTGTCGCGGTCGCCGAGACGCTGGAACGGCATGAAGACCCGCTCGTACGCCTCCGGCGGGATGCCGGGGCCGCGGTCGACGACGCGGATCTCGACGTGGTCGTCGTGCAGGCCGGCGGTGATCAGCGTCTTCTCGCCGGGCGGGTTGTAGCGGACGGCGTTGGCCATCAGGTTGACCAGCACCCGTTCCAGCAGGGCCGGGTCGGCGACGATCTCGGGGAGCTCCACCGGGATGTCGCCCTCGACGCCGTCGCGGAGCGGGCCGAGGTCGTCGACCGCCCGGGGCACGATCTCCTCCAGTCCGACGGGCCGCAGCGTCAGGCCGAGGACCCCGGCCTGCAGACGGCTCATGTCGAGGAGGTTCGCGACGAGCCGGTCCAGCCTGATCAGGGACTCGTCGGCGGTGGCCAGCAGTTCCTCCCGGTCCTCGGGCGACCAGTCGATCTCGGTGTTGCGCAGGCTCTCGACCGCGGCCCTGGCAGAGGCGAGGGGGCTGCGCAGGTCGTGGCTGACCGCGGCGAGCAGCGCGGTGCGCATCCGGTCGGCCTCGGCCAGCGGCCTGGCCCGCTCGGCCTCCTCGCGGAGCCGTTCCTGGCGCAGCGCCACGGCCGTCTCGGCGGCGAACGCCTCCAGCACGCGGCGGTCGGCCGCCTGGAGCAGCCTGCCGGAGGCGACGAGGGAGAGGTCGTCGTCGATGACCACGTCGGTGTCGGCGACGGCCGGGCACGTGCAGGGCGGGCCGCCCGTGGTGGCGACGATCCGCCACGCCTCCGGGTCACCCTGGTCGTCGGGCACCTGCCGCGCCTCGGGCCGCCGTTCGAGCAGCGTCACCGACTCCAGGCCGAAGGTCTCCCGGATGCGCGCCAGCAGCGACGGCACGGCGGCCTCGCCGCGCAGGACGTGCCCGGCCATCGTCGCCAGGATCTCGGCCTCCGCCCCGGCCCGCGCGGCCTCCCTGGTACGGCGGGCCGCGAGGTCGACGATGGCGCTCACCGCCGCCGCGACCAGGACGAAGACGATCAGGGCGAAGAGGTTCTCCAGGGCGTGGATCGTCAGGGTGTGGACCGGCGGGGTGAAGAAGTAGTTCAGCAGCAGCGAGCCCAGCACCGCCGCCGTGATGGCCGGCCACATGCCGCCGACGAGCGCGACACCGACGACCGCCGTCAGGAACAGCAGGATCTCGCTGGGCAGCGCCAGCCGGTCCCGGAACGGGACGAGCACCGCGGTGAGCGCCGGCATGCCGGCGATCGTGATCGCCCAGCCGATCAGCCGGCGCGTCCGGGTCAGCGCGCCGTCCGACCGCGCCCTGCCGCGACGGCCCTTCTTCACCTCGGCGTGGGGGATCATGTGGACGTCGATGGAGCCGGACCGCGCGGTGGTCTCCACGCCCACCCCGCGGGAGAGGATCTGCGCGAACCGGCCGCGGCGGGAGGCGCCGAGCACCAGCTGGGTGGCGTTGACGCCGCGGGCGAAGTCGAGCAGCGCCCGGGGCACGTCGTCGCCGACGACCTGGTGGTAGGTGCCGCCGAGGTCCTCCACCAGCGTGCGCTGGCGGGCCAGGCCGGCCGGGTCCGCGCCGGTCAGGCCGTCGCCGCGGACCACGTGGAGGGCCAGCAGGTCGGCGCCCTTGGTGCGCGCGGCGACCCGGGCGGCCCGCCGGATGAGGGTCTCGCCCTCCGGGCCGCCGGTCAGCGCGACGACGACCCGCTCGCGCGCCTCCCAGGTGCCCTCGATGCCGTGCTCGGCGCGGTAGCGGTCGAGCTGCTCGTCCACCTTCCCCGCCACCCACAGCAGCGCCAGCTCGCGCAGCGCGGTGAGGTTGCCGACCCGGAAGTAGTTCGCCAGGGCGGCGTCCACCTTCTCCGGGGCGTAGACGTTGCCGTGCGCCATCCGGCGGCGCAGCGCCTCGGGCGCCATGTCGACCAGCTCCACCTGGTCGGCCCGCCGTACCACCTCGTCCGGGACGGTCTCGCGCTGCGGGACGCCGGTGATCGCCTGGACGACGTCGTTGACCGACTCCAGGTGCTGGACGTTCACGGTGGAGACCACGTCGATGCCGGCGTCGAGGATCTCCTCGATGTCCTGCCAGCGCTTGGCGTTCCGCGATCCCGGCACGTTGGCGTGGGCCAGCTCGTCGACCAGCGCGATCCTCGGACGACGGGCGATGACCGCGTCGGTGTCGAGTTCGGTGAAGCGGGTCCCCCGGTGGAACAGGACTTTGCGGGGGACCACCTCCAGGTCGTCGAGCAGCTCGGCGGTGCGGGGACGGTCGTGGGTCTCCACCAGGCCCACGACCACGTCCTGCCCGCGTTCCCGCCTGCGCCGGCCCTCGGCGAGCATCGCGTACGTCTTCCCGACGCCGGGAGCGGCGCCCAGGTAGATCCGCAACCGCCCGCGTGGCACGTCGATCACCGCTCCTCGTCGAGGGCCAGGTTGAGCCGGAGCACGTTCACCGCCGGTTCGCCCATGAAGCCCAGCGCGCGTCCCGTGGTGTACTCGTCGATGAGTGTCTTCACCCTATCCACGGGGATGCCGCGCTCCCTGGCGACCCGGGGCGCCTGCAGCTCGGCGTAGGCCACCGAGATGTGCGGGTCGAGGCCCGAGCCGCTCGCGGTGACCGCGTCCGCGGGTACGGCGGGCGCCCCGGCCCCGCCCCGCACCGGGACGGTCCGGCCGGCCGAGTAGTCCTCGCCGGGCCTGCCGCACTCCACCCTGACACCACGGTAGACGGCGGCGAACGGCGTGGCGGGGCAGGCCTGGTTGACGCTGACCGCCCGGGTGGGCGTGCCGACGGCCGGGAAGACCTTGAGCACCGCGCCGACGCCGTCGGCCGTGCAGTACGGCCGGGCGCCGCTGACGCCCTCCAGCTCGCCGACCGCCTTCGACCGGACGCAGACCTGGGTGAGCAGCGACCGCCGCCCCTCGTCGGGATGACCTTCGGCGTCCTTGGCGCCGGGCACCGGCAGGGTGTCCACGACGTCCTCGGGCCCGAGGTTGCTCGCCCCGGAGGCCAGCGGGTCGTAGCCGCCGGCCGACGGGCGGCTCTGGAAGTACTTCCTGACCGGGACGCCCTCGGCGTCGGTGAAGCTCTGACCGATGGCGGCGCTGCCGACGGCCCGGCCGTTCCGTTCGACCAGTGACCCGTTGGCCCTGTCGTTGAACAGGACCTGGGCGACGCCGGTCACCGCGAGCGGGTAGGCGAGGCCCAGAAGGACGGTCAGGACGGCGACCGCCCGGACGGCGGCGAGGTGCTGGCGGATCCAGCCTGGCATGCGTTCCATTTAAGACATCCCCGGAAGGAACTGGATGAGGAGATCAATGATCTTGATTCCGATGAACGGGGCGACGATGCCGCCCAGGCCGTAGACGTAGAGGTTGCGGGAGAGCAGCTTCGACGCGCTGGACGGCCGGTACCGCACGCCCCGCAGGGCCAGCGGGATCAGCGCCACGATCACGATCGCGTTGAAGACGACCGCGGACAGGATCGCCGACTGCGGACTCGCCAGACGCATGACGTTGAGCGCGTCCAGGCCCGGGTACACCGCGGCGAACATCGCGGGGATGATCGCGAAGTACTTGGCGATGTCGTTGGCGATCGAGAAGGTGGTCAGCGCGCCCCGGGTGATGAGGAGCTGCTTGCCGATCTCGACGATCTCGATGAGCTTGGTCGGGTTGGAGTCGAGGTCGACCATGTTGCCGGCCTCCTTGGCGGCCGACGTGCCGGTGTTCATGGCCACGCCGACGTCCGCCTGGGCGAGCGCGGGGGCGTCGTTGGTGCCGTCACCGGTCATGGCGACCAGCCGGCCGCCCTCCTGCTCCTTCTTGATCAGGGCGAGCTTGTCCTCGGGGGTCGCCTCGGCCAGGAAGTCGTCGACCCCGGCCTCGTCGGCGATCGCCCTGGCGGTCAGCGGGTTGTCGCCGGTGATCATGACGGTGCGGATGCCCATCCGGCGCATCTCGTCGAACCGCTCCCGCATGCCCTGCTTGACGACGTCCTTGAGGTGGACGACGCCGAGCACGTGGTCCCTGTCGGCCACCACCAGCGGGGTGCCGCCCGAGCCGGAGATGCCGTCCACGATGTGGCCGACCTCGTCCGTCGGGTGGCCGCCGTTGTCGCGGACCCACTTCATCACGGCGGTCGCGGCGCCCTTGCGGATCTCCCGGCCGTCGAGGTCCACGCCCGACATGCGGGTCTGCGCGGTGAACGGCACCCACTTGGCGTTGACCAGCTCACCCGGCCCGCGCTCGCGCAGGCCGTACGCGTCCTTGGCGTAGACCACGATCGAACGGCCCTCGGGGGTCTCGTCGGCGAGGCTGGACAGCTGCGCCGCCTCGGCCAGCGCCTCCTCGGTCACGCCCGTCACCGGGACGAACTCCGCCGCCTGGCGGTTTCCCAGCGTGATCGTTCCGGTCTTGTCCAGCAGCAGCGTGCCGACGTCGCCCGCGGCCTCGACCGCGCGGCCCGACATGGCCAGCACGTTGCGCTGGACCAGCCGATCCATGCCGGCGATGCCGATGGCCGACAGCAGCGCGCCGATCGTCGTCGGGATGAGGCAGACCAGCAGTGAGACGAGTACGACGCCGGTGACGCCGTCACCGGTCAGCGCGAGAGAGTCGGGCACGCCCGGGTTGACGTTCTTGGAGTGGATCGCGAACGGCTGCATGGTGACGGTGGCGACCAGGAAGATGATCGTCAGCGCGGCCAGCAGGATGTTGAGCGCGATCTCGTTCGGCGTCTTCTGCCGGTCGGCGCCCTCGACCAGGGCGATCATCCGGTCGATGAAGCTCTCGCCGGGCTTCTGGGTGATCCGCACGATGATCTTGTCGGAGAGCACCTTGGTGCCGCCGGTCACCGCGGAGCGGTCGCCGCCGGACTCCCGGATGACGGGCGCGGACTCGCCGGTGATGGCCGACTCGTCCACCGAGGCGATGCCCTCGACGACGTCGCCGTCACCGGGGATGACCTCCCCGGCCTCGACGACGACGAAGTCGCCCTGCTTCAGCTCCGGGGCGCCGACGACGTCCCACTCGGCGGAGTCGCGGCTCCTGAGCCGGCGGGCGGTCGTGTCGCGCTTGGCCGCGCGCAGCGTCGCCGCCTGGGCCTTGCCCCGGCCCTCGGCGACCGCCTCGGCCAGGTTGGCGAAGATCACGGTCAGCCAGAGCCACACCGTGATGGCCCAGGCGAAGAACGACGGGTCCAGGATCGCCAGGACGGTGGTGAGCGCCGCGCCGATCTCCACGATCAGCATGACGGGGTTGCGCCAGAGGGTGGCGGGGTTCAGTTTGACCAGCGCGCCGGGCAGCGAGACGAGAAGCTGCCGGGGATCGAGCAGCCCGCCGCCGACCCTGCCGCTCCGTTCGGGGGCCGCACCGCGGCCCGGTGCGGGGACCTGGGTGGTCATGAGGAGAGTCCTTCTGCGATCGGCCCGAGCGCCAGGGCGGGGAGGAAGGTCAGGGCGACGAGGATGATCGTCACGCCGACGACCATGCCGACGAACTGCGGCCGGTGTGTGGGCAGGGTGCCCGCCGACTCGGGGACCGGGGTCTGCCGGGCCAGCGACCCGGCCAGTCCGAGCACGAAGATGATGGGCAGGAACCGGCCGAACAGCATGCACAGGCCGAGCGTCACGTCGTACCAGGGGGTGTTGACGGTGAGACCGGCGAAGGCCGAGCCGTTGTTGTTCGACGCGCTGGTGAAGGCGTAGAGGACCTCGGAGAGGCCGTGCGGGCCGCCGTTCAGCATGCCCGCCAGGCCCGCCTCGTTGCCCATGGCCAGCGCGGTGCCGACCAGGACGAGGATCGGCGTGACCAGGAAGTACATCGAGGCCAGCTTGATCTCGCGGGAGCCGATCTTCTTGCCGAGGTACTCGGGCGTGCGGCCCACCATCAGCCCGGCCACGAAGACCGTGATCACGGCCAGCACGAGCATGCCGTACAGGCCCGAGCCCACGCCGCCCGGCGCGACCTCGCCCAGCATCATGTTGAACATCGTCATCATGCCGCCGAACGGGGTGTAGGAGTCGTGGAAGGAGTCCACGGCGCCGGTGCTGGTCAGGGTGGTGGAGGCGGCGAAGGTGGCCGAGCCGGCGACGCCGAACCGGACCTCCTTGCCCTCCATCGCCGCGCCGACGGCCTGCGGGACGGTCGCGCCGCCGCCCAGCTCGAAGATGTTGGTCAGCGTGACGCTGACCAGGGCGATCGTCGCCATGACGGCGAGGATCGCGTAGCCCTGGCGGACCTGGCCGACCATCTTGCCGAAGGTGCGGGGGAGCGAGAACGGGATGACCAGGATCAGGAAGATCTCGAACCAGTTCGTCCAGCCCGTGCCGTTCTCGAAGGGGTGGGCGGAGTTGGCGTTGTAGAAGCCGCCGCCGTTGGTGCCCAGCTCCTTGATGACCTCCTGGCCGGCCACCGGGCCGCCGGTGACGCTCTGTGTGCCGCCGGTCAGGGTGGTCAGCTCGTGCGGGGCGGCGAGGTTCTGCACCAGGCCGCCGGCCACCAGGACCAGCGCGCCGACGAACGCGATCGGCAGCAGGACGCGGACGGTGCCGCGCACCAGGTCCACCCAGAAGTTGCCGATGGTGTCGCTGTTCCGGCGGGCGAACCCGCGGACCAGGGCGATCGCCACGGCCATGCCGACCGCGGCGGAGACGAAGTTCTGCACGGCCAGGCCCGCCATCTGGACCAGGTGGCCCATGGTGGACTCGCCTGAGTACGCCTGCCAGTTGGTGTTGGTGACGAAGCTGACCGCGGTGTTCCACGCGATGTGGTCGGTCACCGGGGGGAGGCCGAGGGAGAGCCAGAGCCTGTCCTGCAGGCGCTGCAGGCCGTACAGGACCAGGAGCGAGACGGCCGAGAAGGCCAGCAGGCTGCGCGCGTAGGCGCTCCAGCGCTGCTCGGTGCCGGGGCGGACGCCGAGCAGCCGGTAGACCAGGCGCTCGGGCGGGGTGTGCCGGTCGCCGGTGTACACCCGGTACATGTGGTCGCCGAAAGGCTTGTGCACCAGGGCCAGCGCCAGGACGAGGGACGCGATGAACAGGGCCGCCATGTCAGAAACGCTCCGGGAAGAGCAGGGCGGCGACCATGAGGATCACCAGCACGACGGCGACCGCCAGACCGGTGGCGTTGATCGCGCTCACAGGCGCTCCACCGCCCTGACGACGAGCCCGAGGATCACGAACAACGCGATCGTCAGGGCGACGAAGACGATGTCGGCCATCTTCACTCCCGAGGGATTCGTTCGGTTGCTTCCGGCCGCCTGGACGGCGGCCATAGAACAAGGAAATCGCGGCTTTTGTGGGTTTTTAGGGCTCTTGACGGGTTCCATACGTCGCCTGCCGCGATATTGACGCGATCCGTACATTCGCCCCGGCACGGGCGGTGGGGGTGGCGCGGGCGGTGGAGGCGACGGGGGATGGTGGCCGGGTGGCGGCCTCGCCGTAGGCTTGCTCCGGTTCCAAGGATCGGGGGGTTCGGGATGTCGCGGGTTCCGGTGCCCCGCCTGGCGCGGGTGATCGCCGGCGTGGTGTTCGCCGGCTTCGCGGCCGTCTACGTCCTCGCGGGGTCACCGCTCGCCGCCGTGGCCTTCGGGCTCCAGCTCGTCCACGTGTCGCCCGGCCTGCGGCGGTTCAGGCGGCCGTGGCTGCCGGCCGCACAGGCGCTGGTCTGCTACACGGCCGTGCTCGGCTTCGGCACCTCCGTCGGGATCCTGGGTTTCGTCGGCGGGTCCCTGCTGCTGACCCGCGCCTGGCCGCTGGCCGTGCCGGTGGCGGTCAGCGCCGCCGTCATCGGCCCGGCGGACTCGGTGATCAGCATGGTGCTCGTCTCGCTGGTGATCTACGGCCTCACCCGGCTCGCCGAGCGGGTGGAGGAGGTGCACGCCGCCCGTCTGGCCCTGACGATGGCGGCGGCGGCCGAGGAGCGGCTGCGCATCGCCGCCGAACTGAACGACGGCATCGGCCGGGGGCTCGCCGGGATCGCCGGGGGCGTCCGGCTCGCCCTCGACCGGCCGGAGAACGCCGGCGAGGTGCTCGGCGAGGTCGTCGGCGCCGCCCGCCGCTCGCTGGCCGACGCCAGGGCCGCCGCCGCCGGCTACCGCGCCACGTCCCTGACGCCCGAGGTGACGACGGCCCGGGCGATGCTGGCGGCGGCGGGCGCCGAGGTGGAGGTGCGCGCCGGACACACCGAGCCGCTCGGCCCGGCCGGCGCGCTGCTCGCGACCGTGCTGCGCGAGGTCGTGGTCGGGGCGGTACGGCAGAACACGGTCAGGAAGTGCCTGATCGAGACCGTCGCGGCACACGGGACGATACGGCTGCGCGTCGTCCACGACGGCGCCCGCACGGCCGACGACGAGGGCCTCGCCGAGTCGGCCCGGCAGGCCGCGCTGGCGGGTGGCGGCCTGTCGACGGACCTGACGGCCGAGGGGTGGCTGACCGTCGAGACCGTGCTGCCCGCGCCGGCCGCGGACCAGGGGCCGTCCGTGTCCGCCGAGGACCCGCGCGCCTACCGGCTGTCCGTCGCGCTGCTGGTCGCCGTGCTGCTCGGGTTTTCGGCCAAGGCGCTGCTGGCCGTCCCCGCGCACCTGGCCGCGCCGGCCGCCGCCTGCCTCGCGGTGATCGTCGTCATGCAGGTCCGTTCGGTCACCGGGCGGCACATGGCCGCGCTCGCGGTGATGGCGCTGCTGGCCTTCGCGCCGATCCTGGTGTTCGGCAGGGCGTGGCTGGGCGTGCCCGGGTTCCTCGCCGGCCCGGTCCTGCTCGCGTTCCCGGCGGCGGTGGCCTGGCCGCTGGCCGGGTGCGTGATGGCGGGCACGGCGGTCGCCGCGGTGCTGCTCGGCCTGCCGGTCCCGGTGACGGTCAACTTCACGGTGAGCACGCTGGTGACCGGGCTGGTGATGTACGGGCTGGTCAGGCTCGCCCAACTGGTCAGGGAACTGCGGGAGGCCAGGCAGGGGCTGGCCCGCTCGGCCGTGGTCGAGGAGCGCCTGCGCGCCGCCCGCGACCTGCACGACCTCCTCGGCTCCAGCCTGGCCGCGATCCTGCTCAGGTGCGAGCTGGCCAGGCGGCTGGACCCGGAGCGGGCCCGCGCGGAGCTGACGGAGGTCCTGGCGATGACCGGGAAGGCCGAGGCGGACCTGCGGGTCGTCTCCGGCGGGCGCGCGGCGGTGTCGCTGGCGGACGAGGCGGAGACGGCGCGGTCGGTGCTGGCCGCCGCGGGAGTCCGTGCCGAGGTCTCCCTCGCGCACGGCGCGCTTCCCGGCGAGGTGGACGCCGCGCTGGGCACGGTGCTGCGAGAGGCGGTGACCAACGTGCTGCGGCACAGCGCGGCCCGGCACTGCGTGATCACGACGACGGCGGAGGAGGGCGGCGTACGGCTCGGCGTGCGCAACGACGGCGCGGGCACGGGTGGCGCGCGCGGCGATGGAGCGGCTGCGGGTGGCGTGCGCGGTGACGGTGCGGTCGGGGCCGGGGTCCGGCCGGGCTCGGCCGGCCTCGGCAACCTCACCACCCGCCTGGCGGTCCTCGGCGGGCGACTCGGCACGGCCCGGGACGGCGACCGTTTCGAGCTGACGGCCTGGGCACCGGTCCCCCGGGACACGGTGGCCATCGCGCCGTCCGTCGTCCCGGCCGGTGACGACCGCGCCGGGCGTGCACCGTACTGACCGGGGACCGGGGACCGGGGACCGGGGACCGAGGTCCGAGGGCCGGTTCCGATTCCGGTTCCAGGTCCGGTGGACGGCGGGCGGCAGGCGGCGGACGGGTCAGATCCAGCCGGCCTCGGAGGCGATGCGGACGGCGTCGGTGCGGTTGCGGGCGTTGAGCTTGGCCACGATGGCGGTCAGGTAGTTGCGCACCGTTCCGGCACCGAGGAAGAGCCGGGCCGCGATCTCGGCCGCGTCGGCGCCGCTCGCCGCCAGCCGCAGCACGTCGGCCTCCCGGGGGGTCAGCGGATTGTCGGCCAGGTTCCAGGCGGTGACCGCGAGCGAAGGGTCGAGCACCCGCTGCCCCGCCGCGACCGCGCGGATCCCGGCGACCAGGTCCTCCGGCGGCGCGGTCTTCAGCAGGAACCCGTCCACCTGGGCGCCGAGCGCGCGGCGCAGGTGGCCCGGCTTGCCGTGCGCGGTCAGCATGAGGGTGCGGCAGCCCGGCAGCCTCTCACGCAGTTCGGCGGCGGCGGCCAGGCCGTCGCGTGCGCCGGGCATGTCGATGTCGAGCACCGCGACATCCGGGCGGTGGACCAGGGCCGCGGAGAGGGCCGCGTCGCCCGAGTCGACGGCGGCCACGATCTCCAGGTCCGGTTCGAGGCCGAGCAGTGCGGCCAGGGCGCCCCTGATGACGTGCTGGTCCTCGGCGAGAAGCACACGGATCACAGGGATATGTCTATCAGTGTCCGGATCATGATGAGGTCATGACCGATCGGTGAGCACCTCCGTGGTCCGCGCCGCACCCCGCCGCCAGGGTTGAGGACATGACGGACGTGGTGCGGCTGGACGCGGTGAGCAAGGTGTACGGGAAGGGGCAGGGCGCGGTCGCGGCCCTGCGCGAGGTGTCGGTGGGGATCCCGCGCGGGAGTTTCACCGCGGTGATGGGACCTTCGGGGTCGGGCAAGAGCACGTTCCTGCACTGCGCGGCGGGACTGGACGTGCCGTCCTCGGGTTCGGTACGGCTCGGCGGCACCGAGCTGTCCGGGATGGACGAGACGGCCCTGACCGAGCTGCGCAGGCGGCGGGTCGGCTTCGTGTTCCAGGCGTTCAACCTGATCCCGGCGCTCACCGTGGAGGAGAACATCACGCTGCCGCTGCGGCTGGCCGGGACGCGGGCGGACCGGGCTTGGCTGGACGAGGTCGTCTCCCGGGTGGGTCTGCGGGGGCGGACCGGCCACCGGCCCGCCCAGCTGTCCGGCGGCCAGCAGCAGCGGGTCGCCATCGCCCGTGCGCTGGTCACCCGGCCCGAGGTGGTGTTCGGCGACGAGCCGACCGGGGCGCTGGACACGATGACCGCCCGGGACGTGCTGACGCTGCTGCGGGAGATCGTGGACGGCACGGGGCAGACGGTGGTGATGGTCACCCATGACCCGGTGGCCGCCTCCTACGCCGACGCGGTGCTCTTCCTGGCGGACGGCCGGATCGTGGACTCCATGGCGGCCCCCACCTCCGAGAAGGTGGCCGAGCGGATGACCCGGCTGGGAGCGTGGGTGTGATGATCTCTCTGGCGATGAGGACGATCCGGCACCGCGGGGCCGCCTTCGCGGGCGCGTTCGTCGCCCTGCTCTGCGCCGCCGCGCTGGTCTGCGCCTGCGGCATGCTGCTGGAGACGGGGCTGCGCGGGAGCGTCGCCCCGGAGCGCTACGCGGGCACCCCGGTGGTCGTCACCGGTGACCGGTTCGCCCGCGAGACGATCCGCAAGTCGGCGGAGAAGACCAAGACCAAGACCAAGGCCAAGCCGCTGGCCGAGCGGGCGTGGGTTCCGGTGTCCCTGGCCGAACGGCTGCGCCGCCTCCCCGGCGTCTCGCGGGTGGTCACCGAGGTGACGTTCCCCCTCTACGTCGCCGGCCGCCCCTTCGAGGGGCACGGCTGGGAGTCGGCGGCGCTGACCCCGTTCACCCTGAGCGCGGGCCGCGCGCCGCGGGCGGACGGAGAGGTGGCCGTGGAGGCCGGGGCGGGCCTGCGGCCCGGCGCGCGTGTGCCGGTGCGGACGCCGGCCGGTGACCGGACCTATCTGGTGACCGGCGTCACCGCTCAGGACCTGCCCGGCCGGGAGACGCTGTTCCTCTCTCCCGCCGAGGCCCGCCGCCTGGCCGGCCGGCCGGGCATGGTCAGCGCCGTCGGCGTCTTCCCGGCGGTGGACGTGTCCGCGGCGCTGCGCGAGGCCGCCGCGGCCCCTGGCGGCGTCCCGGCGCTCGCCGCCACCGGGGACGAGCGCGGCGCCGTGGAGTTCCCGGACGCCGAGCAGGCGAGGGTGCGGCTGATCAGCCTCGGCGGCGCGCTCGGCGGCACCTCGCTGCTGGTGGCGATCCTCGTCGTCGTCGGCACGTCCGCGCTGTCCGTCCAGCAGCGCCAGCGGGAGATCGCCCTGCTGCGGGCCGTCGCGGCCACTCCCCGCCAGGTGCGGAAGATGCTGGGCGGCGAGGCGCTGCTGGTCGGCGCGGTGGCCGGGTTGATCGGTGCGGCGGCCGGCATCGGCCTGGGGTTCTGGCTGCGCTCCCGGTTCGTCGCACTGGGCGCGATGCCGCCGAACCTGCGGCTGGTCGTCAGCCCGTTCCCGGTGTTCGCGGCGCTCGCGGCGACCGTGGCGGCCGCGTGGGCGGCGTCCCGGCTCTCGGCCCGCCGCGCCGTACGGATCCGCCCGGTGGAGGCGCTGGGCGAGGTGGCGCTGCCGGCCGCGTTGCTGCCGACGGGCAGGCTGGTCGCCGGGCTGCTGTGCGCCGGGGGCGGCCTCGCGCTGACGCTGGTGCTGTCGTCCCTGTCGACCGAGGCGGCGGCGAGCCCGGTCACCATGCTCACCGCGCTGGTGTGGACGGTCGCCGTGGCGCTGCTCGGCCCGCTGGTCGCGCGGGCGGCGGCCACCCTGCTCGGGGCGCCGCTGCGGGCCTTCCGGGCGAGCGGACACCTGGCCGCGGCCAACCTGCGGGCCGGCGCGCCGCGCCTGGCCTCGATCATCGCGCCGCTCAGCCTGATGGTGGCGATGACCTGCACGATCCTGTTCACGCAGACCACCGTGGAGGACGCCGCCCGGCGGGAGGCGGCGGCCGGCACCGTGGCCGGACACGTCCTCGGCCCGCACCTGCCCTCCGGGGCGGCGGCGACCCTGCGCGGCCTCCCGGGCGTCGAGGCGGTCACCGAGGTGCTGCACACCTCGGTGCGGGTGGGCCTGGAGAAGTACGGCGCGCAGGGCGTCACCGGCGAGGGCCTCGGCAGGACCCTCGACCTGGGCGTGGTCGCCGGTCGGCTGGACGGCCTCGACGAGGACGCGGTCGCGGTCAGCCGTACGGCGGCCGAACGGCTCGGCGTCCGGGTGGGCGGGAGGCTCCGTCTGACGCTCGGCGACGGAACCCCGGCCGACCTGCGCGTCACCGCGGTCTACCACCGCGGGCTGGGGTTCGGTGACCTCACGCTCTCCCACGCGCTGGTGGCCCGGCACGTGGACGACCCGCTCGGCACCGCGCTGGTCTCGGCGCCCTCCCTGACCCGGGCGGACCTCGCGCGGGCCGTTCCCGGCACCGGCGTGGCGGAGACGGCCGGAGCCGCCTGGGCCGGCCCGGCGAACGCCGAGGTGAACTACGTCGCGATGGGCCTGATCATCGCGTTCACCGCGATCGCCGTGGTCAACACCCTGGCCATGTCCACCTCGGCGAGGTCACGCGAACTGGCGCTGCTGCGCCTGGTCGGTACGACACGGCGGCAGGCGCGCCGGATGCTCGGGCTGGAGACCCTGGTCGCGCTCGCGGTCGCGGTGGCACTGGGGACGGGCATCGCGTTGGTGACGCTCACGGCGTTCAGCAAGGGCATGACGGGGTCGGCGGCGCCGTACGTCCCGCCGCTCGGCTACCTCGCGGTGGTCGGCGCCGCCGTCCTGCTCGCCCTTGCGGCCACCGCGCTGCCGGCCCGCGTCGTCCTGGGCCGGCACCCGGCGGAGGCGGTCGGCGCGCGGGAGTAGGCGCGGGAGCAGGGACGGGAGCCCGGGACCCGGAGCCCGGACGGGCTCCGGCCTCCGGTCTCCGGCGGTGGACCGGGGCGGGGCCGGGCGGCCACGTCCCGGCCCCGCGTTTTCCCGGCCGATCCGTTTGGCCTCGTCAACCTGGGTATGGCCACTGATCTGGAACAAGGCACCGAGGAGGCGGCGATGACCAGGTTCGGATACTTCCTCTCCTGCGAGGAACACGACCCCAAGGAACTGGTACGGCAGGCGAAGCTGGCCGAGCGGGCCGGTTTCGAGGGGCTGTGGATCTCCGACCACTACCATCCCTGGCTGGACGCGCAGGGGCAGAGCCCGTTCGTGTGGTCGGTCATCGGCGCCATCGCCGAGGCGACCTCGCTGCCGATCACCACGGCCGTCACCTGCCCGCTGGTCCGCATCCACCCGGCGATCATCGCCCAGGCCGCCGCCACCAGCGCAGTGCTCACCGACGGCCGGTTCCGGCTCGGCGTCGGCACCGGCGAGGCGCTGAACGAGCACATCATCGAGTCCCGCTGGCCCCCGGCCTCCGAGCGGCTGGAGATGCTGGAGGAGGCGGTCGAGCTCATGCGGGAGCTGTGGTCGGGCAAGCTGGTCACCCACCGCGGTCTCCACTACGACGTCGACAACGCCCGCCTGTACACGCTGCCCGACAGCCCGCCGCCCGTCTACGTCTCCGGCTTCGGCGAGAAGTCGGTGGAGCTGGCCGGGCGGATCGGCGACGGGTACATCTGCACCGGCCCCGCGGCCGAGCTGGTGGAGCAGTTCCACAAGGCCGGAGGCGAGGGCAAGCCCACCCAGGGCGGCCTGAAGGTCTGCTACGCCACCGACGAGGCCGAGGCCCGCAAGACCGTGCACCGGCTCTGGCCGACCCAGGGCATCCAGGGGGAGGCGTCCCAGATCCTGCCGCTGCCGCGGCACTTCGAGCAGCTCGCGGAGATGGTCACCGAGGAGCAGGCCACCGCCTCCACGCCCTGCGGTCCCGACCCCGAGAAGCACATCCAGTCGATCAAGGAGTACGTGGACGCGGGCTTCGACGAGGTCTACATCAGCCAGATCGGCCCCGAGCAGGACGCCTTCTTCGACTTCTACGCCCGCGAGGTGCTGCCCCGGGTGCGCTGAGGCCGGCATGCCCCCGGCCGGCCCGCCGGGGGCACGCGCATCGCACCCTTACGTTCCGGCGCGCGTACACGGCGTAGTCGTCCCGACGTGACTTTTGGGAGCGGCGGGGTAAGGGGAGCCGATGAACAGTCGAGCAATTTCATTGGCATTGATGTCATTAGTTGCGATTTTGACCGGTTGTTCCTCAGCCGAACGGGAAACCGCCGAACAGGCGGCCACCCGTTTCTACGGCGCGGTGCACGACCGCCAGGGAGAGCAGGCGTGCTCGCTGCTGGCCCCCTCGGCGGCCGAGGGGCTGAACACCGGCGGCCAGAGGTGCGCCAACGCCATCCTCGACCTCGAACTGCCCGGCGGGCAGCCGGTGGACACCGCGGTCTGGGGCGACGAGGCGCAGGTACGGCTGTCGCGGGACACCGTCTTCCTGCACAGGTTCCCCCAGGGCTGGCTGGTGCGCGGCGCGGGCTGCACGGCCCAAGGCGAGCTCCCCTACCGGTGCGAGGTGACGACCTGACATGCGCGTCATGTTCACCGTCACTTTGGTCCTGATCGGTGCCGGCCTGGCCTATTTCCTCGTCATCGGCCTTCTGCAGCGTTAGGGAGGGCTCCGTGAAGAACTTCATCAAGAACAACGCCCTGAGCCTGTTCTTCCTCGCCGCGTTCCTGCTGTCCCTGGTGGGGCAGTCGTTCGCCGGGAACGCCGACGCCAACCAGCAGCGACTCGCCGAGGGCGGCGCGCCGCTGTCGTGGGTGTCCTACGTGACCTCCTCCGACTTCACCGCCGACGTCGCGGAGAACTGGCAGTCGGAGTATCTCCAGTTCCTGCTGTTCATCCTCGCGACGGTCTGGCTGGTGCAGCGCGGCTCCACCGAGTCGAAGAAGCCGGGCGAGGAGGGCGGCGAGAGCGACGCCGAGCAGAAGACGGGCCGGTACGCCGAGTCCGACAGCCCCGCCTGGGCCGCCGCGGCCGGGTGGCGGCGGTCACTGTACGGCAACTCCCTCGGCCTGGTGATGGGCGCCGTCTTCTTGCTGTCATGGCTCGGCCAGTCGGTGTCGGGCCAGGCCAGCTACAACACCCAGCAGCTCGCACAGCTGGAGGACCCGGTGAGCTGGGGCGAGTACGTCGTCTCGGCCGACTTCTGGAACCGCACGCTGCAGAACTGGCAGTCGGAGTTCCTCGCCGTGCTGTCGATGGTCGTGCTCTCCGTCTACCTGCGCCAGCGCGGGTCGACGCAGTCCAAGCCCGTCGGGGCCGCCCACGGCACGACCGGCGTCGAGGGGTGAAGCCGCCCGAGGAGGACACCTCCTCGGGCGACACCGAGCCTTCACACGCCGAGCCTTCACACGCCGGGCCTTCACACACCGGACCTTCACACACCGGACCTTCACACACCGGACCCTCATGCGCCGGGCTTCACGACGAAACCCCCATGCACCGGGCTTTCACACACAGGGCTTCACCTGTCGGGCCTTTCACGCACCGAACCGGCGCCGGAGAGGTCGTCAGACCTCCAGGCATCTTTCCCCTGCCACGATCTTCGCCCCCATGTTGCGCTCCATCATCCGCAGCGCGGCGTCCGCCAGGTCGGCGTGGATGCCGGCCACGCAGTCACGCGGGATCCTGATCGAGAAGTGCCGCACATAGGCGTCGAGCGCGCTGTAGAGGACGCACTGCTCGGTGACCTGGCCGGCCAGCACCAGGGTCTCGACCTCCTCCCGGTGCAGCAGATACTCCAGGGAGGTGCCGTAGAACGCGCTGTGGCGCACCTTCTGCAGGAAGGGCGCCTCCTTCGGGGGCAGCACCGGCTCGACCAGGTCGGGCCGCCGGCCCGAGAGCGCCCGCCCCGCGAGGTCATCCCGGGTCACGGAGAAGTCCCCGTAGTTGTCGTTGACGTACACCAGCTCGATGTCGTCGTGTTCGTGCGCCCGGCGCATCAGATCGGCCAGGGGTTCGACGATCCCGGCGACGTTCTCGGCGAGCGGTTCCGCATCCTGATGGTCGTAGGGGTTCAGCATGTCCACCACGACCAGCGCAATCTTTCCCATGCATCGCTTCTCTCCCTTTCCGTCCCGTTCATTCGGCCCCGGTTTCGCCGGCGGGCTCCCGGGTAGCCGCAGAGGCTCCGGAGCACAGAAAGGAGCGAGATGAAGACCGCACGCGAGATCATGACGCCGAGCGCCGAGTGCGTGAGGGTCGACGAGACCGTGCTCGATGCCGCGGGCAAGATGGCTCGCCTCGACGTGGGCTCCCTGCCGATCTGCGGCACGGACGACCGGCTCAAGGGCATGCTGACCGACCGCGACATCGTGGTGAAGGTGCTGGCCCAGGGCAAGGACCCGAGGTCCTGCCAGGCCGGTGAGTTCGCCCAGGGCGAGGCGGTCACCATCGGCGCCGACGACGACGCCAGGGAGATCCTCGGCACGATGGCCAAGCACAAGGTCCGCCGCCTTCCGGTGATCGACGGACACAAGCTGGTCGGGATGGTCGCCCTGGCCGACGTGGCGCGGGCGCTGCCCGACGCGCCGGTGGGTGACCTGATGGACGCGGTCACCTCCGACTGACCCGCTGCCGGCGCCCCGGATCCTGCGTCTCCGGGGCGCCGGGTTCTTCACCGCCCGGGCCCGCCGCCTGGGCTTTTTCATGCCCTTGCGGGATCGCCGCGCCCGCCGTACGGCGGGGCGCGCGATTCCCGAACGGTCGAACATTCTCCACAAATGTCACTCTGCGTAGCGATTCATTACATAATGGAGCGTACGCTCGTGGACATGGTCGTATCGATACGGCGGTGCATGCGGCGCGGAGGAATCCTCCGCGCCCTGTATCTGACCGTGCTCGGTGCCACCGTGCTGCTGCACCTCGTGCTGTGCTCCCACGCCCACTCGGCCCACGCCCACTCGGGCCATCATCATCGTCACGGGGTCCGGGCCGCCCTTTCCGGAGAGATGTGCCCCGGAGGGGCCCGGAGCGCGACCGCCGGGTCCCGGCCCGCCGCCGAATCCCTCCCCGTACCCACCACCGGCTCTCGGACCGCATCCGGCTCCCGGACCACTGGCTCCCCGAACGCCACCGGCCCCCGGACCGCCACCGCCTCCCGGACCGTGTCCGGCTTCCACGCGATCACCCGCTCTCGCGCCGTGTCCGGCGCGACGGCGTACTGCGGCGGCACCCCGTGCCCCCTGCGGCCTCTGCTGCCCGCGGGCGAGGACCACACGCTGTGCGGGGCGGCGGCCGGACCGTCGATCACCACCCTCCGTGTCCTGCTCCCCGTCGGCCGCGCCGTCTGCGACGCCGCGGTCGCCGAGGTGGCCGCCGAGGCCCCGGCCGTTCCTGCGGCGCGGCGCTCCTCCCGTCCGGTCCGCCCGCTTCCCGGGGCGGCCCTGCTCCTGCTCAAGTCTGTTTCCCGGGTGTAGCCGGTCCGTCGGCGCGCCCCGTCGCCCGTGCCGTCGGCGCGGGCCGTACCTCCGGCGTGCCCTGAGGCGGATCACCGGATCACCGGATCACCGGATCACGTTCAAGGGAAACGGACCATGACCTACACACTCAACTCACCAGACATCTCACTGCTCCCGACCGGCCGACTGGTCACCGGGAACACCTGCCACGCTCCGGAGCACGTCGTCGGGAACACCCCGGTCCTGTGGATTCCGGAGATCGTCACCGGCCGGGGCCGCGGCTTCTGGGCGAAGCTGGAGGGCGGCAACCCCGGGGGCATCAAGGACCGGCCCGCCCTGCACATCGTGGATCGGGCGCGCCGGTCGGGCCTGCTGCGACCGGGAGCGCCCATCGTGGAGTCCACCAGCGGGACCTTCGGCCTGGGGCTGGCGTTGGCCGGCATCGTCCACGGACACCCGGTGACGCTGGTGACCGACCCGGGGATGGAGCCGCTGATGCGGCACCTGCTCGCGGCCTACGGAGCCCGGGTCGTCGTCGTCACCGAGCCGCACCCGGTGGGCGGCTGGCAGCGGGCGCGACAGGACCGGGTGCGCGAACTGCTGGCGGGGCACCCGGACGCCTACTGCCCGGACCAGTACGGTAACCCCGACAACGTCACCGCCTACGCGGGTCTGGCCACCGAGCTCGCCGGTCAGCTCGGCCGGATCGACGTCCTGGTGTGCAGCGTCGGGACCGGCGGCCACAGCGCGGGTGTCACCCGGATGCTCCGCCGCTTCTACCCCGACCTGCGGCTCGTCGGCGTCGACTCGACGGGATCGACGATCTTCGGCCAGCCGGCCCGCCCCCGGCTGATGCGCGGCCTGGGCAGCAGCATCCACCCGCGCAACGTGGCCTATGAGCTGTTCGACGAGGTGCACTGGGTGGCGCCGGCCGAGGCGGTGTGGGCGTGCCGCCGCCTGGCGGCCCTGCGCTACGCCACCGGCGGCTGGAGCGTCGGGGCGGTGGCCCTGGTGGCGTCATGGCTGGCCCGCACGATGCCCGGACACACACGGACGGCGGCGGTCTTCCCCGACGGGCCGCACCGCTACTTCGACACCGTGTTCAGCGACGACTACTGCGCGGCCCACGACCTCCTCGGTGCGCCACCGGCCGCCGACCCGGAGGAGATCGGTCACCCCGCGGAGCGCGAGCCGGTCCGCTGGACGCGGTGCACGACCGTGGTCGATCCCCTCGCGGACGCGCCGCCCGGAACCCCGCCCGGTACGGCGGGCACGGACCCGCCCGGCCCGGCGGACGCCGTCACGGACGACCCCGGCCCGGCGGGCGCCGTCACGGACGTCCCCGGTACGGCGGGCGCCGTCCGGGAGGATCGGTGACCGGCGCCGCCGAGGGGAGGCTGATGGCGGGCACCCCGGCGCTCATCCGGTCCTTCGACCGGCCGGTGCGGCTGCTGCTGGTCAACCAGCTCACCATCAACACCGGCTTCTACATGCTCATGCCGTACCTCGCGGGCCATCTGTCCGGGACGCTGGCGCTGCCCGCCGCGCTGGTCGGGCTCATCCTCGGCGTCCGCAACCTGAGCCAGCAGGGGTTGTTCCTGGTCGGCGGGACGCTCGCCGACCGGCTCGGCTGCAAGCCGGTGATCGTGGCGGGGTGCGGGGTGCGGGCCGTGGCGTTCCTGATGCTGGGGGTGGCTGGCTCGGTCCCCGCGCTGGTGGCGGCCTCGGCGCTCACCGGGTTCGCCGGGGCGCTGTTCAACCCGGCGGTGCGGGCCTATCTCGCCAGGGAGGCCGGTGAGCGCAAGGTCGAGGCGTTCGCCGCCTTCAACGCCTTCGGCCAGCTCGGCATCCTGATCGGGCCGCTGGTCGGGCTGCTGCTCAACGGGGTGACGTTCACCCTGGTCTGCCTCACCGCCGGGGTGATGTTCGCCGCCCTCACGGTCGCCCAGGTGCGGGCGCTGCCGCCGGGCACGGGAGCCGGTCCAGCCGGTCCAACCGGTTCAGGCGTTCCGGGGGCGGCCGGCGCCCCCGGAACGGCGGCCGGCGGGCGGGCGGTCTGGCGGGAGGTGGCCGCCGACCGGTCCCTGCTGCGGTTCTCGCTGGCCATGGCAGGCTCCTACGCGCTGAACTTCCAGATCTACCTCGGTCTGCCGCTGGAGGTCCGGCGGGTGACGGCCGGCGAGTTCGGGGTCACGCTCGTCTTCGTGGTCTCCGGCGTCATGACCGTCATCGGGCAGGCCCGGGTGACGGCGTGGGCGGGTCGGCGCTGGGGGCCGTCCCGGGCCATCGTCCGGGGGCTCGTCCTGATGGGCCTGGCCTTCGTCCCGCTCGCGGTGGCCGCGCCGCTGACGGCCACCGCCACCGCTCCGCCGCCCGCCGCCGCCCAGGTCCTCCTGCTCCTGCCCGTGCTGGGCGCGGCGGTGCTGCTCAGCCTGGCCACGATGATCATTTACCCCTTCGAGATGACGACCGTCGTCGCCCTCGGTCCCGAGCACTCGGTGGGCACCCGCTACGGGCTCTACAGCACCCTGGCGGGCCTCGGCGTCGCCGCGGGCAACCTGCTGTCGGGGTGGGCGCTGGACCTGGGCAGGTCGGTGGGCCTGCCCAGCCTGCCGTGGCTCGGCCTGGCGGCGGTCGGCGCCGGATGCGCGGCGGCCGTGCGCGCCCTGGACCGGTCCGGGCGGCTGGCGGAGCACTCCGTGGTCTCCCCGGAAGCGGTTTCCCCGGAAGCGGTCTCCCCGGAAGGGACCTCCCCGGACCCGCCCTCTCCGGACGTGGCTTCCCCGGGCCCGCCGTCTCCCGGCACGGCCCCACCGGATGCCGCCCCGGCGGCCCCGGGGCGGCATCCGCCCGTTTCGCCGGCGCGGGCGTCCGGAGCCCGTCTCAGGGACGTCGCCGCCGGGCGAGGTCGTGCAGGGCGGTGGCCAGGAGGTCGACGTCGTCACGCGAGGTGAAGAGCGCCGGCGTCACCCGGACGCAGTCACCCCGGACGGGCCCGCCCCGGCGCACGGTGAAGATCCGGTACCGGTTGTACAGGTCATTGGTGATCGCGACGTTCTCGGCCTCCGAGGTACGGCCGGCGAACCGGAAGGCGGTGATCGCGCCGTACATCGCCGGGTCCTCCGGGGTCAGGATCTCCATGCCCGGGATGTCGCGCACCCGGTGGACCCAGCGGTCGCGCAGGAAGCGCAGCCGCGCCTGCTTGGTCGCGGCGCCCAGGGCGTCGTGGAAGTCCAGGGCCGCGTCCACCGAGAGCACGGCGGCGGCGTCCAGGGTGCCGGAGTGGACGCGCGAACGGATGTCGCCGGCCGGATAGGTCTCGTCGGCGAACGCGAGGTCGATGTCGGCCAGGCGCTCCCTCCGGATGTGCAGGAAGCCCGTGCCCAGCGGCGCCCCCATCCATTTGTGCAGGGAGAACACGGTGAAGTCCGACCCGAGGTCGCCGAGGGTGAAGTCGAGCTGGCCCCACGAGTGCGCCGCGTCGACGATCACGTCGGCGCCGCGGGCGCGCGCCATCTCGACGATCTCCCTGACCGGCGTCACCAGCCCGGTGCGGTTGTTCATGTGGCTGAGCAGGAGAAGCCGTACCCGCGGGTGGTCGCGCAGCGCCGTGGCGTAGGCGTCCAGCACGGCCGACCGGGTCGCCGGCTCGGGGATCGCCAGCCGTTCGACCGTGACGCCGCGCCGGTCGCGCAGCCAGTTCATCGCGTACCGGGCGCTGTGGTAGTCGAGGTCGGCGTACATCACCGCGTCGCCCGGCCGCAGCCGGTTGTAGCCGCCGATCAGGTTCTGCAGGGCCTCGGTGCCGCCGCGGGTGAGGGCGATCTCCTCGGC
Organism: Streptosporangium sandarakinum; assembly: GCF_050942225.1. Taxonomy (NCBI): domain Bacteria; kingdom Bacillati; phylum Actinomycetota; class Actinomycetes; order Streptosporangiales; family Streptosporangiaceae; genus Streptosporangium; species Streptosporangium sandarakinum. The sequence goes on from NZ_CP192034.1 coordinate 71,292, forward strand.
GGAGACGCCGAGGAGGGCGGCGACGCGTCGCCTGATCCGGTCGGCCCGCTCCTTGTAGTCCGTGCGCAGCAGGTGGGAGTTCTGCTCGTTGAGCAGGTCCACGTTGCGGTGGTAGGCCAGGCGCACCGGCTCGGGCATGATCCCGTAGTAGCCGTTCTCCAGGTTCACGAAGTCCGGGCTGACGCGGTACCGCCGCGCGACGTCCCCCCAGAAGCGTTCGTCCCCGGCCGTCCGGTCCGGGGCGCGGCCGGCGGGGAGGCCGGGGAGCGAGGCGGCCGGTCCCCGGGCGGCGGGCGGCTCCGGACCCCGCGGGGCCGCCGCGGCGAGGGAGGCGGTCAGCGCGCCCAACCCGGTGATCATCTCGCGTCTGGACACAGTCATCGAAATCCCCCGTACCGCATCAGCGGGCGACCGCGGCGCGCGCCGGCCGGCCGTCCTGAAGCGGAACCGGCGGGCCGGGCGGATCACTCCGGGCGGGGCCGCGGCGGCACCCTGGTCGACGCTTCCAGTGTGCGGCGGACCGGCGCCGTCACGCCGTCACCGCCGGTGCCCGGCGTGGCGCGGGCATCGGCGGTGACGGCGGAGGACGGCCTTGGCGGCGGAGGACGGTTTACTTGAAACCGCGAAGCCGCAGGCTGTTGGTGACCACGAACACCGACGAGAACGCCATGGCGGCTCCGGCGATCATCGGGTTGAGCAGCCCCATGGCCGCCAGCGGCAGGGCCGCCACGTTGTAGGCGAAGGCCCAGAACAGGTTGCCCTTGATCGTGGCGAGCGTCCGGCGGGCCAGGCGGATCGCGTCGGCGGCCACCCGCAGGTCGCCGCGGACCAGCGTGAGGTCGGACGCCTCGATGGCCGCGTCGGTGCCGGTGCCCATCGCCAGCCCCAGGTCGGCCTGGGCGAGCGCGGCGGCGTCGTTGACCCCGTCGCCGACCATCGCCACCGACCGCCCCTCGCCCTGGAGCCGCTTGACCACGTCCACCTTGTCGGCGGGCAGCACCTCGGCGATGACCTCGTCGATGCCCACCTCGGCCGCGACCGTCCTGGCGACGGCCTCGTTGTCACCGGTGAGCAGCACCGGGGTCAGGCCGAGGGCGCGCAGCCTCCGGATCGCCTCGGCGGAGGTCGGCTTGACCACGTCGGCGACCACGAGGACCGCCCGTGCTCTGCCGTCCCAGCCGACCGCGACCGCCGTACGGCCCGCGGCCTGCGCCTCCTCCAGGGCCCGCTCCAGGTCGGCGGGCAGGTGCTGCGACCACTCGGCCAGCAGCCGGGGGCGGCCGACGAGGACGGCGTGCCCGTCGACGACACCCTGGACGCCGAGCCCTTCGACGTTGGCGAAGTCCTCGGGAGTGGGCAGCTCGCCCACCCGTTCGGCGGCCCCCCGGGCCACGGCCTGGGCGATGGGGTGCTCGGAGGCGTGCTCCAGCGCCCCGGCCAGGCGCAGGACCTCGGCGTCGTCCTCGCCCTCGGCGGTGACGACGTCCACCAGGGTCATCCTGCCCTCGGTGACCGTGCCGGTCTTGTCGAGCACGACGGTGTCGATGCCGCGGGTGGACTCCAGGACCTCCGGCCCCTTGATCAGGATGCCGAGCTGGGCGCCCCGGCCGGTGCCGACCAGCAGCGCGGTCGGGGTGGCCAGGCCCAGGGCGCAGGGGCAGGCGATGATCAGTACGGCCACCGCCGCGGTGAACGCGGCGCCCGCGCCGTCGCCCGTGCCGAGCCAGAAGCCGAGCGTCCCGAGGGCCAGGGCGATCACGATCGGCACGAAGACCCCGGAGATCCGGTCGGCCAGGCGCTGGACCTGCGCCTTGCCGGTCTGGGCCTCCTCCACCAGCTTGGCCATCTGGGCGAGGCGGGTGTCGGAGCCGACCCGCGTGGCGCGGACGACCAGGCGGCCTCCGGCGTTGACGGTCGCGCCGGTCACCGCGTCGCCGGGCCGTACCTCGACCGGGACCGACTCGCCGGTCAGCATGGAGGCGTCCACCGCCGAGGAGCCCTCCTCGACCACGCCGTCGGTGGCGATCTTCTCGCCGGGCCGCACCACGAACCGGTCGCCCACCGCCAGGCGGTCGGCGGGGACGCGGACCTCGACGCCGTCGCGCAGCACGGAGACGTCTTTCGCGCCGAGTTCCAGCAGGGCGCGCAGCGCGGCGCCGGCGCGGCGCTTGGAACGGGCCTCGAAGTAACGGCCGGCGAGGATGAACGCCGTCACCCCGGCCGCGGCCTCAAGGTAGATGTTGCCCGTGCCGTCGGTGCGCTCGATGGTGAGCGCGAACGGGTGGGTCATGCCGGGCGTGCCGGCCGTACCGAAGAACAATGCCCACAGCGACCAGCCGAGCGCGGCGATCGTGCCGAGCGACACCAGGGTGTCCATGGTGGCGGCGCCGTGGCGCAGGTTGGTCCAGGCGGCGCGGTGGAACGGCCAGCCGCTGTAGACCACGACCGGGGCGGCCAGGGTCAGCGACAGCCACTGCCAGTTCGTGAACTGCAACGCCGGGATCATCGCCATCGCGATCACCGGGACGGCCAGGACGACGGAGGTGATCAGCCTGGCCCGCAGCGGGGCCAGTTCGTCGGTCTCCTCACGGGGTCCGTCCTCCCCGGCGCCCTCGGCGCGGGGCGGCGGGGGCAGCTCGGCGCTGTATCCGGCCTTCTCCACCTCCGCGACCAGATCGCGGGGGTCGAGGTCGGCGGGGAAGACGACCTTGGCCTTCTCGGTGGCGTAGTTGACGGTCGCCGTGACGCCGTCGAGCTTGTTCAGCTTGCGCTCGATCCGGTTGGCGCACGACGCGCAGGTCATGCCGCCGATCGAGAGCTCGACCGCGCCGGTGGCCGGCGGCCGGTCATCCGTGATGGAGGACATCACCTCTCCTTTCCGCGTCATGTCCTGGTCAGTGTGAGTGGTCTTCGGCGTGGTCCGGGCCGTTTTCCGGCGGCTCGGGTGTGCCGTTCTCCGGCGGCTCGGGCGTGCCGGGCGGGCCAGCCGGAGCCGCGGCCGGCTCCTCGGACGGCGACCCCTCCGGCGCCGGGGCGTCCCCGGCGCGGACGGTGAAGTCCGCCGTGCGCACCTTGCCCCCGTGTTGGAAGTCTAGGAACAGCCGGTAGGTGCCCCGGCTGGGCACCTCGGCGTAGAAGGTGACGTCCGGGCCGGACGGCGTCCTGCCGTCACCGGGCTCCCCGTCGGGGTGGACGTGCAGGTAGGCGAGGTCGCCGTCGCGCAGCGCCACGAGGTGGCCGTAGGCGCCGAGGTACGGCTGCAGGTCGGTGACCGGCCGGCCGTCCTTGCTCACCTTCAGCGTGACCTTGCTGGAGCGTCCGGGCGCCAGGTCGCCGTCGAGGGTGACGGTGTACCCGTCCACCTCCGCCGTACGGCGCGGCTCCAGCGGCCCGGCCGGCTTGTAGTCGCCGCCCGCGCGCAGGTCGGCGCCGAGCGTCAGCGGCCGGCCGCCCTCGGGGGCGAAGTCGGCGAACGCGCGGTACGCGCCCGCCTCCGGCAGCGTCAGCCGTACCGACCAGACGCCGTTCCCGGCCTCCTCGGGGTGCAGGTGCCGGAACACGCCGAGGTCCCGCGAGACCACGATGAAGTGCAGTTTCTTCTCGTGCTGCGTCTGGTAGGCGGTGACCGGGCGGCCGTCCGGGCCGGTCACGGTGAACCGGAGGTCGGTCTCCTCGCCGGGGGTGAACGCGGTGGTCTCGGGGGTGAGGGTGTAGCCGTCCTGGGAGATCTGCAGCCCCGCCGGGGCGGACGCCGGAGCGTCCGTCCCGGCGTCGCCGTGGCCCCCGTGCCCGGCGTCCGGCTGCCCGGTGGGCGCGGCGTGCGCCGGGTGGGCGGCGCCGGTCGTGGACGGCGTGGCCGCCGGGCCCACGGCCCTGCCCGCGCCCAGCGCGCCGCCGAAGACCACGGCGAGCCCGAGGGCGTAGGCCCCGATCCGGGCCGGGGTGTTCACGACGTGGCCGTCACTTCGTAGCCGGCCTCCTTGACGGCGGCGGCGATCGCGGCCGCGTCGACCGGGGCGTCGCTGGTGACGGTCATCGCGCCGGTGGCGAGGTCGACGTCGACGCCGGTGACACCGGGAACCTGGCCGACCTCCTCGCTGACCGAGCTGACGCAGTGGCCGCAGGTCATGCCGTTGACGGTGTAGGTGGCGGTGGTCATATCCGGCCTCTTTCCTCGTTGTTTTTACCCCTGGGGGGTATCCGTACATGGACAACATACCCCTCCCCCGTTCTATTCCTCAACTCCGGCATCTGATGCGGGCGGCCCCGGGCCCGGCCACGGCGGCCGCGGAAAATGGGCGCGACATCGCCGCCGGGGAGCGGGAGGATGGTGCTCCCGTACATTCGCGAACCGGCGTGCGGCCCGGTGCGTCACGCGGCCGTGAGAAGGAGACCCCCGGTGCACAGCTTCAGGCGCGACCTCGCGTTGCTCCGGGACAGGCGCTTCACCCTGCTGTTCGCGGCCCGGACCATCTCGGTGCTCGGCAGCTCGTTCGCCCCGGTGGCCCTGGCCTTCGGCGTCCTCGGGCTTCCCGGGGCCACGCCCAGGACGCTCTCGACGGTGCTGACCGCCGAGTCGCTGCCCATGGTGGTCTTCATGCTCGTGGGCGGGGTGATCGCCGACCGGTTCCCCCGGCACCGGGTGATGATGGCCGGTGACGGGCTCAACGCGGTGGCGTTCTTCTCCCTCGCCGCGATGATGCTCACGGGGTGGACCCCGGTTCCGGTCCTGGCGGCGGCCGCGGCGCTCAGCGGGATGGCGATGGCCGTCCTCTTCCCCGCCCTGACCGGCATCATCCCCGAGGTCGTCCCCGCCGACCGGCTGCAGACCGCCAACGCCCTGCTGGGGCTGGGCGCCAACAGCTCCCGCGTCGCCGGGCTCGTGCTGAGCGGCGCCACGGTGGTCCTGATCGGCGGCGGCTGGGCGCTGGCCGTCAGCGGCGCCATGTTCACCGTGGCGGCCCTGCTCGTCGCCGCGCTGCGCCTCACCCCCGCCGAACGCGCCGCCGGGGAACGGCACTCCGTCCTCGCCGACCTGCGCGGCGGCTGGCGCGAGTTCGTCTCCCGGCAGTGGTTGTGGGTCGTGGTGGCGCAGTTCTCGGTGCTGGTGATGGCGGCGCAGGCCGCGCACGGGGTGCTCGGCCCGCTGGTGGCCAAGGAGAGCCTCGGCGGAGCCGCGGCCTGGTCCGCGGTGCTGACGGGCGAGGCGGTCGGCATGATCCTCGGCGTCTTCCTGGCGTTGCGGCTGCGCCCCCGCCGTCCCATCCTGCTCGGTACCGTCCTCACGGTGCCGACGGGGCTCCCCTACCTCCTGCTCGGCGTCGGAGCCCCGCTGTGGGCGGTCGTCGCCGGAGCCGTGGTGATGGGCATCTGCTTCGACCTCTTCGGCGTGCTGTGGAACACCACGATGCAGCGGGAGATCCCGCCCGCCTCCCTGTCGCGGGTCAGCTCCTACGACGCCCTGGGCTCGCTGATGTTCGGCCCGCTCGGCCTGCTGCTGGCCGGCCCGGTGGCGATCGCCACCGGGCCCCGGCCCGCTCTGGTGGGATGCGCCGGGCTCATCCTCGTGGTGTCCCTCGCCGCGCTGCTCTCCCCCGGTGTCCGGGGCCTGCGGGCCCCGGACACCGCCGCGGAGGACCGGGAGCCGGCGGGGGACGCGGAGCCCGGCTCGCCGGTGAAGGCCGGGCGGCCCGGCACGCCCGCCGGAGGCCCCGGGCCCGCCGCGGACGACCTGGAACCCACCGGGTGACGGGGCCCGGCCACCGTCCGCCGTACGGCCCGCCCGCGGGCGGCCTGCCGGGTGGGGAGGCCGCCCGCCGTACGGTCCGTCAGTAGCCGAGGGCGCGGTCGGTGAAGCGCTTGGCCAGGAAGGGCGTCTTGAACTTCGGGTAGGCGACCGTCTTCGGGTCGCCGTCGGAGGTGTACCGCTCGTCGGCGTGCGCCTTCAGCCAGTCGAGCCAGGCGGTGGAGCAGAACTTCGCGCAGTCGCCCTTCTTGTCCATCGACCGGATCCGCGGGATGCCGAGCGGGTCGAACTTCTTGCTGAACGGAGACTCCGCCGGGGTGTACCCGGCGAGGAACACCCCGCCGAAGTCGTAGCCGGCGTTCCCCGACCCGCCCTTCAGGCCCCACTCCTTGGTGCTCGGCTGGTTGCCGTACGGCAGGGCCAGCGTGACCGGCTTGAAGTTGATCAGCTTGCTGACCAGCTCCTGACCGGCGCCGATCTCCGCCGTCACCTGCTCCTTGGACTTGCCGTGCAGGTTCTTGTGGTCCCGCGTGTGGTTGCCGATGTCGTAGCCCCTGTCGTGCAGCCAGAGCAGGATCTGGGCGGCCTCCTCCGGGAGGTTCTCCTTCCCGAACAGGTCGCGGATCACGTAGAACGTCGCCACGGAACGGAACCCGGGGTTCTTCTTGGCGACCTCCTCCAGGATGCCGACGGCGGTGTTCGGCATGGGGTTCCCCGTGCCGTCCAGGGTGACCTGGGAGGGGGAGGAGTCGTCGAAGGTGAGCACGACCGGGTGTTTGCCGGCCGGGATGTCGATGTGCCCGGTGACGTACTCGGCCGCGGTGACCGGGACGTAGCCCTCCCGGGCGAGCCGCTCCAGCTCGGTGCGGAACTGCTGGGGAGTGCGGTCGTCCTGGGTCGTGGGTTTGTCCACCACGCGGTGGTACATCAGGACCGGTATCTGGCCGAGCTCGTTGGCGTGGGCCCCCGCGGCCTTCGCCAGCTTGGCCTGGAGAGTCGCCTGCTGGGCGGCGGCGGCCGATTTGGCCGCGGCCGGCTTCGCGGCTCCGGCGTTCGTGTCGTGTGAGTCGTTCTGCCCGGACGCGCATCCGGCCAGCAACGAGCCCACCGCCGCGGCGACCATACCGGTCCTGACCACCTTGAGACGGTTCATTGAATCCCCCCAGCGCACTGATCAAGTGCCTGTTATCCCCCGCTGACCTGCGGATGGATCTCCACGTGGAGCAAAGGATTCATACCCGCGGGACAGAAATCGCAGGCAGTGACGATGGTCAAGGATTGAGGGCGCCGGGACGAGGATGACCTACGAAACCAAGGGGGCGATAGCCGTATTTCCGGACAGGAGTCCCGAAAGGGATGGATGGTACGGCGGCGCGGGCTCAGTTCCGGAAAGACACGGCGGGATCAGTCCGCGGCGCCCTTGAGGGCGGAGCGGTCGATGAGCGACATCCCGGGTAGGGCCCGCATGCCCAGCCGCGCGTAGTAGGGCTGGAGCCGCTCCTCGCAGAGGAGATCGACCGAGTAGAAGCCCTCGGCGCCGGCCAGGACCCTGCGCATCAGCTCGGTGCCGATCCCCCGGCCCTGGTACTCCGGCAGGACCTCCAGCCACGGGATGTAGGCCGTCAGGACACCGTCGCTGATCATGTTGACGAAACCGACGACGCGGCCGGTCTCCTCGTCGATCGCGACGACCGCGCGGTGGCTTCCCCGCAGGACGGCCAGGTGCTGCTCGGGCGAGGCCGGCGTCGGCCACCCGACGAAGAAGCCGGTGAGCCGGTCGGCCTCGACCGTGTCGACGTCGTCGGTGTAGCGGATCACGATCACTCCTCGCGGTGGGGCGCCGGCATCGGCCGATCATGCCGGATCCGCAGAAGATATCCACCGGGATTCCGGTCGTCGACCGGATTTCCGGACAGCCGGATCATGGGCGGCCGGATCATCGGGCGGCCACCGGTCCGTCCGGTGCGGGCGCGCGGTGGGCAGGTGGGGCGCGGTAGGTGTTCTGGGCGCTCAGCGGGCGCTCAGCGGGCGGGCTCGGAGTCCAGGCGCATCCGGAGGCGGACCCGGGAGCCCTCGTCCGCCTGGTCGATGGTGAGCTCGTCGCAGAGTTGGCTCATCAGCCACAGCCCGAACCCGCGCACCGTGTCCGTGGGCCGCTCGGGCGGGACGTGCTTGGCCGCCAGGTCCCCCGAGCTGTCGGTGATCTCCACGGTGACGCAGGTGGCGTTGTGCCAGATGCTCAGCGTGCCCTCTCCTCCACCGTGCTCCAGGACGTTGATGACCGCCTCGTTGGCGGCGAGGAGCAGGTCGTCCAGCCGGTCGCCGTGCATGCCCGCCAGGGTCGCGTGCCGGAGCAGACGCTCGCGCAGGGCGGTGAGGTCGTCATCGATCGGCCAGTGCTGACCGCGGTCGCCGGTCACGACACCCCCCTGAGCTTCGCGCTGCCCGGCAACCACCGGGGCGAGCCGACCCGCTCCGGAACCGGATGTTGCCGATGACTTGTCGATGCCGGGCATCTGCCCGCTCCAGGCCGACTTACGACGGCTCGGGCGGACGGAATATCCCTCGGGTCGCCGTCCGCCGGGAACCGGCCCGGTCACGCCGGATCCTCGTTCCGCCGCAGGAACCCGACGGCCTCCTCGACCGTGGGATGCACGGCGAAGGCGTTGGTGAGCCCGGTCAGGTGGAAGATCCGTCGTATCCGGGGATGCGGGTCGGCGATGGCGAGGTTGCCCCCGCGGTCCTGGACGAGCTTGCGGATGGCCAGGAAGACCCGGATGCCGGTGGAGTCGCAGAACGACAGCCCGGCGAGGTCGATGACGAGGTGCTGCCGGTCGGAGCCGATGGACCCCAGGAGGTCGTGGCGGAACCGCTCGGCGTTGGTGTAGTCGAGCTCGCCCGACACGGCCAGGAGGGACACCCCCTCCGCCGGACCGCCGGACGCCGCCACGGCGTCGTCGGGCACGGTGCTGACGTGGACGGCAGTGCTCACGGGCGACCTCCGCAGGCGGCCGAAGGGGAAGGGGGCGGGAGCGGAGCCGTCACCCGGACGGCGCGAACGCGAACCGGCGGGCGCCTGCCGGACCCCGGGGCCCGGCGTACCGGGACCGAGATGATCCGCTGGACGCCGACATCGTTCACCCGCAATCTCGATTCCTCTCGCGAGGCCGCTGACCACGTCGCGGCCCCCCGCCGCGTGGCCGGGCCGACCCTGATCGCTCTAGCCTATTCAATCCCCAGAATTCACGATTGGTACCCCTTTGCCGATCGACTGACCGGTGTCCCCGGCGGATCACCCCGGGCCCTCCGGAACGCATACCTTGTTCCCATCGGGAATGAATGCCGCTTCGGGAACGAACGCCGCGGAGAACCGGCCGGCCCAGCGCCGCCGTCCGGCGGCCGGAGAAGGGAGAACCCATGCAGGTCGACGTCAGGCTTCTGCCCGGTGGAGGCTCCTATACGGCGGAGGTCGGCGGCGAGCGGGTGGGGCGGCTGGACCTCAGCCGGCGCGACGGCGCCATCGCCTACACCCACACCGAGGTCGACCCCCGTTTCGAGGGCAGGGGCGTGGGCGGCGCGCTCGTCCGGGTGGCGCTGGACGACGCCCGGTCCGAGGGCGCGAAGGTCGTCCCGCTCTGCTCGTTCGTCAGCGCCTGGATCCGGAAGCACCCCGAGTACGCCGATCTGGTGAAGGACGCCTGACCGGCTCTCTCCCCGGGCCCGCGTCCGGGAGGGGGCCGCACCCGGACCCGGGCACGCGGTGCCCACCCGGTCCGCCAGCATGGGTGCATGCTGCATCATGTCGAACTCTGGGTGCCCGACCTCGACCGCGCGGTGCGGTCGTGGGGGTGGCTGCTCGGGGAGCTGGGATATCAGCCCTTCCAGGAGTGGGAGGCGGGCCGGAGCTGGATCCTGGACGGCACCTACGTCGTCGTCGAGCGGTCGCCCGCCCTCACCTCGTCCACGCACGATCGATGCCGACCGGGTCTGAACCATTTGGCCTTCGGCGTAACCGGACAGGCGCGGGTGGATGAGCTGGTCAGCGCGTCGGCCGAGCACGGGTGGACACTGATGTTCCCTGATCGCCACCCCTACGCGGGCGGAACCGGCCATTACGCAGGTTATCTTGAGAACGAGGACGGCTTCGAGGTCGAACTCGTCGCGGTTCGCGAGCGTTGAGCGCGGCCGTACGGCATGGTTATCAGGAATCACCTGGTTGATGTGGGTTTGCCACGTGGGCTTACCGTGTGAACCAGATCAGGGTCCGATCCCTTGCTAGGCTGCAGGGAACCGTTTGAACCGGGCGTTGTCTCACCCCGGCAGGTGAGACCGTCGAGAAGTGGGGTCACACCGTGAAGAAGCTGCTCGTTCTGGTGCTTGTCGCCGTTGGGGGACTGCTGGTCTGGCGCAAGGTGCAGGCTGATCGCGCCGAGCTCGACCTGTGGACCGAGGCCACCGGCGGCGAGAACTGATCAACGCGGCTACCGATTTGGGTGCTTTCATGATCCCTGCTCGCGATGGGGAAGCAATGCCCATCAGGCTCGCCTGTCTGGATCTGGCAGGCACCACGATCGGTGATATCGCCATGGTTGAGCGGGCGTTCGCCGACGCGATCGCCACTCAGGGCATCGTTCCCGGGACCGGTGCGTACGCGCGTGCCATGGTGCACGTGCACCGGTCCCGGGGATGCCCGACCATCGAGGTCTTCCGCGGCATCTTCCCCGACAACGAGGCCCAGGCGCAGGCGGCCAACCTCACCTTCGAGCGCTCCTACCAGGGCGCCATCGGCCGCGCGGGCCTGGTCCCGGCGCCCGGTGTCATGGAGGCGCTGGACGATCTCCGCGACGCCGGCGTCAAGGTGTGTCTCACCACCGGCTTCAGCCGGGCGATGCTGGGAGGCGTCCTGGAGGCGCTGAGCTGGTCCGGCAAGGTGGACCTCGCCCTGAGCCCGGAGGACACCGGGCGAGGCCGTCCCATGCCCGACATGGTCCTCGCCGCGGTCCTGCGCCTCGGCATCGAGGACGTCCGGCAGGTGGCGGTGGCCGGTGACTCCGAGAGCGACATGATCTGCGGCCGCCGCGCGGGCGCCTCGGTGGTCGCCGGCGTCCTGACCGGGGTCCACAGCAGGGAACGCCTCCTCAAGGGCGGCGCCACCCACCTCGTCGGCTCCGTCGCCGACCTCCCCGCCCTGCTCCTCGGCGGCAGGCCGCTCCAGCCCACCGCCGCCTCCGCCGCTCTCTGACCGTTCGGAAGGTACGGCGGAGCTCTGCCGTACGGCCCCGCCGCGGGACCATCGCCGAGTGGCGCCGAAGCGGGTCCTGTTGCTACGGTGTACGACTGGAAGCGAGCCGTGTCCCGGATGAACCCCGGCGACCCCGACGGCTCACCGGGGGCCTTAGCTCAGTTGGCAGAGCGCCTGCTTTGCAAGCAGGATGTCAGGAGTTCGAATCTCCTAGGCTCCACCACTCTCTCGACACGAAGAAGCCCAGGTCAGGCGCGGTCGCCTCACCTGGGCTTCGATCTTCATCCGGCCTCGTCCGGTTCCCGTGCCCGTTGAGTGCCCGAGTGCTTCCCGAGTGCCTCGCGGGCGAGGTCACCAGGGTCAGGGAAAGCGTTGCGCGAGCGGCTTGGGGCCGTTCCCGCACGCGGCACGCGAGTTCGGGCCGCCGCTATGGCTCGTCGAGCTCCGCGTCCTGTCTTCGAGCCTCGCGTTCCGCCCACTCCCGCCGCTGAGCCGCACGCTCGGCCGTCACGCGCTCATGTAACGTCGGTTCTCTTCGACGCTCGTGCCGAATCGCCAATCGCACCGCCCAGTAGACGATGACGAACAAAAGCGCGGCAGAAATCATCCAGCTCACGAGCACGATGAGGCCTTCTGCCATCGAAAGTCCTTTATCAGTTTCCCGAACCAGGATGGCAAGCATGCCCGATCAGCCATTCAGCGTCTACTGCTTCAGCCGTACTCAGTGATCTTCAGTTCGGCAGGGGAGGGCTCTGCCGCACCCGGTGGAACTCGACGCTGACGAAGTGACCGTCGGTGAAGCCGAGGCGTACGCCGTCGCAGTGCGCGAACGGCGTTCCCCACGTGTCGTGCGAAGCATCCGGCAAACACGCCACCAACGCCAGTTCGATCGCCCCTCCGTGTCCGACCAACAGCGCCGACCCGCCCTCCGCGACGCCGTTCACCGTTTCCGCCCAGATCGCGCGGTGGGTCTCGGCCACGGCCGCCGCGGTGCGGCCTTTTCGGATGATGTCCGCGATCTGCAGGTATGGCTCGGTCCAGTCCCACTGAGCATGCCGAGGGATCTCTTCGGATACGTAGCCTGGCGGCATCTCCACGGTGTCGTCGACGGCGAAACCCATCGCCACGGCGGTCTCGATCGCCCGAGGGGACGAACTGGTGACGACGCGCTCGTAGGGGCCGACTCCGGAACCGATGAAACGGGCCAGGGCGATCCCGTCAGCCGACAGATGGGACCCTCGACCACGCATCGCGCCCTTCTTGGTCAGGCTGTGCCGGCGCACGTCCAGCCAACGCATGGACATCCTCCTCCACAAGACATTGTGGTGGTCAGATGAAAAACCTATACGACCACCGCGATCATCGACTGTTGTGCTGACAAACGAAGATCATGCGGTGGCCGCAGGCGATAATGTGGCGGCCTCGCGCCGGAAAGCGTCGCGCGAGCGGCTCGGGGCCGTTCCCGCACGCGGCACGCGAATTCGGGCCGTCGCTATGGTTCGTCGAGCTCCGCGTCCTGTCTTCGAGCCTCGCGTTCCACCCACTCCAACCGCTGAGCCGTACGCTCGGCCGTCACACGCTCATGCGTGGACGTACGGTCCCAACCGTTCGGAGTCGGAGGGACCGAGGCCCGGAGCGAGGAGTCATGTGACCTCGCCGCGGGCGCGTAGGGTCGCCACACCGTCGCCTTCGAGCTCGTTCCAGTAGCCGGAGCGTCCGGTCATCGCCATGATCAGCGCCAGTGTGGGGCCGGTCACGAGTGCGCCGGAGCCGGTCGTGAAGGGACCGTCGGTGGCGACGAGACGCAGGCCGCGGATTCGGCCCTTGGCGAGGACGACCAGGTCGGAGCGCCGGTAGTGGTCGGCCACCCGGGTGAGCGTCCCGATCGGATAGTCGCGCCGGATGCCCAATGGCCGTCGAATGTCCTCTCCGTGCACGACCGTCTCGCCCAGCATCGCCATGACGGGCAGGGGCGGCTTGGTCGTGCTGGTCACGATGCGGCGGAACCCGGCGAGCGTCTCGGCCGGGGTCGCGCCCAACTGCTCGGCCAGTCGCATGGCCACCTGTGCGTCGAAGTCGAAGCGGCAGCGGATGACGCCGGTCATCCACCGTACCGGTGTGAGGCTCGCCCCTGAGGTGATGTGCGCCAGCACCTCGCGCACCGTCAGCCCGGTGCACAGGGACGGTGTGGTCCATCGCTCGCCGGTCAGATCCGCGAGGTCGGCCGCCAGGGCCGCCCGCTCGGTGTGGACCAGGGACCAGATATCGGTCTTGTGGTGTGCCGTCGGCTCGAATGCGGAGTCGGTCATGGTCAGTGGCTCACCAGACCGACATGGTTGCCGTCGGGGTCGGCGAACACCGCGATCCGTCCCAGGGGGGTCGGTGCCGGTTCCATGACGCGGCTGCCGCCCAGGCTTTCCGCGCTCGCCAGCGCGGCCTCGACGTCGTCGACCGTGAAGTAGACCACGAGCCCGGTGTACGGGCTGCCGGGACCGGCCTGGCCGATACCGCCTGCCGGACGGCCGCCGTCACCGTCGATGAGTGTGTAGGTCTCGTCGATGACGTTCACCGTCCAGCCGAACAGCTCCTGGTAGAAGCGCCGTGCCTGCGAAGCGTCGGGAGTGGAGATGTCGAACCATCCGGGCGTGGGATGAGATCCGGTCGAAGTCATTGCAGTCCTCCTTCACATGGGCCGGTATGCGCCCTCGCCTGGTAGGACTGCCGCGGTAGGGCACAATCGTCGCTCATGGGGGAAAATTCGTCCGGGCTCCAGGCGGATCCGGCGATGCGGCGTGTTCAGGACGCTGACCTGGCCCGGGCTCGCGCGGGGGATGACGTCGCTTTCGCCCGCCTGGTAGGACCGCTACGCCAGGAGTTGCATGGTCATTGCTACCGCATGCTGGGATCGAGTCACGACGCCGACGATGCCCTGCAGGATGCCCTGCTGCGCGCGTGGCGGGGGCTCGCGCGGTTCGAGGGACGTGGCTCGTTGCGTTCGTGGCTCTACACCGTGGCCACCCGTACCTGCCTGGACCTGGCCGACTCCCGCGGCAAGCGGGCGTTGCCCGTCGACCTCGGCCCATCCAGTGAACGCGCCGTGCTTGACGCCGTCCCGCTGACCGAGGTCGCCTGGCTGGGCCCCTACCCAGACCAGGGCCTCGCCGACGGCCGGGCCGTCCCTGAGGCGCGTTACGAGCAGCGCGAGTCCGTCGAACTCGCCTTCGTCGCCGCCCTGCAGCACCTGCCGGGCAACCAGCGGGCCGCGCTGCTGCTGTTCGACGTTCTCGGGTTCTCCGCCGCCGAGATCGCCTCCATGATGGGCACCTCGACCACGTCGGTGAACTCCGCCCTGGCGCGAGCCCGCAGGCTCGTGACAGAGAAGATCCCCTCCATGAGTCAGCAGCAGGCGCTGCGGAAAATCGGCGACACCAAGGTCCAGCGGCTCGTGGCCGCGTTCGCGGCGGCACTGGAACGTGGCGACATCGACGCTCTGGTGCCGCTGCTGACCGAGGACGTCACCTGGTCCATGCCACCTCTGGCGACCTGGTACCAGGGACTGGCGGCCGTCACGGACTTCGCCGTGCAGGTCCCCATGACCAGATGCCCAAGCTGGCGGTCTCTTCGGACCAGCGCCAACGGCCAGCCCGCCGTGGCGTTCTACATCGGTGGCGACGCCACCGGATCGCACGCCGCCTGGTCGATCACCGTGCTCGCGTTCCGCGACGCGCGAATCTGCCAGATCGTCTCGTTCCTTGCTCCCGACCAATTCCCGGCCTTCGCGTTGCCTGCCTCGCTGCGCTGATCCCGAGAGCCGCAGGGCGTTGGCCGGGGTCCGTATCGGCCGCACACCGCCGTCTCTCCGCCGTAGGCGCGCCCGCGGTGTCTCAGTGCCTCGCCAACCACCGGCCCGCCGCCGCCCAGGCGCCACGAGCGACTCCGGGGGCGTTTCCCTGCTCCCGCTCACGTCGGTCACGTTCCGCATTCGCCTGGCGCAGCGCCAGGAAGGCCAGGCCCACGGCGGTGAGCATGGTGAGCACCGACAGGGTTGACCCCACCGGCAACGACAGGGGTATGAGCGCCCCTGCCAGCGCGCTCATGACCGATGGGATGAAAAAGAGGAACGTCCGCCGGCGCATGATCCAAGTGTGCATCCTGTGAGGCGGATGGCGGCGGCGCGGAGCGCTCCGAAGCAGGCGTCCTTATGCGCCCATCCATCGTGGTCGGGTGACCGGAACCACCGTGAGCAGGTGATCCAGCCCTTTGAAGTCCTTGGGGTTGCAGGTGTAGAGCGGGAGACGGTTGGCGATGGCCACGCAGGCGATCATCAGGTCCGCTGTCCGAGGACGAGGCTTGCGGCCTGAGGCGATGACGGCCGTCCACAGCTGGCCGTACTCGCGGGCGGCGGTGTCATCGAAGGGAAGGGGATCGAACTCGGCCTCGGCCGCCTGAAGGATCTTCATCCGCTGAGCGAGTTCCTGCGGTCCGGATGCCACCAGCACACCTACCGACAACTCCGCGGTGGTGATGGCGCTGATCAGCATCTCGTCCGGTAGTTCGTCCGGATCGATCTCGGCACGCAGGATGAGGATGTTGGTGTCGAGCAGTCCTTGGGCGTGGCTCATTCCCCGTCTCCGGTGAAATCGCCTCTGCCGTAGGCGCGATCGTACGGATCGTACGGATCGTCGTCGACGTGACGATCCATGTCCTCGCGGTACTTCCGGTCGTCGAGGCGCGGCATGCCCCGGGACATGGCTGCGAACTCCGCTCTTGAGACGGCCCGGCGCCGCCGGCGGATGGGCACGAGGTCGCCGATGTGATGACCGTTGCGGGTGACGGCGTACCGCTCTCCGCGCTCCAGGCCGTCCATGATCTCGGCTGACCGGTTGCGCAGGTCACGCTGGGAGATCTGATGAGTGTGGTCGGGCTGAGGAGTGCTCATCCGTCAACCGTACAACGGTGTGCCACATGGTGCTATGTAGTAGCACCATGTGGAGGGCCGTTCTGGGTCGGGCCCTGAGAGAACGCGTTCCCTGCGATGGTGACCGTTCGGAGACGCGACCGCGTTAGATTCAGGGCACGGCGCGCGAATCCACCGAATCCTGGGCAGATCACAGCCTGTACGAAACCTGCGCTCCACCGCCCTCCCGGCACGAAGAAGCCCAGGTCAGGCATTGCCGCCTCACCTGGGCTTCGACCTTCGTCTCGTTTCGCGCTCCTTTCACCGGCCGGGCTCGCGGCTTTTCGTTCTCTGGCCGTACGGACTCCTTTCGTTACTTGACCGCACGGATGCCGACGATGGCGGGGTTGGTACGGAAGTCGTCCCAGAACGTGTCGCCGGGGTCGGCGGGCAGCACGGGGGGGACGATCTCCACCGAGCGGAATCCCGCGTCGCGCAGGGCGGTGACCACCGGCTCCTCCTCCCAGAAGCAGGCCTGGAACGAGATGGGCGGGTTCACGTGCGCGGTGACCGTCAGCTCCTTTCCACCGGGGAAGTCCGCGTCGGGCCGGTGGGTCAGGCCGTACTTGGTGGCCAGGGGCCCGTCCCAGTCGAAGTTCGGGTTCATCTCCAGGCCGGTGTACACGCCTCCGGGGGCGAGGTTGTCGTGGATGGTGCGGGCCATGGCGGCGAGGTCGGACCGGTCACGGGCGTAGCACAGCAGCCACACCGCGTTGACCAGGTCGAACCTGCCGACGACCCCGAGCGTCCGGGCGTCGTGGACCTTGTAGGCGATACCGAGTGGTTCGCGGGCCTCGGTGTGCTCGGCGACGGCGACCATCTCCTCGGAGATGTCCACCCCGAGCACCGAGGCCGCGCCGGCGCGGGCGATGATCCTGCTGTACCAGCCGGTTCCGCAGGCCAGGTCCAGTACGGACCTGCCCGCCACCGCGCCGGTCAGCGCCTCGACCGTGGCCCGTTCGGGGCCCCTGGCCAGGGGCATCTCCCGCTTGAGCCGCTCGTAGGACCGGCCGATCTCGTCGTACTGGGTCCGCATCAGGCGGCCCTGCGGGTGGCGGAGGTCACTCGCTCGCGGACGGCGGCGACGACGTCGTCCCTGGCGTAGCTCTGGGCGTTGTAGAGGGAACGGAGGGGATCGCGGATCTTGCGCCTGCCGTGCATGAGCCTGCTGTTGTCGACCAGCGCGACATCGCCCGCGTGCCAGTCGATCTCTTCGGTCTCCAGTTCGGTCGCCTCGATGATCTGGCGCATCAGCATGGCGTCCAGCGGACGGCCGTCCTCGAACTCGATCACCGGGGGCTCGTAGTTGACCGACGGGGTGAGGATGCTGTTGGTGAACGCGATGTCGCCGCCGAACAGCGTGGTGTGCGCGGCGTAGGTGAAGTACTTGTAGTGGACGGAGCCGTCGGGGCGCAGCCGGTACTTGACGTCGACGCCGTCGTCGGTCACCGCGAGCAGGTCGTCGAAGACGACCTCGTCGGCGGTCTTGGCGCCGTCGAGCAGGCGGACGACGAGGTTCTTCCACTTGTCCTCGGGCATCGGCCTGGCGAAGGTGATCCGGGTGGACAGGAACAGCTCCTGGGTACGCGCCGGCAGCCGGTCCCACACGTGCAGCCCGTCGCAGATGGTGGTCTGCGAGCCGACCTTGGCCGGGGTCTCGCAGTAGAACCACACCAGGTCCGGCACCCACGGCGTGGCGCCGTTCTCCACGTGCAGGCCCTGCGGCACCAGGCCCGCCTCGATCTTCTGCGCGACGTTGCCGCCGGCGAACTTGCGCGCCGGGTCCAGGGTGATCCGCGAGGAGACGCTCTGGATGAGCGTGGAGAAGGTGGCCGGGTCGGTGTCGAAACCGCGCAGGAGGACGTAGCCGTGCTCGGCGAGCGCGGTCATCAGCTCGACGCGGTCGACGGTGTCGAGTCCGGCGCGGTCGGCGGCGGTGACGACCAGGCCCTTGCCGTCGGTGTGGTCGGTGGTGGTGAAGTTGCCCAGCATTTCTCAGACCTCCGTCAGGCCGAATCGGCCGGTGGTGAGTGCTTCCTTGATCTCTTTACGGCGAGGGCGTCCGGTGACGGTGAAGAACTCGGCGTAGAACGTCTCGTCGGCCTCGACGAACGCGGCGCTGCCGACCTGTTCGATCTCCGAGAGGACCTCGGCGTTGACGTGGCGCACGTCGGCGAGCGCGGCGGCGGGGTCGGTGCCGCGGCTGACGACGAAGACCGCGATCAGCCGCTCCATGTTGTCGCCGAACACGGCGGCGGCCTCGATGCCGGGCCGGCTCTTGTACTGCGCCTCGACCCATTCCGGGCTGACGTTGCGCCCGTTGGAGGTGATGATGATGTTCTTGAGCCTGCCGGTGATGGTGACGTAGCCGTCGTCGTCGATGTCGGCGATGTCGCCGGTGTGCAGCCAGCCCTCGGCGTCCAGCGGGAGCGCGGTCGGGTCGTCCGATCCGAGGTAGCCGGTGAGCAGGGACGAGCTGCGGATGAGGAGTTCGCCGGCGTCGGACCGCCTGACCTCGCAGTGCCGCAGGGGCTTGCCGACCGTGCCGAGACGGACGAGGCCGGGGCCGTTGAGCGTGGCGACGGAGCCGTTCTCGCTGAGGCCGTACGCGACGTACACCGGCAGGCCGCGGTCCCACATGACGCGCAGGACCTCGTCGGACACCGGGGCGCCGCCGCTGAACAGCAGCATCGGGTCCTCCCGGCCGTACACCGCCAGCGACAGCTCGCGGGTGGTCGCGTCCGGGATGGTCCTGGCGTGGGCCGCGATGGACTCCACGAGGGACGGCGGTACCAGCGACACCGTGGGCCGGGCCTCGGCGAGCAGCCCGCGGACCTGCTCGACGTCACCGCCGGCGGTGCCCAGCGGCTTGGCCTCCTCGGGCAGGAACACGACCGTGCCGCCGGCGAGGAAGGTCAGGTAGACGGCGAAGACCTGCTCCACCAGCAGGCTCGTCGGCACGACGGAGACGTAGCGCTGCCACGCCTCGACGCCGACCCGGCTGGTGACGGAGTCGATCAGGTCGTCCACCGCGCCGCGGCGGAGCATCACGCCCTTCGGGGTGGAGGTCGTGCCGGACGTGTGGACGATCTTGCAGATGGCGGACTCGTCCAGCGTCGCCGCGGCCCGGACCCTGGCGGTGATCTCCTCCGGGGAGTACCCCTCCCCGACCGTGATCGTGATGACCTCGCACCCCTCGGGGAGGATCCTGTCCTCGCCGCCCCACTCCGCCAGGCGCTTGCGTCCCTGCTCGTCCACCAGGCAGACGATCGAGTGCGACAGCAGATGGCGGGCCTGGTCCCGGCCGAAGGCGATCGGGATGGGCACCGACCGCACGCCGGTCAGCAGGCAGGCCAGGTCGCCGACGATCCCCTCCACACCGTTGCCGGTGAGCAGGCCGATCGTGCTGGTCCCGGTGTCCCTTCCCTCGGCCGCGGCGACGACCGCGTCGCCGGTGCGGATCGCCGCGCCGAGCACAGTCCCGTAGGTGTACGGGCGGGGCGGCGCGGACGACTTCATCTCCTCCACGGCCACCTTCTCCAGTGAGCCGAGGCGGTCGAGGGCATGGTCAAGCCAACGCATCAGCGGACTCCTTCTATGCGTTCAGATCTCGGTGCCGTTGAAAAGCCGGGTGCCGTTGAAAAGCCGGGTGCCGTTGAAAGCCCGGTCGGAAAGCCCGGTTGAAAGCCCTGCCGGAGGGAGCGCCGTCAGCCGGCGGCCCGCGGGGCGACGTCCCGCCCGCAGCGGAGGATGCCCGTGCGGGGTTTCGCGGAGTAGTAGGTGCCCCAGTCCGTGCCGCCGGTCCCGGCGAGGTCGGCGCGGCGGGCGTTGGTGAGGGTGTGGAACTCCCAGCCCGCGACCCTGGCCACGTCGTGGAGCTTCTCGGTCAGCGTGGACAGCAGGAAGTCGTATCCCAGGTGGAGGGCGATCCCCGGCAGGGCGCGCATGAGGAACAGGCCGGCGCCGGGGTGGAACGACGCGATCGGGCCCATCTCCACGACCCGGCGGCGGTCGACGTGGGTCCCCGGGACCAGGTCGGCACAGGCCCGCTCGACCGGGACGTCGAGGTAGTTCTCCGACAGCAGCCTGCGCCCGGCGGCGGTGGTGAGCCCCGCGACGCCCAGGATGCGGCCGAAGGTGGGCGAGTCGCGGGCACCGTCCCACGCGGTGACGAACAGGTCGGGGCAGGGGGTGACGACGGCGCCGTACCGGTCGAGGTACTTGCGCTTCACGCTGTCGACGCAGAACCGGTAGTTCGGCGTGCCGGGACTGGCGAACCCCGTCCGGAGAAGCGGAGGGGTCACGGGGCCGGGCCGGACCTCCTCCAGCGACGGCAGGGATACGGACAAGGAGTCGGACGCGGTGCCAGGTGTTGCCATTTCCTCATCCTCATCTCGAAGTGCCTATCTGCTTGCGTATGCACAACTCTGCGTGACCCCGGGTCGCGGGAACAGGAGTTTCGGGTGCAGCAAACTGCCCGGGGCTGCAGTTTTCTGCCAAAGACCGGCGCTTGACATGCCGTACGGCTCCGCACCGGACGGTGCCGCGGGTGGCGGCGATCTCCGTACGGGCAGGTGAGGGGCGGGAAAGGACGTCCGCGGGAGACGATCGGCGGCGAGAGGAAGCCCCGTACGGAGGGTCCTCGGTACGGGGCTGCCCGGTGCCGGAAGGGCGCACGGCGAGGCCGCGCCCTTCCCCTCGCCGACCGGTACCGGTCAGGCCACGACTTCCGGTCAGGTCATGTGGGCCGGGCCGCCGCCGGCGGGCCCGCTCACGACGCCTCGCCGCCCTGCCGGCGCACCATCTCGGTGATCCAGACGGGCGCGAACGGAGACGTGCAGCCCGGGGAGGTCGGGTAGTCCCTGAGCACCCCCAGGCGCTCGCCGATGCCGATCGCACGGGCGCGGTGCCCGGCGTGCTCGATCCCGATCTGAGCCAGGCAGGTGTTCATCGCCCACTGCAGGCGATCCGGGGCGCCCTTCATCTCCGTCTCGATGACGTCGAGCAGTCCCGCGAGGTCGAGGCCCTCGGGCTTCCTCGTCACGCGTTCGGCGGTCAGCGCCCAGCCGGCGGCCGCGACCGCCGGATCCGGGTCGGCGGACCAGGCCAGGCGCAGCTCCTCGGAGTGCGGGTTCTTCTTCACCACGTAGTTCACGAGCCAGTCGTGCACCTTGGGGGTGCGCGCCTCACGCAGCATGGCGTCCAGCTCGTCACGCCCGAACGCCTTCGGACGGCAGATCAGGAGGGCCAGCAGCCTCGCCGCGGTGTCACCCGTCTCCCAGAGCCGGCGCGCGAGTTCCTGCTGCGTCTTCAGCCGCTTGGCGAGCGCGCGCAGCCTGCCGAGGTTCACACCGTGATCGTCGCCGTGCCTCTCGTTCACCTCGCGGGCCCTCGGGTCCTCAAGCCCGGCCAGCTCGGCCATCACCTCGGCCACCGTGGTCCCGGTCGGCGTCGTCTCGGCCACCTCGTTCTCCTGTCCGTCACGCGCGGGACCCGCCCTACGCCGGATCGAGCGCGTGCCCCGGGTCAACGGTCTCATCCAAGGCTTATATAAGACAAGGCTGAATAAGGTCGAGACGGCCCTTCCCCGGTCGCATCCGGACGCCTGTCACACACGGCGGGGCCGTCCGGTCGATCGTGTGCGTCCGCGGCCCGGCCGTGATCGGCCGTGTCCGCGCGGAGCGGAGTCGGCCCCCGGCCGCGTCGCGGACTGCCGGGGGCCCTCACGGCGCGGGACGTGGCCGGTGACGGGAGCCGCGCCGCTCCGCGCCACCGGCGGCATCAGGTGAGCAGCCAGATGGCCGAGAACAGGCCTATGACCATCACGAGCGTCCGCAGGTACGAGGCCCGCAGTCGCCGGCCGAGCACCGCGCCGACCCAGCCGCCGAGAAGCGCGCCGGCGCCGAGCAGCAGAACGGGTTGCCAGACCGGCAGCAGATGCCCGGTCATGATGAAGACCACCGTGCCCGTGGCGTTGATCGTCGTCGCGGTGAGGATCTTGAGAGCGTTGATCTGCTGGAGCGACATGCGCGGGAACGCCACGTTGAACACCGAGAACAACAGCACGCCGAGAGCCACCACCCAGTAGCCCCCGTAGACGCTGACGGCCAGCATCATGGCCCACGGCCCGAGGCGGCGAAGCCGGCTGGAGCGCGACTCGCCGGTGGCGGCGTGGCGGTCCGGATCGGCGGTCGCGGGGTCGGCGGCCGCGGTGTCCGCGGTCGCGACGACCTCGACGGCCGGACCGTCTCCCGCCGGATCGGGTCCCGCCCCGGCGGGAGACGGCCCCGAGGCGGCCGGCACGAGCACCAGGGCGGGCCGGGACGCGGGCTGGGACACGGTCTCCCGGGCCGGGACGCCGGACTCCCGCCGGGTACGACGGCTCATCAGCGGTTGCGCCGCGGCCAGGGCCGTGGCGGCGAGGATGAGCACCGGCGTGGCCGTCGCGAAGTATCTGGCCGGGAGGCTGAGCAGGAGCACGCTGCCCACGAGGCCGCCGGCCACCGCCACCACGATGATCTTCACCAGGAGCGCCGGCTGCTTGGGCAGCCAGGTGCGGTAGCCGTACGCCCCGGAGATCCCTCCGGGCAGCAGGCCCAGGCCGTTGATGATGTTGGCCAGCAACGGCGGATATCCCAGCCAGATCAGCACGGGGAAGCTGACCAGCGACCCTCCGGCGACGACCGTGTTGAGCGCGCCCGAGGCGACGCCCATGGTCGTGAGGAAGACGGTGTCCGACCATGTCATGATCGGTCCCGGGGGGTCACGCCGGTGGCCGCCGCGGCACCGCCCCCCGGTCCCGGATCCCCTCCGCGGAGGGGACCTCCCGTACGGCCGGCGCACCTCCGCCGCGCGCCGCGGATCCTCACGAATGTTCTTCCTGCGACCGGCTCCGTCAGGCCCATGGCGACCTCTCATGGAGATGACCGGCGGATCCAGGTCTCGAGAGGCCGGCAGTCCGGCCGAATCGGCCGTCCTGACGACACGCCACCGGCAGCCGCGAGGATCGTCGGGCTTCGCGTCTCGCGGGAGATGCCGGCCGCGTGCTTCGTACCGGGCGCGGCCTCCGGCCACTGTGGCCGGTTGCGCCCCGGGCTCGGTCCTGTGTTCCGCGGGTGAGGTTCCTCACCCGCGGTCAGGGTGCGCGCCGTACCTTGATGACAATCTTGCCGTTACCTTGCAGTCCAGGTCAGGCGTGGAAAACGGCTTTCGGGCCTGCCGCCGGACCCGATGCGGGACGGCTTTCGGGTCATGGGAACGGGCGGTCCGGAATCGGTGCCGGGGAACTCCTCCGGGAGTTCTCCACCGCCGGCCGGATGAAATCGATATATGTTTCGAGCTCGGTCGGGAAAATCGAGCGGCTGCTGACAAAAGGGTCGGGAGCATCGGCCGCCGCCGGCCGGTGATGTCATACCGGAACGCCGGTCGGCCATGGCGACTTTCGGCGTGCGCCGTCATCGATCGTTCCGCGGCGGCGGCTGATCGCTCCTGCGTGATGGATCGCGTTCCGGGGCCGCGTGCGACGATCGCACGAGGCCACGCGTTCGTTCGCGGATTCGCCCGGCTCACGCGTCGTACCCGGGCACCGCGTCGAGATCGGCGTTTTCGCGGCGGACGGCCACTCGGGCGCCGATGGCCCGATCGGTTCAGATGACGATGATGTAGATCATCTGGAATGGAGTGAACACCACTGCCTCCCCTCGGTTAACTGCTGTCACGTTGGTCACATGTTAACCATGCCGGGAAGCATCATGCGGCATATCCAGAAAAATCCAATTATGTAAATTAGGTATGGATGACCCGGGCGAAGCGGGCCATTCCCGAGCGCGCATGCCTGAGCCCGGCGGGTCTGAGAACACACCGGTCAGGAGGCGGTCACATCGAGACCGTGCAGCCGCGCCCGCAGGGCCGTCTGCTCGGGCACGTTCAGCCGTTCGAAGATCTCCAGGGCCTCGTTCCACAGCGGTTCGGCCGAATCATGGCCCTGGACGTGGAGCGTCGCGTCGCCGAGCCCTTCGAGGCAGCAGGCCCGCTCGTAGGGGTCGTCGAGGTCGCCGGCGAGCCGCAACGCCGTACGGAGGGCTTCGAGCGCCGCGCCGTAGTGGCCGCTGCCCCGATGGGCCGCGCCGACGCCTCGCAGGGCGCGCGACTCCTCGAAGGGATCGGTGATCGCCTGCGCGATGCCGAGAGCCTTCTGGTGGTGGATGAGCCCCTCGGCGTACCGCTGGTCGCGTACGTAGGTGTAGCCGATGTTGTTCAGCACGTTGGCCGTGTTCCGGCGGTCCCCGGTGGCCTGGTAGATCTTCAGCGCCTCCCGGTAGAAGCGGAGCGCCTCGCCGTGCTCGCCGACGTGCTCGTAGGCGTTCCCGATGTTGTTGAGGACGACGCCCTCGCTCTGCGCCCATCCGATGTCCCGGATCGTGGTCAGGACGTCGTGGAACATCCGCAGGGCCCGCCGGCCGTCCCCGAGACGTAGCGCGATCTCGCCGATGTTGTTCTCCACCTGCGCCTGGAGGCGCCGGTCCCCGAGGTCGCGGTTGAGGTCCATGACCTCTTCGAAGTCGGTGACGGCCTCCCGGTACCTGCCCGCCTGCCACAGCAGGATCCCCTTGTGCACGAGCGCCTGGCACTCGCCGCGCAGGTCGCCGACGCTCCTGAATATGGTCAGGGCCTCCGTCGTGTGGGTGAGCGCCGCCTTGAAGCGTCCCGAGTACCAGCACACGCGCCCCTGCTGGTCGAGCGTCTCCGCCTCACCGAGGCGGTCGCCGATGGAGCGGTGGATCGCCAGGGCCTCCTGGCAGTAGCCGAGGGCGAGCTCGAAGTGGCCGGTGTGACCACGTAACAGGCTGAGCTCCAGCAGCGCTTCGGCCTCGCCCGCCCGATCGCCCATGTCGCGGCAGGCGGCCAGGGCCTTCTCGTGGGTCGCCACGGCGTCGTCCCAGTGCCCGAAACGTTCGAGGAAGGCCGCGAGCGCCTGCGGGAGCCGCCGGGCATGGGGGCGCCATCGGTGGTCGGCCGCGTACTGCGCGCTCGCGACGAGGTTGACGCGTTCGGCCTTCAGCCACTCCTGCGCCTCGGCGGCGGTCCGCAGCGGCGGCGGGCTCTCGGGTACGTGGACGATCTCGATCCGGCCCCGGCGGCGGTGCGGGTTCAGGGCGCGGTCCGCCCTGTCCGCGAGGTGGAGGTAGTGGTCGAGGAGCCGGTGTACGGCCTGGCGGGCCTCGTCCTCGGACTCCTCGGAGAGGGCCCGTTCGGCGGCGAACTTCCACAGCAGGCCGTGCAGCCGGACCCTGCCGGCCACCGCCTCCTCGACCAGGTGATGGTCGAGGAGGTCTTCGAGCAGGCGCTCGCCCACGGACAGGTCACAGCCGATGAGGGCGGAGGCCGAGTGCACGGTGAGGTCGATCCCGGGGTGCAGGCCGAGCCGGCGGAACGCCCGGCGCATCTCGTCGGTCAGCCCGCGGTAGGACAGCTCGAAGGCCGCGGCGATGTCCCGGTCTCCCGCCCTGATGTCGGAAAGCCGGAGCCTGGCTCCCGAGAGCCGGGTGACGAGGTCGGCGACGCCGCGGGCCGGCCGGTGGCGGAGCTGGCTCGCCACCAGCTGGATGGCCAGGGGCAGGTGACCGCAGAGCCGTACGACCGTTTCGACGTCATCCGGCGCCATGGGCCGGTCGTCTCCGACGACCCTGCGGAACAGGGCCATGGCGTCCGGCGTCGGAAGGACGTCCAGGGACAGCGAGTCGACCCCTTCGAGCCCGGTCAGCCTGCGGCGGCTGCTGACCAGCACCAGGCAGCCCGGCGCGCCCGGCAGAAAGGGGCGGATCTGGTCCTGGTCCGCCGCGTCGTCCAGCACGATGATCGCTCTGCGGTCGGCCAGCTCGCTCCGCCACAGCGCCGCTCTGTCGTCGAGGGAGGCCGGTATCCGGTTGCGCGACACGCCCAGGCGCCGGAGGAGGACCGCGAGGCCCTCCCGGGGATCGAGCGGGTCCTGGCTCGGGTCGTGAGCGCGCAGCCGCAGGAAGAGCTGCCCGTCCGGATAGCGTGGCGCCAGCCGGTGCGCGAGGCGAACGGTCAGGATGGTCTTTCCCACCCCGGGCATGCCGTCGATCACCTCGACCGGGGCCACGTCGCCGAGCGACTCCTCGTCGAGGGCGCCGAGCAGCCGCTCCATCTCCGCGGCCCGCCCGGTGAAGTTCGAGATCCCCCGGGGCAGGTCGTTCGGAGCCGCCTGATCGACGATCCTCTGACGGCCCGGTGGCCCGGCGATCTCCGGATCACCGCGCAGGACGCGCTGGTGCGTGTCCCGCAGGGCCGGTCCGGGCTCCATCGCCAGCTCGGTGTTCAGGCGGCGGCGAGCCTGGTGGTACGTCTCCAGGGCGTCCGCCTGGCGGCCGCAACGATAGAGAGCCACCATCAGGTACCTGATGAACTCCTCGTCGAGGGGGTGCTGCGCGACGAGCCCGTACAGTTCCGCGACGAGGTCCGCGTGCTGTCCCAGATCGAGTTGCACGGCGACGCGTCTCTGCGTCGCCGTCCGGCGCTCGCTCTCCAGGGCGGTGCGGATCTCCCTCGCCCAGTCGCCGTCCATTCCGGCCAGTGCCTCGCCACGCCAGAGCGCGTCGGCTTCGCGGAGCAGCCGCAGGGCGTGCTCCGGGTCGCCGCTCTCGGCGATGGCCTGTGCCTGGTCGCACAGCCGCCGGAACCGGTGCAGGTCGACGCGGTCGGGATCGACCTCCAGGGTGTAGGCTCCCGAGCCCGAGAACAGCCGGGCCGTTCCGTCCCTGAGCGCGGCCAGACGGCCGCGGAGCCGCGCGATGTAGGCGTAGAGGCTGTCGCGGGGTTTGGGCGGCGGGTTCGCACCCCAGAGCCGGTCGATCAGGGATTCGGCCGGCAGCGGACGTCCCGCTGTCAGCAGCAGCATCGCCAGCACCTGGCGTTCCTTGGCCGAGCCAAGCCCGAGGTGCAGGCCGTCGGCCGACAGCTCCACAGGACCGAGAATACGGAACTCCACCCCGAGCCCTTCCGGGTTGGGTTTTTCTTCAATATCGAATTATTTCACTAGGAGCTCCGGAAATCCAGGAGGAAGAAAAGTGGTCCTGTGGCCATCGGGACCGGAAGAGACGGAAACAGGCGGCCGTATGGGCCGGAAACGGGCTCGCCGAAAACCGCCGGCACCGGAAAGGGTCTGTCGAAATCCCACCGGCGCCGGAGCGAGCCCGCCGGAACCCTCCGGTCTTGCGGTGATCAGGTCGCCGGAGCCTCCGGGGCCGCCTGGGTGCCGGGCATGCACGGGCCGTAGTGCCCTCTGCCGCACATCGAGCAAATGATCTTAAGCATTGGCATCTCCTCGGGGCGTGTCGAATCAGCCGCGGCGCTCCTGGGGACCCGTCCTCGTCCCGGGAGTCCGCCGCGTCAGCCTTGCCGGACGGCCGTCGGAATCTCGTGCTCGACGGCTTCTCCCGCTCTCTCCGCGCCCTGTGTGCCGCCGGTCGCGATCCCGGATGCCGACGGCGCTCCACGTGGAGCGGGACCGCACCGCCGGGAGTGGCCGGTGCCGTGGGTCCGCCGTACGGCTTCGGTGGCGAGCTTGAGACCTCGGAGAGACGTTCTCTCTAGTACCTCAGGCCCCAGTACACCAGAACGGCATCACCCGTGACTCGCGTTTTCCTAACCTTTGCGGATATGCCAGTAAATATCTTGTATGTTCTATATTTGATAATATATGGATGATTGTCGGGATTGGTGATGCATGAAGATCACAAAAATGAGGAGAGGCGCGGCGGGGCCGTGATTTCGGTCCGAGGATATGTCCGAGGCCGCACCAGGTCAGGCGGCGGATCGCCATTTCGGTCCCGAGAATATGCGCGGGTTCGCGCCGGTCCGGGCGGCGGATCGCCACCAGCCGTCACCACCAGCCGTCACCACCGCCAGCCGTCACCATCGGCCGTCATCGCCATCGGCCGTCATGGCCGCCGGCGGTAGCCTGGCTCCGGGGCGTACATCGCGTCGGTCTCGCCGTCGCCCCCACCGGCTCGGCCGTCCCCGCGCTCGGCGCGTCGCGGGGAAGCACGCGGTTCCGGCGCGTCACGCGCGACATCGGAGGTGATCACGGTGCATCCGGTCTTGTGACGGCCCCATCCCGGGGTGTCACGGAGCCGAAAGGTGACCGTATGAGCAAGACCGACAAGACCCGGCCCTGGTGGGTGCGGATGGCCGACACACCGATGGTGACCTGCCTCCCCGTACACGACCACCGGTTCGGGCACTGCACGCTGCCGGACGAGATCACGGCCGGCGGCGCGTCCCTGAGCCGCCGCGCGGCCGGTTGCCACTGGGGCGGCCCGGCCCACTACGTGTTCGGCAACCTCACCAGGGGCGGCAACCGGGAGTGGTACCACCTCCGGCGCGAGGAGCGCCGCCGGAGCCGTCACCGGGCCCGCCGCGAGCTGCGCGGCTACCGCGGCGAGGACTGAGAGAAGGCCGCGGGCCGGGCCGGGTGCGGTCGTCCCCGGTCCGGCCCGGATCTCCCGCGGGCGGCACCGCGGGCACCGCGAGCGCTGCGGGCGGGGCGGGCGCGCCGCCCGGTGCGGTCTACTTCCCGGTGGCCGCCCGGTAGACGCACACGTTCGCGCCGGCGCCGCCGGTGGTCGTGGAGACCAGCTCGAACGCGCGCAGCGCGCCGTCGTCCGGGAAGATCTTCTTGCCGCCGCCGAGGAGAACCGGCATGACCACGAGCCGGAGTTCGTCGACCAGACCCTCGCGCAGGAGGGCGCGCACGAGCGTGGGGCTGCCCATGACGACCACGTCGCCGCCCTCGGTCTCGCGCAGCTTCCGGATGTGGGCGACCGCCTCGCCGCCGGGGATGAGCGCGGTGTTGTTCCACGTCAGGTCGTTCTCGCCCAGCGTGTCGGAGACGACGTACTTCCGGATGGAGTTCATCCGGTCGGCGAACGGGTCGCCGGCCTGTCCGGGCCACGCCGCGGCCATCGTCTGCCAGGTGCGGCGTCCGAACAGCAGCGCCTCGGCGTTGCTCAGCGCGTCGTCGAAGGAGCCGCCCACGACCTCCGGGTCGAAGAACTGGTGCGACCAGCCGCCGTGGGCGAAGCCGCCGTCGGTGTCCTCGTCGACCCCGCCCGGTGCCTGCACGACGCCGTCGAGGCTGATGAACTCGCTGACCAGGATGCGCATGGGAGGTGCTCCTTCGGGTTGTGTCGTCGAGGTGGCCGGCCCGTCCGCCGGGCGGGCGGCTCCGCGGTCGTTCCGGTCGCGAGGCCGCCCGCCCGGCGGGTCCGGCGGAACCCCGCTGACCGGTCTCCCCGGCCGCGGCGTTCCGTGTGATCAGAGACTATGCTCCGACAACTTTTTTTGTCAAGGATGAAATGATTGTCGGCGGTTTCGGGCGCGGGAGACGGGTTCGGATAGCGTCGGGGCATGCGGCTTCATGTGGGATGCGCGATGTGGACCCATACGCCATGGCAGGGGCGCTTCCTGCCCCACCCGCTCCCGCCCGGCGAGCGCCTGCGGGCGTACGCGACCTGGTGCGACGCGGTGGAGGGCAACACGACGTTCTACGCGACCCCTGCGCGGAGCACGGTGGAGTCGTGGGCGCGGCAGACCTCCCCGGACTTCCGCTTCGTGGCCAAGCTGCCCAAGTCGATCACGC
The DNA here is from genome assembly GCF_050942225.1 of Streptosporangium sandarakinum. Lineage (NCBI taxonomy): Bacteria > Bacillati > Actinomycetota > Actinomycetes > Streptosporangiales > Streptosporangiaceae > Streptosporangium > Streptosporangium sandarakinum. The sequence continues at coordinate 100,900 of NZ_CP192034.1, forward strand.
ATGAGCGCCGCCTCACCGGTCCCGGCGCCGACGAGGAGCTGGCGGCGTTCCTGGAGGCGATCGAGCCGCTCGGGCCGCGGGCCGAGACCCTCTGGGTCCAGCTTCCCGGGTCGTTCGCCCCGGCCGACCTCGGCGTCCTGGCGGGTTTCCTCCGCGGGCTTCCCCGCTCGCACAGATACGCCGTCGAGGTTCGGCACCGCGCGTTCTTCGAGGACGAGCGCGCCGGGCGGCTGCTCGAAGGTGTCCTCGGCGGCGTGGGCGCCGAGTGGGTCCCGTTCGACACGACCGCCCTCTTCCGGAGCCCTCCGACCAGCGACGCCGAGCGGGAGGCCTGGACGAGGAAGCCGCGCCTGCCGCGCCGGTCGGTCGCCCTCACCGACCGCCCGATCATCCGCTACCTCGGCCGGGACTCGGCCGAGCGCACGGTCGAGGGCTGGCGGCCGTGGGTCGGCACGGTCGTCGAATGGCTGCGCGAAGGCCGCTCGCCGACCGTGTTCATCCACACGCCCGACAACGCCGACGCGCTGATGCTCGCCCGCCGTTTCCATGACGAGGTACGGGCCCACCTGCCCGAGGTCGAACCGCTCCCCGAACCCATGCCGGCGGAACCGCTGACCCTCTTCTGACCACCGCGCCTCCCGCGCCTCCCGCGCCGCCCGTGTCCGTCTCGTTCGGCGGCTTCGGCGCGGCGACAGTGGTCATTTGCCCCTTCCGCCCGCTTGTGCGGGCTCTAGGCTGTCTGCCGTGACGTCCGGGCGGGTTTTGATCGACAACCGTTTCGAGCTGCTGGAGCGGCTGGGAAGCGGTGGCATGGGCACGGTGTGGCGCGCCCACGACCTCGCCCTCCACCGGGAGGTCGCCCTGAAGGAGGTCCGTCCGTCGGGTGCGACGGAGGACGATCCGGGCAGGGTGCGGATGCTGCGCGAGCGGGTGCTGCGCGAGGCGCGGGCGCTGGCCCGGCTCAACCACCCCAACGTGGTGACCATCCACCACATCGTGGACGCGGGCGAGACGGCGTACCCGTGGATCGTCATGGAGCTGGTGCGTGGCCGTTCGCTGCAGGACCGTCTGGCGGAGGGGCCGCTGACGCCGGCGGAGGCGGCGCGCCTGGGAAGAGGCGTCCTGGCCGCTCTGTGGACCGCTCACGCGGCGGGAATCTGCCACCGCGACGTGAAACCGGCGAACGTCCTGCTGCGCGACGACGGCAGCCCGGTGCTCACCGACTTCGGCATCGCGGCGCTGCACGACGCGCCCAGCCTCACGGCCAGCGGTCAGCTGGTCGGCTCACCCGAGTACATCGCGCCGGAACGGCTGCGCGGCCGGGAGGGCGACCCCGCCTCGGACCTGTGGTCGCTGGGCATGCTGCTGTACGTGGCGGTGGAGGGGTACCACCCCATGCGCCGCGAGACCACCATGGCCACGCTCGCGGCCGTGCTGAACGGCCACGTCCCGCCTCCGCGCCGGGCCGGCCCGCTGGCGCCCGTCCTGGCGGCCCTGCTGGCGCAGGACCCCGCCGCCCGCCCGCCCGCCGCGGAGCTCGACCGGATGCTGGGCTGGGCGGCCGACCCGGCCTCGAACACGCACCCCGCACTTCCGGTGTCGCGCGGTGGCCCACGCCGGCTCCGTGCCGTGACGGTCGCCGGGGCCGTCACGCTCAGCGTGGTCCTCACCGCCGTGGTCCTCCTCAACGTTCCGGGCGGGTTCGGAGACGGGGCGGACCCGGCGGCGTCACAGCCCACCGGCGGCTCCGCGCGCACCCCGGTCGCCGCCGGCACGAAGCGGGCCGGAAGGAGCGCGGCCCCCGAGCCGAAGGAGAGCACCGGTTCCGAGCCGGAGGAGAACACCGGCTCCGGAACGCTGCTGGACCCGCGCCGGGTCAGGGAGGTGATCAAGGTGCTGAGGAAGGCGACGGGCGGCACCGACTTCGTGGGATTCGTCGTCTACGACGAGCACGTGGTGGCCCAGGCCCTCGTCCCCGGCAATGAGAAGCTCTACGACCTCTACACCTACCGGGACGGTCAGGTGAACCGGATCAAGGGAAGCACCGTGACGCCGCTCCAGAAGCGGGTGAAGCCGGAGTCGTTCAACTGGGACGCGCTTCCGGCGCTGCTGCGTACGGCGGACCGGAAGCTCGGCATCACCCGTCCGACCGGCCACTACGTGATAGCGGAGGGCGGCTGGGTCTTCGCGGGGGGCCAACCGGTCCTCCTCGTCTACGTCTCCGACGGCTACGGCGCCGCCTACCTGACGGCGAGCGTGAAGGGCAGTGTGCTGCGGATGATGCCGCGGGACTGACCGGGAAGCATCGACCGGGCCTCACCGCGTGGGCCCGGTCCAAGGAGACGTCGTCCCCGGGTTCCGTTCCGTGGACGACCGCGGCAGGCGGGATCGTCCACGAGACGGCGCCTAGCCGAGCGCGGCCGGTTTGCGGGCCAGCACGAACGCCTGCGGGAACCCCCGCTTCTCGTCCTCGTCCGGTGAGATCACCATGCGGGCCACCTCGGCGATCCCGGCCTCGCGGAGCAGGCGGGAGACGTGGTCGGGCGACCAGCGGTAGGCGAGCGCCACGGTGTGGTCGAACGCCTCCGGTGCCGCCGAGGGGTCCTCGTGGGCCTGGAAGGCGACCAGCAGGTGGCCGCCCGGGGCCAGTACCCGCGAGAACTCGGCGAGCATTTCGGGAACCCGCTCCGGCGGGGTGTGGATGATCGAGTAGTTGGCGAGGACGCCGCCGAGCGCTTCGTCCGGCAGGTCGAGGGCGAACATCGAGCCCTCCTCGAACCGCAACTCCGGATGGGTACGGCGGGCCAGGGCGACCATCTCCGCGGACAGGTCGACGCCGAAGACGTCCAGCCCGAGGGCGCTCAGGTGGGCCGTCACGTGGCCAGGGCCGCAGCCGAGGTCGGCGACCCGCCCACCGGTGGCCCGGACCAGCTCGGCGAACGGAGTGATCATCGCGCGGACCAGCGGTGTGCTCGCGAACTTCGGGCTGATGAGCTCGGCGTAGGTGTCGGCGACCGCGTCGTAGGCGGTGCGGGTGGCGCTCAGGAAGTCCGGTTCGATCATGGCCGGCCATCGTAGCCCGCCCCGTCCGCGCGGGCCGGTCGTGCTCGGGCCGGATACGGGCCGGCCGTACCGGGGCCGGGATCCGGGACGCCCCGGATCCCGGCCCCGGTACGGCCCGCGGTCCCGCGGTCCCGCGGTCCCGCGGTCCCGCGGTCCCGCGGTCCCGCGGTCCCGCGGTTCCGCGTCAGGCGGCCCGCCGGAGCGCGGCCAGCCGGTCCGCCGCGGCCACGCCGGCCCACGCCATCGCGACCAGCACGCCGACGCACAGGGTGAGGGAACCGGCGCGTCCGCCCGACATCGCCCAGCCGTTGCCGAGGAGGAGGGCGGCGCCGCTGACCCGCGAGGCCACGGCGAAACCGGTACGGCCGGCGCGGGAGAAATGGCGGCCCAGCACGAAGCAGGCGGCGATGAGCGCGGTGAACGCGACCGATCCGGCGGCCATGTGCGCCATGGCGTGCCAGCTCATGGCCGTCGGCTGGCCCAGCGGGGTGCCGACCGGGAAGCCGTCGCCCGGGTCCATGACGAACACCCCGGCGACGGCCAGCATGACGCCGTTGACCAGGAGCAGCCGGGGCGCCCAGGTCCCGCCGGGCGTGCCGCGCATGACGCGGCGGAGCCCTGCCGCCCCGGCGATCATCAGCGCGCCGGAGACCAGGAAGTTCGTGATCTGGATCCAGCCGAGGTCGCCGGTGCTGAGCATGCTCAGCGGGTGGCGGAGCAGGTCGAAGCCCTCGCGGGTGAAGACCTGGGCCAGCGACACGAACCCGAAGACAGGCGTGGCCGCCACCAGGCAGGCGAGCAGGAGACGCGTGGCCGGGGCGGCGGCACCGGGCCGGGCGGCGGCCTCGGACCGTTCGGCGGTGCCGGCGCGGGTGGTGCGGCGGGCGGGGACGGCGGGGGCGGGCCGGACGGCGGTCATGGTTGCTTTTCCTCTCCTGCGGCGGGTTCTCCGCCGGGGTGTTCGAGCGGCCGGCTTCCGTCCGGCCTCGCTGACGCGTCGAACGGGGCGGGGCGGATTCGACACCGCCGCGCCGTCGCGCGTCCGGCCCGTACTGACCTGCGACGTCATGCGTTCCCTGTCACATGGCGTTCCCTGTCACATCGCGCGGTCTCCCAGGTCGGGCACCGGATGTCGATATCCGCCCGCCTCGTTCGACGCGTAGCCGGAGACCGGAGAGAATCGGTCACCCCGGTGGAGTCCGGTACAAAAGCCGGGCATGACAGCCCGGCGAACGAGGGAGATACGACGATGCGGTTCCTGATGACCACCAAGGGCGTCGACGCGGCTCCTCCGACCCCGGAGGTCATGGCCGAGATGGCGGCGTTCGTCGAGGAGATGACCCGTGCGGGAGTGCTGCTCGCCACCGGGGGCCTGGACCCGGCCGGCATCCACCTCTCGGCGTCCGGCGGGAAGATCACCGTCACCGACGGGCCGTTCACCGAGGCCAAGGAGGCGATCGTGAGCTTCGCGCTCATCGAGACGCGCTCCAAGGAGGAGGCCGTCGAGATGTCCCGTCGCTTCTGGAAGATCATCGGTGACGGTGAGGGCCACATCCAGCAGGTCTTCGGCCCGCAGGGCTGAGCCCGCGCTTGCGTGCCCGGCCGGGTGCCGCCGATGATCGGGCACCTGGCGTCCGGAACGGGAACGGGGATGGACGCGTGACGTCCGGAAACGGAGACGGGAGCGGAGACGGGCAGGTGACGTCCGGAAACGGGAACGGGGTCGAAGGCGAGGCCGGGAGCGGGAGCGGGAGCGGAGGCGGGGCCGGAAACGGGAGCGGGACCGAAGGCGAGGCCGGGAACGGAAGCCGGGCCGGGGACGCCCGCGGCGTGGTCGGCGCGGTCTGGAGGATGGAGTCGGCGAGGATCATCGCCGGGCTCGTCCGGATGGTGGGCGACGTGGGGCTGGCCGAGGAGTTCGCTCAGGACGCGCTCCTCGCCGCCCTCGAACAGTGGCCCCAGGCGGGAGTGCCGGACAACCCGGGCGCCTGGCTCATGGCCGTCTCCAAGCGCCGCGCCGTCGACCACCTGCGGCGCGGTGAGCGGCACGAACGCGGGAACGAACTGCTCGCCCACGACCTCGCCACCCGGCCGGACACCGGCGAGGACGGCGTCGACGAGGCCCTCGGCGTCCTCGACGGCGAGGTGGGCGACGACGTCCTGCGCCTGATGTTCGTCTCCTGCCATCCGGCGCTGTCCACCGAGTCCCGGGTGGCCCTGACGCTGAAGCTGATAGGCGGCCTGCGCACCGAGGAGATCGCCCGCGCGTTCCTCGTCTCCGAGGCGACCGTCGCGCAGCGCGTCGTCCGCGCCAAGCGCACCCTCGCCGACCTCCGGGTCCCCTTCGAGGTCCCGGAGGGCCCGGACCGGGTGGCGCGCCTGTCGTCCGTACTGGAGGTCGTCTACCTCGTCTTCAACGAGGGGTACGCGGCGACCGCGGGCGAGGACTGGACGCGCCGGGACCTCTGCCACGAGGCGCTGCGCCTGGGCCGCCTGCTGGCCGGGCTCGCGCCGGGCGAGGCCGAGGCGCACGGCCTGGTCGCGTTGACGGAGCTCCAGGCGTCCCGGCTGGCCGCCCGGAACGACCCGTCGGGCCGGCCCCTCGCGCTGCACGAGCAGAACCGCGGGCGCTGGGACCGGCTCCTCATCCACCGCGGCTTCGAGGCCCTGCTGCGCGCCAGGAAGTGCGGTGGCCCCCTGGGACCATACGTGCTCCAGGCCGCCATCGCCGCCTGCCACGCGCAGGCGGCCACGGCGGAGGAGACCGACTGGAAGCGGATCGCCGACCTGTACGAGGTGCTGATCCGGGTGCTGCCCACACCCGTCGTACGGCTCAACCGCGCGGTCGCGCTGGCCATGGCGTACGGCCCCGAGGCGGGTCTGGCCGCCGTCGACGCGCTGGCCGGCGAGCCGGCGCTCGGCGGCTACCACCGCCTGCCCAGCGTGCGCGGCGACCTGCTGGCCAGACTCGGCCGTCACGAGGAGGCCCGGCGCGAGTTCGAACGCGCCGCCGCGCTCACCCGCAACGTGCCCGAACGCACGGTCCTCCTGGAACGCGCCGCGGCCTGCGCCGACGCGGCGGCGGCCGTGCGGGCGGCCCCGGGCGGGACCGTCACCCTGGGCGAGGCGGCGGACGACTTCCTCGCCCGCGAGGACCTGGACGCCGCGACCGTCCGCTCCTACGGCCAGACCATGGGCCGCCTGCGCCGCGAGATCGGCGACGACGTCCCGCTGGCGGACATCGACGCCGGGCGGGTGGCCCGGATCTTCGCCGCGGCCTGGGGGAGCGCCGCGCCGGCGACGTGGAACCGGCACCGCGGCGCGGTCCGCTCCTTCTCCGCCTGGGCGGCGGCACAGGGCCGGCCGGCCGGCGGGCCGGACGGTGATCTGGCCGCCGGGCTCGGCCGCCGGTACGAGCCCCGGGGACGGATCCGCCCGATCGACCGGTCGTGCGTCGAGGCGCTGGGGGAGCGACCGGACGTCGCGCTGCGCGAGCGCGTCCTGTGGCTGCTGCTGCACGAGAGCGCGGCGGGCGTCGGCCCGGTGCTCGCGCTCGACGTCGAGAACCTCGACCTGGCCGGAAGGCGTGCCCGGACGGCCGGCGGGTCCGGCTGGATCCGCTGGGGGGACGGCGTCGCCGAACTGCTCCCCGGGCTCGTCGCGGACCGCCGCCGTGGCCCGCTGTTCCTGTCCGAGCGCAGACCGGGGCCGGGCCGTCCTCCGGCGCCCGGCGACCTGTGCCCCGAGACCGGCCGCCGCAGACTCTCCTACGAGCGCGCCGAGTACCTGTTCAAGCAGGCCACCGGCCACACCCTCGGCCGGCTCCGCGCCAGGTAGCGGCGACGCCGTACCGTCTCGGGGGCCGCCCATCCGAACAGATCGCCGCCCGTGCTCCCGCCGGGCTCCGCCACGCCGTACAGGCCGCTCATTCCCCGTGGGGAATTGCCGGTCGGCGGCCCCGGTCGCAGGGTGGGACCGGAACACGGGAACGCCGACACACCAGCCGAGGAGGAACGGTGACCGACATCCGCGTCCGGGAGCTGACCGAACGTTACGTCGCCCTCTGGAACGAGCCGGACGGAGGGCTGCGCCGCAAGACGATCGAGGAGCTGTGGGCCGAGGACGGCGTCCACGTCCTGCACCCGTCCGAGGAGATCCGGGAGGCCGCCGCGAAGCTGGGCTTCGACCATTCGACGCTCCGGGCCCGTGGGCACGACGAGATCGACGTCCGGGTGAGCCGCGCCTACGAGGAGTTCGTCGCCCCGGGCGAGTTCGTCTTCCGGCAGGGAGGTGAGCCCGTCCGTCTGGACGACGTCGTCAAGCTGACCTGGGAGATGGCGCCCGCGGGTGGCGGCGAGGCGCTGGGCGGCGGTCTGGAGATCCTCGTCCTCGACGGTGAGGGCCGCATCACCGCCGACTACCAGTTCCCCGGGTGACGGCCGGCCGGCGCGCCGTCCCGGGGCCGTTCCCATGGTCCGCCGCCCGGGAGCCGCCGGCCAGCACCGCCGCGGTGGCCGCGTCGGCGGGCAGGAACGCCTCCAGCTTCAGCTCCGCTACGGTCACGTCGAGCGCGGTCGCGAACGTCGTGATCGTGGTCGTCAGCCGCAGCTCACCGTGCGCCGAGCGCAGCCGCACCGGTACGGCGAAGCCCACGTGGTCGTGCCCCGGCTCGGCGTGCGGCACGTAGCCGGACAGTTCCTCGCGCAGGTCACCCGGGGGAACGCGGTCGAGGATGTGCCGCGCCCACTGCGCCAGGTTCACGATGCGCGGCGCCAGCCCCTGCGGATGCAGGGAGAGGCGCAGCACGTTGACCGGCGGGCGCAGCAGATGCTCGGCGATGCCCTCGGTGAGCAGGCCGAACGCGTCGTTGGCCAGCACCAGCTCGTGATCGGCGTCCACCACGACCGCGGGATAGGGGAGGTGGCCGGTCAGGATGTGCCCCAGCGCGGCGCGCACGTGCGTGAGGGCGGGGTCGTCGAGCGGGGTCCGCGGGTAGACGGGGGCGTATCCGGCCGCGGTCAGGAGCTCGTTGCGCTCCCTGAGCGGCAGCTCCATCGACTCGCCGAGCCGTACCACCATGGTCCGGCCCGGCCGGGAACGGCCGCTCTCCATGAAGCTGAGGTGGCGCTGTGTCGTGCCGGCGCGCAGGGCGAGGTCGAGCTGGCTGAGGTGCCGGCCCCGCCGGGCCGCGCGCAGCGTCTGGGGGAAGTCCACGCATCCAGTGTGCCGAGGCCGTCCATTCCCTCCGGGGAATTGCCGGCATTCCCCTCGGGGAGCACGATCCCCGCTGTGAACACGCGACTCGGGGTCCTGCTCCCCACCCAGCACAGTCAGTGGAAAGATGCCCGGCGGCTCCTCGACTTCGGGCTCCACGCCGAGCGGCTCGGATACGACTCGGTCTGGGCCAACGACACCCTGATCGGCGCGCGTGCCGAACCGCTGGCCACGCTCGCCGCCCTCGCAGCGGCGACCGAGCGCGTCACGCTCGGCACCGCAGCGCTGCTGCCCGCCTTCCGCAGGCCGGTCCTGGCCGCGCAGGAGCTCGCCACCGTCGACCATCTTTCGGCGGGCCGACTGATCGTCACCGTGGGCGCGGGCTTCCCCGGCCGGTCGGAGATCGAGTACGCCGTGTCGGAGGTGCCCTGGGAACGCCGCTTCGGCCGGCTGCACGACACGGTCGCCCTGTGGCGGGCGCTGTGGTCGGGCGAGCGGGCGTTCCACGGCGCGGTACTGCGCTTCGACGACCTGCCCGAATCCACCCCGTCCCACCGGCCCGGCGGCCCGCCGATCTGGCTGGGCGGGGCGAGCCCTTCGGCCCTGGTGCACGCCGGGCGGCGCTACGACGGCTGGCTGCCCTACCCGCCCGACCCCGACGATTACCGCGCCGGCCTGGCCACGGTACGGCGCGCCGCCACGGAGGCGGGACGGCCCGCCGGCGCGGTCACCCCGGCGCTGTTCGTCACGGTCCTGGTCACCGGTGACGTGGCGCGGGGCGAACGGGAGCTCGACGCCTACTGCCGGTCCGTCTACGGCGTGCCGTACGAGGTGGCGCGGACGATCCAGGCGATGGTCGCGGGCCCGGCCGATCACGTGGCCGCCACGCTGGGCCGCTACCTGGAGGCGGGCGCGGAACACCTGGTCTGCCGCCTCGCCGCGCCGGACATGGACGCGCAGCTCGAACAGCTGGAACGGGTCGCCGAGATCGTCCGCCCGGTCCCGGCGGGACGATGACCGGTCGCGCTGACCCGGCCGGAGGCGGCCGGACGGGGTGGAGCCGGGCCGGAACGGCCGGGCAGGACGCGGAGCCGTGTGACTCCAGGTGAGGAGGCGGCGGCCCCGGGTATGGCAACGGGGCACCGGACCGGCCGGGCGGCCCGCACGGGCCGGTGGCCGGGCCCCGCCACGGATGCCGCGGGAGCCGGGACACAGGGAGCGGAACACAGGGAGGCCGGATGACGGAGACGCTGCGGATGACGCTGACGGCCACGGTGCTGGGCGCGCCCGACGCCCGGGAGCTGGCGTCCTTCTACCGGATGCTGCTCGGATGGGAGGTTCGGCGGGACTCGCCCGACTGGGTCTCACTCGCCGCGCCCGGCGGCGGCGCCGGGCTGTCCTTCCAGACCGAGAAGGACCACGTCCGGCCGATATGGCCCGCGGGGCCCGATGACCAGCAGATGATGATGCACCTGGACATCGAGGTGGACGACCTGGACATCGCCGGGGTGCACGCGGTCGCCGCGGGGGCGACCCTCGCGACCTACCAGCCGCAGGACGACGTGCGGGTCTACCTCGACCCCGCCGGTCATCCGTTCTGCCTCTGGAAGCGGTAGCGGGCGTGCGGGGTCTGCCCCGACCCGGCCGGTCACCCGTTCCGCGGCTGGAAGCGGTAGCGGGCGTGCGGGTCCACCCCGATCTCGCCGGTCACCCGTTCCGCCTCTGGAAGCGGTAGCAGGGACCGGTCGCCACGGCCCCTGCTCACGCCGGGCCGCCGGGGACGGCGAGCCCGGTCTCGTAGGCGGCGATCACCGCCTGCACGCGGTCACGCAGGCCCAGCTTGGTCAGCACGTTGCTGACGTGCGTCTTGACCGTGTGCTCGCTGACCACCATGGTCTCGGCGATCTCGGCGTTGGACAGTCCGCGTGCGATCAGCCGGAGCGTCTCCCGCTCCCGGGCGGTCAGCACGGCGAGCCGCTCGGCGGACGGCGCGGCGGGACGCGGGGCCGTCCGGGAGACGAACTCGGTGATCAGCTTCCTGGTGACGGCCGGGGCGAGCAGCGAGTCCCCGGCCGCGACGACCCGGACCGCGTGCACGAGGTCGTCGCGGCGGACGTCCTTGAGCAGGAACCCGCTCGCACCCGCCCGCAGCGCGTCGTAGACGTAGTCGTCCAGGTCGAACGTGGTGAGCATCAGCACCTTGCAGTCGCTTTCCGCGCACACGATCCCGGCCGCCTCGATGCCGTCCATCACGGGCATCCGGATGTCGAGGAGAACCACGTCCGGCCGGTGCTCGCGGACGGCCGCGACGGCCGCGGCGCCGTCACCGACCTCGGCGACGACCTCGATGTCCGGCTGGGCGCCGAGGATCATCCCGAACCCCGCGCGCACCAGCTCCTGGTCGTCGGCGACCACGACCCTCACCGCCATGCCGTCACTCCGTTCTCCCCGTTCTTCTCCGTCACGCCGCCATCGGTCCGGTTCACGCCGGTCACGCCGCGGTTCGCCGGGTTCGCGCCGGTCATGTCGTGGCCCGCCGGGTTCACGCCGGTCATGCCGTCACCGGCCGGGCCGCCAGCGGCAGCCGCGCGGTCACCCGGAAGCCGGGGCCGTCCGTACGGGGTCCCGCGACTGCCGAACCGCCGCAGGACTCGGCGCGTTTGCGGACGCCGGCCAGGCCGTTCCCTCCGGAGGGGAGCGATGACGCCGAGCCGCGGCCGTCGTCGGTGACGTCGATCACGAGCACGTCGTCCTCCCAGCGGAGCCGGACGTCGGCGCGGGTGGCGCCCGCGTGCTTGACGACGTTGGTGAGGGCCTCCTGGGTGATCCGGTAGGCGGCGACCTCGACGTCGGGGAGCAGGGGACCCGGCTCCCCCGAGGCGGAGCAGACCACCTCGACCCCGGCGCCGGAGACCTGCTCGGCCAGCTCGGTCAGGGCGGCGACGGTCGGCTGCGGGGTGCGCGGCCCCGCCTCCTCCTTGAGCACGTTCAGCGTCCGGCGGAGCTGCACCATGGCGTCGCGCCCGGCGGCGGCGATCGCGTCGAAGGCCGCCTCGGCGCGGGCAGGGTCGCTTCTGACCACGACCGGGCCGGCCTCGGCCTGCACGACCATGAGGCTGACCGCGTGGGCGAGGATGTCGTGCATGTCACGGGCGATCCGGGCCCGCTCGCGTTCGGCGGCCCGTTCGGCCTCGACCACGCGCTCGTGCTCCAGTCGTACGGCCCGCTCCTCCAGGACGGCGGCGTACGCGCGGGAGGCGGCGGAGGCGCGGCCGATCGCGTAGGCGGCGACGAACAGCACGACACCGCGCAGCGCGGTCTCCGAGGAGCCGGCCAGTAGCAGGCCCCCGGCGATCGTGGCGAGGAGTACGGCGACGCGCGGCCACCGGGAGGAGTGGACGGCGACCGTGTAGGTCGCGATGAGCCCGCCGTACCAGATGGGCTGGGCCGCCACGTCGTCCGAGAGGTCGTAGAGGGCGGTCGCCATGAGGCTGGCCAGCAGGGTGGCGATGGGCGCGCGGCGCCGCCACATCAGCGGCACGGTGGCGGCCACCACGACCGCGTACCCCCACCAGCTCCATGGCTCGTCCCGCGGTTCGTCCGGGGAGAGGAGCGGCCACAGCTGCACGACCAGCACCGCTACGGCGAGCGTCGCGTCCACCCACAGAGGCGGCAGCGACCTCAGGCGGTCACGGACAGGACCGAGGCGGGACAGAACCGGCACAGAACCCAATCCTGCCGTCTCCCACCGGATCTCGGGCACACCGGTCGGCCGGAGGCGTCGCGGGGACCCCTCCATGTGCCGGGACTCCTTCATGCGCGGGGCGTCGTCCGCGTGCGGGGCGTCCCTCACGGGAGGGCGTGGGTGGTGGGGACAGGGATGCGGGATCTCATCGGGAAGGCTCCTCGGTGGTGTTCTCCTGCGTAGATCCTGGCCGCCCGCCGCTCGCAGGGGATCGCCGAGGAGAGCGATTCCGGTGCTCCCTCCCACGGGGGAGCGCCGGTCCCCGGAACGATCCGGAGGACCCGGGGCGCCGGGACGTCCTCGGACCGGGCCGAGGTCAGGACCTCCCGGCCGCCTCGTGCCACTCGTCCCCGGTCAGTGCGTACTCCACCTCGCCGTGCTCGCTGCCCGGGATGGTCTCCGGCCAGTCGGCGAAGAAGGTGCGGACGTGGCGCAGGCCCGCCTTCTCCATCACGTTCCGCGAGCCGGTGTTGACCGCCATCGTCCGCGCGACGACACGCTCGACCCCGAGACCGGTGAAGCCCTCGCGCACCAGCGCCCGCGCCCCCTCGGTGGCGTAACCCTTCCCCCATGCCGTACGGCGCAGCCGGTAGCCGAGCTCGACCGTCTCCGGGGCGTCCTCCTCCACCAGGGGCCGGAACTCGAACCAGCCGATGAACTCCCCGGTGGACCGGATCTCGGCCGCCCAGTACCCGGGGTGCCCGAAGAGGTCGTGGCGGCGCAGCATCCGGGGGAGCACCCGGCCCAGGATCTCCTCGCGCGGGGTGGGCCTGCCCCCGTTGAGGAAGCGCATGACCTCCGGGTCGCCGTCGAGCTCGAACAGGCGGTCCGCGTCGGCGTCGGTCAGTTCGCGGAGCGTCAGCCGCTCGGTCTCCAGGAAGATCTTCATGGTCCGATCATCGTCCGGCGGCAGGCGGGCCCGCCAACCGTTTTGCCCGCTCTGTACGGGTGCGGCAGCCGTTTCTCCCACTCCACGCGGGTACGGCAGCCGTTTCGCCCACTCACGCGGGCAGGCTGGCCGTTTCACCCGCCCCGTACGGGCCCGCCAGCCGTTCCGCCTGTTCCGTGAGGGGAGGGCCGGGCGGCTCTACGTCCTCGACCCGCCTGGACGGTGTGAGCGGTCCCGGGAGTAGGTGACCGTACGCCCGATGACCGTGAAACCCAGCGAGGCGTACAGCCGCGCCGGTCCGGGATGGGCCGCGTCACCCCGGACGTGCACGACCGCGGTCCGCGCGCCGGCCGCCCGCAGCCGGTGCATCGCCTCCAGGCAGACCGCGCGCGCCAGCCCCATCCGGCGGAAGTCCGGGTGCGTGCCGACGGGCTCGAACTCCCCGACGTGGTTTCCGGCGTCCAGCCAGGCCAGGCCGTACGCCACCAGCCGGCCGTCCGGGGCCTCGGCCACGCAGTCCAGCTCACGCCGGTACGGCCAGGCGCCCATGACACCGCGGTAGCTCTCCTCGGTGACCCGGGAGGAGCGGAACGCCGCCCGGTGCGCCGCGGCCCGGGCGGGCACGTCGCCGTCGTCCCGCACGTGCCGGACGGTGAACCCGGCGGGCGGCTCCACCGGGGGAAGCTCCCGCAGGTCATGGGCCATGCGCAAGAAGAAGGGAAGGCCGTCGGCGGGCCGGTAGCCGCGCCGGGTCAGGGCCGCGGAGACCGGACCCTCGCCGTCCATGATCTCCACACTCAGCGTGTCGCCGGTGGCGACCGTCTCGAACCAGCCGAGCACCTCATCCACCAGCCCGGGATGGCGGGGATGCACCAGCAGCCGCAGCTCGCCCGGCGGTTCGGTCCACCCCCAGGCCAGCGGGCGGCCGTCGCGCTCCCACAGCATGGTCGGCCACTCGCCGTCCCGCCCGATGTGCCGGCAGCGGCTCCAGGCGAGGCCGCCGACGTGCCAGCGACTGCCGGACGTCCAGGTGGTCCACGCGAGCTCCTGCATCCTGCGCAACGCGCCGGGACCGTGACAGGGCCGCATGACGATGTCGTTCACCTGTACGGCTCCCTCTCCTCGCACCTCCGCGACGGTCCCGGACGGTTCGGGTCCACACGCTTCCTCGACGGTCCCGGGTGATTCGGGCGGCACGCCGGATCGATCATCACATCCGGCATTCTCCGCCGTCGGGACGGGGCGCGACGGCGGTTCGGGCAACGCGGGTTTCACGGGCGGCCGGCGCGGAGCATAGCGGGGCGCCCCGGGCGCGTCTGTAGGACGTAACCACACAGTGGAGGTGATCGTGGACGCCGCAGAGGAGCGACGTTTCCGCGAGTTCGTCTCGGCACGGTCCCCGGCGTTGATGCGGCTGGCGTTCCTGCTGACCGGGGGTGACCAGCACGCGGCCGAGGATCTGCTGCAGACCGCGCTGACCAGGACGGTCACCAGGTGGCGGACGGTGGACGCGCCCGAGGCGTACGTCCGCCAGGTCATGTACCGCCAGCAGGTCTCGTGGTGGCGGCGGCACCGGGAGGCGGCCGTCCCCGAGCCGCCCGATCGGGCCGCGGCGGACGGCACGGACGGGGTGGAGCTGCGGCTCGTCATGCGGCGCGCGCTGGCGAAGCTGACGGCGAAGCAGCGGGCCGTCCTGGTCCTGAGGTACTACGAGGACCTGCCGGAGGCCGAGGTCGCCGGAATCCTCGGCTGCTCGGTGGGCACGGTCCGCAGCACCGCCCACCGATCCCTGGCCAGGCTGCGGCAGCTCGCGCCCGAGTTGCGGGAGCCGTACATGATCTTTGGGGAGGCGAAGAGATGACCATCGACGAGCTCGTCAGGCGGACCCTCCACGGCTGGTCGGAGGAGGCGCGGGTCCCCGCGGACCTGGCGTCGCGGGCGCTGGGGAGGCGGCGGCGTTCCAGGGTGAGGACGTTCGCGGTGGTCGCGGGGGCGACCGCGGCCGTCGTCGCGGGCGCGTTCGCGGTGCCGGACCTGGTCGCCGGGGGCTTTCCCGGGTCGGACGGCACCGCGCCCGCCGTGGCCGTCGCCACCGGCTCCGACCCGTCCGCCGCGCCTGGCCCGTCGGCGGGGACCCGGGAGACCCTGGGGGACGCGGACTCCGCGCCGCCCGAGACCCTGGTGGCCGCGGGGGACACGGCGGTCTACGCCTACTACACCTGGAGGAACGAGAAGGTCGTGGGCAACCGGGAGGCACGCCGGCTCACCTGGCACCTCTACGACGGCGACTCGGGAACCTACGAGAAGACCCCCTGGGCGTGGCTCGACCCCGCGCCGGGCGGGGAGTCCGCCGCGGTGCTGGAGTCGATCCCGGCGCGCCGGGTCGGGGTGGTGACCGTACGGGGCGGTGACGTGCGGTGGTTCGACCTCGAACACCCCGCGGGGGCGGTGTCGTGGTCACCGGACGGCACGAGACTGCTGGTCACCAACTACGACGACGACCCCGACCAGGTCGAGGTCATGGGGAAGGACGCCTGGACCGTGATTCCGGCGGCCCGGACCGGCTTCACCCTCATCGACCCCGCCGCCGGACGGCAGGACTTCCACCCGGCCGCGGTGGAAAGCGATGGTGGGGGGGCCAGCAGGCAGGACTTCTTCTGGAACGCGGACGGCACCCTGATCTGGGAGTGGACCAGCCCCGGTAGATCCAAGAAGTTCTACGGCATGGACGGCGTCCCGCGGCCCGTGCCCCCGGATGAGCCGGTGAAGCGGGAACAGGCGGCGGGGCTGTCACCCGGCGGCCGGTGGCTCGCGTCCAACAGCCCGGACCGCACCGCGGTCACCGCGGTGAAGGACATGAAGTCCGGCGAGGTCAAGCCGCTCAGGCCGGTCGACGGCTACTGGATCGAGCAACTCGCCGCCTGGGCCGACGACGGACACGTGATCGCCTGGGCGTGCGAGCTCAAGGGGGCCGACGGCTGCGTGAAGAGTGAGTTCCGCAACCGGCTGCTCCTCGTCGACGTCCGGGGAGGCGCGGTCGTGCCGCTCACCGGCTACCGGGAGAACAGCCTCCGGCCCGGAGCCTGGGCGCCGGTCTTCTCCCGCCGCTGAACCGGCCCGTGCCCGCTGTACGGCCCGTGCCCGCTGTACGGCCCGTGCCCGCTGTACGGCCCGTGCCCGCTGAACCGGCCCGTGCCCGCTGAACCGGCCCGTGCCCGCCGTACGGCCCGTGCCCGCCGTACGGCCCGCTCCCGTCACCGGACCGGCCCGCGCACCCCGGCGCGGGCCGTACGGCGGGCACGGCGGAAAACGTCTCGCGGCGCGGCGAGGCGCCCCCCTAGGCTTGCGGCCCATGACTCTCCAGTTGCGGCCGTTGACCGAGGACGACGTCGAGCGGTGGGCGCAGCTGCTCGCCGAGGTCGAGAAGGTGGACCAGGTCGGGGAGAACTATGGGGCCGAGGATCTCGCCGACGACCTCGACAACCCCATGCTCGACCTGGCCGAGGGCACCCTGGCCGCCTGGGACGGCGACCGGATGGCGGCCTTCGGCCTCACCGCCTGCGGCTCCGCCGCGGATCCGGCCCACCGGATGCACCTGTGGGCCGCGGTCCACCCGGAATACCGCCGCCGGGGCCTCGGCCGTCACGTGCTCGACTGGGCGATCCGCAACACGCCGGTGCTGCACGAGCGGCGCCATCCCGGCCGTCCCCTCGAACTCCACACCAGCGTCTTCGACGGCAACGAGGGCGCGACCGCGCTGATGCGGGCGGCGGGGATGACCCCCTCCCGGTGGTTCTTCACCATGGGCCGCGACCTGGACGCGGAGATCCGCCCGGCGGTCCTGCCGGCCGGCCTGCGGATCGTCCCCTACCGCGCGGACCTCGCCGACGCCGCCCGCGGGGTGCGCAACGCCGCCTTCACCGACCACTGGGGCAGCGTCCCGCACACCCCGGAGAGCTGGGAACGGACCATCGTCGGCGTGCACGCCTTCCGTCCCGAGGACTCCTACCTCGTACAGGACGGGTCGGGCAGGGGCGTGGCGGTGCTGATCACCCACTACTACGAGGCGGACACCCAGGCCACCGGGATCCGCGAGGCGTGGATCCAGATCATCGGCACGGTGCAGGAGTGGCGGGGCAAGGGGGTGGCCGGGGCATTGCTGGCCCACGCCCTCGGGGAGTTCCGCGCGCGGGGCTACCGGCGGGCCGCCCTGGGCGTGGACGCCGACAATCCGACCGGTGCCCTGGGCGTCTACACCCGCGCCGGGTTCGAGGTGGAGAACCGCACGACCACCTACGTGCTCCGGCTCGCCGGTGAGGCGTCCGGCGACTGACCGCGGTCCGCCGCCGGCGGTTCGCGGCGACACGGCCCGATACGACGGCGCGGCCCGGTGAGGCGCGGTCATGGATGCACCGGCCGGGAATCCGGTGATGCGCGATCGGCGGCGCCCGGCCGGCGTCCGGAAACGCGAGTGCGGCCCACCCCGCGAGGGGTGGGCCGCACTCGCGTTTCTCAGGACAGCTTGTTCGAAGCCTGATCCGCCTGGGCTTCGCCCTTGTCAGCGTGCCCGTCCGCCTCGGGGCCGGTCTTGGAGGCGGTCTTGCCGGTCATCTCGCCGGCCTTCTGCGTCCCGGTGTGAGTCTTCTCACTCACCCAGCGGGAGGCGTCGGAGGCGTTCTCCTTCAGCATGTCGGTCCACTGCTCGGAGTTCCTGCGGTACATCGCGAAGCCGGCGGCTCCGACCGCGAGACCCGCGAGCAGCAGGAACATCGGCCAGCTTCGGGACTTCCCCTTGGGTGCGGGGTCGACCTTGGCCGCGGCCTGGGACAGCATCGCGCTGACCCTGGGGGCGAGCTGCTCCTCCACGGAGTGAGCGGCCGCGTCCAGTCTCGGCGCGGCCCACTCTCGGGCCACGTAGAGCTTGTCCTGCGCCATGTCCCGGGCCTGGACGGCCACCGGTGCCATGCGATCGGCGGCACTCGCGACCTGAGACTTCATCTGCTGCAGTTTCATCTGCGTCATCAACCGTGCGTCCGTCGGCATGATCTTCTCGATCTTCTGCTTCTTCAGCAGTACAAGAGGCACATCAACCTCCCCAGTCGTCGGGGCCCCGTTGCGTCCCCTTCCCGATCGAAGGCGGCTCAATCATTACCGGCCGTGGGAGGATGCTAGATGGACCGGCTCCGGCCGCAGCCATCACAAGACCACAAAACAGCACCTCGCACAGGGTGTGAACAAAGAGACCCGAAGGGGGCAGTCCCTCGTGGCTGAGAAGTTGATCGCTACTCTGAACACCAACCGCGGCACCGTGAAGGTTCAGCTCTTCCCGGACCACGCGCCCAAGACGGTGCGCAACTTCGTCGAGCTGGCCGAGGGCACCCGTGAGTGGGTGCATCCGGAGACCGGCCAGAAGACCACCGACAAGCTCTACGACGGCACGGTCTTCCACCGCGTCATCGACGGCTTCATGATCCAGGGCGGCGACCCGCTGGGCCAGGGCATCGGCGGACCGGGCTACAAGTTCGACGACGAGATCCACCCCGAGCTGTTCTTCAACCGCCCCTACCTGCTGGCCATGGCCAACGCCGGCATCCAGGGCGGCCGCGGCACCAACGGCTCGCAGTTCTTCATCACCGTGGTGCCCACGCCGCACCTCAACGGCCGCCACACCATCTTCGGCGAGGTCATCGAGGGCCAGAACGTCGTCGACGCCATCGCCAAGACCGACACCGACGCCCGTGACCGGCCCAAGGAGCCGGTCGTCCTGGAGTCGGTCACCATCGACCGCGTCCAGGGCTGATCCGCCCGTGACCGTCGGGCGGCCGGCGACCCCGCGCACGGGGCCGCCGGCCGCCTCACGGCGCGGACACCCATGCCCGCCGTACGGCCGTTCCCGGCCACTGTGGCGTGCGCGGACACCCCGGATCCTTAATAGGCTGGCAGCCTGTGGACAACAGCACGGTCGAAGGGGCAGCGAGACGCCATGACCACCCAGCCTCCCGGCGAGCCTGACACCGCTGACACCGCGGCCGTCCCCACCTGTTACCGCCATCCCGGCCGTGAGACCTACGTGCGCTGCCAGCGCTGCGAGCGTCCGATCTGCCCCGACTGCATGCGGGACGCCTCGGTGGGCTTCCAGTGCCCCGAGTGCGTGGCCGAGGGCGGCAAGACGGTACGGCGGACCCAGGCGGTCTTCGGTGGCAGGCCGGTCGGCACCCCGTACGTGGTCTGGACGCTCCTCGTAGTGAACGTCCTGGCCTACGGCGCCCAGTTCCTCGACCCGGGGGTGATCGCCACCTTCTCCACCTTCTCCCCCGCCATCCACGAGGGCGAGTGGTGGCGCCTGGTCACCGGCGCGTTCCTGCACGCGCAGCCGGGACGGGGCTTCTCGATCACCCACATCCTGTTCAACATGCTGGCGCTGTACGTCATCGGCCCGCAGCTCGAACGCAGCCTCGGCTCGCTGCGCTTCCTGGCTCTCTACCTGCTCTCCGCGCTCGGCGGATCGGTGGCGATATACCTGTTCGGCATCAACGCGGTGGGCGCCTCGGGTGCGATCTACGGCCTGTTCGGCGCGCTGTTCGTGGTGGGCCGGAAGCTCCGCTACGACGTCACCGGCGTGCTGTGGCTGATCGGCATCAACGTGCTGCTCACGTTCACCCTCAGCGGCATCAGCTGGCAGGGCCACCTGGGCGGTCTGGTCGCGGGCGTCGCGGTGGCGGCGATCCTCGTCCACGCCCCGCGCGGGAACCGCAACGCGTTCCAGCTGGCCGGCTGCGTGGCGGTGCTCCTGCTGCTGGTGGCGGCGGTCGTGCTGCTGCCGCCGATCGCCTACGCGGCGCGGTACGGCCTTCCTGTTTGATCATCCACACCCTGGGGCTTCCCCAGGGTGTGGATAACCCTGTGGAAAGAACTAACGCCAGCGGGTGGACAGCACCACACCGAAGATGATGAAAACGAACCCGATGAACAGGTTCCAGTTGCCGAGGGCGCCGATGAGGGGCGCGGTGGGGGCCACATAGTAGACGGCGATCCACAGGATGCCGATGATCCAGGAGGCCACCATGACCGGCGCGAGCCAGCGCGGGCTCACCTTGACCGTCTGGGCCGTCTGGGGCGGGGTGTAGACCGCCTTCTTGCGAGACTTGGACTTGGGCACTGGGTTCTCCTGCGTCAACCCTGCGCGGTCCGGATCGTGCGCAGGCCGTGTAGCCAGCGTAGTCGCTGGTGGGTGAAGACCCGAGTAAGAATAGACCGCACACATGGGACATGGCGATCCCACGGGCGATCAGCACGGGGCAAACCTTGCGCCAACGGCGCGCTTCGCTCCGGTCCCGGGCCGCCTCTTCCGCCTAGCC
Source organism: Streptosporangium sandarakinum (assembly GCF_050942225.1). NCBI lineage: Bacteria > Bacillati > Actinomycetota > Actinomycetes > Streptosporangiales > Streptosporangiaceae > Streptosporangium > Streptosporangium sandarakinum. Next base: position 121,169 of record NZ_CP192034.1, read on the forward strand.
TGAGTGAATGAGAGCCGCGCTGAGAGCCCTGGGGGAGACGGGCGTCACGCTGGGCGCGGTCCTGCTGCTCTTCTGCGCCTACCTCGTCTGGGGGACCGGCTCCTACACGGGTGAGCAGCAGACGCTGCTGCGCAGGCAGCTCGTCGAGGCCAGGAAGAACATCGTGCGGACCGGCCGGCTCGGCGAGGTCCAGGTGGGCGGGGCGCTGGCCATGCTGCGGATCCCCCGGCTCGGCGATCTCTACCGGTACGCCGTGGTGGAGGGCGTCGGCTGGGAGCAGCTCCGGATGGGGCCCGGCCACTACCCCGGCTCCGCCCTGCCCGGAAAAGTTGGAAATTTCGTTATTTCGGGGCACCGAACCACCTATGCCGCCCCGTTCAACCGTCTCGACGAGCTCCACCGGGGCGACTACATCGTGGTCGACGCCCGCGACGCCCGCTACACCTACCGGGTCACCGACAAGCGCGTGGTCGATCCCACGGACCTCGACGTCATCGCCCCGAACCCCGCCCATCCCGATCGCAGGCCGACCAGAGCCCTGATCACGCTGTCCACCTGCCACCCGGAGTACTCCGCCGCCCAGCGGCTGATCGTCACCGGCGAGCTGGAGGGACGCCGGGACCACCGCCCCTGGAGGGCGGACCGGAAGCCGGAACCGCCGCGGGCCGATCGGAAGCCGGAACCATCGCGGGCCGATCGGAAGCCGGAACCATCGCGGGCCGGCCGTCCACCGGGCGGCCCGGCCGCGGGAACGGGCGTGAAGGGAGATCACGCCGTGGACGGGCACTCCACGCACGGCCCGGAGGGCGGGCGTCCCGCGCACGGCCCGGCGGGCGAACACGACACGAGCGGATGAGGAGGGTCGCGTGTACGAGTGGATCTGGCGGCTGCTTCCCGGCGGCCCCGTGTGGAAGACGGTCACGGCGCTGACACTGGCCGGGCTGGCGGTGGCCGTACTCTGGTTCCTCGTGTTCCCCTGGATCGAGACCCGGATTCCCTTCGACCACGTCACGATGGTCCCATGACCCCGCGCCACCCGATGACCCCGCGCCGGCCGGGGACGGCGCCGCGCGTCCTCGTCGTGGACAACCACGACAGCTTCGTCCACACGATCGTCCAGTACCTCCGCGAGCTGGGCGCCTTCTGTGACGTCCGCCCGCGCGACCTGGTCGCGGCCGAGGACGCCGACGGGTTCGACGGGGTCCTGATCAGCCCCGGCCCCGGCACCCCCGAGGACGCCGGGGTGAGCGTCCCGCTCGTGATCCGCTGCCGGGACCGCGGTCTGCCGCTGCTCGGCGTCTGCCTCGGCCACCAGGCCATCGCCGTGGCCCAAGGCGCGACCGTCGCGCGGGCCCCCGAGCTGATGCACGGCCGGACCAGCGCGATCATCCACGACGGCAGCGGGGTCTTCGCCGGGCTGCCGTCCCCGGTCACCATGACCCGCTACCACTCGCTGGCCGTCGTCCCGGAAACCGTGCCGGCCGACCTCCGGGTGACCGCGACCACCGCCGACGGCACGGTGATGGGCCTGCGGCACCGTACCGCGCCCGTCGAGGGCGTGCAGTTCCACCCGGAGTCGGTGGTCTCCGAGCACGGTCACCGGCTGCTCGGAAACTGGCTCGACGAGGTCTGTAACACCCGCGTCCGCCTGAACGACTAACCAGTGAGCCCTTCCGCCATCGCCCCCGAGTGACGGAAGGGCTCACCGCTCTCTCCGGCCGGGAACGGCTCGCGCGGCCCGTGAACGACGAAGGGCCCCGCCGTACGGCGAGGCCCCTCATCGCGGTGCTGACCGGTCGCTCAGTTTCCGTCGCCGGGCGGCGGGTTGTCGAAGACGTCGCCGCCGCCGTCATCCTGGCCGCCGCCGTCACCCCACCCGTCGTCGGTGTTGGTGTCGTCCGGCTGGGGGTCGTCGCCGACGGTCGGCTCGTCGCTCGGGGTCGTCGGCTGCTGGGTCGGTTGCGGCGCCTCGCCGCTGGACACGACCAGCGTGATCGTGGTGCCCGGCTGGACCTTCGCCCCCGCTTCGGGACCCTGACTGAGGACGGTGTCCTTGGGCAGCTCGCTCGACTGCGGGACGACCTTGACCTTCAGACCGGCCTGCTGCAGCAGCCGCTTGGCGTCCTGGACCGTGAGGTTGGCCACGCTCGGCACCTCCACGGCCGCCTTGGGCACGTAGAGCCGGACGGTGCTGCCCTTGGCGGCCCGCTTGCCCGCCTCGGGATCGGTCTTGAAGACGACGCCCTCCTTGCCGCTGGAGACCTGGGGCACCACGCTGACCTTGAAGTTCTTGGCCTCCAGCGCGGAGGTGGCCTCCTCGGTGGTCATGTTGACCACGTCGGGCACCGCGACCTTCTCCAGGCCCTTGGAGACGGTGAGGACGACCTCGCTGCCCTTGTCCACCTCGGTCTCGGCCGGCGGGTCGGTGTCGATGACCGCGCCCTTCTCCATCTCCTCGTCGTACTTCTCGACGACCTTGACCTTGAGCCCCATGCCGACGAGCGTCTTGTTCGCCGCCTCCTCGGTCTGCGAGACCAGCGAGGGGATCTTCACCTTGCCGCCCTTGGCGGTGTCGCCGGGGGAGCTCAGGAACATGTAGCCCACGCCGATGAAGGCGCCGATGATCAGCAGCGGGACCAGGATCCACGCGGCGGTCCTGACCGCGGCGTTGCCGTTGCCCTGCTGGCGGCGCCGGCCGCCGCCTCCGCCACCCCCGCCGGCCGCCTCGGTGCCGTACTCGTACGCCGGGACGGCGGTGGTGCGCTGGGTGGCCGGGCCGGAGGCGCCGGCCGGGGTCTGCTGCATGGTCCGGGTGGCGGAGCCGTAGTTGTTGGTGATCGCCATCGTCTGGGCGTCCATCGGCATCCCGGACAGCGCCCGCTGGAGGTCGGCCCGCATCTCCCCGGCGTTCTGGTAGCGGTGCGCCGGGTCCTTGGCCATCGCCTTGAGCACGATGGCGTCGGCCCACTTGGGGATCTCGGGGTCGATCTGCGACGGCGGGATCGGGTCCTCGCGGACATGCTGGTAGGCGATCGCCACGGGAGAGTCGCCGGTGAACGGCGGCTGCCCGGTCAGCAGCTCGTACAGCACGCAGCCGGTGGAGTACAGGTCGCTGCGGGCGTCGACGCGCTCGCCCCGGGCCTGCTCCGGCGACAGGTACTGGGCGGTGCCGATGACCTGCGCGGTCTGCGTCATGGTCGCGGCCGAGTCGGCCATCGCGCGGGCGATGCCGAAGTCCATGACCTTGACGTCGCCGTTGCGGGTGATCATGATGTTCGCCGGCTTGATGTCCCGGTGGACGATGCCGCCGCGATGGCTGTAGTCCAGCGCCCGCAGGATCCCGTCGACCAGCTCGGCCGCCCGCTCGGGCATCAGCCGCCGGTCGGCGCGCAGCAGGTCGCGCAGCGTGCGGCCGTCGACGTACTCCATCACGATGTACGGCACCGGCGCGCCGTCCGTGACGTCCTCACCGGTGTCGTAGACCGCGACGATGGACGGGTGGTTCAGTGACGCGGCGGACTGCGCCTCCCGGCGGAACCTCGCCTGGAAGATGTGGTCCCTGGCGAGGTCCGCGCGGAGCGTCTTGATGGCGACGACCCGGTCCAGCCGGATGTCTCGAGCGCGGTACACCTCGGCCATGCCGCCGCGTCCGACGACGCCGTCGAGCTCGTAGCGATCGCCGAGGCGTCGGGGCTGAGTCATTTCCTGCACTGTCCCTTACCGTTCATCTTGGGTGCCGGTGATCCCTTGTTCCACCGGTGTCCATCATCGACCCCGTGCCGCATTACGTCTCCTCGTTCGGCGCGTCTGTTTCGCCGGGGTCGGGGGTGGTGCTGGTCGTGGTGCTCGGCGTCGCCGGAGGGGCGGTGGGGGTCGGGGGCGGAGGCGGGGCGGTCGGGGTGGGGCTGGGTGTCGGCGACGTGCTCGGCTGGGCGCTGGGCGTGGCCGATGTGCTTACGGTAGCCGACGGCGTGGACGGAGGCCGGTGCTGTTTCGTCGGCACGGCCGACGGCCGGCTCCGGACCGGTTTGGGACGCGTCGGCGTGGGCGACGGGGAGGCGGTGACGGCGGGGCTGGCCGGGATGACCGACCCGCCGGACCCGCGGTCGACGTTCCGGTGCGTCAGGTCCTGGGCGGCCAGTGCGCCGAGCCCGACGGCCGCCGCGCACCCCACCACCGTGGCGGCGATCATCGTCGTACGGCGCAGCCTCCGCCGGGGGCGCCGCGCACCGTCCGCGGTCTCCGCGCCGGGGCCGTACGGGTCCGTGCCCGCGACGCCCGGGTCCGCGATCCCCGCGCCCGCGACACCCGCGACGACCGAGCTCGCGCCCGCGGCGCCCGCGCCGGCCGGGTCCGTGTCGTCCGCCCCGACCGCGCCGACCGGGGTCGGCGCCCCGGCGTCCCCGTCCGCCGGGGCGGGCACGACGTCGCGCGGCCACTCGCTCGCGGGCTCCGCCCGCCACCCGTGCGGATCGGTCAGCAGGGCCAGCCCGGTCGCCCCGGCGGCGGTGAGCGACTCGCGCAGCGCGCGGGCCCGGCCGGCCAGATCCTCGGCCCCGGCCGGACGGCTGCCGGGGTCCTTGGCCAGGCATCGCATCACCAGGTCCCGCACCGCCTGCGGCACGCTCTCGGGCAGCGGCGGCGGCTCCTGGCCGATGTGCATGAGCGCGATCGCCACCTGCGTCTCGGAGACGAACGGTGGCCGGCCCGCGAGGCACTCGTAGGCGACCACGCCGAGCGAGTAGACGTCGGTGGCGACGGTCAGCCGCTCCCCCGACGCCTGCTCGGGGCTGACGTACTGGGCGGTGCCCAGGACGGTACCCGTCTGCGTCATGGGCGCGGCCTCCAGCGCCCGGGCGATGCCGAAGTCGGTGATCTTCACCGTTCCGGTCTCGGTGACCAGCAGGTTGCCCGGCTTGATGTCGCGGTGGATGATCCCGGACCGGTGCGCGGCCGCGAGAGCCCGGGCGGTCTGCTCGACCATGTCCAGGGTGTCCTCGACGCTCAGCCGGCCGGAGCGCTTCAGGATGGTCGCCAGCGAATCGCCGGGGACCAGCTCCATCACGAGGTAGGCGACGTCGTCGGCCTCGCCGTAGTCGAAGACCTGGGCGATGCCGGGGTCGGACAGGCCGGCCGCGATCCTGGCCTCCATGCGGAACCGCTCGCGGAAGTCGGGGTCCGCCGCCACGTGGCGGCGCAGCAGCTTCACCGCCACCTCGCGGCCCAGCAGCTCGTCGCGGGCCCGCCAGACCTCGCCCATGCCGCCCGTCGCGATCCGCCCCAGCGGGCGGTATCGACCCCCGAGCAACGCGGTCATCGTCTCAGCACCGCTTCCATCACGCTCTTGGCGATGGGGGCGGCGGTGTGACCGCCGGTGGCCTCGCCACCGGCGCTCCCGGACTCCACGATGAGCGCGACCGCGATCTTCGGGTCCTCGGCGGGGGCGAAGGAGATGAACCAGGCGTGCGGGTCGCGGCCGTCGGCGGTCTCGGCGGTTCCGGTCTTGCCGCCGACAGTGACGCCCGGGACCTTCGCGGCGCCGGCGGTGCCGATGTCGACGACGTTGACCATCATCTCCTTGAGCTTGGCCGCGGTCTCCTCGCTGACGGCGGTGGACAGCTCTTCGGGGTCGGCGGACTCGATCTCGTTGCCCTCGGCGTCGGCGACCTTGTTCACCAGGTAGGGCTTCATCACCACGCCGTTGTTGGCGATGCCCGCGGCGATCATGGCCATCTGCAGCGGGGTCATCTGGTTGCTGCGCTGGCCGATGGCGGTCTGGGCGAGCGCGGCCTTGTCGGCGTCGAGGTCCTCGTCGCCGCGGAGCCTGCTGCCCGCGACCGCGAGCGGGATGCTCAGCGGCTCGCCGCCGATGCCGAACTTCTCCGACTGCTTCTGAAGCGCGTCGTAGCCGAGGTCCATGGCCATCTTGCCGAACGGCGTGTTGCAGGACTTCTCCAGCGCGAACGACAGCGTCACCCGACCGGCGCCGCACGCCGCGCCGGCGTAGTTGGGCAGGTCGTGGGTGGTGTTGGGCAGGTCGAGCACCTGTGGGGCGTCGATCTGGCTCTGCGGGCCGAGGCTGTCGTCGCTTTCGAGGTAGGCGGCCATGGTGACCACCTTGAAGGTCGAGCCCGGCGGGTAGGTGCGCTCGATCGCCCGGTTGACCAGCGGCTTGTCCGCGTTCTTGTCCAGCTTGTTGTACGCCTTGTTGACGTCGGCCTTGTTGGGCACGGCCAGCGGGTTGGGATCGTAGGACGGCACCGAGACCATGGCGCGGATCGCCCCGGTCTTCGGCTCGATCGCGACCAGCGCGCCCTTCTTGCCGCTGGCGCTCAGCGCCTCGTAGGCCGCCTCCTGGGCCTTGGGATCGATCGTCAGGTCGACGTTGGCGCCCTTGGTCTTCTTGCCGCTGAGCAGGTCGATGCCGCGACGGATCAGCAGGTCGGCGCTGGAGCCGTTGAGCAGGCCGTTCTCGGCGCGCTCCATGTCGCGCTCGCTCTCGGGCGCGAAGAAGCCGGTGATGGGCGCGTAGACCTTGCCGCCGGGGTAGCGGCGCTCGAACCGGAAGTCCTTGTTGACGCCGGTGTCGACGGACTCGGCGAGCACCTTGTCGCCGGCGGTGATCCGGCCGCGCTCGACCTCGTAGCGGTTGTAGAAGTTGCGATTGTTGCGGGCGTCGGCGCTCAGCTTGTCCGCCTTGACGGCCTGCAGGTAGTTCACGTTGAACATGAGCAGGCCGAACATGAGCAGACAGGCGATGGCGACGCGCTTGAGGGGACCGTTCATCGCTGGAACACCTGCGTCATTCCTTCGTCCTGGATGGCCTGGGGCGGCGGCTGCCTGGCCGTGTCCGACGTGCGCACCAGCAACGCGATGAGGATCCAGTTGGCCAGCAGCGCCGAACCGCCCTGCGACATGAAGGGCGTGACCAGGCCGGTGAGGGGGATCAGGTTGGTGACGCCGCCGACGATGATGAAGACCTGCCAGGCGAGGATGAACGACAGGCCGCCCGCCAGCAGCTTGGAGAACGGGTCGCGGGCCGCGAGCGAGGTGCGCAGGCCGCGCTCGACCAGCAGCGCGTAGAGCATCAGCAGGGCCATCAGCCCGGTCAGGCCGAGCTCCTCGCCGACGGCCGGGAAGATGAAGTCGGAGATGGCCAGCGGGATCAGGTCGGGGTGGCCCTGGCCGAGCCCGGTGCCGAGGATCCTCCCGGTGGCCATGCTGAACAGGCCCTGCATGAGCTGGGCGCTGCCACCCAGCTCACGGTCGTAGAACGCCTGGTTCTCCGGGTCGAGGAAGACCTCCCACCGGGCGTACACGTGGTCGAAGATCGTCCCGGCGAGGACGGCGCCGCCGATGAACAGCAGGATGCCGATCAGCACCCACGAGGTGCGCTGGGTGGCGACGTAGAGCATCGCGATGAACGTGCCGAAGATCAACAGCGAGGAGCCGAGATCCTTCTGCAGGATCAGCACGCCGAGGCTGAGGCCCCAGACGATGAGGATCGGGCCGAGGTCGCGGGCGCGGGGCAGGTCGATGAAGAGCAGCCGCCGCCCGGCCAGGGCCAGCACGTCGCGCTTGGCGACGAGGTAGCCGGCGAAGAACACGATCAGCGCGAGCTTGGCGAACTCGGCGGGCTGGAGCTGGCCTAGGCCGGGGATGCCGATCCAGATCCGCGCGCCGTTCTGCGAGACGCCGATGAACGGCAGCAGCGGAGAGATCAGCAGGACGAGACCGACCGCTCCGGCGGTGTACCTGAACCGTTGCAGCGCGCGGTGGTCGCGCAGCACGATCAGCGTGACGGTGAACATCACGACCCCGACGGCCGTCCACATCAGCTGGGTGGTGGCCGAGGCGCCGAACGCCTCGGCCTCCTCCAGCCGGTAGATCATCACCAGTCCGAGGCCGTTGATCAGCGTCACCAGCGGCAGGATCAGCGGGTCGGCCCAGGGGGCGAACTTCGCCAGCACCAGGTAGGCCACCAGCATGAGGCCGCCCAGACCGAGGCCGTAGCCCAGCATCCCCGCCGGGATCTTCTGGTCGATGGCCAGGCCGACGTTCGCGTACGCGAACATCACGATCGCGACGGCGAAGGCCAGCATCGCGAGCTGGGCCACCCGTCGCTTGGCGGGCATGGGGACGGGCTCTGCGGCAGGGGTGCTCATGTGTCTACTGCGACCTCGTGGGTTCCGGGGTTGCGCTCTCGCTGGGCTGGGCGGTCTGCCTGGGCTTTCCCTCCGGCTTCTGGGCGGACGACTTCAGCTCCTGGATCTTCCGCAGGCCGGCGTCGACGTCGGGGACGGGGATGCCGTCGCGGACCTGACCCTGCTGGAAGGCTCCGAGGACCGTTATCGACTCGGCGGTGCTCCGGGCGACGTCGAAGAGCTCGATGGGACCGATATTGGTCTTCACGCCCTGGAAAACCACGATCTCATCCCCTTTCGCCCCCACGAAGTACTGGTCGTCGAGCCACTGGTTTCCGAAGTACCACCCTAGGCCGCTGCCGACCAAGACGACGCCCCCGGCGGAGGCCAGAAGGGGCCACAGACGCCGCCGGCGTTTCGCCGGGCGTCCCGCGGCCCGGGGGGCCGCGGGCCCGTCCTCGTCGTCGGTGACGACCGGCTGCGGCATGGTGATCGCGGCGGCGCGGCCCGCCGGGGTGTCCGGCGGCTGCGGCTGGGACCGGGTCGAGCCCGCGGCGCCGACCACGGCCGCCTCGGCGGCCGGGACGGACCCCTCGTCCACCTCCAGGACGTCGGCGACCACGCAGGTGATGTTGTCCGGGCCGCCGCCGCGGTTGGCCAGGTCGATGAGCGCGCGGACCACCGCCTCCGGATCGTCCACCGTCGAGAGCGTGTGGTGCAGCGTCTCGGCGCTCACCACCCCCGACAGCCCGTCGGAGCACAGCAGGTAGCGGTCACCGACCTGCGCCTCGCGCAGGGACAGGTCGGGATCGACCTCCCCGCTGCCGTCGAGCGCCCGCAGCAGGATCGACCGCTGCGGGTGCGTGGCGGCCTCCTCCAGGGTGATCCGCCCGTCGTCCACGAGGGACTGCACCAGAGTGTGGTCGTGCGTGATCTGGTAGAGCTCCCCGGCCCGCAGGAGGTAGGCGCGGGAGTCGCCGACGTGGACCAGCGCCACCCGCGTCCCGGACCACAGCATGGCGGTGAGCGTGGTGCCCATGCCCTTCAGGCTCGGGTCGCGCCCGACCATCTCGTGCAGCCTGCGGTTGGCGTCGCGGACCGCCGCCTCGATGGCGCTGAGCAGGTCGCTTCCGGCCGCGCCCTCGTCGAGGGAGGACATCGCGGCGATGGCGACCGAGCTGGCCACCTCACCGTGGGCGTGGCCGCCCATGCCGTCGGCGACGGCGAGCAGGCGGCCGCTGGCGTACGCCGAGTCCTCGTTGCCTTCGCGGAGGAGCCCGACGTCGGAGCGGGCGGCGTAACGGAGTGCGATGGTCATTTGCGCAATTCGATGACGGTCTTACCGATGCGGATCGGAACACCGAGCGGCACCGGAGTCGGACGGGTGACTTTGGAGCGGTCGAGATATGTGCCGTTGGTCGAGCCGAGATCTTCCACGATCCACTGACCGTCCTGGGGGAAGAGCCGGGCGTGCCGGCTGGAGGCGTAGTCGTCGTTGACCACCAGCGTGGACTCGGTCGCCCGGCCGATGGTGATCGTCGCCTCGCTGAGGGGGATGGTGGTGCCCTGCAGGGGCCCGCCGGTCACGACCATCTGCCGCGGCTCCCCCTTCTTGGGTTTGGCCGCGGGCTTGACCGGTTTGGGCGTCTTGCGGGCTGAGGCGGCGCCTGCCGTCTGGGAGCCGAAGAGGTCCGTCCGGATCACGCCGACCGCGGCGATCACGAAGAACCACAGCACCGCGAGGAAGGCGAGCCGGATCAGCAGCAGCGTGAGCTCGGACATGGAGCGTCTGTTTACCTCTAATCGCGCCGGAAAACCAGTGTCGTGCGTCCGAGCGTCACGCGAGTGCCGTTCTGGAGCTCGACCCGGCGGACCGGCTGGCCGTTGACGAAGGTGCCGTTCGTGGAGCCGAGATCGACGAGCACGACCTCGGGGCCCTCCACTCGCAGCTCGGCGTGGTGCCGGGACACACCCGGGTCGACCAGCCGCAGATCGCAGTCGGTGCCCCTGCCGAGCAGGGTCACCGGCGTGGTGAGGTCGTAGGAGCGCTGCCCCTGCGGGTCGTCCTGGGTGGAGACCAGCAGCCGGGGCTGCCCGCCGAAGGCGCGCGGCCGGGCCGCGGGCACGTCGCTCGGGGGGTGGCGGATCTCGTCCTGCTCGACCGTCGCGCCGCGGATCACGCCGGAGCGGATCCGGAACAACCCGACCGCCAGGTCCTCGGCGGTCTCGAAGCGCACCCGGACGGGTCCCACGAACGAGTAGCCCTGCTCCTTGGCGTACTCCCTGGCGAGGTTGGCGAGTTCGTGGCCGATGCTGTCGGCGTAGACCTCAAGGCGCTCGCTGTCGGTCATGGACAGCTCGACCACGAAGTCGTTCGGCACGAGCGTGCGCCCCTGCGCGACGATCGCGGCCCGCTCGTCCATCTCCCGCTGGACCGCGCTGGCGACCTCGACCGGCTGAAGGTCAGATTTGAACGCCCGCGCAAAGGCCCCCTCGACCAAGCCTTCGAGCCTGCGCTCGAAGCGCTGAAGGACTCCCACCGGGTACCTCCCTTCTTCCGTCCTATGTGGGTCACGGCCGCTGGGGGGCTCGTTCCTCGCTCTCTCGCACCCAAGCTCCTCCGCTCCGCGTCTAGGAGGATCGTATCCGGGTTCGTGGGTAGCGGCTGATTCGTGCTAATGTTTCGACCGCACCCAACAAGGGCGGGTGGCGGAACGGCAGACGCGCACGGTTCAGGTCCGTGTGTCCGAAAGGACGTGAGGGTTCAAATCCCTCCTCGCCCACGCGGAACCGTCGATGAAATCGGCGGATCCGAACTGTCGATGAAGGGCCCCGGTTCGTGAGAGCCGGGGCCCTTTCGCATGTCGCGGCGGCCTTCCCCCGGAGTCCGGGCGGGGGGCCGTACGGTGACCGATCATGGCCGACTGTCTACCCCGAATCGCTTGCAGGGCACTTTCGGCGGGCTTGCTGGAGATTCATCCTGTTCGCCCTCAGCTTAATGATCATGGCGATCCGGCTGCCCGGTGCGATCGGGATATCGCTGACCTGCGCGGAAAGGGGATCGCCGGTCCGGGCGACGGAAGGCCGCCGGGTTGAGCCGGGTTGAGCGGCCGGACCGGCGCGACCGGGGGCCGGTGGGAGGAGCCGGGTGGCTCCGTGCGGGAACCGCCTGCGGCGGAAAGAACCGGACGGCCCGGTGCGGGAACCGCCGGCGGCGGGAGGACGCGGTCCGCCCCGCCGCCGGCTTCGTTCTCCGATGACCCCTCAGCGGGCGGCCAGGACCCGGACGTCGAGGATCTCGCCCACCAGGTCGGTGAGGCTCACCATGCCGGCCACCTCGCCGCCCTCGTCCGTGACGAGGCCCACGTGGGCGTGTGCGTCCTGCAGGACGGCGACCGCCTCGGAGATCGTCGTGGTCTTCGCCAGCCTGGGCGCCGGGCGGGCGAGCTCCGCCGGGCTCTCTCCGGGCCGGATCAGCAGGTCCCTGACGTGCAGCACACCCACCACCTCCGAGCGGCGCCCCGCGTTGACCAGCAGGCGCAGGTGCCCGCTGTCGGCGGCGGCGCGGCGCACCTCGGCCTCCGGGGCGTCGCCGGCCACCGAGGCGGCCCGCTCGATGGGCAGCATCAGCCGCTCGACCGGCTGCTGGTGGGCGCGCAACGCCCGGGTGAGCAGGTCGTGCTCGGTGCGGTCGAGCAGGCCCATCCGCCCCGACTCTCCGACCAGCATGGCCAGCTGCACCGGCGTCCTGGTGGTGGCGAGCTCGTCCCTCGGGTGCACGCCGAACATCCCCAGCACGGCGTTGGTCAGGCCGTTCAGGGCGGCCAGCACCGGCCGCATCACCCGGGTGAAACCGCGGAACGGCAGGGCCACGCTCATCGCCGCGGTCTCCGGGTGGGTCAGCGCCCACGACTTGGGGGCCATCTCGCCGACGACCATGTGCAGGAACGTGACCAGGGCCAGCGCGAGCACCAGCGAGACGGGGACCCGCAGCGACTCGGGCACGCCCACCAGCCCGAAGACCGGCTCCAGCAGGTGCTCGATGGCCGGCTCGGTGACCATGCCCAGGCCCAGCGAGCACAGCGTGATGCCGAGCTGCGCGCCGGCCAGCATCAGCGACAGTTCCTTGCCGCCGCGTACGGCGGCGCGGGCGACGATCCGGGTGAACCGGCCGCCCCGGCCCGCCAGCTCCTCCAGGCGGTGCCTGCGGGCCGAGATGACCGCGAACTCCGCGGCGACGAAGAAGGCGTTGCCGATCAGCAGCACCACGCCGAGCAGCAGCGCGCCCACGGGGCTCATCGCTTTCTCCCCGCCGCGCCGGTCCTGGCGCCCTCTCCGGTCCGGTGGCCGGCGCTCAGGGCGGGCTCGCCGCGCCGCGCGCCGTTCTCCCGGGCGCCGTCGTCCCGCGGGCCGTCCTTCCGGGCGCCGTTCTTCGCGCGGTCGTCCGGTGTGCCGTCGTCCCGCGCGCCGTCCCCGGCCGCGGGGAGCGACAGCCGTACCCACTCCGGGACCCGGCGCTGCACCGACAGCACGGTGAGCACCGCGCTGGCCTCCTCCGGGCCGTCGTCGTCGAGCAGATCGGTCTCCATGGTCAGCGGGACGGTCACCTCGTCGCCGAGCTCGGCCATCCGGCCGAGTTCGGCGAGCACCAGGCCCGCGATGGTGTCGTAGTCGTCGCTCTCCGGGAGCGCCAGCTTGGTGACGCGCTCGACCTCGTCGAGGCGGAGCGTGCCGGGGAGGTTCCAGGTGCCGTCGCCGTTGGCGACGACGCCGGCCGGCTCGGGGTCGTTCTCGTCCATCAGCTCGCCGACGAGCTCCTCGGCCAGGTCCTCGACGGTGACCACGCCGGCGAGCCCGCCGTACTCGTCGATGACGCAGGCGAGGTCGTCGCGGGCGGCGCGCATGCGCTCCAGCACGGCCGGCAGCGGCAGCGAGTCGGGCACCAGCAGGGCCGGGCGGGTGATCCGCGACAGCGGGCCCTCGGACTCGCCGGAACGCAGCAGCTCGCGGACGCCCGTGACGCCGACCACCTCCTCGCCGTTCTCGGTGGACAGCACCGGATAGCGGGAGTGGCCGTGCTCGCGGATCGCGTCGACCAGGTCGGAGATCGGGCGCGCGGCGCGGAGCAGCACCACCCGGGGGCGCGGCACCATGACGTCCTCGGCCGTGCGGTCGCCGAACTCCAGGGCGCGTTCGAGCTGCTCCGACAGCCGGGGCGGCAGATCGCCGGCCGTGGCCGACTCGGAGATGATGCGGGACAGCTCCTCGGGGCTCGCGCCGTGCTCGACCTCCTCGACCGGTTCCACGCCCACCCGGCGCAGCAGGCCGGCGGCGGCGGAGTCGAACAGCCGGATGACGGGCCCGGCGACCTTGAGGTAGCCGAGCGTCCAGCGGGCCAGGAACTTGGCGACCGGTTCCGGGCGGGCGATGCCGAAGTTCTTCGGGGCCAGCTCGCCGAGGACCATCTGGACCACGGTGGCGATCACGATGGCCAGCGCCACGGCGAAGCCCGGCACGACGGCCGCGGGCAGCCCGACGGCCGAGAGACCGGGACGGATCACCTCGGCGATGGCGGGTTCGGCGATGAAGCCGACCAGCAGCGCGGTGACGGTGATGCCGAGCTGCGCACCCGAGAGCATGAAGGAGAGCCGGCCCGTCACCTCCAGCGCGCGCCGGGCGGCGGCGTCACCGGCCTCGGCCTGCTCGCGCAGCACGGCGCGGTCGGCGGCCACGAACGCGAACTCCTGGGCGACGAAGAAGCCGGTGGCGACGGTGAGAAGGAGTACGGCCAGCAGACCGAGAGCCGTGTTCACAGGGCGGTTCTCCCGGTCGGGTCAGCGGTTCCCGTGCCTGTGCACGGGCCGGTACTCCATGGGTCCGGAGTGGACACGATCATCCTTTCGAGCAGAGGTCGTCCTCTACCGTAACGATCCGTGAGGGGTTGGTGTTTCCAGATCGGCTGACGACTGCATCACTGGGGTTTATGTACCGTCTGGGTACTTCTGTATGACCAAAACTTGGGGAGAGGCTTCGCGGGCCGGGGCCGCGACGTAGCGTCGATAATGGCTTTTCATCGCGAACCGGAGAAGTGGCGGGGATACGACGTGGGTGACGCGCAGGACGACGACGACCGCACACGTGCGATGCGGCCGCCGCCCGCCGAGCCGTGGCGCGCGGCGGGGCAGCCCGCCCATCCGACCCCGGGGCGGAGCCGCACGTCCCCCGCCCAGGACGCCGGCCGTACGGCCCGTGACCAGGGCGCCGACCGTACGGCCCGCCATCAGGGCCCCGGCCGCGCCGCCGGGTCCGAGCCGGGGGACGAGACGGCCCCCCGGGCGACCTCGCGGGTCTACGGCCAGGCCAGGCAGGGATCGGAACCGGTCAGGCCGCTCCGCGGCTCGCAGTCGTCCTCCGCCCGGCCCGCGGACGCCGATCCCCCCGACAGGAAAGGCGGCCCCCGGATGCCAGGCGCCACCTGGAGACCGAAACGACCCGGCAGGCTGGCGGTGCGGATCCTCGCGGGCCTGGTCGTCGTGCTGCTGGTGCTCGGCGTCGTCGGCTTCTTCGTGATCAACTCGCGGCTGAAGGAGGTCGACGCGCTCGGCGAATACGACGGCCGCCCGGACGCCACCGCCGGCACCAACTGGCTGCTGGTCGGCTCCGACAGCCGTGAGGGCCTGACCAAGGCCCAGCGCAGGAAGTTCGCCACCGGCCGCGCGGTCGGCCGCCGCACCGACACGATGATGCTGCTGCACGTCCCCGACGGCGACGGCCGGCCGACCCTGGTCAGCCTGCCCCGCGACTCCTACGTGCCGATCGACGGGCACGGCAGCGACAAGCTGAACGCCGCCTACGCCTACTCCGACGGCGGCCCCAAGCTGCTGGCCAAGACCGTCGAGAAGGTCACCGGCCTGCGGATCGACCACTACATGGAGATCGGCTTCGGCGGCTTCGTGGGCATCGTGGACGCCATCGGCGGGGTCGATATCAATGTCAAGCAGGACATCAAGGACCCCAAGGCCGGGATCGACCTGAAGAAGGGCGTGCAGACGATGGACGGCGGCACCGCCCTCGGCTACGTCCGCACCCGCGCCACCGGCGGCATCCCCGACTTCGAGCGGACCCAGCGCCAGCGGCAGTTCTTCTCCGCGGTGGTGAAGAAGGCGTCCGCCCCCGGTGTCCTGCTCAACCCCTTCCGCTCCGTCCCGCTCGCGCTGAGCGCCACCGACGCGGTGGTGGTCGGCGAGGAGACCGGCGCCTTCGACCTGCTCTCCCTCGGGCTGGCCATGGGCGACAATCCGGTCACCACGATCGTCCCGGTCGCCTCCTTCCCCAAGGTCAACGGGCAGGACGTCGCCAAGTGGGACACCCAGCGGGCGCTGCGCATGTTCCGGGCGCTGGCCGAGGACAAGCCCGTCCCCAAGGACGCCCTCGGAAAGTGACGCGGTCTCCCGGCGCGACGCCGGGGGACCGTTGGCCCGCCCGCTCCCGGCCCCGGCCTCCGGCGGACTCGCGCGGGGCGGAGCGGGGCCGGGCGGCCGTGGAACAGGCCCCGGGAGCACTCCACGTCCGCGCGGTCCGGGGCGTAGGGTCTCGATCATGACGACCATCGCCGAGGAAGTCCTCCTCCTCGCGCTCAGCGAGCGGGAAGGCACGCAGTTGGTCGGCTCGACCGATCTGGGCGTCGCTCTCAGCGGCGCCCTGCTGGCCGAGCTGGCGATCGACGGCCGGGTCGGCCTGACCGACAAGAAGATCGCCGTCCTCGATCCCACCCCCCTGGGCGACGAGGAACTGGACGCGGCGCTGGCCCGGATCGCCGCCGAGGACAGGCCGCACAAGCCCGACCGGTGGGTCTACAAGCTCCGTTCGGCCAAGCTCCGCGGACGCCTGCTCACCAGGCTGGCCGAGCGCGGCGTGCTGGGCGAGGAGCGGTCGAAGATCCTGGGGATCTTCCCCCGCACCCGCCACCCGGAGCTCGACCCGAGCGTGGAGCGGGCGGTGCGCGAGCGCGTCCGGGAAGCGCTGACCGGAGCCGCGACCGACGAGCGGACGGCCGCGCTGATCGCCGTACTGCACGCGGCCAAGATCGACCGAAAGGCCTTCCCCGACGAGGACCGGCGCGCCTTCAAGGAGATCGCCGAGGGCCACTGGGCGGGCGACGCGGTCTCGAAGACCATCGCCTCCATCAACGCCGCCGCGGCGGGCGGCGCGGCGGCGGCGGCCGCCGCGACGTAGCCGATCGCGCACGGCCTGTGCCGCCGTGCCACCCGCCCGGTACGGCGGCGCCCGCCGTACCGGGCGTCCCGTACGGTCATCCGTTCCGTACGCCCGGGGGCCCGGCCGGGCCGCACGACCGTGGGCCGGTTGGGCCGCTTCCTGCCCCACCAGGGGGACGGACTTGGGACAATGGGTGTCATGACTGTTCCTGAGGTCGAAGCACAGGCCGTCCCCGACGGAGCGTTCCTGCTCGACGTGCGCGAGAACGACGAGTGGCGGGCGGGGCACGCGCCCACGGCCGTCCACATCCCGCTCGGAGAGCTCCAGGTCCGGGCCGGCGAGGTGCCGCCGGACGCGCCCGTCTACGTGATCTGCCGCTCCGGCGGCCGGTCGGCGCACGCCGCCGCCTGGCTCAACCACGTCGGCCGGGACGCGATCAACGTCGGCGGCGGCATGCAGGCGTGGGGGAGCGCGGGCCTGCCGATGGTGAGCGAGAGCGGCCGGGACCCGTTCGTGGCCTGATCCGCCGGTCCGGGGCCGGCCCGATCGCGTCGATCACGGGATCACGCGGCCGGGCCGGTCCCGCCGCGGTTCACCGTTCGACGTCCTGGGGATACCAGCGCAGTTCGACGGTGTTGCCGTCCGGGTCCCGCACGTACACCGACTGCGCGTCGCCACGCGCGCCGAACCGGCTGACCGGCCCCTCCAGCACGGTGAGGACGCCGGAGTCGATCACCTGCCGCCAGTCCACCGGATCCACGACGAGGCAGATGTGGTCCACGTTGGACTCGCCGCGCGGACGTTCGACCAGGTCGATGATGGTGGACTCGTCGACCCGTACCGACGGGAAGGGCGCCTCACCCGCCCGCCACTCCGCGACCCGCTCCTCCGCGAGGCCGAGGGTCCCCGAGTAGAACTCCAGTGCCCGTTCGGCGTCCTTCACGTTGAGCACCAAGTGGTCGAAGGCTTTCACGCGCATCGATGATCTCCTCTGCTGAATGTTCCGTCTGAGTCGGGGGGTGGGCTCATCCGTGTGCGGCCGGCGCCTCGCCGGGGACGGCGGGTGAGGTCCTGCCGCGGGTGGCGAGGGTGAGGAGCAGCGAGGCGGCGGTCAGCGCCACGCCGAACCAGACGACGCCGGTGACGCCCAGGTGGTCGGCTAGCAGTCCGCCGAACAGCGCCCCGAGCGCGATGGAGGTGTTGTACGCCATGGTGTTGAGTGACATCGCGGCTTCGAAGGTATCGGGCGCGGCGGCCTGGGTCATGTTGACCTGGCACAGCTGCACGACGCCGAAGGAGATCCCCCACAGGGCCAGCGAGACGACCGCGCCGGCCTGCCCGTGCCCGATGGTGAGCAGCAGCAACAGGGAGACCGTGAGCCCGGCGCAGCCCACGGCGAAGCCGCCCCTGAGGTTCCTGCCCACCGTGTGCCCGGCGATGAGGTTCCCGGCCGCGCCTCCGGCGCCGTAGAGCATCAGTACCGCGGTGATGAAGAAGGGCGTGGCCGAGGTGCTTTCCTCCAGGTATGGGCGCACGAAGGTGTAGGCCCCGAAGTGGCCGAGCACGAACAGCACGACGGTGAACAGCACCAGCCGCAGCGGCGCGTTCCTGAGCGGGAGCGTGAAGACCTCCCGGACCGGGACCGCGTTCTGCGACGGCAGCGACGGGATCGCGGCGACGACCGCGAGGAGGACCAGCGCGCTGAGGCCGGCCCAGATGAGGAACGTGGTCCGCCAGCCGGTGAGGCTCTCCAGGAGGGTGCCCAGCGGTATGCCCACGACCGCGGCGACCGAGATGCCCGACATCACGATCGCGGCCGCCCGGCCGGCGTGGCGTTCGGCGACGAGGCGCATCGCCATGCTCACGCCGATGGCCCAGAACACGCCGCTGGCGAATCCCATGACGAGCCGCGTCGTCAGGACCAGCGGGTAGTTCGGTGAGACGGCGGTGATGAGGTTTCCCAGGGTCAGTATCACCAGCAGCGCCGACAGCAGCACGCGCCGGTTGACGCGCCTGGTCCAGGCCACGATGAACGGCACGCCCAGCCCGGCTGAGACGCCGTACAGGGTGACCATCAGCCCGGCGGCGCCCACCGATATGCCCAGGTTCGAGCTCATCGGGGTGAGCAGGCCGACGGGCATCAGTTCCGTGGTGAGGAAGACGAACAGGCTGGCGGTGATCGCCGAGACGCCCAGCCACGACCTGGTGGCCGAGCGGGGGTGGTCAACGTGTGTGGCCATCATCTTCTTTCTGGTCATCGGATGTCACAGGCCGAGGGGACGGGGCCCTGCGGCGCCTGGCCGGGGCGCACTTCAGGGCCTCCGTCGTGTGGTCAAGAGTGGGCGAACACCGATCAATGAGTCCAATGCCTACTTTTCATCCTGATCGATCTGAATAAACGATTGATGGATGTGGCCGCGGCAGTCGAGGGCGGCGAGAGGGCTGTGATCCGACCCGCTGTGGCCATGTGTCCTGTCATGCGGCAATATGAGGGCGCCAATTGCATAAACCAACGCGGGAGCTCGGGGCGCCGGGCTGAGAGGGCAGCACAGCCGCTGCCGACCGCCTGAACCTGTCCGGGTAATGCCGGCGTAGGGAGCGTTTCGTGACATCCGATGTCATCGGTTCCAAGCATGCAGAGGCCCCCCTCACCCTCGACCAGGCCCCGCCCAAGACGCTCGGCGCGCTCGACCAGGGCGCGTTCTGGGCGAACCTGGGCGTCAGCCTGCTCGGCTTCTCCTTCGCCGTCTTCCTGATCGACCCGCTGCTCGACGGCGACGCCCTCACCCTGCCGGCGGCGCTGCTCGCCTCGCTCGTCGGCAGCCTGATCGGCACCGCGATGGTCGGCCTCGCCGCGGTGCCGGGCGTGCAGACGGGCCGGCCCGCGATGGTGCTGCTGCGCGGCCTGTTCGGGGCGAGGCTCTCCTCCGTCCCCACCGTCCTCAACATCGTCCAGATGATCGGCTGGGGCGCGTTCGAGCTGTGGGTCGTCGCGATGGGCGCCCAGGCGATCTTCGGACCGTCCGTGCCGTACGCGGTCTGGGCGGTCGCCGCCGGGGCGCTGACGACGGCGCTGACCCTCTACCCGCTGGGCGCCATCCGGCTGCTGCGGCGGTTCGTCACCGTCGGCGTGGTGGTGTCGGTCGTCTGGTTCGCGGTGGTCTTCCTCCGCGACACCCCCGCCCAGACCGGCGGGTCCTGGCACAACTTCGCCCCCGCGGTGGACTTCGTGATCGCCCTGTCGGTGTCATGGGTGCCGGTCGCGGCGGACTACGCCCGGCACTCGCGGTCCAGCCGCGCGGCCTTCACCGGCGTGGTCGGCGGCTACACGATCGCCCAGGTGGCGTGCCTGGCCGTCGGCGTCTACGCGGTGGCGCTGGCCGGCCACGCCGCGGTGGCCGAGAACCAGACCACGGTGTTCGCCCCGTTCGTGGCGGCGCCGCTCGGGGCACTGTTCTTCGGCATCCTGGTGCTGCGCGAGACCGACCAGTCGTTCGCGAACGTCTACTCCACGGCGATGTCGCTGCAGAACCTGATGCCCAGGGTGGACCGGAGGGTCTTCTCCGTGGCCATCGGCGTGCTGACCACCGCCGTCGCCCTCGTCATCGACGTCCACTCCTACCAGGCGTTCCTCGGCATCATCGGCGCGGTGTTCGTCCCGATGTTCGGCGTGCTGGCGGTCGACTACTTCCTGCTCGGCCGCGGCCGGACCTGGGACACCTCCGAGACCGCCCCCTCCCGCCTGCTCATGGTGGTCCCGTGGGTGCTCGGCTTCGCCACCTGGTGGCTGCTCGCCGCCCCCGCGGGGGTGAAGTGGTGGGACGACCGCTGGGCCTGGGTCAGGGACGCCGTCGGCTTCACCAAGCAGCCGTGGATGAGCGCGGCCGTCGGGTCCTTCCTCGTCGCGGGCCTGGTCACCCTGGCCGTCGGCAGGTTCGCCCGCCGGCCGCACGTCCTGACCGGCCGTACGCGGTGAGCGGGCGCGGGGCCCTCGTCCCGCGCCCACGGGCCGCCTCACGAGTTGCCGGCGACGGCGCCGATCGCCCTCGTCCCGCGCCCGCGGGCCGCCTACGAGCCGAGGGGCGGGCGGCCCGCGCCCCGCTCGACGCGCAGCAGCCGTTCCTTGGCGACCGGGCCGCCGGCGTAGCCGCCGAGGACGGTCTCGCTCTCGACGACCCGGTGGCAGGGCACGATCACGCAGACCGGGTTGCCGCCCAGCGCGTTGCCGACCGCGCGCAGCGCCCGCGGCCTGCCGATCCGCTCGGCGATCTCCCGGTAGGTGGTCACCGTGCCGTACGGGACCGTGAGCATCTTCTGCAGGACCGTCCGGGCGAACGGCGTGGCGAGCTGCAGGTCGATCTGGACGGTGAAGGTGCGCAGCCGTCCGGAGAAGTAGGCGTCCAGCTCCCGGCGGACCGGGTCGAGCCGCCGGGGGTCGCCCCCGATGAACGAGCTGACCTCGTTGCTGACGCGCTCGAAGACGGTGTTCTCGTCCTCGTAGCTGCACGCCACCACGCCCCGGCCCGTCACGGCGAGGACGAGCCGGCCCACCGGCCCGTCGAGCGTGCCGAACGCGACATCCGGGGAGGTTTTCCCCACGTACGTGGGCGAGGTCACCCGCAGCAGTGCGTCGATGTCACCGGATGACATGGCCCCACCCTTTCGCTGTCCGGGCGTGTTCAGGCGCGCGGTGACGGCAGCGTATCGGACGGATCCTCCCAACGGGTGTCAGCACATGCGGACGAAAGTGCCAAGATCAGGCCGGTTGACACGGCACTATTGGTATGTGGGTGACAGCAGGGGGTGCGACGACGGCATCGGCCGCGCGGTCGTCGCCAGCGCGCCCAATGCGATCGTCGCCCTCGACCGCGACCAGACGGTCCTCAGCTGGAACGCCGCCGCCGAGCGGCTGTTCGGCTGGACGGCGGCCGAGCTGCTCGGCCGCCGCGCCCCGATGGTCCCCGAGGAGCTGACCGCCGAGCACAACGCGGTCCTGGAGCGGGTCCGCACCGGCGGCCAGGTGTCGCTGCGGACCAGGCGGTTCCGCCGCGACGGCACCCTCCTCGACGTGCGGGTCGACACCAGCGCGCTGCGGTCCTCGGCCGGCGCCCTGCTCGGCTACGTCAGCGTCTACCACCTGGCGCGCGACGACGAGAGCGCCCACGACGAGGCCGCCCGGCGGGCACAGCTCGTCCGCAGGCTCACCGACGTGGTCGCCGACATCAACGCCGAGCGGGAGCTGCCCGCCGTGCTCGACCGGATCGCGGCCAGCCTCACCGAGCTGACCGGCGCCGACGCGGGCGGCTTCGTGCTCATCGAGGGCGACCGGCTCCGGCTGGTGGCCACCCACCGGCTGCCGGAGTCCATGCGCGGCTCCACCGCCGACCTGCGTTCCAGCCTGGTCGGCAAGCTCCTGCGCACCGGCCGGACCGTGATGCTGGAGACCGGCGAGCAGGCCGCGCTGGACGAGCTGATCTGGTCGCGGCTGCCCGGCCTGCACACCATCGCGCTCGGCCTGGCGGCGGTGGGCGGCCGGCCGTACGGCGCGCTGTACGCGTTGTTCGCCAAGCGCAAGGCGAGCCACCTGGAGCTGGAGCTGCTGGAGCTGCTGGCCGGGCACGCCGGGATCGCCGCCGGCAACGCCATGGCCTACCAGGAGGCGGTGTGGCAGCGGGCCCACGAGCGGGCCGTGTTCGACGCCAGCGCCGACGGCATCGCGGTCCTCGACGAGAAGGGCCGGGTCACCCAGTGGAACCCGGCGGCGGCCGGGCTGACCGGCCGCACCGCGGCCGACGTGATCGGCGGGCCGCCGCCGTTCCCGCTGCCGGAGCCGGGCGACAAGCTCACCCTGCAGCTCGCCTCGGGAGCCTGGCTGGAGGTGCTCTGCGCGGAGATCGTGGAGACCGGGGAGACCGTGGTCGACTTCCGCGACATCACCCGCGCCAAGGAGCTGGAGGAGGCCAAGGACCTCTTCCTGGCCACCACCAGCCACGAGCTGCGCACCCCGATCACGGTGGTGCGGGGGTTCGCGGGCACCCTCGACGCCCGCTGGGACAGCATGACCGACGCCGAGCGCCGCGCGGCCGTGCACACCATCGCCGAGCGGGCGCGTTCCCTCGGCCAGCTCATGGACCACCTGCTGCTGGGCTCCCGGGCCGGCACCGGCGAGCTCACGCTCCGGATCGAGGCGCTCGACATGGGCGCGCTGATCCGCGCCGCCACGCTGGGCCTCCCGGTGCTGTCGGATCTGCACCGCGTCGAGGTCGATGTGGCCTCTGACCTGCCCCCGGTCTCCGGTGACGCGCTGGCGACCGATATCGTGCTGGGGCAGCTCCTGGAGAACGCGTTCAAATACTCACCGGACGGTGGTCTCATCAGGGTCGCGGCTTGGCGGGAAGGTGACCGGGTGGTGGTGGTCGTGGACGACGAGGGCGTGGGCATCGCGCCCGCCAGCCGTGAGCGGGTGTTCGAGCGGTTCGTCCAGGTGGACGCCGGTGACCGCCGCAGGTTCGGCGGAGTCGGCCTCGGCCTGTACATCGTGCGCAGCCTGGCCCGCGCCCAGGGCGGCGAGGTGACGGCGCACGAGAACGCGGGAGGGGGCACCCGGATGCGGCTCTCCCTGCCCATTGCCGACACGCCGAGCGCCCATACCTGACCGACACACCGGTGCGGTCATGACCCGGTAACGGATGCGCTGAACTATCGTCGAATGTGCACAAGCCGTAATCGAGGCGCGGTTTCTAAGACCATCTAACGGGGCATTTCGGTCGTACCAGGTGTGTTCCTGAGGGGGAACGGGGAAACGGGGAGGTGAGTGCGTCGAGCGTCGTTCTGTTGCCGTATGCACCGTCCAGCGTCGCTGTCGCACGCCAACGTCTCTGCTCCGACCTGCAAGAATGGGGTGTCTACGAGACCGCCATCGACGACGCGGTCCTCGTGGTGAGCGAACTGCTGAGCAACGCGCTCCGGCACGCGCATCCGCTGCCGTCCGGCCAGGTCATGGTCGCCTGGCGGTGGGCCGGGGGGTGCGTCGAGGTTGCGGTGAGTGACGGAGGCGCCGCCACCGAGCCCCGCGCCGGACGGCCCACCCTCTCCTCCCTCGGCGGCCGAGGCCTCGGCATCGTCGAGTACGTCGCCGAGAACTGGGGCGTCAGGCACGAAGGAGAGATCACCACGGTCTGGGCCCTGCTCACCGCCGTCGCCGACCAGGGAGACGGCCAGGTGCCCCTGCCCGAGCCCGCGCTGCGGGAGTGCGGGTAGACCCGCCGGGCCCGCCGTACGGCTCACGCGGGCACGGCCGGGCCGCTCACTTCGAGAACCGGCTCACGACCGTGACCACGGTCACCACCGCGAACGCCACCACCGCCAGCACGAGCACGAACTTCAGCAGCCCGAACAGCGCCGGCAGCAGGAGCCCGAACACGACGTAAAGCGCCAGCAGGACGCCCAGGACCGCCATCACCGTACGAGTCATGTGATCCACGGTACGCGGGACGCGGGCCCCGCGGGGACGGAGAGGATAACGATCCGCTCTCCCCGATCCTTACGGACCGGTGACGCGGGCACGGTGGACGGCCCGCACGGGCCTACCGTGGACGTCATGGGCGCGCGGATTCTGGTGGTCGACGACGACCCCACGGTGGCCGAGGTCGTGGTCCGCTATCTCGAACGCGACGGCCACCGGGTGGAGTGCGTCTCCGACGGCGCCGAGGCGCTCCGCCGGGCGCTGTCCGACCCGCCGGACCTGATGGTGCTCGACCTGATGCTGCCGAAGATGGACGGCCTCGCCGTCTGCCGGAAGCTCCGGGAACGCCGCCCGATCCCCGTGATCATGCTGACCGCGCTGGGCGAGGAGATCGACCGGGTGGCCGGTCTGGAGATCGGCGCCGACGACTACGTCACCAAGCCGTTCAGCCCCCGGGAGCTGGCCCTGCGAGTGCGGTCCGTGCTGCGGCGGGGACGCGGCGCCGCGGCGGCGGCCGGGACCGGCGTGCTCCGGGACGGCGACCTGGTCGTCGACGTCGACGCCCACGAGGTACGGCTCGGCGCCGCGGAGGTGACGCTGACCGCCCGCGAGTTCGACCTGCTGGCCCACCTCATGCGCAACCCCCGCCAGGCGTTCAGCCGCGCGGCCCTGCTCGACCAGGTCTGGGGCTGGTCCTTCGGCGACTCCTCCACGGTGACCGTGCACGTCCGCCGCCTCCGCGAGAAGATCGAGCCGGACCCGGCCGCGCCCCGCCGCATCGTCACCGTCTGGGGCGTCGGCTACCGCTTCGAGCCCACCCCGGAGCCATGATCCCGTGATCCCCGAGATCCTGGTCATCGTCGCGGTCACGGCGGGCCTCGGCCTGCTGGTGGCGCTGGCCGGGCTGGGCGCGATGCGGCTGCTGCGCGAACGGTCGATCGGCGTGATGCTCGCGGTGGTCGCCGTGGTGACCGTCGTGGCGACGGTCGGCGGGGTGGTCGCCATCACCCTTGAGATGATCATCGAGGGCACGCCCCGGGACATCGTGCTCAGCGTGGTCGCGGTCGGCGGGCTCGTCGGGCTGGGGGTCGCGGCGGTGCTGGCCCGCCGGGTCGTGGCGGCCAGCCGCAGGCTTGTCGCGGCCGTGCGCGCCGTACCGCCGTCGGGGGAGTTCGCGCCGCCCCGCGGCCTGCCCGCCGAACTCGACACCATCGCCAGGACCCTGGAGCAGGCCTACGAGCGCATCCGCCTCGGCCACGAGCGCGAACGCGCGCTGGAGAGCGCGCGCCGCGAGCTCGTCGCCTGGGTCAGCCACGACCTGCGCACCCCGCTGGCGGGCATGCGGGCCATGGCCGAGGCGCTGGAGGACGGCGTGGCCGGCGACCCGGAGACCGTGGCGCGCTACCACCGGCGGATCCGCCTGGAGGTGGACCGGCTGTCGGGCATGGTCGGCGACCTGTTCGAGCTGTCGCGGATCCACGCGGGCGCGCTGCGGCTGTCGCGCTCCCCGGTCGGCCTCGGCGACCTGGTCGCCGACGCCCTGGCCGGCGCCGAGCCGCTGGCCAGGGCCAAGAGCGTACGACTGGCCGGCGAGGCGGGCGAGGTCGTCCCGGTCGTGGCCGACGCGGGGGAGCTGTCACGGGCGCTGCGCAACCTCGTGGTCAACGCGATCAGGCACACCCCCGCCGACGGCACCGTGCTGGTGCGCGCGGCGGTGGAGGGAGAGGTCGCCTGCCTGTCGGTCGCCGACTGCTGCGGCGGCATCCCGGAGGAGGACCTGCCCCGCGTGTTCGACGTGGCCTTCCGCGGCGAGGCGGCCCGGACCCCGGGCGCGGACGGCACCGGGGCCGGGCTCGGTCTGGCGATCGCGCAGGGCATCGTCGAGGCGCACGAGGGGACCATCGGCGTGGTCAACGCCGGGGCCGGCTGCCGCTTCGAGATCCGCCTGCCGCTGCCGGCCTGAGCGTCCGCCCGCCGTCCCGGGCCCGGGGCCCGTCCGCGGTCGGCGGCCTACCGTTCGTGGGGGCCGCTCCGGGGGGAGACGAGGATCACCCGGGTCTTCCCTCCGTCGCCGGAACCGCCGGAACCGCCGGGATCGTCGGGATCGTCGGGTTCGACGTGCCGGTAGGAGGACGGTGCCCGCGGGGTGTCGAAGGATTCGACCATGGCCCGGAAGGTGGGGCACGGCCAGCGCCACATGCAGCCGCGGCACCGCAGGATCGGGTGGGCCGCGTCGCTGGTGATGCCGCCCGCGTCGCGCGGCCGGTGGAGGTCGAGGAGCCGGACCCCGAGGGTGGCGAAGCCGAGCAGCTCCTCGCGCGCGCCCTCCAGGAAGTCGAGGTCGTCGCCCGTCAGGCGGGTCCTGATCGGGACGTATCCCTCGTGGCTCATCATGTCGCGGAGGGACCCGGCCGCGTCGTGCCACGAGGTGGCCTTCTCGGTTCGGGTGATCATGGACTCCAGGTGGTCCCGGAGCCGCTGTCGCTGGGGGTCCTCAGGAAGGTCGGTGTTCATCTGGTCGAGCCCGTTTCTGCTCAGCGGTCGTCGCTGCCGTGGCGCAGTGGACGGGCGGGAGAGTTCCGGGTCACTCCCTTCCCGGCCGAGCCGGTATTGCGCAGTGTCAAGTCTCGCGCACTCAGGGTTTCCGTGAGGTCGAAACGGGGGACAAAAGGCCGGCGACTCGTCCTGGGCGAGAGAACGTGACCCGGGGCCTTCGCGCCGCTAGTGTGCCGCTGTGGAGCTAAAAGTCTCAACTCGATCTCATGCCGGGCACACCGTCATGACTATCACCGGTGAAATCGACCTGTACACCGCGCCAGGCCTGCAGTCCGAGTTCGCTCGGCTGCTCCAGGAGAGTCCGACCACCTACGTGGTCCTCGACCTCTCCAAGGTGGAGTTCTGCGACTCCACGGGGATGAACGTGCTGCTCGCCGCGCTCAAGCGGCTGCGCGAGCGCGGGGGGACCATGGAGCTGGCCGCGCCGCGGCCCGCCGTACGCAAGATCCTCCAGGTCACCGGGCTCGACTCGGTGTTCACCGTGCACGAGGCGGTGCCGGACGAGTCGCTGTCGGCCGAGCCGCAGGGGTGACCGGCGCGACGATGACCGGCACAGCAGTGATCATCCCCGCCAAGGACGAGGCGGACAGGATCGGCGCCACCGTGGCCGCCGCCACGGCGCTCCCGGGCGTCGATCTCGTCGTCGTGGTGGACGACGGCTCGACCGACCAGACCGGCAGGGTGGCCAAGGCCGCCGGGGCGCGCGTCGTACGGCACAGCCGCAACCGCGGCAAGGCCGCCGCCATGGAGAGCGGCGCCGAGGCGGTTCGCCTGTTCGACGACGAGAGCCCCAGGAACCTCCTGTTCCTCGACGCCGACCTGGGCGAGACGGCGCGCACCGCCGCGCCGCTGATCGAGCCCGTCGCGGCGGGCGAGGCCGACATGGCCATCGCCGTGTTCGCCACCAGGGTGAAGCTGGGCGGCCACGGGTTCGTGGTACGGCTCGCACGCGAGGGCATCGAGCGGGCGACCGGCTGGACCCCGGCCCAGCCGCTCAACGGCCAGCGCTGCCTGACCAGGGCGGCCTTCGAGGCCGCCCGCCCCCTGGCGCACGGCTTCGGCGTGGAGACCGCGCTGACGATCGACCTGCTGCGCAAGGGGTTCCGCGTGCGGGAGGTCGAGGTGGAGATGACCCACCGGGCCACCGGCACCGACTGGAGGGCCCAGGTCCACCGGGCCCGGCAGTTCCGCGACGTCGCCCGCGCCCTGCTGGTCCGTCGCTAGCCGCCCGTCACCGGCCGCCGGCCGCCGTCTCGGCGGACCGTCACCGGGGGCCCGCGCATGCCCGTCCGGCGCTCCGGACCGGCCACCGCCCGGGGCACCGCGCCGGGTGTGCTGGAATTTGCGGGTGACTCGGGATCCGGCGGTTGTCGACGGCAGGCGAGCCCCCGCGCGTGGCGCGTTCCGGGGACTCGACGCGGCCGCCTACGCGGCCGTGGGGCTGTCGGCGGCCCTGACGGTCCTGATCGGGCTGCTCGGGCCGTCCGCGATGGTCCCCGGGCTGCCCGGCCCCGCCTGGCAGCCCCCCTACTCCCTGGGCGTGCGCCCCGACGGCCACCTCGTGATCGCCATGGCCGCGGCCGCGATCGTGCTGGGCGGCCTCGGACTGGCCGGCGCGCTGCGGGCCCGGAGCGGGCCCGCCCCCCGCCTGCTGCTGGTGGCCGGCTGCGCGGTGGCCGGACTGCTGGCCTTCCTCCCCCCGTCCGGCTCGGCCGACCACCTGAACTACGCCGCCTACGGCCGCCTGGCCGCCCTCGGCCTTGACCCCTACGCCGTCACCCCCGCCGAGCTGCCCGCCGACCCGGTCACCGGCGCGGTGGAGGAGTGGGCCGGCGTGACGAGCGTGTACGGACCGGTGGCGACGGCCGTGCACGCGCTGGCGAGCCTGATCGGCGGCGACTCGGTCAGGCTGACGGTCTTCGCGATGGCGGCGTTCAACGCGGCCGCGTTCATCGGGACCGCGTTGCTGCTGCACCGCTTCACCCGGGCCGACGCCGGGCTGTCCCGCCGGGCGGCGCTGTTGTGGGCGGCCAACCCGCTGATGCTCTACCACCTGGCCGCCGGGATGCACGTCGACACCCTCGCCGTGGCCTGCATGGTCGCCGCGCTCGTGGCCCACGCGGCCGGGAACGCGGCGCGGGCCGGCGCCGTCCCGGCCGGCGTGGCCGGACCAGGGGTCCGGCCGTACCGGTCGGTTCGGACGGGCCGGGCGGCGGCTGGCGGCGGGCCGGGAGCGGCGTGCTGCTCGGGCTGGGCATCGGGGTGAAGCTCAACGCCGGGCTGGTCGCGCTCGGCCCGGCGTGGGAGCTGCGCCGCTCACCGCGCCGGCTCGCCGTCGTCGCGGGCGCCGCCACGGCCACCGTGCTGCTGACCTACGGCCTGGCCGGGCCGCACGTGCTCGACCAGGTCGGCGCGGCCAGCAAGAAGGTCTCCCTCGCCACTCCGTGGCAGCTCGCCAAGACCGGCCTGCAGGCGGCCTTCGGGCCCGGCGCGTACTCCTCGTGGATCCAGCTCGGCTCGATGCTGCTGCTGGCCTGCCTGGCGTGGCTGGTCCTGCGGGCCACGCCCCGGGCCACCGCCCCGGCGGTCTCCGCGGCGCTGGTGGCCGCCTGGCTGTTCGCCGCGCCGTACGCGCTGCCGTGGTACGACGGGCTGGCCTTCGCGCTGCTGGCGATGGCGGCCGGGGCGTCCTGGCCCGCGCTGGAGACCTTCGTGCTGGCCAGGACGGCCGTCCTGTCGCTGGGCTACCTCCCGGCCAGGGAGGCGATGCGCCCGGCCGACCTGCTGTGGCTGAAGACCCTGATCAGGGAGCGGGTGGTGCCGTGGTCCCTGCTGGCTCTGACGCTCGCCCTGGCGTGGTGGGCGGCGAGAGCCGGAGCGCGCGCACGCAGGCGGTCAGCGTCAGCGGCACCGCGACCGTGAGCGCCATCGCCGGGATGGCGATGCCTGAGTCGTTCAGCAGGAACCCGGCCAGCGCGCAGACCAGCGCGCCGATCAGCCCGGCGCGCAGCGCGGGCGCCAGCGTGTAGGCCCGGCCCAGCGCGGAGGCACCCCACCGGGAGGGGCGGTCCAGCACCAGGAACAGGAAGGCCAGCGCGACCAGCGAGAGCAGGGTCAGCGGCCAGTTGCCGACGGTGATCCCGAGCATCGCGCCGAACTTCCGGGTGACCACGGCCCACGCCTCGCCGTCCAGCACCTGCTGGACGAACGCGCCGAGGTGGGTGCGCTGCTCGGCGGGCCGCAGCCAGTCGGCCACCGCGATCACCGTGATGGCCAGGACGCCCGCCGTGCCGATCAGGACGGCCTTGGTCACCGACAGCCGGCGGCCCGACAGCAGGACCACGAGGACGGCCACCCCGGCCAGGAACGCCGGGACGCCGCCGAAGTCGGCGCCCCACCCCGGCCAGCCGTCGGCGAACACCGCGAGCCCGCCGTACAGGACGCAGACGGCCAGGGCGAGCGCGCGGCGTCCGCGGGGCAGCAGCCACTGGGCGACCCCGGCGAGCGCCAGGATGGTGCCGGCCGAGTAGACCGCGAAGGCGATGTTGCCGAAGCCGTAGAAGCGCCCGCCGGTGACGGGCTCGTAGCCGCCGACCGCGTTCACCTGGAGCCGGGAGCCGGTCATCACGTCGGCCAGCAGGGCCAGCGAGGTGATCGCGGCGACCACGGTCAGCGGGCCGAGGACGTGCGCCCGCCACGGCCCGGCCAGGGCGAGCGCCGCGACCAAGCAGGCGACGGCCACGATGGTCAGGACCAGGGCGGCCATCGGCGCGGGCAGGCTCCACCACGGCACGAGCTGGGCCAGGAAGATGCCGACGGGGATCGCGCCGCTGACCGTCGCGACGCCCCGGACGGCCGTCAGCGCCCGCGAGCCGCCCCAGCCGCGCCGGAACGCCACGGCGGCCAGCACGTAGAACAGGATCTGCACGGTCACCAGGCCGGTGAAGAACGGCCCCCGCACCTCGCGCAGCACCTCGCTGGCGAGGTCGTCGTCGGCCAGCCGGTCCACCGTGGCGGCCGTGCTCCCGCCGCCCGGCCCGGCGCTCCGCCAGGCGTGCCCCACGACCGTGTTCGGCGCCTCCAGGCCGAGCAGGGCGATCACGGTGGCGGTCAGGTCGGTGTTGGTGACCAGGCCGTCCTGCCGGGTGGAGGGCGCGGTGAGCAGGCCGCGCGGGTACGGCGCGCCGCCGGGGGACGCCCCCCGGGCGACGGCCACGTGCAGGTGGGCGGTCGGCGAGGTGTCGGACAGGCCGCCGAGCAGGACGGTGGCGCCCGGCGGGACCCGGCCGAGGACCGCGTCCACCCCGCGGTCGGCGGCGGCCACCGCCTCCCGGCGGGCCCGGTCGGTCAGCGCGGCGAGCGGGCCGCCGTCTCCCGGACGCTCCCGCAGCCACGCCTCGGCGAGGTCGGGGACCTCCGCCACCACCAGCCGGTACGGTGCCAGGTCGCCGAGTCCGCCGATGCTGGGGGCGTATTTACCGATATTTCCGGACTTGTCGGCAGCGGCGAGCGCGGCTCCCGGCCCGGCCGCCGCCACCTTCCCCCCGGCGTCCACCACGAGCTGCCCGAGCTGCCCGAGCACCGGGCGGTAGGAGACCTCGGCGGCGTTGTGGGCGGTGAGCCGGGACCAGTCCGGCACGCTCGCCCCGCCGTCCGGTCCGGGTCGCGGCACGGCGGGCGGCGCGCAGCCGTCCCCGGGAGCGCCCGCCCGCTGCCCCGCCGAGACGGTCAGCCAGCCCGCGACCGGGCAGATGAGGCTCCGTCCCGGCGGGGGCACCGCCCGGGTGGACATCGACGCGGATCCGCCCCGCTCCACGAGCCCCCACAGGTTCGGCGTCCGCGCCCGGTCGAGGTCATCCCATTCGAGGCCGGGAACCCCGATCACCACGACCTGCCCCGGGTTCGCCGGCACGGCCGGGGAGGCGGCGGCCGGAACGGCGGCGTGGGCGGCCGTGCCGGGGACGAGGAGAACCAGAGTGAACACGGCGACCAGCGCGGCCCACAGCACCCGCGCGGCGGCCCGCGCGGAGGGGACGCCCCCGGCGGCCGTCCGCGCGGCGCGTGCCGGCCGTTCCGGGACCCGCGTGACGTGGAACGGCCCCGCGGCGCCCGGCGGGGCCGGGAACGGGCCCGCGGTGGGGACGGGCCTGTGACCGCCGTGCACCGCACCCATGAGACTCCCCCGTGTCCGTGAACCGTCAGGTCCTGCTTCGTGGATCATTCCGCCCGTCGCGACCGGCCGGACGGCCGGGCGTCCCCGTCACGGCGGAGATCCGCGGGCGGGACCCGGGCCGCCGGTTTACCAGCCCCACGGTAACCTGCCTGCTCGTGATGACTGGCGAGGCGACCGCGACGACCACCGTCAGGCGGCCACCGTGGGTGTGGCCGCTCGCGCTGCTGCTCGTCGCCGCGGCGGCGGCCCCGCTGGTCCTCTACTGGCTGGGCAACGTCGACGACCAGCGACTGGTCGACCTGGATGTGTACCGTACCGGCGGCCAGGCACTCCTCGAAGGCCGGCCGGTCTACGACTTCGTGACGCCCGCGCCGCAGCTCCTGCCGTTCACCTACCCGCCGGTCGCGGCGATGCTGGCCGTACCGCTGGCCATGATGTCCTGGCCGGTCGCGCAGTGGGTGTGGACGGCCGGGATCTTCGTCACGCTCGCCGTCACCGTCGCGTACGCCTTCCGCGCCGCGCTGGGCCGTCTCGCGACGGGTCGCGCGGCGGCGGGTCTCGCCGCGCCGGGGTCCGGTGTGCCGGGCGGCGGCGGGCCGGACGGCGCCGCGTCCGGCCGTGGTGCGCAGGGCGGGGCCGCGCCGAGCCGTACGGCCGCGCCGACGGAGGGCCGGTGGGGCGGCCTGTGGCTCCCGGCGGTGTTCGCCGTCCTGATGGTCGCGTGCACCTACCTGATGCCGATCAGGGACCAGGTCCGCTTCGGCCAGGTGGACATCCTGCTGGTCGCGCTCTGCCTGGCCGACTGCGTGGCCCGCCGCCCGGTCTGGCCGCGCGGCCTGCTGATCGGCCTGGCCACCGCGGTCAAGCTCACCCCCGGCGTCTTCCTGATCTACCTGCTCATCACCGGGTTCGGCCCGGGCGGGCGGCCGGAGCAGCGCCGGGCCTTCTTCATGGCGGCCTTCACCGCCGCGCTGCTGACCCTGCTGCCGTTCCTGGTGATCCCGTCCGACGCCGCCGACTTCTGGTTCCACGCGCTGCTCGACCCCGAACGGCTCGGCGCCAACGCGGCGACCACCAACCAGTCGATGCGCGGCATGCTGATCCGGCTCTACCTGCCCGACGCGCCCACCTCCCTGCTCTGGCTGGCCCTGGTCGCCGCGGTCGGCTGGTACGGCTTCCGTCACGCCCGCCGGGCGTTCCTCGACGGGCACGCGATGACCGGGGTCGCGCTGACCGGCCTGATGGCGGTGCTGCTGTCGCCGGTGGCCTGGATCCACCACCTGGCCTGGGTGGTCGTGGTCCTCGGCGCGCTGGCCGGGGACGGGCGCGACCCGGTGCGGGTACGGGTCGCCGCGGGCGTCTGGCTGTACTACGTGGTGCCCGTCCCCTGGTGGGGAGTGGCGATCAAGGCCGCCGAGATCCCGGTGCTCAGCCCGGTGCTGGGGAAGATCGTCCAGAACGGGTTCGGGCTGGGCGCGCTGGTCCTGGTCTGGTTGCTCGCCTCGTGGCTGCCGAGACGCCGCGAGACGTTCCGGCCGCTCGCCTGACGCCTCCCGGCACGTGTGATTCACCACCGTTTCCGGACCGGCACCGGATAGCCTGACAACATGCCGAAACTCGCCTACCTGGGCCCTGAGGCCACCTTCACCGAGGAGGCCCTGCGCATCCTGGCGCCGCACGCCGAGGGCCTGCCGAGCGCCAACGTCAGCGCGGCGCTGGACGCCGCCAGGCGGGGTGAGGCCGACGGCGCCGTCGTGCCGCTGGAGAACTCCCTGGAGGGCGGCATCAGCTCGACCCTCGACGAGCTCGCCTGGGGCGAGCCGCTGCTCATCACCGCCGAGCTGCTGCTGCCGGTGCAGTTCTCCCTGCTGACGCGGACGGAGATGCCGCTCTCCGACGTCAAGCGGGTCTACACCCATCCGGCCGCCATCACCCAGTGCCGTGGCTTCGTCGCCCGCGAGATGCCGGACGCCGTGGTGGTCCCGGCCCCGTCGACCGCGGCCGCCGCCCAGGAGGTGGCCGACCCGGGCTCGCCGTACGACGCGGCCATCGCCGCGCGCATCGCCGGCGAGCGCTACGGCCTGGTGGAGCTGGCGTCCGGGGTCGGCGACCGGTCCGACACCGTGACCCGGTTCATCCGCCTCTCCCGGCCGGGCCGGCTGCCCGATCCCACCGGCTCCGACTGCACCTCACTGGTCGCCTTCCTCACCGACGACCACCCGGGCGCGCTGCTGGAGATGCTCACCGAGTTCTCGGTGCGCGGCGTCAACCTCACCCGCATCGAGTCGCGGCCCACCGGCGACGGCATCGGCCGTTACTTCTTCCACTTCGACCTCGAAGGCCACGTGGCCGAGGCCCGGGTCGGCGAGGCGGTCTCCGGCCTGCGCCGCATCTGCGCCGACGTCCGCTTCCTCGGGAGCTACCCGCGCGCCGACGGCGTGGCGCCGCGGATCAAGCGGGGCACGGCCGACGACGACTTCGCCGAGGCCGCGGGCTGGCTGTCCAGGATCCGCTCCGGCCGGCCCTGACCCTTCCAGCGCCCTCCCGGCCGGCCCTGATCCTTTCGGCCGGCCTGGCTCTTCCGGCCGGCCCGCCCCTCCGTTCCGGTGGGACCGGCCGGGCCGGAGAAACCCGGGTAATAGGTGAGCGGGTGCGTGCCCCGCATCGGTAGCCTTGTCCTGTGATTGACCTGCGTACCCTTCGTGAGGATCCCGACCGGCTACGGGCGTCGCAGCGTGCCCGCGGTGAGGACGACTCCGTCGTCGAAAAGCTGCTCGACCTCGACGAGCGGCGGCGCGGCGCGCTGAGCCGCTTCGAGGCGCTGCGCGCCGAGCAGAAGAGCATCGGCAAGTCGGTCTCCCGCGCCTCCGGCGAGGAGAAGACCGCCCTGCTCGACCGGGCCAAGGACCTCTCGGCACAGGTCAAGTCCGCCGAGGCCGAGGCCGAGAAGCTGGCCGGGGAGCTTGAGGAGCTGCTCCACACCGTGCCCAACCTCGTCGAGGAGGGCGCCCCGGAGGGCGGCGAGGACGACTACGTCGTGCTGGAGGAGGTCGGCGAGAAGCCGTCCTTCGACTTCGAGCCGCGCGACCACCTGGAGCTCGGCGAGCTGCTCGGCGCGATCGACATGGAGCGCGGCGCGAAGGTCTCCGGCGCGCGGTTCTTCTTCCTGAAGGGCGCCGGCGCCCGGCTCCAGCTCGGCCTGCTCAACATGGCCATGCAGCACGCGATCGAGGCCGGGTTCATCCCGATGATCCCGCCGGTGCTGGTCAAGCCGGAGTCGATGAAGGGCACCGGCTTCCTCGGCGCGCACGCCAGCGAGGTCTACCACCTGCCGGAGGAGGACCTGTTCCTGGTCGGCACCAGCGAGGTCCCGATGGCGGCCTACCACGCCGACGAGATCCTCGACGGCGCGGCGCTGCCGTACCGCTACGCCGGCTGGTCGTCCTGCTTCCGCCGCGAGGCGGGCTCGTACGGCAAGGACACCCGGGGCATCATCCGGGTCCACCAGTTCGACAAGATCGAGATGTTCTCCTACTGCCGTCCCGAGGACGCGCAGGCCGAGCACCGGCGGCTGCTCGACTGGGAGCGGGAGATGCTCGCCAAGGTCGAGCTGCCCTACCGGATCATCGACACCGCGGCGGGCGACCTCGGCACGAGCGCGGCGCGGAAGTTCGACTGCGAGGCGTGGGTGCCCAGCCAGGGCCGCTACCGCGAGCTGACCTCGACGTCCAACTGCACCGACTTCCAGGCCCGTCGCCTGGGCGTCCGCTACCGCGACGCGGGCGGCAAGCCGCAGCACGTGGCGACTCTCAACGGCACCCTGGCCACCACCCGGTGGATCGTCGCCATCCTGGAGAACCACCAGCGGGCCGACGGCTCCGTCGTGGTCCCGGAGGCCCTGCGCCCCTACGTCGGCCTCGACGTCCTCGAACCCGCCAAGTAACACATATAGGCCTTCCGGCCTTCTTTTCGGTCTTTCCCCACCCTTCCGTACCCTCCCGGCCCGAGGGCCCCGCCGATCCCGGCGGGGCCCTCGTCGTCATGCCCCCGGTCAAGGGAAGTGGACGGCGAGCGTACGGCCTCCACCTCCTGGTAGATGGCCAAAAGTCCGGATATCTACGGCAAAGGTCGGGGGGTGGTCACGAGGGCTTCCCCGATCGCCGGAATGTGATTCGGCATCCACCGCCGAGCGGTGATGTCCGCCACACGAGCGGCGGCCCGCACCGGTGTCGATCTACGGCTCCCGTGGCGGCCGTCGAGCCTCCTCGGCAGAGACGGCCTCCATGGGCCCACAGGAGGCTTTGGGGCCGACTACCGGCTTCCCCGATGGTCCGGGCCGGGTGAGGCCCTCAGCGGCGCTCTCAGAGGCGAAGAGGGGGTGCGGGCCGTGCGCCCGGTGATTCGCCGGCCGTGGCGGAAACCGACCCGCGAAGTCGTTCGGGGGTGCGGCGGCGAGGACGCCCGGAAAGGGC
Source organism: Streptosporangium sandarakinum (assembly GCF_050942225.1). Taxonomy (NCBI): domain Bacteria; kingdom Bacillati; phylum Actinomycetota; class Actinomycetes; order Streptosporangiales; family Streptosporangiaceae; genus Streptosporangium; species Streptosporangium sandarakinum. The sequence goes on from NZ_CP192034.1 coordinate 157,196, forward strand.
GGCGGGACGCGATCGGCGGTGGCGAAGGGGCGGTCGGCGGCGGCGAAAGCGGCGACCAGAGGGGGTGTAAGGGGCGCCCAGGGAGGCGTAAGGGGCGCGCAGGGGGCGAAAGGAGCGACCAGGAGAGGTCGTAAGGGGTGCCCGGAAAGGGCATCCGGGTATGTCCGAAAGTCGCAGGGCTGTCCGGAAACGGCGAAGGCGGGGTTCGCGTGAAGCGAACCCCGCCTTCCCCTCTGCAGAGGTCTATGCGTCAGACGGCGCGAACCTGCGAGGCCTGCGGGCCCTTCTGGCCCTGCGTGATCTCGAACTCGACCCGCTGACCGTCCTCGAGGCTCCGGTAGCCGGAGCCCTGGATCTCGGAGAAGTGGACGAAGACGTCCGGTGCGCCACCGTCCGGCGCGATGAAGCCGAAGCCCTTTTCAGCGTTGAACCACTTGACGGTTCCCTGAGCCATTAAAGCTCTCCCTCAGGATTTGAAACTTCGGGATTCACACCTCGTGAACCCCATGTGTCGTACAGCACGCCCCGGGGTGGTTCAGTCAAACTGGTTTTCACAACGGGATTCAGCTAATACAACGCCATCACATCTAACACTATCCCGCGGACAGGTGTTCCCGCCATGAGGAAGTTCATCCCAGGCGAGTCCCGCGTGGCGTGGCACCGGGCATCACGGTGCAGACTGGACGTGTTATGGGAAGCCCCCGCCTTGTCGCCACCGACCTCGACGGTACCGCACTGCGCTCGGACGGCACCGTCTCGGACCGCACCGTCGCCGCCTTCGCACGCGTGGAGGAGGCCGGCGCCACACTCGTCTTCGTGACCGGCAGACCACCACGCTGGATGCGCCCGGTGGCCGGAGCCGTACGCCACCGGGGTCTGGCCATCTGCGCCAACGGCGCCCTGGTCTACGACCTGCACACCGAGCGTGTCGTCCAGTCGCGCCTCATCACCCCCGACATCCTGGAGGAGGTCGTCGGGAGGCTCCGCGCGGAGTTCTCCGAACTGACCTTCTCCGTCGAGTACGAAGGCGGGTACGCCCACGAATCGTCCTTCCGCCTCGACCGCGCCGACAGCCGTACCGCCGGGCTGCTCGTCGAGGCGGCGGCCCTCACCGAACGGCCCTGCGCCAAGCTCCTGGCCCTGCACCCCCGGATGGACCCCGACGTCCTCAACGACGCCGTCTGCGAGCTGGTCGGCGACCTCGTGACGCCCACCCACTCCAGCGGCCGGGCGCTGATCGAGATGAGCGCCCGAGGTGTGACCAAGGCCACCGCGCTGGCCGCCCTCGCCGAGACCCAGGACGTCGTGCGGACCGACTCGATCGCCTTCGGCGACATGCCCAACGACCTGCCGATGCTGCACTGGGCCGGCACCTCCTACGCCGTCGCCAACGCCCACGCCGAGGTGCTGGCCGCGGTCGATCACGTGACCGCGGCCAACGACGACGACGGGGTGGCCGAGGTGCTGGAGGGCCTCTACCGGTAGCCCCGCGAGCGCCGGTGACCCCGGACGTCCCGCGGGATCACCGGTGGCTCTGCGGACGCCGATGGCCCCGCGGTCCCCGGGCGCGGATCCCCCTGGCAGGTGGCCCCGCGGGGCCCACAGGTACGGACTCCCCCGGCGGGTGGCCCCGCGGGTCCTTGCGGGTACGGCCCCCGGCGGGGGTGGCGCCGCGGGTCCTACAGGTACGGACCCGAGCTGCCCTGGTGGCCGCTGTCCTGCTGGAGGGAGACGCCGCCGGGCAGAGCCCTGCGCATGTTCTCCAGCTGGGCGCGGGCGGCCATCTGCTGGGCGAAGAGCGTGGTCTGGATCCCGTGGAACAGACCCTCCAGCCAGCCGACGAGCTGCGCGTGCGCGACGCGCAGCTCCGCGTCGCTCGGCGGGGCGCCCTCACCGTCGGCGAAGGGAAGCGACAGCCGCTCCAGCTCCTCGACCAGCTCGGGGGCCAGGCCGTCCTCCAGCTCCTTGATCGAGCTCTGGTGGATCTCCTTGAGCCGCTTGCGGCTCGCCTCGTCCAGAGGGGCGGCCCGGACCTCCTCGAGGAGCTGCCGGATCATGCTGCCGATGCGCATGACCTTGGCGGGCTGCTCCACCAGATCGGCGACCGAGCGGCCCTCGCCGTCCTGCTCGACCTGGGCGCCCTGGGGCCCCACGACCACGATGTGCGGAGTGCTCTCCTCAGCGTTCATAGTCTTCAACCTACTAGCAGAATTTTCCCGACGTGTTCCCCGGTCTCGATGAGCCGATGGGCCTCGGCCGCCTCGCTCATCGGCACGCGGGCGTGGATCACCGGCCGGATCACGCCCGCGTCGACCAGCGGCCAGACGTTCTCCACGACGCCGCGCACGATCGCCCCCTTCTCATCCACCGGCCGCGCGCGTAGCGTGGTGCCGTGCACCGAGGCCCGCTTGGCGAGGAGCGCACCCAGGTTCAGCTCGCCCTTCGAGCCGCCCTGCATGCCGATCACGACCAGCCGTCCCCCGGTCCTGAGCGCCCTGACGTTCGCGGGCAGATACTTCCCGCCGATGATGTCGAGGATCACATCCGCCTGGATCCGCTCGGAGAAGTCCTCCTCGCGGTAGTTGACGCCCTCGTCGGCGCCGAGCTCCAGGCAGCGGGCGATCTTCTCGTCCGTCCCGGCGGTGACGGCCACGCGCGAGCCGAACGCCTTCGCGAGCTGTACGGCCAGCGTGCCGATGCCGCTGGCGCCGCCGTGGACGAGGAGCGTCTCGCCCCTCCTCAGCCGCGCGGTCATGAAGACGTTGGACCACACCGTGCAGGCGACCTCCGGCAGCGCCGCCGCCTCCACCAGGTCCACGCCGTCGGGCACCCGCATGACCTGCTGCCAGGGCACGGCTACCTTCTCGGCGTAGCCGCCGCCGGACAGCAGGGCGCAGACCCGGTCACCCGGCCGGAAGCCCTCGACGTCCGGACCCGCCTCGGCGACCACCCCGGAACACTCCAGCCCCGGGTACGGCGAGGCGCCCGGCGGCGGGTCGTACCGTCCCTGTCTCTGCATCACGTCGGCGCGGTTGACGGCCGAGGCCGCCACATCGATGAGGACCTCACCTGGGCCGGGGCGCGGATCGGGCACCTGTTGCCACGACAGCGCTTCGGGTCCGCCGGGTTTATCGATCACGATGGCGTGCATGTGAGCCAAGCTATCCGGTGGGCCAACTTGACCGTTGCCCGCGATGATGTGAACACAGGGCGTTAACCTGCTATGTGTTTGCTGCCCTTTTACGCCCATCCCGAGGGGGAACACGGTGGCAAGGCACGATCGTGAGGAATCTCTCGAGGAACAGCTCGCCTGGCTCGACGCTATCAAGGAGCAGGAGGAGGTACCCCCGGTACCGGCAAAGAACGCGGTGGACGACGCCACCGCGGTCTCGCCGTACCCGAGGGACCCCTGGGGCCTGGTCGCCGCCGAGCCCGAGCCCGAGACCACCTCGGCGCAGCTCCTCCGTGCCGCCGTCGACTCGGCCTACGCCCCCTCGGACACCTCCCCGGGCACGGGCGGCCACCCGGCCGAGGACGCCGACGCGGCGGACTGGATGAACGCGGGCTCGACGGCGGGCGCGTTCGCGGTGCCCCCGTTCGGGGGGCCCTCCTCGCCGTCCTCTCCCTCGTCTTCCCACTCGTCCTCCCAGCCGTCCTCCCCGTCGTCCTTCCCCCGGAACGACGACGGCTTCCTGGCCCCGCTGAGGCCGCTGCCCCGCCAGGAGCACGACGACGCCGAAGGCTCCGCGACGGGTGACCTCACCCGGCCCGACGTCCGTTTCCCCGTGGACGGCGACCGGGCGTCCTTCACCGACCCGGGCCTCGGCCGGGGATCGTTCACCGACCCGGGCTTCACACGGCCGTCGCCCACCGACCCGGGCCCCGAGCGGTCGTCGTTCACGGACCCCGGGCTGGAGCGGCCGTCGTTCACCGACCCCGCTCTCGAACGGCCGTCCTTCACCGACTCCGGCCCTGCGCGGTCGTCCTTCACCGACCCGGGTCCCGGCCGGGGGTCGTCCACCGATCCCGGCCCCGAGCGGTCGTCCTTCACCGACCCGGGCCTTCGCACGCCCCCGACCGGGCCGGAGGAGCCGTCCCGTCCGCTTCCCGAGCAGTCCCGGCAGGCGGAGGAACGGCTGGAGCGCTCGCCGTCCGGCGAGCCGACCGCGACCGGGCCGTCCGGCCCCGCCGGGCCGTCCGGTAGCCCCACCGACGAGCCGTCCGACGGCCCCGCCGACGCCGGTTCCGGGCCCCCCGGGTCCTCCGGTTCCGCCAGGACCGCCGGGTCCTTCGGCGCTTCCGGGGCCTCCAAGTCCGCCGAGCCGCCCCTGGAACCGTTCAAGCCCGCCGGTGCCCCGCTCGAACCCTTCAAGCCCGCCGAGTCCGGCCGCTCCCTCGACCCCGCCGAGCCCCCGCTTGAGCCCTTCAGGCCCTCGGGACCCGCGCCGGAGCCGCTCAAGCCCACCGGGAACACGGCCGGCCCCGCCGAGTCCCCGCTCGAACCCCTCAGGCCCTCGGCTCCGAAGCTCGAAGGGTTCTCCTTCGGGAACTTCGAGTCCCGCGGCGCCGACCGCGACCGACCCCCTTCCGAAGCTTCCGAACCGGACACCGCCGCGGAACCGGCCGCCACCGACGCCGTACGGCGGGCACCTGAGACGCCCGGGTCCGGGACGTCGGGCGCGGGGAGCCCCGGTTCCGAGAAGCCGGGTTCGGAGATGTCCGGCACGGAGACGCCGGGTTCGGAAGGGCCCGGCTCGGAGAAGCCCGGCTCGAAGCCCGGCTCGGAGGCGTCCAAGCCCGGCGCTGCCGGCCCGTTCGGAGCCCCCGTCGCCTTCGGCGCCGACCGGCCGCAGCCCGGCACGCCGGAACGGCAGACCCCCGGCTCGTTCGGTTCGGCCGCCTTCGGCCTTTCCGGCCCCTCCGGTCCCGAGCCCTTCACCCGGGGCTGGGACGCGCCCTCGGCCGCCCGCGACGACGCGGCCCTCACGCAGTCCCGGGACGACCGGAACGACCGTGACGATCGGGGCGCCGCCCCCCGGCCCGACGAGGTTCCCGGCCGCACCGGGGGCGACTCCGAGCGTGATCGGGCTTCCGGCCGTGACACGGCCTTCGGGCCGGGCTCCGGTCGTGACATGGCCGTCGAGCGCGAGCCGGGATCCGGACGCGACACGGCCTTCCGCCAGGACCGTGACGTCGCCCCCCGCGGGGAGGCGCCCTTCTCGCCGGAACACCACGAGCGGCCCTTCACCCCGGCCGCCTCGGCGACTCCGGCGGACGCCCCGGACCGCGAGAGGCCCCCCGCTCCCGAACGGGGCCGGCCCGCCGATCGCGGAGACAGGCTCGCCGCCTCCCGCAAGGACAGAGATCCCACCTCCGGCCGGGGGACGATCGACCGGGGCAACTCCTTCTTCCCCGACGACGACGAGGACGAGGAACTGCGGGAGCCGTACCAGCCGCGCCGCCGCCACTCGGCGCCGCCGCCCGCGTTCAGCGCCCCCTCCCGCCAGTCCTCCGGCACGGCCAGGCCGTCGGCCGACAGCCTGGACCCGGACTCGCTGCTGCGGGGCCGCCGCAACGGGCCGTCCAGCGGCTGGCGCAAGCTGATCTACCGGGCCACCGCGGGCCTGATCAAGCCCGGGGAGTCGCCCGAGGTCCGCCGCCGCGGCGAGCTGGTGACCCGGGCCCGCACCCCGGTCGCCACCGGCCACCACCGCGTCGCCGTACTCAGCCTGAAGGGCGGGGTCGGGAAGACCACGACCACGGTCGGCCTCGGCGCGACCCTCGCCCAGATCCGCGGCGACCGGGTCATCGCGGTCGACGCCAACCCCGACCGCGGGACCCTCTCGGACAAGCTGGAGCTGGAGACCTCCGCGACCGTCCGCGACCTGCTCAACGAGCGCCAGCAGATCAAGCGCTACGTCGATATAAGAGCCTTCACCTCGCAGGCGCCGTCGCGGCTGGAGGTCCTCGCCTCCGACCGCGACCCGTCGGTGTCGGAGGCGTTCAGCGCGTCCGACTACCAGGCGGTGGCGCAGGTCCTGGAGAACTTCTACTCGATCTGCATCACCGACTGCGGCACCGGCCTGCTCCACTCGGCCATGTCGGGAGTCCTGGGCCTGGCCGACCAGCTCGTCCTGGTCAGCTCCCCGTCCGTGGACGGCGCCCGCGCCGCCTCGGCGACCCTCGACTGGCTGGAGGCCCACCACTACGAGGACCTGGTCAGCTCGGCCACCGTGGTGCTGTGCAGCGTCCGCCCCAGGTCGAAGTCGACCGTCGACCTCGACCGGCTGGAGGCCCACTTCGCGGCCCGCTGCCGCGCCGTGATCCGCGTCCCCTACGACCCTCACCTGGAGGAAGGAGCCGAGATCGACCTGGAGCGGCTGCAGCCCGCCACCCGCGACGCCTACCTGCGGCTGGCCGCCTCCGTCGGCGACGGCTTCGCCGCACCGCAGCCCTGACCCCGGGCGGCGGCCTCCCACCCGTGGGCTCCGGCCCCGGGGCGGACGCGGAGCGCCACCGAGTCAGGGACGCGCCGGTGACGGTGAGAGGCTAAGGTGCAATCTGACACGTTCTTCGGGGCGTGTCGGCCGGGAGAGCTCGCCTAGTGGACGATGGCGGCGGTCTTGAAAACCGCTAGGGCCGGCGACGGTCCTCGTGGGTTCGAATCCCACGCTCTCCGCTCACCACGCGAAACGGCGCCTGACCAGGGGATTCCCTTCGGTCGGGCGCCGTTGGTCGTTTCGGGGGTGCGCAGCGGGATGCCGCTCTGAGCACCTCTCGGCCGGTGGTCGCGGAATATACGCGGAATGATCTTGGTGGTGTTTCCCCAGGTCGGCCCGGAAAAGCAGAAGGGCCCCGGTCTCCCGGAGCCCCTCCACCGCGCGCCCCTCACAGGGCCAGCACGCCGTCAATACGATGGTTCGCCCGCTCTGTGCCACCGTCGATGCATTTCGCGTAGACCTTGAGCAGCACGTCCACCCCGTGCCCTGCCCGTTCGGCCACGTCGGGGGCCGCCACCCCGGCGTTGAGCCACAGACTCACGGCCGCGTGCCGCAGGTCGTACGGCCGGGCAGCCAACGGGGACGCCTGCTGTTCTGGAGTCAGAGCGAAGGTTCGCGCCGCTTTCCACGCCTCGCAGTAGGTCCCGATGGAGATCACCCCGCCGCGCGAGGTCCGGAACAGCTGGCCGTCCTCGTGGGCGCCGAACTCGTCGAGGTGCTCCCGCAGGATGGCCACCAGCTCCGGCGGGATGGGCACCGGACGGCCCTCGTCCCTGGCCCGGTGCTTGAGCCCGCGGTCGTCGTGAGCCTTGCCGCTGTCGGTCCACTTCTTGTTGGCCTGCGGCTTGGACTTGGCGAGGATCAGCCGGCCCCACCCGGTCTCGGGAAGGTGGCAATCCTGCCTGCGAAGCCCGAGCGCCTCGGCCGGACGCAGGCCCGCGAAGTACAGGCAGGCGAAGAACCCACGCAGGTGCCGGCCCCGGTCAAGCCGTCCGACATAGGTCACCGCCGTGAGCAGCTCCCGCGCCTGGGCTGGGTTGACCACCACGCGCCGGTCCACCACCTCACGGACCTTCGGGGGCTTCCACGCCTTCACCTTGTCGATCGGGTTGGCGGGCAGCTCCTCCAGGTCCACGGCGTACTGAAGGGCGTTGTAGAAGACCGACCGCTTGCGGGCGATGGTGGTAGCGGCGGCGGCCCCGCCGTCAAGCCGGAGCGTCAGCGCGTCCAGGCCCAGCCGTACGTTCCGGACCTTGGCCAGATCCGAGACGCGGAGCGAGTGACGTTCGAGCCAGGCCAGGGCCGTACGGATCTCCTGCGGACGGGGAAGCTCCCGGGCAGCCGGAGGAAGAGCGAACTGCCGAAGAGCCTCCCGCAGGAGACGTGCGTCAGGCCGGCCCGGGGCGTCCTCGTCGACGAGTGCCGGAGTCACGGTCGCCAGGGCATCGGTGAGGCTGTCGCGGGTCTTGGCCGCCGCGTGGGACCACTTCATGTCCACGTACGCCATGGCGAAGCTGAACCACGTCACCGCGTTCTTGACCGCCAGCAGGGAGAGCGGGAGGCCCGTCTCCACATCGAAGGCTTCACCCCGCTTGGCCGCCTGCCGAAGGTCCGACAGGAAGCTCTCGGCGAGCGCCTTCGTCCGCAGGGTCTTGGACCTCTCCTGTCCGCCCACCTTCCAGCGGACCACGTAGGAGGGGGTCTTGCTGGAGGCGTTCCGGCGGATTTCCCAGAACTTCACGTCATAGGAGGTGCTCACGCCGCCTCCCGCAGGGACTCAAGCCAGGCGGTGAACTCGCTACGCCAGACACGGATTTCACCGTTCGGGAGTTTGATCCCCTGTGGTGCGTGGCCGATCTCGCGCCAGCGGTAGAAGGTGCGCCGGGAGACGCCGCCCAGCTCGGCGAGGATCTCCGGGACGGTCATCAGCTCGTCACGCTGCTTGCTGCTCATGCCGCCTCCCGCATCTCGACTGCCGGAGCCTGTTGTCCGTCTGCTCTGGCGTCCAGGGCGAGCAGGGTTGCTCGCCAGCGTTGGCGTTCGGCGACCATGCGCAGCAGCCGCAGGGCGAGCGAGGGGGTATCGGCGTCGCCGGCCGGGACCGGTTTCCAGACGTAGCGGTGCGAATCGATGGCCTCTTCGGACAGGCCGAGGGCTTCCAGCGCCCAGGTTCGGCGGTCACGCTTGTGCTCGGTCAGGGTCTTGTTCGACCACTTGCGGGAGACCAGCACGCGGCGGCCCGCGTAGCCGAGGTGTTCGGGCTTGTGCGCCTTGCCCCGGCACCGGCCCGGTGTCATGCCCACTTTCGCGTTTTTGGGCTGCACGCCGTACCGCAGCCAGTTCGGGCACGAGGGTGAGCAGGGTTCGTAGCGCAGCGCCTCCACCAGACGGGCGGCGTGGTCCCGGCGGGCCGGGTCGTCGGCGTCGAGGCTCTCGCCCAGGCTCTTGGTGAGGTACTTGGACAGGTAGCGGATGCACTGGTCGGCGTCCGGGGTCCCGGCGAGTACCCCTTGGACGTCGATCTGGTCGCCGAAGCGGATCACGTGCAGCGGTTCGGAGTCGTCGTCGGTGTCGAGCTGGTCGAGGGCCTCGTGCCAGGTGGGCAGGACTTCCCCGGTGTCGGGGTCGAGGTAGTCGCCGGTCTGGCCGTCCGGGTAGCTCTGGTCGTCAGGGAGGTCGGCGCGCGGAGTCCAGACGGGCAGGTGCTCACCCTCGAAGCGCACTTCATCGACGGACGGCCACCACACCTGGTGGTATGTCGCGGCGGCGATGGCCTTGACCTCCGCGCGAGGGAGGGTGCCGCGGATGGCCATATGCAGGTGCGGGGCGAGCCGCTTCTGTGGTTCGACGGTGGCGAAGTACTGTACGTCGTAGCCCGCCACCCGGCGGAGGTTCTGCACGAAGCGGTCGACGAGCTTGGAGAAGTGCAGCGCGTCGCGGGCCGCCCGCGCATAGTCGTACGTGGCCGGGTCGACGGGGACGCCTTGGCCGGATCGGATGCGGCCGTAGGACGGCAGGGTCAGGGTGAGGAACAGCGACGGCCGGAACACCTTCCCCTCGATGCCGGTGAAGGTCCGCCCGAGGGTGGTGGGGCGCATGGCCCGCCGAGGCAGATCCGGGGCGTCCTGGCGGCGCCGGGTCGAGCGGGATCGCCGGGGAGCCGCCCGGCCGGACAGACTGCCGCGCATCCCCGCCGCACGGATCTCCTCGTCGATGGCCTGAATCGCCGCGTCCCAATCGGCGACCTCCTCGGACATGCCGTTGCGTTCGGCTTCATCGCGCTTGGCTTGGACGTCGGCGCGGAACTCGATCAGCCACCGCTGATCCTCGGTGGCGGGGTTCGGGGCGGTGACGGGTTCGGCGTCCAGGTGCCAGCCTTCGCGGCATTGGGCCTTGCGGAGCTGCTTGTTGCGCCGGGCGCACGGCGGGCAGACGGCCTCCCGGGTGGACCCGCACGGAACGTTGACGTCCTCACTCTGCCCGGTGCAGGTGTCCAGGCGGCGCAGGAGGATCGGCCGGATGCACACGCCGTTGGCCTTGGCGACCTCCACGGCCACGTCCAGAGCGACGGGCATCTTCTGCCTCTCAGCCCGCGACAGGTTCCGGTCGCTCGTGGTGTTCATTCGGTCACCTCCTCGCGGTGCACCTCGGTCAGGTCAGCGGCCAGCCGGAACAGCGAGCCGTAGGGGTCGGTGGTGATGGAGACGCCGGCCAGCGTGAAGACCACCACCGGCTGAGAGCGGCGCGGGCCGACCATGGCCAGGACGGGGCGCTGGCAGATGCGGGTGATCTCTTCGTCGGTGTCGTAGAAGCAGACCCTCACGCGGCCACCGCCTCGGCCATGGCGCGGATGTCGGCATCGGAGACGTAGGCGGCGCGGACCCGGATCGGATCAGGCGAGGCTTCCAGCCGCACGTAGGCCACGCCCGCGCCCTGCTCGGGGATCGGGGAGATGTGATCGGCCAGCGCTCCCCGGTCGCGGGCGCTGTCCCCGAGGACCATGTCCACCTGTTCCGACTCGTCGAGCCGCAGGGCGATCTTGTCGGGGAACAGGTTGCGGATGTTCATGACCTCCTTACGCGGATCCTGCAACGCGGCCAGGACCCCGACACCGACCGCCCGACCCTGCGTCGTCAGAGTCGCCAGAGCGGCGGAGATGCGCAGCTTCAAGCCCTTGTCGGACTGGTAGGCGGTCAGGAACGCCACCTCATCGACGACCACCAGGACGAACGGGTCATCGACGGTGGGGGTGTGGTTGCGCTGGTGTCCGGCGAAGCGGTCGGCACGTTCCTGCATCACCGCCACGGCCGCCTCCAGCAGGTCGGCGCAATCGGCCGGAGTCGCGGCATAGCGCTTCCCGAACAGGGATCGGCCGAAGGACAGCTCCATCCGCTTCGGATCCAGCGCCCAGATCTGCACCAGGCCCGCGCGGGCGGCGGGGAGGAGGCCGCGGATGGCCGACCAGATCACCGAGCCCTTGCCGGCCCCGGTGGCCCCGGCGACCAGAACATGAGTGCCGTGGACGGTCAGCAGCCAGGGTGAGCCGTCCTCACGGGTACCGACCCGCACCGGCCCCACCGATGCCGTCTCCGGGATCGGAACCGCGGGCATCGGGGTGGCGAGCGGATCGCGCCGGGGGAAGACCAGGTGCAGGCGGCCCGCGCGGGCGATGGAGACGCGGCAGGAGCGGGCGCCGAAGCCGTGCGCGAGCTGGTCGAGGCGGTCGGCCCAGTCCTTGACCGCCTGCCCGCTGAGCATCTTCACCGTGACCACGTCGGCCCAGGAGGTGCAGCGGACGCTGAGGAGGCGGGGCAGGTAGTCCCGGCCGCGTAGGTGCCGCCCTAATCCGGAGATGATCATTACCGGTTGCCAGTGCCGCCGGTAGATCCAGACCAGGCGCCAGAAGGCCAGCAGTCGCCAGCCGATCAGGCGCAGGAACGAGGGCCGGTGCAGGGTGAACCACAGCCCCGGCACGGTCACGGCCGCCGCTATCGAGATCAGGCCCCAGCGCCAGCCGTACCAGTAGGCCAGCGCGCACGAGGCGGCGACGACGGCCGAGGCGACCGGATGCCGCCAGAGCAGGCGGACCAGGCCGGCCAAGAGCCGCCAGGCGAAGATGACGAGCGTGACGATCGCCGGAGTGCGCAGCACGGCGGGGCGGAAGACGACGGCGGTATCGGGGGTGGTGGAGACAATGTGCTGTGCCTCATCCCCGGGCAGTTTCCGGAACATTAGGCTGGGGTCCTCTTCTTGATGTGGTGTCAGGGGGAGATGTGAGGGGCCGCCGGAAGTAGCCGCTTCTGGCGGCCCCGCTTGCGTCTCAGCCCGGCAGGTCGTCCAGGCCGGGCAGGGTGGGGCCGTGGTCCTGTTCGTTGTGGATGCGGACGCAGTCGCCGAGGTAGCGCACCGCGGCGGCGGCGATTTCCTTGGCCAAGGCGACGTCGGAGGCGGTGACGGGTCCACCGCCGGTGGTGGTGATGGTGACCTGGGCCTCGGAGGTGGCCAGGTTCAGAAACGGCCGTCCGCTGGTGGTCACCGCGGCCAGGACGCCGACGTCCGGGGTGCTGAAAGACAGGTCCAGGCGGGTCAGCCCGTTGCGCAGGACGCCGGTGAGGTAGATGTGCGGAGCGGGGGCGTTCACGCTGCGATCTCCTTGCTGGTTGCGGTGGTGTTCTTGCCGGGGGCCGCGGGAGCGGTGGCGCGGGGTGCGCGCATGGTGCGGGCGCGGATGGACCAGGCGAGGCGTCCGGTGTTCTGGGCGACGTAGGGGGTGACGGTCATGCCGTCGAACTCGACCGGGACGAACGGCAGGCCCGGCAGCGAGGCCGGGGGGACCGGCTGCACCTCGGCGAGGATCTTGACGGTGACGGTCTTCTGGCCGGCCTTGACGGTGGGGTCGGCGTCCATGACGGCGACCTGCCAGACCGGTTCGCCGGTGGTCTTGTCCTTGGCGTAGACGGTCCGGCCGTTCGCTGAGGCGGTGAAGTCCTTGACCTGCTCGACCTCACCGACGATGTAGCAGCCATGCGGGAAGACCTGCTCGAAGCTGACGGGGATGGGGCCCTGGATGGACATGATCATTCCTTTCGAGAATGCCGTTTAGGTGGTCGTCCACTTGTGCGGACGAGTTGAGATTAGGTGATCCCACTCGTCCGCACAAGTGACTATGCGAAGCGAGTGGGACAGCGGATCAGGTCACCGGGTAGACGTCCTGCAACTCATGAAGATCACCCGGCAAGGCCGCCTCCATCACCAGGACCACCGTCCCCGTCGCGTCATGCACGGTGGCCAGCACCCCGAGCACCGGCTTGGAAGAGCCGAGCACCTCGACCTCGTCCTTACGCGGATTGCGGGCCGTCAGCCGTTCGGTGATGTGGTCGAAGCGCAGATGCTTGACCGCCTGCAAGTGCTGACGGATGCCGTGCCGTAGCGGCTGGGGCTTGTCCAGGTCGGTGCCGAGCGCGACTTCCAGCGGCACCCACACCGTCTCGGTCGCGGACGGCCGGCCCCCATGCCGGCTCACCCGTCGCCGGGCGATCACCGGAGTGCGCTCCTCCACGCCCAGGAGACGGGCGATGTACCGGGGCGCCGCAACGCGCTGCACGTCGGTGACGCTGTCGGCGCTTTCGGCCTGCTCGGTCGCCATCAGAGCGGGGCGGAGGCGGTCGGGGGAGCTTTCCGGACGGCCTTTGACGAACGAGCCGCGGCCGTGCTCCCGCTCGATCCACCCCTGCATGGCGAGGGTCTGCAAGGCCCGCACGACGGTGGTACGGCCCACGCCGAACTCGCGGACGAGCTGCGTCTCGGACGGCAGCATGTCCCCGGGCGCGTACTCGCCGTCCCGGATGCGCTGCTGAATCGCTGTCATCACCTGGGCATACTTCGGCGGGGCGAAGTCCATGCTCATGTCAACCGCCCGATCACTCTTCCACTTGTCTGCTCAAGCAGGCTACCGGCCGGAGCCGCGCCTGTCAGGACCCACACTCACTGGCCGACCGGATTATCGCGCCATTCCGGACAGCACATCGATCCATATCGACCGGGCCTCAATACGCCGCCATGCATCGCTGTGCGAGACGACCGTTTTCCCTTTTGCGGCGACCGTCCGCCGGATGAACGCCAGCCCGCCCGCTTCGCAGAATTCGTAGAACGTCACCCGATGCTCGTGACAGGTCCATTCGACGACACGAATCCGCTCGAACCGGCGCGGCACATTCCACGACAGAAGCCGATGCCCTTCCTGCGCCGGCGGCAGATGTAGCGCCGGACAGGAAAACCCCGAGGTCTCGTATCTGCCGCTCATGACGCGGTGCGCTCGAACCTCACCGAGCCGGCCGCATCGAGCGTCGCGCGGAAGATGACCCGCCGCGACCAGTCGTCCGGCATGGTGCAGAAGTCGTAGACCCGGTGCGTGATACGTCCCCAGGCCGGGGCGCCAGGCGGCAACCGTCGGAGCGTCGCACGCAGCGTGTCCATCGCCGTGGCCTGCCCCGAGCTGATCCCGCACGGCCCGAGCTCGTCGGTCCCCTCGGAGGTGAGGAACACCTCCCACTCGAACATCTCAACCACGTGGCTGGGGCCGTCGCAGTACAGGCAGTCCTCCCGCGCGGACGGCTCCATGTGTAAGGCGCTGGCCGCCACGCACCCACGGCGGGTAACGATCTTCCAGCCGCGCCCATCGCATTCGGTGCACTTAACCGGAGTTGTCATGCCGGAAAGAATGGTCGAGCAGATTTCCCAGCCCTATCCCACGCAGGTATACCGCCGAGAATATAGAGTCACGGACTACAGCGATGCACCACCTCGGGGACTGATGACCGGAGGACGGAATGCACAGCAACGCTTTCGACCCCATCGAGATTCCGGCATGGGTCTGGGAGCACGACGAAAACCGGGAAATCCTCAAAAAGCGTGACGTAGCAGGGCTGTTCAACCTCGCCGTCAAGTACAGCGGTGCCAGCCAGACGCGCATCAGCGCCGCGACCGGCATCGCCCAGGGCCACGTAAGCATGATCATTAATAGGCGGCGTCTGGTCACCGACCTGGAGGTCTATGAGCGCATCGCCGTCGGCTTCGCCCTGCCTGACCATGCCCGCATGCTCTTCGGCCTGGCCCCCGTCGACACCGCCTCCCCAACTGGAGACCACGGGGACGGCCACCAAGAGCAGATCGAGGAGTTGACCGCCCGGCTCGAAGCCGCCGCCGTCATCGACCCCGTCATGGTCATGATTCTCACCACCGAGACCAACAACCTGCGGCTCATGGACCGTCGTGTCGGCGGAATCGCCATCGCCGACAAGATGCGCGCGCACATCACCCACGTCGAGCGCGTTCACCGCCACGCCGTACGGCACGGCATCCGCGCCCAGCTCGCCCACGTCCTTGCCGAGACCGCTTCACTGGCCGGCTGGCAGGCCATCAACACCGGCGCGCTGCTGGATGCGTGGGACCACTACGAGCATGCCAAAGCCGCGGCCCGTGAAGCCGACAACCCTGCGATCCTCGCCTACGTCTCCGGCGAGCAGGCATACGTTCTGATGGAGATGGGCCGGCCTGCCGAAGCCACCGAACTCCTCCAGCACGTCCACGCCGCCCACCGCGACCGCATCCCCGCCCGGCTCCGCACCTGGCTGGCCGCCGCTGAAGCCGAAGCTGCCGCGATCCTTGGTGACGAGAACACTTGCCGAACGGCTTTGGAGGCGGCCGCCACCCTCTTGCCCGAGGGCAGCGGCGACGCGAGCATGCCCTACCTCTCCCTGGACATCCACCATCTGGCCCGATGGCGCGGCAACTGCCTCGTCCGCTTCGGCGACCCCGACACCATCGAAGACCTCCGCTCCGCCCTCGCCGGGATGGACGGCACCTACAACCGCGCCGAAGCCGGCCTCCGCTGCGACCTGGGCCACGCGCTCCTCGCCCAAGGCGAACCCGACGCAGCCCTACCGCACATCCAGCGCGCCGAGCAGCTCGCGACCCTGACCGGCTCACGCCGCCAGCACCTCCGCATCCGGGAGCTGTCCCGAGCGGTCAAGCACGCCCTCCACTGAGCCGATCACGCGCCGCGTACAGACCGATCAGCGTCCCCGACGTCCAGATGTCACCGCGGGCGATCATGTCCGGGATCTCGGCCAGCGGCACCCACTCGATGAGATCGGCCTCGACCTCCCCGGTCGGCTTGCCGACCAGCTCAGCACCCCGCGCGAGGAACAGGTTGTGCTCGGAGTCGACCATGCCGGCCATCGGCTGATAGGTGATCAGGTGCTCGATCTCCTTCGGCCGGTATCCGGTCTCCTCCTCCACCTCGCGAAGCGCTGTCGTCATGGCGTCCTCGCCGGCGTCGATCAGACCACCGGGCAACTCCCAGCCCCACCGGTCAGCGAGGAACCGGTGCCGCCACATCAAGAGCACCCGGTTCTCGTCGTCGACCACCACCGCGATGGCCGCTCGATCCAGATGCACTACGTGATGCTCGAACCGCTCCCCGTCCGGGATCGCAACGTCGACCAGGCCCAGCCGGATCCACCGGTTGTCATAGATCAGCCGCTCACCGTGAACGATCCAGCGCGTCTGCTCCTCATTGGTAGCCACACAGCGAAGCTACCGGCCGAGGTGCCTGCCGTACATAGAGACGGCTGGCCACGACCCGACCGCAGTACGTCAGGAACGAGAAAGTCAGTCCGGCCACTCAGTTAGACCGTACACATCCAAGGCGATTGCTGTGGCTGCCTCAACGTCCCGCCTTCGGAAGGCGTCAGTCAACCGCTCTCGCTGTACGGAGGTGAGCGCCGCCGGGTCAGGGACAGGGATGCGTCGAAGGTACTGAGCCTGAAAACGAAGCGTCTTCCCACGCATCTTTACTGCATATGCATCCACGAAGGCCTCTGCCACGCTGGAGAGCAGAAGCCCGCCCAAGACTTCTAGATCCCAAGTATCCGAGGTAACGAAATAGAGATTGTGATGTGGATAGAGGTCACCCTTGTCGAGGACAGGATGGCTACTCAGCTTCATGTCCGGGAAGAGGAGTTTAGGGCGTTTTGCAAGGCCAACCTCGACCTTGTCAATGGTCTTGTACCACTTATCCGGACTCTTCCTAGCGACATATCGCCCTTTCAGGGCAGCAGCGTTCCGGCTGAGATAAGCCCTAAGCTTCGGATATTGATCAAGGTTGACAAGACGGCCGTTGTCGTCCCAGGGGTTGATCAGGAAATGTCCTGACCATTCGAGGCGACCACTGGTTGTGTCGCGGACCATCGACATCGGAAGGAGACGGTCGGTCTCGACCAGATCGGCGTCACGGGTGATGAAGACCTTGTCGGCGCCAGTCGCGATGCCGATCCCCACTCGGATTCCAGGGGCATCGCCCAGGACTGTGAAACGTTCTGTGAGGTCTTCCAGGACGGCGAGCCGGGTGGGCGAGCCCGTGGGCCACAAGTCATCGCCGGGGAACCAGTGGGGCATCCTCGCGGCCTCGAAGGACTCTTGCCGGAGAGTCCCCTCTTCTCCCTGGGCGATCCAGGAGACAAGCTCCTGAGCCTCCGTCTCTCCAAAGCGGCTAGTCGTGTCAGCCGCCACCGCGGAGCCCTGGACGCCCTGGCGTAGCACCGTCACCGCTGGATAAGCGGCAACTTGCTCTTCGAAGGCGTTCACGTCATGCATCGTTACGCAGACGTCAAGCGCGTACTCCTGACTCACAAGCCGTCGGAGCTCTCTGCCGTACTGGTTGCGCATCCATCGATCCGCACAGATGAACCCCAGCCGGCCTCCGGCACGTAGAGAGCGAAGAGCAGCCTCGAAGAAGCCGACGTAGATGTCCGCCCGTCCTACCATCGTTGGCCATAGCTCTCGATAGAGACTCATCCGGTCCTCGGGCAGGTCCTCCAGGCGAATGTACGGCGGGTTCCCCACGACGACATCCACTTGAGGAGTACCTGGAGGCTGCTCAAGCAGATAGTCAGCCCGCCTCACCCATGCGTGTGCCACGCGGGAGACGTCGGCGGGAGCCCAACCCTCCTCGGTCAGGATGTCCTCGACCAGAGCGCGTGATGCTGTCACGTTTCGAGGCAGAAGATCAGAGGCCCTGACGGCGTCCACGGCATCGGTGATGTCTCGCTCGTACTTGCGGCAGGAGTCGCTGACCCGGCGGGCGATCCCGCTGAGGAACGCCCCCGCCCCGCATGCGGGTTCAACAAGCCGGAGCGCAGCAAGGTCTTGATCGGAGCTGTAGCCGACGAGGTCGAGGATCATCTCGACAACCCATCGCCGGGTGAACACCTCACCGTGTTCCACAGCCTCGTCAGGTATGGCGGCCAGCGTGGCGCGAGGGGCGAGACCGAAGTCCAGAGCAAGAGCTTTCACGGTGCCACCTTATGAGGGTCGGGTGATCCACGGTTACCGCTGTGCCCGATGCCTGACCGGAGCATGAGGTAAGTGGATCAGGATGGTTTGGGAGAACTCGGTGTGATCCGTTGCTTTCTGCTGTTACCTTGATCGGATTCAGGACAGGATCAGCGCCGGGGAGAGCACGGGCGATGCGCAAGGAAGCGGTTCGAGGGGCCGTCGAAGATTTCTGGTCGGTAAGACAGGCTCAGATAGAGAAGCTCGAAGATCAAGGGAAAGCCGGTGGTGCTGCCCGAGCGAACGGCCATATGGGCGGCTTTACTGAACTTGTCGCTCAAGAGTTCATCGACACCGGAGTGCCCAGGGAGTGCATTAAGAAAGGCCAACCCTATCTTCCCGGTTATTACCGGGTTCGCAAGCAATGGGATCTCGCGATCGTCTGGAACGATATTCTCGTCGGTGCGGTTGAGTTCAAATCTCAAGTCGGCAGCGTCGGAAAGAACATCAACAATCGATTCGAGGAGGCGCTAGGAACCGCGACGGACACTCACGCAGCACACGCAAAGAACGAAACCTATGGCGAGGTCCCGCCCTGGCTAGGGTACGTGTTTGTCTTGCAAGAAACAACCGAGACAGAAAAAAAGAACCGTTCCACAAAGGCACTTTTCCCGACAGACCCGGTGTTTGTCGGAATGTCCTACAGTGAACGATATCAGGAGATGGTAAAGCGCTTCATTGGAGAGCGGGTCTACCAGGCCGGGTGGTTCATCACCACGAAAGCCACAGACGAGGGCATCGTATACAACGAACCCTTGGCGACAGCCACTGCCGAAGCCTTCGCCGTTCAGATCAGAGGACAGGTCGACTACGTGAAGGCCGTTCTCAAGGCGATGGGCTGAACCAGCGTAACCACGCGGAGCGCATTGCCGAATTGTTCTTGTGGGGTATCAAGCGGCGGCGCGCCGCGCCGCCGTACCTCGGCCCTCTGCCGCCCGCCGACCGGGCGTGCGGCGTGGGCGCCGGTCCCGGCCGGCGGCGCCCCGGGCCGTCCACCGACCCGCGCGCCCGCCGTACCAAGCCACCGCACCGACCACCGACGCCCCGCCACTCGACTCCTCAGCTCGGGCGCCGGACCATCACCGCGGCCTGGGGCTGCGGCGCATAGAAGCGCTCCACCATCGCGATCTCCCCCGGCGAGCACCGCCACAGGAACTTGACCTCGGAATTTCGCTTCACCAGATCCACCGTGCACGCCACGGCGGACACGACCGGGACAGCCGCCGAACCGACCCACACATCGATCCCCTCACCGTCACCTCCCTGCGTGTCCCTCAGGAAGCCGTAGTCGAGCGGATAGACGAAACTCCTCACCTTGGGATGCGCCGAACCGGCAGGGCGGTCGATCACGATCTCAGCGGTGCTCACCAGAAGATCCGCCTGCTCCCACAGTGACAACCGCGCCCACGCCTCGAAATCAGTCACAGCCGCACCGTACTGGTCATGATCTGTCAGGGCACGGCCTCCGGCGGGGGCGCTCCGGCTCCGGTCTGATCATCCCGTCCGCCATCGACCCGGGACAAGCCGAGCAGACCACGGGCCGGGGCGCCAGGTCGTTCGTCCGCGGGGCGCTCCACCTGGCGCCCCGGCCCGCGCCCTGCTTCCCCTGCGGGCGGGTCGACGGCAGACGGGATGATCAGGTGGACGGGGTTCGCGGGAGCACATTGACGTAGACACTGATCACATGAGCGATCGTCCAGACACGACCAGGCCCGTGACCGTCCGCATCCCTGCATATGTTCCGGGCTCTGGAGTCACCAGGTCATGGCCTATAGATCATCCACTGAGCGTCCGGTCCTACGGGAATGAAGTCGTGATCGAAGGAGACAAGATCGCGCTCCGTGCTCTAGCCGAACTCCTTCTGACGCTTTCCGAACCCGATACACCCCTTAGCTTCCACTTCCACCTAGAGGCATCCCTGGGCGACCTGACGCTAGGCTCCGCGGACCTCGTGCTTGACCACGATGAGTGGGACGAGTGACTTCGGGCCATTGGCGGGCCATTAGACAGGGTGACGAGGGGTCAACCACGGTCACTCACGGCCGGCCGAACGCCCAGCTCAAGCGCCTCACGAGGCGCGAGTCATGCACTTCCCAAGCTGACAGTGCGGGTTCGATCCCGGCACCCGCTTCAACTCGAAGGCTTGGTCAGGACGCGAATCCCGGCCCGACCCTGAGCATTTCTAGGCGTTCTCAGCCCCGGCCCTCGGCGAGCGCCGCAACTCATCGTGGTGCAACACATCTACGAACATGATTCGCCCGTCGACGACGTCGACGATCAGATCGTCTTTCTCCGGAAGCAGTGGCACGCATCGATGCCCGAGACCGTATGCCCCACTTCAATGTTCGGTGGTGATCCTTCTTGCCACCACCTCGATCTCCCGGGAACCGATCAGTTTGAGCCAGACCAGCTCGCTGTCGTTGTTGTGAAGGTGAAGAAGATGATGGGCGTCAGCTGGCCAGGCTCCGGTCCTCGGCAGATCGCCTACAACGGCCTCGTCGATGAAGCCGCCCCTAACATCCGGGCTGTCCATCTTGACATGGACAACGCCCAACAGCTCGATTACAGCAGTGTCATCGTCTCCGCTCGTAAGGCTGATTCTTGCAGTGCTGGCAACGGAGTCAACTTGGACGACAACCGAGTCCAGGAAGTATCCGCGGTAGGCGCTGAGGTCCATGCGCAGCACGGTAGTCGAGCATTGAGACCGGACGTGGAGGTCTCGCCCCCGCATCGTTAGAGGAATCATTGAAAAGGCTCACAGTGCGGTGACGGCCTCCGGTGCTGTCCAGCATCCCCGGCGTCGTGCTCGATCGCCTACGGCAAGCCGTACCCATGCGGGGAGGCGCGGCGCAATGCCGGAGACCGCCTCAACGGGAGTACCGCCGTGCCCGTCGCGTGCCCGATGGAGCGGGAAACGAGGGGGAACAGCGGGGAGTCACGGGGAGCATGATCAGTGCCGTGATCTGTGTCTTCGCAGGTCGAGCATGATCGGCATGCGTTTTTGCAAGCAGGATGTCAGAAGTTCGGTCCTCCTGGCCTGGTCAACGGCTTACGTGTGGCGGCATGTCCACCTTCGGGGAACGCGCAATGGCGACTCCTCGGCCGATCAAGATCAATATGCCGACGAGTAGGGTCACCACTCCCGAAAGCTCGGCGAGCGCGGCCATGACGTACTCGCCATCTGGATCG
Source organism: Streptosporangium sandarakinum (assembly GCF_050942225.1). NCBI lineage: Bacteria > Bacillati > Actinomycetota > Actinomycetes > Streptosporangiales > Streptosporangiaceae > Streptosporangium > Streptosporangium sandarakinum. Next base: position 178,279 of record NZ_CP192034.1, read on the forward strand.
CCGACTCCGGACGGCCGACCGTTGAGCCAGCGTGACGAGGCCATCGCCTGTGACAGGACCAGAGCACCGAACGCGACGGTGATCCCTCCCAGGACGAAGCCTGGAGGCGCCGGCCGGGGCCGCTCGCTCCAGGAACCGCTCTTCCAGGCTCCGACTACCAGCGTGATCGGTACCGTGAGGAACTGGCCGAAGTCCAGGCCCATGAGTGCGGCCAGGCGCAGATGCTCGAACTCGTCACCTCGCTGATCCCATAGAAAGGGAACCACAGCGGCCCCGCTGAGAAGCCCGATGGCGAGGAAGCGAAAAAACAGCATGATCGATATGCTCTCGGACGGTTCAGGGGGCAAGTCAAGAGGCGAGGAGGACCTTCGCCGACAGGAAGTGCGATCCGCGGCTGAACCACGGTGAGCGAGACCCAAGGAGCCTGCGGGATATGTGCGGAATGATCTTCTGTCGTTCGGGTGAGGGATGATGCTTTCACCCTGATCAGAGGCTCTGCCGCCACCCGGAACGCGGCCCTCTTGAAAACCGCTAGGGCCGGCGACGCTCCTCGCGGGTTCGAATCCCACGCTCTCCGCTCACCACGCGAAACGGCGCCTGACCAGGGGTTTTCCTTCGGTCGGGCGCCGTTGATCGTTTCGGGGATGTGCAGCGGGATGCCGCCGTGAGCGGCTCTCGGCCGCGGTCGTGGGATATACGCGGGATGGATCTTGAGGCGTTTCTCCAGGTCACGATTGGAACTACGGCGGGACGTGTCGGGACTGGTAACTTTTCGCCGGCTCTGCTCGACCGTCCGACAGGCAAGATCATTGGGCTGTTGGGTGATGCCCGGCCTTGCGGTTCTCTCTGAGTCGACTCGGACTGTCAGCCTCGCACGTCATGATCAGCTCGCATGCACCAGCACGTGCCCTCAAGGAGTGCCATGGCGGGGATCATCAAGACACTTCTCGACTCGCGCAAGATAGAGCGGTATCTGGTGGGAGTGGTGGACGTCGAAGCGGAGTGGGATCTTTTCGGGCCCGAGAGGGCCGACGTCGTTCCCCGGTCCATCGCGCTTGAGGCCACCTACTGTGACCATGTTCTCATCAAGTACGAACTCTGGGACGGCGAGCCACCTGCCATGAGCTGGGATGAGAGCTGGTCGGGGACCATTCACCTTCCCTCGGGAAGGATGCACGCGATCAGCTGCCACTCCGGGGAATTGGACTACTACGAAGAGTTCGAGCTGGGCCACCCAGGCCGCCAGTGGCAGTTCAGGGTCCACAGGAAGCTCCTCGGTCACGAGGACTTCACAGCGGACATCGTCGGCTTCTCCCTGTTCAAGTTGCAGTTCTGGCCGTCTGCGGAGGCTCCTGCCCTCTCCTGAGAAGGCATCACCTCTGCACGGCGACAGGCCCGGCTCCATGATCCGGAGTCCGGGCCTTCGCCTTGGCGGTGTTCACGGGTAGGTCAGGCCTGTGGCGAAGAAGGCTCTCCCTTGATCACTTCCCGTACGAGAGGTGACCGCTTCCCATGGTCTGGTGAGCCGCCCCGTCCGCGTCTGCCGGAAAAGAGGCTGAATGACCCGTTGCTGCACGTACACGAAGGCCACGGGCGCGGACGAGGTGCACGAAGCGGGAGACGATGACGGCGGCGGCGGCGAGCGCGGCGGTGGCGGCCCAGACGTACAGCGCGAGCCACACGTATGTGATCTGCTCCAGCGTGCCCGCCCTGTGCATGGCGAAGCCGATAAGGTCCGCGAGGCCGAAGAAGAGCACGATCGGTGTCGCGTACGGAATCAGCCTCACGAGCGGGCGCCAGGCGGCCAGGCCCTCGCGGCGGCGGACCCAGCGGCGGGCACGGCGGACGCCCAGGGCGCCGAGACCGAGGTTGAGCACACTCAGGCCGGCCAGCCAGGGGTCCGCGGTCATGGTGAAGGGCGCCGCTCCGGCGTCGGGGCGGCCCTCAATGATGTCGATCAGACCGTTGGTGATGAGAAGCGCGTCGTCGCCGGAGATCATCCCTGTGTTGGTGACCACGGCGATGCCGTACTGGCTCGCGGGCAGGAGTGTCTGTGCGGAGTTGTGGGTGAACAGCCAGCCGGTGTGCTGGAGCTGGGGTGCTCCACCGGGGGTCTTCCCGGTGTACCAGCCCATGCCGTACGTGCTGCCGGCCACGCCGGAGGCGGTCTGGGCGGTCTTCAGGATTTTCCCGGGCAGGGCAGAGCCGGCGCCGTTCTGCGCGATCAGCCACTTGGCCAGATCGTCGGCGGTGCTGACCACGCCGAAGGCGCCGTTGAGGAACCACTTCGGATGGGAGCGCTCGATGACGCGGCCATAGGCTCGTATGTAACCCGCGCCTTGGCCGGGGAGTTCCCCGGTGGTGTTCACGGTCGTGGTGGACGTCATGCCGAGCGGACGGAACACGGCGGCGTTCATGTAGTCGGCGAACGGCACCCCGGCCACCACCTCGGCGAGTCGCGCCGCGACGGCGTAGTTGGGGTTGTGGTAGGCCATCGTGGTGCCGGGTTCGGTGGCGAGCGGAGCGGTTCGCAACATCGCGACAGCGTCCTTGAGCGTGTCCGGTGCGGGGAGCGTCAGCTCCGGGAAGCTCATGTCGCTCATCCCCGAGGTCTGCTGGAGCAACTGCCGCACCGTGATCTTCGCGGCGCGCGGGTCGGCCATGGCGAACTCGGAGAGATATGTCCGTACAGGAGCATCCAGGTTGATCTTGCGTTCATCGCTGAGGCGAAGGACCGCCAAGGCCGTGAACGACTTGGAGACCGAGGCGAGCGGCATCGGAGTGGCTTTGGTGATCGTCTCGTGGTCGGCTGTGTGACCGTAACCTGCCGTATGCACGACCCGGTCACCCTTGGTGACGGCAACGATGGCACCAGGTAGCCCGGTCCGCTCGACATAATCGCGCATGTAGTCGTCGATCGTGCTTGCACTCAGGTCTCCAGACCGCGGGGACGCTGCGGAGGCATGCGCCGTCGTAGTCCCCAAGGCCAGCAGCACACCAGCCAGTCCGGCCATCGCCGCGGCCTTCCGCATCCTCATCGGGTTCCTTCCGAGCTTCCTGTTCACCGGGAACCCAAAGGTAGAAGTCCGTGCAGGCAGCGCACAGGACACGATCGTCTAGCCCGCACCCTGACTTTCGTCAGGGGGACATGGATCTCTTTGTCTCGGCACCGTACCCGCACATGTCGTCGATGGCGGGACCCAGGGCGGGCTCGCAAAGTGGCTGCAGCGGTCCGGCCTACCGGCGGCCTTCGGCCGGCAGGCCGGGCCGCCCGCCTTGGAGCTCACCGCAACAGCGACCGCTCGGTGGGCGCGAGCCGCAGTCGTTGCGACGCCCTCACCCACCGCTCCGAAAGGGCGGGCAGCACTTCCTCGGACCAGCGTCCCGAGCGCTGCAGGGAATCCAGGTGCTCGTCGAGCCGACCTTCGTCGGCGAACCGTGCGAACCACACGAAGACCTCCTCGCCGGTCCGCACCGGCAGCGCCGGGAAGGTGTTCGGGGCGTGCTCCGACCGCAGATACGCCAGTGGCTCGCCGCCGGCCTCGGCGAGCACGGGCCGGACCCGCCGTTCGAAGAACTCGATGAACGCGGTGTCGAACGGGCCGATGCCGTGCCAGATCGTGGCGAGGACGAGCGACGGCGGGAACACCGACGGCTCGCCGGGGGCCGGCCGGGCGTCCACCGGCGCCGGGAAGCCGCCCCGCGCCGAGGCCGGTCGCAGCAGCAGCACGTCATCAGAGTCGATCATCGTTGCGTTCGCCTCGTCGCGGTGCGCCCGCCAGATCGGCCCGCCGTAAAAGCTCTCCAGCGCCTTCGCGCGGCGCGGCATGTCTTCGAAGCCACGGAGCCATACGAACCGGTCGGGGTCGTCCAGGTCGCGGAACTGCCCCAGGACGGTCATGCCCGTCGCTTCCTGGGTTTCGACGAACTCCCGGTCGAACAGGTCGATCAGCACGTCGCGCTGTCCCGGGTGCAGCGTGTACTGCCGTAGTTCGACGATCGGACACCGTACGGCTTCCATCGGATCCACTCCTCGTTCAATGATGTAACAAGCTTTGTTACAACAACGGTCGTGCTGTGATGCGGCGGGATTCGACCGCCGCACCGGCGACTAGTTCGTCAACGTTTCGCGAAGCATGTCGGCGATGGAGGTGTCCGCCAGCTCCCGCCGGATGGCCTGTTCAACCCGGCCGTAGGTCTGGCTGAGGGCGGGCCGGATGCCTCGGCCGACCGGACACTCCAGGTTGGGCTCGGTGTGGTGCAGGCCGAATGGCTGCTCCCCCCCGACCGCGTCGTACACCTGGAGCAGGGTGATCTCCTCGGGCGCACGGGCCAGACTCCAGCCTGCGCCGGCGCCGTGGCGGACCTCCACCAGACCGGCTCGCCGCAGGTCGCCGAGGCTGCGCCGAATGATCACGGGGTTGGTGTTGACGCTGGCCGCGACCTGATCAGAGGTCAGCACCTCCTGGCCGCGACGCTGCGCCAGCGCCAGCCACGTCAGCGCATGCGTCGCGATGGTCAACCGACTGTTCGCCGCCATCACCCCTCCTTGTCGTAACATTTTCTGTTACAGCTGTGCGGCGGTCAAGCCACGTCGACGGGCCGCTGTCGAAGGGATGCGGGGACGCGGGTGGTGACATCGCGGCCCTCATATAGCTCGGCGATCACCACCGGGTGGCCGCCCTTCCGCCGAGGCCGGGGCGATCGGTGAGCCGGGATTCGTCCCCCGCCCAGGTTCGCCGAGTAGCGTGGCTGGTCATCGCGTGCCGTGCGAGGTGGTTCCGATCCACCTCGGAGAACGGCAGGAGCATGAGAAAGAGCGGGACGATGCCCGAATACAGGAGTGACGGACGTGTCCTGCGCGGGGGAGGGGCGAAGGGCGGCCTCCGAGGACCCGTCCTGGTGAACCTCGGGCTCGGCGTGCCCGCGAGCGTGCCGCTCTATCTGGCGTGGTGGTTGCTGACCGAGTACATGCCGATGGACTGCAGGACGCCGGAAGACCTCGCCAAGCCGGGGCTCACCAACTGCAACTACACGATCCTCGATCACTCCTACCCCGTCATGCTTCTCCTGGCGGTGACCGGTGTGTTCACAGTGGCCTTGGTGGTCGTGGTCGACGTGGTCCTTCCGCTCCGACGCGGGCGAAGGCCGACGGCATGGCTTGGTGCGGCTGTACTCATCCCCGTCCCGTTCGCGGTGTGCTTGGCGCTGACCTGACGACTGAACCACGCCGGGTTTCGTGGGGGCCGAACGGCCCGGACGCGCCCGCCGATTCAAGGGCGCCTGCGGTCTCCGTCCGCGGTCGGCTTCGCTGATCTCTGACATGGCGAACCCGTCCTGAGGAGCGGCGGCTGCAAGGAGGGCGGAGGCGGACCGGGGGACGGGTCGCGTGCCGTTCACCGGGCCCGTGGCGTGATCCCTGTGTATGAATGAATCATGACCGCGCGATATGACGGCCAGGCCGAATGGTACGACGGTTACATCGGGCCCGGTGCCGGTGGTAACGCCGTCTGGATCGTCGATCTCCTCGGCCCCGGGGCCGGTCTGTGCCTGGACATCGGTTGCGGTACCGGCCTGTACCTCGAAGCCATCCGTTCCACCGGCCGCATCGTCGTCGGTCTGGACCGCTCGGCCGACCAGCTACGCCTGGCCCGTGGCAGGGACGGAGCTCCACTCCTGCAGGGTGACGCCACGAGGCTTCCGTTCGCCGCGGGCACCTTCGCCACGGTCACCGCGCTGTGGGTCTCCACCGATGTCGGGGACTTCGCCGGCCTGGTGCGGGAGGCCGCCCGCGTGCTGCGGCCGGGTGGGATGCTGCTGTTCTACGGCGTGCACCCGTGCTTCAACGGTCCTCACATCGAGCCGCGTCCGGACGGGGCGGTGGTCATCCACCCCACGTACCGGATCACGGGCCGGCACAGGCGTTCGCCGTGGTGGCGCGAGGGCGGGCTCCGGGACAGGGTGGGCATGAGCCACGTACCACTGCCCGACCTGATCAACGCGTTCATCGACGCGGGGCTGAACATCGACCGGGTGACCGAGCCGCGCGAGGACCCCATTCCCTACGCCCTGGCGGTCAGGGCGTTCAGGGCTTGACGCGATCGACAGTCGGTCGGGCGCCGGAGATCGTCACGCGGCCGATCCACTGGACGGGAAGCCGTGTCGACTCTACGTTCCGACCATGCGGACATACGCCGAGAAGATCTTCGATGAACCCAACTTCCTGGACACCTCCGACGAGGCCGAGGGCGAGGTCGAGACCGTCAGCCGCTATGTCGCCGCCACCCTCACCCACAGCGGAGATCAGTGGATCGCTGTCGCCCGCGACCTTCCCGGCGGAGACGTCGTCCGAGCCGAGGGCGCGACCTGGAGAGAGGCCAGGAAGAACATCGCCCGACGCGTCCTCGACCTGCTTCAGGACGAGCCCGGCATGACCTGCTTCCAGGTCGTTCCCGCCGACCCGGAAGCCAAGGCCGCACTGGCGGCCGTCATGGATGCCCGCTCGGCGCGCGCTGAAGCCGAGCTGGCCGAGGTCGGCGCGACCCGCAGCGCCGCCCGTCTCCTCCTGGACAAGGGATGGAGCATTCACGATGTGGGCTATGTGCTGATGCTGCCCCGCCAGCGCATCTCCCAGCTCCTCCATCTCGATACCGAGTAGGCCGTAAGCGTTCACGCGGTGTCCCTCCGACACGGCGGCGCGGCCGGGTCGATCCCATGGGAATCCGTAAGGATCAAGGTGATGCGGCGCACCGCTGTACGGCCCGGCGCCGCGGACTCCGGCCGTGCTGCGGCTTGGAGAGAAGAAGCTTTCACCCCCGTTCGCTGGGGAGCGCGGTTGATCGCCGGGCTTGACCTCCGGATCGGTGCACTGCAGGGTGGCGAACCATGGGCAGGAGGCGCTATGTCGCCAGAGGTGTTCCCGGTGGCTACCGGATCTGGGACAACAAGACGCGCCGCTGGTGGGGCGACCTCTACGAGTTGTGCCCCGACGATCTGCTCGACGAGCTGAACGGCGCACGCGACCACGACGAGATCACAGCCCTGCTCAGGCGTTACAGGGCCATGAGGCGGTAGGCGGTGCTCCCGCGTGTACCACCGGGAGGTCTGACGGCTGAGCACGAGAAGCGGCACCCGGCCGGGCCGTAAGCCCCGGCCGGGTGCCGTCGGCCGTTTCGGGGCACATGGCCGTGCGCCGTCATGGGCGACCCCTGCCTTCCGGCCCCGACCTTCGGCCCCGGTCCCGGCACCTGACCTCGGTCCCGGTCCCGGTCCTGGCCATCGGTCGCGATCTCGACCTTGACCTTGGTCTTCGAGTCTTGACCCTTGCCCCCGGTTCTCGGCCGGCAGCCACGGAAAGCCCCGTTGACGGCGGACGCCGCCGCCTCGGCGTGCCCGTCGGCAGGAGGGGCGTCGAAGAGTCACACCCTTGTTTTCCAACACATACGGGTGTAAATACATATGAAACCAAACCGAAACGGCGGTGAATCAACACCATGTACGCCGAGGAGCGGCAGCAGGAGATCCTGCGGCGCGCCCGGGAGGCCGGGCGGGCGGACGTGATGGCGCTGGCGGAGGAGTTCGCCGTCACCACCGAGACCATCCGCCGTGACCTGACCGCGCTGGAGCGGGCGGGCGTGCTGCGGCGGGTGCACGGCGGCGCCATCCCCGTGGAGCGGCTGGGCTTCGAGCCCGCCCTGGCCACCAGGGACGAGGTGATGACCGCCGAGAAGGAGCGCATCGCCAAGGCCGCCCTCGCCGAGCTCCCGGAGGACGGCGCGGTCATCCTCGACGCGGGGACGACCACCGCGCGGCTGGTCCAGATCCTGCCTCCCGACCGGGAGCTCACGGTCATCGTCAACTCCCCGCCCCTGGCGACCGCGCTGGCCGTACGGCCCGGCCTGAACGTGATCATGCTGGGTGGCCGGGTGCGTGGGCGGACGCTGGCCACCGTCGACGACTGGGCCCTGCGCCCGCTCGCCGACCTGCACGTGGACGTGGCGTTCATGGCGGCCAACGGCTGCTCGGTGTCCAAGGGCCTCACCACCCCCGACCCGGCCGAGGCCTCGATCAAGCGGGCGATGATCGGCGCGGCGCAGCGGAGCGTGCTGCTCGCCGACCACACCAAGTTCACCAACACCTACCTGGCCCGTTTCGCCACGCTGTCCGAGATCGACCTCGTGATCAGTGACACCGGCCTGGACGCCGCGACGGCGGCCGAGATCGCGGCGGCCGGTCCCGAGGTGGTGCGTGCATGATCGTGACGCTGACCCTCAACCCCAGCCTGGACCGGACGATCGACATCGGGTCGCTCGACCGCGGTGCCGTCATCCGCTCCGCGGCCACCCATCTCGATCCGGGCGGCAAGGGGGTGAACGTCTCCCGCGCGCTGCTGGCCAACGCCGTCCGCTCCCGCGCGGTCGTCCCCTACGGGGGCGAGGAGGGCAGGCGGCTCATCTCCCTGCTGTCGGCGGAGGGCATCGACATGGTGACCGTTCCGGTCACCGGGCCGACCCGCTCCAACGTCGCGTTGGCCGAGCCCGACGGCACGGTCACGAAGATCAACGAGCCGGGCACGGCCCTGTCCCCGGTCGAGCTGGACGCCCTCGCCGAGGCGGTGCTCGGCGCGGCGGGCTCCGCGGACTGGGTGGTCGCCTCCGGCAGCCTGCCGCCCGAGGTGCCGGCCGACGTCTACGCCCGCCTGTGCCGCCGTTTCGCCCGCGCGGGCATCCTCGTCGCGGTCGACACCAGCGGACCCGCCCTGAGGGAGGCCCTGGAAGCGGGACCCGCGCTGGTCAAGCCCAACCGGGAGGAGCTCGCCGAGGCGACCGGCCGGGCGATCACGACGCTCGGTGACGCGATCGAGGCCGCCTCGACGCTGCGCTCCCGGGGCGCGGGCACGGTCCTGGCCAGCCTCGGGCCCGACGGCGCGGTCCTCCTCGAAGGCGACCAGGTCTGGTACGGCGAGGGCCCGGTCGCCGAACCCCGCAGCACCGTCGGGGCAGGCGACGCCATGCTGGCCGGGTTCCTCGCCGCCGGAGCGCGGGGCGAGGCCGCGCTGGTCGAGGCGCTGGCCTGGGCGACCGCCGCCGTGGGGCTGCCCGGCAGCCGGATGCCAGGTCCGGCCGACATCCGCCGCGACCACGTCCGCACCTTCACGGCCGATCCCGCCCTGCCGCTGTGGTCCGGGGGCTGACAGCGGCGCACCACCACCCCCCTGACCGGCGGGCCCGACGCGCCGCCGGTCACCCCGGAAGGAGCACACCGGATGAGCACCGACTACACACCCACCGTCCAGGGGACCGGGGTGAGAGCCACGATCCAGCGCTTCGGCGGGCACCTCGCCGGAATGATCATGCCCAACATCGGCGCCTTCATCGCCTGGGGTCTGATCACCGCGCTGTTCATCCCCACCGGCTGGCTGCCCAACGAGACCCTGGCGGCCCTCGTCGAACCGATGGTCAAGGTCCTGATCCCGGTCCTGATCGGCTACACCGGCGGGCGGATGGTCCACGGCCAGCGCGGCGCCGTGGTGGGCGCGGTCGCCACCATGGGCGTGGTCGTCGGCGCCGAGGTGCCGATGTTCCTCGGCGCGATGATCATCGGTCCGCTCGCCGCCTACCTGATCAAACTGGTGGACGGTTTCACCCAGGACCGGACGAAGGCCGGCTTCGAGATGCTGGTGGACAACTTCACCGCGGGCATCGTCGGCGGCGCCATGGCGATACTGGGCGTCCTGGGCATCGGCCCGGTCATCCAGACGGTGACCAGGGCGGCGGGCGAGGCGGTCGGCTGGCTGGTGGGCAACAACCTGCTCCCGCTGGCCTCGGTCCTGATCGAGCCCGCCAAGGTGCTGTTCCTCAACAACGCCATCAACCACGGCGTGCTCAGCCCGCTGGGCGTGGCCGAGGCCGCCGAGCACGGCAAATCCATCCTGTTCATGCTGGAGAGCAACCCCGGCCCCGGTCTCGGCCTGCTGCTCGCCTTCCTGTTCTTCGGCCCCCGGGCGTTGCGCCCCAGCACCCCCGCCGCGATGATCATCCACTTCTTCGGCGGCATCCACGAGATCTACTTCCCGTACGTCCTCATGAAGCCGCGCCTGATCCTCGCGGTCATCGCCGGCGGCGCGGCGGGGGTCTTCACCTTCATCATCACCGGCGCCGGTCTGGTGGCTCCGCCGTCCCCCGGCAGCGTCTTCGCCTACTTCGCGGTGACCCCCAAGGGCGGCTGGTTCGCCTCCGCCGCCGGGATCGTCATCGCCACGGCCGTGTCCTTCGCGGTCGCGGCGGTGCTGCTGGGCTTCGGCCGGGGCGAGAAGGACATGGACGCGGACGCGACCGCCGACGTGACCACGATCCCACCGTCCACCTCCCCGGGCATGGACGCGGACGCGGATGTGAAGGACCCGGAGGAGACCGTTCCCGGCACCGTTCCCGCCACCTCACCCGCCAGCAAGGAGGCATGACCCATGGCCGGCATCGACGGCAAGGACATCCGCAAGATCGTTGTGGCCTGCGACGCGGGCATGGGCAGCAGCGTCATGCTCGCCACCCAGGTCCGCCGCCAGCTCAAGGGGGCGGGGGTGGAGGTGGTGCACACCCCGGTCAACTCCATTCCCGGCGACGCCGACGTGGTGCTCTGCCACGCGGGACTGGCCGACCGCGCCAGGGCCGCGGCTCCGGGCACCGTACTGGTCCCCTTCCAGGTCTTCATCGGCGACCCCGCCGTGACGCGGCTCGTCGACACCATCAAGAAGGGCGGGACCGTCGGTGGCTGAGACCGCGCCCCTTCCTCTCGACCCGCGCGCCGTACGGCTCACCGCCTCGGCGGCCGACCGGGACGACGCGATCCTGCAGTGCGGCCGGGCGCTGATGGAGGTCGGCGCGGTCGAGTCCCCCTATCTCGACGCCATGCTGGAGCGCGAGCGCGCGGTCTCGACCTACATGGGCGAGGGGGTCGCCATCCCGCACGGCACCCTGAAGGCCAAGGAGGTCGTCAGGCACGACGCCCTCTGCGTGCTGCGCTTCCCGGACGGCGTCGACTGGGACGGCGAGCGGGTGACGGTGTGCGTCGGCATCGCCGCCCGAGGCGACGGCCACCTGCGGCTGCTCTCCGCGCTGGCCCGGATCCTGATGGACCCCGAGCGTGCCCGTGCGCTCCGCGATGCGGAGGAGGTCGCCGAGGTGCTGCGCCTGCTGGAACCGATCGAGGAGGAAGAATGAAGGTCGCCCGTTTCCACGCCCCCGGTGACATCCGGGTCGAGGACGCCGACGAACCCGTCGCCGGGCCCGGGGAGCTCAGAATCCGCGTGCGCAACTGCTCGACCTGCGGCACCGACGCCAAGATCCTCAGGTACGGGCACCACCACATCAGGCCGCCGAGGGTCATGGGCCACGAGATCGCCGGGGAGGTGGTCGACGGGGCGGGCGGCTGGACGCCGGGCGACCGGGTGCAGGTGATCGCCGCCATCCCCTGCGGCCGGTGCGGCGAGTGCCTCCGGGGACGGATGACGGTCTGCCCGAACCAGGAGTCGATGGGCTACCACTACGACGGCGGCTTCGCGGAGTACATGGTGGTGCCCGAGAAGGTTCTGGCCGTGGACGGCGTCAACCGCATCCCCGACGGGGTCGGCTTCGCCGAGGCGTCGGTGGCCGAGCCGCTCGCCTGCGTGCTCAACGGCCAGGAACTGGCCCGGGTCGGCGAGGGTGACGACGTGGTGGTCATGGGGTCGGGCCCCATCGGCTGCCTCCACGTACGGCTGGCCCGCTCGCGCGGAGCCGCCCGGGTGTTCCTCGTCGACGTCAACGCCGGACGGCTGGAGGCGGCGGCGTCGCTGGTACGGCCGGACGCCGCCGTGCACAGCGGGGAGGGCTCCGGGGACGTGGTGGACCAGGTGCTCAAGCTGACCGAGGGCCGGGGCGCCGACGTCGTCATCACCGCCGCGGCCTCCGGCGCGGCCCAGGAGCAGGCGCTGCGGATGGCGGCCCGCCAGGGACGGATCAGCTTCTTCGGCGGCCTGCCCAAGGATGATCCGATCATCCGGTGCGACTCCAACCTGGTGCACTACCGGGAGCTGACCATCGTCGGCGCCAACGGGTCCAGCCCGGCGCACAACGCCCAGGCCCTGCGGCTGATCGCCGACGGGCGGGTCCCCGTCGCCGACCTGATCACCCATCGGTTGCCGCTCCCGGAGGTCCTCGACGGGATCGGCATCGTCAGCCGCGGCGAGGCCATCAAGGTCACCGTCGAGCCCTGACCGGCCCCGGTCCCGGTTCCGATCCCAGCCCCGGCCCCGGCATGGGCCCGGGCTTGGGCCCGCACCACCATCCCGCCCCCCGCCAGAGAGGAAGTCCGGACAATGCCGGAAAGGACAGTCGTCATCGCCTCGCGCACGGGTCTGCACGCCCGGCCCGCCAAACTCTTCGTCCAGGCCGCGGCGGCGCAGGGGGTGCCGGTGCGGATCCGGCTCGGCGCGGGCAGGTCCGTCCCCGCCAACAGCATGCTCGCCGTGATGGCCCTCGGGGCGGAACACGGCGCCGAGGTCGTGCTGGAGGCCGAGGGGCCGGGCGCGGACGCCGCGCTCGACTCCCTGGCCGGGCTCCTCTCCCGCGACCTCGACGCCGAGGAGGCGCCGGATGCCTGAGCCGACGGCCGCGCCCGTGCCCCTATCTGAGACGGCGCCGCTCCCCGGAAACACGGCCGGGAACGGTACGGCGCCCGGGACCGGGACCGGAACGGACCCCAGGGCGGACCCCGGAACGGCGGCCGAGACCGGTACGGCGGCATCGGGCGGGCCGGTGACAGGGACGTTGCGCGGGCTGGGTGTCGGTCCCGGGCGGGCCGCGGGCAGGGTCTTCCGGATGGCGGGCCCGCCCCCGCTCCCCGCCCCGGTCCGGGGCCGCGACCCCGACCGGGAGCGACGCGAGGCGCTGCGCGCGCTGGCGGCCGTCGCCTCGGAGCTGGAGGCCCGGGCCGAGGCCGCGCCCGACCCGGCCGCGAGCGCGATCCTGGAGGCGCAGTCGTTCATCGCCGCGGACCCGGGCCTGCTGGAGTCGGTGGAGGGGAACGTCGCGGCGGGGATGGACGCCGCCCACGCCGTCGACGCCGCCTGCGCCGGTTACCGGGAGGCGCTGCTGGCGGCCGGCGGCCTGATCGCCGAGCGCGCCGCCGACCTCGACGACATCCGCAACCGGGCCGTCGCCGAGGTGCTGGGCCTGCCCGTGCCGGGCGTCCCCGATCCCGGCCACCCGTTCGTCCTCGTCGCCGACGACCTCGCCCCCGCCGACACGGCGGGACTCGACACCGGCACCGTGCTCGCCCTGGTCACCGAGCGGGGCGGGCCGACCAGCCACACCGCGATCCTCGCCCGAGCGCTCGGCCTGCCCGCCGTGGTCTCCTGCCCGGGCGCCACGCGCATCGGCGAGGGGACCTGGGTGTCGGTCGACGGCACCACCGGGGAGGTCCGTACCGGCATCGGGGAGAAGGAGGCCGCCGAGATCCGGCGGCGCGCCACCGCCGACCGTCGTCGGCGGGCCGCGAGCGGCGGCCCCGGCCGGACCGCCGACGGCCACCCGGTCGAGCTCCTGCTCAACATCGGCTCCGCCGCCGACCTGAGACCGGAGGTGGAGGCCGAGGGGGTGGGGCTCTTCCGCACCGAGTTCCTCTTCCTCGACCGCAGGGAGGCCCCGGGCTTCGACGAGCAGGTCGCGGCGTACGAGGAGGTCTTCCGGGTCTTCCCGGGCGGGAAGGTCGTCATCCGCACGCTCGACGCGGGTTCGGACAAGCCGTTGCCGTTCCTCGGGGCGGGCCGGGAGCCCAACCCCGCGCTGGGCGTGCGGGGGCTGCGTGTCGCGCGCGGGCGGCCAGCCGTACTCGACATCCAGCTCGACGCGATCGCCGAGGCGGCCCGGCGACGCGGCGCGGAGCCGTGGGTGATGGCGCCGATGGTCTCCACGGTGGCCGAGGCGGACGACTTCGCCGCGCGGACGCGGGTGCGGGGGATCACCCGCGTCGGTGCGATGATCGAGGTTCCGGCCGCCGCGCTCCGGGCGGACCGCCTGCTGGAGCGGCTCGACTTCCTCAGCGTCGGCACCAACGACCTCAGCCAGTACGCCTTCGCCGCGGACCGCCAGCACGGAGAGCTCGCCGACCTGCTCGATCCCTGGCAGCCGGGGCTCCTGCGGCTGGTCTCCGAGTGTGCGCGGGCCGGGCGGGCGGCGGGCAAGCCCGTCGGGGTGTGCGGGGAGGCCGCGGCCGACCCCCTCCTGGCGCCCGTGCTGGTCGGACTGGGCGTCACCAGCCTGTCCATGTCGGCGCCGAGCGTCGCACTGGTCCGGGACGCGCTGGCCCTCCGCTCCCTGGAACGCTGCCGGAACGACGCCCGGACCGCCCTGGAGGCCGATGACCCCGCGCGGGCCCGGCAGGCGGTCGCCGCGAACGGACCGTCGTGACGGTGGACGGTCATCGCGGACTGACCATGGTGACGGTGGACGGACCGTCGTGACGGCGGGCGGTCATCGCGGGTGGACCGGCGTGACCGCTCGGGAGGCTCCGGCATGACCCACCCACGCGCGGAGCCTTCGTACCCGGTCAGCCGGTCGCCCGGTCGTCCGGTCACCCGGTCGGCCGTGGCCCCAGCGGGAACGTGGCGACGGTGCGCCAGGAGCCGGGCTCCTGCGAGCCGCTGATGAGCAGGACGTTCTCGACCGCGGCCGGGATCGGCAGGTGCGCGGAGACGGTCCGGGCGGCGCGGTCGAGGACGTGCCCGGGGGCGTCGTGCCCGACGGTCAGGTGCGGCACCGTGTCGGTGTGGGCCCCCTCGTAGGGTGGTGCCTCCGGAAAGCGCCGCCACACCGCGGCGGTGAGGTCGCGGAACGGGTGATCAGGCCGCGGGGCGAGCCACACGACCGACTCGCCGAACCAGGCGACGTGGGTGAAAGAGACGTCGAAGCGCGGTACGGCCGCGATCGTGCCGGTGAGGGCGGCGAGTACCCGGGAATCGATCCGCTCGGGCGGAAGGAACGGGTAGAGCACCGTCACGTGGGCCGGCACCCCCCAGCCCGCTGACACGTCGAGCGTCGCCCGGAAGGGGCCGACCGCCTCCTCGGCCTCGGGTATCGGGACGATGAGGGCGGTCTGGGTCGGCTTCACGCCCCCAGTTTCCAGCGACGGAGTACGGCGATCCACCCATTTGCCGCGTCCACCGCCGGAGCGGACCGCCGGGTCGGGTCCTGGCCGGCTCCCGACCCCCGTGGCTCCCGGCTTCGGCCGATGGCGGTGGTTCTCGCCCGGCGCGCGGGACCGATCAGGCCGTCCGGTGCCGCCGGTGGACGGGTCTCCCGATGAGCATTGAGCGCTGCGGTTCCTTCCGCCGGGGGCCAGGGGCTACGGGATCCGGTCCCCCGGCCACGTCAGCCATGTCCCCGCCAGGAAAGCTCCGAGCCCCACGAGGATCACCGCGATCGACAGTTCGTACGGCATTTCCATCAGCCCCATGCTCGGCCCGAGGGCGAACGGGAAGACCGACATCAGCAGTTGCCCCCGCCCGTAACGGCGAGGGTCGAGGCCGGCGCGTCGGCGGAAGAGCAGGCGGGGGAGCCGGCCGGTCACCAGCGAGTAGACCCCGGACGCGACGTTGAGGCATCCGGCTCCCAACAGGATCCACTGTGCCGCGCCAAGGCCCATCGAGATCAGCTCCTCCGCCGTTCACACCGGACGATACGGGCAGGCGCCGTGGCCGTCACCTCACCGGTGGGAACAGGACGTGGTCCGGACCCCATCACGTCCCCCCCGCGGGGGGACAGCGGGTCCGCCGCGGGGGTTACCTCCGGCATTCCGGTGGACGATCACCCGAAGGATCTTTCAGACTTCTCTGCAGATATCAGTGGGATGAAAAGGGCTCGGCGCTGTCAACCGGACGTCCTCATGCCTCGTCTCTCCTGTGCCCCTCTGTCACGACAGGAGATGTCTTGCGCATCCGTCCCGCTCTTTCGGCCGTCGCCGTGGCCGGCGGCCTGGTCCTGCTCTGCCCACCGGCGCACGCCGCGGCCTCCGAGGCGTGGCAGGCGGTCTCAGAAGTACGGCAGGCCACGGTTCTCGCCACCGACGTCGTCGAATACCGGTGTGAAGTGGCCGCCAGCCGGGAGAAGCAGGACGTCAGGGTCAGGGTCGAGATGGAGATGCCGTCCGACGCCAGGGTGAATGTGCAGACGACCATCCGGTGGCGCGGAACCTACGCCGACGAAACCGGTGTGCTGAGGGTGCCCGACGTGGGGCTGCCCATCGGGACCAAGCTGTACGCGTACGCCTCCATCAGCGGGATCGAGAACTTCACCTCCGCCACCGGGACGAATGACCTCGCCACGCCCAGAGCGGGCCAGGCCCTCCAGTTGCCGGAGGGATGGGTCTCCCTGAGGACCACTCCGAGGAACGCGGGCACCGCGACGGTGAGGCCGGCCACCATCAACTTCGGTACCGATTCCGACAAACAGCTGATTCACTGCAAGGTCCTGAACGCCGATGCCCTGAAGACCTACTCCCTCCCCGTCGCCTCAGAGAACGGGCAGCCGGCCGACCCGACTTCGACTCCGGACCCGACCGATTCCGCCCCGGTCTCCCCGACCCTGGATCCGACACCGGACCCGACGCCCGAACCGACCCCCACCGTCACGGTCACCACGGTCGACCGGTCGGCGGACTCCGGCCCGGAGGCCCCGGAACCGGCGGTCGTGGCGGAGGAGGCGGTGGAGCAGGTCGGAGGGGTGAACGAGACCCCGTTCGGAGCGGCCGCGACCGGAGGCGGCGGTGAGGCCGGCCCCGACGCGCGGACGTTCGTGGTGGCCGGTTTCCTGCTGACCCTCACCGCGGGCATCGGACTGCGGTCGCGTCGCCGTGGCGTCCTCGACGGGTGACCCGCTCCGGCGCCGGTCCCCGTCCGCGATGCGCGAGCCGCGGCGCGTCGGCGGTTCTGGGCCGTACGGCTCCGCCGTCCGGCGTCACCGCCGCGGCGGCTCATCCGGGGCGGATGCCGCCAGGCGGTCGGCGAGGCGGTCGAGGCCCCCCTTGATCATCTGGCCGTAGCCGTCGTCGCCGAGTGCGCCCACGGCGGCATGGCCGCGAGCGAGGTGGTCGCGGGCACGGCCGAGGTCGCCGAGCCGGTGGTAGGCGTCGGCCAGGTTGAGATGCAGGGAAGGGTAGAGGCCACTCGCGGATCCGATGACACCGGCCTGGCGCGCCCGTTCGTCGGTGATCAGATCCGCGGTCTCCAGGGCGCGCAGATCCCAGAGCAGTTCCTCGCGCACGTCGTCCTGGACGTCGGCCATCGAGTGGGCGAGGGCGCATCTGTGCATGGGATCGCCGCCCGCGCCGATCTCATCCCACAGGCCGGAGAACAGCAGGCGGGCCGCTTCGCGCTCACCGCGGTGGCCCAGCTCGATCCCCTGACCGATCCTGGCCATCATCGCGTCGGATCCGGTCATGTGGCGCCTCCTCCTCGCCGTCTTCCCGGTGGACGGCGTCGTCCGGACATCATGCCAGCGGTGCGGATGACGCCCGCCGGTCGATCGTCCGGAGGCACGTCAGGGCCGCGGGTCCGTGGCCGGAGCCGCGCGGGCGGGGTCCGGTGGAGTCGGCGTTTGTTGCGGGGCTTCCTGAGCACCTCGGTGAAGCCGTACCGGGAGCGCGGGACGTGTGACGCGTTGGGAACGCCGGAGCCTCGGCGGCGGCACGGCGGAGGGGTGCCGGTGGCGCCGGTGCCGTGCCGTACCCACCTCGGGGCAGGGGATCGATGCGCCTCAGGGCAGGGGGTCGATCGCGATGTGCTGGTCGTACTGGGAGAGTTCCCCGCCGCGGTCGGTCAGGATGGGCCACTTGGTGCTCCGGGCGCACCAGACGGCGTGTCCGGCGGTGATGTCCCGCGAACCGTCGAGGATCTCCGCGATGTCGCCCACCTTCCCGTAGGTGAAGTCGTCGACCACCACGCCGGGCGTCGTGACCAGTTCGAACAGCTCGACCTGGGTGGATATCGGGGAGATCGACAGCACGGCCGCGAGGCTGGTGGCGGGGATGCATATCCCGCCGCCGCGGAACAGGCACATGGCGGCGATGCTCCGCGAGTACTCGGTCTTCGCCACCGCGATGTCGATCAGGGCGCTGACGTCGAGGACGCGTCCAGGCAGCATGATCAGCTCCTCCGTACTCGCCGGATACCGATCTGTCCCCACTCGGTCTCGGTCAGCTGCTCAACGCCGAGGGCGTCGGCGGCCCGGTCGAGGTCATCGCGGTGGAGGTTCCAGCGCTGCATCAGCGTGATCACCTGCGGCTTGTTGCCGATCTCGCGCTGCAGGGCGGCGTTGACCACGTCCGAGATCCTGCTGCCGGTCGCTCGTGCTTTATGAGAAAGCGCCTCATAGGCTGCTTTATCCAGCTCTATCGTGATAGAGGTGTCGGGGTCTGGGGGAATTACTCTTTGTTGCACCTTTCTGTGGTGAAGATGTGCCAGCCACAGGGGAACGGGCTGCGACTCCTGCATGGTTACATCCTGGTCGTCGGGTTTTGGCGTATCGGGGCTTTTGCCGTTTCGCCAGTCCGGTAGGGGATGGGCCATACATCTGACATTAGCTGTGAAATCTGCTGATGGCAGCACCCTCCTTACGGCCCGCTGGCCGGCCACCGGAACAAAAAGGGCGGAGCCGGACGCCCCCGGCAGGGCGTCAGGACTCCTGCGCGGGTGGCGCGGAGGTGGGATCGGATGACGGCGCGGCCGGATCCCGCCCCGGGTCCCGAACGGAGCCCGACGGTGGCGAAGAAGGGTCGGGCGCCGGGGTGAAGATGTCCGGGGTGGCACCGGACGCCGGGGTGGACGCGGCCGGGTCCGAGGTCGGGCCGGTCCGCCTCTCGGACGGATCCGCCGGGTCCGGGGAGGGACCGTTCGAGGAAGGTGCGGAAGAAGGGTCCGCCGGATTCGAGGAGGGGCCGGCGGACGGGTCCGCCGGGTCCGGGGAGGAGCCGGGTACGGGATCCGGGGAGGGGTTCGCCGGATCCGCCGCGTCCGGTACGGCGACGCCGCACAGCCCCGCGCCCCGCCGTTCCAGCGCGATCTGGTCGGCCGTCTTCGTCCGGTACTCCTCCCGCTCCTCCGGTGACGGCGCGTACCGCCACGAGCCCTCCTCGAAGCGGAACCCGAAGCCCGTCGCGGTGCCGGACCGGATCGCCTGGACCGTGGCGTCGTCGCCGTGGACCGTGACGGAGTCGATGGTGAACGCGGCGCCGCCGGACGGCAGGCCGGTGGACGCGGGATCGGCGGAGGGATCGGCGGGCGGGGCGCCGGTGGACGTGGCACCGGTGGACGTGGCGTCGTCCGTGGGCTGCGGGCACAGCCGGAACAGCCGGATGTAGTCCTCGCGTCCGATCAGCCCCTTGGCGTCGGTGCTCCACAGGTCCCAGAAGTCGCCGTAGGAGCCGCTGGAGTAGGCGTCGAGAACGGGCTGGACGCTCCGGCGGACCTCCTCCTCGGAGTGCGCGGCCCCGCCGGTGGCCGAGGCGCTCCGCATCGGGGCGGGCGGGTCGAGCACCGTCACCATGGTGACGACGGCGCCGATGACCAGGCCGACCGCCAGGAGTGCGATCACCGCCAGTCCCCGGGCCGTCTCGTCCGAGGGCCGGCCGTACCGCGGCGGGTAGCCCACGTGAGGTCTCCGGAGGGGCGGGGAAAGCGGACGGACGCGATCGTAACGCCCGGTGCCCGCGGCTGACCATGGGCGCTCACCGGCTCATTCCCGTCACCGTGCCGGGTCCGCCGGCCCCGATCCCGTTCCCGGCCCGTCCCGCCGGCTCCATCCGGAGCCGGCGCCTGCCCGGGGAACGCCACCGCCGATGCCCTCGGTCACCGCGGAGATTCCGGAGCCGGCGTCTGCCTGGGGAACGCCACTGCCGATGCCCTCGGTCACCGCGGAGATTCCGGAGCCGGCGTCTGCCTGGGGAACGCCCTCCCGTTCCGGTCATCCGTCCCAGAAACCGGGCGGAAACCGGCGAACAGGTCGGTGCGCGGAGCACGGAGGCCGGATAATGCGCCGGTGGGTGAGACGATCGGTACGGCCGCGGCCGTCTTCGCGGGGACCAACATCGACGACATCGTCATCCTGACGGTGCTGTTCCTGGCGTCCCGGGCGGGTGGCGCGCTCCGTCCCCGGCACATCGTCGCGGGCCAGTACGCCGGCATCGCCGCGCTGGTCGCGGTCTCCGCGGTGGCGGCGCTCGGCCTCGCCGCGGTGCCCGACCGGTGGGCGGGGCTGCTCGGGCTGGTGCCGTTCGGCATGGGGGTCTGGGGACTCGCCGGGCTGCTCAGGAAGGGCGATGACGACGGCGGCCCCGAACCGGTCGCCTCCGGCCCGTTCGCGGTCGCCGGGGTGACCATCGCCAACGGCGCCGACAACATCTCGGTCTACACCCCGCTGTTCCGGACGATCGGACCGGGCGCCGTCGCCGTCACCGTCGCCGTGTTCGCTGCCCTGGTGGCGGTCTGGTGCGCTGCGGCGTCGTGGCTCGGGTCGCACCGGAGGGTCATCGTCCTGGTGGAGCGGTCGGGCAGGTGGCTCGTGCCGGTGGTCTTCATGGTGATCGGCGCGGTCATCGTGGCGCAGTCCATGATTCCCTAAAAATGGACTAACCATCCGAATTTAGGACATTCCCCTCGGGGAATTACTTCACATGCGACAGCATTTGCGGTTCTACCGGCACCGTTGGTTCAAGGCATGGCTCGCCATGACGGCCCTGTCGGCCGCGCTCATCATCATGATGGAAGCGGTCGGCAACCACGCGGTCAGGCCCGCCGCCTTTTTCTACGGCGCCGCCGCGGGACCGATGGCCCTTCTCGTCGCCGTCCACGACCGGACCGGAATCGGCACCAGCGTCCCGGGAGTCACGCTGGTGGGAATGTTCCTGTTCGGGGGAGGCGTCGCCCTGCTGCTCGGCGGATACTTCGACTCCCTTCTGATCCCCGACGGCGCGAGCCTGGACATCCTGCGGGTCGGCTGGATCGAGGAGCCGGCCAAGCTCGTCCCGATCCTCGCGCTCGCACTCACCGGCCGCCACCTCACCAAGGCGGCCGGGGTGGCGCTGGGCCTGTCGTGCGCGACCGGCTTCGCCGTCATGGAGTCCATGTCCTACGCCTGGAAGAACGTCGACAAGGACAGCGCCGTCGGGGCGGGCGTGGTGCTGTTCACCCGCGGGCTCACCACCCCCTTCGGGCACCTCGTCTGGACCGGGATGGTGTGCGCGATCGCCTTCGAGGTCTGGCACCTCGCGGGGCGGGTCGTCTTCACGGTCACCATCGCCTGCGCGTTCACGGTCGCCGCGACGCTGCACTCGATCAACGACGGCCTGCTCGTCCTCGACGTCCCGGCGCCCGTCCGGCTGCTCTTCCCGGTCGTGGCGGCGGTGAGCTACTGGCTGTTCCACCAGGCCACCGGCGATCTGTCCCCGCGGGTGCCGGGCGGTGCCGCGGCGCTCGCCGTACGGATCACGATGCCTCCGGGGCTGCGGCCTCCGGCCGGGGAGTTCGCCGTACGGATCACGGCGCCGCCCGGCCTGCAGCCTCCGGCCGGGGCGCCACCGGGCCGGTCCGCCTGACCGCGCCACCGGCGTCCGGCCGCGCCGTACGCCGGTCGGGGCATCGGCGTGTCCGGCCGCGCCGTGCCGGCTCAGAGCCGGCTCAGAACCTGCTCAGAGCTGGGACAGCAGCCACCGGGGGCCCGCGACCAGGGCGCCCTCCGCGGTGACGCGCTCGCGCAGCTCCCGGTCGGCGGTGACGACCAGGACGCGCTGCCAGCCGGGGACCTCCCGTACGGCCCGCACGACGGCGTCGTCGCCGCTCCCCGGGGCGGCGACGACCGAGACCCCGGGAACGGGCGCGACGTCGCGGGCGGCTCCCTCGACGACCATGGTGAAGCGGGGGAACCACCGTTCCAGGGCCGGCAGGGGCGCGGGCACGTCCCGCACACCGCACGTGCCGAGCGCGGCGACCTCCGAGACCAGCCTGGCGGCGGCCCCGGCGCGGTCCCTCCACCAGCCGTGCTCGGCTCGGGCGCCGACGATGTTGGCGACGTCGAGGACGACCGTGAGCGGGGCGAGCGCCAGGCCGATCACGGGCCAGGTCGCGGCGAAGCCGGGATGCAGGTTCCCGGAGGGGATCGTCTCGGGGGTGAACCAGCGCAGCGCGACGCTCTCGCGGTTGGCGGGGAACGCCTCCAGCAGCCCGGTGGCCTCGGCGATGACGGTCGCGAAGGACCAGGCGCCGTGGTCGTCGAGGTATATGCCCTGGACGCGGAGGTCGTCGCCGTTCAGTCCGGCCTCCTCGCGAGCCTCGCGGAGCGCGCCCCGGACGGGATCCTCGTGGCTGTCGAGGGCGCCGCCGGGCAGCGCCCAGGTGCCGCCCTGGTGGCTCCACGCGGCGCGCTTCTGCATCAGGATCCGGGGCGTCCCGTCATCGTCGTGATGGACGGCGAGCAGGCCGGCCGCGTGGTGCAGGCCCCAGTGACGGTGGCCGAGGTCGCACCGGGCCCACCCGTCGCCGTCACCAGCAGCCATGGCTCCCATGATGCCCCAGGCGAGGGGGTGCTCACCGCGCCGGTCCGGGACCGGCGCGGGGTCACCCGGGACATGTCGGACCGTGCGGGCCGTGCGGGCCCGGCGGTGTCACGCGGGCCGTACGGCCACGCGCGGCGTCACGCGGGTTGTACGGTGTTGCGCAGGGCGGCGACCGTGAGGCCGAGCCCGTCGGCGGAGGCCCGGTCGAGGGCGGCGGTCAGCGTCTCCACGTACGTGCCGCTCGCCGCCTCCTTGCGCGACCGGCCCTCCTCGGTGATCACCGTGTAGACCCCGCGCCTGTCCTTGGCGCACAGGCTGCGCCGGGTGAATCCGGCGGCCTCCAGCCGCCCGACGAGCCGGGTGACCGAGCTCTGGTTCAACCCGAGCAGGTCGGCCAGCTCCTGCATGCGCAGCTCGCCGTCGTGCGCGGTGGACAGGTGGCACAGCGCCCGGTACTCGGACAGGCCGAGCCCGTGGCGCTGGAGCGCGACGGAGAGCTCGTGCTCCACCCGCGCGTGCAGCCGCACCACTCCGATCCACATGTCGTCGTCGATCATCATGGGGCGGCTCCCTCCTCGGTGTTGACGCTCACCCTACATGTATGCACAGAATATGCATGCACAAACAAATGAATGAAGGAGTGAGTACGGCATGGCCTGGATCTACCTGCTCGTCGCGGCCGTCTTCGAGGTGGTCTTCGCGCTGGCGACCAACGCCACCGAGGGCTTCACCCAACTGGGGCCGTCACTGCTGACCGCCGCCGCGGCGGCGGGCGGGATCTTCTTTCTCAGCCTGGCCCTCAAGACCCTGGACGTGGGCGTGGGCTACACCGTCTGGACCGGCATCGGCTCGGTCGGCACCGTCGTCTTCGGCACCCTGATCTTCGACGAGCCGGTCAGCATCTGGAAGGCGCTGGCGTTCGTCCTCATCATCGGCGGGGTGCTCGGCCTGAAGCTGGCCGACCGCCTGTCTCCGGCCCGGCCCGCCGCCTGAGCGGCCTTTTCCGCCTTCCGGATTCCATCCCCCGGGTCTTCCGTCTTCGGATTCCACCCCCGAGTCCCATCAAGCCTCCTCCGGCACCTCCCTCACCCCTCAACGGCCCTCGAACCCGTGCAAGGAGCATCACCGTGGCCTGGATCCATCTGTCCGTCGCAATCGTCTTCGAGATCGGTTTCGCGCTCGGCACCAACGCCACGCGGGGTTTCACCCGCCTGTGGCCCTCGGTCTTCACCCTGCTGTCCGCGGCCGGCGGCATCTTCACCCTCAGCCTCGCGCTCCGGACTCTCGACGTGAGCGTGGGATACACGATCTGGACCGGCATCGGCTCGATCGGCACCGTCATCCTCGGCGCCCTCATCTACAAGGAGAAGATCACGCCGGCCAAGCTCGTGTCGTTCGCCGCCATCATCGGCGGCGTCATCCTGCTCAGGATCGCGGCCGGGGCGTGAGAGGCGACCGCGTCCCACGTCCCGCGTCCGGGGCGTGGGACGTCACCGTGTCCCGCGGCGGGGTCCCCAGGATGGCGGCAGGGACCCCGGACCGGCGGCGGAGACCTCGAAACGGTGGCGAGAACCCCGGAACGCGGGCGCCGGGATCCCTCGCGGTGACGGTCCCGACGCCGGAGCGCCGTCTCAGCCGCCGCCCTTGCTGAAGTGCTGGAGGTCCTTGGGGCCGCTCCAGTAGCCGCCCCACTCCCAGCCGAGCTGCTGGAACGCCTTGACCACCTTGTCCCCCGGATTGATCACCCCGGGCTTGTCCAGCGGGCGCTTGGCGAATTGGCGGGCGTTCTTGTGCGCCACGGAGCCGTTCGCGTACACGTAGGGGTTCTCGCGTGGGTTGAGGTCGATGGCCTTGCCGTAGGCGTGCTGGGACCAGTTGCTCGACCCGGTCGCCGCGCGGCAGTTGAAGGCCGAGGTGTTGCCGGCGTCGATCGAGGCGAAGTCGTCGCCCTTGTAGGCGTCGACGGGCACCATCTTGTAGATCGGCCATCGCCAGCCGTACAGGCGCTTGAAGATCGCGACGACGTCGTCCGTGACGCTCTTGTTCACCACGAGCCTGCCGGTGTGCGGCTTGTCGTCGAAGCCCCAGTGGGTCATCGTGACCATCCGCAGGTCACTGACCGGGACCGGGCAGCCGGGCCGCCAGGAGTAGGGGAGCTGGTCGCGGGTCACCTTCGAGACCTTCGCCGAGAACTCCGGCGGGCCGGTCGGGCTCGGGCTCGCCGAAGGGCTCTCGCTCGCCGGGGCGCTCTCGCCCGGGGTCGCGCTCGTAGCCGGGGTCGGGGTCGCGGCGACCCGCTCGGGTGTGGTGGACGGCGACCCGGACGTCGGGGAACCCGACGGCGGCGGCGCGTCGGACACGCCGCACGAGGCCGCCAGAAGGCAGCCGGCGGCCACGGCGACGGCCGCCCGGACTCGGATGGCGCCCGTCGCCTGGGCGCGGACGGCGGGCCGGGTGGTTGGCATCTGATCGCCCCCGTACAGAGGTTGAGACGGCGAGTTTCCGATGTAGCCAGCCTGCTACAAGAGGCGAGCGACCGCCGTGGCGGGGTCCGGTCACGGGGCTCCGGGTGAGTTCGCCGTGCTTGTGACGGAGTCCGGTCCCGGGTGTCCGGGCGGGCCGCCGGACTTCTTGGCCGAGCCTTTCCGTGGAAAACCTCGTTCCTGTGTTCGAAGGGACGCTACAGTCGGAGGCACTGGATCGAACACGGGTTCGGACGCTCGCTCGGGTGGCGTTCGCCCAGGTGGGAGGGGTGCGTCATGGCGATGCTCGCGACGCCGCCGGTGATCCGCACCCCGATCCGGCGGCCCGCCGTCCGCCGCCGCGCGACACGCCGTAACGCTTTCTACGGAAATCTACGTCGGCCGCTATATCCCGTCATAAAGTCCGAGAGCGTGGACCCCGTGCGCAATCCCTACGCCCCCGGTGCGGGGCAGCGCCCCCCAGAGCTCGCCGGGCGCGACCGTGAGCTGCAGCAGTTCGAGATCGTCCTGGAGCGGGTGGCCCGCGGCCGCCCGGAGCGCAGCATGGTCATCACCGGCCTGCGCGGCGTCGGCAAGACCGTCCTCCTCAACACCTTCAAGTCGATGGCCATGCAGCGGCTGTGGGGCACCGGGAAGATCGAGGCTCGGCCCGACCAGTCGATCAGGCGCCCGGTGGCCGCCGCCCTGCACCTGGCGATCCGTGAGCTGGCGCCCCGGCACCGCGCCCCCGACCGCATCGAGGAGTTCCTCGGCGTGCTCAAGGCGTTCGCGATGCGCGACCCGACCGCGGCCAAGGGCACCTCGCACTGGTCACCCGGAATCGACGTGCCCGCCGCCCGCGGCCGGGCCGACTCCGGTGACCTGGAGATCGACCTCACCGAGCTGTTCGTCGACGCCGCCGGGGTCGCCACCGACCTGGGCGTCGGCATCGCCCTGTTCATCGACGAGATGCAGGACGTCCAGTCGCCGGACGTCTCGGCACTCTGCGTGGCCTGCCACGAGCTCTCCCAGAGCGGCGGCCCGCTGATCGTGGTCGGCGCCGGCCTGCCGCACCTGCCCAGCGTGCTGTCGGCCAGCAAGAGTTACTCCGAGCGGCTCTTCCGCTACGCCCGGATCGACCGGCTCGACCGTCAGGCGGCCGACCAGGCGCTCATCGCCCCGGCCGAGGAGGAGGGGGTGGAGTTCACCCAGGAGGCGCTCGACGCCCTCTACGAGGCGGCCGACGGCTACCCCTACTTCGTCCAGGCGTACGGCAAGGTCGCCTGGGACGTGGCGCTGCGCAGTCCGATCACCGCCGATGACATCAGGGTCTCCGCGCCGGAGGCGGAGGCGGAGCTCGCGGTCGGCTTCTTCGGCAGCCGTTACGAACGCGCCACCCCCGCCGAGCGCGACTACATGCACGCGATGGCCGTCATCGGCGACGAGCCGGTCGCCACGGCCGAGGTCGCGGAGGGCCTGGGCCGCAAGCCGTCCAGCCTTTCGCCCGCCCGCGACAGCCTCATCAAGAAGGGCCTGATCTACAGCGCCGAGCGCGGCCTGATCGCGTTCACCGTGCCGCACTTCGGAAAGTTCCTGCGTTCCCAGCCCGTCTGAACATGTGTTCGATATACTGAAGGCAGGTCCTAGACCCCTATACGGCTCTCTAGTGGGGAAGCTAGAGAGCCGTATAGATCTCCATCGACCGTGCCCTAGAAAAATCTAGGGTTCTCTAGCCTCGCGCCGATACGGGGATAGATTCCGTCAGAGTTCCGGCGTCGACCGGCTGCCCGGCGGCGTCCACCAGCGCCACCCGCACCGCCGGGTGCCGCCCGCTCAGATAGACCGCGAAGACCACGTCCACCGGCTCGTCCGTACGGCTGCGCCCCGGATAGACGAAGAACCGCCAGCACAGCTCCCGCCAGCTGTCGACCGGTTCGCCGGAGGCCAGCAGCCGCTCGTGGGCCCGCCAGACCGTGCTGGCCCGCAGCCGGTGGAGCGCCTGCTCCGGGGGCATCGGCCGCTGCTCGCAGGGGGCACGGTGCCGGATCCGGGCCGCCGCCTCCTCGATCTCGGGAGACAGCGCGGCCAGCACCACCAGCCCCCCGGCCGCGGCCAGCGCGTCCGGCCACGTCATGGCGGTCAGCAGTGACCAGCCGGAGACCGGCGGGGCCCAGACGGTCCCGGTGGCCATGGCCGTCAGCACCGTCGTCCGGCCCAGCGAGCGCAGCCCCACCGGCGCGGCGCTGACCTCGCCGAAACAGCCGCATCCCACGTCGGGGCGCTGCCGCCGCAGCTCCCACAGAACATAGGTGGACATCGCGAAGAACCCGGCCGTCGCCCAGCGGAACACCGGGTGCCCGCTCGCCAGCAGGCCGGCCAGCAGGGCCGTCTCCCCGGCCGCGCAGACGAGCATGGCGGGTGCCCGCAGGCGGTCGGGCACCAGCACCGCCGGCCCGAGCCTGCCCAGCGCGCCCGGCTCGGCGTCGCCCCTGGCCGTCCACACCTTGGCGAGCGCGCCCGCCGCCAGCAGAACGCACAGCACCGGCAGCTGCGCCACGGCGATCATCGTCAGCGTCCACGTCATCACGGCGTCACCCCGGTCCGATCCGTGCGTTGAAGCATCCCTTGGTCAGGTCGCCGCCGAGCTCCACGAAGGAGGTGGCCGACAGCTCCACGATCCGGCCGCGCGGCGAGGTGCCGCACTCCAGGCACCGGTCGCAGAACCTCCCGGCCATGCAGCCGCACGCCGCCAGCGGCAGGGCCGAGGTACGGCCGGCGCACACGTTGCGCACGGTGAGCGTCGAGCCCAGCGCCAGGTAGGGCAGCCCGGTGCACGACACCCCGGTGTCCTGGCAGTCGGCGTCGGAACGCTCCAGCATGGGATAGGCCGCGCCCCGCTCGGCGTAGTCGAAGGCGTCCGACCAGGTGGCGGTGCCGGAGATCCGCGACTGCGTGCCGCCGTAGCCGGGCGGCGGCTTGGGCACCGCCGTCCACCGGTAGGGCGGCTGCGAGGTCGCCGGCAGCCGGGCCTTGGCCACGCCGTCCTCCCGCACGCCGATGGCGTCGAAGAGATAGCCCGGCTCGAACTTCGGGTGCCGGACGCGGAGCCGGCCGGAGGCGCCGTAGGGCACGACGATCGTGCGGTGTCCGCGGTGCGGCCCGCAGTACAGCTCCACGGTCTGGTCCCGGCTCTCGGCTCCGATGGACCGGATCACCCCGGTGATCCGGGTGATGTCCGCCCAGATCCGGTCCACGACCCGGCCGGACCGCAACGCCCTGATGATCACGTTGGCGCCCCGCGGCAGGTCCGCCGGGGCGACGTTCTCGCCGCGCCAGGCGGTCGCCCACGGCGCGATGACGAGCCGCTCGTGGCGTCCCTCGGGGGTCTCGATGAGGATCAGGTGCGGGCTGACGTCCAGGAGCTCGCCGGTGACCGCCTGGAAGACGTCGCCCTCGTCGGGGGCGGGATCCGGTTCGTCGAGGCTGCGGCCAAGCGCCGCCGCCGCCAGGATCCGGCGGCGGTCAACGCTGCGGTACGGCATCGGCACTCCCATGCTCCGGTGATGTCTCCGGAACTAGCCTCACACGACCGCCGGTGACCGGACGCCGTCTTCGGTCGTCGGAACCCACAGGACTCCGACCAGGTAGCAAAATTCCCATCCTCGATGCAATGCGTTACCTCCCGTAACGGGATGAAACCGAGCACGGCGCACGGGTACGCCGGAGTTCCCGCCGGGCTCGATTTTTGCCGTTGACCGTATGAAATATGGGTTCCGGTTCAGCCGGATCGGGGGCCAGGGCTGCGATTCTGGCGACTACAGCACCCTGACCGCAGGCTGGTGATCGCGGTGACCGGCGGGAACCACGAGGAGTTCCGCGAGTACGTCGTTGCTCGCGGCCCCGCGCTGCTGCGCGCCGCCCGTCAGCTGACCGGCCACCACAGCGACGCCGAGGATCTGCTCCAGGCGGCCCTCGCCCAGACCTACCTGGCCTGGGACCGCATCCAGGACCGCGCCGCCCTGGACGGCTACGTGCGGCGGGCGATGGTCAACATCAACATCTCCTGGTGGCGCCGGCGCAAGCTGGAGGAGTACCCGTCGGAGGACGTCCCCGAGCCGGCCCTCGCGGGCGTCCGCGCGCCGCTGCCCGAACGGGTGGAGCAGGCCCTCGACCGGCTGCCGACCCGGATGCGTGCGGCGATCATGCTGCGCTACTACGAGGACATGACCGAGCCGGAGATCGCCGAGACCCTGGGGATCAGCATCGGCACGGTCAAGAGCACGGTCTCGCGGGCGATGGCCAAGCTCCGCGGTGACCTCACGATCCCCGAGCAGCGCCGGTTCGGGCCGCGGTCCTGACGTCGCGGGCGGCGTCGGTGGCTTCGCCGTACGGCCGGAGCGTGTACGGCCGGGGTCCGTGTGGCGGGGCCCGTGCGGTGAGGCCGGTGCGGCGGGGGTCCGTGCGGCGGGGCGGCTATCCGGTGTGGTCCTCCACGCCCGCGGTGGCGCAGGGCCGTACGGCGTCGCGGATGACCCTGAGCGCGTCCAGGAAGGCGTCGAGCCGTGCGGGGGGCAGGAGGCCGGTGAACCAGGTCTCGATGTCGTCCAGGTGCCGCGGGACGACGGTGGCGAGTCGTTCGGCGCCCGCGTCGGTGATCGCGGCGTAGGAGGCCCGGCGGTCCTCCGGGCATGCCTGCCGGGCGACCAGGCCGTCACGTTCCAGCCGGTCGACGACCCTGGTCATGCCGCTGGTGGAGAGGCTCGTCTGGGCCGCGAGGTCGCTCATGCGCAGGCGTCCGCCGGGTGAGCGGGCCAGCCGGAGGAGCGTCTCGAAATCGATGTCCGACAGCCCCGCCGCCGCGAAGGTCGACCGGGTCTTCGCCGCCAGTCCGCCGTGGACCTCGGCGAGGAGGCCCATCGCGGTGAGGCGGGAGTCGTCAAAGGGGATCACTCCCTCACTGTATCCGACGGTAGTTGACGCAATGAATATTCCTCCGGTACAAATATGCTGACGCAAACATCCGCGCAGCAAGAGTCATTCGGGAGTAGATCATGAGCACTCGGACCTGGGAAGGGCTGCAGCTCCCCGCGGCCGGCACCTTCGCCCTCGACGCCGCGCACACCCGCGTCGGCTTCGTCGTGAAGCACATGATGGTCAGCAAGACCCGGGGCAACTTCACCGACTTCGCCGGCAAGGTCACGGTCGCCGAGAACCCCCTGGAGTCGTCGGCCGAGCTCACGATCCAGGCCGCGAGCATCAACACCGGCAACGCCGACCGCGACGGCCACCTGCGCAGCGGCGACTTCCTGGAGGCCGAGAAGTACCCCGAGGTCACCTTCCGCAGCACCCGGGTGGCCGGTCACTCCGGCGACGAGTTCACCCTCGTCGGCGACCTCACGATCCGCGACGTCACCAAGGAGGTCGAGCTCACCGTTGAGTACGGCGGCGCCGGCACCAACCCGTGGGGTCAGGACGTGTGGGGCTTCTCCATCTCGACCGAGATCGACCGTGAGGAGTTCGGCCTCACCTGGAACCAGGCCCTGGAGACCGGCGGCGTCCTGATCGGCCGGAAGGTCAAGATCGAGATCGAGGGCGAGGCCAACCCGGCCTGACCCGCCCGGGCGGGACGCCCGATCCCGCCCGCAGGCTTCTCCCGGGAGGGGAACCCGTGTCCGTCGGGTTCCTCCGAGGAGGGACGCGCCGCGCTCACCCTCCGGGAACCCGCATCCGTCGGCTCCCTTCGAGGATGAGCGCACCGCGCCCGCCCTCCCGGAGCCCGCGTCCTGTCGAGCGCCATCCGGGACCCCGCGTCCCGCCGAGCGAATCCCCAAGCCCGTAACCGCGCTGAGCTGGGAATTCGTTCTTCTGTCCACAGCTGTGGATCAAGTTTTCCACAGCTGTGGACGACCCTCGTCGACACGCCTCCCGCCGGAATTCCGGCGACTCCCCTTTCACGGACATTCCGCGGATCTTTCGCGGGCCCGAGCCTTTCCGGAGGCTCGCCCGCCAACCGCTTTGCCGCACTGCCTGATGGCCGGTACGCTGTTCTGAGCCACACGGCAACCAGGAGGCTTCGCCTAGTCAGGTCTATGGCGCCGCACTGCTAATGCGGTTTGGGTCTACAGCCCATCCGGGGTTCAAATCCCCGAGCCTCCGCAGGTCAGAGCCCCTCTCGCTATCTCAGCGAGGGGGGCTCTTTCGATCTTCACAGGTGCCGTGGTTGCAGTTTTGGTGGCAGTCGCTCCCAGGACTCACCCCAGAGCGCAGTCCCCATGCGCTCGCTCGCGTCCTTCACCTGGGAACCGGCGATGCGGGTGTACCGCTCAGTCGTGGTCACCCGGGCGTGACCGAGAATCTCCTGCACGACGCGGGTGTGGACGCCCCGCTCGACGAGTAGGGTTCCGGCGGTGTGGCGGGCGTCGTGAAGGCGGGCTTCCCTGATTCCGGCCTGCTTGAGGAGCGCTTTCCACACCTTGCGGTCCGGTGGGCGGTCGGGGTCGTGCTCATGGGCTTTGCACCGTAGCCTGCACGGCCAGTGGTGCCACTCCCTGCCACACTCCTGGGGATCGTCGCAGCCGTGCCACCAAGGGGACCCGCTGCGCCTGGTACCAGGCTTTGATCACGCCCGTTTCGGGATCGACGAAGGACCAGCGGAGGCCGAGCGCTTCGCCCTGGCGTATGCCGAGAGCCAGGACGACCGACCACCGGGCGGTGCTCCGCCCGCTCGGCGGCCGGGCATGTGGCCTGGGGACCGGTCCTGGCCGCCGGCAGCTCGGGCCACACCACCGTGCGCCCCGCTCGGCGTACCCGCCGAATCCGCCGATCAGAGCACCACACCGCCGTTTTCCGACCGGTCCGACAGCTACACGGCCGGTTCAACGTCCTTATCATCGCGCCGCCCGCTCCGCCTCCGCCAGGAGTGCACGACCGCGCCCGTCATGGGGATTATTCCCGCCAGCGACATGAGCACCAGGGTGCCATTCACCCAAGCCTGAGGCATCGGGCCACGAAATCCGGAGTACATAAAGACCAGACCGGCTCCCAGCCAGCCGCAATTGAGGAACGCACATACGAACCCGAGCCGAACCCAAAGAGATCTTCGCCATCCCATGGACTGAACCTTCTCATTGAAGTGCTTTGGACAAAAGCGCGCCCCCGGCGGGGGCCTCGGCTCCGGGATGATCGTCCGTACGTGAGCCATGTCCGTAGCCGGCTGAGGTGGGAGCCCGATCGTCCCGCCCGCCACGACCCAGGAAAGCCCCAGCAGCCCGGCTCTGCTGCTCAAGCCCGTCTGTGGCCGTTGGCATCCAACGATCGAGGAACGGCGACCGGTTCACGCACACGCGAAAACGGGCTTTGGCCAGACGAGAGAACCGGTCGACGCTCTACAGGAGGTTCAGCCCGCAGGTGGGCACACCATCGAAGTGCCGAAGACGACCTGGCTATTGCCCGGCCCCCTGGAGATCTTCGCGGGAGTGGTTCTGGCTGCACTTCTGGTTGCGGTTTCACGCCGTGTCAGGCGGTTCCAGAAGGACCGCTGAGCACCGCTGGTCCAGGTGGAACCGATCGGGAGGGGCAGGATCCGAACTGCCGACGCGGTTCGGGTCCACAGCCCATCCGGGGTTCAAATCCCCGAACCTTCACAGGTCAAGGCCCCTCTCGTCTCATCCACGAGAGGGGCCTTCGCGCGTGTACGGGTCAGGCGGACGCGCCCGCGTTCCTCGCGCCCTTCCTGGCCGACCTCCCGGTGCCTGTGGTCGCTACGGCGCTTCGTACAGGGTCGTCGCCTCCGGATCCACAGGACGGCTCCGCGCATGTGAGGGAGCTCTCAGCGCCACGACCTCCTGCGGTCCCGCCACCGGCCCGCCCGCGGTGACCGTCTCGGCGGTGGCTCACTCCGGATCCGGCAGATTCATCGACGCGAGCCTGGCCGGATCGGCCACGACCATGATGTCGGCGATCCGGCCGTCGACGACGGTGAACGCCATGACCGACAGGGGGGTACCGTCCTCGAGCCAGGACACGATCCCGGGAAGGCCGTTGACGAGCACCGTCCGTCCGCGCGCGGCCGACCGCTGACGCAGCCGCGCGCCGGAGGCGACCTCGGTGGCGCCGAGGACGACGACCACACCGCCGGGGGTGTCGACGGTCAGCCTCACCTCGGGGTCGAGCACGCGCAGCAACCCCTCGAAGTCGCCGCGGTGAGCCGCAGCCAGGAATGCCTGGACCACCTCGCGCTGCTCCCGCCCGGCCGCCGCCGGCCGCCCGGTTCCCCGCACCTTCCTGCGGGCGCGGCTGGCGAGCATCTTGGTGGCGTCGGCGGACTTTCCGAGGATCCGGCCGATCTCGTCGAACGGCACCGCGAACAGGTCGTGCAGCACGAACGCCAGCCGTTCACTCGGCCGGA
The DNA here is from genome assembly GCF_050942225.1 of Streptosporangium sandarakinum. Lineage (NCBI taxonomy): Bacteria > Bacillati > Actinomycetota > Actinomycetes > Streptosporangiales > Streptosporangiaceae > Streptosporangium > Streptosporangium sandarakinum. The sequence goes on from NZ_CP192034.1 coordinate 211,729, forward strand.
GCGACTCCAGGACGACCAGGAGCGCGAGCCCGACCGAGTCGGCCAGCGCCACGTCGTCCTCCGGCGCGGGGCTGTCGTCGGCCGTCACGACGAGTTCGGGTAACCGGTCGTCGTAGGACGCCTCAGGGCGGGCCTGGCGCGATCGCAGGACGTCGAGGCTGATCCGGCCGACCACCGTGGTCAGCCAGCCGGCGAGGTTGTGGATGACCGCCGTGTCCTGCCGGCGGAGCCGCAGCCAGGCCTCCTGGACCACGTCCTCGGCGTCGGCGTGCGATCCGAGCATGCGGTAGGCGACCGCGCGCAGCCGGTCGCGCTGGGCCTCGAACGCCTCGTCCACCGGGCCCGCCGGGTTGGTGCCGGACATGTTGTTACCTCCCTCGGATCCACTCCGTCATAGGGGATGACGGGCCCGGACGGGCACAGGTAACCGATGAAGGAGCAAGGCCAATGGAAGCACGCATGAAGAGCCGGGTGAACGCCGACATGATGACGGCGATCCAGCACCTCCACAAGGCGATTCACGCAGGTGGCGCCGATCCGCTCGTGCTTGAACTGGTCCACCTGCGGATCAGCCAGATCAACGGCTGCAGCCCGTGCGTCTTCGCCGGGGTCGCGTCGGCCAAGAAGCGCGGAGAGACCGACGAGCGGCTGCACAACGTGGTCACCTGGCGCGAGACGCCCTTCTTCACCGAGGCGGAGCGGGCGGCGCTCGCACTGGCCGAGGCCGCCACCCGGATCCAGGACGGCGCGCCGGGCGTGACCGACGAGATCTGGGACGCCGCCGCCGCGCACTTCGACGAGAAGCAGCTGTCCGCGATCAACCTGCAGATCGCGCTGGCCAATTTCTTCAACCGGATCAACCGCACGATCCGGGAGCAGGCCGGCAAGACCTGGTGAGCCGACCGGGAAGCCCCCGATGGCGCCGTCAGGAAGCCGCGCAGACCCGCCCGCCAGAAGGAGGTGTGCTCACCGCGCATGGTCCGGCCCTTCGCAACCGTCAAAGGAGCTGAACCGATCTCATGCCGAGGGTGACGGCCGGATCCGGGTCGTTTCCGGGAGACCGGGGCCGTCCGCGCCCATCCGTCGGCACGGCGGGGAACCGGCCCCGCCGTCATCGACTTCGGCACCTCCGGGGTCGGTGATCCCGCCTGCGACCTCGTCGTGGCCTGGACCCACTTCGCCGGTGACGAGCGGAAGGTCTTCCGGGAGGCGGCCGGCCTGCCCCACGACGCCTGGCGGCGGGCACGCGGCTGGGCCCTGTGGAAGGCGCTGGTGACCATGGTCCGCTCGTCCGGCTCCGAGGCCGGGACTTCCAGAGTCGCGTCCTCCCTCAGGCCCTGGTGGACCCGGTCGCCGGCTGACCGGCCGCGGACGGCCGGCGGTGTCGCGGAGGGCCGGGCACACCGGACCCCTCCGCTTTCACCGCCGGCCCGCCGGGTCCGGCCGGACCGTGGGGGCCGGAAGCCCGCGAGGCGCTCCCGGCCCCCACGGAACGGACCTCGCTAGCAGGGCGCGATGGCGACGGTCACGTGGCAGACCGTCGCGGCACTCACCATCGGGACGGCGACCTCCGGGCACGTGACGGCCGGAGGACGCCAGGTGCCGGAACGCCCCTTGGTGACGGCCGCACTGGTCGTGCCGGGGTAGACGGTCGTGCCAGCCGTGCCGGTCGTGCCGGTCGTGCCGGAGTAGGTTGCCGTACCGACCGTGCCGGCTGTACCGATTGTGTCTGTCGTGCCAGAGCAGGCTGCCGTGCCGGTCATGCCGGAGTAGACAACTGTGCCGAAGGAACCCGCCGCGCCGGCCTGGCCGGAGGAACCGATCACGCCGAAGGAACCGCCGGTGTGCAGGCAGGTGGCGCCGGGGTACTCGATGAACCCGACGGCGCCGTATCCGCAGACCGGGCTGATGGACATCGGGAACGACCGCGGACGCTCGGCAAGCCACATGGCGCCTTCCGAGACGCCCGTCATCGGGCAGTAGGCGACGGATGTGGAGCTGGTGAGGTTCGGCGTGCAGCTCGCGTCCGGTACTCCCGTGAGAGCATCGGGCCCGACCGGTCCCCGTGGTCCCGCAGGTCCCGTGGGTCCGGCCGGACCCCGAGGCCCGGCGGGTCCTTGAGGCCCGGGAGGACCGGCGGCTCCCCGTGGTCCCTGCCCTGGCCCGAGAGCGGCCGGTACGCCGGCGGGCCCGACGGGTCCGGCCGGCCCCCGAGGTCCGGCGGGTCCGGTGAGTCCAACCGGTCCCGCGGGCCCGGCGGGTCCGGTGAGTCCCACCGGTCCGGCAGGCCCGGCAGGTCCAGCGGGTCCTTCAAGCCCGGCGGGTCCGGCGGGCCCGGGAGGTCCAGGTGGCCCGGGCGGTCCGGGGGGGCCGGGTGGACCGACGATCGATTCTCCGGGTCTGCCGTCCAGGCCCCGTGGCCCCTCCGGACCTACCGGGCCCCGGAAGCCGCGCGGTCCACGGCATCCGCGGTGACCCCCGCACCCGAATCCTCTCCGGCATCCCCGGCAGCCCCTGGGGCAGGCGCAGACGCGTGGCCCTCCGGAGACGTGCCGGACGTGCGGGACGATGCCCTTCTCGGCGTTGTCGTATATCGGAGGGCCTCCGTAGGCGTTCGCGGGTGCCTGGTTCGACGCCACCGTGAGGACGCCCGCCGTCGTGGCGAGAGCCAGACTCGTGAGACGTCCGCGAGGGGAGGAAACCGGCATACGCCTTTTCTTCTTAGAAAATCCTCTATTTTCCATGACGTTCCAATTCTGGAGGGGTGTATCTCTCAGTGCCACAACGGGCGGCACTGTTCGGCAGATACCCAGAAAATAGGAGTAGGCCATATTGGAACGGTTCGGCGAGGGTAAACAAAGCTTCAGGCGGTCTGTCGGTAATCTGCATCGGTCCACCGTCCCGCTGCTCTTTTCCTGATTTTCCTGGAAAAGAGCAGGGATTTCTGTCGGTTGGTGTCCGGCGGTTGCGCTGATCCGATGACATCGCTGTAATTCCTGTTTATAACCCGCTGGTCACTGTTTTCGGGCATCACCCCGATTGTGGGGGAAGAATCGGATATTCCAGTTTTCATCGCGGTACGGCGGCGCTGAGATCCGCTCGGTGGATGTCTCCACCGAGTGGGTCCCCGGCCCGGCACGACCCTGCCCTCACCGGATACGCGGTACGGGCCTCGGGGCCTCACGGCCGTACGGCCCGGCACCGAGCGCGGACGCCCGCGGGCCCGGCACCGAGCGCGGACGGTCACAGGCCCGGGGCCGAGCGCGGACGCCCGCGGGCCCGGGGCCGGGCCGTACAACCGAGGAGGCGGTGCCGGGCCGTACGAGCGAGGAGGTGGGGCCGGGCCGTACGAGCGAGGAGGTGGGGCCGGGCCGTACGAGCGAGGAGGTGGGGCCGGGCGGCGGTGCCGCTCAGTCCGGCGGGGTCAGGTCGATGAACGGGATGCAGTTCTCCGGCCACCGGGGGTTTCCCGGCGTCCCCGGGGTGGGCTGCACGACACACGAGGTGTAGGCCAGGTTGCCGTTCGCGTTCCGCACCGTCAGGTGGATGTCGTTCCCCAGGCTCGCCATGGCGAGGCCGACCACACCGCCCGGATAGCCGGGCACGGACGAGAGGTCGAACCAGCGAGGGGTCGTCCGCGGGTCCCGGATCAGCAACGCCCCGTCGCTCCGGGGAGCGCCCACGAAGGCGATGCTGCCCTGGAACGCCATGGCGACGCTCGCGCTCAGTCCCTGGGGCCCGGTCCGGCCCGGCGGGCCGGGGACACCGGGCGGGCCCTGGGGTCCGGGTGGGCCCTGGAGGCTCGATTGCCCCGGGGGCCTGGGCGAGCCTGGAGGTCTGGGCGGGACGGGCTGCCCCTGCGATCCTCCCGATCTCATCGCCGCGCGCCGGCACCTGCCGTTCCTGAAGATGTATCCCTTCCTACCCCGGCAGATCTCCCTGGCGAAGGCCTCCCCGCCGGGGGACGGCCGTGCGGCGGCCTGGTCCGAGCCGTGGACCGCGGTCTCCGAAGCCTCCATCGAATCCTCGGCGGCCTCCGCCCGGTCCCCGGCGAGCTCGGTGAGGAAGTCCAGGGCGAGGTCCTGGGCACCCTCGGTCGTGACGACCGCCGTGTCCCCGGCCGTGCTTCCCGCGTCCCGGGCCATGACGGTTTCCAGGTCCCCGGCCGCGCTCTCCGCGCCTCCGGCCGTGAGGGTTCTCATGACCTGGGCCAACGCGGCTTCCGCGTCCCCGTCCGTGCCGGTTCCCGCGCCCCAGGCCGTCCAGGAGCCGTCGCCCGAGGCCGTACCGGTCCCCATGGTCCCGGCCGCTCCGTCGGCTCCGGTGAAGCGGGTCGACCCGGCCGCTCCGTCGGCGCCGGTGAAGCCGGTCGCCCCGGCGGACTCGGTGGCTTCGGCGTCCTCGGTGATGACGGTTCCCGTGCCGCGGACCGTCCGGTGAACCGCGGCGGTCCCGGCGTCCCCCGTCGTGACTCCGGTCGCGGCCTGTGCCGGCGTGTGGAGTGGGGTCGTCAGTTGGAGAACGGTCACCGTCGCCGCGACGGCCCAGGCCCGGGCATGACCGCCGTATCCGTTCTCGGGGCCGTATCTGCTGTTACTCGATATCATTTCATCCCATGTCGTTCGTGGCGTATCGGAAATCAGGTCCGTTCCGGGCCGCGAGAGCGGCACTGGTCAGGAGATACCCGACGGCAGGCACGACAGGGTGTTGATTCAGATGATGAACGTTAAACGCGTGTCACATCGGCAGGAAAAGCCGTCCGGCCTCCCCGCCGGTAACCGCTTAATGGGGAATCAAACGGCCTTTTCCCGCTGACATCGCTCTTGGGGGCGTTCGGCCATTGATCGCCGGTTTTCGGGATTTCCTCTTCCGCTCCCGCGACCCCGTCATGCCCGCGGAACAACTCGTACCGGATACGAAACCATGCCCGGTCCGGATCCTCCCGACGGCACGCAGAGGGCCGCGGACGCCGGTGCGGAGGCGGGGGCCGGAACGCGGAGACGGCGGATGCCGATGCGGAGACGCGGTCCGGACGCGGAGACGGTGAATGCAACAGATACGGCCCCCGAACCGTCCCTGGGACGTGGAGTTCACCGATTTCGTCGCCGCGCGGGCCGATGCGCTGTACCGGTACGGCTACGTGCTCACCGGCAACGCCGAGGACGCGGCGGACCTGACGCAGGAGGCGCTGATGCGTCTGGGCGACGCCTGGCCGAGGATCAGGAAACGCGACGACCCGGAAGGGTACGTCCGCACGACCATGGCCCGCCTGCACATCAGCGTCTGGCGGCGGCTGCGCAGGGAACGGCTGGTCGCGGCGGTCCCCGAGCGGGCCTACGACGACCGGGCGGGGGACGACACCGGCCTGTGGAACGAGCTGAAGGGACTGCCGCCCAGGCAGCGGGCCGTACTGGTCCTGCGGTACTACGAGGACCTCTCCGACAAGGAGATCGCCGAGATCCTCGGCGTCTCGCGCGGCACGGTGCGCAGCCAGGCGGCCCGTGCGCTGGACAAACTCAGGGTGCGGGTCACCGCTCTCGAAACGGGGCGAGTGTGATGAGGGACAGGGACGAAACCGATCTGGTCCGCGCGCTGCGCGGAGCGGCGGACGATGCGCCCGAGCCGGTCGGGGACCTGCCCACGGCGATCTCCGAGCGGCGCAGGCGCCGGAGCCGCCGGCGGGCGCGGTCGGTGCTCGCCGCGGCGGCCGTGCTGGTGGTGATCGGCGGCGGTACGGCGGTGGCCAGGGACGTCTTCCCCAGCGGGGGCGGGGAAGGCGTCTCGATCACCGGGGTGGCGGCCGATCCGTCCTTCCCCGCCGCGGACCCCTCCGAGGCGACAGGGGAGACGCCGGAGGTATCCGTGGACCCCGTCACCGAGGTCTGGCCCAAGGCGGTGTCCACCATCCCGGCCAAGACCGCGGACGGCTGGAAGTACCGGCCGATCACCGGGCTGAGCGCCACGGAGCTGCTGCTCACCGCCGAGTCGTCGTTCGAGAAGGCGGGCCGGCTGGAGGTCTACGACACCGCGGCGCGCAAGAGCACCGTGCTCGCGGAGATGCCCGCCCCGCCGGGCGTGAAGGGCTACTTCGCGCAGGACGTCGAGGTGGGGGCCGACTCCATCGCGTGGTGGGGGGAGACCCCCAACAACCGTGACGAGTGGGCCGACTTCTGGGTCGTCCCCCGGACCGGCGGCACGGCACGTCAGATCGGCGAGGTCACGGGCGCCCAGGCCCACGTGGAGCGGATCGGCGTCACCGCGGACTCCGTGTTCTGGTCGGTGCGGGCCGGAGGGGTCTACCGCATGCCGCTGGCCGGCGGGTCCCCGGAATACGTCACCGGTACGGACGGTCTGCACCTGCTGTCCTGGCCGTGGGCGTTCGACGTCGCCAACGGGCGGGAGGGCGAAGACCGGGACAGGAACCAGACCAAGCTGTTCAACCTGGAGACAGGGCAGACGGTAGCGGTGAACGCCCCGGACGGCGCCCGGGGGCTGCGTTGCGGTCCGGTCTGGTGCTTCGGCGCGAGCGGTGACGAAACCGTGGTGCAACGGACGGACGGTTCGGACCGCCGGCCCCTGCCGGGGCTGTCCGGCAGCGGGGGATACACCCCCCTCGCCGGCAGGTTCGGGTTCTTCGGTCTCTCCGGGCTCACGGGCCGTGACGCGGCGGGGGAGGAGATCGAGGACGTCCACGCGCCGCTGGCCGCGGTGTACGACCCGGTCACCGGTCGTACGGCGGGCGTCGGCAAGCGGAACCCGTCCGGCGGCGGGAGCATCGGCACCGGGATCTCCTCCTCGCCCACCTCGATCATCTACTGGGACGAGGACCGGCGTCAGGTGGAGGAGTGCAAGATGGAGGACTCGTCATCCGCCCCCGGCTCCGCGCCGTCGGGTGCTCCGCTCCCGACCGGGAAGACCAGGGTCTGCTCGACGACCGAGAAGGGCGGCGGCAAGGAGCTCACGGTCGTGAACCTTCTCGCCGTGCCTCCGGCGGAATAACGTTCTGCCCATGAGGATCTTCAGTAGTGTCATGGAGCTCAAGGCCGCCCGCGGTGAGCACCTGGGACACACCGAGTGGCGGCCGGTCACCCAGGAACGGGTCGACGGGTTCGCCGACGCGACCGACGACCACCAGTGGATTCACGTGGACCCCGAACGGGCCAAGGACGGCCCGTTCGGGACCACCATCGCCCACGGCTACCTCAGCCTGTCGCTGCTGCCGTCGTTCATGGCGGAGCTGGTGCGGGTGGACGGCCTGGCGATGGGGATCAACTACGGGCTCGACAAGGTCCGCTTCCCGGCGCCGGTCCCGGTCGGGGCGCGGATCCGGGCCGGAGCCGAGCTCCTCGACGTCAAGGGGACCCCGGCGGGCTACCTGGCGAAGGTCCGCGTGACCGTCGAGGTCGAGGGCGGGAAGAGACCCGCCTGCGTCGCGGAGACCCTCTCCCTCTACGTCCCCGCCGAGAGCGACTGAGCCCCGGCGCCTCCGTCCGGTCCTGGTGTCCCCGGGAACCGGTGATCGAGTCGGGCCCTGGCGATTTCGGGAGCCGCCGGCCCGGACGGGCCTCGGCGTCCGCGAGGTCGCGGCGGTCCCGCCGGGTTCCGGCCCGGGACCTCTCACGCCTCCGGTGGGAGTCCCCGGGCCAGGATCGCCGCCTGGACGCGGCTGCGCAGCCCCAGCTTGCCCAGCAGCCGGCTGACGTGGGTCTTCGTGGTCGCCTCCGCCATGTCCAGCTCGGCGGAGATCTCGGCGTTCGACAGGCCCCGCCCGATGCACGTCAGCACCTGGCGCTCGCGCGGGGTCAGGCTCCCCAGGTCGTACGGCTCGCGCTCCGGCACGGCCGTGGCGAAGGCCGAGATCAGCCGCCGGGTGACCGCGGGCGAGATGAGCCCGTCACCCCGGGCCACCACCCGCACCGCGTCCACCAGCGCGTCGGCGTCGGTGTTCTTCAGCAGGAAGCCCGCGGCCCCGGCGCGCAGCGCCCCGAAGACGTACTCGTCGATGTCGAACGTGGTCAGGATCAGCACGTCGGCGACCCCGCTCAGCTCGCGCGTCGCCGAGACGCCGTCCAGCTTCGGCATCCGGACGTCCATCAGCACCACGTCCGGCCGCAGCTCGCGTGCCATCGCGACGGCCCGCTCGCCGTCCGCGGCCTGCCCGACCACCTCGATGTCGCCGTGACCGTCGAGGATCAGGACGATCCCCGCGCGGACCGCCGCGTGGTCGTCGGCGACCAGGACACGGATGGTCATGCGAACTCCTCGGTGCCGCGGGCGACGGCGATCATGCGGGTGCGGGTGTTTCCAGCGCGGGTCCGGATCCGGGTTCGGGTTCGGGTGCTTCTGGCGGGTGGACGGACCCGGTCGCCGGGCGGCGCGCTCACGCGAGCCCTTCGGTGGGCAGCAGGGCGCGGACCCGCCAGCCGTCGCCGTACGGCCCGGCATCGAGCTCGCCGCCGACGAGAGCGACCCGTTCCCGCATGCCGATGATCCCCGCGCCCGCGCTCATGACCACGTCCGTGCCCGTGTCCGCGCCGGAATGCCGGTGGTCGGCATCGCCGAGAGGGTTGTCCACGGTCAGCGTGACCGCGCCCGGCCGGTAGTCGACCACCACGTCGGCGGCCTTCCCGCCGTGCTTCAGCACGTTGGTGAGCGACTCCTGGATGATCCGGTACCCGGCGAGGTCCACCGGCGCGGGCAGCTCACGGGCCTCGCCGTCCACCTGGAACCGTACCTCCAGGCCCGCCTCCCGGGCCCGCTCGGCCAGCTCACCGGCCTCGGCCACCCGGCGCCGGACGGCCTCGGCCTCCTCGTCGTCCCGTCGGAGCAGACCGATCATGGTGCGCATCTCGGTCATGCCCTGGAGGCTGTTCTCCCGGATGGACCCCAGCACCGCCCGCACGGTGTCCCCGTCCAGGTCGGCGCGGGAGAGCACGGCGGTGGACTGGATGGCGATCGCGCTGAAGTGGTTGGCGATCATGTCGTGCAGCTCCCTGGCCATCCTCGCCCGCTCGGCCTGCACGGCCGCCGCCCGGTCCAGCTCGGCGAGCCGCGCCACCTGCTCGGCCCTGGCCCGCTCGGCCGCCGCCTGGTCCTCCAGCTGCCTGATGATCATTCCGGTGATGACGGGGGTGGTCCCGACGAGGGCGCACTGGACCAGGATCACCGCGGCCATCCCCACCTCGCGCATGAGGATCCCGGCCGTCACTCCCGCGACGACGGCGAAGATCGAGGTGATGCCGAGCATCCACCTGCCCAGGACGCGGGGGCCGTACCTGACGGCCGCGTAGAAGTTGTCGGTGACCACGATGACGGTGCCCATGGAGAACCCCATGGCGAAGTCACCGGCGAAGGCCACCACCCCGAGGCCGAGTGCGAGCAGAGGCCTGCTCCGCCGTACCGCGACCCCCAGGCACGTGATCGCCAGCGGGACGGCGAACAGCGGGGCGGGCGCCCAGCGATGCTGGTAGATGCCGACGGCGAGCAGGGCGACGCCGCCGAGGAACGATGCCACGGCCCACAGCACGTCCTCCCGTTTCATGCCCCCATCTCACCATCCCGGCAGCGCACCGGACATACGCGTACGGGGCGGCTTGGCCGTACATACAAGGATGTACGGTGGTTCGTCACCAGCGACGATGTCCCGCGGGCGGGGAGCGGCGATGCTGGGAGCATGATTCTGGCCGTCATCATCGGATGCGAGATCGGGTTCTGGGTCCTCCTCGTGCTGGGGCTCGTCACGCGTTACCTGTGGCGCATGCGGCGGCTCAGCACGGCCCTGCTGGTCGCGGTCCCGCTGCTCGACGTGGTCCTGCTGGCCGCCTCCGTCATCGACATGCGCGGCGGCGCCACCGCCGACTGGCGCCACGGCCTGGCCGCCGCCTACCTCGCCTACTCGATCGTCTTCGGCCACCGGACCGTGAAGTGGGCCGACGCCAGGTTCGCCCACCGCTTCGCCGGAGGCCCCGAACCGTGGAAGCCGTCCGCGGGAGGGATGGCCCGGGCCCGCTACGAGTGGATCATGTGGTTCAAAATCGTCCTCGCGTACGGCATCGCCTGCGGCCTGCTGTTCGGCCTCGCCTGGATCGTCGGAGACCCCGCGCGGACCGCCGCCCTGACCGGCTTCATGCTCGACCTGTCCAAGATCCCGCTGATCGCCCTGATCTGGCCGGTGAGCTACACCCTCTTCCCGAAGAAGGTGAAGGAGGACCGGCGGGAGTCGGGCGTACCAGTGAAGCCGCGGGGGTGAACGGGGACCGGCCGGGAGGCGGAAGGGACCGGTGAGGGCGGCTCACGGGGTGGGCTGGGGACGCTCGGGAGGTGCTTCGAAGACGCTTCGGGGGAGAGCGGACAACTGGTTCGAGGTACTCCTCGGAACCCGCTATAGTTACTTACGCAGCGAGCGGCCGTAGCTCAATGGATAGAGCATCTGACTACGGATCAGAAGGTTAGGGGTTCGAGTCCTCTCGGCCGCGCAACGCGAAGAAGGCCCTGGAACAGGCGATATGCCATCCAGGGCCTTCTTGCTTTTGATGTTCAACCGGTCTCTTCCCCGTCATTGGGAGCCACCCTGGGAGCCACCGGCTTCCGCCGCCCCAGCAGGGCCCCCGATATCGCCGCCGTCGCCGCCCGCTTGTCGCCCTCCACCAGGTGCCCGTAGACGTCCTTCGTGATGGCGATGCTCGCATGCCCGAGGACCTCGGAAACAACGTGCAGAGGGGTTCCCTGGGCGAGCATGAGAGAGGCGCCCGAGTGCCGCAGCTCGTGCGGGTGCCAGTGCCCGAGGCCGGCCTTCCGCGCCAGGTTGGAGAACAGGTGCGAGAACGTGTCCGGATCCGAGGGATTGCCGAAGACGGTCGGGAAGATCAGCCCGTGCTCGGTCCACTCCTGCCCGGCCTGGAGCCGCTCGGCGTTGTGCGCGGCCCGGTGCCGCCGGAGCGCATCGACCAGCTCCGGAGTCAGGCAGAGCGTACGGCGTGACCTCCTCGTCTTCAGCTCCGAGATCACGAGCTTGGTCTTCCGCTCGGCCCCCGGAGCGCGGTTCTTGACGCGCTTGACGGCGTGCGTCACCCGCAGGGTTCCGGCTTCCGGATCGAAGCCGTCCCACATCAGCCCGAGCGCCTCACCGCGACGCAGCCCGAAGACGAGCGAGAGCAGGACCAGCGTTCCCATCCGGTGCCCGTTCACCTGGTCGAGGAGCTTGTGCGCCTGGTCGATCGTGAGCGTCCGCCCCTCGTTGGTGCGGACCCGGGGCGGCATGGACAGCGCCGCGACGTTGCGCGCGACCAGTCCTTCACGCTCGGCCTGTCCGAACGCCTTGCGCAGCACGGCCCGCATGATGCGGACGCTGTTGGCGCTGTACGTCTCTCGCTTGGCCTGCCAGAGCGCGTCGACCTGGGCGACGGTCAATGCGGTGAGTTTGTACCGACCAAGTGCCGGCTTGAGGTGGAGCCGTACCGTGTCCTCATAGTCGTCCAAGGTCGAGTCCGCGATGTGGCCGGGCAGGGTGGACAGCCACCGGTCGAGGAACGCCCCCACGGTGAGCTTGTCGTCGGGGACGGGGAGGCCCTTGGCGATGCCCTCACGGATCTTCCGGACCTTGTCGACGACCTCGGCCCGGGTCTTGCCCGAGACCTTCTTGCGGATGCGCTTGCCATCCGGCCCGTACCCGAGGGAGATCGCACCGCGCCAGCGGTCGCCGTCCTTGTAGATGGAGTCCTCGTTCTGACCGCGCCTCTTCCCGCCGCTCATGCCGCGTTCTCCTCTTCCAGGCAGGTGACGAACTCGATGAGCGCGGTCCGGGGGATTCGGCGGAGACCGCCGACGCGGACCGAGCGGAGAGCGCCCGACCTCATGAGCGCGTAGACCTTCGTCCGGCCGATGCCGAGCGACTCCGCCACCTTCTCGGGCCGGAGAAGCAGGGGATCGAGATCACTGGTCATGCAGCCTCCTTTGTTGCCGAAAAGTCGGGGACGGGTCGGCCGGCGGCTTCCGCTTGCCGGGCGAGGAGGGTCGCTCGCCAGCGTTGGCGTTCGGCGACCATGCGCAGCAGCCGCAGGGCGAGCGAGGGGGTGTCGGTGTCGCCGGCCGGGACAGGTTTCCAGACGTAGCGATGCGGGTCGGTGGCCTCTTCGGTCAGGCCGAGGGCTTCCAAGGCCCAGGTGCGCCGGTCGCGCTTGTGTTCGGCCAGGGTCTTGTTGGACCACTTGCGGGAGACCAGGACCCGGCGTCCGGCGTAGCCGAGGTGTTCGGGCTTGTGCGCCTTGCCCCGGCAGCGACCCGGGGTCATGTCCGGCTTGGCGCCCTTGGGCTGCACGCCGTACCGGAGCCAGTTCGGGCAGGACGGCGAGCAGGGTTCGTAGCGCAGCGCCTCCACCAGGCGGGCGGCGTGGTCCCGGCGGGCCGGGTCATCGGTGTCGAGGGTGTCGCCGAGGGACTTGGTGAGGTACTTGCTCAGGTAGCGGATGCACTGGTCGGCGTCCGGGGTCCCGGCGAGCACGCCCTGGACGTCGGTCTGGTCGCCGAAGCGGATCACGTGCAGCGGTTCGGCGTCGTCGTCCTGGTCGAGCCGGTCGAGCGCTTCATCCCAGGTGGGCAGCATCTCCCCCGTATCAGGGTCGAGGTAGTCGCCGGCCTGGCCGTCCGGATAGATACCCTCGTCGGGCAGCTCCGCCCGCGGAGTCCACACCGGCAGGTGCTCGCCCTCGAAGCGGACTTCATCGGCCGCCGGCCACCACACCTGGTGATACGTCGCGGCGGCGATGGCCTTGACCTCCGCCCGAGGCAGGGTGCCACGGATCGCCATGTGCAGATGCGGCGCGAGGCGCTTCTGAGGTTCGACGGTGGCGAAGTACTGCACGTCATAGCCGGCCACCCGGCGCAGGTTCTGCACGAACCGATCGACGAGCTTGGAGAAGTGCAGCGCGTCCCGCGCGGCCCGCCGGTAGTCGTAGCCCGCGGGATCGACCGGCACACCCTGGCCGGACCGGATGCGACCGTAGGACGGCAGGGTCAGGGTGAGGAACAGCGACGGCCGGAACACCTTCCCGTCCGCCCCGGTGAAGGCCCGGCCGAGAGTGGTGTTGCGCATGGCCCGCCGGGGCAGGTCCGGGGCGTCCTGGCGGCGACGGGTGGAACGGGACCGCTTGGGAGCCGTCCGCCCGCCGAGGACCGTGCCCCGCATCCCGGCTTGGTTGATCTCGGCATCGATGGCCTGGATCGCCGCGTCCCAGTCGGCGACATCCTCGGACATGCCGTCGCGTTCGGCCTCATCCCGCTTGGCCTGGACGTCGGCCCGGAACTCGATCAGCCACCGCTGGTCTTCGGTGGCGGGGTCCGGGTCGGTGACGGGTTCGGCCTCCAGGTGCCAGCCCTCCCGGCACTGGGCCATACGGAGGTAGCGGTTGCGCTTGGCGCACGGCGGGCACTTGGCCTCCTGGGTGGCGCCGCACGGGATGTCGAAGGTCTCTTCCCGGCCGGTGACGATGTCCTGGCGTCGCATCTCGATCGGGCGGATGCACACGCCGTTGAGCTTGGCCACCTCGATCGCCACGTCCAGGGCCAGCGGCATCCGGGCACGGACGGTACGGGCCGGCCGGGGATAGGAAGCGTCTACCAGGGCCGGGGATGGTGCGGGTGTGGGGGCGTCGGTCACATGGCCTCCTTCCGGTCGATCAGGTCGGCACACAGCCGGTAGGCGTCGCTGTAGGGGTCTTTGCGCAGGTGGGCGGAGTCGAGATCGATGATCAGGACCACCTCGCCTAGGTCGGAGCCGCCCGTGGTCGAGAGCCGTCGGAACGGCAGGGCATCGAGTTCGGTGGAGGTGCCGTGAAGGATGATCTTCATCAGGCTGCGTCCCCCATCTCGAACAGGGCGGCCATGTCACGGATGTCGTCGTCGGAGACGTAGGCGGCGCGGACCCGGATCGGGTCGGGGGAGGCTTCCAGCCGTACGTACGCCACCCCGGCGCCCTGCTCCGGCACGGGTGAGATGTGGTCGGCCAGCGCGCCCCGATCACGGGCACCGTCGCCGAGGACCATGTCCACCTGTTCGGACTCGTCGAGCCTGAGCGCGATCTTGTCGGGGAACAGGTTGCGGATGGTGAGCACGTCCTTGCGCGGGTCCTGGAGTGCGGCCAGGACGCCGAAGCCGACCGCCCGGCCCTGCGTGGTGAGAGTGGCCAGGGCGGCGGAGATGCGCTGCTTCAAGGCCCGGTCGGACTGATAGGCGGTCAGGAACGCCACCTCGTCCACGACCACCAGGACGAACGGGTCCTCCACTGTCGGAACATGGTCCCGCTGGACGCCGGCGAACCTCGCGGCCCGCTTCTGCATGCGCTCCACGGCCTCGTCGAGCAGGTCGGCGCAGTCGGCCGGGTCCGCGGCGTAGCGGTTGAAGATGGACCGGCCGAAGGACAGCTCCATGAGCTTGGGGTCCAGTGCCCACAGCTCTGCGACGCCGGTCCATACGGCGGGGATCAGGCCGCGGATGACCGACCACAGGATGGAGCCCTTGCCCGCTCCGGTGGCACCGGCCGCCAGAACGTGCGTGCCGTGGACCTTCAGCCGCCACGGGTACCCGTCCTCGCGGATGCCGACCTCGACCGGCCCGACCGACGCCGTCTCCGGTAACGGGATCGCCGGAAGCGGGGGCGCCAGCGGGTCACGGCGGGGAAAGGTCAGCAGCAGGCGGCCCGCGCGAGCGATGGAGACCCGGCACGAGGCGGCGCCGAACCCGTGCGCCAGGTTCTCGATGCGATCGGCCCAGTCCTTGACGGCCTGTCCGGTGAGCATCTTGACCGTGACCTCGTCGGCCCAGGAGGTGCAACGCACCCCGACCAGGTGCGGCACGTAGTCCCGGCCACCGGCGTGCCGGGCCAGGCCGGAGATCGTCATCACCGCGTGCCAGTGCCGCCGGTAGACCCAGACCAGCCGCCAGAAGGCCAGTAATCGCCAGCCGATCCAGGCGTTGAATGTGTCCCGGTCGAGCAGCGCCCACGGCACCATCAACGAGACGGGGATCCAGACGGCCAGCAGAGCGAAGCGCCAGCCGTACAGCCAGCCGAGGACGGCCGGAACGGTGAGCATGACCGTGGCGATCGGATGCCGACAGACCATGCGGACCAAGCTGGCGAGCAGGCGCCAGATGAAGACGGCGATGGTGATGGCCGCCGGGGTCCGCACGACGGCCGGGCGGAACACCACGGCGGTGTCGGGAGTGGTCGTGACCAGGCCGGAGACCTGGTCACCGGGCAGTTTCTTGAACATTAGACTTCGGTCCTCTCTTGGAATCGCATCTGGGGAGACAAGGGGCCGTCGGAAGTTGCCGCTTCCGACGGCCCCGCTTGCGTGTCAGGCCGCCATCTCCTTGCCGGCCGACGGCTGCTTGGCCGGACCGGCGGAGCGAGGCGCCCGCATGGACGTGGCCCGGATGGAGTAGGCCAGCCGTCCCGTGGCCTGGCTGACGTACGGCGTGACGGTCATGCCGTCGAACTCGACCGGCGTGATCGGCAGGCCGGGCACCGGGGGCGGCGGCACCGGCTGGACCGGCGCGAGGATCTTGACCGCCACCGTCTTCTGGCTGACCTTGACGGCCGGGTCGGCGTCCATGACCGCGACCTGCCAGACGAGTTCGCCGGTGGTCTTGTCCTTGGCGTAGACGGTCCGTCCGTTGGTCGAGGCGTCGAAGTCCTTGACCTGCTCCACCTCGCCGACGATGTAGCAGCCGTGCGGAAAGACCTGGTCGAAGCTGACGGGGATAGGGCCTTGCAGAGCCATAGCAGTTCTCCTGTCGTACAGTCGATAACTTGTATTGTCATGTTTGAAGATAACCCTGTAACGCGCACTCGACAAGACAAGTTTCCGTGCTTCTATGTGATGCGCGTCACATCACAGGGTGTAGGCGTCCTCCAGCTCGTGCAGCGTCCCGGGAAGCGCCGTCTCGATCACCAGCACCGGCCGGCCCGAGGAGTCGAAGATGCGCGACAGCACCGACAGCATCGCCGCCGTCTTGTTCACCTTGAGGGCCTGGGTCTCCTCCAGCAGCGGATGACGTGCCGCCAGACGCTCGATGACGTGGTCGAGCTTGATGCCCTTGACCGCCTGCACGTGCTGACGAACTCCCACGCTCAACGGTTCGGGACGACCGAGATCCGTGCCCTCCGCCAGCTCGATCGGACACCAGAAGGTCACCAGCTCGCATGGCCGCCCGGCGTTCGACAGCAGCAGGCGGCGCATCATCACCGGGGCGCCTTCCGGGAGCGCCAGCAGCGTCGCCACGTTCGCCGGGGCGGGGTGGCCACCCGCCTGGAGGACTTCCGCGTTCTCGCCGGCTTCGACGCGATCCAGGACCGCGCGGCCCGGACGGGCGGAGTCCTCCTCAACGACCGGAGGAGCCGACTTCACGAACGAGCCCTTGCCGTGCTCACGATCGATGACCCCGCGAAGCTGCAACACCTGAAGCGCTCGCACCACGGTGGGACGGGACACGGCGAACTCGCGGACCAGTTGCGTCTCCGACGGCAGTTGCGACCCCGGAGGGTAGGTGCCATCAGCGATCCTCCGTCGGATCGCCTGCACGATCTGGGCGTACTTCGGAGGTGCGTACTCGTCATCAGACACGGACATAACGACAACCCAACTACTCGACTTGTCGTCAGCATAGAGAGTCGCCGAGAGCTTGCCTAGCCGCTCGCCCCTTCACACAGGTGAGTGTGGCGGCGCGGAGATCCGACCCCCCTCCGTCTTTCGGCCGGACCGACCGCACCGCCACACCCGTCTACCGAGCGCGTCCGGACAGCACCCCCGTCCAGACCGCCCGCGCCTCACCGATCGGCCACAACCGCGTCTGATGCACCCGATGGCCCTGGTCGTGCTGCACCGTCCGCCGGATGAACCCCTGACCGGCCCCCGCGCACAGCTCGTAGACCACCGCCAGGCACGCGCAGGTCCAGGCCGTCACCCGCACCCGCTCCAGCACCGGGTACGGCTCCAGCCACTCCAGCGGCACATGATCACGCTGAACCATGGAGACATGCGGGCTGAACCCGGCGCAGTCATCGCGGAGTGGCATCGCCGGCCTGCCCGAGCGTCTGGGGAAGTGGGCGCTGCCGTACGAGTTCGGCGTAACGGAACGCCACCCGGCGCGCGGCCCGGTCCGGTTCCATCGCCGAGTGCCAGGCGTAGACGGCCCGGCGTCGCCGCTCATCCCAGCCACCCGTCTGCCACCAGAACCGCACGCCGTCCGACCAGACCACCAGACCGGCCCAGACCGACACCACGGCCAGCCCGTAGCCGTCGATCACATCGGCGGGGATGCCCAACCGGTGAAGCGCACCGCGCAGCCCCTCCCCGGCTTCCACCGGGGAGAACACCTCATCCCGTACGGCTTCCGCGGAACCGATCGCACTGTTCATGACCGCTCCTGCTCCACCGCGAAGGTTCCGATCCCCTGACAGGCCGAGCAGGCGTCTCGCACGCGCGGCATGGAGGCGACCGGACCACCGGGGCCGGCGATCAGAGCCCGCCGGAAGCTGACGTACTTCCAGCCCCGGCCCTCGCAGGACAAGCACGGTTCAGTCATGAAGCGAGATTCGCCGAACACCACGTCGCGTCTCGACACCGCGCGTGTATCGCCTGTGATCATGACGTCTTGCTTTGTCTCGTCTTTGTCTCGTCTCGACTCGTCTCGATCGCTAATCTGGGCGTGCGAGGGGCCTCCGCCTACCGAAGGGCATGGAGCATGGCTGATCGACAGGTCCTGTTGAAAACGCTCTTGCACCAACGTCACTGGCAGACCTACAGCACGTTCTGTAAGGAGTACGACAAGGCCGCCCGATCGGTGGACCCGGCGCTGGAAGGCAAGAGGCCGAGCCGGGCGCAGCTCCATCGCTGGCTCTCCGGCGAGCTCAAGGGCCTGCCCTACTCCGATCACTGCCGCGTGCTGGAAGCCATGTTCCCCGGCCGGACGGCCCAGGAGTTGTTCTCCCTCTCCCCGAACGGAACCGGTACGGCGACGCCAGTAGTGCCGGCCCAGCCGCCCAACGGCACGGCACAGGTAGCGGTCAACCCGATGTCGCAGATGGCCGACGTGACGGCGGTGTTCAGCAGTCGGTCGGCGTTCGCCGCCGCGTTCCCTCCGACCGCACTGTTCGACGACGCCCAGGAGATCCACGCCGCTGGCCTGTCGCTCAACATGCTGTGCCAGAACTACCCCGACCACCAGCTCAAACGGCTCCTGGAGAACGGCACGCGCATCCGCTGCCTCTTTCTCGACCCCGAGGGCAGCGCCATCCGCGCCCGGGAGCAGGAGGAGAACCATCCCGCCGGGACGCTCACCACCCTCACGGCACTGAACATCAGCGTCCTGTCCCGGTTGAAGGCCGGCCTTGCCGCGGAGCCGGCCGAGCGCCTGGAGGTGCACCTCTACGACGAGACGATCCGCTTCAACATCCTCATCGTGGACGGAAGGACTTGCGTGGTTCAGCCCTACCTGCCCCAGGCCCGCGGCGTGGACTCCCCCACGTTCGTGATGAACGACAACACCGCGGCCAACGGCCTGTTCCCCGTGTTCGAGCAGGTCTTCACGTCGATGTGGGAGCGGAGCCGCCCCGTATGAACCTCCCCGTCACGTCGCTTCTGGAGATCGCCGAGGAGGCCGTCACCCTCGCCGGCCGGATCGTGCGGACCACGCTGCCCGGAGCCGTTACAGCCAAGGGAGACCGCGACATGGCCACCGAGGTGGACTATGCCGTCGAGCAGGCCGTCCGTGACTTCCTCGACCGCGAGACCCCCGAGATCGGATTCCTAGGGGAGGAGGAAGGCGCGACTCGGGGTGCCGACGCCGCGCTCACCTGGGCGCTCGACCCTCTGGACGGCACCGCCAACTTCCTGCACGGCATTCCGCTGTGCGGCGTGTCCCTGGGGCTGATCCACCGTGACGTCCCCGTGGTCGGCGTGATCGACCTGCCGTTCCTCGGTTCCCGCTACACCGCTGCCGAAGGCCACGGCACACGGGCCAATGGGACTTCCGTCTGTGTCTCGCGGGCCGCCGACCTGGAATCGGCGATCGTCGCCATCGGGGACTACGCCGTCGGCACCGACGCTGCCGAAAAGAATCGCCCCCGGCTGGCCCTCACCCACGAACTCGCCGCCCGCGTCCAACGGGTCCGCATGTTCGGATCAGCGGCCATCGATCTAGCTTGGGTCGCCGAAGGCAAGATCGACGCCAGCGCCATGTTCAGCAACAACCCCTGGGACACTGCCGCAGGCGTCCTCATCGCCCGCGAAGCCGGGGCCATGGTGGTGGACCTCGACGGCAGCCACCACACGATGAACTCCCATGGCACCATCGCGGCCGGCCCCAAGATCCTGGGCGAGTTGGTCACGCTCATCGCAGACGCACGGCAGACCGCCGAGCGGACCGGATGACTTGCCGAATTGTTCTTATAGGAATCAAGCGGCGGCGCGCCGCGCCGCCGTACCCGGCCCTCTGCCGCCCGCCGTCCGGGCGTGCGGCGTGGGCGCCGGTCCCGGCCGGCGGCGCCCCGGGCCGTAGCCGCACCGCGTACCCGCCGCACCCAACGAGACTCGCCGCCACCAGCGACGCACCGCCGCATAAAATCATTCGGCCAAGCTATGGGCCGGCACATGGCCAGAGCGGCACTGATCGATGATCAGAGGGCGTCCCCGTATTCATCGACGTCGAGTTCCGCCCGAATGGTCTGCAAGAAGTCGAGGACACGGCGGTCAAGGTGCCAGCCCAGTGGCCGGGGTCGAGTTGTTCGCTCTTCCTCGGAGTTCTTGTCATCGTCACCGAAGAAGCGAACCACTTGTAGGACGGCAGTGTGTCCGGGCTCATGCCGGTCCAGTTCGTCGGCGAGTGCTCCGATCGCTGGGGCGTGTGGCTCCAATCGGTCGACCAAAGCTGTGATCATGTCGTCAACGGGCAGGCTCAATCTGGGAACGTTGATCTGCCAGATGTGCATCGCTGGACGAGGGGGCTCAAGCCTCTTACCGGCTCGAATCGTGACCTCATCCGCCTCAAGTCCCAGTCGCGTGGCCATCTCCTCTGCAGACATGCGTTCGCTCTTGAGAGCGAAGTACACGTACTGATCCACTTCCGTGGGGCGACTCTAAACAGCCGAGAACCTCTGACTTGCCTAAACGACCTGGGAAGATCAAGCGTCTGGCTGCTATGCCTTCGTGGTGGCACCGCCCTTATACCGCCCTGGCGATCGCCTGGCGATGGCTGATCTCCGTAAGAGGCTGGGGGCGATCGACGGTCCGGGGCTTCGTTCCTCAGCCCCGGCCCACCGGCAGCGCAAAGGTCATCGTCGTAAGTAGTGCTGCAAGAGAGGTACACGACAGCTCAGCCCTCACCTATACGGCACTAGTTACGTTTGTATGCGATCTCTGCCATTTCACCAAAATGATCATCATAACGGGCCTAAGATCCGCCTTAGATGCAGCCCACCATGGGGGCCGAGGTCACAAAGATCGGATTGTGTGAACGTGTCAAAGAAAACCATTAAGCGAAATGTCTTAGAAGAAGGAGATCGTTACGCTGCCAGTCGAGAACGGTTTGTTCAGAGTATTCCATGGATTGTCTCGGGGATGCTCTTTCTGATCATTTTGATCAGGATTTTGATCATCGCGCGTCTCGATATGCAAACTGCGCTAGCAGTTATTCAACAAATTGGTCCGATCGAACTAGCTCCAGGGATGCTTATTTCATTGCTCCCAACTCTTGGGGCTACGGTGTCCATTATAGGGGCGCGAATTGTCCATATCAATGACGTAAACAATCTTTCGCGACGAGAAATTGTCACCAACTGGTCTTTTTACTGCATTATAGTTATTGTTTTTTCTTTCATTCAAATTTGGGTCGTGACATTGCTGCAGATAATTATGCCCGTAGTCATGATCATGGTGTACAAGATCATAGACAGAAATTCAGCTCGTCCTAAAAAAGCTAGCAAATTTAATGTGTTGCATTGGGCGAAAAAAAATAACGGTCGAGGACGGAGCGAAGATTCCAGAGAGACGAAGTACCCCGACCCCGAGGATTCAATCCTTCATGGCTACGTTATTGAACTAGAAGAGGTCGACGGAAAAATAAAAAACGCCACAGTGGGGCCTGTGAATCTAGACGAACTGGGAGCCTTGCGAAAGGAACGAGAGAGAATAGTTAATAACTACATTGAGCGGATGGATGCAATTTCGCGCCCATGGAAGTCATCAGTGGATACCGCAATTATGGGGTTGATAGCATACTTCATTCTTAGCAATTTAACCGTATTCTTGCGGGATGCCCCTTGGATGCCTTCAGAAAAAGTGGAGATTAGCAAAATCGGCGTAGTCGCTGGCTATGTAATAAAAAGCGATGAAAGTTGGACTACCATTCTAACGCTCGGAAGATCTATCCGAACTGTGAAGACGGACGATGTTGTAAGGCGCGAGATATGCAGAGACCCCAATAGCCAGGGTCGCGCAAGCGGAATGCATACAATATTTGGAACCAAAATGAATAGCCCTAACTATCCTCCCTGTGCTCCACCTAAGAGGCAGACGCCGCCAGCAAAGAAGAAATAGAAGAAAAAATTAGGCATCAATACGTATCGTACACGAGTGTCAAGGGGTTGAGAAAATGAAGGTGCGGACGCCTAAATGGGATCGTGCGGCATACACTCGTAGTCCTTACATGTATATAATTAAAGAACAAAACCTAGCTGTAGCAAAGTCCTCAATAGAATGTTGGTCGGGAACATACGACGAGTTGCAGATGATCACACGCACCTTAACGGAGTGCATCAGTGGCGAGGGGGTTTCCGTAGCACGTCTATGGATATCCTGGAATGATGGCAGGCGAGAATCATTCAAGGACATTAATTTATTATTCGAAAGGCTATCAAACAGTGCTGTGCAGCATATTTTCTCTATCCGCGTGGAGGTCACGTCTAAGAAGGGTGCCATATCCGGTGTTCTAGTTGCTCGTCGAGAAATGCCAGGAATGACATTAGCTATAACCGGAAAAGATAATGCACGGGTACTTGGAGTTAATGAACTTGTGTTCAGAGAGATGATGGTGGGATATGTCGATCGACTAGGTCGCCTAAGAGCACCATTTTTGATGCTTATGTCCATCGCTCCAATGTTTCTTCTGTCTGTATTTACCCGTGATGCCGATAAGGGTTCATGGGCAAGTATCGTTATCTTTGCAGCGACCGCAGTATGCTCGTTGAGCATTTTTGTTCTCGGATATCGCTTTATTATCGTATCGAATCCGCTGGTTTTATCTCACGAACTCCCACCAAGAAATGATCGACTATTAATATCATGGATATCTGAAACCTATAGAAAACCGGCCATAAAGGCTATTGCAGGAGTACTAGGTGTGATTCTGGTTGGTATTGTCACCAACAAAATATCTGACTTCATAAACTGGCCTTGAAGTGAATGCGCTTCCATGTTCAATTGATTCGGCAAAGACAGATGTGGCGCGCAGTTCCCTGTGGTCGGGGCGCCCTAGATCCGGTTTTCGGTTCTCATAAACGAAAAGGAAGCGGTCATCCGTGCAGGGTCAGGGTGACCGCCGGGCCATTGAGGGTGGACAACGGTGGTCAGTCACGGTCGCTTGCGGGGAGCTCGCCGCCCAGTTCAGGCCCTGTGCTGTTCAAGATCAGATCGATTTGCGAGTATAGGATTAGGGGTCCGGACCCTCTAAGGTTCACCAAGCGGAATCCTGCGCCGATTAAGCATTGCCGGCATTCCCGCATCGGCCCTTTGCGCATGCCGCGTTTGGATCAGAATCTTGTCGAACGTCTCGGTCGGTGCGGCGCACGTAAAACTGGCCAGCAGATCAGCGAGTCAGAAAGGTAGCAGACGCATGGCTAGGACGGTTCCGTCTTCGTGTACTGATACGGGACCTCCCCATTTCTGATCCCACATCTGCTCAGGCCATGTTCCGCGTCTGTCGTATATTTCATGTCTATACTGCTCAACTCTTCCTGGGTTCGGCTTCCCATTCTTATCTCTCGGGGAGAGGAGAGAAAAAAGATCCTCTGCGACTCCAGAGAACGCCTCTACGCGCTTGCCGTTCATCTTGAATACGTGGTCCGTACCGATGAACGAGATATCGAGGAGTTCGTGAGCCGCGTCCTGGACACTGCCTGTCGCCGGGTGTGCGAAGCCGGTGGTGTAGCGCTGACTTCCCTGGCGCGTAGTCAAGTAGCGAGCGGTGGTGTCGCCATCGCCAGCGAAGGCTGCCACCCCAGCTGTCGCTGTCCGCGCCAAAACATGATGAAACCATGCGTAGTGCCGAGGCTGGACATGAAATCCGGGTTCGGGATCCGGGGTTTCATCACCTTCGGAGGGAGGTTGTATTCCTGGCATGATGTTCTTGTTCTCCGCGGCACTATCCAGGTTCCGTAGGGGATGCTCAGGGAAGGCATTCAGCCAGCCGCTCTTTCCAGGGGCATGGAGGCAGTGGACCGTAACTGGGCCCTCCATCGACAATTCCGTACTGAAGATGAGACAGGGGGTCTGGCCCCACTTTCCGATATGCATGGCCTCCACATGGGCCGAGCATGCTGCGAGTTGCCTGTAGGAAGAACTGGGTCCGCGGCCGTGATTTCCCTTGGTCGCCATCGGGATGACCCATGACGGCTCACCCGGCTTCCAGACTTCGGCGAAGAAGTCAGGCTGGTACTGATAGCCAGACGATCCTCTTTGCCACCCCGCCCGTATGACGATGTCTGCGCTGACAATCGATACAAAGCGATCCGGATAACGCTGTCTAAGAACATGTCTGGCCAATGCTAGGGCAAAGCCCTGACCTAGTTCTCTTGATTGGAGCTGCTTATAGTACCGCGCTATTCCCTTACCTTCATCTGACAACTGCATATACGCATGGGGAATCGGATCTAGTGCCTGACTGTATTTGAGGCTTCCCCAGTGTTCCGCTAAGCCGCGGCCAGCGCCTTGGCGAGACAATGAGAGAGCCTGGGATAGATCGTGCAGTGCATGCCATGGAGACAATTCCAGTGAACCGCCGACCTCCGAACTTGATAGGAAAGTTAAACCGCTCTTCCGACGAATCGGTTGCTCGCCCTTATTTTTTCGCTCGTTGTCTTCCTTTGTCGCCGCCTTTTCTACACTGCTGACCAACATCGGATTCGAATGAACCGCTACGTTTGACGGCCGAACTAACTCCTGTAGTACGTCCTCTGCAGATTTCCTCGCTGGCCTCAACTCGCCCCTCCTATGCGTACGACTGGTACACATCAACATGAGCTTGCCATCAGAGGGCGTAAGATTCTCTATCCGAGCAGAGACTGTTCTTTAACCTTGGCCTCGATGAGTTAGGGCATCGGAGGGCTAGTCCTCACGATCATTAAGCTCGGATGGGGGATCCACCTGTGTAGGAAGTGGGACATTACGGGTACTGTCGGCCTGAACCTGAATCCCTGAGGTTCTCACACTGGCCGGGATCAAGGAAGAACGCGATCTCCTTCGTGTCCAGCATCTGTCTGTGGGGATAGGAAGTCTTCGATCTGCGGGATATACGTGGGATGATTTTGTGTCGCTAGACCCGCTCTTCGTGTGACAGCGCTGATAGCAAGGGTTACCTCGACGTGGAACACGGCCCTCTTGAAAACCGCTAGGGCTGGTGACGGCGTTTGCCGGGAGCTGTCGGTGTTCCGTGTCGGTGCCGCCTCCTAAGCTCCCCGCCATGGCACTGACCACCCCTGACCCTCCGGTCGACGTCACCCAGATGTTCCCCGAACTGCGCGCGTACGCGAGAACAGCGGTCCGCCTCCATCCGCGGCCGGGGAAGCCGACCATCCATGACAGTCACATCGGGGGACCGCTGATCTGGCCGGTCACCGAACCATGGCCCGCATGCGACCAGACCCTCCAAATGCCGGCCGCGCCCTTCGGTGAACCCGGCTGGGCGGACTGGGAGGACCGCGTTCCTGAAACCCCGACGCCCATGGTCGGGGTCGCGCAGTTCTACGCACGCGACATCCCGGAGATCCCCTTCCCCGAGGGAGCCGACCTGCTCCAGGTGCTGTGGTGCCCCAACGAACACGACCTGGACGACATCTGCGGACCCGTCCCTCTGCTGGTCTGGCGCAACACCGCAGACCTCACCGACGTTCTCACCGAACCACCCATGCGCCACCACGCCAGCCCCGACAGCCTCCCCGGCACCCCGGCGACCGACCTCAGCCAGGAGGACTACCTACCGCGCCCCTGCGTGCTCCACCCCGAACGCGTCACCGAGTACCCCGACTGCGAGGAGCTGCCCGAGCAGGTCCAAGCAGCTCTCAACCGGTGGAGCGCTCAGGTGGATGACAGCAGTTACCAGTACCTCCTGTCCATGGCGCCCGGCTGCAAGATCGGCGGATGGGAGTCCTGGCACCTCACCGACATGTACCCGCTGCCCTGTAACGTCTGCGGAACCGAGACCGAACCGCTCCTCAAACTGGACAGCAGCGAGTGGGACGGCGGCAGCGAACCACGATGGCGTCCCCTGGAAGAACGCCACCTCGCATGGGGAACACCCGAATGCGAGGAGACCGTCGAACCCACCACGCTCGCCCTCGGCCGATCCGGAGCCCTCACCATCTTCCTCTGCCCCCGCTCCGTCGAACATGGCTACCGCATGACCATCCAGTAACCGCTGAGCAGCCCTCGCGGCTCCGATGGGAGCGCAAGCGATCACCGGTGAAGCGCTCCAGGCCCGTCCGGTTTCGGGAGCCACACTGGGAGCCACCCGAACGGACGATCATGAACTGAGCCGGACGGGTTTGAACGGCCGGAGTCCCGGCGAGCAGCACGGCGAACGGCTCTGGACGATCCCGGACGTCGTTTGGGGACCTACGGATCAGAAGGTTAGGGGTTCGAGTCCTCTCGGCCGCGCAGCAGGTCAAAGGCCCTCCGGGATGATCCCGGAGGGCCTTTTTCGTGGCCGTACAGCAGCGTTGTACAGCAACACAGCCGCTTGCATCTCCTACCGCGGCTCGTACCCTCCAAGCCGCCAGTCGCTCTGCTCGGACGCCGCCGAAGCCCCCTGTAGACGGCGAACCCAGTCCGCAGGGAAGACCTGCGCAAGCCACTCCTCGTTGGTCGCTGGCAGACCTCGTTCGCCAAGCGAAGCAGGACGCCATCCGATCGTCACAAGGTGGCCCAGGTCCGTCGCGGTCGGAGGCGATCGAAGACCCAGGGTTCGTTCCTCCCCCTGGCTCACCGGGAAGCGCGGTTGACCGTGCACCGCAGTCCGGATGTCCAGCGGCAGAGATCAGGCCGCGTAATTACGCGTTGCTCTGGTGGTAGCGCTTCGTCTCAGGCAACAGATCCGGTTGCCGCGTGGCCCTGCGAACCTACTGCAGCACCATGGGCTGCTCGGGGTGACGGTGGTGATGGAGTTCCCAGGGGTCGTGAGCGCTGAAGATCGACACCTGGTCGCCGTGACGGCGGAGGAGTTCGCGGAGGCGAGCCTGAGTGCCGAGTCTGAGATCGTGGTGAACTTCTGACCTGGTTTGCACCAGGTCCAGGAGCGGGTGAGGTTGGGGGGCGTCACCGAGTTCCCGGTGGTAGTAGTAGGCGTCACCGCAGTGCAGGAGCCAGCGGTCGCCGTCCTGGACCGCCACTCCGGCGTGGCCGGCGGTGTGGCCGCCGAGCGGGATCAGGCGGATCTGCGGCGGAAGGCCCTGGGGCTGCAGGGAGGCGAAGCCGAACCAGTCCTCGCCGGGGCCGGTGGGATAGGTCACCCAGTTCGGGTGGTGCGCCCAGTGGGCCGGGCGGTAGCGGAAGCTGGGCGCCTGGCTGGTCGCGGCTTCAAGCTCGGCCGCCAGAACGTGGACCTGGGCGGTGGGGAAGTCGGGCAGGCCACCGCAGTGGTCCACATCGAGGTGCGTCACGATGATGTGGCGTACGTCGCCGGGGTCATACCCCAGCCGGGCGATCTGGCGTATGGCCGTTTCCTGCTCGTCCAGCACGGGCTGGGCCATCTCGACCCAGTCGGCGCCGAGGGTATGGCTGGGGTCGCGTACATCGTCCAGGCCGAGACCGGTTTCGATGAGGACCAGTCCTTCGGAGTCGGTCTCGACCAGCAGGCAGTGGTTGACGGCGTGCGCGGGGGCCGGGCCCGGGTAGGTGGCTTCGATCTGCCGTACGGACCCGCAGTTGAGGTGATGGATCTGCATGGCGGCTAGCCTGCTAGTTGAAGCGCGGTTCAAGTCAAGGAGGCATGGTGGGCGAGCAACTGCTGGACATTGCAGAGGTAGCCGAGCGCTCCGGACTGGCGGCGTCGGCGCTGCGGTTCTACGAGAAGCGGGGCCTCGTCGCCCCGGCGGGCCGCAACGGGTTGCGCCGGACCTACCACTCCGAGGTCCTCGAACACCTCGCCTTCATCACCTGCGCACGTGGCGCCGGGTTCACCATCGCCGAGATCGCCGGATTCCTGCGGGCAACCCCCGGCGACCTGGAGCTACGCACTCGTATGACGCGCAAGGCCGAGGAACTGGAGGAGGACATAGCCCGCTTGATCCGCATGCGCGACGGCCTCCGCCACGCCTCGACCTGCACGCACGAGCCGCTCGTGGAGTGCCCCGACTTCAAGCGCACCTTCCAACCCGGCACCCTTTCCGACCCCCTGGGACCGGTTCCTGTAGACCAGGCTTGATCCCGACGCACCCTGTTCGTGCAGTGAAGGCTCCCTGCCATACGGGCCAGAGCCCCTGGCCCGCTTCCCCTTTGGGCGGGTCGAAGGCGGACGGGTTGATCAGGCGGGCCGGGGTACGCGCGTTGCGCGAGAAATACCAGGTCGCTGGCTGATCGTTGGGCTATTAGCGGGCCATTAAGAGGGGGGCGAGGGGTCCGCCACGGTCACTCAGGACCGGCTCGCTGCCCAGCTCAGGGTTCCAGTGGGCCATGATCGATGCAATTCCCAAGCTGACAGCGCGGGTTCGATTCCCGTCATCCGCTCCACGCGCGAAGGCCCAGTTCAGGACGCTGATCCAGACTCACACCTTGGTCATTTTCAGGGCCATGTCCATGTCCCGTTGCGAGCGTTCCAACAGGCGGCACATACTGGTGGGGATGAAGTCAGCCAGCGGCGCGCCCCGTCGCCACCTGTCCACAAGTCCCTTCAAGCCCCCGCCCCCCGCCCCGCCTGCCGAGCGGTTCAGCGTGAACGACCAAGTGACCCATGATCGGTATGGTCTCGGCGTCGTCATCGCTGTAGAAGACGAGATCGCCGTGTTCGTCGATTTCGGATCGCGGCAGCAACGAATCACTACACCGTTCAACAGGCTGTACAAACTCTGAGACCGCTGTCATACGGGAAAGCACACAGCGCGAGGCACATCCATGCCAGCGTCTAGCTCGGCCGAGCCGGCGTCCACAGGACCGTGTGGAGACGTTCCTTCCTCGGCCCGGCCATACGACCATAGGCATGCCGCGAGGAAGCAGAAGCCATGCCCCGTGCTCGTTGCATGCCCGTCGGTGAGGAGACCATGAGGGACTCATAGGGAGCCGTGGCTACTCAATAGGCGTTGCGGGATATGCACGGGATGATCTCCGTCTTCGGCTGACCCTCGACGCCTCATTCCGCAGATCAGAGGCTATGCGAAGCCCATGAAGGGTCATCCACTTCTAATCCGATGGCCCTTCGTCCTCCTTGCCGCCCAGGTGTCTCGTGCTCGCCGAGCCGAGGGCGCCTGCGCCGTTGCCTCACGATCAGCTTCGCTGACCCTTGACGCAGCGGTCCCGTCCTGGGAGGTCGACAGCTATGAGGAGGACGGAGGTGGAGCAGGAGACTGGGGGCGTATGCAGTGCGTCGCCGACTGGCAACAAGCCTGATCAACGGGCCATTAGCGGGCTATCAAGAGCGGTCATCAGGGGGCACTCAGGGATACTCGCGGGCTGCCACTTGCCCAGGTCGGGGCCGCTGCCCCTGGTGACCGGGCCGATTTGCAAGCAGGGTGTCAGAAGCCCGGGCTTTCCACATCCGTAGCGCTCTCTATTCGATCAGCGACCTGCGGGCACCGGGACGTCTACCTTTCGGGAACGCCTCGCGGCAAAAAGGGAGAGGGCCCGGCCGGCGGTGGCCCGGGCCGTAGCCGCACCACGGGCCCGCCGTACCCAACCAACGCGCCGACCCCAGCGCCGCGCCACCGCACAGCATCGATCTCAGCCGTCGAGCTCGGTATGCCCAGCCTCCTCATAGAAGCCGTAATGCTGCTGCCTCCGCCGCTCCCAGAACCCGATGCCCGTCATGAACACGCTGAAGAAGGCGATAAGAACACACAGAATCCCCGTCTCACCCCAGCCCCATGCCTTCGCGGACAGAACTTCCAGCACCGCAAGCAGAGCTCCCACCGCCGCCCCCACTCGCACCCCCATCTTGACCGGATGCCGCGCAGTGAAGATCTGACTTCGCCCAGGTTGGGCGTCGCCTCCCAGCACGGTGTCCAGCCACCAGAACCCACGGACCAACCAGCGACGCAGCGCCATTGATGAACCCCTTCCAATCTCCGGCGGGGACGCTCCGACTCCGGGATGATCAGGCGGGCGGAGGCGTACGCGCCGCGCGAGAGGAGCCGACCACCGGCTGATCGCCGAGCCATCAGCCAAGGTGACGAGGGGTCAATCATGGCTGGCCCAACGCCCAGATCGGCCCCCTACGAGGCGTGATCGATGCACTTCCCAAGCCGATGCTGTCGTTAGGTGATCGGCCTTGTCTCAGTCGTCATCGTCATCGCCGGTGTAGTCGTCGTAGAGCTTGCGGCGTAGGAGATCGGTTCGGACGGTCAGGGCACCGAGGAGTTCCTCATCGCTCAGCCCATCCGTGGTCCTGAACGCCCAAGAGGAATGGCCTTCTTCATCGAGGCACTTCACAAGGACTATCGCTCCCAGGGCGGTCCATCCCTCGGGAAGCGGATAGACATCGAGGCCGTTCAGGGCCTGGCCTACGGGTACCTCTTTCTCTTCCTCTGTCACGGAGCCTCCTGATAACTGGTGGTTACATGGATCGGAGTGTGCTGCTCGACCGCGTCACAGCAAACGTCGAAGCCACTATGCCGGGGGCACTCGACCTCACCGGCTCGCGGGCAGTAGTAGATGTCCGAGCAGCCGCAGTCGAAGAACTCGGGCAAAGGGTCAGGCGGATCGGCCATGCTCATGATCATCTGGTGGAGGCTTCATGCTCCACAACCGCTTTGATCTAGATGACGCGCAGTATGCCGACCGACGCTGGAACCGTCGCGTCGTCCACTGCCGGCAGACGGCCAGCCATGCGACCCTGATCAGGACTGTCCTGATGAGAGATCTCGCCAAAGGTGCCGCTCCGGGCTTGGGAGCCACGATGGGAACCACCCAAGCGGACGATCACGAACCGAGCCGGATGGATCTGAACAGCCGAAGACCCGACGAGCAGCAGGACGGACGGCTCTGAACGATCCTGAAGGCCGTTCGGGAACCTACGGATCAGAAGGTTAGGGGTTCGAGTCCTCTCAGTCGCGCCAGACAAGAAGGCCCGTTCCCAGGGAAAACCTGGGAACGGGCCTTCTTGTTTTATCGATCTTCCAGGCCCCTTGTGGACAGGGTGGTTCCCATCACCACCTCCTGAGCGCCTCAGCGAAGGTCTCGGTCGCCCTGCCGTGGCTGCTGCGGGTTCCGACTTCGGCCTTGGCGTCGCCGATCATCGTTCCCAGCGCCCCCGGGTCGGTGGTGCTGCCCCGGGCTCCGTCGACCGCGGCACGTGGGCGTTCTTCTCCAGGGCGCTCACCGCGGGAGACTGCTTACCGCCCGACACCGGCGCAGGGGCCGCCCGGCACCCGGCAGTCGCCAGTACCGCCGGAGCCGTGATCGCGGGCACCGCCGTCGGCCGATCCGCTTCCTCTTCGCCGTCATGCCTG
This sequence comes from Streptosporangium sandarakinum, assembly GCF_050942225.1. Taxonomy (NCBI): domain Bacteria; kingdom Bacillati; phylum Actinomycetota; class Actinomycetes; order Streptosporangiales; family Streptosporangiaceae; genus Streptosporangium; species Streptosporangium sandarakinum. Next base: position 242,651 of record NZ_CP192034.1, read on the forward strand.
TCTTTCTCAGACTCCGTGTTTCGAACGGGGAAGCAAGCATGGAACGCGGTGGAGGTCCCGCGCGCTGAGGACGGCCTCCGGCTTCATGCGGGGGAACACTCCCTGGTCAGGGGGACGGCCATCGGGTGGAGCCCGCAGCCCCGTTCGGCCGCCCCTGGGCAGGCCCATCCGCGAGGCGGCCCCGAATCACCTGGCTCCCGTCACGCGACGCCGGCGCGCGCCGCCGCCAGCGCTCCTGCCGCGGCGCGCTCGGCGGCGTCATCGTCGAGCGGTTCCCCCGTGTTGAGCAGCGCGTAATACAGGGGCGCGGAGACGGCTGCGATCACCCGTCGCGGATCGGTCCCGGCGGGTAGCTCTCCTCGCTCGACCGCGTCGCCGACGCAGCCGGCCCATTCGTCGATGCGTTTGGCGTAGAAGCGGTGCAGCGCCTGGGCCGCCTCGTCGTTGCAGAGCGAGGCGGCGATCAGTGCCTTGAACAGACGTCCCTGCCGGGGGTCGGTGAGGGTCTTGACGACCAGTCGGGCATTGTCCCGCAGGTCCTCCTCGACGCTGCCGGTATGGGAGCGGGGCAACGATCCCTGGGCCATGTCGTCGAGCAGGTCGGCGGCGAGAGCGCCGGGCGTGCCCCAGCGACGGTAGACGGTGGTCTTCCCTACCCCGGCGACACGGGCGATCTCGGCCAGGTCGAGGGCGTCGAATCCCTTCTCGGCCAGGACGTCTCCTGTGGCCTGAAGAACGGCTTCGCGGACGCGGGCGGTGCGCCCACCGGGCCGGACGGCGCCCGGCGGCGGTGCGGCGCTCTGCTGCGAGGCGGCGGCCATGCGGACTCCTCTCAAGAGGCACCCTTATTGGGACTATTGTTCCCTTAGGGCGACAACGGTGTTATCGTTCCTCACATCTTAACGGAACCATAGAGCCGTTTAAGCGTTCGAAGGAGTTCCCCGTCATGACCATGACCACAGAGCCTGTGTCCGGTCCCCCGATCCCGCAGCGGCTGACCGGCCGCATGAAAGCCGTCCTCGTGGTGCTGCTGGTCGCCCAGTTCATGCTGGCCGTCGACTTCTCGATCCTGAACGTGGCCCTGCCCAAGATCGGCGACACCCTCGGCTTCTCCCTGTCCGACCTGCAGTGGATCGCCACCTCCTTCGCCCTGGGCGCGGCCGGGTTCACCCTCTTCTTCGGCCGCATCGGCGATCTGATCGGCCGCAAGCGCATCTTCCTCGGCAGCCTGGCCCTCCTCGGCCTGGCCTCGCTCGTCGGCGGGCTCGCCCCGAACCCCGAGATCCTCGGCCTGGGGCAACGTGCTGGGACTGCTCGCCTTCGTCACCGAGACCTCCCTGGTGTACCTGCTCACGCTGTACATGCAGAAGACGCTCGGCTTCTCGGCCCTCACCGCCGGGCTCTCGTTCGGCGTCCTGGGGCTCGGAACCGTGGCCGGGGGCATGCTCGCGCCGAAGTTGATCTCCAGGACCTCCACTCTGGCCGTCCTGGTCGGGGGCGGGCTGTTGCAGGCGGCCTTCACCGGCGTCCTGCTCTTCCTGGGCAGCACCTCGGCCTCGATGGCGCTGATGCTTCCGGCGATCTTCCTGGGCGGGGTCGGCAACATGCTGGTCATCGTCGGCTTCATGATCACCGCCACCACCGGCCTGCCGGACCACGAGCAGGGCCTGGCCACCGGACTGGCGTCCATGTCCCAGCAGATCGGCATCACCATGGGGACTCCCGTCATGTCCGCGATCGTCACCGCGGCCACCATGGGCGCCATGTCCGCCAGTGCGATCCTGCACGGCGTCACCGTCGCCATAGCCGCCAACGCCGCCCTCGTCCTCCTCTGCGTCCTCATCGCCGCCGTCTTCCTGCGCGCCCGGCACGGCCGCACGCAGAACTGACCGCCGGCCTCCTCTCCCACTTCAAGGAGCACGACATGGATCTTCAGCTCTCCGGCAAGGTGATTCTCGTGACGGGCGCGACCAGCGGGATCGGTCTGGCGACCACTCACCTGCTCGCCGCGGAGGGAGCCCGCGTCGTGGCGCTCGCCCGCGGTAGCTCGGCCATCCCCACGCTGCCGCCCACCACGCAGTTCATCCGCGCCGACCTCACCGACCCCGCCACGGCGGCCTACGCCGTCTCACAGATCCTGGCTCGTCACGGCAGGCTGGACGGCCTGGTCAACAACGCGGCCGCCCTCACCTCCCGCCCCACCTTTGCGGACATCGACGACGATCAGTGGCACGCCACCTTCGAGCTCAATCTCCACTCGGCCGTCCGGCTCACCCGCGCGGTGCTGCCGGTCCTGGAGAAGAACCCAGGGGGAGGCGGCATCGTTCATGTCGCCAGCGAGGCGGCCCGCCTGCCCGACGTGACCATCGCCGACTACGCCGCGTCCAAAGCGGCGCTGCTGTCAGTGTCGAAATCCCTGTCCGCGGCCTTCGGGCCGGCCGGGGTGCGCTCCAACGTCGTCTCTCCCGGCCCCACACGCACCGAGCTCTTCGACGCCCCTGGCGGCTTCGCCGAACAGCTCGCCGAGCGGTTCGACCTGTCGCCCGCGGACGCCATCGAACACTTCATCCGCGTCGAGCGCCGCCTGCCGACCGGGCGCATCGGCACCCCCGACGAGGTGGCCGGCGTCATCGCCTACCTCCTGTCACCCTGGGCCGCACAGGTCACCGGCGCCGAGTGGACCATCGACGGAGGAGCTCTGCGTCAGCTGTGAGCCTGGACAGATCGACGCCGGCCCGTGGTGGGAGCGGCGCCCCGCAGTGGTCCCGCCTCATCCTTCCCGGGCCGGATCCCGTTCCGGTCCAGATCCACCGGCCGGCACCGGCCAACGGTCCCCCGGCAGGCTTCCTGGTCTGGGCGCACGGCGGCAGCTGGCAGCACGGTTCGACCGCCGAGTGGCACCACGCCACGGCGTCCCTGGCCAAGCGCTCCGGCTGGACGGTGATCAGCGTCGACTATCGGCTCGCGCCACGGCACCGCCACCCCCGAGCCGTACATGACGTTCTCACAGCGCTTTCCTGGGCCGCCGGACGGGCGGCGGGGGCACCGCTCGCGGTGGGCGGCGACAGCGCCGGCGGTACGCTCGCCGCCTGCGCCGCCCTGGTCGCGCGAGAGCGCGGCCTGCCGCTGGCGGCGCAGGTCCTGGCCTACCCACCGTTCGACCCCACGTGCAGCAGCCCGTCCTACCACCGGAGTCCCCAGGCGTTCCCGCAGGCCGCCCTGCTGCGGCAAGCCTGGCTTGCCTGGCGCGGCGACGGCGAGCCCGCCACCTACGACGAGGACGGCACCCGGGTGTATTCGACGCCCTGGGAGGCGCCGTCCTTGGCAGGCATGGCACCCGCCGTCCTCGCCGTAGGCGCCCACGACCCGGTACGCGACGACGTCGACTCCTACGCGTGCCGGCTCCGCCGCGACGGGGTTCCGGTGCGCCTGCTGCACCCGCCGGGGGCCGTGCACGGAGACGTGCTCCGCCAGGACAGTCCCGTTCTCGACCACATAGCGCGAGCCATCAGCCGGAAGGACCTGTCGTGAGCACCATGAGCACCGGCGGGCACGGTGTCCCGCCCGCTCCCTTGGAAGCCCTCGTCCGCCACTTCGGCGACCTGCGCGACGGTACCCACGCCGGCGAGATCACCCGGCGCGGCAAGGAGGCCGCGTTCGAGCAGGCCGTCCGCCTGCTCGACGCGCCCGCCCGCCAGGTTCTCGCCGAGTTCGACCAGTACCTCCTGCTCGGTACGGGCACGCTGCAGGCCACCGGCACGCGCCGGGACCTCCAAGGCGGCAGCTTCGCCGCCTGGCGGTTGTCGTGGCCGCGGCAGCGCGAGGCGGGCATCGCCCCGATCACTTTGACCGCCCACTACGGCGCCGCCTTTCACCATCCGCATCTGCGCGGCGCCACCCTCGGGGAGTGGCCGCTCAACGTCGTCGGCGCGGAACAGGCGGCCGAGCTCGTCCCCGTGCTGCGCGCCATCGCCGCCGCCGACCTGCACAACCTCGTCTTCCAGCGTGACTGGCGGATCGTCCCCGCCCTCCACTCGCAGGATTAACGGAACTAAGTTGCCATTAAGCGCTACATCCCCTATCGTTCTTATTAACGGAACGTCAGTTTCATTAAGGAGTCACCATGAAGAACTTCGCGGCAAAGAGCGGCGCGGCGGTGTCGGCCTTGGCCCTCGCGCTCGCCGTGGCCGCCCCCGCCCAAGCCGGCACAGACCGGCAGGCGGGCTGGCAGGCGGCCTGGATCGCCGCACCGCAGCGGGCCAGCACCGGATTCGGGCCGAACTGGTCAGAGGAAGGCTTCACCGGCCAGAGCGTGCGCCAGATCGTGAGGCTCACCGCCGGCGGCTCATCCCTGCGCATCCGCCTGTCGAACGATTACGGTCCCACCCCTGTGCGCCTGACGGGTGCCACTGTCGCCTACGCCGGCCAAGGCGCCGCGATCCGGCCTCAGCCCGTACGGAAGCTGACCTTCAGCCACGCCACCTCGGCCAGCATCCCCGCACGCGGCAGCCTGTCCAGCGACCCGATCAAACTCGACGTGAGCCCCTTCCAGTCCGTGGCGGTCACCCTCTACTTCGCCGGGACCACCGGACCGGCGACCTTCCACTCCCAGGCGCACGCCACCAGCTATCGCGCCCAGGGCGACCACAGCGCCGACACCACCTCGAACGCCTACGACCAGACGACGCACTCGTGGTACTACCTGTCCGGTGTCGACGTCGCGGGCGGGCCCAGGACCCGCGACGGGGTAGTCGCCTTCGGCGACTCCATCACGGACGGGTTCGGCTCCACCGGCGACGCCAACGACCGCTACCCCGACGAACTCGCCGAGCGCCTCGCCGCCACCGGCCGCGCCCGCCCCGTCCTGAACGCCGGCATCGGCGGCAACCTCGTGCTCAACGACTCCGCCTGGTACGGCGACCGCTCCGCGACCCGCTTCAAGCGGGACGTGCTCGACCAGTCCGGCGTCGGCGCGGTCGTCGTGCTGCTGGGCGTCAACGACATCGGATTCAGCGAGTCCGACACCCCGACGTACAAGCCCGCGCCCGTCGTCTCCGCGGACGAGCTGATCACCGGCTACCGCCGTCTCATCCGCCAAGCCCACGCCAAGGGCGTCAAGGTCGTCGGAGCCACCTTGCTACCGTTCAAGAACTCCGACCACTGGGGCGACCACGCCGCCGCCGTCAGCGACACCGTCAACCAATGGATCCGCACCTCAGGCGAGTTCGACGCCGTCGCCGACCTCGACCAGGCCATGGCCGCCCCCGGTGACCCCGACGTGCTCAACCCCGCCTACGACAGCGGTGACCACCTGCACCCCAACGACGCCGGTTACACCGCCATGGCCCACGTCATCGCCGACCGGCTCTGACCGGGAGACCATCCGCATGGGAAGCCGTTCCCGGTGCTCGCGATGTGACGGTCTCGAGCGGCCATGAGGCCCGCGAGCACCTGGGGCGCCGCCCTCTGCCGATGCCCGACCAGATGCTCGCGCACATGGTCGACATTCTTGCGGCCGGCTTCATGCAGCCGCGCCGTACAGCGACACCGTCTTACGCGATCGCATCCCACCAGCCCTCATCTATCGCCTGGCCAGGCCGGGACGCCTCTGACGCGGCATCCGCCCTTCCCTGCGGGGCAGAAGGTCAGGGGTTCGAGTCATCTCGGCCGCGCAGCAGGTCAAAGGCCCTCCGGGATCATCCCGGAGGGCCTTCGTCATAGCCGTACAGCAGTGGGATGCAGCAACACCGCCCTACGCGGACAGCCGTTCGCGATCCTTACTCGCCAGGGCTCAAGGCTTGCGCGTCCTCCCGGACATGCCGGCGGTGCCTGAGCGCGGTGACGCACAGGCCGAGGTGCGGGAAGACCGAGCCCTCGCCGTTCGCACGCCTGCCCATGCCCAGCCTCGGTTCTTCATGCACCCTCCAGTGACCCGAACATTCGTGTTCGAGTCACTGATACCCATAGGGGGTTCCGGAATACCCACGGGGGGTATATGGTTGGCGACAGATGAGGAGGACACGATGAGACGCCTTCAAGCACTTGACCCGTCGGAAGCCCCCGACAAGTCCCGCGAGATCCTGAGTGACATCGTCGCCAGGCGCGGCGGGGTGGGCGACATGGTGGCCACGATGGCCCACTCGCCCGCGCTGCTCCAGGGCTACCTGGACTTCTCCCGCGCGATCAAGCGGGTGAAGATCCCCCGCCCGCTGAGCGAGAAGGTCTCGCTCGCGGTGCAGGAGTGGATCGGCTGCGCGATGTGCTTGTCGGCGCACACCAAGGCGGCGCGAGCGGCGGGGCTCAGCGAAGTGGACATCGAGCTGGCCCGCCAGGGCACCTCGACCGACGCGCGCGAGGCCGCCTTGATCGCCGTGGCCGTGCGGGTGCTGGCCGAGCCTTCGTCCCTCTCCGACGAGGACGTGGCCGAGCTGCGAGCCCATGGCTGGAGCGACCGGGTGATCGCGGAGATCGTCGGCCTGGTGTCGCTGAACCTGTTGACCGGCGCCTTCAACCTGCTGATCGGACTTGAGCCCGATGAATGACAAAGCGGCTCACCTGCGGCGGCTGCGCCGGGTGGAGGGGCAGGTGCGGGGCCTGCAGCGGATGGTCGACGACGACAAGTACTGCATCGACGTCCTGACCCAGGTCTCGGCGGCCACCAGCGCCCTGCAGTCCTTTTCCCTGGTCCTCCTGGAGGAGCACATGGCCCACTGCGTCGCGGAGGCGACGCGGAAGGGCGGCGCCGAGGCGGACATCAAGATCAAGGAAGCGGCAGACGCGATCGCGCGCCTGGTCCGTTCATAAGAATCACAAGACTCATAAGAGTCACAAGACGAGAGGTGATTGTCATGGCCACCGCCACCTACACCGTCAAGGGCATGACCTGCGGACACTGCGTCAGCTCCGTCAAGGAGGAGGTCGGCGAGGTCGCCGGCGTGACCGAGGTCGACGTCGACCTGGCCACCGGGCTGCTGACCGTGACGAGTGAAAGCCCGGTCGACGCGGCGCGGATCAACGCCGCGGTCGAAGAGGCCGGATACGAAGTGGTGAACCCATGAACGCCGCAGCGAAGATCGGCGCCTACATGGCGGGCCTCGCCCTGATCTTCGGCGGAGCGCTCGGGCTCGGCAACGTCGTCGGACCGCTGGGCGGGGAGCCGGCGAAGCCGGGCCATGGCAGCGGCGGCCACGCCGTGGCGGCTCCGGCTCCACAAACCACCGCAGGCCACGGAGAGCACGCCGCTCCCGCGCAACAAGCCGAGAACAGTACCCCCGGGGGGCTTCAAGTGTCCGAGAGCGGCTACACCTTCACCCCGCTCACCACGGCGATCAAGCCGGGCGAGTCGACAGACTTCCGGTTCACCGTGACCGGCCCTGACGGCAAGGCGGTCACCGACTACCAGGTCCAGCACGACAAGAAGCTCCACTTCATCGTCGTCTCGCGTGACCTGGGCACCTTTCAGCATCTCCACCCGGTCGAGGCCGGCGACGGCGTCTGGTCGGTCAAGCTGACGCTGCCCGAGGCTGGGGCCTACCGGGCCTTCGCCGACTTCGCGCCGACCGGCGGTCAGGCCCTGACGCTCGGCGGCGACCTGCTCGTCGCGGGCGACTACACACCCAAGGCGCTGCCCGCGGCCGGCCGTACGTCCGAGGTCGACGGCTACACCGTCACCCTCGACGGCGAGCTGCTCCCCGGCCGGCAGAGCAAGCTCACCCTCAAGGTCAGCAAGGACGGCAAGCCGGTCACCGACCTGCAGCCCTACCTCGGCGCCTACGGGCACCTGGTGGCCCTGCGCGGCAGCGACCTGGCCTATCTCCACGTACACCCCGACGGTGAGCCCGGCGACGGCAAGACCCGGCCCGGCCCGGAGATCGTCTTCTACGCCGAGGTACCCAGCCGCGGCGACTACCGGCTCTTCCTCGATTTCCAGCATGAGGGCAAGGTCCGGACCGCCGACTTCACCCTCGGCGCCGAGCAGGACTCCACGGTGGACCCGAACGCGAAGCCCACGGCCGGCTCCACCGAGCACGGCGCCGACCACAAGCACTGACAGCAGGACGCAAAGAAAGGAGCGGTGATGTCTCCGCTTACCGATGACCAGCGCCAAGGCGCCATCGAGCTATCCATTGGTGGCATGACCTGCGCGTCCTGCGCCAACCGGATCGAGCGCAAGCTGAACAAGCTGGACGGCGTCACCGCGACGGTCAACTACGCCACCGAGAAGGCGAAGGTGACCTTTCCCGAGGGCATCGACCCGCAGCAGTTGATCGCCACAGTGGAGTCGGCCGGCTACACCGCGGCTCTCCCCGCCCCGCCGAAGGCGGAGTCGGGCCAGGAGGCCCAGGAGCCGGAGGACGAGCTCCGTCCGCTGCGCAACCGCCTGGTCACGAGCCTGGTGCTGAGCGTTCCGGTGATCGCGATGGCGATGATCCCCCCGCTGCAGTTCACCAACTGGCAGTGGTTGTCGCTGACGCTGGCCGCTCCGGTGGTGGTCTATGCGGGCTGGCCCTTCCACAAGGCGGCCTGGACCAACCTGCGGCATGGCGCGGCGACCATGGACACCCTGGTGTCCCTGGGCACGCTGGCCGCGCTCGGCTGGTCGCTGTGGGCCTTGTTCTTCGGTACGGCAGGCGTACCGGGTATGACGCACCCGTTCGAGTTCACGATCGCCCGCAGTGACGGCTCCGGCAACATCTATCTTGAGGCCGCCGCCGGTGTGACCGCGTTCATCTTGGCCGGACGCTACTTCGAGGCGCGATCCAAGCGCCGCGCGGGAGCGGCGTTGCGCGCACTGCTCGAACTGGGCGCCAAGGAGGTCGAGCTCGTCGACGGCCGGCGGATTCCCACCGACCAGCTCAACGTCGGTGACCTCTTCCTGGTCCGCCCGGGCGAGAAGATCGCCACCGACGGCGTGATCGAGGAGGGCACCTCCGCCATCGACGCCTCCATGCTGACCGGCGAGTCGGTCCCGGTGGAGGTAGGGCAGGGCGACCCCGTCACCGGCGCCACCGTCAACGCGGGCGGCAGGTTGATCGTCAAGGCCACTCGCGTCGGCTCCGACACCCAGCTGGCCCAGATGGCCAAGCTGGTGGAGGAGGCCCAGACCGGCAAGGCCCAGGTCCAGCGGCTGGCCGACCGTATCTCGGGCATCTTCGTCCCGATCGTGATCGCTCTGGCGCTCGGCACCCTCGGCTTCTGGCTCGGCACCGGGTCCGGTGCGGCGGCGGCCTTCACGGCCGCGGTGGCCGTACTGATCATCGCCTGCCCCTGCGCGCTCGGCCTGGCGACGCCGACGGCTCTGCTGGTCGGCACCGGCCGGGGTGCTCAGATGGGCATCCTGATCAAGGGCCCGGAGGTGCTGGAGTCCACCCGCAGGATCGACACGATCGTCCTCGACAAGACCGGCACCGTGACCGAGGGCAAGATGACCCTCACCGATGTGCTCCTGGCCGAGGGCGAGGACCGCGACGAGGTCCTCAAGCTCGCCGGAGCCCTGGAGCACGCCTCCGAGCACCCGATCGCCCAGGCGATCGCCCGCGCCGCGCAGTCCACCGCCACGGTGGAGGACTTCGCCAACGTCGAGGGCCTCGGCGTCCAGGGCATCGTGGACGGCCACGCCGTCCTGGTCGGCCGGCCCAAGCTGCTGGCCGAGTGGTCGCAGCACCTGCCCGTCGAACTGGAGCGCGCCTTCCAGGAGGCTCAGGCGGCCGGCCGTACGGCTGTCGCCGTCGGCTGGGACGGCAAGGCCCGGGCCGTCCTCGTGGTGGCCGACGTGGTGAAGCCGACCAGCAAGGAGGCCATCCAGCGACTGCGGGCACTCGGCCTCACCCCGGTGCTGCTCACCGGCGACAACGAGGCGGTCGCCAGGACCGTCGCGGCCGAGGTCGGCATCGACGAGGTGATCGCCGAGGTCCTGCCCAAGGACAAGGTGGATGTCGTCAAGAAGCTCCAGGCCGAGGGTAAGAGGGTGGCGATGGTGGGTGACGGCGTCAACGATGCCGCCGCGCTCGCCCAGGCCGACCTCGGCCTGGCGATGGGCACCGGAACGGACGCGGCGATCGAGGCCTCGGACCTCACCCTGGTCCGCGGCGACCTTCGAGTGGCCGCGGACGCGATCCGGCTCTCCCGCCGGACGCTGGGCACCATCAAGGGCAACCTGTTCTGGGCCTTCGCCTACAACGTGGCCGCCCTGCCGCTCGCGGCGCTGGGCCTGCTCAACCCGATGATCGCGGGAGCGGCGATGGCCTTCTCCAGCGTCTTCGTGGTCACCAACAGCCTGCGCCTGCGCGGCTTCAAGTAACAGGACGCCGGTGGCCGGTGGTCCGGGAAACCCGGGCCACCGGCCACCGGACTGCTCGAAAGGAGGGACTGCCATGGTCGTGATGTGGCCGCGCCGGACGATCCCCTGCTTCTCCACGGCTACCGAGTCCATCCCGTCCCTCTGACGACTCCAGGGGCGGGGCACATCGGACCCGCCCGTGGAGGCCCGTCATGTCGGCCCTGTTCACGCAGGCCTTCGTCACCCTGCTCGTCATCTTCGACCCGCTTGCCGCCATCCCGGTGTTCCTCACCCTCACCCGGCACCAGAGCCCGTCCGGACAGCGCAGAACGGCTCGGGTCTCGGTGCTCGTGGCCGCCGGGATCGTGACCGTCTTCGCCGTCACCGGCAAGGGCCTGCTCGACGCACTCGGGATCTCTCTCCAGGCGCTCCAGGTGGCCGGCGGTGCCCTGCTCGCCCTGATCGCGCTCGACCTGCTCAAGGCGGACTGCGCACGCGACCGCACCGCGGCCGAGAGCGGTGGCGTGGCGTTCGTCCCGCTCGGCACGCCTCTGCCGGCCGGACCCGGCGCCATCGCGGCGACCATGCTCTACATGGAGAAGGCCGGAAGCGCCTCCGCCGTGGTGGCGGTAGCCCTCGCCCTGGCGGCGGCACTGCTGCTGACCTGGCTGACTCTGCACTTCTCGCCCTTCATCGGGCGGCTGCTCAAGGACAACGGGCTCAACCTGGTCACCCGGATCATGGGGCTTCTGGCCGCGGCCATAGCCGTGGAGCTCGTCGCCGGGGCGATCCTGCACTGGATCTGAGGCGATACGGCAGCCCGACGCCGGAGGCCACGGGGCCTCCGGCATGCCCCTGCCCACCGCCTTGTCATACCCCTTGGGGGTATGTTACGTTCCTTGCGCCTCAGATACCCCCCTTGGGTATCGAATGAAAGGAGAACGTCGTGTCTGCCGTTAATCCGCGTCGGTGGTGGGCGCTCATCGTGCTCGCCGCCGCGCAGTTCATGGTGATCATGGATACGTCCATCATCGGAGTGGCCCTGCCGGACATGCAGCGCGAGCTGGGCTTCACCGACAGCAGCCTGCAGTGGGTGTTCAACGCCTACGTCGTCGCCTTCGGCGGCTTGCTCCTCCTGGGCGGCAAGCTCTCCGACCTGCTCGGCGCCCGTAAGATCTTCACCGCCGGCTGGGTCGTCCTGACCGCCGGCTCGGTCATCGCCGCAGCGGCGGGCACCGCGTGGGTGGAGATCCTGGGGCGCGCCGTCCAGGGCGTCGGCGGAGCCCTCATCGCCCCCGCCGCGATGACGCTGTTGATGATGCTGTTCGGGCACAACCCGCGTGAGCTGGGCAAGGCCATGTCCCTGTACGGCGCCGCCGCACCCGCGGGCGGTACGGCGGGCGTCTTCCTCGGCGGCGTGATCACCGAGTACCTGAGCTGGCCCTGGGTGTTCATCGTCTACATCCCGATCGGCCTGGCCACGCTGGCCGCCATTCCCGCACTGCTGCCCAAGGCCGAGGGCAAGCGCGGGTCGGTCGACTGGCTCGGCGCGATCGCTGTGACCGCGGGCGTCGCCCTCGCCGTCTACGCGATCGTCACCACCGACTGGCTCGCCGGAGTCGGCGCCGCCGTTCTCCTGATCGCCTTCCTGCTCATCCAGCGTTCGGTCCGTGAGCCCCTCATGCCGCTCGCCATCTGGAAGACCCCCGGCCTGGCCGCTGCCAACCTGGCCATGGCGCTCCTGGGCGCCGCGTGGATCCCGATGTGGTACTTCCTCAACCTCTACCTGCAGAAGACCCTCGGTTACGGCTCCTTCGCGAGCGGTGCGGCGCTGCTGCCCATGACCGTCGCGGTCATGATCTTCATGGTCGGCATCACCGCCAGGCTGCTCGGCCGCTTCGGCGCTAAGCCGCTCATCGTGCTGGGCCTGGGCGTCCTCGCCGTGGGGATCGCCGGTCTGAGCCTGGTCAGCGCGAACGGATCGTTCGTCGCCGATGTGCTGCCCGCGAGCCTGATCGCGGCGGTGGGCATGTCGCTGGCCTACATCCCCGCGATGATGTCGGCCATGTCCGGCGTGCGGCCCGAAGAGGCGGGCCTGGCCTCCGGCATCGTGAACACCACGTACAACGTGGGCTCCGCGCTCGGCCTGGCCGTGATGACGGCCATCGCCACCGGCCAGGGCTCCACCAACGCGGCCTTCGTCGGCGCGGCGGTGGTCGCGGCGATCGGCGTGGTCGCCACGGTGGCGTTCATGAGGCGGCCCAAGGCCGTCGCGCAGGAGGCGCAGCGGCCGGCAACCCTTGCGTGAGGAGAACCCACTCTCAGATACCCCAGGGAGGTACAGTGGTGAGATAGGGAGAGGGAGCGGACATGGCTGGATACGGCAACACCAAACAGGACCATCTCCGGCGCCTGCGCCGGGTCGAAGGTCAGACCCGCGGTCTGCAGCGCATGGTCGACGACGACAAGTACTGCATCGACATCCTGACCCAGGTGTCCGCGGTCACCAGCGCACTCCAGTCATTCGCCCTCTCCCTCCTGGAGGAGCACCTGGCCCACTGTGTGGCCGAGGCCACCAGAAACGGCGGCCCCGAGGCCCAGGAGAAGATCAAAGAAGCCTCGGACGCCATCGCAAGACTTGTCCGTTCCTGATCACCCAAAGTGAATCGAGAGAGTGCCGCCTACGCCGGCGAGGGCGCACCGGGCCTGATCCGCCCCTGCGGTTCGTGCACCGCCGACCCCGTGGCGCAGAGCAGGGACACGAGAGCCGGAACGGCGTGGATCGCGACGGAAGGACTCCTCCGCCCGTCGAGATCCACGCCAGAGCTGCGAGCATGACGAAATGATCGCGACTCCTGGCGACTATGCCTGGTTCTCCTACGAGCGCTTCCCCGAGCTGGCGGAGGCCTACTGCTTCACCTACGTCCGCGGCCTGACGCCCGGGCAGCTGGTGGTCCGGCTCGGTGGCCGGCCGGAGGACTTCACGCCCATGACGTTTGATGAGCTGGTCGGGACCCGCTACGGGAACGGCTACGACACCGCATTTCTCGGTGCCGCGACCATAGGCGACTGGGTGTTCATGGTTGAGCCCAACGGCGGTCTCGGCGCCGATGAGGAGATCATCACTTCGTTGTCGGCGGGAACCCGCCTCGTCTCCCATTTCCGCGACGTCGAAGGCGTCGAGTATTTCTACTGGAGCGAAGACGGAGAGATCCGGTTCTGCTTCGTCGCCGACGAAGGTTACTCGGAAGAGGTGCCGGAGGAGGTCGTGGGGATCATGCGGCGGATCGACGCCGGCCACGGACACCTCCCTCCCGGCGACGGGCCGGCGTTCCTCCTGGCCGAGCATCTCACCGGCGTCACGCTGACACCGGAGCTGCTGGAGGGGTCCACCTACCTGTGCGGGGTCATCCCCGAACCGATCATCCCCGAACCGAGGTGAGCGGGATCCATCGTCTGCGACCCCCTCGGACCGGTCGCAGGCGATGGATCACGCCACCGCAAGCTCCCGCAGGACCCACCGGGGCACCGTTCCGCACGGACCCGCCGTACCGACCACCGGGACGAAAAGCCCCACCGGAGTCTCAGGCCGCGTAGACGGGGGCGAGGTCGACGAATATGCGGTAGTCGGTGATCAGGCCGTCGTCGCGGGTGTGCCAGATGGACACGGCCACGGCGCTGGTGTCCTTGCCGTCGAGTCGCCGGTAGGTCACCTCGGTCTCGGCGATGACGTCGGCGTCCACCTGCCAGATTCTGACGATCCGGTGCCGCAGGCCGCCGATGGTGGAGTAGAACGCCCGCAGCCCGGCGGCGATGGCCTCGCGTCCCGCCAGCGGTTCGGCGTTGCCGAACACCAGCGTGGCGTCCTCGGCCAGCAGCCGGGCGAACTCGTCGGGGTCGAACGAGTCGACCACCTGGAAAACGCGTCGTACCGCGTCGTCGGTCATGCCGTCCCTTCCTCGCACGGCCGGGATCACTGGTGGGGACGATACGGGGCGAAGGACGGCGTGCAACTATCGCCAGGGTGGGGATCCCGTCGCCGTGCGAGCCGTACGACCCGTCGACGTCCTCCGGACCCGCGCGCGGTATCGCGGTCGGACAGGCGGTCGGTCGCATCCGGACGGGTGAGCGCCGGTCAGCCCGCGCGACCCCGCCGTTGGAGCACCTCGCCGAACGGGGTTTCGTCGAACGGGATCCGACGAGCTCGCCAGGAAGGTCCGCTGCCTCGCCCGGGGGGCGACGGCTTCGTCCGCTGCCTGGGCTCTTACGTGATCCGCGAGAGGCAGGACGGCCGGTAAGCGACCCGCCTCAGCGGAAAGCCCTTGGACGGTGCCGTATCGGGGACCTGCCGGCGTCCACCGGTGCGACCGGGCAGCACGGACGTCCTGAGCCGATCATGGCCGGAGTTCTCCCGGTCGTGTCCGGCGGCGACAGGCATGGCGGTCGCCCCGGTGCGACCGCGAGAATCGGGGCTCTACTGAGAATCCACCGAGAGTCCACGGGCATCAGGGTCAACACCCCGGCAGCCCGAACGCTCCGTCAAGCCAGGAAGGCGACCCCATGACCGAACGCACCCTCACCGACGAGCTGTACGAGGCCGAACGCCGCCTGCAGGCGGCCATGCTCGCCGGAGACGTCGACGAGCTCGACCGGCTGCTCGACGAGCGGCTCGTCTTCACCGGCCCGCCGGACGGCGCATGCCATCCGCGGGCCAAGCAGCTCGACCTCGACAACCACCGTTCGCGCAGGCAGATCATGACCGGGCTCACCCAGGAAGACCTCACCGTGGTCGTGGCGGGCACCACCGGCGTCACCTGCTTCCTCGGCCTGCTGGAGGGGACGTTCGCGGGAGAGCCGTTCGCCTCGCGGCTGCGCTACACCCGCACCTGGGTCCACACCGGTGAGTACGGCTGGCGCGTCCTGGCCGCCCACGCCGGCCCGGCGTGACGCCGGGTCCGCGCGTTCGGGACGGTCTGTACGGCGGGCACGGCCGCGGTGACGCGCGGGACCGCCCCGGAGGTTCGGCCGGCTGACGTCGTCGCGCGTCAGCTTTCGGCGTTTCCGCTGTTCGAAGGCTCAGAACGGCGGGGTGGGGGCTTCGCCGGACATGATCCGGACAAGATCGACAAATGTGTACCTTTCTAGATCAACAAGCGCTAGCGTGTGATCATCCGTACGGCGGCGCGTGCGCCGCCCGTCGAGGAAGGACGATGTCTCTTGCGACAGAAAGCCGCACGGTTCGGCCTGACACTGGCCGTGGCCGGCACCCTCGCCGCCGGCGCTCTCGCCGCCGCGACCCCCGCCAGTGCCGCGGCTACGGGCTGGGCCCCGTACAAGGGCTACCTGACGCTTCAGAACTGCGTCTCGGCGGGGACCACCATGCTCGTCACGAAGGGGTACAAGGAGTACGAGTGCCGCTGGGACAGCCCGTACTACATGCTCTGGCTGAGGAAGTAGCCCCGGCGCGGTCGGGCGTTCCGCTCGCCGAGCGCCCCTGACCGTGCGACCGCCCGGCCCGCTCTTCGCGGACCGGGCGGTCAGGTGTCACAGGAGCCGTCCCAGGGCTCGGGGAAGCCGAGTCTGTCCCGGCGGCCGTACGCGAGCGGTCACAAGGACACCGTCTACGTGCCGTCGAAGAGCACGGTACGGCTCGCCGTCCGGTTCGGCCGGTACACCGATCCGGCCACGCCGTACATGTACCACTGCCACATCCTCCGGCACGAGGATTCCGGCATGATGGGGCAGTTCGTGATCGTGGAGCCCGGCACCGAGAACCAGGTGCCCAGCAGGATCGCCGCCCACCACATGTAGTGGCCGCCGGACGCGGCAGGGCGCCGGGCTCCGGCGGGATCCAGCGCATGCGAACCCGGATCCTCCTCGTCCGTCACGGGGACTCCGTGGTACGGCGTGCGTACCCCCGGCCGGTGGGGTGTCTCAGGTGTTGCCGGAGTCCTCCGGGATGGGCTCGTTCCGCTCGCGGACGTATTCCAGGAGGTCGGCCTCGTCGATGACCTCGTCGGCGGGCGGGGCGGTGATGACGAGGCGGAAGCCCCAGCCGGTGTAGCGCGTGTCGCTCCGCTTGACCAGCGGGTCCTTCCCCTCTCCCACGGTGTCGGCGGTGACGAGACGCTTGGGCAGGCCGGTCCGGTCGGTCCAGAGCCGCCAGGAGACCTTCCCCTTGCTCTTCGCGCCGACGGGCCGCCCCGAGGCCCAGTCGATGAAGGCGCCCTTGGAGAGCCTGCCCAGCTCCTTGCGGCTCAGGGTGCCCCGGTAGAGGAAGCCGCCGGAGACGCGCTCGCTCTTCGAGCACTTCAGCAGGGTCTTCATCAGGGACGTGTCGTACAGGTCGATCGGCTGCAGGCTGGCGTCCCGGGCCATGTCCCGGTTCGTGCGTCCCAGGTGGGCGTCCGGGAACCGGATCCACTTCTTGCCCTCCGGGACCGGCCCGCCGGGATAGTCGGCGGCGTCGTCGTAGGTGTTCCCGCCGACGCGGATCATACGGTGGGAGGTCTGCTTCCCGGGCGGGAGCTTCTCGGCCTTCGGCGCGGGGAGGTCCCGCCAGGTGAGGTCCGCGGCGACCGGGCCCGACGGGGCGAGCCGGAGCCTGCCGGTGATCCGGGTCCCGCTCCCGGAGGTCGTCGACTTGGCACCGAAGTAGAAGCGGTCGGTCTCGGAGATCCGGACGCCGTGCTCGCTGCGGAGCTGCCGTTTGATCGCACGCGCCGGATCGGGGGCGTCCGCCTGCGCGACGGCGGGGCTCGCGGTGACCGGTGCGGCCCCGGCCAGTACGGCGGCCGCCAGCACAACCCATCGTCTCATTGGGGGTTCGTCCTTTTGCTAAGGCTTTGGGGTCACTAAGCGGAAAGAGAAGGGTGAATGCGATATTAACCCGCCCGTTCCATCCAAAACTCGCCCGCCTTTGGCGTCCGGCCGTGTCCTCCGCCCGGTCCCCCGGCGGCCGCCTCGGCGGGACCGTGGTGGGGCGGGTCAGCACCGATCACTGAGCAGGGCTCGGGCTCCCCCGGCGGGGGCGGTCAAGGGCAACGAAATCCACGATCAGGCGTTACCGCCGGCCTCATTTCCACGATCTCACGCAGCGTCATTTTCGTTACGCAGAGTTACTTTGCCCCCTTGATGGCGTCAACCCGGGCACCAGGCCGAGATGGCCGACTGCAGCAGGTTGGCCCAACTACGTGACCACGAATTGGCTCTGTGCCGGTGGTGACGTCCTTCCTAAGATCATTTTTCATGAATCCTCTTTCGAAGCGTCTTATCGCCGTCGGTGCCTTCGTGGCAATGGCCGCGGCGGCGACTCCCGCGTACGCCGCCGCGCCCACCGGCGACGTCGTGGTGAACGGCTCGCTGGACAACGGGGTCAAGGGCTGGTGGGCCTCCAAGAACACCCCGATCAAGGTGGCGGGCGGGCGGTTGTGCGCCCAGGTCCCCGCGGGTGGTGACAACGTGTGGGCCGCGATGATCGGGCAGAGCGGCGTCGCGGTCCAGGCTGGACAGACCTATCAGTTGAGCTTCGAGGCGACCGCTACGAAGACGACGCGGATCAGGTCGGTGGTCCAGGGCGGCGGTGAGACGCACGCCGCGATCGTGGACGGCTACCCCGAGGTCGGCGGCAGCCCGAAGAAGTTCACCTACGCGGCCACGGCCAAGGTGTCGGACTCGGAGGCCCAGGTGTTGTTCCAGGTGGGCGGCGCGGACGCGCCGTACACGTTGTGCCTGGACAATGTCTCTCTCGTGCCCGTGCACCAGAGTGTGGTGAACGGCTCGCTGGACAACGGGGTCAAGGGCTGGTGGGCCTCCAAGAACACCCCGATCGAGGCGACGGGCGGGCGGTTGTGCGCCCAGGTCCCCGCGGGTGGTGACAACGTGTGGGCCGCGATGATCGGGCAGAGCGGCATCGCCGTGGAGGCCGGGAAGACGTACCGGCTGAGCTTCAAGGCGTCGGCGACGCGGACGGTGAAGATCAGGTCGCTGGTCCAGGGCGGCGGTGAGACGCACAGCGCGATCGTGGACGGCTACCCCGAGGTCGGCACCGGGTCCAGGACTTACGCCTACCAGAACACCGCCAGGGTCTCGGACCGGGAGGCCCAGGTGTTGTTCCAGGTGGGCGGCGCGGACGCGCCGTACACGTTGTGCCTGGACGACATCCTGCTCACCGACTAGAACGTCGGGACGCAGCGGCCCGGCCGTCCTGGCGCAAGCCCCGGCGGACCGCTGCGTCCCGCACGATCCTGTGGATGACGGCGTGGCATTCCAGCCGTGGCCGGGCCGCTCTGCCACGGGCGGGGACCCCGGATCGCGTTCGGTCACGGACGCCTCGGACGGGTACGGGAGGACTCAGGTCGCCAGTGGCGCCGGCGGCGGCCGGAGCGCGTTCTCGCGGGAGCCGAAGGAGGACCCGGGGCCACTGCGGCTGGAGACGTTGCCGGCCGAAACCGTCAAGCTGGAGCGGGTCGAGGCGATCGGCCCGCCGGCCGCGTTGTTCGAGGGGGGCTCGTGGCTTGAGCAGCAACGGAACGGCCGGTCACGTCAAGGAGCCCGGCGGGCTCGTCCTGTCATGACGGCCGTTCTGATGTCGATGGCCTACGGGGGCCTCTCCGGAACTCGCCAGAGGTCAGAAGGCGTAAGGGCCGAAGCGGCCCCAGGCGATGACCACGGACAGCGCGAGCAAGGCCACGTTGACGGCGATGCCCGACGACTCCTTGCGGCGGGCGTGGGTGGCGGCTGCACCGAGCATGGTGACGGCCAGGCCGGTAGCGGCCAGCGGAGTGAGGGTTGGGGCGATGCCGGTGACGGCGGGCAGGATCAGGCCGACGGCACCGAGAAGTTCGACCACGCCGATCAGACGAACCTGGGTGGCGGTGAAGTCCTCCACCCAGGGCATCACGGGGCGCAGCTTCTCCTTGGGCCGGATGGACTTCATCACCCCGACCAAGCCGAAAGCGGCGGCCAGGACGGCCTGCAGTATCCACAGGAACACGTTCATATCAGTAGCTCTCTCCACGAGACGATGCAGAGGTGCTCGGCCTGGTCTCAGACACAGGTGACGGGTGTCGTCCACGAGAGGCCATGGCCCTGCGAGCAGGTTGATCACTGGACGGCCGGCGGGGGCCCGCCGACCGGAACGTCAGTAGTAGGAGCTCATGAGCTCGGTGGCCCAGGCCGGTTGGGTGACCGGCCGGTGAGGCACTCACCGCGACCGGAGATCGCTAGGCGTCGCGGCGCAGCGTGAACCAGAAGGTCGGCACCGAGTTGGTGCCCGGTGTGACGTCGAGTAGTTCCCAGCCGGGGAACCTGGCGCGGAGTTCATCGGGTGTGACGCCCGCCGCCCACGACGCGACCTCGGGGGTCGGACCGCCGAGCGGCTCGGGGCCGTACCCGAACATCAGCAACCGTGCTCCGGGAGCGGCGCGGTGGGTGAGTCCGGCGGCGTAGGCGTCGCGGCGGTGCAGCGGGATCCCGCAGTAGCAGCTCAGATCGAAGAACAGGTCGAAGGGACCCGGCGCGTCCAGCTCGTCGAGGCGGGTGGCGTCTCCGTGCAGCAGCCGTACCGTCACTCCCGCATCCGCGGCCTTCTCCCTGGCCTGGTCGACGGCGCGGTCGATCAGGTCGACGGCCGCCACCTCCCAGCCGTGCCGTGCGAGGTAGATGGCGTTGGTCCCCGTGCCGCAGCCGAGTTCGAGGGCGCGGCCGGGCGGCAGCGCGCCGTGCCCCTCTACCAGGGCGACCAGCTCGGGCGGCGTCACGCCGGTGTCCCACGGTGGCCTACCGGTGCGGTAGTAGCCCTCCAGTGCGCGGTGGACGGACTCCTCCTCCGGGTCCCGCCGCGTCGAGGCCAGGTCCGGTTCCGGCCTCTGGGCGGTGTCGGGCTTGTCCATCGTCTCCTCCAAGAATTTAGAGTTGAACTCTAGTGATGCACTCTAGAGATATACTCGCAATATGGACAGCGTCAAGCGGCCGGACAAGCGGGCCGAGCGCTCACGCCGCACCCGTGAAAAGGTCGTCGAGGTGGCTCGCGAGCTGTTCGTCGCGCAGGGTTACGGGGCGACGAGCCTGCAGGAGGTCGCGGACCGGGCGGGCGTGGCCGTCCAGACGGTCTATTTCGTCTTCCGCAACAAGCGCACGCTGTTCAAGGACGTCGTCGACACATCCATAGCCGGGGATGCCGAGCCGGTCGCCACCATGGATCGTGAGTGGTTTCGCGCCGCATGCGCCGAGCCCACCGCAGCCGGGCAATTGCGCGCGCACGTCCACGGCACCCGCGAGATCCTGGGCCGGGTCGCCCCGATCATGCCGCTGATCGCGGCTGCCGCGGCCACCGACCCTGAGATCGCCGCGCAGTGGCCGGAGGGCCCCGACCCGCGTTACACCGTGCAGTACGCAGCGGCCGAAGCCCTGGTCCGCAAGCCCGACATCCGTCCCGGCCTCTCCGCCGAGATGGCGGCGGACCTGCTGTTCGGCCTGCTCAGCCCGCAGCTCTATCTGATCTTCGTCCGCGACCGCGACTGGTCACCGGACACGTGGGAAGAGTGGGCCCGCACCGCCTTGACCTCCCAACTCTGCGCCGACCCCGGCTAAGCGGACGTCCAGCCCGCGATGCCGGTGGCCGACCAGCCGGCCAGCCTTCCGCGGGCCGGGTCGGACGACCCGGCCGAACATCGCGCGGCCCTCCATCGTGTCGGTGTCGATGCCCTGCTCGTCCCGCGTTCGCGCGGGCCCGCCCCGCGGGTGACCAGGTGCAGGACCGGGCGCGACAGCCGGTCCGGCGCCCGGCCGGCGTTCAGTCCGCCCGGACGATCTGGAACGAGTAGGGCCCGGTCTTCGCCGTACCCGACCTGGCCACGAGCGCGTGCCGGCCGGGCTCGGTGGTCCGGGTGGTCTCGGGAGCCCCGGCGGTGACCGTGACGGTCACGCGTTCCGGGGCGGGCCGATCGTTTCCGAGGACGCCGGCGCCGCATCCGATGACGATCAGGAGCATGAAGGGCGCGCCGGCGGCGAGCCGGGGGATGGCACGCCACGGCGGCCGGCGGAGGAGGCTTTCATGCCGGCCGTTGTGCGAAGCCCGCCGTCAGTCCGCTTTCGTCGCGGGTCCGTTGCCCCCGGAGCCCGCGGGAGCGACGCCGCGGCGTACGCCCCCGCTTCCTCGTCTCCCCGGAGCGTCACCCGGTACGGTGGCCGGTCACGCGGTGAACTCCTCGCCCATGATCGGCCGGATCTCGATCGGTTCGCCCAGCACCTCGACGATCCGTGAGGCGATCTCCACGGCTCGTTCCCGGCCGCTCACGTCGATCACGGCGAAGCTGGCCAGGACCTCCTTGAGTTCGGCGAAGGGTCCGTCGGTCGCCGCCACGCCGTCCGGGGTCCTGCGGACCGTGGTGCTGACCACCGGGTGGCCGAGGCCCACGCTGGTGACGAACTCGCCGGTCTCGACCAGCTCCCGCTCGAACCTCTGGTACGTGGCGAAGGCGGTCATCGCCTCCTCGGACAGCGCGTCGGGGGTGGCGGCGTCCCAGTCGGCGGCCGGGGTGTAGCCGAGCAGCAGATATTTCACGGGGGTCCTCCTCGGTCTTTCACGGTGAATGTACGCAAGGTCCGGCGGAACGGCGGCCGATGAGGACGGAGACGGTGGTCACGGCTTCCTCCTCGGCCGAGTCATATCGGATACCTCGTGGCCGGGTCCGGGATCTCGACACGACCCGACTGTGACGTACATCACATCAGATGCGTGTCGAGACCCGTCGGCCGCCTCCGAGGTACCGGCGAACACACACCACGACCCGAGAGGGAGACGAGATGTCTGAGAACCACCAGCCGAGCGCCGGTCTGAAGGCTCTGGACCGCCTGGTCGGCACCTGGAAGATCACCGGCGGCGCGGAGGGGACCGTGCGGTACGAGTGGATGCCCGGCGGGTTCTTCCTGCTCCAGCACGTCGACCTCAGCCAGTCCGGCGACTCGGCCACCGGCCTGGAGGTGATCGGTAACCTGCGGCCGTTCGGCGAGCCGGCCGGTACGGAGGTGGTGTCGCGGTTCTACGGCACGTCCGGCGACACCCTCGACTACGTCTACGAACTGATCGGCGACGAGCTGACCATCTGGTGCGGCGCGAAGGGCAGCCCCGCCTACTACCGGGGCACCTTCAGCGCCGACGGCAACACGGCCACCGGCGGGTGGGTCTACCCCGGCGGGGGCGGGTACGAGACCACCATGACCCGGATCTGAGACCGGCCCGCACCACGAGCCCGTACGGCCGCTCCGGACGGCCGGGGATCGAGACCGGTCCGTCACCGGCTCCGTCGCGGTCCTGACGGCCGCTCCGGGCGGCCGGGGATCGGTGAGGCCCGCCGGACAGGGCGGCCACCGTTCCCCGGCCGGTTCGCCGGCGTTCCGGGCTCGCGGTCACCGGTGGACCCGGGGAGTGTGAGGCGTCCGAATCCGTGGCGCGGGGCTCCCCGGCGGTCCCGTGATCCTCGCGCGCCGGTGAAAACCGGGTGACATCTCACGTCATCCACCGGAATGCTGGAGGCGGTCGATGGGTTTTGTCGGTGGCGTCGGTCACTCTTTACATGACCGCGACTTCTTGCGAGACCCATGGCCGTGACGCCGGCCGTGACGACATCATGTCCGACGAACCTGATCGAGGTGCCGTGTCCGTCCCCCAGCTCGACTCTCCCGCCGCGTCCGTGAAGGCCGCTCCGGATCGTCCCCGGGCCGTTCCGGGACGCACCCCACCCGTGATCCGGCTGCTGGTGCTCGCCACGTTCGTGGTCATCCTCAATGAGACGATCATGGTCAACGCGATCCCTCAGCTGATGAGCGCGCTGCGCATCACCGCGCAGACGGCGCAGTGGCTCTCGACCGCCTTCATGCTGACCATGGCCGCCGTCATCCCGGTCACCGGCTGGTTCATGCAGCGGGTCTCCACCCGTCAGGCGTACACCGTCGCGATGGGCCTGTTCCTGCTCGGCACGGCGCTGGCCGGCGTCGCGCCGACGTTCGAGGTGCTGCTGGGCGCCCGCATCGTCCAGGCGTCCGGGACGGCGGTGATGATGCCGCTGCTGATGACCACGCTGATGCAGGTGGTGCCGGAGTCGGACCGGGGCCGGGTGATGGGCAACGTCAGCCTGGCCATCTCGGTCGCGCCCGCGATGGGCCCGACCGTCTCGGGGGTGATCCTCCAGCTCGGGTCCTGGCGGCTGCTGTTCGCCGTGGTGCTCCCCATCGCCGCCGTGATCACATGGCGCGGCCTCGCGCAGCTCAAGAACGTCGGGGAGCCCGAGTTCAGCACCGTCGACTGGCTGAGCGTGGTGACCGCCGCCCTCGGCTTCGGCGGCCTGGTCTACGGGCTCAGCCGGTTCGAGGGCGGTGACGCCGGCGTCGCCGCCGCGATCGTGGCGGCCGGTCTGGCGGCCATCGCCGTCTTCGTCGTCCGCCAGCTGCTGCTGCAGAAGCGCGGCGCGCCGCTGATGGATCTGCGCACCCTGCGCCACCGCACCTTCACGGTCTCGCTGATCCTGATGTCGGTGGCCTTCATGGCGATGCTCGGCTCGATGATCCTGCTGCCGCTGTACCTGCAGAGCGTCCGCGGGCTCACCCCCCTGCAGACCGGGCTCCTCGTGATGCCGGGCGGCCTGGCGATGGGGCTGCTCGGCCCGGTCGTCGGCCGCCTGTTCGACCGGTTCGGCGGCCGGGTGCTGGTCGTCCCCGGCGCGATCGGGATCGCGCTCGCGCTCACCGGCTTCACCCAGGTCACGATGACCATGCCGTTCTGGCAGCTCCTCGGCCTGCACGCGCTGCTGATGGTGAGCCTGGCCGCGACCTTCACCCCGGTGTTCACCCTCGGGCTCGGAGGGGTCCCCCCGCACCTCTACCCCCACGCCAGCTCGATCCTGAGCACGCTGCAGCAGGTCGCCGCGGCCTTCGGCACCGCGCTTGTGATCACCGTGATGAGCACGCGGGCCGACGCCCTGAGGGCCACGGGCGTCACCGACTCCCTCGCCGTCCTCGGCGGCATGCGGCTGGCCTTCGTCGTCGGCGCCGTGCTGTCCGTGGTCGTGGTCGTCACCGCCCTGATCCTGCCCGCCCGGGCGGACAACGCCGGCGGGTTCGGGGGACACGGGCACTGAGACCGGCCCCGGCCGCCGGTGCGGGCACCGGCGGCCGGGGCCGTGCGGGCGGTTCGGTTCACGGGATCGTGCGGGGGGTTCCGCTCACCGGGTCGTGCAGACGGTTCCGTTGAGGGTGAAGACCTCGGGCAGCACGTTCGGGCCGCTGTAGTTGCCGACATAGCCGACCGTGGCCGTCGCGCCGGTGGCCAGCGAGCCGTTGCCGGGCTCATTGACGACCTTGACGTCCTGACCGTTCTGCGTCCAGACGGCGCTCCAGCCGCTGCCCAGGCTCTGCCACGCCCTGGGCCAGCCGAAGGTCAGGGTCCAGCCGCTGACCGGTGCGCCGTTGTTGGTGATGTCGATGGAGCCGACGTAGCCGCTGCCCCAGTCGGACTGCTTGGTCAGGCGTACCGAGCACGAGCTGGAGGCGGGCGTGCCGGTGGTGAACGTCAGCGGCGCGGAGGGGGACGAGACGCCGCCGCCGCTGTCGCGGGCGATCACGTTGACCGTGTGGCGCGTGCCCGGCTTCAGGTTGCTCACGGTGAGCGAGGTGCCGGCGGTCTCGCCGATCTGCTCGCTGACGGCTCCGTTCTGGAGGTGGACCTCGTACTTCGCGATCGGACGGGTGCCGGCGGAGGCGGCGGGCCAGGAGATCGTGGCGGCCCGGTCCGTCACGGCCGAGGCCGCCGGCTGCCCGGGTGCGCCCGGCAGGCCCGCCTGGGCGGAGGCGGGACGCACGATGATCGTGGTCAGCGAGAGGGGCGGCAGCGTCCGGCTGGTCGCGTCGCCCGTGGCCGAGGTGGTGATGCTCGTGGCGCCGTTGGTGTGGGTCAGGACGGTGGGGGCCCCGGACGCCGGGCTGAAGCCGGAGTAGTCGATCGCGACGGGGTACGACGTGTCGGATGAGGTGTTGATCAGCATGACGGCCAGCGCGCCGTCGGGGCGGCGTACGGCGTGCGCGGTGACCTTCGCCTGGTCGGTCGCGGCCCGGATGAACCGGTCACCGGGGCGGGCGAACCTGCTGACCATCTGGAGCGCGTGGTACGGCGCGAAGGGCGTGTTCGCCGCCGGCTCGCAGACGCCGCCGTCGGTGCACGTCCCGCTCGACAGCAGGCCGAAGTCGCCGTAGTCGGTGTGCCCCTCGACCTCGGTGACCTTGCCGATCCCGTTGTGGACGTTCCACCAGTCGACGGTGAACACCCCGTTCGCCAGCAGCGTCGCATAGGCGTCGGCGGCGGCCAGGGCGCCGGGCTGGGTCGTCGCGCCGCGGTCGCTCGACCCGGTGTTGAACTCGGTCATCGCGATGCCGATCCGCTCGGACCCGGCTCCGGCGTGCTTCGCGATCTGCTTCCGGGCGAGCTGGATCATGTCCGGGACCTGCGCGGCCCTGTCGAAGGCGCCGGGGTACCAGTGCAGGATCACGAAGTCGATCTTCGGTCCGGCGGTGGACAGGACGACCTCGTTCCAGCTCCCGGCGTCGCCGTCGGCGACCAGGGCGTCGGGCCAGTTGGCGGGTGTGGTCAGCACCGCGCCGATCTTGATTGTCGGGTCGACGGCCTTCATCGCGTCGGAGTAGGCCACGACGTTGCGCGCGTACTCGGCCGGGCTCTTGTCGGCGTGGTCATCGGCCTCCCAGGCGGCGCCGTAGTGGCCGTTTCCGTAGTTCTCGTTGCCGATCTCCCAGTACCTGACGCCGTACCCCTTGGTGACGTTGGCGCGCCGTACCCAGGCCGCGGCCTCCTCCGCCGTGCCGGTGCCGTAGTTGGCGGTCACCATCGGCTGCGCCCCGGTGCGCCGTACCCCGCGCATGAAGGTGTCGAAGTCGGTGTCCGGGGCGACGTAGCCGCCGGGAGCGGTGTGGTCGGCCCAGTGGTAGATGTCGGAGTAGGAGCCGCCGGGATAGCGCAGCAGCTTCACCCCGGCGTCTTTGAGCAGGTCGGCGGTCTCGTCGGTGCCCAACCGGGAGTCCCAGATCGCATGGTTGGCTCCGACGGCGGTCTCGGGCACGGAGGCGAGCGCGGCGCGGGCGTTGACGGTCACCGCGACCGGGGCGGTCTCGTCGGCGTACGCCGTGGGCGCCTGCAGGACGGCCAGCGTCAGCAGTACGGCGGACGCGGCCCGCAGCAGAGGTCTTGGCATCGATGACACCTCGGATCGATAGCGGCCTTCATTCGACGCCTCCCCTGACCCGGAGGCAACATGATCGTGAGTGGCCGCCTCACGCCCGTCAACCGACGGTGAAACTTTCACGCCGGAGGGCCCCCGCGGCGGGTCGTGCCGCGGGGGCCCGAGGGCCGGCCGGCAGGTGGGGTCAGCCGGTCCGGGTCCACTTCTGGTTGTCGCCGCCCCAGCAGGAGTAGAGCTGGAGCCTGGTGCCGTTGGCGGTGCCCGATCCGACGGCGTCCAGGCAGAGGCCGGACTGGACGCCGACGATGGTGCCGTCGCCGTTCAGACGCCACTTCTGGTTGTCGCCGCCCCAGCAGGAGTAGATCTGGACCACGGCGCCGTTGCCGGTGCCGCCGGCGTCGAGGCACTTGTTGCCGTAGACGCGGAGCTCTCCGGCGGAGGTGGAGGCCCACTGCTGGTTGGTGGCGCTGTGGCAGTCCCAGAGCTGGACCTGGGTGCCGTCGGCGGTGCTGCTGTTGGGCACGTCCAGGCAGCGGCCGGAGGCGACCCCCCTGATCTGCCCACCGCCGGGCGGCGGGGTGGTGGGCGTCGGGCTCGGGTCGGGGCCGCCGGGGGAGGCGGCGTTGAGGGCGTTGAGCACCGAGTTGTAGGCGGCCTTCTTGTTGCCGTTGCCGTCGAACAGCAGCGGGGTGTCGCCCGAACGCCAGGAGTCGGTGTCGCGCACACCCCACACGGTGATGCCGACGCAGCGCGGCACGGCCAGGCAGTCGTTGGTCACGTTGGCGTAGGTCGTGGCCGAGGCGCCCTGGATGTCCAGCTCGGTGATGGCCACGTCGACGCCGAGGGCGGCGAAGTTCTGCAGGGTGGTGCGGAAGTTGCTGTTGTAGGGGCTGCCGCTGTTGAAGTGGCTCTGGAAGCCGACGCAGTCGATCGGCACGCCGCGCTGCTTGAAGTCGCGGACCATGTTGTAGACGCCCTGGGTCTTGGCCCAGGTCCAGTTCTCGATGTTGTAGTCGTTGTAGCAGAGCTTGGCGGACGGGTCGGCGTTCCGCGCGGTGCGGAAGGCGACCTCGATCCAGTCGTTGCCGGTCCGCTGCAGGTTGGAGTCGCGGCGGTTGCCGGAACCGTCGGCGTACGCCTCGTTGACCACGTCCCAGGCGTAGATCTTGCCCTTGTAGTGGGCCATCACGCCGTTGATGTGGTCGATCATCGCCTGGCGCAGGCTGGAACCGGACAGGGACTGCATCCAGCCGGGTTGCTGTGAGTGCCAGGCCAGGGTGTGCCCGCGGACCCGCTTGCCGTTCTGGACGGCCCAGTTGTAGATGCGGTCCCCGGCCGTGAAGTTGAACTGGCCCCGCTGGGGCTCGGTGGCGTCGATCTTCATCTCGTTCTCGGCGGTCACCATGTTGAACTCGCGGCTCGCGATCGTGGTGTACGCCGAGTCGCCGAGCTTGCTCCCGGCGATGGCGGTGCCGAAGTAGCGCCCGCTCTGCGCGGCCGCCGCGCCGAGCGTGCTCTCCGCGGCGTCGGCGGGAATCTGCATCGCCAGCGCCGTGATCGTGCCGAGCGCGCCGAGGGCGCCGGCGAGCAGGGCCCGGCGGAGGCCGCCGAGGGGTCGCCGGGTTCCAGACGGGGGTATGGCGTTTGAACCCATGCCTTGAGCCTCCATAACTGGGTCACGGGAAAAGGGGGGAACGGGGAGGGCCCCGCGGGACCGACGCCCGCCCCATCGCCTCACAAGGGACCACGCACCACCGGGCGTCGAGGACGGTGGTCCTCTCCGCGCACCACCACCCGCGGGGCCGTCCTGGGGACCCAGTGTGGAAATGCCTCTGAAACCTGTCAATAGCTGATTGAAACTTTCGGAACGCGTTTTGCGTGCCCGATTCACGCGTGTTCCGACGTCCGGCCCATTTCCTGGGATTTCCCGGTGTTCTCCTGCCGGACGGTACGGTGCGACATCGCGCCGGACAAGGCTCCGCGGGTGAAATTTTCAGAGACGCGCCCGCATCGGCCGGGCGCGGCTTCCCCGATAACGCGAGATGAGCCCCGCCCGGCCGCCGCGCACGCCCGCGCGACGGGCTCCGGGCCCTTGACGCGCCTTCCCGCCTCGTATTTGCTCCGCCCACCACCACCGTCTCCACCCACCCGGCGGAGAACCGTCTCCATCCGCCCGACGGGAGGTCCCCCGTACCC
Organism: Streptosporangium sandarakinum; assembly: GCF_050942225.1. Taxonomy (NCBI): domain Bacteria; kingdom Bacillati; phylum Actinomycetota; class Actinomycetes; order Streptosporangiales; family Streptosporangiaceae; genus Streptosporangium; species Streptosporangium sandarakinum. Next base: position 271,373 of record NZ_CP192034.1, read on the forward strand.
GGCGGGCCGGACCGGCGGCGACCACCGGGAGCCCGACCGGATGGCCCACTCCCAGAACCGACGAGGACATGGCGTGAAACGAACACTCAAAGCCGTGCTGGCGGTCATCGCCCTGCCCCTGGTGATCGCGGGCATGCTGGCGGCGACCCGGCCGGTGGCGGCGGCGTCGCTGACCCGGGTGACCGGCTTCGGCAACAACCCGACCAACCTGAACATGTACCTCTACGTGCCCGACCGGGTCGCGGCCCGGCCGGCGCTGCTGGTGCTGGTGCACTACTGCACCGGAACGGCCTCGGCGATCTTCAACGGAAACGGGCACGACTACGTCACCGCCGCCGACCGCTACGGCTACATCATCGTGCTGCCCGAGGCCACCCGCAGCGAGAAGTGCTTCGACGTGTCCACCCCCGCCGCGCTGCGCCGCGACGGCGGCAGCGACTCCACCGGCATCATGTCGATGGTCTCCTACACCCGCCAGCGCTACAACGTCGACCCCGCCCGGATCGTGGTCAGCGGCATCTCCTCCGGCGCGATGATGACCAACGTCCTGGCCGCCGAGTACCCTGACGTCTTCGCCGCCGGAGCGGCCTTCTCAGGGGTCCCGGCCGGATGCTTCGCCACCACCAACGGCTCGCTGTGGAACAGTCAGTGCTCCGGCGGCACCCTCATCAAGACCGCCCAGCAGTGGGGCGACCAGGCAAGGGCGATGTATCCCGGTTACACCGGCCGCTACCCCCGGATGCAGCTGTGGCACGGCACCACCGACACCACGCTGGCCTACCCCGACTTCGGCGAAGAGATCAAGCAGTGGACCAACCTCCACGGCCTGAGTCAGACCCCCGCCTTCACCGACCACCCACAGTCGTCCTGGACCCGCACCCGGTACGGCACCACCACGACCCAGGCCACCGTCGAGGGCATCAGCGTCAGCGGCGTCGGCCACTCCCTGCCGCTCAGCGGCCAGATCTCCTACGCCATCTCCTTCCTCGGCCTCGACGGCACCACGCCCTCGCCTTCTCCGTCGGTGACCCCCTCGCCCAGCGCCACCCCGACGCCCTCCGGCGAACCGGGCGCCTGCCGGGTCGGCGTCACCGTCAACGCCTGGAACACCGGGCTGACCGACAACCTCGTCATCACCAACACCGGATCGTCGCCGATCAACGGCTGGTCCCTGGCCTTCACCCTCCCCGGCGGCCAGACCGTCACCGGCGGGTGGAACGCCACCTACACCCCCGCCAGCGGCCGGATCACGGCCAGGAACGTCACCTACAACGGCTCCCTGGCGCCCGGAGCCTCCACCGAGATCGGCTTCCAGGCCACCCACACCGGCGACACCGGCAAGCCCACCGCGTTCACCCTCAACGGAGCCGCCTGCACCCTCTCCTGACGCGACGACCGGGCTCCACCCGAGCCGGCCCGTCCCCCCTCCGGTGAGCCGGCTCGGCCCTTCCCGGCTCACCGGACCTCCTGGCTCACCGGACTCCCGGCTCACCGGACGGCGCGGTGTTCCGGCGGGTCCCGTGCCACACTCCTGCTCATCGGCATCGGCGGCGCCGACAGGGTGAAGGGAACGGCTCGGATGGGGCTGGAGATCGAGGACCGATCGTCCGACTCGCCGTACATCGAGCGGGTGTGGCGGAGCACCAGCCACGGCGTGGAACGGATGACGTCTGTTGCGACCGCGCACTGGGACCTGGTCTTCTGGGAGCACCGCGGCCGGGTCAGCGTGGCCGTCCAGGGGCCGGAGTCGCGGGCGAGCCCGGCCTCCGTGCCCGAGGACGCCACCTTCTTCGGGATCAACTTCTCGCTCGGCACCTCGATGCCGCATCTACCGGCCGGCCGGCTCGTCGACGGCGCCGTGGAGATCCCGGACGCGACACGCACATCCTTCTGGCTGAAGGGTTCCACCTGGCGCGTTCCCGACTACGACAACGCCGAGGCGTTCGTACGGCGGATGGCACGCGAGGGCGTCCTGGTCGGCGACCCCCTCGTCGCCGCGGTGCTTCGCGGTGACCCGCCGGACGTGTCCGAGCGCACCGTGCAGCGGCGCTTCGCGGCGGTGACCGGACTCACCCGCGGCGCCGTCCGGCAGATCGACCGCGCCCGGCGGGCGGCGATCCTGCTCCTGGAGGGCGTGCCGGTCCACGACGTCATCCACCTGCTCGGATACTTCGACCAGCCGCATCTGGCGCGGTCGCTGGCCCGCTACATCGGGCGGACCGCCACGCAGCTGAGCGCCCGGGGCCCGTCGGAGCCGCTGTCGCTTCTGTACAAGACCTGAGCGTCGTGCCCGCCTAACCTCGTGGCCACAGCCATCGTCGTGGCGGGAGGTTCCGCCGCCGACGCCGGCGAGGAGAAAGGGCCTGCCGCCCCGCCGCAGGGCACTTCTCAGACCTCGACGACAAAGGAACAGCGCAATGGCCAAGATCGTTTCCAACTTCTTCATCTCGCTGGACGGCGTGACCGAGTCGCCGGACCAGTGGCACTTCCCGTACTTCGACGACCAGATGGGCGCGGCGGTCGAGGCGGGCATGCGGGACGCGACGGCGTTCCTGATGGGCCGCAGGCTGTACGAGGAGTGGGCGGCCTACTGGCCGACGGCGGACCAGGACCAGGACTTCGCCAAGTTCATCAACGACGCCCGCAAGTACGTCGTGTCGAACACCCTGCGGGAGGCGGACTGGAACAACACCACCGTCGTCTCCGGTGACGTCACGGCCGGGCTGCGCGAGATCAAGGAGCGGACCGAGGGCACCATCCAGATGTCCGGCTCCGCGACGACCGTGCGGTGGCTGCTGGCCGAGGGGCTGCTCGACGAGCTGAAGCTGCTCGTCCACCCGATCGCCGTCGGCCACGGTCAGCGGCTGTTCGAGGACACCCCGACCCACAGGCTGAAGCTGGTCGAGTCCGAGACGTTCCGGTCCGGCGTGCTCAACCTGACCTACGTCCCGGACGTCGGCTGACCGGCGCCTGCGGCGCGGCGCTCGGATCCGCCGAGCCGGGCGTAGGCCGCGGGAGACATGCCGACCGCGGCGGTGAAGTCGCGGGTCAGGTGGGCCTGGTCGGTGTAGCCGAGCTCGGCGGCCAGCGTCGCGAGGTCGAGGCCCCGGTACACCCGCTCCGCGGCCTCGTGCAGCCGGAAGCGGCGGATCACCCATTTGGGGCCGACGCCGACGTAGTCGCGGAACAGCCGCTGTAGCGAGCGCACCGACCGCCCCGCCCGGGCGGCCAGCTCGTCGGCCCGGGTCACGGACACGTCGCCCTCCGCCATCGCCACCAGCGCCGCGACCTCCTCGGCCACCGGGTCCCGCCGGGGTTCCAGGTCCAGCAGGAATCTCTCGACGAGCGCGACGGCGGCCCGGGCGCCGGGCTCGGCGAGGACACGCCTGACCAGCGTCGCGCCCGCCGCGCCGTACATCTCGCCGATCTCCGTGAAGCGGCCGGTCAGCCGGGACACCGGGCCGCCGAGGAACGGCCGGAAGCCACCCGGGCGGAAACGCGTGCCGAGCACGCGGCCGCTGCCCCGCATCGTGTAGGAGAACCCGCCTCTGATCACCCCCGCGATCTGGTGGAAGTCATCGGTGATCGTCATGTTCACGGTGGGATGGGAGACGATGCGCTGCTCGTACGGCTCGGCGAGGCCGGTCCACGTGACGACCCAGAAGTGCTCGACGTACGCCGCGAGCTCCGGTGACGGCGCCTGCCTGACGTAGTCGAAGGCGTCGAGCCCCGCGTACGGGTCCACCCAGCCGCGCTGTCGCGTTTCTACAAGCCGGGCCTCGGGCGAATGGGGCACGCTTGTCGTCATGGACGACATGATGCCCTTGATGAGGCGCGCCACCGAACGGACCGCGGAACTGGTGCGCGAGGTGCGGCCCGAGCAGCTCGGGCTTCCGACGCCGTGCGAGAAGTTCGACGTCAGGGAACTGGTCAACCACCTTGAGTGGGTGGCGGAGATGTTCGAGTCGCTGGCCCACGGGGGGCCGATGACCGAGCGGAGACCGTACGCGGGCGACTTCCCCGAGCGGGCGGAGCGCACGCTGGCCGCCTGGTCGCGGCCGGAGGCGTGGGAGGGCGCCAGCCCCGCCATGGGCCTGCCGATGGGCGTGCTGGCCCACATGTACCTCGTCGACATGGTCGTGCACGGCTGGGACCTGGCCAGGGCCGTCGGTCAGGAGTACGAGCCGGACCCCGAGGCGGTCTCGCGGGCGCTGAGCTTCACCGACCAGATGGCGGAGACGGGCAGGCAGCGCGGCGCCTTCGGGCCGCCGGTGGCGGTGCCGGACGACGCCCCGCCGTTCGACCGCCTGCTCGGCGTCATCGGCCGGGACCCGGCCTGGACGCCCTGACCACCCGGACGCCCTGACCACCCGGACGCCCTGCTCCCGCGCCCGGCGTCATCCGCCGAGGAGGAGCAGCAGGGCGCCTTCAAGGAGGTTTCCGGCGAGGACCGCGATCGCACCCGGGATCCACATGGGCGCGTGCGCCTCGTCCCTGGACAGCAGCGTGGTGCCCGGGTCGTACGGCCGCTGCGGGCCGATCTGGACGAGGTGAGCGGCCACCACCGGGCGTGTCCGGCCGTCGCTGGCGGCCCGGACGGCGGATCCATGGACGGCCGGGACGACGAATTCACGGTCATGGGGAACGACCTCCAAGGTGTGATCTTGGAATTCTCGCCCATCCCTCGTTCGGAACAGGGAGAACAAGGAGAGCCGCCGTCTCTTGTGACCCTTTGCTCGCTTCTGACCAAGTAAGGGTGTCAGGCGACGAAGGGAGCAGTGCCGGTGCGTCGTAAACGGGCGGAGATCGCCAGGGATCACGCGGCGTTCGAAGCCTTCTACCGGCGGCACGTCGACGCGGTCACCCGCTTTCTCGCTCGGCGCGTCGACGATCCGCACACGGTCGCCGACCTGGTGGCCGAGGTGTTCATGGCGGTCCTCGACTCCGCCCACACCTACCGGGCCGAGTCGGGAAGCGAGGTCGCGTGGCTGTACGGCGTGGCACGCAACACGCTCTCCAGCGAGCGGCGCCGGTTGTTCAGGCAGTCGCGGCTCACCGACCGGATGAGCGGGCGGCGGCCGCTGGACAGCGACGACCTGGCCAGGCTTGAGGAGCGCATCGACGCGGAGCAGCCCGCCAGGCGGGTCCTCGCGGCCATGGCCGGCCTGCCCGAGGGGGAGCGCGCCGTACTGGAGCTGGTCGTCATCGACCAGCTCACGGTCACCGAGGCGGCGACCGCCCTCGGCATCCGGCAGGGGGCCGCCAAGATGAGGCTGCACCGCGCCCGCCGCACGCTGCAAGGACTGCCCTTCGTCATGGAAGGAACACCGGGATGAGCTTCGAGGAGCGAATACTGATGGAACTGAAGGACGAGATCACGGCGCGTGCCGAACGACGCCGCCGTACCGGCCGCCGCCTGTTCGCGGGGGCGGCGGTGGCCGGGCTGGCCGCGGCGGCGGCGATCGTGGTGCCGCTGCTGACCGGGGCGGAGCAGCCCGCGTACGCGGTGACCAGGAACACCGACGGCACGATCGACGTCAGGCTCAACGAGTTCAGGGACGCCGACAAGCTGGAACAGGACCTGGGGAAGCTGGGGGTGAACGCCGACATCACCTACCTCCCGCCCGGCAAGTGGTGCGGCGAGGGGAGAGGAAAGGCCGTCGGAGGCGACGGTTCCCCGGAGGACTGGGACGCTTCCGCGTCCGGCAGGGCCGCTCGGCTGGATCCCGACGGGTTGAGGATCGACCCCCGGTACGCCGGGAAGGGGCGGACCCTGGTGATGATGTTCAGCGAGGCCAAGAACGCGTCCGCCGGTTCGAAGCCGAAGACGAAGTGGCAGTTCGGTTCGTTCGTGGTCGAGGGCCCGGTTCAGCCGTGCGTGGTCGTCGACAACCCGCTCTGGAAGGACACCGGCGGCTCCGGCCAGCCGCCGGCGGGTGACTGATCCTCGCGGAGCCGGTCCGGCCGCGGAGGCGATGGTCGCTCGAAGGTGATGCCGCCTGAGAACGATCCGCCGAGGTCCCGCGTGATCGTCCTGGTCGCGCGGGACCCGTGTTCCACCCGTCGAAGGCCGTCGTGGCCGCCGGACGCGTGGACACCGTAGGGCCGTCGTGGCAGCCGGGGGCGAGGACGCCGTTACGGCGATGCCTTCGGCGGCCGGTGACCGTCGGTGCTTATCTCTCGTTATTTCTCAACATCAGAGTATTTTCCGGACATTGATCATTAGCATCGTCGGATGCTCACTGCTCCGGTGGCGGCTCGGCAGACCGGGCGGCGCATGGCCTGGCTCGACGCCCTCCGCGGCCTCGCCGCCCTGTTCGTGGTCTTCGAGCACGCGCTCCAGCCCCTGCTGCCCGAGGCGCGGACACCGGTCAAGGCGGTCTTCGAGCCCGGATGGTACGGCGTGACCGTGTTCTTCCTGGTCAGCGGCTACATCGTGCCCGCGTCGCTGGAACGGCGGGGTGACGTGCGCGCCTTCTGGGTCTCCCGCTTCTTCCGGCTGTACCCGCCGCTCGTGGTGTGCGCGGTGGGCGTGCTGCTGCTGAGCGCGGCCGGCTGGGACGGTCTGCACATCTGGTGGGGCTCACGACCGGTCTCCCTGACAGCGGGCCATCTGATGATGCTGCAGAACCTGCTGGCCATGCCGAACCTGGTGAACGTGCTGTGGACGCTGTCGTACGAGATGGCGTTCTACCTGCTGCTGACCGCGATGTTCAGCCTCGGCCTGCACCGTCGGAGCATCGCGTACGCACTCGCCTTCACCACGGTGGCCGTGGCGGGCGCGGGCGTGCTGCCGGTCGCGCTGCTCTCGGCCGGCGGTTCGGGCCGGATGCTGACGGCGACGCTGGTGGTGGCGGCCCTGGTGACGGCGGGCCTGGCGGCGGTGCTCGCGGGCTCGGGCGCGGTACGGCGGGCGGGCGCGATCGTCATCGGGGTGACCGTGCTCGGGCTGCTGGCGGTCAACCAGAGCTACCCCGGCCCCTGGCAGGGGTTGCTGATCCTGGCCACCATGTTCGCCGGAACGGCGCTGTACCGGGCCGAGCAGGGCCAGATCCCCTGGGGGCGGGCGGGCTGGGTGGCGCTGGTGCCACTGGCCGGGATCTGGCTGGCGCGCGGCGACCTCGGCACCCAGACGGCCGAGGCCGCCGCCTGGCTCACCTTCGTCGCCGCGATGGCGCTGCGGCACCGCGGGATGCCCCGGGCCCTGTCCTGGTTGGGACTGGTCAGTTACTCGGTCTACCTGCTCCACCCGCTGCTGCTGGAGAGCGTCCAGTGGTTCTGGCCCGAGCCGTCGGCCGTACCGCTGGGGGCGCGGCTGCCGGCACTGGCGGGCGTGGTGGCGGCTCTACTCGGCCTCAGCGCGCTGACCTGGCGTTTCGTGGAGGCCCCGGCGCAACGGCTGGGTAGGCGCCTCATCTCGGCCGGCGGCTGACGCCCTGAGCCGGAAACGCCGGCCGTACTCCTACCGGGTCGGCGTGAAGGACGAGGAGACCAGCCATACGACGGCGGCCGCGACCACGACCGCGACGGTGAGATCCCTCGCCCGCCTGGAGAGCACGGCGTCCTGTCCGCGGACCACGCGCCACGCCAGGCGGACGACCCCGGTCCCGGAGCTCCGCGTCTCCGGGTACCGGACGGCCACCGCGACGAGGACCGCGGCGAGAAGCAGGTGCCATCGCACCGAGGCGGCGAAGGACGTCGGGAAGTCACCGCCGCACCGGTCGATGTACAACGCGATGTCGAGCAGCGGGAAGAGGAGGAGAGCCGCCGCGGCCCCGGCGGCGGCCGGCCGTACCCAGCGGGCAGGGGCGGCGGCCCACACGGCCGCCGCCGACGCGACGAGGACGACCGGCAGGCCGACCGCGTCGGCGTCGCAGGACCACCACGCGAGGCCCTCCCAAGGGGGAACCTCCACGGTGTCGACGTAGACCGCGGTGGCCGCCCAGAGCTCGTCGAAGGAGACCGGGGTGCGGTGGAACATCGCCGTCCAAGCCGCCGCGCCGACGGCGCCCGCCCACAGGACGATCCCGCGCCGGCTCGGGGGCAGGGGTGACCGGGCCGCCATGAGCAGCGCGCCCGCGGCGACCGGCAGCAGGAGAACACCCCAGAACGGGAACTCCCCCGGTGTTCTCCCCAGCGCGTAGGGCGCTTCCGCCTGGGCGATGAGGAGGCCGGAGTCGTCCACGGTGGCGGGGACCGTCGCGGAACAGAACCAGGGGAGACTCTCCCCGCCGATCCCGAGGGCCGTCAGGATCACCGGTCCGGACGCGGCCAGGACCGCACCGATGCGCAGCGCCGTCGCGGGAAGCCGCGTTCGCCCCACGGGTTCCCGCATCACGGCACCTTCCCGGAAATGATCAATCCGGGTCAGGGTAACGGCCGGGGGCCGGGCGCGAGCCTCTTTCGGGTGATGCCTACCGATCCGGCCGCCACCGGCCGCCGCGTTTCGCCTCGGTGCCTTGATCATGGGGAAGCGGATCGTCCCGTCGAACTCGCCGCGCGGCCTTGCCTCGGAGGGTGTCGGCCGCTCCGAACAGACGCCGCTCAAGCTGCGGCGACGATGGGGCGTTCGGCACGCTCTACGCGCCTGAGGACGGCCGGGAGTCGTCCGCTCCCGGCCGGTGCCACTCGGGCGCCAGGATGGAATGCACGACCGAGTCCCGCCACCGGCCGCGGACCTTCAGGTGCCCGCGGATGCGGCCCTCCTCCACCATCCCGAGCCGGCCCATCACCCGGGCCGATGCCTCGTTGAGCGGACTGCGCGCTCCCCAGACGCGGTACAGGCCGAGTTCGTCGAAGCCCAGGCGCAGCAGCAGCCGTACGACGTCGCCGCCGAGGCCCTGTCCCCACTGGTCGGCCCGCAGGGCGAACCCGATCTGGCCGCTGCTCTGCCCCGGATGCTGGGTGTCGACGGCCAGCCGGGCGAACGCGATGAGATCGCCGTCCGGCCGTACCGCCGCGAGAGAGTACTCGGTGCGCGGTACGGCCTGAGCGGCTCCCGTCACGGCGGTGATCGTCGCCTCCACCTGCTCGCGGCTGCGCGGCTCGAAGCTCATGTGCTCGGTGACCTCCGGGTCACCGTAGATGGCGGTGAGGGCGTCCACGTCATCCGGCGTGAACTCACGCAGGCCGACGCGAGCAGAGGTGATCGTGACGGGGTACATGGGGTGAGATTAACGGCCTCGGGGCAGCGCGATACCGGCTGATACCTGCCCGTAGACCTCGATCCGCTGCTGGAGTTCCCGCGCGGTGGCCGCGCCCCGGTGGCCGGGGTCGCGAAGCGCGGTGTGCACGCGCATCGCGCTCGCCACGATGCCGCCGATGCGCTGGTCGGCGGGCAGCTCCAGCACCGGGTCCAGCGCTTCGGCCGCTCCCTCCAGGTCGCCCATGGTGACCCTGGCGAGCGCCTGGTCGGCGCGGGCCCCCGCCTCGTCGCTGAAGGAACGCTCATGGTCCGGAGCCTCCTCGTAGGCGATGATCGCCTCTTCGGCGACGCGGTCGGCGTGCTCCTCCTGCCCCGGCAGCCATACCCGGGTGTCGGCGTCGTAGTAGAGCTGCCGCGGCCGGGGGAACGTCATGATGCCGCCGAGTTCGTCCAACTCGTCCGGCTCGACCTGTTCGCGCGCGTCGTTGGCGCGCTCGATCGCGGCGAGCGCCTGCTCGCCGTTGCCGAGTACGGCCCACACCCGGGCCTCCTGCGCCGGCAGCCACACCGAGCCGGTGCCACGGGTCCGGCCGGCGAACTCGCCGCCGAGCTGGGCGTAGCGGGCGGCCTCGTGCGGCCATCCGGCCCAGTAGGCGATCATCGACTGAAGGCCGCGCGTCCAGGTGCGCAGCCCGTCGTGGCCGGCGTTGTCGGCGCAGATGAACGACGCGCGGGCCTGCTTCATCGCCGAGTTCGGGTCGCCGAGGTCGTGTGAGGCTTTGGCGAGCATGCCGCTGAGGACGCCGGCCATGAGGTACATCTCCCGCGCTTCGGCGGGCCGCTGGCGGCCTTCCAGCAGGCGGAACGCCACGTCCTGAAGGTCGATCAGGTCGCCCATGAGGGTGATGAGAGATTGCTGCTGGTAGGCCCGGGTGAGGCGCGTGGCCTCTTCGCGGAGCTGGTCGAGGGTTTCCGGCCCGATGTTGCTTCCCTCCGCGGTGACGGCGAAACGGAGGGCTCTGTGTGCGGCCATTTCTACCTTTCTCTGCAAGCTGTCGGATTCCGGCTGGATCAATGACCGGGTCGGCGCTACGGCTGGAGGCGGTGCCTTCCCGGCCGGACCGGCGGGGAATGAGCCGAACCCGGCGTTGCAGCGCATCAGGATGTTCCGCTCCGACGGCTCCAGCCGATCCAGGGCGAAAGGGTCCAGCAATCTCAACGGCGTGGTGCCGTAGATGCCGGCCAGGGCGATGATCTGTGTCGCCTGCGGTGCCCGGGAGCCGCGCTCGGGGAACATCTCCAGCCTCGACAGCGTCGGCTGGTCGATGGGCAGGGCGGACGCATCCTGCCGATAGCGCACGATGACATCGGGTTGGCTCCAGCCGTGCGCCAGGCGGAACGCCGCCAGCCGTGACCCGCCGCAGCGAAGGCGGATCTCTTCGGCGATCTCCTCCAGGCCACGACCTTGCCGGGTCATGTCATCGCGCAGTTTGTTGATGTCCCTCTTGCTCCACCCGCTCATCACGGCTCCCTGGAATGAGGCTCTGCCCGCAGGTTGCCGGTGAAAGCCAACATCGGGCAACTGTACAAATCGGGCAGTGGTCTTTCCGATGGCATGGAACAAATGTGTTGGCCGAGTAACCGCAGGTCAGATGGCTTTCATGGCGCATAGAAAGTATGTCGCCGCACCCGGTGACCCGCGGGGGTGTGGAGGCGTTTACTGGCTTCAGCGATCGGTTCCCGAGAAATGCACCCTCCATCCTGTGTGACCGTTTATGGCCTTGTGTTTCCGGACTGCTTCCGCATGTTCCTACTGATACGCACGGCCGCTCCGAGGAGGTGACCATGACCTACGAGACAGCCCCGCCGAGCACAGCCGCCCATCACATGACCCTGTTGCGCCGCGCCCTGGCGGAGAAAGGCATCTCCACGGTGGGTTCCGACGTCATGACGACGGCCGGCGGCCACTGCACGCTGAGCCTCGCGCCGGGTCTGATCGTTCGGAGCGTTCCGCACGTGTTCCGCTGGTTCGGCGACGGCGGCATGGTCCGGCATCCCTCGTCCGACCCCGAGGGTGCCGCCGGCCTCCTGGTGGAGCTGTTCGACCGGAACCCGAGTCTGCGGCGTCAGCGGGAGTACCTGGAGGCGCTCGCCGAACCCGCCGGAGCCTCGCCCGTCTGACCCGCTGATCGGCGGAGCACCGATCGTGCGGACCGGTTGCAACGGCGAGGTCGTCTACCGGAGCCCCGAACCGGGCGCCCCCGTCGAGAACGCCCTCACCCCCGCCTCCGACCTGACCGGCACCGCCCGCCGGATCGCCGAACGCGTCCACCCCGCCGGGCATTCGCCCGGCGGGGTACGCCCGTCGGCGCCACCCGCCGTGTCCCGGTGAACAACCGCAGGTCAGATGCTATTGAGTGAGGCTTGCTCGTGCCGTACCGGCGGGGGAGGCGCGGCTTATGCCCATCGGTGAGGCAGGCGGGTGGGAAGGTGGAGATGAGGCGTCGGGAGGCGTAGGCTCCAGGGCCGGAAAACGGCGGCCGGCCTGAAGAAAAGGGGAACAGGTGACCGAATCATTCGTGCATCTGCATGTCCATACCGAGTACTCGATGCTCGATGGCGCAGCGAAGATCGGCCGTATGTTCGAGGAGGTGGCGCGACTGGAGATGCCCGCCATCGCCATGAGCGACCACGGCAACATGTTCGGCGCCTACGAGTTCCAGGGCGAGGCCAAGAAGGCGGGCATCAAGCCGATCATCGGCATCGAGGCCTATGTGGCGCCCGCGTCCCGCTCCTTCAAGAAGCCGGTGTTCTGGGGCAAGCGCGCCGAGACCGGCATCGCGGACGGCGAAGGCGGCAAAGACGTCTCCGGCGGCGGCCGGTACACGCACATGACCATGTGGGCCAAGGACGCCGCGGGCCTGCGCAACCTGTTCCGCCTGTCGTCCCTGGCCTCCTTCGAGGGCTACTACGGCAAGCCCCGCATGGACCGGGAGCTGGTCGCCGAGCACGCCGAGGGGATCATCGCCACCACCGGCTGCCCCTCGGGGGAGGTGCAGACCCGGCTGCGGCTCGGCCAGTACGACGAGGCCGTCGCGGCGGCGGCCGGCTACCAGGAGATCTTCGGCAGGGAGAACTACTTCCTGGAGCTGATGGACCACGGCCTGGACATCGAGCGTGACGTCCGCGAGGACCTGCTGCGCCTGGCCAGGCAGCTGAACATCCCGCTGCTGGCCACCAACGACTCCCACTACGTCACCGAGGACCAGGCCGACGCCCACGACAGCCTGCTGTGCGTCGGCGTGGGCCGCAACAAGGACGACCCGAACCGGTTCCGGTTCAACGGGTCGGGCTACTACGTCAAGAGCCCCGCCGAGATGCGGGGCCTGTTCAGGGAGCTGCCCGAGGCGTGTGACAACACGCTGCTGGTCGCCGAGATGATCGGCGACTACGACGAGGTGTTCGCCTACGTCGACCGGATGCCGCAGTATCCCGACGTCCCCGAGGGGGAGACGCAGGAGTCGTGGCTGCGCAAGGAGGTCGAGCAGGGCCTGGTGATGCGCTACGGAGACCCGGTCCCCGCCGAGGTGTGGGAGCGGTACGAGACCGAGATGAAGGTCATCGGCCCCATGGGGTTCTCCTCCTACTTCCTCGTCGTCGCCGACATCTGCAAGTACGCCCGTGACAACGGCATCCCCGTCGGTCCCGGCCGAGGATCGGCGACCGGTTCGATCGTCGCCTACGCGACCCGCATCACCGAGCTGGACCCGCTGGAGCACGGCCTGTTGTTCGAGCGGTTCCTCAACCCCGAGCGCATCAGCCCGCCCGACATCGACCTCGACTTCGACGACCGCCAGCGCGACCGCATGGTCTCCTACGTCACCCAGAAGTACGGCAACGAGTACACCGCGCAGGTCAACACCTTCGGCACGATCAAGGCCAAGGCCGCCGTCAAGGACGCCTCCCGCATCCTCGGCTACCCCTTCGCGATGGGCGACAAGATCACCAAGGCGATGCCGCCGGACGTCATGGGCAAGGGCGTCCCCCTGGCGAAGATGTTCGACCCCGAGCACCCCCGCTACGTCGAGGGCGGCGAGATCCGCTCCCTGTACGAGTCGGACGTCGACGTGCGCAAGGTCATCGACACCGGCCGCGGCATCGAGGGCCTGATCCGCGGCACCGGCGTGCACGCCGCCGCGGTCATCCTGTCGTCCGCGCCGCTGCTGAACCTGATCCCCATGCACATGCGGGACAAGGACGGCGTGGTCATCACCGGCTTCGACTATCCGTCCTGTGAGTCCATGGGCCTGATCAAGATGGACTTCCTGGGCCTGCGCAACCTCGGCATCATCGACCACGCCATCAAGATCATCGAACAGAACCGCGGCGTGACGATCCGTACCGAGGAGATCCCCCTCGACGACGAGACCACCTACAAGCTGCTGGCCCGCGGCGACACCCTGGGCGTGTTCCAGCTCGACGGCGGCCCCATGCGGCAGCTGCTACGGCTGATGGAGCCCACCCGGTTCGAGGACATCGCCGCCGTCCTCGCGCTGTACCGGCCCGGCCCGATGGCCGCCAACGCCCACACCAACTACGCCCACCGCAAGAACGGCCGCCAGGAGATCACCCCGATCCACCCGGAGCTGAAGGACGCCCTGGAGCCGATCCTCGGCTCCACCTTCCACCTGCTCGTCTACCAGGAGCAGATCATGGCGGTCGCCCGGGAACTGGCCGGCTACACCCTCGGCGGCGCCGACCTGCTGCGCCGCGCCATGGGCAAGAAGAAGCCCGAGATCCTCGCCAAGGAGTTCGTCAACTTCCAGGCGGGCATGCGCGGCAACGGCTACAGCGACGGGGCGATCCAGGCGCTGTGGGACGTCATGCTGCCGTTCTCCGGTTACGCCTTCAACAAGTCCCACACCGCCGGCTACGGCCTCGTCGCGTACTGGACGGCCTACCTCAAGGCCAACTACCCCGCCGACTACATGGCGGCCCTGCTCACCAGCGTCGGCGACGACAAGGACAAGGCCGCCATCTACCTCGCCGAATGCCGCAAGATGGGCATCCAGGTCCTGCCGCCCGACGTCAACGACTCCGACCTGACGTTCGCCGCGGTCGGTGACGACAAGGTCCGCTTCGGTCTCGGCGCGGTCCGCAACGTCGGTGAGAACGTCGTCGAAGGCATCATCAGGGCCCGCCAGGAAAAAGACGACTACACCGACTTCAACGACTTCCTCAGCAAGGTGCCGTTGCAGGTCTGCAACAAGCGCGTCATCGAATCCCTGATCAAGGCCGGAGCGTTCGACTCCCTCGACCACCCCCGCAAGGGCCTGCTGCTGACCCACGAACAGGCCGTCGACTCCGTCATCGACATCAAGAAGAACGAGGCCCACGGCCAGGACTCCCTGTTCGGCGGTACCGACGACACCGAGGAGAACGCCTTCACCGTCACCGTCCCCGACACCGAGTGGGACAAGAAGACGCGTCTGGACTTCGAGCGGGAGATGCTCGGCCTGTACGTCTCCGACCACCCCCTCGCCGGCACCGAACGCCTCCTGGTGCGCAACCGCGACACCACGATCGCCGACCTGCTCGACAGCGGCCGTGAACGCGGCGACGTCCGGGTCTGCGGTCTCATCACGAAGGTCGACAAGCGCGTCAACAAGGCCGGGAACCTCTGGGCGATCGTCGTGGTCGAGGACATGGACTCCGCCGTCGAGTGCCTGTTCTTCCCCAAGAACTACGAGTTGTACGGGCCGATGCTGCGGGAGGACTCCGTGGTGTCGGTGGGGGGTCAGATCAACAACCGCGACGGCGCGATCTCGATCTTCGCCCAGGACCTCACCCTCATCGACGTCTCCAGCGTCACCAGCGACTCCGGCCCGCCCGTCACGATCTTCCTGCGGGAGGAGCGGGTCACCGCCGAACTGGTGGAGGAACTGCGTAACATCCTCAAGATGCATCAGGGCAAGGTGCCGGTCCAGGTGCGTCTGCGTCGTCACACCGGCCGGACGGTGGTCATGGCGCTGCCGGACTACCAGGTCGACGCCGCCCCGTCCTTCGCCGGGGACGTCAAGGCGCTGATCGGATCGGACGCGATCGCCCTGTGAGCCGCCCCGTCGAGGTCGTCTCGGCCGCGGAGCCTCCGGTGTGCCCTCACCGCGACGGTGAGGGCCTGTTGTCGGCACTGGTCGCCCACGGCTGAACCGGCGCCTTCACGACGCCACCGGCGACATCGCCTGCCTCCCCCCGGTGCCGGCCCTGGCCGCCTGACATCCGGGGAGCGGCCGGCACATCGTTCCGACCCGCACCGAACGGCGGCCGTCGCGTGAGCGGCCCTCAGGGCCGCTCACGCCTTCGACTGGGAGCCGCTCGAGTTCGACGAGGAGACCGGCTGGGCGCGCCTGCCGGACCACCACCCGATGTCCGGCCGCTCCGGGCCCACGATGGACGGCTTCGAGGCGCTGCCCGCGATCAGTGACGAGGATTACGAGGACGACGTGCGGTGACCCACCCCTGGTCGCCTCCGGGGTCAGCCGTCGCGCCGCCAGAGCTTCCCCGTCGACAGATCGAGGTGGTAGACGCGCTCGCTCACGGCGCCGCGCACCAGGAAGGATCCCTGCTCCGACCAGCCGAGGCCGATGTCGATGGAGTCGTCCCCGCGGAATCGGGGAACGACGCCGCGCAGGAGCCGCCCGGTCGTCACGTCGAAGGTCTCGACGCGTCCCTCGTGGCCCCGGATGACCACGAGGCGGCGTCCGTCCGGGCGAAGGTGGTACGCGTCCTCGGGGGAGTCCTTGATCTCATTCCTGAGGGGAAGGCTCATCCGGGTCCTCCCTCGCAGGTCGGCCACGAGCACCTGGGACGCCGTGGTGAACACGGTCCCGCTCCCATTGAGATCGTGGACCCGCCGGGCGCCGGGGACCGGCACCGGGGCCCAGGTCCTGGTGTCGATGACCTGCGCGCCGTCCCCGTTCAGGACGACGTACCTGTTCTGGCCGAGGAACGCGGGCGTGGGCACCGCGGTGTCGGCCAGAGCGCCGGTGAGGCGGTGGACGCCCCGGGCGTCCTGGTACGCCATGCGGCGATCGTCCCTGCCCAGATAGACGACGGCCTTCTTGTCGGGGCTGCGCACGAACGGCGCGAGCCGGGGCGCTCCGCCCGGCCTGATGACGTACGGCGCCGCCTGCGGGAACGGTGTCCCGTTCACCCGCCACGACCGGCAGGGAGCGTCCAGATGGCCGGACCACGAACAGGTGGGCTCCTTGTAGCCGCGCACCGTCGTGAACGTGGCCGTCCACTTCGAAAGCGGCTTGGCTGACGAGTATTCCGGCAGCGGTGGCCGCCCCGGGGCGAGGATCACACTCGACAGCATGACCGCGGTTCCCGCGAGGTAGAGGCCCCGGGTCGACCAGTGGCCGACGGCCTGCCCGGCCCGGGCCGCGTCGTCCGGCTCCCCGGACGCCGGCCCGGCGCTCGTCCTCCAGGCGACGAGCGGTACGGCCGCCATCATGATGACCACGGTGACGGCATGAGCCAGAAGCACCGGTGTGACGTCCCGGCTCGTCAGCAGGTGGACGCCGGCCACCGCGGCGGCGGCCGAACCGAGCAGCCACGCTCTCCGGTAGACGCCGACATCACCGGGGGCGCGCGATATCGGGGCCGGTGACCGTACGCCGTGGAAAACGGAAACGGCGCACCAGCCCACGACCAGATAGAACGGGTCCTCGGTGAGCAGGGCCGGTGGAACGGCGACGACAAGGGTGATCAGCCGCCACCGGCGCAGGGCGGTGAAGTGGTCGATGACCTGCCGGGCGTTGGCCGGTGTGACGGAAAGGCCGGTCAGCGTGACGAACCTGTCGAGCCTTTCCCGGGTGACCGGCACGGCCGCCGCCAGCAGGGCCGCCACGGCGATTACCGAAATGGCTATCGAGGGTACTGTCACAAAGGGCAACCATATATGGTGCTATATCGTGACTGCGGAGAATGCATGGGAGCAATTCGATATCGCCACGTGGCGCACGTGGCGCTCCCGATTGCCGAGTCTGCTGTCCGTTTTCGCATTGCTTGTGGTCATCGCAGTTCTCCTGTGGAGTTCAGGGGTCATAACGCCGCAGATCAGGTGGCGGGTCGATGCTTTCTTCGTCCATGCCGAGGTGGATGAGAACGGCGTGCTGTCCGGCAGCTTGCTCATCGAAATCGAGAACGAAGCCTCGGTCCCCTTCACCATCACCGGCGTTTCGGCGGAGATGCCCGGCCTCCGCCTGCTGCCCGCCGACGAGGCGAAGGGGGAGCACACCGAACTGACCGTGGGGGGCGGGCGCATAGAGGTCCTGGAGAGGCGCGTCGTCATCACCGACTGCGCGGCGGTGCCGTATGAGCCCCAACCGGTCCGTTTCACCTACCGGACCTGGATGGGTTCGAGGTCGGCGGAGGTCACGTGGGACTCGTGGCGGCTGTCGGAGCCCGAGGAGGCGGAGGAGCCCGAGGAGTCCGGGGAGTTCGAGGGGACCGTCCTCATCGGCGACCAGCAGCAGAGCGGTCCCGTCGCCTGGCAGCGGGGCTTCGCCGGCATGGTCTGCAACGACGCGATGGACCCGGACAAGTTCCGATGACCGGCTCGTTCAGGCACGGCGACAGGTAGAGAGAGGTACGGCGCATGCGGCCCGTCACGACGATCGCCACCGGTTTCGTCTTCGCCTTCGGCGCCCTCAAGCTGAACGGCTTCGACCTACTGCTCGACCCCGTCGGATGGGGACTGTGCGCCTCCGGGCTGTTCCGGCTGCGGCGATCCGGCGACGACCCGTTCGCCGCGGCCTGGGTCTCCGCCGTCACCATGATCTGCGTCTCGTTCGTGATCCTGGCCGTGTCCAGCGGAGTACTGGGTTACGACCGGACGGTCTCCTACTTCGCGCAAGTGATCGGCGTCGCCGGGACGGTCGGTGCGCTGCTCACCGTCTGGCTGGCCGTCGAGGCCGTCATCAGGCGGATCCGTCCCGGCGGGGAGACCGCCACGGCGGATCTTCTCGACGTGCTGCGCTGGGCCGTGGCCGGGCTGGGAGCGCTCGCCGGGCTGGCGCAGTACGGCTACGTCGGCCTGGAAACCGCCGTGGGCGTCGTCTGGTTCGCGGCCGTCATCTCCCTGATCATCGTGCTCTACCGCTCGGCCCGCCTGCGGTGCCTCTCCCCGACGTGGGAAGCCGTGGCGGACCAGGTGCGTCCGGCTCGGCATCCCTGAGAAAACCGGTTCCCCGGGACCGATCGGTTGGTCGCTTCACCGGCCCGGTAGGAGCCGGCACCGGCTCCGGCGCCCTCGGGGCCCTGGGATCCCCGTCCCTCCGCGCCGGTTCTCAGGAGGGGCGGACCAGCCTCCGGGCCTCGTCGCCGGTGGGGCGCCGGGCGCCGAGCACGGCGGCGCGGAGGACGTCCCGGGACACGGCGTCGGAGGAGAGGACGCTGACCAGGACGCCGCCGTCCTGCCGGACGTATCCCCGCAGCCCGCACGGGCATCCCCACTTCGGTTCCGGGATCCGGCCGGTGAGGTACCAGAGCCCGGGGCGTTCCAGGACGCACCGGGGGCGTTCGTCGCGTCCGAGAGGGGCACTGAGGGACGTCTTCGGGCATGTCGCCGTCGCGGGCTCGCCGCGTTCGGCGGTGAGCGAGACGGTGTGGTCCTGCCAGACCCTGACCACCTTCTGGTCCACCGGTTCGAAGAACGCGCTCACTCCCGAGGAGTCGCGGGCGGCCCGATAGCCGGGGATGTCCACGACGTAGAGCAGGTCCCGCACCGGATCGAGGCGGGCGGCGATGGCCTTCTCCTCCCCGTCGGCGCGCTGCCGGTCGGCGAGGTGCGTTCCGGTGGCCACCAGCGCCACGATCACCACGACGGCGCCGAGGGAGACCGCGCGCCGGGAGAACAGCCCCGCGGCCAGGGCGAACGGCAGGCCGCAGGCCAGGGTCATCAGCGGTTGCCGGCCGAAGGGCAGGTCCAGGTCGGAGGTGGCCCAGGCGCCGCCGGCCCAGCCCGCCGCCCCCACGAGGAGCACGAGCGCCGACCAGGAGAGCCGGCCCCCCGCCTGGCGCGACGTCAACGCGGATCCCCGGGGGGTGAGCCGGGCGACGAGGTACAGCGTGCCGACCATGAGGGCGGCGGGGAGAGCGAGCAGGAGGGGATGGCCGCCGAAGAGGACCATCGCGCCGGCCTCCAGCAGTAACGGACCCAGCAGGGAGCCGACCAGCCAGACCCCGGCGATCTGACCGAGCGGCGCCGTCCAGCCGGCATCCGCCTTGCCGCCCATCCGCACGTCCTCTCCACGTCCTCCCCGCGCCCGAACCGATCCGCGCATCAGCGTAGGCGGCCGCGGCCGAGGCGGTCGAACGTGTCAGCCGGCGAATCCCCGGAGCTTGGCACCGGTTTCCATCGCCTAAAGTCGGGCGAATGCCCCCGAATTCCTCCCGGCTGGCCTGGTTGGACGCCCTGCGCGGACCCGCCGCGCTCGCCGTCGCGCTGCACCACTCGGGCTGGACGTTCCTGCCGGACCTCTGGGCCGAGGTGGATCGCAGGATCGACGTCGGCACGTGGGGCGTCTTCGTGTTCTTCATGGTCAGCGGCTACATCATCCCCGCCTCCCTGGAACGGCGCGGTGACCTGCGGGCCTTCTGGATCGGCCGCGCCTTCCGCCTTCTTCCCCTGCTGGCCGTCGCGGTCGTCCTGGCGCTGCTCCTCGCCGCCGCCGGGGTATTCGACCTCCACCCGGGGCTGGGCGCGCGCCCGCTGCCTCTGGTCGTCCTCGGGAACGCGACGATGCTGCAGGAGCTGCTCGGCGTGCCCGCCGTCATCGGCGTGATGTGGACGCTCTCCTACGAGATGGCGTTCTACCTGCTGACGGCCGGGCTGTTCACCGTACGGCAGGCGCACCGTTCGGCCTTGATCGCGGTCGTCCTGGCGCTGGCGGCGGTGCCGCTGGGGCTCCTGCTGCCGCGCCCGGCCATCAAGGGAGGCGCCGACCTGGTGGCCGCGCTGCTCGGGGTGGCGGCCGTCGCGGTGATCGCGGTGTCGGCGCGCGGGCGGGGCGGGAAGCGCGCCGCCGCCGCGGTGTCGGGCGGGGTCCTCGGCCTGGCGCTGGTGGTCTTCGGCAGCCGGATCGGTGCGTGGCAGGGTCTCATCGTCCTGGCCATGATGTTCGCCGGCACGGCCGTGTACCGCGCGGAGCGGGGGGCGATCCGGTGGCGCACCGCCGTCGTCACCGTGCTGGTGGTCCTGGCCTGCGGGCTCCTCGCCAAGGACGACCCCGGCTGGGCCCCGGCGCTCCTGCTGGCCGCGGCCTTCTTCGCGGCCGGTTTCGCGCTGCGGCGCAGGTCGTTCCCGCGCTGGCTGACCCATCTCGGGGTGATCAGCTTCTCCCTCTACCTGCTGCACCCGCTCCTGCTGCGGGTGGTCCCGAACCTTCCGCTGTTCTTCCTCGTCCTGGTGCCGCTCGCCTACCTGACCCACCGGCTGGTCGAGGCCCCCGCCCAGCGCCTCGGCAGGCGGCTTGCCCGGCGTGCGACGGAGGAACGGCCGGTGGCGGCGCGGGAGTCCGCGGCGGGTGAGCCCTCCGGGTGAGGGGAGAGCCCGGGTCCGGGCGGCACGTCCGGGAGGAACACGGCTGCTTTTCCGCTGGCTGTGGTTCTTCGCCGGGAATTACGGCAAATCTGCACTATTTCATCACGTATATCCTGTGCAACATTCATCCGCTTTTGGAATGATGGCCTCTTTGGTGCTCTCCCACCCCTCCAGAAAGGGACAAAGCCTCATGAGGCGATGGATTGTCCTCACCGTCGCGGCGCTGATCGCGTCCGTGCCGGTCACCGCTGTGCCCGCCGCCGCGCAGGCGGGTTCTCCGGACCCGGTGCAGGCGGTCAAGCGGCAGTTCCGCGACGAGCACGGCGTCCAGCTCGCCGAGGTCACGCGGTTGCTCGTCAACAAGGAATCCGCGGTGCGGATCCGGAACAACGCCAGGCTGCAGTTCAGCCGTTCCGGACCGGTCGCCTTCGACGCCACCTGGCAGATGGTCGCCGAACCCGAGCTCGAAAAGCTCCTCAAGGACGGCGACGACGACGGCGGCGTGGTGTCCTTCGACTTCTTCGCCCCGTCCTCCGTGACCGTCGTGGGCGGGAAGATGTACGTCTCCAGCGACATCTACCGGAAGATGGTCCCCCAGGACAAGGAGTTCGTCCGCACGACGGCCCCCGCCGACCTCAAGGCCGTCAGCAGCCAGACCATCAACGTCTTCGAGCCGACGGTCCTGAAGACCGTGCTGAAGGACGCGAAGCGGACGTCCGCACCCGGTGGTTTCCTCTACCAGGGCACCACGAGCCACGCCGAGCTGTCCAAGGCGTCGCCCAAGACCTACGCCGGCGCCTTCGGCCGCGAGAGCGCCCGCCAGGCCGCGAAGAAGACGATCTCCTGGCGGATCTGGACGAACGGTGACGGCCTGGTCCAGCGCATGCTGAGCACCGAGACCGCACGGCTGAACAAGAAGCTCTCGATGACCTTCAGGACCGACACCCGCTACGCCGACTGGGGCATGCCGATCACCGTCGTCGCCCCGCCCGCCGACAAGGTCGTCGACGAGAAGGATCTGAAGGTCGAGGACCTCTTCGACTTCTCCGACCCCAAGCAGATCATCAACACGGTCAAGCCCTGACGACCGGTCCCGGTCCCGGTCCCGGTCCCGGTCCCGGCGCCCGCGCGCCGGGACCGTGTGCCCGGCGGCCGGGGTTCAGCGGGCGTGCAGGGCCGCGCGCCAGGCGTCCGGGACCGGCCCGCCGTACGTGATGGTCCGGGCGCCGAGGAACGCGGCGAGGGCGGCGACGGCCTCGGCCACCGGCTCGGCGGCCGAGGCGGGGGCGTCGGGCTCGGCGTAGACGCCCTCCACCGTCAGTACGGCGGCGCGCCGGTCGAAGCGCGGCGCGATCCGGCCGACCAGGCGTTCCCCGTGCAGGACGGGCAGGACGTAGTAGCCGTAGCGGCGCTTGGCCCGGGGGACGTACATCTCGGTGCGGAAGACGAAGTCCCACAGGCGCTCGGTCCTGGCGCGGTCGCAGATGAGGTTGTCGAAGGGCGACAGCAGGACCGTCCTGGAGAACCCGTCGTCCGGGGTCTCCAGGAGCGGGAGGGTGTCGTCGTGGACGTACCAGGTCTCGGCGTCGCCGGAGCCGAGGCGGACGCGGTGGACGCGACCCGCGCGTTCCAGAGCGGCCAGGGCGACGGGCAGGTCGGGGTAGCGGCTCCGGATGAAGTGCTGCTCGATGTCCGCCGGGCGCGCCACGCCCAGCGCCCGCAGCGCGTGCTCGGCCGCCCGCGCCACCGCCTCGGAGGAGGACAGCGGTTCGCGGTCCGTCCAGTCGGGCAGGCAGCGGTCGGCCAGACCCCAGAGCCGGCGGCGGCCGTCGCGCCCGGCGACCATCACCGTGCCCTGCCTCCACAGGAAGTCGAGCATGCGTTCCACGTTGCGGCCCGCGGTCCAGCCGCTCGACTGCCACGGCACCTCGGCGAGGTCGTCGAACCCGCCGGTCGGCAGCGGGCCCGCCTCGTCCAGCCGCTCCAGGACGTGCAGGCGCAGGCGCTCGTTGGCGGTCATCCAGTCGCGGACCACCCGGGCGTGGGGGGAGTCGCCCGCCGGGAAGCCCCGCATCATGACCTGGTGGATCGGGTAGTCCTCGGTCAGCACGATCGAGGCGGCGTGCGCCCAGAACTCGAACAGGCTGCGTTCCTTCCACAGCCGCGTGTCCAGCTCGGCCCGGTCGTAGGAGCCCAGGCGGCTCCACAGCACCAGCAGGTGGCTCCGGGCGACCACGTCGATGGGGTCGAGCTGGAGGCACCGCAGCCGCCGCAGGACCTGCTCCATGCTCACGGGCCCGGGGCTCGCGAGGCACTGCGCGCCCACGGCGAGTCGCCTCGCCTGGTCGACGGTGAGCGTGAGAGTTGACGGCATGCGCGGCGGCCCTTCTCGCGGGGGATTTCCGTCCGGCAATCTACACATAAGTCCGCGCGGTATTCGATGATTTGTGCGAACTTCCGAGACCGTCGGAAGACGTCGGGGCATGGAGACGGGAGCGGGGGCGGGAGGCGGAACCCGGTACGCGGGGAGGCGCCGGGGACGGCTGGAAACGGCTGGGAACGGCCCGCGGGAAGAACCACGGAAGAGCGGTCATCGGGGATGGGTGTGCCGATCCCGGACACGATCGCCCCGGGGCTGGTTAGGATCGGCGCGTACGCGCATGTTCTGGGGGGACGGTGACCGAGCACACGCATCCGGAGGGCCGTCCGCGCGACTCCCTCGCCGCGGCCGCGAAGGCGCTGCTCCGGCTGGGCCGGGTGCGCGATCTGCCGGTCGTCCTGATGCTGGCGTGGGTGGGCTGGCTGGCCATCCCGTGGCCGTCCGGCGGTCTCGCCCAGGCGCGCGACGGGGGTGGGCGGCAGTTCAGTACGGACATCGCGGCGGGCCCGGCGTCCGGCGCGGGCGTCTCGGACGCCTCTGGGACCCCGGGTAGCGCTTCGGGGACCCCGGATACCGCTTCGGGCGCTTCGGGAACTCCGGACGCGGCCTCTGGTGCTTCGGGGGCCTCGGGTACGGTCTCGGGCGTTTCGGGAGGTCCGGGCGCGGTGGGGTGGGCGCTCGCCGCGGCCCCGGAACGACCGGCGCCGCTGGTGAAGCCGGAGCGGCGGCCCGGGTCCGCGGAGCCGGACCGTCCCCGATGGCGCGCCGCGGTGGTGGACCGGGAGGCGGGCGGAGCCGTCCGGGGCGAACCGGGCGCCAGGGCCGTACGGAGCGAATCGGGCACCGGAGCCGTTCGGAGTGAATCGGGTGCCGAGGCCGTACCGGGCGAGCCGGATACCGGGGCCGTCCGGGGCGAACCGGATGCCGGGACGATGACAGCGGCGGCGGGAGTGCGGGAGCTGGTCGCCGCGGAACGCGCGCATCTCGCCGACGAGGTGCACGACGCCGCCGGGCACGGCTTCGCGACCATCGCCATGCAGGCCGGGGTCGCGCTGCTCATGCTCGACGAGCATCCCGAGCGGG
Source organism: Streptosporangium sandarakinum (assembly GCF_050942225.1). Lineage (NCBI taxonomy): Bacteria > Bacillati > Actinomycetota > Actinomycetes > Streptosporangiales > Streptosporangiaceae > Streptosporangium > Streptosporangium sandarakinum. The sequence goes on from NZ_CP192034.1 coordinate 295,589, forward strand.
TCCGCGAGTCACTGGAGGCGATCCGCTCGACCAGCGCGCAGGCACTCGGCCGGCTCCGTTCCGCGCTCGACGTCATGGACCCCGAGCCCGCGGACCACGACCTGCTCCGGCTGGTCGGCGGAGTGCGGGCGGCGGGCCTGCCCGTGGACGTCGAGCCGGCCGAGCCGTACGTCCCCGCGGGACTCGAAGAGCCTGTCTACCGGGTGGTGCGCGAGGCGCTGACCAACGTCGCGCGCCACGCCGGTCCGGGTGGGGCCCTGGTCCGCCTCGCCGACGGGCCGCGCGAGTTCGTCCTGGAGGTCGTCGATCGGGGAGGCGGTTCCCCCGGAGCGGCCGAGCCCACCGGTTTCGGCCAGGTCCGGGCGGCCGGAGGCCGGGGGCTCGCCGGGATGCGGGCCCGGGTGACGGAGGCGGGCGGCGTGTTCGCCGCGGGGCCTCGCCCGGACGGCGGCTTCGGGGTGGTCGCGCGCTTCCCCAGGGACGGCGTGTGCCTCCCCGTGGACGGCGCGGGCTCCCGGGGGGACGCGTGAGCGCGCCGGCCGGTCCGATCCGCGTCGCGGTCGCCGATGACCAGGCCGTCGTGCGCATGGGGCTGCGGGCCCTCATCGAACGCGAGCCGGATCTGGAGTTCGCCGGTGAGGCGGCCGACGGCGCCGCGGCCCTCCGGCTGCTGGCCGGCACCCGGCCCGACGTCCTCCTGCTCGACATCCGCATGCCGGGAATGGACGGCATCGACACGTTGCGGGCCGTCGCGGCCGATCCCGCGCTCGACGGCACCCGGGTGGTCGTCGTCACGACCTTCGAGACCGACCGGTACGTCTTCGCCGCGCTTCAGGCCGGGGCCAGCGGGTTCGTCCTCAAGGACGGCGCCCCGGAGGAGCTGGCCCACGCGATCAGGGTCGTCGCGTCGGGGGAGGCGCTGCTCTCGCCGTCCGTCACGAGGAAGGTCATCGGCCTGTTCGGCCGCCACGACGCCGGTCCGGTCGAGGGTCTCGACTCCCTCACCCCCCGGGAACGCGAGATGGTCGCCTGGGTCGCCACCGGCCGGTCGAACGACGAGATCGCCCGGGAGCTGGTCATCAGCCCCGACACGGTGCGCACCCATGTAAGCCGCGCCATGGTCAAGCTCCGGGCCCGCGACCGGGCCCAGCTCGTCGTGTTCGCGGTCAGATCCGGTCTGGCGATCCCCTGAGACCTCCGGGGTCCCGAAGGAGCCCGGCCCGCCCGCCGCCCCCGGTCCGTCGGGGCTGCTCACCGTCCTTGGCCCGCCGGGCCCGCCCTCCGTCTCCGGGCCCCGCGGTTCCGCGGTCCCGCAGGAAACCCCGGTAGTCGCGCTGTTCGACCTGCGCCTGGATCTGCTTCACGGTCTCCAGGCCCACGCCGACCATGATGAGCACGGTCGTCCCGCCGAACGGGAAGTTCTGTTGCGTCGCCGGGTCGCGCAGCACCACGAAGGCGACGATCGGGATGAGCGACAGCACACCGAGGTAGACCGCTCCCGGCGCGGTCAGCCGGGAGAGCACGAACCGCAGGTAGTGGGCGGTGGGCCGGCCGGGCCGGATGCCGGGCACGAACCCGCCGAACCGCTTCATGGTGTCGGCCACCTCGTCCGGGTCGAAGGTGATCGACACGTAGAAGTAGGTGAACGCCACGACCAGCAGCAGGTACGCCGTCATGTGGACCGGGTGGTCGCCGGAGGTGAGGTAGCGCGAGACCCACTCCGCGACCGGCCCGGTGCCGCCCGTCAGCTGTACGGCCAGCTGCGGCAGGAAGAGCAGCGAGGAGGTGAAGATGACGGGGACGATCCCGGCCTGGTTGACCTTGACCGGGAGGTATGTCGAGGTCCCGCCGTACATCCTGCGCCCGACCACGCGCCTGGCGTACTGCACGGGGATCCGCCGCTGCGCCTGCTCGACGAACACCACCGCCGCCACCAGGAAGACCCCCGCCACCAGCATCGTCGCCAGCGCGAACGGGCTGAGCCGGAAGATGTTCGACACGTAGGAGGGGAAGACGGCGACCGTCTGGGTGAAGATCAGGATGGACATGCCGTTCCCGATCCCCCGCTCGGTGATCAGCTCGCCCAGCCACATGATCGCGCAGGTGCCCGCGACCATGACGGTCGTGATGACGACGACCGTCATCATGCCCTGGTCGTGCAGCAGCCGCTGCCGGCAGGTGGGGAAGATCTGACCGGAGCGGGCCGTCGCCACGATCGTCGCGGCGTAGGGCACGGACAGCGCCACCGCCATGTATCTCGTGTACTGGGTGATCTTCGCCTGCCCGCCCTGCCCCTCCTTCCTGAGCTCCGCGAGGCGCGGGATCAGTACGGCGAGCAACTGCATCATGATGCCCGCGGTGATGTACGGCATGACGCCGAGGGCGAAGACCGACAGCTTCAGCATCGCCCCGCCGCTGAACAGCTGCAGCATGTCGACCAGTCCGCCGCCGGTGTCGCTCAGGCATCGCCGCACCGCGGTCACGTCCACGCCGGGCGAGGGCAGGATCTGCCCGAACCGGAACAGGGCGATCAGTCCCAGGGTGAAGAGCAGCTTCCTGCGGAGATCGGGCGCGCGGAAGGCGCGGATGAGAACGGTGGGCATGCGCCGAGTGTGTCCGCGTCGTGCGGTGCCGGTCATCCGCTCACCGGAGGCGTCGCCGTACGCGGATTCGCGTAGCCCGTGACGTGCGCGGTCACGCGCGACCGCGACGGCGACGACCGAGCGGTGGCGGCCGGGCGGTCAGCGGCCATAACGGGACTTGTGTTCCATTACGGGGTGACCTCTGTTACTGTTCTCTCATTCTAATGGGACTTCAGTTTCATTAATGGTCGCCTCTCCAGGAAGGATCCCTGATGTCCATGCTCGACCGGGTCGCGCCCGTCCAGGACGCGCCCGCCCGGCCCGCCCCAGCCGAGGGCGGACCCGTCCGGCCCGCGTCCCCCCAGAGCGGCCCCACCCCACCGGCACCCGTCCAGGGCGAACCCGGCCGGGGAGCCCGCATGACCGGGCGGCAGAAGCTGGTGCTGACCCTGCTGCTCGGCGCCCAGTTCATGATCGCCGTGGACTTCTCGATCCTGAACGTCGCGCTGCCCGCCGTCGGCGCGGGGCTCGGCTTCTCCCTGGCGGACCTCCAGTGGGTGGCCACCGCCTTCGCCCTGTCCGCCGCCGGGTTCACGCTGCTGTTCGGCCGGATCGCCGACCTCGTCGGTCGCAAGCGCCTCTTCCTGGTCGGCATGGCCGTCCTCGGCCTGTCCTCAGCCCTGGGCGGCTTCGCCGCCTCGCCCGGGGTGCTGCTGGTCGCCCGGGTGCTGCAGGGGCTGGCCACCGCGGCCGTCACCCCGGCCGGACTCGCCCTGCTGACCACGGCGTTCCGGGAGGGGCCGCTGCGGGAACGGGCCCTCGGGCTCAACGGCGCGCTGATGTCGGCCGGGTTCACCGCCGGGGCGATCCTCGGCGGCCTGCTCACCGACCTGCTCTCCTGGCGCTGGGCCTTCCTCATCAACGTGCCCGTCGCCGCGCTCGTCGTCGCCCTGGCGCCGTCCGTGATCGACGACTCGCGGCCGTCCGAGCGCCCGCGACTCGACCTGCCCGGCGCCGTGACCGTCACCGGCGGACTGCTCCTGCTGGTCTACGGCCTCACCCAGGCGGGCGCCTCGGGCTGGGCCTCCCCGCTCACGCTGGTCGCGCTGGCCGCCGCGGCCGCGCTGCTGATCGGGTTCTGGTTCGTCGAGAAGCGCTCGGCCGCGCCGCTGGTGCCGACGACCGTCATGCGGCGTCGCAACGTCCTCTGGGGCAACGCCGCCGGGCTGATCGCCTTCGCCACCGAGACCTCCCTCGTCTTCCTGCTCACCCTCTACCTGCAGGAGGTCCTCGGCTACTCCCCGATGGCCACCGGCCTGGCGTTCGGGGTCCTGGGCGCCGGCACCGTGCTCGGCGGGACCCTCGGCGGCAGGGTGGTCGGCCGGTTCGGCGCCCGCGCGACGATCGTCGGCGGCGGAGTCGTCCAGGCCGTGGCGACCCTCTCGCTGGTGGCGCTCGGCGCCTCCGGCTCATGGATCTGGCTGCTGCTCGCCGCGACCTTCGTCGGCGGCGTCGGCAACATGCTGATGATCGTCGGGTTCATGGTCAGCGCCACGTCCGGTCTGCCCGACTCCGAGCAGGGGATGGCCACCGGCCTGGCCACCATGACCCAGCAGGTCGGCATCACCCTGGGCATCCCGGTCATGAGCGCCGTCGTCACCGCCCGGACGGCCGCCCTGGGGGTGACAGGGCCGGTGGCCGTCCTGTCCGGTGTCTCGCTCGCCGTCCTCGTCAACGCGGCGCTGGTCCTGGCCGGGGCGCTGCTCGCCGGGGTGTTCCTGGCCGCGCGGCGCGGAGACCGGCCGGTGACCGGTGCCGGAACCGGCGCTTGAGCGCCGCGGCCGTGCCCGCCCGGTCGTGGGAACCCCACGGGGGGCGGGCGCGGAACGGGCCACTGAGGCGGGCCGGTGGGGCGGTCCATTCCGGTCCGTTCCGGGAGATCCGATGACGAACGGGTTCCGGGGAACCTGACATCGGTCGGCAGGTACGGGCGGTAGCGTCGCCCGAGAGCTCTTCGAGAGGAAGGCGGTTCGATGCGGTACGTGGCGCTGTTGCGCGGCATCAACGTCAACCCCGCGACCACGGTCGCGATGTCCGATCTCCGCGCGCTGCTGGAAGGGCTCGGCCACACCGGTGTGCGGACCCACCTTCGGAGCGGGAACGCCCTGTTCACCCCGGCGGAGAAGCGGCCCGAGCGGGTCGCAGCGGCGATCGAGCGGCGGATCACCGCGGAGTTGGGGCTGTCGGTGGCCGTCATGGTGCGGACGGCCGCGGAACTGCGCGCCGTGGTCGAGGAGAACCCGCTTGAGGTGCGGGATCCGGCCAAGTTCGGAGTGTTCTTCCTGGCGGAGGCCCCCGATCGGAAGGTGCTCGCGGCCCTCGATCCGGAGGAGTACGCGCCGGAGGAGATGGCGGTGGGCAGGCGCGAGCTCTACGTGCACTTCCCGGACGGCCTGCGGCGTCCGAAGCTGCCGCCCCTGCTGGAGAAGCGGTCGAACACGCAGGCCACGATGCGCAACTGGAACACCGTCACGAAGCTGCTGGCCCTCGCGGAGGAATGACGCCGGTCCGGCGGCCTGATGAATCGCGGCCGGGTCGCGCCGGCTGAAACTATTCGCTCCATGTATACAGCGCATGTATAGTCGCGATCATGTCGACCGGACATGTCCTGCTCGGGCTGCTCAGCGAGCGGCCCAAGCACGGCTACGAACTCAAGAAAGAGCACGACCAGCGCCTGCCGGGCGCCAAGCCGCTCGCCTACGGGCAGGTCTACGCGACCCTGCAACGGCTGGAACGTGGCGGGCTCACCGAGGTGGCCGGGACGGCCCAGGAGGGTGGCCCGGAGCGCACCGTGCACGCGATCACCGAGGCCGGACGGGCCGAGCTGGACCGGTGGCTGGCGGAGATCGAGGCACCCGCGCCGTACGTCGCAAGCCCGCTGTTCGCGCGGGTGGTGGTGGCGACCCTGGCGGGCGGGACGGCCGAGGAGTACCTGCTCAGGCAACGCGCCGCCCATCTGACGCGGATGCGGGAGCTCACCGCGCGCAAGGCGTCGGGGTCGCCCGCGCAGGTGCTGGCCGCCGACTACGCGCTCCAGCACCTCGACGCCGACCTGCGATGGATCGAGACGGCGCTGGAACGGCACACCGTGCTGAAGGGAGAGACCGATGCTTGAGGCGCGAACGCTGCGCAAGTCCTTCGGCCGGACCACGGCGCTGGACGGCGCGTCCGTGGAGATCGGGGAGGGGGAGGTCGTCGCCGTCACCGGCCCGAGCGGCTCCGGCAAGTCCACCCTGCTGCACTGCCTGGCCGGGATCATCCGCCCCGAGGCCGGCGAGGTCCTGTTCGCCGGGCGGCGTCTCGACACCCTCGACGAGGACGCCCGGACGAGGCTGCGCCGGGAGAACTTCGGCGTCGTCTTCCAGTTCGGCGAGCTGGTGCCCGAGCTGACCGCGGAGGAGAACGTCGTGCTGCCGCTGCTGTTCGGCGGGCGAGGGCGGCGGGAGTCCCTGGAGGCCGCCCGCTCCTGGCTGGAGCGGCTGGACGTGGCGGACTGTGCCGGGCAGCGGCCAGCGGAGCTGTCCGGGGGCCAGCTCCAGCGGGTCGCGGTGGCCCGCGCGCTGGCCGCCGAACCGCGGGTGATCTTCGCCGACGAGCCCACCGGCGCACTCGACTCGCTGGCCGGGGAACGGGTGATGGGCGAGCTCGTCGGCGCGGCCCGGGAGAGTCGCGCCACGCTGGTGGTCGTCACCCATGACAACCGGGTGGCCGCCTACGCCGACCGGGAGATCGCGCTGCGGGACGGCCGGGTCGTCGCGGGCGCGACCGCGGCGACGGGAGGAACGGCGGACGGGACGCCCGGAGAGGCGGCGGCCGGGGCGTCGGCGGCCGGCGGGGTGAGCCGATGATCACCGTGGTCCGGATGCTCGCCCGGGGCGGTCCCGCCGCGAGCGGGCGCGTGGGCGCCTGATGGCCGCGGGGGCGGCGCTCGCGACCGTTCTGCTGTGCGCGGCGGCGCACCTGACGGCGTTCCGGCTCGACGCGCGGCGCGGTGCTCTCGGCATCCTCACCGAGAAGGAGCCGCGCCTCATGGTGGCGCTCACCCTGGCGCTGCTGGCCGTACCCGCCGCGGCGTTCATCTACCAGGTGAGCCGCCTGGCGACCGCGACCAGGGAACGGCGGTTGGCCGCGCTCCGGCTGGCCGGGGCCACGCCGCGCGAGGTACGGCTCACCGGGGCGGCCGAGAGCGGATGGTCGGCGCTGGCGGGCGGGTCGCTCGGCGCGGCGGTCTACCTGCTCGCCGCCCTGGTGGCGAGGTGGTCGCTGGGCGACGTCGTGCCGGTGCGCCCGCTGTTCTGGACGCCGGTCGTGCTCGCCGCGGTCGTGCTCGGCGGCGCGCTGTCCGGCCTGCGGGCGGGCCGGCACGTGGTGGCCTCCCCGCTCGGCGTGGTACGGCGGGCCCGGCCGCGGGGGCCGAGGGTGCGCGATCTCGCCCTCGTCGCGCTGGGCGTCGGACTGCTGGCGGCCGCGCTCGCCGGGAAGGGCAGGTTCCTCCTCGGGGGCAAGTACGGCGCGGCCGTGGCCATCGCCGCCGGGGCGGTGCTGCTGCTCTTCGGCCTGGTGCTGGCCACCGCGTGGCTGATCAGAATGGCCGCCCGCCGGGCCGGGCGCGGGGCGGCGGCGCCCGAGACGCTGCTGGCCGCGCGGATGGTCGAGGCCGATCCCCGGGCGTGGGCCCGCGCGCTGTCGGTGGTCGGGCTGACGGTGTTCTTCGGCTCGGCCGTGGGCGCCCATCAGGCGCTCACCGTGTTCCAGAGCGACCTGACCGCCTTCCAGGCGGCGTCCTACGCGCTGCTGTACCTGGCGCTGCTGACGGCCATGGTCACCTCGGCCGGCGCCCTCGTGGCGCACCAGGCCGAGGAGCTGCTGGACCACCGGAGGTCGTTCACCGTCCTGGCCGCCTCCGGTGTCCCCGTCCCCGCGCTGGGGCGGGTCCTCACCCGGCAGGCGCTCGTCGCGGCGCTGCCGGTGTGCGTGGTCAGCGCGGTCGCCGGGGCGGGCGTCGTGGTCCTGCTCCTGGCCGAGCTCTACGCCCGGCGGCCCGGCGCGCTGGCCGTCTCCGTCGCCGGGGCGGCGGCGATGGCCGGGATCGGCGTGCTGGCCGCCGTGCTGGTGGCGAGGGCGGCGCGGCCGATCCTGCGCCGCTGGGTCCGGCCGGGGGAACTGCGCGCCGGGTGACCCGGCGAACCCGGGTCCTCCCCGTCGGAGGACCCGGGTTCGCCGTATCTCCTTGCGGACCGGGCGCGTAAAGTGCCAGTCTCGTTACCATCAGTGACAGGTCATGTCCGGGCGGGGCGAGCGCGGCCCGCCGGGCGAAGGTCCAGGAGCACGAGAGTAGGCGCCCCCATGCAGGCTTTCACGCTGCCCGACTTCTACATGCCGTACCCGGCGAGGCTGAACCCCCACCTGGAACGTGCCCGGGAGCACAGCACGGACTGGGCCCGGCGGATGGGCATGCTCGACGCGCCCCGGCCCGGTGGCGGCGTCGTCTGGGACGATGACGCGCTGGCCCGCATGGACTACGCGTTGATGTGCGCCTACACCCACCCCGACTGCGACGGCCCCACCCTCGACCTGGTCACCGACTGGTACGTCTGGGTGTTCTTCTTCGACGACCACTTCCTGGAGCACTTCAAGTACTCCCGCGACCTCGCCGGGGCCAAGGCGTACCTCGACCGCCTGGAGCTGTTCATGACCGCCGACGGCGAGACGCCGCCGGAGCCGGGGAACCCGGCCGAGGCGGGCCTCGCGGACCTGTGGGAGCGCACGATTCCGGCGATGTCCGAGGGGTGGCGGCGGCGCTTCGTCACCAGCACGCACAACCTGATGGTCGAGTCGATGTGGGAGCTGGACAACATCGACCGCGGCCGGATCGCCAACCCGATCGAGTACGTCCAGATGAGGAGGCGGGTCGGCGGTGCCCCGTGGTCGGCGAACCTCGTCGAGTACGCCGCCGGCGCGGAGATCCCCGACGTCTTCGCCGAGACGAGGCCGATGCGGGTGCTGTCGGACACCTTCTCCGACGCCGTGCACCTGCGCAACGACCTGTTCTCCTACCAGCGCGAGGTCCGGGAGGAGGGTGAGAACTCCAACGCGGTGCTGGTCTTCGAGCGGTTCTTCGACTGCCCCACGCAGGAGGCGGCCGAGCTGGTCAACGACCTGCTGACCTCGCGGCTGCAGCAGTTCGAGAACACGGCGCTGATCGAGGTCCCGGCCCTGCTGGCCGAGCACTCCGCGTCCCCGTCCGAGCTGGTCGCGGTGGCGGCCTACGTCAAGGGGCTGCAGGACTGGCAGTCCGGCGGGCACGAGTGGCACGCGCGGTCCAGCCGGTACATGAACGACGTCACCGCCACCGACGCCACCGACGCCACCGACGCCGCCGACCCGGCCGCCGCCACCGCGTCCGGCCCCGCCGTCTCCGACCCGGGCGCCGTCTCCGGCTTCGCCTTCTCCAGCCCGGCCGCCGTCTCCGGCCCGGTCACCGCGCCGGGCGGCCCGACCGGTCTCGGCACCTCCGCCGCCAGGCTCGTGCTCTCCGCGGGGAGGCTCGGGCTGCGGACCCGGGCGCGGCAGCACCTCTTCGCGCCGTTCCGCCCGGTGGGGCACCTGCCGCTGCCCGCCCTGCGCATGCCGTACCCGGTCCGCACCAACCCCCACCTGGACGCCGCCCGGCGTCACGCGGTCGGCTGGGCCAGGGAGATGGGCATGTTCGGCTCCGTGCCCGGGGTGGAGGGCGGCGGGGTGTGGGACGAGCGGCGTTTCCGCGGCTTCGACTTCCCGCACTGCGCCGCCATGATCCACGCCGACGCGACCCCCGGGCAGCTCGACCTGTCGTCCGACTGGCTGGCCTGGGGGACGTACGGCGACGACTACTTCCCCCTGGTGTTCGGCGCGACCCGCGACCTCGCGGCGGCCAAGCTCTGCGACGAGCGGCTGCGCCTGTTCATGCCGCTGGACGACGAGCCCGTCCCCGAGCCGGCGAACCCGATCGAGGCGGGCCTCGCGGACCTGTGGCGGCGTACGGCGGGGCCGATGACGGCCGACCACCGGCGGCGGTTCCGACTGGCGGTCGAGGAAATGACCTCAAGCTGGCTGTGGGAGCTGGTCAACCAGGCCCAGAACCGCGTCCCCGACCCGGTGGACTACATCGAGATGCGCCGCAGGACGTTCGGGTCGGACATGACGATGGGCCTGGCCCGGCTCGCGCACTCCGACGTGGTGCCCGAGGAGCTCTACCGGACGCGGACCATCCGCGAGCTGGACACCGCGGCGCAGGACTACGCCTGCTTCACCAACGACCTGTTCTCCTACCAGAAGGAGGTCGAGTTCGAGGGCGAGTTCCACAACATCGTCGTGGTGGTGGAGCACTTCCTCGGGGTGGACCGGCTCACCGCCCGGGACGTCGTGGCCGACCTGATGGAGGCGCGGATGCGGCAGTTCGAGCACATCGTCGCCGAGGAGCTTCCCGCCCTGTTCGACGACTTCGGCCTCGACGAGCCGGTCCGCCGGGTCCTCACCCGCCACGCCGACGACCTCAAGGAGTGGATGTCCGGCATCCTGGAGTGGCACCGCCGGTGCGCCCGGTACACCGAGGCGGAGCTGCTCCGTCACCGGTTCACCGCCGTGGCGGGCTTCCCGTTCGCGCCCACCGGGCTCGGCACCTCCGCGGCGCGGCTCGCGGCGATCGCCGCCCGCTGACCGGCACGAGATTCCGTACGGCCGCCCCGCGCCCCGGCGGCCGTACGGCCTCGGCGCGGAGCGGTCCACGGTCCTGGTGGGTGGCCACGGCTTGACGCGGGACGGTTCGCCGTCTCAGCGCGGGCGGGTCGCGATCACGACTCCGGCGGGGCGTTCACGGTCTCAGCGAGGTGGCTGTTCGGCATCCAGCGCGTTGAGCGCCCCGACGAGGTGCTCCTCCTCGTAGGCGAAGTGCGCCTCGATCTCGGCGGTCAGCCGGTCGAGTTCCTTGCCGATGCGCCCCAGGTCCGCCGTGCGGGGGCCGGAGAACAGCTCCTCCACCTGGCGGATGAGATCCGCCAGGGCGACGTGCTCGCCCCGCAGCCTCTCCAGCGCGGGGCGGAGGCCGGGGAACCGGCGCTCCAGGAGCGGGAAACCGGCGGTGTCCTCGCGGGTGTGGTGCTCGTGGAGCGCGGAGCAGAGCGTCAGGCAGTGTTCGCGCAGCTCGGCGCCGATGTCAGCGCCGATGTCAGCGCCGGACCCGACGCCCGGCCCGGCGGCCGGGCCGACCCCCGTTTCCGGCCCGGCGGTCGTTCCCCGGTCCGGGCCCGTCGCCCCGCTCGCGTCCCCGGAGCCGGTGAGGGCCTCGTCCACCTTCGCGCGGGTGGCCGCGAGCCGTTCACGGATCCCCGCGTGGATCCGCACCAGTTCGTCGCCGATCGCCCGGGCCCGCGGGTCGTCCGCCCAGTACAGGGCGACCACCGGGATGACGCGGGAGGTCGCGGCCTGGTAGCCGGCGAAGGCGGGGACGAGCCGGGCCTGGCGGGCGTAGGCCTCGTCCCGCTCCGCGTCGCGCAGCACGGTCGCCGTCGCGGTGCGGCTCTCGACCTTCTCTCCGTCCCCGATCTCGACGGTGACGCGCGGGCGCCTCAGGAGGTTCCCGTACCAGGCAGGGTGGCTGTCGGACCCGGCGTTGGATCCGAAGACCAGGATGCGCTCCCCGTCCCGCGCGTACATGACGGGGGTGGTCCTGGGCCTGCCGGTCCTGGCTCCGACGGTCGTCAGCAGCACCAGCGGCGCGCCCTCGAACATGCCGCCGACCCTGCCGCCGTTCGCGCGGAACTCGTCGATCACCCGCTGGTTGAAATCGTCGGCCACGTGCCGATCCCTCCGATCCGCGCGGAGGCGTGTTTCGGTAGCCTCCGGACAACGAGGAACTTTTGCTTTAGTAGCAAAGCTATTTTGGAGATCAAGGTATGTCAACCGGTGGCCTGAGCGTCGAGGACGGGATCCGGACGCTGCTGCTCCTGATGCCACGCATGGTCGGGCGCACCAAGCGGATCAAGGTTCCGCCGCGGCTCCAGTCGCTCAACCTCGCCCCGCGGCACCTGTCGCTGCTGTCGTACCTGCTGTTCGACGGCCCTCTCGGGGTCAACGAGCTGGCCGCGCGCCTGGAGGTGGCGCCCGCGACGGTGAGCCTGATGGTGGGCGACCTGAGCCGGAGAGGCGTGGTGGAGAGGCGCGAGGATGACGCCGACCGCCGCCGCACGATCGTGTGCATCGCCGAGGCCAACCGGGAGGCGGTCGACGGGTGGCTGGCGAAGGGGGCGCGCGCCTGGCGCGCCGCCCTGGAGCCGCTGACCCCCGAGGAGCGGCTGATGTTCATCGAGACGCTGCGGACCTACGAGCGCGTGGTCGCCGAGGAAGAGGGCGACGAGACCTGACCGCGCCCGGGACGCGTCACCCCGTGCGCCGAGCCCCGCGCATCGAGCCCCGGTGCCGGGGGAGGGTGCAGCGGTGCGGCCCGGCGGCCGACGGCGCCGTGACCGCGCCCCGCGCGGCAGGAGAGGGTACGGACGGTGCTCAGTCGCGGGTCATCGCGTCGAGGGTCTCGGTCATGTGCTTGCGCAGCTCGCCCAGCCGTACGTCGAGGATGACCGAGGCGATCTCCGGGTTGCTCCGGATCATCTCGCGCAGGCCGCTGTCGCCCGGCCCGTGCTCGAAGCTGTGCCGCACGACGGTCCGGCCCGGCTCCTCGGCCGGCTCCAGGTCGTAGCGCCACCGGGAGGAGGGACGCTCCGGGTCGCCCGCGCGGTCGAGCACCGCCCAGGCGAACGAGCGGGGACGGTCGGCTTCGGTGACCACGGACGTCACCGTCCACACCCGGTCCTGGCGGCGGTTGCGCCCCTCGAACCGCGCCCCGACCCGCGGCGCGGCGTCATCGGCGTCCAGCCAGGCCAGGTGCTCGCACTCAGGGCTCCAGTCGGCGATCCGCGGCACGTCCGTGATGAGGTCCCACAGCCGCTCCGGGGGCAGACCGACGGTGGTCTCGATCTCCACCCTGGATCCCGTGACGTCGTGGTCTTCCATGCCCGCCTCCGCGTGCTCGCGGCACCTCGCCCGGTGCCTGTTCCGGTCTCGCAGACGATTCCGTAATCGTCATCCCCAACGATGGACGATCGGCCCGCCGGTGCACACCCCTGTCCCGGTCAAGGGTGGAAAGGACGGCCTCGCCGTACCGCCGTGGCCCGCCGTACCGCCGCGGAACGGCGGAGCCCGGTACGGCGAGGCTCGGTACGGCGCGCCGGGCGGCCCGCCGTACCGGCGGGCGTCACGAGGAGGACCGGACGACCAGCTCGGTGGGGAGGATCACCGAGGACGAGGGGCCGCCGCCGATCTGGCGCAGGAGCAGGCGCACCGCCGCCAGGACCTGGTCCGCCCACGGGACGCGCACCGTGGTCAGCGGGGGGACGGCGTAGGCGGCGTCCTCCTCGTCGCCGAACCCCACGACCGCGACGTCCTCGGGCACCCGCAGTCCGGCCTCCCGCAGCGCGTGCAGGGCGCCGACCGCCATCAGGTCGCCGGCCACGAAGACCGCGTCCAGCGACGGGTCCGCGGCGAGCAGCTCGCGCATGGCGGCGGCCCCCGAGGCGCGGCCGAGGTCTCCGACCGCGTCGGCCGACCGGCACGCGGCGTCCCGCAGGGCGTTCCGGTAGCCGTCGAACCGGTCCCGCGCGGCGGCGAGGTCCACCGGCCCGCGGATCGTCGCGATCCGCCGCCGCCCCCGGCCGAGCAGGTGTCCGACCGCCGCCGCGGCCCCGCCCGCGTCGTCGGTCCCGGCGTACGGCAGCGCCACCGCGGCCGGCGGCCTGCCCAGCGACACGACGGGGACGCCCGTCCCGGCCAGCGCGCCGGGCAGCGGGTCGGAGCCCCGGGCCGGCAGCAGCAGGGCCCCGTCCACGTGCCCGGCGGCCAGGTGGCGCTCCACCCGGTTCCGGTCCGCGGGGGAGCCGGCGAACATGAGCGTGACCCGTTTGCCGGCCCGCTCCAGTTCCCGGCCCGCCGCGTCCACGGCCGTGGCGAACAGCGGGTCCCCCGCGCGGGCGCCGTCCGGGACGATCAGCGCGATCGACTCCGTGCGCCGGGTCACCAGGCTCCGGGCCGCCGAGTTGGGCACGTAGCCGAGTTCGGTGACCGCGTCCATGACGACCGCCCGGAACTCCGGGCTGACCGCCGCCTCACCGTTGATCACCCGGGAGACGGTCGACCTGGACACGCCGGCCCGGGCGGCCACCTCCTCCAGGGTGGGGCGCCGGGCCCGTCCGGCGCGCAGCCCGTTGTTCCGGATGACGTCGCGGTACCACAGCGCGCTGTCCTTGGGCAGCCGCCGCTGGGTGTCGAAGTCGACGTGCACGATCCCGAAGCGCTTGCCGTACCCCTCGGCCCACTCGAAGTTGTCCAGCAGCGACCAGACGAGGTATCCGCGCAGGTCGGCCCCGGCGTCGACGGCGGTGTGCGCGGCCCGCAGGTGGCCCTCCAGGAAGGCGATCCGGTCGGCGTCGTGGACGTGCTCGCCGGACACCGTGTCCTCGAAGGCGGCGCCGTTCTCGGTGACGAGCAGGCCGACCTGCGGGTAGTCGCGGGAGAGCCGCACGAGCAGGCGGGTCAGGCCGGTGGGGACGATCGGCCAGCCCATGGCGGTCTTGGGGGCGTAGGCGTCGCCGAACCGGATGCCCTCGGTGCCGGGGTAGGCCGGGTTGGCCGGCTCGCCGGGCTCGGCGCTCACCACGCAGGGGTTGTAGTAGTTGACCCCGAGCAGGTCGAGCGGCTGGTTGACGGTCTCCAGGTCGCCGTCGCGGATGTGCCCGAGGCCGGCGGCCCGCTCCACGACGTCCAGGACGGCGGCGGGATACTCCCCGCGCAGCACCGGGTCGAGGAACTGCCGGTTGATCAGGCAGTCGACGAGGTCCACCGCCGCGGCGTCCTCGGCGGAGAGCGCCGCATCGGGGTCGTCCAGCCGTCCGGGGGTCGTCACGGGGGCGAGGTTCAGCGTCAGGGCGATCTCCCGGGCGCCCGCGTCGCGCAGCGCCCGGGCACCCAGCCCGTGGGCGAGCAGGAGGTGGTGGGATGCCTGGAAGGCGTCCCGCCAGGACGCGCGGCCGGGGGCGTGCGCGCCGATGCCGTACCCGAGGACGGACACCACCCAGGGCTCGTTGACCGTGATCCAGGTGCCGACGCGGTCGCCGAGCCGGTCGTGCACGATCCGCGCGTAGTCGGCGAACCGGTGGGCCGTGTCGCGCTCCGTCCAGCCGCCGCGGTCCTCCAGCGGCTGGGGCAGGTCCCAGTGGTACAGCGTCACGTAGGGGGAGACGTCGGCGGCGAGCAGCTCGTCCACGAGGCGGTCGTAGAAGTCGAGCCCGGCGGCGTTGACGGGGCCGGAACCGGTCGGCTGGATCCGCGGCCACGCCACCGAGAAGCGGTAGGCGCCCAGGCCCAGCTCCCGCATCAGGCGGACGTCGTCGCGGTAGCGGTGGTAGTGGTCGCAGGCCACGTCGCCGGTGTGGCCGCCCGCGACGCGCCCGGGGGTGTGGGTGAAGACGTCCCAGATCGACGTGCCGCGGCCGTCCTCCCCCGCCGCCCCCTCGATCTGATAGGCGGCGGTCGCGGCCCCCCAGACGAAGCCGCCGGGGAAGGACAGAGTTCCCCCGGCGGCGGCGGTGAACATCGCCGTCATCGTTTCCGGCCCCTTGTCTTCTGGGGTACGGCGACGCCGCCGTCCCCGTCGTCGCGGACATCTGAATCATCGGGGTGCCGGGCACCCGGCGTCGAGCCGGGACCGTCGTGGCCACCGGAGCCCGCCGCGCCCGCCGTTCCCGGCACGTTCCGTCGTTTTCCGCCATGCCGTGCCGCCTGCGGGTACGCGCGGAGTAAAAAAAGTGATTAATCAATAATGATTACTCAAATGAATGATCTGCCTTATGTGTCGTTCTTTCCGCGCCGGGCATACGGGTTCCAGGGGGGCGTACGGCGAAAGGCCGTGCGATCAGGGGGAGCGTGGAACATGACAATCACCGGCATCATCAGTGCCATCATCATCGGCGCCATCATCGGCGCCCTCGGCCGGCTCGTCCTGCCGGGCAAGCAGAACATCCCCATCTGGCTGACGGTCGTGATCGGCATCATCGCCGCCTTCATCGGCTCCGGGATCGCCAGGGCCATCGGGGTCAGCGCGACGAGCGGCATCGACTGGATCGAACTGATCCTGCAGGTCGTCGTGGCGGCGGTGGGCGTCTTCCTGATCGCCAGCGTGTACGGCAGACGCAGCTTCCGCTGACGCCCCGCGCGGAGCGGTCCCGGGAATGCGGCACATTCCGGGACGCGGTGGGTTCCGGGGACGCGGCACGTTCTGGAGACACGGCATGTTCCGGGTATGCGGCACGTTCCGGGGACACGCCGCGCAAGCGGCCGTGTCCCCGGCGGCGGGGCGCGGGCGCTATTTGATCGGGTCGTGTCCCCAGTTCATCAGGGAGTGCCGCCACCGGGTGTCCGTGACGTCCCCCGACGGGCGCTGCGCGAGGTGGCGGTGGACGTACCCCGTCACCTTCCGCATGTGGGCGTAGTCGTCGTCGGACAGATCGCCCTTCTTCTTGCGGAGGATCTCGGTGATGCGGCGGCCGGACTCGTGTCCCGTCGACTCGCCGCCCCCGGACCTGTCGCCGGCGGCCTCGGACTCGGGGGTCCGCAGCCAGCGTTCCAGCTCGGCGGCGGTCATGTTGACCGCCTCACCGAACTCGGCGGAGATCCGCTCCCGGTCCTCGGCCATGTCAGCCCTTCTTCCGCAGCGCAGACGGCCGGTGCACGGCGCTCCCGCCGCTGTGTTCCTCGTCCATACGCCCCCTGTACCCCTTCCGGCGGATCGGACGGTCAACGGACGGGCATGGGCCACTATGCCTTCCCGCCGCCCGGGGCGCGCGGCGGGTCAGCCGCGCTCCTCCCGCTCGAACCTGCGGACCTCCGCGCGCTCGTCCTCGTTGAACTTGCGGGTGTCGCGGGGCTCGACGTACGGCTCGGCGTCGGCCGGCACGCCCGCCTCGATGGCGCGCTCGCGGGCGAGCTCGGCGTCGAACTCCACGCCGAACAGGACGGCGATGTTCGTGATCCACAGCCAGATCAGGAAGATGATGACCCCGGCCAGGGCGGCGTAGGTCTTGCTGTAGGAGCCGAAGTTGGCCACGTAGAACGCGAAGGCCGCGGACGCGACGATCCACAGCACGACGGCCAGCAGGCTGCCGGGGGTGATCCAGCGGAAGCCGGGGTGCGAGACGTTGGGGGCCGCCCAGTACAGCAGGGCCAGCACCAGCGCCACGACGATCACCAGGGCCGGCCACTTGACGATGCTCCAGACGGTCAGGGCGGTCTCGCCGATGCCCAGGAACCTCCCGGCCTGCTGGGCGAGCGATCCGGTGAACACGACGGAGACCGAGCCGACCGCCATCAGGATCACCAGGACCGCGGTGATGCCCAGGCGCAGCGGGAGAGTCTTCCAGATGGGCCGGCCCTCGGGCATCTCGTACATGACGTTGGAGGCCCGGATGAACGCCCCCACGTACCCGGAGGCGGACCAGAGGGCGACGGCGATGCCCAGGATCGTGGCGACCCCGGCGGCGCCCTGGTTGCTCTGCAGGGCCTGGAGCACGGCGTCGATGGTCTGCCGGGCGGCGCCGGGCGCGATGGCGCTCAGGTTGTCGGTGAGCGCCTTGGTGGTGTTCTGGCCGAACAACCCCAGCACGGACACCACGGCCAGCAGCGCCGGGAAGATCGACAGCACCGCGTAGTAGGTGAGCGCGGCGGCCCAGTCGGTGAGGTTGTCCTGCTGGAACTCCTTGACGGTGCGTTTGAGCACGCCCCACCACGACCGCTTGGGAAGCTCGGACGGGCTTTCGGGAGCCGGTCCGCCGGCGGTGCCGGGGTCGCGGGTCGCGCCCCGGTCGTCGTGGCGTGGAGTGTCGTGCTGGATCATCGCGCACCGTTCTCTTCGCACAGCTTACGGATGCCCGCCGCCGCCCTCCCCTGCCGGGCGAGGGCGGCGGCGACGGCGTTCTCTCATCAGGCGTCCTGGTCAGGCGTCCGGCCGGACGTCCTGGTCAGGCGTGCTCCTGCCGGGCTCCTGTCACGGACGGGACCCGTCAGACCCCGTCAGACCCCGTGGGAGGAGCGGGCCGTCTCGGTCACCTGGTGGGCCTGGTCGCGGGCGTGGTCGCCGGTGGCCTTGGCCGCCTCGCCGGCGGTGTCCCTGACCTGGCCGACGGCCTCCTGGGCGACCTGCTTGGCCTCCTGGCCCAGCTGCTGGGCCGACTCGCGCACCGCCTCCTTGACCGGCTCCATCATGTCGCCGGCCTGCTCCTTGACCTGCTGGGCGGCACGCTGCTCGGCCTCGGTCGCCGGGATGAGGGCCGCGGCGAGCAGTCCGGCGCCGAAGGCGATCAGCCCGGCGGCCAGCGGGTTGCCCTGGGTGCCGCGCATCGCCTGCTCCGGCGCCTCACGGACCAGCTCGGTGGCCTGCTGCGCGCCGTGCCTGACGCTGTCGGCCGCGCCGGCGGCGGTCTCACGGACGGCGCCGGCCGCACCGGCGGCGGTCTCGCGGACACCGTGGGCGGCGTGCCCGGCCTGGTAGCGAGCCTGGTGGGCGGCGTGGGACGGGGTGCCCATCACCCGCTCGCGCACCGAGTAGAGCTTCTCACGCATGCGATCGGTCCTCCGTTGAATGATCCGCGACGGGCTCGTCCGGTCGGCCAGCCGATCGACGTCGGCGGCCAGTTCCGCCCTGGTGGCGGCGATCTCTCTTCTTATTTCGTCAGGTTCCGCGCCCATCGCGCATCCTCCTTGAGCGTCTCGACGGTCTGTTCGGGCTTGGGGGAGACCTCGCTCATCCGCTTGCGCCCGTTGGTGTACAGCACTCCGCCGATCACGGCCCACACGACCGCGACGATCAGGGCGGCCCAGCCCAGGGGCATGACGGCGCCCAGGCCGAACATGACCGCCAGCGACACGAAGAGGGCGACCACGAGGCCGGCCGCTCCGGCGCCGCTGAGCATCCCGGCGGCCTTGCCGGCCTTGGTCGCCTCCTGGCGGATCTCGGCCTTGGCCAGCTCCACCTCCTGGCGGAAGAGCTTGGAAAGGTCCTCGCCGACCTCGCCGACGAGCTGTCCCAGCGAGGGCTCGGCCGGTTCGTAGACGGACGAGCCCGGTTCGTAGGCGGGCGAGCTCACCGTGGCTCACCGTCCCAGCCGGTCGACGGAGGGGTCTCGGACGGGTACTGCGTCGTCGGGCGCGTCTGGGCCGACGACGGGTACGGCTCGGCGGAGCCGTAGGCGTCGGCGGTGGTGTAGGTGCCGTCCGTGGTGTACGGCTGGGCCGACGGGTACTGCGTGCCGGTCGGCTGGGTGTACGGCTGCGCCGGCTGGGTGTACTGCTGCGGGCGGTAGCCGTCCTGGAAGCCCTGGTACGCCGTACCGGAGGTGTCGTTCTGGGAGGCGGCCGTCGCCTTGGCCATCCGGCCGACGAGGAAGCCCGCGGCCACCGCGCCCATCAGGAACGCTCCAGGGCGGCGGCGGGCGAAGCTCTGGACGTCCCGGACCACCCCGGCCAGGCCCTCCTGCTCCAGGTAGTCGGCCGCGCGGCGGCCCGTCCCGGCGACCTGGTGCACCACGTTGGTCACCGGGGAGTCGGGCTTGGCGGCGTCGGTCATCGAACTGAGGTCGTCGGCCCACTGGCGGATGCCCTGGGCGGCGCGGCGGCTCTGGTGCATGCTCTGCTCGCCCACGCGGTCGCGCAGCTGTCCCATGACGTTCTGCGCCTGGTACCGGGCCTCGTGGGCGACCGCGCGGGTCTGGTCCTTGGCGGTCTCGGCCACCTCTCCGACGGCTGCCTTGGCGTGTTCGGTCGTCGTGTGGGGCTGGTCGCTCAGCGTGGAGCGCTCCCCCGTCCCGGCTGGGAATTCGTTCACCGATGCCTCCAAAGTCGTGCGCGTCTTCGCTTGGGACCGCCGCTACCCCCAGCGATTCAACACATTCGTAAACGGCAAGAAAGGGCTCTCGACCTGCCCCTCGGCGCGAACGGTCGGTGTAGGGGAGCATTGACCACGAAAAACCACAAAAGGGACCGACATGCCCGTATCTCCGGCTCTCATGCAGGGGGACGGTTCGGCGCTGACCAAAGAACGGGGCCCATAAGGTGCCGCGTATGAAACGGACCATGCTGAACCAGGCAGAAGCGGTGCAATCCCAGCCGGATCGGCGCACGATGGCGGCGGCCGGCGTCACCGTGCTGCTGTGGGCCTCGGCGTTCGTCGGCATCCGTGGCGCGGTGCCGTACTTCTCCCCCGGGGCGCTCGCTCTGGGCCGGTTGCTGGCGGGTTCGGCGGTGCTGGGGGTCATCCTGCTGGTGCGGCGCGAGGGATGGCCGCCGAGGGCCGCCTGGCCGGGCATCCTCGTCTCGGGAGTCCTGTGGTTCGGCGCCTACACGGTCGCGCTGAACTGGGGCGAGCAGGAGGTCGACGCGGGCACCGCGGCGATGGTCGTGAACATCGGCCCGCTGCTCATCGCGCTACTGGGCGGTCGGCTGCTCGGGGAGGGGTTCCCGCCCCGCCTGCTGGCGGGCATGGCGATGTCGTTCGGCGGCGCGGTCGTGGTCGGGATCTCCATGTCGGGCCAGGGGCGCGCGTCGGTGACGGGCGTCCTGCTCTGCCTGGCGGCGGCGGTGACGTACGCGGTGGGAGCGCTGTCCCAGAAGCCCGCGCTGCGCCACGCCTCGGCGCTCCAGGTCACCACGTTCGGCTGCTTCGTCGGGACGGCGGCCTGTCTGCCGTTCGCCGGGCAACTCGTGTCGCAGGCGGCCCGAGCCCCGCTGGCGGCGACCCTGGATGTCGTGTACCTCGGCGTCTTCCCGACGGCGGTGGCGTTCACCACCTGGGCTTACGCCCTCGCCCGCACCACCGCGGGCAGGATGGGCGCCACGACCTACCTCGTCCCGGCGCTGGTGGTCCTGATGGCCTGGGCGGTGCTGGGGGAGGTCCCCGGGTGGCTGTCCCTCCTCGGCGGGCTGCTGTGCCTGGCGGGGGTGGCCGTCTCGCGGAGGCGGGCTCCGGGACGGTGAATCCGGGACTCGCGGTCAGGCCGGCGTCGAGACCCCGATGCCGCCCCGGGTGTGCGCGCCGTACCGCTCCTTCTCCGCGGCGAGGTCGAGGGGCCGGATGCGGCTGCGCCCGCGCAGCGTCTCCTCGGTGAGCAGGGTGGCCGGGACGAGCCAGGACACCTCGAACTCCAGCCCGTCGGGGTCCTTGGCGTACAGGGCCTTGGTGGTGGAGTGGTCGGAGGCGCCGACCAGGGCGCCCATCTCCGTCAGCCTGGCGGCGATCCGCTCCAGCTCCTCCAGGGTGTCGACCTCCCAGGCCAGGTGGTACAGCCCGACGGCGGAACGGCCGGCGGGCGAGGGGGCGGCCTGGGCGCCGACCTCGAACAGGCCGAGGTCGTGGTCGTTGGCGGAGCCGGCGGCCTGCAGGAACGCCGCGCCCCGCATGCCCATGACGACCTCGAAGCCGAGGGCCTCCCGGTAGAAGGCGACGCTGCGCTCGACGTCGCGCACGTACAGGACCGCGTGGTTGAGCCGCTGGACGGGCATGGCTCTCTCCTAAAACTTGAACCTTCAATCAGCCTACCCACCGGCGCAAGGGCGCCGGGCGCGGCGTGCGGTGAGAAGCGCTTTCTCTCGGGCTCCGGGTGAGAGGCGCGCTCTCCTAGCTCGGTGGTCGGCGGTCGGCGGACGCCGAAGGGGCCGGCCGACGGTTCAGAGGGTGAGCGGGCGGGCGGTGGGGAGGTGGGGGGGGGGGTCGGCGATGACGCGGTGGATGACCCGCCCGGCCCCGCCGAGGGTCGCGGCGTCGCCGCCGAGCCGGGAGACCGCGAGCTCGGGCACGGAGCGGCGCATCCCGGCCAGCCGGGTGGACATCGCCTCGCGGACCGGGCCGGCGATCCACTCGAACAGCGGCGCGAAGATCCCGCCCAGCACGACCGTCCCGGGGTCCATCAGGTTGACCGCCGAGGTGAGGGCGACGCCCAGCGCCCGCCCGGCGCGCTCGCAGGCGCGCAGCGCGTCCGCCTCGCCGGCCCGCAGCCGTTCGGTCAGCTCGGGCACCCCGGCGGCGCCGGAGGCGCGGAGCAGTGCCTCCTGGCCGGCGTACCGTTCCAGGCAGCCCCGGCCGCCGCAGCGGCAGTCCGGGCCGTCGGGGAAGACGACCACGTGGCCCAGCTCGCCGGCCAGGCCGTGCGCGCCGCGGAACAGCTCGCCGCCGACCACCAGACCGGCGCCGATGCCGGTCTCCCCCGACACGTGCAGGAAGTCGTCCGGCCCGCCGCCGAACCACAGCTCGCCCAGCGCGGCGAGGTTGGCCTCGTTCTCCACGGTCACCGGGAAGTCCAGCAGGTCGCCGGCCCGGACGCCGCGCCACCCGAGGTTGGGCGCGGTGTGCAGCAGCCCGCCGTCCACGGGGCCGGGGACGGCGAGCGTGGAGCCGACGACGGACAGGCCGGCCGTACGCGCTTCGTCCACAGCCCTGTGGGCAAGTTCCTGCAGATGGGCCATGGTTTCCACAGGGGGGCGGGACCGGTTGTCCACAGCCTGTGCAAAACGGAGCCGCACCGCGAGGGTGAGGTCCGCCACGCAGGCCGACAGGTGGCCGGCGGTAATCTCCAGGCCGAGCGCCGCCACCCGGCCGCCGCTGAGGGAGACGGCCGTGCCCGGCCGGCCCCGCTCGCCGTCGCGGGGTGCCGCCGACTCGGCGACCATCCCGGCCTCCAGCAGGTCGCCGACCATCTTGGCGACCGTGGTCTTGGTCAGCCCGGTGATCTCGGCGAGCGCCGCGCGGGTGACCGGGCCGCTCCGGCGCACCTCGCCCAGCACTACGGCGAGGTTGCGGGCGCGCATCGCGTCGTGGCGTACGGCCTGCGTCGTCATGGAACCCGTCCGGTCCGCGCCGTCCCGGAACCTGTCATCCCGGAACCCCTCATCCCGGAACCCGTCGTCATGGAACCCATGGAACCCCCACCTCTTGACGATCCCACCCTGCCGGACCATATTAAGTCCATAATGTGGATTAAATAGGAGGGCGCGATGAGCGACTACACCCCCAGGCCGGAGGACCGCTTCACCTTCGGGCTGTGGACCGTGGGCTGGCAGGCCCGTGACCAGTTCGGGGACGCCAGCCGCCCCCCGCTGGACCCGGTCGAGACCGTCCACCGCCTGGCGGAGCTCGGCGCGTACGGCGTCACCTTCCACGACGACGACCTGCTGGCCGTCGAGTCCGACCGCGAGCGGGCGATCGCGGCCTTCAGGAAGGCGCTGTCGGAGACCGGGATGAAGGTCCCGATGGCCACCACGAACCTGTTCACCCACCCCGTTTTCAAGGACGGCGCGTTCACCAGCAACGACCGCGACGTCCGCCGTCACGCCCTGCGCAAGGTGATGCGCAACCTCGACCTGGCCGCCGAGCTGGGCGCCACGACCTACGTCTTCTGGGGCGGGCGCGAGGGCGCCGAGTCCGGGGCCGCCAAGGACATCAGGGCCGCGCTCAGCCGCTACAAGGAGGGCGTCGACCTGCTGACCTCCTACGTGATCGAGAAGGGCTACGACCTCAGGTTCGCCATCGAGCCCAAGCCGAACGAGCCGCGCGGCGACATCCTGCTGCCGACGATCGGCCACGCGCTGGCGTTCATCAACGAGCTGGAGCACCCCGAGCGGGTCGGCCTCAACCCCGAGGTGGGGCACGAGGAGATGGCCGGGCTCAACTTCGCCCACGGCATCGCGCAGGCCCTGTGGCACGGCAAGCTGTTCCACATCGACCTCAACGGCCAGCACGGCCCCCGCTTCGACCAGGACCTGGTCTTCGGCCACGGTGATGTGAAGAACGCGTTCTTCCTGGTGGACCTGCTGGAGAACGGCGGCTACGACGGCCCCCGGCACTTCGACTACAAGCCGGTCCGCACCGACGACCCCGAGGACGTGTGGGTGTCGGCCGCCTCCAACATGCGGATGTACCTGATCCTGAAGGAGAAGTCCCGGGCGTTCCGCGCCGACCCCGAGGTCGCCGAGGCGCTCGCCGCGAGCAGGGTCGCCGAGCTGTCCGAGTCCACGCTGGCCCCCGGTGAGACCCTGGCCGACCTGGCGGACGACGAGTTCGACGTCGAGGCGGCGGCGGCGCGCGGCTTCCACTTCTCCCGCCTCAACCAGCTCGCCATGGACCACCTCCTCGGGGTCCGCGGGGGCGACCGGGCATGACGCTCGTGGCCGGGGTCGACTCCTCGACCCAGAGCTGCAAGGTGGTCATCAGGGACGCCGAGACCGGGGCCCTGGTCCGCCAGGGCCGCGCGGCCCACCCCGACGGCACCGAGGTCGCCCCGGCCGCCTGGTGGGCCGCGCTCCAGGAGGCGATCGCCCAGGCCGGCGGGCTCGGCGACGTCGCCGCGGTGAGCGTCGCCGCCCAGCAGCACGGCATGGTCTGCCTGGACGAGTCCGGGCGGGTCGTGCGGGACGCGCTGCTGTGGAACGACACCCGCTCGGCCGGCGCCGCCCGCGACCTGGTCGAGGAGCTGGGCGGGCCGGAGCGGTGGGCCGAGGCGGTCGGCAGCGTGCCGGTCGCGTCGTTCACGGTGGCCAAGCTCCGCTGGCTGGCGGTCCACGAGCCGGAGGCGGCCCGCCGTACGGCGCGGGTGTGCCTGCCGCACGACTGGCTGACCTGGCGGCTGGGCGGCGGGGACGGCGAGCCCGTCACCGACCGGGGCGACGCCTCCGGCACCGGCTACTTCTCGCCCGCCACCGGCTCCTACCGCACCGACCTGCTCAAGATGGCGTTCGGCGCCGTGCCCGGCCTGCCGCGCGTGCTCGGCCCCCGCGAGGAGGCCGGCGAACTGCGGACCCCGGGCCCGCCCGGGGCGTCCGGACCGGTACGGCTGGCCCCGGGACCGGCGACAACATGGCCGCAGCCCTCGGGGTGGGCGCGGGACCCGGCGACGTGGTGGTGTCGATCGGTACGTCCGGCACGGCGTTCGCGGTGGCCGAGCGCCCGAGCGCCGACCCGACCGGCGCGGTGGCCGGGTTCGCCGACGCGACCGGGCGGTTCCTGCCGCTGGTGTGCACGCTCAACGCGGCCCGGGTCCTCGACGCCGCCGCCCGGCTGCTCGGGGTCGGTCCCGCCGACCTCGACCGGCTCGCGCTGCAGGCCCCGCCCGGAGCGGGCGGCCTGGTCTGCGTGCCGTACCTGGAGGGGGAGCGGACACCGAACCTGCCCGAGGCCACCGGGACGCTGCACGGCCTGACCCTGGCCACCTCCACCCCCGCCCACCTGGCCAGGGCCGCGGTGGAGGGCATGCTCTGCCACCTGGCCGACGCCTTCGACGCCCTCGGGCTGGAGCCGGCCAGGGTGCTGCTCATCGGCGGCGGGGCGCGGTCGGAGGCGGTGCGGCGGATCGCCCCGGCGGTCTTCGGGCGGCCGGTGGTCGTCCCGGAGCCGGGGGAGTACGTCGCCGACGGCGCGGCGCGGCAGGCCGCCTGGCTGGTCGCGGGCGGGGACGAGCCCCCGGTCTGGGACCGGGCCGGCTCCCGGGGCTTCGAGGCCGACGCGGTGCCGGAGATCAGGGCCCGCTACGCCGAGGCCCGCGCCCGGTACACCGGAGGCCGCGACACGGCCTGAGCGGCGGCCCGGGACGGGAACCCGCGGGCCGGCCCGGGGCCGCGGCGCGACCCCGGCCGCCGGTCCCCGGGACCCCGCTCCACGGGGCGGAGTCTCGGGGATCGCTCAGGGTCGGATCAGGGACGCCGCCGGATGTGTGGAACCGGGTCCGCGGGACAGTCTGGGTCCATGCTCGCGTCGAAGAGGCTCTACCCCCTGATCGCCTGCGCCGGTACGGCGGCGGCGATCGTGGCCGCGATCGCCGGTCAGATCGACCCGGATCCGCAGCTGGATCCGCTCAACCTGACGATCAGCGAGTACGCCGTGCTCGACCGCGGCGGGGCCACCGAGTTCGCCATGGCGTGCCTGGGTGTCGCGTCCCTCGCGCTGGTGGCGGGGCTGCGGGCGGTCCGGGCCCCGATCGGCGCGGCGGCCGAGCGGCTGATGCTGGCCTGGAGCGCGGCGCTGGTCGTGATCGCGGTCGTGCCGACGGTCGCCCCGGGCCTGGCGATGGACCTCGGGGCCCAGGTGCACCGCTACGTCTCCATCGCGGCCTTCCTGGCGCTGCCCGCGGCGGGCGCGCTGATGGCTCCGGGGCTGGGCCGGGACGAGCGGTGGCGGGTGGTGGCCAGGCCGGTGGAGTGGCTGACCCTGGCCGGCGGATTCGGGCTGCTGGCCCTCACCTACGTGG
Organism: Streptosporangium sandarakinum; assembly: GCF_050942225.1. Classification (NCBI taxonomy): domain Bacteria; kingdom Bacillati; phylum Actinomycetota; class Actinomycetes; order Streptosporangiales; family Streptosporangiaceae; genus Streptosporangium; species Streptosporangium sandarakinum. Next base: position 321,600 of record NZ_CP192034.1, read on the forward strand.
CGCTCCCGGGCGACCGGGTGCTGATCGGCCTGGCCGAGCGGGCGCTGCTGGTCACCGAGGTCGCGTTGCTCGGGGTGCTCGCCGTACGGCTGGCGTGGCTGGCCTGGGCTCCGGCCGCCGCCCGCACGTCGCGCGCGGGTCAGGCGCTTCTTGGGGGACTTGTCCCGGAACATGACTATTTCCTGACAGGTCACAAATAGGACAAGAATATTTCTCCTGTCCGATGCTATCCTCGTCGGCGATCTGAAGATCGTCCGGAGGTTCTCGCTCTCGCGCTCCGAGACCGAACCGTTGAGGTGACATGGCATCGAGCAGGTCCATCCGGTTCAAGATCTCTGCTCTGCTGGCGATCCCTCTGACCTCACTGGTGGCCCTCTGGGGATTCGCGGCGACGGTCACCGTCGGCGACTCGATGAGCCTGCTGGAGGCCGACGACCTCTACGAAACCGTCATCGCGCCCGCCAACGAGGTGAGCCACGCCGTGGAGCGCGAGACCGTCCTGTCGGCCGAGTATCTCGCCGTCCGCTCCGCGGACGCCCGCAGGTCCCTCGACGCTCAGCGCGCCATCACCGACCGGGAACGGTCCCGGCTGCGTGACGGGGCGCGGCGCGGGCTGGACCTGGCGGGCCTGGGCCCGACGTCCAAGGCTCGGTTCGCCGACCTGACCGCCGCGGTCGACGCGCTCGACGCGGTGCGGGCCAAGGTGGACGGCGGACGGATCGAGCCCGCCGGGCTCGTCAAGGAGTTCGGCCCGGTGCCCGACGCGTTCTACCGGTTCATCGACATCGCGGCCATCACCGACGACGAGGCCCTGTCCCGGCAGATGCGCGGCGTCAACACGGTCGGCTACTCGATGGCCTTCTTCTCTCACGAGCGAGCGCTCGCCGCGGACGCGCTGGCCACGGGCCGCCGCCTGACACCGGCCGAGCTGCGGTTGTTCGGCCAGTTCGCCACCAAGCGGGCCTTCCTCATGGAGGAGGGCATGTCGCAGCTCGACACCGAGATGCGCGCCCTGTTCGCCGGCCTGGTCCCCTCGTCGCGGCCGGTGCGGGAGCTCACCGAGATGGAGGACCGCCTGCTGTCCGGCGGCGTGGTCGCCGAAACCGACTGGCGGGCCACCACCGGCCGGCTGGAGATCACCTACCGGAGGGGGACGTCGGCGGCCGCGCTCGGGCTCGTCGACCGGACGGCGCCGACGGCCCTCACGACCTTCGCCAAGGCCGGGATCGCCGGCGTGCTCGGCCTCGTCGCGGTCATCGCCTCGCTGCTGGTCTCCTTCCGGATCGGCCGCAACCTCACCCGCGAGCTCGCCGGGGTCCGGCGCGCCGCCGCCGACCTCGCGGAGGTGCGGCTGCCGCGCGTCATGGAGAAGCTGCGCCGGGGCGAGCCGGTGGACGTGGCCGCCGAGGCGCCCCCGCTGGAGCCGCTGGGCAGCACCACCGAGGTCCACGACGTCGCCGCCGCCTTCGACAGCGTCCAGCACCGCGCCGTGGACGCCGCCGTGGAGCAGGCCAGGCTGCGCGAGGCCGTCGCGCAGTCCTTCCGCAGCCTCGCCCGGCGCAGCCAGTCGCTGCTGCAGCGCCAGCTCAAGCTTCTCGACGGCATGCAGAAACAGGCCGAGGACCCCGAGGCGCTGGAGAACCTGTTCCGGCTCGACCACCTGACCACCCGCATGCGCCGCCACGCCGAGGGCCTGGTGATCCTCTCCGGCGGGGCCGCGGGCCGCAAGTGGCGCTCGCCCGTCCTGATCGAGGACATGCTGCGCGGCGCCGCCGCCCAGGTCGAGGACTACGCCCGGGTACGGATCTACCCCATGCCCGGCGCCACCCTGGCCGGTGACGCGGTGGCGGACATGATGCACCTGTTCGCCGAGATCATCGAGAACGCCACGGCCTTCTCCCCGCCGGGGGGCGAGGTGTCGGTCCGGGGCGAGTTCGCCGGTCACGGCTTCACGGTCGAGGTCGAGGACCGCGGCCTCGGCATGACCCCGGAGAAGCGCGCCGCCGTCAACGAGCGGCTGGCCAGCCCGCCGGAGTTCGACCCGGCCGAGACCGACCGGCTGGGCTTCGCGGTGGTCGGCATGCTGGCCGCGCGGTACGGGGCGAAGGTGACGGTGCGGCCCTCGCCGTACGGCGGGACCGGGGTCGTCGTGCTGGTCCCCGAGTCGCTGCTGGGAGCGCCGGAGACGGACGGGCAGGCGCCGCGGGAGATCCCCGGACCGTCCGGGACCGGCGGCGAGCCCACCGGGACCGTACGGCCCGCCGGGGCCACCGGGGCCACCGGGGCCACAGTGCCGGAGCCCGCCGGAGCCACGGCCGGGAGCGCGGAGCCGGCCGGAAGCGCCGGGTTCGCCGGGACGGCCGGGATCGTACGGCTCGCCGGGACCGGAGAGCCCGCCGGGCGGACCGGGACCGCGCCGCGGCCGGACGGCCTGCCCCGCCGGATCCGCCAGGCGGGCCCGCCGCGGCCGTCGCATGATCCGGACGCGGACGGGCAGGCCGGGGAACGATCGCCCGAGGAGGCGCGGGCGGTGCTCAGCTCGCTCCAGGCCGGCTGGCGACGCGGCCGGGCCGAGGACGGCGATGAGGGGCACTGAGGCCGGGCCGCGGACGGTGATGAGGAGCACCGAACGGGAGGCCGGCCCGCGGCCGGCGTAGACACGCGAACGAGCGCGACCATCACAGGGGAAGGGGTTTTACCACGTGCCGGGTGAGCTGTATTGGCTTCTGGATGACTTCGTCACGAGCGTGGCGGACGTCTCGCACGCGCTGATCCTGTCCAACGACGGGCTGATGATGGCCTCGTCACGCGGGCTGAGCAAGGAGGACGCCGACCACCTGTCGGCGGTGGCCTCCGGGTTCCAGAGTCTGGCCAAGGGGACCAGCCTGCAGTTCGGCGGAGGAGCCGTCCGGCAGACGATGGTGGAGATGGACTCGGCGTTCCTCTTCGTCACCTCGGCCGGCCAGGGCAGTTGCCTGGCGGTCATGACCACCGGCGCCGCCGACGTGGGCCTGATCGCCTACGAGATGGCCCGCCTGGTGACCCGGGTCGGCCAGCACATGGCCACCACCCCCCGGGCGGGGCAATGAGCGACGACGTCGAGTGGGTGGACGAGGAGGCCGGTCCGGTCGTCCGCCCCTACGCGCTGACCGGCGGGCGCACGCGCGCCTCCTCGTCCTCGTTCGACGTGCTGTCGATGGTGGTGGCGACCGGCGCGGCGGCCACCACCGCCGTCCACCTGGGATCGGAGCACCGGCGGCTGCTGGACCTGGTCCGGCGGACCAGGCCCATCGCGGAGGTCGCCTCGGAGGCCGGGCTGCCGATGGGAGTCGTCAAGGTGCTGCTGGGCGACCTGCTGGACCAGGGGCTCATCCTGGTGCGGTCACCGGTCCCGGCCGCCACGCCGCCCGTGGAGAGCCTCCTGCAGGAAGTGATCAACGGCCTCCGGGCGCTCTGAGCCCGTTTCCGCCGTGGTGGGGGACGGCGGGAGGAACGCGGTGGCCCGCGACGGGAGTGCGGGCCACGAGTTCGTCCGTGCCGGCGGGCCGGTCAGTGCTGGCCGGCCGTCAGCACCTTCAGGGAGTGCTCGACGAGCGTCACCAGGACCGTCTTGGCCGAGGCGCGGCGCCGTACGTCGCACAACAGCACCGGCACGTCCTCGTCGAGGTCCAGCGCGGAGCGCACCTCGTCGGCCTCGTACCGCTCGGCGCCGTCGAAGCAGTTGACCGCCACGATGAACGGCGTGCCCCGCTGCTCGAAGTAGTCGATCGAGGGGAAGCAGTCGGTCAGCCGCCGGGTGTCGGCGAGCACCACCGCGCCCAGCGCGCCGTAGGACAGCTCGTCCCACATGAACCAGAACCGCTCCTGCCCGGGGGTGCCGAACAGGTACACGACCAGGCCCTCCCGGATCGTGATGCGGCCGAAGTCCATCGCGACCGTGGTGGTGTGCTTGCCCTCCACGCCCTCGACGTCGTCGATGCCGATGCCGCGGTCGGAGAGCACCTCCTCGGTCCGGAGCGGCCGGATCTCGCTGATCGAGCCGACCAGCGTCGTCTTGCCCACCCCGAAGCCGCCCGCGATGAGGATCTTGAGCGCGACTGGTTCGTCAGAGGGCTCGAAGTCCATTGATCACTTCCTTGAGAATGCGCTCGCTCGTCGAGGCGCGCCCTATCGAGATCAGCTTGTGGTCGTGCAGGTCGCCGAGGAGGACACGGACCACGCCGAGGGGCAGGTCCAGGTCGGAGGCGATATCGGCGACCGAGGTCGCCGTGGCGACCAGGGAGAGGATCCGTTCCTGCTCGGGGCCGGGGACGAACCCGCCGGGCGGGACCGTCCCCGTGGCGGTGATCATCGAGACCAGGTCCAGCGCGTCGCCGGACGACCGGGTCCGGCCGCCGATCAGCGCGTACGGCCGGACGACGGGCCCGGCCTCCTCGTCCATCCACCGCGTCATGACGGCCGCTCCCCTCCGCCCCCGTACGGCGCGCGGGCGGCGGACCGGCCGTACGCCGTACCGACCGCGTGGCGGCCGTACGGACCGCGGGTCACCGGCCGGCCGTACGGCGCGCGTGCCGCGCGGCGGCCGCGCGGGAGGCGGGTCGCGGGACGACCGCCCGGCATGCCGCGCCCGGTGTCCCGCTCGCTCATGAGAGGCCTTGGCGCGGGAGCGTGGAGATGTGCGGGCCGACCCGCTTGACCAGCATCGCCATCTCGTAGGCGATGTGGCCGACATCGGCGTCGGAGCTGCTCAGTACGGCGAGGCACGTGCCCTGCCCGGCGGCGGTGACGAACAGGAACGCCGACTCCATCTCCACGATGGTCTGGCGCACCTCGCCCCCGCCGAAGTGGCGGCCGGCCCCGCGCGCCAGGCTCTGGAACCCGGCGGCGACCGCCGACAGGTGCTCGGCGTCCTCCCGGCTGAGGCCCTTGGAGGAGCCCACCGCCAGGCCGTCGGTGGACAGGATCACAGCTTGGCGCACCGCGGCCACCCGGCTCGTCAGATCGTCGAGGAGCCAGTTCAACTCGCCGGTGTTGGTGAACTTCCCGGTCATCAGTCCCTCTTGTCGGCTGTCGTGTGGTGTGCCAAGTCTTCGTTCTCCTCGCGTGCCCGTCGTGTGCCCGCCTGGAAGGCGGAGAACAGGGCCCGCACCTCGTCGGGCGAGCGGCCTTCGGCGGGCGGGTCCGGTTCGGGCTCCGGCGCGGCGGGCGCCTGCCCGGTCGAAGCCGTCTCCTGCCGGAGCTGCGGCACGAGGCTGGCCTGCCGGACCCGGCGGGGCAGATCCCGGGGGCCGGTGGTCTCCGCGGCGCTCCCCGCGGAGCTCTCCGCGGTGGCGGCCTTGTCGGGGGCCGCCACGCCGGTGGCCCGCCCCGCGCGCTCCTCGCCGGTCCCGCCGGCCTGCCGGGCCGCCTCACGGTTCTTCCCGGAAGCCTCGTCGGGGGCCGTCTCGCGGTCCTTCCCGGGAACCGCCTCCGGGGACGACGGCCCGGGCACCACGGTGAGCGTCGGCGCGGCGAGGGGCGGTCGCCCGGCAGGAACGTCACCGGGGGCGCCGCCGGGCCTGGGCGTCGTCCTCGTCCGCCGGGGCAGGCCGCCGTTCTGACGGCCTCCGTTCGACCGCGAGCCGTTCGGCCGGCCGCCGTTCTGGCGGGTGCCGCCCGCCGCGGTGAGCGGGGACGGCGCGACGGCCCGGGGGCGTCGCCCGCGGGCGCCTCGGGCCGTCGCGGGGCGGCGGGGGCGAGCGGCGGGCCGGTCTCGGCGAGCACCGCCCGGGGGATGAGCACGATGGCCGTGGTGCCGCCGAACGGCGAGCTGCGCAGGGTGACCTGGACGCCGTGCCGGGCGGCGAGCTGGCCCACCACGAACAGGCCGAGCCGGTCGCTGTCGGCCAGGTCGAACTCCGGCGGGGTGGCCAGCCGCTCGTTGATCATCGCGTACTCCGTGGCGCTGAGCCCCAGGCCGCGGTCCTCCACCTCGACGGTGAACCCGTTGGCCACCACGTCGCCGCGCACGGTCACCGAGGTCTGCGGCGGCGAGTACACCGTGGCGTTCTCGATCAGCTCGGCGAGCAGGTGCGTGAGGTCGGCCACCGCGGCCCCGTCGACCGCGGCGGCGGGCATCGGCGCCACCTTGACCCGCCGGTAGTCCTCGACCTCGGCCAGGGCGGCCCGGACGACGTCGAGCACCGGCACCGGGTTGCGCCAGGCCCGGCCCGGCGCGGCGCCGGACAGGATGATCAGGCTCTCGGCGTGCCGCCTCATGCGGGTGGTCAGGTGGTCCAGCCGGAACAGGCCCTCAAGGGCGTCGGGGTCGTTCGTCCGGCGCTGCATGCCGTCCAGCAGGGTGAGCTGGCGGTGCAGCAGCCCCTGCTTGCGGCGGGCGAGGTTCACGAAGACCTGGCTGACGCCGCGGCGCAGATCGGCCTGGCCGACGGCGGCCTCGACGGCGGTGCGCCGTACCGAGTCGAACGCGTGGGCCACGTCGCGGACCTCGGCGGAGCCGCCGGCGATCTCCATCGCCGGGGCCTCGGCGCGCACGTCCACCTTCTCGCCGAGCCGCAGCCGCTCCACGAGACGCGGGAGCCGCACGTCCGCCAGGTCGAGCGCGGCCGACCGCAGCCCGGCCAGCTCGCCGGACAGCCGGCGGCCGAAGCGGACCGAGATGACGATGGAGGCGACCACCGCGAGCAGGCCGACGCCGCCGGCGATCGCGATCCGGGTCAGGATGCCCGTGGCCACCGACTCGGAGCGGTCGGACAGCACGGCGGAGGCGGAGGCGCCGAGTTGGTCGAGCGAGGTCGCCAGGCCGTCGACGGTCGTCTTCCAGGCGCCCAGCTCGGTGGGGAGCAGGTCGTCGGGGGCCGTGATGACGGCCGTCTCCAGCTCGGTGAACTTCTTGAAGGCCGCGGATCCGAAGACGTCGCGGTACGGCCCGGCCAGCTCGCCGTCCAGGGCCGCCAGGCCGCGCGAGTGCAGGAACCGGCGGGTGGCGGCGTACTCGCCGAAGACCTCCCGCTCCTGGCGGGACAGCCGTTCGTCGATCAGCGCGCCGCTGATCAGGGCGTTCTCCCGGGCGATCATCTCCCGGGCGTTGCCCATCGACTGCAGGGCGACGGCCTGCCGGAAGATGCCGACTTCCGGGACGGCGACGAGCTGGTCGTACAGCAGGAAGATCGAGTCCAGGATCTGGTTGTACTGCGTCAGGGCGTCCAGCCGGTCCCGCCGCTCGCCGTCGATGCCGGCGCGGATGCCGTGGAGCCGGTCGAGCTGCCGGAGCACGCCGTCGAGCGCGGCGCTCATCTCGGGGCCGCCGGGGTCGGCGGCGAGGGCCGCGTCCCGGAAGCTCGTCACGGCCCGGTCGGTGCGGCCACGCTGCTCGCCTGTCACGCCGGTGACGGCCCGGGAGCTGATCGCCACCGAGGACTGGGTCCGCTCGGCCTGGATCTGGAGCCCCAGCTCGGTGGAGGTCACACCGACGCTCTGGTAGAGGTCGTAGGACCGCAGGAGGGCGGTGCCGTCGCCGACGGTCAGGTTGAGGGCGAACCCCCACAGCGCGCTGAGCGACACCAGGGGCAGGAGCAGCAGTAAGACGATCCTGAACCGAATGGATCGGTTTCCAGAGCCCATGCCCACTCGTCCCAACCTGTGAGTATGTGGAGGCTCGTGACCGGCTTGGGGATGGAATGCGCCTCCGGAAGATCGCACAGGAGACTAGCACCGATTAAGGTTTCGGCGCAGTGGAGGATCTGATGATTAGTGTGATTACCGGGGCCAGTGCCGGAATCGGCGCGGCCGCCGCGGTGGAACTGGCCCGCCGCGGCCACCGGCTCGTCCTGGTCGGCCGCGACGCCGGACGGCTGGCCGAGGTGGCCGGCCGGGTGGCCGGGGTGACCGCCGCCTCCGGCCCGGATGCCGGCTCCGGTGCCGCGCCGGACACGCTGACGTGCGACTACACGTCGTTCGACGACGTGCGGGCGCTCGCGGCGGAGCTGCGCTCACGCTACCCGCGCATCGACGTTCTGATCAACAACGCGGGCGTGATGACCACGCAGCGGACGCTCACCCGCGACGGTCACGAGACGATGATGCAGGTCAACCACCTGTCGCCCTTCCTGCTGACGAACCTGCTGCTGGACCGGGTGGCCGGCCGGGTGATCACCACCTCGTCCCGGGCGGGCAAGTCGGGCCGCCTGGACCCCGCCGACCTCGACCGCGAGCGGCGGAAGTGGAGCGGCTGGCTGCAGTACGGCGACTCCAAGCAGGCCAACGCGCTGTTCACCGTGGAGCTGGCCCGGCGGCTGGCGGGGACCGGGGTGAGCGCCACCTGCTTCCACCCCGGCGTGATCAAGACGGGGTTCGCCCCGGGCACGCTCATGATGTGGATGGTGAAGCACATCCCCGGCATGGGGCAGACGGCGGAGGAGGGCGCGAGCACGATGGTCCACCTCGCCACCCACCCGGACGGCGCCGACCACCCGGGCCGCTACTTCGCCGACCGCGCCCCCGCCGCCGTCCCCCGGGGGATGAGCGACCCGGAGCGGGCCCGCGCCCTCTGGGACGCCAGCGCCGCCGCCGTGGGCCTGGACTAGCCGCCGGGGACACCGGGTTCCGGCGCGGTCCCGGGCGGTCCCGGACGATTTTGGGCGGTGCGAGGTGGTTCCGGGCGGCGCGAGGCGGTTCCCGGTGGCCGGTCGGCCCGGCGCGCAGCCCGGCGCTCCGGCACCCGGGCGGCCGGCCTGGGCGGATGACCGCATTCTCAGACGCTCTTGGCGCTTCGCGAAGGTTCTCCGGGTCCGACGCAGGCAATCTCACGATTGACACGGCACCGGCATCGCACGGGGACTTCACATGAGGCGCGGGGGGCTTCGCATGAGGATCGGGAGAACGATCTGGGCCACGGTGGCGCTCGCCGCCCTGGCCACCCTCGTGGCGTGCGGCGGGGGGCAGCCGGGCGGTCCCACCGCCTCCGCCCCCGCCACGACCGGCAGCGGCACGAACTCCCCCGCGGTCACCTCCCCGCCCGGCGGCCCCTCCGCCCCCGGCGGAGCGCCCGGCGGTGCCCCCGGCGGCGCCCCGACCTCGCAGCTCGCCAGGGTGTCGGCGAACGCCGCCGGTGAGAGCCAGATCGCCACCGCGCTCCGGGACGCCGGGGTGCCCGACGCCGAACGGTGGGCGAAGGAGGTCGTGAAACACCGGCCGTACCCCACCGACGACCGCAGCCTCACGAAGCTTCGCGAGGAGCTCGCCAGGTACAACCCCGGCCAGGACACGATCGACAAGATCATTTCAGCGCTCCAGCCCTGAACGACCCGGGCCGCGGGACCGGCGCCGGTGCCGGTGCCGGTATGAGCCGAAGCCGTGCCGCCCGTTCCGCCCGGTCCGTCGTCCGCCGCCCGTCCCACCCTGGTGTGCGTCCACCGCGCAGACCGAGGCGCCCATCGGCCGGAGCGCGCCGTACCCCGTCCCTGGCTAGGGTCGAACGGTGACTGAACCGATCATCATGCTCCGCGGCCTGCGGGTGGGCCTCGGCGGGAATCCGGTCCTGCGCGGCATCGGGCTGACGGCCGCGGCGGGGGAGATCGTCGCCGTGACGGGGCCGAACGGCGTGGGCAAGTCGACCCTGCTGCGCTGCCTGGCCGGCCTGCAACCGCCCGACGAGGGGGAGATCACCGTCCTCGGTGGCCCGCCCCGCGACACCCCGGCGTTCTGGCGCGATGTGGTGCTGGTCGCCGACGAACCGGCGTGGTACCCCGGCCTGACCGTGCGGGAGCACCTGGAGTTGGTGCGCGCGGTCCATCCCGCCCCGCGGATGGACGCCGGTGAGGCGCTGGAGACCTTCGGCCTGCGCGACCGCGCCGACGCGGTGCCGCAGAACCTGTCCACCGGCCAGCGTCAGCGGCTCTCCCTCGCCGCGGCGCTGCTCCGGCCGAGCCGGCTGCTGCTGCTCGACGAGCCGGAGCGCGGGCTCGACGCCGACTTCCGCGAGCACCTGGCGGCCCTCCTGGCCGGCTACGCGGCCGAGGGGCGGACGGTGGTCGCGGCCACCCACGACCCCGGGCTCGCCGAGGCCGCCGGAGCCCGCCGCGTCGAGCTGACCGACGCCCCGGCGACCGGCTCGGCCGGCCGCGGGAAACCCGGACGCCGGGCCGCCCGCCGTAACGCCGGTACGGCGGGCGGCCGCGCGACGAGGAGGGCCCGATGAGCGAGGGCGCCGCCGCGGTCCGGGCCGTGCGCTCGCTCGCCCGTCCCCGGCGCGGGCGGATGAGCTGGTCGGACCGCTACGTTGCCGGGTTCGGGCTGGTGATGATCCTCGCCGTCCTCGCCGAGCCCCTCTCCTCCGCGCTGGCCGCGTTCGGCGACCCGCGCGACCCGTCGCGGGCGGCGGCCGGGATCGCCCTGGTCCTGCTGGCCTACGCAGGGCTCCTCGCCCTGGCCCGCGCCGCCGGTCCCGTCGCCCTGCCCGCCCCGGACGCCTCCTGGCTGCTGCTGTCCCCGCTGGACCGGCGGGCCCTGCTGGGGCGGACGACGCGGATCCTCGCGCTGGTCTGCGTGCCGGTCGGGATCACGCTGGGGGTGGTCGCGCTCGCCGTGCTCGGGGCGCCCGACCAGACGGTGGTACGGCTGGCCGTGGCGGTGGCGCTCGGCCTCGCGGCGAGCGCGGCGGGCATGGCCGCGGCGGTCACGGCCCAGGCGTCGCAGACGTGGGACTCGTGGCTGCAGGCCGCCGTCGCCGTGACGGTGGTCGCCGCCGCGGCGGTCGCGCTGCTCGGCGGCGCGGGACGATGGCTGCTCGCCGCCTCCTCCGCTCCCCGGCGTACGGCGCGGCCCTCGCCGCGGTATCCGCCGCCGTGGCGGCGCTGCTCGTACGGCGGGCCCACGCGGCGACGGCGGCGATGCCCGCGCGGGCCGTGCTCGGGGCCTCCACCCGGACCGGGCACGTGACGCGGGCGGCGACCGGTCTGGACCCCAGCGTGCTGGCCGAGATCGCCGAGGAGGCCCACTGGCGCGGGCGCCGTCTGCGGTCCCGGCCGTGGCCTTCACTGCCCGCCCCGCTGGCGACGGCGTGGCATGACTGGCGCAGGTTCGCCCGGCGGCCGGGACGGCTCGCCGTACTGTTCGGCGTCGCCGTACTGCCGGCCCTGGTCGCGCGGGCGTCCGGCGGGCTCACCCCGCTGACCGCGGCGGCGGTGCTCGCCGGCGGGCTGGCCGCCGCGGCGTCCGGCGTCTCCGGTGCGCGCCGCGACGGCGACGACCCCGCCCTCGCCCGGCTCCTCGGTGCGGGGTTCCGCTCGGTCCTGGCGGCCAGGGCGCTGCTTCCGGCGCTGCTGGGCGCGGCCTGGCTGGCCGTGGCCCTGGGCGGGCTGACGCTGGCGGGCGCGCTCCCGGCGGGCCCGTGGTTGCTCCTGGGCGCGGCCGCGGCGCCCGCCCTGGCCGCGGCCGCGCTGCGGATGGCCCGCAGGCGGCCGGTCGACCACTCGATGCCGGTGATCGACACCGGCGGCGGCGCGGTCCCCACGGGACCGGTGATGTGGGGCCTGACCGGCGTCGACCTGGCCGTGGCCGGGTGCCTGCCCCTGGCGCTGGCGCTGACCGGCGGCTCCGCCGGGCCGGGCGCGTTCCTGGTGGCGCAGGCGCTGACCGGCGCGGCGGCCCTGGCCGCCTACCTGCTCTGCGCGCGCCGCGGCGGCTGAGGAGCGGGCGGTCGCGCTCCCCGGCCCGAAGACCGGGGAGCGCACCGGAGCCTAGTAGCGCTCGCGGCGGACCGTCGCCCGGCGGCCCTTGATGGTGCTTCCCCGCAGTCCTGCGATCACCTGCTCGGCCGCCGGGTCCGGGACCTCCACCAGGGAGAAGCGGTCGAAGATCTCGATCGCCCCGATGTCCCGGCCGCTGAGGCCCGTCTCGCCGGCGATCGCGCCGACCAGGTCCTGGGGCCGGACGCCGGCGCTGCGCCCGGCGCCGACGAACAGGCGGGTCATCCCGCCCGAGGCGGCCCGCGGCCCGCGCCGCGGCTCACGACCGCCGTCCCGGCCGCCGTCCCGCCCGCCGTCCCGGCCCATGCCGTCGCGGCGGCCCCGGCCCTCGGCGGGCCGCAGGGTGACCTCGGGGATCTCCTCCTCGTCGGCGGCGGCCCCGCTGGCCTCGTGGGCCAGCTTCACCGCGGCGAGCGCCACCTCCATGATGTCGAACTCGTCGGTGAGGGTCTCGACCACGACGCGGAAGCGGTCGAAGTCGTCCTCCAGCAGGCTCTCGTGCAGCGCGGCGCGCGTCATCTCCAGCTGCCGGGCGCGCAGATCCGCCACGGTCGGCACCTTCTCGACCGGGATCCGGCGCTTGGTCACCCGCTCGATGGTCTTGAGCATCCGGTGCTCGCGCGGCTCGGCCAGGGTGATGGCCACGCCCTCGCGGCCGGCCCGGCCGACCCGCCCGATCCGGTGCACGTACGCCTCGGGCGCGGAGGGCACGTCGTAGTTCACGACGTGGGTGAGCTGCTCGATGTCGAGGCCGCGCGCGGCCACGTCGGTCGCCACCAGCAGGTCGGCCGTGCCGCTGCGCAACCGTCCCATGACGCGGTCGCGCTGCTCCTGGCCCATCCCGCCGTGCAGGGCCTCGGCGCGGTAGCCGCGGCCGTTCAGGGTCTCGGTGAGCTGGTCCACCTCGTCGCGGGTGCGGCAGAAGACGATCGCGGCGGTGGGCGACTCCACGTCCAGCAGGCGGCCGAGCGCCGCGGGCTTGTGCGCCCGGGGCACCACGTAGGCGGTCTGCCGCACCAGCGGCGACTCGCCCGGCGCGGGCGCCTCCCGCCCGATCTCGATCCGGACCGGGTCCTGCAGGTGGCGACGGGCGATGCCGTTGATGCGCGGCGGCATCGTGGCGGAGAAGAGCACCGTCTGGCGGTTCTCGGGGGTCTCCTGGAGGATCGCCTCGATGTCCTCGGCGAAGCCCATGTCGAGCATCTCGTCGGCCTCGTCCAGCACGACCATGCGCAGGTTCGACAGCCGGAGCGTGCCGCGGCCGATGTGGTCGAGCGCGCGTCCGGGCGTGGCGATCACGACGTCGACCCCGCGGTCCAGCGCGCGGAGCTGCCGCCCGATCGGCTGCCCGCCGTAGATCGGCAGGACCTGCGCGCCCAGCTCGCGGCCGTAGTGGTGGAACGCCTCCGACACCTGTACGGCCAGTTCCCGGGTGGGCACCAGCACCAGTGCCGTCGGGTCCTCCCTCTCGGCCGCGGTGCCGAGGCGCTGGAGCACCGGGAGCGCGAAGGCGGCCGTCTTGCCGGTGCCCGTCGCGGCCTGGCCGAGCAGGTCGCGGCCCTCCAGCAGCGGCGGGATCGCCTCCCGCTGGATCGGCGTGGGCTCCTCGTAGCCCAGGCCGGAGAGCGCGCGCAGGATCTCGGGCCTCAGGTCCAGCTCGGCGAAACCGGACGCGATGCCGTCGGTCATGGCCGGGTCGGGCGCGGGGGTGGTATTCGGGGTGGTCATGCTCGGGTTTCCTCACTCCTGGACGGACGCGCAGGGCTCACGGTGACGACAAGTTCCACCCCGTGACCGCATGCTCCGTCTTCGGGGCGCCCCCGGACCGCCGGTTTCACCGGTCCGTCACGGCGCGCCTCCCCGGACGGCGGCCGTCGTGAGCGGCCGGGCGCGAACGCCGGTGGACCCGTCGGCCGGTCCCACCTCAAGGGACCGGCGCCGCCGATCCGGTGGTGACGGGCGGGCCAGGGTGCGTGTCCCATGACATGCCCGGCCGTGCGCCGGACGAACGTCGAACAGACGACATCGGCGGCGAACTCCGGATCGGTGGTCCCAGCCTAGTTGACCTCCCCGTGCGTTCGTCCGGGGCGGGTGTCCCGATGAGGCCCGAAACGCCGACGCCCCGGCGTCCGGCCGGGAAGGGCCGGGCACCGGGGCGTTCACCGTGCGGTCAGCGCAGAGCGGAGAAGAACTCCCGGACGTCGCCGGCCAGCAGCTCCGGCTGCTCCAGGGACAGGAAGTTGCCGCCGCGCTCGAACTCGGTCCACCGGGTGACGTTGTGGTCGCGCTCGGCGAACCGGCGGACCGTGATGTCGGTGGTGCGGGCGAGCGCGATGGCGGTGGGGACGGTGCCGCGCTCCTTGGGAGCCCAGGCGGCCGGGTCGTGGGCCATCTCGTAGTAGAGGTTCGCCGAGGAGCCGGCGGTGCCGGTGAACCAGTAGACGCTGACGTTCGTCAGCAGGTTGTCGCGGCCGACGGCGTCCTCGGGCAGCTCGGCCGCCGCGTCCGTCCACTCCTTGAACTTCTCGGTGATCCAGGCGAGCTGCCCGACGGGGGAGTCGTGCAGGCCGTACGCGAGGGTCTGCGGGCGGGTGGACTGGATGACGTTGAAGCCCATCATGTCATCGCGGAAGTTCTGCAGCCGGGCCAGGCGCTCCTGCTCGTCCCCGGTCAGGTCGGCGAAGTCGGCGGGGTCGTCGGAGGGGAAGGTGACCAGCCCGTTCAGGTGGATCCCGACGACGCGCCCGGGGACCTGGCGGCCCATCTCGGCGGCGATCCAGGCGCCCCCGCCGCCGCCCTGCACGCCGTAGCGGTCGTAACCGAGGCGGTCCATCACCTCGGCGAACGCGCTCGCGATCTTCCCGGTGTTCCAGCCGGGGGCGGTGAGCGGCCCGCCGAAGCCGACGCCCGGGGTCGAGGCGATGACGAGGTGGAACTCCTTGGACAGGGGCTCGACGACCTCGGTGAACTGGGTGAACGAGCCCGGCCAGTCGTGCAGGAGCAGCAGCGGGAGCGCGTCGGCGTCGTCCGACCGGACGTGGGCGAAGTGGATCGTCTGGCCGTCCACCTCGGTGGTGAACTGCGGGAGCTCGTTCAGCTTCGCCTCGGCGGCGCGCCAGTCGTAGCCGTTCGCCCAGTGGTCGGCGAGCCCCTTCAGGTAGTCCACCGGCACGCCGCGGCTCCAGCCGGCGCCGGGGATCTCGCCGCTCCAGCGGGTGCGGCGGAGCCGGTCGCGGAGGTCGTCGAGGTCGGCCTGCGGAACGTCGATGTGGAAGCGGCGGATCTCGGTGCTCGTCATGCCGGCGTGCCTCTCTCGCGGTTCACCGACCCACTCTGCGGAGCGGGTCGTTCTGTTCCAACTATAGCAGAACGGAATGCTCTATTCCACAAATATGCCGGAGCGAGCCGGTCCGGCGGACATGGAACCGCGGGCGCGGCGACGCGCCTCCCGGCGCTCTCAGCGTGTCCCCAGGGCCTCCCGTACGGCGGAGCGCGGCTCCGTCCGAGGCCCCGAGGCCGGGCGTTGGCAGCGCCCCGGCCGGTTCCCTGAAAGGAAAGCCCCTGTGTCGGGTCCCGCCCACGCGGGAGTGCCATGGGCGGGATTCGACACAGGGGCTCGGGCCGCGGTCGCGGTGTCCGGGCGGTTCCGGGTCAGATCATCACGTGGTCGTCGGGGCGGCCGACGAAGGAGAACTGGGCGCCGCGGGTGAGCTTGTGGTCGTCGGGCTGCCAGGTGTGCATCGTCGGGTCGCCGCTGCGCCAGTAGACGAAGTTGAACCGGTCGGTGGAGTAGATCTTGACCCGGTCCTCCTTCAGCCGCTTGACCAGGCGGGTGTCCTCGCCCCGGGTGACGTCCTCGAAGCCGTAGTGACGGAACATCTCGGCCTTGCCGAGGAAGGTGCCGCCCTGCACCAGCCAGGCGTAGCGGTGCTCCAGGCCCGGCATGCGCAGCATCGTGGTGTTGGTGGACTCGAAGTAGGCGTAGTGCGCGCCCTTGCCGACCAGTTCGGCGTCGGAGTAGTCGAAGGCGCGGACGAGGTCCGACAGGTAGTGCTCGCCGTACAGGTTGTCGTCGTCCATCTTGGCGATCAGCTCGCCCTCGGCCGCGGCGATGCCCATGTTCATACAGGCGCCCAGCGACATCGACGCGTCGGCGGCCAGCACCACGACGTCGGAGACCCCCGCCACGCGGGCCTTGTCGGCGACCACGACCGGGTCGATGTCCAGGCCGTGCAGCACCATGACGAGCTGGACCGGGTTGTGGATCTGCCTGGCCACCGAGGAGATGGCGTGTTCGAGCTGCGAGGCCCGGTTGGTCGGCAGCACCACCGAGACGGACCGCGTCCGGGGCCGCACCGGCCGGCCGAGGAAGCCCAGGATCTGGTCCACCCGGTGGGTGAACAGGTGCTTGTCGAAGACCTCGCGCATGGCCAGGTGCCCCCGGCGGGCGCGCAGCTCGGGGCTGTTGATCAGGTGCAGGACGTTGTTGTAGGACTCCAGCTCGTCGTGGGCGATGGGGACGAGGTCGCCGAAGGTCTCCTCGATGGCCCGGGACCAGCCGGAGACCACCGGGGTGGAGCAGGCCGACAGCTCGAAGACCCGCCGGGCGCACATGGTCGGCGAGTGCAGCACCGAGTTCACGTTGAGGAAGACCTTGTACATCTTGTACGCGGCCAGCATCCGGTCGTAGGGCAGCTCGCCCACGATGTGCGGGACGTACTTCTCCGGCCAGGCGTACTTCTCGTCCACCGTGCCGTTGCGGGCGAAGATGTGCAGGCCCAGCTCGCGGATCGGGTCGAGGACCGTCTCCATCTGCTCGCGGCGCTCGGGGTGCTTGTCGCGGAAGTACATGCCCGCGAAGACCACGTCGTGGATGCGGCCCTGCTTCTCCTGGATCGGGTTGTGCACCCGGGGCTGGGCCGCGAACTGCAGGACGTCCACCCGGTCGTGCCCGAGCACCTCGCGGTAGCGCGGCACCATGTCGCCGTCGCAGGTGAAGACGTAGTCGAACAGCTTGGCCGTGTCGATGAAGAAGTCGAAGTTCGGCGGGTCCTCCTTGTTCCAGAAGACCGTCGGGATCCCCTCGGCGCGGCACCACTCGATCAGCGCGCGCAGCTCCGGCTTGGGGGCGTTCGTCCCGGTCATCTGGTAGCGCCAGCGGCCCTGGTTGCCGTGCCAGGCCGACTCGGCGAACAGGATGTCCGGCCGCCGCTCGGCGAAGATCTCCGGCCAGTCGCGCAGCCCGAACTCGATCTGGTCCCACTCGTATTTGAACGCCATGCGGGAGAAGTCGTCGAGGATGACCGCGACCTTCAGGTCGGGCCGGTTCACCGGGCCGGACGGCCACTTCACCTGCGGCACGTCCACGACGGGCCCCCGGTTGGAGACCTCATCGATCACCTCCGACACCGGCCGGGGCGCCTTGGGCGCGCGGCCGGGCCGCATCGCGCCGCGCAGCTTGCCCGGCAGGTTCACCACCCCGGCCCCGCGGGCCCCGGTCAGCGCCTCGGCCACCCGGTAGGGGCGCTGGACCTTGGTCGACTCAAGCTTCCACTGGGCGTACTCGGCGCGGGCCTCGGCGATGGCCAGCCGCCGCTCCAGGTCCTGGACGCGCTCCTCGTAGCGCTCGATGACCTTGCGCTCCTCGGGCAGCCAGTTGACCGGTCCGAGACGCTGGTACTTCGGCTCTTCGGGAGTCTGCTCACTCATGGGGTCGGTCGCCTTCGTCCGGGGTCGTGCCAGCGTACGGCTTACGCCGTGATCAAATGGGCGTTTTGCGGAGGTTCGCGGAGTACGGCCCGCCCGTCACGGCACGCCGTACGGTACGGCCCGCGCCATACGGCACAGCCCGCGCCCGTCACGGCGTGCCGCCCGTCACAGCGCGTCGCGCGGCTCGTTCTGCGCCGCCGGGGAGAGGTTCCGGCCGCCGAGCCACGCCTCGATCACCCGGGCGATCCGGGGACCGGCCTTGCCGTCCCAGAGCGGCGGCAGCTCGCCCGACGGCGTCGCGGCGCCGTCGGCCAGGGCCCGGTCCGCGGCGGCGGGCAGCCCCGCCGGGGTGACCAGGCGGTTGGTGCCGTGGGTGACGGTGACGGGCCGCTCGGTGTTGGGCCGCACGGTCAGGCAGGGCACACCGAGCATGGTGGTCTCCTCCTGCACGCCGCCGGAGTCGGTGACGACCAGGGCCGCTCCGCGCACCAGCGACAGGAAGTCGACGTAGCCGAGCGGGTCGACGATGGACAGCCGCTCGCCGTCCACCAGACCGGCCTCGGCCAGGCGGGTCCGGCCGCGCGGGTGCAGCGGCACCACGACCGGCAGCCGCTCGCTCACCGCCAGCACGGCGTCGACCAGCTCCTTGGCCGCGGCCGGGTCGTCGACGTTGGCCGGGCGGTGCAGGGTCGCCACGGCGTACCGCTCGCCGAGCCCGAGGCGCGCCCGGACCGGGGCCGGATCGAGCCGGTCCAGCGCGGAGAACAGGCTGTCGATCATCGGGTTGCCGACGAGGTGCACCCGGGCGGGGTCCACGCCCTCGTTCGCCAGGTGGGAGAGCGCGTCGGACGAGGTGGCGAAGAGGATGTCGGACAGCGCGTCGGTGACGACCCGGTTGACCTCCTCGGGCATCCCCCGGTCGAAGGAGCGCAGGCCCGCCTCGACGTGCGCGGTCGGGACCTGCAGCTTGGCGCAGACGAGGATCGCCGCGAGCGTGGAGTTCACGTCGCCGTAGACGACGACCAGCGCCGGGCGGTGCTCCAGCACCACCTCCTCCAGGCCGGTCAGCAGGGCCGCCGTCTGGCGGGCGTGCGAACCGGACCCGACGCCGAGGTTGGCGATCGGCTCGGGCAGGCCGAGGTCGGCGAAGAACACGTCGGACATCAGGGCGTCGTAGTGCTGGCCGGTGTGGACGATGCCCTGGCGCACCCCCACCTCCGCGAGTGCCCGCACGACCGGGGCGGCCTTGACGAAGTTGGGCCGCGCGCCGAGCACGTGCAGGACGAGCGGGTCCTCGGGGGCCGGAGCCGTCTCCGTGGGGGCGTAGTCCCTCACTGACCTCGCCTTTCATCCGGGAGTAGGTCAAACGTTGCCTATGGTACGGTCACGGCGTGGTATCCGACGCCAGCAGGCCAGAGTCCCCCAAGGTATCCGCGAGGACGGCCCGAGCCGGTCTCGGCGGGCTGCTGAAGGGGTTCGCCCAGCACCCCGTGATCGTGTCCCGCGTCGTCGCGGCCAAGGTCAAGTCCGACCCGGTCAGGGTGGCCCAGGCCGCCGCGGAGACCCTCCCGCCGAAGCTGCGCCCCGTCGTGGGCCGGGTCGCCTGGCCCGCCGCGCGCCGGGCGAGGTTCGTGTTCCGCAAGCTCGGCATGCGGGTGCTCAAGGGCCCCTGGAACGACGCCAAGGAGCACTTCGACGCCGGCCGGATGACCGACGCCGTCGCGGTGCTGCAGCCGTACACCAAGTACCCCTTCATCAACCGCCGGGCGACGTACTACGCGGGCGAGCTGGCCGCCATCCAGCCGAACCCGATCCCGCCCAAGCCCAAGGTGATCGTGGGCGAGCGCGTCCAGGGGAGGGTGCTGCACTGCGTCACCAACGCCCTGCCGTACACCCAGGCGGGCTACACCGTGCGGACCCACCGCATCGTCACCGCGCAGAAGGCCGCCGGGCTCGACCCGCACGTCGTGACGAGCTGGGGCTGGCCGATGATGCAGGGCCACGCCGACGCCGAGCCGTACGAGGAGATCGACGGGATCCCCTACCACCGGCTGCTGCCCAGCGGCGAGGTGCCGTTCGAGAGCCACGGCCGGATGATCCGCGGCGCCGGCGAGGTGACCGAGCTGGTCAGGACGCTGCGCCCGCAGGTGCTGCACGCCGCGACCGACCACCGCAACGGCTCGGTGGCGCTGGCCGCCCGCGAGCGGACCGGCACGCCCCTGGTCTACGAGGTCCGCGGCTTCCTGGAGGAGACCTGGGCCTCACGCGACCCCAAGCGGGTCGGCAGCCAGCGGCAGGTGCTGCAGCGCGAGCGCGAGGCGTTCATCATGCGCTCGGCCGACGCCGTGGTCACCCTCGCCGAGACCATGGCCACCGAGATCGTCGACCGGGGCGTGCCGCGGGAGAGGATCTACCTCGCGCCCAACGCGGTGGACGACTCCCTGCTCACCGCCTCCTACGACGGCCCGGCCTTCCGCGCCGCCTACGGCATCGAGCCCGACGAGATCATCATGGGCTCGGTGTCGAGCATCGTGGGCTACGAGGGCTTCGGCACGATGATCAGCGCCGCCGCGCTGCTGCGCGATCGGGGCACCCCGATCAAGGTCCTGCTCGTCGGCGACGGCGCCGCCCGGCCCGGGCTGCTGGAGCAGGTCGAGGAGCTGGGTCTTGAGGACATCGCGATCCTGCCCGGCCGGGTCGGCCCGGACGAGGCGCTGCAGGCCCAGGCGGCCATCGACATCTTCGTCTGCCCCCGCGAGGACCTGCGGGTCTGCCGGCTGGTCACGCCGCTGAAGCCGGTCGAGGCGATGGCGCTCGGCAAACCGGTCGTGCTGAGCGACCTGCCCGCGCTGTCGGAGCTGGTGGGCACCGACGGCGCCGGCCTCCTGGTCCCGCCGGGCGACCCCGAGGCGCTCGCCGACGCGCTCGCCGAGCTGCGCGAGGACCCCGAACGGCGGGCCGCGATGGGCGAGGCGGGGCGGGCCGAGGTGGCGGCGAAGCGCACGTGGAGCCGGGTCGCGGAGACCTACCGCGAGATCTACCGATCCCTCACCGACCGATGACCACCCGTCATGAGCTGTATGACCAGCCGTTTACGAGGCGTTCAGTCGCATTAGACGTGCCTCGTGCCGACTTGAGATAGCCTTTGCCACCATGAAGTGTTGTTTCCGGCATTCCAAGGTCACGCCGTGAGCGAGCGAAGCGAGCACGCCGACGGGCGGGGCAGCCTCGCGGGCGTGGCCGAGGAAGCCCATGACGCGGGCGTCTACGACCTGGCCGTGATCGGTCTCGGGTATGTCGGCATGCCCCTGGCCAAGGAGGCCGCGGCGGCGGGCCTGCGGGTCGTCGGCTTCGAGGTCGACCCCGCCAAAGTCGACGCCCTGAACGCGGGCCGCTCCTACATCGACGACCTGACCGACGCCGACCTCGACCACATGCTGGCCGGCGGGTTCCGCGCCACCCTCGACGAGTCCGTGCTGGCCGCCAGCCGCACCATCGTCATCTGCGTGCCCACCCCGCTGGACGAGGACCACCGCCCCGACCTGTCCGCCGTCGAGGGCGCGACCGCCACGGTCGCCCGCAACCTCTCCGCCGGCACCCTGGTCGTCCTGGAGTCCACCACCTGGCCCGGCACCACCGACGAGGTCGCCCGCCCGATCCTGGAGGCCTCCGGCCTCGCCGCGGGCACCGACTTCCACCTCGCCTTCTCGCCCGAGCGCATCGACCCGGGCAACCCCAAGTTCGGCCTGCGCAACACCCCCAAGGTCGTCGGCGGCTACACGGCCGCCTGCCGCGACCGCGCGGTCGGGTTCTACTCCCAGTTCGTCGAGCAGGTCGTGCCGGTCAGCGGCACCCGCGAGGCCGAGATGGCCAAGCTCCTGGAGAACACCTACCGGCACGTCAACATCGCCCTCGTCAACGAGATGGCGATCTTCTGTGACGAGCTGGGGATCGACCTCTGGGAGTCCATCGAGGCCGCGGCCACCAAGCCGTTCGGCTTCCAGAAGTTCCTGCCCGGTCCGGGCGTCGGCGGCCACTGCATCCCGGTGGACCCGTCGTACCTGTCCTACACGGTCCGCAAGCTGGGCTACCCGTTCCGGTTCGTGGAGCTGGCCCAGGAGATCAACGAGCGGATGCCGTCGTACGTGGTCGCCCGCGTGCAGCGGCTGCTCAACCGGCACAAGAAGGCGGTCAACGGCGCCAGGGTGCTGCTGCTCGGCGTCACCTACAAGCCCGACATCGCCGACGAGCGGGAGACCCCGGCCCTGCCGGTCGCCCGGGCCCTGCTGGAGCTCGGCGCCGATCTGGTCTTCGCCGACCCCCACGTCAGGGAATGGCGGGTGGACGGCATGGAGGTGCCGCGCGAGGACGACCTCGCCCGGGCGGTCGCCGAGGCCGACGTGACGCTGCTGCTGCAGCAGCACGCCGCCTTCGACCTCGCCACCATCGAGGACCACGGCCGGCTCGTGCTCGACACCCGCGGCGTGCTCGCCGAGGGTGAACGCGTCGAGCGACTCTGACGGCGGAGGCTGCGCGCAGTGCACGTGCTCGTCATGACGGTGGTGCATCACCCCGAGGACGCCCGGATCCTGCACCGGCAGATCCGGGCGCTCGTCGATGCCGGTCATGAGGTCACGTACGCCGCGCCGTACACCGCGCGGGGCGTCATGGCCCGGTCGTGGGTGAACGGCGTCGACCTCCCCCGGGCGGCGGAGCGCAGGCGCCTGTCCGCCGTGCGGGCCGCCCGCAAGGTGTTCAAGCGCATGCGCGACCAGGTCGACCTGGTCGTGATCCACGACCCCGAGCTGCTGCTCGCGGTCGCGGGGGTGCGACGGCGGCCCCCGGTGGTCTGGGACGTCCACGAGGACACCCCGGCGACCCTGTCGCTGAAGCCCTGGCTGCCGGCGTTCCTGCGGCCCCCGGTACGGTTCATGGCCCGCATGTTCGAGGGCATCGCCGAGCGGCACCTGCACCTGCTGCTGGCCGAGAGCGCCTACGCCGGCCGGTTCAGCCGCACCCACCTGGTCGTCCCGAACGAGACCTGGGTGCCCGACGCGGTGACCGCGCCGGGCGACGACCGCGTCGTCTACCTCGGCTGGCTGTCGGAGGCGCGCGGGGTGCACGACGCCATCGAGGCGGCCCGGCTGCTGAGGCCGCACCGGGTGGCGGTCGAGCTGATCGGCTACGCCGACCCGCAGTCCCGGCCGGCGCTGAACGCGGCGGTGGCCGAGGGGGTGCTGGAGTGGCGCGACTTCATGCCGAACGACGAGGCGCTCAAGCGGCTCGACGGCGCGCTGGCCGGCCTGTCGCTCCTGCACGACGAGCCCAACTACCGCCACTCCATGCCGACGAAGATCGTGGAGTACATGGCCCACGGGGTCCCCGTCATCACCACGCCCTCGCCGCGCGCGGTGGAGCTGGTCGAGCGCTACAACAGCGGCGTGGTCGTGCCCTGGAACGACCCCAGGGCGGTCGCCGACGCCGTGCTGTTCCTCCGGAACGACCCCCGCGAACGGCATGGCCGGGGCGCCCGGGGGTATGCGGCGGCCCGTGCGAACCATCACTGGCCGAACTCCGCCCGTCGCTTCGTGGCCCAGCTGGAGGAGTGGGGCGGCGTCAAGAACTGACCGCTTGTACGGCGAAATGATTTACGTCCGCCTGATCACAAGAACGGTAGTGTCCTGATCGTGCGCTGGTTCACCGCTCTGCTCGGCGTGGCGATCCTCGCGGCGGTGGCGGCGGTCGTCCTGGTCCTCCCCCGGGACGGCGAGAAGGCGGCCGACGGCAGGACGCCGATCGCGTCGTCGGTCCCCGCGCGGACCCCCTCGACCCCCGCCCCGAAGGCCGAGTTCACCGACCCCTGTGGAACGTTCGACACGGCCATGCCCACGCCGTACGCGGTGACCGGCTACTGGCTCATCCCCACGGTCGACCACTGCACCTGGCGGCGGCAGTTCGCCGCCATCCACCGGCTGGGCGGCGACACCGTGATCCGGATCGGCTGGGGCCTGCAGGCCCGCCGCGTCGACGACGAGGGCCGCGTCCTGGACAAGAACGGTGAGAAGGTCGATCCCCGCTACGAGCCGTGCGTGGAGGACGGGCTGCCCTGCGAGGCCGCGGCCGAGCGCGACCTCCAGGCCGCCAACCCCGGCAACCGGGTGAGCTGGACGTTCGTCTACCGCACCGACGAGGCGTTCGGTCCCGGCCTGTTCCGCTGCCCGGAGTTCGAGCGGAAGATCCCCGTCGGCAAGACCGTCTTCTACCGCCTCCTCGTCAACGAGGACGGCAGCGACGACCCGACCTGCGACAACATCAGGGCCAAGGGCCGCGGCTACCACGTGATCCTGATCGCCGCGGCGGAGAAGGACAGCCTCACCGAGCTGCTCGACCTCGGCGACCAGTTCGGGGTGAAGGTCTTCCCCGCCCTGCCGCTGGCCCCGCGCGACCCGGCGCTGCAGTCCAGGGCCGCCAAGCAGGGCACGAACACCCTGACCACCCTCACCCGGCGCATCCTGCAGGACTACGGCGACCGCTTCGGTGACCGGGCCTCGCTGGGCGGCTTCTACCAGCCGTTCGAGGTGCAGATGCGCGACATGCGCTACTCGGGGTCCAGCGACCCGGAGGAGGCGAAGAAGGACCATCCGACGCTGCGGGTCTACGCCTCCCAGCACGAGATCGTCGAGCAGGAGATGCCGGGCAGACCCATCCTCGTCAGCCCCTACCTCGACGCCCGCAAGAGGCTGTCGTTCAGCGCCACCCCCCAGGAGGTCGCCCGGGGGTTCGAGGCCCTCGCCAGGACCGGCGTCGGCATCATCGCGCCGCAGGACAGCCGCGGCACCGGCAAGGTCGGGCTGTTCTGGCCCGACGAGCGCGACGAGAAGGTGGACGAGAGACTGCGCCCGGTCGTCGGGGAGGCCGACAACGGCACCGCCTACCACGGCTCGACCCGCGACTACTACCGGGAGATGTCCGCGGCCCGCGACCGGATGGCCGAGCAGGGTTACAACGTGCAGCTGTGGGCCAACGTGGAGGCGTTCGAGCCGTCGAAGGGCGAGCCCTGCGAGGTGCGGACCGGCGACCGCGGCCGTACCGACAAGAAGCGGCTCGACGCGGCCGTGACCCAGGCCGGCCGCTACGTCTCCAAGATCGTCTCCTACATGTGGAGCGACTTCTACACCTGCGGCTCGCCGTCGCTGTCGGAGGAGATCACCCGCGACTGGAACCGGCCCATCCCGGTGGACGCCGTCCGCCGGCCTCGTGACATCCAGGACGGCGTGGAGATCCGGGGCTACAACATGCCGATGGGCGCGAAGGTCACCCTGACCTGGGAGGGACAGGAGACCCCCAAGGTCGTCGAGGTGGCCGGGGTGAACCTCAACCCGCCCCCGCCGAACCAGCCCGCCCGGATGGAGACGGCGTGGATCCCCTTCGACTGGACCCAGGTGCCGCCCGGCCAGTGGGTGGAGGTCGAGGTCGCCGCCCCCGACGGACGGGCCGCCGCCGAGGCGCTGCACGTCCGCGTCGCCCTCTGACCGGTGTAACGTGCCTGGCATGGTGCCGCGCATTCCCGTCAGCGTGGACCTGGTCGTCCTCACGGTGCGCTGCCAGGCGCTGAGCGCGCTCGTCTGGCGCCGCGACAGGCCCCCCTCCGAAGGACGCTGGGCCCTGTCCGGCGGATTCATCCAGCTCGACGAGGACCTCCCGGCCGCCGCGGCGCGGATCCTCGCCGAACGGGCCGGCCTGCCCGGCGCCCCGGTCCACCTGGAGCAGCTCCAGACCTACGGCTATCCCGACCGTGACCCGCGCCAGCGCGTGCTGAGCGTCGCCTACCTCGGCCTCGCCCCCGACCTGCCGGCCTCCACCGAGGCGCACATGAGCTGGGAGCCCGTCTCCTCGCTGCACGACATGGCCTTCGACCACCGGCGCATCATGGTCGACGGGGTCGAGCGCGCCCGCAGCAAGCTGGAGTACACCCCGCTGGGCGCGGCGTTCTGCCCCCCGGAGTTCACCGTCGCCGAACTGCGCCGGGTCTACGAGATCGTCTGGGACCGTCCCCTGGACCCGCGCAACTTCCACCGGAAGGTCACCCGGGCGGAGGGCTTCCTGGTGCCGACCGGCCGCACCACCACCCGCGACGGCGGCCGCCCCGCCAAGCTCTACCGACGCGGCCCGGCGACGCTCCTGCACCCCCCGATGCTCCGCTCCCTGAAGGACTGACCTCACCGGCTCCACGAAGGACGGGCGGTGACGGCACGGGCGGCGTCGCCCGGACGTGAGCCCCGGTCACGCAGGGCCGAGGAGACGGACGGAGCCCCGCCGTTCGGTCCTCGGCGCCTCACGGCGGTCAGAGCTCGTCGATCTCCCCCAGATCCATGTCGATCTCGAAGGGGACGCCGACCTTCAGCCGGTCGTGGTGGACGCCGGCGATCCCGTAGGTCCGGGTGGCCGGGTCGAGCTCGTAGACGTAGACCACCGGGCGGCCCTCGGCGAACTCCACCCGCCAGAAATGGGGGATGCCCGCCCCCGCGTACAGCTGCGGCTTGCGCTCGCGGTCGCGGATCTCGGACTCGGCGGAGACGACCTCGACGGCCAGGAGCACATCTTCCGGCCGGTAGGTCGTCTGCCGCAGCTCCTTGACGGCCTCCGCGCGGATCACGATGAGGTCCGGCTCCGGCCGCTGACGCTTTCCGAGCGTCACGGTCATCTCCCTGCGGACGCGCATGTCCGCGGGAGCGGTGCGGCGAAGCTCACGCTCCAGAAGGAACATCACCAGGGCGTGGAAGTTGGTCTGGGGGCTCACGAAGACGAGAGTGCCATCGATCAGTTCGGTGTGCGGGGGGATTCCCCTGAGGCGGTCCAGGTCATCGGCGGTGAAACCCTCCGGGGGCGGGATCACCCAGGAGGGCAGAGGCTCCGTTTCGGATATGTCGGCAGCGGGGGCCTCGGCCACGTGCGGCGGTGCGATGCTCATGTCGTCCTCCCGGTCGGGCAAGCCTCTCACCTCCAGTGTTCCAGGATCATGCCCCGTGCGCCCGTGGTTCTCCCGTCGGGGCGATCCTCCTAAAGTAAGAGCATGCCTCGTTTCCGTGCGATCCTGGACACCATGCCCGCCTACAAGGCGGGCAAGGCCGTCGTGTCACCCGACGGCCGGTCCTACAAGCTGTCCTCGAACGAATCCCCCTACGAGCCGCTGCCCTCGGTGGTCGAGGCGGTCGCGAAGGCGGCCACGGAGATCCACCGCTACCCCGACCCGGCCGCGACCGGCCTGACCAACGCCCTGGCCGAGCGGTACGGCGTGCCGCCGGAGCACATCGCGCTCGGCGGCGGCTCGGTGGCGGTGGCCCAGCAGCTCTTCGAGACCGTGGGCGAGCCGGGCGCCGAGGTGGTCTACGCCTGGCGGTCGTTCGAGGCGTACCCGCTGCTGGCCGACCTGGCCGGGACGACCTCGGTACGGGTCCCGCTGGCGGGCGAGTCGCACGACCTGGACGCCATGGCCGAGGCGATCACCCCGCGGACCCGCATGGTGCTCGTCTGCAACCCCAACAACCCCACCGGCACGGCCGTCCACTCGGCCGAGCTGGAGGCGTTCCTGGACCGCGTCCCCGAGGACGTGCTGGTCATCCTCGACGAGGCCTACCGGGAGTACGTCAGGGACGCCGACGTGCCCGACGGCCTCACCCACTACCGGTCCCGGCCCAACGTCGCCGTGCTGCGCACCTTCTCCAAGGCGTACGGCCTGGCCGGGCTCCGGGTGGGCTACCTCATCGCCGACGAGCCGGTGGCCTCCGCCGTGCGCAAGACGATGGTGCCCTTCGCGGTCAGCCATCTCGCGCAGGCCGCCGCGGTCGCCTCGCTCGCGGCCGAGGACGAGCTGCTGGAGCGGGTGGAGGCCGTGGTCAAGGAGCGCACCCGGGTCCGCGAGAGCCTGATCGGCCAGGGCTGGGAGGTGCCCGTCACCGAGGCCAACTTCGTCTGGCTCCGCCTGGGCGAGCGCACGACGGCCTTCGCCGAGGCCTGCGCGGCCGAGGGTGTGGCGGTGCGCCCGTTCGCGGGGGAGGGGGCGCGGATCTCCATCGGGTCCCCCGACGCCAACGACACCTTCCTCGCCGTCGCCGAGGCGTTCCGGAAGGCCTGACGGCCCGCCGCGGGCCCGCTCCGCCGGGCCCGCGGCGAAACCCACGACCCCACGCCCGCCGCGTACGGGCCCGCGTGATTCGCGTACGGCCCACGCCCGACATGTACGCCCCGCGCCCGCCGCGTACGGGCCCGCGTGGTCCGCGCACGGCCCGCATGGTCCGCGTCCGCCGTGCATGGCCCGCGTCCGCCGCGTACGGCCCCGTCCCGGCGCGCCGTCAGGCGGCCGCCGGTTCCTCCTCGGCGGCCGTCCGCGTCCGGCCGCGGCGTTCGGTGGAGACCACCAGGGCCACGCCCAGGACGATCACCAGGCCCGCCACGAGCATCGGGACGGTGACCGCCTCGTGCATGACGAGCGCGCCCAGGGCGACCGCCACCGCCGGGTTGACGTAGGCGTAGGTGGAGACGAGTGAGATCGGGGCGTTGCCCAGCAGCCAGACGTAGGCCGTGAAGCCCACCAGGGAGCCCATCGCGACCAGGTAGGCCAGTCCCGCCCAGGACGCCCCCGAGATGGCCCCGAAGTCCACGTGTTCACCCGCGACGGAGGCGACCAGCACCAGCCCGGCGCCGCCCGCGGCCATCTCGACCGCGCTCGCGGCGAAGGGGTCGGCGGGCATCGGGATCCTGGCCGACAGGAATGATCCGACCGTCCACGACAGCGACCCGAACAGGATGATGGCGATCCCCACGCCGTCGCCCGAACCGCTCCCGCCGGTCAGCGACAGCCCGGCCACCCCGCCGAATCCGAGCAGCACCCCGGTGAGGGTCAGCGTCCGCGGCCGGTCCCTGGCGATGAGCCGCAAGATGACCAGCCACAGCGGCACCGAGGCCACCAGCAGCGCGGCCAGCCCGCTGGAGATGTGCTGCTCGGCCACCGCGACCATGCCGTTGCCGCCGGTCAGCAGCAGCAGCCCCACCAGCGCGGCCCCGCCGGCCTCCCTCGCGGTCATCCGGAAGGCCCGCCGCCCCCGCAGCGCGAGCACCGCGAGCGCCAGGATCGGAGAGGCCGCCAGGAAGCGCATCGCGCCACTGCTCAGCGGTGGGATCGTCTCGATCGCGAACCTGATCCCCAGGTAGGTGGACCCCCACACGACGTACACGATCGCGAGCGCTCCCCACACGAGGAGCGGCCGGGGGCCGACAGCAGTGTCACGGCTCATGACGCATGACAATAGCCCCTGCGCCCGATCGTCATGCCGCATATTTCAGACATTGAGATGGGCGAGGGGCGAGTCGCCGGATCAGGAGTGAACCGCCGGATCCGGGGAAGCCATGAAGCCTGAAGACGAACCACCGGACCCCGGAACCACCGGGCTCCCGGAAGCCGCCGGGGGCGGAAGGAAGCCGCCGGGCCCGGGGGGCGAACCGCGGAGCCCGGGGACCCCGCCGTGCGAGGGCGGGGTCACCCGGCCGCGGAAGGCCGCAGGGGCTCGGTGACCGCTCGGGCGACCGCTCAGCGGCCGTACGGTGACGGCTCGGATGACCGTACAGTGACGGCTGACCGCACAGCGGACGCTCGGTGGCCGGCCCGGTGGTCGCCTCAGTGACCGCCGAGCTTCTCCACGATCAACCGGTACAGCTGGCGGGGCCGGCCCGGCTGGGGGGTGCGGTTCGGCGGAAGCGGCCACGCGAGTCCCTCGTCCACCAGCGTGCGCAGCAACCGCCGTGCCGTCCGCGGGGTGACGCCGAGCATCTTGCCCGCGCTCTCCGCGTCCACCACCGTGTCCCCGCCCTCCAGCTTGGCCGCCAGCCTGGCCAGCACCTCCACGCCCTTCGGCTTGAGCTGCCCACCGCCCTGGGGAGGCATCCTCGGCGCCGGGACCAGCGCCCTGCCCTCGCGGTCCACCGCGAAGCCCTGCGCCTGCTTGCCCGCCTGCGTGCGCGCCATGGCCGCGCGGGCGTGGGCCTCGGCGTCGTGGGCGGTACGGCCCATGCCGACCCCCACCTCCACCGCCAGGCCCAGCTCCTCGCGCACCCGGGCGGCGAACGGCAGCACCCGGAACCCCTCGGTGGCCGTGGCCACCGAACCCCGCGTCGCGGTCACCATGTAGCTGTGGTCGTCGACCGGGGTCACCGCCGCGTTGATCCGGTTGGCCTCCTGCACCAGCAGCCGGTGCAGCGACAGCCGCAGCTCGTCCCGCCAGTGACGCGGCGCGGCCCGGCGGACCGGCTCGCGCAGCGTGGGCACCTCCACCAGGATCACGGTGAGCTGTGACTCCTCCAACCGGTGGTGGGCGCCCAGCAGGGTCGCGGTGTGCAGCGCCGTACGGATCGCGGCGGAGGTCGGGCGGATCCTGATCGTCGGCACCCCCGCCGCCTGCAGGCGGTCGGCGACCGCGGGCAGGCACGTCAGCGCGCCGGTGCTGAGGCCCTGGCGGACGAGGCGCTCATGGAAGGCCGTGATCGTCCCGGTGGCCCCGGGCTCGTCACGGCTGTGCACCTCGCCCGCGGGTAGGCCGAGGTCGGCGTAGGCCTCCTCGACGTCCGCCCGGCTCAACACGTCCACGCTGACCCGGCGGGGGTCGATCCGCTCGTCCAGCGCCGCCCTCGCCAGCGCGGCGATCAGGGCGGCGCCGCCGAGCTGGACGTACGTCGCGGGCATCGTCAGCACCCCCGAACGCCGGGCCAGGTCGTAGGGGACGGGGCTGGCGAACAGGCAGGCGTCCACCCCCGCACCCAAACGGTTGACCTTGTCGGAGGCCTCCTGCTCGTCCCGGTATGCAGCGGCTACCAGGCGACAGGGCAGCGGGGCCGCCGCGTGTCCCATCAACATCACTCGCTCGACGAGGTCATGGGGTCCCACGACACCGATAGTGAGGTCCGGTGTCATGGCACCCGGGCGTGACACTCGTGGAGCTTCTTCAGCTCGCTCGACCAATGTTCGTCCCATCATGCCATCCGTTTGTTTCGGCTCTCTTTTGGAACGATCGCTTGTGATGGCCGTAATGTCACGCCCGATTTGATGTCAATTCTGGAGGCAAGTTCGGGGGTAAACCCCTTACTTCCATCGTTTACACAGGTCATCCCGGCTTTAGGGGAGGCGTGAACCGGCGATTACGCGGGAGAAATCTCCCGGGTCACATCGCCGCCCAGGGCCTGCATACGCTCGGCGAGATATGAGTGGCCGCGGTCGATGAGATATCCGGATTCGATGACGGTCTCCCCTTCGGCGGCCAGACCGGCGAGCACGAGGGCGATTCCCGAACGAAGGTCGTGCGCGGTCACCGACGTTCCGGTCAGCGGAGTGGCGCCGCGGACGACCGCGCTGTTCTCCTTGACCTCGATGTCGGCGCCCATCTTGTTCAGTTCGGAGGCCAACGCGAACCGGCCGTCGAAAATGCGCTCGTGAATGTAGCTGGCGCCGTCGGCGAGGCAGGCGACCGTCATGATCGGCGACTGCAGGTCGGTGGCGAAGCCGGGGTAGGTGTCGGTGATGACGTTGATCGGGCGCAGCGGACGGTCCCGGCGCACATGGAGCACCGCGCCGTGGTCGGCGAACTCCACCCCCATCTGCTCCAGCTTGTAGCGGACCACGCCGAGGTGGTCGAGGTCGGCGCCGACCAGGTTGACCTCGCCGCCGGTGATGGCCGCCGCCATGGCGAACACGCCCGCGTCGAGACGGTCGGGCATCACGGTGTGCTCGACGGCCTGCAGCTCCTCCACGCCCTCGACGGTGATGAAGCCGGTCCCGCCGCCGCTGATCTTCGCGCCCATCCGGGTCAGCATCTCGATCACGTCGAGGACCTCGGGCTCCAGCGCCGCGTTCTCGATCACGGTGGTGCCGCGCCCGAGGACGCCCGCCATGATGAGGTTCTCGGTGCCGGTGTGCGAGGGGGTGTCGAGGTAGAGGGTGGCGCCGGTGAAGCCGGCGGCCTTGACGTGGATGACGGCGTCGCCCTCGTCCACCACCGCGCCGAGGCGCTTGTAGCCCAGGTAGTGGAAGTCGAGGTTGCGGCTGCCGAGGTTGCACCCGCCGACGCCCTCGATGACGGCCTCGCCGAGGCGGTGCAGCAGCGCGGGCACGAACAGCACCGAGCCGCGGAAGCGGCGGGCGATCTCCGCGGGCAGCACCGGGCTCGACAGCGTGGACGCGTCGATGACCAGCGTGCGCTCCGCCTCGTGGAGCTCGACCTTCGCGCCGATCGCCTCGGCCAGTTCGACCGCGCGGCGGACGTCCTCGATGATCGGCACGTTGCGCAGCACGGTGCGGCCCTTGGCCGCCAGGAGCGCGGCGCCGATCATCGGAAGGACGGCGTTCTTGGCTCCCTGGATGAAGGCGGTTCCACGGAGGGGATTGCCACCGCGCACGCGGTAACGGACCATTCGTAATGCTCCTTGCAGGTGGGGCGGTTGTACGTCTACGGCGAAGCGCGACAGCCGGGGCGGCTACCGGCCAACAGTAGCCGCTGGATGTCCCTGAACAGGCCGCTTCGTGCGGGAACTACCCCTCGAACGGCCGAACAGTCGGGGGGCGCGTGAACTCCGGGTGAGGGTCACGCGTCCGCTCGGCGGTCCGGGGGGAACGGAAGGGCGGTACGGGGGTCTTTCGCGGGGGTCGTCCGGGACGGTCGCCGGGGCGGCGCGGAGGCGACCGGGGGTCACGGGAGCCCGCCCCAGGGCACGTGCTTCACCGCCCCGATTTTATTCACGCCGCCCGGGTCCCCCGCGCGGCGGGGGTCAGCGGGGAGGCGGCCGACAACAGGGTGTCGGCGCGCTGGTCGACGAAGCGGGTGACGAGTTGCTGGCCGTACCCGAACGCCATGGCCCACACCAGGATCGCCGGCTGCGAGCCGAGCCCGGCGAAACCGGGGACGAAGCCGGAGTTCAGGATCAGCAGGCCGAGCACGGCCGTGGCGACCCCGGCCGGCGCTTTGAGGAGGTTCTGCACCACGGCCAGCGAGTAGCGGGTGGACTGCTCCGACCGGGTGGACAGCGAGGCCGCGGTGGCCAGCGCCGCGCCCAGCATCCCGACCAGGGCGACGAGCGGGACATCGCCGTGGCCCGGACTGCGCCCGCCGGTCGGGCAGATCTGCGCGGGCATCAGCCCCTGGGCCTGGATCACCGCCTGGTTCCCGCACATCGGGACGACCTCGGGCCAGATCGCGCCGACGGCGACCACGCCCAGCACGAGCAGGGTGAGCATCATCACCCCGGCGAGCAGCAGGTTGCGGAAGCTGCGGACCCGCCCCGTCTCCATGGCCTGGGCGGTGTAGGCGGCGCGCAGCACCGACTGCATCAGCGGCCTGTCGTCCTCGCCCAGGTCGCCGGCGGCGAGCCTGGCCTGCAGGTGCACCAGGCGGGGGTCGTCGGCGGGGAGGTAGGCCCGGCCGATCGCCACCACCTCCGGGCACCTGCCGCACAGCTCCACCGTGGGCAGCACGCCGTACAGCATGACGGTCGCGCTGTTGATGTTGGACCAGGCGCCCTCGATGGCCTGGCCGGTCAGCCAGCGCCGCAGCCCGTGCCTGCTGCGGGCGTAGGTCTCCGCGCGGGCCAGGTGGGTTCCGATGCCCTCGCCGACCGAGACGAGCTGGCCCGCCTCGTCACGCAGGGCCAGGGCGCGCTCGGCGTCGGCCCTGATCTCCTCGCTGCGCGTGGCGACGTACACCCGCCAGGTGCCCGGCCAGCGCAGCACGCCGGTGTCACCGATCCGTTCGAGCGACACCGGGGAGTCGAGCGTCATCGTTCCTCCGAGGGGGGCGCGGCGGGACGGGCGGCACCTGCCCCCTGCTCATCGGGGCATGCCTCCTCCACGCTACGTCTCCCGCCCCCCACGGGTTCACCGTGCCGCCCCGGCGTCTCCCGCGGGCGTCCGGGCCGCCCCGGCCGCGCCCGCCGTACGGGGGCGGCGCCGCGAAGAGGCCCGGGGCCCGGGGCGCCGTGCCCGCGGCTTCAGAGGGCGCGTGACGCGATGTCGGTGCGGTGGTGCGAGCCGCGCATCCGGACGCGGCCGACCGCCTCGTAGGCCGCCGCGCGCGCCGCCGCCACGTCCGGGCCGGTGCCGACCACGCTGAGCACCCGCCCGCCGTTGGAGACGACGCGGTCGCCGTCGGCGGCCGTCCCGGAGTGCAGCACGTAGGCGTCCCCGCCGACGTCGGAGAGCCCCTCGATCACGTCGCCCTTCACCGGCTCGCCGGGGTAGTTCTCCGCCGCGACGACCACGGTCACCGCGGCGCCCTCGCGCCACGACAGCGGCCCGAAGCCGCCCAGCGTGCCGCTCGCGCAGGCCAGCAGCAGCCGGCCCAGCGGCGTGGCGAGCCGGTCGAGCACCACCTGGGTCTCCGGGTCGCCGAACCGCGCGTTGAACTCGATGACCTTCGGCCCCTCGGCGGTGAGGGCCAGGCCGACGAACAGCACCCCGGTGTACGGGGTGCCGCGCCGGGCCAGCTCGGTGACCGTCGGGATGACGGTCTCGGCCATCACCCGCTCCGCGAGGTCCGCGGGCGCCCACGGCAGCGGCGTGTAGGCGCCCATGCCGCCGGTGTTGGGCCCCTCGTCGCCGTCGTAGGCGCGCTTGTGGTCCTGGGCGGGCTGGAGCGGCACGGCCGTGGAGCCGTCGCACAGGGCGAACAGCGACACCTCGGGGCCGTCGAGGAACTCCTCGATGACGACCCGCCCGCAGGCGGCGGCGTGCCGCAGCGCCTCGTCGCGGTCGCCGGTGACGACCACGCCCTTGCCGGCCGCGAGCCCGTCGTCCTTCACCACGTACGGCGCGCCGAACTCGTCCAGCGCCGCGGCGGTCTCCTCGGGGGTGACGCAGGTGCGCGACCGCGCGGTGGGCACGCCCGCCGCGGCCATGATCTCCTTGGCGAACGCCTTGGACCCCTCGATGCGGGCCGCCTCCGCCGACGGCCCGAAGCAGGGGACGCCCGCCGCCCGGACCGCGTCGGCCACCCCGGCGACCAGCGGAGCCTCCGGGCCCACCACCACCAGGCCGGCCCCCAGCTCCACGGCCAGCCCGGCGACCCGGTCCGGGTCGGTCGGGGTCACCGCGTGGAGGGTCGCCACCCGCGCGATGCCCGCGTTTCCGGGAGCGCAGTGGACTTCGGTGACCTCGGGATCCGCCGCCAGCGCCCGGCACAGGGCGTGCTCGCGCCCGCCGGAACCAATCACAAGAACGCGCACGTGCGAGAGCCTATCGGTCCCCGCCGGACGGCGGTCCTCCCGGTTCGGCGGACGGCCGTCACGGCCAGGAGTAAGCTGGAGGGCACCCGACTTCTGTGCTAGGTTTGGGCGGCTTTGCCTCTCTCAGGGTGATTGGAGGTGGTTGGGGATGTCCTCTGGCGATCCCAGCAGTACGTGCACGCGCACGTCTTCGGTGCGCACCCTTGACCACTCCGCATCATTGCCCGGCGGGCATCGCGCGCTTTTCTCCGCAGAACCGAGGTGACATCGCGTCGCGCGTGAACGGCCCAGGCCGGGCGGGAAGGCCTGCCATGCGCTCCTCGCTTCTCTTTCCCCGGATCAAGCACGCCCGCGTCGTGCGGGCTCCGCACGCCCCCGCCGCCTCCGCCCGCGTCAGGGCCGCCGGCCGGTGCGTCCCGCCCAGCGACTCGCTGGTCGAGTACGCCGCCTACATCGGCGGCAAGAAGATCGAGGCGCTGGGCATCCCCGACGCCCTGGAGATCGTCCGCCGGCACAACGCGGCCGAGGAGAACGGCAACGCGTTCGTCTGGGTGGGGCTGCACGAACCCGACGCCCCCGAGGTCGAGTGGCTGGCGGAGGTCTTCGCCCTGCACCCGCTCGCCGTCGAGGACGCCGTCAAGGCTCACCAGCGCCCCAAGGTCGAACGGTACGGCGACTCGCTGTTCGTGGTCCTGAAGACCGTCGCCTACCTCGACCACGACGTGCTCACCGCCACCAGCGAGATCATCGACACCGGCGAGATCATGATGTTCGTCGGGCCCGACTTCGTGGTGACCGTACGGCACGGCGGGCTCTGCCCGCTGTCGGTGGTGCGCGAGCGCCTGGAGGACGACCCCCGCCTCCTCGACCGCGGCCCGACCGGCGTGCTGCACGCGATCGCCGACCACGTCGTGGACAAGTACCTCACCGTGGCCGACCTGATGCAGGCCGAGCTGGAGGACGTCGAGGCCATGGTCTTCGCCGACGTCAGCGCCCGCGACATCGGCCGCATCTACAACCTCAAGCGCGAGATGATCGAGATGAAGCGGTCCGTCACGCCGCTCCAGTCGCCCATGTCGTCGCTGGCCCAGCGCCGCATGATCCCCTCGGAGATGCGCGAGTACTTCCGCGACGTCGTCGACCACCTGGCCCGCGTCTGCGAGCAGGTCGAGTCGTCCAACGAGCTGTGCAACTCGATCCTGCAGGCGGCGCTGGCCCGCTCCAACGCCCTCGCCAACGAGGACATGCGGAAGATCTCCGCGTGGGTGGCCATCATGGCGGTCCCGACGATGATCGCCGGCATCTATGGCATGAACTTCAAGCACATGCCCGAGCTCGACTCGGTCTTCGGCTACCCGCTGGTGATCGGCGCGATGGTCATCGCCTGCTCGCTGCTCTACCGGGGCTTCCGCCGCAACGGCTGGATGTAGCGGCACGGGCCGGGCCGCGCCGTACGGCGCGGGCCCCGGTTCGGAACGCCCGCCGTACGGCCGGGGAAGGGCGCGGGCGGCCTTCCCCGGACCTACGCGCGGGCCAGGACCGGAGCCGGGGACGGAGCGGGGACGGTGACGGGCGGGGGGACGGGCAGACCCCGCTCCGCCCACAGCGCGCGCATCCGGTCGGGGTAGTCGGTCACGATCCCGGCCACCCCGAGGTCGAGCAGCTCCGCGGCCCGGCCGGGGTGGTTGACCGTCCAGGGCACCACCGGCAGCTCGTGCTTCTCCGCCTGCCGCGCCAGCTCCACGTCGACCATGACGTGCGCGGGCGACAGCACGGTGCCCCCGGCCGCCGCCGCGGCGGCCGGCACGTCGCCGCCGAAGTCCGCCAGGTGCAGGCCCGCGAGCCAGACCGCGTCCATGGTGGCGTGCTCGATCAGCGCGTACCGGGGGACGTCGGGGACGAGCGAGCGGGCCACGTCCAGGATCCGCCAGTCGAAGCTGAGGATCGCCGCCCCGCCGAGCCTGCGGTGGCGGGCCAGCTCGGCCACCACGGCCTCGGTGAACTCCGCGGGATCGGCGGTGAGCTCGGGCCTGGACGGGTCGGACTTCAGCTCCACGTGCATCCGCACGTCGTCCGCGCCGTAGGCGTCCACCAGGCCCAGCACGGCGCCGAACGTCGGCATCCGGGTGTCGGGCACCGGCACCTGCGTCGCGGCGAACCGGTCGGTCTCGGAGCGCGGGCGCCGGACCCCGCAGTCGAGGGTGCGCAGCTGCGCCAGCGTCAGCGCGCCGACGGGCCTGCCGACGTAGGGGAAGAGCGGGTCGCCGGGGAAGACCGGCCCGCGGTCGGCGCTGGTCACCGGGGAGACGGTCAGGTCATGGCTGAGCACCAGGCACCGGTCGGCCGTCATCACGACGTCGAACTCCAGCGCGTCGACTCCCAGCTCCAGGGCGTGGGCTAAACCGGGAAGCGTGTTCTCCGGACGGAGCCCGCGGGCCCCCCTGTGGCCGTGAATCTCGACATGCACGGGGGGACCTTATCGATCTCCCGTGCCGAACGCCCGTACGACACGCGCCCGCCGTGCAACGGGCGCGTGTCACCGGGATGAACCTCAGGTCAAGGAGATCAGATCAGCGAGTGCAGCTGGAGCGTCTGGGTACGGCCCGGCCCGACGCCGATCGCGGAGATCCGGGCGCCGCTCATCTCCTCCAGCGCCCTGACGTACGCCTGGGCGTTGGGCGGCAGCTCGTCGAACGACGTGGCCCCGGAGATGTCCTCCTGCCAGCCCGGGAACTCCTCGTACACCGGCTTGGCGTGGTGGAAGTCCGTCTGGGTCATCGGGATCTCGTCGTGGCGGACGCCGTCCACCTCGTAGGCCACGCAGACCGGGATCCGCTCCAGGCCCGACAGCACGTCGAGCTTGGTGAGGAAGAAGTCGGTGACGCCGTTGATACGGCTGGCGTAACGGGCGATCACCGCGTCGAACCAGCCGCAGCGGCGGTTGCGGCCGGTGGTGACGCCGTACTCGCCGCCGGTGGTGCGCAGCCACTCGCCCATCTCGTCGGTCAGCTCCGTGGGGAACGGGCCGGAGCCGACACGGGTGGTGTACGCCTTCAGGATGCCGATCACGCGGGTGAGCCGGGTCGGCGGGATGCCCGAGCCGGCGCAGGCGCCGCCGCTCGTCGGGGAGGAGGAGGTGACGAACGGGTACGTGCCGTGGTCGAGGTCGAGCAGCGTGCCCTGACCGCCCTCCAGCAGCACGGTCTTACCGTCGTCCAGCGCCCTGTTCAGGATCAGCGAGGTGTCGGCGATGTGCGGCTTGAGGCGTTCGGCGTAGCCGAGGTACTCCTCCAGGACCTTGTCGGCCTCGATCGCCCGGCGGTTGTAGAGCTTGGTGAGGACCTGGTTCTTCTCCTGAAGCGCGGCCTCGATCTTCTTGCGCAGGATGCCCGGGTCGAGGAGGTCCTGGACCCGCACGCCCATCCGGTAGACCTTGTCGCCGTAGGCCGGGCCGATGCCCCGGCCGGTGGTGCCGATCCTGGCCTTGCCGAGGAAGCGCTCGGTCACCTTGTCGATGGCCTTGTGGTGCGGCATGATCAGGTGCGCGTCGGCGGAGATCAGCAGTCGCTCCGAGGAGACGCCCCGCTCGCTGAGCCCGTCGATCTCGCTCAGCAGCACGCCCGGGTCGACGACCACGCCGTTGCCGATCACCGGGACGACGTTCGGCGAGAGCACACCGGTCGGCAGCAGGTGCAGGGCGTACTTCTGGTCGCCGATGACGACCGTGTGACCGGCGTTGTTCCCGCCCTGGTATCTGACGACGTAGTCAACTCGGTCGCCGAGAAGGTCGGTCGCCTTACCCTTGCCCTCATCGCCCCACTGGGCACCCACGAGAACGACTGCCGACATCGCTTTTCTCCCACCGCAAAAACGAAAACCCCGGACGCAATCGCGACTGGGGCTCTTGCGTGGTGAGAATACCCGAACGAATCCGGTATGGGGATCTCCCGCCCTCCCGGCGGGAGATCCAACGGCGTCAGCGGGCGCTGAGAACCTCGGCCGCCTCGGGGCTCGCGTCCTTCAGGAACTGCAGACAGCGTTCGGCCTCGTCCTTCTCCCCGATGGCCGTGGCCGCCCGGCACAGCGCGTGCAGGCAGCGCAGGAAGCCCCGGTTGGGCTCGTGCTCCCAGGGGACGGGTCCGTGGCCCTTCCAGCCCGCGCGGCGCAGCTGGTCGAGGCCGCGGTGGTAGCCGGTGCGCGCGAACGCGTACGACGTCACCGCGTGGCCGCCCGCGAAGTACTCGTCCGCGAGCGCGGCCCAGGCCGCCGGGTAGGCGGGGAAGCGCGCGGCGACGTCGGATGCCTGGACGCCGGATTCCAGCGCCTCCCTGGCCTCGGGCAGGTCCGGCAGCCGGGTCGGCGGCGGGCCGGCGAGAAGGTTCTCGTGCGTTTCCATGGGGACAGTCCTACCTCTTCCGTCGGTCCTGGCGAAGAACGACCCCCGGTTGTCCGCGCCGGGGGAGCCGCCCCGGCGCCGCACCGGGCGTCCGGAGCGGCTCCCCTGACGCCGGGCGCCGTCCGGGAGTCGTTCCGGCGCCGTCACGTCACGCGTCGTCCGGGAGCCGCCCCGGCGCCGCTGATCAGGAGATCTTCGTGCCCGCGGACCTCAGGTGCCGGCAGGCCTCGACCACGCGGGCGGCCATGCCGACCTCGGCGGCCTTGCCGTACGAGCGGGGGTCGTAGGTCTTCTTGTCGCCGACGTCGCCGTCCACCTTCAGCACGCCGTCGTAGTTGCGGAACATGTGGTCGGCGATCGGCCGGGTGAAGGCGTACTGGGTGTCGGTGTCGATGTTCATCTTGACCACGCCGTAGGAGATCGCCTCCTGGATCTCCTCCAGGGCGGAGCCGGAGCCGCCGTGGAAGACGAGGCTGAACGGCTTCTCCTTGCCGTACTTGGCGCCCACGGCCTCCTGGATGTCCTTCAGCACGCTCGGGCGGAGCTTGACGTGGCCCGGCTTGTAGACGCCGTGCACGTTGCCGAAGGTCGCGGCGAGCATGTAGCGGCCCCGCTCGCCCAGGCCCATCGCCTCGGCCGTGGCCAGGGCGTCCCCGACCGTCGTGTAGAGCTTCTCGTTCATCTCGCCGACGACGCCGTCCTCCTCGCCGCCGACCACGCCGATCTCCGCCTCCAGCACGATCCTCGCGCGGGCCGCCTTGTCCAGGAGCTCCTGCGCGATCTCCAGGTTCTCGTCCAGCGGCACGGCCGAGCCGTCCCACATGTGCGACTGGAACAGCGGGTCCTCACCCCGCGACACCCGCTCAAGGGAGATGTCGAGCAACGGCCGGACGAACTTGTCCAGCTTGTCCTTGGGACAGTGGTCGGTGTGCAGCGCGACCGTCACCGGGTACTTCTCCGCCACGACGCGGGCGTACTCCGCGAACGCCCTGGCACCCGTCACCATGTCCTTGACGCTCGCGCCGGACAGGAACTCGGCGCCACCGGTGGACACCTGGATGATCCCGTCGCTCTCCGCCTCGGCGAAGCCGCGGAGCGCGGCGTTCAGGGTCTGGGACGAGGTCACGTTGATCGCCGGATAGGCGAACTCGTTCGCCTTCGCCCGGTCGAGCATCTCGGCGTATACCTCTGGGGTCGCGATGGGCATGGTGTCATCTCCCTACGAGACGGCTTAAGGCGGCTGGCGCGGGGCTCGGCGCGGACCGGGCCCTTGGCCAGTATCCAGGGTCCTGGTCCGGCCCGATAGTTCCGCCACCGTCCCTTCGCATGCCCAGACGACCTCGACGGTAATCCCCGGCGGGGTAGGCTTCACGCTGATGGACCTCCTGCACAACCTCCTCGACCCCAAGTGGTGGCTCGGCCTGCTCGGCCCGTTCGCCACGGCCGGCGTGCTCGGCATCATCTTCGCCGAGACCGGGCTGCTGCTCGGCTTCTTCCTGCCCGGCGACTCGCTGCTGGTCGCCGCGGGCATCTTCAGCACGGCCGAGGCCGCCGCCGCCATCCCGGGGCTCGCGCCTCTGTCGTTCCCCCTGCTGCTGATCCTGGCGCCCCTGTGCGCCATCGCCGGCGCCCAGCTCGGGCACCACCTCGGCGCCACCTACGGCCGAAGGATGTTCGACCGCCCCGACTCCAGGCTCTTCAAGAAGGAGTACGTCGACAAGGCCGAGCACTACTTCCAGAAGTTCGGCCCGGCCAGGGCGGTGGTGCTCGCCCGGTTCATCCCCATCGTCCGGACGTTCCTCAACCCGGTCGCCGGCATGCTCGGCATGGACCGCAAGCGGTTCTTCCTGTGGAACTGCATCGGCGGCATCATCTGGACCGACGGCATGCTGGTCTTCGGCCGGCTGGTCGGCTCGGCCGTGCCCGACATCGACAAGTACATCCTGCCGGGTGCCCTGGTCGTCATCCTGATCTCGATCATCCCGATCATCCTGGAGATCGTGAAGAGCCGCAGGGGCGGCGGACCCGGCGGTCCGGCCGCCCCCGGCACCCAGGGTGTCCAGGGCGTGCCGGGCGTTCAGGGTCCGCAGGGCGAGGCCGGTGTCGCCCGCCCCCGGGGCAGGCACCACCGCGACACGTCCGCCCCGTGGGGCGACGGCCAGTGGTGACCGCGCGGGACGACGCCCGGCGGTGACGCGGGGTCACCACCATGCGGGTGAGGCACGGTGGTGACGAGCCGGGACGCCGCTTTCAGGCCAGGTCGAGCTCCTCCAGACCGTAGGCGCTCCGGTACGGCAGGCCCGCCTCGGCGACCGCCGCCGCCGCGCCCCGGTCCACGACCACGGCCACCGCCACCACCTCGGCGCCCGCCTCGCGCAGCGCCTCCACCGCGGTCAGCGCGGACCCGCCGGTCGTGGAGGTGTCCTCCACCGCCAGCACCCGCCGCCCCGCGACGTCCGGGCCCTCGATCCTGCGCTGCAGCCCGTGGACCTTCTGCGCCTTGCGCACCACGAACGCGTCGAGTCTGCGGCCCCGGGCCGCCGCCGCGTGCAGCATGGCCGCCGCGACCGGGTCGGCCCCCAGGGTGAGCCCGCCCACCGCGTCGTAGTCGAGGTCCTCGGTGAGGTCCAGCATGACCCGGCCCACCAGCGGAGCCGCCTGCCCGTCCAGGGTCACCTTCCGCATGTCCACGTAGAAGTCCGCCTCCTTGCCGGAGGACAGCACGACCTTGCCGTGCACGACACCCTTGCTCTTGATCTCGGCCAGCAGGCTCTCACGATCGCTCATGGCAACAAGGTTAGGGCGGCATCCCCGGCACGCCGTTCCCGCCCCGCCTCACGCTCCGTCCCCGCCCGCTCCGGCGCTCCTGCCAGCCCCGCCTGCCAGCCCCGCCTGGCCGCTCCGCCGCTCCCGCCTGGCCGCCGCTGAGCCGTACCCGGGTTCCGCGCCTCCGGGGCCGGCTTTACCCGCGCCGCGACCCCGGCAAAACCGCGGTCCCGGTTTAGCCATCACCCCGAGTGCGGAATCACCGATACTGCTACTCAGAGTAACGGAGGGTTCTCGATGAGCGCGGTAGGGCCTCAAGGAGACGCCGACCTGCTGGCCGCGACGCGGGGCGGGAACGCCGCGGCCTACGGCACGCTGTACGAACGGCACGCCACGGCGGCCCGGATCCTCGCGCGCCGCCTCGTCCGCGACCCCGTCGAGGCCGAGACCGCCGTCGCGGAGACCTTCACCGCGCTCCTGCTGCTGGTCAGGGACGGCGGCGGTCCGCGAGAGGCGTTCCGGCCATGGCTGCTCGCCGCGCTCCGCCGGACGATCCGCGACCGCGGGCGAGGGGAGCGCCGGCCCGGCCGGGGACGTTCCCGGCGGGCCCGGCCCTGGCCGGGCCGGAGCGCGCGCCGATGGCACGTGTCTTCTTCTCGCTGCCGGAACGCTGGCGGCTCGTCCTGTGGCACACGGGAGCGGAGCGGGCCGGACCGGCCGAGATCGCGCCCCTGCTGGGCCTGACCCCCGACGGCGCGGCCGCGCTCGCCCGCACCGCGCGGGAGGGCTGCGCCAGGCGTACATCCGGACCCGCCTGGCCGGCGACCTGCGGATCGGCTGCCGCCCCACGCTCCGGAAAATGGCCGCTCACCTGCGAGGGGACCTCGACCGGCGCGCCGTGGCGGCCCTGGAGGAGCACATGGACGGCTGTGCCGGCTGCCACGCCGCCTTCCTGGAACTGGCCGACGTCGGCCGGGCGCTGCGCCGGGCCGTCGGCCCCCTCGTCGCGGGCCCGGCGTTCCCCGCCTACCTCACCGGGCTGGAGCGGGCGAGGGGCGTGCGCGGGCGGCTCCGCCGGTGGCGGGTCTCCGGCTCCTGGTGGCGGCCCCTCGCGGCCGTCGCGGCGACCGTCGCGCTGACCGCCACGGTGACCCTGGCCGCCGCGCTCACGGTGGCGTCCGCGGGCGAGTCGCCGGGC
Organism: Streptosporangium sandarakinum; assembly: GCF_050942225.1. Classification (NCBI taxonomy): domain Bacteria; kingdom Bacillati; phylum Actinomycetota; class Actinomycetes; order Streptosporangiales; family Streptosporangiaceae; genus Streptosporangium; species Streptosporangium sandarakinum. The sequence goes on from NZ_CP192034.1 coordinate 364,675, forward strand.
CCGCGGTCCGGTTTTCCGCCACCCGGCACGCCGTCCCCGCCCTCCCCGGCGGACCGGTGCACCGGGGACCCGTCCGCCCGTACGCCGGACGGATCACCGGGGGCGGGAAGCGTTCTCCCCCGGCCGTGAATCGCTCACGGGAATTCGGACACGGGCCGAACGGGCCGGGGTGAATCGGGCAGTTATGGAAGACCTGAATAACAGGACAAACTGGTACGGTCTGCGTGGACACACTGGCGTATGGTCAGGCGCGGGTCGAATCGCCGGGATTCAGCCTCAGACGATCAGTTGCTTGATTACCCTGAGGAAGGGCCGCCTGCCTGATCCCTCAGGGTGCTTTCTGGCTTCTTCAGGCCGAAGGCGGGCCACGTAGGAAGGGCGGTGTCGCGTGGATCGCTGCGCGCTGTTCGTGGACGCTGGCTACCTGCTGGCCGACGGCGCTATGGCCGCGCATGGGACCCGCCATCGCGAGGCCGTCACCTGGGACTACCCGGGCCTGCTGAAGCTCCTCAACACCCTGTGCCGGGAACGCACCGGGCTCCCCGTGCTGCGCTGCTACTGGTACGAGGCGACCGTCGAGGGCCGGCGCACGCCCGAGCACGACACGCTGGCCGACATCCCCGGCCTCAAGCTGCGGCTGTCACGCATCCGCCCCGGCCGCCGGGAAGGCGTCGACGCCCAGGTCCACCGCGACCTGATGACGCTCGCCCGCAACAACGCGGTCTGCGACGCCGTCGTGGTCAGCGGTGACGAGGACCTCGCCCAGGTCGTCTGCGACGCCCAGGACCTCGGCGTCCGCGTCACCGTCGTGCACATCGGCGCCGACGGGAGCTGGGCGGTGTCCCGCTCGCTGCGCCAGGAGTGCGACGACCTCATCGAGATCGGCGCCGGCCACCTGCGGCCCTACGTCACCCTGAACGGCGCCGCGGCCGACTCGCCCGCCCGCGGCAACGGCCACCACGCCGCCGGAAACGGCCAGGTCACCGTACCCCTGACCAGCGGCTCGCCGAGCGGCGGCACAGGCGGCCTCGGCGCGGGACTGAGCGGTGGCGCAGGCGGCCGGAACGGCGCCATGAGCGGCCCGGGCGGTCCGGGCGGCGGCACAGGCGCTCTGGGCGGCGACCTCACCGCGAGCGGCGCGAGCGGCGGCCTGGGCTCCGGTACGCCGAACGGCGGCCCGAACGGCCTGAGCGGCGGCCCGAACGGCCTGAGCGGCGGCCCGAACGGCCTGAGCGGCGGCCTGAGCGGCCTTGGAGATGGCCCGGCCGGCCTGGGCGGCAACGGCGGCGCGGGCGGTCCGGGCGGCCTGGGCTCCGGTACGTCGGCCGGCGGCCTGGGCGGTGGCACGACCGGCCTGGACGACACCACCCCGAGCAGCGGCATGAACCCCGGCACGGCGGGTGGCGGTTTCGGCGCCGGCCCGGGTTCCGGTACGGCGGGCAGCGGCCTGAACAGTGGTGCGCAGGGCGGCGGTACGGCGGGCAGTGGCCTGAGCACCGGTACGCCGGGCGGCGCTGCGGGCGGCGGCCAGGGCATCGGTGCCGCGGGCGACGGCCTGAACACCGGCGCGGGCGGCGCTCCGGCCCCCGCCCCCCTTCCGCAAAGGAGGAGCCGGGCGAGTCACGCCCAGACCTCCCAGCCCGCACCGCCGTCCTACTCCGGTTATCCCCAGGAGCCGTCCTCCTCTTCTTCCCTCCCGCCCGCCGCGGCGCCCCAGTCGCAGGCTCCCGCCACCCCGCCCCCGGCTCCGGCCTCCCCGCCCGCCCCGGCCTCGCTCCCGGCGGCCTCGGCCCCCAACGGGCCGACCAGCCCGTTGCCCGCCGCCTCGCCGTACACGTCGAACGGGACCGGAGGCATGTCCGGTTACCAGTCCGCCTACACCGGTCCCCAGGCGGCTCCGGTGCCGATCCAGAGCATGCCCGCGGGCGTCGCCACCACCCTCGCCGACGCGGTCAAGGCCGCGCACAAGGAGGGCTACGACTTCGGCGAGTCCGTCGCCAAGGACGCCCCCGCCCTGTGGCTGGAGGCCGTGCTGGCCCGCAAGCCTCGGATGCCCTCCGACCTTGAGGCGCGTCTCCTTCAGGGCTCCTCCCTGCCGATCGACTTCCTCCTCCATGACGAGGTCCGCCACGCCCTCCGCCGAGGCTTCTGGGACGCCCTCGAACGCGCCCGCCGCTAGCGCGGGCGCGACGGTCCGCACCGCGAAGTCCGGCCTGTGCGGCCGTTCAGGCTGGTGCTTTTCCCGCAGGCTTGAGTGATTCGGCGATTGCCGCACTGGTCGTTTGTGCGTACCGCGGCGGGTGTTTTGATTGGGGCTTTTTCCGCTATTCGGGGCGTTTCTCTGTGGTTGGGCGGGTCGGTGGTCACCGGGTCGGTGGGTGGTTCGCGCTGCGGTGGGTGGGTGTTCCGGCCGGCGTTGTGGCTGAGCTCTGGTGTTTCCCGGCCTTCGGCCTGGCCTCGGGCGCGAGGGTTTCTGGCGTTTTGAAGCCGGCCGGAACACCCACCCACCTCCGCGCCATGACTTGCCCGGCCGTACGGCCCGCTCGCCGTAGCTTCTCCCTTTCCGCCCGGCCCACGGCCCTCGCCGATGCTGAAGCCACTCTGCTTCCCCGTCCGGGGTGGGCCGCCGTAGCCTTGCGGCCACCCTGGCGGGGGAGAGCGCAGGGCCGGGCGCCGTAGCCTCTCCCTTTCGGGCCGCTCATGGTCCCGCCCCTTTCCTTCGAGCAGGAACTCAGGTCGTCCGGGGAGCAGGAACGCGGTCCTATGGTGGGGTGGCTGCGACGACGGACCGCTCAGTGGGCGGTGGTCCGTGCGCGTTCCAGATACGCCAGGAGCTCGACCATCTTCTCGGTCGGCCAGGGCAGGCGGGCACTGAGCCGGTCGCGGTGCTCCTGCCACATTCGCCGGGCCGCCGCCTTGGTCTGTTCTCCCCTGGTGTCTTCAGCGTGGAAGGGGGTGGCCAGCTCGTCCCAGCGCCGGACGAGTTCCCGCACCTGCGGATCGTCGGCAGGAGTGTCGTCCTGCACGTGCCGCAGGAGTTGCTCGACCAGCTCGATGAAGTGGGTCTTGGCCTCCTCGACGGCCTCGGCGCCCAGCTCGCCGCGGCGACGGGCGAGTTCCTCGCGTTGCTCTTGCGTGAAGTAGGTCTCCAACATCGAGATCATCTCCAGGGTCGTCATGAACTGGTCCGAACCGGGCATCGACGCCTCGTCGAGCTGTCGCAGCAACCCATGAATCTGTTCGATCAGCTGTTGAGTCTGTTCCGCCTGGAACGTCAGCTGCCGCAGCTGGGTTCTCAGGAGAGTCCGCATCGCCGCCGGGTCCTCCGGCGAGGACGCGAGCACCTCCCTGATCTCATCCAGCGACATGCCCAGCGCACGCAGTGACCGCACCCGGTACAGCCGCCGTAGGTCAGCCGCGGTGTACCGGCGATGGCCCGACGTGGTGCGCTCGCCGGATCGCAGCACGCCGATCTCGTCGTAGTGCCGCAGCGTGCGCACCGTGACCCCACTGGCCCGAGCCAGCTCACCGATGCTCCACCAGCGCGCGGTGGCGTCTTCCCCGATCACATCAGCAACGCTAGGACCTCACGCGACGAGAGGTTCAAGCCCGGCCTCCCGCCCGCTCTCACCTCTTACTGCCTCGCCCCTCGGATTCCTTCTCAAGATGGGCGGGGACCATGAGCGGCCCGAAAGGGAGAGGCTACGGCGCCCGGCCCTGCGCTCTCCCCTGTCAGTGTGGCCGCAAGGCTACGGCGGCCCGCTCTGAGGCAGGAGCAACGGGTGGCTTCAGCATCGGTGAGGGCCGTGGGCCGGGCGGAAAGGGGGAAGCTACGGCGAGCGGGCCGTACGGCCGGGTCAGGTATGGCGCGGAGGTGGGTGGGTGTTCCGGCCGGCTTCAAAACGCCGGAAACCCTCGCGCCCGAGGCCAGGCCGAAGGCCGGTCGGAATCAGACAGCAACCACAACGCCGGCCGGAACACCCACCCACCGCAGCGCGAACCACCCACCAACCCGGCACCCACCAACCCGGCACCCACCAACCCGGCACCCACCAACCCGGCAACCACCGACCCGGCACCCACCAAGCCGCCCAACACCGGAGAAATACCCCGAACAGCGGGAAAAGCCCCAGCCCGGCAGGTGGTCAGGAGAGCGCGTCGAGGCCGGCGCGGAGGTGGTCCAGGCGGTGGGAGAGGTCGGCCAGCGCGCCGGTGAGGCTGGGGTCACCGGTTTTGCGGGCCAGCTCGCCGACCCGGATGAACTCGTCCTCCACCGCGGCCAGACGCCTCGACAGCTCCGGGAGCACGGCCGCCTGGTCGGCGGCGTCGCCCGGGGGCAGTTCGCCGGCGAGCCGGTCGCGGAGCATGGACGCCTGCTCGGCCAGGCGGCGGTTCATGTTGTAGAGCTCGACGAACACCGCGACCTTCGCCCGCAGCACCCACGGGTCGAACGGCTTGGTGAGGTAGTCGACGGCGCCGGCGGCGTAGCTGCGGAAGGCGTAGTCGGGGGCGCTGTCGACGACGGTCAGGAAGATGATCGGGATGTTACGGGTGCGTTCGCGCCGCTTGATGTGGGAGGCGGTTTCGAACCCGTCCATGCCGGGCATGCGGACGTCCAGGAGGATGAGCGCGAACTCCGTGTTGAGCAGAGCCTTCAGCGCCTCCTCGCCCGACCTCGCTCGGACGGGCACGAGGTCGAGCGAGCTGAGGATGGCCTCGAGCGCGATCAGGTTCTCTTCCCGGTCGTCAACCAGGAGGATCTTCGCCCGGTCGGACATCGATCAAGCCCCTTCGTAGGAGTCGCCGGTCGCCTTGCCGCGGCTCAGCCAGCCGCGCAGGCGTTCCAGCAGGCGGTCGACGTCCACGGGCTTCGGCACGTAGTCGGAGGCGCCGGACGCGATGCTCTTCTCCCGGTCGCCGTGCATGACCTTAGCGGTTAGCGCGATAATCGGCAGATCGGCGAACTGTGGCATCTGGCGTATCGCGGACGTGGTGGCCCAGCCGTCCATCTCGGGCATCATGATGTCCATCAGCACCAACGCCACGTCCTCGTTGCGTTCGAGCTGTTCGATGCCCTCACGCCCGTTCTCAGCGTAGATGACCGTGGAACCGTACCGTTCGAGCACGCTGGTCAGCGCGAAGACGTTGCGGATGTCGTCGTCCACGATCAGAATCTTGGCGCCGGTGAGCGGGTCCTCGCCCTTCCAGGGCTTCGTCTCGCTCTGCCAGGGGTTCGGGGCCGGCAGGCTCTCCGGCAGGATCGTCTCCATCTCGGGCAGCGCGACCGGCTCCGCCGGCGTCTCGTCCGGCACGAGGACGGGTGTCTCCTCGTGGGACGGGGCGGAGGCGGCCGGCACGGCGGCTCCGCCGTCGCGTGACGCCAGCGGGCCGCTGTAGACCGGCGGGAGGTAGAGGGTGAAGATGCTTCCCTTCCCGACCTCGCTGACCACGTGGATCTCACCGCCGAGCAGGCGGGCGATCTCCCGGCAGATGGACAGGCCCAGGCCCGTCCCGCCGTACTTGCGGCTGGTGGTGCCGTCGGCCTGGCGGAACGCCTCGAAGATGACCTCCTGCTTGTCGGCGGCGATGCCGATGCCGGTGTCCACGACCTCGAAGGCGAGGATGCCGGTGGCGCCGCGCAGGGTGTCGTCCACGAAGGCCACGCCGGGCTGCGCGTAGCTCACGCGCAGCCGTACCTCGCCCGTGGGGGTGAACTTCATCGCGTTGGACAGCAGGTTGCGCAACACCTGCTGGAGGCGCTGCTCGTCGGTGTGGACCTCCTGCGGGACCGCCGGGTCGACCTCGACCGCGAACGACAGGCCCTTGTCCTGTGCCACGGGGGCGAAGGTGGCCTCGAAGTAGTCGACGAGCTTGGGCAGGGAGATCTGCTGGGGGTGGATGTCCATCCGCCCGGCCTCGACCTTGGTCAGGTCGAGGATGTCGTTGATGAGCTGGAGCAGGGAGGAGCCGGCGCCGTGGATGGTCCGGGCGAACTCGACCTGCTGGACGGTGAGGTTGCCCTCGGTGTTCTCGGTGAGCAGCTTGGCCAGCACCAGCAGGCTGTTCAGCGGGGTGCGCAGCTCGTGCGACATGTTGGCCAGGAACTCGGACTTGTATCGCGAGGAGACCGCGAGCTGCTCGGCGCGCTCCTCCAGCGTCCGGCGGGCCTGCTCGATCTGGAAGTTCTGGATCTCGATGGCGCGGTTCTGCTTGGCCAGCAGCGCGGCCTTCTCCTCCAGTTCGGCGTTGGAGCGGCGCAGCTCCTCCTGCTGCCGCTGGAGCTCGTCGGAGCGCTCCTGCAGCTCGGTGGTGAGGCGCTGCGACTCGGTCAGCAGGTCCTCGGTGCGGGAGTTGGCCATGATCGTGTTCATCGTGACGCCGATGGTCTCGACGAGCTGGGTCATGAAGTCGTGGTGGACCTCGCCGAACTGGCGGAAGGAGGCCAGTTCCAGCACGCCGAGGACCTGCGACTCGAACAGGATCGGCAGCACGACGATCTGGGCGGGGGAGGAGGAGCTGAGGCCGGTGTCCACGGTGAGGTACTTCGCGGGCACGTCGTCCAGGACGATCCGCCTGCCCTCCAGGGCGGCCTGTCCCACGATGCCCTGGCCGATCCTGAACCGTTCCCGGGCGTTGGAGCCGGGGCGCGTGCCGTACCCGGCGATCAGGTGCAGGTCGCCGGAGGCGTCGGCGAGGTAGAAGGCGCCGTAGCGGGCGGAGACCAGCGGGGTCAGCTCGCTCATGATGAGCCTGGCGACCTCCATCAGGTCGCGGTGGCCCTGCATGAGGCGGGAGATGCGGGCCAGGTTGGACTTGAGCCAGTCCTGTTCCTGGTTGGCGGTGGTGGTGTCGCGCAGCACCGACACCATCGTGTTGATGTTGTCCTTCAGCTCGCCGATCTCACCCTCGGCGTCGACGGTGATCGAGCGGGTCAGGTCGCCGCGGGCGACGGCGGTGGTGACCTCGGCGATCGCGCGGACCTGGGTGGTCAGGCGGCCGGCCAGCTCGTTGACGTTCTCGGTGAGCCGCTTCCAGATGCCCTCGGCGCCCTCGACGCGGGCCTGGCCGCCGAGCTGGCCTTCGGAGCCGACCTCGCGGGCGACGCGGCTGACCTCGGAGGCGAAGGAGGACAGCTGGTCGACCATGGTGTTGATGGTGGTCTTCAGGGCGAGGATCTCGCCCTGGGCGTCCACGTCGATCTTGCGGGTCAGGTCGCCGTTGGCGACGGCGGTGGTGACCTCGGCGATGTCGCGAACCTGGTAGGTCAGGTTGTTGGCCATGGAGTTGACGTTGTCGGTGAGGTCCTTCCAGACACCGGAGACGCCGCGGACGCGGGCCTGGCCGCCGAGCTGGCCTTCGGTGCCGACCTCGCGGGCGACGCGGGTGACCTCGTCGGCGAACATCGACAGCTGGTCCACCATGGTGTTCAGGGTGTCCTTGAGCTGGAGGATCTCACCCGCGGCGTCCGCGGTGATCTTCTTCGACAGGTTGCCCTGGGCCACCGCGGTGGAGACGGCCGCGATCTGCCGCACCTGGGTGGTGAGGTTGTTGGCCATGACGTTGACGTTGTCGGTGAGGTCCTTCCAGACCCCCGACACGCCCCGCACCTGCGCCTGGCCGCCGAGCTGTCCCTCCGACCCCACTTCGCGGGCGACGCGGCTGACCTCGGAGGCGAAGGAGGACAGCTGGTCGACCATGGTGTTGATGGTGGTCTTCAGGGCGAGGATCTCGCCCTGGGCGTCCACGTCGATCTTGCGGGTCAGGTCGCCGTTGGCGACGGCGGTGGTGACCTCGGCGATGTTACGGACCTGGTAGGTCAGGTTGTTGGCCATGAAGTTGACGTTGTCGGTGAGGTCCTTCCAGACCCCCGACACACCCCGCACCCGGGCCTGGCCGCCGAGCTGGCCTTCGGTGCCGACCTCGCGGGCGACGCGGGTGACCTCGTCGGCGAACATCGACAGCTGGTCCACCATGGTGTTCAGGGTGTCCTTGAGCTGGAGGATCTCACCCGCGGCGTCCGCGGTGATCTTCTTCGACAGGTCGCCCCGCGCCACCGCGGTGGACACGTCGGCGATGGCGCGCACCTGCGTGGTGAGATTGCTCGCCATGACGTTGACGTTGTCGGTGAGGTCCTTCCAGACGCCGGAGACGCCGCGGACGCGGGCCTGGCCGCCGAGCTGGCCTTCGGTGCCGACCTCGCGGGCGACGCGGGTGACCTCCTCGGCGAACGCGGAGAGCTGGTCGACCATGGTGTTGACGGTGTTCTTCAGCTCGAACATCTCGCCGACCGCGTCGACGGTGACCTTGCGGCTCAGGTCGCCCTTGGCGACCGCGGTGGTGACCAGCGCGATGTCGCGGACCTGCGCGGAGACGCGGCTGGACATCGTGTTCACGGCCTCGGTGAGGTCGCGCCAGCTCCCCGACATGCCCCGCACGTTGGCCCGCCCGCCCAGGCGGCCCTCGGTGCCGACCTCGCGGGCGACGCGCGTCACCTCGGAGGTGAACAGGGAGAGCTGGTCGACCATGCCGTTGATGGCCTTGCCGAGGCGGCGCACCTCGCCCCGGGTGCCCCGGCTGAGGTCGATGCGGCGGGACAGGTCGCCCTTGGCGACCGCGTCGATCACGTCGGCCGCGCCGGTGACCGGCCCCACCAGGGCGTCGATCAGCAGGTTCACCGAGTCGACGCTCTCGGCCCAGGAGCCGACGCCGGGGCCGGGGGTGAGACGCTCACCGAACCGGCCCTCCCGCACCACCTCGCGGCGGACGCGGTGCAGCTCGTTGGCCAGGTGCTCACGGCGGTCGGCGACCTCGTTCAGGAGGAGACGGATCTCACTCAGGATCCCCGGGGGAGCGTGTGGGACGCGGCGGCGGAAGTCGCCGTCGCGCCAGGTGATGAGCGTCTGCAGGATCGGCCTGAGATCCGATTCGCTGTAACGCCGCTCCTCGACGTGGGACACGGTGTCGGCCGTGGTCATGAGACCTCCTTGACTCCCGGGGGGGCGCATCCGTGAGTCATCCCAGTCTGTCACGGTGCGCAACCCCGAGTCCCGCCTTCGAATTACCCCATGCCACCGTCAAGTGTGATAGGCACGAAGCAATGACTAATGCTCCCCGAGCCGTCCTGGCTGCGGCGTTCGCCCCAGCAGACACGGCCGTCCTCGCCGCCAGACGGTTCACCACGGAGGTGATGACCGCCTGGGCCGCCGTGTCCGTGATGGCATCGGCCGAACATCTGGCGGGAGAGCTCTCCTCGCAGGTGATCGACGAACCATTCGAGGTCGTCTGGAGCCACCTGGGAGACAGCGTCCAGATCGAGGTCCGGCAGCGGGGCGTTCCGGAGAAAACCCCTGCCGCTCCCACCGTACCTGTGGAGGAGTGGGGAGTCACCTTCGCAGGTCAGACCCGTACTCATTGGGTGCGGCTGCGGCTGCCCGAGGCCGGCGGCCCGGCGACCGGGGAGTGGGAGATCGGGGAGCCGAGCAGGGGCCCGCTGTGGATGGGCTTCCTGGCCAACGCCAGCGACCTGCTGGCCGGCACCCTCGACCCGGGCATGGTGCCGGCGATCATCTCGCAGATCGTGGTGCCCCGGCTGGCCAGTTGGTGCGCCGTCTACACCTGGGGCGACGACGGCGGCCCGCGGCGCCCGGCGTACGTGTGGCACGCCGACGAGCGCCGCATCGACGCGCTGCGCGACGAGCTCGACACGGTACGGATCCCGCAGGCCGGCGGCACCCTCCAGGTCGGCGACTCCCAGATGCTGGTGATCCCGCTCCTGGCCCGGGGGCGCGCCCTGGGCGTGATGTGCCTGGGCCGGCCCGACCGCTTCGCCGAGGACGCCTTCCAGTACGCCGAGGACATCGGCCGCCGCGCCGCCCTGGCACTGGACAACGCCCGGCTGTACGCCACGCAGGCGGCGGCCAACCGCGCGCTCCAGCGCAGCCTGCTCCCGCCCGGTGAGCCCGGCGAGATCCCCGGCCTCGACCCCGCGGTGGTCTACGAGCCCGCAGGCGAGACCAACGAGGTGGGCGGTGACTTCTACGACCTGTTCGCGGCCCGCGACGGCGCCTGGCGCTTCGCGGTCGGCGACGTCTGCGGCACCGGCCCCGAGGCCGCCGCGGTCACCGGCCTGGCCCGGCACACCCTGCGCCTGCTCGCCCGCGAGGGGTACGGCATAGCCGCCGTCCTCGACCGGCTCAACCAGGCGATCCTGGACGAGGGCGACCGGGCGCGCTTCCTGACGCTGCTGCACGGGGAGCTCGTGCCGGCCGCTTCCGGGTTCGACGCGTCGCTGGTCTCGGCCGGTCATCCGGAGGCGCTGCGGCTGCGGCCGAGCGGCCTGGTGGAGACGGTGGTGACCTCCCAGTCGCTGCTGGGCGTCTTCCCCGAGGCGACCTTCAAGGCCGAGACGGTCCACCTCGACCCGGGCGACGTCCTGCTGGCGGTGACCGACGGGGTGACCGAGCGGCGCCGGGACGGCAGGCTGCTCGACGACGACGGCGGGCTGGCCAAGCTGTTCGCCGAGTGCGTGGGGCTGTCGGCGCGGGCGGTCGCCGAGCGGATCCGCCGCGCCGTACAGGACTTCGCGCCCGACCCGAGCGCCGACGACATGGCGATCGTGGTCCTGCGCGCCCGCTGAGCCCCGGCTCCGCGTGCCGGCCGGGCACGCCCGCCGGACGGGCGCCGGTACGGCGGAGCGGGGCGTCAGTCGTCCAGCTTGACGTGTTTCCGGACGAAGTCGAGCTGGAGCGCCATCTGCGCGATCCGCTCGGCGACGACCAGTGAGCCGTGGCCCGCGTCGTACCGGTGGACCTCGTGCTCGTGGCCGCGCTCGGCCAGCCGGGTGACGTAGCTCTCGACCTGGCCGATGGGGCAGCGCGGGTCGTTCTCCCCGGCCAGGATCAGCACCGGCGCCTCGACCCGGTCGACGTAGGTGATCGGGGAGCTGACGGCGTAGCGCTCAGGGTGCTCGTCGGGCGGGCCGCCGAACAGCGCGCGGTGGTAGGCCCGCAGCGCCTCCGGCTCGGATTCGTAGGCGGCCAGGTGGTCGGTGAGCGGCACCGCCGCGACGCCCGCCGCCCACGTCCCGGGCTGGGTGCCGAGGCCGAGCAGCGTGAGGTAGCCGCCCCAGGAGGCGCCGGCCAGCACCAGGCGTTCGGGGTCGATGATCCCCTGCGCCACCAGGGCGTCCCGGACGGCCGCGACATCGGACAGTTCGATGTGGCCGACGTCGCCGGTCAGGGCGTCCCGCCAGGCCGAGCCGTACCCGGTGGAGCCGCGGTAGTTGACCCGGACGACCGCGAGGCCGAGGTCCACCCACGCGGCCACCTGCGGCAGGAACGAGTCGTCGTCGTGCTTGCCCGGCCCGCCGTGCAGCAGGAAGACCGCCGGGAGAGGCCCGGAGCCGCGCTCGGGACGGGACACCAGGGCGTGGACGCGCCCGCCGGGACCCGTCACGTCGAGGTCCTGGACCGGGACGGACGGGGGCGGGGTCGGCCCGCCGTGGCTGATCACCACGTTGCCGTTGCTGGAGCGGATCACCGGCGGGTGGGCGCCGCTGGACCAGGAGTACTCCACCGAGCCGTCGGGCCGGGGGACGGCGGCGTCGATCACGCCGAGCCGGGTCTCGACCGGGAAGAGTCGGCCGCCCGCCAGGTCGTAGCGGTGCAGGTAGGTGCGGCCGCGGTTGGCGCGGACGATGAGCAGGGAGCGGGCGTCGCCGTACCACTCGGCGGTGATCTCGCCGGGGTCGCGCAGCCAGATCTCACGCTGCTCGTCGCTCTCGGGGTCCCAGACCAGCGGCTCGCGGCGTCCCCTGCGCTCGTGCAGGGCGAGCAGCCTGCGGTCGCCGGGGAGCGGGGCGAAGCGCAGGCCGAGGACGCCCCGGCCGGGGCCGTCGTGCAGCTCGCCGACGGTCTCACCGTTCGGGCGGAGCACGCGCAGCGCCGGGTGGCGGGCGTCGCCGTGCTCGCTGTGGCTGATCGCGATCAGCGAGCCGTCCAGCGACATGGCGGCGACGGAGGCGGCCTCGGCGTGCTCGTAGATCACTCGCGCGGGGTGGCCGGGCCGGACGAGGTGGATCGTGAAGCCCTCGCCGGGCCGGGCCATGCCGACCACCGCGTCACCCGTCGCGGACAGGGCCAGCCCGGCCGGGGTGCCGGGCGGGAGGTCAACCGGCTCGTCGGGGCCGCCGCCGAAGGGCTGGCGCATCCACCGGCCCCACTCGTCGCCGTCGGTGTCGGAGAACCACCAGATCCACCGGCCGGAGGGGTCGATCGCGCCGTGCGAGGTGCCCTTGGGGCGGGAGGTCGCCTGGCGGACGGAGCCCGCCGAGCGGTCCCAGGCGTAGACCTCCCAGGTGCCCGAGGCGTTGCTGCGGTAGACCGCCCGCGCGGGGGCCTGGGGCGCCCACGCGGGCAGCGTCGCGCGCGGTGCCCGGAACCTGGTCTGCCAGCGTTCCTCGGCCTGCATACGGCGCTTCCCTCCGTCATGGCATGGCTACGATCCAGGCGTAGGGATCGCCGGATTGCCGTCCAGTATGTCGGTTCGCCCCGTGTTTCGCGTGGCTAATGTGTGGCAATTTCGGACTATATGTCACTTAAGTAACATGCGCCCCTTAGGTTGCTGTCAAGCCGCATCCTTGCTCACGGGTTCCGCCGGAAGATAGACATGCGAAAAGAAGCCGTCACGTAGTTCGTTTCCGGCAGTTTCGCAATTTCCTGCCGCATATTCTCCGGATCGGTGTGCCAAGCACTCGGCCCCATGCCCACGACGGCCTCGACCGCCGCGCGGTCCAGCGCCATCTCGAACTCGTGGACGCTCCGCTCCGCCTCGGCGAACCGGCCGTCCAGGCTCGCGGCCACCCGCCGCTCCTTGTCCTCGTCCACCGACAGCAGGCCCAGCCGTTCCACCAGCGGCCGCAGGTGCCGCGGCGTGGGGGTGACCACGACCAGCGACCCTCCGGGCCCGAGCACCCGGGCGAACTCCGGCCCGTTGCGGGGGGCGAACACGTTGAGGATCACGTCGGCCGCGCCGTCGCGGACGGGCAGCGGCCGCCACACGTCGGCCACCACCGCCCCCAGCCGGGGATGCGCCCGCGCCGCCCGCCTGATCGCGTTCTTGGAGACGTCCAGCGCGATGCCGGCCGCCCCCGGCAGCCGGTCCAGCGCCCCGGCGAGGTGGTGGCCCGTCCCCGCGCCCGCGTCCATCACCACCCGCACGTCCGCCGCTCCCGTACCGGTACGGCAGGCCGCGGCGACGGCGTCCACCAGCGGTGCGAAGTGCCCCGCTCCGAGGAAGGAGTCCCTGGCCGCCACCATGGCGGCGCTGTCGGCCGTGCCGGGCGCCTGGGAACCGGTCAGCAGGCTGACGTACCCCTGCCGGGCGATGTCGAAGGCGTGCCCCCGGGGGCAGCGGAGCACCCGGTCACCGAGGCCGAGTCCGTCCCCGCAGACCGGGCAGATGAGGTGTTCGACGATGTCTGCGAGGCTCACCGGAAACCAATCGACGAAGACGGCCTTACCGGCGCAGCGTAGCCGCAGGGCGCCTCCGCCCGGAAAACGCCCGCTCCCCGCGCGGCCCCGGCCCATGAGGGGGACCGTACGGCGGGCACGCGTCCTCGCGCCGGCGTCCCCCGGCCGACGTGGGGCCGACGGCCCCGGTCGTCGTCGTTCCGCGGGCGGCACGGGTGATGAGGATGAATCGTCGGGGCCACGGCGAAGGGACGAAACCATTCAGCGGAGCACAAGGGCTCTGCAAGTCGGGCGGACTATCTGTAGGGGGCATGAGGAAGATCACTGTCATCGGCGGGGCGCTGGCGTTCGTGCTCGCGGCCGGCCTGCCCGCCGCCGCGTCCACCGGCTTCACCGGCTTCACCGGCTTCACCGGCTCCATCGGTTCGCCTGAGGTCGCCGTTCCCGTCGCCTCCACCGCCTCCACCGCCTCCGCGGCGTCCGTGAGCGCCGTGCGGGCCGTCGCGCCCGCGGGCACGAAGTACCACTGGGGGCCGGTCCGGTCAGCCGCGGGGCACTCCGGCCACGCCGCGGCGGACGTGTGGGTGAGCGACTTCTCCGCCGAGACGTTCGTCGTGTCGGGTACGCTCCGCGACCGCGACGCCCACCGCGGCCACTGCGCCTACGTCCGCGCCAGGTTCCACTACGCGGGCGGCGGCACCGGATGGGCGCGGCCGAGCACCACCTGCCGGGCGAGCGTCCCCTTCCGGCTGTCGTCGGACGGCGAGATCACCCGGGTGGACGTGCGGGTCTGCCTCCTCGACGCCGGGCGCGTGCCCTTCCGCTGCCACGTGGACCCCATCAAGGCCGAGACCATCGCCGGCTGGCCCCGGTAGTCCTCGGCCGCGCCGCTCTCAGGCCAGGGCCGTCCGGATGGCCTGAGCCGTCCGGGGCGGGTCGTCCACCCAGGGGAAGCGGCCGCAGCCGGGCGGCCATTCGAGGAGGGCCTTCGGGAACCAGCCCGTCCAGTTTCTTCAACTATCTGTGATGGATCGCATGCGGATTGTTGATGCGCCGAGTGGCATCCGCCGTATGTATGCACAACGTACGTACACCGTTGTCATGGCGAAGGACGAGCGCATCAACCTCCGGGTCGACGCGGAGCGGAAGCAGCTGTTCGAGGCGGCGAGCGCGGCCGAGGGCAGATCCGTCTCAGCGTTCATCCTGGATGCCGCGACCGTCGCAGCGGAGCACGCTCTGGCCGACCGAACCGTCTTCAGGCTGAGCGAGGAGCAGTGGGCGGCCTTCGACGCGTTGTCGGATCGGCCGGCGCGGGATCTCCCGAAACTTCGTGAACTCCTCGACACTCACACGATCCTCGACGAGCTGCTGTGAAGCTTGCTCCCCTGCAGCTCCCGCGGAGGAGCCACCGGGTGGAGGAGTTCGACTGCGGCTCTCCGGCACAGAGTGACTGGCTCCGTCGGTACGGTCGAATGGCGCACACCGCCGGCACCTCCCGTGTCTACGTCGTGGAAGACCTCGATGCCGAACGGGTCGTGGGCTACTACGCTCTGGCCGCCGGAAGCATGACGGCGCCATCCGCCCCGGAACGGCTGCTCAAAGGCGTGGGCCGGCATGACCGGCCCGTCATACTCCTGACGCGTCTGGGGGTCGACCGCGCCGCCCAGGGAGTCGGGCTGGGACGCGCACTGGTGGCCGACGCGCTGCGCAGGGTGGGGAACGTGGCCGACCGGATAGGCGTCAGGGCGTTGCTGATCCACTGTGAGAACGAGGCGGCCCGCGGGTTCTACACGCGTATCGCCGAGTTCGAAAGCAGCTCGACCGACCCGCTCCACCTCGTACTTCTCACCAAGGACCTGCGGCGTTCGCTGGGCTCCGGAGACCGGTGGCCGGATGGTGGCCATCGGAGCCGGTCCGGCGGGCGGTGAGAGCCGCCGCACCGAAGCCCCCGGGATCGGCCTCCGGCCGGTCGTGTTCCCAGCGAAGCGGCCCGGAGACCGGCGGGTCCCGGAATCCCGCCGAGGGTGGTGAGCGGGGACGGATGTCCGGTATCACTGGGAATCCGCTGGAACATGGGAGCAGGAGGCCGGATGCGGCACGAGCCGAGGATCGTCGCGGGAGTCGAGGTGTTCCCGCTGTGCGACGCCGTGGGACCGATGGGCGGTGACGTCTGGCGTCCGCTGCCGGAGCTGTTCCCCGGGGGCGTCCACGAGGACGCCGAGTGGATCCTGCACTTCCACTGCTACCTGCTGCGCGACGCGGCCGGCCGTACCGTGCTGGTGGACACCGGGGTCGGTCCCGAGGACTCCCCCGCGGCGAGCTGGGCGCCGGCGCCCGGAGCGCTCGGCGCGGAGCTGACGCGGGTGGGGGTGACCCCCGAGGAGGTGGACGCGGTGGTGATCACGCACCTGCACAGCGACCACGCGAGCGGAGCGGTGGTCGGCGGCGTGCCCGCCTTCCCCAACGCCCGTCACCTCCTGCAGCGGGCAGAGGTCGACACCGCCTCCGAGGCGGTCCTCGACCACGTGGTCCGGCCGCTGGGCGAGCGGGTGCGGGTGGTGGACGGCCCAGCCGAGGTGCTGCCCGGCATCCGGGTGCTCCACGCGCCCGGGCACACCCCGGGTCACCAGGTCGTCCAGGTGGGGGAGCTGACGCTGACCGGCGACGTGGTGCTGCACCCGGTGCAGCTCGCCGACCCGAAGGTGCCCTACCTCTACGACGCCGACCCCGAGCAGGCCGCGGCGACCCGGGTCGAACTGCTGGAGCGGGTCAGGGCGGAGAACGGGCTGATCGCCACCGCCCACTTCGCCGAGCCCTTCACCCCCGTCCGCTGACGGGCGCCGGGAACCTCCGGAGTCCTCTCCGGGTGCCTTCCGGGCCCGTCCGCCGGCGGCCGCACGCGGTCACCGCCCGGGGGCCGGCGGGCGGCGCGGGTAGCGGATGAGCAGGCTCGCGCGGACGTCCTCGTCGCCGACCGCCGCGTAGGTGTGCGGGACGTCGGACGTCCAGCTCACATGCTCGCCCGGCCCGGCGACCAGGGGCGCGTCCGCCGGGCCCGCGCGGAGGGTGCCGCAGAAGACGGTGATGTGCTCGGTGACGCCCGCGTGGTGGGCGGGGGAGGTCTGGACGGTCCCCGCCCGGACCGCCAGCCGGTAGAGCTCGTAGGTGACCGCCTCGTCCTGGAAGACCTCCAGCAGCTCGGCCTGTACGGCGGCGCCGTGGATGACCGCGCCCGCGGCGCCGGAGGGCGCCGTCTCCCCGGGTCCCCGCCCGGTCGCGTCCGCGCCCAGGGCCAGCGCCAGCGGCACGCCCAGCTCGGCGGTGACGGCCCAGAGCGTCTCCAGGGTCGGATTGCGGGTGCCGTTCTCCAGGCCGGAGAGCGTCGCCTTGCCCACGCCGGCGCGCCGGGCCAGCTCGGACAGGGAGACGCCGCGCTCCTCGCGCAGCCTGCGGATCCGTGATCCGACCTCCTGGACGCCCGCGTCGAGCGCCGGACGGGGGACTGGTGTGCCGGGCTTCATGGGGATATCGTGCAACACGCCGTCGTTCCGTTTACGGAACGATCGGCTCGCGCACCGGGAGAGGACCATCAGATGACACGCCTTCTGCAACCGGTGACGGCCGGGGTCGTCACCGGGATCGTCGGCTTCGCCAGCTCCTTCACCGTCGTCCTGGCCGGCCTGCGGGCGGTGGGCGCCGACGAGCGGCAGGCGGCGTCGGGACTGCTCGCGCTCTGCCTGGCCAACGGCGTGGTGGCGATCTGGCTGGGCCTGCGGCGGCGGATGCCGATCACCATCGCCTGGTCCACCCCGGGCGCGGCGCTGCTGGCCGCGACCGGCGCGGTGCAGGGCGGCTTCCCCGCCGCGGTCGGCGCGTTCGCGGTGTGCGGGCTGCTGGTCGTCGCCGCCGGGCTCTTCCCCGTGCTGGGGCGCTGGATCGCCGCCATCCCCGCCCCCATCGCCGGTGCCATGCTCGCCGGGGTGCTGCTCGGCCTGTGCGTCGCGCCGGTCCGCGCGCTCGCGGAGATCCCGGCGATGGCCGTCCCGGTCGTACTGACCTGGGCGCTGCTGAGCAGGTTCGCCCGCATGTGGGCGGTCCCGGGGGCGCTGCTGGTCGCGGTCGCGGCGATCGCGCTCACCGGCCCCGGCCTCGGCGCGGTGGACGTGCGCCCGGTGGTCGTGCCGACCGTGCCGTCCTTCGGCGTGCAGGCCATGGTGAGCATCGCGCTTCCGCTGTTCCTGGTCACCATGGCCTCGCAGAACGTGCCCGGCATGGCCGTACTCGCCGGGTACGGTTACCGTCCCCGGCTGGGCGGCATCCTCGTCGGCACCGGCCTGGCGACCGTGGCCGGGGCGCCTCTGGGCGGCCACGCGGTGAACCTGGCGGCCATCACCGCCGCGCTCGCCGCCGGTCCCGACGCCGACCCCGACCCGGGACGCCGGTGGATCGCCTCGGTCACCGCCGGGGGATCGATGATCGTCCTCGGCCTCGGCTCCGGCCTGGCGACCGCGCTGGTGCTGCTCTCACCCCCCGTGCTGATCGAGGCCGTCGCGGGCCTGGCCCTGCTCGGCGCGCTGGCCTCGGCGGTCACCGCGGCCGTGGCGGACCCGGAGCGCCGGGAGGCGGCGGTGGCGACCTTCGTGGTCACCGCCTCGGGGTTCACGCTGTTCGGGGTGGGGGCGGCCTTCTGGGGGCTGGTCGCGGGCGGGGCGATGACGCTCCTGCACGGCCGGAGGAAGGGCCGGGCCGAATCGGGGGAGAGCACCGGGGACACCGGGGACACCGGGGACTCCGGGGAGAGCGCCGAGGGCGCCGGGGGTCCCGGGAAGAGCGCCGGCGGTGCCGGGGAGGGCTCCGGGGCCGGGGAGTCCGGTGCCCACGGGAGTGCCGGCGACCCCGGGGAGTCTGGGCTCCCCGGGAAGAAGGCCGGCGCGTCCCGGGGGGAGACCCGGCTCGCCCAGCGGTGACCGCCGAGCTATCGCCGGGCGAGCGGGTCGTCTGCGTCCCCGCCGGAACGCGTCCTCGCCGGTACGGCCTGCGTGCCGCACCGGCGAGGACGCCGCGATGAACCAGATCGGGGCATGGTCACCGGGTGTTCTCGTGGCGCCCGTGGCGGCCGGCCACCAGCCGGTCGTCGCTGGACTGCCGGGGCACGTCGATCCGGGGGTGCGGAGCGGTCGGCTCGTTCCGGTCGTCGATGCCGTCGCGGTCCCGGTCGAACACCGGGGCGCGGTCGGCGACGCCGTCGCCGTCGCGGTCGGACACCGGGGTCCGGCGCGCGGGCACGTGGGCGTCGGTCGTGGTCGTGGTCGTGGTGGCGGTCGTGGTGGCGGGGGTCTCTTCCAGCTTGCGCTCCAGCTCCCGCTTCTCGGCCTCCAGGCGGGCGACGCGGTCACGCGTCTCCAGCTTGGTCTCGCGGAAACGGCGGCGCTTCTCGGCGGCGCGACGCATCCCACTGAAGATCATCGAAAGGCCGAGCAGGAACACGGCGCCGGTGATGGCGCCGGCGAAGAAGAACTCCAGCTGGGAGAGCTGGATCGTCTGGTCGAAGACCGTGAACGACGCGGGGGTGGTCGCCGTGGCGGTCTCGTCCCAGGAAACCGCGATCACGGCAGCGCCCGCGAGCACGATCATGAGGAGTCCCAGAACTATCATTTGACCTCACTTCGGGCTGCGTCTGTGGTGCCACCGCCTCTGCCCCGGGGAGGCGGGATTATGCGCGCGGCCGGGACGCCGGGAGCCGCCGGAACGCCGACGCGGCCGGGGTTTCCGGGGCCGACCAGGGCGGGAACGCCGGCGGGGGTCGTCAGGAAGGGAACGACGCCGGACGCGAGGAGCCGGACGGACGCCGCCGGGATGCGAGAAGCCGGATGGACGCCGCCGGAGCGCGCGGAGCAGCCGGGGACGGGGTCGCCGCCGGGGAACGGGCCCACGGGGGTGGTGCCGCTTTACCGGGGCGCGGGCTACCGTTGACGGCCATGAACCGTACCCGCCTGTACCGCGACGGCGTCCTGGAAGCGGAGGGCTTCCCCGTGGACGAGGTCTCCGACCACGTCTGTGACCCGTCCGCCACGGTGTGGTTCGACCTGTGCTCCCCCACCCCCGCCGACCTGGCGAAGATCAGCGAGGAGCTCGGCCTGCACGAGCTGGCCGTCGAGGACGCCCTGCACAGCCACCAGCGTCCCAAGCTGGACATCTACGACAGCCACCTGTTCCTCACGGTCTACGGGGCGAAGTCGGTACGCGGGCGGCTCGACCTCGTCGGGCTGTCGGTCTTCGTCACGAAGAACGCGTTGGTCACCGTGAGGGACAGTCCGGAGTTCGACATCGACGAGGTCGTCAGGCGCTGGGACGCCAACGGCGCGATGGCCAAGTACGGAGTGCAGTACCTGCTGCACGGCCTGCTCGACCACGTGGTGGACGGCTACTTCGAGGTGCTCCAGGAACTGGACGACCGGGTCGAGGACCTGGAGGACGAGCTCTTCGACGAGCAGCCCGGCGACCGCGCGCACATCCAGCGCCAGACCTACGAGATGCGCAAGGAGCTGGTGCGGTTCCGGCGGATGGCGGTCCCGACGCGGGAGGTCGTGGGCAGCCTGCTGCGCCGGAACGTGGAGACCCTGGACCCCGTGCTGACCCCCTACTACCAGGACGTCCACGACCACGCGTTGCGCGTCGCGGAGTGGACGGACTCGCTGCGCGAGCTGGTGGGCAATGTGCGCGAGGCCCACATGAACCAGCAGGGGTTCCGGCTCAACGACATCATGAAGAAGATCACGAGCTGGGCGGCCATCGTCGCGGTGCCCACGATGATCACCGGTTACTACGGCCAGAACGTGCCGTATCCCGGCTACGGTCACCCGGCCGGCTTCTGGGCCTCCACCGCGGCCATCATCGTGGCCTCGGCCGCCCTGTACGTGGTCTTCAAGAAGAAGGGCTGGCTCTAGGTTCCGTCCTGCCGGATCACCGCCGTGGTGAGGAGCCGCGGAACGGGGTCCCGGCAGCGCCGGGCGGTCGTGACCGGGTCGCGGTCGCCGTGCCCCGCGGCTCGTCCTGCTCACCGGGCACTCCCGGCTCACGGGACATCCGCGGTTGACCAGGCGTTCCGGATGACTCACCGCCGAGCGTGCCAGAAGTGATGGAACAGTTCGTGTGATCCGTACGGACGCGGGTAGCCCGAGAGCTTCTGGGCCTGTCACTCGCTCCGGAGGCATAGGTGGGCACACGGGGGGTGGTCGCCGCCGTTCTCGGCGCGGCCGTGATGTTCTCGCTGGCGGGGCAGTCCGGCACCCGGGCGGAAAGCGACGCCGGGACGTCGGCGCGGAGCGGCACCCGGGCGAGGGCCGTCCCGCTCGACAACCCCCGGGGTGTGCGGCCGGGACTGGCCCCGGTCCTGTCCACGCGGGACCGGGCGGCGGCGCGCAGGCTGATCAGCAGGCTGCGGGTCGGCAGGGTCGGGCCGGTGAAGGGGTACAGCCGGACGAGGTTCGGCGAGAACTGGAGCGACCGGGCCAGGGGCGTGCCGTACGCGCGCAACGGCTGCCGGACCCGCGACGACGTCCTCGCCCGCGACGGCGACGACATCACGCGCCGGAAGGGGTCGCGCTGCGTCGTCGTGGCGATGCGGCTGCGCGACCCCTACACCGGCAGGACGATCCGGTGGCGCAGGGAGCGGGCCGACGTGGTCCAGGTCGACCACGTGATACCGCTGTCCTACGAGTGGCGGATGGGCGCCTCCCGGTGGCCGCTGTCCAAGCGGATCCGCATCGCCAACGACCCGCTCAACCTCATACCGGTGTACGGCGCCGCCAACCAGGCCAAGGGCGGCTCGGGTCCGGCCACCTGGCTGCCGCCGTCCCGCCGCATTCGCTGCGCCTACGTCGTCCGCTTCGCGCAGGTCGCGCTGAAGTACGGCCTCCCGGTCAGGAGGGCCGACAGGACGGCCATGCTGGCCCAGTGCCGCTGAGCACGGAGACGCGCGGGAACGTCGCGGAGACGTCCTCCGGACACCCGAAGGCGACGCACGGCGTCCTGGGAAGCGCCGCGCTCCCGGGCGGGCGGCGAATGCCGCGATCCGGCCGTGGCGATCTCCTATCCTTTCGTGCGAAGCCCCACCCGCGACCGTCAGGCGGAGGAACCACGTGACGATTCCCGCTTCGGACCCCGGCGAGCTCGCCGCCCGGCGTGACAGCGCCCTGCGCGACTACGAGGCGCTCAGGGCGCGCTCGCTCTCCCTCGACCTCACGAGGGGCAAGCCGTCGGCGCGCCAGCTCGACCTCGCCGACCGGATGCTCACCCTGCCCGGCGGCCACACCGCCGCCGACGGGACCGACTGCCGCAACTACGGCGGGCTCCAGGGGCTCCCCGAGCTTCGGGAGATCTTCAGCGGACCGCTGCAGGTCCCGGCCGGGCAGCTCATCGCGGCCGGAAACTCCAGCCTCGCGCTGATGCACGACTCCATCGTGCACGCGCTGCTCGACCGGGTCCCGGGCGCCGACCGCCGCTGGGTGGACGAGCCGCGGATCGCCTTCCTGTGCCCGGTCCCCGGGTACGACCGCCACTTCGCCCTGTGCGAGCGCTTCGGCATCGAGATGATCTCCGTTCCGATGACCGCCGACGGCCCCGACATGGACGTCGTGGAGCGCCTGGTGCGTGAGGACGCCCAGATCAAGGGGATCTGGTGCATACCGAAGTACAGCAACCCCAGCGGGATCTCCTACTCCGACGAGACGGTGCGGCGCCTGGCGGCGATGCCCACGGCGGCGCCCGACTTCCGGATCTTCTGGGACAACGCCTACGCCGTCCACCACCTCACGGACACGCCGGTGGAGATCGCCGACGTCCTGGCGCTCTGCGCCGAGCACGGCCACCCCGATCGCGCCTTCGTGTTCGGTTCCACCTCGAAGGTCACCTTCAGCGGCGGCGGCGTCGCCTTCTTCGGCTCGTCCGAGGCGAACGTCGCCTGGACGCTGAAGAACACCGCCAAGCGCACCATCGGCCCCGACAAGCTCAACCACCTTCGACACGTGGAGTTCTTCGGCGACGCCGACGGCGTCCTCGCGCACATGCGCCGCCACGCCGAGCTGCTCCGGCCGAGGTTCGACCTGGTGGAGACGGTTCTCACCAAGGAGCTCGGCGGCACCGGCCTGGCCTCGTGGACCACCCCGGCGGGCGGCTACTTCGTCACGCTCGACGTCCTTCCGGGCTGCGCGCGCGAGGTCGTGCGCCGGGCGGGCGAGGCGGGCATCGCGCTGACCCCCGCGGGCGCCACCCACCCGTACGGGGACGACCCCCGCGACAGCACGATCCGGATCGCGCCGACCTATCCGGACCTGGCGGAGCTGGAGCTGGCGATCACCGGGCTGACCGTCTGCGTGCGGCTGGTCGCGACCGAGAAGCTGCTGGAGCGGGCCGGGTAGGGAATCCGGGTTCGGGAGGTCTCCCGGTGGCGTGGCGGCCCACCGCCCACCCGGGAGACCTCCCGAGGACCGCCTACCTGGGGACCGCCCCCCGGGACCCGGAACTCCGGGAGCCGTCCGCCGTCAGTCCCGGACGGCGGCCCGGACGATCTCCGCGAGCCGCCGCATCCCCGGCGCGATCCGTTCCGGCGTGATCGCGCCGTAGCCGATCACCAGCCCCGCCTGGGCGGGCGTCTCACCGCAGTACCCGGCCAGTGACTCCACCGCGATCCCGGCCACCCTGGCGCGGGAGACCACCTCGCCGGCGTCCAGCCGTACGCCGGTGGAGACCCGGGCGCACAGGTGCAGGCCCGCCACGGAGGGCACCGGGTCGAGCAGCCCGGCGAAGTCCCGCCGGAGCGCGGCGACGATCCGCTTCCGGCGGGCCGCGTACTCGCGCGTCGCCCGGCGGATGTGCCGTCCCATCAGCCCCTCGTCGAGAAACTTTGCCAGGGCCGCCTGCGCGGACGGTTCGCCGTGCCAGTCGGTGAGCCGCCGGGCGGCGCGCAGCGCGGGCCGCAGCGAGGCCGGGGCCACCAGGAAGCCGAGGCGCAGCGTGGGCAGCAGCGTCTTGGAGAAGGACCCGACGTAGACGACGTGGCCGCCCCGGTCGAGGCTCTGCAGCGGCTCCAGCGGACGGTCCTCGAACCGGAACTCGCTGTCGTAGTCGTCCTCGACGACCACCGCGCCCCGCCGCGCGGCCCACTCCAGCAGCGCGGCGCGGCGGGCGAGGGACATCGGCGTGCCGAGCGGGAACTGGTGGGAGGGCGTCACGTAGACCAGGCGGGCGGCGTCGGGGAGGGCGGAGACGACCAGCCCCTCGGCGTCGACGGGCACCCCGGTGACGCGGGCGCCCAGCGACCGCAGCAGCGCCCGCGCCGGGGGGTAGCCCGGCTCCTCGACCGCGACCAGGTCACCGGGCTCGATCAGCACCCGCCCGACGAGGTCCAGAGCCTGCTGGGCGCCGGCGGTGACCAGCACGTCGGCGACGCCGGCCCGTACCGAACGGGACACGCCCGCGTACCGGGCGATCGCCTCGCGCAGCCCGGGGTGCCCGGCCGGGTCGGCGTACCCGGCGGGCCGGACCAGGGCGGCGCGGAGTTCGCGGGCGAGGAGGCGGCGCCAGGTCTCCAGCGGGAACAGTCCCGCGTCGGGGACGCCCACCCGGAAGTCGTAAAGCGGCGGGGCCACCGCCCCGGCCCCCGGTTCCGGCGGGACCACCGTCCCGGTCCCCGGTTCCTGCGGGACGGCCACCCCGGCCCCCGGTTCCGGCGGGACCACCGTCCCGGTCCCCGGTTCCGGCGCGGCGGACCGCCAGAAGGCGCGGGGGCGCACGCCGCCGCCCACGGGCGCGCTCCTCGGGAGCGTCCGGCCGGGCGGCTCGTCGCACACGAAGGTGCCCGCTCCGACCCTGCCGACGAGGAAGCCCTCCGCCGTCAGCCGGTCGTAGGCGATCGACACCGTGTTGCGGGAGACCTCCAGCCGCCGGGCCAGTTCGCGCGTGGGCGGCAACCGCTCGCCCGGCCGGAGCCTGCCGTCCAGGACGGCCTCGCGGAGCTGCCGGTAGATGCGAGCGGCCAGGTCGCCGCGCCCGGTCAGGGTCACGTGGACGTCCATCCGCGTCCTTTCTCGTCTCTCGCCGGATTGGCCTGAGCGATTCGCCGGATATTGGATCTTACGGCGAGCCAATCGGCTCCATAACGTGAGTGTCGAACGTGATCGGCGAGCGCGACCGACCCGCACCCGACGAGGAGGAAGACGAGATGACGACGGTCGACATGTGGTTCGACCCCAAGTGCCCCTGGGCCTGGATCGCCTCCCGGTGGCTGCTGGAGGTCGAGCGGGTCCGCGAGGTGGAGGTCCGCTTCCGCGTGATGAGCCTGGCGGTGCTGAACGAGGGCCGCGAGGGGCTGGAGGAGTGGTACGTCGAGTGGCTCGCCCAGGCGTGGGGCCCGGCGCGGGTGGCGCTCGCGGTCGAGCGGAAGTACGGCGCCGCCGCCGCGCGCGACCTCTACACCGCGCTCGGCACCCGTATCCACCACGACAGGACGCCGCCGGGCCGTGACCTCTACCTCGCCGCGCTGGCCGAGGCCGGCCTGCCCGCCGAGTTCGCCGACGCCGCCGAGACGGCCGAACTGGACGGGGAGCTGGAAGCCGCCGACCGCGCCGCCCTCGGCCCGGTCGGCGAGGACCTCGGCACCCCCGCGATCCACGTGCACGGCCCGGACGGCACGGTCAACGCCTTC
This sequence comes from Streptosporangium sandarakinum, assembly GCF_050942225.1. Classification (NCBI taxonomy): domain Bacteria; kingdom Bacillati; phylum Actinomycetota; class Actinomycetes; order Streptosporangiales; family Streptosporangiaceae; genus Streptosporangium; species Streptosporangium sandarakinum. Next base: position 389,848 of record NZ_CP192034.1, read on the forward strand.
TTCGGGCCGGTGGTGAGCCCGATTCCGCGTGGCGAGGACGCCGGGCGGCTCTGGGACGGCGTGCTGCTCGTCACCGGCGTCGACGGGTTCTTCGAGCTGAAGCGGAGCCGTACCCGCCCGCCGATCACCCGTTGAGCAGGAGGCGAACATGTCCGGCCGGATCATCCCGCCCCCCGGGGCGCCGCGCGTCCTGGCGCTGGCGCAGCTCGCCAACTCCTTCGGCGACGGCGCGTACTACGTGTGCTCGGCGCTGTACTTCACCCGCGTCGCCGGGCTGTCCCCCGAGCAGGTCGGGTTCGGCCTGACCCTCGGCTGGGCCGCCGGGTTCGCCGCGGGGGTCCCGCTCGGACACCTGGCCGACCGGCGGGGGCCCCGGGGGGTCGCCGTGCTGCTGGCCGTGGCGACCGGCGCGGCGGTCGCCGGGTTCCTCCTCGCCGGGTCGTTCGGCGCGTTCGTCGTGGCGGCCTGCCTGTACGGGTGCTGCCAGTGCGGCCTCGCGGCGGCCCGTCAGGCGCTGCTCGCCGCGCTGGTGGGGCCCGAGGAGCGGACGCGGGTCCGCGCGTATCTCCAGGCCACGGTGAACGCCGGGCTGGCGGTCGGCGCGGCGCTCGGCGGGCTGGCCCTGTACGCCGGGACGCGCGAGGCGTATCTGGCGGTGTTCGCGATGGACGCGGCGAGCTTCCTGGTGGCGGCGCTGGTGCTGCTCCGCCTCCCCCCGGTGCCGCCCGCGCCGCCCGCCCCGCCCGGCGAGCCCGCGCTGGCCGTACTGCGCGACCGGCCGTACGCCCTGGTCACCCTGCTGAACACGGTCATGCTGCTGTACATGCCGATGCTCAGCCTGGTCGTCCCGCTGTGGATCGCCCAGCACACCCGGGCACCGGGCTGGACGGTCTCGGCGCTGCTGGTGCTGAACACGGTGGGCGTGGTGCTGTTCCAGGTGCGGATGGCCCGCGGGGTGACCGATCTCGCCTCCGCGGCCCGGTCGGTACGGCGGGCCGGCGCGACGATGCTCGCCTCGTGCGCGGTGTTCGCGTTGTCCGCGGCCGTCCCCTCGGCCTGGGCTGCCGGGGCGATCCTGGTGGTGGCCGCCTGCCTGCAGGTGGTCGGCGAGATGATGCAGGCGCCGGGGGCCTGGGAGATCGGGTTCGGCCTGGCCCCGGCGGACCGGCAGGGCCAGTACCAGGGCTTCTTCGGCGCCGGTACGGCGGTCGCCAGGATGCTCGGTCCCCTGCTGCTCACCACGATGGTCGTGGGCTGGGGCGCTCCGGGCTGGTTCGCGCTGGGCGGGCTGTTCCTGCTGGCGGGCCTGGCGACGGGCCCGGCCGTGCGGTGGGCCGAGCGGACGGGGCCGACCGGCCGGACCGGACCCGCCGCGGTGCGGCTCACGGGTGCAGCCGAAGCCCCTTGAGGGTCTTGTCGACGGCGTTCCGCGGCCCGTGGACCGCGATGCCGACCAGGCGCAGCTCCTCGGCCGGCACGTCGAGCACCGCCGCCCGGTTGTCGTCGTCGTTGTCGGTCTTGAACAGCTCCTCGGTGTAGAGGGCCACGTCGAGGCCGCGGGTCAGCGCCCGGGAGTGGGCGGCGGCCAGGCCCGGGGCGTCGGCCGCGTAGACGAGGACGGGCTGGCGGAACATGGCGAGGTAGGTGTTGCCCGACCCGTCGGCGTACGGCTCGCCCGTCACCCGCGGCCCTCCGGCGGCCACCCCGCTCGCCAGGAAGGCGGTGACGTTGAGCTTCTGCCAGACGGCGAGGTCCTCACGGACCACGATGCCGATCTTCGTATCGAAACGCATGGGCACAGCCTGGCCGCATGGTCCCCGGCGGGTCTTGGACGCTCGTGCGGCGGGACAATGGACGCATGCCGCGTGACTGGTCCCGGTACTGGAGGTCACCCCGCCCGGGGCTGGAGGCGATGCACGCCCACTTCGAGCGGCACACCTACCACCGGCACAGCCACGAGACCTACTCTTTCGGGGTCACCGACGCGGGGGTGCAGGCGTTCACCTGCCGGGGCGGGGGACACCGGAGCACGGCGGGGATGGTGCTGGCGTTCAACCCCGACGAGCCGCACGACGGCCGGGCGGGCGACGAGCTGGGCTTCACCTACCGGATCGTCCACCTCGCCCCCGAACTCGTCGCCGGCGCGCTGTCCGACGCCGCGGGCCGCCCGGTGGGCCTGCCCCTGTTCCCCGACCCGGTCGTCCACGACCCGGTCCTCGCGACGGCGCTGCGCAGGCTGCACGCGGCGCTGCTCGGCGGCGCCCCGCGCTGCTCCGCGACGAGCTGCTCGATGCCGCCGTCCGCGCCATGGCCGGCCGCGCCGCGGCCTCCGGCTCCGGGCGGAGCCGTCGGGAGCCGGCCTCCCGCGGGGCGGCCGTCCTCGTCGCGCGGGCGGCCGAGGCGCTGCGGGCGGACCACCGGACCGACATGACCGCCGACGAGCTGGCCGCGACGGCCGGCTCCAGCCGCTTCGCCGTCTACCGCGCCTTCCAGGCGGTGTACGGCATGGCACCGAGCGACTACCGGCGGCAGCTCCGTCTGCGGGCGGCCCGCGAGCTGCTGGCGGGCGGCGCGCCGATCGCCGACGTCGCGGCGGAGACCGGGTTCACCGACCAGGGGCATCTGACCCGGTGGTTCGTCCGCTGCTACGGGGTCACTCCGGGCGCCTATCGCCGGGCCGTGGCCTGAGCGCCGCCCGGCGGGCCCGGTTTCCGGGCCGGGTCCGTCAGCGCTGGACCTCGGCGGCGGGAGCCTGGGGAGGAACCGTCGCGACGCCCGGGCGGGGGGTGTCGGCGGCGACGCGATCCGGGAGCGTGACGCGGATCTTGGACTGCTTGTGGGGGAGCCTCTCCCAGTCGTCCATGAACGTCGCCCGCAGGCCGTGCTTCTCGGCGAGGGCGACCAGGGTCTCGGTGCGGTAGTAGAAGTCCTCACCGAGGACTTGGTGCTCCTGCCCCTCGGTGCGGTCGAAGGTGAAGTCGAACCAGCCGCCCGGCTTCATGATCCGTCCGATGTGCTCGAAACACTCCTCGATCACCTCCGGCGGGGAGTGGGAGAACACGCTGTGCGCGTGCACCACGTCGAACATCGCGTCGGGCAGGAACTCGAAGCGCAGATCCTTGATCACTGTGAGGTGGGGGAGCTTCTCGCGCAGGCCGTAGTCGGCGACGACGTCCTGGGCGGCGAACAGGATGTCGGGGGAGATGTCCACGCCGTAGTAGTCGCCGGTGTCGAGGTGGCCGATGAACAGGCGTCCCGCGCGCAGGTTGCCGCAGCCGATCTCCAGCATGCGGTGACCGGGCGCGAGGCCGTGCCGTACGAGGTAGTCGAACTGCATCTGCCCGATGGCCAGCCAGCGCCGGTGCGACCTGCTGCCGGTGGCCGCGTGGGCGCCGCGGGCGGCCTCGGACCTCATGATGGCGCGGTAGTAGCCGACATGGTCGGAGGTGCGCAGCCGGAGCCAGGCGTTCCTGGTCACGCGCCTGAGGTGCCGGGGGATCCGCCCGGGGCGGCGGAGGGCGTATCCGACCTGGTGGGCGAGGCTCGCCCGGTTGTGGTTCTTCACGTCTCTCCCCACGTCGAGACCGTGTTCCGATGATCATGACAGGAATCCGATCGTATCGGAGAGTGATCGTCAGGTCGCTCAACGCGGCGTTCGTGGGAGTGGCGGGCGCGCCGCCGGCCGGGTCGGCCGTTCCCGTCGGGGATCCAGGACTCGACGTGATCGGCGGATCGGTCCGGACGGTGCGGATCAGGCGGTGTGGCCGGCGGGCCGGAGGTGCCGGGCGGCGACGGCCTTCGGGTAGCGGACCGTGAAGACCGCCGGTACGGCGAAGCTGAGGATCTTGACGGTGACGACGGCGGCGGTGGCGTGCGGGGCCTCGTGCAGCAGGACGGCGAGCGCGACGGCGGCGACGGTGAAGGCCACCCCCCACACCATGGTGATGACGACGTTGACCCGGAGGAACAGCGGGGTCCGCCACACCTCCGGCGGGGTCGTCCGGCGGGCGATGCCCAGGGTGAACGGCCGCCGGACGGCCAGCGACCCCCAGGCGGTGAGCGCGAGCCAGGCGTTGACCAGGGCCGGGCCGTACGGCATGAGCGGGGAGCCTGGGCTCACGAAGGAGATCACGGTGATCGGCAGGAAGAACGCCGCCGCGCTGACCTCGATCACCATCTGGTCCCAGGTCCTGCCCGCCCGGCGGTCGATGACGATCACTCCCACGGCGATGACGAGCCCGAGGATCGCGCCGTAGCGCCACTCGTCGCTCGTGGCGACGACGGCGTAGGCGATCCACGGGAGGAAACCGAGCAGACTGCGGGCCATTGGGGGCTCTCCTGACATTCCTATTTAGACAGGTCGAGAATAGAACCTCCTGTTGTGACATGTCAATATAGGAATATAGGGTGAGGGTATGAGCCTTCGACACGCGCTGCTGGGTCTCCTGGCCGCAGGGCCCGCCAGTGGCTACGACCTGCTGAAGATCTTCAATGTCTCGCTGGCCAACGTGTGGCCCGCCACCCAGAGCCAGGTCTACGCCGAGCTGGGCCGCCTGGCGGACGCCGGGCTGGTGGAGGTGGTCGCCGAGGGGCCGCGGGGCCGCAAGGAGTACGCCATCGCCGACACCGGCCGCGCCGAGCTCCGGCGCTGGCTGACCGAGGTCGCGCCGACGCGGACGGGCCGCAGCGACACGCTCCTGCGCGTCTTCTTCCTGGGGCAGGTCGAGCCCGGACAGGCGCGCGCCTACCTGCGGCGGCTGGCGGAGACGGCCGCGGAGGCCGAGCGCGACCTCGCGGCGCTGAGCGACGCCGTCTCGGCCGAGGAGGACGACCTGGCGTTCTACGGCCGGCTGGCCCTGGAGTGGGGACTGCGCTTCAACGCCATGCAGCGCGAGTGGGCCGACTGGGCCGAGCGGCGGATCGAGGAGCACGAGGCGGCCGCGCGCCGGCCGTGAAGACCTCCGGGCGGAGCGTCACGGCGCCGGAGCGGGCGGCGTGACGAGACGTCGACCGCACAGAGGGCGCGGCCGTCGTGCCGGACGGTGCGAACGTGCGCGGCGGTGGCCGCCGCGTGCCGTTCCCGGCCGGTGGCCGTGCAGCGGTTCCGCCCGGCGACCGTACCGGGATTCCGCCCGGCGCCCGAGTGGGCCGGCCGGGAGACCGGGACGCCCCCGGTGGCGGCCGGGCGGGGGGCGATGACCACGCCGAGGGGCTGGTCACCGACGGGGATGGTCGCCACGACGGTGTTGGTGGCGATATCGACCACCGAGACGGTGTCGGAGATCTGGTTGGCCACGTACAGCCGGGAGTCGTCGGGGGTGACGGCCATCACCCGTGGACCGTCACCGACCTCGATGACGGCGACGACCTTCAGGGCCGCGGTGTCGATCACCGAGACGGTGTTGAAGTAGGCGCTGCCGACGTAGGCACGGGCCCCGTCGGGGCTGAACCTGACGACACGAGGGCTTTTGCCGACGTCCAGCTCGGTGGCGGTCTCACCCGTCGCGATGTCGATCACTCTCACGACGCTCTGCTGCAATTCGGTGACGTACAACCGCCGCCCGTCGGGGGTGACCCGCACTCCCCAGGGGCCGCCGCCGACGTGGAGGGTGCCGACCACCGCGAGGGTGGCGGTGTCGATCACCGTCACCGTCCCCGACTCGAAGTCGGTGACGTAGGCGCGCCGTCCGTCGGGGCTGAGCGCCGCCTCCACGGGGGTGACGCCCGTGTCGACGGTGCCGGTGAGCGTGTCGGTGACGGTGTCGACCACCGACAGGCCGCCGCCGCCGAAGTCGGCGACGTAGGCCCGCCGGCCGTCGGGACTGACGGCCACGCCGAAGGGGGCCTTGCCGACGGGGACGGTGGCGGCCACGGCACCGGTGACGGTGTCGATCACCGACAGCTTCCCGGCGACGAAGTCGGTGACGTAAAGACGGCGGCCGTCGGGACCGGCGGCGATCCTGCCCGGACTGCCGCCGACGCGGAAGGTGCGGACGACCCGGCCGGCCGCGTCATCGATCACCGAGATGGTGCCGTCGGCGTAGTTGGTGACATAGACCAGGTTCCGGCCGCCGGGGTCCGCGGAGGCGGGCGCCGTCGGCGTCATGGCCAGGAGCGCGACCAGGGCCCGGCATGCCCAGGGCCGGCGCCGCCCCCGCCGGGCGCGCGCCGGGCACCGGCCGATCCCCAATGTGTTCTTCATCCGCTCGCGCAGCATCGCGGCCCCCGGTATCGGCGGTGATCGGCACTTTTCTACTCCCTCGCGACGACCCGCGAGAGGTGGGACATCCCGCCGCTCCGCACCCCGGTCAGACGCTTGACCGGGTCCTCGCCTCTGCGGCGTATCACCGGTCCGAGCCGGGCGGCGGGTTGACCCGCCGCTGACCCGTCGCTGATCCGCCGCTGATCAGCCGCGACGGCGTGAACGCCGCCCGTCGCCGATCCGCCAGACGATCGGGCACCGGCCGTGCCGCGTCACCGGCCGGCCGGGCGCGTCCGAAAACGCGGGCCGGTGCTCCGGCCTTCGGGCCGGGGAGGAGTTCAAACCCAGAACGTGTCGTGGCGGAAGTAGAACTCCGTCAGCTCCTCGTCGGTGGGCCGGCCCGACACGGCGAACTCCGCGAGCCCCTCGAAGTAGCCCTCCCTCGGTGCTCCGGGCGCGAAGTGCAGCAGCATCGACGCGGGCTGGCCCGACTCGTTGCGGAAGGCGTGGATCCCGCCTTCGGGCACGTGGACGAAGTCCCCGGGGGCCGTGTCGATCCAGCGGGTGCCGTCGTAGATCCGCACGCTCCCGGTGAGGATGAAGAACGATTCGGAGATCGACCGGTGGAAGTGCGCGCTCGGGCCGCTCGGCTGCGGGCCCATCTCCCACCGGTAGAGGCCGAACCGGCCGTTGGTGGTCGCCCCGGTCGCGAGGTAGTGGACGGTGTTGCCGGAGTGGTAGGTCAGCTCGGGCTCGTGATCGGCCGGGCGGTAGGTGGCGCTGATCTCCCCATCGGCGCCTAGATAACGCGGTTCTGGATATGTCATGAGATTTCCTCGCCAGGTCCGTCGATCTCCGGCGGACCGGATCCGGTCCGCCGGAAAAAGACACTAGGGGTTTTCTCGGTTCTTTTCCCCTCCCGCCGGCATATGGGCGTTTCCCGGCCGGGCCGGTTCGTCAGATCCCCGGCCGGAGCCGCAGCAGGCCGTCGGCGAACGCCTTCTGGCTGAGCGCGCCCAGCCGTACGACCGAGCTGGGGTAGGGGCTGTCGCAGCTCGTGTCCTGGGCGACGAGGTCGGGGCGGATCACGGCCGAGTCGATCACGCCCTGGCCGTACCCCATGAGGAAGGAGCGCAGCTCCACGGGGCCGGGGCGGGCGCCCTCCCGCCGAAGGGTCTCGTCGATGACGGCGACCTCGCGGGCGATCGCGTCGGACAGGGCCCGGTCCATGGCGGCCTGGGCCAGGATCTCGCGGCCGAAATGAACGTACAGATACTCCAGAGATGTGGCCGGGAGGTGGCTCGTCAGAGTCCGCGCCCGCATCATGCGCAGGGCGTGGGCCAGCCGAAGCATCAGCATCTTCATGCTTCTCTGAGACGGTCGCCGGCACCGGCGGGATGGCGTTGCCAGCCAATCGTTATCCGGTGGATACCGCTTCTCTCCTGCCCGGCCAGATATGGTAAAAAGCCGCGAAAAACGTGAACCCGCTGGTCAATGGACCTGCGCTGGGAGTTGTGGCGCGGCCAGGACGCCTTTTCCGGTATCCATTGCACTGTGCAATGATGGGTCGGCAAGCTGCTCGGGCCGTGTGCCGACGGGCTTGGGCGAACCGGATGAAGGGCCGCTCGCGAGGGCGACCACCGCCCCGGCGAGCGGGCGAAGAGGATGTCGTGCGGGAAAGAACGGGCCACGGTCGACCTGCCGCCTTCTCCGTGACCACCGGACTGCGCGGCGACGTCGTCGTCCTGCGGCTGGCGGGAGAGCTCGACCTCGCCGCGGCGCCCCTCCTGCGGGCCCGCCTCTCGGAGGCGATGGCGCTCATCACCCCGCCGCACATCGTCATCGACACCGAGGACCTCCTCTTCTGCGACTCGTCGGGGCTGAGCGTCCTGGTGGGCGGGCTGCGCGGCGTGCGGGCGGCCGGCGGGCGGCTGGTGCTCAGCGGGGTCCGGCCGCGCTTCGCCCGCCTGCTCGCGCTCACCGGGCTGACGCGGGAGATCCGGGCGTACGCGACGGTCGACGAGGCCGCCGAGCACCTGGCGCCGTCCCGAGAGGACGGGTGACGGCGCTTCCGGGGATCCGGGCGGACGCGACGGGCCGGGCCCGGGGCGCCGCCGGAGCCCGCGGCGGCGCGAGAGCGATGGGCGGCGGGCGGCGGCACCGGGACGGCGAGCCGCGGCTCCAGGGTGGCGACTCCGGGACGGCGGGCCGCACCCGTGGCGGAACGGACCAGGTGGGAGCGGGGCCGTCGGAGGCGCCGTGTAGAACAGACCATATGTCGGAGCATCAGGCGAACCGGGCGAACCGGGCGGACACGGACGGGGAGGACGACCCCTCCGCGGTCATCTCCGCGGTGCTCACCGGCTCACGCCTGCTCGTCGCCATCGCCGCCCGATCCCTCGGCGCCGTCGAGGACCGGATCACCCTGCCGCAGTTCCGCATGCTCGTCGTCCTGACGAGCCACGGGGAGACCAAGCTCGTCACGATGGCCGAACGGCTCAACGTCAACCCCTCGACGGCGATGCGGATGGCCGACCGCCTCGCCGCCTCCCGGCTGGTGGTCCGCGAGGTCAACCCGCGGAACCGGCGGGAGACCCTGATGCGCCTCACCCCGGAGGGGCGGCGCATCGTCGACGAGGTCACCGCCCGGCGCCGCGAGGAGATCGCCGGCATCGTCTCCCGGATGTCCGCCGAGCAGCGCCACGCCCTCATCTCGGCGATGACCGCCTTCAACGAGGCGGGCGGCGAGCCGCCGGTGGACGACGCCCATCCCCTCGGCTGGCCCGACGTCTAGACGACGCCCGTTCCCGGGCCGGGACCCGGTACGCACCCGGGTGGGTCCTTCACGGCCGGACGCGGACATGTCTGGTATCACTGACTACTGAACGTAATCAGGGATCGGTGCGCCGTTCACCGCCGGGTCGCGGACGTCCGTACGTCCGTTCGCCGGCCAGGTGACCTCCTCCCGCCGGCGCCTCGGGCGGAAAGCCGCGGGCTCGGCTTCTCCGTCCGGACGCGGACGGACGCGAGCGGGGGCGGGTGATGGCGAGACGGCGGCCGGCACGGCCACGGCCCCTCCCAGCACGCTCCCGGCCACTTCCGGCACGCTTCCGGCCACCTCCGGCGTGGCCACGGCCCCTCCCGCCACGGTCGGCGAGGTGGCCGTGGATCGCGCTCGCGGTCCTTCCCCTCTCCGCCTGCTCGGGGTCCGGTCAGTCGACGCTGACGCCGTACGGCGACGGCGCCAGACGGGTGGCGGGGCTATGGTGGCTCATGTTCGGCATCTCGCTGTTCGTCACCGCCGTGATCGTGGTCCTCGTGCTGTGGGCGGCGACCCGCCGCCGCCGGCCGGGGGTGCGGGCCCGGATGGACACCGGGCAACGGTACGTGACGATCACCGGCATCATCCTGCCCGCCATCGTCCTGGTCCTCGTCTACGTGATCAGCCTGCCCACGCTGCGCGCCATCGGGGACCCCAAGGACCCCGACCAGCTCACCATCGACGTCCTCGGCCACCAGTGGTGGTGGGAGGTGAGCTATCCCGGCTCCGGGGTCGTCACCGCCAACGAGATCCACATGCCGACCGGGCGGACCGTCCACCTGAGGCTGCGCACCGCCGACGTCAACCACAGCTTCTGGGCGCCGCAGCTCAACGTGAAGACCGACCTCGTCGCGGGCCGGACGAACCACCTGTGGCTGCGCACCGACCGTCCCGGCGTCTACCGGGGGCAGTGCGCGGAGTACTGCGGGCTCCAGCACGCCCGGATGGCCTTTCACGTCGTGGCCCAGCCGCCGGCCGAGTTCGCCGCCTGGCTCACCGGGCAGGCCCGGCCCGCGCCGGCCCCGCCCGGGGGCCTGGCGGCCCAGGGGCTGCGGGTGCTCGAATCGGGCTCCTGCGCCTCCTGCCACGCCGTACGCGGGACCACCGCGAACGGGCGGATCGGCCCCGACCTCACCCACCTGGCGAGCCGGAGATACCTCGCGGCGGGCACCGTGCCCAACACCCGCGGCTACCTCGGCGGCTGGATCTCCAACTCCCAGACGATCAAGCCCGGCAACAGGATGCCGCCGCAGCCGCTGGGTTCGGAACAGCTGCAGGCGCTCATCGCCTACCTCGAGACGCTGCGTTAGGGGATCGGGATGAGCATCGACAACGCCACCCACGCGTACGGCGTCACCGAGGAGACGGCCGGCGGGCGGGTCGGGCGGCACTGGCCGGAGGAGCACGGCCTGCGGGCCTGGGTCACCACCGTCGACCACAAGCGGATCGGCCGGCGCTACCTGGTCACCGCGGCGGTGTTCTTCGCGCTCGCCGGACTGGACGCCACCGCCCTGCGCACCCAGCTCATCACGCCGAACGGGGATCTGCTCACCCCCGAGGCGTACAACCAGCTGTTCACGCTGCACGGCACGGCGATGATCTTCCTGTTCGCGACGCCGATGTCGTTCGGGTTCGGCAACTTCCTGCTGCCGCTCCTGCTCGGCACGCGCGACATGGCCTTCCCCCGGCTCAACGCCTTCACCTACTGGGTCTTCACGTTCGCGGGCGTGATCCTGTTCACCAGCCTGCTCTTCGGCCGGGCGCCCAACGGCGGCTGGTTCGCCTACGTCCCGCTCACCGGGCCGAAGTACCAGCCCGGCATCAACATGGACGTGTACTCGCTGGGGCTGCTCTTCCTCGGCGTCTCCACCACCTCCGGATCGATCAACTTCATCGCGACCTCCCTCAAGCTGCGGGCCCCGGGCATGACGCTCAACCGGGTACCGATCTTCGTCTGGGCGCTCGTGGTGACCGCGTTCCTGCTGATCTTCGCGTTGCCGCCGCTCAACACGGCGAACGCCATGCTGTTCCTGGACCGGAGGTTCGGCACCCGGTTCTTCCAGCCGGACGCGGGCGGGGACGTGGTGCTGTGGCAGCACCTGTTCTGGCTGTTCGGCCACCCAGACGTGTACATCATCGTGCTGCCCGCGCTCGGCATCGTCTCGGCGATCATCCCGACCTTCTCCCGGCGGCCGATCATGGCCTACCCGTTGCTCGTGCTGGCCATGGTCGCGGTGGGGATCATCAGCTTCGGCGTGTGGGTGCACCACATGTTCGCCGTGGGGCTGCCGCAGCTCTCGCTGACCTTCTTCTCCGCGGCCAGCATGATCGTCACGATCCCCTCGGGCATCCAGATGTTCGCCTGGGTGGGCACCATGCTCATGGGCCGGGTCGTGCTCGGGGTGCCGATGATGTGGGCGATGGGCTTCCTCGTCGTGTTCGTGATAGGCGGGGTCACCGGCGTCATGTTCGGCATCGTGCCGTTCGACCAGCAGGTCACCGACTCCTACTTCGTGGTGGCGCACTTCCACTACGTGCTGTTCGGCGGCGCCGTCTTCCCGATGATCGGCGGTGTCTTCTACTGGTGGCCGAAGATGACCGGGAGGCTGACGGGCGTCCGGGGCGGGCAGTGGTCCTTCTGGCTGGTCTTCGCCGGGTTCAACCTCACCTTCTTCCCCATGCACATCTCCGGGCTGCTCGGCATGCCGCGCCGGGTGTACACCTACCCCGGCGGCCTGGACTGGGACCTGTGGAACCTGCTCTCCAGCCTCGGCGCGTACCTGCTGCTCGCCGGACTGCTCGTCACGCTGGGCACGTTCGCGCACAGCCTGTGGAAAGGGGCGCAGGCCCCGCCCGACCCGTGGGGCGGGGAGACCCTCGAATGGGTCACGGCCTCCCCGCCGCGCCCGTACAACTTCCCGGTGATCCCGACCGTGCACAGCGTGCACCCGCTGTGGGACCAGGGGAGCCTGGACTCCTTCGCCGAGGGGGCGCGCTTCAAGGACCGGGTGCTGGCCGAGGGGCACGAGCTGCTGGTGACCAGCGAGCTCGACGCCGAGCCCGAGGTGGCCCTGGAGATGCCCGAGCACACGCCGGTCCCGTTCTTCACCGCGGTCAGCCTGTTCCTCGCGGTGCTGGGGCTGCTGCTCGGCGTGTACGTCCTGGCGGTGGCGGCCGGCGTGGTCGCCGTCCTCGTCATCGGCCGGTGGCTGTGGCCGCGGTGGAGCAGGCGCGAGGCCGGCCACGCCCCCGGGGAGAAGGCCCGGGAGACGGCCGAGCAGGACGCGGCGGCCGAGCAGGAGGCCGAGAAGGAGAAGGAGAAGACGGAGAAGGGGGCAGGGGCATGACCGCCACGGGGGAGTGGGTTCCCATCCGGCCCATCGGGCCGGCGCCGCCGCACGGCAAGCCGCCCAGCGGGCGGACCCCGGCCTGGTGGGGCATGGTGCTGTTCATCACCACCGAGGCGACGATCTTCGCCTGCCTGCTGGGCTCCTACTTCTACATCCGGTTCTCCACGGCCGGCCCCTGGCCGCCCGGCGGGATCAAGGACCCCGAGCTGTCCAAACCGCTGATCATGACCGTGCTGCTGCTCTCCAGCAGCGGCCCGATGGTCTGGGCCGACTTGGCCGTACGGCGCGGCCGTACCGCGCAACTGCGGGCGGGGCTGGCGTTCACCCTCGCGCTCGGCGCGGCGTTCCTGGGCCTGCAGGCCACCGAGTACGCCACCAAGCTGGGCGAGTTCGTCTGGTCCACCAACGTCTACGGCTCGCTGTTCTACGTCATCACCGGCTTCCACGGCCTGCACGTGATCGTCGGCCTGGTGATGCTGGTCTTCGTCACGATCGCGGCGCTGGCCGGGAAGCTCGGCAGCCGGCACCACGAGCGGGTCAGGCTCGTGGCGTTCTACTGGCACTTCGTCGACGCCGTCTGGATCACCATCCTCTTCACCATCTACCTCAGCCCGCACCTGTGAGAGCCATGTCCGAGCAGACCGAATCCGCCGCCCCGGGCTCCGGGGGACGCCCCGGGGAGGCCGGAGCGTCCAGGAGGCCCGGGGAGCCCGGGGAGCCCGGGGAGCCCGGGAAGGCCCGCCGTACCCGGCCGGGACCGCTGTGGTTCGCGGTGCTGGGCGGGGTGATCGCGTGGTCCCTCCACATCGTCTTCGCGTGGAGCGTGGTCGAGCTGACCTGCGTCGATGGTGGCGGTCTCATCGGCGGGATCCCGGTGGTCGTCTTCGCCGCCGTCGCCACCGGGCTGCCCGCCGTCGTCGCGGTGGCCGCGCTCGTCGTGGACCTGCTGCTGTGGCGGCGCGACCCGCCCGAACCCCCGGGGAGGAAGTCGGACCGGGTCCGTTTCATGCTCCAGATCGGGTTCTGGCTGGACGTGTTCTCCGTGCTCATGATCCTGATGGGGGGCCTCGCCGTGGTGATGCTGCCGCCATGCGTCCAGACATGACGCTCCTCGCCCACGGCGGCGGCGCCGGGCCGTGGAAGTGGGACGTGTTCGCGGTGGTCTGCTGGCTCCTCCTGCTGGCCGCCGCCTACCTCGGGGGCCTGCGGGCGTTCTCCGGCCCGCGGCTCCGTTCGGTGCGGGCGGGCGCCCGGCGGCTCGGCACGGTCCGGGCCGCCTGCTTCGCCGGGGGCTGCTCGCGGTGGCGGTCGCGCTCCTGCCGCCGCTGGACCACGCGGCCGACGAGCGGCTCTTCGCGCACATGGCGCAGCACATGGTCCTCGTCGTGGTGGCCGCGCCCCTCCTGGCGGCCGGGGCGCCCGGCCTGGTGGTCCCGCTGACGCTGCCGCCGCGGTGGCGTCACGGCCTCGCCTCCGTACGGCACGCCGCGCGGAACCTGCCGCTGCTGCGCCTGCTCTACCTGCCGGTCACCGCCTGGCTGCTGCACACCGTGGTGCTGTGGTTCTGGCACCTGCCGGTCCCCTACGACCTCGCCCTGGCCGTCGAGCCGGTGCACGTGATCGAGCACCTGTGCTTCCTCGGCGCGGCCTGGCTGCTGTGGTGGCACCTGCTGACCCCGGGCAGGCACCGGATCGGCGGGCCCGTCGCGCTGCTCTACCTGTTCGTGACCATGCTGCCCGCGGCGGCGCTGGGCGCGGTCCTCACCCTGGCGCGGGCCCCGCTGTACCCGCTGCAGGCCGCCGAGGCGGCCGGGATCGGCGTGGACCCGCTCACCGACCAGCAGCTCGCCGGCCTGGTCATGTGGGTGCCGGCCGACCTGGTCTACTTCGCCGTGATGATCGCCCTGTTCCTGCGGTGGATGGGCGGATCCGCGGGGGAGGACGGTACGTCGCCGCCGCGCGTGCCGGAGGTCCCCGAGCGGGTCCCCTCCGAGGAGGCGCGCCCATGAGAGCGGCGGGGTCGGTGGGACAGGGGGCCCGGCGGGCGGCGGCCCTGGCTGCACTGGCGGCGCTGTGCGCGCTCGCCGCCGGTCCGCTCGCCGGGTGCGGCGCGGGCGGCGGCCGGTCCGGCTTCCCGCCGCCGGAGGTGCAGGGCGGCGACCCCGAGCGCGGGCAGCGGCTCATCAGCGTGTACGGCTGCTCCTCCTGCCACACCATCCCCGGCGTGCAGGGCGCGGAGGGGACGGTGGGGCCGCCGCTCACCGCGTTCGGCCGGCGGAGCTACATCGCCGGGGTGCTGCAGAACAACGGGCCGAACCTGCAGCGCTGGATCCGCGACCCGCAGGGCGTCGTGCCCGGCAACGCGATGCCGAACCTCGGGGTGACCGAGGAGGACGCGCGGGACATCGCCGCCTACCTGTTCACGCTGAGGTGACCGATGCGGTACCACGACCACCGGCCGGGACCCGCCCGGCACGTCACCCGGCGGACCGTTCGGGGCGCCGCCCGGGACACGGCCCGGCACACCCTGGGGCAGGCCGTACGGCACGCCGCGAAGCACACCGTGAAGCACGCCGCCCGGGGTGCGCTGCTCCTGGTGGTGGCCGCCGCGGGCGCGGGCGCGCTGTCCGGCGGGCCGGCGGACGCCGGAGCGCGGAGCGAGCCGTGGCCGCGGTCCTCGGCACCCGGGGCGCGGAGCGAGCCGTGGCCGCCGTCCCCGAGGCCGGTCCCGTCCTCCGTCACCAACGATCCGTTCGCCCGCGGGCGGCAGCTGTACCGGGCGACCTGCGCCGGCTGCCACGGCCAGGACGGCGGGGGCAGCCAGAACGGCCCGAGCCTGCGCGACGCCGGACCGGCCGACGTGGACTACCAGGTCTCCAGCGGCCGGATGCCGCTGCCCGCGCCCGACGCCGTGCCGCGGCGCGGCAAGCCGGCCTTCGGCCGCCACGACATCGACGCGCTGATCGCCTACGTGTCCACCCTCGGCCGGGGCGAGCCGATCCCGCGCGTCGCCCCGGGTGACGTGCGGCTGGGCGCCACCCTCTACCTGCAGAACTGCGCCTCCTGTCACTCCGCGAGCGCGGTGGGTGCGGCGCTGCCCGACGGGCGCTACGCGCCGTCGCTCATGTACCCCTCATCCACCCAGATCGCCGAGGCGATCCGGATCGGCCCCGGGACGATGCCCCAGTTCTCACAGGGGACGCTGAGCGACGCGGAGGTGAACTCGATCATCGGCTACATCCTCGCGCTGCGCCGTACGGACGACCGGGGCGGGGCGAAGCTGGGCGGGGTCGGGCCGGTGGCCGAGGGCCTCGTGGCGTGGGTCTTCGGCATCGGCCTGCTGCTGATCGTCATCCGCCTCCTCGGGAAGAGGGCGCGGTGAGCGGGCCCCGGCGCCGGGCGGAGCGCCACGTCGCCGTCGCGTTCGGGGTGGCCGCCCTCGCCGCCGCCTTCTTCGCCGCGATGTACGTCCTCGGCGACGACACCCAGCTGCTCGGGCTCGGGCTCCTGGTGGCGTTCGCCGGGCTCGCGGTGGGATTCGCCCTCTGGGCGCGCACGCTCCTGCCCCAGGGGCCGTTCGTGGAGGAGCGGGAGCCGATGATCTCGCCGCTGCCCGAACGCCGCGCCCTGGCCTCGGAGTTCGCCCGCGACGAGGCCCCCCTCACCCGGACGGCGCTGCCCCGCAGGATGCTGACCCTCGCACTCGGCGTGCTGGGCCTGGCCGCGCTCTTCCCGATCCGGTCACTGCTGGCGCGCGGCCCGAACCCGTGGCGCGCCCTCGCCGACACCCCCTGGCGGGCAGGCGCCCGCGTCGTGAACGACAGGGGCCGGCCGGTACGGCCCGGCGACGTCGCCGAAGGCGGCGTGGTCACGGTGTTCCCCGAGGGACGGGCCGGGATCGGCGACGCGGCGGTGCTGCTCATCCGGGTGGACCCGGCCGACCTGGAGCTGCCCCCCGGGCGGGAGAACTGGACCGTCGACGGCCTGGTGGCCTACTCCAAGCTCTGCACCCACGCCGGCTGCCCGGTCGGGCTGTACGTCAAGCAGACCCAGCAGCTCCTGTGTCCCTGCCACCAGTCGCTCTTCGACGTCCTCGGCGGGGCAAGGCCGGTCGCCGGACCTGCCGCCCGGCCGCTGCCGCAGCTGCCGCTCGGGGTGGGCGCCGACGGGACGCTCGTCGCCCGGGGCGGCCTCTCGGGCCCGCCCGGTCCCGGCTACTGGAGGAAGACATGATCACGCGGTGGCTGGTGCGGCGGAGCATGGGCTGGCTGGACGCCCGGCTGCGGATCGCGCCGCAGCTCCGGCTGGCGCTGGCCAAGGTCTTCCCGGACCACTGGACGTTCATGCTGGGCGAGATCGCCCTCTACTCCTTCGTGGCGCTCGTCGCCACCGGTGTCTTCCTGACGTTCTTCTACGACGCGAGCATGGCCGACCGCGTCTACAGCGGCGGCTACGCGCCGCTGCGCGGGACCACCGTGTCGGCCGCCTACGCCTCGACCGTCGAGCTGAGCTGGGACGTGCGGGCCGGCCTGCTGATGCGGCAGGCCCACCACTGGTCGGCGCTGTTCTTCATCGGAGCGATCATCGTCCACATGTGCCGGATCTTCTTCACCGGTGCGTTCCGCAAGCCCCGGGAGATCAACTGGGTGACCGGGCTGACGATGTTCGTCCTCGGGATGGCCACGTCCTTCGCCGGGTACTCGCTCCCCGACGACCTGCTGTCCGGCAGCGGCCTGAGAGTCGCGTCGGCGATCGCGCTGTCGATACCGGTGGCGGGGCCGTGGGTCCAGTTCCTGTTCTTCGGCGGCGAGTTCCCGGCCGACCCGATCATCCCCCGGCTCTACATCCTGCACGTCCTCCTCATCCCGGTGCTCATCGCGGCCCTGCTCGGCGTCCACCTGGCGGTGATCATCAGGCAGAAGCACGCGCAGTTCCCCGGCCCCGGGCGCAACGACCACAACGTGGTCGGGTCGAAGCTCTGGCCGACCTACGGCATCCGGTCCCTGGCCCTGCTGTGCGCGGTGCTCGCGGTGGTCTTCGGCTTCGGGGGCTTCGCCCAGATCAACCCGGTCTGGGTGTGGGGGCCGTACGAGCCGGCGGCGGTGACCGCGCCCGCCCAGCCGGACTGGTACCTCGGCTGGGTGGACGGGATGCTCCGCATCTTCCCCGCCGTGGAGTTCCGGGTCTTCGGCTATCTCGTCCCGTCGCCGTTCCTGCCCGGTGTGTTCTTCCCCGCGGTCGTCATCCTCCTCATGTACGTCTGGCCCTGGGTGGACCGGCGCCTGACCGGTGACCGGGACCGGCACCAGGTGCTCGACCGGCCCCGGGACCGGCCGGCGCGGGTCGCGGTCGGGGCCTGGGCGGTGTCCTTCCTCGCGCTGCTCCTCGGCGCGTCCTCCAACGACGTGGTGGCCCGGTTCACGCAGATCCCGGTCCTGGGCATCATGCGGGCGATGCGCGCCGTGGTGATCGTCGTGCCGCTGGTCGTCGCGGCCGTGGCGTACACGCTGGCCAGGGCGCTGCGTGACAACCCCGACCGGACCCTGCTCACGCTGCGCCCGCGGCACCTGGTGAGGGTACGCCGCGAGATCGTCCCGCCGCGCGGCGACGAGGGCGGCCGGCCGCCGGAGCCGCCGCACGACAGGTCGGGCCGGCTGGTGGTCCCGGCCGGCGACGCCCCGAAGCTGACCGCTCCGGGCGAGGCCCCGGATGAGGGAAGCCGGTCATGACGGGCGGGGAGCGGACCGAGGTATGGCGGCAGCCGAACGGCTACTGGGGCTGGCGGTACGTCCACCCCGGGGAAGAGGACGGCGAGGGCGGCGAGACCCGGCTGCGGAGCAACCTGGAGTACCAGAGCCAGGAGGAGGCCCGCGGGAGCGCGGAGGCGGCCTACCCCGGGGTCCCGGTCCACGGGCCGCCCGAGGAGGAGGGTGAACGGCCGGGGGAGAAGAAGGGCGGGTCTCGCCGCCGCCCGCGCCGGCTGCGGCGGGCACTGGCCCTGGTCGCGGTGGCCGCGCTGCTGAGATGGGCCGCCCGCGGACGGCGGCGGACCCGTCCGCCGCTGGCCCGGACCGGAATCGAGATCAGGGCCGGGAACCGGGTCTGGACCTGGGACGGAACCCGGATTCGGGACAGGCTCCGGGCCGTGGCCGAGACGACCCGCGCCCCGGCCACGGCCCGGATTCGGGACAGGCTCCGGGCCGTGGCCGGGACGACCCGCGTCCCGGCCGGGACGTTCACGCGCCGATGGCCCCGGCGAGCACACCGGCGACCCTGGCGTGGGTGCGCATGCCCATCCCGTCGTGGCCGGCGACGGAGCAGAAGAACTCCAGGCGGGTTCCGGGCCGGGCGGTGAAGCGCAGCACGAAGGTGCCTCCCGGAGGGAGCACGGGCGTCCTGGCGGACACACCGGGGCCGGTGACGACGAGGTCGTGGGCGGTGGTCCCGGCGTTGGTGACGTCGAGCGCGACCCTGCCGGGGGCGAGCACGGGGTCCCGCACGCCCACGCGCCACTCGGTCAGCCCGACGTTCGTCCGGGACACCGGCTCCCTCGGCGGAACCGTCGTCGCCCGACCGCCGCAGGCGGCGGCCGGGAGGGACAGGAGGCCCAGGGCGGCCGAGACGGCCAGGGAACGCCGCATCACGCGGTCTCCTCTCTCAGGACGCGGCGGACCGCGGCGATCGCGGGATGCCCGGGGCGGGCGAACCGCAGGAACCGCCGCAGCGTCCGCCGCCCGGCCGGCGGGTCGACGGTGATCTCCGCCGCTCCGAGCGCCAGCAGGACATCGGGGTCACGGGGGGAACGCCCGTCCGGCGGGCGGAGCACCGGTACGGCCTCGGCGGGCCGCCCGGCCCTGATCAGGGCGAGGCCGAGGAGGCGGCGGGCCGTGCGGTCGCGCGGGCCGAGCCGTACGGCCTCGCGGTAGACCTGTACGGCCTGTTCGGTCTCACCGCGGGCGTCCAGGTCGCGGCCGAGGGCGAGCAGGGAGTCCGGGCTCTCCGGTGGTTCCCCGGTCCTCGGGGCGGCGGCGGAGACGACGGGGGCCGGGGCGGGGGCCGGAACGCCGTCGGGCCGGGCGAGCGCCGCGGCGGCGACGCCCCCGGCGCAGGCCGCCGTCAGCAGGACCGCCCCGGCGAGCCCGGCGCGGGACCGCGACGGGGGAACACCTGCTCCGGAGGGGTGTGCTTCGGCAGGCGTCACGGGATGTTCCCGGCGGTCCTCCCCGTTCCCGCGTTCCGGGCCCCGCCCGTTCCGGCGGGCGGTGCGGACGACGGCGGCGCAGCCCGCGGCCAGCACGACGACGGGGAGCGCCCACAGGGCCGCCGAGGCTCCCGACATCGGCGGTGACAGCAGGATCCGCTCGCCGTAGCGCCGCACGAAGTACTCCCGGATCGACTCGGGATCCCGGCCCCGGGTGAGCCGGCGGCCGATCTCCGCGCGCATGGCCCCGGCCAGCTTCGACGGCGACTCGGCGGCGGACAGCCCCTGGCAGTCGGGGCAGCGCAGCGTCGCGGCCACCTCCATGACGCGCTCGCCGAGGGCCGGTTCGCTCCGGCCGGCACGCCACACCGCCGCGCAGGCGAGCGCCACGAGAACGATCAGCCCCGCGACCGCGAGCCGGCGTCTCAAGGGGCGGTCCACGATGTGATCCGGGGACGTGGAGCGGCACGCCGCGGTGCGGCCCGAAGGCGCGGGGTGGCGTCTCATCGCGTGAGCCGGGGCAGTACGGCGCGGTCGATCCACCGCTGTGTCACCGGGCCGAGCACGCGGTCGGCGATCCGGCCGTCCCGGCCGACCAGGAAGGTCTCCGGCACGCCGAGCACGCCGAGTTCGAGGGCCAGCCGGCCGTCCGGGTCGAAGAGCTGGACAGGGACGCTCACGTCGGTCACGCCGGACTCGCGCAGGAACAGCCGGGCGGCCTCCCGGGTGTCGCGGGTGTCCACCCCCACGATCCGCAGTCCTCGCGGGCCGAGCCGCCGCGCGATCTCCACGACGAGCGGGAACTCCTCTCGGCACGACTCGCACCAGGACGCCCAGACGTTCACGAGCACGACGTGCCCCCGCAGCTCGCCGAGCGTGAACCGCGTGCCGTCCAGGGTGGTGCCGGACAGCTTCGGGGCCGGCCGGTCGGCGGGCACCGCCGGTTCCGCCGGTCCGCGCGCGAGACCGCGGGCGAGGACCGCCGACAGGGCCATCACCGCCGCGGCGACCAGGAGCAGCGCGGGATAACGCCATCTCCGCGAGGGACCGGCCGGGGCCGGCGGATCCACCGTGTTCACCGGACCGGCCGGGTCCGTGAGACTTCCCGGGCCTGCCGGATCAGCCGGGTTCGCCGGGCTCATCGGGTCTGTGGGGTCCACCGGCCCTGTCGGGTCCGTCGGATTCACCGGGCCGGCCCTCCCACGGTCTCGCGGCTGTCCACGCCGGGTCCGCCCGGGTCCTCCCGCACCGCCACGGAGGGTGTCTCGGTCCCGCCGATCCCCGCGGACGGCGCCCACCGCGCCCGCCACGGGCGCCGCGCCCACCGCGCCTGCCGTGAACGCCGCAGACGCCGCGCCCCGGGGCGGGGCAGGGCCGCCAGGGCGCCGAGCACCATCACGGCTCCGGAGGTCCACAGCAGGGCCATCAGCGGGTTGACGGCCGCGCGCAGCACCGCCGTACCGTCCGCCGGATCCACCTCCGAGACGGTGACGTAGAGGTCGGCCAGCGGCCCGGTGCGCACGGCGGGGACGCCGACCGGGGGCGCGCCGCTCGCCGGGTAGAAGGTGATCGACGGACGCAGGGTCCCGGCCGGGCGGCCGTCCTCGAAGACGCTCACCCGCG
Organism: Streptosporangium sandarakinum; assembly: GCF_050942225.1. NCBI lineage: Bacteria > Bacillati > Actinomycetota > Actinomycetes > Streptosporangiales > Streptosporangiaceae > Streptosporangium > Streptosporangium sandarakinum. The sequence continues at coordinate 411,045 of NZ_CP192034.1, forward strand.
CGGCGACGGACATGGCGTCGGCGTCACGCCGCCGTTCCACGCCGTCGAGCCGCAGGACATAGCCGCCGGCCCGCAGGGTGTCCCCCGGTTCCAGGCGTCCCCGCGCGTCGTGGGTGTACGCCGAGGAGCCGGCGATCGCCACGGCGGCCAGCGCGACCCCCGCGTGGACGGCGGAGCCGCCCAGTCGCCGCCGGACGGACGCGCGGACCGGCGCGGCAGGGCCGTGCCGCCCGGCGACCTCGCGGACGCGGAGCGCGGTGGCCGCGAGGACGAACGCCCCGAGCCCGAAGGCGACCAGCGGCAGGGGCCCGTGACCGCCGCCGGGACCACCGGAGCCGCCGAATCCACCGGGGCTGCCGAACCCGCCGAACCTGCCGAAGCCGAGGGTCGCGACGGTCGCCGCGCCCGCCGCGACCGGCCAGGCCAGCCGCCGCAGCGGCGGCCGCGCCCGGTTCGGGGGGACGAGCGGGGCCACCGCCATGAGCACGAGCAGCGCCAGGGCGAGCGGGACGGTCACCCGGTCGAAGTACGGCGGGCCGACGGAGACGTCCGCCCCGACGAGGACCTTCACGACCAGCGGGTACAGGGTGCCGAGGAGCACGGTGAACGCCAGGGTGACCAGCAGCGCGACACCGGCCCCGACCAACGTCCCCCGGCCGTCACCGCAGGCGTTCCCGACCGGCGTCCCATGGCCGTCACCGCAGGCGCCCCCGACCGGCGTCCCATGGCCGTCACCGCAGGCGCCCCCGACCAGCGTCCCCCGGCCGTCACCGCGTGCACTCCCGGCCGACGCCCCGCGGCCGTCACCGGAGGCGCCCCCGACCGCCGTCCCGCGGCCGGCTCCGCCGGGGACCTCCCCGGCCCGGCGGAGCCGCCCGGCCCGCCACACCAGCAGGCCGCAGGTCGCGATGAGGGTCGCGGTGAGGATGCCCAGCAGCGGCGGGCCCACGGCGGACCGGGTGAAGGAGTGGACGCTGGCGACCGCCCCGCCGCGGGTGAGGAACGTCCCCAGCAGCGCCAGCGGGAACCCCGCCGTCGCGAGCGCCGCGGACCACGGCCCCAGCGAGCCGTGGCGGTCCCGTACGGCCAGCGAGTGCAGGGACGCCGTCGCGGTGAACCACGGGACGATCGAGGCGTTCTCCACCGGGTCCCACTCCCAGTAGCCGCCCCAGCCGAGCACGCCGTAGGACCACCAGGCGCCCAGCACGATGCCGGCGGTCAGCGCGGCCCAGGCGGCGAGCGTCCACCGCCGCATCGCCCGCACCACCGGACGCCCGGCGTGCCCCGCGACCAGGCTCGCGACCCCGAGGGCGAACGGCACGGCCAGGGCGAGGTAGCCGAGGTACAGCAGCGGCGGATGGATCCCCATGAGGGGGTGGCCGCGCAGCAGGGGATTGGGCCCGGGGCCGTCCGCGGGGGGCGCGGCGACCTCCCGGAAGGGGTTCGCGGCCAGCGGGACGAGGGCGAGGAAGCACGCGCACAGCGTCATGAGCACGGCCATCGCGATCCGCCGGTGCGGTCCCTCGTCCCGGCCGAGCCCGGCGACGAGGGCGCACCCGGTGAGCACGAGCGCCCACAGCACCAGCGAGCCCTCGACGGCCGACCACAGGCTGGTGAAGGTGTAGTAGGAGGGGACGCCCCGCCCGCCGTTGCGGGTCACGAATCCGACCTGGAAGTCACGGGTGAGCAGAGCCCATTCCAGGACGGCGAACGCCGCCGCCGCACAGCCGGACGCCGCCGCCGTGGCGGCCATCGCCGTACGGCGTCCGGCGAGACCGGCCCAGGCGAGGGCGGCGACCACCGAACCCGCCGCGCCGGCCCAGAGCGCGAGCGTTCCCAGCAGGCACTTCACCGGGCCGGCTCCGCGGCGCGGTACTCGTCGGAGTGCTTGACCATCAGGCGGTCCGAGCGGAACACCCCGCCGGGACCGAGCACGCCCTCGGCCACGGCCCCCTGCCCCTCGCGGAACACCGGCGGCACCTCGCCCCGGTGGAGCACCTCCACGGTGCCGACGCCGTCGCTCAGCCGGAAGCGGAGGGCGTCCCCCTCGGCCCGCACCGAGTGCGGCAGCACCAGCCCGCCGACCCGCAGCCGGCCGGTCCGCCCGGCGTCGTGCCCGGCGAGTTCGGTGGGCGTGCGGTAGTACACCATCCCGTCCCCGATCCCGGAGAACGCCAGGGCGCCGAGGGTGAGCGCGGCGACGCCGACGAGCAACAGCGGCAGGCGGCGCCGTACCCGGTCCGGGAGCGGGCGGCGCCGCGGCCACGGAGCGGACGGGGGGCGCCGGAGCCGCCGGCGGGGCGGGATCACGACTGTCGCCTGCCCGATCGGAGCAGGTACGCCGCCCAGGTGGCGGCGGTGAGCAGGTATCCGGCCCACACCCATCCCCAGCCGGTCACGCGGCCCTCCCCAGCGCGGCGCGGCTGACGTGTTCCGCCGGGGCCGCCGCGGCGGCGTCCAGCGCGCGGACCCGCCGGGCGACCACCAGACATCCGAGCAGGGTGAACGCCAGGACCCCGGCGGCCAGGGCGGCCAGCATCGGCGGGTCCACCGGCACGTCCCCGGGCGGGCGCAGCACCGAGGGAGGCTGGTGCAGCGTCCGCCACCACAGGACGGAGAAGTGCGTGACGGGCACCATCGCGAAGCCCGCCACCCCCGCGACGGCCGCGCCCCGGGCCCCGCGGGCGGCGTCGCCGTGCCACCGCCGCACCGCCAGGCAGGTGAGGAAGGCCAGCAGCATGGCGAGCGTGGCGACCAGGCGCGGGTCCCACGTCCACCAGACGCCCCACACCGGCCGTCCCCAGATCATGCCCAGCGCCACGGCGAGGGCCGTCATCCCCGCGCCGAGCTCCGCGGCGGCCCGGCCCACCCGGTCCCACACCGTGCCGCGGCGGGCCAGGACGGCCAGGCCCGAGACCGCCGTGACGGTGAACGCGGCGTAGGCGGTCCAGGCCGCCGGGACGTGCACGTACATGAGACGCTGCGCCTCGCCCTGCACCGCGTCGGCGGGCGCGAGGACGAGACCGGTCACCAGGGCGGCGGAGGCCGCCAGGGCGGCGACCGCGGAGTGGTGGCACGTGTCGCGGTGAGGCAATGTTCCGCTCCAGCCGGGTGCGCTCGGTGAGGCCGTGAAGGCGGCCTTCGTCTGCCGCCCCCACTCCAGTCCGGCGGCTCCGGCGTCACAATCCGCCACACCCCGGGGCGGGAGACCTTTGTCAGTTGTTTTCCGTCGCCACTACGCCCACTACACCCCGGAGATGGTCGAGCGGATCTGCGGCATCCCGCGGGAGCTGTTCGCCGAGGTCTGCCGGCACCCGGTGGAGAACTCCGGCCCGGAGCGGACCGCCGAGTTCGTCTACGCGGTGGGCTGGATCCAGCACAGCGACGGCTCGCAGTTCATCCGCGCCGCCTGCGTCCTGCAACTGCTGCTGGGCAACATGGGCCGTCCCGGCGGCGGCATCCAGGCGCTGCGCGGGCACGCCAGCATCCAGGGCTCCAGCGACATCCCCACGCTGTTCAACCTGCTGCCCGGCTACATCCCCATGCCGCACGCCCACAGGAACCCGCCTGCGCCAAGAGCCGCCCGACCGACTCCATCCAGGTCGGCGAGCTGGACGAGCTGCGCGACCGGGCGACCCGGCGTCTGGAGCAGCTCCGGGACGCCGGGATGACGTCGGCCCGGCTGTACGGCCACGGCCCGGGCGACGGGGTCGGCGGGTCCGGCGCGTTCTTCCTGCTCCTCGACGAGACCGAGGTGTACGGTCTGCCGCCCGCCCCGGGACCTGCCGTCGATGTGGAAGCACGTCGGACTGGCGGCGGTCACACTGCTGGCCGGAATCGTCGCGGTGACGCTGGGCGGCGGATCGTGAGCGGACGGGGGACCGGGAGACGGACCGTGAGCACCGTACGGGGCGGAAACCGGACGCGGGGCGGTGGGTCATGAGCGGCGGGCAGGTCGGAAGCCAGACCGACGTCCGGCTGGACGACGACCCCGGTCTGCGGCCGGAGCGGGAGGCCGCGGTCGGCGCGGCCGGCCGTCCCCGGCGGCGGCGGCGCGGCGAGCGGCTCATGGTCCCCGAGGCGGAGTTCCGCTCCTACTACGGCAAGGCGGTCATCAACGAGCCGACCTGGCAGGCCCACGACATCGCCGGATACCTCTTCCTCGGCGGCCTGGCCGGGGCGTCCTCGACGCTGGCCGCGGCCGGTGAGCTCACCGGCCGCCCGCACCTGGCGCGCGCCTGCAAGGCCGGCGCCCTGTGCGCCCTGGGCGGCTCGCTGTACGCGCTGATCCACGACCTCGGCCGGCCCGGGCGGTTCCTGCACATGCTGCGGGTGTTCAAGGTGATCTCACCGATGAACATGGGCACCTGGATCCTGAGCGGGTACGGCCCGCAGGCCGGCGTCGCCGCGGCCACCGCGGTCACCGGGTGGTTCCCGCGCCTGGGCCGCGCCGCCACCGTCGGCGCCGGGCTGACCGGTCCCCTGGTCGCGACCTACACCGCCGCCCTCATCTCCGACACCGCCGTGCCCGCCTGGCACGACGGGTACCGGGAGATGCCGTTCCTGTTCGCCGGGTCGGCCGCCGCGTCGGCCGGCGGGCTGGGGATGCTCGCCGCGCCGGTCGGCGAGGCGGGACCGGCCCGCCGCGCGGCCCTGGCGGGCGTGGTGAGCGGCCTCCTGCTCCCGGGGCCGTCGCGCGGGGCGCCGCCGCGATCTCCGCGGCTCCGGAGCCCGGCCGGCATCGTCACGAAACGCCGCCGGTATTTCGGCTGCCAAATGCCAGAAAAGCGGTCATTCCGATTTTCCCTTTCCCGTGGGTTCCGTAGTCCGCGGGGAAGCTCGGCGGGAAAGAGGTCACCTTTGCGGAAAGGGGAGACCGTCGGATTTTGATGAATTTTCGCGTATTGTGTCTGACTCTGAGTTTTGCGATCCTCGAAACAGAACGGACAGGACGGCGGCGAACCCGGCCGCTCGGACGGAGCACGGACGAGAGGCGGATCGCGCGTGGCCATGCGTGCCCAGCGGCCCTTCCTCGCGGAGGGCGGGAAGGAATGGCCCGCGACACTGGACGTTCCGGCCCTGACCGCGGCGGGCTGGCGTCCCACCCCCTTCCGGGAGTTCATCGTCAAAGTCCACAGCCGGTGCGACCTCGCGTGCGATTACTGCTACGTCTACGAAATGGCGGACCAGACGTGGCGTTCCCGCCCCGTCCGGATGTCCCCGCGGATCGCCGACCGGGTCGCCGCCCGCGTCGCCGAGCACGTACGGTCCCACGGTCTGACCGCGGTCCGTGTCGTGCTGCACGGCGGTGAGCCCCTGCTCGCCGGACCCGCGACGATCCGCCGCCTGGTGGACGCCCTGCGCGCAGAGGTCGGCCCGACCGCGCGGACGGACGTGGTCGTCCAGACCAACGCGGTCCGCCTCACCGAGGACTACCTCCGCCTGTTCGACGAGCTCGGCGTCCGGGTGGGGGTCAGCCTGGACGGCACGGCAGAGGCGCACGACCGGCACCGCCGCCGCGCGGACGGCGGCGGCAGCCACGCGTCCGTGCGGGCCGCTCTCGAACGGCTGACGAGCCCCCGTCACCGGCACCTGTTCGTCGGCCTGCTGTGCGCCGTCGACCTGCGCAACGACCCACTGGACACCTACGAGGCGCTGACGGAGTTCCGGCCGCCGGTCGTCGACCTGTTACTTCCCCACGGAAACTGGGACGCCCCGCCGCCCGGCCGCGGCCCGGACCGCTCCGCCACGCCGTACGGGGACTGGCTCGTCGCGGTCTTCGACCGGTGGTACCGGGAGCCCCGGCAGAGGACGCGGGTGCGCCTGTTCGGCGAGATCCTCCACCTCCTCTTCGGCGGGGCCTCCACCAGCGAGGCGATCGGGCTCTCACCGGTGGGCGTGCTGGTCGTCGAGACCGACGGAAGCATCGAGCAGTCCGACGTGCTGAAGTCCGCCTACCACGGAGCTCCGCACACCGGCCTGCACGTGGACCGCGACCCCTTCGACGCGGTGCTGTCGCTGCCGGCGGTGGTGGCCAGGCAACTCGGGGTCGGGGCACTGTCGGCGACGTGCCGGGCATGCCCGGTGCACCGGGTGTGCGGGGCGGGGCTGTACGCGCACCGCTACCGCTCGGGCACCGGTTTCGCCAATCCGTCGGTCTACTGTCCGGACCTGTTCCGCCTGGTCACCCATGTGAAGCGGACCGTTGAGGCGGACCTGGCCGTACGGCTGGGCCGCCCATGAACTTCGGCGCGCACCGCCTGAGCGAGGCCGTCTTCCGGGCTCTCGCGGCGGGAGGCGGCGGTGCCGCGGTCCGTGACCTGGCCGCAGCCCAGCACAGCAGGCACATCCTGCTGATCCGCGGGGTCGTGGACGCCGCGGCCGGGACCCGCCATCCCCAGGCCGCCCGAACCCGCCGGGCCTACGATCTGCTCGCGGACGTGCAGGCCCACGCGCCTGCGGAGGCCGAAGCGGTGATCCGGCATCCGGGCACGGGCGCGTGGGCCCGCCGTACGCTGCGCGCCCTGCACGGTGGGGCGGCGGCTCCGGACGGCGGGCCCACGCGGCCGGGCCCGGCCGTTCCGGCTGTCCCCGCGGACCTCGCGGCCGTCGCCGCCGCGACGGCGATCAGGGCGGGTGTCGCGGCCGTCGTCGAGGTGCCCGTCCATGAGGGGGTCGTCGCGCTGCCCACTCTCGGCCGCGCCGTCCTGGCCTCCGGCGGGGGCGGTGACCGCGCGGTCGTGCGGGTCGCGCCGCGCGGCGGGGCGGAGATCGTGGCCGGTGACGACCGCGTCCGGGTGCCGCCGGACCACCGGGCCGATGCCCCGGGCTGGCACGGCGTGCGCAGGCTGTCGGCCGAGGCGGGAGGGAGCGGGATCGAGCTGCTCCTCGACGACGTGGACGCGCACTGCCTGCCCGCGGCGACGACCGCGGCCGGCCGACTGACGGCAGCCGAGGCCGCGAGGTGGCAGGTACTCCTCGACGGAGCGTGGCAGCTGCTCGTCAAGCACCACTGGACCGTCGCCGCGGAGATCGGCGAGATCGTCAGGGTGCTGGCACCGCTGGCTCCGCCGACGGCCGGGCAGGTGAGCGTGTCGTCCCGGGAGACGTTCGGTTGCGTGGCGCTCTCCGCTCCGGAGGACGACCGGGTGCTGGCCGTGACGCTGGCCCACGAGGTGCAGCACGCCAAGCTCACGGCGTTGCTCGACCTGGTCCCGCTGACCCTGCCGGACACCGGGGCGCGGTACTACGCGCCGTGGCGCGACGACCCCCGGCCGGTGAGCGGCCTGCTGCAGGGGGTCTACGCACACCTGGGGGTGGCCGGGTTCTGGCGCAGGCAGCGCCTTCACGAACACGGGAACGCGGCGATCAGGGCGAACGCCGAGTTCGTCCGCTGGCGGGACGCCGCGGCCGAGGTCGTGCGGACGCTCACGGCGAGCGGGGCGCTGACCCCCGAGGGGACGGCGTTCGTCTCCTCGATGAACCGGACGCTGGCCGGCTGGCGTGGGGAGCCGGTGCCGGACCCGGCGCTCGGGCTCGCCCGCCGCGCCGCCGAGCGGCACCGACGGCACTGGCGCCTGCGCAACGGCTCGCCCTGACCGGCCCGGCACGAACCGCCCGCACGGCGCGCCCCGGTCGTCCACACGGTTGTCCGCCCGCGCGGCCACCACCCGGCACACACGACCGGCCCGGCCCGCCCGTCAGGGCGGACCGGGCCGGATCCGGCGGGGCCGGATCAGATCGGCGGGGGGTCGAAGTCGAGGTCGAGGTGCCTGCCTTCCAGGGCGACCCTGGTGTCCGGATGGTCGGGTCCGAGGGTCCGGGCGTAGGCGTCCAAGGTCTCCTCCGAGAGGCTCTTCGCCTCCCCCTCGGCGCCCGCCCGGTACAGGTCGGCGACGAGGTTCGCCGCGCCGGCCAGTGCGACGGGGTGCTCGCGGCCGAGGATGGTCCGCAGCCGCTCCAGGGTGTCGCGCCGCAGCGGGATGGCCTCGTCCAGCTCCCCCAGCATGACCAGGTCGGTGGCGAGGTTGGTCGCGACGGTGAGGCTGTAGTGATGGTCGCGCGAGAGCCGGGCGTCCAGGGCGGCGAGTGAGGCCCGGTCGAGGTCGCGGGCGCCGATCACGTCGCCCCGCACCCGGCGCAGTACGGCCAGGTTGCCGGCGCAGCCGTGGTGGTAGGGATGGTCCGCGCCGTAGACGGCGGGGTAGCGGTCGAGGGTGTCCTCGGCGAGGTGGAAGGCGTCGTCGATGTCGCCGTTGCTGCGCAGCGCGTTGGCCAGGCTCATCGCGGCGGCGAGGGTGTCCGGGTGGTCCTTGCCGAAGATCCGCTCGTAGCGGGAGAGAATGTCCCGGGCCAGCTCGATGGCCTCCGGGATCCGGCCGGTCCGCCGCAGCGCGATGGACAGGTCCTTGGCGGTGCGGAGTGTCCAGGGATGCTCGGCACCGAGCTCCTGCACGCCGTAGGCGTGGGCGTCCTCGCCCAGGTCGCGGGCCTCGGGGTAGTCGCCGCACAGCCGCACCACCCGGGACAGGCCGTTCCAGGAGGAGAGCACGTCGGTCCTGCTGACGCCGTTGACGCCGACGTTCTGCTGCTGGAGGAGGTAAGTGTCCTCGTGCAGCTCGCGGGCCCGCTGGTACCGGCTGATCAGGCCGTGGTCGACCGCGAGGTTGTTCATCATGTTGAGCGTCCAGGGGTGGACCGGGCCGAGCACCGCCTCGTGCCGCCGCCGGGCCTCCTCGTCGACCTCCAGGGCCGCGGCGAAGTCGCCGCGGGCGCGCAGGTCGGCGGCGTGGATGTTGGTGACCACCAGCGTCTGCGGGTGGTCCGGGCCCAGGACCCGCGTCATCTGCTCCAGCGTCCTGCTGTTGAGGTCGTACGCCTCGCGGTAATCGCCCAGCTCGCGCAGGACGTCGCCCAGGTGCCGCTGCGCGGACAGCACGTCGGGGTGGTCGGAACCCGAATCGGCCCGCCAGCGCTGCAGGAACTGCTGCGCGAAGGCACGCGCCGACTGGTAGCCGCCGGAGACGAACAGGTAGCGGAGGAGGTCGAGTGCCATCCGCCGGACGGTCGGGTTCCTGCTCTCCGGCACCAGCGCGGGCGTCACGTGGGCGAGGAGGTCGGCGTATCGCGGCCAGTTGGCCGTGTCGTCGGGGTCGAGCGGGGCACCGGCGGCGAGCAGGAGGTGGACCTCGCCGCGGTAGCGGGCCTGCTCCCGGGCGGTCAGCTCGTCGCGGATCAGCGCCTGGATCAGCCGGTGCACCTGAATGGTCCGGCTGGGGGAGTCGATGCGGGCCAGGGCGAACCGGCCGAGTTCCCGGATGGCCCTGCTGAGCAGGATGGGGTTGCCGAGGATGCGGCGCAATGCGCCGGCGGCCTGCGGGTCGTCCACGTCGGCGGTGTCGCCGGACAGCGGCCGGAACACGTCGCGAGGGATGGGTTCGGCGCCGAAGAACGCGCAGCAGCGCAGCAGCTCGACCGCCTCGGGGAGCTGCTCCTTCAGCCGCTCCACCGACAGCGACCACGCCGCGGTCATCGACAGGGGGTACTCCGAGGGCTTGCTCTCGGCCAGCAGCTGGCTGGTCTTCTCGGTGAGCAGCCGGAGGTACTCGTCGACGGACATCCCCGTCTCGGCCTGCAGGGCGCCGGCCTGCTCCAGCGCCAGCGGCAGGTCGCCCAGCTCGTCGGCCAGGCGACCCGCGTCGACGGTGCTGATGGCCTTGGGCACGCGGCGGCTGAGGAACTCCACGCTCTCCGCCCGGTCGAAGACGTCGACGGCGAGCGTGTCGACGACCCCCTCCCACCGGTGATTGCGCGAGGTGATCAGCACGTGCCCGGGACCTCGGGGGATGATCTCGTTGATGTCCTCGGGCTGGTCTGCGTTGTCGAAGATGAGCAGCCACCGGGAGTAGGGCTCGCCCCGGCGCAGCGCGTCGAGGACGGCGGCGGCGGCGTCCTCGATGCCGGTCACCGCCGCCGAGGGCAGCTTGAGGTGGGGCGCCAGGGCGGCGAGCGACGAGCGCACGAGGAGGGGCTGGTCGGCGGAGATCCACCAGACGAGCTCGTAGTTGCCCTGGTAGCGGTAGGCGTACTCGACGGCGAGCTGGGTCTTCCCGACGCCGCCGATGCCGTGCAGCGCGTGAGGCAGAACGGCGGTGACGTCCATCGTGATGCCTTCGCGCAGACGGGAGAGAAGGTCTTCTCTTCCCGTGAAGTTCATGTTGCGCTGGGGTACTTTGCCCCAAACGTGTGGAATGCGCCCGTGTTCAGCCTTCACAATGGCCATCCTAAGCGCGCCACCCCCCGATCGTCGAAGAGGCGGGCGTTTCATCGGTGTCTGCTGTGGGGGAATATGGAGGACGACGTTCCTGTTGTCCGGAATGACATGATTAATCGTTATAAGTGAATTTATTCGTGACATTCGTTTGAATTCGGACATGCACAAACGGGCGCGTGACCATGGTCGGACGGCGTGCGAAGATAGAGGGGCGGAGCACCGGGAACGAAGGTGACGGGAGCGCCTATGTGGGATGACGCCGCCACGCGGGACAGTGGCCTCATCGACGTCTCAGGGCTTTCCCTGAGAGACCTCGACCAGCTCGACGAGACCGCCTTGGCGCACGCGCTTCGCAGGCTCATGGAGATCGAGGAACGGGACGCCGATCCGGTCGCGGGTCATCAGTCGTCCGTGTGACGCCCCCGCGCGCCGCGGACGAGATCCCGTCGATGACAAGTGGGTGATGAGGGTGCGGTCGATGCCCGTTCCGCGGTCGGCCGAGCCGGCGCGCCGCCGTCCGTCCGCGAAACGACGGAATCCGCGCCCCCGATGGGCGTGCGCGGATGAGGCGGCAGCAAGGATGCGTAAAACTCGTGCACACATTCCATTTGGTCACTCGGGCCACCGCCCCACTATTTCGGCAGTGACGCAGGATTCGGTCGACGAGTGGTTATATTGCACCGGATGGGATCGATGTGACCGTTGAGACTCTGATCAATACCGTGGACCACGGTCCCTACATCGGCCTGCGCGCGTTCCGCACCGAGGAGAGCCGCCTGTTCTTCGGGCGGGAACGGGAGTCCCGGCAGGTCGCCAGACTCTGGAAGGCCGACCGGCTGACCGTTCTCACGGGGGGGCCGGGGGCTGGCAAGACCTCGCTGCTGAACGCCGGCGTCTGTCCGCTGCTGGCGTCGGAGCGACTGCGGATCCTTCCCGTCGGCCGCCTGACGTACGCCTCCTCCTTCCCCGTCGCGGCGCTGCCCGAGCACAACCCCTACGTCCTCGCGCTGCTGGCGTCCTGGTCCCCCCACGAGTCCCCGGCCCGGCTGGCCGCGATGACGATCTCCGGGCACCTGCGCAGATACGAGGCGGTCGCCGGTCGCTCCGCCGCCTCCGGCCCGCTGATGGCCGCCATCGACCAGATGGAGGAGCTGTTCGACGACCGTGAGGACCGCCGGCGGCACGTCGGCGCGTTCGTCGACGAACTCACCACCGCCCTGGACGACCATCCGGGACTGCACCTGCTGCTCGCGGGCCGAGAGGAGTTCACCGATCTCTTCGAGTCCTACCGTGCCCGGTTCGGGACGGCCGCGGGCTCGAAGGTCGTCCTGGCGCCCCTGGACCGCGACGCGGCGACGCGGGCGGTCCGCGGCCCCTCGGAGACCCGGGGCCGCCCCTTCGCGCCCGGCGCGGCGGAGGAACTGGTCGACGACCTCCGCTCGGTGACGCTCCACGACGACATGGGAAGGCCGGTCGCCTCCCCGACCGGTACGGTGCACCCGCCGCTGGTCCAGATGGCGTGTTCCTCGCTGTGGGAGACGTGCTCCGGCACCGACGTCGTCACCGGACCGCACCTGCGCCGGGAGGGCGGCGCCGAGCGGTTCCTCGGCGACACCTGGCGGCGCGTCGTCTCCGGGATCGCCACCGACCATGACCTGTACCCCGAACGGCTGCTCAACTGGCTGGGACGGACACTCACCGCAGGCTTCCCCGGACGCGCGCGGGTCGGCGAACGGGAGGCGGAGGCGGCCGGCGTGCCCGGTTCCGTGCTGCGGGCACTGGCCGCCCTCCACCTCCTCCGGTCCGAGGGAGGGACGTCCGGCTCGCGGGAGTACGCGCTGTACGACGACCGTCTCGCCGCGGTCGTCCGCGGGCTCGCCGTCGGCGGCCCGGTCCCGGCGGTTCCTCCGGCGCCGACGTCCTCCGCGGCGCTGCTGCACGCCGCGGTCCAAGCCCTCGCCGAGGGGGAGGCCGCGCTCGCGCGCGGGCACGTCCGGAGGATCCTGGAAGCCGGTGACGACGACCTGCGCCCGCGCGCCGAGGCGTGGTCCCTGCTCGGCAACATCGCCTGCGAGGAGGGCGACCTGGAGGAGGCCGTCCGGTCCTACGACACGGCCACGACCATGTTCGAGGCCATGGGAGACACCTCCGCGGTGGGACGGCTGCTGGCGGCGATCGGTCGGCTACACCTGCGGCAGGGAGACGGGGCACTCGCCCTCACCCTGCTGCGTGCGGCCGTCGAGCGGGTGCCCAACGACCTGACGGTGCAGACCCAGCTCGGGCGGGCGCTCGGGGAACTGGGTCGCCCGCGGGCGGCCGTGGCGGTGCTCAACGGGGTACTGGCCGTCGACGGGAACACGCCGGACGCCCTGCGCGTGCGCGGGGAGATCCTCGCCGACCTCGGCGAGGCCGAGGAGGCGCTACGCGATCTGGACCGGGTGCCGCACCGCGCGGAGCCCGTCACCCGGGCGGCCCGCGCCTTCGCGCTGGCCACGCTGCACGACTTCGGGGCCGCCGACGGCGAGTTGGCCGCCGTGCTCGCCGACGCGCCGCACGAGGGTTCCGTACTGCTGTACGGCGCGCGGGCACGGGCGGCGGAGGGAGACCGGGCCGGCGCCGCCGACCTCGCGGGCCGGGCGCTGACGGCCGCTGGTGCGCCGCTGCCACCCCACCGGCGCGAGGTCGCCCTGGGACTGCTGGCGGCCTCGGAGCCGGGTGAGCCGTACCATGACGATCCGGGGCGGTGACGACGCGGAGTCGCACGGCGATCACTCCGTGCCGCCCTCACTCCGTGCGGCGCGTCACCTCCCCGTCCCGGCGGCGTCCCGTGCCGGGGTCCGGCGTGCTCCCCGCCTCCGGGCCGCCGGTCACCTCGCGCCTGGCGGCGAGCTGGAAGGCGGCGAGACGGGCGTCGAGGTCGCGCAGGTCCGGGGCACTCCTCATCTGGCCGCCCAGGCAGACGCCGTCCTGGAAGGCCAGGTCGATGGACTTCACCGCGGCGGCGGCGCTCCGGCCGGCCGACTCGGCCAGGGCCAGCGCGGCGGACGCCACCTCCTCGGGAGCCGTCAGCGACACCTGCGCGGCGTGCAGACCCGTGGCCGTCGCGTGCTCCTGGACGGCGCCGAGCCTGACGTCCATGTCCCGCCAGTGACGCTGGGCCGCGATCTCGATCGTCATCCTGAGCTGAGCGGCCGACTCGGACAGGTTCGCGCACGCCTGCCGGAGCTCGTCACGCCGCCGGTCGCGCCGGTCGCGCTCCGCCTGGCGTCTCTCGCGCCGGGCGGTGGTCCCCTGGGTCAGCGCCACTCCTCCCAGAGCCCCCAGAAGCGTGCCTACCGTCGATATCACCGTCGTGACGACAGATGGGTCAGGCATAGGTAGATCGTGCCATCGGCGGGTCATTCTCCGCAGGCTCCGGCGAGCGAACCGTCCCGCCACGGGCCGACACCAGGGCCTCATCCCCTTCCAGGCGGTGCTCGCGTCCCAGTCGCGCTTCGGCCAGCCCGCGCAGCGCCACGGTCTCGCCGAGCCGGTCCCCGGACCGGCGGCAGGCCGCCAGGGCGGCCCGGAGGGCCCGCTCCACACCGGTCCAGGAGGACCGCAGCGCCGCGTCGTTCAGCATCGCGGCGGTCAGCTCCCAGCACAGCTCGTCCAGGCCGAGGGCCGACGCCTGCAGCACGGCGGCGACCAGGGAGGCCCGCTCGCTCTCGAACCAGGCGATGGGGTCGGCGAGCAGCATCTCGCGGACCCGCGCCGGAGGCGGCCAGCGCGGCGCCCTGCCCCGCACCGGGGTGTACCGGGCCGACGGCAGGCGCTCGTCGGCCTCCTGCGCCAGGGTGAGGAAGGCCGCGAGGGTGCGGGTGATCACCACGTCGACGACGGTGCCGCTCTCCTCCAGCGCGGCCTGCTCGCGGGCGTAACGGCGGACGAGCTCGTGGAACCGGTAGCGGGTCTGGCCGGCGGCGTCCGGCTCGGTGATCTCCAGCATGCGCGCGTCGGCGAGGGAGTCGGCGAGCTCCTCCGCCGCCTCCTGGGACGTCTCCAGCACCATCGCGATGGTCCACGTGGCGAAGGAGGGGAGGTCCAGGACGCCGAGGAGGCGGACGGCCCGCCGCGCCGCCTCGTCCAGCCGGTGGTAGTCGGCGGCGATGCCTCCCCTGACGTCCGGGTCACCGAGGGCGAGCTCGTCGAGGCCGTCGCGGTCCAGCCGCTCGGCGAACCGCGCGAGCGTCCAGTGCGTACGGCCGGCGAGCCGCGTCCCGGCGGCGCGCAGTGCCAGCGGCAGACGCCCGCACAGCCGGGTGACCTCGGCGGCGGCCTCGGGCTCCGCGGCGACGCGTTCGCGGCCGAGGACGTTCGCCAGCATGTCCGCGGCCTCCCCCGGCTCCAGCGGCTCCAGCTCGACGCGGGCGGCGCCCGGCCAGCCGGGCAGCCGGGAGCGGCTGGTCACGATGACCGAGCAGGTGGGCGAGCCGGGTAACAGCGGCCTGGCCTGCGCGTGGTCGGCGACGTCGTCGAGCACCACGAGCATCCGGCGGCCGGCGAGCCGGCTGCGGTACAGGTCGATCCGTTCCTCCAGGTCCTGGGGGACGGCGGAGGCGTGGACGCCGAGGGCGCGCAGGAACCGGGCCAGCACCCGCGACGGGTCCGCGGGGCACGCGCTGGAGCCGTGCATGTCGGCGTAGAGCTGGCCGTCCGGGAACGCCTCGCCCAGCCGGTGGGCCACGTGCAGGGCCGTGGCGGTCTTGCCGACGCCGCCCTGCCCGGTGACGAGCCCCACGGCGACGGACCCGGTGCCGCGGGTGGTCAGCGCGCCGCGGAGCCGGCCGACCGTCTTCTCCCGCCCGGTGAAGTCGGCGACGTCGGGAGGCAGGAGGGACGGGCGGAACGTTCCACCGGAGGGCGCGGACTCGCATGACTCGCAGGAGTCGTAGGGCTCGTAGGGCTCGTAGGAGGAGGACGGGCCCGTCTCCTGCCGCAGCACCTGCAGGTGCGCCGCGCGCAGCTGCGGGCCGGGGTCGATGCCGAGCTCGTCCGCCAGCCTCCTGCGGGTCGCCTCGTACTCGGACAGCGCCTCGGCCTGCGCCCCGGCGCCCGCGAGGGCGAGCACGAGCCAGGAGTGCACCGCCTCGTTCAGCGGCTCGGCCGCGGCGACGGCCCGCAGCTGCGGGATGACCTCGCAGGTCAGGCCGAGCTGGAGGGCGAGCTTGGCGGCCTCCAGCAGGACGTCCACGCGTTCCTGGTCGGCCGCGCGGACCCAGGGATGCCCCCGGACCGCGTGGCCGAGATCGGACAGGCAGGGGCCCTGCCAGAGCTGCAGCGCCCGCAGCAGCAGTTCCAGGGTCTCCCTGGGGGAGCCGGCCCGCCCGGCCCGCACCACCGCCGTCCGGAAGCGGACCAGGTCGGTGTCGCACCGGTCGAGCCGGATCGCGTACGCGGGTCCCAGCCCGGCGAGCCAGGAGGCGCCGGACCGGGCCACGTGGGACGGATCGACGCGGCGGCGCAGTCGCCCCACGTAGGTCTGGACGAGGTTGACCACGGAGTCCGGGGCGCCGTCGCTCCACACGGCGTCGATGATCTCCTGGCGGTGGACGGGCGTCCCCGCCTTCAGCAGCAGCAGAGCGAGAACGGTCCGTTGTTTGTCCGAGCTGATCGCGATCTCGGTATTTCCCCGCCATACCCGTAGTGAACCGAGCAGGCTGAACCGTATATCCGCCATTTCTCTCCTGAAAAAGCCCACGGTCAGTGCCGGAAATCTGGAGAATCATATGTTTTGACGGAATGTATAGCGAGATTGTGATGTGTCCAATCCCGGCCATCACCGCTGTCACTTCCTCCTCTTTCCCGTCGCCGGATGGCCGCTCCACCCCAGGACCGCGCCGTACGGCATCGGCCCCGGCGGTGCGTCCGGCACCGTGGTTTCTACGGCGCGGTCCGCCCTGTCGTACGGCCGGCACAGCGTGATCTGCCCTGCCGTACGGCCGGCACGGCGCGGGTCCGCCCCGCCGTACGGACGCGTCGTACGGCCGGTCGCGCCGGGTCCACTGGCGGTTCACTGGCGGTTCACTGGCCACGCCGCCCGCCCGTGCCCGCGCCGGGTTCAGTGCCGCGGCGACGCCGCTCCAGCGGCGGCGGTCATCGTTGACATCGACCTTCGGACCTCGGGAGGAGGTGCACGATGAAGAAGATCAAGATCCGTAAGGCCGGCCCGGTCCGCCTGACCGCCGCCGCCTGCTCGATCTACAAGAACGTGAGCTGACGTCGGCTCCCGGCGGTGCGCCGGGTACGGCACGCCCGCACCCGGCGCTCCGCCCCACGCCGCGGAACCCCACCGCACGACCTCGCACACCACCCTCACGCGACGCCACCTGGGAGGGCTGCCCGTTGACCGACGCAGAGGCCGTGACCGGCGGCCCGGCGACCCGTTACGACCCCGACCGGCCGCTCCCGCTGCACCACCTGGTCTACCTGGAGGACGGCGAGGAGGTGACGGTCGGCAGGCCGGACACCGACTCCTACGCGATCTTCCCGGCGGACGGCGCCGAACTGCTGCGCAGGCTCCAGGAGGGACTTCCGCCGCGCGCGGCGGCCGCCTGGTACGCCGAGCGCTACCACGAGGACCCCGACATCGACGACCTGGTCGCGGCGCTCGGCGAGCTCGGATTCGTCCGCGAGGCCGACGAGACCGGCGAGGCCGGCGAGGCCCGTGAACCCGGCGCGGTCGACGATCCCGGCGGGCCGTACACCGCGGACCGGCCGGTCCGCTGGCGGCGGCTCGGCGCGGCCCTCTTCTCCGTCCCCGCCTGGATCTGCTACGCGGTCGTCGTCGGATGGGCGCTGGTCGCGATGGCGCGCCGGCCCGACCTGGTGCCGAGCTACCGCAACGTCTTCTTCACCGACTACTACACCGTCATCCAGGCGGCGCTGTTCGTCGTGGCCATCCCGCAGCTGCTGCTGCACGAGAGCTTCCACGCGCTCGCCGGGCGGCGGCTGGGCCTGCGCTCCAGCCTGCGGATCTCCCGCAGGTTCTACTTCGTCGTGCTGGAGACATCGCTGGACGGGCTGGTCGCGGTGCCCCGGCGGAAACGGTACCTGCCGATCGTGGCCGGGATGCTGGCGGACGTGGTCGTGATGGCGGCCCTGACGATCGCGGCCGACCTCACCAGGCAGCCGGGGGGCGCGCTCTCCTTCGCCGGGAGGTTCTGCCTGGCGTTCGCGTTCGCCGTACTGCTCCGCATCCTCTGGCAGTTCTCCTTGTACCTCCGCACCGACCTCTACGTCCTCGTCTCCACCGCGCTCGGCTGCGTCGACCTGCACACCACGGCCCGGCAGATGCTGGCCAACCGGGTGAACCGGCTGCTCGGCCGGCGCGACCGACTCGTCGAGGAGTCCGACTGGCACCCCACGGACCGGCGCGTCGCCCGGTGGTACTCCTGGCTGATCGTCGCCGGCTACACGGTGAGCCTGACCACGTTCCTCGTCGCGGTCGCCCCGATCGTCTACCAGATGTTCACCGGGATCCTCGGCCGGTTCACCGGCCACGGCGCGTCCTGGCCGGAGCTGCTGGACTCGCTCGTCTTCTGCGGATTCATCCTCGCGCAGCTCGTCGTTCTCGCCTGGGTGGCGGCCCGGGAGCGATACCGCGACCGGAGACAGCGGCTCGAACACGTCATCACCTGAAAGGGACGCACCATGGGTAACCACCACTGGATCCGGGCCGCCCGGCGCCGCGACCGCGACCTGCTGCGGGAAGGACTCGACCTGCCGCCGGTGCTGATGGTGCTCGACGCCCACCGGCGGCTGCGCGGGCCGTACACGGCGGCCGGCACGCTGATGCGGGCGATCGCGCCGGAGGCGCTGGAGCGCCGGCCCGAGCTGGGACCCGCGCACAACATCGAGATCCTGACCAGCACCCCGGAGCTGGCCCGCCTGGTGCCGCCCGCGTGGACCTCGCTGGAGTGGCAGGCCGGCAAGGGGGAGCGCACCCGCTTCTACTCCCGGCTGCACACCCTGAACATCTCCAACGGCCTGGCCGAGCTGCTGCGCGACCACCTGGCGGCACTCGGCGGAGGGCCCCGCACCCTCGTCTTCGAGAACGTGCACCACGCCGACCCGACCGACCAGGAGCTCGTCGCCGTGCTGCTGCGCCGCGGCGACCTGGACGGGCTGACCGTCGTCGTCGGCACCGGGCCCGAGCCGGTCGCCGACCCGCCGGGCGAGGTCACGATCTCGCTGGCGCGCGTCCTCGCGCGCCACGCCGTACCGGTGGACGCTCCCGCCACCGCCCTGACCTCCGCCGCCCCGGGCGCCGGGGCCGTGGATGCGCCGGCCGCCGCGCGCGCCTACGTCGAGGGCGACTGCACCGACGACGACCCGCTGCTGCTCGCCGCCTACGAGGCGCTGCCCGCCGCCGAGCGCGCGCGGCTGCACGACGAGCGGGCGGCGGCGCTGGCCGGCCGGGGCGAGTTCTCCCTGTCGCTGGGCGCGATCCCGTACCACGCCGAGCACGGCACCGACCCGTCCGGCGCCGGACTGGCCGCCCTGCGCCTGGCGATGGACCACTGCCGGGGCATCGGCCTCTACCAGGCCGCCGCCGACCTGGGCCTGCGCGGCAGGGCGCTGGTGGACCGGTCGACGCAGGAGGAGCTGTGGTGGCACTTCACCAACGCCACCAGCACCACGCTCGCCTCCCTCGGCCGGGCCGACGAGGCGATGACCATCTACGACGAGGCGCGGGCCGTCAGCACCGACCCCATCGTCCACATGGAGCTGGCCTACAGCACCGCCATGCTGTACGCCCGGCACTACCCCGAGCCGCGGCGCGACTACCAGCGGGCGCGGATATGGATGAACATGTCCATCGCGATCGCCTCCCTGGTGGAGGACCCGAAGAAGCGGGCCTTCCACTCGGTCTTCGGCCACAACGGGCTCGCGCTGGTCGAGGTGCGCCAGAAGCGGGCGGACGAGGCGCTGCGGATGCTGGAGGACGGCATGGCCCGGCTGGACCGGGAGCTGGAACCCGGCGAGCACGCCCTGCACCGCGCGGTGCTGCGCTACAACCGCGCGCAGGTCCTCGGCATGATGGGCAGGCTGGAGGAGTCGCTGAGCGACTACCTCGCGGTCGTCGAGCTCGACCCCGACTTCCCCGAGCACCACTTCAACGTCGGCAACATCCTGCGGCGCCTCGGCCGCGACGAGGAGGCCATCGCCGCCTACGAGCGCGCGCTGCGCCTGTCGCCGCCGTTCCCCGAGGCTTACTACAACCTCGGCGACGCCCGCCTCGAACTCGGCGACGTGCGCGGGGCGCTGGCCGACTTCGGCTACACCCTCGAACTCGACCCCGCCCACCTCGACGCCCGGGTGAACCGCGCCGGGCTGCTGTGCGACCTGGGGGAGACCGACGCCGCCTGGCGGGACGTCACCGAGGGGCTGGAGCTCGCGCCGGACAACGCCCACCTGCTGTGCCTGAAGGGCCGGCTGCTCGCCGAGCGGGACGACCCCGACGCGGCCCGCGAGGCGCTGTCGGCCGCGATCGGCCGCGACGAACGGCTCGCCGAGGCGTGGGCGCTGCGCGGCGAACTCGCCTACGCGGCCGGGGACCTCGCCGGAGCCGCCCACGACCTGGACCGGGCGGTCGAGCTGGGCGGCACGCCCGAGATGCGGTTCAACCGGGCCGTCGTCCACCAGGAGTCGGGCCGCTACGCCGAGGCCGCCGCCGACTACGAGATCGTGCTGGCCGCGACCGGTGACGAGGACAGCCGGGAGCGGCTGGGCGCCTGCCGGGCGGCGCTGGGCGAGCCCGCCGCGGCCGACATGCCGGCCTGAGCCGACGTGCCGACGCGCCGGCCCGGGAACGACCCACGGCCGACGCGTCGGCCCGGGAACGACCCACGGCCGGCGTGGGCCCCGAGAACGACCCGCGGAAGGGACGCGTCATGCCAGACCTGTTCGAGCCCGCGCGGCTGGGACGGCTCCGCCTGCCCAACCGGCTGGTGATGTCACCGATGACCCGCAGCCGCGCCGACCACCGCGGGGTGCCCGCGGCGGAGACGGCCGTGTACTACGCGCAGCGGGCCACCGCGGGGCTGATCGTCTCCGAGGGCGCCCAGCCGAGCCAGGCCGGGCAGGGCCACCCGGGGACCCCGGGCCTGCACACCGCCGAGCAGGTCGGGGCGTGGCGGGCGGTGACCGACGCGGTGCACGCGGCCGGTGGCCGGATCTTCGCCCAGCTCATGCACGCCGGTCGCATCGGCCACGAGAGCGTCAACGGGCTGCGGCCCGTGGCGCCGTCGCCGGTGCGGGCCGCCGGGCGGATCTTCACCCTCGGCGGGCACCGGGACCTGCCCGTCCCCCGGGAACTGAGCACCGCCGAGACGCGGGCGACGATCGGCGACTTCGCCCGCGCCGCCCGGCTGGCCCTCGACGCCGGGTTCGACGGGGTCGAGCTGCACGGCGGCAACGGCTACCTGATCCACCAGTTCCTCGCCTCGGGCACCAACCACCGCGGTGACGTCTACGGGCGCGACCGCCTCCGCTTCGCCGTCGAACTCGCCGCGGCCGTGGCGGAGGCGGTCGGTGGAGACCGGGTGGGGCTGCGCGTCACCCCGGGCGACCCGCACAACGACATCGCCGAGGACGACCTCGAACTGGTCTACCCGGCGCTGGCCGCCGCCCTCGCCCCGCTCGGCCTGGCGTATTTCCACCTCGCGGGCGTCGCGGCGGGCACGCCGCTCGCCGCCCGGATCCGGGCTGCCTGGCCCGGAGCCCTGGTGGTGGCGCCGCGGTCGGGGGGCGAGTTCCCCGACGACGGCGGCCGGGCCGCCGCCGAGGGATGGCTCGCCGCCGGGGCCGACCTCATCGCCTTCGGCCGGGCCTTCCTCGCCAATCCCGACCTGGTGGAACGGCTGCGCACCGGCGCACCGCTGAACCGCCCCGACCCCGCGACCTACTACGGCGGCGGTGGGCACGGCTACACCGACTACTCCTTCGCCTCAGCCCGCGGCTGACCCCGTCGCGGCGCCCACTCCGCGGCCGGCCGTACGGCCGGGAACGCCGCCGGCGAACCCCGAACCGCCGCCACCCCGCCGTCCTGACCGGGCCGTACGGTTCCGGCCGCGGACTGTGCGGACTGTGCGGACCGCGTGGACCGGCCGGCCCGCGGGGCGCGGGCCGGCCGGTCACGACGTCACGGGCTGAGGCGGTGCAGGTCGCGCGGGAAGAGGGTCGTCTGGCGGACGTTGGCGGCGCCCGTCAGGCGGGAGGTCCAGCGTTCCAGGCCGATGGCGAAGCCGCCGTGCGGCGGCATGCCGTGCGCGAAGGCCGCGAGGTACCCCTCGTACGCCGCCGGGTCCTCGCTCCGGGCGGCGAGCGCGGCCAGGTAGTCGGCGTGCAGGTGCAGCCGCTGGCCGCCCGTCACCAGCTCCAGCCCCCGGAAGAGCAGGTCGAAGCTGCGTGAGCGCTCCGGCACGGCCGGGTCGGGGTGGGTGTAGAAGGGCCGCTTGACCATCGGGTAGCCCGTGACGAACAGGAACTCCGAGCCGTGCTCGCGCAGCGCCCACTCGCCGAGCCACCGCTCGTGCGCGGGGGCCAGGTCGGGTTCGCCGCGCGGGTCCTCCTCGGTGTGCCGGGCGAGGAGCTCCTGCGCCTCGGCGAAGTCGATCGCCGGGATCTCCTCCGGGACCTTCGGCACCTCGATCCCCAGCAGGGCGACGGCGGCCCCGGCGCGTTCGGCGACGGCCGCGTGCATGCCGCCGAGCGCGCGGGTGAGCACCGCCATGACGTCGCGATGGTCGCGGACGAAACCCAGTTCGGCGTCCAGGCTCGTGTACTGCGCCAGGTGCCGGGCGGTGTCGTGTGGCTCGGCCCGGAAGACCGGCCCGACCTCGTAGACCCGCTCGAACACCCCGACCAGGGCCTGCTTGAAGAACTGCGGGGACTGGGCCAGGAAGGCGGGCCGGCCGAAGTAGTCGATGCCGAAGACGTTGGCGCCCGACTCCGTCGCCGAGGCCACGATCTTCGGGGTCGACGTCTCGACGAACCCGAGCCCGTCCAGGGTGGCCCGGAATCCGGCGACCCCGGCGGCGGCGATCTCGAACGGCGCCCGCAGCCGGGGATGCCGCAGCGCCACCGGCGCGTGGTCGAGGACCGTGGGCAGCGTGCCGGAGACGACGGGCCGGTACAGGTCGAAGGGAGGCGGCTCGACCGGCGCGGAGAGCACGTCGATCACCGGGTCGGCCAGCTCGGCCCCGCCGGGGGCCTGCGGGCTGGCGGAGACGGTCCCGGTGACCTCGACGACGGTCTCCTCGGCCAGGTGGACCGGCTCGCGCAGCACGACCTGGGCGAGGCCGGAACGGTCCCTGACCACCAGGAACGACACGGATTTCAGCTCGCGGCGGCGGTGCAGCCAGCCGGCGATCCGTACGGTGCGGCCGACGTGCGCGGGCAGGTCGGCGGCGAGGATACGAGAGATCATCACACTCCTTGTGGAATATGAGCGGATCCCTTGGGAGTGCGGGGGAGAAGGGTGCTCCCGGTGCCACCGCACTTTCGCCGCCGCCTGGGCGGCGGCCTCATCGCGGCCCGATCACGGGGGCCGGCCGGCGGGGCATTGGGCGGGATCGCCGTTCCTCCCCGCACTCGGGAGGGTCTTCGCCCCGGGGCGCGGGACCGCCTTCGCAGCTACCGGCGGCTCTCTGACCCGCGTGATCCCGGGACTACTCGTCTCCGTCATCGCGTTGCGCCCAGTCTAATCCGTATGGCCGGCCCCCGGCGTTCACCTCTTCCGCCGGTGTCCGGCCCTTATGAGTCTCGGCGTTCACCCGCGCCACGCGTGCGCGCCTCCGAGGCCATGGCGGTCGCGACGTCTCGGGGATAGGTTCGTCCCGCGGTGAAGAGGATGAGTCCGTTGGCGACCAGCGGGACCAGCATGATGAGGAAGGTGTACTTCAGGCCATCGGCCCGGCCCGCGCCACCGCCGAGCGCACCGGCCACCGCGCCGAACAGCACGGGGGCGCTCGCCTCGGAGCTCATGCGCAGGAACGTGCGGACGCTTTCCGCGCGTCCCCAGAGCCGGAAATGCATCACATCCAGGCGGGCGGCGTCCAGAGGGGGGTTCGTCGCGGCCAGGCAGAACGCCGCCGCCGTGTACAGGGGGATCGCCATCGCCACGGTCGTGGTCGTTATCGCGGGAAGGAACAGCGCGGCCGAGACGATGTAGGCGGCCGCGGGCATGCGCACCCGGCCGCTGAGATGGCCGCGTTCCGTCAGCCGGTCGGACAGCGGCCCCGCGCTCAGCACGCCGGCGAGGGCGCCGATGCCGATGATCGGGATCAGCCCGCTCACCGCGACCCTGCTCAGTCCGTAGTGCCGGGTGACGAACTCGACGGTGAAGGTGCGCAGGCCCGAGAAGAAGAAATAGCCGACGGCGGAGGCGATGATCATGATCCGGTTGGTGGGGACGCGCAGGACGTAGACCACCGCCTGCCGCAGGGACATGCGGGCGGGATCGTGCTTGAGGATCAGCGCGGTCTGGGGTTCGATCGCCCGCCGCCGGATCGTCTCGTAGACCAGGTCGTTCCGCCGGGGAGGCTCCTCGCCCGTCGTCCCCGTCTCGCCGCCGTCGTGCTCTCGGCGCTCGTGCCGCTCCCCGGCCGTGCGCGTCCGGCTTCCACCACCGCGCTCCGGTTCGGGAAGCCGGCGCGCCACCACGTAGAGCAGCCCGAGCCCGATGAGCGCGAGAACCCAGAAGGAGGTGCGCCAGGACGTCCAGGAAGCCAGATCGCCGAGCACGATCAAGCCGAGGCCCGAGCCCAGCATCTCCCCGGCGAGGATGAAACCGTACATGCGTCCTCGCTCGGAGAGCGGGAAGTAGTCTCCGACCAGGGAGGCCAGCGTCGGTCCGGTGGTCGCGGTGACGGCCCCCATGGCCATCCGGGAGAACAACAGCACCTGGAAGGAGTCGGCCAGGGCGCTGATCGCCATGGCCATGCTCCACAGCAGGATGCTCCCGGCCAGCAGCCGGACGCGGTTCACCCGGTCGGTCAGCCAGCCCACCGGGATCGCCGCCAGTGCGCTGGCTCCGGACGAGACCGCGACCAGGGCTCCGATCCCGGTGTCGTCAATGCCGAGGTCCTGTCTGAGGTCCGGAGTGACTGCGCCGATGGTGCCCTTGTCCGCCGCGTCCAGGGCGAGCACGCAGGCCAGGATGGCGATCACCTGAAGCCGGGCGGAACCTCCCACCTGGGCCGCGAGCCGCCCCAGCAGTTGCCGCATCCGCCGCGAGGCGGTGTTGCGCGTAGAGCTACCAGTCATTCATCCTGGCGCTTCCCGCCCTGCGCGTAAGGGATGCCCGGGGCCGCAGCCCCGAGATCCTCGGTCAGGTCCGGCCGGCCGTCCCTCGGCACGGCATCGGCCGGTCCTCCGGGAAGGAGCGTGGTCCGCCCCCGGCGCTGCGCTCAGATGGAGTTCACTGCCCGATCTTCACACCCGGCTGCCCATGGACGTATTCCAGCGGCCGGATGGCCCGCCGCCCGGAGATGTCGGCCTCGTGGCTGTACCTGCCGGTCGGCAGTATCGTCCGGCCGAAGCTGGACTCGCACATCAGCGCGGTGGCCGTGTAGAGGGCGATGCAGGCGCCCGCGACGAACAGCCACCCGCCGACGATGACCGCCCACGACGAGCCGGCGAAGAATCCGGCGGCGTTGAAACCCGCCCCCGCGGCCAGGACCGTCAGCAGCAGGCCCAGGACGAGGTTCTCCGCGAACGCCGCGATCGCCGTCAGCCCGGTGATCAGACACAGCACCAGGAACCAGAACCCGAAGCCGGCGTTGCCGATCCCGATGATCGGCACGAGCGCGGTGGGAAAGGCGCCCAGGGCGACGAGGGTGAACAGCAGGCCGAACGCCAGCCAGAACGTCCCCCACAGCCCGTGCACCGCCGTCGCCAGGCCGTCGCGCGCCCGGTAGGACCACATCCCGGCCAGGAGTTGCGCGAGGCCGCCGAAGGCCATCACGAACGGGAAGATGATGAGCGGCGTGGCCGCGGTGCCGTACCATCGGGCCAGCCAGGCCCCGACGATCAGCGTCGCGCCGGCGAGCCCGAACAGCCCGAGGATGGACGGCGCGGCGATGGGCTGCAGGAAGACTCGGGTTCTGCCCTCCCATTCGGCGCGGTCGTCCGCGGATGACCGCGGTGCCGGGGGGCTGGTGGAGCCGCCGTACGAATAGGGGCCTCTTGGTCCGGACATGGCGTTCTCCTTCCGAACGGGTTTACTGTTCCTCTACCCTCTGGCCTCGGAAATACATTTCCATTCGCCCCATTTCGGATCATATATTCCTGAAACGGAAACCATACCTCGGCGGCGAAGGCAAGCGTTTGGGAAAATAATGAAGTATGTCAAACTCCGGCATCACTGTCTTTTGGAGAATTTCAGGCCGTTGGCCGACGTCGCATACCGATGCCGCGGCCGACCCCGTTCTGTGGACGGCGCAGATCTGTTTGAGCGGTGATCGAGGCGTTCGCGGCGCGCTGCCGGGCCGGTACCTGTCGAGCCTGTTGAGGCGCCGAGCTGCGTTCGGTGTCTGCGCTGAGGTCTCGGTCTCGTCGGCTTCGGGATCCGCCGGCGGCTGGTCGGTCCATACCCGGGACGGCGACGGAGGCGGACTCGGCCGCGGAACCGCCCGGGATGGGCCAGGGTACGGCGTGGCCCGGGATCTGCCGAGGATCGCGCATGAACGGCCCGTGCCGAGCGTTTCCTCCATCGCGGGGAAACGCTCATCGAGCACCCGGTTCACTTCTCGCCGGAGTCGGCGCTGTTTCTTCGTCTGCTGAGCCGGGAAGTCGCTCCAAGATGAGCTACCCGCAGATGGCGCCGCGCTCCCAGGCGAATGGGTAAATACCTCACTGGGTTCATATGGCGGATCCGAGGAGGGGAGCGATGCGGGACTGGCAGGGAAGCGCCTGGCAGAGGTCAGTCCTGTGATCGTCACCGTGCTGCTGGGGCTGGCGGCCGCGTGCCTGCTCGGGCTGGGGTTCGTGGCCCAGCAGCACGCGGCCTACACCGAGCCGCTGGGGGAGATGCTGCATCTGCACCTGCTGCTGGACCTGATCCGCAAACCGCTGTGGCTGTGCGGTGTCGCCGCGATGGTAGGCGGCCAGGTGCTCGGCGCGCTGGCCCTGCGGCGTGCCGACGTCGCCCAGGTCGAGCCGCTCCTGGCGACCAACCTCATCTTCGCCCTGGCCGTGGCGGCGGCCGTATACCGGGAGCGCCTGGGCCGGGGCGAGTGGCTGGGGGCGGTACTGGTCAGCGGAGGAGTGGCGATGTTCCTGCTGTCCGGCCGGCCGCACGGCGGCGGCGTGCCCGGCCCGGTCTCGGTTGTCTGGGTGGCGATACTGGCCACGCTGATGGTGGCGGCCGTGCTGGTGCTGGCGGCGGTACGGGTCACGCTGCCGACCAAGGCCATGCTGCTGGCGGCGGCCGCAGGCATGCTGTACGGGATCCAGGACGTGCTCACCCGAGCCTCACTGGTCACGCTGGAGCAGGCGGGGCGCGGGCCGGGCGCGTTGCTGACGATCTGGCAGCCGTACACGCTGCTCGTGATCGCGGTGCTGGGCATCCTGCTCAACCAGAGCGCCTTCGACGCCGCGCCGCTGCGCATCTCGCTGCCGGCCACCACCGCGGCCGAACCCGTCATCGGGATCATGCTCGGGGTGGTGATCCTCGGCGAGCGCCTGCGCGCCGACCCCCCGGCTCTCGCAGGCGAGGTCGCGGGCCTGATCGCGCTGGTGGCGGGCATCGTCATCCTCGGCCGCTCGCCGTACCTGGCCAAGTCCGAGCAGGGCGCCCAACGGCGTCCGGGAAGGAGGCGGCGATGATCACGGCCCTCTTCGCCCTGCCCCGCGCGACCGGCGACGCGACGGCGCCGGTTCCGCGGCGGCACGACTCATGGCACCCTGTTACCCGGGTGATTCAATGAGTAATTGGATGTCACGCGGCAGGTCACCGGCATGCCCGGCCGGTGGCGCGCACGGTCGCGGCCATGTCCGTCACCGAATCGCCGGCCAAGACGGCATTCGACGGCTCCACGCCGAGATGCGTGAGCATTCGCCGTACGAGGTGCGCAGGCGGCTCATGAAATGACGAAAGGCCATCTGTGATTCTCACAGATGGCCTTTGGCCTCGGGAAATAACGTCGGGGTGACAGGATTTGAACCTGCGACCTCTTCGTCCCGAACGAAGCGCGCTACCAAGCTGCGCTACACCCCGGCACACGACGGTCTTGCTCGTGCTTGAGAAAGTCTAGCGGACTTCGCGGGTGCTTGCGCCATTCCGGCGCCGCGGCACCAGGGTCAGCAGGCTCGCCTCGGGGAAGCAGGCGAACCGGGCCGGAGCGTAGGGGCTGGTGCCCAGGCCGGCCGAGACGTGGAGGAACGCCGAGTCGTGGCGGCTCAGGCCCTTGACCCGGGCGCGGTCGATGCCGCAGTTGGTGACCAGCGCGCCGTAGAACGGGACGCAGAGCTGGCCGCCGTGGGTGTGGCCGGCCAGCAGCAGCTGGTAGCCGTCGGCGGCGAAGCGGGTCATGTTGCGCGGCTCGGGGGAGTGCATCACGCCCAGGCGGAGATCCGCCTCCTCGGGGGCGGGCCCGGCGATCAGGTCGTAGCGGTCGCGGTTGATGTGGGAGTCGTGGATGCCGCCCACGGCCACGTCGAGATCGCCGACCTTGAGACGGGCCGTGGTGTTGTTCATGTCCAGCCAGCCCTCGGCCGACATGGCGGCGCCCAGCTCCTCCCAGGGAAGCGAGGGGATCTTCTGGACGTGGTCGCCCTTGGAGGTGCGCCACAGGTAGCGGGCCGGGTTCTTGGGGCGCGGCGCGTACATGTCGTTGGAGCCGTAGACGAACAGGCCGGGGCGGGTCAGCAGCGGCTCCAGGGCGTGCATGAGCGGGGCGACCGCGTCGGGGTGCGCGATGGAGTCGCCGGTGTTGACCACCAGGTCGGGCTGGAGCTCGCCCAGCGAGCGGACCCAGTTGATCAGCATCCGCCTGCCCGGGGTGAGATGCAGGTCGGACAGGTGCAGGATGCGCACCGGACGCCGGCCGGGCGGCAGCACGGGCACGTCGAAACGCCGTAGGCGGAACGCGTTGCGCTCGACGACCGAGGCGTAGGCGAGGCCGGTAAGGCCGACGCCGAGCAGGGACAGGGGCACCGCGGCTGCTTTCCTCACACCCTCATCATGCCCGACACCCGGTGCCCAGGGAGAAACCCTGGATACACCGGGACCGGTGAGACGGCAAGATGGACCGCATGAGCACATTGAAGGACAAGCTGAAGGCCGACCTCACGGCCGCGATGAAGGGCCGCGACGAGGTCCGCACCCGGACCATCCGCATGGCCCTGGCGGCCGTGAACGTCGAGGAGGTGGCCGGCAAGGAGGCGCGCGAGCTCTCCGACGACGAGATCGTCAAGGTGCTGACCAAGGAGGCCAAGAAGCGCCGGGAGGCGGCGGAGGCGTTCAGCGGCGCGGGCCGCGCCGAGCAGGCGCAGGCCGAGCTGGACGAGCAGGCGGTGCTGGAGGAGTACCTCCCCGCCCAGCTCTCCGACGACGAGATCGCCGGGCTGGTGGACGAGGCCATCGCCGAGAGCGGCGCGTCCGGGCCCAAGGCGATGGGTCAGGTCATGAAGGTCCTGAACCCCAAGGTCGCCGGGCGGGCCGAGGGCGGCCGGGTGGCGCAGATCGTGCGGGCCCGCCTGAGCGCCTGAGTTCGCTCCCGGTGCTGCGGGAGCGGCCGGCCGACGCCGCCGGGCCCGCCTGAGCGCCTGAGTTCGCTCCGGAAACGCCGGGAGCCCTCCCCGCGACGCGGGGAGGGCTCCGGTGGCTCGGCGACCGGTCGTGAGGGACCGGCCGGGGGTTACGGAGTCGCCTGGGACTCAGGGGGTGCCGTCGTTGACGACGCCGCCGTTGCCCCGGCCCCGCCCGTGGCCCCGGCCGACCCCGGGCCCGAAGGTGCCGCCGTCGTTGACGACCGTGTTGCCGTCGCCGTCCCCGCCGCCGTGGTCGCCGCCGACGTCACCCGGCTTCCTGGGCGGCGGCTTGGGCGCGCAGTTGCCCGAGCAGCCGCCGAAGCGGTCCATGTCGACCGCGTGGAAGGACGTCGGCTCGACGCCCTTCAGCGCGCCGGGCATGGACAGCTTCCAGATCTTGCCGGAGATGGTGGCGCCGTAGACGTAGCCGTAGTAGCGGCCGCCGATCGTCACGCCCGTCAGGTCGTGGCCGAAGGCGCCGCGCGGGTCGCCGAGGCTGACCGCGGAGGCGAGGTCCGGGGTGAACCCGGCGAACCAGGCGGCGGTGTAGGCGTCGGTGGTGCCGGTCTTGCCCGCCGCCGGCCGGCCGATGCCGCCGATCTCGCTCATCGTGCCCTTGGTGAACACCCCGGACATGATGTGGGTGGCCGCGTCGGTGACCTCCTCGTCGAGGACCTGCTTGCACTTCGGCTTGTACGGCGTGGCCTTGCCGTAGCGGTCGCGGACCTCGGTGATGGCCATCGGCTCGCAGTAGGTGCCGCGGGCCGCGATGGTCGCGTAGGCGGCGGAGACCGTCACCGGGTCCATCTCGTTGACGCCCAGGGTGAAGGTCTCGACCTCCTGCAGCGGGCCGCCGTCGGACCGCTTGATGCCGAGCTTCTTGGCCGTCTCGACGACCTTGCAGAGGCCGACCTTCTCCTCCAGCTTCATGAAGAAGGTGTTCACCGAGCCGAGCGTGCCGGTGGTCAGCGACTTGAAGCCGCCGCCGCCCTCGCTGGAGTTGAAGACCTGGTGGCTGGGCTCGCCGACCGCGTTGCCCTTGCAGTCGCGGAACGCGCTGTGGCTCGGCGCCTGGTAGGTCTTGCCGGTGGTGTTGCCGTCGTTGAGCTTCATCCCCTGGTCGAGCGCGGTGAGCAGGGTGAACGCCTTGAACGTCGAGCCCGCCTGGAAGCCGATGCCACCGCCGTGCTGGGCGTCGGCGGCGAAGTTGATGCTGGTCTCGTTCTTCTTCTTGCTCGTGCCGAACTTCCGGCTGGTGGCCATCGCCTTGATGGCGCCGGTGCCCGGAACGACCATCGCCTGAGCGGCGACCGGCTTGTCGCTCGCGTTGACCATCTGCTTGATGGCCTTCTCCGAGGCCTTCTGCGCCTGCGGGTCGAGCGTCGTCTTGATCGTCAGACCGCCGCGCTGGAGCAGCTTCTCGCGCGCCTCGGCGGTCTTGCCGAACACCTTGTTGTTGCGGATCTCCTCGCGCACGTAGACGCAGAAGAAGGGGTACTTGCTGGTCTCGCAGCCACCCGGGGCCGAGATGTCCTTGAAGCCGAGCTTCTTGGCCTTGGCCTCCGCCGCCTCCTGCGGCGTGATCTTGCCGAGCTCCTGCATCCGCTGCAGGACGATGTTGCGCCGGTCCAGCAGGAGCTTCTGGCGCTTCTTCCAGCTCTTGGAGGACTCGCCCTTGTGCCGGGCCGGGTCGGTGCCGTTGGGGTCCTGTACGGCGCCGGCCAGCGTGGCGGCCTCCCACAGGTCCAGCTTGGCCGCCGGCTTGCCGAAGAACCGCTTGGCCGCCGCCTGGATGCCGTGGGCGCCGGCGCCGAAGTAGGAGATGTTGAGGTATTTCTCCAGGATCTCCGACTTGGTGTACTTCTCCTCGACCGCCAGGGCGTAGCGCAGCTCGTTGAGCTTCCGGGAGAGGGTCGGCGCGATCGCGGCCTGCTTCTCCTCGGGGGTCTCGGCGCTGTTGAAGAGCACCTGCTTGACGTACTGCTGGGTGATCGAGGAGCCGCCCTGCGTGGAGCCGCCGCCCGCGTTCCGCACGGCCGCGCGGAGGGTGCCCTCGATGTCGATGGCGCCGTGCTCGTAGAACCGGAAGTCCTCGATCGAGATGATCGCGGTCTTCATGACGTCGGCGATCTCGTCGAGCTTCACCGACTCGCGGTTCTCGTAGTAGAACTGCGCGAACTGCTTGCCGTCGGCGTCCAGCAGGATGGTTCGCTCCGGTAGCGCGGGTTCCTTGAGCTCCTCAGGGCGTAGGTTCAGCTCCTCTGTGACGGAGTTCACGCCGAGCCCCGCCCCGCCGACCGCCGGGAACGCGACTCCGGCCGCCAGAAGACCCGCGGCGGCGCCCGCGGCGACCAGCCGCAGAACCTTCCCGACCGCGCCTATCGCCGATACATGATCTTTGCCCTGAGCTTGCACACGTCAAGAGTACGTCGGACGGATGTCCCAAACGGTAACGGATCGCCAATTCGACTTGACTCGGTCTTGTATCGAGTCAGGCGGCGGCCGCCTGCCGAGTCAGGTGACTAGTCATTCCCGGCCACGTGGCCGCTGATGACCATGCGGGAAATTGGTCCCGCCGGGGTCTGTCGGCTCGAACGTCTGATTGCGTACGTTCTCTTTCTGCGGCAACTGAATACGGAGGCCCGACGCCCGCGCCCGTCGGCCCCAAGTCACGACTGACCACCTAAGGGGAGTGGGGTCGAATGTGGATCACGGATTGGACCTCCCGTGCGGCCTGTAAGGGTGCGGATCCTGACGCGCTGTTCGTTCAGGGCGCTGCCCAGAACCGGGCGAAGCTGATCTGCCGGGGATGCCCGGTCCGTACCGAGTGCCTCGCCGATGCGCTGGACAACCGCATCGAGTTCGGGGTGTGGGGCGGAATGACCGAGCGCGAGCGCCGCGCGTTGCTGCGCCGGCGACCTGACGTCGACTCCTGGCGCGATCTGCTGGAGATGGCCAAGGAGGAGTACGAGCGGACGAACGAGCTGATCGCCGGCTGACGTCCGCCCTGATCCCGTACGGCCGGCGCCTCGGCGCCGGCCGTACTCGCGTGTTCCGGGAAGGGCCGGGAACCCCGGCCCCGTGACACCCTGTGCTCCCCGTCGCCCACCGGGCGGCGGGGAGTCCGCCATGCCGGGCTCCGGACGACCGCCGCGCGGCCGTGCCGGGCTCCCGGCGGTCGCCTACTGCGCGGCCAGGAGCTTGCCGACCTGGCGCAGGCCCTCCAGGTCGTGCACGTCCTCCCACATGGCCGGCACCTCCGCGACGGGCACCGTGGGGTGGGCGGTGACGAAGTGCTCGCGCTCGCGGTGCTCGCGGGCGGCGAGCTGCATCCGTCCGGTGTGCAGCCGGAGCACGGCGGCGGCCAGGTCGTGCCCGCCCCGCGACTCCAGCTCCTCGGCGGCGGCGGCGCTGCGCGCGGCCGACAGGCCCTCCGCGGGCGAGCGGTGCACCCGGTTGATCACGACGCCCGCCAGGGGCATGCGCTCCTCGGCGAGCCGTTCCACGAAGTACGACGCCTCGCGCATCGCGTCGCGCTCCGGCGCGGCCACGACGACGAACGCGGTCCCGGGGGCCTGCAGCAGCCGGTAGGTCTGCTCGGCGCGCGCCCGGAAGCCGCCGAAGACGGCGTCCAGCGCGGAGACGAACGTCTGCAGGTCCTTGAGCACCTGCGCGCCCAGCAGCTTGGTCATGGCCCCGGCGATCAGGCCGAAGCCCGCGTTGAACAGCTTGAACGCGCTCCGCCCGCCGGCCTTGGCGGGGGCGGTCAGCACGCGGATCAGCCGGCCGTCCAGGAAGCGGCCGAGCCGTTCCGGCGCGTCCAGGAAGTCGAGCGCGGACCGGGAGGGCGGGGTGTCCACGATGATGAGGTCCCACTCGCCCGACCGGCGCAGCTGGCCGAGCTTCTCCATCGCCATGTACTCCTGGGTGCCGGAGAAGCTGGACGACAGCGACTGGTAGAAGGGGTTCGTCAGGATCTGCCGGGCCCGCTCCGGGTCGGCGTGGGCCTCGATGATCTCGTCGAAGGTCCGCTTCATGTCGAGCATCATGGCGTGCAACGTGCCGTCGCCCGTCACGTCCTCGACCGGCCGCGGGACGTTGTCCAGCTCGGTGAGGCCCATCGACTGCGCGAGCCGCCGCGCCGGATCGACGGTGAGCACCACGGCCGCCCGGCCGCGCTCGGCCGCGCGCAGCCCCAGAGCGGCCGCGGTGGTGGTCTTGCCGACGCCGCCGGAGCCGCAGCAGACGATGATCCGGGTGCCCGGGTCGTCGATGATCGCGTCGAGGTCGAGGACCGGGACGTCCCGGTGCCCGCCGGATCGCTCGCTCATGCTGCTCCCTGGTTGCGGATCGATTCGGCCAGCTCGTACAGCCCGGCGAGGTCGACCCCGTCGGCCAGCAGCGGCAGCTCGTAACGGGGGCGGCCGGACGCGTCGAGAGACTCCCGCTCCCGCTGCTCCAGCGCGGTACGGCGGGCGTGCTCGACGATCTCCTCGGCGAGGGCCTCGGCCACCGCGGCGGCGTCGGAGGCGCCGTCGGCGAGCCCCGCGGCCTTGAGGCCGAGCGCCAGCTCGGCCGAGTCGAACCGGCCGCCGGCCGCGGCGTCCAGCACGGAGGCGGGGAGCAGCGACTCCCTGACCATGTTCGTGAAGATCCCACCGGGCGGGAGCCCGGCGGCGGTCAGCTCGGCGAGCCCGTCGAGGGTCTCCTGGACCGGCATCTCCTCCAGGAGTGTGACGAAGTGCACGGCGGTCTCCGGGGAGGCCACCACGCCGTTCACCAGGTCGGCGTGGTTCTTGATGGGGCCGACCCTGGCCAGGCCCGCCACCTCGTTGGTGACGTTGAGGAAGCGGGTGATCCGCCCGGTCGGGGGCGCGTCGAGCACGACCGCGTCGTAGATCCGCCTGCCGTCCTTGTTCTTGCGGCGGACCGCCTCGGTGGTCTTGCCGGTCACCAGGACGTCGCGGAAGCCGGGGGCGATGGTGGTGGCGAAGTCGACGATGCCCATCTTGGTCAGGGCCTTGCCCGCCCGGCGCATGCCGTAGAACATCTCGAGGTAGTCGAGCATGGCCTCTTCGGGGTCTATGGACAGGGCGTGGACGTCCCCGCCGCCGGGCGCGACGGCGATCCGCCGCTCCTCGTACGGCAGCGGCGGCAGGTCGAAGACCTGCGCGATGCCCTGCCGGCCCTCGACCTCGACCAGCAGGACCTTGCGCCCGCCCGCGGCGAGGGCAAGGGCGAGCGCGGCGGCCACCGTGGTCTTGCCGGTGCCGCCCTTACCGGTGACGACGTGGAGGCGTACGCCGTCCCAATCGGTGTCGCGAGCTCTCACGTCTCGAAGGCTACCCAACCGTCACCTCACGATTCGCCCGGACCGTCCGCCTCCGGGGCCCACCTTGGTGATCCCGCTCACTGGTGTGCCGGAGCGGCGTAGGGCGACCGCCGGCCGGGCCCGCCTCGCTAATGTGTCCCCCATGACGAAATGGGAGTACTCGACGGTGCCACTGCTGGTCCACGCGACCAAGCAGATTCTCGATAACTGGGGCGAAGACGGCTGGGAGCTCGTCCAGGTCGTGCCGGGGCCGAACCCCGAGCAGCTGGTCGCCTACCTGAAGCGGCCCAAGCAGTGACGCCGCGGCAGAGGTTGGACGAGCTGGGCATCGAGCTGCCCGAGGTCGCGGTGCCGCTGGCCTCCTACGTCCCGGCCGTCCGGACGGGTGACTACGTCTACACCTCGGGCCAGCTCCCGATGGTGGACGGCAAGCTCGCGGCGACGGGCAAGGTGGGCGAGAAGCTGACCGCGGAGGAGGCCGCCGGCCTCGCCGGGATCTGCGCGCTGAACGCCCTGGCCGCCGTGGCGGCGGCGGCGGGCGGCGTGGACAACATCGTGCGCATCGTCAAGGTCGTCGGCTTCGTGGCCAGCGCCCCCGACTTCACCGGGCAGCCGCAGGTGATCAACGGCGCGAGCGACCTGCTCGGCAAGGTGTTCGCCGAGACCGGCGGGCACGCCCGCAGCGCGGTGGGCGTGGCGGTCCTCCCGCTGGACGCGCCGGTGGAGGTCGAGCTGATCGCCGAGGTCCGCTGACGGCGGCTCACCGGAGACCGGAGCCGGCCCCGGTCCGGCCCGGTCGCCGGGGCCGCCCGCGATTGTCCGGGGCGGCGGACCTGCCACATGATGGTTCCCGAGACCGACTGTTGTTCTGGTGGAGGATCTGAATGGGTGGGTTCCCGCTTTCCGGCGCGGACGGCGAGCGCGCGCGTGACATCCTGGCCGGACGGGCGCGGCCCGCTCCGACCCGGGACGCCGCCACGGTGGTCCTCCTGCGCGAGGGCACCGAGGGCGGCGAGGACGCCGGGAGCGCCGGCGGTCCAGGAGGCACGGGCGGTCCCGGGGGCGCCGGCGGTCCCGAGAACGGGGGCGTCGAGGTCTACCTGCTCCGGCGCAAGGCCGCGATGGCCTTCGCGGCGGGCGCCTACGTCTTCCCCGGCGGGTCGGTGGACACCCGGGACGCCGACCACGCGGTCGCCTGGGCCGGGCCGTCGCCCGCCGAGTGGGGCGAGGTCTTCGGCGCGGACGAGAAGCTCGCCCGCGGCCTGGTGTGCGCCGCGGTGCGCGAGACGTTCGAGGAGTCGGGGGTCCTGCTCGCCGGCTCGTCCGCGACGTCCGTCGTGGCCGACACCACCGGTGACGACTGGGAGGCCGACCGGCTGGCCCTGATCGACCGGAGTCTGTCGTTCGCCGACTTCCTCGCCGGGCGCGGGCTGGTCCTCCGCTCCGATCTGCTGCGGCCCTGGGCCCACTGGATCACCCCGGTGATCGAGCCCCGGCGCTTCGACACCCGGTTCTTCGTCGCCGCCCTCCCGGCCGGACAGCGCACCCGCGACGTCGGCGGCGAGGCCGACCAGGTGACCTGGGCCCGGCCCGCCGACGCGCTCGCCGGGGCCCGGGACGGGCGGATCTTCCTGATGCCCCCGACCTACCGCACGCTCGGCGAGCTCGCCGGGTACGCGACCGTGGCCGACGTGCTCGCCGTACGGCGGGAGATCGTCACGCTCATGCCCGAGGTCGCCGAGGTGGACGGGGAGCTGTGCCTGGTACTCGACGGCGAGTACTTCAGGCAGGGCCGCCCGTGAGCGGGCTGCGGATACCCCTGGGCGGACCGGACGGGTCCGGCACGGCCCACACCCTGGCGCTGCTGGCGCCCAACCCCTCCCCGATGACGCTGGACGGCACGAACACGTGGCTGATCGGCCGCGAGGAGGACGTGCTCGTCGTCGACCCCGGACCGGACGACGAGGCGCACCTCGCCCGGGTCGCCGCCCGCCTGGCCGGGCGCAGGGTGGCGGCGATCCTGCTGACCCACGGCCACGACGACCACAGCGGCGGCGCGCGGAGGTTCGCCGGGCTGGTGGGCGCGCCGGTCAGGGCGCTGGACCCCCGGCACCGCCTCGGCGAGGAGGGACTCGCCGACGGCGACGTGGTCACCGCCGACGGGCTGGAGCTGCACGTCGTGGGCACGCCGGGCCACTCGTTCGACTCGCTGTGCTTCTGGCTGCCCGAGGACCGGGCGATGCTGACCGGCGACACCGTGCTCGGCCGGGGCACCACCGTGATCGCCCCGGACGGAGACCTGGCCGACTACCTGCGGTCGCTGGACCGGCTGCGGGCGACGGCCGAACGGGTCGGGGTCGAGGTCCTGCTGCCGGGCCACGGCCCGGTGCTGGCCGATCCGATCGGCGCGCTGGACGGCTACGTCGCGCACCGCAGGCGGCGGCTGGACCAGATCCGGGCGGCCCGTGCCCGGGGCGCGGCGACGCCGCAGGAGATCGTGGAGATCGTCTACGCGGACGTCGACCCGTCGCTCTGGCCTGCCGCCGAGATGTCGGTCCGCGCCCAGCTCGACTACCTGGCGGGCTGACCGGCCGGGCCGTCGACCACCCGGACGGCCGACCGGGCCGGTCGCGCGTTCCGGCCGATCGTGGGAACGGTCCCAACGGCACCGGCGGGACTAGCGGGAGCGGTTGTGCAGGCGCTCCAGGTCGAGGATGACCACGGCCTTGGCCTCGATCCGCAGCCAGCCGCGCTGGGCGAAGTCGGCGAGGGCCTTGTTCACCGTCTCCCGGGAGGCGCCGACGAGCTGGGCCAGCTCCTCCTGGGTGAGGTCGTGGTGGACGCGGATGCCGTCGTCGATCCGCTGGCCGAAGCGGTCGGCCAGGTCGAGTAGCGCCTTGGCGACCCGCCCGGGGACGTCGGTGAAGACCAGGTCGGCCAGCACGTCGTTGGTACGGCGCAGCCGCTGGGCCAGGGCCCGCAGCAGGTGCAGGGCGACCTCGGGGCGGCCCGTCAGCCAGGGACGCAGGTCGTCGTGCCCGAGGCCGGCCAGCCGGACGTCGGTCAGGGCGATGGCGGAGGCGGTGCGGGGGCGGGGGTCGAACAGCGACAGCTCGCCGAACATCTCACCCGGGCCCAGCACGCTCAGCAGGTTCTCCCGGCCGTCCGGCGCGGTCCTGGACAGCTTGATCTTGCCTTCGAGCACCACGTAGAGACGGTCGCCCGTCTCGTTCTCGCTGAAGAGCGTCTGTCCCTTGGACAGGGTGACCTCGGAGATGCTCGTGCGCAGCGCCGCGGCGCTCTCACGGTCGAGCGCCGCGAACAGAGGTGCCTTGCCCAGCACGTCGTCGGTGTTCACAGTGCCTCCTGTTTCACGGCTCACGCAGTCATTGTGACGTATCCCACCGCGCGGCCCCAAAGGGGGCCGTACGCGTAGGCTGTCGGGGTGGCCCGCAACGTCATCCCCGCTGGTGAGACCCGGCTCGCTCTGGTCCGTCGTGCCCGGCGAATGGACCGGATCCTGGCGGAGACCTACCCCGACGCACACTGTGAACTCGACTTCCGCGACCCGCTCGAACTGCTGGTCGCGACGATCCTGTCCGCGCAGTGTACTGACAAAAGGGTCAATCTAGTCACTCCTACCCTTTTTGAGAAATATAGGACAGCAGAGGACTACGCCGCCGCCGACCGGGCCGAGCTGGAGGAGATGATCCGGTCCACCGGCTTCTTCCGCGCCAAGGCCGCCAGCATCATCGGCATGGCCCAGGCCGTCTGCGAGCGCCACGGCGGCGAGGTCCCCCGCAGGCTCGCCGACCTCGTCAAGTTGCCCGGCGTGGGCCGCAAGACCGCGAACGTCGTGCTGGGCAACGCGTACGGCGTGCCCGGCATCACCGTGGACACCCACTTCCAGCGTCTGGTCGGCCGGTTCGGCTGGACCGCGGAGACCGATCCGGTGAAGATCGAGAAAGTCGTGGCGGAGCTGATCCCCAGGCGCGACTGGACGATGATGTCCCACCGCCTGATCTGGCACGGCCGCCGCATGTGCCACGCGCGCAAGCCCGCCTGCGGCGTCTGCCCGCTCGCCACCCTCTGCCCCTCGTACGGCATCGGCCCGATCGACCCCGCCCAGGCCGGAAAGCTGGTGCGACCGGGGCCGTTCTCCTGATCCGCCGGGAAGCCACGGGGACCCGGGAAGCAG
Organism: Streptosporangium sandarakinum; assembly: GCF_050942225.1. Taxonomy (NCBI): domain Bacteria; kingdom Bacillati; phylum Actinomycetota; class Actinomycetes; order Streptosporangiales; family Streptosporangiaceae; genus Streptosporangium; species Streptosporangium sandarakinum. The sequence goes on from NZ_CP192034.1 coordinate 449,646, forward strand.
CGGGCCGGGCCGAGGTGTTGCAGAAGATCGGAGGTGTACCCGTGGAAGTTCCCGGATGGTTGGAAACCCTCGCCCAGAAAGCCGCCAAGGCGCCCGTTCCCCCGATGCTGCGCCCGCCCGCCTCCGGAGGGCGCGCCGCCGCGGTTCTGCTGCTGTTCGGTGAGGGTCCCCTCGGCCCCGACGTGCTGCTGATCCAGCGCAGCCGGCGCGGGCGTCTGCACGCCGGTCAGCCGGCGTTCCCCGGCGGTGGGGTCGATCCCGTCGACGGCGGCCCGGTCGCCGCCGCGCTGCGCGAGGCGCGCGAGGAGACCGGCCTGGACCCGGCGGGTGTGCACGTGGTCGGCACGATGCCGGAGCTGTACGTCTGGCACAGCCACAACCGGGTGACCCCGGTGCTGGGCTGGTGGCACACCCCGTGCGCGGTCCACGCGGCCTCGCCCGACGAGGTGGAGTCGGTGGAGCGGGTCCCGGTGGCCGAGCTGGTCGACCCGGTCAACCGCCTCAGGCTGCGCCACCCGAGCGGCTACAGCGGCCCGGCGTTCCGGGTGCGCGGGCTGCTGGTGTGGGGCTTCACCGCGGGAGTGCTCGACGGCGTGCTCGCCGGGTCGGGGTTCGAGCTGCCCTGGGACCGCTCACGGATCGAGGACATCCCCCCGGACGTCGTCAACCTCGCCGCCCGCTGACCGCCGCCCACCGCCTGACGGCCGCCCGCCGACCGCCCGCCACCCTCGTCGCCGGTCGCCCGTCCCTGGTTCAGTCGGCCGGCCGCCCGTCCCTGGTTCAGCCGGCCGGCGGCCGGACGTCGTCGACCGCGCCGCCCGTCGACAGCGCCAGGCCCAGGCAGGCCCACTCGGCCACGTCGTCGTCGGGGTCGGCGGCCAGCCGCCGCAGGGCCGTCAGACCCGTGGGGTCCGGCGGCCTGCCCACGATGTTCGGCAGCGCGTAGGCCGCGCCGTACCGCACCCTGGAATCGGGGTGCTCGCTCAGGCGGATCACCGACGGCAGCGCGCGGCGGTCGTGGAGATGACCGAAGGCGATCAGCACCGAGTACAGGACCGTCCGGTCCTCCTCGCGGGCGGCCAGCGCGCGCAGGATGGGCAGGCTGCGGTCGGTGAGGCCCAGGCGGCCGAGGATGTCGGCTCCGAGCGTCCGCTCGGCCACCGTCCCGCCGTCGCACAGCCGCCGCGCCGCGGCGAGGGTCTCCAGGTCGTGCCGCTCGCCCAGCAGCCCGATCACGTGCCAGCGGACCTCGCCGTCGTCCTGGTCCCGCAGCGCGGTCTCTATCAGTGCCGCCACGGGCGCCGACCCCCCGATCGTTGCCATACGGCCACGATAACGGGCCGCACGTCACCGAAGGAGTGCACGCGCGGGCCGGTCGGTGGATACCGTAAAGGGGTGAGTGGTGATCTCCTCGACCTTATCCTGATCGCACTGATGGTGGCCTTCGCGGTGTCGGGATACCGGCAGGGGTTCATCATCGGGGCGCTGAGCTTCGTCGGATTCGTCGGCGGAGGGCTGCTGGGCATGTTCATCGCCCCGCCGATCGCGGCCGCCGTGGTCGACGGGGACACCGAGCGGGCGCTGCTCGCCATCGTCATCGTGTTCCTCAGCGCGACCATCGGGCAGTTCGCCTCCTCGACGATCGGCGCGGTGGTCCGCAGCCACGTCACCTGGGAGCCGGCGAAGGTCGTCGACGCGGTGGGCGGCACCTTCGCCAGCGCGTTCTCGGTGCTGGTCACCGCCTGGCTGATCGGGTCACTGCTGACCTCCTCGCAGTTCACGCTGCTCAGCGAGCAGGTCAACAAATCGCTGCTGATCAGCACCGTCGACCAGGCGCTGCCGACCGCGGCGAAGGACTTCCAGAAGCCGTTCAAGAACTTCATCGACACCTCCGGCTTCCCCAAGGTCTTCGACGCCATAGGGGCGGGCCAGTTCGTCGAGGTGCCGCCGCCCGACCAGGGCGTGCTGAAGGGCTCGCAGCTCTCGCGGGCCCGCCGGGGCATCGTCAAGGTCCAGGGCATCGCCACGAGCTGCCGCAGGCACATCGAGGGCACCGGCTTCGTCTACTCCCAGAACCGGATCATGACCAACGCCCACGTGGTCGCGGGCGTCGACCAGGGCCTGCAGGTCACCGACTACCTCAACAACGTCCACGACGCCAGGGTCGTGCTCTACAACCCCGACCGGGACATCGCGATCCTCTACGTCCCCGGCCTGAACCTGCCGGTCCTGCGCTTCGACGGCACCGCCGAGAAGGGCGACGACGCCATCGTCGCGGGCTTCCCGCACGGCCACGGCTTCACGCCCAACGTCGCCCGCATCCGGGGCCAGCAGAAGGCCAAGGGCCCCGACATCTACGACCGCAAGACCGTCTTCCGCGACGTCTACGCGATCCGCGGCCTGGTACGGCAGGGCAACTCCGGCGGTCCGCTGCTCTCCCCCGAGGGCAAGGTCTACGGCGTCGTCTTCGCCGCGGCCCTCGACCAGCGCGAGACCGGATACGTCCTCACCGCCGCCGAGGTCACGCCGGACGCCCAGGACGGCTCACGGCTGGTCAACCGGGTCAGCACCCAGGAGTGCGACCAGAGCGGCGGCTGATCCCGGAACCCGGCTCCTCAGTGCCCTCCGGGTGCTTCGAGGAGGTCCCGGACCGCGGCGACGGCCGCCCCGGCGTCCGCGTCCCCCAGGGACCGGGCGATCCGGGCGATCTCCCCGTACGGCGCGCCGTACCCCTCGATCCGGTCCGCCCCCCGGGCGAGCAGCGCCGCGGCCCCGCGCCGGTTGCCGCGCTGGAGGTGGGTGAGACCGACGCAGATCTGCGCCAGTCCCTGCCACAGCTCCCGCTCCCCGGCCGGAGAGTTCTTCCACCGGCCCTCGAACACCTCATGGGCGTGGAAAGGCCGGCCCTCACCGAGCAGCCGCCGCGCCTCGGACAGGGCTTCGGTGGCGCTCGGCGCGTAGTCGTCGGGGATCCGCTCGACGCCCTCGGCGCCGTGCGGCAGCGGCCTGCCGAAGGCGTCCCGGGGCCGCCGGTTGCGCGGCCGTCCCTCCGGGTCGCGGTCTCGGGGGATCACCGGCCCGACCCCTTCGCCTGAGCGGGCCGGGCCGGAGACGCCCCCGCTGCCCGGCGGGCCGGGGACGCCCCGGGGGCGCGGTCGCGCGGGGTCACCGGCCGGGCTCCGGGTCGGCCAGCCACGGGATGACCTCGGCGTCGAACTCCTCCGGGCGCTCCTCGTGCGGGAAGTGCCCGGCGCCGTCGATCATCCGCCACCGGTACGGCCCGGTCACGTAGCGGCCGGAGCCGTGGGCGGTGCGCGGCAGGGCGTGGGGGTCCAGCGCGCCGTGCAGCTGCAGCGTGGGCGCGTCGATCCTCTTCCGCATCATCCTGGCGTACCGCAGCCCGTCGGGGCGGAGCTGGGAGCGGGCGAACCAGCGGTGGTACTCCACCGCGCAGTGGGAGACCGTGGGGATGCGGAACACCTCGCGGTAGGTCCTCGCCACGTCCTCCTCCGGCCAGCCCGGCCCCGACCACTCGTCGAGCATCCGGCCCACCTTCGCCCCGCCCCTGGCCACCAGGCGGCGCTCGGGCAGGAACGGAAGCTGGAAGCCCAGCGCGTAGGAGGACGCCCGCAGCTGGCCGAACGGCTCGCCGAACAGGGCCGCGCGGAGCCTGCGCGGATGCGGGGCCGACACCGTGACCAGCCGCAGGACCGCCTTGGGGTCGCACACCGCCATCGTCCAGGCCAGCAGGCCGCCCCAGTCGTGGCCGACCACGACGGCGCCGCTCTCGCCCAGCGCCCGGATCAGTCCGGCCGCGTCACCGGCCAGGGTGGGCAGGTCGTAGCCGCGCGGCGGCTTGTCGCTGCCGCCGTAACCGCGCAGGTCGACGGCGACGGCGCGGTATCCCGCCGCGGGCAGCGAGACGAGCTGGTTGCGCCAGGTCCACCAGAACTGCGGGAACCCGTGCAGCAGCAGCACGAGCGGCCCCTCGCCGGCCTCCACCACGTGGAAGCGGGTCCCGCCGGCGTGCACCGACCGGTGGGTCCAGGGGCCTTCGACCTGTACGAGGGACTCGTCGGGGGCGCTCACAGGTCCCGGCTCACCGGCTCACGGTGCGATCCGACCTGGCCCGCGGTCGGAGGGGCGGGCGCGGCGGCGACCGGGAGGTCGCTCTCGCCGCCCTTGAGCGTCTTCAGCGAGTGCAGTGTCCGTTTCATCCCGGTCAGGCCCTTGAGCCGGCGGATGCCGAGGTAGACGAACAGGGCCGCCACCAGCAGGTAGAACACCGTGACGATCGCGAACGCCAGCCACGTCCAGACGCCGAGGGCGACCAGGCCGTAGGCGATGGCGAACGAGGCCAGGATCAGGCACAGGTGGGCCATGAACGCGGCGGCGCCGAACAGGCCGCCCGCCACGCCGGCCCGCTTGGCGTCGAACTTGAGCTCGGACTTGGCCAGCTCGATCTCGGCGCGGACCAGGGTGGAGATCTGGTCGGTGGCCGCGGCGACCAACGAGCCCAGCGACTCCTCCTGTGGTTCCGCGGGTGGGATCTGTGTCATCTAGGGGTCTCCAATCAAGCGCCGGTGTCGACCATCATCCTGCGTGCGGAGTGTTCGCGCACGCGCACCCTGAGCAGGATCGCCGCCAGGACCGAGGCGGCGAGGCTCGCCGTCAGCACGCCGACGGTCACGGCGTTCGCCCGCCCCGGGTCATCACCGTAGGCCAGGTCACCGATGAGCAGGGAGACGGTGAACCCGATTCCCGCCAGGGTGGACACGGCCGCCATGTCCCGCCAGCTCAGCTCCTCCGCGAGCCTCGCCAGGCCGAGCCGTACGGCCAGCCAGGCGCCGCCGAAGACACCGAGGAACTTGCCGGCGACCAGGCCCGCGACCACACCGAGCACCACCCGGTCGCCGGCCGCGTCGCCCAGCCCGGCCAGGTCGAGCGGGACCCCGGCGGACAGCAGCGCGAACACGGGCACCGCGAGACCCGCCGAGAGCGGGCGGATCCGGTGGTCGGCCCGTTCGGCGGGGGAGCCCGTCTCGCCCGGAGCGGCGTGCACTCGCGTCATCAGTCCCAGCGCTACCCCGGCGACGGTCGGGTGAACACCGCTGATCTCCACGGCGTACCAGGCGGCCAGGGCGAGCGGGAGGTAGATCCACAGGCCGCGGACCCGGCGGGCCTGGAGCAGGCCGTACAGGGCGATGATCAACGCCCCGGCCAGCAGGGCGAGGAGGTTCAGGTTGTGGCTGAAGAAGACGGCGATGACGGCGATCGCGCCGAGGTCGTCCACGACGGCGCAGGTCAGCAGGAACGCCCGGAGCGCGGCAGGCATCGCGCTCGCCGTCACGGCGAGCACGGCGAGGGCGAAGGCGATGTCGGTGGCGGTGGGGATGGCCCAGCCGCGGCCCGCGTCCGGCGCGCCCCGGCTCACCGCGAGGTACACCAGGGCCGGCACGATCATCCCGGCGATCGCCGCGATGACGGGCAGCGCGGCCTTGCGGAGGTTGGCGAGCTCGCCGTGGACGAACTCCTCCTTGACCTCGACGCCGGCGACGAAGAAGAAGATCGCGAGCAGGCCGTGCTGGGCCCACCGGTACAGCTCCAGGTCCAGGTGCAGGGCCCCCGGGCCGAAGGAGGCGGCGCGCAGCGCCTCGTAGGAGTCATGGGAGACGTTGGCCCAGACCAGCGCGGCGACGGCGGCCAGCAGCATGACGACGCCGCCGACGGTCTCGGTGCGCAGCGCCTCGGCGACCTGGCGGCCGTACCGGATGGTGGGCCCGAAGGGCCAGATCTCGGCGGGACGGCGCACGGGACGGCGCGTGGAACGGCGCATGGGACCTCCTGGCAACGCGGCGGAGGTCGTTCCCCCACCGGCCGACCAGACTTCCCGGCACACCTGCCCGCCAGCCTACATGGGCCGGAAAAATCCCTGATTGGTGGGATTCATAGATGGATGGCGGGATTTGAGGAGACACGGCCGTGGACATGGGCCTGCGAAAGAAGCGCGGCCCCGGCCGGTCCTTCGGTGAGGACCGGCCGGGGCCGCACTCCCTTCAGCCGTGCGCGCGGGTCCGCGGGACCGCGGGAACGGGCTCGCGGACAGGCGCGTTCACGTTCCCGACGTCCGGACGCCCGCGTGCGCGCGGGTCAGTCGTCGCTCTTGGCGCTGGGAAGCTTCTCGGAGATGAGGTTCATCACCGTGCTGTCGGCGAGCGTGGTGACGTCGCCGATGCTGCGGTTCTCGGCCACGTCGCGCAGGAGACGCCGCATGATCTTGCCGGAGCGGGTCTTCGGCAGCTCGGGGACCACCATGATCTGCCGCGGCTTGGCGATCGGACCCAGCGTCTTCGCCACGTGGTTCCGCAGCTCGGCGGCGATGTCGTCGCTCTCCTCGGCGCTGCCGCGCAGGATCACGAACGCCACGATGGCCTGGCCGGTGAGCGGGTCGGTGGCGCCGACCACCGCGGCCTCGGCGACCTTCGGGTGGGAGACCAGGGCCGACTCCACCTCGGTGGTGGAGATGTTGTGGCCGGAGACGAGCATGACGTCGTCGACCCGGCCGAGCAGCCAGATGTCGCCGTCCTCGTCCTTCTTGGCGCCGTCGCCCGCGAAGTACATGCCCTCGAAGCGCGACCAGTAGGTGTCGATGTAGCGCTGGTCGTCACCCCAGATCGTGCGGAGCATGGACGGCCACGGGTCGCGGATCGCGAGGTAGCCGCCACCGCCGTTGGGCACCGAGTTGCCCTGGTCGTCGACCACGTCGGCGCTGATGCCGGGCAGCGGGCGCATGGCCGCGCCGGGCTTGGCCGCGGTGACGCCCGGCAGCGGGCTGATCATGATGCCGCCGGTCTCGGTCTGCCACCAGGTGTCCACCACCGGGCAGCGCTCGCCGCCGATGTGCTCGCGGTACCAGACGTACGCCTCGGGGTTGATCGGCTCGCCGACGCTGCCCAGGATGCGCAGGGACGACATGTCGTACTTGGCGGGGATGTCGTCGCCCCACTTCATGAAGGTGCGGATCGCCGTGGGGGCGGTGTAGAGGATCGTGACCCCGTACTTCTGCACGATCTCCCAGAACCGGCCGCGGTGCGGGGTGTCCGGGGTGCCCTCGTAGATGACGCTGGTCGCGCCGTTGGCCAGCGGGCCGTACACGATGTAGGAGTGGCCGGTCACCCAGCCGATGTCGGCGGTGCACCAGTAGACGTCGGTGTCGGGCTTGAGGTCGAACACCGCGTCATGGGTGTAGGCGATCTGGGTGAGGTAGCCGCCGGTGGTGTGCAGGATGCCCTTGGGCCTGCCGGTCGTCCCGCTGGTGTAGAGGATGAACAGCGGGTCCTCGGCGCCGTTGGCCTGGGCCTCGTGGGTCTCGGGCTGCCGGTCCACCAGGTCGTGCCACCAGATGTCCTTCTCGGTCCAGGCCACCTCCTGGCCGGTCCGCCGCACGACCAGGACGTGCTCGATGTCCGGGCACTCCTTGACCGCCTCGTCCACGGTCGGCTTGAGGGCGCTGGGGGCGCCCCTGCGGTAGCCGCCGTCGGCGGTCACCACGAGCTTGGCGTCGGCGTCCTTGATCCGGCCGCTGAGCGCGCTCGCGGAGAAGCCGCCGAACACCACCGAGTGGATCGCACCGATACGGGCGCAGGCCAGCATCGTGATCGGCAGCTCGGGGATCATGGGCATGTAGACGGCGACCCGGTCGCCCTTGCCCACGCCCAGCTCCCGCAGAGCGTTGGCCGTCTTCGAGACCTCGCGCTGCAGGTCGGCGTAGGTGAGGGTACGGCTGTCGCCCTCGGGCTCGCCCTCCCAGTGGTAGGCGACCTTGTCGCCGCGGCCCGCCTCGACGTGACGGTCGACGCAGTTGTAGGCGACGTTGAGCTCTCCGCCGACGAACCACTTGGCGAAGGGCGGGTTCCACTCCAGCGTGGTGTCCCAGCGCCTGGACCAGGCGAGCCGGTCGGCCTGCTTCTCCCAGAACGCCAGGCGGTCCGCCTCCGCCTCCGTGTAGGCGTCGGCCGTCACGTTGGCGGCCGCGGCGAGGGCGGCGGGAGGCGCGAACCGCCGGGTCTCCTGCAGCAGGTTCGACAAGGTCTCCTGGGTCTCACGCGACTCGGAACCAGGGGTCTCCGGGGTCACTGCGCACTCCTTACGTACGGGCCGGTCGGACTGGTCGTGTCCCACTTCACCAGGCCAGCGGTGCCCGCCACAAGAGGTCTAGACAGGTCTGTACCAACCGGTGATAGGGGTTCAGCGCGGTTCACAACGGTCTTGACGCACGGTGACGGACGTCGGGAAAACGTTGTGCTTTCGACACCATAAGAATGGATAAAGCGTTATTCCCATGGTTTTATGGGGGCTTGCGGTGGGCGGTGGTATGCGTTCGCCGAACGGCGCGCCGCGCGTTTCCCGCCGCACGTACCGAACGTTTCGGCGACGGGCCCAAATCGCCCCGGTGGCCGGTCCGGACCCGGCCGGAAGCCGGCGACGCCGTACCGGGGGCGGAGGCGAGAGCCGAGGGGAGGCCGGTGCGGCGCCGTCCGGAGTGCGGATCGGGCGTTTTGCCGGCCGCTTTGCCGGGTGAGGGCCGGGTTTTGCCGCGTTCTGCCGCCCGGATGCGCGGCCGGAGGCTCGGCGGGCGGGGACGCGCGGCCGCGGGTCCGCCACGCCGGGCTCGGGAGCCGCGCCCCCGTGAGGACGTGCGTCCGCGAGGCCGTCATGCCTCGGGGCCCAGGTCGGACCGGTCCGGCGGGCGTTCGACGGGCGTCCGGTGAGTGTTCGGCGGGCGTCCTGCGAGCCTTCGGCGGGCGGGGGCGGCCCTTTGTTGACCGGCCGGTAGGGTCGGGGGCGTGAACGACCCATTGGCTGCCATCGCCGAGCTCCCCGGGGTGCCCGAGGCCGTCGCCGAGGCGCGCGGGGCCGTGGACCGGCTCTACCGCCATCGCGTGCTGCGGCGCAAGAGCCCGCAGGTGTCGGCCATGTCGGCGCTGCACGGGGCGCGCGCGTCCGCCGCGCTGGACGGCGTGGACATCCCGCTCGAAGCCATCCCCGAGGTCACCGACCCGGTCGTCCAGGGCGCGCTGCGCGTCTCGGCGGAGCTCGGCCGGCTCAGCCCCACGTGGCGTACGGCGCCGCGCCAGGTGCTGGCCAGGCTGCACACTCTCGCCGCGGCCGGCCTGACCGAGGACCTCGGACGGCCCCGGACCACCGCGGAGGCGCCCGATCCCCTGGGGGCGGGCCCCGCGCCCGGTCCGGAGGAGACCGTGGCCCGGGTGGACGGGCTGGTGGGTCTCCTCACGGGGACGTCCACGGCGCCCGCCCTGGTCCTCGCCGCCATCGTGCACGCGGAACTGGCGGTGCTGCGGCCGTTCGGGTCGGCGGACGGCGTGGTCGCCCGGGCCGCGGAACGACTGACCCTGGTGGAGTTCGGTCTCGACCCCAAGTCACTGGTGGCCGTCGAGGTGGGTCACGCCGAACTCGGTTCCGCCTATCCGGAGGCCCTGCGCTCCTACCTGCTCGGCACTCCGGAAGGGGTGGCGGCCTGGGTGCGGCACTGCGCCTCGGCGGTGACCCTCGGGGTACGGGAGGCCACGGCGATCTGCGAGTCCATGCAGCGCTGACCGCGTCCCGGACGCGGTGGGGTCTCCCGCGTCCGGAGCGGGCGGCGTGCGGGTGCGGCGCCCTGGTGCGCCGGTGGGACGCCCGTCATGCCGGTGCGGGCCGGTGCGGCGGTGGGTGCCCGCCCTGTCCGTGGGCCCCGTGGGCACGGCTTGGCCGTACCCGCGGACATAGCAGACGGCGCTCCTGGTGTGGAGCGCCGTCGCTGGCACGTCCAGCCGGGTTACCAGGCGTGCACCCTAGATGTCACTGAGCGGGTTGGAGCCCGCTCCGACATGCCTCCCGCGGCTCGGCGGCACGTGGGTGCCCGATGGCCATGCCCCGGACAAGTGGTCCGTTGAACCCTTTCTATGCCGGATCGAGGCCGATGGGAACCCCTGAGACCAAGACCTTTACAGACCGAGGGACATTCATGGACTAGTCCCGCTTGCGGGACATAGGGGACATGTACTGTCAAAAGCGGCATTGTGGTCGACTGGTCACCCTTCGTGTCCGCGGAGTCCCGGCGAGAGGGGCGGTGAATGAGAAGTTCCTCGCGACTGAATCGTTACCTTAGAAAAACCATAAGAAATCGCCGTTTACTCCTCGACGAAACTCAAGTTGATCGGGCAGCATTGGGGCGTATCCCCGTACCGGGGTGGCCGTGGACGAGTTCGTTTGACAGCGTTCCTGTCCCGCCTCCGATACCGGTGAAGGCTTTCTTCTGAAACGGGACCGGCTCTACCCCCCCAGAGCCGGACCGGTCGGCGACCCCCGCTCTCCCCCCTGCGGGGGTCGCCACTTTTTCCGGGGTCCCACCCCGCGCCCGGCGCGCTCCCGTCCGCCTCTCCGGCCCGATCCCGGCCTCGGTCTCGGCTTCGTCCACACGGCGCGCCGGTTCGACGGCTCGGCCGTCCACAGGGGGGCGGCCACGGCGGCGAGGTTTTCCACAGAGCGGTGTTCGGTGCCTCGGGGACGGGTGCCTTCCCCGGAAAGTGGCCTTCCGCATTTCAGGGAGGCACCCATGGACCGCCCGCTGGTCATCACCGAAGACCCCGACCTGCTCGACGACCTGCTCCGCGTCGCGGCCGCCGCCGGGGCCGAGCTCGACGTCGCGCACGCCCCGGCACACGCCCGGCCCTACTGGAACCGCGCTCCGCTGGTCGTGGTCGGCAGCGACCTGGCCGATGCCCTGGCCGCCACCGGGCCGCCGCCCAGGCCCCGCGTTCTGCTGGTCACGCGCGCTCCGGACGAGCCCGACACCTGGCGCAGGTGCGTCGCGGTCGGCGCCCAGTCCGTCCTCGAACTGCCGTCGGCCGAGCGGCGGCTGGTCGACGAGTTCGCCGACGTCGTGGAGCCGGCCGAGCGGGCGGGGCGCGTGGTCTGCGTCGTGGGCGGGAGCGGCGGGGCGGGGGCCAGCGTCCTGGCCGCGTCGCTGGCGCTGAGCGCCTCCCGCCGCCGCCTCCGCACCCTCCTCGTGGACGCCGACCCGCTCGGTGGGGGCCTCGACCTGCTGCTCGGCCAGGAGGAGGCCGAAGGGGCCCGCTGGCCCGACCTGGTCGCCCGTGAGGGAAGGATCAGCTTCACCGCCCTCCAGGCCGCCCTGCCCTCCTTCGCCGAGCTGACCCTGCTCTCTTTCCATCGCGGGGAGGTCCAGGCCATCCCCGCCGAGGCGATGCGCTCGGTCCTCGAATCGGGCACGCGCGGCTTCGACCTGGTGATCGCCGATCTTCCCCGCTGCCTCGACCCGGCCGCGGCGGAGGCACTCGGCCGGGCCGCCGTCACCCTGCTCGTGGTCGCGGCCGACGTGCGCGGCGTGCTGGCCGCCGCCCAGGTCCTGACCGGGCTGCGCGAGCACACGGGCGAGGTGCGCGCCGTCGTGCGCGGCGGGGTCCTCGAAGAGAGCGTGGTCACCGCCTCACTGGACGTCCCCTCCGCGGGCACCCTGCCCGACCAGCCCCGGCTCGCCGCCGCGCTCAACCGCGGCGACGCCCCGCCGGTCGGCCGCCGCACCTCCCTCGGCCGTTTCTGCTCCTCGTTCCTGGTCTCGCTGTACGGACCCGAGAGCGGAGCCGGGGCATGAACCGGGAGCCGGCCGCGGGCCGTGCCGGCGACCGCTCCACCGGCACGGCCGCCGCCGTCTCACCCGACCTGGTGGAGGCGGTCCGCGTACGGCTGGCCAGAGCCGGCGTCGAGCCCAGCGCCGCGCACGTCGCCGCCGCGCTCAGAGCCGAGCGCGCGGTGCTCGGCGACGCCGAGATCCTGGCGGTCGCCCGCGCCCTGTGCGCGGACCTGATCGGAGCGGGCCCGCTGGAGCCCCTCCTCGCCGAGGCCGAGGTCACCGACGTGCTGGTGAACGGCCCGCGCGAGGTGTGGGTCGACGACGGATGCGGTCTACGCCGGACACCGGTCGTCTTCCCCGGCGAGGACGCGGTCCGGCGGCTCGCCCAGCGCCTCGCCGCGGCGGCGGGGCGGCGCCTCGACGACGCCTGCCCCTATGTCGACGCCAGGCTTCCCGGGGGCGTCCGGCTCCACGCCGTTCTGCCACCGGTGGCGCCCGGAGGGACCTGCCTGTCCCTGCGGCTCCCGCCCCGGCGTGCCTTCACCCTCACCGACCTCGTCGAGGCGGGCATGATCGGAGCCGGCACCGTCCCGGTGCTCACCGCGGTGGTCGAGTCCAGGCTCGCCTTCCTCGTCACCGGTGGCACCGGCACGGGCAAGACCACACTGCTGTCGAGCCTGCTGTCCCTCGTCGACCCCGGTGACCGGCTGCTCCTGGTGGAGGACTCCGCGGAGCTGAGGCCGGAGCACCCGCACGTGGTGCGCCTGGAGTCCCGCCCGGCCAATCTGGAGGGAGTAGGCGGCGTCTGCCTGCGCGACCTCGTCCGCCAGGCCCTCCGGATGCGTCCGGACCGCCTTGTCGTCGGCGAAGTGCGAGGCGCCGAGGTCGTCGACCTCCTCGCCGCGCTGAACACCGGGCACGAGGGCGGCTGCGGCACCCTCCACGCCAACACCGCGACCGACGTGCCGCCCCGGCTGGAGGCTCTGGCGTGCGCCGCGGGTCTCAGCCGCGAGGCCGTCCACAGCCAGATCGCCGCCGCTCTGGACGTGGTCATCCACCTTGTGCGCGGGCACGCCGGCGGCCGCCGCAGGGTGGCCGAGATCTGCATGATGATCCGCCGCCCCTCGGGCCTGGTGGACGCCGAACCGGCCCTCACCTTCCCGGCCGGAGGCGAGGTGATCCCCGGCCCCGGCTTCGCGGCCCTCAGGGAGCGGATCCCGGGCATCACCGCCGTAGCGGCCCGCCCGGACTCCGGTGCTCCGGAAGCATGGTCATGACGGCGGCGGCCGTGTTCCTCGCAACCCTGGCCGCCTGGCTGTGGACCGGGCCGGATCCGGGGACGGCGCGTCTCCTCCGGATGGGCCGCCGTCCTTTCCGCCGGTTTCCGCCCCTGAAGGAGAGGATCACCCGCCGTTCCAGGCCCGCCAGGCGCGCCGCGGCCTGGCGGGCCGCCTCCCTGGAGCTGTGCCAGGGGCTGGCGGCCGAGCTGGCTGCGGGGCGGGCACCCGGTGAGGCGCTGGCCCGGGCGGCGGCGGTCGTGGAGTTCCCCGACCCGGTGGCGGTCCGGCCGCTGGTGGCGGCGGCGAGAGACGGGGGAGACGTTCCCGCCGCCCTGCTGGCCGCGGCACCGCAGCACGGGGGGGAGGCGTTCCGCGGGCTGGCCGCCTGCTGGCGGGTGAGCGCGACCGCCGGGGCGGGACTGTCGGTCCTCGTCGATCGGGTGACCGCCTCGCTGCGGGAGGCCCAGGCGCATCGCCAGGAGGTTGCCGCCCAGCTCGCCGGTCCGCGTGCCACCGCACGCCTGCTGGCGGCCCTCCCGGCCCTCGGCCTGGTCATGGCCACCGTTCTCGGCATGCGGCCGCTGCATTTCCTGTTCGGCGGCCCGGCGGGGTTCGGCTGCCTGCTCGCCGGGCTGGCGCTCGACGGCTGCGGCCTGTGGTGGACCCACCGCCTGGCGGCCCGCGCGGAACGGTCCTGACCGTGAGGCGGGAGTCGGCGTCGGAAGCCCGGAGGAAGAGCGGTCCCGGGCCGGGAGGCGGTGGGTCCAGGTGCCCGCGGGCCACGGAGGTGGCGCGCTCCAGAACGGTGAGCACGCGAAGGCGCGAAAGCCGAAGAGGCGCGAGGCCTGAAGAGGTGCGAGGCCCGGAAAGCGTGGGGCCCGGAAAGCGTGGGGTCTGGGAAGCGTGAGGAACGACTCGGGGAGAGACAGATGATCGGACTGCTCACCGTCATGCTCACCGCGCTCGCGGGCTGGTTGTGGATACCACCCGACGATCCGGCCCGGCGCGTCCACCGGATTCACCGAGCCGGGCCGGCTCCGGCCTCACCGGGATTCCCGGGCCCGGGAATCCCGGTGAGGCCGGAGCGGTCGGTGAGGCCGGAGAGGTCGAAGAGGCCGGGGAGCCCGGGAACGCCGCAGGCGGGAGCTGAGGCGCTCCCGTTCCGTCCACCCGAGGCGAACGGCGTCCCGGCCGCGAGGCGACGGCTGGGCCGGAAAGAGACGATGCTCTGCGCCGCCGTGGGCGTCGCGGTGTTCCTCCTCGTCGAGGACGCTCCAGGGATCGCCGCGGGAGCGCTCGGCGCCGTTGTCACGTGGGCGATGCTCCGCAGGCGAGAGCCTCCCGGGCCGCGCCGTGAGCACGACCGTGTGGCGGCCGACCTGCCGCTGGCGGCGGACCTCATGGTCGCCTGCCTCCGCGCCGGGCAACCGGTCACCGGGGCCGTCGACATCACGGCCGAGGCGATCGGCGGGCCGATCGCGGACCGGCTGGCCTGGGTGGGCGGGCAGTTGAGGCTGGGCGCGGCACCGGAGAGCGCCTGGCGGGCCCTCGCGGCCGACCGCCCGCTGGCTCCTCTCGCGCGGACGATGAGCAGGACGGCTCTGAGCGGTGCCCCGGTGGCCGATGTCCTCACCCGGTTGGCCGACGACTCCCGGCACGAGGCACGGGCCGCGTCCTCCGCCGCGGCCCGTCGAGTCGGAGTTCAGGCCGTCGCCCCCCTCGGACTCTGTTTCCTGCCCGCCTTCGTCCTCCTCGGGATCATCCCCGTCGTCGCCGGTCTCGCCGGCGAGGTGCTCCTTCCCTGACGCCCGGTCAGGGCGCGGTGGGGAAGGGGCTCCGCGGCGTGTCCTGCGCCCCGCCGGCGGGGCTTCGTGTCCGGCTTACTCCGATTCCATGGCGTTCGATACGGCGGCGGCTCTCCCACGTGCGGTGAGGGCCGCTTTCTACGCCAGAGCCGTCGTCCGTCCCGAGTTCGCCGCGTCGATCGGGAAACCGAACCGGGAGGCCCACGACGATCTCGGCAGGGTCTTCGGCCATGCCGAGTCCGTCGGCGAACCGCGTTCAGGGGCCGACCACGACGCGCTCGCCCGGCTCACCTTTCCGATCATCGATGGGCTCATGTGGGCGATCTCCTGAGCCCATCCGGAGATCCGGGGGTTCACGAGGCGACCGCGGACGCCGCGGTCCGCCTCGTCACCAAGCCGGTCAGGCGGGTCCGGGAAGGTTCCCGACCTCGTCGATGACGATTTCGGGTATCTCCGACAGACCCCGCCGCCGCTCATCCTCCGCTTCGGACGGGAGCGAGGTTTTCCACAGGGAGCTCTCCTGGCCTCCGGGTTATCCCCAGAACGTCGTTCGCCTCCCTCGGCGCATACCCGTATCGGGGACCCTGGCTTCGCAGGCACCGGGCATGGGGTCCGGTCGCGGCATCCAGGAGGAGACATGGTTCGTTCGCCGAGTTCACCCGCCGCCGGCTCGTTCTCCGGCGGCGTCCGGAGGGGGCCGCTGCGCAGCGTGCCGGCGCTCTCGCCGAACGGGTGGAGCGTACGGTCGCGGCGCTGGGCGGGGAGGTTGTCCTCGCGGGCGCGCGAGGCTCTGGCGCGCCGGACGGCCGCCCTCACCGGTCCAGACCGTGACCGGGGCATGTCCACCGCCGAGTACGCCGTCGGCACGATCGCCGCCTGCGCGTTCGCCGCACTGCTCTTCAAAGTGGTCACGAGTCCGGAGGTTCAGGAGATGATCTCCAAACTGATCAAACGAGCTCTGAACGTGGCCGGATGAGCCCGGCGAACGCACTTGCCTCTCCACATTCGAGATCTCGCGTCCGTATCCGTCCGCGGCCGGGTGCCCCAGCTCATCGGTCCGCCAGGCTCTGCCGGTTCGCTCGGTCCCGACGGCCTGTCGGGTTCCATCGGCTCGGGAGGCCGGTTGACCGGTTCGGGAGGCAGGTCGGCGCCCTCGCCCGCCCGCGCCGTTCCGAGGGGTCGGTGACCGCTGAGACAGCCGTGGTGCTGCCCGCCGTCGTGGTGGTGCTGGCCGCCGCTCTGTGGGCGGTGGCGGCGGTCGGGGCGCAACTTCAATGCGTCGACGCGGCCCGGGCCGGTGCCCGGGCCGCGGCCCGGGGTGAGCCCGCGGAGCGGGTGCGTGCCGACGTCCTCGCCCTCGCCCCGGCGGGGGCGTCGGTCAGGGTGAACGTGACCGCGGAGACCGTCCGAGTCGAGGTCGCCGCGCGTGTCCGGCCCCGCTGGGGTTCCACGCTCCCCGCCGTCGAGGTCGGCGCGTCCGCCGTCGCCGTGCCGGAGCCCGGAGTTCCCGGTGTGCCGGAAGCGCCCGGTGGGTCCGAGGGGGAGCCGTGAGCCGGAGAGGTGCGAACAGCCTGACGGGCCGCTTCAGCACGAGGGCGGAACGGCGAACGGATGAGGCGGCACGAGGAGCAGCCGATGCCCGGCAACGGGGACAAGAAGCGGCCGGTACCGGGAGGGCGCAGACAAAGAACAGCCGATGCCGGGGACGCAGAGGAGGAGCGGCCGATGCCGGAAGCGCAGACGAGGGGCGGTCGGCGCCCGGGGGCGCGGTCGGCGAACGACCGAGGAGCGGCAGTGGATACGGCGACGGAAGAGAGCACGGTTCGTGACCATGGGCACGAGGGCGGGGCGGCGGCGCGGAGCCGAGCCTGGCGAGAGCGAGGGTCGGCGACGATCTGGGCGGTTGCCGTGGCGGCGACGGTATGGGCCGTGGCGGCGGCGCTCATGGCCGTCGGCGCGGCCAGGGTGGGAAGACATCGCGCGCAGAGCGCCGCCGACCTGAGCGCGCTCGCCGCCGCCCGGCTGGCCTTCGTCGTTCCCGACCGCGGATGCGCGCGGGCTGAGGCGCTGGCCCGGGCCAACGGCGCGGAGGTCACCGGATGCGCCGTCGGCCAGGACGGCATCGCCGACATCCAGGTGACCGTACGGCTGTCGCTGCCCGTTCTCGGTCCTCGGCCGATCACCGCACTCGCCCGGGCCGGGCCGGTGTACATCGCCGAATCCCCGGCGGAGCCGCCGGCAGGCCCCTGAGGCGGCTGCCGATCGTCCGGCGGAGCCGTTCGTGGGAGTACGGCTCGGCAGCCACGCGGAAGCGCGTTTCGCGCCACGCCGGAGGGCTTTCCCGAAGCGCGCGAGCTCACAGCCGTGCCCGGGGGTTTCCCGTGCCGTACTAGGAACGTGCCCCGAGGGAGAGCAGAACGGCGAGGAGCCGGAGTGCGCCGGCCTTGTCCAGAGGTTCGTTTCCGTTGCCGCACTTGGGCGACTGGATGCACGAGGGGCAGCCGTGGTCGCACTCGCAGGAGGCGATGGCCTCGCGGGTGGCCGTGAGCCAGTCGAGGGCCCGGGCGTAGCCGCGCTCGGCGAAGCCGGCGCCGCCCTCGTGGCCGTCGTAGACGAAGACCGTGAGCAGGCCGGTGTCGGGGTGCAGTTCGGTGGAGACGCCGCCGATGTCCCAGCGGTCGCAGGTGGCGAAGAGCGGCAGCAGGCCGATGGAGGCGTGTTCCGCCGCGTGTGCGGCCCCGCCCAGGTCCAGGCCCTCCTCGGCGAGAGGGGTGATCACGGAGGCGGGCAGGGTCCACCAGACCGCCCGGGTGCGCAGGGTGCGTGGAGGCAGGTCGAGGTCCTCGTCCCCGAGGAGCTCGCCGCTCTGGGTGCGGCGTTTGAGATACGACACGACCTGGCGGGTGACCTCCACCGAGCCGAAGTGGAGCTCACCCGGGCCCAGGGGCCGCGAACGCAGTGATTCGAGGATGGAGATCTCGGTGACGTCCCGGGCGAACGTCGTGTAGTCCGGTGTACCGGCCTCCACGAGGGCCACTCCGGCGTCCAGGTCGAGCTCCTCCACCAGGAACGTCTCCCCCTGATGGACGTACACGGCCCCGGCGTGCACGGTCGTGTGGGCCGAGGGCTCGTCCACGGTGCCGAGCAGCCGCCCGGTGGACGCCTCCACGACCTGGATCGGCGAGCCACCGGCTCCCCGGATGTCGGCGAGGTCGGCGGCCCGTTCTCGCTTGGTCCAGAACCATCCGGTGGCGCGCTGCCGGAGCAGCCCGTCCTCGACGAGGTCGGCGAGCACCTCCTTGGCGGACGGGCCGAAGATCTCCAGGTCGTCGGGGGTGAGCGGGATCTCGGACGCGGCGGCGCACAGGTGCGGGCCCAGCACGTAGGGGTTCCCGGGGTCCAGCACGATCGCCTCGACGGGCCGGCCGAACAGTGCCTCCGGGTGGTGGACCAGATAGGTGTCCAGGGGGTCGTCCCTGGCGATGAGCACGGCCAGGGCGTCCTGCCCCTCCCGGCCCGCCCGGCCGGCCTGCTGCCAGAGGGAGGCCCGGGTGCCCGGCCAGCCCGCGATGAGCACGGCGTCCAGTCCGGACACGTCGACGCCGAGTTCCAGCGCGTTGGTCGTGGCCAGGCCCAGCAGTTCACCGGACCGGAAGGCCCGCTCCAGCCTCCGGCGGTCGTCGGCGAGATACCCGGCCCGGTAGGCGGCCACCTTGCCCGGGAGGCCGGCGAGCCTCCCGGTACCACCGGCGGGGGCCCCGGTGCCGCCGGCGGGCGTCTCCGCGTCGTCGGCGGCCGTCCTCGTGCCACCGATGGGCCTTCCCACGTCGGCGGCCAGGTCCTCCAGCCTCGCCCGGGTGGTGAGGGCCACGGACTCGGCGGCGCGGCGTGAGCGGACGAAGGCCAGGGTGCGGACCCCTCCGGCCACCAGGTCGGCGAGGAGCTCGGCGCTCTCCATCGTCGCGGGACGGCGCACGGGGGCGCCGCCCTCGCCGCGCAGCTCGGTCAGGGGCGGCTCCCACAGGGCGAAGGTGGTCGTGCCCCGGGGAGAGGCGTCGACGGTCACCTCCTCGGCGGGCAGGCCGGTCAGGCGCGCCGCGAAGGCGCCGGGCTCACTGGCGGTGGCCGAGGAGAGCAGGAAGACCGGGCGGGAGCCGTACCTGGTGCAGACCCGTCGCAGCCGGCGCAGGATCTGCGCCACGTGCGAGCCGAACACGCCCCGGTAGCCGTGGCACTCGTCGACCACGACCACCCGCAGCCGCCGCCAGAAGGCCGACCACTGGGCGTGCCGGGGCAGCAGGGTGCGATGGAGCATGTCGGGGTTGGTGAGGAGGTAGTTGGCGTGCCGCCGGGCCCACGCCCGTTCCTCGAAGGAGGTGTCGCCGTCGAAGGTGGCCGCGCGCAGCTCCGGCGGGTCGAGCTCGGTCAGCGTGCGCAGCTGGTCGGCGGCCAGCGCCTTGGTCGGCGTCAGGTAGAGCACCGTGCCGCCGTCGAGCACCTCGGAGACGGCCGGGACGAGATAGGAGAGGGTCTTGCCCGAGGCGGTCCCTGTGGCAATGATCACGTTTTGCCCGCCGCGGGCCAGTTCGGCCACCTCGATCTGGTGCCGCCACAGGCCGGTTACGCCCAGGTTCGCCCAGCGCGTAACCAGGCGTTCGTCCACCCAATCCGGCCAGCTCACCGGCGCAGCGGGCCGGGCGGGGACGTGCTCGACATGGGTCACTCGCGCCCGACGTGCGGGAACGTCGAGCAGACGGGCGAGCGCGGAGCCCGCCCGAAGCGGCGAAGATGAGAGCGGAGTCACTGGTTTCCAGTCTTGCATCTGTGGGCAGAGTCGCCGGGAATCGTGATTTCGTATAGACACTGAGCGTACGCATGGTTGAATGCCGCGCGTCAGGGCTTGTCGTCTGGGGCCGCCCGGCCCCGGGGAGTCACGCCTGAATCGGTACTTTCGCAGGCAAGGCGCTGGAGGATCTGTGGATCTGAAGTTGGACCACCATTCCGAGGACCGTCTCACCATCGTCGAGGTCGAGGGTGAGATCGATGTCTACACCGCGCCCAGATTGCGTGAGCTCCTGATCGACCTGGTCAACAAGGGAAACTTCCACCTCCTGGTCAACATGGAGAAGGTCGACTTCCTCGACTCCACGGGCCTTGGTGTCCTGGTCGGCGGGCTCAAGCGAGTTCGGGCGCACGACGGCTCGCTGGAGCTGGTCTGCACCCAGGAGCGCATCCTGAAGATCTTCCGGATCACCGGTCTGACCAAGGTCTTCGGGATCTACGCCTCGGTCGATGAGGCCAAGGAAGCTCACGGCCGAGACAAGTAGTCATGGCCACCGTCGAGCTGACGTTCAGCGCACTTCCCGCCCACGTTCGAACGGCACGCCTGGTCGCCACCGCGATCGCCAGGCGCACCGGGGTGGAGGAGTCGGTGCTGGACGAGGTAAGGCTCGCCGTCGGGGAGGCGTGCTCCCGGGCCGTCGAGGCGCACCGCCTTCACTGTCCGGGGGAGCCGATCCGCATCGAGCTCTCCGACGATCTGGGGCGTTTCGAGGTGACCGTCACCGACTCGGCCCCCAGCGACGAGTTGGAGCATGATCGCGGTATGTTACGGATCGATGATCCGCTCGGGCAGCTCCCCGATACCCTGATGTCCGGTTTCGGCATCGCGGTCATCGCGGGACTCGCGGACGATGTCCAGGTCTATCCGAGCCCCAAGGGCATGCGCATCCGCATGAGCTGGCCTGCGGCTCCCAACGGCCTGCCCAGGATCTGACCCGGCGGCGGCCGGGACGGACCCGATCCGACGTTCATGGATTCCGGTAGCCGGGTGCCTCACCGAGGCACCCGGCCGTCCGTGCTCCCGATCCCTCATTTTCGGTCAAAGCATAATTTTTGCCACTGAAGACCGAAACATGCTTGAAACCTGGTTCCGGGCTCACCGTGTCAGACGAATCGGCCTCGTCGGCGGGCTTCCTGACAAGGTTCGGCCAAACACGTTGTCAATTCACCGTGCGCGGAGGCTTTATATCCGCAGCGACGCTGCGTAGACTCCCTGGACCGGCCAAGGTTTGTCCTTCGGACCGGCCCGTCAGCGGGTCCGGCCCCCCGGAGGAGGTCTGCGGACGCAACCGGAAGCGGCACTGCCAATACCCGGATGTGTGCCGCTTCTGCCGACCATCCACGGCGGCGCACTCCGGGCAGGACGTGAACCCGTCTTGCCGAGGAGAGTCGGATGTCTGTGCTTCGATCAGCCGTTGCCGATGAGCCAGCGGTATCCCTGAGCGGTTCCCATTCCACCATTGTGATCGTCGTGGCCGTCGTGGCCCTGTTGGCGCTCGCCGTAGCGGGTGTCCTGGTGCGGGAGGTGCTGGCCGCCGGCCAGGGCACCGAACGCATGCAGAACATCGCGCGAGCCGTACAGCAGGGAGCCTCCGCCTATTTGGCGCGGCAGTTCCGGACGCTCGCGATCTTCGTGATCCTGATCCCATTCCTGCTCTATCTCCTCCCCGCCCCCTCGACCGGCACGGCCATCGGCCGGTCGGTCTTCTTCATCGTCGGAGCCCTGTTCTCCGCGCTGACCGGTTTCATCGGAATGTGGCTGGCGGTGCGCGGCAACGTCCGCGTCGCCGCGGCGGCCCGCGAGTCGGGCGAGAAGCGCGCGATGCGGATCGCCTTCCGCACCGGCGGCGTGGCAGGCATGATCACGGTCGGTCTCGGCCTGCTCGGCGCGGCCATCGTGGTCCTGGTCTACCGGGGCGACGCGCCCGCGGTGCTGGAGGGCTTCGGCTTCGGCGCCGCGCTGCTCGCCATGTTCATGCGGGTCGGCGGCGGCATCTTCACCAAGGCGGCAGACGTCGGCGCCGACCTGGTCGGCAAGGTCGAGCAGGGCATCCCCGAGGACGACCCGCGCAACGCCGCCACCATCGCCGACAACGTCGGTGACAACGTCGGCGACTGCGCGGGCATGGCGGCCGACCTGTTCGAGTCGTACGCGGTCATGCTCGTCGCCAGCCTCATCCTGGGCAAGGTCGCCTTCGGCACCGAGGGCCTGGTCTTCCCCCTGATCGTCCCGATGATCGGGGTCATCACGGCGGTCATCGGCATCTTCACCACCGCCCCGCGGAGCGGCGACCGCTCCGGCATGAGCGCGATCAACCGCGGCTTCTTCATCTCGGCGATCATCTCGGCGGTGCTCGTCGCCGTGGCCGCCTTCCTCTACCTGCCGAGCAGCTTCTCCGAGCTGTCGGGAGTGAGCCCGCAGATCGCCTCCGTCACCTCCGACCCGCGTCTGATCGCGATCGGCGCGGTGCTCATCGGCCTGGTGCTGGCCAGCGCCATCCAGATCCTCACCGGCTACTTCACCGAGACGAACCGCCGCCCGGTGCGGGACATCGGTGAGAGCTCGCGCACCGGTCCCGCCACGGTCATCCTGTCCGGCATCAGCGTGGGTCTGGAGTCGGCGGTCTACTCGGCACTGATCATCGGCGCCGCCGTCTACGGCGCGTTCCTGCTCGGTTTCGGCAACGTCACCATCGCCCTGTTCGCCGTGGCGCTGGCCGGGACCGGCCTGCTGACCACGGTCGGTGTGATCGTGTCGATGGACACCTTCGGGCCGGTCTCCGACAACGCCCAGGGCATCGCCGAGATGTCCGGCGACGTCGAGGGGGAGGGCGCCCAGGTGCTCACGTCGCTGGACGCCGTGGGCAACACCACCAAGGCCATCACCAAGGGCATCGCGATCGCCACGGCGGTGCTCGCCGCGACCGCACTGTTCGGCGCGTTCCGGACATCGGTCGAGACGGAGCTGGCCCGGGCGTCGGCGAGCGTGCAGGGGGCGCTGGGCAGCTTCAAGGTCTTCAGTCTCAGCGTCGACTCCCCGAACGTCCTGGTCGGCCTGGTCATCGGGGCGTCGGTGGTGTTCCTGTTCTCCGGCATGGCCATCATGGCGGTCGGCCGCGCGGCCGGGCGGGTCGTCTTCGAGGTGCGCGAGCAGTTCCGTACCAAGCCGGGCATCATGGCCGGGACGGAGCTGCCGGACTACGGCAGGGTGGTCGACATCTGCACCCGTGACTCGCTGCGGGAGCTGGCCACGCCGGGTCTGCTGGCCGTTCTCACCCCCATCGCGGTCGGCTTCGCCCTCGGATACGCCTCCCTCGGCGCCTTCCTCGCCGGGGCCATCGCCTGCGGCACCCTGATGGCGGTCTTCCTCGCCAACTCCGGCGGCGCCTGGGACAACGCCAAGAAGCTCGTCGAGGACGGCCACCACGGCGGCAAGGGCTCCGAGGCGCACGCGGCGACCGTCATCGGCGACACCGTCGGCGACCCGTTCAAGGACACCGCCGGCCCGGCGATCAACCCGCTGATCAAGGTGATGAACCTGGTGGCGCTGCTCATCGCTCCGGCGGTGGTGGCCTACGCCGACAACCCGGGGCTGCGGATCGGCGCCAGCCTGGTCGCGGTCGGCATCGTCGTCAGCGTGGTGGTGATCTCCAAGCGCCGGTCGGCGAGCATCGCCCCGGCGGAGGACCGGCCCGCCGACCGGGAGCCGGAGCAGATCCCGAGCTGAGGACCGCCCTCCGGCTCCGCCCCCTGAAGGCGGGCGGAGCCGGGGGACCGGTACGGCCGGCGGAACCGGGTACGGCCCTGCGAAGACCGGGCCGGGTACGGCCGGGCGAGGTCTGCGAGGTCTGTGAAATCGGTGAAAGGGGTGCGCCGGAGCGGCGCACCCCTTTCACGGGTGCGGGGTGGCGCGGTGGGAAACTGGACCACGTGACTTCTCCACTTCACGCGGCGAGCGGCCGTTCCGCCCCGGACCCGCGGACCGCGCCGGGGAGGCGGTCGCGCCGGACCGGCCCGGCGCCCCTCTCACCGGACCCTACGGAACGGCGGATCTGATGGAACAGCAGCCCTCCGGGGGCAAGACGCTCCTGCTCATCCTGCTGGGGATGGCCGTGGTGTTCGCGGTGATCGTCGGGCTCGCCATATGGGCGTCGGGATGACGGCGCGCACGCTGGTCGTCCTCAGGCACGCCGAGGCCGCCACCGTCCCGGGCCTGGCCGACCGCGAGCGTCCGCTGACGGCGCGCGGCGAGCGCGACGCCCGCGGGGCGGGCGAGGCGCTCGCCGGTCTGGGGCTGCGCCCCGAGGTGGTGCTGTGCTCACCCGCGCTGCGCACCCGGCGGACGGCGGAATTGGCCCTGCCCGACGCGGACGTCAGATTCGAGGCGGGCATCTACGAGGCGTATCCCGACGAGCTTCTTGAGCTGCTCAGGCGGAGCGACCCCGAGGTCCGCACGCTGGTGCTGGTCGGCCACAACCCCGGCGTCCACGAGCTCGTCCTGGGTCTCACCGGCACGGACGGCGGCGACGGCTTCCCGCCCGGCGCGTTCACCGTCCTGGAGACCGAGGACGAGTGGATCGGGCTCGGCGCGGGCCGCGGGGTCGCCCGCTGGGCGCCGGGAAGGCACTGAGGGGCCCGGGCCCGATCAGCCGGGGCGGCGCTGAGGAGCCGCCTGTGAACCAGCCGGGGCGCGCTGAGGGGCCGTCCGTGAACCAGCCGGGGCGGCGCTGAGTGGCCCCGCCCGTGAACCGGCCGGGGCGGGTCCCAGCCCCGGCCCGCGGGCTCCCGGAGGGAACGGCGCGCGGAGCCGCTCCGTCCGGGATCGGCCGCGCTCACGGCTTCGGCGGAACGACACCGTCCTCGGCGTCGGCGGCCTCGACCTCGGCGCGCGGGATGCCGAGAAGGTAGAGGATCGAGTCGAGGTAGGGCACGTTGACCGCGGTGTCGGCGGCCTCGCGCACCACCGGCTTGGCGTTGAACGCGATGCCCAGGCCGGCCGCCGAGATCATGTCCAGGTCGTTGGCGCCGTCGCCGATGGCCACGGTCTGGCTGATCGGGATGCCCGCCTCCCGGGCGAAGCGCTCCAGCGCCCGCGCCTTGCCGGGGCGGTCGAGGATCTCGCCGACCACCCGGCCGGTCAGCACGCCGTCCACCACCTCCAGGGTGTTGGCCGCGGAGTAGTCGATCCCGAGGTCCTCGACGAGGGCGTCGGTGAGCTGGGTGAACCCGCCGCTGACGATCGCGAACCGGTAGTCGAGCCGCTTGAGCGTCCGCACGAGCGTCCGCGCGCCCGGGGTGAGCACCAGTTCCTTGCGGACCGTGTCGAAGACCGACTCGGGCAGGCCCACCAGCAGGGCGACCCGGCGGCGCAGCGACTCGGCGAAGTCGATCTCGCCGCGCATCGCCTCCTCGGTGACCTTGGCGACCTCCGGCAGGCAGCCCGCGTGCGCCGCGAGCAGCTCGATCACCTCGTCCTGGATGAGCGTGGAGTCGACGTCCATCACGATCAGCCGCTTGGCCCTGCGGTACAGGCCGCTCCGCTGCACGGCCACGTCCACCTGGTGCGCGTGCGCGGCGGCGGCGAGGCTGGCCCGCAGCATGTCCGGGTCGGCGCCGGAGACGGACAGCTCGATGCTGGTCACGGGGTAGTTGGACAGGCGCTCGATGCGGTCGATGTTGGCCCCGGCCGCGGCGATCCGGCCCGCGATGCCGGCCATCGCGGCGGGCTGCAGGGGCGAGCCCAGGACGGTGACGTGCAGTCGCCCGCGCCGCCGCTTCTCCTGCAGGTCGGTGCCGGTGGTCAGCTCGACGTGCAGGCCCATGTCCTCGGCGATGCGCTCGACGGCGGTCCACATGGCGCCGAGGGTGCCGCCGGTGCCGGTCGGCGGACCTCCGGAGTAGGCGACGAGGACGCCGAGGGTGAGCCGGCTGCGGATGACGACCTGCTCGATGTCGGCGACGACGACGGGGAAACCGGCGAGGACGGAGAAGAGCCGGGAGGTGACACCCGGCCGGTCCGGCCCGGTCAGTGTGATCAGGAGCGTGCGCTGGTTCATCGCCATCTACGCTACTTGGCCGTGGAAAATGCCGTGGATACGGTTCACCATGCGGACGCCTGGAGTTCGCCCTCGCCTTACAACCGGCACATCCCCTCATAAGCCGGTGTGCGGGGCTCGCGTCCGGCGCGGCGTTCGTGTCCGGTGCGTGTGGGATCCGTGCCCGGCACGCGGAAAGGCCCCCGCCTTCCGGCGGGGGCCTTCGCGCGGTTCACGGCCGCCCGGGAACCCCGGTCAGCGCACGACGCGCGTGCTGTACTGCTTGCCGTAGAGCCAGCTCTTGACACCGAGACGCTCCAGCTCCTCGCGGCTCAGGTTCTCCGCGCCGTTGGGCACGTCGTAGGCCAGAACGCCGAGGGTGCTCTTCAGCGTGCCCTTGGCGTTCTTCTTGACGTTCATCCTGAAGGTGAAGGAGACCGAGTCGCCGACCTTCATGGTCTTGTCGATCGCGCAGACGGCGATCGGGCCGTCGCTGACGCACTGGCTCTTCTTGGGACCGTAGTAGGACCACTTCCCGCCGACGTCGACGCCCTTGGGGGCGTACACCACGACGTAGTACTCCCCGGCCTTGGACTCGTAGGGGCCGGTGTTCGTGGCCTTGAGGGAGTAAGTGATCTTCCCGCCGGGACGGACCTTCTTCGGGGCCGCGCCCTTGACGGTGAAGACCGAGAACGGGTCGTCGGCCTTCTTGACCGCGGAGGCCGCGGTGGCCGTCGAGGCCGCGGCGGGGGAGGCGGAGGCCGCGGTGGCCGGGGCGGCGAACAGCATCGCGCCCGCGAGCGGGGCGGCCACGGCGAGGGTGGCGATCTTAGAGATCGGGTGGAGCATCAAACGTCTCCCAGTAGAGGGGGGAACGGGGATATCACACGTTCCCCGTGAAAGTTCAAGATTTTTACCACATTCGGCGGGAAAGAGGGACTGGAATTCGGGTTCCCGGGGGAGACGATTGATGTATCGGCGGTGAACCGGCGGAACGCCGGAACCCCTGCCCGCGACGCCGTAACCCCTGTCAGCCCGGGCCTCCCGGGTCCTGCCGGGTGATTCACCGGCTCATTCACCAGCCGTTTTCCGCCTGGACTTGAACCGTTCCAGGGCCGGAGCCACCCGGCGTGCCTGCTCGCCGGGCGGGTGGCCGTGACGGATCGGGCGTCCGCGATTTCCCCACCCCCTGGAATTCGTTTCCGGCAGGCTGCGCCTCCGGTGTCCGGTGACCGGATCGCGACCCCTTCGGAGCCGTCGGGAGAGCCGGACGTCAGCGGATGATCAGGTGGACGTCGCCGAACTCGTGCCACAGGTAGCCCTCCCCGAGGGCCTGCGCGTAGGACCGGGAGAGCAGTTCGTCGCCGGCCAGCGCCGACAGCATCAGCAGGTGGCTGGAGCGCGGCTCGTGCAACCCGGTCACCAGGCCGTCCACGACCCTCACCCCGGACCGCGGGGTGACGAGGTGGGCGGTCCAGCCGCTCGCGGCCCCGATCCGGCCTCCGGGCAGGGCGGCCGTCTCCAGCGCCCGCACCACGGTCGTGCCCACCGCGACCACCCTGCCCCCGGCCTCGCGCGCGGACGCCACCTGCCGCGCGGTGGTCTCCGGCACCTCGAACCTCTCCGGGTAGGGCGGCTCGTCCGCCTCGGGCGAGGCGACCCCGGTGTGCAGGGTGATCGGCGCGACGCCGATCCCGCGCGACACCAGCTCGGTCACCAGGGCGGCGGTGAACGGCCGTCCGGCGCTCGGCATCTCCGCGCTGCCGGGCCGCAGGGCGAAGACCGTCTGGTAGTCGGTCAGCGGCCAGTCCCGGCCCACGTAGGAGTAGCGGATCGGCACGCCGTACCGGCGCAGGTAGCCGAGGACCTCGCGGTCCAGCCGGGCCCGCCACAGGCGCGGCGTCCGCCGCTCCAGGAGGCGCAGCGTGGCTCCGCCGGGCAGCGGCAGCCACTCGCCGGGTACGCCGCCCGGGTACGGCTCGCTCGCGCCCGCTTCGCCGTCCATCCGGGCCGTCCCCCCGTCCGCCGCTCCCGTACCGTCGCCCGCCGTCCCGGTGGGCCGTCCCGCGCGGCGGCGCAGCTCCACCAGCCAGGTCCCGTCCTCGCACTCGGTGGAGAAGTGCACCGCGAGCCGGTCGAGCCGGACCGCCGCCGGGAGCGTGGCGGAGTTGTTGACCACCAGCAGATCACCGGGTTCCAGCAGCCGGGGCAGATCGGTGAACCTGTGGTGGCCGATCTCCCCGGTGCCGCGCCGCGAGACCAGCAGCCGCACGCCGTCACGGGCCAGCCCCCGCGCCTCGGGCGGCTCGTGGGCCTCCAGGTCGTCCGGGAGGGTGAAGCCGCCCGCGCTTCCGGTGAGGAGACCGTCCGCGCCGCCGGTGGGAAGGCCCTCCGCGGATCCGGGGTTCCGCCCGTCCCCGGAGAGGCCGTCGGGGAGTCCGGAGAGCGTGAAGTCGCGCGCGCCGCTCATGAGTGGCTCACCCGCCCGCTCGGCGGGCGCTCCGCCACCAGCCGCCGCAGCGTGGGGACCACCTTCTCCGGCGGGGAGGCCGTCGCCGCCTCCTGCTCGCCGACCGCTTCTGCGAGCATGGCCGTGTTCATCTCGCCCGGGTCCACCCACCAGACGGCGACGTCCGGCTCCTCGGCGGCCAGGACGTTGGAGAGCTGCTCCAGGGCCGCCTTGGTGGCGCCGTAGCCGCCCCAGCCCTCGTACGCCTCCACGGCCGCGTCGGAGGTGACGTTGACGATCGCGCCGCGCCGCTCCCGCAGACCCGGCAGCGCCGCCTGGATCAGCGCCAGGGGGGCCAGCACGTTGGTCCGCAGCAGTTCCTCCAGCTCCCCGAGCGGGTAGTGGGACAGCGGCGGCAGCGGGACCGTGCCCAGCCCCGAGGCGTTGTTGACCAGCAGGTCCAGCCCGCCGTGGTCCTCCACGGCCCGGATCAGCCGGTCCCGGTGGGCCGGGTCGGCGACGTCCCCGGCCAGGGCGAGGGCGCCGAGGCCGCCCGCGGCGGAGCGCAGTACCTCCTCTCCCCGCGCGGTGAGGATGAGGCGCCAGCCGTCGGCGGCCAGGGAGCGGGCCAGTGCCAGCCCGAGTCCGCGGGACGCGCCGGTGATGAGTGCTGTCTTCGTCATGTCCCCGACGCTAGGAACCGGCTCCGTGCCGCACATCGGCCACCGGCAGCAGGACCCCGCGGGCCGATGGTCCTAGGACCGCCGCCCCAGCCGCTCCACCAGGCAGAACGTCTAGAGTTCCATCTGTGAACGCGATGGGCTCCAGGAGTTCCGGTGACGAGGACCGGGACGACGTCCTGCACGCGGTGAGTTCCGCCGTCCTCGCGGTCACCAGGCACCTTTCGGTCCGGGAGGTGCTGCAGGTGATCGTGCGGTCGGCGCGCCGGCTGCTGGACGCCCGCTACGCCGCGCTCGGCGTGCCCGACGACGACGGGGCGTTCGCCGAGTTCGTCGCCGACGGCATCACCGACGAGCAGTGGAAGGCGATCGGGCCGATGCCCCGCCAGCACGGCATGCTGGGCGCGATGCTGCGCGAGGGGGCGCCCGTCCGGCTGCCGGACATCCGCAGGGACCCCCGGTTCGAGTACTGGCCGCGCGCCCACCCGGTGCTCAAGGACTTCCTCGGGGTGCCGATCCGCGACGGCGACCGGGTGCTCGGCATCGTCTTCCTGGCCGACAAGCGGACCCCCGGCGGCTTCACCGAGGCGGACCAGAGGCTGCTCACGCTGTTCGCCGCGCACGCCGCGATCGCGCTGACCAACGCCCGCCTGTACGAGCGCGGCCGGGAGCTGGCCCTGGCCGAGGAGCGCACCCGGATGGCCAGGGAACTGCACGACGCGGTGACCCAGAAGCTGTTCTCGCTCCGCCTCACCGCCCAGGCCGCGAGCTCCCTGCTGGACCGCGACCCCGGGCGGGCCCGGCGGGAGCTGGAGCGGGTGGAGCGGATGGCCGGGGAGGCGCTGGCCGAGCTGCGCGAGGTGATCGTCGAGCTCCGCCCGGCCGACCTCGACCGCCACGGCCTCGCCGAGACGCTGCGCAAGCACGTGCGGCTGCTGGACCGCCTGCACCCGGCCGACTTCTCCTTCGAGGAGGCCCCGGTGTGCGAGTTCGAGCCGGCGGCGGGGGCGGCCGTGCTGCGCGTCGCCCAGGAGGCGCTGCACAACGCCGCCCGGCACGCGGCGGCCCGGACGGTCACCGTACGGCTCGGCTGCGAGGGCGACCGGCTGGTCCTGGAGGTGCGCGACGACGGGCGGGGGTTCGACGTGGCCGCCGCGACCGGACGGGGGCTGGGCGTCGCCTCGATGCGCGAACGGGCCGGCGCCCTGGGCGGGGACGTGCGCGTGACGTCGCGGCCGGGCGCCGGCACGCTGGTGCGGATGGAGGTCCCCGCGTGATCCGCGTCCTGATCGCCGACGACCACCCGGTCGTACGGCAGGGCCTGCGCACGTTCCTGGACCTGCAGGACGACCTCGACGTGGTGGGCGAGGCCGCCGACGGCGCCGAGGCGCTCGCCCTGGTGGAGTCGCTCGCCCCGGACGTGCTGCTGCTCGACCTGAGGATGCCGGTCCTCGACGGCCCGGGAACGCTGGCCCGCCTCGCCGGCCGGGAGGGCGGCCCGCGGGTCCTCGTGCTGACCTCGGTCGGCGACCCGGAGGACGTCGCCCCGGCGCTGCGGGCGGGGGCGGCCGGGTTCCTGTACAAGGACGTCGAACCCGGCACGCTGGTCCAGGCCATCCGGACCGTCCACGGCGGCCAGGTGCTGCTCGCCCCCGAGGCCGCCGGCGCGGTGCTGTCGGCTGCTCCGGTCGCCCCGGACGCTCCGGCCGGGGGCGTCCCAGCGGACCCGGCCGCGCCCGTCCCGCCCCGGCGGGGAGCGGGCCCGGTGGCGCCGCTGACCGGCCGCGAGCGCCAGGTGCTCGCGCTGATCGCCTCGGGCCGGTCCAACCGGGAGATCGCCCGCGAGCTGGCGGTGGCGGAGAAGACCGTGAAGACGCACGTCTCCAACGTGCTGATGAAGCTGGGCGTGCAGGACAGGACGCAGGCGGCCCTCTACGCCGTCCGCCACGGCCTGGCCTGAGCGGCCGGACCGTGTCCGCCTCGGCCCGGAGCGGGGCCGCCGATCCGGTTCCCGCCCAGGCCGGACGGCCCGACCCGCCGGTTGGTTTCGCTGCGGGATCATCTCGCAGCGGGACGATTTGTTAGGCTCGCACCATGACGAGCGGTATGACGAGCGGTATGACGATGAGCGCGCCCCCGCGAACCGTCCGCGACCTCACCGGCATGCTCATGCACGCCGGTCACGTGCTGACGACCCGGTTGACCGCGGCCCTCGCCGAGATCGGCATCACCCCGCGCGACCAGTGCGTCCTGTGGCACGCGGCCGAGGCCGAGCGCACCCAGATCCAGCTCGCAGAGCTGGCCGACCTCGACAAGACCACGATGGTCGTGACGATCGACAAACTGGAGCGGGCCGGATACGCCGAACGCCGCCCGTCGAGCACCGACCGCCGGGCCCGGATCATCTCGGTCACCGAGGAGGGCATACGGATCGTCGCCGAGGGCGCGAAGATCGTCGATCGCGTTCACGCCGAGGTGCTCGCCGCGCTGCCCGAGGGGGAGCGGCAGGCGTTCGTCGACGCGCTGATGCGGCTCGTCGGCGGCCCCCTCGCCGAGCCCGAGGAGGGTGGCGGGCCGGTGCGCCGGTCCCGCCAGGCCCGCTGAGTTCATGGCGACAGTGCTCATGGCGACGCTGCGCGTCGCGGCTCGGGGGCTTGAGTCCGGTGTCTTCCCTCGTCACTCGCTCGCTGCGCTCGCTCTCTCCTCAGTCCAGACACCGGCGCCCCCTCGCGGGCTCATGGCGACGCTGCGCGTCGCGGCTCGGGGGCTTGAGTCCGGTGTCTTCCCTCGTCACTCGCTCGCTGCGCTCGCTCTCTCCTCAGTCCAGACACCGGCGCCCCCTCGCGGGCTCATGGCGACGCTGCGCGTCGCGGCTCGGGGGCTTGAGTCCGGTGTCAGACGAGTTCGGTGATGGCGTGGTGAGCGGCGACCCGCGCTCGCCGTACGGCGCGGTCGAGGTCGCGCAGCGCGGCGCCGCGGGCGGCGATCTGCCCCGAGGTGAGCCCCCGGTCGTCGGCGACCCGCAGCACGGCGGCCAGCCGGGCGGCGAGGGCCGCCACCCGGTGGGCACGAGCGGGGTAACCCGGGGCCAGGCCGTCGTCGGCGTCCCTCGGCCGAGGATGCCCCTGAGTGGGGCCGCCCAGTCCGAGCAGGGTGTCGGTGGCCGTGCGCATCGCCATGGTCAGGGCGTGCTCCGCCTCGGCCAGGGAGGGGACGTCCGGGGCGTTGGCGCTGGCCGCGAGCGCGCTCCAGCGGACCCCGGCGTACGATGACCCGCGGCGGTCGGACGCGGGCACAAGCCCGACGCACCGGTCGGGGAACACGGCGATCGCCGCCTGCCCGGCCTCGATGGCCGCGGAGTTGAAAGGAGGCGGCCCGGTGAGTCCGAGCGGGTCGCCCGGCACGGGAAGGGCCAGGCGCAGCGACTTCATGCCGTCCATCCGCAGGTCGGCGAGGAAACCGCGCAGGCCGGTGTCGCCGGTCCCGGTGGCGACGAGCTGGGGGCCGCCGCGGCGCTCGACGCGGTCGACGGCCTCGTCGAGGCCGACCTGACCCGTCAGCCAGGCGTTGCCCCAGCAGACCAGGGTGGCCGAGATCTGTGAATCAGGGTGCACCGGTCCACGATATGCGCTTGTCCTGCAATAGGTTTTGTTCCAGCGATTCTCTAGGAGGGGTAGGGGCATGGGCGGTCAGGTGCTTCGGCTACAGGACGTCACCGTGCGCAGGGACGGGGCGGCGCTGCTTCGAGACATCGAATGGACCGTTCACGAAGACGAGCGATGGGTCGTCATCGGTCCCAACGGCGCGGGCAAGACGACGTTGCTCCAGGTCGTCGGCGCGATGCTGTTCCCCTCCGAGGGAGTGGTGGAGATCCTCGGCGAGCGCCTCGGGCAGACCGACGTGTTCGACCTGCGCCCCCGCATCGGGCTCGCCAGCGCCGCGCTGGCCGAGAAGGTGCCGCCGGAGGAGAAGGTCATCGACCTCGTCCTCACCGCCTCCTACGCCATCATCGGCCGCTGGAACGAGGAGTACGACTCCGGCGACGTCACCCGCGCCGTCGAGCTGATCGACCAGCTCGGCTGCGCCCACCTGATCCGGCGTCGGTTCGGCACGCTGTCGGAGGGCGAGCGCAAGCGGGTGCAGATCGCCCGCGCGCTCATGCCGGACCCCGAGCTGCTGCTGCTGGACGAGCCGGCCGCCGGACTCGATCTGGGAGGCAGGGAGGATCTCGTCCGCCGCCTGTCGGCGCTCGCGCAGGATCCGAAGTCCCCGACGATGGCGCTGGTCACCCACCACGTGGAGGAGGTTCCCGCCGGGTTCACCCACGCGCTGCTGCTGCGGCACGGCTCGGTGGTCGCGCAGGGTGAGATCGATCACGTGATGACCGCCGAGAACCTCTCCCGCACCTTCGGCATCCCGCTCAACCTGGAACGCGGGCGCGACGGCCGCTGGTACGCCCGCGCGTACGGCTTCTGAGCCTCTCCGCCCGTTTCCGGGCCGCTCCTGCCGGGCCCGCGGGCCACGGTCCGCTCCGGCCGCGCGGCGGGGCCTGCCACCCCGCCGACGGCTCACCGACGTTCCCCTCCTAGCATCCGGTGGAGGCCGTGCACCGATCATCGGGCGCGAGCCGTACGACCGAGGAGGGGCCAGATGACACCGTGGGAGGCAGTCGCCGTCCTGGCGGCGGGGATCGCGGCGGGCGGCATCAACGCCGTCGTCGGGTCGGGATCGCTGATCACTTTTCCGACCATGGTGGCCGTCGGGTTGCCGCCGATCGTGGCGAACGTCTCCAACAACATCGGCCTGGTGCCGGGGTCGCTGACCGGCGCGCTCGGCTACCGGGCCGAGCTGGAAGGGCAGGGCGGGCGGCTGGTCCGGCTGGGGGTCGCCGCGATCGTGGGCGGGCTGGTCGGGAGCGTCCTGCTGCTGTTCCTGCCCGCCGAGACCTTCGACGTGGTCGTGCCGGTCCTGATCGGGCTGGCCTGCGTGCTCGTGGTGGTCCAGCCGAGGCTCAACCGGTGGCTGGCCGCCCGGCGCGAGCACGCTCGCCCGCACGGCGGGCCCCTGCTGTGGTTCGGGGTCCTCGCCGCCGGCGTCTACGGCGGCTACTTCGGCGCCGCCCAGGGCGTGCTGCTCATCGGGCTGCTCGGCAGCTTCCTCGACGACGGCCTGCAGCGCGTCAATGCCGCCAAGAACGTGCTCTCGGTGCTGGTCAACGGCACCGCGGCGCTTCTGTTCATCGGGTTCTCGCTGTTCTCGGGGCGGGACGTGGTGGACTGGCGGGCGGTCGCGCTGGTCGCGGTCGGGGCGTCGATCGGCGGGTTCCTCGGCGCGAAGGTCGGCAGACGGCTGCCGGCGCCGGTGCTGCGCGGCTTCATCGTGTGCATCGGCGTCGTGGCGATCGTCAAACTGGTGTACGGCTAAAATCCCTCACTTGCGGGAACAATACGGTCATGAAAGGCGACCGTGTAGAGATCGTCATCGATGCGGGCGACAGCTCGCGCACCTACGACGTCGTCGCGACCAAGGCGGGCCGCCGGGTCGAGATAGCCAACCGCCGGGGCGGCGTGGTCGAAGTCAGCGAGGTCACCCGCAGCGGGACGGCGGTTCGCACCGCGCGGTTCATGTCCAGCCGGGTCCTCGCCCTCGTCGAACACCCCGCCGACGGCCGGTCGGAGGACGAGGAATGACGGCCCCCTGAAACCCCGGCCGGGGCCGGGAGACGCAGGCGCCGTTCCGCGGGTCCCCTTCGCGAAGGGGACCCGCGGAACGGCGCCTGGCGGAACCGGACCGGTGGACCGGACGGAGAGGTCACGCCGGGACGGGACGGACCTGCAGCACGCCGTCGCGGCGCAGCCTCGACTCGAAGGCCGGCTGCGGGGCGGTGGCGGGGCCGTGCATGACCGTGCCGTCGGACAGCCGGAACGTGCTGCCGTGCCAGGGGCACACCACGCAGTCGGCACCCTGTACGGACGTCACGCGCCCCTGGTGCAGCGGTCCGGCCAGGTGCGAGCAGCGGTCGGCGAGCACGGTGACGTCCTCGCCCCTGCGCAGCACGAAAAGGTCGATGTAACCCAGCCGCCGGGTCACCGGGCGACCGTCCGGCAGGTCCTTGAGCTCGCACAGGTCATGCCAGCCCAGCGGGACCAGGTGGGAGACCGACACGGCGTGGTTGGCCCCGGCCGCCTGCCGGTACGACATGTGGCCGCCGAGGTAGGCGCCCAAGCCGCCGACGGCCAGTCCGGCGAACGACAGCATCCGGCCGCGCCGTTCGTCGCCCCGCACGCGCAGCAGCAGGGAGCCGGCGTAGAGGGTCAGGGCGGCCACGTTGGCCAGCGCGTGCACGAACCCGACCCGCTGCTGCTCGCGGTGGAGCGCCGACCAGTCGGTGATCCCGGACGCGGCCGTGGGAACGGACGCCACGAGGCCCGCCGCGAGCAGCGTCCGGGAAGCCCGGGGGTCGACGTCGGTCATGTCGAGCAGCGACGCCGATATCCAGCAGCCCAGGGTGACGTCGGTGAGCGGCGGGTGGAGGGGCTTGCCGGTGGGAACCCCGTGCAGCAGGTCGCGCAGGAACCCGGGGCCGAGCCGCCGCCGTACCGCCTTGGACACCGCCTGGATCGGGCGGTCCAGCTTCGTCGAGCGCTCCACGTTGCCGACGAGGTCGACGGGCGGAACGAGCTTGCGGAAGCTCTGGCGATTCGTTTTAACGTTTTCCTTCACGATCGTCCCCTTTCCAAGCGATAGGGACCTACCCGGGAACGGTGTTATGCACGCGCCAAATGTCCCCGGCTGACCGAGAGCTCGACGATCTCCGTGGCGTAGGCGCCGAGTGTGGGTGAGCCCTCCTCGATGATCTTCACCTTCTCCAGCACCTGTTCCGCGGTCACCTTGTACAGCGACCAGGTGCCGCCCTCGTTGTGATGGTTGGCCAGGATCGGGGCGATCCGGTCGAGGGCCCTGGCGAACCTGGCCTCCGGGGTCTCGCGCTCCTCGAACTCGTCCCACAGCGCCCGCAGCCGCGTGGCCTGGTCGTCCGGGAGCAACCCGAAGATCCGGTCGGCGGCCTTGCGCTCCAGGCCGGCCTGGGCCTCCACGGCGGAGGCGTCGTAGACGAAGGTGTCTCCGGCGTCGATCTCGACGATGTCGTGGACGAGCAGCATCGCGACGACTCTGTCCAGATCGATGCCCGGTGGGGCGTGCTCGGCCAGCACCATCGCCAGCATGCCCACGTACCACGAGTGCTCGGCGTCGTTCTCTCGCCGCGACCCGTCCATCAGGGTGTTGCGGCGCACGATGCGTCTGAGCTTGTCGATCTCCATGGCGAAGGCGAGCTGAGCGTGCAGACGGTCCTGTTCTGGAGGGGTGGTCACGCGCGTAAGCCTAATGCGCGCGGATCCCGCTTTTCCGAACGATCATCGGATCGCGCCGTCCCGGCCGTCCGGGTACCGCGAGGGGGCGCCGGTGTCTGGACTGAGGAGTGAGTGAGCGCAGTGAGTGAGCGACGAGGGAAGACGCCGGGTCTGAGCCCCCGAGCAGCGACGCGCCAGCGTCGCCATGAGCCCGTGAGGGGGCGCCGGTGTCTGGACTGAGGAGTGAGTGAGCGCGGCGAGTGAGCGACGAGGGAAGACGCCGGGTCTGAGCCCCCGAGCCGCGATGCGCCAGCGTCGCCATGAGCCCGTGAGGGGGCGCCGGTGTCTGGACTGAGGAGTGAGTGAGCGCGGCGAGTGAGCGACGAGGGAAGACGCCGGGTCTGAGCCCCCGAGCCGCGATGCGCCAGCGTCGCCATGAGCCCGTGAGGGGGCGCCGGTGTCTGGACTGAGGAGTGAGTGAGCGCGGCGAGTGAGCGACGAGGGAAGACGCCGGGTCTGAGCCCCCGAGCCGCGATGCGCCAGCGTCGCCATGAGCCCGTGAGGGGGCGCCGGTGTCTGGACTGAGGAGTGAGCGAGCGCGGCGAGTGAGCGACGAGGGAAGACGCCGGGTCTGAGCCCCCGAGCCGCGATGCGCCAG
Source organism: Streptosporangium sandarakinum (assembly GCF_050942225.1). NCBI lineage: Bacteria > Bacillati > Actinomycetota > Actinomycetes > Streptosporangiales > Streptosporangiaceae > Streptosporangium > Streptosporangium sandarakinum. The sequence goes on from NZ_CP192034.1 coordinate 486,403, forward strand.
CGTCGCCATGAGCCCGTGAGGGGGCGCCGGTGTCTGGACTGAGGAGTGAGCGAGCGCGGCGAGTGAGCGACGAGGGAAGACGCCGGGTCTGAGCCCCCGAGCCGCGATGCGCCAGCGTCGCCATGAGCCCGTGAGGGGGCGCCGGTGTCTGGACTGAGGAACGGAGGAGCGAAGCGACGGAGTGACGAGGGAAGACACCGGACTCAAGCCCCCGAGCCGCGACGCGCAGCGTCGCCATGAACACTGCCGTCCGGAGACGGCGGCGGCCCGCACCCCGACGAGAGGGTGCGGGCCGCGCGGACCGGTCGGCCCGGGGTTTCCCGGGCGCGTCGGATCGGACGGTTCCGGGGTTTCCCGGCGCGCCGGGTCAGACGCCGACGCCGAGGCCCTGGGCGACGCTCTGGCCGAGGTCCTTGTGGATGTTGGTCCAGTACTCCACGACGCGCTTCTTCATGTCCGCGGTGACCTCGGGGGCCGAGGCGTGGCCGACCACGTTGCTCACCAGGTGGGCCCGGTCGGTCTCGGACAGGACGTTCTCCCACAGCGCGCGGGGCTGGACGAAGTCGTCGTCCTCGCGGTGCAGGGCGTAGGCGGAACGGATGATCTCCCCGGTCACCTGGTAGTTCTCACCCTCGTACAGCGACGGGTCGGCCGCGGGGCCGCCCACGGTGTTGGGGGTGTAGACCGGGTCGGCGGGGTTGACGAAGGCCATCTGGCCGTCTTTGTTGTAGCTGTGGACGGGCGACAGCGGCCGGTTGATCGGCAGTTGGAGGTAGTTGGCGCCGATGCGGTAGCGGTGGGCGTCGGGGTAGGAGAACAGCCGCCCCTGGAGCATCTTGTCCGGGGACGGGCCGATGCCCGGCACCAGGTTGGCGGGCTCGAACCCGGCCTGCTCCACCTCGGCGAAGTAGTTCTCCGGGTTGCGGTTCAGGATGAACCGGCCGATCGTGATCTCGGGGTAGTCGGCGTGCGGCCACACCTTGGTCAGGTCGAACGGGTTGAAGCGGTAGTCGGCCGCGTCCTCGAACGGCATGATCTGCACGTTCACCGTCCAGGACGGGTGGTCGCCGTTCTTGATCGCGGTGTGCAGGTCGCGGATGTGGTAATCGGCGTCCTGCGCGATGACCGCGCCGGCCTCGGCGTCGGTGAAGTTCTTGATGCCCTGGTCGGTCTTGAAGTGGTACTTGACCCAGAACTTCTCGCCGCCGGCGTTGTACCACAGGAAGGTGTGCGAGCCGAAGCCGTGCATGTGGCGCCAGGACGCCGGGGTGCCGCGGTCGGTCATCAGGAACGTGACCTGGTGGGCGCTCTCCGGGGAGAGCGTCCAGAAGTCCCACTGCATGTTGTGGTCGCGCAGGTTGGTGTCGGCGCGGCGCTTCTGGCTGTGGATGAAGTCGGAGAACTTCTGCGGGTCGCGGATGAAGAAGATCGGCGTGTTGTTGCCGACGATGTCGTAGTTGCCCTGCTCGGTGTAGAACTTGATCGCGAAGCCGCGCGGGTCGCGCTGGGTGTCGGGGCTGCCCAGCTCGCCGGCCACGGAGGAGAAGCGCAGGAAGAGCGGGGTCTCCTTGCCCTTGGCGAACAGGCCGGCCTTGGTGAACTGGCTGACGTCCTCGGTGATCTGCAGGATGCCGTGGGCGCCGCCGCCCTTGGCGTGCACCACCCGCTCCGGCACCCGCTCCCGGTTGAAGTGCGCCATCTTCTGGATCAGGTAGTGGTCCTGCAGCAGCAGGGGTCCGTTCGGGCCTACCGAAAGGGAGTGCTCGTCGCTCGGCGCGGGGATGCCTGCGTCAGTGGTGGTGGTGGGCCTGGTGCTCATGAACAGTCCTCCGGATCTTCTTCAGCGAGCCTCAACGGGACGGCAGGCGGGACACACGCCCCAGTAGATGACGTCCGCCTCGTCCACCAGGTATCCGGCGTCGGAGACGGGGGCCATGCACGGGGCGTGTCCGACGGCGCAGTCGACGTCGGTGACCCTTCCGCACTCTCTGCAGACGAGATGGTGGTGGTTGTCGCCCACCCGCGTCTCGTACCGGGCGGGGCTGCCGGGAGGCTCGATCCTCCGCAGGAGCCCGCCGCGCTGCATGGAGTGCAGGGAGTCGTAGACGGCCTGCAGGGAGACCTGACCGACCCGCTCCCGCACGCCCCGATGGATGGCGTCCACGTCGAGATGGTCGCCATCTCGCACGGTCTGCATGATCGCCAGGCGGGCCGCGGTCACCCGCAGTCCCACCTGGCGGAGCCGGTCCCTGTCGTCCACGAGGCACACGCTATGTCCTAAACCGGAATCATTCAAGTATTTGAGCTATACCAGTTTTGAGGAGATGACACTCCATCGGCCGGGTTGTGCCGGATGCGCCCTCTGAGGTGGCATCCTCGGATACCGATGGACACCTACCTCCCCCGCCGACTCGGGGCCGCCGCCGCCCTCGTCGTCGCCGCAGCGCTCTCCGCGGCCTGTACGGCGGCGCAGTCGGCGTCCCCGGAACCCGCCACATCGACGCCGGACGTCGTGGAGAAGCCCACCTCCTCGGCCCGGCCCAAGCCCGAGCGCCGGCCGTACACCATCTCCTTCGGCGGTGACGTGCACTTCGAGGGGGTGCTGCGGTCCCGGCTGGACGCGAACCCGCAGACCGCGCTCGGCCCGATCGCCAAGGTGCTCAGCCGGTCCGACATCGCGATGGTCAACCTGGAGACCGCGATCACCACCGGCGGCACCCCCGCCCCGGGCAAGCAGTTCACCTTCCGCGCCCCCTCCTCGGCGCTGACCGCGCTGAAGGCCGCCGGGGTGGACGTCGCCTCCATGGCCAACAACCACGGCATGGACTACATGGAGAGCGGCCTCACCGACTCGCTGGCCGCGATCAGGCGCGCGAGGTTCCCGGTCGTCGGCGTCGGCGCGACCGAGGCCCAGGCGTACAAGCCCTGGCGGACGACCGTGAACGGCAACCGGATCGCCGTCATCGGCGCCACCCAGGTGCTGGACGCCGAGTTCATCCAGCCCTGGACCGCGCTCGGCGCCAAGGGCGGCCTGGCCTCGGCCAAGCGGGAGGACCGGCTGATCCAGGAGGTGCGCAGGGCGCGCCGTACCTCCGACACGGTGATCGTCCACCTCCACTGGGGCACCGAGCTGCAGAAGTGCCCGAACGAGGCCCAGCTCACCCTGGCGCCCAAGCTGGTCGCGGCCGGGGCCGACGTGATCGTGGGCGGGCACGCGCACATCCTGCTCGGCGGCGGATATCTCAAGGACGCCTACGTCAACTACGGCATGGGCAACTTCGTCTTCTACAACTGGGGTCCCCAGACCGGCCGGACCGGCGTGCTCACGCTGACGATCCAGGGGCGCAAGGTGCTGAAGGAGCAGTGGACCCCGGCCACGATCCAGGGCGGCGTCCCCGTCCCGCTCACCGGCGTCGCCCGGCAGCAGGCCCTGACCGACTGGAAGGCGCTGCGCGGCTGCACGGGCCTGTCCACCCGGCCCGGCTCCGCCACAGAGAGCTGACCGTACGGCGAGCCGACGGTCGCGGAGGTTTCCCGCGCGGGAGGCCGGGAGCCCGGTCGCGCGGGAAACCGGCGGGTCCGGGGCGCGCGGGGAGGCCGGCCGGGGAAATCCGGTGATTGGCCGATACGGCCTGACCCGGCGGTGCCGGAAGGGCAAGATGGGGGGATGTCCATCCTGCCTGCCGAGGAGCCCGGCGAGGCTCCGCTGCGCCGCCGGCCCGCCCAGCGGAGGAGCGCGAGACGTGTCGAGAGGATGCTCGACGCCTGCGCCGACCTGCTCGACGAGGTCGGCTACGAGGCGCTGACCACCACCCGCATCGCCGAGCGCGCCGGGGTCGCGATCGGCTCGGTCTACCAGTTCTTCCCCGACAAGCGGGCCATCGCCCAGGCGGTGACCCGGCGCAACGTGGAGCGTTTCATCTCCCGGATCGGCCACCGCTTCCTGTCGGAGGAGTACGCCTGCTGGTGGGACGCGGTCGACGCGATCATCGACGAGTACGTCGAGATGCACCGGACCGTCCCGGGGTTCCGCTCCCTGCGGTTCGGCGACGTGGTCGACCTCAACCTGCTCGACCCGGCGTCGGACAACAACGCGGTGATCGCCGGCCGGCTGCGCGGCCTCCTCCTGCAGGAGTACGGCATGGCCGACAGCGAGGAGCTCGACCTGGGCATCCTGATCGGGGTCGAGGCGGGCGACGCGGTGCTCAAGCTGGCCTTCCGGCGCGACCCCGCCGGCGACCCGCGGGTCGTGGCCGAGGCCAAGAACCTGATTCGGGGCTACCTCAACCGCCAGTTCGCGGTGGTCTCATCCTGAGCGGTGTCCCCGGTCCCGCCGGTCGCCGTGCTCGCGCCCGTGCTCGTGCCCGGCCGGCCTGCGCCGTATCTCGGCGTGCCCGCCGCCGAACCCCGGGGCCGCGGATCCGGAGAACGCCCGGCCGGGGACGGTTCCGGGCGGTATGGCCGCCGGATCCAGCGCCTCGACCGGCGCCGGGATGAGCCCGGCGGGCATCGGCGTGCCTCTCCGCCGGGTCTGCGGCTGTGCCATGACGGGGCAGGGGGCCGGCGCGGCGAGCATCCGCAGCCACGACTCCTGGCGGGCCGGGGTGATGAGCCGCTCCTCGCGCAGCCGGTTCTCCAGCGCCACGAGCCTGTGGTGGGCCTGTTCGACCGCGTCCATCCTGGCGGAGAGGTATCCGGCGGAGCCCGGGACGATCACCGAGAGGCCGAGCAGGAACGTCAGCGTGAAGGTGGTCTGCTTGGACATGCCCATCGCAGCTCCTTCGGACGAGGTCGCCTCTCGGGCCGGGATCGCCTGGCATATGCCCGTTTTCCTCCAGAAATACGCAGACTGTAATTAATGATGCACAGAGGGTGGCATAACAAATACCTGCCGTTGTGCGGGCGAAGTCGAGCGCCGCTCGGTACTCTCGCGATGTGGCGTATGTGACACACGGGCAACTGCACCGGTTGCTTGAACAGGCACTTCTGGCCGACGATCACGAGAACCTCGCCCGGCGCCTGGAGGCGCTGGCCGAGGACGACGTGTCCGGGGACGTCTCGCGGGCGGCGATCCTCGTGCTCGCCGGCGAGGAATGGCGGCAGGCCGGGCAGCCCGCCCACGCCCTCGACTGCTTCCAGCGGGCCGTGGACGACGGCGGCGAGGTGAGCGCCGATCCCCGGGCGGGGATCGCCGACACCCTCTTCGAGCTCGAACGGCCCGACGAGGCGCGCGAGGTGATCGAGGCGATCCGGCTCGGCGGCTGCACCCCGGCCACCGCGCTCACCGTCGCCGAGACCCTCGTCGCCTACGGCGACCTGCGGGAGGCCCACGTCTGGGCCACCGACGGGGCCCGGCAGGCGGCGGAGGGCAGCGGGGAGCACGCCGCGCTGCTGCGCACCCGCTACCGGATCCGGGTGGACCTCGGGCTGCCCGAGGATGACCTCGACGCGCTGCTGGACGCCTCCCGCTGACGCGAGAAGGGCCGCGACCCACACGGGTCGCGGCCCTTCTCACGGCGGCCGGGCATGGCCCCTACCGGAGCCGGAAGCCTCCGCCGAGGACGGTCTCCTCCGCGGTGGAGGCGTCGCCGTCCTCCCCGGAGACCTGCGGTTCGTCGCCGTCCGTCGCGGGCGCCTCCGCCGTCGTGGTGACCTCCCGCTCGATGACCGCGACCTCCCGCTCGACCACGCTGGGCAGCTCACCGACCGGGGTGCCGGTGTCCCCGGCCGAGGCCGGGAGCGACTCCCCGGTGCCGGTGCCCGCCTGCGCGCCGGGCAGCGCCGCGCCGTCGAGCGGCGCGTCGGTGGTGCCGGCCGGGTCGGTGGCGCCGGTCGTGCCGGTGCCCGTGGAGACCGGCGGCGCCGGCCGTACCGTGACCGGTGCCCGGTCGAAGCGGGTGTCCGGGGTGGACGGCAGGCCGGGCAGATCCGGCGCGGCGGGCAGCGGCCCGGCGGCCATGTGCTCCACGGCGTGCCCCGCGACCGCCGCCTCCGTCTCCGTTCCCCCGGGCACGCGGACAGGTCCGCGCCCCCGCGACGCCCGCGGCGTCGGTGAAGCCGGCCACGGCGGACGCCTGCGACAGACCCGGCAGGCCGGCGATCCGCGCGAGCCGCTCCGCGCTCATCGGCGCCTCGGCCCCGGCGACGCCCGCTCCGGGCGTCTCAGCCTCCCCGGGCGCCTCGGGCCCGGACACCGCCGGGCCGTGGCAGGCCGCGGCCGAGGCCGGGACCGCCCCGAGCCAGGACACGCCGGCCGGAGCGGTCGACAGCCACGTCACACCGGCCGTGAGCGTCGCCACCGCGAGGATGCCCCGGATCTTCAGTGATGGGTTCATCATGCACGTCCCCCTGTCGTTCGTTCTCGTGCCGGACGAGTGCCGAACGTATCCAGCGGGGGCCGTCCCAGGGGCGGGCTTCACCCAACGGTGGTCAAGCCCTTACCCTCGTCGAGATCGTCAGGGCGTCGTCGCCCTCGGCCATGTCCACCGTGACCTCGTCGCCGTCCTGGACCTTCCCGGCCAGCACCTCCTTGGCGAGCTTGTCACCGATCGCGGTCTGCACCAGGCGGCGGAGCGGACGGGCGCCGTACAGCGGGTCGTAGCCGGTGAGCGCCAGCCAGTCGCGCGCCGCGGGGGTCACGTTCAGCGTGATCCGCCGGTCGGCGAGCCGCCTGGCCAGGTGCGCGACCTGCAGGTCCACGATCTTCGACAGCTCCTCCATGCCGAGCGCGTCGAACATGATCACGTCGTCGAGCCGGTTGAGGAACTCCGGCTTGAACGCGCTCCGGACCGCGTCCATCACGGCCTTGCGCTGGGCCTCCCGGTCCAGCTTGGGGTCCACGAGGAACTGCGAGCCCATGTTGGAGGTGAGGATCAGGATCGTGTTGCGGAAGTCGACCGTCCGGCCCTGGCCGTCGGTGAGCCGCCCGTCGTCGAGCACCTGCAGCAGGATGTCGAAGACCTCCGGGTGGGCCTTCTCGACCTCGTCCAGCAGCACCACGGTGTACGGCCTGCGCCGTACGGCCTCGGTGAGCTGGCCGCCCTCCTCGTAGCCGACGTAGCCGGGCGGGGCGCCGACGAGCCGCGCCACGCTGTGCTTCTCGCCGTACTCGCTCATGTCGATGCGGACCATCGCCCGCTCGTCGTCGAACAGGAAGTCGGCCAGCGACTTGGCCAGCTCCGTCTTGCCGACGCCGGTGGGCCCGAGGAACAGGAAGCTGCCGGTCGGCCGGTCGGGGTCGGAGATGCCCGCGCGGGCCCGCCGTACGGCGTCGGAGACGGCCTGGACGGCCTCGCTCTGGCCGATGAGCCGCCTGCCCAGCTCGTCCTCCATCCGGAGCAGCTTGGCGGTCTCGCCCTCCAGCAGGCGGCCCGCGGGGATGCCGGTCCAGGAGGAGATGACCTGGGCGATGTCGTCCGGCCCGACCTCCTCCTTGACCATGGCGCTCTCCGGCTGGGCGGCCGCGCTGGCCTCGGCGAGCTCGGCCTCCAGCCTGGGCACCTCGGCGTACATCAGCCGCGAGGCGGCCTCGAAGTCGCCGTCGCGCTGCGCCCGCTCGGCGGCGCCGCGGGTCTCGTCGAGCTGCTTCTTCAGGTCGCCGACGCGGTTCAGGCCGGCCTTCTCCCGCTCCCAGCGCCCGACCAGGGCGTTGAGCTCCTCCTGGCGGTCGGCCAGCTCCTTGCGGAGCCGCTCCAGCCGCTGGAGGCTGCTCTCGTCGGTCTCCTTGGCGAGCGCCAGCTCCTCCATCTTCATCCGGTCGACGTTCCGCTGGAGCTGGTCGATCTCCACCGGGCGGGAGTCGATCTCCATGCGGAGCCGGGAGGCGGCCTCGTCGACGAGGTCGATCGCCTTGTCCGGCAGGAACCGGGAGGTGATGTAGCGGTCGGACAGCGAGGCGGCGGCCACCAGCGCGCCGTCGGAGATCTGCACCTGGTGGTGCGCCTCGTAGCGGCCCTTGAGCCCGCGCAGGATCGCGATGGTGTCCTCGACGGTGGGCTCGCCGACGTACACCTGCTGGAAGCGCCGCTCCAGCGCGGGGTCCTTCTCGATGCGCTCGCGGTACTCGTCCAGCGTGGTGGCGCCGATCATCCGCAGCTCGCCGCGCGCCAGCATCGGCTTGAGCATGTTGCCGGCGTCCATGGCGCCCTCGGCCGCGCCCGCGCCGACCATGGTGTGCAGCTCGTCGATGAAGGTGACGATCTGGCCGTTGCTCTCCTTGATCTCACTGAGCACGGCCTTGAGGCGCTCCTCGAACTCGCCGCGGTACTTCGCGCCGGCGACCATCGCGCTCAGGTCGAGGGCCACCAGGCGCTTGTCGCGCAGGCTGGAGGGCACGTCGCCGGCGACGATGCGCTGCGCCAGGCCCTCCACCACGGCGGTCTTGCCGACGCCGGGCTCGCCGATGAGCACCGGGTTGTTCTTGGTCCGGCGGCTGAGCACCTGCACGACCCGGCGGATCTCCGAGTCACGGCCGATCACCGGGTCGAGCTTGCCGGCCCTGGCCCGCTCGGTCAGGTCGACGCCGTACTTCTCCAGCGCCTGGTAGGTGTCCTCGGGCGTCTCGCTGGTCACCCGGGCGTGCCCGCGCACCTTCTCGAACGCCTCCAGCAGCGCGTTCGGGGTGGCGCCGCGGGACTTCAGCAGCTCGGCGACCGGCCCGCCGTCGGTGGCGAGGCCGACCAGCAGGTGCTCGGTCGAGACGTACTCGTCCTCCAGCTGCCGGGCCCGCTGGGCCGCGGTGTTCAGCGCGGTCAGCAGCTGCCGGGAGCTCGACGGGGCGCTGACCGTGGCGCCCTGCGCCTTCGGCAGGGCCGCGAGCTGCTTCTCGGCCTCGGTGCGGAGCTGCTTCCAGTCGGCGCCGACCGCCTCCAGCAGCGGTACGGCGGTGCCACCGGTCTGGGACAGCAACGCGGTGAACAGATGGACCGGGGCGACCTCGGGGTTGCCCTCGGCGGCGGCACGCCTGATGGCGGCGGAGACCGCCTCCTGGCTCTTCTGCGTAAGCTTGTAATCCATGGCTATCGCCTAACTCCGTTCAGGCGTTCTATACGCGCCGGAGCACGGCGCGACGTAAATCCCCCCGGCCCTGGTCGGTGGAGTGTCAGGCGGGCGGCAGCTGGTACCGGATCAGCGCGCGGATCATGGCGGTCTCGGCGCGCAGGCGGTGGTTCTCCTCGCGCAGCCGCATCGCCTCGTTCTCGAGCGTCAGTATCCGCTTGATGCCCGCGAGGTTGATGCCCTCCTCCTGGGAGAGCCGCTGGACCTCGCGGAGCATGACGATGTCGCGGGTGGAGTACAGGCGGCCGCGGCCGGCCGTACGGCCCGGGCTGACCAGGCCGAGACGGTCGTACTGCCGCAGGGTCTGCGGGTGCAGACCCGACAGCTGGGCGGCCACCGAGATGACGTAGACGGGAGTGTCGTCCGACAGATCGAAGTAGTTGGCTTCCATGGCTACTCGCTTCTGGCCTGTTGGATGAGGTCGGCCCGCGGGTCGCCTCCCGCGGTGGCGTCGCGGAACTCCTCCAGTGCGCTCCTGGCCTTGTCCTCCAGATGCTGGGGCACCAGGACCTCGACCGTGGCGAGCAGGTCGCCCTTGGTGCCGTCCTTGCGGGTCACACCCCGGCCCCGCACCCGGAAGGTGCGGCCGTTGGGGGTGCCCTCGGGGATGCGCAGCGTCACCGGCAGCCCCTTGAGGATGGGCACCTTGATCTCCGCGCCGAGGGCGGCCTCGGCGAAGGTGACCGGGACGGTGACCGTCAGGTTCTCGCCGGTCCGGCCGAAGACCGGGTGCGGCTTGACGTGGACCTGGACGTACAGGTCGCCGGCCGGGCCGCCGTTCTCGCCGGGAGCGCCCTTACCCTTGATCTTGATGCGCTGGCCGTCGGCCACCCCGGCGGGGATGCGCGCCTGGATCGTGCGGGTGCTCTTGCCCCGGCCGCTGCCCTCGCACACCGGGCACGGGTCGTCCACCAGCAGGCCGCGGCCCTTGCAGTCGCGGCACGGCTCGGAGAAGGCGAAGTTGCCGAGGTTGCGGCTGGCCGCGCCGGTTCCCTCGCAGGTCGGGCAGACCCGCGGGGTGGTGCCGGCCTTGGCGCCGGTGCCGCCGCACGCCGTACAGGCGGCGGAGCTGGTCAGCCGGAGCGAGACGGTGGTGCCCTGGACGGCCTGGGTGAACGAGAGCGTGACCTCCGACTCGACGTCCTGGCCGCGCCGCGCCCTGGTGGTGGTCCCGCCGGTCCGGGGGGCGGTGCCACCCCGGTTGAACAGGCCCCCGAACAGGTCGCCGATGCGCTCACCGGCGCCCTGCTGGGTGCCGCCGAACAGGTCGCCCAGGTCGAAGGCGAAACCGCCACCGCCGCGGGAGGCCCCCCCGCCCCCCGGGTAACCGCCGAGACCCGACCCGAACAGCGTCCGCGCCTCGTCGTACTCCTTGCGGCGCTTGGTGTCGGACAGGACGTCGTAGGCCTCGGAGACGTCCTTGAACTTCTCCTCGGTCTCCTTGTTGCCCTGGTTGGCGTCCGGGTGGTACTGCCTGGCCAGCTTCCGGTACGCCTTCTTGATCTCTTCGGCGGTGGCGGTCTTGGGCACACCAAGGACGGCGTAGTAGTCCTTCTCCAGGTAGTCCTTGGTGCTCATCATTTTCCTTTTCCGATCAAATGGAATGGGGGTGTGTTCAGTTGTCGCCCGCGTCGCCCGCGGCGGGCTCCTCGGGTTCGGCGACCGCGACCCGGGCGGGCCGCAGCACGCGCTCGCCGATCCGGTAGCCCGGCTGCAGGATCTCCACGCAGGTCGGCTCGGTGACGTCGGGAGAGTAGCTGTGCATCAGCGCCTCGTGCACCGTCGGGTCGAACGGCTCGCCCTTGGCGCCGAAAGCGCTCAGTCCCAGCTTCCCCGCGACCGTCTCCAGCGACTCGCTCACCTTGGCGAAGCCGCCGGTGAGCTCCCCGTGGTCGCGGGCCCGGCCGATGTCGTCGAGGACCGGCAGCAGCTCGGACAGCACGCCGGCCACCGCCTGCTCCTTGACCATGGCCCGGTCGCGATCGACCCGCTTGCGGTAGTTGGCGTACTCGGCCTGGAGACGCTGGAGGTCGGCGGTGCGCTCGGCGAGCTGGGTGGCCAGCTCGGCCGCGGCCAGGCCGGCGGCGGACTGGTCGGCCTCCCCTGCCTGCGCCGCCCACTCGGCCTGCTCCCGCTCGGCCTGGCTGCGCGCCTCTCCGGTCTCCGGATCGATCTTCCGGTTGTCGCGGATCACCGGCTCCTCCCCGGAGCCGTTCTCACGCGTGCTCACGCTCACGCTCCCCTCGGATCACGGCTCGTCACTTCGCGCCGTTGTCGCGCTTGGGCTCTTCGTCGACGATCTCGGCCTCGACCACGTCCTCGTCGGCCTTCTGACCGGCCGCGCCCTCGGCGCCGGCGCCGGCGGCGGCACCGGCCGCCTCGGAGCCCTGCGACTGGGCGTAGATGGCGGAGCCCATCTTCTGGCTGACCGTGGCGAGCTTCTCGGCGGCGGTCCGGATCGCGGCCGTGTCGGTGCCCTCCAGAGCCTTCTTCAGCTCGGCGACGGAGTCGTTGACCTCGGTCTTGACGTCGTCCGGGACCTTGTCGGAGTTCTCGCTGAGGAACTTCTCGGTCTGGTAGACGAGCGAGTCCGCGTTGTTGCGGGTCTCGGCCTCCTCGCGGCGCCGCTTGTCCTCCTCGGCGTAGGACTCGGCCTCGCGCATCATGCGCGCGATGTCGTCCTTCGGCAGCGCGGAGCCGCCGGTGATCGTCATCGTCTGCTCCTTGCCGGTACCGAGGTCCTTGGCGGAGACGTTCACGATGCCGTTGGCGTCGATGTCGAAGGTGACCTCGATCTGCGGGATGCCGCGCGGCGCCGGGGCGATGCCGGTCAGCTCGAAGGTGGCCAGCTTCTTGTTGTACGCCGCGATCTCACGCTCGCCCTGGTACACCTGGATCTGCACCGACGGCTGGTTGTCCTCGGCCGTGGTGAAGACCTCGGAGCGCTTGGTCGGGATCGTGGTGTTGCGCTCGATGATCTTGGTGAAGATGCCGCCCTTGGTCTCGATGCCCAGCGACAGCGGGGTCACGTCGAGCAGCAGGACGTCCTTGACCTCGCCCTTGAGCACACCGGCCTGCAGGGCGGCGCCGATGGCGACGACCTCGTCCGGGTTCACGCCCTTGTTGGGCTCCTTGCCGCCGGTCAGCTCCTTGACGAGCTCGGTGACGGCGGGCATGCGGGTCGAGCCGCCGACGAGCACGACGTGCGCGATGTCGGAGACCTTGATGCCGGCGTCCTTGATCACCTGGTGGAACGGGCCCTTGCAGCGCTCCAGCAGGTCGGCGGTGAGCCGCTGGAACTCGGCGCGGGTGAGCTTCTCGTCCAGGTGCAGCGGGCCCTCGGCGGAGGCCGTGATGTAGGGCAGGTTGATGCTGGTCTCGGACTGGCTGGACAGCTCGATCTTGGCCTTCTCCGCCGCCTCACGCAGACGCTGGAGGGCCATCTTGTCCTTGGACAGGTCGACGCCGTGGGCGTTCTTGAAGCGGTTGACCAGCTCGTCCACGACGCGCTGGTCCCAGTCGTCGCCACCGAGGTGGTTGTCGCCGCTGGTGGCCTTGACCTCGACGAAGCCGTGGCCGTCCTCCTGGCCGACGTCGAGCAGGGACACGTCGAAGGTGCCGCCGCCGAGGTCGAAGACCAGGATCGTCTGGTCCTGGTCCTTGTCGAGACCGTAGGCGAGCGCCGCGGCCGTCGGCTCGTTGATGATGCGCAGGACGTTCAGGCCCGCGATCTGCCCGGCCTCCTTGGTGGCCTGGCGCTGGGCGTCGTTGAAGTAGGCGGGAACGGTGATCACGGCGTCGGTGATCTTCTCGCCCAGGTAGGCCTCGGCGTCCTGCTTGAGCTTCTGCAGGACGAAGGCGCTGATCTGCTGGGGGGAGAACTTCTTGCCGTCGATCTCCTGGTTCCAGTCGGTGCCTATCTCGCGCTTGACCGAGCGGATCGTCCGGTCCACGTTGGTGACGGCCTGTCGCTTGGCGACCTCGCCGACGAGGACCTCGCCGTTCTTCGCGAAGGCGACCACGGACGGCGTGGTCCGAGAGCCCTGCGCGTTGGCGATGACGGTGGGCTCACCGCCCTCGAGGATCGAGACGACGGAGTTGGTCGTCCCCAGGTCGATACCTACCGCACGTGCCATGAGTACGTCCTTGTAGTCAAAGTTGAGTCGGTCGGGCTCATATTGGAGCTTCGAGTGGCGTTTGTCAAACGACTTGAGCCTATGTCACTCAACCTTCCGGCGCGTGAAAGCATTCCCGATCTCCGGGGAAGAACGGGCGATCCCCCTCTCCCAACGAAGGAACCCCGTGTCCGCTCCCCACCCCGTCCCACGGGACGAAGCGTGATCGCTCCCCGCCTCGATCCCGAGGCCGGTCCCGAGACCGGCGGCAGCCCGCCGGTCCTCGACTTCGACCGGATCTTCGACGACCACTTCACCGAGATCCACCGCTACGTCGCCCGCCGCCTGGACGTCCACACCGCCGACGACCTCGCGGCCGAGACCTTCCTCCGCGCCTTCCACGACCGCCACCGCTTCGACGCCGCGCGAGGGGAGATCCGCCCCTGGCTGTACGGCATAGCCACCAATCTGCTCGCCAAACACCGGCGGAGCGAGATCCGCCGATGGAAGGCGCTCGCCCGCACCGCCGTACGCGACACCGCCGGTCACCACGGCGGCCACGCGGACGGACACGAGGACGCGGTGACCGCGCGGGTCGCCGCGGGGCGGGTGACCGGCCGGCTCGCGGGGGCGCTGGCCGGTCTGGCCGAGCGGGACCGGAACGTGGTCCTGCTGGTCGCGCTCGGCGGTCTCTCCCACGCCGAGGTGGCCGCCGCGCTGGACATCCCCTACGGGACCGTCGCGTCCCGGCTCAGCCGGGCCCGCAGGCGGCTCCGCGAGGCGCTCGGCGACATCGACCCGCTGAAGGAGGACCACGATGGATGAGATCAACCTGCTGGCGTCGTCGCTTCCGGACGCCCCGCCGCCGTCGCCCGCGGCCGTCGCCCGCGCCCGCGCCCGGCTGGCCGCGGCGGAGACGGCCCGGCCGGTACGGCACCGCGTGCGCCTCCGTCCCCGGCCGTGGGTGTGGACCGCCGCCACCGCCGCCGCGACGGCCGCGGTCATCCTGGCCGTCACCGCCGGGGTCGGGGCCGGAGGCGGGTCCGCGAACGGTCCCGCGACGGCGGTGTCCGCGCCGGACGGCCGCCAGGCGCTGCTGGACATCGCCGCCAGGGCCGAGGCGCTGCCCGCGGAGACCCCGGGGGCGTACTGGCGGCGCAGGTCCGTCGCCGGTTCATTCGCCCGGTGGGGAGACGGATCCGCCCGCTACATGGTGCTCTTCACCACCGAACTGGACTCGTGGACGCCCCGCGACCCGCGCGACCCCGTTTTCACCCGCCTCGACAGGATGGAGGGCCGTCCCGCCGCCCCCGAGGACGTGGCCGCCTGGCGAGAGCAGGGCGCCCCGCGCCGTCAAGGTCCCAAGGACGCCCTGCGGCCTGGCGGCCCGATCGCGGAGTGCGCCGGGGAACCGGGCTGCACGCCGAAACCGGTGGGGTGCACCTACTCCTGGCAGGTCGACCCGAAGGGGATCCTCTACGACCGCAGGATGGCCGAGCTGACCTTCGCCGACCTGGAGGCGCTGCCCAGGGACGCCGGGACGCTGCTCGAACGGTTCAAGGCGGCCAGGAGGGGGGACCAGAGCCCGTCGCAGGAGCAGAACTGGTCCTTCTCCGCGGTCTCGCTGCTGAACCTGCCGAGCCCGCCCGATCTGCGGGCGGCGGCGCTGCGGGTCCTCGCCGGCCTTCCCGGGACCCGGGTGGTCGGCGAGATCACCGACCCGCTCGGCCGCCCGGGGGTCGCGGTGCGGATCAACGCCGGTGAGACCGGCGAGACCGGAATGGGCGACGCCATGGTCCCCGTCGACTACCAGATCATCCTCGATCCCGTCACGGGCGAGATGACCGGCGAGCGCTCCACCGTCGTCCGGGACGCCGAGGGCGTGGCCGCCGGCACGGTGATCGGCTACGCGGCCTACACCGAGCAGGGATGGACCGGCGAGCGGCCCGAGCGGCCCGAGGGATGCAAGGAGGGCCCGGTCGGGTGAGGCCGGCCGCGCCCGCGCGGCTCTCCGGGAGCGGCCCGGGTCCGGTGGGGCCGGTGTGCCCCGCGGGCCCTCCCGGAAGCGGCCTCGCGTCAGCGCGCCCCGTCGACCACCTTGCGCTTGCCCAGGGGGGCCTTGAGCTTGACGGTCGTCACCTTCTTGATGGCGATGTCGATGCAGGCGACGTTCCGCGCCTTGCCGCTCGGGCCCTCCCAGAGGGTGACGGTCACCCGCCGGGCCGTCTCCTTGACGCTCACCCGGTCGAGGACGGTGCAGGGCTCCACCCCCGACCACCAGACGATCCGCAGGCTCCGGCCGTCCTTGGACGGCTTGGCGGTGAGCCATCCGGCCTTGCGGGGGTTGACGGTGTGGCCCTCGGGCCTCACCGGCTTGGGGGTGCCGTGCGTGGGCTCGGTGCGGGGCGCCACGGGTGGCACGGTGTGCGAGACCGGCTGCGAGGGGCCGGTGGCCGTTCCGGCGCCGTGCCCCGCCGGGGCGGTCGTGGTGACCGAGGCCGCGGTGCCACCGTGCTCGGCGCCGCAGGCCGTGGCCAGCAGCAGGCTTCCAGCCAGGAGAGAGGTCGCGATCATCCGCATACCCCTACAACGTCCCGGACGGCGGACCGGTTCAAGGAGACCGCGCGTCCCGCCGAGCCGGGTGGCCGGGGGTGAACGTCGCCCGGTGTCACGTGGGCGGACCCCTTAGGCTGGGGATTCACTTCTCCCGATGGTCCTCTCACGCGAGGTGCGCCGAAATGATCGCGATTCTGGGAACCGGCAAGATGGGCGAGGCCCTGCTGTCCGGGCTGCTCCGGGCCGGTGCGAGGCCGGGCGAGGTGCTGGCCACCGCGCGCCGCGCCGAGCGCGCCGCGGACCTCAGGGAGCGGTACGGAGTGCAGGTGGTCTCCAACGTCGAGGCCGCCAAGACCGCCGACACGCTGATCCTCGCGGTCAAGCCCCAGGACATGGCCTCCCTGCTGGCGGAGATCGCCCCGCACGTCCCGGGCGACCGCCTGGTGGTCACGGCGGCGGCGGGCATCACCACCTCCTTCGTGGAGGCGCGGCTGGGCGGCGAGATCCCGGTGGTCCGGGTGATGTCCAACACGCCGGTGCTGGTGGACGAGGCGATGAGCGTGATCTCGGCGGGCGCCCACGCCTCCGAGGCGCACCTGGAGCTCACCGAGAACCTGCTGCGGCCGGTCGGCAAGGTGCTGCGCATCCCCGAGTCGCAGCAGGACGCCGCGACCGCGCTGTCCGGCAGCGGCCCGGCCTACTTCTTCTACCTCGTCGAGGCCATGGTCGACGCGGGCATCCTGCTCGGCATGCCCCGCGCCGCGGCACTCGACATGGTCGTCCAGTCGGTCGTCGGGGCGGCCATCATGCTGCGCGACTCCGGGGAGCACCCGGTGATCCTGCGGGAGGCGGTCACCTCCCCGGGCGGCACCACCATCTCGGCCATCGCCGAGCTGGAGCGCCACAGCGTCCGGGCCGCCTTCCTGGCGGCCATCGAGGCCGCCCGCGACCGTAGCCGCCAGCTCGCCGCCGGCTGACCGGCGTCCGCCGTACCCGCCGACCGGTCAGCCGCCGGTCGACCGGCACCCCACCGTCCCCCGCCCGGGTGCCCCGGCCGTACGGCGTGTGCGCCCGGCCGTACGGCGGACGCTCTCGCCGCGGCTTCGCGGCGGTCGGCGTGTTGAGGCGAATAAATATGGATATTTCGCTTAGATGAAAAGCGCTCGCTCCTCCGGAGCCCCCGCTCCGGCCCCTGGGCCCGGGTGCGGTAGCGTCGGCCGGAGCGGGGGGACCCCGGGAGGGCGCGGCGTCGTCGCGCCCGGCGGGGGAGAGCCCGTGTGCGAGCAGCCCGTGAGCGAGAGCGGGGGGCGGGCCGGGGAACGCGGCGGCCCGCGCACCAGGCCGGCGAAGGAGGACCCGTGAGCCGTTCCGTGCGGGTCGTCTGGGACGACGCCCTCACCTCATACGACTTCGGGCCGGGTCACCCGCTCGCACCCGTCCGGGTCGAGCTGACCATGGCCCTGGCGCGGGAGCTGGGCGTGCTGGACGCGGTGGAGATGACCGGCTGCGCGCCCGCCACCGACGACGAGCTGGCACTGGTCCACACGCGCGACTACATCGAGGCCGTCAGGCGGGTGTCCGCGACCGGGCGGCCCGATCTGCTTCACGGGCTCGGCACCGAGGACAACCCGGCCTTCACCGGGGTGCACGAGGCGTCCGCGCTGATCACCGGCGCCAGCCTTGCCGCCGCCCGCGCGGTCTGGACCGGTGAGGCCGAGCACGCGGTGAACGTGGCGGGGGGCCTGCACCACGCGATGCCCTCCACCGCGAGCGGATTCTGCGTGTACAACGACCCGGCGGTGGCGATCGCCTGGCTGCTCGCCCAGGGCGCGACGAGGGTCGCCTACGTCGACGTGGACGTCCACCACGGCGACGGCGTCCAGGCGGCGTTCTACGACGACCCCAGGGTCCTGACCGTCAGCCTGCACGAGAGTCCGCAGACCCTCTTCCCCGGCACGGGCTTCCCCGGGGAGACCGGCGCGGAGGGCACCGCGGTCAACGTGGCGCTGCCGGCCGGATGCGGCGACGGCGGCTGGCTGCGGGCCTTCCACGCGGTGGTGCCGCCGCTGCTGCGGGAGTTCGCCCCCGAGATCCTGGTCACCCAGCACGGCTGCGACAGCCACGCGCTGGACCCGCTGGCCCACCTGATGCTCAGCCTGGACGGCCAGCGCGCCGCCTACGCCGCGCTGCACGAGCTGGCACACGAGACCGCGGGCGGGCGCTGGGTCGTCACCGGAGGCGGGGGATACGAGCTGGTGCAGGTCGTGCCCCGGGCCTGGACCCACCTGATATCCGAGGTCGCGGGCCGCCCGCTCGCCCCGGCCACCGCGACCCCGCCGGAGTGGCGCCGGATGACCAAGGAGCGGACGGGCCAGACGGCGCCGCTGACGCTGACCGACGGCAGGAAACCGGAGTTCGCCGACTTCTCCGCCGGATACGATCCGGCGGACCCGATCGACCGGGCCGTCATGGCGACCAGGAAGGCCGTCTTCCCCCTCCACGGACTGGACCCCCTCCCGTGAGCCGGCCGGGCCCGCCCGCTGCCTCACCGGGCTCTCCCGAGACCCGGCCGGATCCCTCCGCGACCCCGCCGGGCCCTTCCACGGCCCCATCCGGCCCTCCCGCGGCCCCGCCGGGTCCCTCCGCTTCTCCGCCGGACCGGGCGGCCCTCCGCGACCACCTCGTCCGCACGCGGATCGCCGGTGACGTGGCGACCAGCCGGGAGAACAACCTCGACCACTACCGGTCGCTGGCCAACCGTGACCCCTACCACCTGTTCGGGCTGACCCTGCGGGGCCGCTGGTCCTACCGGGACGTTCTGGAGCTGATGGCCCGATCCGCCGGGGTGGTGGCCGACCCGGGGCATCGGGAGGGCCAGGACACCATCGACCCGGACCTGACGATCGCCGCGGTGGAGGCGATGGGCGACACGATCGCCGGGGTGCTGCGCCGCGGGGCCCCGCGGGTCCTGATGGCCACGGGCCATCCCACGGGCCTGCTCACCGTCCATCTCGCCCTGGCCCGGCTGCTGCGGAGGCACGGCGCGATCATGATGAGCCCGGCCGAGGGCTGGTCCTACTGGGGCTCCGGGTACGGCCGCAAGCGCAGGATCCGGTACATGGACGACGTGGCCATGCTGGACGATCGGGGCGCCTTCGTGCACACCCACGACCCGGCCCCGATGCAGGCCATGCTCGGCCGGCTCGCGGAGCCCGCGGGGCCCGGTGACGGCCGGCCGGACCTGGTGATCGCCGACCATGGCTGGGCCGGCGCGGCCGGTGAGGCGGGCCTCCTCACGGTCGGGTTCGCCGACAGCAACGATCCCGCCCTCTTCGTCGGTGAGGCGGAAGGCAAGATCGCTGTCACCGTGCCGCTCGATGACAATGTGCTACCGAGGTATTACGATCCGCTTACGAAGTATCTGGTCGAGAGGGTCGTGCGGGCACTGTGAGGCGCGGGGGACGTCGTTGGGGACATCCCTATACCGGCTTTTCGCGCCTGCATTCCGCCCGCCTCGACGACCGTTTGTCAACTTTTTGGAGATTGTGGGCGACTCTAATAGGAGACAGTTGGTCCGTTCCAAGATCTAGGCGAGGGGCACGGTCCGGCTGCTGGCCAGCGAGTTTCTCCATTTCGCTGACGCGGGACTGCAGAGGCTGACAAAGTAGGGGGTTTGCGCACTCCGAGTCCCGACTTACGCTGACGGCAGTACACGTGCGTGAGCAATGGCACCAGTGGGGATAACCCGGAAACACGTGCGGAAGAGGCGTCCGATGGCTGCAGGCGAAAGACCTCTCAGTGAGGTGAAGTTCCTGACCGTGGCCGAGGTGGCCACAGTCATGAGGGTGTCCAAGATGACCGTTTACCGACTCGTGCATTCGGGCGAGCTGCCGGCCATCAGGGTCGGCCGATCCTTCCGGGTGCCGGAGCAGGCGGTTCACGACTATCTGAGGGACGCCTACATCGAGGCGGGTTGAGGCGGTGAGCCCCCCGGCGCAGGTCGGGGGGCACCGGCCGCGGGCCGTACGGAAGGGGCGACCGGCCGGCCGCCGGTCCCCGGATCCGGCCGGTGACGACGGAGCAGGAAGAGGTAGCGGCGCGCGCGGCGGCGCCGTGAGTTCCCAAAACATCCCCCGGGCATCCCCCAGGGCCGATCTACCGTGGATCGCCGGTAGTCTGTTGAGCCGGTGTGTTGTTTCGCGCACCGGTTTGACAATCTCGGCTACCAGCTACCTGGGGGTCCCGTGGGCTCTGTGATCAAGAAGCGCCGTAAGCGCATGGCGAAGAAGAAGCACCGCAAGCTTCTCAAGAAGACCCGCATCCAGCGGCGTAACAAGAAGTAGCGAAGCGGATCTGCGAGGCGTCGATGACCCACACCGTGCTCGTCACCGGGGTCTCGCGCCACATCGGCGCCCGGGTGGCGAGCGTTCTCGCGGCCGACCCGGAGATCGGCCGGGTCATCGGAGTGGACACGGCGCCGCCGCCCTCGCTGTCAAGTGATGGCGGCGTCCCCCTCGGCCGGACGGAGTTCGTCCGCGTGGACCCGCGCGGCCCCGACATCGCCAAGGTGATCTCGGCCGCCGACGTCGACACGGTGGTCCACATGAGTCTGGTGAGCGCTCCCCCCCGGAGCGGCGGCCGGGCGCTCATGAAAGAGCAGAACGTCATAGGCACCATGCAGCTGCTCGGTGCCTGCCAGCGGTCCGCCACGGTCCGCCGTCTCGTCGTGCGCTCGACCACGGCCGTCTACGGCTCCTCCCCGCGTGACCCGGCGGTCTTCACCGAGGACGCCGAACCGGCCGAGCCGCCGGCGCACGGCTACGCCAAGGACGCCTGCGAGGTCGAGGGTTACGTCCGCGGGTTCACCCGGCGGCGCCGTGACGTGACCGTCACCACCCTCAGGTTCGCCAACTTCATGGGGCCCGGCGTCGACTCGCCGCTGACCCGTTACTTCACCCAGCCCGTCCTGCCGACGGCGCTCGGTTTCGACCCCCGGCTGCAGTTCGTCCACGAGGACGACGCGGTCGAGGTGCTCAGGCGGACGGCCACCGAGGACCACCCCGGCACGTTCAACGTGGCCGGGGACGGCGTGCTCCTGCTGTCGCAGTGCGCCCGCCGGGCCGGGCTGGTCACGGTCCCGGTGCCCTCCTCGGCCTTCCAGCTCATGGGCGAGCTCGCCCGCGGCGCCGGCCTGGTCGACTTCTCCCCCGAGCAGCTCCGCCTGATGCGCCACGGCCGGGTCGTCGACACCACCGCGCTGGCCGCGGCCCTCGGCCGGCGGCCGGCGTTCTCGACCGCCGCCGCCTTCGACGACTTCCTCCGGGCCCGTGACATCGCCGGCGGCCTGCCCGCGGCCCTGATGGACCTGCTGACCCGGGCGGTGGCCCGATGAGCGACGTCGACCGGCGTGTCGCCGAGCTGCTGGCCCTCCTGCGCCGCCGCGTCACGGGCGAGTACGAGGTCGACGAGTTCGGCTTCGACCCCGAGCTCACCGACAAGGTGCTGCTGGAGCTGGTCCGCCCGCTGTACCGCGACTGGTTCCGCGTCGAGACCACCGGCATGGAGCACGTGCCGGCCGACTCCGGCGCCCTCGTCGTGGCCAACCACTCGGGCACCATCCCGCTGGACGGGCTCATGCTCCAGGTGGCCCTGCACGACCACCACCCCGCGCGCCGCGCGCTCCGGCTCCTCGGCGCCGACCTGGTCTACCGGCTCCCGCTGCTCGGCCACCTGGCCCGCAAGTCCGGTCACACCCTGGCCTGCCGGGAGGACGCCGACCGCCTGCTACGAAAAGGCGAGCTGGTCGGGGTCTTCCCCGAGGGGTTCAAGGGCGTCGGCAAGCCGTTCTCCGAGCGATACCGGCTGCAGCGGTTCGGCCGCGGCGGGTTCGTCGCCTCGGCCATCCGCGCCCAGACGCCGATCGTGCCCTGCGCCATCGTGGGGGCGGAGGAGATCTACCCCAAGATCGGTGACCTGAGCCTGCTGGCCAGGGCACTCGGCCTGCCGTACCTCCCCGTCACCCCGCTGTTCCCCTGGCTGGGACCGCTCGGCGCGGTGCCGCTGCCGTCCAAGTGGGTGATCGGGTTCGGCGAGCCGGTCAGGACCGACGAGTTCGACCCCGCCGACGCCGACGACCCCATGGTGGTCTTCCACCTCACCGACCAGATCCGCGAGATCATCCAGCAGCAGCTCAACGAGCTGCGGCTGCGGCGGGGCCACGCCTTCCCGCCGTTCTTCTGACCCGGCCTTCCCGGCGAGCCGTCCGACGGGCCGCGGCCGTACGGAGGTCAGCGGGCTCGGTGGAGGCGGCGCAGCGCGACGGCGGCCGCCACGCCCCCGGCCAGCGCCCCCACGCCCGCGGCGATGGGCAGGCCGATCATGGTGGCCTTGCGGCCGGTGCGGAAGTCCTTGATCGCCCACTGGTTCTGCCGGGCGTGGTCGCGCAGCTCGGCGTCGGGGTTGATCGCGGTGGCGTTGCCGACGATGGACAGCAGCGGCAGGTCGTTGGCCGAGTCGCTGTAGGCCGAGCATCGGCTCAGGTCGAGGCCCTCCCGGCGGGCCAGCGCGCGCACGGCCTCCGCCTTGGCGGGGCCGTGGAGCAGGTCGCCGACCAGGCGGCCGGTGTAGACGCCGTCGCTGGTCTCCGCCACGGTGCCGAGGGCGCCGGTCAGGCCGAGGCGCTGGGCGATCACCCGGGCGAGTTCCACCGGGGTCGCGGTGACCAGCCAGACCCGCTGGCCGGCGTCGAGGTGGCTCTGGGCCAGGGCGCGGGTGCCGGCCCAGATGCGGTCGGCCATCACCTCGTCGTAGATCTCCTCGCCCAGCTGGACGATGTCCTCGACCTTGTGGCCCGCCACGAACGCCAGCGCGGCCTCCCTGGCCTCGGCGATGTGCTCGGGGTTCTCACCGCCGCGGACCCGGAAGACCGTCTGGCCGAACGCGAACCTCAGCAGGTCGCGGGTGGTGAACAGGCCGCGCGAGGCCAGGCCGCGGGCGAAGTAGTAGATGGACGCGCCGCGCATCATCGTGTTGTCCACATCGAAGAAGGCGGCGGCGGTCGGGTCGGGCTCGACCATCGGCAGCGCGACCGCCGCGGCGGCCGCCACCTCCCCGGCTGCCACCTCTCCGGCCGTCCCCGCCCCACCCCGGTCTCGCAGTAGCCGCCTCATAGCCCTCAGCTTAACCGGAGCAGGCGGGTTAAACCGGTATACAACGCGTGGCCGTGAGGCGACGTACGGCGGGCGGGCGGCCCTCCGGCGGCCCGATGACGGCCCGGCGGCCGGCCCCCGCGGCGGCCCAGAACGGGGCCCGCGACGGCCCGTCAGCCCGGGGGAGCCAGCTGGATGATGTAGTGCAGATAGCCGTTGGCCCGGCGCTGATCCTCGACGTCCAGCTTGGGGAGCATGCCCTCGATCTGGTTCCGCTGTTTCTGGACGAAGCGCTTGAGCTGGCGGGAGTCGCGGACGTCGCGGCGGCGCACCCGGGTGAGGGAGGAGACCGCCGAGCGGGTGGTGTCCTCCATGTCCTTGAGGGTCTGCCGGATCAGGCGCTTCTCCCGCCGGGAGGAGCCGAGGAGCTCCTCGACCTCGTGGGCGCGGGTCTCGGCGTAGCCGAAGGAGCGGTCGGCCCGCTCGGCCTCGTCGGCGCTCAGGTGGAACAGCGTGCTCTCGGCGGCCCGCTTGAGCGGGTAGAGCGTCTCCCCGGGCATCGACCGGTAGGTGGCCAGGCCCGCCACCAGCATCACCGCCACCAGCACCGCGCTCACCAGCCGGTAGAGCGGGCCCGGGCGCGGGCACCGCACCCGGACGCCCCGCCGCCCGCGCCGCCGGTGCCGGGCGCGGCGTGCCGGGACGGCCGGTTCCGCGGGCTCGTCGGCCCCGGCGAGGTCCTCCCGGGCGGCGTTCGTCAGGCGCTCGCGCAGCCCCGCGCGGAACTCCGGCCGGGGCGCCCCGCCCATCCGGGTGCCGAGCCTCGTGACGTGGCTCCGGGCGCGTGCCCGGGACCCGCGCGAGATGCCCGGCGGCCACTCACCCATGAACGCTCCCTGCCGCCCCAGATCCGTGACGCATCGTGTCACCTGCCTAACGACGGCCCGGCGCGGCGGGTTACGCGCCGCGCGTACCGGGCTTCGCGCGCCCTCACGGGGGCCTCGCGGGGCTCCGCCGGGCCTCGCGCCGCCACACGCGGTTCAGCCGAGGTCCGACGGCAGCGCGCGGGCGAGCGCCCGGATCGCGCGGAACTGCAGCGCCTTGATGGCGCCGCTCTTCTTCCCCATGATCAGCGCGGTCTCCGCCAGCGACATGCCGTGCAGGAACCGCAGGACCACGCACTCCTGCTGCTCGGGTCCCAGATCGCGGACCGCGCTGAGCACCCGGTCGCTGACCATGGCGGTGACGACGGCGTTCTCCGGGATGTGGGGGCCGTCGAGCGGGGTGTCGATCACCTCGGCGGTCGAGACCTCCAGCCGGTACCTGCCGGACTTGAAGTGGTCGGCGATCAGGTTCCTGGCGATGGTCACGAGCCAGGCCCCGAAGTCGCGGCCCTGCCAGGTGAAGTCGGCGATCCGGCGCAGCGCGCGGAGGAAGGTCTCGCTGGTGAGGTCCTCGGCCAGCGGATGGGAGCCGACCCGGAAGTAGACGTAGCGGTACACCAGGTCGAGGTAGCGGTCGTAGAGCGCGCCGAACGCGTCCGTGTCCCCGGTCTTGGCCCGCAGGACGAGCTCGCGGAGCTCCTCCACGGCGTCCGCGCGCGCGGCGGGCTCGTCGCCGCGGGCGGGGGCCGTCCCGACGGCGGTGGGGAGGTGCCCGGCGAGCGGCCACGTGTCTGGCATCCGGTATCCCTGTGGGGGAGAGGGTGCGGCGTGCCCGCTCACTCTAGGAATCAAACGGGTGATTCCACAATCCAAACGCCAATTCATGACTTACGGTAATCGTCCGGTGTCGCGGCCTCGGGGCCGGTCCGGCCGCCGTACCGGGCCGTTCGGTCGCCCGGCTACCCGTAGGGGGCCGATGTCCGGCAGCATGGGGACACCATGGAAGTCCTCGTCGCTGTCATCGCATTCGCCGGATCGCTCCTCGCGGCCGTCGCCACCGCCGCCCTCGTCGGCCGGTTCCGCAGCGAGCCCACGGGATGGGCGGTCGCCTGGAGCCTCACGACGGCGGCGCTCTGCGTGTCACTCGGAGTGATCGGCGCAGGTCACCTGCTGGGATTCGGGGCGGGCACGTTCCGCGTCTACCAGCTGACCGGCTCCCTGCTGGCCCCGCTGTGGCTGGCCGTCGGGGTCGTCCAACTGCTGGTGCGCGGGGCCGGTATCAGGTTCGCCTCCTGGCTCGTGGGCGCCGGGTTCACGATCGTCGGCGCGGTGATCCTGGCGGTCGACCGGGTCGAGGAGGAGAAGAGCTTCGGCCGGTCCCTTCCGGTCGGGAGCGTCCACTGGGGCCTGCCGCCGACCTACGTCCTGCTGGCCGTCCACGTCGTGGCCGCGCTCGTCCTGGTGGCGGGCGTCGCGCTGACGGTGAAGCGGTGGAGGGGCGGCGACGAGTACGACGCCGACAACATGCACGCCCTCCTCGTGCTGGGCCCGACCGGCCTGGCCCTCGTGGGGGCGATGAGCTTCGCCGTGCCGGGGATGTTCACCGCGCTGCTGCTCTGCGTCACCGCGGCCGCGGTCTGGTACAGCCTGCTCCGCCCGCTGGCGCCGTACGAGGACGACGAGGACGAGGACGGGTACGACGAGGCCCCGGCGGGCGGCGCCGCCGGTGGGCGCGAGCCGGCGGGCCGCCGCGCGGCCTTCGGGCAGCCTCCCGCGGACGTCCAGGTCGCGGGGCGGCGCGCCCTCGCCGAGGAGTCCCCGCGCCGCTCCGGCCTCGGCGATCTCGTCGCCGAGTACCGTGCGGGCGAGCCGGAGCCCCAGGCCGCGGGCCGCGGGCACCGGTCCACGCCGCCCCGGCCCGCCGGGGACGACCCGTTCGGCGGCCCGGCCACCGGCATGTTCATGGCGGGCGAGTACGGCATGCCGCCCGCCGCGGGCGGGCACGACGGGCAGGCCGGCCCGGCCGACGACCGGGCCGCCTCCACCGGCGAGTACAACGTGCCGCTGAACGAGTACGGCAGGCACTCCGGCGGCCCCAGCACCGGTGAGTTCGCCGCCCCCGACTCGCCGCTGCAGCCCATGTCGGCGGACCAGGCGTTCGGCGCCCCGCAGTCCCGGCACGGGCGCTCCGCCGAGCCGTCCCCGGGCGTGCCGGGTGCCCCGGGCGGCCGCGGCCGGACACCCGGGCCGCCGGAGACCGGCGCGATGTACCCCGGGGCGGCGGCCGGGCGACCGGGCGGGGCCGGGCGCCCCTCGCCGAACATCTTCGGCCTGCTGACCGTCTTCACCCTGATCGACGGCACCGGCGAGATGTTCGACCGGCTGGCCGAGGAGACGGTCGAGGCCGTCCGCGGCGCGGAGCCCGACACGCTGATCTACGCCTGTCACGCCGTGAAGTCGGCCCCGCTCCAGCGCATCGTCTACGAGATCTACCGCGACGAGGTCGCCTACACCGAGCACCAGCGCCAGCCGCACGTCGAGCGGTTCGTCAGCGAGCGCCAGAACATGGTGCTCGCCACCAACGTGATCGACCTCAGGGTGAACGCCGCCAAGGTGCTCCCGCTGCCGACGTCCTTCTAGCCCCGGCGGGCCGGCCGTCCCTCAGGAGGCCAGCGCGGCGCGCAGCCTGGCCTCGTCGACACGCCAGAAGTCGTGCTGCACGCCGTCGACCAGTGTGACCGGGATCATCTCCCAGTACTTCTCCTGGTCCTCGGCGGAGGCGGTGATGTCGCGCTCCTCCCAGGGGACGCCCAGCTCCGTGGCGACCCGCTCGATCACCGCCCGGGCGTCGTCGCACAGGTGACAGCCGGGCTTGCCGAGCAGGGTGATGCGGTGGTCCTGCGGTGCCATGGCAGCCACCGTAGCCGAGCCGTACGGCGGTGCCGCGATCGGCGTGCCCCGCCGCGCGCCCGGAGGCGCCGCCCCGGAGGAACGCCCGGGACGCCCGAAGACGCCGTCCCGGAGAAAAGCCCGGAATGCCCGCCGGACTCCGGACACCGCAGGACGTTCAAGGACGCCGCAGGACATTTGGGGGCATCGATGACATCAGGGCCGCACGAGCGCGGATGCGTGAAGTTTCACTTTGTGCATCGCTTCACAAAGGGACTAACCTGAAAGACAGTGGCCTCACCTCGTCATCCGCCGCGTTCCGGCCGCGCCGGTCGCCTGTCCCCCTGGAGCTCCGGCACGTGATCCGCCGTCCGTCCCACGCTCGCGAACGCGGCATACCCGAGGCGACCGTCGCCAGGCTGCCGCTCTACCTGCGAGCCCTCAACGGCATGTCCGAGAGGGGCCTGGCCACGGTGAGCTCCGAGGATCTCGCGTCGGCGGCCGGGGTGAACTCCGCCAAGCTCCGCAAGGACCTGTCGCACCTGGGCTCCTACGGCACCCGCGGGGTCGGATACGACGTCGAGTACCTCATCTACCAGATATCCCGTGAGCTGGGTCTCACCCAGGACTGGGCCGTGGCCATCGTCGGAGTGGGTAACCTCGGTCGTGCGCTCGCCAACTACGGCGGGTTCGTTTCCCGTGGCTTCCGGGTCGCCGCCCTCTTCGACGCCGACCCCGAAGTGGTGGGCGACCACATCGCGGGATTGAATGTGGAGCACATCGACGATCTGGAGACCGTCATCAGGCGGCGGGGAGTGTCGATCGTGGTGCTCGCGACGCCGGCGGCGGCCGCCCAGCAGGTGGCCGACAGGGTCATCGCCGCCGGGGTCACCAGCATCCTGAACTTCGCCCCCGTCGTGCTCACGGTGCCCGAGGGCGTCGATATCCGTAAAGTCGATCTATCAATTGAACTTCAGATCCTCGCGTTCCACGAGCAGCGCAAGACGGATCGGATGAGTGGGGGACCCGCGATGGCCGAGGAGTGGCCCGAGGCGGTGGACTTGTGAACGGCGGACCAGGAAGGCCCCGGAGGCACGGCATCGCCCGGGCGGGCGCGGACACCGCGGCCGGCCGACGCCGGCCGGTGAGGGAGGTCGAGACCCGGTGAGTGTTCTCGTCGTCGGTCTGAGCCACCGCACGGCTCCCGTGGCACTGCTCGAACGGGTGTCGGTCACCGGTGACGCACTGGTGAAGCTGCTTCACGACGTCCAGCGCGACCCCGCCGTGGCCGAGGCGATGGTGGTCTCCACCTGCAACCGGGTCGAGGTCTACGCCGTCGTCGACCGGTTCCACACCGCGGTCAACGGGCTGTCGGAGCTGCTCGGCGTCCACTCCGGCGTCCCGCTCGACCAGCTCTCGGCCCACCTGTACGTGCACTACGAGGACCGTGCCGTCGAGCACCTGTTCTCGGTCGCCGCCGGGCTCGACTCGATGGTCCTGGGCGAGGGGCAGATCCTCGGGCAGGTCCGCTCGGCCCTGCGGCTCGCCCAGGAGGAGGGCACGCTCGGCGCGACGCTCAACGAGCTCGTCCAGCAGGCGCTCCGGGTGGGCAAGCGGTCCCACGCCGAGACCGGCATCGACCGGGCGGGCGCGTCCCTGGTGGGCGTGGGCCTCACCCTGGCCGGACGGGTGCTCGGCTCGATCGGGGACCGCACGGCGCTGGTCGTCGGAGCCGGCTCGATGAGCTCCCTGTCGGCCGCGACCCTGCAGCGGGCGGGCGTCACCGACATCGTGGTGGTCAACCGCACCCACGAGCGCGCCGTACGGCTGGCACAGGCGGTCGGCGGCCGGGCCGCCGAGTTCGGCGAGCTGGCGGCCGAGCTGGCCCGCGCCGACCTGGTGATCTCGTGCACCGGCGCCACCGACCTGGTCATCACCGCCGACATGGTCCCGGCCAGGGAGATGTTCCTGCTGGACCTCGCGCTGCCGCGGGACGTCGATCCCGCGGTGCGGGACCTTCCCGGCGTCACCCTCGTCGACCTGGAGTCGATGCAGGACGGCACCGCCGACGCCGACACCGACGACGGCGGGCGCGCCGAGGCGATCGTCGCGGTGCGGGAGATCGTCGCCGAGGAGGTCGCGGCCTACCTGTCGGCCGAGCGGGCCTCGCGGGTCACCCCGACCGTGGTCGCGCTGCGCAGCAAGGCCGCCGACGTGGTGGAGGCGGAGCTCGGACGGCTCGTCTCCAGGCTCCCGGAGCTCGACGGGCGGGCCAGGGACGAAGTCACCCAGACGATCAGGCGCGTGGTCGACAAGCTGCTCCACGAGCCCACCGTGCGTGTCAAACAGCTCGCGCAGTCCCCGGCGGGAGATCATTATGCCGAGGCGCTGCGCGAGCTGTTCAACCTGGACCCGAAGGTCCCCGCCGCAGTGAGATGCGCAGAGGTCGAGAAGGAGGTGGGCAGGTGAGCGACGTTTCCTCCCCGCTCAGGATGGGGACGCGCCGTAGCCTCATGGCGACGACCCAGTCCGGCCTGGTCGCCGACCGGCTCACCGCGCTGACCGGCCGGCCCGTCGAGCTCGTCGGCGTCACCACCTTCGGCGACGTGTCCAGGGCCAACCTCACCCAGCTCGGCGGGACGGGCGTCTTCGTCAGCGCGCTGCGCGACAAGCTGATCGATGGCGAGATCGACTTCGCGGTCCACTCGCTCAAGGACCTGCCCACCACGCAGGACCCGCGGGTGACCATCGCCGCCATCCCGCCGCGCGACGACCCCAGGGACGCGCTGGTCGGCACGGCGAAGCTCGCCGACCTCCCGCCCGGCGCGAAGATCGGCACCGGCTCCCCCCGCAGGATCGCCCAGCTGCGGCTGCTTCGCCCCGACCTGGAATACGTCCCCATCAGGGGAAACGCCGAGACCCGGATCGGCAAGGTGACCTCCGGTGAGCTGCACGGCGTCGTGCTGGCCGCCGCCGGGCTCGGCCGGCTGGGCCGCGAGTCGGAGATCTCCCAGATCTTCGAAGTCGAGGAGATGCTCCCCGCGCCCGGGCAGGGCGCGCTGGCCGTGGAGTGCCGGTCCGACCGGGCCGACCTCATCGAGTTCCTCGGCGTGCTCGACGACGCCGCGACCCGGGCCGCGGTGACCGCCGAGCGGGCCGTGCTCGCCGCCCTGGAGGCGGGATGCGCCGCGCCGGTCGGGGCGTACTCCGCCCACCAGGGGGAACAACTCATTCTTACCGCCGCTGTCGTCGCCGTGGACGGCAGCCGCGCGGTGCGCAAGTCCACCGCCGGAGACCCTTCGGCGTCCGCGAACCTCGGTCGCGACCTCGCCTCCGAGATGATCGCCGAAGGGGCCGGCACGTTGATAGGGGAGCAAGCACATTGAGCTCCGGAAGTACCGCCTTCGAGAGCCCCGCGGGCTTCGTCGCCTTCGTGGGCGCCGGGCCCGGTGACGAGGGCCTGCTCACGCTCCGCGGCGCCGACCTGCTCTCGAAGGCCGACCTCGTCGTGCTCGACCGGGAGGCCTACGGCGCGCTGCTGCGTCACTGCCGCCCGGAGGCCGAGGTCGTGGACGCCGCCGAAGAGGGCGCCGTCTCGCTGCGGGCCGTCACGGCGGCCAAGGACGGCCGCCGCGTCGTGCGCCTGTGCGCCGGCGACCCGATGTTCTTCTCCTCGATCACCGACGAGGTCACGGCCTGCGCGAAGGCGGAGGTGGAATTCGAGATCGTGCCGGGCGTGCCCCCGGCCACGGCGGTGCTGACCTACGCGGGCATCCCCGCGGCGGTGTCGGTACCGGAGTTCCGGGTCGTGGACGCCACCCAGGTCGAGGACTGGTCCGCCCACGCGGCCGGCGCCGGCACCCTGGTGATCTACAACGGCGTCACCGAGGCCGTCCCGATCGCCAAGGCGCTCATCGCGGCCGGCCGCCCCGACTCCACCCCGGTCGCCGTCAGCGGCGCGGGCACCACCACCGAGCAGTACACCGTGGTGAGCACCCTCGGCCGGATCGGCCCCGACCTGAAGCACGCCGGGGTGACCGAACCCGCCCTGATCGTGGTCGGCGAGGCCGTCGGCATGCGCGACCGGCTGTCGTGGTTCGAGACCAAGCCGCTGTTCGGCTGGCGGGTGCTGGTGCCGCGCACCAAGGAGCAGTCGGCCGCCCTGGTCGAGCAGCTCCACTCCTACGGCGCCGTGCCCGAGGAGGTTCCCACGATCTCCGTCGAGCCGCCGCGCACCCCGCAGCAGATGGACCGGGCGATCAAGGGGCTGGTCACCGGCCGCTACGAGTGGGTGGCGTTCACCAGCTCCAACGCGGTCAAGGCGGTCCGCGAGAAGTTCGAGGAGTACGGCCTGGACGCCCGCGCGTTCGCCGGGCTCAAGGTCGCGGCGGTGGGTGAGGCCACCGCCAGGGCGCTCGTGGCGTTCGGCGTCAAGCCCGACCTGGTGCCGTCCGGGGAGCAGTCCTCGGAGGGCCTGCTCGCCGAGTGGCCGCCGTACGACTCCATGCTCGACCCGATCAACCGGGTCCTGCTGCCCCGCGCCGACATCGCCACCGAGACGCTGGTGGCCGGGCTCACCGAGCTCGGCTGGGAGTGCGACGACGTGACCGCCTACCGGACCGTCCGCGCGGCGCCGCCGCCCGCGCCGATCCGGGAGGCCATCAAGGGCGGCGGGTTCGACGCGGTGCTGTTCACCTCGTCGAGCACCGTGCGCAACCTGGTGGGCATCGCGGGCAAGCCGCACAACGTCACGGTCATCGCGGTGATCGGCCCGCAGACCGCCAAGACGGCCGAGGAGTTCGGCCTGCGCGTCGACGTCATGGCCGACAGGCCCTCCACGTCGGCCCTGGCGGCCGCACTGGCCGAGTACGGCGCCAAGCAGCGGCAGGCCGCCGTCGGGGCCGGAGACGTCCCCCGCAGGCCCTCCCAGACCCGGAGGGGAGCCCGGCGCCGCGCCAAATAGACTGGGAACCGTGCCGCGAACGCCGCCCGCAGACCGGGGCGTCCGCGGTGGCTTTCGCGTTTCCAGCGGGCTGAAACCACACGTGTCCCCCGGCTCCTCGATCCTTGCGGCCGGGGAGAGGGAGGACCCATGACCGCCCAGTTCCCGGTCGCGCGTCCCCGCCGGCTCCGCCGTAACCCGGCGATGCGGCGGATGGTCGCGGGGACCAGGCTGCACCCGGCGGAGCTCGTGCTGCCGCTGTTCGTCAAGGAGGGCATCGATCGGCCGAGCCCGATCGCCTCGATGCCGGGGGTGTTCCAGCACACCCGCGACTCGCTGCGCAAGGCCGCCCACGAGGCGGCCGAGGCGGGCGTCGGCGGCCTCATCCTCTTCGGCATCCCCGCGGTGAAGGACGCCCGGGGCTCGGCGGCCGACGACCCCGACGGGATCGTCCAGAAGGCCGTCGCCGACCTGGTCTCCGAGGTCGGCGACACGATGGTCGTGATGACCGACACCTGCCTGGACGAGTTCACCGACCACGGCCACTGCGGCATCCTGACCCCCGACGGCGAGGTCGACAACGACTCCACCCTGGAGCGCTACGCCGCCGCGGCGGTGGCCCAGGCCCGCGCCGGATCGCAGTTCATCGCGCCCAGCGGCATGATGGACGGCCAGGTCGCCGCGATCCGCGCGGCCCTCGACTCCGAGGGCTTCCAGCAGGTCCCGATCATGGCCTACTCGGTGAAGTACGCCTCGGCCTTCTACGGGCCGTTCCGCGACGCGGCCGAGTGCGCGCCGCAGTTCGGCGACCGCAGTGCCTACCAGCAGGACGCGGCCGGGCCGGTCGGCGAGGCGCTGCGCGAGGTGCGGCTCGACCTCGCCGAGGGCGCCGACGCCGTGATGGTCAAGCCCGCGCTCGCCTACCTCGACATCCTGCGCCAGGTGCGCGACACGGTGGACGTGCCGGTGGCGGCCTACCAGGTCAGCGGCGAGTACGCCATGGTCGAGGCCGCCGCGGCGAACGGCTGGATCGACCGCGACCGCGCCATCATGGAGTCGCTGACCGCGATCCGCCGGGCCGGGGCCGACACGATTCTCACCTACTGGGCGACGGAAGTGGCGCGCAAGCTCCGGTGAGACCCGCCCGGCGAGGCCGGTGGGAGAGGCACGCGGGCTTCGGCGGAACCGGTGGGAGCGCCCTGTGACGCTGGGTGAGACCAGCGGCACATCGTGAGAACTGGGAGTTTGTCGCTTCGCTGTGGGGCGCGTGCGTTAGAGTGCGAGAACCGGTGCGGATGTGTCCCAGGTGGTGTAGACCCTGGCTGTCTGACTTCTCTTGCTCACCAGAATGTGGATATGTCCTCATCCGGGGGGTGCGAGTATGGCGAAGACGGAGGACACAATGGTGGGGGTACCACGGACTCGTCGCAGCAAACGACGTGCTCATCCGAAGCAGACGATCAGTTCGGTGCTGGAGTACGCCTCCCTGGGCTGGGCGAGCTGTCCCGGGGCCCGGCCGATGCCCGCCGGCCCCCGCGCGTGTTCCTGTGACCGCGTCGGCTGCCCCGACCCGGGCGCCCACCCGCTCTCCCGGGCCTGGCAGATCCAGGCGACCACCGACCCGGCCCAGCTGTCCCACTGGTGGCGGCACGAGCCCGAGGCGAACGTGATCCTGCCCACGGGGCGTGTCTTCGACGTCTTCGACGTACCCGCCGCCGGGGGCCTCGCGGCCCTCACCGCCATGGAGTCCAGCGGATTCATCCCGGGCCCGGTCGCCGTCTGCGGCGACCGGGTCCTTTTCTTCGTGGCCACCCGCAACGTCGCCGAGGACGAGGACGAGTGGTGGTCCTGCCCGCTCGACTACGGCCCCTCGACGATCGACGAGATGCCCGGACTGCGCTGGCACTGCCGCGACAGCTACGTCCTCGCCCCGCCCTCCACCCTCCCGAACGGCCAGACGGTCTCCTGGCTGCGCTCCCCGGACGGCCGCCCGCTGCCCGACCCGCTCCAGGTCCTCGACCGCCTCGCAGACGTCTGCGACTGACGGCCCCGCGCCCCGCACGGCCGCGTTCCTCTGTACGGCCTCACCCTTCGTACGGTCCCGCAGTCCGTACGGTCCGTCCCGTGTACGGTCCCGTACCGGTGCGTTCCCGCACCGGTGCGGTTCCGTGTCCGGCGCCTACTGTGAGGCGGCGGCTCTGGCGTCGCGGCGGTTGGCGTGGACGCTGGTGAGGGTGACGACGGCCAGGACCACGACGATGACCCCCAGCGAGAGCGGGGTGGGCACCTCCGGCACCCACGTCCAGACGCCGTGCGCCCAGTGCAGGACCAGCTTGATCCCGATGAAGGCCAGGATGACGCCGAGCCCGTGGTTGAGGTGGCGCAGCTTCGCCAGGACGCCCAGCAGCACGAAGTAGAGAGCGCGCAGGCCCAGCAGGGCGAAGGCGTTGGTGGCGAAGACGATGAAGGGGTCCTCGGTCACGCCGTACACCGCCGGCACCGAGTCGACGGCGAAGACGATGTCGGTGGCGAAGACGGCCACGATGGCCAGCGCGAGCGGGGTGAGGGCGCGGCGGCCGTTCTCGTGGACGACCAGCCGGGAGCCGCGGTAGTCGTCGGTGACCGGCATGAAGCGCCGCACCAGGCGGACCGCCCGCATCGACGACACGTCGACGTGCTGCTCCTTGTCGCTCAGCGCCTCCCGGATGATCTTCACGGCGGTGAAGATCAGGATCGCGCCGAACAGAAGAAACGCCCACGTGCCGCTCTGCAGGACGGCCGCCCCGAGCGCGATGAAGATCGCTCGCAGTACCAGGGCGCCGATGATGCCGTACAGCAGGACCCGCTGGGCCAGCGCGGTCGGGACCGCGAAGGCGGCCAGCAACAGCATGAACACGAACAGGTTGTCCACCGACAGCGACTTCTCCACCACGTAGCCGGTGAAGAACTCCACCGCCTGCCCGGAGCCGAAGGCCATCCAGAGGTAGACCCCGAAGAGCAAAGGCAGCGCCAGGTAGAAGACGGACCAGGCGACGGCCTCACGCATCCGCACCTCGTGCGGGCG
Organism: Streptosporangium sandarakinum; assembly: GCF_050942225.1. NCBI lineage: Bacteria > Bacillati > Actinomycetota > Actinomycetes > Streptosporangiales > Streptosporangiaceae > Streptosporangium > Streptosporangium sandarakinum. Next base: position 521,058 of record NZ_CP192034.1, read on the forward strand.
CCGGGTCAGCACGAAATCCAGCGCCAGCAGCAACACGAGGACGGCGACGCTGATCCCCCACAGCTGCGGGGAACCGATCGTCTGGAGGCCCGCCGAGAGCGGATCGGCGCCGGACGGCGCGCCGGATGCTCCGAGGGCGGCGGCCTGCGGCGCGGTGGACGCCTCGAAGGCGTGGGCCGGGAGTGCGGCGGAAGCACCGAAAGCCGGGGCCGCGGTGGACGCCTCGAAGACGGTGGCCGCCGGGGACGCCACGGGTGGCGAGTGGACGGCGGGCATCGAGAGTACAGCGGACATGACGGGCATGGGACCTCCTCGAACGCGCTTGGTCGTCCGAGGTCTCCTTCACCCGCTTCGCGCGGGCGACCGCCCGGGGACGTCGTGGAACGTCCGTACTGACCGGGTCGGCTCTTGGGAAGTACTCCCCTCGCCACCCCAGAGTAGGGCACCCGCCCGGGACGACGCACTCCCCTCTGGTGGATCGGGACACGGAGGGTGGATTCACTGACGTGCCGCAGCGGGCGTTTCCCTGGTTCGGGCGGGCTGGTGGTTGCCGTGCTGGTCGTTTGTGCGTGCTGCGGTGGGTGTTCCGGCCGTTCGGGCTGGGGATTTTCCCGGTTTTTAGGGTGTTTCCCCAGTTTTAGGCGGGTCGGTGGTTGCCGGGCTGGTCGGGTGTGCGCGCTGCGGTGGGTGGGTGTTCCGGCCGGCGTTGTGGCCGGGCTCTGGTGTTTCCCGGCCTCCGGCCTGGCCTCGGGCGCGACGGTTGCTGGCGTTTTGAAGCCGGCCGGAACACCCACCCACCTCCGCGCCATACCTGGCCCGGCCGTACGGCCCGCCCGCCGCAGTCGCTTCCTTTCCGCCCGGCCCACGGCCCTCACCGCCGCTGAAGCGACCCGTTGCTCCTGGCTCAGGGCGGGCCGCCGTAGCCTTGCGGCCACACCGGCATCCACCACGGCCGCCTGGCCGTCCCGGTGCCCTTCCCGATCGACATCGACCTGGACGCGTAGAAGAGCCGCCTTCGACATCGGTCCGGCCTGCCTGCTCGACGGGATCGCCGCGCGGCCGGGTCGGGGCCGCTGACGGACGGCCCTCAGCCGGCCTGGGCGGCGGCCTTGGCGGCGAGGGGAAGGGCCTCGGCCACGCGGGTCAGGGCCTCGTCGTCGTGGGCGGCCGACAGGAACCACGCCTCGTAGGCCGACGGCGGCAGGTAGACGCCCTGGTCGAGCATGGCGTGGAAGAACGCGCGGTAGGCGGCGGTGTTCTGCGTCTGGGCCGTGGCGAAGTCCGTGACCCGATCCTCGGTGAAGAAGATCGAGAACAGGTTGCCGGCGCGCTGCAGGCGGTGCGGCACCCCGGCAGCGGCCAGGGCGTCGGCGGCGGCTCGGCCGATCACCAGGGCGGCGGCGTCGATCCGGTCGTAGACCTCGTCGTCGCAGCCGCGCAGGGTCGCCAGGCCCGCGGCGCAGGCCAGCGGGTTACCGGACAGCGTGCCCGCCTGGTAGACCGGGCCCTCCGGGGCGAGGTGGGCCATCACATCGGCCCGGCCGCCGAACGCCGCGGCCGGCAGCCCGCCGCCCATGACCTTGCCGAAGGTCATCAGGTCGGCGTCCACCGGGTCGAGGCCGTACCAGCCGGCCCCCGAGACGCGGAAGCCGGTGAGCACCTCGTCGATGATCAGCAGGGCCCCGTGCGCGGTGCACAGCTCGCGGAGCGTGGCGTTGAACCCGTCAAGGGGCGGGACGACGCCCATGTTGGCCGGGCACGCCTCGGTGATGACGCAGGCGATCTCGTCGCCGAAGGCGCTGAACGCCTCGGTCACCGCCTCGACGGAGTTGTAGGGCAGCACGACGGTGTCGGCGGCCGATGCGCCGGTGACGCCGGGGGTGTCGGGCAGACCGAAGGTGACCAGGCCGGACCCGGCCGAGGCGAGCAGGGCGTCGACGTGGCCGTGGTAGCAGCCGGCGAACTTGACGACCTTGGACCGGCCGGTGAAGCCGCGGGCCAGCCGTACGGCGGACATGGTGGCCTCGGTGCCGGAGCTGACCAGGCGGACCTTCTCCACCGGCGCGACCCGGTCGACGATCTCCTCGGCGAGCTCTACCTCGCCGGGCGTCGCCGTGCCGAAGGAGGTGCCGCCCGCCAGTGCCTCCTGCAGGGCCTCCACCACGGCCGGGTGGCGGTGGCCGAGGATCATCGGACCCCAGGAGCAGACGAGGTCCACGTAGCGGTTGCCGTCCGCGTCGGTGATGTAGGGGCCCTGACCGGACACCATGAAGCGGGGGGTCCCGCCGACGGCGCCGAAGGCCCGGACCGGGGAGTTGACACCTCCCGGGACGATCTCGCGGGCGCGGGCGAACAGGTCCTCGGACTTCTCAGTACGGCTCACGCCCTCCAGGGTAGTCACGCCCCGAGCCGCCTTCGCCGCCCCGGCCTCACTCGCCGGTTCATCCCTGCGCCTTCGCTTTCCAGGGCTGCTCCGAAGGGGAGCGACTACGGCGCCCGGCTTCGCGCTCTTCCCCACCGGTGTGGCCGCAAGCTGGGGCGACCCGCCCGGACGGGACGCTTCAGCGGCGGCGAGGACCGTGAGCCGCCGGAAAGTGAGCGACTACGGCGCCCGGCTCTGCGCTCTCCCCTGCCAGTGTGGCCGCAAGGCTACGGCGACCCGCCTCGGACGGGGAGACAGGAACGCTTCAGCGGCGGCGGGAACCATGGGCCGGGCGGAAAGGGAGCGACTACGGCGAGCGGGCCGTACGGCCGGGCCAGGTATGGCGCGGAGGTGGGTGGGTGTTCCGGCCGGCTTCAAAACGCCGGAAACCCTCGCGCCCGAGGCCAGGCCGAAGGCCGGTCGGAACCAGACAGCAACCACAACGCCGGCCGGAACACCCACCCACCGCAGCGCGCACACCCGACCAGCCCGGCAACCACCCACCCACCCAAACCCAGGGAAACGTCCCCCAAACGGGAAAAGCCCCAGACGGCGGCGAGGTCGACGGCCAGGAGGAGGTGGCTGGTTCTCCGCTTTTCATCGTTGCCCGCGCCAATAATTCAGGACAATCGAGACTTTCTTTCTAAATGGCTTTAGAATCGCTTACATGTTGGATCTCAACCGTCTCAAGGCCCTGCACGCCGTGGCGGTCTACGGCTCCGTGGGCGCCGCGGCCGAGGCGCTGATGGTGACCCCGTCGGCGGTCTCCCAGCAGCTCGCCAAGCTGGAGCGGGAGACCGGCGCGCCCCTGCTGGAGCGCAACGGGCGCGGTGTGCGGCTGACCGACGCGGCCGGGCTGCTCGCCGACCACGCCGGGCGCATCCTCGCGCTGGTGGAGACCGCCGAGGCCGACTTCGAGGCGCTGCGCGGGGAGGTCGTGGGACGGCTGTGCATCGGCGCCTTCCCCACGGCGGCCCGCGGCCTGATGCCCGGGGCGCTGCGGCTGCTGCAGAAGCGCCACCCCGACCTGCAGCTGCAGATGATGGAACGCGAGCCCGCACGGCAGATCCGTGAGGTGGCCCGGGGGGAGCTGGACCTCGCGCTGGCCCAGGACTGGTCGAACCGGCCGATGGCCATCCCCGAGGGGCTGTCGCGGGAGACGCTCCTCGATGACATCGCGGACGCGGCCCTGCCCGCGGCCCACCCGCTGGCCGGGCGGCCGGAGATCGAACTCGCCGACCTGTCCGGGGAGCGGTGGGTCAGCTCCTCGCCGGGCACCGTCTGCCACGACTGGCTGGTCCACACGCTGCGCGCGGCCGAGCTGGAGCCGGAGATCTCCTGCATGGCGGACGAGTACCCGACCCAGCTCGCCCTCGTCGCCGCCGGGCAGGGGTGCGCGATCATCCCGCGCCTCGGCCGCGACTTCCTGCCCGAGGGGGTGCGGATCATCCCGCTCCGGCCCAGACTGTCCCGCCGGGTCTATGCCCTGTGGCGTGCCGACGCGGCCCGCCGCCCGGCGATCCGGGCCGCCGTGGAAGCGCTCAAAGCCGTGGCCGCCGAACGCTGCGACTGAAGGCCGTCCCCGGGCGCCGTCGTGGACGACCGGGCGAAGGCCGTCGTCGCCGAGGCATGGCCGTCGGACGCCGCCGAAGCCGCCGAAACCGTGGTCGTCGGACGCCGCCGCCGAAGTCGCCGAAGCCGTGCTCCCGGGCGCGGTGGGGCGCCAGGTGGGGCGCGCCGTACGGATGGGTAGGCTGATGACACCATGGCCGAGACCACCATCGTTCATCTACTGCGCCACGGCGAGGTGCACAACCCCGCCAACGTCCTGTACGGCAGGCTGCCCGGCTTCCACCTCTCGGAGACCGGTGTGCAGATGGCCGAGACGGTCGCCAAGGCGATCGCCTCCCGCGACGTCGTCGCCCTGTTCTCCTCCCCGCTGGAGCGGGCCCAGGAGACCGCGGCCCCCCTGAGCGCCACCTTCGGGCTGGACGTCACGCTCGACGACCGGCTCATCGAGGCGGAGAACATCTTCGAGGGTCTGATGGTCGCGGGCGGCGACGGGATCTTCCGGAGCCCGAGCCGATACCGCTACCTGTGGAACCCGCTCCGCCCCTCCTGGGGCGAGCGTTACACCGACGTGGTCCGGCGGATGAAGGCGGCCATCGACACCGCCCGCGACGCGGCGCGCGGTCACGAGGCCGTGCTGGTCAGCCACCAGCTCCCGATCTGGATCATCCGCCTCGCGGCCGAGGGCAGGCGGTTGCCGCACGACCCGCGCCGCAGGCAGTGCGGTCTGGCCAGCCTCACCACCCTGTCCTTCGAGGGGAACCGTCTGACCAGCGTGGGCTACAGCGAGCCGGCCGGCGCACTCGTCCGGCGCCCCGCCGTACCGGGCGCGTGACACCCGCGGACGCGCTGCCAGGCAGATGACACGCGCCGGCGGGCGCGTGTCATCCGTGGACGCGCCCGCCGGACGCCCCACTGTGCCGGGGCGCGTGACCCCGCCGGTAGAGTGGCTGCTCTACCGGTTGTAGTACAGGGAGACCCCGCCACCGATGCGCGCAAAACTCTTCTTCGCTGCCGCGCTGTGCGCCGCCGTCGCCGTGTCCGTGTCCGGGTGCGCCGGGAACGAGGGGTCGCAGCCGCAGGCGGGCGACACCCGTTTCGTGGCCGGTGACGGCAAGATCACCATGTTCGACGCGGCCTCCCGCAAGGCCGCTCCCGCGGTGGAGGGGGAGACCCTGGACGGCGGCCGGGTCACGCTCGCCGCGCACCGGGGCAAGGTCGTGGTGCTGAACTTCTGGGCCTCCTGGTGCGCGCCCTGCCGGGCGGAGGCGCCGGTGCTCAAGGACATCGCGGCCAAGACCAAGGGCTCCGGCGTGGAGTTCCTGGGCATCGACTTCAAGGACCGCAAGGCCGACGCGCTGGCCTTCGAGCGGGGGCAGCAGACGGGCTACCCCAGCATCTTCGACCAGCCGGGAAAGATCGCGCTCTCCTTCCAGGGCACGGTGCCGCCCGCGGCGATCCCCTCGACGCTGATCATCGACCGTCAGGGCCGGATCGCCGCCCGCGCGCTCGGCGCGGTCAAGCACTCCGACCTGCTCGCGACGGTCACCAAGCTGAGCGATGAGTCACAGTGACCGGCGGCGGACCCGATGAACGCGGGTGTGATGAGCACTGACCTGGCCGGGACGGTGGCGGGCGGGTCGCTCGCCCTGGCGCTGCCGATCGCGGTGGCGGCGGGGCTGGTGTCCTTCCTGTCGCCGTGCGTGCTGCCGCTGGTGCCCGGCTACCTGTCGTACGTGACCGGGATGAGCGCCGACCCCCGGCGCGGCCGGATGGCCGGGGGCATAGCCCTGTTCGTCCTGGGGTTCGCCGCGGTGTTCGTGGCGGGCGGCGCGCTGTTCGGCGGGCTGGGCGCGGTGCTGCTCGGCAACGCCGGGATCATCACTCGGGTGCTGGGCGCGGTGACCGTCGTCATGGGCCTGGCGTTCATGGGCGCGATCCCCGGCCTGCAACGGGATCTCCGCATCCACCGGGCGCCGGCGGCGGGCCTGGCCGGGGCGCCGCTGCTCGGGGTGGTGTTCGGCCTGGGCTGGACACCCTGCATCGGCCCTACCCTGGGAGTGGTGCTGACCCTCGGGCTCAACGAGGGCAGCGCCGGGCGCGGCGCGCTGCTGGCGTTCGCCTACGCCCTGGGTCTCGGCCTGCCCTTCCTTCTGGCGGGCCTGGCCTACGGCAAGGCGCTGCGCACGTTCAAGGTCTTGCGCCGCCACTCACGGCTGATCACCCGGGTGGGCGGGGCCATGCTGGTCGCGGTCGGCCTGCTGCTGGTCACCGGGCTCTGGTCGGGGCTGATCGCGACGATGCAGACGTGGATCGGCGGATTCGAGCCGGTGATCTGATGAACCGGGCCGAGCGCGACGAAAGGGGGACGCGGTGAGCGAGACCGAACGGACCGGCCGGGCGGGCGTGGCCGTGGAGACGCCGTCTCCGGCCGAACAGAAGCCCGCCGTACGGCCGGCGTCGTTCGGCGTGGTGGCGTGGGCGCGGTGGTTCTGGCGCACGCTGACGTCGATGCGGACCGCGCTGATCCTGCTGTTCCTGTTCGCGCTGGCCTCGATCCCGGGATCGCTGTGGCCGCAGCGCGGCATCGCCGACGCCAGGGTCGCCCAGTACTTCCGCGACGATCCCGGGCTCGCCGAGTGGCTGGACCGCTTCTGGCTGTTCGACGTGTTCCGCGCGCCGTGGTTCGCCGCGATCTACCTCCTGCTGTTCATCTCCCTGATCGGCTGCGTGCTCCCCCGGGCCGCCGTCCACCTGCGCGAGCTGCGCAGGAAGCCGCCCGCGCCGCCGCGCAACCTCGTCCGGCTGCCGCATCACGCCTCCTTCGACGCCGGCCTGACCGTGGAGGAGGCGGCCGCGCGGCTGCGCAGCCGCCGCTACCGCGTCACGACCGGTCCCGGCTGGGTGTCGGCGGAGAAGGGGTACCTCCGTGAGACCGGCAACCTGATGTTCCACGTCGCGCTGGTCGGCATCCTGGTCGCCGTGGCCATGGGCGCGCTGTACGGCTATCGCGGCAACGTGCTGGTCGTGGAGGGGGAGGGGTTCTCCAACACGGTCGCCGCCTACGACCGCTACATCCCCGGCCAGCAGGTGAACGCCGAGTCGCTGGAGCCGTTCTCCTTCACCGTGGACGACTTCCAGGCCACCTACATCGCCCAGGGCGAGCGGCGCGGCCAGCCCCTGGACTACTCGGCCAGGCTCAAGGTCACCGACGCCCCCGGCGCGGCCGAGCGCGACTACGACCTCAAGGTCAACGAACCGCTGGACGTCAACGGCACGCTGACCTACCTGATCGACCACGGCTACGCGCCGACCTTCAAGGTCACGGACGGCAAGGGCCAGGTCGCCTACGACGGCCCGGTGCCGTGCCTGGTCGCCCAGCCGAGCACGTTCACCTCCGAGTGCACGATCAAGGTGCCGGACGCCCAGCCCCAGCAGCTCGGCATCCTCATGGGCTTCCTGCCGAGCGGTGTGCCGATGGGCGGCGAGTGGGTGTCGGTCTTCCCCGGCGCGGCCAACCCCCTGGCCCAGGTCTACGGCGTCTTCGCCGGTGACCTGGGGATGGGCAACGGCCGGCCGCAGTCGGTGTACCAGCTCGACCCGGAAAGCCTGAAGAAGATGAAGCCGCTGGTCATGAAGGCCGGCGAGCCGCCCGCGGGCCAGAAGCCCGACCTGCCCGGCGGAGCGGGGGCTCCGGTCACGCAGGCCGACCCGCTGGCCGTCGGCCAGAAGCTCGACCTGCCCGGAGGCGCGGGCTCGATCGAGTTCACCGGCGTCAAGGAGTGGGTGGCCCTGCAGATCACCCACGACCCGGGCCGGATGCCCGCGCTGGTCTTCTCGGCGCTGGCCGTCCTCGGTCTGGTGCTGTCCCTGACCGTCCGCCGCCGCAGGGTGTGGGTACGGGTGAAGAACGAGGCCGTGGCCACCGGGGAACCGGACAGGTCCGCGCCCGGCCTCCGGCACATCGAGGTGGGCGGTCTGACGCGCACCGAAGGCGGTGACTTCGGCGAGGAGTTCGCCGAGGTCGTCGCCGCCTTGAACCCAGGAGTTAAGGATGCCCGTTGAGAACAGCGGCCTCGCCGTACTGAGCGACCAGCTCGTCCTGGTGACGGTGCTGCTGTACGTCTTCGCAATGATCGGATACGCCCTGGACCTCGGCTTCGGCCGTCCCCGGTCCAGGGCGAGGGCCGCCGGGACGGAAGCAGGCGCCGACGTCGGGACGGAGGTCCCGGCCGACGCCGTGCTCGCCACGGTCGGCGGCGGTACGGCCTCGCCCGCAGTCGGAGCCGCCGGGCCCGCGGGGGCCTCCGTGGAGGCCGTGGAGGCCGCCGGGCGGGACGCCACCGCAGGGAAGGAGCCTCCGTCCTGGGCGTCGCGGGCCGGCACGGTCGCGGTGGTGCTCACCTGGCTGGGCTGGGCCGCGCACCTGTCGGCGATCCTCACCCGGGGCATATCGGTGAACCGGTGGCCGTGGGGCAACATGTACGAGTTCGTGGTCGCCATGTGCCTGGCGGCGGTGGCCGCGTTCCTGTTCATGGACCTGCGCTACCGGGTCCGCTTCCTCGGGGCGTTCGTCACGGTCGCCGCCGCCCTCGGGCTGGGCTTCTCCGTGAAGTACCTGGAGGTGCAGGCCGGCCCGGTGGTGCCGGCGCTCAACTCCTACTGGATCGCGATCCACGTGTCGGCGGCGATCATCGCCAGCGGCCTGTTCACCGTGGCCGGGGTCTGCGGCATCCTCTACCTCGTCCGCAAGGACACCGCGCTGCGGCTGCCGTCCCTTGAGGACCTGGACCGGATCGCGCACCGGGCGATCGTGATCTCCTTCCCGATCTGGACCTTCGCCGTCATCGCCGGCGCGCTCTGGGCCGACAAGGCGTGGGGCCGCTACTGGGGCTGGGACCCCAAGGAGGTGTGGGCGTTCATCACCTGGATCGCCTACGCCGCGTACCTGCACGCCCGCGCCACCGCCGGCTTCAAGGGCCGGGCCGCCATGATCGTGCAGCTCATCGCCTTCGGCTGCCTGCTGTTCAACCTCGTCGGAGTGAACGTCTTCATCGGCGGCCTGCACTCCTACGCGGAGGTGCCGGGCTGATCGGAGGGCGTCCGGGAAGAGCGTCCGTGACGGGGCGGTGCGGGGTGGTCCCGCGCCGCCCCGTCCGCGTTCCGGTGGTTCTACGGCCACCCGGCGGGTCGGTCCCGACCCGCCGGGCGCGGCGTCTCAGTCGTCGTCGCGCAGGCGCCGGTCGAGGTCGCGCAGGAAGTCGGGGTCGTCGTCCGGGCCCCGGGGGGCCTGCGGCCGCGGCGTGTCCCCGGGCAGGGAGACGCGGGGCGAGCGGGGACCGACCGGCCTGCCGAGCAGGAGCCAGAACACCCCGCCGGCCAGGGGGACCAGCACGATGATGATCACCCACAGCAGCTTGGGCAGGTTTCTCGCCTCCTCGTCCGGCGTGGTGATGGCGTCGAACAGGCAGTACAGCCACAGGGCGAGCAGTGCCAGCGCTAGCAAGGGCATGTTCCGCACTGTAGGCCATCACCGGTTCGGGTGAGGCAAGAGCCCGGTTTCGGATGACTGGTGAAGATCCACGTCGTACGGTGGGATCCGTTGCCACTTCCCCTGGAGGGCATGCGATGGCGAGTTCCGCCGACAAGGGCCGCCACCGGCGGCGCTGGTGGCAGAGCGGCCTGTCGTCCCGGCGCGTGGACGGCGGCGCCGGCAGGGCGCCGCGCGACGCTGGCCCGGCGCCGCGCGAGACGGGCCCGGTACGCGAGGCGGGGACGGCGCGCGAGACCGGCCCGGTGCGGGAGACGGGCGCGGTGCGCGAGGTGGGGGCCGGTCCCGAGCGCCGGGCCGGCACCGTGACGGCGACCGCGGCGGACCGCCCGCGCTACACCTGGCGCGACTTCGAGCTGGCGGACGAGCGGCCGAGGGCCCGGCCCAACCCGCCCGACGCCCCCGGCCTCGGCGACGGCCTGCGGCACTGCGGGCCCCTGGAGGCGATCCTGCACCGCCAGTGGGACTCCCGGGAGGGCCCGCCCTCCCCGGAGACGGTGCGGGCGGTGGAGAGCCTCGCCCGGCTGCCTGACAGGCTCAAGGAGAAGCTGGCCGAGGGGCTCACCGGGATCTACGTCGGCGAGGGCGGGGTGCCCGACCTGGACGACATGGGCTACCTGCGCGGCGCGGCGCTGCCGTCGGGCCGCGCCACCTGGGACGTCTGCGCCGGGGCGTACGGTGACCGCAAGGTGGTCGTGGGGGACCGGCCCTCGCCCACGCCCGACGTGATGATGCACGAGATCGGGCACGCCCTGGACGACGTGGACGCGCCCCATGACGACTGGGTGTCCGACTCGGCGGAGTTCGTCGCCCTCTACGAGCAGTGCGTGCCGGTGCTGGCCTCGGGCTTCCACCTGCAGGCGGGGGAGCTGGGGCGCCGGGAGTTCTTCGCGGACGCGTTCGCCGCCATCGCCTCCCGGCAGCGGCCGGCCCTGGTGGACATGCTCGGCGGCGACACGCGGATGGCGCTCAATGTCATGTTGTTCTTCAACCGGCGCTACGGAATCTAGGTGATCTGGGGATGTACGTCATCAGGCTCGCTGACGGGACTCTGCGCGTGCCGCAGAGCCTGTCCAGCGATGACGGGCGTCTGATCGGCAACGCGTACGTGGAGGTCTCGCCGGGGGACCCGGACTACGACCGCTGGCTGGCTGAGTCGCTCACCGAGGAGGAGTTCGCGCTCCGGCGGAGGCGCTGGCTGGAGGAGAACGACGAGCTGGAGCGGGAGTTCCTGGCCTTCAAGGCGGAACAGGAGGGGTGAGCGGCGGGCGTCCCGCCGCCTCGCGGGGCGCGGTCGGCGGGCCGGTTCGCCCGTGGGCCGCGCGACTCCATCGGCGATCCTGCGGCATTCCGGGTAAGGCGCGCAGGACCACCGATGAGGTGACGTCCTCAGTCGTCAGACGCGCGGGGTCTCGCCTGCCGGCCGTTCGGCCGTCAGTACGTCCTCTCCACGCAGAAGGGCGTGCACTTCCGACTCGCGGAACCGCCGGTGCCCTCCGGGGGTACGGATGCTGCTGATACGGCCTGCCGCGGCCCACCGCGTGACCGTCTTTGGGTCGACCCGGAAGAGGGCGGCGACCTCTCCGGGCGTCAGCAGACGCTCGCTGCTACTCTCCACAATCTCTCCCCCTCGCATCCCGCTTCCTGCCAGCGGGCGGACAGGTAACCAGTGTGCCGAGCGAAGTCTGATTTATCCGTGGTTTCTAACAAAGATCACGGGTTGTTACCGACTGACTGCCCGATTGTTATATGATAGAGCGTCTTTGACGCTCTCGTGGGTGTTTCTTTACAAAACTGATCTGTTGGGCACACTAGCAGTGCCCGTGCCCGGTGCGAAGAGCGTCCGCTCTGTCTTTATGGCACCGTCATGCGCCCGGATACTCCGGGGCGGCACGGACCATACGTGGAGGGTGACGTAACCTCGACGGTGTGCATCCCGTCTTCGTTTACACCGCCTCCCGGCTGGGACTGTTCGCCGTGAGCTTCGGCCTGCTGTATCTCCTCGGCCTGCGTGAGCTCTTGATCCTCATAGTCGCCGCATTCCTGGTCAGTGGGGTGGCCAGTTACGTCCTGCTGTCCAAACAGCGGGACGCGGTGAGCGCGCGAATCGCCAAGAATCAGAAGTGATCACGGCAGCGGGAACATGCCGACTCGGGCATGGTACTCGTGACCGAGCCGAGTTGTGTCGCTACCAACGAGTAGTCCCCTGGGGCAGGTGAGGAACGCCTTGACCCCGATTCCCCGGTCTCTGGTGGGATTCCACGGCAGTGCCCGGCCGGTGCGCGGGTCGATGGCCCCGATCCCCGGACGCGGAACCGCTCCAGGCCCCGCGGAGTCATGGCCCTCCGGATTGTCCAGCCAGCGTTGGTGGCCGCCGACGTAGACCGCGGCCCCGGTCGCCGCCACCGCGTACAGCGAGTCACCCCCGGTGTGGTTGACCCAGGTGGGGGAGACCTCGCCCGAGGCGCGCGGCGGGCGGGTCTCGAAGCGCGCGGCGGTGTCGCACGGCCGACCCGCCCCGCGCGGGCCTCCGGTCGTGACGACCGCGAAATAGGCGCCGTCGGGTGCGAAGTCCAGGCCGCGCACATAGCTCGGGAAGTCGCGGGCGCACCGCGCCGCGTAGAAGGCGGTCCGCCAGGCGTCGACCCGGGCGGCGCGGACGTCCACCAGGCCGAGCTGGGCCCTCGGCAGCCCGCCGAGGGTGGTGAAGTCGCCGCCGACCGCCAGCTTCCCGCCGCCGAGCGCCAGCGCGTGGACCCGTACCCGGGAGCCCCGTGGCGCGCCCGGCCGGATGCCGAACGCGGGGTCGGCGGCGCCGGTGGCGGCGTCCAGCCGGGCCAGGGCCGGGCTGGCCAGGCCGCCCGCGTGGGTGAAGCCGCCGCCCGCGTACAGCGCCGAACCGTCCCTGACCAGGGTGGTCACCGCGCCGCCGCGGATCCGGGCGGCGAAGCCGCTCACCGGCGAGCCGTCGGACAGCCGCAGCCGGGCCAGCGCGCCGGTCCGGCGGAGGGCGGGGCCGCCCGCCGCGGTGAACTCCCCGCCGGCGTAGACGGTGCCGCCGTCGCCGGCGGCCAGCGCCCGGACCGGTCGGTCGGGCCGCGGCGCGAAGCCCGGCAGGATCCGCCCGGTGGCCAGGTCGTAGGCGAAGAGGTTGCGCCGCTCCACCGCCCGCGCCGAGCCGGCCTCGCGCACCCGGCCGAACCTGCCGCCGACCACCACCGTGTCGCCGACCAGGGCGATGGCGTTGACGATCCCGTCGAGAACGTGCGGGGTGGTGTCCACCGGGTCGGCCGAGACGACCGCGGGGTGCCGGACCGTGCCGGCCGCGGCGGGCGGCGGGGGGACGGCGAGGACGGCGAGGACGGCGAGGACGGCGAGGGCCGACGCGGCGGTGACGGAGGCCCGGCGGAGAGCGGGGACGGTCGCGGCGGGAGCAGCGGCCCGGCGGAGGACGGAGGCGGCCGCCACCGGAACCGGGACCGGAACGGGGACGACGACCCGGGGAGGGGCGGTTTCGGGGAGCATTCCGCAATTACTAGCAGACCGTGAGTAACCGAGTTGCTACTTTCCGTGGAATGTCCTCGCGGGCCTAGTCTTGTCCTCATGACGCGCGCTTCGCTGGACAAGCAACCGCACGAGGTCGCCGCGATGTTCGATCGCACGGCCCGGCGCTACGACCTGGTAAACGACATCATCTCCCTCGGCCAGGTCCGGCTGTGGCGCAAGGCGACCGCGGCGGCCGTCGACGCCGGCCCCGGTGAGCTGGTCCTCGACCTCGGCGCGGGCACCGGCACCTCCACCGACACCTTCACCACCCTCGGCGCCCGCGCGATCGCCTCCGACTTCTCCCTCGGCATGCTGCGCACCGGTGTGCGGCGGCGGGGCGGCTCGGGGCTGTCCGGCGGCGGGGTGCGCGGGGTCACCTTCGTGGCCGGTGACGCGCTGCGGCTGCCGTTCGCCGACGACGTCTTCGACGCGGTGACGATCTCCACCGCGCTGCGCAACGTCCACGACACCGGCCAGGCGCTGCGCGAGATGCTGCGGGTGGCCAAGCCGGGGGCGCGCCTGGTGATCCTGGAGTTCTCCCACCCGACGAGCAAGGCGTTCGACCTCGTCTACACCCAGTACCTCATGAGGATGATGCCGCAGGCCGCCAGGCTGTTCGGCTCCAACGACGACTCCTACGAATATCTGGCCGAGTCGATCAGGGCTTGGCCGGATCAGGCCGGGCTGGCTAGGATCATCCGAGAGGCCGGCTGGGAACGGGTCGCGTGGCGCAACCTGGCCCTGGGGATCGTGGCGCTTCACCGCGCCTACAAGCCGGCGTGAAGATTCGCGGGCGTTGCCGTACCCCGCTGACACTTCTGGCCGTAAAGGGGCTAGACTTCGGGCCGACAAGTTTGTGAAGCACTTCACAAAGGAACGAAGGGCCGAATACTCAAAGGCCTCGAAGCTGTAGGACAGGACGGGTCTCGTGACCGTGCCAGCCGCCACACAGCGGAACGTCACCGAAATCGACGCCGACGTGATCGTCGTCGGCGCCGGACCCGCCGGCTCGACGACCGCCTTCCATCTCGCCCGGGCCGGCCTTGAGGTCCTGCTGCTCGAAAAGACCACCTTCCCCCGGGAGAAGGTCTGCGGCGACGGCCTGACGCCCCGGGCGGTCAAGCAGCTCATCGCCATGGGCATCGACATCGACGCCCCCGGCTGGATCAGGAACAAGGGCCTGCGGGTGGTCGGCGGCGGCCTGCGCTTCGAGCTCGACTGGCCCGAGCTGGCGAGCTACCCCGACTTCGGCCTGGTGCGCACCCGGCAGGACTTCGACCAGATCCTCGCCGCCAACGCCGAGCGCGCCGGGGTCCGCCTGCTGCAGGGCGTGAACGTCACCGCCCCGATCCTCGACGAGCGCAGCGGCCACGTCGTCGGCGTCACCGCGAAGAAGGACGGCGAGGAGGTCTCCTACCGTTCCCGCCTGGTGGTCGCCGCCGACGGCAACTCCACCCGGCTCTCCCTGGCGATGGGGCTGCACAAGCGCGAGGACCGCCCGATGGGCGTGGCCGTACGGACGTACTTCACCAGCCCGCGCCACGACGACGACTATCTTGAGACCTGGCTGGAGCTGTGGGACGGCGACACCCTGCTGCCCGGCTACGGCTGGATCTTCGGCGTCGGCGACGGCACCTCCAACGTCGGCCTCGGGCTGCTGAACACCAGCGACGCCTTCAAGGGCACCGACTACCGCGACCTGCTGCGGCGCTGGGTGGCGACCATGCCGCCCGAGTGGGGCTACGTCGAGGAGAACATGACCGTCCCCATCCGGGGCGCGGCGCTGCCGATGGCCTTCAACCGGCAGCCCCACTACACCCGCGGCCTGGTGCTCGTCGGGGACGCGGGCGGGATGATCAACCCGTTCAACGGCGAGGGCATCGCGTACGCGATGGAGACCGGCCACATCGCGGCGGAGACGATCGTCCAGGCGCTCGGCCGGGCGACCGCGGCCCAGCGCGAGCGGGTGCTGCGGGCCTATCCGAGCATCCTCAAGGACGCCTACGGCGGCTACTTCACCCTGGGCCGCGGGTTCGTGGAGCTCATCGGCCACCGCGGGGTGATGAACTTCGTCACCCGTCACGCGCTGCCGCACCCGCCGCTGATGAGGTTCGCGCTGAAACTGCTGGCCAACCTCACCGACCGGCGCGGCGACGCGTCCGACCGCATCATCAACGCCCTGTCGAAGGTGGCGCCACCGGCATGAACACCTGCTTTGTGAAGCCCGGCCAGCGGGAGGCGAGCGCGATGACCGCCCTGCCTAGACTTGCACACCACACAGACACGACCAGCTACGCGCCGGCGCGCGTGGAGATGGGAGAGGAGGCGTAGCGATGGACCTGTACGCGCCCATCCTGGTGCTCGCCGTTCTCGCGGCGGGATTCGCGATCTTCTCGGTGACGATCGCTCCCTTCACCGGTCCCAAGCGCTGGAACCGCGCGAAGCTCGACGCCTATGAGTGCGGCATCGAGCCGACGCCCCAGCCGGTCGGCGGCGGCCGCTTCCCGCTGAAGTACATGATCACCGCGATGCTCTTCATCGTGTTCGACATCGAGATCATCTTCCTCTACCCGTGGGCGGTCGCCTTCGACCGGCTCGGCGTCTTCGGGTTGGTCGAGATGGTGCTGTTCATCGTCACCGTTCTCGTGGCCTACGCGTACGTGTGGCGCCGCAAGGGTCTGGACTGGGACTAGATATGGGACTTGAAGAGAAACTTCCGAGCGGGTTCATGCTCAGCACGGTCGAGCAGGTCGCCGGCTGGGCACGCAAGAACTCCGTGTGGCCGGCCACCTTCGGTCTGGCCTGCTGCGCCATCGAGCTGATGTCCACCGGCGGTCCCAAGCACGACCTGGCGCGCTTCGGCATGGAGCGCGCTTCGGCGTCTCCGCGGCAGGCCGACCTCATGATCGTCGCGGGTCGGCTGTCGCAGAAGATGGCCCCGGTCCTGCGTCAGATCTACGACCAGATGGCCGAGCCCAAGTGGGTCATCGCCATGGGCGTCTGCGCCTCCAGCGGCGGCATGTTCAACAACTACGCCATCGTGCAGGGCGTGGACCACGTCGTGCCCGTCGACATCTACCTGCCCGGCTGCCCGCCGCGGCCGGAGATGCTCATCGACGCGATCGTGAAGCTGCACGACAAGATTCAGAACATGAAGTTCGGCGCGCACCGCGCCAAGCAGATCGACGAGCTCGAACTGCAGGCGCTGCGGACGCTGCCGCTGATCGACCAGGAGGCCGCGAAGTGACCGGCGGTTTCCCGGCGGCGGGCCCGCGCACGGCGGACGAGGAGCGGTAAGGCGACCGATGACTGACAACCTCCCCGAGATCCCGGAGGAGCCGATCGCCCGCACGGGCATGTTCGGCGCCACCGGCACCGGCGACACCTCCGGGTACGGCCGGCTGGTCGTGCGGCGCAAGCCCGAGCTGGCCACCCCGCGCCCCTACGGCGGCTACTTCGACACCATCGCCGACGAGCTGGAGCGCGCGCTCGGCGCGGACTTCGGCGACGCGATCGAGCGCGTGGTCGTCGACCGCGGCGAGCTGACCCTCCACGTCCGGCGTGAGCACCTGCCGAAGGTCGCCCGGACGCTGCGCGACGACCCGGCGCTGCGCTTCGAGCTGTCGCTCGGCGTCTCCGGCGTGCACTACCCGCACCTGGAGGGGGCGGAGCTGCACGCGGTGATCCACCTGTGCTCGATCACGCACAACCGGCGGCTGCGCCTGGAGATCTCCTGCCCCGACGCCGACCCGCACATCCCGTCCACGGTCTCGGTCTACCCGACCCACGACTGGCACGAGCGTGAGACGTGGGACTTCTTCGGGATCGTCTTCGACGGCCACCCGGCGCTGACCCGCATCATGATGCCCGACGACTGGGACGGCCACCCCCAGCGCAAGGACTACCCGCTCGGCGGAATCCCGGTGGAGTACCGCGGCGCCGAGATCCCGGCACCGGACCAGAGGAGGTCCTACCAATGAGTGCCCCCTACGACGAAGAGGTCACCGAGGGCAGGGTGTACACCGTCTCCGGCAACGACTGGTCGGAGCTGGTCGACTCCCTCAGCGGCCAGCAGGACCAGCAGCTCGTCGTCAACATGGGCCCGCAGCACCCGTCCACGCACGGCGTGCTCCGCCTGGTGCTGAACCTCGACGGAGAGACGGTCACCGAGGCCCGCACGGTCATCGGCTACCTGCACACCGGCATCGAGAAGAACCTCGAGTACCGGACGTGGACCCAGGGCACCACGTTCGTCACCCGGATGGACTACCTCGCGCCGATCTTCAACGAGACCGCCTACTGCATGGGCGTGGAGAAGCTGCTCGGCATCACCGACCGGGTCCCCGAGCGGGCCCAGGCCATCCGCGTGATGATGATGGAGCTCACCCGCATCTCCTCGCACATGGTGGCCATCGGCACCTTCGGCATGGAGCTGGGCGCGACCACGCCGTTCCTCTTCGGGTCCCGCGAGCGCGAGATGGTGCTCGACCTGATGGAGTACATCACCGGCCTGCGGATGAACATGGCCTACGTCCGGCCCGGCGGCGTCGCCGCCGACCTGCCGGCCGGCGCCGTGGACAAGGTCGGCGAGCTGCTCAAGGTCATGCCGGGCCGCATCCGCGACTTCCGCAAGATGCTCGACGCCAACCCGGTCTACCTCGCCCGCACCAAGGACGTCGCCTACCTCGACCTCACCGGCTGCATGGCCCTGGGCGTCACCGGGCCGATGCTGCGGGCCGCGGGCCTGCCGTGGGACCTGCGCAAGACGCAGCCCTACTGCGGCTACGAGACCTACGAGTTCGACGTGCCGACCGAGCGCAGCGCCGACGTCTACGGCCGCTACCTCGTGCGGGTGGCCGAGATGGAGGAGTCGCTCAAGATCATTGAGCAGGCCCTCGACCGGCTGGCCGGCCCGCTCAAGGGCGACCGCGTGATGGTGGACGACAAGAAGATCGGCTGGCCCGCGCAGCTCGCGCTCGGCCCCGACGGCTACGGCAACTCGCCCGACCACATCGCGCACATCATGAGCGGCTCGATGGAGGCGCTGATCCACCACTTCAAACTGGTGACCGAGGGCTTCCGGGTCCCGGCGGGTCAGGCCTACGCCTCGGTCGAGTCGCCCCGCGGCGAACTGGGCGCGCACGTCGTCAGCGACGGCGGCACCCGCCCCTACCGCGTGCACTTCCGCGACCCGTCCTTCACGAACCTGCAGGCCGTCCCCGCCACCTGCGAGGGCGGCATGGTCGCCGACGTGATCTCCGCGGTCGCTTCCATCGACCCGGTTATGGGAGGTGTGGACCGATGAGCCATGAGGAGGACGCCGTCGTGGGCGCGACCTATCCGCCGGAGGTCCGCGAGCGTCTGGAACGGGACGCCAAGGAGATCATCGGCCGCTACCCGAAGCCGCGTTCGGCCCTGCTGCCGCTGCTGCACCTGGTGCAGTCGGAGGACGGCTACGTCTCCGACGCGGGCCACGAGTTCTGCGCCGAGATGCTCGGCCTGAGCAAGGCCGAGGTCGTGGGCGTCTCGACCTTCTACACGATGTACAAGCGCAGGCCGATGGGCGAGTACCACGTCGGCGTGTGCATCAACACGCTGTGCGCCGTCATGGGCGGCGACCAGATCTGGGACGAGCTGTCCGAGCACACCGGAGTGGGTCACGACGAGACCACCCCGGACGGGAAGGTCTCGCTGGAGCGGCTGGAGTGCAACGCCGCCTGCGACTTCGCCCCGGTGATGATGGTCAACTGGGAGTTCTTCGACAACCAGACCCCGGACTCGGCCAAGCAGCTCGTCGACGACCTGAGGGACGGCAAGGACGTCGCGCCGACCCGCGGCCCGAAGAAGCTGTGCACCTTCAAGGAGGCGTCCCGGGTGCTCGCCGGGCTGTCCGACGGCCTGGCCGGTGAGGGCCCCTCGGCCGCCGGCGCCTCGCTGGAGGGCCTGAAGGTCGCCAAGGCCAACGGATGGAAGGCGCCCGAGGCACCATGACCACTCTCACCCCGGTCCTGACCGCGAACTGGGACCAGCCCGACTCCTTCACCCTCGACGGCTACGGCGACTACGCCGCCGCCCGCAAGGCGCTGACCATGGACCCCGACGCCGTCATCCAGGCGGTCAAGGACTCCGGTCTGCGCGGCCGCGGAGGCGCGGGCTTCCCCACCGGCATGAAGTGGGGATTCATCCCGCAGGGCGACGGCAAGCCGCACTACCTGGTGGTGAACGCCGACGAGTCCGAGCCCGGGACCTGCAAGGACATCCCGCTGATGATGGCCAACCCGCACTCGCTCGTCGAGGGCGTCATCATCACCTCCTACGCGATCCGCGCCAGCCACGCGTTCATCTACGTGCGCGGCGAGGTGCTGCACGTCATCCGCCGCCTGCGGGCGGCCGTGGCCGAGGCGTACGAGCGGGGCCTGCTCGGCAAGGACATCTTCGGCTCCGGCTTCGACCTGGAGCTGGTCGTCCACAGCGGGGCGGGCGCCTACATCTGCGGCGAGGAGACGGCGCTGCTCGACTCGCTGGAGGGCTATCGCGGCCAACCTCGGCTCAAGCCCCCCTTCCCCGCCGTGGCGGGCCTGTACGCCTCGCCGACTGTCGTGAACAACGTGGAGTCGGTGGCGAGTGTTCCCTCGATCATCACCAACGGCGCCGAGTGGTTCGCCTCGATGGGCACGGAGAAGTCCAAGGGCTTCGGAATCTTCTCCCTCAGCGGGCACGTCACCCGCCCCGGCCAGTACGAGGCGCCGCTCGGCATCACGCTGCGCGAGCTGCTCGACATGGCCGGCGGGATCCGCGCGGGCCACCGGCTGAAGTTCTGGACCCCCGGCGGGTCGAGCACCCCGATCTTCACTGACGAGCACCTGGACGTGCCGCTCGACTTCGAGTCGGTCGGCGCCAAGGGCTCCATGCTCGGCACCCGGGCCCTGCAGATCTTCGACGAGACCACCTGCGTGGTGCGCGCCGTACTGCGGTGGACCGAGTTCTACGCGCACGAGTCCTGCGGCAAGTGCACCCCCTGCCGGGAGGGCACCTACTGGCTCAAGCAGGTGCTCAAGCGGCTGGAGAAGGGTCAGGGCAGCGAAGAGGACCTGACCACGATCACCGACATCGCCGACAACATCCTGGGCCGCTCCTTCTGCGCCCTGGGCGACGGGGCCACCAGCCCCATCCACTCGTCGGTGAAGCTCTTCCGCGACGAGTACCTCAAGCACTTCGAGATCGGCGGCTGCCCGTTCGATCACGCTCCGTCCACGGTGTGGGGGACCGCATGACAGTCGAAGCGACCACCCCGGCCCAGGCGCCGGTAGACCTGGTGACCCTCACGATCGACGGCTTCCAGGTCAGCGTCCCCAAGGGGACGATGATCATCCGGGCGGCGGAGCTGCTCGGCATCCAGATCCCGCGGTTCTGCGACCACCCGCTGCTGGAGCCGGCCGCCAACTGCCGCCAGTGCCTGGTGGACATCACCGACGCCGGCAACGGCCGAGGCTTCCCCAAGCCGCAGCCGTCCTGCGCCATCGAGGCGGCCCCGGGCATGGTGGTGCAGACCCAGCTCACCTCCCCGGTGGCGGAGAAGGCGCAGCGCGGCGTCATGGAGCTGCTGCTGATGAACCACCCGCTGGACTGCCCGGTCTGCGACAAGGGCGGCGAGTGCCCCCTGCAGAACCAGGCGATGTCCAACGGGCAGGGCGAGAGCCGCTTCACCGAGGCCAAGCGGACCTTCCCCAAGCCGGTCGCGCTGTCCACCGAGGTGCTGCTCGACCGTGAGCGGTGCGTCCAGTGCGCCCGCTGCATCCGCTTCTCCGACGAGATCGCCGGCGACCCGCTCATCGACTTCTTCGAGCGCGGGGCCAAGGAGCAGGTCGGCGCCGCCGACGGGCAGCCGTTCGAGTCCTACTTCTCTGGCAACACCGTGCAGATCTGCCCGGTGGGCGCGCTGACCGGCGCCGCCTACCGCTTCCAGGCCCGCCCGTTCGACCTGGTCTCCACGCCCAGCGCGTGCGAGCACTGCGCCAGCGGCTGCTCGCTGCGCACCGACCACCGCCGCGGCAAGGTCACCCGCCGCCTCGCCGGGGACGACCCGGAGGTCAACGAGGAGTGGAACTGCGACAAGGGCCGCTGGGCGTTCACCTACACCACCGCGGCCGACCGGCTGAAGACCCCGCTGGTCCGTGACGAGGAGGGCCGCCTGGTCCCGGCCTCCTGGCCGGAGGCGCTCGCCGTCGCCGCCGCCGGGCTGGCCGCGGCCCGCGGTCGCGCCGGCGTGCTCGTCGGCGGCCGGGTCACGGTCGAGGAGGCCTACGCCTACTCCAAGTTCGCCCGGACCGCGCTCGGCACCAACGACATCGACTTCCGCTCCCGCCCCCTGTCGGCGGAGGAGACGCTGTTCCTCGCGCACGCCGTCGCCGGCAAGGGCATCGAGGTCCGCTACTCCGACCTGGAGGCGGCCCCGGCCGTGCTCCTCGCGGGCTTCGAGCCCGAGGAGGAGTCGCCGATCGTCTTCCTGCGGCTGCGCAAGGCGTGGCGCAAGAAGGGCCTGCCGGTCTTCTCGATCGCCCCGTTCGCGAGCCCCGGCCTGGCCAAGATGGGCGGCACGCTGCTGCGCGCGCTGCCCGGCGCCGAGGCCGAGGCCCTGGACGAGCTGATCTCCGGCGGCTCGCCGGCCGCCGAGGCCCTCCGCAGGCCGGGCGCGGTCATCCTCGCCGGCGAGCGGCTCGCCACCGCGCCCGGCGCGCTCTCGGCGCTGGTACGGCTGGCCGACGCGACCGGCGCCCGGCTGGCCTGGGTGCCGCGCCGGGCCGGTGAGCGCGGCGCCGTCGAGGCGGGCGCGCTGCCGAACCTGCTGCCGATCGGCCGCCCGGTCGCCGACGAGACGGCCCGCGCCGAGGTGGCCCGGGTCTGGAACGTCACCTCGCTGCCGGACACCCCCGGCCGCGACACCTCCGGCATCCTGGGCGCGGCGCTGGACGGCGAGCTGGACGCGCTCATCGTGGCCGGCGTCGACCCCTACGACCTGGCCGACCCCGAGGCCGCGCTGGCGGCCCTGGAGAACACCCCGTTCATCGTGAGCCTGGAGCAGCGGGCCAGCGCCGTCACCGACCGCGCGGACGTGGTGCTGCCGGTCGCCGCGGCGGCCGAGAAGTCCGGCACGTTCGTCAACTGGGAGGGGCGCGGCCGCACGTTCGACCAGGCGCTCCGGGTGCCCGGGGTGATGAGCGACCTGCGGGCCCTGACCGCGATCGCCGACCACATGGACGTCCACCTCGGTCTGCCCGACCCGGCCGCCGCCCGCCGCGAGCTCGGCTCGATCGGCGCCTGGCGCGGCCCCCGGGCCGCCGCCCCGGACATCGCCGGCCGCCGGGTTCCGGCCCTGCGGCCGGGCGAGGCGACCCTCGCCACCTGGCACCTGCTGCTCGACGACGGGCGCCTGCAGGACGGCGAGCCGTACCTCGCGGGCACCGCCCGTGAGGCCGCGGCGCTGGTGTCGGCGGCCACCGCGGCCGCGTCGGGGATCTCCGACGGCGACAAGATCGTCGTCACCGGCGAGCGTGGCTCGCTGAGCGTCCCGGTGCGGATCGCCGACCTGCCCGACGGGGTCGTGTGGCTGCCGTCGAACTCCGCCGGCCGCTCGGTGACCCGAGACCTGGGCGCCGTCGCCGGTGACACCGTAAAGATCGGGAGTGTCTCGTGAGGACTACTCTGCTAGCAGCGGCCGATCCGACCCTCGCCGACTTCGGCAAGGACCCGCTCTGGATCAGCATCATCAAGGCCGTCGTCATCTTCATCGTCCTGATGCTGGGCGTGCTGTTCGGCGTGTGGTTCGAGCGCAAGCTGATCTCCCGCATGCAGAACCGCTACGGCCCCAACCGGGCCGGCAAGTTCGGTCTCCTGCAGTCGGTCGCCGACGGCCTGAAGATGGGCCTCAAGGAAGACCTGATGCCCCGGACCGTCGACAAGGTGATCTACTTCATCGCCCCGGTGGTCCTGGCGGTCCCGGCGTTCCTGGCCTTCTCGGTCGTCCCGATGGGCCCGATGGTCTCCATGTTCGGCGTCGAGACGCCGCTGCAGCTCACCGACCTGCCGGTCGCGGTGCTGCTGGTGCTGGCGATGGCATCGGTCGGCGTGTACGGCATCGTGCTCGCCGGCTGGGGGTCGCGCTCGCCGTACGCGATGCTGGGCGGCCTGCGGGCCAGCGCCCAGGTGGTGTCCTACGAGATCGCGATGGGCCTGTCGTTCGTCGGCGTGTTCCTGTACGCCGGGACGCTGTCCACCTCCGAGATCGTCAGCGCGCAGGCCGGCGGCAACGAGCTCTTCGGCGTGCCGATGCCGTCGTGGTACATGATCACCCTGTTCCCGTCCTTCGTCATCTACGTCATCACGATGCTGGGCGAGACCAACCGGGTGCCCTTCGACCTGCCCGAGGGTGAGGGCGAGCTGGTCGGCGGCTTCCAGACGGAGTACTCCAACTCGCTGAAGTTCGCGGTCATCATGCTCGCCGAGTACGTCAACGTCTTCGTCGTCTCGGCCATATCGATCACCCTCTTCATGGGCGGCTGGCGCGCCCCGTGGCCGATCTCCCTCTGGGACGGCGCGAACAGCGGCTGGTGGCCGCTGCTGTGGTTCTTCGCGAAGATGGTGCTGGTCTTCGCCTTCTTCGTCTGGTGCCGCGCCTCGCTGCCGCGAGTCCGCTACGACCAGCTCATGGCCCTGGGATGGAAGATCCTCATCCCGGTCAACCTCGCCTGGATCCTTCTGATCGCCACCGCCAAGGCGTTCCGCCTGACCGGCACCGACCGGACGCTCGTGTACGCGCTGGGCGTCGTGGTGCTCATCGGCTGCGCCCTCATCTGGTGGCGCTTCGACAGCGTCCTGCAGCGGCGCAAGGAGGAGCGGGAGGCCCAGGTCCAGGCCGAGTTCGAGGAACTCGGCGCCGAGCCCGCCGCGGGCGGCTTCCCCGTGCCGCCGCTCGACCTGCCGCACTACCACGGGGTGGCGCGCAAGGAGGTTTCCAGTGGGAGCAACTGATTGGCTGAACCCCGTCAAGGGGTTCGGCGTGACCTTCCACACGATGTTCAAGAAGGTCGAAACGGTCAACTACCCCGAGGAGAAGCGGCCCACGGCTCCGCGGTTCCACGGCCGGCACCAGCTCAACCGCTGGCCCGACGGCCTGGAGAAGTGCGTCGGCTGTGAGCTGTGCGCCTGGGCCTGCCCGGCGGACGCGATCTACGTCGAGGGTGGCGACAACACCGACGAGGAGCGTTACTCGCCGGGTGAGCGCTACGGGCGCGTCTACCAGATCAACTACCTGCGGTGCATCCTGTGCGGCCTGTGCATCGAGGCCTGCCCGACCCGCGCGTTGACCATGACGAACGAGTACGAGCTCGCCGACTCCAGCCGCGAGAGCCTCATCTACACCAAGGAGATGCTCCTCGCGCCGCTCGGACCGGGGATGGAGACTCCGCCGCACCCCATGCGCCTGGGCGAGACCGAAGAGGACTACTACCGGCTGGGACGTAACAATGGGTGAGACCGTCACGTTCTGGGTGCTGGCCGTCGTCTCGGTCTCCGCCGCCCTCGGCCTCGTCTTCAGCCGCCGGGCCGTCTACTCGGCCCTGATGCTGGGCGTCGTCATGCTGTCCCTCGCGGTGCTCTACGCCGTCCAGGACGCCCCGTTCCTCGCCGCGGTGCAGATCGTCGTCTACACCGGCGCGGTCATGATGCTCTTCCTGTTCGTGCTCATGCTCGTCGGCGTCGACTCCGCCGACTCGCTGGTCGAGACGATCAAGGGGCAGCGCTTCTGGGCCGCGATCGCGGGCCTGGCCTTCGTGCTCCTGCTCGCCCTGGGCGTCGGCAACGCCGCGTTCAGCCCGGCGGTCGGCGTCGAGGGCGCGGCGAAGGAGGCGGGCGGCAACGTCCCGGCGCTGGCCCAGCTCATCTTCACCCGGTACGTCTTCGCCTTCGAGGTCACCTCGGCGCTGCTGATCACCGCCGCGCTCGGCGCCATGGTCCTGGCCCACCGCGAGCGGGTCCGGCCCAAGGCCACCCAGCGCGACCTGGCCCGCGCCCGGTTCGCCGGGCCGCAGCCGTCGCCGCTGCCCGGCCCCGGCACCTACGCCCGGCACAACGCCATCGACATGCCGGCCCTGCTGCCCGACGGCTCGGTGGCGGTCAAGTCGATCAACCGGGTGCTGGCCCGGCACGACATGGAGGACGGCGTCCGGCCCACCGACCCCGAGAAGGCCGCGCTCATCCGCCAGGTCATCGACAAGGAGAAGGCCGGCGAGCCCGACGAGGCGGCCGGCGAGGCCGCCGCGGGCGAGGGCTTCCGGGTCGAGGAGAGCGTCGCCGAGCGCAATCCCGCCGTCGAGAGTCCCGCGGCCGCCCAGGGCGCCCCGGCCGAGGACGGCGTCGCCGAGCGCGACTCCGCCGTAGCCGGACACGACCGGGAAGCGGCTCAACGAGAGGAAGGCCAGTGACCACCCACTACCTGGTGCTCTCCGCGCTGCTGTTCGCGATCGGCGCCGTCGGCGTGCTGATCCGGCGCAACGCGATCGTGGTGTTCATGTGCGTGGAGCTCATGCTCAACGCCTGCAACCTCGCGTTCGTGACCTTCGCCCGGCAGCACGGAAACCTTGACGGTCAGCTCATCGCGTTCTTCGTGATGGTGGTGGCCGCGGCCGAGGTCGTGGTCGGCCTTGCCATCATCGTGATGATCTTCCGAACCCGCAGGTCGGCGTCGGTGGACGACGCGAACCTGCTGAAGTACTAAGAGGTGGCCGGTGCAATCTCCCGTTGAGATCTTCCAGCACTCCGGTGGGGTGATCGGGGTCTCCTGGCTGATGATCGCGCTGCCGTTGCTCGGCGCCGCGGTCCTCCTGCTGGGCGGCCGCCGCACCGACCGCTGGGGTCACCTCCTCGGCGTGGTGATGTCGCTGGCCGCCTTCGTGGTGGCCGTCGCAGCCTTCGTCGAACTGCTCGGCCTGCCCGCCGGGGAGCGCCGCCGGGCGATCAGCCTGTACGAGTTCATCCCCGGCGTCGCCGACACGGGGCTGCTGATCGACCCGCTGTCGATCAGCTTCGCGCTGCTGATCACCGGTGTGGGCTCGCTGATCCACATCTACTCGATCGGCTACATGTCGCACGACCCCGACCGGCGCAGGTTCTTCTCCTACCTGAACCTGTTCGTCGCGGCGATGCTGCTGCTGGTGCTGTCGGACAACTACCTCGGCCTGTTCGTCGGCTGGGAGGGCGTGGGTCTGGCGTCCTACCTGCTGATCGGGTTCTGGCAGTTCAAGCCCACCGCGGCGACCGCCGCGAAGAAGGCGTTCATCGTCAACCGCGTCGGCGACCTCGGGCTGCTGATCGCGCTGTTCACGATCTGGTCGGTCTTCGGCTCGTTCGCCTACAAGAACCTCGGCGCCGGCGCCGTACAGGACGCGCTGGCCGGCGGCAGCCTGTCCCAGGGCACGGTCACCGCGATCGGCCTGCTGCTGCTCCTCGGCGCCTGCGGCAAGTCGGCGCAGCTGCCGCTGCAGTCCTGGCTGCTCGACGCGATGGAGGGCCCGACCCCGGTCTCGGCCCTCATCCACGCCGCGACCATGGTCACCGCCGGCGTCTACCTGGTCGTCCGGTCCGGCGCGTTCTTCGAGGCCGCCCCGACCGCGCAGCTCGTCGTGACGATCGTCGGCGTGGCCACGCTGCTCGCCGGTGCGATCATCGGTTGCGCCAAGGACGACATCAAGAAGGGCCTGGCCGGTTCGACGATGTCGCAGATCGGCTACATGATGCTCGGCGCGGGCCTCGGCCCGGTCGGCTACGCCTTCGCCATCGCGCACCTGATCACGCACGGCTTCTTCAAGGCCAACATGTTCCTCGGCGCGGGCTCGGTCATGCACGCGATGAACGACGAGGTCAACATGCGCCGCTACGGCGGCCTGTTCACGGTGATGAAGATCACCGCGGTCACCTTCTTCATCGGCTACCTCGCGATCATCGGCTTCCCGCTGCTCTCCGGTTACTACACCAAGGAGGGCATCATCGAGACGGCCATGGAGCACAACGAGATCCTCGGCTGGCTCGCCGTGCTCGGCGCCGGTCTGACCGGCTTCTACATGTCGCGGATGGTCTTCATGACCTTCTTCGGCAAGCGGCGCTGGGCCGACGACGCCCACCCGCACGAGTCGCCCTCGGTCATGACCGTCCCGCTGATCCTGCTGTCCATCGGCTCGATCGGCCTGGGCGCCTACCTGATCCTCGGCAACCGGTTCATGAAGTTCCTCGCCCCGGCCGTCGGCCTGCCGGCGGAGCTGCCCGAGCCGCACATCTTCGGCGTCGGCACGGTCGGCCTGGCCACGCTCGCACTGGTCGCGATCGGCGCCGCGTTCGCCTGGTTCCGGTACGGCGCCGCCGAGGTGCCCGAGGTCGCCCCGCGCGGCTCCTTCCTCACCGTCTTCGCCCGCCGCGACCTGTACGGCGACGCCCTGAACGAGGCGCTGTTCATGCGCCCCGGCCAGTGGCTGACCCGGATCGCGGTGTTCTTCGACAACCGCGGCATCGACGGCCTGGTCAACGGGCTGGCCGCGGGCATCGGCGGGACCTCCGGGCGGGTGCGCCGCATCCAGACCGGCTACGTCCGGTCCTACGCGTTGTCCATCCTCTTCGGTGCCGCCGTGGTCGTTGGCGCGCTGCTCTACGTAGGGACCATGTGATGCCCTGGCTCTCAACCCTGATGGCCGTGCCCGTACTGGGCGCGGTGGGTGTCTCCCTTGTCAAGAACGACAAGCTCGCCAAGCAGGTCGCCCTGGCGGTCTCGCTGGTCGTGCTGGCGCTCACGGTCGTCATGGCGACCCGGTTCGACCCCTCCTCGGCCGAGCGGTTCCAGTTCGCCGAGGTCCACCAGTGGATCCCGCGGTTCGGCGTCCACTACGGCGTCGGCGTGGACGGCATCGCGCTGGTGCTGATCGCGCTGTCGGCGCTGCTCGTGCCGATCGTGATCCTGGCCTCCTGGCACGACGCGGACGGCACCGGGGCCGCGGCCCCGCCCAAGCGGTCGGTGCGGACCTACTTCGCGCTGCTGCTGGTGCTGGAAGCGATGATGATCGGCGTCTTCGCGGCGACCGACGTCTTCCTCTTCTACGTGTTCTTCGAGGCCATGCTGATCCCGATGTACTTCATGATCGGGTCGTACGGCGGCGTCCAGCGGTCCTACGCGGCCGTGAAGTTCCTGCTCTACTCGCTCTTCGGCGGCCTGCTCATGCTGGTCGCGGTGATCGCCCTCTACGTGGTCGCCGAGAAGAACACCTTCATGTTCCCCGAGTTGATCGGGGCCATCCAGGACCCGGGCACCCAGAAGTGGCTCTTCCTGGGCTTCTTCATCGCCTTCGCGGTCAAGGCGCCGCTGTGGCCGTTCCACACCTGGCTGCCCGACGCCGCGGCGCAGGCCCCGGCCGGCGCCGCCGTGCTGCTGGTCGGCGTGCTGGACAAGGTCGGCACCTACGGCATGCTCCGTTTCTGCCTGGAGCTGTTCCCGGAGGCGTCGAAGTTCTTCACCCCGCTGGTGATCGTGCTGGCCGTGGTCGGCATCGTCTACGGCGCGATCGTGGCCATCGGCCAGACCGACATGAAGCGCCTGATCGCCTACACCTCGATCTCGCACTTCGGCTTCATCGCCCTGGGCGTCTTCGCGATGACGAAGGACGCCGGCGCGGGCGCCACGCTGTACATGGTCAACCACGGGTTCTCCACCGGTGCGCTGTTCCTGATCGCCGGGTTCCTGATCTACCGCCGGGGTTCCAGCCGCATCGCCGACTACGGCGGCGTGCAGAAGGTCTCCCCGGTGCTCGCCGGGTCCTTCCTGATCGCCGGCCTGTCCGGTCTGTCGCTGCCGGGCCTGTCGACGTTCGTCAGCGAGTTCATGGTCCTCATGGGCTCCTACGAGCGCTACAAGGTCGCGGCGATCATCGCCGCCTCCGGCGTGGTGCTGGCGGCGATCTACATCCTGTGGATGTACCAGCGGACGATGAACGGCCCGACGGCCGAGTCGGTCAAGGGCTTCACCGACCTCAACGCACGTGAGCGGTGGGTGGTGGGCCCGCTGGTCGCGCTCCTCATCGTCTTCGGTTTCTTCCCCAAGCCGATGCTCGACGTGATCAATCCCGCGGTGGACAAGACGCTCTCCAGCGTTCATGTGACCCCGTTCACCCCGGCCGTCGCTGAGAAGAAGGGGGCCGGGCAGTGAACGGCACCATCCAAGCTCCGACGATCGAATACGCGCTGCTCTCCCCGATGCTGATCGTGTTCGGCGCGGCGATCATCGGAGTCCTGATCGAGGCGTTCGCGCCTCGCTATCTGCGCAAGTCGATCCACATGCCGCTGACGCTGCTGGCGCTGCTCGGCGCGTTCGCCACCACGATCCTCGGGGGGGTGAACGGCCTGCCGACCAGCGCCTCCGCCATGGGCGCGGTCGCGGTCGACGGGCCGGCCCTGTTCGTCTGGGGCATCATCCTCATCCTCGCCTTCGTCAGCGTGCTGCTGATCAACGACGACGAGCAGTTCGTCGCGCAGGCGGCCGCCGTACCGGGCAGCTCCGACGAGGAGGAGGCGGTCCGCAGCGGCTACGCGCAGACCGAGGTCTACCCGCTGCTGCTGTTCGCGGTCGGCGGCATGCTGCTGTTCTCCTCCGCCAACGACCTGCTGGCCATGTTCGTCGGCCTGGAGGTCATGTCGCTGCCGCTGTACCTGCTGTGCGGCCTGGCCCGCCGTCGCCGCCTGCTGTCGCAGGAGGCGTCGGTCAAGTACTTCCTGCTCGGCGCGTTCTCCTCGGCCTTCTTCCTGTACGGCATGGCCCTGGTGTACGGCTACACCGGGACGGTGAGCCTCAAGGGCATCGGCGACGCGCTCGGCATGGTCTCCGGCCAGGAGACGCTGCTGCTGATCGGCACCGCGATGCTCGGCGTCGGCCTGCTGTTCAAGATCGGCGCCGCGCCGTTCCAGGCGTGGAAGCCCGACGTCTACCAGGGCGCGCCGACCGCGGTCACCGCCCTGATGGCCTCCACCGTCCTGGTGGCCGCCTTCGGCGCGGTGCTGCGCGTCTTCTGGGTCGCCCTGGGCGGCCTGGAGTGGAACTGGCAGCCGGTCATGTGGGGCATCGCGATCCTGACCATGATCGTCGGCGCGATCCTGGCCATCACCCAGACCGACATCAAGCGGATGCTCGCCTACTCCTCGGTCGCGCACGCGGGCTTCCTGCTCACCGGCGTGATCGCCACCGGCGCCGCCGCGCAGAACGCGAAGGCGCTGTCGGCCATCCTGTTCTACCTCGCCGCGTACGGCTTCACCACGGTCGGCGCGTTCGCGGTGGTCACCATGGTCCGCGACGCGGGCGGCGAGGCCGGTCACCTGTCCCGCTGGGCGGGCCTGGGCAAGCGGTCGCCGTTCCTGGCCGGAGTCTTCGCGTTCTTCCTGCTGGCCTTCGCGGGCATCCCGCTGACCAGCGGTTTCTTCGGGAAGTACGCGGTGTTCGCGGCGGCGGTCTCCGGCGGCGCGGTGCCGCTGGTCGTGGTCGGCGTGGTGAGCTCGGCCATCGCCGCGTTCTTCTACGTCCGGGTGATCGTGCTGATGTTCTTCAACGACCCCGCGGCGGACGGGCCGAGCATCGCCGTCCCCACTGTGGGGACCTCGGCTGTGGTCGCACTCGCGGCAGCGGCTACCGTAGTGCTGGGAGTTTTCCCCCAGCCGGTGCTCGATCTCGCGGACCAGGCTGCGTCCGCGTTGTTCATTCGTTAGAGGAGTAGTGCTTCATGGCTGCGCCACCGGTTGTTGATCTGCCTTTCATCGACGAACGGCTGGCGCAGGACCTCACAGCGGGGCTGGGAGAGGTCGAGAAGCTGCTGCGGGCCTCGGTGGAGAGCGACGACGCCTTCGTGACGGAGGCGTCCAAACACCTCATCGAGGCCGGCGGCAAGCGGTTCCGGGCGATGCTCGTGCTGCTGGCCGCCCAGTTCGGCGCCGCGGACGCCCCCGGGGTCGTGCCGGGGGCGGTGGTCATCGAGCTGACCCACCTGGCGACGCTCTACCACGACGACGTCATGGACGAGGCCCCGGTGCGCCGGGGCTCCCCGTCGGCCAACGCCCGGTGGGACAACACCGTGGCGATCCTGACCGGCGACTACCTGTTCGCCCAGGCGTCGGAGATCCTCGCCGACCTCGGCGCCGACATCATCCGCATCCAGGCGCAGACGTTCTCCCGCCTGGTGCGCGGGCAGATCCGCGAGACCATCGGCCCCCGCCCCGGCGAGGACGCGGTCGCCCACTACATCAACGTCCTGGCCGACAAGACCGGCTCCCTCATCGCGACCTCCGGCCGGTTCGGCGCCCTGCTGAGCGGCGCCGCGCCGGAGGTCGTCGAGCGGCTGACCCGGGCCTGCGAGGCCATCGGCGTGGCCTGGCAGCTCGGCGACGACCTGCTCGACGTCGCCTCGGAGTCGGCCGAGTCCGGCAAGACCCCCGGCACCGACCTGCGCGAGGGCGTCCGGACGCTGCCGGTGCTGCACGTCCTGGCCTCCGACGACCCCGCCGACGCCCGGCTGCGCGAGCTGCTGGCCGGTCCGGTGGCCGAGGAGGACGTCGAGGAGACCCTGCGCCTGCTGCGCGCCAACCCGGCCATGGAGCAGGCCCGCGCCGAGCTCGTCGCCTGGGCCGACCGGGCCCGCGAGGACCTGTCGGGCCTGCCCGACATCCCGGCCCGCGCCGCCTACCTGGCGCTGTGCGACTACGTGGTCGAGCGCTCGGGCTGACCGGGCCGTGGCCCCGGTGCGGGGCCTCCCTATCCGGGCGTGCCCGCCGGCTCCAGATCGCGGAGCGCGACGCGGCGCGCCTGGTGGGCGGCCCGGAGGCTGTCCCAGGTGAAGATCGACAGGGCCAGCCAGACGATGGCGAACCCGGCCCACCGGCTGGCCGGCATCGCCTCGTGGACGACGAACACCCCGCACAGGAACTGCAGCACCGGGGCGATGTACTGCAGCAGGCCGATCGTGGTGAGCGGCACCCGGATCGCGGCGGCGGTGAAGCAGAGCAGCGGCACGGCCGTGATCGCGCCGGCGCCGGCCAGCAGGAGGGCGTGGCCCGTGCCCGCGTTCGCGAAGGTGCCCTCACCCTGGACCTGCAGGTAGACCAGGTAGGCGAACGCGGGCACCAGCAGCACCAGCGTCTCGATGGTCATGCTCTCCGCGGCCCCGACCGCCGCGATCTTCTTGATGAGACCGTAGGTGCCGAAGCTGGCGGCCAGGACCAGCGCGATCCACGGCAGCCTGCCGTAGTCGACCGTGAGGACGACGACGGACAGGGCGCCCATGCCGACCGCCGCCCACTGCAGCGGCCGCAGCCGCTCCTTGAGCAGGAAGACGCCGAACAGGACGCTGACCAGGGGGTTGATGAAGTAGCCGAGCGCGCTCTCGACCACGTGGCCGGTGTTGACCGCGTAGATGTAGACGCCCCAGTTCACGGTGACGATCGCCGCGGCCAGGACGAGCAGGCCGAGCTTGCGGGGGGTGCGCAGGAGCTCGCCGAACCACGACCAGTGCCGCCGGACCGCCAGGATGGCGGCGACGACCACCAGGGACCACACCATGCGATGGGCGAGGATCTCCAGGGCGCCGGACGGCTTCAGCAGCGGCCAGTAGAGGGGGAAGAGTCCCCACATGGCGTAGGCGGCGATGCCGTACAGGACTCCTCGGCGCGATTCAGGCATGTTTCATATTTTCGCTGCTTACCACATTTAATACAAATTAGCGATGCTTCGTTAATTGTTAAGCGGCACTTACGGGAACATCGGGGTGCGCGTACTGGTTCCCCCTGTAGCGACAGGTGAGGGCGCCCGGGCCCCCTGGAGCGACAGGTGAGGAGGATGTCGGCAAATGGGCTGGCTGTTCGGCAACAAGACTTCCATGGTGTCCCCGGAGAACGCGCTGCCGGGCCGTGACACGAGGATGGCGGTGCCCGCGCGCCACGCCGTCCTCGACGCCCCGCTGGCTCCGCCGTACCCCGAGGGGACCGAGATCGCCGACTTCGGCCTCGGCTGCTTCTGGGGCGCCGAGCGGAAGTTCTGGCAGACCCCCGGCGTGGTGTCCACCTCCGTCGGCTACGCCGGCGGGTACACCCCCAACCCCACCTACGAGGAGGTCTGCACCGGGCAGACCGGTCACGCCGAGGTCGTCCGCGTGGTCTTCGACCCGGCCAGGATCTCCTACGAGGAGCTGCTGCGCGTCTTCTGGGAGGCCCACGACCCCACCCAGGGCATGCGCCAGGGCAACGACGTCGGCACCCAGTACCGCTCGGCGATCTACTTCCACTCGCCCGAGCAGGAGAAGGCCGCCCTGGCCTCGCGCGACGCCTACCGGAAGGTGCTCGCCGACGCGGGCTACGGCGACATCACCACCGAGATCGCCCCGGCCGGCGACTACTTCTACGCCGAGGAGTACCACCAGCAGTACCTTTGGCGCAACAAAAACGGGTACTGCGGGATCGGGGGAACGGGCGTCGCCTGTCCGGTCGGCCTCACGTCCGGCGAGGCGTAGACCTGAGGAGATAGTCGATTGCTGACCTGAGGTCGCCCGGTTCATCCGGTGTCGATCTCGGGTCGGGGCTGTTTCCGGCGACAATCTTCTCTACACGATCAAGGGCGGCCCGCTCCGCGGCCCGCCGCGCGTTGGGCTGTCGCCGGCCGCGCTGCGGCTCTTCGGCTGGTCGCGGTCGCGCCACCCACTTGCCCAGGCCGCCATGGCGACATAAGTGAAGATAATTCGCCCGGGAGCGATCACGTATTGCTGTAGCTGTCCTGGATGTGTCCAGCTTCTTGCTGCACTTCTGTTACCTCGGCGGACGATCCGACCTCGTGAAATAGATGCCGAGGTTGGTCAAGGAGCGTGCGAGGTCGGGGCGGTAGCGGTCGGGGTGGGCTTTCGCCAGTTCCCGGTAGATGGTGACGGCCTCTTCTGTAATCGGCAGGGCTTCGGCCGGACGGTCCAGCTCCGCGAAGCGCATGCCGAGGTTGGTCAAGGAGCGTGCGAGGTTGGGGTGGTAGCGGTCGGGGTGGGCTTTCGCCAGTTCCCGGTAGATGGTGACGGCTTCTTGTTCTGTGGACAGGGCTTCGGTCAGACGGTCCAGCTCCGCGAAGCGCATGCCGAGGTTGGTCAGGGTGTTGGCGAGGTTGGGGTGGTAGCGGTCGGGGTGGGCTTTCGCCAGTTCCCGGTAGATGGTGACGGCTTCTTGTTCTGTGGACAGGGCTTCGGTCAGACGGTCCAGCTTCGCGAAGCGCATGCCGAGGCTGGTCAAGGAGCGTGCGAGGTTGGGGTGGTAGCGGTCGGGGTGGGCTTTCGCCAGTTCCCGGTAGATGGTGACGGCTACTTGTTCTGCGGACAGGGCTTCGGCCGGACGGCCCATGTCTGAGAATGTCACGCCGAGGTTGGTCAAGGCGTTGGCGAGGTCGGGGCGGTAGCGGTCGGGGTGGGCTTTCGCCAGTTCCCGGTAGATGGTGAAGGCTACTTGTTCTGCGGACAGGGCTTCGGTCAGACGGTCCAGCTTCGCGAAGTGGATACCGAGGTTGGTCAAGGAGCGTGCGAGGTTGGGGTGGTAGCGGTCGGGGTGGGCTTTCGCCAGTTCCCGGTAGATGGTGAAGGCTACTTGTTCTGCGGACAGGGCTTCGGCCGGGCAGCCCATGTCTGACAACGTCACGCCGAGGTTGGTCAAGGCGTTGGCGAGGTCGGGGCGGTAGCGGTCGGGGTAGGCTTCCGCCAGTTCCCGGTAGATGATGACGGCTTCTTGTTCTGCGGACAGGGCTTCGGTCAGACGGTTCAGCTTCACGAAGTGGATGCCGAGGTTGGTCAAGGCGTTGGCGAGGTCGGGGCGGTAACGGGCGGGGTAGGTTTCCGCCAGTTCCCGGCGGATGGTGACGGCCTCTTCTGTAATCGGCAGGGCTTCGGCCGGACGGTCCAGCTCCGCAAAACGGATGCCAAGGTTGGTCAAGGAGCGTGCGAGGTCGGAGCGGTAGCGGTCGGGGTGGGCTTTCGCCAGTTCCCGGTAGATGGTGACGGCCTCTTCTGTAATCGGCAGGGCTTCGGCCGGACGGTCCAGCTCCGCGAAGCGGATGCCGAGGTTGGTCAGGGCGTTGGCGAGGTTGGGGCGGTAGCGGTCGGGGTGGGCTTTCGCCAGTTCCCGGTAGATGGTGACGGCCTCTTCTGTAATCGGCAGGGCTTCGGCCGGACGACCCAACTTTGAGAAGTGGATGCCGAGGTTGGTCAAGGCGTTGGCGAGGTCGGGGCGGTAACGGGCGGGGTAGGCTTCCGCCAGTTCCAGGTAGATAGTGACGGCCTCTTGGACAGCAGGCAGGGCTTCGACCGGACGGCCCAACTCCGCAAAGTGGATGCCGAGGTTGTATAACCACCGTGCACGTTCCCCCGCCTCTGCATCCGTCGGAGTACTATCCAGAATGCGTTGTGCCAGCAGAGCATGCGCCTCGGTTAGTACTAGCGAGGGATACGGCAGTACCTCATACAACGCCACCAGTGTCTCTCGCGGCGCCGGAACCGTTCCCACCTCATCGGCGACTCGCGGAAGCAATCGCTGCAGGATCTCTCCGGCGGCTTCCAGTTCCTGCGCCGCCCGAGCCAACGTCACCAGTGCACGCCGTCCCTGACGCTCGTCCAGATTCTCTAGGCACGCCGATAGCAACTCAGCAGAGCCGCTGAACTTCTGGGTGACGTGCAGCTCCGCTAGTCGATCCGGCTGCAGCCGCCCTAGCCACTCATGGTCATCATCGGGGGGGTAAAGCTCGTGCAGCCAGTCAGCTACCACCAATGAGGCAGTTACGCCCGGCACTCGCCCCACCACCTCAGCTGCCTGCCGGCGGTCTAAAGCCCCCAGCAGTGTGCCGGCCGCCACTGTTTGCTCCAGCATCAGCGTGCTCAGCCCGTTCGGACCTTGATGAAAACCCCGCGCTCGTGCACTCTGCACCCAGTAGCGCCGCTCATGGCCCAGCAGCTCTTCCAGCACATCCACCATCTTGATCCTGACCGCGCCGGCGTCGGGCCGCATCGACCGCAGCACCACCACCAGCGCCGCGGCGTGCAGGTCCAGGATCCGGTGAGGGCCGTCCCCCAACTCCACTTCAAATCGTTGCGGCACTTCCGTCTTCAACGCGGTAGCGAAGTACGGCACCGCCTCGTTCACCAGGTCATGCTCCGACTTGCCCGCCGTCACCCGCTCGGCCAGCGTGATGCCCTCGGCTCCGGCCGCGGCCACCATCTGCCGCACCTGCGCGGATTCGGCCCCCAGCTGTCGCCACCACTCCCCGGCACTGCGCGTCAGCAGCAGCACCCGTACCCGCCGCCCCTCATCAGCTGCCACGTCGTGCAGCAATGCCGATAGACCGGTGCGCGTCTCGGCGTAATCGACCACGATCAGCACCTGTCCCCGATCCACCGTCCGCCACCGGGACAATGCCTCGGCCTCGGTGTCGTCACGGACCTCCAGCACCCCCCACTCCCGCCCCAGCCGGTTGGCCAGCTCTGCCGCCAGACGTGATTTGCCGACTCCGCCCGGTCCCGTCAGCAGTCGCAGCTGTCCAGCATGTGGATCAGCGCACCAGGCTAGTAGGTCCTCAAGTTCCCGTTCTCGGCCCTCGAATGGCACCACGCCTCGCGAAGCATGCAGCAGCAATGCCGGGCCGGAGCCTCCTGGCACCAACTCGGCCACATTGTCAAGGTTGTCCCGGGCGGTAGCCCGCTCCCGCGCCCGGTCGAGCAGCGTCGGAGCGAAGGCCGTACCGATACCGCCGATCACAGCCCCTATCACTGTCAGCGCTGGTTTGCCGTCCGTGAGAGCCGCCACCGCTGCCGCTGTCGCAGCAACACCGACTACGGATGCTGCCAGTATGCGCTGAAAGCCGCCCATACCTCCCTGTGTAGGACGCGGCGGAGAGTATTGGTATCAAGGTTGCGAAATCGCAACCGAATCCCCTCAGTCCGTGACGATCACTATCTTCGGTGCCCGCCGTACGGAGCGGGGTGATCGGCTGCTGCGGCCCTCCTGCGTCGGACCTTGCCATCGGGTGAAGAGGTTGGTCATCTGCTGGGTGGCTGTACAGCAGCGGATACAGTAACCCCGCCTCACACAACCACATGTCACCGGTCGGCATCTACCACCTGATCAGGAGGACAGACGGCCCACATCGTGACCGGCTCCCGTTTATAAGCAGGACATCAGGCGATCGAGTACGGCAGCGCTTCGCGCCGCCGCACGGCGGGGCGTGCCCGCTCCCGCCGCGCGGACATCGGGACCGGGCATGCGGCCTTGGGGGCCGGTCCCGGCCCGCGCCCGCCCGGCGGGAGCGGGCAGACCCCGCCGCCCGCCGCACCGAGCGCCCGCCGTACCGAACCGCACCCGCCGCCCTGGGTATGCGCTGCCGCTACTGCGACCGCCGGCCCAACCGCTACGCGGCCCCTTCGGGATGCCTTCGGCATTGCGCCGACCGTCTCCGCTCTGCACGTTCACCAGGTGCACCGAATCTATGGAGAAGACAGGACTGCCGCCCCGCTTCCGGTGCTCGCGCCTGACGGCACTGCGCTCCGGGTCGGGTTGCCATCGAATAGCCTGAGGCCAGGTGATCACGGTCATTCGATGGTCGGGTGCGGCGGCACGACTACGGGGGAAGGCCGCACCGCCGCACCGGCCTTAAGAGAGTCAGCGGTAGGCGAGTTGCACCCAGACCGCGCGGCCTATCTCCGGGTCGTAGTCGGTTCCCCAGGCGCTGGACAGGAAGTCCACCCACGCCAGGCCCCGCCCGCCGAGGCTGTCACTGTCGGCAGGACGCATCGCGGGGACGTTGACGAGCGAGCCCTTGTCGATCACCTCGACATGGACCAGGCCGTCCCCCAGACCGACACCGACCGTGATGATCTCGTCAGGGTGCCCCGAGTCGCTGTGAAGAATCGCGTTCGTGACGACTTCGCTCACCAGCAACTCCACCGTCTCCAAGACCTCCGCAGAGGCCGTGATGTGCAGGCTCAGTAGCTTCCGCACCCAGTGGCGCGCGTCCGATGCCGACTGCGGCATCCCGTAGAAGTCCCGGTGATCGAGGAAGCGCAGCCCGTTCCAGCGCTTGAGCATCGCTTCGAACGCCTCGTAGACGGCTTCCCGGCTCACCGCGCCGCCGCCTTGTGAAGGGGGGCCGTTTGCGCCTGGTCAGCCGGTGTCGCCTCACCCGGCGACGTGGCTTTAGAGTGATCCACGGATCGCACCTCCGATGTGCGGTCAAGGGACCCGTACGGCGTGTCCGCGCCTGCGGGTCCCGCTTTGTGCAGCCCTCCCATGACATCCCCGAGTCCCCTCCCATCGGCAGTGTGAGTAGGGGAGACTGGGGGAGACAGGCGGACCCTCCGAGTCCCCCGAGGTGCATGCGATGGACGACGTTCCAGCCTGGGCCGTACGGCTACGCGCCGAGCGACGAGGCAAGCTGTGGACGCAGCGAGAGATGGCGAAGCGACTCGCCGACGCCGCTGACGGCCGCACCCGAGCCCGGTTCCCCGAGCGTGAATCCCTGACCCGCATGATCAAGGACTGGGAAGCGGGCAGGCATCAGCCCAAGGACCCCTACCGGGTGCTCTACTGCCGAGTGTTCGGCATGGACGAGTCCGAACTGTTCGGCGACGACCCCGACAGCATGCCTCCCGGCAGCACCCACCTCGGTGGGGACGAGATCGAAGCCCTGGAACTGGCCCGCCGCGTCGCCGCCAGCGACGTGGGAGCCGAGACGCTCGACCGGATGGAATCAGCCGTCGATGACCTCGCGATGGCCTATCCGGGGACGCCACCGGCCGAACTGCTGAACCGGGTACGCGAGCACCTGTCCTACGTCTCACATCTTTTCGACGCGAAGAAGACGATCAGTGAGCATCGCCGCCTGCTCACGGTCGGCGGCTGGCTGTCATTGCTCGCCTCCACATGCCACATCGACCTTCGTCAGTTCCGGGCTGCTACGACGTGGCTTCAGACGGCCTCCCAGTTGGCAGAGCACGCCGAGCACCCCGAGATCGCAGCGTGGTGCCTGGAGACGGAGGCATGGCGAGCGGTCACCACTGGCGACTACCGCCGTGCTTTGGCGCTGTCCCAGGGTGCGCAGACCGTCGCACCGCGCGGAAGCTCCGCCTACATCCAGGCGACCGCGCAGGAAGGCCGGGTATGGGCGCGTCTCGGCGCCGGACCGGAGACGAGGGACGCGCTTGCCCGGGTCGACCGGCTCGTCTCCCCCCTGCCGATGCCCGACAGCCCCGAGCACCACTACCGCTACGACCCCACCAAGCGGGACGCCTACGTCGCGACCACCCTGTCATGGCTCGGGGACCCGGCCGCCGAGTCATACGCCCGGCAGGTGCTCGGACGCCTGGAGACGGTCGCCGGTGGGCCGCCCCGCCCGAGACGGGCGGTATCCGCGCGTCTGGATCTGGCGCTGGCCCTCATCGCAGCCGATAAGCCCGATGAAGCCGGACAGGTCACGCTCACCGCCGTGACGAGCGGTTCTCTCGTGCCGTCCAACTATTGGAGGGCACGAGAGGTGATCAGCGCCGTCGAAGCTCACCGTGTGCCCGAAGCCGTAGAGCTACGCGAGGCGTATCGAGAACTCATCGGTCCTCAGTAGGAGTCTCCGGCTCGCGTTCACGGGCGATCCGGCGGGCGGTGGCGATGCGTTGCCGGGCGAGTTCGGCCCATAGGGCTTCCCCGTGCCGCAGGCCGTTTCCGGCGTAGCGCCACTGGGACAGGCTGACCGTCTCCTGTCCGTCCGGGGCGGGAAGGCCGAGGATCGAGCGGGCTTGTTCGGCTCGGTAGTCGGCGCGCGCCTGTCGTAGGTCGCCCAGGGTGATGGAGTAGTGGCGGCTCTTGGTCGAGAAGTGGCCCCGGTAGCCGAGCATGTGCGCCCACTGCCGCAGGGGAAGGTCCCGGTACTCCGGCAGGCGGCCCAGTGCGAAGCAGGTGAGGATCATGCGCCGGGCGTGCTCGGTCACGGCCAGTTCGGCGATGTCTTCGGCCTGGCGGATCGGGCGGTCCACCGTCCCCGCGGACTCCGCCCCCTTGGTCGCGTACTTGGCGACGTACGCCGCCACCCGCTGATCACTGACCCCGTCCACATCGGCGGAGACGTACACCGGCCGGACGTCGAGCTGGTCGCCCCACCGCAGCAGGACCGGGGCCGGGCCGTCCGAGGCCGGGACGACGACCTGTCCGGCCGCTTCCCGGATCGCCCGATCGAGCAGAGGGACGGTCGCCCAGACCGGTGGCCGGTCAGCCGGCCCCTGCGGACCGTCGAGACGGATCACGGCGTGGAAGTGGACCAGGCCGCGCGCCTGGTATTCGGCGACCTTGGCATACGACAGGCGCAGCGTACGGCGCAGCGCGGCCCGGCTCACGCCGAGCAGGCGGGCGAGAACGGACGGAAGCGCCTGGGTGAAGCGCCGCCACAGTTCCCCCGCGTGGGCGTTCCACAGCACCGCGCCCCGGTAGTCGTAGCAGCTCAGGCAGAGCGGTTGCCCGACCCGGGAGTCATCTTGTCCGTGGCGTATCCCGCAACCCTCAGGTCGCCCGTGCCGGCATATCGGGAAGTCGCGTCGGGGACGACATGGCAGTGCCTTGCCATCCTTGCCCGAGCGGTGAGCATGGACCGCACCGAAGGATGGGGCGGTGAAGGTGGCGAACACGCGGGGATGTCCGCTGACGTCCTCGGGAATGCCCTTGCCGCCCCGTAGGCCGGAGATGATCAGGTGATAGGTGTCGTCTCGGTAGGTCTGCGAGCAGGCCGGACACCGGGAAGCCCGCCGGTTGCCGCAGGCGGTGAGCAGGAAGCCCGTGGGTTCGTCGGCGGTCCGGTAGACGTCCAGGACCTCCCCCGTCCGGGCGTCCACGGTCAGCCGTTCACCATGGAGCCGGACGGGTTGGGCACACCCGCCCGTGGCGTACACCATGCGCTGCCACCGGGCGAAGTCCGGCATGGCCGCACGGTGCAGCGCGGCCAACATGTCAGGGGCAAGGGAAGGCGCTTGGTTCACGCGGCGTCCCTCCCGCGCACCTCATCGGGCCGGGAACCGGCGTCCTGCGTCTCGGCGACGCTGACGCCGAACACGGTGGCGACACGTCGCCAC
Organism: Streptosporangium sandarakinum; assembly: GCF_050942225.1. NCBI lineage: Bacteria > Bacillati > Actinomycetota > Actinomycetes > Streptosporangiales > Streptosporangiaceae > Streptosporangium > Streptosporangium sandarakinum. The sequence goes on from NZ_CP192034.1 coordinate 562,333, forward strand.
TTCTCATCGGTCCAGCGGGGGGACCGCGCGGCTTGTCGTCTGCCCCACTCCCGGGCAGACAGGGGTTCAGGGTTCAGGTGGACTCCTCACCTCGTGGGTGGAGCCACCGCCGCGCCTGACGGACAAAGACGTCGCACACCGCCGCCGGGGCAGCCCGAAGACAGCCGTCGGCGCGTGGTGCGCAGCAGCGAGAGATCAGAAAATGGAGTGCGGCGAGGAAGTGGATGGCGCGCTCTGTGTGGACACCTACCGCCGGGCCGGGGCCCTCCGACGATCATCGGTGATCATGAGATGTGTTGTGCCCGGATGAAAAATGCGCCTGAGGTGATTCGCCGAGATGTTCGCTGTGTCGTGCCGTGGGGAGGTCGGTGGCTTCTTACGCGATCAGTTCTACATCGGGGTAGACGAGTTCGACCAGCTTCGAGTTCCTTCGTGAGCGTTGTGTGTGGACGTCCGTTGGCGTCCGTGGGTGTCCGTCAGCGTCCGTAGACGTCCGGCTGTCGCCGGGAATCCGGGTGTAAAAGGAAGGGAGTTCTTGCCTTCCGGTAAGGCCAACAGCTCCCTGTGGAATCGAAGACGTCCAGAGACGTCCTGGCTCAGCCCTCACGCCAGATCGGTTCGAGCAGGTCGGGGTTGAAAGGCCGCCGTCCACCTCCGCTGGGGTAGATGATCACCGCGTGCAGGGCCTCACGGATATAGGACCGCTTCACCGACAGGGGCAGCCCACCGTCCTCCTCTGCCAGGTACCACCGCCGCCGGATCTCCGCCACGTCGGTGTCCGACCGGCTCCGACGCCGCTGAAGCGAAGCGGTGAAGTTCTGCGCCTCCGTGCGCAGGCGGGCGATGCGCTTTTCCAGATCGGGGGCGGTGGAGAAGAACAGCTCGTTGCTGATGTTCCCCGCCGCCCACTGGGTGCGGAGTTCTTCGAGGCGGGACTTCGCGTCCTCGTATTCCTTCTCCCCGGTCCACTCGGCGGACTCGGCGGTGGATGCCAGTTGGACTTCTTCGAGCTTGGCCAGGACCGCTTCCGAGATGTAGAGGTCCACCATGTCTCCGCGCCTGCCGACGCCACCGCATCCCCCAGCCGTCTTGCCGGGGCAGATGTAGATGTGCTGCACACAATCCTTGCTGTGGGTGACGCGGAGAGAGGTGTTGCAGGGTGTGCCGTCCGGCTTGGGCCGTCCGCAGCGCAGGAAGCCGGTGAGCAGATACTTGGGGTCGCGGAAGTCCTGGGAGAGGATATGGCCGACCCTGCCATCCCGGTAGACGTAGTGGCCCTTCCTCGCGTCGAACAGGTTCTTCACCGCCATCCACTGCTCGGGGGAGACGATCGGTTCCCACTGTCCGACTACAGGATTCCCGCTCGCGTCTCGGACCAGTTCCCCGTTGTTGATCTGGCGCCAGCCGCAGATGCGGGGGTTGGTCACCGTGACCTTGAGGGAACGGGGTGTCCAGTCGTTCCCCAGGGACGTCTTCACGCCGTCCCTGCGCCACTGGGTGGCAATCGAGTGGAGCGAACGTCCGGCGATCAGGTCGAGGACGGCCTGCCGTACCAGGGGAGCCTCTGCGGGATCGAGGGTCAGGCGGTCCGGCAGCCAGCCGAAGGGCCGCGTTCCGCCCACGGGCAGGCCCTGCTCCGCCCGTGTCCGGTGGGAGCGCCGCATCCGGCGCTGCATCTTCCGGACCTCCATCTTGGAGATGACCGCGCCGAAGAGACCCATGCTCTCCGTGTCCTCGCTGTAGAGGTCCTTCACCCCGCGAGCGTCGGCGAACACGCGGCCGTCCTGATAGGTGATCGCCTCCACGAAGCGCTCGTAGTCACCGGGACGCCGGGCCAGGCGGTCCTCCGCCACGATGACGACGCCCCGCACCGCCGTACCGTCGGGCAACTCGCCGGCGCGCAGTACCTTGAGCATGTTCTCGAACCCGTCGCGGACAACATCGGCCTTGGCGGCCGACTTGTCGTTGTCCGTGTACTCGTGGACGACGGTCCAGCCGTGCCGCTCCGCCGTCTCGCGGTTGAGCTTGTGCTGGTCCTGAACTCCGTGTTCGTCCCGCCTGATGTCGGCGGAGATGCGAGCGTATGAGACGACCGGGATCGGTGAGCTGCCCTGAGCCATGGTGACCTCCGCCATAATTATTGCGCCAAGAGAAGGTCTACCACCAGCAGTACCTCTTCAAGAACCCCGGCGGTTACTGCGGAATCGGCGGAACGGGCGTCACCTGCCCGGTGGGTCTGACGTCCGGCGAGGCATAGACCCGCGGAGATAGTCGGTCACTGACCTGAGGTCGCCCGACTCATCCGGTGTCGATCTCGGGTCAGTACTGTTTCTGGCGACAATCTTCTCTACAGGGTTGAAGGCGATCCGCCTTCGGCGGCTCGCCGCGCGTCAGGCGGTCGCCGGCCGCGCTGCGGCTCTTCGGCCGGTCGCGACCGGCGCCGCCCACGCGCCCTGAGTGCGCTGGGGCATCAATGAGCGCTTTTCATCCTGAGTAGCGGCCTTCTTCGATGAGCTGCAGGACAAGGATGGTTGCATGATCGTGGTGGCGCGCTGTGGGCGGCAGCGCAGCCGAGTCAGGATCTTCCAGGTCTACGTGGCCACGGCGCGTTCCCCGCAGGCGCGGATGGGAGCTTGCGCGCGTTTGACCGAGCGCTGATGGCGCGACGGCGGCAGTCGTAGCCGATGGCCTTCGAACGGCGTGCGGATGCTGCAGCCCGCGCTTCGATATCCGTTGCCGGCAAAGGTTCTCACCCCCCTGCGGCGGTCAGCCTGGGCGCCGCTCGCCGGTTGCGCGGCCTCTCACCTGAGTCAGCGGGCTTCGAGGTTGCCGTGTGCCTCGATTGAGAGGTCCTGCCAGTCGGCCCAGGTCTTGAGCCGGTCGGCGTAGGCCCGCTCGATCAGTGGGTGGAAGCCCATGCCGAACAACACCCGCACCGGCGGGTTGGCGGAGTCCACGAGCTTCAGCAGTGCCTGCGCCGCGGCGGCCGGGTCGCCTGCGGGCATCTTCTCTGTCATCGCCCCGAGGCGCTGACGGAGACCGTCGTAGGCCGGGTCGGGCTTGGCCATGTAGCCGTTGGCGAGCGGGTCGGGGTTGTTGCCGTCCCGGGTGGCGAAGCCGCCAGGCTCGATGATGGTCACCTTGACGCCGAACGTGGCGACCTCACCGGCGAGCGCCTCGTTCAGGCCCTCCAGGGCCCACTTAGAGGCGTGGTACGCGCCGCCGAGCGGCATCGCGATGACCCCGGCAGCCGAGGAAAGCTGGATGATGTGCCCCGAGCGCTGCTCGCGCAGGTACGGCAGCGCGGCCTGGACCACCCACACCGCGCCGAACAGATTGGTCTCGAGCTGGTCGCGCAGTTCCTGTTCGGTAAGTTCTTCGACCGCGCCGACCTGGGCGTAGCCGGCGTTGTTCACGATGACGTCGAGCCGGCCGAAGTGCTCCTTGGCGCGCTTCACGCTTTCGAAGACGGTGGCCCTGTCGGTCACGTCCATCTCCAGTGGAAGCACCGCGTCTCCGTAGGTGTCGGCCAGCGCCCGCAGGCTCGCGGAATTCCGGGCGGTGGCAGCGACCTTGTCGCCGCGCGCCAGGGCGGCCTCCACGAAGTTGCGGCCCAGGCCGCGGGACGAGCCGGTGACGAACCAAACCTTCTGCATGGTGTGCTCCTTGTTGCCGCTTCAGCCGTTACAACCCCCTGGACGAGATAGCCCGGCAGAGATGTGAGATCGCCGGAGTGTGACCTGCGACACCATGTCACCTTTATCCTGAGTGGTGATATCAATGGTCGGCATGACTCGCGTCGAGGACTTCCAGGAACTGAGGCCGCTGCTTTTCGCGATCGCCTACCGCATCCTGGGCAGTGTGAGCGAGGCCGAGGACGCCGTCCAGGAGGCCTGGCTGCGCTACGAAGGTTCCCCGACCCGGCCCGAGTCACCCAAGGCCTTCCTGTCGGCCACGGTGACGCGGATCTCGATCGACGTGCTGCGCTCGGCCCGCGTCCGGCGCGAGGCCTACGTCGGGCCATGGTTCCCCGAACCGCTGCTGACCGACCCCTACCAGGACCCGGAGCGGTCGGCGGAGCTGTCCGACTCGTTGTCGATGGCGGCGCTGATCCTGCTGGAGCGGCTCAGCCCGCTCGAGCGTGCGGTCTTCGTGCTCCGCGAGGTGTTCGCCTTCAGCTACCGGGAGATCGCCGCCGCGGTGGAGCGGTCGGAGGCGGCCTGTCGCCAGCTCGCGGTGCAGGCGCGCCGTCACATGGACGCGGGCCGGCCCCGCTTCGAGGCGGATCGCCGGGCCCGCGAGCAGCTCGCCGGGCGGTTCTTCCATGCGATGAGGGAGGGGGACGTTACAGGGCTGCAGGAACTGCTGGCCGCCGACGTCCAGCTGGTCAACGACGGCGCGGGCAAGATCGGGAGTACGATCCCCCTCTTCGGCGTCGCGAAGGTCGCCTGGGTGCTGTCCGTCGCCGTCCCGCCGTTCGCCCAGATCGGCGCGGTGCTGGAGGCGCACGAGGTGAACGGCCAGCCGGGTGCGATCATCCGCGACCGAGACGGTCACATCTTCAACGTCTGGACGCTCGACATCCTGGACGGACGCATCCAGACCATCCGCTCGATCGTCAATCCCGACAAGCTCGCTCACCTAGGCCCCGTCGCCGACGCCCACGCGGTCATCCGCGAGAAGAAGCAGACCCGCCGCGACCAGCAGACGCCATGATGGGCGGCGCGCGGGTCGGCCGGACGGAGTCCCGCAAGGCGCTCAATGACGACTGGCAGGTCAACTCGGATATCGCAATCTCAGCTGGTCCATTGAGCCCTTCAATCCCGAGTAGGGGTCGGCTTCGACGGCGTGCAGGACGAGGATGGCCTGCACGGTCGAGGTGGCCCGGCGAGGACGGCAGCGGAGCTTGGCCGGGACCTTCCATGTCTTCAGGGTCGCGATGGCGCGTTCGCCGAGGGCTCGGATGCGGGCGTGGGCACGGTTGACGTCCTTCTGTCCGCGTGACAGCCGCGGCCGGTGCCGGTGGCGCTTGAACGGGGCGCGGACCGTGCCACCTGCGCCTTGGTAGCCCTTGTCGGCGAAAGTCGGCACGCCGTTGACCGTCAGTGCGTCGATCAGGCCCACGATGCGGGCTGCGGTCAGGTCGTGCACCGCCCCGGGAAGAGCAGGAGAGGCCCGGACCAGGCGAAGCCGCTGAAGCGCTCCCGTGTGACCGTTGCGGCACTCCTGGATCGGTCCGCATCAGAACGTATTCTGACATACACTCGTGGAGTGAGCACTAGCCATGCCGACGCGGTGACATTCTCCGACCTGTCGAGAAATCCCCGGGCGGTCGCCGAGCGCGCGGCGCGCCTGGGGCGGGTGCGTGTCACGCATCGGGATGCGCCAGATTTCTACTTGACCACGGCGGACCGTGAAGAGGAACGCGAACAGACGCTGGCCACCGCGTCCCGGCTGTTCCTTGCTTTGATCAAGTACGACCCCACCGCGCGTGCGCTGGTCATAGCCATGCCGGAGGTCTTCCCCTGGGTTCGCCACCTGTCCTCGGACGAACTTCGTGCCTTCACGCTCGAGCTGGTCGAAGCACTCTCCGACGCAGCCGAGCTGGATGTCGATGCCACCGTTCAGGAGGTCGTCGCAGGCTGGCGGGCCACTGCCAGAATCAAGGCTGACCCTGCGCAGTACGGCGAAGCCCGCCGGCCCACCCGTGGAGACTTTGGGCCGGTGCAGGTTTCGCCATGAGCCCGAAGCGCGGAGATCGAGTTACGGTGCCACCGTCGGATGACGAGTGGGATGTCCGGTTCGGCACCAGCGACGCAGTCAGGGGCTGGGAGGAACTGCGCCGTCATGCCTTGGCCAATACGCGCCGATGCTTCGAGGTGTTGCGGGTTGATCCCCGTTCACGCTCCAGCCACGACCGGCAACATCGCCTGCGCGGTGACCTCGCGACTCATCGCCACAACGGCAGGGACTTGGAGCAGTGGGGAATTCGAGGTCACCAGCGGTGGACGTGTGCGCTATGCCATCGATGACGTCGCCCATACCGTCTGGGTGATTTATGCATCGCCACGCCACCCCAAGGACACCGAATAGCCCCCGAACTACTGCGTGAAGCCAAGTGCTATCACCAGCAGTACCTGTACAAGGTGCCGAACGGCTACTGCGGAATCGGAGGGACCGGCGTGGCCTGTCCGGTTGGACTGGCCTCCGGCGAGGCGTGGACCTGCGGAGATAGCCGATTGCTGACCCGAGGTCGCCTGGTTCGTCCGGCGTCGGTCCCGGATCAGGGCTGTTTCCGGCGACGATCTTCTTCACAGGGTCAAGGCGTGAGATCCGGCTCGAAGGGGTTATGTCGGCGGTGCCGGTGTGGACATGCAGAAATCGAGGTGCCTGAACCGGGCGCGCATCCCTACCCTCGGCCCCATGCACCACGAATCCGCCCTGCTGAACGTCATCGATGTGGAAGCCACCTGCTGGGACGGACAGCCGCCGCCCGGCTCTGTGAGCGAGATCATCGAGATCGGTCTCACCGTCGTGGACGTGTCGGCACGGCGCCGCGTGTCCCGGCACCGTGTCCTGGTCCGTCCTGTACGGTCGGCGGTGAGCGACTTCTGCACTGAACTGACCGGACTGACGCAAGCCGAGGTGGAACGAGGCGTCACCTTCGGCGAGGCATGCCGGATCCTCGTCGAGGAGTACGAGGCCGGGGAGCGCCCCTGGGCGAGCTGGGGCGAGTACGACCGTCGGCAATTCGCTCGGCAGAGTCAGGCCGACGGGGTGGCCTACCCGTTCGGTTATCCGACGGAGCGCACCCACACCAACGCCAAGGCCGTGTTCGCCGCGGCCTACGGGCTGCGCAAGAAACCCGGCATGAACCACGCTCTACAGATCGCCGGACTGCCGCTGGAGGGACGCCATCACCGCGGCGAGGACGACGCGTGGAACATCGCCGCGCTCGTCCTCGATCTGTTGGGCCGCGGGGCATGGCCGGCCACGGCTACAGCCGTCTAGGGAGCGTTCCGTCGAATCAGGCTTGATGTCCGGTGGGCCTGGCAAAGGTGTTGCCTGAAGCGAAGTGTTGCCGCCGGCAGTACCTGTACAAGGTGCCGAACGGCTACTGCGGGATCGGGTCTCCTGCCCCTGCCGGCCTATCGGCTTCTTCCGCGGAGTAGCCGGAATGCGGGACGTTCGGGCGGCGTCGGGCCTGTTCCCGAAGGCTGGAGCCTCAGGCGGGTCCGGGTGATGCGGCCCGGACGAAGCGCTCGCCCCATTCGCGGATGTACGTGACGAACTCCGGCGGGCCCAGCACCTCGAACTCCGCGCCCACGTTGCCCAGCGCCTGGGCCGGCCAGTCCAGTGAGGTCGAGGTCATCCTGAGCAGGCAACTGCGTTCGCCGGCTTCTTCGACCGTCCCCCACTGACCGACCGTCGTGCGTACCCACGCGGCGGGTGCGTGCACGAGCGCCTCGACCGTGTACGGCTCGGGCACGCCGCCGGCCGCTCTGACGAACGCCGCCGCGTCCTGCGTGGGCAGGTCGCGCGGGCGGAAACGTGCTCCCGTCGCCTGCGCCTGTGCCAGGCGGTCGAGCCGGAAGCTGCGCCAGTCCTGCCGGGTCAGGTCGTAGGCGACCAGATACCAGCGGCGGCCGAGGGTCACCAGCCGGTACGGCTCGACCTCGCGCGATGAGGGCTCGCGGCCCCGTGCGGCGTAGGAGAAGCGCAGCCGCTCCTCGTCCCGGCACGCCTGGGCGACGGTGGTCAGCACGTCCACCGTGACGACCGGCTCCGCCGAGGTCGCGGAGACCGTCGCCCCGCGCAGGACGTCCACGCGGCGGCGCAGCCGGGGCGGCATGACCTGGACGACCTTGGTGAGGGCCCGGATCGCGGACGCCTCCATGCCCGTGATCGAGCTCCGCGCGGCCTCACCCATGCCGACGGCGAGCGCGACCGCCTCCTCCTCGTCGAGCAGCAGCGGCGGCAGCACGGCGCCGGGTGCGAGCTGGTACCCGCCGTCGGTCCCGCGGGCGGCGTGCACCGGATACCCCAGCTCCCGCAGCCGGTCGACGTCACGACGAAGCGTCCGTTCGGAGACGCCGAGCCGGTCGGCCAGCTCCGTGCCCGCCCATTGGCGGTGGGTTTGCAGGAGGGCCAGCAGCCGGAGGGTGCGTGAGCTCGTGTTCGCCATGGCTCCAGTCTGCCCGGACTTCCGGTCAAAAAGTGGCCGGAAGCCTCCCTAGCGTTGAGATCGAAGCCCCGCAAGGAAGGAACAGGAATGATCACTCGTGAGATCCGGCTGGCCGCGCACGTCACCGATGAGCCCGGCCTCGATCACTTCGCCCTCGCCGAGACCGAGGTGGACGGCGAGGTGATCGTCAGGACCGACTATGTCGGGTTGGCCGCGACCTATCTGGAGCTGATGCGGGCCGACTGCCGGATCCCGGTGCCCGCCTGGCAGCCCGGCGACCGGGTGGGCGCCGCCGTCGTGGGCACCGTGGTCCGCTCCGACAGCCCGGATCTCGCCGTGGGCGATCTGGTGCAGTCGATGACCGGCTGGAGCGAGTACTCGGCGGGCCCGGCCGCGCGGTACGTCAAGTTCGACCGTGACCTTTTCCCCGAGCCCTCCTATCACCTCGGTCAGGGCGTGACCGCCTACTACGGGATGGCCGACGTCGCCGCCGTGGGGGAGGGGGACGTGGTGTTCGTCTCGGGCGCGGCCGGCGGGGTCGGTTCGCTGGCCGGGCAGATCGCCAAATGCCGGGGCGCGGCCAGGGTGATCGGCAGCGCGGGCAGCCGGGCGAAGGCCGCCTACCTGGTCGACGAGCTGGGCTATGACGCCGCCTTCGACTACCACGACGGACCGGTGGCCGACCGGCTGCGGGAGCTCGCGCCCGAGGGCATCACGGTCTTCTTCGACGTCGTGGGCGGCGAGCAGTACCAGGCGGCGGTCCGGACGGCGCGACCCGGCGCCCGCTTCGCGCTGTGCGGCTCCCTTTCCCACCAGCTCGGCGGCGGCGCCGACCGCTTTCCCGAGCCGGACCGCGCGGCGGCCCAGGCCAGAGGCATCGAGCTGTTGCCGTTCTCCTGCCACCACACGCCGGAACAGGTCGCGGCCTGGCGTGAGCACTTCACCCGATGGCTGGGAGAAGGCCGTTTCGTCTTCCCGCAGACCCTCGTGGAGGGCGGCATCAAGGAGGTGCCCGGCGCGTTCCTGTCCATGCTCAAGGGCTCCTACCGGGGCAACGTCGCGGTGCGGTTGGCGTGAGCAGGCTCTCCCGGCGCGCGCTCAACCGGGCCCTGCTGCACCGGCAGTTCCTGGTGCGGCGCACCGGCCGTACCGCACTGGAGGTGATCGGACATCTGGTCGCGATGCAGGCCCAGGAGCCGAACTGGCCCTACGTCGGACTGTGGAGCCGGATCGACGGCTTCACCCAGACCCGGCTGAGCGATCTGCTGGAGGAGCGTACGGTGGTCCGCTCGGCGCTGCTGCGCAGCACCCAGCACCTGGCCGTGGCCGACGACTTCCGCCGGCTCCGGCCGGTGCTGCAACCGGTTCTCGACCGTACGGCGAGCACGCCGTACTTCAGACGGGTGAGCGAGGGACTCGACACCGATGGGCTCACCGCGGACGGAGCGCGGATCCTGGCGGGCCGGACGCTGCCCCGGCGGGAGCTGGCCCGGCTGCTGGCGCTGCGCCACCCCGGCCGGGAGGCCAAGGTCCTGGCCGGGGAAGTGGAGCTGAGGACCCCGCTGGTCCACACCCCCGAGACCGGGACATGGGGCCGCTGGGGCACCCGGGCCGCCATCTCGGTCACCCGCGCCGAGGACTGGCTCGCCGCGCCGATGGAGCCGGCCACGGCACAGGACCTCGTACGCCGCTATCTGGCGGCCTACGGCCCGGCCTCCGTCATGGACATGCAGGCGTGGTCGGGACTGACGCGGCTGCGCGAGGTGGTCCACGCCATCCGTGGGGAGCTGCACCGCTACCGCGATGCCGAGGGCAGAGAGCTGTTCGATCTGGAGACCGCGCCGGAGCCGCCGGACCCCGACACCGCCGTTCCGGTACGGTTCCTGCCCGCCTTCGACAACCTGCTGCTCGGCCACGCCGACCGGACCCGGGTGATCAGTGACGCCGACCGCAAGCGGGTGATGCCGGGCGCGGCGATGGTGCTGCCGACCTTCCTCGTCGACGGATTCGTCCACGGCAGCTGGTCGCTCAAGGACGACACGCTGCGCCTGGTCCCGTTCCGGCCGTTGCGGCCGGCCGAGATGAGCGCGGTGACGGAGGAGGCCGAACGCATGCTGCCGTTCCTGGGCGTCAGGAACGTCGCCTTCGGCCAGGCACCGTAGCGGCACCGCCTCCGCACACAGCGCCGGTGGAGGCGAACCTTCGTATCAGCGCAGTCCAGTCCCCTGCCAGGCAGCTAGCAGAGTCATCGCCTGAGAGGAGCCGCTGCCACCGGCGACATTTTCTCAAGGCGCCGAACGGCTACTGCGGCCTCGGCGGGACCGACGTCAAGCCGGATGACCGTCCGATTCAGCGGATTCCAGATGATGCAACATTTCGGGGTTCTGGTGCGTCTCAGCCGGGATGAACGAGAGGATTCCCGCCCGTGGATGACGCGCCGGATTTCGCGGACTTCGCCGCCGAGCGGATCGATGCGTTGTTCCGCTACGCCTACATGCTCACCGGCAACCCGCACGACGCCGCCGACCTCGTTCAGGAGGCGATGGTACGGCTGCGCGGCTCATGGCCGCGCGTGCGGCGCAAGCACAACCCGGAGAGCTACGTGAGAACGACGATCACCCGGCTGCACATCTCCATCTGGAGGCGGCGCAGGCGCGAACACCTGACATGGGAGGTGCCCGAACGGCCGCAACCGGTGGCGGAGCCACCGCCGGACCTCTGGGACGAGCTGGCCAAGCTGCCCAAGAGGCAGCGTGCCGTACTGGTCCTGCGCTACTACGAGGACCGATCGGACGCCGAGATCGCCGAGATCCTCGGCATCTCTCCCGGAACCGTACGGAGCCAGGCGTCCCGCGCCCTCGGCAAACTGCGTGACACCGTCAACCCGCTAAGGAACCTGCGATGAACGACGTCGAAGAGGCGCTGCGCCGTACGTTCGCCCGCGCGGAGACGCGGATCCCAGCCACTCCGCCGGATCTGCTGCGCCAGGTGACCGTGGGGCGGACCCGGCGCGGCCGCCGTGGCCTGGTGCTGGCGACCGCGATGGCCACCTGCCTGGCGATCTGGGCGGCGTCAGGCGTGACATGGTGGGCTTCCGAGCAGCGACCCGCCACCGCGGCCAAGCCCACGCCGTACATTCATGAACCACGGATCGTGGAGGAGATCGCGCCGCCGCTGGAACAGGTGCTGCCTTCGGTGATCGCGGAGGTCCCCCGGAAGGTCCCGAACGGTAAGGCGTTCACACCGAAGCGGTTCATCGATTCACGCACCATGCTCGGGTACGTGTCGAAGAAGGGCTACGATCGCGCGCCTGAGTTGTGGGCTTATCACCTGGAATCGCAGACCTTTCGGCGCCTGGCCGTCATCGACCGCCCCATCGCGCCGGTGGACTCGCCGGCGGTGGGCGAAGGCGTGATCGCCTGGTTCAAGTACGTGAACCGAGACATCCACATCATGACGATTCCGGTGACCGGGGGCACTCCCCGCACCGTGGTCTCGTTCCCGGCCGAACTGGATGTGGACAAGGTGAACGGGGACACCGTTCACGGTGTGGACCTGGCCGTCGGAGACGGCAGGATCTTCTGGTCGTCGACCAAGTCGGGGGGCGTCAACCAGGTTCCGGTGGCGGGCGGCGAACCGTCGCCCGTCCCGGGTACGAAGGGGCTGCGTCTCTCCTCCTGGCCCTGGGCGGGGCGTCCCACCGATGGCCCGGGGGCCATGACGAATCTGCTCAACCTGAGCACCGGGGAGCGGCTGAAAGATCCGGCGCGGGCGCGGTGCGATGTGACCTGGTGCCTCACCGGCGACCGGGCGACCCGCCGCGACGGCAGCCAGGTTCTGGACCTGCCGGGCGACAACCCCCGGTCACTCGTGGCCGACCGCTTCGTCACCATGGATCAGGTCGACGAGCAGGGACGGAAGGCCTCAGTGATCTTCGATCTCGTCACATCCCGGGCCGGCAGGCTGTGGATTCGCAACGACCGCAAGGCATCCCCCACCCTCTACACGGATACGGAGATGCTCTACTTCAAGCGCGGTGACAAGTGGGCCGTCATTCACGACCCGGACCGTTAGGCCAGGAACCCGCGGCCAAGCCCGGCCGGTGGGTACGCGGTTCACAACGGCGTCCCGGCCCTGGTCGTCGGCGCCGACGGTGACCTCGTCGCCGCCCGCCCCGAGCAGCGGGCCATGCACCGGGCACCGGCCGCCGCCCGCATGGTCGCTCCGCGCGGCGCATCCCGCCACGGTACGGCGCCCGCCCGGCTTCGGTTCCCCGGTGAGTGAGGAGGTGTCCCCGGCCGGGAACCCGGACGACACCGTCCACGGCGGTTGGGAACGGTGCCGCGTCATGTCCCGAGGCCATCCGCCTCAGGACTCGAACGGCGGGCCGTAAGGGCGCGGCCTCCGGCTGCGACGGCCAGTGCGACGACGATCAGAGCCGCCGCGACCGCGAACGTGATCCGCGTGGCGGTGGCTACGGTCTCGGGGCGCGCCGTCGTGACATCGGTGGCCCCCGAGGCGAGGGTGAACACGGCGCCCATGACGGACGCGCCGGTGATGAGCCCGAGGTTGCGCGACAGGTTGAGCATGCCGGAGACGACGCCTCGCCGCTCCGGGGGGACGTCCGCCATGACGGCGGTGTTGTTGGCCGCCTGGAAAAGCGCGTAGCCGGAGGTGATGACAACGACGGGGGCGATGTAGCCGGCGATGCCGAGCGACGCCGACATCACGGCCAGAGCGGAGCACCCTGCCGCCACCCCGGCGAGTCCCAGGACGGTCATGCGTTGGGTGCCGAGACGGTCCACGATCCGACCGGCCGGCACGCCGGTCAGTGCGGCGACCAGCGGACCGACGGACATGGCGAGTCCGACGGGAGCCGCGTCGAGCCCGAGCGCACGGGAGAGATGGAACGGCCCGACCACCAGTGTCGTCATCATCACCGTCGAGACGAGCGCACTCATGGCGAGGCTCGTGCTCAGCATGGGATCGCGGAACATCGTCAACCGGATCAGAGGTGACGCCGCCTTTCTCTCGGCGAGGACGAAGAGGCCGGCTCCGACTCCGGCGGCCAGCAGCAGAGCCGTGTTGAGCGGATCCGGACGGCCGCGTCCGGCCGTCATGGCGAGCGCGTAGGCCGCGAGCGTCAGGGCAAGGAGCAGCGTGCCCGTGTTGTCGAAGCCGGTCCGGCCGGTTTTCCGCCCCTGGTGGTCGACGGGCAGATGGCGACGCGCTAGAAGAAGGGCCAGCGCGCCCAGCGGTACCTTGACCAGGAAGATCGCCCGCCATCCCAGGACGGAGATCAGGACACCGCCGAGCGAGGGGCCGAGAGCGGTGCCGATCGCGGACATCGTGCCGAGCAGTCCCATGGCACTGCCGGTCCTCGCCTTCGGCACCGTCCCGCCGACGAAGGCCATGGTGAGAGCCATCATGGTGGCCGCTCCGACCCCTTGCGCCACCCGGGCGGCGATCAGCAGCCAGAGCGTGGGCGCGACGCCGCACAGTGCCGAGGCCACCGTGAACAGGGAGATCCCGGCCAGCAGCAGCCGCCGGCGGCCGATGAGGTCACCGAGCCGTCCGACGCTGACGACCAGGATGGTGGTGGCGAGGAGATAGGCGAGGACGATCCACTGGACCTCCTGGAAAGAGGCGGTGAACGCCTGCGACAGTGTCGGCAGGCCGACATTGGCGATGCTGGTGCCGAGCGAGGACAGCAACATGGAGAGCGAAAGGCACGTGAGCGCCCATCGAGCCGAAGACGTCCGTTCGGCGCTTCCCGCCTTTGCCGCGTTCGCCGGAGCTCTGCCCACCGTGGTTCCCTTCGTTCGCCGAGTGCGCCCACGGTGCGCCCTGCACCGCCGGTTCGGCAAGTAACGTTGCCGGTATGGCAAATGACGACGTCGTTGTCCTGGCCTCTGTGGGCCCGCGGCTGCGTGAGCTTCGCAAGAAGCGCGGCAGCACCCTGAGCCGGCTCGCGGAGTCCACCGGCATCTCGGTCAGTACCCTGTCCCGCCTCGAATCCGGTGAGCGCAAGCCCACGCTGGAGTTGCTGCTGCCGCTCGCCCGCGCCTACCAGGTGCCGCTCGACGAGCTCGTCGGCGCGCCGCCGGTCGGTGATCCGCGGGTACGGTTGAAGCCGATCAAACGCGCGGGCTCGACGGTCGTGCCGCTGACCCAGCACCCCGGTGGCCTGCAGGCGTTCAAGATGGTCATCGGGGCCGCCCGCCGCGATCCCGAGCCGCGTACGCACGAGGGCTACGAGTGGCTGTACGTGCTCAGCGGGAGGCTGCGGCTGGTGTTCGCCGAGCACGACATCGTGCTCGGGGCGGGGGAGGCCGCGGAGTTCGACACCCGGCTACCGCACTGGTTCGGCAGCACCGGGGAAGGGCCGGTGGAGATCCTCAGCCTGTTCGGGGCGCAGGGGGAACGCATGCACGTCCGCGCGAAACCGCGTGGCACGTAGTCCTGCGGCGCCGTTGACGACGTGCGCCGGGGCGAGCGGAAGGCCGCCTTCCGTGATCCTGAAGGCGGCCTTTTCGAGCTCTGCAGGGCTTGGCGGGGCTTGGCGGGGTAGGAGCCGATCCGGACCCGCACGCCCATGAGACCGTGCGGCGTGTCGGCGTAATCCGGCCACGGGATCCGGGCCACGTTCGGCTCGAAGCCGGCCGTACGCAGCCGGGTCACGGTGTCCGAGGCCCATGACTCCGTGCCGAGTCCGCTTCTCGTCGCGGCATGTGGGCGCGTTCGCTCTCCCGTCCGAACGACTCTGAGCACAAAAGCGGAGACGCGTTCCATGTCATGTGCGCGTATCGGCCACTGCGGCATCGGGGGCACCGGGATCGCGTGCCCGGTGGGCGTCGCGCCCGCCGGGGAGTGAATAAGACGGTCTTCGACGAGGTCGACGGTCCGGAGGCGGCCGAGGCCGAGACGGGCATGTGGAGGGACCTGCGCGCCGCGTACGACGAGGGCCACCGCATCGCGGCCCTGCGGGCGTCTTCGGACGGTGAGCCCGTCTACCGCCGCCTCGGATTCGACACCTGCGGCCGGTTCACCGATGCGACGGGAGACGCAGAGTGAACGTCGTGCGGACACCTGGCACGCTGGCGACCGTGGCCGTGCCGCCGTGCGCCTCGGCCAGGTTGCGCACGATGGCGAGTCCGAGCCCGCTGCCGCCGGTCTGGCGGTTGCGGGACTTCTCCGCCCGCCAGAACCGGTCGAAGACGTGGGGGAGGTGCTCGGCGCGGATTCCGACCCCCGTGTCGGTCACCTCGATGAGGACCTGGTCGCCATCCTGGCGGGCGCCCAGCGTGATGTGCCCGCCGCGTGGCGTGTAGCGCAGGGAGTTGGTCACCAGGTTGCCGATGGCCTGGCGGAGCCGTACCGGATCCGCGGTCAGCGAAGGGTCACCGGTGACCACGGTGGTCAGCGTGAGCCCTGCGGCTTCGGCCCGGCCACGGTGAGCGGTGGTCACCTGGTCGAGAAGGTCGCCGAGGTGAAGGGGTTCGACGTGCAGGCGGAGCTTGCCCGCGTCGGCGAGGGCGAGCTCCTGAAGATCGTCGACGATGTGCTGCAACAGCAGGATCTCCTCGACCAGCGAGGCGATCAGTGCGGGGTCCAACTCGGCGACGCCGTCCTGGGTGGCCTCCAGCCAGCCTCTGAGGTTGCTCAGCGGCGTGCGCAGCTCGTGGGAGATGTCGCTGACCATGGCCTTTCGCTGCTCTTCCATGCGCTGGAGGTGTTCCGACATCTCGTTGAACGCCGTGGCGAGCTCGCTGATCTCGCCGGTGGTCCTGACCGTGACGCGGGCGGAGCTGTCCCCGTCACGCATCCGCTGCGCGGCGTGGGTGAGCGCGTTGACGGGCCTGACCAGGCGTCTGGCCGCCATGACGCTCACGCCCACGGTCAGCACGAGCACGAGGAGGGCGGCACCGGCGATCGAGGGCAGCGGGATGCGCTGGCCGGTGCCCTCGGCAGGGGAGCCGATGTACAGATACGCCGCGGGGGCGACGTAGGGGTCGAGTTGTTCTCTGCGGGCGGTGACGACGCAGGAGGAGATCACCTGATCGGGTTCGGCGACCGACGGCATCGGCTGTCTCTCCCTGGAGACCCAGGTGAGGTCAAGGCCGACCGAGCCCCTTCCCGCGTCCTTGCCCTTGCCCTTGAGACACTTGCCGACCAGGAGGTTGAGCTGTTTCAACGCGGCCTTCTCGGTGCGCGTCGGCGTGCTGAAGACGGTGGCGTCGCAGACGTCCACCACGGCGGGGGCCTCAGCCGGCACCGGGCGCGGTACCGGGCTCGGCTCCTGACCGCCCCCCTGGCTGAGCGTCGTGACGACGGGCCTGCCGGTGTTCGAGACGGTCACCTGTACGGTCTGCCCGGTGCGGCCCGCGCAGGCGGCGTAGGTGTCGGCGGCCTTCCTCAGCCGGGCGCGATCACGGGCGGACAGCAGGAAAGGACCTACCGCGCGTGGATCGATACGGTCCCTGGCCGCCCCCGGCACCAGGGTCACGTCCACGGCCAGCGGGTCGACGACGGCCGACACCTTGGCGGGCAGTGGGGTCCCGGCGGTCGCCGAGTCGGCGATGAGGGTGCCGTTCTCGGTGACCAGCGCGATGCGGCGGCCGTTCTGGGCGGCGAGGTCGCGCAGGGTGCCGGCTACGCCCGACCAGTCCGGATGGCGGGAGGCGTAGCCGAGCAGGCTGTTGTTGATCCGGGCGTCGCTGGCCAGCGTCTGGCCCTGCTCCTGCTGGATGGCGCCGGAGGTGCTGCTGGCGGCCAGCCACGCGGTCGCCGTGATCGAGCAGACCGCCACGACGGCCGAACTCGTGAGCAGTCTGGCGAACAACGACCTCATGCGCGGGTCAGTTTGTAGCCGACGCCGTACACGGTCAGCAGCCGGGCCGGGCGGCGCGGATCAGACTCGATCTTCTTACGCAGGTTCATCACGTGCACGTCGACCGTGCGTTCGGTGATGAACCTGTCGAAACCATGGATGCGCTCCAGCAACTGCTTCCTGGTGAACACCCGCTCCGGCTCGGCGGCCAGCGTCTCGATGATCCGGAACTCCGCGAGTGTGCAGTCCACCGGCGTGTCCGCCGCGGTGACGGTGTGCCTGACCGGGTCCACGAGGAGATCACCCACCTGGAACACCTGCCGATCGGCGCCGTGGGACCTCCCGGTGCGGCGCAGCAGGGTCCGCACGCGGGCCATCAGCTCACGCGGGCTGTACGGCTTGGCGACATAGTCGTCAGCACCGAGGTCGAGCCCCAGCAGCAGATCGTCCTCGGTGGACCTGGCGGTCAGCATCAGGATCGGCAGGTCGGACTCGGCGCGCAGCACCCGGCAGACGTCCAACCCGTCGACCTTCGGCATCATCACGTCGAGTACCACGAGGTCGGGATCCGCCCGCCGCGCCTCGTCGATCGCGGAACGCCCGTCGTGCACGACGAGGACCTCGTGGCCCTCCTGCTCCAGATATCGCCTGAGCAGTTCGGCCTGCTTGGGATCGTCCTCGGCGACCAGCACGTGCGCGCACATGGGCTGAGGTTATGCCCATGCCAGGGGTGCACATGGGATCTGCATGACAAGCAAACAGGTTCCACACATTCTGTCGCCAGGCTGCGGCAGGTGAGAACCAACCTCCTTCGTACGGCTGCTGCGGCGACGCTCGCCTTCCTGCTGACCGGCTGTGGGGGCAGCGCGAGCAGCACCGCACGATCCGAGCCGGTGGGCAGTGCCGCACGATCCGAGCCGGTGGGCAGTGCCGCACGATCCGAGCCGGCGGGCAGTGGCAGTTCGAAGATCGCGAGCGTCAAGGGATCTCGGATCACGGTCTACGGAAGCAAGGAGGGGATGGCACAGAGGACGATCACGAGTCCCAACGACTACGGCGCGGTGCGTGTCTTCCTGGTGGAGCGTGACGAGGGCGAGTGGCTCCAGGTGCTGCTGCCGATCCGGCCGAACGGCAGCAAGGGCTGGGTCAAGGCCACCGACGTGACGCTCGCGGAGACCGCCTACCGGGTGGAGATCGATCGCGGGGCGTTCAGGTTCACGGTCTATGACGGCGACAGGGCCGTCAGGATGGGCAAGGTCGCGACGGGTGAAGCGGGCACGCCGACGCCTCCGGGTCGCTACTTCTTCACCGAGCTGGTGCGACCCGTCGACCAGGGCGGGGCCTACGGCGCCTACGCCTTCGGGCTGAGCGGCTTCTCACCGGTGCTGAAGAGCTTCGCCGGCGGCCCAGGCCAGCTGGCGATCCACGGGACGAACAAGCCCTCTGCCATCGGCACGCGGGCCAGTCATGGCTGCGTCCGGATCAGCAACGACGACATCACCTGGATGGCGAAGAACCTGGCGATCGGTACTCCGGTCGTCGTACTGGGCTGAGGCCCGACTTGAATGAACAGGGGAATCCTATGAAGATCAAAGCCACGCTCATCGGCATCGGCGCGGCGCTGGCCCTGACCGCGGGCCTCGCGGGTCTCTCGGGCACGGCCGCGGCCGAGCCTGCGAAGCCGGCCGCCACGCCCGCTCCGGCGCCGGCCGAGGTACGGCCCACGCCCGCTCCGGCGCCGGCCGAGGAGCGGCCCACGGCCAAGGCGGGCCCGAAGGAACCCGTCGTCGTCAGGCCGGCCTACACCGGCTGATCATCGTGCGGCACCGCGGCCACCGGGTCTGCGACGCCGTGCCGGCCTGACGGCCTCCAGCGGGGAGCGGCCGGATCGTGAGACCTCCGGGCGGCGGCGCACCCGGAGGTCCAGCGTCCGCGGCCGGGGAGCGGGGCGCGCTGCCGGCTCCGCTCCCCGGCCGGGGGCGTGTCGCGGTTACTTCAGGTTGATGGTGGTGAAGTGGCTGCTGCCGTCATCGAGCTTCAGCTCGAACGTACGGCAGGTGCCGGACCACCTCTTGTCGGTCTTCCACACGTAGTTGTACCGACCGTCTCCGTAGCCGAGCTTCGAGTTCCCGGGGCCGACGGTCGGCTCGGCCGTACCGGTCGCCTTCCCGGAGTCGCAGGCCACCGGCTGGGAGACCGGGTAGCCGACGGCGATGACGTCCAGGCCGCGGTCACCGCCGAGGCCGAACTTGATCGGTACGGCGCTGCCGGCCTTGCCGTCCATCGTCTCCGGGAAGTGGGCCTTCCAGGGATAGACGACCTGGTAGGTCACCTTCTTGTCGGCCGCGTTGCCGGCCTTGTCGGTGGCGTTCACGGTGAACTCGTGGAAGCCCACGGCGGAGGTGTCGAGCGCGCTGCCGTCGGGCACCGTGCCGGCACAGGTGGCGACCCCGGCGAGGTCGTCATCGCACCGGTAGGACGCGGTCGCGGTCGTCCCGAGCGTGAAGACCGCGCCGTCGGCGGGCGTGGTGAGGGAGATCGTCGGCTTCGTGAGGTCGACGGTCATCTTCACCGCCTGGTCACCGGCGATCGACACACCGCGCTCGTTCGCCACCCGGCCGTCGACGGTCGTGGTGAAGTCACAGGTGGCGTGCGGGAGCACCGCCTGCAGCCGGCCGTCGGCGCCGGTGGCGCCCAGGTCACGCGGGCCGTTGCCGCAGTCGGCCCGCACCGGCGCCCCGGCCAGCGGCCGGCCGCCGTCGGAGACCGCGGACACCGTCACCGCGTTCAACGCGTTGTGCGCCACCGCGCCGCCCACGACGTCAAGGGTGATCTGCAGCCGCTCGGGACTGATGTTGTCCATCGTGTCCGTCGGCCTGTGGTACTGCGGCTCGGTGACGTACGTCCCACCGGTCGGACCGCAGACGGCCGGCGGGGTCGGCGGCCGGTAGTCGAGCCAGATGAACAGCGAGGACGGGATGCCCACGTCGAAGAACGCCTGGTGGTCGCTCTGCCCGAGCCTGCAGTTGCGCAGTCCGTCGAAACCGACGCGCGCGCCCGCGTTGTACGCCTCCTGGACCACGTGGTTCGACTGACCGTTCGGGGTCAGCGCCCACAGCCGGGCCGGCTCGTACGGCGTGCCGACCATGTCCATCTGCCACTCGCCGACGAACCGCGCCCTCTCCGCCGCGGTCAGCGTGTTGACGTACGCCTTCGCGCCGAGAAGGCCGCCCTCCTCACCGCCGAAGCCGCCGATCCGCAGCTCCTTGTCCAGCGGGTACTGGCTGAGGACCCGGGCGATCTCCAGCGAGACGCCGTTGCCCGAGGCGTCGTCGTGGGCGCCGGGCGCGCCCAGCACCGAGTCGATGTGCGCGCCGACCATGACGATCGGAGCCTTGGTGCCATCCGGGTCGCCGACCGCGCGCCGGATGCCGATGACGTTGGTGCCCATCGGGTTCACGTACTGGTTGGTCGTGATCCGCAGCGTCAGCGGGCCCTTGTCCAGAAGGTCCTTGATCCAGGTGTGGTGCGCGCTGCCGCCGCCCATCACCGGGATGTTCGGCTGGGCCGTGGTGAGCGTGAACGACGGCGGCGCGTTGTTGCCGGCCGGGTGGGCCAGGATGACCGCGACCGCACCTTGGCTCACCGCGTTGACCACCGCGGTGTTGCGGACCGACGCGGTGGTGCTGTAGTCCATCAGCACGATCTTGCCCGCGGTGTCGGCGGGGAAGTCCGCGGCGGACTGGCCGGTCCTGGCGTAGACGACCCGTCCCTCCACGGCGGCGTCATCGCCGGTGAACTTCGCGCTGGTCGACGCGGCCATCTGCCAGTTCGGTCCTCCCGGCAGGTCGGCGTTCGGGGACGTGACCTTCGCGACGCTCTTGGTCGAGACCGGACCCCATGACTGGAGGGTCACATCGAAGCCGTAGGACTTCAGGACACCGCCGATGTACTCCGCGCCCTCCCGCTCCTGCGGGGTGCCGTTCAGCCGCGGGCCGATGTTCACGGCGAGCTGCCGGATATGGTCGACGGAGTTGGCCGAGTCGAACCGGTCGACGATCTCTTGGTCGTAGTCCTTCAGCGCGCCGGTCGCGCCGGTCGCGGTGGCCGTCAGGCCCGCGTCCGACGATCCCTGGGTCGGGACACCGCCGGCGGCGGCGGACACGGTCCCGAGGGCCAGCGTCGCCGCCAAGCCGCCGACGACGGCAAGTCGCCTGAGCCGACGGGGGTGGTCGAATGAACTCCTCATAGAGGAACTCCCTGGTACTGGCGGATGTGGAGGTCCGCGTGGCGTCCTCGCCCTTTGGGCCGCAAGGGGAGAGGACAAGATTCGCGATTAGTACCAGGCCGGTAAAATAGGCGTCAATAGGTACATTGCTCCTGACATGGTTGACCGCCGCCGGTAATCTCGCCCCTTCCCGTGAGGGGAGAGCGCGGTGGCCCGCCGGTGCCCGCGAGCGCCGTGCGAGCGTGACCGATTCCGTGACCGGGGATCGAAAGCGGGTCCGGGGGTGACGCCGGACGGCAGGGGCCGGAGCCTTCCCGGCGCGGAGACCGTCCTCACGGTGGGGGCGGCGCCGACCGAGGGGCGGAGTCGTTTTTCGGCGAAAATCTCCACTGCAAGATCCAGGCCCGGCGGCCGGGCCGTATTGTCGGCCATGATCGTGGCTTTTCCGCTGCCGTCCTTGCGAAACGGCGGAATTGATCAAGAGGAGTCGCGGGATCCCTCAAGGGATGATCTCGGCGGCAGATCACCTGGTGAGCGGTCCGACCTCGGTCGAGTTCGAAGAGTCGGCAAGGGCCGTTATTTCGGGCCAGGGCCTTGACGTGAAATTCCGAATAAAACAAACTTAATGCTGCGGAACCGAGAAACGGGCTGATATGTTACGCCCGCGAGTGGGCGGGGGAAGTGCACCCGGGTCGGAATCACGGCCTGCATACCGATCGCATCACGCGACCGGCCCGATCGAGCGCGAGGTGGGGACATGGTCAAATACTGCGTCATTCCCGGCATCGACGGTAAGCCCGACTCGGAATACATCATGGGTACCTACCCGAACGCCGACGCGGAGTGCAGGAGCAGCGGCGGCCGCGTGGTCGACCGCTCCGAGGGGGGTTGCGGCGCGACCGCCGCGGCGGGCCCTCCGGGCGCCGACTCCGGAGCGTCGGCGTCCTCGCCCCTGACCGCCGCGGTCGTCGGCCCCATTCAGAAGCTCCGCGATCAGCTCCCGGAGTCCGACGTCCTGCGCGACCTCGAGATCGTGAACTACTCGCCCGACCTGCTCCGCATGCTTGAGGAAGACGAGGCCGTGCGCGACCGTGCACGCGACGTCGTCGGGATGGCGAGCCAGTTCGCGTTCCTCGCCCTGGCCGACCCGCGGGCCGAGACGCTCGAGCGCTCGCACTACACCGAGGAACTCCATCGCTGGATGGTCGAACTGGCCGACATGGTGCGTGAACGCACCGATGACGAGAAACTGCGCGGAGCCGTCGATCGCTTGGTCCGTGCCTTCGAGCAGCGGGTCGGCGAGCCCATCGGCGCCCTGATCGAGCGGATGCACGGCGGCGGCTCATCGGCGACTTCCTGAGCCGATCCGATGCCCACCGAACTCACCGACGGATTCAGCCTGGCCGCCCAGGTTCCCGCGGCACTGCTGCGCAAGGTGTTCTCGCCCTCGTTCTTACAGGCGCTGCCCGGACTGAACAGGACGGCCCCCTCGGGAAAGCAGCTGACGCTCTGGTTCACGGCCGCCGATCTGGCTTTTCTGCCGAAGCCGTTGCCGTTCGTGAACCCCATCGAGGTCGATCTCTCCTTCACGGCCCGGCTCTCGGGGGAGTATGACGAGGTCAGGGGAATTATCCGCATCCGTACCGCTGTCACTCAGATGCGGGTGGGGTCTGGCGGTGACGCGTTCATCGCTCCGGTCATCGACTTCCGCCCCGGGGCGGTCGACTCATTCGAGGTGTCGGGACTGACCCCGGCCCAGGAGCCGATCTGGGGACCGGAGATCACGTCGGCGGTGAAACCCACTTTGGCGAGCATGTCGCCGTTCACCGCCGGTCCGCTTTTCCCCGACCGCAACGCCCGGTTCTTTCTGAACACCCACCCCGACGCCTCTTACGGGCCGGGCAACGGCGTGCTCTCGGTCTACATCTGGACGGCGGGCGGCGATCCCCCGCCCATTCCTCCGGTGATCGTTCCTCGCCGTCTTTCCGCCGATCGCGCGGTCGCCCTCGTTCCTCGCGACCGGGTCGAGCAGGCGATCGACGCGGGCCTGCAGGCCAACGGGCTGAAGAACCTCCCCAAGGAGGTCGGTGGAACCACCCTCACATCGTTCTCCTTCGCCTGGCGCGATTTCGGCGTCGGCGCCGGTCACTTCTACTTCTCCGGCACGGCCGACCACACCTTGGGCAGCGTCCGTTTCGAAGCCTGGGTGCAGCTCTATGTCGAGCACGGCCAGGCGAAGGTGAACGTCCTCCGCACCAGGCATGACGCCGGCTTCTTCATCGACCTCGCCGACCTGTTCACGGCCGGCGCCATCACGCGCACACTCGAGGAGGTCCTCCCCAGAGCCGTCCGCGGTATCGGGGGCGGAGCGTTCGGGGATCTGGGGCTCTTCGCCACCGACGCCGTACCCGAGCCGCAGGCGTTCGCGACGATGGACGTCGATGGCAACGTCGACGTCTGGCCGGGCGGGTTGGGCATCCCCGCCCGCCTCGTCGCGAGGCCCGTCACCTCGACGTTCCCACCGCCGGTGTATCTGTGGGGCCACGTCGGCAACCGCGAGTTCCACACCGGGACCTGTGAGTACGGGCGCCGCATCAAGAATCCGGCTCGCTTCCCGACCTGGATGAGAGCGGTCGAGCTGGGCTACAACGGATGCCTGTACTGCCAGAGCGAGTACGACGTGGCGGCGGTCGGGCAGCTCCTCGTGGACGTCGCCGGCGCGGTCTCGTCGATGCCGGAGGTGACCGCCCGGCTGGTCAGCGAGGTGCGACGCTTCGGTGTCATCGTCAGGCCGCCGGTCGAGCGGCTGGACGGAAGGTTCGGCCGGCAGGAGTCCACGGGGTCGAGGGTCTACCGTTCCGCTCCTCTCGTGCCCGGTACGTGGGAGGTGATCGTCACGCACCAGGACTGGACGGTCTCCATGACCGTGGAAGTCGGCAGGGCCTGGCGATCGGAGGGCACATGGCACGGGACCGCGACGATGGTGCGCGCGGAGGTCGGATCACCCGAGGTCGGCTCGGAGACGGTCCCTCCCCGGATGTGACCCCCTGCCTCCACCCCCGCTTCGCGGTCGCTGAACGGTCGTGGCCACCTGGCTCAGCGTGAGGGCGGCGAAGGGCCGGGTGCCGTCCGGTCAGCCGCTCATCGCGCGGGGGAAGGCCCGCCGGTAGTCACCCGGAGACACTCCGAGCTGCTTGAGGAAGTGGTGGCGGAGGTTGTTGGCCGTGCCGAGCCCGCTCAGCTCCCCGACCCTCGTGATCGGCAGGTCCGTCGATTCGAGCAGGCTCCGGGCACGTGCCAGGCGTTGGTTGAGCAGCCACTGCAGCGGTGTCATCCCGGTGGACGCTCGCAGCCGCCGGTAGAAGGTCCGGGGGCTCATCGCGACCCGTCGCGCCAGTTCCTCGACCGTGATCGGCTGATCCAGGTTCGCGCGGGCCCACTCCAGGACAGGACCCAGCCCCTCGTCATCGGTCGCCGGTACGGACAGGTCGATGAACTGCGCCTGACCGCCGGGCCGATGGGCGGACACCACCATCCGGCGGGCCAACTGGTTGGCGATGTGCGCGCCGAGGTCGCGGCGTACCAGGTGCAGGCAGAGATCGAGTCCCGCGGTCAGCCCGGCGCTGGTGAGCACGTCGCCGTCGTCCACATACAGCACCGAGTCGTCGACCCGCACCTTCGGATAGCGCTCGGCCAGCTGGGCGGTGTGCATCCAGTGGGCGGTGGCGCGGCGTCCGTCGAGCAGCCCCGCTTCGGCGAGGGCGAAGGCGCCGGTGCACAGGGAGACGATCCGGGCTCCGGCGGCATGGGCGCGGCGGAGGGCCGCCACCAGCTCGGCCGGCAGTGGCGTGCCCTCCTCGACGCAGGAGTCGGGAACCGAGGGCACGATGACGGTGTCCGCGCCGACGAGGCCGTCGAGCCCGTAGTCCGTCCTCACCGTCAGCCCTGATCCGGCGGGACCGCCCCGGCCGTCCGGCGACGGCTCGCCCGTCCCGCACAGCCGCAGGTCGTACCAGGGATCGGCGAGATCGGGCTGCGGCTTGCCGAAGACGGTGCAGGGAATGCTCAGCTCGTACAGGTCCCAGGAGGGTACTTCGATCTCCTCGGTCACGACCACGGCGACGGAACCTGCGCTCATGACCCGAAGCCTATGGCGGAAATTTGGTGACATCCGTCATTCCTGTCACTGTTCCGGACCGCTGCCCGCTGAGAACGTGGTCTCCACGTGATCGACTGCCGCGGGGCAGACGTACAAGGAGCCATGGATGACTTCTGACCACCCGGCCGTGACCGTCCTCGGGCTGGGCTCGATGGGTTCGGCGCCGGCCACCGCACTGCTGGACCGCGGTCACCCGACCACCGTGTGGAACCGTACGGCGCACAGAGCCGAGGCGCTGGCCGCCCGGGGAGCCCGTCCCGCCGCGACCCCCGGGAAGGCGGTCACCGCGAGTCCGCTCATCGTCGCGTGCGTGCTGGACTACGAGGCACTGCGCGGCGTGCTGGAGCCCGTCGGCGGGTCCCTCGAAGGCAGGACCCTGGTCAACCTCACCTCCGGCTCCCCGGAGCAGGCCAGGGAGACCGCCGCGTGGGCTCGCTCGCTCGGCGCCGGCTATCTCGACGGCGCCGTCATGACGACTCCTCCGGGCGTCGGCAGTCCGGAGATGATGTTCCTCTACAGCGGTTCACCCGAGGTCTTCGAAGCCCACCGCCCCACCCTGGCCGCACTGGGCGACCCCGTGCACCTGGGCGTCGACCCGGGCCTGGCGTCTCTCTACGATGCCGCGCTGCTCGGCCTGATGTGGTCCACCCTGACCGGTTGGCTGCACGGCACCGCACTGGTCGGCGCGGAGAAGGAGGAGGCCACGGCCTTCACTCCCTTCGCGGTCCGCTGGCTGACCGCCGTGGCCGGTTTCATGACCGCGTACGCGCCCCAGGTGGACGCCGGTGTCTACCCGGGTGACGACGCCACCGTCGATGTGCAGATCGCCGCCATCGACCACCTCATCCACGCCGCGGCGGCGCGGGGCGTCGACAACGCGCTGCCCGAACTGCTGAAGCACACCATGGAGCGGGCCGGAGCGGCGGGTCACGGCTCCGACAGCTACGCGAGCGTGATCGAGGCCCTGCGGAACCCGGAGGGCGACCGATGACCCGGGTACGCCGGGCACGGGAGACGACCGGTCGCGGCCGGGTTCAGGGGCGGTTGAGGTAGAGGAGGACGGCCAGCACGCGGCGGTGGTCCTCCTCCGAGCCGGCCAGGCCGAGCTTGGCGAGGATCGAGCTGACATGGGTCTCCACCGTCCGGCCGGTCAGCCAGAGGCGCCGGGCGATGCCGACGTTCGTGCGGCCCTCCGCCATCAGGGCCAGCACTTCGCGCTCCCGGGCGCTCAGCGACGCCAGAGGGTCGGCGGCCCGGCGGGCGCCGATGAGGCGCGCGACGACTTCGGGGTCGAGGGCGGAGCCGCCGGCGGCCACCCGCTGGAGCGCGTCGAAGAAGTCGTCGACATCGAAGACCCGGTCCTTGAGCAGGTAGCCGAACCTCCCGCGGGACACCAGGTCGACGGAGTGCCGGGTCTCGACGTGCTGGGAGAGCAGGACGATGCCGAGCTCCGGGTGGGTGTCGCGGATCCGCCGGGCCGCTCGGGCGCCGTCGTCGGTGAGATCGGGCGGCATCCGGATGTCGATGATCACCAGATCGGGGTTCGCGGCCGCGACGGCGGCGATCAGCCCCGGGGCGTCCTGGGCTTTGGCCACGACCTCGTGCCCGGCGTCGGCGAGCAGGCGGGCCAGCCCCTCCCGGAACAGCACGGAGTCCTCGCCGATCACAACGCGCACGGCAGCTCCGCCTCGATCAGGGTGCCGCCGCCCGCCGGGCTGGACAGCCGTAACGCGCCACCGGCCGCCCGCACCCGGTCGGCGAGACCCGCCAGGCCGGCCCCCGGACGTATCTCGGCGCCCCCGGGCCCGTCGTCGCTGACCCGTACGGTGACCCGATCGCCGGCCCGGGTGACGCGGACCCCGATCGTGGCGGGTCCGGCGTGCTTGACCGCGTTGGTCATCGCCTCGCTCGCGACGTAGTAGGCGGTCATCGCCACGTCCTCGGGGAGGTCGTCGGCGGCGACGTCGAGTGTCACGGGGACCGGTACCTTGCCGGCCAGCATGACCAGCGCGTTGCCGAGCCCGTCGTCGAGGCTGCTGGGCCGCAGGCCGTGGGCGATCTGCCGTAGCTCGGTGACCGCGACGGCCAGCTCCGCCACCCACCGGTCGAACAGGTCGTCGACGTGGACCGTGCCGTCGCGGAGATGGCGCTGTGCCAGCCGGATCGCCATGCCGAGGGAGACCAGGCGCTGTTGCGCCCCGTCGTGCAGGTCGCGTTCGAGCCGCCGCCGCTCCTCGTATCCGGCGTGCAGCAGCCGGGTACGGCTGGCCTCGGCCTCGCCGAGCGCCCGGCTCACCTCGATGCGCAGCCGGACCACCTCGATGAGCAGCGCGCCGGCCGAGGCCGCCTCGCGCAGCAGTTCCCGGCTGCCGGCGCTACCGCGCACGATGGCGCCGATGTCGTGGCCGCCGAGCCGTACCTGCGCGACGAGGGCGTCGCCGGGGTCGACCGGAGCGCCGGTCGCGTCGACGAGCCGGGACGTGCCGGGCAGCCGGTAGCCGACCCGCAGCGCCGGGTCGCGCAGCGCGGTGCGCAATGTGGTCTCCAGCTCCTCGGGCTGCGCCTGACCCGCGTGTGTACGGTCGCGCAGCTCTTCGATGGCGGTCAGCACGGCCTGCCGGTCCGGGTAGAACCGGCGGTCGACCCAGCGTTGGAGCCGGACGCGCAGCGGGGACAGCGCGGCGGCGCAGACGGCCGTGCCCGCGGCCGCGGCGACGGACGAGCTCCGGCCGGCACCGAGGCCCACCAGGAACGAGGCGGCCGTGTAGAAGCCGAGCAGGATCGCCGTCACCAGGCCGTAGGTGACGGCGGTGCTGATCGCGCGGTCGATGTCGTAGAGGTCGTGCCGCAGTACGGCGATCGTGGTCGCCACCGGAATCGCCAGGGCCGTCGCCGCCAGGCCGGCGAGCACGAGATCCGGCCCGTCGAGGAACAGGTAGCTCGCCCAGCAGAGCAGCAGCGTCAGCGGCAGGCAGGCGGCGCCGAGCGCGAACCACTTGAGCTGTGCCCGCCTCGCCTTCCCGGTCGTCCTCCGGTAGCGGAGCACCACCGCGGCGGCGGACGCGACCAGCAGGCCGAGGAAGACCGGCAGCAGCGCCAGGCTCACGACCCGCAGCACCGGCAGGTAGGGCTCCGGGAGCCGGAAGAGGTGCGGCGTGGACTCGAACGGCGGCCGGTAGGGGCCGGGATCGAACGCCGTGATCAGCATGAAGAGCGCCGGAACGCCCAGCAGCCCGGCGACCGCCCAGCGCCATCGCCGCCCCGGCAGCCGTCCGTCCGGAAACACCAGCATGAGGAGTGCCGCCGGCACGTACAGGAACATCCAGTCGCCCTGCGACATGGCCGCGTACAACTCGGAGAACGGCAGGTCCGGCCGGCGGGCGACGGCCGAGGCGTACAGGTCGCCGACGGTGACCCACACCGCCGTCGCGCCGACCAGCATGAGCAGCGGGCCGACGACGCTGTCGGGACGCCGTACGGCGACCAGCATCCCGAGCACCACGGAGGGCAGCGCCAGCGTCGCGCCGGCCGCGAACTCCGTCGTGACACCGCCGTCGCCACCGATCACCGCCAGCACCACCCCGGCGCCCGTGAGCACGCCGATCAGGGGCGCCAGGACGAACGCGAGAAGACGGGGGGTGGCCACGCCTACACGGTAGGACTCCGGGGCCGCCCGATGAATACGTGCCAGTACGGAGATCGGTCCCGTGCCCGCCCGGATCCGCGGACCCGGGCGGGCGGCCGAGACTGCGGACAAGCACACGAAGGAGGACCACATGAAACGTTCCCGTCTTCTCGCCGCCGGGCTGGTCCTGAGCGGCCTGCTCGGCCTCATCGATGTGGTCACGCTGCCGTTCGGCGACGGGGAACACCCGCCGTTCACGGTGGCCGTCGCGGGGGCCGTCCTCGGGTTGATCACCCTGGTCGGCGTCGTGCTCGCCTGGCGCGGCAGCCGGGCCGGCGCGGTCGCCGTGATCGTCTCCAGGCTGCTGTCGGGGCTGACCGCCGTCCCCGCGTTCTTCGCCGGCGGAGTTCCCGCAGAGGCGATGGCGATGGCCGCGGCCGGCGTCGTACTCACCCTCGGTTGCATCGCGCTGGTCGCGCCGGCGCTGCGACCCCGCGGCTGAACCCGCGACCCTCACCGGCGCGGCTCGTCACCCCTGACGTGAGCGTCGCCCGAACCCACCCCGCACTCCACCGAAGGCGTGCGGGCCGCACCCCCCGAGGAGAATCGTGGAAACGTCCGTCCCGTCTTCCGTACCGCCCTCCGGCGACGTGCTCGCGCCGGCCGGTTCGTCGCCCATCCGCAGCCTCCCGCTCGCCCTGGCGCTGTTCAGCGCGCCATGGGGATTCGTCGTCGCCAACGGCGCCTACGCGTGGGCCACCCGCGCCGGAGGAGGCGACGGCAACGGCGCGGAGACGCTCGCCCTGGCCGCGGCCCACCCCGGCCTGTACCGCCTCGGCACCGTCGCCGCGATGCTGGGGAGCCTGCTCATGGTGCCGGCGGTGCTCGGCGCCAAGCGACTCGTGGCTGATCGGAGCCCGAAGCTCGGTTTCGCCGGTGCGGCACTGATGGCCGGTGGATACATCTGCTACTTCGGGATCGCCCTCAGCGGGATCACCGATCTCGCCATGGCCGAGCGCGGCGGCCCCATCGCGGATTACGCGGCCGTCCTGGACAGCTCCCAGAGCGACGCGTCGGTCCTGTGGGTGTTCCTTCTCTTCGTGCTGGGCAACCTGGTCGGGACGCTGCTGCTCGGCCTGGCCCTCCTCCGCAGCCGCAGGGCCCCGCTCTGGGCGGCCGCCGCGGTCCTCGCCTGGCCTCCGCTCCACGTGACCGGGCTTGTGGTCGGCAGCGAGTGGTTCGAGGTCGCGGGTGCCGTCCTGCAGGGGGTCGGCCTGGCGGTGACCGGCTCTCGCCTCCTGTCCGCGGCGGGTCCGGCCCCCCGGTCCTGACCGGCCGGGAGAAGCCGGACCGGGGGTGGTGGAGGACATGGCCCGGCGCGCGTCCGAGGCCGCCGGGTTCGCCCGCGTCGTTGTCCTCGGCGAGGGCGTCACGTAGGTTCCGGCTATGCGTCGTCGATAGCGAGGGAGAGATCGTGTCCGACCTCGTCGCACCCCAGCTCGTCGTCAACAGCCGGATGATCTATTTCGGGTGGGTGCCGGCCGACCCCGACGCCGTCGCGGCCCTCGTGCCCGACGGGTTGAAGCCGATGGCCAACCGGCAGGTCTTCATGAACCAGTACGTCGTCGACCGGCCGGAGCAGACCTCCGGGTTCGGCGCCTACTCGCTGACCTACATCGGGCCCGACCTGGAGGACGCCTACGCACCCGACGGCGTGACCCCCGGCCGCTGGTGGACGCACTACTTCAACTCCAGCGAGGTGGTGCGCGAGTACGCGGTCGCACGCGGGGCGCCGGCCACCCCCGGCCGTACGACGATCGAGATCGACGGGGACACGCTGGTCGCGACGACCGAGGCCGACGGCGTGCCGGTGATCCGTACGACCGCGCGGGTCGGGCGGACCGGCACGGCCGTCAACCGGGGGCAGCTGCGGTACGTCACCGAGGTGGACGGGCGGCGGATCAGCGGGAACTATCCGTTCGTGGCGGAGCCGGTCGATCCGTTCGAGGTCGTCTCGCTGGAGTTCCTGGAGCCGGGCCACCCCGTCCACGCGCTCCGTCCGGCGGATCCCCTGCAGATCGTGTGGGGGTTCTACTCGCCCCGGTCCTCCTTCGCCTATCCGGGCGGCGAGTCGCCGATGGACTGACCGGCCACTATCCGGGCGGCGAGTCACCGATGGGCTGATGGGCCACTATCCGGGTGGCGAGTCGCCGATGGGCTGACGGGCCACAGACCCCCTCTCGCCGAGGGGGTCGTCCTCGTCGGCGCGTCCATGGGGGCGCCCGATTGGTGTAATGGTCTCTAGCGGCCAGGGCCTATTACATCTAAGCTCGCCGGTAAGGATCAGTGATGGACTGCAACCCTTACCGGAGGGCGAATGGACGAGCGCGTGGCGGAGACCGGGTCTCCACTGCGGCAGTTGATCACGCTCGCCGTGCCGGCGCTCGGCGTTCTGGCCGCCGAGCCGCTGTACCTGCTGGTCAACACGGCCGTGATCGGCCACCTGGGCGCGGTGCCGCTCGCCGGGCTCTCGGTCGGCGC
Organism: Streptosporangium sandarakinum; assembly: GCF_050942225.1. Taxonomy (NCBI): domain Bacteria; kingdom Bacillati; phylum Actinomycetota; class Actinomycetes; order Streptosporangiales; family Streptosporangiaceae; genus Streptosporangium; species Streptosporangium sandarakinum. The sequence continues at coordinate 593,901 of NZ_CP192034.1, forward strand.
GATCGTGCTGGCGCAGATCGCGTCCCAGATGACGTTCCTGTCCTTCGGAACGACCGCCCGCGCGGCCCGGTTGCACGGCGCCGGCCGCCGGGCCGACGCCGTGGCCGAGGGGGTGCAGGCGACCTGGCTCGGCGTGGTCGTCGGACTGGTGCTGGTCGTGGCCGGGGAACTGCTCGCCGCGCCGGTCGCCGGCCTGCTCTCCGGTGACGACCGCGTCGCCGCCGCGGCGGTGGGCTGGATGCGGATCGCCCTGCTCGGCGCGCCGCTGATCCTGGTCACGATGGCCGGCAACGGCTGGATGCGCGGCGTGCAGGACATGCGCCGCCCGCTGCGCTACGTGCTCGTGGGCAACGGCCTGTCCGCGGTGCTGTGCCCGGTGCTGGTGCACGGCCTCGGCTGGGGGCTCGACGGCTCGGCGGTCGCCAACGTGGCCGGGCAGCTGGTCTCGGCGGGCCTGTTCGTGCGGGCGCTGCGGGCCGAGGGCGTGCCGCTCGCCCCGGTCCCGGCCGCGATGCGCGCCCAGCTCGGCCTCGCGCGGGACCTGGCACTGCTCGGCCTGGCCTTCCAGGCGTGCTGGGTGTCGGCCACCGCGGTGGCCGCGCACACCTCCGCCGCGGCGTCCGGCGCCCACCAGGTGGTGTTCCAGCTGTGGATGTTCCTGGCCTTCGTGCTCGACGCGCTGGCCATCGCCGCCCAGGCGCTGGTGGGCGCGGCGCTCGGCGCGCACGAGGCGGAGCGGGCACGCCGGCTGGCCTGGCAGGTGACCGGCTGCGGGCTGGTGTTCGGGGCGTTGCTCGGCGTGGTGTTCGCGGCGCTGGCCGGGATCCTGCCCCGCGTGTTCACCGCCGACGCGACGGTGCTGGCCGAGATGCCCCACGCGTGGTGGTTCTTCGTCGCGTTGCAGCCGATCGGCGGCGTCGTGTTCGCCCTGGACGGGGTGCTGCTCGGCGCCGGAGACGCGGGATACCTGCGCACCGCGACCGCGTGCGGGGCTGTTCTGGGATTCCTGCCGGTGGTGTGGGCGTCACTGAGCTTCGGCTGGGGGCTGGTGGGGATCTGGTCCGGCCTGTCGGTCTTCCTGCTGATCCGGATGGTCACCCTGCTGGCCAGGCTGCGCTCCGGCCGATGGGTGGTGCTCGGCGCCGTACGGTGACCCGGCCGTACCGCGACGGTCGTCCGGTGCGCGGCCGTGGCATGGCCGGTGCTTTGCCGACCGCGGTGCGGTGTGTCAGCGTAGGGCGGCATGAGCGATGATCACGAGCGGGACGCGGCACTGGCGGGAGCCGTGCGGTTGCGGGAACAGGGCCAGGCCGAGCAGGCCCGGGAACGACTGGTGGAACTGGCCGAGCGGTATCCGGAGGATGCCGAGATCGCCTATCAGACGGCCTGGGCGCACGACACGCTCGGCCTGGAGGCGGAGGCCGTCCCGTTCTACGAGCGCGCCCTGAGCGGCGAGGGGCTGTCGCGGGAAGATCGACGCGGGGCCTTCCTCGGGCTGGGAAGCACCCACCGGGTGCTGGGCCGGTACGAGCCCGCCGTGGAGACCCTGCGCCGCGGGCTGGAGGAGTTCCCGGAGGACCCGGGGTTGCAGGCGTTCCTGGCGATGGCCCTGTACAACATAGGCGAAGGCCGCGAGGCGGTGCGGCTGCTGCTGAGGACGCTGGCGGCCACCAGCGGCGACCGCCGGGTGCGGGACTACCGGCGGGCGATCGAGTACTACGCCGACGATCTGGACGCCGTGTGGCAGGCCGACGAGAAGCCGGACGGACGAGAGGACTGAATCACCCGCCTCGCCATGGGAGGCCGTCACGGCGGTGGGTGACCCGGGTTCGTCAGGTAAGGCCGCGGACGGTGATGACGGCATCGGCCGGTCCGTGCGGCCGGCCCCGGGCGGTCCCGCGTCGGGCGGTTCAGGGCCGGACGGTCTCGCGTCGGGTGATCCCGGGTCGACGCAGAAAAATCTTGAAAAAGATCCGGCCGCGCTGTCGAAACGGCCCCGTCCCGTTCGAAGCGTGGTCAGAGGGCCGAGAGGAACAGAGAGTCCGGCCCCTGGACCGCATCGAAGGAGAACCCCATGCGTTACCTGATCACCCTCCGCGTCACCGCCCAGCCCGCCACCCCGCCGCCCGCCGAGCTGATGGAGGCCATCATGAAGCTCGGCGAGGAGGCCACCGGGGCCGGCGTCCTGCTCGACAACGCGGGGCTCGCCCCGAGCGCGCAGGGCGCGCGGGTCGAACTCGCCGGGGGACGGCTGAGCGTCACGGACGGGCCGTTCGCCGAGGCCAAGGAACTGATCAGCTACGCCCTCTACCAGGTCAGGTCGAAGGAGGAGGCCGTCGAGTGGACCTCCAGGTTCCTGCGGCTGCACCGCGACCTCTGGCAGGGCTGGGAGGGCGAGGCCGACATCCGGCGCGTCATGGGTCCGGAGGACTTCGCCGCCCCGGCCTGACCGGTCCGGCCCGCCCTTGGTGCGGCCCACACCCGATCCGGCCCGCCGCCCCCGATTCGCCCAGCCGCCCGGGCCTGACCGCCCCGGCCCGTCACCCAGTCGCCCCGGCCAGGCTGCCGTCCGTGGCGGGGCCGTCCGGTTCCGCCTGTTCCGTCCCCGCCCCCGTCCCCGTCCCCGTCCCCGGACTCGTCCGCGGTGAGAATTGCCGCGGGCGGGGACGAGGTGTTTGGATCGGTGGCCGTGACGATCGAAGACCCTCGCCGGGTGATCGAGGCGGTCTGGCGGATCGAGTCCGCCCGGGTGGTCGCGGGGCTCGCCCGGATGGTGGGCGACATCGGCCTGGCCGAGGAACTGGCGCAGGACGCCCTGGTCGCCGCGCTGGAGCAGTGGCCGGAGTCCGGCGTGCCGGAGAACCCGGGCGCGTGGCTCACACTCACCGCCAAGCACCGGGCGGTCGACCTACTGCGCCGCAGGACCCGCTACGAGCGCAAGCTCCGGGAGGTCGGCCGCGACCTGGAGGTCCGGCAGGAGACGGCCGAGGCCGAGCTGGACGACGCCCTCGACGACCACATCGGCGACGACGTGCTGCGTCTGCTGTTCACCGCCTGCCACCCGGTGCTGCCGGTCGAGGGGCGCCTGGCCCTCACCCTCCGCCTGCTGGGCGGCCTGACGACGCAGGAGATCGCCCGGGCCTTCCTGGTGCCCGAACCGACCGTCGGCCAGCGGATCTCCCGGGCCAAGCGCACCCTCGCCGAGAAGCGGGTGCCGATCGAGCTGCCCCCGCCCGCCGAGCTGCCCGGACGGCTCTCGTCGGTCCTGGAGGTCGTCTACCTCGTCTTCAACGAAGGCTATTCGGCGACGGCCGGTGACGACTGGGCACGCCCGTCGCTCTGCGAGGAGGCGCTGCGCCTCGGCCGGGTCCTGGCAGGGCTGATGCCCGGCGAGGCCGAGGTGCACGGGCTGGTCGCCCTGATGGAGATCCAGGCGTCCCGCGTCCGGGCCAGGACGGGCCCGGACGGCGAACCGGTCCTGCTCGGCGACCAGGACCGGAGCCTGTGGGACCGGCTGTTGATCCGCCGCGGGCTGGAGGCGCTCGGGCGCGCCGAGGCACTCGGCACCCTCGGCCCGTACGGCTTGCAGGCCGCCATCGCCGCCTGCCACGCCCGCGCGCGGTCCACCGAGGAAACCGACTGGGAGCGGATGGCCGCCCTCTACCGGGTGCTGGCCCACGTCGCCCCCTCTCCCGTCGTGGAGCTGAACCGCGCGGTCGCGGTGGGCATGGCGTACGGTCCGGCCCGCGGGCTTGAGATCGTGGACGGGCTGGGGGCGGAGCGGGCGCTGCGCGGCTATCCGCAGTTGCCGGCCGTACGGGGGGAACTGCTGGCGCGGCTGGGCCGCGCGGCGGAGGCCCGTGCGGAGTTCGAGCGGGCCGCAGAGCTGACCCGTAACGAACGGGAGCGGGCACTCTTCCTCACCCGGGCGGCCTCGACGGTGGACGGCGCGGCCGGGACCGGAGAAGGGTGACCGTCCCGCCGGGCGGGGAGGACGGGGACCGGCAGGGCAGGGAAGCGGCGCGGGCGGCGGCCACGGCCACCGGGGTGGGCCGGTCGTGGGTCATCGTCCGCTCCTTCTCCCTCTTCGCGCCGGCCGTTCCGGCGGGCTTCCCCTACGCGCCGGCCGTTCCGGCGGGGGCGGTGCGCAGCAGGTCCACCAGGCTGGAGACGTCACCGGCGCCGAGGCCCGCGGCGACGCCCCGGTCGAGCAGCGCCCGCATGGGCTCGACCAGTTCGGTGCTGACGCCCTGGTCGGTGCTGGCGTCCAGCAGGTTGACGTAGGCGGTCGCCTGCATGGCGAGGTTGGAGGCGGCGGCCGAGTGGTCGCCGGAGTCGACCGCCTCCGCCATCCCGGGGAAGGCGGCCATCATGGCGGTGAGCCAGGGGGCGACCAGCGGCGCGAACTCCGTCGCCGGCACCTTCTCCGAGCCGGTCAGGGCGAGGGCGTGGAAGAACCCGCCGAACATCCCGTACATCGCGCTGAGCAGCGCGATGTCGTACAGCGCGGCCAGACCCGCGTCCTCGCCGAGGTACATGGCGCGGCCCAGCGCGCCGAGGGTCCGCTCGTGGGCCTGGAAGCCCTCGGGCGAACCGCTGTAGAGGACCAGCGACCCGGGGGTGCCGATCATGGGCGGGACCGCCATGATGCCGCCGTCCACGTAGCCGACGCCGTGCCCGGCCGCCCGGTCGGCCGCCTCCCGGGCCTGCCGGGGTGTGCCGTTGGTGAGGTTGACCACGGTACGGCCGGCCAGGGAGCCGACCGCCCCGTCGAGGACCTCGCGCACGGTGTCGTCGTTCAGCAGGCAGACGACGACGAGGGGGCTCGCGGACACCGCCTCGGCCGCGGTGGCGGCCTCGGTGGCGCCCCGGGCGACGAGGTCCGCCGCCCTGCCCGCCGTACGGTTCCACACGGTGACGGGGTGACCGGCGTCCAGGAACGCCCCGGCCAGCGCCGTTCCCATCGCACCCAGTCCGAGGACCGTCACGGGCGCGTTGTCGTTCATGGTCATTCTCTTCTCCGATTCGTCGAATACGGGCCGGGCGGCCTCCCGGCATGGCGGACCGGGCCTTCCGGTACGGGAGGCTCCCGGGCGTACGGGTTCATCCGGCACGGCGGTCCCGCCGGTACGGCGGTTGACCGGCCCGGTGATTCCACCGGCCTGGCGGTCCTTCCGGCCTGGCGGTTCCATCGGACGCCGGTGGTGGCGGCGCGCGGCGGGATCGGCCGGGACGCTCCGGCGGGGCTCGCCGGACGTTTCGATCCTGCGCCCTTGCTGACTTTTCCTCAAGTACCTACTATTTGGTCGGGTACCTACCTTTTGGTAAGCATGCCGAGCCGCGCGGGGCCGCCTGGGAGGCCTCGACAGGCGAGAAGCCACGGAACAGGCCCCAGGACGCGGGGAGCGGGATGAGGAAGCGGACCTACTCGTGCGGGCTCGACGCCGCCGTGGACATCGTGGGCGGCAAGTGGAAGGCGCTGATCCTGTGGGCACTCCACCACGAACCGCGCCGGTTCGGCGAGCTGAAGCGGTCGGTGCCGGGGATCAGCGAGAAGATGCTCATCCAGATGCTGCGGGAGATGGAGGCGCACGGCCTGGTGCACCGCGAGGTCTACCACCAGGTCCCGCCGAAGGTGGAGTACTCCCTGACCGAGTTCGGGCAGTCGCTCAACACCGCGCTCATCCCGCTCGGCGTGTGGGGTGATGAGAACATGCGGGCCATCGAGGCCATCCCGCGCGACTGACGCCGGGTTCGGGCGGGGCCGTCCGGCCGTGTCGATCGGCCGGACGGCCACCGTCCCTGGCGGCGCCTCGACGGCGCCGTGAAGCGAAGAGTGGCGATGGGGCGCAGACGCCGCCCTTCCCTCAGGAGTCGGTCTTCCTCCTGGCGGGTGTCCGCTGGTCGGCCTCGTCGGCGAGCTGGTCCTCGACGACCGCGCACCATCGGTGCCACTGCGCCAGGCCCAGATGCTCGTCCACATCCCCCACCCCCGCCTCGGCCATCAGCTCGTGGCTGCTGGCCGCGGCCTCGTGCGCGTTGACCAGCGCGTGATGGCCGTGGTTGGCCAGCGCCTCGCTCACCGCCAGATTCACCGCTATCTCCCCCATCGTCCTCGGCCGGTCGGAGGGGTCGCCCCCGAATTCCTTTCCTCGAAAGTCGTGGCTCTGCGAATCGTCACTCATACGAGCTTGAGTGCCCATACAGACTTAGATCTATCTGGGAGTTTCCGATCCGGGGGCGGCGCGGCGGCGCGGCGCCGCGGGCCTCACCTCGGGGCCGTCCTCCGGCCCAGGTGGGTGAGGGGGCCGCGGTCGGCGACCGGGATCTCGTGGAACCCCAGGCGGTCGTAGAAGGCCCGCGCGGCGGTGTCGGCGGTGACCATGCCCAGGTGCACCGCGGCCACCCCCTGGCGGTGCAGGGTGTCGAGGAAGGCGTTCATCAGCGCGCGGCCGTGCCTCCTGCGCTGATGGTCCGGCAGCAGGTCGAGGCCGGGATGGATGTGCCGGGAGTCGCCGCCCTCGTGGGCGGTTCGCACGCAGATGTCACCGAGCGCGGCGCGGTCATCGGGCCGGTAGGGCCGAACGGTCGGCATGCGAGGATCATTCTTTGAGTGGGAGCGCTCCTACAAGGTGTGGTGGACACCGGATCGGGAGCCGGGCGGCGAGCCTTCCCGGCGCGCCGCCGGTGGCATACCCTGCGCGGCATGATCGATGTCGAACTGCGTGACTGGCACCCCGACGACATCGGGGTCGTGCTCGACGCGTTCAGCTCTCCGGACATGGCGCAGCAGTCGGCCTGGCCGGTCGACACCCGGCGGGCGGCCCTGGAGTGGATGGGGACGTGGCGCTTCCGCGACGACGCGCGGGCGTTCGCCGTGGTGGCCGGCGGCGAGGTCGTGGGGAACGTGGCGGTGAGCAACATCGACGCCCACGACACCGGCTGGGTCTCCTACTGGACGTCCCCGCACGCCAGGGGGCGCGGGGTGGCGGTGGCGGCGGTCCGCAGGCTGGCGGACTGGGCCTTCGCGGAGCGCGGCCTGTTCCGCCTGGAGCTCGGGCACCGTACGGACAACACGGCCTCGTGCGCGGTGGCGGCCAGGGCCGGGTTCAAGGTCGAGGGGGTGGAGCGGGGCAAGCTGCGGTACGGGGACGTCCGGCACGACGTGGAACGGCACGCCCGGCTGGCCACCGACTGATCCTCCGCGCCGCCCGGCCGCCGTGTGGCCGTCATGGGGCCGAGCCGCCGCCCGGACGCCGCCGTACGGCCAGGCCGTCGGGTCACCGGGTCGCCACCCCGACGCCGCCGCGCCGTACGGTGCCGGGCGGTTCACAACCCCTTCAGCCCGGCCAGGACCTCGCGCAGCACGTTCTCCCGGGGGAGCGCGGCGATGGGCGTGGGCGGCCGGATCGCGACCAGGCCGGAGTCCCGCAGGTCACCGAGGAGCACCCGGATCACCCCGACGGGCAGGCCGGTGGCCGAGGCCATCTCGGCCACCGAGGTCGGCGAGCGGCAGGCGTCCATGATCAGCACGTGTTCGGGGGGCAGATCCTCCTGGGGCGACCTGACCACCACGACCGTGGCCAGCAGGTCGAACGAGGCTCCGCTACCCCTGGTCCGGCCGCGGGTGAGCGTGTAGGGGCGGACGATCGGCCCGGCGTCGTCGAGCCAGTGATCCGTCATTCCACTCCTTTCTCCTGCTCCACGCGGTGCCAGCCGTTGCGGAACGACGTCAGCAGGTTGCCCGTGACCGGCTCGGGGGTCTCGTCCCGGGCGGGCGGCGGGGCGGGCGGCACGGACAGCGTGGGCGGCACGGACGGCACGGACGAGGAGGCGGGCGGCGGGACGGACGGCCGGCCGGACGGAGCGGGCGGCTGGGCGGACGGAGCGGGCGGGGCGGACAGTGCCGGTGACGGGGCGGTCAGCGCGGGAGCGGCCCGCCGTACCCGGCGGGGGAGGCCGCCGGGGGAGAGCCGCTCGGCGTCGGTCCGGTGGGCGGTTCGGGAGGCGGACGGCTCGGCCATCAGCTCGTTCGGCAGGAGCACGATCGCCGTGGTGCCGCCGAACGGGGAGGGGCGCAGGGTGACGCGGATGCCGTGCCGGGCGGCGAGCTGGGTGACCACGACCAGGCCGAGACGGTCGCTGTCGGTCAGGTCGAACTCCGGCGGACCGGCCAGCCGCTCGTTGAGCCTGGCCATCTCCTCGGGGGCCATGCCGAGCCCCCGGTCCTCCACCTCGATGGTGTAGCCGCGGGCCACGACCTCGCCGCCGACCCGCACGGTGGTGTTCGGGGGGGAGAAGACGGCGGCGTTCTCCACCAGCTCGGCCACCAGGTGGATCACGTCGGTCGCGACCGTGCCCTGGACGCAGGGGCCTGGCGGCACGGCCACGGTCACCCGCTGGTAGTCCTCGACCTCCTCGACGGCGGCCCGGACGACGTCGTAGACCATGACGGGCGTGCGCCATCCCCGGCCGGGGACGGCGCCGGACAGGATGATCAGGCCCTCGGAGTGGCGGCGCATGCGGGTGGTCAGGTGGTCGATGGCGAACAGTTCCTCAAGGGTGTCGGGGTCGCCGGCCCGCTTCTCCATCGCCTCCAGCATGGCGAGCTGCCGGTGCAGGAGCGACTGACTGCGCCGGGCGAGGTTGACGAACACCTTGTTGACGGCCTTGCGCAGCTCGGCCTGGCCGACGGCCGCCTCGACGGCGGTCCGCTGGACGGAGGAGAACGCCCGGCCGACGTTCGCGACCTCGGCGGTGGTCCCGTGGTCCAGTTCGCGGACCTCCGAGCAGACGTCCTCGCCCTTGCGGAGCCGCTCCACCACGTCCGGCAGCCGCCGGTGGGCCAGGTCGAGGGCGGCGCGCTGGAGGCCGCCGAGTTCGGCGGCGAGCCGCCCGCCGAACCGCACAGAGATGAACACGGAGAAGGCCACGGCCACCAGGCCGAGCCCGCCGGCGATGCCGATCCGGGCCAGGATGCCGGTGGCGACCGGCCCCGACCGCTCGGTGAGGATCTTGCTGGCCTGGCCGCCGAGGTCGTCGAAGGAGTCCGACAGCGCCTTCGCGTTCGCCGCCCAGAACGAGTCGGGCCGGCCTCCGGCGAGGGCGGTGTGCTCGACCCGTCCGAACGCGAGGTAGACGGGGGAGCCCTCCAGCTTCCGGTAGAGCTCCCGGAGCTCCGCGTCGAACTGGTCGAACCCGAGGGAGTAGAGCAGCTTGCGGCTGCTCGCCAGCTCACCGAACCGGGTGCGCTCGGCGGCGCTCATGGTCTTCGAGGCCACGGCGCCGGAGATGAGCGCGGCCTGCCGGCTGAGCATCTCGCGGCTGCGGCCCACCATGACGACGGCGCGCATCTGGTCGGCCAGGGCGGGGTCCGCGGAGCTGATCTTGCTGTAGGCGTCGAAGGCCGAGCCGACCAGGGCACCGTAGGCGTCCAGGGTCGTAAGGCGGGTGGCGGTACGGGTGTCCACCCCGCTCCTGATCTCGGTGAGCCGGTCCAGCGCGGTCCTCAGCCGGCTGCTCCGCTCCCATACCGCGGGGGTCGAGTTCTCCTCCAGGAGGGGCGCCAGCCGCTCCAGTTCGGCCCGGGCGGCGTTGGTACGGCTCCGCTGGGCGTCCAGCTCGGCACGGGAACCGCTGCCGCCCAGGTAGGCGAGGGACAGCAGCCGCTCGTGCTGGAGCGCGGTGGTCAGCGCCCGGGTGGGGACGACCCCGTACTCGTAGCCCTTGCTGGCCCGCAGCAGCTCCAGGCCGCTCTGCAGGGTGAGGGCCGCCGCAAATCCCCAAATTGCTACAAGTGAGACAATTGGTACAAGTAGCAGGGTGAAGATCTTGACCTTGATCGAAGGTTTGCGGTCGCCCATCAGACCTCGCATTACGGATATGGGCTGTTAGCAGTGGCGAAACCCTAGCAACGGCTGTCTTCCGCGACCAGAGATGCGAGTGATTCGTATCCCGCCGGTATTTGCGCTCTGGGGGAAACGGGGGATCTTTTCCGCCCCGGGCGCCTCCGGAACGCTCCATCACGCGCCCCCTGGGGCGCCGTCCCCGTGGCGCCGGGAGCCGTTCCCGGCTGCCGCTCCGGGCGCCCGGGAGTGAGCCGCCCGGATGCAAGGCCGATTGGACATGATCTGTCTGGTTGTCAGACAATGTGAGGCATGAAGCTCGCCGTAGTCGGAGCCGCCGTCCTGTGGGGGACCGCGGGCACCGCCGGACTGCTCGCCGCGGGGGTCCACCCCGTCTCCCTGGCCGCCGCGCGGCTGGTCGTCGGCGGCCTGGTCCTCGCGGCCGTGGCCGGGCCCGCCGTACGGTCCCTTCCGCACCGGGGCCTGCTCGTGGCGGCCGCCCTGGCGGTGGCCGCCTACCAGCTCTGTTTCTTCGGCGCGGTCAGCCGGACCGGGGTGGCCGTCGGCACCGTGGTCGCGATCGGCAGCGGCCCCGTCTTCGCCGGGCTGCTGACCTGGCTCCTCGACCGGGTGCGGCCCACCCGGCGGTGGGTCGGGGCGACCGCGGCGGCGGTCGCCGGCTGCGCCGTACTGACGGGTGGGGGCGGCGAGGTGCGGGCGGACGGGGTGCTGCTGGCGATGCTCGGCGGCCTGCTGTACGCGTTCTACGTGGTGGCGGCGGCGAGGGTGATCGGCGCCGGGGGCTCCTCCGACACCGTGATGGGGGCGATGTTCGGCGGCGCCGCGGTCGTCATGCTGCCCGTCCTGCTGTGGACGGGCGCCGGCTGGCTGGCCGAGCCGCGTGGCCTGCTCACCGCCCTCTACCTGGGCTGCGTCACCACCGCGCTGTCCTACGTCATGTACGGCAGGGGCCTGCGCACCACCCCCGTCGCCACCGCCGCCACCCTCTCCCTCGCCGAGCCCGCCGTCGCGGCCCTGCTCGGGGTCGCGGTGCTCGGCGAGCGGCTCACCCTCCAGGCCGGGGCCGGGCTGGTGCTGCTCGGCGCGAGCCTGGCGGTGGTGGCGCTCCCCGAGCGGCGGCGGCCCGGCCGTGAGGACCCGGTGGGGGCAATAGGGTCGTCGGCGTGACCATTCCGCTCCGTCCCGTCTCCGCCGTCGAGGCCCTCGCCGACGCCCTGCGCCGCCGGGTGCTCTCCGGCGAGCTGGCCCCGGGGACCCCGCTGCCGGAGCAGGAGCTGTCCGCCGCGTACGGCGTGGCCCGGCCGACCGTCCGCGAGGCGCTGGCCGTCCTCGTCCACGAGGGGCTGTTGCGCCGGGAGCGGCACCGCAGCGCGCAGGTGGCCGAGGTGACCCTGGACGACCTGGACGACCTGATGTTCGTCCGGCGCCCGCTGGAGGACCTGATGGCCGTCGCGCTCGCCGGGCGGCGGGTCGCCGACGCAGACGCGGCGCTGGACCGGATGGCCGCGCTGCCCGCCGACGCCCCGTGGTCCGACGTGGTGGCCGAGCACATGGCCCTGCACCAGGCGATGGTGGTCGAGGTGGGCAGCCCCCGGCTGGAGCGCCTCTACGGCGTGCTGGCTGCCGAGACGAGGCTCGGCCTGGTCCGGCTGCGCACCGTCTACACCGACCGCGACGTGCTGGTCGCCGAGCACCGCGAGCTGCTCGACGCGGTCGCCCGGGGCCCGGCCGACGCCGCCCGGCGGGCCGTCGCCGCGCACCTGGACCACGGCTGGGGCGAGGGATGACGCGCGGGTGACACGTCGGGCCGCACCCGTCCGGGCCGAGGGGTGACGGGCGGCGAACCGCCCGGCTCACCGGTCCGGACCGAGATGCGGCGGGCGGGTGATGGGCCCGGCTCGCACGTTTCTATTGCACCGGGTGCCCGGCAGTCGTCAGAATCGCGGCCATGCACGGCGACTCAGTGCCGGACTCCTACGTGTACGTCACCGAAGAAGGCGTTGCCCGTCACTACGCGGACGGCAGCGTCGCCGCCCTCGCGTGGGAGGACCTCGCCGAGGTGCGGATCGAGGGCGGCTCGGACGCGGACATCCTGTACATCCTCCTCGACCACGACGGCCAGAGCTGCGTGGTGCCCAGATCGGCGGTCGACGCCGCCTTCCTCGCGCGTCTGCGCTACCTGCCTGATTTCGACCCGGAACGGCTCGGCGCGGCGGTGAACGCCTCCGACGGGGAGTCCGTGGTCGTCTGGCGCAGTCCGGAGCCCCCGGCTCCGCTGCCCGATTTTGAATACGACTAAATCCCCCTTTTTTTGAATAAATCCTTCAGAAAGCCTGCATGTTTGGATCGTTCCGTCAAGATGAGTACGTCTCCTGACTTCGGCCGGTAGTGGACACTTAACCGCTGTTCCCCTCCCCAATGGCGATCCCTAGGATTTCCCTGGAATAGCCATACTGCCGGTGCATTCGGTAATGCTGTCATCCAATGAAACGCGATGCGCGTCCCGTTACGTGGTAACGCCTAGGGCATCCGGGTGGGGTTGGTATGAGGGTGGGGACGGCGGAGCCCGCCACAGGGCTCCCGGATGATGTCGTACGCACTGCTCCGAGCATCTGGACGCGCTCCTACGCGCGGGTCCTGCTGGTGGGAGACGTCACCTGCGCCGTGGTGGCCTGCGAGACGGTCCTCGGGACCCGTCTGTGGCTCGGCGCTTTCATCCCGGGGACGGAGGCGCTGCTGGGGCTCGGCCTGGCCCTGGCGTGGCCGTTCTCGCTCGCGATCGCCGGCGCGTACCGAAGGCGCGCGCACGGCGAGGGAACGGAGGAGTTCCGGGCGGTTTTCGACGGAGGCGTGGGACTGACCGCCGCCGTGGCCATCGGCGCCTACGCGACGCAGACGACCATCGCCCGGAGTTTCGTCATGGCGATGTTCCCGCTCGCCCTTCTCCTGACGATTCTCTTCCGATATCGCATGCGCAAACGGCTCCACCGGCGGCGCTCCCGCGGCGAGTACATGCGCCGGGTGGTCGCCGTCGGCCACCGCGAGTCCGTGCTCGACCTGGTGATGCAGTTCCGCAGGCAGCCGCACCACGGCATGCGGGTCGTGGCCGCGTGCCTGCCCGCCCCCACGGAGGTGGCCGACGTCGACGGCGTCCCGGTCCTCGGGGGGTTCACCGACGTCGCCGAGGTCGTGACCAAGGCCGACGCCGACGCCGTCGCCGTGCTGGCCTGCCCCGAACTGGACGGCGCCGCGCTGCGCCGGCTCGCCTGGGACCTGGAGGACGCCCGCACCGACCTGTTCGTGGCGCCCGCGCTGATGGACGTCGCGGGTCCGCGCATCAGCATCCGCCCGGTGGCCGGGATGCCGCTGCTGCACGTGGAGCACCCGGAGTTCGACGGCGCGAAACACCTCGCCAAGAACCTGTTCGACCGGACCGGCGCCGCCGCGGCCCTGCTGCTGCTGGCCGTTCCCATGCTCGTCATCAGCGTCCTGATCCGGGCGACCAGCCCGGGTCCGGCACTGTTCCGGCAGGTCAGGGTGGGCAGGGGCGGCGAGGAGTTCAGGGTGGTGAAGTTCCGCACCATGGTGGCGGACGCCGAACACCGCAAAGTGGAGCTCGTCTCGCACAACGAGTTCGACGACGTGCTGTTCAAAATCCGGAACGATCCAAGGATCACCCGGATCGGGGCGTTCCTGCGCCGCTACTCCCTCGACGAGCTGCCGCAGCTCCTCAACGTGGTGCGGGGGGAGATGTCACTCGTCGGGCCGAGACCCCCGCTGCCCGACGAGGTCGCCCAGTACGGCGCCGACGTCCGCCGCCGCCTGGTCGTCAAGCCCGGCATGACCGGCCTGTGGCAGGTGAGCGGCCGGTCCGACCTGAGCTGGGAGGAGTCGGTCCGCCTGGACCTGCGCTACGTCGAGAACTGGTCCCTCATGCTCGACCTGCAGATCCTGTGGAAGACCTGGAGCGCCGTCACCGGCGGAGAAGGAGCCTACTGACCGTGAAAGCACTCCTGCTCGCCGGAGGGTCGGGCACCCGGCTGCGGCCCATCACCCACACCTCCGCCAAGCAGCTCGTCCCGGTCGCCAACAAGCCCGTCCTGTTCTACGGACTGGAGGCCCTCGGGGCCGCCGGGATCCGCGAGGTCGGGATCGTCGTCGGCGACACGCAGGCCGAGATCGAATCGGCGGTCGGAGACGGTTCGGCGTTCGGCCTGCAGGTGACCTACCTGCGCCAGAAGGCGCCGCTGGGCCTCGCCCACGCCGTGCTGATCGCCCGCGACTACCTCGGCGACGACGACTTCGTCATGTACCTCGGCGACAACTTCATCGTCGGCGGCATCGACGACATCGTGGCGCGGTTCGCCCGCGAGCGGCCGGACGCCCAGATCATGCTCACCCGGGTCGGCGACCCCCGGCAGTTCGGCGTGGCCGAGCTGGACGACGACGGCCGCGTCGTCGGGCTGGAGGAGAAACCCGCCGCCCCCAAGAGCGACCTCGCGCTCGTCGGCGTCTACCTCTTCACACCCGCGATCCACGAGGCGGTGGCCGGGCTCAAGCCGTCGTGGCGGGGCGAGCTGGAGATCACCGACGCGATCCAGTGGCTGATCGAGGAGAGGCGGCGCGTCTCCTCCACCGTCATCACCGGCTACTGGAAGGACACCGGCAACGTCACCGACATGCTGGAGGTCAACCGGCTGGTCCTGGAATCCCTGGAGCCCCGGGTGAACGGCCGGACGGACGCCGCCAGCGAGCTGATCGGCCGGGTCGCCGTCGAGGCGGGCGCCGTGGTGGAGCGGTCGCGCATCGTCGGCCCGGCCGTCATCGGCGCCGGGACCCGCGTCGTGGACAGCTACGTCGGCCCCTTCACCTCCATCGCGGCCGGCTGCCTGATCTCCGGCAGCGAGATCGAGTACTCGATCGTGCTGCCCAGGTCCTCGATCCGCGGGGTCTCCCGGATCGAGGCGTCCCTCATCGGCCACGACGTCGAGGTCACCCCCGCCCCCGCCATCCCCCGAGCCCACCGCCTCGTGCTGGGCGATCACAGCAAGGTGCAGATCATCTCATGACAGACTCCGGCCGCACCGCCGCCCGCGCGTTCCGCCGTGTCCTGGTCACCGGTGGCGCCGGGTTCATCGGCTCCCACTTCGCCCGCGCGCTCGCCGCGGACGGCGCCGCCGTGACGGTCCTCGACAAGCTGACCTACGCCGGCAACCCGGCGAACCTGCGCGACGTCCCGCACGACTTCGTGCGCGGCGACGTCTGCGACACCGCGCTCCTGGCGGAGGTCGTGCCCGGCCACGACCTCGTGGTCAACTTCGCCGCCGAGTCCCACGTGGACCGGTCGATCGAGGGGCCGGCCGAGTTCACCCGGACCAACGTCCTCGGCACGCAGACCCTGATGCAGGCGTGCCTTTCGGCGGGCGTCCCGCGGGTGGTGCAGGTGTCCACCGACGAGGTGTACGGGTCGATCGACAGCGGCTCCTGGGACGAGTCCGCGCCGCCGCGGCCCCGCTCGCCGTACGCGGCGGCCAAGGCGGGCGGCGACATGATCGCGCTCGCCTACGCCGTCACCTACGGCCTGCCGGTGTCGATCACCCGCTGCGGCAACAACTACGGGCCGTACCAGTACCCGGAGAAGATGATCCCGCTCTTCGTGACCAACCTGCTGCGCGGCCTGAAGGTGCCCCTGTACGGCGACGGCGGCAACGTGCGCGACTGGATCCACGTCGCCGACCACTGCGCGGGCATCCGCCTGGTGGCCGAGCGCGGTGAGCCCGGCGAGGTCTACCACATCGCCGGTACGGCGGAGCTGACCAACGTCGAGCTCACCGGGCGGCTGCTCACGGCCTGCGGCGCGGGCTGGGACATGGTCGAGCGCGTCGCCGACCGCAAGGGGCACGACCGCCGCTACTCACTGGACGACGCGAGGCTGCGCGCCCTCGGCTACCGGCCGGCCGTGCCGTTCGACCGGGGGCTGGCCGACACCGTCCGCTGGTACGCCGACAACCCCGGCTGGTGGAAGACCGCCGTGGAGGAGCGCGACGAGAAGGGGACCGCATGACCCGGTGGCTGGTCACCGGCGCCTCCGGGATGCTCGCCGCCGAGCTGCTGCGCCGCCTGGAGGCCGACGGGGAGGACGTCGTCGCGCTCGGCAGGGCCGACCTCGACCTGCGCGACACGCGCGCCGTACGCCGCCTGGTGCCCGACCACCGGCCGGACGTCGTGGTGAACTGCGCCGCGTGGACCGCGGTGGACGACGCCGAGACCCGCGAGGCCGAGGCGCTGGCCGTCAACGGGCACGGGGTGCGGGCACTGGCCGAGGCGTGCCGGGCCGCCGGCGCGCGGCTGGTCCAGCCGTCGACCGACTACGTCTTCGACGGCACCGCCCGCGTCCCCTATCCCGAGGACGCCCCGACCGGCCCGGTCAACGCCTACGGGCGCACCAAGCTCGCGGGCGAGCGGGCGGTGCTGGAGACGCTCCCCGGCGCCGGCTACGTCGTGCGGACCGCCTGGCTGTACGGCGCGGCCGGCCGGGACTTCGTCCGCGCGATACTCGCGGCGGAGCGGGCACGGCCGGTCGTGGACGTCGTGGCCGACCAGTTCGGCCAGCCGACCTGGGCCGGCGACCTCGCGGCCTGGATCGCCGCGCTCGGCCGCGCGGACGCCCCGCCGGGCGTCTACCACGCCACCGCCTCCGGCCGCACGAGCTGGTACGGCTTCGCCCGGGAGATCTTCGAGCTGGCCGGCGCGGACCCGGCGCGGGTCAACCCGGTCGCGGCGGAGCGGTTCCCCCGCCCGGCGCGGCGCCCGGCCTACAGCGTGCTGGGGCACGACCGGTGGCACCGGGCGGGGCTGCCGCCACTGCGGGACTGGCGGGAGGCGCTGCGGGAGTCCGATGTGCTGGTCAGAGGCTAGGGCCGCCGGCGTCGTCCGGGACGTGACGGCTCACGGCGCCGTCCACGACGGGGGAGCCGGGGGCCGCGCCGTACGGGTCCGGCACCCGGGCGGCGCCGTCCGCGGCGGTGGCACGGTCCACGGCGGCCAGGCGGCGGTAGTGCGCCGCGCAGGTCTCGTAGCGGGGCAGCAGTCCCGCCGCGAGGGCCTCGGCGAGGGTGGGCGCGGCGGCGTCCTTGTCCGACAGGATCGGCTCCACGCCGGCCGGCCACTCGATGCCGACGGCCGGGTCGAGCGGGTGGACGCCGTGCTCGCGGGCCGGGGTGTAGGGCTCCGAGCACAGGTAGACGACCGTGGCCTGCTCGGTGAGCGCCATGAAGCCGTGGCCCAGCCCCTCGGCGACGTACAGGCCGCGCCGCGACTCCTCGTCCAGGCGCACCGTCTCCCACCGGCCGAAGGTCGGCGAGCCCACCCGGATGTCCACCACCACGTCCAGGACGGCCCCGGAGACGCACGTGAGGTATTTCGCCTGGCCGGGAGGCACGTCCGCGAAGTGGACGCCCCGCACCACCCCGCGCCGGGAGACCGAGCAGTTGGCCTGGGCCAGGCCGAGCCCGCGCCCGGCCGCCTCCCGCAGCCCGCCGGCGGGGAAGACCTCGGCGAACGTGCCGCGCCGGTCGGCGTGGACCCGCGGCGTGTGGACCCACGCGCCGTCGATGCTCAGCGGCTTCATGGGCCGAAGCATGCCACGGCGGTGTAACGCGGTGGAGGAAACGGGCGAAATTCAAGGGTCCCCGCCCGCTGAAGTGATCTTGGCGAATACCGGTCGAGCCGCGTCGCGCGGCGAGGGAGCGTAACCATGACAACCTGCCGGCTGTGCGGCTCGACGAGCCTGGCCAGCGTCGTCGACCTGGGGGCGACCCCGCCCTGCGAGCGGTTCCTGACCGCCGACCGGCTCGACGAGCCGGAGCCGGCCTACCCGCTGCACCTGCGGGTGTGCACCGCCTGCTGGCTGGCGCAGATCCCGCCGCTGATCACCCCCGAGGACACCTTCACCGAGTACGCCTACTTCTCGTCCTACTCGACGTCGTGGGTGGAGCACGCGCGGCGGTTCGTGGACGACGCGGCCGGGCGGCTGGGGCTGGACGGCGGCTCGTTCGTCGTCGAGGTGGCCAGCAACGACGGCTACCTGCTGCGGCACGTCGTCGACCGGGGCATCCGCTGCCTGGGCGTCGAGCCGTCGGCGAACGTGGGGCGGGCGGCGAGGGAGCGCGGCGTGCCGACGATGGAGGCGTTCCTCGGCCCGGAGACCGGTGCGGCGGTGCGCGCGGAGCACGGGCCGGCCGACCTCGTCGTGGCCAACAACGTCTACGCCCACATCCCCGACGTCATCGGCTTCACCAGGGGCCTGCGCGCGCTCGTCGCCGACGACGGGTGGGTCTCCGTCGAGGTGCAGCACCTGCTGACGCTGATGGAGCTGAACCAGTACGACACGATCTACCACGAGCACTTCCAGTACTACACGGTCGCCTCCGCCCGCCGCGCCCTGGCCTCGGGCGGGCTGACCCTGGTGGACGTCGAGCGGCTGCCGACCCACGGGGGCTCGATCCGGCTGTGGGCCCGCCCGGCGGAGGCGGCGGACGAGCCGTCGGAGCGGGTGACCGAGGCGCTCGCCGAGGAGAAGGCCGCCGGCCTGCACGAGCTCGCCGGGTACGCCGAGTTCGCCGGGCGGGTGTCCCGGGTCCGGCGCGACCTGCTGGGGTTCCTGCTGCGCGCCGCGGAGGAGGGCCGTACGGTCGTCGGCTACGGCGCCCCGGGCAAGGGCAACACGCTGCTCAACCACTGCGGCGTCCGCCCCGACCTGCTCCGCTACACCGTCGACCGCAACCCCTACAAGCACGGCAGGTTCACCCCGGGCGCGCGGATCCCGATCCACCCGCCCGAGCGGATCGCCGAGGACCGGCCCGACTACGTGCTGGTCCTGCCGTGGAACCTGCGCGAGGAGCTCACCGGCCAGTTGTCCTTCGTCGGCGGGTGGGGCGGCCGGCTGGTCTTCCCCATCCCGAGACTGGAGATCGTCGAGGTGAAGCCGTGAAGGTCGTCCTCTTCTGCGGCGGGTACGGCACGCGGATGCGCACCGGGACACCCGGTGACGTGCCCAAGCCCATGCAGCTCGTGGGTCCCCGCCCGCTCATCTGGCATGTGATGCGGTACTACGCGCACTTCGGGCACACCGAGTTCGTCCTCTGCCTGGGCTACGGCGCGCACCACATCAAGGACTTCTTCCTGAACTACGAGGAGACCACCTCCAACGACTTCGTGCTGCGCGGCGGCCGGGTCGAGCTGCTGTCCACCGACATCTCCGAGTGGTCGATCTCGTTCGTGCAGACCGGCATCGACTCGCCCATCGGCGAACGGCTGCGCCGGGTCCGCGACCACCTCGGCGGCGACGACATGTTCCTCGCCAACTACGCCGACGTGCTCACCGACGCGCCGCTGCCGGAGATCATCGACCGCTTCGCCGCCTCCGGCGCGGGCGCCTCGATGATGGTCGTCCCGCCGTCGGACACCTTCCACTGCGTGGAGCTCGGCGAGCGCGGGCTGGTCGGGGGGATCACCCCGGTCAGCCGGATGCCGCTGTGGGTGAACGGCGGGTACTTCGTGCTCCGGCAGGAGGTCTTCGACCACATCCCGCCGGGCGGCGACCTCGTCACGGACGGCTGCGCCGAGCTGGCCAAGCGCGGCCGGCTGCTCGCGTACCCGCACCGCGGCTACTGGCGGCCGACAGACACGGTCCGGGAGCGGGTCGCCCTGGACGAGGCGTACTCGCGGGGCGAGCGGCCGTGGGCGCTGTGGGAGCGCGAGCCCGGCACGCCGCCTCCGCCGGGAACGGTCCCACGGGCCGGAGCCCCGGCCGCCGAGGCCCCGCCGGGACGGTCCGCGGGCGGGGTGGCGGCGGCCGTACCGGGGCGCGTACCTCGTGATCGGATTCCGGACGCCGCCGGGCGGCGGCGCGATCGCCCTGCTCGCCGCGCACTGCGACGACCTCGCCATCGGCGCCGGCGGCACCCTGCTGACCCTCTGCACGGCCCGCCTCGGGCTCCGGGTGGATGCGCTGGTGCTCTCCGGCGGCGGCACCGAGCGGGAGGACGAGGAGCACGCCGCCCTCGCGGCCTTCTGCCCCGGCGCGGACCTGCGGCTGACCGTGCTGAAACTGCCCGACGGGCGGCTGCCGGCGCACTGGGACGAGGCCAAGGAGGCGGTCGAGGGCCTGCGCGCGCGGACCGACCCCGACCTGCTGTTCGCCCCGCACCCCGGCGACGCCCACCAGGACCATCGGGGTCTGGCGAAGCTCGTGCCCACGGCCTTCCGCGACCACCAGGTGCTCGGCTACGAGATCGTCAAATGGGACGGCGACCTCGGGCGGCCGTCTGTCTACCAGCCGCTCGCCCCGGAGGTCGCCGAGGCGAAGGCGGCCCTGCTGCACGAGCACTACCCCTCCCAGCGCCGGCGGCCCTGGTACGACCGCGAGGCGTTCCTCGGCCTGGCCCGCATCCGCGGGATCGAGTGCCACGCCCGCTACGCCGAGGCGTTCCACGTAAGCAAGCTGACCCTTGATCTGGCTGGAGGAGAGACGCGATGCGGGTGCTGCTGACCGGGCATCAGGGATACCTGGGGAGCGTGATGGCCCCGGCGCTGACCGGGGCGGGTCACGAGGTCACCGGCCTGGACTCCGGGCTGTTCGCCGACTGCGTCCTGGGCCCCGCGCCCGCCGACCCGGGCGGGCACGCGACCGACCTGCGGGACGTCACCGCCGCCGAGCTGACCGGGGTGGACGCGGTGATCCACCTGGCCGCGCTGTCCAACGACCCGCTCGGCTCGCTGGCGCCGGAACTGACCTACGAGATCAACCACCACGCGTCGGTACGGCTGGCCCGGCTGGCCCGCGACGCGGGCGTGCGGCGGTTCCTGTACGCCTCCACCTGCTCGGTCTACGGCGCCTCCGGCGGCGACGACCTGGTCGGCGAGGACGCGCCGCTGCGCCCGGTGACCCCGTACGCCGAGTCCAAGGTCCGCGTCGAGGACGACCTGGCCGAGCTGGCCGACGGCGACTTCAGCCCGGTGTTCCTGCGCAACGCCACCGCGTTCGGCTTCTCGCCCCGGCTGCGGGCCGACATCGTGCTGAACAACCTCGTGGGGCACGCGCTGCTGACCGGGGAGGTCCGGGTGCTGTCCGACGGCACCCCGTGGCGGCCGCTGGTGCACGCCCGCGACATCGCCGACGCCTTCGTCCTGGCGCTGACGGCCCCCCGGGACGCGGTGCACGCCAGGGCGTTCAACGTGGGCACCGAGCAGAACAACGTGCGGGTGTCGGAGATCGCCGCCGAGGTCGCCGAGGCGGTGCCCGGCTCCCGGCTGGTGATCACCGGCGAGGCCGGGGCGGACCCGCGGTCCTACCGGGTGGACTTCTCCCGGGTGCGCGCCGCGCTGCCCGGCTACCGGCCGCGCTGGACGGTCAAGGCGGGCGCGGCCGAACTGGTGGAGTCCTACGAGCGGCACGGCCTGACCGGGCACGACTTCCAGCGGCGCTTCACCCGCCTGACCCGGCTGGCGGACCGGCGGATGGCCGGCGCCGTCGACGACACGCTCCGGCCGGTCACCGGTGACGCGCCCCGGCCGCGGGACGGCCGCCGATGACCGCCGGAACCGCGGGGACCGCCGGGGCCGCCGGGGCCGCTGCCCGGCCGGACACGGCGGGGGCGGGAGCGGCCGGAGACGAGGGCCGGGAGATGCACGCCCTGGTCGAACAGCTCTATCCGCTGTGCCGGAGCATCACCGGCGACGGCGTGCGCCGGACCCTGGACATCGTCGGTGAGAGCGTCCCGCTCCGGGTCCGTGAGGTCCCGACGGGGACGCCGGTCCTCGACTGGACCGTCCCGAAGGAGTGGAACGTCCGCGACGCCTACGTCAAGGACGCCTCCGGAAGGCGGGTCGTCGACTTCGCCGCGTCGAACCTGCACGTGGTCGGCTACAGCGTGCCGGTGTCGGCCACCATGACCCTCGCCGAGCTGCGCTCCCACCTGCACACGCTGCCCGAGCAGCCCGGCCTGGTCCCGTACCGCACGAGCTACTACGCGGAGACCTGGGGTTTCTGCCTGGCGGAGAACACGCTCGCCGCCCTGCCGGAGGGCCGCTACGAGGTCCGGATCGACGCGACGCTCGCCGACGGCCACCTCACCTACGGCGAGCACGTGGTGCCCGGCCGCACCTCCGAGGAGGTGCTCGTCTCCTGCCACGTGTGCCATCCGTCGCTGGCCAACGACAACCTCGCGGGCATAGCGGTGGCCACCCGCCTCGCCCGGCGGCTGGCCGGGACGGACCCCCACTACACCTACCGCTTCCTGTTCGCGCCCGGCACCATCGGCGCGATCACCTGGCTGGCGCTCAACCGGGAGCGCGCCGGGCTGATCCGGCACGGCCTCGTGCTGGCCTGCGCCGGGGACCGCGGCCACCTGACCTACAAGCGCAGCAGGCGGGGGGACGCCGCCGTGGACCGGGCCGCGGCCCACGTGCTGCGCGCCTCGGGACGGCCCCACGAGATCGTGGACTTCTCCCCGTACGGCTACGACGAGCGGCAGTTCTGCTCCCCGGGGTTCGACCTGCCGGTGGGCTGCCTGACCCGCACGCCGTACGCCGGCTACCCCGAGTACCACACCTCGGCCGACGACCCCGGCTTCGTGACGCCGGAGGCCATGACCGACACCCTCGAAGCCTGCTGGGAGATCACCCGGGTGCTGGAGGGCGACCGCCGGCACCTCAACCTCAGCCCGTACGGTGAGCCGCAGCTCGGCAGGCGGGGCCTGTACGGCTCGCTCGGCGGGCGCAGCGACACGAAGCAGGCGCAGATGGCGATGCTGTGGGTGCTGAACCTCTCGGACGGCGACCACGGCCTGCTGGACATCGCGGAACGGTCCGGACTGCCGTTCCACGTCGTGGCGGACGCGGCGCGGGACCTCCGCGCCGCCGGACTGCTCAAGGAGCTGGCATGACGGCGACACGGACCGCCCCGGACGCGGGCGCCCTCGACCTCCGGGCAGGGGATCTGGTCGAGGTGCGCGGCGAGGCCGAGATCCTGGCCACGCTGGACGAGCGGGGCGAGCTGGAGGGACTGCCCTTCATGCCGGAGATGCTGGCCTACTGCGGGCGGCGGCTCACGGTGCACAAGGTGGCGCACAAGGTGTGCGACACGATCGGCCGCAGCGGGATGCGGCGGATGGAACGCGCCGTCCACCTCACCGACGCGCGCTGCGACGGCGGCGCGCACGGCGGCTGCCAGACGGCCTGCCTGATGTACTGGAAGGAGGCGTGGCTCAAACGGGTCGAACCCGGCGGCCCTCCGGAACGGGGCACCCCCGCCGATCCGGCCGCGGCTCCCCCCGGCGCCGCCGTACCGGAGAGGCGGGACGGCACCTTCGCCGCGCTGGGCTCCGCCGCACCGCCCGGTCCCGCGCCGGGCCGCCGTCTGCTGCCGCTCATCGAGGCGGCCACCAGGAAGGAACCCGGCCCGGACGGTGAGGAGCGGTTCTCCTGCCAGGGGACCGAGATGCTGCGCGCCGCGCCGTCCTGCCTGCCGCTCAAGGACGTCCGGCAGTACGTCATGGACGTGCGCACCGGCAACGCGGGGCCGCTGTTCGTGCTCCGCGCCCTGCTCATCGGGCTCTTCAACCGCGTCCAGGACCGCAGCCGGAGGCTGCCCGGGTGGCTGCGGTTCCGGGACGGCATGCGGTGGGGATTCGTCGCGGGGCGGCTCACCGGCCCGACACCGGACGGCGCCCTCGGCCTGCGGCCGGGCGAGCTCGTCCGGATCAAATCGAAGGCGGAGATCCTCGGAACCCTCAACCAGGACCGGCTCAACCGCGGGATGGGCTTCGACGAGGAGATGTCGCGGTACTGCGGGCGGACCGCGCGGGTGCTGTCCCGGGTGGACCGCTGCATCGACGAGCGGACCGGCCGGATGCTCACGATGAAGAGTCCCTGCATCGTCCTGGAGGGCATCGTCTGCGCGGGCGCCTACACCGTGAGCTGCCCCCGGGCGTTCATCCCATTCTGGCGGGAGATCTGGCTGGAAAGGGTCGAGGAACCCGCTTAGGAGGAACCCGCCCGGCCGGCCCGCACACCGGAGGAGAGCGGCGACCGGCGGGCGGCGGCCGGATGGTGAGAGGCGGGAGATGGAAGACGGTCAGGGCGCGGCGCCCGCCACCGGTGCCACGGCCCCGGACGGCGGCCGGGCCGGGGAGATCGGCCGGCAGGCCGGGCGCGGGCTGCGCTGGAGCGTGCTCGGCAACCTCGTGATGAAGGCCGGCTCGTTCGTCATGAGCCTCGTCCTCGCCCGCCTGCTGGTGCCCGAGGACTTCGGCGTCTACGCCATCGCGCTGGCCGCCAGCCAGTTCGTCCTCTACGTCAACGACGCGGGCGTCATCGCGGCCGTCGTGCAGTGGCGGGGCCGGCTGGAGGAGATCGCGCCCACCGCGACCGTCGTGGCAATCGCCTCCAGCGCCGCCCTGTACGGGATCTTCTGGGTGGTCGCCCCGTACTTCGCGGAGATGTCCGGCAACCAGGGCGCCACCGGGGTCATCCGCGTGCTCAGCGCCACCAACCTCGTCTACGGCCTGACCGCCGTGCGCAGCGCGGCGCTGATGCGCCGGTTCCAGCAGGACCGGCTCACCCGGGCCAACCTGGTGGGCTTCTGCGTGAACGCCCCGGTGACGATCGGGCTCGCCGCCGCGGGCGCCGGGGCCTACAGCTTCGCCTGGGGGCAGCTCGCCGGCGCCGCCGTCACCGGGGTGCTGGTGGTCCTCTTCGCCCGGGTGCGGATCAGCGCCGGGCTTGACCGCGCGGTCGCCGGGCGGCTCCTGGTGTTCGGGTTGCCGCTGTGCGTCAGCCTGGGCATCGAGGGGGTGCTGCTGAACGCCGACTCCGTCATCGTCGGCGACACCCTCGGCGCCGCCCCGCTCGGCTTCTACCTGCTGGCCTTCAACATCTCCAGCTGGGTTCCGGGCCTGGTCGGCACCGCCATCCGCTACGTCGCGCTGCCCGGCTTCTCCCGGCTGGCCGAGGAGGACCGGGAGTCGCTGTCGCGGGGGGTGGGGCGGGTCGTGCCGCTGCTGGTCTCCGTCGTCCTGCCGATCGCCGTGGTGCTCGGCACGCTCGCCCCCTCGGTGGTGGCCCTCCTGTACGGCGAGCGCTGGGCGCCCGCCGCCGAGGTGCTGCGGTTCCTCGCGATCCTCATGGTCGTGCGGATGCTGGCCGCCCTGGCGGTGGACATCCTCGCGGCCATGGGCGAGACCCGGTCCACCGTATGGCTCAACCTGGGCTGGGCCGTGGCGTTGGTGCCCGCCCTGATGACCGGCGCGCGCGTGGACGGCATCCGGGGGGCGGCGATCGCGCACGCGGCGGTCGCGCTGCTGGTGGCACTGCCGCTGACCGCGCTCGCTCTGCACCGGGCCGGGGTGGCCGTCGCCCCGCTGGCCTCCGCGTTGGTGCGGCCGCTGCTGGGCGGCGCGCTGGCGGCGGCGGTGACGACCGCGCTGGCACACGTCACCCCGGACATCCCGTTCGTACGGCTCTGCGTGGCGGGCGGCGCGGGAACGCTCGCCTTCGTGCTTCTCGTCGTACCGCGGGCCGAGCTGGGGCGGCTCGCCGGACGGGTGGCCGGATCGCTGACCGCCGGAACCCGCCCGGTGACGCCGGGCCCCGAACCCACCGAAGAGGAGAACAGATGATCGGCTCCGGCACGCTGGTGTCCGTCGGGCTGCCGGTGCGCAACGGCGCCGCGCGGCTGGAGGGGGTGGTCCGGTCGGTGCTGGCCCAGGACCACCCGGACATCGAGCTGGTGATCTGCGACAACGCCTCCACGGACGGCACGGAGGAGATCTGCCGGGAGCTGGCGCGCGCCGACGACCGGATCGTCTACCACCGGCAGCCGGAGAACGTGGGGCTGCTCAACAACTTCATCAGCGCCGGCCGGCTCGCCCGGGGCGAGTTCCTGCGCTGGGTCGGCGACGACGACCGGCTGGAACCCGGCTGCGTCTCCCGGTCGCTGCGCGCCTTCGCAGAGGACGAACGGCTCATCCTGGTCACCACGCAGGTCGCCTACACCGACCCGGACGGAACCACCCGGACCGGCGTCTACGAGGGCACCGGGCTGCGCTCCGGCGACCCGGTCGAGCGGTTCGCCGAGATGCTGCGCCTGCTCAACGAGAGCCACCTGCTGATCGACCCGCTCTACGGGCTGATGCGCCGCTCCGCCGTGATCGGCATCCCCCGGCGCAACATGCTCCGCGAGGACGAGGTGTTCGCGGCGAAGCTGGCACTGGCCGGGCCGTGGGGCCACGTGCCCGAGGTGCTCGCCCACCGCAACTGGAAGCACGAGCGCATGGGGACGATCGCCCGCCGGCTGGACGTGCCCGTCTGGCAGGCCCGGTTCTCCTCCACCCTGCAGTACCGCGAGCTGCTGCGCTGGCTCGACCGGAGCGGCCTCACCGACGACCGGCTCCGCCGCGCGCGGGCCGCCGCGCGCCGGATGTACGTGCGCCGCCAGTGCGTGGTCGCGGCCCGGCGCGGGCGCAAACTCGCGCGGATGGCGGCGAACCTGGTCACCTCCGGCCGGGTCGCCGGACGCCCGGCGCCCGGCCCGCGCCCGTGACGGCGCCGCCGTACGGCGTGCTCCCGCGGCCCGGCCGTACGACCGGAGCGGTGAGACGGGCCGTACGGCGCGCGGGCGGACCGGTGAAGGCGTCAGGGGCGTTCGGGGGCGGGGCGCAGCGCGGCGCGCACCCGTGACGCCCGGCCCCGCATCGCCTCGCGCAGCGCGGGCCAGCCGCGGTGACGCTGGAACGGCAGCTCGAAGACCGCCGCGAACGAGCGGGCCGCCACCAGGCTCACCGGCCCGGCCACCGCGAGGGTGACCAGGAACGCCGGGACGCCGCCGGGCACGTGCGGGGCGACGACCAGCCGGTGGATCGCCACGACGATCGGCGCGTGGACCAGGTAGAGCGTGTAGGAGAAGGAACCGAGGCTCCGTACCGGCCGCGTGTCCAGCAGCCGTACCAGCGCGACCGGCCGGCCCGTCGCCACCCCCGCCAGCAGCAGGGCCACGGCGGGACCGAGCGCGAGGTCGACCCAGTAGTAGTGCTCCACGGTCCAGACGGGGCCGCGCGCGACGACCAGCGCGAGCACCGGGACGCAGGCGAGCGCCGCCACCCGGTGCCAGGGGAACCGCCGCACGCGTTCCCCGGCGGCGAGAACGCCCGCCGCGACCACGCCCGCCGCGAACAGCGCGGCGAACTGCGGGGTCAGCCGGAGCAGCAGGCTCACCGGATGCGACACGGGGGCGAGCAGGCCGACCGCCGCCACGACGGCGGTGACGGCCGCGAGCATCACGAACGCGCCCGCCCGGCGCAGCACCAGCAGCAGGAGCGGGAAGACGAGGTAGAGCTGCGCCTCCACGGCGATGGACCAGAAGGCGCCGTTGGGGCTCGGCGCGCCGAGGACGTCGTGCAGCAGCAGGCCGTAGACCAGCACCGACTTCACCGTGGGAACCCCTTCCCCGGGCTGGGGGACCAGGGTCCAGGCGACCACCAGGCTGAACACCAGGGCCGCCCAGTAGGGCGGGAGGATGCGCCAGGCGCGGCGGCGGGCGAACCGGCGCACACCGCCCAGCCGCCACCCGGACCGCGCGGGGGAGACCGCCAGCGAGAAACCCGACAGGACGATGAACACCACCACCGCGAAGTGGCCGTAGACGAGCCAGGAGAGCCAGCCCGGCCCGGTGTCGGCGGGGTAGCCGGGGAAGGCGAGCAGCCGGCAGTGGTGCACCAGCACGAACAGGGCCGCCACCCCGCGGATCCCGTCGAGCCCCGGCAACCGGCCGCGCCCCCCGGCTCGGGACGCCGCGGGCTTCGCGGCGTCCCCGGCCTCGGCGGTCCCCGCGTCGGCGAGCACGGCGTCCGCGCCGGGGCCGCCCGTTCCGTCCTGGTCGTCCCCGGGCGAGGCCCCCATCCGATCAACCCCCGTCTCGGGCGGCGCGGCCCGGTCATCCGGGCCTTTCGGCCTGTCGACGGGTCTATCGCTGTATGGTCGCCGGACGTAACATCCGGAATGGGACGCCGACCGGAATGGTCTCCCAGCCGACCGACGTAACGAGGAACCCGCGTTTTCCGATTGGTGACTGTATTGTCTCGGGGCCCGGTAACGCCCCGGCACAAATAGGGGCGGAGACCTATGTATTTCTGGAAGGCCGTTTTCGCTCTGGTCAAACGGAGATTCGTCGGTCCTCCTCTGATCGTCCTGTCGTTCGCCGCCGCCGCTCTGGCGTTCCACCTCGTGCCGACCACCTACGTCTCGACCGCGTCCATGGTGCTGACCACCCCCGCGACCGGCGGGACGCTCCCGGCCGACCCGACCAGGCCGACAGGGCTGACCAACCCGCTGCTGCAGTTCAGTGACGGCCTGCGCGTCACGGCCGGCATCCTCATCCTGTCGATGAACACCCCCGAGGTCGCGGCCGAGCTGGGCTTGGTGAAGGGCGGCACCACCGAGATCACGATCAACGACGGCCGCACCAACCCGGACCTGCTGGGCATCAGCACCAACGGCCCGTTCGTCTACGTGGAGGTGCGGAGCAGATCCGCCGCCGAGGCCCAGAAGGTGGTCGTCAAGGCCAAGCAGCGCATCAGGAAGGAACTGCTCACCCGCCAGCAGGCGCTCAGGGCCCCGCGCTCCACCTTCATCTCGGTCGTCGACGTCGTACCCTCGTCCACCCCGGAGGCGAAGGTCACGAGCAGGCTGATGGCCGCCGGCGGGGTGCTGTTCGCCGTGCTGGCCGTCGGCTTCGGCGTCGCGTACGGCGTGACGGAGGCGCGGGCGGGCAGGCGGCGCCGCGCCGCCGATCCCGCGTACCCGGCCTCCCCGAAGGCCGTCCTCCCCGAACCCGCCTTCCCGAAGTCTCCCGGGCTCTTCGAGGCTCCCGCCGCTCCCGGAGCGCACGTCGCCGCAGCGGCCCCGGCGGCCGGCGCGGAGCCGTCCCTGGCCGTGTATCCGCCGGAGGGCGTCCGAGGCTCCGCCGAGGGACCGTTCCACGACGAGCCCGCGCAGCTCGTGGTGGTCCTGGACGAGGAGGAGCCGCCGGAGCGCCATGGCGAGCACCCCGGTGGGGACCACGAGGACTCCGGCGAGAAACGCGACGGAGACCACGGAGGCCACGGAGACCACGAGGGTCACGAGGGCCTCGACGGTGGGTTCGGCGGGGAGAGCCGGGACCTCGACGGTGGGTTCGGCGGGGAACGCGAGAGTTTCGGCGGGGATCCCGACGACGACCCCGGCGAAAGATCCGCGGACACGGTCGTCTTCACACGCGCCGGAGGCCGCGGTCACCGCGAGAGGTAGGAGGGACGGGCCGGCGGGACCCCGCGTCACCGGCCGCCATCCCGGTTCGAGAGGAAACGCATGGACTTCTGGGGGACGGTTCTCGTCCTGTTCCGGCGCTGGTACGCCGCCGTCCCGGCCCTCGTGCTGTCCCTCGCCGCCGCGGCGGGCGTCTACTCGACGATTCCCACCACCTACATCTCCAGCGCGGTCCTCATCCTGACCACGCCGGTGACCGGCGGGAGCCTGCCGAGCAACCCGCGCTACCCCAACGGCCTGACCAACCCCATGCTCAATTTCGAGCAGGGGCTGAACGTCTCCGCCTCGATCCTCATCGCGGTGATGGCGACGCCCGACATGGCGGCCGAGCTGGGCGTCGCCGAGGACGGCGACACCTCCTACAAGGTCACCAACGGCAGCAACAACCTGGAGTCGCTGGCCACCGGCCCGTACCTCTTCGTCGAGGGGGAGAGCCCGTCGCCCGAGGGCGCGCGGGAGATCGTGAACCGGGTCCTGTCGAGGGTCAGGCTCGAACTGGTCAACCGGCAGCGGGCGGTGAAGGCGCCCCAGGCGACGTACATCACCACCTACGAGGCGGTGCCGGCGACGACCCCGGAGCCGCAGCGGAACCGCAAGCTGCGTGGCCTCGCCGCCGCGGTGGGCGTCGGCGTCGTGGCGGGCCTGTGCGCGGCGTTCGGGACCGAGAGCTTCGCCCGGGCCCGCGCGGCCCGGCGGCGAGGACCTGCCTCGTGACGACCGCCTCCGCCGCGTCCGCGTCCGGGGCCGCGCCCGGGCCCGCCTCCGCCACCGCGTCCGGGTCCGGGTCCGGGGCCGCGTCCGAGCCCGCCGTATCCGCCGCGTCCGAGCCTGCCGTATCCGCCACGGGCGCGTCCGCCGCGCCCGCTCCGGCCGAGCCCGCCGTACCCACCGCTCCGGACGCGTCCGCATCCGCTCCGTGGGCCCGTCGCCGCGCCGACGGCGCGACCCTGGTCTGCTTCTTCGTCGTCGCCCTGATGATCGTTCCCGCCCGGCTGGTCCTGCGGGGGCTGCCGCTGTCGCTGACCCCGGCCAACATCCTGGCCCTGGTCGCCGCCGTCTGCTGGTTGTGCGCGCACTTCACCCTCACGCTGGGGATGGCCAAGGGCCGCACGCCGGTGCGCACCGCGCTGTTCGTCCACCTGACCGCGATGGTGGCCTCCTACGGGTACGCCACCTATGGCTACCTGCCCTCCGACGAGCTCAACCTCGCCGACCGCGCCCTGATCCTGCTGGTGGCGGGCGCCGGGCTCGCGCTCATGGTGTGCGACGGGGTGCGTGGCGCCGACCGCCTCGACCTCGTGCTGAAGACCGCGGTGGTGGCGGGGGCGGTCATCGCGGTCATCGGGGCCTGCCAGTTCCTGCTCGACCTCGACCTCACCCGGTACCTCCAGCTCCCGGTGCTCCGCTACACCTCCGAGGACGGGTTCGTCACCGCCAGGTCCGACTTCCGCCGGGTCGCCGCGACCACGGGCCACCCGATCGAGTTCGGCGTCGTGTGCGCGATGCTCCTCCCGCTCGCCGCCCACTACGGCTTCCAGGCCCGGCGGCTGGGGCGGGGCGCGCTGCGCTGGTGGGCGTGCGCCGCCCTGATCGGGGCGGGCCTGATGTTCTCGGTCTCCCGGTCGGCGGTGCTGAGCCTGGCGGCCGTCGGGATCGTGCTGTTCCTCGGCTGGCCGGCCCGGCGGCGGATCCAGACCGTGCTCGTCGGGCTGGCCTTCCTCGCGCTGATGCGGCTCATGGCGCCCGGGCTCATCAGCACCTTCTACAACCTGTTCGCCAACGCCGGCACCGACGACAGCGTCCGCTACCGCACGCACGACTACGACGTCGCCGCCTACGAGGTCTCCAGGCACATGTGGCTGGGACGCGGGGCCGGCACCTGGTACGCCCCCAAGTACCAGGTCTTCGACAACCAGTACCTGCTGTCGGCGGTGGAGACGGGGCTGATCGGCGTCACGGTGGTCGTCGCGCTGTTCGTGTGCGCGATCTACTCGGGGCTGCGGGCCCGCCACCTGAGCGCCGACCCCGCCACCCGCGACCTCGGCCTGACCCTCGCCGCCTGCCTCGTGGTCCCGCTGGTCGGAGCGGCCACCTTCGACCTGTTGTCCTTCGCCACCGTCACGGGCCTGTCGTTCCTGCTGATCGGCGCCGCCGGATCGCTGCTGCGCACCGCGGACGGGGAGGCGCGCCTCCGCGGCGTGCCCGCTCCGGCACCCACGGGGACGGGGTGGTTCACCCCGCGCGTTTCGCGCCGGGCTCCCGGCCCGCCTCCTCCAGCCGGGTGATCCGACCGGGGTCGAGCTCCAGGCCGGCCGCCGCCGCGGAGTCGCGGATCGCGGCGTCCACCACCGACTACTTCTTCGCCCAGACGCTGGTCGCCGCGGGAGTCGGGGTCGCCCTGATCCCCGAGGTGGCGTTGCACCCGTTCCCGGGCCTCGTCGTCGTGCCGGTCGAGCCGCCGCGTCCCACGAGGTATGTCGGCATGGCGGTGACGGACCGTCGGCGCGCACGGCCGCATGTCGCCGGCATCGCCGACGCGCTGCTCGCCGCGGCCGGGGCCGCCGGTCCCCGCCGGGGCAACCCCGGCGGGGTTCCACCCGGCGGGTCCTGAGCCGGCTCCGCGTGTCCCGCCGCGGCGGGGCGTACTGCGGAGCGGGCTCAGGAACCCGCCCGTACGGCGGAGCGGGCTCCGGAACCCGCCAGGTCGCCGTCAGCCGCTGCAGGGCAGTGGGGCGACGGTCGAGGTGACGCGGTAGTTCTGGTCGATGGTGACCAGTGAGTTGCCCGACCAGTCGATCTTCGCGCAGTCGGCCTCGACGGGACCGTAGACCCATGAGCGATCGACGAGCCTGTTGTCGTGGACGACCAGCCGCCCGCGGGCGTTCTTGAGCTGGATGCTGTAGGTGCCGCCCATGATGAGGTTGTCGGTGACGGTGGCGTTCATGATCTGGTCGTCGGTGAGGAAGATCGGTGCGGTGATGTCCTTGGCGTGGCGTTGGTCGACGGTGTTGTGGTGGAAGGTGAGGTTCTTTCCGGTGTTGTAGGTCTGGATGCCGTCGGAGTGGTCGCCGGGGTTGGAGCAGAGGTTGACGTAGGAGTCGCGGATGGTGACGTCGTCGCCGGAGGCGCGGAAGCCGTCGCCGTGGCCGCGGACGTGGACGCGCAGGGCGGTGTACTTGTCCTGGCCGATGCCGGGCAGGGTCTGGCAGCCGGAGGCCGGTCCGATCGTCGAGTCGGTGATGGTGAACCGGAAGGTCCTGTCACCGTCGGCGTTGATCACCCGGCCGTCGATCCGGCTGTTCCTGACCGTGACGTCGTCGGCGTTGATCACCAGGTCACCGGGGACGCGCACACCGTCGAGGACGGTGCCGCGCGCGGTGACGAGGTAGGCGGCGCTGTCCTCGTTCAGGGCCAGGGTCCGGAGCTTCGCGCCCGGCGGCACGCCCGTGCAGGCCGGCGTCGGATGCCCCGCGCACACCCTGCCGTCCGGGACGGGCTCCGGGTCGCGCGGCGGGACCGGCTTCGGCGTGAGCGTGGGCCCGCCGGTGCCACCGGTCCCGGGCGTGTCGTCCGGCCCGTCCGAGCCCTTTCCGGTCGGCGTGGGCCGGGGGGTCCCGCCGTCACCCGGGGCCTCGGAACCGTCGCCCGGAGAGGACGTGGCGGTTCCGCCCGGATCGGGGGACGGGGAGGGCGTGGCGCCCGGCCACCGGTCCTTGCCCGGCCACCGGCCTCTGCCCGGTCCCCGGCCCTCACCCGGCCACCGGTCGCCACCGGGGCGCCGGGCTTCGCCTGAGCTCCGGTCGTCGTCCGGCCCCCGCCCCTCGTCCGGCCACGGATCGTCGCCGGGCCACGCGGTCTCGCCGTCCCACGGGATCTGGTCCGGCCAGTAGCCCCGGTCCTCCCAGCCTCCCCGGTCCGGCGGCGGGGTCGTCTTCCCGGGGAACGGCCGGGGGGTGGACGACCCGGTGTCCCGCTGCTCCCCGGTCTGGGGACGCCAGCGGAAGACGACGTCCACCCAGTAGTTGTACCGCTTCGGGTTCGACCGCCGGGGGAAGGCGCTGGAGCCGTACCCGAACACGCCCGCGTCGTGCGGCGTCGTGGCCAGCGGGCCGGAGCGGGCCGGGCGGGAGCCGCTGGTGCCCACGTAGGTGCCGTGGGTGCTGTGGTAGGAGACCGTGTACGTCCGTCCGGCGGCCAGCCGTACCGGTGAGGCGAAGCGGGCCTCCTGCCAGCCCGACGCGGTCTCGTCCTCGAAGGTGACCCGCGCGAGCCGCCGCCCGCGGGCGTCCCACAGGTTTCCGGTGTGCTCGCCCTGTTCGCCCCGGGCCTTGTAGAACCGCACGCCCGTCGCCCAGCCGCCGCGGGCCGCGGTGAAACGTGTACCGAGCTCGACGGGCGCGCGGTCGGAGTGCGTCCCGGCCCGCACCGGGACGTCCGGCCGCCACAGGCTCGTCTCCTTGGCGGCGCCGGAGCCGGGGCCGCCGGAATCGGAGGAGCCGGAGTCCGCGGTGCCGTGACCCGGCGTGCCGGAGTCGGCGCCGGAGCCGGACGGGTCGGGATCGGAGGCGTCGGGGGCCGGGGTGAAGACGGCGGGGGCGGGCCGCCCGGCGGACGCCTCCCGGAAGACGACGCCGTCACGGGTGAGGACCCAGACGGCCGGGGCGGTCGTCGCCGCGAGGACGGCGACCAGTGCCGCCGTCAGAACCGGCGGTCGCCGCCGGGATGGTGCGGATGGTGCGCTCTCGCTATTCCCCTCGTGCCGTGGGGGGCTCGTACTGGACATTCCTGTGACCTCCGCGCCGGTTCTCGCCCGGCTCGACGATGTGTCCGCTTGGTCCTCGCACAGGGGACATTGTTGCGACTGGGGTCACAGATACGCACCGGATTCACGAGTATTGGTCTGCGAACGGTCCGGGAATGATCGGCGAACGGCCATGCGGACGGTCCGGTGAACGGTTATACGGCGGTCCGGAACCGGAAAGGGAATCAGAACCGGAAGCGGAACCGGAAAGAGAATCGAAGGCGGCGCCGGAAAAGTGATCATGCCGTTCGGCTTTCCGGCCGTCACGCCGCTTTCCCGGCCGGCTCAGCCCGCGCAGGGCAGCGGGCCGACGGTCGAGGTGACGCGGTACTGCTCGTCGATCGTCACCAGCGAGTTGCCCGACCAGTCGATCTTCGCGCATTCCGAGTCGACCGGTCCGTAGACCCACGATCCGTCGACCAGCTTGTTGTCCCGCATGACCAGTTTCCCGCGCCCGTTCCTCAGCTGGATGCTGTAGGTGCCGCCCATGATGAGGTTGTCGGTGACGGTGGCGTTCATGATCTGGTCGTCGGTGAGGAAGATCGGTGCGGTGATGTCCTTGGCGTGGCGTTGGTCGACGGTGTTGTGGTGGAAGGTGAGGTTCTTTCCGGTGTTGTAGGTCTGGATGCCGTCGGAGTGGTCGCCGGGGTTGGAGCAGAGGTTGACGTAGGAGTCGCGGATGGTGACGTCGTCGCCGGAGGCGCGGAAGCCGTCGCCGTGGCCGCGGACGTGGACGCGCAGGGCGGTGTACTTGTCCTGGCCGATGCCGGGCAGGGTCTGGCAGCCGGAGGCCGGTCCGATCGTCGAGTCGGTGATGGTGAACCGGAAGGTCCTGTCACCGTCGGCGTTGATGACGTATCCGTCGATCTGGCTGTTCCTGATGGTGACGTCGTCGGCGTGGACGAGCAGCACGCCGGGGACCCGCACACCTTCGAGGACGGTGCCGGACCTGGTGACGCGGTAGGCGGCGCCTTCCTCGTTCAGCGCCAGGGTCCGGAGCTTCACGCCCGGCGGCACGCCCGTACACGCCGGCGTCGGGTGTCCGGGGCAGCGGCCGGCGGCCCCGGGAGCGGGGCCGGTGGTGGGCACGACCGGTCCGGGGGTGGGTCCGCCGCTCCTCACCGGAGGAGCCGGTGCGGGGGCGCCGCACCCGGCCAGCAACGTCACGGCGGCCACCGGGACGGCGGCGAGCAGGCTGCCCCATCGCATCGCGTCGTTCACCTCGTCGCTTCCGGGCTCCGGAGCCGGTCCCGGAGTCGTTCCCACGATCCCGCGGAAAGATCCCGGTCACTGATCGCGGAGACCGGAAGCGGCCAGTCGATCCCCAGCGCCGGGTCGTCGTAGCGGACCGACAGGTCCTCGACGGGGTCGTGCTCGCGGTCGATGCGGTAGCACACGTCGGTCTGCTCGGTCAGCGCCTGGAACCCGTGCAGCAGCCCCGGCGGCACGTAGAGGGTCACGAAGCTCTCGTCGTCGAGCAGCACCGAGGTCCGCTCGCCGAAGGTGGGCGAGTCCGGACGGGCGTCCACCAGCACGTCGTGCACGGCTCCGCGCGCGCAGCGCACCAGCTTGGCCTCGCCCCGGCCGGAACGGCCGTGCAGGCCGCGGATCGTGCCCCGGCGCGAGCGTGACTGGCTGTCCTGGACGAACGCGGCGGGGTCGAGCCCGGCCCGCTCGGCGACGACCGCGTCGAAGGTCCGGGTGAACAGCCCCCGGTCGTCACGGTGCGGCGTCGGTACGAACAACAGCACCCCGTCGATGGCGGTTCGCTCTACTCTCAAGGCGTCATCCCCTTTCTCGCGGTTTCACGGTCGGTCGGGAGGCGTTCCGGTGAGCGACCAGGTGAACGACCCGGTGAACGATCCGGTGAACGATCCGGTGCCGGGCCCGGCGGACGCCCCGGCGGACGGTCCGGCGGACGGTCCGGACGGCGCCGGCGAGGACTCCCCGCCCCCCGCCGGGTGGCCGGTGGTGAGCATCGTGGTGCCGGCGCACGACGAGGAGGCCGTCATCGCGGGCGGCCTGACCCGGCTGCTCGACGGTTCGGCGTCCGGCGAGTTCGACGTCGTGGTGGTGGCCAACGCCTGCTCCGACCGTACGGCGCGGGCCGCCCGGCGGCCGGGCGTGCGGGTCCTGGAGACACCGGTCCCGGGCAAGGCCCACGCGCTGCGGCTCGGCGACGCGGCCTGCCGTACGTTCCCCCGTCTCTACCTGGACGCCGACGTCGAGCTGGACGCCGCGTCGGTGCGCGCGCTCGTCGCCGCCGCGGCCCGGCCGGGGTGCTCGCCTGTGCCCCGGTGCCCGACTGGGACCTCGCCGGAACCGGCAGGGTCGCCCGGCGCGTGCACCGGGTGCACGACCGGCTCGTCGCGCCGCTGCGCGGGCTGGCCGGGGCCGGGGCCTACCTCCTCACCGGGCGAGGGCACGCCAGGGTCTTCCCCATGCCGGACGTGATCTCCGACGACGGCTGGGTGCACGGGAGCTTCGCCCCGCACGAGCGGGTGACCGTGCCCGAGGCCCGGACCCTCGTCCGGCCCGCCCCGACCGTCGCGGCGCACCTCGACCGGCGGGTGCGGGTACGGCTCGGCAACCGGCAGCTCGCCGCGCTGGGCCGGTCCGCGGCCGAGGGCCGCCTGCGGCTCGGCTCGCTGGCCGCCCTGGTGCGGGGGCGCCGGGTGAGCCCGCTCGACGCGGCCTGCTACCTCGCCGTCCTGCTCGCGGACCGGGTGCTGACCCGGGTGCGCGCCCGCCGCGGCGGCGAGGTCCAGTGGGGCACGGACGGCGGCAGCCGCTCCCGCCCGGCCCGCTGACCCGCGTACCGCGGCGCGCCGCGCGACGGCCGCTCCCATCCCGCCGCCCGGTCCGAGTGCCGCGTCACGCCGTGCGGTGGCCGCTCCCGTCCCACCGCCCGGCCCGAATGCCGCGTCACGCCGTGCGGTGGCCGCTATCGCCCCTCCGGCCGGACTCCGCGGGCCCGTCTCGGCCGGCTCAGGCATCGGGCCTCTCGGTGATCGCGTAGACCCGGGTCAGGCCGAACGGGCCCTCCTGGCGGGTCCCGCGCCCGTACGCCACCGTGCGCAGGGGGCGGAAACGGCCGGTGCCCAGGAGGAACTCCTCCTCCGTGGGATTGAAGTAGATCACCGTGACCCGGCGCGGGTTGCGGTCCACGCTCGCGACCAGCCGCTCGATCACGGTCTCGAAGGTCTCCCCCCGGAAGGGGTTGTTGAGGAACACCACGCTGACGTCGTCGGGGATCCGGTAGTCGAGCGCGTCCGACCGGACGAGCTCGACGTCCCGGCAGCGCAGGCGCAGGCGGGTGGTCGCGAGGTTCCGCCGGGCGATGTCGTTGAGCTGCTCCGACAGCTCGACGCCGATCACCTTCCCGAACCGGTACCGGGACGCGGCCTCCAGCACCATGCGGCCCATGCCGGACCCCAGGTCGACGAACACGTCGCGTTCGCCGACCTCGTCCCGCGGCAGCGCCCGGCGCAGCGTCCGCCAGTTCGCCGCCGAGTAGTAGACCCGGTCGTGGCGGGCCAGCCCGAACTCCTCCAGGCTCACGACCTCGGCGGTCCGCACGCCGTACCGGCGTTCGAAGAGCAGCCGTCCGGCGGCGCGGCGGAGCCACCGGTGGGCCCGCCCGAACCCGCCCAGCAGGCCGCTCGCCACCGCCGCCGACGCGTCGGCGACGGCCTGCGCGACGGGGGCGGCCTCGGGGGACACGACGGTCTCGACGAGCACGCTCACGATGACCACTCCTTCGTCGTCAGGCCGGTACGGGTCAGGTGCCGGAGGTCTTATGGGGCGGACGCCGCGCCGGGGGCTTCCGGCACGGGCCCGGCTCCGGGATTCCGCGGCGCGGGTCCGGAGCCGGGGGATCCAGGGCGTCGTGTCCTCCGCCGTCCGGAGGTCACGACCCCGCGCGCCGGGGGAGGGCGGCCTCGTAGGCGGCCAGCAGCGCCGTCCGGGAGTGCTCCCAGGACAGCGGGCCGGAGACCCGGGCCCGGCCGATCTCTCCCATCCGCCGCCGCTCCCCGGGGTCGTCGAGCAGCCGGGCGACGAGCTTGGCGAACGCCGACTCGTCGTTGGCCGGCGCGTACAGCGCCGCCTCCCCGGCCGACACCCTCGCCTCCCGCAGGTCGAAGGAGACGACCGGGCGGGCCATCGCCATGTACTCCATGATCTTGTTCATGGTGGACACGTCGTTGAGCGGGTTGAGCGGGTCGGGCGCCAGGCAGACGTCGGCCGCGGACAGGTAGCGCAGCAGGTCGTCGTCGGGGATCCGGCCGGTGAACTCCACCTGGTCGGTCAGGCCCAGCTCGCGGGAGAGGGCCACCATGTCGTCGAAGGTGTCGCCGGAGCCGACGAACACCGCGTGCCAGTCCGTACGGCCCAGCTCGTCGCGGAGCCGGGCCAGCGACCGCAGCGCGTAGTCCACCCCGTCCTGCGGGCCCATCACCCCGAGGTAGCACAGCAGGTGCGGCCTGCCCCGTCTGAGCCCCTCCTCGACGGGGACCTGGTGGAACCGTTCGACCACCGGGGCGCTGCGCACCACGAACACCCGCTCCGGCCGCTTGCCGCCCCGCCGGACCGCGACGTCGCGGTAGCTCTCGTTGGTCGCGATGACCACGTCGGCCGCGCGGTAGGTGAGCCGCTCCAGGAGGCGGACGGCCCGGTAGAGGAGGTCCTCGCCGCGGCCGAAGCGCGACAGGTACAGCTCGGGCACCAGGTCGTGCTGGTCGAAGACGAACCGGGCGCCGCGCCGCCGCATCGCCAGGGCCACCAGGAACAGCAGGTCGGGCGGGTTGCAGGCGTGTACCACGTCCACCGGTCCGACCCGCCGGGCCAGCCGGAAGGTGTGCCACAGCGCCGTGCCGTACTCCCGCAGGTAGCCGAGCGGGCCGCCGGTCGCCGCCCGCAGCGGGTAGCGGTGGATGCGCACCCCCTCCACCTCGGCGTACGGCTCGGTGTCCCGTTTCGCGCCCCGCGGGCAGATGACGTGCACCTCCCAGCCGGCGTCGCGTAG
The DNA here is from genome assembly GCF_050942225.1 of Streptosporangium sandarakinum. Classification (NCBI taxonomy): domain Bacteria; kingdom Bacillati; phylum Actinomycetota; class Actinomycetes; order Streptosporangiales; family Streptosporangiaceae; genus Streptosporangium; species Streptosporangium sandarakinum. The sequence goes on from NZ_CP192034.1 coordinate 632,956, forward strand.
CGCGGTGCTCTCCTGCCAGACCCGGCGGTCGAACGGCACGGAGAGGTTCTCGACGAGGATGAGTGCTTTCCTACCAGCCAAGGCCCACGTATCCAGGGTGTGCCCGGCGCGCGGCGGCGTCGGGGAGGCGGACGAGGTCGATGATCACGCGGTCTCCGGCTCCGGCCAGCGCGTCCAGCACGTCGGGGTCCTTGCACCCGACGACGCAGACGTCGGCGTGCGCGAGCACCTCGCCCGCGGAACCGCTCAGCAGGTCGCCCAGGTGCGGCAGTCTGCTGGCGATGTAGTCGCGGTTGGCCCCCACCAGCCGCGACAGGGAGACGTTGGCGTCGTAGATGCGCAGGTCATAGCCCTTGCCCAGGAGCCGTTCGGCCAGCTCGACCATGGGGCTCTCCCGCAGGTCGTCGGTGCCCGGCTTGAACGACAGCCCGAACAGCCCGACCCGGCGGCCGCCCGCGGCGGTCACCAGCTCGAAGGCGCGGCGCAGGTGGTCGTCGTTGGACGGCAGGACGTGCGCCAGCAGCGGCACCGAGACGTCGGCCCGGCGGGCCGCGTACACCAGGCCCCGCAGGTCCTTGGGCAGGCACGAGCCGCCGAAGGCGAAGCCCGGCCGCAGGTAGGCCGGGCTGACGTTGAGCTTGCGGTCGGCGAGGAAGACGTCCATCACCTGGTGGGAGTCGAGGCCGAGCGCCTGGCAGATCGCGCCGATCTCGTTCGCGAAACTGATCTTCAGGCCGTGGAAGGCGTTGTCGGTGTACTTCGTCATCTCGGCCACCGTGATCGGCACCCGGAACACCTCGCCCGGCAGCCCCTCGTAGAGCGCGGCGACCACGTCGCCGCTCACGCGGTCCAGTTCGCCGATGACGGTCTTGGGCGGGTCGAAGAAGTCGCGCACGCTGGTGCCCTCGCGGAGGAACTCGGGGTTGACCGCCACGCCGAAGCCGGTCCCGGCGGCCAGGCCGGACTCCCGCTCCAGGATCGGGACGAGCAGGTCCTCGCAGGTGCCGGGGAGCATGGTGCTGCGGAAGACGACGGTGTGCCGCCCCGCCCCGGCCGCCGGCGGTTCGGGGGCGGACGTCCCGGCGGGCGTCTCGACGGCGGCGGGCGTCCCGGTGGACGTCTCGGTGGCGGCCGGTGTCCCGGCGGCCAGCGCGCGGCCGATCTGCTCGGCGACCCGCTCCAGGTAGGCGGTGGACAGGCTGCCGTTGGGCGCGGACGGCGTGCCCACGCACACCAGCGAGACGTCGGTCGAACCGACCGCCTCGGCGACGTCGGCCGTGGCCCGCAGCGCGCCGCTCCGCACGGCCTCCGCGGTCAGCTCGCCGATGCGCTCCTCGACGACCGGGGCCAGGCCGCGGGTGACCAGGTCGACCTTGAGCGGATTGACGTCGACGCCGACCACCTCGTGCCCGGCGGAGGCGAGGCAGGCGGCGGAGACGCAGCCGACGTAACCGAGCCCGAAAACGCTGATTCTCACTGGGAACCGCCTCCATGGGGTCGTCCGCCGGCCGCGGGCGGGAGGCGTTTTCCGCGCCCCGCACTGCTCGTTCTCTAATCAGGTGATTTTCTGCGAGCGTTACGAAGTGAAAAATGGCAGCTCTGACTCATATGGCATTAGTTTCTCATTAATGTACGGATTTTTCGGGTCATATTTTGTAACCCCGGGCCCAGGGGAGACGCCTTCGCCGCGGCCACCGCCGAGGCGCGCGCCCGCCGCAGCGCCAGCCGGGCCGCGCTCCGGGTGACCAGCCCCTGGCACACCACCGTCTCGCCGGTCCTGGCCCGCCGCTTGTACTCGTCGTCCCCCCGCCCGAGGTCGACGCGGGTGATGCCCAGGGCCGGGGCCGCGGCGACGATCTCACGCAGCAGGATCCACCCGGGGGACAGGCCCGCGAAGGCCGGGTCGTAGACGGGGAACCACCAGTGCAGCACGTTTCCCGAGCGGATCCCGAAATGCGCGGCGACCAGATGCGGTCCCGCGTGCACCGCGGACAGGATCCCGCCGAACGAGGGGTCCCGCACCCGCAGCAGCCGCTCCAGCAGCTCGCGGCGGCCCGGTTCGGCGAAGTGGTCGCGGACGCCGGTGGCGGCGTACTGCGCCCGCTTCAGCGCCACCACCCGCCCGAGGATCTCCGGGTCGGCCGCGTCGGCGGTGAAGCGCACCGCGCCGTGGTCCCGCTCGGCCCGCCTCGCGCGGCGCCGGGCCTGCGCCATGTTGTCCCGGCCGCTGCGCGAGGCCCGGCCCAGATACCCCTCCAGCCCCCCGGAGACGTCGAGGTACGGCGACGCCCGCCGCGACTCCACCCACGGGGCGAAATCCGCGCAGCTCTCCACGAGATGGTCGAACGCGAAGCCGCGCACCCCGCCGGCGAGCAGGGCCCGCGGGGGGAAGGACGAGCCGGGCGCGAGCACCGGCCCCTGGAAGTCGGCGCCCGGCCAGCCCGCGGGCCTGGCCATCGACCCGTCGCGGTGGTGGGGCAGCAGGGCGCTGACCACGCCGCCGCCGTCCCGGCCGACGGCGACCCGTACCTCGAAGCCGCTCGCGTGCACGGCGGCGGCGAATCCGGGGTGGAAGTAGGGGCTGTCCAGCAGCGGGTTGGTCGCCCGCAGCGAATGCCAGGCGTCGAGCTCCTCGGCGGTGAGCGCGTCGAAGCCCACCGTCCGCACGCTTCGCACGGTCCGGGCGGCGGGCGCCGCGTCCGCGGGCACGGTCATCGTGGCCTCCCCCGATCGCCGGTCAGTCGGCGAGCTTCCGGATCCGGCGTGACGGCAGCAGCAGCGCCATGACCGAAGCCCTCGACGTGCGGCGCCCGGCGAGCGCGCGGGCCGCCTCGCCGAGGACGACCGCGGCGAAGAAGAGGGACCCGGCGGCCGAGCCCCGGCGCCGCCGGAACAGCCGCACCCGGTTGACGGTGAGCAGCGCGGCCAGGGTGGGGTTGACGCCGGAGTCGCCGCCGATGTGCTCGAACACCGACGACGGCTCGTACCACAGCGTCCATCCCCGGTCGGCGGCGCGCAGCGCGAACTCGGTCTCCTCGCTGTAGAGGAGGAACGACTCGTCCCACGGGCCGATCTCCCGGATGAGATCGGTGGAGACGAGCATGGCCGCGCCCGTCGCCCACGCGGCCGGACCGGCCCGCTCGTACTCCGCCGGGTCGGTGACCAGCTCGCCCAGGGTGCCGATGCGGCCCGCGAGACCGCCGCCGATCACCGCCTCGACCAGTGCCCGCCGTACGGTCGGGGTACGGCGCAGCGAGGGCTGCAGGCTGCCGTCCGGGTTCACCAGCCGCGGTACGGCGATGCCGCACCCGGGCCGCCGCAGGGCCTCGGCGAGGGGGGCCAGCGAACCCGGCCGCAGCCGGCAGTCGGGGTTGACCACCAGCACCGCGTCGAGCGCGCCGAGGTCGAGCTCCGCGACCCCCGCGTTGACCGCGGCGGCGTACCCGGCGTTGCGGCCGAGCTGGACGGTCCGGACCGGCAGGTCCGTCGCCTCCCCGGCGATCCGCAGCGAGCCGTCCCGGGAGGCGTTGTCGGCCACGACGACATGCGCGAGGCGCGTCCCGCGTGCGCCCTCGGCGAGGGAGCGCAGGCAGCCCGGGAGGACCTCCGCGCTGTTGTAGGTGACGACCACCACGGCGATCCTGGGCGCACCAGACGTCATGTACGGCTCATCGTGCCGCGCCGGGACGCCGTTACCGCGTTCCAAAAGGGCGCCGGAAAACGCCTTGAGGGTCCGAAGGGTCTCCGGGGGCGCTGGGGGTTGCCGGGAGTTGCCGGGGGTTGCCGGCGCTGCGAGGTGGCCCCGCGCCGGCCGGTGCGGCCGGTCAGCCGTGGAACCGCTTGAGCCGGCCGGTGCGGCCGGTCAGCCGCGGAACCGCTTGACCACCCGGGCGACCGTCCGGCGGGCGCGCAGCGGCAGCGGCGGGGTGCCGTCCACGACGCGGGACGCCCAGCCCGGGTCGATGTCGTGCCGCAGGCTGTTGCGCGCCTGGAGCCAGGAATCCGGGCGGGCCCGGCCGCCGTCGCTGGTGTAGGCGCGGGTGACCCCGGCCCGCCTCAGCATGCCGAGCACCCGCCGGTCGTAGGACCCGAACGGGATGGCCACCCTCGTCACCGGCCCGCCCACCAGCTCGCCGAGCAGGCGGTTCGCGCCGTCGATCTCCTCCTTCGCCTGCCGGGCGTCCAGCCGCCGCCAGTCGCGGTGGGCCCAGCCGTGCGAGCCGATCCGCATGCCCGCCGCGGCGAGCTCGCGGACCCCGTCGGCGTCCAGCCTGCCCGGCTCGCCGAGGAGCCCGGCCAGCACGAAGAACTCCGCGGTCAGACCGCGTTCGAGCAGCCGGGGGAGGGCGATCTCCACGTCGGAGGCGTTGCCGTCGTCGAAGGTGACGCGGACGTCCGGGCGGCCCGCCACGGCGTCGAGCACCCGCTCGAACCGTTCCACGTCGACCCAGGTCTCGTCCTCGCCCTCGTCGAGCGGGCGGACGGCCGGGCCGACGCCGTGGACCGTGAGGTTGACGACCGACTCCACCAGCGTCCCCTTCTCCGGCCGGGGTCTTTCGGCCACGCGGGACGGCGGGGCGGCGCGGCGTGCGGTCTTCCGGCTCCGTCCGGGATATCGGGACCGCCCGCGTCCCCCGTTACAGCGGTGGACACCCGCCCAGGCGGAAGCGACCGGGCTGACGCGACCGGGGACGGCCGAGGCCGGTCACCCGAACCAGGACGGACCCGGCGGAGCGGGGCGGACCGACCGGTGCAGGGCGGACCCGGTGGTTCAGGACGGGCCGGGCGCGTCCTGGAACTCGCCGGCCCGCAGCCGGTCGGCGTACCAGGCGACGGTACGGCGCAGGCCGTCCTCCAGTCCGATGACGGGCCGCCAGCCGAGCACGTCGGCGGTGGGACCGATGTCGGCGATCCGGGCGCTGTCCAGCGGCCGGTCGGGGAGCGCGCCGTAGCGGGGACGCGCCACGCCGCCGGTGATCCGGACCAGCAGCTCGGCGGTGTCGCGGATGGTCGTCCGCGTGCCCGAGCCGACGTCGAGGCTCCGGCCGGCCGCCTCCGGGGTCGTGGCGGCGGCCAGGAACGCCTCGACGACGTCGTCCACGTGGACCCAGTCGATCTCACGCTTGCCGCTGCTCAGAGCCGGCTCCCGCCCCCGCAGCAGCGACAGCGCCATGTACGGCACCAGCCTGGCGAGGTTCCGCTCGCCCTGGCCGTAGACCATCGCGACGCGCAGGTTCGTCACGGGGACGTCCCACAGGCGGTGGAACATCAGGGCGTAACCGCGCGCGGCCCACTTGGCGGCCGCGTAGGGGGAGGACGGCACGGCGTCTCCCTCGTCCGGGCGGAGCTCCTCCACCGACCCGGCCAGCACCACCCGCGCCCCGGGGTCCTCGGCGACCGCGGTCAGCAGGTTGACCACGCTCGCCAGGTTGCCGCGGAGCATCGTCGGGACGAGCCGGGGGTCACGCGTGCCGGCGACCTCGCTGGCGAGGTGGAAGACGACGTCGGGCCGGACGGAGCGGACCAGCGCCCCGGCCGCCTCGGTGTCGCCGACGTCGGCGACGTGCCAGGCCAGGCCGTACTCGGTTGCCCGGCCGGGTCTGCGGCTGACCGCGTGCACCCGCGCGCCGAGGGCGGCCAGGCGTCCCACCAGGCGGGCCCCGATGAACCCGGTGGCGCCCGTCACCAGCACGCGGCGGCCGTGCCAGCCAGAGGCCTCGGAGCCTTCGGGACCCCCGGAACCCGTGAAGTCCCCGGAACCACCGGAGCCGTCGAAGCCCGGGAAGCCCCCAGGACCTCCGAAGCCCTTCCGCTCGGGCCCGCTCGGCCGTTCGGATTCCGGGGCGGTCGGCATGGGCGTTCTCCCAGGTGTCGATGACGGCGCCGCCGGACGCTCCGGCCGGGCCTCGGAGGGCACAGGCGTTTCATACCGCAACCGACCCGACGATGTACCCGATAACCGATGTATCGGGAAGTTCTCCCTGGTTCTTCGGTGAGAAAGCCACGGGGCCGCCCCCGCGTGGGAGCGGCCCCGTGGCCGTGCCTTCTTTCGTTCGCTCCGGGCTCCGGAGCGGTCCGTGCGCCAGGCGCGGTCAGCCGATGCGCCAGGTGTCCCCGGCGAGCAGCAGTTCGTCCAGGTCACCGGCGCCGCGCTGGGCGGTGGCCTCCTCCAGCTGCGCGGCCATCAGCTCGTCGTAGCTCGGGCGGTCGACGTTGCGGAACACGCCGATCGGCACGTGCTCGAACGCCGGCTCGTCCAGCCGCGACAGCGCGAAGGCCAGCGTCGGGTCGGCGCGGTGGGCGTCGTGCACGAGGATCTCCTCCTCGCGCACCTCCGAGCGGGCGACGACCTCGATGCCGCCGTCGGCCGAGCGGCGGACCGCCTTGGTGGCCGAGACGATGGGCTGCCCGTGCTCCAGCCGCAGCGTGATCTCGTCGCGCTGCGCCGGGTCCTTGAGCTGTTCGAAGGCGCCGTCGTTGAAGATGTTGCAGTTCTGGTAGATCTCCACCAGGGAGGTGCCGCGGTGCTCGGCGGCCTGGCGCAGCACCGACTGCAGGTGCTTGCGGTCGGAGTCGATGGTGCGGGCCACGAACGACGCCTCCGCGCCGAGCGCCAGCGACACCGGGTTGAACGGCTTGTCCAGCGACCCCATCGGCGTGGACTTGGTGACCTTGCCGACCTCGGAGGTCGGGGAGTACTGGCCCTTGGTCAGCCCGTAGATCCGGTTGTTGAACAGCAGGATGTTGAGGTTGACGTTGCGGCGCAGCGCGTGGATCAGGTGGTTGCCGCCGATGGACAGCGAGTCGCCGTCACCGGTGATCACCCACACGCTGAGGTCCGGCCGGGAGGCGGCCAGGCCGGTGGCGATCGCCGGGGCGCGGCCGTGGATCGAGTGGAACCCGTAGGTGTTCATGTAGTACGGGAACCGCGACGAGCAGCCGATGCCCGAGACGAACACCATGTTCTCGCGCTTGAGGCCCAGCTCCGGCACGAAGGACTGGACCGCGGCGAGGATGGCGTAGTCGCCGCAGCCGGGGCACCAGCGGACCTCCTGGTCGGACTTGAAGTCCTTCATGCCCAGCGCGACGTCGGACTTGGGGACGAGGGACAGGCCCCTGCCGTTGGTGATGAGGTCACTCACTGTCGATCACATCCTGGATCACGCTCGCCAGCTCCTCGGCCTTGAACGGAAGCCCGCGCACGCGGTTGTAGCTGATGACGTCGACCAGGAAGCGGGCGCGCAGCAGCAGCGCCAGCTGGCCGAGGTTGATCTCCGGAAGGAGCACCTTGTCGTAGGAACGCAGCACCTCGCCGGTGTTGGCGGGCAGCGGGTTGAGGTGGCGCAGGTGGGCCTGGGCGACCTTGCCGCCGGACTTCCTGATCCGCCGCACCGCCGCGGCGATCGGGCCGTAGGTGGAGCCCCAGCCCAGCACCAGCACCCGGGCGTCGCCGTCGGGGTCGTCGACCTCCAGCTCCGGGATGTCGGCGGCGATGCCGTCGATCTTGGCCTGGCGCAGCCGGACCATCTTGTCGTGGTTGTTCGGGTCGTAGGAGATGTTGCCGGTGCCCTCGGCCTTCTCGATGCCGCCGATCCGGTGCTCCAGCCCCGCGGTGCCCGGGATCGCCCACGGGCGGGCCAGGGTCTCCGGGTCGCGGGCGAAGGGCAGGAACGTCGTGCCGTCCTCGCCGTTCGGCGCGGTGGCGAAGTCGACGGAGATGTCGGGCAGCTCGGCCGCGCTCGGCACCTTCCACGGCTCGGAGCCGTTGGCGAGGTAGCCGTCCGACAGCAGCATGACCGGGGTGCGGTACTTCACCGCGATCCGGGCCGCCTCGACGGCCGCGTCGAAGCAGTCGGACGGGGTGGCCGGCGCCACGATCGGCACCGGCGACTCGCCGTTGCGGCCGTACATCGCCATCAGCAGGTCGGTCTGCTCGGTCTTGGTCGGCATGCCGGTGGACGGGCCGGCCCGCTGCACGTCGACCACGACCAGCGGCAGCTCCGTGGTCACCGCCAGGCCGACGGTCTCGGCCTTCAGCGCCACGCCGGGCCCGGAGGTGGTGGTCACGCCCAGTGCCCCGCCGAACGCCGCCCCGAGCGCGGCGCCGACACCGGCGATCTCGTCCTCGGCCTGGAAGGTGCGGATGCCGAACCGCTTGTGCTTCGACAGCTCGTGCAGGATGTCGCTGGCCGGCGTGATCGGGTACGAGCCGAGGAACAGCGGCAGCTTCGACCGCACCGAGGCGGCGATCAGGCCGTAGGCCAGGGCCTGGTTGCCGGAGATGTTGCGGTAGACGCCCGGGGCCAGCTTGGCCGGCTTGACCTCGTAGGACACCGAGAACGACTCGGTGGTCTCACCGTAGTTCCAGCCCGCCTGGAAGGCCGCGATGTTGGCCTTGGCGATGTCGGGCTTCTTGGCGAACTTGGTCTCCAGGAACTGGATTGTCGCCTCGGTCGGCCGGTGGTACAGCCAGCTCAGCAGGCCCAGGGCGAACATGTTCTTGGAGCGCTCGGCGTCCTTCTTGGACAGGTCGAAGCCCTCCAGGGCCTTGACCGTCAGGGACGTCAGCGGCACCGCGTGGACCCGCCACTCGGCCAGCGAGTCGTCCTCCAGCGGGTTGGCGGTGTAGCCGACCTTCTGGAGGTTGCGCTTGGTGAACTCGTCGGTGTTGGCGATGATGTCGCCACCGCGCGGCAGGTCGGACAGGTTTGCCTTCAACGCCGCGGGGTTCATCGCGACCAGGACGTTCGGCGCGTCGCCGGGCGTGAGGATGTCGTGGTCGGCGAAGTGAAGCTGGAAACTCGACACGCCCGGCAGGGTCCCTGCGGGGGCGCGGATCTCGGCGGGGAAGTTGGGCAGGGTCGACAGGTCGTTGCCGAACTCCGCCGTCCCGGCCGTGAAGCGATCACCGGTGAGCTGCATGCCGTCGCCGGAGTCTCCGGCGAAGCGTATGATCACGCGGTCGAGTTGCTGAACCTGCTTGGTCACAGCTCGGTCCTCCTCGACGCGATGGGGCGCCGTCGCTGGTGGCACGTTTTTCTTTCCATGCTAGATCCCTCGGGGTCACGCTTCGGGTGTTCCGCGTTCCACACGGTGGAAAGGCGCGTGCTCGCGTCACACGTCCTCTGCGGGTCGCGGAGTCGGGCTTCGGAGGGGGTCGTGAAGGGCCTGGGGGACGGTCACGACCGCGGGCGACCTGCCCGACACAGCCCGGCGGCGATCCGGCACAGGTCGACGTGCAGGCGGCCGAAGAGGACGGTTGTGGTCACGATCCTCAACTATATGTCCCGCCTAAGCCGGAACCTTCTCCCCCGTAGCCATCTCCCCGTGGCGTCGGCCCCGGCGCCGGTCAGAGCCCGGTCAGAGCCCGGTCAGAGCATCGTCTGCTTGTCGAGGGTCCGGGCGCGCTCGCCGGACTCGGCGGAGTCGTAGACCGCGCCCGGCCGCATCCCCTGCGAGCCGTACAGCTCGGGGACGGTGACGAAGGTGTAACCCTCGGCCTTGAGACGCCGCAGGACCTCGGCCGTGGCCTCGGCGGCCGATTCGCCCGTGTCGTGCATGAGGATGATCGCGCCGCGCGCGGCCCCCGCGACGGCCCGCGCGGCGACGTCCGCGGGGGCGTGGCCGTCGAGGTCGCCGGTGTCGACGCTCCACCGGACCACCGGCATGCCCAGCTCGCGGGCGGCGGCGGTGATCTGGTCGCCGACCCTGCCGTACGGCGGGCGCACCAGCGTGGGCACCTGCCCGGCGGCCTGGGCGACCGCGTCCCGGCCCCGGACGAGCTGGTCGATGATCATGTTCCGGGACATGGCGCTCAGGTCGCGGTGCGACCAGGTGTGACCGGCGACCAGATGTCCCTCGGCCGTCATGCGCCGGAGCAGGTCGGGGCGGGCCACCGCGCTGGAGCCGACGCAGAAGAAGGTGGCCCTCGCCCCCTGCGCGGCGAGGGCGTCCAGCACCCCGGCGGTGCCGGTTCCGGGGCCGTCGTCGTAGGTCAGCGCGACGCACTTGGCCTTCGCGCAGTCGACGTCGCCGCCGCGCGAGCTGGTCGCCTTCGGCCGGTCGGCGTTCGGCTCCTCCAGGGAGGAGGGCGGCGGCGCCGTGGCCCGCCTGCCCGCCTCCTCGACGACCGCCCGCTGCGCCCGCAGCCCGGTCGGCGACAGCATCGGCCCGGCGGTCCCGGCCGGCACGGCCACCGCGACCCGGCCGAGGAAGCCCGGCCCGACCTGCGAGTCGTCGAACTCCACGACGAGGTCGCCGTGCATGTTGAAGGCGATGGAGTCGAAGATCTTCGGGTCCGGGGTGACCGCCTGCGGGTTCGCCGCCGCTCCCCGGGACAGCAGGCTCCGCCTGGCGAGCCTGGCCAGCTCGGTCAGGGCCGCGCGGTCCCTGAGAAGGCCGGCGGAGTCCACGGCGCGCTTGTCCACCCGGTCGTACCAGACGGTGGTGCGGGTCTCCGTCCAGCCGCCGCCGGCGGACTCGCCGGTGCGCAGCCGTACGCCGAGCACCTCTTCCGAGGCGGCGGTGAGCTGCCAGTCCACGTTGAACTCGGCGCGGGGCGACTGTCCCGCGGTGCCCTTGCGATCCTCCCGCACGCTCCGGTCGAACAGGTCGAGCTGCGCGGCCACCGTACGCCGGAGCTCCTCGGTGAGGCGGGGGGCGTCCGCGACCGAGGGGTAGGCGGCGTGCACCTCCGGCCTACCGGGGTCGCGCCGGGAGACGGTACGGACGTCGAGCCCCCGCACGGCGGTGGGGGCCACGTAGTCGACCATCGTGGGCTCCGAGCGGAGGGGGGCCTCGGTGTCGGAGGAGACCACGCCGCAACCCGCCGCGGAAGCGACGATCAGCGCGATTCCTCCGGTGAGTCGCAGACTGGGCATGGGTGCCAGGCTAGGGGCGATAAGTGGCTATTTGCCGTTTTTTGGGGTTAATGGCGGAGAGGTTTTGATCGTGAGAAGGTTTGGGTCCCCCATGGGGTGACCGGTGCCGCGGATGCTGATATAGCTGGTCAGAAGGGGCGTGCACGCGGGACCGCCGCGGGCTCCGAAGCCGGTCGGAAGGAAGCCGCGCGGGAGGATCGACGCGGGCTCCGGGGGCGGTTCGAGGGGCGTGCGCGGCGGGACTCCGCCGTGCGCGCCGGCGACGGAAAGGGAGGTCGTGACCGTGTCTCTCGGGTATCTCGGCTCCTACGCCGCGGTCCTCGCCCTGCTCGTGGTCGGGGTGGCGATCGTCGCCGGGGCGCTGTTCGCCAACCGGATGCTCAGGCCCGCCCGGCCGACCCCCGAAAAGCTGGCGACCTACGAGTGCGGCGTCGACCCGGTGGGCGAGGGCTGGGCGCAGTCCCAGGTCCGCTACTACGTCTTCACCTACCTCTACGTGATCTTCGCGGTGGACGCGGTCTTCCTCTTCCCCTGGGCGACGGTCTTCGCCGCCCCCGGGTTCGGAATGACGACGCTGGTGGAGATGTTCGTCTTCCTGGGGTTCATCGCGCTCGGCATCCTGTACGGCTGGCGCAAACGCGTCCTGACCTGGGCCTGACAACCCGGCGCCGCGCGGGACGGTCCGGCCCGCCGGAGCCCGCACCGGGAAACGGCGCCCGGCCCCGCCGAGGGTCCCACGGCCCCGGCCGACCGACACGGAAGGGAGAATGCATCACATGGCTGATCTCCCGATGCCCACCGTGGGGCCGGTCTCCCGGCTGGCTCCCAAGCCCATGCGCTTCGTCCTCAACTGGGGCCGGCGCTACTCGCTGTGGGCGTTCAACTTCGGTCTGGCCTGCTGCGCCATCGAGTTCATCGCGACCTCGATGAGCAGGCACGACTTCATCAGGTTCGGGGTCATCCCGTTCGCCAACGGCCCCCGCCAGGCCGACCTGATGATCGTCTCGGGCACGGTGACCGACAAGATGGCGCCGGCGGTCAAGCGGCTGTACGAGCAGATGCCCGACCCGAAGTACGTGATCTCCTTCGGTGCGTGCTCCAACTCGGGCGGGCCGTACTGGGACTCCTACTGCGTCACCAAGGGCGTCGACCAGATCATCCCGGTGGACGTCTACGTCCCGGGCTGTCCGCCCCGGCCCGAGGCGCTGCTGCACGGGATCATGATGCTCCAGGAGAAGATCGCCGCCGAGAACCTGGGTGACCGGTATGTCTGAGCAGCCCCCGATCCCCGAGCCGCCCGCGCGCCCCGCGACCGAGGCCGGGTCCGCGACCCCCGTCCGGGACGCCCTCCTCGCCCGGTACGGCGAGCGCGTCCAGGTGTCGGAGTCCTTCGGTGAGATCACCGCCGACGTCCCGCCGGGCGACTGGACCGACCTGCTGGAGTTCGCCCGCGACCGGGGATACGTGTTCTTCGACTGGCTGACCGGCGTGGACGAGCCGCCCGACGCCTTCTCGGTGGTCGCCCACCTCTACGACCCCGTGACCCGCGCCCACCTGCTGCCCCGCACCCGGGTGCCGCGCGCCGACCCCCGCCTGCCCAGCGCGGTCGGCGTGTTCCGGGGCGCCGACTGGCACGAGCGCGAGACCTTCGAGATGTTCGGCGTGGTCTTCGAGGGCCACCCCAACCTGGTGCCGCTGCTGCTGCCCGAGGGCTTCGAGGGGCACCCGCTGCGCAAGGACTTCGTGCTGGCCGCCCGGGTCGCCAAGGCGTGGCCCGGCGCCAAGGAGCCGGGCGAGTCCGGCCACGGATCGCCGAGCCGCCGCAAGACGCTCCCGCCCGGCGTGCCCGCCGCCGGCTGGGGGCGCGACGCCGAGGAGCGGTAACCGAGGAGCGGTGACCGGGGACGGCACGCGGCCGGGACCGGGCCGCGGTGATCCGTCCGCCGCGGTGATCTGTCCGCCGCGGTGATCCGTCCACCACGATGGATCCGGACGCCGCAGTGGTCTGTCCGCCGCGGTGAGTTCGAACGCCACGATGGATCAGTCCGCCGCGGTGGGTTCGGACGCCGCGGGGGCCGGGAATCCCGCGACGGGCGTGATTCTCGCGGCGGTGGGCGGGGATGCCGCGGGCCCGGCCGGGGCATGATGACCGGGAGACCGGCAGACCCGGCCGCCCCCGCCCGTGGGCGCGGCGGCCGAGAGGTCCGGGTCCCGGCCCCCCCGGGGCACGGCGTTGGGAGGCGTTATGGCCGTGGTGCTCGACGTCGCCGTCCGGCTGGCCGTGATCGTGGCGGCGTTCCTGGTGCTCCCGCTGATCGCCGGGCAGGCCGAGCACAAGGTCATGGCCCACATGCAGGCGCGCCTGGGCCCGATGCGCGCCGGGGGCTTCCACGGCTGGGCGCAGCTGATCGCCGACGGGGTCAAGTTCGCGCAGAAGGAGGAGATCGTCCCGGCCGCCGCCGACCGCCGGGTGTTCGCCCTGGCCCCCGCGGTGGCGCTGATCCCGTACCTCGTGGTGCTGGTGGTCGTCCCGGTCGGCCCCGGCCTGGTCGGGGTGGACCTCGACGCCGGGCTGTTCTTCGTCCTCGCCGTGATGGGAATCGGCGTGCTCGGCTCGATCATGGCCGGCTGGGCATCCGGCAACAAGTACTCGGTGCTCGGCGGCATCCGCTCGGCCGCCCAGCTCGTGTCCTACGAGCTCCCGCTGGTCCTGGCCGCCTCCAGCGTCGCGATGGCCGCCGGGACCCTCTCCCTGCCGGGCATCGTGGAGGCGTGGCGGTGGTGGTGGCTGCCCTGGCAGGCGATCGGCGCGGTCGTCTTCTTCACCGCAGGGCTCGCGGAGCTGCGCCGCCCGCCGTTCGACATGCCGATCGCCGAGTCCGAGATCATCATGGGCCCGATGACCGAGTACACCGGCATGCGGTTCGCCCTGTTCATGCTGGCCGAGTACGCCGGGATCATCGTGCTGTCCGCGCTGACCACGGTCCTGTTCCTGGGCGGCTGGCACGGCCCGCTCCTCCCCGGGCCGGTCTGGACGCTCCTGAAGGTGGCCGCCCTGGTCTTCGTGGTCATCTGGGTCCGGGTGAGCTACCCCCGGCTGCGCGAGGACCAGCTCCAGAGACTCGCCTGGGTGGGACTGGTGCCGCTGGCGCTGGTCCAGCTCGCGCTGACCGGGATCGTCCGTGTCCTGGCGGGCTGATCCCGGTGCGTCCGGCGGCCCCCGGCCGTCGTGTCCGGTTCCGGCCACGTGTCGCGCCGCCGGATACGGCCTCCGGGATTTCAAAACGTGCACGCTGGGCAGGAGGAGGACCCGCATGTGAGACAGCACGGCCATAGGACGGAACCGATGACCCTCGCACTCGCCGTGGACCATGACGACCTCGTCGTCGAGGTGCCGGAACACCCGCCGGTACGGCTGCCGCTCGCGGGCGGCGCCCGGGTGTGCACGCTGCTGTTCTTCGACTACCCGGGCCGGAGCAGGACCAGGTACGGCCTGGCGCTGCTCGACGAGTCCGGCCTGGTGATCATGCAGGCCCCCGGTTCCCGTTCGCGCGCCTATCTGGAGGCGTTCGCCCGGCGGCACGGCCTGACGTTCGAGGAGCGACGGTTCGCCACCGGCGAGGAGGCCCGTGTCGCGCTCGCCCGCCGGTCGCCGGGGTGGTGCATGGTGGGCTGGCGCATGCCGCCCCCGGCCCTGCCGCGGCTGCGCGTCCCCGGCCCGCGGAGCCTGCGGCCCCCCAAGGGGCCGGCGAAGGTCTGGTGGCGCGAACAGCTCCTGTACGCGCTGATGTGGCTGGTGCTCGCCTACGGCGCCGCCTTCGCCACCCTCGTCGTCCTCAACATGGCGAACTTCACCGACGTCACCCGGGGCATGGACACGCTCGGGATCACCTCCCTGGTGCTGGCCGGGCTGACCGCCACCGGCGCCGCCGCCGTCTTCCTGGTCGGGATCGGCAGGCGGCGGGCCCGCAGGCAGACCGCCGACAGCCGCGAGCTGCAGCGGCAGGGCAAACCGCACTGCCGGCTCGTGGTGGTGCACGACCGGCTGCTGCTGGAGACCGAGCGCAGAACCCGCGAGATCGAGGCCGACCGGCTGCTTCTCTACTCGGCCGACCCCGGGATGACCGGGCTGATCGTCGGGGAGGGCCGGTTCCACCTGCCGGGGCACTGGGACCCGGAGGCGGCGCGCCGCTTCGCCGTACGGAACGGGCTGGAGCTGGAGACCCGGACGCTGAGCCGCGAGGAGTACCTCGACCTGACGAGCCGGGTCGGGGACGCGGTGCCCTGATCCGGAACCGGCCCGCCGACCGGCCTCCGGCCGCCCCGGGGTCGCCGCCGGTGGTCCGCTCGCCGTCGGCCGTCGGCTGTTCTCGCCGGTCGCCGGTCGGCCGTTCCAGCCGTCAGCCGTCAGCCGTCAGCCGTCAGCCGTCCGCCGGTCGGCTGTTCCAGCCGTCCGCTGTCCGCCGGCGGGGACGGGGGACGGCTAGTGCACGATCCGCAGCATGATGTCGGCGGCCGTCGGCCGGTTGGCGGGCCGCTTGTCCAGGCAGGAGGCGGCCAGCGGGCGCAGTGACGACGGCAGCGAGGACAGGTCGGGGTGGTGGCTGATCACCCGGTTCAGGATCGCCGGGATGGTGTCCGCGCCGAAGGCCACCCGGCCGGAGGCGGCGAAGATCATCGTGGACGCCCAGCTGAACACGTCGGACTCCGGGCCGACGTGCTCGCCGGAGATCTGCTCCGGGGACATGTATGCCGGGGTGCCGATGACGCTGCCGGTGGCCGTGGCCGTCGCCTGGTCCAGGGCGCGGGCGATGCCGAAGTCGATCACACGCGGCCCGTCCCCGCCGATCAGCACGTTGGCCGGTTTGAAGTCACGGTGCACCACGCCCGCCCGGTGGATCGCGGCCAGCGCGCCGGCCGTGGACAAGGCCAGCCGGGTCAGGCCGTCCTCGGTGCGGGGACCCTGCTCGCGGACCAGCTGCTCCAGGGAGACGCCGTCGACGTACTCGCTGACGACGTAGGCCTGGTCGTCGGTGATGTTCACGTCGAGCACCCGGGCCGTGGAGAACGTCGCCACCCTCCGCGTCGCCTCCACCTCCCGGATGAACCGTTCCCTGACCACCGGGTCGCCGGTGAAGTGCTCGTGCAGGACCTTGATCGCCACCTTCTCCCCCCGGGGGGTGAGCGCCAGGTGGACCGTGCCCTGGCCGCCTCTGCCGAGGGTGCCGACCAGCCGGTACGGCCCCAGGCGGCGCTCCTCGTGGTCGTGACCGCCCTGCGGGTCACGACGGTCGTGACCGTCGTGCCGGCCGCCGCGGTCACGGTGGCCGTCGTGGCTGTCCTGGCCTTCGCGGCCTTCGCGGCCGCGGAGGGAGCCGGCGGGCCCGCCGGCTCCGGTGAAGGTCCCGGCGGGCGAGGGCCGGTCGTAGGGCCCCGGGGTGTGGTGGGCCGGGGTCCGCGACGTGCCGTACGGCGGTTCGCCGGGCCGGGGCCCCCGCGGGGAGGCGGGCTCCCGGCCGGGGACGGGGGAGTCGGGTGCGGCGCGGCGACGGCCGGGGCGTGGGACCCCGGCGGCCCGTACGGTGTCGCCGGACCCGCTCCGTGCGAGGCCGAGGTCGGTCCGTACGGTGTCACCGGACCTACCCCGGGCGCAGCCGAAGCCGGTCCGTGCGCCGCCGGGATCGGTCCGTGTGCCGCCGAAGCCGGTCCGTGTGACGCCGGGGCGGGCCCGGCCGGTGACCCCGCCGACGTCCTCTGCTGCGCGTATGGGCCGGGCGGCGAGCCGTACCGTGACCGTGATCCACGCGGAGCTGTTTCGTGCGATTCACGCGGTTCGTACGGCTTGTACGGCGATCCGGGCGGCGGCTCGGCGGAGGGACCGTGCGGTGGCCGGCGCGGCGCCTCGTACGGCGATCCGTGCCGTGAGGGGTGCGTCATCTCGTGCGAGGACCCGTGCCGCGAGCCGTGCTTCGTCCCGTACGGCTCGCCGTACGGTTCGTACGACCCGTACGGCGCCGCCTGCCGCGGGGATCCCTCCCGCCGGAAAACCGCGCCCCGGATGATCAACGCGTGTCCCAGGCCGCCGATCCAGGTGCCGAAGAAGCCGATCATCATAATGGTGTCCAGCCAGGTGGGGATCAGCTCCGAGTCGCCGTAGGTGCCGGCCCCGACCAGGAACGTCGCGACGGCGATGCCGTACAGGACGGTTGCGAAGGCCAGCCCGGGACTGCGCAGGCGGCGGGCGGCGTGGCCGATGACGAACGGCGTGCCGATCCCGAAGGTGAACAGGGGCACCAGGGCCCAGGCCACGCTCCATCCCGTGGAGGGCCGCGGAGGCGTCTGCGGGTACCGGCCGGGGCCGTACTGGTGGGACATGTCGCGAACAATACGTATTCCCACCGTCAGCCGCAGTCTCCGCGGGTGTCCTTTCCGTATCGGCCTTCGGATGGGGTCCGATACTCGAACACACAGTCTGTGGATAACTTCTGTGGACAACCCTCGGAGGCTGGATCGGTGTCCGATATGGGCGTTTTACTGGACGCCGCATTCCCGGGCGCGCCCCCATGCGTCATGATGTGGTGTTGTGGCACGGATACCAGGAGTGGGGCTGGCGAAAGGGCTCTCCGTCACCCTTCGCCACATGCTGAACAAGTCGGTGACCCAGCAGTACCCCGACGTCAGGCCCGATCTGCCCGCCCGGAGCCGCGGTGTGATCGCCCTGGTCGAGGAGAACTGCACGGTGTGCATGCTCTGCGCCCGTGAGTGTCCCGACTGGTGCATCTACATCGACTCCCACAAGGAGACCCTCCCCGCCCCGGAGGGCGGCCGTCCCCGCGCCCGCAACGTGCTCGACCGGTTCGCGATCGATTTCTCGCTGTGCATGTACTGCGGCATCTGCATCGAGGTGTGCCCGTTCGACGCGCTGTTCTGGTCGCCGGAGTTCGAGTACGCCGACGGTGACATCCGCAACCTCCTGCACGAGAAGGACAGGCTGGCGGCCTGGGTGCAGACGGTCCCGCCGCCCCCGGCCCACGAGCCCAACGCCGAGCCGCCCAAGGAACTGGCGGCCGCCTCACGCCCCGCCCGTCCCCGCACCACCGCGGGGCCGGCCGGGACGGTACCGGGAGCGGCCGGGACGGTACCGGGAGCGGCCGGGACACCGTCGGCGCCCCCCGAGGCGCCCGCGTCCCCCACCCCGCCGGAGACGACCACCTCTCCCGGGCCGTCCACCTCTCCCGAGTCGTCCACGTCCTCCGAGCCGCGCCGTCCCGAGCGGAGGACCTCGACCCGGCGCGCGGACGTCCGGGCGATCCGCCCGCCGGGCGCGCTCCCGAAGAAGGACGCTCCCCCTGCCGGGGGCGAGCCGGTGGAATACCCGGGAGGACGGCCCGAGGACTCCACGCCGGTGGGTTCCGAGCCCGCCGGTTCTCCTCCCCCCGGTCCCGGTCCCGGTGCCGGGCCCGCGGGCTCCGGGTCTGCCGATTCCCCGCCGGCCGGTTCCGAACACGGTGACCAACCGCCGTCTCCCACCGAGTCTTCCTGGCCGGAACGGCCGCGACGGAGGACCTCCACCCGGTTCTCGGACGTCCGGGCGATCCGCCCGCCGGGCGCGCTCCCGAAGAAGGACACCCCGCCCGCCGAGAACTTATCCACAGAACAGGGTGGTGTGCCCCCGGACGAAGGCCCGGCGGAGCAGACTTCTGCCACGGACCAGGCTGAGGAGTCCGAGGAGGAGAAGTGACCGACGCGCCGTCCTATCTGTCACCGACCGGGCAGGAGATCGTCTTCCTGCTGCTCGGCGCGGTGGCGGTCGGGGCGGCGCTGCTGGTGGTGACCACCAGGCAACTCGTTCACGCGGCCCTCTGGCTGGTCGTCACGTTCGGCGCGCTCGCGGGGTGTTACCTCGTCCTGACGGCTGAGTTCGTCGCCTGGGTCCAGGTGCTGATATACGTCGGCGCGATCGTGGTCCTGCTGCTGTTCGGCATCATGCTCACCCGTGCCCCGATCGGCAGGTCGGCCGATCTCGACAGCGGGAACCGGCCGGCCGCCGCGCTCGTGGCGCTCGCCACGGCCGCCGTCCTGGTCACCGTCGTGGTCGACGGCTTCCGTACCGCCTACGCCCCCCTCCGGGCCGGTGGCGGTTCGGCCGGCGAGATCGGCTCCAGCGTCTTCCGCAACTGGGTGCTGCCCTTCGAGGCGCTCTCGGTCCTTCTGCTGGCCGCCCTGATCGGCGCCATCGTGCTGTCCCGCACCGACATCCGGGGGAGGGGCTGACGTGCACATCGTCTACCCGGCGGTCGTCTCGGCGCTGCTGTTCTCCATCGGCGTGTACGGCGTGCTCGCCCGGCGCAACACGATCCTCGTCCTGATGTCCGTCGAGCTCATGCTCAACGCGGTCAACCTCAATCTGGTCGCGTTCGACGTGTGGTTGCGCGACCGCCTGCACGCCGGCCAGGTCCTCACCCTGTTCGTCATCGTGATCGCAGCGGCGGAGGTCGGTCTCGGCCTGGCGATCATTCTCGCCCTCTACCGCAACCGCCGGACCGTCGATCTCGACCGCCTCCGCCTCCTGGCCGAGACCCCCGCCCCCACCGGATCCGCCCCCACCGGATCCGCATCCGAGCCCGCGCTCACCGCCGGGCCGGTCTCCGCCACCGGATCCTCCCCGGCCTCCGGCCCCGTCAGGACCGGACCTCCACCTCCCACCGGGCCCCCTCCCGTCGGACCTCCGCCTCCGGCCGGCTCCCCGTCCCCGCCTTCCCCCGGGCCCGGTGAGGGCCCGTGACCACCGCCGCCGTCCTCGCCATCCTGTTGCCGCTCGCCGCCGCGGCCGCCGGCCTGCTGGGCTCCCGGTTCCCGAAGGGGCTCCGCGGAGGGGCGGCCGACGCGGCCGCGAACCGGCGGGCCGCCTGGATCGCGATCGTGCCCACCGCGGTCTCCACGCTGCTCACGATCTGGCTGGCGTATTCCATACGGGCCGGCCAGGCCACCGGGGGAGGTGACTGGCTCTCCCGGTTCACCGGGTCGGCCGGCACCGCCCGTGTCGCCACGGCGTCCGTGGCCGTCGACACGGGCTCGGCGCCGATCTCCGTCGGACTGCTCGTCGACGGCCTCGCCGCGACGATCGCGGTGCTGGTCACCGTGGTGGCGCTCGCCGTCCAGGTCTACTCCGTGGGCTACCTGCGCGACGACCGGCGCTACCCCTCCTACAGCGCTTTCATCAGCCTGTTCACCAGCGCCATGCTCCTGGTCGTCTACGCTGCCGACCTCCTCGTCCTCTACGTGGGCTGGGAGGTCATGGGCCTGTGCTCCTATCTGCTGATCGGGCACTGGTGGGAAGACCGGGCCAACTCGCGGGCGGCGGTCAAGGCGTTCCTGGTCACGCGGATCGGCGACGTCGGCTTCCTGTTCGGCGTCTTCGTCCTCGGCACGGCGGCCGGCGGCTTCCGGATCGCCGACGTCCTCGCCAAGCTCCCGGAGCTGCCGCCCGGCACGATCCTCGCCGCCGCCCTCCTGCTGCTGGCCGGGGTCGCCGGGAAGAGCGCCCAGGTGCCGCTGCACACCTGGCTCCCCGACGCGATGGCCGGTCCGACCCCGATCAGCGCCCTCATCCACGCGGCCACCATGGTCGCGGCCGGCATCTTCGTCGTCGCCCGCCTCTATCCGGTCTTCCTGGCCTCCGGACCCGCCCTGGACGTGCTGGCGGTCATGGCCGCGCTCGGCATGCTCGGCGCCGCGCTGGCCGCCCTCGCGCAGGACGACCTCAAGCGGGTGCTGGCCTACTCCACGATCAGCCAGCTCGCCTACATGGCCGGGGCCCTGGCCGCCGGCTCCCGCGACGCGGCGGTCTTCCACCTGATCACCCACGGCGCTTTCAAGGCCCTGCTCTTCCTGTGCGCGGGGGCGGTGATCCACACGGTCGGCTCCAACCTCATGAGCGCGATGGGCGGTCTGCGCCGGGGGCTGCCCGTCACCTTCGCGGCGATGACGATCGGGTTCGCCGCCCTGGCCGGCCTCCCGCCGGCCAGTGGCTTCTTCAGCAAGGACGAGGTGCTGGCGGCGGTCGAGCGGTCCCTGTCCGCGGGCCACCTCGCCGCCCCCGTGGCCCTGCTCCTGTACGGCTGCGCGCTCGCCACCGTCGCGGTGACCGGCGCCTACGCCACCCGCGCGTGGCTGCGGACGTTCTTCGGCGGACGTGCCCTCTCCGGCCTCCCCGGCACCGCCGCCTCCGAGCCCGCCCCGTCCGCCGTCCCTGAGCCCGCCTCCGAGCCCGTCCCGTCCGCCGTCGTTCACGAGGCGCCGCCCGTCATGCGCTGGCCGATCATCATTCTCGCCGTTCCCGCCCTGCTCCTGGGCCTGCCCGGCGTGCTCCACATCCACTGGGGCACGGCCGTCCTCAGCGTCGCGCTCGCACTGCTGGGCGCCGGCGCGGTCCACGCCGTGTGGCGGGCCGATCCCCGGCGGGACCCGGCCCGGCTGCTCGGCCCTCTCCGCGGGCCCTGCGAGCGGGCGTTCTCCGTCGACGCGCTGTACCGCGCGGTGTTCGTCCGTCCCACGCTGCTCCTCGCGTACGTGGTCGCCCGTGTCGACGGCCGCGTGGTGGACGGAGCGGTGCGCGGTTCCGGCCGGACGGTCACCGGGCTGGCGGGCCTGGTGCGCCGGGCGCAGAACGGCAACGCCCAGCTCTACGTCACCGGCCTGCTCGCGGGCGTCCTGCTTCTCGCGGTGGGAGCGGTGATGCTCGGATGACCTCCGCCTGCGGGCCCGTCCTCACCTGTCCAGCCGGTTTCGTCCGGCAGGCCGGCGGCGTCTTCCGGATCGACGCCGCCCACCGGCCGGCTTCATCCCCGAAGCCGCTTCCGGACCGAGCCGGTTCCGCGCGCCGGCCCGGTCAGGCCCGGGTTCCCGGTGCCGGGCCGATCACCGCACCGGAGAGAGCCGTGACCGGGAGGTGGCGGGTGACATGAGCTGGTTGCCGGTCGCGTTGCTCGCGGTCCCGCTCGCCGGGGCGGTCCTGCTGGCCGTTCCGGTGGGCTCGGCGGCCCGGGGCCCGACGGCCCGGGAACGCTGGTTCCCCCGGTACGGCCTGGCGGTGTCCGGGATAACGCTCGCGCTGTCGGCCGTCCTGGCCGCCGCCTTCGACCACGACGACCCGGCCCGGATGCAGTTCGTCACGAACCTGCCGTGGATTCCCGGCCTGGGCCTCAGGTTCCACCTCGGCGTGGACGGCGTCTCGCTGCCGCTGGTCCTGCTGACCGCGCTGCTGACCTTCCTCTGCTTCGCCTACCTCTGCCGGGGTCGCCCCGCCGGGTCCGGCCGCGTACCCGTCCCCGGCCGCTCGGTGACCCCTCTGCCCGGAGGCCCGTCCACGCCTTCGCCCGGCGATTCACCCGGGGCGGTGTCCGGTCGTCCGTCCGAGCCCGCGGACGGCGGCCGCCCGCGGGCCCTGGCGTTCACGCTGCTGGTCCTCGAAGTGGGCATGATCGGCACCTTCCTGGCGCTGGACCTGCTGTTGTTCTTCGTGTTCTTCGAGGTCGTCCTCATCCCGATGTACTTCGTGATCGCCGTCTGGGGCGGTCACCGCCGCCGGGCGGCGGCCACCAAGTTCATCCTCTACACGCTCCTCGGCTCGGTGGTGCTCCTGCTGGGCCTGCTGTTCATCTGGGCGCAGACCGGCACCCTGGACATGACCGCCCTCGCCCGTGCCCACGGAGCCGGCATGTCCCGGGCCGCGCAGATCCTCGCCTTCCTGGCGGTCGGCGCCGGTCTCGCGGTGAAGACCCCGATGTGGCCACTGCACACCTGGCTGCCCGACGCCCACACCGAGGCGCCCACCGTCGGCTCGGTGCTCCTCGCGGGCGTCCTGCTCAAGATGGGCACGTACGGCTTCGCCCGCATCGCCGTCCCGATGCTCCCCGGCGGCGCCACCGTCCTGGCCCCGTGGCTGGGCGCCTTCGCGGTGATCGGCATCATCTACGGTTCCCTGGCCTGTCTCGCCCAGCGCGACCTCAAACGGATGATCGCCTACTCCTCCATCGGTCACATGGGCTTCGTCCTCCTGGGCTTCGCCGCGCTCACCCCGGCCGGCTTCAACGGGGCGCTGTTCGGCAACATCGCCCACGGCCTGATCACCGCGCTGCTGTTCTTCGTCGTCGGCTCGATCAAGGAGCGTTACGGCACCGCGGAGATCCCGTCGCTCGGCGGTGGGATGCTGACACGCCTGCCCCGGCTCGGCTCCGTGCTCACCTTCGCCGCCGTCGCCTCCCTGGGCCTTCCCGGCCTGGCGGGCTTCTGGGGGGAGGTGCTCTCCCTCCTGGGGGCGTTCCGGCCGGCGGCGGGCCTGCCGCGTTCCCTCTATCTCGTCTTCATGGCCCTCGGTGGCCTCGGCACCGTCCTGACCGCCGCGTACTTCCTGTCCATGCTCTCCCGCGTCACCCACGGCCGGCCCGTCGAGACCGTCCACGCCCCGGTGCTGGCCGCCGTCGGCCCGGCGGACACAGGCGGCACCGGGAACGCCGAAAGCGGAGAGAACACGGCAGACGTGGGGAGCCCCGGTCGTGGAAGGGGGCACGGGAGGCGGGGCATGCGGGACGTCGCGCCCCACGAACTCGTCGCCTGGGTGCCGCTCATGGCGCTGATCCTGCTGCTCGGCCTGTGGCCCAAGGCGTTGCTCGACGTCACCGGCCCGGTGGCCCGAAGCCTCCTGGGGGCGCCGTGATCCAGCCGATCGACTACTACGCCGTCGCGCCACCGCTGATCCTGGCGCTCACCGCCGGGCTCGTGCTGCTCCTGGACGTCTTCCTGCCCCGCGCGCCGTACGCCAGGCCACTGCTCGGGATCGTGACGCTGGCCGGGGTGACCGGCGCCCTCGCCGTGGTGATCTCCCAGGCCGTGCGGGCGGCGGGGCCGCTGCGCACCTTCTGCGTGCCCCCCGGCCTGCCGGGCTCCGCCGCCCCCGGACCCGGCGCGCCGTTCCCGGTCACCGCGCCGGAGACGGGCGCCGCGCCCCCGTGCTCGTTCGTGGTGGACGGCTTCACCCTGGTCTTCGCCGGGCTCGCGCTGGCCGCCGGGATCATCGTGGTGCTGCTGTCGATGACCGAGCTGTCGTTCGGTGACATCCCCGCCGGTGAGTGGCACTTCCTGCTGCTCTGCACGCTGACCGGCGCGGTCGCGCTGCCCGCCTCCCGCGACCTGGTCATGCTGGTGGTCGCGCTGGAACTGGCCTCGCTGCCGGTCTTCGCCCTCACCGCGCTCAGGCGTTACGACGGCCGTGGTTCGGAGGCCGCCGTCAAGCTCTTCCTCGTCTCCGTGGTCTCCACGGCCGTGATGCTCTTCGGGATCTCCCTGCTGTACGGCCTGACCGGCACCGTTTACCTCGAACGGCTGGCCCGGGTACCGCACGCGGTGCCGGGGGCCGCGGCGGGCGCCGTATCCGGCTCCGGTGTGGGGACGGCCGGGCCGGCCGCCGTCACGGCGGGCGGCGTCGACGGGGCGTACGCGTCCTCACTCCAGATCGGTCACGACCTGCCGCCCGTGCTCGCCGTCGCCGCGGTCCTGGTGCTCGCCGGGTTCGCCTTCAAAGTGGCCGCGGTGCCCTTCCACGCCTGGGCGGGCGACGTCTACGAGGGCGCCCCCATCCCCGTCGCGGCCCTGCTCTCGGTGGTCTCCAAGGCCGCGGGGTTCGCCGGGCTGATCCTCATCCTGGTCGGCGGCCTGCGGAACCTGGCGCCGGTCTGGGCCCCGCTGGTCGCGGTCGTCGCCGCGCTGACCATGACCGCCGGAAACCTGCTGGCCCTGCGCCGGCGCCGTGCCGTACGGCTGCTCGCCTGGTCGTCGGTCGCCCAGTCGGGGTACATCCTCGCTCCCCTCGCGGTCCGTGACGAGCGGGCGATGAACGCCTCCGTCGCCTACCTGGCGTTCTACGCGGCGATGAACCTCGGCGCCTTCGCGGTGGTCATGCTGGCTGCGCGGCGCGGCGAATCGGGCGAGCTGGACGGCTACCGCGGGTTCGCCGCCCGCAGCCGGATCGCCGGTCCGGCGCTGGCCTTCTTCCTGATCTGCCTGGCGGGCCTGCCGCCGGGGCTGGCCGGGTTGTTCGCCAAGATCGTGGTGTTCCGGGAGCTCGTCGGCGGCGGACCGGGCTGGCTGGCCGCCGTGATGGCCGTCAACACGGTGATCGGCCTGTACTACTACGTCGCCTGGGTCGTACGGATCTTCACCCCGGCCCCTGTTCCCGCCGCGACCACCACCCCGGCTCCAGCCGAAGCCCCGGCCATGGCTGCGGTTCCAGCTCCGGCTCCGGGCGTGGCGGGGACCGCCCCCGAGGCCGTCCCGGTCGCGCCGGGAGCAGCCTACGCGGCGGCCGGCGACCGTACCGGGCAGGTGGCGGCGGGTGTGGCGATCGCTCTGGCGGCCGTCGTCGCCGTGCTCTTCTCCGTCGCCCCGCAGACGGTGTTCGTCCTCCTGCCGGAGACACTCATCACCATCGGCTGAGTGCTCCCGGCCCCGGATCGCCGCCGTCGGCCGGGCCTCCGCCGGGGCCGTCCATCACCGTCGGCAGAGCGCCCCCGGGGAACGTCCGGCCTGGCCGGGGAACGTTCGACCTGGTCGAAAACGTTGGCACTGATGAATCGGCACCGGCCGAATCGCATCCACCGAAAGGACGGTGCAGTGCGCCACAACGGTCTGCGTACCGCGGTCCTCCTCGGCACGCTGTCGGCGGTCATCATCGCGGTGGGCGCCTGGCTGGGGGGCGGCGCGGGCGTGCAGATCGCCGTTCTCGTCGCGCTGGCCTCCAACGGTTTCGCCTACTTCTTCTCCGACCGCATCGCCCTGTCGGCGATGCGCGCCCGCCCGGTGAGCGAGGTCGAGCAGCCGGTCCTCTACCGCATCGTGCGCCAGCTCTCCACCGAGGCCCGCCAGCCCATGCCGCGGCTGTACGTCTCGCCGACGATGCAGCCCAACGCCTTCGCGACCGGCCGCAACCCCCGGAACGCCGCGGTCTGCGTGACCTACGGCATCACCCGGCTCCTCGACGAGCGGGAACTGCGCGGAGTCATCGGGCACGAGCTGTCCCACGTCTACAACCGCGACATCCTGATCTCCTCGGTGGCCGCCGCGCTCGCCACAGTGATCACCTACCTCGGTTACATCGGCATGTTCTTCGGCGGCGGAGACGACGACGAGGGCCCCGGCTTCCTCGGCGCGCTGCTGATGATGGTGCTCGGCCCCGTCGCCGCCGGGATGATCCAGATGGCCGTGTCCCGCTCCCGGGAGTACCAGGCCGACGAGTCCGGCGCCCGGCTCACCGGTGACCCGCTGGCCCTCGCCTCGGCCCTGCGGAAGATCGAGATGGGCGCCCGCCGGCTGCCGCTCCCAGAGAACGGCCGTATCGCCTCCGCCTCCCATCTGATGATCGCCAACCCGTTCCGGGGTGCGGGCATCGGCCGCCTGTTCTCCACCCACCCGCCCACCGCCGACCGCGTCGCCCGCCTGGAGCGGATGGCCGGCTACCGCCGCTGAGCCGTCGCGGACGTCCTCTTCCCGGAGGGCCGGGGCGAGGACGACCGCCGGGGCTGGAACCCGTCCCTCAGGAGTGGTGGGTGACGGGGTCGGTCTCCTCGGGGGCGAGGCCGGGGATGCCGTCGATGCTCTCGCGGTTGTGCTTGGCCCGGTAGGCGCGCCTGCGCTGGACGTCCTTGCGCCCGGTCCACTCGTCCAGCAGCGTCCGGTCCTGGTCGAAGGACATGAACGGCACCGAGTAGCCGCAGGAGTCGGCGATGCGGTCGCATTCGACGACGATGATCGTCCGGACGCCCGGGTGCGGGCCGAAGTTCCGGATCAGCTCGGGGAAGTCGGGGTCGGCCGGGAGGACGACCCGGCCGGTGCCGTACAGGCGGACGATGTTGGGCGGCCCGGAGAAGGCGCAGAACATGATCGTGATGCGGCCGTTCTGACGGAGGTGGGAGACGGTCTCCACTCCGCTGCCGTCCAGGTCGAGGTAGGCGACGGTGGTGTCGCCGAGGACGGCGAAGGTGTCGGCGTATCCCTTGGGGGAGACGTTGACGTGTCCGCCCTGTTCGGGGGCGGTGGCGACGAAGTAGACCGGCTGCGCCTCGATGAACGCGCGCAGCCGGTCGTCGATCCTGTCATGAATTTTCCCCATAGGAGGGAAGATAGCGAGTGGCTATTCTCCGGATGCCCACCAGATCCACGAATCCCGCCGGGGCTTGAAGGAGTGCAGCCTGCGAGTGACGCCGGTCTCGGCGTCCACCGTCCGCTTCACCACGAGGGCGGTCCCCACGTCCCCGTTGCCGACGTAGTTCCACATGGTGAGGGCACCCGCCGGCCCCCATCCGAGCAGTTGCACCTCCTCGCCCTTCGGCAGGCTGAACCGTACGGCACCGGAGACGGCGTCGGAGGTCAGGTCGTAGGTGTGCAGGCGGGGCTTACCCGAGTCCTTGCCGACGACCACGGCGACCGTGGTCCCGTCGTCGGCCAGCGCGAACGGGGCGTTGTTGGCGACGATCTGCGGGACGACCCTGCGCGCGGTCCTGCGGCCGTCCTTGCCGAAGACCGAGAACTCGGTGGTGTTGTCGGCGGTCTGCCGGGTGGTCAGCAGATGCTCGCCGTCCGGGCTGAAGCCCGCCACGTCCTCCTTCGCCGGCAGCGTGGCCACCTTGCCGGTCCTCAGGTCGGCGATGAGGCTCGGCAGCCTGTCGTTCGCGTCCCCGTAGTCGACCGCGACGACCGAGCCGTCGGGGGAGAGGGCGATGGACACTTCCCCCTCGTCGGCTCCCCGGGGGAGGGTGGCGGCCCGGCCCGGCAGCGGCCTGACCTCGCCGCTGCCCACGTCGCGGACGACGAACCGGTCGTTCTTGAGGTAGCTCACGATCCGGCCGTCCCCGCTGACCCGGAGCGGGGCACCGAGATCCTTGTCGACCTTGCCTCCGGGCCTCCTGGGGAAGGACTGCGCGTCGGTCAGCGTGATGGTCTTCCCGCTGCGCATGGCCAGCTTCCACTTCCCGCAGGGAACGGTGTAGTCCTTCTTAGGGCAGCTCTTGATCCACGCGTAGTCGACGGAGTCGGCGGACACGGCTTCCGTCTTCGCGTCCGCCGGACCCGCGATCAAGAACGAGGTCACCGCCGTCACGGCGGTGAGGAGTGCGGCTGTGCCGCGTGAGGGGTTCATCGGCGCTCCTTTCACCACCGGTATAGATGCGTCCCGGGGACGAAAGGTTTGGTCGCGAATCGAGCATTTCCTCCGGCGGTGTCGGCGGTCTCGACCGGCCTTGCCCCGCGCGGCCGGCCAGTCTCGCCGATGTCGAATCGGCGCTCCCGGTGAACCCCGGCCCATGGCCCGGATGCCCGCCTTGCCACGGGCGATCGACGCGGAGACGGGCCGGTAGCGTCCCGCGCCCTTCAGAAAGGCATGGCTCCTGGGCCGCGTGCCCTGTGCGTCATTCCGGCCGGGACGTGCCGCGGCCACGGCCGCCGCCGGACATGGCCGGGTCCTCCCGCTCCTCAATCCGATGAGCGATCGCATGTGCCGTTGTCGAAGCGGCGCGTGCGCCTTCCTGCCCGGTGGGCGGGGAGCGGCGTGCGGGAGAGGGCGGGGCTCAGCCGGACGCGCCGTTCGCATGCCCCGGGTGCGCCCTCCCAGGAGAGCAAGGCCCTGACGCCACAGATCAGGGCCTTGGTTCCCGGTGCGTCAACGGTAGTTGGTGAACTGCAGGGCGATCTCCAGGTCCTTGCCCTTGAGCAGGGCGATGACCTCCTGCAGCTCGTCCCGCTTCTTGGAGCTCACCCGCAGCTCCTCGCCCTGGATCTGGGCCTTGACGCCCTTGGGCCCCTCATCCCGGATGATCTTCGAGATCTTCTTGGCGTGCTCCTGGTCGATGCCCTCCTTGAGGTTGACCATGAGCCGGTACTCCTTGCCGGACAGCTTGGGCTCGCCGGCGTCCAGGATCTTGAGGGAGAGCCCGCGCTTGATCAGCTTGTCCTTGAAGACATCGAGGACGGCGTTGGCCCGCTCCTCGCTGTTGGCCCGGATCTCGACGGCCTTCTGCCCGCCCGCCCAGGCGATGTTCGCGCCGGTGCCCTTGAAGTCGAACCGGTGCCCGACCTCCTTGACCGTCTGGTTCAGCGCGTTGTCGGCCTCCTGGTGGTCGATCTTGCTGACGATGTCGAAACTGCTGTCGGCCATGCCTTGGCTGTCCTCTCTAGCTCTCTCGCCGACACTAGCGCTTTCGCCGGTCGGCACACATCGAACGTCACCGTCAACACCCCGATGACGGTGACAATGATCGCCCACCGCCGGTACGGGCCCCGCCCCGGCGGGGCCTCCGCACGGTGACCCCACACGGCAGGGCCCCGTACGGCGAGACCCGCACGGTGGGGACCTCCGCGCGCGGGATCCCTTGTGACAGCGGAGCTCCCACGCGACGAAACCGTCCGTACGGCGGGCCGCGACCTCCGTACGGCGGGCCCGCACGAGCCGGATCCCGCCGATGTCACGTCACACCCCGAAGTCCGCTATTCTTTCTCATGTCGCCGCTTCGAGCGGATGACGCGGCAGGTTGCCCGAGTGGTCAAAGGGAGCGGTCTGTAAAACCGTCGGCTCAGCCTACGCAGGTTCAAGTCCTGCACCTGCCACACCAGCAGGAAGAGGCCCGTCACCAGCGGAAACGCGGTGTCGGGCCTCTTGTCGTCTGTCCGGCTCTCTACGGGTGGCGGCGACGCTCTACGGCTCGCCGCGGCCAATACGCGGCCAAGTTTCGATCATCTCCCGGCCCCTGGTTGGGGACGTATCTGACAAGGTTTGCCCTACTAGTGCTCTGGCAGTGTGCGCTGATGATCGGGCCTCCGTGGAAAGTGGTGGGGCGATGGTGGCTTGCAGGCCGCTCTCCACTCTGCCGATGGACTGGATCTAGCTGGGGAGCCACTGCTGGAAGCCTGATCTGCTCCATCGAATGGGCGCTCTTACTGCGTGATGGCTCGCGGTCCCTCGTCCGGCTTGGCGATTGGCACGCCGGTGAGTCCGACGTCAAGGACGCTGAGTGCTGATCGCGGATCGTTGTACAACCCGGGGTTCTTCTGTAGATGCTCAACCTGCTCGGGTGTCAGCTCTCGGACCAGCGGCACCCCGTCCACTTTCACGATCAGGATGTTACTGAACGCAAGGAGCGCGTTCTCTGTGCTCTGCAACTTGTCGAGCAGGGCGGCGATCGCTTCCCCTGAGCCTTGGTGATCTGTGATTGAGGTTCTCCGTACCAGCGCGCCTTCGCTCCCGCTACAGCCGCATCCCCTGCATCCCCCAACTTGTCGGGTGTTGCCTGACGCTTGATCACAGCCCTGAACGCCTGCCAGATCGACCCTCGGATTATGGGGCTCTCTTTGTCGATCTGCAGCCCGAAGGCGTCCAGCGCGGCCTCAAGGGTCGCGCGTACACCTCCATATGCGTTTTCGTTGTCCAGGTACAGAACAACTGGCATTGGCGAAACCTCTTTAGGGTCTGCCCTCGCGATCGCAGCCCTTATTCCCCTGAGCGCCCTCTCGCTCGGTGTCTCCGCCGGTATCTCATTGCCCTGCCCGCCCATCAACTGCTCCAAAACCTTGGCGTCTATCTGCCCCTCAGTGCGCACGTGCAGGTTCTTGTCCCTGATGGGAATGTACAAATTATCGGCTTGTTTAGGACGCCCCACGGTGACTGGGGCGGCATCCAAGTAGGGCGGACCGACCCGCTCGACCATAACCTCAAGGTCCCCATGTGTAAGAGGCGGAAGGCTCAATGATTGGCGCTCAAGATCAATCAGTGAAGCCTCGATCTCCCTTGCGCGCTCTAGGAGTTCCACCAGGCGTTCCTGGTATGTCCGAAGGTCTTCGCGGACCGCGGTGATTTGATCAGGGAGGATAGTTGGCGGCAGGTCGCGTGGCGCCCCTAATGAGACTGATGTCAGCTCCTCCCGTACATGCTTAATCCCGGCGGACATCTGGTTGGCGTAGCGTCTGTGGAGCCGTAGTAGAGCTTGCACCTCGGAGAAGTGATGGCCCAGGGAGTGAAGAACCTCCCGCTGTGTGCTCTCTTGTGACTCATTCGCCGGATTGACAAGCATGATGTTTGCCTCCTAAGACGTCATCTCATTTGGTGAGGTGTCGTCGGATAAATGGTGCCGTTCCCAGGACGAGTGCGGCGAAGACGGTCAGTCGTTGAAGGCCAGGCTGGGCGGCGAAGCTGCTGTGCTGGATGCCGTAGACCGCGTACCAGTTGGCGGCGAGGTCGGTCGCCATGATGGCGCACGCGAGGTCGGTTCCTCGGCGTTCGCCCCTGATCAGGAACGCAGCGGCGAGCGTGTCAAAGAGCGCCAGCGACGACCAGTAGAGGTTGAGCCAGCTCGGTGCCCAGGCGTAGGGGTGCAGACCGTGGCTGAGAAGGTCGGCTACATGCGCGGAAGCGCCGACGAAGAGCAGCACGGCCGCGATTACGCAGACCGAAATGACCGCCCAGCGCGGGGTGTGGCGCATCCATCCGATCACGCTGTGGATCGTCCCATTTCCGGGCGCTGCCCGTCAGGCCACCAGCCTGCGATAGCAGATGAGAGCGGCTGCGATCCCGGCGAAGGCCGGGAAGTGCTCGGCCTTGCGCTCGTAGCGGCGGTGCAGGCGGCGGCAGCCGCACATCACGGTTGCGGCAAGCCCTGCAACACTTCTCAGCATGGGAGAGCCAGTCGAGATCATGCCTTACGACCCTGCATGGCCAGCCATGTTCGCCAAGTGGGGCACGCACCTACGTGTCGCCCTCGGTGATGCCGTGGCTCGTATCGACCACATCGGGTCCACCTCGGTGCCAGGACTGGCGGCCAAGCCGGTGATTGACATCCAGATCTCAGTGGCATCGCTGGAAGCGACGGATGCATTCCTGCGCCCGCTGACAGAGATGGGGCTCGTGTACCGGGCGGACAATCCCGAACGGACCAAACGATACTTCCGGGAACCTCCAGGTCAGCACCGGACCCACGTGCACGTGCGGCAAATGGGCAGCTTCTCACAGCAGTTCCCACTACTGTTTCGCGACTACCTCCGGTGCCA
Organism: Streptosporangium sandarakinum; assembly: GCF_050942225.1. NCBI lineage: Bacteria > Bacillati > Actinomycetota > Actinomycetes > Streptosporangiales > Streptosporangiaceae > Streptosporangium > Streptosporangium sandarakinum. The sequence goes on from NZ_CP192034.1 coordinate 664,923, forward strand.
CACGGCTGCCGCGAACGAGTACGCGGCAGCCAAGAAGCACTGCGCAGCCAAATTCCGCAACGACCGTCCCGCCTACGTCCAAGCAAAAGATGCCTTCGTATGGGACATCATCCGGCGCGCTGACGCCTGGGCCCAGCACGCCGGCTGGGCTCCCGGTCCCAGTGACGCCTGACCAAGCTTTCCGATCACAGTCGAAGCCAAGGCCGTCGGAGTCACGAGACAACCCTTACGGCAGGAGTCACCTCATTTGGTGAGTTGAGTCCGCGGTAGCAGATCAGGGTGCAGGCGATGCTGGTGAAGGCGAGGAAGTGCTCGGCCTTGCGTTCGTAGCGTCGGTGGAGTCGTCGGCAGCCGGCGAGCCAGGACATGGTTCGCTCGATGGTCCATCGGTGTCGTCCGAGTCGCTGGGAACTCTCGATGCCTTTACGGGCGATGCGGTGACGGATGCCTCGGCCGGAGAGCCATTGCCGCAGGTGGCGGTAGTCGTAGCCCTTGTCGGCGTGAAGCTTGCCGGGCTTGCGCCGGCGCCGGCCGCGGCGTGAACGGATCGGGGGTATGCCCTTCACCAGCGGGATCAGGGCCTGACTGTCGTGGAGGTTGGCGCCGGAGATCCCGGCGGAAATGGGCAGACCGGTCCGCTCAGTGATCAGATGGATCTTCGATCCGTACTTGCCCCCGGTCGACAGGATTCGGACCCGTCAGCTCCCCCTTTTTCATCGCCCGCACGCTGACCGGGTCGATCGCGCACCTCGACCAGTCCAACTCGCCCCGAGAGCCGAGCTCGTCGAGGACCAGGCGGTGCAGCTTGGCCCACACCCTGGCCTTCGACCACTCGGCGAACCGGCGGTGAGCCGTGGCCCGGGAAGGCCCGAATGATGCGGCAGGCAACTGCTGCCAGGTGCACCCGGAGGTGGCTACGAACACGATCGCCGCCAGCACCTCCCGATCGCCATGCCGACGCCGGCCCCCACCCTGAGGCCGCGAAGGAGCCTCCGGCACCACCCGCTGGAACAACTCCCACAGCTCATCCGGCACCAGCCGCTCAACGATCCCCGCCACGGGCACAGCCCACCGAGCCAATTGAGATGGCTTCTAATCCGCAGTCTGTTCCTCGTCCTCGTCCTCAGCTGGAAGCACACCACAAGCGCTGTCGATCTCCCCAGTCGCAATCATGTCTCGCACGGCATCGATCATCGAGGTGAAGCCCGGCTCGCGGATGATGATCAGGTCGGAGCACCAGAAGTACCGCCCGTTGAGGCACTCGCCCGTGTCCTTCCAGCGGTCCATGACCCTGCCGACGACATCGAGGGTCATGAAGGTGGCGTAGCGACGAGTGCCGTCGGGAAACATGATGGTCGCGGCGGCCTCCTCGGTGGTCTCGGGCTCGTGCCCCTCCCATCGGGGGACCTGCATCTCGAAGCCGGGTTCGCTGACTCGGTAGAAAGGACCGTCGGTCTCGATCATGTAGCTCACTCTGCTCGCGGTGTCGAGGTACTGCAACGGATACTGCAACAGCGACACACGACGGCTCACGTCCACATCCGTTCAGCACTGGTCAGAGCCAGGTTCCGAGCCCCTGATCATGGATGGCATGGTCCTGGAAGCGGTCACCCTAGGGCCAGGGTGACCGCCGGGCCATTAGCGGGCCATTAAGGGCGGTCAACTGCGGTCAGTCACGGTCACTCGCGGGGAGTTCGCCGCCCAGCTCACGACCCGTAAGGCCTAAGATCAGACCGATTTGCAAGCAGGGTGTCAGAAGTTCGGTCCTCCTGACCTGGTCAACGGCTTACGTGTGGCGGCATGTCCACCTTCGGGGAACACGCGATGGCGACTCCTCGGCAGATCAAGATCACTATGCCGACGAGTAGGGTCACCGCTCCCGAAAGCTCGGCGAGCGCTGCCATGACGTACTCGCCGTCTGGGTCGCCGACTCCGGACGGTCGACCGTTGAGCCATCGTGACGAGGCCATCGCCTGTGTCAGGACCAGAGCGCCGAACGCGACGGTGATCCCTCCCAGGACGAAGCCCGGAGGCGCCGGCCGGGGCCGCTCGCTCCAGGAACCGCTCTTCCAGGCTCCGACTACCAGCGTGATCGGTACCGTGAGGAACTGGCCGAACTCCAGGCCCGTGAGTGCGGCCAGGCGCAGATGCTCGAACTCGTCACCTCGCTGATCCCATAGGAAGGGAACCACAGCGGCCCCGCTGAGAAGCCCGATGGCGAGGAAGCGAAAAAACAGCATGATCGATATGCTCTCGGACGGTTCAGGGGGCAAGTCAAGAGGCGAGGAGGACCTTCGCCGACAGGAAGTTCGATCCGCGGCTGAACCACGGTGAGCGAGACCCAAGGAGCCTGCGGGATATGTGCGGAATGATCTTCTGTCGTTCGGGTGAGGGATGATGCTTTTGCCCTGCTCAGAGGCTCTGCTGTAGCCCGGAACGCGGCCCTCTTGAAAACCGCTGGGGCCGGCGACGCTCCTCGCGGGTTCGAATCCCGCGTCCTCCGCACACCACGCTCTCTGCTCTCACTTCGAAAACGGCGTCTGACCAGCTACTTTGCCTTGGTCAGACGCCGTTGATCTGAGACGTCAGCTATCGGAAAACAATCCTGGTGCGAGGGCGGTTGTGGCCGGCGATCATGGGCGTTGTGGTGGGCGCCCGTCGCCACCCCTGGCCCACGTCGTCATCGGTCGGTTAAGCCACGCGCTTGGCGGATGCCGCCCAGGTGTTGCATGCCCCTGGGTCGCCCGTGGTGAACCCCTGGTTCATCCAGTACCCGATGTTCGTCCTCGTCCCGTTGTCCTTGCCGGTCCAGTCCTTGGCGTATGAGAGCAGCAGCCTCCAATCGGCCGAGGAGCGGTCTAGGGATTTCCAGGCGCTCGCGAGGAAAGCGGCGCCGAAGCAGTTGTTCTGCAACGCGTAGCGGCGGGAGTGCTCGTAGTACTCCTTCTTGTTGCGGAAGTCGATGTCCTGCCACTCGCTGTAGATATTGGTGAGCGTCTGAACGTGCTGGCCGTACTCCATGCTCACCAAGTTGAAGAGGTACAGGTCGGAAGGGTCGTCGAGCAGGTTGTTGCTGAGCACGATGAAGATCGTTTCGGTCTCGTCGCAGTAGTACGCTTCCTCCTCGGACTGATCCCACTTGAGCGCGCAGAACTTGGCGGGTGGTTTGGTGACGAGCCTCAGCTTCGGGGCCCTGAATGACTGGCCCGACTTCTCGAACTGGGCTGCCCATGTGGTGTTGAGACAGCCCACGACAGCCTTCACGTACGACTTGGCGAGCGTCGCATTGCGCCGCTTGATGGGCTTCTCCGGGCACTCGGTGGTGTCGAGCGCACCGCCGCTGTAGATCGCATTGGCAGTGAGCGTGTTGTTTTTAACTGGATACGCATGGGCTGTCCCGTATGGGAGCATGGCGGCGACTATGCCGGAAATAACGATCATAACCCTTTTAATGGTGATCAAGAGTAGAACGATGAAAAGCCGTAGGTAAGGGCCTGATGGTAACGATTCCAGGGCAGGCTCACAGTTGTCCGCAGGGATCAACACGAATGCTTGGGAACCTGGCGGCGAGCCTTAACATTGGGGTGCCCAGCGGGGTGGTACCGCTGTTGGAGTGGGCGCTGGCCATCACCGAGGCCGCCTACGTCTCATATGCGGCGATCTTGCTAACGCTGGTGCTAACGACGGCCCTGGACGACCATGGACATCGCTGGAATATCGGAAGTCGAATACCACATCTGAGCAGGTATTTGTGTCAATGCTGGACGCCTGTGGAAATCCCCGATCTTGCTTGAAAACCGCTGCCCCTGACTTTGAAGGTCCTGGGGGCGTGGCTACCGGGTGGGTGTACCGTCCGTACCGGCTTCCGTCGGGTAGTACCGCCTGGATACGTCCCCCGTCCTGTAGATGATCTCCCTGGTCGGCGGGGTCGGCATCGGTGGCCGGCGCTCTTCCGCAGCGTGACCGCATCCCATAGCTTGTCCGTCAGTCTCGATGTCGGCCTTGCCTCTCGTCACCTGAACAAAATCGTCCCCATGGGTTTCTATGGGTACTACCGAGCCGCCGATCGCGAGGCGGCACTTGTCCGGCCGGAAGCTTCCCGCATGATCGACGAACCTCACGGGGTTGCCGGGTTCGACGCTGTGGAGACCAAGGAGATCGACCCGTGGGGAACCCTGAACAAGCTCGTGGCGCTCATCGGTGACGTGGACCTTTCCACGGAGCTGGTCGGCATGGTGGCTCTGTATCCCCCACCGGAAGGAGCACCGCAGAGTGAGGAGGAGTGGGACGTCCTGCCGGAGGACTCGCCCTACCTGGATGGACCGGGCATTCAAGGGCTGTCGGTGAACGTGCGTGATCTGCTCACCGACGTTGACGACGCACGCCTGCCGGCGTTGACGGAGCGCTGGGCGGAGATCGAGGAGTTCTCACACTTCACCTCGGTCGACATGGAGTACCTGCTGTCAGTAGCCAAAAATCTTGTCAGGCTGTCCCGCCGTGCGAAGGAGCATGACCAGCTGCTCTACTGCTGGATGTGCCCCTGACCGGGGTGGTCGCCGCTAGATGGGCCAGGCTGGTTGATCGGCTGGTGGAGGGAGCGGTGACAGCGTGATCGATCGCTGCACGGATCTCCGGCCGTGTTTGCCGTGACGTGCAATGATCATGATGACAGGGGAGCCGCGAACGCGCTGCGCACCAGGTCAGAGGTCATGTCATCGAAGAAACGGTCACGAGCTGGGCCGATATTAACGGGCGGACCCTTCGCGACCTGCGCGGCGGACCGGTCTGAACAATCCTGGACACCGCTTGGGGGCGTGAACAGGAGGTCAGGGGTTCGATTCCCGTCGTCGGTTCGTAAAGAGAAAGGCTCCTGAACAGGCGATATGCCGTCAGGGGTCTTCCTGCATCCGGTGCTCAGCCGGTGTCCTCGGCGTCTTCGGGAGCCACTTTGGGAGTCACCGGCCTTTGTCCGCCCAGCAACGCCCCGGAGATCGCCGCCGTCGCCGCGTGCTTCTCACCTTTCACGAGGTGGCCGTAGACGTCCTTGGTGATCGAGATGCTCGCGTGCCCGAGGACCTCGGAGACGACGTGCAGGGGAGTGCCCTGGGCGAGCATGAGCGAGGCTCCCGAGTGCCGCAGCTCGTGCGGGTGCCAGTGCCCGAGGCCGGCCTTGCGCGCCGGCCTGGAGAACAGGTGAGAGAAGGTGTCCGGGGCCGAGAGGCTGCCGAAAGCGGTCGGGAAGATCAGCCCGTGTTCGGTCCAGGACTCACCCGCCCGGAGCCGCTCGGCATTGTGCACGGCCCGGTGCCGCCGGAGGCGTCGACCGGCTCCGGAGCCAGGCGGAGCGTACGGCGTGACTTGGCCCGCAGCTCTGGCGCGGTTCGGCTGGCCTGCGCCAAATGCCGCAAAACACTATGGCGAAGCTGCTGCAACGTTCACCCCGACCATGCGGGCGAGCGTCGCGGTTGGTCGATCAACCTTCGTCGCGGTCGTAGGCGAACTGCAGGCCGGCGGTGCCGCCTGTCTCGATGAACAGCCTCAAGAAATCGTCGACGGTTTCCTTGCGGGACCAGTCGCGTTGAAGTTCGCACAAGAGCTGCACCCACGTGATCAGTCGCGCCCCGGCCTGCTCGGTTCGACGCAGCGCCGTCTCATGGGCGGTCAGCGACGTACCGCCCACGGCGTCTACGACCGGATAGACCTCGTAGCCCTCACGCAGCGCGTCGAGTGTGGGAAACGTCAGGCATGCCTCCGTCCACAGAGCCGTCATCACCAGCTTCTTGCGGCCGGTGGCTTTGACCGCCTCGACGAACTCGCGGTCTTCCCAGGCGTTGATGGATGTGCGGTCGTACGCGGGGAGGTCGCTGAGGACCTGCCGTAGCTGCGGGATCGGGGGTTTGTTGAGTCCGGTCTGGACGTTGACCGTCGAGTGGACGATCGGCAGCCCGTAGGCGCGCGTGATCTTCGCCAGCCCGACGATGTTGTTGACAAGCAGTTGGCGGTCCATCGAGGCGATCGAGTTCACCTGGACCGGTTGGTAATCGATGATGAGAACCGCTGCATTTCTCGGCGTCAGCAGATGATCGGTCTCCGGATCGCGGATGTGCTCGCTGGTCATCGTGGTAGCCCCCTTCGGTGTAAACACCGACGATGCCTGGTCGCGGCATGCCTTCACGGTATACCCGGTGGAACGGGTTCTAGATTTGGAGGCGGCGCCCTCCAGCCCCAGAGGGGATCCCCTGGCCGGGAAAAGCCACCTACTTCAGGGCGCGGCGCCGGTAGGCGGTCCCTCGAGAGCATGATCAGCGGTGCCCGAGCCTGCGGGCATGCGCTGTGAGACCACTGCGGGCTTCGCGGTGTAAGGCCGCGACAGGGAAAACCAGTACGGCGGGTGGGGTTACCGTCACTCTAAGTCGAGAATTTCGACCCCGTGACCGCAATGGCCGCCCCAGCGCAGGGTGCGGCATGAGAAGAGAGGCCGATCATGCCCAAGTACCTGATTCAGGCGACCTACACCGCGGATGGCCTCAAGGGAGTGTTGCAGGACGGCGGCACCGGGCGCCGGCAAGCGGTGGAGCGCATGGCGGAAAGCGTCGGCGGCCGGGTCGAGCAGATGTACTTCGCGTTCGGCGAGACGGACACGTATGTGATCGTCGACCTGCCGAGCAATGCGGCTTCGGCCGCCGTGGGTTTCACGATATCGGCGTCCGGGGCGGTACGGACGAAGACGGCTGTCCTGCTGACGTCGGAGGAGATCGACGACGCCGCTCGGATGGAGGTGGCATACCGGGCTCCTGGCGCGTGACAGCCGGGGGATCGCGGGGAGCGGACGGGTGAATCCGGTACTTCGATCGCGGGCGAGAAGCGGAAGGATCTGATCCGGTGAGCCGAATGTCTCGTACTTTGGGCTGATTGTTTGTGGTGGGGGCTCTCGTACCATGACTTCGTGCACGGCCTTATTCGCTCCGTGTGGCACGAGCCCCGTTCCCCCGACGCGCCACGGCGGGTGTGGCGAGACTGGGTACTCGTAGGGGTGTTGCTGCCGGTCGCGCTGCTCGAAGGAGTGGTGCGGCCGGACATGCCCTCACGGGTCATCTCGGTGAGCCTCGCGGTCGGGTTGGTGCCCACCTTGTTGTGGCGCCGCACCCGGCCGCTGTTGATGGTCGCGATCGCGTTCGGCGTGTCGGGTGTGGCCCAGGTGCTGACGGGTGGTGTCTCGCCCGAGTCCAACACCATGATTTATCTGCTTCTCCTGCCCTATGCGCTGTTCCGGTGGGGGTCCGGGCGAGAGGCGATCGTCGGGTTGGCGATCATTCTCGTCAAAGCCACGTTCTCCGTGGTCGTGGACTATTCCGGTCCGGCCGACACCGCCGCCGCCTTCGCCGTCGTGTTCGCGGTGATCGCCGTGGGAACGGCGTTCCGGTATCGGACGAGGGCGCGGACGCGGGAGCTTGACCAGGTCAAACTGCTCGAACGTGAGCAACTGGCCCGAGACCTGCATGACACCGTCGCCCATCACGTCTCGGCGATGGCGATCCGGGCGCAGGCGGGGTTGGCGACGGCGGCGTCGCGGCCGGACGCCGCCACCGAGGCGTTGCGGGTGATCGAGGCCGAGGCGGCCCAGGCGCTCGCCGAGATGCGCGCCATGGTTCACGTCCTCCGCCGGAACGCGCCCGCGGACCTGACGCCTGGGCGGAGCATCGCCGATCTCTCCCAGCTCGAAAGCCCGGGACGATCCGGCCCGTCCGTCCAGGTGGAGATCGAGGGCGACACCGCCGGCCTCTCCCCTTCCGTCGAGGCCGCGATCTACCGCCTCGCCCAGGAGTCGGTCACCAACGCCCGGCGCCACGCGCGGCACGCCACCCGCGTCCTGGTCCGGGTCAGCGCCGACGACACGTCGGTCCGTCTGCGCGTGAGCGATGACGGCGATCCCGTTCGCCCCGCGGGGACACCCGGTTACGGGATCATCGGCATGATCGAACGGGCTGATCTCCTCGGGGGCACCTGTGCGGCGGGCCCCGATCCCGACCGGGGATGGAGCGTCACCGCCGTGCTGCCGCGTACCGGAGTGGTCGGATGAGCGTCCGTGTGCTGGTCGCCGACGACCAGGAGATCGTCCGTACCGGACTGGTGATGATCCTCGATGCGCAGCCGGGGATCGAGGTGGTCGGCGAGGCCGCCGACGGGCGGCGAGCGGTCGAACTCGCCCGGCGACTCCGACCGGACGTGTGCCTTTTCGACATCCGGATGCCCGTGCTCAACGGCATCGAGGCCACCCGGATGCTAGCCGGGCCCACCGTCGACGACCCCCTCGCCGTCGTGGTCATCACCACCTTCGACCTCGACGAGTACGTCTACGCGGCGCTGCGCGCGGGAGCCCGGGGGTTCCTGCTGAAGAACGCCGGCGCCGAGCTGCTCTCCCAGGCCGTTCACGCCGCGGCGGCCGGTGACGCCCTCATCGCTCCGAGCGTCACCGCCCGCCTGCTCACCGCCTTCGCGCACGCCGGGCCCGCCGCGCCGCCGGTCCGTCCCATCGAGGCGCTCACCGAGCGTGAGGAGCAGATTCTCGTCACGGTGGCCCGGGGGCGTACCAACAGTGAGATCGCTGACGAACTTCACATCTCACTCAGCACCGTCAAGACCCATATCGCCAGCCTGATGGCCAAGCTCGGCGCCCGGAACCGGGTGGAGATCGCCATGTGGGCGTACGAGACCCATCGGGTCAGGAACTAGGGTCTGCGGATGATCCACTCGGCCACGGCGAGGTTGATGACCCATCCGGCGGCCACGAGCAGGGCTCTGGGGGTCTCGCCGAGGGGGCCGACGAGGAGCATCCAGGGGAGCTGGGTGAACGCCTGGGTGCCGGCGGCCACGCCGATCGCGTAGGCGCGGATCATCCAATCGTGGTGGCGGCGGAAATCTCTCCGCCGGACGGCGGCGAAGCCGAGCACGAGGGAGACCGCCATCGCCGTGCCGAACACGAGCCGGAACGCCGCGAGGAGATCGCCGTCGCCTTCCGGGCGAGGATAGAACACGGTCATCCACAGGCCGGAGAGTGCGGCGACGAGTCCGCATACGACGAGAATCCGTCCTGCCATGCGATGCCAGGCCGGCCTCCGGCGACGGAACCTCTTCGCGAACTGGAAGGCGCCCACGATGCCGTAGAGCGACGCTCCGATGACGTGTGACACCACGGGCAGCGGTGTCGCGAAGAATCGCGCGTTGGCGGGGGTGACCGCCGCGCCACCCGCCAGTTCCCCCAAACGCAGCGCACCGGCGACCACCGGAATCACGCTGAGCATGATCAGGCCGGTGGGCACCATCCATCCGGGGACTCTGGCGCCCCGTCCGCCGGGCCGTACCCTCTGGGGCTTGGCGCCCCTCACACCGCTTTCGGTCATGAGGGGATCGTGGCTTCCTCACCCATGTCTGCTCATCGCGCGAAAGGCCCGATTCAGCTCAGCCGATCATCCAGCGATCAGGCGTACTTTCGGCTGATTCGCTGGTCCGGTCGCATTTCTTAGCCTTTCAACTGCCTCCGCATTGACTCGCATAGGGAGATGGCGATGAAGGCGTTCGTCTCACGCTCGTACGGGCCACCCGATGTCCTGACGCTCACCGAAATCCCCGTCCCCGTTCCTCGCGACGACGAGGTCCTGGTCCGGGTACGTGCCGGCTCCGTCAATCCGTACGACTGGCACAACATGCGCGGCGAGCCGTACCTGGCCCGCCTGATGCCCGGCGGTCTCGCACTCCGCACCCCCAAGATCACCATCCTGGGCGCCGACATCTCCGGCCAGGTCGAATCCGTCGGCGGAAACGTCACGGAATTCCGCCCCGGCGACGACGTCTTCGCCGTCATCAGCGGTGGCGGCTTCGCCGAATATGTCTGCGTCCGCGAATCCGACCTCGCCCCGAAGCCGGAGAACCTCTCGTACGAGGAGGCCGCCGCGGTTCCCATGGCCGCCAACACCGCCCTCCTCGCCCTGCGCGACGAAGGTCATATCCTGCCCGGCCAGCGTGTTCTCATCAACGGCGCGTCCGGTGGGGTCGGCACGTTCGCCGTGCAACTCGCCCGCGCCCTCGGCGCCGAGGTCACCGGCGTCTGCAGCGCCCGGAACGTGGACCTGGTCCACTCCCTCGGCGCGACCAGGGTCATCGACTACACCACCCAGGACTTCACCCGCGAGACCCGGCGCTACGACCTGTTCCTGGACATCGCCGGGAGCCGGCCGGTCTCCGTCTCCCGCCGCACCCTGCACCCCAAGGGGACCTACGTGGTGGTCGGCGGTCCGCCCGGCCGCTGGATACAACCCATGGGCCAGGTGCTCTCCGCCCTGGCGTTGTCCCCCTTCGTCGGCCGGCGGATATCGGTGGCCGACGCCCTCAAGTGCCCCAGCCCCAAACAGAACCTGCAGACGTTGAGCGAGTTCCTGAACGACAAACGAGTGATCCCGGTCATCGACCGTCACTATCCCTTCGAGGAGATCCCCAGGGCGATCGGCTACCTGGAGGAGGGCCACGTCCCCGGCAAGGTCGTCATCTCCTTCTGAGCGGTGTCCTCACCGGAGGCGCCCCACGTGACGCCGGCCTCCGGCGTGGACCGGGGAGCGCGGGCGGCGAGCGCGAGCAGCTCGTCGACCGACCACTGGTCGTAGGCGTGGCGGCCGAGCTTGGCGGCCGGCACCCGGCCGTCACCGGCGATCAGGAAGTCGCCGGGAAGGCCGAGTCGTCCGCCCTGGAACGACTCGTCGTCGATCTGGTCCTGTCCCAGGTGGACACCGCCCCGCCCGATCCCGCCGCGCCCTGGACCGGCCGGGTGGCCGCCATGGTCCGACGGCTGCGCGACGCCGCGGGAACGCATCCATCGGTGATTCCCCTGATCGTCGTCCACCGGCACCGGTCCGAGCGGCTGCTGGGATGGTCGGAGACGCTCGTCGGAATCCTCAAGGAGGCGGGCCTCGACGGGCCTCGGCGGGTGGTCGCGCTGCGCTGCCTGCTCGCCTACGTCATCGGAGCGCTTCAGCTCGACCACCTCGGCCCGCTGGCCGGCCCCGGTACGAGCGTCATCGCCGACCTGCCGGAGTTCCCCCTCATGGCCGAGACCGCCCGGGAGGCCCGCGGCGTCGACGCCGAGGCCGAGTTCGATGACGGCCTGGCCGCCATACTGCGCGGAATGGAGTGCGGCCACAGACCCTGAACGGCCAGGTCGATCGTTCTCCGGTCGGCGCACCCGCCTGTCGCCGCTGTGGGCAAACGGGATCCTCTCCCCACACAGGATGCGGCCGGAGCCGGCGGCGGCCATCCCGATGGCGCTTCGCGGGGCCGGTACTCCGGCGCCCCGTCCAAGTTCACCCGCCGGTTGCCCGCGATGGCCGGCGCATGGCCGATCCGGCGGTGCTCCAGCAGGGCGCGCAGGCGCGGGCCCGGCCGTACCGGATGCGAAGGGCCGCTCTCTGCCGGTCCGGTGACGCCCGGCGTCATCGGTGATCATCCGCCGGTCCGGGACGGCCGGTTCGAGGGCGTCGCCGTCCGGAGCCTCAGCGGATCCGGCATCAGCTGTAAATGGCATAAATCCTCCTTTGATGCTTACGTCTGTAAAGATCAGCCCATCTGTGCTTCTATCGCATTTAATCGAATATAGATACATATAATTAGAATGTGCTGTCAGCGAGATCTCCTGTCGGAACGGCGGCCTCGAACACCGAGCTTGATCCGGGTTCACGAGAAAAACTCACGAGGCATTCGGCAACTGATATCAGGAGGACATCTATCCGTCTCAAGGGCCATGCGTAACTGTGGCCGGAATCTGCCACTCCACCTGTGCCCCGGGTCTTGCGCCCCTCCTGTCATCAATGATTAGGTCAACTGCATGACGGGTGTTCCAACGTATGCGTCGGGCGAAATGCAGGCTGAATCGATCGTGATTCGTCCACGACGGGTTACCCCCAGATCATGATCGTCGGCGATGTCGTCGCCGGACCGACCCGATCTGCTTGAACAGGATGTGAGCAGGGCGAAGGCGTCCTCTCATGTCGTCTCCCGTTGTTGCCGATCGACGTTGTCTCTCGAAGTTGGACCGTTCCAAATAGCCGCGACGACCCGGTGGTACGAATTCCGCCCCGTGCCCCCGAGTGTCGAGGTCTCTTTTTGCTCGACGCACCATCGCAGATCACGCACTCACTCGCGAGAACCTTCATTTGATCGACCGGGAGTCCGGTTCGCCGCGTGCGAATTCTCTCCCGGGCCCGACCAGGTGAGCGTTCTCAACTCCGGACCATTTGGAGTACCCTCCGTGACGAGTTCACTTTCCGATGGCCAGAGCCCCCTTCCGGAGCCGGCGACCGGCGAAGGCTCCCGGTCACCCACGCCGGGTCTCACCGCGGCCTTCGACCCCGGACGTTTCCACGACGGCGCCGCGGGCATCGTCAGCCGCCTGACGACGTACCTGGGCGACCGGTCGGTCCGGGGGCTCGACCTCCTCGATCCGGCGGTGCTGATGAAGGCCGCGCGGGCGCTGATGACCCCGGAACGGCAGCGCATCGCCGACTTCGACGCCGACCGGGTGAACCAGATCGTCGACCTGTACACGGGGACCGGCATCCCGGTCTACTCACCCGGCTACATGGGACGGCAGTTCTCCGGCGTGGTGCCGCTGGCCGGTCTCATCGACCTGGTCGGCTCGGTGGTCAACCAGCCCTCCTCCTTCTACGAGGCCGGGCAGCTCCCCAACGTCGCCGAGCGGCTCATGGCCGAGGAGCTCAACCGGTTCATCGGCTGGGACAGCGACCGGTTCGCCATGGTGACGACCTCGGGGGGCTCCCTGGCCAACCTGACCGCGCTGCTGGCCGCCCGCAACCGCGCCTTCCCGCAGATCTGGACGCGTGGCGCCGGCAGCGTGCCGGGTTCCCCGGCCATCGCGATCAGCGAGGAGGCCCACTACAGCGTGACCCGGGCGGCCGGGGTGCTCGGCATCGGGGAACGGCAGCTCGTCCGGCTCCCGGTCGACCGGGGCGGGCGGATCCGCCCCGATACGGCCGGCCCGGCGCTGGACGAGGCGCGCCGGCGCGGTCTGCGACCGTTCTGCCTGGTGGCCTCGGCCGGGACCACGTCGATGGGCGCCTTCGACCCGCTGGAGGAGCTCGCGGCCGTGGCACGCCGGTATGGGCTCTGGCTCCATGTGGACGGGGCGCACGGGGCGAGCCTGCTGCTGTCGGACCGGCACCGGGGCAGGCTGCGCGGCATCGAGCAGGCTGACTCGCTGACCTGGGACGCCCACAAGATGCTGTTCATGCCGGCGCCGTGCACGCTGCTCTTCTACCGCGACGGCGCGACGGCGCGCGGTGCGTTCCGGCAGCGCGCCAGTTACGTCTTCGACGAGGAACCGGACGTCTACAGCGCCTACGACAGCGCGGACAAGAACCTCGAGTGCACGAAACGCCCGATGATCATGCCGCTCTGGGCGGTCTGGTCGGTCTACGGCCCGGCGCTGTTCGCGCAGAAGATCGACCGGCTGTGCGCGGTGGCCCGGCAGGCGTACCGGATGCTCGCCGACGAGCCGGACTTCGCGGTGGCACACGAGCCGGAGTCCAACATCCTGTGCTTCCGGTACCGGCCGGACGGCCTGGAACCGGCGACCGTACACCGCCTGCAGCTGGAGATCCGCAACCGGATCCGGGGCGGCGGGCGCTTCTTCATCTCCAAGGTCGACATCGACGGGGTGGCGGCGCTGCGCGTGGTGGTGATGAACCACCTGATCGACGCCGACCACCTGGCCATGCTCATCGCCGAGATCAGGGACATCGGGCAACGGGTGCTGCGCGAGAGCGTCGCGGCCCGGCCCGGCCAACGGAACGGGAGTCATTCATGACCATGACGAGTTCGGACGTCACCGCCCCGGCGGAGCTGGCGGCACGGCTGATCCCCGAGGAGGAACTGCGGCCCCGCTCGGTGGACGACGTCATCCGGCTGCCGTCGTTCGCGGAGAAACTGGAGGAGTGCGGGCGGCTCACCGGAACCCCGTACTGCGAGTCCCCGCTCGACCTCCAGAACGCGCTGGTGTTCCGCCGGCTTCAGCAGCTCGTCGGCGTCGCCCTGCTCAACCCGCTGTGGCGCGAGCGGCTGCACTACTTCGGGATCCGCAGCGCCCCCGCCGACATGTCCGAGTGGGAGCGGATCCCCCTCTCGGACAAGACCGTGCAGCGGGACATGTTCATGGGCGCCCGGGCCGGGATGGTCGTGCCGCTCGAACACGGCGGATTCGAGGTGGTGGCCAGCGGCGGCACCGGTGACGGCATGCCCCTGGAGATCGTGTACTCCCTGCGGGAGCTGCGCGACACCTACCGCATCGCCGGGGCGTTCATGGGGGCCTACCAGCTCGGCCGCTACCTGCGCGGCCCCGCGCCGCGCTGGCTGTTCACCACCTTGGCCGACTACCAGATGTGGAGCAGCGGGACCATGGTCGGCGGCGTCCTGTCCCAGGTCCCGGGGGTCAACTACATCGGCGCGGGACCGGTGAGCGCGCCGGTGCTGGAGCACATGTTCTCCTACCCCGGCCACAAGGCGCTGATGGGCATCACCGCCGGCATCGCGCTCCTGCCCGAGCTGGGCGCGGGACTGTCCCCGCAGGCCAGGGCGAGCTTCCGGGTCGCCATGTACGGCAGCGGCTCCCTGCCGCAGCGCAAGCGCGACGAGCTGCAGGCCTTCTTCCCCAACGTGTCGATCCTCAGCTACTTCGCCGCGACCCAGGCCGAGTGCGTCGGGCTCCAGCTCGACCACACCTCGCCGGCGCTGTCCGCCGTGCCGGGGCTGCACCTGGTGGAGATCGTGGACGAGCACGGCCGTGCCGTCGCCGAAGGCGAGGAGGGCGAGCTGGTCGTCACCCGGCTGCACGCCGGCGAGACGCCGCTGCTCCGGCTCAAGCTCGGCGACCGGATGATCCGCCGCCCCGCACTGAACGGACCCGGGCTGCGCACCGAGCGGTTCGAGTTCGCCGGGCGCACCGCCGACGTGCTGCACCTCAACGACAGCCAGTACTCGGCGACGCTGGCCTACGCGGCCCTGCGCGGGCGGCTGCGCTCGACGACCGGCGTCGACCTGGACCTGGTCGCGCACGAGGTCCAGTTCCACAACCACCGTGAGGACCGGACCCTCACCCTGCTCGCGGCGGTGGACGATGCCGAGGGCACGGCCGCGGCCGTCGAGCACGCCCTCGGCCCGAGCGGGACGCGGAATCTGTTCGTCCACGCGCTGCCGAGCTCCCTGTCGCTCTTCAACGACCGGGAGGCCAACGCTGCGGCCATCGAGCAGACCGGATACGGGTTCCGGCTGGTGTTCGTGCCGCGCTCCTCACCACAGATCGAGCGGACCACCGTCGGCAAGACACCGCTGGTCAGGGATCGGGGCTGAGCGCGTGGTGGCCCGTACGCCCGAATGACACCCGACAAGGGAGGAACGATGAAACAGAGGATCAGCATCGTCGTGATGGTCGACGCGGTCGGGGCGTTGTCCGACCGGACGCTGCACAACGGCAACCTCTCGCTGGTCGACGACAGTTCGGCAGGAAGCATGCACCAGGGGACCCCCGACCTCGTCACGGCGGTGGTCCCGGGACAGGTCGTCCACTGGACGCCCATCCACGTGGACGTGCAGACTCCGGTCGAGATCGAGGCCATCGAGTTCCTGTCCGGCGCGACCGTCGCGCCCCCGGCCGGCCAGACCGTGCCGCCGCATCCGGTGGACTCCGCCCCCTTCCCGGCACCCGGCGCCGTGCCCGGGACGGAGGGCGACGCCATGGGTTCCGGCGGCTACGAGAACCACGACCTGCTGGTGTGGGAGGGCATCGTGCCCTACGACATGACGCCCGGTGTCCCGTACCGGTACCGGCTCTCCCTCAAGCTCCACGAGGGATCCAACAGCGTGCTGCACATCGACTCGCCCGCGCTGCTGCGCGTGTGAGCCACGTTCTGCGAAAGGCGGTCTCATGGCCCAGCAACACGGGATCATCGTGCTCTTCGACGTCGAGAACGCGCTCCGGACGCGATCGCTCGACGGCAACACGTACTGGTTCGACAACATGAAGTTCCTCGGCTCGGTCGGGGTGGGCACCGAGCAACTGGTGACGATCGTGCCCGGCACCCATTTCTCCGACGGGTCGCAGGCGACCGAGCAGGTGCTGAACTGGCTGCCCGCGGTGCTGGGAGCGATCCCCCCGACGGTGCCGCGCAACTACCTGGCCGAGCAGGAACGCGCCGACGACCGGCGCACGCTGAGGGAACTGGCCGCGCTCGACGGCGAGGGCGGTGTGAGCGACGCCGACATCAAGCGGCTGCAGCGGCGGGTCGGCAAGCGCGCCCGCAAGTCGGGCGGCGGGCGCGGCCTCACCGAGTCCAAGCTGCTGGACGTCACCGGCAGGACCACGAGTGACTCCGGCGCGTACAACTACCCGGCTCCGGTGATCACCGATATCACCGGACCGGCCGTCGCCGAGAAGATCATGTATCCGGCCCAGTACGGGTCGCCCGACATGATCTACGACGGCTGGTACTGGGCCGCGACCGTGGACACGAGCCGGCCCGGGGTCTACTCGTACACGATGCACGTCCAGCTCCACGAGCTGGTCGAGCGGAACGACGAGCTGGTCTGGGAGTCCGTGGACCTGACCTGCGAGTCCAGTCTCAAGATCACCAACGATCCGAAGCGCAACGGGTTCACCGGCGCCGGGCTGGGCGTGCTCCCCCTTCCGCCCGTCCCGGCCGCAGGCTGACCCGGTCCGAGCCGGAGCATTTTCGAGCGGAGGAGCCGCATGCCCCCGAGGAACAGACAGTCCGAACGCCGGCCCACCCGGCCCGCCCGGCCCGTGACGATCACCGCGGTGGTCGACCCCGTGGCCGCCCTGGCGTCGGAGAACCTGGACGACAACCTCTATCTCTACGACACCAACAAGACCGTGGGGTCCACCGGTTTCGGCACCCCTGAGCTGCACAGCCGGGTGCGCAAGGGCGACACCCTGCTGTGGAACGTGCTCCCGCTGGAGTGCGAGACCTACGTGGCCCTCACCGACATCGAGATCGACCCGCGGATCGCCGAGCCCACGCGGAAGGTGTATCCCGGCACCGACATCGTGTTCTGGACCGCCGAGGTCAAGCAGGACATCACCGAACCGGTCCCGTACCGGCTCTCGTTCCTGCTCGGCACCGTCAGCACGCCGTTCACCCCCACCGCCCGGCCGGCCCTGGCCGGTCCCGCCGACGAGGAAAGGGGAGGCCGATGACCCAGGCGTACGCGGCCACGGACTTCGCCGATCGCGGCCAGCTCAACTCCGTCCAGCTGAACGTGGTGACCCTCGTCGACATGGAGAGGGCCGCCGCGACGAAGTCTCTGGACGGCTGCCTCTACATGATGGACAACAGTGTCGGCGGGGTCGGGCAGGGCACCGACCATCTGGAGACCGTCTGCAAGCAGGGGCAGGTGATCAACTGGATCATCCGCCCGATCGACATGCACCGCCGTCCGGACGGCACCTGGCCTCCGATGCCGAAGATCAACAATCTGGTCTTCCTCGACGTCGAGAAGGGCGACGAGGAGGACGTCGCCGAACGACGGATGATGACCGAGCTCAAGGTCTACGGCGCTCCCGACCGGATGCGCGACCAGTACACCGCCGTCTACTACTACTGGGCCGGGGCGGTGATGAGCGAAGCCCGGCCGGGGCTCTACCGCTACCGGCTCGTCCTGGAGCTGGAGAAGGAGCACGGCACCGACAAGCTGTATCTGAACTCGGTCCGCCACCCCGCCCTGCGGGTACTGCCCGTCTGACGGCCTTCGGGACCGCGCGCGGCGCGGTGAAGGTGGAGGTCATGGTCGCCGGCGGACGGCGGCCATGACCGACCGGCGCGCGGCCCGATCCCGTGGCCGCGGGCACCGCCCGATCGTCATCGGTACGGGTTCGGCGTGTCCGGGATGAGCGGGACCTTGGTGACCTTCCGGTCGGGAAGGGCGAAACGCCAGGTGGTGCACCCGATCGGGGGGTGTTCCGCGCTTCGTTCGGTTAGCGTGATCCGGACGATGCCCGACCGCGTGGCGAACGGAGCCGCCCATGCAGCCCACCATCACCACGATCGGCGGCCCCACGGCCCTGCTGGAGCTCGGCGGGCTGCGGATCCTCACCGATCCGACCTTCGATCCGCCGGGAGATCACCCCGTCGGGCCGCTCACGCTCACCAAGACCATCGGCCCGGCCCTCTCCCACACCGACGTCGGCCAGGTGGATCTGGTGCTGCTCAGCCATGACCAGCATCCCGACAACCTGGACAGGCTGGGGCGCCAGGTGGTGTCCGCCGCGCCGCTGACCCTGAGCACTCCCGAGGCCGCGGAGCGTACCGGCGTCACCCCGATGCACCCCTGGCGGCACCACGACGTCGGCGGGGTCCGCGTCACCGCCGTTCCCGCCCTGCACGGCCCGCCGGGATGCGAGCCCATCGTCGGGCAGGTCACCGGCTTCGTGCTCACCGGCGACGGGCTGCCCACCGTCTACATCAGCGGGGACAACGCCTCGCTGGAGTGCGTGGAACTCATAGCCGGGCGGTTCCCGGCCGTCGACGTCGCGCTGCTGTTCGGCGGTGCCGTCCGCACACCCATGATCGACGAGCGGCTCACCCTGAACGCCGCCGACATGGTGATCGCCGCGCGCCTGCTGAAAGCCCGGTACGTCGTGCCGCTCCACGTCGAGGGCTGGACCCACTTCACCGAGAACCAGTCGGACGTGCGCGCCGCCTTCTCCGAAGCCGGTCTCGACGACCTGCTCGTCTCCCCCGCCCCGGGACGACCGGCTCCTCTGATGCCCGTCCGGTGATCGACCAGGGCGGATGAGGAAGCCGAGATCGGTCCGGCGGGGGCCGGATCAGGAGCGGGGACGGAGCAGGTCACGGATGCGTGCGGCGTAGGCGCGCGGGTGGGTGAGGTTGCCGTTGTGCCCGCCGGGGAACTCCGCCACCTCGGTGCCGATGAGCGCCGCCAGTTCGTGTGCGCATCGGCGGTCGAACACGTGGCGCGGGGTGGTGCGCCCGGCGGCGGGGATGACGCGGGTGGCGGTGTCCTTGAGCCTGGTGACGTCCAGCGTGTCGTCGATGACCGCGCTGAAGTCGTTGCGGATGAAGAAGTCGAAGCCGGCCCGGCGCCGGTCGTCCATCGGGTGCGGGGTGAGTCCCGGCTCGGTCTGCTGTTCGCCGAGCTCGATGCCGAGGACCCCGGCGATCCCGGTGATGGCTTCGG
This sequence comes from Streptosporangium sandarakinum, assembly GCF_050942225.1. NCBI lineage: Bacteria > Bacillati > Actinomycetota > Actinomycetes > Streptosporangiales > Streptosporangiaceae > Streptosporangium > Streptosporangium sandarakinum. The sequence goes on from NZ_CP192034.1 coordinate 684,195, forward strand.
CGAGTCCCCGGTCGCGGTAGAGCCGCTGCAGGTCCGCGAGCTCCCGCCGGTGGTGCTCGCGTTCGGCGAGGGGGAGCAGGGCGGGCGCGACGGGCTCGTGGGCGATGAGCGTGCCGAGCCGGCCGGGGTGGTCGATGGCCACGTGCAGGCCGAGGACCGCGCCGAAGCTGCAGCCGAGCATGTCGGCGGGCGCGTCCGTGACCTCCGCGAGCAGCCGGTGGACGTCGTCGGCGTGCTCGGCCATGGTGGCGCCGGCGTCGGGGGCGTCCAGGACGCTGCGCGACAGGCCGCGCCGGTCGTAGGTGACCACGGTGTGGTCGGCGACGAGCCGATCCACCAGGTCGACCGTACGGCGGGCGTCTCCCTCGCCGCTCTGGGAGATGAGCAGCACCGGGCCGGTGCCGCGGACCTCGTAGTAGAGACGGGCGCCCGGGACGTGGAGGATTCCGTTCATGTCCTGAACGTATCAGACTTGATGCATCTTTTTTGATGTAAATTTGATGGCGTGAACGGAGTCGACCTCTTCCTGCTCGGCCGGACGCTGATGAAGATCGGCGAGGAGGCCATGCCCACCGAGAGCATCGGGCCGCAGACCACCAGCACCCGTACCGTCCTGGTGGTCGTCGCCGACCTGCGCGGCCATGCCGAGACCTCCATCGGCGAGATCGCCGCGCGCACCGGCCTGCCGCAGAGCGCCGTCTCCGCCGCCGTGGGCCGGCTGCGAACGGTCGGCGCCGTCGTGACCGGCCCCGATCCCGCCGACCGCCGCCGCACCCTGGTCAAAGTCGCTCCCGAGGTGCCGGAGAGGGTGACCGAGGTGCGAGCCGCACCGATCGACGGCCCGCTCGCGAAGGCGCTGGGCACGGACGACCCGGCACGGGTCGCCGAGGTGGTCGCCCTGCTGGAGACCGTCGCCGCCCGCCTTTCCCCGGGACGATCCCGGGAACCCGGCGGGCTGGCGGCCGGCTCCTCCGGGTGACCTGCCGTGATACGACCGCGCCGCCGTCAGCCCCGGTCGGCGTTGTACAGGTGGCGCAGCGATCCGATCTCCGCGGCGTTCTTCATCAGCTCGATGTTCGCCCACGCGAGCACGTGTCCCAGGGAGAGGGTCCCGTCGGCGAACCAGCGGCTTCGCTCGGTGGAGTCCAGTTCCGTCTCGTTCAGGGAGTCCAGTGCGCCGGCCCACCGGTCACGGCACTCGTTCAGCCAGCCGACCGCCGACGCCGCGTCCCCCGGCCACGGTGTCGCCGCCGCGGCCTCCGACCAGTCGAGTTCCGCGGCCACCGCGCCGGGCTCCCCGAAGCACCGCTCATATGTGTGACTCCACCAGAAGCCGATGTGCCACATCACCCACCCGACCGATGTCACCGGGATCGGCTCGGGCTCCGGCACGACCCAGTCGGCCGCCCATGTCCCGTCCGGACGGCGGCGGACGTTCCAGCAGTTCGACGCGGGCTCCCACAGGGCCTCTTCGTCGGTCACCCGCTCCAGGTGAAGGGACAGCAGCGACCAGGACACGCTCAGCTGCCAGCGGAGCCGCTCAAGCTCGGACATGACGGAAACCTAGTCCGGCGGGACGCTCCGGCTCCACAGGATTTCGCGGGTGCGCTCCCATCGTCCGGGCCCACGACAGGCGCCCCGGCTCGCCATGGGCCATCGAGGTTCACCCACGTATGAGACCTCCGGGCAGCGCGGTGCTGCCCGGAGGTCTCATGGTCCGGCTACTCCCCGTGGGCGCATTGCAGGCGTGCCTTGCCACGCAGCTCGCTCAGGCCTTCCGGAGCCCGGCGAACTGCAGGCCCGTGAAGCCCGCCACCCCTGCCGCCTGGAAGATCACGAAGGCCGTGCCCAGACCGGACACCGGGAACCATCCGGCGATCAGCATCTCCACGCTGGCCACGACCCAGGCCACGTTGACCACCATCACCGCGATCACCACCGCCCTGTTCAGCACCGGACGGGTGGCAAGGTAGAGGAGGTCCGCGGCGAAGACGGCCAGGAACGCGCCGACCGGCACGAGGAAGGCGGCGGGCAGACCGAACATCGAGCCGGAGATCGCTGCGACGGCCAGGAGGACGAGGCCGATGGCGCCCGACGCGATGGCGTCCAGCTTGAGCGCGAACCGCAGCAGCTTGGCCTCGGAGTTGGAGTCGGCGGTAGTGGTGGGCGCGGTGGCGATGGCGGCCATGATCAGATCCTTTCGTGCGGAACGCTGTCGTCCCTGTGCCAACGAAATTACGCAGGTCGACGCCGCGCCGAATCTGTCATCGTGACGGTAGTGCCCGCTCACCCGCTCACACCCGGCGGGCATCCGTCATTCGCCGCCGCCAGGCCGGAGATCTGATCCGCGTTCCGCTGGATTAGATTTCAGCCATGTTGTACGGGCGGGCTGCGGAGCAGGCTCAGATGGACCGGCTGCTGGCGAACGCGCGGTCCGGGCGCAGTGGTGCGCTGGTGGTACGCGGCCAGCCGGGTATCGGGAAGACCGCGTTGCTCGGCCACCTGACGGAGCAGGCCGCGGGGGTTCGGGTACTCCACGGGGTCGGCATCGAGTCCGAGGCGGAGCTGCCGTATGCCGCCCTGCATCTGCTCCTGCGTTCCGAACTCGACCGGATCGACACGCTGCCCGAGGCACAGGCGGCGGCGCTGCAGGGCGCGCTGGGGCTGGGGGCGGCGGCTCCGGAGAACCGGTTCCTCGTCGGGCTGGCCGTGCTCAGCCTGCTGGCCGAGGTCGCGGGCGACGGGGCGCTGCTCTGCCTGGTCGACGACGCGCAGTGGTTCGATCAGGCGTCCATCGACGCGCTGGTGTTCGTGGCGCGGCGGCTGGACGCGGAAGGCATCGCGCTGGTGTTCGCGGGCAGGGAGGAGTTCCGCCCGCAGGGGCTGCCCGAGCTGTGGCTGGACGGTGTGGACCGCGACGCCGCCATCGCGCTGCTGGCCGAGTCGACCAGGGATCTGGCGCCGAAGGTGCGTGACCGCGTCCTGGACGAGGCGGGCGGCAATCCCCTCGCGCTCATCGAGCTGCCGTCCACGCTCACCGCGGAGCAGCAGGCCGGGCAGCTGAACCCGTTCACCACGATTCCGGTCGCCAACCGGGTGCAGGAGGCCTTCCAGCAGCAGATCAGGGCGCTGCCCGACACGGCCCAGGCCCTGCTCGCGGTGCTCGCCGCCGACGACACGGGCGACCTCGGCATCGTGCTGCGCGCCGCGGAGTCCTTCTCCGCCGAGCTGACGGACCTGGAGGCGGCGGAGCAGGCCAAGCTGGTCACGGTGAACGGGGCCGTGGTGACCTTCAGGCACCCGCTCATCAGAGCCGCCGCCTACCAGAACATGCCGTTTACCTCGCGGCTGGTCGTACGGCGTGCGCTCGCCGGGGTGCTCGACGGCGACGAGCACGCCGACCGCCGGGCCTGGCATCTGGCCGCGGCGACGACCACGCCCGACGAGGACGTGGCGCGCGAGCTGGAGCTGGCCGCGGAGCGGGCGCGCACCCGTTCCGGCTATGCGGCCATGGCCGCGGCCTACGAGCGGGCCGCGGAGGTCACCCCCGACGCCGCCAAGCGGTCGGTACGGCTGGCCGCGGCGGCCGTGGCGGCCAGCGACGCGGGCCAGCCGATCCGCGCGGGTTCGCTGGCCGACCGGGCCAGCGAGGAGATCCAGGACCCGCTGGCCCTCGCCCACCTGACCCAGGTGCGCGCCCATCGGGAGTTCGAGCAGGGCAGCCCGGCCGCGGCCGGCGAGATCATCATCGCCGGCGCGGAGCGGGTCGCCCCGCTGGACGCCGAACGGGCGGCCTACCTGCTCGTGGAGGCGGTGCGCTGCGCGTGGTACGCCAGTGACCCGGGTCTGGCGGAGCGGGCGGCGAGGCTGCTCAGGACCCTGCCCGAGATCGGCTCTCCGCTGGTGGGCGGCGCGCTAGGGCTGGCCGCACTGGTCAACGGCGACCTGAAGGACGCGGTCGCACTCATGCGGGAGCTGGTGCTCGCTCCGGATCTGTCCGCGCTCCGGGTGCCGGGCATGCTCTTCGTGGCCCAGCTGTGCGCGCCGATCGGACGCTACGGTCAGGGCGAGGCCGCCGCGGCGCGCGTCGAGGCCGAGTGCAGGGCCCACGACATGGGCGGCTGGCTGGCCATCGCCGTGGAGACCCGGCTGCAGGCGCAGATGCTGATGGGCAGGTATCGCGAGGCGGCGACCGAGCTGGAGGAGATCATCCCCGTGGTCGAGGACCTGGGGCAGCGGAACGGAGCGGTCGTGCTCACCGCGTCGCTCGCCTTGGCGCGCGGCGAGCTGGGCGACGAGCAGGGGTGCCGGACGGCGGCCGCGGCCGTCTTCGAACAGGCGGGAACGCGCGGGCTCCGCGTGGCCGAGGCGGCCGCGATGGCCGTGCTCGGCCGGCTGGAGCTCGCGCTGGGCCGCCCAGAGGCGTCGCTGGAGATCCTGGAGAGGATTTCGGCCGCCAACGCGCTCTTCTTCGCCCCCGACCGGATCGAGGCCGCCGTCAGGGCCAGGGAGCCCGAGCGGGCGCGCGAGCCCCTGGCGTACTACCTGAACTGGGCGGCCGGCGTCGGCGTGCCGTCCGCCGACGCGGTCGCACTGCGCTGCCGCGCCCTCGTCGAGAACGACGAGGGCCTGTACGAGGAGGCCATGCGGGCGCACGAGCAGGGCGGGCAGCCGCACGAGCAGGCCCGTACGCGGCTGCTCTACGGCGAATGGCTGCGGCGGGCGCGCAAGCGCGCCGCAGCCCGCGCCCAGCTGCGCGCCGCCCTGGAGACCTTCGACCGGCTCGGCATGGCGCTGTGGGCCGAGCGTGCCCGCGCGGAGCTGCGCGCCACCGGCGACGTCCCCGCGGCCCCGCGCCAGGCGGACGATCCGCTCAGCGTCCTCACCACACAGGAGAGGCAGGTGGTACGGCTGGCCGCCGCGGGCGCGTCCAACCGCGACATCGCGGCCCAGCTGTACCTCAGCCCGCGCACCGTCGGCTACCACCTCTACAAGGCCTTCCCCAAGCTGGGGGTCTCCTCGCGGGCGGAGCTGGCCGCGATCGTTACCTGAGCCTGCCGTACAGCTCGGTGATCTTGGCTTCGTCGGCGACGAGCGGCAGCTGGTCGAAGGTCAGGGTCCAGTCGTTCGAGACGCCGCCGGTGTCGCCGACGCGCTCGATGACGCCGAAGCTGACCGGGTCGGTCTGGCCCTTGGGCAGGAGCGTGCCGTGCCATTCGAGGTACGTCGCGCCGTCGACCTTGACGGCCTGGCCCGGCTGCAGCCGGACATCGCTGACCTGCTCGAAGAACCTCTTCAGGTAGGCGAGCTTGCCCTGCGTGGTGCGCAGCGTGCCGTTCAGGCCGGGGGCGGACAGCGGCGCGCCGGTGAGCCGTTCCACCAGGGCCTCCGCGTTCTCGTCGTTCCATGCCTCGGCACGGGCGACGAGCTCGTCGGGAGTGAGGACGGGCTTGCGGACCCGGTCGGGGGCGCTGCCGTCGGCGACGCCGGCGAACAGGTCGGGCAGCCCGGGGTCGAGCGGCTTGAACCAGGTGTGCCGGTCGTAGTAGCGGCGGCCCTGGACGACCTTGCCGTCGTCGGTCAGCAGGACCCGGTAGACCGCGGGGTAGTCGACCTCGTGTCCCTTGATCGTGGCCTCGTTGTGCGCTTCGAACATGACGGCGGGACCGTTCACAGCGATGCGCGTGCCACGGAAGCGGAAGTCGGGGACCAGGCTGAGCGATCCGCTGATCGACTGCCTGATGGCCTCCTCACCCTGGAGCAGCGGCTTGCTCGCCTTCGCCGGCTCCCACAGCGTCGCGTCCTTGGACCACATGTCGACGTAGGCGCCCACCCGGTCGGGGGTGGTGACCTTGCCGAACTTGATCTGCCGCTTGATGAAGGCGCAGGCGCTGGGCGACACCCAGCCGCTGATGGAGGTGACCTCCGGCCGCGCCTCCGCGCAGCCCGCCGTTCTGTCCCAGCCTTGCTCGGCCGCCTCCTCGGCCGCCTGCGCCGGCCCCGTGACAGCGCACAGCGCCAGCACCGCCCCGACCGCGAGTCCCATCCCCGCCATCCGCATCGCCGTCATGACCTGCCCCTTTCGGTGTTCTTTCAGGTGCCACCGAAATTAGGCCGATCCTCTTCGCGGCAAATCCGTCAACGCGACGGTAGTCGGACGCACCCCACCAGGTAGGTCACGGGAAGCGCCACCGAGTCCGGCCGTATTCGCCCGCGCCGAAGCCTCCCGCGCGAAGGAGAGCCGGGGAACGGAGCCGAAGCGTCGCCTGCCGCGCCGGTGGCCGAATGAGACCTCCGAGCGGACGGGAACGCCGTCCGGAGGTCTCAGTCCGGGTTCTCGGTGTGGCGGCGGCAATGGGCGAGGGCCAGTTCCGTCGACGCGATCAGCTCCGGGTCCCCTTTGGCCTCGCGCAGTTCCAGCGCCTCGCGGAGCAGGGTCTCCGCCTCGTCCAGGCGGTTCTGGTCGATGCGGTGCTTGGCCAGGTGCTGGAGGGCGAAGTCGCGCATGTCCGGCGGGGCGATCGCGAGCGCCTCCAGGTAGAGCGGCTCGGCGCGGCCGAGGTCGCCCGCGTGGCGGTGGGCGTCGGCGAGGTTGATCCGTACGGCCGTCAGCGCGGCGGGGTTCTCCGCCAGGAGCAGCGCGCGCTCCAGGTGGGAGACGGCCTCGCCGTGCTCGCCGAGGACGACCAGGCCGAAACCGACGCGCCGCAGCAGCCGGAACACCTCGGACGGATCGGCCGCCCCCTCCGCGTCCAGCCGCGCCAGGTCCGCCTTCAGCCCGCCGACCATGGCGGCGTAGGCCTCCCGATCGACCGGGACGGCGCGGAGGCGTTCGTCATAGGTCACCTCGATGCTCACGGGGGACAGGCTATGCCGCTCCCCGCCCGGGACCATGGCCGCGGCCTCGGCGATGTCCTCGGGCCGCCGGAGCGGTGGATCAGCGGTTCAGCCGCCGGTAGCGGCGTGCCGACAGCGGCAGGAAGACCAGCGTGATCAGCACGGGCCAGCCGATCGCCAGCCACAGCGCGTGCTGGGCGGCCCAGGAGTCGCCGCCCCAGCCCGGGTTGCCGAACAGCTCCCGGCAGGCGGCCACCGTGGCCGACAGCGGGTTCCATTCGGCGATCACCCTCATCCAGCCGGGCATCAGGGCGGGGGAGACGAAGGTGTTGGCGAGCATGGTGATCGGCAGCAGCGGCATCCAGGCCGCGCTCGCCGACTCGGGGGTGAGCGCCAGCCCGACGTAGATGCCGACCCAGATGAGCGCGAAGCGCAACAGGAGCAGCAGTCCGACGGCGGCCAGGGCGGCGCCCGCGCCCCGGTGCCAGCTCCAGCCGACCACCAGGCCGCAGGCGAGCAGGACGGCCAGCTCCAGCACGGAGTTGACCATGTCGGCGAAGGAGCGGCCCAGCACCACCGCGGCCTGGGAGACCGGCATCGAGCGGAACCGGTCGGTGACGCCGCGGGCGGAGCTCGTGGCGATGATGATCATGGTGGTCATCACGCCCATGGTCATCGACTGGGCGTACATCCCGGGCATCAGGAACTCGCGGTAGTCGCCGCCCCCGGCGACGTTCATCGCGCTGCCGAAGACGTAGCCGAACAGCAGCACCATCACGATCGGGTACAGCAGCGCGTTGAGGACGGCGGCGGGGTTGCGCGTCCAGTGGACGAGGTTGCTCCGGGCGATCGTCCACCCGTCGGTCAGCGTCCAGCGCAGCCGCTCGCGGCGCGTGCGGGGGAGCGCGGGGGCGAGGGGGAGGGCGGTCATGCCACGGTCCTCTCCCCGGCGACATCGGCGACGCCGGTGACGCCGGTGACGCCGGTGACGCCGGTGGTGCCGGTGGTGCCGGTGATGCTGAGGAACACCTCGTCCAGCGTCGGGCGGCGCAGGGTGACGTCCTCCACCTCGACGCCGCGCTCCTGCAGCTCCCGCATGATCCGTGTCAGGGCGCCGATCCGGTCGCGGACGGGGACGGTCAGGCGCCGGGTGTCGTGGTCGGCCACCGGTTCGGCGCCGGCGGCCCCGGCCAGGACGCGCGCGGCCTCGGCCAGGTCGGCGGCGTGGCGCAGGACCAGGTCGAGGTGGTCGCCGCCGACCGTGGACTTGAGCCGCTCGGGGGTGTCCTCGGCGATCACCCGGCCCGCGTCGACCACCGCGATCCGATGGGCGAGCCGGTCGGCCTCGAACAGATACTGCGTGGTCATCAGCACCGTGCTGCCCGCCTCGGCCAGGCCGCGTACGGTCTGCCACACCTCGTTGCGGTTGCGCGGGTCCAGCCCGGTGGTGGGCTCGTCGAGGAACAGCACGCGCGGGGCCAGGACGAAGGCGGCGGCCAGGTCGAGGCGGCGGCGCATGCCGCCGGAGTAGTGCTTGACCCGCTTCCCGGCCGCCTCGGCCAGCCCGAACCGCTCCAGCAGTTCCCCGGCCCGGCGGCGGGCGGCGGCCGCGTCGAGGTGGCGGAGCCGCCCCCACATCTCCAGGTTCTCCCGGCCGGTGAGGATCTCGTCCACGGTCGGCTGCTGCCCGGCCAGGCCGATGGCGTGCCGTACCCGGTCGGGCTGCGTGACCACGTCGAACCCGGCGACGACGGCGCGGCCCGCGTCGGGGCGCAGCAGCGTGGTCAGGATCCGGACGGCCGTGGTCTTCCCGGCACCGTTCGGCCCGAGCAGGCCGTACACCGTGCCCTCCGGCACGGTCAGGTCGAATCCGTCGAGGGCGTCGGCGTCGCCGTAGCGCTTGCGCAACCCCTCGGCGACGACTGCGAAGGATGTCATTGCTCCATAATGGGACTTCAATGTCTCAAAAACAAGCGCCGAAATCTCTTTATGGGGCGTGATGCTACTCTTCGCAGGTGAGCGACACCCCGGAGTCCGGAACCCGCAGCCGCACGCGCCGCGCCATCCTCGGCGCCGCGGCCTCGGTCCTCGCCCGCGACCGCGGCGCCACCCTGGCCGACATCGCCGAGGCCGCCCAGGTCGGCCGCAGCACGCTGCACCGCTACTTCCCCGACCGCAAGGTGCTCGTCGACGCGGCCGTCGCCGACTCCTTCCGGGTGGTCGAGCGGTCGACGGCGGAGGCGGCGATCGACCAGGGGCCGCCGCTGGAGGCCATGCGCCGACTGATCGCGGCCATGGTGGACGTCGGCGACCGGCTGGCGTTCCTGTTCGGCGACCCGCACGTGCTGGAGGAGGCGGGCTGCTCCGAACCCGACCCGTTCGAGCCCGACCCGTCGGTGCCGACCACGATCGGCCTCATCGAACGCGGCCAGGCCGAGGGGGTCTTCGACCCCGAAGTCGGCGCGGAGTGGATCCAGCAGGTGCTCTGGGCGCTCGTCTACACCGGCTGGGAGGCGGCCGAGAAGGGGCAGCTGCCCCGCCACGGCGTCACCTCGACCGTGATCCGGACCTTCGAGAACGGAGTCGTCACCGGAAAGAGGTGAGGTCCCCCGTCTCCTCCTCCGCGACCTGTCTCCTCTCTCTCCGCCCGTGCTCCGTCACCGGTTTCCGGGCCCCCGCCCGGGCCCGCCCCCTGCCGTCACCGGTCATCGCGTCTCGTCACCGGTTTCCGGGCCCCCGCCGGATTCCGCCTCCCGTCGTCGCCGTCCGGCGCGTCAGCGGTCGAACGCGGCCCACAGCGTGGCGAACTCCTCGGCGGTCACCTGGTTCAGGCCGAAGTCGTCGGGATAGATCGGGCCCTCGGCCAGGAAGCCGTGCTCGTCCTCGATGTGCCGCCACGAGTACCTTCTGGCCACCCCATCGGACCCCAGCTCGGCATGCCTGACCGGCCAGTACTCCCCGCCGTCGTCGATGACGGCCTCGAACAGCCACACGTGGCCGTCGCCGTCCACGCCGTGCCAGTACCAGTGCCGCCGGTCGCTCTCGTCGAGCGCCCGGATCGTCTCCACGCGCCGGTCGTGCGGCATCTCGCTCCTCGCTGTCGAATCCCCGGGCCGAATCCCGGCACCGTACGGAATCATGCTGCCGGACGACGTCAATCCATCGGCAATCCGAACCGCTTACGCTGCCCCTGCTATGTTGCGTGTTCTCGGTCCGCTCCAGGCGGAGATCAACGGTCGTCGGGCGGACCTCGGCCCCTTCCGGCAGCGAGCCGTGGTGGCCCGGCTCGTCGCCGCGGGCGGGCACGTGGTCTCCACCGATCGTTTCATCGACGACCTCTGGCGCGGGCAGCCCCCTCCCAGAGCCCTGGCCGCCCTCCAGGTGTACGTGTCCAACCTGCGCAGGGCCCTCGAACCCGACCGCCCGCCCCGGGCGCCCGCCACCGTCCTGGTCAGCGCCGCGCCGGGCTACCGCCTCCGCCTGGAGCCGGAGCGGGTGGACGCCTGGCTGCTGCCGGGACTGATCGAGTCGGCCGCGGCCGCCCTCGCCGAGGACGACGGGGACCGGGCGCTCGACCTCGCGGACCGGGCACTGGGCCTGTGGCAGGGGCCGGCCTACGCGGAGTTCGCCGACGAGCGGTGGGCCGAACCGGAGGCGGCGCGGCTGGAGGAACTGCGCCTGGTCGCGGTGGAGCACCGGGCCGAGGCGTTGCTGGCGCTCGGCCGCGAGGCCGGGATCGAGCTCGAACGACACGTCCGCGCCCATCCGCTGCGGGAGAACGCCGTCCGGCTGCTCGCGCTGGCGCACTACCGGGCCGGACGGCAGGCCGACGCGCTGGCCGCGCTGCGCCGGGCCCGCGCGACCCTCGCCGACGAACTGGGGGTCGATCCCGGGCCCGCGCTGCGCGCGCTGGAGGCCGACATCCTGCGCCACGCCGACTCCCTGCGCCCCCGGGAACGGGCCGCGCTCCCGCGCCGCCGCGACTCCGACGTCCCCCCGCACGGCCGGGGGTGGCCGTCTTCCCCCGCCGGGACCCGCCCGCCCCGTCCCCTGCCGCGCGGCGCGCCCCGGAGCCGGGGAAACCGGGCGGTCTGGTCGGCCGTACGGCGGAGCTCGCCCGGCTGGAAGCCGTCGCCGGAACCCCCGGGCCGAGCACGGTCTGGCTGGGCGGCGAGGCGGGGGCGGGCAAGAGCGCCCTGGCCGGCGCGCTCGCGCGGAGGCTGGCGGGCCGCGGATGGCTGACCGCCACCGGGCAGTGCCCGGAGACCGACGGCGGGGCGCCGCCCGCGTGGGCGTGGAGCGAGGTCCTGCGCCGCCTGACCGCGGAGCTTCCCCCCGGCGACGACGTGGCGGCGCGGCTCGCGCCGCTGCTGACCGACGACGCCCCGGCCACGGGCCGGTTCCACCTCGCCAGGGCGGTGGAGGACTACCTGGCGCGGGCCGTACGGGAGGACGTCCGCGTGCTGGTCGTCCTGGAGGACGTGCACCGCGCCGACGAGGAGACGCTCGGCCTGCTGCGCCACCTGGCGGTACGGCCCGCCGCCGAGCGGATCACGTTCCTGGCCACCTACCGCCCGGCCGAGGCCACCGACCACCTCGGCGCGACCTGGGCGGCGCTGGCCGGGCACGACACCCACCGGCTCGACCTGGGCGGGCTGGACGGCGACGAGGTGGCCCGGTTGCTGCGGGAGCGCTCCGGGCTGGACGTGGACCCGGTCATCGCCCGTACGGTGGCCGAGCGGACCGGAGGCAACCCCCTCTTCGTGTCCGAGACCGCCCGGCTGATCAGCACGGACGGGATGGCGGCGGCCAGGGCGCTGCCGCCCGGGGTGCGCGACCTGATCCGGCGCAGGATCGCCCGGCTGCCCGCCACGGCCCAGACCGCGCTGCGGGACGCGGCGATCATCGGCCGGGACGTGGACGTGGACGTGCTGCTGGCGATGGCGGGCGCCGACGAGGACGCGCTGCTGGAGGGGATGGAGGCCGGCGTGCTCACCGGGCTGCTGGACGAGCCCGCCCCGGGCCGGGTCCGGTTCGCCCACGTGCTGGTGCGCGAGACGCTCTACGAGGACACCCCCCGCATCCGCCGTACCCGGCTGCACGGCAGGGTCTTCGACGCGCTGGAGCGGGTCCGGCCGGGGGACGTCTCGGCGCTGGGACACCACGCGCTCGCCGCGGCCACGCCGGGCACGGCCGGGCGGGCCGTGCCGTACGTGGTGGCGGCGGCCCGGAAGGCGGCGGCCATGCACGCCTACCGGGAGGCGGGGTTCCTCTACCGGGGCGCGCTCGACCTCGTCGGAGGCGACGACGACCACCGGCGGCTCGACCTGCTCTGCGGCCTGGTCGGTGTCCAGGCCCACGAGGGCGACGTGATGGCGGCCCGGGGCAACCGGGAGCGGGCGATGGAGGCGGCGCGGCGGCTCGGCACCGGCATGACCCGGGCGCTGACCTGCTACGAGGCCCCGGTGACCTGGTCGATCCAGCCGTACCGGCAGGTCGACGAGGCGTTCGTCGCGGCGGTCCGGGAGGCGCTGGCGGACCCCGCCGGGACCGACGACGAGACCCGCTGCCGGCTGCTCGCCACCCTCACCTTCGAACTGGAGGGGCACGACGACGACACCTGCGAGCGGGCCGGCGCCGAGGCGCTGCGGCTGGCCCGGCGGCTGGGCCGCGCCGAGCTGGTCTGCCTGGCGCTCAACGCCCGCTACTTCGTCCTGCTGACGCCGCACCGGCGCGACGAGCTGGAGGCGGTGGGCCGGGAACTGGTGGAACTGGGCGGCGAGGCCGGGCTGCCCGGCTACGAGATGCAGGGCCACCACGCGCTGTACATGGTGAGCCTGGGCCGCGGCGACCTCGCCGCCGCCCGCCACCACGCCGACCGGGCGCTCGAACACTCCACCGGCGGACAGCTCGGGCTGGCGCTGAGCGTGCTGTCGATGCTCGACACCCTGCTCCTGCTGATCGGGGGCGACTTCACGGGGGCCGAGCGGTCCTACGCGGCGGCGGCCGAGCGGATGGCGGCGGCCGGCGGCGCCAACGCGGCCGGCGCGGGCGTCATGGGCCGCTTCGTCGCCCGCCTGGCGGGCGGCCTGCCGCAGGACATCCCGGAGATCATGGCGATGTACCGCCTCGTCCCGTCCGACGCCTCGGAGATCCTGACCCGGGCCCTGGTGGCCGAAGGGCGGCTCGACGAGGCCCGGACGTTCTGGGAGCCGGACCGGCGGATCAGGAAGGACTACTACTGGCTGATCCAGACGGCGCTGCGGGCCGAGAACGCCGTCGCGCTGGGCGACCGGCCGACGGCCGAGCGGTGCTACGAGGAACTGCTGCCCTGGGACGGCGAGGCGGCCGGGCTGCACTGCGGGTCGGTCACCCTCGGGCCGGTCGCCCACGTCCTGGGCGACCTCGCCGAGGCGCTGGGCCGGGACGGGTCCGCCCACTACGCCACGGCGGAGCGGGTCGCCGAGCGGCTCGGCTCCCCGCACTGGGCCGTCCGGGCGTCCGAGGCGGCCCGCCGGGGCGGGGGCCGCCTCGGCCGTTCGGCCGGGATCCGTCCGGGCGGGTGACGAGCCGGGCGGGTACGGTCACCCGGCTCCCGGCTCCCGGCTCCCGGTCTTCGACTTCCGGCTCATGCGGCCAGAGGGCCGAAGACCAGTCGCTGCCGGCGGCGGTGGCCGCCGCGGAACAGTGCGAGCAGCACCGACAGCACCGGCCCGGCCAGCCTGCGCAGCCGGGCCAGCTCCTCGGGCCGGGCGTACTGCTCGATCTTGGGCAGCTCGACGCTGGCCTTGGTGCCCTTGCGGACCGCGTCCTCGACCTTCTTCCAGTCGGCCGCGGAGACGTACTTCATGATGACAGGGAAGAGCAGCCGCTCCTCCTCCTCGATGTGCTCGTCGAGCATGTCGGCGAGCCGGGCCAGCGACGAGGCCAGAGCGGAGGCGTCACGGGTCGTGGCGAACGCGACGGCCTGGCCGTCGATCTCGTTCAGCAGCGGGTCCAGCGCGGAGTGGTCGTCACTCAGGTCGCGCAGGTCCACCTCGGCCCCGGCGGACCGCTCGAGGACGGGCCACAGGGCGCGGTCCTCCATCGTGTGATGGTGGTGGATGCCCGCGCACAGGGCCCTGACGTATTCGGAGACGGCCCGGGCGCGGGCCGGGTCGGCGGTCTGACGGCCTTCGGCCAGCTCCGCCGCCAGCGTGGCCAGACGGCGGGTGTCGCCCCGCATGGCGCGGTGGGTGAGCTGGAAGCCAAGAAGTTCGGGGGCCATGTCGGAGGTTCTCCTCGGTCGGTCCGGACGGGGTCGCCGGTCCAGATTGCGGAGATCCACTTATGGACTACTTGTCGGTCGCTTAAGGAGGTCACTCAGGGGCGAAGTCCCCCGGGACCCCCTGATCGGGCGGCTCCCGTTTGATTTCGCATCCTGGTCCGGAGCCGTGTATGGTTACACCTGTCGGCAAGCGCGAAAGCGAAGCGGACAGGCCCCTTTAGCTCAGTCGGCAGAGCGTCTCCATGGTAAGGAGAAGGTCTACGGTTCGATTCCGTAAAGGGGCTCCACCCAGCAGGAAAGATCGCCCGGACCGCGAGATCGCGGGGCCGGGCGTTCGCTGTTCTGCGACACGTTCGCGACACGGTCTCAGCCGGTGCGCGACACCGGGAACCCGACCGCCATCCACATCGCGGCCCGCGCCGCGGCTCGTGCGGCGTCATGCCGTGCAGGACCGGCGGCCACTCGGCGGGCGCCGGCCCTGGCGCCTGTGGGTCGTAGACCTCCGTGCCGTGGTCGGCGAGGACCGCCGGTCACATCGGTCACACCTGCCCCGGCCACAGTCAGGTGCGGCGCGGGTGATGCCGCGCGCACGAAAGAGCCCCCGACCTGGAATCACTTCCTGGTCGGGGGCATACATCCCCGGGAATCGGGAGTAACGCGTCGCGCCTTTTCGGACGAGTCGACGCGCTGCTCAGAATGGCCAGGCGGCGTCACGGCCCGCTTCGAGGAGTGGAATGAGGCGGAACACAGCGTCGGAGAAACCGCCGAACTCATGGCGGTTACCCGATCCGGTGGGCATCGCGGCGTGCCGGTAGCCCTGCAGGTTGAAGCCGTAGATGGGGATGTGCTTCGGGGCCGCGCCGGTGACGTCGCCGCCGTAGCCGGACATGGTCTGCATGTCCGACAGGATGATGACCCTGTCGTGTCCGCTGTAGGTGGCGCGGACCGAGGCGGCGATCTGCGTTCCGTGGCCGACCTCGCCGACCCGGCGGTGGAACCGGTCCATCTCCCTCAGCACCGACCCGCCCTCGGCCACGTCGTGCTTGAAGACGTGGTCGGCGAACCCGTACAGGTCGACCTGGCCGCGTGCCGCCAGTGCGACGCCGAACAGCGCCGCGGCCTGGACCGGCGTCACCTGGGAGCGGGCGGAGATGGCGCCGGACGTCATCGACCCGGACGTGTCGACCAGCACCAGCGTGCGCCCCGGGAAGGCGGGCACGTTGCCGGTGGCCAGCGTCAGCGCCTTGTCCAGCGCGTTGCCCCACCGCAGCGACGGGGCGGTCCGGTAGGCCGAGTAGAAGCGGAACGGCAGCTGACGCGACCGGGCGACCTCGTCGGGGTCGACGAGCTTGGCGATGATCCGGCCGGCGATCTCGTCGGAGATGCCTGCCTCGTCGAAGTTCCGCAGATTACGCAACAGTGCCATGTAGCCCATGGAGGGGATGACCGCGGCCCACGCTTCGGCGTCCATCGGCCCCTGCAGCCAGCCGGCGAGCGCCTCCCACGTCATTCCGGCGTCGGCGAGCGTCGCAGCGGCAGCGTCACGTACCCCTCCGGTCACGATCGCGCGGCGCTCCGCAACCGGGATGGACGTGAGGTGCGCTCGGCGTCGCAGCATGGCGAGCGACTCCGGGATGTCGTTGTCGCGGTTGTGACGCCGATCGAGGGCGTGCTGGAACAGGTCGCCCTGCCACCGCTTGTCCGGGTGGGGTGCCGGGTGGACGAGGTCGATGACGTCGCCGAACCGGTAGCTCCTGGAGTCGGTGTCGTACTTGAGCAGGCTCCGCTCGTTGTAGAGCCGCTGGACGGCGTCGGCGACACCGCGCTTGACCGGCTTGGGGATCGCCCGGCCGTGGGTGGACGTCCAGTAGGCCAGCGCTTCGCCGGGCTCGTCGGCGCGCTGCAGAACACTGGCGACGAGCTGACGGTTCAGGCCGTGCTCGCCCGCGGCGAGGCGAGCCTTGACAGATTCCAGGGCGGCGACGACCGGAGCGGACCGCATGTTCACCTCGTTGCGGAGCCACGGCAGGAAGCGGGCCATCCACTCGCCGTCCTCGACGGCGACCCGGTGGACGAGGCGCCGGAAGCGGTCGTCGCGGTCGCCGGCCCTCTCGTAGAAGGTGTCCTCTCCGACCATGTTCGACACCGCGAGAAGGAACAGTTCGCCCTTGGCGTCGCGGAGGTACCCGGGAGCACCCTCGTGGGTGCGGCCGGTCGGGGTCCGCTCGGTCTTCACCGGGCTGGAGACGGCCGGGCGGACCGTGGTGGTGTTGAACTTCGACATGCGACGAGGCCCCTCTCTGCGTATCGAGAGGGGCCTCGTTCAGGAGATCACGCCCGAGGTCGAGTCGGTGAAGGTACGTAGGTGCTCTGCCGATTGAGCTACAGGGCCGAAGCCCTGACCAGACTCGAACTGATAACCACCCCATTAACAGTGGAAGTAGCCCTCGCCTGCGCACCGGGCGCGCTCTGAAGTTGTTCCCTCCCGAGATCAAGATGACGGCGGTGTGCCCACCAGATGGGCGACAGCCTCAAGAGGAGAGGCTGCAAGGAATCGAACCTCGAAGTAACCGCTGTCGGCGCACCGGGAAGGTGCATATCAAGTTGTGTTCTTCCCCGAGATCAAGAGTCGGCGACGGGCTTGCACGATTGCTCTGCCGGACTGAGCTACCACCCGGAAAATCCGGTCGGGTGGGCAGGACTTGAACCTGCGACCCATCATTCCCATTGAAGTATCCGCAGCCTGCGCACCGGGGAAGTGCGTATCCAGTTGTGAGCCTCAGAGGTCAGAAGCGGTATCCGGCGTTGTTTCAGCAAAAGAATCAGCCGGTCACCATTCGCGCCTGAAGCGCTTCCTACCATAGTGATCGCCGTGACGTGTCGCACCTGCATTTCAGGTAGGACCCGAAATATCAGTGCATGATTCGGGGCGATGCCCTTACATCGCGGCGCGGGCGGGGGCAGGAGTGGTGATGCCGCGCTTGCGGGCGCATTCGGGGCCGAACCCGCAGGCGATCGACACGGGATCGGTGAGCGGCCTGGGGCGGCCCCGGCACTTGCGTGGGCGGAGCCGCCCGTCGGAGGCCATGGTCACGCCGGCCTCGGGTCACGGCTGTCCAGCCATCGGGTCAGGGTGTCGCGCAGCTCGGCGATCTGGTCGCGGTCAAGCACGACGATGGCGCTCGCCTCGTCGCCGTCTTCGGTGGCCCGGAGGCGGGCGTAGTCCACGGACGGGCCGTCGTCCGCGTCGGTACCGCGCATCGAGGGGTGGCAATGGTTGGGGATGGCGCAGAACGTCATGGACCCGCCGCGGCGATCGTCTGGGGCCGGGTTGATGTGGGAGCCCTGGTAGACGAGAGGCGGCCGGGTGTCGTCGTTGAGGGCGAGCCAGGTGGCGTAGATCGACATCAGGGGTGGGCCTCCGGATGCAGGGCTGCGAGGCCGCAGGGGCCGGTCAGCGAGAGGAGTGGAAGCGGCGGTGGAGGTCGTGCACCTGTTCCGCCAGGGCGGGGACCGGGCCCTCCACGACGACGCCCGGGGCGATCTCGTGGATCGGCAGGGTCCGCACCGGGGGCGCCGGGACCCCGAGCTCGGCGAGCCAGGCCGACAGCTGCTCGGAGGAGCTCACGTAGACGATGCGGCCCAGGCCGACCCAGGCGTGCGCGGCGGCGCACATCGGGCAGTGCTCGCCCGAGGTGTAGACGGTCGCGGCCGCCCGCTCCTCGGGGGTCATGTTCGCCGCGGCCCAGCGCGCCAGCTCGAACTCGGGGTGGCGGGTGTGGTCGCCGGAGGCCACCCGGTTGTGGTCCTCACCGAGGACGGTGCCGTCGGCGGCGACGAGCACGGAACCGAATGGTTCGTCCCCCTCCTCCAGGGCCTCGGCGGCCAGCTCCACGCAGCGGCGCAGGTGCCGCAGCTCGGTCTCGTCGATCACGGTGACCTCCCGGTGGGATCTTCGGCTTCACGCCGAATTCCTTGATCGTGTACGGCCGGATCCTATCGATCGGCGGCTCGCGGGGCGGGTGCCCGCCGTGCGCCGGTCCCGGGTTCCGGGGGTGCGGGGCCGTGCGGGGTGCGCGGTGCCGGACCGGTGCCCGGTGGGCGCCCGCCGTGCGCCGGTCCGAGGGGCCGGGCGGTTCGCGCCGGCCTCCGGCCGCTGGTAGCCTGGCCTGTGATCAGGGAGGACCCGCCGATGGGCGGGGGCCCGGTCCGGGCGCGGCTCGCGAGGCCGGAAAACTCCCGTGACTCCCGGCGTGCGGGCGGTCATACTGGGGAAACCCAGAAAAGAGTGCCCCGACCTGCACGAGTGCGCAGTCACTCCGCGGGTCGGGTATCCTATCGGGGTCGGCCGATGTCAGTCGGCCTCAAGGCGGAGTAGCTCAGTCAGGCAGAGCAAACGGCTCATAATCGTTGTGTCGCCGGTTCAAGTCCGGCCTCCGCTACTACCCTCCCGGTCTCCCAGCAGGGGCACCGGTGTGGGTTGTCCCAGTCCCGAACGTAGAAAGGCACTCCCAAGTGGCTGCCACCGACGTTAGGCCGAAGATCACGCT
The DNA here is from genome assembly GCF_050942225.1 of Streptosporangium sandarakinum. Classification (NCBI taxonomy): domain Bacteria; kingdom Bacillati; phylum Actinomycetota; class Actinomycetes; order Streptosporangiales; family Streptosporangiaceae; genus Streptosporangium; species Streptosporangium sandarakinum. The sequence continues at coordinate 702,849 of NZ_CP192034.1, forward strand.
GGCCTGCCAGGAGTGCAAGCACCGCAACTACATCACGCGGAAGAACCGGCGCAACGACCCGGATCGGCTTGAGCTGAAGAAGTACTGCCCCAACTGCAAGACGCACCAGGCGCACCGCGAGACCCGCTAGGTCTCCCGGCGAGGCCCACCGGTCCCCACCGGGTGAGGCCCGCTTCAGCGGCATTCCATACCGACGACGAACCGGCGTCCCGATATCGGGCGCCGGTTCGTCGCGTCCGGACGGTCGTCGTGTTCGGCCGGTCATCCTCCCCGAGGCGGTCGTCCCGTCCGAGGCGGTCACCGCGTTCGTACGGATCATCGTGTCCGGCCGGTTGTCATGCCCGGTCGGTGTCGTGTCCGGAGATCGTCGTATCCGGAGGTTGTCGTGTCCGGACAGCTTTCCCGGCCGGGCGTTGACCGCGCCCGACAGCCGGTGCCGCCCGCGGACCGGGCTAGGTTTCTGGATGACCGGTCACGGGGCGGGAGTGCAGGACTCTTGTTACCGTCGGTCTCACCAGCTCGGTAACCGTAAAGGAGCATGATGGCTCTGAACCGTGATTTCGTCGGTCGGGCGTCCGCGCCCTCCCCGCCCTACGAGGTCAGCCGCGTGAAGATCAAGGAGTTCGCGGCGGCGATCGGTGACAACAACCCGGTCTACCGCGACCGGGAGGCCGCCCAGGCCGCCGGCCACCCCGACGTGATCGCGCCGCCCACCTTCCCCATCGTGTTCAGCCTCTCCGGCGGGTCGATCCTGGCCGACCCCGAGCTGGGCCTGAACTTCGCCATGGTGGTCCACGGCGAGCAGCGCTTCGAGTACCACCGGCCGATCCACGCCGGTGACGAGCTGGTCAGCGTCTCCACCGTGACCGACATCCGCAGCGTGGGCCGCAACGAGCTCATCACGGTCAGGAGCGACGTCACCACGGTCGACGGCGAGTCCGTCTGCACGACCTACAACACCATCGTCGAGCGCGGAGGGGCGAGCTGAGATGGCCGCGACTGTCAGGTACGACGAGGTCGAGCAGGGCCAGGAGATCCCGGCCGCCGACTACCAGGTCCGCCGAGCCAACCTGGTGATGTACGCCGGGGCCTCCGGCGACTTCAACCCCATCCACTGGAACGAGCGGTTCGCCAAGGCGGTCGGCCTGCCCGACGTCATCGCGCACGGGATGTACACCATGGCGCAGGCGGGCCGGTTCCTCACCGACTGGGCCGGTGACCCCGGCGCGGTCGTCGACTACGGCGTGCGCTTCTCCTCCATGGTCGTCGTCCCGGACGACGACGAGGGGGCGACCATCACGGTGAGCGGCGTCGTCGAGGAGAAGCTCGACGACAAGCGCGTGCTGGTCGGGCTGACCGCCCGGTCCGGCGACTCCCGCGTGCTCTCCCGGGCCCGCGCGGTGGTCCAGCTCTCCTGACCGCTCCAGGCCCGCGCCGGATCGTCCGGGGCGCGGGCCGTACGGCGGGCGTCCCGGGTTCTTCTCCGGGGCCGGCGGATCCGTACGGCGGGCGTCCCGGGCCTTTTCCAGGTCGGCGGGTTCGTACGGCGGGCACGTCCCGGTCCCGCCGCGCGGAAAGATCCGCCGGTGGGCGGGCCGGGCGATACTTCGCCCGGTCCGTGGGTAGCGTCCCGGCATGAGCGATGTACCACCTCACGTGACGGAGCTCGCCGAGCGGCGGGCCAGGGCGCGCGCCGACCGCGACTACGCGGGGGCGGACGCGCTCCGCGACGACATCGAAGCCGAGGGCTGGGCCGTCCGCGACACCGACGACGGGTTCGAGCTCGCCCCCAGGCCGTCCTTCAAGGTCTGGCCCACGGTGAGCTCCGTACCGGTGACGGGCGCGGGCGGCAGGCCGCCGGAGCGGTCCGCCGAGGCGGGGCTCCGCCCGGAGGGGCACGGCATCCCCGCGTCCACGAACCGCGACACCGACGCCGGCACCGGCCGTGACGCCGCCGCGGGCACCGCGGACGTCGGCCGGGGCGACGCGCCCGACGCCGAACGGGTCGCCGCGGCCGCCGAGCCGGGCGCCCGTCCCGAGGGAGTGGGGCAGCTCGACGCCGAACGGATCGGCGAGGCCGAGGCGGCCCCCCGGCCGCGGCCCGAGGGCGCCGAGCTCCTCGGCCGGTCCGACGACGTCGAACGCGCCCCCGAGCGCATGGTCTCCTCGCAACTGCTGTGGGACGCAAGCCTGGCGGTCTCCCGGGTGGACGAGGAGGTCACCCCGGTCGAGGGCCGCAAGCCGATGACCTCGCCGACCGTCACGGTCGGACTCGTCGTGGACGGCTGGCCCGACGACCTGCGCGAGTGCGTCCGCGCCCTGCTCACCCACACCGACGCGAAGATCGTCGCGCTGGACCTGGGCGACGTGGACGGCTCCGGCGCCGTCCTGCAGGAGCTCGCCGACGACAATCCCGGACGGATCCAGGCGTGGCACGTGGCCGAGACCCCGCACTGGCGGGGCGGCACGGCCGGCTGGGGCGAGAGCCGCAACAAGCTGCTGGAGCTCGACGACTCCGACGTGCACGTGGTGATGGAGACCTCGACCGTCCTCGACGGCGACGCGATCACCCCGCTGGTCGGGGCGCTGAGCGACAAGGTGAGCGCCGCGGGCTGGAAGGGCGTCGACCCGGGCGAGGACCGCCAGGAGTGGAAGGACGCCGGGCCCGGTGACGTCCGGGCGGTGCTCGGCCACCTGTTCGCGGTCCGGCGGGACGCCGCGCTGTCGGTGGGCGGCTTCCCCTCCGGGGCGCGCTACTACCGCAACGCCGACCTGGAGTTCTCCCTCACCATCCCCGGCAACGTCGTCGCCCTCGGCGACGAGCTCCCGGTCCACGAGGGACGCCACCGCGGTTACCACGACGTCGATCCCGAATACCGCGAGCGCGAGTCGCGCCGGACCTATGAGCGCGTGCTGAGGCTGTTGGGTTCCCCGTAGGCTGGTCGCGGGTCCAGGACCGGCGTTTTTGGGGAAAGTGCATGGCTGAGCGGGTGGCAGGGGTACGGCTGGCGCCGTACACGACGTTGGGGCTGGGCGGACCGGCCGGGGCGTTCGCGGAGGCGGGGTCGGCGGAGGAGATCGTCGAGCTGGTCGCCGCCGCGGACCGGGCCGGTGAGCCGGTCCTGGTGCTCGGCGGCGGCAGCAACCTCGTCGTGTCCGACGACGGCTTCGACGGGCTGGTCGTCCGGGTCGCCTCCCGCGGGATCGAGGCCGACGGCGACCGGCTCACCGTCCAGGCCGGAGAGGACTGGGACGCGCTGGTCGCCCGCGCGGTGGCCGAGGGGCGCTCCGGCATTGAGTGCCTGGCCGGCATCCCCGGCCAGGTCGGCTCCACCCCGATCCAGAACGTCGGCGCCTACGGGCAGGACGTGTCGCAGACCGTCGTCGGCGTCCGGGTCTACGACCGCAAGAACGGCGACGTGACCGAGCTGTCCGCGCACGAGTGCCGGTTCGCCTACCGGCACAGCGTCTTCAAGGAGGAACCCGGACGATACGTCGTCCTCGCCGTCACCTACGAGCTGCCGGCGGTGGGCGGGCTGTCCGGTCCGGTCGCCTACCGTGAGCTGTCCGTACGGCTGGGCGTCGCTCTCGGCGAGCGGGTGCCGGTGGCGCGGGCCCGCGAGGCCGTGCTGGAACTGCGCCGGGGCAAGGGGATGGTGCTCGACGCCGCCGACCCCGACAGCCGCAGCGCGGGCTCGTTCTTCACCAACGCGCTGCTGTCCGCGGCCGAGGCGGCCGGACTGGAACGGCGGGCGCCCGGGTTCCCCCGCTTCGACATGCCGGACGGGTCGGTCAAGGTGCCGGCGGCGTGGCTGATCGAGAACGCCGGGTTCCCCAAGGGGTACCGGCGGGGCGCCGCGCGCATCTCCACCAAGCACACCCTCGCCCTGACCAACCCCGAGCTGTCGGCCACGACCGCCGACCTGCTCGCCCTGGCCCGGGAGGTCCGCGACGGGGTGCGGGAGAGGTTCGGCGTCACGCTGGTCAACGAGCCCGTCATGGTGGGCGTCCGACTGTGACCGACTGCGACCGGCTTTGAGCGCCGCGCCCGCGGTGCTCGGCCAGGTCTGCCTGTTTTCGGTCGGGTTCGCCGGTGATCGGACGGTCCGGCATGTGACCGGATGGGTCGGCGACGCCTGGCCCGGTACGCCGCGGTCGGCTGTGCACGACCTCGGGTAAAAACCATCTTTTTCTGGAATCAATCATCGGGTTTCACCTGTTAAGGTCAGGTGAAACACCCGAAGGGGAGTAGTCCCAATCGCGTGATCGACACACTGGCGCCCTCCGGCGCCCGGTCGCGCGGGCCCGGCATCCGAGCGGATGCGGGCGGACGAGACCTTCGGCCTGGCAGTCGTACACACCTGCTGCCGGGCCGAAGCCGTGCCCGTCTCCCCGGGTGCTCCCTTCCGGCCCGGCCGCGCATGCGGAAGGGCACTCTCGTTGGAAGCGTTCTGGATCAGTCTCGCCGTGATCTTCGTCGCCGAGCTCGGCGACAAGAGTCAACTCATGGCGATGACCTTCGCGACGCGGTTCAAGCCGTGGCCGGTCCTCGCCGGCATCACCCTGGCCACCGCCGTCGTCCACCTGTTCAGTGTGGGACTGGGCAGGATCGCCGGTGACCTGATCCCCACCACGGCGATCACCATCGTCGCGGGCATCGCGTTCCTGGGCTTCGCCCTGTGGACGCTGCGGGGTGACGAGCTGACCGAGGAGGAGTCACAGAAGGCGCAGCGGACCACCAAGTCGGCGCTCATCGCGGTGACCGTGGCCTTCTTCCTCTCCGAACTGGGCGACAAGACCATGCTCGCCACCATCACCCTGGCCACCCAGCACGGCTGGTTCGGCACCTGGATCGGTTCCACGATCGGCATGGTCGCCGCGGACGCGCTGGCCATCCTCGTCGGCCGGATGCTGGGCAAGCACCTCCCGGAGAAGGTCATCAAGTACGGCGCCGCCGCCGCGTTCGCCATCTTCGGCATCCTGCTGCTGCTCGAACCGGTACTCGCCTGACCGGCCGTTCGCGCTGCGGTGGGTGTTCCGCGCGTTTCCCCGGGGTTGGGTGGGTCGGTGGTCACCGGGTCGGTGGGTGGTTCGCGCTGCGGTGGGTGGGTGTTCCGGCCGGCGTTGTGGTTGCTGTCTGGTTCCGACCGGCCTTCGGCCTGGTCTCGGGCGCGGTGGTTTCCGGCGTTTTGAAGCCGGCCGGAACACCCACCCACCTCCGCGCCATGACTTGCCCGGCCGTACGGCCCGCCCGCCGTAGCTTCTCCCTTTCCGCCCGGCCCACGGCCCTCACCGACGCTGAAGCCACCCGTTGCTCCTGCCTCAGGGCGGGCCGCCGTCGCCTTGCGGCCACACTGACAGGGGAGAGCGCAGGGCCGGGCACCGTAGCTCCTTCCTTTCGGACCGCTCACGGTCGCCGCCGTGACCACTCCTTCTCCGGTTCCGGGCCGCCTACGGTCTCTGCCGCAACCGCGTCCTTTCCGGTATGCGCACGGTCTCCGAAGTAAGGAAGCGTGGAGAATTCGACCCCTACTTCCTCTCCGTAAGAAGCGAGGAAATCGCGAACAACAGGGAGAAAGGCGGCGAGGGGCGAGGAGACCGCCGAGAACAGGGACGAGAGGGGCGAGGAGGCTGCGGAGAATGGGGATGAAAGGGCGGGGTGTGGAAAGCTACGCTCTTTTCATGGTCGACTCTTGGGAGTCCACGACGGCGGGTGTGCTGCGGCTGCCCTCAGGCCGGCTCGTTCGCGGCCGGGGGCTCAGGCGTCCGCTTCCGGAAGGACCGGAACCCACCTTCGCGCTGTACCTGCTGGGCCAGGAGCCGCCCCCGGTTCCTTGGGAGACCCGCTGGCTGCGCTGGCCGGACTTCTGGCTGCCGTCCGACCGCGCCGCCGCACGGGACGCGCTGCACGAGGCGTGGGAGCGGGCCGGAACCGAACGCGTCGAAGTCGCCTGCGCGGGAGGACAGGGACGGACCGGTACGGCGCTCGCCTGCCTCGCCGTACTGGACGGGGTGCCGGGCGCTGAGGCGGTCGCCTACGTCAGGCGGCACTACGCGGCTCGCGCCGTGGAGACCCCCTGGCAGCGCCGGTTCGTCACCCGGTTCCAGTAGGGCCCCATCCTGCCCACGACACCGCCTCAAGGAACCGAGGGGATCCATGAGGCGGCGGTCCGCCCGCCGGCAACCGCGGGCTTGCGTCTCCCCCAAGGGGAGGCGCGAAGGTAGGGGCCATGGACGGTGGTGCGCTCTACTCGATCGGTGACCTGGCCCGGCGGACCGGGCTGACGGTCAAGACCATCCGGTTCTACTCCGATCGCGGGATCGTGACGCCGACCGACCGCAGCCCGGCCGGTCACCGCCGCTACGACATCGAAGCAGCCGCTCGCCTGGATCTCGTGTGCACGTTGCGGGACCTGGGACTGGGCCTCGCCATGATCCGGAAGGTCGTGGACCGGGAGCTCTCGCTCACCGAGGTCGCGGCGACGCACGCCGAAGCCCTGGCGACGCAGATCAGTGCCCTGCGCCTGCGGCGCGCGGTGCTGACGGCGGTGGCCGAACGCGGGGCCACCCCCGAGGAGATGGATCTCATGCACAAGCTGGCCAAGCTCTCCGAGAACGAACGCCGACGCCTGGTCGACGACTTCCTCGACGCCGTCTTCGGCGGTCTCGGCGCCGACCCCCACTTCACGGGGATCAGGCGCTCGATGACCCCCGAACTTCCCGATGACCCCGGGACGGAGCAGGTCCGGGCCTGGGTGGAGCTGGCGGAACTGTCCCAGGACTCCGATTTCCGCGCCCGCGTGCGGCGGACAGCCGAGGACCACGTGAATGAACGTCCCGAAGGCGGCATCGCGGTGCCGCGCCTCGACATCGTCGCGGCCGTCCGTGACCAGGTCCGTCCCGCCATGGAGGTCGGCATCGCGCCCACCTCGCCCGAGGCCGATCCGATCGTCTCGGCGCTGACGGCTCATTACGTCGGCGTCGTCGGTCTTCCCGACGACGTCGAACTCCGCCGCCGGCTGCTGGCACGGCTGGAGACCGCGAACGACCCGCGCAGGCAGCGGTATCTGGAACTGCTCGCCGTGGTCAACGGCTGGCCGGCACCGGAGGACCTGACCCCGGTACTCGACTGGTCCATCCAGGCCCTGCGCCCCCAGACCCCGCCCTCCCCGACTCCGCCCTCCCCGACCGCGCCCTCCCCTGCTCCTGGCGACAGGTGATCTCACGCCCCCGCCCCCCACGGCCTCCCACAATGGCGGGAACCGTGAGCGGTCCGAAAGGAAGGAGCTACGGTGCCCGGCCCTGCGCTCTCCCCTGTCAGTGTGGCCGCAAGGCGACGGCGGCCCGCCCTGAGGCAGGAGCAACGGGTGGCTTCAGCGTCGGTGAGGGCCGTGGGCCGGGCGGAAAGGGAGAAGCTACGGCGGGCGGGCCGTACGGCCGGGCAAGTCATGGCGCGGAGGTGGGTGGGTGTTCCGGCCGGCTTCAAAACGCCGGAAACCCTCGCGCCCGAGACCAGGCCGAAGGCCGGTCGGAACCAGACAGCAACCACAACGCCGGCCGGAACACCCACCCACCGCAGCGCGAACCACCCACCGACCCGGCAACCACCGACCCACCCAACCCCGGGGAAACGCCCCGCGACGCGAAAAGCCCCAGCCCGGCCCACGGGAAACACCCCTAAGCGGGAAAAGCCCCAGCCCGGTAGCTCAGGAGGCGCACACGTCGCGGTACGGCGTCTCCGGGAGGTTCGCCCGCCACTCCGCCTGGGTGAGCGTCCGGCCGGCCCGGGCACAGGCCGCCTTCGCGAGGCCGTCGGCCGACACCGTCCACCGGTGGACGGCCCCGTCGCGGTCCAGTGCGAGGAGGGTCGAGCCGTCGGCGGTGAAGGCCGTGGACAGCACCTCCTGGGTGGCCTCCAGCGTGCCGAGGCTCGCTCCGGCGGCCAGGTCGAAGAGCTGCACCCGGCCGCTGTCCGTGATGGCCGCGGCGACGTCCTCACGCGGCGAGTAGGCGGCGGCCTGCGCGTAGGTGAGCTTCCCGCGGGCGGCGGGTGTGACGGGGCGGTGGGTGGCGACGTCCCACAGGGTCAGGTGACCCCGGGAGTCCACGGTGGCCAGCGCCTTGCCCCGGCGGGCGAAGAACATCTGCAGGATCCTGAAGCCTCGGCCGGCGCCGTCGAAGGCGTCGCCCAGGGGTTTGCCGGTGGCCGCGTCCAGGATGCGCCCCTCATCGGAGGCGATGGCGAGCCGGGCGCCGTCGGGGGAGAAGGTCAGGGCGCTCACCTCGCCGAGATCCGCACTCCACAGGAGCCGTCCGGCCTTCCAGTCCCAGACCTGGACGCGGTGCTCGTTGGGCCTGCCGGCGAGTTCACCCGACAGGCCGACCGCGAGCCGGGTGCCGTCGGGGCTGAAGGCCATGATCTCCGGATCGTGACGGTCCTTCCGGGCGCGCACCTCACCGAGCGGCTTCCAGGTGGTGGTGTCCATCACCGTGATCCCGCCGCGGTAGCGGCCGATCGCGGCGAGCCCGCCGTCGGGGGAGAAGGCCATGCCGGAGAGCGAGCCCTCGCCGTCGCGAGCGGCCAGTGGGGGACTCACCGGCCGGCCGTCCCGGGTGTTCCGCAGTACGACGTCGTCACCTGACTTCGAGGTCAGCGCCAGCCTCCCGTCCGGGCTCAGCCTTCCCTCCGAGAGCTGCTCCTTCGGCACGGTCGTCGGCAGGCCGGTGAGGTCGAGGGAGAACACGCGGTCGCCGACGAGGTAGCGGAAGAACCGGCCGTCGGGGTCGAAGCCGGTGAGGGGGATGTCTCCTTGGGAGACCTCCTTGGATCCCCTGACCGGCAGGGTCGCCAGGAGTCTGCCGTCTTCGACGCGCCAGATCTGGATGGTCTTGTCGCCCGCCGAGGCGGCGAGCCGGCCGTCCGCGCTGAAGGCCACCGTTCCTTCGTTCCACTGGCCGTGTTCGCCGCCCAGGGGAGAGGAGATCCGCTCGGTGAGGTCGACGAGGTGGAGCCGCCTGCCGTACGGCAGGGCGACCTGGCGGCCGTCCGGGCTGACCGCGACGGGGGCGGGGCAGTCGCGGCAGGGTTCGGGAACCGGGATGCCGTCGCCCCGGACCCGCAGCGCGGGCAGGTCGTACCGCAGCAGGGACCGCCCGTCGGGGCTCCACGCGTACATCGAGGTGCCCGTGGGGGACATGGCCCGGTTCCAGGGGTCGCGCATCACGGCCCGCGTGCCGGTCCGCAGGTCCCACACGTACAGCCGCTGATCGACGGTGACGAGCGCGTACCGTTCGACGGTGCCGAAGTCGGCGGCGATGGCGTATCCGGCCTCGGGGTCCAGTTCCTTGGGGAAGCGCCAGGTCCGGCCCGCCTCGCCGGTCCGCAGGTCCCAGACGCGCGCGTTCCGGCCGGTGAGGACGAGCAGGGTGCGGCCGGTCGGGCCGAGCGCCACGCTCAGGACCGGTTCGCCGGCCAGGCCCAGCCGGGTGACGCCGCCGGCCTGTCTGCCGGTGCGCACGTCCCACAGCCGCGCGGCGTCCCCGTCGACGCTGACGAGGGTGCGCCCGTCGCGGCTGAGCCTGCGCTCGGTGTCGGCGGCGGACGCCGGGTCCCGGAACATGCCGGTCTCCCGCTGGGCGAGCGAGGCCGTCAGCGCGGCCCGTGATCGCGGGGACGGGTCGAGTCGCCAGGCCGCCACGCTGAGCAGCGTCGCGAGCCGGGGGTCGGTGTCGCGGGCCCGGCCGGCGAGGGTGGCGGCCCGCGCCGCTTGCGCCTGGTCGCGCTGCTGGGTGATCCGCTCGTTGCGCGCGTCGGCGAGCGTGCCCTGCCGTACGGCGAAGACCCCGGCGCCCAGTGAGATCGCCAGCAGCACGCCGAGGCAGGTGGAGATGAGTTTGTTCCGCCGGGCTCTGCGCCGGTTGAGCGCGGCGCCCGTCTCCAGGAAGCCACGTTCGGCGGGGGTGAGGGTGATGTGCCCGTGCGGGCCGGCCGCCCAGCTCAGCGCGTCCTCCAGTGCGGCGCCGTGGAGGAGGTCGCCGTCCCGGCGGCCCGCCGCGTCCCAGCGTCGCGCCGCGTCGAGGATCCGCCGGTGTACGGCCAGGCCGTCGCGGTCGGCCTCGATCCACTCCCGGAGCCGGGGCCAGGCGTGCGGCAGCGCCGGGCTGGCCGCCCGGATCTGCCGCCCCTCCCGGATGAGCAGGTGACCGAAGACCTCCAGTACCCGGTTGACGGCGGCTGTCTCGTGCAGTGCCCGGCCCTCGGTGAACTCCGCCAGGTCGGCCCGGCGGGTCACGATGTCGCCGTGCTCGTCCACGGTGACGAGCCGCAGGAACACCTCCGGGACGGTCTCCCGTTCGGCGGGGGAGAGCAGGGCGTACGCCTGTTCGGCCAGCGTGCCGAGGGCCGGGTCGTCGGCGGGCGCGGTGATCCGGGCGGCCTCCCGGCTGCCCTCGGCGAGCAGTCGCGCGGTGCCGAGCTGCCCGTCGCCGCTGATCAGGGTGAGCAGGAGGGCCCGCGCGGTGGGCCGCTGCAGCGGGTCCTTGCTGAGCGCGGCGGACAGCAGCGGGCGCAGCGGCGGCGGCAGCACGCTCAGGTCCGGGTCGACCGACAGTACGCGGTGCATGACGCCGCCCAGGCTCTCGGCGTGGAAGGGGTCCTCGCCGGTCGCGGCGAACAGCACGACGCCGCCCCAGGCGAAGACGTCGGCCGGGGCGCCGGCGCGCCGGCCGGTGAAGACCTCGGGGGCCATGTAGGTGGGCGTGCCGGTCACCATGCCCGTCGCGGTCAGCGACATGTCGAGGGTCCTGGCGATGCCGAAGTCGATGACGCGGGGGCCGTCCGTGCCGATCAGCACGTTGTCCGGCTTGAGGTCGCGGTGGATCACGCCGGCGTCGTGGATGGCGGTCAGTGCCGTGGCGATCGCGGTGGCGAGCCGGTGCAGCTCGCCGCCGGCGAACCGGTGGCCGCCGGTGACGGCCTGGCGCAGGCTGAGGCCCTCGATGTACTCGCTGACGATGTACGGCCGCGGCCCGTCGAGTTCGGCGGCGAGGACGGCCGCGGTGCAGAACGACGCCACCCGCCGGGCGGCCGTGGCCTCCCGGCCGAACCGGTCGCGCAGGTCGGGATCGTCGGCGGGGTCGCCGTGCAGCACCTTGATCGCCACCCGGCGGCCGTCCTCGGCGTACGCCTCATAGACGACCCCCTGACCGCCCGCACCCAGCCGCCCGGCCAGCCAGTAGTCCCCGATGCGCCGGGGGTCCCCGTCGATGAGTGCCGTCGCCATCCGCCGCTCCTTCGTGATTTCCACGATCTTTGATGCGCGGCGGCGCGGAGAAGTTCTCGCGGACGGTCCGCGGATGTGCCCGCGGTCGCGGAGGGGCGTCCCGGCCGGGGGCCGGGTCCGGGCGGGGTACGGCCGGCGAGCCGCCGTCTTTCGCATATTGCCATATATCGCTATTTATCGGCTTTTAGCCTTGTAACTCGTAATAAGTCGATTCTGGGAAGACAGGGGACGGGGCCCGTAATCCATGGTTGCCTTGACGATCGTTTTTTGATCCGCTGCACACACCCATATGTGTACGAAGGGATCTCGATGACCGCCACCGCCTCAGAGAACGCCGCCTGCCCGAGGCATCCGCTCGATCAGGACGCCGCCGGAGTCAACCGGCCCGGCCTGTATCCGAACGAGATGTACCACCGGATCCGCGAGACGGGGACGGGCGTCGCCGAGGTCATCCGTCCCACCGGCACGGGCAAGCTCGTCACCCGTTACGACGACGTCAAGGAGGTGTTGCGGAACCAGGCGGTGTTCTCCCGCGAGGCCGCCCTCGACGCCGACGACGTCGGCCTGGAGGACACCATTCTGGGACTGGACGGGGAGCGTCACGCGGCCGTGCGCAACGTCGTCAAGGCGTTGTTCACCCCGCGGGCCGTGGAGCGGCACCGGAGCGACGTCGAGATGCGCGCGGCGGCGCGGCTGAAGGACATGATGGGGAAGGGGGAGCCGGCGGACCTGATCGAGGACTTCGCCCTGCCGCTGGCGCTGGACACCATCTGCGACCTGCTGGGGCTGCCCCAGCAGGACCGGGCGCGGTTCCGCCAGTGGGGCGAGGCGTTCCTGGCCCACACCGTCGTGGCCGGCGAGGAGGCCCAGGCGTCGTCGGCGGCGATGGCGGGCTATCTGGCCGGCCTCATCGAGCAGCGGCGGCAGCGGCCGGAACCGGACCTGCTGGGCCGGATCGCCGTCGCCGGCGCGGATCTGCCCGCCGCACAGCAGATCATGCTGCCGATCGCCCTGGTGCTGGGCGGCTGGGAGACCACGGCGAGCTCCATCGGGACCTTCGTCCAGGTCCTGCTCACCCACCCCTACGAGGGATACGAGACCGCCTACGCCTACCTCATCGACCATCCGGAGATGATCCCGGCGGCGGTCACCGAGCTCACGCGGATGTTCTCCACCACGGGGGCCGACGCCATGCCCCGCCGGGTGATGCGGCGGGTGACGCTGCCCAGTGGCGCCGAGTTGCAGCCCGGCGAGATAGTGATCCCCTCGGTCGACGCGGGCAGCTACGACCCGCGGGTCTTCCCCGACCCGCACCGGATGATCTTCGACCGTCCCTACAACCACCACCTGTCGTTCGGGCACGGCCCGCACCACTGCCTCGGCCGTCACCTCGGCCACCTGGAGATCGTCGTCGCGCTGGGCCTGCTCACCCGGGAGCTGCCCCGGCTGCGGCTGGCCGTCCCCTCCGAGGACATCCCCCGCAGGACCGGGCACGCCATCAAGGGGGTGGCCACGCTGCCGGTGACGTGGACGTGACGGGCTGATCCCGCCGCCGGGTCCGGCGGATCAGCCGATCAGGGCCAGGCGGTGCGCGGCCGCGGCGGCCTCGCCGCGGGTGGCGACGCCCAGTTTGGCGAGGATGTTGGAGACGTGGACGCTGACCGTCTTGGCGGAGATGAACAGCTCGGCGGCGATCTCGCGGTTGGACCGGCCCTGGGCGACCAGCCGGAGCACCTCCTGCTCGCGCGGGGTCAGCGGAGCCACAGGCGTGTCCGCCGCGGGGGAGGCCGCGCCGGCGGTGGGTTCACGGTCCAGCGTCACCCCCAGCCGGCGCGCCAGGGACTCGATCTCGGTGGTCAGGGCCGGGGTGCCCAGCGCGACCGCGACCGGATGCGCCGCGCGCAGCCGTACGGCTGCGTCCTCGCGGCCACCGGCGCCGGCCGCGGCCCGCGCCGCCTGCAGCAGCGACTTGGCCCGCAGGTAGGGGCGGTCCAGCCGCTCCCAGACGGCGGCCGCGGCGTCGTGGTCGCGGTTGACGGAGAAGCGGTAGGCCTCGGCGACCGGGCTGTCCACGGTCAGCGCCGCCGCGGCCCCCTCGATCTGGGGCCGCAGCGCCGCCGCCCGCTCGGGCGCGACGGTCTCGGCGATCTCGCAGATCCCGGCCAGCAGGGCGAGCGTCCGCCAGCCCAGCATGGGCTTGCTCGTGATCAGGGCCGCGCGGACGGCCTCCTCGGCGACCTCCAGGGCGGCGAGCGGTTCACCGTGCAGCAGGTGCAGCCCGGCCCGGAGCCGGATGTTCACCGTCAGCTCCTGGGTGAACTCCTCCTGCGTGGAGAAGGCGCCGACCTCGTTCAGCACGGACGTGACCAGGTCGGTCTCGCCGCGGGCGAGCGCCACGTCGGCGCGGATCCTGCGCAGGTGGTGGCGGGTGCGCAGGCTCGGGTCCATGGCGAGCCCCTGCTCGGCGACCCGGGCGGCCTCGTCGAAGCGGCCCAGCGCCTCCAGCGCCTCGGCCCGGTTGTTGGCGATGAAGGTGCCCTGGGTGCGGTAGCGGCCGTACTTCCTGGCCAGCCGTTCGCCCTCCAGCGCCAGCTCGACCGCCTCGGCGGAGCGGCCTATGTCGTTGAGCGTGTCCACGGTGTTGGCGATCGACCGCAGGATGACGCGGGCGGAGCCGACGCGCTCACCGATCGCCTTGGCGGTCATGTTGATGGCGATCGTCTCGTTGATGCGTCCGGCGATCGAGTGGCCGAGGGCGAGGTTGAGCAGCAGGTCGGCCTCCAGACGCTCGTCCCCGTGCTCGCGGGCGATGCCGAGCGCCTCCTCGGTGAGCGCGGTCCCCTCGGTGACCTCGCCGCTGAACATCAGGTAGGAGCCCAGCCTGACCAGGACGGCGGCGCGGTGCAGGTCGGGTCCGGGGACCAGCCGTTCGGCGTAGCGGAGGTCGTCGAGCGCACCGGGTCTGCGCTTGGAGATCTTGAACTGGGAGAGCCGCACGACCAGCTCGGCCACCCGCGCGGGTTCGGTCTTCTCGTCCAGCTCGGCCAGCGCGGCCTTGACGAACTTCGTCCCGCGATCCAGCTCGCCGCAGGCGTGGGCCGCCGCCGACGCCTGCTCCAGGACCGTGGTGTGGTCGGCGCCGATCAGCTCGGCGGCGTCGGGCACCTTGCCCCACAGCATGAGGACCCGCTCCAGGAGCTGCATCTCCTCGTTGTAGGCGAAGCTCTTGGCGGCCTTGCCCGCCGCCTCCCAGGCGGAGATGAGCGCCCACTTGTCGTCGCGGGCGGAGTACCAGTGGTGGGCGATCTCGACGGCGGCCCGGCCGGGCGGGACCATCGTGCGGTCCCGGCTGATCTCCTCGGCGAAACGGGCGTGCAGCCGCATGTGCTCGCCGGGCAGGAGCTCGTCGTGTACGGCCTCGCGGATCAGGGCGTGCCGGAAGGCGTAGGCGCGGCCGTCGGCGACCTGGAGCACGTTGGCGGCGACGGCAGGCCGCAGCGCGTCCTCCAGGTCGGTGTCGGACAGGCCGCTGACCGCGGCGAGCAGCGCGTGGCCCACCCGGTTGCCGCCGGCGGCGGCGATGCGCAGCACCCGCTGGGTCTCGTCGGGGAGCTGCTCGACGGAGCCGATGATCAGGTCGTGCAGGGAGTCGGGGAAGGAGCACTCGCCGCCGCACTCGAGGAGCGCCTCGACGAACAGGGGGATGCCCTCGCTGCGTTCGAAGACCTTGCCGACCTGCGCGAACTCGGGTGTCGTGCCGAGGATGCCGGTCATCTGGGCGGCCACCTCGTCCTGGGTGAGCCGGGGCAGGTCCAGGCGGAGCACGCCCTCGACCCGGCCGAGTTCGGCGAGCACGGGGCGCAGCGGGTGCTGGCGGTGCAGCTCGTCGGAGCGGTAGGTGAGGACCATCAGGACCGGCGCGGCGCGCAGGTTGCGGCTGAGGAAGGCGATCAGGTCGCGGCTGGAGCGGTCGGCCCAGTGGATGTCCTCGATGACCAGGACGACCGGGCGGTGCTCGGCCAGTCGTTCCAGCAGGTTGAGGATCTGTTCGAAGAGCCGGGCACGGGCGGTCTCCCCGTCGTGGTCGCCGCTCGGCTCGCCGAACTCGGGCAGCAGCCTGGCCAGGTCGCGCGCGCCGCCCTCGGGCAGCAGGGCGGCGACCTTCTCGGCGCCGCACTCGCGGACGAGCTGGCGGATCGCGGCGGTGAACGGCGCGTAGGCCAGGCCCTCGGTGGACAACTCCACGCAGCCGCCGAGGAGGACGTGGGCGCCGTCGCGGGTGACCTGTTCGGCGAAGGAGGCGGTCAGCCGGGTCTTGCCGACGCCCGCCTCGCCGCCGAGGAGGACGGTCGCGGCCGTGCCGTCGCACGCCTGCGCGAATGCCTCGTTCAGCGCCGCGAGTTCGGCCTGCCGCCCCACGAATACGGGGCTCACCGTCCGACCCATCATGAGCTCTAGCATGTCACGCCTTATGGGTAGTTATCTCCCCATTTGCCGTACGGCGGGCTGACCCGCCGTACGGCTCAGGGAGGCTGCGGAGCCCGGCCGGGCTGAGGGAGGCGGCCGGGCTCTCGGGGCGCGGTCATGCGGGGAGGAGCCGGCTGAAGAGGCTCCGGCGGCGCTCGCCGCCGGACCGGTTCTCCGAGGCGGCCTTCGCCTCGCGGGCGAGGCGGTGCTCGCCGGCCTTCCGCTGGAGCTCCGCGGTGCGGTCGTTCATGAGCTGGTAGTGAAGGTCGGAGTTCATGACTGACGCCTCCTGGCGTTTCGAGAGGTGCTTTTTCCTTGCACTCTCAAGATTCGGCCTAAGGCCCCCACCCCCACATCGGGCGGATGCCTTATCTCCAGGGGCTTTCCGCGCCATGGGCATGCCTAGGTCGGTCCGGGCATGCCTAGGGGGTACCTAGGTCATCCGGGGTCCGTGGCCGGGCGACCCCGTTCCGCCCGCTCCCGGCCCGTTCCACCCTCGTTGCGCCCTTGTTCCGGCTCGTCTCGGCCCGTTCCCGTCCCGGGCGCGGAGGCGCCCCCACCGTCCTCGGCGAACATTGCCGAAACCCGGACCCGGACCTGGGCGGTGTCCGGTTTGGAACTAATCACGCCAGTCGGCATGCTGTAGAGGTGTCAACTGTGACTACCTCGTTCGCCGACGTGGCCTCGTCCAACGTCGCGTTGCGAACCTTCCTCCACGGCCTGCCCGGCGTCGACCGTGTCGGCGCCGACCAGCGGGCCGCGATGCTCGGCACCCGCTCCATCAAGACGACGGCCAAGGCGGAGGCCATCGACCTGGCCATCCGCATGGTGGACCTGACCACCCTCGAAGGCGCCGACACGCCGGGCAAGGTCCGCGCGATGTGCGCCAAGGCGGTCCACCCCGACCCGGCCGACCCCGCCGTCCCCAAGGTGGCCGCGGTGTGCGTCTACCCCGACCTGGTGGCGCAGGCCGTCGGCGCGCTCGCCGGGTCGGGCGTGAAGGTGGCCAGCGTCGCCACGGCGTTCCCCAGCGGGCGTTCCTCCCTCGACGTCAAGGTGGCCGACACCCGGCTGGCCGTCGAGGCGGGCGCCGACGAGATCGACATGGTGATCGACCGCGGCGCGTTCCTCTCCGGCGACTACGTCAAGGTCTTCGAGGAGATCACCGCGATCAAGGAGGCCTGTGGCGAGGCGCACCTGAAGGTGATCCTGGAGACCGGCGAGCTCGCGACCTACGACAACGTACGGCGGGCGTCCTGGCTGGCCATGCTGGCCGGCGGCGACTTCATCAAGACCTCCACCGGCAAGGTGCAGCCGGCCGCGACCTTCCCGGTGACGATGGTCATGCTGGAGGCGGTCCGCGACTTCCTGACCGCCACCGGCCGCGTCGTCGGCGTCAAGCCCGCGGGCGGCATCCGGACCACCAAGGACGCGATCAAGATGCTCGTCCTGGTCAACGAGGTCGCGGGCGAACGCTGGCTCACCCCCGACCTGTTCCGCCTCGGCGCCTCCTCCGTGCTCAACGACCTGCTGATGCAGCGCCAGAAGATGGCCACCGGCCGGTACGCGGGCCCCGACTACTTCACCCTGGACTGACGTGATGTTCGAATACGCACCGGCCCCCGAGTCCCGCGACGTCGTCGACATCAAGCCGTCCTACGGGCTGTTCATCGGCGGCGAGTTCACCGACGGCACCGGCACGTCGTTCAAGACGGTCAACCCCGCCTCCGAGGAGGTCCTGTCCGAGGTGGCGTCCGCGTCCGCCGACGACGTGGACCGGGCCGTCCGGGCCGCGCGCGAGGCGTTCGGCACCTGGTCGGCGATGCCCGGCTCCGAGCGGGCCAAGTACCTCTTCCGGATCGCCCGCATCATCCAGGAGCGCTCCCGCGAGCTGGCCGTGCTGGAGTCGCTGGACAACGGCAAGCCGATCCGCGAGTCGCGCGACGTGGACCTCCCCCTGGTCGCGGCGCACTTCTTCTACTACGCCGGCTGGGCCGACAAGCTCCCCTACGCCGGGTACGGTCCCAGCCCCCGGCCGCTGGGCGTGGCCGGCCAGGTCATCCCGTGGAACTTCCCGCTGCTGATGCTGGCGTGGAAGATCGCCCCGGCGCTGGCCTGCGGCAACACGGTCGTGCTGAAGCCGGCCGAGACCACCCCGCTGACCGCGCTGCTGTTCGCCGAGATCTGCCGGCAGGCCGACCTGCCGCCGGGCGTGGTCAACATCGTGACCGGCGCGGGCGAGACCGGCGCGGCGCTGGTCAACCACCCGGACGTCGACAAGGTCGCCTTCACCGGCTCCACCGAGGTCGGCCGGCTGATCGCCCGGTCCGTCGCCGGGACGCGCAAGAAGGTCACCCTGGAGCTCGGCGGCAAGGCCGCCAACATCGTCTTCGACGACGCCGCGCTCGACCAGGCGGTCGAGGGCATCGTCAACGGCATCTTCTTCAACCAGGGGCACGTCTGCTGCGCGGGCTCCCGGCTGCTGGTCCAGGAGTCGATCGCCGAGGAACTGCTGGAGGCGCTCAAGCGGCGCCTGTCCACGCTGCGCCTGGGCGACCCGCTGGACAAGAACACCGACATCGGCGCGATCAACTCCGCCGCCCAGCTCGCGAAGATCCGGGAGCTGTCCGACCACGGGGAGCTGGAGGGCGCCGAGCGCTGGTCCCCGGCGTGCGCGCTGCCCGAGCGGGGCTTCTGGTTCCCGCCGACGATCTTCACCGGTGTCGCGCAGTCGCACCGCATCGCCCGGGAGGAGGTGTTCGGCCCGGTGCTGTCCGTGCTGACCTTCCGTACCCCGGCCGAGGCGGTGGAGAAGGCCAACAACACCCCCTACGGCCTGTCGGCGGGCGTGTGGACGGAGAAGGGCTCGCGCATCCTGTGGATGGCCGACCGGCTCCGCGCGGGCGTCGTGTGGGCCAACACCTTCAACCGGTTCGACCCGACCTCCCCGTTCGGCGGCTACAAGGAGTCCGGCTACGGCCGGGAGGGCGGCAGGCACGGACTGGAGGCGTACCTCGATGTGTGACAACGATCGAACACGACGCCGGGTCCGTCGCGACCAGGCGACGCGGGGCCACGGCTTCGCCCGCGCCGGCCGTCCGGGGCTGCGCGGCTGGTTCGCCCACCGGTGCGGGGTGAGCCGGTGCGGCCAGATCTTCGTGCCGGCCAGGCTGGCACAGCAGGAGAGCTCGCGGAGAGGGCGCGGAGATGAGTAGGACCGAGTCGCCCGCACGGCTGGCCGTGCGCAAGACGTACAAGCTGTACATCGGCGGGGCGTTCCCGCGTTCGGAGAGCGGAAGGTCCTACGCGGTGACCTCCTCCAAGGGCGAGTTCCTGGCCAACGCCTCCAGGGCTTCCCGCAAGGACGCCCGCGACGCGGTGGCCGCCGCGCGCAAGGCGTTCGGCGGCTGGTCCGGGGCGACGCCGTACAACCGCGGGCAGATCCTCTACCGGATCGCCGAGATGCTGGAGGGCCGCCGGGCGCAGTTCGCCGCCGAGCTGGCCGACGCCGGGACCAAGCGCCCGGGGGACGTCGTGGACGCGGTCGTGGACCGGCTCGTCTGGTACGCCGGCTGGTCCGACAAGATCGCCGCGGTCGCGGGGGCGGCCAACCCGGTCGCCGGGCCGTACCTCAACATCTCCTCGCCGGAGCCGACCGGCGTGGTGGCGGTCGTCGCCCCCGACGACCCGCTGCTGGGCCTCGTCTCGGTGGTCGCCCCGGTGATCGTCACCGGCAACACCTGCGTGGTCGTGGCCAGCGAGCGGGCCCCGCTGCCGGCCGTCACCCTGGCCGAGGTGCTCGCCACCTCCGACCTGCCGGGCGGCGTGGTCAACATCCTCACCGGCTCGGTGAAGGAGATCGCGCCCTGGCTGGCCGGGCACATGGACGTCAACGCCCTCGACCTCACCGGCGTCTCCGACCCCGGTCTCGCGGTCACGTGCGAGGAGGCGGCGGCCGAGAACCTCAAGCGGGTCCTGCGTCCCGCGCCCGCCGACTGGGCGGTCGACCCGGGCACCCGGCGCCTGACGGCGTTCCTGGAGACCAAGACCGTCTGGCACCCCACCGGTATCTGACGGACCGCACACCGGCTCCGGGGTCCGCCCCGGAGCCGGGCGGGCGGGTCAGTCCATCGGCGCGTGGCGCAGCCAGGGGTGGGCGGTCTCCAGCTGGGCGGCCAGGGCCAGCAGTTGCGGTTCGCCTCCCGGGGGCGCGACGAGCTGCACCCCGATGGGCATGCCCGTGGAGTGCCAGCCGTACGGGACGTTCATGGCGGGCCAGCCGGCCATGTTCCAGGCCGCGGTGACCGGGGCGTACGTGACGTTGGCCCGCACGTTGGCCAGCAGCCCGCGGTCGCCCCAGCGGTCGGCGGGCGGCGGGACGACGGCGAGCGTCGGGGTGATCAGCACGTCGGCGTTGCCGAACCACTGGTCGGCGCCGTGGGCGCGCCAGCGGTCCCGGCCCGCCGAGCCGTCCAGCCCGAACCGGGCGAGCAGCCGGCCCGCCTTGGCCAGCGCCCGGGTGCGGCGCTCCAGCCGGCGCGGGTCCAGGCCCTCGGTGTCCTCACGGGCGCACGCGAACCAGCCGATGATCGCGGCCGCCCCCACCCAGCTCGGCACCTTCGGCTCGTGCTCCACCACGGTGTGCCCGGCGGCGGCGAGCGTGTGGCCCGCCTCGACCACGGCCCGCTGCAGCTCCGGGTCCACCGAGAACCCCGGCGGCAGCGGCACCGGCGCCGTGGCGATCCGCAGCCGCACCGGCTCCGAGGGGGTCAGCCCGCCCGGGTAGTCGTCGATGGCGCTGCCGGCCTCCAGGTACTCGCCGTCGCCGGGAGTCGCGAGGGACATGTCACCGGCCATCACCGCCAGGCCCAGCGCGAGGTCGCCCACGGTCGTGGCCAGCGGGCCGTTCTCCGACATCCCGTGCCAGTCGCGTCCGGGCGGCGGGACCACGCCCGTGCCGGGTTTGATCGTCACGAGCCCGCAGCAGGCGGCGGGGATGCGCAGCGAGCCGAGGCCGTCGTTGCCGTGGGCCAGCGGGACCATCCCGGCGGCCACCGCGGCGGCGGCGCCGCCCGACGAGCCGCCCGGCGTGCGCCGTGGGTCCCAGGGGTTGCGTGCCACGCCGTACGTGCTGTCGGAGAACCCGACCAGGCACAGCTCCGGGACGTTGGTGATGCCGACGACCACCGCGCCCGCCGCCCTGAGCCGGGCGACCACCGGGTGGTCGGCGGCGGCGGCCTCGCTGGAGGAGGCCGCCGACCCGTTGCGCGTCGCCTCGCCGCGGACCGGGATGTTGTCCTTGACCGCCACCGGCACGCCGGCCAGCGGCAGCTCGGCCAGGTCGGGCCGCTCCTGCACGGCGCGCGCCTCGGCCATGGCCCGCTCGGCCCGCACCTTGCGGAACGCGCCGATGCGCCCGT
Organism: Streptosporangium sandarakinum; assembly: GCF_050942225.1. Taxonomy (NCBI): domain Bacteria; kingdom Bacillati; phylum Actinomycetota; class Actinomycetes; order Streptosporangiales; family Streptosporangiaceae; genus Streptosporangium; species Streptosporangium sandarakinum. The sequence continues at coordinate 724,018 of NZ_CP192034.1, forward strand.
CGCGCTCGGCGATCAGCCGGAGGTGCTCCTCGACCACCTCCGGAGCGCCGGCCTTGCCACGTCGAACGGCCTCCGCGATCTCACCTGCGGACTTCCCCACCCACGGCATGCCCCGAGTCTGGTACGGACGGCACGCGGACGGAAGTGTTCCACGTCTCAATCAGGTGACTTGTTAGGTACCGTCCGTGTCATCCGGAGTTACTGGTGTCCGTCCGAATCGTCCCGCTCGTTCTGTTCGCTTTGGCCGGGGCCCTCCCGGCCCGCCCGCCTGACGTCGCGGCCCACCCCGCGCAGGGCCAGGCGCAGGGCGTACTCCAGCTGGGCGTTGACGCTGCGCAGGTCGTCGGCCGCCCACTTGGCGATCGCCTCGTAGACGGCCGGGTCGAGCCTGAGCAGGATCCGTTTGCGCTCAGCCATACAGGCTGCCGGTGTTCACCACCGGCTGGGTCGCGCGGTCACCGCACAGGACCACCAGCAGGTTGGACACCATCTGCGCCCTGCGCTCCTCGTCGAGCTCCACCACATCCTCCTCGGCCAGCCGGTTCAACGCGAGCTGGACCATTCCTACCGCGCCGGCGACGATCTGCGTGCGGGCCGCGACCACCTGCGCGGCCTGCTGGCGGACCAGCATGGCCTGGGCGATCTCCGGCGCGTAGGCGAGGTGGGTGATGCGCGCCTCCAGCACCTCCACCCCGGCGAGGTGGGTGCGCTCACTCAGCTCGGTGGTCAGCTCGGCGGCCACCTCGGTGCCGTCACGCAGGCTGGTGCGGCTGTCGTCGTGGGAGTCGTAGGGGTGGCTGGTGGCCAGGTGCCGGACGGCGGCCTCCGACTGGATCGCCACGTACTGCTCGTAGTCGTCCACGGAGAAGGCGGCCTTGGCGGTGTCGGTCACCCGGTAGACGACGACGGCGGCGATCTCCACCGGGTTGCCGTCGGCGTCGTTGACCTTGAGCTTGGCGGTCTCGAAGTTGCGCACCCGCAGCGTGATCCGCCGCCTGCTGGTGAACGGCGCGGTCCACTGGAAACCGGCGTCGCGCAGGGATCCGGTGTAGCGGCCGAGGAACTGGACCACCATCCCGTCGTTCGGGTTGACCACGGTGAAACCGCTGGCCACGACGAGTGCGATGACGCCCCAGGCGATCGCGGCGGCGACCAGGACGTCCGGCCCGGCCGCCAGGCCCACCGCGGCCAGGACGGCGCCGAGCAGCACGAGCCCGGCCAGGACGGCGAACCCGTTGAGGTGGAAGGCGCGTCGCTCCATGTGCTCCCCTTTGCTATCGGAGTGATATCACTACGATAGCGTCAAAAGGGAGGCGGCGCGCAAGCCGCTTTCCGGAGCGCAGGCCGTACCCCGCCGCCCCGGCCGAGTCCCGCCGAGGGCGGGCGGCAGGCCGGTTCCACGGGGGGTTCGTTCACCGCGGGTCGGCGGTGCCGGATCAAGTGAGGAGGTGCGCAGCGATCTCCTCCCACCGCTGGGCGGGAGGAGCGTGGGATTCGGCGGGCATGCCCAGTGCGGTCGCGCCCCGGGCGCGTTCGGCGGCCAGGGCGAGCATGCCGGGATCCGGTGCGGCCAGGATGCGGTGGGGTGAGACCGTCGTGGCGGGCGGCCCGAACGGGGCGGTGTCGAGCGCGTCGAGGTAGGAGCGCATGGTGGCCAGGGGGGCCGAAGCGGCGGCCGCGGTGATCCGCCGGGCGCTCATGCGCCCTGGCCCGTGGTGGGCGCGGAGTCCAGGAACGCCGAGATCTGGGCGGCCCCGGTGCGCTCCAGCCAGGTGGAGAAGTCCATCGCGGCGGGGTGGATCCGCCGGGTGGCCGCGATGTCCGCGCGGTAGCCGCGTTCGTTGAGCCATTCGTTGGCGTAGGCGAAGTCCTCGCTCAGGTCCCGGATCGCCTCGATCGGGATCCGGACGTAGGGCGGCGCCGTCCCGAGCGCCTTGCCGATGACCGCGGCGACCTGGACCGGCGTGAGCTCGTCGGCGGCCAGGGAGACCGCCCGACCGATCCACTCCTCGGGGTGGCGGAACGCCGACTCGGTGATGAAGCCGACGTCGTCGACGGCCATGAGCTGCTGGACCGTGTCCGGTGCGATCCCGGTGGACAGGCTTCCGTTCCGCAGTGCGTATCCGCCGGTGAAGTTCTCCATGAACGAGGCCGGCCGCAGGATCGTCGCGGGCAGGCCGAGGCGGGCGATGTGCTGCTCGATCCGCCACTTGCTGACCAGGTTCACCGGCACCTTCTCGCTGAGATGGCGGTCCGCGCCGGCGACCGAGGTGAACACCAGGTGTCCGACGCCGGCGGCGTGCGCGGCCTCGGCGACGTTCACGCCCCAGCGGACCTCGTCCTCGGTGGTGAAGTCCGGTGAGGTGCCGGGCGAGCCGACCGTGGGCTGAACGCTGAACAGACCCCAGGCGTCCTTGGCCGCCGCGGTCAGGGAGGCGACGTCCTCCATCTGCGCCCGCACCACCTGCGCACCGGCCCGCGCCAGTGCTCGCGCCCGTGTCCCGTTCGGGTCACGGGTGAGCGCACGCACCTGCCAGCCGCCACGGAGCAGGTGGTGCGTCACGGCCCCGCCCTGCAGGCCGGTCGCTCCCACCACCACGACGGTCCTGTTCTTCGGAGTCACCGTCTCTCCTTCTGAGCTCGGGGGAGGAGAAGCCACTCGCATAAGTGGGGTGCCCCTCCGGTTAGCGTTCGCTACGATATGGGGGACCACCCCACTTGGCAAGTCGTCAGGAGCCGCCGTGTCCAAGGACGCCGTCGTGCCATCCCGGCAGCGGATGCGTGCCGACGCCCGCCGCAACTTCGACCGGATCGTGGCCGCCGCCGGGACCCTCATCGCCGAGCACGGCGCCGAGGCGTCCCTGGAGGAGATCGCCCGCCGCGCAGAAGTCGGCTCGGCCACCCTGCACCGGCACTTCCCCACCCGTCGGGCACTCCTGGAAGCGGTCTTCGAAGACCGGGTGAAGACGCTCTGCGCCAAGGCCGATGACCTGCTCACCGCCCCCGACCCGGGAGAGGCGCTGTTCACCTGGCTTCGCGCCGTCGGCACCCACGCCGCGGCCAACCGGGGCCTGGGCGCTTCGCTGATGCGGGGCGGCGACCCGGCGCTCGGCCGTACCTGTCACGACATGATCATCAACGCGGGTGAGAGACTCCTCGTCCGCGCCCGAGCGGCGGACGCGGTGCGCCCCGGGATCGCCGTCATCCATCTCCTGAAGCTCGTCGGCGCCATCTCCCTGGCCACCGAGCAGGAGCCCGACGGCCCGGCCGAAGCCGACCGCCTGCTGGCACTCGCCATCGACGGAGTCCGCCCGCGCTGAATCCCGCCTCCGCGAACGAGTGATCGCGCCGAGAACGGCGCACCGCGCGTCCGGCGAGGCGCCCCACCGGGGTGCCGTCCGTGGAATCCCTCACGGCCCCGGCGTTCCGAAAGACGATTCCGGGACGGCCCCGAACCGTTCCCCTGACTCTTGAACCGGCCCCGCGACTCCTCAGCGCCGCGGGTTGGCGCGGCGGGTGGCGACCGCCGACAGGGGGTCCTCCGGCCAGGGGTGCCGGGGATAGCGGCCCCGCAGCTCGGCCCGGACCGCGCGGTAGCCCTCGCGCCAGAACGTGGACAGGTCGGCGGTGACGGCCGCGGGCCGGCCCGCCGGGGACAGCAGGTGCACCACCAGCGGCACCCCGGCGATCCGCGGGGCCTCGTCCCAGCCGAACAGCTCCTGCAGTTTGGCCGCCAGGACCGGCCGGTCGCCGGAGTAGTCGATCCTGATCCGTGAGCCGCTGGGCACCTCGATCCGCTCGGGGGCGACCTCCGCCAGCCGGGCGTGCCACGGGACCAGGCGGTGCAGCGCGGCGACCACGTCGAGGCGCTCCAGATCGGCGCGGCGGCGGGCGCGTGACAGTTCCGGCTCCAGCCACCGCTCGGCCGCCTCGACGAGGGCGTCGTCGTCCGTCGCGGGCCAGGGGTCGCCGAGCGCGCGGCGGCAGAAGGCCAGGCGTTCGCGCAGCGCGACGGCCTCGGACGTCCAGCGCAGGAGCGAGAGCCCCTCGGCGCGCAGGCCCGCGAGTACGGCGGGCCGGACGTCGGCGTCGCGCAACAGGACCGACGACAGCTCGACGGCGCCCAGGCGCTCCACCCGGCGCGCCGAGACGTCGCCGCGCCGCTCACCCGGCGGGACCCGCCAGGCGACCTCCTCGGCGGCGTCGTACAGGGACGCGGCGGCCAGCCGGGCGGTCTCCTCGTCGATCACGACGGCCTGCCTGATCCGCGCCGCCGCCGACCCCACCGGCCGGTCGGCCACCGCGATCGCCAGCCACTCCGCGTCACCCAGCCGCGACCCGGCGGACGGCTCCGCGGCCGTCCCCGACGCCATCAGGTACGCCCCGCCGCGCCGCCGGGCCACCCGCTCCGGGTAGGCCAGCGCCACCGTCAGCCCGGCCACGGCGTCGTCGGACCTGAGCCCGCCGGTTCCGGGCCGGCCGCCCGCGGCTCCACCGGTCCGGGAGCCGTCGTCTCCGGGGCGCCGGGTCCCGGGGCGGCCCGCCGGTCCCTGAGAGGGTCCGTCGCGCCCGGCGTCCTCCCCGGGGACGGCGCGGGCCAGGCGGGCGGCCTCCCCGCGCCAGCGGGCCGGGAAGCCGTCCCCGGGCCCGTTCCCGCCCCGCCGGACGGACCGCCAGATCGCCACCAGGTCGTCGCCGGCGTCCCGGGGCAGCGGCTCCGACAGCAGCGCCACCACCTCCGCGGCCCCGGGACCCGCGTCGACCAGGGCGCGGGCCAGGCGGGGGTGGACCCCGGCGGCGGCCATCAGACGGCCCCGACCGGTGACCCGGCCGCCGGAGGCGTCAAGGGCGCCCAGGGCGAGCAGGGTCCGCCGGGCGGCGTCCATCGCGGCCGGCGGGGGCGGGTCGAGCAGGGCGAGCCCGGCGGCCTCGGGATCACCCCAGCAGGCGGCCTGGAGGGCGAAGCCGGTCAGGTCGGCCAGGGCGATCTCGGGCCGCGCGTACTCGGGCAGGCGGTCGTGCTCGGCCTGCGACCAGCATCGGTACACCGTCCCCGGCGCCTCGCGGCCCGCCCGCCCGGCGCGCTGGACCGCCGAGGCCCGGGACGCGCGGACCGTGGTGAGCGAGCCGAGGCCGCGGGCGTGGTCGGTGCGGGGCTCGCGGGCCAGGCCCGAGTCGACCACGACCCGGACACCCGGCACGGTCAGGCTCGACTCGGCGACCGAGGTGGCGAGCACGACCCGCCGCCCCCGGCCGGGGGAGAGCACGGCGTCCTGGACGCGGGCCGGGGCCTGTCCGTGGATCTGGAGGATCTCCGCGCCCCCGGTGTCGCCGCCGAGCAGTGCGGCGACCCTGCCGATCTCGCCGACCCCCGGCAGGAAGCACAGCACGTCCCCCTCCCGTTCGGCCAGGGCGCGCCGTACGACGGCGGCGACGTGGGACAGGAACGCCGGGTCCACCCGCAGGCCGCGCGGCGGCGTCACCGGGCCGGAGGGAGGCGCCCAGACGGGTGTGACGGGGTGCGCCTCACCGGAGGCGCGCACGACCGGCGCCGCGTCGCCGGACGCGCCCGCGCCGTACGGCGAGCCGCCGGACGCGTGGTCGCCGCCCGCCGGGCCGCGGCCGTACGGCGGGGCGCCCGAGCCGAGCAGCCGGGCCCACGGCCCGGCGTCGGCGGTGGCGGAGGCGGCGACGATCCGCAGGTCGGGGCGGAGGGTGGCGCGGACGTCGAGGAGGAAGGCCAGGGCGGTGTCGGCGTCCAGGTGGCGCTCGTGGCACTCGTCCAGCAGGACGGTGCCGACGCCGGCCAGTTCGGGGTCGCGCTGCAGCCGCTGGAGCAGGACCCCGGTGGTGACGACCTCGACGACCGTGCCGGGTCCGGCTCTGCGCTCGCCCCGGACCGAGAACCCGACCTCCGCACCGACCTGGGAGTCCAGCATCCAGGCCATCCGGCGGGCCGCCGCCCGCGCCGCCATCCGGCGGGGCTCGGCGACGATCACCCGCCCCGGCTCACCCGCTCGTCCCCGGCCGGGACCCGGTTCACCGGTGAGCCCGGTGAGCCCGGCGGTCCCGGCGAGTCCGGCCAGTGCGAGCGGGACGAGCGTGGTCTTGCCCGTGCCGGGCGGCGCGGCGAGCACGGCGACGCCGCGCTCGTCCAGGGCCGCGAACAGCTCGGGCAGGACGTGGCGGACGGGCAGGTCGAAGCGGTCGGGACGCACCTGTCCAGTCTTCCCGATCCGGACGACCGCGCCGTCCGCCGTCCGTGCCGACGGCGCCCGGAGAGATCAGGGTCAGCCGGGGGCGGGCGGCGTCAGGCCGGTTTGTGACGCCGGTAGTGGCGGGCGACGCGGGCGCGGTTGCCGCAGCGGGCCGCCGAGCACCAGCGGCGGCGCGGATGGGAGGGCAGGAACAGCATCACGCAGTCGTCGGCCGCACACCGGCGGATCTCGATGACCGCCGGGTCGGCCAGCAGTTCGGCGGCCGCCTCGGCCAGCCACGCCGTCAGCCGGTCGCCGGGCGTTCCGGCGCGGCGGCGGACCGCGGTGACCGCCGCGCCGTCCCAGGTGAGGGCGGTGACGGCGGGCGCGGCACGTTGGGCCCGGTTGAGGGCGTCCAGGTCGTCGGCCGGGGGCGTTCGCCGCGACGGACGTGGTCGAGGACGCGAGCGGTGCGGTCGCGGACGTCCCGCACGGCGGCCAGGTCGGCGGCGGCCAGGCCGGCGGTGACGAGCTCTCGCGCCTCACCGAACCGGCCGGCCTGCAGCTCCAGCCATGCGCGCAGGTCGGCGGGGGTGGCCAGCAGGTCGCCGACCGCCGTGCTGGTGTTGATCAGGTCCAGGGCCAGCGGCTCCCCGGTGAGGGGAACGGTGTCGCTCATGAGCCTAATGGTATCCGGCGGAGTTGACGCATTAGATCAATGATCACTATAACTAACGCATAATTAACGATGAAAGGCATTAGAGATGACGGTCGTCCCGATCACCCGGATCGCCCACCACCACCTCGACGTCGACGGTGTCCGGGTTTTCTACCGCGAGTCGCTGCCGGAGCGGGCCGGCGCGCCGGTGCTGCTGCTCCTGCACGGGTTCCCTTCCGCGTCGCACCAGTTCCGCCGGCTCATCGACGCGCTCGGATCGCACTACCGGCTCATCGCCCCGGACTACCCCGGGTTCGGGCACACCCGGGCCCCGGACGACTTCGTCCACTCCTTCGATCGGCTCGCCGACGTCATCGAGGGCCTCGTGCGTGGACTCGGGCTGACCCGGTTCGCGATGTACATGTTCGACTTCGGCGCGCCCGTCGGGTTCCGGATCGCCGAACGCCATCCCGAGTGGGTCGCGGGCCTGGTGGTGCAGAACGGCAACGCCTACGAGGACGGACTGTCGGACGGCGCCCGTGACTTCACCGCGCTGCGCCCGGAGACGCCGGGGGCCGAGGAGACCATCCGGGACCTGCTCACCCTGCGGGGGACGCGGAGCCAGTACGAGACCGGCGTGTCCGACCCCGAACTGGTCGCACCGGACGGCTGGACGCTCGACCAGCACTTCCTCGACCTCCCCGGCCGCAAGGATGCGCAGGTGGCGCTGGCGTTCGACTACCGCTCCAACATCGAGCGCTACGGCCGCTGGCAGGCATGGCTACGTGAGCACACCCCGCCCACCCTCATCACCTGGGGCGTCGGCGACCCGTTCTTCCCCGAGCCCGGCGCCCGTGCCTACCTGCGCGATCTCCCCGACGCCGAGCTGCACCTGTTCGACACCGGCCACTTCGCCCTGGAGACCCACCTGCCGGAGATCGCACCGCTGATCGCCGGCTTCCTCGACCGCGTATGAGACCAGCGCCTCCGGCACCGGCCCGGAGCCTCCGGTCGGATGCGGCCTAGGCCATGGGGTTGAGGACGCCGAAGGAGACCAGGGCGATGATGATGACGCCCAGGATGATCCGGTAGACCACGAAGCCGGTGAAGCGGTGGGAGCTGATGTACTTCAGGAACCACGCCACCGCGGCGTAGCCGACGACGAACGAGATCACCGTGGCCAGGATGGTCGGCCCCCAGTCCGGCGCCCGGCCGTCGCCGATCTTGAACAGCTCCAGGAAACCGGAGCCCAGCACGGCCGGGATGGCCAGCAGGAAGGAGTACCGGGCGGCCTCCTCCCGGCGGTAGTCGAGCACCAGGCCGGCGCTGATCGTGCCGCCGGAGCGGGAGACGCCCGGGATCAGGGCCAGCGACTGGGCGAAGCCGTACACCAGGGCGTGGGTGAGGCTGAGGTTCTTCTGCAGCGTGAGCTTGTTGCGGGCGGTGTGGTCGGCCAGCCACAGGATCGCGCCGAAGACGATCAGGGTGGTGCCGATCAGGCGCAGGTCGCGGAAGACCGTCTCGATGCTGTCCTTGAACAGCAGGCCCAGCACGACGATCGGGATCGTGCCGGCGATGACGTACCAGCCCATCCGCGCCGCGTGGTGGGACCGCAGGTCGGGCCGCCACAGCGACCGGGTCCAGGTGGAGATGATCTCCCAGATGTCCTTGCGGAAATAGATCACCACCGCGGCCTCGGTGCCGAGCTGGATCACCGCCGTGAACGCCGCGCCGGGGTCCTGCCAGCCCAGGAGCGCCGAGACGACTCTGATGTGGGCACTGGAGGAGATCGGCAGAAACTCCGTCAGCCCCTGTACGAGCCCGAGGACCACCGCTTCGAACCAGCCGATCAACTTGGTGCCTTTCGTCCCGGCGTGTGCGTGCCGTAGGCGAGGCTAGCGGAGCGCGGAGGCCCCCGTGACCGGGTCACCGCCGAGGAGCCGCGCGGGCCGCCGTCACGGAGCCTGCGGGCCGCCGCCACGGGATCGGGCGGAACGGCGGGAAAACGCGCGGAACCGCTGTCATCCGTACGGCGGGCCCAGGCGGTAGTGATCGGCGGAGCTTCGCACTGGAGGCAGGATGACAGAGTTCGCGGAATACGTCGCGCAGCGCCACGAGAGGTTGCGGAGAACGGCGTATCTCCTCACCCGGGACTGGGCGACCGCCGAGGACCTGGTGCAGACGGCGCTGGCCAGGGCCTGGCTGGCCTGGCGGCGGATCGACGGGGACCCCGATCCGTACGTGTACCGGATCATCGCGAACACGCACGCCTCCTGGTGGCGGCGGCGCTGGCGGGGGGAGGTCTCGACCGGGGACCTCCCGGACCGGGCGGACGCCGGGGACTTCACCGACGGGGTCGGCGACCGGGACGCGCTGTGGGCCGCGATCGGCGCGCTGTCCGGCCGCCAGCGGGCGGTGGTCGTCCTGCACTACTACGAGGGGATGACCCTCTCCCAGGTGGCCGGCGTGCTCGGCTGCTCGCTGGGGGCGGTCAAGAGCCAGCTCGGCAGGGCCCTCGCGAGGCTCAGGGTGGATCAGCGGGTTCGGATGACGGCGGGAGCGGAGCGATGACCTACACGGAGCATGATCTGCGGGAACTGCTCGACGAGCGCGGCGCGGGCGGCAGCGGGGGCGCCGCCCGGCTGGAGGAGATCCTGCGCCGGGGCCGGTCGATCCGGCGCAGGCGCAGGACCGCGGGCACGGTTCTGGCCGCCTGCGCGGTGGCGGTCGCGGCGGCGGTGCCGTTCTCGCTTCCCGGGGGCCGGGACGGACGGTCCACGACGGTCGCCGCCCACCCCGCCGAGCCCTCCGTCTCCCGCGCGCCCGACCGGCCGGAACCCGGTACGTACCTTCCGGAGTCCTTCAGGGACTTCTCGGGACGGAAGCTGTCCCTGATCGAGAGGTACGGCTCGGAGAGCATGGGGACCCCGCACGTCCTGAAGTTCAGGCCGACCAGTCGCTTCACCGGACTCCGGATCACCTGCGCCGACCCCAGATCGTGGGTGGTCGTCATCTTCTGGCAGAAACACGGGCCCTCGGGAGGGCACGTCCGCGACTCCTGCCGAACCGACACGCCGCCGCTGAAGGACGACGAGGCCCGACGGCTGGACAGCCAGTTCGACAAGATGTCGGCTCCCGCCGACTGGCCCCGGAAGGAGCAGGCGGCCACGATCTGGGTGCTTCCCTCCGACGCTCGCGTCATCAACGCGTCTGAGATGTCGCGTAAAGGGTGCGAGCCGTCGATGAAGAAGATCCGCAAGTGCGATGGAAAGTACCCCATGACGGCCCTCACGGATCCCGGGGTGATGGCCGAGCTGAGCGCCGAGCTGGGGGATCGGCCGGGACGCTGGTCGGTGGGGATCTACGACCGGCCCGCGTCCTGACGCTCTCCGGCGTCCGCGGCGCGTTCGCCGGGTGTACGGCTCCCGCCGTGTGGCGGGAGCCGTACAGAGGGGCCCGCCGGGGTCTAGCGGGTGATCTTCACGTCGTCGATGCCCGCCTCGACGAGCGAGGCGGTGGAGGCGTCGGCGGCCTCGACGAGGATGCGGACGGTCTGCCCGGCGTAGGAGGAGACGTCCACCTCGGCCGCGGCCCAGGCGCCGTTGCGGTTGGCCGCCGCGCCGAGCTGCTGGAAGACCTGGGTGGTGGTGGAGCCGACGACCTTGACGCGCAGGTAGTCGGCGCTGGAGGAGTTGGAACCGTGCGCGAGGTACCACGAGAAGCCCAGCTTGAGTGGGCCGCCCGACGGCAGCGTGATCGGCGGTGACTGCACGGTGGTGGTGCCGCCGTCGACGTCGTGGTCACCGGCCGCGGCCCCGGCCAGGCGTCCGGTGACCAGGTCGTTGGTGCCGCTGACCGTGGTGCCGAGCTGCTTGGCGCCGCTGGAGGTGGTGGCCTGGGGGACGCCGCGCTCCCATTGACCGAGGGTGGCGGTGTCGGTGCCGGCCGGGTTGACGGTCCAGCCGGTCGCCGTCTCGAAGGTGTCGGAGTAGACCGTCACCGGCGGGGTGGCGGTGGCGATCGTCCACACGGCGTAGGCGATCGCGTCGGCGTTGCGGTTCAGCGCGGTGTCGTTGATGTTGGAGGTGGTGTCGCACGAGCGGTGGTAGCAGGAGTCGAACGCCGCGCCCGCCGTGCCGCCCCACAGGCTCGCCTGGGCGCTCGACTTGATGCCCTCGGCCCCGGTGAACGTGCCGCCCGCCGGGATGCCGGCGGAGATGAACGGCCCGTAGTCGGAGCGTCCGTCGAAGTCGGTGCCCCGGGTCGGCACGCCGATCGAGGAGAAGTAGGCGGCGAGTGTCGCCTCCAGCTGTGCCGAGCCGGCCGGGCCGGGGCCCGAGCCCACGCCGTCGGAGTTGTCGCCGTCGTAGATGAAGTAGCCGGGGTTGGGGGAGCCCACCATGTCGAAGTTCAGGTAGCCCTTGATCTTGGACCGTTCGGTGGACGGCAGGTTGTTCACGTAGTACTGCGAGCCGCGCAGGCCCAGCTCCTCGGCGCCCCACCAGGCGAAGCGCAGATGCTTGGACGGCGCCAGGGACTGGCGGGAGACCTCCAGCGCGGTCTCCAGGATGGCGGCGCTGCCGGAGCCGTTGTCGTTGATTCCGGGTCCGGCGGTCACGCTGTCGAGGTGCGCGCCGACCATGAGGATGTCATTGGGGTCGCCGCCGGGCCAGTCGGCGATGACGTTGTAGCCGGTCGCCCCGTTGTAGCTGAACGACTGCAGGGTCGTGGTGAAGCCCGCGCCGTCCAGGAGGTTCTTGACGTAGTTGGCCGAGGCGAGATAGCCGGGGCGGCCGTGGGCGCGGTTGCCGCCGTTGGCGGTGGCGATGGACTGGAGCTGGGTGAGGTGGGCCTTGACGTTCGTCAGCGAGATGTCCGGCGGGGCGGCCGCCGAGACGGCCGGTGCGGTGAGCGCCAGCGGGATGGCCAGGATCGCTGCCGTCCCGATGCTCCACAGTCTGCGCATCATGCTCCTCGGGCTGGGAGGTGAGGGGATCCCCCGATCGGCGCGCGCCTTCGTGGGGCGCGCGCCGTACAACCTGGTGGTGCGCCGGTGCGCCGCCGAGGCGGCTTGTGCGATGTGGTCCGGTGCGCCGCGGACGCGGTGCGCGTGTGGTCGGGCGCGCCGCGGAGGCGGCGCGAGGGGCGGTCCGGCGCGCCGCCGAGGCGGCGCGCGGTGTGGCCCGGGAGGGTTAGCTCGCCGCGCCGTGGGCCGGGACCCGCGCCGGGGCGGCGGTGGCGGCCATGGTCCGGGCGGCGGCGTTCCGGTCGGGGATGCCGGTCAGGTCGTAGGCGTAGCGCGCGGTCGCGTAGCCGATGGCCTTGGCGTTGCGGTCGAGGGCGGCGGCGTTGATGTTGGTGATCGTGTCGCACACGTCGTGGTAGCAGGGGTCGTACGGCGCACCGGCCGTGCCGCCGAAGCGGGCGGCCTCCTCGGCGGTCTTGATCCCCTCGGCGCCGGTGAAGATGCCGCCGGACGGGATGCCGTTGGCGATGAAAGCGCCGTAGTCGGAGCGTCCGTCGAAGTCGGTCCCCTTGAACGGCAGGCCGCGCTTGCCGTAGTACCGCTCGAAGACCTTCTCGATCCCGGCGGAGCCGTCCGGGCCAGGGCCCGAGCCCTCGGCGTCGGAGTCGTCGCCGTCGTAGAGGAAGGTGACGTCGTTCGGCGAGGCCACCATGTCGAAGTTGAGGTAGAGCCGGATCCGGTCCCGCTCGGCCTGAGACAGGCCCGCGACGTACTGGTCGGAGCCGAGCAGGCCCAGCTCCTCACCGGCCCACCAGGCGAACCGCAGCCGGTTCTTGGTGGGCAGGTGCGCCATCTTCAGCGCGGTCTCCAGGACGGCGGCGCTGCCGGAGCCGTTGTCGTTGATGCCGGGGCCCTCGGGGACGCCGTCGAGGTGGGCGCCGACCATCACGACCTCGCCGGCGGCGCCGAGCCGGGACTCGGCGATGAGGTTCTTGGCGTGGCCGACCGTGGTCTTGGCGTCCACCTTCAGGTGGACGACCGTGCCCGGGCTGTCGGCCAGGTCGAGGCCGACGGCGGTGCTCGCGATGACGACCGGGAAGCCGAAGCGCCACTCGCGGATGTCGAACTCGAACGGGTCGGTACGGCCCGGCTGACCCTCGTTGAAGAAGATGACGCCGGCCGCGCCCGCGGCCTTCGCGTTGAGGGCCTTGTCGACGAACGCGCAGGTGCCGCGCTGGATGAGGGCGATCCGGCCCGGGACGAAGCCGGCGAAGTCGGAACTCTCGCAGCCCGCGGTGGAGGTGTTGGGGACGGGGGCGGGCGGGATGACCGGGTCGACGACCTGGATCTGCGCGGTGACGTCCCCGCCGCTGGAGGGGGTCACGGTGACGAAGTCGGTGGGGTTGACGTACGTCTTCGCCTCGGGGGAGACCTGCTGCAGGACCGAGGGGGAGAACTCCTCCCACTTGACGGGGAACTCGACGTCGGTGGTGGAGACCTTGTATCCGGCCCGGGTCACCTTGTCCCTGACGTAGGCGAGCGAGGCGTCGTAGCCGGGTGTGCCCACGGCGCGGTTGCCGCCGTTGGCGTCGGCGATGGACTGCAACGCGTCGAGATGCTTCTTGACGTTCTTGCCCTTGACCTGGTGGGCCAAGGCCTCTGCCAGGACGTCGGAGACGCCGGTCGCGGCGGATGCGGCGGTCCCGGCCGTCGCGGCGGGCGCCGCGAGGGCGAGGGGAAGGGTGACTGCCGTGACCAGGGTGGCCGCCCTGACCATGCCGCGGCGTGACGTAAGGCGCATTGCGCTCCTCGGAAGGTGGAACGTGGAAGGTCCCCCGTGCGTACTAAGGCGGAACGTACCGTTATAAGTCGCCCGCGCCTAGATCCTCCCGAGCGGGGATGCGAAAAGTTATGGAGTGCCCCGGGACACCCCGGTACGGCCCGGCGGGAGCCGTACCGGGGTGCTCACAGGAGCCGGCCGGGCCCCCGGTCGATCCTGACGTCGTCGATGCCCGCCTCGACGAGCGAGGGGCCGGCCTCGTCGGCGGCCTCGATGAGGATGCGGATGGTCTGCCCGGCGAAGTCGGAGATGTTCGTCTCCACGGTGCCCCAGACGCCGTCGCGGTTGGTGGGCCGGCCGAGCCGTTCGAACACCTGGCGCGTGGTGCGGCCGACGACCTTGACGCGCAGGTGGTCGGCGTCGGTGGCGGTGGCCGCGTGCGCGAGATACCAGGAGAAGGACAGCCTCAGCGGGCCGCCGGCCGGCAGCGTGATGGGCGGCGACTCGATGCTCGTGCTGCCCCCGTCGATGTCGTCGGCCCCCGCCGACGGCCCGGCCCACCGCCCGGTGACCAGGTCGTTGACGCCGCTGGTCGTGGCGTCGAGCTGCTTGGGGCCCTGGTAGAAGGTGGCCTCGGGGCGGCCGCGCTCCCACCGGCCGCTGGTGGCGGTGTCGGTGCCGGCGGGGTCGGTGATCCAGCCGGTGGCCGACTCGAACCTGTCCTGCCAGACGGCCCCCGGGGCGGAGGTCACGGAGGACGCCCACACCAGGTGGGCGATCGCGTTCGCGTTGCGGTTCAGCGCGGTGTCGTCGATGTTGGAGATGGTGTCACACGACTGGTGGTAGCAGGAGTCGAACGCCGCGCCCGCCGTACCGCCCCACAGCTGGGTCTGGGCCATGTTCTTGATGTCCTCCGCCCCGCTGAAGATGCCGCCGACCGGGATGCCGGCGGCGAGGAACGAGCCGTGGTCGGACCGGGCGTTCAGCGCGATGTCCTGCACGGGAACGCCGATCGAGGCGTAGTAGGACTTGAAGGTCCTTTCCAGCTCGGCGGAGCCCTCCGGGGCCATGATCCCGCCGGCGATGGTGCCGTTGTCGCCGTCGTAGACGAAGTAGCCGATGTTGGGCGAGGCGATCATGTCGAGGTTGACGTACCCCTTGATCTTGGATCGTTCGCTCGCCGGGAGGTTGTTCACGTAGTACTGCGAGCCGCGCAGGCCCAGCTCCTCGGCGCCCCACCATGCGAAGCGCAGGTGCCGGGAGGACTTCAGGCCCTGGCGGGACACCTCCAGCGCGGTCTCCAGGATGGCGGCGCTGCCGGAGCCGTTGTCGTTGATTCCGGGTCCGGCTATCACGCTGTCGAGGTGCGCGCCGACCATGAGGATGTCGTCGGGGTCGCCGCCGGGCCAGTCAGCGATGACGTTGTAGCCGGTCAGGCCGCCGTAGGAGAACGGTTGCAGGACGGTGGCGAACCCGGCCTCGTCAAGGAGGTTCTTGACGTAGTTCGCCGAGGCTAGGTGGCCGGGGCTGCCGTGGGCGCGGTTGCCGCCGTTGGCGTCGGCGATGGCCTGGAACCGGGCCAGGTGCGCCTTGATGTTCGCCGGCGAGAGGGACGGCACGGGGAGCGGGGCCGCCGGCGAGGCGGGCGCCGGTGGGGCGAACGTCGGCGCGGAGACGTCCGGGCGGGCCGGCGGCGGGACGACCGGCGGCCTCACCGGGGGAGCGACGACCGGGGTGGTGGCCCGGGTGGCCTGCGGGGCCGCGGGGGGCGTGGCGACCGGCGGCACCACCGGCGGGACGGCAGCCGACACGGCCGGTGCGACGAGCACCAGGGGCACGGTGAGGATCGCCGCCGTTCCGGTGGACAGGTGGTTGCGCATCATGCTCCTCGGATCGGAAAAGGACGTGCGGGGTACTCCGAGGGGCGCGCACCTCCGTAAACCGTAAGTGGCGTAAAACCCTGAGGCGGGCCTGACGCGCCGATCGGGAACGCGAAGGCGGGAATGGGTTTTACCAGGTGAAGTGGGCTGTGGCCGGGAAATGCGGGACCGGTGCGACCCTGTCAGGGTTTTCTCAGGGTCACGCGGGGAACGTGGACGTCCCGGGCCCTCGTTGGACGGGGTGAAAACGACGACTCGGAAAGAGGAAGAAATGCACCGTTCGGCCAACCACAAGGTCATCGCCGGTGTCTGCGGCGGGATCGCGGACAGCCTCGGCGTGCCGCCCACCCTCGTCCGGGTGCTGTGGCTGATCCTCTCGCTCCTCCCCGGGCCGATGTGGATCGCCTACGTCCTGCTGTGGATCTTCATGCCGAAGGCCCCCTCCGCCCGCTACTAGAGGCCGCCCGCCACCGGTACCCGCCGGGGAAAATATGCTGGGGGCATGAGGCAACGTCCCCTGTCGCTGATCCAGGACGAGCTGGTCGAGTACGAGAAGGCCATGGAGCGGATGACCGACATGGTCGGTCAACGGCAGCGCGACGAGCGCCCCGACACCCTCTGGCTCCTCAGCCACCCGCAGGTGTACACCGTCGGCAGGCGCACCCTCCAGGAGCACCTGCCCGACCCGTCCCACGGCATCCCGGTCGTGAGCACGGGCCGCGGCGGGCAGCTCACCTACCACGGCCCGGGCCAGCTCGTCGGCTACCTGATCGTCAAGCTCGACGAGACCGAGCGGATCGTCGACTACGTCCGGGAGGTCGAGCTGCGCCTCGTCCGCGCGCTCGGGGCGCTCGGCGCCCCGGCCGAGCGCCGTGACACCCCGCCCGGCTCCGAGCTGCTCACCGGGGTGTGGACCGTCGCGACCGGCCGGAAGATCGTCTCGATCGGCATGCGGCAGAGCCGCGGCGTGACCAGCCACGGGTTCGCCCTCAACGTCGAGGGCGACCTGTCGCCGTGGAACTGGGCGGTGCCGTGCGGCATGCCGGAGGTCGACATGACCTCCCTGAGCCGCGAGATCGGAGCCCCGGCCGACATGGACCGGGTCCGCGCCGCGGTCGCCGAGGCGTTCGAGGCGTCCCCCGAACCGGCCTGACGCCGGTTCAGACGGCTCCGAGGTGGGGGACGGTCCGGTGGACCGGGACGCCCGGGACGCACGCCGCCCCGGTGCGGTTCACCCAGCAGAAGTCCACCCCGGCGGCCCGCGCGCAGGCGCCGTCGCTCGCCGGGGAGTCGCCGACCATCAGCGCGTCGTCGGCCTTGGCCTCCAGCAGGCCGAGGGTGTGGTGCAGCAGGTCGCCGTCGGGCTTGCGCATGCCCACTTCGGGCGCGATCACCACGTGCCGGAAGAACCCCCCGATACGGGTACGGCGCAGCTTGGCCCGCTGGACGTCGGCGAGGCCGTCGGTCACCAGGGCCAGCGGGAACCGCCGCGCCAGCCGCCGCAGAGCGGCACGGGCCTCGGGGAACAGGGCCACGTGCCGCCCGAGCGCGTCCTCGAAAGCCGCCGCGACCCCGCCGGGGGCGCCCAGCCGGGCCCAGCGCTCCAGCCGGAGCTCCGCCAGCGTGATCAGGTGCTCGCGGTAGGCCGCCCAGAGCGGCTCGTTGGCGGCGTGGAAGGCCGCCAGGAACTCGGCGTGGTCCATCCGGAAGAACCGGCGGCGGACCTCAGCCAGCGCGGCGCGCTCCGTCCGGGCATAGTCGACCACCGTCCCGTCCAGGTCGACCAGCATGACCAGGTGCCGACCCGCCCTCGCCGAGCCCATCGCGCTCCGACAGCCGGAGGATCTCCTCGACCGCCGCCGCGTCCACCGCGTAGATGTGCGGAACGTCGACGAAGACCCTCATCACCCCACAGTCCACTCCGAGGTCTTCGGCGACCTCGCCCTGGATACTACGCAGCGGCACGTAGTTCAGATAGGAGGTGAGGGCGTTCTGTGACCGGAAGGCCGCGGTCATCGCCAGCCGCCCCTCGCGGAGCCGGAAGGCGAGGCTGGTCAGACAGGGCACCGCGTCCGGCGGCTCGCCCGGGGCGGTCAGGGAGATCCAGGCGCTCTTGGTGTACGGCTTGGCGCGCAGCACGCCGGCCGCCCAGCGGAGCTGGTCGACGCCGAGGAACTGCCGGAGCCGGCCGCCGTAGCTGTACTTGAACGGCGGGATCACCGTGCGCTCGCTGAACTTCCCGGAGTACAGCGGGATCTTCCGGGCGTCCCCGTAGGAGCGCAGGATCGGGTCGTCCCAGCCGAGGCCGGTGATCTCGAACAGCGCCGGCGGCGCCTCGAAGATCGGGCCGCGGTCGTCGTCGGCGGGCAGGCCGTGGCGCCGCACGTGGCGCATCAGCCAGATCCACGTCTCCCCACAAGACGCGAATCTGAGGTAGTCGGGCATTCAGGTCTCCACGTTGGGGAAATGGTAGGGGTTGTGGGGAAGCCTGCGACGGCGGGAGACGTTCGCGCGGACGTAGTAGATGAAGTAGTGGATCAGCGCGATCAGCCCGATGACCACCATGAGCAGCGCCGGGTTGGGATCGGCGCCCACCAGGCCGAGCACGCCGACAGCCATGTAGGCGCCGTTGACCACGGCGAGCATCATCACGTTGACGCCCGGCCAGGCGAGCGGCGCGTACGTCTCGGGGTAGCGGGGGTCCACCGGCAGGTTGGGGGTCCAGCCCAGCGCGGACAGGTGGTCCTTGAGCTGGACGACGTAGAGCAGGCGGAAGTTGTTGATGGCGCGGGCGGTCCGCATGTGGGCGTTCACGGCCTCGATCAGCCGCAGGAACGGCAGCATGTTCAGCAGCCCGAACGCGGTGACCATCGCGAACAGGTAGCCCGGCACGCCGTCCCACGAGGTCAGCGCCCGCGGGTCGATCACCTTCGTGCTGGCCAGCGCGATCGCGGCGGCGAACGGCGCCGACAGCAGGCTCATGGAGAGCCGGGTCATCTTGAGCCGTTCGTCCTTGGCGGAGAGGTAGACGTTGTAGGTCCCGGCGAAGTCGACGGCCACGAGCTGGAGGAAGTCCTTCGGCTCCACGGGCAGGTCGTCCAGCCGCTCGGGCAGCGACTCCGCGGTCATGCGCGGCACCATTTTTCGCATCGGGACCTACTTTCGCGAAGTAGTGGACCGTCCCTGGTGACACGATTTTGACGCACCTGTCAGTGCGGTGCGCGGGGTTTCGCGACATCGTTCGAGAAGTTATCTTTTCTCGGCGTTTTTCCTGCTCTTTATTGCTGATTCGGCCTGCCGCTCCGTTCGGTCCGCGGCAGGTGTGCGTCCCCGCGAACGGGGCACCAGAACGCGAGGACCGTCGTTTCGGAACTCCGGCTCGGGGGCCGGGGGCCGGGGGCCGGGACGTCCGCCGGAGCCCGCCGTTCCGGCGGCGCGCGCCGTTCGGCGGTCCTCCGTGGCCGCGGCACCGCGCCTCCGGTCCGCCGCGGCCCCGCACGGACGGGGTTGGAGTGGATGGACGTCGCCGGAACACACACGCTCACGAGGGCCGCCAAGGCGTCAGGACTGCGCCACGAGCTCTATCCCTACTCCGGGGAGGCGCAGTTCCTCTCCGGGGCGCTGTCCTTCATCGAGGACGCGCTGGCGGCCGACGAGGTCGTGCTGGTCTCCGTGCCGGAGCGGAGGGAGCGGGCCCTGCGCGCGGCGCTTCCCGCCCCCGACCCGCGCGTGGTGTTCATGGACACCTCCGGGCTGGGCCGCAACCCCGCCCGGCTCATCCCCGCCTGGCAGCGATGGACCGCCGAGTGGGCGGGGAAGGGGCGGCCGGTGCGCGGCATCGGCGAGGCCGGCTGGGACGGGCGGAGCGCCGCGGAGACCACCGAGCTGCGCTACCACGAGTGGCTGCTCAACGTGGCGTTCACCGCCTCGCCGGCCTGGTGGCTGCTGTGCCCCTGCGACACCGCCGCGATCGGCGCCGGGACGCTGCGGGAGATCGCCCGGTGCCACCCGTTCATCTTTCAGGAGGGCGTCCACCGCGGGTACGCGGCCTACACCGCCGAGCCCTTCGCCTGGGACGAGCTCGAACCCGCCCCCGGCCCCCCCGAGGAGTTCTCCTACGGCCGGGGGGACCTCGCCGCGGTCCGTGACGTGGTCGCCGCCCGCGCCGCGCCGCACGGGCTTCGGGGGGAGCGGCTGCGGGAGACCCTCGTCGCGGTCACCGAGGCGGCCACCAACAGCGTCGTCCACGGGGGTGGGCACGGCACCCTCCGTGTCTGGGCGTGGCGCGGCACGTTCGTGTGCGAGTTCCGCGACGAGGGGGTGATGACCGACCCCATGGCCGGTCGCAGGCTCCCCGAGGCCAGGTCACTGGGCGGCCGGGGCCTCTGGCTGATCCACCAGTTGTGCGACCTGGTCCAGATCCGGTCCGCCCCCGGGGCCGGGACGGTCGTCCGCCTGCACATCGACCTCGACCCGTCCTGATCCCGGCCATGCCGGGCCGGGAACCCGATCCGCCGCCGTGTCCGCTGCCGTCCCGGGACGCCCCATGGCCTCCACCGCGGAGGCCGCCGTCTCGAAGTAGGGCAGCAGGCCGGTGATCCTCAGCATGTGGAGCAGGGCGCTGGACGCGCCCGCCAGCACCATGCGGGTCCCGGTCTCCCGGCTCCGGCGCATGCCCCACAGCAGCCCGGCCAGCCCGCTCGAGTCGCAGAAGGTGAGCCCGGCCAGGTCGAGGACGAGCAGCTCCGGCGGTCCGGTGTCACGGTCCAAAGCCCGGGACAGCTCCTGCTGGAACACCGGGACGCAGTCGTAGTCGAGCTCACCGGCGACGCGGATGACTATGACGGCGTCGTACGAGTCCGATGAGACGAGGAGCGTCGTCGCACCTTCGGATGACATCAGGGGGCTCCTTAGACCCGCGGTTCACAGGGCGGGTACTACATCCGTCCTACCAGGTATGCGGCCTCCGGGGCGAGATATGACCGCATTCCGCGGCGATTCCCTCCCGTCCGCCGTCGCCGGGGGCGTCTGCCGCGCCACCGGGTCGGTTCCGGGCCCGGGTTCGTTTCCGGTCCGGACTCCGGCTTCGGTCCCGTTTGCGTTTCCGTTTCCGGTCCCGATTACGGTCCCGGTCCCGATTACGGTCCCGGTCCCGGTCTATGGTTCGGTCACGGTGCCGCCCGCGGTTTCAGCGGCGGCCCGTCCGGGGCGTCGTCCAGGGCGAAGCGGAGGTAGCGCTCCGCGGAGCGGCGCACGGCCGCGGCGCCGTCGGTGCGGACGACCCGTTTCCACCACCCGCCGTAGACGCGGTCGAAGCCGTACGGCCCGAGCAGCGAAAGGGCGCGGCGGACCGTGCGGGGACGCTCGGGGATGAGGTTCGGGTAGCTGTACATGAAGCTCACCCAGCGGCGGTCGGGCACCACCTGGAGGATGTCGCCGGAGAACAGCGCGCCCCGGCCGTCCTCGCCGTCACGCCGGTGCATCACCTGCCCGCCGTCGAAGTGCACCCCCGCGTTGATCAGCGTGAGACCCTCGGCGATCTCATGCGTGTCGCCGTCCCAGAAGACGACCGACTCGTCGGGGCGGGCCACCCACCGCCGGTCGGCCGCGTGGATGTGGATCGGGGCGTCGAACACGTGGGCCCACTCCACCATCGTGCCGTAGAAGTGCGGATGGCTGATCGCGATGGCGTCGATCCCGCCCAGCTCGTTCACCTGCCTGATCAGGTCGTCGTCCAGGTGGGTGACCATGTCCCACAGCACGTTGCCCGACGGGGTGCGCACCAGCAGCGCCCGCTGCCCGATGGCCGTGGCCGGGTCGGTGCCCACCCCGAACACGCCCGGCCCCTCCTCCGCGACCACGGACCGGTGCCCGGCCTCGCGCAGCTCGCGCAGGGACGTCCAGCGCTGCCCCTCCCAGCCGACGTACTGCCGCTCGTCCTCGCAGATCGGGCAGTCGTCACGCGGCTCGCCGTACTGGACCCCGCAGGTCACGCAGATCGGCAGATCGTTCACGTCGCCCCTCCTCCGCCTCCTCCGGCTCGCCGATGGATCTTCACCGTGGCGGGGGCTTCCAAACCGGGGCCGGCCTCCTTCCCGGGCGGGCCGGTTCTCCCGGGAGGAGCGCTCCCGGGGGCTCGCCGTACGGTTCTCCCGCCGGTCGGTGTCCGTTTCGGACATCACATGGGAGAAATGTGAGGTGTTCTCAGTTTTGGCCCGCCATGGCCCCTTGGCTCCTTTAGGATCGGCGGAAACGCGTGAGGGTGGGATGAAACGTGAGCACTGTGCCTGAAGGGATCGATCCGGCGGTTCCGAGTGCTGCCCGGATCTACGACTACCTCCTGGGCGGCAAGGACAACTTCGCCTCCGACCGCGCCGCGGCCGAAAAGCTCCTTGAGATCACGCCGAACGCCCGGGAAGGGGTACAGGCCAACCGGCGTTTCCTGCGCAGGGCCGTACGATTCATGGCGGAGAGCGGAATCCGGCAGTTCCTCGACATCGGCGCGGGCCTGCCCACGCAGGAGAACGTGCACCAGGTGGCGCAGAAGGCGGCGCCCGACTCCCGCACGGTCTACGTCGACAACGACGTCATCGTGCTCACCCACGGGCGGGCGCTGCTGGCCGACGACCAGCGGACCATCGTCGTGGACGGCGACCTCAGGGAGCCCGGGACCATCCTCGACGACCCCCGCGTCACCAAGCATCTCGACTTCACCCGGCCGGTGGGCGTCCTCCTGCTCGCCGTCCTGCACTTCGTCCCCGACGACGACCTCGCCGAGCGGATCGTCGCGACGCTGCGCGACCGGCTCGTCCCCGGCAGCGCCGTGGCGATCAGCCACCTGTCCTTCGGGGACCTCGACGAGAACACCGTCCGCAAGGGACGCGAGCTGTACACCCGGACCGCCGCCGGCTCCCCGACGCCCCGCACCCACGCGCAGATCCTGCGCTTCTTCGACGGCTTCGAACTGGTGGAGCCCGGCCTGACGTCGACCGAGGACTGGCGCCCCGAGGCGGACGAGCCCCGCCTCCCCAAGATGCCCGGCGTCGACGGCTACAGCGCGGTCGGGCTGCTGCGCTGACGGACGCGCCGCCGCGTCCGGTCGTCGATCACGACGGCATGGCGGCTCAACACGACGGCGGGACCGCCGTATCGTCATGATCGGCGGGCCGCCGGGTCCCGGACCCGGCGGCGGCGCGGGCCCGCCGGTGGCGCGGAAGGGGCACGATCGGGCATCCTGGAGGTCAAGCGACTGGCGGCACGGGGATGGCGTCAACCATCGGGGAGCTCGTCGTGGGGGTCGACCGCCTGGGCACCCACTCCGAGGAGACACATGTCCCAGCCTCCGCACGGTGACCTCGCGTCCGCACCCGCCTCTTCCAGCCCCTCCGGTCCTTCCGAAGCCTCCGGCGACGCCGCGGCCACCGCGCGGCTCCTTCCCGGCGGCCCGGTGGCCGAGCGGATCCTCGCCGAGGTGGCCGAACGGGTGGCCGCCCTGATCAGGCAGGGTGTCACGCCCGCCTTGGCGACGGTCCTCGTCGGCGACGACGACGCCAGCGCCGGATACATCCGCATCAAGCAGCGCCAGGCGGCCGAGCTCGGCTTCGCGTCCCCGCACGCCCACCTGCCCGCGGACGCGACCCAGGCCGACCTGCACGCCGTCATCGAATCCTTCAACGCCGACCCGGCGGTGCACGGACTGCTCGTGCAGTACCCCGTCCCGGCGCACCTGGACTACGACCGGGCGCTGATGGCCGTGGACCCGGACAAGGACGTCGACGGCATGCACCCGCTCAACATGGGACGGCTCGCGCTCGGGCTGCCCGGCCCGCTGCCCTGCACCCCGGCGGGCATCGAGGAACTCCTCGCCCACCACGGCATCCCGGTGTCCGGCCGGGAGGTGGTCATCCTCGGCCGGGGCGCGACCCTCGGCCGCCCCCTGGCGATCCTGCTCGGGCAGAAGCGGCCCACGGCCAACGCGGCCGTCACAGTGGTGCACACCGGGGTGCCCGACTGGCCGCGCTACACCCGACGCGCCGACATCCTGGTCGCCGCCGCCGGGGTTCCGGGCATCATCCGGCCCGAGCACGTCAAGCCGGGCGCGGTCGTGATCGGCGGCGGCGTGCGGTACGCCGGGCGCCGCCTGCTGCCCGACGTGGACGAGTCCTGCGCCCAGGTGGCCGGCGCCATCACCCCTAGGGTCGGCGGCGTCGGTCCCACGACCGTCGCCATGCTGTTCCGCAACGCGGTCGCGGCGGCGGAACGCGCCACGGCCGCCGCGAACGGCTCCGGGGACCGTACGGTCTCCGTCTGACCGGCCGTCCCGCCCGCGGCCATGGCCGCGGGCGCGGGCGGACCCCCCTACTGGTCCATGATCTTGATCCAGTCGTTCACCAGCTTCTCAAGGGTCTCCCGGCCGGCCTCGACCTCGGCCATGGAGTGGAACTTGACGTAGGCCCTGCCCTTGGGGCCCGCCTCAAGCAGCCCGGTCTCGTCGCTGAGCAGCGACCCCTTGTGGAAGATCACCGGGACGTAGTTCTTCACCCGGGGGTTGAGGCTGGCCATGTCCTCCTTGTAGAAGAAGCTGGGACCGCCCCACTTGATGTCCTCCTCGATGTCGGGGCTCACCTTGGCGATGATGTCCCTGACGGCCACGATCTCGGCCTTCATCGGGTGGTCGAGCTTGCTCAGGAAGTCGTCTACTTTCTTCGTGTCGCCCATGGTCGAACCGTATGCACACGCGATGCGCCCGGCCACTTCTTCCGCGTGATTCTGGGGTCGCGTGTTCCGATTCAGGGGTACGGGAACCGGTTCGGCGAAGGCGCGGGGCGCCCGCGCCGCGACCGCCGGATCCGGGCTCCGGGGCGGCCCCGGGTCTCAGGGGCCGGTGACCTCGCCGGGCGCCTCACGGCGCAGCCGTCCGAGGGCGTCGAGGGCCCGCGCCCACGGCCGGTCCTCCGGATCACCGGCCCGGTCGTGGGCGGCCGGAGGGCCGGACCGGCCCTGCCCCGGCCCCGGCAGGATCGAGACGCCTTCGGCCCGCAGGCTCTCGACGCTCCGGCGGAAGGGCACGCGGGAGGCGAGGGCGTCGTTGACGAAGGGCAGCACGACCACCGGAATGCCCAGGCCCGGAGCCTCGGCGAGGAGACCGAGGGCATAGGTGTCGGCGATGCCCAGCGCGAACTTGTTGATCGTGTTGAAGGTGGCCGGGGCGACGATGATCGCGTCGGCTCGCGGCGGCTTGGGCTCGTCCGGCCTGCGGTAGCGGCTGCGGACCGTACGGCCCGTCTGCCGTTCCAGGGCGGGGACGTCGATGAAGTCCAGGGCGGGCGGGGTGGCGACGATCTGGACGGTCCAGCCCTCGTCCCGCGCGAGCCTGACGAGGCGGCCGACGTCGCCGGCCGCGCCGGAGGCGCACACGATGACGTACAGAACGCCGTTTCCCCAGGTCATTTGGCACTCCTTTGTGTTCATGGCGACACTTCGTGTCGCGGCTCGGGGGCTCTTGCCCGGTGTCTTCCCTCGTCACTTCGTCGCTTCGCTCCTGCGTTCCTCGGTCCAGACACCGGCGCCCCCTCGCGGGCTCATGGCGACGCTGCGTGTCGCGGCTCGGGGCTTGAGTCCGGTGTCTTCCCTCGTCACTTCGTCGCTTCGCTCCTTCGTTCCTCGGTCCAGACACCGGCGCCCCCTCGCGGGTCCGGTCAGCGGCGCCCCCTCGTGGGAGACTGGCACCGCGCGGCGGGAGGAGACGAAGGTGCACGATGCCACGGACATGGAGACGCCTCCGCGGCAGGGGTCCGTCCCGGTCGGGTCCGCCTGGCGGATCGAGCGGTGCGCGGCACTGGCCTGGCCTGCCGCGGTCACCGAGGAGCGTGAGGGCTGGCTGCTCCGGCACAGCCCGGGCGTGACGCGGCGGCGCTCCAACTCCGCGCTGCCGCCGCCCGCTCCGGTGCGCTCGATCGAGCCCGTCGAGAGGTTCTACCGCGACCGCGGCGTCCCGGTCCGCGTCCAGATCAGCCCGGCCGAACATCACCGTGAGTTGGACGCCCGGCTGGCCGGCCTCGGCTACCGCGTCGAGAGCGGGGTCGCCGTCCTCACCGCGCGCACCGGGGACGTCGTCGCCGCCACGGCGCCGGCCGATACGGCGCCGGCCGACACGGCGCCGGCCGACACGGCGCCGGCGGTCACGGCGGCGGAAGCGACACGGGAGGCCGTGACACCGGCGGGCACGGTGGCGGCCATGGCGCGTGAGGCCGTGACACGGGCGGATGCGGTGCCGGTGGGCGCGGCGGGGTCCGTTCCGGTCGAGGTGGCGGGGGACCCGGGCGGGTGGCTCGCCGTGTTCGCCGACCTGGACGGCCACTCCGACAGCGAGACCGTCGGCAGGGAGGTCATCTCGCGGATCGCCGGGCCCGCCGCCTTCCTGAGCGTCTCGCACGAGGGCCGGGCCGCCGCGATGGGGATGGTCGTCGCCGACTCCGGCTGGGCCGGTGTCTTCTGCATGGCCACCCGGCCGGACCTGCGGCGCCGGGGGCTGGCCGCCGCGGTCCTGGGGGCCGGTGCGCGCTGGGCGGCGGGGCGGGGCGCCGACCGCCTGTACCTGCAGGTGGAGAAGGACAATCTGGCGGCCCGCGCCCTCTACGAGCGGGTCGGTTTCACCTACTCGCACGGCTACCACTTCCGGACCTTCCCCTGACCCCGCTTCCGGGCGAGCCGGAGGCGATACCTTGCCGAACGTGGACGTTCAAGCATCGATCGCCTCTTTCGCGGTCGTCGTGGGGTTCCTGACCATCACTCCCGGACTGGACACCGCGCTCATCCTGCGGACGTCGCTGCTCTCCGGCCGGGGACACGCCTGGGCCGTCGTGCTGGGCATCCAGGCCGGGACGCTCCTGTGGGGCACACTGGCCGGCGCCGGGCTCGCGGCCCTGCTGGCCGCATCCTCCCTCGCCTACGAGATCCTTCGCTGGGCCGGGGCCGCCTACCTCGTGTGGATGGGCGTCCGAATGCTCTGGCAGAGTCGCCGGAGCGGTGAGGAGGAGGCAGCGGAGGCGGAGCGACCCCGGGGCGGGCGGTGGCAGGCGTTCCGCCGCGGCCTGCTGACGAACCTGCTGAACCCGAAGGTGGGGGTCTTCTACGTCGCGATGCTGCCCCAGTTCATGCCGCACGACGCGCCCCCCGCTCTGATGGGCACGCTGCTGGCGGGCGTCCACGTGGGCGAGGGGCTGCTGTGGAGCGCCCTGCTCATCGGCTTCACCGGTCTGGTGCGCGGCTGGCTGCGCCGGCCGTCGGTCCGCCGCGGCATCGACCGGCTCACCGGCCTCGTCGTCGTCGGCTTCGGCCTGCGGCTGGCGGTTCAGCAGTCGTAGCCTCCACCGCATGGTGATCGGCCAGGTCGCCCTTGCCTCCTGATCGCGTTCCCGTGGCCCGACCCCCTCCGGCCGGGCCCGCCTCCCGGTGGTGCGACTCCTCGGACGGCCTCTCGGACGGCGTGCCACGCCCGCCCGCCGCTTCCGGCGCGCCTTGACCGGGGTCACGAACAGGGCAGACTGGAGCGGTGATCAAGACGCTCCGTCCGCAGAACTACAACGAGGCGCTCCACGTCGGGCACTTCTTCCGTACGGGCACCCCGGTGGTGATGGACCTCACCGAGCTGCCGGACGCCGAGGCCAAACAGTTCGTCGACTTCGCCGCCGGCCTGGTGTTCGGCAGGAGAGGGGACATGGACCGGCTCTCGCCCAAGGTGTTCCTGCTGATGCCGGCCGGGATGGCCGCCCCCGCCCGCGACGACGTCCGATAGGCGCCTGACCGGGGACGGCTTCCGGGCCGCCCACCGGGCACCTTCGCCCTGGCTTCTCCGGGGCCCACCGGGTCCCTTCACCGTGGCTTTCCCAGGGCGCCCACCGGCCGCTCACCGCGATGTCTCCGGGGCGGCGGCCGGTGGACGCCGCCTCAGGGGTGACGCCTGTCGGCCTGCCGCATCTCCTGCTCGATGAGCAGCCTCGCGTCGGCGCCCGCGGCCGGGGACCGCGCCGTCACGTGGTCCGCACGCGGGAAGAACGGACGCCGGGATGCGGGCACGCGTGAAGAAGCGAGCCGGATCCGGCGCCCCCGACGATGAGGTGATGTACCAGCCCCATCCGGCACATGGGTGCCCCGCCGAGCCGACGCCGCGCGGAGACCGTCCGCGGGGGCTGCTGCGCACCCTGGAGGAGGACCTGCGGACGATCGTCGAGCGGGATCCGTCCATCCGCAACCGGCGGGAGGCGCTGCTGCACCCGGTGCTGCCGGCCATGTTGCTGCACCGGGTCGCCCACCGGCTGTACCGGCGCGACCGGCGGCTGACCGCCCGGTTGCTGATGCTCGTGGCCCGCGGGTTCACCGGGGTGGAGATCCATCCCGGCGCGGTGCTCGGGCGCAGGGTGTTCGTCGACCACGGCGCGGCGGTGGTGATCGGGGAGACCGCCGTCGTGGGTGACGACGTGACCATCTACCACCAGGTGACGTTGGGCGCGGTCGGGTGGTGGCGCGACAACCGGCGGGCCGGCGGGGAACGGCGGCACCCGGTGATCGGCGACCGGGTGGTGCTGGGCGTCGGCGCGACCGTCCTCGGCCCGGTGCGCGTGGGGGACGACGCCGTCATCGGGGCGCGGGCGCTCGTTCTCGGCGACGTGCCGGCCGGCGGGCGGGCCCTCGCCCCGGTCAGGGCCGTGTCCCCGGGGTCCCCGGGGTCCCCGGGATCCTCGGGGTCACCGGTGCCTCGCCCCGACCACTCCCACGCCGAGGACAGGCCCCTTGTCGGCGCCGGTGCCGCGCCCGCCGTGGAACGGCCGTCCCCACGCCGGGGGCAGGTTTCGCGACCGGCTCGTCCCGGTGCCGGTCACGCTCCGCAGGCACGCGGAGGGGCGGGCGAAGCGGCCGGAATGACGTGACCGCGGCCGGATGACCCTCTTCACGCCGGTCACCTCTACGCTGCTGGGAACACCCGGCTCCCCGGGCTCCAGCCGCGTACCCGCCGCCCAGGCGTCGAAGGAAGACCATATGGAGATCTGGATCAACCCCGACTGCTCCAAGTGCCGTTCCGCGCTGTCCGTCCTGGACGCCGAACAGGCCGACTACACCGTCCGCCGTTACCTGGAGGACCCGCCCAACGAGCTGGAGCTCCGCGAGGTGCTGACCCGGCTCGGCCTCGAACCCTGGGACATCGCCCGGACGGGTGAGCCGGCGGCCGCCGGGCTCGGCCTGGACGGCTGGTCCCGCACCCCCGCGGACCGCGACCGCTGGATCCGTGCGCTGGCCGCCCACCCGGTCCTGATCCAGCGCCCCATCATCACGGCCGACGACGGATCGGCCGTCGTCGGCCGCAGCGAGGAGGCCGTCCGCTCGGTGCTCCCGCGCCAGTAGTCGTCGCCACACCGGCCTCCGGCGGCGAGCACTCCGCCGGAGGCCGTTGCCGGCACGGCTGAACCGGTCCGCGACCGGTGCCGGGCCGGTCGCCGCGCGCTGCGCCGGGCCACCCGGCCCGGTCGTCGCGGCCGGTGGACGGGCGGATTCCGACGCGTGGAATTCACGCGGTATCGGCGCGACGAAATTCGGGACGGCGGTGGAGCCCGACGGCCGGCACCGCGGAAATAGCGCCGCCCTGCGCGGCCGGGCCTGGGATGCCGGGCCGTGACTCCCTTTCTCACCTGCGACGACGCTGCCGTGCGGGGCGTCGGCGTCATATGCGTAGCCCCTTGGTGAGCGCTAACATCCAGAACCCGGACCCCATTTAAGAACTATTCGGAGAGAACGTCAACGGGTGTCGGCGGATCATTTCGGTGTGACCAGAACGTAACTGGGGCCCATCTTGACGACACGTAATGTTAACGCTCACAGTCTTCTCAAGCCGAACGCGAGGAGCATTCGGCGGGGCCGAGCGCCGGGCATCGAGGCCGGGCAAGGGGGGGCTCCGTCGTCCCGGCACTGACCCCCAGAAAGGAACCCCCGTGTTCAAGAGGATCTCGGCGCTGGTCCTGGTCGGCGTCACGACACTGGCCATGGCCGGATGCAGTGGTTCAGGCGGCTCGGGCGGCTCGTCCGACGGGAAGATCGTCATGGGTTTCGCCCAGGTCGGCGCGGAGAGCGGCTGGCGCACGGCCAACACCAAGTCGGTCCAGGAGTCCGCGAAGTCGGCGGGCGTCGAGCTGAAGTTCTCCGACGCCCAGCAGAAGCAGGAGAACCAGATCAAGGCGATCCGCTCCTACATCCAGCAGAAGGTCGACGTCATCGCGTTCTCGCCGGTCGTCGAGTCGGGCTGGGACACGGTGCTGAACGAGGCGAGGAACGCCAAGATCCCGGTCATCCTGACCGACCGGGCCGTGGACTCGCAGGACAAGAGCCTCTACAAGACCTTCCTCGGCTCCGACTTCGTCGAGGAGGGCAAGAAGGCCGGCCAGTGGCTGGTCGACCAGTACAAGGACGGCACCGACCAGGTGAACATCGTCCAGCTTGAGGGCACGACGGGGTCCGCCCCGGCCAACGACCGCAAGGAGGGCTTCGAGCAGGTCGTCTCCGCCGACCCCAGGTTCAAGGTCATCGCCTCGCAGACCGGCGACTTCACCCGGGCCAAGGGCAAGGAGGTCATGGAGGCGTTCCTCAAGGCCAACCCGAAGATCGACGTCCTGTACGCGCACAACGACGACATGGCGCTCGGCGCGATCGAGGCCATCGAGGGCGCCGGCAAGGTGCCCGGCAAGGACATCAAGATCATCTCGGTGGACGCGGTCCACGACGGCATGCAGGCGCTGGCCGACGGAAAGATCAGCTTCATCGTCGAGTGCAGCCCGCTGCTCGGCCCCCAGCTCATGGACCTGGCCAAGAAGGTCGTGAAGGGCGAGCAGGTCCCCGACCGTGTCGTGACGGAGGAGACCACGTTCACCCAGGAGCAGGCGAAGGACGCGCTGCCCGGTCGCAAGTACTGATCCGGGACCGGCCGCCCCCGTGGAACGGGGGCGGCCCGCCGGCCGGTGAGGAGAGCCGGTGAGGACAGCCGACGAGGAGAGAGACGCCACATGGCCCCACCCGCGCCGATCCTGCGGATGAAAGGGATCGGCAAACAGTTCCCCGGCGTGAAGGCGCTGGACGGCGTGGACTTCCGGCTGCTGCCCGGCGAGGTCCACGCGCTCATGGGAGAGAACGGCGCCGGCAAGTCCACGCTGATCAAGGTGCTGACCGGCGTGTACGGCATCGACTCCGGCGAGATCGAGCTGGCGGGCCGCCCGGTGGCCTTCCCCGGCCCGCAGGCCGCCCGGCAGGCCGGCATCAGCACGGTCTACCAGGAGGTCAACCTCTGCCCGAACCTCTCCGTCACCGAGAACGTCGTCATCGGCCGGGAACCCCGCCGCCTCGGCCGCATCCGCTGGAAGGAGGGCCGCCGCCGGGCCGCCGAGCTGCTGGGCCGCCTCGACCTCCACATCGACGTGTCGGCCCCCCTGTCGGCGTACTCGCCGGCCGTCCAGCAGATGGTGGCCATCGCCCGCGCCCTGGACGTCGACGCCCGGGTCCTCATCCTCGACGAGCCGACCTCCAGCCTCGACAAGGACGAGGTGGCCCAGCTGTTCCGGGTGATGCGGCGGCTGAAGGAGCAGGGCATCGCGATCCTGTTCGTCTCGCACTTCCTCGACCAGATCTACGAGATCGCCGACCGCATGACGATCCTGCGCAACGGCCGGCTCGTGGGGGAGTACCTCACGAGCGAGCTGAGCCAGGTGGACCTGGTCGCCAAGATGATCGGCCGTGAGCTCGCCGACCTGGAGCGGCTGGAGGACAGGCCGCCCGCCAGGGAGGGCGCGCCGCTCGTGGAGGCGGACGGGCTGGGCCGGTCCAGGGCGATCGAGCCGTTCACGCTGACCATCCGCGAGGGCGAGGTGGTCGGCCTGGCCGGGCTGCTCGGCTCGGGCCGTACCGAGGTCGCCCGGCTGCTGTTCGGCGCCGACCACGCGGGCACCGGCTCGCTGCGGATCGGGGGAGAGACGGTCGGCCTGCGCACGCCCCGGGCGGCGATCCGCCACCGCCTCGCCTTCTGCTCCGAGAACCGGCGGGAGGAGGGGCTCGTGCCCGACCTCACCGTGCGGGAGAACATCGTCCTCGCGCTGCAGGCGGCCCGTGGGTGGACCCGGCCGATCCCCCGGCGCAGACAGGACGAGCTGGTCGCCAAATACGTCTCCGCGCTGAACATCCGCCCGGCCGACCCCGAGCAGCCCGTCAGGAACCTCAGCGGCGGCAACCAGCAGAAGGTGCTGCTGGCCCGCTGGCTCATCCTGGAGCCCCGGCTGCTCATCCTCGACGAGCCCACCCGCGGCATCGACATCGGCGCGAAGGCGGAGATCCAGCGCCTGGTGGCCGAGCTGTCCGGCGGCGGGATGGCCGTGCTGTTCATCTCCGCCGAGCTGGAGGAGGTCCTGCGGCTCAGCCACCGGGTCGGCGTGCTGCGCGACCGCCGCCTCGTCGCCGAGATCGACAACGACGAGCGACTGACCACCGGCGCCCTGATGGAGACGATCGCGAGCGGAGCCGCGTCATGACCGCACCTGCACCCTCGCCCGCGCCCGCACCAGCCTCCGGGCCCGCGTCCGCCTCGCCCGGACGCCGCCTGCTCGGGCACCGCCTGTTCTGGCCCGCCGTGATCCTGGTGGCGCTGCTGCTGATCAACCCGGTGTTCACCGACGGCTTCTTCAGGGTCGAGCTCAAGGACGGCCACCTCTACGGCAGCCTGATCGACATCGTCAGGTTCGGCGCGCCGCTGATCCTCGTGGCGCTGGGCATGACGCTGGTCATCGCGACCCGCGGGATCGACCTGTCGGTGGGCTCGGTCGTGGCGATCTCCGGGGCGCTCGCGTGCCTGCGGATCAGCGACCTCGGCGACCAGAACTCGGCGGGCGGCGTGCTGGCGGCGGCCGGCGTCGCCCTCGCGCTGTCGGTGGCGCTCGGCGCCTGGAACGGCCTGCTCGTCGCGGGCGTGGGGGTCCAGCCCATCATCGCGACGCTGATCCTCATGGTCGCCGGGCGCGGACTCGCCCAGCTCATCACCGACGGCCAGATCATCACGGTCAACAGCGCGCCGTACAAGCTGATCGGCGGGGGCTACTGGCTCACGCTGCCGTTCGGGATCGTCATCGTGCTCGCGGTGCTGGCGCTGACCGCGTTCCTCACCCGGCGGCTCGCCCTCGGCCTGCTCATCGAGTCGGTCGGCGGCAACGCCGAGGCGAGCCGGCTGGCCGGCATCGGCGCGCGCGGGGTGATCCTGACCGTCTACACGTTCTGCGCGCTGTGCGCGGGGATCGCCGGGCTCATGATCAGCTCGAACGTCTCCAGCGCCGACGGCAACAACGCCGGGCTGTGGATCGAGCTGGACGCGATCCTGGCCGTCGTGATCGGCGGCACCCCGCTGTCGGGCGGCCGGTTCTCGCTCGGCGGCACCGTGCTGGGCGCGCTCATCATCCAGACGCTGACCACCACGATCTACTCGATCGGCGTGCCGCCGGAGACGACGCTGCTGTTCAAGGCGCTCGTGGTGACCGTCGTCTGTCTGGTCCAGTCCCCGGCCTTCCGCGCGAAGGTCTTCCACCGGCGCCGCCGCCCCGCCGGCGCGTCCCCGGTGGCGGAAGAGAAGGTGAGGGTCTCGGCATGACCGTCGCGACCGTCCCGGGCCGCAGGGCCCGGGTGCCGCGCAGATACGTCCCGGTCCTGGTCACGGCCGCGCTGTTCCTCGCCATGTTCGCCGCGGGGGGCATCCGGTACGAGGGGTTCGCCACCGGGCAGATCATCCTCAACGTCTTCATCGACAACGCGTTCCTGCTGGTCGTGGCCGTCGGGATGACCTTCGTGATCCTCGCGGGCGGCATCGACCTGTCGGTCGGCTCGGTGGTGGCGCTGTCCACCATGGTCGCCGCGACGCTGCTGAAACAGGGCTGGTCCCCCTGGCCGGTCATGGTGCTCGTGCTGCTCATCGGGGCGGTCCTCGGCCTCGGCATGGGCGCGATCATCCACTACTTCGAGATCCAGCCGTTCATCGTGACGCTCGCCGGGATGTTCCTGGCCCGCGGCCTGTGCTACACGATCGGCACCCGGTCGATCCCCATCGACGATCCGGTGTTCACCGCGTTCGCACAGACGCGGATCGACCTCGGCGCGGACATGTGGATCTCGCCCGGCGTGCTGGTCGCCGCCGCCGTGGTCGTCGTGGCGGCGTACACGCTCCACCACACCCGGCTCGGCCGGAACGTGTACGCCACCGGCGGGAACGAGCAGTCGGCGCTGCTCATGGGCCTCCCGGTGGCGCGGACGAAGATCGCCGTCTACACGGTCAGCGGCTTCTGCTCCGCGCTCGGCGGCCTGGTGCTGTCGTTCTACATGCTGTCCGGGTACGGCCTGCACGCGGTCGGGATGGAGCTCGACGCGATCGGGGCCGTCGTGATCGGCGGAACCCTGCTGACCGGCGGCTCGGGCTACCTGTTCGGCACCGTGCTGGGCGTGCTCGTGCTCGGCCTGATCCAGACGATCATCAGCTTCGAGGGCACGCTGAGCTCCTGGTGGACGCGGATCCTCATCGGCCTGCTTCTGTTCGTCTTCATCCTGATGCAGCGCCTGATCACGGCCCGCAGGCGGTAGCCGCCGGGACGTCCCCACCGTCGAGTCCGGAGAGCGCGTGACGAGTTTGGAGAGCATGTGAGCGGTAACGGCGAGCGCTACGTCGTCGGCGTCGACTTCGGGACCCTGTCGGGCAGGGCCGTGGTGGTGCGGGTGAGCGACGGCGCGGAGCTGGGCGGCGCGGTCCACGAGTACGCCCACGGGGTGATCGAGGACGCCCTCCCCGGGTCGGGCGTCCGCCTCGGTCCCGACTGGGCGCTGCAGGCGCCCCAGGACTGGATCGACGTGCTGCGGCACGCCGTACCGGAGGCACTGGCGGCGTCGGGGGTCCCGCCGGAGCGGGTGATCGGCGTCGGCACCGACTTCACGGCCTGCACGGTGCTGCCCGCCACGGCGGACGGCGTCCCGCTGTGCGAGTCGCGGCCCGGCCGGCCGCACGCCTGGCCCAAGCTGTGGAAGCACCACGCGGCGCAGCCGCACGCCGACCGGATCAACGCGCTGGCCGCCCGGCGCGGCGAGCCCTGGCTGCCCCGGTACGGCGGCAGGATCTCCTCCGAGTGGGAGTTCGCAAAGGGCCTGCAGGTCCTGGAGGAGGACCCGGAGACCTACGCGCTGGCCGACCGCTGGATCGAGGCCGCCGACTGGATCGTCTGGCAGCTC
The DNA here is from genome assembly GCF_050942225.1 of Streptosporangium sandarakinum. Lineage (NCBI taxonomy): Bacteria > Bacillati > Actinomycetota > Actinomycetes > Streptosporangiales > Streptosporangiaceae > Streptosporangium > Streptosporangium sandarakinum. The sequence continues at coordinate 758,786 of NZ_CP192034.1, forward strand.
ACCGGTGTGGAGACCCGCAACGTCTGCACCGCCGGCTACAAGGGGATCTTCCAGGACGGCGGCTACCCCTCCGAGGACTTCCTGGCCGCGCTGAACCCCTCCTTCGCCGGTTTCACCGGCAAGCTCGGCCGGGAGCTCGCGCCGCTCGGTGGCCTCGCCGGTCGGCTGACCGCGCGGGCCGCCGGGTGGACGGGCCTGCCCGAGGGCATCGCGGTGGCCGTCGGCAACGTCGACGCGCACGTCACCGCGGCCGCCGCCGACGCGGTGCGGCCCGGCCAGATGGTCGCCATCATGGGCACCTCCACCTGCCACGTCATGTGCTCCGACCGCCTGGCCGAGGTGCCCGGGATGTGCGGGGTGGTGCGCGACGGCGTCGTGCCCGGCCTGTGGGGCTACGAGGCGGGCCAGTCCGCCGTCGGCGACATCCTCGCCTGGTACGTGGACCACTGCGTGCCCGCGCCGTACGCCGTGCGGGCCGCGGAGCGGAGCCTCGGCCCGCACGAGTACCTGACGGAGCTGGCCGCGGAGCAGAGGGTCGGGCAGCACGGGCTGGTCGCGCTCGACTGGCACGGCGGCAACCGCTCCATCCTGGTCGACCACACCCTGTCCGGCGTGATCGCCGGGCAGACGCTCGCCACCCGGCCCGAGGACGTCTACCGCGCGCTCATCGAGGCCACCGCGTACGGCGCCCGCCTGATCGTGGAGACGTTCGAGGGCGCCGGCGTGCCGGTGGAGGAGTTCGTGGTCGCCGGCGGCCTGCTGAGGAACCCCTTCCTCATGCAGGTGTACGCCGACGTGCTGCGCCGGCCGCTGTCGGTGATCGGCTCCGGCCAGGGACCGGCCCTCGGCTCGGCGATCCACGCGGCCGTCGCCGCGGGCGCCCATCCCGACATCACGGCGGCCGCGGCGGCGATGGGCAAGCGCGTCACCGGCGCCTACCTGCCCGACCCGAAACGGGCCGACGCCTACGACCGGCTGTACGCCGAGTACCGCCGGCTGCACGACCACTTCGCGGACGGCGGCATGCTGCACCGGCTCCGCGCGATCAGGAACGAGGCGAGCGCGTGAGGCGCGACCGGAACGAGGCGAGCGGGTGAGCGGCCATCGGGAGCGGGACGAGCGGGTGAACGGCGACCAGAGGCGGGACGAGCGGGCGAGCGGCGGCCGGAACGAGGAGAAGCGTGTGATCGGGGCGGGCGGATGAACGAGGAGAAGCGTGTGATCGAGGAGCTGCGGGAGACCGTCTGCCGCCTCCACACCGAGCTGGTCCGCTACGGCCTCGTGGCGTGGACCGCGGGCAACATCTCCGGGCGGGTGCCCGGGGCGGACCTTTTCGTCATCAAGCCCAGCGGCGTGTCGTACGACGACCTGACCCCGGAGTCGATCGTCGTGTGCGACCTGGACGGCGACCTCGTCGAGGGGTCGCTCGCGCCCTCCAGCGACACGGCCGCGCACGCCTACGTCTACCGGCACATGCCGGAGGTGAACGGGGTGGCGCACACCCACTCCACGTACGCCTCCGCCTGGGCGGCCCGGGGCGAGCCGATCCCCTGCGTGCTGACCGCGATGGCCGACGAGTTCGGCGGTGAGATCCCGGTCGGGCCGTTCGCGCTGATCGGCGGCGACGACATCGGCCGGGGGATCGTGGAGACCCTGACCGGGCACCGCTCCCGCGCGGTCCTCATGCGCAACCACGGGGTCTTCACGATCGGCGAGTCGCCGAAGGCGGCCGTCAAGACGGCCGTGATGTGCGAGGACGTCGCCCGCACCGTGCACGTCGCCCGCCAGCTCGGTGCCCCGGCGCCGATCGCCCCGGGCGACGTCGACAGCCTGTACGACCGCTACCAGAACGTCTACGGACAGAGGAGTCACCGGTGAAGCTATGGTTCCTGACCGGCAGCCAGGGCCTGTACGGCGAGGACACGCTGCGCCAGGTGGCCGGGCAGTCCCGGGAGATCGCCGGGACACTGGGCGAGGCGCTGCCGTTCGAGGTGGAGTGGCTGCCGGTGCTCACCGACGCGGCGGCCATCCGCCGGGTGTGCCTGGAGGCGAACGCCGACGACGACTGCGCCGGCCTCATCGCGTGGATGCACACGTTCTCCCCGGCCAAGATGTGGATCGCCGGACTCGACGCGCTGCGCAAGCCGCTGCTGCACCTGCACACGCAGGCCAACGTCGAGCTGCCGTGGAGCTCCATCGACATGGACTTCATGAACCTCAACCAGGCCGCGCACGGCGACCGCGAGTTCGGCCACATCCAGGCCAGGCTCGGGGTGCCGCGTAAGACCGTCGCCGGGCACGTCGGCGACCCCGCCGTGGCGGCGCGCGTCGCCGCGTGGGCGCGGGCCGCCGCCGGGCGGGCCGAGCTGACCTCCCTCCGGCTCGCCCGCTTCGGCGACAACATGCGCGACGTGGCGGTGACCGAGGGCGACAAGGTCGAGGCCCAGCTCCGGTTCGGCGTGTCGGTCAACACCTACGGCGTCAACGACCTGGTCGAGGCCGTGGACGCCGCGTCGGACGCCGACGTGGGCGCGCTGGTCAAGGAGTACGAGGACCTCTACCGGATGGCCCCCGAGCTGCGCGCGGACGGTGGGCGGCACGACTCCCTGCGTTACGCGGCCCGCATCGAGCTGGGCCTGCGCGCCTTCCTGGAGGCCGGCGGGTTCCGGGCGTTCACCACGAACTTCGAGGACCTCGGCGGGCTGCGGCAGCTCCCGGGGCTCGCCGTACAGCGGCTCATGGCCGACGGCTACGGCTTCGGCGGCGAGGGCGACTGGAAGACCTCGGTGCTGCTGCGCACGCTGAAGGCGATGTCGGCCGGGCTGCCGGGCGGCACCTCCTTCATGGAGGACTACACCTACCACCTCACCCCGGGGGAGGAGCTGATCCTCGGCGCCCACATGCTGGAGGTCTGCCCCAGCATCGCCGAGGGCACGCCCTCGTGCGAGATCCACCCGCTGGGCATCGGCAACCGGGAGGACCCGGTGCGGCTGGTGTTCGACGCCCGGCCCGGACCGGCCTTGGTGGTCGGCCTGGCCGACATGGGCGACCGGTTCCGCCTGGTGGCCAACGAGATCGACGTCGTCGTCCCGCCGGAGCCGCTGCCGCGCCTGCCGGTGGCCCGCGCCGTCTGGCGGCCGCGGCCCGACCTGCGGACCTCCGCCGAGTCGTGGCTGACGGCCGGCGCGCCGCACCACACCGTGCTGTCCGCGGCGGTCGGGGCCGAGGAGCTCACCGACCTCGCCGACATGCTCGGTGTCGAGCTGCTCGTCATCGACGCCGAGACCACCTCCCGGCGGTTCGCCAAGGAGTTGCGCTGGAACCAGGCCTACTACCGGCTCGCGCAGGGGTTCTGACGCGTCCGTGGCGGCCGGCGAGGAGTATCCCGCCGGTCGTCCCGCCGTACCGGGCGGGGAGCCGCCGCGACCGCGGCGGCACGGGCTGCCCGCCCGTCACGGGCGTAGTTCGAGGGAGATGTACGGGGACAGCGCGCGGAGGAAGTCGGCGGCGTCGAAGATCTCACCGGCGGAGGCGACGCCGACCGTCCTGGTCCGTCCGGTGAGGATACGGTCGACCGCCTCCACCGCGAGCGGCGCGGTGACGGCGTAGATGTCCCGGCCGCTCGCCACGGCGCGCCGTTCGGCGTCGCCGGAGCGCACGACGACGTCGACGAGGAAGGTCTGCGCGGACCGCCCGCGCTCGTCGACCGGGGCCGGCGCCGGCGTGTCCGGATCCGACAGGTCCCTGGCGGCCTCGACCGTCATGTAGGTGCGCACCTCGGGGATGGGCAGGTGGCTGGGAATGGTGACGACGTCGGCCATCGTGAACTCCCCGATGACGGCCCGGGGCCCCATCGGCTCGGGGAAGGGCCACTCCAGGGTCGGCAGGGCGTCGTCGTGGTACTCCAGCCGGCCGTTCGTGTGACGGACGCGCCGGCCGGCCCGCCGCTCCCCGGAGACCACGCCCGAGGCGCGGGTCCCGGGGGTCGGGTGCCAGCTGCTCAGCCCGTACGCGACGTGCGCCTCGTCGGCCGCGCTCCAGTCGCCCATCGCGGCGGTGGCCAGCAGGTCGCCGAGACCGCCGTAGAAGGCCATCGCGGGGACGACCGCCACTCCCGCGGCGCGGGCGCGGTCCGTGAAGTGCGCGAAGGTGTCGGCGTTGGCCTCGATCTCGGCCGCCACGTCCACGTACGGGATCCCGGCGCGCAGCGCCGCCTCGATCACGGGGGCGGCCGTCGAGGCGAAGGGTCCGGCACAGTTGATCACGGCCGCCGTGCCGGCCAGCGCGCGGTCGAGCGAGGCCGGGTCGTCGACCGACGCCGGGCGGGCCTCCAGCCCCGATTCGGACGCCATCGTCTCCAGCCTGCCGGCGTCACGGCCGGACAGGACCGGGACGAACCCGCGCTCCCGCAGCCGCGCCGCCACGAAGCGCCCGGTGTGCCCGTATGCGCCGAACACCGCCACCTTGAGGCCCGACGCCCCCGACGCCTCTGATGTCCCCGATGCCATGACTTCTCTCCTCGCACTCGAATGATCTGCCGCGATCCGTGGTGAACATCCTGGCGGCGGCGAACATCCCGCCGTGAGTGTCTGGAACGCCATGACCCGTACAATTCCGGACATGCACACTGTCGCGCTGGCCGTCACCGACGGAATGCTGCACTTCGAGCTGTCGCTGGCCCACGAGGTCTTCGGAACCTGTCCCGACGGTGTGACGGGCCCCTGGTACCGCCTCATGCTCTGCGGGCCGGGCGCCGTGCGGACCGGCAGCTTCCTGCTGGAGCCCGACCACGGCCTCGACCGGCTCCGGCACGCCGACACCGTGATCGTCCCGGGCTGGGCCGACGTCGACGTCGATCCGCCCGCCGACCTGGTCGACGCGGTGCGCGAGGCCCACGAGGCGGGCGCACGCGTGGCCTCCCTCTGCACGGGCGCGTTCGTGCTGGCCGCCGCCGGCCTGCTGGACGGCAGGCGCGCGACCACGCACTGGGCGCACACCCGGGACCTGGCCGTCCGCCACCCACGGGTGGAGGTGGACCCGGACGTCCTGTACGTGGACGAGGGCAGCGTGCTCACCTCCGCCGGCAAGGCCGCGGCCATGGACCTGTGCCTGCACCTCGTCCGCCTCGACCACGGCTCCTCGACCGCCAACACGGCCGCCCGCCGCCTGGTCGTGCCGCCGCACCGGGACGGCGGCCAGGCCCAGTTCGTCACCACCCCGGTGCCCGCCCCGGACAACCACCCGCTCGCCGAACTGTTCCCCTGGGTGATCGAACGGCTGGACCGCCCGCTGACCGTGGAGGACCTGGCCCGCCGGGCGCGGATGAGCTCGCGCCACCTGAACCGCCACTTCAGGTCGGTGACCGGCACCACCCCGCTGCAGTGGCTGCTGACCCAGCGGATCCGTCACGCCCAGGAACTGCTGGAGACCACAGATGACGGTGTCGACACCATCGCGGCGGCCACCGGCATGGGCACCGCCACGACGCTGCGCCGGCACTTCAACCGCACGGTCGGCGTGCCACCGGACACCTACCGGCGCACCTTCCGCTCACGGACCCGCCCCGCCCCGGACGGCGGCGGGACGGGCTCCGCCGCCCACGGTTCCGACGGCAGCGGGACGGATCGCGCCGCTCACGGTCCCGCGGGGTCCAGTTCGAACCGGTAGACCGCCGAGTCCCGGCGCCGGAACCCGGCGCGCTCGTACAGCCGGTTCGCCGCCTCCCGCGACGGCCGGGACGTCAGATCGACCGTGCGGGCGCCCATCCGCCTCGCCAGTTCCAGGGCCGTGTCCGTCAGCGCCGCCGCCACGCCCCGCCCGCGCGCGGCCTGGTCCACCACGACGTCCTCGATGCGCGCGCGGAGCCCGGACGGCAGGGGGAAGGCGACCAGGGTCAGCGTGCCCACGATCCGGCCCTGGAGACGTGCCGCCAGCACCGTGTTCGCCTCGAAGGCCAGCAGCCGGGCCACGGCCTCGCGGTCCGGGGCCCCCGCCGTCGCCGACAGCTGCGGCAGGAGCAGGCCGAGCGCGGCCACGACCTCGTCGCTCGCCTCGCGGAGGATCTCGATCTCGACGTCCATGATCAGGGTCATGCCCCGGGGGCCGCCGTCCCATGTCCGCGGTGACCCGTTCACGCGACGCGGAGCCGCGGGGCCCCGGACGACCGGACACACGACGGGGTTTCGTCGGTGCCGGGTGAGAGCATGCGGCCATGGGGGATTCGTCCCGCTCGGCGGCCCGTTCGGGCTAGCGTTGCCCGCCATGACCGACTTCATCGCCCTCCCCTTCTACGACCTCCTCCACGAGAACGCGCATGTGCCGGAGATCCGCGAGAAGCTGCCCCCGCTCCTCGCCGGGGTACGGCGGAGCATCCTGGAGATCGGCGCGGGGACCGGCCTGATCACCACGTCGCTGGCCGACTGGACCCCGGCCGAGATCTTCGCGCTGGAGCCCTCGGCCGGCATGCGCGGGGTGCTGTTGTCGCGGCTGACCGCGCGCCCGGAGCTGCTGGAGCGGGTGACCGTGCTGCCCTGCGACGCGCTGGGCCTGGACCTGGCCGAGCCGGTCGAGGCCATGGTGATGATCAACGTGATGTACGCCCTGGAGCCGGACTACCGCGCGCGGCTCTGGCCGGTGCTGGCCGCCCACCTGGAACCCGGCGGCCTGCTGGTCTTCACCTGGCGCGACGGCGGCCCGCCCGCGCCGGGTCCGATGCGGGAGCTGGACTCGCGGCGGGTGGGCCGGCACACCTACACGGTCCTGTCGGAGATCATCGAGTCGGACGGGGAGGAGGCGTGCAAGGCCCGGTACCTCTACCGGATCACCGAGGGCGACAGGGTGGTCGACGAGCAGGAGATCGTCGGCCACGCCTACCGCCCCTCGCGGGAGGTGATCGAGAAGGAGCTGACCGGGGCGGGCTTCACCCGGGCCGACGCGCCCGAGGGACTCCTCGCCTGGCGGCTCCCCTGAGGCGACGGACGGCCTGACGCGGGCCGTCGCGGGCTCGCCCGAGAGATGAACGCCCGGCCGCGGTCCCTTCGTGGGACGCGGCCGGGCCGTCCGGGAGGCCGAGGCGGTCGGCCGCCGGAACGCGGACCGGTCAGGTGGTGACGCCGGTCCGCCCGTCCGGTCCGCCCGCCCGGGGCGGCCGGGCCGGAGCGCTACGCGGTCGGCGAGGCGTCGTAGTCGTGCCGGGCCCGTTCGACCTCGCCGAGATTGGTGGCGGCCCACTCGGCGAGATGGGCGAACAGCGGGGCGAGGCTGCGACCGAGCTCACTGATCTCGTACTCCACCCGAGGGGGGACCTCCGGGTGATAGGTGCGCACGATCAGGCCGTCGCGTTCGAGCTGACGCAGCCGCTGGGTCAGCACCTTCGGGGTGATCGTGGTGACCCGTCGTTGCAGCTCGACGAACCGCTGGCGGCCGTGCGCGTGGAGCGTCCACAGGATCGGCGTGGTCCACCTGCTGAACACGATGTCCACGACCGGGGCGATCGGGCAGGCGTTCCCGGGGTCGGCCGACGCGTCCGCCGGCCAGGGCATGTCACCGCCCATGCCGCCCTCCTCTGAGATAGTCACTTTCCTCTAGGTACCTACTATATCGACGGTGTTAGCGTCGCCTGAGCCGCGGCGGAGTCGCCGCCCCGGTGAGGTCCCCGTCCGTTCGGACGTGGAGGACCAGGATCACGTTATGAGGGAGCTGTTCATGATCGTGGTGACGGGCGCGACGGGCAACGTCGGCCGATCGCTCGTACGGATACTCGCGGACGCGGAACGGCGGGTGACGGCGACGTCCCGGCGGATCTCGGACGCGGACGTGCCGCGGGGAGTCCGGCACCACCGGGTTGATCTCACCACCCCGGAGGGCCTCCGGCCGGTGCTGGACGGCGCCGACGCGCTGTTCCTGCACGACACCGCCACCAGCGCGCACCTGCTGAGGCCGCAGGACATCCTCGACGCGGCCAAGGCCGGCGGAGTAGGACGGGTCGTGGTGCTGTCCTCCCAGGGGGTCGCGACCCGGCCGGCCTCGGCCTCCCACGGGATCGTGGGACGGTCCATCGAGGACGCCGTCCGGCGGTCGGGTATGGACTGGACCATCCTGCGGCCCAGCGGTTTCCACTCCAACGCCTACGCCTGGTCGGAATCGGTCCGCACCCGGCGGACCGTCGCCGCGCCCTTCGGTGACATCGGCCTGCCGACCGTCGATCCGGCCGACATCGCCGGCGTCGCCGCCGCGGCGCTGCACGAGGACGGCCACGCCGGGCAGATCTACGAACTGACCGGGCCCGTCCTCACCACACCCCGGCAGCGGGTCCGGGCGATCGGTGACGCGCTCGGCGAACCCGTCCGGTTCGTCGAGCAGACCCGCGACGAGGCCCGCGCGGAGATGCTGCGGTTCATGCCCGAGCCCGTGGTCGAGACCACCCTGGCCATCCTCGGTGAGCCCACCCCCGCCGAGCAGCGCGTCAGCCCCGATGTCGAGCGGGTCCTCGGCCGCGCGCCGGGGAGCTTCGCCGACTGGGCCCGCCGCCACGCCGCCGCCTTCCGGTGATCTACGCATCCGCAGGCCGGTCACGTCCACCGTCCCGTTCGGGACGCGAGGGCACGGCGCCACCGGTTTTCCGGCCGCGGTTCCCGCCGGCCGGAAAACCGGTGGCGCCGCACCGCCCGCCGGGAATTCACTGAGGGCCACCGCACACAGAGTGGAGTCCTCCGTTGATCGCAGTCTCGGCCGCCTCCGGCGCGCTCGGCCGCCTCGTCATCGCTCACCTGCGCACCCGGGCGGAGGTGGTCGCCGTGGTGCGCGACCCCGGACGGGCCCCCGAGGGCGTCCCGGTACGGCGCGGCGACTACGACGACCCGGCGAGCCTGCGCGAAGCCTTCGACGGGGTCGACCGGCTGCTGCTGATCTCGTCCCCGGAGCTCGACACCGCCCGCCGGATCGGGCAGCACCTGGCCGCCGTGGCCGCCGCGAAGGACGCCGGCGTCGGCGCCGTCGTCTTCACCAGCTTCCTGGGGGCCGACACCGCCGCCACCGGCCTGACCGAGGCGTACCACGCCACCGAGCGGGCCGTCCTCGGCAGCGGCCTGCCGTACACGATCCTGCGGCATCCCTTCTACGGCGACCCGTTCGTCCCGCGGGTCTCCGGCGGGGAGCTGACCGCGAGCACCGGGGGACGCGGCCTGAACACCGCGTTCCGGTCGGACCTGGCCGAGGCCGCCGCGAACGTGCTGACGGGCGAGGGGCACCTGGGCCGGGCGTACGACCTCACCGGCCCGCTGTGGAGCCACCCGGAGGTGGCCGCGGCGCTGGGGGTGCCGTACCGGGAGGTGCCGGACGCCGGTCCGGGCGCCATGAGCTGGATCAACGCTCAGGTGCGCGCGGGCCTGCTGGAGCGGCAGACCCCCGACCTGGAGCGGGTGCTCGGCAGGCCCGCCGAGACGGTCGTCTCCCGCGCCCTGGAGCTTCACGCCACGCCGCGCTGATCGTCCGGCGCCGGAAGCGCTGCCCGTCCGGCGCCGGAAGCGCTGCCCGTCCGGCGTCGGATCAATGAACAAGAGTCATTGCACAAGAGGTGTTGTGCATCTAGGGTGAGGTGATGCGCGATCATCAGACGGGCGGCGAGGCGGACGAGACGCCGGAGGCCCGCGTGACGGACCGGGTGCGCGAGGTGCGCGACTCGAAGGTGCTGGCCGCGATGTCCCACCCGCTGCGCCGGCGCCTGCTGGACATCCTGCGGGTGGACGGCCCCTCCACGGCGTCCGTGCTCGCCGGGAAGTCCGGGCAGGCCGTCGGCAACATCAGCCACCACCTGAAGGTCCTCGCCGCGAGCGAGCTCGTGGAGGAGGTCCCCGAGCTCGCCCGCGACCGCCGGGAACGCTGGTGGCGCAGGTCGCCGGGCGTCCTCAACTGGTCGCCGTCGGACTTCCCCGACGACCCCGTGGCGGCGGCGGCCGAATCCCTGGTCCTGGAGCGGCAGACCGCCCTCGTCCGGCAGTGGTTCGCCGCGCGCGACGACTACCCCGAGCCCTGGCGGCGGGCCGCGTTCACCACCGACCACTGGGCGAGGCTGTCGGTCGCCGAGCTCGCCGAGCTGGAGGAGAAGATCTTCGCCCTGCTCGCCTCGCTGGCGGACCGGGAGGTCCCCGACGACGGGCAGGAGCGCGAGCTCGTCTTCCTGTCCGTCCGTGCCGTTCCCGGGCAGCCGTGACCGCGGCGGCCGCCACGCCGGCCGTACGGGGCGGGTCGCTGAGGACGCGCGACTTCCGGCTGCTGTGGATCGGCGAGACGACGAGCATGCTCGGCAGCGCCGTCGCCGGCGTGGCGCTGCCGCTGGTCGCCGTGGTCACCCTGCGCGCCGGAACCTTCTCCGTCGGCCTGCTGACCGCGGCCGCCTGGCTGCCGTGGCTGCTGGTCGGGCTGCCCGCCGGCGCGTGGGTGGACCGGCTGCCGAAACGGCCGGTGATGCTGGCGTGCAACACCGTCTCGATGGCGGTGTTCGCGAGCGTGCCGGTCGCGGCGTGGTCCGGCGCGCTCACGATGGCGCACCTGCTCGCGGCGGCCACGGCGGGCGGGGTGGCGAAGGTGTTCTTCAACCTCGCCTACCGCGCCTACCTCCCCACCCTGGTCGGAGACGAGCGGCTGCTCGCTGCCAACACCAGGCTCCAGGGCAGCGAGTCGGCCGCGCAGGTCGCCGGCCCGGGACTGGCGGGGCTGCTCGCGCAGGGCTTCGGCGCGGTCAGCGGCGTGCTGGCCGACGCGGTCAGCTTCGGCGTCGCCGTACTGTGCCTGCGCTCCATCCGCACACGCGAGACACGCCGGGACGGTACGGCGGGCGAGACGCGCCAGGGTGGCAAGGGGAACGGGACACGCCGGGACGGTACGGCGAGGCGGCGGCTGCGCGCGGAGATCCGCGACGGGCTGCGGTTCGTCGTGGGCGATCCGTACCTGCGCACGCTCACCGTCTTCAGCGCGCTGTCCAACATCGCGCTGATGGGCTACCAGTCGATCCAGGTCGTGTTCCTCGCCCGGAACCTCGGCGCCCAGCCCGGGCAGGTGGGCGTGGTGCTGGCCCTGGCCGGCGCGGGCGGCCTGCTGGGGGCGGCGCTGGCCGGCCGGATCGCCGCGCGGTTCGGGACGGCACGGGGATTCCTGCTGTGCGAGGCGTTCGCCGCGCCGATGCTGCTGCTCGGACCGGCCGGCAGCGACGGCACGGGCCTGGCGTTCTTCGCCGCCGCCGGTTTCGGCGCGGGCGCGGGCATCGTCGCCTCGAACATCCTGACCGGCACCTTCCGCCAGCGGTACTGCCCGGCCGAGATGTTCGGGCGGATCACCGCGAGCACCTCGGCGCTGAACTACGGCGCGATCCCCCTCGGCGGGCTGCTCGGCGGCGTGCTGGGCGAGGCGGTCGGCGTCCGCGGGACCATGTGGCTGATGGCCGCCGTCCAGCTCCTCTCCCTCACCGTCCTGCTGCTCGGCCCGCTCCGCCCCCTGCGCGACTTCCCCGCGTGCCCGCCGGCGCGGAGCCTTCCGTAGCCGGTCCCGCACCTCCCCGCCCCGGCCGGGGGAGGTACGGCACCGGCCGGCGAACCGTCCCGCGGAGACCGGCTCCGCCGGGCGACGAGCCTCCGCGGAGCTCAGGCCCGCCGGGCGGCGAGCCGTCCCGCGTACTCCTTGACCGCCAGCGACAGGGCCAGGGTCTCCGGGCCCAGCAGCAGGCCCGCGCAGAGCAGCCGGTACCAGAACCCGGCGGACAGGGGGCCGTCGGCCAGCCCGTCGGCCGCCCAGCGCAGGACCTCCGCGAAGACCGGCAGCAGCAGGAGGCAGAACCAGACGACCACGCCGACGAACCCCGCCAGCCACACCCAGCGGAACCAGCGTCCGACCCGCAGGTCGGTCTCGGTCGCCTCCGCCAGCTCCCCGGCCTCCTCCGCCGTCAGCCTCCCGAAGGCCCGCCGCAGCATCAGCGACTTCACCCGCCACAGGTTGCGGCAGCCCAGGGCGTTGACCAGCACCGCGTAGAGGTCGGTGCGGAGGAAGACCAGGCTCTGCCAGAGCATCTGCATGACCTTGATGAACACCCAGGCGGCCAGCAGCGACCCGACCAGCTCCGGGGCCGCCCAGCGGCCGGTGTCGATCAGCAGCCGTCCGGTGAGCAGTACGGCGAGCAGCACGGAGTCCACGGCCAGGCCCGCCAGCAGCGGGCCGTACCGGCGGCGGCGCGGGAGCGTCCACAGCTGGGTGAGGTCCGTCTCGAAGACGAGCATCCACATGCGGCGGTCGACGCCGAAGCGGGTCTGGATGCCGAGGGCCCGCGCGCCGAGCCAGTGGCCGCACTCGTGGCTGGCCGCCGCGAACCACACGAAGGGGAGCCAGGCCAGCGCGCTCAGCCCGGTGTCGTCGAAGGGGAAGGCGTCCTCGGCCGGATCGGGGAGCAGGCCGGGGCGGAGGGCGAAGACGCCCAGCGCGTACAGCAGGCAGGCGGCGTAGCAGGCCCAGGCAACGGGGCCGAAGAAGGGGCGCACCGTCTCCGGGCGGATGCCGGTCATCCAGCGGCGGGCCTGGATGGGCGCGGTGCGGACGGGCTCCGACGCGGCGCCGTCCCCTGAATCCTCGTCGCCGTCGTCCCCGGCCAGGAAGCCGAGTTCCCCGAGGGTGGCCACGAACGACGGCACGTTGACCGGCTGGCCGGCGAACTCCTCGGCCTCGGCCGCCGCCTCGTCGACGCTCGCGCCGCGCTGGAGAGCGGCGATCACCACCCCGCCGACCGCCGGGATCGTCACGAACGTCCCGGTGGCCGGGTCGCCCACCAGGACCTCGTCCTCGCCCTCGGGAACGACGCTGAGCGGCCTGAGCCTGACCGTGGCGGAACCGCCGACGGCCGCCGCTCCGGGGCCGCTCACCCGCTCGGGCGCGGTCTCCGGCTCCGTTACGGTCGCCGGTCCCGGAGCCGCCCCCAGGGCCGTCACCGGTTCGGAGGCGGTCATCGGGTCTCGTCCCCGCGCGGCGGCGCCAGGCGGCAGACCGGGCACTCCGGGTTCTTCGGCAGCGGCTGCCACTCCGGCACCAGTCCCTGCCGCAGGTCGAGGGTGACGCGGAACCCGGCCGCGCGGGGCGGCTCGTAACCGGTGAGGTACCGCTGCGCCTCGAAGGCGAGCAGCGAGCCGACCTGCATCGCCATCGGCCCGGTGAGCGGGTTGCTCAGCTTCATGTTCTCGGCGATCCGGTAGGCGACCCCCTCCGGGCCGTCCTCGGCGGGCCGGTCCGCGTAGTCGCAGGCCAGGCAGGCCGTACGGCCCGGGTCCACGGAGAGGTACATCAGCTGGGAGCGGTTGGCGCCCCCCAGGACGTAGGGGACGCCGGCCCGGACCGCGGCCTCGTTCGCCCAGAGGTTGGCGTGCGGATGACCGTCGAGGCCGCCCGCGATCAGGTCGACGTCCGGCACCAGGTCGGCGAGGTCCTCGGGGGCGGAGACCCAGCGGTCGACGGCGTTCACCTTGATGCCCGGGTCGTAGTCGCGCACCCACGCGGCCGCGCGTTCGGCCTTCGACAGGCCGATGTCCGCGTGGTGGTAGAGGAACTGCCGGGCGAAGTTACGGGGTTCGACGCGGTCCTGGTCGACCAGTGTCATCTCGCCGACGCCGAGGCCGGCCAGGCACTGCACCAGGGAGGAGCCGCCCCCGCCGACGCCGAGCACCAGGACGTGGGCCTCGCGCATCGACCGGAGGAACCCGGCGCGGCGGCGGTCCAGGGCGGCGTGGGTGCCGTAGAAGCTGAGGTTGGAGAAGTGCCGCTCGTCCTCGTCCGGGTCGCCGAGGGTCCTGCCGTCGGCGTCCTCGACCAGGCCCAGGGAGTCGAGTCCGCGCAGGCCCCGGCCGACGTCCTCCTCCGAGAGGCGGAACCCGCGCCCGCCGAGGGCGGCGCTCAGCTCGGCCGCGGTCCGCGGGGCCCGGCGCAACTCCTCAAGGAGCGCGGCCACCTGCCCGTCTGGGTCGCTCAGGGTCGTCGCCTCGCGAGCGTCGAAGACCACGATGAGATCCTCGCCGACCGTCTCCCACTCGCATTCCTTCAACGCCACACGCATCGTGTCTCCCGCGCCGGCACGCGTCCAGGGTCCCGCGGGGAGGGCTGCGGCGCGTACGAGAGGCTTCTCGTCTCCCTCCCCGCGGGAGAAATCGTCAGGCGACGTCAGCGCCTCAGGTGGCGGGGTTCTGGGTCGCCTTGACGGACTCGACCTTCTTGACCTTGATCTCCATGGCTGCCTCCTCACGAGGTTGTGCGGCTGAAGTGCCGCTTGTGACCAGAGTGCGGCCCGGTGCTGAAATGGCACTGATTTTCCGCTGAACCGGGGGTTAGGCTGCCAAGCGGTGATCATGAGGGACACTCACCGAGGCGTTCGGGGGCTGGAGGCAGGGACGAGTGACCGCGGAGGGCGTTGACTTCCGTCTGCTGGGACCCGTGGGGGTGTGGGACGCCGGGCGGCGGCTGGGCCCGTCCACCGCGCAGCAGCGGACCGTGCTGGCGACGCTGCTGCTCGAACCGGGACGGCCGGTGCCCGTGGCCCGGCTGGAGACCGCGCTGTGGGGCGGCGAGCCGCCCGGGTCCTCCCGCAACGCCGTGCAGGGGCACATCTCCCGGCTCCGCCGGCTGCTGGCCCCGTTCCCCGCGGCGGCCCTTGACACCTCGGCGCGCGGCTACTGCCTGACGGTGGAGCGCGACCGCGTCGACCTGCACCGCTTCCGCAGGCTGGTGCGCGAGGCCGGCGGCGAGACGGAGCCGGAACGCGCCGCCGGGCTGCTGAGCGAGGGGCTGGCGCTGTGGCAGGGCGCGCCCCTGGCGGACGTCGCGGGCCGGTGGCTGCCCGACGCCGTCGTGCCCGGCCTGGAGGAGGAGCGGCTGGCGGCGCTGGAGCGGCGGGCCGCGCTCGACCTGCGGCGGGGGCGGCACCGGGAGGTCGCGGCGGAGCTGGCGGTCCTGGTCGGCGAGGACCCGCTGCGGGAACGGCTGGTGTCCCTGCTGATGACCGCGCTGCTGCGCGGCGACCGCCGGAGCGAGGCGCTGGCCGTCTTCCGCCGCGTCAGGCGCCGCTTCGCCGAGGACCTGGGCATCGAACCCGGCGAGGAACTGCAACGGCTGCACCGGGCGATCCTCACCGGCCGGGACGAGGCGGCCGGACCGGTCTTCGCCGACCGGGAGGGGACGGCCGGGGCGGCGACCACCGGCCGGGAGGGCACGCTCGACGCGGCGGCCACCGCCGCGTCGGGGACCGGCACGGCCACGCTCGCCGTACCGCGGCACCTCCCCCCGGACACCGAGCTGTTCACCGCACGGGAGGAGGAGCTGGCCGCCCTGGACCGCCTGACGCTCCCGCCCGCGGGCTCCCCGCCCACGGCGCACGTGATGGCGCCCTGCGTCATCACCGGCACCGGCGGCGTCGGCAAGACCACCCTGGCCGTGCACTGGGCGCACCGGGCGCGCGACCGCTTCCCCGACGGCCAGCTCTACGTGAACCTCCAGGGATTCGGTCCCACCGACATCGCCCGGACGCCGGCCGATGCGGTGCGGCTGTTCCTGGACGCCCTGCAGGTGCCGTCGCAGTTGATACCCGCCACGCTGGAGGCGCGGGTCGGGCTCTACCGAAGCCTGCTGGCGGAGCGGCGCATGCTGATCCTGCTCGACAACGCCCTCGACTCGGACCAGGTCCGGCCGCTGCTGCCCAACGCGCCCGGCTGCCTGGCGCTGATCACCAGCCGCGCCGAGCTGACCGGCCTGGTCGCCGCGGAGGGCGCCCGCACGCTGTCGCTGGGACTGTTCTCCCCGGCCCACTCCCGCGAGCTCCTGACACGGCGGCTCGGCGTGGACAAGGTGGGCGCCGAGCCGAAGGCGGTCGACGACATCGTCTCCCGGTGCGCCGGGCTGCCGCTGGCCCTGGCCATCGTGGCCGCCCGCGCCCACGCCCGCCCGGCGTTCCCGCTCCGCACGCTCATCTCGGGACTCGCCGCCGACGCGGCCGAGGACGGGTGCGGCGCCGACGGCACCGCCGTGGCCGCCGACGGGGGTGATGGAGAGGGCGCCGACGGCCTCGACGTCTTCGACGGCGGCGACGCGGTGACGAACATGCGCACCGTGTTCTCCTGGTCCTACCGCGCGCTCAGCCCGGACGCCGCCCGGCTGTTCCGGCTGTGCGGCCTGTCACCGGCGCCCGAGATCTCCACCGTCGCCGCGGCCGGCCTGGCCGGGATACCCGTACGGCGGGCCCACCACCTGCTCACCGAGCTGACCCGGGCCAACCTGGCGGCGGAGCGCTCCCCGGGCCGGTACGGCTGGCACGACCTGCTGCGGGTCTACGCCGAGGAGCTGACCCGCCTGCACGACTCGGAGGCCGAGCGCCGCGAGGCGCTGCACCGGCTGCTCGACCACTACCTGCACAGCGCCCGCCTCGGCGACCGGCTCCTCGACCTGTACCACCGTGTGCCGCTGGCCCCGGCGCCACCGCGGCCCGGCGTGGTCCTGGCCCGCATCACCGACCGCGCGCAGAGCCTGGCGTGGTTCGGCCGCGAGCACCGGACGCTGCTCGCCATGATCCGGCACGCCGCGCGCTCCGGGTTCGACGCGCACGCCTGGCAGCTGGCCGGCGCCTGCTGGGGCTTCCTGTCCCAGGAGGGCCGCTCCGACGACCAGGCGGCCATGCACCACATCGCACTGGAGGCGGCGGCCCGGCTGGACGACCCGGCCGCGCAGGCCCACGCCCGCGTCGGGCTCGCCCAGGCCCTCATCCGGCTGGGCCAGGACGAGGCGAGCGCGTCCCACCTGCGGGAGGCGCTCGACCTGTTCGGCGGGCTCGGCGACCCCGCCGGGCAGGCACTCTGCCTCATCTACCTCAGCGTCGTGGAGGACCGCCACGGCCGGTACGCGGAGGGGCTGGCCATGAGCGAGCGGGCGCTGCGGCTGTACCGGACGGCCGGCGACCGGGCGGGCGAGGGCCGGGTCCTGAACAACATCGGCTGGTTCCACGCGCAGCTCGGGGCGTACGAGGAGGCGCTGCGCCACTGCGAGGAGGCGCTGGCCGTCCACCGTGAGCTGGACGACAAACCCGGCGAGTCGGCCACGCTCGACAGCCTGGGCCACATCCACCACCTGCTCGGCCGGTACGAGCAGGCGATCGACTACTACCGCCGGTCACTGGCCTGGCGCCGGGGCGGGAAACGCGCGCTCGGCGCCCGCACCCTGCGGCGGCTGGGCGAGGCCCAGCTGGCCGCCGGACGGCTGAGCGAGGGCGGAGAGACCCTGCGTCGCGCCCTCGACCTCGTCGCCGAACTGGCCCCCGGCGACGCCGACGCGCTCCGCGCCCGGATCAGCCGCCTCAACGAACCGGACGAACCACCGGCCCAAGTCTCCTGAGGCTCAGAGCCCTTGCGCCTTCAGCACGCATTGAGACCGGCCCATCCCCTGCATGAAAACCGTCCGCCGCATCCCGCTCTATAGCATTTCCAATGCCATACTTGGAGTCATGGCTGACGATGTGGAGTTTCCTCCCGGTGACGGTCCCACCAACGGGATCTCCGTCACCTTGACCGCCGGCACCCTGCAGGCGATCCGTGATCGGGTCGGCAAGCGGGGTGTCTCGGCGTACCTGGAGAAGGCGGCTCAGCGGCAGATCGAGCGGGACAACCTGGACGAACTGATCGCTGATTTCGAACGGACGCACGGCCCGGCCGATCCGGAGGCGGTGACGGCCAAACGCATCCGGCTCACCGGTGGCACTTCGGACGCCGGAGCGGCCGCGTGAGCGGTGCCCTGGTCCTGGACAGCGAGGGCCTGGCGAAGGCCGTACAGCGTGACCGGGAGATCCACGAGTGGCTGACGGCGGCTCGTGACGCGGACCTGCCGGTCGTCACCTCGGCCGCGGTGCTCGTCGAGGCGATCCACCCGAAGATCAGTGATGCCGCGCTGAAGTGGACGCTGTCCCGGTTGCGTGTGGAGCCGGTCACCCAGGCGGTCGCGTACTCCGCCACCACCCTGCTACGCACCGCGGGATTGCACGGCCACAAGTACGCCATCGACGCCATGCTGTGCGCGACCGCACTGCAGCATCCGGGCCGGGTGACGATCCTGACCTCCGACGTGGAGGACATCGAACTGCTCACCGCCGGGCACCCACGAGTGCGGATCGAGAAGGCCTGACGCTGATCCAGCGTCATCGTGGTGGTGGCGCGGAAGCATGGATCGACGGCAGCGAACGGCCGGGTTCCAGGCTGGGTGTTCCATTACGGTCCGGCCATGAGAATCCTCATCGTGGGCGGCAAAGTAGGGTGCCGGAAGGGCGTCACCCCTTCCTCGCCGTGCCTCCCGGCCCGGGAAGACGGCCGGACGGATTCTCACGGTGAGACGAGCGGTTCGGCCTCGTAGGCCCGGTGCAGCAGTTCCACGAAGGACGGCGCCTCGGGCAGGGACACGGAGCCGATCCTGCGCACCGCCACCCCCGGAGTCCACGAGTTCATGACCACGGCTCCCGCCAGCGCCGGAAGGTCGGCGGGCGTGACCTCCCGGACGCGCTGGGGCACGCCGAGGCTGTCCAGTCGCCGGCGGACGATGCCCATCGTGACCCCGGCCAGAATCCCGGCCTCGGGCCACACCACCGCGGTGCCGTCCCAGAAGGCCAGGTTCCAGATCGTCGCCTCGCTGAGCCGGCCCCGGCGGTCGACGAAGGCGGCGTCGTCGAAGCCCTGCTCGACGGCCTGGCGGAGGAGGTACGTCTTGGCCACCTCGCCGACGTGCTTCACGGTAGGGAGGAACCGTTCGTGCTCGACCGTCGCCAGTGCGAGCGGGCCCCGGGGGCCGGACGCGGCCGGTCCGGTGCGCACCAGCAGTTCGAGCCGCGCATCGGCCCCTGCCACCGTGAACTCGCCCGTGGGGGAGTACACCGTGGCCGTCAGCGAATGGTCGGCCGGGCCTGCCTGCGTCGCCGCTCGCAGGCACGCCCGCACCCGGTCGTCGGGCAGCGCCTGACCGAACAGCGTCACCGAGGCGGAGCGCAGCCGTTCCAGGTGCAGGTCGAGGCCCCGTACCCGGCCGCCGCGCACCTGCATGGCGGTGAAGTGGGCGTAGCCCGCGAAGGCCAGCGGCGCCAGGTCCCCGGCGCTCGCCGTACGGCCGTCACGGTGGACAACGAAAGACGACATGTGACGCTCCAGCAGTGCGAAACGAAACGGATCGCGGACGGTCCGTCTGGAATGCCCGTCCACGAGGCGACGTTAGGGCTTCGCATCAATGTGAAGGTCAAATTCGGAGGCGGGCCGCATGCTGATCGGGGAGCTGTCCCGGCGCACCGGGGTGAGCACCCGGTTGCTGCGCTACTACGAGACGCAGGGGCTGATCGAGGCCGGGCGCGGGCCGAACGGCTACCGCCACTACGACGAGGACTCCGTGGTCACGGTGCGGCAGATCCGCGCCCTGCTGAAGGCCGGCCTGACCACCGAGGTGATCCGTGTCGTGCTGCCGTGCGCACGGGGTGAGCGCCCGGACTTCGACTGGTGCGCGGAGCTGTGGGACGTCCTGAACGGGGAGCTGGCGGCCATGGACGAGCGCATCGAGGTCCTTCGACGCAACCGCGGCGCCCTCGCGGACTTTCTGACGCGACCCTGAGCCGTGAAGCCGTACGGCCGGCGCCTCCTCTCTCGGAATCAAGATGATTCGCGGCGGACGAACGGCCGGATCCCGGCGGCGCCCCGGGCGCCGGGACGGCCGCGTGAGCGGTGTCCCGGCACCGGACGGCGAGGGCCCGGCGAGGGCCGTGCGGTGTCAGCGCTCGTCGATGACCCGGCCGTTCAGGGCGGTGGCGTCCCCGGTGAGGGCCATGGTCAGCGGCGCCTCAGGGAAGGTGGGCAGCGCGGCGAACGCGGCGCCCATCTGCTCGGCGGTCTCCCAGTGCCAGGTGTCGGTGTAGGTGCCGTCCTCAAGCCGGACCAGCACGGTGCGGACGAGCCCGGGATGTCCCTCCCGGATGGTCGCGATCAGCGAGTTCCGGCGGGCCAGGAACTCCTCCAGGTCGGTGTCGGCGACGGAGTAGCGGTGCGAGCGGACGGCGGACATGCCGGTGTCTCCTGTACGTGAGGGGTGGTTCGGTGGAGGGGACCCGCCGGTGCCGGTGTCTCCCGTGCGCGGGGCCGGGGTTCACCAGCTGCCGGCGACCTGCCGGATCGGGGCGTTCAGGCGGTTGAAGAGGTTGGTGACGGCGGTCATCAGCAGGATCGAGGCGAGCTGCCGCTCGTCGAAGTGGTCGGCGGCGTTGTTCCAGACGTCGTCGGGGACGCCGTCGGCGCGGTCGGCCAGCCGGGTCGACGCCTCCGCCAGCTCCAGCGCGGCCCGCTCGGCGTCGGTGTAGTACGGGGCCTCGCGCCAGGCGGACACCAGGCCGACGCGCTCGTCGCTCGCACCGAGCTTGCGCAGGTTCTTGTAACCGGCGTCGACGCAGAAGCTGCAGCCGTTGATCTGGCTGACCCGCAGGTGGATCATCTCCATGAGCTCCTTCGGGAGCCCCTGCGACTGGGCGGCCTGCATCAGTTCCATGATCGGCTTCATCGCGGCGGGGATGATCGTGGCGGGGTTCTTCATCCGGGCTTCCATCGTGTTTCCTCCGTCTTGGTTCGGGTGGGATCCGCGGTTCGCGGGAGACCGTCTCCTTTGTGGGAGACCGTCTCGGTTCGTGTGAGATCAGAGTGCCTGCCCGAGTTGATACATTCGCGATGCGCGCACGATGCGGTGATCATGGGGGGACGATGTTGCGATTCACTCTTCTCGGCCCCGTCCAGGTGATCCTCGACGGTGAGCCCCTGACCGGCATCGCCCCGCGTCACCGCGCGGTGCTGGCCTACCTCCTGCTCAACGCCGGCCGGGTGATCGGCATCGAGCGGCTGATCGACGCGATGTGGGGCCACGACCGGCCCGACACCGCCCGGTCGCAGATCCACGCCTCGATCACCGCGATCCGCAGGGCGCTGCGCGGCGCGGGAGCCGCGGATCTGCTTGAGACGCGTGCCGGCGGCTACGTCGCGCGGCCGGAACCCGGACAGGTCGACGCGCAGGAGTTCACCGAGCTGGTGGCCGCCGGTGCGCTGCGCGAGGCCCTGGACCTGTGGAGCGGCGAGGCGCTGGAGGACGTGCACGCGCACTACGTCGACGGCGCCCGGGAGCTCTGGAACGACCGGCGCCTTTCGGCCTACGAACGCCTGGTGGAGGGCGAGCTCGCCGCCGGACGGCACGACGGTCTGCTCGACGGGCTCGCCGCCCAGGTGGCCGCCGACCCGCTCCGCGAGAGGCTCAACGGTCACCTCGTCCTGGCCCTGCATCGGGCGGGACGGCAGGCCGACGCCCTCGCCGCGGCGCGCTCCTACCGTACGGCCCTCGCGGACGAGCAGGGCCTCGACCCCGGGCACGCCTTCATCGAGCTGGAGCGGGCGGTCCTGGCGGACGACCCGGCCCTGCGGCCGGCCGGCGCGGCTCCGGCCGTTCCCGGGCCGCCGCGCCGCTCCACCTTCCTGCCCTATGACATCCCCGACTTCTCCGGGCGGGCCGCCGAGCTGGAACGGCTCGTGGGAGAACGGGCCGGGCCGGCGGTCGTCACGATCGACGGCATGGCCGGGATCGGCAAGACCACGCTCGCCGTCCACGCGGCCCACCGGCTGGCCGCCCGCTATCCGGACGGCCGGCTCTTCATCGACCTGCATGCCCACACCGCGGGCCGGGAGCCGCTCGACGCCGCCGCCGCGCTGGAGGCCCTCCTCCGCCAGCTCGGGGTGCCCGCCGACCGCATCCCGGTCACGCCGGCCGAGCGGGGCGCCCTCTGGCGCGCCGAACTGGCCGGCCGCCGGGTGCTCGCCGTACTGGACAACGCCTTCGACGCCGAGCACGTGCGCCCCCTGCTGCCGGGGCACTCCGACACCCTCGTCCTGGTCACCAGCAGGCGGCGGCTCGTCGACCTGGACGGCGCCCAGGCGCTCTCGGTGGACGTGCTGGGCGAGGAGGACGCCGCCGGGCTGTTCGAGCGGATCGTGGGCGAACGCGCCCGCCACGAGCCGGACGCCGTACGCGAGGTGCTGCGGCTGTGCGGGCGCCTCCCGCTCGCCATCCGGATCTCGGCCGCCCGTCTCCAGCACCGCCCGCGCTGGACCGTGTCCTACCTGGCGGGCCGGCTGCGGGAGCACCGCCGGCTCCTGGACGGGGTGTCGGCGGCCTTCACCATCTCCTACGAGCAACTGGACGAGGCCGAGCGGCGCATGTTCCGCCTGCTCGGGCTGGTACCCGGCCGCGACATCGACGCCTGCGGCGCGGCCGCGCTGGCGGGGATCCCGGAGGACGAGGCGGAGGAGCTCCTCGAAGGTCTCCTCGACGCCCACATGCTCCTGCAGCTCGAACCGGGCCGGTACACCTTCCACGACCTGCTCCGCGAGCACGCGCGCTCGATCGCCGAGGACGACGGCGCCGTCCTGCGGCTGCTCACCTACTACCTGCACCGCTCCCGCGCGGCGATGGACCGGCTCTTCCCCGACAGCCTCGGCGAGCGGGAGGGCATCCCCCGGCCGGACACCCCGGTCGCGCCCGTCCGCGACGCCGCGGAGGCGATCGCCTGGCTCGACGCCGAGCGTTCCAACATCATCGCGACCGCCGTCCACGGGCCCGAGATCTGCCTGGGCATGCTGGCCCTGGCGATGCGCCCCTACCTGGACCGGCAGGCGCACCACGACGACGCGCTCACCCTCCACACCCTGTCGCTCCGGCGCAGCCGCATGCTCGGCCGCCGCGAGTTCGAGGCGCGAGCGCTCACCGACCTGGCGTGGACCCACTGGCGGCTCGGCGAGTACGAGCGGGCGGAGGAGCACGCGCACCAGGCCCTCGACGCGTGCGAGGAGACCGCCGAACGGGCTCGGGCGCTGCTCACGCTGGGCAACGTGGCCCTGCGCCGGCGGCAGGACGCGCAGGCGGAACGGCATCTCAGGCAGGCGCTCGACCTCACCCGGATCGGCGCCGACACCTGGGGCGAGGCCCACGTGCTCGGCATCCTCGCCCTCGTCCTCGACCGGGCCGGCCGTCCGGAGGAGGCCCGGCGCCATCTCGACCTGGCGCTGGCCCTCCACCGCAAGGTCGGCAACCCGGCGGGGGAGGCGATGACCCTCGACCACCTCGGCGTCGTCCTCCGGCACCAGGACGAACCCGACCTGGCGCGCACCCGCCATGAGCAGGCCGCCGCCCTCTACCGCGGGCTCGGCGACACCGCCGGCGAGGCGGCCGCGCTCAACGGGCTCGCCGAGGCGGCGGACGATCCGGCCCGGGCGGTCGAGGAGCACACGACCGCGCTCGCGCTCGCCTGCCTGACGCGCAACCGGCCGGAGCAGGCGCGTGCCCACGACGGCCTGGCACGCGCCCACCTCGCGCTCGGGCACCCGGCGCGGGCCCGCGAGCACGGCCGGCTGGCTCTCGGCCTCTACGGCGAGCTCCGCGTTCCGGAGGCCGAGGAGGTCCGAGCCTTCCTGGAGCACGCCGGAGAGCTTCAGGAGCATGCCGGAGAGCCCGTACGGCAGGACGTCCTCACCCAGTGAGGCCGTGAGCGCTCCGCCGCGGTTGGACTCTCCCCCTGTGGGAGGCGTCAAGGTGTCTCCGATGATCCTGGTGGCCGGCCAGGGAGGAAACGGGCACGCGCTGGTCGCCCGGTTGTGAGGAGAGCGACGTATGACCATCGTGAAGGACGTCGAGGTCCGCGGCACGCAGCACTGCGAGACGACGACGCTGGGGGTGCTGCTGCGGCACGAGGGACTCGATCTGTCCGAGCCCATGCTGTTCGGGCTGGGCTCGGGCCTGTCCTTCGTCTACTGGGACGGCAAGGGCATGGCGTTCCCCTTCCTCGGAGGCCGCGTCAGGCCTTTCGAGCTCACCAGGAACCTGACCGCCAGGCTGGGGCTGACACTGCTGGTCAAGGAGACCACCTCACCGCGAAAGGCGTGGGAGAACGTGGTCGCCCCCATCGACGCCGGCCGGCCGGTCGGTCTTCAGCTCGACTGCTATCACCTGGAGTACTTCCGGTCCAAGGTGCACTTCGGCGGCCATGTGGTCGCCATGTACGGCTACGACGAGCACGACGTCCACCTGGTGGACACCGAACAGCAGGGAGGGGCGGTGCGCGCCGGCAGGGCCGGCCTGGCCATGGCGCGGGCCGAACGCGGCCCGATGACCGCCAGGAACCGATCCTTCACCATCACCCTGCCGGAGCACCCGCCCCGCTGGCAGGACCAGATCATCCCCGCCATCAGGGACTGCGCCGACGCCTTCCTGTCCGCTCCCATCGCGAACCTCGGCCACCGGGGCATCGGGAAGGCCGCCGAGCGGGTGCCCGGATGGCTGCTGCGCGCCGGTGATCCGCGGCGGGACCTGCCGCAGGCGGCCGTCCTCATGGAGGAGGCCGGCACCGGCGGCGCCCTGTTCCGCGCCCTCTATCGCGACTTCCTCGGCGAATGCGCCCGGTTGATCGACGACAGCGGCCTCCGCAGCGGTCACAGGCTGTACGCCGAGGCCGCCACCCTGTGGACGGACGTGGCCGACCTGATCACGAAGGCCGGGGAGAGCGGCGACGCGGGGCACCTCGAACGGGCCGGCGTCATTCTCCGCGACCTCTCGCGCATCGAGAGCGACGCCATGCGGGTGCTGCGCCGGCTGTAGCCCCACCCGGATCGCGCACGGCGGACGCCCGCCGCGCCGGTGCTCGCCGTACCCGAGGCACCGGAGCCGGTGAAACCGCCAGATCAGCGGTGAAACCACCGTGAAGCCGCGATGAAGCCGGCAACGTGGAAGCTCTTCTCCGACGCCGGGAGATACCCGGCGGAGAGAGGAGACGTGTCATGGCGGACCTCGATGCCGTCCGCGCCGACGGT
Organism: Streptosporangium sandarakinum; assembly: GCF_050942225.1. Taxonomy (NCBI): domain Bacteria; kingdom Bacillati; phylum Actinomycetota; class Actinomycetes; order Streptosporangiales; family Streptosporangiaceae; genus Streptosporangium; species Streptosporangium sandarakinum. The sequence goes on from NZ_CP192034.1 coordinate 783,706, forward strand.
CTGGTCAAGGACTTCGGGGACTTCCGGGCCGTGGACGAGATCGACCTCCACGTACGGCAGGGCGAGATCTTCGGAGTCCTCGGCCCCAACGGAGCGGGCAAGACCACCACGCTCCGGATGCTCGCCACCCTGCTCCCGATCGACGGCGGCCACGCGGAGATCTTCGGCGTCGACGTCCGGCGTGAACCCCACCGGATCCGGCAGCTGGTGGGCGTCACCGGCCAGTACGCCTCGGTGGACGAGGATCTGACCGCCCGGGAGAACCTCCGGCTGTTCGCCCGCCTGCAGGGCCTGACGAGCGCCCGGGCCAAGGCGATCGCCGGTGACCTGCTCGAACGCTTCGGCCTCCAGGAGGCGGCCGACCGCCCCCTGTCCCAGTTCAGCGGTGGCATGCGCCGCCGCCTGGACCTGGCGTCGAGCCTGATCACCCGCCCGCCCCTGATCTTCCTGGACGAGCCCACGACCGGCCTCGACCCCAGGACCCGGGGACAGATGTGGGACACCATCCGCGAGCTGGTCACCGACGGTTCCACGATCCTCCTCACCACCCAGTACCTGGACGAGGCCGACCAGCTGGCCGACCGTGTGGCCGTGATCGACCGGGGCCGGAAGGTCGCGGAGGACACCCCCGACGCTCTGAAGACCCAGGTCGGCGACTCGACCCTGCAGCTCGGCCTCGCGGACGGCTCCGACCTCGCCCTGGCCGCGGACATCGTCCGCCGGCTGCTGGCCGAGGACCCGGTCCTGACCCCGGAGTCGGGACGCGTGAACATCCCCCTCCCCGACCCGAACCGGGCCGCGGACGTCCTGATCGGCCTGCGGGAAGCGGGCATCGGCATCTCCTCGGTGAGCGTCGCCAAGCCGACGCTGGACGAGGTCTTCCTGGCGCTGACCGGCCACGGCGCCGACGAACCCCGAACCGGCGAATCCCAGGCCGGCGAACCCCGGATGGAGGCGGCCCGATGACCACGAGCGTCACGACCCCGATGACCCCTGCCCCCGGCGCCTCCCGGCGCGTCGACCCGTCCGCCGCGGTGGCCCGCACCACGTCCCACAGCTCGCTTCAGGAGACCCTGGTCCAGACCCTGGCGATGGCGTGGCGGGCCCTGAAGAAGATGCGCCGCAAGCCCGAGCAGTTCTTCGACGTCCTCATCCAGCCCCTGCTGTTCACGGCGATGTTCGCGTTCATCTTCGGCGGCGCGATCTCCGGCAGCGTGTCGGACTACCTCCCGGTGCTGATCCCCGGCATCCTCGCCCAGACCGCCCTGACCGTCTGCATGGCGACGGGTGTGCAGCTGCGCGAGGACATGGACAAGGGGGTCTTCGACCGCTTCAAGTCCCTGCCGATCGCCAGGATCGCCCCCCTGGCCGGTCCGATGATCGCCGACCTGATCCGCTACGGCATCGCGTCGGTGCTGACGCTCGTCACCGGCCTGATCATCGGCTACCGACCCGGCGGCGGCGCGCTCGGCTGCGTCGGAGGCGTCGCGCTCACCGTGATCGCGGGCTGGTCGCTGGCGTGGATCTTCACCTGGCTGGGCACGATGGCGCGCTCGGCGCAGAGCGTCCAGGGCATCTCAATGATGATCATGTTCCCGCTGACCTTCCTGTCCAACGCCTTCGTCCCCGCCGAGACGCTGCCCGGCTGGCTGGAGGCCTTCGTGAAGGTCAACCCGGTGTCGCACGTCGTCTCCGCGGTGCGCGACCTGCTCAACCACGGGGCCGTGACGGCCGAGGTCGGCTGGGCGGTCATCGGCTGCGCGGTCGTCGTCGCGATCTTCGCTCCCCTGGCGGTCCGCTCCTACTCCCGCAAGATGTAGGCGGCGTCAGACCACCCGCTCCAGGACGGCGCGGGCCTCGGCCAGCAGGTCGGGGCCGCGCCGTGCTCCGTACCCGGCCTCGATCCGGGAGATGAGGCCGGGGGCGACCCGTTCGGCGTGCGCGGACAGCACCGGCCACCGCATTGTCGGGGTGAACCGGTTGTAGGCGAACCGTTCGGCGAGCACGAGCAGCCGGGCCGCCTCCTCGTCGGGCATCGCCTCCTTCAGCAGACCCCAGATGCCCAGCCCGGCGAGCGCCATCCCCATCGCCGGGAGGTCCGGGAAAGCGCGGTCCAGGTCGAACACGACCAGGACTTCGGCCCGCAGCGCCTCGAAGAGGTCCGCGCCGTCGTCGCCCTCGCCGTACTGCGCGAACGCCGAGAGCGCGATGACCTCGCCCAGGATGGCCCACAGAGTGGAACCGCCCGGCGCGCCCGGGACGCGCAGGTCCCGGAGCGCCTCGGCCGCCTCGCGGTATCGCCGCAGCCCCCCGGCGATGTCGCCGTCGACGAGGGCCAGTTCGGCTCTGGCGGCGGCGACCGACAGGACCTCGCCGTAGGAGCCCTGGGAGGAGAGCGCCTCCAGGTCGTCGATCATCCGTGCGGCCTCGTCACGGCGCCCCCCGGTGAGCGCCGCCATGGCGAGGGCGGCGCGGATCTGGACGACGTCCTCCATCACCCCGAGGCGTTCGAGCACCGGAAGCGCCTCGGTGGCATGCCTGGACGCCGACGCGGAGTCACCGAGGTGCGCGTACAGGCCGGCCAGCTGGGTGTGCAACGTCGCCCGGTGCCAGGGACCGCCGTCGTCGCCGACGAGTTCCAGGGCGGCCCGGGCGGCCTCGACCGCGCCGGCCGGGTCGCCGGCGTTCTCCCGGCCGTGGCTCAGCCAGTGCAACGCGATCCGGCGGACCAGCGGGTCGGGATCGGCGGCCAGCTCGTCCAGGCCGTTCCCGGAATCCGACACCATGGTGAGCAGGGCGGTCACCAGCGCCCGGACGGCCGGGTTCGCCGAGTCGGCGCCCAGCCCGGACAGCAGCCTGGCCGGCGTCCCGGTCTCCTCGGGGGAGGCCATGACGGTGCTGAACAGCGCGATGCCCAGGGTCATCCGGGTCCGGTCGAGGAGCCGGGGTGGAGGCGCCCAGCCGTCCAGGGCGGCGGTGACGGCCGGGGTGAGGACGATGGCGCGCGGGTGATCTCCGCGGATCGTCCAGTAGCCGCCCAGAGCGGAGAACAGCACCACGGCCGCTTCGGGGTCGGGGTCGGCGAGGGCCTCGCGCAGAATGTCGGCGAGGTTCGTCTCCTCCGAACGCAGCCGGTCCATGGCGTCGACCTGCTCCGGCGAGTACAGCCGGGCACCGTGCCGGTCGGCGTAGCCCACGGCCCACGCGCGTACGGCGGCCCGCGCGCCGGCGGTCTCACCGGCCGCGTCCAGCCGGACCCGGCCGAACTCGCGCACCGTCTCCAGCATGCGGTACCGCACCCCGCCGGCCGTCTCCACGACGGTGAGCAGGGACTGCTCCACGAGCTCCTCGACGTCGCCGAGGGCGTCGCCGCCGAGCACCTCCTCCGCCGCGTCGAGGGCGAAGCCGTCCGGAAAGGCGGAGAGGCGGCGCAGGGCCCGGCGCTCCCGCTCACCGAGGAGGTTCCAGGACCAGTCGATCACCGCCAGCAGCGTCTGGTGCCGCGAGGGGGCGCTCCGGTCACCGCCGCGCAGCAGCGCGAACCTGTCCTCCAACCGGCGGGCGATCTCGGCCGGCGACATCACCCGCACCTTCGCGGCGGCCAGTTCGATCGCGAGCGGCAGGCCGTCCAGGCGGGCCACGACGGCGCCCACGTCATCCTCGTCCAGGCGCACACCGGGCCGGGCCGCGGTCGCGCGGTCGCGGAACAGCTCGACGGCGTCACCGGTTCCCAGCTGGGGCAGCGGATAGACGCGCTCGGCGGCGATCGCCAGCGGCGAGCGGGTCGTGGTGAGGACGCGCAGCTCCCGCGTGGTCGCGGTCAGATAGGCGACCAGGTCGGCGACCGCCTCCACCAGGTGCTCGCAGTTGTCGAGCACCAGCAGCGCCGGAGCCAGGTCGAGCTGCTGGGCGATGCGGGCACGGACGTCGGCGCGCTGCCGCGGGGTGAGCGTGCGGCGTCCGGTCACCGAGTCTCGGACGCCGAGCGCCGACCCGACCTCGCCGACCAGGTCCTCGGGCGCGGTCACGCCGGCCAGCTCGACGAAGTGCACCACCGGCTGCGGGGCCTCGCGGGCGACGGCGTGGGCGAGCCGGGTCTTGCCGAGCCCGCCGGGACCGAGGATCGAGACCACCCGGGAGGCGGCGAGCAGTGACCGCACCCGCCGGAGGTCGTCGTCGCGGCCGAGCAGCGGGGTCGCGTCGAACCGCACGCCGGCGCGCACGGGGCTGTCGAGCGCCAGCAGCTCACGATGGACCCGCCGCAGCTCCGGGCCGACGTCGGCGCCGATCCGGTCGCGCAGGTCCGACCGGTGGCGCTCGAAGCGGTCCAGGGCGGCACCCGTTCCGCGCACCGCCGCCTCGCTGCGCAGGAGGTCGGCGAGCAGCCCCTCGTCCTCGGGACGGACGCGCGCGGCCTCCTCCAGCCCGGGCAGGGCCGGGTCGTGGTCGCCGCTCCGGCTCCGGGCCCGGGCGAGCACGATCCGCGCGGACGCCAGGTCGTGTTCCGCGCGGCGGCGCACCTCGGCCAGCGGACCGCCGCCCTCGGGCGGCAGCGTCCCGGCACCCAGCGCGAGCGCCTCCTCCGCCGCCGCGGCCGCCGCGGCGGGATTCTCGGTGAGCAGCACCCCCGCCCGGCCCGCCAGACCGTGCAGCCGACCGGCGTCGACCAGGTCGGGCGGAACCGCGAGCCGGTAGCCGTTCCCCTCCGTGACCAGCGACGCGGGCCCCACGACCGACCTGGCTCGGGACACCAGGACCTGTAGCGCCTTCGCCGGATTGGCCGGTTCGCCGTCCCCCCACACCTCCGCGACGAGCCGGTCCGCGCTCACGGTCCGGCCGGCGAGCGCGAGGGCCGCGAGCAGCGCCTGAGCCCTTTCGCCGACCACCGGCCGCCCTTGCCACCGCACACCGTCGAGCAGGGTCAGGTGGATCGGCATGCCGCAAGTCTAGGCTTCACCGGGCCCTTAACCCGTTGCCGCTTTCACCGGTCCCGGCGGGCCCTCTGCCCGTTGCCGCTTTCACCGGTCCCGGCGGGCCTCCGCCCGTTGCCACTCTCACCGGCCCTACCCGGATCAGACGCGGCCCTCCGACGAAGCGGCCGTCCTGCTCATGCCCGAGACGGCCGCGCTGACCACGGCGAGTGCCGCTCCCACCCACATCACCGCGGAGAGCGACACGCCGTCCACGATCCGGCCGCCGGCGAACGAGCCGAGTGCGATGGAGACGTTGAAGGCGCCGACGAAGAGAGCCGTGCCCATTTCACCGCCGCCCGACCGCATGATCCAGAGCTGCAGCGTCACACCCACGCCGCCGTAGCCCAGACCCCACACCACGAGCATGATCAGGGGCAGGTCGATCAGAGGCAGCGCCGCCGTGGAGAGCGCGATCAGCGTGGCCAGTGTGACCAGGACCGGTCTGGGGTTCCTGGCCGCCCACGCGCCCGCCGCGAAGTTGCCGATCACGCCCGCGACGCCGTACAGGAGCAGGGCGACGCTGACGAAGGCGGGACCGGCGTGTGAGACCTGCTCCAGGAACGGCCGGACGTAGGTGTAGGCCGCGAAGTGGCCGGCCACGATCAGGACGGTCAGGACGAGGACGACCTTGAGCGGGCCGGAGAGCCGGGAGAGCAACCCCTTCGGCGCGGGGGAGGGGGTCTCGTGGGGCGTCGGCTCGGCCGCCTCCGTCCGGGACTCGCCGGGCAGGGGCGGCAGGGCGGTGGCCAGCAGCGCGAGCAGGGCCAGGGCCAGCACCCCCATGGAGACGAACGCGGTCCGCCACCCCGCGAACGAGGAGATGAAGGTCCCCGCGGGCACCCCCAGCACCGACGCCACCGACACCCCGGCCAAGATGATCGATGTGGCCCGGCCGACGGACCTCTCGGGCACCAGTCGCAGGCCGAGCCCTGCCGCGAAGGCCCAGAACCCGCCGATGCTCACTCCGGTCAGCACCCGGGCGGCCAGCATGACGGGGTAGTTCGGCGCGAACGCGCCCGCCAGGTTCGCCACCGCCAGCAGCGCCATCAGTCCCAGCAACGTGACACGCCGGTCGAGCCGTCGAGCGGTGATCGCCAGCACCGGCGCGGAGACGGCGGCGACCAGCCCGGGCGCCGACATCATCAGCCCGGCCGTCCCGTCGGAGACGCCGAGGGTGGCGGAGATCGAGGTCAGCAGGCCGACGGGCAGCATCTCGCTGGTCACGACGGTGAAGGTGCCCACCGCCACCGAGAAAACCGCGAGCCAGCGCGCTCGGGCGGCGGTGGAGACGTCAGTCATGGTCATGCCGTTCAGCCTTCTACCGTCCACCGGCGGGAACAACGCCGAAGGCCGAAGGCTTGGTTTAGGTGGACTAAACGACGAGGCGGAGGCGGGGATGGAGTTCAGGGAACTGGAGTGCTTCATCGTGCTCGGTGAGGAACTGCACTTCGCGCGTACGGCCGAGCGCCTCTACCTGTCACCCGGCCGGGTGAGCCAGCTCATCCGCTCACTGGAGGACAGGATCGGCGGCCGGCTCTTCCAGCGGACCAGTAGGCGCGTGAGCCTCACGCCCTTGGGCGAACGGTTCCTGGCCGACCTGCGCCCCTCCTACGACGGCCTCGCGAACGCGGTCGGCCGGGCCAAGGCGAACGCCCGCGAGGTGACAGGCGTGATCCGGATCGGCTTCCTGGCCACGCCCACGCAGGTCGTCACCGGCAGCGTGTCCGCCTTCGAGCGCCGGTACCCGGAGTGCCGGACAGAGCTCATGGAGATCCCGCTCTCCGATCCCTTCGGGAAGCTGCGGGCCGGGCAGGTGGACATCGCGTTCACGCTGCTCCCGGTGGACGAGCCCGACCTGGCGACGGGCGAAGAGTTGAACCGGGTCTCGTACCGGCTGGGCGTGTCCTCGCGTCACCCGTTGGCCGCCCGTTCGAGCATCAGCGCGGAGGAACTGGCCGGCGTTTCCCTGATCGGCCTGGACGGTCCGGCTCCGCGCGCGTGGCGCGAGCGCATGGCACCGTCCGTCACCCCCTCCGGCCGTCCCATTCCCAGGGCCGGTACGGTGACCACCAGCCAGGAGGGCCTGACCCAGGTGGCGCTCAACCGGGGCGGCATGCTGCTCTGCACCCCCACGGCGGCCTACCAAAGGCGGCCGGACGTCAGTTTCGTCCCCGTCACGGGGCTGCCTCCCTCGATACTCGGCCTGGCCTGGGTGAAGGCGGCGGAGACGGCGACCATCCGGGCGTTCAACGAGACGGCCGTCGGGCACGCACTCGGGAGAGCGGTCCTGGTGGCATGAGCCATGGCGGCAGATCTTCGGGGCGACGTCGGCGTGGACGACGGCGACGGGCCGGTCGAGGGGCTGGTGGACGGGCTGGGCGAATGGGGCAGGGTCGTGCACGTCCGTGATCCCCACGGCCGTCGTGTCCTCGCCTCGGGCATCGTGACGATGCTCGGCATGGACCACGGGCGCTACCTCGTCCGCGACGCTGAGCCTCACGAGGCCGCCCGGCGCTCTGTTCCGGGGGACCCGGCGCCGGGAGCCGGTCACCTCGCGAGCCGGATCATGGGTGCGGTCGGCGCCCGTCCGCGTATTCAGCGGGGATCTCGTCTTCCTGCGGATCGATCCCGCGTTGCTCCGGTTCCTCGAACCAGTGATCCCGCTGGGATTCGGGCAGGCGGCTCCCGCACCAGGGGCAGAAGGCGATGCCGATGGCCGAGGTCCCACCATCGTGGATGATCAGCCCGTACTCCTGGAACGTGGAACCGAACCACACGAGGGCATCCGGGCAGTCGAACGGGTCCTCATGGTCGTCGCAGTGCCACGTCACCTGACGGATCATCGATTCACAGCAGTGCTCGCCCATGGGGCTGGATTCTCGCAGGATGGAAGCCGGTGGCCGGCTCTTCCCGCGCGGCGCGTCCGCGCAGACGTCCACGAGACATTCCTCAAGCCGGCCCGCGCGCTGATCTGCTGGCGCCGACTCACCTCATTGCGTCAGCGGCTCTCAGGACCTACTCGTCTGGCCTGGGTCTCGGGAGTCTTGTCGAGACGGAAAGCAAACTCGCGCCGGTCTTCGATCCGTGACGCAGCGGTGCCTCCGTGAGCCGGCCGGCGCGCACAAGGCGCGCCGGCCGCCACAGCGGGGACCATCGCCCGTCGCCGACGAGGAGAGCCGACTCCGCCGCCGGGTCTCTCTTCTCGCGCACCGCCCCTGGCTAGTGATCTGACGTGTACCACTTGCCGCTGTAGTAGGAGCCACTGTTGCTGGCCGTGCTCGTGCCGCCCAGCCGAACCAGGCTGCCGGCCAGGTAGGTGCAGGATGAGGTGGAGCAGAACTGGGCCCAGACCCGGAATACACCCGTAGCGGTTCCGGTGGTGCACTTGACGCTCACCGAGTGGGTGGAGCTGGCGGTCTTGTAGCAGCCGGCCGCCGCAGCGGGGGAAGCGGTGCCGCCGATGAGGGCGGTGGCTCCGAGAACCACGCCGACGACGCCGGAAAGGATCTTCTTAGTCATGAGCACGTATGATCGCTTGCCGCACTTGATCTTCACAAGCCCTGTCCGTCCGGATACGTACGGCCGGGCTCGGAACGGCCGCACTCGATCGGCGTGGAATCCATCACCCACAGCGGGTCACTCCACAGGTCGGTGTCACGCGTCGGTGCCCGGACGGCCTGCTTGAGCAACGGCAGGGCCTTGCGCAGGCGCTTCCCCGAGCCGGTCGGAGGCCGGGCTGGACCTCGCCGGGAGGTGCTCGCCCGCACCGCCCGTATCAGAAGTGGGTGGCGATGCCGTAGACCCTGCGCAGCTGTGCCATGTCGTGCCGGTCCCGGTCGGTCGGCTCGTAACCCTGGTGGAAGTGGACCTGCTGCCTGGCCGACAGACAGGCGATGCTCGTGCCGAGGATCGTGCCGGTGGCGAAGGCGTTCGCGGGGTAGGGGAAGACGTCCCCACGGTCGTTGGCCGGCTGCACGGCGGAGCCGTCGGGCTGGAAGGTCAGCGGGTGCAGATCGAGCTCCCGCCCGTCGGGATGGCGCATGACGAACCGGGCAGGCCGTCCGGGGACGATGTCGTGCCTTTCGGCGAAACCGGTGTTCTCCAGGATCTCGATCAGGGTGGGCTCCTGGGTGGCGTCGTGCATCAGGTCCAGGTCCCGATGGGGGCGGGTGACCTCGCTCACGAGCGCGTCGATGCCCCAGCCGCCTCCGACCCAGACCCTGCATCCACCGTCGTGGAGCAGCCCGATGACTTCGATGACGTCGCCGGCTTCGAACACGGCTAAGACCCTACCTGCCATCGCTCCGCCGGAGTGAGCCGTTCGCGGCGGGGGCCGCGACCGGTCGAGAGATCCACCGGGCAGGGTTCAGGAGCCCGGCCGTCGCCCCGGCGACGGTGTTCAGGCGCGTCGAGTCCGCCCGGGAGTGCCGGCGGGCGACCACCGGAGCCTCCCGTCGCCGTCGACCTGTTTCGGGGATCCGCCTTCCCGTCACGAGTCCGCCGGCAAGCCGATCCGGCCGAGCTGGTGGTCGAGGACCGCGACCGCCTCCGCGACGCCCAGTTCCCCGACCAGCACGCCGTCGGCCAGGCCGCGCGCGAGCCCGAGAAGCACGTGGGCCTCGGCGCCGGCATCGACGCCGGGTCCCGAAGCGGTGGCGGCCACGAGCGCGGTGATCTCGCGATGGACCGCGTCGCCGCCCGCGCGGTACAGCCCGCGTACCTCAGGGTCGGCGACGGACCTGGCCAGGAACGCGTGCCCGGCGAGCAGGAGTACGGGAGCGCGCACGCCCAGCTCGACGACGGCGAGCAACGTGCGCCGCAGCGTGTCGGCCGGATCGCAGGCGTCCTGCAGCGCCGCGCGGACATGGTGCTCGATTTCCTGCCTGAGGAGATGCGCGCTCGCGCGCAGCAGGTCGGCCTTCGCCGCGAAATAGTGCTGCACGAGCCCTTTGGAGACGCCGGCCTCCTGGGCGACCCGCCCGATGCTCACGCCGGCCAGGCCGTCCCGGGCGCACAGTCTGAGGGCGGCATGGGCGATCTCCGCCCGCCGCGCCGCGTGGTCCACCTGCTTCGGCACGGCCCGGCCTCCTCTCTTCGCGATACGAGTGTATCGTGATATTGATGCGATGCGATCGTATTGTGAAAGGCGAACGGAGGATCCCGTACGTGAACGACCCCGTGGAGCCCAACATCGGAGCCGCGTTCCGCCCGCGGCGGCTCGGCCACTTCCGTGACGCGTCCGCCTTCGCGCGCTACCGGAACGCCTACGACCAGGCCATGGCCCAGCTTCCCGAACCCGATCAGATCCAGGACGTGGAAACCCGCTTCGGGGCCGTCCGGATCTATCGTTTCGGCACCGGCGACGGCGTACCGCTTCTCCTGCTGCCAGGACGCACCGCGTCCACCCCGATGTGGGAGGCGAACCTGGCCGGCCTCACGGGCCACCGGCCGGTTTACACGGTCGACCTGATCGGCGAGCCCGGCCTGTCGGTACAGACCCGGGCGTTCACGAGCGCGGCCGACCAGGCCGACTGGCTGGCGGAGCTGCTGGCCCGGCTCGGCCACGACCGGGTGCACCTCTTCGGAGTGTCCATCGGCGGGTGGAGCGCTTTTCACCTCGCCCTGCACGCTCCGGAGAAGGTCGCCTCGGTGAGCCTGCTCGATCCGGCCAGCCTTTTCGGCCGGTTCACCTGGAAGGTCGTCGTCGTCTCGCTGGGCTCGGTGGTGCCGTTCTTCCCCGAGTCGTGGCGCCGGAGGCTGCTGAGCTGGATCTCCGGCGGAGCCGACGCCTCCGAGGACGAACCCGTCGCCAACCTGATCTCGGCAGGGATGCGGGACTTCACCGCCTTCCTGCCGCCTCCGACGTACCCCACGGACGACCAGGTGGCCGGACTCGACGTGCCGGTGCTCGCCCTGATCGCCGGGCGCAGCATCATCCACGATCCACGCAAGGCCACCCTGCGCGCCCGCCGCCTGCTCGCCCGTGGCGTCGTCGAACTGTGGCCGGACGCCTCCCACGCCATCAACGGCGAGTTCCCCGAGCGCGTCAACGCGCGGGTCCTCGCCTTCATCGACGAGATCGACCGCACCGGCCACGCCGGCGACACACCGTGATGACACGAGCCGGTGAAGCGCGCTCCCGAACGACGCGGGCGTTCATTGCGGACAGGCGATCCGCCCCCTTGTCGCTCTGTCCAATCGCACGCTGATCAGCCCGCCGGCGCGATCTCTCCGGAGGAGTGATGCATCTCGCCGGCCCGTCCCGTCTGTCGTCGAACTGAAGGCGCCTGTTCGCTCTGAGCCGGCTTCCGCGTCGTCTCGGGACTCACGTAGTAGTGCAGCAAAGCGTTTTCGCCCGCCGCGTTCAGCCACTCGGCGCGGGCGCTTGCCACACGTCGCCATCCGGCACGTTCGTACAGGGCGATGGCCGCGTGACCGTCGTCGGATACGTCGAGCACGAGAGGCATCCCTAGATCGGCGGCCTTCTTGCCGGCCACGTCGAGGAGGCGGGTGGCATGTCCTGAGCTTGTTCCGCTTTGACGGACACCTTTGGTGTGGTGGTCAGACCGCGACAGCGGCCTCATAGGTGGCGGGGCTAACGTAACCCAGACTGCTGTGCAGCCGGTGCAGGTTGTACCAGCCCTCGATGAACTCGAAGATCGCGCTGCGGGCGGCCGCCCGGCTGGGCCATGACCGCCCGTCAAGCAACTCGCCCTTCAACGTGGCGAAGAACGACTCGGCCAGGGCGTTGTCCCAGCATTGGCCGGTCCGGCCGACTGACAGCCGCACCCCGAGCCGCTCGGCTAGATCGGCGAACGCCCCGCTGGTGTACTGACAGCCGCGGTCCGAGTGAAAGATCACTTCCTGGGCGGGGCGGCGCTGTCGGCAGGCTGTTTGCAGGGCCTCGGCGACCAGCTCGGTGCGCAGGTGGTCGGCGGTGGCCCAGCCGACCACCCGGCGGGAGGCGATGTCGATCACGGTCGCCAGATACAGCCATCCCTCGTCGGTGAGCAGATAGGTGATATCGCCGCACCAGCGGGTATCGATTGCGGCCGGATCCGGGGTGAAGTCGCGGCCGATGAGGTCGGGGCGTAGCGCGGCGGCCGGGTCGGCGATGGTGGTCTGCTGCCGGCGGCGCCGGTGCCGGCCCTGCAGACCGGCCGTGCGCATCAGCCGGGCCACCCGGCGCCGGCCGCAGACGATGCCTTCCCGTCGCAGGACGGCGTGGACGCGCGGAGCTCCGTAGGCGCCGCGCGAGTGCCGGTGGATCTGATGGATGCGTTCGGTCAGCTGCGCATCGCGGGCCGCGCGGGGACCAAGAGTGCCGGTTCGGCGGGCGTAGAAGGCGGCTCGGGAGACTCCCAGCAGCTCACACGCCCGTTTGACGTTGTGGCCGCCTTGCTTTTCCGCCTCGATGAAGGGGTGCACCTTCACCGGGTCTCCGTGGCGAAGAAAGCCGTGGCCCGCTTGAGGATGTCGACGTCCTCGCGCAGGCGGCGGTTCTCCCGCCGCAGCGCGGCCAGCTCCTCACGTTCACCACTGGTCAGCCCGTCACGCCGGCCGGTGTCGGTCTCGGCTTGGCGGACCCAGGCGCGCACCGCGGTCTCGGTCAGATCGAAGTCCGCAGCCACCTGGCCGATCGAGCGGTCTCCGCGTTGGCACAACTCGACGATCTCGGCTTTGAACTCACGGGTGAACGAGCGGCGAGGGCGCGGTTTCTTCTTCCCCATGTGCTCCATCATGGACATCCTTTCGGGGGCAAGCCCCTGATCTCGGATGTCCGTCAAACCAGATCAAGCCCAGTCCGCAGCCTCGCCCCTGAGGGGTCACGAAGAGCCGGGTGATCGATCCGACCGGACCGGCCGGCGTACTGATGGCCCGGGCGAGGGGCGCTTCAAGCGTTGCCGCGTCCAGCCGTGAGAGTCCCACGTGTCCGACGACGTCAGAGCCTTCAACCACCACCCATGCTTCAACAAGGTCGGAAGGTGTCAGCCATCGCCCGGGATCGGCGGGCCAGTCCACCGGGTAGCGGTCGGAAGCATGCACGGTGGCGAGAGCCTCGATGCAGGAACGCAGATCCTCGGTGGTTCTTGGGCGGATCAAGGGGCTCATCACCCGGCGATTTTCTCAGGGCGCGGGCTTGATCAGGTCGGCCAGGATCAGAACCTGTACTCGCGGACCGTCGGGGACCCGACTTCCGTATGGAGCGGGTGACGGGAACCGAACCCGCGCCGTCGGCGTGGGAAGTGCGTCGATCGCGCCTCGTGGAGCGTCTGAGCTGGGCGTTCGGCCGGTCATGAATGACCGTGGTCGACCCCTCGTCACCCTGGTCGATGGCACGCTGACGACACGGCGATCAAGGCTCCAGATCGGCTTGACGACGGACTCGGCGGCGATGGCCCGGAGTCGTTCGATCATCCCGCAGGTGAAGCGCTCCCGCCGGAGGCATCGGGGTTCATGGGGAGCGTTTGGTAGGTGGGTCGAGTCGCCCCCAGTCTCCGGGCACCGGCTGGAGACAGGGTCATAGGGGTGACCCACCCCTGCCGGGTCAGGACCACTTGGGCCGGCAGCGGGGTGACCGGGTAGACCTCGATGCCGCGTGACCAGTTCGTGAGCAGTCCTTCGGTGCCGCCGGAGTCGACCAGGACGAGCGAGATGGGCTGGCCGTCCATGGCCCAGGTGTTCCAGATCGCCCATCCTTCGGGCCGGGCTTCGACTCCCAGGCGGGTGCAGATCTCGATGTAGCTCTCTTCCATATCGGCGGGGACGGTATGCGGCCGGAGGATGATGACTCCGGCGAGTTTCATGAGCGGAAGCTCTCCGCCGAGGCAGCCGTCCCCGTCGAAGTGATGGTGACGGAGGTGACGGGCCGTTTCGATCACTGCTCGCTGAAGGGGAGTGGCTTCATCGGAGACGCCGGTGAGAGCGAGCCACCCTTCGCCGTCCGCCGCGTCGACAATGGCGCGCGCCAGGTGCTCGATGTGCCGAAGGTATTCGGTCTCACTGAGGTCGGTTGGGGACACCGCGACAGTGTGGCATCAGGTCGTGCGCTTGAACACGCGGGTTACCCGACCGACCGGAAGTCGTCGGTCTCCTGGTGGGGAGTTGGTGACGGGATTCGGATCATGCGCGGACGCGCACACTTCTCCCGGACCTGATCCGCTGACGTGACGAGTCAACCTGAAGGTCGCTTCCACGCGCGAACGGTAACCCGGTGCTCCCGCTTGTCGATGGAGACGGGATGAGAGGACTTCTACCTCAGCCAGTCGCGACCTCGTCCTACGATCGCGGCAATGGTTCCGGAGGCGAGGCCCTCGCTCAAGGAGGGAGTGAGGAGGCGCGCTCGGTTCACTTCGGGGCAGTCCTCGCCGTCGTCTCGGGGTGAGATGGGCTGGATTTTCCATCCATCGATGTCGGGCCGCGGGTTTGCCACAGAGGCGGTTCGAGCCCTCATCGGCGTGGCCTTCGAGCGCTGCGGCATGCACCGGGTCATTGCTCGACTCGATACGCGGAACGAGGCATCGGCGCGACTGTGCCAACGTGTGGGCATGGTCAAGGAGGCATACCTGCGCCAGGACTACTGGATGAAAGGCGAGTGGGCCGACACTCTGATCTACGGACTGCTCGCGGAGCAGTGGCACGGCTGAAGGAACAAGAGGGCCAGTGCCACACCAAGGGTGAAGGCCACATTCCCGTAGACCCTCACGGTCTCCACGTCGCTCTTTGTCTCGTGAGGAGTGACGTCATCCGGCTCATTCACAGCAAAGATCACCCCATGTCGGCAGATCGCAGCGAAAGAGTGCGGAGACGCCATCCGCAGATCCAGCCCCACATCAGCCAACTACGGCTCCGCGATCGGCAGTAGCGATCATCCCGGAGCGGAGTCCCCCGCCGGAGGCGTCAGCTTCGAAAGAGGCGGACAAGCGCGATGACTATCACCACGGGGATGACGACCGCCGCTATGAGCACGAGAAGAATGAAGATCCCGAATGGGGAGTAGATCACAGCCTGCTCCTGTCGACAGGGTGATCATATGCATGCCTAGAAAGCGGAGCGGCGGGGGCCGGTGGTCGGCGAGAGCATCGGTGGCGCGTCACCGCTTGATACCCCATGAGAACAATTCGGCAGTGACTCAGGCCGCGACCGGCTGGTGCGCCGTTGCTCAGAACTCCGGGAAGAGGCTGAGCACCTCGCTGAAGCCGTTGGTGAGGCTGTCGAGTAAGGCTTTGCTTTTTCGGCGGTGGCCATGGAGAGGCGGCAGACGACTCCGCTGCCCGGAAGCACCGTGGCCCCTCAGCTCAGCCGGGGGAGACGAAACCGGACTCGTAGGCCGTGATGACGGCCTGGGTGCGATCGCGCGCCCCCAGCTTGGCCAGGACGTTGCCGACGTGGGTCTTCACCGTCTCAGCCCCGATGACCAGCTCGGCGGCGATCTCGATGTTGGATCGGCCGCAGGCCATCAACCGCAGCACATCGGCCTCCCGCGCGGTCAGCTTCCCGAGCCCGGGGACGGCACGGGTGGCGGCGTACCGGCTCCGACGGTTCGCGGCGAGCGCGCGGATCGCGGCCGGGAACAGCAGCGATTCCCCGGCGGCGACGATTCGGACGGCCTGGACCAGGTCGTCGGGCCGGCTGCGCTTGAGCAGGAAGCCGCTGGCCCCCGCGCGCAACGCGTCATATACGTAGTCGTCGTTGTTGAAGGTGGTCACCACGATGACCTTGGGCGGTTGAGGCAGCGCCAGCAGCAGCCGGGTGGCCTGAATGCCGTCCACCGCGGGCATCCGCACGTCCATCAGCACCACGGCAGGCCGCGCCGTCCGAACCACCGGCACCACCGCCGCTCCATCGGCCGCCTCGCCCACCACCTCCAGGTCGGGTTCGGCATTGACGATGATCCGCAGACCGGTCCGGATCAGATCCTCGTCATCGGCGATGACCACACGAATCGGCATGCGCCCGACACTATCCACCACCATTCAGGGACGAAGTGGCAGCCGTAGCGACACGTGCCACTCTCCATCCGCGGGACCGGCGGCGAAGTCGCCGCCCAGCAGCGTGACCCGCTCGCGCATGCCACCGATGCCGCGTCCACTCCTGCCAGGCGCCCGTCCCGCCGGGTTGCGCACGTCGAGCTCCAGATGGTCGTCGTGCACGGCCAGCGCCAGCCGTACCGGACCGGTCCCGTGGCGCAGGGCGTTGGTGAGCGACTCCTGGGCGATCCGGTAGACCTCCCGGGAGACCTCGGTCGGCACAGCGGCCAGATCGCCGGTGACCTCAGCGGCGGCGCCGGTCCCGTGTACCAGGCCGCTCAGGTCGGCGAGCGTCCGCGCCGGGGCCGTGGACGGCTCGTCTTCCTGTTCGCGCAACACCCCCAGCACCTGGTCCAGCTCCTCCAACGCCGCGCGCGCCGATTCCTCGATCGCCCCCAGCGCGGCCCGGACCGCCACGGGGTCGCGGTCCAGGACCCGGGCGGCCGCCCCGGCCTGCACGGTCACCACACTCAGCGCGTGCCCGATCGAGTCGTGCAGTTCACGGGCCAGGCCGTTGCGGACCGCCTGGCGGTGGACCCGCTCCTCCAGCAGCGCCAGCCGCTGGGCGGGTGAGGGACCCAGCAGCTTCGGCGCCGACCGGGCCAGCAGCGCGCCCACCCCGGCGATCAGGTAGACGAGCGCGACCAGGAGGACGACGCCCAGCAGCGGGCCGCCCCACCAGACCGCCCGCAAGGTGGACACGATCCACAGGTCGAACGGGGCACCGGTGACCGGCAGCAGAATCGCCACGACCACGAACGGAACCGTCGCCAGCGTCAGTCCCGCCATCACCCCGCCGACCCCCAGGTGCAGGGTGAACCAGGTGGCGGTGCGCCGCCGCTCACCCCAGCTCCGCCTCCCGGACGCCCACCCGGCGGGCAGTGGGTCGATCTCGGCGCCCAGCAGGCTACGCGCCGCCGCCACCTCCAGCGCCCGGACCGGCAGTACCAGCCCGGTCAGTGCCACCAGCGGCAGCACCGCCAGGAAAACCAGCGGCTGGAGCGAGTCGCCTGACGCGGTCGACAACCCGGTCAGGCCACCGATCATGGAACCCACCATCATGTACGGCATCAGCAGTGCTCCGCCGAGGACGAGACAGGCCCACCGCAGATAGGTGACGCGGCTGACAAGGGGTGACAGCATGCCTTCAATCATCCTCAACCGCCGACGCCGTACGGCGGGCGAGTCCAGTGGGCGTAGACCAGCGTGGCGATGACCGTCCCGATGTTCTGAAGGAGCGGACACGTGCCAGCAGGGAGTGCTCGTCTCCTCGTGCGTCCTCTCATTCGGTGACCAGACGGTAGTGAATGAGGGCATCCCGCCGGTCAGGAGGCCGTCCGCTCGACGACCCGGCGGTGCCGTCCCAGGCGCCGGCTGGATTGGATCCCGCGGCGAGCGGTGCGCGGGATGACGTCTTGCCCACGGCACCTACCTCGTCGAGCTTTCACACCGCCTCACGGGCACGACCCTGCTCGCTCTGCCCAGCCGCCATCCGGCCGTTGCCCAGCACACCCCCCAGAGAAGAAAGAACGGCGACCACAGCAGCAGATCCCAACGCGCCAGGTCGCGAGCCAGCGAGGCGTGCTCGACCGGGGGCGGGCGAACCCCGGTCAACAGCAGCACGTCGCCGACGAAGCCGAACCCGAGCACGCCGATCGACCGGGCGATCATGAAGACTCCGAGCGTCCCGGTGATCGCGAGCAGCAACCGGCGCGGCACTCCCGCACCCCAGGGCCTCACGGTGGCCAGCGCGACGATGACACCGACCATTGCGGCACCGGCCAGCAACCAGTGGCTTGCCACGAACAAGGGATCACGGGCAAGCAACCGTTCGCGCAGGTGCGGGGGCAGCGGGTCCTTGTCGGCCAGCGCATCGGCCCCCAGCGCCTGAGCGAACTTCATCGATCCGTACGCCGCGGCGCACACCACGGCCCCGTACGCGCCCACCCGCGCGCGATCAGCCCGCGACACGTCTCGTCGCCGCCGCGTAGGACCGGGTCATCTCCAGGAACAGCCCGATCACGAGGATTCCGAGGACTCCGTGGTACCACTGCCAGCCCACACCGATGCCGACGAACCCGTCCACGATCATGATCCCCGCGCCGCCGCCGACGGCCAGCAGCATCCCGGCCAGCACGAGCAACATCAACGTTCTCGGCACCCGATGCCCCAGCGTCGTGACCGTGGCGAGGGCGACGCACGCACCCAACACGCCGGACGCGGTTGCGAGCCACTGTGCGGTGGCCGCCTCCATGAAATAGCTTCCGGTCTCGGCAGCCGACACGGGAGGGCCGCCCGGGAACCCGAGCCGGGCCTGCAGAGCAAAAGCGGCCTTCCCCGCGGCGTAACCGAGGAACAGCACCGCCACCGCGTACGCCGGCCAGCGTCGCCGGCGATCAGAGGTAACCATGATCACGAGAGTAGAAGCCGCACGTCGAACGTCATTCCCCACAGCGGGGGAGGCGCCTCCCCCGAACGGGGGAGCACCAGCAGCCCCTTCGAGCACGTTCCCGGCCCTCCCGAATCCCGAAGGCCGGTGGCCGACCGGGCTCCGGACCGTCGTTCGCTCCCAGCCTCTTACGGAGATCAGCCATCGCCAGGCGATCGTCAGGGCGGTATGAGTGCGGCACCACCACGAAGGCATAGCAGTCAGGCGCTTGATCTTTCCAGGTCGTTCAGGTGAGTCGGAGGTTCTCGGCTGTTTAGAGTCGCCCCATGGAAGTGGGTCAGTACGTGTACTTCGCTCTCAAGAGCGAACGCATGTCTGCAGAGGAGATGGCCACGCGCCTGGGTCTTGAGGCGGATGAGGTCACGATTCGAGCCGGTAAGAGGCTTGAGCCCCCTCGTCCAGCGGTGCACATCTGGCAGATCAACGTTCCCAGATCGAGCCTGCCCGTTGACGACATGATCGCAGCTTTGGTTGACCGACTGGAGCCGTACGCCCAAGCGATCGGAGCGCTCGCCGACGAACTGGACCGGCATGAGCCCGGACACACTGCCGTCCTACAGGTGGTTCGCTTCTTCGGTGACGATGACGAGAACTCCGAGGAAGAGCGAACAACAGAAGCTTCAACTCGACCCCGGCCACTGGGCTGGCACCTTGACCGCCGTGTCCTCGACTTCTTGCAGACCACTCGGGCGGAACTCGACGTTGATGAATACGGGGACACCCTCTGATCATCGATCAGTGCCGCTCTGGCCATGTGCCCGCCCATGGCTTGGCCGAGTGGTTTCACCGGCGGCGCGTCGCTGGTGTCGGCGAGTCTCGTCGGGTACGGCGGGTGCATGGTGAGGCTACGGCCCGGGGCGCCGCCGGCCGGGACCGGCGCCCACACCGCACGCCCGGACGCTTCGGGTACGGCGCTGGCCGTGGTGGAGGCACTGCCCCCTGCGGACCGGTACGAGTTGGAAGACGCCTATCCGATCGAATGATCGGCCTCTAATCGAACCAGACCACCAGTCGCACGCCATCGTCTCCGAACCGCCCCGCCAGAGCTCGCATCACCTCGAAGACGTGTTCCCACCCGGTGCCCGGCCCCAGCGCGTGCAGCCGTGTCACCGGGCCGTATTCAAGTGTCGCTCCGGCAGCTTCCCAGCGGCCTGCCGGTGCCTCGACAGGCGAGTCTCCCAGAGGGGGCATGCCATACCGCTCGACCATCTCGCTGGGCCACCGGTCATCGATTCGATACCTGTGGATGCGGTGGGTCGAGGAGCCCGGCCCTGAGCGGACCTGAAGTATTCCGCGCGCGGCCGGGCGGGCGGACATGTCAAGATCACGCAGCTCCGACCAGGAGACCCACGTGCAGCCATGCGTGGCGGCATCAACCCTTACGGAACCCTCGTAATCGGTACGGACATGCTCTGACACGTCAGCCGGCAAACCGCGGCCGGCCGCGACCGGGGTCCAGCCGAGCCGGTTACGGACGCCGAAGAGGCAACCGAACGCCACGTGGTCATCACCGTCGTACAGCGGATAGAGGGGCATGGCCACTGACCACGGCTCTCCCTCGTACCACTCTTCAGCAGCGGACGGGTGACGAGCCTCGATGAAGCCGTAAATGTCGGTGGGCACGGCGGCAGGTTAGAGGAAGCAGATCACCGCCGCTTACGTTCGTCGTTCGTAACCGCGAGCCGTCTCTGCGTCTGTCCTCCGCGTTGCCGTTACACTCGGCACGGCAAGACGGGTGCCGGCGCGCCGAGAGGCTGTTCTAGTCGCTCACGATGAAGGCGAGGACGATCAGCAAGGACAAGATCGTCCCGATGCCGAACAGCCATACGGCGGTCTTCCGGCCACTCCGTGCTGCAACGAAGGTGGCCACCGAAGGCACCCCGACCGCCACGACCCCGGCAGCGGTCATGAGCCGCGAGACATGTTCCCGATCGACGGGGCGGTCCCAACCCGCCGCAATGCCCTCGGTGAGCGGGTACACAGCTCAGGAAACAATCAAGGCCCGGGTCGGGATCTGATCCCTGACCTGGGCCTTTCGAGTGGAGCGGGTGACAGGAATCGAACCCGCGCTGTCAGCTTGGGAAGTGCATGACTCGCGCCTCGTAAGGCGGTTGAGCTGGGCGTTCGGCCGGTCGTGAGTGACCGTGGTTGACCCTTCGTCACCCTGGCTAATGGCACGGCGATCAGCTCGTGACCTGGTCTTGCCTGCGCGGCGCACACCCCGTTCGCCTGCTCATCCCGTCTGCCGTCGACCCGCCCGCAGGGGAAGCGGAGCAGGGCTTGTCCCGGGTCGACGGCAGACGGGATGAGCAGGCCCCTACCTCAGCCGGTCACAAGCCGAGAGGGATGGTCGCGTCCTTGGTGGTCATCCCGGAGCCGGAGCGCCCTCGCGGGGGCTGCTTTGTCGGGTTGCCTGGCTACAGTCGGTGCGTGCGTGACGATCAGAGCGCTTTGGAGCGGCTCATCGCTCTTGTGCCTCCGCCTGAGGACCCGCTGTTCGCCCTGGGGAGCTGGGAGGAGCTGTTCGCGGACCTGGGTACGCGGTTGCCCGCGGACTACACGGCGTTCATCGACGCCTATGGGCAGAGCGACTTCTCCGAGTGGCTGGGGATCGGAGATCCCCGGCGGGATGAGCACGGCTTCAGCAAGGACGCGGAGGCCAGGGAGATGGGCGATCAGTATCGCTTCTTCCGCTCGCAGCGGCCCGAGGACAATCCGTTCGCGGCGTGGCCGGAACCGGGTGGGTTCCTGTCATGGGGGAACACCGTCGACGGTGACCACTTGGGCTGGCTGACCGCAGGCGAGCCCGATCGGTGGCCGGTGGCTCTGTGGCCGCGTCACCACGGTCACCGGGTGGTCGACATGACGGTGACGGAGTTCCTGTGGGGCTGGTTCTCCGGTGAGCTTGTGGGCGGAGAACTGCCCGATATGGCTCCGCTTACCTGTCAGCCCTGGATGTAGATCACGGCACCGGTTGCATGACACGGGGCGGATAGCGGAGCGGGCTCGTCTATGCCTGAGCCGTAGCGGCGGTGCGCCGCTGAGGTCGGTGCGTCGGCAGGTGCGGCGGGCACGCGGTGCGGCTGCGGCCCGGGTCGCCGCCGGCCGGGACCGGCCCCCAGGCCGCACGCCCGGCCGGCGGGCGGCGGAGGGCCGGGTACGGCGGCGCGGCGCGCCGCCGCCTTGACCGGGGAGCTGGTCCTCGGTCCGCCCAAGTCCAAGGCGGGCCGGCGCGTGGTCGGCATCCCACAGAGGATCGTCTCGGCGCTGCGCGAGCACCTGGACACCTATGTTCAGGCCGATCCGGGCTCGCTCGTGTTCCCCGGTATGAAAGGTGGTCCGCTGCGGCGTAGCGGCTTCAACACTCGCACGCGCTGGGTGGACGTGGCCCGGGAGGTGGGGCTGCCCGGTCTGCATTTCCATGATCTGCGTCACACGGGCAACGTGCTCGCCGCCGAGTCGGGCGCCGGGCTCAAGGACCTGATGGCCCGGGTGGGACACGACAACGTGCGCGCGGCGATGATCTACCAGCACGCCGTACGGGGTGCCGACAGGGTGATCACAGAGGCGATCGACTGGCAGATCCTCGGGCGTGATGACGACGAGGACGGCCCGGCCGGAGTGCTGATCCCGATGGGCTGATCAGGAGCCAATGGCACGCTAATGGCACGGGAAGATCGAACAGCTCCGGAAACAAACAAGGCCCGGGTCGGGATCTGATCCCTGACCTGAGCCTTTTGGGTGGAGCGGGTGACGGGAATCGAACCCGCGCTGTCAGCTTGGGAACTGCATCGATCACGGCCCGCTGGGGCACTGAGCTGGGCGGAAGGCTGGTCCTGAGTGACCGTGGTTGACCCCTCGTCACCCCTCTTAATGGCCCGCTAATGGCCCGGTGATCAGTCTGCGACCTGGTGTTTCTCGCGCGACGCGTGCATCCCGGGCCAGTCGGTGTAGCGGGTCACCTCTGGGTCGCCGGCGAACGCGTGCACGGCCGCATGATCACTGGCACGGAAGTCACGCAGCAGCAGCCTAGGCGTGGTCAGTTCCATGATCTTAAGTATGGGCGCACCCAGAATGAGCCGCAGCCCGGAGTGAGGCTCTACGAAATGTCTAGCTTCGTCACGATGCATGGTGACGATCCGTTACGCTGCCCAGCGTCAAAGTATGATCTTGAGGAGAGCGAGCCAGACAATGCGTAGATTCAAGCAGGCAGCGGTGTTCACGGTCGCCACGGCAGTCGCACTTGCCAGTTCCGTGGTCATGAGCAGCCCGGCAATGGCCGCGTCATCGCCGACCGCGGCGTGCGGCGGCGGCAGCTACCGCGTCATCGACAGCCACGCCATCAGCGGGCTCGCCACGATTTACCTGCTCTACAACGGCAGCACCAACTGTGTGGTGACGTGGAAGAGCAGCAAGTACCAGGGCGGTTACACCCTTACGGGGGCCACCCTTCAAAGGAAGGGCGGCAGCAAGGTTGGTGACACCGGCTCCTACAAGATCTACGCCGGTCCCGTGAAGGTCAACGCTGCCGGCACCTGCGTCTCGTGGGGAGGCCATGCTTCGAACAGCGCCGGTGTTGGTGAGGGCTGGCAATCGAGCTGGACTCACTGCGGCTGATCACCGAGACAGGTCGTCATTTCAACGTCGGGGTGACTCGGCCCCGAGTTCACCGGGGCGCGAGTCCCCTTCCGTGCCCGGGCGAACGACTGGTGTCGAGAATGACTGCCCACACGCTTGCGTTCCACCTCGGCCGGGCGCGCAGTGACCGTACTTGCGCGCCGACAGAGACCTTCTGCCCAGGGTCGGCGGTATGAGCCAAGGCCCGGACGGGGATCTTGTCCCCACCTGGGTCTTCATAGTGAGAGCGGGTGACGGGAATCGAACCCGCGCTGTCAGCTTGGGAAGTGCATGACTCGCGCCTTGTGAGGCGGTTGAGCTGGGCGTTCGGCCGGTCGTGAGTGACCGTGGTTGACCCCTCGTCACCCTGGCTAATGGCACGCTAATGGCACGGCGATCAGCTCGTGACCTGGTCTTGCCTGCGCGACGCGCACACCCCCCCGCCTGCTCATCCCGTCTGCCGTCGACCCGCCCGTAGGGGGAGCGGGGCAGGGCTTGGGGGTCAAGGTGGAGCGCCCTACCGGACGAACGACCTTGACCCCCAAGCCCTGCCCCGCTCGGCTTGTCCCGGGTCGACGGCAGACGGGATGAGCAGACCCTTACCCCAGCCACCGACAGGCCGGAGGTGATGAGCACGCCCGAGGCAGTCATCCCGGAGCCGGAGCGCCTCCGCCGGAGGCGAGAAGTATTGCTTCGATCGGTGGAGTGGTGCGCTGGAAGACTGGCGGTATGACCAGTTCGTTGTCGTTGGTGCGCCGGGTTCGGTCCTATGAGAAGGGCAGCAGAGGCACGTATCGCTCCGAGTGTCATTTCCTGGACTTCGTGGTTGACGGCAGGTCGCTGTTGGAGATCGTGGCAGAGCGCAATCCCGGGAACGCGGATATGGCTTCGGCCCTGTGGCTGGCGCCTGCGCTTGAGGATGATGACGCTGTGGGCTGGATGCTGGGGCGGTGTGCGTCGCCGTTGGATGACGGCAGGGTGCCGCTGTATGTGTGCCCGGAGTGTGGTGATCTCGGCTGCGGCGCCCTGACCGCGGTGGTGGAGGTCTTCTCCGATCAGGTGGTCTGGCGGGATCTGGGGTGGCAGACCGATTATCGCGATGAGGTCGACTACGGCGACTTCATCGGCCTCGGTCCGTTCGTGTTCGACAGGGTCCAGTACGAGGCGGCGCTGTCGGTGGTGCCGGAGTTCCGTGCTCGGGAGGAGCGGGAGGCCCCGGTGCAGGAGCCTCGTCCTTGGTGGATGTGGTGGCGTCGTTGACTCGGATCGGAGTAAGGATGCGGTTCGCGGCGACCCGAGTCGCCGGCGGCCGGGACCGGCCCCCAGGCCGCATGCCCGGCCGCCGAGCGGACGTAGGGCCGCGAGGCGGCGCGCAGCGCCGCCTCCTTGATCCCTATGAGAACAATTCGACAACGCCTTTGCGTTTGGATGCGCGGTCGTACGCCAAGACCCGGCATCTGCTCGGCACTGAAGGATCTTGAACGCCACCCGACTGCTTCCGCCGATGGGGCAGCAGACTTGACCCGCTTCGAAGAGTTCATCCAGGCCGCTCAGAAGGGTTGTTCCGTTCATGCTTGACGAAAGCATCACCCGCTATGACGACATGCTGAGTCTTTGCGGCATGGAGGACTTCGCCTACACGGTGACGATCCCCGATGTCGGCGTCCTCACTGTTGAGGATGCCGTACGTCGTCTGGGAGCTGATCCCGCTGCACTGCGAGCCCTCGAACAGCCCATTGGTCGCGGTCTGCACCTCTACCAGGTTGGTGCCGGCATCGTGACACTGGATTGGGCCTATCCGGAGGATGAGCGCAAGGAGCTGACCGATCGACTTGCCGGCGAGGGGTTCCGGCATTGGTATCTGTCACTCGACATCGAGGGCAACACGGTCATGCACGTCCGCTACGGAGACGCCGAGGGATTCCTCGAGCACCCGGAGCCGGGCTGGATTCCCTTCACCGACTGGACGGATTGCTTCGGTCCCCTGAGCGCTTACACCGAGCTCCTCCTGACAGGTTATGACCGTGAGGCGGAGGCGGAGGCGGGGGTGGACATCACCGCAGCGTGCCTGGCCGTGATCGAGATGGAAAGCGGCGTCTGCCTGGACGATGCGCTGATGGACCGCCCCCACGCTCTCCTGCCAGATCCGGCATCTTGACGCGAGGCCTCACCTCCAAACGCAGCAGCGTTGAACAATTCGACAGTTCCTCTATGGTGGTCAGTGGCCCTTAATGACGGCCAGGGAGCATGAGGTATTGATAGGTCTACGCCATAGATGTTAAATAATTTCGACGGATGTCGGCTGTTGGAAAGGATTTTGTCTTGACAATTTACCTCGAAGGCTCGGGAATTCGTCAAAGCTATCCGAAAAATAATTTCGACTTCACTGCAATGCTGAACGATGTGTCGACACTATCTTTAAAAGATGTCGCTCTCATCGTGCGGAATTATATTGACAGCCTTGATTCATCCGATCGGAGTGGGTCGCACGAGATTTGCGGGTTTGACATAATCGCATCAGTTTTTATTGATATAGATCCGCTGGCTTGGGAAGAGGATGTAGATTTAACGCTTTACATTGCTTCAAGTGGTGAGATGATATTTGCGACCAGCGTGTCGGCTCTTGCTAGACAGACATCGCGATCGTTGATAAATCATTTTTCCAGCAGTCTGCGGAATTTGGGACACGAGCTTTTGGATATCTATGGAATAGAAGAGCAAATGATTGTTCGTAACCTTGATAAAGATGTCAAGGAGTGGGGTTTGCATGCGATGGTCTCATCCTTTGATTTAAGCGTGGAAAAATTGGCGGCACATCGCCATGAAATCGCTCGAACCACTTTCTTTCCAAAGAGAATGCAGTCGAGCCCTGGTGCCCTGTTCGAGATGGTCAAACTCGGCGGAATTAAGAATATAATAAACATGCCAGAGTCGGCTTCTCTTGAAGTGAAGTCTGCGCCTTATGAGATGAAGCGAGATAAGGAGTGGCAGTGTGAACTTGCCGAAGATATTGCAAGATTTTCCAATTCCGAACATGGCGGGTTGTTGCTAGTAGGTATGCGTTCTAAAAAAATAGACGGTCAAGACCTAATTGTTGATATCTCCCCTATCCCTGTAGATGGAGATAGGATTTCTCGCTATTATCAAACCATTGATTCACGCATTCATCCTCCAATATCAGACCTTCAGTTCGAAAGTGTCCCTTTCGACGCCGGAGAGATTCTGTGCATATTTGTGCCACCGCAACTGGAGGAGAGTAAGCCATTTCTGGTTCAGGGGGCGTTCTTCGATGGTAAATATCAGAAGGGATTGATATCTATCGTAAGGCGTCGTGACGAGCACTCTATCCCTGTTACTGCGCGAGAAATCCATTCTATGCTGGCCGCGGGGCGAGCGCTGCTGCGTGGACAAGCGGGATGGGATAGCAAAGGTATATCGTCGATTGATGGGTTTGATCGAGAAGATCCAGAAAATGCCGGTTAATAGATTTTATGCAATTCTCTGCCGACTCTCTTTTCTCTTGCATGCACAGAAAGGGTTAATTGAATAGAAATCTACTTATAGCTATATAAACATGACAAAATATGTTCAGTGACAGAGGGTGCGTGGAAAATCTTGACGTGCTCATCTAATTTCGTTTTACGATTCTGTGTGCGTTCAATATTGCGGCTAATCCAGAAGGTCGGGGCGTCGATTAGCTAGAGCTCGACGGGCCGTAAGAAACCGCTCGTGGAACTCTTCAGCAAGAGCTTCTCTTCGGTAGCTTTGGCGGAGAACTCGATCCAAGTCTCCAGCTCGATTGACTAGGTCAGTGAGAGACTTACGTTCGATATCAAACGCGTTCATGCCTTGTTCGACTGCGGCATCAAGGTCTCCGCGTCGGGCGTGGACAATGCCGAGGTCTATGTGAGCGTCGGCGACTCGCATGGGGGCGTTGGAAGTGCCATCCGGGCGGGTGTGCATCTGGATCGTCTCCAGCGCGTGTTCCTCGGCCCGGTCGTTGTCTTCCAGCCAGGTGTAGGCGGTGGCGGCGTAGAAGACCCACTTGGCGTGGTCGAACACGAAGTGATGGTCGGGGTTGCTCGGAAGCGGAAGCCTGGCAAGGATGTCGGCGCCTCGGGTGAGGGCCTTGTCGGCTTCGCGGCGGTCGCCGATGCGGGCCAGGCCGCGGGCCTCTTGCAAGGTGAGTTGCACCATGGCGCTGGACTGGCCGGCTGCGGCCTGGCCTATGCGGGCGGCGGTGACCACGTCCTCATAGCGGCCTTCGACCAGGGCGAACCATGCTGACATCTCGTAGGCCCAGCCCATGAGTTCCCCGTGCCCGACCTGGCGGCCCATCTCATAGGCGGTACGGCGGGCGGTCTCGGCCTCCTCCCGCTCGCCCAGGTCGTAATGCACGCATCCCAGGAGCGCGGTCAGCCATCCGGTGATGACCAGGAGTTCGCGATGCTGGTCGAGGGTGATCCGGCCGGACAGCAGGCGGGTGATCTGCGCGAGGCGCTTCTGTGTCCGGTCGCGCAACGTGGCGGCGGGAACAACCGGATAGGCCCGGCACAGTAGGTCGACGGCCTCGGCGAGTGCTTCGAGCGTGCCGGTTCCGACGTCGGACGCCTGGAGCTGCTGGGCGAGTTCCATGGTCCCGTACAGGTCGGCCTCGGCGCGGAGCGCGTCCATCGGCACGATGGTCGTCGCCTCGATCAGGCGACCCTGGCCGCGCCGGTTCTGGCGGAACCCCAGGGCTTCGGGTTGCAGGCCGGTCAACTGGGTGAGGGCGCGCCGGTAGGAGGTGTGCGGCCAGGAGACTTCGCCGGCCTCCCATCGCCTGATCCGCTCCTCATCGCACGCCAGGCGTTCGGCGATGCCGGTCGGGGTGGCGTTGATCCGGTCGGCCATGTCGGCGCGAGTGAGCTGGTGCTCGTTGCGCCAGGCCCGGAGTTGGACGTTCGGGATGTTGTCGGGCATCTCGGGTCTTCCTCCCGGCTGGGGGCTCAAGAGGGGGAAAGAAGGGGGGTCTTTCGGGGTCCTAGCGATCACGATTTGCCGGTGGACTTGCCATCAAGCAACCACGGTACGTCAGCCCGCCTTCCGCCGCAGGGAGCGCGGATCAAATCGAGGAGATGGCGACGGTGACCCGGCCAGACGAGAACAGCGCGACACGCCCGTGCCCTGCGTGCCGGGGACGTGGAACCAAACTGCGCAGCTCGCGCCGTGCACTTCTCCTCGGCGAGAGCAGCGATGACCACGAGACGTACGGAGAACAGGAATGTCTCGACTGCCTCGCAAGCGGCCGGGTCGAAGGGAACGCCAGATGAATCCGATCATGCAAGCCGCCGCGGCCTTCACCGAGCACCAGCGTCAGCAACGTGAGGCGTTCGCGCTCACCCGGTTGCGCGATGAACTGCTCACGCACAAGGTCCACGCCGAGCTGCGCGACAACGACAGCGCCCTGATGGTCCACCGTCCCGGCGGGGCCGGCCTTCCCGTGTGGGTCTTCGTCGGGTACGGCGGGGCCTACTACTCCTGGCAGTCCGCGGAGAAGCGTCACCCGGTGAGTGACCTCCAGGGCGCCGCACAGGTCTTGGCCGACTACGTCGGTCGCTGAGACGGGCACGGCGAGGCGGCGAGTCCGCCGGCTGGAGGGGGCCGGAAGGGCGTTACCCCTTCCTCGCCGTGTCCCCCGGCTCCCCGGCAGGCAGTAGAGCATGGCCGCGCGGCCCACCCCCTGTACGCGCGTCTTTCCCCCGTCTCTCCTGCCTGCCGGGGCTGCCTCATGTCTGTCGCGCCACCTTCGTCCGGGTGACAAGAGGGCGTCACGGCGATACGCTCAAACTTGGTAAAACAACCTGTCGGGTGCAGGACGGTCATGATGTCGCTTGAGTCCGTACCGCCGAAGTATGCGCAGCTTGTGCAGACGCTCCAACGGCGGATCGAGGCGGGAACCTACCCGCCCGGATCGCTCCTGCCGAGCGAGAACCAGCTCATTCAAGAGTTCGGTGTCTCCCGGCCCACCGTGGTCGCCGCCCTGCGGGTCCTGCGCGAACAGGGTTGGATCGAGTCCCAGCAGGGCAAGGGCCGGTTCGTCCGCGGCCGTCCCGCGCTCACCTCGGCGGAACAGCCCCGGCCCGGACAGGCGTACCTGATCGCTCCGGAGAGCGCGTCTCAGGGTGAGGTGATCGAGGCGGCGGCGCTCACCGCTCCCAACCGCATCGCTGCCCTGCTCGGTCTGGAGTCGAAGGGTAAGGCGTTCCTCCGCCGCCGGCTGATCAGCCGGGACGGGGAGCCGACCGAGATGGTCTCGCTGTGGGTGCCGGTGGAGCTGTCCCAGGGCACCGACCTGACCAGCGCCGAACCGCTTCCGCAGGGTCTCCGGGAACATCTCCAGTCTCGCAAGGGCGTGCGGTTCGATCACATCGTGGAGCAGATCACCGCACGCATGCCCACGGCCGACGAGACCAAGCGGCTCGGCATGCCGAAGAACACACCGCTACTGGCCGTCTACGGCGCGGTCCGGGACGCCTCGGGTACGGCGCTGGCCGTGGTGGAGGTCTTGCTCCCTGCCGACCGGCACGAGCTGGAAGACGCCTACCCGATCGGCTGATAGCCGGACGCGGGCTTTCGGGGTCACGCTGTCGGCTCCGAACGGCGAACGCTGTCGCTCCTCACTCGCAGAACCAGGGCACCTGTGTGGTGCTGTTCGGCTGTGCCGTGCAAATCGAGGGAGCGACGAACGCGTAATCGATGTAGCGGTGGCCGAAAGGCCCCGGAGCCAGGCGGACGACAGCGATCGCCAGGACCGCCAACGAGGCGGCGAACACCGTCGTTACCACCATCCTTCTCCTCATCAGGGCGACTGCAAGTCCGATCACCGGTATGCCGCCGCCGACGACCAGGGCCACGATGGCGAGGACTTCGGCGCGGGTGAGGGGATCGGGCGACAAGGCGCTGAGTCCCGGGCTCCACATCAAGATGTCGTCTGCTTCCCACCATTCCATGAAGTCGTCCGTGACGGTCAGCATGACCAGGACCAGCGCCCCGACCAACCAAGAGATGCCCAGCCAGAGCGGCCACGCGCTGTTGCCCTGTCGGGTGCCATCGGACTTCATGATCGAGATTATTCACCGCAACGGTGGGGCGGATAGCAGCAAAACCCGCATACCTGCCTGAGCAAGCCTGCCCGGTCGAACAACTTCACCTAGTTACTTGACCTACCAAGTTGAGCCGTCGTACTCTCAGAGCACTTGATAGGTCAAGTGCCTATCAGACGACAGGAGGAGACCACCATGGCTCTGCAAGGCCCCATCCCCGTCACCTTCGACCAGGTCTTCCCGCACGGCTGCTACGTCGTCGGGGAGGTCGAGGCGGTCAAGGACTTCGACGCCTCGACCAACGGCCGGTTCGTCCAGGCCCGGGACAAGTCCACCGGAGAGCTGGTGTGGCAGGTCGCGGTCATGGACGCCGACCCGGCCGTCAAGCCGGGACAGAAGACCGTCGCGGTCAAGATCCTTGCTCCGGTCCAGCCCGTGCCGCCGGCCCCCATGCCGGGCCTGCCCTTCACGCCGGTCGAGTTCGACCACGTCACCGTCACGCCGTACGTCAACGGCACCGGGCGTCTCGCCTACTCGATCAAGGTTCGCGAGATGCGGGCTCCCCGTACCGGTGCCGCTCCCGCCAAGAACACCGTCACCCCCGCAAAGGACGTCGCCTGATGACCCGTCGCAGGAACCACCGTGTCAGCATCATCAACCTCAACACCGGTCGCGGCGCCCGCGCGACCAGCCACCCCTACCCGGCCCGCACGCCGGTCCTGGCGCTCGACTTCGGGGCCGTCTCGGTCCTGGTCACCACCTCGGCCAGTGACCTGGTCACCGCGGCCGACGTCGAGTTCGCCCACCAGCTCGCCCGCGAGGCTCACGCCTTCGCGCGGTCGGTCGAGCGCTCCTTCCACGGTCTGGTCGACGGCAAGGGCATCGCGGCCTGACGCATGAAGCGGGGCCGCTGGAACTGGTCCTTCCGGCGGCCCCTCATCTCCCTGGATGCGTATCAAGAGAGGGCTCAAGCCTAATGTTCAAAAAACTGCCTGGCGACGAGGCCCGTAACCTCGTCTCCACCACCCCGGACACCGCCGTCGTCTTCCGGCCGGCCGTGGTCCAGACTCCGGCCGTCATCACCATCGTCATCTTCGTGTGGCGGCTCCTGGCCGGGCTCGTCCGGCTCGTCTGGCGTTACCCGATCGCCGTGGCGCTGCTCGCCGCTCCCGTGGTCCTCACGTGGTTGTACGGCTGGCGCGTCACCCTGGCGGCGGTCACGTTCCCCTTCTCCGTCCTGATCCCCTGGGCGCTGTTCGACCGGCCCACCTTCAACACCTGGATCGGCTGGCGGCTGCTGGCCTGGTGGCGGCTCGTCTGGGTCTACCGGCGGCACTGGCAACCGGTGATGATCGTCTCCGGGCTGGGTCGTCACCTCCGCGGGCGTGACTGCCTGCCCCGCCTGCTCAAGGTCACCTGTACCTCGTGGGCCGACGTGGTCACGGTGAGGATGCTCAGCGGGCAGGCCGTCAAGGACTGGGCCGACCGGACCGAACACCTGGCGCACGGCTTCGGCGCCGTCTCCTGCCGGGTCACCGTGGCCCGTGCCGGCCGGTTACTGCTCACCTTCCCCCGGTGTGATCCGCTGGCCGTACCGCTTTCGGCCGTCTCTGTTTCCGAGACACCCTCGGTCGGCCCGGTCGAGGTCGGCGCGCAGGAGAACGGGCAGCCCTGGCGGCTCAAGGTCCACGGGACTCATGTCCTGGTCGCCGGGGCCACCGGGGCGGGCAAGGGCTCGGTCATCTGGTCGGCGGTTCGCGGGCTGCTCCCCGCCGTCCGGGCCGGGCTCGTGGAGCTGTGGGCGCTGGATCCCAAGCTCATGGAGCTGTCCTACGGCCGGGCCATCTTCGGCGACCGGTACGCGGCCGACCCCAAGGAGTGCGCCGACCTGCTCGACGAGGCGGTCTCGGTCATGCAGGAACGGGCGGCCCGGTTCGCCGGGGTCCAGCGCAGTCACATCCCGACCGTGGACGACCCGTTCGTCCTGGTGATCGTCGATGAGGTGGCGTTCCTGACCGCCTACCAGTCCGACAAGGGGTTACGGCAACGCATCACGGCCGCGCTCGCCACCCTGACCACGCAAGGCCGGGCGGTCGGCATCGGTGTCCTGGCCGCGCTCCAGGACCCGCGCAAGGAGGTCATGAACATCCGCAACCTGTTCCCCGACAAGATCGCGCTCCGGCTCGACGAGTCCGAACAGGTGGACATGGTTCTCGGTGACGGTGCTCGCGACCGGGGCGCGCTGGCCGATCACATCTCCCCGATCCCGGAGCAGGGCGCGGGCGTCGGCTACGTCCGGCTGGAGACCAGCCCCGACCCGATCCGGGTCCGCGCGGCCTACGTCTCCGACGCCGACATCCGCGACATGGCCCGCGACTTCGTCAGGGGTGAGGCCGCGTGACCCTGGCCCACTTCCTCGACGGCCTGCGTTGCTCGGCCTGCGGCCTCCTCAACGCGCTCTGGCTCGACACTGTCCGGGGCCTGGTCGAGTGCCAGGGGTGCGGGCAGAGCGCGCTTCTCGTCCCGGAGATCGGAGAGTGCGAGTGACCGACGCGCAGACCGTACCTTCGACCCCTCCGGCCCGGCTGGTGAAGACCGTCCTGCCCTCCGCCCTGGAGGTCCTGGAGGCGGTGGCCGTACAGAACGGCGTCTGCATCCGGCCGGTGCCGCTCAAGCGGATCGACCTCGCGACCGGCAGGGCCGAGATTATCGACGTGCCGTGTGGCGCGACCCTGGAGAGCAAGTGTCCGGCCTGCGCCAAGCGGAACCGGCAGCTCCGCATGGCCCAGTGCCGAGAGGGATGGCACCTCGACCACGAGCCGGTCATCGTCAGGAACGATCCCGACGAGGAACAGCGGCGGCTCGTCGAACAGCGGGCGGACATCCAGGCGGCACGCGACCGAGCGGAGAGGGCCGGCGACTCCACCGCCGAGCTTGACGCGGTCATCGCCGACCTGGACGCGCGGATCAGGGCGGCCGGGGTCCGCGGTGAGGTACTGCCGGGTGACCGGCCCAAGCGCACCCGTTCGACCCGGCGGCGGCAGGACGCCCCGGATCTGCCCAGGCGGACCCGTGAGGCCCGGACCGTGGGACAGATATATAGGGCCTCGGACGGGAGGACCTACCGGCCGTCGCTGTTCGTCACGCTCACCCTGCCCAGCTACGGCCGGGTCCGGCGGGACGGCACCCCCGTCGACCCGGACACCTATGACTACGTGCGGGCGGCCCGCGACGCGCTGCACTTCTCCAAGCTCGTCGACCGGTTCGTGCAGAACCTCCGGAGGGTGGCCGGCTACGACGTGCAGTACTTCTCCTCGGTCGAACCACAGCGGCGGCTCGCCCCGCACCTGCACATGGCCATCCGGGGCACCCTGCCACGCAAGGAGGTCAAGGCCATCGCCGCCGCGACCTATCACCAGGTGTGGTGGCCACCGGTCGAGACGGTCGTCTTCGAGGGCGATCACCTGCCCGTCTGGGTGGAGAGGCCCGAGCGGGCGGAGCCGTACCCGGACCGGCAGGCCGGCGACTACCTCGACCCGGTGACGGGGGAGATGCTGCCCACCTGGGACCAGGAGCTCGACCGGCTCGACGCCGACGAGGACGCCGAGCCGTTCCACGTACTGCGCTTCGGCATCCAAGTGGACGTTCAAGGCGTGCTCGCCGGGACCCCGGACGCCGACCAGTGCATCCGCTACCTCGGCAAGTACCTGACCAAGTCGGTCGGCGAATGCCACACTCCGGAGAGCGACGCCCAGCGGCGCCACGTGCAGCGCCTGGCCGACATGCTGCGCTACGAGCCGTGCGCGCCGACCTGCCCGAACTGGCTCCGGTACGGCGTGCAGCCCAAGAACGCCAAGCCGGGCATGCGGCCCGGTGCCTGCCGGTCCAAGGCCCACAAGCCCGAACACCTCGGCTACGCGGGCCGTCGCGTCCTGGTCTCCCGCAAGTGGTCCGGCAAGACCCTGCGCGAGCACAAGGCCGACCGGCGGGCCTGGGTGCTGGAAGCTCTCGGCCTCACCGACGACCAGCCCGCCGACGGGTACGCCTGGCGGCCGGTCATGGCCGGTGACCCGGACCTGTTGCCCCGTGCCCGTCGCCTGCTCCGGCAGATCGCCGAACGCCAGCGATGGCGCATGGCCATGCAGCAGGCGGAGGCGAGAGCGGCAGGACAGCGAGATCTTTCGGCAACTCCACTGGCAGCCTGACGGGAGGGACCCATTGGACGAACTTCTCAAGGCCCATGAGGCCGCCGCACTGCTGCACACCTCCGAGCGCTTCGTCCGCCGGTTGATCGCGGAACGCCGGATCGAGTTCGTGAAGATCGGCCGACACGTCCGTATCCGGGAGTCGGCCCTGCTCGCCTTCGTCGCCGCCGGGACGGTCGAACCCCTGGCGGCCTCCGACGTCACCGGGAGGGCGGCCTGATGGCCAACAGAGACGGTCACCGGCGTTTCGGCAACATCCGCAAGCTTCCGTCCGGGCGCTTCCAGATCCGCTATCCCGGCCCGGACGGTCGCATGCGGACCGGCTCGGAGACCTATGAGCGCAAGGGCGACGCCGAACGGGCGCTCTCCCTCGTCGAGGCACAGATCATCAAGGGGGAGTGGACCGACCCCGATCGCG
Source organism: Streptosporangium sandarakinum (assembly GCF_050942225.1). Taxonomy (NCBI): domain Bacteria; kingdom Bacillati; phylum Actinomycetota; class Actinomycetes; order Streptosporangiales; family Streptosporangiaceae; genus Streptosporangium; species Streptosporangium sandarakinum. The sequence goes on from NZ_CP192034.1 coordinate 818,483, forward strand.
GGAAGGTCAAGCTCAAGGAGTACGCCGAGACGTGGATCTCCCAGCGTCCCGGCCTTCGGCCGCGCACGGTCGATCTCTATCGCTGGCTCCTGGGCAAGCACGTCACGCCGTATCTCGGCAACACCGCCGTCGGGAAGCTCTCCACCGCGATGGTCCGGCAGTGGCGGGCCGACCTGCTCGGCAACGGGGTCTCGGTCTCCGTGGCGGCCAAGGCGTACCGCCTGCTGCGGGCTGTATTGATGACGGCCGTCGAAGAGGATCACATCATCACCCGTAACCCGTGCCGGATCCGCGGGGCCGGCGACGAACATGCCCAGGAACGGCCGGTGCTGACCGTGGCCCAGGTCTTCGAGCTGGCCGGCCTGGTGGGCCGCCGACCGGTCGGCAACGTCCGCAAGCTCAAGGAGGACGCCTACCGGCTGCGCTTCCAGCGGCACGGCGAGATGAGGACTCATCCGGAGGTCTTCACCGGCCGGGCCGACGCCGAGCGGGTGCTGTGGAAGATGGGGATGGACGGCCGGGCCGACTGCGTCCATGACGGGCGCTTCCGCGCCCTGGTGCTGCTGGCCACCTTCGCGAGTCTGCGCTGGGGTGAGGTGAGCGCGCTCCGCCGTACGGACATCGACCTGGACGCCGGGACGGTGCGGGTTCGGGTGGCCTTCGTCGAGCGCTCGACCGGAGAGCTGGTCCTCGGCCCGCCCAAGTCCAAGGCGGGCCGGCGCGTGGTCGGCATCCCGCAGGGGATCGTCTCGGCGCTCCGCGAGCACCTGGACACCTATGTTCAGGCCGATCCGGGCGCTCTCGTGTTCCCCGGCGCGAGGGGTGGCCCGCTGCGGCGTAGCGGCTTCAACACTCGCACGCGCTGGGTGGATGTGGTCCGGGAGATGGGGCTGCCTGGTCTGCACTTCCATGATCTGCGTCACACGGGCAACATGCTCGCCGCCGAGTCGGGCGCCGGGCTCAAGGACCTGATGGCCCGGATGGGACACGACAACGTGCGCGCGGCGATGATCTACCAGCACGCCGTACGGGGTGCCGACAGGGTGATCACAGAGGCGATCGACCGGCAGATCCTCGGGCGTGATGACGACGAGGACGGCCCGGCCGGAGTGCTGATCCCGATGGGCTGATCGGGAGCCAATGGCACGCCAATGGCACGGGAAGATCGAACAGCTCCGAAAATGATCAAGGCCCGGGTCGGGAGATGCTCCCTGACCTGGGCCTTTCAAGTGGAGCGGGTGACGGGAATCGAACCCGCGCTGTCAGCTTGGGAAGCTGATGTTCTGCCATTGAACTACACCCGCAGCGGTGCGCCGCGTCCACCACTGTAGCGGAAACTCCGACCACTCTCACCGTCTGCGCCGTCCGCGGAGGAGGAGATTTCCCGGCGCGACCGGCGGCGTGGCGTTGGTAGGTTGCCTCACGTGCTGCTTTCCGACCGTGACATCGCCGCAGAGATCGAATCTGGCAGGGTCAAGCTCGATCCCTTCGACCCCGAGATGATCCAGCCGTCCAGCATCGACGTGCGCCTGGACCGTTACTTCAGGGTCTTCGAGAACCACCGTTACCCGCACATCGACCCGGCGGTCGAGCAGCCCGGCCTCACCCGGCTGATCGAGCCGGACGGCGACGAGCCGTTCGTCCTGCACCCTGGGGAGTTCGTCCTCGCCAGCACCTACGAGGTCGTCAGCCTCCCGGACGACATCGCCTCGCGGCTGGAGGGCAAGAGCTCGCTGGGCAGGCTCGGTCTGCTCACCCATTCCACCGCCGGCTTCATCGACCCCGGCTTCAGCGGTCACGTGACCCTGGAGCTCTCCAACGTCGCGACGCTGCCGATCAAGCTCTGGCCGGGGATGAAGATCGGCCAGCTGTGCATGTTCCGGCTCAGCTCGCCCGCCGCGCATCCGTACGGCTCGGAGCGGTACGGCTCGCGTTACCAGGGGCAGCGGGGGCCGACACCGAGCCGCTCCTATCTGAACTTCCACCGGACCACGATCTGAGCGACCCGGACCGGGACCGTCCGCCGAGCCGGGCCGGGCCGGGCCAGGCCGTCCAGCCTGTTCGACCCGGACCGGGACGCCCGGACCGCCGGCCCGATTGGGGCCGCCCTGCCGCCGACCCGTACCGGACCGCCCGGCCGCCGGCCCGGTCGGAACCACCCGCTCCACCGGCCCGGCCAGGGCCGGGTGGCCCGCGGGAGGCAGCGGTACGGCGAAGCCCCTGGAAAGTGAACGCAAAGTGAATATCAGATGAACATGGGGCCAAAAAGATCCACTCGGTCTGGCGGGGAACGAGGTATTCGAGTGACGGAGTGACCGAAATCACGGTCGCCGTCCGAAACCCCTGGATGCCCGGGGTCCTGTCATCGCAGGTGAAAGGGCTTGCCCGCGCGCGAGGAGCGGGGGAGGGCGTGTCCGGGGAGAAGAAAGCGTGACGGGCGGGTCAAGCCACAGCTGGCGGTCCTTCTTGCCGGCCCCGGCTCGGCGTAATATGGCCCAAAACCAGCAAAACGGTCATCGGAAAGATGAGCCCAAGGCTTCCTCCGGAAGGGTGCCGCCAGGTATACACCGGGCAGCGGCAGTTGGAAGAGTAGGCGTCTACTGGGTGAAGTTCGGATTTCCGCTGGTAACCCGTACCCTTCTCTGCGGACCATCCCCGCACATCTGGAGAACGACGTGCGCCTGCGTCTCACGCCTAGTGAGGACAGCTACTACGACTTGTTCGCCGACTCGGCGAACAACCTCGTCACAGCGTCCCGTCTACTGGTCGAGATCATCAGCGACGGATCGGACAGGGACGCCCTGGCCGAGAAGATGCGTGCCTGTGAGCACGCCGGTGACGAGCGCACTCACGCGATCATGAACCGGCTCAACGAGAGCTTCATCACGCCCTTCGACCGCGAGGACATCTACCGTCTCGCGTCGAACCTCGACGACGTGATGGACTACATGGAGGCCGCCGCCGACCTCATCGGCCTGTACCAGATCGACCACCTCCCCAAAGAGGTCGTCCGCCAGGTGGAAGTCCTGGAGCGCGCCGCCGAGCTGACCGCGGAGGCCATGCCGCGGCTGCGTTCGATGCGGAACCTCAACGAGTACTGGATCGAGATCAACCGTCTGGAGAACCAGGCCGACCAGGTCTACCGGCGCCTGCTCGCCAAGCTGTTCGGCGGGGAGTACGACGCGCTGACCGTTCTCAAGATGAAGGAGGTCATCGACCAGTTGGAGATGGCCGCCGACGCCTTCGAGCACGTGGCGAACACGATCGAGTCGATCGCGGTCAAGGAAAGCTAAGTGGACCTCACGCTCGTACTCGTCATCGGCGTGGTCGTCGTGGCGCTGGCGTTCGACTACACCAACGGCTTCCATGACGCCGCGAACGCGATCGCGACCTCGGTCTCGACCCGCGCGCTGACGCCCCGGGCCGCCCTGTTCATGGCCGCCGCCATGAACTTCCTGGGCGCCCACCTGGGCACACAGGTGGCGGCGACGGTCGGCAAAGGCATCATCGACGCCCCCAAAGGGGTCCACGGTCTGGTGATCGTGGTGTCCGCGCTGGTCGGAGCGATCTCCTGGAACCTCATCACCTGGTACTTCGGCCTGCCCTCGTCGAGCAGCCACGCGCTGATCGGCGGCCTCGTCGGCTCGGCCCTGGCCTCGTCGAGCGTCGTCCACTGGGACGGCGTGATCGAGAAGGTCGTCATCCCGATGATCCTGTCGCCGCTGATCGGCTTCGTCCTGGCGGCGATCGTCATGATCGCCATCCTCTGGGGCTTCCGCCGTTCCCAGCCGGCCAAGACGAACCGGGGCTTCCGGCACGCCCAGACGGTCTCGGCCGCGGCCATGGCCCTGGGCCACGGCCTGCAGGACGCGCAGAAGACCATGGGAGTCATCTTCCTGGCGCTCGTCGTCGGCGGGTTCCGGCACGAGGGTGACGAGATCCCCCAGTGGGTGATCCTCTCGGCGGCGGCCGCCATCTCGCTGGGCACCTACGCCGGCGGCTGGCGGATCATGCGGACGCTCGGCCGCCGGATCATCGCGCTCACGCCCCCGCAGGGCTTCGCCGCCGAGGCCGCCGCGGCCTCCGTCCTCTACACCGCGGCCATCGGCTTCGGCGCCCCCATCTCCACCACGCACACGGTCACCAGCGCGATCATGGGCGTGGGCGCCACCAAGCGCCTGTCGGCGGTGCGGTGGGGCGTCGCGGGCAACATCGTGATGGGCTGGATCCTCACGATCCCCGCCGCCGCGGCCGTCGCCGCGGTGTGCTACTTCGCGGTCCACTGGCTGGTCGAGTAGCGAATCGAGTGGTCGAACGGAGCGCCGGTCGGGGACATCCCGACCGGCGCTCCGCCGTCTTCCCGATCCTCACGATCCCCGGGGCCGGACGGTGCGACCGACCGGCGCTCCGCCGTCTCCGCCGTCTTCCCGATCCTCACGATCCCCGGGGCCGGACGGTGCGACCGACCGGCGCTCCGCCGTCTCCGCCGTCTTCCCGATCCTCACGATCCCCGGGGCCGGACGGTGCGACCGACCGGCGCTCCGCCGTCTCCGCCGTCTTCCCGATCCTCACGATCCCCGGGGCCGGACGGTGCGACCGACCGGCGCTCCGCCGTCTCCGCCGCCTTCCCGGTCCTCACGGCCTCCGGGGCCGGCCGGTGCGCCCTACCTGCGGTACATGACGTCGACGTCCCACCGGGTGAAGCCCAGCTTCTCGTAGAGGCGGACCGCGGCGACGTTGCTCTCGTCGGCGTACAGCATGACCTGTGAAAGGCCCCGGGAGCGCAGGTGGGCGAGGCCCGCCAGGGTGAGCGCCCTGCCCAGTCCGCCGCCCTGCTCGTCCGGATCCACGCCGACCACGTACACCTCCCCGATCGGGTCGTGCGCGTGGTCGCCGTCGCCGTGCACCTTGGTCCAGTGGAAGCCGACCAGCCGCCCGCCCCCGGTACGCCCACCGGCCGCCCCGCCGTACGGCTCGGCGCCCGGCCCGTCGGCCGCCCCGCCGTACGGCTCACCGGCCTCCCCGCCCGGCGGCTCCTCGGCCGCCCGCTCGGCGAGGAAGAAGCCCGCCGGGTCGAACCACGGCTCACGCTCGCGCCGCCGCAGGTCGTCGAGCGTCCACGCGCCCTGCTCGGGGTGGTGGGCGAACGCCTTCGCGTTGAGGGCTACCCACGCCTCCTCGTCCGGGGAGCCGGGTTCGAACGTGCGCAGCCGTACGCCCGCGGGCAGTTCGAAAGAGGGGAGGGGCTCGGTCAGCGGGCGGCGCATCTGCCACAGCGACCTGACCCTGCCGAACCCCGCCGACGTGGCCAGCGCCTCGGCCCCCGGGTGCCCGCCGTGCGCCCACAGGCGCAGCCGTCCCCCGGTCCGCTCCAGCACGGCCGCGAGCAGGCGCCGTCCGTGGCCGCGCCGCCGGAACGCCGGATGGATCACCAGCTCCCCGCTCGGTCCCTCGACCGGGTCGGTCGGATCGACGTGGGCGTAGCCCGCGAGGGCGTCCCCGTCGTAGAGGAGCACGGCTCCCGCCCGGTCGTCGCCGCCGTAGCGGAGATGGAGCATCACGTGTTCGTTGAGCGGCCTGACACCGTCGGTCTCCGTGGCGGCCGCGACCACCTCCATGACGGCGGCCACCTCCGCCTCGCCGAGCCTTCCTCGCTGTTCCACACGCACGTTCATGCTCTGGACTCTAGGCGGAGCCCGGAACGGGAAGGCTGCCCGGACCGGCTGAATCGCCCCCTTCCGGCGGGGTGAATCGTTACCTCCTGGACATTGTTTACATAGATTGCCGTTTTAGGGTCGTGGGTCATGATGTCTCGCTCCCTCAAGCGGCTGGCCCTCGCCGGTGCCCTCGCCGGCAGCGGCCTCGCCCTCGCGGTGGGGCCGGCCCAGGCGGTCGACCGGTCCGCCAGGACGGTGCCGGTCCGCCTGCTCGCCCTCAACGACTTCCACGGCAACCTGGAGGCCTCGACCGGGTCCTCCGGCCGGATGGTCGACGAGACGGGCACCACCGTCTACGCCGGTGGCGCCGCCTACATCGCCACCCACATGGCGCAGATGACGGACAAGAACACGCTGAAGGTCGCCCAGGGCGACCTGATCGGCGCCAGCCCCCTGATCTCCGCCGCCTACCACGACGAGCCGTCGGTGGAGTTCCTCGGCAGGCTCGGCGTCACCGCCTCGGCCGTCGGCAACCACGAGTTCGACGAGGGGTACGGCGAGCTGCGGCGCATCATGTACGGCGGCTGCCACCCGGTGGACGGCTGCTCGCCCGCCGGGCAGTGGAAGGGCGCGCGGTACGACTACCTCGGCGCCAACGTCCTGTTCAAGCAGCCCACCGGGACCGCCGAGAAGCAGGCGCTCGCCGCCTTCGGTGACCCGAAGAACGCGGCCGCACTGCGCGCCCTGCTGAAGAACTACGGCGTTCCGGCCCTGCCCCCGGTCGCCATCCGCTGGATGAACGGCGTGCCGATCGGCTTCATCGGCCTGGTCACCCAGAGCACCCCCGGCATCGTCACCTCCGAGGGCATCAAGGACCTGCGGTTCATCGACGAGGTCAAGGCCGCCAACGTCGCCTCCAAACTCCTGTCGCTGGTCGGCGTCAAGGCGCAGGTCGTGCTGATGCACGAGGGCGACCAGGCCGCCGTGGGCAAGTCGCCCGACTCGTGCAGCGCCGAGCCGGGCGCGGGCACCCGCATCGCCACCCAGGTGGACCCCCAGATCGACATGATCCTCAGCGGCCACTCGCACCAGGCGTACCTGTGCCAGGTGACCGACCCGGCGGGCGGCAAGCGCCTGTTCAGCCAGGGCGCCTCGTTCGGCCGGGTGATCACCAAGGTGGACTTCCAGGTGGACGTCCGCACCCGTGACGTCGTGCGCTCCACGGTCGCGGCCGACAACCAGGTCGTCACCCGGACCGTGGACCCGGACGAGGACACCTCCACGTTCGTCCAGACGTGGAAGGACCGCGTCTCGCAGATCGCCGACAGGCCGATCGGGAAGATCACCGCCGACATCACCAACACCGCCTCCCCGTCCGGGGAGTCGCCCCTGGGCAACCTCATCGCCGACGCCCAGCTCGCCGCGACGAAGACCGGCGGCAACGCGCAGATCGCGCTGATGAACCCGGGCGGCGTGCGCGAAAAGCTCACCTACGCGAGCTCTCCCGCCGGCGAGGGCGACGGGGTCGTGACGTACGGCGAGGCCTTCGCGGTGCAGCCGTTCAACAACCTCACGCAGGTCGTCACGCTCACCGGCGCCCAGCTCAAGACCGTCCTGGAGCAGCAGTTCACCGGCGGGCCCAACGCCCAGCCGTTCACCAAGATCCTGCAGCCGTCGTCGAACTTCACCTACACCTACAGCGCGAGCGCGCCGTGGGGCTCGAAGGTCTCCGACATGAAGATCGACGGCGTCGCCGTGACCGACACCCAGACGATCCGGGTCGCCGCCAACAACTTCCTCGTCGGCGGCGGTGACGCGTTCCAGGGCTTCACGGCCGGCACCGACCTGTGGAGCGGCCCGCTCGACATCGACGCCTTCACCGCCTACCTGACCACGGCCGGGACGATCGCGCCGCCGGTCCCGAACCACATCACCGTCGCGCCCTGACCCGGCGCGAAGCCCGACCGGCCGCCTCCCGCAACCCGCGGGGGGCGGTCCGGCTCCCGGGCCCGCCGCGTGCGGCCCGTCGCCGTGCCCGGGAGCCCGTGGTGCGGGCCCCGGCCCTCGCTTTCCGAGGGTCCTCGCGCGTGCGCCGCTACTTGCGTGCGGGCTCGCGTCTGTCGGTGGCCTCCTCGCCCCGCTCGGGGACGAAGCGGTACCCTACGTTGCGCACGGTGCCGATCAGCGCCTCGTACTCGGCGCCGAGCTTGGCGCGCAACCGCCGGACGTGGACGTCCACGGTCCGGGTGCCGCCGAAGTAGTCGTAACCCCAGACCTCCTGCAGGAGCTGGGCGCGGGTGAAGACCCGCCCTGGGTGCTGGGCGAGATACTTCAGGAGCTCGAACTCCTTGAAGGTCAGATCCAGCGCGCGGCCGCGGAGCCGGGCGGTGTAGGTGGCCTCGTCGATCGTCAGGTCACCGTTGCGGATCTCGTCGGGGGCCTCCTCCGCGGCGGCCTGGTTCAGCCGGCCCATGGCCAGCCGGAGCCGGGCCTCGACCTCGGCGGGGCCGGCGGTGTTGAGGACGACGTCGTCGGCGCCCCACTCGGCGGTCATCGCCGCGAGCCCGCCCTCGGTGACGATCACGAGGAGCGGGCAGGTGATGCCGGTGGTCCGCAGCAGCCGGCACAGGCTCTTGGCGTGGACGAGGTCGCGCCGCGCGTCGAGCAGCACGGTGTCCGCGGGCGGCGCGTCTATCAGGGCGGTTGCTTCCGCGGGAGCGACCCGGACCGGATGCAGCAGCAACCCCAGCGCCGGGAGCACCTCCGCAGAGGGCTCAAGGGCGTTGGTGAGCAGCAGCAGATTGCTCACAGTGCCTCCTTCCGCGTCGTGCGGCGAAAAGCCGTACAAACACGTAAAGGACCCGGGGGCTACGTCGCCCAGGTCCCGTAGTAGGTGAGGATAGCCCACGGGGTCGAAGGAACCAGCGGCCGTCCACCTGATGAACACCGGTTACATCCGGTGAGTTACCCGTGACGACGTCGTCACCATACGTGTTCCGAAGGAGTTGGTCAGAAGATGGCGAAAGGTGTGATCCGCTACTGGGCCGCCGCGAAGGACGCGGCCGGCGTCGCCGAGGAACCCTTCGAGGCGAAGACCCTGGCCGATCTCGTGGCGGATGTCACAGCGGGCCGCGAGTCGCTCGCCCAGGTCGTCAGAAGGTCGTCGTTCCTGGTGAACGGTGACCCGGTGGGGCTGCGGGCGCACGACGCCGTCGCGCTTCCCGAGGGAGCGACGGTGGAGGTGCTCCCGCCCTTCGCCGGGGGGTGACGGCCGGACTCCGCCCCGGCGACAAGAGGCCGAAAACGTCGCACACCTGGTAATGATGAGGTGTTTCCCGGGAAATTACCCGGGGGCGCCGCCGTGGCGTTCGGGCCGGAACCGGGGACGGACAGGGAGTCGGATGCGTAAGCTGGTCGCTTTTCTGATTGTGCTGCTCGTTCTCGTGGGCGTCCTCGACCGGGTCGCGGCCGCCGGGGTGGAGCGGGAGATCGCCACCCGGGCGACCGCCGAGTACGACCTCGCCTCCCCGCCCGAAGTGGACATCAAAGGCATTCCCTTCCTGACCCAGGCGATCTCCGGGCGGTACGACGAGGTCCGGGGCGCCACCGGCGCCCTGGAGGTCTCCGGCATCCGGCTGGCGGGCGTCGACTTCACCCTCTACGGGGTCACCGCCCCGCTGCGGGACCTGGTGCTCGACGGCGGCAAGGCGAAGGTCCGCGCCGACCGGGTCGCCGGGACCGCGGTCGTCTCGCTGGACACGCTGAACCGCAGGGCCCCGCAGGGGTTCAAGGTCGCGGTGGACGGCGACGCCCTCAAGGTGGACGGCGAGCTGACCGTCCTGGGCCGGAAGGTGGCCGCGGAGGCCCGGATGAGGATCGGGGTCGAGGGGGACGGGCTGCGGATCGTCCCGGAGAAGGTCACTCTGGCCGGCGGCATCCCGGTGCCGAACGCCGAGAAGGCGATCTCCTATCGGATCCCGCTCCGGAACCTGCCGTTCAATCTCAAGGTGACGGGCGTGAACGTCGTGCCCGAGGGGCTGCGGATCTCCGGCGAGGCGACGGACGTCCCCCTCCAGGGCTGACCCGGCCGCCCTGGCCGGACTCCGGTCCGCGAACCGGCCTTTTCCGTGGTCGACTGGAGAGGTGTCCGAACCGATCCGCCCCGCCGTACGTCATGGAGGTGTGAGCCGAGCCGGAACCGCCGACGAGCAGCTCGTCAGGGCGCTCTTCGACGAACACGGCGGGCCACTCTACGGCTACGTCCTGCGGCTGACGGGCGATCCGGGGAGAGCGGAGGATGTCGTGCAGGAGACGCTTCTGCGGGCCTGGCGGCATCCCGACGCGCTCAGCGGCCGTCCCATCCGGGCGTGGCTGTTCACGGTGGCCCGCAACCTCGTCGTCGACCAGCATCGGGCGCGCAAGGCGCGTCCCCCGGAGACGGGGGACGAGGCGCTCGCCGTACTGCCCGCCGATGACGAGCTGGAGCGGGCCGTCGAGTCATGGGCCGTCGCCGAGGCGGTGGCCACGCTGCGGCCGGAGCACCGCGAGGTGCTGGCCGAGGTCTACTACCGGGGGAAGTCGGTCAAGGAGGCGGCCGAAACGCTGGGCGTGCCGGCCGGAACGGTGAAGTCGCGCACGTACTACGCGCTTCGGGCGCTGAAGCTGGCGCTGGAGGAGCGGGGGCTCGCGCCATGATGATGACGTGTGACGAGGTCCGGATGTCGCTCGGCGTCTACGCGCTGGGGGCGCTGGAGCCCGAGGAGCGGGTGCTCGTGGAGGCGCACCTCGCCGAGTGCGCCGCCTGCCGGACGGAGGCCGAGGAACTGGGCGGGGTGGCAGCCCTGCTCGGCCGGGTCGCCGAGGAGGACGTGGCGCAGGCGGTCAGCCCACCCCGGGTGGTGCTCGACCGGCTGCTCAGCGAGCGGCTGCACGACGACAGGGCCAGGAAGCGCCGGACGGCCCGGGCGCTGCTCGCCGTGGCGGCCTCGGTCGTGGTCGCCGGGATCGGCGGGACGGTGTGGATGACCGCCGGCCCGCCCGCCGCGGACCATTCGGCCGCGGCCCCGGCGGTCTCGCAGCCCCGGTCGGAAGCCTCCCGGAGCGGGACCCTCCTACGGGACCAGAGGTACGGCAAAGCCGCGCCGGAGCGCTCCGCGCCGTCCGAGAACTCCGAGGGCGAGGTCAGGATCCTGCTGGACGCCCCGCGGGGCCGCGAGTTCGAGGGCCGCGACGGCGCCGCCCACGCCACCGCGATGGTGGCGGCGGGCGCCGGGCCGAGCGCCGGGCCGAGCGCGGGACCGGCCGCGTCGGCGGGCGCGGAGCGGGGCGGAGCGCCGAGCACGGTCACGGTCACGGTGTCCGGGGTGCCCGGCGGGACCCGCTGCCGCCTGGTGGCGGTCGGCGCGGGCGGCGTCCGCCGGACGGTCACCGAGTGGACCGTCGGCCGGGCCGTCCACGGCAGCCCCGGTGTCTCCGCCGGGAGCGCGGTCACCGGGACCACGACGCTCCGGCCCGAGGACATCGAGCGGTTCGAGGTCGTCGCCGGTGGCAGGGTGCTGCTCCGCCTCGGCCCCCGCTGACGGCCGGTGCCTCTTGACGGGCGGACGGGAATGACCGCCGCCGGTGGCGCGTTGTCGGCTCCGTGACCGGACTCGCGGTGCTGCTCGTCACGCTCGCCCTGGCGACGCTGACCGGGGTGGCGCTGCGGCGGCGCGCCGTGCCGCGCGACACGGGAGGCGGGAGGAGAGGCGACATGGGACGCCTGACGTCCGAGCAGCTCGCGGCGGAGCTGGGGGAGCGGGCCACGCTCGTGCAGTTCTCCAGCGCCTTCTGCCAGCCGTGCCGGGCGACCCGCCGGATCCTCGCCGAGGTCGCCGGGATGGTGCCCGGCGTGGCGCACGTGGAGATCGACGCCGAGGCGCGGCTCGACCTCGTCCGCGCGCTGAACATCCTGCGCACGCCCACCGTGCTGGTCCTCGACGGATCGGGCCGCGTGGTGAGACGCGCCTCCGGACAGCCCAGGAAGGCCGACGTGATCGGGGCGTTGGGACTCGCCGTCGGCGACTGAACCGGGGCCTCCGGACCGGGGTCTCCCGGCCGCGGTCCTCCGGACCATGGCTCTCCCGTCCGCCGAACATGGATGTCTCACGAATTGGACAGGGATGTGACAGAGGGCGGGACGTCGGGGTAATGTCGTTCGTATGATCCTGACGACAGAGCTGCTGACGAAGCGGCGCGCGGTCGACTTCTGCCCCGTGACCACCGCGCTCTGTCGCTTTTCCTAAGGGCGATCTCAAGCGGCCCCCGCGCCGCGCCGATCCGCACACCCTTGGGGAGCATCGAGCGATGCACGTCGATCCCAGAGCACTCCGTTTCGCCGCGACCGTGACGACCGCCGTCCTCGCGATCGTCCTGATCACGGGGAGCACGTGGCTGCTCGCCGCCCAGGCCGTGGTCTTCGGACTGGGCGTCTTCGGAGCGTCGCCGTACGGGATGGTCTTCAAAGGGATAGTGAAGAGCCCGCCCAGTGTGCTGGAGGACGCCGCCCCGCCGCGCTTCGCGCAGGGGGTCGGCCTCGCCTTCGCCCTGGCGGCCCTGGTCGGATACATCACACGAATCACGCCGCTGGCCCTCGGCGCCACCGCCGCGGCCCTCTTCGCCGCCTTTCTCAACGCCGTCTTCGGCTTCTGCCTCGGCTGCGAGATGTTTTTGATCATCCGCCGATCACTGCCCGCAAGATAATTCCGGAGGATTGCCATGAGCCGTTCCGCCACACTGGTGGACGCCGACTGGGTCGAGGCCAACCTCGGCACGCCCGGTGTCGTCCTCGTCGAGGTCGACGAGGACACCAGCGCGTACGAGAAGGGTCACATCCGGGGCGCCGTGCGGATCGACTGGAGGACCGACCTCCAGGACCCGGTCCGCCGCGACTTCGTCGACCGCGAGGGCTTCGAGGCGCTGCTGTCCGCCAGGGGGATCTCCAACGACGACACCGTCGTCCTCTACGGCGGCAACAACAACTGGTTCGCGGCCTACGCCTACTGGTACTTCAAGCTCTACGGCCACGAGAACGTCAAGCTCCTCGACGGCGGCCGCAAGAAGTGGGAGCTGGAGTCGCGCGAGCTGGTCAAGGACGTTCCCGAGCGTCCGGCCACCCAGTACCGCGCCCAGGAGCAGGACAGCTCCATCCGCGCCTTCCGTGACGACGTCGTCGCCGCGATCGGCAAGCTCAACCTGGTCGACGTGCGCTCGCCCGACGAGTTCACCGGCAAGCTGCTCGCCCCCGCCCACCTCCCGCAGGAGCAGGCGCAGCGCGCCGGCCACGTGCCGACCGCGCGCAACATCCCCTGGTCGAAGGCGGCGAACGACGACGGCACCTTCAAGTCCGACGAGGAGCTGAAGGCCCTCTACGAGGCCGCCGGTGTCGACTTCGGCAAGAACACCATCGCTTACTGCCGCATCGGCGAGCGTTCGGCCCACACGTGGTTCGTGCTGCACGAGCTGCTCGACCAGGCCGACGTCAAGAACTACGACGGTTCGTGGACCGAGTACGGCTCGCTCGTGGGCGTGCCGATCGAACTGGGAGAGGCCCGATAATGACTGACGGATGCGCTGCTCCGGAGCAGACTGTTGCTCTTCCGGCCGGGATCGACCTCTCGACCCAGGCCGTCATCCAGGGGGTGGTCTCCGGCACCGGCACCGCTTACGCGCGCCTGCTGGACCACTCCGGCGAGTTCACCGGTGAGGTCGTGGTGTCCGACGAGGGCGTCTTCCGCTTCTTCGCCGCCCCCGGTGACTGGACCGTCCGCATCATCGCGGGCGGCGGCGTCACCAAGGACATCCCCGCCCAGGCCCGCCTGGGTGAGGTGACCCAGCTCAGCGTGACGGTCTGACCGTCCGGACCCGTTCCGGCGGCCGGCCCGCGTCACGGCTCTGAGGGCCGGCGTTCCCCGCGAGGGGGCGCCGGCCCTCTCGCGTTCCCGGCGGGGACGCCTGCCGGGCTCCCGTTCCGGCTCGGGCGCCGCCCGGGGCCGGGCTCCCGCGTGGCCGGCGCCGGACCCGGGACCCGGGCGGGCACGCGGGTCCGGTACGGCCGGCGACGCCGATCGCTACGATTCGTCGGGTGTCCGGAACGCCTGTCATGCCCCAGACGTCAGCCCCGACGCCGCCGCGGGCCGTCGGCCGGGCCCCGGCCGCGCCCACCGCGCCCACCGCGTACTCGCTACCCCTTCACGCGCTGCGGATACTCGGGTCCCGCGCCGCCTCGCTGGTGCTGTGGTTCTCGGCGGGACGGGCCGTCCGCGCCGGCCTGATGTGGGCGGGCACCGAGGTCTCCCACGGCGACCACCGGCAGGTGCGGCTCGTCGTCACGATGCTGGTCTTCACGTTGATCGTGCTGAACGAGCTCGTGGTCACGGTGGGCATGCTGCACTCGGTGCGCGGCGCGCTCCGGGAGATCCGGGTGCGGCGGGCCGGAGACGAGGCGGACGAGAGCCTGTTCGGCGCGCTCAACCGGGCCACGCTGGTCTTCGCCACCATCTACCTGGCCTGGAGCTTCCACGTCGAGGACGCCAGGGAGTTCGTCGCCCTCGACCGCACCCATAACGCGGGCGAGGACCTGCTGCTCCGGCCGCTCACCGGTGAGGAGTCCACCACCGGGACCGGCCTCATCGCCCTCGACGTCCGGCTCTCCCTCGCCATCGCCGTGGCCGCCTACCTGCTCAGGGAGCTTTTCGGCTGGTGGCACGTGCGGGGCAGGATCAAGGGCAGCGGGATGCTGACCGCCTTCTTCGAGCTGGCGTTCGCGTTCTACGGCATCAACGCGATGCTCACCCTCGTCCAGGCCCGCTCCGACTGGCTGTCCCACCGGGTGGTCGTCGACGCGCTCGGCGACCAGGTCAAGCGGCTGGAGGAGAGCGTCCCGGGCTGGAAGGAGGTCGCGGCCCGGGTCGGGGAGGTCTGGCCGTACGTCGTGGACGCGCTGCTCGGGCCGCTGACCTGGCTGACGGTCGCGGCGCTCGTCTACGGCGCGTTCGCCGAGGACACGAGGTCGGTCGTGCGGGGGACCCGGCTGGACGCCGTGGCCGGACGGATGGAGCGGACCCACTCCCTCACCCGCTCCACCATGACGCGGATGACGGCCGGGTTCCGGGAGCGCTGGGTGCCGCCGGTGAACGCCTTCCGGCTCGCCGCCCGCGGGGGCGCCGCGCTGTTCGGCATGTTCTGCCTGTGCTACGTGCTCGTCCGGGTGGGCGCCGACTACACCACCCAGGGCGTCAAGATGCTGATCGGCAACCCGGAGCCCTTCAGCTGGGTGGCGTGGGGGTCCGCCGCGTCGGTCCTGCGCGACCTCGTCGTCGACACGCTGACGATCTGCCTGCTGGCGGCGACGTTCGACATCGCCGCCACCCGCGCCAGGGAGGCCGGCGAGGCCGTCAGCGCCTGAAGCGCCGTCAGCGCCTGAAGCAGAGGACGTTGTCGTTCAGTTCGCTCTCCCGCGCGGTGCGCTTCATCGAGTCCTCGAAGGACTCGTTCTCGATCATCCGGACGGCGCTCGGGCGCACGCACACCGACACCTCGCGGGCGAGGGCCCTGGGCACCAGGCTGAGCACGTCGTAGTGGTACGGCGTGCCGACCCTGTGCTCGGCGGCGGTGAGGGGCACGTCGTCCTCGGTGATCTGCGCCATCCAGGACCGGCCGTCGGGGTGGCGCACCTCGACGTCGGGGATGCCGCGCCGGATCACGCCCTCGGGGTCCAGGGCGGTCCGGGTCAGCCTGATCCTCAGCCACCGCCGGTCCGGCTCCAGCGGGCGGCCGCCGGGCAGGCCGTCCGACTCCTCCACGGCCACCTGCCAGGAGACGTGCCGGAACGTGGCGGTCCGGCCGGCCGCGAACGTGTGGACACGGTCGTCCGGCCGCGCGTCTTTGTAGGTCAGGTACCCGTCCCACGTCGGGACGGCCACGGCCACGGCCAGCGCCAGGACCGCCGCGGTGACCCGGAGCGCGGTGCGGGCCGGACGCCCGGCGGGGGCGGGGGACGCGGGGAGGTCCCCGCGCCCGGTCCCGGGGATCTCCAGCGGGCCGGGCGGCGGCGCGGACCGGGGCAGCGGGGCCGACCTGACCGCGGGGAACGGCTGCGTGGAGGCGCCTCCCGAATCCTCCCGAGCCACGGGGGGCCAGACCTGGCGGTCGGGGAAGGCGTGGCGCTCACCGGACATCCAGGGCGCCCCGCCGGTGGCGGGCCCGGGACCGCCGCGGTGGGGCGCCGGAGCCGGTCCGGAACCGCCTGGACGGGGCGCCGGAGCCGGTCCGGGGTGGCCCGGATGGGGAGCCGGAGTCGGTCCGGGGCCGCCCGGACGGGGAGCCGGCGCGGGCGTCGCCGGGCCGGGGGACGCCGTTCCCCACCCGGGGACCGGCGCCGCGGACCGGGAGTCGTGGGGAGGGGCGTCCTGGGCGCGCGGGGTGAACCAGCCGCCGGAGTCCCGGCCGCCGGGGGGTGCCGTCACGGCTTGCCCGCCAGTGTGTGGACGTCCTTCGCCGTGGAGACCAGGCGCGCCGCGGTGGCCTCGTCCAGCCCGAGGTCGATCTCCACCTCGGGGGCGGAGGGCTCGATCAGCCCTCCGTTCCCCTCCTGCGGATGCACCACGATCCGGGCCCCGGCCAGCTCGGCGGGCGGGACCTCGAAGACCGCGGCCTTCCTGGCCCACCAGCCCCACTGGATGAAGGGGCCCGTGATGGTCAGGTCGCCGTTCACCTTGTCGGTGGCGGCGTATCGGCGTCCGCTCTCCGTCAGGAGGACCGGCGGGGCGATCCGCTGCGGGACCCGAGTAGACGTCGCGGCCAGGTCGACGACGAGGAAGATCCCCTTGGTGGTGGCCCGCTGTCCCGTGCCGGACGAGGTGCCGGACGAGGTGCCGGACGAGGTGCCCGGGGACGTGCCGGCCTCGATGGCCCTGGCGGCGTGGACCCCCTCCGCCCGCACCGATATCCGCGAGGCGGTGACCGTCTCCCCGAGGCCGCCGGTCCAGGTGAGGGGGCCGCTGTAGTCGTCGCGGGAGAAGGCGAACGACTGGGCGGCGACCGCCGCCGCGGCGAGGACCGCCCCGGTGAGCAGACCGCCCAGCCTGCGCCACCGGCCGGGGGCCGACCTGGCCATCACCCGGTCGCCTTCCGCCGGACGGGCAGGATGACCTGCGCGGCGACGACCGGGGGCCCGTCGTCGTCCTTGGCCAGGAGCCAGCCGATCTCCTGGGTGAACCCCTCGGGGTGCTCGAAGGTGCCGACGTCGAGCCGCACCTGCCCGGGCGGGCGCCGCCCCTCGGGCAGCTCGTACCGCACCACGACGGTGGACTCCATCCCCGGGTGCAGCTGCTTGCCGGGCACGCCGTCGGCCTGGACGAACACGTCGGGGCCGAAATCGTTCCTGATCTCCGGGGTCATCCTCAGCAGGGACCCGGCGAAGAAGTAGCCCGGCTTCCCGCCCTGCCCCGGCGCCCCCACGCCGGTGGTCTCGTCCCCCTTGTTGGTCACCTGGAACACGATCTCCAGGTACCGCTTGTCCGGCCCGCCGTACCGGCCGGGCCGGGTGGTGGCGCGGGACTCCACGAACCTCGTGGTGAACTCCCCCTGGTCGAGGACGGCGCCGGGCCCCAGTCGCCTGGGCGGGTCGTCGGGCGCCTCGTCGAGGCCGCCGAGGGCCGCGGTGATCCCCAGGCCGGCGGCCGCGACGAGCGCGGCGACCGGCACCGCGACCGGGCGACGCCGTCGGGTCGCCGCGCCGCCGGGGGGAGACGTCATGGCACAGGATGGTAATCGCTGATCTTCCTGTCGTTCGACACACAGGTCCCACCAGCACTGGATAACCAACGGAAAATACAGCAGATTGGTGGGAACGCCGCCCGGAACGGAGATCCAGCTCCTACGCTGTCACCGAGGCGGCGAGGGTCCTATGGCGGAGGTTCCGTGGCGGACGTGCATCCCGAGCACGCGCAGCTCCAGGCGGACCGGATCTACCTGGGCTGGCAGTACGCCCTGCTTCACCCCGACCCGGGTCCCGCGCCCAGACGTCCGTCCCCCGCCGACGAGACCGTCGCGGCCGACCTGCCGAAGATCGACCCCGAGTGGGCGCGCCGGGAGCGGCTCAACGAGAACCTGCTGAACCGGCCGATGCGGACCTTCCGCGCGTTCATGGGCGTGCTCGCCGCGCTCATCCTCGTCCTCGGCGTCAGCCACCTGCTGAGCTGGTCGTTCGCGGTCGCCGGGCTGGTCGCGACCTGCGGGGTGGCGGTGTTCTGCAGCTACTCCATCCACCAGGGCGGCAGGGCGGTCCGCCACCGCATCCGCGAGCACGAGGAGGCCGGCGACCGGCTGCGCCGGGAACGTGACAGGAGCCTGCACCGCGCCCAGGAGGAGCACGCCGCCCGCTACCGGGAGTGGGCCGAGAAGAAGGAGCGCCACGACCGCCAGCTCACCTGGTACGCCGTGACCGTGCCGGACGAGCTCGACCGGATCGACGTCGCCGGGGGCACGCTGGCCGGCTGGTCGGCGCTGATCACCCTGCTCGGCGCGACCCGCCTCTACAGCGGCGGCCACCTGACCGTCCTCGACCTGTCGGAGGGCGCGGTCGCCAAGGACCTGATCGAGCTGGCCCGCCGCGGCGGCGACGACCCGCTGGTGTGGGTGCTCCCGGTGGACCTGCCCCGGCTCGACCTCGGCGCGACGCTCGCACCCGAGGCGTTCGCCGACGTGCTCGCGCACGTGGTGAGCGTCAGCGAGGAGCACCGCACCACCCGCGACCTGTCGTTCGACAACGCGATCCTGGAGCGGGTCCTTGAGGTCCTCGGCGAGAACGCCACGATCAACCAGGTCACCGCCGCGCTGCGGGCGCTGGCCCAGGTCGGCGACCCCCGCGAGGACCTCAGGCTCGGCCTGATCACCGCCACCCAGCTGGAGCGCATCGGCACGCTGTTCGGCCGGGGCGTCAGCGACCGGGTGGTCATCGAGCGGGCCTGGGCGCTGGAGTCGCAGCTGCGCAAGCTGGAGACGCTCGGCTCCGAGGCCGTACGGCTGCCGCCCGCGCGGCTGCGCGTGGTGTCGATGGACCGCCAGGCGGGTGTGTTCGGCAACCGGGTCCTCGGGACGTACGTCGCCACGGCCCTCACCCACATCCTGCGCCAGTCGCCCGCCTCCGAGCGGCCCTGGTACCACACGATCGTCGTCGCGGGCGCCGACAAGCTCCGCGGCGACGTCCTGGACCGGCTGATGGACGCCTGCGAGACGTCCAGAACCGGGCTGGTGCTGACCTACCGGTCGCTCACCCCGACCGTGCGGGAGCGGCTCGGCCGGGGGCACGCGGCGGTGACGTTCATGCGGCTGGGCAACGCCGAGGACGCCCGGGTGGCCAGCGAGCACGTCGGCACCGAGCACCGCCTGGAGCTGGCCCAGCTCACCGAGACGATCAGCGCCGCCGGGGCCGGGATGGACGGCGGCTACGTCTCCACCGTCGGCCACACCGACGACGGCGACGACCGCGACGCAGGCCGTCCCGATCTCAAGGAGGACATCACCTCCTCCACCGAGTGGGGCCGCCGCGCGACCGAGGCGATGGGCGAGACCGAGCGGGTGCTGCACCGCTCCAGGGAGTTCCTCGTCGAGCCGCACGAGCTGCAGCAGCTCCCCACCACCTCGGTGATCGTCACCGACGCCACCGCCCACGGCCGCCGGGTCCGCCTCGCCGACGCCAACCCCGCGATCCTCACCTTCCCCAAGACGACGCTGGGGGAGTTCGAGGAGATCAAGGAGGCCGTGCTGGAGCGCGGCCGGCGGGAGGAGGAGCCGGAGGTCCCCGCGCCGGGTCCGTTCGCCGACGCGCCGCCCAACCTGGGCCCTCCGCCGGCCCGGCTCGACTGGCGCACGCGTCAATGAAGCGTTCTTTTCCGGTAAGGGGATGGTCAGCAGGCGGGTGTCCTCCACCGTGGAGGTCCGACCCTGGTCGCCGGGGTGGTCCGCCTCCCGGCCCGCACCGGCCGGTACGGCGGGGCCGCCCATGACGCGTCAACACCCCGGCGTCGAGCCGGGTCCCCCGGGTGGAGACCAACAAATGCAGCCAAGCGTGTCCCTTCCCGCCGGCGGCCTGACCGGCCCCTGGTACCGGATTCAGGCGATCACCGCGCCGTCCCGCAGCTCGTCGGCGGAGTGGGACTTCGTCACGGTCCTGCCGGCCGTGCTGTCGGCCGCGCAGCGCAACCGGCCGTTCGTGGTCGGCTGGCTGTCGCGCGGCTCCGGCGCCCCGCTGGAGCTCGTCACCAACGCCGGGCCGCTGACCCCGCCTCGCCCGCCGCGCAGGGCGGCCGACATGACGGCCGAGGCCGATCCGGTCCCGGCCGCCTCGGAGCCGCTGCTGTTCCCCGCCGGGGCCAGGGGCGTGCGGATCGGCGACGAGTGGCTGCGTGACCTGGCGGACCTCGCCTGGACCGCCTGCCCCGGCAGACAGGCCCCGCCGCTCGGCGGGCGCCGCGAACCGGACGCCGACGAGGTCAGGCGGCCCACGCTGTTCGAGTCCACGCTGGTCACGCTCATGTCGCGGCCGTTCGCCTGGCTGGTGGTGGCCGAGCGGACCGACCTGCTGGACGCCGAGGTGGCGCACCTGCGGACCCAGCTCAACGTGCTGCGCCAGTACGGCGACGCCTCCGAGCGCTCCCGCTACGACGCCGAACGCGCCGAGCGGCGCATGCAGGAGCTGGACGCCTTCCGCGAGGCCGGGCTGTGGAGCGTGCGGGTGCTGGCCGGGGCCGCCGGGCCCGAGGAGCTGCGGCAGATCGCGCCGGTCCTGGTCGGCTCGGCCGAGATGAGCCACCACCCCTACCGGCTGCGCAGCGCCCTGTCCGGCCCGGTGTACGGCTTCGCCGAGGCGCTGTCGGTCACCCTGCAGGACCCGGCTGACGGCAGCGCCGCGCCGTTCGCCGCGACCGCGGGGGCGCTGGCCGCGCTCGCCGGGCTGCCGCGCCGGGAGGTACCGGGGGTCCGGGTGCTCGACGCGGGCTTCTTCGACGTCACCAGCGAGGCGGAGGCCGCCTCCGGGGCCGGGACCGTCGAGCTCGGGTCGATCCTGGACGGCCAGAACCGGGCGGTCGGCTCGTTCCGGGTGCCGCTCGCCACCCTCAACCGGCACGCCTTCGTCACCGGCGCCACCGGCTCCGGCAAGTCGCAGACCGTCCGGCACCTGCTGGAGCAGCTCACCGGCGCGGGCATCCCGTGGCTGGCCATCGAGCCCGCCAAGTCCGAGTACGCCGCGATGGGCGGCCGGGTCGAGCACCTCGCCCCGGTGACGGTGATCAACCCGTCGGCTCCCGAGGCGGTGCCGTTCAGCGTCAACCCGCTCGCGCCCGAGCCGGGCTACCCGGTCCAGGCGCACATCGACATGGTGCGGGCGCTGTTCATGGCCGCCTTCGACGCCGAGGAGCCGTTCCCGCAGATCATGTCGCTGGCCCTGCAGCGGGTCTACGAGGCCAACGGCTGGGACGTGGTGACCGGCTGGGCCGCGCCCGGCGCCGCCGTACGGCCGGCCGTGCCGACCCTCGCGCAGCTCCAGCAGCACGCCATGGACGTCATCCAGGAGATCGGCTACGGCCGGGAGGTCCAGGCCGACGTCGAGGGGTTCATCTCGCTGCGGCTGCGGTCGCTGCGGGTCGGCTCGGCGGGCCGGTTCTTCGAGGGCGGCCACCCCGCCGACATCGGCGACCTGCTCCGGCGCAACGTGGTGCTGGCCATCGAGGACGTCGCCAACGACGAGGACAAGGCGTTCCTGATGGGCACGCTGATCATCCGGATCGTGGAGCACCTGCGGATGCGGGCCAGGACCGAGCGGAGCAGCGGCCTGCGGCACGTCATCGTGATCGAGGAGGCGCACCGGCTGCTGCGCGACCGCGGCGCCGGGCGGGCCAGCACCCACGCCGTCGAGCTGCTGGCCGGCATGCTCGCCGAGATCCGCGCGTACGGCGAGGGCATCGTGGTGGCCGAGCAGATCCCCACCAAGCTGGTCTCCGACGTGGTGAAGAACACCGCGCTGAAGGTGGTGCACCGCCTGCCGGCCGAGGACGACCGGCAGCTCGTCGGGGCCGCGATGAACCTCAGCGAGGAGCAGTCGCGGCAGGTCGTCTCCCTCCAGCCGGGGACCGCGGCGGTCTTCGCCGACGGGATGGACCGGCCGCTGCGGATCCGGGTGCCGCTGGGGGAGGACCGCGAGCGGGCCGTGCCCGGCGCCCTGGGCCACACGCCGCCGATCAACGGGCGCCGCTCGGCGGCCTGCGGCCGGGAGTGCCGGACCGGCCGGGCCTGCACGCTCGTGGAGCTGCGCGAGGCCGACCTGCTCGCCGACGCCCCCGAGTGGGCGTGGCTGCGCATCTGGACCGACACGCTGGTGCTGGCCTTCTGCACCGACCGGCCGCTGCCGGGGGTGCCGCGAGCCCTCGCGGACCTGTGGGCGGAGCTGCCGCTGCGGCGCCGCGAGTGCCTGCTGGCCACGGCGGTGGAGCGCGCCGTGGCCCCCGGGCGTGGTCGCTGCGGACCGTCGCCGACCCGGCGAAGCTGACCGAACGGGTGGCGGCCACCGCGACCCGGCTGCTCGGCCCGGAACGAGAGGGCGCGGAACGGCCCGGCCCCGAATGGGTCATCCCGCAGGTCCGCTGGCTGCACGAGGTGGACCGGCTGTTCCCGCACGACCGGCCCGCGCCCGATCCGCACTCGCCCGCCCCGGCCCCGGACTACCCGCTGGTCACGCCTCCGCCGGGCGGCGCCGAGCTGCTCGGGCACCGGGCCAGGGCACTGCGCCACCACCCGCTGTCCATGGAGGCCGACCGCAACCGGGCGCTGGCCTGGCGGGTCATCCTCGGCGACGACGAGCGCGAGAGCGTGGAGCGGGACATCCAGACGGTGACGATCGGCGTCGCTCCCGCCGACCGGCTCCGGCACGTCGCCCAGACGATGGGGGCGGGGTGGCTGGAGACCGTGCTGGCGTGGCCGCGCCGGTTCGTGCTGCCGTTCGACGCCGCCGCGCCGGAGGACGTCGAACTCGCCTTCACCGACTGACCGGCGCGCGCCGTACGGCGCGCGGCGCGGCCGGGGCGGCACGGGCGGCTCGGACGCCTCGGAGGCGGCACCCTGTGATAGGGCGAGCCAGGCACGCCGTACGAACGGGACGGACGGTGCGACCTTCGTGATCGGCCCTTTCGCGGGCGTTGCCGGACCGTGACCATGCCGAACCCCGGCTAGTATCGCGGCATGAACGATTCGGCGGACCAGCCCCGGATGCTGAGTCGTCCCGCGACGGGGCCGCTGGGCGAGGAGAGGTCATGACACAGCTTCCGCTGCGGGCTCAGCTCGCGAGCGCTCTCGGACGGACGGCCGCGACCCTGTCCCGGGCCACCGGCCGCGGCGACGGATCGGTGATCGGCGGCCGGATCGGCCTGGCGCTGGAGCCCGACCTGCTGAGCCAGCTCGCCCGGGACCGCAGGCTCGCACTGGTGAGCGCGACCAACGGCAAGACCACCACGACCCGCCTGATCACCTCCGCCCTCCAGGAGCTCGGCGACGTCGCCACCAACGCCTTCGGCGCCAACATGCCCGCCGGGCACGTGTCGGCGCTGGCGTCGGCCAAGGACGCTCCGTACGGCGTGCTGGAGGTCGACGAGAAGTACCTCCCCGCGGTGATCGACGCCACCGGCGCGGGCGTGATCGCCCTGATGAACCTCAGCCGCGACCAGATGGACCGGGCGGGCGAGATCTGGCTGCTCGCCCAGAAGTGGCGGCGTGCCCTGGCCGGCAAGAACACCCACGTGATCGCCAACGCCGACGACCCGCTGGTCGCCTGGGGCGCCTCCACCGCCGCCCGGGTGACCTGGGTGGCGGCCGGGCAGCCCTGGAAGGAGGACTCCTGGTGCTGCCCCGAGTGCGGCGGCCCGCTCGACCGCAAGGGGGTCGACTACACCCCGCCGGGCGGCCACGTCGCCGGCGCGGCCCCCCTGGCGATGGTCCCGCGCCCGGTCGAGGACGACTGGGCCTGCCGCGAGTGCTCCTTCCGCCGGCCCCAGCCCTCCTGGTTCCTCGACGACGACGCGGTGATCGACCCGCGCGGGCAGCGCTGGGTCCTCGACCTCCAGCTTCCCGGCCGCGCCAACCGGGCGAACGCCGCGATCGCGCTGGCCACCGCCGAGGCGTTCGGCCTGCCGGTCCAGGCGGCGCTGCCCCGGCTGCGCGAGGTCAGGTCCGTCGCCGGCCGCTACACCACGGTCGAGCGCGACGGCCGCCGCGCCCGGCTGCTGCTGGCCAAGAACCCCGCCGGCTGGCTGGAGGCGTTCGACGTGCTCGACCGCTCGCTGCCGGTCATCCTCTCGGTGAACGCCCAGGGGCCCGACGGCCGTGACACCTCCTGGCTGTGGGACGTCGACTACCGCGTCCTGCGTGGCAGGCCGGTCTTCGTGACCGGGGAGCGGATGCTCGACCTCGCGCTCCGGCTGGACGTGGCGAACGTGCCGTTCCAGCTCGTGGCGTCCTTCGAGCAGGCGCTCGCCGCGCAGCCGCCGGGCAAGGTCGACGTGATCGCCAACTACACCGCCTTCCAGCAGATCCGAGCGGAGTTCGACCGTGCAGTCTGACAGCATCCTGCGGCTCGTCTGGATCTACCCCGACCTGCTGAGCACCTACGGCGACCAGGGCAACGTCCTGATCCTGGAGCAGCGCGCCCAGCGCCGTGGCATCCCGGTGCAGACCATCCACGTCCGCTCGGCCGACCCGGTGCCGGAGAGCGGCGACATCTACCTCATCGGCGGCGGCGAGGACCGGCCGCAGATCCTGGCCGCGGAACGGCTGCGCCGCGACGGCGGCCTGAACCGGGCCGTGGCGCGCGGCGCGACCCTGCTGGCGGTCTGCGCGGGCTACCAGATCATGGGCAGCACGTTCGGCGGCGAGGAGGGCCAGCCGGTCCAGGGCATCGGCCTGCTGGACATCGCCAGTGGCCGGGGCTCCGGCCGGGCGGTCGGCGAGTTGGCCGGGGAGGCCGACCCCGCGCTCGGCATCCCGATGCTCACCGGGTTCGAGAACCACATGGGCGTCACCCGGCTGGGGCCCGGCGTCCGCCCGCTGGCGCGCACCGCGGTCGGCACCGGCAACGGCGACGGCACCGAGGGCTGCTACGCCGGGAAGACCGTCGGCACCTACCTCCACGGCCCGGCGCTCGCCCGCAACCCGGGCCTGGCCGACCTCCTGCTCACCTGGGCGGTCGGCGCGCAGCTCCCGCCGATCGACGACTCGTGGTACGACCGGCTCCGCCAGGAGCGGCTGACGGCGGTGCTCCCCCAGCAGGCCTGACGACCCGCCTCCCGGCGGGTCGCCGCCCTTCAGTAGATCAGCGCCTGGACGCCCTCGGCGAGGACCTCCTCGACGAAGGTGGAGGCTCCCGCGATGCGCACGCCGTCGATCAGGTCGTCCGCCGTCAGGTCCCGCCGGGCCGCGCACTGGGTGCACAGCGTCACCCGGCCCCCGGCGAGGACGGCGTCGAGCAGGTCGCCGAGCTGGGCCGCGTGCGGGAGCGTGAACTCCTTGGCCCGGCCGGGCAGGGCGAACCACGACGCCTCGCCGGTCAGCCACAGCGAGACGGGGACCCCGCTCGCCAGCGCCGCCGCGGCCACCGTGAACGCCTGGTTGCAGCGCTCGGGGGCGTCCGCGCCGGCGGTCACCTTTATCACCAGTGAACGTGCCATGGTACGCAGCCTAATGCGGGCGGGAACCGGGGGCGCGAGCCGTACCGGGGCGGCCTTAGGCTCGTGTCCATGGACGTTCCCGAACTGCACCCCGACCTTGAGCCGATCGCCTTCCTCCTGGGCCGGTGGGAGGGCGCCGGAGTGGGCGGATACCCGACGATCGAGAGCTTCAACTTCGGGCAGGAGATCGTCTTCGGTCACAACGGCAAGCCGTTCCTGACCTACACGAGCCGCACCTGGCTCCTGAACGACGCGGGCGATCGGGTCCGCGAGCTGGCCACCGAGACCGGTTACTGGCGGCAGCTTCCCGACCGCCAGCTGGAGGTGTGCCTGACGCACCCCACCGGGGTCGTGGAGATCTACGTCGGCGAGGTCGTCTTCCACAAGATCGAGCTGCACACCGACGTGGTCGCCCGCACCGCCACCGCCAAGGAGTACACCGCGGGCCACCGCCTCTACGGCCTGGTCAACGGCAACCTGATGTGGGCCTACGACATGGGCGCGGTGGGACAGCCGATCCAGTCGCACATCTCCGCCGAGCTCAAGAAGGTGGCCGACTTCGTGTCGGAGGCCGGCTAGGGCCGGCCGGGCCGCCGCGTGTCCGAGAGCCGGACGGGCGGCACCCGGGCAGGAGCGTTCACTCCTGGGCTGACCCGTCTCGTGTGCCCCCACGGACCTCCGGGAACGACGACGGCGCACCTTCCCACTCCGGTGAGGCGCGCCGTCTCGGGACCGGGCAGGGCATCAGGCCCCGGGGTTCAGCATCGCCGCCGCAGCGGCCAGGTCGCTCTCGGCTCCGGTGGTCAGCGCGTACAGGGCGTACCCGATCGGGGAGGCGTCCCACAGGTGCTTCGCCTGGGCTGCCAGGCCGGGGTGGACGTGCCCGCCCGCCTGCTCGTACGCGGTGAGGGCGGCCTGCAGCATCTCCTCGCCCGCGGCGCCGTACTGGGCGGACAGGTCACGGGCGGGGTCGTCCACGCGGGCGGTGGTCCAGTCCAGGACCCCGGTGATCGTGCCCTCCTCGTCGAACAGCACGTGCGCGGGGTAGATCTCGCCGTGGGTCATCACGGTCCGCTCGGGCCAGCAGGTGTCGTCATCGAGCCAGGCCCGCCAGGCCTCCGTCAGGGCGGGGGAGACGGTGAAGGCCTCGCTCACACGGGCGATGTCGTCCCGCCACGCCTGACGTACCCGGGCCGGGGTGCGGACCTCGACGCCCGCGGCCTCGGCCTGCTCCGGGGTGATGGAGTGCAGACGGGCCAGCAGGCGCCCCAGACGCTCGGCGTAGTCCGGGCTGGCGGGGTCCATGTGCCAGTCGGGCTCCCCGGCGTCGGTCAGGGTCAGGCCCGGGGAGCCGGGCAGGGCCGGGTAGGCGATCAGCTCGGGGGAGCGGACCCGCCAGTCGGGGACCGCGACGCCGTGCTCGGCCAGGATGGGGGCGACCAGATCGAGGATGCGCGTCTCGGCGGCCATGCCCTCGGAGACGTCGGCGCGGCGCGGTACGCGCAGCACCCACCTCCGGTCGGTCGCGTCGGAGGCCATGACGACGCGGTAGTCCAAGCCCGCCTCGTTCACGGTGGCGCCCTGCGCGGACAGGCGCGGGCCGTGGGCGGCGGCCAGGGCGATGACGTCATCGATCGTGCTCATGGGACCAAGATCTCACCTGCGTCTACGCCATTTCCAACTTCTCCCCTCCCGGTCATGCCGCCGAGGGGCCGCTCCGGAGCGGCACGGCCTGCTCGACCGTCCTCGCTTGCCAGGTCAACCGTGCGTTCACTCCGCTGGGGCCGGCGGGCACCGGGGAAAGAAAAGAACCCCGGGCCTGCTCCCGCCGTTCACGGCGGGGCCGGATGGACCATAGACGGGATCTTCGCGTCCCGCCCTCCGGCAGCCCGGGGTTCCGGTGATTGTCATGGATTCGCCGAACGTCGCGAGACGTCCGGACAGAGTCCGGAGTCGCGGCGTCCTAGCGGACAGCCACCTCGCTAGCCCAAGAACTGTCAACCATTGTCTGGACCACCTCCTTTCTGCGTGCCCCAAAGCTATGCGCTCGGGTCAGCCGCGGGCAAACCTTTTTCCGCCTGCCGAAACGATCACCCCGGCCCCGCCGCGGGCGGTGGCGCCGAAAACTCGTCGACGAGGCCGTCGCCGGCCCCCTATGTTGCAGATCATGGAAGACGATCCCATTGCGGCTCGGTGCGACTGCGGTGCGGTGGCCGGCCCGCTGGGCGTGTGCGCGGACTATTACCACGCGATCCTCGCCGAGGAGCAGGCTGATCCTCAGATGTACCGGTGGCACGCGCCTGTGGTCTGCGCATACCTCCTGCAGCATCCCTCCAGGGCTCATGAGAAGTACCTCGACGGCCAGTTCCGGCAGTTGCAGCTCTATCTGGACAAGGGTCTCGACGCGCTGCTTCGCGTAGCGGCTCATCAGGTGGCGCGGAACAGGCACGGGGTGGGATCGGGCTACGACATGGCACCGTTGGCGGCATACGAACCGCTCCCGCCCGGTGGACCTCCGCGGCACTTCCGCGCCACGTTCTGCGGGTTGCCGTTCAGAGACGGCAGCTTCGTGTCCGACGGTCATTCGACGTACGGAGACCGCATCGAGGCCATCGTCGGAGCGACCGTGGAGTCCTGGAGATCCGTCCAGGCGTGAGACCCGGAGGCGGCTCCACACCACCTCGCTGGACGTGACCCGGGCCGAGCACGCGGCGGGCTGCTCCCGCGGCGGAACAGACCCTAGACTCTGGGCATGTCCGAGACGTCGTGGCACGAGCAACTGCGGGCGCACGGTTACCGGGTCACCCCGCAGCGCCAGCTGGTGCTGGAGGCCATCAAGGCCGCCGAGCACGCCACTCCCGAGGAGATCTGCGCCAAGGTGCGGGAGACCGCGCGCGGGGTGAACATCTCGACCGTCTACCGCACCCTCGAACTGCTCGAACAACTCGGCCTGGTCACCCACACCCATCTCGGGCACGGCGCCCCGACCTACCATCTGGCCGCCGACGCCGACCACGTGCACCTGGTCTGCCACGAGTGCGGTGAGATCGACGAGGTCGCGCCCGAGCTGGTGCAGGACCTCGTGACCAGGTTCGACGAGGAGATGGGGTTCGCGGTCAACGTCCACCACCTGACGGTGTTCGGGCGTTGCCGTAAGTGCCGCTGAGGGCTCGTAGGCTTGGGACCATGCGAAGCCCTCTGCTGGACACTCCCGGCGCGGTCGCGGCCGAGGCCCCCGACGCCGACGTCGCCGGACACTACGGCGACCCGTTCGCCGAACAGCGCGCGTTCCTCGCGGGCGAGGCGATGGTCGACCGGAGCAACCGCGAGGTCGTACGGATCTCCGGGCCCGACCGGCTGAGCTGGCTCAACGACCTGACGTCGCAGAAGCTCAATGATCTCAAGCCCGGTGTGCCGACCCAGACACTGTTCCTGGACGCCCAGGGCCGCGTGGAGCACCACCTGACGCTCGTCGACGACGGCGAGGCCGTGTGGGCGCACGTCGAGCCGGGCACGTCGGCCGAACTGGTCGCGTTCCTGGAGAAGATGCGGTTCATGCTCCGGGTCGAGATCGCCGACGTGACCGGCGACTACGCGGTCGTGTCCGTCGCCGAAGGGACGCCGGTCGCCCCGCCCGAGAGGTCCGTCGTCATCGGGGGCGACGTGCTGCTGCCGCGGGCGCTGCTGGCCGACCGGCTGGGCGGCATGGCCCCGGCCGGGCTGTGGGCCTACGAGGCGCTGCGGATCGAGGGGCACCGCCCCCGCCTGGGCTTCGAGACCGACCACAAGACGATCCCGCACGAGGTGGGGTGGATCGGCCCGGCGCTGCACCTGAGCAAGGGCTGCTACCGGGGCCAGGAGACCGTGGCCCGGGTGCACAACCTCGGCCACCCGCCGCGCCGCCTGGTCTTCCTGCACCTGGACGGCAGCGTGGACACCCTGCCCCGGCACGGCGACCCGGTGACCCACGACGGCGCGGAGGTCGGCTTCGTCGGCAGCGCCGCCCGGCACCACGAGCTCGGCCCGGTCGCGCTGGCCATGGTCAAGCGGACCGTGCCGGTGGACGCCACGCTCCAGGCCGGGGGAGTGGCCGCGGCGCAGGAGGTCGTCGTGCCGCCGGACGCCGGCCGCAACGTCGCCATCGACCCCGCCCTGCGCCGCCGCATCCGCTGAGACGGCGGCGGGCCTCTGAGGAACGGCCCGGCGCCTCGGAAAAGGGCCGGGCCGTCCGGCGGTCCCGGCTCGCCGGAAAGGCGACGGCCGCCGGTCAGGAGGCCAGCGTGCGCAGGAGCGCGGCGGTGAGGGCGGCGCGCTCCAGCATGCCGTCCACGCTGATGTGCTCGTGCCGGGCGTGCGCGCCCGCGCCGACCGCGCCGAGCCCGTCGAGGACCGGCAGGCCCAGCGCGGCGGCGAAGTTGCCGTCGCTGGCCCCGCCGACCGAGCGTTCGCACAGGTCGAGGCCCAGCCGGGCGGCCACGTCGCGGGCCCGCCCGAACAGGCGGGCGGTGCCCTCGCTCCGCTCCATGACGGGACGGTTCCACCCGCCGGTGACCTCGATCGAGGCGCGGGGGTCGTGCGGGCGCAGGGCGGCCAGGGCCGCGTCCACCCGGGCCGCCTCGGCCTGGCTGGCGACGCGGACGTCCACCTCGGCGCGGGCCGCGCCGGCGACGACGTTGGAGCCCGTGCCGCCCGAGACGACGCCGACGTTGACGGTCGTTCCGGCGTCGAGGTCGGTGAGGTCGTGCAGCAGGCGTACGGCCCGCGCCAGCTCGTCGATCGCGCTGGCGCCCTTGGCCGGTTCGAGGCCGGCGTGCACCTCGACCCCGGTGAACTCCAGGCGGAAGATGCCGACGCCCTTGCGCTCGGTCTTCAGCGCCCCGTCCACGCTCGCCTCGAACACCAGCGCCGCGGCGGCGTCACCGGCCGCCTCCTCGATCAGCGGCCGGGAGGCGGGGCTGCCGATCTCCTCGTCGCCGTTGAGCAGCAGCCGCAGCGGCGGCCGGGGAAGCCCGGCGGCGTCGAGCGCGCGCAGCGCCCAGACGAGCTGAACCAGCCCCGCCTTCATGTCGAAGACGCCGGGGCCGCTCGCCCGGTCCCCCTCGACGGTGAACGGCCAGGAGGCGAGGGTGCCGGCCGGCCACACCGTGTCGTAGTGGGCGAGCAGCAGGATCGGCGCTGTCCCCCGGCCGGGGTAGTCGTTGACCCGGATGTCGCCGTACGGCCCGCCGTCGACGCGCCGGGTGGCCGCGGGGGCGCCCAGCCGGGCGGTCAGGTAGCCGTCGAGCCACGCGAGGGCCGCGTCGAGCAGTGCCCTGTCGTTGCTGGGGGTCTCCAGCGAGACGTAGTCCGACAGGTCGGCGAGCATGTCGGCGCGGTGCCCCGCGATCCAGGCGTGCAGCGCCCGCGCGTCCGCCGCGTCGCCCGCGCTCCCCGCGCTCCCCGCGTCCCTCGTGTCCCGCACGTCGCTCATGCTCTCCGGCTCCTTCGCGTCCCGCGCGTCGCTCGTGCTCCCCGCGCCCGCGTCTCCCGCGTCGCTCGGTTCTCCCGCGCGGTGCAAGCCTAAGGTGACGTGATCAGGGCTTCCCCGGTCGCCGGTCAGATGTCCAGGACCAGGGTGATGGGCCCGTCGTTGACCAGGGCGACCTTCATGTCGGCGCCGAACACCCCGGTCTCCACCCGGGCGCCCAGCGCGCGCAGCTCGGCGCAGACCGCCTCCACCAGCGGCTCGGCCACCGGGCCGGGTGCGGCGGCCTGCCACGTGGGGCGGCGGCCCTTGCGGGCGTCGCCGTACAGGGTGAACTGGCTGACCACGAGCAGCGGCGCGCCCACGTCGGAGCAGGACTTCTCGCCGGACAGGATCCGCAGGCCCCAGAGCTTGGCGGCGAGCCTCGCGGCCTCGGCCGGGGTGTCGGTGTGCGTCACCCCCACCAGCACCAGCAGGCCGGGCTCGTCGATCGCCCCGGCCGTCACGCCGTCCACAGTCACCGAAGCGGAACTCACCCGCTGTACCACCGCACGCATGCCCCCCATCATCTCGCGCACCCGGCGACCCTAGAATCCACGCGAAAGGAGACAAAGGTGTCTGCTGAGTCGTTGGTTGTCGAGGTTGTCCGCTCGGGGTTCGTGGAGTCCACCCACCGGGCGCGAATGCTGGCCGTCGAGGCCGACGGGTCTCCGGTGAGGGTGCACGGCGCGGTCGACGCCCTGGTCTCACCGCGCTCGTCGATGAAGCCGCTCCAGGCCCTGGCCATGGTGCGCCACGGCCTGGCCCTGGAGGGTGAGCTGCTCGCGCTGGCGTGCGCCAGCCACTCCGGGGAGCCGTTCCACGTGGAGGGGGCCAGGAAGATCCTGTCCGGGGCCGGGCTGGACGAGAGCGCGCTGCTCTGCCCGGAGGACCTGCCCGGGGACGACGCCGCCCGCGACGAGGTGCTGCGGTCGGGCGGCGGACCGGCCCGCGTCCACATGAACTGCTCCGGCAAGCACTCCGCGATGCTCGCCACCTGCGTCGCCAACGGCTGGCCCGTGGAGACCTACCTCGACCCGGCCCACCCGCTGCAACGGGCCATCCGCGAGGTGGTCGAGGAGCTGACCGGCGAGCGCGTCGCCGCCACCGGCGTGGACGGCTGCGGCGCCCCGCTGTTCTTCGTCTCGATGGTGGGCGTGACCCGGGCGTTCCGCGCGTTCGTGCTGGCCGAGCCCGGCACCCCCGAGCGGCGCATCGCCGACGCCTTCCGCGCCCACCCCGAGTGGACGTCCGGCACCCGGCGGGCCGAGGCCCGGCTGATGCGCGCCGTGCCCGGCCTGATGCTCAAGGCCGGCGCCGAGGCGTTCGACGCGTTCGCCTTCAGCGACGGGCGCGCCGGAACCGTCAAGATCGAGGACGGCGGCCAGCGGGCGCGGACCCCCGTCACGGTCGAGGCGCTGCGCGCGCTGGGCTTCTCCGGCGCCGACCTCGACGAGCTGGCTGCCGGGGTGCTGTACGGCGGCGGCCGGCCGGTCGGCGAGGTCCGCCTGCGCCGTTCCTGACCGCCCGCGGTCGCGCCGCCCCGGCGGTCACCCGCCGCCGGGGCGGCACGGAGTCGCGCGGCGGTCAGTCCCCGCGGAGCTCCTCGGCCACCAGCCCCGCCCCGATGCCCAGCAGCCAGACGTCCTTGACGATGCCGAGCCCCTCGGGGGTGGGGCGCAGGCTGCCCTGCCGCCGCAGGCCCGGGGTCCGCAGGTACAGGCCCATCAGCCCGCCGGCGAAGGCCGCGAGGACGGCGCCGGCCAGCGCCGACGGCACCACCGGGAGCAGAAGAGCCGCGCCGAGGGCGATCTCCGACTTGGCGAGCCAGCGGGTGAACTCCTCCGGGTCCAGGTCCTTGAGGAACGGGTAGGTCCCGGCGGCCATGCCGTGGGTCTGCCGGGCGCGCTCGCCGTTCGAGGCGGCCATGGACAGCCCGGACTCCAGGATGACGAGCCCCGCGGCGACACGGGCCGGAAGCTGGTGCGGTCGGGCGGTGATCCTCATGGCGGCTCCTCCCAGTCGTCGGTGAGACGGGCGGGGGACCGTGGTCCTTCCCCCGCCCGCGAGGCGCACGCCCGATTTGATCCTTTCTTGGCGAGGAACCGCCGGAACCGCCCGCGGCCTCCTCACCTGGTGCCGCCCCGGACCGCCCACCGCGCTCCCGGTGAGGCGCCGTCCGGAACCGTCTACAGGGAGCGGAGCTGCCGGGTCGCGGAGATCGCGCCCGACGTCGTCGTGGTGAACGTCCGCATCGAGTCGGCGAACTTCGACAGGTCCCACTCGGCGGGGCCGTGGTACCAGTACAGGTTGTCGGCCTGCTGCCCGTTGCCGGTGACCGAGGAGACCACGCGGGCCCAGCGGTCCACGCTGTCGAAGATCACCGCGTACGGCAGGTAGCGGGAGAACAGCTCCACCCGCTGGGCCTGGGGCACGTCGGCGCCGACCTCGCCCCGGGCGAGATACTCCCGGAAGCCGAGGGTGTGGGCCAGCGCCGCGGACCCCTTGGCGGTCTTGGCCGGCATGTACTGCCCGCCCACGGCCAGCGCGGCGCCCGCGATGATCAGGGCCAGGCCGAGCACGCCGTACGTGGTGAACCAGGCGAGCGCGACGGTGGCGAGCACCCCGGCGAAGGTGAGCACCACGCCGACGGTCGTCCAGCGGGTGCGGACGGTGTCGGGGCGGCGGGCGAACCAGCCCTGGGTGACCACGTCCCGGTAGAGCGCGTCGCGCACCTTGCCGAGGTTCGCCGCGAACGTGCCCTTGAGCTGGGAGAGCGGCACCGCGTCGCGGCCGTCGAAGATCGCGTCGTAGAGCGCCCGCTCGTACGGCATGAGCGCGCCGACCTGGGCGCCCGGCAGCCGCACGAGCGTCCAGTCGGGGGCGTCGTAGGTCTGGCGCGGCTGCTCGTCGATGCGGAGGTAGCCGCGGACGGCCAGGTCCACGATGGTGGCGGTCACGTCGACCACGTCGGCCTGCTCGTCCACGAGCGTGCCGATCTGGCCGGGGCGCACGCCGTCCGGCGGGGTGAAGTGGCCGTTCTGCACCGCGTCGAGCGCGCCCGACTCGTGGCCGACCACGCGGGCGTCGCGGCCCCGCGTCCAGTAGAGGAGGCCGAGGCCGCCGAGCAGCAGGACCAGCAGGCCGGCCAGCGCGCCGCCGGTGACGGTGTTCAGCGTGAAGGCGTTGGACAGTTCGAAGCGGCGCTGCAGGATCGGCGCGCCCTTGGTGGCGCCCGCCGGGTAGCCGACGACGACGGTCAGCATCTCGTTCGCCCCGAGCTCCTGCTGCTCGAAGTCCGCGGTGGTCCCGGTGTGGTCGGGGGAGGCGGCGGTGCAGCCGATCGCGGAGGTCAGCACGCCCGCGAAGCAGGACAGGCTCTGAAGCTGGGCCGGCCCGGTCACCTTCACCGTGGCCAGCTCCACCGGGACCGGCCAGCCGCCCACGGCGTACCAGCGCAGCTCCTGGGCGTCGCCCAGCGGGGTCACCGCGCCCTTGACGTCGTACTCCAGCGTGGCGGGGCTCCGGCCGGTGACGGTGAGCGAGTCTCCCTGCAGGGTGCCGCCCCGCAGGTTGGCGACCTGGTAGACCCGGTCGTGGCCGTCGTCGTAGCGCGTCCGGGTGACCAGCTTGCGGGTCGGCCCCGTCCCCGTGAACTCCAGGGTCTCCTTGACGTGCAGGACGCCGTCCGGCCGCAGCTGGAGCTCGACGGCGTCCTTCGTCACCCTCCCGTCCGGCGCGGCGTTCCGGGCCTCCGCGGCCCGTCCGGCCTGCGCGGCCTCCGTGGTCCGTCCCGCCGGTACGGTGGCCGCGCCCGCCGCGAGGGCCGGGGACGCGCCCAGGGCGAGCGCGAGGGTGGCGGCCACGGCCAGGCCCCTCGCCGCTCGATGCATCAAAGATCCCGCCATGGCTCGGGAGCCTATCGAGAACCGCCCATCCGTGGCGGATGGGCGGTAACCAATTTTTCAGTCCTTAAACCTACATATGTGTGTATCCGCTAGATTGCCGGGCGTAGATCATTCCTCGGGAAGGCGGTCACATGCGGTCGCGCGGGTCGAGTCCCCTGGCCTTCGGCGTCCTCGGACTCCTCGCCACGGCCTTCACCGCGGTCGTGGTCGTCGCCGGCCTGACCGGCGGGGACGACGTCGAGGCCCCGGCCGCCCCCGGGTCGGGTCCCGTGGCCACCGAGGGCCCCGGACCCGAGCCGATCGAGGGCGCCGAGGTCGCCCCGCCCAGCTTCCGGCCCCCGCAGCGGCTGAACCTCGGCTCGGCCGCCGGCTCCCGCGTCGCGCTGGCCGCCGCCCGCCGTCAGGTCGTGGACCTGCGCACCATGCGACGGACCGACACCGCCGCCCGTCTCAAGCGCAACCCCCTGTACGGCACCGGCGTGATGCTTCCCACGTCCTGCCGCGCCCCGCGCCCCTCGACCCGGTCGCAGGACATGCTCGCCTACCTCGACGCCGTCTCCGCCTGCCTGGACCGGGCCTGGGCGGGCAAGTTCTCGCAGGCCGGGGCGGTGTTCCAGGCTCCGCGCCGGGTCTACTGGTCCCGTCCGGGCCGCGGCCCCTGCGGCACCTACCCCGCCCCGAACACCGCCGCCTACTACTGCCCCGCCAACCGGGGCATGTACATCGGCCTGGGCCACGTGATCGAGCAGACCGGCGGGCGGAACCCGGCCGGGAACCATGTGCCCTACCTGACGGTCCTCGCCCACGAGTACGGCCACCACGTGCAGTCCATGGCGGGCATCGGCGGCGCCTGGTGGTGGGAGGTCTCCAACCGGTCCAAGGCCGCCCAGAACGCCTACAGCCGCCGGTCGGAGCTCCAGGCGCAGTGCCTGGCCGGGGTCTTCGCCCGCAGCGTCCGCACCCCGCTCGCCATCACCGGCTCGCGCTGGCAGGAGGTGCTGGAGTCGGAGTACGGCCGCGGCGACGACCAGAACGGCGCGGGCCTGCGCGACCACGGCAGCGGCGAGCACTTCGCCGCCTGGATCCACCAGGGCTGGCGGTACGCCAAGGTCGGCTACTGCAACACCTGGGTCGTCCCCGCCTCCCAGGTCAGCTGACCTCCGCCGGGGCCGTCCCCGTCCCGCGCGTCACCCTTGTGAGCCGCCGACCCGGATGGCCGTTCCGGGACAGGAGAATCCCGGCGGGTGTGGACGAACGGCGCCGTGGGCATGCCGCCGGAGGGCGAATACGGAGATCGTCGAATGCGAGGGACGACATGCTGAAGGTGATCGGCGCGGGGTTCCCGCGCACCGGGACCAGTTCGACCAAGGCCGCGCTGGAGCGGCTGGGGTTCGGCCCGTGCTACCACATGTTCGAGATCCTCTCCAACCCGGACCACGTCGACCGGTGGCTGCCCGCCGCCTCCGGCGAGCCGCTGGACTGGGAGCGGGTGTTCGAGGGCTACCGGTCCACCCAGGACTGGCCGGCCAGCTTCTTCTGGCGCGAGCAGGCGGAGGCGTATCCGGACGCCAAGGTCGTCCTGACCGTGCGCGACCCCCACCGCTGGTACGACAGCATGGGGACCCTGCTCGCCAACGGGCCCGGCCGGGAGCTGCCGCCGGGCATGCCGGAGGGGGCGATCGCCGTGTTCCAGGCGATGGCCAGGCTCCGCCCGGTCCTGGACATGATCGGACGGAGCGTCTTCGGCGAGACCTGGAGCTTCGGGGAGAAGCTGCCGAGCGAGAAGGTCGCCGTGGAGGCGTTCCACCGCCACGTGGACGCGGTCCAGAAGAGCCTGCCCGCCGACCGGTTGCTGATCTTCGACGTCCGGGAGGGCTGGGAGCCGCTGTGCGACTTCCTGGGGGTCGACGTTCCCGAGGGTGAGCCGTTCCCGCACCTGAACGACTCCGACACCATGCGGCGGATGATGGAGCGGCTGGTGACCGAGGGCAGCGTCGAGAGTCCCTTCGGGAGTGGCCGGCGCGGCTGAGCCGGCCTCCGGCGCGGGGCCGTACGGCGGGCCGGGGCTCGGGAGCGGATACGGCCGGGCGGGATTCCGCCGGTGCTTCCGAGCGGGTGGTTCCGGCCTGCCGGACCCGGGCCGCGTTGGACGGGCCGCCCTACCGGTACTACGAGGTGGCGGTGACCACGACACGAGGCTGGGGTAGGGGGCCCGTAATGCCAGATACTGCCTATTTGTGATGCTTTGGGCAAGGCCCAACCTGCAATATTTCAAAAACCTACCCCTGACGGCAGACCGGATGAGGCGGGAGTGAACGAAAGGGATCGAAGGGGTGCCTGGGAGCCCGTCGCCCCCGTGGTCCCGCCGCCGGATCCGTGCCGGAGGGAATTCCACGATCCGCGGACCGGCGCTCCCGGTCCGGGCTACCGAAATGCGGGCCGGTGCTCCGGCCTTCAGGTGCGGGGGTGAAGGCCCGCGCGGGAGTGCCCGCCAGGGCGCGAGCGTGCCCTGACCTTCCTGGTCCTGTCGTTCGGCCCACCAGGCGCAGGGCGCCGGGACGGCGAAGGGCCGGCCGCCCGCGTTCGGCGATGGTGTGCTCGCCGGGGTGGCAGGCGGCGTTGGCGCGGGCGCCGATGTTTTCACGGATCGCCCGGATTCCCCTACGCTCGGTCATGGTCGAGTGGCACGATGATGGCCGTGCGGCTTCGTTCCCGGTACCGGCTCCATCCGAATGCCGCCCAGCGCCAGGCGCTGGCGCGGGCGTTCGGGTGCGCCCGCGTGGTGTTCAACGACGGGTTGCGCGCACGAACCGAGGCCCGCGAGGCGGGCCTGCCGTACATCTGTGACGGGGAGTCGTCGAAGAGGGTCATCACCGAGGCGAAGAAGACGCCGGAACGCGCTTGGCTGGGCGAGGTCTCCGTCGTGGTGCTCCAGCAGGCTCTGGCCGACCTGAACGCCGCTTACCGCACCTTCTTCGCCTCGATCACCGGTAAGCGGAAGGGGCCGAAGGTCGCTCCTCCCCGGTTCCGGTCGAAGAAGGACGACCGGCAGGCGGTTGCCGCGTTGATCCGCGGCAGCCAAGCGGTGTACGTGGAGAACCTGTCGGTGAGGGGCCTGGCGCGCACGAGACTGGCCGGGAGCGTCCATGACGCGGGCTGGTCGGCCTTCACCCGGATGCTGGAGTACAAGGCCATCCGATATGGGCGAACCTTCACCAGGATCGACCGCTGGATTCCCTCGTCGAAGCTGTGCTCGGCTTGCGGGGCCGTCGCCGGATCGATGCCGCTTTCCGTCCGGTCATGGACCTGCCCATGCGGGGCGGATCATGACCGGGACGTCAACGCGGCGATCAACATCCTGGCCGCCGGACGGGCGGACAGGCTAAACGCCTGTGGAGACCCGGTGAGATCACCGCTTGCGGTGGCGCGGGTCGGCGAAGCAGGAAGCCACAGAGGCGCCGCGTGACCGCGCGGCACGGGCTGAATCCCCGGGCCTTCAGGCCGGGGAGCGCGTCAAGACGCCGGTCTGCTCATGACGGTCCCGCCGGGCGGCGGCGCCGGAGCCCTCGCCCGGTCGGCGCGGCGCTCCGGGCGGCGAGCGCGAGCCGCCGCGCCCGCGGGACCGGCCCCCGCCGGCGCCCCCGCCGGCACCCCTGTCGGCAGCCCAGAGATCCCCGAGGTGGCATGCGCGGGCCCGTTCCTGGACGACCCCGAGCATGGATACTCGCCTTACTTGTCGGGATTTACTGCCTTATTTCGGGATGCGCGGGCGGGGAGACCCGGCCGGCCGGACCGGAGGCGCCCGGCGACCGCCTCGGGTCCGGCCGGGCGGCGGCCCCGCTGGTCATGGTCATCGGCGACAGCTTCACCGCAGGCTCCGGGCCGGTCGAGCCGTGGGAGACCTACGCCGCCGAGACGGCCCGCGAGCTGGGCTGGCAGCTCGTCACCGCCGGGGCGCCCGGGACGGGCTACGTCAACCCCGGCAGGGTGGGGCGCACGTTCCTCGGCTCCTTCGCCCTGGAGCTCTCCTGGCGGCCGGCCCCCGACCTGCTGATCGTCTCCGGCGGGCACAACGACCGCGGTGTCTCCCCCGGCCGGGTCGGACAGGCGGCCGGGATCCTGCTGGAGGCGGTCCGGGCCCGCTGGCCGGGCACCAGGATCGCCGTGGTCGGCCCCATCTGGATGACCCCGGCGCCCCCGTGGGCCTATGAGGTGCGGAACGCCGTCGCGGCCGTCGCCGCCGGGGAGCGGGCGCCCTTCCTGGACCCGATCGACCGGCGCTGGGGCGGTGACGCGCTGCTGCCCGACGGGGTCCATCCCACCCGCGAGGGCCACGTCCGCCTGGCCCGCTGGCTCGTCGCCGCTCTCCGCGAGCACGGGATCGGCCGGGACGTCCGCTGACACCCCGCGGCCGGCCCGCCGTACCCCCGGACCGGCCGGGCCCCCGGATCCGCGGGTCCGGCGGGACGACCGGCCGCCGCCCCAGGGCTCAAGCCGTATGCAAACCGCTCCCAGCTCTTCCGCAAGTCGCCTCCGTGACGATGGCGGCGCGAAGGAAGAGGAGAGATCATGACATTCGGGGACGACCTGCGGCGCACGGTCAGAGGACGGGTACTGGTCGCCGGGGACGAGGGGTTCGAACAGGCCAGGAAGGCGTGGAACCTCTCGGTGGACCAGCGGGTCAGGGCCGTGGTGGAGGCCGAGGACGCCGACGATGTGGCCGCGCTGGCCGCCCACGCCCATCGGGTGGGACTGTCGGTGGCCGCCCAGCCGAGCGGCCACGGCGCGTCCGGTGACACGGACGGGGTGATCCTGCTGCGGACCCGGCGGCTCGGCGGCGTGGAGGTGCGGCCGGAGCGGCGCACGGCCCGGGTCGGGGCGGGCGTGGCGTGGGGCGAGGTGCTGTCGGCGACGAGCCCGTACGGTCTGACCGGGCTGGCGGGCAGTTCACCCGCGCCCAACGTGGTGGGCTACACCCTCGGCGGCGGCCTGAGCTGGTTCAGCCGCCGGTACGGCTTCGCCGCCGACAGCGTCCGGGCCTTCGAGGTCGTCGACGTCGAGGGCCGCCGGGGCACGGTGACCGCCGACTCCGACGCCGAGCTGTTCTGGGCGCTGCGCGGCGGCGGCGGAGACTTCGCGCTGGTCACCGCCATCGAGTTCGATCTGCACCCGGCGCCCGCCCTGTACGGCGGGCGCGTCATGTGGCCGGTCGAGCGGGCCCCGGAGGTGCTGGCCGCCTTCCGGGAGATCACCGAGGACGCCCCCGAGGAACTGACCGTGTGGTTCCAGCTGCTGAACCTGCCGCCGCTCCCGGAGCTCCCGGAGTTCCTGCGGGGCCGGTCCGTGGTGACCGTGGACACCACGTTCCTGGGCGAGGAGGGTGAGGCCCGGGCGCTGCTGCGCCGCCTCGACAAGATCGACGGGTCGATCATGGACAGCCGGGGGATGCTCCCGGTGGCCGAGCTGGGCGGCATCTGCGCCGAGCCCACCGCCCCGTCGTACAGCCTCGCCCGGGGGGAGCTGCTGACCGCCCTGGACGACGCGGTGGCCGGGGCGCTGCTGGCCGAGCCCACCGCCCCGCTGGCCGTCGTGCAGCTCCGCCACCTGGGCGGGGCGCTGGCCCGCCCGGCCGAGGGCGGCGGCGCCTGCGGTCACCTCGCCGAGCCGTACACCCTCGGCCTGATCGGTGTCGTGCCGGCCCCCGAGCTGGTGCCCGCGGTGGCGGACCGGCAGGAGGCCATCGTGGCCCGTCTCGCGCGGTACGTCAGCGGGCGCAAGCCGTTCACCTATCTCGGGAAGGGGGAGCGGGCGGCGGCGGCCTTCCCGGACGACGCCCTGGCCCGGCTCCGCGACGTCAAGCGGGCCCGAGACCCGCGCGGGGTGTTCCGGAGCAACCACCCGGTCCTGGACTGAGGCCGTAGAGCGCGCCCGGCGCGGCCGGCTCCGCGGGGGGAGCGGTGGAGGCCACGCCGGGTCGCGGGGAGGCGTCAGGAGAAGGCGGGGGCGGGCGGGGTGCCGGTGCCGTTCCAGGAGCCGATGTAGCCGAAGGTGGTGGAGCCTCCGGCGGGGATCGTGCCGTTCCAGTCGGCGTTGGTGAAGGTGTAGGCGGGCCCGCTGCCGGTCATCCTGGAGCTCCACGCCTGGGTGATGCCGACCCCGGAGGGGTAGGTCAGCGTGGTCTTCCAGGAGGTGACGGCGCTCGCGCACCTGATGGTGATCTCGCCCTGGAAGCCGCCCTGCCAGGAGTTGACCAGCTTGTAGGAGGGCGTGCAGCCGGTGGACTGCCCGGCCAGGGTGGTGAAGCCCACCGTCCCGGAGGCCGGGGAGGTGTTTCCGGCGGCGTCGCGGGCGACGACGTGGACGGTGTAGGCGGTGCTCGGGGTGAGGCCGGTCAGGGTGAGGGAGGTGCCGGTGGCCGAGCCGAGCCTCGTGGTGCCGGAGTAGACGTCGTAGCCGGTGACGCCGACGTTGTCGGTCGCGGCGGTCCAGGTCAGCGTCGCCCCGGAGGAGGTGACGGCCGACACGGACGGCCTGCCCGGCGCGGTCGGCGGCGTGGTGTCGGAGGGGTCGGGACCGCCGGCGGCCAGCGCGTCGTGGATCGCGGTGTAGGCGGGCTTCCTGCCGTAGTTCTCGTCGTACGGCAGGGCCGCCCCCTCACCCGGGAACGTGTCGGGCACCCAGGAGTACCTGTCGGTGAAGCCCCAGATCGTGACGCCCACGCACCGGCTCACCGCGAGGCAGGCGTCCATGACGTTGCGGTAGTAGGTGGCCTGCCGGGTGTCCTTGGCCGAGTCGCGGGGGAGCGCCATCCGGACGTCGATCTCGGTGAACCGGACGTCGACCCCGAGGTCGGCGAAGCGCTGGGTGTTCTCCTTGACCTGGCCGGGGAAGCCGTACTGCAGGGAGAGGTGGCCCTGGAAGCCGACGCAGTCGATCGGCACGCCCTGCCCACGCAGCGTCTTGACCAGGTTGTACATGGCGGTGCTCTTGGCGTTGACGCCCTCGACGTTGTAGTCGTTGATGCACAGCTTGACGTCCGGGTCGGCGGCGCGGGCGGCGCGGAAGGCGTCGGCGATGTAGCCGCTGCCCAGCTTCCGGTACCAGAACGAGTCGCGCATCGTCCCGTCCTCGTTGAACGCCTCGTTCACGACGTCCCAGGACTTGACGACGGGGTTGTCGGCGTAGCGTCCGACGACCGTGGCGATGTGGTTGTTCATCGCCGAGCGCAGGGTGGTGGCGTCGAGGTTCTCCACCCAGCTCGGCGTCTGGCTGTGCCAGACCAGGGTGTGCCCGTGCACCTGCTGGCCGTTCTGCGCGGCGAAGGCGACGACGGCGTCCGCGCCGGAGAAGTTGAACTGGTTCCGGCTCGGCTCGGTGGCGTCCCACTTCATCGCGTTCTCGGGTGTGACCTGGTTGAACTCGGTGGCCGCGATGGTCCGGTAGGACGCCTCGTTCGCCAGCTGGGTGGTGGCCACCGCCGTGCCGATGAACTTGCCGCGCGCCTCGGCGTGCGCGCGCAGCGGCTCCGAGGCGTGGGCGGGCGACGCCGCGACGACGGCCGAAGTGACCGGCAGGAGGGCGAGCGCTCCGACCGCGATCGCCCTGCGGGTTCGTGACATGGGTGGTTCCTTCCTGGGGAGAGGCGGACCCGGCGGAGCCGGGACCCGGATATCAGAAACTTGTGTCGCTGGTCCGAAACTTTCGGAACCGGCGTGAGGGGAGGGGGTACGGCCGGCCGGGCCGTACCCCCTCATGGGCGGGTCGTCAGGGGCCGTCAGGAGAAGGTGGGCGCGGGCGGGGTGCCGGTGCCGTTCCAGGAGCCGATGTAGCCGAAGGTGGTGGAGCCTCCGGCGGGGATCGTGCCGTTCCAGTCGGCGTTGGTGAAGGTGTAGGCGGGCCCGCCGCCGGTCACCTTGGCGCTCCAGACCTGGGTGACGCCGACCCCGGAGGGATAGGTCAGCGTGGTCTTCCAGGAGGTGACCGCACCGGTGCACCTGAGGGTGATCTCACCCTGGAAGCCGCCCTGCCAGGAGTTGACCAGCTTGTAGGAGGGCGTGCAGCCGCTCGCCTGCCCGGCCAGGGTGGTGAAGGAGACGGAGTCGGAGGCGTCGGAGACGTTCCCGGCGGCGTCGCGGGCGACGACGTGGACGGTGTAGGCGGTGCTCGGGGTGAGGCCGGTCAGGGTGAGGGAGGCGGTGGTGGCCGAGCCGAGCCTCGTGGTGCCGGAGTAG
Source organism: Streptosporangium sandarakinum (assembly GCF_050942225.1). NCBI lineage: Bacteria > Bacillati > Actinomycetota > Actinomycetes > Streptosporangiales > Streptosporangiaceae > Streptosporangium > Streptosporangium sandarakinum. The sequence continues at coordinate 861,536 of NZ_CP192034.1, forward strand.
ACGTCGTAGCCCGTCACGCCGACGTTGTCGGTCGCGGCGGCCCAGGTCAGCCTGGCGCCGGAGGAGGTGACCTCGGAGACCGCGGGCTTGCCGGGCCTGCCGGGCTTCTGGGTGTCGGGGGTGCCGGGGTTGCCGTAGATCGTGGCCTCGCGGGAGGTCTGCGCGATGCCGTTGGCCCCGTTGAAGAGACGCTGGCCCCAGCTCGTCAGGCCGGCGGTGTTGAAGTTGGTCACCTGGTCGAGATACTCGACGCCGCCGCCGTTGCCGCTCCAGGACCAGCCGAGGTAGCCGATGCCCCGGGACTGCGCCTGGGCCATGATCGTGTCCTCGTCGGGGTCGCCGTCGGAGTGGTTGAACCCGAACTCGCCGACCACCAGCGGCAGGTTCGCCGTCTGGAAGCGCTGCATGTAGTCGGTGACCTCGGCGGCGGTGTCGAACACGCCGTACATGTGGATGGAGAAGACGGTGTTGCGCTGCGGGTCGGCGGCGAACACGGTCGCCGCGTTGTCGCGCATGGTGAAGCTCCAGTCCTGGCCCCAGTTGGGCGCGTCGACCATGAGCATGTGCTGGAACCCGGCGTCCCGCATCCGCTTGATCGCGGCGGAGGTCGCCTGGGTCCAGCCGGGGGTGGTGGCGTTGTTGCCGAACGGCTCGTTGCCGATGTTGATGACGACGTGGTCCTCCTGGCCGGCGACCGCGCTCTTCACGCTGATCCAGTAGTCGACGGCCTGGTCGAGGGTGTAGGCGCCGCTCTGCTCGCCGTACCCGGTGGTGTCGTGGTTCTCCAGCACGCAGATCAGCTTGTTCTGCCTGCACAGCGAGACGACATCGGCCACGTCGGAGGCGGTGTTGGGGGTCCAGCGCCCGCCGCTCAGCACCACGCGGACCGTGTTGGAGCCGAGGGACTTGATGCCGGCGAAGGAGGCGGTCTGGGACGGGTACCAGGTGTGCGCGTGGCTGGTGCCGCGCATGACGAACGGGGTGCCGTTCCCCTCAAGGATCTTGGTGCCGCTCACGTGGAGTCCGGTGGCGGCGTGGGCGGGGGGTGCCCAGACGAAGAACGACGCCAGGAGCGCGACGAGGAATGCGAGTCGTGTTCTCATGCCTGCCTCTTCCGGGATGGCCCGGAGGTCGTACGAGGGCGGGGGGTGTCGTAGGGGCTGGGAGAGAGAGGCCCGGCCGGACGGAGGGGTCCGTCACGTCCGGCCGGGCCTGGGGCCGCGCCCGCGGCGGGGGCACCGGGGCGCGGCGTTCCGGGACCGGCCCACCGCGGCCGGTGGCTCCCGTGTACGGGGTCAATTCGCGGCGCAGGTCACCGCGGGGACGGCGTTGGTGCCGTTCTGGGTTCCGGTGAACCCGAAGGCGGCCGTGGCGCCGGGCGCCAGGTTGCCGTTCCAGGAGATGTTCCTGACGGTCACGTCCGCCCCGCTCTGGGTGTGGGAGCCGTTCCAGAGCTGGGTGACGGTCTGGCCGTTCGCGAACTTCCAGCTCACGGTCCAGCCGCTGATGGCCGAGGCGCCCTCGTTCTTGACCGTCACGTCCGCCTGGAAGCCGCCGCCCCAGGAGCTGGTGACCTTGTAGGCGGCGGTGCAGCCGCCGACCGGGGGCGCCGTCGTGGTGAACGACGTGCTCGCGGAGGCCGGGGAGGTGTTTCCGGCGGCGTCGCGGGCGATGACGTGGACGGTGTAGGCGGTGCTGGGGGTGAGGCCGGTCAGGGTGAGGGAGGCGGTGGTGGCCGAGCCGAGTCTCGTGGTGCCGGAGTAGACGTCGTAGCCCGTCACGCCGACGTTGTCGGTCGCGGCGGCCCAGGTCAGCGTCGCCCCGGAGGAGGTGACGGCCGACACGGCGGGCTTGCCCGGCGCGGTCGGCGCGACCTCGTCCTCGACCGGCGGCGGCTCGTCACCGGGCGGGTTGCCCCAGATCTTGGCCGTCCCCGCGTACAGGGTCATGTTCGGCGTGCGGACCGGGGTCGCGCCCGGGGTGGTCGGGATGTCCTTGTACGACCAGTCGTTGGACGGGTCCCACGTGCCGGTGCTGGCGATGCGGAACTGCACCTCACGCCGGTGCTGCGACTGGCCCGCCGGGGCGATCGAGGTGCCCGAGCAGTCCACGGTGACGTAGTAGGTCTTCCCCGACAGCAGGGTCGGCCCGGTGGGCGCCTTGCACTGGTTGTAGGCCGACGAGACGGTGACCTGGCTCGCGGTGGTGTCGCCGTCGAGGGTGAAGTAGTAGCGGAACGAACCGTTGTCCAGGACGCGGGCCGGCCAGGCGGACTGGTTCCGGACGATGGCCTTGATCTCGGTGAACGTCGTGCCGGAGGCGTTCACCCCGGCCTCCACGAAGATCTCCGGGCCGGCGGGCGTCTCGGCCTTGGGGAAGCCGGCCGCCGGGGCTCCGCCGTACTCGGAGTACAGGCGGGCGAGCGCGCCGGTGAAGCCGGCGTTGTAGTCGGTGGCGACCTCGTTCATCACGTAGTCGTCGCGCTTGTCGGTGTAGGCGTCGTCGGGGTCGGGCGGGCCGCCGACGAGCGCGCCGTACAGGGTGTGGCGGGTCTCGGCCGGATTGGTCATCTGGTCGGTCCACGAACCGTGCGCGGTGCGGTGGTGCGGGTTCTTCGGCGGGTTGTCGCCGAACCCGATCACGTAGGAGGAGTGGCGCGGGTTGTCGCCGAGCGCGTAGTCGATCTGGCGCTTGGCGAAGTCGTGGTAGCGCGCCTTGCGGGTCGAATCGGTGATCGTGTCGGCGTGGACCAGCGCCGCGAACGCGGTGTTGGCGGCGTAGCGCAGCGACCCCCACCGGTCGAGTACGGCCTGGCCGCCCGGCGAGTACTTCACCCGCTGGCCGTTGACGCCGACCGTCCAGTAGTCGAGCCAGCGGTTGGCGTCGTCGAGGTAGCGCTGCTTGCCGGTCAACTTGTTCAGCAGCACGTAGGCGCCGTAGGACTTGTCGTCCCAGGCGATCGTCCACTTGTAGGACCTGGTCGTGGACTGCGGCTCGGTGCCGAGGTTGTCGTAGTAGGACTCGGCCTTGGCGAGGTAGGAGGCGTCCTTGGTGGCCCGGTACAGCCAGATGGCGCCCCAGACCAGCTCGTCGTTGTAGCCGCTCCAGGAGTTGTAGTAGCCCTGGGCGTCGGAGATGCAGTCGCTGTACTTCTTCCGAACGGTGTCGGCGAAGGTGTAGAGCTGCTTGGCGTGCGTCAGCAGCGTGTCGGCGTAGGACGGGTTCGTCGGGCGGAAGACCATCGAGGAGGCGGCCATCGCGGCCGCGGTCTCCCCGGCGAGGTCCGACCCGCCGCAGGAGGCGTCGATCTTGTAGGCGGGCCGCTCCATCTGCATCGCCTCGGCCGGACCCCACCAGGCGTGGTCCTTTCCGCCGTTGCCGACCTGCCCGTAGAGCACGTTCGGTGACGGGTGGGCCTTGATGAAGTAGTCGTTGACGAACTTCAGGTTGTTCAGCAGGTGGGTGAGCTGCCCGGCGGAGTCGTAGGCGTCGCGGTACTCCACCGCCCCCCAGGCCAGCATCGTCGCGCTGGCCGCCATGGGCAGGCCGAACTTGACGTGGTCGCCGGCGTCGTACCAGCCGCCGGTCAGGTCGAGCCCGGCGTCCTTGCCGTCGTTGAGCGCCGAGTCGCCGCGCCAGCCGACGCGGTTCCAGCTCGGCAGCCTGCCGGACTGCTGGGCCTCGTAGAACCAGATGGACTTCTGCAGGGCATCGCCGTAGGCGAACGCCGGGGCGGCGCTCGCCGGCGCGGCCTGGGCCACGGCGGGCAGCGGGGCGGCGACCACGGCCGCCAGGCCGAGTGCCACCAGGTGTTTCCTCATCGGGGGATGCCTCTCGGGAGACGAGACGGTGCTGTGGACGAGACGGGTTCCGCGGATCGGCGCCGGGGATACGGCGGGCCGGTGAGGGAGGGGAGCGGCGGGGCGGTCGATGGTGCTCGGGGCGTGACGGCAGGTCAGGGGTACCGTCACGCCCCGAGGTCTCGCGGGGGCGGGCCGGCCGGGGAGCCGGCCCCGCTCCGTCAGGGCGGGGGCGGGCCGTCCGGGCCGGCCCTGCCCCGCCGGGGCCGGATGCGGGTCAGCCGAAGAGCCGGCCGTACTCCGCCAGGGCGACGGCCACGTCGACCTGGGCCCAGAACCGGTGGTAGTTGAAGGTCGGCGCGGGACCGGTGCCCTTCAGGTAGGCGTCCACCTTCGGCCAGTCCGGGTCGTTCTTGTAGAAGGACCGGATCGACAGGAAGGTGGAGTTCGAGTCGATCACGTCGCCGTTCGGCATCTTGCCGGTCCAGCCGGCCGGGACGTAGATCGGGTCGTCGAGGCGGTTGTAGTCGGCCTTGGTCTCCGGGGTGGAGACGCCCTTGGCGTCCTGGTTGTTCTTCCACATGCCGTCGAGCAGCCCCTTGGCGATGCTCTGGGCCTTGGCGTCACCGGCCTTGGCCGCGTAGTACATCAGCACCTTGGCGTAGGAGCCGGCCACACCGACGTCGGTGGTGTAGTCGCGGATGCTGACGTGCAGCCCGGTGTTGGGACGCGGGTTGTTCGGGTCCCAGGTCTCCGGCTGGCCGGTCCACACCAGGGTCGAGGGGATCTGGAAGGTGCCGTCGGCGTTGACCGTGGTGTTGTCGGTCGCCCACTTGACCCACTTGTCCAGGACGAGCTTGGCGTCGGCGTTGCCGGTCGCGTAGTAGAGCTCCGCGACGCGCTCCATGGACCACGCCTGGAAGCCGAACCACTGGTTGGACGGCGGGTCGTGGTAGACCGGCTGCCAGTCGTAGGCCATGCCGTAGAAGGTCGGCAGGGTCGACGGCGGGCTGGCGTAGTGGCCCTGCCAGCTGTTGGTGGCGCCACCGGCGATCGCGCCCTCGGTCGACTGCAGCCAGCGGTAGAACTCCAGCTGCCGCTTCAGGCTGGTGGTCCAGTCCTGGACGGCGGTCGTGCCCTTGGGCTTGAGCGCGTCCACGCTGGACAGGGCCCAGGCCGCCATCGGGTTCTGGTAGCCGGAGTGGTTGTGGCTGGAGCCGATCCGCCAGGCCCAGCCGGCGGAGCTGTCGAGCGCGCCGCCCCAGGCGTAGTACCAGCTCAGCAGGTAGGCCGAGCTGTCCTTGCCGGTGCCGGCCGGGCACGAGGTGCTGGTGCAGCCCTGCTTCTTGAAGTACTTGTCGTACATCGCGTAGCGCAGGTAGTCGCCCATCTTCGCGGCCTTGGTGACCGAGGCGGTGACCTGCGACTCCTTGCCCTGCTCCTTGGCCCAGGTGTGGGCCCAGTAGGCGACCTGGACGGCGCGGGCGTCGGCGTCGGGGGCGTTGGTGTACTTCCACTGCTTGGCGTAGCTGCTGTCCCCGGTGAACAGGTCGAGGAAGCCGTTCTTGCCGCCGTGCTTGAAGGTGTCGCAGGACGGCTGCGGGATGGTCTCGAAGACCGACTCCTCCGGGCCGCGCTGGTAGGTGTTGATGTAGGCGGGCCTGGTGGTGCCGTCACCGCAGCGGCCGAAGCCGTAGGTGTTGTCCACGTCCAGCAGCCAGTGCATGCCGTAGACGTCGCTGGTGCCGTAGGCGCTCTTCAGCTCGTTCGCGAGCGGGTCGACGCCGACGCTCACGCCGCCGTCCAGCTTGGACGGGTACTGCTTGATGTCGTCCCACTCGCCGGCGTAGGTGGCGGGCTTGGACGGGTTGTAGAAGGAGTTGGTCGGCTGGTCCGCGGTGGAGGGGATGATGTACTTCTCCATCGAGGCCCAGGCGGCGTTGAACTTGGTCCAGTCGCCGGTCACCCTGCCGTAGGCGGCCTCCAGCCACAGGTAGTAGCTGTAGGCCTCGGAGGTGGTCTCGTGCCCCTGGTCGGGCGCCTCGACCATCAGGGTCTCCACCGAGTGGTACGGCACGCCCTCCGGAGAGAAGTAGCCGTTGGCGGGGTCCTTGAGCTTGTTGTACATCGTGGTGAAGCGCTGGACGTACTCGTTGTCGCCACCGGTGGTGTCGTTGTCCACCTCGGTGACGGTCGCCTTGGCCGAGGTGTGGCCGGCGGCGGTCGCGGTGAACTCGGCGGTGCCGGAGGTCTTGTCGGCGTCCTCGGCCGCGGCGATCCGCACCGTCTGGGCGGTGTTCCAGTTGGCCGGGGTGAAGGTCAGCGTTCCGCCGGAGGCGACCGTCAGGTCGGTGTCACCGCTGGTCCTGGTGGTCGTCACGGTGACGTTCGAGGCAGGGGCCTTGGAGAGCCTGACCGACAGGTCCGCGCTGCCGCCCTCGGGGACGGCGAGGGTGGCCGGGCTCAGGACGACCGCGGGGGCGCTGTCGGCCCGCACGCTGATCCCGACCGGGTCGGAGGTGGTGGAGGCGCCCTTGTCGTCGGTCGCCCTGGCGGTGATCGAGTAGTCGCCGGCCGCCACGCCGGTCCAGCTGTAGGCGTACGGCGCGGTCGTGTCGGTGCCCAGCAGGGTGGTGCCGTTGTAGAACTCGACCTTGGAGACCGTGCCGTCGGAGTCGGCCGCGTCGGCGGTGATGTCCACCGTGGCGGGCGCGGTGAAGGTGGCTCCCGCGACCGGCTTGGTGATCTTCGCGGTGGGCGCCTTGTTGACGGGGCCGGACCCGCCGCAGGTGGCGCCGTTGATCGAGAAGCTGCTCGGCTTGGGGTTGGACCCGGACCAGCTTCCGTTGAAGCCGATGTTGGTCGAGGCGCCGGTGGCGAGGCTGCCGTTCCAGTCGAGGTTCCTCGCGGTGACGTTCTGGCCGCTCTGCGACCAGGTGGCGCTCCAGCCCTGCTGGACCTTCTGCGCGGCGTCCGGGAAGGCGAACCCGAAAGTCCAGCCGTTCAGCGGGTCACCGAGGTTTTTGATCGTTATATTGGCGGTGAATCCGCCCTGCCAGTCGTTGGTGGTGTAGGTCACCTCACAGGCGACGGCCGCCTGCGCGGGCGCGGCGGCCAGTGCGGTGGTCATCCCGGCCGCCACGCTGAGCAGCGCCAGCCCGGCGATCCGTCTCCGGAAGCGTGGGAGCGCTCCCGTTCTTTGCGGGGATTGAGGCATCGGGAAGGTCCTCCAGGGGGTGGGTCGGCACAAAACCGCTGGTTGCGGTCACGTGCCGGTTGGAGCCGGGGGAAAGGGGGGTGGGAGCGCTCCCAAAAGGGATTTTTTGAGGCTGGGTGTCCGGATGTCAATGGGATGGATTCCGGGTTACACCCGCGTTTCACGCCGCGGGCCGCCAGGCTGCTGAGATCCCGGCGGGGAATTTCCCGTCATCTGAAACTTTCACGTGCCTGCGGGGGTACCGGGGGCCCCGGGAGGCCGGGTCACCGGGAAGGGACCGGCCGCCGGGGCTCCCCGGAGGGGGTCAGGATCCGGAGCAGGTGACGCCGGACGGCTCGCCCGCCGTGCCGTTGGCGGTGAAGCCGACCGCGACCGACTGCCCGGCGCCCAGGTTCCGCGCCCAGTCGGGGCCCTGCGCCGTCCAGGTCGTGCCGCTGGTCGTGACGACGGCGTTCCACGCGCTGGCGAGCGTGACGCCCGAGGGCATCGTCCAGGTGGCCTTCCAGCCGTTCAGCGCCGAACCGCCGGAGTTCTTGATGGTCAGCTCGCCCTGGAAGCCGCCCTGCCAGGAGTTGACGAGCTTGTACGACGAGGTGCACGAGGCCGGGCCGGCCGTGGGAGAGACCGTCGGGGTGGCGGTGGGGGTGCCGGACGGGGAGGGCCCCGGGGTCCCGCCGTTCCCGCCGGACGGCGGGATCAGGTAGGGCTGGATGATGTCCTGCTTGACCTGGTCGACCGTGGTCCAGTCGTCCTTGAGAATGCCCCCGGTGTCACCGGAGTTGGGGTTCCACGACCAGTACGTGAACGACATGCCGTTCACCCCGGTGCCGGTGTACTTCAGCAGCTCCTGGAGCCAGACCTTGTCGATCGGGGACTGCATGGTGCTGCCGAACTCGCCGATCATGATCGGGGCGATGTTCTGCCGGTGGAGGTAGCCCCAGTACCGGTCCCAGATCGCGGGCATGTTCGCCGGGTAGGACGGGTCGTCGAACCACGCCTGGCGGTAGACGGACGTGGCGTACTCGTGCGGCGAGTAGACCAGGCGGTTCGGCACGCTGAGCCGTACCGGGAACTGCCCGGCCTTGGACAGGTTGCCGCCCCACCAGCCGCAGTCCTCGTCGTTGCTCGGGTCGTTGTCCCAGACGTTGGACAGGCCGCCGCTCGGGCAGCTCACGCCCTCGACGAAGATCAGCCAGTCGGGGTTGACCGACAGGACCGCGTTGCCCGCCCGCTCGGCCGCCAGCCGCCAGTCGCGCGCCGGGTCGCCGCAGCCCCAGCAGGACCCGGTGGCCGCCGGGTTGGTGCCCTCGGCGTGCGGCTCGTTGTGCAGGTCGGCGCCGATCACCGTGGTGTTGCCCGCGTAGCGCCGGGCGAGCGTCTTCCAGTCGTCGATCCACGTGCTCTCCGGCGTCGCGGAGACGTACCACAGGGCCGACTGCCCGGCGGAGGTCGGGCGGTGCCGGTCGAGGATGATCCGCATGCCCTTGCCGCCCGCGTAGGCGATGACCTTGTCGAGGATCTGCAGCGGGGTGTTCCCGGCCAGGTCGGGGTTGACGTAGTCGTTGACGCTGGTGGCCGTCGCGCCGGGCTTGAGCGCGTCGTTGGAGAACGGCACGCGCAGAGTGTTGTAGCCGAGCGAGGCCATCTTGTCGATCTGGCTCCGCCACGGGTTGCTCGACCACAGACCGTGGAAGGTCCTGTTGTCGGTCTCCATGCCGAACCAGTTGATGCCGGTCAGCCGGACGGTCGCCCCCGCGCTGTCGACGATCTTGTTGCCGGAGGTGTGCAGGTAGCCGGTTCCGGTGCCGCCCGCCGCGCCCGCGGGGGAGGAGACGAACACGACCGCCAGCGCCGAGGTGACGGCGAGCGCCGCCAGCGCCGCCATCCACCTGCGAACACGCAGGACTCTCATCGGGTGCCCTTCGAGGAGTCGAGGACGGATCTGCCCGCGGGGGGATCCCCGCGAGGGAGGGTGCGGCCGGTCGCGTCGTCATGCTTGGCCGCCCGGCGGACGCCCGTCAACCGCCCGTCGACCGTCCCGTCTCCCCCGCGGGCCGCGTGACCTGCGCCGTCCCGGCACCGTACGGCTCCGGCCCGCCCCCGGGTTCCGTGAAAGTTTCACCGGCCGCGCCCCGCGGACGCGGCGGGGCGCGGCCGGCGCCGGGCGTCACGGGCCGGAGCCGCGCCCCGGGCGGTCACCGGCGGGTCGGCCGCGCCGCGAGAGGCTCCCGCCGGTACGGCCCGGTCAGCCGGTCAGCGCCAGCGCCACGTACCGGAGCTGGTCCCTCAGCGCGTCGCGGAACCCGTCCGACAGGGCGCCCTCCCGGTGCCGGGTGTCGATCTTCTCCCGGACCACGGCGAGGTCACCGGAGCAGCAGACGACGCCGTCCAGCACCTGTCGCAGGTCCAGCGCCACGTCCGGGCGTATCCCGCCCCGGCTCTGCCCCTCGGCGAGCAGCGCGTTGAAGCCCCGCACGCTTCCCTCCAGGTCCGGCACCGGTGGGACCTCCGCCACCGGGGCCGTCTCCGGCGCCCCGCGGTCCGGAGGCGACCGCCACGCGCGGGCCGTCCGATCCGCGCGTGGCGGCTCGCCCGTCCCCGGGGACCGCTCGGCGGAACCGGCGGATCCGTCCGGGGTGGCCGCGGACCGCTCAGGGGTGCCCGCGGACCGGTCAGGGGGGTCCGCGGGCGGCGTGGAAAGGTCCGCGGGCTGGTCAGGGGAGCCCGCGGACCGGTCTGGAGAGATGGGGGAGGAGGGGTCCGGGGAGCGGGCCCGGCCCGGGGTGGGAGAGGCGCCGAGACGGGGGGTCGCGGACGGGACGGGCCGGGTGGCGGGCCCGAGCGCCGTGCCCGGCCCGGCCCGCTGGCCTCCCGGGCCGAACACCTGGTACCACGTCAGGGCTCCCGCGGCCAGCACCACCGCCGCCGCCACCAGCGTCCAGCGCACGATCACGGTCCGCGCCGCCGTACGGGTCCTGGACGGCGGCCGGGAGAGCCGGTCGGCCACCTCGCGGGCCTTCGGCCGCTCCGCCGGGTCGGCCGACAGGCAGCTCCGGCAGAGCGCGGCGATCCCGGACGGCAGGCCCGGCGCCCGGACCTCCGGCGGCGGTCCCTCCCGTCTCGCGTTCTCGATCTCCTCCCAGGTCCGCTCCGGGTACGGCGGGCCGCCGGTGAGCATCTCGAACAGCAGCACGCCGAGCGCGTACACGTCGCCGGCCGGGTCGGCCGTCGTGCCGGTCAGCCGCTCCGGCGCGACGTAGGGAGGGGTGCCGTAGTCGGAGGCGTGGTCGTCGTCGCCCTCGCCGATGAACGCGGCGATGCCGAAGTCGAGCAGCTTGGCTCCGTCCGCGGTCAGCAGCACGTTCTCGGCGGTCACGTCCCGGTGGGCGATGCCGCGGGCGTGGGCGGTGGCCAGCACGGCGGCCAGCCGGGCGGCGATGGCCGCCGCCTCCCGCCACGGCAGCGGCCCCTCGGCGATCCGGTCGGCCAGCGGCCGGCCCTCCAGCAGGCGCATGACCACGTACGCGGCGAGACGGCCCCGGGTGGTGACCGTCTCGCCGTAGTCGTACACCTCGATCGCGTCCGGGTGGATGAGGCGCGCGGTGGCGCGGGCCTCCCGGCGGATCAGCTCCCGGTCTCCCCGGTCGGAGCCGAGATCGCCGTCCAGCACCTTGACCGCGACCTGCCGTTGCAGGGAGCGGTCGAAGGCACGCCAGATGACGCTCATGCCGCCCGCCGCGATCGGCTCCACCAGGTCGTAACGGCGGGCGAGGACGTCTCCCGCCTGAAGTCCACCGGGCTCAGGCGGACTCACGGACCACCAGCTCGGTGGGCAGGACCGGGTTGTTGCCCGCGCCGCCGGCCGTGGCCGGCGACGACATGGCCAGCAGCAGCAGGCGGGCGGCCAGGGCGGCGAACTCCTCCACGGGCTGGCGCACGGTGGTCAGCGGGGGAGAGGTCCGCCGGGCGACGGGGGCGTCGTCGAAGCCGATCACGGCCACGTCGTCCGGCACCCTGCGTCCCGCCCGCCGGAGGGTCTGGACGGCCGCGGCGGCCATGACGTCGGAGGCCGCGAACACCGCGTCCACGTTCGGCATCCGGCGCAGCAGCCACTGCATGCCGTGCACGCCCGAGTTGTGGCTGAAGTCGCCGTAGGCCACCGGCACCCCGGTCATCCCGGCCAGGGCGAGCGTCTGCAGGAAGCCGTCGAGCCGGTCCCTCGCCGCCGGCAGCCCTGGCGGGCCCGAGATGACGGCGATGGACCTCCGCCCGCCGAGCAGCAGGTGCTCGGCGGCCTGCCGTCCGCCGTCGCGGTTGTCCATGTCGACGTGTGGAAGCTCGATGCCCTCCGGCGGCTTGCCCAGGCACCGTATCGGGACTCCGGAGGCGGCCAGGGTGACCGCGAGCGGGTGCCGCTCCCTGGCGCCGATGAGAAGGACGCCGTCGACGCCGCCGGAGACCAGCGGCGGCGTGGCGACGGTCGAGGTCGCCGCGGTGGCCGTCATCATCGCCAGGGGAACGCCGTGGCGGGTGAGCACCTCCTCCGCCGCGGTGATCAGCCTGGCGTAGAACGGCTCGGTGAACAGACGGTGTACGGGCTCGCAGAGCACCGCGGCCACCATGTGGTCGGACCGGCGTCCGGCGCCGCCCCTGGGGGCGCGGTGCCGGACGTAACCGAGACGTGAGATCGCGTCGTGCACCTGCCTGCGGGTCGACGTGCTGACCCGCACCGAACCGGTGAGTACCCGGGACGCCGTGGCGGGGGAGACCCCCGCTTCCGCCGCGACCTGGGCAAGTGTGGGTAGATCCGACATAACTTCCTCCACACCAACATTCCGCACAGGTGGGAGCGCTCCCAGTGAACGTAGCATTGTTTCGGAAGTGTCAAAAGATGTTTCCAAAAAATCACTACATGTATGTCAAATCTCTCTGACTTTCCAGTCAGGGGCCAGTATCGCCATGGTGATCGAGTCGTGCCATTCCCCGTTCCACCGCAGGGCGTCACGATGCACGCCCTCCTGGACGAAGCCGGCCTTCCGGTAGACGTGCAGGGCCCGCTCGTTGAAGGTGAAGACCTCAAGGTGAATTCGGTGGAGCTGCGTGGTGGTGAAGGCGTGGCGGAGCACCAGCCGGATCGCCTCGCCGCCGTACCCCCTGCCGAACACCCGGGGGCCGATCAGGGCGATGCGCAGGTTGCAGGAGAGGTTGTCGGTGTCGAGGTCGTTGAGAACGATCTCCCCGACGTAGGCGCCGTCCTGGTCGTCGGCGCAGATCGCCAGATCCAGCCGGTTGTCGTGCTCGCCGCGTGAGGCGTACCAGCGCTTGATCGCCTCATGGTCGGGCTTGGCGTGCGAGCCGGTCAGCCGGCCGGTCTCCGGGTCGTTGACCAGCTCCCACAGCCCTTCGACGTGCTCGGGGCCGACGGGGCGGAGCGTCACGCGGTCCCCGGGCAGGATGGGTTTGTCGGCGAACATCATCCGGAATGTCTACCTGGTCCGCCGTTCGCGGGGCAATGGGGTTATGGCGTCCGGGGCGACGGACCGTGTGCCCGGGTGGCCGGGCCGTGCGTCCCGGCGGCAGGGCCGCCGAGCAGGCGGGTCGCGGGTCCGGGTGGACGGGGCGCGGGTCCGGGTGGGCCGAACGGAGGGGCGGCGATCACCAGGGGCCGTAGGGGCCCGAGTTGCCGCCCCGGCCGACCTCGCCGACGGCCGGCTTCACGTCGGCGAGATAGATGCCGGCCGCGATCACCGCGGCGATGGCGAAGATGTTGAGCTGGCCGAGGCCGACCCCGAAGTAGCCCACCGCGGAGGCGAACGAGAAGAGCGCCGCCAGTCCCAGCACGATCAGCCAGAACTTCTTGCTCTGCTTGCCGGCGACCGCGAACGCCCGCGCCGACGTCCGTACGGCGTGGAAGAGGGCCCAGGCCGACATGGCGAACGCGGCGATGGAAAGCACCCAGAAGATCAGGTCCAACACGCCGTGGATCTGGAGCATCGCCTCTCCTAAACGTTCGCCTCGCTGGTGTCTCTCAGACTAATGCCGCCGGAACGTGCGTGCGGCACGCGAACCGGAGCCGCCCGTGGGCGCGTGCGGGCCGGCGCCCCGGAGAACGCACGCGGTGCGCGGGCCGGCTTCCGGGGCGTGCGGGATGTGAAAGCGCCCGCCCCGCGGCCCCGCCGCGGAAGCGGACGGGGGCGCGGGGCGGGCGCGGTGCCGGCGTCAGGCGCGCGCGGCGTTGTTCGGCTTGGTGGTGCGGGTGGTCTTCCGGGGCGAGGCGTTGGTGGCCGACGCGGCGATCGCCGGTTCGGCGGTCTCGGAGACCTCCTCCAGCTCCAGCGCGGCCTCGCCGCTCGCCCGGGAGACGACCTTGCGGCCACGGGTGGCGAACTCCTCGTAGAGGCCGGCCGCCATGCTGGTGAACTGGTCGGCGTAGACGCGGGCCTTCTCCGGGAAGTCCTTGGCGTAGACCTCGGCCTTGTCGGCGAACGTCCTGGCCCGCTCGGGCAGTTCCTTGGCGACCTCGCGGATCTCCTCGCGACGGTCCTGGAGCCGCTGCAGCTGGTCGGGGATCTCGCGGAGCTTCTCGACCGCGTAGTCGCCCGCGCCCGCCACGGCGTAGAACGGCTTGGAGTCGGCCAGCTTCTTGACCTCGGTGGTGAACGTCATTGATCAGTCCTCCTGGTTTTCCGGTTTGACGTCTTGGGCTTCGCCGCCGCCTTCGGGGACCCGCCGTCCTCCGGCGTGGTCACGCGGTCCTCGGGCGAGGGCGTGTCGTCGGGCGAGGAGTCCGTGCCGCCCCCCGGAGACTCGGCCGCCGGGTGCGCGTCATCCGTGGTCCACGCGCCCTCGGCCGGTGTCTCCGACCGGTTCTCCTTGCGAAACGACTCGTAGATGTCGATCAGCACCTGGCGTTGCCGCTCGGTGATGTTGCGATCGGCCCTTATGGCGGTCAGCACGTCACTGTCGGGCTCGCGATCCTCGATGAGGCCGGCCTGAACGTAAAGTGCCTGGGAGGAGATCTGCAGGCCCTTGGCGATCTGGTTGAGGATCTCCGCGCTGGGCTTGCGCAGGCCGCGCTCGATCTGGCTGAGGTAGGGGTTGGAGACCCCCGCCGAGGCCGCCAGCTGGCGCAGAGAGATCTTCGCCTGCGTCCGCTGCTCCCGGATGTACTCGCCGATCGAACCGACCTTCGGTAGTGCCATGTGTCCAGTGTGCACCACTCTGCTTGCAAATGCAAACGCGGTGGCTAACACCAGCAAACACGGGCCGGCGCGGTGTGGCGGAACGGAGCGGTCGGCGCGGCGTTCTGAGCCGTGCGCGGGCATGCCCGGCCGGCGTGGCGCCACGGCCGTACGGCCGGCGTGGTCAGTGCGGGATCAGCCAGAGCAGCGGGGCCGAGGAGGTCAGCGTGACCGAGAAGGCGACGATGGCGTAGCGGATCCGCCGGGGCAGGTCCGGCACCGGGTTGACCAGGCGCTGCACCCGGGCCATCACCGTGTCGCAGGTCCCCGTCGCGCCGAGCGTGCCCTGCGGGGCGGGGACGCTGCCCGCCGTACCGAAGCGCAGCAGGGCGGTGGCCAGGCGGCGGGGTGAGCAGTAGCGGCGGGCGGCGTCGTCGGCGGCCATCTCCACCAGCAGGCCGACCTCGCTCTGTATCAGCCTGACCAGCCGCGACCAGGGCAGCGCCCGGTGCAGGGCGGCGAACGGCAGCAGCACCAGGTCGTGGCGCTCACGGACGTGCGCGCTCTCGTGGGCGAGCACCGCGGTCAGCTCGTCGGGGGACAGCAGCTTCAGGGTGCCGGCGCTGACGACGACCTGGGAACGCAGGCCGGGCACGCAGTAGGCGGTGGCGCCGGGGTGGTCGAGGACCCGCACGCCCGGGACGTCGGGGTCGTCATGGGAGACCAGCGCCAGCAGGACGCGGTGACGGCGCCGGGCACGGAGCGTCTGGGAGGCCGCGGTGAGCAGCACGACGACCAGCACCGACAGCGCGGTCAGTCCCGTGATGAGGGCGAGGATCCTCGGCACGTCGTAGGGGCCGGGGGCGTCGTAGCCGCCGTCGAAGGCCGAGTGGACGAAGGAGAGGAGACCGTGCAGCACACCCTGCCGGTAGGGCTCCAGGGCATAGGCCAGCAGGGCCCCCGTCCCCGCGAGGCCCCAGGTCACCCCGAGTGCCTGCCACAGGACGATGGCCACATGGGGAGCGCGGTAGGTCCACCGTGCGTGGGTGAACCGCCAGGCTCCGATCGCGCAGACCACGGCGAGTATCGCCAGGGCTGCAGCGGCTATCACTCGTCCTCCAGCTCCGAAAGGGCTCTGAGCAGGATCTCCGCCTCGCTGCCGGAAACGGCCTGGGCGAACCTGGTGAGCGCGGCGGACCGGTCTCCGGTCATGTCCAACGCCTCAAGCATAAGCTCCGCGACGTACGCGTCGCGGCTCTCGGCCGGCTCGTAGCGCCAGGCTCGCCCGGAACGGGTGCGCACGAGGAAGCCCTTGCGGGTCAGCCGGTCGAGCACGGTCATCACGGTGGTCGGCGCGAGGTCCCGGTCGGCGATCAGACGCCCGACCTCGCGCGCCGTCACCGGGGATGACTGCGCCCAGATGATGTCCATGATGCTGCGTTCCAACTCGCCCAGACCCTTCACGGGAACAAGCCTAGCTCCCGCACCACGAGGGGTAGTACTACGGGTTGTCGAGTCATGCGGAAGTGGCCTTCCCGTCAGGGTTTCCGGCTCCGAGGTGATCGGCCCGGGGCTCCGGGGAGGACGCCCCGGATCTCCGGACGCGAAAGGGCGGGCCGGGACCCCGGGGGCGGCCGGTCGAGGCTTCCCGGCGGCCGGTCGCGGATTCCGGTCACCGGTCACCGGTCACCGGTCACCGGTCACGGACGTCGGCCGTGGGTTCCGGGGGCCGGCCCGGGTTCCGGGGGGCGACCGCCGCCCAGTCGAGGGTCAGCTCGCCGAGCCGCCAGCGGCCCTCGCCGCCGAGCGGCGGGCGCACGGCCACCGGCCAGGCCGCGGCAAGCATCCGGGCGGCGGCGATCCAGCGCTGCCGCGCGCCGTGGGCGCCGAGGGCGGCGTTGACCGCCCAGGCCCGGTCGAAGTCGCGCAGGAAGGCGTGGACGGGCTCACCGGGGACGTTGCGGTGGATCAGCGTCTTGGGCAGCCGCTCGGCGAGGTCGGAGGGACGGTCGAAGGCGTCGAACCGGGCCGCGAGGGTCAGCGTCCGCGGTCCGTGCTCGTCGAGCCCCACCCAGGTCGCCCGGTGCCCCACCTCCGAGCAGGTGCCCTCGACGATCATCCCGCCCGGCGCGATCCGGCTCCGCAGCAGCGCCCAGTGCTCCCACGCCTCGGCCTCGCCGTACTGCCGCAGCACGTTGAAGGCCCGCACCAGCAGCGGCGGCCTGCCCACCGGCAGCTCGAAGCCGCCGAGCCTGAAGGACAGCCCCGGCCGCTCGTACGGCCTGGCCGCCGCCACCCGGGCCGGGTCGATCTCCACCCCGACGACCTCGACCGACGGGCAGACCGCGCGCAGCCGTTCGAACAGCTCCAGGGTCGTGACGTGCGAGGCCCCATAGCCCAGGTCGACCACCAGCGGGCGGTCCGCCGACCGCAGGAGCCGCCCGCAGGCGACGGTGATCCAGCGGTCCACCCGCCGCAGCCGGTTGTGGCCCGTGGTCCCCCTGGTGATCTCCCCGACCGGTTTCGCCATCGTCAGACGCGGTGGACCTTGTGCTGGGCGGCCTGGGCGCGGGGCCGGATGACCAGCCGGTCGATGTTCACGTGGGCGGGGCGGGTGACGCACCAGGCGATGGCGTCGGCGACGTCGTCGGCCGACAGGGGATCGGGGACGCCCTGGTAGACGTGGCCGGCGGCGGCGGAGTCGCCCCGGAAGCGGTTCAGCGAGAACTCCTCGGTGTGCACCATCCCCGGGGCCACCTCGACGATCCGGACCGGCTCACCGCACAGCTCCAGCCGCAGCACCTCGGTCATCGAGCTCTGGGCGTGCTTGGCCGCGACGTAACCGCCGCCGCCCTCGTAGGAGACCAGCCCGGCCACCGAGGTGAGCATCAGCAGCACGCCGTCGCCCGACTCGATCAGGCGGGGCAGCAGGGCCCTGGTCATCCGGAGCGAGCCGAGCACGTTGACGTCGTACATCCGCTGCCAGTCGGCCACGTCGGCGCCGGCCACCGGTTCGAGGCCGATCGCGCCGCCCGCGTTGTTCACCAGGACGTCGCAGCGGTCGAGCGAGGCGGCGAACTCGTCCACCGACTCCTGGGAGGTCACGTCCAGGGTCACCGGGCGGATCCCCGGCACCTCGGCGGCCAGGGCGTCGAGCCGGTCGCGGCGCCGCGCGCCCGCCACCACGTCGAACCCCTCGGCAGCCAGCCGGCGCGCCGTGGCCGCGCCGATCCCGCTGCTTGCACCCGTGACGACCGCTGTCTTCCTCATGGCGTCCCATCCTGCCAGGGCGGCTCACCGGTACCCCCGGGGAGTCCGGATGCTGGGAATGTTGCGAAGTATTGAGTGGTTAAAGCGTTTTCGGAGGTGGTGTCCGTGAGGCGACGGCGGGTCAGCCGGGTCGCGACGATCAGCATGCACACGTCCCCCCTGGACCAGCCGGGGACCGGGGACGCGGGCGGCATGAACGTCTACATCGTGGAGGTGGCCAAACGCCTGGCCGATCTCGGGATCGAGGTCGAGATCTTCACCAGGCAGACGGCCCGTGACCTGCCTCCGATCGCCGAGATCGTCCCGGGCGTCTCCGTCCGCCACATCACCGCGGGACCGTACGAGGAGCTCGACAAGGGTGACCTGCCCGGCCAGCTCTGCGCCTTCCTGTCGGGCGTGCTGCGCACCGAGGCGATGTACGACCCGGGACGCTACGACCTGATCCACTCCCACTACTGGCTGTCGGGCCAGGTGGGCTGGCTGGCCAAGGAGCGCTGGGGCGTGCCGCTGGTGCACACCATGCACACCATGGCCAAGGTGAAGAACCTCCTGCTGGCCGAGGACGACAAGCCCGAGCCCGCGGGGCGGGTGCTGGGCGAGGAGCAGGTCGTCCAGATCGCCGACCGCCTGGTGGCCAACACCCCGACCGAGGCCCGCGAGCTCGTCGACCTGTACGGCGCCACCCCCGGCCGCGTCGCCGTCGTCAGCCCCGGGGTGAACCTCGGCGTCTTCCGGCCCGGGTCCCGCAGGGCGGCCCGTCATCGGCTCGGCCTGCCGCGCGACGCCCACGTGCTGCTGTTCGTGGGCCGGGTGCAGCCGCTCAAGGCCCCCGACGTGCTGCTGCGCGCCGCGGCTCGGATGATCGCCCAGCGTCCCTCGCTCCGGCGGACGCTCATCGTCGCCTGCGTCGGCGGCCTCAGCGGCAACGGCCTGAGCCGGCCCTCGTACCTGTCCGACCTGGCCGCCTCCCTGGGCATCGAGGACGTCGTCAGGATCGTCCCGCCGGCGCCCCAGCCGGAGCTGGCCGACTGGTACCGCGCGGCCGACGTCACCGCCGTCCCCTCGCACAACGAGTCGTTCGGCCTGGTCGCCCTGGAGTCGCAGGCCTGCGGCACCCCGGTCGCCGCGGCCTCCGTGGGCGGCCTGCGCACCGCCGTGCGCGACGGCGTCTCCGGCGTGCTCGTCGAGGGTCACGACCCGCACGACTGGGGGCGGGTGCTCACCCGGTTCGTGGACCGGCCCGCCTGGCGCGACGCGCTGTCGGCGGGCGCGGTGAACCACGCGGCGGCCTTCGGGTGGTCGGCCACCGCCGCCCGCCTCTCGGAGGTCTACGCCGGGGCGATGGCGCACCTTCACCGCGTCCCGATCGCCGTCTCCTGCTGACCCCGCGTCCCGCCGTCTTCCGCGCCGTCCCGCCGCCCGTAGGTCGGACGGGCGGGCGCGGCTTCCGCCGTCCCCGTCCCGCCCGCCCGCTCTCCGAGCCGCGCCCCTCCTCGCGGGCGGCTCGTAGGGTGGACGCATGCGTGAAGTGATCGAGGCGGCGCTGAAAGGCGCTGAGGTCTCCTACGAGGAGCCCCGGCCGGGGGCATTCCTGGTCAAACTCCCCGGCCAGCACAAGCTCGCCACCATGACATGGTTGATCGTCGGCGACCAGGCGCTGCACGTCGAGGCGTTCTTCTGCCGCCAGCCCGACGAGAACCACGTCGAGTTCTACCGCTGGCTGCTGACCAAGAACGGCTCCATGTACGGCGTGCACTTCGCCCTCGACCCCGTCGGCGACGTCTACCTCGTCGGCCGGGTGCCGCTCGCCGCGGTCTCCGAGGAGGAGATCGACCGGCTGCTGGGCTGCGTGCTGACCTACTCGGACGAGGGTTTCGACCGGGCACTGGAGCTGGGCTTCGCCTCCTCGATCCGGCGCGAGTGGGAGTGGCGCGCCAAGCGCGGCGAGTCGCTGGCCAACCTCAGGGCGTTCGCCCGGTTCGCCGAGCCCGGCCACTGAGCCCGGCCACTGAGCCCGGTTCGCCGGGCCCGGCCGCGGCCCGTCAGACGTTTCGGCCGGCGCCGAAGGGTTCCGCGCCTAGCGTGTGGGTCATGATCTCCCAGCCGAACAGCGCGGCCCGGCCGGCCCAGCCGGTGGTCGTGAGCCGTTACGACGAGGTGCGGGCGCTCCTGGCCGACCCCGCCCTGACCGTGCCCGCCGTGCCGCGGCCGCCCTTCTCGCTGACCGTGGCCTGGCTGCGCGGCGCGGTCGGCCGTTTCGCCGACGGCCCGGTGCACGCCGCCCGCCGGGCCGCGTCGGTGGGCGTGCTCGCCGGACTGGACGAGCGGGCGCTGCGCGCCGAGGCGTTCCGGCGGGCGGCGGGGCATCCCAGCCCGGAACTGGTGCCGGTCGAGGTGCTGGCCGTCGCGCTGGGTGTGCGGGCCGAGGACGGCGCGCGGGCCGCGCAGGCGGTCGCGGCCCTCGCCCCGGCCTACCTGCCCCCGCGACCCCGCCCGTCCAGGCCGCTCCGCCTGCCCAGGCCATCTCGCCTGTCCAGGCCGCCCCGGACGACGCCGCGGCCGACGCGGGCCTGGCCGAGCTGTCGCGGCTGCTCGGTGACCCGGAGCCGGAGCGGCTCGCCGTACTGGCCGGGCTGCTCGCCCAGGCGTGCGCGGCGACCGCCGATCTCGTCCGGAACGCGCTGGCGGCGGACACCGGCCCCTGCCCGGTGGAGGACCTGCTGGCCGAGACGCTGCGCCACGACCCGCCGGTGCGGGCGCTGCGCCGCGTCGCCGTACGGCAGGCCGCCGGGGGAGTCCCGGCCGGGACGACGGTGCTGCTGGACGTGGCCGCGGCCAACCGGGATCCGCACGTGTTCGACGACCCGGACCGCTTCCGGCCCGGTCGTTCCCCACGGCACCTGACCTTCGGGGCGGGACCGCGACCCTGCCCCGCCGAGCGGATCGCGCTGGCGCTGGCGGCCGGTGTGGTCGAGGCGGTACGGCGATGACGATCGAGACGGTAAGGCGATGACCGGAGGGATGGAAGTGACGAAGGCGATGGGTACGGAGGCGGCGATGGGGACGAGGGATACGAGGGTGACGGGGATGGAAGCGGCGAAGACGGCGGGTGGCGCGGCGGCGACGGTGTTCGAGCGTTTCAGGGCGCTGCACCACGGCCCGGAGCCGCTGCTGCTGCCCAACGCCTGGGACCACGCCTCGGCCGCGGTGCTGGCGGCGGCCGGGTTCGCGGCCGTGGGGACCACCAGCCTGGGGGTGGCCGCCGCGGTGGGCAAGCCGGACGCCGCGGGCGCGACACGCGCCGAGACGCTGGCGCTGGCCCGCCGGATCGCGCACCTGGACGTCCCGGTCACGGTGGACATCGAGGACGGTTTCGGCGGCTCGCCCGCCCAGGTCGCCGAACTGGCCGGGAGCCTGGCCGCCATGGGGATCGCGGGCGTCAACATCGAGGACGGCCGCGGTGACCGGCTGGCCGATCCCGCCGAGCAGGCGGAGCTGATCAGGGCGATCAAGGACAGCGCGCCGCACCTGTTCGTCAACGCCCGCACCGACCCGTTCTGGCTGGGCATGCCCGGCGCCCTCGCCGAGGCCGTACGGCGGGTGCGGATCTACGCCGACGCCGGAGCCGACGGGGTGTTCGTCCCGGGCGCGACCGCCGGACGGGACCTGGAGACGCTCGCCACGGCGGCCGGGGTACCGCTGAACGTGCTCGTCCAGCCGGGGGTGCCGCCGTCCCGGCTGGCGGAGCTGGGGGTGCGGCGGATCAGCTTCGGCTCGCTGCTGTTCCGTGCGGCGCTGGGTGCGATCACGGGTACGGCGCGGGCCGTCGCCGCGGGCGGCCACCCGGTCGCCGAGGTCCCCTCCTACGACGAGATCCAGCGGCTGGCGGGTCCCGGGGACGAGGAAGGGCCGACGACCGGCGGACCTCGACGGTGAGGAGGCCCGGCGGGCGGCGGGTTCCGGCGGCAGGGGAGATCCGGCGGCCGGCGGACCTCGGCTGTGAGAAGACCGGGCGGGCGGAGGACCCCGACGCAGTGGCCGCTCCGTAGTGGGGCGCGGGCACGCTCTAGGCTTGTCCGCATGGCGACTTTGGTGCTGTTGCGGCATGGCGAAAGCGAATGGAACGCCAAGGGACTGTTCACCGGGTGGGTGGACGCCGGGCTGTCGGAAAAGGGCGAGGAGGAGGCGCGGCGCGGCGGGCGGCTGCTGGTGGAGGCCGGGGTGCGGCCCGACGTGCTCCACACCTCGGTGCTGACCCGGGCGATCCAGACCGCGAACCTCGCGCTGGGCACCGCGGACCTGCTCTGGCTCCCGGTCAACCGCTCCTGGCGGCTCAACGAGCGTCACTACGGCGCGCTCCAGGGCAAGGACAAGGCCCAGACCCGGGCCGAGTTCGGTGACGAGCAGTTCATGCTCTGGCGCCGCTCCTACGACGTCCCGCCGCCTCCGATCGCCGACGACGACGAGTTCTCGCAGGCCGGTGACCCGCGCTACACCCTGCTGCCGGGCGAGCTGATGCCGCGGACCGAGTGCCTCAAGGACGTCGTCGAGCGGATGCTGCCCTACTGGTACGACCGGATCGTCCCCGACCTGGCGGCGGGCCGTACCGTCCTGGTCGTCGCGCACGGCAACTCGCTGCGGGCGCTGGTCAAGCACCTCGATCAGATCGGCGACGACGAGATCGCCGGGCTCAACATCCCCACCGGCATCCCGCTCCGCTACGAGCTGGACGACGACTTCCACCCGGTGGTCAAGGGCGGCGAGTACCTCGACCCGGAGGCCGCCGCGTCCGCCATCGAGGCCGTGGCCAACCAGGGCCGGTAGGCCCCGAGGGGCCGCCCCGGCGCGACCGGAGCGGCCCGCCACCGGCCGGGAACGAGGCCACGGGAAAGGCCCGCCACGGCCGAAAGCGAAACCACGGAAACCACGGGAAAAGGGGAAGGGCCCGCCGCACCGACGGGCCCTTCCCCCTCCCCCGATCCCGCGGTTCCGCCCCCGGTTTCCGCGGTGACGGTGCCCACCGGCTCCCGATCCGGTGACTCCGCGGTCCCGCGGTCCCGCGGTCCCGCGGTTCCGCTACAGGACGCCGTCCTGCGGCCGGGAACCGGTCACCAGGTAGACCACGTCGTTGGCGATGCGGACCGCGTGGTCGGCGTAACGCTCGTAGTAGCGGCCGATCAGCGTCACGTCGATGGCCGGCTCGACGCCGTGCCTCCAGTCGTCGGCCAGCAGGATCTTGAACAGCCGGCGGTGCAGCCGGTCCATGGCGTCGTCGTCGCCGTGCATCTCCATGGCGGACTCCACGTCTCGCGAGGCGATGCAGCTGCCGGTCTTGGTGACCAGGCGCTCGGCGACCTGCCCCATCTCCAGGATGGTGGCGCGCAGCTCCGGCGGGATCGCCGACTCCGGGTGGCGCAGCCGTACGACCTTGGCCACGTGCTCGGCGAGGTCGCCCATCCGCTCCAGGTCGGTGCCCATCCGCAGGGCGGCGATGACCATGCGGAGGTCGACGGCCACCGGCTGCTGCCGGGCCATCAGGTCGAAGATCGACGCCTCCATCTCCGCGAAGAGCCGATCGACCTCCTCGTCCTGGGAGATGACGCTCTCCGCGAGCTGGAGATCGGAGTCCAGCAGGGCGGTGGTGGCCCGGGAGATCCCGGAACGCACCAGGCGGGTCATCTCGATCAGCCGGTCGGTGAGGGCGTCGAGTTCTTCGTGATAGAGGTCGCGCATGGCCCTCAACGTACGCGGGCGACGGTGAACGAACCCCGACCGTAAAGTGAACATTGCGGGAAAGGCCGTTGTAGTGCCGCTCTGAGCTGCCTGAAGGGGAAAACGCCCGCCTACCATCGGGACCGTGAAGCCTACAGGAGGACCGCATGAGTGAGCTGCTGGCGAGCTTGGCCGCGCTGGCCGGCTTCGTCGTCGGAGCGCTGGCCGTGATGGTCGTCCGGCACAACATCGAGGGACGGCGTGTCGTGCTGACGCCGGTGGACGACGTCGCGCCCGGTGCGCTGCCACCGGGCGTCGCCTCCGTGCTGGCCGTGCTGCCGTCCTCGGCGGTCGTGCTCGACAGGGACGACAGGGTGCTCCGGGCCAGTTCGGCCGCCCGGGCGTTCGGCCTCGTCAAGGGTGACCACCTGGTGGTGGCCGAGCTCCTCGCGATGGCCAGGCGGGTCCGCCGGGACGGCGAGATCCGGGAGAACGAGATCGAGGTCGCCGGGCACAAGTTCGGCCAGGACTCCACCTGCTTCGCGGTCCGGGTCGCCCCGCTGGGCTCCTACGGCCAGGTGCTCGTGCTCGCCGAGGACCAGACCGAGCACCGCCGGGTCGAGGCGGTGCGCCGCGACTTCGTCGCCAACGTGAGCCACGAGCTCAAGACACCGGTGGGCGCGTTGTCGCTGCTGGCCGAGACCATCCAGGACGCCGCCGACGACCCCGAGGCGGTCACCCGCTTCGCCGGGCGGATGCAGCACGAGGCCGCCCGCCTGACCTACCTCGTTCAGGACCTCATCACGCTCTCCCGCATCCAGGGGGCCGAACCCATCCCCACCCCGGGGCCCGTCCCGATCGACGACGCCGTGCACGAGGCCATCGACCGCTGCAACACCACCGCCGCGGCCAAGAACATCAGCCTGGTCACCGGGGGCGTCGAGGGCCTGCGGATCTGGGGCGACGACGAGCTCCTCGTCACCGCGCTGCGCAACCTCATCGACAACGCGGTCGCCTACAGCCCCGAGCAGACCCGGGTCGTGGTCAGCGCGCGCGCCGTGGGCCCGCACCACGAGTCGATCGAGATCAGCGTGAGCGACCAGGGGATCGGCATCCCGGAGAGCGCCCAGGAGCGGATCTTCGAGCGGTTCTTCCGCGTCGACGCCGCCCGCTCGCGCGCCACCGGGGGCACCGGCCTCGGCCTGGCCATCGTCAAACACGTCGCCGCCGCCCACAACGGCGCGGTGACGGTGTGGAGCAAGGAAGGCTCCGGCTCCACCTTCACCCTCCGCCTGCCCGCGTTCGGCGGGCAGGCGGTAGCCGTACCCCGTAACACCCCGATCCCCCTGGAGGCCGCGCAGTGACCCGCGTGCTTGTCGTCGAGGACGAGGAGTCCTTCTCCGACGCCCTGTCCTACATGCTGCGCAAGGAGGGCTTCGAGGTCGCGATCGCGGCCACCGGCCCCGAGGCGCTGGACGCCTACGACCGCAACGGCGCAGACCTGGTGCTGCTGGACCTGATGCTGCCCGGCCTGCCGGGGACCGAGGTCTGCCGTTCGCTGCGTCAGCGTTCCAACGTCCCGGTGATCATGCTCACCGCCAAGGACAGCGAGATCGACAAGGTCGTCGGGCTGGAGCTGGGCGCCGACGACTACGTGACCAAGCCGTTCTCCTCCCGGGAGCTGGTGGCCCGCATCCGCGCGGTGCTGCGCCGTCAGGGCGACACCGAGGAGACGGAGTCGGCGGTGCTGACCGCCGGCCCGGTCCGGATGGACGTCGACCGGCACGTCGTCGCCGTCCGGGGTGACCAGGTGCAGCTCCCGCTGAAGGAGTTCGAGCTGCTGGAGGTGCTGCTGCGCAACGCCGGCCGGGTGCTCACCCGGGGCCAGCTCATCGACCGGGTCTGGGGCGCCGACTACGTGGGCGACACCAAGACCCTGGACGTGCACGTCAAGCGGCTGCGAGCCAAGGTCGAGGCGGATCCCTCCAACCCGCGCTGCATCCTCACGGTCCGCGGGCTGGGCTACAAGTTCGACCCTGTGGAGGGCTGACGAAGGGGGCGTGCGGGAAGTCGTCCCGCACGCCCCCTTCGCATGTTCACGGCGGCGCGGCCGGCGCGGAGTCGCGCGGGCCGCCGCCGGTCACTCGGTGGTGGAGGGGCTGGGGGACGGCGACGCCGTCGCGCCCTCCGAGGGGCTCGCCGACGGCGTGGCGGACGGCGTGGACGACTGGTCCCCGCCCGGCGCCGGGGCCAGGGTGGCGAACTCGCGGCTACGGGTGATGACGGGAACCGTCACCGGGATGATGCCCGCGTTGGCGAACTGCAGCTGGATCTTGATGCTCTCCCCGCCGCTCAGGGGCTGCTTCAGGCCCTCCACCACGATGGTGGGCGTGGGCGTGCCGATCCGCACGCCCTGACCCGTCTTGAGCTCGACGGGCGCGGGGATCTTCGCGGTGCCCACGGCCGGGTCGATGCCGACGCCGACGAGCTGGTCGGCGGTCCGCGCGCTGTTGACCAGCGACATGTACAGCGGGATCGCCCCACCGGCCTGGATCTTCGAGCCGGGCTCGGGGCCGAGGAAGAACGCCTGGGAGATGTCGATGCCGTTCTGCCTGACGGTGACGGCCTCGGTCGGGTGGTAGGGCTTGCTGGTGTTGGCGTCCTCTCCGGTACCGCAGCCGGCCAGGACGGGGGCGGCGGCGAGGAACGCGGCGGCGGCGATCGCCCAGCGACGGCTGTTGCGGGTCACGGTACGGGGTCTCCTTGTCACACTGGATGCAGGACAGGGCCAACCCTATCCGTGTCCAATACCGGGTTTTCCGGCGGCCCACCTGATCGCGGAGGAGTGCCGAATGCAGGTGGGGACCGCTTTTCAGCCTGCCGATTCACAGGAGAGAATATTTGTCAAGCCATAAGATGCCGCTTTGACCTGCAGTTATGGTGATTTCACTGTTCCGGGAGGCTGTGGATACGTGGTACTCTTGAGTACAGCGGAAGGGGTACTTGTCACATGACTTTCCAGGTCGGCGACACTGTCGTCTACCCCCACCACGGGGCTGCTCGGATCGAGGCAATCACGACCCGGACCATCAAGGGTGAGGAAAGGACCTACCTGGTCCTCAAGGTCGACAAGGGCGACCTTACCGTCCAGGTGCCGGCAGACAACGCCGAACTCGTCGGCGTTCGCGATGTCGTCGGTCAAGAGGGCCTTGAGCGCGTTTTCGACGTGCTTCGCATGCCTCACACCGAAGAGCCCACGAACTGGTCCCGCCGCTACAAGGCCAACTTGGAGAAGCTGGCGTCCGGTGACGTCAACAAGGTGGCCGAGGTCGTTCGCGACCTGTGGCGACGAGACAAGGAGCGCGGGCTCTCCGCAGGAGAGAAGCGAATGCTGGCCAAGGCCCGGCAGATCCTGGTCAGCGAGCTCGCGCTCGCGGAGAAGACCAACGAGGACAAGGCCGAGGCACTTCTGGACGAGGTTCTCAACTCCTGAACACGATATTTCCTCGGGTGGGCGTCGGAGTCGACGTCCACCCGTTCGCATCCGGTCGCGAGTTGCACCTCGCGGGGCTCCACTGGCCTGGAGAGACCGGTCTCGCCGGGCACTCCGACGGTGACGCGGCGGCCCACGCCGCCTGTGACGCGCTGCTTTCCGCGGCGGGTCTCGGTGACCTCGGCGGGCTGTTCGGCACCGCGGACCCCCGCTGGGCGGGCGCTTCCGGCGTCACCCTGCTGGGCGAGGCCGCCCGTACGGTGCGCGCGGCCGGCTTCGAGATCGGCAACGTGGCCGTCCAGGTGATCGGCAACCGGCCCAAGCTCGCGCCGCGGCGGGTCGAGGCGGAGAGGGCGCTCTCTGCGGTCGTGGGCGCACCGGTGAGCGTCAGCGCCACCACGACCGACGGCCTGGGCCTCACCGGGCGCGGCGAGGGCGTGGCGGCCGTCGCGACCGCGATCGTGATGAGCCAGAGCCCGTCATGACGATTCGGAACCCGGGGGAGGGCGTCGCCTGACGCGGCGTCGTCGGACCCGGGAGCGTCTCCTGGCGCGCCGCGCCAGGACCCGGAGGCGGATGTCCCCCGGCGGGTGAACCCGAACCGGGAGGCGGACGTCTCCTTTACGAACGCGAAAGCGTTCCGGCGGGCGGTGCGGAATGCCCGCCGAGGCATCCGGGGCGGTGGCCCGTCAACTGGCGCGGTGCGGGCCACCACCTTTCCCGAATGACCGGTGAACGTCCTGGGTAACCCCCTGATGACATGCTCCGTATCGGGGGGAGAGCCGGACATGCTCGGATCCATCATCGCCGCGATCATCATCGGCGCCGTCATCGGGGCGTTGGCGCGCCTCATCCTTCCCGGCCGGCAGAACATCTCCATCGGCATGACGGTCATCGTCGGCATCGTCGCCGCGCTCATCGGCACCGCCATCGCCGCCGCTCTCGGGCTCGCCGACACACCGGGGATCGACTGGTGGGAACACCTCATCCAGCTCGCACTCGCGGTCATCGGGGTGCTGGCCGTCGCCCAGATGCAGTTGCGGAAAAGTCCCTGATCCAGGATTTCCCGGCCGTCGCGCATAACTCCGGCCCGGAGGGTAGCGAGCTTCCCGTGAGGTGAAGATCTCATCCCATTGAGGAGGTTGATATGACCATCGCGTCCATCCTCGGGGCCATCGTCATCGGCGCCATCGTCGGCGCCCTCGGTCGTCTCGTGCTTCCCGGCCGGCAGCCGATCGGCTGGTTCCTGACCATCGCCGTCGGCATCGTCGCCGCGCTCATCGGCACCGCGATCGCCCAGTCCCTCGGCGTGGCCACCACGGACGGCATCGACTGGATCGAGCTTGTCATGCAGATCGTCCTCGCCGCCGTCGGTGTCGGCCTGGTCGCCGGTCTGCGACGGTCGCGCTCCAGGGTGTGAGCCATCGGCGTGTAACGGCCCGCGACGTGAGCCGCCGCCGGGTCCCGTTCCGCGGATCTCCCCCGCAGCGGGCGGGAGATCCGCGGAACGGGACCCGGCGGCGGTCCCGCGGAATAGAACGACCGGTACGGCGGGGCCCGGCCCCGATCGCCTCGCCGTGACCCGGAAGAACGCCCTCCGGCCCGGAGGTGAAGGCGGCGGCCCTCATGGCGCCACCGCCTTCGCGGGTGGCCTGCTCGGCTGGCCCGACAGGCGAGTGGTCACCACCGTTTCGACCATTTCCCGACATGTCGTGAGGTGGTCGGCCCCGGTCCATCCGGGGACGGGCGCGGAGGTGAGCAGGGCGCCGGTCCGCAGTGGGGCGCCGCTCACCGAGGTGTGAGCGAATAGCTGCGGGCCGGTCCGGCATCGGGCAGAGGGCGGTGGCCGCGTCACGACGCGGCCACCGCCCTCTGTCATGGGTCGGCACCTTGCCGGCCGAGGCCGGGGCGAGCGTACGGCGTCACGGGGACGGGTCGCACGGTGACGCGGGGACGGCCGGTCAGGACCTCACTCGTCCGGCGGGGTGGGCGTGCTCCGCATGCGCCCCGAGGGCGGCGGGGCCGTGGCCGCGCCGCCGTCCGCGGGCCCCTCGCCGGGGTCGGCGGTCTCGGCGCTGTGCGCCGGATCGGGATCCGGGACAGAGCCCGCCGCCCCGGGCCTCCCCGCCGGATCCCGCTCCTCGTCCCCGTTCTCGTCCCCGCTCTTGTCCTTGTCGGGGATCGCGAGCATCGGCTGGGTGTCGGCCCCGCGCTCGTCGGCCTCCTGCCCGGCGGCCCCGGCCTCCGGTGCGGCGGGGCGGAGCGGATGGACCAGCACGTCACCCTTCGGGGGCCGGAGCAGGTCCCCCCAGCGCACCGGCCTGCCGGGCGTGGGAGCGGCGGCCGGCTCGGGGGCGGGCGGGGTCTCGGAGGGCTCCCGGACGACAGGCGGCTCGGCGGCCGGCTCGGGGGCGGGCGGGGCTTCGGAGGGCTCCCGGACGACGGGCGACCCGGTGGCCGGCGGGGTCACGGGAGCGACCCCGGAACCGGCGGCGGGCTCGGGGGCGGGCCTGGAACCGGCGACGGACTCGGGGGCGGGCCTGGAACCGGCGGCGGGCTCGGGGGCGGTGGAGTCCTCGGAACCGGAAGGCTCGAATCCGGTGGAGGGCCTGGAACCGGTGGGCGCTTCGGGAGCCGTGGGACGCGCAGGGACGGGGTCCAGGTCCGGACCGCCGGTCGGCGGCAGTTCGTCGACCTCGGGGGTCTCCGGGGCCGGGGTGGGGCCGACCAGCGGAACGGCGGGCGGCAGGTCGTGGTGCGGTGCCGACTCCAGCGGCGGGGCGGCCTGCGGATCGAGCGGGGTCTCCACCGGAGCGTGGTGGACCGGTTCCCCGGGCGGGGTGTGCGGGGCACGCTCCACGGGCCGGGCGGCCCGCGGGCGATCGCCGCCGGCCGGGACGCCGTCGGCTGTGCCGTCCGCCGTGCCGTCCGCCGTGCCGTCCGTCGTGTCGGTCGGGGCGGCGTATGGGGTGGCGCCCGGCGAGACGCGTGCTCGCGGTGGCCGAGGGGTCGTCCGCGATGGGGCCGGAGGCGACACCCGGGGAGGACGTGCCCGCGACGGGGCCGGAGGCGGCGTCCGGGAACGGCACGATGTCACCGCGGTCCCGCCACCCGGCCTCGTCCCCGGTGCCCCCGGCGTACCCGCCGTGGCCGTCCCGGCCCGCCGTACCCGGGCCGGACGCGGTCCGCCGGCCGGCGCCGTGCTTGATCAGCAGGAACCAGAGCCACAGCGCCAGCAGCACCATCACCCACGGGGCGACGGCCACCCCGACGGCCGCCTGCCGTACGTCCACCGGGGCCCGCACCGCCGTGGTCACCTCGGCGGCGGCCGCGGCGGCGAGCAGCAGCGCCAGCACCAGGCCCGCCTGCAGGCGGGCCGGCCAGCGGCCGTTCCACAGCAGCAGTGCGGCGGTCATCGCGATGACGAGCAGCGCGTCGAAGGCCGCGGGGTACAGGTAGGCCAGCCCGGGATCCGCCTCGCCGGTCACGGCGAGCGCGCGCAGATCCTCGAAGGAGAGCACGCACGCGGCGGCGGTGAGGGCGGCCACGCAGATCCCGGCGAGGGCGATTCCGGCGCGGCGTAACACGATCGCCGCCCTGCTCGGCCGGGCGGGTGCGGGCAGGGGCGCAGACGGGCGGGAGACCAGGTCTGCCGCCGCGGGGGGTTTCACGTCCATGGCCCTTCGAGCCTACAGAATCGGTCACGGAATGATCGGTCCGGCGAACCGTACGACAGACCGGCGTGGGTGTCCGGTACGGCGGGCCCGCCGTTCTCCGGACCGATACGGCACGGCGACGATCATGGCGCAGGGGTGGACGTGGTCCGCTGGACGGGCCGGCGACGTCGCGGCGGTGATCGTGGCGCGGGGGTGGACGTGGCCCTCTGGATGGACCGGTGCCGTCGCGGCGGTGGTCATGGCGCAGAGCCGGACGTGGTCCGCCGGACGGGCCGGCGACGTCGCGGTGGTGACCGTGCCGACCGCGGCCGGGTGGTCGGGCGAGGCAGTGTCACCGGCGGGGCGCTCGCCACGAAGCCACGCGTAAATGGGCATTGATGCCATTGGCGGTCAATGGCCGCAAAAGACTCGCCTGAGCGACGTCAACGTCGCGTAACCCGGCTTGTGAGGTGAGGTAAGGCGTTAGCCTTGCCTTCGTGAGCACCCTGCACCTATACGACACCAGCGTACGTACGGTCCGCGAATTCGTTCCGGTCGAACCCGGCCGGGCGTCGATCTACCTGTGTGGCGCCACCGTGCAGGCTCCTCCCCATATCGGGCACATCCGTTCCGGAGTCAACTTCGACGTGCTCCGCCGCTGGATGATCCGGTCGGGCTACGACGTCACCTTCTGCCGGAACGTCACCGACATCGACGACAAGATCATCCGGGTCGCGGCGGCCGAGGGCGTGCCGTGGTTCGTCGTCGCCGAGCGCAACCAGCGCGCCTTCACCTGGGCCTACCAGATCCTCGGCTGCCTGCCGCCGACCGTCGAGCCGCGGGCCACCGGCCACGTGCCCGAGATGATCGAGCTCATGGAGCGGCTGATCGAGCGCGGCCACGCCTACGCCTCCGACGGCGACGTCTACTTCGACGTCCTCTCCTACGCCGACCGGTACGGCTCGCTGTCGAACCAGAAGCTGGAGAACCTCCGCGCCGCGGGCGACACCGACACCGACTCCGCCAAGCGTGACCCGCGCGACTTCGCGCTGTGGAAGGGCGAGAAGCCCGGCGAGCCGAGCTGGCCGACCCCGTGGGGCCGCGGCCGCCCCGGCTGGCACCTGGAGTGCTCGGCCATGGCCACCAAGTACCTCGGGCCGACCTTCGACATCCACGGCGGCGGCGTCGACCTGGTCTTCCCGCACCACGAGAACGAGCTGACGCAGTCGCAGGCGGCCGGGGACGGCTTCGCCCGCTACTGGATGCACAACGGCATGCTCAAGATCGGCGCGGAGAAGATGAGCAAGTCGCTCGGCAACTCCCTGCTGGTGCCCGAGGTGACCAAGAAGATCCGTCCGGTCGAGCTGCGCTACTACCTCGCCGCCCCGCACTACCGCTCCGCGATCGAGTACTCCGAGGAGGCGCTGTTCGAGGCCGCCGCGGCCTACCAGCGCATCGAGGGCTTCGTCACCCGCGCCGCCGAGGTCATCCACGACGTCGACGCGCACGCGCCGCTGCCCGAGTCGTTCGTGGACGCCCTCAACGACGACCTGAACACCTCCCAGGCGCTCGCGGTCGTCCACGAGGTGGTCCGCGAGGGCAACGTGGCGCTGGCGCAGGGCAACAAGGAGCAGGTCGCCAGGCTCCTCGCCGAGACGCAGAACATGCTCGACGTCTTCGGTCTCGACCCGCGCTCGGAGCAGTGGCGCTCCTCCGGCGGCGACACCGGCCTGCGCGCCACCGTCGACGCGCTGGTCGGTGTGGCCCTGGAACAGCGCCAGGCGGCCCGGGCCCGCAAGGACTTCGCGGCGGCCGACGGCATCCGCGACCAGCTCGCCCAGGCCGGGATCACCGTGGAGGACACCCCCCAGGGCCCCCGCTGGGAACTGTCCCGGTAAGCGCAGGCCGTACCCTATACAGCATGGCTGGTGGGGGTAGAGGGTCCGGGCGACCCGCGAAGAAGAAGAGTCCGACCAAGGGCACGGGCGGCAACGTCCGCCGCGGCCTCGAGGGCAAGGGGGCGACCCCGCCGGCGCACATGCGGCACTGGTACAAGGACAAGGCACGTACGCAGCGGGTCGAGCGTGAGGAGCGGACCGGCAAGGCCCCCTCCTCACGCCCCCCGGCTCGCGCCAAGCGCGGCGAGGACGCCCCCGAGTACATCGGCGGGCGCAACCCCGTCGTGGAGGCGCTGCGGGCCGGGGTGCCCGCCAGCACCCTCTACGTCGCCACGCGCATCGACAACGACGACCGGGTCAAGGAGTCGATGCGGATCGCCGCCGACCGCGGCATCGCGATGCTCGAGGTCGGCAGGGAGAAGCTCGACCGCATCACCGAGGGCGGGATTCACCAGGGGCTGGCCCTGCAGATCCCGCCCTACGACTACGCCCACCCCGACGACCTGGTCGCCATCGCCCAGGACGCCGCCGAGGCGCCGCTGATCGTGGCGCTCGACGGCGTCACCGACCCGCGCAACCTCGGCGCCATCGCCCGCTCGGCCACCGCGTTCGGCGCCCACGGCCTGGTCGTCCCCTCCCGCCGCTCGGCCGGAGTGACGGGCGGCGCCTGGAAGACCTCCGCGGGCACGCTGGCCACCCTGACGGTCGCCCGGGCGGCGAACCTGACCGCCACGCTGCGCGAGTATCGCGAGGCCGGGCTCTTCGTCATCGGCCTGGACGGTGAGGGCACCGTCGACCTCGCCGACGCCAACCTCCTCGACGGTCCGCTGGTCGTGGTCGTCGGCTCGGAGGGCAAGGGCCTGTCCCGCCTGGTCCGCGAGGCGTGCGACCTGGTGGTCCGCATCCCGATGAACGCCGCGGCCGAGTCTCTCAACGCGGGCGTCGCCGCCGGTATCGCCCTCTACGAGGTCTCCCGCCACCGCAAGCGGTGACGCGCCGGGTCTCCGGGCACGGGGCGGGAGCCGGGTACGGGTGCCGGGCGCGGTGCCGTACGGCGTGGGCGGGCGGCGGTCGTCCGAAGGAGTCCTCCCTGGTCAGGTAGGGATTCGGCGTCCCGGGTAGGTAGTGGGCGGGAAACCCGCCCGACGGTGACCGCCCGCGGGAGCCGTACGGACCGTCGCCGGGCGGGAGATCTCCCAGAGAGGTGGGAGCGCCGCCTCCGGCGGGCCGCGGGGTCCAGGGGACGAGAACGCTCCCTCGCGGCGCCCGCCCGGCCGGACACACCGGACGGCGGCGGGCCGACCCCGGAGGACGCACGTTGATCTTCTTGATCTCTCTCGTCTCGGCGTGCCTGCTCGGCCTCGGGTTCGTCGCCCAGCAGCACGCGGCGTACCGTGAGCCGCTGGGAGAGATCCTCCACCCGCGCCTGCTGCTGCACCTCATCCGCTCCCGGCTCTGGCTGACCGGGATCGGCCTGATGCTCGCCGGCCAGATCGTCAGCGCGGTGGCGCTGTACGAGGACGACCTGAGCAAGGTGGGGCCGCTCCTGGCGACGAGCCTCCTGTTCGCCCTGACCGCCGCCCACGTGGTCTACAAAGAACATCTGAGCCGGATGGAATGGCTGGGCGCGATACTGGTCAGCGGTGGGGTGGCGCTCTTCCTGGCCTTCGGGCAGCCGCACGGAGGCAGCTCACCCGACCCGGACTCCTCGCGCTGGCTGACGGTGCCCCTCGTGGTCGTGATCGCCGCCGTCCTCGTCCTGATCGGGCGCCGCTGCTCCCTGCAGGTGGAGGCGTCCCTGCTCGCGGGCGCCGCCGGAATGCTGTACGGCGTGCAGGACGTGCTGACCCGCGGTTCGCTGCTCAGACTGCGGGAGGGGACGGAAGTGCTCGCCGTGAGCTGGCAGCCGTACGTCCTGGTCGGCGTAGCCCTGGTCGGGCTGCTGCTCGGCCAGAGCGCCTTCGACGCCGCGCCGCTCCGGGTCTCGCTGCCCGCCACCACCGCCGCCGAACCGATCGTCGGGATCGTGCTGGGCATCGTGATCTTCTCCGAGAAGGTACGGGTCACGTCCGGGGCGCTGGCGGGAGAGGTCATCGGCCTGATCGCGATGGTGACAGGGATCTTCATACTCGGCCGGTCACCGTTCCTGGCCAAGTCGGAACAGGCCGCACCCCCGCGCTCGGAGTCGAAACCGAGAACCCGATGATGCGCTCGTCCCCCTCGTCCCCCTCGTCTCCTTCTCGTCGCTTCGAGGTTCCTCCGGATCGGTGATGTCCGAGCCACCAGGTTGGTGACGTCCAGGCCGGGAGCCGACTAAACTCAGGAGGCGACCATGCCGACGTAGCTCAATCGGCAGAGCATCTGTCTTGTAAACAGAAGGTCAGGGGTTCGATTCCCCTCGTCGGCTCGCAAAGAGAAAGGCCCCTGAACAGGCGATACGCCGTCAGGGGCCTTCCTGTATTCGGCGCTCAGCCGGTGCCCTCGGCGTCTTTGGGAGCCACTTTGGGAGCCACCGGCCTTTGTCCGCCCAGTAGAGCCCCGGAGATCGCCGCCGTCGCCGCGCGCTTCTCGCCTTCCACGAGATGGCCGTAGACGTCCTTGGTGATCGAGGTGCTCGCGTGCCCGAGGATCTCGGAGACGACGTGCAGGGGAGTGCCCTGGGCGAGCATGAGCGAGGCTCCCGAGTGCCGTAGCTCGTGCGGGTGCCAGTGCCCGAGGCCGGCCTTGCGCGCCGGCCCGGAGAACAGGTGCGAGAAGGTGTCCGGGTCCGAGGGGTTGCCGGACGCGGTCAGGAAGATCAGCCCGTGCTCGGTCCACCCCTGCCCGGCCTGGAGGCGCTCGGCGTTGTGCGCGGCCCAGTGCCGCCGGAGCGCGTCGACCAGCTCCGGAGTCAGGCAGAGCGTACGGCGTGACTTCTTGGTCTTGAGCTCTGAGATCACCAGCCGGGTCTTCCGCTCGGCGCCAGGGGCGCGGTTCTTGATGCGCTTGACGACGTGCGTCACCCGCAGGGTCCCGGCGGCCGGGTCGAAGCCGTTCCACATCAGCCCGAGCGCCTAACCGCGGCGCAGTCCGAAGACGAGCGCCAGGAGGACGAGCGTTCCCATCCGGTGGCCGTCGACCTGGTCGAGGGTGAGCGTCCGGCCCTCGTCGGCGTCGATCCGGGGCGGCATGGACAGCGCCGCCACATTCCGCCCGACCAGGCCCTCACGTTCGGCCTGCCCGAGAGCCTTGCGCAGTACGGCCCGCATGTTCCGGACGCTGTTGGGCTTGTACTTCTCCCGTATCTTCTCGGCGACTTCGGCCTGGGTCTTGCCCGAGACCTTCTTGCGGATGCGCTTGCCGTCCGGGCCGTACCCGAGGGAGATCGCGCCGCGCCAGCGGTTACCCTCCTTGTAGATGGCTGCGCCGCAGCCGGGGCACTCTTCTTCGACGCGTAGGGACGCCTGCTCCTGGTCCGCCCTCGCTACAAGGACTACCGCGACATCCCGGGCAGCCATATCGAACCCGGTGAGACCCCGTTCCAGGCGTGCGTGCGCGAAGTCCACGAGAAACTCGGCATCCAACCGCCGATCGGTGGCCTCCTGGTGGTCGACTGGGCGCCCCACCCGCAGGAAGGCGACAAGGTCCTGTTCCTGCTCGACGGCGGAATTCTCAGCCCGAGCGCGCGCGACAACGTCCGGTTCGGCGCCGACGAGCTGGCCGGCTATGACTTCCATCCCGTCGGGGAACTGCCCAACCTCCTGATCGAACGCCTCGCCGGTCGCGTCACAGCCGCCGTGACCGCGCGCAGCCTCGGACGTCCGCCGTAGCTGGAGCACGGCCGGCAGTTGCCGAACTAAATCGGCGCCATCGCGTTGGAGACAAGCTCTTCGTGCACGATGAACGAATAGTCATCGCGTTGCCTGAGCGGCATCACGACCAGCGAGCCCGAACGATTCCATCCCCGTCCGGGAGTACTGCGGTGAGGGTCCCGAGCTGATCGACTGTGCCGGCCGGATAGACCCCGCAACGCCGAGCGCCCCGGGCTGTCTCCAACCAGGCCGGAAGATCGTCCTCGTCCAGCAGATAAGCGTGGTGAAGCTTCCCCGTCTCCCTGTCCTCGATCAGGCACATCGCTCCGATGACAGGGGAGCCCTCATGGAGGAGGCGCCGGATCTGTTCTTCGATCTCTGCCATCCTGTCGTCCTCGGCAGCCACCGGGACATCGGTGAAGACCGTTACCACAGCACGTGGTCTGAGAGCAGAACGGACCCGGGCGATCCCGTCTCCCGGTGTCACCAGGTGCCAGCGCCAGGCGTTGCCAGCCCACATCTCGAGCAACGGCAGCTCCCCGCCTGTCCGGGCCGCCAGCGACTCCACTTCCACCCAGAACCCCTCATCCGCGGGCCGAAACGTCATCGAATCGCCGCGATCAGGGCCGTAGGGCGAGATGAAGCACTCATCCACGAAGAGCCCCAGCTCACGTACCCGGTCTACCGTCTGCGAGCACGGCCGATGGCTGCCGACGTAAAGGTAGTAGTCCCAGCCGACCGCGACTCTGAAGCGATCCTCTGCCTCCAGAACGCACCACAGGCCGTCTTCGCGCAACATCGCCCGCACCAGTTCCAGCCCCGTCGTGAGCGACACCGTAAGACCGTCGTAGAAGTCCTCCGGTGACAAGCCGCCGGACACCGCCGAAACGTGGTCCGGCAGAAGAAACCCCGGGCCGAGGTCGTGCAGCTCGGGAGTGCGTACGGTCAGGTCGGTGACGCCGGACTCCTGAGCGAACAGCTCCACAGCTCTGACATGGGCTGCTTCGACCTGCTCATACCGCTCTCGGGTGAGCCGCCGGCCGTCGAAGACTTCCCCGATGTCGCTGATGGACGTCCAGTCGTCGCCGGTGAACGCTCCCGTCTCATTCCGCAGGCGCGGGTCGTACTTGGTCACTCTGAACTGGTAGTCGAGCATGCTCTATCTCCTCCGACTCATGCAAGGCCGTCGCCACCTCTCAAGAACGCTTCAGTGCACAACGCCGTGGCTGCTGAGGATTGCCGAATTGTTCTTGTATGGATCAAGGCGGCGGCGCGGCGCGCCGCCGCACGGCCCGCCACCCGAACGCCGCCCGAGCGTGCGGCGTGGCGCCGGTCTCGGCCGACGGCGGGACCGCGGACCGCCCGCCGCACCGCACACTCGCCGTACCCACCCCTTGGCCGCCGACTTGGGGCCGCACCGCCGCCTCGCCGGTGCGGATACGGTAAAACGCCGAGGTACCCAGAACACTGATCTCACTAGGATCCACCTTTGGG
Source organism: Streptosporangium sandarakinum (assembly GCF_050942225.1). Lineage (NCBI taxonomy): Bacteria > Bacillati > Actinomycetota > Actinomycetes > Streptosporangiales > Streptosporangiaceae > Streptosporangium > Streptosporangium sandarakinum. The sequence goes on from NZ_CP192034.1 coordinate 899,048, forward strand.
GTTTGGATGCGACCGCGTCAGGCCGGTGTTTGTGGACATGAGCTGAGGCGGAATAGTGGGTGACGTGGATGAGCTGGTCGCATTCTTATGCGACCGCATCGACGAGGACGAGCAAGAATGGCGCAACCCACCTCGAAAGCTGAGGTCGATAGCCGCGAAGATGCTCAGTGACGTCGGGACGAGACGACAGATAATCGACCGCATCTCCAACGGGGAACAGACCCATGATCACTTATTGACCTTAATGGCACTCGCCATGCGCTACTTCGATCACCCCGACTTTCAACCAAAGTGGTTGAGGTACCCAGACTGATTGCCTCCGGCGGGGGCGCTCCGGCTCCAGGATGATCAGGCGCGTCTTGCCGAAGACCGTAGGGGGCTGAGGTGGAAGTCCGATCATCCCGTCCGCCATCGACCCAGGCGGAGCCCAGCAGACCGACTCCTCCGGCGCAAGCCCATCTGTGACTGTTGGCATCCGATAATGGAGGAACGGCAGCCGGTGAACGTACACGCGAAGATGGGCTTGCGCCTCCGTCGCCGGCCCGCTGCCCTTCGGGTGGGTCGACGGCAGACGGGATGATCGGACGGGCGAGATGCGCGCGTCCGCGCAGGTGATGAGCCCGCTCGGGTTGCAGTATGGGTTGCAGTTCACTGCCGTACCCTGCCGTTCCAGTATGACCAGTCGGGCGTGTTGGTCTAGGTTGAACCGCATTGGACGGGCAAGATCCGAGCTGCTAATGCGGTTTGGCTGTACAGCCATGAATACAGCCAAGAGCGCGAGCGGTGGCGGACATCAGCGAACGACTACGGACGTCCGGCCGCCAGGCCGGAGCCCCGAACCTCGATCGAATCGACTTCTTTTAATCCGCTGCTTTGGGGTGATCACCTTCCCTCTGCCAGCCGTTGCCGGGCCGGCTCCCATGCCCGCATCTCGCTGTCTTCATCAGCGTCTTCTTCGTACCAGCCCCTTCCCGAGAGCCAGATCTCCAGCCAATCGGCCAGGCTCTCTGCATCGACGTGCCATGCGCGGTGCCAGTTGCCGGTGATCCCGTTTGGTTCGAAGAGCAGTACGGTCCCCTCGGGACTGCGGCAGTCCACGGCGGCGTACATGCCGCACCCCCAGTCCAGGATTGGCAGTACGTCCGCCGGCCAGTGCGTGTCACCGCTGGACTCTGGACCTTCTCGCTCCTCCTGGTAGTCGCTCACAGCGGTACGTCCTTCCCCCAGCAGCGGCAAGAACTGGTAATCGGGGCCGAAGCCGCCGTTGGCTACCTCGCGGTAAAGCCGCACGAGCACAGGAGGAAGACGGAAACCCAAGATGCGTTCCGCCTGTGCCACCTCCTCCGCCGTCGCAGGGGGAGGCAGGTGCTCAATGGTCGCATTCGCCTTGACGGACACTCGCCGGAGGAGATCATCGGTGTCTTTCACGACGACGATCCTGTCATTCGCTCACGACAGAGGGGCCGTACCGACCGCGGCGGCCGCTCCCTAGTCGCTACCCGGCGTTGTCCCATGTCGTTTCAGACGGACCGGTCGCGCCCGTTGGTCCAGGTTGAATCGATAGGGGCGGGCAGGATCCGAGCTGCTAATGCGGCCCGATAGTAAATCGACCGTGTGCCCTCAGGAGGGGAATCAAGGGGAACCACGGGAGGTAACGGAGAACGTATCCGCCTCGACACGGGGCGCAGCAGATCAGCGGACGGTGTACCGCAGTCTTCCGAACTGGTGACCCGATGTCGAGGCCGGTACCGTGCCCGGGTGCTCACTATCCGGATGAATGAGGCGGCGGCATCCGCGCTTCAACCGCTGGCAACCGTCGATCCGCCACCGGCCGTTCCTGCTCTCAGCCAGGAGCTCCGTGACAAACTCGCCTCGGGACTCACCTACAACGAGGGCGCCTGGATATTCACCGAGCACGTCGGCCAATGGGTGGGCGTGCCGGCTTCCGCTTCGGCGGCGATCGCCAAGATGGGCTGGCAGGACCTGTCCGGCTACGAATGGTTCGTCAACGCCTTCCATCTGGAGGACTACGCGCCGGTACAGGTCACGGACCTCGATGGGCAGCCGCAGATCAGCCGTGACGATCAAATCCTGTTGCTCCGACTCGGCAGGGTCGTCGCCGACAGCGTGTTCGACCTCATCCAAGCATTGCCGGAGCCGGTTCCCGTCCGATGTGTCATCGGCGGTGCATCCGGCACCTGTGTGGTGTTCCGCTTTCATCAGATCCGCCCCGGGGACGAGTGGATCGACGATGTCCTGAGGAAGTCGGACGACCCGGACATGATGGTCGTCATCGACCGCCATCCCTGAGTGTGCTCGGTTACGTGCTACAGGCAGGTTTCCCAGCGGGGCCGCTGCCGCCGAGTACGGTCCGGTAGAGGTAACAGCACCAATCTGGTTCCGGGAGCCATCTTGGGAGCCACCCGAACGGACGATCATGAACTGAGCCGGACGGGTCTGAACAGCCGAAGTCCCTGCGAGCAGCGTGGCGAACGGCTCTGAACGGTCCCGGACGTCGTTTGGGGACCTTGTAAACAGAAGGTCAGGGGTTCGATTCCCCTCGTCGGCTCGCAAAGAGAAAGGCCCCTGAACAGGCGATACGCCGTCAGGGGCCTTCTGCTTGTTCGGGTGATTCCGTGATCTTGCTAACGCGCTTGCTAACAGTGGCCCTTGGAAAGGACTGTCTACACAGTCAGCGGTGATCACACTTCCTGCTGCTACCGTCCTCGCTCGTGATCGTGCGTACGGCTGTTGCCCAGATTCCCGTCTCCTGGAATGTCCGGGAGAACCTCGCCGAGATCGCCCGGGTGGTGAAGGCCTGCGCAGGCGATGACCTGGTGGTGCTTCCAGAGGGAGCGCTGTCCGGATACGGCACTGATCTGTCTCCGCTCGCGGATCTGGATCCGGGTGAATTGGACAGGGCCATGACCGAGTTGGCCGAGCTGGCTGTACGCGGTGCCGTGCACGTGGTCTGCGGCTCCCTGATGTTCGACGCCGGGCGGTGGTGGAACACCGCGATCCTCTTCGATCCCGAGGGCGGGCGGAGCTTCTACCGGAAGATCAACCTGGCGATGAACGAACGGGGCGTGCTCGCCGCCGGGTCCGAACTTCCCGTACACCGGCTCGCCGTTCCAGGAGGAGCGGTTGATGTGGGGATGCAGATCTGTCGGGAGATCCGCTTCCCCGAGCAGTGGGGATATATGGCCCATTCGGGGGCAGGGGTGTTCGCCTACCTGACGAATGCGGCCAACCCTGATGAGCCCTCCGGGGTCTGGCGTAGCCATCTCATCAGCCGGGCGGCGGAGAACCAGCGGTGGGTGCTGGCCGCCAACGTCGCTGATCCGATCTCACACTGCCCGACAATGATCGTTTCCCCCCGAGGAGAGGTTCTCTCGGAGGTAGCCGGGGGCGAGCCGGCCGTGCTCCGTGCAGCGATCGACACCGACGCCGCTTCCGAGTGGTACCTCGGTCAGCGGCGCCGGGACGTCATCGAAATGCACTACTTGAGCTAGTGAGGTGTCTTCCGCGATGTCTTTCCAGGGGTTAGGAAGCAGCTCCGATGTCGTCTTCACCAAGATGAAAATGCGTTCACGCGTCGGACTCTTTAACCGCGTGGGCGAAGACGTCGGCAGCCGTCGCCGCCTGCTCGTGGATCACGTGGGCGTAGACCCGGAGCGTGATCGCCGGATCGGCGTGCCCGAGCCGGGCCGCCACCACGTGTACGGGGACACCGGCCAGGAGGAGCGTGGTCGCGTGGACATGGCGGGAGGTCATGAAGCCGCGCGTGGGGAAGCGGGGAGCCCGGTCTCGCACTGTTGTGCGCGCTGATCAGCTTCGGCATGAGGGCACTCACCGTGTCGGGATGGATCGGCTCGCCCCATCCGGTGGTGAACACGTAGTCATCGGCCCCCTTCCACCCGTCCCCGACCTTGTCGCGGTCGGCCCGCTGCTGCTCCCGGTGGCGGCGCAGGAAGCCGGCTGTCTCGCCGTCGATGCTCACCACGCGGGACCGGCCACCCTTGGTCGTGCCCTCCACCCGTTTGCCATCGATGACCGCGGTCGTTCCGGTGATCCGGATCTGCGGCACGTCCAGGTCGACGTTCGACCAACGCAGGTTGAAGGCCCGCGGCTTTGGCGATGTTGCGGCGGAGCGCCAGGGTGAAGCGCCGCCACAGCTCCGGTGATAGGGCGTTGAAGAGCACCGAGCCCGCGTAGTCGTAGCAGTCCGGGCACAGCGGCTCCCCGAGGCGCTCGTCGTCGGGAGCGTGGCGGACTCCGTACGCAGGGAGCTTCGGCGCCAGACGAGCTACAACGCCGATCCCGCCGAGATCCAGCGGATCCTGCGAGAGGAAGTGCTGCGTTCGGAGGCTCTGTCCTGAGTGGGCGCGTCCCCGATCACCGATGAGTGAAGCCGCGGACTGTCCTTCGAACCACCGTCGCGGTTCTGCCGTGTGACCGGTGGCAGCTCATCAAGCGCCCGGTGCGACTTCGCTAACGCGGGTGCTGACAACAGGTCTGGACGGACCTGGATGACCGTGGACCGAGGGACCCCGTAGAGCCCGCCCCACCAGGTCCGGAAGGCGGCCGTGGACGGCCCTGGACGGTCGTGATCTAACTCGTGATGAAGGGGTCTGAGGTTCGATTCCCCAAGGCGGCTCCAGGTCAAAGGCCCTCACCGGTTACCGGTGGGGGCCTTTTGCTAACAATCTCGCTCAAAGCTCGACCGCACCGCACAGACGAATCCACAACCTCTCATGATCTTAACCCCGAGCAGGGCCCTGGCCGGTTGCTGCGGACGCGTTCGGGAGAAGACCTCTGAAGGCGGCGGCGAAGGACTGCCACCTGTCTGGCGCCTGTGCCAGTGGATGTGCCGCGTACGGCCAGACCTTCTAGTAATAGGCGCGCATCAGCTCGGTCGCCCAGGCCGGCTGCACGGTCTCGCCCTGCGGACCGAATTCGGCCATGTAGGGCTTGATGTCCAGAACCGGGCTGCCGTCGAGGGCGTCCAAGCCGCGTACGTGGATGTCCACACCGTCCACGGCGAGCAGGCGGCAGCGGGAGACGCCCAGCCGGTTGGGGCGGTTCTTGGCTCGCTGGGCGAAGATGCCGACCTCCGGCCAGTCCGGATTTCCCCGAGGCCGACGGGCAGAGGTGCGCACCGAGGACGGATCGACGAGGTGAAACTGGAACACCACCTCCAGGTGCGAAAAGCCGTCCAGCCCGGCGAGGGCGTCCGGCCCGTAGCGGGTCCCGTCGAGGCGGATCAGTGCCTGTTCGATATTCCAGTCGTCGTCGAATGCCTCGGTGCGCCCGCCGACGACCGTTCCCACCGGCTCCACGACAATGTCCACGATTCTCCTCTCAGTGATCGGGTGTTGGCTGTCCCTGACCATATGGCCCCGCGGCTCCGGCGGGATCAGTCGTGACGACCTGAGTGTCCAGAGACGGCCGGAACGATCCCCAGGTTGGTTAGGTAGGGTCAGGGGCATCATGATCGGGCGAGATGCAGAGATCGCCGCCATCGGCGAGATGATCGCGAAGTCACGCGCAGGTCAGGGTACTGCCATGGCCGTGTACGGCGCGGCCGGCATCGGCAAGTCGGCGCTACTGGCGGAAGCCGCCCGCACGGTTCGAGACGACGACCATGCGGTGCTGCAGGCGACGGGTGTCGAGGCCGAGTCGGAACTGCCCTTCGCCGCTCTGCATCTCCTGCTGCGCCCGGCGCACCATCTCGTCGATAAATTGCCCACCACGCAGCGGGCGGCGCTGCGCGGCGCCTTCGGTGAGGGGGAGAGTGGCGCGCCCGACCGTTTCCTCGTCGGCCTCGCCGTCCTGACCCTACTCGCCGACCTCGCCGAGGAACGCCCGGTGCTGTGCTTGGTCGACGATACCCAGTGGCTGGACCGCGCGTCGCTGGACGCGCTGGTGTTCGCAGCACGCAGGCTGGCGGCGGAGCGGATCGCCATGATTTTCGCCGGTCGTGACGGCGCGGAGCCAGCTGTCTACGGCATCCCTGAGTTGCGGCTATCCGGTTTGGACAGGGCGGACTGCGATCGGCTCCTCGTGGAGCGCGTGGCGGGGCTCACGCCCGAGGCGCGCGATCGTGTGATCGAGGAGGCGGCGGGCAATCCGCTGGCTCTGCTGCACTTCGCCGGGACCTTGACCCCCGAGCAGCGGGCTGGGCACTTGCTGCCGGGGCCGCTGCACTCGTCAGGGCCATCCGTCCTGGCCGGCCGGCTGGAGTATGCGCTGCGCGCCGAGATCCGGCGGCTTCCCGAGCGCACCCGTCTGCTGCTCCTGGTGGCTGCGGCTGACGGCTCGGGCAGCCTGCGGCTCGTCCTGAAGGCGGCGCAGGCACTCGGAGCCGAAGCGGACGATCTGGCACCCGCCGAGCAGGCCACCCTGGTGGAGGTCTTCGACGACCAGCTGAGCTTCTGCCATCCTCTGGTCAAGTCCGCCGCCTACCACGAGGCGCCACTGGCCCGGCGGGTGGCCGCTCACCGCGCGCTGGCCGGCGTCCTCGATGGCCAGGACCACGCCGACCGCATGGCCTGGCACCTGTCGGCCGCCGTGCTGGAGCCCGACGAGGAGACCTCGGCCGTCTTGGCGGCCGCCGGCGAGCGTGCCAAGGCGCGCGGCAGTAACGCCTCCGCCGCCACCGCCTACGAACGCGCGGCGCAGCTCACCATCGACAGGGAGCGGCGCGCCAGATGGCTGGCGGCAGCCGCAGAGGCAGCGTTCGGCGCCGGACAGTTGTACCGCGCCGGCTCCGCCGCCGGCCGTGGTCACCGCCTGACCACAGATCCGGTACTGCTGGCCCGGCTGGCCACGGTACGCGCCGCGGTCGAAGCTGAACAGGGAGATCCGGGGCCGGCAGCGAACACACTGATCGTCGCTGCTGCGGGCATCGCTCAGGCAGCGCCTGCCGAGGCAGCCCCCATGCTGGCCACGGCCGCCGCCGAGGCATGGTTCGCCGGTGACCACGCCGCGCTCCGCCAGGTGGCAGAACTACTGGAGTCCCTCGAGACCCGCCCGATTCCCGTGGCAGCGGCGGTGCGTGGCATGGAGCGGGTGGCCGCCGGCGACCCGGCCACCGGCCTGCCGCTCCTGCGCGCGGCGATCCCCGCGAGTGGCGGCATCGACCCGGCCGACCGCGTCACCGCGACCTACGCGGTATTCAGTGCCCTGATGACCGGTGATGACGACGCGGCCTGCGCGCTGGCCGCCGCCCGAGTGGCGGCCAGCCGCGAGCACGGGCTTATCGGCGCCCTGCCGCACGCCCTGCAGTTGCTCACCCAGGCGCAGATCCTGCGCGGCAGGCACGCCGAGGCGGCCGAATCGGGCGCAGAGGCCTGGCAGGTCGCCCACGACACCGGGCAGGCCGGACGCCTGCGTCACCTCCATGGAATCCTGGCGCGCCTGGCCGCCATCCGCGGCGAGGACGACCACTGCCGGGATCTCGCCCGCCAAGCCGAGGGCACCGCTCAGGAACGCCACGGCTCCGGCTGGGGCGGCAGCGCGCTGACCCTGCTCGACCTGATCCAAGCCCGCTATGAGGCGGTGGTCGAACGCATGGCGCGCGTCCTGGACGGCCCGCTGGGCCACACCGTGATTGTCACCTTCGCCATTGCCGACTACGTCGAGGCGTGCGCTCGCCTGAACCAGCCCGACCGGGCGTCCGCCGCATTCACCCGCTTCGACGCCTGGGCGACGGCCAGCGGACAGCCGTGGGCGGCGGCGGTCGCCCAGCGCTGCCGGGCCATGCTCGCACCGCGCGATGAGGTCGAGGAGCATTACGGCACGGCACTCACCCTGCATGCCCGGGGAGGGCGGCCCTTCGAACAGGCCAGAACCCAGCTGCTGTACGGCGAGTGGTTGCGGCGGGCGCGGCGCCGTGCCGACGCCGGCGTGCAGTTGCGCGCCGCGCTGGACGCCTTCACCACCTTGGGCGCTGTGCCCTGGGCCGAGCGGACCCGCGCCGAGCTGGCCGCGGCGGGCGCTTACGCTGCCGTATCGCAGCCTCGTGCCGCGGCCGTACTCACTCCACAGGAGCTCCAGGTGGTCCGGCTGGCCGCGACCGGAGCCACGAATCGGCAGATCGGCGCCCACCTCTTTCTCAGCCCCAGAACGGTGGGCTTCCACCTGTACAAGGCTTACCCCAAGCTGGGCGTCTCCTCGCGCGCCGAGCTGGCGGGCATCGACTTCGACGTGTACAGCCGATAGGTGGCCAGGATGTTGAGCCGGTGCAGGTTCCGGCACAGCTCCAGCATGGCGCCAGTGGCCTTCTCCATCGGCAGCCCGTAGGAGGCCAGGGCGGATTCCAGCGACGGCTCCAGCCGATCGGCCGCCCACGGGTTGGCGCAGGACGCGATGGTCTCCTCAAGGGTACGGCCGGCCGCCACGGCTTCGGTGACGTCGCCGTCGAGTCGTTCCAGGTACGCGAGGAGCGCGTCGATGGCCGGGTGCGCTTCCCCCATGGGGCCGTGGCCGGGCACGATGGTTCGCAGCTCGGGGAGGTTCTGCTTCATCGCGTGCAGTGTGGCGATGTACGGGCGCGGCCCGCCCTGCAGCAGCATGTGGGCGATCCCGGCGTGGCACAGCAGGTTGCCGGTCCAAGCGACCTGCGCGTCGGGGACGTGGATCACGGTGTCGCCGGGGCCGTTCCCAGGTCCGAAGTGCCACAGGTGGACGATCCGCCTGCCCAGGTCGATCTCAGCATGGGTGTCGAACACCACGTCTGGCAGACGCCATGTGGTGACGGCGTCCAGCAGCGCCTCGTCGCCGTACATGTTGCCCGACCTGACCTGCTTCTCGTAGCTGAGATCGGCCATGTTCTCCCGATTGAGCCGGGAGGAGACGATGACGGTATCGGCGGGGAAGGCGAGATTCCCGAAGGTGTGGTCGCCGTGGTAGGTGGTGTTGGCCAGGTACCGGATCGGCCGGTCGGTCAGCTCGGCGACCAGGCGCTGGAGCTGGTGGGAGACGTCGGGGGTGATCCCGGCGTCCACGACGAGCGCGGCGTCCCTGCCGACGATCAGACCGTTGTTGTCCTTGGGCGGGAGGGTGGCCATGAGCGCGTGGACGCCGTCGGCCAGGGCTCGGGGGACCAGGCGTAGGCCGGTGGGAGAGAGGTTGGGACCTGCGTACCCGTCGGGGCGTTCGGCGATCTCTCGTTCGGGGATGCGTGAGGTGGTCATTCAGACCTCCACCAGCGTGCCGAGCCGGTCGAAGAGCTGCGACACCTGCTTGCCGAGCTGGGCGCGGACCAGGTGTTCCGCGAGCTTGGGCACGCCGTCGAGCTCCAGGTGGAACTCGACACGGCAGCCGGATTCCTCCTCCGCCACGGTGTAGCGCTGGGTGACGCCCGGGCGGCCGCCGGGCGCGGTCTGCAGGACGATTCGCCGATCGGGGACATACTCGGTGACGATGAGGGCGATCTCGGTACGGGTGCCCATCACCTTGCGCACCTGGGTGACCGTGGCGCCCTGCCGTACCGGACCGTCGACGCGAGCGGACAGGACGTCGGCCTGCCAGGCGGGGTAGCCCTCGAGGTCGGCGAGGACGGCGAAGACCCTCTCGGCAGAGACGAGATAGGCGGCGGCATGCTCGACAGTGATCACGAGGCGCTCCTCAGTAACTGCGCGGTGAAGGGGTTGAGCTCGACGGGGTCGTCGTCGCCGATGACGACGGTGCCGCCGAGGTTGGCCAGCCGGCCGCCGACGACCGCGTTGGGTTCGAAGGCGAAGGTCATGCCGGGGGCAAGCGGCAGCTCGCCGCCCATGGTCGGAACATCGAACAGCCTGCCGTACCGGCCTGCCTCGGGCAGCCGGCGCAGACCCGCGCCGAAGCCGCAGACCGGGCCCATCGGGTTCAGCAGGTGCACCAGCGGGTGGACGTTCCAGGCGTCGGCCTCCCGCAGTGGCGCTTCCATGGCCTCGACCAGGTCGCCGAAGGTGTTGCCCGGCCGGGCCGCGGCCAGGCCCGCCTCGTAACTGGCGCGGGCGATCTCTGCGGCGGCGAGGATGTCGGGGTGCGGCTCGCCGACGGCGATGGCGACCTGGTGCTGGGTTTCCTTCATGCCGAACCGGCAGAACACCTCGGCCATGATGACGTCGCCGTCTTGCAGGATCCTCGGCTCCTGCGGCCGGTACGACCAGACCGGGGGTCCCCAGGACACGAACCCGGGTCCGGTGGACAGCAGCATGCCGGGGGCGGCAACGCCCCGGCGGAAGGCGGTGGCCATCCCGGCGGCGTACACATCCGCCTCACTCACGCCGGGCGCCGCCGTCTCCAGCATCGCCCGCGCCATGGCGTCCCCCGCCGCCGCCGAGTAGGCGATGACGTCCAGCTCCTCCTTCGACTGGCAGGTGGTGGCGAACAGATATCCCAGACCGACCGGGACGAAACGTACGCCGGGGAGCTCGGCCAGCACCTCGCTCCACAGGCGGTAGGGCATGATCGGATTGATGTGGAACGGCGGGTAGGGGTCCAGGCCGAGCACGCCGACGGCGCCGGTCTCGATCCGGTGCTCGCGCAGAACCTCCACCACTCCGGCGGCGTGCCGGGCGACGCGGATGTTGCGCGGGGCGATCCACAGGTCGTCGCCGCGGCGCGTGGCCTCGATGTGGTCGGCGATCGGGAGTGTGGACCAGGTGAGCTGAACGGGGTCGGCGTCCCCACAGAAGATCACGATCGAGCCGGGACGGTCGTTGGTGAAGTAGGCGTCGGGCGCGAACGGAGCCAGGTCGACGCATTCGTGCTCGCCGTAGGCGATGAGGGCGTCGAGCCCCTCGGCCGCCATGATGTCGCGGGCCAGGCCCCAGCGGCGATCGCGTTCTGCCAGGCTGTAACGGGGGATGTGGTTGATCACATCGGGAACGCTAGGGAAAGACGGTGCCGGGGCGCTTCTGTCACGCTGCTGTACTTGGAGCGGTCTTCAAGGCATCCGTTTAGGTAACCCGCAGCGCCGGGGCCACCGTATTGCGGCTGATCCGTACTTCGGCCTCATCAAGGACAACGGTGGGGGACGGGCCGCCGACCTGTATGCGGTCCAGGTCGACCGGGGAACCGGCCCGATCAGGAGCACGAGGCAGACCACGTCGTCACGGACGTGTTCCAGGCGATGGAGATCCTGCACGGTGAACGTTGACCGAACTGCCGTGGGGTGATCCGCGAAGAAGTCCGTCCAGCGCGGATCCATGGGCAGACGGACAGGAGCGTTACCGTGTGGGGGGTGACGTTCATGAACGTCATCCAGCGAAAGGGAAACGACCTGTATCCGTGTCCGTGCTGCGGTTTCCTCACGCTTGAGGAGCGGGGCATGCACGAGATCTGCCCAGTGTGCTTCTGGGCAGGACGACGGGCAGGACGAGCACCCAATCACGTGATCTTGCTAACGTGGACGCTGACAACAGGTCTGGACGGACTTGGACGACCGTGGACTGAGAGGTCCCGTGGAGCCCGCGACACCAGGTCCGGAAGACGGCTGTGGACGGTTCTGGACGGTCGTGTTCCAACTTGTAAACAGAAGGTCAGGGGTTCGATCCCTCTCGTCGGCTCGCAGCTCAAAGGCCACTTCCGATCACCGGAAGTGGCCTTTTTGATCTCCGTACAGCAGCTTCGTACAACAACGGGGTCTGGCGATCCGCTGAGACCCCGGCTGTTCTTGTGACGGCGTTGCGGGTGGTCGCCGCCGGGTACGAGGATGCCTGCATGGTCAGGGAGCGACAGATCTTGGCGGGTTCGGGGGTGCTGTACCCGTCCGCGGACTTTCCCCCGGAGCGAGTAGGCGCTCAAATTCGGCAGGCGCTTCGGCTCGCTGACGTACAGAAGCCGCGGGTCCGTCTGAACGCCGCCGCGGTGGGCGACGGTTGAGTCCGATGGTGCGGGAGGGTACCGCCAGCAGGCTCTACCTGCTCGGCGCTGGCTACCGTCGTAGGTAAGCACTGAGACCCTCCATCGCTTGGAGGGCCTCATGGCCTCGTGTGCACAGTGCTGGTGATCAGCTTCCGCAGTCCAGGCTTCGGTTCGACCGATCGAGCGCCTTGCGGGTCTCCGGTGAGGGGATCTGGGTGTAGACGTTCATGGTCATCGAGACCTGCGAGTGCCGCAGGATGCGCATCGCGACCCGGGGGTGGACGTCGAGGGCGGTCGGGAGCGATGTGCAGGCGTGCCGGGTGTCGTGGACGTGGCAGCCGGTCACCCGCCGCGCCAGGCCCGCCGTACGGCTCGGCGGCACCTCGCCCAGGCTCATGCACCGGTCCTCCTGGCGCATCCCGATCAGGACGAGCGCGTAACCGACGAGGACGGTGGCCCCGAGTACGAGGGCGACGATGAGGGGGAGCGCGCTCACGTCCAGGTCACCCCCGCCTCGGCGAGACCGCGCGGGTGGCCGGCCGGGCGCCGGACCTCACCGCGCCGCCTGCTCGGCTTGCGGTGGCGCTGAGCCGTACGGCGCAGCCGGCGCGCCGAGGTGTGGCATTTGCGGCAGAGCGTCTGCCCTTCCTCCACGGCCGCGCCGCAGGCGCAGACCGGTCTCTCGTCCAGCGGGTTCACCAGGTCGATCATGGTCGTTGCTCCTTTCGCCGAGTCGGTGTCGTGCGGTGTGACACGAGAATCCGGTGAAAGGGCGGGACGAGATCACTACAGGACGGGACATGTTCAGGACGTCCGGTCTACGATTGCCAGGTCCCTGGACGTCCCCTCTGGGCAGGTGAAATGCCGAACGAGCGACTGCGTGCGGCCCTGTTGGAGCGCGGGGCGACGGTGGCCGGCCTGGCCGAGGCGATTGCGGTCGATCCGAAAACGGTGGAGCGGTGGATCACCAAAGATCGCACCCCGTACCGCAGGCACCGCTACGCGGTGGCGTCGTTCCTGCGTATGGACGAGGCGTACCTCTGGCCGGAGGCACTGACCCCGCAGCAGGCCGCCGCCGTGTCCGAAAGTGAGATCGTCACCGTCTACCCGCACCGCTGGGCCGTCCCCCGGGACGCCTGGGGACGTCTGTTCTCCGACGCCGAACAGGAGATCGGCGTGCTGGTCTACAGCGGGATCTTCATCGCCCAGGACACCGGCATCATGCGTCTGTTCGCCGAGAAGGCCAGGGCCGGTGTGCGGGTGCGCATCCTGCTCGGAGACCCGGACGCGCTAGAGGCCGCCCAGCATGGGGCGGACGAAGGGGCCGGTGACGGCATGGTCGCGCAGACCAGGATGGCCCTGACGCTGTACCGGCCGCTCCGGCAGGTCCGCGGCCTGGAGATACGGCTGCATCACACGATCCTGTACAACTCCATCTACCGTGGCGACGACCAGCTGCTGGTCAACGCCCACATCTACGGCAAGTTCGCCACCGATGCCCCGGTCATGCATCTACGCAAGGTCGCCGGCGGGGGCATGGTCTCGACCTATCTCGACAGCTTCGAGGCCGTCTGGGCCGACGCCACCCCGCTGGAGTCCTGACCGTGGCCCGCCCCCGGCGGCTTGAGGTGGAGCCGTACCGTGTCCTCGTAGTCGTCCAGGGCCGAGTCCGCAATGTGGCCGGGGAGTATGGACGGCTACCGGTCAGTCAAGCTGCCGCACATCCTTCTCCCGCCGGTAAGTCGGCCCCGGTGTCCCTGCAGCCGGTCACCCAACGACGGGGCCGTCCTTCACATCCTGGCGAGTTCGCTTCCGCACCAGATATACGACTCCGGCAACGAGCTTGAGCAGAATGCTCAGCGAGAGGAACACCCACATCCCTGTCAGCCAGGCATCCGGCATGGGCCCGCGAAACCCGGAGAGCCCGAACACCGTACCGGCCCCCATCCACCCGCAGAAGACGAAGGTGCACGCAGACCCAAGCCGATACAAAAAAGATCGCTGTACATCCATGCCGCCGACCCTCCCGCCTCATCACCCACGCAACCGACGCCTCCGGCTCCGGGATGATCGGTCGGGGGTGGTGCGCGCCGAGCGCGCCCGTTGCCTGCTGGCGCCGAGGCAGGCCACCATACGTGATGCGCTGGGAGACAGGAAGAGCTGAAAGCGATGGTCGGACTCGGCGCTCCTGACGATGCCGAGGATGAGGTGCTGAAGCCCACGGGCGCCGCGCTGCGTGACCACCCCGGTAGAGCGGGGGCTCACTCGGTATCCGCAATCGGATACGAAGGGTGCGTTCACCTCAAGCGAGTCGTGCCTATTCGTAATGTCAGTCGCATGCCCTAGCGTGTCCATCTGCCACAAGGCGGCCATGTCGCCGTGGACCCCGGGACAGGAGCGCTTACGTGGGTGTCTTCTATGAGTACTACCGCGCCGCGGACCGTGCTGCGGCGACCGTCCGACCCGAGCATTTCCGTGAGGTCGCCGATGCCTCGCTTGGTGTTCCGGAGTTCGATGTGGTGGTGACCAAAGGGATCGACCCCGATGTGGTCCTGGGTCAGCTCGTCGCGTTCGCCGGCCACGTCGACTATCGCCTGGGGCTGGTCGAGGCTGTGGTGCTGTATCCACCGCCGGAGGGTGCGCCGCGAAGCGAGGAGGAGTGGGATGCCCTACCCGAAGGCTCCCCGTACCTCGAAGGTCCCGGCATCATGGAGCTGTCGGCGAAGGCCCGTGACATGCTCGCCGATGTGGACGACGCCCGCCTGCCGATACTGGCGGGGCAGTGGGCGGCCATCGAGGAGTTCTCCCACTTCACCGATGATGACGACGGGTACATGCTGTCGCTCACGAAGGATCTTGTCGGTCTGGCACGTCGCGCGAGAGAGCATGATCAGCTGCTCTACTGCTGGTTCTCCTTGTGACATGCCTGGCAGCCGTGCCCGCTGCGTGCCCCAGGCGACGGGCGGTGTCCAGGCTGAGCGCGCCGATGATCGCCTCGTGCAGGTGGTTGCCCGGCGGAGCGGCCGGGGTGGGCCGGCCGTAGCACACGCCGGTCAGCCGGTCGCCGTCGTGGGCGGTCCAGGCGGTGAAGCCGGGCCGGGTGAGTGACCGGGCGAGCCGGGTGGGGTGAGCGCGCAGCCGCTCGGGCGTCTCAGACCAGGGCGGCGCGCCGTAACAGCGCTCGTACAGGGCGACGACGTCGGCCGACAGCCGTATGGCGCCGGCGACGTCGTGGCGGTGGCACCGGCGGGGCATCGGCGTCCTCGCTGCGGGGACCGGCCGGTCCGTGTCGTGGTCACACCGGGGAGCCGGACGGGCAGAGGGACTCGGGTGAAGTGGTCCGGGCGGAAGGGTCCGGGTGGAGGGGCTCGGGCGTATGAGCTCGGATGGAGGGGTCCGGGTGAAGGGGGCCGGGCGGGAGGGCTCGAACGGAAGGAGAGAGTTCGGTGCCCGCACGCCGGGTGGACCATCGCGCAAGGAAGGCCGGCGTACGGGCACCGGGTTCACGGGGCCCGGGATTCGGACGGCGTCGTCAGGAGACGGCGGGGGCGGCGTTCCTGGCAGCGGTGTAGCGGGCGATGACGTCGTTCCAGTTGATCAGGTCCCAGAGCTTCTCGACGTAGTCGGGGCGCACGTTGCGGTACTGCAGGTAGTAGGCGTGCTCCCAGGCGTCGAAGACCAGCAGCGGGGTGGTGTTCATCCCGACGTTGCCGTGGTGGTCGTAGACCTGCTCGACGATCAGACGGCGCCCCAGCGGTTCCCAGGCGAGCACACCCCAGCCGGAACCCTGCACGGTCGTCGTCGCCGTGGTGAGCTGCTTGGCGAACGCCTCGAAGGAGCCGAAGTGCTCGGCGATGGCGTCGCCGAGCTCTCCGTCGGGACGGTCGCCGCCGTCCGGGGACAGGTTCTGCCAGAAGATCGAGTGCAGCACGTGGCCGGACAGGTTGAAGGCGTAGGTCTTCTCCAGGCCGACCAGGCCGCCGAACTCGCCCTTGTCGCGGGCCTCGGCCAGGCGCTCCAGGGTGTCGTTGGCGCCCTTGACGTAGGCGGCGTGGTGCCTGGCGTGGTGGAGCTCCAGGATCTCCCCGGTGATGGCCGGCTCCAGCGCGGCGTAGTCATAGGGCATGTCCGGCAGGGTGTAGTTCCCCATCGGCGTTCTCCTCGCGATCGACGTAGTTGCAACTTACTTGCAATAGCACTATCTAAGCAATAACGCTCGATCTCGGGGAGGCCGCTCCGGCCTTCCACGTCACTCGTCCGCGCCTTCGAGCCCCGATCCGGCATGGGCCGACGACGCGGGATCGCGGGATCGCGGGATCGCGGGATCACTGCCGTGTCAGCCCTCACGATCGTCTTACGGTGTCTCCGCGCGGGGCCGAGGCGGTGATCGACGGTCCTCAACGGGAGCCGGAACCAGGCTGTCCCTTCCGGGGCACCGGAGACGAACCGGTCGATGCGGACGCGGACGGCCGCCGACCGGGCGGTGCCGTACATCGGCTGAGCTCCTTGATCGACTTGCCGTACGGTGTGCTTCGTGAGCACCCTCCATGTTCCCGGCGACACGCGTCATCCCTGGCCCGGCCTGCTGCGACGCGCGGGCCGGGCAGCCGTCGAGCGCGCGTCGTGGGATGTTCCCGAGCCCCCTGACCCTCGAAGCTGGCTGGGCGCACCCGGGGTCGTCGAGTCCGAGCTCGTGGAGCATGAGCGGCGTCTCGGCGTCAGGCTGCCGCCGAGCTACCGCGGGTTCCTCCGGGTCACCGACGGCTGGGACGGGAAGGGTATCGCCTGTGGCCCGCTACTGCCGGTCGGCCGGATCGGCTGGGTCCGCGACCTCGATCCGCAGCTGGTCGACATCTGGTCATCCCAGGACGACGACCTGCGCCCGTCCGACGAGGACTACTTCGTCTACGGAGAGGGTCAGGACACGATCCATGTCCGGGGAGAGTACGTGCCGGACACACTCATGATCGGTGAATACGACGACGGCGTATATCTCCTCAACCCGCATATCAGGACTCCGGACGGCGAGTGGGAGGCCTGGTACATGGCCCCCTGGCTCGCCGGGGCCGAACGCTGCCGCTCGTTCTGGGACCTCATGAACAGCCGGCTGCGGGAGTACGCGCGGCCTTCATAGAAGTTCACAGGGCCCTGCTCTGAGGATCCGGCGCAGGGCCGAGAGCTCCGGCTTCTAGCGTGACCCGCCGAGCGCGGTGGTCAGTTCGGGCAGGCGTCGCGGCAGCCGCCGAAGCGGCCGATGTCCGGCCGGGTGAAGCGGGTCTCCCGCGTCCCCCGCGCCGCCTCGGTCATGGTCTCCTTCCAGATCGAGCCGGGAACCGACGCGCCGTCCACCCTCGGGTAGTGGTGACCGCCGATGGTGACGTCCGTCAGCGGGTACCGGTACCCGCCGCGAGGGTCGCCGAGGCTGACGGCCGAGGCCAGGCCGGGGGTGTAACCGGCGTACCAGGCGGCGGTGAACGCGTCGGTCGTGCCGGGCATGCCCGCCGCCTGGCGGCCGATGCCGAGCGCGCTCTCCGTCAGGGCTTCGGACAGCACTCCGGTGACCGCGTCGGCGACCGCCGGGTCCAGGACCTGCCGGCAGCGCGGCGGGAAGAGACGCGGGGCGGCCGAGCCGTCGCGGATCTCCGTGATCACCGTCGGCTCACAGAAGCGGCCGCGGGCGGCGAGGCTCGCGTACGAATTGGCCACCGAGACGGGGTCGGCCTCGTTGACGCCCAGCGTGAACGTCTCCAGTTCCCGGAGCGGCGTCCCGTCGCCGCGCCTGAGCCCGAGCGACTCGGCCGTCCTGACGGTCTCGCACAGGCCGGTCTTCTCCGTAAGACGCATGTGGAAGGTGTTCACCGCGCCGTGGGTACCCGATCGCAGGGTGACGAACCGCTCCCCGCCCTTCTCCAGGTCGAAGATGACATGGGAGGGCTCGCCGACGGACTGGCCCGCGCAGTTCCTGAACGCCGCGTGGTCCGGGGCCCGGTAGACGTCCGAGACGGGGAAGCCGTCGTCGTACCGCAGGCCGGCGGCGAGCGCGGCGGCCAGGGTGTACGGCATCGCCGTGGTGCCCTGCTGGAGGGCCGCCCCGTCACCGGCGCCGCGGCTGGTGGCCATGGCCCTGATGGCGCCCTCGCCGGGGACGATCATGACCTGGGTGGCGACCGGCGCGTCGTCGCGGTGGACGTGGGCGTCGATGGCCCGCTGCGCGGCCCGCTGGAGCCGCTGGTCGATCGTCGTCCGGATCGTCAGGCCGTCGCGGGTGAGCAGCCGCGGGTCCTCGGCGAGCAGCCGCTCCCTGACATACCGGCAGAGGTACGGATATCCGCTGCCGGCGCAGTCGCCGGAGAACTCCTCGATGACGGCGCCCTCGACGTCCAGCAGGACGCTCTTCCCGGCCGCGGGGGGAGCCGAGGCCGGGACGGTGGAATCCGCGGCCACGCGTTCCGCGCCGTCACCGCCGTCCGCCGGGGCCCGTGACAACAGGAGGACCGCGACCAGCGCGCCCACCGCGGCGACGCCCATGAGCACCAGCAATGCCTTCATCGTCGCCCCTCGGTACGCCTCACCCCATATGTGGATCATCCAGGAGCGACGCGGCACAGGCAACCGGCTGGAACCGGTCAGGCGTCGTGGTCCGCGCCGTACCCGTCCGGGGCCGGGACGGCGTGTTCGGCGGCGCGGCTGACCTCCTCCCAGGCGGCCCAGGTGTCCATGCGCCGCCGGGAGACGTCGAGGGCCAGGTCGTAGACCATGCTGCCGAGCAGGAGCCGCAGCGGGGGGTTCGGGCTGTCGACGAGCTTCAGCACGGCCTCGGCGGCCAGGCGGGGTTCGCTGTCCACGGAGCCCTCGGCCCACTGCTTCTCCAGCTCGGCGCGCAACGGGGCGTAGGCGGGGAGAGGGGTGGTCGAGGTCATGCGGGTGTAGAGGTCGGTCCAGTAGCCGCCGGGCTGGACGATGGTGAGCTTCACACCGAACGCCGCGGCTTCCATCGCGAGCGCCTCGCTCATGCCCTCCAGCGCGAACTTGCTCGCGCTGTACATCCCGGTGCTGGGGAAGCCGCCGAGGGCGGCGATGCTGGAGATCTGCAGGATGTGTCCCGATCCCTGCGCACGCAGGTGCGGCAGGACGGCCTGGCTCACCCACAGCGCGCCGAAGAAGTTGACCTCCATCTGAGCGCGCGCCTCGGCCTCGGTGAACTCCTCGACCATTCCCGAGGACATGGCGCCCGCGTTGTTGACGACGATGTCGATCCGGCCGAAGTGCTCGTGGGCGGCCGTCACCGCGGCGAAGACGGCGTCACGATCGGTGACGTCGAGGGGCATGGTCAGCAGGCGGCCCTCGTGCTCGCTCACGAGGTCGCGCAACGGGCCGACGTCCCGGGAGGTGGCGGCCACCCGGTCGCCGCGCTCCAGCGCCGCCTCGGTGAAGGCGCGGCCCAGGCCGCGGCCGGCGCCGGTGACGAACCAGGTCCTGGGGGTGTGCGGGGTTTCCAAAGGGGGCCTCCACTGACCGAAATTGTGACGAGACGGTTCGTCTCGCCGAGATGCCCTTCACCATGTCCCATCGATCGTCCTATGTCAAGACGGACCGTCTCGTCTCATGTCTGTGCTACGGTGACGTCATGACTGATCAGCGCCGTCCGTCCGCCGGCGTGGCCCGGCGCAGCGAGACCTCCCGGCGAGCCGTTCTCACCGCCGCCTTCGAGCTCGCGGCCGAGGTCGGGTACGCCAAGCTCAGCATCGAGGGCATCGCGGCGCGGGCCGGAGTCGGCAAGCAGACCATCTACCGCTGGTGGCCGTCCAAGGGCGCCGTCCTCTTCGACGCCTTCCTGATGTTCACGACGGGTGAACCCGGCGAGGGAGGCGGCGGGGAAGGTGGCGGGGAGTCCGTCGAGGAGGCCGCCCTCCCCGACACCGGGGACGTCGAGGCCGATCTGAAGACGGTCATGTTCGCGACCGTGGACGAGCTGAACGACCCCCGTTACGACCGGACGATGCGCGCGCTCAGCATCGAGATCGCCCACGACGCCGACCTCGCCGCCCTCTACGCGGAACGGCTCAACCGGCCGATGCGGGAGCTCAAGAAGAGGCGTCTTCGCGCGGCCCAGGAGGCCGGGCAGCTCGCCGCGGACCTCGACCTGGACGTCGCGGTCGATCTCCTGTGGAGTCCGCTGCTCGTCCGCTGGCTGCACCGCGAAGGCCCGCTCACCCACGAGTACGCCGCCGCGCTCGTCGAGACCGCCCTCGGCGGAATGCGCCCCTGAACGACCTCCCTCTCCCGCCCCGCGCGGGCGACGGCCGCGACGGCCCGGCTTCCGCGGTACGGTGGCCGGTTTCCGCGGTCGCGGTGGTCGACCTCGCGGTCGCGATGGTCTGCTTCGACGATGCGACGGTCGGGTTTCCACGGGGCGGTATGGTCCGTGGCATGTCGCAGTCCCGTGAAGCCGCGCCGCCCCGGTCCCCTGTCACCGCCGACGACCTCGACGAGGCCGTACGGCTCGCCATGGACGTCGTCCGCCGGGTGCCCGCGACCGCTTGGGACGACATGGCGGGCTCGCTGGAGTGGAGCCGCTGGGAGACCGTCGAGCACCTCGGCGACGACCTCTTCGCCTACGCCGCACAGCTCGGCCTCCGCACGCCGCCCGGCGACCGCGAGGTGCCCTTCCGCCTGGAGCGGCGCAGGCCCGGGGGCCCGCGGAACACGATCCACGCCGATCGCGCGGCGGGGCCGGACGGATTGCTGCAGGTGCTGGAGACGAGCGGCGCGCTGCTGTCCGCCATGGTGCGCACGACACCGCCGGAGCTCCGCGCCCACCACGTCTTCGGGGCATCCGACCCCGAGGGCTTCGCCGCGATGGGAATCGTCGAGGCGCTGGTGCACACCCACGACCTGGCCGGAGGACTCGGGCTCGGCTGGGCGCCGCCCGCCGGACTGTGTGAGCGGGTCCTGGCCAGGCTGTTCCCGGACGCCCCGAGGGACACCGGCCCCTGGCCCACCCTGCTGTGGGCCACCGGGCGCGGCGAGCTCCCCGGCCGTCCCCGCCTGACCTCCTGGCGCTGGTACGGCGAGCCGCGACCGTAGCCCGCCGGGCACCCCGCCCGTCCGGCGACGGCACAGCCGATCACCCGTGAGGGGAGCACGGCCGGGCGGCCGGGCGCGGCTCAGCCGTACTCCGGGAGCATGGCCGGCGTCACCGGGGCCGGGCGAGTCAGAAGCAGGGCTCGGCCGTACCCCGGGGGCATGACAGGTGTAACCGGGGTACGGCCGGGTCAGAAGCAGGACTCGGCCGTACCCCGGCCGATGACCGGCGTCATCAGGGGCAGGGATCAGTCGTACTCCGGGGACATGGCGGCGGCCATGCTCAGGTGCGGGGCGGCCTCCTCGGCGAGGCCCTGCCGCTGGAGGGTGCGGCCGAGCAGGTGCCGGGCGTAGGAGTCGTCCGGAGTGTCGCCCACCAGCCGCTCCAGCGTGGCGCGGGCCCGGCCGAGCTGCGCCGAGGCGAAGTAGGCGCGGGCGGCGAGCATCAGCACGTTGCGGTCGTCGCCGTACGCGTCGAGCAGGGGCCGCAGCAGGACCAGCGACCCGAGCGGGTCGCGCCGGTCGAGGAGGGCCTCGGCGTGGCGCAGCCGCTCCACCTCGTCGGGCAGCTCGCGGCGGTGACCGCCCCGGGCGATGAACTCCCGGATCACCTCGGCCGGCTGGGCGCCGGCCAGCGCGCGGTCGCCGACGACGATCGTCGGAGAGGTCGCCACCCCGCGTGCCTTGCCGACGAGGAGCAGTTCCCGCACCTCGTCCTCGCCCGCGCCGGTCTCCAGCAGCGCGGCGCCGTCGGCGAAGCCGGCCTCGGCCGCGACGGCGGCGAGCGTCCGGCGGTCGCCGATGTCGGCCCCGTCGACGAAGTGGGCCCGCATCACCCGCTCGGCCACGGCGTTCTGCAGCTCCGCGCCGCCGTGCTCGTGGGCGAGGAACAGCAGGCGGTGCGCGTCGTGGCTGCTCGCCCGCCAGGCCGCTCCCCAGCGCGGGCCGATCCCCTCCGCGGCGGCGATGTCGGAGACCCGCGTCCGGTTCTCCCCGGGGGACAGGCCGGGCGCGCAGACGCGCAGCGCGTTGTCCACCGCGGGGTCGGCGAGCGCCTCCTCAATGGGGGTGGACCGCGCCGGCGAGGTGGGGTCGATCCGGAACGGCCGCCACACGACCTCGACGGGAACACCGTCGAAGGCCGGGTCGGCCAGTGCCGCCTCCAGCCGCCGCTTGCCGATGTAAGCCCATCCGCAGACCACGTCCGCCCAGATCTCGATTCGCATACCCGGCAACTTATACGACATGTGTTGATTATGCAACGCCTGTTGTATAGTCCGGGGCATGAAGGCGGACGATCCCCGAGTACGGCGCACCCGGGCGCGGCTGCGCACCGCGGTCCTCACCCTGGCCGCGGAGAAGGACGTGGGCGCCATCACGGTGTCGGAGGTGGCCAGGTGTGCCGGGGTGAACCGGGCGACGGTCTACCTGCACTTCCCCGACGTGGACGCGCTCGTGACCGACGCCATGGAGGAGGCGGTGGCCCAGGTGGCCCGGGCCGCCGCGCTGTGCCCGCGCGACGCGCCCCGCGACCGGACCCCCGAGCCGTTGACCGTCCTGTTCGGGCACGTGGCCGCCGCGGCCCCGCTGTACCGGCGGATGCTGGGCCCCCAGGGCAGCGCGCTGTTCGTCGTGCGCATGCGTGAACGGCTGACCGCCGAGCTGGCCGGGCGCTTCACCGGCGGGCACCGCGCCGGAGGGCTCGACGACGTCCCGGCGGAGACGCACGCCGCCTACCTGGCCGGCGCCCTCACCGGTGTGATCGCGCACTGGGTCACCGGCGACCCCCCGGCGCCCGCGGAGGAGGTCGCGCTGGCGTTCTGGCGCCTCTTCCGCACCTGACAGCCGCCCGAACCCGGTCCCCCGCCCCCGTACGGCGTCCCGGCGGGCTCGTGCACCGGCCGCGGGGCCCGCCGGGGCCGGCCGTCGAGCCCGCCGGCCCGGGGCGGCGGCCACCCGGCGTCGGGTCCGCCCGGCCGGCCCGGCGACCCCGTCAGCGGGCCGGCGCGGGAGTGATCTGGAAGAGGGCCGCCTTCCAGGCCCCGTCCGAGCCCCTGGTCAGCGCGGTGGTGGCGAAGACCGCCATGGTCTGCGGGTCGGTGCCGTTCACCAGCATGTCGATCTCGACCCTGCTGGTGTGCACGACGCTGCCGGAGTCGAGCGTGATCACCCGGTGGTCCGACTGGTCGGTGCGGGTGTAGGGGTTCCGGTTCTCGGCGAACCCCTTCAGGATCGCGTCGCGGTCGGTCACCACGCCCCACGGTGACACGCTGACCGGGGCGTCGGTGAGGAAGCCGTCGTAGAAGTCGGCGTCGCCGTTCCGGTTGGCCTCCCACGCCCGGTCCATCAGATCGATGATCTCCTGCATGACTCGCCTTTCGTTCACACCGGATGCTGACACCGGTTTAACTGGTGTCAGAGGCTAGACTGGTGGGGTGAACAACGCAAACGGCATTCTTCTGACGCCTCGGGACGGTCAGACCTTCCGGTTCGACGCGGGGGCGCCGTGCCTGGAGTTCCTGCTCACCGGCGCGCTTCCGGAGTGGGAGCAGTTGCACGCGCCGGAGGACCTGGCGGCCTGGATCCCGCTGTCCCGGCTCGGCCTTCCGGACGAGGTCGTGGTCGGCGAGGCCGACCTGGCCGGGGCCAAACGACTGCGCGCCGCGATCCAGGCCCTGGCCGAGCGTGCGACGGGGGTGGGGGACCCCGCCGCCCCGCAGGACGCGCTCGCCGTCCTGAACGAGTTCGCCGCCGCCCCGCCTCCCGTGCCCGTGGTCACGCCGTCCTTCCAGCGGGGCTGGGCGACGCCGGTGACCGGCGCGCAGTTCCTGTCCGCGGTCGCCAGGGACGCCGTCGAGCTGTTCGGCGGGCCGATGGCCTCCCGGGTGCGCGTGTGCGGCGGGGAGCGGTGCCTCCTCATCTTCCTGGACACCTCCCGGCCCGGCGCCCGCCGTTGGTGCTCGATGGACCGCTGCGGCAACCGGTACAAGCTCCGCACCCGCCGCGACCGCGCTCCGCGGCCCGCGGATGCCGGTCACTGACGACGAACGACATGATCCCGCCCGCACGGGGCACCCTGCCGGTGGTCCACCCGGCGCGCCCCGGGCGGCCCGCGCTTCATGGCCGCTTCCCGCCCGTGCCGGAAAGGCGTGTCCGTCCCTGCCCGGCGGGCGCATGCCGGGCATGGGGGACAATCGGCACCGTGCAGTTCGGCGTTCTCGGGTCCCTGGAGGTGCGGTCCGCCGCCGGTGAGGAGATCCCGGTGGGCGGCCCCCGGCCGCGTGCCCTGCTGGTGATGCTGCTGCTGAACGCGGGCCGGGTGGTCGGCGTGACGGAGCTGATCGACGGCCAGTACGGCGACGACCCCCCGGCCGGCGCCGCGAACGCGCTGCAGGCCCAGGTGTCCCGGCTGCGCCGGAACCTTCCCGCCGGTGTCGTGGAGTTCCACGGGGCCGGGTACCGGCTCGCGGTCGATCCCGGTGACGTCGACGTCCACCGGTTCGAGCGGCTCGCCCGCGAGGGGCGGCGTCTGCTGGTCGAAGGCCACCATGAGGCCGCGGCGGGCACGCTGCGCGAGGCGCTCGGCCTGTGGCGGGGACCCGCCCTGGCCGATCTGCCGCCCGGGTCGTTCCGGCGGGAGCGGGAGGCGCGCCTGGAGGAGCTGCGGCTCGCCGCCGCGGAGGACCTCGTCGAGGCCGAGCTCGCCCTCCCCGAGGGGACCTCGGTGGCCGAGCTGAGGCGGCTGGCGGACGCGCACCCCCTGCGGGAGCGGCTCAGGGGCCAGCTCATGCGCGCCCTGCACGCGGCCGGGCGGCAGGCCGAGGCGCTGGAGGTCTTCGAGGAGACCCGGCGGACGCTCGCCGAGGAGCTCGGTGCCGACCCCTCACCGGAGCTGGCCGCCGTCCACCTGGCGGTGCTGCGCGCCGCCGAGCCCGCGCCGCCGCGGCGGCGGCTCGCGGCCCAGCTCACCAGCTTCGTGGGACGCGAGCGGGAACTGGAGCGGATCGGCGCGTTGCGCGACTCCCGGCTCGTCACGATCACCGGACCGGGCGGCACCGGCAAGACCCGGCTGGCGATCGAGGCGGCCGGGCGGGACCGGCGCGAGGCGTGCTTCGTCGACCTGACCTCCGCCGCCGACGACGACCAGGTGCCCCGGGCGGTGCTCGGCGCGCTCGGACTGCGCGAGACCGGGTTCCAGTCACTCCGCACGGCCGACCCCGCCGACCGCCTGGTGGCGGCGCTCGCCGACCGGGAGTCGCTGCTCGTCCTCGACAACTGCGAGCACGTGATCGCGGGTACCGCCGCGCTGGCCCGCGGGCTGCTGGCCGAGTGCCCGGGGCTCCGCGTCCTGGCCACCAGCCGCGAGCCCTTCGGCATCACCGGCGAGACGCTGGTGCCGCTGGCGCCGCTGCCCACCCCGCCCCCGGATCTCCCGCCGCGGGACGCGGCCGCCTACCCCGCCGTCCGCCTGTTCGCCGACCGGGCCGCCGCCGTACGGCCCGGCTTCGAGGTGGGTCCGGACAACGCGGCGGCGGTCGTCCGGATCTGCGCGGCGCTGGACGGGCTGCCGCTGGCCATCGAGCTGGCGGCGGCACGGCTGCGGTCGTTCACCGCGGAGGAGATCGCCGGGCGGCTGGCCGAGCACGGCCGGTTCCGGCTGCTGTCGCGCGGCGACCGTACGGCGGCGGCCCGGCACCGGACCCTGCGCGCGGTGGTGGAGTGGAGCTGGGACCTCCTCACCCCGGAAGAGCGGGCGCTGGCCCGGCGGCTCGCCGTGTTCACCGGCGGGGCGTCACTGGAGGCGGTCGAGGAGGTCTGCGGCGTGGACGACGCCGCCGGGCTGCTGGCCGACCTGGTGGACAGGTCGCTGGTCGAGGCGGACGGCGACCGCTACCGGATGCTCAACACGATCCTGCTGTTCTGCGCCGAGAAGCTGGCCGAGTCCGGGGAGGAGGAGCGCCTGCGCGCCGCCCACGCCCGCCACTTCCTCGGCCTCGCCGAACGCGCCGCCCCCCACCTGCTCCGGGCCGGGCAGCTGCGGTGGCTGGAGCGGCTGTCGGCCGAGCACGGCAACCTGATGGCCGCGCTGCGCTGGGCCGTACGCGGGGACCGGGGTACGGCGATGCGGCTGGTCGCCGCGCTGGCGATCTACTGGTGGCTGAGCGGGCGACGCGCCCAGGCGGGGGAGGCCGCCGCAGAGCTCCTCGACGCGGCCGGCGGGCCGCCCGAGGGGCTGGAGGAGGAGTACGTCGTGTGCGTGGCGCACGCCGTGCCGCGGGCGCCGGCCGGGCACTGGGAACGGGCCGGGGAGATCATGCGGTCGCTGGACCGGCCGACGCGCCACCCGTTCACCGTGGCGCTGTGGGGCATGTTCGCCGGGCCGCCGTCGGGGCCGATCGGGCCCGAGGCGGAGCGGCTGCTCGGCTCCGACCCGTGGAACCGGGCGCTGGGACGGCTAAGCCGGGGGCTGCTGGCGGTGTTCGGCGGCGAGATCGCCCGGGGAGAGCGGGAGTTCGCGGAGGCGCTGACGGGGTTCCGCGACCTCGGTGAGCGCTGGGGGACGGCCCAGGCCCTCGACGGGCTGGCCCTCATCGCGGGGCTGCGCGGCGAGTGGGCGCGGGCCCGGGAGCCGTGGGGGGAGGCGCTGCGGCTCATGGAGGAGCTCGGCGCCCTGGAGGAGAGCGCCGACCTGCTGGCGCACCGGGCCGAGGCGCTGGTGCGTCAGGGCGATCCGGCCGCCGCCGTCGCCGACTACCGGCGGGCCGGGGAGCTCGCCCGCAAGGCGGGCTGGCCGGACGCTCCCGCCGAGGTCCGCCTGGGCCTGGGCCGGATCGCGTGGTACCGGGGCGACCTCGCCGAGGCCCGCCGGCTGTTCGGCGCCGCGTTGCGCGCCGCGGAGGACGGGCCCTTCGCGGCGGGGACGCGGACGCGGGCGCTCACCGCGCTCGGGCGGCTGGCCGAGGCCGAGGGCGACCCCGCCGGGGCCCGGCTCCGGCACCGGCGGGCGCTGGCCGCGGCCCGCAGGACGCCGCTGACGTCGGACCTCGCCGCCGCCGCCGAGGGGTGGGCGGGCGCCGTACTGCTGGAACACGGGGGAGACCCGGCGACGACCGCGAAGGGTCCCGCGACCGCGGAGCCCGCGCCGGGTACGGCGGGCACCGGGCGTCCCGGGCGACCCGGGACGGCCATGGCGGGCACCGGGCGGCCCACGTCGGGTACGGCGCGGGCCGGGGAGAGCGCGCGGGCGGCGGGGGAGCGGGCGGCCCTGCTGCTGGGGGCGGCGGTGGCGCTGCGCGGCACGGCCGTGGCCGGGGACCGCGACGTCGCGCGGACCGCCGCGGACGCCCGGGACCTCGCCGGCGTGGAGGCGTTCGCGGCGGCGTTCGCCCGCGGGGCCGCCATGCGCCGCGACGAGGCGCGGGCGGTGCTCGACGCCGAGGCGCGCGGAGCCGAGGACGCGGAGGTGCGCGGAGCCGAGGACACCGAGGCGCGCGGAGCCGAGGACGCGGAGCGGCGGGACGCGGAGGCGGAGGCGGAGCAGGGGGAGTGGCCGACGGCGGCTGACGGCGGCTGACAGCGGCCGGCGGCGGGGGAGCGCGGGTGTCAGCCGGTGGTCGGCGGGCTGTCAGCGCCCCCGGCGAAGGTCGGGGCATGAAGAACACCACGGTCCTCATCTCCGGCGCGAGCATCGCCGGCCCCGCGCTCGCCTACTGGCTGATCCGCTACGGCTACGCCGTCACCGTCGTCGAGCGGGCGCCCTCGCTGCGCCCCGGCGGCCAGGCCGTCGACTTCAAGGGCGAGGCCCAGCTCTCCGTGCTGAGGCGGATGGGCATCCTGGAGGAGGTGCGGCGCCACCAGACCGGCGGGACGGACCAGGACATCGTCGACGCCGAGGGCCGGCGGCTGGCGGTCCTGCCGGGCGAGTTCACCGGCGGCGACGTCGAGATCCTGCGCGGCGACCTGTCGGCCCTGCTGTACGAGAGGACGGCGGGCCGCTGCGAGTACGTCTTCGGCGACTCGATCACCTCGCTCACCGAGACGGCGGACGGCGTGCACGTCACCTTCGAACGCGGCGCGCCGCGCACCTTCGACCTGGTGGTCGGCGCGGACGGCATCCACTCCAACGTGCGGCGGCTGGCCTTCGGCCCCGAGTCCGACTACGTGCGCTTCCTCGGGTACCACTACGCGCTGGCCGACCTCGGCGCCGGCCTCGGCACCGGGATGTACAACGAGCCCGGCCGGATGGTCTCGCTCGGCGGCCCCAGCTCGCCCGTCTTCTTCGTCTTCGCCTCCCCGCCGATCGACTACGACCGCTACGACGTCGAGGCGCAGCGGCGGATCCTGGCCGACGCCTACCGGGGCGCGGGCTGGCGGGTGCCCGAGATCCTCACCCGTCTGCCGCACGCCCGCGAGCTCTATCTCGACTCGATCAGCCGGGTCCACATCGACCGGTACGCCAGTGGGCGGGTGGTGCTGCTCGGCGACGCCGCCTACGGCAACACCCTCGGCGGCTTCGGCACCGGCCTGGCCGTCGTGGGCGCGTACGTGCTGGCCGGGGAGCTGGCGCTGGCCGGCGGCGACCACCGGGCGGGGTTCCGCGGGTACGAGGAGTTGCTCCGCGGCTACGCCAAGGTGACCGGGAAGGGCGACGCCGGAGGTTTCCTCGCCCCGGCGACCCGCGTGAGGATCAGGATGCGGAACTGGATGTTCCAGCGCAGGTTCCTGCTCACGCTCATGCTGAAGCTGACCGACCGGTTCGCCACGGACATCGAGCTGAAGGACTATCCGTCGCTCGTCGCGGCCTCCGCCGCGAGGTGACACCGGGACCGTGCCCCCGCGCCCGCCGAGGCCGCCGCCGGAACGGTGGCCACCGCCGGGAGCGGAGGACGCGGTCGGGAACGGAGGACGCCGTCAGGAGCGGAGGGTGCCGGGGGAGGCGGAGGGGCGGTCGGCGGCCAGGCGCGGCCGCGGGGGACGGCCGGCGAGGAAGCCGGGGACGTCCAGGGTCTGCCGGACGATCAGTTCGGCCACGTCCGCCACCCGCCGGCGGCGGTGGTAGGCGGCGCGCTGGCGGGCCGCGCCGGAGCCGAGGCGCCGGATCCGCTCCAGCCCGGCCGTCACCAGGCCGAGGTCGCCGCTCTCCTCCAGGCCGGGACGGGCGCGGTCCAGCAGCCGGCCCGCCGTCACCCAGGCCGGCACCCGGCGGCCGGAGGGGAGTTCCACCCCGTCGCCCTCGATGCCGTCGCGGGCCGCCCGCCAGTACGCGGCGAGCAGCAGCGTCTGGTCGACCGGGGGCGGCGGGACGCCGCGCCGCACGTCGGCGAGGAGGACGGCGACCAGCCCGCGGATCAGCCCGGCCAGCACCGTCGCCTCCTCCACGGTGGCGCAGGTGTCGGCGGTGCGGAACTCCAGGGTCGGCAGGTGGTGGGAGGGCCTGATCAGCCAGTGGACCATCCCGTGGTCCAGGATCGTCCCGCCGGCGCGCAGGGTCTCGACGAGGGCGTCGTAGTGCGCGGCGGACTCGAAGACGGGCGGCGGCCCGACGCTCGGCCACCGGGACCACAGCATCGCCCGCCAGCTCGCGTACCCGGTGTCGGCGCCGTCGCAGACGGGGGAGTTGCCGGACAGGGCGAGGAGGGTCGGCAGCCAGGGCCGCACGTGGTTCATCACCTGGACGGCCTCCTCCCGGTCGGGGACCCCGACGTGCACGTGGCAGCCGCACACCACCTGGCCCCGCAGCAGCGCCCGGTAGTGCCCGTGGATGCGGTGGTAGCGGGAGGAGTCGGTCAGCGGCGGCATGCCGCCGTCCCCGGCCAGGCACGTGCCGCACGCGGCCGGCGCGGCCCCGGACGCGGTGGCGGCCTCGGCCGCGGCGCCGCGCAGCCGCAGCAGGTCGTCCGCGAGGTCGCGCAGCCCGGTGTGGACGCCGCTGTTGATCTCGATCTGCATCCTGGTCAGCTCCGGCACGATCCGGCCGCGGGCCGGGCCGGTCACGCGGCCGAGCACCTCCGCCGCCAGGGGCAGCGCCAGGCCGGTCCGTGGATCGACCAGCAGGAGCTCTTCCTCCATGCCCAGGGTGAGCTCGGAGACGGCGACCTTCCGGGGGACGGTGGCCGTCGGCGTGCCCGGCTCCCGCGCGGCCTTGGACGGGGCTTCCTGAGGCGGGTCATGGCGATCGGGCACGGCGGATCGGCGCTCCTTCCTCGGATCGGGCCGGGAGGCGCCAGGCGAGACACGCGTGCCCGGACATCCATCCCTAAAACAGGATTTATGACCATTTTCAGGGTATTTCTCCCGGTTTTGGGAATGCCATTGGGTGACGGCTGAAAGGCTTGCGTCTCGCGGAACCGGTGTGACAGGGCGGTGATCGGGTAGGGAGGCGTGGTTGTCTCCACTCCGGCGGGATCCGGCGTGGAGCGGGACCGGTCGCCGGCGACGGCTGGCCATCGCGTGCGGGTGAGGGGGTCCACGAGCGGATAACACCGTTTTTTTCGGCGTTCGTCCAGCGGTCCGGCCGGTCATGAGGGTGACATCCCCGTGTTCTGCCGCGTCCGGCGCCGGACGTGTCCATCACCTGTCGCGGTTCACGGAATACGGATATGAGGAAATGATCATGGTGTCCCAGCCGCAAAGCGCCACCGCGCTCACCATCTCGTCCCAGCCGCGTGACGGAGCGGTCGTCCTCCGCGCCCACGGGGAACTCGACATGGGCTCCGCGCCGGTGCTGCGTGAGCGACTGCGGCAGGCCACGGAGCGGCCCGCCGCCCCGGCGCTGGTCGTGGACCTGGCCGAGGTCTCCTTCTGCGACTCGGTGGGGATGAGCGAGCTGGTCCTGGCGCTGCACCGCAGCGAGGCCGAGGGCCTGCGGCTGGCACTCAGCGGCGTCCACGGGAGCCTGGAGCGGCTGCTGTGGGCCACGGGGCTGCACAACGTCTTCGACATCCACCCCACCTGCGACGACGCCCTCCGTGCGGTCACCGCTCCCGGAAGGCTGAAGCGCCGCCCGTGACGCCGGGTCCCCGGGTCACGCCGGGGAGACGTCGATGTTCCCCGTGCCGCTGAGGACCCGCACCAGCCGCGGCGAGGCCGGGTCGTCGGTGATGGCGACCCGGGTGAGCCCCGTGGCGGTGCCGGTGACGACCCGGTAGGTCCCGGGCGGCAGCCGTACCACGCCGTCGCCGGTGCCGGTCCGCACGTCCACCGCGTCGGGCGGACCGGCGAACCCCAGCCGTACCGCGCCGGCGCCGGTCGTGGCGGCCACCTGCCGGCCCGTCAGGCCGTCGGCCACGACGTCACCCGCCCCCGAACTCGCCTCCACCGGGCCCGACAGGCCGTGCAGCCCGATCGACCCGGCCCCGCTGTCGGCCCTGACCCGCAGGCCGCGCGGGATCTCCACCCGGTAGTCCACGACGCACGTCCGGCCGATCCCGTCGGACACCGGCGGGCACGTGTGGTCGAGCGTCAGCGTGCCGTCCAGCACGGGGTGCCGGGTGACCGGCCTGCGGTCCGTCCACCGGAGGCTCTCGGTGACGTGGGCGCCGGACCGGGACGTCTCCGTCACCTCGATGGTCCCGCCGGTCGCGACCCGCAGGCCGGTCAGCGGGCCGTTGACGTCGTAGGAGACGGTCTCGTGCCGCTCGGGACCCGCGGGACCGCCGGGCGGCGCGGCGGGTTTGCCGAGGTCTCCCGGCGCCCCCGCGTTCCCGGCCTCGCAGCCGGAGACCACAAGGCCGGTCGCGAGCAGCACCGCCGCGATGACTGTCATCACTCGCCTCACTTGCCTCCACTGCCTCCACGCGGGGCCTCTCCGCCCAGGCGGGAGGGGACGCGGAACGGGGCCGCCTGGCCGTACGGCCGCCACCTCCGGGGAAGGCCCGGAGCACCCCGAAGGTACTCCGGGCCGCCCGGCCGGGGACGCGGTTCGGCGCCGAACCGCGGAACGTTTTACCCGGCCGGGGGGCCGTCAGAAGATCCGGCACACCTCCCCGGCCATGGCCGCCTGCCACGGGACGGTCGCCGACGACTCCTCGCCGCCCTCCATGGCGTCCGGGGCGAACCCGGCCAGCGGGACCTCGACGACCCGCTGGCCCGCGCCCTGCCGGACGCGGACCGGGATGGGCCAGTCCTTCCGCGGCACGGCGTCGCAGTCGGTCACCCGGTAGCGCAGCTCGTAGCTCACCCGCTCCCTGGGCTTGAGCGTCTGGGGGCTGTCGTCCGCGGACATCAGCCGCAGCCCCGGGCCGTTGCGGCCGATCCCGACGAGGGTCACGGGTCCCTTGTTGAGGTTCTGCACGTCCACCCTGATGACGAACTCCCGTGCCCCGCCGCTGACCTGGCTGGAGCTCGCCGTCGACCGCAGCCGGAATCGCAGGGGCGCGGTCTCGTCGGCGGGCGTCTCCGGCCCGATGGCCGGGACCGTGACGGCCGGGGCGGAGACGGCCGCCGGGACGACGGCCGGCGCGGCGGCCGAGGCGGGGACGGGGAGGCAGAGGGCGGGCGACATCGCGCAGGCCGCCAGGACGAGGGCGCGGGCGGAGACGGCGGGGCGGTCCTCCGGGCGGCGGTCACCGCCCGGCGCCGGGCTCGTGCCCTGGACGTGCGTTCCGGTCATGCCGTGGATGTTCGGTGTCACGTTCATGCCGTGGAGATTGGCTGGTGGGGCGGCAAAACAAACTCACGCCGTGATCAGGGTAGTTCCATGTCGTCCCGTCGCCGGGGACCGTTCCGGCGGCAAGTCGTACGAAACGGGCGTTCCTCACCCCTCGGCGGCGCGGCGGCCCGAAGAGCGGCGGACCAACACCGCGGATCCGCCGCGCGCGGGGGGCTCCGCGGCACATACTGTATCGCCAAGAAAACGGAAAGTAACCGACGAGGGGCGCGGCGGTGACGGGGACGATCCTTCAGCGAGTCCGGACCGGCCATGGCGGGGAGGCGGCGGGTGCGGGCGCCTCCGGAGGGGCCGGGCGCAGGGGGGCGGCCCGCGCGGGGGCTCCGTCCCGGGTGGACGTGTTGCGCGACATCGACGTCAGCGTCGTCGTGCCGGTCCACAACTGCCGCCCCTACCTCGACCGGTGCCTGACGTCCATCCTGGTCCAGCGGGTCTCCCGGGAGATCGTCGTGGTGGACGACGGCTCCACCGACGGCGGCGCCGACCTGCTCGACCTCTACGCCGCCTGTCATCCCGGCGTGGTGCGGGTCTTCCGGCAGGGGCCCTCCGGCGGCGCGGGCCGTCCCCGCAACGTCGGGCTCTCCCACGCCCGCGGCAGATACGTGTTCTTCTGCGACGCCGACGACCACCTCGGCCCCGAGGCGCTGGAGCGGATGCTCGCCATGGCCGACCGCAACGGCTCCGACATCGTCCTCGGAAAGATCGTCGGGCACGGCCGCCGGGCGCCGGTCTCGATGTTCCACGAGAACGCCGACCGGGTACCGCTCGGTGACAGCGCGGTCTACAACAGCCTGAGCTGCTTCAAGCTGTTCCGCCGGGAGATGCTGGAGCGCCACGCGATCCGCTTCGACGAGAGCCTGCTGGTGGGCGAGGACGTGGTCTTCACCACCCACGCCTACTGCCACGCCGAGGTGATCTCGGTGGTCGCCGACTACGACTGCTACCACCTGGTCGACCGGCCCGACGGCAGCAGCATCATGCAGCGGCCGGGCAGTCGCGACCCGGTCGCCTGGCTGCGGATGATCAGGAAGCCGATCGAGGTGATGACCTCCCACGTGCGACCCGGGGCGCTCCGCGACCACCTGCTGCGGCGGCACTTCCGGATGGACGCCTTCGGCAGCCTGGGCAGGCCGTTCCTGGAGGCGGGTCCCGACCAGCGGGAGGAGATCGCCGCCGAGGTGGCCGACCTGTGCGACCGCTGGCTGACCGACGGGGTCCGCGACCGGCTGCGGGCCATCGACCGCAGCCGGCTCGCCGCGCTCCGGGACATCGACCGCCTCGTCCGGCTGGCGCACGTCGAGTCGGCCGTGGTCCGCCGCGAGCTCACCGGCCTGTGCTGGGACGCCGGGGGACGGCTGGCCGTCTCCGGCCGGGTCGCGCTCAGCGCGCCGGTCGGGGGCGACGGCCCCGAGCCGGACGTGGGCGGTCTCATGCTGGTCCTGCGGCGGCGTCACGAGGGCCCGGAGCGGCCCCGCGACGTCGTGGTCCCGGTCGACGGCGGGCCCGAGGGCTTCACCGGGGCGGTCGACGTCGCGGCGCTGTCCTCCGGCGTCTGGGACGTCCACGTGCGGATCGAGTGCGAGGGGGTCGCCCGGCTGGCCCGGCTCGGCGCCGACCGCGACGGGCGGATCGTCCCGCCGGTGCCCCGGGTGGCGGGCGGCGTCGTGGCGTTGCCGTACTTCACCCGGCCGCACGGCAACCTCAGCGTCGACGTCGGCGGCCACGTGGTCAGCGTCCCGGGCAACGTGCGCCTGACGCGGACCCGCTGGATGTTCGGCCACCGGCTGGCGATCGACGGGGAGGTCACCGTGGGCGCGGCCCGGCCGGCGGCGCGCGCCGTACGGCATCTGGTCTGGCGGGAGCGGTGCTCGGGGCGGGAGCGCCGCGAGCCGGTCGTCGCCGGGGAGGGCGGCGCGTTCGCGGTCAGGCAGGCGGCGAACCGGCTCGGGCCCGGCACCTGGGACGCCTACCTGGAGCTCGATCTCGGCGGTCCGCCCGCGCTCTTCCGGATCGAGGCGCCGGCGGAGGCGATCGCGCCGCCGCGCACCTGGTGGCACGGCCTGGTCCGGCGGAACGTCCGCCCCTACGCCACGGCGGGCAAGGGGCGGCTGAGCACGGCGGTGCGGACCCTCACCCCCGGGGCGTTCGTCCGGAGACTGCTCCGCTAATGCCACTTCATTGCAACTACAAGTCAATGGCCTAAAGTATGGGGGCGATGCCGCATTTGGGAGGTTCGCCGTGCACGTACCCGATGGATTCTTCACCCCAGCCGTCTCGTTGTCGGCCGGGGTCGTCGCCGCCGCGGGCGTGGCGGTGGCGCTGCGCGGCGCCCGCCGCGAGCTCGACGACCGGACGGCCCCGATGGCGGGCCTGGTCGCCGCCTTCGTCTTCGCGGTCCAGATGCTGAACTTCCCGGTGGCGGCGGGCACCAGCGGCCACCTCCTCGGCGGCGCGCTCGCCGCGATCCTCGTGGGACCGTACACGGCGGTGTTGTGCATAGCCGTGGTCCTCCTGGTGCAGGGCTTCTTCTTCGCCGACGGCGGCCTGACCGCGCTGGGCGTCAACATCACGCTCATGGGCATCGTCTCGGTCCTCGTCGCCTGGGGCGTCTTCCGGCTCATCACCCGGAGCGCGCGCGGCCGCGGGGCCGTCGTCGCCGCCTCCTTCGCCGCCGCGCTGCTCTCGGTGCCCGCCACGGCGCTGACGTTCACCCTGCTGTTCTGGCTCGGCGGCACCGCGCCCGTCTCGGTCGGCACGGTCGCCGCGGCCATGGGCGGCGTGCACACGCTCATCGGCATCGGCGAGGGCCTGATCACCGCGGTCACCGTCAGCACCGTCCTGGCCGTCCGCCCCGACCTGGTGTACGGCGCGCGCGGCCTGGCCGCCCCGCTGGTCCTGCGCGGCCCCGGCGGTGAGGAGCGTGAGGCCGGGGCCGCCGGGGACGCCGGGGACGCCGGGGACACGGTGGCCGTCCCCGCGCAGGCGACTTCACGCCGCCGTCTCGGCTGGTTCGCCCCGGCCGCCATCGCGCTGACCGCGGTGCTGGCCGGCGGGGTCAGCTTCTACGCCTCCGCCTCGCCCGACGGCCTGGAGCGGGTCGCCGAGGACAAGGGCTTCGCCGACCGCGCCACCGACCACGCGCTGGGCGACCAGCCGCTGGCCGACTACGGCGAGCAGGGCGGCCTCCCGGTCGGGGTGGCGGGCCTGATCGGCGCCGGGGTGACGCTGGCGGTCGGCGGCGGGCTGTTCGCCGCGGTGCGGCGCCGTACGCGGGAGGGGGTCGCGGCCTGATGGGCGCCGGGCACCACCACCGTCTCCATCTGCCGGGAGACTCACTCGTCCACCGGCTGCCGCCGCAGTGCAAGCTGGCGGCGGTGGTGTGCTTCGCGCTGGTGGTGGTCGCCACCCCGCGCGAGTGGTTCGGCCTGTTCGCCGGCTACGGCGCGCTGCTGGCCGCGGTGGCGGTGATCGCGCGGATCCCGCCGGGTTTCCTGCTGCGGCGGATGGCGGTCGAGGTGCCGTTCGTGGTGTTCGCCGTGGCGCTGCCGTTCGTCGGGTCCGGCGAGCGGACGCCGTTCCTGGGGCTGTCGCTCAGCGTGGCCGGCCTGTGGGCGGCGTGGAACATCCTGGTCAAGGCCACCCTGGGGGTGCTGGCGAGCGTCCTGCTCGCGGCCACCACCGAACCCCGGATGATCCTGCTGGGCGCGCAGCGGCTCAGGCTGCCGTCGCTGCTGGTGCAGATCGCCATGTTCATGCTCCGCTACCTGGACGTGATCCTCGCCGAGATGCGGCGCATGCGGGTGGCCAGGGAATCCCGGGGTTTCGCCGCGCGGGACGTCCGGCACATCCCGGTGATCGCCAGGTCGGCGGGCGCGCTGTTCATCCGGTCCTACGAGCGGGGCGAGCGGGTGCACCTGGCGATGCTCAGCCGCGGCTACACCGGGTCGATGCCGGTGCTCGCCGACCCGTCCGCCTCGTCACGGCAGTGGCTGGCCGCCGGTATGTTGCCTGGCGTGGCGCTCGTGGCGCTGCTGGGAGTCTGGGGGTTGGCTTGAGCGCTGGGACGGGCGCCGGCACGGGTACGGTGCCGTCGCTGGAGGTGAGCCGGCTGGCGTACGCCTATCCGGACGGCACGCAGGCCCTGTTCGGCGTGGACCTCCGCCTGGAGCGGGGGGAGCGGGTGGCGCTGCTCGGCCCGAACGGCGCGGGCAAGACCACGCTGGTGATGCACCTCAACGGCATCCTGACCGCCGGCCACGGCACGGTGACCGTGGCCGGGCTGCCGGTGGGCAGGGACTCGCTCATGGAGATCCGCAGGCGGGTCGGGCTGGTCTTCCAGGACCCCGACGACCAGCTCTTCATGCCCACCGTCCGCGAGGACGTCGCGTTCGGCCCGGCCAACATGGGCGTCCGGGGCGCCGAGCTGGAGCGACGGGTCGTCACCGCGCTGGAGCGCGTGGGCATGCTGCAGGCCGCCGACCGGCCGCCGCACCACCTGTCCTTCGGCCAGCGCCGCCGGGTCGCGGTGGCGACCGTGCTGGCCATGGAACCGGAGATCCTGGTGCTGGACGAGCCGTCGTCGAACCTCGACCCGGCCTCCCGCCGCGAGCTGGCCGAGATCCTGCGGGGCCTGGACGTGACCGTGCTGATGGTCACGCACGACCTGCCGTACGCGCTGGAGCTGTGCGAGCGCTCGCTCATCCTCTCCGGGGGCGTGATCGTCGCCGACGGGCCGACGCGGGAGATCCTCGCCGATCCGGAGCTGCTCGCCGCCCACCGCCTGGAGCTGCCGTACGGCTTCGCGATCCCGGGCGGCGCGGGCGCGGGACGGGCGGGCGCGGGAGGTGCTGGTGATATGTGACGGTTGTAGGGAAAACTCCTGATCCGGCGGGATGATCCGCGCGGTCGCGGGACCTCACGGGCGGTGATGCCGAAGTAAAGTGGGGCTGCCTCATGGGTCCCGGAGGAGGAGTTATGAAGCTGCGGTTGGCTCGCCGCGCCGTTGGTGACGCCGTGGTGGTGGCCGTCGAGGGAGAACTCGACCTGTTCACCGCTCCCTTCCTGCGGGACGAGATCCGTGACGCCATCAAGCTCGACGGCCCCCGGCTCGTCCTCGACCTCACCGACCTGTCGTTCATGGACTCCAGCGGCCTGTCCGTGCTGATCGAGGCGTGGCGGCTGGCCACCGCCCAGAGCGGCGGGGTCCGCCTGGCCGCGCCGCAGACCCCGGTGGCCCGGATCCTGCGCACCACCGGCCTCGACCGGCGCATCAAGGTCTACCCCGACGTGGCCGACGCCGTAGGAGAGATTTGGCCACCCTGAGTAGAACTTCATTCGGTCCGCGCGTTAAAGTCCGCTCATGGACCTGAACGGAGCAGCAGCAATCATCTCGGGCGGTGCCAGCGGTCTCGGCGAGGCCACGGCCCGCGAGCTCGCCGCGCACGGCGCCACCGTCGTCATCGCCGACCTCAACGAGGAGCGCGGCAAGGCCATCGCCGACGAGCTCGGCGGCGTGTTCGTCAAGACCGACGTGTCCGACGAGGAGCAGGTGCAGGCCGCCGTGGACGCCGCCGTGGCGACGGGCAAGCCGTTGCGCGTCGTGGTGAACAGCGCCGGCATCGGCTGGGCCACCCGTACGGTCAACCGCGACGGCTCCCCGCACGACCTGGCCTCCTACCGCAAGGTCATCGACGTCAACCTGATCGGCACCTTCAACCTCATGCGCATCGGCGCGGCGGCCATCGCCAAGACGGAGCCGGCCGACGAGGACGGCCAGCGCGGCGTGGTCGTCAACACCGCCTCGGTGGCGGCGCTGGAGGGCCAGACCGGCCAGGTGGCCTACTCGGCGTCCAAGGGCGGCATCGTCGGCATGACGGTCCCGGCCGCGCGCGACCTGGCCGCCATCGGCGTCCGCGTCAACACGATCTGCCCCGGCATCATCGACACCCCCATCTACGGCTTCTCGGGCAACGCCGAGGAGTTCAAGGCCAAGCTGGTGGCGCCGGTGGTCTTCCCCAAGCGCATGGGCCGGCCCGCGGAGTTCGCCCACCTGGTGCGCGCGCTGATCGAGAATGACTACATGAACGCCGAGGTCATCCGCTTCGACGGCGGTATCCGCTTCCAGCCCAAGTAGGAGTGACCGGTGTCTGACGAGGTTCTGGTCGACGTCGAGGACGGCGTCGCCGTCATCACGATCAACCGCCCCCAGGCCAGGAACGCCGTCAACGGCGCCGTGGCCCGGGGCATCGCCGCGGCCCTGGACGAGCTGGAGGAACGCAAGGACGTCGCCGCCTACGTCCTCACCGGCGCCGGCGGCACGTTCTGCGCCGGAATGGACCTCAAGGGCTTCCTGGCCGGTGACGTCCCGGTCGTGGCGGGCCGGGGGTTCGGCGGTCTCGTGGAGGCGCCCCCGAAGAAGCCGATCATCGCCGCGGTCGAGGGCTACGCCCTGGCCGGCGGGTTCGAGCTGGCGCTGGCCTGCGACATCGTCATCGCCTCCGAGGAGGCGAAGTTCGGGCTGCCGGAGCCCAGGCGCGGCCTGGTCGCCGGGGCCGGAGGGGTCATGCGGCTGCCCCGGCGCATCCCGTACCACCTCGCGATGGAGATCGCCCTCACCGGCGACCACTTCCCGGCCGCCCGGCTGCGGGAGGCCGGCCTGGTCAACCACGTCACGCCCGCGGGCGAGGCGCTGGCCAGGGCGGTCGAACTGGCCCGGCGGATCGCGGCGAACGCCCCGCTGGCGCTGGCCGCGACCAAGCGGGTGATCGTCGAGTCGGCCGACTGGAGCGCCGAGGAGATGTTCGAGCGGCAGCAGGAGATCATCAACCCGGTGTTCGGCTCCAAGGACGCCATGGAGGGCGCGGCGGCCTTCGCCGAGAAGCGCGCCCCCCGGTGGCGGGGCGAGTAGCGCTCCGCGTCGCACGTCCTCGGGGGCGTCTCCGGGGCATTCTGGGCCCTTTTCCGGGGCGTCCCGGGTCCGTCTCCCGGTCGTCCTGGGCCCGTTTCCCGCCCGCCATGCCCGCCGGTGGGAAACGGGCCCGGGCAATGAGCGCGTTTCCGTCGTGAAGTGCATACCGTGAAGGTGTGGACAAGCCGGGCGGGGGCACGTGATGTCCACGCGAGGCTCCGACGGCCAGGAGAGTGCATGAACGACCACCCGACCGGGATGTACCCGACCGGCCCGTCCTCCCCGTCCTCCTCCGCCCGGTTCCGCCGCAGGGCCGGTGACCTGGCCGCGGGCGCCGCGGGCGCGGCGGTGGTCAACATCCTCCTCGTCGCGGTCATGTGGGTGAGCGAGATCGCCGACTACGTGCTGCCCGCCGACTTCGACGCCTACGGCATCCGCTCCTGGGATCCCGATGGGCTGCCGGGCATCCTCCTGGCCCCGTTCCTGCACGCGGGCTTCGGCCACCTGATGGCCAACTCGCTGCCCCTGCTGGTCCTCGGCTTCCTCGCCGCGCTGCGCGG
Organism: Streptosporangium sandarakinum; assembly: GCF_050942225.1. NCBI lineage: Bacteria > Bacillati > Actinomycetota > Actinomycetes > Streptosporangiales > Streptosporangiaceae > Streptosporangium > Streptosporangium sandarakinum. The sequence continues at coordinate 939,123 of NZ_CP192034.1, forward strand.
CATCGGCCGCTTCCTGGCCGCCAGCCTGATCATCATCGTGGTCAGCGGCCTGGGCGTGTGGTTCACCAGCCCGCCGACGTACGTCACGGTCGGCGCGAGCGGGCTGGTGTTCGGCTACTTCGGCTTCGTCCTGGCCCGGGGCCTGTTCGACCGCCGCGCCCTGGACATCGTGATCGGCATCGGCGTGGCGGTGGCGTACTACTCGATCATCTGGGGCGTGTTGCCCGGCCAGGTCGGCATCTCCTGGCAGGGGCACCTGTTCGGGCTGATCGGCGGGATCGTGGCGGCGTGGGTCCTGCGTCGCAGGCGCCGCGCCCTGCCCGCCTACTGAAGACGCCCCGGGCTCCCGGGTCGCCGGACGCGGCACGGGAGCCGGGACCGTACGGCGGGCCGGGCCGTACGGCGGGCACCGGGCCGGATCCGCCCCCTGGCTAGAGTGGTCCGGACGAGCACCGACCTCGGGGGAGCGGAACATCCGTGGACGACACCACACCCGACGATCGCGCCGCGGACGCCCCCGGAGGGCACCGCCCGGCGCCCCGCGTGCTGGTGAGGCGCACGCTGCCCACCGAACCCGCGGTGCGCGGCTCGGCGTCGCTCTTCATGACCGAGGCGGGCGCCCAGGGCGTCCGTCCGGGCCGCCAGATGCTCCATGTCGGCCCGGAACCGGCCGCCGGGCACATCGCCGAGGCCCTGCGCGTCGAGCCCGGCACGGAGGTTCTGGCGCGCCGCAAGCTGCTGCTGGCCGACGACGTGCCGGTGCGGATCGCCACGAGCTTCTTCCGCCTCGACGTCTTCGGCGGCACCCCGATCTGCGCGCCCGGCTTCGTCACGCCGACCCTGCAGGCCGGGATCGAGGCGCTCGGGCACCGCTTCGGCCACGCCGAGGAGTATCTCGTCGTCCGCCCGGCCACCGCCTCCGAGACGGGGACGCTCCGGCTCGACCCCGGCGAGTGGGTGGTGCGGATCGTACGCGCCGCCTACGGTGACGACGGCACGCCGGTGCACGTCCTGGAGACGATCTGCGCGGCCTCCCGCCACATTTTCCCCATCGCCCAGGTCACCGGCGCCGACGAGTTCTGAGCCGGTCAGACGGTGCGGCGTCCGGGCCGGGCGGGCGGCACGGCGTCCGGGCCGGTCAGACGGTGCGGTCAGGCGGTGCGGCGGGAGCGGGCCAGGGCACGCCAGCCGAGGATCATGGCGGCCACCCCCAGCGCCAGGGCCAGGTAACCCCCGACGATCCCGCCGCCGGTGCCGGGACCGCCCTCGGAGTTGACCACGACCAGGCCGCCGATGACCGTGCCGGCCAGCCCTGACGCCATGGCGGTGACGGCCCTCTGCCGGCCGGTACGGCCGGCGGCGCGCAGGGCCAGCCAGCCGACGACCACGCCGGCCAGTACCAGCGCGATGCTGATCAGGGCCCAGATACGCCCGGTGGTGAAGTAGCCGACGCCGACCGGCTCGGCCAGGACATGCGCGGCAGACCCGGGACCTCCGCTCAGGGCGGTTCCGGCGGTGGCGAGCAGGTGACGGACGGACGACATGAAGTGCTCCTCACAGGATCGGACGTCGCCGATCATGCCCGCCGGACCCGCCGCCGGTCGTCCGGCGGACGCGGACAATCCGCGCTGCCGCCGTCGCCGCAGCCGACTGCCGCGGACGCCGCGGGAGCAGTGGAGGTACCGCGGGCGCGGTAGCCGGACGGTCATCCGTACGCAGGAGTCGCCCGCGCGGACATCGGGCTAGGGTGCGCGCATGAGCGCAGGACGGTCCGTTACCCGGGCAGATGTCATGGACTGGGCGATCGCCGTCGGCATGGCGGCGGCGCTGCTGGTCACCGGGCTGGCCGGGCGGCACCCCGCCACGGGCCCCGGCCTGCTCGGCTACGCGCTGCTGGCGGCCGGCGGGCTGGCGCTGGCCGCGCGCCGCCGGGCTCCGGTCCCCGTGCTGGCCGTCACCGGGCTGTGCGTGGTGGGTTACCAGGCGGCCGGGTTCGACGTGCCGGCCGTTCCGTACCTGTTCGCGGTGTACGCCGCCGTGCGGGCGGGGCACCGTACCGTCACGGTGGCGGCGAGCGTGGCCGTGCTGGCCCTGCTGCCCCTCGCGGCCCTGGCCTCGGGCCTGCACGACACGGGCGAGGCGTTCGCGCAGGCCCGGGGAGCCCTGGAGATGGCCTGGCTGATCGCGGCCGGCGCCGCGGGTGAGGCGCTGCGGCAGGCCGAGCGGCGGGCGGAGGAGGCCGAGCGCACCCGGGAGGAGACCGCGCGGCGCCGCGCCGACGAGGAGCGGCTGCACATCGCGCGGGAGCTGCACGACTCGCTCACCCACCAGATCTCCGTCATCAAGGTGCAGGCCGAGGCCGCCGTCCACGTGGCCCGCAGGCGGGGTGAGCAGGTGCCGGAGGCGCTGCTGGCGATCCGGGAGGCCGGTCGCGAGGCGGCCCGGGAACTGCGCGCGACCCTGGAGGTGCTGCGCGACGACGCCAAGAGCCCGCCGCACGGGCTCGACGACGTCCCGGAGCTGGTGGAGCGCGCCCGGACGACCGGCCTGGACGCGAAGCTGACGGTCGAGGGACGACGGCATGACGTGTCGGCCGCGGTGGACCGGACCGCCTACCGGATCGTCCAGGAGTCGCTGACCAACGTCGCCCGTCACGCCGCCGCCGCGACGGCGTCGGTCCGCATCGACTACCGTCCCGGCACCCTGGCCATACGGGTCGACGACGACGGCAGGGCCACGCCGGAGGACGCCCCGGCGCCCGGCGTCGGGCTGCTCGGGATGCGCGAGCGGGTCACCGCCCTCGGCGGCCGCCTCCGCGCGGAGCCGCGCGGCGAGGGCGGCTTCACCGTGCAGGCCGAAATCCCCGTGGACGGGACGTCATGATCCGTGTTCTGCTGGCCGACGACCAGCCGCTCATCCGCAGCGGGTTCCGCGCGCTCCTCGACCTGGAGGACGACATCGAGGTGGTGGCCGAGGCCGGTGACGGGGGCGAGGCCCTGGCGCTGGCCAGGCGGCACCTGCCCGACATCGCGCTCGTCGACGTCCGGATGCCGGTCATGGACGGCATCGAGGCGACCCGGCGCATCGCCGCGGACCCGGCCCTGACCGGGGTGCACGTCGTCATCCTGACCAACTACGGCCTCGACGAGCACGTCTTCGACGCGTTGCGCGCCGGCGCGGCCGGATTCCTCGTCAAGGACATCCAGCCGGAGGACTTCCTCCACGCCGTACGCGTCGCCGCGCGCGGCGACGCCCTGCTCGCTCCGTCGATCACCCGCAGGCTGATCGACCGGTACGTCTCCCAGCCCCTCCGCACCGACGCCGGCACGGCGCTGAAGGAGCTGACCAACCGCGAGCGCGAGGCCGTCGCCCTGGTCGCGCGGGGCCTGTCCAACGACGAGATCGCCGACCACATGGTGATCAGCTCGACGACCGCGAAGACCCACGTCAACCGCGCCATGGCGAAGCTCCACGCCCGCGATCGCGCCCAGCTCGTGGTCCTCGCCTACGAGTCCGGCCTGGTGGTCCCGCGCGAATCCTGACGGCTTCGCTCCGGCACCGGGAGAAGCGGGCCGGAACGGGTGCGGTCCCGCGCGGCTCCTCCCGCCACCCGCGCCGAGCCCACCGGGCCCGGGACGCCGGCCGCGACCGCTCGGAGGACGGTCGCGGCGCGCGGCGGTGACCCGGCCGGGCCGCGGGAGGCCGGGTACGGCTTACGGCTTGAGCCGCTCGACCACGTGGTCGATGCAGACGGTCAGGGCCTCGACGTCGTCGGGGTCGATGGCCGGGAACATCGCGATGCGCAGCTGGTTGCGGCCGAGCTTGCGGTAGGGCTCGGTGTCGACGATGCCGTTGGCGCGCAGCACCTTGGCCACCTGCGCGGCGTCCACCTCGTCGGCGAAGTCGATGGTGCCGACCACGTTGGAGCGGAACTCCGGACCCGCGAACGGGGTGGTGTAGGAGGTCTTCTCCGCCCAGGTGTACAGGCGGCGGGCCGACTCGGCCGAGCGGGCGGTGGTCCAGGCCAGGCCGCCGTTGCCGTTCATCCACTCGATCTGCTCGGCGAGCAGGAACAGCGTGGCGACCGCCGGGGTGTTGTAGGTCTGGTCCTTGACGGAGTTGTCGATCGCCGTCGGCAGGCTGTAGAAGTCGGGCACGTAACGGCCGCTCGCCGCGATCTCCTCGACCCGCGCGAGCGCGGCCGGGGACATCAGGGCGATCCACAGGCCGCCGTCGGAGGCGAAGCTCTTCTGCGGCGCGAAGTAGTAGACGTCGAACTCGCCCGCCTCGACGGGCAGGCCGCCGGCGCCGGAGGTGGCGTCCACCAGGACCAGCGAGCCCTCCGCGCCCACCCGCCGGATCGGCATGGCGACGCCGGTGGAGGTCTCGTTGTGGGTGAGGGCGTAGACGTCCACGCCCTCCTCGGTGCGGGCCTGCGGATGGCTGCCGGGCTCGGACTTGATCACCGTCGGGTCGCCCAGCCAGGGCGCCCTGGCGGTGACGGCGGCGAACTTGGAGGAGAACTCGCCGAAGTGCAGGTGCTGCGACCTGTCCCGGACGAGTCCGAAGGCGGCGATGTCCCAGAACGCGGTGGTGCCGCCGTTGCCGAGGACGACCTGGTACCCCTCGGGCAGGGAGAACAGCTCCGAAAGGCCCGCGCGCACCCGCCCGACGAGCGACTTGACCGGCTTCTGGCGGTGGGAGGTGCCCATCAGGGCCGATCCGGAGGCGGCCAGAGCGGACAGCTGCTCGGGGCGCACCTTGGAGGGCCCGCAGCCGAAGCGGCCGTCGGCGGGCTTGATGTCAGTGGGAATCACGATGTCAGCCACCCCGTCAGCCTACTGAGCCGGACCGCCTGACTCGTACGAGGTCCGCATGATGAGACATTCGTGTCTGACAAACGGAACGGCCGCCGCGCGAGGGGATCGCGCGGCGGCCACGGGGGAGGGCCGGCCGGACCGGGCCGGGGAGCCGGGTCCGGCCGTGGCGGCTCAGACGGAGGCGATGACCTCGGCGGCGCCGGGGACGTCGTTGATCGAACGCTGCGCCGGGCCCACGTAGTCGGCGCTGGGGCGGACGAGCCTGCCCGTGCGCTTCTGCTCCAGGATGTGGGCGGCCCAGCCCGCGGTGCGGGCGCAGGTGAACATGGAGGTGAACATGTTGGAGGGGACCTCGGCGAAGTCGAGGATGACCGCGGCCCAGTACTCGACGTTGGTGGCGAGCACCCGGTCGGGCTTGCGGGCGTGCAGCTCCTCCAGCGCGGCCTTCTCCAGCGCGGCGGCGACCTCGTAGCGCGGCGCGTTCAGCTCCTTGGCCGTACGGCGCAGCACGCGGGCGCGGGGGTCCTCGGCGCGGTAGACGCGGTGGCCGAAGCCCATGAGGCGCTGGCCCTTGTCGAGCTCGGACTGCACGTACTTCTTGGCGTCGCCGACCCGCTCGACACCCTCGATCATGTGCAGCACGCGCGCCGGGGCGCCACCGTGCAGCGGGCCGGACATGGCGCCGACGGCGCCGCTCAGCGCCGCCGAGACGTCGGCGCCGGTGGAGGCGATGACGCGGGCGGTGAAGGTGGAGGCGTTCATGCCGTGCTCGGCCGCCGAGACCCAGTAGGCGTCGATGGCCTTGACGTGGTTCGGGTCGGGCTCGCCCCGCCAGCGGGTCATGAACCGCTCGACGATGCTGTCGCACTCGTCGACCCGCTTCTGCGGGACCATCGGCTGGCCGAGGCCGCGCGCCGACTGGGCGACGAAGCTGAGGGCGGTCACGCTGGCGCGCGCGAGGTTGTCGCGCGCCTCGGCGTCGTCGATGTCGAGCAGCGGCTTGAAGCCGTACGCGGGGGCCAGCATGGCCAGTGCGCTCTGCACGTCGACGCGGATGTCACCGGAGTGGACAGGAATGGGGTACGGCTCAGCCGGGGGCAGGCCCGGCTGGAACTTGTTGTCGACCAGCAGGCCCCACACGTGTCCAAAGGAGACGCGACCGACCAGCTCTTCGATGTCGACGCCCCGGTAGCGAAGGGCGCCCCCTTCTTTGTCCGGTTCCGCGATCTCCGTCTCGAAAGCTACGACGCCTTCGAGCCCGGGTTTGAAGTCGGACATTCTCGGCCGCCTCCCTTTCTTGAAGTCAAAGCCTTGATGTCGAGATACCGGCGGGTCATATTCAACCCTGTGGGGGAGAGTGGTGTGGCCCCGGACCCACCGGAACGCGATCGTCCCAGGTAGGGGGCGCGCGCATGCTCTTGCTGTCAACCACGGGAGAATACCGAACCGTGGATGCCACATCGCGCCCGCCGTCGCTCGCGGGCCTTCGCCGTACCTACGAGGGCGCTCCCCTGACGGAGGGCGACCTCGCGCCCGACCCCGTGACGCAGTTCACCATCTGGTTCGGCGAGGCCCTGGACGCCGGGCTCCCCGAACCCAACGCCATGATCCTCGCCACCTGCTCGGCGGGCGGGCTGCCGACGGCCCGCACCGTGCTGCTGAAGGGCTACGACGAGCACGGGTTCGTCTTCTACACCAACTACGAGTCCCGCAAGGGCCGCGACCTGCGGGAGAACCCGCGGGCCAGCCTGCTGTTCCCCTGGCACCCCATCCGCCGCCAGGTGCGGGTGGAGGGCACGGTGACGCGGCTGTCGCGCGAGGAGTCGGCCGCCTACTTCCGCTCCCGTCCCTACGGCTCGCGCATCGGCGCCTGGGCGTCGCGGCAGTCGGCCGTGGTGGGCTCACGGCAGGAGCTCGACGCCCGCTACGCCGAGCTGGCCGCGCGCTGGCCGGAGGACCCGCCGGTGCCCGACTTCTGGGGCGGGTTCCGGGTCGCGCCGGTGGAGATGGAGTTCTGGCAGGGCCAGATCTCCCGGATGCACGACCGCCTGCGGTACCGGCGCGCGGGTGGCGGATGGGTCGTGGAACGCCTGGCCCCCTGACGCATTACTCCCTCGTTACTGATATATCCGCATGTATCAGTCTTGACGAGGGGGAACCGTGGCGTTCGGGGACATGGTGCGGCGGCTCGCGGTGGACACCCGTCCGCTCGCCATTCCGGACTTCCGGCGGCTCTGGGCCGGCCAGGGCGTGTCGTTCATCGGCTTCCAGCTCACCGCGGTGGCCGTCAGCGCCCAGATCTACGACATCACCTCCTCCTCGTTCTGGGTCGGCATGCTCGGCCCGGCCAACCTCATCCCCCTGATCGTCTTCGGGCTGTGGGGCGGCGCCGTCGCCGACGCCGTGGACCGGCGCAGGCTGCTGCTGACCGGATCGGTCATCACCTGGGCCGCGACGCTCGCCCTGCTGGCCCAGGCCGCCCTCGGCACCGCGAACGTCGGGCTGCTGCTGGCGACCACGGCCGTGCACGCCACCGGTTTCGCCATCACCGGCCCGACCCGCGCCGCGATCATCCCCAGGCTGGTCCCGGCCGAGATGGTCCCGGCCGCCAACACGCTCAACTACCTCGCCGGCGGCCTCGGCAGCGTCGTGGGCCCGCTGGCCGCCGGGGTCGTGCTCGCCCAGGGCGGTCTCGCCGCCGCCTACCTGGCAGACGCCGTGCTGTTCAGCGCCGGCTTCTACGCCGCGCTGCGGCTGCCGCGCCTGGCGCCGCTCGGCGAGGTGGCCCGCCCCGGCCTCCGGTCGGTCCTGGACGGCCTGCGCTACATCTCCGGCCACCCCATCGTGATGATGTCGTTCGTCGTGGACATCATCGCCATGGCCTTCGCCCTGCCCCGGGCACTGTTCCCCCAGATCGTGGCCGAGCGGTTCGGCGACTCCCCGATCGCGTTCGGCTGGCTGTCGGCGAGCATGGCGATCGGCTCGGTCGTCGGCGGGCTGATGTCGGGCTGGGTGGGCCGGATCCGGCGGCAGGGCCTGGCCCTCACGTTCGTGATCGCCGCCTGGGGGCTCAGCGTCGCCGCCTCCGGCCTGGCGGGCGCGCTGTGGGCGATGGTCGCACTGCTCGCCTTCGGCGGGGCCGCCGACCTGGTCTCCTCGGTGTGGCGGCAGACGATCCTGCAAACGCACGCGCCCGACGAGATGCGCGGGCGGATGCAGGGGGTGTTCATGGTCGTGGTGGCCGGGGGACCCCGCCTCGGGGACCTGCGCGCCGGGGCCACGGCCACGTGGTTCGGCGCCACCGGGGCCTGGGTCGGCGGCGGGATCGCGTGCGCGCTCGCCGTACTCGTGGTGGGGCTGGCGGTGCCCTCATTCAGGGGTTACCGTGCGGGCACACGCGAGGTTTGACCTGTTCGGGAAGCATTGGACATGCTGCGGTGTTGCCGTCCTATGCCACCACGGACTCGATCTCCCAATAGGGTCGGGGTCTGAGACTTCTTCCGTCCCGCGTTGCCCTTCGCGGAACGTCGCGTGATGGACGAGGCATCGAGATAGGACGGAGGAGCCTTGACCGCACACGGCCTGATCGACACTACGGAGATGTACCTCCGCACCATCTTCGAGCTGGAGGAAGAGGGGATCGTCCCGCTGCGGGCCCGGATCGCCGAGCGGCTGCAGCAGAGCGGCCCCACCGTCAGCCAGACGGTCGCCCGCATGGAGCGCGACGGCCTCGTCCGCGTGGAGGGCGACCGCCACCTGGCCATGACCGATCTCGGCCGCACCCTGGCGACGCGCGTCATGCGCAAGCACCGCCTGGCCGAATGCCTGCTCACCCAGGTGATCGGGCTGCCCTGGGAGGAGGTGCACGTCGAGGCGTGCCGCTGGGAGCACGTCATGTCCGAGTCGGTGGAGGCCCGGCTGGTCTCCCTGCTGAACAACCCGACCGAGGACCCCCACGGCAACCCCATCCCCGGCCTCGACGAGCTCGGTGTCGAGGGCCCCGGGAACGGCTGGGAGTCGCTGCCGTCGATGGCCGCGCTGGCCGGACCCAGAGATATACCCGTCGTCGTCCGCCGAATTAGCGAACAAGTGCAAAGCGATCCGGCTGTGATGCTTAAACTCAAGCAAGTTGGGATACAACCCGGACGCGAGGTAACGCTCGCGGCGAGCGACGACGGTGTGCGGGTGACAGGTGACGACGAGGCGGAGAACCATCTTGCGGAGCTTCCGCGGGAGATCGCCGCGCACGTCTTCGTCTCCACTCGCTGACCAGGGCCCCTCTGCTTGGTTGGATCCCCCTGGGGAGCCCCTCCGCTTCCACTCCCAGGCCGAGACTGCAGCTGGAGCAACCGTGGTTCGCTTTGCGCACACCCGTCCTCAAGGGGTGGTCACCGGATGAAGCGGTGGGGGGATCTCTCACCGGAAACCGCCGACCACCTCACGGCCGGTTCCGTTCTCGACCACGCCGAGATGGCCGTGGTCGTCACCGACAGATTCAGCAACATCCTCTACCGGAACCCGTTCGCCGAGAGGCTCTTCGGCCGCCCCGCGGCCGCGGCCTCCCGGGAACAGGCGTTCTCCCTCGGCGTCATGGAGAAGGATCACCCGCTCGCCGGTGAGCTCGCCAAGCACGTCCTCAAGGGCGGGGTCTGGGAGGGCACCTTCGACGTCCGTCGCGGCGACGGGACGATGATCTACGTCCGGGCGCAGGCCGTGCCGCTGCGCCACCCCTCGGGGTCGGTCAGCGGCATCGTCATCACCGCCCGCGAGGCGATGCGCAGCAACGAGCGGGAGAAGGACCGCTTCGGCCTGCTGGAACGGATCGGCGAGCGGCTCGCCGGGTCCCTCTACGTCGAGGAGACGCTCAAGCGGGTCGCCGAGATGCTCGTCCCGCAGTTCGCCGACCACTGCTTCATCGAGCTGATGGAGGGCGACCGGCTGACCCGCAGGGTCTCCACCCACGTCCAGGGCTGGAGCCCGCCGCCGGACACCTGGGCGCCGCTCGGGGCCGAGATCCGCTACCCCCCGGGTCACTACGCCGACATCGCGCTGCGCCGCCAGGAGACGGTCCTGGTCGAGGACTTCGCGCAGACCAACTACCCCAGCCCCGGCGAGGCCAACACCCGTCTGGCCGCCGAGATCGGGCTGACCTCGGCCATCGTGGCGCCGCTGTGCGTGCGCGGCGAGACCCTCGGGCTGATGTACCTCGGGCTGTCCAACCTCACCGACCGGCGCAGCCCGCACTACGACGCCTTCGACCGCGACTTCGTCGGGGCCATCGCCACCCGCGTCGCCGTGGCCGTGGACAACGCGCTGCTGTTCGAGGAGGAGCGGCACACCGCCGAGTCCTTCCAGAAGTACCTGCTGCCCCCCGCGCCGCTGCCCGAGCTCGACGGGCTGGAGATCGCGGTCCGCTACTACCCGGCGGCCCCGCTCGCCAGCCACGGCCAGGGCATCCAGACCCAGGTGGGCGGCGACTGGTACGACGTCATCCCGCTGTCGGCGGGCCGGGTCGGCATCGTCATCGGCGACGTCGAGGGTCGCGGCGCCAAGGCCGCCGCCGTCATGGGTCAGCTGCGGGCCGCGCTGCGCGCCTTCGCCCAGGACGACAAGCCGCCCGCGGAGATCCTCGCCAAGCTCGACGAGTGGACCCGCATCATCGCCACCCCCGAGCGCGACGACAGCGGCACCGACGTCAGCGTCCCGCCCATCGTCACCTGCCAGTACCTCGTCTACGACGCCTGGTCGCGGCAGCTCTCCTTCGCCAACGCCGGCCACGCCCCGCCGCTGCTGCTGCACAACGGGGTCTGCCGGGAGCTGCAGATCGAGGAGGTGGGCCAGCCCCTCGGCGTCCGCGCCAAGGGCATGCACGCCGACCTGGTCTACAAGGAGGAGACCCGGACCCTGCCCCCGGGCGCCGCGCTCGTCCTCTACACCGACGGCCTCGTGGACCGCCGCCCGGTGCGCGACGCCGACGGCCGGGCGCCCACCGAGGAGGAGACCTTCGACATCCTCCGTGGGCGGCTCGTCCAGGAGTCGGGCTCGTCGGTGGAGCGCATCGCCGACGCGGCGACGATCGCGGTGCCGGGCGAGATCGACGACGACATGGCGATCCTGGTGGTCAGGTCCGCCCCCGACGACCTCGACGTCGAGGAGCGCACGTTCCCGGCCCAGCCGATCATGGTCGGTGAGGCCCGCCGGATGGCGTTGGACGCGTTCACCGGCTGGAGCGTCCCCGAGGAACGCGCCGAGCTGGCCTGCCTGCTGGTCTCCGAGGTGGTGACCAACGTCGTGCTGCACGCCGCCACCGCCAGCGTCCCCCGGCGGGAGCTGCCGATGGACGGTCCCTCGCTGTCGTCGCTGTCGTTCGACGAGTCATGGGGCGACGGCCCCGACTTCGACGACGAGGTCACCGCCGAGAAGGAGTTCACGCTCCGGCTGCGCCGGGGCCGCGACGCGGTCTGGGTGGAGGTCTTCGACCAGGACCTGCGGCTTCCCCGGATCCGCAGCGCCGGGGAGAACGACGAGGGCGGCCGGGGTCTGTACCTCGTCGACCAGCTCGCCAGGCGCTGGGGGTCACGGCCCACCAAGGAGGGCAAGGCCGTCTGGTTCGAGATCCCCACCAAGACCCGCTGAGGCCCCGGTCCGTCGAGGTTCCGGCCCATTGGGTCCCGGTCCATCGAGGTTCCGGTTCGCCGAGGTCCCGCCGAAGCGCCGTCCCGCCGCCGAACCCTCCCCGGCGGCGTCCGGCCCGGTGGCCCTCCGGCCGTCTCCTCCGCCGGGGCGGTGGTACGGCGCGCGCGGCTGGTCGGCCTCCGCGCGAAGTGCTTGACTCGTGGGCATGGAACTGGCCTTCGAACGGCGCGGGGTGGGTCCGCCCCTGATCCTGCTGCACGGAATCGGGCACCACTGGCAGGCGTGGCTGCCGGTGCTCGACCGTCTCGCCGCCGAGCGGGACGTCGTCGCCGTGGACTTCCCCGGCTTCGGCGTCTCACCGCCGCTGCCGCCCGGCACGCCGTACACCCCCGAGGCGCTCGCCGACGCGGTAGAGGCGTTCTGCGGGGTGCTCGGCCTGCGCGAGCCGCACGTCGCGGGCAGCTCCCTGGGCGGTTACGTCGCCCTGGAACTCGCCGCCCGAGGGGTGGTCCGCACCGCCACCGCCCTCTCCCCGGCCGGGTTCTGGAACCGTACCGAGCTGGCCTATGCCCGCGCGGTGCTCCGGGCGGCCAGGTCGCTGGCGCGCGAACTGCCAGCCGGACGCGCCCGTCCCCTCGCCGAGCACCGGATCGGCCGGACGCTGGCGATGGGCCTGATGACGGCCCATCCGGACCGGCTGCCCGCCGAGGCGATGACGGCCGCCACCGAGGCGCTCGCCGGAGCGCCGGGGTTCGACGACGTCCTCGACGCGTTCCTGTGGACGATGCCGCCCGCTCCGCCGAAGGTGCCGATCACCATCGCCTGGGGCGAGCGCGACCGGCTGCTGCCCCGGCGCCAGGCCGTGCGGGCGGCCCGGTGGTCGGGACAGCGGGTACGGCTGCTGCGGGGATGCGGGCACCTGCCGATGAGCGACGACCCCGGACTGGTCGCCCGCGTCATCCTGGAGGGCTCCTCCGGCTGAACCCGCGCCGGGGTGTACGGCGCGCGGCCGGGCTTACCGGGTTCCGCGGCGGCGGTTGCGCAGCGCCGCCACTCCCGCGACCACGGCGGCCAGCGCGCCCGCCGTCACCGCCGTCGCGGTGTGGCGGCGCTGCTGCACGGCGGTGCCGGCCAGACCCCAGACCAGCGTGGCGGGATAGGAGATCGAGCGGGGCCCGACGGCGGTCACGGCCGTGGCGACGGCTCCGGTCACGGCCAGTGCCGGGACCGCCCAGCGGCGCTGCGGGTCGGCCGCCGCGGGGCCGTCGACGGTGCCGTCGAGCACCGAGATGGCCGACGCCAGGGTGAGCCAGCCCGCGAACCCGGCGAGCGGTTCCCGTACCGCCCAGCGCCACCCGTCCCGCCGCCCGCGGTCCCCGCGGGAACCGTCCCCGGCGGCGTCCGGGGTACCGGGGCGCCCGGCTTCGCCCGTGCTCCCCGAGCCTCCAGTGGGGGCCCAGGAGCCGGTCCCGCCGCCGAAGGGTCCCTCGGTGGCCTCGGCCCACTTCCGCTCCTCGGGGGTGTCCCGGCCGGTGAGGGCGTAGGCCGCCATCGCGGACGCCCAGGTGACGCCCACCAGGGGCAGGAACGCCCGGGTGCCCTGCGCGCGGCTCCACAGGCCCGCGCCGAGGTAGCCCAGCGCGGCGGGCAGGGCGAGGCGGCCGAGGACGTGGTCGGCGCGCCGCCGCGGCATCGCCTGGTAGGCGGCGTAGGCCAGTGAGCCCGCGTAGATCGGCCCCCAGATGCCGAAGGCCCGGCTGGGCGGGACGATCGCCGACGGCGACCGGTCCGCGTCGCCGTAGTTCCCGGTGGCCCCCAGCGTCAGGCCGGTCACCACCGCCCCCGCCGTCAACGCCTGCCGTGCCGCGCCCTGCCGCATGCCGTCTCCCATGTCCCCGAATCCACCGCGAGTGGCCCGGCGAGACGCGTCGCGTCTCGGCCGACCGGGTTCCCGCGTGCCGCGATGGCCCTTCGACGGGCTCACTTCCCCGGACGGGCCCGCCCATTCGGCGCGGACCCGGTGCTCGGCGGAGACGGCCGGCGCGGGCCGGCTCGCGGCCGGCCCGTCCCGGAGGTACGGCGGACCACGGAAACGCCCGGCCGGCGGGCAGGGCCGGTCACCGGCCGGGAGGTCCGGGCGCGGTCAGCGGAACGTCCGGCCCCACAGGGCGAGGACCACCAGGATGAACACGATCACGATGCCGGCGTAGCCGACGGGGCCGAGCCGCAGTGCCCGCCGCATCCGGTTGAGACCCCAGGCGAACAGGATCGCCAGGAAGATCAGCAGAATCAGCCCGCTGTCCATCACCACCGCCTCAGGGAGTCCACGCAGACCAGTATGCGTCGACGGAGCCGATCACGCGGCGGGTAACGGCCGGATGCGATCACATGAGATCGTTGCACCTCATGAACGCTTCACCGAAGATATCGCGCATCCTGCCGGCCGCCGCCCTCGCCGTCGGTCTTCTGGCCGGGCTGACCGCCTGCTCCGGTGACGGTGACGGCGGCGAGTCCGCCGCGCCGGCTCCCGCCGCCTCGGCGACCGAGCCTTCCACGGCGCCCGAGACGGCCTCGGAGCCGCCCGCCACCGCCCTGCCCACCGCCACCGCCCTGCCCACCGTGACGGCCACGCTCACCGCCTCGCCCGCCGCGACGCCGAGCGTCTCCGGCATGCGGGGGCTGGACGGGGACCTGGTGGGGGACGTGCAGCTCCAGGGAAGCGACGCGATCACGGTGGCCCCCGAGGGCGAGGCCGCGCGGCAGGCCGGGCTCACGCCGTTCACCGAGGTGCTCGACGTGCAGGGCGGCATCTGCACGAAGGGTTCGCTTCCGCACCGGTGCACCATGGACCAGCTCCGCAAGGCGCTCAAGGCAGGGAAATCCCTCTACGCCAAGGTCACGATCAAGGACGGCTTCGCCATGCGGGTCGAGGAGATCGTCCCGGACTGACCGGGGCGCGGAAGCCGAAGAGCCGGCCTGGGAGGCCCGGAGGCCGGCCGGAACCTCAGAAGCCGAAGGAGCGGCCGATGATCTCCTTCATGATCTCGGTGGTGCCGCCGTAAATGGTCTGGACGCGGCTGTCGATCCACGCCCTGGCGACCGGGTACTCCAGCATGTAGCCGTAGCCGCCGTGGAGCTGGAGGCAGCGGTCGATGACCCTGTTCTGCAGCTCGGTGGTCCACCACTTGGCCTTGGCCGCGTCCACGACGCCGAGCTCTCCGGCGTTGAGCGCCCGGACGCACCTGTCCACGTAGTGGCGGGCGATATCGACCTCGGTGTCCAGCTCGGCCAGCACGAACCGGGTGTTCTGGAAGCTGCCGACGCTGCGCCCGAAGGCCGTGCGGTTCCTGCAGTACTCGATGGTCGTCCGCAGCACGGTCTCGGCGGCGGCCACCGCCGCCACGGCGATCGACAGCCGCTCCTGCGGGAGGTTGGCCATGAGCTGGTAGAAGCCCTGCCCCTCCTGCCCGCCCAGCAGGTTGGCGGCGGGGACCCGGACGTCGTCGAAGAACAGCTCCGCCGTGTCCTGGGCGTGCATGCCGATCTTCTCCAGGTTGCGGCCCCGGGTGAAGCCCTCCATGCCCCGTTCGACGACGAGCAGCGAGATGCCCCGGGCGCCCGCGTCCGGGTCGGTTTTGGCGACCACGACGACGAGGTCGGCGTTGATGCCGTTGGTGATGAAGGTCTTGGAACCGTTGACGACGTAGTGGTCGCCCTCCCGCACCGCGGTCGTCCGTACGCCCTGCAGGTCGCTGCCCGCGCCGGGCTCGGTCATCGCGATGGCGGTGATCAGCTCGCCGCTGACGAACCCGGGCAGCCAGCGGGCCTTCTGCGCGTCGTCCGTCAGGCCCAGCAGGTAGGGGGCCATCACGTCGTTGTGCAGGGAGAAGCCCAGACCGGACGCGCCGGCCGCGATGATCTCCTCGACGATCACGGCGTTGTAGCGGAAGTCGGTGATGCCGGCTCCGCCGTATTCCTCGGGCACCGTGAAGCCGAACATGCCGACCTCGCCGGCCTTCTTCCACACCTCGCGGGGGACGATGCCGTCCTTCTCCCACCGGGCGTGGTGCGGGACGACCTCGCGGGCCAGGAACTCGCGCACGGTCTCGCGGAAGAGCAGGTGCTCCTCCTCGAACAGGTCTCGCTGCATCGACGGATCCTCCCGGGGCGGTCCTGAGGTCGTGCGTAACAGAATACGATTCTGTTGCCGCCGCGGTACAGTCCGGCCGATGACGCCGGCGCGGCTCCCGTCCGGGCCCCGACCGGCCGGAACGCGTCGCTCCCGCAGGGTGTCCTCCCGGGGGACGGCGCATCACAACTGCGCCACGGTCCCCTGTGGATTCGCTGATCCCGCTGCGCCAAAGATGTCGAAAACCGTACGATCTACCCTTGGTTTGCTATGGGTGGCCCCAAACAGCGGCCCCGGCGATCGGAGTGTTGTGGTGGTTCGGTGGCGGTCCAGGCTGAGCAAGCCCGTCGCGGTCTCGATGCTGGGGCTGCTGGGCGGGGCACTGGTCGTGCTCCCCTCGGGACAGGCGAGCGCCAACGCCGCCGAGCTGGTGGTCGACTACCAGTGCACCGGTAACGGTCCGGACAGCATCGCGCAGAGCGGCCCGGTGCGTCTGCGGACCCGGGTGTCGGTCCCGACGACGCTGACCGTGGGCCAGCCGCTCAACATCGGCTGGAAGCTGGGCTACCTCGGCAACGCCAGGTTCGGCTCGCCCGGCTTCTTCGCGCCCGGCGCCGCGGTCACCGCCACCGGCACCGTGGCGCTGTCGGGCGTCTGGAGCGGAGACCTGAAGCCGGTGGGCGCGGTGGAGCAGCCCCGCCAGCTCCAGCCGGGCACCATCCTGAAGCTCCCCGAGACGATCTCCGACTTCGCGCACACCGACCAGGCCGGGACCCTCAAGGTCACGCCGCGGAACATCGTGCTGGACTTCACGCCCCCGGCCGGCGAGGTCATGGTCAACGACGACGACCCCCGGGTGGACTACTCCGGGGGCGGCTGGAAGGACCTGAACGACCAGCCCATCCAGAACAACGACTACCACTACGACCTGCACCGCACCGAGGAGAAGGGCGACACCGCCTCCTTCACGTTCACCGGCACCGGCATCGAGTACGTCGCCCAGCGTGACTACCGCGCCGGGAAGGTCCGCTTCTACATCGACGGTGAGGCCGCCACCCCCGCCTACGTCGACGCCTCCAAGAAGGCCGACGGCTCCCCGTCCACCGACGCCGGCAAGGGCGGGCTGACCCTGTGGCGCTTCCGCGGGCTCAGCTACGGCAAGCACCTCGTCCAGGTGGTCAACGACGAGCAGGGCAAGTGGGGGCAGCTCGACGCGTTCCGGGTGATCACCAAGGAGCTGGCCGCCCCGCCGAAGGCGCACCGGGTCACCTGCAAGATCGTCAGCAATCCGGTGTCGGTGAACGTCGTCATCTCGGACCCCTCGTCGACGACCCCGCCGCCGAACACCACCCCGCCGACCTCTCCGAGCCCGACGGAAGACCCGACCAACACGCCGACGGGCGGCCCGACCACCCCTAACCCGCCGACGTGCCTCCCGACGAACCAGCCGCTCGTCCCCACGGTCACGCCGACGCCCACCCCCACCCCGACGAGCACGCCGACGGCGACCCCGGATCCCACCGCGACACCGACCTCCACGGAGGACGCTCCCGCCGTCGCGGATGACCCGAACGTGGCTCCGGAGGGCTTCGACAAGGCCGCGAGGACCCCCACCCCGCCGGAGACGCCCGCGCCGACCGACCCGCCGACGGAGCGGATGCCGATCGCCCCGACGCTGACCCCGGCCCCGACGCAGACGCCGACGTGCCCGCCGGCCACCCCCACGAACACGCACACGAGTACGTGGAGCCCGACGCCTACCCCGACATGCGTCATCATCACTCCCACGCCGACGCCCACCTCGACGGTCACGCCGACCCCTACGCCCACCGTCTCGTGCTCGCCGACGGCGAGCCCCACGCGGACCACGCCGACCCCCGCGCCCACCCAGACCACGCCCACGCCGACCCAGAGCAACAACGCCAACGGCAACACGTCGACCCCGAAGCCGACGCTGACCGTGACGGCGACCGTCACCCCCACCAGGACCGCCCCCACCACCCCGCAGGTGGCGATCACCCCCTCGGGCGGCGCCCAGACCGGTGAGGCCCCCGAGGAGGAGGGCGGCCCCTCGGGTCTCATGCTGGTCGGCGCCGGAAGCGCCATGCTCGCGGGCAGCGGGATGGGCGGCGTCGTGCTCGTACGGCGGCGCGCGGCACACGCCCGCGGCCGGAGCTAGGTAAGGAGGCGCCGGATGTACTCAGGGCCCTCGCACGGCGGCCCCGGACCCTACGGGCACGACCCCCACGATCCGTACGGCGCCGGCCGCCCGCCCAGGAGCGCACGGAGGCTGCTGATGCCCGCGCTGCTCGTGGTCGGGTCGCTCGGCGGGATCGGAGCGATCATGGCGGGGCTGCTCACCTTCCTGTCCCCGGCGGACGAGGAGGAGTACTACCGGGCCTCGGAGTCGCAGTCGGCGACCGGCACGGCGCCGCAGAACCCCCCGCCGCCGGTGGCGGCGGGGGAGGAGAACCCCGCGCTGACGCTCTCGGCGGCCGTCGGGCCGGGCGGGCTGGACGGGCCGCTGACGGCCGCCGCCCCGACGGCGCCGCCTCCGCTGCCCGTGGTCCAGCCGCCGGAGCCGCTCAGGACCGCCGCGGGCGTGCGGCCGAACAAGCTCTCCATCGGGAAGATCGGCTTGCTGGCCCCCCTGACGCAGCTCGGGGTGGACGCCAAGAAGGAGGTCCAGACCCCTCCGCTGAGCAAGCCGAAGCTGGCGGGCTGGTACAGGCACGGACCCGTCCCCGGCCAGCAGGGCCCCTCGGTGATCCTCGGCCACGTGAACACCAAGAGCGGTCCCGCCGTGTTCAGCCGCCTGAAGGAGATCAAGCGCGGCGACAAGATCAAGGTGTCGCGGTCGGACAAGGCCGTGGTGGAGTTCACCGTGGACGGCGTGGAGCAGGTCAGCAAGAAGGCGTTCCCGTCCAAGCGGGTCTACGGCAACACGGGTGAGGCCACCCTGCGCCTGATCACCTGCGGCGGCGTCTACAACCCGAGGATCGGCCACTACACCGACAACATCATCGTCTACGCCACCCTCTCCAAGGTCGTCCGCCGCTGACCGCCGGACCGAGGCGGCGTACGCGCGGCCGTACCGGGGCGGGCGGAGCCGGATCGGCACCGGCACGCCGGGCCTGCCGTACGGCGTCGCCGCTGGTCGGAAGGCCGATCGTTACCCTGGAGGGAACGGGGCCGTATCCGCCCGCGACGCGTGCCGTGCCGCGGGCGGGGAGCCGGGGACCGAGGGTCGCGGCGGGGCCGGAGGGGGTGTCGCGCATGGACGGGCGGGTGGAGCAGGTCCGCGAGATCCTGCACGAGGCGGCCGAGACGCATGACCGGGTCTATCGGATCACCGACGGCGTCGACGACGACTGGCCGTACTGGTACGCCGACTGGCTGGTCAACCTCTCGGAGCTGCCGGAGGCGCTGGGCACCGAACCGCTCCGCAGCCGGCTCGTCTACGAGCTGGTCAGGCTGGACGCGGAGTACGCGACGGCCGACCGGTCGGAGCCCTGGGAGGTCTTCTACGCGCGGGGCCTGGTCGACCGCCTCCGTCCCGGCCGCGGCCCCCTGTCGTAGCGGCGCGGCGCCGGAGATCCGGGAGGACCGATGGACGAGTCGAAGCTGCGGAGGCTGGTGGAGCGGGTCACCGGTGACATGGGGGCGGCCTTCGGGGCGGCGACCGTCATGCTGGGAGACCGGCTGGGCCTGTGGAAGGCCCTCGCCGGGGCCGGGCCCCTCACCCCGGAGGAACTGGCCGGGCGCACCGGCACGGACCCCCGGCTCATCGCCGAGTGGCTCGCCGCCCAGGCCGCCGCCGGGTACGTCGACTACGCCGACGGCGTGTACACGTTGACCGACGAGCAGGCCGCCGTGTTCGCCGACGACTCCAGCCCGGCGTTCATGGTCGGGTTCGCCGAGGTCATCGGATCCGTCCACCGCGACGAGGCCAAGGTGGCGCGGGCCTACCGCGGCGAGGAACCGCTCGGCTGGGGCGACCACGACCCGGCGCTGTTCCGCGGGGCCGAACGGTCCTTCCGGTCCGGCTACGCCGCCAACCTCACCGTGAGATGGATCCCGGCGCTCGACGGCGTGGAGGCTCGGTTGCTGGCCGGCGCCCGGGTCGCCGACGTCGGCTGCGGGCACGGCACCTCGACGCTGGTGATGGCGGCGGCCTACCCGGAGTCCCGCTTCACCGGGTTCGACCAGCACGGGGAGTCGATCGCGCGGGCGCGCGGGCTGGCGGAGCGGGAGGGGCTCGCCGGCCGGGTGAGGTTCGAGCGGGCCGATGCGTCGGCCTACCCCGGCAACGGTTACGACCTGGTGTGCCTGTTCGACTGCCTGCACGACATGGGGGATCCGGTGGGGGCGCTGCGGCACGTCCGCGCCACGCTGGCCGGTGACGGCACCGTGCTGCTGGTCGAGCCGTTCGCCACCGGCAGGCTGCCCGACGACTTCACCCCGGTCGGGCGGGTCTTCCGCAACGCCTCCGCCACGGTCTGCGTGCCCAGCGCGATATCGCAGGGCGGCACGGAGGTGCTGGGCGCGCAGGCCGGACCGGAGCGGCTCCTCTCCGTCGCGCGCCGGGCCGGCTTCACCCGGGCGCGCGAGGCCGCGGCCACCCCGATCAACCTGGTGCTGGAACTCAGACCCTAGGCGGCCCGGCCCGCGGAGGACGCGGGCCACCCGGGCCGCACGTCCGCCCACGCCGTACCCGGTGGGAGGAACGGGCCCCGCGCCTCCCACCGGCCGGATCCGGATCACTCGATCGCGGCCAGGTCCACGATGCGCATCCTGTCCGCGAGGCGGACGGCCAGCAACCGGTCGTCGCCGCCGTTGGGAATCGTCAGGCTCACATAGGTCTGCTTCTTGATGTGCCGCCCCCGGATCACTCTCGCGGGGATCGTGCGCTTCTCCGGCCGCACGCCGAGGTCGGCGGACCTTCCGGTGTCCGCGTCGTACAGCGCCACCCCCGCCGGAGCGGCCTCCCTGCCGTTGAGCTGGAACATGAAGAACCGTCCGAGGCCCGCCTCGGCGCCCGGCGCGGACCGCGTCGGCAGCTCGCGCTCCCCGGAGCCGTCGCGGTCGCGGACGAACCACGTCGCGGAGACGCCGTTCCTCGTCTTGACGCCCACGCACCGCTCGACCCCGCACCGGACCTGCTCCTCCCCGGGGTTGACCACGGCGTCGCGCCGCTCGCCGGTCTCGGCGTCGAGCAGCTCCCGGAAGACCACCTTCCCGCGGTGGACGCCCACCCAGGGCCACCGCAGGATGCGGTGCCGTTCGGCGCCCTTCACCGGCCGCGGCCGACCGCCGCTCAGCGGCACCCGGTGGACGCCGCCCTTCTCGTAGGCGAAGACCACGTCCGAGCCGGCGACGGTCAGCCCGTTGATGTGGCCCTCCTTCATGACGTCCCCCAGGGGGACGTCGGTCACCGGCCGGGGCCGGCCGCCGGTGACCGGGACCGTCCAGATCCGGGCGACCCGCCGCCGGCCCGGCTCCTTGTACGACGACCACCACACGATGTTCCCGCCCCCGGCGGCGACGTCGTCGGCGTAGATGGCCGAGCCCTTCGTCGGTGGGATCTCGGTGATCCGGGTGGGCCGGCCGCTGTCCAGGTCGTAGCGCCACAGGAACTGGCGTTTCCCGTCCAGCGCCGTCGTCATGACCAGCAGCGTGCGGTCGTCGAGGAGCAGTTGCGGCTCGTACTCGCGGCCGTCCGGCAGCTTGGCCGGGAGGTCGTGCACGGCCTTCGGCCACACCTTCGTGACGGACGGCGGCATCTCGTCCGCCGGAGGCTCGGCGTGCTTCGTCGCGCCGGGAGAGGCGGACGGCCCGCTCTCGCCCGTCACGGGCGGTGGCGCGGCCGGTCCGCGGAGGGTGTTCACCGCGGCGCCCGCGCCGATCACCACGGCCGCCACCGCGGCGGCCGAGAGCAGAGCCGCCGTCCGGGTCCGACGGCGGCGGTGGCGCGCCTCGACGGCCGCGGCCAGCCCGGCCGACGCCCGCGGCGCCTGGTCCGCCGCCCCGGACAGGACGCGGCTCAGCGTGTCTTCGAGGTGGGTCATCGTGTGCTCCCGTCGGTCACCGGTGCGGAGGAGAGGGCGGCGCGCAGTTTGTCCAGGCCACGGAACGCCTGGCTGCGCACGGTTCCCGTGGAGATGCCGAGCACCTCGGCGATCTCGGAGTCGGAGAGCTGCTCGTAGTACCGCAGCACCAGGACGGCGCGCTGCCTGCGCGGCAGCTCGGCGAGCCGCAGCCAGAGGCCCTGCTCCTCGTCGGAGGGGAAGAACGTGTGCCCGGCCCGTTCCGGCGGCGTCCAGGTGAGACGCTCGCGCCTGCGGCGCCGCCACAGGCTGATGTGCAGCCGCGCCATCGTGGTACGGACGTACCCCTGCGGTTCGTCCTTGCGCCGGACCCTCGGCCAGGCGCCGCGCAGCCGTACCAGCGCCTCCTGGACCAGGTCGGCGGCGTCGTGGGGGTTTCCGGTGAGGACGTGGCCGTACCGGAGTAACGCGTCCCCGTGTTCCGCCACGAAGCCCTCGAACCCGGATGCGTCATCCAATGGTCGTCCCTTTCTCATTCGTCATGACCCGGACGACCTTCGGGGTGGATGCGTTGCACGGCGGCCGGCACCGATTCCGGCGTGCGGCGCGCGTGACGCCGATGTCCGGCCGTTAGCCGTTCGGCCGGAACGGGTAGATCCACACCAGTCTCCCCCCGTGAGAACGAGTGGCGGGAGTGACACTGGTGAGCACTGTCCGGGCCGGAGCGGCGGCCCTTCTCATCGCAGTGGCGGCGGTCGGAGCGCTGAACCACCAGAACGCGGGCGGACGGCACGGCAGGCCGGGTGGCGACCGGCACCACGTGAAGTCGCTGTTCGACCGGCACGGCAAGTCGCTGTTCGACCGGCACGGCAAGTCACCGGGCGGCTGGCGCACGAAGTCGAGGACGGGCTGGCACCCGCGGCAGGGGGCCGTACGGCGGGCACAGACGGAGTCCGGCCGCCACGCCCGGCCGGGCGGCGGGCGTCCCGCGACGCACCGGGACTCCGACGCCGACGAGTACCGCGACTCGGGCGGCGAGAGCAGCACGAGATCAAGGAGCGAGCACCGGGTGAGCTCCGCCGCCGACTGGCGTCTGGGCCCGCTGGACGGCCGGACCATGCGTCCGGTGGCGTACCGGGCCGAGTACCCCGGCGGCGTGGCCGGCGGGGCCGAGCGCCACGGCAGGGCGCCGATCGTCATCGCGCACCGCGGAGCCAGCGCGCTGCGGCCCGAGCACACCCTCCTCGCCTACAACCTCGCCGTCCGCTCGGGGGCCGACTACATAGAGCCGGACCTGGTCTCGACCAAGGACCACGTGCTGGTGGCCCGGCACGAGAACGAGCTGTCGCAGACCACGGACGTGGCCCTCCACCCGGAGTTCGCCGCCCGGCGGACCACCAAGGTGATCAACGGTGTCCGCCGTACCGGCTGGTTCACCGAGGACTTCACCCTCGCCGAGCTGCGCACCCTGCGCGCCAGGGAGCGGCACCCGGGTCGGCGGGGTGGTTCCGTCTACGACGGCAGGGCGGCGATCCCGACCCTGGACGAGATCGTCCGGCTCGCGCAGCGGCGCGGCGTCGGCGTCTACGCCGAGACCAAGTTCCCGAGTTACTTCGCCTCGATCGGGCTGCCGCTGGAGGAGCCGCTGCTGGCCACCTTCAGCCGGTACGGCTGGGACGACGCGGCGGACCCGGTGTTCATCGAGTCCTTCGAGACCGGCAACCTGAGGAAGCTCGGCGCCATGACGCATCTGCGGCTGATCCAGTTCATCGGCGGCAGGAGGGCGCCGTTCGACCTGGTGGCGGCCGGTGACACGCGGACCTACGACGACATGGTCACCCCGGAGGGGCTGCGGGAGATCGCCGGTTACGCCGACGGCATCGGCGTGAACACCCGGCGGATCGTGCCGCGCGCCCCCGACGGGAGGCTGGGGCCGCCGACCTCGCTCGTCGACGACGCCCATGCCGCCGGGCTGCTGGTGCACGTGTCGACGGTCCGCGCGCAGAACGGCCGGCTCCCGGCCGACTACCGCCTGGGCGACCCCGCCGTCAGGGGGTACCGGGGCGCCGCGGGTGACGTGGCCGGCTGGCTGGACCGGCTGTACGGCCTCAAGGTGGACGGGGTCTTCGCCGACGATCCGGGCGTCGCCCGCGCCGCGCGGGACCGCCTGTTCCCACGCGTGTGACCGGCGGGGGGCCGGTGACCGGATTGCTCGTTATTCGCCGAACCGGTCCGGGTATATAGGGATATATCGATCTGTCCCCCGCCGTTGAGTGGGGGTGCCGGATGCCGAGCAGGACGCGCGGCGGTCTGCTGGCCGTGCTCGCGGGCGGAACCGCGTTCGCCGCCCTGTACGGCGCGCACCCGGCGTCCGACCGGCCACCCGTCACCGCCCCGGCCCCGGCACTGGTGCCCGGACCGGGGCGGAGCGCGTGCGCGGACAGGAAGCCGATCGTCATCGCGCACCGCGGTGCCAGCGCGCTGCGGCCCGAGCACACCCTCCTCGCCTACGACCTCGCCATCGGGACGGGCGCCGACTACATCGAGTGCGACCTGGTCTCGACCAGGGACCACGTGCTGGTGGCCCGGCACGAGAACGAGCTGTCGCAGACCACGGACGTGGCCCTCCACCCGGAGTTCGCCGCCCGGCGGACCACCAAGGTGGTCAACGGCCGCCCGAGGACCGGCTGGTTCACCGAGGACTTCACCCTCGCCGAGCTGCGCACCCTGCGCGCCCGGGAACGCTGCCCCGGCCAGCGGCCCGGCAGCGCCGCCTACGACGGCCTGGACCGGATCCCGACCCTGGACGAGATCGTCCGGCTCGCGCAGCGGCGCGGCGCCGGGCTGCACATCGAGACCAAGATCCCCTCCTACTTCGCCTCGATCGGGCTGCCGCTGGAGGAGCCGCTGCTGGCCACTCTCGCCCGGTACGGCTGGGACGACGCGACCGACCCGGTGTTCATCCAGTCCTTCGAGACCGGCAACCTGAAGAAGCTCCACGCCATGACCCGGCTGCGGCTGATCCAGTTCGTCGCCGACGCCGGCGCGCCGTACGACCTGGTGGCCGCCGGGGACCCGCGCACCTACGACGACATGGTCACCCCGGCGGGCCTGCGGGAGATCGCCCGGTACGCCGACGGCGTCGGGGTGGTCACCCGGCGGATCGTCCCCCGCGGGCCGCACGGCAGGTCGCTGCCGTCCACCTCGCTCGTCACGGACGCCCACGCCGCGGGGCTGCTGGTGCACGTGTCGACGGTCCGCGCGCAGAACGGCCGGCTCCCGGCCGAGTACCGCCGGGGCGACCGCCGGGACCCGCGCTACCGGAGCCTTCCGGGTGACGCGGCCGGCTGGCTGGGCCGGTTGTGCGGGCTCGGGGTGGACGGGATCTTCGCCGACGATCCGGGCGTCGCCCGTGCCGGGCTGGACCTGGTGCGGGCGACGCACCCGGCGGCGGTCCGGCCGACCGGCGCCGGTGGTGGCGCGACACGGGCCGCCGGGGCCGCCGTGACAAGCGACGTGGGGGTCCGGGTCACCGGGACGGGGGCCTCCGGGACGCGGGCCGACGAGGATCCGCTGAAAAGTGGTGGATCACTCCGAAGACGGGTGGATACCATCACGGCATGAC
This sequence comes from Streptosporangium sandarakinum, assembly GCF_050942225.1. Classification (NCBI taxonomy): domain Bacteria; kingdom Bacillati; phylum Actinomycetota; class Actinomycetes; order Streptosporangiales; family Streptosporangiaceae; genus Streptosporangium; species Streptosporangium sandarakinum. The sequence continues at coordinate 964,380 of NZ_CP192034.1, forward strand.
CTGGCGACAATGATTCACGACCTGAGGCCTGAGCGGGGCACGCTGCCGCGGACCGCCGGGGATGCCGAGCATCCCGTCCGCGAAGCATCCCCGTGAGAAGGACCTCATGATCACCACTTTGCCGCGTGCCTCGGACGCACGCGTGCGGCGGCTGGCCGCCACACTTTACGCGTACACGTTCCTGGACGACTTCACCCTGCTCTACCCGCTCTACGCCCTGCTGTTCGCCGACACCGGTCTGTCGACCGCCGAGATCTCCTCGCTGCTGGCCATCTGGTCGCTCACCTCCCTGGTGATGGAGATCCCATCCGGGGCGTGGGCCGACACGGTCTCCCGCCGGCTGCTCCTCGTCCTGGCGCCGCTGCTCGCCGGGGCCGGCTACGCCCTGTGGTTCCTGTTCCCCTCCTACGGCGCCTTCGCCGCGGGCTTCGTGCTCTGGGGCACCGCGGGGGCGTTGCAGTCGGGAGCGCTGGAGGCGCTGGTCTACACCGAGCTGGAGCGCGAGGACGCCGTCGGCCGCTACGCCGGGATCATGGGCCGGGCCCGCGCGCTCGGCACCGGCGCCGTGATGGCGGCCACCGCCCTGGCCGTCCCGCTGTTCGCCGCGGGCGGCTATTCGCTGGTCGGCGTGGCCAGCGTCCTGGTCTGCCTCGTCTGCGCGGCCGTCGCGGCCGCCTTCCCCGAGCACCGTACGCACCGTTCCCACCGGGGGACGGGCGGCCGGGACGGCGACCCCGCACCGGACGCGCGCGACCGCGCCTCCGGGCCGGACGCGCCGGACGCGCCGGACGTGCCGGACCGGGACCGTGCGCCCGGGTCGGACGCGCGGGACCGTGACGGCGGTCCCGGAGGGGACGCGGAGGACCGGGACGACGGCACCGGGGAGGACACGGAGCCGTCGTCGCCGCGCGCCTACCTCGGCATGCTGCGCGCGGGCCTGCGGGAGGCGCGCGGTGACCGGGCCGTACGGCGCGCCCTGCTCCTGGTGCCCGCGGTGGCGGCCCTGTGGGGAGCGCTGGAGGAGTACGTCCCCCTCCTCGCGGCCGGCACCGGGGTGGCCACGGAGACCGTGCCGCTCCTGGTGCTCCTCGTCTCCGCGGGGGTCGCGGCCAGCGGCTTCCTCGCGGCGGCCGGGAGCCGCCTGACCGGCCGGGGGCTCGCCGTGCTCCTCGCCGTGGGGGCGGTGGCGCTCGGCGCGGGGGCGGCCGCCGGGAACGCGCTCGGGTTCTTCGCCATAGCGGCGGCCTTCTGCGTCTTCCAGACGGCGACCGTACTGGCCGACGTACGGCTGCAGAACACCATCGCGGGCCCGGCACGGGCCACCGTGACGTCGGTCGCCGGCCTGGCCACGGACGTGGCCAGCCTCGGGGTGTACGGGGGTTACGCCGCCGCCTCGGCGGTGGCCGGGCACGGCATGATCTTCACTCTCTCCGCCGTGCCGTACCTCCTGATCGCCCTGTTCCTCGCGAGCCGACGTGACTCCGGACGGAGTCGGCGGGACCCCGGACGGAGTCGGTGGAACTCCGGACGGAGCCGGCGGGACCCCGGGTGACCTCCCGCGGCGCCGGGAGCGGCTGACGCGGCGGCCGTCGGCCGGGCGGCCAGGCGGCCGCCGGTTCGACGGGCCGCCGGCCGATTGACCTGCGGTTCGGCGGGCCGCCGGCCGGGTGACCTGTGGTTCGGCGGGTCGCCGGCCGGGTGAACGGCGGCCCGGCGGAGCCGTGGGAGCGGTCCATCGTGGCACCGGGAGGGTGCGCTCTCCTCCCGGTGCCGCGGTGGGACCCGGCCCTCCCCGCGGCCAAGGGGAAGGTGGCCGCGACGGGGCTGGAAGGAATTTGTGCCCGTTTTGTGGAGTTGCGTGCATCTCTAGGCCACCGTTCATAGGATCTATGCCGAACCGTGACCATGGTTTGGAATCGTGGACGACCGCCCCGGGTGGCCGACCGGCCACGTGGAGAGAACGGAGAGCACCGTGCTGGAGTCCAGGACGCGGCGCCGCGTCGCGGCCAAGATGACCGCGATCGCGGTGGCGGGCGCGGGCGTCCTCTTCGGTGCCGTCCCCGCCATCGCCTCCCTGGTCGCCACGCCGAAACCGGTCACCTACACCTGCACCGCGCTCACGGGCGGCGGCGCCTCGGCCACCCACACCTTCCAGGTGGAGCTGGCCGGTCCGGCCACCGCGCCCACGCCCAGCTCCACCGCCGTGGTCACCTTGAAGATCGGCTCGCCGGCACCGGCCCTGGCCGCCCCCACCGCGTTCGGCGCGGGCGACCGGATCGCCGTCGACGCCGACGTGGTCGTCACCGGCTCGCCGCTGCCGTCCCCCGTGGCGACGCCGTCGGTTCAGGCCACGACCACCTCCGGAGCGGTGGCCTCCGGCGGGTCGATCACGTCGTTCCCGACCATGCTGGTCACGGTGATGCCGACCGCGACCGGCGTCTTCGCGGTCCGCCCCGACTCCTTCACCCTCCTCCACGTCCCGGCCACCGGCACGGGCACGGAGAACGAACTGTACGACTGCGTCGTCGACCAGACCTCGGCCACCGGCGCCGCGGTCCTGGTGACCGTCCAGGCCACGAGCACCGGCACCGGCACGCCCACCTCGACGTCCACCGGCACGTCCACCCCCACCCCCACCCCCACCCCGACCGACACGGCCACCGAGACCCCGGACCCGGTGGTCACCATCACCACGACCCGCACCGCCGGGGACGACGAGGACGAGCAGATCGAGAAGACCCCCGGCGGAGGCGCCTCCACCGGCGGCGGCGGCGAGGCCGGGCCGGACGCCCGTGTGATCATGCTCGGCGGTGCGCTGATGGTGGCGGGCGCCGCCGCGGGCGGCCTGATGCTGCGCCGCCGCACGGCGACCAGGGGCTGACCGGGGTGACCCGGTGACGCTCCCGACGCCGCCAGGCCGCCCGCCGATGCGCCCCCGCGGACCGGTGCCGCCGTACCCGGGGCGACCGGCCGGCCCGCCGTACCCGCCGCACGAGGGGTACGGCCCGCCGTACGACGGGCGGTGGCCCGGCGGCCGGACCGACGACGGCGGGAGGATGCTCCGGTCGGTGCTCATCCTGGCGGGCATCGCCGGGGTGGTCACCGTGCTGGTGGGCCTGCTGCTCATGCTGGCTAAGCCCGAGGAGTACGGCCTGGCCGACCGGCGCACCGCGCTGCCGCCGCGCAGCCAGGTGAACGCGAGCGCCGGCCCCTACTTTCAGGCGCCCCCGACCGCGCCGCCGCCCACGCCGGCCCTGCCGCCCGCGCCCCCGATGCAGCCCTCGACGCCGGTCCGCGTGGTCATCCCGAAGCTCGGCGTCAACGCGCCGATCAGGTCCGTCGGGCTGGACCGGCAGGGCGCGATCGAGGTGCCGCCGATCGGCAAGCCGAACCTCGTCGGCTGGTACCGCTCCGGGCCCACCGCGGGGGAGGCCGGACCGGCGATCATGCTGGGGCACAAGGACACCTGGTCCGGCAGCGCGGTCTTCAGCCGCCTCGACGAGATCCGCAACGGCGACCTCATCGAGGTGCATCGCAAGGACGGCGTGATCGCGATGTTCACCGTGGGCGGGCTCGAACAGGCGGAGAAGTCGGTGTTCCCGACCCAGCGGGTGTACGGCCGGTCGCGTGACGCCCAGCTTCATCTGATCACCTGCGGTGGCACCTACGACCGCAACACCGGCCACTACACCGACAACGTCATCGTCTACGCGACGATGACGGGAACGCGGCGAGAATGAGCCCTGCCTTCCCGGCCGCCCGGCGGCCCCCGCGCCCGGTCGTCTCCGCCGCCCGGTTCCCCGGGGCGCCGCGACCCGGTGCCGCCGCGAGGACCGCGGACACGGAAACCGCCGCGGAGCCCGCCGCGAAGACCGCGGCCGTGAAGACCGCCGTGGAGTCCGTCGCGGACTTCGCGCGCCGGCGGCGGCACGGCCTGATCCTGGGCGCCCTGATGGCCCTGGCGGCGACGGCCTACTCGACGCTGAGCCTGGTCAAGTTCGCCACCTTCAAGGCGAGCGTCTTCGACCTGGTCATCTTCGACCAGGCGGTGCGCGGCTACGCGCGTTTCGGGCCGCCCGCCGTGCCGTCGGTCGGCATGTCCTACGGCATGGGCATGGACTTCCTCCAGCTCGGCGACCACTTCTCGCCGATCCTCGCGGTCCTGGCGCCGCTGTACTGGCTGTACGACGACCCGCGGACGCTCCTGGTCGCCCAGGCGGTGCTGCTCGCGCTGGCCGCGATCCCGATCCGGCGTTACGCCGAGCGCCGCCTGGGGGCGGTCCCGGCCCACCTGGTGGCGGCCGCCTACCTGGTGTCGTGGCCGGTCGCGCAGGCCGCCGGGTTCGACTTCCACGAGGCGGCCTTCGTCCCGCTGCTCAGCGCGATCATGATCGAGCGGTTCGACGCCGGCCGTCCGGCCTGGGGTGTGGTGGCCGCCGCCGGCCTGCTGCTGGTCAAGGAGGACATGGGGCTGCTCGTCGCGGGGTTCGGAGTGTACCTCTTCCTCACCCGGCGGCGGCTCGAAGGGGCCGCGTTCGTCTTCTTCTCACTGGGCGCGCTGGTGATGATCCGCGGCGTGCTGATGCCGATGGCCGGGTCGCCCCCGGCGGGGTTCCACTGGGCCTACGGCGCCTGGGGCACGAGCCTGGGGGAGGTCGTGCTGGGCGTCGCCCGCGACCCGGCGGGGGCGCTGTGGCAGATGGTCAGCCCCGAGGTCAAGGTCGACACCCTGGCGTTCCTGCTGTGGCCGGTGCTGCTGACCGCGCTGGCCTCGCCGCTGACCCTGGTGGTGGTCCCGCTCGTGGTGGAGCGGTTCCTGTCCGACCGGCCGCAGTGGTGGGGGGCGGACTTCCAGTACAACGCCTTCGTCGTCGCGATCCTGTTCTGCGCCGGGGCGGACGGCGTCCACCGGCTGCGGGGCCGGCTCGCGGCCCGCCGGGGGAGGCTGGCCGGGGAGGAGGCGACCGGGCGGCCCGAAGCCGGACGGACGGACACCGAGCGGCCGGAGGCCGGACGGTCCGAAGCCGGTTCGCCCGAAGAAGGGACGTCCTCGGGGAACCGGTCCGTGGACGGTCCGGTGAACCGGCGCGTCCGGTGGGACCCGGTGCCGCACTGGGCGGTCGCGATCCTCGTGGTCGGCCTCACGCTCGTCCCGAAATTCGCCCTGGGCAACCTCGTCGAATCGTCCTTCTACGAGGGCGAGCCGCACGTCGCCGCGGCCCGCGAGGCGGTCGCCGCGGTCCCGGACGGAGTGGTCGTCGAGGCGGTCAACAGCGTCGGTCCCGCGCTCACCGCGCGGACGACCGTACTGCTGTGGGGGCCGCAGAGCCACAACGCGCCCTGGGTGGTGGCCGACGTGGCGCGGTGGAGCTACCCGTTCGGCGACTTCGACTCGCAGCGGCGCCGGGTGGACGAGGCCCTGGTGAACGGCTACCGCAAGGTCTACGACCGCGACGGATACATCGTGCTGAACCGCCCCTCCTGAACACGACAGTGGGAAGGCTTCTCCTGTAATCTCCTAATAACCGAACATTGCTCGGTTTCATGAGCAGGAGGCACTGTGGCAGAGGCGTACATCGTCGGGGCCGTCCGCACCCCGGTCGGCAAGAAGAAGGGCGGGCTGTCCACCGTCCACCCCACCGACCTGGCCGCGCACACGCTCAGGGCGCTCATCGACCGCACCGGCGTCGACCCGGCCGCGGTGGAGGACGTCATCATGGGCTGCGTCATGCAGTTCGGCCCGCAGAGCATGGACATCGCGCGCAACGCCTGGCTGTCGGCGGGCCTGCCTACGAGCGTCGCGGGCGTCACCATCGACCGCCAGTGCGGCTCCTCCCAGCAGGCGGTCCACTTCGCCGCCCAGGGAGTGCTCTCCGGCACCCAGGACCTCGTGGTGGCCGCCGGCGTGGAGTCGATGAGCGTCGTGCCGATGGGCTCGTCGATCACCGCCGCGCTGGAGAAGGGAATGCCCTTCCCGTTCGGTGAGGGCTGGGTCGAGCGGTACGGCAAGCAGGAGATCTCCCAGTTCCGCGGCGCCGAGCTGATGTGCGAGAAGTGGGGCTTCGAGCGCGAGGAACTGGAGCGGTACGCCTACGAGAGCCACCAGCGGGCGGCCAAGGCCATCGCCAACGGCCACTTCCGGGACCAGATCGCCCCGATCAACGGCGTCGAGGACGACGAGGGGCCGCGGCCGGACACCACACTGGAGAAGATGGCGTCGCTCAAGACCCTCCGCGAGGGCGGGCGGATCACCGCGGCGACCTCCTCGCAGATCTCCGACGGCTCCGGCGCGCTGCTGATCGCCTCCGAGAAGGCGATCCGCGACCACGGCCTGGTCCCCAGGGCCCGGATCGTCACGCTGGCGCTCACCGGCGACGACCCGGTCTACATGCTGACCGCGCCGATCCCGGCGACCCACAAGGCCCTGCAGCGGTCCGGGCTGTCCATCGGCGACATCGACGTCACCGAGATCAACGAGGCGTTCGCCCCGGTCCCGCTGGCGTGGATCAAGGAGCTGGGCGCCGACCCCGCCAAGGTCAACCCGAACGGCGGCGCCATCGCCCTGGGCCACCCGCTGGGCGGCACCGGCGCGATCCTGATGACCAAGCTGGTCCACGAACTGGAGCGCACCGGCGGCCGGTACGGCCTGCAGACGATGTGCGAGGGCGGCGGCCAGGCGAACGTCACCATCATCGAGCGGGTCTGACCCGCCGGGGCTCCCGAGGAGTTCCCGAGGGGAGCGCGCGAGGCGAAAGGCCGCCCCGGCCCGGTCTTCCGGGTCCGAGGCGGCCTTTCGCCCGTCACCGGCCGGGCGGGCCCGCCGCCAGGAGGACCCGCCCGCCCTCAAAGGGACGCGCTTTCGAGAAGACGCGCCTTCAAGGGAACGCGCTTCCAAAGAGGCACGCCTTCAAGAAGACGCGCCGCGCCGAGGGGGCCCGCCGTCAGCGGCCGCCCTTGCCGGGGATCCGGCGTGGCTGGTGGGTGGGCCTGGCCGGAGTGCGGGGCATCGCCACGCGCCGGGGCGCGGCCGGAAGCCCGCGGCCGGGCGGGAGGGCGCGGGGCGAGCCCCCGGGCGTGCCGTCCTCGCCAGGCCGGTCGGGGTCCTGGGACTGATGGGTGAAACGGATTCGCATGTGCCACTCCTCGAAGATCATGAAGACGCGGCCGAAGGCCGTGCCGGAGACTCAGCCGCCGCGTCGAACGAACGGGCCAGAGAGCTGAGCGCGGGCGGACCAGTCATCGCTGGTCGACGCCGGCTTCTAGGAGTTGATCCACATGCGGCCACCGTACGGCGGGCCCGCCGTACGGTGCAATCCATTTATCCCGCCCGGGACCGGGCCGGGGGCGCGGTGGCGCGCCGTGTCCCCGAGCCGGTCCCGGCGGATCTCCCCCGATCTCCCTTGGTTTCCCCCGATCTCCCCGAGCCCCGGTGGTCCCCGGCGGATCGGGGCCTCGGCGGTCCCGGTGAATCGGTGGCTCCGGTGGTCGTCAGCGGATCGGCCGGTGCACGTTCTCGGCGGCCGACGGGCCGGGCTCGGCGGCCGCGATCCACGGGCCCTCGATCGAGGGGTCGATGATCCCCTCCTCCAGGAACGCGTACCGGTCCTCCAGCACGCGCGCGGCCAGTCGCGCGTCGCGGGAGTCGGTGTTGTCCCACAGCCGGTCGAACAGCGCGTCGGCGCGGAGCCGCGCCTGGTGGCAGAAGGCGTCGGCCAGCTCGACGGCCCTGATGCCCAGGTCGGTGGCGTCCTCCCGGGCCCGGACGCACGTCGCGGTGATCGCGAACAGCTCGGCGCCGATGTCCACGATCCGGCTGAGGAAGCCCTGCCGGTGCTCCAGCCTTCCCTGCCAGCGGGACATGCCGTAGAAGGTGGACCGGGCCAGCCTGCGGCTCGTCCGCTCCACGTAGCGCAGGTGCGCGGCCAGCGGCCCGAACTCCGCGTAGGAGCCGGGGACGCTGCCCGGGCCCGTGACCAGCGTCGGCAGCCACCGCGCGTAGAACCCGCCCGCCTTCGCCGCCGCGCGGAGCCGCGCCGCGGTGTCCAGGGACGGGTCGATCACCCCGCCGGCGGCCGACAGGTGGGCGTCCACCGCCTCGCGGGCGATCAGCAGGTGCATGATCTCGGTGGACCCCTCGAAGATCCGGTTGATCCGCAGATCCCGGAGGAACTGCTCGGCCGGAACACCGCGCTCACCCCGCGCGGCCAGCGACTCGGCCGTCTCGTAGCCGCGCCCGCCGCGGATCTGGACCAGCTCGTCGGCCACCCGCCACGCCATCTCCGAGGCGTACAGCTTGGCCAGCGCCGCCTCGATCCGGATGTCGTTGCGCGCGTCGTCGGCCAGTCGGCACGACAGGTTCGTCACCGCCTCCAGGCCGTAGGCCGTGGCCGCGATGAAGCCGATCTTGGTGGCCACCGCCTCGTGGCCGCCGATCGGCCGGCCCCACTGCTCCCGCGCGCCGCTCCACTCCCTGGCGATCTTGACCGCCCACTTGGAGATCCCGGCGCAGACGGCGGGAAGGGAGAGCCGCCCGGTGTTGAGCGTGGTCAGCGCGATCTTCAGGCCCTGGCCCTCCCTGCCGATCAGGTTGGCCGCCGGGACGCGCACCCGGTGGAACCTGGTCACACCGTTCTCGATGCCGCGCAGGCCCATGAAGGCGTTACGCCGCTCGACCGTGATCCCGGGGGTGTCGGCCTCGACGACGAACGCGGAGATCCCCCTGTCGGTGCGGGCCATCACGACCAGCAGGCTCGCGATGACCCCGTTGGTCGTCCACAGCTTCACGCCGTCCAGCACGTAGTCGTCGCCGTCCCGTTCGGCCGTGGTGGCGAGCCGCGCCGGATCGGAACCGACGTCGGGTTCGGTCAGCAGGAACGCCGACACCTCGCCCTTCGCGCAGCGGGGCAGGAAGGCCCGCTTCTGCTCCTCGGTGCCGAACTGCTTGAGCGGCTTGGGCACCCCGATCGACTGGTGCGCCGACAGCAGCGTCCCGAGGGCCGGGTTGCAGGACCCGGCGAGCATCAGCGCCCGGCCATAGTCGAGGTGGCTCAGCCCGAGCCCGCCGTACCGCTCCTCGATGGTGATCCCGAACGCGCCGAGCTGCGCGAGATCCTTGATCACCTCGTCGGGTATCCGGGCGGTCCGCTCGATCAGCGCCGGGTCCACCCGGGTCTCCAGGAAACGCCGCAGGGCGTGCAGGAACCGCTCGCCCTTCTCGGACTCGGCCTCCGGCGGGACCGGTGCCGGATGGACCAGATCGAGGCGGAAGTCGCCCAGGAAGAGCTGCCTGCCGAAGCTGGGCCGGGTCCACTCCTTCTCCCGGGCCTGCTCGGCCACCTCACGTGCCTTGGCGTAATCGGTCATGCTGACCTCCTCGGACGCGGATGCTTCGAGGTTACGCCCCGGTAACAGACCGGAGAAAGGCCAGGTGGCCCCCGGGAACCCGGGTGGTTCCCGTCGCCGAGGGAAACCCCGGGAACACCGGGGACGCCGGGAGGATGGTCCGGCGGGAACACCGGGAACAGCAGGAAGAAGGCCCGGGAGATCGGGCGCCCGCGGCGGACCGCCGTCCGGCCGGACCGCCGGTCCCTACCGCGGCACGCGGGCGACGCAGAAGACCGTCTGCCCGAAGGGCGGGCGGATGAAGCGCTCGATGAAGCGGGTGGTGGGCACCACCGTGCGGTCGTAGATCTTCACCAGCCGGGGGTCGGGGTAGCCCACGCCGCCGCGGCGGACCGCGGCCCACCAGGCGATGCCGCCGAGGAAGTTGATCGGCTTGAGCACGCCGATGTCCAGGCCCGCCCGGGAGACCGTGCTGCGCAGCGTGGCGGGGGTGTAGCGGGTGACGTGGCCGACCTTGCGGTCGAAGTCTCCGTAGAGCTGCATGTAGCCCGGGACCCAGATGATGATCCGCCCACCGGGAACGGTCACCTTGGCCAGGGAGCGCAGCGCCTCGACGTCCTCCTCGATGTGCTCCAGGACGTTCATCATCACGACGGTGTCGACCTTCTCGCCGATCGGGATGTCGGTCGGCAGGCCGAACTTCAGCACGTCGATGTCGTCGCGGCCGGCGAAGCGCTTCTTGAGCTGCTCCACGCAGTAGGGGTCGAAGTCGCTGACCACCAGCCGGTCGAGCCGGGGCAGGAACTGCTCGGCGAAGTGCCCGAGGCCGGAGCCGATCTCCAGCATGGACCGGCCCACGTGCGGGGCGACCATGTCGAACTCGTACTGCCGGTAGTTCTTGGCCTCGTCCCCACCCAGGTGGTTCTCCAGGGCCTCGTCGCCGGCCGCGGGTTGCACTACGCGGTCATACCCAGACATGAGGTTCCGTCCAGCTCGATCACTCAGGAGCCGCGGCACCGGCTGGCGCACGCGGCCATGGACAGCCCAAGAGTCTAGTGGCCGTCACCCCGGGACGGCCTCGCGAACGGGCCGCGCCCCCCGGGACGCGCGCCCGTCCGGCTTCCACACCTCCGTTCGGCTTCCACACCTCCGTTCGGCTTCCACACCTCCGTTCGGCTTCCACACCTCCGGCCGGTTTCCGCGCCTCCGTCCGGCCTCCACGCCACCGGACGCACCCTCCTGACCGGCCTCGCACCTCTGACCGGCCCGACACCCTCCTGATCGGCCTCGCACCTCTGACCGGCCCGACATCCTCCTGGCCGGCCTCGCACCTCTGACCGGCCCGGCACCCCACCCGCCCTTCCGCCACCCGGACCGGTCACCGTTCGCCCGGCGGGGGGACCGCACTCCTGGTACGGTTCCCTGCGTCCCGGGCGGGCAGGGGCTCTGCCCGCCGTCCACCTCGGCCAGGGAGGCGGGAGGCCGTTCCCTCCGGTGAGCGGAGGAGTCACGGAAACCACCTTCGTCGGCCGTCACGCCGAGACGGAACAGGTGACCCGCCTGGTACGGCGGGCCCGCCTGGTCACGCTCACCGGGCCGGGCGGCGTGGGGAAGACCCGGCTGGCACACCGGGTGGCCGAGATGATCGGGGCGGAGACCCCCGGCGGTTTCCGGATCGTCGACCTGTCCTCGCTGACCGACCCGCACGAGCTGCCGCGCACCGTCGCCGCCGTCCTGGGCCCCGCGCCGGGCGACGAGTCCCTCCCGCCGGTGCCGGAGGCCCTCGCCGCGCGGCTGGACCCCCGCGGGTCGCTACTCGTGCTCGACACCTGCGAGCACCTGGCCGAGCCGGTGGCCCGCCTGACGGTCGCCCTGCTGGGCGCCGCACCGCGCCTGCGCGTGCTGGCCACCTCCCGGCGGCCGTTGGGCCCGCCGGGCGAGCACGTCTACCCCGTCCCGCCGATGCGGACCGAGGACGCGGTGGCCCTGCTGCGCGACCGCGCGGCCATCGGCCCCGCCCCGGCCTCCTTCCCCGCCCCCGGTCTCAACCCCGACTCCGGCCAAGGCTCCGGCTCCGGCCAAGACCAAGGCCCCGGCTCCAGTCAAGGCACCGGTTCGACCCCGGACCCGGACGGGCTGGCCGCGCTCTGCGAGCGGCTCGACCGGATCCCGCTGGCCGTCGAGCTGGCCGCCGTACGGTTGCGCGCCGCGCCGCCCGCGTTCTCGCCCGCGCTGCTCGCGCGGTCCCTGGACGACCGCTACGCCGTACTGACCGGAGGCGGCGGCCCGGTACGGCACCAGTCGATGCGCGCGGCCATGGGCCGGAGCCACGAGCTGTGCGGTCCGGCGGAGCGGCTGCTGTGGGCACGGCTGTCCGTCTTCCCCGCCGGGTTCGACCTGGAGGCGGCCGAGCGGGTCTGCGCGGGCGGGCCGCTCCCGGCCGGGGCGGTGCTCGACGCGCTGACCGGCCTGGCCGACCAGTCGCTCGTGCGGAGGGAGGAGCACCCGGCCGGGGCGCGGCTGCGCATGCTGGACACCGTCCGGGAGTTCGGCGCCGAATGGCTGCTCCGCCTGGGGGAGACGGGTGATCTCAGGGGCCGCCATCGTGACCACTACCTCCGTCTGGCCGGGCGCTGCGCCGCCGAGTGGCCCGAGCGGCAGGTCGAGTGGGCCGGGCGGATGCGCGCCGAGCGGCACAACCTCCGCGCGGCGCTCGACCTGTGCCTGGCCGATCCCGCGCGGTCGCGGGCCGGCGCGACACTGGCCGGCTCGCTGTGGTTCCTGTGGATCTGCTGCGGCCTGCCGGACGAGGGCCGCCACTGCCTGGACGCGGCGCTGCGCATGCACGCCGAACCCGGCCCGGAGCGGTTCCGCGTCCTGTGGGCCCGATCGTGGGTGGCCCTGCGCCAGGGGGATCCGCAGACCGCCGGGCGGCTGCTCGACCTGCTGCGCGCGGAGGACCGCGAGGGCCACGCCACCGGCCACGCGCTCCAGATCGAGGGCCTTATCGCCCTGGTACGCCGCGAGTTCGTCCGGGCCGCCCGGCTGTTCGGCCGCGCCGCGGACGGGTGCGCGACCGGCGGCGCGGAGGGCCCCGGCGGTGTGGAAGGCCCCGGCGGTCCCGGCGGCCGTGGGGGCGGCATGTCCCCGGAGCCGCCCGCCTGCCACGCGCTGGCCGCCCTGAGTCTGCTGGCCGCGGGCCGGGCGGGGGAGGCCGCGGAGACGCTGGCCCGCGACCGGCGTCCGCGCGACGATCCCGGCGGGGAATGGAGCCACGCCCAGACGGAGTACGCCCTGGCCTGGATCGAGCGGATCGGGAACCGCGGCCGTACGGCGGCGCGCCACGCCCGGACGGCGCTGGCGGGGGCGTGGCGGCTGGGGGACCCGCTCCTGACGGCGGCCTGCCTCGAACTGGTCGCCTGGACCGCCACCACCCCGCCGGGCGCGGCCGGGAACGCGGAGGCGGAGGCCGCCGGCGGGCGCGTGGCGGCCGGGCTGCTGGGAGCGGCCCAGGCCGCCCGGGACTCCCGGGGGGCGCGGGCGGCCGGCTGGCCGGTCGACGCCATGATCCGCGGGTGGGCCGCGGCGGAGGCCGTCCGGGTGCTCGGCGGTGCAGGATTCGACACCCGCTTCACCGAGGGAATGGCCTTTGACCTGGCCTTCGCCGTCGATTATGCGCTGGGGGAGAAGAATCCGTAACCGCCGCCGCCGGCTCGGGTCGGCTTCGCCGCCGCTTCCGTGGTTGGCTTGCCACCTCACGCGGGGGGTGCGGAGCGGTGGGGGAGACACGCACGTGCCGGGGGAACGTCCCGGCGGAGATCAGCAGCCTCGTCGGGCGGCGCGAGGAGCTCGGCGGGATCGCCGCGCTGGTCGCCCGGTCGCCGCTGGTGACCCTCACCGGCGTCGCCGGGGTGGGCAAGACCAGGCTCGCGCTCGGGGCGGCCGGCGTGCTCGGCGGCTCCTTCCCCGACGGAGCGTGGTTCGCCGAGCTGTCGGCCGAGCAGAACGGAGCCCTCGTCGGCCACCGGGTCGCCGCGGTCCTCGGCCTGCCCGAGCAGGCGGCCCACCCTCAGGCCGAGGTGCTGGCCGGATTCCTCGCCGACCGGCGGCTGCTGCTGGTCCTGGACACCTGCGACCACCTGCGCGGCGCCTGCGCGGAACTGCTGCGCCCGATCCTGGCCCGGGCCCCGCACGTCCGGGTGATCGCCACCTGCCGCCGCCCGCTCGGCGCGCCCGGCGAGCGGGTCCTGCGGGTCGGGCCCCTGGACGCGAGCGGTCCCGGCTCCGACGCGGTGCGGCTGCTCGGCGAGCGGGCCCGCGCCGCGGTACCCGGCCTCACCCTCGACGAGGCGGAGGCGACCCGGATCTGCCGGCTGCTGGACGGCGTCCCGCTCGCCATCGAACTCGCCGCCCGGCGGCTGCGGGCCCTGTCGGCCCGGCAGGTCGCCGACCGGCTGGGCGACCGCCTCGGGCTGCTCACCGGCGGCGGTCCGGCGCCGTTCGGGCGGCACCGGACGCTGCGCACCGCGGTCGGCTGGAGCCATGAGCTGTGCTCCCCCGCCGAGCGCCTGCTCTGGGCCCGGCTGTCGGTCTTCCCCGGAGACTTCGACGCCGATGACGCGCGCGCGGTGTGCGGCGACGAGGCGCTCGCCGACCCGCCGCTGGCCCGGCTGGCCGAGGCGTCCCTGCTGGAGAGGCGCGGAGACCGCTACCGGATGCTCGGCATGACCCGCGACTACGGCGGGGAGTGGCTGCGCCGCCTGGGCGAGGAGGACGCCCTACGCCGCCGCCACCGCGACCACTACCTCGCCGCCGCGCGCCGCGCCGGGGCCGAGTGGTACGGCCCGCGCCAGCGGGAGTGGGCCGCCTGGACCCGCCGGGAGCTGCCCAACCTGCGGGCGGCCCTCGACCGCGACGACGGTCCCGACCTGCCCGGCGCCCTCTGGTTCGCCTGGTGCTGCCTCGGCCTGGCCGATCCGGGCCGCCGTTACCTCGACCGCTCGCTGCGCCGGCACACCCGGCCGGGCCCGGCGCGGACCCTGGCCCTGTGGGCGCGGGCGCAGGCCGCGCTCTCCGCCGGCGACGCGGCGGCGGCCCGCGCCGGAGCCGTGGAGGCATACGAGGCCGCGACGGCCGGGAACGACCCGGACATCGCGGGGCGGGCGCTCCAGTGCGCCGCGGCGGCCACCCTCGCCCTCGGTGACCCGGGGAGGCCGGGCGCCTCGTGGTCGCGGCGTTCGAACTGCTCGGGCGGGCCGCCCGGGACGACCTCGGCCTCGCCCTCGCCGAGGTGACGCTCGCCCGGACCCTGTGTGCGCGGGGGCGTTCGACCGGGCGGTGGCGATACTCGACCGGCGGGCGCGCCGCGCCGTACGCGGTGAGCTGTGGACGCGCGCGGAGGGCGAGCAGGTGCGCTCGCTGGCCGAGCTGGGCCGGGGGACGCGGGCGCGGCCGAGACCTCCGCGCGGGCGGCGCTCGACGCCAGGTGGCGTCTGGGCGACGGGACCGGCGCCGCCCTGGCGATGGAGCAGCTCGCCGCGGCGGCGGCGCGCCGTGGTGACGGGCGGCGGGCCGCCTGGCTGCTGGGGGCGTCCCGGCGGGCACGGGAGGACTCCGGCGCGTCGGTGAACGGAGTGTTCACCGGCGACGCGGCCACCGGCGGCGGACCCGCGCACGGCACCACGCTCCCGGACGCCGCGGGCGGCCCGTCCGGATCCGGTGCGCCGGTGGGCGGGTCACCGGGGTGGGATGGGTCCGGTCACGGCACGCCGGTGTACGGCGGGCCCGTGTACGGCACGCCCGGCTTCGCGGTCGGGCGGGAGCGGACGGAACGGAGGGCCCGGGCGCTGGCGGGCGACGTCGCGCACGATTGGGCGTTCGCCCGTGGGCTGGCCACGGCACCGGGGGTCGCCGTGGCGCTGATCCGGAACGCCGGTGACGCCGTCCATCCGCCCACCGGACGCGCCTCCTCCCGGACCTGACCCTTCCGGGACCGGCGCCGGATCCTTCCGGGGCCCGCGCCGGTCCGCCGGATCCGGCGCGCCCTCCCCGGTCCGACAAAAGGGATGTTTCCGTAATTTCCCTACGCGTGGGGGAAGTTCGGCCTCGGCGCGGCGGTGAGATATGCGCCGGAGGAGAAGGAAACCCCCACCGGCAAGGGGCCTGTGGCCCGGTCCGTGACCCTGACGGGATGCGATTCCTGAGCGACCCACGTTCAGCAGGAAGCCCAGCAGGAGGGAGCGCGAACCGGTGGAACCCCATCCATGGTGGCGAGGGAACCTGCCCGCGGAACCGAACCGTTTCGTCGGACGCCAGGCCGAGGTCACGAAGGCGCTGAAACTCCTGGCCGACACGTCGTCGGTCACGATCACCGGCGCGGCGGGCGTCGGCAAGACACGGATCGCCCTCAGGGCGGCGGCGGAGTGCCGCGACTTCCACCCGGACGGCGCCTGGCTGGTGGAGCTGTCCGGCGAGCGCGACGGCGGCCTGCTCCCGCACGCCGTCGCGGCCGTCATGGGCATGCCCGAGCGGTCCGCCCGGCCGCAGGACGACCTGCTCGTCGAGTTCCTCGCGGGAAAACACCTCCTGCTGATCCTCGACTCCTGCGACCGGCTCGCCGCCGCCTGCCGTGAGCTCGCCGTCCGAATCCGGGCCGAGGCGCCGGGCGTGCGCCTACTGCTCACCTCCCGGCGGCCGCTCGGGCTGCCGCATGAGGCGGTGCTGCCCGTGGAGCCGTTCCGTCCCCCTGCCCCGAGGACCTTCGCCCCGCGGACTCCGGCCCCGCGGACTCCGGCCCCGCGGTCCCCAGAACAGCGGACCCCAGAACAGCGGACCCCAGAACCGGAGACTCCGGATCCGTGGACCTCCGCCCCGTACCCGGCCGACGCCGCGACCGACGACGCGCTCCGGGTCTTCCTCGACCGGGCCGAGGCGACGGCGCCCGGCCTGGTGACGGGTGAGGCGGCCATCGGGGCCGCCGAGCGGATCTGCCGGCTGCTGGGCGGCGTCCCGCTCGCCCTGGAACTCGCCGCCGGGCATCTCCCGGCGGCCCCGCGCCCCGCCGGGCCTCTCCCGGCCACTCCTCCTTCCGCCAGATCCCTTCCGACGCCCCCGTCTCCCGCCGGGTCCCTTCCGGCCGGATCACCTTCCGCCGGGTCCCCGGCCGGACCGGTGGAGTGGCTCGCCGACCGGCTGGAGGAGCGGTTCGAGCCCCGGCCGGCCGCCCACCCGCCGTTCTTCCGCCCCCAGCGGCTGCGCGCCGTGATCGACTGGAGCCACGAGCTGTGCTCCCCGGCCGAACGGCTGCTCTGGGCCCGCCTGTCGGTCTTCGCCGGCCCCATCGACCCGGAGTCCGCCCGGTGGGTGTGCGGCGACGAACGTCTCAACGGCGTGCCGGACCTGCTGGCCGGCCTCGCGGCCAAGGGGCTGCTCACCCCGGTCCCCGGCGGCTACCGGCAACCGGAACCGGTCAGGGAGTACGGCGCGGAGCGGCTGGCCCGGCTCGGGGAAGAAGCCCGGATGGTCCGGCGGCACCGCCACCACCACCTCGGGCTGGCCCGTCGCGCCGAGGCCGGCTGGTACGGCCCGGCGCAGGAGGAATGGGCCGCCCGGCTGCGGTTCTCGCTACCCGACCTGCGCCGCGTGCTCGACTCGCCGTCCGATCCGCTGTCCGCCGAGCTCGCCGGGATCCTGTGGATCATCTGGCACTGCATGGGCCGGCTGAACGAGGGCCGCCGCCACCTGGGGCGGGTGATCGCCGCCGCACCGGTGGCCGATCCCGGCCTGCCCCGGCTGCTGTGGGCCGACGCGTGCGTGGCCGCCGCCCAGGGAGACCCGGAACGCGCCCACCGCAGGGCCGAGGCGGCGTTGTCGGCCGCCCTCGACTGGTCCGACCACGCGGCCGCCGGGTACGCCCGGCTGGCACTGGCCTGCCACGCCCTGCTCACCGGTGCCCTCGGTGAGGTACGGCCCGCCGTACGGCGCGTCCGCGAGCACTTCCACCGTGCCGGGGTGATGACCGTCGGGGAGCCGCTCGCCCTGGTGGTCGCGGCGATCGCGGATACCTGGCGCGGCGAGTTCGCCCGGGCCGTCACCACGCTGGAGGAGGCCGGGCGGCAGTGCGAGGCCCGCGGCGAGCTCTGGGCCCGCGCCCAGTGCGACCACGTGCTGTCCATCGCCCGGCTCGGCCTGGGGGAGGCCGACGAGGCGGCGCGGGCGGCCGGGCGGTCGCTCGCCGCCCGGTGGCGCCTGCGCGACACGGCGGGCGCGGCGGAGGCCCTGGGCCAGCTCGCGGTGATCGCCTCGATCCAGGGGGACGCCCGCCGTACGGCCCGCCTGCAGGGCGCCGAGAAGCGGATGCGCGGCCTGTCCGGGGCGCGCGGACCCGGCCGGGAGAGCGTGTGCGAGCCCGGGACGGTCGCCGAGCGGACCGCCCGGCAGCTCCTCGGCGACGACGCCTACGACGCCGCCTTCGCCGAGGGATGCGACGACGACCCGGGCTCCGCGGTGCTCCACGCCCTCGGCTGAGGGGCCGGCGCGATCGGCGCGTGCCCGGGGAACCCCCGCGGGTCCGGGGCTTCCCGGGAGGGGCCGCGGCCGTGGGGCGGTTCGTGCGGGGACTCCCGCGGAGCCCCGGGGGGCTTCCCGGGGACGCCGCGATGCGGTGGAATCTTGGGGCGCGCCCCCGATCCCGGGGCGGCACCCCCCCCGAAGGAGCCCCCGGCGGACGACGACGAGGCGATCGCCCGTTCCCTGGACGGCGACCTGGCGGCCTACGAGGTCCTGGTCGCCCGCTACAGCGCGCTCGCGCACCGCACGGCGGCGATGCTCGGGGCCGGCGACGAGGCCGAGGACGTCGTCCAGGAGGCGTTCGTCAAGGCGTACCGCCACCTGGGCGGTTTCCGGCGCGGCGCGCCGTTCCGCCCCTGGTTGCTGCGGATCGTGGCCAACGAGACCCATGACCTGACCCGTTCCCGGGGCCGCCGCGCGGAGCTGGCCGCGCGGGTCACCGAGCTCGGCCCGCCGGGCGCGTCGCAGAGCTCCGAGGACGCGGCCGTCGCCACCGACCGGCGCGCCCGGCTCCTCGACCTGGTGCGCGCGCTTCCGGAGCGGGAACGCCAGGCGGTCGTCTGCCGGTACTTCCTGCAGCTGTCCGAGGCCGAGACCGCCCAGGTGCTCGGGCTGCCGGTCGGCACCGTCAAGTCCCGGACCTCCCGGGGCCTGCGCCGGCTGCGCGAGGAGGTGGACCGTGACCTCACCTGACGACACCCCGCCGGGCGTCCCGTCCGAGGGCGCCGGAGCCGGTGGCGGTGTGCCGTCCGGGTCCGATCCCTCCCGGGCCGCCGCGCCCGGTGACACCGGCGGTGTCGAGGCCGCGCTCCTGGCCCTGGGGGAGGCGCTGGAGGTCCCCGCGCCGCCCCCGGCCGAGGTGGCGCTGGCCGTACGGGCCCGGCTCGAAGCCGCAGGGGAGGGCCGTCCCGCCGGGGCGCCCGGCGGCGGTCCGCGCCCGGAACCGTCCTCCCGCCCCGGACCGCGGCGCGCGCCGGGGCGGCGCGGTGACGGGCGGGGGCCGGGGCGCGTCACCCGGCGGCGCGCGGTCGTCGCGGTCGTGGTCGCCGCCGCCCTCCTGTTCGGGGTCACCCCGGCGGGGCAGGCGGCGGTCGCGCGGGTCCTGCGGTTCGCCGGGATCGAGCTGCGTGTCGGCGGCCCCGGGCCGCTGCCCTCCGGGGTGGCCGAGCCGCTTCCGGGAGAGCGGCGGGTCACGCTGGAGGAGGCCCGGCGGCAGGCGGCCTTCCCCGTCTCGGTCCCCGCCGGACTGGAGGACCCCGCCGACGTCCGGGTCGCCGACGGCGGCCGGGTGGTGTCGCTGCTCTGGCCGGGTATCCGGCTGGACGAGTACGACGGCGTGCTCCAGGTCGTCTTCCGCAAGGAACTGGGGCCGCCCTGGCCCGATCAGGTGACGGTCGGCGCCTCGACGGGATGGTGGATCCCGGGCCCGCACGGCCTGGTCTACCTGCCCCGCACGGGGGTCGGTGAGGCGCCCGCCCGTCCTCGCCGGGCGGACCCGACCCTCATCTGGCAGAAGGGGAGGACGGGCCTGCGCCTGGAGGGGGTCGCCGACCTCCGGCGTGCCCTGGAGATCGCCCGGTCGGTCCGCTGAGCCCCTGAGTCCGCCGAGCCGGGTTCCGCCGTACGGCTCAGGCCGGGGACGCCAGCCAGGCGTCGATGTCCGCGAGCAGATCCCGGCGCACGTGCTCCGGGGCCGCCGACGCCCGGATGGACTGCCGGGCCAGTTCGGCCAGCTCGGCGTCGGCGAAGCCGTACACCTCCCTGGCAAGCTCGTACTGCCGCAGCAGCCGAGAGCCGAACAGCAGCGGGTCGTCGGCGCCCAGCGCGATCGACACGCCCGCGTCGAACAGCCGCCGCAGCGGCACGTCCTCGGCCCGCTCGGCCACGCCGAGCCCGACGTTGGAGGACGGGCAGACCTCGCAGGTGATCCCCCGCTCCGCCAGGCGCTCCATGAGCCGCTCGGACTCGGCCGCCCGCACGCCGTGCCCGACCCGGTCGGCGCCGAGCAGGTCGACGCACTCGACCACGCTGCCGGCGCCCAGCAGCTCCCCGCCGTGCGGCAGGGACAGCAGCCCGGCCCGCTTGGCGAGCCGGAACGCCCCGTCGAAGTCGCGGGCCCGGCCCCGGCGCTCGTCGTTGGACAGCCCGAACCCGACCACGCCCTGGTCCATGTGATGGGCGGCGAGCCGGGCGAGCGTCTTGGCGTCGAGGGGGTGCCGGGTGCGGTTGGCGGCCACCACGACGGCCACGCCGATCCCCGCGTGCCCGGCGGCCTTGCGCGCGGCGTCGAGCATCAGCTCCAGGGTCCGGGTGAGACCGCCGAACCTGTGGGCGTACCCCGACGGGTCCACCTGGATCTCCAGCCAGCGCGACCCCTCCGCGGCCTCGTCCTCGGCGGCCTCCCGCAGCAGCCGGTAGACGTCGTCCTCCCGCTGCAGGACCGACCGGGCGATGTCGTACAGCCGCTGGAAGCGGAACCAGCCGCGCTCGTCGGTCGCCCGCAGCTTCGGCGGCCAGTCCTGGACCAGCGCGTCCGGCAGGTGCAGGCCGTGTCCCCGGGCCAGCTCCACCAGGGTGGTGTGCCGCATCGAACCGGTGAAGTGCAGGTGGAGATGAGCCTTGGGCAGTGCGCGCAGGGGACGTGCCATTTCCATATGGTGCCCTACCCGCGGCGCTCCCGCGCACCGTACGGCGGGGCGGCCCGATGCAGGAGGCTGCCGGGGCGGCTGGGGCTCCAGGGAAAGACGGGTTTCACCACGCGGTTACTCTACGCCTCTTTGCGATTACTTCACGTTGTTGGGGCCGGGTCGCAGACGGCGGCCCCGCACGAGCAGGAGGCACCAATGAGACGCGTGACCACCACACTCGGCGCACTCGCCGCGGCCGCGGCGCTCGCCCTGACCGTCTCCCAGCCCGCCCAGGCGGCCCAGGGGGCGCTGATCATCAACGGGGCGGTCTACTACGACCCCAGCGGCTGCTACGGCTCCGACGTCTTCCCGCTCGACGTCGAGAACCAGACCGACGACTACGTCTACATCTGGAACGGCCCCTACTGCACCGGGGAGGTCGTCCTCGTGCTGAGCCCGGACACCGCCGCCGTCGTGGAGGAGGGGGTCAGCGTCTCCGTCGAGTGAGCCGGGCCCGGCCGCGGGGGTTCGCCTCCCCGCGGCCGGGCCGGCCGTACGGCTAGCGCGACTGGGTGAGGAACTTGGCGACCCGGCTGACGCCCTCGACCAGGTCGTCGTCGCCCAGCGCGTAGGACAGCCGGAAGTAGCCCGGGGTGCCGAACGCCTCGCCGGGCACGAGCGCGACCTCGGCCTCCTCCAGGATCAGCTCGGCGAGCTCGGCGGACGTCTGCGGCCGCCGGCCGCCGAAGTCCCGGCCCAGCAGCTCCTTGACCGACGGGTAGGCGTAGAAGGCGCCCTTCGGTTCCGGGCAGAGCACGCCGGGGATCTCGTTCAGCATGCGGACCATGGTCCTGCGGCGGCGGTCGAACGCCTCACGCATCTCCGCCACGGCCGACAGGTCGCCGGCGACGGCCGCCAGCGCCGCGGCCTGGGCCACGTTGGAGACGTTGGAGGTGGCGTGCGACTGCAGGTTGGTCGCGGCCTTGACGACGTCCTTGGGGCCGATCAGCCAGCCGACCCGCCAGCCGGTCATCGCGTAGGTCTTGGCGACGCCGTTCAGCACGACGACCCTGTCGCCCAGCTCGGGGACGGCGGTGGCGATGCTCACGAAGCTCGCGTCGCCGTACGTCAGGTGCTCGTAGATCTCGTCGGTGACGACCCACAGGTCGTGCTCGGCGGCCCACCGGCCGATCGCCTCGACCTGCTCGGGGCTGTAGACGGCGCCGGTCGGGTTGGACGGCGAGACGAACAGCAGGACCTTGGTCCGGTCGGTGCGGGCCGCCTCCAGCTGCTCGACGCTCGCGAGGTAGCCCGTGGTCTCGTCGGTCACGACGTCGACCTGGACGCCGCCGGCCAGCTTGATCGCCTCGGGGTAGGTCGTCCAGTACGGCGCGACGACCAGGACCTCGTCGCCCGGGTCGAGCAGCGTGGCGAACGCCTCGTAGACCGCCTGCTTGCCGCCGTTCGTGACCAGCACCTGGGCCGCCTCGATCCGGTAGCCGGAGTCGCGGAGCGTCTTGTCGGCGATGGCCTGCTTCAGCTCGGGAAGGCCGCCGGCCGGGGTGTACTTGTGGAAGCGCGGGCTCCGGCACGCCTCGACGGCCGCATCGACGATGTAACCGGGAGTCGGGAAGTCCGGCTCGCCCGCGCCGAAGCCGATGACCGGGCGGCCCGCCGCCTTCATCGCCTTGGCCTTGGCGTCCACGGCGAGCGTGGCGGACTCGGAGATCGCGGAGATACGCGCTGAGATGCGAGGACGGGTCATGGCTCCATGGTTACAGAACCGTGGCCCGCCTTCCGACGCACATCCATGATGTGGACGTCCGCGCGCCGGACCGGCGAAGCCGCCGGAGACGCCGGGCCGTACGCCGGGCCCGGCACGGGGATGCGACCCGGCGGGTCGAAAGGAGGCGTGACCAGGACGATCGTCCGCCGGTTCGACGTACGGGCCATTCCCACGTAGACTCCGGCATGGTCTTACCGCCCTCCGCGTGAATCGGCGGTCAAGACCGTGAGCCACGGACAAACTTCGGTCCAACCGATGTATGGTGGTTCATGTCTTAGGGCACTAGCGCAATTGGTAGCGCACCGGTCTCCAAAACCGGCGGTTGGGGGTTCGAGTCCCTCGTGCCCTGCGAGGAGCGGTCCGCGCATCAGGGCGTCTAGCGCGCCGCAGGCATGCGTTGGACACGACGGATTTCGGGTGAGGACTGTGGCGATCGACACGCGCGGCGAAACCGCAGACAAGCCGAGCGGTGAGAAGAAGGCCAAGCGTACTTCTCCTGCCCTTTTCTACCGACAGGTCATCGCTGAGCTGCGCAAGGTCATCTGGCCCACGCGCAAGGAGCTCATCTCTTACACCGTCATCGTCCTGGGTTTTGTTCTGATCATGGTCGCGATCGTGGCCGGTCTCGACGCGATCCTCACCGAAGGTGTGCTGCGGATCTTCGGCGGAGCCTGATCCGCCGCCAGGCGCGCTCATCCCCGCGTCGTACCGCGGTAAGTCAATAGCCATCGACGGAAAGAGAATGAGTCACCGTGTCCGAGTCTTCACAGACGGCCGGCGAGCACCCCGAGGACCGGGTGAGCGAGCCGGAAGAGGCCGTCGACGTCGAGGCGAGCTCGCCGGTCGAGCCCGCCGAGACTGACGTCGAGGCCGACACCGAGGCCGAGGAGGCCCCGGTCGGCGCCGTCGATGAGGACGGAGACGTCCTTCCCGACGTCGACCCGGTCGAGGAGTTCAAGCGCGAGCTGCGGGGCCAGTACGGCGAGTGGTACGTCATCCACTCCTACGCGGGCTACGAGAACCGCGTGAAGTCGAACATCGAGACCCGCACGCAGTCCCTCAACATGGAGGACTACATCTTCCAGGTCGAGGTGCCGACCCATCACGTGACCGAGGTCAAGAGCGGCAAGCGCCAGCTCGTCAAGGAGCGGGTGCTGCCCGGCTACGTCCTCGTCCGGATGGAGCTCACCGACGAGTCCTGGTCCGCGGTGCGCAACACCCCCGGCGTGACCGGCTTCGTCGGCCTGTCCAACAAGCCGAGCCCGCTGAGCATCGACGAGGTCGCCAAGCTGCTCGCACCCGAGCCGTCCGAGGAGACCAAGAAGACGACCTCCAAGGCCGCCGCCGCGACCGTCGACTTCGAGGTCGGCGAGTCCGTCACGGTCATGGACGGCCCCTTCGCGACGCTCCCCGCGACGGTCAGCGAGATCAGCGTCGAGTCGCAGAAGCTCAAGGTGCTGGTGTCGATCTTCGGTCGTGAGACCCCGGTCGAGCTGTCGTTCAACCAGGTCTCGAAGATCTGACCGGTTCACATACACTAAGTCGTTCGGTGGCCGTGTCCGCGAAGCACGGCCCGCCGACATGCTCCCGCACGCTCTGCGCGGGAGCCGCGTCAACCCGAAGAGGACCCGGAGAGAACCATGCCTCCTAAGAAGAAGATCGCGGCACTGGTCAAGGTCCAGCTTCCCGCTGGCCAGGCCACGCCCGCCCCGCCGGTCGGTACCGCCCTCGGTCCGCACGGCGTCAACATCATGGACTTCGTGAAGCAGTACAACGCTGCCACCGAGGCCCAGCGCGGCAACATCATCCCCGTTGAGATCACCATCTTCGAGGACCGCACCTTCACCTTCGTCACGAAGACGCCCCCGGCGCCTGAGCTGATCAAGAAGGCCGCCGGTGTGGCCAAGGGCTCGCCCGTCCCGCAGAAGGACAAGGTCGGCAAGCTGACCCGCGACCAGCTGCGCGAGATCGCCCAGACCAAGATGCAGGACCTCAACGCCAACGACATCGAGGCGGCCGAGAAGATCATCGCCGGCACCGCCCGGTCGATGGGCATCACGATCGCCGACTAGTCACGGCGAGCCGGGCGTGAGCGGGCGTGGACCGAGGAGGTCCACCGGTCCCGTGAGTGCCCCGGAGGCGGGCGCGACCGACGTCGCGCCGGCACCACGACCTCGAAGCAAGTGGAGGGGCCAGGCGCTGGCCCGTACCACGGACACTCGGATCCAGGAGTGAGCAAGTGAAGCGCAGCAAGGGCTACCGCAACGCAGCGGCCCAGATCGACCGCGAGAACCTCTACAGCCCCGCCGAGGCGGTCAAGCTGGCCAAGGAGACCAGCGTCGCCAAGTTCGACGCGACCGTCGAGGTCGCGCTGCGGCTGGGCGTCGACCCCCGCAAGGCCGACCAGATGGTCCGCGGCACCGTCAACCTCCCGCACGGCACCGGTAAGACCGCCCGGGTCCTGGTCTTCGCGACCGGTGACCGTGCCGAGGAGGCCCGCGCCGCGGGCGCCGACATCGTCGGCGCCGACGAGCTGATCGACGAGGTCGCCAAGGGCCGTCTCGACTTCGACGCGGTCGTCGCCACGCCGGACCTCATGGGCAAGGTCGGCCGCCTGGGCCGCGTGCTCGGCCCGCGTGGCCTCATGCCGAACCCCAAGACCGGCACCGTCACCCCGGCCGTCGGCAAGGCCGTCACCGACATCAAGGGCGGCAAGATCGAGTTCCGTGTCGACCGGCACGCGAACCTGCACTTCATCATCGGCAAGGTGTCGTTCACCGAGCGTCAGCTCATCGAGAACTACGCCGCCGCCCTTGAGGAGGTGCTGCGTCTCAAGCCGTCCGCGGCCAAGGGTCGCTACGTCAAGAAGGTCGCCTTCACCACGTCCATGGGCCCCGGCATCCCGGTCGACCCGAACGTGACGCGGGTGGCGGCCGCCGACGCCGAAGCCTGACGGCGATCACCTCTTCGAACGCGAGAGTCCGCGCGTAGACCCCGCCACGGCGGGGCTCCGCGCGGACCCCGGGGCCTCAACCGAATCGGCCATTCGGTTGAGGCCCTTCGTGTTTCCTTCGTCCCTGCGGACGACGCGGACGACACGTTCGCCGCGTAGTGTCTGGGGCAGGTTGAGGGGGAAACGAAGGGGTGATGATTAATGCGCCGATATGCTCCCGCACTCGCACTGGGAGCGGCCGCGCTGGTCACGGCCACGGGATGCGGTGCGCAGAGCGCCGGCTCCGGCGTGACGAGCGCCGGCTCCCTCGGGAACATCAAGCTGGCAGCCGCCGACGCGGTGCTGCAGAGCGCGCAGAAGGCGGAGGAGGCCACCTCCTACACCGCCGACCTGGTGGCCGAGACCACCGGCGGTGACCAGGGGACGGGCAAGATCCAGGGCACCGTGCGCTACCAGAGCAAGCCCGCGCTCGCCGCGGACGTCACACTGAGCACGATCGCCTTCGGCGGGCAGAACGTCCCCGGTGGGGTGCGCGCGATCCTCACCGACGACTCGGTTTACGTGAAGTCGGAGACGCTGCGGCAGTTCGCCGACACGACCAAGCCGTGGGCCAAGGTCTCGCTCACCGACCTCGGTGCCGGGGAGCAGGCGAAGATCCGCGACTTCATGGCCCAGGCCCAGCAGTTCGACCTGGCCGGGACGGTCAAGATGCTCACGACGTCCGAGGACGTCAAGGCGGTCGGCACCGAGACGGTCGGCGGCGTGGAGACCACCCACTACAGCGGCACCTTCCCGGTGGACAAGGCCGCCCAGGCCATCGACCCGGCCAAGCGCGAGCAGCTCCAGCGGCAGCTCGCGGAGGTCAAGGACGTGAAGTTCGACCTCTGGGCCGACGCCCAGAGCCTGCCCCGCAAGGTCACGATGAGCGGCTCGGAGCAGGGCACCACGTTCAACGCGACGGTGCTCTTCAAGAACTTCAACGAGCCCGTGCAGGTCGCGGCCCCGCCCGCCGACCAGGTGGAGGAGCTGCGCGGGCGCACCGGCGGCAACTGACGTCGCCGCCTGGCCCGACCGATCTCTCGTACGGCCCGCGCCCCGGCCCCTTCCGGCCCGGGGCGCGGGCCGTACGGCTTCGAGGGCGGAAACCGGCGGTTCGCGGGCCTGTGAGGCGCCGTACGGCCCGGCGCGGCCGGGAGCGGGGGGAGATCGCCGAGGGGAGGCGGCCGGGGGCCGGACGTGGTTCGTACGGCGATTTGGCACATGTTCCGGCAGGGCGTATGCTGTCCGTGCCGAAGACCGCCGGTCGTCGTCATGCCTCATGGTGTGTCGACCCAAGGATCCACGTCGTGGACGGCCCGCGTAGGTGTGTAGTGAGTTTCCATTGGGAAAATGCCTTCCTTATGTGAGCCCCGTGCGCCTGCGCCGGGGCTTGTTCTTTTCTCGGGCCTTTGCCGGCGGCACATATGGAAGGAGGCCCATGGCGAAGGCGGAGAAGGCGACGGCCGTAGCCGAGCTCAAGAGCAGCTTCGAAGGCTCGAGCGCCGCCGTTCTGACCGAGTACCGCGGTCTCACCGTCGCGCAGCTCAAGCAGCTGCGCGTCTCTCTCGGTGAGAATGCGAAGTTCGCCGTGGTGAAGAACACGCTGACCAAGATCGCGGCCAACGAGGCCGGGATCAACCAGCTCGACGACCTGCTCGCGGGTCCGTCGGCGATCGCGTTCGTCAAGGGCGACGTGGTCGAGGCTGCCAAGAGTCTGCGTGACTTCGCCAAGGCCAATCCCCTCCTGGTCATCAAGGGCGGTGTCGTCGACGGCAAGTCGATGACGCCGGACGAGATCAGCAAGCTTGCCGACCTTGAGTCGCGTGAGGTTCTCCTCGCGAAGCTGGCCGGCGCTCTGAAGGCCAAGCAGGGCCACGCGGCCGCTGTCTTCAACGCGCTGCCCACCAACATGGCTCAGCTGGCCGAGGCTCTGCGTGCGAAGCGCGCGGAGGCGGGCGAGTAGGTCCGCGCAGGCGGTCCGGGGGATTAGCGCACACGAACCGCGGTCCCAGTTCTTAAGTTTTTAGATCCATACGGAGGAAACCATGGCGAAGCTCACCACCGACGAGCTGCTCGACGCTTTCAAGGAGATGACCCTCCTTGAGCTGTCCGACTTCGTGAAGCTCTTCGAGGAGACCTTCGACGTCAAGGCCGCCGCCCCGGTCGCCGTCGCGGCCGCCCCGGCCGCCGGTGGCGCCGCCGGTGCCGCCGAGGAGGCCGAGGAGCAGGACGAGTTCGACGTCATCCTCGAGGCCGCCGGCGACAAGAAGATCCAGGTCATCAAGGAGATCCGCGCCCTGACCAGCCTGGGCCTCAAGGAGGCCAAGGACCTCGTGGACGGCGCTCCCAAGCCCGTCTTCGACGGCAAGGTCAACAAGGAGCAGGCTGAGAAGGCCAAGGCCGCCCTTGAGGGCGCCGGCGCCACCGTGACCGTCAAGTAAGACCGTCGCGTAAGAAGTATCACCGCGGAAAGAGCGGGTCCACCAGGTGCCGGTGGCCCGCTCTTTTCGTGTCTCCGGGGTCCTCTCCGGCCCTTCCCGGGTCCTCGCCGGGCGCTTCCCGCACTCCGCTCCCCGGTCCTTCCCAGGGCTCTCCCCGCCTTCCGGTCCCCGGCCCTTTCCCGCTCTTCCTCCGCGCCTCTCGCCTTCCGCCCCGGGTTCCTCCCCACCCATGTGCTCTTCCGCGTCCTCCTCGGTGTGGAAAGGCCGATGGCTCCGGCCGCCGGCGGGTTATGATCCGCCCGATGGGGCTCACCGGCCCGGTGGCCCGCGCCGTACGGCCGCCGGCTCGCGTCACGCGGGCCGGGATGGGAGGTGGGGTTCCGATGAACGCCTCCCGGCGTCGCCTCCCGGGGCCCGCCGGTCTCGCACCGGGCCTGCTGGTCCTGGTGCTGCTCGGGGCGGCCCTGTGGGCGGGCGTGGGCCTGCGGGAGGCCCGGGCGGCGGCCGACGACCGCGAGGCGGTGCTCAGGGCGGCGAGGGAGCACGCCATGACCCTGATGTCGGTCGGATACCAGAACGTCGACGCCGACATGCGGCGCGTCCTCGACACCTCGACCGGGCAGGCGCGGGCGGAGTACGCCCGTGACGCCGCCTCCCTGCGGGAGACCACGGTCAGGGACAGGCTCCTGCGGACCGGGGCGCTGCGCGCCTCCGGGATCGTCTCGCTGACGGGGGACACGGCCGTGGCGCTCGTGGTCGGCGACGCGGTGGTCCGGGGGGACGGGAGCGAGAGCGCCCCCCGGGAGCAGTTCTACCGGTGGCGGATGCAACTGGTCAGGACTTCCGGAGGCTGGCTCGTGTCGAGGGTGGAGCAGGTCGCGTGAGGGGCGGATCCCGGACGGTCGCCGCGGCGCTGGGCGCCGTCGCGCTCGTGCTCGCGGTGGTGACCTGGGTCGTGTACGGCGACCTGAGCCGGCTGCGCCAGGAGGAGGCCGACGGTCGCGAGGCGCTCGCGGCGGCCCGCCTGGCCGCCCCCGACATGCTCTCGTACGACTACCGCACGATCGAGCAGGATTTCACGCGGGCGGCGGGATACACCGCCGGCGGCCTCACCGAGCACTACCGCCAGCTCGCCAAGTCGCTGGCCCCGCAGGTCAGGCAGGAGCGCACGGTCCAGCAGGTGACGGTGGCGGGCGCGGCGGTGGAGTCGGTGCGGGCCGGCCGGGTCGACGTGCTGCTGTTCACGAACGTCGGCACGGTCAGGACCCCGCCCGGCGAGAGCGAGCCCCGGCGGCAGGTCATCCAGAACCGTGCCCGGTTGGGCATGGTGAAGCAGGGTTCACGCTGGCTGGTGGCGGAGCTGTCCACCCTGCTTGGCACCCCTCCTCCCGCCTGACCGGCGTGGCGCGCCGGTCAATTATCGGCAAAATCCATGTTTGGGTTCAGCGCCGATCGGGGTAGATGAGCCACGGTAGTGTCGATCGTCGGCCCGGCATGGGCTAGCGTTCGAGCCGTCGTGCGACTGAGCGTTAGCCTCGGCGGGTCGTCGGGTATCGTCCTGAGGCCGATGGTGACGCGCGGTTCGCGGCGGGGAGAACTCCCGGCGTCTCGGCCGTTCCTCGGCTGAAATGTCAGCTCGCGGGCTTGACGTTTCGGCGCTGACGGGCGATGCTGCGACCAACGTGGAGCATGCAGCGAGAGTGGACTGGACAGGTGTATGCCGTTCGGCTACACTGCCCCTTTGCGCTGCCCTTTGACGACCCGCTTCTTTTGGTGCTCCGATGCATGGTCGTCTGGCGTGCGTGTAGTCAGTCCGCCGCGAGCCCTCGGAAGGACATCTGTTGGCAGCCTCGCGCAACGCCTCCGCCGTACCCGCTGGTCCCCGTCGTGTGTCGTTCGCACGCATCCAGGAACCGCTTGAGGTTCCCGACCTTCTCGCTCTGCAGACCGAGTCGTTCGACTGGTTGCTGGGCAACGAGAAGTGGAAGGGGCGGGTCGAGGCGGCTCGCCAGGCCGGGCGCAAGGACGTTCCGGCCCAGTCGGGTCTCGAAGAGATCTTCGAGGAGATCAGTCCCATCGAGGACTTCTCCGGGACCATGTCCCTGTCGTTCCGCGACCACCGGTTCGAGCCGCCCAAGTACTCCGTTGACGAGTGCAAAGACAAGGACATGACCTACTCCGCCCCGATGTTCGTCACGGCGGAGTTCATCAATAACACCACCGGTGAGATCAAGAGCCAGACCGTGTTCATGGGCGACTTCCCGCTCATGACCGGCAAGGGCACCTTCATCATCAACGGCACCGAGCGTGTCGTGGTCTCCCAGCTGGTCCGCTCTCCCGGTGTCTACTTCGACCGCAGTGTCGACAAGACCTCCGACAAGGATCTGTACGGCTGCAAGGTGATCCCCTCGCGGGGGGCCTGGCTGGAGTTCGAGATCGACAAGCGTGACAGCGTCGGGGTGCGCATCGACCGCAAGCGCAAGCAGGCGGTCACGGTGCTGCTGAAGGCGCTGGGCTGGACCAGTGAGCAGATCCTGGAGCGGTTCGGCCAGTACGAGTCGATGCGCGCCACGCTGGAGAAGGACCACACCGCCGGTCAGGACGACGCGCTGCTGGACATCTACCGCAAGCTGCGGCCGGGTGAGCCGCCGACGCGGGAGTCGGCGCAGGCGTTGCTGGAGAACCTGTACTTCAACTCCAAGCGCTACGACCTGGCCAAGGTCGGCCGCTACAAGATCAACAAGAAGCTGGGCGTCGACGCCGACATCACCCAGGGCACGCTGACCGAGGACGACATCGTCGCCACGATCGAGTACATCGTCAAGCTGCACGCCGGCGAGACCTCCATGCAGGGGGCCGGTGGCGGTGAGATCGTCGTGGAGACCGACGACATCGACCACTTCGGCAACCGGCGGCTGCGCAACGTGGGCGAGCTGATCCAGAACCAGGTCCGGCTGGGCCTGGCGCGGATGGAGCGCGTGGTGCGTGAGCGGATGACGACCCAGGACGTCGAGGCGATCACGCCGCAGACCCTGATCAACATCCGCCCGGTCGTGGCGTCGATCAAGGAGTTCTTCGGCACCTCCCAGCTGTCGCAGTTCATGGACCAGACCAACCCGCTGGCCGGCCTGACGCACAAGCGGCGTCTGTCCGCGCTGGGTCCGGGTGGTCTGTCGCGGGAGCGGGCCGGCTTCGAGGTCCGTGACGTCCACCCCTCGCACTACGGCCGCATGTGCCCGATCGAGACGCCCGAGGGCCCCAACATCGGCCTGATCGGCTCGCTGGCCTCCTTCGGCCGGGTCAACTCCTTCGGCTTCGTCGAGACTCCCTACCGGAAGGTCGTCGACGGCCGGGTCACCGAAGAGGTCGAGTACCTCACCGCCGACGAGGAGGACCGGCACGTCATCGCGCAGGCGAACACGCCGATCGCCGCGGACGGCAGCTTCCTGGAGGACCGCGTGCTCGTCCGCCGCAAGGGCGGCGAGTTCGAGTCCGTGCGCGCCTCCGAGGTCGGCTACATGGACGTCTCGGCGCGCCAGATGGTGTCCGTCGCCACCGCGATGATCCCGTTCCTGGAGCACGACGACGCCAACCGCGCGCTCATGGGCTCCAACATGCAGCGCCAGTCGGTGCCGCTGCTCAAGAGCGAGGCGCCGCTGGTCGGCACGGGCATGGAGTACCGCGCCGCCACCGACGCCGGTGACGTGATCAACGCCGAGAAGGCGGGTGTGGTCGAGGAGGTCTCGGCCGACTACGTCACGGTGATGAACGACGACGGCACCCGCACGACCTACCGGGTGGCGAAGTTCAAGCGCTCCAACCAGGGCACCTGCTTCAACCAGAAGCCGATCGTGGCCGAGGGTGACCGCATCGAGGCCGGTCAGGTCATCGCCGACGGTCCCTGCACCGACGACGGTGAGATGGCGCTGGGCAAGAACCTCCTGGTGGCGTTCATGCCGTGGGAGGGCCACAACTACGAGGACGCCATCATCCTGTCCCAGCGGCTGGTGCAGGACGACGTGCTGTCGTCGATCCACATCGAAGAGCACGAGGTCGACGCCCGCGACACCAAGCTGGGCCCCGAGGAGATCACCCGGGACATCCCGAACGTGTCGGAGGAGGTGCTGGCCGATCTCGACGAGCGGGGCATCATCCGCATCGGCGCCGAGGTCGTGCCCGGTGACATCCTGGTCGGCAAGGTCACCCCGAAGGGGGAGACCGAGCTGACGCCGGAGGAGCGGCTGCTGCGCGCGATCTTCGGGGAGAAGGCCCGTGAGGTGCGTGACACCTCGCTGAAGGTGCCGCACGGTGAGCAGGGCAAGGTCATCGGTGTGCGGGTGTTCTCCCGTGAGGAGGGCGACGAGCTGCCGCCGGGCGTCAACGAGCTGGTCCGGGTCTATGTGGCGCAGAAGCGCAAGATCACCGATGGGGACAAGCTCGCGGGCCGGCACGGCAACAAGGGCGTCATCTCCAAGATCCTCCCGGTGGAGGACATGCCGTTCCTGGAGGACGGCACCCCGGTCGACATCATCCTCAACCCGCTCGGTGTGCCGGGCCGGATGAACGTCGGGCAGGTGCTGGAGACCCATCTGGGGTGGATCGCCGCCCGGGGCTGGGACATCTCCGGCATCGAGGAGGCCTGGGCCGAGCGGCTGCGCGACAAGGGCTTCGCCGAGGTCGAGCCGCGCACCAACGTCGCCACCCCGGTGTTCGACGGCGCCAGCGAGGAGGAGATCGTCGGCCTGCTCGGCAGCACGCTGGTCAACCGCGACGGCGGCCGCATGGTCGGCCCGAACGGAAAGGCGCAGCTGTTCGACGGCCGCTCCGGTGAGCCGTTCCCGCACCCGATCTCGGTCGGTTACATCTACATCCTGAAGCTGCTCCACCTGGTGGACGACAAGATCCACGCGCGGTCGACCGGCCCGTACTCCATGATCACCCAGCAGCCGCTCGGCGGTAAGGCCCAGTTCGGCGGCCAGCGCTTCGGTGAGATGGAGGTCTGGGCGCTGGAGGCCTACGGCGCCGCCTACGCCCTGCAGGAGCTGCTGACCATCAAGTCCGACGACGTGCTGGGCCGCGTGAAGGTCTACGAGGCCATCGTCAAGGGCGAGAACATCCCCGAGCCGGGCATCCCCGAGTCCTTCAAGGTGCTCATCAAGGAGATGCAGTCGCTGTGCCTGAACGTCGAGGTGCTCTCCAGCGACGGCATGTCCATCGAGATGCGCGACACCGACGAGGACGTCTTCCGCGCGGCGGAGGAGCTCGGCATCGACCTGTCCCGGCGCGAGCCGAGCAGCGTCGAAGAGGTCTGATCTAGAAGCTGAGGAGGGGATTACAAATGCTGGACGTCAACTTCTTCGACGAGCTTCGGATCGGACTGGCGACGGCCGACGACATCCGTCAGTGGTCGCACGGCGAGGTGAAGAAGCCCGAGACCATCAACTACCGGACCCTCAAGCCCGAGAAGGACGGCCTCTTCTGCGAGAAGATCTTCGGTCCGACCCGGGACTGGGAGTGCTACTGCGGCAAGTACAAGCGCGTCCGCTTCAAGGGCATCATCTGTGAGCGCTGCGGCGTCGAGGTGACCCGGGCCAAGGTGCGCCGTGAGCGGATGGGCCACATCGAGCTGGCCGCGCCGGTCACGCACATCTGGTACTTCAAGGGCGTGCCGTCCCGTCTGGGATACCTGCTCGACCTGGCCCCGAAGGACCTGGAGAAGGTCATCTACTTCGCGGCCTACATGATCACGCACGTGGACAAGGAGCTGCGCGAGCGTGACCTGCCGTCGCTGGAGGCGAAGATCTCCGTCGAGCGGCAGCACATCGAGCAGCGCCGTGACGCCGACGTCGAGGCCCGCCAGAAGAAGCTCGAAAGCGACCTGACCGAGCTGGAGGCCGCCGGCGCCAAGGGCGACCAGCGCCGCAAGGTCCGCGAGGGCGCCGAGCGTGAGATGCGCCAGCTCCGCGACCGGGCCCAGCGCGAGCTGGACCGCCTGGAGGAGGTCTGGAGCCGCTTCAAGAACCTCAAGGTCCAGGACCTCGAGGGCGATGAGCTGCTCTACCGCGAGATGCGCGACCGCTTCGGCCGCTACTTCCGCGGCGGCATGGGCGCCCAGGCCATCCAGGAGCGCCTGTCCAACTTCGACCTCGACGCCGAGGCCGAGAACCTCCGCGAGACGATCCGCAGCGGCAAGGGCCAGAAGAAGGCCCGCGCCCTCAAGCGTCTCAAGGTCGTGTCCGCGTTCCTGAACACGCGCAACTCGCCCAACGGCATGGTCCTCGACTGCATCCCGGTCATCCCGCCGGACCTGCGCCCGATGGTGCAGCTCGACGGTGGCCGGTTCGCGACCTCGGACCTGAACGACCTGTACCGCCGGGTGATCAACCGGAACAACCGCCTCAAGCGTCTCCTCGACCTCGGCGCGCCCGAGATCATCGTGAACAACGAGAAGCGGATGCTCCAGGAGGCCGTCGACGCGCTGTTCGACAACGGCCGCCGCGGCCGCCCGGTCACCGGTCCCGGCAACCGCCCGCTGAAGTCCCTCAGCGACATGCTGAAGGGCAAGCAGGGCCGGTTCCGCCAGAACCTCCTGGGCAAGCGTGTCGACTACTCCGGCCGTTCGGTCATCGTCGTCGGCCCGCAGCTGAAGCTGCACCAGTGCGGTCTGCCCAAGCAGATGGCGCTGGAGCTCTTCAAGCCGTTCGTGATGAAGCGCCTGGTCGACCTGAACCACGCGCAGAACATCAAGTCGGCCAAGCGGATGGTCGAGCGGGCCCGCCCGGTCGTGTGGGACGTCCTCGAAGAGGTCATCACCGAGCACCCCGTGCTGCTCAACCGCGCGCCCACCCTGCACCGCCTGGGCATCCAGGCCTTCGAGCCGCAGCTGGTCGAGGGCAAGGCCATCCAGATCCACCCGCTCGTCTGCACCGCGTTCAACGCGGACTTCGACGGTGACCAGATGGCCGTGCACCTGCCGCTGTCGGCCGAGGCGCAGGCCGAGGCCCGCATCCTGATGCTGTCCACCAACAACATCCTGAAGCCGGCCGACGGCAAGCCGGTCACCATGCCCACCCAGGACATGGTCATCGGCCTGTACTCGCTGACCACCGAGAAGGACGAGAGCGAGAACGCGCCGGGTCAGGGCCGGATCTTCGGCTCGGTGTCGGAGGCCCTCATGGCCTTCGACCGCCGCGAGCTGGACATCCAGGCCAGGATCCAGGTCCGGGTCGACGGGGACGTCCCGCCGCCGCGCGGCTGGCAGGGCCCCGAGGGCTGGGAGCCGGGCGACCCCTACCGCCTGGAGACCACGCTCGGCCGCTGCCTGTTCAACCAGACGCTCCCGGCGAACTACCCGTACGTCAACTTCCAGGTCGGCAAGAAGCAGCTCTCGGCCATCGTCAACGAGCTGGCCGAGAAGTATCCGAAGGTGGAGGTGGCGGCCGCGCTCGACGCGCTCAAGGACGCCGGCTTCTACTGGGCGACCCGGGCCGGTGTGACGATCTCCATCGAGGACGTCATCGCGCCGCCGAACAAGGCCACGATCATGGAGACGTACGAGCGCCGGGCCGACAAGGTTCAGCGCGAGTACGAGCGCGGTCTGATCACGGACGAGGAGCGCCGCCAGGAGCTCATCGAGATCTGGACCCACGCCACCAGCGACGTGACCGACGACATGCAGCAGGCGTTCCCGAAGAGCAACCCGGTCTGGATGATGGTCCAGTCGGGTGCCCGAGGAAACCTGATGCAGGTCCGGCAGATCTCCGGCATCCGCGGTCTGGTGTCCAACACCAAGGGTGAGACGATCCCGCGTCCGATCAAGGCCTCGTTCCGCGAGGGCCTGTCGGTGCTGGAGTACTTCATCTCCACCCACGGACAGCGGAAGGGTCTGGCCGACACCGCGCTGCGTACCGCCGACTCGGGTTACCTGACCCGTCGTCTGGTGGACGTCGCGCAGGACGTCATCGTCCGCGAGATCGACTGCGGCACCGACCGCGCCGTCCCGCTGCACGTCGGTGAGCGTGACGCCCAGGGCAACCTGGTCAAGGCCGAGAACGCCGAGAGCAACGTGCACGGCCGCATCCTGGCCGAGGACGTCGAGGTGGACGGCAAGGTCATCGCGAGCGCGGGTGTCGACATCAACGACATCCACGTCACCGCGCTGGTCGAGGCCGGAGTGGAGACCGTCAGGACCCGCAGCGCCCTCGTCTGCGAGGCCAAGATCGGTGTCTGCGCCACCTGCTACGGCCGTTCGCTCGCGACCGGCAAGCTCGTGGACGTCGGCGAGGCGGTCGGCATCATCGCCGCCCAGTCGATCGGTGAGCCCGGCACCCAGCTGACGATGCGTACCTTCCACACCGGTGGTGTGGCGGGTGCGGACATCACCCACGGTCTGCCCCGTGTCCAGGAGCTCTTCGAGGCGCGCGTCCCCAAGGGCGTCGCCCCGATCAGCGAGGCCGAGGGCCGGGTCCGCATCGACGAGACCGACAAGACCCGGAAGATCGTCATCGTTCCCGACGACGGTTCCGACGAGGTCGCCTACCAGGTCTCGATGCGGTCGCGGATGCTGGTCTCGGAGGGGCAGCACGTCAAGGTGGGCCAGCAGCTGGTCGCCGGTGCGGTCAACCCCAACGAGGTGCTGCGCATCCTCGGCCCGCGGGCCGTGCAGCTGCACCTGGTGGCCGAGGTCCAGCAGGTCTACCGCTCGCAGGGTGTGTCCATCCACGACAAGCACATCGAGATCATCGTCCGGCAGATGCTCAAGCGCGTGAACGTGCTGGAGTCGGGTGACACCGACATGCTGCCCGGTGAGCTCGTCGAGCGGCCCCGCTTCGAGCGGATGAACCGCGAGTGCGTGGCGGAGCAGGGCACGCCGGCCTCCGGCCGCCCGGTTCTGATGGGCATCACCAAGGCGTCGCTGGCCACCGAGTCCTGGCTGTCGGCGGCGTCCTTCCAGGAGACGACCAGGGTGCTCACGGACGCGGCGATCCACGCCAAGTCCGACTCCCTGCTCGGCCTCAAGGAGAACGTCATCATCGGTAAGCTCATCCCGGCCGGTACCGGCATGCCGCAGTACCGCAACGTCCGGGTCGAGCCGACCGAGGAGGCCAAGGCCGCGATGTACACGGTCGGCGGCTACGACGGCTCCGCGGCGGACTACACCTTCGGCTCGGGCTCCGGCGAGGCCGTGCCGCTGGAGGAGTACGACTTCGGTCAGTACAACCGCTGAGTGTGACGCCGACGGCGCCCGTCCCCTCCGGGGGGCGGGCGCCGTCCGCTTTTCCGCCGGATTCTTATTGATCTCTCTTGACCGGAATGTTGCGGTGGAGGCCGGATGTTAACGAGAAGAACGGCCGGAGAAGTCCCGCACGACCGGTAAACTCGTCATGGACCCAGCAGCGGCCGGCGGTGAGTCGGTCGCGGGAGTCATGGCACGAATACGGGTGTCCGATGAGACGGCCGGCAGGCGCAATGGTTTTGACGCGTTGCGCTTGACTGGGTAGTCTTGCCCATCGTGCCCATGTCTTCATGGGCTCTCATGCGTGCGCGTCGACAGGTTCCCACGGGGAGTCGGCAGAGGCGCCGTGTGGCCCCCTCCACCGGGCAGGTTCGGAGATGGCGCGACAAGTGCGCGACACGCCCGACCGCGTGGGTCGGAGTGGGCGGCCACTTCGCAGGTCATGACACCGGCAGTACCTGCAAAGGCAACAACATTCGAATCACCGGCAAGCACGAACGGAGACGCGGTGCCTACGATTCAGCAGCTGGTCCGCAAGGGCCGCCAGGATAAGGTCACCAAGACCAAGACCCCGGCGCTCAAGGCCAGCCCCCAGCGACGCGGCACCTGCATGCGCGTTTACACCACGACCCCCAAGAAGCCGAACTCCGCCCTCCGCAAGGTCGCGCGTGTCCGGCTCACCAACGGCATCGAGGTCACGGCCTACATTCCGGGCGTCGGCCACAACCTTCAGGAGCACTCCATCGTGCTCGTGCGTGGCGGTCGTGTGAAGGACCTGCCGGGTGTTCGCTACAAGATCATCCGTGGCTCGCTCGACACCCAGGGTGTCCGCAACCGCAAGCAGGCCCGTAGCCGTTACGGCGCGAAGAAGGAGAAGTAAGAATGCCTCGCAAGGGTTCTCCTGGTCGTCGTCAGCTCATGGCTGACCCGGTCCACAACTCGCCGCTGGTCACCGCGCTCATCAACAAGGTGCTCCTGGACGGCAAGCGCTCCATCGCGCAGTCCATCGTTTACGGCGCCCTCGAAGGTGCTCGGGAGAAGACCGGCAACGACCCGGTCGTCACCCTGAAGCGCGCGCTGGACAACGTCAAGCCCACCCTCGAGGTCCGCAGCCGCCGCGTCGGCGGTGCGACCTACCAGGTCCCGGTCGAGGTGCGCGCCGCGCGCAGCACCACCCTGGCCCTGCGTTGGCTGGTGCAGTACTCCCGCGCCCGCCGCGAGAAGACCATGACCGAGCGCCTCATGAACGAGCTGCTCGACGCCAGCAATGGCCTCGGCGCCAGCGTCAAGAAGCGCGAGGACACCCACAAGATGGCCGAGTCCAACAAGGCCTTCGCCCACTACCGCTGGTAACAGCGGGTTCGACGAGACGACGAGGACGCGAGAGAAGTGGCCACCACGACCGCTCTTGACCTGGCCAAGGTCCGAAACATCGGCATCATGGCCCACATCGACGCGGGCAAGACCACCACGACCGAGCGCATCCTGTTCTACACCGGCATCAACTACAAGCTCGGTGAGGTCCACGAGGGCGCAGCCACGATGGACTGGATGGAGCAGGAGCAGGAGCGTGGTATCACCATCACCTCCGCTGCTACGACCTGCGAGTGGCTCGGTCACACGATCAACATCATCGACACGCCGGGCCACGTCGACTTCACCATCGAGGTGGAGCGCTCGCTCCGCGTCCTCGACGGCGCCGTCGCCGTGTTCGACGGTGTGGCGGGTGTCGAGCCGCAGTCCGAGACGGTCTGGCGCCAGGCCGACGGTTACGGCGTGCCCCGTATCTGCTTCGTCAACAAGATGGACCGCGTCGGCGCGGAGTTCCACCGCTGCGTCGACATGATGGTCAGCCGGCTGAACGCCACTCCGGCGGTCCTCCAGCTTCCCTGGGGCGTCGAGGCCGACTTCAAGGGCGTCATCGACCTGGTGAAGATGAAGGGCCTGCTCTGGAGCGCCGAGGCGGCCAAGGGCGAGATGTACGAGGTCGTCGACATCCCGGCCGAGTACGCCGACGCCGCCCGTGAGTGGCGCGACAAGCTCGTCGAGACCGTCGCCGAGAACGACGACGAGCTGATGGAGCTCTTCCTGGAGGGCACCGAGCCCACCGAGGAGCAGCTGGTCGCGGCCATCCGCCGCGCGACGCTGGCCAGCGCCATCAACCCGGTCCTGACCGGCACCGCGTTCAAGAACAAGGGCGTCCAGCCCCTGCTCGACGCGATCGTCGCCTACCTCCCGGCGCCGACCGACATCCCGGCCTTCAAGGGCCACGCGGTCGGCAACGAGGAGGAGACCGTCGAGCGTCACGCGGACGTGAGCGAGCCGTTCGCCGCGCTGGCCTTCAAGATCATGAGCGACCCGCACCTCGGCCGTCTCACCTACATCCGCATCTACTCGGGCACCCTCGAGTCCGGCTCCGGGGTCATCAACTCCGTGAAGGGCCGCAAGGAGCGGATCGGCAAGATCTACCAGATGCACGCGAACAAGCGCGAGGAGCGCCCGTCCGCGCACGCCGGTCAGATCGTCGCCGTGATGGGCCTGAAGGACACCACCACCGGTGACACCCTGTGCGACCCGGCCCACCAGGTCGTCCTGGAGTCGATGACGTTCCCGGCCCCGGTCATCAACGTCGCGATCGAGCCCAAGACCAAGGGCGACCAGGAGAAGCTCAGCACCGCCATCCAGCGGCTGGCCGAGGAGGACCCGTCCTTCCAGGTCCGTCGTGACGAGGAGACCGGCCAGACGGTCATCTGGGGTATGGGCGAGCTCCACCTGGAGATCCTCGTCGACCGGATGCGCCGCGAGTTCAAGGTCGAGGCCAACGTCGGCCGGCCGCAGGTCGCCTACCGGGAGACCATTCGCCGCAAGGTGGAGAAGGTCGACTACACCCACAAGAAGCAGACCGGTGGTTCCGGCCAGTTCGCCCGGGTCATCATCGACCTCGAGCCGCTCGGCGAAGGCAACGACGGTTACGAGTTCGCGAACAAGGTCTCCGGTGGCCGCATCCCGCGGGAGTACATCCCGTCGGTGGACGCGGGCGCCCAGGAGGCCGCCGAGTTCGGTGTTCTCGCCGGCTACCCCATGGTCGGGGTGAAGGTCACCCTGCAGGACGGCGCCTTCCACGAGGTCGACTCGTCCGAAATGGCCTTCAAGATCGCTGGATCGATGGCCTTCAAGGAGGCCGCGCGCAAGGCGGACGCCGTGATCCTGGAGCCGGTGATGGCCGTCGAGGTCACCACCCCCGAGGACTACATGGGCGACGTCATCGGCGACCTCAACGGCCGCCGCGGGCAGATCCGGGCGATGGACGAGCGCGCCGGCGCGCGTATCGTCCAGGCGCTCGTGCCGCTCTCTGAGATGTTCGGCTACGTGGGTGACCTTCGTAGCAAGACGCAGGGGCGCGCCAGCTTCAGCATGTTGTTCGACTCCTACGCGGAAGTGCCTGCGCACATCGCCAAGGAGATCGTCGCGAAGGTGCGGGGCGAGTAAGTCCGGCATCCGTTCCGGTGGCGGAGGCGATCTGATCGCCTCCCTGCCGGGGGTGCGGGGAGCGAGTGCTCGCCGGCCGGTCCCGTGAGGGACCGGCCTCCCCAAGCCCGAGTGAAAAGACGCAAGTCAAGTCAGAATCTCTAAGGAGACAGACAGTGGCCAAGGCCAAGTTCGAGCGGACCAAGCCGCACGTAAACATCGGCACCATTGGGCACATCGACCACGGCAAGACCACTCTGACCGCGGCGATCACCAAGGTGCTCCACGAGCGTTTCCCTGAGCTCAACGAGGCGACCCCGTTCGACAAGATCGACAAGGCGCCCGAGGAGAAGGCCCGCGGCATCACGATCTCCATCGCGCACGTCGAGTACCAGACCGAGAAGCGCCACTACGCTCACGTGGACTGCCCCGGTCACGCCGACTACGTGAAGAACATGATCACCGGTGCGGCCCAGATGGACGGCGCGATCCTCGTGGTCGCCGCCACCGACGGCCCGATGCCGCAGACGAAGGAGCACGTCCTCCTGGCCCGCCAGGTCGGCGTCCCCTACATCGTCGTGGCCCTCAACAAGGCCGACATGGTCGACGACGAGGAGATCCTGGAGCTCGTCGAGCTCGAGGTCCGTGAGCTTCTCTCGGCCCAGGAGTTCCCCGGCGACGACCTGCCGGTCGTCCGCGTCTCCGCTCTCAAGGCCCTTGAGGGCGACGAGAAGTGGGGCGACAGCATCATCGAGCTCATGACCGCCGTGGACGAGAACGTCCCCGAGCCGACCCGTGAGACCGAGAAGCCGTTCCTCATGCCGATCGAGGACGTGTTCTCGATCACCGGTCGCGGCACCGTCGTCACCGGCCGTATCGAGCGCGGCATCGTCAAGGTCAACGAGACCGTCGACATCGTCGGCATCAAGGACACCAAGACCACGACCACGGTCACCGGTGTCGAGATGTTCCGCAAGCTCCTCGACGAGGGCCAGGCCGGTGACAACGTCGGTCTGCTCCTCCGCGGCATCAAGCGCGAGGACGTCGAGCGCGGCCAGTGTGTCATCAAGCCGGGCACCACGACTCCGCACACGGAGTTCGAGGGCCAGGTCTACATCCTCTCGAAGGACGAGGGTGGCCGCCACACGCCGTTCTTCAACAACTACCGTCCGCAGTTCTACTTCCGTACGACTGACGTGACCGGCGTTGTGAACCTGCCGGAGGGCACCGAGATGGTCATGCCCGGTGACAACACCGAGATGACCGTCCAGCTCATCCAGCCGATCGCGATGGAGGAGGGCCTCAAGTTCGCGATCCGCGAGGGTGGCCGTACCGTCGGCGCCGGCCGTGTGACGAAGATCATCAAGTAGTACGATCGCGGAGTGGCGGTCGGCCCTCGACTCAGAGGGCCGGCCGCCGCACCACGAGGTGGCCGTGCCGTACGGCGCGCGCCGCCGGGCGAGACCCACGAACCGTGATCTCGCAGTTGGTTCGGCCGAAGTGACCGAAGTAACTGCCAGATCACGGAAGAAAGCGCAGACCGTAAGCGTCTGCTACGTGGGGCACGGACGAGGACGCCACGCCGGAGACGGCGCGGGCCGCCAGGCCCGGCGGACTCGGCCATCACATAGCGGCCACAGGCCGCACGCAACTTTTTCAGACGACAGCGAAGGACACCGAGGCCATTATGGCGGGACAGAAGATCCGCATCCGGCTCAAGGCCTATGACCACGAGGTCATCGACAGCTCGGCCAAGAAGATCGTCGAGACGGTGACGCGGACTGGCGCTAAGGTCGCGGGCCCGGTTCCGCTGCCGACCGAGAAGAACGTGTACTGCGTCATCCGCTCGCCGCACAAGTACAAGGACAGCCGCGAGCACTTCGAGATGCGCACGCACAAGCGGCTCATTGACATCATCGACCCGACGCCGAAGACGGTCGACTCGCTCATGCGACTCGACCTTCCCGCCGGCGTTGACATCTCGATCAAGCTCTGAGGGAACGCACTGACATGGCTAAGCAGATCAAGGGCGTCCTGGGCAAGAAGCTCGGCATGACCCAGGTCTTCGACGCGGACAACCGGATGGTCCCGGTGACCGTCGTCGAGGCCGGTCCGTGCGTGGTGACCCGCGTCCGCACCACCGAGAAGGACGGCTACTCCGCCATCCAGCTCGGCTTCGGGCAGGTCGACCCCCGGAAGGTCAACAAGCCGCTCGGCGACTACCTCCGCAAGCACGACATCACCCCGCGCCGTTACTTCGCGGAGATCCGTACCGACGACGCGAGCGACTACACCCTCGGCCAGGAGCTTCTGGCCGACACCTTCGAGGCCGGCCAGTTCGTCGACGTGACGGGCAAGAGCAAGGGCAAGGGCTTCGCCGGTGTCATGAAGCGGCACGGCTTCGGGGGTCTGGGCGCTTCGCACGGTACCCAGCGCAAGCACCGCTCGCCGGGTTCCATCGGTGGCTGCGCCACCCCGGGCCGCGTCTTCAAGGGCCTGCGCATGGCCGGTCGGATGGGCAACGTCCGCACCACCATCCAGAGCCTCAAGGTCCACGCTGTGGACGCCGAGAAGAATCTCATCCTGATCAAGGGTGCGATCCCCGGCGCCAACGGCAGCCTGGTCCTCGTCCGCACCTCTGCCAAGAAGGGGGCTGCCAAGTGAGCACCATTGACGTCCTCGACGTGCGCGGGGCCAAGTCGGGCACCGTCGACCTGCCCGAAGACATCTTCGGCGCCAAGGTCAACATTCCTCTGATCCACCAGGTCGTCGTGGCCCAGCTCGCCGCTCGCCGGCAGGGCACCCACAAGGCCAAGACCCGCGGTGAGGTCAGCGGCGGCGGCAAGAAGCCGTACCGCCAGAAGGGCACCGGCCGCGCCCGCCAGGGCTCGACCCGCGCCCCGCAGTTCGCCGGCGGTGGCACCGTCCACGGCCCGGTCCCGCGGGACTACAGCCAGAAGACGCCCAAGAAGATGAAGGCCGCCGCGCTGCGCGGCGCCCTCTCCGACCGGGCCGGCGGCGGCCGCATTCACGTGGTCAGCGGCCTGGTCGAGGGCGAGACCCCGAAGACCAAGGCGGCCCTGGAGTCGCTGCGGAAGATCACGCAGGCTCGCAGCGTCCTCGTCGTCGTCGACGAGGGTGACGAGCTCACCTGGCTCAGCCTGCGTAACGCTCCCGAGGTCCACCTGCTGGACGCGGGACAGCTGAACACCTACGACGTGCTCTGCTACGACGACGTCGTTTTCACCCAGGCGGCGTACGACCAGGTCGTGGCGCGTCTGGGCAAGAGCGGGAAGGAAGACGCCTGATGGAGAAGATCGCCGACCCGCGCGACATCATCATCAAGCCGGTTGTCTCCGAGAAGAGCTACGGCCTGATCGACGAGCACAACAAGTACACGTTCCTGGTGCGGAAGACGGCCAACAAGACGCAGGTCAAGATCGCCATTGAGCAGATCTTCGGCGTCAAGGTGGCCAGCGTCAACACCATCAACCGCCAGGGCAAGCGCAAGCGGACCAAGTTCGGCTTCGGCCAGCGTCCCAGCACCAAGCGCGCGATCGTGAGCCTGGTCGAAGGCGACCGGATCGACATCTTCGGTCAGGTCGGCTGACCCGCTCGCACGTAAGTACCCGGCCGGAGCGCCCCCCGTCCCACGACGGGGGGCATTCGGCCGGATCAACCGACAAAGGATGAACGAAAAAGATGGGCATCCGTAAGCTCAAGCCGACGACCCCGGGTCGCCGCGGCGCCAGCGTCTCGGACTTCGCCGAGATCACGCGCAGCACGCCCGAGAAGTCGCTGCTGGCGCCCCTGCACAGCAAGGGCGGCCGCAACGTCCACGGCAGGGTCACCACCCGCCACCAGGGCGGCGGCCACAAGCGCGCCTACCGGATCATCGACTTCCGGCGCCACGACAAGGACGGGATCCCGGCCAAGGTCGCTCACATCGAGTACGACCCGAACCGCACCTCCCGCATCGCACTGCTGCACTACGCCGACGGGGAGAAGCGCTACATCCTCTGCCCGACCGGTCTCAAGCAGGGCGACCTGATCGAGAACGGCCCCACGGCCGACATCAAGCCGGGTAACTGCCTCCCGCTGCGCAACATCCCGACCGGTACCTTCATCCACGCGGTGGAGCTCCGTCCGGGCGGTGGCGCCAAGCTGGGCCGGTCCGCCGGTGCGCAGATCCAGCTTCTCGCCAAGG
Source organism: Streptosporangium sandarakinum (assembly GCF_050942225.1). Classification (NCBI taxonomy): domain Bacteria; kingdom Bacillati; phylum Actinomycetota; class Actinomycetes; order Streptosporangiales; family Streptosporangiaceae; genus Streptosporangium; species Streptosporangium sandarakinum. The sequence goes on from NZ_CP192034.1 coordinate 1,009,046, forward strand.
AGGGCCAGTACGCCACGCTGCGCATGCCCTCCGGCGAAATGCGCCAGGTCGACGTCCGCTGCCGGGCCTCCATCGGCCAGGTCGGCAACGCCGAGCAGGGCAACATCAACTGGGGTAAGGCCGGCCGTATGCGGTGGAAGGGCAAGCGCCCCACCGTTCGCGGTGTCGCGATGAACCCGGTCGACCACCCGCACGGTGGTGGTGAGGGTAAGACCTCCGGCGGCCGTCACCCGGTGAACCCCAAGGGCAAGCCCGAGGGTCGTACTCGTGCGGCGAACAAGGCCAGCGACCGGCTGATCATCCGCCGTAGGACCAAGCGGAAGAAGCGGTAGGAGCAGCCAAAATGCCACGTAGCCTTAAGAAGGGTCCCTTCGTGGACGACCACCTTCAGAAGAAGGTGGACTCGCAGAACGAGAAGGGCACCAAGAACGTCATCAAGACGTGGTCGCGGCGCTCCATGATCGTGCCCGACATGCTCGGTCACACGATCGCCGTCCACGACGGCCGCAAGCATGTCCCGGTGTTCGTCACCGAGTCGATGATCGGTCACAAGCTCGGCGAGTTCGCCCCCACGCGGACGTTCCGCAGCCACGTCAAGGAAGACCGCCGCAGCCGGCGGTAAGCGCCTCAGCGAAGCAGAAGTAAGAGGAGTAAGCGATGGAAGCCAGGGCTCAGGTGCGGTTCGCGCGCCACACGCCCATGAAGGCCCGCCGTGTGGTGGACCTCATTCGCGGGCTGCCCGCTTCGGAGGCGCAGGCCGTGCTGCAGTTCGCTCCCCAGGCGGCGAGCGAGACCGTGTACAAGGTGCTGTCGAGCGCCATTGCGAACGCGGAGCACAACTTCAAGCTCGACCGCGACACGCTCTTCGTGAGCCGTGCGTGGGTCGACGAGGGCCCGACCCTGAAGCGGTTCCGTCCCCGCGCCCAGGGTCGTGCCTATCGGATCAACAAGCGGACGAGCCACATCACCGTGATCGTGGAGTCCCGCGAGCCGAAGGGGAGGACCCGCTAGTGGGTCAGAAGGTAAACCCGCACGGGTTCCGCCTCGGCATCACGACCGACTTCAAGAGCCGGTGGTATGCCGACAAGCTCTACAAGTCGTACGTCGCCGAGGACGTGGCGATCCGCCGCATGCTCAAGAAGGGCATGGAGCGGGCCGGCATCTCCAAGGTGGAGATCGAGCGGACCACCGACCGGGTACAGGTCGACATCCACACCGCCCGTCCGGGCATCGTCATCGGCCGCCGCGGCGCCGAGGCCGACCGGATCCGCGGTGACCTCGAGAAGCTGACCAAGAAGCAGGTCCAGCTGAACATCCTCGAGGTCAAGAACCCCGAGATCGACGCCCAGCTCGTCGCGCAGGGTGTGGCCGAGCAGCTGTCCAGCCGTGTCTCGTTCCGGCGGGCCATGCGCAAGGCGATGCAGTCGGCGATGAAGAGCGGCGCCAAGGGCATCCGGGTGCAGTGCTCCGGCCGTCTGGGCGGCGCCGAGATGTCGCGTTCGGAGTTCTACCGCGAGGGCCGCGTGCCCCTGCACACGCTCCGCGCCGACATCGACTACGGCCTCTACGAGGCCCGCACCACCTTCGGCCGCATCGGCGTGAAGGTGTGGATCTACAAGGGTGAGGCCCCGACCAGCCGCGCCGAGCGCGAGGCGGCCGCCGCCGGCGCCCGCGCCGGTCAGCGTCGCGACCGCGACGACCGTCGTGGCGGCGCCGACCGTCCTCGTCGTGGCGCCGGTGACCGTCCGCGCCGCGGTGGCGCCGGTCGCGGCGACCGCGCCCCCAGGAACGAGGCGGCCTCGCAGGCTGCCCCCGAGACCGGCCCGGCTACGCAGCCGGGTGCTGAAGGGAGCTGACCATGCTGATCCCTCGCAGGGTCAAGCACCGCAAGCAGCACCGGCCTGACCGTCACGGCGCCGCCAAGGGTGGCACCAGGGTCGTGTTCGGCGAGTTCGGCATCCAGGCGCTTGAGCACTCCTACGTGACCAACCGCCAGATCGAGTCGGCTCGTATCGCGATGACCCGGCACATCAAGCGTGGCGGCAAGGTCTGGATCAACATCTACCCGGACCGTCCGCTGACCAAGAAGCCGGCCGAGACCCGCATGGGTTCCGGTAAGGGTTCGCCGGAGTGGTGGATCGCCAACGTCAAGCCCGGCCGCGTCATGTTCGAGCTGTCGGGCGTCGCCGAGCCGGTGGCTCGTGAGGCTCTGCGTCGTGCGATGCACAAGCTCCCGATGAAGTGCCGGTTCGTCAAGCGTGAAGTGGGTGAGGCGTGATGGCTAAGGGCCTGACCGCCGGTGAGCTGCGGGCGGAGGACCAGGACACCCTGGTCCAGAAGCTGAAGGAAGCCAAGGAGGAGCTGTTCAACCTCCGCTTCCAGGCCGCGACCGGCCAGTTGGAGAGCCATGGGCGGCTGCGCGCCGTCCGCCGCGAGATCGCCCGTATCTACACCGTGATGCGTGAGCGGGAGCTCGGCATCGTTACGGTTGAGAAGGAGTCGATCGATGGCTGAGACCGCTGAGAGCACGACCCAGGCGCGGAACTACCGCAAGACCCGTGAGGGCCTGGTCGTCAGCGACAAGATGGACAAGACCGTCGTGGTCGCCGTTGAGGACCGCGTCAAGCACCCGCTGTACGGCAAGGTCATCCGCCGGACGACCAAGTACAAGGCGCACGACGAGGCCAACGCCTGCGGCGTCGGCGACCGCGTCCTTCTGATGGAGACCCGGCCGCTGTCGGCCAGCAAGCGCTGGCGGGTCGTCGAGATCCTCGAGAAGGCCAAGTAAAGAACGCGCGCCCCGTGGGGAGTGATCCGTTCACTCCCCACGGTGGTGTCCAAGGGGGCGAAGAAGACCTTCGCCCCGCCTGCGGCGGCGGCCCGCAGGCGGCAGAACCCCGTCGCACCGCGTAGGCTGCGACGGGCGGACCCGCCCGCAGGGCTGTCCCGGGGGAAAAAGACCCAGCAGGTTCCGCAAGGCTCACCCGAGGGTGAGAACCGGCGAGACAAACAGGAGTACAAGTGATCCAGCAGGAGTCGCGGCTCAAGGTCGCCGACAACACGGGTGCCAAGGAGATCCTTTGCATCCGGGTGCTCGGTGGCTCAGGCCGGCGCTACGCGGGAATCGGCGACATCATCGTCGCCACGGTCAAGGACGCCATTCCGGGCGGCACCGTGAAGAAGGGCGACGTCGTCAAGGCGGTCGTCGTCCGCACTGTCAAGGAGCGCCGCCGGCCCGACGGCTCCTACATCCGCTTCGACGAGAACGCCGCCGTCATCATCAAGGACAGCGGTGACCCTCGTGGCACGCGTATCTTCGGTCCGGTCGGACGCGAGCTGCGTGACAAGAAGTTCATGCGCATCATCTCGCTCGCGCCGGAGGTGTTGTAAATGCCGAAGCTTCACGTGAAGAAGGGTGACCTGGTTCAGGTCATCGCCGGCAAGGACAAGGGTGCCAAGGGCCGGGTGATCGCCGCCTTCCCGCGTGATGAGCGCGTGGTGGTCGAGGGCGTCAACCTGATCAAGAAGCACTCCAAGGAGACCCACCAGGGCCCGCGCGGCGCCAAGACCGGCGGTGTGCAGACCATGGAGGCTCCCATCCACGTGAGCAACGTCAAGAAGCTCAAGGATGACGAGAAGCCTGCCAAGAAGGAGTCGGCCAAGTCCGCCTCCGACGAGTCGGGTGAGGACAACTGATGACCGCTGAGACCACCGAGACCGTCCAGGCCGCGCGGCCCGCCCCGCGCCTCAAGCAGCGTTACCGCGAGGAGATCATCGCGAAGCTGCGCGAGGAGTTCGGGATCGAGAACATCATGCTGGTGCCCACGATCACCAAGATCAAGGTGAACATGGGCGTCGGCGAGGCCGCTCGCGACTCGAAGCTCATCGAAGGCGCCGTCCGCGACCTCACCGCGATCACCGGTCAGAAGCCGGCCGTCGTCCGGGCCCGCAAGTCCATCGCCCAGTTCAAGCTGCGTGAGGGCATGCCGATCGGCGCCCACGTCACGCTGCGCGGCGACCGGATGTGGGAGTTCCTGGACCGGCTGCTGTCGCTGGCGCTGCCGCGTATCCGCGACTTCCGCGGTCTGTCGCCCAAGCAGTTCGACGGCAACGGCAACTACACCTTCGGCCTCACCGAGCAGGTCATGTTCCACGAGGTCGACCAGGACAAGATCGACCGCCAGCGGGGCATGGACATCACGGTCGTGACCACCGCTAAGACCGACGACCAGGGCCGGGCGCTGCTCAAGCACCTCGGATTCCCCTTCAAGGAGGCCTGATCATGGCGAAGACGTCGCTCAAGGTCAAGGCTGCTCGCAAGGCCAAGTTCGAGGTCCGGGCGTACACTCGGTGCTCGCGCTGTGGTCGCCCGCGCGCCGTTTTCCGGAAGTTCGGCCTGTGCCGCATCTGCTTCCGCGAGATGGCGCACCGGGGCGAGCTGCCCGGCATCACCAAGTCGAGCTGGTAGCCGTCCGCGCGGCCGTACGGGTCCCACAGGGACACGTGGAGCCGCGCGGCGCCGCCGGCCACATCAGTAAGTCCATTCACCGGGCGCCGTTCCAGGCGCCCATGACCGCACCGCAGGTCCCCTGGGGAAACCGCGGTGAGGAAGGCCACCGGCCATGACGATGACCGACCCGATCGCAGACATGCTCACGCGTCTGCGAAACGCGAACTCGGCGTACCACGACACCGTGGCGATGCCGTACTCGAAGATCAAGGCGCACATCGCCGAGATCCTCCAGCAGGAGGGTTACATCCAGTCCTGGAGCGTCGAAGACGCCAAGGTTGGAAAGAACCTCGTGGTGGAGCTCAAGTTCGGGCAGAACCGTGAGCGTTCGCTCTCTGGCCTGCGCCGGGTCTCCAAGCCCGGCCTGCGGGTCTATGCGAAGAAGGACAACCTGCCTCGGGTTCTGGGCGGGCTGGGCGTCGCGATCATTTCGACGTCCGGCGGTCTGATGACCGACAAGCAGGCCAGCAAGCGTGGAGTGGGCGGGGAAGTCCTCGCCTTCGTTTGGTAGAAGGGAGAAGTCACAGCATGTCGCGAATCGGACGGCTGCCCATCCCTGTACCGAACGGCGTGGACATCGCCATCGATGGCCGGAATGTCACGGTCAAGGGCCCCAAGGGCACGCTTTCACACACGGTCGCTGAGCCGATCGAGGTCGCCAAGGGTGAGGACGGCAATGTGACCGTCACGCGCCCCAGCGACGAGAACAAGATCCGTGCGCTGCACGGCCTGTCCCGCACGCTGATCGCCAACATGGTGACCGGTGTGACCCAGGGATACTCCAAGACCCTGGAGATCGTGGGCGTCGGTTACCGCGTCCAGGCCAAGGGCCCGACCCAGCTTGAGTTCTCGCTCGGCTTCAGCCACCCGGTGATCATCGACGCGCCGGAGGGCATCTCCTTCCGCGTCGAGAAGCCGACGCTGTTCCACGTGGACGGCATCGACAAGCAGAAGGTCGGCGAGATCGCCGCGAACATCCGCAAGCTGCGCAAGCCCGACCCGTACAAGGGCAAGGGTGTGCGCTACCAGGGCGAGGTTGTCCGCCGCAAGGTCGGAAAGGCTGGTAAGTAGGCATGGCTGGCAAGACTGCGTTCGGCAAGCACACGGCCGCCCGCGCCGTCTCGCGGGCCCGCCGCCACGGCCGAGTCCGCAAGAAGGTCGTCGGTACGGCCGAGCGTCCCCGCCTGGTCGTCAACCGCTCCACGCGGCACCTGTTCGTCCAGATCGTCGACGACGCTCAGGGCCACACGCTGGTGAGCGCCTCCACCATGGACGCCTCCCTGCGTTCGGCCGCCGGCGCCAAGACCGACAAGGCCAAGCAGGTCGGCGAGCTTCTCGCTCAGCGGGCCAAGGCCGCCGGGATCACCGCCGTCGTGTTCGACCGCGGTGGCAACCGCTACGCGGGTCGCATCGCGGCCCTCGCGGACAGCGCCCGCGAAGGCGGGCTGGAGTTCTGATGGCCCGTCTTACGAATGAGAAGAGGAACCACTAATGGCTGGAGCACCGCGTCGCGGTGGTGCCGCCGGTGGCGAGCGGCGTGATGGTCGTCGTGACGACCGCCGCGGTGGCAACGCTGACAAGGGCGTCTCGTACATCGAGCGCGTCGTGAAGATCAACCGAGTGGCCAAGGTCGTGAAGGGTGGTCGGCGCTTCAGCTTCACCGCCCTCGTCGTCGTCGGCGACGGCAACGGTCTGGTCGGCGTCGGCTACGGCAAGGCCAAGGAGGTGCCCGCGGCCATCGCCAAGGGCGTCGAGGAGGCCAAGAAGCACTTCTTCCGCGTGCCCCGCATCCAGGGCACCATCCCGCACATCGTGCAGGGTGAGGAGGCGGCCGGTGTCGTCTTCCTCCGCCCGGCCTCGCCCGGTACCGGCGTCATCGCCGGTGGTCCGGTGCGCGCCGTGCTGGAGTGCGCCGGCATCCACGACGTGCTGTCCAAGTCCCTGGGCTCGGACAACCCGATCAACATCGTGCACGCCACCGTGGCGGCTCTGAAGGGCCTCAGCAGGCCCGAGGAGATCGCCGCCCGCCGTGGCCTGCCGATCGAGGACGTCGCGCCCAAGGCCATGCTCAAGGCTCGTGCCGAGGGCATCGCCGAGGCCGCGGCGGCTAAGGCGGTGAGCTAGGCGATGGCACGCCTGAAGATCACTCAGGTTCGCTCGAAGATCGGTGGCAAGCAGAACCAGCGTGACTCGCTGCGCTCGCTCGGTCTGAAGCGCATCGGCGATGTCGTCGTCAAGGAGGACCGCCCGGAGATCCGCGGCATGGTCTCCGTGGTGACGCACCTCGTCACCGTGGAAGAGGTCGACTAGACATGGCAGAGAACACTCCGCTCCGTATTCACCACCTGCGGCCGGCTCCCGGCGCCAACAAGTCGAAGGTCCGCAAGGGTCGCGGCGAGGCGTCCAAGGGCAAGACCGCGGGTCGTGGCACCAAGGGCACGCACGCCAGGACCACCAACACCCCCGGTTTCGAGGGTGGCAACGTTCCGCTCCAGCGTCGCCTGCCCAAGCTGAAGGGCTTCTCCAACGCCATGTTCAAGACGACCTACCAGGTCGTCAATCTGGACAGGCTCGGCGAGCTCTTCCCCGAGGGTGGCGACGTCACCATCGAGGCGCTGATCGCCAGGGGTGCGGTTCGCAAGAAGCAGCCGGTGAAGGTGCTCGGTACCGGCGACATCTCCGTGGCGTTGAACGTGCAGGCGCACGCCTTCTCCGCCAGCGCGAAGGAGAAGATCGCCGCTGCCGGTGGCTCCGTCTCCGAGCTGTAGGCATGGCATGACGTGGCGCGGGGGCTCATAATGGGCCCCCGCGCCCGTAGTGCGTTAGAGTTCGCTGGACAGTGGGCTTCGACTACTCACGCGGGCTCGTTGACTTGAGATAGTAAAGATGCGCCACCCCCGCACCATAGTTGACCGACCTCGCCTTTCAGGCGCGCAGGAGGGACCGTGCTGACCGCGTTTACCCGAGCGTTCCGTACGCCGGACCTGCGTAAGAAGCTGCTCTTCACACTGGGCATCATCGCGCTTTTCCGACTCGGCTCGGTTCTTCCGACCCCGGGTGTAAACAACGAGAACATCGCCCGATGCCTCCAGCAGGCGCAGGCCGGCGATTCCGGAAACATCTACGGCATGGTGCAGCTGTTCAGCGGTGGCGCCCTGCTGAAACTTTCAGTGTTCGCGCTGGGCATCATGCCCTACATCACCGCGAGCATCATCCTCCAGCTCCTCGTGGTGGTCATTCCCCGGCTGGAGGCGCTGAAGAAGGAGGGGCAGGCGGGCCAGACGAAGATCACGCAGTACACGCGTTATCTGACGATCGGCCTGGCGATCCTGCAGTCCACCGCCTTCATCGCCCTCGCGCGCAGCGGGCAGCTGTTCCCGCAGTGCCGCGAGGAGATCCTCATCGACAAGGACAACATCTTCGCCATCGTCACGATGGTGCTGACGATGACCGCCGGCACCGGCGTCATCATGTGGCTGGGTGAGCTCGTCACCGACCGCGGCGTCGGCAACGGCATGTCCATCCTGATCTTCACCCAGGTGATCGCGGTCTTCCCGGCCGAGCTGCTGAACATCGCCCGCCAGAAGGGCGCCTTCGTCTTCGCGGTGGTGATCATCACCGGTATCGCGATGATCGCCCTGGTGGTCATGGTCGAGCAGGCGCAACGCCGGGTCCCCGTGCAGTACGCCAAGCGAATGGTCGGCCGCCGGATGTACGGCGGGACCTCGACCTACATCCCCCTGAAGGTGAACCAGGCGGGCATCATCCCCGTCATCTTCGCCTCCTCGCTGCTGTATCTCCCGCAGCTGCTCACGACCCTCTTCAGCAACTCCGCGGAGGAGCCGAACCAGGTCGTCCAGTGGATCGAGCAGAACCTGGTGCGGGGCGACACCCCGGCGTACATGGCCACCTTCTTCGTGCTCATCGTCTTCTTCACCTACTTCTACGTGTCCATCACCTTCAACCCCGTTGAAGTGGCCGACAACATGAAGAAGTACGGTGGTTTCATCCCGGGCATCCGCCCGGGCCGGCCGACGGCTGAGTACCTGAACTATGTGCTCACGAGGCTGACCGCTCCCGGCGCGCTGTACCTGGGCCTGATCTCCATGGTGCCGATCGTCGCGCTCGCGGTCGTCGGTGCGAGTCAGAACTTCCCGTTCGGAGGAACGAGCATTCTGATCATGGTTGGTGTCGGTCTCGACACCGTGAAGCAGATCGAGAGCCAGCTTCAGCAGCGCAACTACGAAGGCTTCCTGAAGTAGTGCGTCTCGTCCTGGTCGGGCCCCCCGGAGCGGGTAAGGGGACGCAGGCCCAGTTCATCGCATCGAACCTGTCCATCCCGAAGATCTCGACAGGTGACATCTTCCGTGCCAACGTCTCGGGCGGCACGGAGCTCGGCAGGATTGCCAAGGAGTACATGGACCGCGGCGACCTCGTGCCCGACGAGGTGACGATCGCGATGGTCCGCGACCGCCTCTCGGAGAGCGACGCGCAGGACGGTTTCCTGCTCGACGGCTTCCCCAGGAACGTGCCCCAGGCCGAGATCCTGAAGAAGATGCTCTCGGAGTTCGGCGCGGCCCTCGACGTCGTCCTCGAGCTCGTGGTCGACGACGAGGAGGTCGTGCGCAGGCTGGCGGGCCGCCGTACCTGCGGCCAGTGCGGCCGCATCTGGCACGTCGACTTCGACGACAAGAAGGACGACGTCTGCGACGTCTGCGGCGGCCGGCTGTACCAGCGTGAGGACGACTCCGAGGAGACCGTCCGCCACCGGCTGGAGGTCTACCAGGAGCAGACCGCCCCGCTCGTCTCCTTCTACGCCGACGAGAACCTCCTGGTCGGCGTGGACGCCACCGGACCGGTGGAGGAGATCACCCAGCGCGCGATGGAGGCCCTGCGTCCCTTCGCCGACTAGCGGCCCGACCACGTCCCGGACCGGGAACGGCCCGGCTCGGGTCCCGTTCCCGGGGAACGACCCGCGGAGCCGGGACCGGAAGTCCGGAGACATGTCATTCAGCACGCCACCCATGGAAACCCCACGGGTGGCGTGTTGTCATTTAGGGCAGAATCGGGGGAATTGGGCCCCTCGACCGCCCGTTGAACCACCCCAGGGGGTGCGCACGTGTTCAAGAAGAACAGGCACGGAATCCAGCTGAAGACGCCCGAGCAGCTGGAGAAGATGCGGGCGGCGGGCCTGGTGGTCGGCCGGACGCTGCAACTGCTCCGCGAGAGCGTCCAGCCGGGGATGACCCCGCTGGACCTCGACGGCATCGCGGAGAAGGCCATCAGGGACGAGGGCGCGATCCCCTCCTTCAAGGGCTACCAGGGCTTCCCGGCGACGATCTGCGCGTCGGTGAACAACGAGGTCGTCCACGGGATCCCGAGCGACCGGCGCCCGCTGCGCGAGGGCGACATCATCTCGATCGACTGCGGGGCCATCCTCGACGGCTGGCACGGCGACTCCGCCGTCACGATCCCGGTGGGCGAGGTGGATCCCAAGCTGACCGAGCTGATGCGGGTCACCGAGGAGGCCATGTGGCGGGGCATCGCCGCGCTCACCGTCGGCCGCCACCTCTCCGACATCGGCCACGAGATCGAGAGGTACGTCCGCTCCCAGGGCCGCTACGGCATCCCCCAGGAGTACGGCGGGCACGGCATCGGCACCGAGATGCACATGGACCCGTGGGTCGCCAACCACGGCCGCCCGGGCCGGGGGCCGCGCTTCGAGGCGGGCATGTGCCTCGCCGTGGAGCCGATGCTGAACCTCGGCACCGACCGGACCAGGGTGCTGGCCGACGACTGGACCGTCGTGACCGTCGACGGAAAGGCCTCCGCGCACTTCGAACACAGCGTCGCGGTGACCGATAATGGTCCGTGGGTACTGACCGCCCTTGACGGGGGAAGAGAGCGGCTTGCCGACCTGTTGGGAGACGCGGGCTAGGCGATCTGCCCGCCGGTGAGCGGATGTGATGCCGATGGCGGTTGGTCCGGAGATGCGAGCCTCTGACGGAGACCGTGACAGGGTCGCCGCGGCGCTGAGGGAGCACTACGCGCAGGGCCGGCTCACCACGGAGGAGTTCGACGAGCGTCTGGAGCAGCTCTACACCAGCAAGACCTACGGCGAGCTGGCCCGGCTGACCTCCGACCTCCCCGACGTCGACCTGCGGAGCCTTCCCGAGCCCGTCTCCCGGCAGCCGGAGCGGAGCGGGAAGGCCAAGTCCGGCAAGGGGTCCGGCGACCTCAAGGAGGCGTGGCAGGCCTGGGCGGTGGTCGGCGCCATCAACTGGGGGATCTGGTTCTTCGTCGGCCTGGTGAGCGGTCTCGACTTCGCCTATCCCTGGCCGCTGTGGGTGATGGGGCCGTGGGGCATGGTCCTGCTGGTCATCACGATGTTCTCCGGCTCGGGCCGCCGCCGGGATCCCTGACGGTCCCCCGGCGCCGGGCCCGGCCCGGCCGGCGCCGTACGGCCGGGCCGTGGCCGTACGAGACCCTCATCTTCCGGAAAGGCCCTCCGGCGGTCCGCCGCCGGAGGGCCTTTCCGGCGTTGTGCGTGATCTTTACCCCCTGAGGATCTTGGTCCCCGGGCGGCCGGGTACATGATCGCCATCGGTGGGCCGTGAGGTGGGGGTGGGCGATGGGGCCTGGTCGCGACGTCGCGACGTGCGTGAGAGTCCTCGGGATGTGCGCGGCCGTGTTCGTGCTCTCCGGCGGCGCCGCCGCGGGGGACGACGTGAGCGTCACCCCGTCCACGGCCCGCCCGGGACAGCTCGTGATCGTCTCCGTCGACCCGTGCGTCGCCCCCGCCGTCGCCTACTCCGCCGCCTTCGACACCACCTCCGCCCGGCTCGGCGACCACGACGGCGCGATGTACGGCACCGCCCGCGTCGGCTTCGACACCACCCCCGGCTCCTACGTCGTCACGGTCCGCTGCGTCCGGGGCGGGCCGTACAACGGCACGTTCACGGTGGGCGCGCCGCTGCCAGCCGGGCACTCCGGCGGGGACCCGGACCGGGAGGCGGAGGCGGCGTCCGCCGTCCGGACGCTGTGGCTGTTCGGGGCGCTCGCCACCGTGGTGACGGTGCTGGGGGCGGGGCTGACACTGGCGATCGGCCGCCGGGCGCGCGGCGACCGCGAGACCTCGCCTGCGCAAGGGGACGGCCCGATCTGAGGTATCCTGGATAGCGGTTGTGTCAAGGTACCGGCCGTCTGTTTCGCATTTCACCGCCCGGTGCCGTACACTCCTTCTTCGGTTCACTATGACCATTGCGCGTCGGCGGTTCGCAACCGTCGCTCTCATCGAAGCGCGTGGTCGCGGCTGCTTAGTGTTCCGATGCCTCAGACGACCGATCAGTGAAACGCGAGGGCCATGGCCAAGAAAGACGGCGCCATCGAGATCGAGGGCACTGTGGTTGAGTCGCTCCCGAATGCGATGTTCCGGGTGCAGCTCGACAACGGCCACAAGGTCCTGGCCCACATCAGCGGGCGGATGCGAATGCACTACATCCGGATCCTTCCCGACGACCGGGTTGTCGTCGAACTGAGCCCCTACGACCTCAGTCGTGGGCGGATCGTCTACCGATACAAGTAAGCGTCTGAGGGACGAATTAGGACTATGAAGGTCAAGCCGAGCGTCAAGAAGATCTGCGACAAGTGCAAGGTGATCCGCCGGCACGGTCGCGTCATGGTGATCTGCGACAACCTGCGCCACAAGCAGCGCCAGGGCTAGTCGAAGAGCAAGGCCTTACATGAGTCCGCTCCACGTGGCGGACTCGTCCCATGTGGGGCCGAAGAAAGCAAGCGCGTCTCACACCCGTGCAGGCGGCCCTCACCGGGCCGGACCACGCGGGAGACCCCCGGTCGGAGGCCGGGGCCCTCGCCCCTGGGCATGGGGAGGGGCAGTGCGGCGCAGGACCTCCGCCACAACGAAGGAGAATGCCCGACCATGGCTCGCCTGGTTGGCGTCGACCTCCCCCGCGACAAGCGGCTGGAGATCGCTCTCACCTACATTTACGGAATCGGCCGCACCCGCGCGCTGGAGGCCCTCAAGGCCACCGGTGTGAGCGGCGACCTTCGCGTTCACCAGCTCACGGACGACGAGCTCGTCCCGCTGCGTGACTACATCGAGGCCAACTTCAAGATCGAAGGTGACCTCCGCCGCGAGGTCCAGGCCGACATCCGCCGCAAGATCGAGATTCAGTGCTACCAGGGCATCCGGCACCGCCGCGGCCTTCCCGTGCACGGTCAGCGCACGCAGACCAACGCGCGTACCCGCAAGGGCAAGAAGAAGACCGTCGCCGGCAAGAAGAAGCCCGGTAAGAAGTAGTCCGCGCAGCCGCAGGACCGAAGACCTCAGGAGTGAAGGCAAGCAATGCCTCCTAAGAGCCGCCAGGGCGCGCCCAAGAAGGTGCGTCGCAAGGAGAAGAAGAACGTCGCTCATGGGCACGCCCACATCAAGAGCACGTTCAACAACACGATCGTTTCGATCACCGACCCGAACGGGAACGTGATCTCCTGGGCCAGCGCCGGCCACGTCGGGTTCAAGGGCTCTCGTAAGTCCACCCCGTTCGCCGCCCAGATGGCCGCTGAGAACGCCGCCCGCCGCGCCATGGAGCACGGCATGCGCAAGGTCGACGTCTTCGTCAAGGGCCCCGGCTCCGGCCGTGAGACCGCGATCCGCTCGCTGCAGGCGACCGGGCTCGAGGTCGGGTCCATCCAGGACGTCACCCCCGTGCCGCACAACGGCTGCCGTCCGCCCAAGCGCCGTCGCGTCTGACGCCCAGGAGAAGATAGAAAATGGCTCGTTACACGGGTGCGGACTGCAAGCTCTGCCGCAGGGAGAAGACCAAGCTCTTCCTCAAGGGCAAGAAGTGCGAGTCCGCGAAGTGCCCCATCGAGATCCGTCCTTACCCGCCGGGTGAGCACGGCCGCGGCCGTCCGAAGGAGTCTGAGTACCAGCTCCAGCTTCGTGAGAAGCAGAAGACCCGCCGCATCTACGGCATCCTCGAGAAGCAGTTCCGCAACTACTACGAGGAAGCCAACCGCAAGGGCGGCAAGACCGGCGAGAACCTCCTCCAGATTCTGGAGAGCCGTCTCGACAACGTGGTCTACCGCGCCGGCTTCGCCGAGTCCCGCGACGCCGCCCGCCAGCAGGTGCGCCACGGCCACTTCCTGGTGAACGGCAAGAAGGTCGACATCCCGTCGTACCGCGTTCGCGAGCACGACATCGTCGAGGTGCGGGAGCGTTCGCGCAACCTCCTGCCCTACGAGGTCGCCCGCGCCACCGCCGGTGACCGCACCTTCCCGGCCTGGCTGGGTGTGGCCCCCGAGGCCATGCGCATCCTGGTCCACCAGCTCCCGGTCCGTCAGCAGATCGACACGCAGGTCCAGGAGCAGCTGATCGTCGAGCTCTACTCCAAGTAGCGCTCACGCGGGTGCCGTACGGCTGAGCCGTACGGCACCTATGCTGTTTGTAGCGAGCGACGTCAAATAGCGGGCGTCGCCATCCAGGGGGAGAACCCACATGCTGATCGCTCAGCGTCCCACCCTCCTCGAGGAGTCCCTCGAGGAGACCCGCTCCAAGTTCGTCATCGAGCCGCTGGAGCCGGGCTTCGGCTACACCATCGGCAACTCGCTGCGCCGCACGCTGCTGTCGTCCATCCCGGGCGCGGCCGTGACGAGCATCCGCATCGAGGGCGTGCTGCACGAGTTCTCGACCGTCCCGGGGGTCAAGGAGGATGTCACCGACATCATCCTGAACCTCAAGGAGCTGGTCGTGTCCTCCGAGCACGACGAGCCGGTCGTGATGTACCTGCGCAAGCAGGGCCCCGGCGACGTCACCGCCGCCGACATCGCGCCCCCCGCGGGCGTCGAGGTGCACAACCCCGAGCTGCGCATCGCCACCCTGAACGGCAAGGCGAAGCTGGAGATGGAGCTGACCGTCGAGCGCGGTCGCGGCTACGTCTCCGCCGCGCAGAACAAGCAGCCGGGCCAGGAGATCGGCCGTATCCCGATCGACTCCATCTACTCCCCGGTGCTCAAGGTCACCTACAAGGTCGAGGCGACCCGTGTCGAGCAGCGCACCGACTTCGACCGTCTGATCCTGGACGTCGAGACCAAGCCGTGCATGAAGCCCCGCGACGCGGTGGCCTCGGCCGGTAAGACCCTCGTCGAGCTGTTCGGCCTCGCCCGCGAGCTGAACGTCGAGGCCGAGGGCATCGACATCGGCCCGTCGCCGACGGACGCGGCCCTGGCCGCCGACCTGGCGCTGCCGATCGAGGAGCTGAACCTCACGGTCCGCTCCTACAACTGCCTCAAGCGCGAGGGCATCCACACCGTGGGTGAGCTCGTGGCCCGCAGTGAGCAGGACCTGCTGGACATCCGCAACTTCGGTGCGAAGTCCATCGAGGAGGTCAAGCAGAAGCTGCACGAGATGTCGCTCGCGCTCAAGGACTCCCCGCCCGGGTTCGACCCGACCGCGGTGGCCGGCGGCGGCTACGACGACGACGACAGCGCGTACGTCGAGACCGAGCAGTACTGAGTTTCATCATCGGGGGTCCTAGGACCCGCCGGCCCGACCCCGGTACCTCGTACGGCCGGGGCGGGTTAACTACAAGGAGATCGAAATGCCTCAGCCCACCAAGGGTGCCCGTCTCGGTGGAAGCCCTGCTCACGAGCGGCTGATCCTGTCGAACCTGGCCACCCAGCTGTTCCAGCACGGCCGGATCACCACCACGGTCGCCAAGGCCAAGCGGCTTCGCCCGCTGGCCGAGCGGCTGATCACCAAGGCGAAGAAGGGCGACATCCACAACCGTCGCCAGGTGATGACCGTCGTCCGCGACAAGGGCGTCGTCCACCACCTGTTCACGGAGATCGCCCCGACCTTCGCCGAGCGTCCCGGTGGCTACACCCGGATCACCAAGATCGGTAACCGCAAGGGCGACGCCGCCCCGATGGCCGTCATCGAGCTGGTGTCCGAGCCGCTGAACACGGTCCGCACCACCACGGCTCCGGCCGCCCCGGCCCCGAAGGCGGAGGAGACCGAGGCCCCCAAGGCTGAGGAGACCCCGGCCGCCGAGGCTCCGGCCGAGGAGACCACCGAGGCCCCGAAGGCCGAGGAGGCCGAGGCCAAGAAGGACGAAGCCTGATCCGTCAGGCCCGCTGAACGGGCCCGGCATCCCCTTTCGCGGGTGCCGGGCCCGTTCCGCGTTCAAGGGCTCCACGTTGGGGGCTCTGAGCTCAAAGCGCGCTTCATGGGAGGAACATCGTGGTACGGCTGCGCCTGGACCTCGCCTACGACGGCACCGACTTCTCCGGCTGGGCCAGGCAGCCGGGACGGCGGACGGTCCAGGGTGAGATCGAGGAGGCGCTCGGGAAGGTCCTCAGGATCCCCGAGCCGCCGGCGCTGACCGTGGCCGGCCGGACCGACGCGGGGGTCCACGCCCGGGGCCAGGTGGCGCACGTGGACGTGGACGCCGGGACGCTGGGCACGCTGGACAGCCGGCATCGCCGGACCGAGCCCCTCCCCGGCCTCGAAACGGCGGAGGGCGTCGCCGTACGGCTTCCCGTGCTGGGCCGCAGGCTCACCGGAGTCCTGCCGCCGGACGTCAGGGTGTACGGCGTCACGGTGGCCCCGGAGGGCTTCGACGCGCGGTTCTCCGCGGTGTCCCGCCGCTACGCCTACCGGGTCTGCGACGCGCCCGGCGGGGTGGACCCGCTCCGGCGCCACGAGGTCATCTGGTACGGCCGGCCCCTCGACCTCGGCAGGCTGAACGAGGCGGCGCGGACCCTGCTCGGCGAGCACGACTTCGCCGCGTTCTGCAAGAAGCGCGAGGGCGCCACCACGATCCGCGAGCTGCAGCGGCTCGACTGGGTGCGGGAGGGCGACGTCCTGGTGGCCACCGTGGTGGCCGACGCGTTCTGCCACTCGATGGTCCGCGCGCTCATCGGGGCGCTGCTGCCCGTCGGCGAGGGCCGCCTGCCGGTGGACTGGCCGGGCGGGGTGCTGACCCGGGCCGTGCGCGACTCCGGAGTGCGCGTCGCGCCGGCGCACGGCCTGTGCCTGGAGGAGGTGCGCTACCCCGAGCCCGGGGAGCTGGCCCGGCGGGCCAAAGAGACCCGCCGGGTGCGCACGCTCAGTCGGTGACGGCCGCGCCGCCGGTCTGACCCGCCTGCCCGGCCACCGCGCGCTTCTCGACGGCCTTGGCGGTCTGGTCGCGGAAGGCCCCGCTGACCCTGCCGAGGATCTTCTCCTTGGCCGCCGGGGTGTGGCCGTCGCTGAAGGTGGCGTAGCTGAAGACGATGTAGCGGCCCCACACCATCCCCGACGCGTAGCCACCGGCGATGCTCACGCGCTCGGCCCCGGAGCCGGCGGACCCGGGCAGGCCGCGGAACCACAGGTTGCTGCCGAGGTTCTTCTCCTGGTCGGCCGCGATGGCCGACGCCCGGTCAGGCAGTATGGCGATCCCGGTGGTCACGGCGTACTTCCGCTTCTTGTCCACGTACGTCGCCCGCAGCACCTGACGGCAGTCGCGGTTGCTCAGCGCGCTGGCGAACTTCCCGGCCGCCGCCTCCTGGCACTGCTTGGTGACGTCGGTCCTGACCCGGACGAAGGTGGCCGAGCCCACGGTGACCTTCTTGGTGAAGGCGTCCTTCACGGTCATCCTGCCGGGGTCGGTCTTCTCCGAGTTGATCACCTGGGTGTCGGTCAGCTTCGGTTCTTCCGCGGCCGCCGGGTCGTCCGTGGGCCCGGCCTCCCCGGCGGTGGGGACCGGTTCGGCCACGGCCGGCGGCTTCGGGTCGTCGGAGGACCGCTGGACGAGGACGACGCCGGTGCCGACGCCGGCCGCCAGGACCACCGCCGCGGCCGCCAGGATCACGACCCGGTTCCGCCGGGCGGAGGGGGCGCGGTGGACGGCGCGGGCGGGGTGGGCGCCACCGCCGAGGGTGGGGTGAAGGGGCCGCGCTCCTGCGCGACCGCCTGCATCGGGACGGGCGGCTGGGCCGCCTGCGACGCGGGGATGGGCGGGAAGAGCGGCGGCAGCTCCGGTATGCCGCCGGGCGGGGTCGCCTCCTCGGCCGGCGCCGGGCCGGGGCGCGCGGGGAGGCGGCCCCCGCGGTCCCGGGGGCCGCCGCGCCCTCGCGTGCCGGGTCCGGCGTGCCGGGCCGGGCCTGTCCGGCGGGCGCCTGCGCGGCCGCGTCCGGTACGGCGGGAGCCGCGGGGAGGGAACCGGGGGAGCCGGGGGCGGCCGTTTCGGCGTGCGCGGCCGGGCCCCCGGTGCGGGCCCGTCCTGCGCCGTACCGGCGGGATCGGCGGGCCGCTCCGCGGCGGCCGGGCGACCGGGCCCGGCCGTACCGGCGGGATCGCCCCCGGGGCCGTCCGCGCCGGGCGGCCGTACGGCGGCGTCACCTGACTCGCCGGGACGGCCCGCGGCGTCGTCGTGCTCGGTCCAGACCGGTTCGCCGGTGGCGGCCGGCCACCTCGGGGCGTCGTGGGCCCCGGGCTCGGTGGAGGGCCAGACCTGCATCCCGGCGGCGGCGGCGGTGAAGGCCGGCGGCGGCTGCCAGGGCGGGGCCCCCGGCACGATCGGCGCGGTGGTCAGCGGGACGGGGCCGCCGGGCCCGTCGCCCGGACCGCCGGGCCGGCCCGGCGCGCCCGGCGGGGCCGGTGGACCCGCCCAGGCGGGGCCGGACGGGGACGGGGCGGGCCCGCCCGGTCCCGCCGGCGGGGCCCACGGCGGCGAGGAGGGGCCCTGAGGGGTCTGGGGAGCCTGCGGGGCCGCCGCCCACGGCGGCGCCCCGGATCCGGCGCCCTGAGCGCCCTGAGCGCCTTGGGCGCCCTGGGGGCTCTGCGGGGCCGCGGGGCCCGCCCAGGGCGGGCCGGAGTGCTCCGGCGGCACGGGTGCCCCCGGCTGGGGGACGCCTCGCCGCGAGGCGGGGGGCTGTGGAGGACCGGAGGACTGTGGAGGCTGGGAGGGCTGTGGGGTCGACACCTCGTCGTCGGGGTCGGCGTACCAGTCGTAGGGGGCGCCGTCGTCGGGGACCGTCCACGGCTGGGCCGCGCCCGGAGCCCGCTCCGGCCACGCCGAGGGGTCGCGGGACTGGTCGTAGGGCTGGTCGTCACCTGAGGGGGTGGTCCGCTGCACCGGCGGCGAAGGCTGGCCGAAACTCGGCGGCGGCGTCGTCGGTGCGGCCGAACGTTCGGCTTCGCGTTCGTGCTCGGACCCGGATTCCTGGCCACGCATACGGGGAAGCGTAGCGATAGCCGCAAGATCGTCAGGCGGGTATGGACGTCCGCGCCCTTTCCGGCCCGCCCGTTTCCGGGCCGGAAGCGGGCGGGCGGGCGTTCTGTCAGGGGCGCTTCCCGGTCAGCGAGCGCGCCTCCAGAACGGGCGTGACGGTCGCGTCGACGGCCCCGAAGGCCGCCTGGTTCAACTTCTTGACCTCGGTCTTCTTCGGCAGGTGCCCGTCCTTGTACTGGAACCAGATCAGCACGGCGTAGTGGCCGTGGGCCCATCCGCCGGCGAACGCCTCGCCGCTGCCGAGAGATTTGGTGACTTTGTCCTTACCGGGCAGCGCCTTGAGATATTCCTCCAGGGACTTGCCCCGCACCGTGGAGACGACCTTGGACGCCGCGGCCGACGTCTTGAGGTTGGCGACCCCGACGGTGCCGATGATCTTCCCTGAGGAGTCGCGGAAGCTGGCCCGCAGCAGCTGGGTGCACTTGCCGTCGGTGAGCGCCTTCTGCAGCTTGTCGCCCACCACGGCGTCCTTGCACTTGGTGTCGTTCCTGCGGACGGTCATCTCGAACCGCTGGCCGCCGTGGGCGACCTTCTTCCGCTTGAACACCTCGTTGAGGGTGAGCCTGCTGGGGTCGGTGGCCCGCGAGGCGGCGAACCCGAACTTGCCGCCCGGCGCGTCGGGCAGCTGCGCGCCGGAGGTCCGGGCCGGCGGACTCGCGGTGGCGGCCGGCGGGACGTCGTCGGAGCCGGCGAGGGCCGCCAGGCCGAACCCCGCGGCGACCAGCACGGCCAGTCCGGCCCCGATGAAGATGAACGGCCGGTAGGAGCGGGGGCCCTCGTCATAGGGGCTCCACGCCTGGCGCGGACGCTTCGGCGCCCCGGCCCGCTCATCGGCGCGCGACGCCCCCGTCGGCGGCCGGGGGGCCCGCTCGTACGGCGCGGCGCCGGGCCGGGCGCCCTCCCCGGGGAGGCGGCTCCGTGGCGTTCCGGCGCGCCGTACGGCCGTCCCGCCTCGTCGCGGGATCCGGAGGGGTCGCTCGGGGGCTCGAACGCGTCGCGCGGCTCCCGCGGATAGGGCGGCTCGGACGCGGGGTTCCGTTCGCGCGCGTACGGCGGCTCGGGCATGCGGTAGGGCTGCTGCGCGGACGCGCCGCCGGGCTCCGAGGGGTCGTACGGCTGTTCGTGCGGCCTGCCCGGCGAGGCGAACCAGCCGCCGTCACCGGCGGGCGGGCCCCCGGGCCGGTCGTGCGACGCGGGCCCGGGCGGGCGCTCACCGCGCGAGGGCGGTGTCGGCGCGTCGGGCAGGACATACGGCTGGCGGCGCGGCGGTTCACCGGGAAAACCCATGCGCCGAGACTAGGCCATGTGCTGCAGATCTTCCGCCCGCCGGAGGCCCGCCCGCGCGGATCGGTCTGGGACCCCGCCGGGGTCCCGCCCCGCGCGGCGCGGCCTGGGCGCGGTCTAGCTGTAGCCGAAATCCTGCGTCCACCAGGGGCCGTCCGGGCCCTCGGCCAGGCCGACGCCGGTGGCGGCGAGCCTGCAGTCGAGGATGTTGCGCCGGTGGCCGGGGTTGGCCATCCAGTTGCGGACCGTCTCGGCGGCGGTGAAGTAGCCGCGGCCGATGTTCTCGGCGCCCCCGTCGTGGTAACGGACCGCCTCCATCCGCTTCCAGGGCGAGGCGCCGTCGGGGGAGTTGTGGGAGAAGAGTCCGCTGGTCGCCATCTCGGTGGAGTGGGCCCGGGCCGATCTGACCAGCCGCGAGTCGATCCGCAGCGGCGCGCAGCCGGCCCGTCTGCGCTCGGCGTTGGTCAGCCGGACGACCTCGCGCTCCATCGTGCTCAGGGACGTCATGACCCGGGTCGTGCCCGTGCCGTCGCCGTTGAGGTAGCGGGGGGCGTCGTCGGTGGGGTCGGTGAGGGGGTGGCGGGGACCCCTGCTGGCGCGCGTGGTCGGCTGCGGCGACGGTGTCACGGGGGCGGTGGGGCGCACGACCCGGGCGAGCGGGGCCCGGCCGCCCAAGCCCTCCGATCCGGAGGCCGAGGGGGAGGGCCGCGCCGGGTCGGAGTTGTTCAGGTACACCTGGCCGGTGGTCGTCACCTCGCGGCTGTTCCTGCCGAGCAGGAAACCCAGCAGCAGCACGAGGGTCAGGCATGCGAACAGCCCCATGCGGCGAAGGCTGGACCGATGGGTGCGCCGGGGGTGAGGGAACTGCCACATACCGCTGTCAAAGATAGAGATGTTTCGGAAGAGGAAGAAGAGAATGCCCGGAACGTAGCGGAACCGTTCTGCGGGCCCGGGCGCGGCGATCCCGGAGCAGTCGCCGGTCATGGGTACACTGGTCGCAGGCACCGGCGTGCGGCCGGGTCTTTTTGACCCATGTCCTTCACCGCCGGTATCCTCTTAGTTCGTTGTGTGCGAATTGGTCTCCTCCATCAAGACCGATACGCGGCGCGTCCGGCGTCATCTCCTGAGGATTGGGAGACGGAAGGTCCGGGCTGTCGTGTGCCCGCACCTACCGACCAAGCCGCTGTCGTTTCCGACAGTCCCGAAGACGCGAGCAAAGAAGGCATACGACCGTGCGCACGTACACACCCAAGCCTGCTGAAGTCGAGCGTCAGTGGCACATCATCGATGCCACCGACATCGTGCTCGGCCGGCTGGCAAGCCACGTCGCGATCCTGCTTCGCGGTAAGCACAAGCCGACCTTCGCCAACCACGTCGACACCGGTGACTTCGTCATCGTCATCAACGCCGACAAGGTCGCGCTGACCGGCAACAAGCTGGAGCAGAAGAAGGCTTACCGTCACTCGGGCTATCCCGGTGGTCTGCGTTCCATGACCTACGGCGAGCTCATGGACAAGCGTCCTGACCGCGCCGTCGAGAAGGCCGTGCGGGGCATGCTGCCCAAGAACGCCCTCGGCCGAAAGATGATCAAGAAGCTCAAGGTCTACTCCGGCTCCGAGCACCCGCACCAGGCCCAGAAGCCGGTGCCGTTCGAGCTGACCCAGATCGCCCAGTAGTCGCCCAGCTGCTTATCGCCAGCAGCGTCGGCCCGATGGCCGGCGCCAAGTAGGAAAGTAAGAGGAGAACCGTGGCTGAGCCCACCGGTGTCGAGACGCCCATCGAGGGCGAGCAGGAAGCTTATCTGTCGGAGGAGTTCCCCTCCGAGTACACCACCGAGTCCGTTGCCGGCGGCGAGGCCGCCGTTCGCAAGCCCATCACGACGGGCAACTCCTACGGCACCGGCCGCCGCAAGGAGGCCGTCGCCCGTGTCCGCATCGTGCCGGGCACCGGCAAGTGGACGATCAACGGCCGTCCGCTGGACGTCTACTTCCCGAACAAGGTCCACCAGCAGATCGTCAACGAGCCCTTCGTGACGCTCGGCGCCGAGGACCAGTTCGACGTCATCGCCCGCATCGACGGCGGCGGCGTGACCGGCCAGGCCGGTGCCCTGCGCATGGGTCTCTCCCGCGCGCTGGCCACGCTGGACGTCGAGGTCAACCGCCCGCCGCTGAAGAAGGCCGGCTTCCTGACCCGTGACGCCCGCGCCACCGAGCGCAAGAAGTACGGTCTCAAGAAGGCCCGCAAGGCTCCGCAGTACAGCAAGCGTTAAGTTGGGGCGCCTCTTCGGCACCGACGGGGTCCGTGGGGTCGCGGGGAGCGACCTCACGGCCGAGCTGGCCATGGAGTTGTCCGTGGCCGCGGCTCATGTCCTCGGCGATGCCGGAGCGTTCAACGCCGGTACGGGGCGGCACGACCGCCCCGTCGCGGTCGTGGGCCGGGACCCGCGGGCTTCAGGAGAGTTCCTGGAGGCCGCCGTGGTCGCCGGCCTTGCGTCGTCCGGCGTGGACGTCCTCCGGCTCGGCGTGCTGCCCACCCCGGCGGTCGCTTACCTCACCACGGCTCTCGGAGCCGACACGGGCGTGATGATCACCGCCTCCCACAACCCCGCCCCCGACAACGGGATCAAGTTCCTCACCCGCACCGGTCACAAGCTGCCCGACACGGTGGAGAACGAGATCGAGCGGCGGCTCGGCGAGAAGTGGGACCGCCCGGTCGGTGCCGCGGTCGGCCGCGTGCGCGAGGCGTACGGCGAGGCCGATCGTTACGTGTCCCACCTGCTGTCCACCATGACGGGCCACTTGGACGGCCTGCGGGTGGTCGTCGACTGCGCCAACGGCGCGGCCCACGTGGTCGCCCCCGAGGCCCTGCGGAGGGCCGGCGCGACGGTCGAGACCATCGGCGCGAGCCCGGACGGCCTCAACATCAACTCCGGGGTCGGCTCGACCCACCTGGAGCGGCTCCAGGAGGCCGTGGTCTCCGGCGGGGCCGACGTCGGCATCGCCTACGACGGTGACGCCGACCGCTGCCTGGCGGTCGCGCACACCGGCGAGGTGATCGACGGCGACCAGATCATGGCGGTGCTCGCCCTGGCGCTGCGCGCCGAGGGCAGGCTGGCGGCCGACACCGTGGTCGCCACGGTCATGTCCAACCTGGGCTTCAAGATCGCCATGCGGAACGCCGGCATCGAGGTGATCGAGACCGCAGTGGGCGACCGCTACGTGCTGGAGGCCATGAAGGCGGGCGGCTACAACCTCGGTGGCGAGCAGTCCGGCCATGTCCTGATGCTCGACCACGCCACCACCGGCGACGGCGTGCTGACCTCCCTCCAGCTGCTGCAGGTGGTCGCCCGCGAGGGCAGGCCGCTGGCCGAGATCGCCTCGGTGATGACCCGGATGCCGCAGGTCCTGATCAACGTCAAGGACGTCGACCGGGCCAAGGCCTCGGTTCCGGAGCTGTCGGCGGCGGTCGCCGTGGCGGAGTCCGAGCTCGGTGAGACCGGCCGGGTGCTGATCCGGCCGAGCGGCACCGAGCCGATGATCCGCGTCATGGTGGAGGCCGCCTCGGCGGAGCAGGCCGAGCTGATGGCGGGCCGCCTGGCCGAGGTCGTCCGTACGGCCTGCGCCTGACCGCCGGACCCCCGGACACGCGAACGGCCCCCGCCCGGCATGCCGCCGGGCGGGGGCCGTTCGCCGTTCCCCGGCGGTCGCCCGGAGGCGGCCGTGAGGATCAGGTGAAGGTCATTCGTCGCCGGTGAGGGAGAAGCCTCGCAGGCGATGGCCGGCCCAGACGATCGCGCCGACGGTGACGACCAGCAGGGCGACGGCGGCGAAGCCGATCGTGATCCCGGTGGACAGGAACGCCGAGGACGACACCTGGTCGGCGACGGTCTGGGCCCACTGCTGGATGGAGAACCTGCGGGCGCCCGGCACGAAGTTGCCGACCACGCCCTCCCACACCAGGGCGTAGGCGATGCCGATCGTGACCGCGTGCCGGGTGATGATGCCCAGCAGCATGAACACCGCCGCGTACGCGATGCCCCCGGCCAGGGCGCCGGCGGCGAAGCCGTACGCGATGCCGGACTCGGAGCCGACCAGCAGGTAGGACGCGGCGAAGGTCGGGACGGCGCCGAACAGGGCGAGCAGGGAGGCGGCGACGACGAACTTCGTCCGCGCGATGACCGGCCGGGAGATCGGCTTGGACAGCAGGTGGACGACCGTGCCGTCCTCGATCTCCGGGGCGATCACCCCGGTGCCCGCGATCAGGCCGAGCAGCGGCAGCATCGTGCCGATGGCGAAGGTCTGCATGAGCGTGACCGCCGCCTGCTCACCGGCCTCGCCGATCCACCGCAGCAGCACGGCCAGGCCGAGGAGCACCAGCGGGAGCAGGACGAGCAGCCAGATCCTTCTGCGGCCGAGCAACGCGCGGTAGGAGATCCCGGCGATGACACCGTTCATCAGCTGCTCCTGTCGATCAGGTAGGAGAAGACGCTTTCGAGGTCCTCGTCGGCCGGGGAGACCTGCGTGATCCGCACCCCGGCGTCCCTGGCGACCCTGGGCAGCAGCCGGGTGAACCGCCGGAAGTCGACGGCCTGCACCTCCAGGCCCTGGCCGGTGAGGGAGACCGCGCTGGAGGAGGGGTCGGCGACCAGGGCCGACGCCAGGCGGCGGTCGTCGCTGGAGCGGATCCGGAACACGTGGGGCCGGTCGGTCATCCTGCGGCGGATCTCGCGGAAGTCGCCGGAGGCGGCGTGCCGGCCGGCGACCATGACCTCGATGTGCTGGGCGACGCGCTCGACTTCCTCCAGGATGTGCGAGCTGAACAGGATGGTCTTGCCCGCCGCCCCCATGCCGGTGACCAGGTCCATCAGGTGCATGCGCTGGCGCGGGTCCATGCCGTTGAACGGCTCGTCGAGCAGGAGGACCTGCGGGTCGTGGACGAGGGCGGCGGCGACCTTGATCCGCTGCCGCATCCCCTTGGAGTAGGTCTCGATCCTGCGGTCCCTGGCGGGTTCCATCTCGACCAGGGCGATCGCCTTGCGGGCGGCGTCCTCGGGGTCGGGGAGGCGGTGCAGCCGGGCCCCGGACAGCACGAACTGCCAGCCGGTGAGGAAGCCGTAGGCGGCCTCGCGCTCGGGGACCAGGCCGATGGAGCGGTAGATCTGGTGGTTGCGCCAGATCTTCGTCCCGTCGAGGGTCACCGTTCCGCTGGACGGGGCGAGGAACCCGGCCATCATGTGCAGGAGCGTCGACTTGCCGGCGCCGTTGGGGCCGAGCAGGCCGGTGACGCCGGGTCCGATGGTCATGGTGACGTCGTTGACGGCGACGACGTTGCCGTACCAGCGGGAGACCTGGGCCAGTTCGATCCTCATCGCGAGGCCGCCTTCCGGTAACGCAGGATCAGGGCGGTCACGGACAGGGCGATCAGCGCGACCACGGCCAGGATCGTCACGACGACGCCGGCGCCCGCCGGGTAGGTGGTGGGGCCCGAGGCCTTCGCGCCGAGGAGGCCCACCTGGACCGCGGCGTCCACGAGGAAGAACGGATTGATCACCCACGCCCACGCGGCGGCGGTGTAGTCGTTCACCGACTCCAGCATCGCCGCGAGCGCGCCCGAGACCGCCGAGGTGAGCAGGTAGAACGCGATGACCGCGGCGACGCCCAGGCCGCGCCGGGGGGTGAAGGAGGCGATCGCCACCCCCAGACAGGACAGCGTCACCGCGAGGACGACCGCCCCGGCGAGGGCGGTGAGATAGTCGGAGGTGTGGGCCGGGCCGGGCGGGTCGATGACCAGTTCACCGACGAACAGCACGGTGAGCGGGACGGCCAGGACCAGGAACATCGCCGCGGTCATCGCCGCGACCTTGGCGCCGACGTAGTCGAGGAGCCGCACCGGCCGCGACAGGTAGAGCGGCAGCACCCGGAAGCGCAGGTCGGGCGCGACGGTGTACGGCGACTGCGCGGCGAGGAAGACGGCGAGCACGACCTGCATGGTGACCGCGTAACCGGTGTAGGAGATGATCGGGTCCCGCTTGATCAGCGCCATGACCCCGATGGAGACGACCGTCGGGAACATCATGATCGTCGCGAGCGCGAACGGGATGATCTTCGAGCGGGCCGGGCGGCCCAGCCCGAACACCCCGCGCAGGGTGTGCAGGGTCAGCGCCCCGGCGGCGTGGGCGCGGCCCAGCCGTACCCCGTCGTAGTGGCGGTAGCCGATGTCGTGGATGACCCCCGCGGGGGCCGCGGAAGGCGCGCCGGAGGGCGCTGGAGGCGTCTCGGGCACGGCGGTCCTCTCACGGGTGCGGCCGGGACCCGCCGGGGGCCCCGCCGGGCGGCTGGGCGTGTCCAAGCCGCTCCGGTCGTCCGGCAGGTCGGGTGTGCCGGGGCTGTTCCGGTCGTCCGGCAGGTCGGGTGTGCCGGGCCGGTTCCGGTCGTCCGGCAGGTCAGGCATCGGCGGGCTCCCGGAAGACGTCCTCGATGCGCTGGCGGCCCTGCTCCATGCGGACGAGGTGGAGGTCGAGGTCGCAGACGGCGTCGCGGAGCGTGTCGAAGGTCTCCGGCGTGCGGACGTCCACCAGGAGCGTACGGCCGTGCGGGGTGACGGTCTCGCCCAGCTCGGTGAGCCGGGCGGCCAAGGCGTCGCGGCCCTCCTCCACCTCCACCATGACGGTCCGGGTGGTCTGCGTGAAGTCGGAGATGGGGGAGGAGCGCAGCAGCCTGCCGCCGTCGATCACGATGACGTGGTCGCAGATCCGCTCCAGCTCGCCCAGCAGGTGGGAGGTGACGAGCACGCTGATGCCGAACTCGGTGCCGATCCTGCGGATCAGCGCCAGCATCTCGTCGCGGCCCTGGGGGTCGAGCCCGTTGGTGGGTTCGTCCAGGAAGACCAGCCGGGGGTCGTGCGCCAGGGCCTGGGCGAGCTTGACCCGCTGCTTCATGCCGGTGGAGTAGCCGCCCATGGCGCGGTAGCGCTCCTCGTACAGGCCGACGTGGCGCAGCACGTCGGCGGCGCGTTCGCGGGCCGCGGTGCGCGGCAGGCCGGCCATCTGGCCCATGTGGACGGTGAACTCCGTGGCCGACAGGTCGGGGGGCAGGCAGTCGTGCTCGGGCATGTACCCGACGGCGCCGCGGATCTCGGCGCCCCGGGTCGTCACGTCCATGCCCAGCACCTCGGCCCGGCCGGCCGAGGGCGCGAGCAGGCCCAGCAGGATCTTGATCAGCGTCGATTTGCCCGCGCCGTTCGCGCCGACCAGGCCGGTCACGCCGGGGCCGACGTCGACGGTGAGCCCGTCGAGCGCCGTCACCCGGGGAAATCGTCTGGTGAGTCCCTCGGTGGCGAGGATAGTCATACCCGGACACTATCCACCGGCCGCGCCGGGAGCCTCCGCCGTGCGGACGAATCCGCCTCGGCCGAAAGGCCGGTCCGGCCCTACCGGCCGCCCCGCCGAAGCCCCGGCCCCCCGCCGCGCTCCAGGCCGCGCGGCCCGCGCGCGGGGAACCGTACGCCGAACCGCGCCCAGTAGGCCCGCTGGACGACCAGGGTGACCGTACCGGAGATGACCATGCCGGCGATGTTCACCGCGAGCTGGGTGACCGAGCCCGCCACGTCGGCCCAGCGGCCGAGGGCGACGGCGACGGCGAGGTATCCGGCGGCGGGCACGGTGGTGACCGAGATGAAGACGCCCACCAGGGCCGAGGACTTGCCCGCGGTGACCGACAGCACCCCGGCCGCCCCGGCCAGCAGGGCCACGACGAACGACCAGCGGTCGGGCTTGACGATGAACTCGATCTCCTCGTGCCCGCGCAGCGTGCCGGTGTCGATCCAGCCCAGCGCGCGGAAGGCCAGCGCGCAGGCGAGCGTGACCGCTATGGCGACCGCGAACCCGGTGAGGAGCGTGCGCAGGGCACGGACGATCAGGTGCCGGTCGCCCCTGAGCAGCCCGAAGCAGACGGCCGCGACCGCGCCGAACTCCGGGCCGAGCACCATCGCGCCGACGATCAGGATCGGCGAGTTCACGATCACGCCGACCGCCGCGATCTGTGTGGCGATCACCAGGAACGCCAGGAAGGCCCAGCTCAGCTCGGTGTCGTCCTCGACCCGCTGGGCGAGCTCGTCCCAGACCACCGCGTCGTCGCCGTGGCCGGGCGCCTCCTCCTCCGCGCGGGTGGCCACCTCGGAGACCGACAGGTCGACCCGTTCGCCCGCGATGGACCCGAGGGTGTCCAGGTCGAGGTCGCGCAGGCAGTCGATCATCTCGCTGGCGGCCTCGCGGGCGATGTCGAACTCCACGAGGTCGCCCTTGGGGGAGCGGGCCGCGCCGTGCAGCACGACGACGTTGGCCACGCCGACGGCGCCGTCGAGCAGGCTGAGGACCTCGTCCGTCCGTTCGGACGGGCTGATCACGCGGAGATGCAGCACGCGACTCCCCCTACCCGTCAGATGCGGCGCAGTCCCACCCGGCGGACGGAATGGTCGGCGCCCTTGTGCAGCACCAGGTCGGCCCGGCCCCGGGTGGGGGCGATGTTCTCGACGAGGTTGCGTTCGTTGATGTCGCGCCAGACGTTCCTGGCGAACTCGGTCGCCTCATGATCCGACAACTCGGCCAGGTGCCGGAAGTAGGAACGCGGATCCTCGAAGGCGGTACGGCGCAGCTTGTGGAAGCGGTCGAGGTACCAGTTCCGGACGTGCTCGACCTTCGCGTCCACGTAGATGGAGAAGTCGAAGTAGTCGTTGACCGCGAGGGCGGCGGGCGGGGCGGGCTGCAGCACGTTGAGCCCCTCGACGATGAGGATGTCGGGCCGGCGGACGGTCTGCGTCGCGCCGGGGACGATGTCGTACTCCAGGTGGCTGTAGACCGGGGCGGTCACCTCGGGCCGGCCGGCCTTGACGTCGGCGACGAACCTGACCAGGGCCCGCCGGTCGTAGCTCTCCGGGAAGCCCTTGCGGTGCGTGATGTCCCGGGCGGCGAGGACCGCGTTCGGGTACAGGAAGCTGTCGGTGGTGATCAGGTCCACCCGGGGGTGCTCGGGCCAGCGGGCCAGCAGGGTGTGCAGCAGCCGGGCGGTGGTGGACTTGCCGACGGCGACGCTGCCGGCGATGCCCAGGACGTACGGCGCGGGCCCGGCGCCCGTTCCGAGGAAGGTGCTGACCGCCGCGCTGCGCTGCCTGCCCCCGGTGAAGTGCAGGTTGAGCAGCCGGGTGAGCGGCAGGTAGATGTCGGTGACCTCGGCCAGGTCCATCGGGTCGTCGACGCCGCGCAGCCCCTTCAGCTCGTCCTCGGTAAGCGTCAGCGGCGTGTTCCTGCGGAGTCCGCTCCACTGCTCGCGGCTCAGCTCCACGTACGGAGTCGCCTCCCAACCGTTGGTCATAGCCAGCAAGCGTACTGATCGGTCGGGTGCCGCTCCGCGCGGGTCCGGGCATGCTGAGCTCCGCTCAGGGCAAGGTTCTGCCCGATGGCGGGCAGGATTCTTGGTTTCTCTCGGGGGTTCTCCATAGGCTCGTCGGTCGATCTCACAGGAAGAGGGAGGTTGGACATGTGCGGAATAGTGGGATATGTCGGTCACCGGCCGGCGGTCGAGGTCGCCGTCGAGGGTCTGGGCCGGCTGGAGTACCGGGGCTATGACTCCTCCGGTGTCGCGCTGGTCGGCCCCGGCGGGGAACTGGCCGTGGAGAAGCGGGCCGGAAAGCTGGCCAACCTGCGCTCGGCGCTGATGTCGCGGCCCCTCCCCGAGGCGACGGTCGGCATCGGGCACACCCGCTGGGCGACCCACGGCGCGCCGACCGACCGCAACGCCCATCCGCACACCGACTGCCGCTCCAGGATCGCAGTGATCCACAACGGCATCATCGAGAACTTCGCCGAGCTCCGGGCCGAGCTGGAGGACGACGGGCACAAGCTGCTGTCGGAGACCGACACCGAGGTGGTGGCGCACCTGCTGGAGCGGCACGCCGCCGACGGGCTGGCCGAGGCGATGCGCCGGGTGTGCCGGAGGCTGGAGGGGGCGTTCACGCTGCTGGCCGTGTCCGCCGACGAGCCCGACGTGGTGGTGGGCGCCCGCCGCAACTCGCCGCTGGTGGTCGGGCGGGGCGAGGGGGAGAGCTTCCTCGGCTCGGACGTGTCCGCGTTCATCGCCTACACCCGCGAGGCCGTCGAGCTGGGCCAGGACCAGGTGGTCGAGCTGCGCGGCCCGGGGATCACGGTCACCGACTTCCACGGCGCCCCGGCCGAGACGCGTGACTACCACGTCGGCTGGGACGCCTCCGCCGCCGAGAAGGGCGGCTACGACCACTTCATGCTCAAGGAGATCGCCGAGCAGCCGCGGGCGGTCGCCGACACGCTGCTCGGCAGGATCGGCTCCGACGGGCTGCTCACCCTGGACGAGATGCGGCTGTCGGACCAGGAGCTGCGGGACGTCAGCAAGATCATCGTGGTCGCGTGCGGCACCTCCTACCACGCCGGCCTCATCGCCAAGTACGCCATCGAGCACTGGGCCCGCGTCCCGTGCGAGGTCGAGCTGGCCAGCGAGTTCCGCTACCGCGACCCCATCCTCAACCGCGACACGCTCGTCATCGTGATCAGCCAGTCGGGCGAGACCATGGACACGCTGATGGCCGTACGGCACGCCCGCGAGCAGCGGTCGCGGGTGCTGGCCATCTGCAACGTCAACGGCTCCACGATCCCGCGCGAGTCCGACGCCGTCCTCTACACGCACGCCGGCCCGGAGATCGCCGTCGCCTCCACCAAGGCGTTCCTCACCCAGCTCGTCGCCTGCTACCTCGTGGCCCTCTACATCGCCCAGGTCCGCGGGGTGAAGTTCGGCGACGAGATCACCCAGATCCTGGACCGGCTGGCCGGGATGCCCGCCAAGGTGGAGGAGGTGCTGGCGACCATGGAGCCGGTCCGCGCGCTGGCCCGCTCACTGGCCGACGAGCGGTGCGTGCTCTTCCTCGGCCGGCACGTGGGCTTCCCCGTCGCCCTCGAAGGGGCGCTGAAGCTCAAGGAGCTGGCCTACATGCACGCCGAGGGGTTCGCGGCCGGGGAGCTGAAGCACGGCCCGATCGCGCTGATCGACCGGGGCCTGCCCGTCGTGGTGGTGGTCCCCTCCCCGTCGGGTCAGCGCGTCATCCACGACAAGATCGTGTCCAACATCCAGGAGATCCGGGCGCGCGGGGCCAGGACCATCGTCATCGCCGAGGAGGGGGACACCGCGGTGGAGCCCTACGCCGACACGCTGATCCGCGTCCCCGCCGTGGAGACCCTGCTCCAGCCGCTGGTGGCCGCGGTGCCGCTGCAGGTCTTCGCCTGCGAGCTGGCCACCGCCAAGGGCCACGACGTCGACCAGCCCCGCAATCTGGCCAAGTCGGTCACCGTGGAGTAGCCCCTTTCATGATGCCGCCGCCCGACCCCGCCC
The DNA here is from genome assembly GCF_050942225.1 of Streptosporangium sandarakinum. Classification (NCBI taxonomy): domain Bacteria; kingdom Bacillati; phylum Actinomycetota; class Actinomycetes; order Streptosporangiales; family Streptosporangiaceae; genus Streptosporangium; species Streptosporangium sandarakinum. The sequence goes on from NZ_CP192034.1 coordinate 1,040,545, forward strand.
GCCCCGGGCGGGGCGGGGCGACGCGGTGACGCGGCGGCCGGGAGACGGGTGCGGACGGTAGCCTGAGGCGGTGATCGTGGGCATCGGGGTGGACGTCGTGGACATCGCCCGGCTCGAAAAAGCGCTGGCGCGGACCCCCGCCCTGCGGGAGCGGGTGTTCACCGAGGCCGAGCGGGACCTGCCGACGCCCTCCCTGGCCGCGCGGTTCGCGGCCAAGGAGGCGGTGGCCAAGGCGCTCGGCGCCCCGCCGGGGCTGGACCACCTGGAGGCCGAGGTGCGCCGCGGCGCGCACGGCCGCCCGGAGCTGCACGTCAGCGGCCGGGTCGCCGAGGTCGCGGAGCAGCTGGGCGTGGGGCGCTGGCACCTCTCGCTGACCCACGACGGGGGCGTGGCCATCGCCTACGTGATCGCCGAGGCCTGACCGCGGCCGGCCGGCGGGTCGGCCGTACGGCCCGGCGGCGCGGCGGCGCGGGCCGGGAACGCGGCGCGGACGGAACGGACGCGGCGGGACACGGGGCCGCGCGGTGGCGGCGGGCCGGCCGTACGGCGGGCCGTGCCGGAGCATGCGCCGGAGATCGCCGCGGGATAGCGTCGGAGCCATGCTGACCGCGTACACCTCCGATCAGATAAGGGCCGCCGAGGCGGCGCTCATGGCGAAGCTGCCCGAGGGGACGCTCATGGAGCGGGCCGCCGCGGGCCTCGCGGTCGTCTGCGCCGGAGCCCTCGGGAGGGTGTACGGCTCCCGCGTCGTGGTGCTGGCCGGCGGCGGCGACAACGGCGGCGACGCCCTGTACGCCGGGGCGCGGCTCGCCGCCAGGGGCGCCCGGGTGCACGCCGTGCTGGCCGGGGCGCGGGCCCACGAGGGCGGGCTCGCGGCCCTGCGGCGGGCCGGGGGCCGGGTGACGGACCTCGGCGGCGCGGCCGGGGAGACCCCGGCGGGCCCGGCGGGCGGTGGGACGGCGGACTCCGCGACGGACTCCGCGCGAGGGTCCGGGAAGGGCTCCGTGCGGGGTTCGGCGAAGGGGCCGGCGGTGGGCGCCGGGGTGCGGCGCCTCCTCGACGGAGCCGACCTCGTGGTGGACGGGCTGGTGGGGATCGGCGGGACGGGCGCGCTGCGCGAGCCGTACGCGACCCTGGCCCGGCTGGCCGCCGAGGGGCCCGCGACGGTGGTCGCGGTGGACGTGCCGAGCGGGGTGGACGCGAGCACCGGGCGGGTCGACGGGCCGGCGGTCCGGGCGGACGTCACCGTCACGTTCGGGGCCCGCAAGATCGGCCTGCTCACCGATCCGGGCGCGGCCCGCGCCGGCCGGGTGGAGCTGGTGGACATCGGGCTGGGACCGTACCTCCCCGACCCCGGGGCGTCGGCGCTCACCGACGCCGACGTGGCGCTGATGCTGCCCCGGCCGGGGGTGGAGTCCGACAAGTACCGCCGGGGGGTCGTGGGCGTCGCGGCCGGAAGCCACCGCTACACCGGCGCGGCGGTGCTGGCCGTGGGCGGGGCGGTGCGGGCCGGGGCGGGCATGGTCCGCTACGCGGGCCCCGCCGAGCCGGTGGCCCAGGTGCGGGCGCGCTGGCCCGAGGTCGTCATCACCCCGCTCGAACCGGGCGAGGGTGTCGGCGAGGTGGGGCGGGTGCAGGCGTGGGTGCTCGGGCCCGGCCTGGGCACCGGCCCGGAGGCGCTCGCCGTCGCCCGCTCGGTGCTGGCGAGCGACGTCCCGGTGCTGGTGGACGCCGACGGCCTGACGCTGGTCGCCGAGAACCGGTCGCTGCTGCGCCGCTCCGCGCCGGTGCTGATAACCCCGCACGCGGGCGAGCTGTCGCGGCTGCTGGACGTGCCGCGGTCGCGGATCGAGGCCCGCCGGGTGGAGTACGCGCGGCGGGCCGCGGACGAACTGGGCGTGACGACCCTGCTGAAGGGCTCGACCACCGTGGTCGCCGAGGACGAGCGGCCGGTCAGGATCAACCTCACCGGCAGCTCGTGGCTGGCCACCGCGGGCACCGGCGACGTGCTGGCCGGGGTCGCGGGCGCGCTGCTGGCCGCCGGGCTGGGACCGTACGACGCGGCCTCCTGCGCGGCGTACCTGCACGGGCTGGCCGGGCGGAACGGGCCGGTCTCGGCGTGGGACGTCCTTTCGGGCGTCCCGGGGGCGGCCAGGGAGGTCATGGACCGGCTCGGGGAGGACGACAGAGCTGCCAAACTGGAAAGATGAATTTCCCGACGACGCCCGCCGAGGCGCGGGTGGACCTCTCCGCGATCCGGGACAACGTCGCCCTGCTGGCCGGCCGGGCCCCCGGGGCGGAGGTCATGGCCGTGGTCAAGGCCGACGGTTACGGGCACGGCATGGCCGCCAGCGCGCGGGCCGCGCTGGAGGGCGGGGCCGCCCGGCTGGGCACCGCCCAGATCCGTGAGGCCCTCGCACTGCGCGACGCCGGCGTCACCGCGCCGGTCCTGGCGTGGATCATCACGCCCGGGGAGCCGCTGGACGAGGCGGTCGGCCGGGACGTGGAACTGTCGGCGGCGGTCCCCGGCCTGGTGGACCGGATCGCCGAGGCGGCGGTCCGCGCCGGCCGGGTCGCCCGGGTGCACCTGAAGATCGACACCGGTCTGTCGCGTGGCGGCGCGGCGTTCGGCGACTGGCCCGCGCTGCTCGACCGGGCCCTGGCCCGTCAGGCCGAGGGGACGATCGAGATCGTCGGGATCTGGTCGCACCTCGCCTGCGCCGACGATCCGGGGCACCCGTCGGTCGAGTCCCAGCTCGCCGTCTTCGACGACGCGCTGGCCATGGCGGAGAAGGCGGGCGCCGCGGGCTCCCACGTGATCCGGCACATCGCCAACTCGGCGGCGACGCTGACGCTGCCGCAGGCGCGCTACGACATGGTCCGCCCCGGCATCGCGGTCTACGGCCTGAGCCCGGTGCCCGGGCTCGGGGATTTCGGTCTCCGCCCGGCGATGACCCTGACCGCGCGGATCGCGCTGACCAAGCGGGTTCCGGCCGGAACCGGGGTGTCCTACGGACACCTTTATGTCACGGATCGCGAGACCACGCTTGGACTGGTACCCCTCGGGTATGCGGACGGCGTTCTGCGATATGCGACAAATCGGGCGGAGGTGATGGCGGGTGGGCGACGCCGCCGCATCGCCGGACGGGTCTGCATGGACCAGTTCATGATCGACGTGGGGGACGACCCGCTGGCCGAGGGCGACGAGGTGATCCTGTTCGGCGACGGCTCACGCGGCGAGCCGACCGCCCAGGAATGGGCGGATTCCCTCGGCACGATCTCGTATGAGATCGTGACCCGGATCGGTTCGCGGGTCCCGCGCGTTCACCGGTGAGAGGCACGTCAGGGGGTCGTATGAGCACTGCCACACGGCGAAGGGTGGGGGTCGCCGGCGCGCTCGTCGGCGCCGCGTCCGCCGGGGTGGCCGCCGCGGCCTTCGCCAAGCGCTACGCCATCGGCCGCATCAGGCTCCGGCCCGACCTGGAGGCCGGCGAGCCGTTCGGCGAGCTGCGCGGACGGCCCGCCGCGGTCACCGCCTCCGACGGCCTCGTCCTGCACGCCGAGGTCGACGGCCCCGAGGACGCCCCGCTGACCGTGGTGTTCTGTCACGGCTACACCCTCAACCTCGACTCCTGGCACTACCAGCGGCGCGACCTGCTCGACTCCTACCGGATGGTGCTGTGGGACCAGCGCTCCCACGGACGCTCGCCGCGCGCGCCGGTCGACGACCACGGCTCCCTCATCGACCGGCTGGGCGAGGACCTCGCCGAGGTGATCGAAGAGCTGGTGCCCGGCCCGTGCGTGCTGGTGGGCCACTCCATGGGCGGCATGACGATCATGGCGCTGGCCGACCGCCACCCCGAGCTGTTCGAGGAGAAGATCAGGGGGGTCGCGCTGATCTCCACCTCCGCCGGCAGGCTGGGCGAGGTCTCCCTGGGACTGCCCGCCCTGCTGGCCAGGGCCGTGCACACGGTCACGCCGGGCACGGTCTCGCTGCTGGGCCGCCGGGGCGCGCTGGTGGACCGCGGCCGGGAGGCGGCCAACGACCTGGCCTTCCTGATGCTGCGCCACCTGGGCTTCGGCGACGCCACCAACGTCAGCCCCACGGTGGTGGACTTCGTCGAGTCGATGATCCGCTCCACCCCGTTCGAGGTGATCGCCGACTTCTACCCGGCGCTGATGGCCCACGACAAGCTGGCCGCCCTGGGAGTGCTGGACGACGTGCCGACCTCCATCATCGTGGGGGACAAGGACTGGCTGACGCCGGTGGACCACAGCAAGGCCATGGCGGCTGCGCTGCCCCGCGCCCAGTTCACCGAGGTTCCCGACAGCTCGCACCTGGTCCAGCTCGAACGGCCTACCGTGGTCAACGACGCACTGCGCGACCTGATCAAGCGGGCCCTCGCCGACGAGGCCGCCGCCAACGCTGCCAACGCCGCCGAGGCCGACAGGACCGCCGGGGCCGGCGGCGACGGCGGCGACGGCGCCGGGGGCCCGCGCGGGTGACCGGGCCACCGGGCGCGGTCCGCAGGACGCGACCATCGCAGGGGAGTTGATCGAGAAGTGAGAATCGCGGCTACCGCCGAGGAGATGCGGGAGCTCGGCAGGGAGCTGGCCGGGCTGCTGCGCCCGGGCGACCTGGCGGTGCTGTCCGGGCCGCTGGGCGCGGGCAAGACGACCCTGGTCCAGGGGATCGCGGACGGGCTCAAGGTGCGCGGCCCCATCACCTCGCCGACCTTCGTCATCGCCCGGGTGCACCCCTCGCTGTCCGGGGGCCCGGCGCTCGTGCACGTGGACGCCTACCGGCTGGGCGGCGACCTGGAGGTCGACGACCTCGATCTCGACGCCTCGCTGGAGGAGTCGGTGACGGTCGTGGAGTGGGGTGAGGGCCTGGTCGAGGGCCTGGCCGAGGACCGGCTGGAGATCTCCATCGAGCGCGGCGAGACCGGCGAGGAGCGTGCCGTACGGCTGCGCGGGGTCGGCGCCCGGTGGGAGGGCGTCGTCTGACGGAACCTCGCGCGTCCGCTCCGCGTCCCAGTTGGTATAGATCAATGATTGTCCCAAGCGGGTTTGCCCTTGTTTTAAGGGGAACAGGTGCAGTGGTGCCGGGCGAGGGTCGTCGGCCGGAGTGGGAAGTGGAGTGCGACGGTGCCAAGCGTCAAGCATGCCGCGGTTCTGGGGGCCACTCTGGGCGGCCTCACTCTTCTCGGGGTGACCGGATGCACGGCCGAGGCGGACTCGGGGTCGGGGGCGACCACCTCGCCCGCGGCGTCGCAGACGTCCGTCAGCAGGGGTGACATCGAGGTCCAGCTCCAGCCTGCCCGGGTGAAGGCCGGGCAGAAGGTGTGGATCCTGGCCAACTGCCCGATCCCCCAGGGCGGACCCGAGCACCGCGGCACCGGGTCGTCCCGGATCTTCCGCACCGCGGTGACCCTCGACCCGATCCTGGTCACGCCCAGTCCCGCCCCCTCGTCGAGCGCCGCGCCGACCGCGCGGCCGTGGGTCCGGGGCCAGGCCACCGTGGCCCCCGGCACCGCGGCCGGCGTCTACGAGGTCAACGCCCGGTGCGAGGGCACCAACGACACCGGCAAGGCGAGCCTCCGGGTGGTGGGCGACGCCAAGCCCAGCGCCAAGCCCACCGCGGAACCCAGCGAGGAGGCGTCCGACGAGCCGACCCGCAAGCCGAAGCCCCGGCCGACCCGGACCGTCATCAGCACCCGCGCCCCCTCCACCGGCGGCGGCGGCACCGCGGCCGGTGGCCCGGAGGACGACGGCACGCCGCTCGGGGTGCCCGGGGTGCTGCTGGCCGCCGCCCTGCTGGGCGGCACGGGGGTCGTGATCGCCCGGCGTCGCCGCCCGTAACCGCCGATGGCCGCCCCCACCCGCTGGTCACGCGTCATCACCGCCGGGATCGTCACCGGCTTCGTCATGGTGCTCTTCCACCGGGGCGCCGACGTGGACGTCCCGGACATCCGCGACACGGTGGTGCCCGAACGCGTGGAGATCCCCTCGCTGGGCATCAAGGCGCCCCTGATGAAGCTCGGGGTCAAGAACGGCGAGGTCGAGCTCCCGCCGTACGACAAGCCGAACGCGGCGGGCTGGGTCAAGGACACCGCGGTGCCCGGCGACGAGGGCCCCGCGGTGATCCTCGGGCACGTGGACACCAAGACCGACCCCGCGGTCTTCTACCGGCTCAAGGACATCCGCGAGGGGCAGGTCGTCAAGGTCAGGCGCAGCGACGGCGAGGTCGCCCAGTACCGGGTGGACTCCGTCGAACGGGTGAGCAAGGACCGCTTCCCGGCCGACAAGGTCTACCTCCAGGACGGCCTGCGGCTGATCACCTGCGGCGGGGACTTCGACTGGGACAGCCACGAGTACCGCGACAACGTCATCGTCTACGCCACCCTCGTCGAACCGGCCGACCCCAGGACCTGACCCCGGGAGCGGCCGGGGGCGCCCGGCCGTCCGCCGTACGGGAGACGCGGGCGCGTCGGCCGGCACCGGCGGAAACGACGGGGCAGCCGGTGAAAACGGCGAGAAAATCGTCGTGAAATCCGCCGCTCCTACTCTCACAGCCAGAGATCAAGCAAACGGTCCCGGCAGTGGGAGAGAACGGCATGACAATGCTCGACAGCGGGACACGTGCCGAGCGCACGGAGTCACCCGCGAGTCCAGACCAGGAAACCGCGATAGCGATCGACGGCCTGGTGAAGGCCTACGGTGCCCACCTCGCCGTCGGTGGCCTGAACCTGACCGTGCCCGCCGGGGAGGTCTTCGGCCTGCTCGGCCCCAACGGCGCGGGCAAGACGACCACGGTGGAGTGCCTGGTCGGCCTCAGGGAGCCGACCGAGGGCCGGATCAGGGTGCTCGGCCTCGACCCGCTGCGCGACCGGGCGGAGTTCGTCCGGCGGGTGAGCGTTCAGCCCCAGGAGGGGGCGCTCTTCGCCACGCTGACCGTGACGGAGACCCTGCGGCTGTGGGCGTCCCTGCACGCCGCGCCCCGCACCGTGGCCGGCACGCTCCGGCGCATCGGGCTGGAGGAGCAGGCCGGGACGCGCGTCAAGGCCCTCTCCGGAGGCCAGCGCCGCCGGCTCCTGCTCGGTGTCGCGGTGATCGCCAACCCCGAGGTGCTCGTCCTCGACGAGCCCGCGGCCGGGCTCGACCCGCAGGCCCGCCAGCAGCTGTGGGAGCTGATCAGGGCCGAGCGCGCCGAGGGCACCACGGTCCTGCTCACCACGCACGACATGACGGAGGCCACCGAGCTCTGCGACCGCGTCGGCATCGTCGTCGGCGGCCGGATGGTCGCCCTGGGCACCCCCCGCGAGCTGGTCCACCGGCTGGGCGCGGCCCACGAGGTGTCCTTCGAGACCGGCGCCGACCTGGCCGCCGTCTCGGCGCTGGAGTGCGTCACCGGCGTCTCGGCGGAGGGCGGACGGGTGACGGTCACCACCTCCGACACCGACGAGGTCGTCCGCGTCGTCGCCGGGCTCGACGCCCGGCACATCGAGGTCCGCACCGGCCACCTGGAGGACGTCTTCCTGCGGCTGGCGGCCGGGCACCACGAGAGCGTCCCCGCCGGGCACCACGAGAGCACTCCCGCCGGGCATCGCGAGAGCGTCCCCGCCGGGCGGAACGGGGGCGGGCGATGACGGCCGTCACCCCGCCCGCGGCCGGAGGCCGGCCCGGCGCCTTCGCGGAGCTGACCCGGGCCAGCGCCCGCGAGCTGGTCAGGGACCCGAAGAGCTTCTTCTTCGTCCTGGTCTTCCCCCTGCTGTTCATGGCGATGTTCCTGTTCATGGGCACGCTCAACCCCTCGGAGGGCGGCGGCTTCGACCCCGTCCGGTCGGGCATCCCCGTGGTGCTGATGATGGCGTTCATGTCGCTGGCCTTCTTCGGCACCGCCACCCCGCTGATCACGATGCGACAGCAGGGCACGCTGCGCATGCTCGGCACCACGCCGCTGCGCCGGACGACCTTCATCCTGGCCCAGGCGCCCGTCCGGCTGGCCATCGCGCTCGCCCAGCTCGCCGTAATGTCGGCCGCCGCCCTGGCCACGGGTTTCCTGCAGCCGTCGGCGATCGGCAGGCTCCTGGTCACCTGCGCGCTGGGCCTGGTCATGCTCTTCGCGGCCGGCTACCTGGTGGCGGCGCGGATGCGCAACGCGGAGCTGGCCAACGGCGTGCTGGCGCTGGCCATGCCGGTGCTGCTGATGCTCTCAGGGGTCTTCCTGCCCATGGAGATCCTGCCGGAGGCGGTGCGCACCGTGGCCGGGCACCTGCCGACCACCTACTTCGCCGACGCGCTGCGCCAGGACCTGACCGGGGTGGCCGGGGGACCGGTGGTCACGAGCTGGCTGGTGATGGCCGGGGTGGCGCTCGTCGCCGCCGCCGGGGCCGTCTCCCTGTTCAGCTGGACGGACGGTGAGAAGCGATGAGCGCCACCGGAACCGAGACGGCAGGCACCACCGCACCCGAGACGACAGGCGCCACCGCACCCGAGGTGACGAGCGTCGCCGGCCCCGAGGCGACCCCCGCCGCCGAGCCCCTGGGCGCGCTGGCCGAGCTGGACCGCCTGATGGGCCCGTACGGCCTCGCCAGCCGCGTGCGGCGGCTCCCCAACCACCCCGGCGAACCCCGGTTCGCGATCTTCACCGCCTCCATGGGCGACCTGACCGCGGTCTCGCCGAACATCGCCGAGTCCGCCGCGGGCTCCGACATCCGCGGCGGCATGGACGGCGCGGGCGGCGGCCTCGGCACCGAGCGCGCCGGCCGGCTCTGCGTCGCCGAGTCGCTGGAGCGCTACTCCAGCTGCGTCTTCGACGAGGCGGCCCTGCGCTGGGCCACCGCGGAGGAGCTCGGCGACGAGGCGCTCGACCTGGGTACGGTGCCACGCTGCTCCCCCCGGGAGCTGGCCCACCCCAAGAGCATCGTCACCGCCCCCGACCCGGCCGGGCCGATGCGCTGGACCAGGGGCTGGTCGCTGACCGGGAACCGGCCGGTGTGGGTGCCGGCGGTGATGGTGTGGATGCACATCCGGGCCAAGTCCGCCGCCGAGCGGCTCACGATGCCCATCTCGACCGGCTGCGCGGCCCACTCCGACCTCGCCTCGGCGCTGGTGGGGGCGATCTGCGAGGTGGTGGAGCGGGACGCGATCGCCCTGACCTGGCTGCAGCGCATCCCCTGGCCGCGCATCGAGCTGGACGAGATCCCCGGGCGGCTGGCGCCGTACGTGGAGCGGCACCGGGCCGGGCACGTGCGGACGCACTTCTACGACGCGACCACCGACCTCGGCGTCCCGACGGTCTACTCCATCGACCTGACGCCGGACAACGAGGTCCTGGGCCAGCTCGTGATGTGCAACACCGACCTGGACCCGGCCGTCTCGATCGGGAAGATCATGCGGGAGTCGGCGTCGTCGCGGATCGCCATGCAGGTGCCCCGGCCCCGGCCGGCCGATCCCGACGAGTTCCTGCACGTCTTCCACGGCGCCTCCTACATGGGCGCGCCCGAGCGGGTCGGCGACTTCGCCTTCCTGCTGGACGGCCGGGAACGCCGGCCGCTGTCGGCCATGCCGGACCTGTCCACCGGGACCGCCGCGGGCGACCTGCGCCTGCTGGTCGAGCGGCTCGGCGCGGCCGGCTGCGACGTGATCGCCGTCGAGATCACCACGGACGAGGCCAGGGACGTCGGCTTCCGGGTGGTCCGGGTGATCATCCCGCAGCTCATGCCGCTCTCCTTCGTCCACACGGCCCGCTACACCGCGCACCCCCGCCTGTACGAGGCTCCGGCCCGGATGGGTTACCCGGTGCACGCCGAGGCCGACCTCAACCCGCTGCCCCAGCCGTTCGCCTGACGAGGAAGGACACCGCGATGCACGAGCTCCACATGATCACGCTGGGCGGCTTCGGCGCGGCGGTGGCCGGCCGGGTGCGCGAGCTCCGGGACGGCGTCGCCGTCACCCCGGCCGACGAGCACGGCCACCTGGATCCCTCGCTCTGGCCGGCCGCCAGGGTGCGGGTGCTGGCCTCCTTCCGGCCCGCGCCGCGGCTGGAGGAGACCCTGGACGGCGCGTCCTTCGCCTACCGGACGCCCTGGTTCCCCGTCGTGCTGGAGCACCCCCGCCTGCGGGTCGGACCGGTCGCCGCCCCCGGGCACGGCGCCTGCGCCCGCTGCTTCGCGACGCGCCGCCGCCAGCACGACCCGACCCACCACCTCGGCGCCGTGCTGACCGGCGCCTATGACGCCGACCCCGCCCTGGGGCCCGGAGGTCACCTGCCGCACCACACCGAGCTGGCGGCGCTGCTGACGGTCCGGCTGACGGACTCGCTGCTCGCCGACGGCGGCGCCGCCGAGGCCGGGCACGTGCGCCACGTCCACCTGCTCGACGGGACGCTGGGCCGTTCCACGGTCGTCGGCGTGCACGGCTGCCGCCGCTGCCGTTCCACCCCCGACCAGCGCGAATCGACCTGGCGCGACCTCGCCGACGAGCTGCCGGAGCTGCTCGCCCCGGCCGCCGGACACTAGTGATGGGACGAAACATGGCCAAGCCGAGCCTGGTCCCCGCGGAGGCGATGAGCCACGCGGTGGCCACCGACCCCCAGTTCCGGATGCCCCGGCGCCCCCGCCTGGTTCCCGGCCTGGTGACCCTCCCGCTGCCCGACGGCCTGCTCGTCGAGGGCACCCCGACCCGGCAGGCGCTGCGCGGTACCGCCGCCCGGGACCTCATCCCCCGGCTGCTGCCCGAGCTGGACGGCCGCAGGGAGGCGGCCGAGCTGGCCGCGGACCTGGGGCTGTCTCCGGCGCACCTGCACCAGGCGGTGTCGCTGCTGTACACCTGCGGGATGCTGGAGGACGCCGCCGGGCCGGCGGTCCCCGAGGACACCCCGGAACCCGTCGCGACCTTCCTGACCCGGTCGATCGATTCCAGCCGGGTGAACGTCTCCGGGGGCGAGGCCGTACGGCGGCTCGCGGCCTCCGAGGTCGCCCTGGCCGTCGCCGACCCGGTGCTGGCCGGCGCGGTGCGGCGGCTGCTGCTCGCGGCGGGGGTGGGGACCGTGCGGCCCTGGACCGGCGACCCCGCGGGGGTGGATCTCGTCATCACCTCCGGTGGAGAGCCCACGGCCGGAGGGCTCACGGACAGAGAGCCCACGGCCGGAGGGCTCACGGACAGAGAGCCCACGGACGGAGAGCTCGCGGACAGAGAGCCCACGGACGGGGAGACCCCGCCCGGTGGGGACCCGTCCGGGGCCGGGGCGCCGGTGCTGCCGGTCCGCCTCGCCGGTGACGTCGCCTGGCTCGGGCCGTACGTCGACACCTCCTTCACCGCGTGCCTGTCCTGCGTCACCGCGCAGCGCGACGCGGCCGAGGACGGCGGCGGGCCGGCCACCCTGGACCGGGGGCTCGCCGCGGAGACGGCCGCCGCGCTCGTCACCGCCGACGCCGTCGCCCTGCTGTCGCGGATCGGCTCCACGCACGTCCTGCACGGGCTGGTGAGGGTGGATCTCGGCACCTGGCACCAGCGCTCCTACCCGCTGGCGGCGCTGCCGGACTGCCCCCGGTGCGGCGGCGGCCCCGGGCTCGACCCCGGCTCCCGCCCCGACCTCGATTCCGATCCCGGTTCCCGCCTCGACCCCGGGACCGATCACGGCTCCGACCCCGACTCCGGCTCCGACTCCGGCTCCGCGACCGGAGCCGGACCCGGGACCGAGGTTCCGGTCGCGCTCGGGTACGAGGAGTCGGTCAGCTTCCCGCCCCGCCGCCTGACCAACCCGCGCGACCACCAGATCCACTACCGGCCGGGCAACCTGGCCCTGCAGGTGGAGTGCAAGCGCTGGCCCTCGGCCCGCCACGTGGAGCTGCCCGACGAGCCCTTCGGCCCGGTCCGCGGCCCCGTGCCCGCCACCGCGCGGGTGCCGCGGCCGGTCCGGCTGGACGCGGCCACGCTGGGCGCGCTGCTCCGGCGGGCCGGCGGCCTCCGCGACGACGGCGCCGCCGCCGCGCGCAAGGTGCAGCGCTGGGCGCCCACCGGCGGCAACCTCGGCTCCCCCCAGCTCCATGTGATCGTCCGCGACGTGTCCGGCCTGGACCCCGCGGTGTACGGCTACCGCGCCGACACCCACCGGCTGGCCGTGCTGTCCTGGGCCGACCCGTACGCCGAGGTGGCGGGGCTGCCCGACGCCGAAGCCGTGGTCGTCGTCACCGGGGCGCTCGCCCGGGTCGCGTCGAAGTACTCGACCTTCGCCTGGCGGGTGCTGCACCTGGACGCGGGCGTCACGCTCACCCAGCTCCGGCTGGCCGCGGCCGACCGCGACGTCGCCACCCGCGTGGTGACCGCCTGGGACGACGCGGCGCTGGCCGCGCTGCTGTCCGCCGAACTCGACGAGGAACCGGTCACCGCGGTCCTCGCGATCAACCCGCTGGAGTCCCGATGACGACCTCGCTGCGCGACCACACCACGCTCTTCGCCCTGTTGCGGGAGCAGAGCAGGCTGACCGCCGAGGACGTGCGGACCGGACCGAGGCGGAACGGCGAGCCGGTCCCGCCGGTCGGCCCCCGCCGGCCGGTCCCCGCCGGGCTCACCGAGGTCCGCCCGGTGGCGGCCCCGAAGTCCGGACGACCGCTGGAGGACGTCCTGCGGACCCGGGTGTCGATCCGGGACTACGCCGAGCGGCCGGTCCCCGTCGAGGTGGTCGCCGCCGGCCTGGCGACGGCGTTCCGGCTGGACCGCGAGGCCTGGCCCGAGGAGTGGGCGGACGGCAACGGCCTGGGCGTGCTGGTCGCGGCCCGCCGGGTCGCCGGCCTGGCACCCGCCCTCTACCGGGCCGACGAGGACGGCGCCCGCCTGGTGCCGCTCGCCGGGCTAGCCGACGGGCGGGCCGCCGAGGAGATGGTGCTGCAGATCGAGTACGCCGCCAGCCCCGTCATCCTCGCGGTCACCGGCTCGCTGTCCACCGCGCTGCGGCGGCACGGCGCCCACGGCCACCGCACGCTGCTGGCCAGAGCCTCCGGCCTGGCGTACGCGGCCCTGGTGGAGAGCTGCGCGCACGGCCTGGCCGGCAGCGTCTTCGCCGGGTTCCTGCAGTCGGGCATGCGGCCCCTGGTCGACCTGGACGGCTACCGGCAGCGGCAGCTGTTCGCGGTGTCGCTGGGCTACCCGGCCGCCCCCTGAAGACCCCCGTGCGGCGCCCGCCGTACGGAGAGAAGCCCCGTGCGGCGCCCGCCGTACGGAGAACGAGGAAGAACCCACGGAGAGGAAGAACGAGATGGGTGACGCCAAGAAGAACGAGCCGGTGGACCTCTACGCGGAGGACCTGACCGACGTGGAGGCCGAGGACCTCCCCGGCGAGACCGCGCTCGCCTCCCTCAGCTCGCTGACCACCGCCGGCTCGGCGTCCTGCCCGGCCAGCTCCGCCAGCTCGCTGACCACGGCCGGCACCTTTGGCTGACCGGTCCCGCTGACCCCCTGAACCGTCCGAGGAGAGTCGGAAGTGGAGATGGATCTTTTCGCCGAGGAGATCAGTGACGACGAGCTGTACCTGTACCAGCTCGACGAGACCACGCTGCTGGCGTCCATGAGCACCGCCAGCACGCTGGCCTGAGCGTCCTGCCTCCGCCCCCGCACGGGGGACGCGGGGTGAGTCACCACCCGGCATTCCTCGGCAGACCGCACGACCTCAAACCCCCCAACCCCTTGAGAGGACCGACCACCATGGCCGACGAGAACGACATCGACCTGTTCGCGGAGGAGCCCGAGGAGCTCGCCGTCGAGGAGCTCGCCGACACCAACCTGCTGGGCACCTGGAGCAGCGCCGGCTGCGCCGGGACGGCCTCCTGCCCCGCCTCCACGGCCTCCAGCGCCTCCAGCGGCTCGTCTTTCGGCTGATCGACAAGGAGGAACGAGATGAACGACCACGACAAGGACCAGATCGACCTGGCGGCTGAGGACCTGGCCGCCGAGAGCCTCGACGAGGTGACCGCGGCGGGCTTCACCACCGCCAACACGGCCTTCACGGCCGGCTCGGCCAGCTGCCCGGCGTCGTCGGCCAGCACCGGGTCGTCCTTCTCCAGCACCGGCAACTGATCCGGGAACGGCGCGGGGACGGGTGCCCCGGGAACGAAGGCAGCGCTCCCGTGGCACCCCACCCGGCCCTCCCGGCCGGCAAAGGCTTCTGACCACGGGGGCTCCCGACCACAGCGAGGGAGCTCCCGGCCACCACGAAGAGAAGAGAGAACCATGAGCGACGTCAGCAAGGACCGGATCGACCTGGCGGCCGAGGACCTGGGCACCGAGGAACTGGACGAGGTGACCTCGGCGGGCTTCACCACCGCCAACACGGCCTTCACCGGCGGCACCGCGAGCTGCCCCGGCTCGTCGGCCAGCACCGCCTCCACCTTCTCCAGCAGCGGGGGCTGATCCCCGTGAACGCGGGAGCGCCGGGACCCGCGAAGGTCCCGGCGCTCCCAGCGCTCTCAGCGCGATGCGGCTCCGATCCGCGAGCCGTCGAGGGTGAAGGCAGCACCCTCGACGCAGAGACCAGAAAGGCGCATTATGCGATCCGCCCCCCAGGATACCTCCGCCGGCCCGGCGGCGGCAGGCCGTACCGCGGCGCACGGTCCGGCCGGCCCCGAGACCGACTGGATGGTCTCCGTTCCGCTGCAGATCAGGCCGGACGTCGAGGTGATCACCGGTATCGACGACCGGCCGCTCCTGTACAACTCCGCCACCGGGCGCTACCTCGCCCTCACCCCCGCCGGCGTCCGCATGCTCGACCTGCTCGACGGCAGCAACACGGGCGGGGCGATCCTCGACCGGCTCACCGCTCACCGGGACGACCGGGAGACGGCCCGCGTCCGCGTCGGCGCCTTCCTCGACGACCTGCGGCAGGCGGGCGTGCTGACCGTCGAGCCGCGCGAGCCGGACCGCAGATCGAAGATCCTGAAATTCTCGCTCCGCGAGCACATGCCCAGGCTCAAGCTCACCGGCCGTGTCGGGCACGTCATGGAACCGCTCGCCGCGCTGCTGCGGCGGCTCCCCGTCCGGGTGCTCAACGCCGCGGTGCTGGCGACGGCGCTCGCCGGCCTGGCCGTCGGCCTGTACGCGCTGCTCCACCCGGCCGGCCACGGCTACCCCGCGCTGTGGTGGACGGCCATGCCGATCCTGATCGTCCAGGTGATCTTCCACGAGGCCGCGCACGCGCTGGTCTGCCAGTATCTCCGCGCCCCCATCAGGGAGGCGGGGATCGGCCTGATGCTCTACTTCATGCCGGTCGCCTACGTCGACCGGACCGACGCCTACCGGGTCAGGAGCCGCGGCGGCCGGGTGATGATCGCCCTGGCCGGTCCGCTGAACGACCAGGTCTGGTACGGCGCCGCCGGCGTCGTCGCGCTGACCGTCCCGGGACAGGTGGGCGACATCGCCTACGTGCTGCTGGTCCTGCAGACCATGCTGACCGTGGTCAACCTCAACCCGCTGCTGCCCTCCGACGGCTACCACGCCATCGCGGCCGCGAGCGGCGCGGTCAACCTCCGCGGCCGGGCCTTCGCCTACCTGGCCCACGTGGCGCTGCGCTCGCCGCTCCCGTCCGGTATGCAGGCGCTGGGCCGCTGGAGGCGGGCGGGATACCTGCTGTTCGGCGCCCTGTGCCTGCTGTACGCGGTGGGCCTGGCCGTACTGGTGCTGCGGAACCTGTGGAACATGATCGGAGGGATCGTCTGATGACCGTGATCCTCCCGCCTCCCGCCCGGCCGGACGGCGAGCACGCCGCCCCCGTCCCGCAGGACGTCGGGCACGTGGCCCCCGCCCTGGCGGACGGCGAGGTGGGTGACCTGCGGATCGACCGGGTGAGCGGGCTGCCCGCCGCCGCGGCCGACCTCGACCTGGTGGAGACCGGGCGGCTGCTGGACGAGACCGCCGCGGCCGAGGAGATCCTCGCCGGGCTGGCCGACCCGGTCAGCGACGTCCTCTACCGGCTCGTGCCCCGCCTGGACCACGACCCCGCGCTGCGGCGGCTGGTGCTGAAGGTCAGGCGCGCCACGCACGGCGACAGGCGGCCCGGGGCCGGCGCGGAGGACCTCGGCCGCATCGCCGCCGAGCTGGACGGCGACGACGCCTCGCTGTTCCGCCGCTGGAGCGCGGCGGCCCGCACCCGCGCGGACCTGCTCGGCCGGCTGCCCGCCGTCTACGAGGAGGAGACCGCGCGGGCCGGGCGGCGGCTGGGCGCGCTGCTCGCCGAGTCCGCGCTGTCCACCGGCATCGCCCACGCCAGCGCCGGCCTGCTGCGGCACGTGGACCTGACGGACCTGCGGCCGGGCGGCAAGGCGTCGCGTTCGGTGCTGTCCTACGCCGCCCGCGCCGCCCGTAAGACCAGCCCCTTCTCCACCTTCACCGGCGTCGGCCTGCACGGCAGGCCGAGCACGGGCCGCAGCGTCACCGCTCTGTCGCAGACCCACGTCTTCGCCTGGCTGCAGGCGCTGGTCCGCGACGAGCGCCTGGTGACCGCGTTCGAGCTGGAGCCGATGGGGGCGCTCCGGACGATCGACGGCGAGCCCCGGGCGCTGGTCTCGGCGTACCGGATCGGTGACGCCTTCGCGTGGCGGACCGACGAGATGGTGGACGTCACCGCCTACCAGGCGATCATCCGGTCGCTGGCCGGCGTCGGCCGGGCGGGCGCCGCCGAGTACCTCATCAGGCTGGGCGGCGAGGACCCGTTCGCCGCGCTGCAGCGCCTGCTGGACGCCGGGATGCTGCGCGTCGTGGCGCCGTGGCCCCGCGGTGACCGCGCCCCGATGCTCGCCCTGGCCGAGTGCGTTCGCCGCGTCGGCACCGAGTACGCCGCGCGGACCGCCCGCGAGCTGCGCGAGCTGCACGCCGACGCCGTTGCCCTGGCCGGGCAGGACGGCGAGCGGCGGGTGCGGACGCTGGAGTCGATGGCCACGCGCGCCACCGACGCCCTCGGCCGCCTCGGCGTCCCCGCCGAGCGGACCGGGTTCGCCGTGTACGACGACGCCGAGGCGGTCGCCGACGTCCCCGGCCTGGGCGAGCACGTCTCCGCCGACCTGCGGGAGCTCGCCCGCCGGATGCGTCCGATGATCTTCCGCAGCCACCTGTACGACATGCTCGTCGAGATCTTCGTCGAGCGGTACGGCGCGGGCGGCCGCTGCCCGGACGCCCTGCGGTTCTGCATGGAGGTCTCCAACATCCCGGACCTGACGCGGCGGCTGTTCGCGGCGGTCCGCGCGGACGCGCGCACCAGGGGCCGGCCCACCGACCGTGCCTGGCTGCCCGTCGGCCACAGCTCGGCGCCGCCCACCGCCGCCGTCGCCTACCAGGTCGCGGCCCCCACCCCGGAGGCGGCCGGCGCGGGCGGGCACCTGCTGGTGGTCAACCAGTTCAACGCGGGCTCCGGCGGCCTGGTGTCGCGGTTCCGCGCCACCCTGGACGGCCCGGACGGGCTGGCCGGGCGGCTGCGCGCCTGGGTGGGCGGCAACTTCCCCCGGGCCCGGCCGCGCGAGCTGGTCATCTCCGCCGACGTCAACGGGCTGCAGTACTCCTGCGCGGGCGCCATGCCCGCGCTCACCTGGCCCAGCGAGACCCCGCACGCCGACCCGGGGGACTCCGTCGCGGTGAGCGAGCTGTCGGTGGTCCACGACGCCGCGACCGGCACGCTGAACCTCCTGGACGCCCATGGCGACCCGGTCGCCCCGGTCTACCTCGGCGTGGTGCCCGCGCACATGGTGCTGGGCCCGGCGCGTTACCTGATGGTCATCGGGGACCCGTGGGTGCGGGGGGCGCGGATGGCCTGCACCCGCGGCCCGTCGGAGCCGGTCACCGAACCGGTGGGGGAGGTCGAGCGGGTCGGGCGCGAGGGTTTCGGGCGGGTCGTGACACGCAGGGCCGCCTGGCGGCTCCGCCCGGAGTCCTTCCCCCGCCCGGACAAGGGGGAGTCCCCGGACGCCTACTTCCTGCGCGCCGACCGGTGGCGGCGCCGGCACGGCATCCCCGAGGAGGTGTTCGTCTCGCTGGAGACGCCCGGCATCTCACTGGAGCACGGCAAGCGCAAGCCGGTCCCGCTCAGCTTCCGTAGCCCGCACTCGCTGCACGCCGCGGCCGGTCTGGACGTCACCGGGGTGGTGGCGATGTCGCTGGCCGAGTCCCTGCCGGGCCGCGACGGCCACTGGCTGCCCGGCCCCGGCGGACGGGCGCACGCGGCCGAGCACGTGTCGTTCGTCCGGTGGACCCGGCCTCCGATCCCGCCCCGGTCCGGGGAGGGGTGACCCGATGTTCGACGTGCCCGAGTGGTGGTTCGTCCGCCTGTACACCGGCGGGTTCGCCGCGAGCGACGTGCTGGTCAGCGAGGTCCTGCCGCCGCTGGTCGCCGAGGCCCGGGCGCACGGCGCGTTCCGCTGGTTCTTCATCCGCTACACCGATCCCTCCGGACCCCACCTGCGGGTACGGGTGTTCGGCCCCCGGGAGACCGTGGACCGGATGCACCGTTCGCTGGCCAGGGTCCAGCGCCACGCCGACGCGGTGGTGGCCGGCACCGGGGCGGATCCGGGCTGGCTGGCGCCGTTCCCCATGCGCCGCATGCTGGGCGACTCCGGAACCGGCCTGGCCTCGGCGCTGTACGAGCCGGAGTACGGCAAGTACGGCGGAGCGCCCGGCGTGGAGCTGGCGGAGCGCGTCTTCGAGTTCTCCAGCGACCTCGCCATCTGGGCGACCGCCCGGTTCGGCAAGATCCCCGAACGGGCGGCGCTCGCGGTGCTCCTGCTGCGCGAGGCGGTCCGGGCGATGCTGGAGGGCCGGCCGGGGGATCTCGGCCCGGAGCCGGTGATGCCCCCGGCGGACCGGCGCCGGCTCAACGTGAGCTGGGACCGCTACTGGCACCGGCACCTGGCCTGGTGGACGGCGGACCTGGCCAGGCACGCCCCGGAGCTGCAGGCGCAGCTCCGGCTGCACGCCGAACGGGACCCGCACCGGGTCCGTTCGATCACCGGGGAGCTGTGCGGCGACAGCTCGGTCGATCCCTGGCTGCGCCGCTGGGGCCAGGTGATCGACGACTCCCTGGTGCGGGCCCACCGCATGCGCATAGGTCTCACTCCGCAGCACCTTGTTTTCCACCAGGCGCACATGATGATGAACAGGCTGGGCTTCCTTCCCCGGGAGGAGGCCTTCCTCGGCGTCATCGCGGCCGGGTCACCGGCGGAGACCTCTTCCGGATCGTCAGCCGACACTGGAGCAACCGGCACTGGAACAACCGGCACTGGAACAACCGGCAGTGCGACAGTCAGCATTCGAAGGAGAGAGCAATGACGAACGTCGTGACAGGGCGGTCCACGGGGATCCGCCGGGGCCTGCTCATCGCCGCCGCCGGAACGCTGATCATGGGCGTCGGCATGACCGTGGTCCGGGATGCCGCGTGGATCCTCGGCGCGGGGGTGGCGGTGCTCGTCGTGGGATGCGTCCAGGCGGCGATGGCCGCGCGCGGGCGGGCGGGGACGCGGCGGCGGACGTCGCCCGCCTGGATCGGCGGTGTCGCGGTCGCCTTCGCGGCGGTCATGATCGCCGCGGTCCGGATCGCGGGCGCCGGCCACTGGTGGGTGTGGACGGTGGTGGGCGCGCTCGCCGCCGTCGTGCTGGTGGCCGTCGCGCTGCGGCAGGGGCGTGCCTGAGGGCGCCCCGCCGCCCGGCGCCCCGGCGGGGGCCCGCGTCCCGGACGACCCGGGACGCGGGCCCCCGCCGTTTCCCGCTCCGCGCCCGCCGTTTCCCGGTCTTCGACCTCCAGCCGCACCGGCCGCCCGGCCGTCCTGTGCCCGGCCGGCCCGTGCCCGCTGTCCTGTGCCCGGCCGTCCCGCCTCCCTCCGCCGTCCCGTTCCCGGCCGTTCTCCGCGAGGTCCGCCGCGCGGGGAAGGGGTCGGCCCCATGGCCGTGAGCAGGGAGAACAGCGCGAAGAAATTGGCGGGAAATAGGCGGCCCCTAGTGTCTGGAGGTGTCAAGCGGACGCTACGGAGATGAGGAAGTCGACATGAAGCGCGAGGCCAAGACGATGCTGGCTCTGGTGATCTGCGGCCTGATCCTCGGCCCGGTGGCGGCGGAGGCCGCTCAGGGACCGGCCGGCGGCGAGTGCGTCCCGGTGTCCTGCGACCAGGGCCAGGAGCCCGGCAACGGCCCCGGTCCCGGCCACAACGGCGGCAACGGCCACGGCGGCCCCAGCGGGGGCTGGAGCGGCGGCGACATGTGGGGATGACTCAGGGGACGAGGTCGCCCGGCTGCGCGCCGAGATCCGCCAGGGCCGACAGGGCGCGCTTCTCCCAGATGGGGGCGGTGTCGTCGGCCGCGATGGCGGCGGTCTCGCGCAGCAGGGCGACGGCCCGCTCCGGATCCCCACCGGCGATCATCGCCTGGGCCAGGGAGAAGCAGGCGCGGGCGTGGGCCGCGGCCTGTCCCGCCTCCTGCGCCACCTGGCGGGCCCGGGAGAGGGTCTCGCGCCCGCGGTCGAGCATCCCCTGCAGGATCTGCGTCTCGCCGAGCCCGCACAGGATGTACGCCTCGCCCAGCGCGTCGCGGCGCTGCCGTACCAGCTCCAGGGCGTCCTCGAACGCCGCCGCCGCCCGCCGGACGTCACCGCTGCGCAGGTGGAGCTCGCCCAGCCGCCACAGCGCCTGGGCCTGGCCGCGCCGGTAGCCGACCCGCTCACAGATGGCGAGGGCATCCCGCAGCCTGGTCCTCGCGAGCTCGTAGTCCCCGCGCAGGATCGCGATCTGCGCCATGCAGCCGAGGACGTGCGCCTCGGCCGCGCGGTCGCCGGCGTCCCGGAGCGCGGGCAGCGCGGCCTCGTAGCGGGCGAGCGCCTCGGCGTGGTGACCGCGGAAGTGCTCCGAGAGCCCGAGGTAGCGCTGCGCCAGGGCCTTGCCGTGGGCGTCGCCCACCTTCTCGAACAGCTCCAGGGCCGTGTCGAGCAGCCGGGAGGACTTCACTCCGTAGTACAGCTCCAGGCTGCCCAGACTGTAGGACATGGCCGCCTCGCCGAGCAGCGCGCCGCTCCGCCGTACGGCGGCGAGGGCCTGCTCGTGCGTCCGGCGCCAGTCGTCGAGGTAGCCCCTGGCCTCGAACAGCGTGACGCCGGCCAGCGCGAGCTCCCAGCACAGCTCCGGGAACCCCGACTCGGCCGCCTGCGTCACGCCGACCACCAGCGTGTGCCGTTCGGACTCCAACCAGTCCAGCGGCATGGCGAGCAGGTTCTCGTCCAGCCCGTCCGGCGGCTCCCAGTAGGCGCTCGCACCCCGGATGATCGTGAAGTCGCCGCCCCGCTCCCGGCGGTTGGCCTCGTGCGCCAGGGCGAGGAGACGGCCGAGTACGCGGGCCAGCGCGCCGCTGCGGCACTCCTCCGGCTCCTCGGCCAGCACCCGCTCCCTGGCGTAGAGCCGCACCAGGTCGTGCATGCGGTGCCGGAGCCGGCCCGAGGCGTCCGGGCCCACGGTGTGCACGAGCTGGGCGTCGAGCAGCTCCTCCAGGCAGACCTGGGCCTGGCCGAGACCGGTGCCGAGCAGGGCCGCGGTCACCCAGTCGGCGAAGTCCGGCATTCGCAGCAGGCCCAGTCGCCGGAACAGCTCCGCGGCCGGCCCGCTCAGCCCCTGGTAGCTGAGCGAGAAGCCGGCCCGCAGCCCCACCTCGCCGTGACTGAACTCGGCGAGCCGGCGCTGCTCGTCGTCGAGCCGGGCGGCCAGGCTGGCCGGGGTCCAGTGCGGCCGGGCCAGGAGCCGGGCGCCCGCGATGCGCAGGGCGAGCGGCAGCCCGTCGCACAGCTCGGCGAGCCTGGCGGTGGAGCGGGGGTCGGCGGCGATCCGCTCGGGGCCGACGATGGTGCCGAGCAGGGCGGCGGACTCCTCGGGGGTCAGCGTGGGCAGCCGCATCGGGTGGGCGCCCTCACGCACCACGAGGTCGATGAGCTGGTCGCGGGTGGTGATGACGACCGCGCAGCCTGGGCTGCCCGGCAGCAGCGGCCTGACCTGCGCGGAGGTGCGCGCGTTGTCCAGCACGAACAGCACGCGCCGGTTGGCGAGCATGCTGCGCAGCAACGCCTCGCGGTCCTCCAGCCCGGCCGGCACGCGCTCGCCGGGGACCCCGAGGGTGCGCAGGAACCGGTCGAGGGACGCCTCCGGGGTGAGCGGCTCGGTCTGCGCGGTGTAGCCGTGCAGGTCGATGAAGAGCTGCCCGTCGGGGAAGTGCTCGGCCACCCGGTGGGCCCACCGTACGGCCAGGCCGGTCTTGCCCGCGCCGCCCATGCTGGTCACGACGATGCAGGCGGGCACGCCCGCGGCCCGGCTCTCGGCGAAGACCCGGTCCATCTCGGCCAGTTCGCGCTCGCGGGCGACGAATCCGGCGACGTTGGACGGGAGCTGGGCGGCCGTCACCGGGGCCGCCGGGACGGCGGGGATCGACGGGCGCGGGGCGGGGGACACAGCCAGCTCGCCCCGGAGGATCGCGTCGTGGGTGAGCCGGAGCTCCTGGCCCGGGTCGACCCCCAGTTCGTCGGCCAGGAGCTTACGGCCCTGGCGGTAGACGTCGAGGGCCTCGGCCTGGCGGCCGGCCCCGCACAGCGCCCGCATGAGCGTGGCGCGGAGCCTCTCCCGGAAGGGGTGACGGCCGACCAGGTCGGTGAGTTCGGTGATCACCTCACCGCCGAGGCCGTGGACCAGCCGCAGATCCAGGTATTCCTCGATGACGCCGAGCCGCCACTCCTCCAGCCTGGCGGCCTCGGTGCTCATGATGTCGCTGTCGAGGCCGGACAGGGTCTCACCGCGCCACAGGTCCAGGGCCGACCGAAGCCGTTCGGCCGCGGTCGCGGGATCGTTCTCCTCCGCGGCCGCGCGGCCGGCCCTGACCAGTTCCTCCGCCGTGTTCAGGTCGACGGTGACGGCCTCGGGGCGGAGCTGGTAGCCCGGTGGCACGGCCGCCACCAGCTGCTCACCCGGGCCGTGCAGGACGCGGCGCAGCCGGGTGACGCAGATGGCTATCTGGTTGCGCGCGGACGCCGGGGGACGTTCGCCCCAGACGGCGTCGATCATGAGGTCGAGCGGGACGACCCGGCCGGCGTTCAGCGCGAGCAGCGCGAGAACGACGCGCTGACGCCGGCCGGTTATCTCCAGGGCCGTTCCGTCCACCATTGCGTCCACGGATCCGAGGACCCGTACCTTGCGGAGGTCGCTCAAAAAATCTCCCCGTGACCGGCCGAAACCCCTTCATGGCTTTCGTGATCATCAATGTCTTGAAATTTAGGGTATAGAACGCCATTCGTGAATCTTTTACTCTTATGTCTGACTTTTGGTTACGGTGGAGAGAATCCTTTTCCGCTCCGAACGCGCCGCCGGGACCGGCGGGGAGAGCGGGATTCCGGTGGGACGGCCGCCGGCCGGGGCCCGGCACCCGGACGGCCCCGATCTCCGCGGGCCCGAGGCGGGAGAGCGGGATTCCGATGGGGCGGCCCCGATCTCCGCGGGCCCGAGGCGCGGACGGCCCGGTCCTCACGTGGTTCTCCACGGGCTCGGGGCCCGGGCGGCCGCCGGGAAGCGGTCCCGGCTCCCGCGCGACGGACTAGGCTAACTGTTCGTGCTGGTCCTGGCCTTTGATACCGCGACCCCCGCCGTCACCGCAGCGCTGCACGACGGTGAACGGGTCCTCGCCGAGTCGACGACCGTCGACGCCCGCCGCCACGGCGAACTGCTCGTGCCCACGATCGAGACCGTCCTGCGGGAGGCCGGCGCCACGCTCGCCGACGTCACCGTCGTCGTCGCGGGCGCCGGACCCGGCCCCTACACCGGCCTGAGGGTCGGCCTGATGACCGCCCAGGCCCTCGCCGCGTCGCTCGGCGTCCCGGCGTACGGCGTGTGCACGCTCGACGCCGTCGCCTACGGCAGCAGGCTGTCCGAGCCGTTCCTGGTCGCCACCGACGCCCGGCGCAAGGAGGTGTTCTGGGGCCACTACGAGGACATGCGGACCCGGCTGTCCGGCCCCGCGGTGAGCCGGCCCCACGACCTGCCCGCCGACCTCCCGCTCGTCGGCGCGGGCGCGCGGATGTACGCCGAGGTCGTCGGCGCCTCCCGGCTGCTGGACGCGCCCGAGTACCCCTTCGCCGGGGCGCTGGCGTCGCTGGCCGCCGAGCAGCTCGGCGAGCCCGACGTCCGCGAGGTCGTGGAGAGCGGCACGCACCCCGTGCTGAGCCTGCCCCGCCCGGTGTACCTCCGCCGCCCCGACGCCCAGGTGCCCGCCGCGCCCAAGAAGGTCGGCACATGACCGTGACGCTGCGCACGATGACCGAGGACGATCTGCCCGCGGTGCTGAAGATCGAGCGGGACACCTTCCCCGCGGACGCCTGGAGCGAGGGCATGCTCCGCGACGAGCTCGCCGGACAGCCCGGCACCCGCCACTACGTGGTGGCCGAGGCCGGCGACGGGATCATCGGCTACGCCGGGCTCTTCGCCGCCGGCGACCAGGCCGACGTGCAGACCATCGCCGTCGCGGCCGACCGGCGGCGCACCGGGGTCGGCGGCGCCCTGCTCACCGAGCTGCTGGCCGAGGCCGGACGGCGCGGCGTGCGGTCGGTCTTCCTGGAGGTGCGCGCCGACAACCCCGCCGCGCAGGCGATGTACGAGCGGTTCGGCTTCGTCCGGCTCGGCCTGCGCCGCCGCTACTACCAGGACGGCACCGACGCGATCACGATGCGGAAGGATCTCATCCATGAGTGACGAACCCCTGGTCCTGGGCATCGAGACCTCCTGCGACGAGACCGGGATCGGCATCGTCCGGGGACACACCCTGCTGGCCAACACGATCGCCTCCAGCGTCGACGAGCACGCCCGCTTCGGCGGCGTGGTGCCCGAGGTGGCCTCCCGGGCGCACCTGGAGGCGATGACCCCCACCGTCGAGCGGGCGCTGGAGCAGGCGGGCCTGCGCTTCTCCGACATCGACGCGATCGCGGTGACCGCCGGGCCGGGGCTGGCCGGCGCGCTGCTGGTCGGCGTGGCCGCCGCCAAGGCGTACGCGCTGGGCCTCGGCGTCCCGCTGTACGGGGTGAACCACCTGGCCGCCCACGTGGCCGTGGACCAGCTCGAACACGGCGCCCTGCCCAAGCCGTGCATCGCCATGCTCGTCTCGGGCGGTCACTCCTCCCTGCTGCTGGTGCCCGACGTCGCCAAGGACGTCATCTCGCTCGGCTCCACGGTGGACGACGCCGCGGGCGAGGCGTTCGACAAGGTGGCGCGGGTGCTCGGCCTGCCGTTCCCCGGCGGCCCCTACATCGACCGGGCCGCCCGCGACGGCTCCGGCACGGCCATCGCCTTCCCCCGGGGCAAGTACGACGACGGCACCCTCGACTTCTCGTTCTCCGGCCTGAAGACCGCCGTGGCCCGCTGGGTGGAGGCCAGGGAGAGGTCCGGCGAGCCGGTCCACGTGCCCGACGTGGCGGCGTCGTTCCAGGAGGCCGTGGTCGACGTGCTGACCCGCAAGGCCCTCCAGGCGTGCCGCGAGCACGGCGTCCAGGACCTGCTGATCGGCGGCGGCGTGGCGGCCAACTCCCGGCTGCGCGCCCTGGCGCAGGAACGCTGCGACGCGGCCGGGGTGCGGCTGCGCGTCCCCCGGCCGGGGCTGTGCACCGACAACGGCGCGATGGTGGCCACCCTGGGCTCCGACCTGGTGGCGGCGGGCGTCACCCCGTCGTCCCTGGAGATCCCGGCCGACTCCTCGCTTCCGATCACCACCGTCCACGTCTGACGGTACGGCCCCGCGCGCCCCGGAGACCACGGGGCGCGCGGTCCTTTCGCCGCGGGTCAGGCCGGGCTGCAGATGAGGGCGAACGGCCGCTCCCCGACGCGGGTGAGGACCACCGTCGCGGATCCGCCGCCGGAGAGCCGCAGATCCCTGCGCAGACGCTCCACGTCGACCGCCGAGCCGCGCTTCTTGACCGTCACGGTGCCCGCCCCGCGCTCGCGCAGCGCCGCCCGCAGCCGCTTGAGCGAGAACGGCATCATCTCGTGCACCTCGTACCGCGCCGCCCAGGGCGTGGTCGCCCCGGTGTCGCCGGTGATGTAGGCGATGCGCTCGTCGAGCAGCCGGCCGCCCACCTGCCGGGCCACCTCCGCCACCAGGTGCGCCCGTACGGCCGCGCCGTCCGGCTCGTAGAGGTGGCGGCCTATCGCGCCCACCGGGGCGGGCTCCGCGCCCGGATCCGGCGTCAGCGTCACGCCGGACGGCAGCATCGTGGCCCTGCGCCCCGCGTCCCCGGCCAGGCCGCCGCACCAGATCGCGGCCTCCTTGACGTCGCCGCGCCAGGAGACCCACTCGGCCTCGGCGCCGGCCGGGATGAACTCGTACGGGATGCCGGGGGCGACCTTCAGGCAGGCCGCCGGGGCCTTCGCCACCATGCCGAGGACCTCCGGCCACGGCGGAGAGTAGGCCATCGGGTCGAACGTCCTGCCCCGCGCGGTACGGCGGGCGGGATCGGCGAACAGCACGTCGAAGGCCGTCGGGTCGACCGTGGCGGCCTCGGCCGCGCGGACCGTGACTCGGTCGCCGAGGCCCAGGGCGTCGGCGTTGGCCCGGGCGACGGCGGCGGTGAGCGGGTCGGCGTCCACGGCCTCCACGACGCAGCCCGCCCTGGCCAGCGCCAGCAGGTCGCCGCCGATCCCGCAGCAGACGTCGGCCACCCGGGAGCCGGCCGGGACGCGCCGGGCCCGGTGGTCGGCCACCTCGCGGCGGGTGGCCTGCTCCAGGCCGTGCGGGGTGAAGTACATGACCGCGGCGTCGGAACCGAACTTCTCCCGCGCGCGCTCCCTGAGCGCCGCCTGGGTGAGCGCCGCGGAGGTCAGGGCCGCGTCGTAGGTCCTGCGCAGCCGCGTCACCGCGGCCACCGGGCCGTCACCCGCGGCCTCGGCCGCCGCCGCGAGGGCCTCCTGGCCACGCGGCGTCAGCAGTTCCCGGAATGCGTCGAGGTCCACACCGCCCGACGCTACCGCCTGGCCGGGGACCGCCGGTGCGTCGCGGTGACCCGCTCAGTCGGGCAGGCAGGTCAGGACGAGATCGATGTCGAACGGCTCGCCGGTCTTGAGGCGGTCGTGGTGGATGCCGGTGACCATGTAGGAGCGGGTGACCGGGTCCAGCTGGTAGACGTGGATCACCGGATCGCCGCCCTTGTCCTCCACCAGCCAGAAATGCGGGATGCCGGCCTCGGCGTAGAGCTTCGGCTTGACCTCGCGGTCACGGAACCTGGATTCGGGGGAGACCACCTCGATGACGAGATGCACCTCGTCGGGCTTGTAGGAGGTGCGGGAGCGGTCCTTCGCCGCCTCGGCGTCGATGACGACGACGTCCGGGCACGGGCGCTGCTTCTCACCGAGCACGAGGTCCATCTGCGTCACGGCCTTGAGGTGATGGGGCGCCTGCGCGTTGAGGGCGGTGCGGAGCCCGTAGATCACGGACTCGTGGAAACGCTTCTGGGGGGACATGAAGACGAGGGCTCCATCGACGAGTTCGACGTGCTTGAAGAAGTCCGGCTCGCCGTTCGGGCCCTCGTCGGGCAGGCGGTCGAGATCGTCGGCGGTCCACCCGCCGGCCGGGGGGCGGGGCCAGTTGGCGAGCGGGTCGCGGTCGTCACCTCGCGTGCCCGTCTTCTCGCAGACAGTGCTGGTCACGTCGTCCACCGTAGCGTCATTCCCGTTTCTTTTCGTGACCATCGCATTACTTCCCGTCGATGTCCGTCGTCCCGCTTCCCTCTCATGTTGCCCCCGGCGAAGGCTCCTGTCCCCTTGTCGAGGGCGCCCGGAGCGTCGGCGGGCGGTTCGTGTTGACTGTCAAGGCCTCCTTGCATACTGTTCCGTATTGGCACTCTCCCGGTGAGAGTGCCAATGCAAGCGCGACGAGGCTGGTCTGACACCCGCGACGGCAGACCGCTGGTCGCCTCTTCTAGATCATTCAAATCTGAAGGGGAGGTCCGACGTGACGACCGCCACCAAGGTTCCCGTTAAGCCGCTCGGCGACCGCATCGTGGTCCAGCCGCTTGAGGCCGAGCAGACCACCGCCTCCGGCCTGGTCATTCCTGACACCGCCAAGGAGAAGCCCCAGGAGGGCAGGGTCCTCGCGGTGGGCCCGGGCAACTGGGACGAGGACGGCGACAAGCGCATCCCGCTCGACGTCAAGGAGGGCGACGTCGTCCTCTACAGCAAGTACGGCGGCACCGAGGTGAAGTACGGCGGCGAGGAGTACCTCGTGCTCTCCGCCCGTGACGTGCTCGCCATCGTCGAGAAGTAGTTCATCGCTTCCGACGTTTCCGAGATGACGCATCGAGCCCCGGGTCGCGAGAGCGCCCGGGGCTTCGATGCTCCCACGTGCCCCCAGAGAGGACTGTCATGCCCAAGATCCTGTCGTTCGAGGAGGACGCCCGCCGCTCGCTGGAGCGCGGTGTCAACGCCCTCGCCGACGCCGTCAAGGTGACCCTCGGCCCCCGCGGCCGCAACGTCGTCATCGACAAGAAGTTCGGCGCTCCGACCATCACCAACGACGGCGTCACCATCGCCCGCGAGGTGGAGCTGGAGAAGCCGTACGAGAACCTCGGCGCGCAGCTCGCCAAGGAAGTCGCGACGAAGACCAACGACATCGCCGGTGACGGCACGACCACCGCGACCGTCCTCGCCCAGGCGATGGTCCGCGAGGGTCTGCGCAACGTCGCCGCCGGCGCCCAGCCGCTGAGCCTCAAGCGGGGCATCGACCTCGCGGCCAAGGCCGTCAGCGACAGGCTGGTCGAGACCGCCCGTCCGGTCGCCGACAAGAAGGAGATCGCCCACGTGGCGACGATCTCCGCGCAGGACGCCAAGATCGGCGACCTGATCGCCGAGGCGTTCGACAAGGTGGGCAAGGACGGTGTCATCACCGTCGAAGAGTCCAACACCATGGGCCTGGAGCTGGAGTTCACCGAGGGTCTCCAGTTCGACAAGGGTTACCTGTCGCCCTACATGGTGACCGACCAGGAGCGCATGGAGGCGGTCCTGGAGGACCCCTACATCCTGATCACCCAGGGCAAGATCTCCTCCGTCGCGGACTTCCTGCCGCTGCTGGAGAAGGTCGCGCAGACCAAGAAGGCGCTGCTGGTCATCGCCGAGGACGTCGAGGGCGAGGCCCTGGCGGTCCTGGTGACCAACAAGATCCGCGGCACCTTCACCTCCGTCGCCGTCAAGGCCCCGGGCTTCGGTGACCGCCGCAAGGCCATGCTCCAGGACATCGCCATCCTCACCGGTGGCCAGGTCGTCAGCGAGGAGATCGGCCTCAAGCTGGAGCACGTCGGCCTGGAGGTGCTCGGCACCGCCCGTCGCGTCGTGGTCACCAAGGACGCCACCACCGTCGTGGACGGCGCCGGCGACGCGCAGGCGATCGAGGACCGCGTCCGTGAGATCAAGGTCGCCATCGAGCAGTCGGACTCCGACTGGGACCGCGAGAAGCTGCAGGAGCGCCTGGCCAAGCTCGCCGGCGGCGTCTGCGTGCTCCGGGTCGGCGCGGCCACCGAGGTGGAGCTCAAGGAGAAGAAGCACCGCCTGGAGGACGCCATCTCCGCGACGCGCGCCGCGATCGAGGAGGGCATCGTCTCCGGTGGCGGCTCCGCGCTCGTCCACGTCTCCAAGGCCCTTGACGACCTGGGCCTGAGCGGCGACGAGGCGACCGGTGTGGGCGTGGTCCGTCGGGCGCTCGTCGAGCCGGCCCGCTGGATCGCCGAGAACGCCGGTCTGGAGGGCTACGTCGTTACGTCCAAGGTCTCCGAGCTCCCGGTCGGCCACGGCCTGAACGCCGCGAGCGGCGAGTACGGCGACCTGATCGCTCAGGGTGTCATCGACCCGGTCAAGGTCACCCGTTCGGCCGTCCAGAACGCCGCCTCCATCGCCGGCATGCTGCTGACGACCGAGGCCCTCGTGGTGGACAAGCCCGAGGAGGAGGCCCCGGCCGCCGCCGGTGGTCACGGCCACGGTCACGGTCACGGCCACTGATCCGCGCGATCGGCCGGTACGGCCCGCGTCCCGTTCGGGGCGCGGGCCGTACGTGTTTTCGGATAGCCCGAAAGGGGCCCCAAAGCGTCACGGCGGAGAGCCGGTATGAGAAACCCCCTTATGGGAAATCACTGACATATTAGACCGGTCTATGAAATATATTTTCATCACATGACCCTTACTGTCGTCACGCGATTACACCCCGTTATCGGCGTGTCAATGTGACCAATCCGTAGCCGTTGGTCATGGGGACAGGCCCGAGCGATACGGGCATCATGCGTAACGTGACCGAGGGATGCGTCGCCGACGCCAAAAGAGGGGTAAGGCTTGCGACGAGATCTGAAGGGAGCGCCCACAGGGATGACCTCAAGGATCTGACGAGCCTCGCAGTTCAAGGTGATCGAACCGCGATCGAAAGTCTGATCGCACAGTTGCGGCCAATGGTCGTCCGTTATTGCCGCGCTCGTCTGGGCCGGGTTTCCGGTCAATATCACATCGCGGACGACGTGGCCCAGGAGGTGTGCATCGCGGTGCTGTCCGCGCTGCCCCGCTACCGCGACATGGGGCGCCCTTTCGCGTCCTTCGTCTTCGGCATCGCCTCCCACAAGGTGGCCGACGCCCTGCGCAGCTCCGTGCGCTCGGCCGTGCCCACGCAGGACCTCCCGGACGGGCCCGACGACGGCCCCGGCCCGGAGGAGACCGTGGTGCGCTACATCGAGGCCGAGCACGCGCGCAGGCTGCTGTCCAGGCTCCCCGACAACCAGCGGGAGCTGCTCATCCTGCGGGTGGTGTCGGGCCTGTCCGCCGAGGAGACGGGTAATGTACTGGGCATGTCACCAGGAGCGGTTCGCGTCGCCCAGCATCGGGCGCTGGCCCGGCTGAGGGCGATGGCGGAGCTGGAGTCGACGGCTTGACCCCGAACCCGTCGAGCGGTGCCCGGCGAGGGTCGCGCCGTCCCCGGCGCGGGTCCGGCCGGGCCGGCGAGCACCCCGAGCGAGCGCGGTCATGACCACCGTCCACCCGCTCCGTCCGGCGCGCGAGCGCGGGCCGGACGACGGCGGGACGTGCGACGGCGCGGCCGTGGCCGGGGCCGACGCCCTGCTGGAGGCCCTCTCCCGCAGGGAGCCCGTCTCCACCGCGGATCCGGCGATCGCCCTGCTCGCGGCGCTGGTCGACGACGTCGATCAGCGGCGTTCCTCGGTGTCGATCACACCGTCGACGTAGCCCCTGGCGTACTCCCAGGTGACGTAGTCGCTCGGGTCGGGCTGGTAGGCGGGCTCGTGCACCTGCGGCCAGCCTTTCTCGATCATCTGGCGCAGGTTGCCGCGCAGCAGCTCCCAGCCGAAGTAGTGCTGTTCGCCGCACTCCGGGCAGTCGAGGACCAGCCCGAGCACGCCGTGCGGTTCGAGCAGGGAACGGAAGACCTCCACGTCGGCCAGGTCGGTCATGGCCTCGTCGCGTTCGGCTGAGGTCAGCGGTTCGGCGTCGCCTGGCTCTCCCAGGGTCGCCGCCGGGTCGTCGGGGTCGTCCGCGAACGGGTCGCGTGGGACATCGTCGAGCACTATCCCACCTTATGACCTCGATGCGATGGGCAGGCCCCGAACTGTCCGAGCCGTCCGGGACGTGACATCCGCGGCGAACCGTACGGCCGCCGAACCGGACCCGCCGGGTCCCGCGTCCGGCACCCGCGGTGAACCGTACGGCCCGCCGCGCGGGACGACCGTACGGCCGCCGAACCGGACCCGCGCCCGGCGCCCGCGTCCGGGGCCGCGCGCCCGGTGTCCCGGGGTTTCGCGCCCGGCGTCCCCTGCTTGGAAGCCAGACCCTAAACTTGCATACGGGGGCCGGCGCCTTTCCCCAGCCATGAGAGCGCCGAGGCAGAAGGGTTGCAGATGGCCAAGTTCACCGAACCGGGACTCACGTTCGACGACGTGTTGCTCGTGCCCGCCTTCTCGGACCTGCAGCCGGGTGAGGCCGACACCCGCACCCGTCTGTCACGTGGGATCACGCTGAGCATCCCGCTGATCTCCGCGGCGATGGACACGGTCACCGAGGCCCGGATGGCCGTCGCGATGGCCCGCCAGGGCGGCATCGGCATCCTGCACCGCAACCTCTCCATCGAGGACCAGGCCCAGCAGGTCGACCTCGTCAAGCGCTCCGAGGCCGGGATGGTGACCAACCCCGTC
Source organism: Streptosporangium sandarakinum (assembly GCF_050942225.1). Taxonomy (NCBI): domain Bacteria; kingdom Bacillati; phylum Actinomycetota; class Actinomycetes; order Streptosporangiales; family Streptosporangiaceae; genus Streptosporangium; species Streptosporangium sandarakinum. Next base: position 1,072,751 of record NZ_CP192034.1, read on the forward strand.
ACCTGCTCGCCGGACGACTCCCTCGCCGACGTCGAGCACCTGTGCGGCACCTACCGCATCTCCGGCGTCCCGGTGACCGACGCCGACGGCGTCCTCGTCGGTATCGTCACCAACCGCGACATGCGCTTCGAGACCGACCACGGCCGCCCGGTACGCGAGGTCATGACCCCCATGCCGCTGGTCACCGCGCCGGTCGGGGTCTCCAGGGACGACGCGTTCGACCTGCTCAGGAAGAACAAGATCGAGAAGCTGCCGCTGGTCGACCCCGCCGGGCGGCTCCGCGGGCTCATCACCGTCAAGGACTTCACCAAGAGCGAGCAGTACCCCCTCGCCACCAAGGACGCCGACGGACGGCTCGTCGTGGGGGCGGCCATCGGCGTCGGGAACGACGCCGAGAAGCGGGCCTCCGCCCTCATCGAGGCCGGGGTGGACGTGATCATCGTCGATGTCGCGCACGGCCACTCCAAGGGGCTCGCCGACATGATCTCCAAGATCAAGGCCAACAGCGGCGTCGAGGTGATCGGCGGCAACATCGCCACCCGCGCCGGCGCCCAGATGCTGGTCGACGCCGGCGCCGACGCGGTCAAGGTCGGCGTCGGGCCGGGCTCCATCTGCACCACCCGCGTGGTCGCCGGCGTCGGCGCCCCGCAGGTGACGGCCATCCACGAGGCGTCCCTGGCCGCCGGTCCCGCCGGGGTGCCGGTGATCGGCGACGGCGGCCTGCAGTACTCCGGTGACATCGTCAAGGCCATCGCGGCCGGCGCCGACGCGGTCATGCTCGGCTCCCTCCTGGCGGGCTGCGAGGAGTCGCCGGGCGAGCTGATCTTCATCAACGGCAAGCAGTTCAAGTCCTACCGCGGTATGGGTTCGCTCGGCGCGGTCCGCAACCGCGAGCGCGGCGGCGCCTCCTTCAGCAAGGACCGCTACGCCCAGGCCGACGTCGGCGGTGAGGACAAGTTCATCCCCGAGGGCATCGAGGGCCAGGTCCCCTACCGCGGCCCGGTCGCCGCGGTCGCCCACCAGCTCGTCGGCGGCCTGCGCCAGGGCATGTGGTACTCCGGGTGCCGCACGATCTCGGAGATGCACGCCAGGTGCGAGCTCATGCCGATCACCGCGGCGGGCCTCAAGGAGAGCCACCCCCACGACATCCAGATGACGGTCGAGGCCCCCAACTACCACCGCCGGTAGGGGGCCGGCCGCGGATGCCCGGGGCGGACGACGGAAACGACCGACTCGTACCAGGCACGCCGAGCGGGCGGGCCGAGACGACAGGTACGGCTCGCGCCCGATCGCGTGCGCCGCACCCGCACGAAATGGGAAAGACAGGCATATGACTCAGGTGGAGATCGGGCGCGGCAAGAACGGCCGTCGTGCCTACGCGCTGGACGAGATCGGCATCGTCCCGTCCCGGCGTACCCGCGATCCGGAGGAGGTCTCGATCGCCTGGCAGATCGACGCCTACCGGTTCGAACTGCCCGTCGTGGTGAGCCCGATGGACAGCGTCGTCTCGCCCGCGACCGCGATCGAGGTCGGCCGGCTCGGCGGCCTCGCCGTACTCGACCTCGAAGGGCTGTGGACCCGCTACGACGACCCCGCGTCCCTGCTGGCCGAGGTGGCCGAGCTGCAGGGTGAGGCCGCCACCCGGCGGCTCCAGGAGATCTACAGCGCGCCGATCAAGGAGGAGCTGATCGGCCGCCGCATCGCGGAGATCCGCGAGGCCGGGGTGACCACGGCCGTCCGGTTGTCCCCGCAGCGCACGGTCCAGTACCACAAGGCCGTCATCGACGCGGGCGTGGACATCTTCGTGATCCGCGGCACCACGGTCTCCGCCGAGCACGTCTCCGGGCGGGCCGAGCCGCTGAACCTCAAGCAGTTCATCTACGAGCTCGACGTTCCGGTGATCGTCGGCGGCTGCGCCACCTACACCGCCGCGCTGCACCTGATGCGGACCGGCGCGGCCGGCGTGCTGGTCGGCTTCGGCGGCGGCGCCTCGCACACCACCCGCACCGTGCTGGGCGTGGCGGTCCCGATGGCCACCGCGATCTCCGACGTGGCCGCGGCCCGCCGCGACTACATGGACGAGTCCGGCGGCCGCTACGTCCACGTGATCGCCGACGGCGGCATGGGCACCTCCGGCGACATCGCCAAGGCCATCGCCTGCGGCTCGGACGCGGTCATGGTCGGCTCGCCGCTGGCCCGGGCCGCCGAGGCCCCCGGTCGCGGCTTCCACTGGGGCTCCGAGGCCCAGCACCCCGAGCTGCCCCGCGGCAAGCGGGTGAGGTTCGACACGGTCGGGACGCTGGAGCAGATCCTGCACGGCCCCTCCTCGGTCGCCGACGGCTCGATGAACCTCATGGGCGCGCTCAAGCGCACGATGGCCACCGCCGGATACTCCGACCTGAAGGAGTTCCAGCGCGTCGAGGTCGTCGTCGCCCCGCAGGGCAGCTGACGTCCCGCCCCCGGCGCTTCGCCGATCACGGCCGTGGCCTTCCGCCGGCCACGGCCGTGACCTTCCGCCGGTCGGCCCGCGGCCTTCCGGTCGCGTCCGTGGCGCCGGGGTACGTCCGTGGCGCCGGGGCGCGGTCGCGCGGCGCGTGACGGTCGTACGGCGCGCGACGTCCGCGCGGTGCGCCACGGTCGTGTGACGCGCGACGGTCTGTACGGTGTGCGACGGTCGTGTGACACGCGACGTCGGACAAATGTGAGCGACAGGCGCGAAAATGACGTATGACGGAAAATCTGTGAACATTCCCCTGTGCCGGATGATCCGCAGCTCCGCCTCGCCCTCAACGAGGGGCCGTTCCACGCCGCGCTGCGCGCCGCGGTGGAGGCGCGGGGCCTGACCCTGGAGCGACTCCGCCGGCACCTGGAGGAACGCGGGCTACGGGTCGGGATGACGAGCCTGAGCTACTGGCAGCAGGGCCTGCGCCGCCCGGAGCGGCCCGAGTCGCTGCGCGCCGTACGCGCGCTGGAGGAGATCCTCGCCCTGCCGCCGCGGTCCCTGATGGGGCTGCTCGGCCCGCCGCGTCCCCGGGGGCGCGGGCAGGGCGCGCGGTCCCCGGCGGACGACGGGGAGCCCGCCGTCCCGCTCGCCGGATCGGCGCACACCCTGTCGGCGCTGCTCCACGACCTGGACGGGGTGGCCGACGACCGCCGCCTGCACGTCACCGCGATGTACGAGACTCTGCAGATCGGGACCGACCGCAGCGCCACGCGGCGCGAGACGCTCCAGGTGGTGCGGGCCCGCCGGGACGACCCCGACCGGTTCATCATGGTCTACCGGGGCGACCTGGGATGCGACGTGGAGCGCGTGCGGATCAGGGCGCTGGAGGACTGCCGGGTCGGCCGGATCCGGCGCGACGGGGCGACCGCGCTGGTGGTGGCCGAGCTGCTGTTCGGCCGGGCGCTGGAGGCCGGTGAGACCCAGGTGATCCGCTACGAGCTCGCCGACCCGAGCGGCGTGGAGACCACCGAGTACGAGCGGACCTTCCGGTTCCCCGCCGACCAGTACGTCCTGCGGGTCGCCTTCTCCCCGGCCGCGCTCCCGGCCCGCGTCCGCCGCTTCGCCCGTCACGCCCCCGGTCCGGGCGACCGCGACCCGGGTGACCACGGGGCGGACGAGCATGGAACGGACGACCGCGGGCCGGACTACCGCGGGCCTACCGGGTGGGAGCCGGGCGGGCGGGAGGACACGGAGAGCGCGGAGAGCGCACTGACCCTCAACGCCCACCACGCGGTCCACCTGGTGACCGGGCCGTTCGGGCCCGGTGCGGTCGGCGTCCGCTGGGACTGGCCCTGACCGGCCCGGCGGGCACGCGGAACCCGGGGCGGCCTTCGGCGAGCGGAGGATCCGGCTCCGGCGTCCGGCCTCCGGAGCCCGCGACGGCCTTCCGGTGGTCGGGACGACCGTGACCCCCGGTGCCCGCTCTTCCGGGGCCGGGAGTCCCGTGATCTCGGGGCTCAGCCTGCCAGGACGCCCAGGAGCCGGGCGACCTCGGCGGCGACGGCCGTACGGCCCGACCCCAGGTACTTGCGGGGGTCCACGACCTTCTCGTCGGCCGCCAGGTGCTCGCGGACCGCGCGGGTGAAGGCCACGTTGAGGTGCGTGGCGATGTTGATCTTCTTCATGCCCTGCCGTACGGCGGCGCGCAGGGTCTCGTCGGGCACGCCCGAGGAGCCGTGGAGCACCAGCGGCACCGGTACGGCGGCGCGCAGCCTCGCGATCAGTTCCAGGTCGAGGACGGCGTCCTTGGTGGTCATGGCGTGGGAGCTGCCCACCGCCACGGCCAGCGCGTCGACGCCGGTCCTGGCGACGTAGTCCACCGCCTCGTGCGGCCTGGTCCTGACACCCGGCGCGTGCACCCCGTCCTTGCCGCCGACCTCGCCGAGCTCCGCCTCCACCCAGACGCCGCGTTCGTGGCACAGCGCGGCGACCTCGGCGGTGGCGGCCACGTTCTCCTCGTCGGGCAGCGCCGAGGCGTCGAACATCACCGACCCCAGGCCCAGCTCCAGGGCCTCCTCCACCAGCGCCCGGTCGGTGGCGTGGTCGAGGTGCACCGCGACGGGGACCGCCGCCGCGCGGGCCACCGCGAGCGACGCGGCCGCGATCGGGGCCAGGGATCCGTGGAAGCGGACGCAGTTCTCGCTGATCTGCAGCACGACCGGCATGCCCGCGGTCTCCGCGCCGGCGACGATCGCCTCGGCGTGCTCCAGTTGGATGACGTTGAACGCGCCGACGCCCGCCGGGGCGGCGTCGATGATGTCTCCGATGCCGGCAACAGGCATGGTCACCCTTTCGTCTACGGGGTCCGGGCCGGGCCCGGGGTGGGAGGGGTTCATGGGGAGATGGGGACGGCGTGAGGAAGCGGACGGATCAGGGGCCGACAGGGTCCACCCGGATGCCGGGGAGGACCTGCCGGAACGTCTCCTCGTCGAAGTCGCCCGCGACCGGCGCCGCCACCGCGGCCGCGCCCAGGGCCGCCGCACGGCGCAGCCGGTCCGGCCAGGGCGTGCCCTCCACCAGGCCCAGTGCCAGCCCCGCGACGAGCGCGTCACCGGCCCCGGTCGGGTTCCCCGCCACCCGGTACGGCATGGCCGCCCGCCAGGCCCCCTCGGGGGTCACCGCCAGGAGCCCGTCCGCGCCGAGGGAGACCACGACCGACTCCGCCCCGTCGCGCCGCAGGACTCCGGCCCCGGCCAGCGCGTCGGTGATCGGTGCGTGCCCGGCCCCCGGAACGCCGGCCGGTGTCCCGCGGGTCTCCGAACCACCGGCCTGCGCCCCACCGGACTCCGGACCACCGGTCTCCGGAGCACCGTCCGGCGCCCGGAGGTCCGCGGCGGACAGGGCGCGGGCCAGCTCCTCGGCGTTGGGCTTGAGGACGGCGGGGCGGCCCGCCGGGGCGGCGCGGAGCGGCTCGCCGTCGGCGTCCACGATCGCCGGGACGCCGCGCCCGCGGGCCCGTGCGGCGAGTTCGGCGTAGAAGCCGGCCGGAACCCCGGGGGGCAGGCTGCCGGAGATCACGACGGCCGCGGCATCCCCGAGCCGCCGGTCGTAACCGCGCAGGAAGTCGTCCAGCTCCGCCTCGGTGACCACCGGGCCCGGCTCGTTGAACAGGGCGGTGCGCGGACCGGCCGTCCGGGCCGGGGCCGCGTCCTCCGGGGCGGTGCCGTCCGACGCCGGGCCGCCCCCGACCGGACCGGCCGGCGCCGCGCCGTACGGGAGCGGGGCGGGGTCGCAGACCGCGAGGGTGGCGCGCGACTCGGCGGCGATGGGGGTGAGGGCGGCGGGCAGGCCCGCCGCGGACAGGTCGGCTTCGGCGGCCCGGCCGTTCGGCCCCCCGGCCAGGCCGGTGACGAGGACGTCGCGGCCGAGGGCGGCCAGCACCCTGGCCACGTTGACCCCCTTGCCGCCGGCCCGGCGGTGGACGGACCGCACCCGGTTGACGCCGTCCCAGTCGACGCCGTCGGCCACGTAGGTGACGTCCAGCGCCAGGTTGAGCGTGACGGTGAGGATCGTGCCGGAACCGGCCGCGGAGGAGCTCATCGGAAACCTTTCGGCGGGACCTCCCGACCCGGCCGGGGAGGGCCGGGCCAGGAGGTCAACGGGGTTCGGTGATCCAGCTTCCGTGCCTCATGACGCCCGCGACCTCCAGGTCGTCGGTGAGGACCACCAGGTCGGCCTGCCTGCCGACGGAGACGGACCCGAGGCGGTCGTCGAGGCCGAGCACCCGTGCCGGGGTGAGCGCGGTGACCTCGGCGGCCTCGGTCATGGACAGCCCGGCCTCCCGGACGGCGCGCCGGAAGGCGACGTCCATGGTGAGCGTGCTGCCCGCGATGGAGCCGCCCTCGGCGAGCCGGGCGACGCCGTCGGTGACCTCGACCTTCATCGGGCCGAGCAGGTAGGAGCCGTCGCCCATGCCGGCCGCCGCCATCGCGTCGGTGATCAGGACGGTCCGGGCGGGGCCCGCGACGTCGTAGGCCAGGCGGGTCATCGCCGGGTGCAGGTGCACCCCGTCGTTGATCAGCTCGACCGTGACCCGCTCGTCCTCCAGCAGCGCGGCGATCGGCCCCGGCTTCCGGTGGTGCAGCGGCGGCATCGCGTTGTACAGGTGCGTCGCGACGCGGGCGCCGGCGTCGACGCCGGCGAGGGTCTGCTCGTAGGTGGCGTCGCTGTGGCCGAGGGCGGCGATCACGCCGTTGGCCGCCGCCTCCCGGACGGTGTCCAGCGCGCCGGGCAGCTCCGCGGCGATGGTGAGCATCCGGACGTGCCCCCGGCCCGCCGCGAGCAGGCCGGCGAACTCCCCGGGCGATGGGTCGCGCAGCAGAGCGGGGTCGTGCGCGCCACAGCGGGCCCGGGAGATGTAGGGGCCCTCGAAGTGGATGCCGGCGAGCAGGCCGTCCTCGCACAGGTCGGCCAGGGCGGAGGTGGCGCGGGCCAGGTCGTCCAGGCTCGCGGTGACCAGGCTCGCCATCAGCGTGGTGGTGCCGTGCCGGGCGTGCAGGGCGGCGATCCGGCGTGCCTCGTCCTGGTCGCCGTTCGGGAAGGATCCGCCCGCCCCGCCGTGGCAGTGGATGTCGACGAAGCCCGGAACGACGTACCGGCCCCCGAGGCTGTGGCCCGGTCCGGGGGCGGTGCCCCGGCCCACGTGGGTGATGCGGCCGTCTTCCACGGTGAGCCAGCCTTCGTGCACGCCTTCGGGGGTCACGACACGGGCGTCGGCGAGAGTGATGCTCATGGCCCTATCCTCTCCGGTTCCCGGTGGGTCCGGTTCGCGGAGGTACGGCGGGAGCCGTCACGATGCGCAGCGCCATGGGGGTTCCTCCCCACCCTTTCTGCGTCAGCCGGGGAGGATGACGGAGCGGGTCAGGTGCATCGGCCGGTCGGGGTCGAGACCGGCGGCGCGGGCCCGCGCCACCGCCACCCGCTGCACCCTGACGAGCTCGGCCATGGGGTCGAGGCCGCTCTCCACGAACGACCCGCCGGTGGCCTCCACCTCGCCGCGCAGGCCGTCGGGGGCCTCGCCGAGCATCCAGGTGATCCGGCCGGGCCCGGCGATGCTGATCGGCCCGTGCCGGTACTCCATCGCGGGGTAGGACTCGGTCCACGCCCGGCACGCCTCGCGCATCTTCAGCGCGGCCTCCAGGGCCAGGCCGTACGTCCAGCCGCGGCCCAGGAACGTGAACTGCTCGGCGGAGATCAGCTCGTCGGGCAGCGGTTCGGCGAGCACCCGCTCGGCGTCGGCGATCGCGCCGGAGACGTCCTCGCCGAGGTGGGCGCGGAGCAGGGCGAGCTGGGTGGTGGCGAAGCGGGTCTGCACGACCGACTCCTCGTCGGCGAAGTCCAGCACCACGACCTCGTCGGCCAGCGTCATGATCGGGGTCGAGGGGTCGGCGGTGATCGCCGTCGTCGGCGTGCCGGTGGGCCGCAGCCGCTCCAGCAGCTCCAGCACCTCGGTGGTGGTGCCCGAGCGGGTCAGGGCGAGCACCCGGTCGTAGGAGCGCCCGGCCGGGACCTCGGAGGCGGCGAAGGCGTCGGTCTCGCCGTGTCCGGCCCGCTCGCGCAGGGCCGCGTACGCCTGGGCGATGAACCAGGAGGTGCCGCAGCCGACGACGGCCACCCGCTCGCCCCGGCGCGGGAGCGCGCCCGCGGGCACCTCGGCGACGCGGCGCCAGCAGTCCGGCTGGGATGCGATCTCGGCTTCGGTGCGAGTGGTTCCGGCGGTCCCGTCAGTCACGGCTTGCCTCCCGATGGTTCGTTTATGAGTGATTTATAGCAGAAATGAGCAAGTTCGCGCACAGGTGAGTTTCCTGCCGGGCTGTGTCAGGCTGGGCACCGTGAGCCGCTATGAGCGCTGGAACGCGATCCTCGAACTGCTCTCGCAGGAGGGGCGCCTGTCGGTGGAGCGGGCCGCCGAGGCGCTCGCCGTCTCCACGGCCACCGTCCGCCGCGACTTCGACCAGCTCGCCCAGCAGCAGATGCTCATGCGGACGCGCGGCGGCGCGGTCGCGCAGAGCGTCAGCTACGACCTGCCGCTGCGCTACAAGACGGCCCGCCGTACCGGGGAGAAGCAGCGGATCGCGCGGGCCGCGGCCGAACTGGTGAAACCCGGCGCGGTCGTCGGCGTGAACGGCGGCACGACCACCTCGGAGGTCGCCCGGGAGCTGGCCCTGCGCGCCGATCCGGAGACCGGCTTCACCCTCGTCACGAACGCCCTGAACATCGCCGCGGAGCTGACCGTGCGGCGGCACGTGAAGATCGTCGTGACCGGAGGGGTGGCGAGGCCGCAGTCGTACGAGCTGATCGGCCCGCTGGCGTCCGGGGTGCTGGAGCGGGTGTCCCTCGACATCGCGTTCCTCGGCGTGGACGCGATCGACCCCGATGCGGGCGCGTCGGCCCGCCACGAGGGCGAGGCCGAGGTCAACAACCTGCTGATCGGCCGGGCGGCCCGGGTCGTCGTGGTGGCCGACGCCTCCAAGGTCGGCCGCCGGGCCTTCGCCCGGATCTGCCCGATCGGCGCCGTCGACGTCCTCGTCACCGACGAGAGCCTGCCCGGTGAGGCCGCGGCGCGGTTCGCGGAGGCGGGCGTGGAGGTGATCCGCGCCTGACCGCACCCGTCCCGCGCCTGACCCGCGCCCGGTCCGTGCCCGACCGCGCCAGGTTCGCCGGTGCGGCGGCGCCGTACGGCCGGCGGGGCCGGCGGGGCAGGCGAATGTGGCGCTGATCTCACCGCCGGGCGCTACTCCCCGGTAGTGTCGTTCGACCTTGTGGGGTAAATACCTCGCGCAAGGTGACATTCCAACCCCCAGGGGGATGCAGCATGACGGTGCGAACGGGCACGGCACGCCTCGGTCCCGAGGAGCGGGGCACCGCGCTGGCGCAGATGGCCGCCCGGGAACTCGACGTGGTGGTGATCGGCGGCGGGGTCGTCGGCGCCGGCGTCGCTCTCGACGCGGTCACCCGCGGGCTGAGCGTCGGCCTGCTGGAAGCCCGCGACTTCGCCTCCGGAACCTCCTCCAGATCCTCCAAACTGATCCACGGCGGCCTGCGCTACCTCGAACAACTCAACTTCGACCTGGTCAGGGAGGCGCTGCAGGAGCGGGCCCTGCTGCTGCAGCGGATCGCCCCGCACCTGGTCCGCCCGGTGCCGTTCCTCTTCCCCCTCACGCACACCGGCTGGGAGCGCCCGTACGTCGGGGCCGGCCTGGCGCTGTACGACTCGCTGGGTTTCTCCTTCGGGTTCACCCGGGGCGTGCCCGGCCACCGCCACCTGTCGCGCAGGAGGGCGCTGCGGCTCGCGCCCGCGCTGCGCAGGTCGGCGTTCACCGGCGCGGTGCAGTACTGGGACGCGCAGGTGGACGACGCCCGCTACGTGATGACCATGCTGCGTACCGCCGCCACCTACGGCGCGCACGTCGCCTCCCGGACGCAGGTGGTCGGCTTCCTGCGCGAGGGCGAGCGGGTCACCGGGGTCCGGGTGCGCGACCTGGAGGCCGGGACCGAACTGGACGTGCGGGCCCGGCAGGTGGTCAACGCCACCGGCGTGTGGACCGACGACATCCAGGAGCTGGTGGGCGGACGAGGGCAGATCCACGTCCGCGCCTCCAAGGGCGTCCACCTGCTCGTGCCGCGCGACCGGATCCACTCCCTCACCGGGATCATCCTGCGCACCGAGAAGTCGGTGCTCTTCGTCATCCCCTGGGGGCGGCACTGGATCATCGGGACCACCGACACCCGCTGGGACCTGGACCGGGCGCACCCGGCGGCCTCCCGGGCGGACATCGACTACGTGCTGGAGCACGTCAACGCCGTGCTGTCGGTGCCGCTGACCCGCGACGACGTCGAGGGCGTCTACGCCGGGCTGCGGCCGCTGCTGTCGGGGGAGTCGGAGGAGACCTCCAAGCTCTCCCGCGAGCACATGGTGGCCCACCCGGTGCCGGGGCTGGTCATGGTGGCCGGCGGCAAGTACACGACCTACCGGGTCATGGCCAGGGACGCGGTGGACGCCGTGGCCCACGGGCTCGACCAGCGGGTCCCGCGCTCCTGCACGGACCGGATCCCGCTGGCCGGAGCCGAGGGCTACCAGGCGCTGTGGAACGCGCGGCAGCGGCTGGCCGTCTCCTCCGGGCTGCACGTGGCGCGGATCGAGCACCTGCTCCAGCGGTACGGTTCCATGATCGGCGAGGTTCTCACGCTGATCGAGGAGGACCCGTCGCTGGCGCGGCCGCTGGCCGGCGCCGACGACTACCTCCGGGCGGAGATCGTCTACGCCGCCACCCACGAGGGCGCCCGCCACCTGGACGACGTGCTGGCCCGGCGGACGCACATCTCGATCGAGACCTTCCACCGCGGGCTGGCCGTCGCGCAGGAGGCCGCCGAGCTGATCGCCGGCCCGCTGGGCTGGGGCGAGGAGCAGGTCCGGCGCGAGGTGGAGTACTACACCAAGCGGGTCGAGGCCGAGCGCCTGTCCCAGGAGCAGGACACCGACCAGGAGGCCGACGCGGTCCGCCTCGGCGCACCCGACGTGGTGCCCGCCGTGGTGCCGAGGAGCGCGTGACCCGGTACGCCGGTCACCGGGTCATGAGGTGCCCCGGATCTTCCGGACGGGTCCCCGACCACCGTCGAGGGCGTACCGGAAGATCCGGAGCGCCTGGGCCGGATCGAAAGAGCGGGACGCGCCGGCCGGGCCGAGCCGTCCGCCGTTGACGGAGCATGAGGCCGGGCGGGGCGAGGACGCCGCTTCCGGCGCGCGACGGCGGGCGCTCGTGGTTCCGGACGGTCAGGCGGCCGGGTCGGTGCGGTCGCGGTGTTCGAGGGCGTCATCGGCGCGGGCGCCGGACAGGATGGCGTCGAGCAACCCGGGATAGCGGGCGTCCAGGTCCTCGCGCCGCAGAGCGAGCAGGTTCTCCCGGCCCGAGGGTTGCTGCCGGATGACGCCGCTGTCCCGCAGCACCCGCCAGTGATGGGTCATGGTCGACTTCGCGGTGATCCCCAGGGTGTTCAGGACGCTGGTGCAGTTGTGCTCACCGCCGGCGTCGAGCACGCGTACGGCCGCCAGGCGCACGGTGTTCCCCAGCGCCGACAGCACGTCTTCGATCCGGATCTGGTCGCGGTGGGGATGACGGAAGGCCATGGTTCAACCGTACCGCGATTGTCGTACATTCGCCCTTCGCCGTGGCATATTACGAATGTACGTAAATATGCGTACAATCGTTTCGGTGGGCGGGCTTCCGCATGCCCGCAACCGGCTCCCTCCGAAGGGCGTCCCATGACCGCACCCACCGCGCCGCCCGCACCCTCCCCGGGCGCCGCCGAGCCACGACTCCGCTGGATCCTGGGCCTGCTCGCCCTGGCCCAGCTCATCTACGCGCTCGACCTCAACATCGTCTTCGTCGCGCTTCCCCGGATCGGCGCCGACCTGGGCTTCCCCGGCCAGACCCAGCAACTCGTGGTCAGCGCCTACGTCGTCTTCGCCGGCGGTTTCCTGCTGTTCGGCGGCCGGGCGGCCGACCTACTCGGCCGCCGCCGCATCTTCGTCATCGCCCTGATCCTCTACGCCGTCTCGTCACTGGCGGGCGGGCTGGCCACCGGCCCAGCCGTCATCATCGCCGCTCGCGCCGTCCAGGGAATCGGCGGAGCACTGCTGCTGCCCTCCACCCTGGCCCTGCTCAACGGCCTGTTCGCCGAAGGCCCGCAACGCAACCGCGCACTCGCGGTCTGGGGTGGCGCCGGCGCCAGCGGCCTGACCATCGGCGCCCTGCTCGGCGGCCTGCTCACCCAGCACTTCGGCTGGCCCTCCGTCTTCTTCGTCAACGTCCCCCTGGCCGGGCTGGTCGCGCTGGCCGCCCTGGCCGTCATCCCGCGCGACCCGGCCGGGCGGGAACGGCGCAGATTCGACATCCCGGGCGCGCTCAGCGTCACCGCCGGATCCACACTGCTGGTCTTCGCCCTGGTCGAGGGTCCCGAGCTGGGCTGGGGCAGTCCCCTGGTGATCGGCGCCTTCGTGCTGGCCGCCGCACTGCTGGTGGTCTTCGCGCTGGTCGAGGCCCGCAGCGCCGATCCGCTCATGCCGTTCCGGCTCTTCCGCAACCGCAGCCTGACCGTCGGCATGCTGGTGACCTTCGTTTACATGGCCACCTTCGGCGTACTGCCGTACTTCCTGACCGTGCTGCTGCAAAGCGTCCACGGTTACAGCGCCCTGCAGAGCGGGCTGGCCTTCCTCATCCCCTCACTGGCCATCGCCGCCGGCACCCAGGGCGGCGAACGCCTGGCGACCCGCATCGGGACCCGCGCCACGCTGCTGATCGGCTTCGCCGTCGGCGTGCCCGGCACCGCCATCCTGGCTCTCGGCTTCGACGCCGGAGCCGGCTACGGCCTGCTCGTGCCCGGCCTCATCGTCTCCGGCCTCGGCCAGGGCGTCGTCTGGACCGCCATGTGGATCGCCGCGGCCACCGGTACCGCCCCCCACGAACAGGGCGTGGCCAACGGCATCGCCTCCACCACACTCAACATCGGCAACGCCATCGGCCTGGCCGTCTTCACCGTCATCGCCGAGTTCGGCACCGAGGGCAGGACCGGTCAGGCCCTGCGCGCCGCCACCGCCGACGGCGGGTTCCTCGTCGTCCTGCTCACCGCCGCGGCGATGATCGTCGGACTCCTCATCACCCTCACCCTGCCGCGCCTCCGCCGCGAATCCCCCGGCACCGTACGGCGCGACACGTCCCGGGCGGCCACCGGCTGACCACCACGGGCGCGGCGAACGACGGCGGCCCCGTGGTTGGGCATGTGCTCACGGGGCCGCGTCGTGGCGGGCGCGGCGGCGTCCGCGGATGAGCAGGAACGAAGCCGCCGCCAGTGCGGGCAGGACGATGCCGGCGGTGACGATCGCCGCCACGAGGGAGCCGCCGCCGTCCATGGTGGCGGCGGCCATCCTGGCGGCTCCCGCGGCGGGGAAGTGGATGTCGGCTTCGGCGGTGTGCCGGACCAGTCCGCTTTCGAGGTGGAAGCGGACGTGCCAGGGGCCGTCGGGGACGCGTTCGGTGAGGGGTGCGATGACGGGGCCGGCGTCGCCGGGGGCGAGCGTGGTTCCCGTCCGGACCTGGTAGGGGCCCGCGGTCAGGCTGCCGTTGGTGAGCGTCACCTCGCCGCTCAGGTCGAGCGCGCGTCCTCCGGTGTTGCGCACCTGGGCCGAGACGATCTGCTGCCCGTCCGGCGCCCGTTGGGCGGTCAGCGTGTCGATGGTGAAGTCCGCGGCCGGTGGGTTGTCGCCGCCGACGGACAGGTAGACCCGGACGCCGACGCGGTTGACCTGCCGCAGCCCTCCTCCCGGCGGCGGGTCCTTGGCCACCTCGGCCCAGATCATCGCGTAGCGCTCCCCCGGGGCGGCGCCTTTCGGCACGTCGACGGTCGCGGTGACCATCGAACGGGCGCCCGGGGCGAGCAGGATCTCGCGCCGGTTCGTGCTGATCCAGGTGGACAGGTCGTTGGGGGTGCGGCCGGGGGCGAAGCGGAAGGCCCGCTCGCGGATCTCGGCCGCCGCCGGGTAGAGCGAGACGACCCAGGGAGAGTCGGTGGTGTTGGACACCTCGACGCGGCGGTGGATGACCGTCCCGGGTTTCAGATGGTCGACGATGTAGCTGCGGGCCCGCGAGTCGGCGCGCGCCTGGAGCGGCGCGTCGACCAGGCGGATCCCGATGCCGTTTTCGCGGGTGTGATCGACGGTGGCCGCCGCCGCGGCACCGGGGTGGAGCGTGGCGGTGGCGTCGGCGTGGAGCGTGGCGGTGGCCGAGGCGATGGCCCCGGTGTGGGGCATGGCGGTGGCCGAGGCGATGGCCCCGGCCACCAGCAGTCCGCGGAGGAGGTCGTGGATGCGCACAGGCTGTCGCCGTCTCGGGAGGGTCAGCCGACCGAGTGGGTGACCGTGCCGGTGTAGATGCCGGCGACCTTCCCGTCCGGGATGGTGATGGTGAGCGACGGGTTCCAGGTGGCGCTGTTGTTGCCGACGAGATCGGTTCCGGTGAAGGCGACGCGCGGCACGTTGATGATGCCGCCGGGGCCGAGGGTGAAGGTGCCCGTGCCGGTGTGGTCGTTTTGAGAGCCCGGCGTGTAGACGACGTTGATGTTGGGGATCGTCTCGGGCGGGGTGGCCGCGCCGGTGGTGAAGTCGGTGCTGATGGCGGTGGCGGTCCAGGAGCCGTTCAGGACGCCGCGCTTGTCGGTCACCGTGACGGGGCCTATCGGCCCGGAGACGCTGGTGGCGTCGGAGGCCACCGTGCCCAGGTCGACCGCGTCCGGGGCGTCGATCGTGAGGTCGCCGCTGTCGATGGTGAACGTGACGATGGTGTCGTCGGACGCGGCCGTGGCCGGTGGGGCGATGGCGGCCGCGAGGCCGAGGCCGGCGACTACGGCGGCCGTGGTGAATTTTCTGCGCATCGTTACTCCGGTTGCCAAGCATGGATGTGATAGGCGAGCCGAAGCGGACAGGCCGGACTATTGGGTGATTCAAGGGACCTGTCGCTACACCTCGCATTAGAAGGTAACTGTATGTAGTCAAATGGTGATCGAGGGCGCGACCATGGTTCTTTCAATGGGGGTCCTGAAATGCGGCTTCACCCTTTGCCGGGCCGGCCCGCACGGGCCGGTCCGGCAAAGGGTGTGACGCGCCGGGTCAGCGGGAGAACGCCCGGAACCCGGCGGCGCGGAGCCGGCCCCTGGCGGTGTGCCACCGGTCAGTCGAACGGTATCCAGCCCCGGTCGGCGAGGCCGTTCAGGGCGCTGACCTTCAGGCCCAGGTCGGAGACCGTCCACAGGTCGTCGCCGATCACGACCGAGCGACGGATGCCGGGATCGTAGGCGAAGCGGGCGTCGCCACGGCCCCCGGGGCGGGGGTGCGTGACGGTGCCGGTCCGGGTGACCGAGGAGTCGTCGATCCGCAGGACCAGGGCGCCGCCCGTGGGCCGCTCACCGCTCCAGGAGTTCAGCGGGACGACGGCGGCGCCGGTGGCGGGCCAGTAGAGGAAGGCGTGCGGGTCCCACTCCGCCTCGGAGCCGGAGTCCTTGGCGAACATCCGCGACAGCAGGCGCGGGGCGGCGGGGTCGGAGACGTCGAACAGTGACACCTGGGTGCCGAGCGTACGGCCCCGCTCGCTCGCCTCCTGCCCGATGCCGATCAGCCGCCCGTCGCCCGCCGGGTGCAGGTAGGCGGAGTAGCCGGTGATCTTCAGCTCACCGGTCGCCCGGGGAGCCTTCGGGTCGCGCAGGTCCAGCGTGTAGAGGGGGTCCACCTGCCGGAACGTCACCACGTAGCCGACCGGGCCGATGAAGCGGACCGAGTAGATCCGCTCGCCCCGGCCCAGCCCGCCGACCTCGCCGACCTTCCCCAGGGTCCGGGCGTCCAGCACGTACACGGCGCTGGAGGAGTCACTCTCCCCGGCCGCCGGGCCCGAGAGGTCCGCGGAGGTGGTGGCGACCCGCAGGTGCCCCTCGAACTCCGACAGGGAGTACTGGTTGAGCAGCCGACCCGGGACCTTGCCGGAGGCGACGTAGCGCGGAGCCCCGGGCGCACCGATGTCGAACCGGTGGATCTCGGTCTCCTCGGGCGGCAGGACCGGTGTCGTCTCGGGAGCCGCCGTCCCGGGCGCGGTCTCGGTCGTGGGTGGCACGGGGGCGGGCTCGGAGGGGGTCGGCTCGTCGCGGGGCGCCTGCGCGGTGTCCGTCGGCTCGGCGGTGACGGCCGGCCGTTCGGACGGCGTCGGCTCGTCGCGGGGCGCCTGCGCGGTGTCCGTCGGTTCGGCGGTGACGGCCGGCGGCTCGGACGGCGTCGGCTCGTCGCGGGGCGCCTGCGCGGTGTTCGCGGGCGTCGCCGTCCCCGGGCCCGGAACCGCGGGCTTCCCCGGTGTCGTGGACTCCACCGGGGGAACGGGCGCCGCCGGAGTCGCGGGTGTGGCCGACGGCGCGTCCTCCACGGGCGGCTCGACCGGCCGGGGCCACAGCATGCGCGGGTTGCTGGTCACATACAGACTGGAGGCGGTGCCGTACACCGTGTCGCCGTCGGCCGCCACGCTGATCGGGTCCGGCGCGGCGATCCCCTTCGCGCCCGCGGCCAGATCTACGCTGTAGACGGTCAGCATCGACGTGCCGGTGTACTCGTCCGGGTGGCTGACCCGCTCGCAGCCGACCGTGCCCTTGGTGGCGCGCCCCGCGGCGTCCGTCGTCTCGAACGCCGGCAGCCACGCCCCGGCCGGGGCCTTGGCCACGACGTCGCGGTTGTGCCGGATCCGCTCGGCGTCCGTCAGGTCGGGACCGGGGTCGGGGAAGGCGATCTCCGGCTGGCTGCGGACCACGATCCGCACCGTCGAGCCGGTCATCCTGGCGTCCAGGTGCGACCCGGACGCGGTGAGCGTGCCGGTCACCGTGGGCTTGCCCGCCAGGTCCACGAGCACGTACCGCGGCCCGGAACTCGGCGCCCGCTTGGCGATCGCGCCGAAGGGGATGCCTCCGCCTCCGGAGAACAGCACCAGCGCCCGGTCGCCGCTGACCAGCAGGTCGGCCGGGGCCCAATTCTGGTCGCCGTCCACCAGCTTCAGCGTGCCGGTGACCTTCCTGGTGGCGGCGTCCACCACCCGCAGCACGCCCCGGTTGACGACGATCACCCGCTTGCCGTCGGTCTTGACCAGGTCGGGCTCGTCCGCCCCGGCCTCGTGGACGTTGGTGGTCGAGTGCTCGGGGGCGGCGGTCTTGGCGCGGGGCGCGGCGGTGTCCGCGCGCGCCTCCATGTACATGATCTGCGGCGGCCCCAGGCCCCACGGGCCGACGTTCCGCGCCGCGGCCGCCCGCAGCCCCGCCAGCATGTCGTCGCAGCCGTCGTAGGAGACCAGCCTGATCCTGCCCAGGTCGACCGGCGCCGTACGGCTCGCGCCCGGCCCCGCCTGCTCGCACCCCGAGGCGAGCAGGGCCACGGCGAGGGCCGCGGCGAAGGTGGAGGTGAGGGTGGTGCGGGTGGGGGTGAGGGCGGCGCGGGACGCCGGGCGGGAGGCCGCGCGGGATACGGCGCCGGCCGTACCTGTGGATGTCCTCATGCTCCTATGACGGGCCCGGATCGCGCCCGGTTCATGGGAGGGCCCGGATCGCACCCGATGGGGTGGGGAGCGGGCCGCGGCGGGTCCGGGTCGCGTCCCGTCCGGAGGCGGGAGGTGTACCGACCGGTAGCCAGGGTGGCCGCTCCCGAATATTCTTCGAGCATGGCTGTCACCCTTGGCGCTACCAGGACCCTCGACCCGACCATGGTCGAACGTGTCGCCCGGCAGGTGGTCTCGTCCGGCAAGACCCAGGAGATCATCGCGCCGTTCACCGGCGAGGTCCTCGCCGAGCTGCCCATCTCCACCGCCGACGACGTCCGCGCCGCCCACGCCCGGGCCCGCGAGGCCCGCGCCGCCTGGGCCGCGCTGCCCGCCGCCGAGCGGATCCGGCCCTTCCTGCGACTGCACGACGCCATCCTCGACCGGCGCGAGGAGATCCTCGACGTCGTGCAGTGGGAGACCGGCAAGGCGCGCAGGCACGCCTTCGAGGAGGTCCTCGACGTCGCGGGCTGCACGCTGTACTACGCGCGCCGGGCCCCCGGCCTGCTGGAGACCCGCCGCCGCGCGGGCATCTTCCCCGTCGCGACGAGGACCTTCGAGGCGCGCAGGCCCAAGGGGACCGTGGCGCTGATCTCGCCGTGGAACTACCCCCTCTCGCTCGGCGTCACCGATGTCGTCCCGGCGCTGCTCGCGGGCAACACCGTGGTGCACAAGCCCGACACCCAGACCGCGCTGTCCACGCTGTGGACGATCGACCTGCTGGTCTCCCTCGGCATGCCCCGGGACATCTGGCAGGTCGTCCTCGGTGAGCCCGCCGAGATCGGCGACCCGCTGCTCGACGGCGCCGACTACGTCGCCTTCACCGGCTCCACCCGGGGCGGCCGGAAGATCGCCGAGGCGGCGGCCCGGCGGCTGATCGGCTGCTCGCTGGAGCTCGGCGGCAAGAACCCGATGCTCGTGCTCGACGACGCCGACCTCGACGTCGCCGCCCAGGGCGCGGTCCGCGCCTGCTTCACCAACGCCGGGCAGCTGTGCATCTCCGTCGAGCGGCTCTACGTCCACGACGCCGTGTACGACGCCTTCACGGAGCGGTTCGTCCGCCAGACGAAGAACATGCGCCTGGGCGCGGGGCTCGACTGGAGCGTCCAGATGGGCTCCCTCACCTCCCGCCGCCAGCTCGACGCGGTCACCGCCCACGTGGACGACGCCGTGGCCAAGGGCGCGGTCGTCCTGGCCGGCGGGAAGGCCCGGCCCGACCTCGGTCCGCTGTTCTACGAGCCGACGATCCTGGCGGACGTGGACGAGACCATGAGCCTGTGCCGCGAGGAGACCTTCGGCCCGGTCGTGTCGCTCTACCGCTTCACCGGCGAGGACGAGGCGGTCGAGCGGGCCAACGACACCGCCTACGGCCTCAACGCCTCCGTCTGGACGCGCGACGTCGCCCGCGGCCGCGCGCTGGCCGCCCGCATCAAGGCCGGAACGGTCAACATCAACGAGGGGTACGGCGCGGCCTACGCCTCCTACGACGCGCCCATGGGCGGCATGAAGTCCTCCGGCCTCGGCCGCCGTCACGGCGCCGAGGGCCTGCTGAAGTACACCGAGGCGCAGACCGTCTCCAGCCAGGCGACCTGGATGGGCTTCGAACCGATCCTCGGCATGACGTACGACAGGTACGCCGACACCCTGGCCGGGCTGCTCAAGGCCATGAAGCGGCTGCACCTGAAGTAGGAGGGCGGGCCGCGCACGGAAGGGGGCGGCCCGGTCCGACGCGCCGGGCGTCCCCCTGTCACGTCGGGCGTCCCCCTGTCACGTCGGGCGTCCCCCTGTCACGTCGGGCGTCCCCCTGTCACGCCCCGAAGGGAATCGCGGAATGTTCAACTACGACGTGCTCGTCGTCGGCTCCGGGTTCGGCGGCGGCGTCGCGGCGCTCCGGCTGACCGAGAAGGGCTACCGGGTCGGGGTGCTGGAGGCCGGGCGGCGGTTCGACGAGGACACGCTGCCGAAGACGTCCTGGCGGGTCCGCGACTTCCTGTGGGCGCCGGCGCTCGGCATGAAGGGCATCCAGCGCATCCACGTGCTGCGCGGCGAGAAGGGCACCGGCGTGATGGTCCTGGCGGGCGCCGGGGTCGGCGGCGGCTCGCTCGTCTACGCCAACACCCTCTACGAGCCCCTCGACCCGTTCTTCCGCGACCCCCAGTGGGCGTCGATCACCGACTGGAAGGCCGAGCTCGCCCCCTACTACGACCAGGCCCGGCGGATGCTGGGGGTGACGGTCAACCCGACCGTCACCCGCGCCGACGAGATCGTCAGGAAGGTCGCCGACCGGATGGGCGTGGGCCACACCTTCCACCCGGCGCCGGTCGGGGTCTTCTTCGGCCGGCCCGGCGTGGAGGTGGACGACCCCTACTTCGGCGGGGCCGGGCCGCGCCGCCGGGGCTGCACCGAGTGCGGCGAATGCATGACCGGCTGCCGGCACGGCGCCAAGAACATGCTGACCAAGAACTACCTCCACCTGGCCGAGAAAGCCGGTGCGAGGATCCACCCGGAGACCACGGTCACCTCGGTCCGCCCGCTGACCGGCGGCGGCTACCGGGTCGAGGTCACCCGGACCGGGACGCCGTGGCGGCGCCGCACCCTCACGGCCGGGCAGGTGGTCTTCGCGGCCGGGACGTACGGCACGCAGCGGCTGCTGCACCACCTCAAGGCGTCCGGCGCGCTGCCCGGCCTGTCGGACCGGCTGGGCACGCTGACCAGGACCAACTCCGAGGCGCTGCTCGGGTTCGAGCGGCCGGCGGGCAGCCCGGGGGAGAAGCTCAACCGCGGGGTGGCGATCACCTCCTCCATCCACCCCGACGAGCACACGCACATCGAGCCGGTCCGCTACGGCGACGGCTCCAACGCGATGGGCCTGCTGCGCTCCCTGCTGATCGACGGCGACACCGGCGACGGGGGGACGCCGCGCTGGCGGAAGTTCCTCGGCGAGGCGCTGCGCCGGCCCCACCTGCTGCCGAGGCTGTTCGACCACCGCCGCTGGTCCGAACGCACGATCATCGCCCTCGTCATGCAGGCCAAGGACAACTCGATCACGCTGTCCGCCCGCCGGGGCGTGTTCGGTCGGCGGCTGCGCTCCGGGCGCGGCCACGGTGAGCCCAACCCGACCTGGCTGCCGGCCGGGCACGAGTTCGCCCGCCGGGCCGCCGAGGAGATCGGCGGCATGCCCGGCGGCTCCTGGCTGGACCTGTTCGACATCCCCGCCACCGCGCACTTCCTGGGCGGCTGCGTCATCGGCGCCGACGCGGGCAGCGGCGTGATCGACGCCTACCACCGCGTCCACGGATACGACGGCCTGCACGTCGTGGACGGCTCCGCCATCTCGGCCAACCCGGGCGTCAACCCCTCACTGACCATCACCGCCCAGGCCGAGCGGGCCATGGCCCTGTGGCCCAACCGGGGGGAGGCCGCCCCCGGCCCGCGCCGGGCTCGCCGTACACGCGGATCGCGCCGGTCGCGCCGCGCGACCCGGTCGTCCCCGAGGCCGCCCCCGGCGCGCTGCGCCTGCCGATCGTCGCCGTCACCTGACGGCCCGCGCGGTCCGTACGGAACCTGCCGGTCCGCGGACGGAACGGTTTCGTCCGGATCGCGGTGTCAGGCGGGCACGTTCCGCGGTGCCCCAGGGCCGGTCCTGACCGTCCGGTTCTCAGGAGACCGCGTGGCAGAGACGCGCGCGGTCCTCGGCGGGGAGCCGGCGCTGAAGACGGTGCGCGCGGATCAGCGAGTCCGCGACCTCGCACACCCGCGCGACCTCCACCTCCATCGGGGACACTTCGGCCAGACGGTTCTCATGCAGCCAGGTCACCACCTCGGCCCACGACCAGAGGCTGACCCGCGGGCGCCGTACCTTCGGTGCGGGGAACCCGCCGGGTCCCCGGCGGCCGGCGGCCCAGTGGTCGGCGGTGGCAAAGCTTCTCCCGGTGCGCTCCGCGATCTCGGCGAGCGTCACCAGATCCTCGCTGGCACCGGTGATCTCGACACCGGCCGCCCGGCCCTGGGCGATCGCGGAGGCGACCGCCTCCACTGCCGTGGAGGACTCCCGATCGAACGAGGCGACACCGGGCCCGCCCTCGCCGGGGTCCAGTGACACGGTGGCGTCGTCCCACCCCGCTTCGTACAGGGCGTCGATCATCTCCTCACCCGCCGGAGCCGTGAAGTGCAACTCGAAGCTGTAGACGGTCATCGACACCGTCCTCCTTCCGCCATGTCGTCCTCAGACGTGTGCGGGCAGTGGTCGGCGAGACGGCGCAGGCGTCTCGCATGAACTTCTGGTGACCGTGGCGTCGACCAGATCGAAGTCGGCGGTCTGCATCCGTCCTGCCCTCCGGGACAGCGGGCGCGCCCCCACGCATGACCTTCCGCCCTCTCTATGATCCACCCTCTCGCGATCATGTAATCGATCGCGGCCCGTATCTCCTTGCTGGGGTGCCGGTCCATGTAGAGATAATGCTACATCATGTTGAGTTAATTCTACAGAACGGGAAACCGCTCGGTGAACGGCTCATGGACGCCCTCCCGGGAAACCGGTCGCGGTTGGTCATCCGGTGCCGGGTGACCCAGTATTCCGGTGTGACGTGGGATGTGGAGGAGTTCGTGCGGGCCGCCGCGGCGACCGTCGAGGAGCTGGCCGCGCACGTGGACGAGAGCCGGCGGGGCCTGACACCGGTCCTGGGCCGCCGCCCGCCGTACGAGCTGGCCGAACGGCTCGGCCTGGCACGCTGGATCCGCGAGGGCGGGATGACGCCGGAGAGCCACGCGGAGTTCCTGGCGGCCTACCTCGCGGAAGGGAGCCGGCCGCACCACCCCGCCTCCCTCGGCCACCAGATCGCCGCCCCCGACTTCCCCGCCGCGCTCGCCGACCTCGTGCACGGCGTGACCAACAACCCGATGGCGGTCTACGAGATGGGCGCGGCGGCGGCGACCGTCGAGTTCGAGGTCGTGCGCTGGATGCTCGGCAAGGCCGGCTTCGGGGAGACCGGCGGCGGGGTGCTCACCCACGGCGGGTCGCTGGCCAACCTCACCGCGCTGCTGGCCGCCCGCGCCGCCGCAGCGCCGGACGCCTGGGCCGAGGGGATGCCCGGAGACCTCGCGCTGCTCGTGCCCGAGGCGTCCCACTACTCGCTGGCCCGCGCCGCCGCGATCCTCGGACTGGGGGAGCGGGCCGTCCTCCCGCTGGACGCCGACCCGCTCGGCCGGATCGACGTCGCCCGCCTGCCCGCGGCCCTGGACCGGGTACGGCGGGCGGGCCGGCGGCCGATGGCCCTGGTGGCGAACGCCTGCGCGACGGGCACCGGCCTCTACGACGACCTGCGCGGCGTCGGCGGGTTCTGCGCGGCCAACGGGATCTGGTTCCACGTGGACGGCGCCCACGGCGCGTCGGCCCTGCTGTCGGAGGGACACCGGCACCTGCTCGACGGGATCGAACTGGCCGACTCGCTGATCTGGGACGCGCACAAGATGCTGCGCACGTCCGGCCTGGCCGCGGCCGTGCTGACCCGGCGCCGGGACGACCTGGACGCGGCGTTCCGGCAGCGGGCGAGCTACCTGTTCTACGGCGCCCAGGACTTCGACTCGGCCGGCCGGACGGTGGAGTGCGCCAAGGCCGCACTGGGCCTGAAGATCTTCCTCAACCTCGCCTGGCGGGGCGAGCGGGGCCTCGGCGAGTACGTCGCGGGCCGGTACGCCACCGCCCGCCGCCTGTGGGAGCTGGGCCGGGAGCGGCCCGGGTTCGTCTTCCCGTACGAACCGCAGAGCAACATCGTCTGCTTCCGGTACGGCACGGGCGACCAGGCGGCGATCCGCGAGCGCCTGATGGCGGACGGCTCCTTCCACCTGACCTCGGCCGAGATCGGCGGAGTCCGTCACCTGCGGGTCACGGTCATGTCCCCGTCCACGGACGACAAGACCCTGGAGGCACTTCTCGACCGGATCGCCGGGACGGGGGACCGGACGGCCTGACGCACCGTGAACCGCGAACGGCCGTCGCCACAAAGGAGGGACAACAATCGATCATGGCGATATGGCGGGATCCCAGAGGTTCTCCGCCGTACCGCCATGATCGATATGCCGTACGGCGGGGCAGGACGAGTTCGGCCGAGCCGCCGGGGCGGTGGGTGCCGAGGCCGTGAACCGGGCGAGCGCTCAGGCCGGGGCGGTGAGGCGGTGGCGGACCCAGACGTTGGGCTCGACGTAGACGGCGTGGTCCTGCTCGACGTCGCAGTGGACCGGGGCGAGGGCGCCGGGCACCTCGACCGGGCCGCTGACGTCGAAGGGCAGGCCGGTCCACTCGCGCCACTCGGCGAGCGTGCCGGGCACCGTCATCGAGCGCGGCGCGACCTTGACGATCGTGCCGCCCGCGCGCACGTGGACCCGGAGCCACGGGTCGGCCGGCAGGCCGTCGGGACGGGTGCGGGCGGCGTACTCCGCCATCGGGGTGCGCGGCTCCAGGTGCTTGGCGTTGGGCCGTACCGGGGCCAGCAGCTCGCCGAACCCGAGGCGGGCGGCGTTGTCGCGCAGGGCGGCCAGCATCACCGGTGACAGGCCGGTCCCCAGACGGTCGGGACGGACGGTGATCTCCAGGGCGGACACCGTGTCGGGCTCGCCGCCGGTCAGCCGGGTGTGCCAGGCCCGCAGTATCGCGGTGTCCCACCCACCGTCCGGCAGCTCGTCACGGGTCCGGGTGAACGGCACGCTCATCGCCTTGGCCACGAGCCGCCCCGGCTCGTCGTCATCGTCGGCGACCAGCACGAACTCGGCGTACTCCTCGACGACCTCGTAGAACGGCGACGCCATCGGATCGTGGAACATGAACTCCGGCCAGGAGCTGGGCATGTCCGACAGCGCGTCGCGAAGGTGGGGACGCTCGGCCAGCGTGGTGATGTGGAGGGGCACCGGCGCATCCTCCCACCGCCGCCCCGCGCCGCTCGACCGCTTTTCCGCTTTTCCGCGGGCCGCCGGAAGGCCGCGCCGGGAAGGCCGCGCCCCCGTGCCGCCCGTCGCGGGGGCGCGGCCCACGCCGCGCGCCCGCTTCCCGGCGGGTCGCCGACGACGGCGGGCGTCCGCGCGGCTCCCGGTTCGGGGCTCGGCGTGGAAGGTCGTCTGGGATAGCTTCGCCTACATGAGTGAACTCGACTCCCGCCTGCGTGCGGTGTGCGACATGGCCGTGGCCGAGTCCCGGGAGGCGGCCGGGCGGCACGAGTACGACGGGATGGTGCAGGACCTCTCCCCCGAGGGGGTGCGCGCGGGGCTGGCCGCGCTCGGGAAGGGGGCGCCGCCGGACGACCCGCACGACGCCGCGCACCTGGAGATCTTCGAGGCGGCCACCCGGGCCGCGTTCGGCGAGCTGGAGCTGCACCGGCGCAACCCGCTCGCCCACCTGAACAACCTCGACCTGGCCTGCTACGACCGGGAGTACGCCCCGGAGGCGGAGCGGACCGCGGCCAGGCTCGCCCACCTCGCCCGCTGGCCCGAGGCGGTGGAGGGCGCGATCGCCTCACTCGACCGGCTCAGCGCGCCGGTCGCCGGCGCGCTGCTGGGGGCGGTGCGCGGCCTGGCGGCCGGGGTACCGGAGGACGCGGACGAGCCCGTGCGGGAGGCGGCTCTCAAGGCCCACGCCCGGCTGGTGGAGCACGTGGAGGAGGCGTCCCGCTCCGGCGACCCCGACGCCTCGCTCGGCGCCGAGGGGCTGGCCCTGCTGATGGGCTCGGGTGACGGCCTGCCGGTGGACCTCGGCGCCCTCGCCGCGCGGGCCGACGCCGAGCGCGACCGGCTCATGGAGCGCCTCACCGAGTCGTGCGCGAAGCTGGACGCGGCGGGCCGCCCCCCGCTGGAGACGGCGCGCGAGCTGATCCGCGACCACCCCGGCATCGACGGCGTGATGGACGCCGCGCGGACCGGAGCCGAACGGGCGATCGCCTTCACCCGGGAGAAGGACCTGGTGCCCTACCACGACGGCGAGTGCCTGGTCGGCCTGGCGCCCGAGTCGCGCCGCTGGGCCATGGCGATGATGTGCTGGGCCGCGTCCGGCGAGCCCGACGGCCCCTCGTGGTACTACATCACCCCGCCGGAGCCCACCTGGCCGGAGCGCGACATCGAGGAGTGGCTGGAGGTCTTCAGCGCGACCACGCTGCCCGCGATCAACGTGCACGAGGTCGCGCCGGGGCACTTCTCCCACGGCCGGGCCCTGCGTCACGCGCCCTCCGACGTGCGCCGGACGCTCATGTCGCTGGCGTTCGCCGAGGGCTGGGCGCACTACGCCGAGGAGCTGTGCGTCGAGGAGGGCTTCGCGCCCGACGACCCCCGCTTCGAGATCGGCGTGTGGCTGGAGGCGCTGATCCGGGTGACCCGGCTGGCCTGCGCGATCGGCGTGCACACCGGCTCGATGACGGTCGAGGAGGGCGCCCGCCGCTTCGAGGCCGACACCCACATCAGCGGTCCGGCGGCGATGTCGGAGGCGGCGCGGGCCACCTTCGACCCGACCTACGGCCGCTACACCTGGGGCAAGCTGGAGATCCTCGACCTGCGCGAGCGGGCGCGGGCGGCCTGGGGCGCGGAGTTCTCGCTCAAGCGCTTCCACACCGCCATGCTCGACCTCGGCTCCCCGCCGCTGGGCCTGTTGCCGAACATCCTCTGAGCGTTCTCCGGAGGCTCTGCGGAAGTCCTCCGCCGGACCGCCGCGGGCCCGTCGTGAGACGCGACCCGCGGCGGTCCGCGCCGCCCCGTCCTTCCCGGCATCCCATACGGTCTCCCGGCACCCGTACGGTCTCCCCGGAGCCGGAGCCGGAGCCGGAGCCGGAGCCGGAGCCGGAGCCGGAGCCGGAGCCGGAGCGCCGTACGGCTTTTCCGGCCCCCCGAAGTCTCTTTTCCGGTCCGTCGCGGATGCATTGACGAGCGCCGATAGACTGAAGGCACCGCTGTGGTTTCTTTGGGGGTCTTGGTGTCTGATTTCGACACGGTCCTGGTCGTCGACTTCGGCGCGCAGTACGCGCAGCTGATCGCGCGACGGGTGCGTGAATGCCACGTCTACTCCGAGATCGTCCCGAGCACGATGCCGGTCGAGGAGATGCTGGCCAAGAAGCCCAAGGCCGTCATCCTGTCCGGCGGCCCCTCGTCGGTCTACGCCGAGAACGCCCCCGCCGTCCCCGCGGGCCTGTTCGAGACCGGGGTGCCGACCTTCGGCATCTGCTACGGCTTCCAGGCCATGGCCCAGCAGCTCGGCGGCACGGTGGCCCGCACCGGTCTGGCCGAGTACGGCGGCACCCCGCTGGAGGTGCGGCAGGAGGGCGTGCTGTTCGCCGGGCTGCCCGTCGCGCAGGCCGTGTGGATGTCCCACGGCGACAGCGTCTCCGCGGCCCCCGAGGGGTTCGTCGTCACCGCCGCCACCGCGCAGACGCCGGTCGCCGCCTTCGAGAGCCCCGAGCGGGGCCTGTACGGCGTGCAGTTCCACCCCGAGGTGCTCCACTCCGAGCACGGCCAGGCGGTGCTGAAGCGCTTCCTCGACGCGGCCGGCTGCCGCCCCTCCTGGACGATGCTCAACATCGTCGAGGACGCCGTCGAGGCGGTCCGCGCCCAGATCGGCCCGGAGGGCCGGGCCATCTGCGGCCTGTCCGGCGGGGTCGACTCCGCGGTGGCCGCAGCCATGGTGCAGCGGGCCATCGGTGACCGTCTGACCTGCGTCTTCGTCGACCACGGCCTGCTGCGCAAGGGCGAGGCCGAGCAGGTCGAGCGCGACTTCGTCGAGGCGACCGGGGTCAAGCTGCGCGTGGTCGACGCCCAGGAGCGCTTCCTGAAGGCGCTCGACGGGGTCACCGACCCCGAGGAGAAGCGGAAGATCATCGGCCGGGAGTTCATCCGGGTGTTCGAGGACGAGCAGCGCGCCATCCTCGCCGACGGCCCGGTCGACTTCCTGGTGCAGGGCACCCTCTACCCCGACGTGGTCGAGTCCGGTGGCGGCACCGGCACCGCCAACATCAAGTCCCACCACAACGTCGGCGGCCTCCCCGAGGACCTCCAGTTCACGCTGGTGGAGCCGCTGCGCACCCTGTTCAAGGACGAGGTCCGCCGGGCGGGCGAGGAGCTGGGGCTGCCCCCGGCGATGGTCTGGCGCCAGCCGTTCCCCGGGCCGGGGCTCGGCATCCGGATCGTCGGCGCGGTCACCCACGAGCGCCTGGAGATCCTCCGTGAGGCCGACGCCATCGCCCGCGAGGAGCTCTCCCGCGCCGGGCTCGACCGGGAGATCTGGCAGTGCCCGGTGGTCCTGCTGGCCGACGTCCGCTCGGTGGGCGTCCAGGGCGACGGCCGCACCTACGGCCACCCGATCGTGCTGCGCCCGGTCTCCAGCGAGGACGCCATGACCGCCGACTGGTCCCGCGTCCCGTACGACGTGCTCGCCCGGATCTCCACGCGGATCACCAACGAGGTCCGCGAGGTCAACCGCGTCGTCCTCGACGTGACGAGCAAGCCGCCGGGCACCATCGAGTGGGAGTAGACGAACACGGCGCGGCCCCGCGGAAGAACGGTCTTCCGCGGGGCCGCGCCGTGTTCGCCGTCTAGAGGGCGGGGACCCGGTCGAGGAAGCCGTGGACCTCCCGGATCCGGCCATCCCCGGTCAGGACCGCGACGTCGAAGCCGACCACGATGGCCTCGCCGCCCTCGGGGCCGAGGTGCCAGGTGAAGCGGGCCACGTCGTGGTGGGCGTCGACGTCGCCGGCGAGGGTGAAGACCATGCCGGGGAACTGCCCCTGGACGGCGGTGATGACGGCGTCGATCGCGTCGCGGCCGGTGACGTCGGCGAGCGGGTCCACGTAGCGGGCCTCCTCGGCCCAGATGGTGCCGATCTCCGCGCGGCGCTCGGCGGCGTCGGTCATGTTCCAGGTGGCCAGGTAGCGCTCGACCAGCTTGGCGACGTCGTTCATCTCGTTCTCCTTCGTGTTTCCCGCGGTTGTCCTCGCAGGTCACAAAGTTACGGAGAACGGCGGATCGCGGAATCCGTCATGCACCGGTACTTGCCGGGACCGCTATCCGTCCGCCCGTCGGGCCGGCCTCCGGCCGCACCTGGGAATTGTGGGTTTTTATCCTTTTTCTGACCGGCAAGCCGGTAAGTTGGGACGGGTGTCAACGAGCGCCGCCCTTCCCCCGCCCCCGCGACCGACCTCCGGGGCCCGGCTCGCGTGGCTGGACGCGCTGCGCGGCCTGGCCGCCGTCGCGGTTCTGCTGGAGCACCTGCTGCCGTGGTTCATGCCCGCCCTGCGACCCTACTGGTTCAACCTCGGCATGTACGGCGTACTGGTCTTCTTCCTGGTCAGCGGCTACATCATCCCGGTGTCGCTGGAGGGCCGGGGTGACGTCCGGGCGTTCTGGATCGGCAGGGGGTTCCGGCTCTACCCGGTCTACCTGCTGGTCGCGGCGATCGTCCTGGTGATGGCGGTGTGGCTGCCGGTCCGCGAGCAGGTGCCGCGCGACCTGGCGGGCGTGCTCGGGCACGCCACGATGCTGCTGGACGTGCTCCACATGGGCGGCCTGGCCGACACCATGTGGACGCTCTCCTACGAGATGGTCTTCTACCTCCTGGTCACCGCGCTGTTCACCGGCGGTCTGCACCGCCGGAGCGGGACTCTGGCGGTGGGGTTCGGCGTCGTGGCGGTGGCGGCCGGGCTGGTGCTCTCCGCGCCGCTGCTGAAGGGATCCTGGCCCGCCTACGTGGCCGGCGCGGTGTTCGCCGTGGGGATGTTCTGCCTGATCAGCGGCAAGTTCCGGGTCACCGCCGCCTGGATGCTCGGCGTGACGGCCGTGCTGCTGACGGTCTTCAGCAGCTTCGTGCCGTGGCTGGGCGCGGCGATCCTGGCCGTGATGTTCACCGGGACCGCGATCCGCCGCTGGGAGCAGGGCTCCGGCCGGCTCTGGCCGGTGGCCGCGGCCACCGTACTGGTGGCGCTGGCCCCGGTGTGGTCGCCGCAGGCGGGCTGGTGGTGGGTCCAGCCCGGCGTGTGGTTCACCACGATCGCGCTCGCGGGGGCGACGTTCGCGGGCGCGATGGCCCTGCGCGAACGTCGCCTGCCCCGCTCGCTGGTCAGGCTGGGCCTGATCAGCTATTCGCTCTACCTCCTGCACCACCCCCTGCTGAAGGCCGTCTCGGCCGTCGCCGGGGACGTCCGGGCCATGCGGCCGGCGGTGCAGGTGGCGGTTTCGGTGGCGACCATCGCCGCGGCGGTGGTGCTGAGCCTGCTCACCTACCGCTACGTGGAGGTGCCCATGCAGCGGCTGGGCAGGCGGGTGGCCCGGAGATGGTCTCAGAGGCCGTCTTCGGGCGACTCGGCGTACTCGCCACCGCCGTCGAGCGGTGTGTCGGACGAGAGGTCGTCGTCCTTCTCGCTGCCGACCGGGTAGATGTCACCGGGCTTGAGGTCCTTCACGCCGCGCATGGCGGAGACCCCCACCATGTGGTAGCCCTGCTTCTTCAGCGCCGCGAGCAGCTTGGGCATCACCGTGACGGTCTGCGGGACCCAGTCGTGCATCAGGATGACGCCGTCGCGCTTGGCGTTCTTGAGCACCTCGTCGTAGATGGCCTTCTCGTTCTTGGTGGCCCAGTCGCGGGAGCCGCCGTTCCACAGGACGATCGGGAGTCCCATCTCCTTGGCGATCTCGACCACCCGGTTGTCCAGCTCGCCGTACGGCGGGCGGATCATGGCCGGAGCCTTGCCGGAGGCCTTCTTGACGACCTCGACGGTCTTGTTCAGCTCCTCGCGGATCCGGTCCTCGGACAGCTCGCGCAGGTGCGGGTGGGTGTAGCTGTGGTTGCCGATGTCGTGGCCCTCGGCGACCATCCGCTTGACGAACGCCGGGCGGGACTTCGCGTACTGGCCCTCCAGCATGAAGCTGGCCTTGGCGTCGTACTTCTTGAGGGTGTCGAGCAGCTTGTCGGCGTACTTGCCGGGGCCGTCGTCGAAGGTCAGCGCGATGCACTTGACCTTGGCGCAGTCCACCGGCGCGGGCTTCGGCTTGGGCGAGGGCTTGGCCGTCGGCGTGGGCGAGGGCTTCGGCGTGCTCGCCGGCTTCGCCGTGATGTCGGAACCGCTCCGCGTCGCGCTCCAGGCGACGGCCGGGACGGAGGTCAGGGCCAGCGCACATGACGTGGCCAGCAGCATGCGGACAGGAGACTTCATGAGGGGGCTCCGGGTCAAATTGACGTCGGTTGAATGGGAATCTTATCGAGGCTCCCGATGGCTTCTGGGGCCTATGCGTCACGATGTCCTGTGAAAAGCCTGGTTTTATGTCGCTGAATAAGTGTTTTGTGGTGGTTTGGTGGGCGGGCGCACCGGGAGACAACAGGCGGATGAGCCCGTCCCCGTCCAACGGCAAACTTGACAACTCATGCGGTCACGGCCGGGTATAACGGCCCGAACGGACCCCCGGCGTACCCGATGATGGGCACGGCCCCCCGCCCCGACGCGCTGGGAAGACGATGACGATCATTACGGTGGGGCCGCGTCCGGCCGGGGAGAGCGGGCCGGACGGCGGCGGGGACGGCGGGGGCGGCACGCCGGCCCGGGAGCGATGGTTCCCGCTCGCCTGCTACGCGACCGGCCAGCTCGTGCTGCTCGGCTGGTGGCTCGCCCTCCATCCCGGGCTGATGAGCCCCGACACCGTCTCCTACGTCCGGCACGTCACCACCGGGCCCTGGACCGCCACCCACTCGGTCGCCTACGACGCCCTGCTCCGGCTGTCACTGCGGGTCACCGGCGACCTGTCGCCGGTGACCCTCCTGCAGACGACGGCCATGTCCGCCGCGCTGGCCCACCTCGCCGGCGCCCTCAGGCCGTACGGCCCGCGCCGGCGGTGGCTGGTCGCGGCGGTGGGCTGCGCGGCGCTGCTCCCGCCACTCGGCGCCTTCACCGTGACCATGTGGAAGGACGTGCCGTTCACGATCTGCGTCCTGTTCGCCGCCGGGACGGCCGCCGGGATCGCGGCCCGGCCGCGCGCCGGGACCCGGCACGGAGACGGAACCCCGTCGGGAGCCACGGTCCCGGACGGCGTCCCGGCCCCCGCCCGCCCGCGCCCGCGCGGCGGGGGCTGGGACCCCGCCTGGCCGTCCTGGGCGCCGAGCTCCTCGGGGCGGGCCTGTTCCGCAACAACGGCTTCGTCGTGGCGCTGATCGCCGCGGTCCTGCTGGTCCCGCTGCTGCCGGTCGCGCGCCGGTGGACCGCGGCGGTCGCGGCCGTCGCGGTGGCGGTGCCGCCGCTGCTGATGAGCAGCGGCTACCCGGCCCTCGGCGTCGCCCCGCCGCCGCGCGTCTTCGCCTACCAGACGGTCTTCGGTGACCTCGCCGTGGCCTACGCCGAGCGCCCCGGACTGTTCGACCGCGGGCAGCGGGAGCTGCTGACCGGGATCGCCCCGATCGGCACCTGGCTGCGCGGGGCGACCTGCCACACCGTGTCCCGCGTCTACTTCGACCCGGACTTCGACGGCCGGGAGGCGGAGCGGCGCGTCTCGGAGGTCATGGACCTCTGGCGGGGCCTGCTGGTCCGCGCGCCGGGCGTGATCCTGGACGCCCGGCTCTGCCGCGCCGCGCTCGCCTGGCAGGTCGGCTCGACCGCCGGAGAGCCCGGCGGGGAGCTCTACCGGTTCTCGCTGCGTGACCCGGTGCTCCCGCCCGGCTGGGAGGGCACCCCGGTCGCCGCGGTCATGCGCGGCCGGCCGCTCTCCGAGGGGCTGCGGGCCGCCGCGCTGTCCGCCCTGGACGCGGCCGGGGCCCACCGGCTCGAATGGCTGCTGTGGCGGGGAGCCCTCTGGTGCTACCTCTGTTACGCGACGGCCGCGCTGGCCCGGCGGCGCACCGGAAGCCGGGCGGTGGCCGCGGTGGCCGCCGTGGTCTGCGCCCAGCAGCTCGGCGTGCTCCTCACCAACACCGCCCAGGACTTCCGGTTCATGGTGACGCCGATCATCATCGGGGTGCTGCTGGTCCCCACGTTCCTGCGGGAGACGCGGGCCCTGCTGTCACCCCGCTGACCCCCGCTGACCCCGCGGGCGGCCCGCGCCCCGGTCCCTCCGGTGTACGGCGCGGCCCGCGCCCCGGCCCCCCTCAGCGGTCGATCTCGTCGAACAACGCCTCCCACCGGTCCAGGACGCGCGGCAGGAGATACCCCCGCATCCGCTCCCGGCCCCGGGACCCCATCTTCCGGCGCAGCTCCCCGTCCGACATCAGGCGTTCCAGCGCGGCGGCGAACCCCCGCGCGTCGCCCGGCCCGACCAGGAGGCCGTTGTCCCCGTCGGCCACGAGCGCGCGCACCCCGGCCGAGATGTCGCAGGCCACGGCGGGCAGGCCGCAGGCGGCGCCCTCCGCCAGCACCAGCCCCCAGCTCTCGGCGTCGCTGGTCAGCGTGACGACGGAGGCGCCGAGATACTCGGCCTCGACGTCCGCCACCTGGCCGCGGAAGACGATCCGGTCGCCGAGTCCCGTGGCGCGGGCCTGCTCTTCCAGGGCGGCCCGCACCGGGCCGTCGCCGACGATCCGCAGCTCCCACGGCTCGGCGGCGGACGGGGCCGCGGCGGCGAAGGCGTCGATCAGCAGGTCGATCCGCTTGGGCCTGACCAGCCGCCCCGCCGAGACGATCCGCGGGGCGCGGAGCGGGGCCGGCTCGTCCGGGAAGACGCCGACCGGGTTGGGCATGACCCCGCAGTTGGCGAGCCGGTGGCGGGTGAAGGCCGCGGCGTACTCCTCGCACAGGAAGAGGGCCTTGTCGTAGTGGGCGTAGTGCTTCCTGATCAGCCGCAGGTGCGGGGTGCCGGCCGCGTCCTCGTAGGTCTGGTGGTACTGGCCGATCATGGCGAGGTGCGGCATGGGCACGTCGGAGATCCAGTGGGCGGCCCACGGCGAGGCGACGACCATGTAGCCGCCGGTGACCTCCTCGGCCAGCCCGGCCAGTCTCCGCTTGGCGGCGGCCACCTCGTCCGGGGACCGCCGGGGCCTGCCCGCGCGCCGCGGGAACGGCAGCCGGCGGGCGGGCGCCTCCGGGGCGGGCGTGCCGTACAGCGTGACGTGCCGGTAGGCGGGGTCGGCGACGTAGGACTGCGGCTGCCGGGAGGGGTTGATGCTGACCAGCGTCACCTCGTGCCCGCGCTCGGCGAGCCCCTGCGCCAGGGTGTGCAGGACCCGCTGGGAGCCGCCCATGGAGTCCCCGTCGGTGCTGACGAAGAAGACGCGGCGCGGTCGTGCGGTGCTCATCGGGTGGCCTCCGGGAGGCGTGCGGTCCATCGAGCGGTCTGCGGAGGAGGCACGGTTCATCGGGCGGCCTCCGGGAGCCGGGGGGCTTCGAGGGATCGGGGGGCTTCGGGGAAGAACGCGTCCACGACCGCGCGGGCGGCCCGCCCGTCGTCCAGGGCGCACCAGCGGGCGCGGAAGTCCGCGTACCGCTCGCCGTACCGCTCGGTGACCGTGTCGAGCCGGTTCAGCGCGGCGACGAGCTCGCCGGGGTTGCGCAGCAGCGGTCCCGGGGCGAGCCGCTCCAGGTCGAAGCAGACGCCCCGCCGGTCCGTGGCGTAGTGCTCGTAGTCGTCGGCGTAGTAGAGGATGGGCCGCCCCAGGCAGACGTAGTCGAACATGATCGAGGAGTAGTCGGTCACCAGGACGTCGGAGGCCAGCATCAGATCGTTGACCTCGGGGTAGGACGAGGCGTCCCGGACGAAGTGGCCGAGCGGGTCCGGCACGGTGAAGCGGTCGAAGGGGTGGGCGCGCACCAGGATCACCCAGTCGCGGCCCAGCTCGGCGGCCAGGACCTGCGGGTCCAGCCGGATCGACTCCCCGCTGAAGCGCCGTTCGTCGCGGTAGGTGGGCGCGTAGAGGATCACCCGCCTGCCCTCGGGGACCTCGAAGAACTCCCGCGCCCGCCGCGCCCGCTCGCGCTGCTCGGGCTCGTCGTGCCGGACGAGCACGTCGGTGCGGGGATACCCGGCGTGCAGCGCCTCACCGGTGAACCCGCTGGCGTCGCCGAAGTCGCGGCGGAAGTCCGGGCCGGGGGTGAGCAGGACGTCCCAGCGCGCCACCGCCTCGGCGTACCTCCTGGCCATGGCCGGCTGGGCGCGCAGCCGGGGATCGTCCAGGCCCATCTTCTTGAACACCTGGCCGTGCCAGGTCTGCAGGTACCGGGTGGCCCGGCGCTTGCGGTAGCAGTACGGGAGGTTGTGGCTGTCCACCCAGTAGCGGGCGCGGGCCAGGAACCACGCGTGGCGGAAGGTGTTGCGCCTGACCAGTACGGCGTCGCGGGGGAAGTGCGCGGTGTCGCCGGTGTGCGACCAGACGACCCTGATCGGGGCGTCGCGCCGCCGTAGCTCCTCGTAGACGTAGCGGGGGTTGCCGGTGTAGGCGCCGCCCTCGGCCGACTCGAACACCGCCAGCCGCCGGTCCACCGGCGTCAGCGCGGCGGCCAGCCGGTAGAAGCGGCCCAGGTTGCGCGGGGTGGCCAGGCGCAGCGGGAGGTCCCGCCACAGCTCGGCCGCCCGCGCGAGCCGCCCCCGCCGGGGGGCCGGGCCGATCCGGCGCGCGGTCAGGCGGAACGGGACGTCGGCCGACGCCTCCAGCACCAGACGGCCGGCGGACAGGGTGCCGGTGGAGGTGAACGACAGGTCGGGGAAGGCCAGCACGGGCCGGGAGCAGGAACGCCCGCCCTCGGTGAGCGACAGCTCGACCGACTGGGGTTTCACCGCGTCCTCCGGCCAGTCCAGCGCGGACAGGTCGATCGTCACCTCCCACTCCCGTGTCCCGTCCGGCACGGATCCGTCCGGCGCGGATCCGGCGGGCGCGGGCTCACCGTGCGGCGCGGCCGGTTCGGACGCGGGCCCGCCGTACGGTGCGGCCGGTTCGGATACGGGCCCGCCGCGCGGCGCGGCCGGCACGGGTTCGGCCGGTAGCGCGGCGATCGTCCGTTTCCGGCCGCCGATCCGCAGCCGGGCGGTCGGCGCGCGGCCGTCGAGCACCCGGCCGGGGTCGTAGGTCCGCAGGCGGAGCCGTACCCGGTCGCCGGACGCCTCCAGGTCGGCGAGCTCGTGCCGGAGCAGCGCGGAGGCCAGCGGCTGCTCGCCCAGGTGCGACTCGGTGACGTCCAGCTCCTCGCGGCCCCGCTCGGTCGCGGGGACCGTCTCCCCCCAGAAGACGCGGGCGCCGTGCCCGGTGACGGTCCGGGGCGGGACCCACCTGCCGCCCAGCTCGACGGCGGCGACGGCGGCCTCCTCGTGGCGGCCCTCGCGCAGCAGCTGCACGCACACCCGCTCGGCCCGGCTCGACCGCCGGACGGCCGCCGGCTCCAGCGTGTCCACGTACGGGACGACGATGTCGGCGAACGCGGCGACCCACCCCGGGTCGCGCCGGGGCAGGTCACCGAGGTAGAGGCGCAGGTCGTGGGAGAGGAAGCGGAAGTCCTTGTCCTCCTTCAGGTCGAGGGAGCCGGTGGCGGCCAGCACCCGGTCGGTGAGCTCGGCCGCCGCGATCCGCTGCCGCACGTTCTCCAGCTCGTGCCGCCGGGAGGAGATCGACGTCGTCGCCGGGGCGGCGGCGAGCAGCCACCGGTAGACCGGCCAGGGGACGACGGCGAACAGCTTGCTGTGGCAGAACAGCTCCGTGGACCAGACGATGTCCTCGTGGTGGATGCCGGTGGGGAAGCGGATGCCGGTCGCCTCCAGGAAGGCCCGCCGGTACAGCTTGTTGGTGGCCAGGCAGTTGAACAGCAGCTCGGGCTCGGCGCGGACGCCGTGCACGACCCGGCGCTCGGCGAAGAGCCGGGGGTACCAGAGGGTGGTGTTCCCGGTCCCCTCGTCGACGCGCTCCACGGTGCCCATGACGAAGTCGGCGCCGGTCGCCTCGGCCTCCAGCAGCAGGCTCTTGCAGGCGTGGCGGGGCAGCTCGTCGTCGCTGTCGAGGAACATCACGTACGGCGCCGCCGCGGCGTCCATGCCCGCGTTGCGGGGGGCGCCGCAGCCGCCGCTGTTGGCCGGCAGCCGGATGCAACGGACCCTCGGGTCCTCCCGGGCGAGCGCCGCGACCACCGCCGGGGTGTCATCGCCGGAGCAGTCGTCCACGATGATCACTTCGAGGTTCTTGAGGGTCTGGCTGAGGACGGATCGTACGGCTCGCGGCAGCCGGGGCGCGTCGTCGTAGGTGATGACGACCACGCTGACGTCCGGAACCGTGGAACGCTGTGTCATGGATGCGAACTCCGGTCGGATGTAAGGGGGTTTGCAGGGGTCCGGCGGGCGTCCCGCCGCGCGGGGCCCGCCGCCCGCCCGGCGGAAGGGCCGGGCCGGAGACGGGGCGGAAAGCCCGGGACGGGCCGAAGGGCCCGGGACACGGCGGAAGCCACGGGAGGAGCCGGGGCCGCGGGGCGGATCACGGATGCGGGGCGGCCGTCTCCACCAGGACGGGGGCGGCACGGCCGGTGCCCGCGGGGGCGGCGCCGCCGCCGGAGGAGCCGGGGCCGGAGCGCTCCTCGTGGTAGTCGGCGTCGACGTTGACCTCCCACACGTCGTGCCGGGCGCCGTCGGCGACGTTCTCCACGGCCAGCATCGCGGTGAGCATCGAGTGGTCCTGGTTGTTGTAGCGGTGCATGCCGTTGCGGCCCACCGGGTGGACCTCCGGCCACTCCACGTCGAGATACTTCCTGATCGTCCCGACGTGGCCCGCGTAGCCGGCGTCGTAGACCGGGTACGCCTTCGGCATCCGCACCACGTAGCCCTGCCGGACCGCGCCGGGCGTGACCAGGCCCAGCCGTTCCAGCTCCCCGGTGCCGAAGGCCACGAGGTCGTCGTCGGGGGCGTCCCACAGGTCGTCGCCCTCGTTGACGAAGTACTCCAGGCCCAGGCACGTCAGGCCCTCCCGCACCAGGTAGGGCGACCAGGAGCCGTAGTTCTGCACGCGGCCCAGCCGTACCTCGGGGGAGTGGATGTAGATCCAGTTGTCCGGGAAGGAGAACCGCTCGGGCACCACCAGCGCGACCGTCAGGAAGTCGCGGTGCCGCAGGCCCGCCGCGGCCTCGGCCACGACGTCCGGCACGTCCGGGCCGAACGCCCGGACGAGGTCGCCGAGCGGCATGGAGGAGATCAGCGCGTCGCAGCGGACCTCCCGGCTGACGCCGCCGTCCATGACGGTGACCACCAGCCCGCCGGAGCCACGGCGCACCCGCCCGACCCGGACGCCGAGACGCACCGGGCAGCCCCGCTCGCGAACCCGCTCGGCGCAGGCCTCCCACATCATGCCGGGCCCCAGCCGGGGATAGCGGAACTCCTCGATCAGGCTGGTGACCTCGGTGCCGCCCCGGCCCGGCCGCAGCGCGGCGAGCACGGCCCGGCCCAGCGAGAGGTTCCTGATCCGCTGCGCCGCCCAGTCGGCCTGGATGCTCGCCGCCGGGACGCCCCACACCTTCTCGGTGTAGGTGCGGAAGAAGATCTCGTACAGCCGGCGGCCGAACCTGGCGGTGACCCAGCCCTCGAACGTCGACTGGTCGGCGGGCGGGCGCAGCCGGGCCCCGGCGTAGGAGGCCACGCAGCGCGCCGACTCCAGCGGGCCGAGGTTGCGCAGCGCGTTGGACGCCCGGAGCGGGTAGTCGAAGAAACGGCCGCCGTAGTGGATGCGGCTCATCCTCGGCCGGAGCAGGAAGTCCTCCTCGCCGAGGATCTCGTTCCAGAACTCCTCGACCCGCGCCACCTTCGTGAAGAAGCGGTGGCCGCCGATGTCGAAGCGCCAGCCGTCGCGCTCCACGGTCCGGCTGATCCCGCCGACCACGTGGTCGGCCTCGAAGACCTCACACGGCAGGCCCCGCCGGGTCAGCTCGTAGGCGGCGGTGAGCCCGGCGGGCCCCGCCCCCACGATGACTGTCGACTCCATGCGCTTCCCCCCGCGGACGATTTCCCCGTTCCCGGCCGTTTCCGGTTCCCCGTTCCCGGTCGATCCCGGCCGTTTCCGGCGACCGGCGGCCCGGCGAGTCGATCGTGTCGGACCGGGGGGCGATTACGGAGGGTCATCGCGACTTGCTAGGGAGTGTGCATTCCCAGCCTTGACCCGTCGCTGGGGAAGCGGTGCCTCCCCGTTGGGAGACGCCCGCGGCCACCCCGCCCGCCCGGCGGCCCCGCCGGACCCCGCGCGCGGCCGCACGGAGACGCGAGGGACGGTCAAGACTCGGTCAGCTCGTTCCATCGCGGCCGCATTCCGGTGCCCGCCGGACCGCGGACGCGGCCATGCTGGGCCGGGCGATTTCCGACTACCGGAGGACCGATCGTGGCCCTAGTGAGCGTCATCGTGCCCATCTACGACGTGGAACCGTACCTTGAGGCGTGCCTGGCGTCGGTGGCCGCGCAGACCTGGAGCGACATCGAGGTCGTCATGGTGGACGACGGCTCGCCCGACTCCAGCGCGGAGATCGCCGCCGCCTTCGCCGCCCGCGACGGGCGGTTCCGGCTCGTCCGGCAGGAGAACGGCGGCCTGGGCACGGCGCGCAACACCGGTGTCCGGCACGCCTCAGGCGAGTTCCTCGCCTTCCTCGACAGCGACGACCTGCTCCCGCCGACCGCGATCGAGACGATGGCGTGCGCCCTGCTGGAGAGCGGCTCGGACCTGGCGACCGGCAACGTGCTGCGCTTCAGCGGCCACGGGGTGCGCCAGTCGCCGATGCACCGGGCCATCTTCACCAGCCCGGCGAGGCGGACCCACGTCACCCGCGACGACATCCTGCTCAAGGACCGGCTGGTCACCAACAAGCTGTGGCGCCGCGCCTTCTGGGACCGCAACGACCTGCGCTTCCCCGAGGGGGTGCTGTGGGAGGACATCGCGGTCGCGGTGCCCGCGCACTTCCTCGCCGAGGCCGTGGACGTGCTGAGCGTCCCCGTCTACCTGTGGCGGGAACGCGAGGGAGAGAGCACCTCGATCACCCAGAACCGGGCGCACGTCAAGGGCGTCGAGGACCGCTTCGCCGCGGTCCGCTCGGTGCGGGACTTCCTCGTCCGGACCGGCCGCGCCCGCCACCTGCCCGCCTGGGACCGGATGGTCCTCGACAGCGACCTGCCCAACTTCCTGCAGGTGCTCGACCAGGCCGACGACGACTTCCGGCGGCGCTTCCGCGACCTGGCCCGCGCCTACCTGGAGGAGGCCGGCCCGAAGGTCCTCGCCTCCGTCCCCGCGCCGCGCCGCGTCAAATGGGAGCTGGTACGGCAGGACCGGGTGGACGACCTGCTGCGGGTGCTGGAGTGGGAGCGGACCGCCAAGGCGAACACCCGCGTCACCGGCGGCGGCGTGCGCGGCTACCACCTCAACTGCCCGGTGCCGCTGCCCGGGTCCGTCACCCGGATGCGCAAGGAGCTGGACCTGCGCCAGCGGGTGGACGAGCTGCGCCGGCAGGACGACCGGCTGGTCGTCGACGGCCGGATCTCGCCGCGTCACCTGCGCCCCCGCAAGCGGATCCAGCAGCACGTCGCCGCCTGGCTGGTCGAGGAGGACACCGGCCGCCGCGTCCGGCTCCGGGTGCGCAGGCGGCGCGGCCCGTCGCTGGTGGACACCGGCCCGCGGCGCCGTAAGGACTGGTGCGGGTTCCGTCTGGCGATCGACACGGCGGAGCTGCCCGCGGGCTCGTCATGGCGGGTCGAGCTGCGTGTCCTGCACCGCGGCCTGGTACGGCGCGCCACGCTGGGCCAGCCCGGGCCGGCCGCGCGGCGGCCGGTGTTCGCCGAGCACGACCGGGGGACGGCGGTGTGGACGGAGTGGACGGCCGCCGACGAGCTCAGGCTGCGGGTCGACCGCCCGGCCGCCCGGGTCACCGGGCACCGGGTGGTCGACGGCAGGCTGTGGATCAGCGGCCGGTGCGAGGACGACCTGGGCGCCGGCCCGCACCTGCGGCTCACCCGCCCCCAGGGCGGGCGTGACCGCCGCTACCCGATGATCATCTCGGACGGCGGGACGTTCGACGCGATGATCGACCTCGACGGGGTGCTGTCCGAGCGGTGGCCGGACCTGGACCCGTCGAGCCTGGAGATGAGCGCCCTGAACCCCGGGGCCGAGTGGCGCTTCGACGTCCTCCCCCAGGTGGGGCCCGCCCGGCCGCTGGTCGTCGACGACGGCGTGGAGCGCGGCCTGCACCGCAGGCACGGCCGCGACGTGGTGGTGAGCCGGTCGGCGTCGGGCGGGCTGGTGCTGCGCGAGCAGCGGCCGACCTTCCACGTCGAGCGGGTCTGGTGGAGCGAGCGGGGCCACCTGGAGCTCGCCGGCGCGCCGATGCGCCCGATCGACGGCCCGGCGTGGCTGGTCGTCACCTCGCGCGGCCGGTTCAGCGAGCGGCTGTTCCCGATCGACGGCGAGCGCGTCACCGTGACCCCCGAGGCGTCCGAGACCCTCGGAGGCCGCCTGCCGCTGCCGTCGGGCGCGCACGGCTTCACGGTCCGCACCGCCGCGGGCGACATGCGGGTGGAGTTCCACCAGGCCGAGCCGCTGGAGCACGCCACCGGCAACCGCACCTTCACCTTCGACACCGACCTGATGGCGGAGGCGGTGCTCACGGTCGGCGGCGACCTGGGCGCCGAGGGGCGGCCCAAGCAGCAGCGGCTGCTGCGCGAGGAGTTCTACCCCGCCCGGCGCGCCGAGCCGCGGCGGGACGCCGTCCTGTTCGACAGCCACGGCGGGCGGCAGTTCTCCGACAGCCCCCGGGCGATCTACGAGGAGCTGCGGCGGCGCGACGCGGACCTGGAGTTCCTGTGGTGCGTCCGCGACGGCCAGGTGGAGCTGCCCGAGGGGGTCACGCCGGTCCGGCGGTACGGGCGAGAGCACTACGAGGCGCTGGCCCGCTGCCGCTACGTCGTCACCAACGTCGACCTGCCCGGCTGGTTCGAGCGCCGCCCCGACCAGGTCGTGCTGCAGACCGGCCGCGGCACGCCGCTCAAGCGCGTCGGCTTCGACGTCGAGCGGATGCCGCTCGCCCGGCCCGACCACCACGAACGGCTGGCCTGGAAGGTCGCCCAGTGGAGCCACCTGGTCTCGCCGAGCCCGTGGTGCACCCCGGTCCTGCGGCGCGCCTTCCGCTTCGACGGGGAGATCCTGGAGACCGGCCTGCCCCGCAACGACGTCCTGCGGCACGGCGACGCCGCCCGGATCAGGGCGCGGCTCGGCCTGCCCGAGGGCCGCCGGGTCGTCCTGCACCTGCCGACCTGGCGCGACGACAAGCTCTACGCCAGGGGCCGCTACCGGCTGGACCTGCGGCTCGACCTCCAGCGGATGCACGAGGAGCTGGGCGGCGACCACGTGCTCCTGATCCGCCGCCACCCGAACGTGGTGGACCGGGTGCCCCGGGCCGGCGGGGACTTCGTCCGGGACGTCTCCGGCTACCCGGACGCCACCGAGCTGTACCTGGTCGCCGACACGCTGGTCACCGACTACTCGGCGGCGATGTTCGACTTCGCGGTGACCGGCCGGCCGATGGTGTTCCACGTCCACGACCTGGAGCACTACCGCGACGAGCTGCGCGGCTTCACCTTCGGCTTCGAGGCCGACGCGCCCGGCCCGCTGGCCCGCACGACCGAGGAGGTGACGGCGGCGATCAGGGGCGCCGCCGAGGCGGAGGCGAAGTACGCGGCGCTGTACGAGGAGTTCCGGGCGAGGTTCTGCCCGCTCGACGACGGCGGCGCGGCGGCGCGGGTCGTGGACCGCGTGTTCGGCTGACCGCGCGGGGCGCCCCCCGCGGCGGCGGGGGAGGGACGCGGGCCGTGTGTCCGGCCGGCCGGTCCGGTCCCTCCCTTTCCCAAAGCCGTGGATCTCAACGGCGCGGGACGGTCAAGAACTGGCATGGACATCGTCCGGTAGTTACAGAGCGTAGATGTGAAGCGACCATGTGTCGCCATGCTTGGACGCATGAGGGCCTATTCGTTGAACGACGTTCACGCGACCCGCAAACGAAGAGACTCCTGGTGGACGGTGTTCCTGGTCGATCCGGTGGCGTGCAGGCTCACCCTGTTCGTCGCCAACCGCACCTCCGTCACCCCCAACGGGCTCACTCGTCTGTCACTGGCCCTCGGGATGGGATCGGCGGCGTGCTTCGCGCTCGGACGGCTCGTGGCGGGGGCCGCGCTGTTCTACGTGAGCTTCATGGTCGACTGCATGGACGGCAAGATCGCCCGCCTCAAGGGGACGGGGACCGCCTTCGGCCTCTGGCTCGACTACGTCGGCGACCGCATCCGGGTCGTCTGCTGCGCCGGGGGGCTGGCGTTCGGGCAGTACACGGCGACGGGGGACCTGGCCTACATCCTGCTCGGCGCCGGCGTCGCCGTACTCGACCTGTTCCGCTACGTGAACGCACCGCAGATGAAGCGGGTGCGCGAGGTGGTCAGGGAGAACCGGGCCGAGCGCCAGGCCGAGCGCCAGGCCGGGTCCCACCCGCTGGAGTCCCGGCCGCCCAGGTCCGCCAGGAGACCCACGTTGCGCCGCAGGGCCGACCGGTTCCTCGCCCGGCACCGGGTGCGCAGCCACCTCATCAGCGGCATCGAGTTCCACGCGGCGGTGTTCGTGGTCGCCCCGCTCATCGGGGTGGTGGCCCTGCTGCCGGTGGTCGCCGTGGCAGGGGGACTGCTCCTGCTGAACGAGGTCTTCCTGATCCACCGAATGTGGCTTTTCGCCCGGGCGGTGCCCTCCGCACCGCGCCCGGAGAGCATGCAGCGCGTAGCTGTCTGATCATCTTCTACGGGGGTTCGTCGTCATGCA
This sequence comes from Streptosporangium sandarakinum, assembly GCF_050942225.1. Lineage (NCBI taxonomy): Bacteria > Bacillati > Actinomycetota > Actinomycetes > Streptosporangiales > Streptosporangiaceae > Streptosporangium > Streptosporangium sandarakinum. The sequence goes on from NZ_CP192034.1 coordinate 1,116,090, forward strand.
GTCAGACCGACCTGTGTTCGTCATCGGGTGCCCGCGCTCGGGCACCACCATGCTGCAACTCATGCTGCACTCGCATCCGCGCATCGCGGTGCCGCCCGAGACGAGGTTCGTGGTGCCCGGCTACTACCGCAGGTTCGTCTTCGGCGACCTGCGCGAATCGGGGAACCGGCGCCGGCTGGCCAAGTGGATCGTCAACGACAAGGACACCAAGTTCAAGGAGCTCAAGCTCGACGGCGACAAGCTGATCGAGGACATCGTCGCCGGCCCGCCGACGCTGGGCTCGGCGATGGGCATCGCCTTCCGCTCCTACGCCGAGCAGTACGGCAAGTCCCGCTGGGGCGACAAGCGGCCCAGCTACTACCACCACGTGGACCTGCTGCTGCGGCTCTTCCCCGACGCCCAGTTCGTCCACCTGATCAGGGACGGCCGCGACTGCGTGGCGTCGCTGAAGGAGATGCCCTGGTACACCAAGGACATCTTCCACGCGGTGGTCAACTGGGCCGAGGCCATCGACTACGGCCGCCGCCACGCGAAGAACCTCCCGGCCGACTCCTACTACGAGCTGCGCTACGAGAACCTGACGGCCGACCCCGCGACCGAGCTGGCCGGGCTGTGCGAGTTCCTCGGCGAGGACTACGACCCGGCGATGTGCGAGCCGTCCCACGTGGCCCGGGTGGCGATCCCGCAGCACAAGGTCTGGCACAGCAACACCCACGGCGAGGTGACCACCGCCCGGTCCGGTTCCTGGCGGACCCGGCTGGAGCCGTGGGAGATCTCGGTCTGCGAGACCGTGCTGGGCGAGCGGCTCCAGGCGTTCGGCTACGAGCCGTCCGGTGCCCCCAAAGCCGAGAAGGCGCACGTCGAGGCGTGCGAGAAGGCGGCGTCCAAGCGGCGCTGGGCACGCCGCCGCAAGGAGTTCCGCGACCGCGTCAACCGGCTCCGCGAGCCGAGCCCGGTGGCGGCGCAGCTCACCACCCGGCAGCTCGGCGAACTGGCGAAGGTCTGACCGATGGAATCCGACCGGCCGATCTTCATCGTGGGCTGCCCCCGCTCGGGCACGACGCTGCTCCAGCTCATGACGCACGCCCACCACCGCATCGCGATCCCCCCGGAGACCCGGTTCATGGTCACCGCCTACCAGCGGCGGCTGCACTTCGGTGACCTGGAGGACCCGGCGCGCAGGCGCGAGCTGGCCGAGTGGGTGGTCAACCGCCGCCAGTCCCGCTTCCACGAGCTGGGGCTGGACGGCGAGAAGGTCATCGAGGAGATCGTCGAGGGCCCGCCGACGCTGGGCTCGGCGCTGGGCACCGTGCTGCGCGCCTACGCGGCCCGGCACGGCAGGCCGCGCTGGGGCGACAAGCGGCCGTCGTACTTCCAGCACGTCGAGGTGCTGCTGCGGCTCTTCCCCGACGCGCAGTTCGTCCACCTGATCAGGGACGGCCGCGACTGCGTGGCGTCGCTGAAGGAGATGCCCTGGTACAACGGCACCGTCTACAGCGCGGTGGCGGCGTGGGCCGAGGCGATCGACTTCGCCCGGCACGGCGCCCCGAAGCTGCCCGCGGGCAGCTACCACGAGCTGCGCTACGAGGACCTCACCTCGGCGCCGGAGGCCCAGCTGCGCAGGCTGTGCGAGTTCCTCGGCGAGGACTACGACCCGGCCATGTGCGAGCCGCAGCGGGTGGCCGACATCGCCGTCCCGGAGCGCAAGACCTGGCACTCGCGCACCCACGACGAGGTGACCACCGCCAGGACGGGCTCCTGGCGCGACCGCCTCGATCCGTGGGAGGTGTCCCTGTGCGAGAGCGTCCTCGGCGAGCGGCTCCAGGCCTACGGCTACGAGCTCAGCGGGGCGCCCAGGACCGACGCCGCGCGGATGGTCGCCTACGAGCGCACCGCCGCCAAGCGGAAGCTGGCCCGGGTCAAGCGGGTGGCCTTCGACCGGCTGATCCGGCTCCGCGAGCCCAACCCGCTGGGCGCGCGGCTCACCTCGGCCCAGATCGTGCTGGCCGGGGTGCCCCAGCCGCGCACCGAACCCGTCTCGGTCAACGGGTGACCGGTACGGCCCGCCGCCATCCCGCCCGCGCCGCCGGCCGCCGGGTGCCCGGATCGGACGGCGGCCGGTCGATCGGTCAACGGGTGACCTGCGCGAACAGGGCCTCCCAGTGGTCCAGGATCCGCTCGGGGCGGAACGCCTCGACGTGGGCGCGGGCGGCGGCGCCCAGCCGCCGCCGCTCGTCCCCGGAGACCATCAGCCGGGCGAGCGCCGCCGCGAGGGCCGGCACGTCGGCGGGGGGACCAGCAGCCCGGTCCTCTCGTGGGCGACCAGCGACCGCACCCCGCCCGACACGTCGAACGCCACCGCCGGCACGCCGCAGGACGCGGCCTCGCCCACGACCAGCGGCAGCCCCTCGTGCTCGCTGGAGAGGGCCAGCAGCGACGCGGCGAGGTACTCGCGCTCCATGCCGGACGCGGGCACCACACCGCGCAGGACCACCCGGTCAGCCACCCCGCACGCCGCCGCGTGCCCGCGCAGCCGTTCCCGCTCCGCGCCGTCCCCGACCAGGTGCAGCTCCCACCGCCCGTCGGCGGCGCCGCCGACGGGCGGGTCGTGCGTCGCCGCCTCGCCGTACGACGGTCCGCAGGGACATCCGCCGTCCACGGCCCGGACGGCCTCGGCGAAGGCGGAGATCAGCCGGTCGAACCGCTTGACCCCCTCCAGCCTGCCCACCCCCAGCACCCGGCGGCCGTCCAGCCCGGAGGCCCGGTACGGCCGGCCGGGCAGCGGGTTGGGGATCGCCCACGTGTTGGGCAGCAGCGCCTGCTCGGCGAACCGCCGCGCGTCGTCCTCGCTGAGGAACACCGCCGCCTCCAGCTCGCCGTAGCGGTCGCCGACCGCCCGCAGGTGCCAGGAGCCCCGCGCGTGCTCGTAGGAGCCGTGGTACTGGCCGATCGGCAGCAGCCGATCCGGCAGCACGCCGGTGACCCGGGGCACCACGCCCGGCGAGGTGAGCACCGCGAAACCGGGCCCCGCCTGCCAGAACACCTCCCGCAGCCGCCGGCGCTCCCGCCGGGCGGCCACCCGGGAGATCCGGCCCGCGCCCGCCGGCGTCGCGTGGATCACGTGGTGGCGGTAGCCGGGCCGGTCCACGTATCGGACGGGCGCCTCGGCGCGGTGCAGCCCCACCACGTGCACGTCGTAGCCCCGGCCGGCCAGGCCCTGCGCCACCGTGTGGGTGACCCGCTGGATCCCGCCGAGCGTGTCGGCGTCCAGGCACGCGAACACCACCGACGTCACCGGCCCACCCCCCGAAGCCACGCCCCGGCCGCCCGGAACGGGCCGCTCCGAACCGTGAGCCGCCCGGGGCGGGGCGTCGGCGGGACGCCGAAGAAGGCGTCGACGACCCTCTCCGACGCGTGCCCCTTCTCCTCCGCGCACCACAGTGCGTGGAACTCCGCGTACCGGGCGGCGAACGACGCCGACACCGACGGCAGGTCCCGCAGGGCGTCCACCACCTCCCGCGTCGTGGTCAGGCAGGGTCCGGGGGCGATCGCGGGCAGGTCGTGGCGGACGCCCCGCTCCAGGCGCCGGTACTCGTCCCAGTCGTCGATCAGGAACAGCATCGGCCGCCCGGTGACGGCGTAGTCGCACATCAGCGACGAGTAGTCGGTCAGCAGCGCGTCCGAGGCCAGGATGAGGTCGTTGACCTCCCGATACGACCCGGCCGGGCGGACGAAGTGGCGCAGGTGCCGCGGCACGGTGTACCGCTCGACGGGGTGCGGGCGCAGCACCACCACCCACTCGCCGGCCAGCTCCCGGGCCATCAGATCCAGGTCGGCCCGGACCGACCGGCCGGAGAACAGGTCGTGGTCCCGGTAGGTAGGCGCGTACAGCAGCACCTTCCGCCCCGGCGGGATCTCCAGCTCGTCCCGCGTCCGCCGTACGGCCTCGTCGTCGCCGCGCACGAGCACGTCGCACCGGGGCGAGCCGTACCGCAGCACCGGGCCGCGGTAGCCGTTGGACGGCAGGAAGATCCGCTCGAACTCCGCGCTCGGCGAGACCAGCGCGTCCCACCGGGCCACCGCCGCCCGCCACCGCGCCCGCGGCCCGGGGAAGTCGGCCCGCAGGTCCGGGGCGTCGAAACCGACGGTCTTGATGCCCTGGCCGTGCCAGGTCTGCAGGTAGCGGGTGCCGACCGGCTTGGGGAAGTCCAGCGGCATGCCGTGGCTGTCCACCCAGTACCCCGCCCTGGCCATGGTCCACAGGTGGCGCCAGCTCAGCCGCCGCACCAGGCGCGCGCCGGCCGGGAAGTTCCGCCGGTTCCGCGCCACCGACCACACCATGGTGAACGGGGCCCGCCGCCGCAGCAGCTCCTCGTAGACGTAGCGGGGATTGCCGGTGCAGCCGGCGCCGACGTCCGACTCGAACAGCACCAGGTCCCGGCGGGGCGGGACCACCCTGACCAGGCACCGGTAGACGCCGAGCTTGACCCGCGGGGCCCCGGCCCGCCGGATCGCCCGCCGTACGGCCGCGCGACCGGCCCGCGCCACCCGGGCCGCGGGCCGCAGCGCGCTCCGCCTGCGGCGGCGCACCCGCAGGAACCCGGCCCGGCCCTCCATTCCGAGGACGACCGTGTACCAGAGGAGGGTGACGGTGACCGGCCCGGTTCCCGGGTCGGCGAGCAGCGGGCCGGCGGTGGACCGGCCGTCGGGGCGGACCACCACGACCCGCGGATCGTGGTTGAGCTCGCGGAACGCGCCGAGCACGCGGAGTCCGCGAAGTCCGCGGGGTCCCGTGCCGGGACGGTCGCGCCCGAGCGCGGCCAGGTCGACGGTCACCTCGCTGACGTGGACGCCGTCGTCCCGCCGCCGCGGGGACAGGCGTGTCCGGCGGCCCGCGACGTCGAGGTACGCGCGCCAGCCGGGATTGGCGGCCAGCACCCCGAACGGGTCGTAGGTGCGGATCGTCAGGGTGACCTCCGTACCCGTGCGACCGCCCGCGCCCGTCTCCGCGTCCTTGCCGGTGCCGGTCACGGTCGCCTCGTGGCGGAGCCGGGAGGCGCCGTACGGCAGCTCGGCCATCCGCAGCGCGGTGATGTCCATCTCCTCCGGAGGGATCGCCGCGCCCGGCTCCCGTTCCCCGGCCGGTGCGGCGGCGTCCGGTTCCCCGGCCGGCACCGGCTCCCCTGAAGAAGCCCGTTCGCGGCCCCCGCCGGATGTCCCGTCCGCCCCCGGCGGCCCGAAGGCCCAGTAGGTCCGCCCGTCCCGCCGTACGGCGAAGCGCGGCGGGACCTCCGGATCGCTGAGCGACCGGGCGGCGACCACCAGCTCGTCGGCCCGTCCGGTGACGATGAGACGGCAGCAGACCCGCACGACCGGGTCGATCCCCGCGAACTCCCGCGGCCCGAACTCCGCCAGGTAGGGGCCGACGACCGCGGCGAACTCCGCCGCCCACGCCGGATCGCGGCGGGGCAGCGGGTCGAGGTAGACCCGCAGGTCCTGCCGGAGGAACCGGCGCCGCCGGTCGGGAACCAGGTCGCCCAGGCCGTTCCCGCGCAGCACGTCGTCGCTGAGCCGGGCCGCCCGGACCCGGTGCCGGACGTTGTCCATGTCGGTGACGCGCAGCGAGATCGACGGCTTCCCCGGGTCGCCGGTGGGGACCCGGTGCCACAGGTAGACGACCCACGGCACCACGGCGAACCGGCGCGCCGCGCAGTACAGCTCGGCGCTGAAGACGTGGTCCTCGTAGTGCAGGTCCTCCCGGAACGGCAACCGCCGCAGCAGCTCGGCCCGGTAGAGCTTGTTGGTGCTGAAGGAGTCGAGGAACATCTCGGGCTCGCGGGCGATCCCCTCGACGGTCCTGCGCCGGGCGAACAGGTGCGGGTAGTAGGGGCGCGTCCGGCCGCTCGCCTCGTACAGCCGGGAGATCTGCCCGGTGACGAAGTCGGCGCCGGTCCGCTCGGCCTCCAGCAGCATGCTCTTGCAGGCGTGCCGGGTCAGCCGGTCGTCGCTGTCGAGGAACACCACGTGGCGGGCGCGGGCCGCCGCCACCCCCTGGTTGCGCGGCGCGCCGCAGCCGCCGCTGTTGACGTCGCGGCGCAGGTAGCGGACCCGGGCGTCCGCCCGCTGGAGCTCACGCGCCACCCGCTCGGTGCCGTCGGTGCTCGCGTCGTCCACGATGATCACTTCGATGTTCCGCAGCGACTGGCCGAGCACGGAACCCACGGCCCGGGGCAGGCGGGCGGCGTCGTCACAGGTGATGACGACCACGCTGCAGTCCGGCGGATTGATCACATTTCGAGATGTTCCCTGGACCGGGAGAGGGTTCGTCGGATTTGCGTATTGCGCACCGGAGTTTTTACCCGCGCCCGGCCGGCACCGTCCCGGGGGCCCGCCGGGTCCGCGGGGTCAGCGCCGGCCGAGGCCGAGCCGGTGGGCGACGCGCGTCATCAGCTTGGACATCCTGGAGGGGAACGCGTCGGGTCCGGGAACGGTGACGGGGCGGACGCGGCCGTTGTGAATGGCGCCGATCTTCCAGCCGGCTTCTGTCCGCACCACGACGATGGTCTGCCGTGACAGCCGCCGCCTGGGGAGCGTGGACCGCCAGGGCATCAGGACGGAGGCCGTGCCGTGCACGATCGCCACGTCCGGCGTGAGGTGGCGGACCGACTCCAGGTCGCCGACCAGCGCCGAGCCGGCCAGGACGCCGCGGAAGAGCTTGTCGTGGTTGTGCTGGTGGGCCCGGCGGCCGCGGGCGATGGTGCCGTCGTAGGAGACGTACTCGGAGTCGTCGGTGAACAGCGCGCCGAACGCCTGGGCGTCACCCGCCGTCCAGGCCGCCATGAAGTCGGTGAAGAGCTTTTCGATCTGGGCGGCGTCGCCGGTTCGCGTGCCGGAGGCGGATCCGGTGGGGGTGGTCGAGTGCATGGTGGTGCCTCCACGAGTGATATCTTCGTTTCGTTCAGCGAAATGTACGATAACAGAAAGATTCGAATGTCGAAACATGATGTCATCGGAGAGATCGCCATGGAGCTCCGGCGACTGCAGCAGAGCTTCGACGCCTTCGACGAGGCGGCAGCCGCCCGGCTCGGCCTCAACCGCACCGACCTGCGCTGCCTCGACGTGGTACTGGCCGAAGGCCCGGTGCCCGCGGGCCGGATCAGCGCCGCGCTGAAGCTGAGCCCCGCGGCCACCACCACGGTCATCGACCGGCTGGAACGCGCGGGCATGGTGGTCCGTTCCGCCGATCCGGGCAACCGCCGCCGCGTCCTGGTCACCGCGACCGACGCCGCCCGGTCGGCCGAGGCCGAGATCTTCGTCCCCGTCGGTCAGGCGGGTGCCCAGGCGTTGCGGAAGTACGGGCCGGACGAACTGGCCGTCATCCTCGACTTCCTGCGTACCGCCCGCGGGGTCCAGGAGGAGCAGGCCGCCCGGGCCAGGGCCGTGTCCTGAATCGGGGCCGGTGATGACGAGGCATCCTGTCCGTCCCGCGCCATGCCGCGGCGATATCCCGTTGCCCGTGCCCGCCGGGCACCGGATCATTCCGCCATGGAACTCAAGATCAGGCCCGGTGCTCCGGAGGACGTGGCGGCCGTGGAACGCGTGCGGGTGACGACGTGGCGAGCCGCCTACCGCGGCCTCATGCCCGACGACTACCTCGACGCGCTCGGAGTCGATCCGGACCGGGTGGTCCGGATGGAGCGGGGGCTGACCGACGCTCTGGCCGAAGGACGCACGCCGCTCGTGGTCGCCGAGACGGAGGGCGAGATCACCGGTTTCGTCAACTTCGGCCACTGCCGGGACGAGGAGATCGGCGGCGGAGAGGTCTTCTCCCTCTACGTGCTGCCCGAGGCGCAGTCCGCCGGACTCGGACGGGCCCTGCTGGCGGACGCGGTGACCCGGCTGCGCGCCGCCGGGCACGAGGAGATCGGCCTGTGGGTCGCGACCGGCAACGGCCAGGCCCGCCGCTTCTACGAGCGCTTCGGCTTCGTCCCGTCCGGTCGCACCGGCACCCATCCGCTGCCCGAGCCGTACCCCCCGATCGAGGACACCCACTACCGCCTCGCCCCGACGACGCCCGGCGACGCGTCGCTCCTGCCCTGAGGACCGTCCCGGGAAGCCGTCGATCCCCGGGAGGCAGGGGCCGCCCGCCGCGGGCCGGAAAGGTCACGCACCGGCACGGGGCGGGGCCGGACCCGGTGAGAACCGGGTCCGGCCCATCGGGAGACGGCAGGCATGACACGAACAGAATCGGCCGAGAGGGTGGAGGAGGACGGTGATGCGGAACTCATCCGTCGCTCGCACGACGATCCGGAGTGGTTCGCCGGGATCTTCGATCGCTACGTCCGGCAGATCCACCGTTACGCGGCCCGTCGGCTCGGCACCCAGGCGGCCGACGACATCGCGGCCGAGACGTTTCTGATCGCCTTCCGGCGGCGCGCGTCCTACGACCTGACGCAGCGGCTGGCCAGGCCGTGGCTGTACGGCATCGCCACCAGGCTGATCGCCAGGCACCGGCGCAGCGAGGAACGGTTCCTGAGGGCGCTGTGCCGTACGGGCCAGGACCCGCTGCCGGAACCGATGGCGGACACGGTCGTCGACCGTGTGGCGGCCCAGGAGAAGGACCGCGTGCTGGCGGGGGCGCTGGCGGCCCTGTCTCGGGGTGATCGCGACGTGTTGCTGCTGGTGGCGTGGGGCGACCTGTCGTACGAGGAGGTCGCCGAGGCGCTCGGCATCCCGGTGGGGACCGTGCGCTCGCGCCTGCACCGGGCCCGGAGGAAGACCAGGGCCGCCCTGGGAAATGACGATCCGACAAGACAGGACGCGTGATGGACGAGATCAAGGACTTTCGCGGTTCCACCCCTGTGATCACCCGCCGGGCGGAGGACGCGGCACGTGCCCGGTTGCTGCGGGCGATGCGCGAGCCGGCCCCCGCACCTCGCCGGCGTCTCATGCCCCGCCCGGTATGGCGCCTGGCCTTCGCCGCGTCGCTGTCGGTGGCCGTGGCCGTGGGAGGGGGCATCGCTCTCACGGGTGACGACGGCGGCCGATCGGTCCTCACCCCCGTGGCGAGCGTCCAGCAGCTCGGCGAGCGAGCCGCGAGAGCCGCGGCGACGAACCCCTACGAGACCGTTCCCTCTCCGGGCAAGTGGCTGTACGTCAAGGAGACGATCGCGCCGCTTCGCGAGGAACCCGAACCCGAGGTGGACCGGGACAAGCGGACCACCTTGGAGCTGTGGAACAGCGTGGACGGCAGGCAGACGGCCCTGGACGACGGCAAGGGCAGGCTCGTCATCCACGAGGCCGGTCCCGGCGTCACCGCCGCCGACCTGGCCGAGGCGCCCGTCACACCGGAGCGGGTGCTCGCCCGGATCAGGGCGGCCGTCGCCGAGACTCCCGCGCCGCCCGGCGATGACGTACCGGACGAGCAGCGGATCGTCGAGACGATCTCCCGGGTCATGAACGAACAGGCGCTCGAACCGGAAGTGCGGGCCGCGCTGTTCCGTGCACTGCCGATGATCGAAGGCGTGTCGGTCAAGCAGGACGCGGTGGACGCGGCCGGCCGGCACGGGGTCGCGTTCGCCTACACGGGGCGGTGGGAGCGCTTCGAGATCATCCTGAATCCGGAGGAGTACACCTATCTGGGGACGTACGGCGAGACCGTCGCCACCCGCACCTACACCACCCCCGCCGGAACACGCGAGGTCAAGGCGGGTACCCCCGTCGTGTGGACCGCGCATCTGCGGGCCGGGATCGTCGACGAGCCGGGCGAACGGCCGTAGAGGTGTGCGGCTGAGAACCCGGAAAGGGGTGAAAAATCCGGGAAGGGGGCGGTGGGTGAAGGGCAAGAAGAGACGTCCTGTCCTTCCGGCAAGGGAGACCCTTGCATGATCACCGTCCCCGACGCCGCGTCGGTCGCCGACCCCGAGCGGTTCGGCGCCGTCTTCGACGCGCACTACGAGGAGATCCGCCGCTACATCGGACGGCGGCTCGACCTCGACACCGCCGAGGACCTCGCCGCCGAGACCTTCCTCATCGCCTTCCGCCGCCGCCACCGGTTCGACCCCGCCCGGGGCGGGGTCCGCCCCTGGCTGTACGGCATAGCCACCAACCTGATCGGCCGCCACCGCCGGGCCGAGGTACGGCGTTACCGGGCCCTGGCCAGGACCGGCCCGCCACCCGACGACGACGGCCACGACCAGCGGATCGCCGACCGCGTGACGGCGGGGGTGACGGTCGGCCGGCTCTCGGGGGCGCTGGCGGGCCTGTCGAAGGGCGAGCGCGACGTGGTGCTGCTCGTCGCGTACGGCGGGCTGACCTACGACGAGGTCGCCCAGGCCCTCGGGGTCGCCTACGGCACCGTGGCCTCACGGCTCAGCAGGGCCAGGAACAAGCTGCACACGTCGCTCGGGACGGAGGTCCGATGAATGATTTCAGGCTCGTCGACGCGGTGATGCCCGACGTCACGCCGCCCGACCCGGCGAAGGTCGCCGAGGCGAGGGCGCGAGTGCTGGGCGGTCGGAAACCCCGGAGGGTCCCCCGGTGGGCCGGGGTGCTGGTGGCGGCGACCGCGACCGTCGCGGTCATCGGCACGGTCACGGTCGTCCCGAGGCTCGGCGGCGACCCGGCCGGGCAGGCCGTCACGATGACGCGGGCGAGCGCCGGTGAGGTGCTCGCCGCCGCCGCCGACCGGCTGGCCCGGCGGCCGGAGGCGACCGGCCGCCGGTACTGGCGCGGGGAGACGGAGCACTCCAACCGGGTACGGGTCAGCGTCGCGGGGCACACGTTCCTCGTCGAGGAACGCGGCGGACAGGTCCTGTGGGTGGGACCGGGCCGGAAACGGGTCATCGTGGCCAGCGGGCTCGGCACCCGGCCGGTGACCGCCGCCGACCGGGCCGAGTGGAAGAAAGCCGGCTCGCCCCGGCTCTGCGGCTCGGACACCGACTGCGAGAACGACATGCTCCCCGCCGGGAAGACGCGGTACATCGTCACCGACGCGGAGGAGGTGCTCCAGCGGGCGACCCTGGAGCTCAGCGCGCGGGAGATCCGCGACCTTCCCCGCGACCCCGCGGCGCTGAGGGAGAGGCTCCTGTCGTACTGGCCCGCCGAATGGAAGGCCAGGAAGAAGGACGTGCCCGCACAGGTGGTGCGGGCGGAGGCCGCCGAGCGGGACGACTGGCTGTGGAGCATCGGCGAGAGCCTCCTCCTGGACACCCCGGCCACGCCGGGGACCAGAGCGGCCGTCTACCGCATGCTCGCCGGGCTGCCCGGGGCCCGGGTCGTGGACGGGATCCGGGACGCCGACGGACGGGTGGGGGTGGCCGTCCTGCGCGGGGGCGGGCCCGGCGAGCCGGAGAAGCAGCTCGTGATCGACCGGGAGACGGGCGACCCGCTGGGGGTTCGGGAGGTGCCGCCCGCCCCGGCCACCGGCCGGAAGACCCTTCCGGGGACCGGCGTGTACTCCAGGGTGGTCAAGCGGCTCGGCTGGACCGACGACGAACCGGCCGTTCCGAAGGGCTGTGATCCGGACAGCGGGAAGGGGTGCCTGCGCTGAGCCGATCGTCTGCACCGTGGGCGACACCGTGAGAGACGGAGCGGAAGGGGCACGAGCAGGCGGGCGGGTCAGCGGCGGCGCAGGGCCCTGCGGGTCAGCCAGGCCGCGACCGCCAGGCCCGCCACGGCCCCCAGCAGCGGGGCGGCACGTCTGAGCAGGGGGATGCCGGCGATCTCCATCAGGTCGAGGGCCTCCTCGTCCGCGGTGAGGGAGGTCCGGGAGGTGCCGGCCGGGTGGGTGTCCCGGCCGGCGGCCCGCTCGGCCCCGGCCGGTGAGAGCTCCGTGACCGGGGCCAGGTTCTCGGAGGCGCCGGCCGTCTCCGGCGTGTCAGCTCTCTCCGGCTCCCTGGAAGCCTCGGATCCCTCGGGCGTCTCGGTCGGGGAGGGCACGGCGGCGAGGTGGCGGGGCGACTCCTTCCGGCCGTCGGCGGCCCGATAGGCCGTGGCCTGACCGTTCGCCTCGGGGGTGCCGGCCCTGCCCTGCCCGTCCGTCCGCGGTGTTCCGGCCGTGCCCTGGCCGTTCGCCTCGGGGGTGCCGGCCGTCCGGCCGGGCGGGGCCTGCGCCGGGACGGCGGACTCCGGTGCGGGGATCGGCGGCAGGGGGACGGTGTCCGCCGTGGCGGGCCCCGTCTCACCGGCCTCCAGCAGCGCGGCGAGGTTGGCCGCGAACCTGTCGATCAGCTTGGCACCGACCTCGCCCATCATGCCCCGGCCGAACTGCGCGGGGCGGCCGGTCACCTTGAAGGAGGTCTCGACGGTGACCCGGGTGGCCGAACCGGCCGTGCCTCCGGATTCCACCGAACTCGCCGAACCCGCGGCGACCTCCTCGGAGCCCGCCGTGCCCGCCGTCCCCTCCGCGCCCGGTCGTCCGGGGCCTCCGGCGTCATCGGGGCGCAGTCGCGCGGTGACCGTCGCGTTCGCCGTGCCGGAGCCGCGGGCCTCCCGGCCCGAGGCCCGCAGGGCCAGGGTCCGGGCGTTCTCGTCCACGTTCTCGAACGCGGCCTCTCCCCGGTAGGTCACCGTGATCGGCCCGACCTTCACCTTCATCCGGCCGGTGAAGGAGTCGCCCTCCGCCTTCTCCAGTGCGGCCCCGGGCAGGCACGGCGCGATCCGCTCGACGTCGAGCAGCACGGACCACGCCTGCTCGACGGGAACCGGAACGGTGAACTCGTGCTCGAACCGCATCGCCATCGATCCACTCCTCGTCACCGGACCAACCTGGACCAACCGAACAACCGCATCAATCGCACCGGCCGGATCCGCCGTTCTCCGGTTCGGTGCGGACCTTCCCGCATCGGACCGGCGGCTTCCACCCATTTGTCTGCCCCATCCGCCGGGAGACGAACTCCCGGCGGATGGAACACGAACCCCAGCCGCCGGGGGGCGAACCCTCGCCCATCGGCACGCGAACCCCACCCGCCGGAAGGCGAACCCCACCCGCCGGGCGACGGACTCCCCGGTGGCTCAGCCGAGCGCGGCTCCGACCGCCCGGCGGGTCAGCACCCGGGCCAGATGGCGGCGGTAGTCGGGCCGGGCGTGCAGGTCGGCCGGGGGCGAGGTGCCGGCGTCCGCCTGGGCGCAGGCATCCCGGAGCGGGTCGCTCCCGTTGGAACCGGAGGGGGAGGGGGCGACGCCGCGCAGTGCGGCCTCGGTCACCCGGGCCCGCACCGGGGTCGGGCCCATGTTGGTCAGCCCGATCCGTGCCTCCTCGATCGTCCCGCCGTCGCCGCGCCGTACGGCCGCCGCCACACCGACGGTCGCCCACGCCTGGGCGGTCCGGTGGAACTTCTCGTAGTGGAAGCCCCAGCCGGACCCGAGCTTGGGCACCCGGACGCCGAGCAGCACCTCGCCCGGTTCCAGCGCCGGCTCCAGGTAGTCGACGAAGAACTCCGCGGCCGGGATCTCCCGCTCGCCGTCGCTCGACCGGACGACGAACACGCAGTCCAGCGCGAGGGCGACGGCCGGCAGGTCACCGGCCGGGTCGGCGTGGGCCATCGACCCTCCGAACGTGCCGCGGTGCCGTACGGCGGGGTCGGCCACCGTGGCGGTGGCCAGCGCGACCAGCGGGACGTGCTCGCGCACGACGCCGGAGCGCATCACCTCGTCGTGCGTGGTGAGCGCCCCGATGTACACGTGGTCGCCGCGGTCCGCCACGCCGCGCAGCTCGGGCAGCCGCCCGAGGTCCACCAGCGCGGACGGGTAGGCCAGCCGCAGCCGCAGCAGCGGCAGCAGGGACTGGCCGCCGGCCAGCACCTTGACCTCGTCGCCCGCCGTCTCGGCGTCGGCGAGGACCCGGCAGGCGTCCTCCACCGACGCGGGCCGGATGTAGTCGAACGGCGCGGGGATCACCGGGCGCCTCCCTCGGGTGCGATTTCGGACGTGGACGGCACGGCGGCCCGGGACTGCGCCGGAACGGTCACCTCAGCCTCGGCGAGCGCCCGCCAGATCCGTTCCGGCGTGCACGGCATCCGCACGTCGCGCACGCCGTACGGGCGCAGCGCGTCGGCGATCGCGTTGACCACGGCCGGGGTCGAGGCGATCGTCCCGGCCTCGCCGACACCCTTGACGCCCAGCGGGTTGCTCGTCGCCGGGGTCTCGGTGCGGTCGGTGGTGAACTCCGGCAGGTCCGCCGCGGACGGGATGAGGTAGTCGGCCATCGTCGTGGTGACCAGGTTGCCGTCGGCGTCGTGGACGGCCTCCTCGAACAGCGCCTGGCCGACGCCCTGCGCGATGCCGCCGTGCACCTGGCCCTCGACGATCAGCGGGTTCACCACCGAGCCCACGTCGTCCACGGCGACGTACGACCGGATCGCGCACCGTCCCGTCTCGGTGTCCACCTCGACCGCGCACAGGTGGGTGCCGTGCGGGAAGGAGAAGTTGTCCGGGTCGAAGGTCGCCTCGGCGTCCAGCCGGGGCTCGAAGCCGCCGGGCAGGTCGTGCGCGGCGAAGGCGGCCAGCGCCAGCTCCTGGATGGTCCGCCCCTCGTCGGTCCCGCGAACCCGGAACCTCCCGCCGTCGAACTCGACGTCGTCGGCGGACGCCTCCATCAGGTGCGCGGCCAGCTCGCGGGCCCGCTCCTTGACCTTCTCGCAGGCGGCGAGCACGGCGACGCCGCCGACGACCAGCGAGCGGGAGCCGTAGGTGTCCATGCCCCGGTGCGCGACGGAGGTGTCGCCGTGCAGCACCGAGACGTCCTCGAACGGCACGCCCAGGGCGTCGGCCGCGATCTGGCTCCAGGCCGTCTCGTGCCCCTGTCCGTGCGGGCTGGTGCCGGTGACGACCTCGACCTTGCCGGTGGGCAGCAACCGGACCGCTGCGTGCTCCCAGCCGCCCGCGCCGTAGCTGAGCGAGCCGAGCACCCGTGACGGCGCCAGCCCGCACATCTCGGTGTAGGTGGAGACGCCGATGCCGAGCTGAACCGGGTCGTGCCGCTCGCGCCGGTCGGCCTGCTCGGCCCGGAGCCCGTCGTAGCCGAACATGGCCAGCGCCTTCTCGGTCGCGGCCTCGTAGTCGCCGGAGTCGTAGGTGAGCCCGGCGATCGTGGTGTACGGGAACTCCTCGCGGGTGATCCAGTTGCGGCGCCGTACCTCGACGGGGTCCATGCCGAGCTCGTGGGCCAGCTCGTCCACGGCCCGTTCGATGGCGAAGGTCGCCTCGGGGCGGCCGGCGCCCCGGTAGGCGTCGGTCGGCATCTTGGTGGTGAAGACGCCCGTGCAGGTGAAGTCGTAGGCGTCCATCTTGTAGATGCCGTTGTACATGAACGCGCCGAGCAGCGGCACGCCCGGCGTGACCAGCATCAGGTAGGCGCCCATGTCGGCGAGCAGCTCCACCCGCACGCCCCTGATCCGCCCGTCGCGGTCGGCGGCGACGGCGATCCGCTGGAGCTGGTCGCGGCCGTGGTGCACGGTGAGGTTGCCCTCCGAGCGGGACTCGGTCCACTTCACCGGCCTGCCGAGCCTGCGGGCCAGCAGCAGGGCGAGCACCTCCTCGGCGGTGACCTGGAGCTTGGACCCGAAGCCGCCGCCCACGTCGGGGGCGACCACGCGCAGCTTGTGCTCGGGGATGCCGGTGGTCATCGCCAGCATGACGCGCAGCACGTGCGGGATCTGCGTGGCGGAGTAGAGGGTGAAGCCGTCGCCGTCGGTGGTCGCGACGACCGCCCTGGGCTCCATCGCGGTCGGGATGAGGCGCTGCTGGACGTAGGCGCGGTCGATCACCACGGGGGCGTCGCGGAACGCCGCGTCGATGTCACCCCCGGCGAACTTCCAGGTGAAGGCCCGGTTTCCGGCCTCGTGGACCTTCGGGGCGCCCTCGGCGAGCGCCTCGGTCATGTCGAGCACCGGGTCCAGCGGCTCGTAGTCGACCGCGATGGCCTCCAGCGCGTCGGCGGCCCGGTACCGGTCGGTGGCGACCACGCAGGCCACCGCCTCGCCGGGGTAGCGGACCTCGTCCACCGCCATGGGCGGGTGGTCGGGGATGACGATGTCCTCGGTGACCGGCCAGGCGCACGGCAGGCTGCCCTGCTCCTCGGCGAGGTCGCGGCCGGAGTAGGCGGCGACCACGCCGGGCAGGGAACGCGCGGCGGAGACGTCGACGCCGGTGATCCTGGCGTGCGCCATGGGGCTGCGCAGGAACGCCACGTACAGCATGCCCGGGAGCTGGATGTTGTCGGTCCACATGGTCCGGCCGGTGACGAGCCGGGCGTCCTCCTTGCGCCTGCGCGCCCGGCCCATCTCGCGCTCGGCGGAGGGCTCGCTCACCTGACCGCTCTCGGCGATCCGCCCGGCGACCAGGCCGGCGTCGAGTTGCTCGGTCATGACGCGGCCGCCTCCCGACCCTCCGCGGCGCCCGGCGCCCGCTCATGCGGCACCCGCGACATCTCCGCCGCGGCGCGCCGTACCGCCCGGACGATGTTGGTGTAACCGGTGCACCGGCACAGGTTGCCCTCCAGGCCCCGGCGGACGGCCTCCTCGGAGGGGTCGGGGTCGTCGCGGAGCAGGTCGATCGCCGCCATGATCATGCCCGGGGTGCAGTAGCCGCACTGCAGGGCGTGCTCGGCGTGGAAGGCCTCCTGCATGGGGTGCCACCGGCCGTCCCGCGCCAGGCCCTCGACCGTGACGACCTCACTCCCGTCAGCCTGTACGGCCAGCACCGAGCAGCTCTTGGCGCTGCGGCCGTCGAGCGTCACCGTGCAGGCGCCGCAGTTGCCGGTGTCGCAGCCGACAGGGGTCCCCGTCTTGCCGAGGCGGTCTCTGAGCAGGTGGACGAGGAGGAGGCGCGGCTCGACCTCCTCCTCGTAGGTGACTCCGTCGACGCTGACGGTGATCCGGGGCATACGTCCTCCAGGCAGCCCCTGGCGGGGCGGGAGAGATGGAAGCCGACATGAGTGAACGTACGCCCCTGTCCTGCCCGGTCAAGGTTTTCGCGAAGCCGGGGTTCACGCCAGCGGAAGGTCATCTTCTCCGGTGCGCGGGCCGCGGATGCGGCGGTCGGCCTCGTCGATCGGGACGTCGTTGATGCTCGCCTCGCGGCGCCGCATCAGGCCGTCGTCGGCGAACTCCCACAGCTCGTTGCCGTAGCTGCGCCACCACCGGCCGTCGGCGTCGTGGCACTCGTACTGGAACCGTACGGCGATGCGGTTCCCGCCGAACGTCCACAGCTCCTTGCGCAGCGCGTAGTCCAGCTCCCTGGCCCACTTGCGGGTCAGGAACTCCCGGATCTCCGCGCGGCCGGTGAGGAACTCGTCGCGGTTGCGCCAGACGGAGTCGGGCGTGTAGGCGAGCGCGACCCGCTCGGGGTCGCGGGTGTTCCAGGCGTCCTCGGCGGCCCGCACCTTGGCCCGGGCCGTCTCCTCGGTGAAGTTCACGTCTCCTCCAGGGATATCGCCTGCACGGGGCAGGCCCGTGCGGCCTCCTCGACCGCGCCGATCAGCTCGTCGCCCGGTTCGGTGACGTAAATGAGCCGGTCGTCGTCGTCCAGCT
Organism: Streptosporangium sandarakinum; assembly: GCF_050942225.1. Taxonomy (NCBI): domain Bacteria; kingdom Bacillati; phylum Actinomycetota; class Actinomycetes; order Streptosporangiales; family Streptosporangiaceae; genus Streptosporangium; species Streptosporangium sandarakinum. The sequence continues at coordinate 1,133,621 of NZ_CP192034.1, forward strand.
CGAAGACCTCCGGTGCGGCGAACACGCACTGGGCGTGTATCTGGCACAGTTCCCGGTCCACCACGACCCTCATCGGATGTCCCCTCTCTCTTCCGGCTCCGCCTCTCCGGGGCCCGCCGGGTCCGTCCCGGGTGCGGGGCGGACCGGCGGGTTGAAGCGGGAGTGCCTCTCGAACGTCCAGCGCAGCGGGCTCGCCCCGCGCACGTGCACGGCCCGTTCGACGTCGAACGCGACCAGCCGCTGCGCGCCCGGCACGTCGCCCGGGTCCCACTCCACGCGCGCCCGCCCGGTCAGGTGCAGCGCGTCGCCGCCCTCCCAGTCGAGGAAGAGCAGGCCGCAGGCGTCGTCCAGCTCCAGGTTGCCGAGCGTCATGAACATCGCGTTGCCCGCGTAGTCGGGCCAGACCAGCCGCCGCTCGCCGGTCACCCGGACGAACCCGGAGGCGCCGCCCCGGTGCGACAGGTCGGCGCCGAACCCGGTGGCCCGGGTGGCGACGAAGAACGTGTCGGCGGCCTCGATCCACGCCCGGTGACCGGCGGTGAGAGCGCCGGTCACCGGGGCCCCCGCGGAAGGCCCGGCGACCTCACCGGTGACGGTCCGCGACTGGATGTACTTGGGGCAGTTGGCGTAGGTCTGCTCGGTACGGATCGTCAGCCGCCCGCCGTCCCGGCGCACCGTGCCGTTGACCCGCATCCGCCGCCGGGTGTGCGGCTCGACGGCGAGCATCCCGATCTCGCCCTCCGCCAGGCCGGCCAGCGGGTCGTGCCCGCCCGGGACGGCGTCGATCACGACGGTCCGGTCGTCCACGGCCCGGGCGAACCCCGCCGGGCCGGTCAGCAGGGTCGCCCACGGCCGCCCGTCCCGGCCGGTCGCCCCGATGAGCAGCATCCGCTGCGCGGCGAGGAAGCCGGCCGCCACCGGCGGTATCTCCGGCCGGGTCCCGGCCGACCCCCAGTCGTCGGCGTCGACCCCGGCCCGCCGCCGCACCGCCAGCTCCCCCGGGTGTCTCAGCGCTGTTCTCATGCCCGTTCTCTCCGGTCGTCCCAGCAGAAGTCTCCCCGTCTTCTCAGAAGAATCCGCAGGTCGGGGCGCCGGTGGTCGGGGCGGGGCGGTCACCGGCCCCGTCGGGCGCGAAGATCTCCAGCCGGATGCCGTCCGGGTCCTCGAAGAAGATCCCCCCGGAGGAGGCGCCCTCGCCGTGCGGCACCACACCGTCGTGGTGGAGCGTGGCGCCGAGCTCCCGGACCACGCTCTCGGCCCGCCGTACGGCCTCGATGTCCGGCACCTGGAAGGACAGGTGGTGCAGGCCGGGCAGACCGGTGGCGAAGCGGCCCTCGCTCTGCTGCCAGAGGGTCAGCACGAGCGCGCCGTCGAGGCCGAGGAGGGCGAAGCGGCGGTCCTCCCGGCCGGACTCGCTGACGATCTCGAAGCCGAAGATCTTCACGTAGAAGTCCCTCGACCGGTCGAGGTCGGAGACGTTGAGGCCGATGTGGCCGGTCTGGAAGCTCATGGATGCCCTCTCTCATTTTTCTAACGGATGGTTCCGTTAGAAGTCGAAGGCAAATATAACGCGTAGATATTCATGGAGGCGTTAGAAAGTAGTGATATGAGTCACATTGTCGCCGGGAAGAGGTGTTCGTCCGCCGGAAGGTGAAGTCGTTTCGCCTGGTGGACCGGGGGGCGGGCTTTCCGTCCACGACGCTTCCGGAGAGAGACGGGGAACCAGTGGTCATAAAAGAGAGCGGCGCTCTTGAGTCTGTCGCTCCATAGTGAGAGCATCGCTCTCGTAAATAAGCGCCGTTCCGCCTATTCGGCCTCAGGAGCCCCCATGAACCGTGCCCGGCTCACCGCCTCGGCCTTCGCCGCAGGCGGCGTCCTCTTCCTGCTCTACCAGGCCGCCCGGCCCTACGCCGACGAGACCACCCTGGAGGGCGCCGCGGCGATGGCCTCCCCCTCCTGGGCGGCCGCTCACCTGGCCGCATCGATCGGGTTCGTCCTCGTCTCGCTGGGAATCCTCGGCCTGTACCTCGTGCTCGGCGGGCGCCGCCTCCTGCCCGCGGCGGTCGTGGCATGGCTCGGCGCGGGCCTCACGCTGCCCTACTACGGCGCCGAGACGTTCGGCCTGCAGGTGATCGGGGCGCGGGCCGTACGGGACCGGGACGTCACCCTGATCGAGCTCGTCGACCAGTTCCGCTTCGCGCCCGCGGCGGTCACCGTGTTCGCCGCCGGGCTCGTGCTGCTCGCCGTGGGCGTCGTCATGGCCGCGGTGGAGATCCGGCGCTCCGGTGCTCTCCGGCGGTGGAGCGGTCTCCCGCTGGCGGTGGGGTTCGCCCTGTTCATCCCGCAGTTCTACGGTTCCCCGGCGGTCCGGATCGCGCACGGCGCGCTGCTCGCCGCGGGCGGTCTCTGGCTGGCGTACGACCTGTGGCGGGCCGACGGCCGCGCGACGGCTCCGGCCAGGACGACGACCGGGACGGCGACCGAGGCTCTGGCCGGGGCGGGGACGGCGGCCGTGGGCGCGGCCCGCTGACGGCGGCGGCCGGACGGCCCGGGTGCGGCGGGGGACCGCCGCACCCGGGCGGACGCGTGTCCGCCGGAGGGTGGGATCCGGGAGGCGGGATCCGGAGGCGAGGACGAGCGGGCCGTGCCGCGCCCACGGCGGGACCGCGGGTCAGTCGTCCCGGTGCTGACGGTAGTGGCGGGCGGCGCGGGCCCGGTTGCCGCAGGCCACGGAGCACCACTCCTGGCGGGCGTGCTCCCTGACGAAATAGAGCACGCATCGGGGGGCCGGGCAGGCGCGGAGCAGCTCGCGACGAGGGCCGGCCAGGAACGCGATCGCCGCGGACGCGAGCGCGGCGCGGGCTCGGGCGGAGTCGCCCGCCGCCACGGCCGGGACGTTCCGGGCCGATGGTGCCGAAGAGGATGAAAGGTCCGACGGGGCCGACGACTCCGGCGGAACCGGAGGAGCCGATGAGCCCGGCGAATCCGGCGGGACCGACGGGTCCGGTCCGGTGGGCCACTCCAGCCGGGGAGCGGTCGGGACGGCCAGCGCGGTGGCGTTGACCAGGTCGAGGGACTCGGCGAACCCCGGCAGTCGTCCGGCGTCCGCCCTGCTCGCCGGGCCGGGGGCGACGGCCCTGGCGAACAGGGCCCGTACGGCCTGCCGCAGCTCGACCAGCTCGCGGCGCACCTCCTCGGAGGCGGTGAACCCGGCGGGGAGGTCCAGCTCCGCGGCGTGCTCGCGGCACCATGCGGTCGTGCCCGCGACGTCGGAGAGCGTGTCCGTCAGCCCGGCCCGCGTCGCGCGGACCGTGCTGACGAACTCCAGAATCGGCATCCTCCAACTCTAACGCGTGACGGCACTCGCAACCGTGAGACGGTGACCGCCGGGCCGCCGGTCCCGGCCGCGAACCGCAAGGCGCGAACCGCGGTTCGCCGGTTCGCCGGGCCGCCGGGCCGCCGGGGCCGGTCAGCGGCGGATCAGCCGGGCGAGGATGGCGACCAGCCCCGCGAGGCCCAGGCCCGCCAGGACGGCCGGGAGCATGATCAATGGCTCGACCGACGGCCGGTCGATGAGGACGACCCCGGCCGCGATGAAGATCATTCCGCTGAGCAGGGCCATCCAGTCCGTGCGGTGCGCCCGCCGCCGGCGGGGCCGCTCCATCTCAGGCCGCACGTCGTACCTCCACGTCTCCGATGCCCGCGCTGATCCGCAGGACGATGGTCGCCGGGGCGCCCTTCGGCGGCGCCTCCGGCTTCAGCACCCTGACGTGCCGGACGCCGGTGCCGCCCTGGACCATCTGATCGATCTTCACGTCGCCCAGTTTGGCGGTTCCCTCGACCTCGACCCGCGCCGTCGGCGGCACGATCACCAGCATCTCGCCTATCGCCACCGACGCCTCCACGAGCGTGCGCGAGCCCGCCGGGAGCTGCAGCGCGCTCAGATCCACGGTGCCGTCGCCGACGCCGATCGCGTAGTCCCCGCCGCCCTTCCCGGTGATCTCCGACATCGTGGCCGGCGCCCAGTCGTAGGTGCCGAAGCGCCCCGGCATCCCGGACAGCAGCGACGCCGTCAGCACGGCGATCGAGACGAGCGTGCCCGCCGCGACGAGGGCCGCGCCACGGCCGAACCACGCGGCGACGAGGAGGCCGCCGCCGATGACGACCAGCACCGCGCCGCCGGCGACCGTCATGCCGGCCGCATCGGAGGCGGATTGGGCCGCCAGGGTGATCCCGCCGACGATCAACGCGAGGATCAGGGTGACGCCCGCCACGAACGACCGGGGCCGCTCGGGCCGCTCACGCCGCTCATGCCGGACGGACGTCTCGACCGGCCCGCCGAGCAGGGCGAGGTCGTAGGGGTCGTCGTAACCGCCGGGAGGGCCGCCGTAGGGGCGGTCGTAGGGGCGGTCGTACGGCTGCCGCCTGCCGGGGTCCAGCGGCCGGTAGGGCCCGTAGGGGGAGAACGGCTCGCCGGAGGAGTCGTAGGAGGGGGTGAACGGCCCCGCCGGAGAGGCGGAGGAGGCGAACGGTCCCGCGTGAGAGCCGGTGGGCGACGGCCCGGCGGGCCGATCGTCCTCACCGGGCGGCGACCCGACTGATGCCGCAGCCGCCGGCTCCGGCTCCGGAACCGGGCCGACCTCGGGGAACACCGCGGTCTGAGGCTCCGGCTCCGATCCCGGGACCGGGCCGACCCCGGGGAACACCTCGGTCTGCGGCTCCGCGGGGGAGGCTCCGGCCGGCGACCCGGCGGGGGCGGCTCCGGGCGCGGCTTCGGGCCCGGCGGGCATGCCCTCGGGCGCCGGGCGGCGCTCGGTGACCCCGGACGGGCCGGGCGCCGCCGCAGGGCGGCTCCCGGCGGGTCCGGCCGGCCGGACCGGCGCGGCCGGTTCCGGCGGCGCGGCGTGCGGTCCCTCCGCGAAGGCGGCCGGCCGGGCCGGGTCGAAGACGGCCGTCCCCGCGAGGGACCCGCCGTACGGGCCGGCGTGCGGCTCGCGGTGCTCGTCCCGGAAACCCCCGTGGGGGCCGCCGTACGGCGTGCCGGACCCGTCGGGGACTCGGCTGCCGCGCAGCCGCTCCGGCAGGGACCGCAGCGTGGCCAGCAGATCGACCCCGCGCGAGTGCGCGGCCATCAGGGCGATGGCGAAGAGCGTGCCGACCACGACCGTGCCGGTTCCGATGCCGCCGGAGGACACGTTCACGATCAGACCCAGGGTGAACACCCCGGCCAGCAGCGCCAGCACGGTCTCGCCGTCGAAGGAACGCCGGGTCCACTGCTCCATGTATCCCGGGCCGCCGTCCGGCTCCCGCATCAGCAGGAACGCCGCCACGTACAGCATGATGCCGATGCCGGAGCCGAGGACCAGCATGGCGAAGCCGAGGCGGAACAGCAGCGGGTCGACACCGGTGTGACGGCCGAGACCGGCGCAGACGCCGGTGAGCATGCGGCCTTCGTCACCGCGCCGGAGCGGCCCCCGCCCGCCGGACGCGAGGGGGGACGACGGGCCGGTCCCGGAGGTGAAGGGAGACGACGAGCCGGTGGGGGTGCTCGCCGGGTCGTGGGCGTTCCCGGAATCGGTCATGTCACCTATCGTGGCCTTTCTGCCTCCCGGGTCGCATCCGGGACACCCCTGAACCGTCCCCGAGGATGCGGGCCGCCGTCAGGGTCGCCTCAGGGGAACGCCTGATGCGCTGGCAGACTCTCCCATGTGACGATGCAGGCGATATGGCTGACCGAGAGACGATTCGTGACGCGGCCCCGGTGACCTCCGGAGAGCCCGACCCCTTCCCCCGGCTGGTGCGCCCCGTGCAGGGACGCCTGGTGGCCGGGGTGGCCGAGGGCGCCGCCGCCCAGCTGCGGCTCGACCCCGTCGTGCTGCGGCTGGCGTTCGTGCTGCTCACCGTCCTGGACGGGGTCGGCGCGGTGGCGTACGCGGCGCTGTGGTTGTTCACGCCGCGCGAGCCGTACGAGGGCAAGGAGCCCGCCCGCGACTGGAGCCAGGTCGCCTCCTACGCGGCGGTCGGGCTGGCGCTGCTGGCGCTGGGCTGGCTCACCGGCGCCCGGACGGGCGGGATCGGCGCCTGGCCGATCGCGGTCGGCGGGATAGGCTCGCTGATCCTGTGGCAGCAGGCCGACCCCGACCGGCGGCGGCGCTGGATGAGCACGACGGTCGGCCAGGTGCGCCGGAACCGGGTGCGCACGTTCGCCGGCCTGGTGCTGGTCGTCGTGGGCGCGATCGGCTTCCTGGTGGCCACCGACGAGCTGGACGCGGCCAAGCCCGGCATCGTGTTCACGCTCGTGGTCGTCGGCGGTGTCGCGCTCATCGCGGCCCCCTGGCTGGCCGGGCTGTGGAAGGAGTTGCAGCGCGAGCGCCGCGAGCGCATCCGGCAGGAGGAGCGCGCCGAGGTGGCCGCGCACGTCCACGACTCCGTGCTGCACACGCTGACGCTGATCCAGCGCAACTCCGAGGACCCCCGCGAAGTGGCGCGGCTGGCCCGCTCCCAGGAGCGTGAGCTGCGCAACTGGCTCTACCAGCCCAAGCAGGACGCCGACGCGTCCCTGGCCGCGGCCGTGCGCCGGGTCGCGGCGGAGGAGGAGGACGCGCACGGCGTGCCGATCGAGGTCGTCTGCGTGGGCGACTGCCCGCTGACCCCCGAGCTGTCGGCGATGATGCAGGCGGCCAGACAGGCTATGGTCAATGCGGCGAAATACTCCGGGTCCTCCGTCATCTCCGTCTACGCCGAGGCGGAGCCGGAGGAGGTCACCGTCTTCGTCCGGGACCGGGGCGCCGGGTTCGACATGGACCAGGTTCCCGAGGACCGGATGGGCATCCGCCAGTCGATCATCGGCCGGATGGAACGACACGGAGGCGGCGCCCGGATCCGGACCGAACCCGGAGAGGGCACCGAAGTCATGTTGACCATGAAGCTGGAGAAGGCGTGACCGAGCGGGCCGGGAGCGGCGGCGGCCGGTGCGGGCGGTCCGCGAGGCGCGTGGGGAGGGTGCATGAGCGCCATCAGGGTTCTGATCGTCGATGACCACCGGCTGTTCCGCTCGGGGGTCCGCGCCGAGCTGGGCGACTCCATCGAGGTGGTGGGCGAGGCCGAGGACGTGGAGTCCGCCGTCCGGGCGATCGGCGAGCTGACGCCGGACGTGGTCCTGCTCGACGTGCACATGCCCGGCGGGGGCGGCCAGGAGGTGCTGCGCCGCGTCCTGGGCGCGGGCTCGCAGGTCCGCTTCCTGGCGCTGTCGGTCTCCGACGCCGCCGAGGACGTCATCGGGGTGATCCGCGGCGGAGCCCGCGGCTACGTCACCAAGAACATCAGCGGCCGTGAGCTCACCGACGCGATCCGCCGGGTGGCCGAGGGCGACGCGGTGTTCTCCCCGCGGCTGGCCGGTTTCGTGCTGGACGCCTTCGCCTCCAGTGAGGCCCCGCCGATCGACCCCGAGCTCGACTCGCTGACCCAGCGCGAGCGGGAGGTCCTGCGGCTGATCGCCCGCGGCTACGCCTACAAGGAGATCGCCAAGGAGCTGTTCATCTCGGTGAAGACGGTGGAGACCCACGTCTCGTCCGTGCTGCGCAAGCTCCAGCTCTCCAACCGCCACGAGCTGTCCCGCTGGGCCACCGCGCGCCGCCTGGTCTGATCGGCCGGCGCCGTACGGCCGGCCGCCCGCGCGGCCCGTCCCGGACCGGCCGCGCGGCGCCGATCCGCCGGCTCGCCGTACGGCGCCGGGCCGCTCGGGCCGCTCGCGCGGACGGCTGGTGCGGTCTGGAGTGCCGCGGTCTGTACGAGCCATGCCTTGATGGGCGTTCGATCCCTGTATGTGAGTGCTGTTTCATCGCTCGGAGGGCTGGGAGTCGCCGCCCATGGCACCGAGCAGGGGTACGGGCACGGGCACGCCGTCCACCGTGACCAGGCCGTCATGGACCGTGGCCCGCGGCTCGGTCCCGCCCGGCACGATGAGCGTGAGCAGCCGTGAGGCCTCCGGGGAGACGACGGTCACCGACTCGGCGGTGCGCAGGTGGCCGGTGGCGATCAGACCGGGTCGCACCCCCTGCCCGCCCGCCGGCCGCGGCGGCCCGGCCTGCGGGACGGTGAACTGGAACAGCGTCACCCGCCGCTCGCCGTCGCCCAGCACCACAACGCCGTCGCGCCGGTCGAGCACCTCCAGGGACGGGTCGAAGTGCCACAGGCTCCGCACGGCGGAACCGGCCGGCACCGAGTCGAACACCGCCATCAGGTCGCGCCGGTGCTCGACCAGCACCTCCCGGGTGCGGACCACGCCGTAGGCGTCGTCGGTGAGCCGGAACACCTGCCGCGACGGCCCCTCCTCCCGCGCGGTCAGCCGCGTGGCCGTACCCGGCCGGAAGCGGGCCCCGGCCACGACGGGCACGTTGTGCGCCTCCGGCGAGCGCGTCCACTCCACATAGCCGGTCCGCTCATAGGAGTGGAAGCCCCCCTCGACGAGTACGGGCCGTCCCCGCGCGTGGTAGGTGACCCCCAGGTGGTCCTCGTGGCCGTGCAGCCGCCGCCCCGGCCCGAACCTGATCGAGTAGAACGCCGCCCGGGGATCGCCCCACGCCGTCCTGCCGAAGACGTAGCCGGCGGTGAACACGCGCACCGGCGGCTCCGCGTGTTCGAACCGGGGTGGCCGCAGGTCGGCCGGGCTGTCACCGATGGGCGTCAGCCGCCCGTCCGGCTGGGTGGCGTGGGTGATGTACGCCTCCAGCGCGGCGCGCCGGGCGGCCAGCCGGGGCGGGACCGCCAGGCCGCTCCGCTCGATCGCCCGCAGCGCCACCCCGAGCCGCCGGTGAACGTAGTGCCCGTACCTCGGCGCCTGCTCGTGCAGCACCCCCTCCTCGTCGATCGCCAGCTCCGCGGAGGCCGTCATCCTGCGCACCGCCAGGTCGCGCCAGGCGTCCCTGCCCAGCCGGACGCCGACGACCAGCAGCGCGATGTCCTGGTCGAGGCCGTGGTTGTGACCGTGCCGGTAAAGCGCCGGATCGGCCAGCAGCCGCCCGTGCTCCCGCAGGCTGTCCCGCACCGGCGGGGTGTCCACGTGCTCGCTCAGGCACACCAGGACGGGCGCGCGCAGGGCGACCGCGTGCTCGGCCCACGCCCACGAGCTCGTGTCCGGCCGGCCGCGCGGGTTGCGCCGGATCCAGTCCTCGACGAGGGCGGCGGCCCGGTCGAGCGGGGCCGGGTCGCCGGAACGCTCGTGGGCGGCCACCAGCCCGCCCGCCCAGCGCAGGGTGTGCAGGTTCAGCATCCATGACCGCCTGCCGTACGGGTCGGCCCGCCAGTCGACCTCCTGGCCGAGGTCGGCGGGCGGCAGGCCGGCGAGCCGGACCCTGCCGCGCGTCACCTCCTCCACGTCGATCGCGGGGAAGTCGCCGGACAGGCAGACGACCGGGCCACAGGACCGGCGGGCACGTCGGAACACGCGTACTCCCAGGGGCGGCGGGCACGCCGGACACGGCGCGCTCCCGAAGGTTTCCGGGCACGCCGAAGCCGCGCCCGGTCGGACGAAGGAGATCGCGCGCCCCGGCGGCGCGCGGGCGCGCGAAGGCGCGCCGGGCTCACGGAGCCGGGCTCAGGGTGCCTGGCTCACGGGGTTGGGGTCACCGAGGCGGCGTCACGGAGAGGGGACGTCGTCGGTCCAGCCCGCGGCCAGGACGATCTCATCCCGTTCGGCGGACGCGTTCCGGCCGCCGCCGTCCGCCCCGTCGGAACTGGACAGCACCTGCGAGCTGACCGGGTCGATGACCAGGTGGCGTTGCGCGCCCGAGGCGTCCAGCGTGAACGCGAACAGCCGGCCCGGCCGGCCCGTCGGGTCGGTGGCCTGACCCAGGTAGCGGACGTTCGGCAGGTCGGCGAGCAGCCGGTAGGCCGCGGCCCGTACGGCGGGCGGCGAGGGCTTGCTCCACAGCAGCCCGCTCACCGCGTCGGCCAGCACCCCCTCACCGGAGCCGGGCGGCAGCAGCGCCGCGACCCGCCGCCTGAGCGCGTCCGTCCCGGTGGGCAGCCGCTCGATGTCGCGCAGCGACAGGGCCCTGCCGGCCATGGTGAACGGCTTCGTGACGGGCCGGGGGCGGCGTCGGCGTCCGGCCCGGTGATCCAGGCGCGGCCGTCGCGCGCCGCCCACAGCGTGGTGGTCTTCCCGCCGGCCCGCCGCGTGACACGCCAGTACGCGCCCCGCGGGACGGGGTCCGATGCCGCCGTGGTCGCCGCCGCCAGTAGGACCGACCTGCCGGACCCCGCCGACGGGCCGGCCGTGGGAGCGCCGGACGCCGGGCCGCGCCCGGCCACGGCGTCCCGTGCGGGATCGTGCGGCCGGTCCGCTCCTCCGGTGACGCCGTACGTGAGCAGCACCGCGGCCAGCGTCGCGACCGCCCCCGCGAGCGGCATCATCCACGGCATCCGCCAGCGGCGGGAACGCCGGGCGTCCAGCCTTTTCCGAACCCGCGTCTTGGCCGCCGGGTTCAGCGGCGGCTCGCCGTACAGGTCGCGGACCCACTCCAGCTCATCCACGCTCGGCCTCCTCCGGCACCAGCATCGGGTTGGTCCCGCCCAGCGACGCGCGCAGCTTCCTCCTGGCCCGGCTCAGCCGCGAGCCGACCGTGCCGTACGGGATGCCGAGCGCCGCGGCGACCTCCTCGTGGCTCAGCCCGGCCAGCGCGACCAGCAGCACCACGTCGCGGTCGCGCTGCGACAGCTCCGCCAGCGCCGCGGCGAGGTTCGGCCGCAGGCTCTGCGCGCTCACCCACGTCGCCACCCGGTCCTCCGGGCCCGGCGCCTCGGTGTCGGCGCCGTAGCGGCCCATCGCCCGCAGCGTGCGCGCCTCCAGCCGGCGGTGCCTGGCGACGAGCTTCGTGACGATGCCGTACAGCCACACCCGCACGCCGGCGCGGGCGGGGTCGTACTGCGCGCGCTTGCGGAAGGCGACGAGAAACGCCTCGGCGACGACGTCCTCGGCGTGGTCCGGGCCGAGCCGCTGGGCGACGTAGCCGTGGATCTCGTCGAAGTGGGCGTCGAACACCTCGCTGAACGCCTCCCCCTCGGCGAGACAGCCCTTGACGGGCGCGGCGGGCGCGGCTGGTACGGCGGACCCGGGCTCCCGGGCGGCCCACGACATCGCCGTCACGATGCTTCCCCCGTCATCTCCAACCTTCCCGACGCGACCAAGCGGACATCTCTTATCTCCCGATCCGCGAGATCGCTTTCACGCCCGCCGGACAAGCAGGCATCTCTTGTCTCCCGACCCGCCGGATCGCTTTCACGTTCACCGGACAGGCGGACATCTCTTGTCTCCCGATCCGCGAGATCGCTTTCACGCCCGCCGGACAAGCAGGCATCTCTTGTCTCCCGATCCGCGAGATCGCTTTCACGTTCACCGGACAGGCGGACATCTCTTGTCTCCCGATCCGCGGGATCGCTTTCACGCCCGCCGGAGAGGGGCGCCGCCCCGGACGGCGCCGACGGCGTGGTGGGTGGGGCGGCGGGGCCACACGCTCCCACGGATCACCGGGAACGAGGCCGGATCACCGGGAACGAGGCCGGGGGAGGAAATATCACCGATCCTCCCCGGGGGTAAGGCTGACATTCCGCCCATTCTTGAACGAGCCACCATGTGCGACCATGCGAAGTATGGGTCGTGACGTGCCCGCGATGGTGTTCAGCCGGGACGATCGGCGGCGATACCGGGAGAAGGTTCGCCGATGTCTCGACGTCTTCGCGCAGATGCTGCGGGAGTCCAGGTTCGAGTTCGACCGGCCCAGGGCCGGTCTGGAGATCGAGCTCAACCTCGTCGACGAGCGCGGCGAGCCCACGATGAAGAACGCCGAGGTGCTGGCGGCGATCGCGCAGCCGGACTGGGGCACCGAGCTCGGCCAGTTCAACGTGGAGATCAACGTCAGCCCGGAGGCCCTGTCGGGGGACGGCGTCGCCCGGCTGGAGAAGGTGGTGCGCGACCGCCTCAACCACGCCGAGGAACGGGCCCGGACGGTCGGCGGGCACCTGATGATGGTCGGCATCCTGCCCACGCTGCGCGAGAGCGACATGCACGAGGGCACACTGTCGGCCAATCCCCGCTACAGGCTGCTCAACGAGCAGATCTTCGCGGCCCGGGGCGAGGACCTGCACCTGCTGATCGAGGGCGAGGAGGTCCTCGACGCCTACGCCGACAGCATCACCCCCGAGGCCGCCTGCACCAGCCTCCAGCTCCACCTCCAGATCAGCCCCCAGGCGTTCGCCGCCAACTGGAACGCGGCCCAGGCCGTCGCGGGCCCCCAGGTCGCGGTGGCGGCCAACTCGCCGTTCCTGTTCGGCCGCAGGCTCTGGCAGGAGACCCGGATCCCGCTGTTCGAGCAGGCCACCGACACCCGCCCGGTGGAGCTGAAGACACAGGGGGTGCGGCCCAGGGTGTGGTTCGGGGAGCGGTGGATCACCTCGGTCTTCGACCTGTTCGAGGAGAACGCCCGGTACTTCCCGGCGCTGCTGCCGCTGTGCGACGACGCCGACCCCCGCGAGGAACTGTCCCGCGGCGTGACCCCGCAGCTCGGCGAGCTGACCCTGCACAACGGGACCGTCTACCGGTGGAACCGGCCGGTCTACGCGGTCGTCGGCAACGTCCCGCACCTGCGGGTGGAGAACCGGGTGCTGCCCGCGGGCCCCACGGTCGCGGACATCGCCGCCAACGCCGCCTTCTACTACGGCCTCATGGGGGTGCTGCCGTACACCGAGCGCCCGGTGTGGACGCGCATGTCCTTCGCCGCCGCCGCCGACAACCTGCACGCCGCCGCCCGGCACGGCCTGGACGCCCGGCTCTACTGGCCGGGACTCGGCGAGGTGGCCGCCGCCGAGCTGGTCCTGCGGCGGCTGCTGCCGCTCGCCCACGAGGGGCTCGACCGGTGGGAGGTGGAGCCGGCCGTCCGCGACCGGCTCCTCGGCATCATCGAGAGGCGCTGCGTGACCGGCAGGACCGGGGCCCACTGGCAGGCCGAGGCGGTGGAGGCGTACGGCGGCGCCGACCGGCACGAGGCCCTGCGCCGGATGACCCTGAGCTACGTCGAGCACATGCACACCAACGAGCCCGTGCACACCTGGCCGTCCCCCTGACAGCCGCCCCGCCCGGCCCGATCGCCCACCGGCCCCACACGGCCCGTCCGTCCCACCCGCTCCACACGTCGTGATCAGCGGACGTGTCGGAACGTAATCGCGTGTGTACCACGCACACCGCCACCCGCTGGGCCACGATTGGGGTATGAGCAGCTTCCGCCGCGTCGTCCTCGCGCTCCTCCTGCTGGCCGTCACCGTGTCCTGCGGCAGCGAACCCACGGAGACCGGCGGGGAGCGGCCCGGCGACGACCGGGGGAGCGTCGAGGCCACCACGCCCGCCCCGCTCGGGCAGGACTTCGAGTCGGACGTCAGCCTGGCCAAGGGGCTCGCCGAGCAGTACTGGAAGCAGACCTTCGCCGCCGCCGGGTTGAGCTACCGCCCCATCAGCGCCTTCATCCCCTACACCGGGCAGAACGGCCCCGCCTGCGGTGGCCAGCCCGCGGTGCCGGACAACGCCTTCTACTGCCCCTTCGGGCACTTCGTCGCCTACGACGAGAGCTGGATGCGCGACCTGTACGACCGGATGGGCGACGGCTCCGTCTACGTGATCATCCCGCACGAGCTGGGGCACGCCGTGCAGACCCAGCTGAACAACGCCGGCGGCCTGAGCATCCAGCGGGAGCTGCAGGCCGACTGCTACGCCGGCGGCACGCTGGGCGCCCTGGTCAGGGGCAACGCCCTCCAGGCCGAGCCGGGCGACAAGGACGAGCTGCTGCTCAACCTCGCCGCCGCCGGAGACCCCACCGACGACTGGCTGCGCCCCGACGCCCACGGTACGGCGCAGCAGCGCCAGCAGGTCTTCGCCCGGGGCTACAACGAGGGCACCGCATCCTGTGAGACCCGCTGAGACCCGCTGAGACCCGCTGAGGACGCGATGTGACGCGCTGAGGGACGCGCGTGAGGCCCGCCGAGGCCCGCTGAGCCGCCCGGTCGCGTCCGGCGCGCCCTCCGGTGCGCGATCACGGCGGGGGCGGGGCGGAACGGGGTGACGGACGAGCCGGGGGCCCCGGGGTACGCCCGCCCGGTTACGGGTGAATCCACCGGAAGGCTGATGCCGTACCACCGCACGCGGCCTACGCTGAGGTCCGGTGATCGACCAGGGGGGTGGGCCATGCGCAGGATGACGCCCGAGATCGGCTGGGCCGTACGGGGTGCCTGCCGCGCGAGCGATCCCGAGCTGTTCTTCCCGTTGACGCAGTCGGCGGAGCAGGAGGCGCGGGCCAAGGCGGTCTGCGCCAGGTGCCCGGTGCTGGCCGACTGCCGGGCCTACGCCGTGCGAAGCGGGGAACCGGAGGGCATCTGGGGCGGCCTGACCGTGCGGGAGCGGCGCGGCCTGCGGTTCCCCGCGGGATGGCGGCGGCCCGCGGCCGGCTGAGACCGGGGCCGGGACCGCCCGGGACGAAGGCATGGGGGGACGGAAGGGGAGGCATGGGCGAGGCGGAGGCGGCGCGGGGACGGGCGGGGCGACGTCCGGTGGGTTCCGGGGAAGGGCCGGAGACCGGCGCGACGGACCGCAGAGCAGGCGGCGGAGACGAGGGGGCCGCACCCGGGGGCGCGGTGGCGGGCCGGAAAACGGGCGGCGGAGGTGACGGGGCGGCGCTCGCGGGCGCGGTGGCCGTGCTGGCGGCGGCCAACGTGCTCAACAACCGGATCGCGCCGCGCCTGGCCCCGCTGACCTCGGCCGCGGCCACCGGCGTGCTCCTGGCCCTGGCCCGGAGCCGCGGGATCACCTGGGCCGAGATCGGGTTCCGCGACCCCGCCCGGGGCCTGCGGATCGGTGGCCTCCTCGCCTCGGCCGTCGCCGGCGTCTACGCGGCGGGGATCGCCCTCCCGGCCACCCGCCGTCTCTTCCGCGACGAGCGGGCGCTGTCGCTGTCGCGTGCCCGTGTCCTGGAGGAGGCGCTCCTGCAGGTGCCGTTCGGCACGGTCCTGCTGGAGGAGGCCGGTTTCCGCGGCGTGCTGCCCGCCCTGGTCGCCCGCTCGCACGGCCCCCGGACGGCGACCGCCGTCTCCTCGGCGCTGTTCGGCCTGTGGCACGTGCTCCCGGCGGTGGACATGGCCGCCGCCAATCCCGCGCTGACCCGCCTGGCCGCCGGTGGGACGCAGGCGGATCCGGCCGCCGCCCCTCCCGCGGGCGCCCCCGGAACGGGCCACGGAACCTGCGGGACCGACGGGACCGTACGTCCGGAGCGGCCGGGGCGTCCGGAGCGGCCGGGGCCGCGGCGGCCGTCCGGGGCGGAGACGGCGCGGGTGGTGGCCGGGTCGGTGGCGACGACCGCGCTCGCCGGGCTCCTCTTCGGCGAGCTGCGCCGCCGGGGCGGGCTGGCCGCGCCGGCGCTGCTGCACCTCGCCACCAACTCGCTGGGCTACCTGTTCGCCCGCCTGGCCCCCGGCGACCCGCCCGCGGCGGCCCGCGGCCGGGCCGCGGTCACTCGGTGACGACCCGCTGGAAGCCCTCGGCGTAGCTGCCCTCGGGCAGACCGGCCTCGGCGGCGATCTGGGAGAAGCGCGACCGCAGGAACTCCTCGAAGCCCTCGACGTGGGAGGTCTGGCTCGCGTGGGCCCGCAACGCGGCGATCTTCCGGTCGAAGGCGCCGGTGACGTCGACGAAGTGGTCGGGGGAGGAGCCGCCGTTGAGCCAGACCTCCCGGACCGTCCAGGCGTCCAGTCCCTCGTCGCGCAGCAGCTCGGGGAAGGCGTACGGGTTGCGGGCGTCGGGGTAGACGGCGTCGAGGGCGCTGGCGCCGACCGCGCGGTGGTCGGGGTGACTGGGGGCGATGAACGAGTAGTTGCGCTCGGGAGTGTGAGTGATCACCAGGTCGGGCCGTACCTGGCGGATGACCCGGGCGATGTCGCGCCGCAGCTCCAGGCCGGGCACCAGCGTGCCGTCGCGGTGACCGAGGAAGCGCAGGTCGGTCACGCCGACGGCCTTGGCGGCGGCCGTCTGCTCGGTACGGCGCAGCTCGGCCATGCCCGTGTTGTCCAGTTCGCGGTCGAATCCGCCCGCGTCGCCGTCCGTCACGATGCAGTAGACGACCTCCACGCCGCGGTCGGTGAACTGGGCGATCGTGCCCGCGGCGGCGAAGTCGACGTCGTCGGGGTGGGCGGTCACGACGAGCACCCGGCCTATCTCGTTCTCAGACAGCATGCCTGACCCTTCCGCTGCTTTCCGGTTTCCGCTGATATCCGGCTAGTACGTGATTCTCGCAACTTCCTGCGGGCCTGTCGGCATTCCTTCGGGGCGCGGGCCACGGTTGTCGGCCGGTCGGCCTAATCTAGGTGACGTGTCGATCCCAGCCGCCTCAGTGACCCACCCGTTGCTCGACGGGCTCAACCTCCAGCAGCGCGAGGCCGTGGTGCACCACGGCAGCCCGCTGCTCATCGTCGCGGGCGCGGGGTCGGGCAAGACGCGGGTGCTGACCCACCGCATCGCCTACCTCCTGGCCGAGCGGGGCGCGCGGCCGCAGGAGATCCTGGCGATCACCTTCACCAACAAGGCCGCCCGGGAGATGAAGGAGCGGGTCGACCGGCTCATCGGGCCGCGCTCGGCGGCGATGTGGGTGATGACCTTCCACAGCGCGTGCGTGCGGATCCTGCGGCGGGAGGCCGGGCGGCTGGGCTTCCCCACGAGTTTCTCGATCTACGACCAGGCCGACTCCCAGCGGCTGATGGCGATGGTCTGCCGCGAGATGGACCTCGACCCCAAGCGCTACCCGCCGCGGTCGTTCTCCGCCCAGGTCAGCAACTTCAAGAACGAGCTGATCGACTACGAGACGGCGGCCGGGCAGGCGGCGAGCCACCTGGAGCGCACGCTCGCCGAGGCGTACCGCACCTACCAGCGGCGGCTGACCGAGGCCGGCGCGATGGACTTCGACGACCTCATCATGATGACGGTCACGCTGTTCCAGCTCTTCCCCGACGTGGCCGAGCACTACCGCCGCCGCTGGCGGCACGTCATGGTCGACGAGTACCAGGACACCAACCACGCCCAGTACACGCTGATCCGCGAGCTGGTCGGCACCCCGGAGCTGCGCACCGCCGACGGCGAGCTGGTCAGGGAGGGCACGGCCGGGATCGCCCCGGCGGAGCTGTGCGTGGTCGGCGACGCCGACCAGTCGATCTACGCCTTCCGCGGTGCGACGATCCGCAACATCCTGGAGTTCGAGCGCGACTACCCCGACGCCAAGACGATCCTGCTGGAGCAGAACTACCGCTCCACCCAGACGATCCTGAGCGCGGCCAACGCGGTGATCGCGCGCAACGAGAGCCGCAAGCCGAAGAACCTCTGGTCCGACCAGGGCACCGGCCCGAAGATCGTCGGCTACGTCGCGGACAACGAGCACGACGAGGCCATGTTCGTCGCGCAGGAGGTCGACCGGCTCT
This sequence comes from Streptosporangium sandarakinum, assembly GCF_050942225.1. NCBI lineage: Bacteria > Bacillati > Actinomycetota > Actinomycetes > Streptosporangiales > Streptosporangiaceae > Streptosporangium > Streptosporangium sandarakinum. Next base: position 1,151,123 of record NZ_CP192034.1, read on the forward strand.
CCGACGACGAGGGTGTCACGCCCGGCCAGGTGGCGGTGTTCTACCGCACCAACGCGGCCTCCCGCGTGTTCGAGGAGGTGTTCATCCGCACCGGCCTGCCGTACAAGGTGGTCGGCGGGGTGCGCTTCTACGAGCGCAAGGAGGTCCGCGACCTGCTGGCCTACCTCCGGGTGCTGGCCAACCCGGGTGACGTCGTCTCGCTGCGCCGCATCCTCAACGTGCCCAAGCGCGGCATCGGCGACCGGGCCGAGGCGATGGTGGAGGCGTTCGCCGCCCGGGAGCGGATCCCCTTCGCCGAGGCGCTCCGGCGGGCCGAGGAGGCGCCGGGGATGGCGACCCGCTCGGTCAAGGCCATCAAGGAGTTCCTCGCCCTGCTGGACGACCTGACCGCCAAGGCCGCCACCATGCCGCCGTCGGAGCTGGCCCAGGAGGTGCTGGAGGCCACCGGCTACCGCGCCGAGCTCGCCGCCTCCGGAGACCCCCAGGACGAGAGCCGCCTGGAGAACCTCGACGAGATGATCTCGGTGGCCTCGGAGTTCGAGGAGGCCAACCCCGAGGGCACCCTTGTGGAGTTCCTGGAGCAGGTCTCACTGGTGGCCGACGCCGACCAGATCCCCGCCGACGACGGCGGCCAGGGCGTGGTCACGCTGATGACCCTGCACACCGCCAAGGGCCTGGAGTTCCCGGTGGTGTTCCTCACCGGCATGGAGGACGGCGTCTTCCCGCACGTGCGCTCGCTGGGCGAGCCCAAGGAGCTGGAGGAGGAGCGCCGCCTGGCCTACGTCGGCATCACCCGGGCACAGCAGCGGCTCTACGTCTCCCGGGCGGCGGTGCGCAGCGCGTGGGGGGCGCCCGCGTTCAACCCGGCGTCCCGGTTCGTCTCCGAGATCCCCGGCGAGCTGGTCGACTGGCGCACCGACCCGGGCAAGAACGCCTGGGGCGCCGCCACCCGCCGGGAGCCGCGCGCCGCCGCGCCCGCGAAGAAGCCCGGCGGCCGGCAGATCCCCAGCCTCACCCCCGGCGACCGCGTCACCCACGACAAGTTCGGCCTCGGCACGGTCGTGTCGGTGGACGGCGTCGCGGAGAAGACCAAGGTGAAGATCGACTTCGGCAGCGGCGGCGAGAAGACCCTGCTCCTGGCCTACGCGCCGGTGGAGAAGCTCTGACGGCCCTCCCGGACGCCGGGGCCCACCGGGCGCCAGGGAGCCGGATGCCCTGGATGTTCCGGATGGCCGCCGTTCCGGACGTCAGAGGCCGGTGACCCGGATGTCCGGGGCCGGTGACCCAGGTGTGCGGGGCCGGTGACCCGGATGTCCGGAGCCGGTGACCCGGCCTCCGGGACTCCGGGACCGGCGGCTCGGTCTCCGGGGCCGGAGGATCAGCTCCCCGCCCCCGCCTCCCCGGACGCGGGGGCGGGGGTGGGCGCGGTGAGGGTGACGGGGGTCCCCCAGGAGGAGAAGCGCACGTCGCTGATGCGGGTCACGCGCATGTCGCGCGGTGGCACCGCCCAGGAGGTGACCAGCCGGGCGGGGAGCCGGTCGCGGCCGAGCCACAGGCGCCAGCTCACCTTCGTGGCCGCCACGGCGGCGGCGGGCCGCTTCCCGCCGAGAGAGGCGCGGTAGGACGGCGAGACGCGGTAGAGCGCGCCGAGGGTGGTCGTCCCCTTGAACGTCGACGGGCCGCCCTTCTTCCCGGCCGAGCCGCCCTTCTTCCCGGCGGGCAGCAGCGACTTCAGCGTGGCCGGCTCCAGGAGCATGACGGGGGTGAAGAAGGGGGAGGCGGCGCGGGCGGAGGACCTGACCCATTTCCTGCCGATCATCCCGCCGCTGAGGTAGGTGTCCCCGCCGACGGTGCGCGTGCGCAGCGGCGTGGCGTCGTCCCCGGGGAGGTCGGACTTCGACAGGACGTCGTGGCCCGCGACGCCGGAGGGGCCGAACTCCACGGTGCCGCGGCGTTTCTGGGCGGAGAGGAGCTCCCGGCCGGAGTAGGTCCGGCCGCTCTCGACGATCCGCACGCCGTGTCCCGCGACGAACCGCGCCTGCAGCGCGGCCGCCGGGTCGGCGGGCGCGGCCTTGGCGGCGGCGGGAACGGCGGCGGTGGGTACCGCCAGCGCGGTGGCCGCCACGATGATCCATCGCTTCATGGGGGTCTTCCTCCTGAGGATAGAAGATCAGAAACCCTATGGCATGTCATGTGGAATGCAGGCATTCATAACAATAAAAGTGGTGAAAAGCACTTTCAGTGGGAAAGATCCGCCAGAAAGCGCGGCCCCGGAGAACCGTGACGGGCACGCGCCCCGGAGTACTCCGGGCGCGGCCGTTAGGCTGCCGTCAGCTCAGCTCCCACGTCACGCGTGGGACACGGACAAGGAGGTCTGGATGGACGCCGAGCCGAGGATCCGCGTCGTCATCGCCAAGCCCGGCCTGGACGGGCACGACCGAGGTGTGAAGATCGTCGCGAGGGCGCTGCGGGACGCCGGGATGGAGGTCGTCTACACCGGCCTGCACCAGACGCCCGAGCAGATCGTGCGCACCGCGATCCAGGAGGACGCCGCGGCGATCGGGCTGTCCATCCTCTCCGGCGCGCACATGACGCTCTTCGCCAAGGTGATCGAGCTGCTCGCGGAGAACGACGCGAGCGACATCGTCGTCTTCGGCGGCGGGATCATCCCGGAGGCGGACCTGCCCGAGCTGGAACGGATGGGCGTGGCCCGGGTCTTCACACCAGGGGCGACCACCCAGGAGATCGTGGAGTGGGTGCGGGGCGCGATCCCCACGCGGGTCTGACCCGCGGGGCGCGGCCCCCCGGCGATCCGGTGGCCTCCGGCACCTGACATCCGGACGGCCCCCGGCATCGGGACGGCCCTCGGTATCCGGACGGTCCCCGGCATCCGGGCGGTCCCCGGCGTCCGGCCCGCTCTCGGCACCCGAGGCGGTCCCCGGCGCCGGGGCGGCCTCGTCCGCCGTTTTCGCGGACGCTTCCCCGCCGCGTCCCGATATGATCCCCAGGACATTCGCCACCCCTGCCCCAGTGGCCCCGCCCGTAGCCGTTCGCGGACCCGGTGACCTGGTCATGCGCGCGGGGGGCTAGGCTTCATTGGCGCAAAAACCGCCGGGCTCCCCTCACACCACGGAGCCGGCCCGCAGACATTTTCAGTACACCAGCCGGACAAGCAAGGACGGACCCTCGTGGACCTGTTCGAACATCAGGCGAAGGAGCTCTTCGCGGAGTACGGCATCCCGGTGCCGCGCGGTATCGTCGCGCACACCGTGGAGGAGGCGCGCGCGGCAGCCGAGCAGCTGACCGGCCGTGTCGTCGTCAAGGCTCAGGTCAAGACCGGTGGCCGCGGCAAGGCCGGCGGCGTCAAGGTCGCCGACGACGCCGCCGACGCCGAGCAGAAGGCCAACCAGATCCTCGGCATGGACATCAAGGGCCACACGGTCCACAAGGTCCTGATCGAGGAGGCCAGCGCGATCGCGGAGGAGTACTACTTCTCCTTCCTGCTCGACCGCGCCAACCGCACGTTCCTCGCCATCTGCTCCGCCTCGGGCGGCATGGACATCGAAGAGGTCGCGCACACCGCCCCCGAGAAGGTCGCGAAGGTCCCCGTGTCCCCGCTGGACGGTGTGACCCGCGACAAGGCCCGTGAGATCGCCGCGGCCGGCGGTCTGCCGGAGAAGGCGCTGGACGGCGCCGCCGAGATCATCGAGAAGCTCTGGGCCGTCTTCGTCGACGAGGACGCCTCCCTGGTCGAGGTCAACCCGATGATCCTGTCCGCCGACGGCCAGGTGAAGGCCCTCGACGGCAAGGTCACCCTCGACGACAACGCCACCTTCCGCCAGGCCGAGCACGAGGCCTACGCGGACAAGGCCGCCGAGGACCCGCTGGAGGCCGCGGCCAAGGCCAAGGACCTCAACTACGTCAAGCTCGACGGCAGCGTCGGCATCATCGGCAACGGCGCGGGCCTGGTCATGTCGACCCTCGACGTCGTCGCCTACGCCGGTGAGGCGTTCCCCGGGCAGCCCAAGCCCGCCAACTTCCTCGACATCGGCGGCGGCGCCTCCGCCGAGGTCATGGCGGCCGGCCTGGAGATCATCCTCTCCGACCCGTCGGTGAAGTCGATCTTCGTGAACGTCTTCGGCGGCATCACCGCCTGCGACGCGGTCGCCAACGGCATCGTCTCGGCCTTCCAGCTCCTGGAGAACCGCGGCGAGACCGTCAGCCGCCCCCTGGTCGTCCGGCTGGACGGCAACAATGCCGAGCTCGGACGCAAGATCCTGGCCGACGCCGCCCTGTCCGGCGTCGAGCTGGTCGACACGATGGACGATGCGGCCAAGCGTGCCGCCGAGCTCGCCGCGGTAGGTGCGTAATGGCCATCTGGCTCAACGAGAACAGCAAGATCATTGTTCAGGGCATGACCGGCGGTGAGGGCACCAAGCACACCCGCCGCATGCTCGCCTCCGGCGCCAAGGTCGTCGGCGGCGTGAACGCCCGCAAGGCCGGCATCACCCACGAGGGCCTGCCCGTCTTCGGCACCGTCGCCGAGGCCATGGAGAAGACCGGCGCCGACGTCTCGGTCGTCTTCGTGCCGCCGGCGGCCACCAAGGCCGCGGTCAAGGAGGCCATCGACGCCGAGATCCCGCTCTGCGTGGTCATCACCGAGGGCGTCCCGGTCCACGACACCACCGAGTTCTGGGCCTACGCCGTCGCCAAGGGCAACAAGACCCGCATCATCGGCCCGAACTGCCCCGGCATCGCCTCGCCCGGCGCCTCCAACGCCGGCATCATCCCGGCCGACATCACCACCGCCGGCCGCATCGGCCTGGTGTCGAAGTCGGGCACGCTGACCTACCAGCTCATGTACGAGCTGCGCGACTTCGGCTTCTCCACCGCCGTCGGCATCGGTGGCGACCCGGTCATCGGCACCACGCACATCGACGCTCTCCAGGCGTTCCAGGACGACCCGGACACCGACGCGATCGTCATGATCGGCGAGATCGGCGGTGACGCCGAGGAGCGGGCCGCCGCCTACATCGAGCAGCACGTGACCAAGCCGGTCGTCGCCTACGTCGCGGGCTTCACCGCCCCCGAGGGCAAGACCATGGGTCACGCCGGCGCGATCGTGTCCGGCTCGGCCGGCACCGCCCAGGCGAAGAAGGAGGCTCTGGAGAAGGTCGGCGTCCGCGTCGGCAAGACCCCGAGCGAGACCGCCCGCCTGATGCGCGAGATCATGCAGAACCGCTAGCCGGTCCGCGGGCCGTGTCGCGGCCCGCCCGGTTCGGTGGCCCGTCCGGCTCACCGGTGAGAGGCGCCCGCCGTCCGCGGGCGCCTCTTCCGTTTCCCGGCCCGGCCGCCCGCGCCGTACGCCCCGCCCGCGCCGTACGGTCCCTCCGGCGTGCGCCCCTCCGTCGTTCCACCCCCTCGGTCCCGCTTTTCCGTACGGCTCGCCTTCCCGTTTTCCGTACGACCCGCGACACGCGGGGGGATGAGTCTCGTCCGCGCGGAAGATCCTGAGACCATCGGTTATCGTGACGGCCCTTCTCGATCAGCTCCGGACGGCTCCCCGTAACGTCCTCAGCCGCCTCCCCCTGCCCGGCGTCACGGGTGACGACGACGACGTCCGCCGCCCGCTTCCCGTCTCCGGGATGCTCGCCGCCGCGTGGACGCTGGGCGTGGGACTGGCGGTGCTCACCACGCTCACCCTGGTCGGCTGGGTCGCCTCCCCCCGCGGCTCGCTCGGCCCGGGGCTGCCCGGGGTGTTCCGCGCCGCGGCGCAGCTCTGGCTGGCGGCCCACCACGCCGGGTTCGCGATCCCCGGCGGCTCGATCGGGCTGCTCCCGCTCGGCCTGACGGTCCTGCCGGCCTTCCTGCTGTACCGTGCCGGGATCTGGATGGCCCGCGACGCCGACCTGCGGCTGCGCCTGCCCGCCCGGCTGCCGAGGAACAGCCCAAAGGAACAGGCCGACGCCCGCCGCCGGGCGCAGCTGGTCCTGATCGCCCAGGCGGGTGTCTCGCTGGCCGCGCCGTACGCGCTGCTGGCCGGGGTGATCGCGCTGGTCACCCGGAACGAGATCACCCAGCCCTATCTCGGCGACACCCTGGTCAGCCACCTGGTGCTGGCCTTCCTCGCGGGCTCGGCGGCCGTCGCCCGGACGATCGGGCCGTGGCGGTCGATGCTGCGCCTGCTGCCCGAACGGGTGCGCTCGGTCGTGGTGAGCTCGGCCGCGGCGCTGGGGATCATGCTGGTCGCGGGGGCCGCCCTGGTGCTCGGCGCCGTCGCGGTCAACTTCGACCAGGTCCGGGAGCTGTCGGACGTCCTCGCGCCCGGCTTCGTCGGCGGGCTGCTGCTCCTGCTGCTGCAGGGCCTCTACCTGCTCAACGCCTTCGCCTGGGGCATGGCCTACATCGCGGGGCCGGGCTTCAGCCTCGGCGCCGGCACGCTGGTCGCGCCCACCGGCGTCCAGCTCGGCACGGTTCCGAGCCTGCCGATCCTGGGCGCGCTGCCCGAGGCGGGCCCCACACCGGCGTGGGTGATGGCGGTGATCGCGCTGCCGTTCGCCGCGGGGGCGGTGGCCGGCGTGCTGGGGGTGCGGATCGCCCCCTCACCCTCCTACGAGGGCGCGCCGCTGTGGGGCTTCGTCTGCGGGGTGGTGACCGGCGCGGCGGCCGGGGCGCTGGCCGCGCTGTCCGGCGGCTCGCTCGGCGGGGCGCGCCTGTCCGCGGTGGGGCCCGCGGGCTGGGAGGTGATGCTTTCGGTGACGCTGGAGGTCGGCGTCGCGGCCGGCATCTCGGCGGGCCTGACCAACTGGTGGCTGATCTTCCGGGGGCACAACGCGGCCGTGGTCCGGGCCGCGGCCAGGGTCGGCACGGCCACCGCGCCGGTCCGCCGGGCCGGGGCCAGGCTGTTCCGGGCCGCGGGGGCGGTGGCCGGCCGGGTCGGGCTGGCCGAGCCGGACGAGCCCCGCGCGCTGCCCGGCCACTGGCTGGACGCCACCGAGTGCGACACCCAGCCGATCCCGGTGGTCAGGGACGACTGGGAGGACGAGCACGCCTCGGCGGCGGACCCGCAGGAGCCCGCGGACCCACAGGAGCCCGCGGAGACCACGAAGCCCGTGAAGACCGCGAAGGCCGTGAAGCCGGTGAAGCCGGTGAAGGCCGTGAAGCCGACGGAGGCCGGTCCCAGGGTGCCGCGCCCGCCCCGGCGCGACATCGTGGACGAGTCGGACGACCGCGGCGGTCACGTGATCTACGTGGACCCCTACGCCTGGGATCGCGACTAGGGCCTGTACGGACTTCTGATCTTTGGATGGGCTGAAGGCTCCGTAACCACATGACGGCTTCGCGGAGACCGCGAACATGGCAGGGGCATGCCGCCTCCGGTCTTCGCCTCCTGATCGGGCACCCGTCCTGACCGGAGATGCCGCCTCCCGGGCAGATCGCCACGAGCATCTCTCCGATCAGTAATGTTCCCGGGTTTCCGGACATGGATGGACGACCGTTGATCCATGTGAGGAGGCCGGATGGGACCGAATTCCCATAACCGGTTCGTGCAGATATACGAACATGCCTATCGCCCCATATTGGGCTATGTCCTGCGCCGGTGTGCGGATCCTGAGGACGCGGCGGACGTGGTCGCCGAGACCTTCGCGACGGCATGGCGGCGAATCGATGAGATCCCGCCGGGGGACGAGGCCAGACTCTGGCTGTACGGCGTCGCCCGTAACACCCTCGCCAACCATCTTCGCGGCGAACGGAGGCATGAGCAGCGCGCCGCCGCGCTGCGCGAGCAGATCATCGCCTCCCTGGCTCTGAGCGGCCCTCCGCCGGCTGAGTACACGCAGCTCGGCCGGGTCTTCAGGGCTCTGTCCGACGACGACAGGGAACTGCTCTCACTGGTCGCCTGGGAGAAGCTCGACACCGAGCAGATGGCACGCACGCTCGGGATCACCCGCAACGCCGTACGTGTCCGCCTGTATCGCGCGCGCAAGCGGTTCGCGCGTGCCCTGGCCGCCGCGGGCATCGACCTTCCGCTCCTTGAGAGGACTGCGCAATGAACCTGAACGATCTCGCCAGGGTGCACGACGACGAACTGGGCGGCGAGCCCGCCGGGCAGGTGTCCGGAGCGGTCGCCCAGGCGCTGCTCGCCTCGATCACATCCGAACCATCAGGCTCGATCACATCCGAACCATCAGGCTCGATCACGTCCGAACCATCAGGGCGGAACGAGAAGTCCCGCACCAGGAAGCTGCGCGGGCCGGTGCCGTGGCTGGCGTCGGCGGCGACCCTGGCTGCGGCCACGGCCCTGGTGGTCGCTCTGGTGACCGTGCCGGAGGGGCAGGAGCCGGTCCCTTCGCCGGTCGCGACCTCACCCGGCGAACAGGCGTCGGCGCGTCACATTCTGCTCGCCGCCGCGACCGCGGCGGCCAAGGCCCCCGCGTCGGGTTCGTACTGGCGCACCACCACGATCAACGGCATGGACGCGGTATCGCCTGACCATGGCTACGTCATCAGGCGGACCAGTTCCAGGGATCAGTGGCTGGCGCGCCGTCCCGGGGAACAGAGCTGGTGGATCGACCAGTACCTCGGCGCGAAGCCGCTCACCCGCCAGGACCAGGAAGCCTGGCGCAGGGCGGGCTCGCCGACCCGGTGGACCTTCCCCATCGACACGACCGGATACGTCGGCGTCGACTCGGGAGAAGTGGTGCGGGCCGGCACGGAGGAGAAGAAGGCTGCGCGCCTGCTCGGCAAGTGGAAGAACTCGGGTGGGCCACTCGTGAAGGAGCTCATCAGCTGGGAGGAGATCCGCCGTATCCCGTCCGGCGACCGAGAGCTCCGCGCCTACCTCGAACGGCGTGTCACCGCCGAGGTCGAGGGCGACGACGGCCAGGATCCGCAATGGCGGGAGTCGGCCGTCAGCGGGGCCTGCATGGAGATCGTCTTCGGCCTGCCCGTCTCGCCCGCCGTCCGCGCCTCCGCCTACCGCATCCTGGCCGGCATGCCCCAGATGAAGTCGCTGGGCAGGGTGAAGGATCCGCTGGGCCGCATGGGCGAGGCCATCGGCTACCAGGTGAACCCGCGGCACAGGGAGGCGACCTACGATGTCGTGCACATCATCGATCCCTTGACCGGTCTGCCCCTCGCGCGGTCGTCCACGACCACCGTCAAGCTCGCCGGCGGCCGTACCGCGAAGGCCACCAGCTTCGTCGCCTACCAGCAGATGGGCTGGACCGACGCGGAGCCGCCGCTGCCCTCCGGGCGCGACTGATCCCATACCCCTGTGACGGGACCCGTCCACCGCCTGAGCGGATCTCCGCCGGGGCGGGGGCCCACGGGACAGAACCCGGACCCCGGATCCTCGCCGTGGCGGGACCGGCGGGCCGGGATCCGGCTCAGGGGGCGGGCGATGCGAACCGGGGCCGGCGCCCGGTCCGTGGACGACACGGACAGGGACCGGCGGCCGGTCAGGGGGCGATCGGCAGCCGGAGTTCGCCGGGCTGGACGAACGGGAGTTTCTTCTCCATCGCCCGCTCCAGGCGCTGCACGCACTCGTTCTGCGCGGCGACGGTGCCCGCGCCCGTGCGGCAGTCGGTGTAGGCGGCCAGCTCGTCGCGGAAGTAGAACTGCGTGGCCGCCAGCGCCAGTGCCAGCAGCAGCGCCAGGGCCGACACGACCATCCCGACCACGCCGGTGCCCGCGGGCCTGGTCTCCGACCGGAGGGTCCGGACCGCGCGGATCGAGACCACGAGGGCGATGACCGACATGACGATTCCCGCGAGGGGGAGCAGAATCGTCAGGATCACCGCGGCGACCGCGAGCCAGAGTGCCCGCCGTCCCGCCCCCTCCGTCGGACGTGCCTTGACCGGTGTCGTCACCTGACCTCCTTGCATAGCGGCTGCGGACAGGCAGATACCCTTGCAGCGGCGTGAATCCCCGTCCGAATGGAGTGTGTCGGTGTCATCCCAGGCCGTTCGGCTTGTGGTTCTCGTGTCCGGTTCTGGAACCAACCTACAGGCCCTTCTGGACGCCGCGGCCGATCCGGCGTACGGCGCCGAGGTCGTCGCCGTGGGCGCCGACCGCGACGGGATCGAGGGGCTGGCCCGCGCGGAGCGGGCGGGCGTCCCGACCTTCGTCGAGAAACTGGCCGATCACCCCACGCGCGACGACTGGGACCGCGCCCTCGCCGGCCGGATCGCCGGTCACCGTCCCGATCTCGTGGTCTGCGCCGGGTTCATGAAGATCCTCGGCACGCCGACGCTCTCGGCCTTCCCCGTGCTCAACACCCACCCCGCCCTGCTGCCGGCCTTCCCGGGCGCGCACGGCGTCCGCGACGCCCTGGCGTACGGCGTGCGGGTCACCGGCTGCACCGTGATGCTCGCCGACGCCGGCGTCGACACCGGGCCGATCATCGCCCAGGAGGCCGTGCCCGTGCTGGACGGCGACGACGAGGCGGCCCTGCACGAGCGCATCAAGACCGTCGAGCGCGGCCTGCTCGTCGGCGTCGTCGGCCGGATGGCCCGCGAGGGATGGACCATCACCGGCAGGAACTTTCGCTTCGGACGTGCCGGCCGGTGAGCCGGACGCGCCGGAAGAGGACGACCCGGCACATGAGCCGGGCGCCCCGGACAAGACCGGAATCGATCAGGAGGACCAGGAAGTGAGCCGCATCGCCATCCGGCGCGCGTTGATCGCCGTTTATGACAAGAGCGGGCTGGAGGAGCTGGCTCGGGAGCTCGACGCCGCTGGGGTGGAGATCGTCTCCACCGGCGGCACCGCCGCCAGAATCGCCTCGTTCGGCGTTCCCGTCACCCCGGTCGAGACGCTGACCGGCTTCCCCGAGTGCCTCGACGGCCGGGTCAAGACCCTCCACCCGCGCGTGCACGCGGGCCTGCTGGCCGACGGCGGCAACCCCGCCCACGTCAAGCAGCTGGAGGAGCTGGAGATCGATCCGTTCCAGCTGGTGGTGGTCAACCTCTACCCGTTCCAGGAGACGGTCGCCTCCGGCGCGTCCGACGCCGAGTGCGTGGAGCAGATCGACATCGGCGGCCCCGCGATGATCCGCGCCGCGGCCAAGAACCACGGCACCGTCGCCGTCGTGGTCGATCCGGGCGCCTACGGCGACGTGCTCGCCGCGGTGGCCGAGGGGGGCTTCACCGTGACCGAGCGCCGCCGGCTCGCCGCGGCCGCCTACGCCCACACCGCCGCCTACGACACCGCGGTCGCCTCCTGGTTCTCCGACGTCTACGCGGCGGAGGACGGCGCCTGGCCGCGCTACATGGGCGCCGCCTGGACGCTCAGGACGCCGCTGCGCTACGGCGAGAACCCGCACCAGGGCGCGGCGCTGTACTCCGGCGGGCGGGACGGCCTGGCCAACGCCGAGCAGCTGCACGGCAAGGAGATGTCCTACAACAACTACCTCGACGCCGACGCCGCCTGGCGGGCGGCCTGGGACTTCGCCGAGCCCGCCGTGGCGATCATCAAGCACCAGAACCCCTGCGGCATCGCGGTCGGCGCCGATGTCGCCGAGGCGCACCGCAAGGCCCACGCCTGCGACCCGGTCTCCGCCTACGGCGGCGTGATCGCGGTCAACGGCGAGGTCACCGAGGAGCTGGCCGGGCAGATCGCCGAGGTGTTCACCGAGGTCGTGGTCGCGCCGTCGTTCAGCGCCGGGGCGCTGGAGACGCTCACCCGCAAGAAGAACATCCGGCTGCTCGCCTGTCCGGAGGGGCCGGGCAACCGTACGGAGTTCCGCCGCATCGACGGCGGCCTGCTGGTGCAGACCGCCGACCGGGTGGACGCCCCCGGCGACGACCCCGCCGCCTGGGAGCTGAAGGCCGGCCCCGCGGCCTCCCCGGAGGTCCTCGCCGACCTGGCCTTCGCCTGGAAGGCGTGCCGCTCGGTGAAGTCCAACGCGATCCTGCTCGCCGCGGACGGCGCCAGCGTCGGCGTCGGCATGGGCCAGGTCAACCGGGTGGACTCGGCGCAGCTCGCCGTCAACCGGGCCGGTGACCGGGCCCGCGGCTCGGTGGCGGCCTCCGACGCGTTCTTCCCGTTCGCGGACGGCCCCGCGGTGCTCATCGAGGCCGGGGTGCGGGCCATCGTGGAGCCCGGCGGGTCGATCAGGGACGACGAGGTGATCGCCGCGGCCCAGGCCGCCGGGGTCACCCTCTACTTCACCGGGACCCGTCACTTCTTCCACTGACGTCTCCGCCCGCCGCGCCGTACGGCCCCGTGTTCCGCCCGGGGTCGTACGGCGTCCGGGCGGCGCCCATACGGCGCCCATACGGTGCTCATGCGGTGCTCATGCGGTGCTCGTGCGCGGGCGTCGCGGCTGGGACGGCCGGGCACCGGAGACAAGGAAGTGGCCAAGAAGACAGAAACTTCTGGTCAAAACAGGTTTAGGGCGCGGCTAATGTGAAGCGATTCGTGTCGCCTGCGCGTGGAGATCGCTCATGTCGCTGCTTGCCGTCATCCTGAACGCTTTTGTGATCATGAGCGGACTCTGGCAGAGCCCCTGGCTCCTGCTGATCGTCGCCGCCGGTGCCGCGTACCTGGGGGCGAAGATCGTGGAGGTCATCCCCTTCACCCGCCGGATCATCGAGCGCCGGGAGCGGGCGGCCGACGACCTCACCTGAGGCGGGGCCGCGCGCCGCCTCGTGGAAGGATGGGGCCCATGAGCGCGCGGACTATGGACGGCAAGGCCACGGCGGCGAAGATCAAGGCGGACCTCGCGCGGCGGGTGGCCGCGCTGCGGGAGCGGGGCGTCGTCCCCGGTCTCGGCACGGTCCTCGTCGGCGACGACCCGGGCAGCCAGATCTACGTCGCGGGCAAGCACCGCGACTGCGCCGAGGTCGGCATCGCGTCCATCCGCAGGGACCTGCCGGCGACCGCCACGCAGGCCGAGGTCGAGGCCGTCGTCGACGAGCTCAACGCCTCCCCGGAGTGCACCGGCTACATCGTCCAGCTCCCGCTGCCGCGCCACCTCGACACCATGGCGCTGATCGAGCGGATGGACCCGGCCAAGGACGCCGACGGCCTGCACCCGATCAACCTCGGCCGCCTGGTCCACACGGTGGACGCGCCGCTGCCGTGCACCCCGCACGGCATCGTCCTGCTCCTGCAGGAGTACGGCGTGCCGACCAAGGGCGCCGAGGTGGTGGTGGTCGGCCGCGGCATCACCGTGGGCCGCTCACTCGGCCTGCTGCTGACCCGCCGGACGGAGAACGCCACCGTCACCCTCTGCCACACCGGCACCCAGGACCTGGCGGCCCACACCCGGCGCGCCGACATCGTCGTCGCCGCGGCGGGCGTGCCGCACCTGATCACCGCCGACATGGTCAAGCCCGGCGCCGCCGTGCTCGACGTCGGCGTCTCCCGCGTCGACGGGAGGATCGCCGGTGACGTCGCCCCCGACGTCGCCGACGTCGCGGGCTTCCTCACCCCCAACCCCGGCGGGGTGGGGCCGATGACCCGGGCCCTGCTGCTCAGCAACGTGGTCGAGGCCGCCGAGAGGCAGGTCGCCGCGGGCTGAGCCGGGCTCAGGACGCGCGGCGCCCACCGGGGGTGCCCGCGGCCTGCGACTCCACCGCGCCGCCCGAACGCTGGGGCGGCACCACGGGGGTCGGCCTGACCAGCCCCAGGGCGACGACCTCGTTGGCCAGCCTGGTGCGCCGGTTGGTCCCCTCCGGGATGCGGAACTTCTGGTAGAGGCGCAGGAGGTGCTGCTTGACCGCCGCCTCCGTCACCACCAGGTCGTCGGCGATCTCCCGCGCGGTGGCCGGCGCGACGAACGCCTCGTCGGAGAGCGCCGGGCGGCACAGCGACGTCAGCACGTCGACCTCCCGCCTGGTCAGCTCCGGGGCCGCGGTTTTGCGGAGCTCGACCTCCGGGACGAAGTCCTCGCGCGGTACCCCGCCGATCCGGCCGCGCGCGGCGCCGAAGGAGACGACGTCGCCGTCGTCGAGGACCCTCCGGGCGATCGGCCTGCCGTTCACCCGCGTGCCGTTGCGGGACAGGCCCAGGTCAACGACGTACAGGTAGGGTCCGCGCCGGACGAATTCCGCGTGCAGCCGGGACACGCTCGGATCGGTGAGCCGGATGTCTACTCCCCGGCCACGTCCGATGGTCGTGATCTCGGGGCGCAACGGGACCACCTCGCCTGTGTCCTCGATGCGTATGAACGGCCCCTCCACGGCAGTTCCTCCCCAGGTAGCCCGCCGTAACTATTCCTACAGCCTCGGCTTACCCAAACGAGGTGATGGGGAATCTCCTTTGCCAGAAGGAGAATCGGCTTTGAAATTCGTCTTGCCCTCCTGAGAGGGTTTCCCCTGCTCACAGGTAGACTCCGTACAAGATAAGCGGAGGAAACACTTATGGCGGACAAGCCCACCAAAGGCCTCGCCGATGTCGTGGCCGCCTCCACGGCGATCAGTGACATCGACGGTCAGGCCGGTCGCCTCTTCTACCGTGGCTATGACATCCACGACCTGGCCGGCCGCACCACCTTCGAGGAGACCGCCCATCTCCTGCAGTACGGCAGGCTCCCGAACGCCGGGGAGCTCGCGGCCTACGGTGCGGAGCTCGCCGGGAGCCGGAGCCTGGGCGAACTCGCCGAGTCGTGCCTCCCGCGGGTCGCCGGGCGCCAGTCGCCGATGGAGGCGCTGCGCACGCTGGTCTCGCTGGCCGGCGGCGACGACCCCGACAAGGACTCCAACGCCCCCGAGGCCAACCTGCGCAAGGCGGCCCGGCTGACCGCGCGGCAACCGGTGCTGGTGGCCCGCTACCACGCCGAAAGGACGGGCGCCGACCTCCCCGAGCCCGATCCCGAGCTGGGGATCGCGGCCAACTTCCTGCTGCAGATCACCGGCCGCGTCCCCGACCGGCGCGCGGTGGAGATCTTCGACACCTGCCTGGTGCTGCACGCCGACCACACGATGAACGCCTCGACGTTCGCCGCCCGCGTCTGCGCCGCGACCCTGTCGGACATGCACTCGGCCATCGTGGCGGCCATCGGCACCCTCAAGGGCCCGCTGCACGGCGGCGCCAACGAGCAGGTCATGCGCACCCTCCAGGCCCTCGACCCGTCCGGGGTCGCGCGGGCCGTACGGGAGAGGCTCGCCGCGGGCGAGAAGATCATGGGATTCGGGCACCGGGTCTACAAGACCGAGGACCCCCGCGCCACGCACCTGCGCCGGATGTCGCGGGAGCTGGCGGAGGCGTCCGGCGACGACACCCTGTACCGCATGTCGAAGGAGATGGAGGAGGTCGTCTTCGAGACGAAGGGCCTCTATCCCAACGTCGATTTCTACGCCGCCACCGTCTACCACTACCTTGGCATACCGACCGACCTGTTCACCCCGGTCTTCTCGGTCAGCCGCATGTCGGGATGGACGGCGCACGTCATCGAGCAGCACTCCGACAACCGTCTCATCCGCCCCGACAGCGAGTACGTCGGCGAGCGCGACCAGAAGTGGAAGCCGATAGGCGAGCGGTGAGCCGGACGCACATGACGACGAACGAACCGGCCGCCCCCGGACAGGGCGGCGGCCACGGGGGCGAGCGATGAGCCGAAGCAGACCGCGGCAGGAGCGGTGGGGGCCCTACCCGATCGTCCTGCTGGGCGCCGTCCTGGCCGTGGCGTCCACGGCCGTGGTCGGCGACCCCCGATGGGGCGGGTTCGCCCTCGGTGTGATCATGGTGCTGGCCGCCCTCGTCCGGCTCTCGGGCGGCGGCGGCATCCTGGCCGTGCGCCGCAGGGCGACCGACACCCTCACCCTCGCCGTATTCGGCGTCGCCCTGATGGGCGGCGCCGTGGCGCTCGCCTGGACGGAGCTCACCTCGCGATGAGCGCGGAAGCGGCGGTGCCCGAGCGACGGGCGGAGCGCGGGGCGTTCCCGCCCGTCCGATAGCCTCAACGGCCAGTGAGCCTCAAAAGGACTTCTGGCCCGTGATCAGTTCAGAAGGGGAACCACACGCATGCCCAAGATCAAGGTAGAGGGTCCGGTCGTCGAGCTTGACGGCGACGAGATGACCCGGATCATCTGGCAGTTCATCAAGGACCAGCTGATCCTTCCCTACCTCGACGTCGACCTGAAGTACTACGACCTCGGGATCGAGCACCGCGACGCCACCGACGACCAGGTGACGATCGACGCGGCGAACGCGATCAAGCAGTACGGCGTCGGCGTCAAGTGCGCCACCATCACGCCGGACGAGGCCCGGGTCGAGGAGTTCGGCCTGAAGAAGATGTGGAAGTCCCCGAACGGGACCATCCGCAACATCCTCGGCGGAGTCATCTTCCGCGAGCCCATCATCATGTCCAACGTGCCGAGGCTCGTCCCCGGCTGGACCAAGCCGATCGTCGTCGGCCGTCACGCGTTCGGCGACCAGTACCGCGCCACCGACCTGAAGGTCCCGGGCGAGGGCACGCTGACCCTCACCTTCACGCCGAAGGACGGCTCGGAGCCGATCGAGCTGGACGTGTACGACTTCCCCGGCCCCGGCGTCGCGATGGCGATGTACAACCTGGACGAGTCGATCCGCGACTTCGCCCGCGCCTCCATGCGGTACGGCCTGTCCCGCAACTACCCGGTCTACCTGTCGACGAAGAACACCATCATGAAGGCCTACGACGGCCGCTTCAAGGACATCTTCGCCGAGGTCTTCGAGACCGAGTTCAAGGCCGACTTCGAGGCCGCCGGCCTGACCTACGAGCACCGCCTGATCGACGACATGGTCGCGTCGGCGCTCAAGTGGGAGGGCGGCTACGTCTGGGCCTGCAAGAACTACGACGGCGACGTCCAGTCCGACACCGTCGCGCAGGGCTTCGGCTCGCTGGGCCTGATGACGTCGGTGCTGATGACCCCCGACGGCCGCACCGTCGAGGCCGAGGCGGCCCACGGCACCGTGACCCGCCACTACCGCCAGCACCAGCAGGGCAAGCCCACCTCCACGAACCCGATCGCCTCGATCTTCGCGTGGACCCGGGGCCTGGCCCACCGCGGCAAGCTCGACAACACCCCCGCGGTCATCGAGTTCGCCGAGAAGCTGGAGCAGGTCTGCATCGAGACCGTCGAGGGCGGCCAGATGACCAAGGACCTCGCCCTCCTCGTCGGCGGCGACGCCAAGTGGCTGACCACCCAGGACTTCCTGGCGGCCCTGGACGAGAACCTCAAGAAGAAGATGGCCGCGTAAGGACGCGCCGGGATCCGTCAGGATCCGTCGGGATCCGTCCAGGGCCCTTCCCGGATGCGGAGGGGCGCGGAACCACGGAGAGGGCCGCCCCCGCGGGGGCGGCCCTTCTGCGTCTCCCGGCCTTCCAGAGCCCCGGGACGGCTCCCGGACGGGGAACGCCCGGAGAGGCGCCCGGGGACGCTCAGGGCGCCGTCAGGGCGCCGAACACGATGGGCTCCCCGTCGGGGAGGCCCTCCACCGGCCGGGTCCGGCCGGTGACGGCGTCCACCCGGTAGAAGGCCGTCCGGCCGCCGTCCTTCTCCTTCAGCCTGACGACGACCTCCCGGGTGCCCAGCCAGCCGACGACCTCGGACTCGGCCGGCCGCTTCGCGGCGGGCAGCGGCAGGCGCCTGACCACCTGCCGCGACCCGGCGTCGATGATGTGCAGATCCCCGGCGCCCGCCCGCTCCCCGCCGTCCCCGGCGGCCTTCACCGCCGCCGAGTGCCGGCCGTTGGGGGAGTCGCACCAGACGCGGTAGTTCTGCCGGAGCCACCCGGCCGCCTGGACGGTGGCCGCCCGCCGCCCGTCCGGCAGGGACGCGGACCTACCGGTCGCGAAGTCGGTCCGCAGCCGTCGCCCGCCCAGCTCCACGGTGAACCGCCGGCCGTCCGCCGAGACGCTCACCCGGGTGCCCGCCGCGACGTCGGAGGGCGCCAGCACCGGGGACAGGTACCGCTTGACCCCGGTCCGCAGGTCGTGGGCGACGTACCTGCGCTCGGCGGCGCTGAGATAGGCCACGCGGTGGCCGTCCGGGCTGACGGCCGGCTCCACCCGCAGGCCCTTCTCGCCGCCGCCCGCCAGCTGCTGCGCCGCGTCCCCGACGCGCAGCGTGGACTCGCAGCGGCCGGGCCGCCCGCACGTGGCGGACGCGAGCTCCGAGCGGTCCGCGTCGGACAGCTCCAGCGTCCAGCCGGCGCAGGTGACATCACCCGCGCCGCCCGCCGGTACGGCGCCGCCGGGGCACTTCGCGGGGATGGCGTAGCGGATCGCGAGGGGGGTGCGCGGCGGCTTCCACGGCTCCGGCGTGGGTCCGGGCGTGGGGGCCGCCCGCATGGTGCGCGGGGTGGGCGTGGCCGCCACGCTCTCCCCGGTCGTCGGGGTGGAGTGCCCGCGCAGCGACGAGGTCCACGCCATCCCCGGCGGCAGCAGGACGAAGGCGGCGATCATGCCGATCGGCACCAGGACCGCGGCCATCGCCAGAAGGGCGCCCCGGCTGCGGCGGCGCCGCAGGGCGCGCAGGGCCCGCGTGGTGAGGTCGGGCACCGACGCCTCGCCCGCCTGCGTGGCCAGCCGCTTGGTGAGACGCGCCACGTCACCCTTGGTCAGGGTGTCCACCGCCTCGTCGAGCTCCTTCTCCACGGTCTCCACGGGCAGGCCGAGGAGGTCCGCCATCTCGGCGCGGGACCGGCCGTCGTGCAGGCAGGCGACGACCAGGACGCGCTGCCGGGGTGGGAGCCGTACCAGGGCGGTGTTGCCCGCCGCGCTCGGCTTGCGGAGGAAGCGGCGGTACAGGGTGACCTGGGCGTGCGTGGTGGGGTTCTCCCACGGCGTGGGCGGCCAGGTGAGGCCCACGGTGTGGAAGGACCACAGGGTCAGGCGGATGGCCTGCTCGTGACTGCCGGTCAGGAGGAGTGCCGTGCCGACCAGGGAACGCTGGTCACGCTCGACGAAGTCACGATAACCGATATATCGGCGCATGGGGTTCTCTGCTCCGGCCTTACCTGAGGGGACGGTCAACGGTAGCGATCTAAGCGGTTTCCGCGCCATCTCGGGGCGATATGGCGATCAACGGACGAGTGGTCATGCCCACACCCCCGTCCGGGGCCCGCCCGGGAAAGGGGCGGCGGGGTCCGCGCCGGGAAGGGCGGCGGGGAATCCGAGCTCACTTCGGGGGAGGCCCGGGACACCGTAAAGTTCAGCTGGTCGGGCATTAACGAAATCATGGGGACGGCATGCCGGAGATCGCGCCACTGGAGGCCTGGGAGCCTCGACGGCTCGGTCGGTTCCGTGTCGTCGGCCGCGTCGGCGAGGGCGGCCAGGGGATCGTCTACCTCGGCGAGAGCGAGTCGGGGGAGCGGGCGGCGATCAAGCTCCTGCACGTGAAGTTCTCCGGCGACGCGATCGCGCGGTCCCGGTTCGCCCGGGAGGCGCGCGCCGCGCGGCGGGTCTCCTCGTTCTGCACGGCCGCCGTGATCGAGGTCGACGTCGAGGGCGACACCCCCTACATCGCGAGCGAGTACATCGAGGGCAGGTCGCTGCGGGAGACCGTGGAGAGCGACGGCCCGCTGCGCGGCACCGCGCTGCAGCGGCTGGCGGTCGGCACGGCCACCGCGCTCACCGCGATCCACCACGCGTCGATCGTGCACCGCGACTTCAAGCCGGACAACGTGCTGCTGGCCGCCGACGGGCCGCGCGTGGTCGACTTCGGCATCGCCCGCATCCTCGACTCCACCGGCACGATCACCAGCCGCGCCATCGGCACCCCGGCCTACATGGCGCCCGAGCAGATCTCCGGTGACGACGTCGGCCCGCACAGCGACGTCTTCTCCTGGGGGGCGACGATCGCGTTCGCCGCGACCGGCGAGACGGCCTTCGCCGGGAAGTCGCTCGCCATGGTGCTCAACCGCATCCTGAACCACGAGGTGGACGTCACCGCCATGCCGGAGCCGCTGCGCGGGGTGGTCCGCTCGGCGCTGGCCAAGGCTCCGTCCGCGCGACCCTCGGCCGACCAGATCCTGCTGCGCCTGCTGGGCCGCCCGGAGTCGGGGAACGTCTCCCCGGCCCTGCTCAGCAGCGGCGTGCGGGCCGCCGACCCGGTCTCCGGGCCGCTCCCGGCCACGGGGGCCGGCCCGTCCCCCGCCACGGGTACGGACTCCGGGCCGGGAGCGGCTCCCGGAGCGGACGCCGGCTCCGGCGTCGACGAGTCCACCAGGCCCATGCGGCTGCCCACCCCGGGCGTCACGCCCGTGCCGCCCGCCGCGCCCCGCGGAGCCACGCCCGTGCCGCCCGCCGCGCCGCCGGGCCGGCGGGCCACCGTCCCGTCCGACTCCGCCACGGGGCCGCCTCCCATACCCGGACCCGGTCCCGGCCTTGGCCCCGGACCCGCCGTCGTTCCCGCTCCCGGTTCGGACTCCGGAGCCGGAGCCGGAATCGGAACCGGAGCCGGCGTCCCGGTTCCGGGCTCCGGCGGGTCCGGGCGGCCGTCCGGGCGGCGCCGGGTCGTCATCGCCGTCCTCGCCCTGGTCGTCCTGCTGGGCGGGGGCGCGCTCGCCGCGACCGCCGCCGGCTGGCGCCCCTGGGCCGCCTTCCGGACCGGGCCCGTACCCTCGTCGTCCCCGTCGCCGACGAAGTTCGCCTCGGTGGCCGACAAGGCGGCCCGGACCCGCAGGCTCTCCGTGGGGCTGCGCGACTACCTGCCGGGCATCGCGCTGAACAGCGGCGGCGGGTGGAGCGGTTTCGAGGTGGACCTCGCCGTCGAGATCGCCAGGGCGCTGGGGGTGCCCCGGGGGAACATCGAGTTCCGGGCCACGAGCCGGCAGGAGCGGCCGGCCCTGCTGGCCTCCGGCGCCCTCGACCTCGTCATCTCGACCTATCCGATCACCCCGGGCGACGACGTCACGTTCGCCGGGCCCTACTACGTCGCCCACACGGACGTGCTGGTCAAGGACTCCTCCCCGATCACCTCGGCGGCCGGTCTGGAGGGCGGGCGGCTGTGCGGACCCGATGGCGCCGCGGCCGAGCGGGTGCGCAAGGAGGCGGGCCGGCTCACGGTCGTCCCCGCCCAGAACTACACCGAGTGCGTGAACATGCTCGCCACCGGAAAGGTCGACGGGATCGCGGGCGACGACCTGGTGCTGGCCGGGTTCGCCGCCCGGGAGGGCGTCCGCTACCGGGTGCTCGGCCTGCGGCTCACCGACGAGCGCTACGCCGTGGCCATGCGCAGGGGCGACGTGCGCACCTGCGAGGCCGTACGGGGGGTGGTCGCCGACCTGTACGGCAACGGCACGATCGGCAAGCTGCTCGACCGGCACCTCTCCCGGGTGAGGTTCCCCACCCGGGAGCGCAGCATCCCCGCCATGGCCGCCTGCCGCTGACCCTCGCTCGTCACTCCCCGCCGGGCGGGTCCCCGGCGGCGCGCTCGATCTCCGCCGCGGTCTCCTCGGCCCAGTCGCGCACCACCCGGGTCTGGCGGATGCCCAGCTCCAGGGCGTGCTCCCCGAAACCGGGCCGCTTCCACGACGCCTTCGCCGCCATGAGCGCCTCCAGTTCGGCCAGCCGGGCGGTGTAGACCTCCGCCTCGGCGCGGAGCCGCGCGGCGGCCTCGTGCGGCTCCAGCGTGGGCAGCAGGAACGCCCGCAGCGCGCCCTCGCTGCGGATCGACCGCGTCGGAGTCCCCTCCAGGAGCCACTCGCGCAGCTCCCGGCGGCCCTCGGCGGTGATCGTGTAGGTCTTGCGGCCCCGCGGGCCCTCCTCCTCAACCGTGACGAGCCCGTCGGCCGCCATCTTGTTCAACTCCGGATAGATCTGGCTGTGCCGGGCCTGCCAGGCGTGGTTGATCGAGCTCTCGAACCGTTTCGCCAGGTCGTAGCCGCTCGAAGGGCCGGAGGTGGTCAGCAGGCCGAGGAGGGCGATCCGGAGTGACATGCCCTCATCATACTTAAGAGTTGACATGTAAAAAGTGACATATAAATATCGACGTGTGTCTTCTGACGTGTCCCCATCCCCGCCCCAGGCCCCCTCGGCCCCCTCGGCCCCCTCGGTCACCACCGCGACGGCCCCTCCGGCCTCGCCCGCCCCGGGCCGCTCCGGGAACGGCCTGCTGCTGGTCGCCGTGCTCGGCGGCATGTTCCTCGCGATGCTGGACCAGACGATCGTCGGCACCGCGCTGCCCCGGATCGTCCAGGACCTCGGCGGCGGCGACCTGTACACCTGGGTCGTCACGGCCTACCTGCTGACCGCCACGATCACCGTCCCGCTGTACGGCGGGCTCTCCGACACCTACGGCCGCAAGCCGCTGCTGCTCACCGGCATCGGGCTGTTCCTGCTCGGTTCCGTCCTGTGCGGCCTCGCCCAGGACATGGGTCAGCTCATCGCCTTCCGCGGGTTGCAGGGGCTCGGCGCCGGGGCGCTGCTGCCGCTCTCCCTGGCCCTGGTCGCCGACCTGTTCCCGCCGGAGAAGAGCGGCCGGGTGCAGGGCGCGCTGGGCGGGGTCATGGCGCTGAGCTACGTCGCCGGGCCGTTCCTCGGCGGACTGTTCACCGACCACACCGGCTGGCGCTGGGCCTTCCTGGTCAACCTCCCCGTCGGCCTGGGCGTCGCCGCGATCATCGTCGCCAGGCTGCCCCGGGTCGCCGGGCAGGGGCGCGGCGTCCGCCCGGACTACCTGGGCATCGCGGTGTTCAGCGCGGCGATCGGCGCGCTGCTGGTCGGCCTCACCGAGAAGGGCGCGGACGGCCACACCTGGACCAGCGGGCCCGTGCTGTGGCCGATCGTCGCGTCCGTCCTGCTCCTGGTCGTGTTCGTCCTCGTCGAGCGCCGCGCGGCTCAGCCGATCGTCCCCCTGGCGCTGTTCCGGGTGCGGACCTACACGCTGGCCAACGCCGCCTCGTTCGCCACCGCGTTCTGCCTCTACGCCGCCGTCGTGTTCCTGCCGCGCTACTTCCAGGAGGCCCTGGGGGTCAGCGCCACCGAGTCGGGCGTGCGGGTCTACCCGCTCATGCTCGGCATGGTCGCCGGCAGCGTGGTCACCGGCGCCCTGATGACGAGGACCCGCCGGTACAAGCCGTGGCTGCTGGCGGGCGCCGTCCTGATCGCCCTGGGCGCCCTGCTCTGCGGCGGGCTGACGCCCGCCACTTCCGCCCTGACGCTGGCCTGCTGGATGGGCCTGCTGGGCCTGGGCATGGGGCCCATGCTGTCGGGCCTGACCGTGGCGGTCCAGATGTCGGTCCCGCCGCGTTTCATCGGCACCGCCACCGCGAACCTGACCTTCTTCCGGCAGATCGGCGGCGCCGTCGCGCTGGCCCTGGCCGGGACCCTCTACACCGCCGTGTTCGCCGCGGAGGCTCCGGTCGGCGGGACGGCCGCCGCGCACGCCGCGGCCACCGCGAGCGTGATCCCCTGGCTCGCCGCCGGCGGGTCGGCCGTGGCGCTCGCCGCGCTGGCCGCGCTGCCCGGGGGCCGTATCCGGATGGGTGCCTCAGGGCCGGGAACACTCGACGGGTAACATCCGAGCGTCACAGTTCATCCTCGAGTGGGGGAAGGTCATGGCCCAGACTCCCGTAAAGGTCACCGTCACCGGCGCCGCCGGTCAGATCGGCTACGCGCTGCTGTTCCGCATCGCGTCGGGCCAGTTGCTGGGCGCCGACGTCCCGGTCACGCTGAGCCTGCTGGAGGTCCCGCAGGCGGTCAAGGCGGCCGAGGGCACCGCGATGGAGCTCGACGACTGCGCGTTCCCGCTGCTGCGCGGCATCGAGATCACCGACGACCCGAACGTCGCGTTCAACGGCGCCAACGTCGCGCTGCTGGTCGGCGCCATGCCGCGCAAGGCGGGCATGGAGCGGGGTGACCTGCTGGAGGCCAACGGCGGCATCTTCGGCCCGCAGGGCAAGGCCATCAACGACCACGCCGCCGACGACATCCGCGTGCTGGTGGTGGGCAACCCGGCCAACACCAACGCGCTCATCGCCCAGCAGCACGCCCCGGACGTCCCGGCCGAGCGCTTCACCGCGATGACCCGCCTCGACCACAACCGCGCGCTGTCGCAGCTCGCCGCCAAGCTCGGGGTCGCGGTCGCCGACATCAAGAAGATGACCATCTGGGGCAACCACTCCGCCACCCAGTACCCCGACCTGTTCCACACCGAGGTCGGCGGCAAGATCGCCGCTGAGCAGGTGGACGAGTCGTGGCTGCGTGACACGTTCATCCCGACCGTCGCCAAGCGCGGCGCGGCGATCATCGACGCCCGTGGCGCCTCCTCCGCCGCCTCGGCCGCCAACGCCGCGATCGACCACGTCCACGACTGGGTCAACGGCACCGAGTGGACCTCCGCCGCGATCGTCTCCGACGGCTCGTACGGCGTGCCCGAGGGCCTCATCTCCTCCTTCCCCGTCGCCTCGCGCGGCGGCCGGTGGGAGATCATCCAGGGCCTGGAGATCGACGCCTTCTCCCGCGAGCGCATCGACGCCTCGGTGCGCGAGCTGGAGGAGGAGCGCGACGCCGTCCGCAAGCTCGGCCTCATCTGAGCCGCGCGACCACCTCGCCGGGCCGTACCCGGCGAAGCCCGTGAAAGGGGTCCCGGCCGTCCGGGGCCCCTTTCGCTTTCCCGCGATCGCGACGGTACGGCGGTTCCGTGCCGGACCGGGCCCGTGACGTGCCGAAATCCGTCCCGGCGGCGTGTCATTCCCGCGGGAAGGCGGCACACCGGCGTTAAATGATCATTGATGCTCGGGGGATCGGTGGTCATGGCGCGTGGTACGGCGGGGGTCGTCGCGGGATTCATCAGTCTTGCCCTGCTGGGGGCGTGGGGAATGACACCGTCGTCGCCCCGCCAGGAGAAGAAGACGATCGGGGCGGACATGTCCGTCCGGCTGGTGTCGTCGCCCAAACCGGCGCAGCCCGGCCAGATCCTGATCTACCGGGCCGAGGTGCGCAACAACGGCCCCGAGGACGCGGTGCTGCCCCTGCTGACCGTGCGCCTGCCCCGGGGGGTGGACGTCCTGCGCGTCGACGTGGCCGAGTGCCGGCCCGGGGCCACCGCCCGGGAGGTGGTCTGCCCCTCCCAGCGCGACGTCCTGGCCGGCGAGACCGGCGGCGTGACCGTCAGCGGCCTGGTCCGTCCGGGCGCCGGCGGCCCGCTGACGGCCACCGCGACGCTCTCCTCCGAGGTCGTGGACGCCAACGAGGCCGACAACGTCGCCCGGGCGGTCACCCCGGTGGACGAGGGCGCCGACCTCGCGGTGCGGCTGTCGGGCGAGCGGCGGGCCGGACGGCGGGTCACCATGGGCGCGGTGGTCCGCAACCGGGGGCCCCGGACGGTCCGCGACGCCACGGTCTTCTTCGACACCGGCGCGGCTCGCCTGCTGTCGGTGCGGGGCGCGCGCTGCCACCCCTCCGAGGGGCACGTCGGCTGCCGGCTGGGTGCGGTCGCCTCGGGCGAACGGGTGGGCCTGCGGCTCGCCCTGCGCGCCGCGGGGCGGGCGCCGCGGGCCAGGGCGACGGTCTACTCCCCGCACGTGGGCGACCGCCGTCCCGCCAACAACATCGCCCGCATCGACCTTCGCTAGGGCCCGTGCCGGGGGACGCCGGGCGGCCGACGGCATCGGCCGCCCGCCGGGCGCGCCCGGCATGCCGTACGGAGTGGCCGGCGTGGCCGGCGTGGCCGGCGGTCGCCCGCCGGACGCGTTCGGCCCGCCGTACGGGGTCGTCAGCGGGGCAGGGCGGCCCAGGCGTCGGCGACGATCTCGGGGAGGGTCGTGCGCTCCGGCTTCCACCCCAGTTCGCGCTGGATCCTCGCGGAGGAGGCGACCAGCACGGCCGGGTCCCCGGGCCGGCGCTCACGGACGACCGCCGGGATCGGGTGGCCGGTGACCTCGCGGCAGACCTCGATGACCTCCCGCACCGAGAAGCCGGTGCCGCTGCCCAGGTTGTAGACCTTGTGCTCGCCCGGCGCGCAGGCGTCCAGCGCCAGCAGGTGCGCCCGCGCGAGGTCGGCCACGTGGATGTAGTCGCGCACGCATGTCCCGTCGGCGGTGGGGTAGTCCGTGCCGAACACGTCGACCGACTCGCGCCCGCCAAGCGCGACGGCGAGAACGTTAGGGATCAGGTGGGTCTCCACGGTGTGCCGCTCGCGATAGGAGCGACCGTCGCGGGCGGTGTGGGCGCCGCCCACGTTGAAGTAGCGCAGGCTGACCGCGGCCAGGCCGTACACCCCGGCGAAGGCGGTCAGCGCGGTGTCCACCGCGAGCTTGGAGGCGCCGTAGGGGTTCGTGGGCCGGGTCGGGTCGCTCTCCTCGATCGGGGAGCGCTCGGGCTCGCCGTACACGGCGGCGGTGGAGGAGAAGACGATCCGGCCGACCCCGGCGGCGCGCATCGCGTCCAGCAGGGCCAGGGTGCCGCCGAGGTTGTGGTTCCAGTAGAGGGTGGGCTCGCGCACCGACTCGCCCACCAGGGACCTGGCCGCGAAGTGCAGCACGCCGTCCATGCCCGCCAGCGCGTCCGCCGCGTCGGTGATCGAGCCCTCGACGAAGCGCGCGCCCGCCGGAACCGCGTCGGCGTGCCCGGTGGAGAGGTCGTCGAGAACGGTGACCTGGTGGCCCGCCTCGACGAGCTGGGCCGCCACGACGCTTCCGATGTATCCGGCCCCCCCGGTGACCAGCAGCTTCACAGACCCTCCTGTTTGGTGGTGTTTGTAATTGTTTATTTATGTATGCCTGACGCCAGCATATGCTGTCACATCAAATATCGGGCACAGTCGAAACGGGCGACGGTCATGATGGAGACGTACTCATGAACGGCGTCGTGGCGAACATCGCCCTGGTGCTGCTCTTCATACTGATCGGCGGCTTCTTCGCGGCCGCCGAGATGGCCATGGTCTCCCTCCGGGAGAGCCAGGTGCGCAGACTCGGCTCCCGGGGGCGCAGGGGGGCGCGGGCGGCCCGGCTGGCCCGCGATCCCAACCGCTTCCTGTCGGCCGTGCAGATCGGCGTGACCGTGGCGACCATGCTGTCGGCGGCGTTCGGCGCCGACACCCTCGCCCGGGGACTGGTCCCGACGGTGGCCGGCTGGGGGGTGCCCGCGACCGTCGCCGCCCCGCTGTCCCTGGTGCTGGTCACGCTCGCCATCTCCTACTTCTCCCTGGTGCTGGGCGAGCTCGCGCCCAAGCGGCTCGCCCTGCAGCGCGCCGAGGGCATCTCGCTGCTGGTCGCGCCGTTCCTGGACCGCATGGCCGCGCTGTCGCGGCCGGTCATCTGGGCGCTGTCGAAGTCCACCGACGGCGTGGTCAAGCTGCTCGGCGGCAACCCCGAGGAGGACCGGGAGGCGATCACCACCGAGGAGCTGCGCGACATGGTGGTCGGCCACCAGGAGCTCACCGCGGACGAGCGCCACCTGATCGCGGAGGTCTTCGCCGCCGGCAAGCGGCAGCTCCGCGAGGTGATGCTGCCCCGCACCGAGGTGGAGTTCATGTCGGCCGACACCCGGCTGGCCGAGGCCGCCGTCCTGGCCGCCGCGATGCCGCACTCCCGCTTCCCCGTCTACCGCGACTCCTATGACGACATCGTGGGGTTCGTCCACATACGCGACCTGCTCGACCCCGTGCTGACCGGGTCGATCGAGCCGATCAGCGAGCTGGTGCCGATCCGCCCGGTCAAGCTGGTGCCCACCACCAAGCGGCTGATGGCCACCCTGTCGGAGATGCGCCGCGAGGGCCACCACCTGGCCATCGTGGTCGACGAGTACGGCGGGACCGCCGGCATCGTCACGATGGAGGATCTGGTCGAGGAGCTCATCGGCGACATCCGCGACGAGCACGACGTGGAGGACAAGCCAGTCGTGCTGCCGGCCGGGGAGGTCGAGCTGGACGGCCTGGCCAACCTCGACGTGGTGGCCGCCGAGACCGGGATCCGCCTGCCGGACGGCCCCTACGAGACCCTCGGCGGGTTCGTCATGGCGACCCTGGGTCATCTTCCGGCGATGGGGGAGCGGGTGGAGATCCCCGGGTTCGAGCTGTCGGTCACCGGCATGGACGGCCGCAGGGTCTCGCGGGTCCGCGTCAAGCGCCGCCTCCCTCCGGCGGAGCCGGCGGGAGCGGCCGGACCGGCGGGAGCGGCCGGGTCGGCGGGGGCGGTGGAGGCACCGACCACTCCCGACAGCTGACAGAATTGCATGCTATGGCCAGTCCTCGTGTCCTGTCCGGTATCCAGCCCACCGCCGACTCCTTCCACCTGGGCAACTACCTGGGTGCGGTGCGGCAGTACGTCGCCATGCAGGAGGGCTACGACGCCTTCTACTGCGTCGTCGACCTGCACGCGATCACGGTGGAGCACCAGCCGGAGGTCCTGCGCAGGCGCTCCCGCGTCGCCGCCGCCCAGCTCTTCGCCGCCGGCCTGGACCCCGAGCGCTCCACCGTCTTCGTCCAGAGCCACGTCCGCGAGCACACCGAGCTGGCCTGGGTGCTGATCTGCCTCACCGGCATGGGCGAGGCCGCCCGGATGACCCAGTTCAAGGACAAGTCGGCCCGGTACGGCGAGAGCTCGGCCGGGGTCGGCCTGTTCACCTACCCGATCCTGCAGGCCGCCGACATCCTGCTCTACCAGGCCGACCAGGTCCCGGTCGGGGCCGACCAGAAGCAGCACCTGGAGCTCACCCGCGACCTCGCGCAGCGCTTCAACCACCGCTTCGGCGAGACGTTCACGATGCCCGCGGCGCACATCGTCAAGGGCGTCGAGAAGATCACGGACCTCCAGGACCCCACGGCCAAGATGTCCAAGTCCTCCTCCTCGCCCACCGGCATCCTCGACCTGCTGGAGCAGCCCTCCACGCTCCGCAAGAAGGTCATGCGGGCGGTCACCGACACCGGTTCGGAGGTCGTCGCCGACGAGGAGAACAAGCCCGGCGTCACCAACCTGCTGCGGATCCAGTCCGCGCTGACCGGCACGCCGATCCCCGAGCTGGAGGCCCGGTACGCCGGGCAGGGCTACGGCACCTTCAAGAAGGACGTCGCCGAGGCCGTCATGGAGACCTTCACGCCGATCCGGGAGCGGACCGAGAAGCTGCTCGCCGACGAGACCGAGCTCGACCGGATGCTCGCGACCGGCGCCGCCCGCGCCCGCGCCGTGGCCGCCGAGACGATGGCGAAGGTCCGCGACCGCGTCGGTTTCCTGCCCTCCCTCTGACCGCCTCCCCGCCCCCTCCCGGATCGTCGCCGGACGCGGGGGAACCCCGGGCGCGGCGCTCCCGCGCCCGGGACGGAACCCCCGTACGGTGACCCGGGCGGGACGCCCGCGCCGGGCGGTGCGTCCGCGCGCTGCGCCGCGATGATCCGGGTAGGGAGAGCACGTGAAGAGCGTGCAGGAGCGGATCCGGGTGATCCGCGAGCGGGGCCGGGGCGTCATCGAGGACAACCGGATCAGGTGGCCCTGGGTCGATCACCTCATCCGGAGCGTGCAGCGCTACCAGGTCCAGTCCGGCGACCGGCTGGCCGGGGCGGTGACCTATTTCGCGTTCCTGTCGTTCTTCCCGATCATCGCGCTGGCCTTCGCGGTCTTCGGCTACTTCCTGACGCTGGACGTCAACGCCACCGTGGCCCTGCAGAAGGCCATCGACGCCTACCTCCCCGGCCTGTCGTCGAGGCTTCCGATCAAGCAGATCGCCGACTCGCGGGCCAGCGCCGGGATCATCGGCCTCATCGGCCTGCTCTACGCCGGGCTCGGCGCGATCGACGCGCTGCGCGGCGCGCTCCGCCAGGTCTCCATGACCACCGAGCCGCCGCTGAACTTCCTGCTGGCCAAGCTCCGCGACCTGGCCGCCTTCGTGCTGATCGGCATCACCGCGATCACCTCGGTGCTGGTCGGCGGCTTCGCCACCCAGGCGGGCGGGACGGTGGCCGGGTGGCTGGGGCTGGAAAGCTCGCCGGTCGGCTGGACGGCGGTCCGGCTCGCGGGCCTCGCGGTCAGCCTGCTGGCCGACGTCGTCCTCTTCCTGATCATCCTGCGCTGGGTGGGCCGCTCCCGGCAGCCGGCGAAGGCGCTGCTGCGCGGCGCGTTGCTGGGCGCGATCGGTCTCGGCCTGCTCAAGCAGCTCGCCACCTTCATCCTGGCCCGGACGCTGAACAACCCCATCTACGGGGTGTTCGCGGTGATGGTGGGGCTGCTGGTGTGGATCAACCTGTCGGCCAGGGTGATCCTCTTCGCGGCGGCGTGGACGGAGACCGCCATGTTCGGCCCGCCGCCCGAGCCGACGCCCGTCCCGTCCGGCGCCCTGCCGTCCGGCGCCCTGCCCGGTGCCGATCAGCCCGGTGGTGATCGGCCCGGTGGTGATCGGTCCGGCGACGAACGGTCCGGCGACGAACGGCCTGACGGCGAACGGCCCGGCGAGGACCCGCGGGGCCGGGCCTGACGGGCGCCGGCGCCCCCTACCGGCCCCGATCCCGTCCCGGCCGGCCTCGGTCCGCCCGGGACGGTCCCGCGGACGGGTCTCAGTCCGCCCGGCGCCGGCGGCGCAGGCCGTACACCAGCCAGGTCGTGCCGCCGAGCAGGACGGCGCCCAGCGCGTACCAGACGACCGGGGAGGGGCCGCCCGCGGGCTCGCGGGCGGCGGCGGCCGGGGTGGCGCTCGCGCGCACCTGCGGCGCGGCCGGGACGACCGGGGTCGGAGCGGCCTCGGGGACCGGGTCCACGAGCCGCCCGACGGGCGTGACCCTGCCGCGGGCGGAGAAACCCCAGTCGAGCAGCTTGGCGACCTCGTCCCAGAAGTAGCCGTCGTGCCGCATGATCGACACGATGATCGTGTGACCGTCGCGGCGGGCCGCGCCGACGAAGCTGCCCAGGGCCTTGGTCGTCCAGCCGTTCTTGACGCCGATCATGCCCGGGTAGCGCCAGAGCAGCCTGTTGTGGTTGCCGATCTCGTAGTAGCCCTTGGGCGCGGGGAATTTGTCGGTCTTCAGGCTGACGTAGCGCCGGAAGTCCCGGTCGGCCAGCCCGGCGCGGGCGATCAGCGCCAGGTCGTACGCCGAGCTGCTCTGGCCCGGCTTGTCCAGCCCGCTGGGCGTCTTGGCCACCGTGTCGTACGCCTGGAGGCGCTTGGCCTCGGCGTTCATCTCCCGCAGGGTCTTGTCCAGCCCGCCGTTCGCCTCGGCCAGCGCCATCGCGCAGTCGTTGCCCGAGACCAGCATCAGGGCCTTGAACAGGTCCTCGGCGGTGTAGAGCGGCTTCGCGACCAGGCCGACGGCGCTGCCCTCCTGGTTCACCGCGTTCAGGCTCGGCCTGATCTTCAGTTTCTTGTCGATCTTCGGGATGAGGGTGAGCGCGGTCAGGGTCTTGAGCGTGCTCGCCGGGAGGAACCGGCCGTGGGGGTCCTTGGCCGCGAGCACCTCGCCGGTGTCGGCGTCGGCGATCACGTAGGACCGGGCGGCCGTCTTGGGCGGGGCCTTCGCCCCGAGAGGCGCGATCACGCCGTGCCTGCCGAGGTCGGCGCCGCCGACCGGCCCGTTCTCCGCGCGGGCGGGCGCGACCGGCGCGCTGTCCGTACCGGCGGCCGTGACCTGCGCGTCACCCGTGCGGGCGGGCGCGGCCGGCCCGCTGCTCGCGCGGGCCGGAGCGGCCGGAGAGGCGGCCTCCGCGTGGGCGGGAACGCCGAGGAAGGCGGTCGCCGCGATCAGCGCCCCCGCGGGCGCGGCATGTCTCATCCCCATAGTGATCTCAGGGTAGCTTCGCCCGGTTTCGGAGAAGCCCACCCACGCCCTGACCAGGGGTGAATGTCGCACCGCGATACTGAAGCCATGCAAATGTCGCGAAAGATCGCCGGATTCCTGGTCGGCGTCGCCGCTTTCATGATCTTCGAGTGGATCAATCTTGGCTTCAACCTCGCCGACGGGCACCCGACGTCCTTCTACGTGGTGCACGGCGTGCTGGTGGCCGTCAACATCCTCCTCGCGCTCGTCATCGGCACGATCGGCGTGCGGGGACTGCGGGGACTGCGGGGCCTGGGGAGCCCGCGGGGTCCGCGCGGTTCCTCGGACCCGCGCGGGCTACACGGCCCGGCGGAGGGCGTCCAGCGTCCGAAGGTGTAGCTCGGCGGCCTCCTCCGCCGAGTCGCCGATGCTGGTGAAGCCGAGCTTGCCGTACTGGGAGATCGCTCCCATGAGGTGCAGCACGTTGCCCGTGCGCCGCTCGCGGTCGAACCCCAGCCCGAAGTCGTGCACCAGCTTGACGACGTCCCCGGGGGTGCGGCCCCGCAGGTTCTCGGCGTCGCAGTTGTCGGTCGCCACGTAGTGCTTGGCGCGGTCCCCGCGCCGCAGCGTGCCGGAGGCAGGGTCGTAGACGGCGCCGGTGCTGAGCATCGCCGCGCCCAGGGGGTGCGTGGTGCCGCCGATGCGCAGGTTGACCTCGCACAGCAGTGCCCGGTAGCCGCCGTCGGTCTTGACCGCGAAGAAGTCGACGCCGAACAGCCCGACCACCCCGCGGGCGGCGAGGACCCCGGCGATCCGCTCGGCGCAGGCGGCCACCTCGGCGCGGTACTCCGGCCGGGCCGGGAAGACGCAGCCCTTGTAGACGTCGCCGTTCGGGCCGCCGAGAACCTGCTCGTGCGTGGCGATGACGCCGTGGCCGCCGCCCGGTGTGACCATGGCCAGGGCGCTGGGGGAGTGCAGCGGCCGGCCCTGGACGAACTCCTCGATGACCGCGCCCCGTTCGGCGATCTTCTCGGCGAACGTGGTCCAGGTCTCGTCCGCCGCCGAGAAGCTCGTGGGGCAGGCGGTGAGCGACCGGTCGTCCTTGATGACGATCGCGTTCCCCAGCCCGGAGTAGCTGTTGTTGAGCTTGACCATCAGCTTGGAGGCCGGGGCCAGCGCGCGGGCCGCGTGCTCGACCTCGGTCAGTGACCGCAGGTCGGAGAAGCCCCGGGCGGTGGGCACCCCCGCCTCCTCGGCCAGCATCCGCCCGCCGCTCTTGGAGCCCAGGTGGGCCAGCGAGGTGGCCGGGCCGTAGACGGGCAGGCCGAGCAGCCCGGCGAGCCGTTCCTCGTACTCGCTGACCACGAACGGCACCAGGCACGCGCCGCCGGGCCGGCCGGCGGTCCGGTCGAGGATCCGGTCGAGGAGGTCGGGGCGGTCCAGCAGCGCCGCGCTCAGCGGACAGGTGTCCGGATCGTCGAGGCTGATCATCTGCAGGCGCGTGCGGGCCTCGTCCGGGTCGTCGAGGAAACCGAGGTAGTAATCCACGATCGCGGTGTCCACGGGCATCGAGGTGACGTAGATGATCTCGACGGAGGGGCGCCTGAGTGTCAGCAGCAGGAACAGCAGTCGCTCCTCGTAGCAGAGGGCGCCGGTGATCCTGCGCAGCTCGTCCTGGGGCAGGGACAGCGATGGGATGACCACCAAGGTCCCCTCATCCGGTTCGAAGATGCTCAATCTGGAGTGATTCTCCCCAAACGGGATGTGAGCGATCATATGCGGAGTGAAGCACGCATTCCTATCGGTAGCATCACTCCGCCGGGTTCGATCACTGGCACCTGAGGTGACGTAAATTGCCAGTTCGTTGATGTTTCAAGGGAGCCGATACGGGCCACTCCCTCGGCGCATGCGGCGGCCCGGCACGCCGGGGTTCTCGCCCGGGGCCGTCTCTCCGCCCTGCTTCCCCGGATCCTCCCCCTGTCACCTCCGGCGTCCGCTTACCGCAATCGCCTCCGGCGCCCGCCTCCCGGGGCCGCTCCCGGCGTCCCCCGGCGGTCTCCGGCGCCCGGGCACCCCCTCCCACCCCCCCGGTACGGCTACCGGCATGGCCAATACGGGTCATCACCCCTGGTTCCAACGGGTCAGAAGGTGCCCGAGAAGGCCACGGGGCGACAAAACATTTGGTCCAGATGGCGGCGAGGGGCCGCGTGGGAGGGATAAAGTCGATGTCATCGTCGGTACGCCGGTCGCCTCACACTGGCTCGCACCTCCGTGTCGGCGTTCCTTGATTCGCGCCGGCGCGGTCCACGCATCCACTCCGGCCCATCGGCGCGACGGCCTTTTTCAGGCTGCCCGTTGGATCACATGATTCCGGGGCAGTTGTTCATGATTGCCGCGACGTTCGAAGCCGCTGACGCGGATGGGAAGGTGCACAATGCGGGGGCGTAATCTCCGGGGAGAGCTCGACGCGTTTCTCGCCGGGTCCGAGCAGGAGCTCATTGACTTCCGCCGTGACCTGCACATGCACCCGGAGCTCGCCTTCGCCGAGTACCGCACCACGCAGCGGATCGCCGACCGCCTGATCGCGGCCGGCCTCGTCCCCGCGGTGCTTCCCCGCGGCACGGGCGTGATCTGCGAGGTCGGCAGCGGCGACGGGCCCACCGTGGGGCTGCGGGCCGACATCGACGCGCTGCCCGTGCCCGACGAGAAGGACGTGCCCTACAGCTCGACGGTCCCGGGCGTGTGCCACGCCTGCGGTCACGACGTGCACACCACGGTCCTGCTCGGCACCTCGCTCTTCCTGGCCCAGCAGGCCGAGGCCGGGCTGCTGCCCGGCAGGGTCCGGCTGATCTTCCAGCCGGCCGAGGAGCTCCCCGGCGGGGCGCTGGAGGTCATGGCCTCCGGCGGCATCAGCGGCGTCGACCGCATCTTCGGCCTGCACTGCGACCCGCGCCTGGACGTCGGCAGGGTCGGCCTCAAGTCCGGGCCGATCACCTCCGCCTGCGACCGGGTCTCCATCCGGGTCAGCGGCCCCGGCGGCCACACCGCCCGCCCGCACCTCACCGCCGACCTCGTCTTCGCGCTCGCCAAGATCCTCACCGAGCTGCCGGCCGCGCTGTCGCGCCGGGTCGACCCGCGCTCGTCGCTGAGCCTGGTCTGGGGCCGGGTCGAGGCGGGCTCGGTGGCCAACGCGATCCCCGACGACGGCGTGGCCGAGGGCACCGTGCGCTGCCTGGACGAGGACGCCTGGCACGCCGCCCCCGACCTGATCAAGGGCCTGCTCGACTCGGTCGCCGGCGCCTACGGCGTCGAGGCGCACATGGACTACATCCGGGGCGTCCCGCCGGTGGTCAACGACCCGGTCAGCGTGCAGATGCTCACCGAGGCCGCCCAGGGCGTGCTCGGCGACGGGGCTCCCGCGCCGACCCAGCAGAGCCTGGGCGGCGAGGACTTCGGCTGGTACCTCGAGTCGATCCCCGGCGCCTACGCCCGGCTCGGCACCCGCACCCCGGGCTCACCGCACCTGGCCGACATCCACCAGGGCACCTTCGACGTGGACGAGAGCTGCATCGGCGCCGGGGTGCGCTTCCTCGCGGCCACCGCGCTCACCGCCCTGTGGGAGGGGCAGCGGCCCAGCAGCGGCGAGCCGCTCGTGTCGCTGAACGCCGACAACTGACGTCCCGGCCGACGGCCTTCCGGTGGTCGCGCCGTACCCCGGCGGGGCGGGTGGGCGGCCGTACGGGGCGCCGGAGACCGGCCCGCCGGAAAGATCTACGATCCCGTCCATGATGTGAGATGCGCTACACCGGGGGCGGTGGCCGGAACGGTCCGGCGGACGGCCCCCGGAGGGGAAACCGCCGGGCGACGGGCGGTTCGGCGCGGCGACCGACATTACCGGTAGGTAGACGGGGCCGCCGCCCTGTGTCACAGGGCGGCCTGAGCTGCATAACGGACCTGTTTCGGACTCGTGTCCTGGTTTGGTCAACGCTGGTCAACCAACTATCTTCCGTGCAGGGTTGCCGTGCGTCTCTTCGCGCGTGCACGAATTCGCGAAGGGAGTCCGTCTTGCTTCAGAACCGATACGGCAGGCTGGCCGCCGCCGTACTGGCGGGCAGCATGCTCATGGGAGCTGCCGCGTGTGGTGGAAGCGAGGATTCGTCGGCGAAGCCCGCTGACGGCGGGAGCAGCAGCGCCGCCGCCGGCGGCGGCAAGGGCGCCAAGGTCGGTCTGGCCTATGACATCGGCGGCCGCGGCGACCAGTCGTTCAACGACGCCGCCGCCGCGGGCCTGGACAAGGCCAAGGGCGAGCTGGGCCTCGCCGAGACCAAGGAGCTGGAGGCCGGCAACGGCGAGACCGAGGCGGCCAAGGAGGAGCGGCTGCGCCTGCTCGCCGACGGCGGCTACAACCCGATCATCGCCATCGGCTTCGCCTACTCCGGCCCGCTCAAGAAGGTCGCCGCCGAGTTCCCGGACACCAAGTTCGCGATCGTCGACGACGCCGACGCCACCGGCCCCAACATCTCCAACCTGATGTTCGCCGAGCACGAGGGCTCCTTCCTCGTCGGCGCCGCCGCGGCGCTGAAGAGCAAGAAGGACCACGTGGGCTTCGTCGGCGGCGTCCGGGTGCCGCTGATCGCGAAGTTCGAGGCGGGCTTCATGGCCGGCGCCAAGGCGGTCAAGCCCGACATCAAGATCGACAGCAAGTACATCAGCGAGCCGCCGGACTTCGGCGGCTTCAACGACCCGGCCAAGGGCAAGACGGCCGCCCAGGGCATGTTCGACGCGGGCGCCGACGTGGTCTACCACGCCGCGGGCGGCTCCGGCGGCGGCGTGTTCGAGGCCGCCAAGGCCGCCAAGGGCATGGCCATCGGCGTCGACTCCGACCAGGCGAAGACCGCCGCCCCCGAACTGCAGAGCGTCATCATGACCTCGATGGTCAAGAAGGTCGACGTCGCGGTCTTCGACTTCCTGAAGAGCTACGCCGACGGCGCGGTCAAGAACGGCGCGATCACCTACGACCTCAAGGCCGGCGGCGTCGACTACTCCACCACCGGTGGCCAGATCGACGACATCAAGACCAAGCTCGACGAGTACAAGCAGAAGATCATCTCCGGCGAGATCACGGTTCCCGACAAGAACTCCTGACCGGATCTCGTTTCTGAGCCGACAGTGATGAAGGGCCCGGTGGACGACTCCCCGGGCCCTTCCGTCCGTTCCCACCCTCACTCACTTTCCGTGACCTGGGCCGTCCGTGCGGAGGAGGCCGTCATCAGCACCTCGACCCCGGCCGTCGAGCTCGAGGGAATCACCAAGAGATTCCCCGGGGTCGTGGCCAACCGCGACATCTCCCTGTCCGTACGACAGGGGCACGTCCACGCCGTCGTCGGCGAGAACGGCGCGGGCAAGTCCACCCTCATGAAGATCCTGTACGGCATGCAGCGCCCCGACGAGGGAGAGATCCGCGTCAACGGCAAGCCCGTGAGCTTCCGCTCCCCGGCGGACGCCATCGAGGTCGGCGTCGGCATGGTCCACCAGCACTTCATGCTCGCCGACAACCTCACCGTCCTGGAGAACGTGGTCCTGGGCAGTGAGCCCCGCAAGGGCGGCCTCGGCCTCGACTTCGGCTCGGCCCGCGAGAGGATCCGGGAGATCTCCCGCTCCTACGGCCTCGGCGTCGATCCCGACGCCCTGGTCGAGGACCTCGGCGTCGGCGCCCGGCAGCGGGTGGAGATCCTCAAGGTCCTCTACCGCGGCGCCCGGATCCTCATCCTGGACGAGCCGACCGCCGTGCTCGTGCCCCACGAGGTGGACGAGCTGTTCGCCAACCTGCGCGGACTGGTCCGCGAGGGCCTCACGATCATCTTCATCTCCCACAAGCTCGACGAGGTCCTGTCGGTCGCCGACGCGATCACCGTCATCCGGCGCGGTACGACCGTGGCGAGCGTCGACCCCAAGGACGTCACCGCCCGGCAGCTCGCCGAGCTGATGGTCGGCAGCGAGCTGCCCAGCCCCGAGACCCGCGAGTCCACCGTCACCGACACGGTCGAGCTGTCGGTGCGGGGCCTGACGGTCCGCTCCGCCGACGGCCGTCCCGTCGTCGACGACGTCAGCTTCGACATCCGCAAGGGCGAGGTGCTCGGCATCGCCGGCGTCGAGGGCAACGGCCAGGCCGAGCTCGTCGAAGCGATCATGGGAATGCGGGCCGTCGAGGGCGAGATCCGGCTCGGCGGGCAGGACATCTCCGCCTGGCCGACGCTGCGCCGCCGCGAGGCCGGCATCGGCTACATCCCCGAGGACCGCCACCGGCACGGGCTGCTGCTGGAGGCCCCGCTGTGGGAGAACCGCATCCTCGGCCACCAGACGCGCCGGCCCAACGTCAAGGGGCCCTGGATCGACCGGTCCGGGGCCCGCGCCGACACCCGGCGCATCGTCGAGGAGTACGACGTCCGCACCCCCGGCATCGACGTGGACGCCGCGGCGCTGTCCGGCGGCAACCAGCAGAAGCTGATCGTCGGCCGGGAGATGAGCGGCGACCCGGTGTTCCTCATCGCGTCCCACCCGACGCGCGGCGTCGACGTCGGAGCCCAGGCCGCGATCTGGGACCACCTGCGCGCGGCGCGCGCCGCGGGCCTGGCCGTACTGCTGATCTCGGCCGACCTGGACGAGCTCATCGGCCTGTCCGACACGCTGAAGGTGATCCTGCGCGGCCGGATCGTCGCGGACGTCGATCCGCGGGACGTGACCCCCGAGCGGCTGGGGTCGGCCATGACCGGTGCTGGAGAGGCGGCATGAACATCTGCGTAACGCGAGGCACGGCCGGGGTGGTCGTATGAGCCCCGCCGAGTCGAGCTTCACCGACCGGCTGCTCGGCCGGGTCAGGCTCGGCGGCCTGCTCTCGCTCGCCGCGCCCGTCCTGGCCATCGTCTTCGCCGGCCTGATCACCTCGATCGTCCTGCTGGTCACCGGCGGCCCGCCGCTGGAGACGCTCGGCGTCATGGTCGACTACGGCGTGCAGCCGCGGACGATGGTGCTCACCCTGAACTACGCGACGACGTACTACCTGTCGGCGCTGGCGGTGGCGGTCGGGTTCCGGATGAACCTGTTCAACATCGGCGTGGACGGCCAGTACCGCCTCGCGGCGCTCATCGCCGCGGCCGTGGGCGGCGCCGCCGTCCTGCCGGGCCCGCTGAACACCGTGCTCGTCATCGTCGTCGCCATGCTGGTCGGCGCCGGCTGGGCGTCGATCGCCGGCCTGCTGAAGGTCCGGCGCGGCGTCAGCGAGGTCATCTCCACGATCATGCTGAACGCCATCGCCACCGCCCTCGGCGCCTGGCTGCTCAACACCGACCGCCTCGCGGTCGAGGTCGCGGGCAGCAACAACATCGGCACCAAGCCGATCCCGGAGGCCGCCCGGGTGCCCGGACTGGAGATCATCCCCGGGACCGGGACGAAGGTGTTCGGGCTGATCCTCCTGGCGGTCGCCATGGGCGTGCTGTACCACGTCCTGCTCAACCGCACCCGTTTCGGCTTCGACCTGCGCGCCACCGGCCGCTCGGAGTCGGCCGCGGTGGCCAGCGGCGTCAACGTCAGGAAGATGGTCCTCATCGCGATGATCATGTCCGGCGCGATGGCGGGCCTGATCGGCATGCCGCAGCTGCTGGGCGCGTCCTACAGCTACAGCCTGGACTTCCCCACCGGTCTCGGCTTCACCGGCATCGCGATCGCGCTGCTGGGCCGCAACCACCCCGTCGGCATCGCGCTCGGCGCCCTGCTGTGGGGCTTCCTGGACGCCTCGTCGAACATCCTGCAGCTGCACGACATCTCCCCGGAGATCGTCGCCATCATGCAGGGCACGATCGTCCTCTCGGTCATCGTCGCCTACGAGCTGGTCCACCGCTACCAGATCTCCGCCGGGCAGCGCCGGGTGAGCAAGGAACTGGCCGGCAAGACCCCGGCTCAGCCTGAAGGAGCGTCGGCATGAGCGAAGGTGCCCTCACCGTCGAGAAGGGGCGGGTCCAGGAGCCGGGCGGGACCGGGAAGTTCCGGCTGACCTGGCGGCTCCTGCTGCTCGGCCTCGGCGCCCTGGTTGTCCTGCTGTCGGTCGTCCGCGTCCTCACCGGCGCGGGCGACCTCACCTCGGCCGGAGCGGTCAACGCGGCGGTCGCGCTGGCCGTGCCGATCGGCCTGGCGGGGCTCGGCGGCCTGTGGTCCGAGCGGGCCGGCGTGGTCAACATCGGCCTCGAAGGCATGATGATCATGGGCACCTGGTGCGGAGCCTGGGGCGCGATCCACTTCGCCAACCCCTGGGCGGGCGTGGTGGCCGGCGCGGTCGGCGGCGCCCTGGGCGGCCTGCTGCACGCGATCGCGACCGTGACGTTCGGGGTCGACCACATCATCTCCGGTGTGGCGATCACCATCCTGGGCGGCGGCGTCACCCAGTTCCTGTCCAAGATCACATTCGCCGAGATGCCCGGCGGCGGCGACACGCAGTCGCCGCCGGTTCCCAAGCCGGGGACCGTCAGCCTGCCCGGGGTCTCCGACGCGCTGACCTCGCTGGAGTCCAAGCAGTGGTTCCTGCTGTCGGACCTGGCGGGCATCCTGCGCGGCCTGACCACGAACGTCTCGCTGTTCACCATCCTGGCGATCCTGCTCGTCCCGCTGACGTTCTACGTCCTGTGGCGGACGGCCTTCGGCCTGCGGCTGCGCGCCTGCGGCGAGCGCCCGGTGGCGGCGGAGTCGCTGGGCGTCAACGTGTACTACTACAAGTACGTCGCGGTGGTCGTCTCCGGCGCCCTCGCCGGCCTCGGCGGGGCGTTCCTGTCGCTGGTGGCCGCCAGCGCCTACCGTGAGGGGCAGAGCGGCGGCCGCGGCTTCATCGGCCTCGCCGCGATGATCTTCGGTAACTGGCGTCCGGGCGGCCTGGCGGCCGGCGCGGCGCTGTTCGGCTACACCGACGCGCTCCAGCTCCGCCGGGGCGGCGAGTCGGTGCACGCACTGCTGCTGCTCGTCGCGATCCTGATCGCCGGCCTGGCGGTCTACCAGCTCGTCCGGCAGCACCGCACCCGGGCGGCGCTGATCACCGCCGTCGCCGCGGTCGCGGTGTTCGCCGTGTTCGCGCTGACCGACACGATCGCGGCGCAGTTCACCTCGGTCACCCCGCACATCACCACGTTGCTGGTGCTGTCACTGGCGGCGCAGCGCCTGCGCCCGCCGGCCGCGAACGGCGTGCCGTACCGCAGGGGACAGGCGAAGTGACCACGACATCTGGGGGGTCCTCCATGGGCAAGGCCGACGAGACGGGCATCGACTGGGCGGCGCTGAAGACCGCGGCGGTGCAGGCCATGACCAACGCGTACGCGCCCTACTCCAAGTTCCCGGTCGGCGCCGCCGCCCTGGTGGACGACGGGCGGATCGTGTCCGGCTGCAACGTCGAGAACGCCTCCTACGGTGTCGGCCTGTGCGCCGAGTGCGGCCTGGTGTCGGCGCTGCAGGCGGGCGGCGGCGGCCGGCTCGTCGCCTTCACCTGCGTCGACGGGCACGAGGAGCTGCTCATGCCGTGCGGCCGGTGCCGCCAGCTGCTGTACGAGTTCGGCGGCGGCGAGCTGCTCGTGGAGACCGTGGACGGTCCGAAGCCGATGGCGGAGATCCTGCCGTACGCCTTCGGGCCCGACAACCTCAGCCGGGGGGACTGACCGTGGACGCCATCGACGTCATCGTCACCAAGAGGGACGGCCGCGAGCTGTCCACCGCGCAGATCGACTGGGTGATCGACGCCTACACCCGGGGCGTCGTCGCCGACGAGCAGATGTCCGCCCTGGCGATGGCGATCCTGCTCAACGGCATGACCCGGCGGGAGATCGCCGAGTGGACCGCCGCGATGATCCGCTCGGGGAACCGGATGGACTGGTCGGCGCTGCCCGGCCGTACCACCGACAAGCACTCCACCGGCGGCGTGGGCGACAAGATCACGCTGCCGCTGGCCCCGCTGGTCGCCGCGTGCGGCGGCTACGTGCCCCAGCTGTCCGGCCGCGGCCTCGGCCACACCGGCGGCACGCTGGACAAGCTGGAGTCCATCCCGGGCTGGCGGGCCTCGCTGTCCAACGCCGAGATGCTCGACGTGCTCGGCGAGGCCGGCGCGGTCATCTGCGCGGCGGGCGAGGGGCTGGCCCCGGCCGACAAGAAGCTCTACGCGCTGCGCGACGTCACCGGCACCGTCGAGGCGATCCCGCTGATCGCCTCCTCGATCATGTCGAAGAAGATCGCCGAGGGCACCGGCGCGCTGGTCCTGGACGTCAAGGTCGGCTCCGGTGCGTTCATGAAGACCCCCGAGCGGGCCCGCGAGCTGGCGACCACCATGGTCGAGCTGGGCACCGACGCCAAGGTCACCACGGTCGCGCTGCTCACCGCCATGGACCGCCCGCTGGGCCTGGCCGTGGGCAACGCGCTGGAGGTCACCGAGTCCGTTGAGGTCCTCGCCGGCGGCGGCCCCGCCGACGTGGTCGAGCTGACCGTACGGCTGGCCCGCGAGATGCTCGCCGCCGCGGGCCTGACCGGCGGCAAGGACCCCGCGGACGCGCTGCGGGACGGCTCGGCGATGGACGTCTGGCGGCGGATGATCAGCGCCCAGGGCGGCGACCCCGACGCCCCGCTGCCCGTCGCCGCCGAGACCACGCAGGTCCTCGCCCCCGCCTCCGGCGTGCTCGCCACACTGGACGCCTACGGCGTGGGCCTGGCCGCCTGGCGGCTCGGCGCGGGCCGGGAGCGCAAGGAGGACCCGGTGTCCTTCGGCGCGGGCATCACGCTGCACGCCAAGCCCGGCGACGAGGTCCGCGAGGGGCAGCCGCTGATGACCCTGCACGCCGACGACGCCTCCCGCTTCGAGCGGGCGCTGGCGGCGCTGGAGGGCGCCTACACGGTCGGCGAGACCGCCGACCCGGGCCTGCTCCCGCTGGTCATCGACCGCGTCACCGCCTGACACCGTTCGCCCGGCGCCCGCCGTCCGGCTCGCCGCCGGACCGCGGGCGTCGGTGCGCTCAGGCCGCGCGCTCCGGCGGGGCGGCCTGAGCGGTCGCGGGCGGCGGGGCGGGCATCGAACGGACGGCCAGGACGACGGACACCAGGCCGCACAGCGCGACCGCGGCGAGCTGGCCGATGTCCACCGCCATCATCG
Source organism: Streptosporangium sandarakinum (assembly GCF_050942225.1). NCBI lineage: Bacteria > Bacillati > Actinomycetota > Actinomycetes > Streptosporangiales > Streptosporangiaceae > Streptosporangium > Streptosporangium sandarakinum. The sequence continues at coordinate 1,193,909 of NZ_CP192034.1, forward strand.
TGGCGGTGGCCGGGTCGGGCCCGGTGACCAGGTCGAGGAGGCGGACGAGCGCCACCGGCACGGACAGCGCCGCCAGTGCCAGCGGCCAGGCGGGGTTCCTGCCCGCGCCGCCCCTCAGCCACATCACGGCGCGGATCAGGCTCGTGACCAGGAGTGCCAGGCAGGCCAGCCCCGGCTCGCCCCACCACGGCCAGATCCACGACCAGACCCCGAAGTCGGTCTGCGCGGCCAGCGCGATCGGGGCCAGGGCGTTGAAGGCGAGGTTGAGCACCGCCGCGGCGGACAGCGCCCACAGGACCGGCCGCCAGGACGGCGTCCGCGGCGCGTCACGGTGGAACCCGGACAGGAGCGCCAGCATGGGGACGATGAGCAGCAGGAGGTGCGGAGCCGTGGTCTGGGCGAACATGTCCCAGAACGCGGCGCTCGGCGCCTGGAGGCCGGGGCCGTAGTACAGGACCGCGGAGAGCGGTGTCAGGGCCACGGAGATCAGTGCCGTGACCTTCGCGACGCGGGGACGGCCCCGGACGAGCGCGACGAGGGCCGCGATCGGCAGCAGCGCGCCGAACAACCCGACGATGTCGCGGACCCGCTCCGCCGTCCCGGGGTCCCCCGGGGAGACGGGGACGGCGGGCGGCGTGCCGAAGACCCCGTACGACCTCAGCAGGTCGATGAGCCAGTCGCAGCTCCTCATGGCGAAGAAGGCGAGGCCCAGCACGGCCGTCAGGCGGACCGCCTCACCCCAGACGAGCTGCCGCGGCCCCGCGCCGCCCCCGCCGAGGCGCACCCGCACGGCCAGGGCGGCGACGCTGGCGACCTCCGACCAGCGCGGCCGGGGGTCGTCGGCGTCGGTCAGGCCGCCCGAACCCTCCAGGAAGGCGTCGACCATCTCCTCCTCGCGCTCGGCGCGGTAGGAGGCGGGCAGCAGCCGCAGCACGCGGCGGTAACGCTCTTCGAGCAGGCCGCTGTACTCGCTCACGCCACCTCCTTCGCCGGTCGCGTGCGCGGGGCCGCCGTACTCATCACCACGCTCGTTCACGCCACCTCCTTCGCCGGTCGCGTGCGCGGGGCCGCCGTGCCCGCCGGTTCGCTCGTCACGCTCGCTCACGCCATGCCTCCCGCGTGCCGGGCGCTTAACCGGGTGCGGGCGGCCTCGACGTTCCCGGCCAGCCGTACGGCCTCGGCCTCCAGGGCGCGGGCGCCGGGTTCGGTGAGGCGGTAGTAGCGGCGCAGCCGCCCCCGCTCGGCCTCCTCGCGGTCCAGGGCCACCAGCTCGTCGGCGGCCAGCCGGTCCAGCACGCCGTACAGCGTGCCGATCTTCAGCTCGACCCGCCCCCCGGACAGCCTCTCGACCTCCTGGACGATGCCGTAGCCGTGGCGGGGCTCGTCGACGAGGGCGGTGAGGACGAGGAACGCGGGTTCCGTCATCGTTCGCGGGCTCATGCTCCCACAATATATTGGGAGACAGGATATTGGGCGGGGTGAAACCGAATCCGCCGGCGCGCCGGGTCCGGGGGTCGGCGGGCGCGCGGGGTGGCTCGAAGGCGTGCGGGACGGTTCGGAGGTGCGCGGGACGGCGTGGGACGGCGCGGAAGCGCGCCGGGTGGCTCAGGCGGGAGAGGTGAGACGTTCCGCGGGGGAGAAGACCTCCGCCAGGACGGCGCGGTGGGTGGGCCTGGCCTCGGCGTGGCGGGCGCGGCCCTCGTCGGTGATGAGGACGAAGACGCCCCGCCGGTCGGCCTCGCACATCCCGCGGCACACCAGTCCGGCCTTCTCCAGGCGCGCGATGAGCCGCGAGCAGGCGCTCTGGCTGAGGTGGACCGCGTCGGCCACCTCCTGGACGCGGTACTTCTCCCGGCCGCCCTCGACCATGCGCTCCAGGACCTCGAACTCGCTCATGCCGAGCCCGTGCCGCTCGGAGAGCTCGCGCTCCAGCACGCAGGAGGTCGTGGCGTGCTTGGCCAGCACCTCGCGCCAGGCGCCGACCAGGGACTCCTCGCTCATGCGCGGATCGTACCATGTGTGAACATTTAATGCACAGGAATTAAATTCGTTTGCATTAGATGCATCTGCATGGAAAAGTATGCGGCATGATCCATTCCTCCCCCGACGAACGCTGGGACGCGAGCCTCTGGGCCGCGCTCACGGTGCTCTCCGCCGTGGTGTTCCTCGACGCCCTCGACGTGTCGATGGTCGGCGTGGCCCTGCCGTCCATCCAGGCCGACCTGGGCCTTTCCACCTCCGCCCTGCAGTGGGTGGTCAGCGGCTACGTGCTCGGCTACGGAGGGCTGCTCCTGCTGGGCGGCCGCACCGCCGACCTGCTCGGCCGGCGCCGGGTCTTCCTGGCCGCGCTGGCCGTCTTCGCGGTGGCCTCGCTCCTCGGTGGCGTGGTCAGCGACGGGACCCTGCTGATCGCCGCCCGGTTCGTCAAGGGCGTCAGCGCCGCCTTCACCGCCCCCGCCGCGCTGTCCATCATCACCACGACCTTCGCCGAGGGCCCGTCCCGCAACCGGGCCCTCAGCGTCTTCACCGCCGCGGGCGCCAGCGGTTTCTCCCTGGGCCTGGTCATCTCCGGCTTCCTGACCCAGCTCGGCTGGCGCTGGACGTTCCTCATGCCGGTCCCCGTCGCCGTCATCGCGCTGGTCGCGGCACTGCGGTTCCTGCCCCGGCGCGAGGAGGAGCGGGCCGAGGGCGGCCACGATCTCATCGGCGCCGTCACCATCACCGCCTCCATGCTGCTGCTGGTGTTCACCGTGGTCCAGGCCCCCGAGGCCGGATGGGGCTCGGTCCGCACCGTCGGCTCGCTGGCCGGGGTGGTGGCGCTGCTGGTCGCGTTCGTGGTCACCGAGCGGCGGGTCAGGCACCCGCTGGTACGGCTCGGCATCCTGCGGTCCGGCCCGATCGTCCGGGCCAACCTCGGCCTGGTCATCCTGTTCGGCTCCTACGTCGGCTTCCAGTTCGTGGCCATGCAGTACTTCCAGAACTTCCTGCACTGGTCGGCCCTGGCGACCGCGCTGGCGTTCCTGCCGGCCGGGCTGCTGGTGGCGGTGACCTCCACCAAGATGGGCGACCTGGCCGACCGGTTCGGCACCGCCCGGCTGATCGTCATCGGCTCGGCCGCGCTGGCCGGCGGCTACGCCTTCTTCCTCCGGGTGAACGCGGACCCGAGCCTGGTCACGCTGGTCATCCCCGGCATGGTCCTGCTGGGCATCGCCTTCGCGCTGTCCTTCCCGTCGCTGAACATCCAGGCGACCAACGGCGTCGCCGACGACGAGCAGGGGCTGGCCTCCGGCCTGCTCAACACCTCCGGGCAGGTCGGCGGGGCGGTCGTGCTGGCCGTCGTGACGGCCGTGCTCACCTCGAACACGAGCGCCGACCCGCTCGACGGCTTCCGCGCGGCGATCACCGTCTCGGCGATCCTCGGGCTGACCGGGCTGGTGGTCGCGCTCACCGGCCTCCGCCGTGCCCGTACGGCCGTCCCCGCGGCGGACGGCGGGACGCCGGACGACAGGGTGCTGGAGACCGTCTGACGTGGTTCCGGCGCTTTCCCCCACCTGACCTGCGATGATCGAAGCGGCGCGGCGGCCGGTGCCGTCCACGGGGTGAACCGCCCCCGCTCCCGGGGCATCTAAGACGTAGGAGGCCCACCATGAAGCGCATCCGCGTCGCCCTCACCCTCGTCCTTCTCGGCCTGCCGGCCGCCGGCTGCGGCGCCGCCGCGCGGGACACCGGTTTCACGCCGGCCGACCCGCCGGCCGCCACGGCGACCTCGGACGCCCCCGGGCGCCGGGCGCCTCCTCGGCCCCCGCCGCGCCGCCGTCCTCCCCGGCCGCCACATCCGCCGCGCGGCCGGGGCGGAAACCCCCGACCGGCACCCGGGAGATCGAGGTCGAGCGCGACCTCGACGAGTCGCCGATCGTCACCGGCGCGCGGTTCGCCGAGCACGACGGTTTCGACCGCGTGGTGATCGACGTGAAGGGCGCCCTGCCGGGGTACACCGTGCGCTGGGTGCCCAAGCTGGTCCAGGAGGGGTCGGGCGACCCGATCGACGCCACCGGCGGGGCCTACCTGGAGGTCAGGATGCGGCCGGCCGCGGCGCACGGCGGCTCCGGGAAACCCACCTGGACGGGCGGGCCGATCTTCCAGGCCGGGCTGGGCAACGTGCAGAACGTGGTCAAGACCGGCGACTTCGAGGGCGTGGTGGGCGTCGGCATCGTCCTGGACCACCGGGCGGGATTCCGGGTGACGGAGCAGCGGAGCCCGAACCGGCTGGTCATCGACGTCGCCCACTGACCGCTCCCCGGCCGGTTCCGGCCGATTTCCGTCCGATTCACGGCTGGTCCGCGGCCGGGAAAGTGACAAACTGGTCGGATGGTACGCAGAATCGACAGCGCGACGCGGATCCCGGTCCCCGGCGGCAAGGTGATCGACGAGTACGTCGGCCGGGTCAACAGCGGTGACGAGACCGTCTCGATCGCCCACATGAAGGCCCCGGCGGGGTGGGAGGAGCCGGCCCAGACGCCGGAGTTCGCCGAGTACACGCTGGTCCTCAGGGGCACCGTCATCGTCGAGCACGCCGGGGGCACGACCGAGGTCGGCGCCGGGCAGGCGTTCGTGAGCGAGCCGGGGGAGAAGATCCGCTACAGCAGCGGCCCCGAGGGCGCCGAGTACGTCGCGGTCTGCCTGCCCGCCTTCTCGCCCGAGGGCGCCGGGCGCGAGGAGTAGGCCCGGCCCCCGGGCGGTGCCGCGCGGCGCCTCCTTTCGTGTCCACGGCCCCGCCGCTCCTCCCACGTGGGAGGGGTCCCCGCCGGGCCTTCCGGCGGGCGGGATCGATCCGCCCGCAAGATTTCCGTTCCGACCTGCGACGTAAGATGGCGAGATGAGTCAGCTACCCACCCTTGAGGAGATCCGCCGGGCTCCGAAGGTGTTGCTCCACGATCACCTCGACGGTGGTCTGCGGCCGGAGACCATCGTGGAACTCGCCCGCGAGACGGGCTACGACCGGCTGCCCACGAACGACCCGGAGGAACTGCGGACCTGGTTCCGCGAGGCGTCCGACTCCGGTTCGCTGGAGCGCTACCTGGAGACCTTCGACCACACCGTCGGCGTCATGCAGACGCGCGAGGCGCTGGTCCGCGTCGCCGCCGAGTGCGCCGAGGACCTCGCGGCCGACGGCGTCGTCTACGCCGAGGTGCGCTACGCCCCCGAGCAGCACACCTCCGCCGGGCTCAGCCTGGAGGAGGTCATCGAGGCCGTACTGGAGGGCTTCAGGATCGGCTCCGAGGGCCGCGACATCCGGGTGGGCACCCTGCTCACCGCGATGCGCCACCAGGCCAGGTCCATGGAGATCGCCGAGCTCGCGGTCCGCTACCGCGACGTCGGCGTGGCGGGCTTCGACATCGCCGGTGCCGAGGCGGGCTACCCCCCGACCCGGCACCTCGACGCCTTCGAGTACCTCCAGCGGGAGAACGCCCACTTCACCATCCACGCCGGCGAGGCGTTCGGGCTGCCGTCGATCTGGCAGGCGATCCAGTGGTGCGGCGCCGACCGTCTCGGCCACGGGGTGCGGATCATCGACGACGTCACGGTGACGGGCGACGGCGAGGCCAAGCTCGGCCGGCTCGCCGCCTACGTCCGCGACAAGCGCATCCCGCTGGAGATGTGCCCGACCTCCAACCTGCAGACCGGTGCGGCGCCGTCCATCGCCGAGCACCCGATCGGCCTGCTGCGGAGGCTGAACTTCCGGGTCACCGTCAACACCGACAACCGGCTGATGAGCGGCACCAGCGTCTCGCGGGAGTTCGCCAAGCTGTCGGAGGCGTTCGGCTATGGCTGGGACGACCTGCAGTGGTTCACGATCAACGCCATGAAGTCGGCGTTCCTGCCGTTCGACGAGCGCCTCGCGCTGATCAACGGCGTCATCAAGCCCGGTTTCGCACGGCTCAAGTGGCAGGCGTGAGCGGGGCTCCGGGAGTGGGGTCGGTGGTATGAAGCAGGTGTTCCGGTCGAGGGCCGCGTTGATCCTCGGCTGGGTCTGGATGGTGTTCGCCGCGCTCAACGCGGTGGACCTCGTCGTCCGCTACAGCGGGCCGGAGTCGATGGTCGCGGGCGCGGTGCTGGCGGTCATCACCGCGCTGGTCTACATCACCTGCCTGCGGCCCGGGGTCGTCCTGGCCGAGGACGGCGTGCTGGTGCGCAACCCGTTCAGGGACACGTTCCTCCCCTGGACGGCCGTGGACGACGTCACGGTCTCCCACTCGATCAAGATCACCTCCGGTGACACGGTCGTACGCTGCTGGACGCCGCAGACCTCCGGCCGCGAGCGGGCCTCGGCCGCGCGCCGGGCGCGGCCCGCCCGCACCGGCGGACGGTTCCGCACCGAGGCGACGCCCACCAAGGGGGAGCAGGCCGCGGCCCAGCTGCTGGCGGGCAAGACCCACGCGGACTGGGTGGCCGAGCAGATCGCCGAGCGGGCCGAGTCGGCCCGCCGGGCCGCCGCCTTCGCCGCCGCGCAGACCGCCGGCGCGGCGGGGGCCTCCGGTACGGCGAAGGCCCCCGGCTCCGGTACGGCGCCGGCCGCCGGGGACGCGGGGGACGCGGGGGACGCCGGGCGGGCCCCGATCAGGCTCACCTGGGCGCCGGCCGCCATGATCGCCCTGCTGGGCGCGCTCGCCGTGGTGGTCGCCGCCGTGGTGGTCTCCTGACGGGAGACACCGGGTCGTTCCGACCCGACGGGCCACGGGCGGGGACGGCCGGCGCGCCGCCCCCGCCCGCCGTATTCTCCGCCCCGCCTCCCCGGCGACGGCCCGCCATCGGAGGACGCATCCTCCCTCGGTCCATGTCGGGCGGCGGCGAAACCTGTCGGTTTCTCGTCCCGTCAAATGTCGGTCAGCGATCCGTGGAATGTCGGTCAGACATCCCGTGAAATGTCGGCGTTCCCTTCTGAACTGCGATTTCAAGTGGTCGTGGAATGTCGGCCGGTCTCCTGTGAACTGTCGGGTGCACGCCCCGTGAAATGTCGGTCTGATCTAGGCTGAGTCCGTTGCCGAGGGGAGGAGCACCGTGTCCGAGTTGATCTCACGTCGTGTGATCGGGCACGCGGAGGAGTTCCTGGACGCCTTCCGGGTGGTGATCGTCAACGGGCCGAGACAGTCGGGTAAGACAACCTTGCTCCAGCAACTCGATGCCGGAAGAGGCGGGACATACCTCACTCTGGATGATGGTCCGCTGAGAGCGGCCGCGCAGGCTGACCCATCCGCCTTCATCACCGATGGATCGCGCCCGATGATGATCGACGAGATCCAGCGAGGGGGAGACGATCTGATCCTGGCGATCAAGGCGCAGGTCGACCGAAACCCCGAGCGCGGCCAGTTCGTCCTGGCGGGATCCACGAGATTCCTCTCCACGCCATCGTTGAGCGAGTCCCTGGCCGGGCGAGCCGGCATCCTGGAGGTCTGGCCCTTCGCGCAGGAGGAACTGGCTCCCACCGGCGGGTCCTTTCTGATCGCCGCCTTCGACAACCCCGAGGCGTTGCGCTCGTCCTCACTCAGTGGCCATGAGCGCAGGGACTACTTCGAGCTCGTCTGCCGGGGGTTCTATCCCGAGGCGATCGGAATGAGGTCGGAGTTCACCCGGGGCAGCTGGTATCGGACCTACGTCCAGTCGGTCATCGACACGGACATCAGGGAAATGGCCAGGGTCGATGAACCGAGCAGTCTCGGGCAACTGCTCAGCCTTGCGGCGGCGAGCACCGCGCAGGAGCCGAACATCATGAAGATCAGCAGCGATCTACAGCTTCACCGGACCACGGTCAGCCGCTACCTCGGCTTGCTGGAGACCGTCTTCCTGATCCGCCAGATTCCGGCATGGTCCAGAAATCTCACGGCCCGGGCGGTTCGTCGCCCCAAGCTTCACGTCACCGATACCGGCCTCGCCGCTCATCTGATCGGCATCGATGCGGACGGCCTCGCCGCGAGGGTCTCCCCGGCGCGCGGACCTCTCGTCGAGTCGTTCATCGTCAACGAGATCGCGAAGCAGGCCACGTGGGCGCCGTTCCCTGTGGGTCTTCACCACTGGAGGGTCAGCCAGGGCGCCGAAGTGGACCTCGTCCTCGAACGGAACAATGGGCGGGTCGTCGGCGTGGAGGCCAAGGCGACCGATGCCGTCAAGCAGGATGACTTCAAGGGGCTCATCGCACTACGTGAAAGTCTCGGTGAGAGCTTCGTCCACGGGTTCGTCTTCTACACCGGGGCGAGATCGCTGTCGTTCGGGGACAGGCTGACGGCGTTGCCCATCAGCGCCCTGTGGGACAGATAGTCACCACATCCAGGCTAACCGCCCTGGGCGAGACCACGGTGCCAGTCCATCGATGTCCTCTGACCCGACGGCGGACGGCATGGTCCGCTCGTCTTTCTCGCTTGTCGAGCGGACCCGGCGGACGGCCATGATGGTCTCATCTTTGAGAGTCTCATTTCTGAGTGTCTCAGAAATGAGACTCTCAGCTTTGAGACGCTCAGAAATGAGACCATCGTCCGCGGCGGTCACCGAGAGCTCGGGCGCCGGTTCCGGGAAGGAGCGGAACCGGGCCCCACGGGGGACCCCGGTCCCTACAGGCCCAGGGCGGCCGACAGGTCGGCGCGGAGGGCCTCCAGGTCGGCGGCGGCCCGGGTCCGCGCCTCGGAGACCTCCCCGGTGACCGGGACGACGACCTCCAGATAGCACTTGAGCTTGGGCTCGGTGCCCGACGGGCGGACGACGACGCGGGCGCCGCCGGACAGCCGGTAGCGCAGGCCGTCGGTGGGCGGCAGGCCGCCCGCGCCCTCGCGCAGGTCGTCGGCGGACTCGACCTTCCGGCCGCCCAGCTCGGCCGGGGGCGTGGCGCGCAGCCCGGCCATCGCGCCGGCGATCAGGGACAGGTCGTCCACCCGGACCGAGAGCTGGGAGGTGGCGTGCAGGCCGTACCGGCGGGCCTGGTCGTCCAGCAGGTCGAGCAGGGTGCGGCCGTCGCGCTTGGCGCGGGCGGCCAGCCCGGCGACGGTCAGCGCCGCCCCGATGCCGTCCTTGTCGTGCACCGGCAGGCCGGTGTCGGTGCCGACGCTGTAGCCCAGCGCCTCCTCGTAGCCGAAGACGAGGTCGCCGCCCGCGGCCCGCATGATCCACTTGAAGCCGGTGAGGGTCTCGGCGTGGCGCACGCCGTACCCGGCGGCGATCTTGCCGAGCAGGGACGACGAGACGATGGTGGTGGCGACCAGGCGCTCGTCGCCGGAGGTGTTCCGGATCACGTGCTCGCCCAGCAGGGCGCCGAGCTCGTCGCCGGTGAGCATCCGGTGGCCGCCGTCCGGCAGGGGCACGCCCACCGCGCAGCGGTCGGCGTCGGGGTCGTTGGCCAGCACGATGTCCGCGCCGATCCGCCCGCCGAGCTCCAGCGCGAGGTCCATCGCGCCCGGCTCCTCCGGGTTGGGGAAGGCGACGGTGGGGAAGCCGGGGTCCGGGGCGGCCTGGGCGTCCACGATGACCGGGGCCTCGAACCCGGCCGCCAGGAAGGCGCCGGTCAGCGTCACCGCGCCCACGCCGTGCAGCGGCGTGTAGGCCACCTTCAGATCGCGGGCGTCCCCGATCGGCAGCGCGGTGACCGCGTCCACGTAGGAGGCCACGATCTCCTTGCCCAGCGTGGTCCAGGTGTCGTCGTCGGGGGAGCCGAGCGGCAGCCGGGAGACGTCCCCGACGGCGTCGATCGCGTCGGAGATCTCCCGGTCCACCGGCGGCACGATCTGCGAGCCGTCGCCCCAGTAGACCTTGTAACCGTTGTCCCGGGGCGGGTTGTGGCTGGCGGTGACCATCACACCGGCGTCGGCGACGAGGTGCCGCACGGCGAAGGCCAGCACCGGGGTGGGCAGCGGGCCGGGCAGCACCGAGGCGCGCAGCCCGGCGCCGGTGAGCACGGCGGCGGTGTCGCGGGCGAAGACGTCGGAGTTGTACCGGGCGTCGTAGCCGATCACGACGTGCCTGCCCGGCCCCAGCACCCGGGCCAGGCCCGCGGCGGCGCGCATGACGGTGACCCGGTTCATCCGGTTGGGGCCGGCGCCCAGCTCGCCGCGGAGCCCCGCGGTGCCGAACTCCAGCTTGGCCCCGAACCGCTCGCGCAGCGCCGCCTCGTCACCGCCCTCCAGCAGCGCGCCGAGCTCGGCGCGGGTCTCCGGGTCGGGGTCCTGGGCCTGCCAGTCCCGCGCGCGCCGTACGAGATCGCTGTTCAACGTCGCCTCCTGCCGGCGGCGGCCCGCCGCCTCCGCCGGGTCCGTCATCGGGCCGGCCCGCCCCGCGGGCCCTGCCGGGTGGTTTCTCGGCGTCCCGGCCTCCTCGCGGACCGGGACGGGGGTCAGAGCTTGTCGACGACCTTCGACAGCAGCCCGCCCATGCGCGAGGCGGTGGCGCGGCCGACCTCCAGCACCTCGTGGTGGTTCAGCGGCTCGCCCACCAGCCCGGCGCCCGGGTTGGTGACGAGCGAGATCCCCAGCACCTCGGCCCCGCCCTCTCGGGCGGCGACGGCCTCCAGCACGGTGGACATGCCGACCATGTCGCCGCCGAGGGCCCGGCACATGCGGACCTCGGCCGGGGTCTCGTAGGTCGGGCCGCGGAACGCGATGTAGACGCCCTCCGCCATCGACGGGTCCACCTCGCGGACCAGGTCGCGCAGGCGCGGGGTGTAGACGTCGGTGAGGTCGATGAAGGTGGCGCCGGTGATCGGGTTGGCCCCGGTCAGGTTGATGTGGTCGCTGATCAGGACGGCCTCGCCGACCGCCTGCGTCTCCGGGCGCAGACCGCCCGCGGCGTTGGTCAGCACGATCGTGCGGGCGCCGGCGGCGATCGCGGTCCGCACGCCGTGCACGACCGGCTCCACACCGCGGCCCTCGTAGAGGTGGGTGCGGCCCAGGAAGATCAGCGCGATCTTGCCCAGCGCGGTCCGCACCGCGCGGATCCGGCCCGCGTGGCCCGCGACCAGGGGCGGGGCGAACCCGGGCAGGTCGGTCACCGGGACCTCGGCGATCGTCTCACCGATCGCGTCGGCGGCCGGGACCCAGCCCGAACCCATCACCAGGGCGACATCGACGGACTCGACTCCCAGGGCGTCCTTGAGAGCGGTCGCGGCGTCCTCGGCGAGTGCATAAGGGTCATTCGTCACGCATCAGAGGTTACTCGCCGTCAGGGCGGCGACGCCGCACCGCGGAACGGGCACGGTCCGGTGCCGTCCGCGAGAGCGCTCGTGCCCTCCTACGGCTCAGCTCCCCAGGGAGGAGCAGGGGCGCTCGCGCAGCGCCCGGACGTAGTCGTCGGGCGCCCCGGCCTTCTCCGCCGCCTCGGCCAGGATGCCGAGGTAGCGGGCGGAGGGCAGCCCGCCCTCGTAGCCGTCGAGCACGTAGAACCAGGCCACGATCTCGCCCTCCAGGGTCTGCACCCGGAGCCTGACCTTGTGGTAGAGGCCGGCCGCGGCCCCCTCCCACTGGTCGAGGGTGGTCTCGTCCCACTCGGGCACGTCGTAGAGGACGACGAAGACCTGCTCGCCGGCCTCCTCCACGATGGTGGCGAGCGCGCCCTCCCAGCCGAGGTCGTTCCCGCCGAACGTCAGGCGCCAGCCCTGGAGCCAGCCCGATCCCCGCATGGGGGAGTGGGGGGCCCGCTGGGCCATCTGCTTCGGGTCCATGTTGCTGCCGTAGGCGGCGTAGACAGGCACGGCACCAAACACTAATCGAAGAACCGCCCGGCGATCACGCAGGCTCGGCCGGTGTCGATTTTCCCCGCCGTCGCCGTGGGTTCCGCGGCTTTCCCGGGGTACGGCGAGCCGACCGGTCCGGTAATGCGGAAGAATAGGGATGTGACAAGGATCGTTATCATCGGCGGCGGACCCGGCGGTTACGAGGCGGCACTCGTGGCCGCGCAGCTCGGCGCACAGGTCACGGTCGTCGAGCAGGACGGTCCCGGCGGGGCCTGCGTGCTCACCGACTGCGTGCCGTCCAAGACGCTGATCGCCAGCTCCGTGCGCAAGCAGGCGCTCCTCGACGCCAGCATGCTGGGCGTCCACTACACCGGCGGCCCCGACGGCGACGCCGGCGGCGTCATCGCCGACATGCCGGAGGTCAACCGGCGCGTCAAGGAGCTGGCCCGCGCCCAGTCGGCCGACATCGCGGCCAGGCTGGCGGCCGAGGGGGTCGAGGTGGTCCGGGCACCCGGGCGGCTGGTCGACCCGCAGGTGGTCAGGGCCGGCGACCGGACGATCCGGGCCGACGTGGTCATCGTGGCCACCGGCGCGACCCCGCGCATCCTCACCGGCGCCGAGCCCGACGGCGAGCGCATCCTCACCTGGCGCCAGCTGTACGACCTCGGGGAGCTGCCCGAGCACCTCATCGTGGTCGGCTCCGGCGTCACCGGCGCGGAGCTCGCGGGCGCCTACCGCTCGCTCGGCTCGGAGGTCACGCTCGTGTCCTCGCGTGACCGGATGATGCCCAACGAGGACGCCGACGCCGCGGAGGTCCTGGAGGAGGTCTACCGCCGGCGCGGGATGAACGTCATGGGCCGCTCCCGCGCGGAGTCGGTCAAGCGCACCGCCGACGGCGTGGTCGTCACGCTGGAGGACGGCCGCACCGCCGAGGGCAGCCACTGCCTGATGACGGTCGGCATGGTGCCCAACACCGCGGGCATCGGCCTGGAGGAGGCCGGGGTCACCCTCGACCGGGGCGGCTTCGTCCAGGTGGACAAGGTCTCGCGCACCTCGGCGCCCGGCGTGTACGCCGCCGGCGACTGCACCGGTGTGCTGATGCTCGCCTCGGTCGCGGCGATGCAGGGCCGGATCGCGGTCTGGCACGCGCTCGGCGAGGCGGTGCAGCCGCTCCGCCTGGCCACCGTCGCCTCCAACATCTTCACCGACCCGGAGATCGCCGCGGTGGGCGTCACCCAGAAGTCGATCGAGGCCGGCGAGATCGAGGCCACCGTCGTCAAGCTGCCGCTGGCCACCAACGCCCGGGCGAAGATGCAGGGGTTCAGCGACGGCTTCGTGAAGCTGTTCTGCCGCCCGCACACCGGCATCGTCCTCGGCGGCGTGGTGGTCGCCCCCCGCGCGTCCGAGCTGATCCTGGCGGTCTCGCTGGCGGTGCAGCAGCGGCTCACCGTCGACCAGGTCGCCCACACCTTCGCGGTCTACCCCTCGCTGTCCGGCTCCATCACCGAGGCGGCCCGCCGCCTGATGCAGCCGATGACCTCCAGCGGCATCTGACCCCGCCGGCGGTGGTCCGGGCCGCGCCGCGGCTCAGCCGCGCCGGCGGCGCCGCCATCGGGTCCGTACGGCCCAGCCCGCCAGCAGCAGGATCATGCCCGCCGCGCTGAAGGCCACCATGACGGGCCCGACGGCGGGCCGTTCCGGCAGGAGGTCCGTCTCCGGCGGTCCGACCTGGGGGTTGGACGCCGCGGACCTGGGCCGCCGGTTCCACGGGTCGCGGAGGCCCGCCGGGAAGCCCCGGGCGCCCGCCAGGTCCACGCCGCGGGCCTGGTCGAAGGTGGTCCCCTCGATGACCGCCCCGGTGAAGTCGGCGCCGCGCAGGTCGGCCTGGCCGAGATCGGCGCCGGTGAGGTCGGTGCCGGTGAAGGTGGCGTCGCCCAGCCCGGCCTGGTTCAGGTCGGTCCCGCCGAGCCTGCCCCGGGTGAAGTCGGCCCCGACCGCCGCCACCTGCTCCGCGTTGCTCTCCTCCAGGTTGGCGCCGACCAGCTTGGCCCCGGTGAGGTCGGCCTGCCCCAGGTTGGCGCGGACCAGTTTGGCCCCGGTGAGGTCGGCGTGCGGGAACCTCGCCTGCACGGCCTCGGCGTCGGCGAGGTACGCGCCGCGCAGGTCGGCGTGGTCGGCGCGCACCTCGCCGAGCTGCGCCTCGGTGAGGTCGGCGGCGCGCAGGTCGGCGTAGCGGAGCGAGGCCCCGGTGAGGTCGCTGCCGCGCAGGTCGGCGCCGCGCAGAATCGCTCCGGTCAGGTCCTCGTGGGCTAGGGTCACGCCGCTCAGTACGGCCCTGCTCAGGTCGGCGCAGCGCAGGCCGGCCGGGAGCGGGGCGCGGGTGAAGTCGCCGTCCCTCAGGTCGTGGCCCTCTCCCGGGCGGCAGGGACCGTCCCGGCCCCCGGGCGCGCCGGCCGCGGCGGCCGGGGGAGCGGGGCGCAGGACGGCGTCACCGCCGCGGCGACGAGGGCGAGGGCCGCGACGGCGGTCGCCGGGGACGCACAGACGCCGGGTACGGGCATCGGCGGCGCGGGAGCCCGGAGGCCGGGTGCGGGGGTACGGGACGGCGACGGCGCACGGGGAACCTCCTTCGGGCGGTCCCGGCCGCGCGGCGGGCCGTCGTGCCCGCCCCGGCGCCCGCTCACCCCTGCCGCGCCCTCCGTACGGCGTAGCCGCCGGGGGGAAGCAGCGGACCGTCCGGGACCTGCTGTTCATCGTCTCCGTGGTTGACCGCGAACACCCATTCGCCACGCCGTACCAGCTCAAGGGGGGACGGCTTCAGTCCCAGCAGGCGGGCGAGGTCCGCGTCGGGGAGGCGGGTGGAGACGTAGAGGGCGGTGCCGGCGCCGTACCGGTGGCGGGTGATCGCGGGCAGGCCGTGGAGCGCGGCCCCGGCGCCCCACCCGGCGTCGTGGGGCCCGATCCCTGGAGCCGGGACGGGCGTGCCGTAGCGGACCGGTGCCTCGGTGTCCCACAGGACCGCCGCCCCGGCCTCGACCGGCGCCCGGCACGCCTCCTCCGGGAGGGCAGCAGCGCGCCGAGTGTCGACGGGGACACCGTGATCACCGCCGTCCCCGAGGGGGAGGGGCTGCGGGTGATCGTCTCGGGAGGCGCGCGCGTCACGGGCGTCGAGGTGGTGGGCGCCGACGTCCCGGTCGTCCTGACCGCCGTCTAGGGGGCGGTCCCGCCCGGGGCGGGAACGGCCGCCGCGGCCCGGACGGGGTTGACCGGACTTTTGTCCGGTTTACCCGATTGTGACTTGACGCTGCCGGAAACATGGGCGTTACATGTCCTCCATCCGTAAACGTTTTCAGAGACGTGACGCCGCCTACTGAAAACGTTTACCGTCTTTGGAGGCCGAGGTGGGACATGAGTGACGAGCCGACGATCACGACGATCGCCCGGCGGGCGGGCGTGTCGATCGCCTCGGTGTCACGCGTGCTCAACGGCCTCCCCACCAGGGCGGAGACCGAACGCCGCGTGATGAGCGTGGCGCGCGAGCTCGGCTACGTGCCGAACTCGGCGGCGAGGTCGCTGAAGTCACGGCGCAGCAACCAGATCGGCTTCGCGATGGCCGACATAGGGAACCCGGTCTACCTCGCGATGGTCCGGGAGATCCAGCCGATGCTCAAGGCGGCCGGCTACCGGCTCGTCCTGCACTCCACCAACGCGGACGCGGCCGACGAGATCGACGTGCTCCGCGGCCTCGGGGAGCGGTACATCGACGGGCTCATCATGATCCCGCTGAGGGTGACCGACGGGCATCTGGAGATGTTCGCCGCCGCCCGCGCGCCCATCGTGGTCATCGGCTCCGTGCCCGAGGGCACCCCGGTGGACAACGTGCGGGTCGACTCCAGGGCCGGCGTGCGGCTCGTCGTCCAGCACCTCCACGGCCTGGGCCGGCGCCGCATCGGCTTCGTGAACGGCCCGCTGGACACCGTTCCCGGCGCGGCCCGCTCCGCCGCCTACGCCGAGGCGCTGGAGACGCTCGGCCTGCCGTACGACCGGAACCTCGTCGAGGTGGGTGACTTCTACCGCGCCGACGGCGCCCGGGCGGCGGCCCGCCTGCTCGAACGCGTGCCGGACCTCGACGCGCTGCTGTGCGCCAACGACCTGATCGCCCTCGGGGCGCTCGACGTCCTGCGGCGCGCGGGGCGGAGGGTGCCCGAGGACGTCGCCGTGGCGGGCATGGACGACACCGACCTCGCCACGATCGCCTGGCCGCCGCTCACCAGCGTCTCGCTCGGCTCGGCCGAGCGCGGCCGGGCGGCCGCCGAGCTCCTGCTCGACCGCCTGGACCGCGACGGCCGGGCGCCCCGCACGGTCACCGTCGAACCCCGCCTCGTGACCCGCGCCTCGACCATGGGGGAGGAGACTCCATGACCCTGACGGCCGAAAGAACACGGGAACCCGCGGCGGATCGCCGCGGCAGGCCCAGAAAGAGCCGGCAGGGGCGCGAGACGCTCCTCCTGATGCTGCCGGCGCTGATCCCGGTGCTGATCTTCAGCGTCGGCCCGCTGCTCTACGGCATCTACCTCGCCTTCACCGACGCCAGGTCCGGGCGCAACTCCGTGACCTCGTTCGTGGGCCTGTCGAACTTCGGCGACCTCCTCACCGACGGAGACTTCTGGGCGTCGTTCCGCATCGGCCTGATCTGGGCGGTCTCGGTCACCGTGCTGCAGTTCGTGGCCGCGCTGGGACTCGCCCTGCTGCTCAACGAGAACCTGCGGTTCCGGGCGTTCACCCGGGTGCTCGCCATGGTGCCGTGGGCGATGCCGCCGGTCGTCATCGGGCTGATGTGGCGGCTCGTCTACCACCCCAACGCCGGCATCCTCAACAGCACGCTGCAGGGGGCCGGGCTGCTCGACCACAACGTCGACTGGCTCAACGACTTCTCCATCGCCCTCCCCGCGGTGATCGTCGTCGGGATCTGGACCGGCATGCCGCAGACGACCGTCGTGCTGCTCGCGGGGCTGCAGGGCGTGCCCAGGGAACTGCACGAGGCCGGCCACGTGGACGGGGCCACGACGTGGCGCCGCTTCTGGAGCATCACGCTGCCGCAGCTCCGCCCGGTCATCGTGACGATCACCTCCCTCGACTTCGTCTGGAACATCAACCAGTTCGGCCTGGTCTACGTCCTCACCCAGGGCGGTCCGGGCGGGCAGACCCGGCTGCCGATGCTCTTCGCCTACGAGGAGGCGTTCCGCTACGGCTTCTTCGGCTACGCCGCCACCCTCGGGGTCGCGATCGTGATCGTCGTGCTGGCCGTACTGGGTCTCTACATCGGCCGGCAGATGCGGGAGGTGAGCTGACATGCGCAGGCCGCTGCAGTACCTCGCCCTCCTCGGGTACATGGTCTTCCTGGCCTTCCCGCTGCTCTGGCTGCTGTCCACGGCGCTCAAGACGTCGCAGGAGATGGCGAGCCTGACCCCGACGTGGATCCCGCGCCACCCGGTCCTCATCAACTTCGCCGACGCGTTCACCGAGCAGGACATCGTCGGCAGCGCGCTGCGCAGCCTGGTGGTCGCGGTCGCGAGCTCCGTGCTGACGGTCGTGCTCGCCCTGCCCGCGGCCTACTCCATGGCCCGCCACCGCTCGCTCGTCAACAAGTTCGCGATCGGATGGGTGCTGGTCAGCCAGGTCTTCCCGTTCATCCTGATCATCATTCCGCTGTTCATGGTGCTGCGCAGCCTGGACCTGGTGAACACGCTGCCCGGCCTCACGGTCGTGCACGTCACCTTCACGCTGCCGTTCGCGCTGTGGATGCTCCAGGGATACGTGCGGTCCGTGCCGCGCGAGCTGGAGGAGGCGGCGGCGGTCGACGGCGCGGGCCGGATCCGCGCGCTGGTGAGGATCGTGGCGCCGCTCCTCGCGCCCGGTGTGGTGGCCACGCTGCTGTTCGCCTTCATCTCCTCGTGGAACGAGTTCCTCTTCGCCCTGGTCGTCCTCAAGGACCCCGACGTGGCCACGCTGCCGCTGACCCTCGTGAAGTTCACCGGCGCCGAAGGCGTCGTGCGTCTCGGCCCGCTCGCCGCGGCGTCGCTGCTCGCCACGATCCCGAGCCTGGCGTTCTTCGCGATCATCCAGAGACGGCTCAGGTCCGGCCTGCTGGCCGGCGCCGTCAAGGGATAGCCGATCTTCAAAACCCCCCGACACCAGCGGGGCGGGCCGAGCCGGACCCGGCGGAGCCGTACCCCTCGATAGGAGAGTCCGTTGCGTACCAGAACCGCACTCGTGGCGGCCGCCACCGCGATCGCCGCCCTGACCGCCGGCTGCTCGTCGGGCGACGGTGGCGATGGCGGCAAGGCCGGTGAGCCGGTGAGCCTGAAGTTCCTGAGCCTGGCCTGGCAGAAGGAGTCCGTCGCCGCCAACAAGGAGATCGTCGACGAGTGGAACAAGGCCAACCCCGACATCAAGGTCGAGTACATCCAGGGCAGCTGGGACAACGTCAACGACCAGCTCGTCACGTCGTTCGAGGCCGGTGACCCGCCGGACGTCATCCACGACGACTCCCCGGCGCTGGCCGGCTTCGCCTCCCGCGGTTATCTCCTGGACCTCTCCGGCAAGCTGCCCGCCGACCTGAAGAGCGACATCCCGCAAGCCGCCTGGGACACCGTGACCTTCGGCGACGGCAAGGGCGGCCAGGGCGTGTACGGCGTGCCGTTCCTGCAGGAGTCGCAGGTCATCATCGCCAACAGGAAGCTGCTCGACAAGGCCGGGGTGCCCGTCCCGACCCCCGAGGACCCGTGGACCTGGGACGAGTTCGAGGAGATCAGCAAGAAGCTCACCAAGGGCGACACCTTCGGGGTGGCCTGGCCGCTGAAGACGCCGGTGAACAAGGTGCTCAACCTCGCGCTCAACTTCGGCGGCACCTTCTTCCAGACCGACGGCGCCAAGGCGACGGTCAAGGTGGGGCCCGAGGAGCGCGAGGTGATGCAGCGCGTCCACGACCAGCTCTACAAGGACAAGACCGCCGACCCGTCCGCGCTCGGCATGGGCACCGCCGACCCGCTGCCGGGTTTCTACGCGGGCAAGTACGCCATGCTCCCCGCGAGCGTCTACCTGCGGCAGCAGGTCGTCGAGCAGGCGCCGCCCGGCTTCGAGTGGGTCACGATCCCGCCGCTGAAGGGCACCAGCGCCGACCAGGGGGCCGCCTCGCAGACCCTGTCCGTCGCGGCCGACAGCAAGCACCCCGACCAGGCGACGAAGTTCATCTCCTTCTTCCTCAACAGCACCAACCAGGCCAAGCTCGCCAAGGGTGACTGGCTGCTCCCGACCAGCGTCAAGGCCGCGAGCGACCCCTCCATGACCACCGAGGAGAACGGCTGGAACGTGGCGACCGCCTCCGCCAAGAACCTCGTGGTCGCGCCCTACCTCAAGGTGAACGGGTTCGACGAGTGGAAGAGCAAGGTGGCCACCCCCGCCCTGCAGCAGTACTTCGCCAACAAGATCACCCTTGACGAGGCGGCCAAGACGCTCGTCGACGAGGGCAACAAGGTGCTGGAGCGGTACAACAAGTGATGCTGACCCGCGCCCGGGGGTGCCTGCTCGGCCTCGCGGCCGGCGACGCCCTCGGGCGCCCCGCCGAGAACCTCGCCCCGGAGGAGATCGCCCGGCGCTGGGGCCGTCTCACCGAGATCGAGCCCGGCAAAGGCGGCACCGACGACACCGAGTACACCCTCTTCGCGGCCTCCCTGCTCTGCCGGTACGGCGCGGCGATGACCCCCGCCGACGTGGCCAGGGAGTACCGCGAGCAGATCATCCCGGGCATCGACGGTCCGATGCGGGGCGCGGGCTTCTCCGAGCTCGGCGCGATCCAGGCGCTCCGCCGGGGCCTCACCCCGCCGCTGTCCGGCCTGTGGCACCCGCACGGATGGTCGGACGGGCTGGCCATGCGCGCCGCGCCGTACGGGATCTTCGCCGCCGGCCGTCCCGCGGAGGCAGCCCGGCTGGTGGCGGTGGACGGCGTGGTGAGCAACAGCGGCGAGGGCGTGTACGGAGGCCAGGCGGTCGCGGCGGCGGTGGCCGTCGCGATGACCGGCGCCGCCCCCGGCGAGGTCGTCCAGGCCGGGATCGCCGCCGTCCCCGAGGACTCCTGGACCTCCCGCAACCTGCGGGCCGCCGTCGAGGCCGTCGCCACCGGCTCGGTGGAGGAGCTGTACGCGGCCGTGGTGGTGCGCCACTACCCCTGGACGGACCTCGCGCCCGAGGCTGTCGCCCTCGCCTTCGCCGGTTACCTCATGGGGGCCGGAGAGGTGGAGGGGTCCGTCGTCTCCGCCGCCAACCTCGGCAGGGACGCCGACACGACCGCGGCCATCGCGGGCGCCCTCGCGGGGGCGGGGCGCGGCGAGGCCGCCGTTCCGGAACGCTGGGCCGCGGAGATCGGCCCGGCCACGGGAAGGTGCCTCCCGGTCGTCGCCGGGCGGCACGTGCTCGACGCGGCCACCGACCTGGTGGCGGCGACGGGGAGGGTGGCGTGAGCGTGTCCGCGGGCCGGTACGAGAAGTAGAGGAGAGACATGTCATCGGGGGACAGGATCCGCGGCGCCTTCGTCGGCCTCGCGATCGGCGACGCGGCCGGCTGGCCGTCGGCGCGGCACCGCTCCACCCTGCTGGCGCCCTGGAGCAGGCGGCTGGAGCGGGAGCTGGACGCCTTCGCCGAGGAGCACCGGGTCACCACGCTGCCCGTGCCGTTCTCACTGAACCAGCCGGTCGAGCCGCTGGCGATCGGGCCGTCCGACGACGCCGAGTGGCTGGCCTGGACCGCGCTGACGATCCACGAGGACCGGGCGGAGGCGTTCGGCAGGCTCGCGGAGCGCTCCGACCTGCGGGTACGGATCTCGGTACGCTCGGCGCTCGACAACCTGGCCGCCGGCAAGCGGCCGCCCGCCAGCGGGCACGACAACCCGCACTTCTTCGACGACGCGGCGGCGATCCGGGCCGTCGCCTTCGGGGCGGCCGGCGCCGACCCGCGGGCCGACGCCTCGGTCACCAACGCCGGGGACGGCGTCCACGCCGCCGCGGCGATGGCGGCGGCGATCGCGGAGCTCGTCGCGGGCGGGCCGATGCCCTCGGCCGTGGAGGCGGCCCTGGCCGAGCTGCCCGAGGACACCGCGATCGGCCACATGACCCGGACGGCGCTCGCGGTGGCACGCGAGGCGGGCGACCCCTTCGCGGCGGTCCCGGCCCTCGACGCGGCCCTGCTGGACCACGTCTACAGCTACGGCGTCGCGGCCGCCCAGACGGTCGCCGCCGCCCTGGCGCTCGCGGAGGTGTCCGCGGGCGCGCTGAGCGCGGCCGTGCCCGCCGCCGCGTGCCTGTCGTCGCTCGCCGACTCCGCTCCGGCGCTGGCCGGGGCTCTCACCGGGGCGCACACCGGCTACCAGGCCCTGCCGGAGGGCTGGTGCGCCACGGCCCGCACACTGGTCGGCTGCGGCATCCCCGATCTGGCCGGAACGGATCTCATCGACATCGCTGGAGGACTGGCATGACGCCGCTGGAGGACCTGCTGACCGACAAGGCCGTCGGATGCGTGGCGGGCGCCGCGGTCGGCGACGCGATCGGCGGCGCGACCGAGGGCTGGACGCCCGAGCAGATACGCCGGCGCTACGGCGGCCACGTGACGGGCATCGTCCCGCCGTACTTCGAGGACTGGCGTAACGCCCGTCCCATCGCGCCCTACCACAAGGGCGACGGCCACGTCACCGACGACACCCTCATGACCCACGCCCTCATCCGCGTCTACGAGAAGGTGGGCGGTCATCTCGACGCGTACGCGGCGGCCGAGCACCTGGTGCCCGAGATGATGGGCGAGAAGCGCTGGATCCCCGAGCTGGAGGCCGAGGCGCTGCCCCTGCAGCGGGTCTTCCTCGCCGAGAAGTGGCTGGTCCTGCGCCTGCACTACGGCCACGTGGACCCGCGTGAGGCCGGCGTCGGCAACATCGTCAACTGCGGTGCCGCGATGTACATGGCACCCGTCGGCATCGTCAACGCGGCCGACCCGGACGGGGCGTACGCCGAGGCGATCGACCTGGCCGGCGCCCACCAGTCCAGCTACGGCCGGGAGGCCGCCGGAGTGCTGGCCGCCGCCGTCGCCGAGGCCATGCGCCCGGGCGCGACCCCCGACTCGGTGGTCGCGACCTGCCTGCGGCTCGCCAAGGACGGCACGCGGGCCGCCATCGAGGCCGTCTGCGACCGCGCCCGCGGCCTCGACCACTGGGAGGGCTCCTTCGACGCCCTGCGCGAGGCCGTCGCCCCCTACGACACCGTCGCCGACACCTACCGCGACCAGGGCCTCGGCGCCCGCCGGCCGAGCCGCCTGCACAGTATCGAGGAGATCCCGCTGGCGCTCGCGTTCCTGCTCATCGCGAAGGGCGACTACCGCGAGACCGTGCTCGGCGGGGTCAACTACGGCCGTGACGCCGACTCGATCGCCAGCATGGGCGGCGCGATCGCCGGGGCGCTCGGCGGAGCCGGCGCGGTGCCGTCCGAGTGGCTCGGTCCGGTGGCGGAGGCCAGCAGGATCGACCTGGTGGCCCCCGGCGTGTCCATCGCCGAGGTGGCCCGGCGGGTCCACGCGGACGACCTCGCCGCACGGCGGGCGCACGAGGCCGCCTTCGCCTCCCTGATCCGGGACGTTCCGGCGGGAGGGACGGCGTGACCGACCACCTGATCCGGCTCACCTGGGTGCAGCCGGAGGACCTGGTCGGCCACGAGCTGCGTCAGGCGGCCGAGGACGGCCGCCTCCCGGAGGCCGCCGCGCTCGCCGCCCGCTGGCACGCCGCCGGAGGGCACGACGCGCCGCCCAGGGCGGGCGCCTCCCCGCGGCCGGCCGGCCCGGCGCTGCGCGAGCTGGCCGGTGCGCTGCTGGACGAGCTGGCGGCGATCCCCTCCCCGCTCCCCGAACCCACCGGGCTCGCCGAGATCACCCTGGCCGCCCCCGGGGGCTTCCCCCGCGTGGCCGCCGACCCGGCCCGGCTCCCCGACCGGCTGCTCGGCGCCTGGCTGGGACGCGCCGCCGGGTGCGTGCTCGGCAAACCCGTGGAGAAGATCCCCCGCGAGGGCATCAGGGAGATCGCCGAGGCCACGGGCAACTGGCCGATCCGCGGCTGGTTCACCGCGGTGGGCCTGCCGGACGAGGTGGCGGCCCGCTGGCCGTGGAACAGGCGCAGCGCCGTCAACTCGCTCGCCGAGAACATCGACGGCGTGCCCGAGGACGACGACCTGAACTTCCCGCTTCTCGGGCTCGCCCTGCTGGAACGCTTCGGACGCGACTTCACCACCGCCGACGTGGCCGCAATGTGGCTGGACGAGCTGCCCGCGGGCCGGGTCTTCACCGCCGAGCGGGCGGCGTACCGCAACCTGCTCGACGGGATCGAGCCGCCCCGCACCGCGACGCACCGCAACCCGTTCCGGGAGTGGATCGGCGCCCTGATCAGGGCGGACGTCTACGGCTGGGTCAATCCGGGCGATCCGGCGGCCGCCGCCGCGCTCGCCTGGCGGGACGCCCGCCTCAGCCACACCGGCAACGGCGTCTACGGCGCGATGATGGTCGCCGCCATGTGCGCCCACTCCCTCGTGGCCTCCTCGGTCGAGGACGTGATCGCCGCCGGGCTCTCCGTCGTGCCGGCCGGGTCGCGGCTGGCCCGGGCGGTACGGGACGCCGTCGAGGACGCCTCGTCGGAGCCGGACTTCGAGCGGGTGGTCGACCGGCTGTACGAACGCCACGGCGACCTGCACTGGGTCCACACGATCAACAACGCGGCGCTGATCGCGGCGGCGCTGGTCCACGGGCGCGGCGACTTCACGGCGTCGATCGCGGGGGCCGTCGCCGGCGGCTGGGACACCGACTCGGCCGGGGCGACGGTCGGCTCGATCGTGGGCGGGCTGCTCGGCGCCTCCGGCGTCCCCGACCGGTGGAAGCCGGGGAACCGGCTGGCCAGCAGCCTGCGGGGCTTCGACGGCATCGGCTTCGACCGGCTCACCGGCCGCACCCTGGCCATCGCGGAGGAGAGGGCATGATCTCGGTCTTCGGCAGCGCCAACATGGACCTGGTGGCCTACACCCCGGTCGTGCCGAAACGCGGCGAGACGGTCACCGGGCGGGCGTTCGCCGCCGTCCCCGGCGGCAAGGGGGCGAACCAGGCCGTCGCCGCGGCCCGGGCCGGCGCCGACGTCGCGTTCATGGGCGCGGTCGGGGACGACGCCTTCGGGCCCGTCGTACGCGAGACGCTCGGATCGGCGGGCGTCGACGTCAGCCGCCTCCGGGTCGTGCCGGGTTCCTCCGGCGTCGCCCACATCGTCGTCGACGACGACGGCGGCAACTCGATCATCGTGGTCCCCGGTGCGAACGGCGCCGTCACCGCCCCCTCGGCGGAGGACCTCGCGGTCATCGCCCGCTCCGACGCGCTGCTGCTCCAGCTCGAACTGCCCATGGAGGCCGTGGTGTCCGCCGCCCGCCAGGCGCGGGTCCCCGTCGTCCTCACCCCGGCCCCCGCCCGGGAACTGCCCCGGGAGCTGCTCGACGCCGTGGACCTGATCGTGCCGAACGAGCACGAGGCCGAGGCGCTCACCGGCCTCGCCGATCCGCTGGAGGCGATGGAGGCGCTGCTGGAACTCGTCCCCGAAGCGGTGATCACCCTCGGCGCGGAGGGAGCGCTGTACGGCTCCCGCGCGGGCGGGCGGCTGCGCGTGCCCGCCGTACCGGTGCGGGCGGTCGACACCACCGCCGCGGGGGACACCTTCGTCGGCGCGCTGGCCGTGGCGCGCGCCGAGGGCAGGCCGCAGGAGGAGGCGCTGCGTTTCGCCGCCGCGGCGGCGGCCCTGTCGGTGCAGCGGGAGGGGGCCAGCACCTCCATGCCCGGCCGCGCCGAGATCGACGCGGCGCTCCGATGACCCCCGCCGGAGCCCGCCCGCGGCGCCCGGAAGCCCCGTCCGGACGCCGAACCCACCACTGAACGCCGAACCCACCACTGAACGCCCAACCCGCCGCCGAACGCCGAACCCGTCGCGCCCCGGGCCCGGACGGCCACCGGACACCGGTTCCAGCCGTCCCGGCCGGGAGACGCGCCGTGAATCTGGAGGAACGACAGTGAAAGCCCTGGAAGGGATCCGCGTCCTCGACCTCGCGACGCTGTTCGCGGGACCGATGGCGGCCATGATGCTCGGCGACTTCGGCGCCGAGGTCATCAAGGTGGAGCATCCCGCCAAACCGGATTCCTCGCGGGGGCACGGACCCGGCGGTCTGTGGTGGAAGATGCTGGGCCGCAACAAGCGGACGATCACCATCGACCTGTCGGTGCCCGAGGGCCAGGACCTGCTCCTCACCCTGGCGCGTGACGCCGATGTGATCATCGAGAACTTCCGCCCGGGAACGCTGGAGCGGTGGAACCTCTCCTACGACCGGCTCCGCGAGGCAAACCCGCGCCTGGTGCTCGCCCGCGTCACCGGGTTCGGCCAGTTCGGCCCGTACGCGAGGCGGCCCGGCTTCGGCACGCTGGCCGAGGCGATGAGCGGGTTCGCCGCGATGACCGGCGAGCCGGACGGGCCGCCGACGCTGCCGCCGTTCGGCCTGGCCGACGGCATCTGCGCGCTCGCGACCGCCTACGCCGTGATGACGGCGCTCCACGCGCGCGAGTCCGGGGGCTCCGGGCAGGTCGTCGACATGTCGATCATCGAGCCGATCCTGACCGTGCTCGGCGCGCAGCCGACGATCTACGACCGGCTCGGGATCGTGCCGCCCCGCACCGGCAACCGGTCGGTCAACAACGCGCCGCGCAACACCTACCGGTGCGCGGACGGCTCCTGGGTCGCGGTGTCCACCTCGGCGCAGAACATCGCCGAGCGTGTCATGCGCCTGGTCGGGCGGCCGGAGTACATCACCGAGCCGTGGTTCGCCACCGGGGCGGGACGGGCCGAGCACGCCGCCGAACTGGACGAGGCCGTCGCCGCGTGGGTCGGCGCGCGCACCCGCGAGGAGGTGCTCGCCGCCTTCGAGGAGGCGCAGGCCGCGGTGGCGCCCGTCTACGACGTGCGCGACGTGCTGGCCGATCCGCAGATCGCCGCCCTGGACGCCGTCACCACCGTGGAGGACCCCGAGCTGGGACCGCTGCGGATGCAGAACGTCATGTTCCGGCTGTCGGACACCCCCGGCGAGATCCGCTGGACCGGCCGCGCCCACGGCGCGGACACGGTCGGCGTCCTGACGGAGGCGGGGCTCTCGCCCGCCGAGATCGAGGCGCTGCGCGACAGGGGAGTGGTGTGATGCTGACCTGGTTGTACGCGCCCGCCGACCGGCCGGACCTGGTGGCCAAGGCGCTCGCCGGCCCGGCCGACGTGGTGATCGTCGACCTGGAGGACGCCGTCGCCCCCGGCAACAAGGACCTGGCCAGGGCCGAGGTCGTGGCGCTGCTCGCCACCCCGCGGCCGCGCGTGCAGGTCCGGATCAACGACACCCGCACCGCCTGGGGCCAGGCCGACCTGCGCGCCGTCGGCGCCCTGGCCGCGGGTACGGCCGGCATCCGCGTGCCCAAGGCCGAGTCGGCCGGTCAGATGCGCGACGTCGCCGCCGCCGTGCCGGGCGCCGAGCTGCACCCGCTCATCGAGTCCGCTCTCGGCCTCGAACGGGCCTACGAGATCGCCTCGGCCGACCCGGCGGTGGCGAGCATCGGCCTGGGGGAGGCCGACCTGCGGGCCGACCTGGGCGTCAGCGACGAGGCGGGGCTGTCCTGGGCGCGTTCGCGGCTGGTGGTCGCCGCCCGGGCCGCCGGGCTGCCCGCGCCGGCCCAGTCGGTCTACACCGACTTCCGCGACCTCGAAGGTCTGGCCGAGTCGTGCCGCGCCGGCCGGGCCATGGGCTTCCGCGGCCGGGCCGCCATCCACCCGGCCCAGCTCCCGGTCATCCGCGACGCCTACCGTCCCGGTGAGGGGGAGGTCGCGGCGGCCCGCGAGATCGTGGCGGCGGCCGGGGCCGGCGCGGTCGCCCTCCCCGACGGCCGATTCGTCGACGAGGCCATCGTCCGTCAGGCCAGACGTGTCCTCGACGACCAGCTCATCCATGGTGAAAAGGGGATTTAGCGGGTAACGCCCCCAGGTAGCCCTTTATAGGGCTAAAGCGATCGAATCTGCACACTTCGCTTCCTGGGGGAGACAGCGTATGACCACCACGACCCGTCCCGCGGACGCCTCCGGCCGGTTCGCCATCGGGGGCGACCTCACCGTCAACCGCCTCGGCTACGGCGCCATGCAGCTCACCGGCAAGGGGGTCTGGGGCGAGCCGCGCGACCCGGAGGAGGCCGTACGGGTGCTCCGCCGCGCGGTCGAGCTGGGCGTGAACTTCATCGACACCGCCGACTCCTACGGCCCGTTCGTGTCCGAGATGCTCATCAGGAAGGCCCTGCACCCGTACCCGGACGACCTGGTGATCGCCACCAAGGCCGGCCTGACCCGCTCCGGTCCCGACGACTGGCGCCCGGTGGGCCGGCCCGAGTACCTGCGCCAGCAGGTCGAGCTGAGCCTGCGTCACCTCGGCGTCGAGCGGATCGACCTGCTCCAGCTGCACCGCGTCGACCCCATGGTGCCCCTGGCCGACCAGGTCGGCGAGCTGGCCGCGCTCCAGCGGGAGGGCAAGATCCGCCACATCGGCCTCAGCGAGGTCGGCGTCGAGGAGCTGGAACGGGCCGGTGAGACGGCGACGATCGTCTCGGTGCAGAACCTCTACAACCTCGCCGCGCGCGACGCCGATCCGGTCCTCGCGCGCTGCGAGGCGAACGGCCTGGCCTTCATCCCGTGGTTCCCGCTCGCGACCGGCGAGCTGGCCAGGGAGGGCGGCCCGCTGGACGCCCTGGCCAAGCGGCACGACGCCACGCCGTCGCAGCTCGCGCTGGCCTGGCTGCTGCGGCGCTCGCCGGTGATGCTGCCCATCCCGGGCACCTCCTCGGTGGCGCACCTGGAGGAGAACGTCGCCGCGGCGACCCTGGAGCTGAGCGACGAGGAGTTCGCGGCGCTGACGGACGCGGTCTGACCGCGCCGGCGGACACGGCCTGCCCGGCCGGCGGACACGGCCTGCCCGGCCGGCGGACACGGCCGGCCTGGCCGGGGTCGCGGTCCCGGCGGGCCGCCCCGTACGGATTCCCTGCTGTCCCAGTGCGAAGAACCTTGAAAATCGACTCGCAGAGAACTTGCGGAGGCGTTGCCAGATAACTTATAAATTGACTTAGAGGTTTTCGGGACGGCAGGCGTGAGGAACCTGCCCGGTTCAACGGAGGTGGTTACCGATGCTGCTGACGTCGATCGACCCGTTCGTGCAGGAGTTCGACCGTCAGTTCGACCGGCTCGCGCGACAGGCCCTCGGATGGGGCCAGGGCGACACGCGCGGGGCCATGCCGCTGGACGGCGTCCGCCGCAAGGATGACGTTCTTCTCAAGTTCGACCTCCCCGGCGCCGACCCCGACTCCGTCGAGGTCACCGTCGACCGGGGCGTCCTGACGGTGAGCGCCCGGCGCGAGGAGGAGTACGCCGAGGACGACCGCCTCTTCGTGCGCGAGCGTCCGATGGGGACCTTCACCCGCCGCGTCTACCTCTCCGAGCACCTCGACAGCGAGAAGATCGACGCCGCGTACTCCAACGGCGTCCTGGCCCTGCGCATCCCGGTGCTGGAGCGGGCGAAGCCCCGCAAGGTCGAGATCCACAAGGTCTCGTCGTCGGAGCAGAAGTCGATCAAGGCCTGAGGCCGGGCCTGATCGTCGGACCTCTTCGGGGCGGACGCCGGTGCCGGCGCCCGCCCCGCGGTCTTCCCGAACCCCCGAAAAGGAGCAACGATGGTCAGGCTGCCCTTCGACGACGAGAACGCGCCGCTGTACTCGGTCGGCCAGGTCGCCGACATGCTCCAGGTCGAACGGGCGTTCCTGCGCCGCCTCGACGAGCACGACGTGGTCCGGCCCGCCCGTTCCGGCGGCGGGCAGCGCCGCTACACCCGCGGTGAGATCGGCGAGCTCCAGGACGCCATCAAGCTGGTCGGCGAGGGCATGACCCTCGCCGCCGTCCGCCGCATCTTCGAGCTGCAGCACGAGGTCCGGCGGCTCCGGGAGGAGCTCGCCAGGGAGCGCGCCGCCCGCGGGAAGCCCGGAGAGTCCTGAGCCGCGACGCGGACCGCTCGGGCCCGCCGTACCGGGAAGGGATCCCGGTACGGCGGGCCCGCGGCTCAGCCCTTGACGGCGCCCACGATCACCCCCTTGGTGAAGTGGCGCTGGACGAACGGGTAGACGAACAGGACCGGGACCAGCGCGACCACCACGATCGCCATCTGGACGGCCAGGCCGGGCGGCAGGGCCTGCCCGGGGATCGTGCCGGTCCCGCTCTGGCCGACGAACAGCGACTGGCCCTGGAGGGCGGGGCCGTACCACGCTGTCGAGGAGGATGGCCAGCGCGATCGGCACCGGGAAGTAGAAGACGAGCTGGAACGCGGTGATCGACAGGGTGCTGAGCGTCGCGTCCCAGAAGCCGTCGTCGAGCAGCAGCCACTGGAAGTTGGACATCCCGACCCACGGGCTGTCGGCGATGCCGACGTAGGGCGAGTAGTCCTGGAAGGCGATGACGTTGCCGAGCAGCGGGACGTAGTGGAAGGCGATCAGCAGCCCGATCGCGGGCAGCGTCATCAGCAGCAGCTGCCAGTCGCGGCGCAGCCGGCCCTGAAAAGGGACACGGGCACCCGGGCTTGTCGAGAAGGCCCTTTTACCGACATGCTTGGAGGCGCCGGTGCCGGCGGGTGAGGTCAGGTCACCCGCCGGTCCGGTCCTCGACGCGTTCCTAAGCACGGCCGTTGTCCCGCAGGATCTTCATGCGCTTTCCCTTCGTCGGCTCGGGGATCAGGGGGGTGTCCGCGGAAGAGGGGTCGCGATAGCGCTAGTTCGTCTGGTGGCCAAACAAATCAGTCGAGGCTGACCCCCGCCACAAGGGAGCGCCGACCCGGCGTCCGCGGGGGGCGGCCACGGATCGGTGAACGATGGTGCATGATGGGGCCAGCCTGGCCGAGCCGGAACGGGACTGACCTTGATCACATCTACGAGCGACCCGCAGCCGGCCGACTTCGCCGACGTGCGGGCCACCAACCTCGCCGTCGTCCTGCGGTTCGTGCGCGAGCACGCCCCCTGTTCGCGGGCGGACATCGCCGCCTCCACGGGCCTGAACAAGGCGACGGTCTCCAGCCTGGTCGCCGACCTGATCGACCGCAGGCTGGTCCGGGAGACCGGGCTGACCGAGAACCGCGTCGGCCGCCCGGCGACCATGCTGGTGCTCGACGGCTCGCCGTACGCGGCGATCGGCGTCGAGATCAACGTCGACTACGTCACCGCCGTGGCGGTGGACCTGTCGGGGGAGCGGCTGCTGTCCTGGCGGCGCTCCTTCCAGGGGCCGGACGTCACGGTGTCGCAGGCGATGGCGGTCGTCGCCGGGCTCGTCCGCCGTGTGACGACCCGGATGGCCCGGGAGGAGCGGCAGGTCCTCGGCCTCACCGTGGCCGTGCCCGGCCTGGTCGGCACCGACGGGGTCGTCCGCGTCGCGCCGAACCTCGGCTGGCGCGACGCGGACCTATGCGGCGACCTCGCCAAGGCGCTCCGCGACCCCGGGTTCCCGGTGCAGGTGGACAACGACGCCAACCTCGCGGCGCTGGCCGAGCACCGCTTCGGACCGTGGGCGGGGACCGCCGACCTGGTGTACCTCACCGGCGGGATCGGGGTGGGCGCCGGGGTCATCCTCGACGGGCGGCTGCGGCGCGGCGGGCGGGGCTACGGCGGGGAGATCGGCCACATCCAGCTCGACCCGCTCGGCGCCGAGTGCCGTTGCGGCCGGCGGGGCTGCCTGGAGGCGGTGGCCGGGATCGGCGCGGTGCTGGAGCACGCGGCGCTCTCGCCGGCGGAGGTGGAGGTCGAGCTGGAGGAGACGGTCCGGCTGGCCCGGACCGGCGACGCGCACACCCTCGACGTCCTGGCCGGCGTCGGCCGCGACCTCGGCCGGGGCGTCTCGGTGATCGCCAACCTCCTCAACCCCGAGGTGGTCGTCCTCGGCGGCTACTACGTGCCCCTCGCCCCCTGGCTGCTGCCCGAGATCGAGGCCGAGGCGCGCGGGCGGGTGATCGCGCCGGACGTCGGCGGCTGCCGCGTCGTGGCCTCGGCCCTCGGGTACGGCGCCGCCGCGCTCGGCGGCGCCGCCCGGGTGCTCGACCTGGTGGATTCGGGGCGTTTGCCGCGGATCTCTTGACCTGGGTCGCACGGGCGTGCACCTTCGGGGAAGCTCCGTTCGAAACACGCGTGTGATGAGCGGAGCGTTCCCGGATCAATCATCGAAGCGCTTCGACGGCCCTGAGCGCCTCCCATCCGACCGGTTTTCGAAGCGTTTCGATACCCCCAAGGAGAAGGGCTCCGTGAACCGGGCCAAGGCCGAACTCAAGGTCGCGCGGGCGCATGCCAAGGTGACCGACACACGCCGAGACTGGGCGCACAAGCTCTCCACCTCGTTGATCCGCGACAACCAAGCGGTCTACGTGGAGGACCTTGCGGTGTCCGGCATGGCACGTACGAAGCTGGCCAAGAGCGTGCACGATGCGGGCTGGTCACAGTTCGTCGGCATGCTGGAGTACAAGGCCGCACGATACGGCAGGTACCTCGGGAAGATCGACCGATGGTCCCCCTCCTCGAAGCCGTGCTCAGCATGCGGCACTATCGCCGGATCGATGCCATTGAACGTCCGGTCCTGGACCTGCCCGTGCGGCACGACCCACGACCGGGACATCAACGCTGCGATCAACATTCTCGCCGCCGGACGGGCGGAGAGGCTAAACGACTGTGGAGCGCAGGTAAGACCGGTACTCGTTCCGGCGCAGTGCGGCGAAGCAGTAACCCACCCGAAGCCTACGCGGCAGGCGGGAATCTCCGTCCTTTAGGGCGGAGAGGATGTCAAGACTTCACCGAGGTCCGCACCGGGCTCGCGGACGTCCGCGGGGTCCGCGATCTCTATATGGTGTTCGAGAACGCTGGGATCACCCTGGCCGGCCTCACCTTCGGAGAGCGCGCGTGAGCGAGTGCGGCGAGCGAGGAGGCGCATGAGCGGACGGACGGTGACGATCGCCGAGGTCGCCCGGCACGCCGGGGTGGCGGTGAGCACGGTCTCCTACGTCCTCAGCGGGAAGCGGTCGATCTCCGCCGACACCCGGCGGCGGGTCCTCGACAGCGTGCGGGCGCTCGGGTACCACCCCAACGCCGGGGCCAGGGCGCTGGCCAGCAGGCGGGCGAACGTCATCGCCCTGGTGCTGCCGCTGCGGGCCGGGATGCACGTCCCGGTGCTGATGCAGTTCGCCACCTCGGTGGTCACCGCGGCCCGGGGCTACGACCACGACGTGCTGCTGCTGACCGCGGACGAGGGGGCCGAGGGGCTGCGCAGGGCGGCGGCGAGCGCGCTGGCCGACGGCCTGGTGCTGATGGACGTGGAACTGCACGACAGCAGGGTGCCACTGCTGCGCGAGCTCGCCGAGCCGAGCGTGCTGATCGGCTTCCCGGCCGACGCGGCCGGGCTGACCTGCGTGGATCTCGACTTCCACCGGGCCGGCGCGCTCTGCGTGGAGCACCTGGCCGAGCGGGGGCACCGGGAGGTGGCGCTGCTCGGCGCCCCCTCAGTGGTCTACGAGCGCGGCACCGGGTTCGCCCGCCGTACCAGGGAGGGGTTCACCGAGGCCGTCGCCGGGCACGGCATGACCGGTACGGCGCTGCCGTGCGAGGAGGGCTTCGGGGAGGCCGCGGAGACGGTGCGGCGGCTGCTGGAGACGCGGCCGGGACTGTCGGCCCTGGTCGTGCACAACGAGGCGGCGGTCGGCCACGTCCTCGGGGCGCTGCGCCAGTACGGCAGGCGGGTCCCCGAGGACGTCGCGGTGGTGGCGATCTGCCCCGACGACATCGCCGAGCGGGCCGGTCCGGCGCTCACGTCGGTGCTGGTCCCGGCCGAGGAGGTGGGCCGCGAGGCGGTACGGCTGCTCATGGCCAAGCTGGAGGGCGCCGCCGTACCGGACGCCACCCTGCTCGCCCCCCGGCTGACGGTGCGCGGGAGCACCTGACCGTCCGGCGGCGCGGACGCGCCGGGCCGTCCGACGGATGAGGCGCCCGGCCGTCCGACGAACCCGGCGGCGCGGACGTGTGCCGGGCGGAGGCGGGCGGGTGAGGTCCGGACATGCGGACGGGCGCGTCCCCTCGCGGGGAACGCGCCCGTCTTCGCCGTCTCAGGAGGCGGCCGTCAACCGGTCACCGGAGGGTCACCAGTCGCCGCCGCCGAAGTCGCCGCCGCCGAAGTCTCCGCCGCCGCCGAAGTCACCCCAGCCGCCGCCGCCGAAGTCTCCGCCGCCGCCGAAGTCGGCACCGCCGCCCGCGTCGGCGACGCCCTGCTCGTAGCCCATGCCGTAGCCGCCCATGCCCCAGCCGCCGCCCATCATGCCGCCGAGCATGGTGCCGACGAGCATGCCGGTCATGATGTCGCCGAAGCCGCCGTAGTAGCCGTAGGCGTAGGGCTGGTAGGCGGGGCCGGCCTCGTAGTACGGGCGGTAGCCGCCGTTGACCATGACCTGGCGCGTCTGCGGCTCGAAGCCGCGCTCGACGGCCTCGGCGTCGGCCGCGCAGGCCGGGACGTCGCGCACCGCGCCGCCGGGCGGGGCCCAGCGCACGTCGCGGGCGGACGGGCCGTGCTGCGGGTTGAAGAAGCACGGGGAACGCCGCTCGGGCAGCGGCTGGTGGTTGACGCGGGCCTTGACGCAGGCGAGGGCGTAGCGGCCCTCCTCCAGCGTGGAGGTCACGTTGCGCAGCTCGTCGGGGCGCTTGACCGCGTCCAGCTCCACCTTGGCCCGCTCGTAGGAGTCGAGGGCGCGCTGCCAGTCCTGCTGGTGCTGGGCGCCGTCGCCGAGCAGCTTGACGTCGGTGTCGAGGTCGGTGATCTCCTCACCGAACTTGGTGACGTCCTCGTCCACGGTCTGCTTGACCGCGGCCAGCTCCGCCGCCTCGCGGGCCTCGCGCTGCTTCTTCTTCTTACGGGAGTAGAAGAAGATGCCGAGGCCGCCGGCCAGGGCCAGCACCAGGATGCCGACCAGGACGCCGCCCCCGCCGCCTCCGGAGCCGGAGGAGGAGCTGGAGCCGGAACCCGAGCCGAGCCCGGCGCCGGTGGCCGCGTCGTCGGCCAGCTTGACGAAGTTGACCACGTTGTCGGTGGGGCTGGAGCCGGTCTTGGCCCGGCCCAGCAGCTCGTCGACGTCGACGCCCCGGATGTTGGAGACGCCGAACGGGGTCTTGCCGCTCATCAGCAGGATGGTGGACTTGCCGCCGACGTCCTTGCGGATGGAGGTCAGCAGGGTCCTGGCCTGCGAGGAGCTGGTGACGGCCCCCTCCGGCAGCAGCCCGACGTAGACCGAGGAGGTCTGCTCGACGGCGCCGCGGATCTTGTCGGCGGCGTTCGCGGGGATGCCGGAGGCGGGGTCCACGTAGAAGTGGTCGCCGTCCTTCAGACCCGAGGCGATCGTGCCCGGGTCGGGCGCCGCGGCGTGGGCGGCCGGGGCGATCATAAAGACGGCCAGCAGCCCGGCGAGCATCGCGACGAGCGCGGCGCCGAGTCGGCCCGGTGCGGTTTTTGTCGTGGTCACGGCAAGAAAGCCTCCTTCGCCCTTCAGGACGAACAAGCGGACGTCAGAGTTCCCCACTTCCCGACCGTATCCCTTCCAGACGTCCCGCGGGGCGCCCGGGGCGGCGCGGCGTCCTCCGCGCCGCCGGCGGACTCCGGTCAGGCGTCCTTGATGTCGCAGATCACGGCGCCCGCGGTGACGGTCTGGCCGGGCGTGGCCGACAGGCCGGTGACGGTGCCCGACTTGTGCGCGGTCAGCGGCTGCTCCATCTTCATCGCCTCCAGCACCACGACGGTGTCGCCGGCCGCGACGGTGTCGCCGTCGGCGGCCACCACCTTGACGATGGTGCCCTGCATCGGGCTGACCAGGCTGTCGCCCCCGACCGCGGCCTTTTTGCCCGCCCCACCGGGGTTCCCCCGGCGGGGCGGCCTGGCGGAGCCCCGGGCCGGGGCCGGCGCGGCGAACCCGGCCGGCAGCACGACCTCCAGGCGCTTGCCGCCGACCTCGACGGTGATGTGCTCCCGCTCGGCGGGCGCGCCGGAGTCGGCCACCGGGCCGGAGTACGGCTCGATGGGCGTGGCGAACTCGGTCTCGATCCAGCGGGTGTGCACCGAGAACGGATCGGAGGTGAAGGCCGGGTCCTCGACGACGGCGCGGTGGAAGGGCAGCACGGTCGGCATGCCCTCGATCTCGAACTCCGCCAGCGCCCGGCGGGCGCGCTGCAGCGCCTGCTCGCGGGTCGCGCCCGTCACGACCAGCTTGGCGACCAGGGAGTCGAAGGACTGCGGCACGGTCATCCCGGCCTCGTAGCCGGCGTCCAGCCGCACGCCCGGCCCGGACGGGACGCGCATCGCGGTGATGGTGCCCGGCGCGGGCAGGAAGTTGCGCCCGGCGTCCTCGGCGTTGATCCGGAACTCGAACGAGTGGCCGCGCAGCGGCGGGTCGTCGTAGCCCAGCGGCTCGCCGTCGGCGATCCGGAACATCTCACGCACCAGGTCGACGCCGGCGACCTCCTCGGTCACCGGGTGCTCGACCTGCAACCGGGTGTTGACCTCCAGGAAGGAGACGGTGCCGTCCTGCCCCACGAGGAACTCGCAGGTGCCCGCGCCGACGTAGCCGGCCTCGCGCAGGATCGCCTTGGAGCTCGACCGCAGCAGCTCGACCTGCTCGGCGGTCAGGAACGGCGCGGGGGCCTCCTCGACCAGCTTCTGGTGGCGGCGCTGCAGCGAGCAGTCGCGCGTCGAGACCACCACCACGTTGCCGTGGGCGTCGGCCAGGCACTGGGTCTCCACGTGGCGGGGGCGGTCGAGGTAGCGCTCGACGAAGCACTCGCCCCGGCCGAACGCGGTGACGGCCTCACGGACGGCGCTGTCGTACAGGTCGGGGATCTCCTCGGCGGTCCTGGCCACCTTCAGGCCGCGCCCGCCGCCGCCGTACGCGGCCTTGATCGCGATGGGCAGGCCGTGCTCGGCGGCGAAGGCCAGCACCTCCTCGGGACCGGAGACCGGGTCGGGGGTGCCGGCCACCAGCGGCGCCCCGACCGCCTGGGCGATGTGACGCGCCTGGACCTTGTCGCCGAGGGCGGTGATCGCGGGCGGCGGCGGGCCGATCCAGGTCAGGCCCGCGTCGATGACGGCCTGGGCGAAGGCGGCGTTCTCGGCGAGGAAGCCGTAGCCCGGGTGGACGGCGTCGGCGCCGCTGTCGCGGGCGACGCGCAGCAGCTTGTCCACGTCCAGATAGGTCTCGGCCGGGGACTGGCCGCCCAGCGCGTACGCCTCGTCGGCGACCCGCGCGTGCAGCGCGTCGAGGTCCTGGTCGGCGTAGACCGCGACGCTGGCCAGTCCGGCGTCCCTGCACGCGCGGGCGATCCGCACCGCGATCTCACCACGGTTGGCGATCAGGACCTTGTGCACCGACGTATTCCCTTCGTGCGTTCGTACGGCCTGGCGGGTCTTCCGATGGAGCATCGGCCTGGCGGGCCTTCAACGGAGTGTAAGCGTCATCTGATCGCCGGGTCTCGTCCGGGTTGCTCGGTCCGGTGACCGTTTCGCCGGCCGCCGGTCGTCCCGCCGTCCGGCGGCCGTCCCCGCGACACGCGGACCGGTATGAGAAACCGGATGAGAACCGCGGCGGCCTTTCGGGTGGGCTTTCGAGCGGGAAGGAAGATCCATAGCCGCTGCGCATATTCGGGAAATCATTGTGGTCCGGTCGCTTATCGTGATTTCGTTTGGTGATCCCCGACACCGATCCCGAAGGAGACGGGCATGAGCCAGAACTTGCTCGGCGGAAATCCCGCGGAAATGCAGCAGATGGCCACCCAGTTCACCCAGCAGGCGGACCAGGTGAGGGCCACGATGGCCGCGTTGGACCGGGAGGCCGGCAAGGTCGGCACCGCCTGGACCGGTCCCGGCGCCCAGCGGTTCAGCGAGGCCTGGCAGAACTACCGCGCGGCCTTCCAGCGGATGTCCGAGGAGCTCGCCGAGGCGTCCCGGGTCATCAACACCTACCGCGGCAACATCGAGTCGGCCACCCGCTGACCCGATCCGGTCTCGGCGCCGTTCCCGGACACCACGGCACAGGGGACGGCGCCGCGGCGCGCCGGACAGAACGGCCCGGATCGGGGTAGGAACCGGCCATGTCCCCTTCACCGCCTCCGCCCCCGCGAGTGGACCGGCCGGTGATGTACCACCGCTGGTCCCACATCACGTTCCTCCACTGGCGCTACCCCGCCGAGCTGATCCAGGCGACGCTGCCGCCCGGCCTGAAGGCCGACACCTTCGACGGCGCGGCGTGGGTCAGCCTGACCCCCTTCCTGCTGGAGGGGGTGCGGCCACCGGGGATCCCGGCCCTGCCGTGGCTGTCCCGCTTCCCGGAGACCAACGTGCGCACCTACGTGCGCGACGAGCGGGGCCGCGCCGGGATCTGGTTCTACTCGCTGGACGCCGGCCGCCTCCCGGCCGTTCTCGGCGCCCGCCTCACCTACGGGCTGCCCTACTTCTGGTCGGACATGGCGGTGCGGGTGGACGGCGCGCGGCGCCGCTACCGTTGCCGCAGGCACCGGCCGCTCCAGCCCGGCGGGCACTGCCACGCCGACGTGGAGACCGGGCCGCCGCTGGACGCCCCGGACGAGGCCGCGATCTTCCTGACCGCCCGCTACCGGCTGTTCACCCTCTTCGCGGGCACGCTGGCCTCGGCCGAGGTCGAGCATCCTCCGTGGCCGTTGCATGAGGCCCGCCTGGAGCGCCTGGACCAGAGCCTCGTCCGGGCGGCCGGGCTGCCCGCCCCGGACCGTCCGCCGCTCCTGCACTCCTCTCCCGGTGTGCCGGTGGCCGTCGGAATGTGGCACCCGGTCCGCTGACGCGCGCCGACCGGGTGCCTCCCGGGGCCGCCTCGGCGCCGGACCACCGGACGCGTCCCGATGCCGCCCGGAGCGGGCCTCCGGATCTCTCAGAAGCCGCCGGAGCGGGCCGCCGGACGCGTCCCGGGCCGCCCGGCGGGCTCAGCCGGGCAGGGCGGTCTGGATCGGGGTCGTCGAGCCGAGCGTGACCAGCAGGCCCCGGCCGGGCGGGCCGCCGACCGCGCCGCGCGGCAGCCGGATCGTGAACAGGTCGCCGTCGGCGGGGCTCTGCACCGCCAGCAGCAGGCCGGTCCGGGACTTGCGGGCCTCGGCGACGAAGCCCCGGTAGGCGGTGGTCAGGTCTCCGGTGGCCCCGCCGATGATCAGCCCGTGCTCGCCGTCGCGGCCGGTGCGCAGCACCTGCTCCAGGGTCATGCCCAGCGGCGAGTCGGGGGAGACGAGCTCGGCGTCGTCGACGACGACCACGTAGCGCTCCCGCCCGGCGACGGCCCCCTCCAGGTCGCCGTCCGCGCCGAGGACGGCCACCACGCCGGGGACGTCCGCCAGGTCGCGCAGCGGGCTGCGCCGCGGGGCGACCGCGATCACCGGCGTGCCGCGCTCCAGCAGTGAGCGGGCGGCGGTCACCAGCGCCGAGGACCGGCCGGACCGGGGCGGGCCCGCGACGACCGCGCCGGGGCCGTGGGCCAGCAGGTCGAAGCCCATGGGGGTCAGCGAGTCGCCGCCGGCGCCGAGCAGGGCCCACAGCGGTGAGGGCGGCTCGTGTGACGGCGCCAGCGCCATGGCCTGCGCCGCGGTGATCCGGGTCGGCAGCGCGTCCACCCGCAGCGGCGGCTCGCCGTCCCAGACCCATCCGGCGGGCCCGGCCGCGGCGGCACCCGCCGGGGACGCCGCCAGGTCGCCGCCGAAACGGGCGGGGATCGCGCGTGACAGCGCCTGGAGCTCGGCGACCTGGGCCGGGCCGGAC
Source organism: Streptosporangium sandarakinum (assembly GCF_050942225.1). Classification (NCBI taxonomy): domain Bacteria; kingdom Bacillati; phylum Actinomycetota; class Actinomycetes; order Streptosporangiales; family Streptosporangiaceae; genus Streptosporangium; species Streptosporangium sandarakinum. Next base: position 1,232,620 of record NZ_CP192034.1, read on the forward strand.
GGGTCGTCGCACAGCAGCCCGATCTGGTGCTCGACGACGCCGTGCTCGCCGACCGACACCGCGCGGCCGGGGGCGAGCGCGGCGGGCAGGTCCTTGACCGGCAGCCCGGCCAGGCCGTAGTCGGCCGGGTCGGCCAGCCGCAGGATCAGCCGGTCGTCGAACACCGTGGAGATCTGGCCGATCAGCGCCGACCGGTCGCCGGTCACCACGGCGCGCAGCCCGACCGCCGGACCCTCGCGCAGCAGCTGCATCATGGCCTCGACCAGCCGGCCGTAGTCGTAGTTCTCGAACGCGGCGACGAACCCCTCCCACCGGTCGAGCATCAGCACCAGCCAGGGCGGCCGCTCGCCGGGAGGAACGGGAAGCCCGGAGGAGACCGTGGAACCGGGGGAGCCGGTGGAGCCGGCGCGCAGCTCGGCCAGCGAGGCGTGACCGGCCTCGGCGAGGAGCTGCTGGCGCCGCCCGACCTCGGCGCGCAGCCGGGTCAGCAGCCGTTCGACCCGGTCGAGCTGGTCGCGGGTCACCACCGCGCCGCAGTGCGGCATCGTCATCAACGGCAGCAGCGCCCCCGAACCGCAGTCGATCACGTGCAGGTGCACGTCCTCCGGGGACGCGCCCGCCGCGATCGCCCCGGCCAGGGTGCGCAGCGCGGTGGAGCGCCCGCTCCGGGGGGAGCCGGCCAGCAGCAGGTGCCCCCGCGGGCGAGGTCCAGCGTCAGCGCCCGCCGGTCCTGCGCCCACGGCAGGTCCGTCACGCCGAAGGCCAGCGGCGGCACCTCCTCCTTCCCCGGCCGGTACGGCGCCGCCCCCTCAGGCTCCGGGAGGCCCGGGGCGACCACCAGGTCGGGGAGCGGGTCCAGCCAGGGGCTCGGCTGCCGGGGGACGCCGGCGACGCGGGCGGCGTCGGCCAGGGCGTCGGCGAGCACGGACAGGTCGGTGACGGCCGCCCCTCGGCCGCCGCGTCCGGGGCGGCCGGCGAGTGCCCCAGGGCCCGCCAGCCGACCTCGGTGACCCGGGCCCTGACCTCGCTCGCCGCGCCGGGGCCGCGCCCGCCGATCCGCGCGGTCTGCACGGCGACGGCCGCGCCCGCGCCCGACTTGACGTAGCACCGGCCGGGAGCCGACTTGGGGATGTGCGCGGCGTCCGGCCGGTCGATGACGTCGGAGGACTCGGCGGCCTCGGTCACCCGCAGCGCGATCCGCAGCGAGGTGTTGGCCTGGATGTCGGCGGTCACCACGCCGCCGGGCCGCTGGGTGGCCAGGACGAGGTGGATGCCGAGCGAGCGGCCCCGCCTGGCGATGTCCACCAGCCCGGTCATGAAGTCGGGCAGCTCGGTGACCATGGCCGCGAACTCGTCGATGACCAGCACCAGCCTGGGCAGTGGGGGCAGCTGCGCGCCCCGGCCGCGCAGCGGCGTGGGCGGGGTGAGCGGGGCGCCGCCCCCGGCGACGAGCAGGTCGCGGGAGGCGCGGGCCGTCTGGGCGTCGCGCAGCTCGTGGTAGTCCTCGATGTCCTTGGCGCCGGCGGACAGCAGCAGCCGCTCGCGCCGCCGGATCTCCGCGGCGAGGGAGGCCAGGGCCCGCTGGGTCAGGTGGCCGTCGAGGTCGCTGACCATGCCGACGGTGTGCGGGAGCCGTACGCACTCCTTGAAGGCGGCGCCGCCCTTGTAGTCGATCAGCACGAACGTCATCTCGTCGGGCCGGTTGGCCACCGCGAGGGAGCAGATGAGCGTCTGCAGCAGCTCCGACTTGCCCGCGCCGGTGGTGCCGGCGATGAGGGCGTGCGGGCCGTCGACGCGCAGGTCGACCGAGAACGGCCCGTCGGGGCCGACGCCGATCAGCGCCTCGGTGGAGCGGCCCCAGCGCCCGGCCAGGGCCTCGCCCGACACCGACGGCAGCCGCAACACGTCGAGCAACCGCGCGGAGCCGGGCAGGGCCGTGGCGGAGTCGTCGCGGCTGACGTCGCGCAGCGGCGCCAGGGCCCGGGCCAGCCGGTCGCACCAGGTGGCCGTGACCTGGTCGGCGAGGATCCCGCCGATGCCGTCCAGTCCGCCGCCGCGCAGCCGTACGGTGCCGTCGGCGGCCACGTCGGCGACGGTGGCGCACTCCTCGGGCAGCAGCCGCTGGTCGTCGTCGATCGCCAGGGTGTACACGCCGGCCCGCGGGCCCTGGCGCAGCACCTGCGGCATGCCGGGCAGGGCGCGCAGGACCTGCGCGCCGTCCAGGACGACCAGCACGTCGTAGGGGCGCTCGTCGTAGACCGGGACCGGCTCGTCCCGCCCGGCCCCGGTCCCGCCGCCGAGGTCGGCCCAGCCCGCCGGGGCGCGGCCGATCCGGGCGGCCGGGTTGTCCTCCTCGCCGAGCCGTTCCTCGATCAGCGTGACCAGCTCGCTCACCCGCCGGGCCGCGGCCTCGGGGTCGGCGCCGACCAGCGCGACGCAGTCCTCGCCGCCGTGCGGGGCGCAGTGGGGCAGCCAGCGCACCCAGTTCCACCGCTCCTCGCCGTCGCCGTGCGCCGACAGCACCACGATCGCCAGGTCACGCGGGCTGTGCAGGACGGCGGCCTGGCCCACCAGCCAGCGCGCCAGCCCGGCGGCCCGGGGCCGCGGGCCGGTCAGGCCGGCGACGCCCAGCCGCCGCATGGCCAGGGCCACCGGCACCGCGTGGCAGGCCGGGGGTCGGGCGGGACGAAGTCGGCGGGCGCGGACCGCTCGGGGACGAACTCCAGGCCGGCCGGCAGGTCGGCGAGGCCGACCCGCAGGCGCAGCGCGTCGGGGTCGTGGTCGCGGCGCTCCCACAGCCGCCGCCGGGGACCGGTCGCGGTGAGCAGGACCTCCGCGGGGTCGGGCGCGGCGGCGCGGCGCTCGGCCTCGTCGGCGGCGCGGGCCGCCTCCACGGCGGCCTCGAACTCCCGCATCCGCTCCCGGTGGCGCCTGAGCTCCCTGCGGTACTGCTTGCGGCCGTGCCGCCGGTCGCTCACCCACTGGCCGATCATGATGAGCGGGGTCATCAGCGCGATCAGCAGGTAGTACCACGTCTTGGTCGCCCAGGCCATGCCGACGCCGAGCAGGAGGGGCAGGAACGCGGCGAGCAGCTGCAGCCGCATGCCCTCGGCCCGTTTCGGCTCGGCCGGGACCTCGAAGCGCCGCTCGCCGCCGGGGGAGCGGAGCCGGGGCGGCCGGTTGTAGGCGAGGCCGCCGTCGGGCTGGGCGTCCAGGTGGGCGTCGGGGGGCTCCACGGCGGTCAGCGTCAGCACGGTCGTGCCGCAGGTCAGCAGGGCGTGTTCGGGCCAGGGCACGGGGCCGTCGAGGGGCTCGCGGTCCAGGCGCGGCGCGGCGCCGGCCCCGCCTCCCGCGCGGGATCCGCGTCCCGTGCGCGGCCCGCCTTCCGCACGCGGCCCGTCTCCCGCGCCGGCCTCGGAGCGGCCTCCCGGAGCGGGCTCCACGGTGATCGCCTCGGGGGTGAGGCGGATCACCGCGGCCTCGGCGGGCAGCCCCGGGTCGGGGACGGACACCGCGCAGGCGGGGTCGGAGCCGACGACGTGGACGCCCAGGCCCAGCCGGTGCACCGACCCGGCGGCCGGGCCGCCGACGACGCGGATCTCCACGATGCCGCCGGGCTCCTCGGCGATCGTGGCGCCGGCCAGGTCGCGGTCGAGGGTGACGAGGTCGCCGTCGCGGAGCAGGCCGAGGACGGGGGCTCCGGGGTCGAGGGCGCGGCCGTCGAGCCAGAGGTCCGGCGGCTCGGCGGCGGCCGGGTCACGGCCCAGGCCGTACGGTGCCTTTGTGCGGGTCAGCCGGACCACGTTGGTCGGCCGCTCGCCGCCCTGCCCGGAGAGCGACTCCGCCAGGCGGCCCACCGTGGTGGTCTCGTCCGCCTCGATCACGACGTCGCGGTCGGCGTGCTCGCCGAGCACGGTGAGCATGATGCGCATCGCCGCTCTCCTCGGTCAGGGGCCGGGTCCACGGTACAGAGCGGGAACCGCCCGGGACGAGGTGTTTGCGGCAATGCCGCGGGTCCCGGGGCGGTATGTGGAAAACGTGCCCGCCTGTGGACAACCGTCGGGTGTTACCGGCCGGTCATGGCGTCTCTAATGGGATTCGATGTTCCTTGGGACGGGAGCGGACTGGGGACGGGTCGTGCCTTCCTGTGGATAACCCGGCGGTTTCCCCCACTCCCGAGGGCACTACATCCGACAAAAGGGATTTTTCACTTTAAATCCGTCAAAGCTGGCGTGGGTCTGGGGCGATCCCGGGCGGTCCGGGCGGTCGATGGCGGAGCGCCTGGCGGCCGGGGCGTGACGTCCCGCTCGGCGCCGCGCCCGGCACGGTGACACCGGGGAGACGGCGCGGCGCCCGAATCGGTCGCCGGACGGAGCGGCGCGGCGCCCGGCGGTGGAACGGTACGGCCGGGACCACAGGGACCGAGGGGAATATTGGGACAGTAGATATGTGCATTAATTCATGTCCTTATCACCCGGATATGCCCCCTGTCATGTGGCGAAAGGGATAGCTTCTCCGGAGCCGCCGTTGACAGACCTGTTCCTATCAAACGAGCATGGGACCCGGCTTTTGTCCGGCGCTTCATCGGCATGGTGCGCATAATGGCGTAAATTCGACCAGTAGTCCCAACGCGTTAATCACTCTGGGAGTCCCCCTGCCCATGAGGACCAGTGAAAAGCCGGCGAGCCGCGTACCGCTGAACGCCGAGCGGCCGGGGTCGGCGAGTTCCCTTTCCGGCCCGGCGTCGCGCAAGCTCCCCGTGCCCCCGCGCGAGCGCAAACCCGCCCTCGCGGCCCTCGCCGTACTGCTCATCCTGGGCGGCGCGCTCGCCACGACCCTCCTGGTCATGCGCAGCGGGGACCGGGTCTCCGCGATCGTGATCTCCCAGCAGGTCGGCGCGGGTCAGCCCTTCACCGAGGCCGTGATGCGCGAGGCGCAGATCGCCGACACCGGCGTCGGCTACGTCGCCTGGGCCGACCGCGCCCTCGTCGCCCGCAACTTCGCCCGCGTCACCCTTCTGCCCGGCACCCTCCTGACCCGCGACATGGTCGTCTCCGCCAGCAGGGAGCTGGGCCCCGGCAAGGCCCAGGTCGGCCTCTCCCTCAAGCCCGGCCAGATGCCCGGGACGCTGGAGCGGGGCGACCGGGTCCAGGTGATATACGTCCCGAGCCGGGGCGGCGGCGGCAACGCCACCAGCCGGGTGCTGGCCCCCAACGCCCTGGTCCACCAGGTCGGCGGGTCCGGCCAGACCCAGGGCAGGTCGTCCGGCCTGGTCACGGTGATCGTGGACAGTTCCATCTCCCCGACGGTCGCCGCCTACGCCTCCAGCGGCGAGATCGCGCTGGCCGAGCTGCCCGGAGCGCGCTGAGGTGGCGCTCATCGTGCTGGCCGCCGACAAGGGCGCCCCGGGCGTGACCACGGCGGCCACCGCGCTCGGCGCCGTCTGGCCGCACCCGGTGCTGCTCGCCGAGTGCGACCCGGCCGGGGGAGACCTCGCCTACCGCCTCCCGGCCGCCGACGGCGGGGTCCTCAACCCCGCCCGGGGACTGCTGACCCTGGGCGCCACGGCCCGCCGCGGCCTGCGGCCCGAGCAGATCCACGAGCACACCCAGAAGATCATCGGTGGCCTCGACGTGCTGGCCGGGCTGACCCACGGTGAGCAGGCCGCCGGGCTCACCTGGCTGTGGGGGCCGCTCGGCCGGGCTCTGGCCGCGGTTCCGGGCGCCGACGTGCTGGCCGACTGCGGCCGCCTCGGCGGGCACCCGCAGACGGCCGAGCTGGTCGCCGAGGCGGAGCTGGTGCTGCTGTTCACCCGGGCGAGCCTCGACCACGTCGCCCACCTGCGCGAGCGCCTGCACGTCATGCCCCGTGACCCGCAGATCGCGGTCGTGGTGATCGCCGACCCCCGCCAGTACCGCACGGCCATCGAGGAGGTCCGCCGGATCGTCACCGCCACCGGCCGCCGGGTCGCCTTCGTCAGCGGCCTCGCGCACGACCCCAAGGGCGCCGAGCTGCTGCGCGGCCAGTGGGGCGGCCGGCTGGACCGCTCTCTGATCATCCGTACGGCGCGCGAGCTCGCCGCCCGAGTCGTCGCCACCGTCCGAGCCCCGGAGCCGGCCGTATGACCGTCGACCACACCCTGGTGAAGCGCTTCCGGCAGGAGGTCGGCGACCGCCTGGCCCACCAGCGACGCCTCGACCAGGCCAGCGGCCTGGCGCCGATGACCGGCGAGGACGAGCGCCAGTTCGCCCGGGCGCTGATCGCCCAGGTGCTGGAGGAGTTCGCCCGCGGCGAGATCGGTGTCGGCCGTACCCCGCCCACGGCCGAGGAGGAGGAGGCGCTCGCCGCCGGCATCCACGCGGCCCTGTTCGGCGTCGGCCGCCTGCAGCCGCTGCTGGACGACCCCGAGGTCGAGAACATCGACATCAACGGCTGCGACCGCGTCTTCGTCGGTTACGCCGACGGCCGGGAGGGCCTGGCCGAGCCGGTGGCCGACAGCGACGACGAGCTGGTCGAGCTGATCCAGATCCTCGCCGCCTACAGCGGCCTGTCCAGCAGGCCGTTCGACACCGCCAACCCCCAGCTCGACCTGCGCCTGCCGGACGGCTCCCGCCTCTCGGCGGTCATGGACGTCACGGTCCGCCCGGCGGTGTCCATCCGCCGCGCCCGGCTGGGCAAGGTCTTCCTCAGCGACCTGGTGGGCAACGGCACGCTCACCCCGGAGCTGGGCCGCTTCCTGGCGGCCGCGGTGGCCGCGCGGAAGAACATCATGATCTCCGGCTCGACCAACGCCGGGAAGACCACCCTGCTGCGCGCGCTGGCCAACGAGATCCCGGCCGCCGAGCGCCTGATCACGGTGGAGCGGGCCCTGGAGCTCGGCCTCGACCAGTTCCCCGAACTGCACCCCAACGTGGTCGCCTTCGAACAGAGGCTGCCCAACTCCGAGGGCCAGGGCGAGATCAGCATGGCCGAGCTGGTCCGCCGCTCCCTGCGCATGAACCCCTCGCGGGTGATCGTCGGCGAGGTCCTCGGCGACGAGATCGTCACCATGCTCAACGCGATGACCCAGGGCAACGACGGCTCGCTGTCCACCATCCACGCCAACTCCTCGATGGAGGTCTTCAACCGCATCGCCACCTACGCCCTGCAGGCGACCGAACGGCTGCCGATCGAGGCCACCCACATGCTCATCGCGGGCGCGATCGACTTCGTCGTCTTCATCGAGAAGCGCAACGAGTACGCCGCGGGCGGCCGGCTGCGCCGGTTCGTCTCCAGCGTGCGCGAGGTGGCGGGCGTGGACGGCCGGGTGCTGTCGTCGGAGGTGTTCGCCCAGGCGCCCGACGGCCGGGTCGTGCCGCACGCCCCCCTGTCGTGCGCCGAGGAGCTGGCCCGGCACGGCTACGACCCGGGAGGCTGGTCATGATCGCCGTCCCGCCCGGGCTGCTCGACCCGCTGGTGATGCTCGCCGGCGCGGCCGTCGGCGCGGGCCTGTTCCTGCTGGGCCTCGCCCTGTACGGCATGCGCCCCCGCCCGGCCATCCCCGGTCGCGGCCCCCGCCGCAAGGAGGTCCTGCGCGCCCTGTCCACCCGCTCGGCGGTCGGCGCGATCGCCGGGGTGGTCGTACTCGTGGTGACCGGCTGGCCGGTCATGGCGGTGGGCGCCGTCCTGCTCGCCCTGGGCTGGCGCGGCCTGTACGGCGGCGCGGCCGAGGAGCGCACCGCGATGCGGCGGCTGGAGGGGCTGGCGGCCTGGACCGAGTCCCTGCGCGACACCATCGCCGGGGCCGCCGGACTGGAGCAGGCCATCCCCTCCTCCATCCGGGCCGCGGCTCCCACCCTCCGCCCGCATCTGCGCTCCCTGGTGGACCGCCTGCACACCCGCATGCCGCTGCCCGACGCGCTGCGGCTGTTCGCCGACGAGCTCGACGACCCCTCGGCCGACCTGGTGGTGGCCGCGCTGATCCTCAACTCCAAGCTGCGCGGGCCGGGCCTGCGCGACGTGCTGGGCGCGCTGGCCGTGTCGGCCCGCGAGGAGCTCGACATGCGCCGCCGGGTCGAGGCCGAACGCCGCTCCACCCGGCGCAGCGTGCAGATCGTGGTCGGCACGGCCGTCGCCTTCGCCGTCGCCCTGGTGGTGTTCAACCCCTCCTACGTCGAGGAGTACGACAGCACCCTCGGCCAGGCCGTGCTCGTGGTGGTCGCCGGGTTCTTCGGAGCCGGGTTCGCCTGGATGCGCCGCCTGGCCCGCTTCGACAAGCCGGCCCGGCTGCTGGGCCTGCCGTCCACGGGGGAGGTGCACGAATGACCGAGGGCGTGCTCGCCGGCGGCGTGCTGGGGCTCGGCCTGTTCCTGCTGGTCCGGGCGCTGTTCCCGGCCCGGCCCGGCCTGGTGACGCGGCTGCTGGCGCTGGACGCCGCCCGGGAGGGCACCGACGCGCCGCGCGCCCGGCTCGTCCTGCCCGACGAGGAGGTCAGCGCCTTCCGGCGCTCCCTGGGGGAGCGGCTGGCGCGCTTCTACGCGGCGCGCGGCTGGGAGGCCCGTTCGGCCCGGGCCGACCTCGCGCTGCTCGGCAGGTCGTTCGAGGGGTTCCTGGCCACCAAGGCGTTGCTGGCCGCCTCCGGGCTGCTGGCGTTCCCGCTGCTGGTGGGCTGGCTGGTGCTGATGGGGTGGGGCATCTCGCTGACCGTGCCGCTGTGGGCCGCGCTCGCGGTCGCCGGGGTCTTCTTCGTGCTGCCCGATCTTCAGATCAAGAGGGACGCCGCCCGGATGCGCCGTGACTTCCGGCACGTCGTCGGGGCCTTTCTGGATCTGGTCGCGATGAACCTCGCGGGCGGGCGCGGCGTGCCCGAGGCGCTGATGATGGCGGTCTCGGTGGGCAGCCCGAACGCCGACGACGACGGCGCCAACTGGGCGATGGCCCGCATCCGCGAGGCCCTGGGCAACGCCCGGATCGTCGGCATCACCCCCTGGCAGGCGCTCGGGCAGCTCGGCGACGAGATCAACGTCGACGAGCTGCGCGATCTGTCCGCCGCGCTCGGGCTGGTCGCCGACGACGGCGCCAAGGTCCGCACGTCCCTGACCGCCCGCGCCGCGACCCTGCGGCGCCGCGAGCTCGCCGAGGTGGAGGGGCAGGCCGGCGAGCGCTCGCAGTCGATGCTCGTCGCCCAGCTCCTGCTCTGCGCGGGCTTCGTGATCTTCCTGAGTTACCCGGCCGCTATGAAGATGTTGGGGTCCTGACCATGCTGAGCAACCATCCGTGGATCGTCTATACGGCCGCGTTCCTGAGCACGAGGATCGAGCGGGCCCGCAACGCCCCCACCCGGGGCGCCTCGGCCGTCGAGTGGGTCATCATCACGGCGATCATCGCCGGGGTCGCGCTCGGCCTGGCCACCCTCATCAAGACCCTCGTCGAGGGCAAGCAGGCCGAGATCTCCAACCAGTTCGGCGGGGGTGGAGGCGGCGGCGGTGGGGGCGGCGGGGAAGGGGCCGGCGGTGGCTTCGGTGACGGCTGAGCGTCGCCGAGAGCGAGGGGCCGCCGCCGTCGAGCTGGCGATGATCATGCCGGTGGTGCTGGCGATCATCCTGCTCGTCGTGCAGTTCGCCCTGTGGTTCCACGGGCGGCAGGTCGCCGACGCCGCCGCCAGGGAGGGGGCCCGCCTCGCCCGGATCGACACCGACTCCTGGGAGTCGGACGCCACCTCCCGGGCCGAACAGGTGCTCCGGGCGGTCGGCCCGAAACTCCTGGAGGGCGCCGCCGTGACGGCGTGGGACGAGAACGGCCGGCGCGGCGTCGAGATCACCGCCACCGCGGTCCAGGTGGTCCCGCTGCTGCCGGAAAGGACGCTCACCATCACCGCGCGGTTCGGAGGCCCCGTCGAGTGCTTCCGGCCCGACGACGGGAGCGAGGGATGCCCGTGAGCGCCTTCGCGAGGCTCGGCGGACGGCCGCCGCCCCGGGCCGGCGGCCCGCGTCACGGCCGGCGCGGCAGGACACCCGTAGCCCGGTACGGCCGATGCGGCCGGTGCGGCGAGCGCGGCTCGCTGACCGCCGAGACGGTCCTGCTGGCCCCGGTCTTCCTGCTGTTCCTGCTGCTGCTCGTCGGCGCCGGACGGCTGGTCGAGGCCCAGGGCGAGGTCAACGGGGCGGCCAGGGACGCAGCGAGGGCCGCCTCGGTCGAGCGCTCGTTCGCCGACGCCGAGTCCGCCGCGGAACAGGCGGCGCAGGACTCCCTGTCGGGGCAGTGCGAGCCGCAGGTCAGCCTGGAGGGCAGCCGATGGGAGATGGGCGGCCGGGTCCGGGCCGCGGTCACCTGCTCCCTCGACCTGAGCTTCCTCGGCTTCGGCGCGGCCAAGGAGATCAAGGGCGACTCGGTGGTCCCGCTGGAGGAGTTCCGGAGGGTGGAGGAGGACGGCGGGTGAACGCCATGCGGCGGCGGGCACCGTGCCCCGGGCACGCCGAGCCTCCCGGTCATCCGTGGTCTCCCGGGCGTCCAGCGCGTCCCGGACCGGTCCGGCGGGCGGGCGAGCGGGGGTCGATGTCGGTCTTCACGGTGGTCTTCTCCGTGGCGGTCTTCCTGCTCGCCGGACTCCTGGTGGACGGCGGGGCCGCCATCAACGCCCGGCTGCGGGCCGCCGACATCGCCGAGCAGGCGGCCCGGGCCGCGGCCGACCGGATCGACGAGGAGACGCTGCGCGCCACCGGCCAGGTCCGGCTCATGGACGAGGGCGAGGTCTGCGCCGAGGCCGAGGAGATCGTCTCCGCCCACGCCACCGGCGACGTCCGGATCGCCGGGTGCTCCGTCGGCGCCGGGCAGGCGGAGGTCACCGTGGGGGTCACCGTCGCCTGGAAGGCGGTCTTCCTCGCCGCGCTCGGTTTTCCGGGCTCCGACATGAAGGCAGAGGCCACCGCGGGCCCGGACACCGGGGACGACGCCTGATGGCCCGCCCCGCCCCACCCGGGCACCGCCCCGGCCCGCCGCGACCGGCGAGCCATACCGATCGGGGCGTACCGCCCGCCCGGCCCCCGGGACGGGGCGAACCTGGACGAGGAGGGGAACTGAGAGGGAGAGGCATGCCACCGCGACAGCCCGTGCGCATCAGGCCCAGACGCACGCCGGGCGACGTGCTCGCCGGACTCGGCGCGCTGGTCCTGCTGGTCGCGCTCGTCGGCGGGGTCCCCTACGCCCTGCTGCGGCTGGCCGGGCCGCCCGTCCCTCCCGAACTGCTCGACCTGGACGTGCTGACCAGCCAGGTCGGCACCAGCACGATCATCGCGATCCTGGTGCTGCTGGTCTGGCTCGCCTGGCTGCAGCTGACCGCCTGCGTGATCGTCGAGGTCTACGCCGGGATACGCCGGGTCGGCATGCCGGCCCAGGTCCCGTTCTCCGGCGGCACCCAGGCGCTGGCCAACCGGCTGGTCTCGGCGGCGCTGCTGCTGTTCACCGTGTCGGCGGTGGTGGTGCCGATCGCCCGGCCCAGCGGCCCGCCGCCCCGTCCCCCGGTCGCCGCGGCCGCCGCGGACGCGCTGTCGGCCCTGCCGGCCCCGGTCTCCGGGGAGCAGCGGGCGCCGCTGGCGCCGGTCGCGAAGGTCAAGAAGGTGTACGTGGTGCAGCCGCCGCACGGCCGCCACCACGAGAGCCTGTGGGAGATCGCGGAGAAGTGCCTGGGCGACGGCCGCCGTTACCCGGAGGTCTACCGGCTCAACCAGCACAAGGAGCAGCCCGACGGCAGCCGCCTGCACATGGCCGACCTGATCAGGCCCGGCTGGGTGCTCGACATGCCGGACGACGCCAGGAACGTGCACGTCGTCCCGGTGGACCAGCCGCGCGACGAGACCCTCAAGGATCATCCGTACAAGCCCGCCGAGCTCGACGGGCGCACCCAGCACGTCACGCCCGGCACCCGGGACCTCCCGGCGGGGGAGGAGACGCGGACCGGGAGGCACGCGGAGGTCTCCCCTCCCCAGGACACCTCGGTCCTGCCCGGCGACGGCTCCGGCGACCGCCGGACCGGCGAGGGGACCGTCACCACGCGGCCCGGCGACTCCGGCCGTGCGGAACGGCCCGCCCCCGCCGAGACCGGCCGCGGCACCGCGGAGCCGTCCCGGACCGGTGAACGCGGCACCGCGGAGCCGTCCCGGACCGGCGAGCGCACCGACCCCGCTCGGACCGGTGAGCACGCCACCGGGCGGGAGCACGCGCCGGGCGACCCCGGCAGCGGGAGCGCCACGGAGCGGCCGGTCCCCCTGACTGGGCCGCCGAGCCCGAGACCGGGGCGCCGCTGCTCGACTACCTCGCCGGGGCCTCCCTGCTGGCGGCCGGGGTGCTGGCCGCACTCGGCGGCAGGCGCAGGCGGCAGCTCTGGGAGCGGGCGCTCGGCCGCCGGGTCGTCCGGCCGCGCGACGACGCCGCCGAGGCCGAGGTCGCGCTCCGGATCGGGGCCGACGCGCCGGGCAGCCGGATGCTCGACCTCGGGCTGCGGCTCCTCGGCAGGTCGCTCGCCGAGCAGCGGCGCGTCCCGCCGACCGTCTACGCCGCGTACCTGTCCGCGCAGACCCTCGACCTGTGGATCCACCCGCCGCAGGAGGACGCCCCCGCCCCCTGGGTCTCCTGCGACGGGGGCCAGGTCTGGCGGCTGCCCGCCCAGGAGGGCCGGATGATCGACGAACGGTCCCTCGCCGACGCGCCCGCGCCGTACCCGGGGCTGGTCTCGCTCGGCTCCAACGGCGAGGGCCGGGTGCTCGTGGACCTGGAGGCGGCCCACGGCCTGATCAGCCTGAAGGGGGAACGGACCACTTCGGCGCTCGCCGCGCTCGCCGTGGAGCTGGCCACCAACCGCTGGTCCGACCGGATGCGCGTCACGCTGGTCGGCTTCGGGGAGGAACTGGCCGTGATCGCCCCCGACCGGATCCGGTGCGCGGGCACCCTCGCGGACGTCCTGCCCGAGCTGGAGGCCACCGCGAACGAGCGCGGCCACGGCGACGACGTGCTCACCGGCCGGATCCACGGCCGCGCCGCCGACCCGATCTGGCCGCCGCACTACGTGCTGTCCGCGGTCGCCCCCACCGCCGAGGAGGGCCGCCGCCTGGCGCTGCTGGCCAGGAAGGGCGTCCGGACGGCAGCCGGGTACGTCGTGGCGGGCGAGGCGCCGCACGCCACCTGGAACTGGGAGATCACCGAGGACGGCCGGGCGCTCGTCGACGCGCTCGGCTTCGACGTCACCGCCCAGCTCCTGCCCCGCCGCCACTACCGCTCCCTGGTGGAGCTGTTCCGCACGGCCGAACGGCTCGACGGCGAGCCGCTGCCCGACGAGCCGGAGCCGCAGCCGGCCGCGGGGGCGCCCTCGGTCGAGGTGCGGATCCTCGGCCCGGCCGAGGTGCTCGGCCCGCCGCCGATGGAGGAGGGCCGCGCCGCCCTGGCCGTGGAGCTCGTCGTCTACCTCGCGACCCACCCGGGCGGCGTCCACCCGGTCGTGCTGGGCGGCATCCTGTGGCCGCGCGGCGTGCAGTCCGCGGTCCGGGACGCCACCATCGCCCGGGTCGTGGACTGGCTGGGCACCGACCGTTCCGGCCGGCCCAACCTCCACACCGACGACGCGGGCCGGCTCCGGCTGGGCCCGGAGGTGCGGACCGACTGGTCGCTGTTCCGCGCGTTCGCGCGCCGGGCGCAGGCCGACCCGACCATGCGCGCCGTACTGCTGGAGAAGGCCCTGGGCCTGGTGCGCGGCCCGTTGCTCGCCGACCGCCCGCGCGGCCGGTACGCCTGGCTGGCCGCCGACGACCTGGAGTACGACGTGACCGCCGCCGTCGCCGACGCCGCCCACCGGCTCTGCGAGGTACGGCTGGCCCGCGGCGAGGCCGACCGGGCCGTCGGCGCGGCGCGGGCCGGGCTGCTGCTCGCCCCCGACGACGAGGGGCTCTGGCGGGACCTGCTGAGGGCCACCCACCTCACCGGCGACGCCGCCAGGCTGCGGGCCGTGGCGGACGGCCTGCACCGGCGCTCCGACCGGCCCGGCGGGGGCGGGATGGCGCCGGAGACCGAGGCGCTCATCGACGAACTGCTGCCCTCGTGGCGGGTGCGTTCGGCGCCGTCGGCATGACCGGTCGGAAGCGGTACGGCGCCGCCGGGCGGGGAGCGCGGTGGCGGCCGGGAAGAGCCGGAGACGTGGAAGGACGAGGGACAGGGATGACCGGGGACGGAGGGAGAGGCGGAACCATGCTGATTCGTGCATACCGGTGGTTCCGTGCGGCGGGCGCTCCTAACGTGACCGTCATGCGAGCGTTGGCCGCGCTGGCCCTGGCCGCGCCGGTGGGCTGCTCCTCGCCGCCCGCCCGGCCGTTCACCCCCGTCGACCTCCCGGCCGACCCGCCGGGCGCGTCGCGGGACGCGGCGGGGAGCCCCGCCCCGGAGGGCACGGGCGGTCCTCGGCGCACGGACGGCGCCGTCTCCGGGCCGAAGGAGGAGACCATCGTGATCTCCCCCGACGTGCGGGTGGTGGTCGAGTGGCCCGCGGTGTCCGACCCCGACACCGCGGGGATGGTCAAAGCGCTCCGCGACTACCGCGCCGGGTCGTACAGCGCGGTAGTCACCCGGGGCGCCGACACCGCCTACCTGAACGCGATGCGGGACGAAGGGGCCTGGCAGGGCCGCGAGTGGGTGGGACGGTTCCTGGAGCACCACACGTCGCTGCGGGGCGTCTCCCGGATCTACGCGATGAACGTCGCCGCGGCCGACGGCCGCGGGGCGACCTTCAAGGCGTGCATCGACGAGACCGGCATGCGGCTCCTGGACGCCGGCACGGGGAAGGCGGTCCGCCGGCAGCCGTCCTGGACCAGGAGGCCGTTCCTGCAGACCGCCGGGATGCGCCGCGGCGACGACGGCGTCTGGCGGATCGTTCTTCTCCAGTACGAGGAACTGCCCGGCGAACCCGCGAAGGGGTGTCTTCGATGATCGTGAATGTGGCCGTCGCGGGCCTGCTCCTGCTCGCCCCCGGCCCGCAGCCGGACGGCGGCGGTGGCGGCGGGGTCCGGACCAGCCAGAGCGGCAACACGAGCAGGATCGAGCTGTACAACTCCCAGATCCGCCTGTCCGGGTCCGGTCTGGGCGCCAAGAGCGACGGATACCAGGTCAAGCGCCACTGCTGGTACGAGCCGGGCAACAACGCCGAGGACGAGATGAACTTCCGCAACGGCCGTCAGCAGCGCGCGGAGAAGACCTGGGGCGAGACCCCCGACGACGCCTACCTGGACAAGTACAAGGACAAGGTGGGCCAGGAGGGCCGCTGGTGGCACGTCGCGCACGACGGCACCGACGCCGGGGTCGCCTGCTTCGGCGGCATGGAGCCCGAGATCTGGGTGCCGCCGAACACGACCCCGCCGAACGGGATCACCATGCAGGAGCTCCTCGACATCGCCCGCGCCGCGCTGACCGTGCCCGAGCCGAAGATCAAGCTGAACCCCGACGTCAAGAGCTACGTCAACCTGCCGACCTGGGTCTGGCTCGACGACGCCGGCCAGACCACCAGGTCGGTGACGGCCACGATCCCGGGCTACATGAGCGCCACGGTGACCGCGAACCTGAACGACATGACGATCAAGTCCGGGACGACCGACGACCGGGCCAAGGTCATGACGGACTGCGGGCCGACCGGCAAGCCGTACGCCAAGGGCGGGGAGTTCACCTGCGGCGTCCAGTACCTCCACGCCTCGGTCGACCAGCCGCGTCGCGTCTACGAGCTGACGGTGACCTCGGTGTGGGAGGTGACGGCCCAGGGGCAGGGCGGCGTCGTGCCCTTCGCCTACGACCCCATCCAGGTCGGCGCGACCCGCGACGTCGAGGTGGGCGAGGTGCAGAGCACCGTCACCGGGACCGACTGAGGTACGGAGCACGTCGCCGGGCCGGCCGGGATCGCGGAACGGGCACGGGCGGCGGGCCGTACCGCGTCCCGGCGAGTCCCGTCCCCGGCCGGTCCGGGCGGTGCGGGTGGTCAGCCGAGGGCCTTCTCGTGGGTGAGCAGCCACTGCTTGACCGGGGTGCCGTAGTAGTAGCCGCCGAAGCCCCCGATGGACGGCAGGACGCGGTGGCACGGGACGAACGGCGCGATCAGGTTCTGCGCGCACGCCCCGCCGGCCGCCCGGGCGGCCGTCCTCGGCATGCCCGCCCGTTCGGCTAGCTCGGCGTAGGTGACCGTGGTCCCGGCCGGGACCTCCCGCAGCGCGGTCAGCAGCCGTTGCCGCCCGGGCGACCCCGGCTGGGACACCTCGACGGTGTCGAGTGCCGTCAGGTCGCCGTCCAGATAGTCGCGTACGGCCCGCGCCGCGTGGCCCAGGTCGTCCACCCTGGTCAGGCCGTGAGCCCGCATCGCGGGTGAGAGCCTGGCGAACATCTCCTCCGGGTCGGCGGTGAAGCCGGCCGCGACGAGGATCCCCTCGTGCGAGAGCAGCGACAGCGGTCCGGTCGGGGTGGGCAGGACCTGCGCCTCGATCGTCGTAGTCGTCATTCTGAACTCCAAAGGTGCAGCGCGGCGTAGGCCCGCCAGGGCCGCCACCGCTCGATGTGATCTTCGGGAATGCCCAGGCTCACCATGGCGCGCCGCAGCCCGAGGTCTCCCCGGGGCCAGGCGTCCGGGTCGCGCAGGGCGCGCAGCGCGATGTAACCGGCCGTCCACGGGCCGATCCCCGGCACCTCCAGCAGCCGGGCGACCGCCTCGGCCGGTTCCTGCGCGCCGTCCAGGTCGATCTCGCCGCCGGCGACCTTCGCGGCGAGCGCACGCAGCGTGGTCACCCGCCGCCCGGTCAGCCCGAGCCCGGCGAGGTCGGCCTCGGCGAGGTCGGCGGCGGTGGGGAACAGGAGGTTCGGACCGCCCGCGCCGGTGCCGCCCGCGCGGGTGCCGTTCGCACCGGTGCCGTTCACCTCGCCCGCGCCGCCGGCCGCACCGATCGCACCGATCGCGCCGCTGATCTCGCCGCCGGCCGTACGGCCGGCACGCGCGGTGAGGCGGCCCAGGATGGTGCGGGCGCCCGCGACGGAGATCTGCTGGCCGATCACGGCGCGGACGGCGGCCTCGAAGCCGTCCCAGGCGCCGGGGACGCGCAGCCCGGGCCGGGCTGCGACCAGCGGCGCGAGAGCGGTCGCGCCGAGGGCGTCGGAGATGGCCGCGGGATCGGCGTCGAGGTCGAGGAGGCGGCGGGCACGGGCGACGACGCGGGCCAGGTGGCGGGTGTCGTCGAGGGTGACGTCCAGCCGGACGTGGTCGGGGAGCGGGGTGAGGGTGATCGTCCCCTGGGGCACCGCGCGGCTGTAGGAGATCTCGTCGGCCCGCTCCAGCCCGGGGATCGCCCGCGCCGCCAGGAACCGCATCAGCGCCCCGGCCTCGTACGGCTCGCGCCGGTGCAGCCGGAGCGTCAGCGCGTTGCCGGAGGCGGCGCGGCCCGCGGTGGCCCGCAGCTCGCCGGGGGTGAAGCCGTAGGTCTCCTTCATGGTCGCGTTGAACTGCCGGACGCTGCCGAAACCCGCGGCGAACGCCACGTCGCTGATCGGCAGCCCGGTCTCGGTCAGGAGCTGCTTGGCCAGCAGCAGGCGCTTGGTCCTGACCACGGCCAGCGGCCCCACGCCGAGTTCGGCGGCGAACAGCCGGTGCAGGTGCCGCTCGGTGATGTGCAGCCGCCCGGCCAGCCGGGTGATCCCGCCGTCGTCGGCCGCCCCCTCGTCGATCAGGCGGAGCGCCCGGCCCACCAGGTCGCCGCGGTGGTCCCAGCCGGGGTCGCCGGGGCTGAGCTCCGGCCGGCAGCGCTTGCAGGGCCGGAACCCGGCGGCCTCGGCGGACGCCGCGTGGCGGTAGAAGCGGACGTTGCGCGAGGTCGGGGTGCGCGCCGGGCAGACCGGGCGGCAGTAGATGCGGGTCGTGGTGACCGCCGTGTAGAAGCGCCCGTCGAAGCGGGCGTCCCGGGCGGCCACCGCTCGGTAACAGGAGTCGAAGTCGAGCTCTGTCGTGGACACACCTGAAACGCTAGTCCCAGCACAGGCGGGACGGCTGGCGGGAATCGGACGCGACCGTGGATCGGGTCCGGGAGGCGGGACCGGACCGGGGCCGGAGCCGGCGGAGCTGGGATCGGCGGGACCGGGACCGGGCCCGGGACGCGGGACCGGACCGGAGCCGCGCCGGGGGAACCGGGATCGGGTTCAGCGGGAGGAGATGCCCACTCCGATCTCGAACTCGCGGTAGACGCGGGCCCAGAAGCCGTCGCGGAGCCACACCCGGGCCTCGGGATAGGGGCGCAGCGAGTGGCCGAGCTCCTTCTCCGCCTCGATCAGCAGCTCGGTGTCGATCACCGTGGGCAGCAGCGGGCCCGGCAGCAGGTCGCGGATGTTGTCGCGGCCGCGGGTGAGGATCCACTTCTGGGCCACGTGCTCGCCGACCTCCTCGACCCGCGGGCGGCTGGGCCCGAGCTTGGCGGCCTGGCCGGGGGAGACCTTCGGCTTGATCGAGGCGGGCGTCCGCCCGGCGAAGACCTGGGCGGGGGAGGGGGTGGCCGGGACGACCGGGACCGGGGCGGGGGCGCGGCTGAAGAAGGAGCGCAGGAAGTCGGCGCTGATGATCTCGACCGTGTCGGCCTCCCAGACCAGGCGCTCGGCCTGGTTGGTGCCGTACGGCGGCTCCACCCCCCACAGGTGGATCCGCACGCCGTACGCCTGGGCGGCCTCGACGGCGGGGACCATGTCCTCGTCCCCGGCGAGCAGGATCGTGTCGCTCACCGCGTGGTGGCGGGCCAGCGCCTCCAGGTCGCTGCGGATCTGCGCGTCCACGCCCTTCTGCTGCCCGCGCGCGTTGAGGTTGCCCAGGCGCACCTTGACCCACGGGAGCTGGGCGATGACGCGCTGGTCGACGGTCGGCACCCGGTCACGGGCGGCGTCGTACCAGTAGATCCGCAGCAGCTCGCCGTGGATGCGCGTCTCGGCGTGCTTCTGCAGCGCCTGGATCAGCTCGTCGGCCGCGACGCGGTATTCCTTGCGCTCCTTGGCGCCAAGCAACACCTCCCCCGCCGCGGCGTACAGGTATCCCACGTCGACCAGGACGGCGTACTTCGCGATGACGGGGTGCGAGGTGAGGTCCAGGATGGTCATGTCGTCCTCCAGGCCTCGGACTAGCTGATCGGCTGGCTATATGCGCCCATTTCTTAGATAGTCCCAACTCTCGTGCGGCTTGACACCCTGTTCCCGAGATCTATCGCGGTAATCCGCTCGATCGCCAGGCGCCTTGTCCGGTGGGGAGCGGCTTTCGCAGTCGGTAAGCGGGATCGCGCCAGTTTCCGGGCTTTCGTACGGTTTTACCCTCCGGTGCGGTCCGCGAGGCGATCGCGATCACCAGCGCCGCGACCTCCTCGGGCCCGGGTTCACCATGGACGATCTTCAGCTCGGTCACAGCGGAATGTTCCCATGCTTCTTCGGCGGAAGGGTGGCGCGCTTGTTGCGCAGGGCGCGCAGCGCGCGGACGATCTGCACGCGGGTGTCGGAGGGACGGATCACGGCGTCGACGTACCCGCGCTCGGCCGCGAGGTAGGGATTGGCCAGCGTGTCCTCGTACTCGGTGACGAGCCGGGCGCGCTCGGCGTCGGGGTCGTCGGCCGCCATCAGCTCGCGCCGGTAGAGGATGTTGACCGCGCCCTGCGCGCCCATGACGGCGATCTGCGCGGTGGGCCAGGCCAGGTTGACGTCGGCGCCCAGGTGCTTGGAGCCCATGACGTCGTAGGCGCCGCCGTACGCCTTGCGGGTGATGACGGTGACGAGCGGGACGGTCGCCTCGGCGTAGGCGTAGAGCAGCTTGGCGCCGCGGCGGATGATCCCGTTCCATTCCTGATCGGTTCCAGGAAGGAATCCGGGAACATCTACGAATGTCAGCACGGGAATGTTGAAAGCGTCACAAGTGCGGACGAATCTCGCGGCTTTCTCCGACGCCGCGATGTCCAGCGTGCCGGCGAAACTCATCGGCTGGTTGGCGACGATCCCCACCGGGTGTCCCTCGACGCGGCCGAAGCCCACCACGATGTTCGGCGCGAACCGCGCGTGCACCTCCAGGAACTCCCCGTCGTCCAGGACGTGTTCGAGCACCGTGTGCATGTCGTAGGGCTGGTTCGCCGAGTCGGGGATCAGCGTGTCCAGCTCGCGGTCGGCGTCGGTGACCGACAGAACCGGCTCGGTCTCGAAGACCGGCGGCTCGTCCAGGTTGTTGGACGGCAGGTAGGACAGCAGCGCCCGCGCGAACTCCAGGCAGTCCTCCTCGTCGGACGCCTCGTAGTGCGCCACGCCCGACCGGGAGTTGTGCGTGTGCGCGCCGCCCAGCTCCTCGAACGTCACCTCCTCGCCGGTGACGGTCTTGATGACGTCGGGGCCGGTGATGAACATGTGCGACTTCTCCGACACCATCAGCACGAAGTCGGTGAGCGCCGGGGAGTAGACCGCGCCGCCCGCGCACGGGCCCATGATCAGCGAGATCTGCGGGATCACGCCGGAGGCGTGGACGTTGCGCTTGAAGATCTCGGCGTACAGGCCGAGGGAGACCACGCCCTCCTGGATGCGGGCCCCGCCGGAGTCGTTGATGCCGACGACCGGGCAGCCGGTCTTCAGCGCGTGGTCCATGACCTTGACGATCTTCTCGCCGAAGACCTCGCCCAGCGAGCCGCCGAAGACCGTGAAGTCCTGGGCGAACACCGCCACCGGACGGCCGTCCACCGTGCCGTGGCCGGTCACCACGCCGTCGCCGTACGGGCGCTCGCGCTCCAGGCCGAAGTTGCCCGACCGGTGCCGGGCCAGCTCGTCGAACTCCACGAAGCTGTCGTCGTCCAGGAAGGCGAGGACCCGCTCCCTGGCCGTCATCTTGCCCTTGGCGTGCTGCTTGGCCACCGCGCGCTCGGAACCGGCGTGCTTCGCCTCGTCCAGACGCCGCTCCAGGTCGGCGAGTTTGCCCGCCGTGGTGTGAATGTCGATTCCGGTGGCCACCGGCTCAGCGCTCATCGGTCCCTCACCCTTGTCGTCAACTCCCTGCGAGGGTAACCGTCCCGGGCCCTCTCGAACTATCGGGGGCGCTCATTCGTTCAGCGGACTGGAATACTTCCTCCGAAAGCGACAAACGGCAGAGTAGGGGTCATGACGGACATCGTCGAAGCGGTACGCACCCGGCAGCTCGTCAAGAGATTCGGCCAGCAGGTGGCCGTGGGCGGTGTCGATCTCATCGTGCCCAGGGGCGGCTTCGCCGGCCTGGTCGGGCCGAACGGCGCGGGCAAGACCACCACCCTGAGCATGGTCACCGGCCTGCTGCGCCCGGACGGCGGAACCGCGCACATCGACGGCCTCGACGTCTGGCGCGAGCCGATCGCGGTGAAGGGCCGCATCGGCGTCCTGCCCGAGGGCCTGCGGCTGTTCGAGCGGCTGTCCGGCCGGGAGCTGCTGGCCTACAACGGCCAGCTCCGCGGCATCCCCAAGGAGGAGGTCGAGCGGCGGTCGGCGGAACTGCTGCGGGTCATGGACCTCGTCGACTCGGCCGACAAGCTCGTCGTCGACTACTCCACCGGCATGCGCAAGAAGATCGGGCTCGCCGCGGCGCTCCTGCACAACCCCGCGGTGCTCTTCCTCGACGAGCCGTTCGAGGGGGTGGACCCGGTCAGCGCCAACACGCTGGTCGAGGTGCTCCGGCGCTACACCGCCTCCGGCTCGACCGTCGTCTTCTCCAGCCACGTCATGGAGCTGGTCGAGCGCCTGTGCGACTGGGTCTCGGTGATGAGCCGCGGGCAGATCGTCGCGCAGGGCCCGCTGGACGAGGTCCGGGCCGGGCGGAGCCTCAACGAGGCGTTCCTCGGCCTGGTCGGCGCCCACGGCCACGGTGGCGGGGAGGAGGGCCTGTCATGGCTGGGCGCGACCTCGGCGTGAACGGCGGCGCGGACGGCGGCATGAGCGGCATGAGCGGCACGGGCACCGGGACCACCGCCGGGGACGACCGGCCGGTGCGGACCACCGACGCGGTGCGGGTGGGACCCGGCGTCTTCGTCCGGCTCAAGCTCCGGCTGGTCGCCGGGGGCCTGCGCGGCAGCGGCGCCCGCCTGGCCGGGTTCGTCTTCTCGGTGATCGCCGCGGTGGTCGTGGCCGGCTTCGGGTTCTTCCTCCTGGCCGCGCTCCGCGCGGCGCCCGCCGACACCGCGCGGGACGTCACGACCGTGCTGTTCACCATGCAGCTGATCGGCTGGGCGGTCGTGCCGCTGCTGGCGTTCGGCCTGGACGACACCCTCGACCCGTCCCGGCTGGCGCTGTTCCCGCTGCGCACCGGGCAGCTCGCGACCGGCATGTTCGCCGCCTCGATCACCGGCGTCTGGCCGCTGGCCACGCTGGTGGCCGCGTTCGGCGCGGTCGCCGGCCTGGCCACGGGGGCCGGCGGCGCCGTGGTGGGCGCCGTCGCGGTGCTGCTGCAGTTCGCCCTGTGCATCGTGCTCTCACGGCTGGTCACCACGGCCCTGTCCGGCGTACTGCGCACCCGCCGGGGCCGCGACGTGCTCGCCGTCTCCGCGATCTTCGTCGTCCTGGTGGCCCAGCTGCCCAACCTGCTGGTCAACGGCGGGCTGGCCGCCGACCCGCTCGCCATGCTGGGCGCTCTGGCGTCGGCGCTGCGCTGGACCCCGTCCGGGATGGCCGCGCACGCCGTCGCCGACGGCGGCCCGGCCGCCCTCGCCGAGCTGGCCGTACTCGCCGTCCTGGTCCTCGTGATCGGCCGGCTGTGGATCGCCGCGCTCCGCCGGGCGCTGGTCACGGCGGACGCCTCCACCGAGGCGTCCACCGTCCGCAGCTCGCGGGGCCTGCTGGCCCGCGTCCTGCCGGACGGCCCGCTCGCCGCGGTCGCGACCAAGGAGCTCAAGTACGCCCGCCGCGACCCGCGCGGCCGGGTCGGCTGGTTCGCCGCCATCGTGGTCACCGGCATCATGGCGTTCACCATGAACGGCGACGGCCGCGCCGTGCCGAGCCTCGCCGTCCTCGCGATCGCCCCCGGCTGCATCGGCGCGCTGATGATCGCCCTGCAGTCGATCAACCTCTTCGGCATCGACGGCCGCTCGCTGTGGATGAACTCCGTCGCCTACGGCTCGGCCCGTGACTGGCGGACCGACATCGCCGGGCGGCACCTGGCCGT
Source organism: Streptosporangium sandarakinum (assembly GCF_050942225.1). Taxonomy (NCBI): domain Bacteria; kingdom Bacillati; phylum Actinomycetota; class Actinomycetes; order Streptosporangiales; family Streptosporangiaceae; genus Streptosporangium; species Streptosporangium sandarakinum. Next base: position 1,255,784 of record NZ_CP192034.1, read on the forward strand.
CGCGACGATCGCGGTCCCGCTGCTGACCGTGCTGGCGGTCGTCGCGGCACTCCTCGCGGGCGAGCTCCCGTGGGCCGTCCCCGCCGCGCTCACCGCCTGGGGCGTCCTCGGCGCCGGGCTCGGCGTGGGGGCCCTGACCAGCGTGCTGATCCCGTACACCGTGCCGGAGCGGCTGAACGCCTTCACCGGCGCCGCGCCGGGGCAGGGCGGCGTCGCCTTCGCCGCCTCCTTCGGCGGGCTGATCGCCGGCGGCGTGCTGTCCCTGCCGATCGTGCTGCCGGTGCTGCTGGCGTCCCCCTGGTTCTGCGTCCTGGCGGTGCCGTACGGCCTGCTGGTCTCCTGGGGCGGGCGGCGGCTCGCCGGCGGGCTGGCCTTCGGCCGCTACCCGGAGATCCTGGCCGCCACCTCCCGGGCGAACTGACCGCCCGGCGCGTCCGGTCCCGCGCCCACCTCGGCGCGCGCCCGTTCCGGCCCCGCACCCGCCCGCCCGCGTCTCACACCGGGCGGGCGGCCCGCGCCGGATTCCGCCAGTGGTCTAGTCCAATAGGTGAGACCGCTCCTCACGGGAGATAACGGACTGGATACGCTGGCGAGCATGCCCGCCATCGCGAACGAACAGGCAGAACGCTCAGCGCAGGCCGCGCAGCAGGCAGAGCGTTCCTCCGCCGTCACCGAGATGCCCGAGGAGCTGCGCGCGGACGTGCGGCTCCTCGGAGAGCTCCTGGGGCAGGTCATCGCCGAGTACGGCGGCGACGACCTGCTCGCCGACGTCGAACGCCTCCGCAAGGCCGTCATCGCGGCCCGCCGCGGGGAGATCTCCGGCGATGAGGTCACCGCCCTGGTCGCCGAATGGCCGATCGATCGGGCGGTGCAGATCGCCCGGGCGTTCACCTGTTACTTCCACCTGGTCAACCTCGCGGAGGAACACTTCCGCATCCGCACCCTCCGGGTCCGCGACACCGGGAAGGAGCCGCTGCCCGACTCCATCGCCCAGGCCGTGCAGGAACTCGGCGAGGAGAGGGTCGCCGAGCTGGTGGAGGGGCTGCGGCTGCACCCGGTGCTGACCGCCCACCCCACCGAGGCCCGCAGGCGCGCGGTGGTCACCGCGATCCAGCGGATCAGCGGCCGGCTCACCGACTACAACAGCCCCGGCCGGGGCGCCGCCGAGCGGGCCGAGACCCGGCGGCGGCTGCTGGAGGAGATCGACCTGCTGTGGCGGACGGCCCAGCTCAGGTCCACCAAGCTCAACCCGCTCGACGAGGTCCGCACGGCCATGGCCGCCTTCGACGAGACCCTGTTCCGGGCGGTCCCGATGGTCTACCGCTCGCTGGATGCGGCCCTCGGCGTGGACACCGGCGCCCGCGCCCCGAAGGCCCGCGCCTTCATCCGCTACGGGAGCTGGATCGGCGGCGACCGCGACGGCAACCCCAACGTCACCGCCAGGGTGACCAGGGACGCCATCCTCATCCAGGCCGAGCACGTGCTGATCGCCCTGGAGAACGCCGCCCAGCGGATCGGCCGGACCCTCACCCTGAACGCCGGCCAGACCCCGCCCTCGCCCGAGCTGCGCGCGGCGCTCGCCGCCGCCGAAGACCACCACCCCGAGCTGGTCTCGGAGATGGCCACCCGCTCGCCGCGGGAGCCGCACCGGCAGTGGCTGCTGTTCGTCGCCGCCCGCGTCGCCGCCACCCGGCAGCGCGGCCTCGACCTGGCCTACCGCTCACCCGAGGAGTTGCTGGCCGACCTGCGGCTGGTCCAGACGTCCCTGGCCGGCGCCGGAGCCGCCCGGCAGGCGTACGGCGAGCTGCAGCACCTGATCTGGCAGGTGGAGACGTTCGGCTTCCACCTGGCCGAGCTGGAGGTGCGCCAGCACTCGCAGGTCCACGCCGAGGCGCTGGCCGAGATCCAGGCCGGGCGGACCTCCGAGCGGACCGAGGAGGTGCTGGCCACCATCCGGACCGTCGCCTGGATCCAGGAGCGGTTCGGCGTGACGGCCGCCTCCCGCTACGTCGTCTCCTTCACCCGCTCCGCCGACGACATCGCCGCGGTGTACGAGCTGGCCCGGCACGCGCTCGGCGACCGGGCGCCCACGCTCGACGTGGTCCCGCTGTTCGAGTCCGGGGCCGACCTGGCGAACGCCCCGGCCGTGCTGACCGGCATGCTCGACATCCCCGCCGTCCGGGACCGCCTGGCCACGGGCGAGCGCCGCCTGGAGGTCATGCTCGGCTACTCCGACTCCGCCAAGGAGCTCGGGCCCGCCGCGGCGACGCTGAAGCTGTACGAGGCGCAGGAGGCGCTGGCCGCCTGGGCCGTCGTGCACGACGTGCGGCTGACGCTGTTCCACGGCCGGGGCGGGGCCCTGGGCCGCGGCGGCGGACCGGCCAACCGCGCCGTGCTCGCCCAGGCGCCCGGCTCGGTCGGCGGCCGGTTCAAGGTCACCGAGCAGGGCGAGGTCATCTTCGCCCGCTACGGGCACGACGCCATCGCCCGCCGCCACATGGAGCAGGTCACCTCGGCGGTGCTGCTCGCCTCCACCCCGTCCGCCGAGGCACGCACGGCCAAGGCCGCCGCGCGCTTCCGCGGGGTGGCCCGGCAGGTCGCCTCGGCCTCGGAGAAGGCGTACCGGGCGCTGACCGAGGCGCCCGGCTTCCCCGAGTGGTTCTCCCTGGTCAGCCCGCTGGAGGAGATCGGCTCGCTGCGGCTGGGCTCCCGCCCGGCGCGGCGCGGCCTCGGCGCGCCGCGCTCCCTGGACGACCTGCGGGCCATCCCGTGGGTGTTCGCCTGGGCGCAGACCCGGGTCAACCTGCCCGGCTGGTACGGCCTGGGCAGCGGCCTGGCCGCGGTGATCGACGAGATCGGCCTGGACGAACTGCGCGCCGCCTACCGCGAGTGGCCGCTGCTCGCCTCGCTGCTGGACAACGTGGAGATGTCGCTGGCCAAGACCGACCGCGACATCGCCGCCCGCTATCTCGCGCTGGGCGGCCGGGACGACTTCGTCCGGCAGGTCCTGGCCGAGTACGACCTCACCCGCCGCCTGGTCCTGGAGGTCACCGGCCACACCCGCCTGCTGGAGAACCGCCGGGTCCTCTCCCGCGCCGTCCAGCTCCGCGACCCGTACGTGGACGCGCTGTCGCACCTCCAGCTCCGGGCCCTGTCGCGGCTCCGCGCCGACCACGAGGTGTCGGAGGAGGAGCGCGAGAGGCTGTCCACCCTGCTGCTGCTGTCGGTCAACGGCGTCGCCGCCGGCCTGCAGAACACCGGCTGATCCGCCCCGCCCCGGAGCGGATCCTCACGGTGTGGCGATCCGCTCCGGGGCCGAGTAGACGTTGAACCGCTCGTCGCGCAGGAAGCCCACCAGCGTCATCCCGAACTCCCTGGCCAGATCGACGGCCAGGGAGGAGGGCGCCGAGACCGAGCAGACGACCGGGATCCCGGCGCTGAGGGCCTTCTGCGCGATCTCGTAGCTGCTGCGCCCGCTGACCAGCAGAACGCTGTCGCGCAGCGGCAGCCGCTCGGTCATCAGAGCCCAGCCGACCAGCTTGTCCACGGCGTTGTGCCGCCCCACGTCCTCGCGGACCGCCACCAGGTCGCCGGCGGCGGTGAACAGGCCGGCCGCGTGCAGGCCCCCCGTCTTGCCGAACACGCTCTGGGCCGCGCGCAGCCGGTCCGGCAGGCCGTACAGGACCTTCGGGGCGACCTGTACGCCGGTGCCCGCGGGCAGCGGCGCGCACCGGTCGCGCAGGACCTCCAGGCCGGCGGAGCCGCAGACGCCGCAGGCGCTCGACGTCATGAAGTGCCGGTCGAGGGCGGGCAGCTCGGGCAGCCTGCCCTGGCGCAGCCGTACGGTGACGGTGTTGTAGCGGGCCTCCCGCGGCAGGTCCTCGTCGGTGCAGTAGGCGATCGAGGACAGATCGCCGGAGGTGATGACCCCCTCCCCGTACAGGAACCCGGCGGCCAGCTCGAAGTCGTGGCCGGGGGTGCGCATGGTGATCGCGACGGTGCGGTGGGCGCCCCCGGGGACGTCCGTGGACGTGGGCGCGGACCCGTTGGCCGCCCGGGGCCGCGGGGTGGCCGAGCCGACGTGGCGGGAGGCGCTCAGCCGGATCTCCAGCGGCTCCTCGGTGGCCAGGTCGTCCCGCCGCTCCCTGACGATGTCGCCGGACACCGCGAGGACGCGGGTCCGAGTGCTCGGCCCCGGCCGGGGCAGATCGGCGCGACTTGTGCTCATGTCTCTCATCTTTCCCGCCCCTCGGAGCGGTGCCGGCAACCGGTGGAGCCTTTGACTTCCCCGCCGCACCCACGGTATTCCCCGGTATTCCCCGGCGTCGCTCCCGGTCGTCGCCACGGTCCGGTCACGGTCGGCCGGGGGGAGGGGGGATGATGGACGGGTGCCCGACTCGCCCTTCACCGACCTCGACCGGCCGCCGCTCTCCGAGACGGCGCTCAACCGCGCCCTGGTACGGCCCGGCGGCCTGTGGTCCGGCGTCACCGTCGTCGAGCGGACCGGTTCCACCAACGCCGACCTCGCGCAGGCCGCCCGCGAGGGCGCCCGGCAGGGGACCGTGCTGATCGCCGAGGTCCAGTTCGCCGGCCGCGGCAGGCTGGGCCGGGCCTGGACGGCGCCGCCACGCTCCGGCCTGGCGCTCTCGGTGCTGCTGCGCCCCGACCCGCCCCCCGCCCGGCACGGCTGGCTGCCGCTGCTCGTCGGCCTGGCCGCGGCGTCGGCGGTGCGCCGGATCGCCGAGGTGGACGTCCGCCTGAAGTGGCCCAACGACCTGCTGATCGGCGAGCGCAAGCTCGCCGGGGTGCTCGCCGAGCGCATCGACGGCGCCGTGGTGGTGGGGATCGGGCTCAATGTGAGCGCCCGCCCCGAGGAGTTGCCCGTGGAGACCGCGACCTCCCTCGCCATCGAGGGCGCCGCGTGCGTCGACCGCGACCCGCTCGTCCGCGCGGTGCTGCGGGAGATCGAGGCCCACTACCGCGACTGGTCCGAGGCCCAGGGCGATGCCGACGCCTGCGGGCTGCGGGCCGCCTACCTCGCGGCCGGCGCGACCGTCGGCCGTGAGGTCCGGGTGGAGCTGCCGGGGGAGCGGGTGCTCGCCGGGCGGGCCACCGGCGTCGACGCCTCCGGGCACCTGCTGGTGGAGTCGGGGGGCGAGGAGCACGTGCTGAGCGCCGGCGACGTGGTCCACGTCCGTCCTCGCGCCTCCTGACGGCCGGAGGCCGGACGTGCCACGATTTGCCCATGGGTCTCCCGGATCACCACCTCACGGAGGGCGAGCAGCGCATCCGCTCGTTCCGCCCCCACTGGCGACAGCTCGTCGTGCCGTTCCTGGCGCTGGTCGTCATCGTCGTCGCCTCGGGCGCCGCGATGTTCTACATCCCCGCCTTCGAGTACGCCGGCTACGCCCGGATCGCGGTCGCGGTGATCTCCGTCGGCCTGCTGACCGTCTGGTCGTTCGTGCCGTACCTGAAGTGGAAGAACACCTCCTACCTGATCACCTCGCACCGCCTGTCCATCGGCACCGGCGTGCTGAGCAAGTCGCACGACGACATCCCGATGGCCAAGGTCAACACGGTCAGCGCGGAGCAGACGCTGGTGGAGCGGATCCTCGGCTCCGGCACGCTCCACGTCGAGTCGGCCGGTGAGCAGGGCCGGATCGAGCTGCGCGACATCCCCCACCTCCAGGCGGTGCGGGCCGAGCTGTTCCGGGCGATCGACGAGGCCGACGATCCCGACGAGGACGGCGAGGACGACGGCGCGGGCGGGGCGGGCGGCCCGGAGCCGAAGGGCGACCTGGACGGGACGGGCCGCCGGAGACGGTAGGGGCCTCCCGGGGCCGCCGTACGGGCCGAATGCCGTGCGGAGGTCGCTGTAGGGGCCGGGACCGCCGTACGGCCGGGGGCCGCGCGGCGGGCACGGCCACGTGGCGTAACCTCCTGGGCGGGGAGGCGAGAAGGGGGGTGAGGGGAAGTGACCGGACGTCCGACGGCCGAGCAGATCGAGAGCGTCTTCGCCGGGGACCGGCCCCGCTACACCCGTATCCAGGTGGCCGAGCTGGCCGGGGTGCCGCAGAGCCTCACCGAGCGCATCTGGCGGGCCCTGGGGTTCGCCACGCTGCCCGACGACGCGGTGGCCTTCACCGACGCCGACGTGGAATCCCTCCGCCGGGTCAGGTCGATGATGGACGACGGGTCCATGGACGACGAGACCACCGTCCGGATGGCCAGGGCGCTCGGCCAGACGACGGCCAGGCTCGCCCAGTGGCAGGCCGACATCCTGATCGGCACCATGCTCGACCCGGGGCGGACGCCCACCGACGACGACCTCGCCGCGGTCCTCGACACCTCGCGCCGCCTGCTGCCGGACCTGGAGCGGATGCTGGTGCACGCGTGGCGCGCCCAGCTCGCCGCCGCCGGGACCCGCCTGCTGGCCGTCGCCGACATGGCCGAGGAGATCTCGCCGGCCCGGCGGACCCTCGCGGTGGGCTTCGCCGATCTGGTCTCCTTCACCCGCCTGTCCCGCTCGATGGACGAGCGGGCCCTGGCCGGGCTGGTCGAGGGGTTCGAGTCCCGCGCCTCCGACATCGTCGCCGCGAACGGCGGTCGCCTGGTCAAGACGCTCGGCGACGAGGTGCTGTTCACCGCCGCCGACCCGCGCCGGGCCGCCGCGATCGCGCTGGAGCTCGCCGAGACGACGGACCGGGACGGCCCCGGCGTGCGGATCGGCCTGGCCCACGGCCCGGTGCTGCCGGTCATGGGTGACGTCTTCGGGACCACCGTCAACCTGGCGGCCCGGCTGACCGCCATCGCCCGTCCCGGCACGATCCTCGCGGACGAGGGGGTGGCCACCGCCGTCGAGGGCGCGCCGGGCGTGGAGGTGGTCCGCATGCGCCGCCGGCCGGTCCGCGGTCTCGGCATGGTCCAGCCGTACGTGCTGCGGGGGAGCTAGCCCGTACGTGTCGCGGGGAAGGACCGTACGTGCCAGGGGAGACCGGCCGTACGTGCAGCGGGGGAGCCGAGCCGCCCGGACGGGGCCACGGTCCGTGCGGAGTCGTGCACGTTTCGCGGGGACTGATAAGGATTGAGGCGTGGGCGTCCCGGGGGACCGCTTCGGGGGCGCCGACCGACCGGTACGAGCTCGAAGATCTGAGGTGCATGACATGCCGTACACCGTTCAAGGCGTGGTCGCGCGGGCGAAGGGTGAGCCCGTCTCGCTGGAGACGATCCACGTCCCCGACCCCGGCCCCGGCGAGGCGGTGGTGAACATCCAGGCGTGCGGCGTCTGCCACACCGACCTCCACTACCGCGAGGGCGGGATCAACGACGAGTTCCCGTTCCTGCTCGGCCACGAGGCCGCCGGGGTGGTCGAGGCGGTCGGCGAGGGCGTCACCGAGGTGGCCCCCGGCGACTACGTGATCCTCAACTGGCGGGCGGTCTGCGGTGAGTGCCGCGCCTGCCGGAGGGGCCGCCCGTGGTACTGCTTCAACACCCACAACGCCACCCAGAGGATGACGCTGGAGGACGGCACGCCCCTCACCCCGGCCCTCGGCATCGGCGCGTTCATCGAGAAGACCCTGGTCGCGGCGGGCCAGTGCACCAAGGTGGACCGGCAGGCGCCCGCGACCGCGGCCGGCCTGCTGGGCTGCGGCGTGATGGCGGGCATCGGCGCCGCGATCAACACCGGCGCGGTGACCCGCGGCGACAGCGTGGCCGTCATCGGCTGCGGCGGCGTGGGCGACGCCGCCGTCCACGGCGCCCGGCTGGCGGGCGCGACGAAGATCATCGCGGTGGACGTCGACGACCGCAAGCTCGGCTGGGCGAAGGAGTTCGGCGCCACCCACACGATCAACTCCCGCGACGCCGACCCGGTGGAGGCCATCCGCGAGCTCACCGGCGGCAACGGCGCCGACGTGGTGATCGAGGCGGTCGGCCGCCCGGAGACCTACCGGCAGGCGTTCTACGCCCGCGACCTGGCCGGGACCGTCGTGCTGGTCGGCGTGCCCACCCCGGAGATGACGGTCGAGCTGCCGCTGCTGGACGTCTTCGGGCGCGGCGGCGCGCTGAAGTCGTCGTGGTACGGCGACTGCCTGCCCAGCCGCGACTTCCCGATGCTCATCGACCTCTACCTCCAGGGCCGGCTCGACCTCGACCGGTTCGTCTCCGAGACGATCGGCCTCGGCGACGTCGAGGAGGCGTTCGCCAAGATGCACCGCGGCGAGGTCCTGCGCTCGGTGGTGGTCCTGTGACCGCCGGAGAGGGCGCGGCGATCGGCAGGGTCGTCACCTCGGGGACGTTCTCGCTGGACGGCGGCACCTGGGAGGTCGACAACAACGTCTGGCTGGTCGGCTCGGGCGACGAGGTCGTCGTGATCGACGCGGCGCACGACGCCGAGGCCATCGCCGCGGCGGTCGGCGACCGCACGGTCCGGGCGATCGTCTGCACCCACGGGCACGACGACCACGTCGGCGCCGCCCCGGCCCTCGCCGCGCGGACCGGCGCCCCGGTCATGCTCCACCCGGCCGACCAGGTCCTGTGGGACATGGTCCACCCCGGCACGCCGTACACGCCGCTGGCGGACGGGCAGGTGATCTCGGCGGGCGGGGTCGAGCTGACCGTCATGCACACGCCGGGTCACGCGCCCGGCGCGGTCTGCCTGTACGCCCCCGCGCTCGGGACGGTCTTCACCGGCGACACGCTGTTCCGGGGCGGGCCGGGCGCGACGGGCCGGTCGTTCTCGTCGTTCGAGACGATCGTCGAGTCGATCCGCGGGCGGCTGCTGACGCTGCCGCCGGAGACGGTCGTGCGCACCGGGCACGGCGACTCCACCACGATCGGCGAGGAGGCCCCGCACCTGGAGGAGTGGCTGGCCCGGGGGCACTGAGCCCACCCGGCCCGGCCGGCCCGCGGCGCGTCGGACGCCGCGGGCCTTTTCGGGATGATCGCCGGGACGCGCCCGTCAAATCCCTTACAGGGGGATTTGCGGGTTCTGTTATCCGGGTCATTGGGAAGACTGCCCTTTCGAGGTTCTTCCGATGCGGGAGCCGTACCACGCGACCGCGGGGCGTTGCGGCGTGACTATCCGGGATTTATCAGTGTTTGCCCAGGTCAATGGATAGGTCAATGACGAGTCAAACCGCGCGCTGTACCGGGGAAACGATCCTCTAAGGTCCTACGATCGCGTTATGACCTGTGTACTTCTCGCCGAGGATGACACCTCGATCTCCGAACCGCTCGCGCGTGCGCTGCGCCGCGAGGGTTACCAAGTCGAGGTGAGCCCCGACGGCCCGCAGGCCCTGGAGCGGGCGCTGTCGGGTGGCATCGACTTGATAGTTCTTGACCTCGGCCTGCCCGAGATGGACGGCCTCGAAGTCGCCAGGCGCATTCGCGCGGAGGGGCACGGCACGCCCGTGCTCATCCTCACGGCCCGCGTCGACGAGGTCGACACCGTCGTCGGCCTCGACGCCGGAGCCGACGACTACGTCACCAAACCCTTCCGCCTCGCCGAGCTCCTCGCCCGGGTGCGCGCCCTGCTGCGGCGTGGCACGTCCGAGACGCCCGTCGTGCAGGGCGTCCGCATCGACGCCGACTCCCGTCGCGCGTGGATGGGCGACAAGGAGCTCCACCTCACGACCAAGGAGTTCGACCTGCTCCGGGTCCTCGTCCGGGACGCCGGAAAGGTGGTCACCCGCGAGCAGATCATGCGCGAGGTGTGGGACACCAACTGGTGGGGCTCCACCAAGACCCTGGACATGCACATATCGTGGCTGCGCCGCAAGCTCGGCGACGACGCCGCCAAGCCGCGGTACATCACGACCGTCCGGGGGGTCGGCTTCCGCTTCGAGCGAGAGTAGGGGATGCGCCGCCGGCTCCTCTCCTCCACCCTGCTCGTCGCGGTCATCGCGGTGCTGCTGCTCGGCATCCCGCTCGGCGTGGCCGTGAACCGGCTGATCGAGGAAGAGGCGACCCAGGGTCTCGTCTCGCAGGCCAAGAGCCTGCTGAACGAGGTCGAGTACGCCCGGCTGCAGGACCAGCCCATCGATCCCGTGCAGCTGGCGCGCAAGTATCCCGACCGGTACATCCAGATCTACGTCAAGGGCACGCCGCCGCAGGTGACGACGGTGGGAACCGAGCCCTCGGACAATCGCAAGATGACCGAGGACGCCCAGTCGGAGAACGGGGTGTACGTCGCGGTCACCCGGGACCGCACCGCGGTGGCGCGGGAGGTCCGGGCGTGGCTGCTGCTCATCCTCGGGCTGGCCACGGCCGCGCTCGCGGTGGCGGTCGGGCTCGCCATCGTGCAGTCGCGCCGCCTGACGCTTCCGCTCAGCGACCTGGCGATGATCGCTGAGCGGCTCGGCTCGGGGGACGCCCGGCCGAGCAAGCACCGGTACGGGATCCAGGAGCTCGACCGGGTGGCCGAGGTGCTCGACCGCAGCGCCACCCGCATCTCCGACCTGCTGGCCAGGGAACGCGAGTTCGCCACCGACGCCTCCCACCAGCTCCGCACCCCGCTCACCGGCCTGACCATGCGGCTGGAGGAGATCGTCGCCGCCGCGCACGACCCGTCGGTCGTCAAGGAGGAGGGCGAGGCCGCGATCGTGCAGGCCGAGCGGCTCACCGCCGTGATCGACGAGCTGCTCGCCGCGGCCCGGCGACAGCGGCACGCCCAGGCCGAGGCCGTCAAGCTCGACCGGATACTGGAGCAGCAGCTCACCGAGTGGGGTCCGGCGTTCCGCCGGATGGGGCGGGACATCCGGCTGGAGGGCACGCGCGGCCTGCGCCCGCTGGCCACCAGCGGCGGCATCAGTCAGGTGATCTCCACGCTGCTGGAGAACTCGCTGCGGCACGGCGACGGCACGGTGACGGTGACCACCAGCGAGAAGGACACCTCCGTCGTGGTCGAGGTGGCCGACGAGGGGGAGGGCATCGCCGACGACCTCGCCGGCCGGGTGTTCGAGCGGAACGTCAGCGGCAAGGGCGGCACCGGCCTGGGGCTGACCCTGGCCCGCGCGCTGGCCGCCGCCGACGGCGGCCGCCTGGAGCTCGTACGGCCCCGCCCCGCGGTGTTCGCGCTGTTCCTGCGCAAGGCCGAGACGCCGAGGAACCGGGTGGTCAGCGGGCCCGCGTGATGTCGTCGGGCAGTTCCTTCGGCACCTCTTCCGTGGCAGCCAGGAAGACCCACTTCTTGTAGGACCAGAAGCGGAACAGCGTGCCCAGGCCGATGCCGACGAGGTTGGCGAGGTTCATGCTCAGCGGGTCGGTCAGCTTCAGCGTGTAGTGGGTGAAGCCGAGGCAGAGCAGGCCGATCAGCAGGGCGACGGCGTTGAGCAGGAAGAACAGGAAGTACTCCCGGGCCAGGCCGCTCTGCTCGTGGTGGCGGTAGGTCCAGTAGCGGTTGCCGAAGTAGGCGAAGGTGGTCGCCACGACCGTGGAGGCCACCTTGGAGGTCAGCGGGCCCTGGTGCAGGCCGTACTGGACGAGGTTGAAGCCGCCGGTGTCGATGAGGAAGGCGATCCCCCCGATGGTCCCGAACTTCGCCAGTTCCTTCGCCAGGTCGGCGAACCGCAGGTAGGCGCGTCGCAGAAACTCCACGTCTTTGCCTGGTCCTTTCGGTCGGCTGAGGACCCGCCGCTCGGGGACCCCGGACACTTGCGCTGTCAGGGTACCGGGATACCTGCCCGTTCCGCGTCCCGGTGGATCGGTGGGGATGTCAGCGGTCGGGTAACACATTCCACGAAATATCAGGATGAGTCGGATAAATCGGTCAACATCACGTTGCTCCGACCGAAGGCCGCCGGACATGCATGATCACCGTTTTCCACGGCCGACACGGACGGAACCGGTCCGGGGACGTCACGTGGCAGGCCGCTCCGGGGCTCGCGGCGACCGGCCGTACCGGGCCGGTAAACTCGACCGACGTGAGCAGCCCTTCCTCCGCACCTTCCATCGGCCCGGTCGTCGGCATGATCGGAGCCGGTCAGCTGGCCCGGATGACCCAGCAGGCGGCGATCGCCCTCGGAGTGGAGCTGCGGGTGCTGGCCGGCGCCCCCGGCGAGAGCGCCGCCCGGGTGATCTCCGACGTACGCCTGGGCGACTACCGCGAGCTGGCCGACCTGCGCGACTTCGCCAAGGGGTGCGACGCCGTCACCTTCGACCACGAGCACGTCCCCACCGAGCACGTCCGCGCGCTGGCCGCCGACGGCCTCGCCGTGCACCCCGGCGCCGACGCGCTGGTTCACGCCCAGGACAAGGCCGTGATGCGCGAGCGGCTGACCGCGATCGGCGCCCCCTGCCCACCCTGGCGGCGGATCGAGACCGCCGCCGACGTCGAGGCGTTCGGCGCCGAGCACGGCTGGCCGGTCGTGCTGAAGGCGGTCCGCGGCGGCTACGACGGCCGCGGCGTCTGGGTCTGCCGGTCCGCCGAGGAGGCCGCCGAGGTGCTGGCCTCCGGGGTGCCGCTGATGGCGGAGGCGTTCGTGCCGTTCGAGCGCGAGCTGGCCGTCCTCGTCGCCCGGTCCCCGCACGGCCAGGGCGTCAGCTACCCGGTGGTGGAGACCGTCCAGCGCGACGGCATCTGCGTGGAGGTGCTCGCCCCCGCTCCCGGCCTCGACCCCGAGCAGGCCGCGGTGGCCCAGCGGATCGCCCTGAACATCGCCCACGAGCTGGGCGTGACCGGGTTGCTGGCCGTCGAGATGTTCGCCACCCCCTCCGGGCTCGTGGTGAACGAGCTGGCCATGCGCCCGCACAACAGCGGCCACTGGACCATCGACGGCGCCCGCACCTCCCAGTTCGAGCAGCACCTGCGCGCCGTGCTCGACCTTCCCCTCGGCTCGCCCTCGATGTCGGCCCCCGTCGTGGTGATGGCCAACCTCCTGGGCGGCGACGACCCGGACGTCTTCTCCCGCTACGAGCACGTGATGGCCCACGACCCGGGGATCAAGGTCCACTTCTACGGTAAAGAGGTACGGCCCGGCCGCAAGATCGGCCACGTCACGGCCCTCGGCACCGACCTCGACGAGGTCCGGGCCCGGGCCAGGCACGCCGCCGTCTACCTCTCCGAGGGCGTCTACACCTGAGCGTCCACGGCACCGAGAGCCCCACGGCGCGGTCCGCGAGACGGCGAGACCGTTGAGGTCACGAGACCACGAGACCACGAGAGCATGAGATCGCGAGGAGAAGGCATGACCGACGTCGGCATCGTCATGGGCAGCGACTCCGACTGGCCGGTGATGAAGGCCGCCGCCGAGGCGCTGGCCGAGTTCGGGGTGGCGTTCGAGGCCGACGTGGTCTCCGCGCACCGCATGCCCGACGAGATGATCGCCTACGGGGCGGAGGCCGCCGGGCGCGGCCTGAAGGTGATCATCGCGGGCGCCGGGGGAGCCGCCCACCTGCCCGGGATGCTCGCCTCGGTCACCCCCCTGCCGGTGATCGGCGTGCCCGTTCCGCTGAAGTACCTCGACGGCATGGACTCCCTGTTGTCGATCGTCCAGATGCCCGCCGGGGTGCCGGTGGCGACCGTCGCCATCGGTGGCGCCCGCAACGCGGGGCTGCTGGCCGTACGGATCCTCGCCGCCGCCGACGAGGAACTGCGGGCCAGGATGGAGGCGTTCCAGGTGACGCTGAAGGAGCAGGCCCACGCCAAGGGCGCCAGGCTCCGCGCGGAGGCCGCCGACCTCGGGGCCTGAGCGCGCCGGGCGGGCGGTTCACCCCGGGTGGTCCGGCGGCCCCGGCGAGCGGGGCCTGAGCGCGCGCGGGACGGGTGGCTCAGGGGTGCCGGGGCGTGCCGAGCCGGGCGGCTCATGAGTTCCCGGGACGCGCCGAGCCGGGCGGCTCATGAGTTCCCGGGACGCGCCGAGCCGACGGGCTTCGAGGCGGGAGAATCGACCGGCGTCAAGATCGGAAGACCGCAAAAAGGCGCAATATGGTGCAGATGCAGTGATATCTCGGTGGCACCGGGGATAGCCGATCGCATCCAGGGAAGAAACAGACCTCCATGCTATGGAGGTGAGAATCATGCGGAACGCGATACGCGCCGTCCTCGGGCTCACCGTGGCGGTGACGGCGGTTTTCGGAAGCCTGGGAGCGGGGGACCACTCCCAGAACAACGGTGCGGAGAAGCGGTCCGTGTCCACCCGCTGACCCGCCCGTTTCGGGAAGGCGCCCGGCCGTCCGCGGAGCCGGAGGATCGTCCGGAAAGCACGGGAGGACGTCCGGAGGGGACGGCGACGGCCGTCCCGCGACGCCGGTGCGGGGTCCAGGCGGCGGGGCACCCGAGACGGACGGTTCCGGCCGCTTCCCTTGGCCGGCCGTCCCTCACATGTTCCTAGCCGACGGGTTCCCGCCGGTGAGCGGCGTCGGCCGCCTCGGTCTCCGCCATCAAGGAAAGCAGGTCACCGGCCCGCCTCGCTTCGACGGGCCGGGGGTCGTCGGTGATCCAGCAGGGGAACGCCCAGAAGGAGCGGGCCCAGGGACGCCAGAGGACCACCCATCCGGGGCGGCTGGCCTGCAGGGCGCGGGCCAGATCGTCCGGGTCGGTGCTCCTCGGAGCCTCTGAGGTCATGGGGGCCACCGGAGTCCCGGGAGCGCCGGGCGGGCCGGGGCTGGCCGCCCGGTCCGGGCGGGGGCCGCCTACCGCGACCGCGGCGTCGAGGAGCTGTCCTCGTCCCGCCGCTGCGCGGGCAGGAGGGGGCGGATCGCCTCGGCGGAGGTCGGCTCGGCGGCGGTGCTCGCCTCGCCCGCCGGCGCGATCGGTTCTGTCCAGGACCATTGCTGCCACCAGCTTTCTTCACGGGATGCGGCGCGGACCTCTTCGGTGAGGGCGCGCAGTTCGGGATCGGTCCTCACCGGCTGGGGAGGACGGCGGTAGGCCACACGGACCCGTCCGAGCAGGCCCCGCCGCTCCAGGGACTCGGCCAGCGCCTCCAGGTCGCCCGTGGGGTCGAGGTCGGGCCCGGTCCTCGGGGCGCCCGCCGTTCCCAGGTCGCCCGGGGCGGGCGTCGCCTCCGGGCCGCCCGGGCCGCCCGGGCCGCCGGGCGCGAGCGCCGTTGCGGGGAGGCCGGAGGCCGGCGTGGTCTCCGGCGCGTCATGGACGTGCGAATCCGGAGCGTCCCCCCGATGGACCGCGGCTCCGGGACGGGGCGCCGCGGCCGTCGCGGCCGGGGCGTCGTCGGTGATGATGGTCATGATCTTCTCCGTGCGGAAAGGGATGGGCGTCGGGTTCGCGTGCCGCCGCCCGTCTCGGGGGCGCGTGGACGGGGCACGTCGCCGGGTGGGTCTCCGCTGGGTGGGGGACTCCACCGGGGACGGTCCGGCCGGGCGGTGGTGGAGGGCACCCGGCAGGACGCGTGGTGGTGACCCCGCTCCCTCCCTCCTCCGGTGAGGGAGCGGAGCCACCCGCTTTTCCGGAAGGGATGGCCGACGGTCGTCCGCGCCGTGCCCTCCCGGGCCGTGACCCGCGCCGCCGCCATCACCCGGAACCCGGCGGCGCGGGCGGTTCATGATCGGAAGGCTCGGTCAGCCATTTCGGGCATGCTCGCCGTCCTTCCGGTCGCTCGTCGAACTGCGCTTCACAGCGTGGCACGAGTTGATTACTTTGCGTGAGAGATTGGCCGCAAAGCGTTCGGGCGTGGTCCCGACGGGCCATCCCGGGGCTGGTCGTTCCACCCCGTCCCCGGCGTACGGAAGATTCACGGCAGGCCGTTGCGGGCGAGGGAGACGGTCCGGATACTGACCGGGATACCGAGGAGCGTCCCGGGCGGGCGCCGGGCCCACGGCGAAGGCGGTGTGAGATGGAGGCGGATCTGAGCGGCGCCGTCTGGCGGAGGGCGGCCTCCGGGGACGACGGCGGCGAATGCGTCGAGGTGGCTGTGGTGGACGCCCCGGCAACCGGCCACAAGGCCGATCTCGGCCCCCTTTACGTGCTGCGCGACTCCAGGGACCCTGACGGGCCGAAGCTGTTCTTCACCCGGGCGGAGTGGGACGCCTTCGTGGGCGGCGTGAAGCTCGGCGAGTTCGACGACTGACCCGTCCGGAACACCGAAGGAGGGCCCCACCGAGGTGGGACCCTCCTGCTCTTCGCGAGTACGGGTGACCTTTCGTACGGCACGCGGCCCGGTCAGCCCTTGATCAGCTCCAGGATGTCGGCGTTGAGCTGATCCCTGTGCGTCACGTACAGGCCGTGACCCGCGGTCGGGTACTCCTTGTAGACGGCGTTCGGCATGAGCTCCGCCGTACGCCGGCCGGTCAGCTCGACGCGGGCCGACTGGTCGGCGGCGCCGTGGACGATCAGCGTCGGGACGGTCATCGCGCGCAGCGCGTCCCGGTGGTCGGCGGAGAACATCTCCCGCCAGACGGCGGTCGTGGCCCAGGGGGACGCCTCCAGGCACTGCCGCATCGTGAGGTCGATCAGGGCGGGGGAGACGTCGTTGCCCAGGTGGGTGGCGAAGAAGCCCTGCGCCCGGTCGGCGAACCACTTGGGCCGGTCCTTCTGGAACCGGGCCACCGTGGCCTCGCTCAGCGCCTCGGGGACGCCGCCGGGGTTGTCGTCGGTCAGCTTCAGGAACGGCAGGACCGCCGCGACGAACGCCACGCGCGCGACGCGGTCCTCGCCGTGCCGGGCCAGGTAGCGGGCGACCTCACCGCCGCCGGCCGAGTGCCCCACCAGAGTGACCTCCCGCAGGTCGAGGTGCTCGATCAGGGCGGCGAGGTCGTCGGCCCGGGTGTCGGTGTCGTACCCGGTCGAGGGGCGGTCGGAGCGGCCGTGGCCCCGCCGGTCGAAAAGCACGCAGCGGTACCCCCGCTCGGCGAAGAACGGCACCTGGTACTCCCACATGTCGCTGCTCAGCGCCCAACTGGAGACGAACACGATCGGCGCGCCGGCGCCGTAGTCCTCGTACGACAGGCGGGTGCCGTCGGCGGTCTCGAAGTACGGCATGTCGGTCTCCTCACTGGCCGGGGTCTCGGGGGACGCGCTCGTCCCGCCGTCGGAACACTCCGGGGGCGCGCTCGTCGCCGCCGTCCGGAACACTCCCGGAGGTGCGGTGCTCGTCCCCGTGGCTCGGAACATTACGGAAGACCGGTATCCCGCCGAATCAGTCGCCCATCGGCAATTCCCCCGCCGCCCTTCAGTCGGCTCGACGACTGACGGAGAGTCGACGACCCCGCGACTCGCGGGGTCGTCGGTCCGGCCCTCTCCTGGCCTGTGACGGGTGCGGTAGAAAGGCACCCGTGACTGAAGACCACCGAAACAGCCCTCGACGGCGGAACCGACCGGGTACGGCACGCCTCGCGAAGATCCTGGCGGGCGCCCTGACGGCCGGAGCGGGCTTCGGCGCGGCGACCTCCCTGACCAACGCCGTCTCCGATCACTACGCGGATCTCGAAAGCCGGGCCGCCACCACCGGTGGGATGTCGGCGCTGGAGATCGTGAGCGTGCTGGTGGACTCCGGCTGGGCGTGGGCGGGGTTCGCGGTCCTCGTGGGCTGGCTGGTCGCGCGCGCCGACGACGGTCGTTCCGGGATGACGGTCCCGGCCGCCGCCGGCGCCCTGGCCCTTCTCGCGGCCACGGCGGCCTACAGCTTCGTGGACACCGTCCGAGGCGGCGGGCCGCTGTCCTCCTGGTACGAGTCCGAACCCCTCGTGTGGTGGATCACCAGCGTCCTCTTCGGGGCGCCCCTGGGGGTTGTGGGCGCCTGCGCCAGGAGGCCGGGAACGGTCGGCCTGCTGGCGAGGCTGACCGTTCCGGTCGGCGCGGCCGTACAGATGGTCGTGCTCCCACCTGGCAGGAACGAGCGGATCGAGGTCATGGGACAGGCGATCGTGTGGACGGCGGCTGCCGCTGCCGCCGGCTTCGTCGTCGTCCGCTTCCTCGGCGCGCGGCGGCACCGGCCCGCGACGGTGGGCGTGGAGTCGCCGTGACCTCCTGCGGCTCCGGCGGATGCGCGGAGCCGGCCGGTGTCGTACGCGAGACTCGCGGGACACCCCGGTACGCGAGGCGGGCCGTGCCGGGGGCGGGGTGTTTCGTCGCCGGAGGCGGGTAGGGCCCGGCTTGAGCACGGCCGTACAGGACGAGAGGGAGGGGTCGTCATGAGCGGTATCGGAGACTGGGCGAAGAAGGCCGAGGACCTCGCCAGGGAGCATCCGGATCAGGCCGACCAGGTGCTCGACCAGGGGGAGCGGTTCGCCGGCGAGCGGACCGGACACAAGTACGACGAGCAGATCGGCAAGGGCGTCGACGCCGTCCAGCGACGCTACGGCGGCGGTGACGCGGGCCCCGAGGCCGATCCCCGGGGCGGCACGGAACCCGTGGATCCCCGTGGGGACGCCGGTCCCGAGGCCAGTCCCCAGGGCGGCCGGAACGACGCGGGCCCCGAGGGGCGCGTCCAGGGAGGCTGACGCCGCCGGACCGCCCGGGGTGAGGTCCCGTCCGCGGAACCTCACCCCGGGCGGTCAGGACGTGCAGCCGTGCTGATACGCCGTGACGGCGGCCGTGATCGCGCTGATGGGGGCCACGGCGTCCCGCCCGGCGGGGCGCCGCTACGGGCGGCCGAGTGCGCGGTAGTGCCAGCCCGCGTTGCGCCAGACCTCGGCGTCGAGGGCGTTGCGGCCGTCCACCATCTTGCGGGCGGCCACGACGGCGCCCAGCGCCTCGGGGTCGAGCTCGATGAACTCCCGCCACTCGGTGAGCAGCAGCACGACGTGG
Source organism: Streptosporangium sandarakinum (assembly GCF_050942225.1). NCBI lineage: Bacteria > Bacillati > Actinomycetota > Actinomycetes > Streptosporangiales > Streptosporangiaceae > Streptosporangium > Streptosporangium sandarakinum. The sequence continues at coordinate 1,274,487 of NZ_CP192034.1, forward strand.
GCGCCGCGGGCGGCCTCCAGCGCCGACTCGCCGTACGACAGGTGCGGGTGGGCCCGGCGGGCGTTCTCCTGCGCGACGGGGTCGTAGACGGTGACCCGGCCGCCCTGCTCACTGATCTTGACGGCGACGTCGAGTGCGGGCGAGTCGCGGATGTCGTCGGAGTTGGGCTTGAACGCGGCGCCCAGCACGGTCAGCGAGCAGCCCCGGAAGGAGCCGCCGGCCAGCTCGCGGGCGAGGTCGACCATGCGGGCCCGGCGGCGCATGTTGATCGCGTCCACCTCGCGCAGGAAGGTCAGCGCCTGGTCGGCGCCGAGCTCGCCCGCGCGGGCCATGAAGGCGCGGATGTCCTTGGGCAGGCAGCCGCCGCCGAAGCCCAGGCCGGCGTTGAGGAACTTGCCGCCGATGCGGTCGTCGTAGGACAGGGCCTGCGAGAGCTGCTTGACGTCGGCGTGCGCGGCCTCGCAGACCTCCGCCATCGCGTTGATGAAGGAGATCTTGGTGGCGAGGAAGGCGTTGGCGGCCACCTTGACCAGCTCGGCGGTCGGGTAGTCGGTGATCACCATCGGGGTGCCGGCCTCCAGCATCGAGGCGTACACCTCCCGCATGACCTTCTCGGCCTTGTCGGAGGCCACGCCCAGCACGATCCGGTCGGGCTGCAGGGTGTCCTGGACGGCGTAGCCCTCGCGCAGGAACTCCGGGTTCCACGCCAGCTCGGCCCCGGCGCCGATGGGCGCCAGCCGGACCAGCTTGTCGGCCAGGCGCTGGGCGGTGCCCACCGGGACGGTGGACTTGCCGACGACCAGGCACTCGCGTTGCAGGTGCGGGGCCAGGGCCTCGATCGCGGCGTCGAGGTAGGAGACGTCGGCTCCGTACTCGCCGGCTTTCTGGGGGGTGCCGACGCACAGGAAGTGCACGTCACCGAAGGCGGCGGCCTCCTCGAAGGAGGTGGTGAAGCGCAGCCTGCCCGCGGCGAGGTTGCGCCGCAGGATCTCCTCCAGGCCGGGCTCGTGGATGGGCAGATCCCCGGCCTGCAGCCGAGCGATCTTCTCGGCGTCGACGTCGACGCCGAGGACTTCGAAGCCCAGTTCCGCCATGCACGCGGACGTCGTCGCACCCAGGTATCCGGTTCCCACCATCGTGAGGCGGTAGGCCACTGGCGTTCCTTTCGGTTCTGCCCGATTCTGTGCCGTCAGAGTATCGGCATCCTAGGAGACCACTTTGCCACCTGCATAAACAGGCAGCGATACATCTCACACGGGATGGATCGGTCCACGCATTGTTGGACGTCCTACTATTTGCCCATGAGCTTCCCTCTCTACGCCCTGCCCGAAGAGCACCAGATGCTCAGGGAGACCGTCCGCGCCCTCGCCGACGAGAAGATCGCCCCCCGTGCGGCCGAGGCCGACGAGACGGGGGAGTTCCCCTGGGACGTCTACAAGGCGCTGGTCGCCGCTGACCTGCAGGCCATCCACGTTCCCGAGGAGTACGGCGGAGCGGGGGGCGACGCCCTGGCGGCCGTGATCGTCATCGAGGAGGTGGCGCGGGCCTGCGCGTCTTCCTCGCTGATCCCCGCGGTCAACAAGCTGGGCACCGTACCGCTGCTGCTGTCGGCGTCGGAGGAGCTCAAGCAGCGCTACCTCGCGCCGGTCGCGCGCGGTGAGGCGATGTTCTCCTACGCCCTGTCGGAGGCCGAGGCGGGCAGCGACGCCGCCTCGATGAAGACCCGCGCGGTGGCCGACGGCGACCACTACGTGCTCAACGGCGCCAAGATGTGGATCACCAACGCCGGGGTGTCGGAGTACTACACGGTGATGGCCGTGACCGAGCCGGGCGCGGGGGCTCGCGGCATCTCCGCGTTCGTGGTGGAGAAGAGCGACGAGGGCGTCAGCTTCGGGCCCAAGGAGAAGAAGCTCGGCATCAAGGGCTCCCCGACCCGCCAGGTCATCCTGGAGGACGTCCGCATCCCGGCGTCCCGCATGATCGGCGCTCCGGGCACCGGTTTCAAGACCGCCCTGGCCACGCTCGACCACACCCGCGTCACGATCGCCGCCCAGGCGCTGGGCATCGCCCAGGGCGCCCTCGACTACGCGGTCGGCTACGTCAAGGAGCGCAAGCAGTTCGGCAAGGCCATCGCCGACTTCCAGGGCGTGCAGTTCATGCTCGCCGACATGGCGATGAAGCTGGAGGCCGCCCGGCAGCTCACCTACGCCGCCGCCGCCAAGTCCGAGCTGGCCATGCACGGCGAGCCGCAGGCCGATCTGACGTTCTTCTCCAGCGCCGCCAAGTGCGCCGCCTCCGACGCGGCCATGGAGATCACCACCGACGCCGTGCAGCTCCTCGGCGGGTACGGCTACACCAGCGACTACCCGGTGGAGCGCATGATGCGCGACGCCAAGATCACCCAGATCTACGAGGGCACCAACCAGATCCAGCGCATGGTCATGGCCCGCCAGCTGCTGAAGTAGCCGCCGGCACGTGAGAACCCCGCCGCCGCGGTCCGGGCGGCGGGGTTCTCACGTCTCGACCGGTCGCCCGCGCCGGAGCGGCACGCGCCGTCCACCGGCACGTCCGCGTGACGGCGCCGGCCGGCGCCCCTGACGGCGGCGTCAGGGGCGCCGCCGGAGGGCGGCGTGGGCCGCGTGGAGGCGCTGGTCGGCGGGGCGGCCGGAGGCGTCGCCCGACACCTCGTCGGCCCATTCGAGCAGGCGGAGCAGATGGGGGTCGGTCGCGGCCGTGGTGACGGACGGGCTGCCGAGGACGACCTCGCCGCCGGTCCCGTCGATGGAGATGAGCGTCCCCTCGGGGAGCACCTGCCCGCCGGCCCGCACAGAGGCACCGGTGACGGTGAGGTCCGAGACGCCCACGACGGCCGGTTTGCCCATCGTCCGCGCGACGATCGCGGCGTGGCTGGCCGGGCCGCCGCGGGCGGTGACAATTCCGGCGGCGACGGCGATGCCGCGCATGTCGAGCGGTGAGGTCTCCGGCCGCACCAGGATGACGGGGCCCTCCGCGGCCATCCGGACCGCGCCGTCCGCGGTGGTCGCCACGCGGCCGGCCACGACGCCCGGACAGGCCCCCAGCCCGCGGGCGAGGACGCCGGCCCCGCCGGTCGCGGCCAGGCGGCGGGTGCGGGCGTGCCGGAGATCGTGGGGGGAGACCCTGAGCAGCGCCTCGCGGCGTCCGATCACGCCCTCGTCGGCGAGATCCGTCGCGAGACGGACGGCGGCGGCGCCGGTGAACCGGCCCGGCCGGGCCTGCAGGAGCCACAGCTCGCCGGTCTCGAAGGTGAACTCCAGGTAGCACGCGTCACGGTGGTGCGCCTCCACGCGGTCCAGGGCGTCCAGAAGGGCGGCCCACACCTCCGGCTCCCGGTCGGCCAGGTCGCGCAGGGGAAGGGTCGACGATCTGCCCGAGACGACGTCCTCGCCCTGGCGGCCGAAGAGGACCTCGCCGAACGGGACGCGTTCGCCGGTGTTGGGGTCGCGGCTGAACGCGACACCGGTGCCGCTGCGGTCGTCGCGGTTCCCGAACACCATCGCCTGCACGATCACGGCCGTGCCGAGGTCGTGCGGGATGGCGTGCACCTCGCGGTAGGTCGTCGCGCGCGGCGTGTCCCACGAGGAGAAGACCGCTGCGACGGCCAGCCTGAGCTGTTCGGCCGCGTCGTCCGGGACGGGCCGGCCGGCGCGCCGCCCGATGACGGCCTCGACCTCGTGGATCGCGCGGGACAGGCGCCGGACGTCGCCGGACCCGTGCCGGGCCGCCTCGCCCACGGCGGTGCCGCCGGGTCCGTGGCCGGTCGCCTCGCCTACGGCGGTGGCATCGGGTCCGCGCCCGGTCGCCTCGCTCACGACGGCGTCGAGGGTCTCCGCGGTCAGGTCCGTGGTCGCGGTGGCGAAGCCGTACAGGAACCTCAGCCGCGCGTCGAGCGCGAACCGGGTGTCGTCCGTCTCCGCCGCCAGCGCCGCCGTGGCCGCGGTGGTGAGGCCGAGGTTGAGGACCGTGGTCATCATGCCGGGCATCGACTCGCGCCCGCCGGAGCGGACGGACACCGCCAGCGGCCTCCCGGGCCCGCCGAGCCTGCGGCGCGTCGTGTCCTCAAGGGCGGCGACGGCGACCGCGAGTTCGTCGTCGAGACCGTCGGGCGGCCGCCCGTCACGGAGGAAGGCGCGGCACGCGTCGGTGCCGATGACGAACCCCGGCGGCACGGGCAGCCCGAGCCGCCGCAGCAGGACGAGGCCGTACGCCTTGCCGCCGATGGCGTCGGCCGTCTCCCCGATGTCCGGCGAGAGCGGGTGGATCCACCTCATCGGGGGATGCCCAGGGTGGCGAGCAGGTCCTCGTGGAGCTGGAACCACACCGTGTGGTACGACGCCATGTCGTCCGTCACGTGGTCGAGCGCGCCCGCGGTCGCCCGCGCGAGCGCGTCGGCGAGGCGGACGCGGTAGCGCCCGAATCGCGGCAACGCCGCGGACAGGTCCGCGCAGACCGCCTGGGCCCGCCGGTCGAGGTCGGTGAGCCGGCCGAGGACCCGGGCGTCGTAGGCGGGGTCGGTGTGGTCGTTCATCGTCGTCGTTCCGCCGACGGGGCGCAGCTGCCAGGCCCCGCAGATGTCGAGGAGCTCCGGGTTGAGGACGAGGAAGCGGTCGTACGCGTCGGCCACGGCGGTCCGGGCGCCGGCCGCCTCCAGCTCCTCGGTGATCCGCCGGGCGTCGGCGGCCCGGCCGGCCTCGGTGAGGCCCCATCCGCCGAAGAAGCCCGCCGTGTACGTGACGTGGCCCGCGGTGGCGAGGTCGATGAGTTCGGACTCGACGTCGGACTCGCCCAGCCCCGTCACCGCGGCCACCCTGGCCAGGTCGGTGAACCCGGCGCAGCGGAGGGCGTGGAGCACCAGCAGGTCGTCGCCGGTCGTGGAGGCCGTCATGCTTCGCCCCCGCCGTGTCGCGTGGCGTCCGGAGCACCGGCGTCCGGAGCACCGGCGGCCGCCGCGGCGTGGGCCGCGCCCCGGCCCTCGGCCCGGGCGACGATCCTGCCGTCCCTGACCCGGACGGCGGCCTCGGTCGCGTCGCCGACGCCCGGCAGGCCGAGGGCCGCGGCTACCAGGGCACGATCGTCGAGCACCAGGCGGAGGGTCGGCCACGCGCCGGGGGCGAACACGCGCCGCAGGCACGCGGTGAGGTCGTCGACCCTGAGCCGTACCAGACGGCCGATCTCGGCCGGGTCGCCCGTCACGACGACCACGGTCACCCGGTCGCCCGGGAGGGCGCCGCGGACGGCCTCCTCCGCCGCGGCCAGCCGCCCGGCCCCCAGGACCGCGATCACACCGTCGTCGCCGAGGCCGATCGGGCGGCCGGTGATCCTGTCGGACACCTCGGCCGGCGGCGTCCAGGGGTCGTCGCAGGGGCGCGCCGGGGAGACGTAGGGCAGGTGCGGCGGGTCCCAGGCGTCCGCCAGGTCGATCCCGGCCAGATGGTCGCAGGCGCGCACCACGTCGAACGGGTCGCCGAACCCGGGCGCGGTCTCGGCCAGGCCCGCCGAGCCGTTCAGCAGCGTCAGCACCAGCTCGGCCAGCCGTACCCGCCGGACGCCCGGCGGCGGGTACGACTCAAGTGCGAGGGCGAGCAGCAACGCCTCCAGGCGGGCGGTCTGGGTCAGCGCGGTCCGGGCCGGTTCGTCGTCGAGCACGCCGGACAGCGAGCGCAACCGCAGGTGACCGTCGGCCGGTGAGTCGCCGGTCAGCGGCAGCCGTTCGAGCCAGACCCGGGCGAAGGCGCCCAGCGACCCGGCCACCGAGTCCGGTGACGGCCGCGGGGCCTGCCCGGCGGCTCCGGTGATCCCGTCGGACCCGTCGGACCCGTCGGACCCGTCGGACCCGTCGGCCTGGCCGGCCTCGCCGGCGGAGCGTTCGACCAGGTCGGCCAGCACCGCCAGGTACAGCGCGCGCTTGGTCGGGAAGTTCGAGTACACCGCGCCGCGGGTCATCTCGGCCCGCTCGGCGATCCGGTCGATCTTCGTCACGGCGTATCCGTGCTCGGCGAACTCCCGCCTCGCCGCGGCCAGCACCGCCGCGCGGGTGCGCTCCTGCTGCTGCGCCCGGGTCAATCGCGCCATCACCACTCCCCACCCGTCATCACGTCATCAGGATACTCACTGAATCCAGATTATATGAACATCCGAATGGGGGGCGCGGGGTCCGCGCGCGGCGAACGCGGAAAAAGGACCGCGCCCGCCCTCCCGGAGCGATCCTGCGGGCCTCACGGGCCTCACGGGCCTCTGAATCTCATGGACCTCACGGGCCTCGCGGCCTCGCGGGCGGGGGGACGGGCGCGGCGCGGTGCCCGCCGGTCCGTCAGGACCGGCCGCTGGACACCGCGCGGTAGTGCAGATCCTGCACGTACGGAGTCGCCGTGACCTTGTACGGCGAGGTCACCTCGGTCACGGCGGCGCCGTTCCGGGCGACCGACGCCGAGACGGTCCCCGCCTTCAGCGCGAACGTCCGGGCGGAGACCCCGGCGGGCGCGTCATAGGTCTGCGTGGTGCCGCCGACCGTGACCGACACCTTGCCCGCCGCCGTCAGCATGGTGAGCACCTCGACCGTGTCGCGGGACGGCGTGCCGCCCGCGCGCGGCTTCATGAGCTTGGTCTCCGGGTAGGACGGCTGGGCGGCGTACGGCTGCACCCGGTGGGTCAGGTACGCCACGTCCTCGGTGATCTTCGGGCAGCCGAGCTTGTAGCAGGTCAGGTAGTACGCGCTGATGTCGAGGTAGGTCCAGCCCGCGTTCCGCGACGGGGCGAACTGGGTGTTCTCCGAGTAGTCGTTCCAGGTCGTGAGCTGCACCCACTCGGCCTTGCCGTCGATCGCGCCCTTCCAGGTGGCCCGGAGGTTCTCGGTGTTGGCCGCCTCGTCGTAGATCCCCTGGTTGGGGCGCTCGTCCTGGACGGAGACCGGCTGCATCCAGATCCTGCCCATGCCGTGCGCGGTGTTGATGTTCGTGGTCAGGGAGGAGTTGGCCGCGGGGTTGCGGTTGCCCCAGTTCGCGAAGCCGTAGCTGATCGGGCCGAAGGCGTCGCGGTACTTGTTGAAGTCGAGGAGGCAGGGCACGAGGGCCACCTTGATCCCGTGCTCGGTCTCCATGGTCTTCATCCAGTCGGACCACCAGGCGGCGGTGCGGCCCTCGGCCTTGAACGGGGCGACGACGAGCCGCCCGTCACCGAGCCGGTAGACCGACTTCGAGGCGGCGAGATCCGCCAGCGCGGTGGCGAGGGTGGCGGCGTCGACCGAGGCCAGGCCGTTCATGTCCGGCATGAGGACGATCTTGAAACCCGGGTCGACGGCCTCGGCGGCCGCGACGAGCTTCCGCACCCTCGTCCACTGGCTGCTCGTCACCGACAGGATGTCGACGGTGAAGCCGTCCAGGCCCGCGGCGACGGCCTGCCGCACCTCGGTCTCGTAGTCGGCCGACGCCCAGTCGCCGCTGAGCGGGGCGCGGCCCAGCGGCCGGTCGCGCAGCAGCCCGCCGTACGCGGAGTGCTTGCCGCTCTCGCCGTCCGGCTTGAGGTAGTTCCGCGCGTAGTAGTCGCTCGCCGGGTCCTGGTTGTCCAGCGAGACCGGGTACGGCGGGAAGTAGTGGGCGAACACCTTCCGGGCGGAGGCCCGCAGCTGCGTCGTGCCGGGCATGGCGAACGGCAGCGGACCGGCGTTCGCCTCGTCCCCGGAGCCCTCGGTGTAGCTGACGGTCAGCCTGGGGCCGCGGTCGCCGCTCTCGCGCGAGGAGGACAGCACGGTCGGGGTGTCATCGGTCTGGGTGAGGGCGAAGGAGTAGGTCCCGTCGCCGGTGACGGCCGAGGAGACGTCCAGCTTGGCCGTCTGGCCGGAGGTGAATCCGGTGTGCGAGCCGGCCGCGTCGCCGAGGGCCGGGCGGGTGTTCCAGGTGGCCGCCTCCGTCCAGCCGCCCGTCACCGTCCGGGCCGTCACGGTGGTGGCGGTCGTCCGTGTCGAGGTGACCTCCAGGGTGGCCTTGACGTTCTCGGCGTCGTCGGGGATGCCGGTGACCTTGAACCTGGTGAGGGCGATGCGCTGACCGGTGGCAGAGCTGCTGCTGCAGGTGCCGCCGCAGACCGACAGCCAGGTCGCGGTGGCGAAGTTCTTGGCGGGTTCGGCCTGGCTGACGAACACGTCGTCCGTGGCGGCGAAGGTCGCGCTGACGGGCGTGGCCGCGGATGCCGGGACAGGGGCCGAGGCGGGCGCGGGCGCCGGGGTGAGCGCGGACGCCGGGGTGGTCGGCGCGGCGCCCAGGGCGGCGAGCGTCACCAGCGCCGCCAGCGCCGTCCGATAACGGTTGATCATGAGGCTTCCTTGGTTCGAGACGTGGGCGCCCACCGGGTGCGGGACGCCCACTCATGATCAAGAGTGGAGTCGAACCGCCTCCTTGATCACCGTTTTACGGATAAATCCCAATTTGGAACGGTGCTATTTCGCAGCCCGGCGGCCGGTTCGTCAGGAGGTGGTTCGAGGGTCTCTCGACTCCCGCAGGCGGCGGCGGTAGGTCGCGGGCGGTGCGCCGTACGCCGCGCGGAACGCCCGGTTGAAGTGCGATTCGCTGGTGAAGCCCCACCGGAAGGCGACGGCGCGGACCGGCAGGTCGTTCCGCGCGGGGTCGGCGAGGTCGCGGCGGCAGCGTTCGAGCCGCCGCCGCCGGATCCAGCCGGCCACGCTGAGCCCCTGCTCCTCGAAGAGCTTCTGCAGGTGGCGGACGGAGACGTGGTGCTCGGCGGCGACGAGCGCGGGGGAGAGATCGGGGTCGGCCAGCCTGCGCTCGATGAACGCCTGGGCGCGCGCGACCGTGCCCGCGCGGGAGGTCTCCGCGGGAGACGGGTCCGTGCCCGGCTCCCGGGTCAGGAGAGCCGAGAGCAGGCCGAGGACGGCGGTGGCGACCCGTACGTCCACGCCGGGGACGGGGCACGCCCGCGGCGGGGCCGTGAAGCCGTCGAAGCCGTCGAAGCCGTCGAAATCGGCGGAACGGGCGGTATCGTCGAGGCGCATGATCTTCTCCCGCCGGTCGCCGCGGTGTTCCGGTGTGTGCCCCGGGTCCCGGCCTGGCACGTGCTCCGGGCACGCCTCCAGAGCATCATTCGGACGGCCGCGGGAGGCAACGCCTTTCAGCTCTGGTTGAAAAGGGGTTCCGGACGGGAGGCAACCGGCATGATCCGCCTGCACTTCACCGAGACGGACCTGCGAAGGGTCACGCTCGCCCCGGCTCCTGACGCGCTGCTGGAGATCGGCCTGAGCCTGCGCCGGCTCCGCGGCGCGCCGGGCGGCACGGGCTGGTCACGGCCCGCCGTCCTCGAATGGAACAGGGAGATGGCCACCGGTCAGGGGGCCCGCGTCGGCAGACTCCTCGACCTCGTCTCCTGCGACGCGGCGATGCCGGCCTTCCTGTGCCAGCCGGACGCCGGTGACTTCGCCGCGGGCATCGAGCGGGTCAGGCGGACGCCCGGCGCCGAGCTCGCCGTCGATCTGAGCCATCTGACCCCCTCCCGGGAGGTCTCCGGGTGGTACCGGGAGCTCGCCGACGGCGGCGCCGCGGCGCGGCGGACCCTCGTCAGCGAGCTGGACGACTACTTCACCGCGTCGATGGAGCCGCTGTGGCCGCGGATCCGGTCGGCCGCCGCGGCCGACCGCGCGCTCCGCGCCGAGACGCTGATGCGGGGCGGCGTCGACGCCCTCCTCGCCACCCTCGGCGTCGCCTGCCGGTGGGAGCCGCCGACCCTGCACGTCGGTACGGCCGGCACCCACGACATCCCGCTGTGCGGGCGCGGGCTGACGCTGGTCCCGTCGTACTTCGCGTCCGCTCCCGTGGTGGGCTACCGGCCCGGCGGGACCGTCGCCCTGGTGTACCCCATGGCCCCGGAGGAGCGGCCGGACGGCGCCTCGGCCGTCCTGGGGCCGCTGCTCGGCCGTACCCGGGCCGCCGTGCTCGCCGCCCTGCGCAGGCCCGCCACCACCACGGCGCTGGCCGAGCGGACCGGCGTCTCACCCGCCTCCGCCAGCCAGCACGCCGCGGTCCTGCGCAACGCCGGGCTCGTCTCCACGATCCGGACGGGCAGCGCCGTGCTGCACACGCTGACCCCGCTCGGGGAGGCCCTGCTGCGCGGCGGTCCGGCCCGCCACGGCTCCGGCCGCTGAACCGCCAAGCCCCCACGAGCGCCGCCTGACCGGCCGGGCCGGCGACCCGCCACCCGGGCGACCGGTCCGGCCGGAACGGTCAGGCGGCGGCCTCGTAGGCCTCCCGCAGGGAGGAACGGGTCTCGAAGTAACGATCCAGATTGGTGATCGTCAGAAGATGTGTGATCATCCCTGGGCCCACCACCAGGATCAGACGACCCTGGGCGTCCCTGACCCGGGCGAGCGCGCTCACCAGGACGCCCAGGCCCACGGAGTCACAGAACGGCACCTGCGTCAGATCCATCACCAGGCAGGGACGGCCAGGGGCGTCCAGGACGCGGTCCACCTCGGCTCGCAGCCGGGGTGCGACCGCCATGTCCAGTTCGCCCGCCGCCCGTACCACCGCGCACGGGCCCTGGCGCCAGCTCTCCACCTCGAACGTCGGATTTGAAAAAACCACGGTCATCACCTCCGTGCGTGGTTTCTGCCCGGGGCGGTGGTTTTCATGTGGAAAAATTACTTTTTACAGATGTTCTCCGTCGCCGTCCTGGCCGCCGGGGTGGCGCTGGGCGCGGACGGTCCCGCGGACGAGGTGGCCGACGGCGCCGCGGCCTCGTCGACGGTGACCTTCCGGACCCCCGGATACCGCCGGCCGACGACGACCTCGATCCGGTCGCCGAGGTCGTCCACCTGGCGCGTCTCGGCCCCGTGCAGGGCGGCGGCCACGGTCCGGGCCGAGTCCTCACGGCCGGGACCGTATCGGACCACCGTCCCGTCGTGGTCCTTCTCAGGGGTGTTGCCGGCGGCCGCGGGGACCATGAAACCGGCCCCCTGCAACTCGCCCCTGACCCGCGCGCCGAGACCGGGGGTCGTGGTGCCGTTGAGCACCTTGACGGAGATCCGCGAGGGCGGCACGGTCAGCGCGCCGGCCGTGGACGAGGGGGCGGGCGAAGGGGAGGCCGTCGCCGGGGCGGACGCGGCGGGGGAGGCGGGTTTCGAGGGTTTGACGAGCGGCTCGTCGGCGGCGATCCGGCGGAACAGCTCCCTGGCCGCGTCCTTGTCCCACAGCACGGCCGACTCGCCCGTCGGGGTCTTGTAGTCGACGTCGGCGAGCGGGACGGTGGCGAAGGCGACGTCGTCGGTGGAGACGTCCTTGATCTGCCGGGCCAGGCCGAGCAGATCCTTGCGGAGCGCGTCGTCCACCCGGAGCGTGCCGAGGGTGCTGTCGACGAACGAGACGAGCCTGGCCGGGTTGGTCAGCGTGCCGCCGCTGAGCGCCTGGTGCAGCAGGGCCGAGATCACCTGCTGCTGACGGTCGATCCGGTCGAGGTCGGAGCGGGCCGTGGCCCGGGTGCGGGCGTAGGAGAGGGCCTTGACGCCGTTCAGCGGGTACGTCCCCGGCTGGAGGTTCAGCCCGGTCTTGGGATCGTTGATCGGAACCGGCGTGCAGACCGAGACGCCGCCGAGCGCGTCCACCACGTCGATGAAGCCGAGCACGTTGACCTCGACGTAATGGTTGATCGTCAGCCCGGTCACGGCCTGCACCGCGCGTACGGCGAGCTTCGGGCCGCCGAGCTGGTACGCCGCGTTGATCTTGTGGTCGCCCTTGCCGGGGATCGTCGTCCAGGTGTCGCGGGGAAGGCTGACCACGGTCGCCCTGCCGTGGTCCTCCGACAGGTGGACCACCATCATGGTGTCGGTGCGCTGCCCGGACTCGCGGCCCAGCTTCAGCGCGTTCTGCTGCTGCCTGGAGAGGTCGTCGCGCCGGTCCACGCCGACGACGAGGATGTTCATCGCGCCGGTGGGCCGCGACCCCGCCACCCCCGCGTCGACCGCCTGGATCTTGCCGGCCGCGTAGTTCGGCAGCGCCCACATCACCCCCGAGCCGCCCAGCACCAGGGACGACAGCGCGCCCGCGACGAGCAGTCCGCGCCGCCGGGACCGCGCCCTCCCGGCCGGCCTGCGCTCATGCCGGGGGGCCAGCCGTACCTTGCCGTAGGCGTCGCCGCCGATCTGCACACCCGAGTCGTCGTCTTCCGGGTCGCGCATCCATGGCCCCCTAGGCTCCGGCTCGGCTGGGTCGATGAGGTACCGGTTCGTACAGTAGCGTGAGCCACGCCATGAAGCAGTTTCCCGACTCGCCCGCGCCGGCGTCGTCCCCCGAGACACGTGTCTGGCCCCCCATCTCCGTCGTCATCCCGGCGCTGAACGAGGAGCGCCACCTTCGGGAGGCCGTGCGGCAGGTCCTGTCGCAGCGGTACGCAGGCCCGATCGAGGTCGTGCTCGCCATCGGCCCGTCCAGGGACCGCACGCAGGAGGTCGCCGACGCGATCGCCGCCGAGGACCCCCGGGTCGTCGTGGTGCCGAACCCGACCGGCCGCACTCCCAACGCCCTCAACGCCGCCATCGCCGCCTCCCGCCACGGCATCGTGGCGCGGGTGGACGGGCACGCCATGCTCCCCGACGACTACCTCAGGGTGGCCGTGGAGACCCTGGAGGAGACCGGCGCCGACAACGTCGGCGGCGTCATGGCCGCCGAGGGCGTCACGCCGTTCGAGCAGGCCGTGGCCCGCGCCATGACATCCAAGATCGGCGTCGGCGGCGCCCGGTTCCACACCGGCGGTACGGCGGGCCCGGCCGACACGGTCTACCTCGGGGTCTTCCGCCGCGAGGCCCTGGAGCGGGTCGGCGGCTACGACGAGCACTTCCAGCGCGCCCAGGACTGGGAGATGAACCACCGCATCCGCGAGACGGGCGGCCTGGTGTGGTTCCAGCCCCGGATGCGGGTCTCCTACCGGCCCAGGCCCTCGGTCAAGGCCCTCGCCAAGCAGTACTTCCACTACGGCCGCTGGCGCAGGGTGGTGGCCAGGACCCACGAGGGCACCATCAACCTGCGCTACCTCGCGCCCCCGGTGGCGGTGGCGGCCATCATCGCGGGTTTCGTCGTGTCCCCGTTCTTCTGGCCCGGCCTGCTGATCCCCGGGGGATACGCGCTGGCGATCCTGGCCGGCTCGGCCGTGACCGGCAGCGGCCTGCCGACGGGCGCGCGCCTGCGGCTGCCCCTCGTCTACGCCACCATGCACATGTCGTGGGGCTGGGGGTTCCTGACGAGCCCCCGGCGGCTGAGCAGGCCCGGCGCGGCGTCCGGTTGAGCGGCGCGGCGGGCCGAACGACCCGGCGCCGGTGTACGGCCGGACGGATCGGTGATCGGTCCGCCCGGTCCGTCCTGTCCGCCCGCGGGCCGGGCCGCCGCGCGGTTCATCCGTGCGCGCGCACGGCCCGCTCACAGGCGCCGTTCACCGCGTCGTTGAAGCGGGTCATGGCGTCCGGGTGGTCCGGGCCGAGCAGGTAGGTCCGCAGCTTGCGCCGCGTGGCCGCCAGGGCGTCCTCCCCGTCCTCCTCCATGGCCCGCAGCACGGCGGGCAGCTCCCGCAGGTCCGCGGAGAGCAGGTAGCCGCCCTCGGTGCTCGGGTAGCGCTCGCGGAACGCCTGCTCCGGCAGCCCCGCCACGTTGGTCACCGCGTACGGCTTGCCGCTGGCGACGAAGTCCGCCACCACGCTGGAGATGTCGGTGACCAGCAGGTCCGACTGGTTGAAGCAGTCGTAGAGGGCCGGCTCGGGACCGGTGACGACCAGGTGCCTGACCGCCCCGGCGCCCGGGCGACGTCCCCCGCCCGAGGGGTGGCGGGCCATCGACCGGTGCAGTTCCGCCCGGTCCAGCAGCGCGCGGACCTGCTGGTGGGCGCGGTGCGCGGCCGGGTTGCGGTAGCCCGTCAGCGGGTGCGGCTTGTAGATCACCCGGACCGCCGGGGAGTGGGCCAGCAGGGCCCGGACGATCGCCGGGCCCATCGTCATGATCGAGGTGTGGAACAGGTCGTCGGTCCACCCCTCCCAGGTCGGCGCGTACAGCACCGTGCGGTACGGCAGGCCCGGCCCGCCGGTGCCGACCCCGCTGAGCTGGGGGCGGCCCACCTCGTGGACGTCCTCGTCGCGCACGCCCACCCGGGCACGGAGGTAGCGGTCGCGCCCGGCCTGCCCGGCCACCCACACCTCGTCGTAGACCTTGGTGAACGGGTTGAACGACGCCTCCTTGTCGCTGTCGCCGTGCCCCACGAAGACGCTGCGCATCCCCCGGATGCGGAGCATGTGGATGTTCTTGCCGACGTTGGCCGGATACAGGCACACCCGCACACCGGCGAGGGCCTCGAACCCCATCAGGTCGGCCGCCGAGGGGATGCACACCACGGGCAGCGAGGTCTCTCCCAGCAGCCGCAGCATCTCCCGCTCCCGCAGCACCACCACGGCCCGGCGGTCGATCCGCTCCAGCGGGCGCAGCCACATCCGGGCCTGGTAGGCCGAGTCGGGGGGACCGGAGAAGTAGAGGGCGACCTCCGGCCGGTGGGCCGCCAGGCGCTCCCCGGCGGCCCGCAGCACCGCGGCGCCGTCGCCGAGCGGCCGGACCCGGCGCAGGTGCGGCAGCAGGCACAGCGCGCCCGCGCCCGCGACGGCCAGCGCCCCGGCCGCCCCCGCGGCGCCCGGCAGGGCGGTGCCGGACATCGCGCCCAGGGCCGCGCCGCCCACCGGGAACACGTCCAGGTACAGCGGCCGCATGCCCCGGTGGTCGGTCAGGACGCGCCACGGCGGGGGCGGGACCCGCACCGCGTCGAGGTTGCGGGTCAGCACCGGCATCCGGTTGAGGGTGCGCTGGTGGAGGAGCGCCAGCCCGGCCAGCAGGCCCCGCGCGCCGTGCACCGCGAAGATCCCCAGGACCAGGCCCGCGAACCAGGGCGACGCGGTGCCCGCCGTACGGGCGACCAGGACGATCACCGCCGTCTCCCGCGTCACGAACCGGAGCGTGACGCCCAGGTGCGCCCTGGCCATCAGGTCGACCAGGGGGCGCGCCCGGTACCGCGCGACGACCTCGGCCGCGTAGGACACCGCGCACAGGGCCAGGAACAGGCGTGGCCGGGGCCACAGCGCGGTCACGAGGAGCGCCGGGTACGAGCCGAGCACGGCGGCGGCCGCCACCAGTGCGCGAAGGTCACGCTTCATCCTTAGAAGGTAACTTTGACCAGGCTGTTTGCCCTGGTAGGCGCGCTGTGCCGCGTTCCGCCGGGGTACGGCGGAAACCCCGGGAGGACGCCGGGACGCGGGAGGGCCGATGGGGCGCCGGGTCAGCCCGCGTCGACGCGGACGTCGATCACGTGCCCGGTGATGTCGGAGATCAGCACGTCCAGCGAGGTCTCGGCGACGGCGCGCGGCGACAGCAGGGTGTGCGCGGGCTCCTCGCCGAACGCGCGCACCCGCATCGGGGTGCTGGTCCGCTCGGGGTTGACGCAGTTGACCCGCACGCCGTCCTCGGCCCACTCGTCGGCCAGCGCCTGGGTCAGGTTGACCACGGCGGCCTTGGTGGAGGAGTAGAGGCTGTAGCCGGCCCGGCCCCGGGTGTAGGAGGACGAGGTGTACAGCAGCAGGTGGCCCCGGGTCTCGCGCAGGTGGGGCAGGGCGGCCCGGGCGATGTTGACCGGGCCGATGTAGTTCACCCCGACGGTCTCGGCGACCGTGGCGTCGTTCGCCTCGCCGAGGTCGCCCATGTGCAGCACCCCGGCGGTGTTGACGACGTAGTCGATCCGGCCGGTCTCCTTGGCCGCGAGGTCGAGCGCGTCGCTCACCGCCTGCGGGTCCTCCACCCGCACCCCGTTCAGCGAGCGGGAGAAGGGGAACACCTGGGCGCCGTGCCGCCCGGCCAGCTCCACGACCTCGGCGCCGATGCCGTAGCTGCCGCCGAAGACCACCACGGTCCTGCCCTGCAGCGCCTGCCGGTGGGCGAAGGCGGAGTGGTGCGGGGCGGCGCCGGCGGCGAGCTGGAAGAGCTTGTCGGCGATGAACACGTCCACCGGGTGGGTGACCTTCATGTTGTGCTCGCTGCCCGGCACGATGTAGATCGGCACGTCGGGCAGGTAGCGCAGCACCACGCCGCAGTCGTCGGTGGGCGGCTGCCGGTCGAAGTCGGGGTCGGCGAAGGCCCGCTCGTACGCCTCGCGGACCACCGAGAGCCGGAAGCACTGCGGCGTCTGGCCGCGCCGCAGCCGGGACCGGTCGGGGACGTCGCGGACGATCTCCCCGCGCGGGCCGGGGGCGGCCACCACGATCGTGTCGGAGCTGGGGATCGCCACGTCGACGGCCGAGTACACCTTCAGCGCCTCGACGCACTCGGTGATGATCCGCGGCTCCAGCAGCGGCCGCACGGCGTCGTGCAGCAGCACGTCGCACTCCCGCGTGCCCAGCGCCTGCAGCGCCCGCCAGGTGGTCTCCGGGCGGGTCGCGCCGCCCTCCAGGACCTTGCTGACCTTGCGGAAGCCGTTGCGGGCGACGAGCCGCTCCACGTCGGCGGTGAAGCCCGGCGTCATCAGCACCACGATCTCGTCGATCTCCGGCGCCGCGTCGAACACCGACAGCGTGTGCTCCATGATCGTCCGGCCGGCGACCTTGATGAGCTGCTTGGGGGTGTTCAGCCCGACCCGCTGGCCGACGCCTCCGGCGAGAACGACGGCGACGGTGCGGAGGCGTGGTTCCAGAGCGGCCAAGGTCAGCTTCCTTCGACGGTGCGGTTACCGCGAGCGTAATGGGTGCGTACCCGATCGCAGGCCGCGCTCCCGTGCTATCCGGTCAAGATCTCGCTACGCTAAGTGCGCACTCCCGATTCGCACGGTCATCCCGTCGGATACGAAGGAGCCCGGTCTTGCACGACTCCCACGCGCCCGCGCCGTCCGGCCCTCGCGCGTCCGACGACCTCCCGCCCCCCGGCGGTCTCCGTGAGCCGTACGGCGGGCCGCCCGAGTTCGGTGACCTGCCGTTCGACGACCTCCCGGCCGCGCCGCCTGGCGGTCCCCACGCGCCCGGCGGCCCGCCGGCCGGCCGCGCGGGGCCTCCGGGCGGTCCGCCCCGGCACGGCCGCCGCCGTCGTGCTCGCCACCACCGCCGGCGCCGCGCTGCGCTGCGGCGGCGGCACGCTGCTCGACCGGCTGACCGACCAGCTCGTCGCGCTCTCCGTCGGCGAGGTCCACGTGGTGGCCCGCTCGGGCGACATCACCCGCGCCACGGACGGGGCCTACCTGATCGGGGCGGAGGGGTCGCACGGCCTGGCCGACGACCTGCGCCGGGTCGCCCGGGTGGCCCGCGCCGCGACCGGCCCGGTGGCCGTGCTCGCCGGGGACCTGGTGGCGCACACCGAGGCGCTGGCCGTACTCCTGTCCGCCCCGGGCGGCGGCACGACCGCGCTGGTCGTCACGGACGGTGACGAGCCGGGGCCGCTGCGCCCGCCGGTCCGGGTCGAGGGCGGCAGGGTCGCCGCTGCGGGCACCTCGCTGCACGAGGTCGCCGGGGCCGACGGCACCTTCCGGGGGCGCTGCGGGTGGGCGAGGCCGACCTCGGGCGGCTGGCCGAGACCGCCGAGACGCTCGCCGGCCTCGCCGAGACCGGCGTGTTCGGCGCGATGGGCGGCGCGGAGGCCGGTGACCTGCTGCTGGCCGGGCTGGTCCGCTACGGCGTCCACGTCCGCGCCCGAGGGCTCGGGCGGCTGCGCTGCGAGCGGGTCGCCGGGCAGGAGGACGCCGACGCGGCCGTGCGGCGGCTGAACGAGGTGGACGTGGCCCACGCCCGGCTGGACGCCGCGGTCAAGGCCGACGACGGCTTCTTCGCCACCTACGGCGTGAGCTCCTGGTCGGGGCACCTGGTACGGCCGGCCGCCGCGCTCGGGCTGACGCCGAACGCGGTCACCTGGTTCTCGGCGGGGCTGGCCCTCCTGGCCGCCGCCTGGTTCTCCGCGGGCACCCGCCCCGCGCTGGTCGCCGGGGCCGTCCTGGTCTACCTGTCGTTCGTGCTCGACTGCGTCGACGGCCAGCTCGCCCGCTACACCCGGATGTTCTCCCCGGTCGGCGCGTGGCTGGACGCCACCTTCGACCGGGCCAAGGAGTACGTCGTCTACGTGGGGCTGGCCGTCGGCTACGCGGCGGGGCACGGCGCCGTGGGCGGCGGCCCGGAGGGCATCTGGGCGCTGGCGGTGGCGGCGATGATCCTCCAGGCGCTCCGCCACATGATCGACTTCTCCTACGCCGGGTCGCGCGCCGACGCGGGCGCCGCGCGGGCCCGCTCCGCCGGGCCGTCCGCCGCGACCGGCGGGCCCTCGGGCGTCCCGGCCGACGCCGCCGCGCGGCTGGCGCCGTCCCGTCCCGCCCCGCCGTCCGGGGCCTCCGCCGGGAGCACGGACGCGGGGGGTACGGACACGGGGGGCACGGACACGGGGAGCACGGACGGGCAGGAGCCGGGGGAGCGGGCGCGGGCCGTACCGCAGGAGAGCCCGCCGCCGGGGAACCCGGTCGTGCGGCTGTCGCGGCTTCTGGAGCGGAGCTCGACCACCCGCTGGCTCAAGAAGATCATCGTGCTCCCCATCGGGGAGCGGATGGCGCTGATCGCGGTGACCGCCGCGCTGTTCAACGCGCGCGTCACCTTCCTCGCGCTGCTGACCTGGGGCGGCGTCGCCGCCCTCTACACGCTCACCGGCCGGATCGGCAGGTCGCTGAGCAAATGACCATGACCACGAGCGACGGGTCCCGCGGGGGCGCCGCCCGGCCGCCGGGCGGGGGACGGGCCGCGACGCGGGCGGTGAGGCGGATGCGATCGTGACGACCGTGCAGATGACGACGGCGCCGCGCGGCACCCTCGTCGCCTACCGCGACGACGGGGTGCTGTCGCGGGCGATGGGCGCGCTGGTGGCCGGGCAGCTCCCGCCGCTGCCGCCCGTGCTCGCCGGCACGTTCGTGGCCGCGGTGCTGCTGCTGGTCGGGGTGGCCGGCGCCGACGGCCTGGCGGTGTTCGCCCCGGCGGTGGCGCTGCTGCTGGCCGGTCCCGGCAGCTCCCACCCGCACGACGGCCGGCTCGACTGGCTGGTGCCGCCGATCCTGCGCCTCACCGAGTACGGCTTCGCGGCCGCGGTGGGGTTCGCGCACGGCGTGCCGTACTGGCTGATCTTCCTGCTGCTCGGCGCGATGGCCTTCCACCACTACGACCTCGTCTACCGGCTGCGGCAGCGGGTCTACCCGCCGGCCTGGCTGGCCACCGCCGGCTTCGGCTGGGACGGCCGGATGCTGCTGATCGCGCTGGGCGGCCTCGCCGGGCAGGTCACGCTCCTGTTCGTGTTGCTCTCCCTTTACCTGTGGGGGCTCTTCGGGTGGGAGAGCGTCACCTGCTGGCTGGCCGCGCCGGGCCCCGGGGCGGACGCCGCCGAGCCCGGTGAGCCCGCCGACGCCGGATGAGGAACCTCCGGTGAACCTCCGAATACACCATCGGGGCGTAAAGGCAACTAACCTTTGGGGCCAGGAGCGCCCGAGGAGGGGCTCATTCGGATGAGGAGTGCACGTTGCTGGGAATGGTGCTGGCCGCCGGGGCCGGACGACGCCTGCGGCCGTACACCGACACGCTGCCCAAGGCGCTCGTGCCGGTCGACGGCGACACCACGATCATGGACATCTCGCTGCGGAACCTCGCGGCGGCCGATCTCCGTGACGTCGTGGTCGTCGTCGGCTACCAGGCGCAGGCCGTACACGAGCGCAAGGCCGAGCTGGAGCGGCGGCACGGCGTGAAGCTCACCCTCGTGCACAACGACAAGGCCGAGGAGTGGAACAACGCCTACTCCCTGTGGTGCGCCCGCGACTACTTCGAGCAGGGCGTGCTGCTGGTCAACGGCGACACCGTGCACCCGGTCTCCGTGGAGCACACCCTGCTGTCGGCGCCGGAGACGAGTGACATCCTGCTCGCGGTCGACGACGTCAAGAAGCTCGCCGACGAGGAGATGAAGGTCACCCTCGACGGCGACGGCCACCTCGCGCGGATCACCAAGCTGATGGACCCGGCCACCGCGGCCGGCGAGTACATCGGCGCGACGCTGATCCGTCCCGGCGCCGCCGAGCGGCTGGCCGACGCCCTGCGGGCCACCTTCGAGCGCGACCCGCAGCTGTACTACGAGGACGGCTACCAGGAGATGGTCGACCGCGGGGAGAAGATCGCGATCGCCCCGATCGGCGAGGTCTCCTGGGTCGAGGTGGACAACCACGACGACCTGGCCAAGGCGCGGGAGATCGCGTGCCGATACTAGCCAGGATGCTCCCCGCCCCCCTGACCATGGAGGTGCGGCGGGGGGCGATCGCCCAGCTCGGCTCGCTGCTGGCCGACAGCCGGGTGGCGACCTCCGGGCGGGTGGCGGTGGCGGTGGGCGCCGGTCAGGGTGACAAGATCACCTCGATCATCGCCCCCTCCCTCGGCGAGGCCCGGATCTTCCGGGTGCCCGACGGCTCGGTGGACGCCGCGGTCACGCTCGGCGCCGACCTGCGCAAGGGCGCCTACGAGGCGGTCGTCGGCATCGGCGGCGGCAAGACCATCGACGCCACGAAGTACGCCGCGTCGCTCGCGGGCATCCCGATGGTGGCGGTGGCCACCAACCTGTCGCACGACGGGATCTGCTCGCCGGTGGCGTCGCTGACCCACGACGGCGGCAAGGGGTCCTTCGGCGTGCCGATGCCGCTGGCCATCATGGTCGACCTCGACTTCGTCCACGACGCTCCGTCGTCGCTGGTCCGCTCCGGCGTCGGCGACGTGGTGAGCAACCTGTCGGCGATCGAGGACTGGCAGCTCGGCAACGCCGAGCGCGGCGAGCCGATCGACGGCGTGGCCTGCGCGATGGCCCGCACCGCGGCGGAGGCGGTGATGGGGCGGTCCGACTCGGTCGAGTCCGACGCGTTCCTGACCGTGCTGGCCGAGGCGCTCATCCTCTCCGGGATGTCGATGGTGATCGCCGGGTCCTCCCGTCCTTCGAGCGGTGGAGATCATGAGATCCTTCATGCCGTGGACCAGCTCTTCCCCGGCACCTCCAACCACGGCGAGCTCGCCGGGATCGGTGCCGCCTTCTGCTTCTTCCTGCGCGAGGACGAACGGAGACTCGGCGAGGTCGCCGAGTGTCTGCGCTCGCACGGCCTCCCGGTCAGCCCCGCCGACGCCGGGCTGAGCGTGGGGCAGTTCACCGAGGCGGTCGTACTGGCTCCGGCGACCCGCCCGGGCCGCTACACGATCCTTGAGCACCTGCGCCTGTCCGAGGCCGAGATCCGCGATCGGGTGGAAGATTATGTCCGGACCATCGGTCGCTGAGTTCCGCGCGGTCGCCCAGCCGCACTCGACCATGGACCGCAACAGCGGTGAGCACTGGGCCGGCGCGCTGTACATGCGCAAGCTGTCGATCTACGTCACCTGGGTGCTGGCCAAGACGCCGATCACCCCCAACCAGACCACCTGGCTGATGATCCTCACCGGGCTGCTGGCGGGCGCGGTCCTGGCGGTGCCCACCCTGTGGGCCGCCGTGCTGGCCGCCCTGCTGGTCCAGCTCTACCTGCTGCTCGACTGCTCCGACGGCGAGCTGGCGCGGTGGACCGGGCGGACCTCCATCACCGGCGTCTACCTCGACCGGGTCGGCCACTACTTCGCCGAGGCGGCCATGCTCATCGGGCTGGGCTTCCGGGCGTCGGAGGTCCGTCCCGACTGGTACACCGTGCTGGGCTTCGCCGCGGCGCTCGGCGCGATCCTGATCAAGGCGGAGACCGACCTGGTGGACGTGGCGCGCGCCCGGTCCGGCCTGGTCGCGGCCACCGAGGCGTCGGCGGAGCACTTCCGCTCACGCGGCCTGGGAATGGCCCGCCGGGCCGCCGCCGCGCTGAGGTTCCACCGGATCGTCCAGGCGGTCGAGCTGTCCCTCCTCGTGGTGGTCGCCGCGATCTGGGACCAGATCGCCGGCGGCCTGGCCGCGACCAGGGTGCTGACGGTGGCCTGCGTCGTGGTGGCCGTGCTGCAGATGGCGCTGCACCTGGTCAGCATCCTGGCCTCCCGGCGGCTCTCGTGAGCACCGGGCGACCGGAGGACGGATGCCGGGGAAGTGAACGGCGCGGAACCGGACGGCGTCGCGGTGCGTCGTAGGTGCGGAGATCCCGCGTCGTTTGGCGGGTGTTTGCCGACGGTTCCGATACGCTTGTCCTCCGTACCAGAGGGCTCCAGCAATGCCACAGCCGCCCGACCCAGCAGACTGGTGATCATGAAAGTATGTTCCGCACGTGCTCTCGACGCGTCAGGACGATGACCCGTTGAAGATTTCGTGCGTCATCCTCACCATGGGCACCCGGGTCCCCGAGCTGGGCCGCGCGGTCGAGTCCGCGCTGAACCAGGTCGACGGCGACGTCGAGGTGGTCATCGTCGGCAACGGCGCGGACGTCCCCGAGCTGGCGGTGACCGTGCCGCCGGGCTCGTCGGCGTCGATCAAGACGATACGGCTCAGCCACAACACCGGCATCCCGGCCGGCCGCAACCGCGGCGTCGAGGAGTGTTCGGGCGACGTCGTGCTCTTCCTCGACGACGACGGCTGGTACGGCGACACGAACCTCGTCTCCCACCTGCGCGAGCGCTTCTCCACCGAGCACGACCTCGCGGTCGTCTCGTTCCGGGTGAAGGACCCCGACGGCGGCGCCGGTCAGCGCCGGCACGTCCCGCGGCTGCGCGCGGGCGACCCCGAGCGGTCCTCCCCGGTCACCACCTTCCTGGGCGGCGCCTGCGCCATCCGGCGGTCGGCCTTCCTACAGGTCGGCGGTCTCCCCGAGCGGTTCTTCTACGCCCATGAGGAGACCGACCTGGCCTGGCGGCTGCTGGGTGAGGGCTACCGGATCGAGTACGACGCGCAGACCGTCATGTACCACCCGCAGGTCCCGCCGACCCGGCACGCCGACTTCTATCGCCTCAACGCGCGCAACCGCGTCTGGCTGGCCCGGCGCAACCTGCCCTGGGCGCTGGCCGTGCCGTACCTCGTCAACTGGATCGTGCTGACCCTGGTCCGCGAGCGTTCCGGCACGGCGCTGCGCGCGTGGTTCAGGGGGTTCACCGAGGGCCTGCGCGAGCCGGCCGGGGAGCGCCGTCCCATGGGCTGGAAGACGGCCTGGCGGATGCTCCGCCTGGGCCGCCCGCCGATCGTCTGACCGCTCGCCCGGGGCCGCACGGCGCACGCGGAACCGGGGACGGGCGGCGTGCGCCGCACGACGTCCGCGTTCCCGGTTCCGGGCCGGCGCATCAGTCGCTGGTCATCGTGGGGGCCGGTGAGCCCGTCGTGGGCTTGGGCACCCGGATGGTCTTGCCGGGCCGCTGGCCGCTGCTGCGGGCCTGCAGGGTCGGGTAGCAGTCGTAGTAGCAGTAGTAGGCGTCGCAGTAGCGCAGGAAGCAGATCCAGCCGCTCGCGGTGGCGTCGGCGGTGCAGGCGACGGCGGGCGCGGCCTGCGCCACCCGTGCCACGAGCGGGGCCGAGGCCGCGTGGGCGGCCGTGGACAGCGAGGCGAGCAGGCCGCCGGCGAGCAGTGCCCCGGTCAGGGCCGCTCCGGTGCTGCGGATGAGGGTGTGCATGGTCCTCCTCGATCGGGCGTGACGTTCGACGAGAAAGAACGTAGTTCTTTCGTTACGGAGAGTCACGAACCGTGCGTCGGCGCGGTGCCCTCCGGAACGCGATGATCGAGCCTCTCAGGGTCACCCGTTGCGCGTGTGCGTCCTGCCGATCGCCGAGGACGGGTGGTCGCGTACCGTGCTCTCCGGCGGGTGCGGACGCGCCGCCGGGCTGGCGATGGCGGCGCCGTCGATCGAGGCCGCGAGCACGTCGCGCTCGCGGCCGGTCCGGGGCGGCGCGACCCGGGTCTCAGGCGGTGGCGCCGCCGTCGAGGACGAGGTCGAGCCCCACGGCGTAGCCGGCCTCGTCGGAGGCGAGCCAGAGCACGGTGCCGGTGATCTCCTCCAGGGAGCCGACCCTGCCGATCGGCGACTGCTCCTTCATCCGGGCGGCCCGGTCGGCCTCGGTCTCGCCGGGCCGCATCGACATCGGGGTGTCGAACGGGCCGGGGCTGACCGCGTTGACGCGGATGCCCTCGCCGACGCACTCCAGGGCCGTGGTCCGGGTCAGCGCGCTGACCGCGGCCTTGGACGCCGCGTAGGCGCCGAGCCCGGGGAGCCTGCGGTGCGCGCCGATGTTGGAGGCGATGTTGACGATCGCGCCGCCGCCCCGGGCGCGCATCGCCCTGATCTCGTGCTTCATGGCGAGGAAGACGCCGGTCGTGTTCACGGTGAGGACCCGGGTCCACTCCTCCTCCGAGGTCTCCGCGACCGGGGCGGCGGTGAAGGTCCCGGCGCTGTTGACCGCGACGTCCAGGCCGCCGAACCGGCCGGTGATCCCGTCGACGAGCGCGGCCACGTCCGCCGGGTCGGTCAGGTCGGCGGTGAACGCGGCGGCCCTGGCGCCCTCGGCCTCGGCGAGCTCGACGGTGCGCTCCAGGGCCTCCCTGCGGCGGCCGGCCACCGCCACGGTCGCCCCCTCCCGCGCGAATCCCAGGGCGACGGCCCGCCCGATGCCGGAGCCTCCGCCGGTGACCAGCACGACCCTGTCGGTGAATCTCATCTCTTCCACACCTCTACCGGATGTCCCGGACGCGACGGTCCCGCCGTGCGCCCAAATTTTGGACTGATCGTTCCTTAATCATGGCACACGTGATCCCCCCTAGGCTCGCGGGGTGCACATGGACCTTTTCACGATCATCGTCGAGGAGTACGACCCGGCCATCGAGTTCTTCACCGGGGTCCTGGGGTTCGACCTGGTGGAGGACTCGCCGTCGCTGACGAACGACGGGCGCCCCAAGCGGTGGGTCGTCGTGCGGCCGCCCGGCGCCCGGACCGGCGTCCTGCTCGCCCGGGCCGACGGGGAACGGCAGCGCGCCGCCGTCGGCGACCAGGTGGCCGGGCGCGTCGGGTTCTTCCTGCGGACGGACGACTTCGACGCCGCCTACGAGCGGATGACCGCCGCCGGGGTCGAGTTCGTCACGCCGCCGCGCGCCGAGCCGTACGGGCGCGTCGCGGTGTTCCGCGACATCGCCGGCAACCGGTGGGACCTGCTCGGCTCCGCCTGACCCCGCGCCGGCCCCGGGATCAGACGTTCACCTGCGGCAGCTCGACGGCCACCGTGAGCCCGCCCTCCTCGCGGGGCTCGGCGCTCACGGTGCCGCCGTGCGCCTCGGCGACCACCCGGACGATGGACAGCCCGAGACCGCTGCCCCGGTCGGAGCGCAACCGGTCCCCGTGCAGCCGCCGGAACGGCTCGAAGATCGTCTCGACCTCGTACGGCGGCACGGGCAGCCCGGTGTTGGACACGACCAGCTCGACCCGGTCGGTCCGCCGCCGGGTGGACACCCACAGCTGCCCGCCCGCGTGGTTGTGCCGGATCGCGTTCTCCACCAGGTTCTGGACGAGCCGCTCGACCAGCACCGCCTCACCCGCGGTGGGCGCCGGGTCGAGCAGCCGGTGGACGGTCACCCCCTGCTCCTTCGCCTCGCCGGCGGCCAGGTCGAGCACGTGCTCGGCCACGTCGGCCAGGTCGAAAGGACGCCGGTCGAGCACGGCGCGCTCGCCCTCGGCCAGGGCGAGCAACCCGTTGATCAACCGCTCGTGCCGGGTGTTGACCACCAGCAGGGACTCGCCGAGCCGCTTGACGTCCTCGCTCGCGTCCGGACGCCGGACCGCCACGTCCACCAGGGTGCGGTTGATGGTGAGCGGTGTGCGCAGCTCGTGCGAGGCGTTGGCGATGAACCGCCGCTGCCCGTCGAAGGAGCGGGACAGCCGGGCCAGGACGACGTCGATGGTGTCGGCGAGATCCTTGACCTCGTCGGGCGGCCCCTCGTGCGCGATGCGTTCGGTGAGGTCGTGGCTCTGGGAGACGCGCAGCGCGCTCGCCGTGACCGTCCGGACGGGGCGCATCGCCCAGCCGCCCGCCCGCCAGCCGGCCGCCGCCGCCAGCCCGCCGCCCGCGAGGACCGCGACACCACCCCAGGTCAGCACGCTTCTGACCGTGTCGGCCTGGTAGACGCGCCTTACCTGCGCGACCCGCTGACCGGCGATGTAGTACTGCTTGCTGTCGGGCGTGTAGACGTTTCCCGCGACACTGATCCACCGGGGCTGCCGGAGCCCGTCACGGGGCTCCAGGCTCTGCCGTACGACGAGGGCGAGCGCGGCGACCAGGACGATCCCGACGAGGACGAACACTCCACCGCAGGCGAGGGCGAACCGGAGCCTGACACTGCCCTTCATGGATTCCTCCGGTGTGGGGACCCCGCCTCCGGAGAGGCTCCGGCGGGGCTTCGGGAATGAGGGGAGATCACGGGATCCGGTACCCCGCCCCGGTGATCGTCTCGATGACCGGCGGGTCACCGAGCTTACGGCGCAGTTTCATCATCGTCGTGCGCACCGTGTTGGTGAACGGGTCGATGTGCTCGTCCCACACCTTCTCCAGCAACGTCTCGGCGGAGACCACCGCTCCGCGGGCGCGCAGCAGCTCGGCCAGCACGCCGAACTCCTTCCGCGCCAGCGGCACGTAGCGGCCGTCCCGGAACACCTGCCGGTGCGCCCAGTCCAGGCGGACGCCCGCCCGCTCCAGGATCGGCGGGTCGGCCGCCCGGACCCGCCGGCCCAGCGCGTGGACCCGCGCCACCAGTTCCTCGAACGCGAACGGCTTGGGCAGGTAGTCGTCCGCGCCGAGCGACAGGCCGGTCACCCTGGAGCGCACGTCCCCCGACGCGGTGAGCATGAGGATGCGCACGGCCGCGGCGTCGGCCACCACGGCCCGGCACACCTCGTCGCCGTGCAGGCCCGGCAGGTCCCGATCCAGGATCAGCACGTCGTAGTCGTTGACCCGCACGCGCTCCAGCGCCGCCTCGCCGTCGTAGGCGACGTCCACGGCGAGAGCCTCCCCGCGCAGCCCCTCCGCGATCGAGTCGGCGAGCATCCGCTCGTCCTCGGCGATCAGTACCCGCAACGTGCTGCCCCCCATGCCATCAACGCCATGCGATGCCGTCGGATCGCGCCACCATGCCATCAACGCCATAACGCGGACGTAACCGGATCAGGTGACGACGAGTTTATCGATCATCCGTTTCAGTTCCCCTTCGACGCCGGGAACCGCCCGGCCCCGAACCGGGGGTCCTGCCGTGCTCACCTCACCCGGCGACGTCCGGGCCGAATCCGTCATCGCCGAGGGCGCCGCACGCCGCCGTCCGCGCCGGGCGTTCCTCGCCGGCCACGTCCTGTTCGCCGTCGTGATCACCCTGGCGGCGGCGCTGCGCGTGGTCGTCATGCTCGGCTACGACACCGCCCAGCTCTACTGGTACGACTCGTTCACCTACCTGGACACGGCCGTCCACCTGAAACCCGGCGGCGCGTTCCATCCCGCCGGGTACTCGCTGTTCCTGTGGCTGCTGCGGCCGTTCCACAGCGTCGAGCTGGTGGTGGGCGCGCAGCACGTCATGGGGCTCGGCATGGGTCTGATGATCTATCTCCTGTTGCGCCGCCGTTCGCTGCCCGCGTGGGGCGCGACGCCGGCGACGCTGCCCGTGCTGTTCAACCCGGCGTTCCTCCGGCTCGAACACGCGGTGCTCTCCGACACCCAGGTCACGTTCCTCGTCATCGCCGCGCTGACGGTCATCATGTGGCGGGCGAAGCCCTCCGTGCGGTCGGCCGCCGCGGCCGGGGCGCTGCTGGCGGCGGCCGGGCTCACCCGGACGGCCGCGGTGCCGTTGCTCGCCCTGTTCGTGCTCCACCTGCTCCTGCGGCGGGCCGGATGGCGGCGGGTGGTGGCGCTGGTGGTCGCGGGAACGCTGCCGCTCGCCGCCTACGCGGGCTGGTACCGCCAGCACCACGGGCGCTTCGCGTTCAGCGGCTCGGACGGGGTGGCGCTGTGGGCGCGCACCATGACGTTCGCCGACTGCTCGAAGATCAGGCCACCGGCCGCCGAGGCGCGTCTCTGCCCGAACGGCACCGTCGTCGACGCGGCCTCGGAGTACGTGTGGGCCGCGGGCGCCTCACTCAACCGCCTGCCGGGGGACCGGTTCTCCCACAACGACCTGGCCAGGTCGTTCGCGGTGCGCGCCATCGCCGCCCAGCCGTTCGACTACCTGCGCGAGGTCGCCTCCGACGCGTCGCTCGCGTTCGCGCAGACGCCCGTGCGCCACCCGAAGCGGATCGTTCCGGCCCTGACGTTCCCGGTGGGATCCTGGCCGCTGCCGTCGTTCCCGCTGATCGACCAGGTTCGGAGGGAGTACGACCCCGCCATCCGCGGGATGTCGTCCGTCGCGCCCTACGACGCGTTCTTCACGGCGTACCGCTACCCGAACGTCCTGCACGGCCCGCTGTTCGGGGTGCTCCTGCTGCTCGGCGGACTCGGCGCGATCGGGCGGCGGCGTGCCGCCCTGCTGCCGTGGGCCGTGGCGATGTTCCTGTTCGTCGGGCCGATCGCCGCGCTCGACTTCGACCACCGCTACATGCTGCCCGCGATCCCGGTGGCGTGCGCCGCCGCCGCGCTGGGCGCGGCGAGCCTGTGGCGCACCCGCCCCGGCCGCCGCTGAGCTCTCCCGCGCCGCCGCCCCGGGCCCTAGAGGGTCTTGGCCTCCTCGAAGCGCATGGTCACGTGCGAGGCGGTGGCGGTCAGGAAGGCGCCGCCGGGCAGGCCCAGCTCGCTCAGCTCCCTGGCGACGGGGTGGTTGCCCAGGCGGATCAGGGCGCCCGCCGGACGCACCCGCCCGCCGCGCGGCGCCACCGACCAGGGAACGCGGCGGGTGACGCCGTCCAGATGGGTGTAGGCGTCGGTGCGGGCGGTCAGGCCGGGCGCGGGCACCGGCAGGCCGGGCCGCAACAGGAGGTCCAGCACCAGGCGGCCGTCCTGGCGGACGACGCACCGCTTGTAGGGGGACGACAGGCGCAGGTCGATGTCGGCCAGCTCCTTGGGGAAACCCCAGATCGTACGGCCGGCCTCCAGGGTGAACCCCTGGTCGACGGGGAGCCAGTGGACGAACACCCCCGCCCCGTCCCGCAGCAGCTCGGAAAGGCCGCGGCGCAGACCGCGGCGGGGCGCCGGACCCGCCTCCGGCGGCCGGACCAGGAAGGTCACCCCGAACTCGTGGTAGGCGCCCAGGTCTCCCTCGGTGTAGTCCAGGAACGCCAGCGTGCACAGCGCCTTGCCGGGAAGCACCTCGACGACGTCGAGCCCCGAGTAGGCGATCACGGCGCGGGCCGCGTCGGCACGGACCAGATAGGAGGCCGTGCAGGCCATGGCGTCCCGGATGCGGACCGGCGTGGCGACCTCGCGGCCCTGGATCAGATGGCGTGCCATGGCTCCTCTAGACCAATCTTCGGCTCTCCCGTCACTGTGGTTTGGCATACCCCCGAAGAACCCGGCATTCACGTGCCGGGAGGGGAACCCGGCGGGCTCCGCGAACCTCACGGGTTCCGGTGGCGGGCGGGAGGACGCTCAGGCGGCGGCCGGGGGCCCGCCCGGACCGGGCCGGCACGCGGGCCGGGGCGGTCCGTCAGGCGGGCAGGGGGCGGGGACGGGCGGGTGCCGGGGCGGTCCGTCAGGCGGGCAGGGGGCGGGGACGGGCGGGTGCCGGGGCGGCGCCCGTCGCGGCCCAGCCCTCCAGCAGCTCGACGAACCCGCCCGCGTGGTCGGCCCAGTTGTGGTGGCGCAGCGCCTCCCGGTGGCCGCGCGCGCCCAGGTCCGCCGCCCGGACGGGGTCGTCCCGCAGCGCCAGTACGGCGCGCAGCGCGGCGTCCACGTCGCCGAAGGGCACCACCACGCCGCAGCCGGTCCGCTCGACCACCGCGGCGGCGGCCGGGGCCGGGGTGGTGATGACCGGGAGTCCCCTGGCCATGTACTCGACGACCTTGGCCGGTACGGCCCGCCCGGCGCCGGGCAGGTCGTGCGGGAGCGCGAGCCCGGCCAGGGCGCCCTCGGCCATCCGCGTCGCGTGCCGGTCGGGCACGTGGCCGTACCAGTCGAGCAGGCCCGCCCGCTGCGCGTCGCGGACCGCCGGGCGGACCGCCGGGTCGGCCTCGCCGATCAGGTCCGTCCTGATCCCGTACGGCGCCAGCCGCCGGGCCAGCTCGACCAGCTCGGCCACGCCGCCGTCCGCGCGGAGCCTGCCCAGGTGGACGACCCGCCCACCGGCGGGCGGCCGCGGCGGCCGCTCGGGCACCCGGGCGGCGCGGGGGACCACGGGATGGGACAGTTGGAACCGCTCCCGGTGGGAGGCGTCGGCCAGGATCAGGTGGACGCGGTGCTCGGCGCGGGACTCGGCGAGGCGGAGCAGGGGCCGCGGGAGGCGGAGCCCGGGGAACGAACCGGCCGCCCACGGCCCGGAGGCGTCGTCGCGGACGTCCCAGACGGTGACGGGGCGGCGGCGGGGCAGCCTGAGCAGCGACGCGAGGTCGCAGACGAGGAGCAGGTCGGCGTCCTCGGTCCCGCGCCGCAGCGCCCCGCGCACGGCCCGCAGCGCCCGGCCGTGGTGGGCGCCGAGCGCGCGCGGGACGTCGATCGCGCGGATACCGGGGGCCGGGGTGACGTTGCAGTCGGTGAAAGGGGCGACATAGGTGACCTCGTGCCCCGCGTCGAGGAGGGCCCGGATCTGCCTGTGCATGATCCGGGCGTCCTCGGGATGGTGGACGATCGTCCCGACACATACCCTCATACGCCGATGCTGGGCGGAGGTTCCGTCCTCACCGGGTGTGCCGGGTTAATCACCGGGGAAGCGGGGCTGAACTCTCCCTGCGGGCGGGCCCGGCGGCCGGGTCCACGGGCGTCGCGGCGGCGGGCATGTCCGCGGCGGGCACCGTCGAGGACGGGCGCGCCGCCTCCCCGGCCGGGCGCCGGTAGAGCCACACCAGGCGCGGCTCCAGCAGCCACTTGAAGGCCGTGCGGGTCACCGGCAGGCAGAGGATGATCGCCAGCACCAGCGCGCTGCAGGTGATCGCGATCACGCCCAGCGGGCCGTACAGCCAGGGGAAGCTCAGCCACTTCTGGTCCTTGGCGACGAGCACGACGACACCGTGCAGCAGGTAGGCGTAGAGGGTGCGGGTGCCGAGGTCGGAGAACCACGTCTGGCGCCGCGGCACCACGGCCAGCAGTGCCACCGAGAGCACCAGCCCGGCCAGCAGCATCGCGCCGCGCACGCCGAGGCCGAGCCACCAGCTCATGTCCATGGACTTGAAGCTGTAGCGGTAGTAGACCGGCTTGAGGCTGACGTGCGGGGCGATGAAGATCGCCACCGCGGCGCCCGCGGCCAGGACGACCCCGCCGGTGATCCGCACCCACAGCGGCTTGAGCAGGTCGAAGTGCTCCGGCTTGAGCACCAGGCCGATCACGTAGAAGGGGAGCAGGCCGAAGAAGCGGTCGATGCTGAAGTCGCCGGAGATCTCCGAGAAGCCGGCGACCATGGAGATGACGAGCGCGACGAGCACCGGCTGCCGCATGCGGTTCCAGATGGGCGTGGAGATCCGCCACAGCACCAGGGCGAGCAGGTACCAGTTCAGCCACGCCGGGTCGATGATCGTCAGGGACCACTTCTGGCCGACCGCGTAGCGCAGCAGCGCGTACCCCAGCTCCACGACCGCGTACGGCACCAGCATGGTGTCGACCAGCTTGTTGATCTTGGCGTTGGAGTTCCAGAAGTTGCGCCCGAGATAACCGCTGACCAGCACGAACGCGGGCATGTGGAACGTGTAGATGAAGAGGTACGCGGCCTTGGACGAGTGCGCCGCCAGGGTCGGGACCAGCGAGTGGCCGGTCACCACCAGGGCGATCAGGACGAACTTGACGTTGTCGAGGTACGGCTCGCGCTTCTTCTTGGCCGGAGGGGCGGGCGGCTCCTCCTCGGGCCGCGGCTCCTCGTCCGCCTCGGGGTAGCGGCCCCAGCGCGACGACTCGGTCTGGGGCTTGTCCCAGTAGGAGAACGGCCGCTCGCCGGCTCCGGTCTCCGGCCGGGCCGGGGCGGAGGCGGCCGACGCCCACGCCGGGATGTGCGCGCCCGTGGGCGCCGGCGTCCACGCCGGGTCCAGCGGGTCCGGCGTCCCCCGGCCGGGGCGCTTCGTGCGATCCGGCCGCCCCGGGGTCCGGGACACCGCCCCCGGGGGCGGGGGCGCCCGGCGCCCAGGGGTCCTGGGCCGTCCGGTCGTGGTACGGCGCCCGCGCCCGCGGCGGGTCCCACGGCTCCTCGACCCCGGCCGGCGTCCACGGCTCCTCGACCCCGGCCGGCGCCCAGGGCTCCTCGGCCCGGGACTGCGCCCAGCCGTCCCGGGGGTGGGCGACTCGGCCCCCCAGCCGGGGGTCTCGCCGCGGCCGGACGCCGGAGCGTGCCGGCCCGGGGCCTCGTGGAAGCCGTGAGTCTCCCGGAGCGGGGACTCGTGCGACCCGTGGGCGTGCCGGCCAGGGGCCTCGTGCGAGCCGGGCGCGGGGGAGTCCCAGGGGGAGGCGGGCGATTCCCGGGCGGGCTCACGGTAGGGCGGGTAGCCCCACGCGGTGACCTCGCCGGCCCCCTCGTCCCGGGTCCGGTCGTCCCCGCGGTGGTCCCGGTCGTCTCCGCGGTGACCCCGGTCGCCGCCACGACGGCCCCGGCCGCTCTCGCCCGGCGGCTCCGGCCAGGAGGGCTGGGGCGCCTCGGACGCCGGCCACCGGTCGGGCGTCCGGTCCTGCCCGCCTCCGGACCCGCCGGGGCCGTCGTCTCGGGGAGCCGGTACCTGGAAGGGGAATCGGGGATCACTCACGGGGCAAACGCTCGGCTATCTCTCGGAAGGCGGAAGGTGGGCTCGATCATCTCTCTGAAACGGGACCGGTGGGTCGCGCCGGCGGGACGCCCGGGGATCGCCGAGGGATGCGGCAGAGTGAGGTCCGCCTCGCCGACCCGACAACCCTAGACCGGGAACGCGGCCGATGTCGCACAACGGCTCCGGCGGACGCCGGGTTCCCCGGAAAACGTGACCTGGTGCCCAGCCCGCCGTGACCCGGCGCCCGGCGTCCGGGGCGGCGTCCGTCGCGGACGCCGCCCCGCGCGCCGGGCGCGGGCCGCGGGCTTCGCGGATCACTGGCAGGGGTCGGTCTTGCTGTCGACGACGTTGCCCTTGAGGGAGTCGGGGATCTTGGTGGGGACGCGGACGCCCTTCCAGTCGTTGCCGATGACCAGCTGGATGATCGGGCCCTTGGGAGGCGTGGTGACCGGGATGGTCGGCGCGTAGTTCTGCACGTTGGTGGGCCGCATCTTGCCCGCGACGGGGGTGAGCTTGTCACCCGAGAGCCGCAGGGCCAGCGCGTCGCCGTACGCGGCGCCCTCGGTCTCGGCCTTGGCGTAGCGGACCGAGGTGGTGGGCACGCCGGTGGCCGGGCCGGCGTTGCCGGTCTGGACCACCACGAAGCCCTGGTCGGCCAGTTTGGCGGCCGCCTCGCCGGCCACGCCGGGCCTGCCGGTGCCGTTCAGCACCTGGATCCGGACCTGCTCGTTCTTGACGGCCGGCTTGGTGGACGCCTTGTCCGGCTGGGTCACCTCGGTGTCGGCGCGGATCGCCTCGAACAGGTTGGCGGCCTCGGGCCGCCAGACGACCCGGTTCTTGTCGGCCGGGTCGGGCATCCACGGGACGGTGATGGCCTGCAGGCCCTTGGCGGTGAGCTTCTTCGCGCTCTGGGCGATCTCCAGCATGCGGTTGACGTTGAGGTGGCTGTCCATGGTGAGCGAGCCGGCCGCGGCCTTCAGGAAGGAGTTCAGCTTGATCGGGTCGGTCAGCAGGTCGGAGCTGGTGGCCTTCTTCATCACCTGGTTGAGGAAGACCTGCTGCCGTTTGATCCGGCTGAGGTCGCTGCCGTCGCCCATCGAGTATCGGGCCCGGACGTAGGCGAGGGCCGTCTCGCCCTTCACGACGTGGTTGCCCGCCTTGAGCTCCAGCTTGGCCTTCTTGTCCACCACGTCCTTGGAGACGCAGATCGGGACACCGCCCAGCGCGTCCACGATGTTCTTGAACCCGGAGAAGTCGACCTTGACGAAGTGGTCGATGTGGATCTGGGTCAGCGACTCGATCGTCTTCCAGGTGCAGGCGATGCCGCCCTCGTTGAACGTCGCGTTGATCATTCTGGGGCCGGGGGGAATGACCGCCTTGGTCTGGGGGCTACGGCATTCGGGCACCTGGACCACGGAGTCCCGGGGGAAGCTGATCAGGGTCGCCTTGTCGCGGTCCGGGGAGATGTGGAGCAGCATGATCGTGTCGGTCCGCTCGCCCAGGCCCTGCATGTGCTGGCCGTACCTCTTGTTGCCGGCGCCTTCGCGGGTGTCGGAGCCCACGATGAGTACGTTGAGCGCGCCGGTCTCCGGCGGGCGGTTCTTGCCGAGCTCGTCATCGATGTTGAGTTTCTTAAACTCGCCCTCGATGTCGTGGTAGACCTTGTAGCCGCCCAGCGTGCCGAGGACCAGCAGGCCGGTCACCCCGATGCCGATCCAGCGGCTCAGGCCCAGCCCACCGCGTCGCGGTGACCTGGATGAGCGGCGGGACACCGGGGGCTCCTCGGGCGGGGGCCGGTCGTCGCCGCCCGCGCGCCGCGCGGCCCTGCGGCCGGGCCCGGTGGGCTCGGCCCGTCGGTCCTTCACAGCGACTTGCCGATGGTCGCTCATGCGATCTCCTCGCCTGGCGGCAACGTCCGGTGCTGTCTCAGCTCGCTCATTGCGCCCAAAGAGTAGGTCACGAGACGAGTGCCGGACGACATGATGATGCGAACTTGGTCATGACAGCCCTGACAGCCCCCGTGAATGATCCGGCGGCCAGCATACTCAGATACGGACATTTCTTGGAATGTTATGTAACGAAGGTTTAGACGCCATAAAAGCGGCAGCAAGACAGGCCGCCGGTACGGCGGGCAGCACGTAGCGGTAATCGAACTCCGCCACCGCGGGGGGCATGACCAGCAGCAACACCGCGGTCGCCCACGGCAGCGGCCAGGCCGCCGGCCCGGCCCCGGCCGGTCCGCCGCTCACCCCTGCGGGCCCCCGCCGGAACCGCCACGACCGCCCCGCCGGGCCCCGCCGGAGCCGCCGTACCGCCGCCGTCACCGGCGGGACGAGGACGATCACCAGCACCACCGTGCCGGGCAGCCTGGCGACGCTCTGGTAGGCGCGCATCCAGCCCGCGTACGGCTCGGCGATCCGGACGTCGATCGGCCCCCGCTCGTAACGCCGGGCGAACTCGGCGCCCACCGTGGCCGGGTAGCGGCCCGGGGGCGGGGGCGGCGTCGCGGGGAACTCGTAGTAGCCGTAGACCTCCGCGTCGGGGTAGACCGGGCGGTCCGGGGTGAAGGACCGGGCCAGCTCCGACAGCACCGAGCCGAGGTAGTCGAGCGGCTGGCGGGTGATGGCCAGCGACGCGAACCGCCCGGCCAGCGCGTCGTTCTCCTCGGTGAAGGTGATGCCGGGCAGTCTGACCAGCGGCGAGTCCTTGCTCCAGACGTACTCCTGGGCCGGGGGCCGCGCCGCCGGAGGGCGCGGGTCGCACAGCACGGCCAGGTCGGGCGGCGGCCTCATCACCGCGCAGTCGGCGAAGGTCATCGTCTTGCCGTACAGGAAGACGCCGTTCGCGCCCACCAGGCCGAACCGCTGGTGGGAGGTGTGGAACCAGAGGGCGTACCCGGCGATCGGCACCAGCGCCGCCGCGATCATCACCCCGGCTGCGAGCACCCGGCCCCGCGCCCGGTAGACCAGCCAGGCCGCGAAGAGCGCGACCAGCGGCAGGCCGACCGTCCTGGTCAGCGTCGCCGCCGCCGCCAGCAGGCCGATCCCGCCCGCCGCCACCAGCCCTACGGTCCGGCTCGGAGCGGACGAACCTGGAGAAACCGGTCCAGTCGCCCGGGACACGGCGAGGCATACGGCCGACATGACCAGAGTGGCGAACAATGTGTCTGAGACAAGCAGGTGCTCCAGCTCGATCTGGTAGGCGTCCAGCAGCGGAGGGACCGACGCGAGCACCGCCGCCCAGCCGGGGGCGCCCAGCCGCCGGGCGGTGAGGTAGACGAGCACACCGACCAGGAGACCCAGCAGGTGCTGGACCGACGCGACGAGGGCGAAGCTGTGGAAGGGCTCGAACAACCGCAGGAACATGGAGTACCCGGCCGGCCGGACCAGGTCGGGCCGGGGCTTGATGGCGGTGACGACGTAGGTGTAGGAGTCGGGGAACCACAGCGCGGGCCGGTATCCCAGCACGGTGACCACCCGCAGGGCGGCCCCGAGGCCCAGCACCCCCAGAAACCACCGGTGACGCCGCACCCCTCCGGCCACGCCGCGCGGGAGCCGTCCACGCGCCCACGCGCCCGTGTCCCGCAGGAACCGCCGGTATCGCCGCACCCGCCCGCCCACGTCCAGCCCCCTTCGCGCGCTGCGTACGCTACCGGCTCCGGCCCGGGCCCCGCGCCGGACGCAGCACCCGGCACCGCGCCGGACGCCGCACCCGGTCTTGCGCCCGTTCCGGCTCCGGACGCGGTGCCCGTTCCGGCCGCCCGTCGCCGCCGGTTCCGGCCGCCGCTACGCTCGGGTCCAGCTATGAGGCCGTCACCACCCTCGACGCCGGCCGCCGAGGCCGGCTCACGAGACCGCGAGCGCGGGCCCTCGGCGGGCACCGTGCTCGCCGTGCTGTCGGCCGCGCCCGCGCTCGTGCTGGTGGGCTGGCTGCTGGCCGGGCTGCCGCTGCTGCTGCTCGGCTGGTTCCGGCCGCTCGTCGCGGTGCCGCTGGGCCTGCTCGCGGCGGCCGCCCTGTGCCGGTACGGCCTGCGCCGCCTGCCCGAGACGGTCGAGGCGACGGCCCGGCAGACCGGCGCGGTCGTCGCGGTGGCGCTGGGCTCGGCGGTCTTCAACGCCGTCTTCCACAGCGAGCAGCTCGTCGTCCGCCGCGACCCCGCGACCTACGCGCAGACCACGATCTGGCTGGCCCGGCACGGCTCGCTGCCGATCCCGCGGGACATCGCGGCCCTCGGCGGGCCCGACCCGGCGCTGCTGTTCGAAAGCGCGGGCTTCTACGACTCCGGCGGCGCGGTCGTGCCGCAGTTCATGCCCGGCCCGCCGCTGCTGTACGCGTTCGGCCACTGGCTGGGTGGCCTGACCGGGCTCCTCCTGGCGCCGCCCGTGCTGGGGGCGCTGGCGGTGCTGGTCGTCGCCGGGCTGACCGCCCGGCTGGCGGGCGGGCGCTGGGCGCCGGTCGCCGCCCTGCTGCTCGCGGTCAGCCTCCCGTTCCTCTACACCGCCCGCACGACGTTCAGCGAGATCCCGTCCCTCATCCTGATCTTCGGCGGGTTGATCCTGCTGCACGACGCCCGGGCCAGGCTCCGCGCCGGCGTCACCGGCCTCGGCTACCTGCCCACCACGCCCTCCGCCGAGCTGCCCGGGGAGGTCCGCGAGGCCCAGCCGCGCGCCGCGCTGGCCGGAGCCGCACTGGCCGGTCTGGTGTTCGGGCTGGCGGTCCTGGTCAGGATCGACGGGCTGCGCGACGTGCTTCCGGTGCTCGTCTACGCCGGTCTGCTCATCGCCATGGGCCGGACCGGCCTGCGGGAGGAGGGACGGCTCGGCCTCCCGCTGCTCGGCGGGCTCGTCGTGGGCACCGGGCTGGGGGTCGCCGCCGGCTACCTCCTGTCGCGGCCGTACCTGAAATATCTGTCCAGCTCGCTCACGCCGCTGCTGCTCATCTGCGGCGCGGTCGTGGCCCTCACCGTGGTCGCCGCGCTGCTGGCCCGGCCGCTCGCCGCCGCGCTGCGCCGGGTCGCGGCGCTGCGGTGGCTGCCGGAGACCGTCGCCGGCCTGGTGGTCGCGGTGATGGCCGTCTTCGCCGCCCGGCCGTGGCTGCACCAGGTCACGAGGGTGCCGACCACGCGGGCCGACCGGCTGAACGCCCTGTTCATCACCAACACCCAGCGGGCCAACGGCCTGCCGGTGGACGGCACCCGCCTGTACTACGAGGACTCCCTGCACTGGGTGATGTGGTACATCGGCGTGCCCGCCGTGGTGCTCGCCACGCTGGCCGCGGCCGTCCTGGCCCGCAGGCTCGCCCGCGGCACCGGGTTCGGCTGGCTGCTGCCGCTGGCCGTGATCGGCTGGACCACCGTCACGACCCTCTACCGCCCGGCCATCACCCCCGACCACCCCTGGGCCGCCCGGCGGCTGGTCCCGGTCGTCCTGCCCGGCCTGATCGTGCTCGCCGTGTGGGGCCTGCGCTGGGCGCGCGACAAGATCCGCCGGATGGGCTACGGTCCGGCCGCGCAGCGGAGTCTGACCGTCGTGGGCGCGGCGCTGCTCGTCGTCCCCGCCGCCGTGACCTCGATCGGCACGGCCTTCACCCCGGTCGAGCGGGGCGAGCGCGCGGCCGTCGAGGCGATGTGCGCGGCCCTGCCCGAACGGGCCTCGGTGCTGATCGTCGAGCGGGTCACCGGCGACCGGCTGACCCAGGTGGTCCGGGGCGCCTGCGGCGTCCCCGCCGCGCGGGTCGCCCTGCTGTGGGGCTCCGACGTCGCCGGTAAGACCGACGTGCTGCGCCTGGCCTCCCGGATCCGCGCCGCCGGCCGCGTCCCCGTCCTGCTCGCCGTCAAGGGGAGCCAGCTCACCCGGTACGGCGAGCCGGTCCAGGTGATGGCGCTGCGCACCCGCCAGGACGAACGCTCCCTCGTCAGCCCCCCGGACGGCACCTGGTCCACCGCCATCGACGCCTGGATGACCGTCCCCGCCGAGAACCCTCCCTCCGGGTCCTGACGGCCCTCACCACCGAGGACGTTCTGTGACCGGAGGAGGCGGACGGGGAGCCGGAAGGCCGGCCGGCGGCCCGCTCGGCGGAGCCGCGCTCACCCCGCCGCCGGCCGCGTGACCTCCTCCCGAAGGCTCAGGGGCGGCCCCTGCGGGGATCCCGGACCGGGGCATGTGGCCACGGGGCTCGGATAGGCTGAGTATCCTCGCCGGACGTGAGTACGACCGAGACGACCTCCGAGAGTGGACCAGCCGTGGACGCAACGCCGTACGTGACGATCGTTCTGCCCTGTTACAACGAGCAGGACCACGTCATCGACGAGGTCGAGCGCATCTGCGCGGCCATGGACGCCAGCGGGTACACCTACGAGCTCGTGGCCGTCGACGACTGCTCCACCGACCAGACCCTGGCCAGGCTGCAGGAGGCCGCGCCGCGGTTCCCGAACATGCGGATCAGGGCGTTCCACCGCAACGGCGGGTCGGGCACCGTCCGCCGGATCGGCACCCAGGAGGCCCGCGGCGAGATCGTCGTGTGGACCGACGCCGACATGACCTACCCCAACGAGCGGATCCCCGAGCTGGTCCAGCTCCTGGAGAAGGACCCCACGATCGACCAGGTCGTGGGCGCGCGGACCACCGAGGAGGGCTCGCACAAGATCCTGCGGGTGCCGGCCAAGTGGTTCATCCGCAAGGTGGCCGAGCGGCTGGCCGGGCAGAAGATCCCCGACCTCAACTCCGGGCTGCGGGCGTTCCGCAAGTCCGTCGCCAGGCCCTACCTGCGGCTGCTGCCGCCCGGGTTCTCCTGCGTCACCACGATCACGCTGTCGTTCCTGTCGAACCAGCACGACGTCTACTACCTGCCGATCGAGTACAGCAAGCGGGCCGGCAAGTCGAAGTTCAGCTTCATCTCCGACGCCTACCGCTACATCCTGCAGGTGCTGCGGATGGTGATGTACTTCAACCCGCTGAAGGTCCTGATGCCCCCGGCCATCTGGCTGGTCTGCATCGGTATCGTCAAGGGGATCTACGACAACGTCATCCACCCCTTCTACCTCGCCAGCAACACCATCGTGATCTTCATCTCCGGGTTGCTCATCGGTTCGCTGGCGTTGCTGGCGGACCTCATCGTGCGGTCCAGGAGCGAGTAGATGCGCATCGCGATCGTCGGGCCGGTCCACCCGTACAAGGGCGGCGGGGCCGCGCACACCGCCGAGCTGGCGCACCGGCTGCGCGACGCCGGCCACGACGTGGTGGTCGAGTCGTGGCGGGCGCAGTACCCGTCGTTCCTGTACCCCGGGCAGCAGACCGTGGACACCCCGGACGAGCGGCCCTTCCCGAACGTCCGCCGCGACCTCGACTGGCGGCGGCCCGACGGCTGGTTCCGCGCCGGACGCCGCCTCGCGAGCGCCGACCTGGTGATCCTGGTGCTGCTCAGCTCCGTGCAGGTGCCGCCCTACCTCGGCATCCTGTCCGGCCTGCGGCGGCGCACCCGGGTGGTGGCGCTGTGCCACAACGTGCTGCCGCACGAGCGCAAGCCGTACGACGAGCCGCTGGTGCGGGCGCTGCTGCGCCGGGTGGACGGCGTGCTGACGCACTCGGAGAAGCAGGCCGGGCTGGCCCGCGGGCTGACGTCCGCCCCGGTGAGGGTGGCCGAGATGGCGCCGCACCTGCCGCGGGGGCTGCGTGGGAACGACCACGTCGAGGGCGTGACGAACCGGCTGCTGTTCTTCGGCCTGGTCCGGCCGTACAAGGGGCTCGACCTGCTGATCCGCGCGCTGCCCGAGGGCGTTTCGCTGCGGGTGGCCGGGGAGTTCTGGGGGGTCCGCGAGAAGATCGAGGCGCTCGTCAGCGAGCTGGGGCTGACCACCCGGGTGGAGCTGCGGCCGGGCTACGTCGCCGACGAGGACCTCCCGGCGCTGTTCGCCGACGTGGACGCGCTGGTCCTGCCCTACCGCGGTGGTACGGCCAGCCAGCAGGTGTGGCTCGGCCACGAGCTGGGGGTGCCGGTGATCGCCACCCGGGTCGGCACGCTCGCCGACCACGTCACCGACGGCGTGGACGGCCTGCTCGTCGAGCCGGGGTCGGTGGAGGAGCTGCGCGCGACGCTGGAGAGGTTCTACCGGCCGGGCGAGCCCGAGCGGCTGCGCGCCGGGGTCAAGGCCGTCGACCCCGACCCCTACTGGGCGGCGTACGCCGACGCGCTGGTCTCCGCCGGGGCCTGAGCCCGGCGGCCGAGCAGCCAGCCGATCCCGGCCCAGGCCAGGTCGGTGAGGGTGAACGCCAGCCGGGAGACGAGGGCGACGACGGAGACGACGGCCACCGTCTCCACGGTCCCGAGGCCGCCCGCGTCCTGGCTCAGTCCCGACATGAGAGCCGCGGCCATCGCGGCCTCGCGCACGCCGACCCCCGCCGGGACGACCGCGATCAGCAGGCCGGTGGCCCAGGCGGCGGCGTAGGCTCCGGCGCCGAGCGCGTAGAGGGAGAAGTCGCCGGTCAGGTCGCCCAGGACGAGCCAGGCGTGCAGGCCGTACACCAGCCAGCCGAGGAGCGTCCAGCCGAGGGCCGCGAGCAGGGCGCGGCCGGGCAGCACCCGCTCGACCGGCTCCCGGCGGGCGATCCGCAGCGCGAGGTTCAGCCCCCAGGTGAGGACCCTCGGGTGCAGGCACACCGCGATCACCGGGATGACCAGGACGAGATACCACGTCCGCCCGGCCATCGACCGGGCGGTGAACGGCAGCGTGGCGGCGGCGAGGCCGACCGCGCAGCCCAGCGAGACCAGCAGGGCCAGCGAGGTGGCGCTGAAGGTGCGCCGGGGCGGACAGCCGTGGTCGCGGCCCAGTTCCATCATCGCCGCGTAGGCCCAGACCGACCCCGGGACGTACTTGCCGAGCTGCCCGACGAACAGCACGCGCGCGGCCACGCGCAGCGGCAGCGGCGAGCCGAGCCCGGCGACCACCCGCTGCCAGGCGACGAGCATGCAGCCCGCCCCGGCCATCACCGACGCCCAGGCCCCGGCCACCGACCACCACGACAGCTCCGCCAGCGCGCGGCGGGTGTCGTCCCAGTTCCGGGTCAGGCCGTAGCCGAGGAAGCCGATGGCGACGAGGGCGAGGAGAACCCGCAGCAGGCGGCTTGTCCGGAGTCGGCGCAGCATGCGCCCACAGTACGGCCGGGACCGTACCGGGCGGTAGGGAGCGGGCGCGCCGGTACGCTTGGGCGGCATGGCGGCGCCGGTGAGAACGCGCCGCCGGGCGGCCGACGACGACGGACGCCGACGGACGCCGACGGACGAGGAGCCGGAGGCGCCGCCGGGCGACCGGAGCCGGCGGACGACGGACGACGGGCCGGACGCGCCGGGTGACGGCGCGGGCGAGCGGGGAGCGGTGGACGACTCGGTGAGCGGAAAGGCGAGCGGTAAGGCGACCGGGAGGCCGGGAGGCGGGGCGGGCGGGGAGCGCCAGGCCCAGCTGGAGTACTCCGAGTTCCAGGCGGCGATGCTGGACGAGGAGAAGCGCCGCCGCAAGGCCGCGAAGATCGTGGCGGTGCTGGGTCACTTCCTCGGCCGCGACAAGGACGTCCTGGAAGGGCTGACCGTCGCCGACATCGGCTGCTCGGCCGGGTTCATCGCCGACGAGCTGGCCTCGGCGGGCGCGCGCCGCACCTTCGGCGTCGACATCGACGTGCCCGGCCTGCGCCGGGCGGCCCAGCGGTTCGGCGACCGGGTCCGGTTCGTGTGCGCCGACGGCACCGCGTTGCCGTTCCCCGACTCCTCGATCGACGTGCTGGTGTTCAACCACATCTACGAGCACGTCGTCGACCCCGACGCGATCATGGCCGAGATGCACCGGGTGCTGGCCGACGGCGGCGTCCTGTACCTCGGGCTGGGCAACCGGCTCGGGGTGATGGAGCCGCACTACAAGCTGCCGTTCCTGTCCTACCTGCCGCCCGCCCTGGCCGACCGCTACGTGCGCCTCTTCGGCCGGGCCGACAGCTACTACGAGCGATACCGCACCCGCAGCGGCCTGCGGCGGATGGCCCGGGGGTTCCGGGTGTGGGACTACACCTTCCCGGTGCTCGCCACCCCGGCGGCCTTCGCCGGGTCGGAGCTGTTCCCGGGCGCGGCGGGCCGCGCGGCCACCGCCGTGCTGTCCCGGCTGCCCCGCCCCGTCCTGCGGGCGCTGCTGCCGGTGGTGCCGACCTACCTGTGGGTGGCGACCAAGGGCGGCCGCCGCCCGGCCGGGCCGTCGCTGCCCCAGCCGCCCGACCCGGTGGCCACGCGGTGAGTCCGGTGGCCGGACGATGAGGTCCCGGGGAGGCCGCATGCCCGTGGAGAGGCCCGAGGACCGTCGGGAAGAGGAAGAGGGAGCCGTGCGGCCCGCCAGGCCGGCGAAGCCGCTGCGCAGGCTGGTCCGCGTCGCGTTCCTGCTCGTCGCCCTGGGGTTCGGGGCATGGGCGGTGGCGCGCCAGTGGACGGAGATCAGCGCCGGTTTCGCCCGTCTGTCGTGGCCGTCGCTCGTGCTGTCGCTGGTCGCGGTGGTCGCGGCGCTGGGCGGCGGCATGATGACGTGGCGGTCGCTGCTGGCGGACCTCGGCTCGCCGCTGCCGGTGCGCGCCGGGGCGAAGGTCTTCTTCGTCGGGCAGCTCGGCAAGTACATCCCCGGCTCGCTGTGGCCGGTGCTCGCGCAGATGGAGATGGGCCGGGAGCTGGGCGTGCCCCGGCCGCGCAGCGCCGCGGCGTTCTTCCTGACGCTGCCGGTGCAGCTCGCCAGCGGGCTGGTCGTCTCGGCGGTGACGCTGCTGGTGGCCCTGCCGGGGACGGCGGTGCCGTACGCCTGGGTGTTCCTGCTGGTGCCGGTGCTGGCGGTGGCGTTCGAGCCGCGGGTGATCAACGCCGTCCTCGGGTTCGGGCTGCGCAAGCTGGGCCGCGGCCCGCTGGAGCGCCCGCTCACCCGCCGGGGCATGCTCACCGCGCTGGGCTGGGCGACGCTCGGCTGGATCGCCTACGGCCTGCACCTGGCGGCGCTCGTGACGCAGCTCGGCCCCTCCGGGGCGTCGGCGGTGCTGTTCTCCATCGGGGCGTTCGCGCTGTCGTGGTGCCTGGGCATCATGACGTTCGTGGTCCCGGCCGGCGCGGGGGTGCGCGAGGTGGCGATG
The DNA here is from genome assembly GCF_050942225.1 of Streptosporangium sandarakinum. Taxonomy (NCBI): domain Bacteria; kingdom Bacillati; phylum Actinomycetota; class Actinomycetes; order Streptosporangiales; family Streptosporangiaceae; genus Streptosporangium; species Streptosporangium sandarakinum. The sequence continues at coordinate 1,318,491 of NZ_CP192034.1, forward strand.
GTGGCCGTCATGGCGCCGGTCCTCGACCGGGGGCCGGCCATCGCGGTGGCGCTCTGCTCCCGGGTCGTGATCGTCATCGGCGACCTCGTCTGCGCGGGCGCGGCCGGCCTGGCCGCGCGGCGCGAGGTGCCCTCCCCGCACGACGCCGCCCGGGAGGAATCCGGGTGAGCGGCACGGTGTGAGGTGCCCCCGCATGATGCCGCGCGGGGAACCCGGGTGAGCGGTACGGCGTGAGGTGCCCTCCCCCGCATGACGTCGCCCGGGAGAGTCCGGGTGGGCGGCACGGGGAGAACCTGTGTGATTCGTCGCACATTTCCCGAGGCTCTGGCAATAGAGTGAGGGACCGGAGAGGGGCGGCCCTTCCGCGCGCATCACACCGAACCCGTTGGGGGGAGTGATCCTCGGTGACGTTCCGGGTGCTTGTGGACGCGGCCGCGGTCCCCGCGGACCGCGGCGCACTGATCAGATACGTCGACGGGCTCGTCGCGGCGCTCGACCGGGCCGGCACCGACCTCGCGATCGTCTGCCAGCGGGCCGACGGCGAGCGGTACGCCGCGCTCGCGCCGTCGGCGCGGATCCTCACCGGCCCGCTGCGGATCGCCAACCGCGCGGCCAGGCTGGCGTGGGAGCAGACCGGCCTGCCGGTCCTCGCCCGGCAGGCCGGCGCCACGGTGATCCACGCCCCCTATTACTCGATGCCGCTGCGCTCGGGCCTGCCGACCGTGGTGACCGTCCACGACGTCACCTGCTTCACCGAGCCCGCCCGGCACGACCCGCTCAAGGCGGCGTTCTTCCGCTCGGCGACCCGCACGGCCGTACGGCACGCCGCGCGGGTGATCGTGCCCTCCAAGGCGACGCGGGACGAGCTGGTCCGGGTGCTCGCGGCCGACCCGACCCGGATCGACGTCGCCTACCACGGCGTGGACCCGGCGCTCTTCCATCCGCCGTCCGCGCGGGAGGTCAGGCACGCCGCCGACCGGCTCGGCCTGCACGGCGCCCCCTACGTGGCCTTCCTCGGCCCGCTGGAGCCGCGCAAGAACGTCCCCAACCTCGTCCGCGGCTTCGTCCGCGCCGTCGGCGACCTGCCCGCGCCTCCCGCGCTGGTGCTGGCCGGGGGTACGGCCGGCGCCCGCGACGCCGGCGTGGAGGACGCGGTGCGCGAGGCGCCGTCGCGCCTGCGGGTGCTGATGCCGGGATACCTCGCCTTCACCGACCTGTGCGGCTTCTTCGGCGGGGCGACGGTGGCGGCCTTCCCCTCCCTGGGAGAGGGCTTCGGGCTGCCGGTTCTGGAGGCGATGGCCTGCGGCGCCCCGGTGCTCACCACGCACCGCGCCTCGCTGCCGGAGGTGGGCGGCGACGCGGTCGCCTACACCGAACCCGACGACGTCAGCATCGGCGAGGCGCTGCGCGCGCTGCTGGCCTCCGGGGAGCGCCGCCGGGTGCTCTCGGCGGCCGGTCCGGCCCGTGCCAGGGAGTTCACCTGGGAGGCTTCCGCGGAGGCGCACGTCGTGTCGTATCGGCGCGCGGTCGAATAGTGAGCTAACCTCGCGGGATGATGGAAACCCCTTTGCCGGATCTTGAGGCGATCCTCCTTGTCGGTGGACAGGGCACGCGCCTTCGTCCGTTGACCCTCGGCACGCCCAAGCCGCTGCTGCCCACGGCGGGGGTTCCCTTTCTCGCGCACCAGCTCTCGCGGGCCCGCTCGTTCGGCGTGCGGCGCATCGTGTTCGCCACCTCCTACCGGGCGGAGATGTTCTCCGAGGCGTTCGGGGACGGCTCGGCGTTCGGCCTCTCGCTGGAGTACATGACCGAGGAGACGCCGCTCGGCACCGGCGGCGCCATCCGCAACGCCGCCGAGGCGCTGACCTGCGGCCCCGACGCGCCGGTGCTGGTGCTCAACGGCGACATCCTGTCCGGCCACGACATCGGCGCGCAGGTCGCCATGCACGTCGAGCGGCGGGCCGCCGTCACCCTGCATCTGACCGAGGTGGACGACCCGACGCGCTTCGGGTGCGTGCCGACCGACGACGAGGGCCGGGTGACGGCCTTCCTGGAGAAGACCCCCAACCCGGTCACCAACCGGATCAACGCCGGCTGCTACGTCTTCACCCGCTCGGTGATCGACACGATCCCGGCCGGCGAGGTCGTCTCGGTCGAGCGGGAGACCTTCCCCTCGATGATCGAGGCGGGCGTCCCGGTGCTCGGGTACGCCGACGCCTCCTACTGGCTCGACGTGGGGACGCCCGCCGCGTTCGTCAAGGGCTCCCGCGACCTGGTCCTCGGCCGCCTCCACTCGCCGGCCCTGCCCGGCCCCACCGGCGAGTTCCTCGCCCTGCCCGGCGCGGTGGTCTCGCCCGAGGCGAAGGTCGAGGGCGGCTCGACGGTGGGCGCCCGCGCGGTCGTGGAGTCCGGCGCGCAGGTCTCCGGCAGCGTGCTGAGCGACGAGTGCGTGGTCCACGAGGGGGCGACGGTGGTGGACTCGGTGATCGGGATCGGCGCCGAGATCTTCCCGGGCGCGGTCCTGCGGGGGGCGGTGATCGGCGACGGCGCGGTGGTCGGCTCCGGCAACGAGCTGCTCGCGGGCAGCCGTCTCTGGCCGGGTGTCGTGCTGCCGGAGTGCGCCGTCCGCTTCTCCAGCGACGTCTGACCGCGGTTCGCGGGTACGGCCCGGGGGCAAGGGGAGCGGCATGGGAGGGCGTTTCCGCAGGGGCCCCGGCGCGGCCTGGCCGCCGCGCGGCGCGGACGGCTCCTGGACGGTCGGGCCGGTCGGGACGCCCGGCGAGGCGCTCCGGCCGTCCGAAGCCGGGACCAAGGCCGGGACCGGGGCGTCGCCGGTCCTCACCGGCCCGGCGGGCGGCGGGCCGAAGCGGCGCGAGTGGCCGCAGGACCGGCCGCTCGACCTGGAGCTCGTCCTGGCGCCGCACCGGCGGGGCGGCGGTGACCCCGCCTGGCGGATGACCCCCGACGGGGCGGTATGGCGGACGTCACGGACCCCCGACGGTCCCGGCACGCTACGGGTCTCGCTGCGGCACGGCCGGGTCAGCGGCGCCGCGTGGGGACCGGGGGCCGGCTGGCTGCTGGAGACCCTGCCTGCGCTGCTCGGCGCCGACGACGACCCCGAGGGGCTCGTCCCGGCGCACGACGTGGTCCGCGTCGCCGCCGGACGGCACGCGGGCCTGCGGATCGGGCGCACCTTCCGGGTGCTGGAGGCGCTGGTCCCCGCCGTTCTCGAACAGAAGGTCGTGACGGCCGAGGCGTGGCGGGCGTGGCGGTGGCTGCTGCGCCGGTACGGCGAGCCCGCCCCGGGCCCCGCGCCCGAGGGGATGCGGGTCTTCCCCGCCCCCGAGGTGTGGCGGTCGATCCCCTCGTGGGACTGGCACCGGGCGGGGGCCGAGGCCGTACGGGCGCGGACGATCGCGAACGCCGCGTGGCACGCCGCCAAACTGGAGGCGGTCTCGGGCAGCGCCGAGGCCGACCGGCTGCTGCGGGCGCTGCCCGGGGTGGGGGTGTGGACGTCCGCGGAGGTGCGGCAGCGCTCGCACGGCGACGCGGACGCGGTGTCGGTGGGCGACTTCCACCTTCCGTCGCTGGTCGGCTGGTCGCTGGCGCGGGAGCGGACCGACGACGCGGGGATGTTGCGGCTGCTGGCCCCCTACCGGGGCCACCGGCACCGGGTCAGCCGGCTGCTGGCGCTGTGCGGTGAGCGGCCGCCCGCTCGCGGGCCGCGGCTCGCCGCGCGCGACTTCCGCTCTTTCTGACCGGGAAGCGGTCCGCGAAGGCCGTGGCGGGCTGCCAGTCGCGGCCGTCGCGTGAGTCGGCACCGGCCAGCGGGCCGAGGGCGGCGACGAGGCCGAGGGCGAGAAGAAACCAGATCATCATCGGCTCCTGTCAGGGATCTCCTTGGGACTCCTCAAATATATGTTTACGCATGCATTTACGTCCATCGAGACTTTCTTTACCTGATAGTTCAGATCTGCTGAAATGTCCGGACGGCGATCCGGACCCGCGGCGAGCCGGCCGGGGAGCGGGCCGTAATGTGCCCCCATGAGCGTGAACCCCACCGACACCGCGACGCGGCGAGCCCTGGCCCGTGCCCGGGACGGCAAGACCCTCGACGTCACCGAGGCCACCGTCCTGCTGCACGCGACCGGAGAGCACCTCGACGCCCTGCTGGAACACGCCGGGCGGGTCCGGGACGCGGGCCTCGCCGCCGCCGGGCGGCCGGGGGTCGTCACCTACAGCCGCAAGGTCTTCATCCCGCTGACCCGGCTCTGCCGCGACCGGTGCGGCTACTGCACGTTCGCCGTCGCCCCGCACCGGCTGGAGAGCATGTACCTCGGCCCCGACGAGGTGCTGGACATCGCCCGGCGGGGCGCGGAACTGGGCTGCAAGGAGGCGCTGTTCACCCTCGGCGACCGGCCCGAGGACCGCTGGCCCCAGGCCCGCGAGTGGCTGCACGCCCACGGCTACGACGACACCCTCTCCTACGTCCGCGCCATGGCGATCCGGGTCCTGGAGGAGACCGGGCTGCTGCCGCACCTGAACCCGGGCGTGCTGTCCTGGCGCGACCTGCAGCGGCTCAAGCCGGTCGCGCCGTCGATGGGCATGATGCTGGAGACCACCTCGCGGCGGCTGTTCGAGGAGAAGGGCGGCCCGCACTACGGCTCGCCCGACAAGGACCCGGCGGTACGGCTGCGCGTCCTGGAGGACGCCGGGCGCACGAACGTGCCGTTCACCAGCGGCATCCTCATCGGCATCGGCGAGACCGTCGCCGAGCGCGCCGAGTCGCTGTTCGCGCTGCGCGCGGTGGCCCGCGAGTACGGCGGGCTCCAGGAGGTCATCGTCCAGAACTTCCGCGCCAAGCCCGACACGGCGATGCGCGGCATGCCCGACGCCGACCTGCGGGAGCTGGCCGCCACGATCGCGGTGGCCCGGCTGGTGCTCGGACCGCGCGTGCGGTTGCAGGCCCCGCCCAACCTGGTGGACGGCGAGCACGCCCTGATGATCCGGGCCGGCATCGACGACTGGGGCGGCGTCTCTCCGCTGACGCCCGACCACGTCAACCCCGAGCGGCCCTGGCCGCAGATCGACGACCTCGCCGCCCGCACCGCCGCCGCCGGGTTCACCCTGCGCGAGCGGCTGACGATCTACCCCGAGTACGTGCTGGCCGGCGAGCCGTGGCTCGACCCCCGGCTGCGCGGGCACGTGGCCGCACTCGCCGACCCGGAGACCGGCCTGGCCCGCGAGGGCGCGACGCCGGTGGGCCGCCCCTGGCAGGAGCCGGACGGCGGGTTCGCCGCCGCGGGCCGTACCGACCTGCACACGGCCGTGGACACCGAGGGACGCAGCCGCGACCGCCGCGACGACTTCGACCACGTCTACGGCGACTGGGACGCCCTGAGGGACCGCCTGCCCGCGGGCCCGCCGTCCGGGGACCGTGCCGGGCGGGCGCCCGCGGCGCTGCTGGGGGAGGTGTCGGAGGCGCTGCGGCGGGCCGCGTCCAACCCGGCCGGGCTGACCGAGGAGCAGGCGCTCATCCTCCTCGACACCGCCGGCGACGCCGACGGCGCGGGCGCGGACGACGCCGCGCTGGACGAGCTGTGCCGGATCGCCGACGACCTGCGCCGCCAGGCGGCCGGGGACGACGTGACCTACGTCGTCAACCGGAACATCAACTTCACCAACGTCTGCTACACCGGCTGCCGGTTCTGCGCCTTCGCGCAGCGCCGTACCGACGCCGACGCCTACACGCTCAGCCTGGAGCAGGTCGCCGACCGCGCCTGGGAGGGGTGGCAGGCCGGGGCGACCGAGGTGTGCATGCAGGGCGGCATCCACCCCGACATGCCGGGTGACGCCTACTTCGACCTCGCCCGCGCGGTCAAGGCCCGGGTGCCGGACATGCACCTGCACGCCTTCTCGCCGATGGAGGTCGTCAACGGCGCCAGCCGGCTCAACGTGTCCGTCGAGGAGTGGCTCGCCGGGGCCAGGGAGGCGGGCGTGGACTCCCTGCCGGGGACCGCGGCCGAGATCCTCGACGACGACGTGCGGTGGGTGCTGACCAAGGGCAAGCTGCCCGCCGCCGAGTGGGTCGAGGTGATCACCACCGCCCACCGGCTCGGCATCCCGACGACGGCCACGATGATGTACGGCCACGTGGACACCCACGCCCACTGGGTGCGGCACATCCGGCTGATCCGCCGTATCCAGGAGGAGACCGGCGGCTTCACCGAGTTCGTGCCGCTGCCGTTCGTCCACACCAGCGCCCCCATCTACCTCGCCGGGATCGCCCGGCCCGGACCGACGGCACGGGAGAACCGGGCCGTGCACGCGCTGGCCCGCGTCCTGCTGCACGGCGCGATCGGCAACATCCAGTGCTCCTGGGTCAAGCTCCGCGACGACCTGTGCCGCCAGGTGCTCCAGGGCGGCGTCAACGACCTCGGCGGCACGCTGATGGAGGAGACGATCAGCCGCATGGCCGGATCCGAGAACGGCTCCTTCAAGACGATCACCGAGATCGCGGCGATGGTCGCCCCCACCGGCCGGCCGGTCCGGCAGCGCACCACCTCCTACGGTGTGCCGGACGCCGAGCGGCTGGCCGCCGCCGCGGCGAGCGACGGCGTCTGCCGCAGCGTACGGGCCCCGCTCCCGCTGGAGGCGCGCTGAGCCTGCCGGACGGGCATCGCGGGGGCGTTCCCTCCGAAAGGAGGGGCGGCCCGCGACGTCCCCGCCCGATGATCAGGAGAACAGGGCGGTGAGCCAGTCCTGCCAGGCCCGTTCGGCCTTCGCGGCGTCGGCGTCGGGGGCGAACAGGTGGTGGCCCAGGACCATCACGTCGCCCCGTTCCGGGCCGGAGTGGATGAACCGGTAGAGGCCGTCGGCGGTGCGGACGCCCAGCAGGGACCGTCCGGCGGCGTAGTCGACCACGCCCTCGACCGGGGCGAGCCCGTCCACCGTGACGCGGGCCGGGTCGCCCGCGGCGGGGTCGCCGGGCAGGCCGAGCGCGCCGGTGAGCAGCGACCAGGCGCGGTCCTGGTCGGCGGACCCAGGGCGGAAGGCGGAGACGACCGCCGTGGCGGTGCGGCCGGGGAAATGGAGCAGGTAGGCGGCCAGGGTGTGGAGGTACATGTCCCAGCCCTCCTGCATGGCCTCGTACTCGGCCTCCCAGTCGTCGCCGAGGAAGCCGTGCTGCGCCAGGCGCAGCACGGTGCTGCCGCCGTCGCGTCCCTCGATGAGGTACTCGAAGGCCATGAACCTGCCGTCGGGGGCCTCCTCGCCGCGGTGGGCGAACCGCTTGCCCGGCTCCCAGGCGGTGATGGTGGAGCCCTCCGCCATGCCGCCGAGGGTCATCCGCGTGCTGCCGCCCTCGCCGCCGAGGACCTCGTTGCGCCCCATGAACCACGAGTCGATGCCCGGACCGGTCGCGATGGCCTCCCACACCTCCTCGGGGGTGGCCGGAAGGGTGATCTCCTTGCGCAGATCGAACTCGTGCAGCATTCAGCTCTCCTCGGTGCCGTCGGACCCGGTGGTCCGAGTCTGCACCGATTCGGGAGTGACGCGCGGATGAATCGCGATGACGAGGCGGTGGGGCCGCCCACCCTCGGCCGTCTCGTCGTGGTACTTGGCGACCAGCGCGGTGACCGCGCCGGACAGCTCCTCGGCGAAGGCGGCGCGGTCGGCCGCCGAGGCGAAGCGCACCTCGCCGTCGATGGCGAACGTCGCCACCCGCTTCTGCGCCCGGGTCGCGCCGCTGATCAGCTCGCCCACGTCGCGCACCAGCCGGGAGGCGACGGCCAGCAGCCAGCGGGCCGACAGCCGGTCGGGCGCGCGCGACGGGTCGGGCGCCACCGGGGCCAGCGCGACCGGGGAGATGACGTAGGAGGAGGCGGTGGCGCGCATCACCCGCTCGGTGACGTTGCCCTTCCTGCGCTCCTCGACCAGCTCCACCAGGCCGTGCTGCTCCAGGGTCTTCAGGTGGTAGTTGACCTTCTGACGGGGCAGGCCGACCTTGGCGGCCAGCATGGTGGCCGAGGCCGGCTCGGCCAGCTCGGCCAGCAACCGGGCCCGGATCGGGTCCAGTGAGACCTCGGCCGCGGCCGGGTCGTCGATCACCGCCACATCCAGCATGCCACCACTGTATCCGACAATCTTTATTGTCGGAAGGGCGGGATCCGGCCTACCGGACCGCGATGAAGTCGTCCGCCTTCCTCGGGGCCCGCTCGCGCGGCGGCGCGGCCGGGCGGCCGATCGCGACGGCGCCCATCGGGTCCCACGTCGCGGGCAGGTCCAGTACCTCGCGGACCACGTCGCGGCAGAACATGGTGGACGACACCCAGGCCGACCCCAGACCCTCCACCGCGAGCTGGACCAGGAAGTTCTGCACCCCGGCGCCCGCCGCGACCACGAACATCTCCCGCTCGGCCGCCGCGCGGCGCCGGTCGGGGTAGGTGTGGGAACCGTCCATGACCAGGCAGGGCACGGCGAGGTACGGCGCCGCCCGCAGCACCTCCCCGCGCCTGACCCGCCGCTCGATCGACGCCTCGGAGAAGCCGTCGCCCCGCAGGTCGGAGATCCACGCCTCCCGCATGGCGTCGAGCAGCCGCAGACGGGCCTCGGCCGACTCCAGCAGCACGAACCGCCAGGGGGTCGTGTGGTGCGGCGCCGGGGCGGCGATCGCCGCGTCCACCGCCCGGCGGACCTTGGCGCCGTCCACCGGCTCGGCGGCGAACTCACGGATGGTGCGGCGGGCGAAGACCACGTCGCGCGAGCCGTACCGGAACATGTCGTCCTCGGACTGGCGGACCAGCTCCCGCACGCCCGGCCCGTCCTCCTCGGTGGTGTACTCCGCCATGCCGCGGATCACCGCCACCGGGGTCTGTGCGATCTTGCCCTTGACCAGGTCTCCGGCGGCGGCGAACTCGTCGGCGATCGCGGTGAGGGTCACCTCGAGCGGGTTGCCGTAGTCGTCGGACAGGCCCCGGTAGTCGAGCATGGCGGTCATCCCGGCCACGCCCACGGCCATGTCGGTCTGGCCGTTGCGCCAGGGACGGCCGAAGGTGTCGGAGACGATCACCGCGACCGACACGCCGAGCCGCTCCCGGATGCTCCTGCGGACGGCCACGGCGGAGGCGTCGGGGTCGACCGGGAGCAGCACGACGGTGCCGGGCTCGGAGTTGGAGGCGTCCACCCCGGCGGCGGCCATCACGAACCCGTGCGAGGTCTCGGCGATGACGGTCTCGCCCCGCCGGGCGACGACCCGCCGGGTCTCGTCGGCGACGGCCTCCGAGCGGCCTACGCCGCGGCGGACCCGGCCCTCGGCCTTGCTGGAGATCTTGGAGGTGACCACGAGGATGTCGCCGTCGCGGAGGTCGGGCATGGCCGCGGCGATCAGCGCGCCGACGTCGTCCCCCTCCCGTACCTCGGGCAGCCCGGGGACGGGGAAGATCTCCAGTCTGGTCTCGGCGGGCTGCTCGTCCTGCTTGCGGCGGGTCCTGCTCATCTTTCCTCTTCGTCTTGTGCCCCGGCGGCTTCGTTCCGCGCTCCGGTGGCTTCGCTCCCGGTCCCGGTGGCCCGGCCGCGCGAGGCCGCGAGGTCGGTGGCCATGTCGAGCGCGGCGCGGGCGATCGCGGTCGCCGCCTCGACGTCGTGCATGATCAGGGGGCGGGCCTCGACGCGGACGCCGTCGAGGCCGACCCCGGCGTCCTCCTCGGCGACCAGCCAGCCGTCCAGCAGCGGCGAGCCGTACAGCTCCAGGACGGCCTGGGCGGTGGTCTCCACACCGATCGCGGCGAGGCAGGCGTCGGCCATGCCGCGGACCGGGGCGCCGCCGACGATGGGGGAGACCCCGACGACCGTCTTGCCCTCAAGGGCCTCCCGGATGCCCTTGATCTGCAGGATCGTGCCGATGCTGACCACCGGGTTGGACGGCGGCAGGATCACCGCGTCGGCCTCGGCGACGGCCTCCAGCACGCCGGGGGCGGGCCGGGCCTCGTCGGCGCCGACCAGGACGATCCGCTCGGCCGGGACGGACGCGCGCATCCGCACCCACCACTCCTGGAAGTGGATCGCCCGGCGGCCCAGCTCGTCGGAGACGACCACGTGGGTCTCGACGCGGTCGTCGGTCATCGGGATCAGCCGCACACCCGGCTCCCAGCGGGCGCACAGGGCCTCGGTGACCGCGGACAGCGGGTATCCGGCCCGCAGCATCTGGGTGCGCACGATGTGGGTGGCGAAGTCGCGGTCTCCCAGGCCGAACCACTGCGGTTCGACGCCGTAGGCGGCCAGCTCCTCCTTGACGACGTGGGACTCGTCGCGCCGGCCCCAGCCCTGCTCCTCGTCGATGCCGCCGCCCAGGGTGTACATCACGGTGTCGAGGTCGGGGCAGACCTGCAGGCCGTACAGGACGATGTCGTCACCGGTGTTGCCGATGACCGTTATCTCCGAGTCGGGGGCCGCGGCGCGCAGGCCGCGCAAGAAGCGGGCGCCGCCGATACCGCCGGCGAGGGACACGATGCGCATGACGTCCAGTCTTCCACTGCCTCGTGGCGGCCGGTCCGGAAGCCCGGCGTGAGGCGGCGGCCGCCTTGTCTTGATCGTTACGGGAGCCGTCCGCGCAGGCGGGAGCACCGATACGGTCGTCCGAAATATACGGCAGTGTCCTTAATGGTTGTCTTGTGGGTCTGGTGAGGTTGCAGAGAGTTCCGACGTGTAAGTCGGCCATGTGCAAAACTGGCTCGGATTTACCTGACGACCCGGTGGGGGTAGTTGTGAACAACGTCGAGGCTGACCGGCTCCGCGGACCGGCCGCGTGGCTCATGGTCGCCACGGCGGCCATGAACGTCCTTTTCGGCATCACGCGGCTGCTGTTCGGGCTGTCCGGCTACGGCGAGGTGTCCTTCGCCGTCCGCGCCCAGGCGATCCTCGGCGGCCTCGCCTCCCCGGTTTTCGTCGCGCTCCTCGTCGGCGGCGTCCTGCTCGGAAGCCACTTCGGCCCGCCGGTCGCGCGGCTGAGGCTCATGACCCAGGTGGCCGTGGCCGCCCTCGGCCTGATGACGCTGTTCGGCGCGATCGGCCTGATCGGCGGGCTGTTCGCCGGTGACGACGTCATGGGCCTGCTGGAGTTCCTTCTCCTCAACGTTCCGGCGCTGGCGCTCGCCGCCGTCGGGCTGCTCCACCTGCTGCCCCGGATGTCCGCGGCCGCTCCCAAGGCCCGGCCCGCCGGGTTCGCCGAGGGAAGCGGCCTCGGCGCCGTCGGCGGCCTGGGCGGCGCGCAGGAGCAGCGCCCGCAGGAGCGGCAGTACGCCCCGGCGCAGGAGCAGCCCGTCCCGGCGCCCCCGCAGGCCGGACCCGCCGGGGGCCGGCAGGACCAGCCGTTCCAGCAGGGCTTCCCGCAGAACCCGGCCCAGCAGCCCGATTCGCCGCATGCCCCCCAGTACGGCGCCCCGCAGGCCCCCCAGCAGGCCCCACAGCAGGGTTTCCAGCAGCAGGAGGCCGCCTTCCAGCAGGGTCAGCCTGGCCACCAGAGCCACCAGGGCCAGCAGGGCTTCCAGGGGCCGGGGATCCCGCAGGGCCCCGCGGAGCAGGCGCCCGCCGCCCAGCACGGGTTCCCGGACCAGGGCGCGCAGCCGGGTCTCCGGCCGCAGGAGGCCCCGTCCGGCGCCCACGGCCAGCCCCAGCACTCCCGGGGCCTTCCGGCCCTCCCGCCCGCGCAGAGCGGCACGCAGGGTCCGGCGGTTCCGCAGGGCCCCGCGGCCCCGATGGTCCCCGAGGGGCACGGCGGCGGCTACCCGTCCGAGAACCACCTCCAGTCCGCCGCGACCACCGCCTACCCGGCCCAGCCGAGCGAGGGCCACGCGCCTGCCTACGCGCCGCCGGCCGGCGAGGGGCACGCGCCTGCCTATCCGCAGGCCGGTGAGGGGCACGGGCCGACCTATCCGCAGGCCGGTGAGGGTCACGCCCCGGCCGCCTACGCGCCGCAGGCCGGCGACCAGGGGTACGGCGCGCAGCCTCCGGTCTACAACCCGGCTCCGGCACAGCCCTCCCTGCCCCCGCAGACCCCCGCGGCCCCGGCCGAGCAGCCGTACACGCCCGGCCCGTACGTGGCGGCCGACGTCCAGCCCGCGGCCACGCCGTACGAGCAGCCCGCGGCCACGCCGTACGAGCGGCCGGCCGCGCCGTACGAGCCGCACGCCCCCTACGCCGCCCAGGCCGACCAGACCCGGCCCCCGACCTATGGCGAGCCGCAGCCTCCCGGCTACGACCGGCGGCCGGCCGAGAGCGGAATGGGCGGTTACGCTCCGCAGGCCGAGCAGCAGACGCCGTTCTACACGCCCCCGCAGGAGACCTACCCGCCGCAGGAGGGCTACTCTCCGCCGGCCGAGGCCGGGGCGCACACCGCCTTCGACGGCCGGCCGCAGCAGTCCTTCCCGCAGCCGCCGGAGAACTACGGCCAGCCGCTCACCGGCTACTCCGGCGGCGAGTTCGCCTGGCAGACCGAGCAGGGCACGCCCTACCAGGCGCCCGCCCCGGTGGACCCCCGCTCCCAGCAGATCGCCCAGGCCTACCAGCAGGCGGAGAGCTACGCCCAGCAGGCGGAGAGCTACGCCCAGCAGGCGCAGGGGACCGAGCCGCAGCTGCGCGTCCCGGAGTACATGTCCTCCCCCGGCTCCCCGGGCCCGCAGACCGGCGGCTACGACGACCCCTTCGGACATCCGCAGGCCCCCCAGGGTCCGCCCGCGGCGCAGCCGTACCAGCAGCAGGGCGGGCAGCAGGGCGGCGGGCAGTGGGACGCGCATGAGGAGTCGACGATGCGGCTCACCCCCGGCGCCTATCAGGGAGACCCGCTGAACGACCCCGACCCCGGGCTCAGGCCGTGGGACTCACGCCCGACCATCGACCCGACCGCGATCTACAAGCCGGAGCGCTCGGCGCAGGTCACGGGAGAGGAAAGCACGGATAGAGAAAGGGTGGGCCCCGGTCAGGAGCAGAACATGTCCTGGTACGGTTCCGACCGCCGAGAGCACTGAACGCCCAGGCGATCGTCATGATCGCCTGCCGATCGCCCTCGTGGCGAGGAGCCACGACACGCCGACCGGGGAGAGCAGGTCTTTCCCCGGACATCGGCATGCCGCTTGACGTCACACAGGCCACGCGCGTGTAATTACACACGTGTTGTTACGCCTTCCTCCTGCTGGGTAGGAGGGGGGCGTTCATAGGGGGGCTCGATTTGCGGGCGGGTGGCAGGGAGGTGTGCAGTGGCCGACCTGGTCATCGCACAAGACGGCATCGCTGAGGAGCAGCTCGGCTGGCAGGAACGCGCGCTGTGCGCGCAGACCGACCCGGAGGCGTTCTTCCCGGAGAAGGGGGGCTCCACCCGGGAGGCCAAGAAGGTCTGCCGCTCGTGCGAGGTGCGTGCCGAGTGCCTGGAGTACGCGCTGGAGCACGACGAGCGGTTCGGCATCTGGGGCGGGCTCTCGGAGCGAGAGCGTCGCCGGATCAAGCGCGAGGCGGTCTGAGGGTTCCGGCAGACGATGAGGGCGTCCGGAGAGGGCGTCCGGTGACATGACGAGGGGTCACGTGACCGTGGGGGGCGCGTGGCCCTTTTTTCACGCCCGCGCCCCCTGACCGCCCGCCGTACGGCCCGCCGCCACGCGAGGCCGGTGTCCCTCCCCGGGCACATGATCCTTCCCCGGCGGACATGACCTTTCTCCCGCCCCTGACATGGCCTGACAGCCGTGTCGTATCGTTGTCGCCGATCATCACCCCCTCATGGACGCGAGACGCATGTCCGTCACCGACGCCCCCTCGCCCCCCGACACCGTGACCGCGATCATCGTCAGCCACGACGGCGCCCGATGGCTGGGGGAGACCCTCGACGCGCTGCTCGGGCAGACCCGCCCGGTGGACCGCGTCGTCGGGGTGGACACCGGCAGCCGCGACGGCGGCGCCGAGCTGATGAGAAGGGTTCTCGGCCCGAACGCCGTGCTCTCCCTGCCCCGCCGGACCGGTTTCGGCGAGGCCGTCGCCGCGGTGCTCGACCGGCTCGGCCCGGCGGACGGGCGGGAATGGCTCTGGCTGCTGCACGACGACTGCGCGCCGGACCCCGGTGCGCTGCGGGCCCTGCTGCGGGCGGCCGGCGACGATCCGGAGATCGGGGTGCTCGGCCCCAAACTCCTCGACTGGGTGGACCGGAGGGTCCTGCTGGAGGTCGGCGTCACCGTGGACCTGGCGGGACGCAGGGACACCGGGCTGGATCCCCGCGAGTACGACCAGGGCCAGCACGACGCCGACCGCGACGTGCTGTCGGTCTCCACGGCCGGGATGCTCGTCCGCCGGGACGTCTGGGAGGAGGTCGGCGGGCTCGACCCCTTCCTGCCGCTGTTCCGCGACGACCTCGACCTGTGCTGGCGGGTCTGGGCCGCCGGCTACCGGGTGCGCAACGTCGCGGGCGCCCTCGCCTGGCACGCCGAGGCCGCCGCCCGGCGCCTCCGCCGCGTCGGTGCCGGCGGAGGCGCCGCCGCCGGCGGAGGGGCCGACGGCGGCGGCGTCCGTGAAGGCGTCCGCGGAGGCTTCGGCGACGGCATCGGCCGTGGCGGCGAAGGCGGCCGTCTCCGCCGCCTGGACCGGCGCAACGCCGTGTTCGTGGTCATGGCGAACCTGCCGCCCCGGTCGTTGCCGTGGGCGCTGGCCCGCAACATCGCCGGCTCGGCCTGCCGCGCCCTGCTGCTCCTGCTGGGCAAGCGGCCCGCCGCCGCGCTGGACGAGATCGCCGCGCTCGGCTCGGTGCTCGCCCGTCCCGCCCGGCTGGCCGAGGCCCGGCGGGCCCGCGCCGCGGGACGGCGGCGGTCCCACCGGGCGGTCGCCCGGCTGCTCACTCCGCCGGGGGCGGGCTACCGGCGGGTGGCCGAGTGGCTGGAGGGCCGCCTGTCGGGCGCCGGGATCCCGGAGTCCGCGGGCCGCCACGCGGTGACCGCGCCCGGGGAGGACGGCGACGAGCTGCTCGCCGACGCCGGGGGGATGCAGCGGTTCCTCGGCAACCCCGGCGTGCTGCTCTTCCTGGCGCTGACCGCGGTCACGCTGGTCGCGGAGCGCTCCCTGCTCGGCGGCTCCCGGCTGGGCGGGGGCGCGCTCGTCCCGGTGATCGGCGGGGCGTCCGACCTGTGGGACCTCTACATCGGCGGGCCCCGCCCGGCGGCGCTGGGCGGCGACGCGTGGGCCCCGCCGTACGTCGCGGTGCTGGCCGCGGTCTCCACGGTGCTGATGGGCAAGACCTGGCTCGCGGTGTGGCTGCTGCTGCTCGGGTGCGTGCCGCTGGCCGGGGTGTGCGCCTACGTGGCGGCCCGCCCGTTCGTCCCGGGCCGGTGGGCGCGGGCCCTGCCGGCCGCCTGCTACGCGCTCCTGCCGGTGGCCACCGGCGCGATCGCCGCGGGACGGCTCGGCACCGCCGTGGTCTTCATACTGCTGCCCGCCTGCGCGGCGCTGGCCGTCACCGTGCTCACGGGCGAGCGCCGCCGCGCCCGCCGAGCCGCGTGGGCGCTCGGCCTCCTGCTGGCCGTCGGCACGGCCTTCGCGCCGCTGCTCTACCCGCTCGCGCTGGTCCTCGGCGCGCTCGCCGCGCTGGCCTTCCCGCGCCGGGGCATCGCCGCCTCGGTCGCGATCGTGTCCGGTGTCCCGGTGGCGCTGCTGCTTCCCTGGCTGGCCGGGATGGCCGCGAACCCGGGCCGGCTGCTGCTGGAGGCCGGCCTGCACCGGCCCGGTCTCGCCGATCCCGCGCTGCCCGCCGGGACGCTGCTGGCACTCGGCCCCGGCGGACCGGGCGTGCCGCCGGCCTGGGTGACCTGCGGCCTCGTCGCCGCCTGCGTCGCCGTGACGGCCATGCGGCGCGACCGCCCGGTCGCCGCGATCGGCTGGGGGTCGCGCTGTTCGGCCTGCTGGTCGCGATCCTGGTCAGCCGCACCACCGTCTCCTCCCCGGACGGCGACGCCGGCCCCCCCTGGCCCGGCGTGCCGCTCGCCTTCGCCGCCACCGGGATGCTGACGGTGGCGGTCCTCGCCGCGCGCCGGGCCGCGGGGTTCCTGACGGCGAACACAGGAGGTACGGCGAGCAGGGTAGGCGCGGCGAGTGCGATGGGCGCGGCGAGTGCGGTGGGCCGGGCGCGCCGGGCCACCGCGCTCGCCGTCGTGGCGGCCGCCTGCTCCACGCCCCTGCTCGCCGCGGTCGCCTGGGTCGCCCGGGGCGCGGACGGCCCGATCAGCGGGAACGTTCCGGACGCGATGCCGGCGCTGGCCGCGGTCAACTCGGGCGACCGCGACCTGACCCTGCTGCTGCGCGCCCGGGGCGGTGGCTTCACCTTCACCGTGCTGCACCGCCGTACCCCGCTGGTCGGCGAGGCCGACGTCCCCGTGCCCGCGGAGCCGCGCGACCGGGTCGCCGTCGCGGCGGCCGGGCTGGTCTCGGGCCGGGGCGGCGACGACGTCCGGGTGCTGGCCGCCCACGGGGTGCGGTTCGTCGCGGTGGCCTCGCCGGTGGACCCGCGGGTCAGCCGCGCGCTGGACTCCCAGCCCGAGCTGGCCAGGATGAGCCTGTCGCGCAGGGTGGGCGTGTGGCGGGTGACGCTCCCGGTCACCCCCCTTCCGGCGGCCCCGGACGACCCGTGGCACGGCCCCTGGCTCTGGGTCCAGGCGGTGATGGCGGCGGCCGTCGCGGTCATGGCCGCTCCCGGGTCGCGTGACGAGCCCGCCCCGGGTGGCTCCCGGGGTGACTTTCGGGGCGGCTCCCGGGCGGGCGGGGAGGCGGTGGCCCGTTGAGAGCCCTCGTCGAACGCCGTCCCGGCCCGCCCCGGCTCGTCCTGGCCGTCCTCGCGGGCCTGGCCGTCCTGTACGGCCTCGCCGCCGCGACCCGTCCGGAGACCGCCGTCGCGCCCGCTCCCGCGCCGCGGAAGGTGCCGGTGGCCTCCGTGACGGCCGTCTGCCCCGACCCCGGCGGTTCCGACGTCGGCGTCGTCACCCCGCCGGGCGGCGGCGGGCGGGGCGCCGCCGCGCTGGTCGCCGGGGAGAGGACGCTGGCCACCCTGACCGTCCCCGCCGGCCTCTGGCAGGAGAAGCTGAAGGCCGGCTCGCCGCCGCTCGTCGTGACGGCCTCCGGGAGCATGGCGGCGGGGCTGGAGGCGGCGCAGACCCGCCGGGAGACCTCGGGCGAGCAGCGGGGGCTGGCCGGAACACGGTGCGTGGAGCCGGGCGCGAGCGCCTGGCTGGTCGGGCCGGGCCCGGCCGCGGCCGACGTCACGCTCCACCTCGCCAACGCCGACCTGGCCCCGGCGGGCGTGGAGATCACCGTCTACTCCGGCGAGGGCCCCGTGGCCGGCGGCTCCGGCGACACGATCGTGGTCGAACCGGGTGAGAGCCGCGCGATCAGGCTGCGCGACATCGCCCCCTCGCCGCTGGTCATGGCCGTCGAGGTGAGCACCGCCTTCGGCCGGGTCACCGCGGCGGCCCACGCGGTCATGAGCGGCGGGCGGGGCGTCGACTGGCTGCCGCTCTCCGCGGATCCGGCCACCCGGGTCGTGGTGCCCGGCGTCCCCGGCGGCGGGGGCCGGCGCGACCTGCTGGTCGCCTCACCCGCCGAGACCGACACGATCGTCGAGGTCCGGGTCGTCACGCCCGACGGCACCTACGCCCTGGACGGCCACGACGCGATCGAGGTGCCCGCCGGGTCGGTCGCCGCCATGGACCTGTCCGCCGGCCTGGACGGCAGGCCCGCCGCGGTCCTGCTCACCTCCCCGGTGCCGGTCGTGGCCGCGGTGACGGCCACCGGGACCGGCGACCGGGTGGATGTGGGCTTCACCGCCGGGGCCGCCCCGATCGACCTGGGCAGCGTGGTCGCCGACAACCGCACGGGCGGCAAGAAGAGCTCCCGGCTGGTGTTCAGCGCGCCGGAGACGGCCGGGAGGGTGAGCGTCACGATGCTGCCGCGCAAGGGGAAGGCGCCGGAGCCGATCGAGGTGGAGATCCTCGCCGCGCGCACCAAGGAGGTCGAGCTGCCCGACGTGGACGGCGCCTTCGCGGTGGTCGCGGAGCCGCTGCCCGGCTCGGGGCCGGTGTACGGCGCGCGGGTGATGGACGAGCGCCTCAAGGACGGGCGGGTGCTGACCGTCCAGCCGCTGGCAGCGGCCCGGGTCTGGGCGGTGGTGCCGCCGGTGACCGGGTCCGCGGCGACCGTGCTGCCCTGAGGGCCGCCCGGCGGGCGGTCACGGGTACGGCGGGCGCCGGCTCCGCGGAAGGGCTCTTTTCAGTCCTCGTCCTCGTAGCCCGGGTCCACCGTCTCCGGCGACAGCCCCAGCAGCCCGGCGACCTGCTCGACCACCGTGTCGTGCACCAGCGCGCCGAGCTGCTCGCGGTCGCGGGCCCGGGCCTCCAGGGGGCGCCGGTAGATGACGACGACGGCGGGCCTCTTGCCCGCCGCGGGCTCGGACCGGCCGAACGGGATCGGCTCGCCGCCGAGCAGCCCGGGGCCGTCGCCCAGGTCGGCCGCCGGGGGAACCTCCTCGACCGCGAACTCCACGGTGGCGAGCTGCTTGCCCCAGCGGGGCTTGAGCCGGTCCACGGCGTCCAGGACGAGATCGTCGAAGCGCTCGCCGCGGGACTTGGCGATCGGCACGTGAGAGGGCGCCAGCGGGCCGCGCATACCGCGTCCGTGCCGGTCGCGGCGGCGGGGAGGGCGGGGTCTACCGGGTGCCGAGCTCACGGGCCAAGCTTAGGCCGTGTTCCTCCGGCGTTCCCCCGGTGTTCCCCCGATGTCCGCTCCGGCCCTTCCGGTCACGCGGTGTGGCGGGCGGACCCGGAAACGGCCGCGCGACGCCGCGGGTGCGCCCGGGAACGGCGCCCCCGGCGCGGGGGAACGCGGCCGGGCACCGGTCCCGCCGTGGCGGGCGCAAGCCGTACAGGCGGGTGAAAGCCGGGACACGTGTCCGAATTGTGGCGACACGCTCGTTAAGAGCGCTCAGGTAGTGGCGCCTCGGACGCTTACCGGATACGGTCCCACCGTGAGCCCCGTCCGCCGCTGTTCCCGCACCGCGTGCAGTCAGCCTGCCGTATTCACGCTCACGTACGTCTACGCCGATTCGACCGCCGTTCTCGGGCCCTTGGCGACGTACGCCGAGCCGCACTGTTACGACCTGTGCGCCGAGCATGCCGAGCGGCTGACAGCGCCTCGCGGCTGGGAGGTCGTCCGCCTGCCCAGCGAGGGCGCGCCGCCGAGCACGGACGACCTGGAGGCCCTGGCCAACGCGGTGCGCGAGGCCGCCAGGCCCGCCCCGGGCGGCGGCACCGAGCCGGTCGGCCAGGGGGTCGAGGTCGGGCGGCGCGGTCACCTCAGGGTGCTCCGCTCGGCTCAGCCCCAGCGTGACCGCTGACCCTACTAGGCTGGGGTCGGCAGACACGACATAAAGGGGCGGAGCTGGAGTGGGCGACCTCGCCAGGATCTTCAAGGCGTACGACGTTCGCGGCGTCGTGCCGGACGAGTTCGACGAGGAGACCGCCGAGGCGGTCGGGGCGGCGTTCGCGGAGGTGACCGGGGCCCGCACCGCCGTGGTCGGCCGCGACATGCGCGCCTCCTCCGAGCCGCTGGCCGCGGCGTTCGCCCGCGGGGCCGCCTCGCGGGGGGTCGACGTGATCGACATCGGCCTCGCCTCCACCGACATGCTGTACTACGCCAGCGGCAGTCTCGGCCTGCCCGGTGTGATGTTCACCGCCAGCCACAACCCGGCCCGCTACAACGGCATGAAGATGTGCCGGGCCGGGGCCGTGCCGATCGGCGGCGACACCGGCCTCACCGAGATCCGCGACCGGGCGGCCGAGCTGCTGGCCGCGGGGATCGGCGGGCCCGGCGGCGGGAGCGTGTCCCGGCGCGACCTGCTGCGGGGGTACGCCGACCACCTGCGCACGCTGGTCGACCTGTCCGGCATCCGGCCGCTGCGGGTCGTGGTGGACGCCGGCAACGGAATGGGCGGCCACACCGTCCCCACGGTGTTCGACGGACTGCCGCTGGAGCTGACCGCCCTGTACTTCGAGCTGGACGGCGACTTCCCCAACCACGAGGCCAACCCCCTGGAGCCGGAGAACCTCCGCGACCTGCAGAAGGCCGTCCTCGACACCGGCGCCGACATCGGCCTGGCCTTCGACGGCGACGCCGACCGCTGCTGGGTGGTCGACGAGCGCGGCGAGTCGGTCTCGCCCTCGGCGATCACCGCGCTGGTCGCGGTGCGCGAGCTGGCCAAGCGGCCCGGCGCCCGGATCATCCACAACCTGATCACCTCGCGGAGCGTGCCGGAGATCGTCGCCGAGCACGGCGGCGAGCCGGTCCGCACCCGGGTCGGCCACTCGTTCATCAAGGCCGAGATGGCCGGGACCGGCGCGGTCTTCGGCGGCGAGCACTCCGCGCACTACTACTTCAGGGACTTCTGGTCCGCCGACACCGGGATGCTGGCCGCGCTGCACGTGCTGGCCGCGCTGGGCGAGCAGGACCGGCCGCTGTCGGACCTGCTCGCCGCCTACACCCGCTACGCCGCCTCCGGCGAGATCAACAGCACGGTCGCCGACCAGGCGGCGGCCGTCGAGCGGGTCCGCGAGCGGTTCGCCGCCCGCGACGGTGTCACCTTCGACGAGCTGGACGGCCTGACCGTGTCCGGCCCCGGATGGTGGTTCAATCTCCGTCCGTCCAACACCGAGCCGCTGCTCAGGCTGAACGCCGAGGCGGCCGACGAGATTCAGATGGCAGCGATCAGGGACGAAGTCCTCGCTGTCGTGAGGAGCTGAGCGAGTGAAGATCGACGACTGGCTGCTTGAGATCCTGGCCTGCCCCAACTGCAAGTCACCGCTGCGCGCCGAGCGGGAGACCGACGAGCTCTCCTGCACCTCGCCGTCCTGCGGCCTGGTGTACCCGGTCCGCGACGACATCCCGGTGCTGCTCGTCGACGAGGCCCGGAAGTCGTGAGCTGGGAGCCGGACCGGCTCGACGACCAGGAGTGGCTGGCCGCGGGCGACCCCTCGGGGATGCTGCCCGCGGTGGCCTCCTCGGCCGCCCAGGTCCGCGCCTACCACCGGGCCGCGGCCGAGACCGACCTGTCGTCGCTCGCCGACGACGGCAGGCCCCGGGCGGTCGTGGTCGCGGGCATGGGCGGCTCGGGCATCGCCGGTGACATCCTGGGCGCGGTGTGCGGCCCCGGCGCCCCGCTGCCCGTCACGACGGTGCGGTCCCTGCGGCTGCCCGGGTGGGTCGGCGCGACCGACCTCGTGATCGCGGTGTCCTGCTCCGGCGGGACCGAGGAGACGCTCGCGGTGGCGATGGAAGCCGTCCGCCGCGGATGCCGCCTGCTCGCCGTGGGCGCGCCCGGCTCGCAGCTGGAGTCGGTCGCCCGGCAGGCGGGCGCGCCGTTCGTGCCCGTCACCGTCGGAGGTCAGCCGCGCGCCGCCGTATGGGCGCTGTCGGTGCCGCTCGTCGTCGCCGCCGCCCGGATGCGGCTGGCCGAGGCGCCGGACGAGCTGTTCGAGGGCGTGGCCGTACGGCTGGAGGACATCGCCCACCGGTGCCGCCCGGCCAGCGAGTCGTTCATCAACCCCGGCAAGTCGCTGGCCATGGAGCTGGCCGAGACGGTCCCGATGATCTGGGGGTCGTCGCCGCTCGCCGCGGTCGCCGCCTACCGGTGGGCCTGCCAGCTCAACGAGAACGCCAAGTACCCGGCGGTCTGGGGCGAGATCCCCGAGGCCGGCCACAACCAGGTGATGGCGCTCGACGGGCCGCTGGCCACCCGGGACATCTTCGCCGACGAGTCGGCGCGGTCGCTGCGGCTGGTCGTGCTGCGCGACACCGAGGAGCACCCCCAGGTGGCGCGGCGCCGCGAGGTCTCGGTACGGCTGGCCGAGGACCGCGGGGTGCACGTCACCCAGGTCTCCGCCGAGGGGACGCACCCGCTGGAGCGGCTCGCCTCCCTGATCGGACTGGGCGACTACGCGAGTACGTACCTCGCTCTCGGGTACGGGATCGACCCGACCCCGGTGGGGGCGATCACGGAGCTGAAGGCGAGAATCCCGCAGTAGGCGGGGACGGACCGATGGGATCGATTGTGGAAGCAGCAGGGAGGCCGGCGTGAGCGCGGGCGGCGGTAACAAGGCGATCATCGCGGCGCTGGCCGCCAACCTGTCGATCGCGGTGGCGAAGTTCGTGGCCTTCCTGATCACGACGTCGTCGTCGATGCTCGCGGAGTCCATCCACTCCGTGGCCGACTCGGGCAACCAGTTGCTGCTGCTGGTGGGCGGCAAGAAGGCCGAGCGCAGGCGCACCCGGGAGCACCCGTTCGGCTACGGCCGCGAGCGTTACTTCTACGCCTTCGTCGTGGCGGTGGTGCTGTTCACGGTCGGCGCGCTGTTCTCCCTCTACGAGGGCTGGCACAAGATCTCCGACCCGCATCCGGTGGAGACCCCGATCGTGGCGTTCGGTGTGCTGATCTTCGCGATCGTGGCGGAGGGCTTCTCCTTCCGCACCGCCATCAAGGAGTCGAACCCGCTGCGGGGCAAGCAGTCCTGGATGCAGTTCATCCGCCGCTCCAAGTCGCCGGAGCTGCCGGTCATCGTGCTGGAGGACTTCGGCGCGCTGGTCGGCCTGGTGCTGGCGCTGGCCGGCGTGACGATGGCCGTGATCACCGGCAACGGCGTGTGGGACGGCATCGGCACGATGGGGATCGGCGTGCTGCTCGCCATCATCGCGGCGATCCTCGCGGCCGAGACCAAGTCGCTGCTGATCGGCGAGAGCGCCGGCCCGGAGGTCGAGCGGCGGATCTGCGCGGCCCTGGAGGAGACGCCGGAGGTCAGCCGGGTCATCCACATGCGGACCCTGCACCTGGGGCCCGAGGAGATCCTCGTCGCCGCCAAGATCGCGGTGGACCACGACGACACGGCCGCGATGGTGGCGCGCGGCATCGACGAGGCCGAGCAGCGCATCCGCGCCGCCGTGCCGCAGGCCCGCGTCATCTACCTGGAGCCGGACCTCGACCGGGCGGCGGCCGGTGGCTCGTCTGCCCCGGCCGGTGACCCGTCGCTGAGCCGTCCGTAACGCTCTTCTCCGAAGGGGCCCGGCCGTCGTGCCGGGCCCCTTCGGCGTTGCCGGCGGCCTTCCGGGGGTCTCCGGCGCCCGTGGGGCGGCCATGCGGCGGGGCTTCCGCCGTGCCCGGGGGGCGGCCCTGCAGCAGGCGCAGCGCCTTCTCCTTCTCGAAGTCCAGCGCCCGGCGCGGGGCCTGCAGCCTGCCGATCCGCAGGCCGAGCTCGCGGACGGCCTGCGCCACCGCCGGGTCGCTCAGCACCCGCAGCCCGAAGGCCAGCTCGGCGGGGGAGACGTCGAACCGCCTCTCCAGCTCCACCCCCTGGGCCACCGCCGACAGCTCCTCGGGGCCGAACCGCCGGTGTGAGCCGCGGCTCCTGACCGGGGGCAGCAGCCCGAGGGCCTCGCGGTAGCGGAGCATCCGGGGGGACATTCCGAGCCGCCGGGCAGCTTCCGTGATCCGCATCCCGGCCTCCCGCCGATTCTGACATTCTTCTGTCAGGTTACCCGTTTGGAAGATGCGTCCGGCCGGATCGGCCGCCTAAACTCGTACCGACGACTTTCCGACCGAGTGGCGAGCCGGGTCCCCGAGCGAAGCGGGGCCGCCGAGAGCGGCGGGGCCCGGGACGAACGCGACCACTGATCAAAGGGGTAACACATGGACTTCAAGGTCGCCGACCTTTCCCTTGCCGCCTTCGGGCGCAGGGAGATCCAGCTCGCCGAGCACGAGATGCCGGGCCTGATGGCCATCCGCAAGGAGTACGCCGAGGCCAGGCCCCTGGCCGGTGCGAAGATCATGGGCTCGCTGCACATGACGATCCAGACCGCCGTGCTCATCGAGACCCTGGTCGCGCTCGGCGCCGAGGTCCGCTGGGTCAGCTGCAACATCTTCTCCACCCAGGACCACGCCGCCGCGGCCGTCGTCGTGGGCCCCGAGGGCACCGTCGACGACCCCAAGGGCGTCCCGGTCTTCGCCTGGAAGGGCGAGACCCTGGAGGAGTACTGGTGGTGCACCGAGCAGGCGCTGAACTGGCCCGGCGGTGACGGCCCCAACATGATCCTCGACGACGGCGGCGACGCCACCCTGCTCGTCCACAAGGGCGCCGAGTACGAGAAGGCCGGTGCCGTCCCCAGCGCCGCCGAGGACGACCCGGAGGAGTGGAAGGTCATCCTCGACCTGCTCCGCCGTACGGTCTCCGAGGAGAAGAGGTGGACGAAGATCGCCTCGCAGATCAAGGGTGTCACCGAGGAGACGACGACCGGCGTCCACCGCCTGTACGAGATGTTCAAGGCCGGCACGCTGCTCTTCCCGGCGATCAACGTCAACGACTCGGTCACCAAGTCGAAGTTCGACAACAAGTACGGCTGCCGCCACTCCGTCATCGACGGCCTCAACCGCGCCACCGACGTGCTCATCGGCGGCAAGGTCGCGGTCGTGTGCGGCTACGGCGACGTCGGCAAGGGCTGCGCCGACGCCCTCCGCGGCCAGGGCGCCCGCGTCATCGTCACCGAGATCGACCCGATCTGCGCCCTGCAGGCGGCCATGGACGGCTTCCAGGTCACCACCCTGGACGACGTCGTCGGGATCGCCGACATCTTCGTCACCACGACGGGCAACTTCAACATCATCACCGCCGAGCACATGGCGAAGATGAAGCACAACGCGATCGTGTCCAACATCGGTCACTTCGACAACGAGATCGACATGGCCGGGCTGGCGAAGATCCCGGGCATCGTCAAGACCGAGGTCAAGCCGCAGGTCCACACCTGGACCTTCCCCGAGGGCAACGCCATCATCGTGCTCGCCGAGGGCCGCCTGATGAACCTCGGCTGCGCCACCGGCCACCCCTCGTTCGTGATGTCGAACTCCTTCACCAACCAGGTGATCGCCCAGATCGAGCTGTTCACCAAGACCGAGCAGTACCCGATCGGCGTCTACGTGCTGCCCAAGCACCTCGACGAGAAGGTCGCCCGGCTGCACCTCGACGCGCTCGGCGTCAAGCTGACCAAGCTCACCAAGGCCCAGGCCGACTACATCGGCGTGGACGTCGAGGGCCCCTACAAGCCCGACCACTACCGCTACTAAAGGCCTCCGAAGGCTCCGCCGCCCGGCCCCCGGGCCGGGCGGCGGAGATCCGGGAACAGGTCTTCCGGCCCCCGCGGCGAACCGCGGGGGCCTTCGGGCATATGGGGCGTCGGGTACACGGGGCTTCAGGCATACAGGGCTCCGGGCATACGGGCCTCCGGGCACGCGGGGTTTCGGGCATACGGGGCTCGGACCCGCGGGGCTTCGGGCACGCGGGGTTTCGGGCACATGGGGAGAGACGTGGACAGCGAGCTCGTGGCCGCCGGAGAGCGGCGGATCGGCTGGGCGGCGCGGGCGATGCCGGTGCTCACCGCCCTCGGGGAGCGGTTCGCCGCCGAGCGGCCCCTCGACGGCCTGCGGATCGCCGCGTGCCTGCACGTGACCGCCGAGACCGCGGTGCTCATGGGCGCGCTGCGGGCGGGCGGGGCCGAGGTCGCGCTGGCCGCCTCCAACCCGCTGTCCACCCAGGACGACGTCGCCGCCGCCCTGGCCGGATACGACGTGGCCGTGCACGCGCTGGCCGGGGTGGACCGGGCGACGTACTACCGGCACATCCACCGGGCGCTCGACATCGGCCCGGACATCGTCCTCGACGACGGCTGCGACCTGGTCAACATCCTGCACACCGAGCGGACGGAGCTGCTCGACGGGGTCACCGCGGGCTGCGAGGAGACCACCACCGGGATCATCCGGCTGCGGCAGATGGCGGCCGAGGGGGCGCTGCGGTTCCCCGTCGTCGCGGTCAACGACACCCGGACCAAGCGGATGTTCGACAACCGCTACGGCACCGGCCAGTCCACGATCGACGGCATCATGCGCGCCACCAACACCCTGCTGGCCGGCAAGACCGTGGTGGTCGCCGGGTTCGGCTACTGCGGCCGGGGCGTGGCCGAGCGGGCCAGGGGGCTGGGCGCCCGGGTGGTGGTCACCGAGATCGACCCGGTCAAGGCACTGGACGCCTCGCTGCAGGGTTACGACGTGCGGCCGATGCGCGAGGCGGCCCCGGCCGGGGACGTGTTCGTCACGGTCACCGGCAACCGCGACGTGATCAGGGGCGAGCACCTGGCGGTGATGAAGGACGGCGCGATCCTCGCCAACGCCGGGCACTTCGACGTGGAGATCGACGTGCGGGCACTGGACGACCTGGCCGTGGACGTGCACCACGGCGTACGGCCCAGCACCGACGAGTACGTCCTCGCCGACGGCCGGCGGCTCCTGCTGCTGGCGGAGGGCCGCCTGGTCAACCTCACCGCCGCCGAGGGGCACCCGGCCGCGGTCATGGACATGTCCTTCTCCGCGCAGGCGCTCGCGGTCGCGTGGCTGGCCCGGGAGGGGGCGGAGCTCGCGCCGGGGGTCTACGACGTGCCGGAGGAGGTGGACGTCGAGGTGGCCCGGCTGCGGCTGGCCGCCGCCGGGATCGAGGTGGACGTCCTCACCGGCGAGCAGGAGAGGTATCTCCACTCCTGGCGGCTCGGCTCCTGACGCCCTCGCCGCCGCCGCGGCGGCCCGACGTCCGCGGCGCGTGCGGTGGTCGCGCGGCGCGGGACCCCGCGGGCGGCGGGTCAGAGGCCGGCGAGGATCTCCCGCATCCTGTTGATCTCGGCGGTCTGGCCGACGGAGATCTCGTTGGCCAGCTCTTCGATCTTGATGTGTGAGCCGTCGACCAGGACCTGCCCCGACATCGTCAGCGCGCCCTGGTGGTGGGCGGTCATGAGCTCCAGGAAGAGCCGGTCGAAGTCCTCGCCGGAGGCGGCCTTGAGGGCCGCCATCTGCTCGGGGGTGGCCATCCCGGGCATGGAGGGCATGGCGGCGTGGTCGCCGTGCTGGTCGGGGACCCGCTGACCCTGCTGCCGCAGCCAGGTGATCATGTACTGGATCTCCGGGCCCTGGGCGTCCTTGATGCGCGCGGCCAGCCCCTTGACCTTGGTGTTCCGGGCCCGGGTGGGGGCCAGGGACGCCATGTCGAGCGCCTGCCGGTGGTGGACGATCATGTCCTGCACGTACTTGACGTCGGCTGCGTTGGCGGTGGGGGAGGGCACGGCGGTGGCGGCCTCACCGGGACTGAGCGTCCTGGCGGGCTCACCGGGGCGGCCGGGCGCGATGATCGGCGCCGTCTGCAGTGCCTGGGCAGGGGGGCGGTCGGCGCCGGCGCTGCACGCGCTCAGGCACAGGACGGCGGCCACGGCGACGAGCGCTCCGCGCACCCGACCTCCTCGAACGTATCCCGGTAACAACGTCGGAACACCCTAATATGCCCATAAGGGGTAGGTAAATAGAGCAAAACGGAAAAACTTACTGACACTGTGAAGGCTTGTACGACCCTCGCTTCAGGATGAACGATTCAGACATTTATGCGACTTTTATGGCGCATATGGCAAGGAGGTTCATCAGTGTTCACCCCCCGAGGGAAGGGTCTGACCGGCCGCTTCCTCATCGTGGCGGGCGTGGCGGCGGCGCTGTCGCTGTCCACCGTGCCCGCCCAAGCCGCTGACATCCCCGCCCCCGGCGAGATCGTCATGAGCGAGAACATCGAGCACGTCACCAACGTCCCGAAGCCCGCGGCGCTGGCGGACATCAACACCGACATCGCCTTCCAGGGCGACTACGCCTACGTGGGCAACTACAGCGGCTTCTCCATCTACGACATCAAGCACCCCAAGCGGACCTCGGTGGTCAGCTCGGTGGTCTGCCCCGGTGGCCAGATGGACATGGCCGTCTACGGGAACCTCCTCTTCGGCGCCGTCGACTCCTCCCGCAACAACGACTCCTGCAGCAGCACGTCCCAGAGTGCGGCGAACAAGAACTCGTGGGAGGGCGTCCGGATCTTCGACGTCAGCGACAAGAAGAACCCCAAGTACGTCAAGGCGGTCGAGACCAACTGCGGCTCGCACACCCTGACCCTGGTGCCCGGCAAGGGAGCCGACCGGAGCAACGTCTACGTCTACGTCTCCTCCTACGGCCCGAACGACTCCTTCCCCGACTGCAGGACGCCGCACGACAAGATCTCCATCATCAAGGTGCCGCTGGCGAAGCCGGCGGACGCGGCGGTCGTCAGCACCCCGGTGCTCTTCCCGGACGGCGGCAACCCCGGCGAGCCGGACAAGCAGTACCCCTACCGCACGTCGGCGACCACCGGCTGCCACGACATCACCTCCTACCCGGAGAAGGACATCGCGGCCGGCGCCTGCATGGGCGAGGGCATCCTGATGGACATCTCCGACCCGGTGAACCCCAAGGTCACCTCGACCGTCCGTGACGACGAGAACTTCGCGTTCTGGCACTCGGCGACCTTCAACAACGAGGGCACCAAGGTCATCTTCACCGACGAGCTCGGCGGCGGCGGCGCGGCCACCTGCAACGAGGCGATCGGCCCGAACCGCGGCGCCAACGCCTACTACGACCTCTCCGGCACCACGCTGACGTTCCGGAGCTACTTCAAGATCCCGCGTCACCAGGCCGACACCGAGAACTGCGTCGCGCACAACGGCTCGCTGATCCCGGTCAAGGGCAAGGACATCATGGTCCAGGCCTGGTACCAGGGCGGCATCTCGGTCGTCGACTTCACCGACTCGGCCAACCCGCGCGAGATCGCGTTCTTCGAGCGCGGCCCCGACAACACCGCTCCCGCGCTGAGCGGCGGCTTCTGGTCGGCCTACTACTACAACGGCTACATCTACGGCAGTGACTTCAACCTCGGCTTCGACGTCCTGCGGATCAACGACCCGCTGACGAACCAGGCCAAGAGCGTCAAGATGGACATCTTCAACGCCCAGACCCAGCCTTCCTACGGTCACGGCGCCAACCACGGCGGCTGATCGCGCACCGATCGGCTCTTCCTGAGCGTCGCCGAGGGGGCGGTGGGAGAAGATCCCGCCGCCCCCTTCGCGTGCCGTACGGCGTGCCGGGCCGGGTCAGGCCGGGGGGACGAACCCGCCGGGGGTCGCCCCGGGAGCCGGGGGCCCCGGGGGCGGCGCCGGAGGCCGGTCCCGCATCACGGGCGGCGGGCCGTACGGCGCCGCGGGCGGAGGACCGTACGGCGCGGCCGGCGGAGGAGCGGCGGCGGGCCGATGGGCGGCGGGGAAGGGCGCGGCGTACGGCGGGTACCCGGGCGCGCCGCCTCGCCCGGACAGCCGTGCCTGGTCGCGGCGGCGGCGCTCGGCCAGGACGGCGGTCAGGTAGGCGAACGGCGGGACGCCCGGCGGCGGGGGCGGGGAGACGAAGGCCGACATCTCGGCGGCGATGCGCGCGCCCATCTCGTGCTGGACGGCGGGTGACAGGTCGCTCCGGCGGGTGAGGTACCGGGCGGCGGTCGCCGCGACCTCCTCGGGCAGTCGGGACAGCTCCAGCGTCGCCGCCCACGCGGCCAGCGGCGGCGGCATCTCCAGCGGCGGGCCGTACCGGCGGGGGGCGCGCTCGGCGATCACGATGGTCCCGGCGAAGACGTCGCCGAGGCGCTTGCCCTTCTCCGAGACCAGCGAGCTGATCAGGGCTGGGGCGCCGCTGAGCGTCCAGATCTCCAGCACCCCGGCCAGGCCGCGGAACAGGGCCTGGCGGAACCGCTCGGGGCCGCCGTCGTCGCTGACCACCCGCAGGCCCAGGGCCAGCTTGCCGAGGCTGCGCCCGCGCGAGAGCGTCTCGAAGATCACCGGATAGCCGACCAGGACCAGCACGGACAGCGCGATGTACACCATGGCGGTCAGCGCCGGGTCGGAGACGAGCAGCAGGCTGCCGGCCACGAAGGACGCCCCGGCCAGCGTCACGAGCTGGACCAGGATGTCGATGAGCAGCGCGGCCACCCGGCTCGGAAGCTGGGCGATCCGGACTTCGACGACGACCGCCTCGCCGGTTACGACCTCGGACACACCAGCACCCTACCGGCGGCCGGGTCCCGGGCGCCTGCCCCGGAAGCACGGGGTCCGGCGGCCCGGAAGCGGAAGGTGATCTGTGACGCAGGCCACCACCGGCGGGGATGGTGTTCATGTAATCGATTACATACCCTCATGTAATCGATTACACGGGAGGGCCGGTGGCACGTATCAAGGATGTGGCCGTTCGCGCGGGTGTGTCCGTCGCCACGGTCTCCCGGGTCCTCAACGCCAATCCCTCGGTGTCCGAGGAGACCCGGAACCGGGTCTACGCCGCGATGACGGAGCTGAACTACGTCCCCAACGCGGTGGCGCGCTCGCTGCGCACCGAGGCGACCCGGACACTCGGCCTGATCATCGGTGACATCCTCAACCCGTTCTTCGCCGAGCTGGCCCGCGCGGTCGAGGACACGGCGCGCAAGGCCGGCTACACCGTCGTCATCGGCAACGCCGACGAGCGGGCCGAGGAGCAGGACCACTATGTGCGCACCCTCATCGAGCAGCGGGTGGACGGGCTGCTGATCTGCCCCACCGCCGAGGTCACCCCGCTGGTGGAGCAGGCGGCCGCGACGGGCGACCCGCTGGTGTTCATCGACCGCGTGCTCCCCGGCATGGACGTGCCGTCGGTCCGGGTCGACGGGACCGCCGCGATCGGCGAGCTCGTCGGCCACCTGAAGAGGCTGGGGCACCGGCGGGTGGCCCTCATCTCCGGCCCGCTCCGCCTCTCCACCGGCCGGGAGCGCACCGACGCCTTCGTGAAGGCGGTGGCCGAACACGGGATGGAGCTGCGCCCGGAGTACATTCAGTCGGGGGACTTCCAGCTGGCCAGCGGCCGGGCACTCAGCGCCAGGCTCCTGGACCTGCCGGAGCCGCCCGAGGTGATCTTCGGGGGCGACAACCTGATGACCCTGGGCGCGCTGGACGAGATCCGGGCGCGCGGTCTGCGCATCCCCGAGGACGTGGCACTGGCGTCCTTCGACGACGTGCCGTGGTTCCCCCATATGAACCCCCCGATAACAGCCATCAGCCAGCCCGTCGCCGAACTGGGCGCGCGCGCCGTGCGGGTCATCCTCGACCGGCTCCACGGGCGGCCCGCCGGGTCGGTGGTCCTGCCCGCCGTACTGGTGCCCAGGCAGTCGTGCGGGGAAGGAAGGAACGTCTCGTGACGAACGACGACAGCCCCCGGGGCGGGGCGGCCGGAGGCGAGATCCTCCGCGTCGAGGGACTGCGCAAGGAGTTCCCCGGCGTGGTGGCCCTGGACGGGGTCGACTTCGACCTGCGGGCCGGCGAGGTCCACGTCCTGCTCGGCGAGAACGGCGCGGGCAAGAGCACGCTGATCAAGATGCTCTCCGGGGCCTACCGCCCCGACGCCGGACGGATCGTCGTCGACGGCGCGCCCGTCGAGATCCGCGGCGCCGGAGACGCCCAGCGGCTCGGCATCGCCACCATCTACCAGGAGTTCAACCTGGTCCCCGAGCTGTCCGTCGGCGAGAACCTCGCGCTGGGCCGCCCGCCCCGCCGCTTCGGGCTCGTCGACACGAAGAAGATGCACGAGCGGGCGCGCGAGCTGCTGGCCCGGGTCGGCGTGGACGTCGACCCGCGCACCCCGGTCGGCCGCCTCGGCATCGCCCGCATGCAGATGGTCGAGATCGCCAAGGCGCTCGCCCTGAACGCCCGGGTGCTCATCATGGACGAGCCCACCGCCGTGCTGACGACCAGCGAGGTCGAGCGGCTGTTCGCCATCGTCCGCCAGCTCCGCGACCAGGGCGTGGCGATCGTGTTCATCACCCACCACCTGGAGGAGATCCCGCAGGTCGGCGACCGGGTCACCGTGCTGCGGGACGGCCGCTCGGTCACGCAGGTGCCGGCGAGCACGCCGGAGAACGAGCTGGTCAGGCTCATGGTGGGCCGGCCGATCGACCAGCAGTACCCCCGGGAGCCCGCGGCGCCCGGCGAGCCGCTGCTGCGGGTCCGGGGCCTGGGCCGGCGCGGCGCGTTCGAGGACGTCTCCTTCGAGGTCCGCGCCGGCGAGGTCGTCGGCCTGGCCGGGCTGGTGGGCGCGGGCCGTACGGAGGTCGCGCGGGCGGTCTTCGGCGCCGACTCCTACGACACCGGAGAGGTCCTGGTGAACGGCCGCCCGCTGCCGCGCGGCGACGTCCACGCGGCCATGGAGGCCGGTCTCGGCCTGGTCCCGGAGGACCGCAAGGGCCAGGGGCTGGTCCTCGGCGCCGACATCGCCGAGAACCTCGGGCTGGTCACGCTCCGCCGGGCCAGCCGCGGTGGATTCGTCGACCGGGCCGGGCAGCGCCGGGCCGCCGCCGACGTCGCCGGACGGCTCGGCGTGCGGATGAGCGGCCTCGGCCAGGAGGTCCGCACACTCTCCGGCGGCAACCAGCAGAAGATCGTAATCGGGAAATGGCTGCTCGCCGACGCGAGCGTGCTCATCCTCGACGAGCCCACCCGCGGCATCGACGTGGGGGCCAAGGTCGAGATCTACCAGTTGATCAACTCGCTCACCGCCTCCGGGCACGCGGTGCTCATGATCTCCAGCGATCTCCCCGAGATCCTCGGGATGAGCGACCGCGTGCTGGTGATGGCACGCGGCAGGCTCGCCGGAGAGCTCGCCGCGCGTGAAGCGACCCAGGACTCGGTGATGGCCCTGGCCGTCAGCGAGGTGGAGGATGCACGTGTCCACTGATGTGCTCAACGGGACCGCCAAGGCGACGCGGCGCCGGCACCCGGCCGCCGCCTGGCTGGCCGAGAACGGCGCGCTGGTCGCCCTGGTCGTGCTCGTGGTCGGCCTGTCGCTGCTGTCGGGTGACTTCCTGACGGTGACGAACCTGCTCAACGTGGGCGTCCAGGCGGCGGTCACCGCGATCCTCGCCTTCGGCGTCACCTTCGTCATCATCACCGGCGGCATCGACCTGTCGGTCGGCTCCGTCGCCGCGCTGTCGGCGATCGTGCTGGCCTGGCTGGCGACCGACTCGGGCCTGCCGTGGCCGCTGGCCGTCCTCGTCGCCCTGGCCGTCGGCCTGGTGTGCGGGCTCGCCAACGCGGCCCTGATCGCGTACGGCAAGCTGCCGCCGTTCATCGCCACCCTGGCCATGCTGGGCATCGCCCGCGGCCTGGCCCTGGTCATCTCCCAGGGCAGCCCGATCGCCCTGCCCGACGCCGTCACCCACCTGGGCGACACCATCGGCGACTACCTGCCGATCCCGGTCCTCGTCATGATCGCCATGGGGCTGATCACCGCCCTGGTCCTGAGCCGGACCTACTCCGGGCGGGCGATCTACGCCATCGGCGGCAACGAGGAGGCCGCCCGGCTCTCCGGCATCAAGGTCGACCGGCAGAAGCTCATCACCTACGGCCTGTCGGGTCTCTTCGCCGCCATCGCCGGCATCGTCCTGGCCAGCCGGCTCGCCTCGGCGCAGCCCCAGGCGGCCTCCGGCTACGAGCTCGACGCCATCGCCGCCGTCGTCATCGGCGGGGCGAGCCTGTCGGGCGGCAAGGGCCGGGCCTTCGGCACCTTCATCGGAGCGCTCATCCTCGCGGTGCTGCGCAACGGCCTCAATCTGCTCTCCGTCTCCGCCTTCTGGCAGCAGGTCGTCATCGGAGTGGTGATCGCGCTCGCGGTCCTCTCCGACACCCTGCGCCGCAAGGCCACCACCTGAGAACCACCCCGAGGGGAAAGAAACATCATGATCAAGCGCACCATCAGCATCGCCGCGGCCGGAGCCGCGCTCGCCCTGGGTCTCACGGCCTGCGGCTCGGGTGGCTCGGACGGCTCCTCCGCCGGCGGCTCGGGGGCGTCGGGCGGGGACATCAAGATCGGCATGTCGGTCTCCACCCTCAACAACCCCTACTTCGTCCAGCTCCGCAAGGGCGCCGAGGAGGAGGCGAAGAAGGAGGGCGTCGCGCTGACCGTCACCGACGCCCAGAACGACGCCTCCCAGCAGGTCAACCAGATCCAGAACTTCGCCGGCCAGAACATGAAGGCGATCGTCATCAACCCGGTCGACTCCGACGCCGCCGGGCCCGCGGTCAAGGCCGCGGAACGTTCCAAGATCCCGGTGATCGCCGCCGACCGCGGCGTCAACGGCGGCACCGTCGCGCAGACCGTGGCCTCCGACAACGTCGAGGGCGGCCGGCTCGCCGCGCAGGAACTGGCCAAGGAGATGGGCGAGAAGGGCAAGGTCGTCGTCCTGCAGGGCGTGCCCGGCACCTCCGCGGCCCGCGACCGGGGCCAGGGCTTCACCGAGGGCATCAAGGCGTTCCCGAACATCCAGGTGATCGCCCAGCAGCCGGCCGACTTCGACCGGACCAAGGGCCTGGACGTCATGACCAACCTCCTGCAGTCCAACCCCGGCATCACCGGCGTGTTCGCCCAGAACGACGAGATGGCCCTCGGCGCCGTCAAGGCGCTGGGCGCCAAGGCGGGCAAGGAGGTCAAGGTCATCGGCTTCGACGGCACCCCCGACGGTCTCAAGGCCGTCCAGGACGGCACGCTGAGCGCCACCGTCGCCCAGCAGCCGGCCCTCCTCGGCCAGCAGGCCGTCCAGGGCGCCGTCAAGGCCGCCAAGGGCGAGAAGGTGGAGGCCACGGTCGCCGTGCCCGTGAAGATCGTGAACAAGGACAACGTCGCAGAGTTCGCGGGCTCGTGATGAGCGACCGCATCACCGGATCTCCCCGGCCGGGGGCGGGCCCCGGCCGGCCGGCGTCGCCGTACGACGTGGTGGTCGTGGGGTCGGTCAACGCCGACCTGGTGGTCCGCGTCGCCCGGCGGCCCGCGCCGGGCGAGACCGTGATCGGCTCGGAGCTCGTCACCCACCCCGGTGGCAAGGGCGCCAACCAGGCCGTCGCCGCGGCCCGGCTCGGCGCCCGGGTCGCCATCCTCGGCCGGGTCGGCTCCGACAGCCACGGCGAGTTCCTGCGCGAGGCGCTGCGCATCGACGGTGTGGACCTCGGCCACCTCATCGAGACGCCCGGCCCGAGCGGGGTCGCGTTGATCTCCGTGGGCTCCGACGGCGACAACAGCATCATCGTCTCGCCCGGCGCCAACGGGCGGCTGACCGAGGACGACATCGCCGCCGCCGAACGCCTGCTGTCCGCGGCGCCGGTCGTCTGCCTGCAGTTGGAGAGCCCGCTGGCCACGGTGGTGGCGGCGGCGCGGGTCGCGGGCCGGGTGGTCTTCAACCTCTCGCCGCCGGCGGTGGTGCCGGACGAGCTGCTGGAGGCGTGCGACCCGCTCATCGTCAACCAGCACGAGGCCGCGCTGCTCCTCGGCAGCCACGACACCCCCGGACGGCAGGCACGGGAACTGCTGTCGCTCGGCCCCCGCTCGGTGGTCCTCACCCTCGGCGCCGACGGCGCGATCGTCGCCGAGGGCGATGACGTCACCGCGGTGCCGAGCCCGAGGGTGGAGCCCGTGGACACCACCGGCGCCGGCGACGCGTTCACCGGGGCGCTGGCCTGGCGCCTGTCGCAGGGTGACCACCTGGTCGCCGCCACCTCGTTCGCGGTCCGGGTGGGTGCCGCGTCCGTGCGCCGGCACGGCGCGCAGAGCTCCTACCCCCGGATCGGGGACCTGGAGTCGCTGTGAGCCCGGAGACACCGCGGGCCCGGAACGGCCGTGAGGGTGGAGCCGCCGTGAGCCCGGAATCGTCGCGGGTCCGGAACCGCCGTGAGGATGGAGTCGCCGTGAGAGTGGGGTCGCCGTGAAGCGCGCGGGAATCCTCAACGCGGCCCTGTCCGGCGCGCTCGCCCGTCTCGGCCACACCGACGAGGTGCTCGTCTGCGACGCCGGGATGCCGCTGCCGCCCGGGGTGGAGGTCGTCGACCTCGCCTTCCTGCCGGGGGTCCCGGCCTTCGCCGACGTGCTGGACGGCCTCCTCGCCGAGCTGGTCGTGGAGGGCGCCGTCGCGGCCGAGGAGGTCCGGGCGGCCAACCCAGCGTGCCACGCGCTGCTCGGCGAACGGCTGCCCGCCCTGGCCCATGTCCCGCACGAGCGGCTCAAGGAGCTGTCCCGCTCCGCCCGGCTGGTGGTGCGGACCGGCGAGGCACGGCCGTACGCCAACGTGATCCTGCGCTGCGGCGTCGCGTTCTGAACCGCTTGAACCACTGAACCGCTTGAACCACTGAACCGCTTGAACCACTGAACCGCTTGAACCACTGAACCGCTGAACCGCTGAACCGCTGAACCGCTGAGCGACCGAGCGGCTGAGGCGCTGAGCGACTGAACCGCGGAGCCGGCGGTCCGTGCGGTCTATGCGGTCCTGTGGCCCGTGCGGTCCTGTGGCCCGTCCCGAGCCGGATTCGGACGGGCCGCACGGAAGTCCCGGCCGCGCGGAAGGTGGATACGCTTTCCGGGTGGACATCGACGCGTTCGTCACCGCGCACCGCCCCTCCTGGGACCGTCTGGAACACCTGGTCCGGAGGCGCAGGTCACTGGACGGCGCCGAGATCGACGAACTCGTGGAGCTCTACCAGCGGACCGCCACCCATCTCTCCATCGTGCGTTCCGGCCCCACCGACCCGATCCTGGTGAGCCACCTGTCGTCGCTGGTCGCCCGGGCCCGCTCGGCGGTGACCGGCGCGCACGCCCCCGCCTGGCGGGAGTTCGTCCGGTTCTTCACCGTCTCGTTCCCGGTGGTCGCCTATCGCGCCCGGTGGTGGTGGCTCGGCACCACCGCCGCGTTCCTCCTGGTCTCGGCGGTCGTCGCGGTCTGGGTGGCGGGAGACCCGGCCGTGCAGGCCGCGATCGGCACCCCGGAGGAGATCACCCGGCTCGTCGACCACGACTTCGCCGACTACTACTCCGAGCACCCCGCGGCCTCCTTCGCCGGACAGGTCTGGGTCAACAACGCCTGGGTCTCGATGCAGGTCATCATCATGGCCGTGCTGCTCGGCCTGCCGATCCCGTACGTGCTGTGGCAGAACGCGCTGAACGTCGCGGTCTCCGCCGGGCTGATGGCCTCCCGCGGCAAGCTCGACATCTTCTTCGGCCTGATCACCCCGCACGGCCTGCTGGAGCTGACCGCGGTGTTCCTCGCCGCGGCCGTCGGCATGCGCCTGGGCTGGACGGTCATCGACCCCGGCCCCCGCAGGCGCGGCGAGGCCCTCGCCGAGCAGGGCAGGGCCGTCATGAGCGTGGCCCTCGCGCTGGTCGCGGTGCTGCTGGTCTCGGGGCTCATCGAGGGGCTCGTCACCCCCTCGCCCCTGCCCACCTGGGCGCGGATCGGCATCGGGGTCGTCGCCGAGGCGGCCTTCCTCACCTACGTGATCTA
Organism: Streptosporangium sandarakinum; assembly: GCF_050942225.1. Taxonomy (NCBI): domain Bacteria; kingdom Bacillati; phylum Actinomycetota; class Actinomycetes; order Streptosporangiales; family Streptosporangiaceae; genus Streptosporangium; species Streptosporangium sandarakinum. Next base: position 1,355,810 of record NZ_CP192034.1, read on the forward strand.
CTTCGGCCGCCGCGCCCTCCGCGCGGGCGAGACCGGCGACCTGGAACGCGCCCCCGACGTCACCCCCACCTCCGGCTGACACCGAACCGGAGTACGAAGGACCGCACGTGGGACACCCGTGGCAGGTTTGGAAACGGCTTGCCTGTCATACCCACTGCACGCGGAGGATGTATATCTCCCGCTGCGGCTCCAGGACCAGATAGGTCACCAGACCGCCTTCTCCGAACGAGATGATCCGCATGTTCCCGTCGGGGCTGGCGGGGTTCGCCGGCCTGCCGGTCCATGGGGCGGTCTCCAGAAGGGCGAACACCTCAGCGAGGTAACGGACGGCTTCGGTCGGCAGCGCTGCGATCTGTTCTTCGGAGAGCGGATCGGGCGGTGTGATGGTGTACACCTACGTGTCGGTCCCGCGCTCGGCCAGTATCTCCCGCCAGGACCGGTTGCCCCGGGGAAGCGGGCGGCCCTGCTCTGCCAGGGCCCGCGCGTGGGCGGCGCGTTCGTACATCTCCTCGCGGCCCGCCCGGTCGCGGATCGAGTCACAGGCGATCAGCCACCAGGTGTGCACGAACTCCGTGAGTTTCCCCAGGTCAAGGCTGACCCGTACCTCGTCCAAGGCGAGCCGCAGACCCGAGTCGAAGGCGGCGCGGTCCTGTGGCAGGGCCAGGGCGGCGCGGATCGAACGCAGGTTCTTCTCGGGGAGAGGCGCATCCGCGCCTACCTCATGTGGCTGCGCTGTCATCGATGTCCCCTCCGCTGTTGTTCCGTCCCAAGTCTAGGAGGCTCCGTACCGGAGGGGTCTTGCCGAATCGAACACACCCCGGGGCGGCGAGGCCGCGCCGGGAGCGCCCCGGCCAGACGCCGAAGCAGGGTGACCGTCGGAGCGGTTCCGCCCTCCTCGATGCACTCGATCTCGTCCTCGGTCATGTCCGTACGCTCGGCGAGTTCGGCGACACTGAGTCCCAGTGCGTTACGCCGGTCGTACAGGGCCTTGCCGAAGGCCAGTGCCTCCCGGATCATGAGGCGTTCGAGATCGTCGGCCTGTGGCCGCGGCCGCGCCCAGCGGGTGTGACAACCGGCCACCGATCCGTCACTAAAGGTCATGGCCAAAAGCTATCCGTGATGATCCGGGGATGTCCGGCGTTTCGCGTCACCTGTTCCGGCGGGGCGGGGGTCAGAGGCGGCCGGCGGCCTTGAGGGCGAGGTAGGCGTCGGCGAGGGCGGGGGCGAGCTGCTCGGGGGCGGCGTCGACGACCTCGACGCCCTGGCGGCGCAGCCGGGCGGTGATCCGGCGCCGGTCGGCGCCCTGGCGCTCCGCCGCCGCCGCGTCGTACACCAGCTCGGGGGTGCCGCGCCCGGCGGCCATCGCCGCCACCTGCGGGTCGGACGCGGCCGCCAGCAGCACCAGGTGCCGGGAGGACAGCTGGGGGAGTACGGGCAGCAACCCCTCCTCCAGCGACGCGGCATTGAGATCGGTCAGCAGGACGACCAGGCAGCGCCGCCTGGCGCGGGCCAGGACGGCCGCGACCATGTCGGCCGCGTCGGCCTCGACCAGTTCGGCCTCGATCGGCGCCATCGCGTTGACCAGCGACGACAGCAGCTCGGTACGGCCTGCCCCGGACACCCAGGCGCGCACCGACCGGTCGTGGGCCATGAAGTCCACCCGGTCGCCGGCCCGGGCGGCCAGCGCGGCCAGCAGCAGCGCCGCGTCCATCGACCAGTCGAGCCGGGGCCAGCCCGGCGCGGTCTCCGCGCCGCCCCGCCCGCCGGGAAGCCCGCCCGAAAGGCCGCCGGGAAGCACACCCGAAGGCCCGCCGAGCCCGGCTCCCCGGCCCGCGGAGGAGCGGTCCTCCCGGCCGGCGAGCGGGACCGGGGCGGTGCCGACCCGGCCGGCCGAGGTGCGCCCGGTGTCCAGGACGATCAGCACCCGCCGGTCGCGTTCGGGCCGCCAGGTGCGGACCACGACGTCGGAGCGGCGGGCGGTGGCCCGCCAATCGATCGACCGCACGTCGTCGCCGGGCACGTACTCGCGCAGCGAGTCGAACTCGGTGCCCTGGCCCCTGACCATCGACGGGTGCGCGCCCTCCAGCTCCCTGAGCCTGGTCAGCTTGGCGGGCAGGTGCTTGCGGCTGAGGAACGGCGGCAGCACCCGCACCGACCACGGCACCCGGTGCGAGCCCTGGCGGGCCGCGATGCCCAGTGGGCCCAGCGACCGCACCGTGACGGCGGCGGCCTCCCGGTCGCCCCGGCGCACCGGGGTGAGCGTCAGCGTGAGGCGGCGGCGCTCCCCGGCCGGGACGTCCAGCGCGAAGCGCCGGGGGCGGCTCCGGCCGAGGGCGGCCAGGCGTCCCGCAGCAGGCCCCGGACCCGCCGGCGGCCGGGGTTCTCCACGATCAGGTCGACCGTGGCGGTCTCGCCGAGCCGTACCAGGCGGTCGCCGGAGCGGGTGAACCGCAGCGGGCGCACGCCCCCGGCCAGCAGCAGGTCCACCGCGACCAGCGCGGCCAGTAGCAGCGCCACCCCGGCCACGGCCGGTCCCGGCCGCGGCGCGAACAGCACGACCAGCGTGCCCAGCAGGGCCAGCAGGGCGGCCCGTCCCGTCAGTGCCATCGGATCGCTCAGCGGGGGACGGGGACGGCGGCGAGGACGGCGTCGATCAGGCCGTCGGCGGACGCGCCCTCCAGTTCGGCCTCGGGGCGGAGCTGGACGCGGTGCCGCAGCGCCGGCCGGGCCAGCGCCTTGACGTCGTCCGGGGTCACGTAGGCGCGGCCGGACAGCCAGGCCCAGGCGCGGGCGCCGGCCAGCAGCGCGGTGGCGCCGCGCGGCGAGACGCCGAGCTGCAGCGACGGCGACTGCCGGGTGGCCCGGGCGATGTCCACGATGTAGCCGAGCACTTCGGGCCCGGCGTGCACCTGGCGGACCGCGGCGCGCCCGGCCTCCAGGTCGGCGGCGGTCGCCACCGGCCTGATGTGGGACAGGTCACGCGGGTCGAAGCCGAGGGCGTGCCGCTCCAGCACGGCTACCTCCTGCTCGCGGGAGGGCAGCGGCACGGTCAGCTTGAGCATGAACCGGTCGAGCTGCGCCTCGGGGAGCTGGTAGGTGCCCTCGTACTCCACCGGGTTCTGGGTGGCGGCCACGATGAACGGATCGGGCAGCCGTCGCGGCACGCCGTCCACGCTGACCTGCCGTTCCTCCATCGCCTCCAGCAGCGCCGCCTGCGTCTTGGGCGGGGTGCGGTTGATCTCGTCGGCGAGCAGCAGGTTGGTGAAGACCGGTCCGGGCCGGAACTCGAACTCCGAGGTCTTCGCGTCGTAGACCAGGGAGCCGGTGACGTCGCCGGGCATCAGGTCGGGGGTGAACTGCACCCGCTTGAAATCCAGCGACAGCGCCGCCGAGAGGGTCCGTACGAGCAGGGTCTTGGCGACCCCGGGCACGCCTTCGAGCAGCACGTGTCCCCGGCACAGCAGGGCGATCACCAGCCCGGTGACCACGGCGTCCTGGCCGACGACGCCCTTGGCGACCTCGGTGCGCAGCGCCCCCAGCGCCTCCCGGGCGGCGTCCGCGCCGCCGTTCGCTCCGGTGGGCCGCTCGTCACACACGTTCACGAATCTCTGACCTGCCTCTCCAACATGTCCAGATATGCGGCCAGGGCGACCAGCCCGGCGTCGTCGGCCGGCGGCGGGCCGTACAGGGCGGACGCCACCTGCGGCGCGGCCTGCCCGGTCCGCTCGGCGAGCGCGCTCACCCTGGCGTCCGGCCCGGCCGCCGACGGCAGCCCGAGCCGGGGGACGACCCGGTCGGCGAAGCCCTCGCGCAGGGCGGCGGCGGCGCGGTCGCGGGCCCGCCTGGCCCGGTACAGCCTGGCCCTGCCCTCGGCGGTCTCGGCGGCCCGCACCACCACGGGCAGGCGTTCGGCCACCACCGGGCCGAGCCGCCGGCCCCGCCAGAGCGCCAGCAGCACGACCGCCAGCGCGAGCTGCGCCACGGCCCATTTGACCCCCGGCGGGACGAGATCGTAGATGCCCTGCTCGCCGGTTTCCGCCACCGCCTCCCCGGGAGGGGGAGGGACCAGCCAGACGAGCGTGGGCCTGGCGCCGGCGAGGTTCATCGCCAGCGCGGCGTTGCCGTCCTCGGCCAGGCGCAGGTTGGTCATGAAGTCGCCGTCGCCCACCGCGGTGATCGTCCGGTCGCCGTCGCGGTAGCCGACCATCGTCGGGTCGTCCCCGGCGGGGTAGCAGCCCGTCCCGCCCCGGGGGACGGCGAAGGTCGTCCCGCCCAGGTGGACGCTGCCCGCGGCGGCCGCGGCCGGCAGCGCGCAGCGGGGCTCGCGCGAGCGCGTCCGGGCCTCCCCGGTGGCGCGCAGGCCGGGGCGAGCGTCCTCAGCCGCCGGTCGCCGCCGACGAGCAGCAGGTCACCCGGCGTCCCGGCCAGTCGTGAGGCGTCCCCGGCGGTGAGCGGGAAGGCGTCGGTGACCAGCAGCGTGCTGTCGGCGGTCGCGGCGGCCCGCGCCTCGGCGGCCGAGGTGACCCGCGTGATCCGCACGCCGCGGCCCTCCAGCAGCCGGGCGAGCGCCCCGGCGCCGGACAGCGAGGTGTCGTCGGGGTCGAGCCGCCGGTCCTGGCCGCCGGTGCCGCCGAGGAGCACGCCGGCGACGGCGGCGGCCACCACGATGAGGGCGACCAGCAGCACGCCCCGGCCGCCGCGCCACAGGCTCGCGGCGGTGGGGGAGACGGACGTCGAGCCGGTTCCGGGGGCGGCGGCGAGACCCGCGGTGCCCACGGAGTCCACAGGGCCCACGGAGTTCACGGGGCCCGCCGGGTTCGTCCCCGCGTGCCCGGCGCCTGCGGTGTCCGCGGTGTCAGCGGTGCCTGCGGGGTTCATCGGGGTCCTCCCCACGCGCCCGCGCCGCCGGCCGGGTGCGCCGGGGCGGGGGCCGCGTCCGCCGGGCGCGCCGCGCGGAGCCGCTCGTCGAGGTCGCGCAGTGTCTCGTACGCCCCGGCGGTGCCCGGGGCCTCGCCGTACGTCACGTCGTCGAAGATCCGGGCCGCGGCGGCGAGCCCGGCGGCCAGGCCGGGCAGCGCGCGGCCGGCCTCGGCGGCCAGTTCGGCGGCGGTGCGGCCCGGGACGGGATCGACGATCGCGCGGTCCTCCAGGTCGCGGGCGACGGCCCGCAGCCGCTCGCGGACCGCCTCGGCCCAGGCGCCCTCGGCGGCCAGCCGTTCGGCGGCGGCGCGGTGCTCGGCCGCGGTGCGCCGGCCGTCGCCGAAGACCTCCTCGCGGCGGGCGGCGCGGCCCCCGGCCGTCCGCCGCGCGACCACGGTCAGCGCGACGACCGCGGCGACCACGAGGGCGACGAGCACCACCCGGACGGTCACGCTCCCCACGGTCCCGAGGGAGTCCTGGTCGGTGAGGTCGCCGATGAACTGGTTCACCGCCCGGACGGCGCGGTCGAACACCGACTCCCTGGCGTACCCGGCCCGGAGCAGCTCGCGGGCCGCCTCGCGGCGGGCCTCGTCACGGCCGACGTCGACCGGTGCGCCGAGGCCCGCGAGGGTCGGGAAGGTCAGGAGTGGGGCCACGAAGCTCCCTGCCCGGCCTGCGGGTACGGGCCCGGCGCGCCGGGCGTGGCGGACGGCAGCCACAGGTCGTCGGCCGACGCGTGGACCCAGCCCTGGCGCCGCTGTTCGATCGCGGCGGTCTGCAGCACGAGGTCGAACGCCTCCGAACGCATCCGCCGGTCGGCGTAGAGCAGGCCGTTGACCCCGGCCAGGAACGGATAGGTGATCATCGCGCCGACGGTGCCGCCGACCGCGATCAGGACCGCCGTGGCGATCTGCGCGCCGGTCGAACCCTGACCTCCGACGCTGATGAGGGCGGCGGCGAAGGTGAAGGGGACGGCGACCACGAAGGTGATCAGGAAGGTGATGATCCTGGTGAGGATCAGGATGCCGAGGGTCCGCCAGAAGCCGCCGTTCACCAGCCGCCAGGACCTGCGCATGGAGTCGAGGACCCCGCGCCGCTCCAGCACCGCGGCGGGCGCGGCGAGCGCCAGGCGGGTGGAGATGAACGCGGCGTAGGCGATGTAGCCGAGCACCGCCAGCGCCCCCGCCGCGACCGCCGTCCCGGGGCCGGCCCCGGCGCCCGCCAGCGCCACGACCACCACCGCGATCGCGACCACCGGAACGAGCAGGAGCAGCGCGTTGAGCGCCACCAGCCCGAACAGCGCGGGCATGCGGCCGCGGGACATCCGCCACGCCTCGCCCGCGGTCGTCCGGCCGCCGAAGACGGCCCGGCCCAGGATCCGGGTCAGCACGCCGGTGAGCAGCGTCACCACGACGAACTCCACGGCGGAGGAGACCAGTACGTCGCCGTACTGGCCGAGGAAGCCGGTCTCCCCGACGCCGTCCAGCGCGGAGGGGTCGTTCACGGCCGCGCCGACCTGGCCGAAGATGACCGCCTGGCCGATCGCGGTGGGGATCGCGCCGAGCACCGCGGCGATCGCCGAAAGGCCCAGGACGGTCTTGGGGTTGGAGCGGATCAGCCTGATCGCGCCGTCGAGGATGTCGCCGAGGCCGAGCGGGCGCAGCGGGATGATCCCGGGCCGCAGCGCGGGCGGCGGCGGGCGGTGGCCGTACGGCGGCTGCGGTCCCGGGCCGTACGGCGCCTGGGGTCCCGGGCCGGGGACGTACGGCCCGCCGGGGTGGGGCGGCCCGCCGTACGGCGCGGAGCCGTTCTGGACGGGTCCGGGGTGGGAGGCGGGCGGCGGCCCGGGCGCGGTCCACGGCGATCCCGGGGCTCCCTGGTAGGGCGGGGGCTGGTGGGCCGCCCAGCCGGAGGGGGTGTCGGGAGCGGGACCGTGACCGTCTGACATATCCCAATCCTGGCATGTCGTGGGTGCCGATTGTGATGGGCGGGACGACGGATCCCGGTTTCCGGCCGCCGGATCGGCCGGATCGCGGGCAACCGGGACCCCGCAGGGATGGCCGAGACCGGGTTCTTTACTCCAGACTGGGAATGTCACCACCTCCGCTTGGCGTCCGGGGTGGCCGGGAACGGAGGGGGTGACACGGGGGCTGGGCCATGGCTTTGCCGTGCGTGGGCCTAAAATTCGCCTTCCGAATGCTTGACGTCAGTGCCTGTGCCACCCACTGGTCAGGCAAGGGTAATCTTCGGTAACCGTGCATTCACCCCAAAACTCCCAGACGGCGTAACGAATGAGGGGCCATGAAAGGACGCGTGCTGGTCGTCGACGACGACGCCGCTCTCGCCGAGATGCTCGGCATCGTCCTACGGGGAGAGGGCTTCGAGCCCTCCTTCGTTTCCGACGGCGACAAGGCGCTCGACGCGTTCCGTGACACCCGGCCGGATCTCGTCCTGCTCGATCTGATGCTGCCGGGGGCCGACGGCATCGACGTCTGCCGTCGCATCCGCGCCGAGTCCGGCGTGCCGATCGTCATGCTGACGGCCAAGAGCGACACCATCGACGTGGTGCTCGGCCTGGAGTCCGGGGCCGACGACTACATCGTCAAGCCGTTCAAGCCCAAGGAGCTGGTGGCCCGGGTCCGCGCCCGGCTGCGCCGCACCGACGAGCCGACGCCGGAGATCCTGCAGATCGGTGACATCACCATCGACGTGGCGGGCCACTCGGTCAAGCGCGGCGAGGAGACGATAAACCTCACGCCGCTGGAGTTCGACCTGCTCGTCGCGCTGGCCCGCAAGCCGCGCCAGGTCTTCACCCGTGAGGTCCTGCTGGAGCAGGTGTGGGGCTACCGCCACGCGGCCGACACCCGCCTGGTCAACGTGCACGTCCAGCGGCTCCGGGCGAAGATCGAGAAGGATCCCGAGCACCCGGAGATCGTGGTGACGGTCCGCGGGGTGGGCTACAAGGCCGGCCCTGCCTGAAGACCCGTCGCGGTCTCCCCGGGATCCCGACATGCCCTCCAGTAAGCGCCTCCGAACCCCGCGCCGGGTGGCGCGGGGACTCCGCCGCCGGGCCCGATGGCTGGCCGGCTGGGTGCGCCGTGTCTTCTGGCGTTCCCTCCAGCTCCGCGTGGTCACCAGCACGATGGTGATCTCCATCGCGGTGGTCGCCGTACTGGGGGTCTTCCTCATGCAGCAGATCGTCGCGACCACGCTGGAGTCCCGGGAGCGCGCGGCCAGGAGCGAGGCGCAGGCCGACCGGAAGGCCGTGCTGGGCTACCTGAAGAACCAGCCCGGCGGCGAGACGTCCAAGCAGCAGGCCGACATGGTGGGGGCGCTCCAGGCGGGCGGGGACAGCCCGCTCGGCCAGGCGATCGTGGCGCTGGCGGGCCGGGCCGGCGCCGTACCCCGCTACTCGGTGGTCATCCGCAACGACAACCGGCCCGGCGAGTTCTACGTCACCACCAACATCGACCCGGTGAGCATCCCCGAGAGGCTCCGCGCCGACGTGCTGAAGAAGCAGCCCGAAGAGGTCACCACCTACTACGGCAGGCTGTACTACGAGGGCGGCGACTCGCGGCCCGGCATGATCCTCGGCACCCGCCTCGACACCTCCGGCACGCCCCTGGACAGCGGCTACGAGATCTACCACCTCGTCCCGCTGGACCAGGAGGAGAAGACCCTCACCTCGGTCCTGCGGATGCTCATCCTGGTCGGGGTCGCCCTGGTGCTCCTGCTGGCCGCCATCGCCTCCCTGGTCACCCGCCAGGTGGTCATCCCGGTACGGCTGGCCCGCCAGGCCGCCGAACGGCTGGCCGCCGGCCGCCTGGACGAGCGGCTCAAGGTCCGCGGCGAGGACGACCTGGCCCGGCTGGCCGCCTCCTTCAACGAGATGGCCGCCAACCTGGCGCTGAAGATCCACCAGCTGGAGGAGCTGTCGCAGGTGCAGCGGCAGTTCGTCTCCGACGTCTCACACGAGCTGCGCACCCCGCTGACCACCGTGCGGATGGCCGCCGACCTGCTCTACGACGCCCGGGAGGACTTCGACCCGATGGTCGCCCGGTCGGCCGAGCTGATGCAGAACCAGCTCAACCGGTTCGAGACGATGCTCGCCGACCTGCTGGAGATCAGCCGCTACGACGCGGGCGCGGCCGAGCTGGACATCGAGCCGGTCGACGTCAGAGACGTGGTGCTGAGCGCCGTCGCCGACTCCGAGGCGCTGGCCGAGCGCCACTCCACCCGCTTCGACCTGCGGCTGCCCGGCGAGCCCTGCATGGCGGAGATGGACCGCCGGCGGGTCGAGCGCGTCCTGCGCAACCTGCTGTTCAACGCGATCGAGCACGGTGAGGGCCGCGACATCATCGTCACGGTCGGCGCCGACCGCGACGCGGTGGCGGTGGCCGTGCGCGACCACGGCGTAGGCCTGAAACCGGGCGAGGAGAACATGGTCTTCGACCGGTTCTGGCGGGCCGACCCCTCGCGGGCGCGCACGATCGGCGGCACAGGCCTGGGGCTGGCGATCTCTCGCGAGGACGCGATGCTGCACGGCGGCTGGCTCCAGGCGTGGGGCGCGCCGGGCGAGGGGTCGCAGTTCCGGCTGTCGCTGCCCAGGACGGCCGGGTCGCCGCTGCGCGGGTCGCCGTTGCCGCTGGTCCCGCCGGAGGTGGAGATGCGCCGGACGTGGCGGGCGCACATGACGCCGGTGCTGTCGCCGGCGACGGCCGACGGGGGACGCGATGCGGACTGAGACCGTGGTCCACGGAACGGAACGGCCCGCCCCCTCCGGGCGGACGGCCAGGGCCCGGCGGCTGACCCGCACCGGGCGACGCATGGGCGCGGTGAGCCTGGTCATGGCGCTGAGCTGCGTGTCCGCCGCCTGCTCGGTCATCCCGGTCGGGGGCCGGTCGGCCGTCGTGGACGACGTGCGCAAGGGCAACCCGCTGGGCGACCCGTACGCGCGGGTCATCGCCGTGCCTCCGGAGGCCGGCTGGACGCCCGAGCAGGTCGTCGCCGGGTTCCGCGCCGCGATGGCCAGCGTCGACGACCGCGACCGCGGCATCGCGCGCAGGTACCTCACCGACGACTTCGCCCGCAAGTGGGACCCGCAGAGCGGGGTGACGGTCTACAAGCAGGGCGAGGTCCAGCCCCCGCCCGAGCAGGGCGACGGCACCGCCCGGGTCGTCCTGAAGGGGACCCTCACCGCGATCATCGACCAGGACGGCCGCTACCGGCCGACCGGCGGCCCGCTGAACGAGCCGTTCAGCCTGGTCAAGGGGCCGAGCGGGTGGCGGATCAACGCGGCGCCCGACGGGCTGCTGCTGTCGGAGGCCGACGTCGAGCGCGCCTACCTCAAGGCGAACCTGTACTTCCTGGACTCGGCGTGGAAGGGGTTGGTGGTCGACCAGGTCCGCGTGCCGATCGACCCCACCGCCAACTTCGCCAAGACGATCGTCCAGCGGCTGCTGAAGGGGCCGAGCAGCCTGCTCAAGGGCGCGGTGAACACCGCCTTCAAGCCCGGCACGCAGCTCCTCGGCGTCGACACCCAGGACGACCGCGTGGTCATCAACCTGTCCAAGCCGGTCGACTCCGACCTGATCGGCCCGATGTCGGCCCAGATCGCCGGGACGCTCGCCGAGCTGACCAGGGGCGGCTGGGACTTCGAGGTGCGGGTGAAGGGCGAGCCGTACTACTCCGACAGCCTGCTGCCGATCGACGCCCAGGAGCACATCGACTTCGACACCTGGATGACCCCCGGCGACGTCCACCCCTACTTCCTCGCCGACGGCGCGCTGCGCACGCTGGGCCGGGACAACGTCGGCCAGCCGGTGCCGGGCCAGGCGGGGGAGAACGACGGCGCCCGCACCCGTCCGGCGATCAGCGACCAGTGGCAGGTGGCGGCGCTGTCGGCCGGCGAGCGGGAGATCGCGGTCACCCAGATGACCCCCGGCGGCCAGTGGCGGCCCTGGATCGCCGGCACCTCCCTGACCCCGCCCTCCTGGGACCGCTACCACACCCTGTGGACCGTCGACCGGCTCGACGACCACACCTCGAAGGTGCTGCGGCACGACGGCAGGAAGCAGTACGACGTCTCCGCCCCCGACCTGGAGACGGTCCGCGTCGAGGCGCTCCGGATCGCCCGCGACGGGGTGCACGTCGCGGCGGTGGTGCGGAGCGGCACGGAGGAGGAGGTGAAGATCGGCACGGTCACCGGCCAGGGGGCCGCCACCAAGATCACCAATCTGCACCCGGTGGTGAACGTCGAGCCGAACCAGACCGTCAAGGACATCGCCTGGAAGGACGGCACGACCCTCTACGTGCTCACCGGCAAGTCCGAGCTGCTGGAGGCGTCCGTCGTCGCCGAGCCCAAGCAGCTGCCGTCCAACCCGCAGATCCAGAGCATCACCGCGCTGAACGGCTCCCTGCTGGCCGGGGCGAAGGACGACGACGGCAACTGGCAGCTGCTGTCCTGGAACCGCAACTCGGCCCAGTGGGAGGCCGTGGTCAAGAACGAGAACGGCTCCACCTCCTTCACCAAGGACGGTCCCTCCTACCCCGCCTACCCGCTGGGCTGAGCCGATGACGCGTGCTCACGGGCGTTTCTGTCGGTGGCGCGTGAAACCGTGGGCACGTGTCGACCGTTCTGCTCGATCTGGTCCTGCCGCCGCGCTGCGCCGGGTGTGACGCCCCGGGCGCCCTCGTCTGCCCCCGCTGTACGGCGGAGCTGCACGGCGAGCCCGCGCGCCGGATGCCCGCCCCCTGCCCGCCCGGCCTGCCCGAATGCTGGTCGGCCGCCGAGTACGCCGGCGGCCCGCGTCGGGCGATCCTCGCCTACAAGGAACACGGCCGTACGGCGCTCGCCCACCCGCTGGCCGGCGCCCTGGCGCTGACGGTGGCCGCGGCGGCGGGTGAGCGGCCCGTCATCCTCGTCCCGGTGCCCAGCGCCCGTCCCGCGCTGCGGCGGCGCGGGCACGACCCGGTGACCGGGCTCGCCGAGCTGGCAGCCGGATACCTCCGCGCGGCGGGATGGCCGGCGACCGTCGCCCGGGTCCTCACCCAGCGCCGCCGGGTCGCCGACCAGGCGGGCCTGAGCGCCCCCCGGCGCGCCGAGAACCTCGCCGGGGCCTTCCGGGTCGTCGCGGGCCACAACCGCGCCCGGCTCGGCTTCTGGGCCGGGAGAGGGGCCGTCGTGCTGGTGGACGACGTCCTCACCACCGGCGCGACGCTCGCCGAGGCGGCCCGGGCGTTGCGCGAGGCGGGCACGGAGGTCCCACTGGCCGCCACGGTCGCCGCGACACGCCGAGAGAACGGATTTCGAAACCATCACCGTAAGTAATGTAACGGCCGGAAAACGGTCCCGTCCGGTGGTGGTGCCCGCCTGTCCGGATCGGCTCCGCGAGGTCCTCCGGGGGCGCTGAGAAGCGGGCACGTGCCGGAGCCGCTCGGTGAAACGGCCGCCCTCGACCCGCGCGGGCGCGTTTAAGATCACGCAAAGTGACCGGCAAAGGCGGGGCCAAGCTGACATTCGGCCGCGATGCGGATAGCGTCTGAACATGGCACCCGCCCGGGTCCGTGGTTGCGCCGGACCGGCTCCCGCGAGGAGACCGGCCTGGCTAGCCGATGCCAGCCGCAGGCTAAACGGTCCACGTAAGACGACTTTTCGTCGATCGATCACGGTGCGGCTTAGAGGTAAGTCCTGCCTTCCCGGGGAGCCAGATGTTCCTCGCCAGAAGAGAAGGGCAGTAGTGGCAAAGAGCTGCGAGACCCTCAGCAGGCGGATGTGGGGACGAAGACCAGGTCGGCCGGGTGGGTGCCGCCGCTCAACACCGTCGAGGTTTCGAAGGGGGGCTGTGCATGGACATCATCGTCAAGGGCCGGCACACGGGAGTGAGTGACCGGTTCCGAGACCACGTGACCGCCAAGCTGGCCAAGATCGAGCGTCTGGACAACAAACTCATCCGCATCGATGTGGAGGTCTCCAAGGAGACGAACCCGCGCATCAACGGCCCGCGGGAGCGGGTCGAGCTCACCATCCACTCCCGGGGACCCGCCATCCGCGCCGAGGCCTCGGCCGACGACCGTTTCTCCGCCCTCGACATCGCGCTCGGGAAGCTCGAAGGCAGGCTCCGGCGCCTCGCCGACCGGCGCAAGGTCCACTACGGCAACCATTGCCCCCCTTCGGTGGCCGAGTTGACCGCCGCCGCGCTCGCCGAGTCCTTCGAGATCGACCCCGCCGGGGTCCGTGTCGAGCCCGCGACCGTCGGCGGTTCCGGCGACGAGTACCGCTTCGAGCCCGAGCCCGCGGCGGAGGCCGGCGACCTCTCCGAGGACAGCGCGATCGTCCCGATCCAGATGGACGGCGACGGGCCGCTCGTCGTCCGGGAGAAGACCCACAAGGCCGATCCGATGACCATCGACCAGGCGCTGCTGGAGATGGAGCTGGTCGGTCACGACTTCTATCTCTTCCGGGACAAGGAGAGCGGCCTGCCGAGCGTCGTCTACCGGAGGCGAGGTTACAACTACGGAGTGTTGCGGCTCGTCGAACCCTGACGAACCCGTACGAAGATCCTCTCCGACCACCCCGAGGACCTGAAACCGTGTAATCATGGCGGTCCAACGGCTCTGGCCCCCCGAGGAGGAGGCGTGACGGAATCCGATGAGACGACCCGCGCTGCCAGGAGCGGTGACCCGATCCGCGTGCTGATCGTCGACGATCACGCGTTGATCCGCCGCAGCCTGGAGATGGCGCTGGCCGCGGAGACGGACATCGAGGTGGTCGGCGAGGCGAGTGACGGACAGGAGGCGGTCGAGCTGGCCGACCGCCTCACCCCGGACGTCGTGCTCATGGACGTCCGGATGCCCCGCAGGAGCGGCATCGAGGCCACGCGCGAGATCAAGGCCTCGGTGCCGAGCACGCGGATCATCATGTTGACGGTGAGCGACGAGGAGGAGGACCTCTTCGAGGCGATCAAGGCGGGGGCCACCGGCTACCTGCTGAAGAACGTGCAGCTCGACGAGGTGCCCGAGGCCGTCCGCGGCGTTCACGAAGGGCAGTCCCTGATCAACCCGGCGATGGCCGCCAAGCTCATCACCGAGTTCGCGAACATGAGCCGCAAGGAGGCCGAGCGGCCTCCCCAGCTCCCGGTCCCGCGCCTGACGGACCGCGAGATGGAGGTGCTGCGCCTGGTCGCGAAGGGGATGAACAACCGCGAGATCGCCAAGCAGCTGTTCATCGCCGAGAACACCGTGAAGAACCACGTCCGCAACATCCTGGACAAGCTCCAGCTCCACTCCCGGATGGAAGCGGTGGTCTACGCGGTCCGCGAGCGGATGCTCGAGATCACCTGATCGGCGGGCACGGCGCCCGCGGCCGGTCGTGACCGGCCGCGGGCGCCGTGCGGTGAGGCCGTCCGCCGCGGGACCCCGTCCTCGGCGTCCTCGGGGGCCCGGTCACGGAGACCCGGCGGGCGCCCCGGGTCAGAGCGCCTCGGCGAGCGCCGCGGACAGCGCGACGGTCACGGCCGGATCGGCCCGCTCGACGCGTACGGCGTCGCAGCCGACCCAGGCCGCCGCCTCCGCGAGGGCCTCCGCCATCGCCTCGACGGCTCCGCGGCCCGCGCGGGGTTCGAGGCCGACCTGCCGGGCGACCAGCGTGGTGCCCTCCCGCGCCGGGTCCACCCGGCCGATCAGGCGGCCGCCGGACAGGACCGGCATCGTGAAGTAGCCGTGGACCCGTTTGTCCTTCGGGACGTACGCCTCCAGCCGGTGGTCGAAGCCGAAGACGCGGGAGGTGCGGGGGCGATCCCAGACGAGGGAGTCGAACGGCGACAGCAGGGTGGTGCGGTGCCGTCCCCGGGGCTCGCCCTCCAGCGCCGCCGGGTCGGCCCAGGCGTCCGCCGCGCGCTCGGGCCAGCCGGAGACCCGCACCGGGACCAGCCCGGTGGCGCCGGAGGCGAGGGCCCCGTCCAGGAGCGCGGCCTCGGGCGCCTTGAGGCGGAGGAAGTCGACCAGGTCGGCCCGGGTGGCGACGCCCAGGGCGCGCCCGGCGGTCCGGGTGAGGCGGGTGACGCACTCGGTGTCGGAGAGGTCCTCGGCCAGCAGGTGCGCCGGGACGGCCCGCTCGGTCAGGTCGTACACCCGCCGCCAGCCGACGCGGCGGGTGCAGACGACCTGCCCGGTGTCGAGCAGCCACTCGATGGCGATCTTCGCGTCCGACCAGTCCCACCAGGGGCCGCCGTTCTTGGCGCCGCCGAGGTCGGCGGTGGTGACCGGGCCGCTCTCGCGCACCTGGTGCAGCACCTTCTCCACGGTCGGCGGCACCTCGTGCCAGCGGTACTTCCTGACCGCGTAGTACCGGCGGCGGAAGGCGTAAAGAGGCCAGTCGTCGATCGGCAGCACGCACGCGGCGTGGCACCAGTACTCGAACGCGCGGGCCGGGTCGTCCCAGTAGGCGCGCTCGACCTTCGCCCGGCCGACGGCGCCGAGGCGGGCGTAGGCGACGAGCTCGTGCGAGCGGGCCAGGACGGAGATCGTGTCGAGCTGGACGGCGCCCAGCCGGCGCAGCACGGCGGGGACACCGCCGCGGCGGGCGTCGGCGCCCAGGAAACCCTGGGCGCGCAGGATGATCCGGCGGGCCTCGTCGGCGGAGAGTGCGACCGTCATGAGCGGCCCCGGGGCAGGCATCGCGTCAGCATGACGCCGAGACTAGCGCCTCACACCGACGAAACCGGTATGCCGGTTAGCGACCCCGGGCGTCCGGGAACTCGCGGGGGAGCTCGACCGAGACGTCCCGGAACACCCCGAACACCGCGACGAGGACGCCGCCGAGGACGCAGACGGCCGTGCCCGCCCAGAACATGAACCAGTCGGGACCACGGCACAGACCGATCCCGCCGACGGCGAAACCCAGGATGAGCACGGTCACGGCGAGCCAGGACGACGCCCTGCCGGCGTGGCCCGCGCCGTGGTCCGAATGAGGTGCGCCGTCCGGCATGGCGGCGTCTCCTTCCGGGGATGACCCGAGGGGGACGACGCGCCCGTGCGGCAACGGCCGTCATCGTGCGCGTGGGCCGATCGGCATACCCTTTAGTCTGGGAAGTAGTCCTGATGCAAGGACACGAGGGACTCCGCGGTCGTGGAAGGCGTCGCCGAGGATGGCTGTGCCGGGTGGCGGAACCGCCTACGATGGCTGCGGAGAACCATGTCTCGTCCTCATCCGGGCCCGTCCGGTCCGGAAGACCTGCGAGGAGCCTTACCTAAAGTGCCAGCCTTTCTCGACAAGATTCTTCGCGCAGGCGAAGGCAAGCTTCTGCGTAAGCTCAAGCGGATCGCCGACCAGGTCAACTCCATCGAGGACGACTTCACGAGCCTGACCGACGCCGAGCTGCGCGCGCTCACCGACGAGTACAAGCAGCGCCACGCCGACGGCGAGTCCCTCGACGATCTGCTTCCCGAAGCCTTCGCCACCGTCCGCGAGGCCTCCCGGCGTGTGCTGGGCAAGCGCCACTTCGACGTGCAGATCATGGGCGGGGCCAACCTGCACATGGGCAACATCTCCGAGATGCGCACCGGTGAGGGCAAGACCCTGACCTGTACGCTGCCCGCCTACCTCAACGCCATCTCCGGCAAGGGCGTGCACGTCATCACGGTCAACGACTACCTCGCCAAGCGCGACGCCGACGAGATGGGCCGGATCCACCGCTTCCTCGGCCTGGAGGTCGGCGTGATCCTGGCGAACATGCCGCCGGAGGAGCGCCGCAAGCAGTACAACGCGGACATCACCTACGGCACGAACAACGAGTTCGGCTTCGACTACCTGCGCGACAACATGGCCTGGTCGCTGGAGGAGTGCGTCCAGCGCGGCCACAACTTCGGCATCGTCGACGAGGTGGACTCGATCCTCATCGACGAGGCCCGGACGCCGCTGATCATCTCCGGCCCCGGCGAGCAGTCCGGCAAGTGGTACGCCGAGTTCGCCAAGATCGCCCCCCGCCTCCGCCGCGGCACCGAGGGCAAGGACGGCGAGGAGAGCACCGGCGACTACGCCGTCGACGAGAAGAAGCGCACCGTCGGCATCTTCGAGTCCGGCGTGGAGAAGGTCGAGGACTGGCTCGGCATCGACAACCTCTACAAGCCCGAGCACACCCACCTGGTCGGCTTCCTCAACAACGCGCTGAAGGCCAAGGAGCTCTACAAGAAGGACAAGGACTACATCGTCGTCGACGGCGAGGTCCTGATCGTCGACGAGTTCACCGGTCGCGTCCTGCACGGCCGCCGCTACAACGAGGGCATGCACCAGGCCATCGAGGCGAAGGAAGGCGTCAAGATCAAGGACGAGAACCAGACTCTCGCCACGATCACGCTGCAGAACTACTTCCGCCTCTACACCACGCTGTCCGGCATGACAGGCACCGCGGCGACCGAGGCCAACGAGTTCCACCAGACCTACAAGCTCGGCGTCGTCCCGATCCCGACCAACCGGCCGATGATCCGCAAGGACCAGGCCGACGTGGTCTACAAGACCGAGGACGCCAAGTTCCTCGCCTGCGTCGAGGACATCAAGGAGCGCTACGACCGGGGCCAGCCGGTCCTGGTCGGCACCACCAGCGTGGAGAAGTCCGAGCGGCTGTCGAAGGAGCTCAAGCGCCGGGGCGTCCAGCACGAGGTCCTCAACGCCAAGAACCACGCCCGTGAGGCGGCGATCGTCGCCGAGGCCGGCCGCAAGCACGCCGTCACCGTCGCCACCAACATGGCCGGTCGAGGCACCGACATCATGCTCGGCGGCAACCCCGACTTCCGCGCCGACCAGGAGCTGCGCAGCCGCGGCCTCGACCCGGTCGAGACCCCGGAGGAGTACGAGAAGGCCTGGCCCGAGGCGCTGGAGAAGGCCAAGTCAGCCGTGGCGGCCGAGCACGAGGAGGTCACCGAGCTCGGCGGCCTCTACGTCCTGGGCACCGAGCGCCACGAGTCGCGGCGTATCGACAACCAGCTCCGCGGCCGGTCCGGCCGCCAGGGCGACCCGGGCGAGTCGCGGTTCTACCTCTCCCTTGAGGACGACCTCATGCGCCTGTTCAACTCGGCCCGGGTCGAGATGATCATGACGCGGCTCAACATCCCGGACGACGTGCCGATCGAGTCCGGCATGGTGTCGAAGGCCATCGCCTCCGCCCAGCACCAGGTCGAGCAGCAGAACTTCGAGATCCGCAAGAACGTTCTGAAGTACGACGAGGTCATGAACCGGCAGCGCAAGGTGATCTACGCCGAGCGTCGCCGGGTGCTGGAGGGCGCCGACCTGCACGAGCAGATCCGCGGCTTCGTCGGCGACGTCGTCGACGGCTACGTCACGGGCGCCACCACCGAGGGCTTCGCCGAGGAGTGGGACCTCGACAAGCTGTGGAAGGCGCTGGGCCAGCTCTACCCGATCACCCTCACCGTCGACGACGTCGCCGAGGAGGCCGGCAGCCGCGAGGAGCTCACCGCCGAGCTGCTGTCCGAGAAGATCAAGGCCGACGCGCTGGCCGCCTACGACCGCCGCGAGGAGGAGCTGGGCTCCGAGGCGATGCGGGAGCTGGAGCGCCGGGTCATCCTGTCGGTCCTCGACCGCAAGTGGCGTGAGCACCTCTACGAGATGGACTACCTCCAGGAGGGCATCGGCCTGCGCGCGATGGCGCAGCGCGACCCGCTGATCGAGTACCAGCGCGAGGGCTTCGAGATGTTCTCCGCGATGCTGGAGGGCATCAAGGAGGAGTCGGTCGGGTACCTGTTCAACCTCGAGGTCGAGGTGCAGACCAACCCGATCGTCGAGGAGCACGACCACGACCACGAGCACGAGGACGCGGCGATCGCCGAGACCCGCTCGATCATCGCCCGCGGACTGCGCGGCCCGGAGCGCCCCTCCGAGCTCGAGTACTCCGCGCCGGGTGAGAGCGGCGAGATCGAGCACACCCGCGTGAGCACGAAGGCCGAGCGCGACGCCTACGGCGACGTGGAGCGCAACGCCCCCTGCCCCTGTGGCTCGGGCAAGAAGTACAAGCGCTGCCACGGCGACCCGCGGAACGTCCAGGCCTGACAGGTCACCACCCGGAAAGGGGCCCGCACGGCCGACGTGCGGGCCCCTTTCCGGCTTTCAGGGGGTGGTCTCCACGTCGGTGCACAGCCACCGCGTCCCCCGCCGTTCCAGGCGCAGCGCCAGGACGCGCGGCCGGTCGCCGCAGTGCACCAGGACGCACATCTCCACCACCCCGTCCCCGGGCCGGGACACGTGCGGGACGCCGACCAGCGGCGGCCGGGCGCCGCCGATGACCTTGCCGGTCCGGACCAGCTCGGCGTGGGCCCGGACGGTCATGTGGGCGGACAGGCTCGCCGGCGGCCGGCGTCCGGACAGGGCCTCGGCGACGGCCTGGCCCAGGGCGCGCAGCCGGCGCTCGTCGGGGGCCGCGCCCGCCGGCCCCCACACCGGCGTCCGGCGGTCGCGGGCCCCGGCCGGCCCGGGCTCGCGGACACCGTCCGGCTCGGGCCCTCGGGCGCTGACCGCCTCGGGCTCTCGGATGCTGACCGGCCCGGGCTCGCGCGCGCCGGCCGCCTCGGGCTCGCCGGCCGGCGCGAGGGCGCCCTGGACGTAGGGCGGAGTGCCCTGGGTGTACGGCGGGGCGCCCTGGGTGTACGGCGGGGCGGCCGGGCCGGACGGCGGCGGGCGCTCGTCGTCGTAGGGCGGCTCCGCCGGGGGATGCGGTGCGAGCCGGGGGAGCGGCACGGGACGCGGCGGGCGGGAAAGGCGCGGTGGGCGCGGATGGCGGAGGGACCGTGGCGGGCGCGGCGGGTGCGGAGGGCACGACATGGGGGGCTCCGATCGTCGTCGGCTGACCTGACGCGTTCAGGAGTTTCCGGCCGCCCGTCCAGATACCGCCGCCGCCAACTTCCCGTCCGGCCGTGCCGGTTCGCCCCGGTAGGTGAGGAAGGCCGGTCCGACCTGGCGCGGTCTCCGGCCGGGTGGGACGGGTTCCGGCGCGGATCGCGGCGTCCGGCGGACGTCCGGAACGCCCCTCAGGAGGCGGACCCCGCCGGGGGAGCCTTCTCGCCAGGGTCGCGGGCCGGGCCGGCCTCCGGTCGGGCGGACGGCTCCCCGAGCGGCCGTTCCGCGGCGGCGCCCGCCTCCGGTCCGGCGGACGGCTCCCCGGGCGGTCCGGGCGGCCGTTCCCCGGAGGGGGCCGTGGGCGGCGCGGCGGGCGCGAGGGCGTCGCCCTCGTCCGGTTCCCGGCCCGGGGTGGCGAGGTTCATCCTCCTGATCAGCACGGTGAACAGCAGATAGTAGACGGCGAAGTAGACCAGGCCGAAGCCTATGATCAGGGCGAGCCGGTGGGTGTTGGACTTGCCCGCGTTCAGCAGCATGTCGATGGCGCCCGCGGAGAAGGTGAACCCCAGGCGGGCGTCCAGCTCGGCCATCAGGGCCATCGACAGGCCGGTGAGCAGCGCGTGCACCACGAACAGCACGGGCGCGACGAAGATGAAGGCGAACTCCAGCGGCTCGGTGATGCCGGTGACGAAGGCGGTGAGGCCGGCCGACAGCATGATCCCGCCGACGGTCGCGCGCCTGCCGGGCGGCGCCGCCCGCCACATCGCGATGGCCGCGCCGAGCAGGCCGAACATCATCATCGGGAAGAACCCGGTCATGAAGATGCCGGCGCCGTCCTGGCCGGCGAAGTAGCAGTTCAGGTCGCCGGCGGCGCTCCTGGTCGCGCCGTCGACGCCCGCCTGGCACTCCGGGAGGGTGAACCAGACGATCGTGTTCAGGAAGTGGTGCAGGCCGACCGGGATGAGCAGCCGGTTCGCCACGCCGTACACGCCGGCGCCCACCGGGCCGTGCAGCGCGAGCCAGTCGCCCGCGTTCGCCAGCCAGTCGCCGACCGGCCGCCACAGCAGGCCGAAGACCACGCCGAGGAGCAGCGCGGCGACGGCGGTGACGATCGGGACGAAGCGCCTGCCGCCGAAGAAGGCGAGCCAGGCGGGGAGCTTGGTGCGGTAGTAGCGCTGCCAGAGCAGGGCGGCGACGATGCCGATGACGATGCCGCCCAGGACGCCGGTGGGGTTCTCCGCGCCCAGGTCGAGCGCGGGAACGGGCCGCCCGTCGGGCCCCACGACGCTCAGCGCGACCTTCCGGTAGACCGCCGAGTCCTGCGGGGCGGCGAAGAACAGCGTCCGGGACACCCGGTCGAAGACGAGGTAGCCGACGAGCGCGGCCAGGGCGGTCGAGCCGTCGGCCTTGCGGGCGAACCCGATCGCCACGCCGATCGCGAACAGCAGCGGCAGGTTGTCGAACAGCGCGCCGCCCGCCGCCGCGAACACCCCCGCCACCTGGTCGAGGATGGGATCGTCGGTACGGCCGAGCAGGTCGTCCTGGCCGATGCGGAACAGGATCCCGGCGGCGGGCAGCACCGCGATCGGCATCATCAGCGAGCGCCCGACCCGCTGGAGCACCGCGAAGACCGCAGGGAAAGAAGGTCGCTTCACTGGCGTGGTCCCTCCGTTCGGGACGGGCGGGGCGCGTCAGACGCGCCGCGGCGTCTCCAGGACGGTGCGGAGCTGGTAGCGGTCCGCGCGGTAGGTGGACACCCCCAGCTCGGCGCAGACGCCTCCGGCGAAGGAGCGCCGCTGTAGCAGCAGCACGGCCCCGCCGCGCGGCAGCTTCAGCAGGTCGGCGTCGCCGGGGTCGGCGATGCCGCCGTCGATGGTCAGCTCGCCCGCGTCGAGCACCAGCCCGTAGCGGGTCTCCAGCAGGGCGTACAGCGAGCGGCCCGTCAGGTCGTGGTCACCGAGGTCGGGTGCGATGGAGACCGGGATGTGGGCCCGCTCGATGCACATGGGCTCGGCGTCGGCGGTCCGCAGCCGCTCGATGAAGTGCACCTCCTCGCCGGGGCGGATACCGAGCTCCCTGGCGAGGTAGGCGCTGGCCCGGACCACGCGGCGGTCGAGGTCGCGGGAGCCGGGTTCCATGCCCCGGGAGCGCATCTCGTCGCTGAACGAGGTCAGCCGGAGCGCCATCTCGATCTTCGGGCGGGCCACGAAGGTGCCCTTGCCCGGGACGCGCTGCAGCCTGCCCTCGGAGACCAGGTGGTCGACCGCCTGCCGTACCGTCATGCGGGACAGGCCGAAGCGCTGGCAGAGCTCGCGCTCGGACGGGATCGCCGTGCCGATGACCAGCTCGTCCCTCTCGATCATGTCGAGCAGGATCTCCCGGAGCTGGAAGTACTTCGGCACCGGGCTGTCCGGATCGATCCGGGCCACGGCGTCCCCCTCTCTGACAGGTATCCAGCCACTCGATCTGGGATGTGGTGATGAGCTATGGTTCGTACTGGTCTAGTCCGGACTAGACCACGTGCCGGAAAAGGGTGTCAACGTACGGACCGGAGACGGATCGATAACGGCCCGATCTCGTCCGTCCGAGCCGAAGGATGAACGAGATGACGACCAAGATGCGCAGCGAGATCGCCGAGCAGCCCGCCGCGCTGCGCGCCACCCTGGACGCGCTCCTCCCCCGGGTCGGGGAGGTGGAACGGCTCGCCCGGCGGACCCGCCAGCTGCTGTTCATCGCCCGCGGCACCTCCGACAACGCCGCAGTCTACGGCCGTTACCTCGCCGAGGCGCACACAGGCCGCCTGTCCACCCTCGCCGCGCCGTCGATCGCCACCACATACCGCCGCAGGCTGGACCTCGACGGCGTCCTGGCCGTGGCGCTCTCCCAGTCGGGCCGGACCGAGGAGATCGTCGAGACCCTCGCCTGGGCCAAGGACTGCGGCGCGGTGACCGTGGCCGTCACCAACGGCGGCGAGGACAGCCCGCTCGCCCAGGCCGCCGACCTCGCCCTGTGCACGCTCGCGGGCGAGGAGAAGGCCGTCCCGGCCACCAAGACCTACACCACCCAGCTCGCCGCCCTGGCCGTCCTGGGCCTCGGCCTGGGCGCCGACGTCGACCCGGGCGACCTGCGGCGCGTGCCGGACGCCGTGGAGAAGCTCATCGCCGAGCCGGGAGACCTGGAGGCGATCGTCGAGGGCCTGGCCGACAAGCCGGGCGCGGTGATCTCCGGCCGGGGCCTGGCCTTCTCCACCGCCCTCGAACTGGCCCTCAAGCTCAAGGAGGCGTGCTACCTGCACGCCATGGGCCTGTCGTACGCCGACCTGCTGCACGGCCCGATCGCGGTGGTGGACGCCGACACCCCCGCCGTCCTCGTCGCCGCGGGCCAGGGCCCCACCCTGGCCGGTACGGTGGCCCTGGCCCGGCGGGTCACCGAGGCCGGCGCCCAGGCGTTCACCGTCGGCGGCGGCACCGAGCTCGCCGCCGCCTCCAGCGCCGCGCTGAACGGCCCGGACCTGCCCGAGTGGGTCGCCCCGCTCGGGCTGATCGTCCCGGGGCAGCTGCTGACCGAGGCCCTGGCCCGCCGGCTCGGGATCGACCCCGACGCCCCGCGCGGCCTGAACAAGGTCACGCAGACCGACTGATCACCGAGTGTCGTTTAGCCTGGTCACAGACCGCAGGCAAGGGAGGGCGACATGGCGGCTGACGCCGACGCGATCATCGCGGGCCTCGGGGGCGCGAGCAACATCATCGAGATCGAACCGTGCATCACCCGGCTCCGCACCGAGGTGCGCGACGTCTCCAAGGTCGACCAGGCGGCCCTGCGGGCGGCCGGCGCGCACGGGGTGATGGCCACCGGCAACGTCGTCCAGGTGGTCGTGGGGCCCGAGGCCGACACGATCGCCGGTGACATCGAGGACATCATCGGCTGACGCGCCGGTCCGTCCCCGCCCCGGCGCACGGGGGGAAGACCGAGGGGGATTTGCGATGATGACGGTTATGGCCCCCGTCACGGGGACGGCCGTGGACCTGGACGCGGTGCCCGACCCGGTGTTCTCCAAGGGCCTGGTCGGCCCCGGGATGGCCGTCGAGCCCGAGCGGACGGCCGGCCGGGCGGTCTCGCCGATCACCGGCACCATCGTCAAGCTGCACCCGCACGCCTTCGTCGTCGTCGGCGACGACGGCCGCGGGGTCCTCGTGCACCTGGGCATCGACACCGTGCAGCTCAGGGGGGAGGGCTTCGAGACGCTGGCCGCGGAGGGGGACCGGGTCGGCGCGGGGCAGCCCGTGGTGGCCTGGGACCCGGCGCGGGTGGCGGCGGGCGGGCGCTCACCGGTCTGCGCGGTGGTGGCGCTCGACGCCCCCGCCGAGGCCGTCACCACCCTCGCCCGGGGCCCCGTGCGCGCCGGGGACGGGCTCTTCCGGTGGGCGTGGGCCCCTTGAGGGGGTATGACGTGTCCGGGCGTGGCCGGGTCCCGGTACGGTGTGCGCCGCATGGCCGGGCCCCGCAGGGGCACGGGATCCGCGGCGGCCGATCACCGGCCGCCGTACCGTGGAGGCCGCCCGGGTTCCACCGGGCGACAGGACACCGGGTGGTCCGGACCGCCCGGCAGACACTCGCAGGAGGAGTTCGTGACCCAGCGTCAAGTCACCGTCGAGGCCGAGGTCGGCCTGCACGCCCGTCCGGCGGCGACGTTCGTGCAGACCGCCGCCAAGGCGCCCCTGGACATCACCATCGCCAAGGGGAGCGGCAAGCCGGTGAACGCCAAGAGCATCCTGTCGGTCCTGTCGCTCGACGTGCGCAAGGGCGACATCGTGGTGATCGCCGCCGAGGGTGACGGCGCCGACGAGATTTTGGACCGGCTGGCCGAGATCGCATCGGCTCCGTGAACCAGCTGACGGGGACGGGCGTCAGCCCCGGCGTCGGCTTCGGCCCGGCCTTCGTGCTCGACTGGGAGCCCCCCGTCCCCGAGCCGGGGGCCGGGCACGGCGGTGACGCCGAGGCGGAGCGGGCGCGGGCCGAGCGGGCCCTCGCCGACGTCGCCGCCGACCTGGAGGCGCGCGGGGCCAGGGCGGGCGGCGAGGCCCGGGAGATCCTGAACGCCCAGGCGCTGATGGCGCGCGACCCCGGCCTGGCCACCGGGGTGGGCGAGCTGATCGACGCCGGCGCGTCCGCCGCCCGCGCCGTCTACGAGGCGTTCGGCGCCTACCGCGCGATGCTGGCCGGCGCCGGGGGATACCTGGGCGCGCGCGTCGCCGACCTGGACGACGTCCGGGACCGGGCCATCGCGGTGCTCGACGGCCGGCCGCCTCCCGGACCGCCGGCCTCCCGGGACGCCCTCGACGGCCCGCCGGGACCGTACGTCCTCGTCGCCCGCGACCTGGCGCCCGCCGACACCGCCGCCCTGTCGCCGGACGTGGTCGCCGCCTTCGTCACCGAGGAGGGCGGGCCGACCAGCCACACCGCGATCCTCGCCCGCGCGCTGGGTGTGCCGGCCGTGGTGGCCTGCCCGGGGGCGGCCTCCATCGCGGCGGGCACGCCGCTGCTGGTGGACGGCGCCGCCGGGACCGTACGGCCCGCCCCGCCGGACACCGACGTGGCCGCCGCCCTCGGGGTCGCGGCCGGCAGGGAGGCCGCCCTGGCCGCGGTCACCGGCCCCGGCGCCACCGCCGACGGCCACCCGGTGCCGCTGCTGGCCAACATCGGCGGCCCGGACGACATCGAGGCGGCCCTCGCGCACGGCGCCGAGGGCGTCGGGCTCTTCCGGACCGAGTTCCTCTTCCTGGACCGGTCGGCGGCGCCCGGCGAGCGGGAGCAGGAGGAGGCCTACCTCGCGGTGCTGGACGCCTTCCCGGGCGGCCGGGTGATCGTGCGGGCGCTCGACGCGGGGGCGGACAAGCCGCTGGCGTTCCTGCCGCCGCCGCGCCCGGAGCCCAACCCCGCGCTGGGCGAGCGGGGCCTGCGGCTGCTGCGGGCCCACCCGGAGATCCTGGAGACGCAGCTGCGCGCCCTGGCCCGGGCCGCGGCGCGCTCGCGGGCCGATCTCCAGGTGATGGCCCCGATGGTCGCCACCGCGGAGGAGGCCGCCTGGTTCGCCGCCGCCTGCCGGGAGGCCGGGCTGCCGTCCGCGGGCGTGATGATCGAGATCCCGTCGGCCGCGGTGCGCGCCGCCGACCTGGCCGCGGAGGCGGACTTCTTCTCCGTCGGCACCAACGACCTGGCCCAGTACACCCTGGCCGCCGACCGCCAGGTGGGGGCGCTGACCGGGCTGCAGGACCCCTGGCAGCCCGCCCTGCTCGACCTGGTCGGCCTGGCCGTGGCCGGCGCGGCCGAGCGCGGCAGGCCGTGCGGGGTGTGCGGGGAGGCGGCGGGCGACCCGGCGCTGGCCTGCGTGCTCGTCGGGATCGGCGTCACCTCGCTGTCGATGGCCGCGCCCGCGCTGCCCGCCGTACGGGCGGCCCTGGCGCGGCACTCCCGGGAGGAGTGCGTGCTCGCCGCGGCCGCCGCCGTGACCGCGGGCTCGCCGTACGAGGCGCGCGCCGCGGCCCGGGCGAACCTGCCGGGCCTGGCGGAGCTGGGCCTTTGACCGGCGGATGGGATGTTTCCGGCCCGGAGATGGGGCGGTGCGGCGCGTCCGTCGGTGGGCACGGATAGCGTGGGACGCATGGTTCGGTGCATTCGTACGACTGGTCTGGCAGTGATGGCGACTATGGTGGCCGGCTGCGCCGCCTCGGGAGCGGCCTCGCCCGCCGGGTCCGCCGCGAGCCGGGAGAACGGCGCCGTCGCGAGCGCCACCGCCACGGCCGCCACCACCGCGCCCGCCGCCCCGTCCGCGACCCCGGACGGCTCGCAGGCGCCCCCGGCGTCCCGGGCGTCCGCCTCCTCGAAGGTGGAGGCCGTGCTCGCCCGGATGAGCCTGGAGGAGAAGGTCGGGCAGCTCTTCATGCCGGTGGTGTACGGCGCGGACCCCGGCACCGTGTCGGGGGAGAACAGCGCGCGGTTCGGGGCGGACACCCCCGCCAAGGTCGTGGCGAAGTACCGGCCGGGCGGGGTGATCCTGTTCCCCTGGGCCGGCAACATCAAGAGCGTCCGGCAGGTGGTGGCCCTGACCAACGGGCTGCAGAAGGCCTCGCCGAAGATCCCGCTGCTGATCGGCGCCGACCAGGAGAACGGCCGGGTCTCCCGCCTCGCGCCGCTGGTCACGGCCATGCCGGGCGCGTCGGTCATCGGTGCGACCGGCGACCCCTCGCTGGCCCGCAAGGCCGCCGAGGTCACCGGGAGCGAGCTGCGTGCCCTGGGGATCAACCTCGACTTCGCCCCGGTCGCCGACGTGAACATCAACCCGCGCAACCCGGTGATCGGCCCGCGCGCCTACGGCTCCGACCCCGCCAAGGTCTCCCGGATGGTCGCCGCGGCGGTCAAGGGGTTCCACGACTCGGGGACGGCCACGGCCGCCAAGCACTTCCCCGGCCACGGCGACACCGACGTCGACAGCCACAGCGGGCTGCCGGTGATCCGGCACTCCCTGTCGCAGTGGCGGAAGCTGGACGCGCCGCCGTTCGCCGCCGCCATCGGCGCGAAGACCGACGTGGTCATGAGCGCCCACGTGGTCATGCCGAAGCTCGACCCGTCCGGCGACCCGTCCACGCTGTCCAAGCCGATCCTGACCGGGCTGCTCCGCGACAGGCTCGGCTTCGACGGGGTCGTCTCGACCGACGCCCTCGACATGGCGGGCGTGCGGAAGAAGTACGGCGACGCGCAGGTGCCGGTCCGGGCCATCCTGGCCGGGGTCGACCTGCTGCTGATGCCCCCGAACTTCACCAAGGCGTACGACGCGGTGCTGGCCGCGGTGAAGTCGGGAAAGATCTCCCGGGCGCGGCTCGACCAGTCCGTGCGGCGGCTGCTGACGCTGAAGGAGGCGCGGGGGCTGCTGGAGCGCGCGCCGGTCGCCGATCCGGCGAAGGCCGAGAAGGTGCTGCGTTCGGCGGAGCACCGTAAGGTGGCCCGGCTCATCGAGTCCCGGGCCCGCTGACCGGGCGGCCGTGTCTAGGCCGGCTGGAGGCCCCGGCGCTCCAGGACGGAGGCGACGATCGCCCGGATGGCGTAGGCGGCGATGGCTTCGAGCGCGATGACGGCCAGTTTGGCCAGCAGCGACGTCAGGATGGCGGGCATGGCGACCTCACAGGGGAGAAAATTTCTTATAAGCGATAATTCATGACAAATATGGACTAAACGCCCAGGTTAGGTTACCGGGGGATGAACAGGCGGTGACACCTTGCGGGCCGGCACCTGCAGCGCCGCCTCCACGACCGTCGCGGCGGCGGCGCTGCCCAGGGCGACGGTCCACCCCACCGGCCCGAGCGGGCGGCAGCCGAAGAACCGGCACACTCCCGGCACCGACACCGTAAGGCCCAGTACGGCCAGCGAGACGGCCGAGGCCAGCAGGACCATCCGGTCCCGGCGGCCGAGCACCAGGGTCTGGAAGAGCTGCGCCGACACCAGCGCCACCAGTCCCATCGTGTTCGCCCGGCCCGTCGTGCCGGTCATCCGGCCGATCCACCACGCGGCCCCGGCCGCGCTCGCCGTGGTGACCGCGCGCAGGTAGATGTCCCGGGTCAGGGAGGCCCCCAGTGACGCCTCCGGCCCCTCGGCCAGCAGCTTCTCCGGGCTCGTCGACGCCGGCGGCCGGACGGCCACCGCCAGCGCGGGCAGCATGTCGGTGAGGAGGTTGACCAGCAGCAGCTGGCGGGCGTTCAGCACGTTCCGGCCGGACAGCAGGCTGGAGCCGACCGCGAAGACGATCTCGCCGATGTTGCCGCCGAGCAGGACGCTCAGGGCGTCGCGCACCGAACTCCACATGGCCCGGCCCTCGGTGATCGCGTCGACGATCGTCTCGATCCGGTCGTCGGTCACCACGACGTCGGCGGCGGCCCGGGCCGCGGGGGTGGCGCGGGAGCCCAGGGCGATGCCCACGTCGGCGACGCGGATCGCGGGCGCGTCGTTGGCGCCGTCGCCGGTGACCGCCACGACCTTGCCGGACCGGCGCAGGCAGCGGACGATCCTGGCCTTGTGCGCCGGGGTGGTCCGGGCGAGGACCGCCGCGTCCGACAGCGCCTCGGCCAGCTCCTCGTCGTCCAGGGCGTCGATCTCCGGGCCGGTCATGACCCGCCCGCCGTTCAGCGCGTCCAGCTCGGCGGCGATCGCCTCGGCGGTGCTGGGATGGTCACCGGTGACCATGATGATCCGGACGCCCGCTCCCATCAGGCGGCGGACGCTGTCGGCCGCCGTGGGCCTGACCGGGTCGGCCAGGCAGAGGAATCCGAGGAAGCGCAGCTCGCGGATGCGCTCCTCGTCCAGGTCCCGGCGGCCGGAGGCCGGACGCTCGGCCACCGCGAGCACCCGGTACCCCTGAAGGGCCAGCCGGTTCACCTCCTTCTCCAGCTCCGCGCGCACCGCACCGGTCAGCGGGGTCTCGCGGCCGTCGCGCAGCACCGCCGTACAGCAGGTGATCACGATCTCCGGGGCGCCCTTGACGCTCAGCAGCGCCCCCGCCCGGCCCGCGCCGAGCACGGCGTGGTAGCCGCGGCCGGGTTCGAAGGGCAGCTCGTCGATCCGGAGCCACCCCTCGGCGCCGTCCCCGGGCGTCACCTCCAGCCGCCGGGCCCCCTCCAGGACGGCGCGGTCGGTGGGATGGGCGACGGGCCGTTCGGCGTCGTGCCGCGGCCCGGCCCGCATCCCCGCGGCCACGATCCGCCGCAGCTCCGGGGTCAGCGCCTCCACCGGCCGGTCGGACCGCCCGTCGGAGACGCGCCGCAGGCTGATGCGCCCCTCGGTCAGCGTGCCCGTCTTGTCGAAGCAGAGCACGTTCACCCGGCCCAGGGCCTCGATGGTCGAGGGGTTCGGCACCAGGGTGTTGCGTCTGGACAGCCGCCGGGCGGCGGCGAGCTCGGCGACCGAGGCGACGAAGGGCAGCCCCTCGGGCACGGCGGCGACGGCGAGGCTCACCGCGGGCGCCAGCGCCTGCGCCACCGGCCTGCCCCGCGCCAGGTCGGTGACCAGGAGCAGCAGGCCCGAGCCGATCGCGGCGGGGAGGATCTCCCGGCTCAGCCGCCGCAGCCGCAGCTGCACCCCGGTCGGCGGGGCCGCTCCGCGGTGATCCCCGCGGTGCGGGCCGCCTCGGTCGTCCGGCCGGCCGCGACGACCACGGCGAGGCCGTGCCCGGCCGCCACCGTCGTGCCCTCGTAGACCATCGAGGTCCGCTCGGCCAGGGCGGACGCGCCGACCGGCGCCGGCGACTTGGTGACGAGCTGCGACTCGCCGGTCAGGCTCGCCTCGTCGACCTCCAGGCCCACCGCCCTGACCACCCGGCAGTCGGCCGGTACGGCGTCGCCCGCCCGCAGCTCGACGACGTCGCCCGGCACGAGCTTCTCCACGGTCGTGCTCTCCTGGCCGCCGGGGCGGCGCAGCCGTACGCGGAACGCGACCGTCTCGGTCAGACGGCGCAGGGACCGGTCGGCGGCGAACCGCTGGCCACCCCCGATGAGCGCGTCGATGACCATGACCGCGGCGATCAGCACCGCGTCGGAGACCGAGCCGACCAGGGCCGACAGGCCCGCGCCCGCGGTCAGGACCGGCGTCAGCGGGTTGGCCAGCTCCTCGGCGGAGGCGCGCAGCAGCGAGGCGGGGGTCTCGGGGCGCTCGGCCCCGGCGGCGGTACGGCGCCGCAGCGCCTCGGCCTCGCTGATGCCCCGGGGCGAGGAGCCGAGCCGGGTCAGGACGTCCTCGGCCCGCATCGCGTGCCAGGGGTCGGGTCGGCGCGGACCGGCGCCGCCACGCGCCCGACGTCGCGGCCCGACCACTCGCCGACGGCGATGGCCAGCAGCGCCGTGCCGTCGCTGACGAGCTGCGCCCAGCGCACCACCGCCGCCCTCGGCACGAGGACCGTCAGGCCGGTCCCGAGCAGCGCCGTCGCGACGCCGATCCACACGCACCGCTCGCTCGTCCGGTGCGCCGGGCCCAGGGAGCTCAGCAGCAGGTGGGCCTCGCCGGGTTCGCAGATCACGTCCGCGTCCCACGGCACCGGGCCCGACGGCCGCAGCACGCCGACGCCCAGGTCGGCCTGGGCCAGCGCGGCGAGGGAGCGGTTCGACACCACGGCCACGCCGTGCCCGTCCGCCTGGAGCGCGCGGACCCTCGCGACGAGCCCGGAGCCGCCCGGCACGCTCTCGCCGACGCCCAGCCGCGGACCGAGTTCCGCGAACGCCGGGAGCTCCGGGTGGCCGCCGGAGAGCAGTACGGTGCCCGCGTCCCGGGCCGCGGCGACGAGGGCGTCCGCCAGGGGATCGACATCCGGCGCCACGCCCACCAGCGCGACCGGCACGCCCTCCCGCCGCACGCCGACGGCCCGCAGCCCCCGGCTCTCCCACTCGCCGAGGTCGTCCGGCGGGGGAGGACCGCCCGGGGGGAGGAACCCGGCGGGGTCGGCGAGCGGTTCGGCCGTCCATCCGTCGTGCTCGCGCCGCGCGCCGGGGTCGGAGAGGTCGATCAGCCCGTACAGCCGGGCCCGCAGCTCGTCCCCGTCCGTGTGACCGGCCGAGTCCCCGGCCGTGCCGCCGCCCGTGCCGCTGTCCGTGCCACCGGCCGCGCCGCCGATCACGTCGTCGGTCAGCGGGACGACGCGGTCGATCGTCCAGGAACCCGTGGCGAGGAGGCCGGCGTCGAGGACGACCGTGTCCACGCCGTCCATCCGGCGCAGGGCGTTGCCCCTCAGCACGATCGCGCCGCGCCGCGCCGCGGCCCGGCCGACCGCGCCCGCGAACGCCTCGCGGCCCAGCTTCGCGGCCCTGGGCGTCGCGCTGACCAGCATGGCCAGGCCCTGCTCGCGGTTGCCGCTGAGCAGGCGTGTCAGGCCGGACACGCCCACCGCCAGCGGGCTCGCCACGCGCTCGAACCGGTCCACCGGGCTGTGGGACATCGGGGCCGTGCGGGGCGTCCGCGCCGCCCGGATGTGGCGGTAGCCCCCCTCCCTGGTGGCCAGCTCCTTCTCGTGCTCCCGCCAGGCCCGCAGGGCGCCGCGCGTCTCCGCGTAACGGGCGGCCGCGGTCACCGACTGGACCGCCATCCCGAACGGGCGCATCGCGAGCGTCTGGCCGACGATCCCGGCGGTGGTGAACAGCGTGTCGGTGACCGCGCGCCCGAGGCGGCGTTCCAGCCCCGCGCGGATGAACGGGGTGGAGTCGACCAGGTTGAGGACGGTGGGGGCGGACGGGGGGAGCAGCGGCGTCCGCAGCGCGCGCCCGGCGACCGCCAGGCCGGCCCCGAGCAGGCTCGCGCCGAGCCGGATACCGGCCCGCATGTGGTTCTCCGCCAGCCGGGACGACGGGGACCGCGGGCTGTGGTCCGTCGTGTCCCCGGCCTCCTCCACGGGGCCCGGTTCGAACTCCTCCTCCCCCGCCTCGCCCTCCAACTGGTCGACGATGGACAGCAGCCTGCCCAGGTCGGCCGAGGCGCTGTCACAGCCGACGAAGACCCATCCCAGGACGCCGTTGACCTCCGCCCGGCCGATGCCCTTCATCGACAGCAGCCGCTCCTCCAGCCGCCGCGCCATCCGCCCGGTGCCCGGACCGCCGATCCTCCGCAGGTCGATGCGGACCCCGCCGGGACAGGCCCGCACCTCGCGAGGGGCCGGCAGGGCGGCGCGGATCGGATCGGGCACGATTCCCCAGAGCGCCTCGATCGGCGATCTGAGCGCGCGCGGCACGAACATTCGGCTCTCTCCAGTGAAAAGGAAACCGGGCCGACCCGGCCTCGTGGATCATGGCCCGATCGGCCCTGTCACCCTGGCGTCGCGTCCCGCGCCGCCGCCCCCCGGACGTCCCTCCGGTGTCCTCCGGACGCCCCGGCGGTGTCCTTCCGGCGGGCACCGCCGGGATTCCCGGTGTCCTCCCGTGCCGGCGTGCCCGCCGCCGTCACCCGGAGGCGCCCTCCGCGCCCGCGGCCCGGGCGGTCCGCGACGCGGACCGGGTGGCGGGCGAGGCGGCTCCGGCGGCCCCGGCGGCCGGGGAGGCCGCCTTGGCGGCCGCGGCGGTGGACCGGGTGGCCCGCGCCGTGCCGCCGGCGGCCGAGGTGGCCCGGGTGGCCCGGGTGGTCCGGGCGGTGCCTCCGGTGGCCCGCGTGGTGCCGCCGGTGGCGCGGGTGGTGCCGCCGGTGGCGCGGGTGGTCCGGGTGGCCCGGGTGCGCGTGGTGCCCGCCGTACCGGTCGTCCCGGCGCCCTCGGCGGGGGTGCTCACGGAGCCCGGCCCGGAGGCCGGGACGGGCGGCGCGGAGGGCGAGGCGGCCCGCTCCCTGCGGGCACGCTGGGCGATCACCGTTCCGACCCCGATGGCCGCCGCCACCGGCCACTCGATCAGTCCCGCGACCGCGAGCGCGCCGAGCCCGCCGTAGTAGACGAGCCGTTCCGGCGGCGGGAGGAGGGACCGGGCCGTGTCGACGGCGTGGCCCGCCTCCTGCCGGTTGATGTGCGGCAGGTGCATGTGCGGGGGACGCAGCTGCACGGTCAGCATGGGCAGGTTCAGCGTCAGCGCGTGGCCGTCCGTGCTCTGCTCCGCGGTCCCGCGCTGCTCCGTCGTCCGGCCGGTCGCCGCGGGCTCCGGCGCCGTCGCGGCGGAACCCGCCGTCGCGCGGCCGCGTGACGGCCGGGACGTCCGGCTCGACGTCCGACTCGACGTCTGGCTCACTGTCATGGCCCCTCCTGGACGGAGTTCTGAGGAAACGGTCAAAACAAAACCCGCAGAAGCCTCATCAGGCCATCTACGTGCTGTTTCATGGGCATGCCGCCATTCCCATAGCGTTCCTCCCGCGGCGCTTCCGAAACGCTTTATGCCTGGTCAGATGGGTGTTCACCACGCAAAGCCATCGGCATTCCACGCTCTTTCCGGAAATATAAGGAAGAGGCGACGGAGAGGGTGTTTCGCCCTCCGGTGATCAGGGGGAGGATAGGACCCCCGTTGGCTTCGTCCGGATACGTCCTAATCTGGAGCCGATGCCGAGAAGGAGGCGGGATGCTCAAAGGTGTGCTCATCGACTGGGGCGGGGTGCTGACGACGAACCTGTCCGAGGCGATCACCGACTGGATCGTCGCCGACCGGATCGACGCCGACCACTACCACGGCGTGATGCGTGAGCTGGTGCAGCACGCCTACGAGGGGTCGGGGCCGGCCGAGAACGTCGTGCACGCCCTGGAACGCGGGGAGATCTCCGGGCCCGACTTCGAACGCTCCCTGGCGGCCATGCTGATCACGACGGACGGCGTGCCGCCGGCCGCCGAGGGGCTGCTGGAGAGGATGTTCGCCGGGTTCCTCCGGATCGAACCGATGTACGACATGCTCCGCGCGGCGCGCGCCGCGGGCCTGCGGACCTGCCTGGTCTCCAACTCCTGGGCCAACGAGTACCCCCGCGACGGCTGGGAGGAGTTCTTCGACGAGGTCGTCATCTCCGGCGAGGTCGGCATGCGCAAGCCGGAGCCGAGGATCTTCGAGCACGCCCTGGGCCGGGTGCGCCTCACCGGTGAGGAGTGCGTGTTCGTCGACGACATCGAGGCCAACATCGTCGCCGCCCGCGCGCTGGGCATCGTCGGCGTGCACCACCGGGAGGCGGAGGAGACCATCGTGGAGCTGGAGACGATCCTCGGCGTGCCGCTGCGCTGAGATCCCCACCGCGTCCTCACGGCGTCCTCACGGCGTCCTCACGGCGTCCTCACGGCGTCCCCACTGTCCCCACAGTGTCCCCCGCCGCGTCCTCGCCTCGCGCCGCGTGCGGCCCGGCCGTCCGGGCTGGCACACTCGATGGGTGATCGGCGCCGCACCGGCGCCGGTGTGGGATGAACAGATCGAGGCATGGATGCGCGTCTACCTGCCCTGCACGCTTCCGGCGCTGGCCCGCGTGCTCTCCGAGGGCGAGCTCGGCCCGGCCCCGCTGACCGGCTACGCGGTCACACCCGCGCTGGTCGAGTGGTACGCCTCGGGTGACACCGAGGAGCTGGAGTACATCGCCCTGACCGACGCCGCCCGGGCGTCCCTGCGGATGCTGGCCGCCGACCGCGCCGACGGGGTCAAGGCGGCCGCGCGCCGGGTCGTCGTCGCCGCCGAGGTGCCGGACGACGAGGTGAGCATGGGCGCGGAGCCGGAGGAGCGCGCCCGGGTACGGCTCGCCGCCGCGGTCCCGATGACGCGGATCGCCGCGGTCCACGTGGACGAGGAGGCCGCGGCGGCGGACGTCGAGGCCGCGATCGCCGCGCTGCCCGAGGCCGACCGCGGGGACGAGGACGCGCGGTTCACGGTGGACGGCGCCGAGGCCCACGAGCTGCTGTGGTACGCCACCCAGGAGATGCCCGACCTGCTCGGCTGACCCCGCGCGGCGCTCTCCCCGTCCGCGCGCTCCGGAGCCGGAGTGGGTTCGCGCGGCGGCCGGGTGGGCGGGGCCGGACGGCGCGACGGCCCCGGGGCCGGGGCCGGGCGGCGCATGCCCGGCGTCGCCGGGACACGCGAATCACGCAGGTCACGCAGGTCACGCGGGCCCCACCCGGCGCGGCCGTGTCGTCCTGGAGGGCTACGCTTGTGCGGCTATGACGAAACACATTGTCTGGGACTGGAACGGCACGCTCTTCCACGACATCCACGCCGTGGTGGAGGCGACGAACGCGGTCTTCGAACCCCACGGTCTGGCCCCCTACGACGTCGAGGGCTTCCGGGCGGTGTACTCCCGCCCCATCTGGACGGCCTACGAGCGCATGCTCGGCCGCCCCCTCCTCGACGGCGAGTGGGAGAGGCTCGACTTCGAGTTCCACGAGCACTACCACCGGCTGATGCCGGAGTGCGGTCTCGCGGCCGACGCGCTGTCCGCCCTGCGGAGCTGGGAGGAGTCGGGCGGCGGGCAGTCACTGCTGTCCATGTGGGCGCACGACCGGCTGGTGCCCAAGGTGACCGAGCTGGGGATCGCCCGGCACTTCCTGCGGATCGACGGCCTGCTCG
The DNA here is from genome assembly GCF_050942225.1 of Streptosporangium sandarakinum. Taxonomy (NCBI): domain Bacteria; kingdom Bacillati; phylum Actinomycetota; class Actinomycetes; order Streptosporangiales; family Streptosporangiaceae; genus Streptosporangium; species Streptosporangium sandarakinum. The sequence goes on from NZ_CP192034.1 coordinate 1,391,600, forward strand.
CCGGCTTCGGCAGCCGCAAGGCCGAGTCGATGGTGGCGCATCTCGCGGCACTCGGCGTCGATCCCACCGACGTGCTGGTGATCGGCGACAGCCTCGACGACGCGCACGCGGCGCAGCACGTCGGGGCGCGGGCGGTGCTCTACAGCGGCGGCGTGACCGGCAGGGCGGCCCTGGCGACCTGCGGCGTCCCGGTCGTCGACACCCTCGCCGACGCCCTCGACCACGCCTGACGCGCGCCGGGCCGTACGTCCCCGGTCACGCCCGACGCCCCGCCGGGCCGCACATCCTCGGCATCGGGAGGGGCGCGGGCCCGGCGGCGGCCGTACCCTTGGCATCCGTACCACCGGCGTCCGCGAGCCCCCGCCCCGGCGGCGTCCGCGACCCCCACCCCCGGGAGGCCACGATCAACCGCCTGGTTCTCTGGAACATCGACCTCACGCTGGTCGACGTGTCCATCGTGACCCGCGACGCGTACGCCGAGGCGTTCCGCCGGGTCACCGGCCGTCCGCTGGTCAAGCTGACCCAGCACAACGGCCGCCCGGACTCCGAGATCGTCTTCGAGATGCTCGCCCTGAACGGGGTCGTCGCCACCGACGACCACCTGCCGGCGTTCCTCGACGCGCTGGCCGTCGCCTTCGCTGCCCGGCGCGGCCTGCTGACCCGGGACGGCCGGACGATGCCCGGCGCGGCCGACGCGCTCAGGGCCGTGGCCAGGCTCGACGGCACCGTCCAGTCGGTGCTCACCGGCACGATCAAGAGCAACGCCGTGCACAAGCTGACCGCCTTCGGCCTGGACCGGCACGTCGACTTCGAGGTCGGCGGCTACGGCGAGGAGGTCTACCCCAAGGCCACCCTGCTCCAGGTCGCCCAGGGCCGGGCCAAGGTCAAGTACGGCACGGCCTTCGACGGCGGCAACACCGTGCTGATCGGCGACTCGGCCCGCGACGTCCAGGCCGCCCGGATCGCCGGGGCCGCGATGATCGGCGTCGCCACCGGCCGCTCCCTGCCGGCCGAGCTGCACGAGGCGGGCGCCGACGTGGTGCTGCCCGGCCTGGCCGACCCCTCAGAGGTCGTCGCCGCCGTGGCCGGCCTCACCTCCCCGTCCCGTAAGGCCGGCTGAGCCACGGGGCGTTCCGGGCCGCGCCGTGTCGGGCCGCGAACCGCCGTTCCCGGGTGCCCGGGGTGTTCTCCGGGGTCCTCCGTCCCGCCCGGGACGGAGGCTCCGCGTTGACCTTGTCGCGACGTCAACGTTTCTAATGGCGGTATGAAGATCGGCGAACTCGCCGCGCTGGCCGGGGTCTCCACCCGGACGGTGCGTCACTACCACCGGATCGGCCTCCTTCCCGAACCGGAGAGGCTGACCAACGGCTACCGGGACTACCGCCTGCGTGACGCGATCGCCCTGGCCCGGGTGCGGAGGCTGGCCGAGCTGGGGCTGTCCCTGGACGAGATCCGCGACGTGCTGGCCGACGACCGGGGCCGGGACCTGGAGGAGGTGCTGGCCGAGCTGGACGCCGACCTCGCCCGGCAGCAGATGGTGATCGCCGACCGGCGCGCCCGGCTGGCGGCCCTGCTGGCCGACCCCGCCGGCCTGCACCCCGACGCGACGGTGTCCCCCGGCGTCGCGGAGGTGCTGCGCGGCTTCCCGGCCGGGGAGTCGGCGCTCGCCGACCTCGACCGCGAGTTGCTGGCGCTGCTGGACACCGCGGTCACCCCGGAGGGCCACGAGCGGCTGCTCGGCCTGATGCGCCCGCTCACCGAGCCGGCCGCCGCCGCCCGGTGGAGGGCCGTCTACGAGCGGCTCGACGAGCTGGCCGAGGCCGACCTCGGCGATCCCCGTGTCGCCGAGGTCGCCGCCGACGTGGCGGCCTGCATTCCGGGCGAGGCGGCGGCGATGGCCGCGGCCATGGGCGACCTCGCCTCCACGGAGGCGGAACGGTGGCTGCGGACGCTGTACGCCGAGGTGTCGCCTGCCCAGGCCGAGGTGTTCCGGCGGGCCGTCGTCATGATCGCCCGGGAATCCGAGGAGAAGCCCGTGGAGGGACGATGACGCTCCGGATCGCGCGTGCCGCACTGCTCGCCGTACCGGCCGCCGAGCTGGTGCTCGCGGTGGCGCTGCTGTCGGGAGCGCCGCTGCCGGTCCCGGTGGTCGTGGCGGCGGAGGGGCTCATCGCGGCGGTGTTCACATTGGAGGCGGTGACCTTCGTCCGGCTGTTCCGTGACGAGCGCCGCCGCGGCGCGGGCCGCCGGGCCGCCGCCCGGGAGGTCGCGCGCCGGCTGGTACCGGAGCCGGTGCGCAGGTTCATCGGGTTCGAGGCCCTCAGCATGGCCTCCCTCGCGCTGTGGGCGGCGCGCCGCCGCGACGGCGTCCCACCGGGCGCGGTCGCGGTGCCGTACGCCCGGGGGCAGTTCTCCACGGTCCTGCTCCTGCTGTTCGCGACGGTGGTGGAGGGGACGGCCGTGGAGCTGATGCTGCAGGGCGGGAGCGTGCCGTGGGCGGTGCACCTGGTGATGCTCGCGCTGCACGTCTACTCGGTCGTCTTCCTCCTGGCGTTCGGCGCCGCCTGCGCCACCCGGCCCCACGTCGTCTCCGATCGTGAGCTGCGCGTCCGGTACGGGGTCTTCTTCGACCTGCGCGTCCCCCGCGAACTGATCTCCTCGGTACGGCGGGCGTCCGGCTACGGCGAGTCCGGCATGGTGACCGTGAAGGACGGACGACTCGGCGTGGCGGTCTCCTCCCAGACGAACGTGGTCGTCGAGCTGGCCGAGCCCGTCGTCGCGGTCCGCCCGTTCGGCCGCCGCGCGGAGGTCCGGGTGATCCGGTTCTTCGCCGACGACCCCGCCGCGGCCCTGGCCGCCCTGCGCCCGCCGGTTTCCGGCCCGGCCCCCGGGGCGGGCCGGAAACCGGTGCGGGACGCGGCCCGGCCGGACCCGGCGATCCCGTGACCCGGCGGCCCGGAACGCCGGATCCGTGATCGGAGAACGCCGGATCCGTGATCGGAACCGGTCGGCGGCCCGCCACCCGGAACCCCGGTCCGGCGGTCCGGTTCAGGGCGAGGCGAGGCCGTTGAGGAACCGGGCGGCGATCGGGGCGGCCACCGCCGCTCCCTCGCCGGCGCCCTCCACGATCACCGAGAACGCCAGGTCGCCGCGGTAGCCGATGAACCAGGAGTGGGTGGGCGGCTCCTTCCCCGAGCCGAACTCCGCGGTCCCGGTCTTGCCCGCCGTACCGGAGGGGAAGGAGACCCCCTTGGCGGTGCCGTCCGTCACCACCGCGGGCATCAGCGTGCGCAGCGCCCGCACCACCGCGGGCTCCAGCCTCCTCGGCTGGGCGGCCGGCAGCAGGGCGGCGTCCACGAGGCGGGGCGGGCGCCAGGAGCCGTCGGCGATGGCGGCGGCGACGGTGGCCATGTTCAGCGGGCTGGTCAGGACGCGGCCCTGCCCGATCGCGGCCGAGGCGAGGTCGGTGTCGTCCTTCGGGGCCGGGAACTGCGCCCGTACGGCGGGCACCCCCGGGTCCACCGGCCCGCCGAACCCGAAGCTCGCCGCGACCGAGGACAGGCGCTCGGCGCCGAGCCGTTCCACGCTCAGCGACCCGAACGTGGTGTTGCACGAGTGCGCGAACGCCGCCCGCAGCGGCACCGTGCCGAAGTCCTCGAAACCGGCGTTGTGGAAGGCGTAGCCGCCGATGTTCCGCTCGGCGGGGCAGCCGACCGGCTGATCGGCCGTCATGCCGCCCGCGACCAGGGCCGAGGCGGTGACCACCTTGAAGGTGGAGCCGGGCGGGTAGTGGCCGAGCAGCGCCCGGTTGAACCCGCCGGGCTGGTTGGCCACCGCGAGGACCTCACCCGTCGAGGGGCGCAGCGCGACGAGCGAGGCGGGCTTGGTCACGCCGTCCATGGCGTCGGCGGCGGCGCGGTGCACCCGCAGGTCGATCGTGGTGGTCAGCTTCCGGCCCGGCCGCGCGCCCGCGGTGGCGAGCGTGGTGACCCGTTCGGCGTCCCGCACCAGGTCCACCCGGCCGCCGGAGGAGCCGGTGAGGCGGGCGGCGTACCTGTCGGCGAGCCCCTCGACGAGCTGCTGCACCGAGCCGGGCGCGGAGGGGGTGTCGATCCTGGTGCCGTCGGCGGCCAGGATCGGCGCCCGCTCGGGCCGGGACGGCACGGCCTTGATCCGCAGGCCCGGGCCGAGGCGGGGGTGGATCGCCGTCGGGGTCCACCGCACCCGCCAGGCCCGCTCGTGCTCGACCACCCGCAGTGACCCGTCGTAGGACCAGCGCACCGGGCCGTCCAGCGTCGCCCGGAACCGGACCGTGGAGCCGTCGGCGTCGTCGGCGTCGTCGCCCCCGGTGACCCGGAAGGCGGCCCCCGACATCTTCAGGTCCGACCGGAAGCGGGTGTACCAGCGGTCGAAGTCACCCGGCGGGTCGACGGTCAGCGCCCGCATCGCCCGGTAGTCCTGCCGGGTCCAGGCGGCGAGGAAGTCCCGGGCGGTGTCCTCGGGCGACCCCGGCGTGCGCAGCAGCCACACGCCCGCGCCCGCCGCGGCGGCGGCCAGCGCGACCGCGGCCGCGCCGTACCTGTATTTGTTCCTCATGGCTCGTCCCCCTGTCTCGCAGGTCGAGGAGACCAGAGGCGTCCCAGCGATGTCCAATATTGATATCTGCTGCTGATCTATAGCGAAGCCGATATGATCCCTGCTCATGGACATCGTCCGCCATCTGCGCTACTTCACCGTCGTCGCCGAGGAACTCCACTTCGGCAACGCGGCGATCAGGCTCGGCATGGCCCAGCCGCCGCTCAGCCAGCGCATCCGGCGGCTGGAGGACGAGCTCGGCGTGCGGCTGTTCGACCGCTCCGCCCGCCAGGTGCGGCTGACCGAGCAGGGGCGGCTGCTGCTGCCCGAGGCACGCGAGATCGTGTCGCGGGTGGAGCGGCTGCGCGAGCTGGCCGGGCGCGGCGAGGGCGCGGTGCTGCGGGTGGGGGTCCTGCCCGACCTGGGGTCGGCGGTGATCGCGGCGCTCATCGCCGGGTTCCGGGAGCGGGCCCCCGACGTACGGCCGGCGCCGGCGGAGATGTGGAGCGCCGACCAGGTCGCGGCACTGCTCGACGGCACCCTCGACGTGGGCGTGGTCCGGCACCCGGTGGCCGTGCCGGGCCTCCGCTTCGGCCCGGTGCTCGTCCAGCGTCCCGGCGTGGTGCTGGCCGAGTCCGACCCGTTGACGGCGTCGGCGTCGGTGCACCTGGCCGACCTGGCGGGGCGGCGGCTGGTGCTCTACCCTCACGAGCCCGGACTGCACGAGGAGACGCTCACCGAGTGCCGCCGCCACGGGTTCGTCCCGGAGGAGGTCCACGAGGCGCAGACCCTCGGCCTGGTCATGGCGGGCACGGCCGTCGCCTTCGGGCCGCAGGTCGCCCTTCCCGGGCTGCGCTGGAGGCCGCTGCTGGGCACCCCGCTGACCTGGCAGGTCTCCACCGCCTGGCGCGGAGAGCCCGGGGAGGCTGCCGTAGCCTTCGGTGCGGTGGCGGTACGAGTGCTGAAGGAGAACGCCGGGATGACGGACGACGGAGTGGCGCCGGCCCGGCGGGTGCGGGCCCGCCCCGCCTCCGGGTTCCTCGCTTGACCTCCGCCCGTCCCGGCCCCGGCGACCGGGCTTCCCTCGCCCAAGGAGATTCGATGACCGGCCTCGGCACCCTCTTCCGCTCCGCCGGGGTGACGGGCTTCCTGCACGCCGTGGACGTCGACACCGGCGCCGAGGTCGCCCACGACGCCGACGACGCCGTGGTCACCGCCTCGATGTTCAAGGTGGCGCTGCTGGTGGAGTTCTTCCGGCAGACGGACCGGGGGCTGCTGGACCCGGCCGAGCGGGTCACGGTCATGGCGGACCGCCACACTCCCGGGGCCACCGGAGTGTCGGCGATGTCCGACGACGTGACGATGTCCCTGCGCGACCTGGCCTACCTGATGATGGCGGTCAGCGACAACACCGCCGCCGACACGCTGATGGACCGGGTCGGTCTGTCGGCGGTCAACACCATGCTCGCCGGTCTGGGGCTGACCGGCACACGGGTCGAGCACGACTGCCGCGGGCTGTTCGCGAGCATCGTCGAGGACTCCGGGCAGGAGGAGATGCCCACCGACCCCGCCGTGCTGGCACGGCTGCGGGCGCTCGACCCCGCGCGCACCAACCGCAGCACCCCGCGCGAGACGACGCGGCTGTTCGGCATGATCTGGCGTGACGAGGCGGCCTCGCCGCGGTCGTGCGCCGCGATGCGCAGGCTGCTCGGCCTGCAGGTGTGGCCGCACCGCCTGGCGGCAGGCTTCCCCTACGACGACGTCGCGGTCAGCGGCAAGACCGGGACGCTGCCCACGATCCGCAACGAGGCCGGCGTGGTGGAGTACCCCGACGGCGGGCGTTACGCCGTCGCCGTCTTCACCCGCTCGTACGGCACCGCCCACAACCAGCCCCGCGCCGACGCGGTGATCGGCGCCGCGGCGCGGGCCGCCGTGGAACGGCTGCGCGGCTGAGCGGCTGAGCCACGTGGCCGGCGCACACCCCGTGCCCGGCCGGTGTGTGCGCCCGGGGGATGACATTCGGGCGGGCCGCCGACAGGATGGGGACCATGGTTGAGGAAGGTGCGCTGCTCTGGGAACCCTCCCCGGAGGTCGTGAGAGACGCCAAGGTGACCCGCTACATGGAGTGGCTCGGCCGGCCGGGCGACTACGACTCCCTGTGGCGGTGGTCGGTGGACGACCCCGCCGGGTTCTGGACGTCGGTCTGGGACTACTTCGAGGTGGCCGGCGAGCGCGGCGACGGGCCCGTGCTGTCCGGGACGATGCCCGGCGCGGAGTGGTTCGCCGGCTCGACGCTGAACTACGCGGCCAACGCGCTGCGCCGCGCCGCGTCCGACCCCGGCCGCCTCGCGGTGGTGGCGCGCGACGAGACCGGTGAGCGCCGGACCCTCACGCTGGGGGAGCTGGCCGGTGAGGTCGCGCGGGTCCGCGCGGGCCTGGCCGCGCTGGGCGTCGGCCGGGGCGACCGGGTCGCCGCCTACGCGCCGAACGTGCCGGAGACGCTGATCGCCTTCCTCGCCACGGCCTCGCTGGGGGCCGTCTGGTCGTCGTGCTCCCCGGACTTCGGGGCCTCCAGCGTGATCGACCGGTTCACCCAGATCGAGCCGAAGGTGCTCATCGCGGTGGACGGCTACCACTACAACGGCAGGCGGTTCGACCGCTCCCAGGTCGTGCGGGACATCGCGGCCAAGCTGCCGACCCTGGTCGCCCGGGTGCGCGTCCCCTCCCCGGGCGCGCCCGCCGGAGCCGGGACGCCCGCGACCGAAGCGTCCGGTGAGGGGACGCCCGGCGCCGCCGGGGACGGCGGGCGGGTGATCGGCTGGGCGGAGCTGCGGGCCGCCGAGGGGCCGCTCGACTTCGAGCCGGTGCCGTTCGGCCACCCGCTGTGGATCGTCTACTCCTCCGGTACGACCGGCCTGCCCAAGCCGATCGTGCACGGCCACGGCGGCGTGGTGCTGGAGCACCTCAAGGCGCTCTCCTTCCACCAGGACCTGGGCGAGGACGACGTCTTCTTCTGGTACACCACCACCGGCTGGATGATGTGGAACTACCTCGTCGGCGGCCTGCTGGTCGGCGCGACGGTGGTGCTCTACGACGGGTCGGCCGCCCACCCGGGCACCGACGCGCTGTGGCGGCTGGCCGCCGAGGAGGGGGTGACGTACTTCGGCGTCGGCGCGCCGTACATCGTGACCTCGATGAAGGAGGGGGTGCGGCCGGAGGGGCTGGAGGCGCTGCGCGGCGTGGGCTCCACCGGTTCGCCGCTGCCGCCGGAGGGGTTCGCCTGGATCGCCGAGGCGCTGCCCGCGGTCCAGCTCGGCTCGTTCTCCGGGGGCACCGACGTCTGCACCGGCTTCGTCGGGGCGGTCCCGCTGCTGCCGGTCCGCGCGGGCGTCATCCCGTGCCGCTGCCTGGGCGCGAAGGTGGAGGCGTTCGACCCGTCGGGCCGGCCGGTGATCGGTGAGGTGGGCGAGCTGGTGCTGACCGCGCCGATGCCCTCGATGCCGGTCATGTTCTGGAACGACCCGGACGGCGCCCGCTACCGGGAGAGCTACTTCGCCGACTACCCCGGCGTCTGGCGGCACGGCGACTGGATCAAGATCCTGCCGGACGGCGGCTGCGTGATCTACGGCCGCTCCGACTCCACCCTCAACCGGGGCGGCGTGCGGATGGGCACCAGCGAGTTCTACCGGGTGGTGGAGCGCTTCACCGAGATCGCCGACAGCCTGGTGATCGACACCGGCCAGCTCGGCCAGGACGGCCGGCTGCTGCTGTACGTCACCATGGCCGAGGGGGCCGAGCTGTCCGGCGACCTGCTGGCCAGGCTGCGCACGGCGCTGCGCGAGGAGCTGTCCCCCCGGCACGTGCCGAACGAGGTCATCGAGGTCCCGGGCATCCCGCGCACGCTCAGCGGCAAGAAGCTGGAGGTGCCGGTGCGCAAGATCCTTCTCGGCGTCCCCGCCGAGAAGGCCGCCAACCTCGACGCCATGGCCAACCCGGAGGTGCTCTCGCACTTCACGCCGAACGAGGACTGACGCGGATCGCTGAAGCACGGCTCGGCGAGCCGTGCTTCAGTGGTCCGCCCGCCACGGAAAGCGATGATTCCGGGCCGTCTCCCCGGCCGCGATCCGGAGCCGGACGGCCTGGCCTTCTTCGCCGGAGGGACGGCGGGCCGAGACGACGTTCGGGGCGGTCAGCGGCCTCCCACCGTACGGTCAGCGGCTCTCCGCCGTACGGTCGGCGCCGAACAGCGGCAGGCAGGGCTCCAGGCCGTGGATCGCGATGTCGTCCCGGGCGGTCCAGGCGTCGCGGGCCAGGCGCAGCCGGTGGAGCTCGGCGGCCTCGCCTCTGCGGCTGCGGATCTCCACGCCGTCGGGGACGTAGCCGAGCTTGCGGGAGACCCCGAGCGAGGCGAGGTTGTCGGCGAACGCGCCCGAGAGGGCGTGGCCGGCGCCGAGGCCCGCGAAGGCCAGGTGCAGCACGGCGGCGCGCATCTCGGTGCCGATGCCCCGCCCCTGGAACCGGCGGCCGATCCAGGAGCCGGTGTCGACCTGCCGGGTGACGGCGAAGTCGGTGGCGCCGATCTCCTGGGTGCCGACGACCTCCCCGTCCACGACGGTGACGAAGGAGCAGCTCCACTTCTCCGGAGTCCACGCGCCCCACTGCCGGAAGTGGAAGGCGACGGTGCTCCGCGCCCGCTCGTCGGGCTCGGCGTCGGTCCACGCGAAGAGGAACGGCATGACCCCGGGGTCGTGGACGCCTTCGGCGGCGAGGCCGGCCAGGGCGTCCAGGTCGTCGAGGGACGGGAACCGCAGCTCCAGGCGAGGGGTGGTCACCCGCAGTCCGAAAAGGGGCCAGTTGCGCATTTCCCGATGGTGCCAACCCGGACGGGTGGCGATCCACCCGTTTTCGGCGGACCCCCGGCTCCCGCGATCCGCTCCGCCACGCCGTACGGCCGGCGGGACGGCCTGCCGGAGCGGCGAGGGCCGGCCCGGGCCGCCGGTGATGCGCGAACCTCGCGAAGACACCCGCCCGGGGCCCTACCATGGGGAGAGAGCGGGGGCTTCCCCGCCGCCCGGACCGCACGAGGCACCCCCCGGCGTCCGGCCGGACCGCTGCGGCGGCCCGCCGGAGCATCGACGCCACGTTGACGTTTCCTGGCTTTTCGGGTGATATGCAGGGCGGCGGCATGTTCTGGTCAACGGGGACCGGAACACGTGGCCGCTGGAGGTGTTGTGCCGCGGGCCATGCCCGGTGGGCGGAGTTTCGGTGGGCGGGGGGCGCGGTGTCGCCGCCTCATCCAGGCCACCCTGTGCGATGCTTTCCTCACCGCCCCCATTCGGCGGGGACCGTCCCTCCCGCACCACGGGACCGCCGGTCCCGCCCCGGCGACGGCGGCTTCCATGCCGACGACGGCGGGGAGCCGCGGGGCCCACGACGCGCCAGGCTCCGACGATCCGCGGCGACCGGTCGCCGACCATGAGAGCCACGCCGACCATGACGGCCACGCCGATCACGGCGGCCCGGTCGCCCGCTCCACCGCGGGGACACCACGCCGCACTCCGCTCCCGTCCGCGCCGGGCGCCGGCCGTACGGGCGCGGGATGCCCGGGTGCGGGCCGGGCGGGTACGGCGTGCCCGGATGCGGGCCGAGCGGCGGGAGACCCGCCGCCGGGAGAACCGCGGCTTTCGTATTACTTCCTCCGACCCGGGGAACTACGGATTAAGCCGTAGATCCCTCCAACTATGGAAAACCCCTCACAAAGGAGTGAGAGCGACATGCCGCTCAATGAGGCCAAGGACGAGCTACTCAGGAGTGCCGCCGAGATGTGCGCGCACACGCCGGGTAGCGAGCACGTGGGCGCCGAGGAGGCCCTCGCCTATCTGCGGCTGTACTACCGGCATGTCGCCCCCGAGGACCTGCTGAGCCGCGACCCGGTCGACGTCTACGGCCCGGCGATGGCCCAGCGGCAGCTCGCCGAGCAGCGCCCCCAGGGCCGCGCGCTGGTGCGGGCCTACAACCCCACGCTGGAGGAGCACGGCTGGGACCCCGGATGCTCGGTCATCGAGGTGGTCACCGACGACATGCCCTTCCTCGTCGACTCGGTGACGATGGAGCTCGACCGCCACGAGATCGGCGTCCACCTGGTCGTCCACCCCCAGATGCGGGTGCGCAGGGACATGACCGGCAGGCTGCTCGGCCGCGGCGAGGACGACACGACGGGGCAGATGCTCGTCGAGTCCTGGATGCACTTCGAGGTCGACCGCCAGGCCGACGCCGCGGCCCTCAAGGCGCTTGAGGACGACCTGCAGCGGATCCTGTCCGACGTGCGCTTCGCCGTCGAGGACTTCGTCAAGATGCGGGCCCTGGCCGTGCAGACCGCCGAGGACGTCTCGCTCAACCCGCCGCCGCTGGAGCCGGCCGAGGCCGAGGACAGCCTGGAGCTGATGCGCTGGCTGGCCGACGGCCACTTCACGTTCCTCGGCTACCGCGAGTACCGCCTGGAGGAGGGCGAGGACGGCGACAGCCTGCGCCAGGTCCCCGGCACCGGTCTCGGCATCCTGCGCCACGACAAGTCGGGCTCGGAGAGCTTCGCCGCCCTCACCCCCGAGCTGCGCGCGAAGGCCCGCGACCGGCAGCAGATGATGATCATCACCAAGGCCAACACCCGCGCCACCGTGCACCGCCCGGCCTACCTCGACTACGTCGGCGTCAAGATGTTCGACGCCGCCGGGGAGGTCGTCGGCGAGCGGCGCTTCCTCGGCCTGTTCACCCACGTGGCCTACAGCGAGTCGATCTCCCGCATCCCGGTGCTCCGGCGCAAGCTGGCCGAGGTCCTCGACCTGGCCGGGTTCACCGCCGACAGCCACGACGGCAAGGACCTCATCGAGATCCTGGAGACCTTCCCCCGCGACGAGCTCTTCCAGACCTCGGTGGAGCAGCTGCTGCCCATCGCGCTCGGCGTGCTCAGGCTCCGCGAGCGCAAGCAGGTCAGGCTCTTCCTGCGCCCCGACGACTACGGCCGCTACATCTCCTGCCTGATCTACCTGCCGCGCGACCGCTACACCACCAAGATCCGCGTCAAGCTGCAGAACCTCCTGCTCAAGGCGATCGGCGGCACCTCGCTCGACTACAGCGCCATGATCGGCGAGTCGGCCCTCGCCCGGCTGCACGTGGTGGTCCGCGGCGAGCGCGGCCGGCCGCTGAGCGCCGACACGGTGAACGTCGAGGAGCTGGAGGCCAAGCTCGCCGCGGCCACCCGCTCCTGGGACGACGACCTCGCCGCCGCGATCGTCGAGCTGAGTTCCGAGGAGGAGGCCCCCGGCCTCGTGCGCCGCTACGCCACGGCGTTCCCCGAGGGGTACAAGGCCGACTTCCCGCCGCGGATGGCCGTCGCCGACCTGCGCCGCCTGGAGGAGCTCGCGGAGTCGTCCGACGAGCTGGGGATGAACCTCTACGAGCCCTACGACGCCGCCGAGGGCGAGCGCCGGTTCAAGATCTACCGGATCGGCGCCCCCGTCTCCCTGTCGCAGGTGCTGCCGCTGCTGCAGCGCATGGGCGTCGAGGTGGTCGACGAGCGGCCGTACGAGATCGACCGCGACAACGACCCCGACACCAAGGACGCCTGGATCTACGACTTCGGCCTGCGCTACACCCCCTCGCAGGAGGTGGACCGCGACGAGTTCAAGCGGCTGTTCCAGGACGCGTTCGAGGCGCTGTGGCACGGCCGGGTGGAGAGCGACGGCTTCAACGCGCTGGTCCTGGCCGCCGGCCTCACCTGGCGGCAGGCCGAGATCCTGCGGGTCTACGCCAAGTACCTCCGCCAGGCCGGCACCACCTTCAGCCAGCACTACATCGAGCAGGTCCTGCTCGGCAACGTCCGCGTGGCCCGGCTGCTGGTGCGCTACTTCGAGGCGAGGCTCGACCCCCGCCGCGCCGAGGACGTCCGCGACGAGCTGCAGGCCGCGCTGCACGAGGAGATCCTCGGAGCCCTGGAGGACGTCGCCTCCCTGGACGAGGACCGCATCCTGCGCGCCTACCTGGAGATGATCGGCGCCACCCTGCGGACCAACTGCTTCCAGACCGTGGACGGCCAGCGCAAGCCGTACATCAGCCTCAAGCTGGACTCGCCGTCGATCAGCGTGCTGCCACTGCCCCGGCCGAAGTTCGAGGTGTTCGTCTACTCGCCGCGGGTGGAGGGCGTGCACCTGCGCTTCGGCAAGGTCGCGCGAGGCGGCCTGCGCTGGTCGGACCGGATGGAGGACTTCCGCACCGAGGTGCTGGGCCTGGTCAAGGCGCAGATGGTGAAGAACACCGTCATCGTCCCCACCGGCTCCAAGGGCGGCTTCGTCGTGAAGAACCCGCCGAAGTCGGGCGGCCGGGAGGAGGTCCTGGCCGAGGGCATCGCCTGCTACCGGATGTTCATCTCCGGCCTGCTGGACATCACCGACAACCTCGTCGACGGCCGGGTCGTCCCGCCCGCCGACGTGGTCCGGCACGACGAGGACGACACCTACCTGGTGGTCGCCGCCGACAAGGGCACCGCGAAGTTCTCCGACATCGCCAACGAGGTCGCCAAGGACTACGGCTTCTGGCTGGGCGACGCCTTCGCCTCCGGCGGCTCGATCGGCTACGACCACAAGGGCATGGGCATCACCGCCCGGGGCGCCTGGGAGTCGGTCAAGTACCACTTCCGCACCATCGGCGTGGACGTGCAGAGCACCGACTTCACCGTGGCCGGCATCGGCGACATGTCCGGCGACGTGTTCGGCAACGGCATGCTGCTGTCCCAGCACATCCGGCTGGTCGCCGCCTTCGACCACCGGCACGTCTTCGTCGACCCCGACCCGGACGCGGCCCGCGGCTACGCCGAGCGCGCCCGGCTGTTCGCGCTGCCCCGCAGCTCCTGGGCCGACTACGACGCCTCGCTCATCTCCAAGGGCGGCGGCGTCTGGCCCCGTACGGCCAAGTCGATCCCGGTCTCCCCGCAGATGCGCGCCGCGCTCGACCTGGCCGACGGGGTGACCTCGCTGGCGCCCAACGACCTGATCAGCGCCATCCTGCGGGCCCCGGTGGACCTGCTGTGGAACGGCGGGATCGGCACCTACGTCAAGGCGTCGAGCGAGTCCCACGCCGACGTCGGCGACAAGGCCAACGACGCGCTGCGGGTCGACGCCGCCGAGCTGCGCTGCAAGGTGATCGGTGAGGGCGGCAACCTGGGCTTCACCCAGCTCGCCCGGATCGAGTTCGCGCTCAACGGCGGGCTGGTCAACACCGACTTCATCGACAACTCCGCCGGCGTGGACACCTCCGATCACGAGGTGAACATCAAGATCCTGCTGGACCGAGCGGTCCGCGACGGCGAGCTGACCGACAAGCAGCGCGACCAGATCTTCCTCGACATGACCGACGAGGTCGCCGAGCTGGTCCTGCGGGACAACTACGACCAGAACGTGGTGCTGGCCGCCGCCCGCGCCCAGGCGCCGGAGATGCTGCACATCCACGCGCGCCAGCTCCGCAGGCTGGAGCGGGCCGGGCTGCTCAACCGGGAGCTGGAGTTCCTGCCCTCGGACAAGACGATCGCCGAGCGGCGACAGGCCGGGCTCGGGCTCAGCGCGCCGGAGTTCTCGGTGCTGCTGTCCTACACCAAGCTGGTGACGGACGCCGAGATCCTCGCCTCCGACCTGCCCGACGACCCCTACCTGGCCTCCTGGCTGGTGTCCTACTTCCCGTCGGCGCTGCGCGAGCGGATGCGCCCCCACATGGACGCCCACCCGCTGCGCCGGGAGATCATCACCACCTGCGTGGTGAACGACATGATCAACTCCAGCGGGACCACCTTCATGTTCCGGCTGGGGGAGGAGAGCGGCGCGTCCGCCCCCGACATCGCCCGCGCCTACCTCGTCACCCGCGAGGTCTTCGACCTGCCCAGCTTCTGGCGGCAGGTCGAGGAGCTGGACAACAAGGTGGACACCGCCACGCAGATCGCCATGGAGCTGGAGGCGCGCAAGCTGGCCGAGCGCGGCACCCGCTGGCTGCTCGGCAACCGCCGGGCGCCGCTCGACCTGGCCTCCACGGTCGACTTCTTCGCCAAGGGCATGAACGGCCTGCTGCCGCACCTGCCCAAGCTGCTGACCGGCTCGGACCTGTCGGCGTTCGAGGAGCGCCGCGACTCCTTCATCGCCCGGGGCGTGCCCGAGGAGCTGGCCGAGCGGGTCGCGTCGATGGTTCCGGCCTACTCCACGTTCGACCTGGTGGAGGTCGCCTCGCAGCTCGGCCGCCCGGTCGGCGAGGTGGCCGAGGTCTACTTCGACCTGGCCGACCGGCTCCAGCTGGCCGGGCTGCGCGAGCGCGTCATCGCGCTGCCGCGGGACAACCGGTGGAACTCCATGGCGCGGGCCGCGCTGCGCGACGACCTCTACGCCGCGCACGCCTCCCTCACCCGCGACGTCCTGGCCCACAGCACGCCGGGCCTGTCGCCGGAGGAGCGCCTGGCCCACTGGACCGAGGCGAACGCGGCGGCGGTGGCCCGGGCACGGCAGACCCTGTCGGAGATCTGGGAGAGCGACAACTTCGACCTGGCGACGCTGTCGGTGGCGCTGCGCGCGATCCGCGCGCTGGTGGCCACGGTCAACCTGCCGCTCCGCGAGGTGTGATCCCGAGCCGCGGGGCCCTCGGCGACCGGCCGGTCACCGAGGGCCCCGCGGCCGGTCAGGTGCCGAAGACCTTGGTGACGGTGCCGAGGTAGGCGATGACCCGCGCCGGGACGTGGGCGTTCCGGCGCGGGACGACGCTGACGTAGGGCTGCGTCTCCACGATCCGCAGCTCCTTGACCGGCAGGTCCGAACCGGAGACCAGCGGCTTCAGGTGCCTCGGCACCCTGATCATCGCGCAGGGCGGGACCTTGTTCGTCAGGGTGTCGGTCCTGACCAGCGAGTACATGACCATGGCCCCGCCGTCGGCGGTGCGCAGCGCGCGCACCGGGTAGCCGCTTGCGCCGAAGATCGAGTCGTAGGCCTGGCAGTCGTCGGCCTTGTGCTTCTTCCGCTCGGCCGCGATCTCCTCGGCGTAGCCGGTGGTGCGCCGGCCCTTCTCGATCAGCCCGGCCGCGATCCCCTGGTCGCCCTGCTCCGCGGCGGTCGCGTGCAGCGGCGCCATCAGCCGCGGGCTGATCTCCACGGACCGGTCGTCCTGGTCCAGCGCGGTGGCGTAGCCCTCGGCGTCCCTGGCGATCTCCGGGATCTTCTCGCCCGGCTCCAGCAGCGCGGTGGAGCTGACGCACCACCTGTCCTCGCGCTCGGTCAGGGTCAGCACGGCGGTGCGGGAGCCGCCCGCGGAGTCCTCGCGGCTCACCACCGCGGCGAACCAGTACGGCGCCCGCTGGACGCGGGGGACCAGCAGCCGCGGCCGGCCCCAGGTGTGGTGGGGCGGCGCGTCGGGGGAGACGTTGAACGCGGCGGAGCTGAGGGCCTGCTGCGCCTCGCAGGTCTGCGCCAGCATGTTCCTGCGGTCGGCGGCCAGGTGCGGCGTGGCGCCGCTCAGCACGCCCTCGGCGTCCAGGACGCCCTCCAGGGCGTCGTCCGCCTCCTCAAGGGTGACCGGGGGCTTGGCCAGGGCGGCGGAGGTGGGGGTCGAGCCGGGCGGCATCCCGCCCTTGAGCGGCGTCTGGTCCCCGGGGCCGGAGCAGGCCGCGGCGCAGGTCACCAGCGCGAGGGCGAGCGCGAGCGACCCGCGTCTCCGATGTGCCCGCAACTGCCCGCCTCCTCGTGGTCCCCCCTCGCGCGCCCATGCTAGCCACCGGCGGGGCGCGAGCCGTACCCAACGGGGTTCGGTGGTCGCGTACCCTTTACAGACGTGGCAGTCATCGATCCGGCCGAAGAGATCAACGAGCTTACCGGCACGCTCGCCAGCATCCAGGACGTCCTCGACCTCGGCGTGATGCGCAAGCAGATCGAGGAGCTCGGGGAGCAGGCCGCCGCGCCCGACCTGTGGAACGACCAGGAGCGGGCCCAGCAGGTCACCAGCAGGCTCTCCTACCTCCAGGGCGAGGTCAACAGGATCGAGTCGCTGGGGCGCCGCCTGGAGGACCTGGGGGTCCTGTACGAGCTCGCCGCCGCCGAGGACGACGAGGAGACCCGCGCCGAGGCCGACCGCGAGCTGGAGTCGCTCAAGAGCGACATCGGCGCCCTGGAGGTGCGCACCCTCCTGTCGGGCGAGTACGACGCCCGCGAGGCCGTCGTCACGATCAACTCCCAGGCCGGTGGCGTCGACGCCGCCGACTGGGCGCAGATGCTCCTGCGGATGTACCTCCGCTGGGCCGAGCGCAAGGGCTACCCGACGGAGGTCTACGAGACCTCCTACGCCGAGGAGGCCGGCATAAAGTCGGCCACCTTCACCGTCAAGGCCCCCTACGCGTACGGCACGCTCCGCGGCGAGCACGGCACCCACCGCCTGGTGCGGATCAGCCCGTTCGACAACCAGGGCCGCCGCCAGACCTCCTTCGCGGGCGTGGACGTGGTGCCGGTCGTCGAGACGACCGACCACATCGACATCAACGAGGACGACCTGCGCGTCGACGTCTACCGTTCCTCGGGGCCCGGCGGCCAGGGCGTCAACACCACCGACTCGGCGGTCCGCCTGACCCACCTGCCCACCGGGATCGTCGTCTCCTGCCAGAACGAGCGCTCGCAGCTGCAGAACAAGGCCACCGCCATGGCGGTCCTGCAGTCCAAGCTTCTGGAGCGCAAGCGGCAGGAGGAGGCCGCGGCGCTGAACGAGCTGCGCGGCGAGTCGACGACGTCGTGGGGCACCCAGATCCGCAACTACGTGCTGCACCCCTACCAGATCGTCAAGGACCTCCGCACGGGTTCGGAGGCCGGCAACCCGGCCGCGGTGCTCGACGGCGACCTCGACCAGTTCATCGAGGCGGAGATCCGCTGGACGCGCCGCCAGGAGTCGGGCGCGGAGTGACGGCCGGATGACGCCGCCGGGCGTCCGGGCGGACCGTCGTACGGCGGCCGGGCGCCGGGGCGCCGTCCGGCGCCCGCCAGGGGCCTTCTCAGGCCCCGGTGAGGTGGTTCAGGGCCAGGGACAGCAGGAGCAGGGCGACCAGCGCCAGCAGCACCATCGTGGCCGCCATGCCGTCCAGGCCGTGGTGGTGCATCCGCTCGCGAGCGGCGCGGCACTGAGGACAGCGGCCCTCGGCGACAGGGTGCGCGCACCGCGCGCAGACCAAGTCCTCACAGCTCATACGTCCTCCTTCTAGCCTTCAGAACCACTTTATGCGGTCGTTACCGGGCGGCCGAATCGTTTTGTTTCCGTTATGGACTTTCCAGGCCGGTCTTCCCCCTAGACTGGGCTCCGGCCACCGGAACGTCGATCCTTGGTAAAGACCGGCGCCCCCCGGCCGGCGAGAGGCGAAGGCGAAGCTCCGCCACTACCTCGACCGTCCTACCCCCTAGACTGGCATGCCGTGATGCGCCCGTGATCCATTTTGATAATGTCACCAAGGTCTACGCGAACCAGAACCGGCCCGCGCTGGACCACGTCAGCGTCGATGTCGACAAGGGTGAGTTCGTGTTCCTCGTCGGCCCCTCCGGGTCGGGGAAGTCCACCTTCCTGCGCCTGATCCTCAAGGAGGAGCGCCCCGACTCCGGGGTGATCCAGGTCGCCGGCAAGGACCTCTCCCGGTTGTCCAACTTCAAGGTGCCGCACCTGCGCCGCCGGATCGGCTGCGTGTTCCAGGACTTCCGGCTCCTGCCGAACAAGAACGTGTACGAGAACGTCGCGTTCGCCCTCGAAGTGATCGGCAAGCCGCGGCGGTTCATCCGTAAGGTCGTGCCCGAGGTCGTCGAGCTCGTCGGCCTGGAGGGCAAGGCCCACCGGATGCCCGACGAGCTGTCCGGCGGTGAGCAGCAGCGGGTCGCGATGGCCCGCGCGTTCGTCAACCGGCCGATGATCCTCCTGGCCGACGAGCCCACCGGAAACATCGACCCGGCCACGAGCATCGGCATCATGAAGGTGCTCGACCGGATCAACCGGACGGGCACCACCGTCGTCATGGCCACGCACGACGCGGCCATCGTCGACTCCATGCGCAAACGCGTAGTGGAACTGGAGGACGGCAAGATCGTCCGAGACCAGTCGCGTGGCGTGTACGGCCAGGCGTACTGACACACCAGTACCGGCAGCAGCGACAGGAAGAGCATGCGGGCAAACTTCATCTTCTCCGAGGTCTGGATCGGCCTCCGGCGTAACCTCACGATGACCGTCGCGGTGATCGTGACAGTGGCGATCGGCATGGCCCTGCTGGGCGTCGGCCTGATGATCAACTCCCAGATCTCCACCATGAAGGACTTCTGGTCGGACAAGGTCGAGGTCTCGGTCTTCCTGTGCAAGAAGAACGACCCCTTCCCGGCGTGCAAGGGCAGCGGCGGGGTGAACGCCCAGGAGCAGGCCGCCCTCTCACAGCAGATCAAGGCGATGCCGCAGGTCGAGTCGGTCTCCTTCGAGGACTCCGCGCACGCCTACGAGGTCTTCAAGACGACGAACTCCGGCAACACCGTGCTGCTGTCGGCGATCCGGGCCGAGGACATGCCGGAGTCGTTCCGGGTGAAGCTCAAGGACCCGGACACCTACACCGCGGTGATCGAGCAGCTCAAGGGAGCCCCCGGCGTCTCCAACGTGGTCAACCAGAAGGAGATCCTGGAGAAGTTCTTCGCCCTGCTGGAGAGCCTCCGCTGGGCCGCCCTGGTGGTCGCCATCATCCTGGTCTTCGCGGCCACGCTGCTGATCGGCAACACCGTCCGGCTGTCGGCCTACAACCGCAGGCGCGAGACCGGGATCATGCGGCTGGTGGGCGCGTCCAACATCTACATCCAGCTGCCGTTCGTCATGGAGGGCGTCATCGCCGGCCTGATCGGCGGTGTGATGTCCGGGGTGCTGCTGATGGTCAGCAAGGTGTTCCTCTTCGACAAGGTGCAGGTCTACCTCGCCAACACCGTGCTCACCTGGGAGACCGTGACCAAGGTCATCCTCATCACGCTGATCTTCGGTGTGGTGATCTGTATCCTGGCGTCGTTCGTCACGCTCCGCCGCTACCTGCGGGTGTGACGTCCCGATGACCCTCGTGCCGGACATGCGCGCGATCTCGGGCGCGGTAGGCCGTCCCGGGCACCGGTAGGCTCGAAGCATGCCACGTGAGACCGGGCGGAAGGCCATCGCCCAGAACAAGCGTGCCTGGCACGACTACCACATCGAGGAGACCTTCGAGGCCGGCCTCGTGCTACAGGGCACCGAGGTCAAGTCGCTCCGCCTGGGGCGGGCGTCCCTCGTCGACGGGTACGCCACGATCAAGGACGGCGAGGCCTGGCTGATCAACGTCCACATCCCCGAGTACACGATGGGGACGTGGACCAACCACGCGGCGCGCCGTACCCGCAAGCTGCTGCTCCACCGCAAGGAGCTGGACAAGCTCGCCGCCAAGACCAAGGAGGGCGGCCTCACCCTGGTGCCGCTCGCGCTGTACTTCAAGGACGGCAAGGCCAAGATCGAGATTGGCCTCGCGAAGGGCAAGAAGGACTGGGACAAGCGGCAGACGCTGGCCGAGCAGCAGGCCAAGCGGGAGATGGCCCGCGCGCTCAGGTACAGGAACAGGTAACTGTGACGGGGAAGGCTCGGCGCGCCGTCGCCGCGGCGCTCACGCTGGTCGCGACCGCACCCCTGCTGTCGGCGTGTCTTGAGGAGCCGTCGGCCCATGAGGCGGTCCGCGACTTCCTGGTCGGCTGGCAGACAGGTGACTACGCCGCCGCCGCCAGGCGCACCGACGGCGACGAGAAGGTGGTTCGCAGGGCCCTGGAGGACGCCAAGGTCCAGCTCGACGCGGCCTCGTTCCGCTTCCGGCTGACCGGCCTGCGCGCCGGGCAGGGCGACCGGGACGAGGAGGCCGAGGCCGACTTCGCGGCCGAGGTCGACCTGGGGGAGAACAACCCCCTGTGGGAGTACGACGGGAAGCTGCCGCTGCGCCTGGTGAACGGCCAGTGGAAGGTGCACTGGTCGCCCAGCGTCCTGCACCCCGAGCTGCACGAGGGCCAGCGGTTCGCGGTGGACATCAAGCCCCAGGGGCGCAACCCCATCGAGGACCGCACCGGCGACCCCCTCCAGCAGGTGACCACGCTCTACGTGGCGAACGTCACGCCGGCCGAGCTGAAGAACCCGTCCGAGGTCTGCGAGCGGCTGGCCAAGGTCACCGGGTTCCCGCAGGACCGTCTGCTGAGCCGGATCCGGTCGGCCCGGCCGGACGCGGCCGTGCCGCTGGCCACCTTCGGCGGCAGGCGCTACGCGCAGCTGGAGTCCCAGCTGAAGGCCATCCCCGGCATCACCATCGCCAAGGACCCGCAGCCTCTGGCGCCCGACTCGCCCAAGCAGATCGTGGGCATCGTCTCCGCGGTCACCGCCGACCTCCAGCAGCAGCTCGGCGGCCCCCAGCGGGCGGGCGACACGGTCGGCCGCACCGGGTTGCAGAAGGCGTACCAGGAGTACCTCACCGGCTCGACCGAGACCAGCGTGATCACGCTGGACGTCAAGACGACGAAGAAGGTGGCCGAGCTGCACAAGTGGGAGGGGCGCCCCACCTCGCCGGTGCGCACCACCCTCGACCGCGGCGTCCAGAAGGCGGCGGACGACGCGCTGCTCGGCGTCACGCCCGGCATGCTGGTCGCGGTGCAGGCCTCCACCGGCGAGGTGCGGGCCATCGGCACCACCAAGGAGTACCACCAGGAGAAGGACGCCCTGGCCGGGCGGTTCCACCCGGGCTCGGCCTTCTCGCTGATGGCCGTCGAGGGGCTGATCAAGGCGGGGACGAACTTCAAGCAGAAGCTCGCCTGCCCCGCGGAGCGGAGCGTCGGCGGCGCCCGCTTCCGCCAGTCCGGGCCGCCCGCTCCGAGCACGCCCACCGTCCAGGGCGCCTTCGCCACCGGCTGCGTGACGGCGCTGACCTCGCTGGCCCGCAAGGTGGACGGCGCCGAGCTGGCGGCCGGCGCGGCGAAGTTCGGCCTGGGCACGCACTGGAACCTGCCGCTTTCGACCTTCAGCGGCTCGATACGGCCCCTGAAGGGCGACGCGGCCACGGCGCGGGCCATCGCGGGCCAGAACGTTCTGGTCAGCCCGCTGACCATGGCCCTGGTGGCGGGGGCGGTCGCCTCTCCCACGGGCACCTGGCACCCGCCCGTCCTGGTCACCGACCCCAAGGAGCCCGACCCCTCGGCCGAGACCAAGCCGGTGACGCCGCCCGCGCAGATCAAGCTCGACGACAGGACGGTCGCCACCCTCAGGACGCTCATGCGGGCCGGGGTGACCTCGGGTTCGGCCGCCGCCGCGGCGGCCCCGGGCGACCCGGTGTACGGCGTCACCGCCACCGCCGTCCGCGGCCGCAAGCCCCTGGCGTGGTTCGTCGGCTGGCAGGGGGACACGGCCGTGGCGGTGCTGATGGAGAGCACCGACCCCGCCGCCGGGGCGACCGTCGCCGGCCGGTTCTTCCGGGGGCTGCGCGCGGGCCTGTGACCGATCCCCGCCGACGGAGCCGTGACCCGTCCGGGGGCTGTGACCCGTCCGGGCGGAGACGGAACCGGGCGCCTCGCCGGCCTCGCACACACTCTCGGTGACAATCTCGTCGCCCCGAGCAACCATGAGGTGCCCGCGCTGCGTCCTTCCAGATGACCGGGCGCCGCTTGGGGGGTTGCGGGCCCGGTCGCTGTGATGGCGCCGGGTCCTCGTCTCGGGGAGGCCCCGCCGTCCGGACCGGCTCGACCCTGCCGGTCGATCCCGGGGGCGCGCGGCGCGACGCCCGCGCCCCCGGGATTTCCGGATTTTCCCGCCCGGAAGGGCTCCCGGGCGGGAATCAGGTTGGCATGGACGGTGTTGTTACGGGTATCTTCGGATCGCCCGCCTTTCGAGGCCGGGTTGACAACTCAACAGGGGGGTGACTGGTTTCGACTTTGGCTTTGCAAGTCAGGGGAAGCGGGTCGAGGACTGCGGACATAACCTCGTTAACACTGTGACCGCGACCAACAAGTGCCAATAAGACGCACTCCGAGGTCAGCCAGGGCAACCTGGCCCTCGCCGCCTAAGCAGCGAGTGACCTCTGCCGGCCCGGGAGCGCCTCCGGCCCGGATCCGGCATCGCTAGGAGGCTCAACCGATCGACCCGGCCACGGGGGAGATCGGGAAATCTAACAGTGGCTGAGCCCGTCGGCGACTTGCCTGCGTGATCGCCGGGGCTGAGAAAAGCACAGCGGGCTGCACCCGGAGAAGCCCTGTCTTGGAGCTGAAGGACGCGGGTTCGATTCCCGCCACCTCCACCACCCCGTGAGGAAGCCCGCCGGGGCGAGTAGCACTCGCCCCGGCGGGCTTTTTCGTCATGGCCGGAGAATCCCCGGGCGGGCCGTCGCCTCCGGATGGAGTCCCCAGGCGGAGCCTCCTTCGCCGCGCCGGCGTGGGCGGCTTCTCGTGTTTCCCACGCGGGTCGGCCGCTTTCCCGCGCGGGTCAGCCGCCGCTGGGGAGTTCGCTCAGGGTCACCGTGACGGTGGCGGTGGAGCCGTTCGAGCGGCGCAGCTCCACCCGGGCCCGGTCGCCGGGATCGAGGTCGGCGAGGACCTCCGAGAGGGCCTGCGTCGTCGGGGTTGCGGTGCCGTTGACGGAGAGGATCAGGTCGCCCGCCTTGATCCCCGCCCGCGCCGCGCCGCCGCCGGGGGTGACCCGTACGACGCCGGTGCCCACGGGCAGGCCGTCGGAGCCGATCACGGTCTGCACGGTGACGCCGAGGGCGGCCCGGCGGGTGTTGACGACCCGGCCCTTCTCGATGATCTGCCGGGTGATGTCCACGGCGGTGTCGGAGGGGATCGCGAAGCCGATGCCGGCCGCCTGGCCGCCGCCCAGTTCGGGGTTGACGGCGGTGAGGGTGGGGATGCCGATGACCTTCCCCGCGAGGTCGACCAGTGCTCCGCCGCTGTTGCCCGGGTTGATCGCGGCCGACGTCTGGATGGCGTTGGTGATCGTCGCGGCGGGGCCCTCGCCCTCGGCGGGCTCGGTGACCGTACGGCCCAGCGCGGAGACGATCCCGTCGGTGACGCTGCCGGACAGGCCCAGCGGGTTGCCCATGGCCAGGACGAACTGGCCGACCCGCAGGCGGCTGGAGGCGCCGAAAGCGGCCGGTCGCAGCCCCCTGGGGTCGTCCACCTTGATCACGGCCAGGTCGCCCAGCTCGAAGGTGCTGATCAGCCTGGCCGGCCGGGGCGGGCCACCGCTGGCGAGCGTCACCTGGAAGCGCCTGGCCCGGCCGACCACGTGGGCGTTGGTCACGATGTGCCCGGCGGCGTCGTAGATGACCCCGGAGCCGAGGCCCTCCCCCGTGGTGATCTGCACGATCGACGGCAGCACCTTGGCGATGACCTGCTCGTAGGCCGCCTGGAGCGACTGCGGTGAGACCGGCGCCCCGGGGCCGGGCGGCGTGCCGGTCGGGGAGCCGGGGAGTCTGCCGGCCGTGACGGCGGGCGGGCCGCCGGCCGAGCCGGAGACCGAGTCGGAGATGGAGCCGGTCAGCCCCGTCCCGCCGTCCCCGCCGCAGCCCGCGAGCGCCACGGCGACGGCCGCCAGCAGCGCGGCCCGCGATGTCGATCCCCCCATGCAGGGATATCTTCCCGGACACCGGCGGAGGTACCCTGCCGAGGTTTTGATCAGGTCTGGGTTCATCGTTCCGGGTCCCGTGACGTAGCCTGACGACCATGGCGGACGTTGACGGTGACTCCTCCGGGCGTTCTCACGAGAGATACATCCCGTCGTACGAGGCGCCCACGGCGCCCATGCCCGCGGTCCAGGCCGAGGACGGCACCATGATCGGCACCCGGGTGCCCCGCCGGTTCCCCATCGGGGACGGCGAGGAGACCCTGCTGGTCCCGAGGATCGACCCGGCTGGAGCGTTCCCCGCGCCGGAGCGGCCGTCGCCCGTGGGCGAGCCGGCCGGGCGGGCGGAGCCGCCGGCACCGCCCCCGCCGTCCGGGGCCTCACCCGCCGGGCCGCCGCGGCGCGGCGGGCTGTCGCTGCGGGCCGTCTACAGCATCGTCGCCGCCCTCCTCACCGCCGCCGCGGTCGTGCTGGTCTTCGTCCTGTTCTCCGGGGACGAGCCCCCCGAGCAGAGCGCGCAGCCCCGGCCGGAGGGCGCCGCCGCGCCCCCCGCGAAGGCCGCCCCCACGATCACACTGCCCGGCCGGCCCAAGATGAAGGCGCTGGCGGCGCTGCCCGGCACGCCCAGCGGGGTGGTCGGCTCGGTGAGCGACGCCACGGCGGACATCACCTACGCCAAGCTCGGCAGGCCCTGGAAGGCCGCGGCCGTGCCGCCCTTCTCGGTCGGCCAGCAGGTCGGCGCGGCGCGGCTGCCGCGCACGGTCGTCGGCTCCGGGATGCTCCCCGGCGCGACCCCGGCCACCGCCCCGAAGACCTACCCCGCCCTGCGGACGGCGGCGATGCAGGCGGTGAAGTGGACGGCCGCCAACCACCACCCGCCGGGCGGGAAGATCGCCTGGACGGCCTCGCAGAAGGCGGCCGGCGGCAAGGGCTGGACGCTCGGCTACCGCGTGACCTACGTGCTGAACGGCAAGAAGCACACCTCCCAGGCGGCGGTCACCGTACTGGACGTCGGCCGCCGCAAGCCCGCGATGCTCTTCGTGACCGTGCCCGACTCGCGCAAGGAGCTCTGGGCGGACATCGCACCCCTGATGGCCAGTGCCCGGCCGTTGTGATGGAAGCAACTTCTAGAATATGGTTCTGGCAGTGAATCGTGTCTGGAGGCTGCCATGGCGATCGGGTTGAGTGAGGAGCACGAGGCGCTCCGCGAGTCGGTGACCGGCTGGGCCGAGCGGAACATCCGCCCTGAGGTCGTGCGCGCCGCCGTCGCGGCGGGGGACGGGGAACGCCCCGCCTTCTGGTCCGCCCTCGCCGATCAGGGCCTGCTCGGCCTGCACCTCCCGGAGGAGTACGGCGGCAGCGGCTACGGCCTGCTGGAGGCCGCCGTCGCGGTCGAGGCCCTCGGCGAGAAGGCCGCCCCCGGCCCGTACGTCCCCACCGTCCTCGCCGCCGCCGCGATCCTCGCCTCCGACGGCAAGGCCCGCGCTGAGCTGCTGCCCGGCCTCGCCGACGGCACGCTGACCGGCGCGGTCGCGTTCGGCGCCGCCCTCACCGGCACCCGCGACGACGCCGGGACGCTCACCGTCACCGGCGTCGCCGAGACGGTCCTGGGCGGCGCGCTCGCCGACGTCCTGGTGCTCCCCGTGGACACCGGCCGGGACGAGGAGGAGTGGGTGGCGCTGGACGCCTCCGCGGTGACCGTGACGTCGGTCGCCTCCCTCGACCTCACCCGCGGGGTGGCCAGGGTCGAGCCGGCGGGGGTGACCGTGCCGGCCGGGCGGGTGCTGGACGGCCTCACCGGCGCCGCGGTCCGCGACCTCGCGGCGATCGTCCTCGGCGCGGAGGCCGCGGGCGTCGCGGCGTGGTGCGTGCGCGCCGCCGCCGAGTACGCCAAGGTGCGCGTGCAGTTCGGCCGTCCGATCGGCCAGTTCCAGGGCGTCAAGCACAAGGCCGCCCGGATGCTCGTCGCGCTGGAGCAGGCCCGCGCCACGGTCTGGGACGCCACCCGCGCCGCGGCCGAGGCCGCCACCGGGGAGGGGAACGGCGCCGCGGCGGCCGCCTACACGGCCGCGATCGCCGGGGTCGTCGCGCCCGACGCCGCCGTGCAGTGCGCCAAGGACGCCATCCAGATCTTCGGCGGCATCGGCTACACCTTCGAGCACGACGCCCACCTCTACTACCGCCGCGCGCTGACCCTGCGCGCGCTGCTCGGCCCCTCGTCCGAGTGGGCCGAGCGGGTCGCCGGGCTCGCGCTCTCCGGCGTGAGCCGGGAGATGGAGATCGAGCTGCCGGAGGAGTCGGCGGCGCTGCGCGAGGAGATCCGCGCCGAGATCGCCCAGATCGCCGCGCTGGAGGGCAGGGAGCAGAAGCGGGCCCTGGCCGGGGCCGGGTTCGTCATGCCGCACCTTCCCCGCCCCTGGGGCCGCGACGCCAAGCCGCTTGAGCAGGTGCTGATCCTCCAGGAACTCAAGGCCGCCCGGGTCAAGCCGCCCCAGATGATCATCGGTGCCTGGGTGGTGCCGTCGATCGTCGCGTACGGCACGCCCGAGCAGCAGGAGCGCTTCCTGCCGCCCACGCTGAGCGGCGAGATGATCTGGTGCCAGCTCTTCTCCGAGCCGGGCGCCGGCTCCGACCTCGCCTCGCTGCAGATGAAGGCCGAGAAGGTCGAGGGCGGCTGGCGGCTCAACGGTCAGAAGATCTGGACCTCCGTGGCCCACGTCGCCGAGTGGGGCATCTGCATCGCCCGCAACTCCTCCGAGGGTTCCAAGCACGAGGGCATCACCTACTTCATCGTCGACATGAAGGCCCCGGGCGTCACCGTCCGTCCGCTGACCGAGATGACCGGCGAGAACCTGTTCAACGAGGTCTTCCTCGACGACGTGTTCGTCCCGGACGAGCTGGTCGTCGGCGAGGTCGGCCAGGGCTGGAAGGTCGCCCGCAACACGCTGTCCAACGAGCGGGTCTCGCTGTCGGCGGGGTCCGGCGGCACCGGAGCGTCCGTCCCCGACCTGCTCGGCCTGGCCGGGCGGCTCGGCCGCGAGCTGTCCTCCGCCGAGCGTCAGGAGGTGGCCCGGGTCGTCTGCGAGGGCCACTCGATCAGCGCCCTCGGCATGCGGGTGACGCTGAAGCAGCTCACCGGCGCCGAGCCGGGCGCCGACGCCTCGGTGCGCAAGCTGCTGTCCACCTCGCACGCCCAGCACGTCTCGGAGTGCGCGGTCGGCCTGCTCGGCACGGCTGCGGTGGTCGCGGCGGACATGAAGCTCGGCGACGCCGGCTACTGGAACCGCGCCGTGCTCGCCACCCGGGCGATGACGATCTACGGCGGCACCACCGAGGTGCAGCTCAACATCATCGGTGAGCGGATGCTCGGCCTGCCGCGCGACCCGGAGCCGGGCCGGTAACCCGTGGCGGGAGTGCCTCCGGGGCCGGACGCGGCCGTCCCGCCGGGACCGGCCGCGGACGGGGGCACCCTTCCGGAGGCGGGCGGACCGTCCGGCGCGCGGGCCGCGGCGGCGCGGTTCGCGCCCGCCCTGCTCGGGCTGGCGCTCGGGCTGCTCGCGTTGGGGCCCGCGCTGGGCCCGGGGTTCGTGCTGCGGTACGACATGGTGTTCGTGCCCGACCCGCCGCCGGTCGGGCCGGGGGAGGGCTTCCCCCGGGCGGTGCCCAGCGACCTGGTGGTCGCGCTGCTCGCGCAGGTCGTGCCCGCCCAGGCGGTGCAGAAGGCCGCGCTGCTCGGCATCTTCGTGCTGGCCGCCTCGGGTGCGGCGGCACTGGTGCCCTCGCGGCGTCTCGGCCCGCGGCTGGCGGCGGCGGCCTTCTACGCCTGGAACGCCTACCTCGCGCAGCGGCTGCTGCTCGGCCAGTGGGCGCTGCTGCTCGGGGTGGCCGGGCTGCCGTGGGCGGTGCGCGCCGCCGCCCACTCCGTCAGGGGCGCCTCAGCGGAAGCCGTACGGCGGGCCGGGCGGACCCCGGGGACCCCGGTGACCCCGGGGACCCGGGAGACCTGGTGGGCGCGGGCCGCCTGGCCGGTACGGCTGGCGGTCGCGCTGCTGCCGGCCGCGGTGGGCGGGTTCCAGGCGATGCTGGTCTCGGCGCTGGCGGTGCTCCCGGTGGCGGCGACCACGCGGGGTCCGGCCGGTCACCCGCCACCCGCCGGCCCGCCGGGTGCGGACCCCGGGAGCCGTCCGGCGGACCGGAGGCGGACCGGCGTCCCGGTGAAGCCGGCGGCCGGTGGCGGGTCGGTCCCGCGGTCCGCCGGGCGGGCGGGGCCGCGGCGGTCGTCGTCCTGCTCAGCCTGCCGTGGCTGGTGCCGGCCCTGGGCAGCCGGGCGGTGACCGACCCCGCCGGGGTGCGGGCGTTCGCGGCCCGCGCCGACGGCCCCTTCGGGACGGTCGGCAGCCTGCTCACGCTCGGCGGGATCTGGAACTCGGACGCCGGGGTGCCGGGACAGGGCACCTGGTGGTCGGCGGGCGTGCGGCTGGCGCTGGCGGCGGTCGCGGTCTGGGGGTTCGCGCGCACGCGCTCCGGGCGGGCGGCGCCGTACCGGGCGGGGTTGGCGACGGCGGCGGTGGCCGGGCTGGGCGTCGCCTTGGCGGGCGCCTTCGCGCCGGGGGTGCTGGGCGGCCTGATCGCCTGGTGGCCGGGGTTCGGGCCGCTGCGGGACGGCCAGCTCTACCTCGCCCCGTTCGCGCTGCTGCAGGCGGTGGGCCTGGGCTGCGCGGTGGAGCGCTGGAACTCGCGCGCGGTGGCCGCGGTCGCGGCGGCGGTCCCGGTACTGGTGCTGCCCACGTTCGCGCTGGGGGCGTTCGGCAGGCTGGCCGCGGTGGACTACCCGGACGAGTGGCGGCGGGTCCAGGCGATCGTGAACTCCGACCCGGCGCCCGGGGCGCTGCTGTCGCTGCCGTGGGGCGCGCACCGGGCGTTCGGATGGAACGGCCACCGGGTGATCCTCGACCCGGCGACCAAGATGTTCCGGCGCAGGGTGCTGTGGAACGACGCGTTGCTGGTGGGGTTGCCCGGCGGCGGGCGGCTGCGGGTGGCGCCCGAGGACCCGGCGACGGCGGGGGTGGACGCGGCGCTGCGCGCCCGCCCGGGAGCGCGGGAGGCGGCGCTGGCGCGGCTGGGCGTCCGTTATGTCCTCACCCGGGCTGGTGACGACACGTTCCGTGATGCGGCGACCGTGTTCACCGGCCCGGAGATCCGGCTCCTGCGGCTTGACGAGGGCCTCTGAACAGCTTGATCGGCGTTCTTGGAGGGACATATCCCCAGCTCGGAGGAGTACCCAACGGTAACTTTCTTTGTCACGTTTTAACCAAAACCATGGCTTATGCGCGAATCACGTTCTAGTCTCGGCACACTGTCCGTCGCTGAAGGGAGCCAGGGATGCGAGTGCTCTTGGCGCTGGCCATCGGTGCGATCCTCGCGGTCGGTGCCTCCGTGGCAGTCGTGAACGTCGGCTCGCCCACCCCGGAGCCGCCGAACCGCCCCCTGTACAACTACGGCACCAGGTGATCTGAGGCCGCGCGGCGGCCGGTGATCGCACCGGTCCCCGGCCGGACCGCGGGGATCGTCCATCGGAACGGAGCGTGGCTTCACCATGCCCTGAAACGGGCGCGCCGGGCCGGGCGGGCGGCGGCGCCGTACCCGGACCGGACCGGCGGCGCCCGTCCGGACGCGGGGGACAGGAGAGACCGCGGAGGACCGCGGCCCGGAGAGCAAGGAGGCAGCGTGGCCCTTTTCGGCCGGAGCGCGGGGCCGCGCCCGTCCGCCCCGTCGCGGCCCGCCCTCAGCGTGGAGGCCGAGGGTACGCCCGAGGAGCCGCTGCGCGGCGTCCGGGTGGCGGTGCTGAACTTCCGCGAGCCGCAGCAGTCGGTGGCGGGCGGCGCGGAGGAGTACGCCTGGCAGGTCAGCCGCTACCTGACCGGCCAGGGCGCGAAGGTGTGGTTCGCCACCGCCCGCGAGCCCGGCCAGCCCGCCGCGGAACAGCGCGACGGCGTCGAGCTGCGCAGGATGGGCAACCGCTACCTCGTCTACCTGCTCGTGCCGCTCTGGCTGCTGCTGCGCCGCCGCCGGTTCGACGTCGTCATCGACTCGATGAACGGCATCCCCTTCTTCTCCCCCTTGGTGGTGCGCCGCCGCACCGCGGTGATCTGCCTGGTGCACCACGTGCACGACCGGCAGTTCCACGCCTTCTTCCCGCCCTGGCTCGCCAGGATCGGCTGCTTCGTCGAGGGGCCGGTGGCGCGGTCGCTCTACCGCCGCCGCACCACGATCACCGTCTCGGAGTCGTCCCGGGAGGACCTGCGGGCGCGGCTGCGCTGGAAGGCGCCGATCCACGTCGTGGCCAACGGCAGCCCGGTGGCCCGCCCGGTGACGATGCGGGAGCTGCCCGGCGACCCGCTCGTGGTCTACCTGGGCAGGCTGGTCGGGCACAAGAGGGTCGAGCGGGTCGTCGGCCTGGCCGCCGAGCTGGGCGAGACCCGCCCCGAGCTGCACGTCCACGTCGTGGGCCGGGGGCCCGAGAGCGGGTCGCTCGCCCGCCGGGCCGCCGAGCTGGGCGTCGCCGGCCGGGTGCACCTGCACGGCTTCCTCGCCGAGCCCGCCAAGAACGCCGTGCTCGGCGCGGCGCTGCTGAACGTGACCGCCTCGGAGTTCGAGGGCTGGGGCCTCACGGTGATCGAGGCCGCGGGCTTCGGCGTGCCGACCGTCGCCTACGACGTCGCCGGGCTGCGCGACTCGGTCCGGGACGGGGTGACCGGCTGGCTGGTCCGCGAGGGCGAGACGCTCGCCGACGTGGTGGACCGGGCGATCGGGGAGCTGTCGGACCCGGCGCGGCGCGCGGAGATCCAGGCGGCCTGCCGGGCGTGGGCGGGCGAGTTCACCTGGGGGCGGACCGGCGCCGCCGTCACCGGCCTCGTCACCGCCGAACTGCGCGCCGCCCGTACGGCAGGCCCGCTCCGCAGGGCCGCGGCCGCCGGCCTGCGCATCGCCTCCGGGGAGACCGACCCCGCTTGAACACGGAACCCGCCTCCGAGCCCGGCCGGCTCCGGCACGGCCTGCGCCTGCTGGCCGGCTGCCTGCTGCTCGCCGCCGTGGCGTTCAACACCGCCCCCGGCCAGGTCATCGGCGAGACCAAGCTCGACATGGCGATCAACCCGGTCGCCTTCCTGGCCAGGGCGACGCACCTGTGGGACGGCGCGTTCTTCGGCCACCTGCAGAACCAGGCGTACGGCTACCTGTTCCCGATGGGCCCGTTCTACGCGCTGTTCACCGAGCTCGGCATGCCCGCCTGGAACGTCCAGCGGCTGTGGATGGCGCTGGTGCTGTGTGCGGCGTTCCTCGGCGTCGAGCGGGTCGCGCGGGCGATGGGGATCGGCGCCCCCGCCACCCGCGTCCTGGCCGGGCTCGCCTACGCCCTCGCCCCGCACGCCGTCGCGCTGATCGGGACCAACTCCTCGGAGTTCCAGCCGAGCGCCGTGCTGCCGTGGGTGCTGCTGCCCCTGATCCACGGCACCCGGCCCGGGGCGAGCCCGCGCCGGGCCGCCGCGCTGTCGGCGCTGGCGTTCGTCTTCGCCGGCGGGATCAACGCCGTGGCCGAGCTGGCGGTCCTCGTCGTGCCGCTGCTGTACCTGCTGACCCGGCGCGGCGGCCCCCACCGGCGACGCCTGCTCGCCTGGTGGCTCGCCTGCGTGGCCGCGGTGTCGATGTGGTGGCTGCTGCCCCTGCTGGTGATGGGCCGCTACATCTTCTCCTTCCTGCCCTTCATCGAGACCGCCGACGCCACCACCGGCGTCACCTCGCTCCTCAACACCCTGCGCGGCACGTCGAGCTGGATGTCCTTCCTGCCGGTGGACGGCCAGGCGTGGCTGCCCGCGTCGTTCGAGCAGGCCACCGCGCCGGTGATGATCGCGCTGACCGCGGCGGTCGCCGCGCTCGGCCTCGCCGGGATCGCCGCCCGCGCCACGCCGGAGCGGCCCTTCCTCGCGCTCAGCGTGCTGGCCGGGGTGGTGGCGGTCACCGCCGGGCACGCCGACGCGCTCGCCCACCCGTGGACCGAGCAGGTGCGGGCGCTGCTCGACGGGCCGCTGGCGCCCTTCCGCAACCTGCACAAGTTCGACGCCCTCATCCGGCTCCCGCTGGCCCTGGGCCTCGCGGCCCTGCCCCGGGCCGGACCGGTACGGTTGTGCCGGCCCGTCCTGGCCGGCACCGCCGTACTGGCCGCCCTGGCCGCGCTGCCGGTGGCCACCGCCGGGGCGACCCCCGCCGGGGGGTTCGAGGCGCTGCCCGGTTACTGGCGGGACGCCGCGACCTGGCTGAACCGCAACACCGGCGACGGCATGGTCCTGGCCGTTCCCGGCTCGCGCCGCGGCGACTACCTGTGGGGCCGTCCGATGGACGAGCCCATGCAGTCGCTGCTGACCGTGCGCTGGGCGACCCACACCAACGTCCCCTGGGGCTCGCCGGGACTGGCGAGGCTGGTCCAGGCGGTGGACGAGCGCTTCGCCACCGGCCGCGGATCGCCGGGCCTCACCGCCGCGCTGCGCCGGATCGGCGTGAAGTACCTGCTGGTCCGCAACGACCTCGCCCGGCAGAGCCTCGGCACGGCCTGGCCCGCGCGGGTCCACGAGACCCTCGCCGAGTCCACCGGCCTGCGGCGGGTCGCCGGCTTCGGCCCGGAGATCGGCCTGCGGTCCAGCCCCACGGCCGCCGGCTGGTTCGAGCAGCCCTACTCGGCGCTGGAGGTCTACGCGGTGCCCGACCCCGCGCCGCTCGCCGCGACCGTGCCGCGCGACGGGACGCTCCGGGTCACCGGCGCGCCCGAGGCGGTGCTGGACATGGCCGAGGAGGGACTGCTCGCCGACGACCGGCCCGTCGTGGTCGGGGACGAGCCCGGAGCGCCCGCCGTGCCCGCGCGCGACACGGTGGCCACCGACACGCTGCGCCGCCGCGAGATCCTCTTCGGCGACCTGCGCCGCATCGCCACCCCCACCATGACCGCCGGCCAGCGGCCCGAGCGGCCCCGGGGCGCCGACCTCACCGACCCCGCCTGGTCCGGCGCGACCGTCACGGCCGCCTACACCGGCGTCCGTGACGTGCGGGCCTCCTCCGCCGAGTCGGGCATCGGGGCGGGGGAGCGCCGCGACCCGGGCCGCCAGCCGTACGCGGCGTTCGACGGCGATCCGCGCACCGGGTGGCGCTCCGACGGCTGGGACGGCGCGGTCGGGCAGTGGCTCCAGGTGCGCTTCACCGAGCCGATCGACATGCCGCAGATAACCGTCGCCTTCGAGCGCTCGCCGCTGCTGCCGCAGGTGACCGAGGTGTCCCTGGAGACCGAGGCGGGCGCCCGCCGGGTCGCGGTGAACCCGACCGCCGACCCGCAGCTGATGCGCCCGCCCCTCGGGCGGACCTCCTGGCTGCGGATCCGGGTGACCCGGCTGGCCGCCGAACTCGCGACGCCGACCGGCGCCCGCGTCGGCGTCACCGAGGTCGCGATCCCCGGCGTGCGGCCCGGACGCACCCTCGTCGTGCCCCCCGACGGCCCGCGCGACCCCGGGACGGTGCTGCTGACCCGCCGGGGTACGGCGAGCGCCTGCATGCGCGGGTCGTCCACCTGGACCTGCGACCCCTCCACGCTGCAGGTCACCGGGGAGGACGGCGACGGCTTCGACCGCTCCTTCACCGTCCGCGAGGGCGGGAAGCGGTCCCTCAGCGGCGACGCCGTGCTGACCGACCCCGTCTCCTCCCGCCTCGTCACCACCCTGCACGGCGTCCACCCGCAGGTGACCGCCTCCTCCACGCTGACCGGCCACCCGGCCGTGCTCGGCCGCGCGGCCATGGACGGCGAACTCGGCACCGTCTGGTACGCCGACCCCGCCGACCGCCACCCGACCCTGACGGTCAGGCTGGGCAGGAAGCGGACGATCTCCCAGATCATGGTGCTGTTCCCCGACTCCTTCCTCGGGCAGCCGCCGGTCCAGGTCAGCGTGAGCGGCGGCGGGCAGACCACGCGGGGCTGGATCCGCGCCGACGGCCGGGTGGTCCTCCCCAAGATCACCACCGACACCCTGGAGATCGGCTTCACCACCCCGGTGTCCCGGCCGATCGAGGTGTCGGAGGTCACCGTCCCCGGAGTGAAGCCGCTCGGCTCGATGGAGACGACCCCGCTGCGGCTGCCCTGCGGATACGGGCCCACCCTCTCGGTGAACGGCAAAACGGTGCGCACCGAGGTCGTCCGGGGCACGATGGGCGACGTGCTCGGCGGCCGTCCCGTCGGCTACCGCGCCTGCGGGCCGGTCGAGCTGAAGCCGGGCACGGCCAGGGTGAGCGTCGCCCCGGCCGACGCCTTCCGGATCGAGTCGCTCGTGGTGCGCGCCGCGGACGGTGAGACGCGCGGCGCGACGGAAAGCGGGACGGACGGCCGGACGGCGGACCGGAAACCCGGATCGTCGTCCGGGACCGGCCGGGACGACTCGGAAGGCGACGCCGTGACGGCCTCGCCCGTGACCGCGGAGGCGTGGGGACCGGCCGAGCGCCGGGTCCGCTTCTCGGCCTCCGCCCCCTCCTACCTGGTGGTCAACGAGAACCACAACGCGGGCTGGCAGGCGTACCTCGACGGCGGGCGGCTGACGCCGGTCCGGCTGGACGGCTGGCGGCAGGCGTGGGAGCTGCCCGCCGGGCAGGGCGTGGTGACCATGCGCTACGAGCCCGACTCCGCCTACCGCGCGGCGCTGCTCGGCGGCGGGTGCCTGGTGCCGCTGGTGGCGGCGCTCGCGTTCGTCCGGCCGCGCCGTACCGCGGCCCGCCGGGCGGGGACGGGGGCCGCAGCGGTCCGCGCGGCCTGGTTCTGGCCGCTCGCCCCGGCCGTCGGCCTGTGGACCGGCGGCGTGGCGGGCGCGGTGGTCGTCACCGCGGCGGCGGCGCTGTACGCCCGGCCGGTCAGGCTCTGGGGCGTCCGCCCCGGCGGGTCCGTGCCCGCGACGCTGCTGCGGTGGGCGCCGGCGGTCCCGCTCCTCCTGGCCGGTCTCGCGCTCGCCGCCGGCACCGCGTACGGCGGGACCGCGCTCGCCGGGGCGCTGACCGGCGTCGTGCCGCAGGTGCTCTGCCTGCTGGCGCTCGCCTGGCTGCCGGTCGCGGCCCCGGAACCGGTCCCCGCCGCCCCGGCCGCACCGGAACCGGTGCGGCACCCGGAGCCGGCCGCGACGGCGGTGCGCCGGTGACCGGCCCGCGGGTCCCCTGGACCGCGTTCGCGGCGGCGAGCGCCTTCTTCGTCACGCTGGCGGCGCTGCTGCGCCTGTACGTCTACCCGAGCGCCCTGGTGATGCCGCTGGAGCAGGCCAGGACGTACCGCATGACGGCGTCCGGCGCCCAGTACTTCGACACCGCGACGCTCACTTCCCACGCCGGGGTCTCTCTGCTGTCCACCACGACGGTGAGCGGGGACGCCGGCGCGGGCGGCCCGGACACCGCGGTGTGGGTGGAGTTCACCTCGCTCACCACCGAGGGCGGCGACCGGATCGACTACCACGAGCGCCGGACCGCCTTCGACCGCAGGACGGGCCTCGCGGTCGCCTGTTGTGACGGGTACGTCGACGACGACCCCGGCGCCCGGCAGGAGGGGCTGGCCTTCCGCCTGCCGTTCCGCGCCGAGCCGCGGACCTACCCGATGTACGACGTGCTGCTGCGGACGGCGGTCCCGCTCCGCTACGAGCGGCAGGAACGGGTGTTCGGCCGGCCGGCCTACCGCTACACCTACACGGCGGGCCCGATCAGGATCGAGGACGTCCCCGGGCAGCTCCCGGGCAAGGTGCTGGGCCTGCCGGAGTGGAGGGCCGTCAACGTCGCCCGCTACGCCGAGGTGACCCGGACGATCTGGGTGGAGCCGGAGAGCGGCCTGACGGTCAAGGTGCGTGAGCACCAGCGCCAGACCCTGCGCACCCCCGACGGGGTCGAGCGCAAGGTGGCCCTCCTGGCGGACCTGGACATGATGCCCGAGGACGTGGCGGACCGGATGGCCGACGCGGAGGCCTTCGCCCGCTGGGTCCTCCTCGTCCGCGACCTGCTGCCGGGGCTGTTCCTGGCGGCCGGGCTCGCGCTGGTCCCGGTGGCCCTCCGGCGGCGGAGGCGGGACGGGCGGCCCGGCCCGGCCGGGGAGCCGGCCGTACGTCCGGACGCGGAGACGAACGGGGACCCGGCCGGGGTACGGCCGGGCGCGGAGGCGGGCGGCGAGCCGGCCGCGGCCGGGGCGGACGGGGAGCGGAAGTGAGCGGCGCGGCGGCCGGGGTGAGGCGATGACGGGAACGGGCGGCGGCCCGGTCGAGGTGGAGCTGCGGCTGCCGGCCTGGGCGCGCGGCGTCCCGCGGCTCCGGCACGGCCTCACGGCCGCGGCGCTGCTACTGGTGGCCGCGGGCCTCGTACTGAAGGGATGGCTGCTCAGCCGGTCCTACTTCGTCGAGGACGACATCGTCTTCGTCGGCCGGGCCGTGACCGAGCCGTTCGGCTGGGCGCACCTGCTGCGGGTGCACATCGGCCACCTGATGCCGGGCGCCCTCGCGCTGGTCCGGGCCCTCACCGCGATCTCCCCCTACGACTGGGGGCTGGTCTCGGCCGTCGTCCTCGCCCTGTCCGCGGCGGCGGCCCTGGCGCTGTACCGGCTGCTGCGCCTGCTGTTCGGGGCCCGGCCGATGGTCCTCGTCCCGCTCGCCTTCTTCCTGTTCTCGCCCGCGAACTTCCAGGCGACCGCCTGGTTCGCCGCGGCGATCAACCTCCTGCCCCTGCACGTCGCCATGCTCATGGCGATGTGCTCGCAGGTGCTGCTGGTCCGCACCGGCCGGGTACGGCACGCGGTCGCCGGGCTCGCCTGGACGTGCGCCGGGCTGCTGTTCTTCGAGAAGGCGGTGCTCATCCCGCCGGTGCTGTTCCTGCTCACCGTCGTGCTCCTCGCCGGGGAACACGGGGTGCTCGGCGCCGCGCGCCGGCACCTGGGCCTGTGGCTCGTCCACGCGGCGGTGGCCGGCGCCTACCTCGCCGGGTACCTCGCGGCGACCGGGCGGTCCGGCGGACAGGGGATCGCGTTCCCCGGCTTCTACACGGCCGTGGACTACGCCGCGACGTTCTTCGGCGGCACGGTCCCGACCCTGCTGGTCGGGGGCCCGCTGACCTGGGAGCCGGTGCTGTCGACCGGCGCGCTGGCCGGTCACCGGCCCGTCGAGATCGCCGTGGCCTGGCTGGCCCTGGCCGCCGTCGTGGCGGGAACCTGCCGGGCGCGGCGCGCGGCGGTCCCGGCGTGGCTGCTGGCGGGCGGCTACCTCCTGGTCGCGGACGGCCTGCTGATCATGATCGTCCGCTCCGGGCCGTGGCGCGCCTTCGAGAGCCGCTACATCGCCGACGCCCTCCCCCTGCTCACGGTCTGCCTGGCGCTGGCCCTGATGACGTGGCGGGGCGCGAAGGCGCGGGGCGCGGCGTCTCCGGCGGGGAGCGCGACGGCGAACCCGGCGGCTCCGAGCCCGGAAGGGGACGCGTCGGACCCGGCGGTCCAGGGCCCGGAGGCGGCCGGTCCGGCGGCGGTCCCGGACGGGGGCGCGCGGACCCTCCCGGTGTACGCCGTACCGGCCGCGTGCGCCTACGTGGCGCTCGCCCTGGTGTCGGCGTCGGTCTTCGGCCCCACGCTCCCCGGCCGTACCGGCCGCGCCTACTTCGACGCGGCCCGCGCGGACCTCGCCGCGCTCGGCCCCGAGCCCGGCGTGTACCCCGCGATGGTGCCCGAGCGGCTGCTGTTCCCCTGGCAGTCGCTGCCGGACCGGCTGACCTCCCGGGCACTCGCCCCGCTCGCCCGGGGCGCGCTGCGTGAGCGGGTCGCCCACCCCGGGGTCGCCTACGACGCGGTCACCTTCGACGACCGGGGCCACCTGGTGCCCGCGGCGGTCCTCGGCGGGTTCGTGACCGGCGAGGACGGCGGCTGCCTCCCGTGGCGCGGCGGCGCGGTCACCGCCGATCTCGCCGTCCACGAGGGGAACGTCGTCCGCCTGCACTACGACGTGCCCCGCGACACGCGTGTCACCGTGACCGTGGGGGAGCGGCGGACCGAGGTCACGTTGCGGGCGGACCGGGAGCGGGTCCACCTCGCGGCGGCGCCCGCCCCGGGGCCGGTCCGCGTCACGCTCCCGGACGGAACGCTCCCGGACGGATCACGTCGGGACGGCGCGCTCCCGGACGGAACGCGCCGGGACGGCGGCCGGGAGAGCGGCGTCTGCCTGCGGGCGGTGGTGGTCGGCGCGGCCGTGCCGGAGAGGCCGGAAGGGGCGGTCGATGGCGGCGCGGGCTGAGCGGCGGGCGGGGACCCCCGGAGCGTCTCCCGGTGCCCGGCGGCCGGTAGGGGACGAACGGCGGGCGGGGGCGCCCGGAGCGTCTCCCGCCGGTGCCCGGCGGTCAGTGGCGGCGCAGGACGAGCAGCAGGTTCCAGCTCACGATCTCCCGCAGCCCCGGGACGCGGATCACCGGGGTCGCCCAGCGAGGGTGGTAGCGGGGCAGGGCGTCCAGGACCGTGACGTCGGGCCGCCGCCGGGCCCAGCGCAGCGCGGCGCCGACCGAGACGGGGTAGAGGCTCTCGCCGTAGACGTTCTTGGGGCGCCTGCCGTACCGGCGGGTGTAGCGGGCGGCGGCACGGTGGCCGCCGAGGTAGTGCCACGGGGAGGTCTCGTGGCCGCCCCAGGGCGACAGCCAGTTGGTGAACGACAGGTACACCACGCCGCCGGGCCTGGTCACCCGGACCATCTCGGCGGCCATCCGCCACGGGTCGGGCACGTGCTCCAGCACGTTGGAGGAGAAGCAGACGTCCACCGATCCGGTGGCCAGCGGCAGGTCCAGCGCGCTGCCCAGCACCGCCCCCTCGGGCGCGGCGCCCTGGCGGGCCATCATCTCCCCGGCGTCGCAGTCGACGCAGACCGGGCGGGCGCCCGCGGCGCGCAGCACGTCGGTGAAGTATCCCGGGCCGCCGCCGACGTCGGCGACGAGCGCGCCGTTCAGCTCGGTGTAGGAGGCGAGCTGGGCGACCGTGTCGCGGGCCAGCATGCCGTAGAAGAAGTCCGGGTCGGTCTGCTCCTTGCGGAAGGCGCGGAGGAGTGTGACGGACCGGCCCAACGTGGCCCGGAACGGTGCCTGCGGGGTCTCCAACGCTGCTCCTCACCGCAATTGGACAAACCAGGTGGGCCGGAGCATAACACCGCATCACTTCTGGTCCTGACAGCTCGCGCGGTGTTCCGCCGGAACACCGGATCGTAGGGAGACGCCTGGTGGACGCCACTGAGGACACGAGAGCCGCCACGGGCCCGGAGCACCCGGCCGGCACGGATCACGCCGACGAGGCCGCCGGACCGGGCCGTTCCCGGGACGGGGCGGATGCGGAGACGGGCCGGCCGGAGGCGCCGGCGGTGCGTCTCACGCTGCCCGGGTGGCTGGCGCGGCTGCGCGGCCCGGTGTCCCTGGGCGCGGCGGCCCTCATCGCGGTGTCGCTGGTCCTGCGCGTGCTGGTCCTGCGCGACTCCTACTTCGTCGAGGACGATCTGCTGTTCGTCGGCAACGCCTACGGCGAGGACTTCACGCTCGACTACCTGACCCGGGTGCACAAGGGCCACTTCATGCCGGGCGCGATCGCGCTGACCTGGGTGCTGTCGCGCGCCGCCCCCTACGACTGGGCGTTGGTGTCGGCCGTCACGCTCGTCGCGCAGGCGCTGCTCGGCGTGCTGGCGCTGCGGCTGCTGCGGACCCTGTTCGGCGGTCGGCCGGCGATCCTGCTGCCGCTGGCGCTGTTCCTGTTCTGCCCGCTGACCTTCCCGGCGTTCGCCTGGTGGGCCGCGGCGATCAACGCGATCCCGCTCCAGCTCGCCCTGGTGCTCGCGCTCACCGCCCAGGTGCGCTTCGCCCGCGGCGAGGGAGCCCGGTACGGCCGGCGCGCGCTGATCTGGTGCGTGGTCGGCATGGCCTTCAGCACCAAGGGGGTCTTCGCGGCCTTCCTGCTGTTCGCGCTGACCACGGCGTACCTGCGTGACCGGGAGACCGGCTGGCTCCGCTCGATGTGGCGGGAGCTGCGGGCGAACCGGTGGCTCTGGGCGGCGCACGCGGCGGTGCTGGCCGCCTACACGCTCGTCTACCTCGACCGGATGGACACCGCGCCGGGCGAGGGCGCCGCGGCCCCCAAGCCCGGCGTGGCCGCCGACCTGATCTCCCTGCTGCTGGGCCGTACCTTCCCCAGCGGGGCGGTCGGTGGGCCGGTGTCGTGGACGCCGACCCCCGCGGGCGGCCTGGCCGCGCCGTCCGGCTTCGTCGTGGCGCTCTCCTGGGCGGTGCTGGCGGTCACGGTGGTGGCCACGCTCGTCTACCGGCGGCGGGCGCACCGGGCGTGGCTCACGCTGGCCGGGTACCTGGTGCTCGCCGACGCGATCCCGACGGTGATCGCCCGGGGCAGCTACCTGGGGCTGGTGGGCGCCGAGACCCGCTACGTCGCGGACGCCGCGCTGGTCCTCGCGGTCTGCCTGGGCTGCGCGCTGCTGCCGTTGGCGGGGGAGACGGGCGCCTACCGCCGCCCGCTGCCCGAGCGGTCCTCGCTCGCCCTCGTCGCGGGGCTCACCGCCGGGGCCTACCTGGTGCTGTCGGTGTTCTCCGTCGAGGCGTACCGGGCGACCCTGAACGGCCAGCGCGTCCGGGCCTACCTCGACACGGCCGCCGCTGAGCTGGCCGCCGCCCCGGACACCGCGGTGATCTACCCCGCCCCGGTGCCGCCCGACATCGTGCTGCCGGTGAACGGCGAGCGGCGGCTCACCGACCGCCTGCTCGCCCCGCTGGCCCGGCCGGTCCTGCGGGCCAGGATGGCCCACCCCGAACCCACCGAGGACGCCCGGGTCTTCAACCGGGAGGGCAGGCTGGTGCGGATGAACGTCGCCCCCGGCTTCTTCGCCGCCCGGGGTCCGGGCGAGCGGTGCATGCGGACGCTGCTGGGTGCGATGTCCTTCCCCGACGCGGTCTCCTTCGGCGGCCGGGCCACCGTGGGCGGCCTGTCCTACTCGGCCGACCGTCCCGCCTCGGTCACCGTGGAGGTCGGCGGGGAGCGGACCGTCCTGTCGCTGCGCAAGACCACCATGGGGCTGATCCAGTTCCCGGTGCACGGGATCGGGCGGGGGATGCGGATCGAGATGAACGACCCGGACGCCCCGGTCTGCGTGATCGCCGTGGCCCTGGGCGCCCCGGCCCCCGAGGGCGAGGGCCCGTCCTGACCCGCCATGGCGGTCTCACCCGCTGGAGGCTCGGGGTCACCGCCGACGGTTCGTCTTCTCTTCGAGGATCTCCAGGTCGAAGGCGCCGTCGGCGGCGGCCGCG
The DNA here is from genome assembly GCF_050942225.1 of Streptosporangium sandarakinum. NCBI lineage: Bacteria > Bacillati > Actinomycetota > Actinomycetes > Streptosporangiales > Streptosporangiaceae > Streptosporangium > Streptosporangium sandarakinum. The sequence goes on from NZ_CP192034.1 coordinate 1,433,216, forward strand.
CGCAGCCGCGTCAACGCCAGTGCTCGCCGCCGGTTCTCCAGCACCTCGCGCAGAGCGGCGTCGACCGTCTCTCCCTTCGTGCCGGTTCCCAATGCCTTGGCCACCTCGGCCAGTAGGTCGTCATCCAGATCGATCATGGTCCGGCTCATCGCGCCTCCTCGTATGCCTAGACGCGCATCAGATATACATCGCGATGTGTCAGCGCACCGGGTTTCGGCCCTCTTCTCGTCCGAGACGGGCCAGCCGGGTGGCGGGGCGTTCGACGAAGCGGTGGGTCAGGGCGGCCATCGCCAGCGTGATGACCGTGATGGGGACGAGGTTGGCGAGGAAGCCGCCGGTGAACGACCGCTGCCCGGTGAAGCCGTACCAGAGGTGGATGGCCACGAACTGCCAGAGGAACACCCCGTAGGAGATCCGGCCGAGGTAGGCCATGACCCGGTTGCCGAGCAGCAGCCGGACCGGGGAGTCGCCCGGGGGCGGCAGCGTGGCGGGGACGAGCAGACACGTGGCGACGACCGCGTAGAGGACGATCTCGAACAGGCCCGACCAGAAGCCGTCGATGCCGAGGAAGCGGGTGCCGGTCACCGGGGAGGCCGCGAGCGCGTAGGCCAGCGCGGCGACCAGCCACCACGAGCCGGGGGAGGCGGACGCCGCCCGCCGGAACCGGCTCGCCGGGGAGTCTCCCGCCGGGTCGGCACGGTCCCAGGCCAGCACGACGGCCAGCGCCATCCCGACGGCGAAGAAGATCGCCGACCGGGGTGCCCAGGAGTTCAGGTAGGGCCGGTACTCCGGGTAGTAGGTCAGCAGCGTCCAGGCCAGTGACACCGCCCCCAGTACGGCCAGGCCGGCCAGCAGGCGGCGGGCCCGGGCGCCGGTGTCCGGGCCGCCGCGCCGGGCGAAGGCCGCGAGCCCGGCCGCCAGCAGCGGGAGCGCGACGTAGAAGGCCGCCTCCACCGACAGGCTCCACATCTGGGCGAGGCCCTTGGGCCCGAGGCCGAACCACCAGGGGTGGGTGTCGTAGTTCTGGGTGAGGGTCAGCAGCTTCAGCCAGGTCCAGCCGTCCGACAGGTGGTCGCGCGACCACAGCAGGAGGGCGACGGCGACCGTCAGCCAGTAGGCGGGCAGGATCCGCAGGGCGCGCTTCCACAGGTAGGACCGCACGTGGACGGGCGCCTCCCCGGCCAGCAGCGACGCCGCGAAGGGCCGGTAGAGCAGCAGCCCGGAGAGCGCGAAGAAGATCGGCACGGCCACGTCGCCCCGGGAGAGCAGCGCGCCGCCGAAGCCGGGCGCGAGCGCGGCCCCGGTCTCGGTCGCCACGTGGAAGACGAGCACGGCGAACGCGGCGACGGCGCGCACGCCGTCGAGGGTGTCGAGCCGGCCGTCACCGGAGAGCGTCGCGGGCCCGTCCCCGGCGACCGGTGCGGCGGGCCGCGAGATGCCCCGGGGGCTCGGGGGGAGCGGTTCGGGGGTAGTTTTGCGGGGGGCCGCGGGATCCGGATCGGAGAGGGCCTCCGTACTAGAACCTGTTTCGGTCACTTTTCCGCATCCCTACGTGACGACGGTCACTCTCGGCAAATAACATACTGGCCAGTAGCCTCGTTAATCCAGAAATATCCCCCTAAATCTCCCAGGCCGGGACCCCCAGGAGGCCAGATGCGCCGGACCGTTGGACTAGTCCTCATAGCACTCGGGGCGTTCCTCATCGTGCTGGCGCCGCTCGTGCGGTTCCAGGTCGCCCCCAAGCTGATCGCCGCCCCGGCCGACTACTACGGCATCAGCGAGCTGACGGCCCCGGGCGCGCGGTACTTCAGCATCGGAGACCTCAAGGTGATGACCGGCGACGCCGACATCACCGTGACCATGCGGGGGGACGTCTCCCAGGCCCAGGGCGACCGGGTCGTCTGGGACGAGGTCATGGCGGTCAACGACGTGACCAACGAGAACCCGCTGATCTCGCTCGTCCCCCGCCGCAGCGCCTTCAACAAGTACACCGGCGAGGCCGTCGACTGCTGCGCCGCCAACATCGACAAGAAGCCGGTGAAACTGGAGGGGCAGGTCTACCTGTTCCCCTTCGACGTGCAGAAGAAGACCTACCGGGTCTTCAACGCCACCGCCGGCAAGGCGTTCGACGCCCGCTTCACCGGCGAGGAGGACGTCAACGGGGTGCGCGCCTACCGGTTCGAGCAGGACGTCCCCAAGACGAAGACCGAGACCCGCACCGTCCCCGCCTCGATCATGGGGGTGACGGACACGACCGGCGACATCCAGGTCGACCGGTACTACAGCGGCCGGAACACCTTCTGGGTCGAGCCCACCACCGGCTCGCCGGTGAAGCAGGAGCAGGAGCGCCACGAAGTCCTCACCACCCAGGACGGCGCCCACAGCATCACCGCCTTCGACGCGACGGCGAGGATGACCCCCAAGACGGTCGACGCCCTGGTGAAGAAGGCGATGGACGGCAGGAGCCAGATCACCCTGCTCAAGGTGACCATCCCGCTGGTCGTGCTGATCGTGGGCGTCGTCATGCTGGCCGCCGGGATCCTCATGGTCGTCGCCGGGCGTGGGCGCCGAGTCCGGACCCGGTGAACGAGGAGACGGCCGTCGCGCGGCCGTCGGCGGACCCGCCGGCGGCCGCGTCCGATTCCCCGGGGTTCTCGCCCGTGGCGCTGCTGCGGGCCTGCCGGCCCCGCCAGTGGCTGAAGAACGCCCTCGTCTTCGCGGCCCCCGCCGCGGCGGGAGTGCTGACCACCCCCCGTGGCCTGCTGGGCACGGCCATCGCCTTCGGCGCGTTCTGCCTGGCCGCGAGCGGCGCCTACCTGCTCAACGACGCCGCCGACGTCGAGGCCGACCGCCGCCACCCGCGCAAGCGCCGCCGCCCGGTCGCGGCGGGCCTGGTAACCGTACGGCTCGCCCGGATCACCGGGGTCGTCCTGCTGCTGCTGGGCCCGGCGCTGGCCGCGCTGTCCGGCGACTGGAAGCTGCCCGCCGTCGTCGCCGGGTACCTGGCGCTGACCTTCTCCTACACCTTCTGGCTCAAGCACCAGGCCGTGGTGGACCTGGTCGCGGTCGCCGGCTGCCACGTGATCCGCGCCCTCGCCGGCGCGGTCGCCGTGGACGTGCCGGTGACGAGCTGGTTCCTGGTGGTCGTCTCGCTCGGCTCGCTGCTGCTCGTGACGGGCAAGCGCGAGGCCGAGCTGCGCGCCTCCGGCGACTCCGCCCGGCGGGCCCTGTCCGCCTACACGCCGAGCTACCTCGCCGGGGTCCGGTCGATGTCCTCGGGCGCCATGATCGTTACCTACTGCCTGTGGGCGCTGAACGAGCGGCACCCCGGCCCCTTCCACGCGATCAGCATCGTGCCGTTCGTGCTCATCGTCCTGCGGCACAACCTGCTGGTGGACCGGGGGGTGGGAGAGGAGCCCGAGGAGCTCGTGCTGCGCGACCGGCCCCTGCTGCTCTTCACCGCCCTGCTGCTCGTGCCCCTGCTCGTGGGAATCTACCTTTCATGACCTTCCTCACCGGCTGGGGCCGTACCGCGCCGACCCCGGCACGCCTGGCCCGCCCCCGCTCCGCCGAGGAGATCGCCGAGCTGGTACGGCGGGCCCCCGCCCGCGGCGTCGCCGCCCGGGGCCTCGGCCGCTCCTACGGCGACGCCGCGCAGAACGCCGGGGGGCTGGTGTGCGACTGCACCGGGCTGGACACCTGGTCCATCGACGAGACCACGGGCCTGGTCACCGCGGGCGCGGGGGTGAGCCTGCACGACCTGATGACCGCGCTGGTGCCGCGGGGCTGGTTCGTGCCGGTCACCCCGGGGACCCGGCACGTGACCGTCGGCGGCGCGGTGGCGGCCGACGTGCACGGCAAGAACCACCACGTCGACTCCTCCTTCGGCGCCCACCTGCGCTCCTTCACCCTGGTCACGGCCTCGGGCGAGACCCGCACGGTCACCCCGGACGGAGGCCGTACGGCCGTCCCGGGCGGGAACGGCGGGAACGGCGGGGGTGACGGCGGCGACCTGTTCTGGGCCACGGTCGGCGGGATGGGGCTCACCGGCGTGATCACCGAGGCGGTGTTCCGGTGCGTGCCGATCGAGACCTCCCGCGTCCGGGTGGACGTCGAGCGGACCCGCGACCTGGACCAGACGCTGGAGACGATGGCCGCCACCGACGACCGCTACCGCTACACGGTCGCCTGGATCGACCTGCTCGCCAGGGGCGGCCGGATGGGCCGCAGCGTCCTGACCCGCGGCGACCACGCCGCCCGCGACGAGCTGCCGCGCGGCGCCGACCCGCTGGCGTTCAACCCCGGCCCGGTGCTCAAGGCCCCGCCCTGGGCGCCCAACGGCCTGCTGAACCCGGTGACCGTGCGCGCCTTCAACGAGGCGTGGTACGCCAAATCGCGCCCGGCGACCGGCCTCATCCAGGGCATCGCGCCCTTCTTCCACCCGCTCGACGGGGTGGACGGCTGGAACCGGGTCTACGGCTCGCGCGGGTTCGTGCAGTACCAGTTCGCGGTGCCGTTCGGGCAGGAGGCGACGCTGCGGCGGATCGTCGCCCGGCTGTCCGCCGAGGGCGTGGTCTCCTTCCTGACCGTGCTCAAGCGGTTCGGTCCGGGCACGCCGGGGATGCTGTCGTTCCCGATTCCCGGCTGGACGCTCGCCCTGGACATCCCGGCGGGACGGCGGGGCCTGGCCCGGCTGCTGCGCGGGTTCGACGACCAGGTGGCCGAGGCCGGCGGCCGGATCTACCTCGCCAAGGACTCCCGGACGTCGGCCGCGACGGTGGCGGCGATGTACCCGCGGCTGGACGAGTGGCGTAGGGTCCGCGACGAGGTGGACCCGGCCGGGGTGTTCCGCTCCGACCTGTCCCGCAGGCTGCTGCTGTGAGGACCGGCGCCGTACGGGCCGCCGGTCGCCCGGATCCGGTGGGCCCGGGTCCGGTGAGTCCGGGTCCCGCGTGCCCGGGTCCCGAGAGAAGGAGGCTCATCCCGTGAGGAACGCGCTGGGGTCGGTGGACACCGTGCTGCTGCTCGGCGGGCGCAGCGAGATCGGGCTGGCGATCGTCGAGCGGCTGGTCCGCGACGGCGCCCGCCGGGTCGTGCTCGCCGCCCGCGGCGCCGCCGGGGGGACGCCCCCGGTCATCGGGGACGCCGAGGTGCACCTGGTCGACTTCGACGCCGCCCGCCCGGAGACGCACGGCGAGGTGATCGAGACCGCCGCGAAGCTGGTCGGCGACCTCGACGTGGTGATCCCCGCCTTCGGCGTCCTGGGCAGTCAGGCGGCCTACGACGCCGATCCGGTGGCCGCCGCGGAGGCGGTCGCGGTCAACTACGGCGGGCACGTCTCGGCCGGGCTGTCCGCGGCCCGGCGGCTGCGCGAGCAGGGGCACGGCACGCTGGTGGTCCTGTCGTCGGTGGCGGGGGTCCGGGTGCGGCGGGCCAACTTCGTGTACGGCTCGGCCAAGGCGGGCCTGGACGGCTTCGCGCAGGGCCTGGGCGACGCCCTGCACGGCTCCGGAGCCCGGGTGATGGTGGTCCGGCCCGGGTTCGTCGTCGGCCGGATGACCGAGGGCATGTCCCCGGCGCCGATGTCGTCCACCCCGGGCGAGGTGGCCGACGCGGTGATCGCGGGCCTGCGTTCGGGCGCCGAGACGGTGTGGGTCCCCGGGCGGCTGCGGTGGGTGTTCGCGGTGACGCGCCTGCTGCCGCGGGCTATCTGGCGCAGAATGCCGCGATGAAACCTGTTCCTTTCTCATTTCGTGTTCCTTTCAAGGAGGGAATTGCGTAGCTAGAACACGTTGCAGTCATTCGGGGCCGGTCGTACCGTGAGCGCATGCGGACACGCGTCACGGACATGCTCGGCATCGAATTCCCGATCTTCGCGTTCAGCCACTGCAGGGACGTCGTCGCCGCGGTCAGCCGCGCCGGCGGGATGGGCGTGCTCGGCGCCCTCTACTTCACGCCGGAGGAGCTCGAGGTCGAGCTCGCCTGGATCGACGAGCACGCCGGCGGCCGGCCGTACGGGGTCGACGTCGTCATGCCCGCCTCCTACGAGGGGGCCGGCCTCGACGTCGACTCGCCCGAGGATCTGGTGGCGCGGCTGCAGGGGATGATCCCCGAGGGCCACCGCCGTTTCGTCGACGACCTGCTCGCCGCGCACGGCGTGGCCGAGCTGCCCGACTCCGAGGCGGGCGCCGGGAAGGTCCTGCTCGGCTGGACCGACGCCACCGCCCGGCCTCAGGTGGAGGTGGCGCTGCGGCACCCGATCGCGCTGCTGGCCAACGCCCTCGGGCCGCCGCCCGCCGACGTCGTCGAGGCGGCGCACGCGCGCGGAGTACGGGTGGCGGCGCTGGCCTCCACGCCCAGGCACGCGGTCAAGCAGGTCGAGGTGGGCGTGGACATCGTCGTCGCCCAGGGCACCGAGGCCGGCGGGCACACCGGCGACATCTCCACCATGGTGCTGATCCCGCAGGTCGTGGACGCCGTGGACGTGCCCGTACTGGCCGCGGGGGGCATCGGGAACGGCCGTCAGATGGCGGCGGGCATGGCGCTCGGCGCCGAGGGGGTGTGGACCGGCTCCGTCTGGCTGGCCGTCGAGGAGGCCGACACCCCCGAGCCGGCCCGGCGGCGCATCCTCGCGGCGACCTCCCGCGACACCGTGCGCTCGCGCTCGTGGACGGGCAAGCCCGCGCGCCTGCTGCGCAACGAGTGGACCGAGGCGTGGGAGGCCGGGGACTCGCCCGGCACGCTGCCGATGCCGCTGCAGTTCATGCTGGTCTCCGACGCCCTGCGCAGGATCGGCCGATCCGACGCCGCGGAGCTGGCGACCTTCCCCGCGGGGCAAATCATCGGGGCGATGAACCAGGTGCGGTCCGCCAAGGAGGTGGTCTTCACGATGGTCGAGGAGTACATCGAGGCCGTCGAGCGCCTGGGCCGCCTGTCGGGGTGACCAGGCCCCGTTCCGCGGGCCGTCCCGCCCGCCCCGGCCGCCCGGGCGGCCGGGGCCCGCGGAACGGACCGGCGGAACGGACCGGCGGAACGGACCGGCGGAACGGACCGGCGGAACGGACCGGCGGAACGGACCCGCGAACGGGCTAGGTGAAGCGGCGGTAGGTGATGGGCTGCTGGCCCGCCACCTCGCCGACCTTCACCACCGTGCTCGGGTTCGGGGCGTGGATCATCTTGCCGTCGCCGATGTAGATGCCGCAGTGTGTGGCCGGGTTGCCGAAGGTGATCACGTCCCCGGGCTGGAGCGGGAGCGTGGCGGGCTTGCCGCTCACCCGGTAGCCCTCGGCCGTGGTGTCGCCGATCTTCACCCCGGCCTGGTTCAGGGAGTAGTACACGAGCCCGGAGCAGTCGAAGGCGCTGGGGCCGTTGGCGCCCCAGACGTACGGCTTGCCGAGGTGGGTCCGCGCGGCGGACACGATGTCGGCCCCGGTCCCCGAACCCGTCACGTACGGCAGGGCCTGCGCGGTGGCGACCCCGCCCCCGCCGCCTCCGCCACCGCCGCCCGTCCCCCCGGGAGACCAGGGCGCGCCGGTGGCCGTGGTGCCGGGCGGGGCGCCGGTCGCCGAGCTGAGCGAGGTGGTGCGGACGGGGGTACGGTCGGCCGGGATCCACCCGTCGACGCTGCCGTCCTTGGGCGCGAACTCCTGGCCGGCGGGGACGGGGATGCGGCCGAACGTCGAGGAGAGGTTGTCGATATACCCCTTGATCTTGCCGGTGGCGGTGGAGATCGCGGTCTCGGCCCTGGTCACGTGCCCCTGGGCGAGGGTGACGGACTGGCCGACCGCACCGCTGATCTGGTTATCGGTGGCGCGCGGGTTGCCGCGGTGCCAGTCGAGGAGGGCGGAGCAGACCTCGTCGATGCCGCTCTTGGCCGACTGCACGGCGTCGGCGGCGTCGTCGAGGGAGTCGGCGCAGTTGCGGAGCGCGTCGCGCAGCGCGTTGCCCGCCTTGGGATAGGCCCTCATGTACCGCACGAACGCGTCGGCCGAGTCGCCGTGCCAGGCCCCGTACACCTGCCGGCGGATCGCCCCGTCCAGGTCGTCGAACGGCTCGGCGCACTTGGTGGCGGCGTCCCGCCAGCGCTTCGCGACCGCGCGGATCTCCCCGGGGTTCCCGTTCGCCTTGTTCGCCAGTGCGATCAGCCGGTCCCCGCCCAGGCGCCGCACCGCCTCCATGTCGGTCATACGGCGCGCGTGCCCTTCTCATGACCCGGCTCGGTCTTCCGGATGTTCCTCTCGACGTTGTCCAGGGCGCGCTCCACGTCGTCGAGGCGGTTCGTCCCGGCGCGGACGTCGGTCTCCACGTGCTTCTCCACCCGGCCGGCCTGGGCGGCCAGCTCCGCGCCCCCGGACAGCTGACCGAAGAGCGAGGCGCCCACCTCCGCGGGGAAGCCCTCGCGGGCCGCCGACAGCTCGCGTCCCCGCCGGTACGCCAGCCGGCCGAGTTCGAGGAGCGCCTGGCGGCTCCACTCGATGTCCGTCGCCACGATCGGATCCCTTCGCCGTCGTCGTCGCCTTCGCCGGAGGACGCCTCCGTGTGCCGCCTCCGCCCGACAACCGACTGTTCATGAACCATGCGGCCAACATCACCGGAAATGGATCATATAAGAAGAGATCCGATTTTCCCGGTTTCTTCCTGACATGTTCACCGAGCCGTCCGGGACCCGGGCCACACCTGAATCGTCCCGTGCCACGTCGTCAGGGAAGCGGTTCGATCTCCACGGCCGGGGCGACGGCGCGCAGTTCGTCGCCCCGGTCGGTGACGACGCGCCAGCCGTATCGGATGCCGCACCATGCGACGTGCGCGAGAGGGACGTCGGAGGTGTCGAAGTCGCCGATCTCGTGGGCCTTCTCGCGGTCGTCGAGAAAGTCGAGGTCCACCGTGGGAGAGCTGGTGAGAAGCATGAGCTGCCAGCGCAGGTCGTGCGGAACGGCGGCGAGGGCCTCCGTGTAGGCGCTCACCGGGATGAGGAGGGTGACGGTGCCGGAGCGCAACGCGGTGGCGATGAGGGCACGGGCGTAGACGTGCTTTCCCGTCGCCGCGGACGTCAGGGCGGAAGTGTCGAGAATGCGACCCGAACCGGTCGGTGGGAACGAACTCACCGGTAGATGGTGTCAGGAGGCGGCGCGATTCCGGTTCAGTTTGAGGGAATCGGCGGCCCGGTCCAGCTCGGCCTGCGGCAACGGACCCCAGGCGTCCGCGAGACGGCCCAGGACGGTCAACCGGGCGGCGCGTTCGTCCACGGACCGTTTGACGGCCGCCTGCATGGAGATGCCCTCCGCCTCGGCCATGCTTCGCAGGCGGCGGGTCTCGTCGTCGTCGAACCGGATGGTCATCGCCATGTCCCCACGTTAACCGACGGGTGATACCGTCGGCCAGCCATTCCGGTATCACCGGCGAACGCCGTGCCGCCGGTGAGCGCCGGGACGCGACGGCGCTCAGCGGCCGTGGTAGACGGCGGGGCGCTTCTCGCGGAAGGCGCGGGCCCCCTCCTTGGCGTCCTCGGAGCCGATCACCGGCCAGCCGATGGCGTCGGCGACCGCCAGCGCCTCGGCCTCGGGCAGGCCCAGGGTCTCGCGGTGGGTGCGCAGGATGGCCTGTACGGCCAGCGGTCCGCACTCGGCGATCCGGCCGGCGATCTCCAGGGCCTCCTCCAGCGCCCGGCCGTCCGGGACGACCCGGTTGACCAGCCCCATCTCCAGGGCCTCCCGCGCGGTGACGGACCGGCCGGTCAGCAGCAGGTCCATGGCGAAGGCGTAGGGGATCTGGCGCGGCAGCCGTACGGCCGAGCCGCCCATCGGGAACAGCGCGCGGCGGGCCTCGAACAGGCCGAGGACGGCCGACTCGGCGGCCACCCGCAGGTCGGTGCCGACGAGCAGCTCGGTGCCGCCGGCCACGGCGTACCCCTCGACCGCGCAGACGACCGGCTTCGCCGGCAGGGCGCCGGGGTCGCGCAGCAGGCCCTTCCAGTGGACGTCGGGGATCCGCGCGGCCCGCTCCCGCACCCGGGGGTCCTCCGAGGGGGCGCCCATGGCCTTGAGGTCGGCGCCCGCGCAGAACGTCCCGCCCGCGCCGGTCAGCACGGCGACGCGGACGTCCGGCTCGGCCGAGACGTAGGCCCAGGCGTCGGCCAGGCCGACCAGCATGTCCGTCGACAGGGCGTTGCGGGCCTCCGGCCGGTCCATGGTCACCACGACGACGTGCCCGTCGCGCTCGATCCGGCAGTGCGGCGTGCTGATCGGCAGAAGTTCCACGAGGCCTCCGGTCTGCTGTCAAGCGCTTGCTCGGTCCTCCCGGGCGGGTTACCCTGCCCATGCATATGAGAACAGATTCTCGTTCCATCTTCCCCGTATCACCAGAGGTTTCATCGATAACGAGAACGTGATTCACTTTGGCGGTCCGGGCCTTTCTCATTCTCGGGAAGGATCTGCGATGGGCACGCTCGGCTTCTGGAGGCTGGCGCAGGCCGATCCGGACTGGATCGCGGCCGTGGACCCCGACGGCACCCCGCACCGCGCCGGCGACCTGCTCGCCCGCGCCGACCGGCTCGTGCACGCGCTGCGGGCCCTGGGGATGGAGACCGGGGACGGACTGTGCGGCCTGGTGCCCAACGGCTCCGACGGGCTCGTGCTCTACCTCGCGGCGCTGCAGGCCGGGTGGTACTACACGCCGGTCAACTGGCACCTCACCGGCCCGGAGATCGGCCACATCGTCGCCGACAGCGAGGCCCGCGCGTTCTTCGTCCACGAGCGCTTCGCCGCCGAGGGAACGCGCGGGGCCGCCGCGTCGGGGATCGACCCGTCCCGGGTCTTCGCCCTGGGGGACGTGCCGGGCGCGCGCCCGGTCGCCGACCTGGTCGCCGGGCATCCCGCCACCGCCCCGGCCGGCCGTACGGCGGGCGCCACCATGCACTACACCTCCGGCACCACCGGCAGGCCCAAGGGCGTCCGCCGGCCGCTGAGCGGCCTGGACCCCGACGACGCGGCCGAGCTGATGACGTTCCTGCTCGCGATGTTCGGCATGACCCCGGCCGGCGGGAACGTCCACCTGGTCACCTCGCCGGGCTACCACACCGCGGTCACCCAGTTCGGCGGCTCGGCCCTGCACATGGGCCACACGCTCGTCTTCATGGACCACTGGGACGCCGAGGAGATGCTCCGGCTCTGCGAGCGGCACCGGGTGACCAGCTCGCACATGGTCCCCACCCACTTCAAGCGCCTGCTCGCGCTGCCGGAGGAGGTCAGGGGCGCCTACGACCTGACGTCGCTGCGGTGGATGATCCACGCCGCCGCACCCTGCCCGGTACCGGTCAAGCGGGCGATGCTCGACTGGTGGGGCGACTGCGTCTACGAGTACTACGCGGCCACCGAGGGCGGCGGCACGATCGCGACCCCGGAGGACTGGAAGAAACACCCCGGCACCGTCGGACGGCCCTGGCCGATCAGCGAGCTGCTCATCGTGGACGACGAGCTGCGGCCCGTCCCGCCCGGCACCCCCGGCACGGTCTACATGAAGATGACCGGCGCGACCTTCGAGTACAAGGGCGACCGGGCCAAGACCGAGGCCGGCCGCCTCGACGACTTCTTCACCGTCGGCGACATCGGCTATCTCGACGGGGACGGCTTCCTGTTCCTCTGCGACCGGAAGGCGGACGTGATCATCTCCGGCGGGGCCAACATCTACCCCGCCGAGATCGAGAACGAGCTGATGGTGCACCCCAAGGTCGCCGACGTGGCCGTGTTCGGCGTCCCCGACGAGGAATGGGGCGAGCAGATCAAGGCCGTGGTCGAGCCCGCGGCCGGCGTCGAGCCCTCGCCCGAGCTGGCCGCCGAGCTCGTCGAGTCACTCCGGGGCCGGCTGTCCACCATGAAGTGGCCGAGGTCGGTGGACTTCGTCGCGGAGATGCCGCGCGAGCCCAACGGCAAGCTCCTCAAACGCAGGCTGCGGGACCCGTACTGGGAGGGGCACGACCGTGCGATCTGAACGAACCGCGCGGCCCCGGAAGGGGAGGCGCCGGTGACCCAGCGGACGCGGCACGTGCTGGAGTTCCCCGGCGGCTACACCCGGACGACCGGGCCGGTGATCGGCCGGTTCCTCACCGAGCTGCGCGACCGTCGCCTCGTCGGGGTCCGCACCGCGACGGGCCGGACGCTGGTGCCGCCTCTGGAGTACGACCCGGACACCGGGGACGCCGTCACCGGCGAGTTCGTCGAGGTCGGCCCGGCCGGGACGGTCGAGAGCTGGTCGTGGGCGGGCTCCCCGCGTGCCGGTCACCCGCTGGACCGGCCGTTCGCCTGGGCCCTGATCCGCCTGGACGGCGCCGACACCTCCCTGCTGCACGCGGTGGACGCGGGCGACGTCCGGGCCATGCGCCCCGGCCTGCGGGTCCGGCCCCGCTGGCGGGCCGAGCGCACCGGCCACGTCACCGACATCGAGTGCTTCGTCCCGGAGGTCACGGCGATGACCGCCCCGGTGCGGGTGGAGTACACCGTCACGCCGGGGCTGGCGCTCGCCCGCTTCCTTTCGGGGATCGCCCGGGGCGTCTTCCTCGGCAGCCGCTGCGGCTCCTGCGGCAAGGTGTACGTGCCCTACCGGCTGTCCTGCCCCGAGTGCGGCGTCGCCGTCACCGAGGAGGTCGAACTGCCAGACACCGGCACGGTCACCACCTTCGCGATCAACAACCTCCCGGACCCGCGCGCCCCCGAGGTGCCGTTCGTGTCGGCCTACGTCCTCCTCGACGGCGCCGACATCCCCATGATCGTCCTGATCGGCGGGATCCCGGCCCACGAGGTGCGGGAGGGCATGCGGGTGCGGGCGGTGTGGGCGCCGGAGTCCGGACGCGGGCCGTCCATGGACAGCGTGCGGTGGTTCGCCCCCACCGGCGAGCCGGACGAGGAGGTGTGATGCGCGGGGACCACACGCGGCACGGCGCGGAGTCCGCGGTGCGCGGCGGCGGACACGCGGCGCCGGGGAGCGCGGCGCGCGGCGCCGTACGGGAGGGGGCGTGATGCGCGAGGTCGCGGTGGTGGCGTTCGCGCAGACCCGGCACAGCGCCGTGGACGAGGGGCGCAGCGAGCCGGAGATGATCCTCGGGCCGCTGGAGGAGGTCCGCCGGGCGACGGGACTGCGCCGGTTCGGCTTCACCTGCTCGGGCTCGTGCGACTACCTGGCGGGCGCGCCGTTCTCCTTCGTCTCCGCGCTGGACGCGCTCGGCGCCTGGCCGCCGATCTCCGAGAGCCACGTGGAGATGGACGCCGCCTGGGCGCTGTACGAGGCGTGGGCCAGGTTGCAGCACGGCGACGTCGACTCCGCCCTCGTCTACGGCTTCGGCAAGTCGTCCCAGGGCGACCTGCGGGAGATCATGACGCTCCAGCTCGACCCCTACTACCTGGCCCCGCTCGGCCTCGACCAGGTCTCCCTCGCCGCGCTCCAGGCGTCGGCCGTGGCCGCGGACCGCGCCGAGCTGGACGAGATCGTACGGCGCAGCCGCGCCGCCGGCCGGGCCAACCCTCACGCCCTCGACCTGCCCGACCCCGAGGGGGAGGAGTTCGAGGTCGCGCCGCTGCGGCCGTACGACATCGCCCCGATCACCGACGGCGCCGCCGCGGTGGTGCTGGCCGCCGGCGACCTGGCCCGGGAGCTGTGCGAGCGGCCCGCGTGGATAAAAGGCGTCGCGCACCGCATAGAGCCGCACTACCCGGGCATGAGGGATCTCGCCCGGTCGGCCTCCGCCGCCGAAGCCGCACGTGCGGCGGGGGCCGGCAAGGGTCGGCCCGACGTGGCCGAGCTGCACGCCCAGTTCAGCCACGAGGAGATCGTGCTGCGCCGGGCCCTGGACATCCCCGCCGCCACGGCCGTCAACCCCAGCGGCGGGCCGCTGGCCGCCAACCCCGTCATGGCCACCGGCCTCATCCGCATCGGCGAGGCCGCCCGGCACGTCATGGAGGGAAGGGCCGGCCGCGCCGTCGCGCACGCCGCCGGCGGCCCCTGCCTCCAGCACAACCTCGTCGCCGTGCTGGAGGGCGGAAGATGAACCGTTGCGCGGTGATCGGAGTCGGGCAGACGCGGTACACGACGCGGCGGCGCGACGTGTCCCTCGCCGGACTGGTCCGCGAGGCGGCGCTGCGCGCCCTGGAGGACGCCGGGCTGACCTGGAAGGACATCGACGCCGTCGTCATCGGCAAGGCGCCCGACCTGTTCGAGGGCGTGATGATGCCGGAGGCGTACCTCGCCGACGCGCTCGGCGCGGCGGGCAAGCCGATGATGCGGGTGCACACCGCCGGATCGGTCGGCGGGTCCACCGCGCTGGCCGGGGCCTCGCTCGTCCAGGGCGGCGTGCACGGCCGGGTGCTCACGGTGGCGTTCGAGAAGCAGTCGGAGTCCAACGCCACCTGGGCGCTGTCCACGCACCTGCCGTTCAGCGCCTCGCTGGTGGTCGGCGCGGGCGGCTACTTCGCCCCGCACATCCGCGAGTACATCCGCCGCTCCGGCGCCCCGGACCACGTCGGCACGCTCGTGGCGGTCAAGGACCGGCGCAACGCGCTGCGGAACCCCTACGCCCACCTGCGCATCCCCGGCATCGACCGGGCGATGGTCGAGGCGACGCCGATGCTGTGGGAGCCGATCCGCTACCTGGAGACCTGCCCGTCCTCCGACGGCGCGTGCGCGATGGTGCTGGCCGCCGAGGACCGGCTCACCGGCTCCGTCCCCGCCTGGGTCCTGGGCGCGGCCATGCGGTCCGAGCCGATCTTCCGGGCGGGTCGCGACACCGTGAACCCCCGGGGCGGCCGGGACTGCGCCGCCGACGTGTACCGGCAGGCGGGCATCACCGACCCGCGCCGGGAGATCGACGTGGCCGAGGTGTACGTGCCCTTCTCCTGGTACGAGCCGATGTGGCTGGAGAACCTCGGGTTCGCCCCCGAGGGGGAGGGGTGGAAGCTCACCGAGTCCGGCGCCACCGCCCTGGACGGCGACATCCCGTGGAACGCCTCCGGCGGGGTGTTGTCGAGCAACCCCATCGGCGCGTCCGGGATGATCCGGTTCGCCGAGGCGGCGCTCCAGGTCAGGGGAATGGCGGGCGAGCACCAGGTGGACGGCGCTCGCCGGGCCCTCGGGCACGCCTACGGCGGAGGCGCCCAGTTCTTCGCGATGTGGATGGTCGGCAGCGACAGACCCTGACCCCTCCGGGAGGACCGAATGGAGTTCAACCACGCGGATCTGTTCGAGGGCCTCGCGGACGCGATCGGGGACCGGGTCGCCGTCGTCTGCGGCGACGACCGGATGACCTACGCCGGGTTGGACGCCGAGGCCAACCGGCTGGCCCATCACCTCCGGGAGGCGGGCGTGCGGGCCGGGCAGCACGTCGGCATCCAGCTCCGCAACGGGATCGAGTACGTCGTGGGCCTGCTGGCCGCGCTGAAGATCCGGGCCGTGCCGGTCAACGTCAACCACCGCTACGTCGAGGAGGAGCTGCTGCACCTCTACCGCGACTCCGACATCGTGGCCCTGCTGTTCGACGCGGAGTTCGACGGGCGGGTGTCGGCCGTGGCGCCGCGGGCCGAGCGGCTCGGGCACCTGATCGTGGCGGGCGGCCCGTCCTCGCTCGGGGCGGCGGTGCCGTACGAGGCGGCGCTGGCCGGGCGGCCGGCCACCCGCGGCTTCCCCGAGCGGTCGGGCGACGACGTCTACATCATCTACACCGGCGGCACCACCGGCATGCCCAAGGGCGTGATGTGGCGGTGCGAGGACCTGTTCTTCGCCTTCGGCGGCGGCAACCCGTACGGCGAGCCGCGCGCCACACCGCGCGCGGTCGTCGAGGCGGCCGTGGAGTCCCAGCCGTTCAGCATGATGACGGCGGCCCCGCTGATGCACGGCGCGGCCCAGATGGCCACCTTCATCACCTGGTGGCTGGGCGGCACCATGGTCTACGTCCGCCGGTTCGACCCGGCCGAGGTGCTGCGGGCCATCGACCGGGAACGCGTCGTGTCGATCAACATCACCGGCGACGCGATGGCCCGTCCGCTGGCCGAGGAGATCGCCAGGGGCGGTCACGACCTGTCGTCGCTGTTCGGGGTCAGCTCCACCGGCGCCATCCTGAGCGGGGCCGTCCGCGACTGGCTGGCCGAGCTGCTGCCGGACCGGATGATCATTGAAAGCTTCGGCTCCAGCGAGTCCGGCTACACCGCCTCCGCCGTACCCGGCTCCTCGCCGGAGTCGGGGCAGCGGTTCCGCGCCAACGACGGCTCCGGTCTGGCGGTGCTCGACGAGAGGCTGGAGCCGGTCGAACCCGGGTCGGGCAGGCTCGGCACGGTCGCCAAGAGCGGCCGGATCGCGTTCGGCTACTACCGCGACGAGGACAAGACGCGGCGCACCTTCGTCACCGACCGGGCGGGCACCCGCTGGCTGCTCACCGGCGACATCGCCACGGTCGAGGAGGACGGCACCATGACGATCTTCGGCCGGGGGTCGGCGTGCATCAACACCGGCGGCGAGAAGGTCTTCCCGGAGGAGGTCGAGGCGGTCCTCAAGGGCCACCCGGAGGTCTTCGACGCGGTGGTCGCCGGGGTCCCCGACGAGCGGTGGGGCGAGCGGGTCGCCGCCGTGGTCGAGCCGCGGCCGGGCGCGGCCCCGTCGGCCGAGGCGCTGACCGCGCACTGCCGTACCCGGCTCTCCGGCTACAAGGTGCCGCGCATCTTCGCCTTCGTCGAGAAGATGGTCCGTTCCCCGGCCGGCAAGGCCGACTACCGCTGGGCCCGCGAGACCGCCCGATCCGCCGCGCCGTCATGAGCACAACCCTCTGTAAAATATTACCCCCTGTTGGGGAAAGCGCTTACCGTAAGAAGGTGGTTCTCGCGTGCCCCCGCGGGGGCGCTTCACGGTGATGAAAGGTTGCTCCGCGTTGATCCACTCATATGACCCCCGGACCGGTGAGTCCTTCGGCGATCCCTTCCCCCTCACCTCCGATGAGGAGGTGGACGCCGCCGTCCGTGCCGCGCACGCCGCCGCCCCCGCCTGGCGGGCCGCCGACCGGGCCGCGGCGCTCGAAGCGGTCGCCGACGCGCTGGAGGCGAACATCGAGGAGCTGTGGCGGGCCGCCGACGCGGAGACAGCGCTCGGCGAGGTACGGCTGCGCGGCGAGGTCGGCCGGGCCGCCGGGCAGTTCCGGCTCTTCGCCCGGGTCCTGCGCGACGGCGCCCACGTCGAGGCGGTGATCGACCACGCCAGGGCCGAGCCGCCCACCCCCGACCTGCGCCGCATGAACCACCCGCTGCCCGGCGTGGTCGGCGTGTTCGCGGCGAGCAACTTCCCCTTCGCGTTCTCGGTCGCCGGCGGCGACACCGCCTCGGCCCTGGCCGCCGGCTGCCCGGTGGTGGTCAAGGCACACGACGGGCACCCCCGCACCTCCGAACTGTCCCACCGGATCATCCAGGGTGCCCTGCCCGACCCCGCGCTCCTCGGCCTGGTCCGGGGGCTGGACGCCGGCAAGGCCCTGGCGCGGCACCCCGAAGTGGTGGCGGTCGGTTTCACCGGGTCCATCCCCGGCGGCAAGGCCATCCAGGCGCTCATCGACGAGCGGCCCGACCCGATCCCGTTCTACGGCGAGCTGGGCAGCGTCAACCCGGTGGTCGTCCTGCCCTCCGCCCTGTCCCCGGACCACCGCAAGGGCCTCGCGGCGGGGTTCGCCGCCTCGCTCACCCTCGGTGTCGGCCAGTTCTGCACCAACCCGGGCCTGGTGTTCGTGCCCGACGACGCCGAGCTGCTGAAGTCCGTCGCCGAGGCGGTCGCCGCCACCGCCGGAGGGCCGATGCTGACCGAGCGGATGCGGGGCGGGTTCCTGCACGGGCTGGAGCGGCTGGGCGCGCTGACCCCGCTCGCCCAGGGACGGCCCGGCGAGGGCGCGTTCGCGGTGACGCCCCAGGTGTTCACCACCGACCTGGCGACGTTCGCCGAGGCCCTGCCCGGCATCGCCGAGGAGTGCTTCGGCCCGGCCGCGATCGTGGTCACCTACGCCGACCCCGCCGAGCTGCCCGCCGTACTGGAGCGGTTGGACGGGGCGCTCACCGCCACCGTCCACGCGGACGACCCGGCGGAGGCCCGCGAGGTCGCCGAGGTGCTGCTCGGGAAGGCCGGGCGGCTGATCTGGAACGGCTGGCCCACCGGGGTCGCGGTGAGCTGGGCGATGCACCACGGCGGCCCCTGGCCCGCCAGCACCGCCCCCGCCCACACCTCGGTCGGCGCCGCCGCGATCAGCCGCTGGCTGACGCCCACCTCCTACCAGGACTGGCCGGCCGAGCTGCTCCCGCCCGAGCTGCGCGACGACAACCCCCTCGGCGTCCCGCGCCGCGTCGACGGCGTCCTGTCCGCCTGACGGCCGGCACGCCCCGAGGCCCCGGCCCGCCGTACGCGGACCGGGGCCCCGGCTCCCTGAGCGGATCAGCGCACGCGGCCCGCGCCCGCGCGCTGCGACACCGACAGCCGGACCGACTCCGCCGGGTCGATCCCGGTGTGCAGGGTCGGGGTCCAGCCCGCGTCGGAGTCGAGGTCGGGGTCGTGGGCGGCGTTGTACGGGGGCAGACCAAGTACGCCGGAAAGGGGCACGCCGCAGGTCAGGGGCCGTGCGGGCAGCTGAGGCGTGAGGGTTTTGGTTCCTGTGCCGGCGGCGGGTTATCTGGATCATGGGCTGGCGCGTCAGGCTCAGAGGCCGGCTCGGGGCGAATGCCGAATGGGCCGGTCCGCCCCCGCTGGAATGCGCCCGGCTGGGCGGCGCCGCCCTTGGCTCGGTAGGGGGTGCGGATCATCGGCTGCCTGTCTCCAGTGCGGTCGATCCCCGGCCGGTGCGCAGTTCATGCAGGTCCGGGATGTGGTTGTAGAGCGTGCCTGGGCTCACTCCGAGCAGCTTGGCGATGGAGGTGATGGAGTGCTCGGGGTTGGGGAGCATGTCGCGGGCGGCGCGCAGGATCTCGGGGGTGACCACGGTGGGGCGTCCGCCGACGCGGCCGCGGGCCCGGGCGGCGGCCAGGCCCTCGCGGGTGCCGGCGACGATGAGTTCGCGGATGAACTCGGCCAGGGCGGCGAAGACGTGGAAGACCAGCCGCCCGCCCGGGGTTGTGGTGTCCAGATGCTCGTGTAGCGAGGTGAAGCCGATTTCGCGGTGGCGTAGTTCGCCGACCATGGTGATCAGGTCGGCCAGGGAGCGGCCGTAGCGGTCCAGGGAGGGTGCCACGAGGGTGTCGCCGGCGGTCAGGAAGGCGTGGCAGGCGGCCAGCTCGGGCCGGTCGGCGTTCTTGCCGGATTTCTTGTCGGCGAAGATGCGCCGGCACCCGGCCGCGTTCAGCGCGTCGATTTGGCGCTCGAGTTTCTGCCCGCCGACCTCGACGCCTACGCGGAGCCGAGGCGGCCTGTGCTCATTGAGTGGACAGGAACTGCGGGCAGCGGTACGGGCCGGCGCTGCGTTTGCCGGTGATGATGGTGACCTGGACACGGTCGGGCCTGCTGCCCTTGAGCACGGCATGCCCTCTGGCCAGGCTGCACACCAGCTGGCCCGTGGCCATCCAGTCGGTCTGCTGGTCGCGGGCCAGCTTGAGCGTGACCGAGTTCTTCGCCGCCGACGTGTGGAAGGAGCCGGAGACGTAGACGAGCGTGGACAGACCGGTGCGCTGCTCGGCGGCGTCGGGACCGGCGAGGAGCAGCTTGACGATGTCGTCGAGGTTGCGCAGTTGGCGGTTGTGCCTGGCCACTCCGCGCAGGCCGGAGTCGGAGACGAAGTAGAGGCGCATGCCGTTGCTGATCCCGGTGGGCGGTTCGCCACCTCGGTGCACGCCAGTGGGCGTGATGCCGCATCCAGTCAGTACGGCCAGGACGGTCAGCAGGGCGAGTCGTCTCATCGTGGTTCCTCGATCGGCAGGCGGACGGTGAAGACAGCGCCGCCTCGGTTGGCGACCGTGATCTCACCTCCGTGGAGCCGGGCGTTCTCCTGGGCGATGGCCAGACCCAGGCCGCTGCCTTCGGAGCGGGTGCGTGCGGCATCCGCCTTGTAGAAGCGCTCGAAGACATGCCTGATCGCCTCGTCGTCCAGGCCAGGGCCTCGGTCGGCCACCTCGATTTCCAACCGGACGCCGTCGGCGCGGAGCCGTACCGACACCGGAGGGACACCGTGCCGCAACGCGTTGCCGACGAGGTTGGCCACGATGACGTCCAGGCGGCGGCGGTCAAGACGGGCCCGGATGCCCGGCGGCAGCTCCAGGTGCAGGTCGCGCCAGCCGCGGGCGGTGAGCGTCGCCTTGATCGCCTCGGCTACGTCGAGGTCGGCGAGGTTGAGTGCGGCTGCGCCGGCGTCGAAGCGAGAGATCTCGATGAGGTCCTCGACGAGCCGGGTGAGCTTGGTGACCTCGGCGCTGACGGTACGGGCCGCGCGGGCGCTGTCGGGTGGAAGGGCTGCGGCGTCCTCGTCGAGCACCTCGGTGACCATGGCCATGGCCGCCAGCGGGGTGCGCAGCTCGTGGGAGACGTCGGCGACGAACCGGCGGGCCCGGGCCTCCTGTTCGCGCACCTCGCCCATGGTCCGCTCCAGCGCCGCCGCCGTCTGGTTGAAGGTGTGGGTCAGGTCGGTGAGCTCGTCCGAGCCGCGCGGTACGGCCCGGCTGTGCAGCGCTCCCTCCGCCAGGTGGCGAGCGGCCCTGCCGAGGTCGCGCACCGGCTGGAGCACCGCGCGGGCGGCGAGCAGCGCCATCAGGATGGCGGCGACGGCGACAATGATCATGCCGTTTCTGGCCGCCTCGAGCAGCAGCGCGGTGTCCACTTCTTCGTCGGACAACGGGACGATGCCGTAGATCTCCAGCCCGGATACCTTGCCCGACGGTTCGAAGGTGACGGGGGCGCCGACGACGAACCATGGCTGCCCGCCGTACTCCACCCGCTGCCAGCTCAGCTCTGAACGGTCGGAGACGGCCGCGCGGAGCGCGGCTGTGATCCGCGCGCGGTCCGCGGCCGCGTCCGAGGCGGCCGTGAGACCGCCGTAACGGGCGATGACCACACCATCTCGTACGGCAGGCGAGACCGACTGCGCGAAGCGGCGTAGCGCGGCCTGGTCGGGAGGAAGGTCGAACTCGCGGGCCAGGGTGGTGACGCGGACTCGGAAGCTTTCCATGACGGCGTCTTGCGTCCGCTGAAGCATGAAATCTCGGGACTGGCGGTAGATCAGCACGGTCGCTGTCACCGAGCTGATCACCGAGACCAGCACGAAGACGACCACCATGCGGGCCCGCAGTCCACCGACCCTCATCGGTCGAACCGGTACCCGAAGCCGCGCACGGTCTGAATGTGACGCGGACTCCCCGGAGTCTCCTCGATCTTGGCGCGCAGCCGCCCCACGGCCGCGTCGACCAGCCGGGAGTCGCCCAGATAGTCGTGATCCCAGACCAGCTCGAGCAGCAGTTCGCGGCTGAAGACCCGGCCGGGCGCGGCCGACAGCTCCAGCAGGAGCCGCAGCTCGGTCGGCGGCAGCGCGATCCTGGTGCCCTTCCTGGTGACGGTGAGTGCGGCCCTGTCGATCACCAGGTCGCCGAAGTCGTCCTGGTCGGCGGGGCTGGTGACCGGCTCCGCCCGCCGTAGCACCGCCCGGATTCTGGCCTCCAGTACCCGCCCGGTCACCGGCTTGACCACATAGTCGTCGGCCCCCGCCTCCAGACCGCCGACCACGTCGAAGTCGTCGCCCCTGGCGGTGAGCATGATGACCGGGATCGGCCCGGCGGCGCGGATGCGGCGGCAGACCTCGAACCCGTCCAGTCCCGGGAGCATGAGGTCCAAGACCACGAGGTCAGGTTTGTCCTTCAGCAGGCCGAGTCCGGCCTCGCCGGTGGCGGCGGCGAGGACGTCGTGGCCGTGGCGGCGCAGGACGAGCTCCATGCTGTCGCGCACCGACGGGTCGTCTTCAATGATCAGTACGTGGGCCATGGCTCTATCGAGTATCAGTTACCGCAGGTGGTGCCCGTGACCTTGCCCGTGAGCAGGAAGCCGGTGATCTTACGGTTCATGCACTGCTTGGGCGCGGTCAGGCCCATCCGGGCGTAGGTGATGTGGCCGGTGCCTTCCATCGTGAGCAGCTTCGAGCCGGGGACGCGCCGATGGACGCGGGTGGCCCAGGTGTGCGGGGTGGCCAGGTCCACCGTATGACTGGCGACCAGCGTGGGCACACCCGTGAAGGAGTGCGCGGCCGGCGGGTTGGCGACCTTGGCCGGCCAGCCCTGGCAGCCGAGCACGAAGTTGATCGCCTGGCTGTTGCCCCTGACGTACGGGGCGACCTTGCGCGCTTCGGCCATCGCCGTCCGATAGTCCGTGAAGTTGGTGAAGGTCGCGCTGAAGTCCTGGCACCAGGTGGCTCTGAACATGATCTCCCCGCCGGAGTGCAGCCAGCGGACCTCGCCCTTGCCGGTGGCCAGCGCCTTGAGGCTGCTGTCCAGCTCGGGGGTGCCGCCCACCCTCAGGTACCCGTTGAGCAGTTCGGTCAGCATCTGCGGGGTGACCTTCTTCCCCTTGTGCGTGAGGGTGCCCTGGTCCGCCCTGGCGAACAGGGTCGCGACGGTCGTGCGCAGGCTCTTCTTGAGCGCCCGCTCGGCTTCGGCCGCGCCGTCGCGCAGCAGCCTGGCCGGGTCCTTGATGCTGTGGTCGACCACGCTGTCGAGGACGAGGCTGTTCAGCCGTTCCGGGTGGAGTTGCGCGTACTGCTGGCCGATGAGCGTGCCGTATGACTGGCCGAGGAAGCTGATCTTCTCCTCGCCGAGCGCCTGGCGGATCGCCTCCACGTCCCGTGCGACGGAGCCGGTGTCGAGGTGGTCGAAGAGCGCGCCGGTCTTCTCGCGACAACTCTGACCCAACGTGCGGTTCGTGGCGACGAGGGCGGCGAACTCCTTGCTGGTCGTCGGTTGTTCGATGGGGCCGGCCTCGCATTCCAGGCCGCTGCTGCGGCCGACGCCGCGCGGGTCGAAGCCGATGATGTCGAAGCTGTCGAGCACCTCGTCGGGGAACTCCTCTCCGGCCATCATGACCGGGGTCGCACCCGGGTTGCCGGGACCGCCGGGATTGGTGATCAGCGTCCCGATCTTCTTCTTTCGCGCCTTGCTCCGCGAGACGAAGATCTCGATCTTCTCGCCGTCCGGCTGGGACCAGTCGACGGGCACCGTGACCTTGCCGCACGTGATCCCCTTGGCCGCAGGGGGGTAGGGCGGGTCCGGCGGGCACGTCCCCCATGTCACTTCGGCGGCGGCCGGAACAGCCGGCATCAGCGCGCCCAGGCAGAGCGCCGCAGCGGCGGCGAGGTAGATCTTCTTCATGGCGGCCACGCTGCCAACCGCGCGTGATGACCATTGAACGGTTTTTCTACCAACGTGTAACAAAGGCGACTGTTACCTCCTCATCACACAGCCATAGATGGTTCACCACATCAGGCCAACACGGTGGTCGGCATGCCGAAGAAGACCACCATCGCGCTGCTCGTCGTACCTGTGTTCGCCCTGGCCGCCTGCGGGAGCGGCGGCCAGGAGCCGACCGGTGGCGAGATCCTCAGTGCGGGCTCACCGAGTGCCGCGTCTGCCACCACCAAGCCTGCGGCCAAGGAGGGCAAGGGCGCCTTCTACGACGCCCAGCTCGCCTACGTGCGGTGCATGCGCCAGAACGGGCTGCAGGACTGGCCCGACCCCAAGCTGAGCGGCCACCCCGACTGGGACCGCATCCAGGACATCCAACGCGAACTCCAGAAGGGCTCGAACCTGCGGGCCGGCCAGGAGAAGCTCACCAAGGCGATGCGCGCCTGCATGGACCTGATGAACGTCGCCGACGCGCTCGCGCCCAAGCAGGACCCGGCCAAGCTCTACGAAGCGCTGCTCAAGCACGCCAAGTGCATGCGCGACAACGGCGTCTCCGCCTTCGCCAACCCCAAGAAGGAGGGCAACGCCGTCATCCCCGGCGGCGACCCGAACCCGGCCAACCCGGCGTTCGACATCGAATCCCCCGCCTACGAGCGGGCCCGCCAGGCGTGTAAGGATCTGCTGCCCGACGGGTCCGACCAGTGAGAGCCGTGCTGGTGCTGATCGCGGCCACGGCGGCCCTGAGTGCCTGCGCGTCCACCGCACCGGCACCGCCCACCAGGCCGCCGGCGATCGCCAAGGTGACCAAGTCAGACCTGGTGCGGAGCAAGACCGTCGACGGTTCGCTCGACTACGCCCACCGGCGCGAGATCAGGCACCCGGTCGCGGGCACGCTGACCGCCGCCGCCGTCGAGGGCAGGACGGTACGGCTGGGCCAGCGCCTGTATGACGTGGACGCCAGGCCGGTGCTGCTGCTGTACGGCAGGACGCCGATGTTCCGCAAGCTCTCCGCCGGGGCGCAGGGCCCTGACGTGCTGCAACTCCAGCAGAACCTGCGCGCGCTCGGCTTCGCTACCGTGACCGAGCGCAGCTACGGTCCGCACACCGTCGCCGCGGTCAAGTCGCTGCAGAAGGCGAGAGGGTTCATCGCGCCCGACGGCGTGATCAGACAGGGTGACGTGGTCTTCCAGCCAGGCCCCGTCCGGGTCGTGGCGGCCAACGCGCGCCTGGCGGACAGGGTGGGCGGCGAGGAGCCGGTACTGACCGTGGCCTCGGCCACACCGGTCATCAGGGTGGAACTCGACCCGGCCGACCAGAAACTGGCGCGCAAGGGGAAGAAGGTCGAGATCGCCCTGTCATCCGGCACGTCCATGGCCGGCCGGGTGAGCACCGTCATCCGGCCGAAAGGCGAAGGCGAGAACCTCACCGTCGAGATCGCCTTCCGCGGCAAGGCATCGGGCACGGTCAGCGTCACCTTCGCCATCCAACGCCGCGCCGGAGTGCTCGCCGTACCGGTGGAGGCCGTGGTGGCGCTGCGCGAGGGCGGCTACGGCCTGCAGGTCGTGGAGAACGGCAAGGTCCGCGTCGTCGCGGTCGAGCCGGGCATGACCGCCGACGGGCTGATCGAGGTCAGCGGCGCAGGGCTGCGCGAGGGCATGGAGGTCGGGGTGGCCAAGGAGTGAGCGCCGTCATCGAGTTGACCGACGTGACCAGGAGCTACCCAGGGGACGTCCACGCGCTGCGCGGGGTGAGCCTGCGCGTGGACGAGGGTGAGCTGGCGGCCGTCGTCGGCCCTTCCGGGTCAGGCAAGTCGACCCTGCTGCAGATCGTCGGCACTCTGGACCGGGCCAGCAGCGGGGGCGTCCACATCGCGGGACACGACGTGGGCACGCTGTCGGACGCGGCGTTGTCTACGCTGCGAGCCGGCCATATCGGCTTCGTCTTCCAGCACTTTCACCTCTCGGCCGGGTTGAGCGCCGTGGACAACGTGGCGGAGGGCCTGCTCTACGCGGGCGTCCCGCTGCGCGAACGCCGAGTCAGGGCCCGCGAGGCTCTGAAGCGGGTACGGCTGGCGCACCGCTTCGATCACCGGCCGCACCAGCTGTCGGGCGGCGAGAAACAGCGCGTCGCCATCGCCAGGGCGGTCGTCGGCCGGCCCGCCCTGCTGCTGGCCGACGAGCCCACCGGTGCCCTCGACACCGCCTCCGGCCAGGTCGTCATGGAGCTGCTGCACGAGCTGCACCAGGGAGGGACGACCGTCGTGGTCATCACGCACGACAACGAGATCGCCGCGTCGCTGCCGCGCCGGATCAGGATGCGCGACGGCCGGATCGTGAGCGACTCGTGAGGCCGGTCGACATCCTGCGCACCGGGGCCGGGGGGCTGCGCTCCAGGCGGGCCAGGGTGGTGTTGTCCGCGCTCGGCATCGCCATCGGCATCGCCACCATGGTCGCAGTGATCGGGCTGTCCCTGTCGAGCCGCGCCGACGTGCTCGCCCAGCTGGACCGGCTCGGTACCAACCTACTGACCGTACAGGCGGGCAAGACCGCGCTCGGCGAGGACGCCAAGCTGCCCAAGCAGGCCGTGGCCATGGTCCGCGCTGTCGGCCCGGTTCAGCAGGCCACCGCGACCGGTGACGTCAACGCCTCGGTCAGGCGCAGCGACGTCGTCCCGCAGGAGCGCACTGCCGGAGTGGCTGTGCAGGCGGCCAGACTCGACCTGCTCAGGGCGCTGGGCGGCCGGGTGCGCTCCGGTACCTGGCTGACCGCGGCCAGCGAGCGTCTGCCCACCACCGTGCTCGGCGCGGTGGCCGCCGAACGGCTCGGCGTACTCGGCCCAGGCGAGAAGATCCTCATCGGGGACAGCTGGTTCGTGGTCGTCGGCGTGCTCGACCCCGTCGAGCTGGTCCCCGAGCTGGACCGGGTGGCCCTCGTCGGCTTCACCGCCGCGCAGCACCACCTCGGTTTCGACGGCCACCCCACGGTGATCTTCGAACGCTCTCGTGACGACGCCGTGGAAGCGGTACGTGACGTACTGGCCCGCACGGTCAGCCCAGGATCACCCGAGGTCGTGAAGATCAGCCGACCGTCGGACGCGCTGGCCGCCCGCGCGGCCACCGACGAGGGCATGACCACGCTCATGCTC
The DNA here is from genome assembly GCF_050942225.1 of Streptosporangium sandarakinum. Classification (NCBI taxonomy): domain Bacteria; kingdom Bacillati; phylum Actinomycetota; class Actinomycetes; order Streptosporangiales; family Streptosporangiaceae; genus Streptosporangium; species Streptosporangium sandarakinum. The sequence goes on from NZ_CP192034.1 coordinate 1,459,723, forward strand.
GGCCTCGGCGCGGTCGCGCTGCTCGTCGGCGGCGTCGGCGTGGCCAACACCATGATCATCTCTGTGCTGGAGCGGCGGCAGGAGATCGGCCTGCGCCGCGCCCTGGGCGCTCGCAAGGGCGACATCCGGCTGCAGTTCCTGACCGAGTCGCTGCTGCTGTCAGCGCTGGGCGGCAGTGCGGGCGCGGCGCTGGGAGCGGTCGCCACAGCGGCTTTCGCCCTCGTACAGGGTTGGACGCCGGTGATCCCGCTCTGGTCCATCGGCGGCGCCATCGCCGCCACCCTGGCCGTCGGCGTGCTGGCCGGCCTCTACCCTGCAGCGCGAGCCGCACGACTCCACCCGACCACCGCCCTCAACGCCGCCTGAAACCACTTCGGGGGGCAGACAAGATAAGCGTCAAAGGGGCAAGGCCCTGGTCAGAGGCAGATCTGGTGCCATCGAGCCTGGCTGATCAGAGGTCTTCGACATCGCCGCCGGGTACGTCGAAGACCTCTAGCCAGCCGAGTCGGCGGATCTTCCGTCAGGGCCACCGGAGCCTCATCATGCCTTCTGCCTGCGGATTGCATCTTTGGCGTTTACTTGGTCTGCCTCCCGTGCCGACGTGATCAGGCAGCCAGCTCGACCGTGGTGAAGTCGATCTCCTTCAGGCTTTGACCACGTCCAGCTCGGCGAACGCGTTGACCACGGCAGCAGGTTGGCGCTCCAGTCCGCGTACTCGTTCGACCCGGCCACCGCGATGTCGCCGGTCCGCAGCTCCTCGGCCAGATAGGTGAACACCATCGCCTCGAAATGCCGGCGTGCCACCATTCCCGGGCGGCCCCGGTCGGTGACGGCGCGCCGCCAGTTGCCCGAGGCGAACATGATCCCCGATTCGGGGTCGTCGCTGCCCTCCACGCGCGGCGGCATCGGGATGAAGTCCCGCCGCTTGGCTTCGTGGGCGCGGGCGTGATCCAGGGCCGCCAGCACCGAGTCATCGCGGGAGGTGGCCGTCAGCTCCAGCTTGGCGACCAGGTCGAACATCACCGTCCGGTCCTGTCTGAAGAACCGGTAGGCCAAAACCTCGTAGTTGTCGCCGTGGAAGGCCGACACCTCCTCGATGCCGGCCAACTGGGCGGCGAACCCGTCGGCGCTGTTCACCGCGGCCACCGCGCCGGCCGCACCCGATGCCCCTCCAGCCTGGCCGTCGGGGTCCAGACGCTCCAGCACGGTGCGGTAGGTGCCGATCAGCCGCTCACTGACGGTGCGCTGCCGCTCGCGGATGTCCTCCAGCGCGGCCCGGGCCTTCTTCAGGTTGGCCGCCACTCGCTTGCACAGCATCTCGGCCAGATCATCCCGCGCCCGCATCCGCGCAGTATGCAGCAGGCACGCCAGCAGCGCCAGCCGTTTGACCGGGTCGTAGCGCGACAGCGTATCGGCATCTTGGACGGCGGCCTCCCCGGCAAAGTCAGTGATCTTGGTGGGGGCGATCCCCCCGGCGGCTTCTCCCAGCGCGTGTGGCGGGTGGCCGAGGCATCCCCGGCGGCGGTGACGCTCACCTACGTCAGCCCCGACGGACAGGAGGGCTACCCGGGCACGCTGACCGTCTCGCTCACCTACACGCTGACCGGGGACGCACTCCGGCTCGACTACCGCGCGACGACCGACGCGCCGACCGTGCTGAACCTGACCAACCACTCCTACTTCAACCTCGCCGGCGGCGGCGACGTCCTGGACCACGTGGTCCGCATCGACGCCGCCCGCTACCTGCCGGTCGACGCCACGCAGATCCCGACCGGCGAGCTAGCCCCGGTGGCCGGCACGCCGTTCGACTTCACCGTCCCGCACCGGATCGGGGACCGCGTCGGCGACCCGCTGCTGGGCGGCGGCTACGACCACTGCTACGTCCTGGACGGCGGCATCGAGGTCACCGACCCGGTGAGCGGCCTGACCATGGAGGTCACCACCACCGAGCCCGGCGTGCAGTTCTACACCGCCAACCTCCTCGACGGCGTCGCCACGCCGTACGGCAGGCACGCCGGGCTCTGCCTGGAGACCCAGCACTTCCCCGACTCGCCGAACCAGGAGCACTTCCCCTCGACGGTGCTGCGGCCCGGCGAGGAGTTCGCCTCCACCACCGTCTACCGCTTCCGCTGACCGACCCGACCCGACCCGACCCGACCTGGCCCGGCCACCGGGCCCGTACGGCGCGGCGGTCCGGGGTATGAATCCCGGCGGGAACGCGGCCCGCGGGGGACTCCGCCGGCCGCTCGTCTTTCTCGGGGGGTCGCCATGACCGTCTACACCCTGTCGATCATCGAGGGGGAGGCCGGCCGGGACGCGGTCGGCACGGAGCTCTTCTCGGCCGGCTGCCCGGTCCACTTCAGCCAGCTCGACCCCTTCACGCTGACGTGGCTGTCGGAGAACGGGTACGAGGAGCCGAACCGGCACGTCCTCGTCACCCCGGCCGGCCGGGAACCCGCCGCGCTCAACGTCGTCGCCTCCCGCGAGGTGGACCTCTGACCCCGGGCGGCGGGGGTACGGCCGTCCGGCCCGGACGGCAGGCGGCGGGCGCGGGTCCGGCCGTGCCGTCAGGCGGCGTGGGCTTGGCCGGTGAGCGCGGCGGTGGCCCCGAGACCCAGGTAGACGACGCCGCTGCCGGTGTCCAGTCGGCGGCGGGCGCGGGCCGAGCCGCGCAGCCGGCCCGCCATGGCCGAGGCCAGCAGGGCGTAGGCGCCGTCGCTGGCGACGCCGAGGAGGATCCAGATCACGCCCAGCAGCATGATCTGCGGAGCGACCGCCCCCCGCGCCGGGTCGGTGAACTGCGGCAGGAACGCCAGGAAGAAGATGGCGGTCTTCGGGTTGAGCACGTTGACCACGAAACCCTCCCAGAACAGCCGGGAGCGGGAGGCGGCCGGCGGCGCGGCGGCGTCGAGGCCGCCGGAGCGGGTCATGAGCCTGCGCACCCCCAGCCAGACCAGGTAGGCCGCGCCGAGATACCTGACCACCGCGAACGCGGTCGCCGAGGCGGCGAGCAGGGCGCTGACCCCCAGCGCCGCGGCGGCCACGTGCACCACCGATCCCAGGTGGACGCCGAGCACCGACACCATCCCGGCGCTCCGGCCCTGGGTGACGCTGCGGGTCACGATGTAGAGGACCGCGGGGCCCGGCACGAGCAGCAGGGCGAGCGTCGCGGCGACGAAGAGGGCGAGAGTGGTCAGGTCCGGCATACCCGGATCGTAGAACGGCGGGTCACGCCGCCGCCGCCGGTTTTCCCGGCCCCGGACCGGGGGGAACGCGTCAGACCGAGGCCGTGAGCGCCTCCAGCAGCGCGGCGGTGGCCGGGGGGAGGGGCGGCTCGCCGTACGTGGCGACGTGGATGTGACGGACCGAGCCGGGCAGTTCGGCCACGCCGACGGCGGGGTGGCGGTGCGCCCTCAGGGCGAGACCCGGCAGCACCGTCACCCCCATTCCGGCGACGACCAGCGCCTGGACGGCCACGACGTCGTCGGTGGTGAAGGCGATCTCCGGCTCGAAGCCCGCCCGGGCGCACAGGTCAACCAGGTGGACGCGGCAGCGCTCGCAGCCGCCGATCCACCGGGCGCCTCGGTGCGCGGCCAGGCCGCCGGCGGGCGGGGGAGCGACGTCCGTGGGCGCGCCGGTTCCGGGCGCGGTGTTCCCGGACGCGGCGGCGCCGGAACCGATCGGGGCGGAGGCCGGGGTGACCAGGTAGCTCGGGTCGTCCAGCAGGTGCAGCAGCCGGACGCCGTCCTCCTCGGGGGCGGTGCAGTCGTAGTGGAAGACCACCGCCGCGTCCACGTGGCCCCCGCGCAGCATGCGCAGCGCCTCCGGCGGCTCGGTCTCGGTCAGGCGCAGCTCCAGGCCGGGGTGCCGCCGGGCCAGCAGGGAGACGGCCGCCGGCACGAACGTGCCGAGCGCCGAGGGGAAGGCCGCCAGCCTGACCCGGCCCGCCCGAAGCCCCACGTGCGCCGACAGTTCGGCGGCCGCCGAGTCGACGCGGCCGACGATCTCGACGGCCCGTTCGGCCAGCAGCCGGCCGGTCTCGGTGAGCCGGACGCCCCGGCCCACCCGCTGGACGAGCTTGGCGCCCGTCTCGGCCTCCAGCCGGGCCAGGTGGTGGCTGACCGAGGGCTGGGAGTAGTGCAGCTCCCGCGCCGCGGCGGTGACGGAGCCGTGTCTGGCGACCGCGGCGAGCACGCGAAGCCGCACGATATCCAGCATTTATCAACAATATCTATGAATTACCAGGAAATAAGGCATTAGACGGATGAGTTTCCGCCCCGCACGCTGAAGGGCATGGAGACCACCGTCATCACCCGGCCCGGCCTCATGGAACTCGTCGAGGGGACCCGCGGGCTGGTCGCGAAGTCCATGAGCCCGCGCGAGACCGCCTTCGCCGTCGCGGACCTGCTGCGCGAACGGCTGCCGGCGCCCGGGATCCTCACCGAGGAGGAGCGGGCGGGAGACCCGGACCGCTACGTCACCCACGTCCTGCACACCGAGGCGGACCTCTCGGTCGTCGCCATCGTCTGGCGGCCCGGTCAGGAGACCGTGATCCACGACCACGTCGCCTGGTGCGTGTTCGGCGTGCTGCAGGGCGTGGAGTACGAGACGCTCTACCGCCTCGACGGCGACCACCTCACCGAGATCGGCCGTACGGCGAACCGGACCGGCGAGGTCAGCGGCTTCGCCCCGCCCGGTGACATCCACCGGGTCCGCAACATCGGGGACGGCACCGCCATCTCGCTCCACATCTACGGCGCGGACCTCGGCGACACCCCGACCAGCGTCCGCCGCGTCTACGACCTGCCGGTCCGCTGACCCCGCCGCGCCCGCCCGCGCGGCACGGCATCGGCCGCGGCTCCGGGCCGGACGGGTCCGCCGGGACCGGCCGGCCGTACGGCGCGGGTCAGGGAGCGGGGTCGGGGGGCTCGTTCCGGCCGGGCTTCCGCTCCAGGGCCAGGCTCTCCCTGATGGCTTCCAGCCGGGCCGCGCCCTCCACGTCGATGGCGGCGCGCTCGACCTCGATCATCCTGGCCTCGACGGAGCCGGCGGTCAGCTCGGCCTCGCCGAGGGCGCGGGCATAGCGCTTCTCGATCTTCTCGCGGACCTCGTCCATGGTGGGGACGTCACCGGCCGGGGCGAGACCGGACAGGTCGGCCATGGCCCGGTTGAGCCGCTCCTGCATCTTCGCCTGGTCGAGCTGCGACAGCAGCCGCATCCGTTCGGCGATCTTCCGCTGCAGGGCCATGGCGTTGGTCTCGACCGCCGCCCGTGCCTGGGCGGAGGACTGCCGGGCCCGCTCGTGCAGGAGACGGGCCTCCTGCAGAGCCGTCTCCGCCGCCACCAGCCGGGTGGCGAAGGCGCGGGCGGAGTCCTCGTAGGAGGCGGCCTTGCGCTCGTCGCCCGCGGCCCTGGCCTGCTCGGCCAGCAGCACCGCCTGGCGGGCGTTGGCCTGGAGCCGCTCGGTCTCCTCCAGCGCGCGGGTGAGCCTCATCTGCAGCTCGTGCTCGTTGCCGATGACCGCGGCGGCCTGCTGGGACAGCAACCGGTGCTGCTCCTTGGCCTCCTCGACGGCCTGCTCGATCTGGACCCGCGGATCGGACAGCTCGCTCAGCCGGCCGGACAGGGCGAAGACCAGGTAGCGCCACGCCCGGCGGATGACTGTGATCATGGGGGGCTCCTTAACGATCCTCACCGGGCCGCGGCGGTCCGGCGCGTCTCGGGGATCGGCGTGTCCGGTGGGTTCGGTGGGTTCGATGGGCTCGGTGTGTCCTGTGGATCGGCGCGTCCGGCGGGTTCGTTGCGGCTCGGGGACCCGGTGCGCCCGGTGCGTCGCTCATGGATCCGGCGCGTCCCGCGGGCCCAGCGCGTCGCGGGTGATCCGTTCGGTCTCGTGCAGGCCCCGCCGGACCCCTTCGAGACCGTCGGCCAGCTCGTCGAGGACCCGTGCCGGCCCCAGGGAACCGGTCGCGGGCATCGCCGCCAGCTCCACCACCCGGGCGACGAGCCCCTCGATGCCGATCGCGCTCGACTCCATCCGGGTGAGCACCTGGTTCCTGGTCTCGGTCAGCCGGTCGGCCACCGCCCGCTGGGCGGCCAGCGAGCCGAGGGCGCGGCCGATGTCGTCGACCACGTCCCCGCGGGCCCGCCGCAGCTCCTCCGTCAGGCGCGCGTGCTCGCGGTCGAGCCGGCCGCGGTCGAACCGCGCGAGCGCCGCCCCGGTACGGGAGGCGTGCTCGGCCAGGCGTTCCAGCGTGGCCAGCGAGTCCTCGACCCGGGGCCGCATCAGCGTGATCCGCCCGGCCAGCGGGCCGGTCTCCAGCGAGGCGCTCAGCTCGCCGAAGTCCCGGGCCGCCGCGGCGGCCCGGTCCAGCCAGTACGCCTCCCCGCTGCCCTCGGCGACGGCCGGCGCCGTACGGCCCGCTCCCCGCCCCTGCGCCGCGGCGACGCCCGCCTTGACCAGCCAGACGGTCACCCCGACGAAGGCGGCGGCGGCCGGGTGCACGTCGACGGCCCAGGCGGCTCCGCCGGCGGTCGCGCCGAGCAGCAGCCCCCAGGGATCGCGGAGTTCCTCGATGAGGCGGGACGTCGGGGACATCAGAAGTTGGATATCACCGCGGTGAACACCTGGTCGATACTCCCCGCCTCACGGGAGTCGTACGCGGCCGCGTCGGTCGCCTCGGAGATCTTCCTGAGCACGTCGAGGTCGGCGTCCTGGCCGTAGGCGATGGTGAACATCCGCACCGACTCCCGGCCGGTCTCGGCGCGCAGGGCGGGCAGCAGGTTCTCCAGGGAGACGCCGTCGACGTCCTCGTTCTTGCCGTCGGTCAGGAAGACCACCGCGTTGATCGCGTCGTCGTCGTGCCGGCCGAGCACGTCCCGGTAGGCGGCGAGCGCGGTGTCGTAGAGGCCGGTCCCGCCGTCGGGGGTCAGGCCGGCCAGCCGTTCCCGCAGCTCCTTGAGCCGCCCGGCGTCCGCGGCGCGGATCGGGGCCAGCTCCAGGTGGTCCCGGGGGCCGTCCCGCCCGGTGGAGAACATCCACAGCCCGACCCGGTCGTGCGGGCCGAACTGCGACAGCGCGGCGGACGCCGCCTGCCTGGCCAGGTCCAGCTTGGTCCCGCCGGTGCCGGCCACCGTGGCGCCCATCGAGCCCGAGACGTCGATCACCATGAGCACGTTCGCGGGCCTGCGCAGGTCGGCCCAGCCGGCGAGCACCCGGTCCAGCACGTTGGGGGCGGGCGGGTTCAGCGTCGCCTTCGGCTCGGCGGGCAGCAGCCCGTTCGCCTCGGTGATCAGCTTTCCGGGCCTGCCGTCGTGCGACCGGAAGGCGGCGGCGGCGAACCGCTCCTGCTGTTCCGGTGCCCGCAGGTACGCCAGGAAGTCGGCCGCCACCGCGCGCCTGGCGTCGTCCACCCACGGCGCGGTCAGCACGGCGTAGGGGTTGTCGGAGTAGAGCGTGCCCTCCTTGGGGTAGATCGCGACCAGCGGGACCTTCGGCCTGGCGTGCCGGCCCAGCGTCGCGGGGTCGCCGGTCGGGTTGCCCTGGTTGTAGTCCCAGACCGACTTCTCCTCCACGGCCACCGCGGAGATGTAGCCGAGCCCCGCCCCGGCGTCGTCGGCCCGCTGCAGGTTCGACAGGAAGGTCAGCGTGGTGTCGCCGTAGTGGACGATCGAGCGCTCCACCCCCCGCACGAACTCCCTGGTCCGCCGGTCGGCGACGTTCTTCTCCGTCAGGTCGCCGGACAGGCCGGTGGCGGCGAAGTAGGCGCCGATGGTGGCGTTCAGGCCGCTGGTGGAGAAGTTCGGGTTGGTCTTGCCCAGGCGGAAGGCCCCCCACTCCGGGTGGCCGTGACCGGCCCAGGAGCCGGTGGACAGGTCGAGCAGGTCGGACCAGCCGAGCTTCTTGCCCGGCCAGCCCAGCGCCTCGGCCATCGGCTTGGGCATCGCGACGACCAGCGGCGTCTTGGCGATCGAGGGATTCTCCAGGGCGACCGGAGCGCCGGCATCGGACGCGGTGGCGCGCTGCCGGAGCAGCGTGACCCAGCCGCTGCTCGCCGGGGACCAGACGTCGGGGCGGGGGCCGTCCCGGCGCTCGTCCCAGCCGCGGGCCAGCGCCAGCATCGCGCCGCCGCTGGCCACGTTCTCGACGACCACGTCGGCGCAGCGCCCGCCGACCTTCCGGCCGCTGTAGCGGTCCGCCATCTCCCGCAGCAGCCCGGCCTTCTCCGGTGAGGCCGCCACGGTCAGCGTGGTCTTCTCGCCGTCGCATCGCCCGGCGGGCCCGGCGCTGTGCCCGGTGTCCCCGGCCGCGTCGCCCGGCCCCCTGCTCCCGACGTAGAGCCGCAGGCCGACGATCATCGCTCCGGCGAGGATGACCGCGATGATGAACGGGGCGAAGTTCCTGCGCCGTCGTGGCGGCTGCTGGTACAACCCTGCCTCCCGGGGGGTGTCGGTATATGTCCGACGAACGAGCCCCCGCCGAAGTTCGCCGCCGCGGCGATCTAAGGCGGCCCGTCCGGAACCGGCGGCGGTCCGGGACGTCGGCCGGTGACCCGCGGGTTCAGCGGGACCCGGCGAGCGACCACAGGGACACCGCCATGAGGAGGGCGGTCAACCCGCCGCAGATCATCACGATGGAGATCGGGAAGGCGTCGACGAGGCGGCCGCCGAAGAACGCGCCGAGGGCGAAGGTCGCCTGGAACGAGGAGGTGAAGAGGACCATGGCGGCTTCGGGCGCGTGCGGGGCGGCGCCGATGAACGACGCCTGCGAGCAGACGGGCACACCGCCGTAGGCGAGGCCCCAGAGCACGAGCGACACCGTGGCGCCGGCGGCCGTGGCGCCGGCCCAGGGCAGCAGCAGGGTGACGGCCGCGATCAGGCAGCCGCAGGCCACGAAGGCGCCCCGGGGACGCGTGGCGACGGCCCTGCCCGCCAGGAAGTTGCCGGCGATCCCGGCCGCGCCGTACGCCAGCAGGACGGCGCTGACGGCCGCGGGACGCAGGCCGGTGACGTCCTGGAGGAAGGGCGTGACGTAGGTGTAGGTGCCGAAGTGGGCCAGGACGACGAGGAAGGTGGCCAGCAGGGCGACGACGGTGCCCCGGGCGCGCAGCAGGCCGAGCAGGACGCGGAGGCCGGTGGCCCGGTCACCGGGCAGCGGCGGCAGCAGCACCAGCAGGGCGACCAGGACGAGGACGGCCAGCGCGGCCAGGGCGAGGAACGAAATCCGCCAGCCGGCGAGCTGGCCGAGGAGGGTTCCGGCCGGTACGCCGAGCACGGAGCCCAGCGGCACGGCGGAGAAGATGACGGCGGTGGCGGTGCCGACGGACGGCGGCGCCACCAGGCGGCCGGCCAGCCCGGCCCCGATCGACCAGAAGCCGCCGATGGTGAGGCCGACGAGCACCCTGGAGACCAGCATGACCCAGTAGGAGGTCGCCCCGGCCGCCAGGACGTCGGCGACGGCGAGCACCGCCATGAGGACGCACAGCATCACGCGGCGGTCCAGTCGGGCGGTGGTCAGCGTGACGGCGGGCGCGGCGACCGCGGCGACGATGCCGGGCAGCGCCATGGTGAGCCCCGTGATGCCGTCGGAGACGCCGAAGTCGGCGCCGATGGCGGTCAGCAGGCCGATGGGCAGGATCTCGCTGGTGACGATGGCGAAGATCCCCAGCATGAGCGAGATGATCGCGAACCAGTCGATGAGGGGCGGGCGAGGCCGGGTGAGCGTGGTCGTTGGCATGGTTCCCGTCCAGGGGAGGGCGTGCGGACTGCGGGCGTCCAGCCAAGCAGGGACGAGGCGGCGGGCACCGGCAGGTTTCGGACCACACCGTCGCCGGAACGGGTGCCGGGGACGGCCCCCGCTCCGGACCCGAGCCGGAGCGGGAGCCGATCAGCCGGTGACCCTCCGGTGCAGCAGATCGGCGAGCGTGGCGTGCAGCTCCTCCAGCGGGCGGTCCGGGTGCAGCGCCCGGCGCTCGATGGAGACGGTCACCACCATGCCGAACACGGCGGTCGCCGCGGTCTCGACGTCCAGGCCCTCCCGCACCAGGCCCTCGGCCACCGCCCGGCGCAGCACGCCGGCGTAGACGCCCAGCACCTGGTCGCGCAGCCTGGCCACCGCGCTCTGCCAGGCGGTGCGCCACATCTCGGCGAGCAGCACCCGGGCGAACGCGCCGTACTCCTCGAAGAACCGCAACTGCGCCATGACCACCGCGTCCAGGGCGTCCAGCGCCGTGCCTCCGCCCGGCGCGGCGGGGCCGCCGGCGCCGTCCCGCCCGGTACGGCCGGCGTCGCGGTCCGGGACGGCGGGGCCCGGCCCGCCCGACGCGGCGTCGGCCAGCACGCCGGCCAGGTGCTCGATGCCGTGGTCGAGCATCGCCGCGAAGAGCGCCTCCTTGCTGCCGAAGTTGTAGAACACGGTGCCCTTGGCCACCCCGGCGCGCTCGGCGATCGCCTCCACCGTGGCGGCGGTGTAGCCCTGTTCGGCGATCACCTCCACGGCCGCGGTGAACAGCTTCAGGCGGGTCTCGGCCCGGCGCCCGCCCGCCTTCGCCGCGGCCCTCGGCGGGGCCGGGGCCGGGGGCGGCGCGCCCCGCCGGGGGCGGCTCCGGACCGGCTGATCTCCGTCATGGGCCAACCGTAGCCACAGGAGCGCCCCCGGACGGAACCGTCGCGCGGACGGCGTCGCGGGACGGCCGGGCCGCCGCGCCGCCGGCCCGGGACGAAACCGTCGCGCCGGCGGTCACAGCGACAGCTCCGGGTGGAGGCGGCGCAGCGACCAGGTGCGGCTCCTGTGCACCGCGTGGATCGTCAGGGCGAGGCCCAGCGCGGTGGTCAGGCCGAGCACCCCGCACGCCTGCCAGACCACGGTGAGGTCGCCGCCGCTGATCAGCCGCCGCAGCGCGCTGACCACCCAGCTCATCGGCAGCCACGGCGAGATCGTCTGGAAGAAGCCCGGTGAGGTCTCGATCGGGTACGTGCCGGCCGAGGAGGTGAGCTGCAGCATCAGCAGGGCCAGCACCACGACCCGGCCCGGCGGGCCGAGCAGCGCGTTGACCGCCTGCACGACCGCGAGGAACGCCGCCGCGGTGAGCAGCAGGATCCCGGCCACCCCGGCCCAGTGCGCGGCCTCCATGCCGAGCCCGAAGCGCAGCACCGCCAGCAGCACGCCCACCTGGGCCGCGCCCAGCACCAGGGCCGGCAGCCAGCCGCCCACCGCGATCCGCCACGCGGCGGCCGTGCCGGCGAGGAGGCGGGGGTTGAGCGGACGCAGCACCATGTAGCTGACCATCGCGCCCACCCACAGGGCGAGCGGGACGAAGAACGGCGCGAAGCCGGTGCCGTAGTTGGGCACCTCGTTGAGGACCTGCTTGGCCACCCTGACCGGCTCGCTCATCATGTCGCTGCGGTCGGCGCGCTCGCCCTTGCCGTAGTCGGGGATCTCCTTGGCCCCGTCGCCGAGCTTGTCGCTCAGCTCGGCGGAGCCGTCGGTGAGCTCGCCGAGGCCGGTGGTGAGCTCCCCGGCGCCCCGGTGCAGGCGGCCGACGCCCCGGTCCACCTGGGTCGCGCCGTCGCTCAGCTTGACGATCCCGCCGCCGAGCTGGTTGAGCCCGTCGGACAGCTTTTCCGCGCCGTTGCCGAGCTTGGTCAGCCCCGCGGTGAGCTTGCCGTTCGCGGCCGTCGCGTCACCGAGGCCCTTGGAGACCTGCCGGGAGCCGTCGGCCAGCTTGCCGAGGCCCGTGTCCAGCTCGTTGAGCTGGTCGCGGAGCTGTCCGACCCGCTGCCCCGCGGTCGGCGCGACCTCCGCCGTACGGGCCGCGATCTCGGAGATCCGCTGGGCGTTCTGCCGGAGCCGGTCCGCCACGCCGCTCGTGTCGCCGCCGCCGGAGGACCCCTCCAGCCCGCCGGACACCTGCTGGACGGCCTCGGTCAGCCGGTCGGCGATGGCCCGCAGCCGCGGGTCGGCGTCGGGGTTGGACTCCACCCAGCTCTGCAGCTGCTGGGCCTGCCGGCGGGCCTGCTCGGCGCCCTGGGTGAGGCCGCCGGGCAGTGAGTTCAGTGAGTCCGCGCCGCCGGCGACCCGGTCGGCGCCCTCCTCGACGGCCTGCGCCAGCGTGCGCAGCCGCGAGCCGTTCTCCTCCAGCACCGGGATGACCTCGTCGGCCACCGCGTTGACCTTCGACACCTGGGCGTGGACCTGCCGGTAGACCTTCGCGTTGCCGTCGGCGACCTGCTTGGCGCCGCCTGCGAGCTTGGTCAGGCCCTGGCCCAGCTTGCGCGAGCCGCTCTCCGCCTGGCCCAGGCCGGTGGCCAGCTCGCCGGCCCCGGCGGCCAGCTTGCCGGTGGCGGTGTCGGCGCTGTTCAGGCCCACGGCGAGCTGGTGCGTGCCGTTCTTGGCCTGGCCGAGACCGTCGTTCAGGGAGGACGCGCCCTCGCCCGCCTTCGCCGAGCCGTCGCGTAGCTTGTCCGCGCCGTTCGCGGCCTTGGCGGTGGCGTCGTGCAGCTCCCCGAAGGAGACGAAGACGTTGTTCCAGTAGTCCTTGAGCGCGGTACGGCTCGCCGCCTCCCTGACCTCGGCGAACACCGCGTCGGAGATGGTGCCCATGATGTAGCTGCGGCCGGTGTCCACCCGCACGCCCAGCTCGGCGGGGGTGGGCGTGCCGTTCTTCTCGGACGGCGAGGCGAGGTGGGAGCTGAAATCGGCGGGGATGGTCAGCGACAGGTAGAAGCTGCCGTCGTTGACGCCGTCGGCGGCCTCGCGGGCGCTGACCCGGTGCCACTCGAAGACCTTCCGGTCGCGCAGTTCGTCGGCCAGCTCGCGGCCCGCGTCGATCGTCTTGCCGTCGGCCTTGGCGGGCCGGTCCTCCATGACGAGGGCGACCGGGATGTTCTCCAGGTGGCCCTGCGGGTCCCAGAACGACCACAGGTACAGCCCCGCGTACAGCAGCGGCAGCATCACCACGCCGGCCAGCGCCGAGCGGGTCAGCCGCGAGCGGGTGAACCGCCGCAGTTCCAGCCGTCCCGGTCCCAGCGCCCTCATCGGTCCTCTCCCTCGTGTCCCTTACGTGTCTCTTGTCCGTCGTTCTCGCCGTCCCCGTCCGGTACGGCTTCCGCTCCGCGAGCGGCGCCCTCCCGGGCCGCGGCCCCGGAGGGCAGGTGCACCGACGGCGCCGGGGCGTCCTCGACGCAGGAGGCGACGATGGTCAGGCCCAGGCCGGCCAGGTCCGACAGCGTCCCCCAGATCGCCTCCTCCTGGTCCGCGGTGACGCCGATGTCGATGTTGTCGGCCACCAGCAGCCCGGGTTCGTCGAGCAGCGCGAGGGCGATGCCGAGGCGGATCCGCTGCTCCCGGCCCAGGTCGCGGACGAGGGTCCGGTCGTCGGGCGGAAGGTCCAGCCCGGCCAGCTCCAGGGCCCGCGCGGCACGCGCCTCCTGCCGGCCGCGCCGGAGGAGGCCGGGGGACCGCTCGTGCAGGTGCTCGCCGACCGACAGCGCCTTCTCCAGGTCGTTCACCCCGTCCACCAGGCCGAGCGCCGCGATCCGCCGGATCGCCTTCGGCGAGGTGTGCCCGGCGACCGAAATCGTGCCCCCGGTGGGTTTCATCCGCCCGGCCAGGGTGAGGAGAAGGCTCGTCCGCCCGCTGCCGGCCTGGCCGGTGATCGCCGTGACGCAGCCCGGTTCGGCGTGGAGGGTGACGTCGCGGTAGGCCCAGCCGTGGTCGCCCTTCAGCGACAGGTCCGCCGCGCGCACCTCGGCTCCTCGGAACACCGCGTACCCCCATTCTTTAAACTGACCAGTCAGTATAAAAACTATCACGCAAAAGAGCCCTGCCCGACGGCGGGCAGGGCTCTTACCGGCCGGTCCTCCGCGGGGCGGCCCCGGACCCGCCGGGATGCCGGACGGTTCCGGTCCCCGGCGGACCCGTTCCGGTCCCGGGCGGGCCTCAGGCCGTCGCGGCGCCGTACCGCTGCAGGAAGAGCGCCTCGGCCAGGATGTTGCGGCGGAGCTCGGCGAGGTCCACGCGCTCGTTGGGCGCGTGGATCGAGGCGTCGTCGTCCTCGGCGCCGAACAGCAGGATCGAGGCCGCCGGGAACTGCTTGGCCAGCGTGGAGACCAGCGGGATCGAGCCGCCCGTGCCGACGTCGCGCGGCGGGCGGCCGTAGGCGCGCTCCATCGCCTCGTTCAGCGCGGTGCGGGCCGCGCCGCCGGAGTCGGCGAGGAAGCCGGAACCGGCGACGTAGTCGCTGAAGCCCACCTTGACGCCCCAGGGGGCGACCTGGTTGAGGAAGTCGACCACGGACTCGACGGCCGTCCTCGGGTCGGCGGCCGGGGGGACCCGCACGGTCACCCGGGCGCGCGCGACCGGCTGGACCGCGTTGATGGCCCCGGAGACGGTCGGCACGTCCAGGCCGGTGACCGTGATGGCGTAGGAGGCCCACAGCCGGTCGGCCAGCGACCCCGAGCCGACCAGCGAGACGCCGTCGAGCACGCCCGCGCCCTTGCGGAACTCCTCCTCCGAGGGGCCCGCCCCCAGGAAGACGCCGCGCGGCAGGCCGGGGACGCGGATGTCGCCGTTGTCGTCGTGCAGGGCGGCGAGCATGCGGATCAGCGCGGCGAGGGCGTCCGGGGCGGCGCCGCCGAACGTGCCGCTGTGCAGCGACTCGCTGAGGGTGCGCACCTCGACGGTGAACGCGCCCATCCCGCGCAGGGAGGTGGTCACCGCCGGGTCGTCGACGTGCGGGTTGCCGGTGTCGGCGACGATGATCGCGTCGGCGCGGAGCAGCTCGGGGTTGCGCTCGACGAACGCCTCCAGACGCTCCCCGGCGTACTCCTCCTGGCCCTCGATGATGACCTTGACGCCGACCGGGAAGCGGCCCTGGAAGACGCGGAGGGCGGCGACGTGGGAGATGACACCCGACTTGTCGTCGGCGGCGCCGCGGCCATAGAGGGCGCCGTCGATCTCCGTCGGCTCGAAGGCCGGGGTGCGCCACAGCAGCGGGTCCCCGGCGGGCTGGACGTCGTAGTGGGCGTAGAGCAGGACGGTCGGCGCGCCGGGAGGCGCCGGGGCCTCGGCGTAGACGGCGGGGAAGCTGCCGTCCACCGGGATCTGGCGTACGTGCGGCAGCCCCGCGCTGCGCAGCAGCTCCTCGGTGGCGGCGGCCGCCGCGTGCACCGGCTCCTCCGGGTGGCCGGGGAAGGCCACCGAGGGGATGGCGACGAGCCGCTTGAGGTCTTCGACCGCCTGGGGCAGGCCGGCGGCGACGGCGCCCTCGATCTCGTCAGGAGTCACGAACTTTACCCCGCATCTCAATATCTGATCGTTTCCGTTGCGGCGCGGCCGGTGGGGTGGGCCGCTCCAACGACCGATTCCAGCACATCCCACCTCCGACCTGCGGCCCGAGGGTCGCGCGCCGCCCGTTCCGCCCCATTATCGACTCGCGGATTCCGTTGCTTGGGCCTGGTATGGCAACGGATTTCGACGCGATCAAACGGCGACACCACGTTTTCACTTGTCAATGTCCGTATTTGCCGGGCACACTGGTTGGTAGCCCAGCACAGCGAGGGAAGATGGTAATGACGCACCCCGAAAACACCGACGTGGCTTCGATCATGCAGGCCGCCCAGGACAACCTCTGGATGCACTTCACCCGGCACGGCGCCTACCAGGACTCCGAGGTGCCGATGATCGTCCGTGGTGAGGGCTCGTACATCTACGACGTCCACGGCAAGCGCTACCTCGATGGTCTCGCCGGGCTGTTCGTGGTCCAGGCCGGGCACGGCCGCAGCGAACTGGCCGAGGCCGCCGCCAAGCAGGCCCAGGAGCTGGCGTTCTTCCCCCTGTGGTCCTACGCCCACCCCAAGGCGGCCGAGCTCGCCCAGCGCCTGGCCGAGCAGGCCCCCGGCGACCTCAACCGGGTCTTCTTCACCACCGGCGGCGGTGAGGCCGTCGAGACCGCCTGGAAGCTCGCCAAGCAGTACTTCAAGGCGACCGGCCGCCCCCTCAAGCACAAGGTCATCAGCCGCCAGATCGCCTACCACGGCACCCCGCAGGGCGCCCTGTCGATCACCGGCATCCCCGCCTTCAAGCAGATGTTCGAGCCGCTGGTCCCGGGCTCGGTGCGGGTGCCGAACACCAACCACTACCGCGCCGACGAGATCACCGGCGTGCCCGGCATGACCCCCGAGCAGTACGGCTACTGGGCCGCCGAGCGCGTGGCCCGCGCCATCGAGATGGAGGGCCCCGACACCGTGGCCGCCGTCTTCGTCGAGCCGGTGCAGAACGCCGGCGGCTGCTTCCCGCCGCCCCCCGGATACTTCCAGCGCCTGCGCGAGATCTGCGACGAGTACGACGTCCTGCTGGTCTCCGACGAGGTCATCTGCGCCTTCGGCCGTCTCGGCACCATGTTCGGCGGGCAGAAGTTCGACTACGTCCCCGACATCATCACCTGCGCCAAGGGCATGACCAGCGGCTACTCCCCGATCGGCGCCATGATCGCCTCTGAGCGCCTGTTCGAGCCGTTCAAGAGCGGCACCGAGATGTTCGCCCACGGCTACACCTTCGGCGGCCACCCCGTCTCCTCCGCCGTCGCCCTGGCCAACCTCGACCTGTTCGAGCGCGAGGACCTCCTGGGCCACGTCACCCGCAACGAGCCGGTCTTCCGCGCCACCCTGGAGCGCCTGCTCGACCTGCCCATCGTCGGGGACGTCCGCGGCTCCGGATACTTCTGGGGCATCGAGCTCGTCAAGGACAGGACCACCAAGCAGACCTTCGACGCCGACGAGTCCGAGCGCCTGCTCCGCGGCTTCCTGTCCAAGGCCCTCTTCGACGCCGGGCTGTACTGCCGCGCCGACGACCGGGGCGACCCGGTCATCCAGCTCGCCCCGCCGCTCATCTGCGGTCCCAAGGAGTTCGACGAGATCGAGTCGATTCTGCGCTCCGTGCTGACGGAGGCGTGGAGCCTGCTCTAGCCGCGCCGCGTGCCGCGCGCCGTACGTCCCCGTACCGGCGCGCGGCGCCGCCTCGCCCCTTCGTACCCCGTTCCTCCGGCGTCCCGCCGGAACCGAAGGGAACCGCAGTCAGGTGGCGCTCGCCCTCGGCCTGCCGTACACGCGGGTCTCCGAGGTCGTCGCCGCCCGACCCAGATCCCGTACGGCCCGCTTCCCGCGCTCCTGCCGCGCGGGGCGGGCCGTACGGCTGTACGGGGCGGGCCGTACGGCCACGCGGGGCGGCGTCAGGGCGGCCAGGCCGACCGCAGGTCGCGGGCGACCGCCAGGACCCGCTCGACCTCCGCGGGGGTCGGCCACGGAGCGCCGCCCGGGCGCAGCAGCGTGTCCCGCACCGAGGCCAGATACGCGAGCGCGTCCCGCGGGACGTCGCTCCGCCCGGCCAGCCAGGCCAGCGCGCCGGCGCGGTCGCGCGGCGGCCGGGTCACCAGATCCCAGGTGCCCAGGATCTCGGTCAGGTCGGCCACCTTCAGCGGGGTGCCGCCCCGCCGCGCCACGGCGGCGGCCGTCAGCTCGGCGCGGGCCACCAGCTCCGGCGAGGCGGGACGGTCCCAGAACGGCGGGAGCACGACCGCCGGCCGCCGCGGGCCCGCCCCGGGACCCTCCGCCGCGTGGCGTCCGCCCTCGTCCTGACGTCCCGCCCGGGACGCCCCGGCCTCGCCGTGACGTCCGGGCTCCGCCGTCGGTGAGGCCAGCTCGGCGGCGGCGCCGCGGTGCCCGGCCCGTGCCGCCTCCCGGAACCAGCGCCGCCCGCCCCGCACGTCGCCCCGCTCGGCGATCAGCAGCAGGCCGAAGGTGAAGGCCGCCTCCGGGTCGCCCCCGGCCGCGGCCCGGCCCAGCCAGTGGCCGGCCGCCCGGGGATCGCCCAGCTCCACGCACACGAACCCGGCCATCCGCTGGTCGTCGATCCGCCCGGCACGGGCGGCCCGCTCGAACCAGGCGCGGGCGGTGCGCAGGTCGCCGCGGGACAGCGCGATCCCGCCGAGCTGGGACGCGGCCCCGGGATGCTCGCTCTTGGCCGCGAGCCGGTAGAACGCCTCGGCCCCCTCGGGGTCGCGGTCGGCCCGCAGGAACAGCCCCAGGTGGTAGGCGGCGTCGGCGTGGCCGCCCCGGGCCGCCAGCTCCCACCAGCGCAGCGTCTCGTCGTCCTCGCCGCAGGTGTAGGCGATGAACCCCAGGTCGTGGGCCGAGGCCAGGTCGCCCGCCACCGCCGCCCTGCGGTGCCACTCCCCGGCGGCCCTCGTCTCCCCGGCGTCCTCGCAGATCAGTGCTAGGCGCCGGGCCGCCGACCGGCACCCGCCGCGCGCCGCCGCCTCGAACCAGCGCCGCGCGCCGGGCACGTCGCCGCGCTGCTCCAGCAGGAGCCTCGCCAGACCGGCCGCCGCCTCCGCGTCACCGGCGTCCGCCGCCAGCTCGTACCACCGCGCGGCGTCGTCGGAACTGCCATGCGTCTCGTGCCAGAGGCCCAGGTTGTAGGCGCTGTCCATGTTCCCCCCGGTGGCCGCCCGCTCCCACCAGTGGCGCGCCGCCGCCCGGTCGCCGCGCCGGGCGCAGTGCCGGCCCAGCAGGTGCGCGGCCCGCGTGTCGCCCCCGTGCGCGGCCGACCGCAGCGCCGCCTCCTCTTCGGGATCTAGGGCCGGGCCGGGACCCGGATCGAGGCTCGGATCAAGGCCCGGACAGGGGCCGGTGCCGTGCCGGGCGCCACGGGGAGGCGGCACCGCCGTACTCCGGGGGGCCGCCTGGGTCGAAACCGTCTCCGGACCATCGGGCCACCACCCCATGCCACCCTCCTCGTCAGGACATCCGACAGATTGCCATGTGACCGAGTGGGCACGGAGTGTAATTGAAATTTTCCCCGGGCAGGCCGAAAGATGACCTCCCTTCGCGGGGGCGGCCGGTGCGCCGCCGCGCCTTTCGCCTCCCGGACCGCCCGTGCCGGGCCATCTGATGAACACGGAGAGTAGTCGAACGAGATTCGGCCTGGTCAGGTCCAGCCGGGCCTGACCAGGCCGGTCTCGTAGGCGATGACGACGAGCTGGGCGCGGTCGCGGGCGTGCAGCTTGACCATGGCCCGGCTGACGTGGGTCTTGGCGGTGGCGGGGCTCATGAACAGCTTGGCCGCGATCTCGTCGTTGGTCATGCCGGTGCCGACGAGGGCGAGCACCTCGCGCTCACGGTCGGTGAGCAGGGTGAGTTCGCGGGCCGGGTGGGGCTGCTTGGCGCGGCTGGCGTACTCGGCGATCAGGCGGCGGGTCACGCCGGGGGAGAGCAGGGCGTCACCGGCGGCCACGACGCGGACCGCCTGGATCAGCTCGGCCGGCTCGGTGTCCTTGACCAGGAAGCCGCTGGCGCCGCCCCGCAGGGCCTCGAAGACGTACTCGTCCAGCTCGAAGGTCGTCAAGATGATGATCTTCGGACCGGGTGGCATCCGGCGGGTGGCGGTCAGGCCGTCCATGCCCGGCATGCGGACGTCCATCAGCACCACGTCGGGGTCGTGCTCGGCGGCCAGCCGCAGGGCCTGCTCCCCGTCGGCGGCCTCGGCCACCACGGTCATCCCTGGCTGGGCGTCGAGCAGGGCGCGGAACCCGGCCCGGACCAGCGCCTGGTCGTCGGCGATGACGATCTTTATCATGCGGTCTCCTGGTGGATCATGCGGTCTCCCCGGCGGATCGCGCGCCCTCCCCGGGGGACGGCGTGCTCTCCTCGGGGATCGGCAGCCGCGCCTCGACGCGGAAGCCCCGTCCGTACGGCCCGGCGGTCAGCGCGCCGCCGAGGGCCGCGGCCCGCTCCCGCATGCCGGGGATGCCGTTGCCGCCGCCCAGGCCGCTGCCCGGCCCGCCCGTGGGGGCGTCGCCGCCGGTGTCGGTCACCAGCACCACCAGCTCCCGCGGGCCGTACTCCAGGCGGACGGCGACGGAGGCGCCGGGGGCGTGCCGGGTGACGTTGGTGAGGGCCTCCTGGACGATGCGGTAGCCGGCCCGGTCGACGCCCGGCGGCAGGTCCCTCACCGCGCCGGTGACCTCGGTGACGACCGGCAGGCCGCTGCGTCCGGCCAGCTCCTCCAGCCGGTCCAGCCCGGCGGTGGGGGAGCGGGGGGCGCCGTCGCGCAGCACGCCGAGGACCGAGCGCATCTCGGTCAGCACGTCCTTGGAGGCGTGTTTGATCGTGGTGAGCGCGGTGCGGGCCTGCTCGGGGTGGTCGTCGATGAGGTGCAGCGCGGTGGACGCCTGCACGTGGATGAGGGAGATGTTGTGCGCGAGCACGTCGTGCAGCTCCTGGGCCATGGTCAGCCGCTCCTCGCTGGCCTGCCGCCGGGCCTCCTCCCGCGCCACCCGCCGCTGCTCGGCGAGCCGCTCCCGCCGGGCGCGGACGAACTCGCCCGTCGCGAGGACCGTCCCCATGGCGGCGGCGATGGCCAGGACGTGCCACAGGCCCGGGCTGGGGACGGGGGCCAGCCAGGTGGTGTAGACGACGAAGAACACGTAGGTCACCGTCGAGGAGATCCAGGCGGCGCGCCGGTGGCCCAGGGTGACGGCGACGTACAGGGCGATGGCCGGGCTGAAGAAGATGGGCCCGTAGGCGTGGCCGCGGAGGATGAAGACCCAGGTGGCGACGATGTTGACGGCCAGCGTGACGGCCGGGTGGCGGCGCCGTACGGCCAGGGCCGCCGGCCCGGCGATCAGCAGCGCGTTGCCGAGGAGGTCGACCGGAAGGCGGTCGGGCTGGTTCCACTGCGCGCCCTGGGTCGTCAGGACCTGGAGGGCCGCCATGAGCAGGGGGAGCAGCGGGTCTATCCATCGGGTTCCGGCGCGCACGCCCGAACTTTACGCCCGCCCGCCGTCCGGTTCGTCCGCCCGGCGGGGCAGGGCCGGCTACGCCGTCCGCGGTAGCCGGGGGCCGGTGCCGGCCCCCGGGAGGCCGAGTTCCGGGAGGCCGGGCTGCGGGAAGCCGGGCTCCGGGCGGCCGGGCGGGGAGAGTCCGGCCGGCGGCGGACGGGGAATCGACGAGGGCCGCCCGGGTTCGACCGGCGGCGGGCGGGAATTCGACCGAGCTCATGCGAAGGGCTGACAGAACGAGCGAACCGCGAAAGGCTGGGTCGAGCTGACTGTGGGAGGACAAAGATGCTCGATCGCCGTCTCGCCCTGCCCCTCGCCGTGGTGCTGGCCGGGGGATCCGTTCTTTTCACCCAGCCCGCGCTCGCCTCGCCGGCGGGCCACCCGATGTCACCCGGCCACCCGGCGGTGTCCGGCCACCGGGTGGAGAAGAAACCCGTCGCCGAGGGATACGGCGGAGCGGTCGCGACCGTCGACCTGGACGCCAGCCAGGCCGCGTTGGACGTGCTGCGCCGCGGCGGCAACGCCGTGGACGCGGCGGTCGCGGCGGCCGCCACGCTGGGGGTGACCGAGCCGTTCTCGGCGGGCCTGGCCGGGGGCGGGTTCATCGTCTACTACGACGCCCGGAACGGGAAGGTCCACACGATCGACGGCCGGGAGACCGCGCCGAAGGCGATGACCGCCTCCTCCCTGGAGGGCATCCCGTTCGACGAGGCCGTCACCAGCGGGCTGTCGGCCGGGGTGCCGGGCAGCGTGGCCCAGTGGGAGCTGGCCCTGCGCCGCTTCGGCACCCTCTCGCTCCGGCAGGCGCTCCAGCCCGCGATCGAGGTCGCCTCCCGGGGCTTCGCCGTCGACCAGACCTTCCACGACCAGGTCGCCGCCAACGCCGCCCGCTTCGCGGACTTCACCTCCACCGCCCGGCTGTACCTCCCGGGCGGCGCCCCGCCGCGGGTCGGCTCCACCTTCCGCAACCCCGAGCTGGCCGCCACCTACCGCACCCTCGGCAGGGAGGGCGGCGACTGGCTGTACCGCGGGCGGCTCGGCGCGGAGATCGTGGCCACCGTGAAGAAACCCCCGGTCACCCCGGGGTCCACCCGGAACGTGCGGCCCGGCCTGATGGAGCCGTCCGACCTGGCGGCCTACCGGGCGCTCGAACGGCCGCCCACGAAGGTCACCTACCGCGGCATGGACGTGTACGGCATGGCGCCGCCGTCCTCGGGCGGCTCGACGGTGGGCGAGGCGCTCAACATCCTGGAGGCCCTGCCGAGTGTGGGCCTGCACGAGTACCTGGAGGCGTCCCGGCTCGCCTTCGCCGACCGCAACAAGTACGTCGGCGACGTCCCGGGCGTGCCGCTGGAGCAGCTGCTGTCGGACGGTTTCGCCAAGGAACGCGCCTGCCTGGTCGGCGACCGGGCGATGGGCAACCCGGCCCCCGCCGGCAGCCCCGACGGCTCCTACGAGCCGTGCCGTCCCGCCGCCCCGGCCGGCGAGGCCGCCGAGGAGGCTCCGCAGGGGCCGGAGACGACCCACATGGTCATCACCGACAGGTGGGGCGGCGTGGTCGCCTACAACATCACCATCGAGTCCACCGGGGGCAACGGCATCGTCGTCCCGGGCCGGGGCTTCCTGCTCAACAACGAGCTGACCGACTTCACCTTCGGCCCCGCGGCCGGCGACCCCAACCTCCCCGGCCCCGGCAAGCGCCCGCGCTCGTCGATGGCGCCGACCATCGTCCTGAAGAACGGCAGGCCGCTGCTCGCCGTGGGCTCACCGGGCGGCGCGACGATCATCACCACCGTCCTGCAGATCCTCGTCAACCGCTGGGAACTCGGCATGACGATGCCGGAGGCGCTGGCCGCGCCGCGCGCCAGCCAGCGCAACACCGCCCAGACCCAGACCGAGCCCGCGTTCATCGAGCGTCACGGCGCCGAGCTGACGGCCAGGGGGCACGTTTTCGCGCCGACCCCCGAGATCGGCGCGGCCACGGCCGTGGAGTTCCTGCGTGACGGCAGGCTCCAGGCGGTCGCCGAACCCGTACGGCGAGGCGGCGGCAGCGCCCTGGTGCTGCGCGAGCGCCGCTAGCGGGTCATCCGGGTCCTGCCCGCGGATCGTTCGAGTCCTGTCCCGTGGGTCCCCGCCGCGACGGGAACCCACGGGCAGGGGTGGTTCCGCGCGGCGCCGCCGCTTCCACGGCCGGACCGCCTCCGTCCCGGGCACGGGTACGGCGGGCGGCGCGTGTCGGCGCGACCGCTCGCGGACAGGGAGAAGTGATCGCCCGCGGACAGGAGGAAGCGATCGTCCGCGGACAGGAGGAAGTGATCGTCCGCGGATAGGGAAAAGCGCCGGGGAACCCCACCGGCGCCGCTGCTTCGTTAGCGTGTCTCGTCCGAGTCGCGGGCCGCCCGGCCCGCGAACAGGGCGTCTCAGAGCATGAGGTAGACGACCACGGCGATGATGACCAGCACCGCGACCGCTATCGCGATCGGCACGGCCGGCGACTTCTTCTGGGGGGCCGCCTCCGGCTCCGCCCCCTGGGCGAACGCGCGGAACTGCTGGGTGTTGCCGGCCGGGTCAATCTGCGGATCAGACATGGGATGACTTTAGCGATATCGCGGGTTCTTCCACCACCGCTCATGCCATTTTCGCGAAGAGCACGGGCGCTTCCCCAATGCTTCCCCAACGCTTCTCCGGTGCCTCTCCGATGTCTCTTCGGTGCTCCCGGCGGTGCCCGGCGTGGCCGGTGCCCGGGGTTCCCGGAGTGACCCGGGAGAACCGGGTGGCCTGGGACATCGGTGAGACGCGACGCTGGGGACGGGACCGCCGATCCGGGCGGATAGCGTGGTGTCATGCTCCGCATCCTGTTCTCGCCCCGCGCGCTGGTGCTCCACCTGCTCGCGGTCGGGGCCCTCATCACGTGCGCGCTGCTCGGCCGGTGGCAGCTCGGCGTCTTCGAGGACTCCGGGAAGCCCCGCGCGGCGCGTGACCCCGCCCCGGTGGCCGTGCAGACCCTCGCCCGGCAGGGAAGCCACCTGACGAGCGACGCGGTCAGCCGCCGGGTGACGGCGCAGGGGACGTTCGAGCGGTCCAGGCAGCTCCTGGTGGCCGAGCGCGACGGCGGCCTGTGGCTGCTCGCTCCACTCGACCTCGGGGACGGCACCGTGATCCCCGTCGTGCGCGGGTGGGTGCCCCGGGCCGACGACCCGGCCGTCGCCGCGGTGCCGGAGGGGACGGTGACCGTGACCGGGAGGCTGCAGCCCTCGGAGCCCACCGACAGCGTGCCGCGCAGGGCGCGGGCGCTTCCTGCGGGGCAGGTGCTGACCGTGTCGTCGCCCGAGCTGATCAACCTGTGGCCGGGCACCGGTCTGCGCGACGGGTTCGTGGTCGCCGCCGCCCAGTCGCCCGCCCCGGCCGTCGCGGCCAAGCCGGTGAACGTGCCCCCGCCGACCGAACCGGGCGGGCTCACCTGGCGCAACCTCGCCTACGCCGCCCAGTGGTGGATCTTCGGGTTGTTCGCCGTCTTCATGTGGTGGCACTTCCTGCGCGACATGGTCCGCAGCCGTTCCGGGGACCGGGACCCCGGCGCCGAACCGGCCACCGCCTGAGCCGCATATCGTTGCAGTGCCGACAACTCACAGACCGAGGTAGATGACCGTGGAATCCGCCCTCAAGCCCTTTCGCGTCCTGGCCTACATCGTCGGGATCATGCTGCTCGTCCTGTGCACATGCATCGTGCTGCGGTACGGGTTCGACGTCGCGGGGCCGTCGAAGGTCGTCTCGCCGATCCACGGCTTCCTCTACATGCTCTACCTCGTCGCCGCGATGAACCTCGGGATGAAGGCCCGCTGGTCGTGGCCGTACGTCCTGGGCGTGATGCTCGCGGGCACGGTCCCGTTCCTGTCGTTCGTGTTCGAGCGCCGGGTCACCCGCCGCGTGGAGACCGAACTCGCCGCGGCCCCCACAGCCGCCTGAGCACCCGGTCCCCCGGGGCCCAGACGGCCGCCCGGGGGCCGTCAGCGGCCGATGCCGCGCCTGCGGGCGCGGCGGAGCCGCGCGCGCTGGGACGGGTCGAGCATGAGGTAGCCGACCACCGGGGCGGCGACGACGCCCAGGATGATCAACCAGGTGACCACGCTCGGCAGGGGCAGGATCAGGGCGAGCACGATCACCGCGGCGGCCCCGATGGCGTACTTCTGGACGGGCGACATCCTCAACATCCTCCGAACGCGGAGCCGGCGCCCCGCCTTTGGTCCATTCTGCGTCGCCCGTCCAACGAGCGGGCCCGTCCCCCGGGTTCCGGGCGAGATATATCTTGTCCGCCCGCGATCACCACGCCGGCCCGCCCGTGATCACCACGCCGGCCCGCCCGTGATCACCACGCCGGTCCGCCCCGGAGCCTCCGCCGGTCCAGTCCCCGCGAACCCCGGGTACGGCCTCCGCGCGCCCGGGGGCGGGGGCGCGGAGGCCGTGGCCGGCGTCGATACGGTTCAGCGCGTCCGGGACAGGGCTTCCAGGACCCACCGGGTCGCCCGCAACGACCCCGAGCGGGTGCGGTCGCCGGGGTCCTCGGCGCCCCCGCCGCGCTGATACTGGACCGCGACCACGAGGTTGGCCGCGCGGAAGACCACGCCGCTGTTGTAGGTGATCCCGTTGGTGGTGGAGAAGGTGTACGCCTCCGACGCGATGCCGGACTGCGGGGTCGCGGGCCTGACCCGCCGCAGCGGGACGCCGGCCGAGGTCCTGTCCTGTTTCGCCTCGGAGGCCATGAAGCGCGCGTGGTCCGCGTGGGCCTTCTCGTCCGTCGGGTACCGCAGGACCTCGACGGTGAGCCTGTACTGGAGGCTCTCCGGCAGGCTGCGGTCCTCGGTGCCCCAGTCGCACTCGGTCTTCCCCACGGGCCGCGGCTCGGCGGTCAGGGTCAGCTCGGCCGCCTGCTCCTTGGAGATCAGCGAGCAGGGGTCGGGGGCGGTGGCGAAGGAGGCGGGCAGCGTGATCGGCGGGGCGGCCGGGCCGGAGGCGCGGGGCCAGAGCCAGAACGCGGCGCCGGCCAGGAGCGCGACGGCCGCCACCGCGGCCGTGATGAGGTGCCTGCGCCGGGACGCGGGAGGGGCGGGGGCGATCCGCTCCAGGGTGAGGCGGACCGAGGTGGCGTCGGGGCGGTGCGCCGGGTCGGCCGCCAGCAGCCCCTCCACCAGCGGCGCGAGCGGGCCGTGCGTCACCGTCCCGGTGGTGGGATCGGGGTCCGCCAGGGGTATGCCGCCCACCAGCGGCGGGAGGGAGCCCGTGGCCGGGGTCCGGCCCTCCAGGGCGGTGAACAGGGTGGCGCCCAGGTCCCGCAGGTCGTCGGCGGACACGGGGCCGGCCACGCCGGTCAGCACGACCCGGCCGTCCGCGCCGAGCAGCACGGTGTCGGGGGTGGCGGCCAGGCGGACGCCCCTGCCGTGGGCGGCGGTCAGCGCGTCCAGCACCCGCAGGCCCACATCGGCCGCCCGCTCGGGGGCGAGCGGCCCCTCGGCGCGTACGGTCTGCAGCAGCGAGCGGCCGTCGATCGACTCCAGCACCAGCCACATCCGGTCCGGGGCGGAGATCACGTCGTGCAGGGTGACCACGCCGGGGTGGCGCAGGTCGGCGGCGGCCCGTACCTGGCCGAGGAGCCAGTCCCGGTGCGGGCCCGGCGGCGGGAGCCGTACCTCCGAGACGGTGACGTCGCGGTGGAGCACCTCGTCGCGGGCGCGCCAGGCGGTTCCGGTGCGGTCGCGGCGCTCCAGCAGGCGGTAGCGCCCGGCCAGCAGGTTGCTGGGTGTGCTCATGCCGCCCGCTCCGACCCGGCGCGGTCCCGGCCCGGTCCCATGCGGAGTGGCCCTTCCGGGGCGCGGGTCCGCTCAGTCACGGCTGTTCAGCTCCTCGGCGATCTGCCGCGCGACGGTGAGCGCGTTCCCGCGCAGCGCGGCGTCGGGCCGCTTTCCCTTCCGCGACACGTCCACCTCGACCAGCACGTTGCTGATCCGGAAGTGGACCGTCGAGTAGACGCGGTCGAGGGAGGTCAGGTCGAAGGCGAACGCCTCGGCGCCGATCCGGCCCGTGTCGCGCAGCGGGCCGACCGAGCCGACGAGGCCCGTTCCGGCGTCGGCGGCGGTCTCGGTGCGGTCGGCGGCGAAGAACGCCCGCGCCGTCTCCGGCGCGGTCTTCCCCGGCAAGGGCCTGTGGTGGTTGACGGTGACGCGGATCTGCGGAGCGCCCGGCCCGCCGTCCCAGGTGCACGAGGGGCCGTGACCGTCCATGGCGTCCATCGGGAACGGCTTGCCGGTCGGGCCCGCCGCCCGGACCTGGGCGGGGGTCAGCAGGGAGCAGGGGGCGGGGGCGGTGGCGAACCGCCCGGCGCGCGGGTCGGGCCCTGTGGGGGCGGACCTCGCGGGGTCGTCCGAGGAGGTCAGCACCACGGTTCCGGCCACCGCGGCGGCCACCACCGCCAGTCCCGCCCCCACGAGGAGACCGGTGCGGCCCCGCCTCGCCGTCCGGGCCGGCCCCGTCCGCTCCTCGGGGAAGAGCGGCCCGGCGGGCAGCCCCGGGCCACCCGCTGCAGGGCCGCGCGCAGGGCGGCCTCCCGGGCCGCCGCCGGGGATCCTTGTCCAGTACGGCGAGCAGCACCGGGGCCAGCTCGCCCGCCCGCGCGGGGACCGGGGTCTCCTCGGTGAGCACCGCGCCGAGGGTGGCGGCGGAGGAGCCCCGGTGGAACGGCCCGCGCCCCTCGACGGCGGTGTAGAGGGCCGCGCCCAGCGACCACAGGTCGGCCGCGGGGCCGTCGCCGGTGCCGCGCAGCCGTTCCGGGGCGATGTACCCGGGGGAGCCGACGAGCGCGTCGGGGGAGGTGAGCTGGACGTCGCCCTCCAGCGTGGCGATGCCGAAGTCGGTCAGCAGCACCCCGCCGTCGTCGGCCAGCATGATGTTGGCCGGCTTCACGTCGCGGTGCATGATGCCCCGGCTGTGCGCGAGGGCCAGCCCGTCCAGCACGGCCGCCCCGATGGCGGCGGCCCGCCGCGGGTCGATCGGCCCGGAGGCGCGGACCACCTGCTGCAGGGACCGGCCCCGGATGAGGTCCATCACGATCCACGGCCGGCCGTCCTGGGAGATGACGTCGTGCACGGTCACGATGGACGGGTGGCCCAGCCGGGCGGCGGCCCTGGCCTCGCGCAGGGTGCGCTCGCGCATCTCGGCGCGCTGCGCCTCCGGCAGTCCGGGGCCGAGCTTGACCTCCTTGATCGCCACCTCGCGGTGCAGCAGCTCGTCCCGGGCGCGCCAGACCACGCCCATTCCACCCGCGCCGAGGCGGTCGATCGCCCGGTAGCGGCCCGCGAGGACGGGAAGGCCCGGATCAGCCATTGGTCTTGAGGGCCTCGACGACCCAGCGGGCGGCCTTCTGCGCCCCCGCGGCGAGCCTGCCCTCGGCGTCCTTCTCGACGCCGCCCTGCTCGTACTCGACCTCGCCGATCAGGTTGCTGACCCGGAAGACCACGCTCACCTTGTACGACCCGCCGTAAAGGTTGATCTTGCTGTACTTGCCGGTGGTGAACGCCTCCTCGCCGATGCCCTTCAGGTCGCCGGGCGGGGCGGGCTTGGGGGTGGCGAACTCGGCGTCCCTGACGAAGTCCTTCTTCTTGCCCGCGAGGTACTCCTTGGCCCGCTGCACGCCGGAGTCGCTCTGCTTCATGGCGACCAGCCGCACCTGCAGGTCGTACTTCTGCGTGCTCGGCTTGCGCCAGTCCTGCTGGTTGAGCCAGTCGCAGACGCCGGGCTCGACCTCCGAGCTGCGGAAGCCCGGCACCAGCTCCCCGGCCTGCTTCTCGTCGAGCATGTCGCAGGCGCGGGGCGGGGCGGCGAACCGGCCCCCGGGCCCGGCGGAGGCGGACGCGACCGGCTCGTCCGCGGCGGGGTCGCCGGGCGCCGAGGCGAGCAGGTAACCGATGACGGCCGCCATGCCGACGACCAGGACGCCGGTCAGCGCCACGATCGGCTTGGGAACCAGCACCCCGGACCTGCCCCGGGCGTACTCGGTCGGGCCGGTCGGACCCTCCTGGCGCCGGGCGCGGGGCGCCCGCCCTGACCCGGACGCCGCCTCCGGCGTCCCCGGACCCTGGACCGCCTCGTGCGGGACGGGCACGCCGGGGGCGGCCGTCACCGGCGCCGGTCCCATACCGGTGATGGCCGGGCGCGGCGCGGTCGCCTCGGGGTTGGCGGCGGGGTCGTCGTCCGGCGGGTCCGCGACCGCGTTCCCCTGGCCCGCCTGCTCCCGGGCCGGTCCCGCCGGTCCGGAGCCGGCGGGAGGCGCGGGCGGCGGGCCCGCCGGGGACCCCTGGGCGTCCCGCTGCGCCGTACCGGGGGCCGGCGGGAGAGCCTGGGCCGGGACGGGCGGCTGGAACGGCATCGCCGGAGCCGCGCCGGTCAGGGAGATCTCCAGCAGGACGTTGCGCAGCGTCCCCGGGTCGGGCCGCCGCCCCGGGTCCCCGGACAGCAGGTGGGACAGGATCGGCCCGAGCGGGCCGGCGTTGTCCAGCGACCCGCCGGGGGCCGGCGGGCGGCCCTCGACGGCGGTGTAGACGGTCGCGCCGAGCGACCACAGGTCGGCGGCCGGGCCCGTCACCCCCTCGGGGGCGGTGAAGGTCGGCGACCGGAAGGTCGGCCCGAGGAGGGTGACCCGGTCGTTCGGGCCGAGCAGCACCGAGCCCGGCCGCACGTCACCGTGGAGCGTCCCCCGGCCGTGCACGGCGACGATCTGGTCCAGTACGGCCAGGCCGACCGCCGCGGCCTGGCGCGGCGCCATCGGCCCGCCCCGCGCGACCGCGTGCTCCAGCGAGATCTGCTCACCCGGGGACTGCTCCAGCACGGCGGGCAGCGCCGCCCCGGCGGCGGGTTCCGCCTCGGGGGCGGCGTGCCTGCGGCCGCGCCTGCCCTGGGGCCGGGTGACGTCTGGGTCGTTCATCCGCTCGCCTTCTGCTTGTTCAGCGCGTTCGCGATCCAGGTGGCGGCGGTGTGGGCGCCGGCCTGGATCGCCGGGGCGTCCTTGCTGCCGTCCACCACCGTGTATCCGACGTCCAGCACCAGGTTGTCGACGCGGAAGACCACGTGGCTCTGCTCCAGGCGGCCGGTCTTCCGGTTCTCGTAGTAGTCGTAGCCGAACGCCTCGTCCCCGACCGGCTTCACCGGCAGCGGGCCGGTGGTGCGGGTGGACCGGGGGGCGGCCTTGATCTCCGACCAGCTCCAGAGGATCGTCCCGGTCGGCAGGGTGCCGTTGCGCTGGTTCACCAGCAGTTCGTGGGCCTCCCGGGGGCTCTTGCCCCACGGCTTGGCCTGGCCGTTGCCGAGGGGGTCGATCCGCAGGCCGACCCCGGGGACCGCCCACGCGCAGCCGCCGGTGTTGAGCGGCACCCCCTTGGCGTTCACCGCCGGCAGGAGTTTCCTGAGGTCGGCCGCGGCGATCTGCTTGCACAGGTCCACGGGTACGGCGAAGGCGCCCGGCTTCCCGCTCAGCCGGGCCGGTTCGGCCGGGGCGGCGGCGGAGGCGTCGGTGAGGTGGGTCACGCCCATGGTCGCCCCGATGACGGCCGCGATCGCCGCCACCTCGGCGGCCGCCCACAGCGCGACCCGGACTCCGGGACGGTCCGTCACGCGCGCGGCGGGGGCGGGGGCCTGGGCGGGCTCCGGCCCCTTCCCGTGCCGCGGGAAGGCATCCCGTTCCGAGGCCGGGGAAAAGGGCGGGGCGGGGGACGGGACGGGGGGCACGGCGGCCGGCCGGCCCGCGGCGAACTCGCGCAGGGCCTGGGCGACCGCGTCGAAGGACGGCCGGTCCTCGGGCCGGGAGGCGAGCATGCCGAGCAGCAGCGGGCCCAGGGCGCCGGCCCGCTCAGGCGGCCGGGGAGGCTCGGTCAGCACCCGGCTGATCGCCGAGACGGGGGTGTCCGCGGGGTGCGGCGGCAGGCCCTCGACGGCGAAGTAGAGCGTGGCGCCCAGGGACCACAGGTCCGAGGCGGGCCCGCCCCGCTCGCCGCGCAGCCGCTCCGGGGCGATGTAGTTGGGCGAGCCGACCAGGCGGCCGGTCTGCGCCGCGGTGGCCTCGTCCTCGACGACGGCGATGCCGAAGTCGGTCAGCACGGCCCGGCCGGTCCTGGTGAGGAAGACGTTGCCGGGCTTGACGTCCCGGTGCACCACCCCGGCCGCGTGCGCG
Source organism: Streptosporangium sandarakinum (assembly GCF_050942225.1). Lineage (NCBI taxonomy): Bacteria > Bacillati > Actinomycetota > Actinomycetes > Streptosporangiales > Streptosporangiaceae > Streptosporangium > Streptosporangium sandarakinum. Next base: position 1,490,773 of record NZ_CP192034.1, read on the forward strand.
GCGATGAGCGCGCCCGCGACGCTCACGCCGATCCTGGCGGCCTGGCGCACCGGCAGCGGACGCCCGTCGCGGACCGTCTGCTCCAGCGACGCGCCGGACAGCAGCTCCATGACGAGCCACGGCCGGTCCTGCTCGACGATCACGTCGTGGACGGTGACGATGGACGGGTGCTTGATCCTGGCCGCCAGGTTGGCCTCGCGCAGCGCCGCGTCGCACAGCTCCTGCCGCCGGGCGGGGTCGAGGTCGGGCGGCAGCCGTACTTCCTTGACCGCCACGTCACGGCCGAGCATCTCGTCGGCGGCAAGCCAGACGGTGCCCATCCCGCCCTCGGCGAGCGGGTTGAGCAGCCGGTAGCGGCCCGCTAACAGTCGAGTGTCGATCCCGTTCACCCCGTTCACTGTCCCATCGAGCACAGAAACATAGCCACTTAGCGCGATATGGACCAACGAACCAGGATCTTTCGCATCACCGAAATACCGGTGAACGGAACGGGCGACCGGGAGCTCCGGCCGCCGACCCCGATGAGCCGTCGAGATAGGCGGAACGGACCCGGTCCTCCGGCCGCCGGCCTCGGCGGAACAGGCGGCCGGAGGCTCCGGCCGTCGGCCGCGACGGAACGGTCGTCCGCCCACCGCCCGGATGACCGGTTGATGACCCGGCGCTCCCCCCGATACTCTTGCGGCCTCGCCGACCGAGGTTCGGCTGGCGACGCGACAGAAGACAGGAGGTGAGGAGCCGATGTCCACCCTCGTCACGCGCTCCCGCCTCAGGCGACAGGAAGCCTGAGACCCGGGGAAGCGCACCGCTTTTTCGGAGAAAACGTGTCTGACCTGATTTTCCGCCCGCTCACCGCGGACGACCTCCACCTTTTCCACGCCTACGGCCCGCTGCCCGCCTCCGGTGTCGGCGTCCGCCACGCCCCCTTCGAGAAGCTGGGCTACGACCGGACCGACTGGCTCTGGGTCGCGCTGCGCGGCGAGGAGGTGGTGGCCCGCGCCGCCTTCTGGGGCCCGCCCGGCGCGGAGCACCCGTTCAGCCTCGACTGGTTCGACCCGGGCACCGGCCCCGACCGCGTCGAGGTGGGCGCGGCCCTGCTGCGGGCCGCCTACGCCGCGCTCGTCACGCCGGACTACTCCTCGCCCGTCGGGGACCGCCCCGACTTCCACCTGTTCCTGCCCGCCGACTGGCACGACCGCCCCGACGCCGTCGCCGACGTCTCCGACCGGGTCGAGGCGGCCGAGCGGGCCGGGCTGCGCCACTCCGTGGAGCGGCTCAACCTGCGCTGGACCCCCGAGTACGGCCTGCCGCCCCGCTCCACCCGGCTCACCTTCGCCCCGGCCGACGACGACGAGGCCGTCCTCGACGTGCTGACCCGGATCACCGAGGGCAGCCTCGACGCCTGGGACCGCCACCGTCTCGCCGAGCAGGGGCCGCGGAAGACCGCGGAGGCGACCCTGGAGGACATCGCGGACTTCCCCGGCGGACGCCACCGCTGGCGGCTGGCCTACGACGCCGCGGGCGACGTGGTGGGCATCACGATGCCCACCCGCAACGCCACCGCCGCCACGATCGGCTACATCGGGGTGGACCCCGCGTACCGGGGCCGCCACTACATCGACGACCTCGTCGCCGAGACGCTGCACATCTTCACCGCCGAGGGCGAGCCCGAGGTCAGGGACAGCACCGACGTGGGCAACGCGCCCATGGCGGCGGCGTTCGCCCGGATCGGCTACCGGATCACCGGTCGCCGGCTGATCATGATCTGACCGCCGGGCCTTCGCGTACCCGCGCCCTCCCGGCGCGGGTGCGCGAAACCTTCACAATTATCCGCGGATCGTCTGCACCGCCCCGGTCTACGCTCCGCCTATGGCAACCCCTCAGTAACGACGCGTCCTCCTGGTGGAGGACGACGAGACGATCGCGCGGGCCGTACGGCACCGGCTGACCGCGGAGGGCTTCGACGTGCGGGCCGTCGGGGACGGCGAGGCGGCGCTGGCGGCGTACGCGAGGTCGCGGCCCGACGTGGTGGTGCTCGACCGGCTGCTGCCCGGCCTCGACGGCCTGGAGGTGTGCCGGCGGATGCAGGCGGCCCGGCCGGTGCCCGTGCTCATGCTCACCGCGCTGGCCGAGGAGACGGACCTGCTCGTGGGGCTCGGCGTCGGGGCCGACGACTACATGACCAAGCCGTTCAGCATGCGCGAGCTGGTGGCCCGGGTGCACGCGCTGCTGCGGCGGGTGGAGCGGGCCTCCCAGCTCGCCGGCCCGGACACGGTGATCCGGATCGGCGACGTCGAGATCGACGTCGCCGAGCGGCGGGTCTACACCCGGGGCGCCGAGGCGCAGCTCACCCGGACCGAGTTCGACCTGCTGTGCCGCATGGCGGAGCGGCCCGGCCAGGTCTTCGAGCGGGAACGGCTGCTCTCCGACATCTGGGGCTTCTCCGAGGCCGCCGCCACGCGGACGGTCGACAGCCACGTGCGGGCGCTGCGCCGCAAGCTGGGGCCCGGCGTCGTGCGGACCGTCCACGGCGTCGGCTACGCCCTCGTCCGCCCGTGACCGTGGGCGCCCCCACCCACCGGCCGGGCCCCTCCGCCTCCACCCCCTCCCCACCGACCACGGGATGTGCGCCGATTGAGACCCCTCGACTTCCTGGGCCGGATCAAGGTCAAGCTCGGGCTGGTGATCCTGCTGGCCGTGGTGGTGGCGTTCGTGGTCAACGAGGTCGGCATCAACTCCGGCTACTCGCGCAACGTCCGCGTCGCGGTGGCCGCCGTGCTCGCCCTGGTCATCATGCAGCTCCTCGCACGGGGGATGACCAAGCCGCTGCGCGAGATGGCCGCCGCCGCGCAGACCATCGCCAAGGGCCGGTACGGCCTGCGCGTCACCGCGACCTCCCGCGACGAGGTGGGCGAGCTGGCCCGCGCGTTCAACGCCATGGCGGCCGACCTGGGCGAGGTGGACCGGCAGCGGCGCGCGCTGGTGGCCGACGTCAGCCACGAGCTCCGCACGCCGATCACCGCGCTGCGCGCCGTGCTGGAGAACGTGGTGGACGGTGTCTCCGCGCCCGACCAGGCGACATTGGAGACGGCGCTGGCCCAGACCGAGCGGCTCGGCCGGCTGGTCACCCAGCTCCTGGACCTGTCCCGGCTGGAGTCGGGAGCCCGGCTGATCGAGCTGGAGAACGTCGAACTGCGGCCCCTGTGCGAGCAGGCGCTGCGCGAGGCCGTGCTGGCCAGGGACGGGGTCGCCGCCCGCTGCGAGGTGCCCGGGGGGCTGGGCGTGCGCGCCGACCCCGACCTGCTGGCCCAGGTGCTCGCCAACCTGCTGGACAACGCCGTACGGCACAGCCCCGACGGCGGTGCCGTGGTGCTGACGGCGGCCCCGCGGGACGGCGGGGTGCGGCTGCGCGTCACCGACGAGGGGCCCGGCATCCCGGAGGCCGAGCGGACCCGGGTCTTCGAGCGGTTCTCCCGCCTGGACGCCGGCCGCGCGGCCGACGACGGCGGCGCCGGGCTGGGGCTGGCCATCACCAAGGAGATCGTCGAGATGCACGGCGGCTCCATCCGGGTGGAGGACGGCCCCGGCTGCCGCGTCGCGGTCGACCTGCCGCGGCGCGCCGCCGCGGTCGCCGCCCCGCCCACGGTGGCGCCCGTCCCGATCCGGCCGCTGCCCGTCCCGGCCCCGTCCGGAAGCGGGCTCCCTGACCCGTCGGAACCGGAGATCCCGGGGCCCTCCCGGTGGGAGGTCCCGGCCCCCTCCGCGGACGGGCGACCGGTGACGTTCACCGTTCCGGTCCGGCCGTCGCCCGGACCACCGGAGGCCGGCCCGGCGCCCACCCCGTCCGCGCACGGGAAGGCGGCGAAGCCCTCCCGGCCCCGCGGGGCACGACCGGGGAGTACGTGGCACCGCCAGTGCTGCCCCGGCCCGAGCTGCCCCCCACCCCCGGTGGGCGCCTCCGGCGTGCGCCGCCGTCGGGCTCCTCGCCGCGGTCGCGCTCCCGGGCAGCGCGATGAGCCTAGGGTTCGTCCTGGTCGCCGTGGCCATGGGGGCGGCGGCGCTGCCCGCCGTACGGCGCCGCGTCACCCCCTGGTCGGCGGTGCTCGGCCTGATCGCCTACGGGCTGGTCGCGGTGGCGGCGTTCCGGGACGCCGACTGGCTCGCCGGGCCGCTCCTGCCGGCCGGGTTCCTGCTGGCCGCGCTCGCCCTGTCGGGGGCCGGGCGCGGCTGGGCGGGCGTGCTGCGGGGCGGGGCGTCGGTGGTGCTGGGGCTGCTGCCGGTGCCGTGGTTCCTGGCCGCGCCGGTGCGGCCGGCGAGGGGACTGCCGCTGCGGCGGCGGATCGTGCCGGTGCTCACCGGGGTCGCGCTGAGCGCCGTGCTGGTGGCGGTGTTCGGCGCGCTGTTCGCCTCGGCCGATGCGGTCTTCGCCGAGGCCGTCGCCCGGGTCTTCAGCGTGCGGGACCTGCTGGGCGCGGGGGCGCTGCCGCTGCGGATCCTGCTGTTCGGCCTCTTCGCGGCGGCGACCGCCTCCGCCGTGCTGGTCGGTCTGCGGCCGGTGGCCGAGCCGGAGGGACCGGGCACGCGCCCGGCGGTGAGCCGGGGGCTGTGGGTGCTGCCGCTCGTCGCGCTCGACCTGCTGTTCGGCGTGTTCGTGGCGATGCAGCTCACGGTCCTGTTCGGCACCTCCAGGTGGCTGGTGTCGGCGACCGGCCTGACCTACGCCCAGTACGCCCGCTCGGGGTTCTTCCAGCTCGCCGTGGTCAGCGTGTTCGTGCTGGCGATCGTGGCGGTCGCCTCGGGGACCCTCAGGCTGCGGGGCCGGGAGCGGTGGCTGATGGCCGGGCTGCTCGGCCCGCTCTGCGCGCTGACCATGGTCGTCCTGGTCTCGGCCCTGCACCGGCTGGACCTGTACGTCGGCGCCTACGGCTTCACCCGGCTGCGGGCCTCGGTGGAGGCGGCGATCTGGTGGCTGGGCGCCGTCTTCGCGCTGGTGCTCGTGGCCGGCGCCGTACGGCTCGTCCGGCGTCGCGCCGCCCGGTGGCTGCCCAGGACCATGGTCGCGATGACCGGGGTGGCGCTGCTGGCCTTCGCCGCGTGGAACCCGGACCTGCGGGTCGCCGAGACCCAGATCGCCGTCCGGGGCCCGGACCGGATCGACCACCGCTACCTGGGCGGCCTGGGCGCGGAGGCCGTACCGGTGCTGGACCGGCTGCCCGAGCCGGTCCGCAGCTGCGTGCTGCGGACCGTGGTCGAACGCAACGAGCTGGCCTCGCCGGACCCGTGGAACGGCTGGAACCTCGCCAGGGAGCGGGCCAGGGAGGTGCTGGCCCGCCACCCGGTCAGGGCGTCCAGCGATTGCCGGACACCGTGATCATCGCCTGGAGGGTGACGCTGGCGGAGAAGTAGTCCCGGCGGGTGAACGCGGTGGCGGCCATCTCGTCCCACAGGGCGTCCAGCCACGCCTGGCCGCCGGGGTCGGCCATCGCCGCCACCGCGAACGGGGCGGAGAACGCGAGCTCGGTGTCGCCGGAGAGGCGGCGGCCTGCGAGGGTGCGGCCGGCGCCGATCCGGCCGGGGTCCCCGCCGGTCTCCTTCCTGATCCAGGCGCTCATCCGGCGGACCGCGGCGAGCGACCGGGCGTCCCCGGAGGTCACCGCGTCGTCGCCGATCCGCCAGGGGGTACGGCAGGCGTTCCACCAGTACGCGCCGTCGTGGGGGTCCTCCAGGACCTCCCGGGGCGCGGGCTTCGGGGCGGTGCGGGTGCCGACCACGAAGTCGGCCAGCAGCCCGGTGCCCGGGGCGTACCGCGCCTGCTGGGCGGCGATCAGATCCTGGTGGGCGTCGGTCACGGCGTCCCAGAACGGGTCGCCGGTGGCGCGGCGGAAGGCCCGGAAGTGGCCGATCATCCAGTCGGAGGACCGGCTGACCCAGTAGTACTCGTCGCCGCGGTCGGTCCAGTCGCCCAGTTTGGTCAGCCTGGTGACCGGGTTGATCTCGCCCTCCCTGATCGCGCGGATCCGGTCGAGCGCCAGCCCGCGGTAGTCGAAGGCGCCCGAGCTTCCCCACTGCCGGTCGGCCAGGAGCAGGCCGTAGGCGACGTCGAGGTCGCCGTCGGTGGCGGAGTCGCCGCCGTTCACGCTCTTGCACGAGGCGTCCTGTTCGGCCGCGAGCAGACCGGGGGTGATCGACGAGGGGTGGGCCAGGACGTACCGCAGGAGCCCGTCGAAGATCCTCTTCGCGTCCGGGTCCGCCCCGGCCATGGTGGCGGTGACGACCATGCCGTAGCCCTGGGCCTCGGCCACGTACGGGTGGTCGGCGTCGGGGGAGAGGATCTGGTACCGGTCGTGGCCGCAGTCCCGCCTGACGAAGGCGGCCTTCCACCGCCGGTAGTGCTCGACGACCTTCGCGTCGAGGGCGGCCTGGTCGCCGCTCGGGCGCAGCGTCCCGGCGGCGTAGCGGCCCGCGTGCCCGCCGAACGGCACGCGGGGCGCGTCCGGGGCCGCCGGGGCGGGTGTGCCGGTCGTTCCTCCGGTCCCGCCCGTCGCGGGGGTCCGGGCGGCGGCGGAGCCGTGGCCGGCGCCGCGGGCCGTACCGCCGTCCGCGGCGCAGCCCGCCACCGCGAGCACAGCCGCGGCCAGCGCCGCCGCCATCGGGGCCGCGGCCCGGACCGGGGCGCCGCGGGGACGGCGGGGACGAGGGAGGAACTGCCTTGTGCGCACGGGACGACGGCCTTCCTGCGGGGGAGGTTCCTGGCCTTTGAAGGATGCCACCGCCCACCGGCTCCGGGCGTCACCGGCCCGTCGGTGGGGGACCGGCCGGGGAGAGGACCCCGCGCGGACGCCGTGGGCTTCCGGGCCGCGACGCCCCGCGCGGGCGGGGTAGCACGCCGCGACGACCTGGTCCTCATCCGCGGGCCCCGCGAAGGCCCCGGCGCGGGCGGGGGAGTGCGCCGGAACACGGCGGATGGTTCAATCCGGGCATGATCTTTGATGTGCTGGTTCAGGGTGGCCGGGTGCTGGACGGCATGGGAGCCCCCGCCTTCCCCGCGGATGTCGGCGTCGTCGCGGACGAGATCGTCGCGGTGGGAAGGCTGGACGGCGCCCAGGCCGCCACGGTCGTCGACGCCTCGGGACGGCACGTCATGCCCGGCCTGGTCGACTGCCACGTCCACGGCGACGCCCTGGCGGGCGACCCGGCGGTGCAGCTCGCCGCGCTCCGCCAGGGCGTGACCACGTTCGTCCTCGGCCAGGACGGCCTGTCCTTCGCCCCGGCCACCACCCCCGGGACCCTCGCCTACGTCACCCGCTACTTCGCGGCCGTCAACGGCGTCCACCCCTGGGCCGACGGGCCGCTGAGCGTCCGCGAGCTGCTGGACGGCCACGACAGGACGACCGCGCTCAACACCGCCTACCTGCTGCCGCACGGCACGATCCGCTACGACGTGATGGGCCCCGCCGAGCGGGCCGCCACCCGCGAGGAGCTGGCCGCGATGCTCGCCCGGGTCGAGCGCGGCCTGGAGGAGGGCGCGGCGGGGCTGTCCACCGGGCTGGAGTACGCCCCCGGCCGCTACGCCGACGCCGCGGAGATCGCCGCGCTGTGCGCGCCGCTGGGCGGCCTGCCGTACGTCACCCACATGCGCGCGTACGGCGAGCGGGCCGCGATCGGCATGGCCGAGGTGGCCGCCATCGCCCGCGCGTCCGGCGCCGCCGGCCTCTCCGTCCATGTATCGCACTACCACGGCCCGGCGTCCGTCCTGCTGCCACCCCTCGACGCGGCCCTCGACGAAGGGCTGGACGTCACCTTCGACAGCTACCCCTACCTGCGCGGCAGCACGATCCTGGCGATGGTCGCGCTGCCCGCGCGGATTCCGGCCGCCGACACCGAGCGGGCGCTGGAGATCCTCGCCTCCGAGCCGGTCGAATGGGATGAATCCCTCTGGCCGAGGATCACCCTCTCCCACGTGCCCGGGGCCGAGTGGGCCGAGGGGATGACGCTCCCGGAGGCCGCCGCGAAGGCCGGGACCGGCCCGGGGGAGTTCTGCCGCCGGATCCTCCTCGACACCCGTCTTTCGGCCGGCTGCGTGACGGCCCGCCCGGACGAGGGCCCCGAGGGGGAGGAGTCGGTCCGCGCGATCCTGCGCCACCCGGCCCACACGGGCGGCTCCGACGGCATCTACGTCGGCGGGCACCCCCATCCCCGGGGGTACGGGGCGTTCGCCCGCATGCTCGGCCACCACGTCCGCGAGACCGGCGACTGGAGTCTCGCGCAGGCCGCCGTCCACCTGGCCTCCCACCCCGCCCGCCGCTTCGGCCTGCCCCGCCGGGGCCTGGTCCGCCCCGGGCAGATCGCCGACCTCGCCGTCGTGGACGCCGCCGCCGTCCGCGACCTGGCCACCTACGAGTCCCCCGCGTCCCGGCCGCCGGCGTGGACGACGTCCTCGTCTCCGGCGTGCCGGTCCTGGCCGCGGGACGGCTCACCGGCGCCACCCCCGGGCGGGCGCTGCGGCCGTGAGCGGCTCCGTTCGTTCCCCCGCGTCCCGGCGGACCCGGCCCCGTGCCTCCCCGGCGGTCCCGGTGGACCCGGCTCCGCCTCCCACGCGGCGTCCGTTTCCCCTGTGGCCCCCCGGACCGCGAGGATAGGGTCGGCGGGACCGGCGGCGGCCGGCGCCCGCGGGATCACCAGGACCCTCGCGGCGTGGAGGCACCGTCCTCCGGGACTGCGGGGAGACGAAGGGAGCGTGCGGTGACGGCGACGGTGAAGGGGATCGTGGACCCCGCGAAGGCGGTGGGGTCCTCGCTGTTCGGCGGGGCCTTCAGCTTCCCGGTCATGGTGGCGCGCCGCTCCGCGCTGGAGCACAACATCGCCACGCTCGCGGACTTCGCCGCGCGGCACGGCATGCTGCTCGCCCCGCACGCCAAGACGACCATGTCCCCCGAGCTGGTCCGCGCCCAGCTGGACGCGGGCGCGTGGGGGATGACGGCCGCCACCCCGAGCCAGGTCCTCATCCTGCGCGAGTTCGGGGTCTCCCGGATCGTCCTGGCCAACCAGTTCTTCGACCCCGCCGGGCTCGACGCCGTCGCCGCGTGGCTGGAGGAGGACCCCGCGGCCGAGTTCCTGTGTTTCGTGGACTCGGTGGCGGGGGTGGAGACGCTGTCGGCGCACGCGGGCGCCAGGCCGTTCCGGGTGCTGGCCGAGCTGGGCGTCGCGGGCGCGCGGTGCGGCAGCCGTACGCTGGATGAGCTGCTGGAGGTCGCCGGGGCGGCGCAGGCGGCCGAGGGCGTGGAGCTCGCCGGGGTCGCCGGGTACGAAGGGGTGCTGGGCACGGCCGAGGAGGTGCGGGCCTACCTCGGCCGGATGCTGGAGGCGCTCGCGCACCTGCGGGTGCGCGACCCGATCCTGTCGGTGGGCGGCAGCCAGTGGTTCGACGTGGTCGGCCGGGAGCTCGCCGCCTGCCAGGCCAGGATCGTGCTGCGCAGCGGCGCCTACGTCACCCACGACGACGGCCACTACCGCGAGCACACGCCGTACAACCGCATCGAAGGTGAGCTGCAGGCGGCGCTGGAGGTCTGGGCGCACGTGCTGAGCACCCCCGAGCCGGGGCTGGCCGTCGTCGGGCTCGGCAAGCGCGACGCCCCCTTCGACGAGGGGTTCCCGGTGCCGCGTGGAGTCCTCACGGGCTCGGAGGTGATCAGGATGCAGGACCAGCACGCGGTCGTACGGCTGGCACCCGGATCGCGGGTCACGCCGGGCGAGCTGGTGCCGTTCGGCATCTCCCACCCGTGCACCGCCTTCGACAAGTGGCGGGTCATCCCGGTGGTGGACGACGACTACCGTGTCGTCGATCTTGTTACCACTTTCTTCTGAATTCCGTATATTTCCCTCTGTTTAAGTTGTTTTCGATCGTTCGTCGCCCGCCGAGCCGGCGGGCGCGGACATGCGACCCGATCGGAGGCGCGGCGCCGTGCCGTGCCTCCTCCCGGCCCCGCGGGCCGGGTTCCCACGCTGGAGGTAGTTGATGAGCGTCAAGCAGGAGCTGCGCACCGCCGAGGGTGCGGCGCCGGTCGGGGCGTACTCCCAGGGTCTCGTCGTCGGGGACTTCGTCTACACCTCCGGCATGGGACCGCTGCACCCCGAGACCGGCGAGGTCGTCGGGACCGACGTGGCCGAGCAGACCCACCAGGTCATGCGCAACCTCGGCGCGATCCTGGCCGCCCACGGCCTGGGCTTCGACGACGTGGTGAAGGCGACCGTCCACCTCCAGCACCTCAAGCGCGACTTCGCCGCCTACAACGAGGTCTACAAGTCCTACTTCACCCGGCCCTACCCGGTCCGCACCACCGTCGGGTCCGACCTCATGGACATCCTCGTCGAGATCGACTTCGTCGCCTACAAGGGGCGTTGAAGTCTGACCGGCTTCGACTCCGACTCCGGTTCCGGGTGAAGGGCGGCGGTTTGGACAGCTCGCTACGCGTCCACGTCGAGGACGTGCGCGGGGAGGGCCGCGCGGCGGTCCTCGACCGGATCGCCGGGTACGGCGTCGCGGGCGTGACCGTGGCGGCGGCCGGCGAGCGGTCCCGCGACATCACGCCCCACGGCCCGGCCCGGGTGACGCTGCGCGCGGACGGGGTCCACTTCACGCCGCCCGCGGACCTGTTCGCCGGGCTGCGCCTGACCCCGCCCGTCCAGGCCGGGGCCACCGAGGAGCCGCTGGCCGCCCTGCGCGCGGACACCTCCCGGCGCGGCCTGAGGCTGCACGGCTGGGCGGTCTTCCTGCGGAACGCCACGCTGGGCCTCGCCGCCCCCGACGTGACCGTGCGGAGCTGCTTCGGCGACCGGGGCGCGCCCGCCGACCTGTGCCCCTCCCACCCGGACGTCCGCTCCTACGCGGTGGCGCTGGGCCGGGCGGTGGCCAGGCAGGGGGTGGACAGCGTGGTCGCCGAGGCGCTGCACTTCGGCGCCTTCGGCGGCCCCTGCGGCTTCGGCGGCTCCGGCCGGGGGCACGGCCCCGGGCGCGGCCACGTCCCCCTGGGGCCGATGGACGCGTTCCTGTTCGGCCTGTGCTTCTGCGACTTCTGCATGCGGCGCGCGACCGACCTGGGCGTCAACGCCGAGGCGGCGCGTGAGGAGTGCGCGCGGATCGTGGGCGGCGTGCTCGGCGGCGACCCGCCGGCGCAGGGCGAGGTGACCCGGGCGGCGCTGACCGCCTACGCCGGCCCCGAGGCGGTCGCCTACGCCAGGGCCCGTTCGGAGGCGGTGACCTCGCTGGTCTCGGAGGTCTCCGCCGCCGTCGCCGCTGAGGGATCCAGGCTCGTCTTCCTCGACGGGACCGGCGCGGTGAAGGGCCACGACGACGGCCTGCCCGCCCCGGGGCTCGCCGCGCACGACGCCTGGCAGCTCGGCGTGGACCTGGTGGCGCTGGGCGACCTGGTGCCCTCGCTCGGCGCGTTCGGCTACGCCCGCGACGCCGTCCGAGTGGCCGACGACGTGGGCGCCTACCGCCGCTCGGCGGGCGAGGAGCGGGAGCTGCGGGTCGTGCTGCGGCCCGGCCCGCCCGACACCGACTCGGCCGACCGGCTCGCCGCCAAGGTCCGGGCGGCCCGGGCGGCCGGGGCGGACGCGGTCGACTTCCACGCCTACGGGCTGGTGCCGTACCCGATCCTGGACCGCGTCACGGCCGCGCTCGCGGGCTGACCCGCACCGTCCGCGTCGACGTCGTCAGCCGTCGTCCCGGGTCAAGGGCAGGTCCCGTCCTCGCGGACCGCCCCGTCGAGGACCGCGGACACCGCCCTCGCGGCGAAACCGTCGTCCAGCGGCATGCCGCGGAAGGCCACGCGCAGCCACACCGCGCCGCCGAGCAGGTCCATGATCAGCAGCGGGTCGGCCGAGGCCGGCAGCTCGCCGCGCCGCCGCGCCCGCTCGAAGATCTCCGCCTCCCCGGCGAGCCGCTCGGCGAAGAAGCGCCGGGCCGCGGCGGCCATCTCGGGATGACGTACGGCGGCGCCGAGCGCGGCCAGCGCCACGTCCGCCGACGGGGGGCGGGTGAGCAGCCCGGCCATGCCGGTGACCAGCGCCTCCAGATCCTTCCTGAGGCTGCCGGTGTCGGGCTGCTCCAGCGTCAGCAGGTCCGCCTCCACCAGCGCGGCGGCCAGCAGCGCCGCCTTCGACGGCCACCACCGGTAAATCGTGGTCTTGTTGACCCCCGACCGCTCCGCCACCCCCTCGACGGTCAGTCCGTCGTAGCCCTTCTCGGCCAGCAGGTCCAGCGTGGCCCGGAAGATCTGCTGCTCCTTGCGCGGTGCCATCCCTGCTCCCTGCTCCCTGTTCTTCGCTCTCCGCGGTCCCGTGCGGTGCCGCGCGGTGCCGTGCGGGTTGACCGTCCCGCGCCGCCCGACGCCACGGTGCCGCCCGATGCCACCCCATGCCGCCAGGTCCCGCGCGGTCCTGGACGGTCCCGTGCGGTCCCGCGGCGGTGTGGTGCCGGTGCCGTGTCGTACCGACTATAACCACGCAACGGTGCGTTGTGTTTTAATGGCGGCACACCGAGTGCAACGCACCGTTGCGTTGTAGTCCGCTCGGTACGCCCTCGAAGCGTGGAGGTCAGTGATGCTGCCGGTCGTCCTCGTCCATGGAATCCGGGTCAGTGCGACCATGTGGGACCCCGTGGCCGCCCGGATCGGCGGCCCCGTCGCCGCTCCCGACCTGCCCGGACACGGCTCGCGCCGGGGCGAGCCGTTCACGATGGAGGGGGCCGCGTCTGCGGTGGCCGACGCGATCGACGCGCTCGGCGGCCGGGCGTTCGTGGCCGGGCTCTCCCTGGGCGGCTACGTCGGCATCGCCGCCGCGGGCCGCTTCCCCGAGCGGGTCGCGGGGCTGGCCGCCCTCGGATGCACCTCGAACAGCCGGCTGACGACCGTCCCCTACCGGTTCGCCGCCTCCCTGGCCGCGCGGAACCCGGCGCGCGCCGACCAGGTCAGCGCCCGCCTCCTCCGCGGCCTCCTGCCCGGCCCGGCCGGTGCGGCGATGGTCGCCGGGGGACTGTCGTGCGAGGTGCTGCCGCAGGTCGTCGAAGCCGTCACCGGGTACGACCACCTCGCGGCGCTGGCCGCCTACCCGGGCCGGGTGTGGCTGGTCAACGGCACCCGTGACCCACTCCGGACGAACGAGCGCGACTTCCTGCGCGCCTGCCGGAACGGGCGGCTGATCCTGCTGCCCCGCCGGGGACACCTGGGCGCGCTGGCCGCGCCGGGGCCGCTGGCCCGCCTGCTGGAGGACCTGCGAGACCTGTCCTACGACCGGCCGGACGGCGACGCGGGCGCGCCCGTGCCGGCGGGCGTACCGGCGGGTACGGCGGGCGACCGGCCGGACGGCGCCATCGGCGAGCCATGACATACTCGCCGTCGTGGGCTGGCAAAAGGCGCTGAACGCGCTTATCGGGCGATCGGCGGAGCTCACCCGCCTGGCCGCGGTCCTCGACTCCGCCGCCGCGGGACTGGCCGGGGTGGCCCTCATCGGTGGCGACGCCGGGATCGGCAAGACCCGACTGGTCACCGAGCTGGCCGAACGGGCCGAGGCGGCCGGCTTCGCCGTACTGGTCGGGCAGTGCGCCGAGCTGGGCGACGCGCTGCCGTACCTCCCGCTGGCCGACGCCCTGCGCGGCGCGCCCGCGGAGCTGCGCGCGGAGATCGAGGCACGCCCGATACTCGGCAGGCTGCTGCCCGGCGGCGTCGACCTCGGCGCCGAGACCGCCTCGGCCCTCACCCAGCAGCAGCTCTTCGGCTCGATGCTGGGCTTCCTGGCGACGAGGCCCGTGCTGCTGATCCTGGAGGACCTCCACTGGGCCGACCGGTCCACCCGCGACCTGCTCGTCTTCCTCAGCCGGATGCTGCAGACCGAGCGCGTCTGCCTGGTCGGCACCTACCGCACCGACGACCTGCACCGCCGCCACCCGCTGCGCCGCGTCCTCGCCGAGCTCAAGCGACTCCCCTCGGTGACCGCCGTCGAGCTGAGCCCGCTCGGTCCCGACGAGATGGCCGACCACCTCTCCGAACTCGGCGGGACGGATCCGCAGGTCATCAGCAAGGTCGTCGACCGGGCCGAGGGGAATCCGTTCTACGCCGAGGAGCTCCTGGAGGCGGTGACCGACGGCTGCTCGATGAGCGACGGCCTGGCCGACCTGCTGCTCTCCCGGGTCGAACCGCTCTCCGACGCCGCCCAGCGGGTGCTGCGCACCGCCGCCGTCGCGGGGCGGCGCGTCGACCACGCCCTGCTCCAGGAGGCGTCTGACCTGGACGACCTCGCCTTCGAGGACGCCATGCGGGAGATCGTCTCCCAGGGGCTGCTCCGCCCCGACGGGGAGTACGGCTACGCCTTCCGCCACGCCCTGCTCCAGGAGGTCGTCTACACCGACCTGCTGCCCGGCGAGCGGACCCGGATGCACTCGGAGTTCGCCCGGCTGCTCACCGCCCGCGAGGGCGCCGCGGCCGAGCTGGCCTACCACTACCTCGCCGGACACGACCTCGCCGAGGCGCTGTCGGCCTCCGTCGAGGCGGGCCGGCGGGCCGAGCGCCTCGGCGCGCCCGCCGAGGCGCACCGCCACTTCGAGCAGGCGCTCGGGCTCTGGGACCGCGTCCCCGACGCCGAGCGCCGCGCCGGGACGGACCGCGTACGGCTCGCCATGCGCACCGCCGCCGCCGCGGCCGACATGGGCGACAACCACCGGGCGATCGTCCAGTTGCGAGAGCTGCCCCCGACGGCCGAGACCCACGAGCGGCTCGCCTACTACCTCTACGACGCCGACGACGTGACGGCGGCCGTCACCGCCGCCGAGGAGGCCGTGGCGACGGCCGCCCCGGACACGGCGGTACTGGCGCGGGCGCTGGCCACCCTCGCCCGCACGCTCCTCCCCACCGCCCGCGATGCGGAGATCAGGCCGCTCGCCGAGCGGGCCCTGGGGATCGCGGGGGACACCGGGGCCCGCGACGCCCAGAAGAGCGCGATGGTCACGCTCGCCACCTGCGCCGAGTACGGCGGCGACCCCGGACGGGCCAGGGAACTCTTCGGCGCCGCCGCCGCCCAGACGTCCGGTGACCTGGCCGTCGACCTGCGGGCGATCTTCCAGCACGCCAGGGTCGAGTTCGAGCACGGCTCGATGGCCGAGGCCACCCTGATCGCCGAGCGAGGCGTCCGGCTGGCCGAGGACAGCGGCCTGTCCTGGAGCACCTTCGGCACCGACCTGCGGTTCCTCCAGCTGCTGATCCACTACACGACGGGGGACTGGGTGCGGGCCCGCAAGGAGGGCTCGGGGTTCGGCGTGCGCGTCGGCACGGACCACGAGGCGATCCTGTCGTCCTTCGCGCTGTTCGTCGAGGTCGCCATGGGGCTGCCCGAGGTGGACGAGCGGCTGACCTGGGTGCGTCCCTTCTGGTCCGACTCCCTGGTCGCCTACATGTCGCGGGCGCTGGCCGCCGAGCACGCCCTGTGGAACGGCGACCCCGCCCTCGCCCTGGACCATGTGACCGCCGTCCTCGACGCCCTCGACCCGGCCTACATGGGCAACATCCGCATCGGGGCGGTCGGGCTGTGGGCGCTGGCCGAGCTGGGCCGTACCGACGGCGCCGACGAGCTGCTGGCCCGCGCCCGCAGGCCGGACCGGCCCGGGATGGGGGCCGAGGGGCACGCCTGGCTGGCGAGGGCCGAGGCCGAATGGCACCGCGCGCACGGCCGCGCCGACGTCGGGGCCTGGCGGGCCGCGGTCGAGGCGTTCGACTACGGGTTCGTCTACGAGACCGCGCGCTCACGCTGGCGGCTGGCCGAGGCGCTGCTCGTCTCGGGAGACCACGCCGCGGCTCTTGAGGAGTGGAGGCAGGCCGTCCGGGCCGCCGCGTCGCTCGGCGCCCGGCCGCTGGGCGACGCCCTGGCCGACCTGGGCCGCCGGGCGCGATTCCCCGCGGTCGACTTCGAGGCGCCGTCCGGAGCCGCTGCCGGGACCGGGGACGCTTTCGGAGGTGCTTTCGGGGGCGTGGCGGGGTCGGCGGGAGTCGTGGCGGGGTCCGGGTCAGGGGCCGCCGAGGGGCGGGAGACACGGGACGGCACGCGGGGGCGGACGCCCGCCGGGTCGCGCCCGGGCGCGCTCACCGGGCGGGAGCGGGAGGTGCTCACGCTGGTCGCCGAGGGCCTGGCCAACCGTGAGATCGGCGAACGGCTGTTCATCGCGCAGAAGACGGTGAGCGTGCACGTCTCCAACATCCTGGGCAAGCTCGGCGTCTCCTCCCGCACCCAGGCCGCCGCCGTGGCCCGCAGGGAGGGCCTTCTGTAGGGACCCCGCGGGCGCCGGGACACGGCGTCGCCGGTCCGGTCACGTGCCTCCGCCGCCGTTCGGACGGCGGCCGGGGAGTCAGCGGCTCCGGGTGGAGACGGAGCGGTGGCCGGGTGACATCGCGACACCGGCCGGGGAGTCAGCGGCTCCGGGTGGAGACGGCCAGGTCGCGGACGACCTGGATCAGCTCGGCCGGGTCGAACGGCTTGGTGAGGTAGGCGTCGACCCCGATGCCGAACCCGCGCCGCTTGTCGTCCTCCTGCGCCCGCGCGGTGATCAGAACGACCTTGATGTGACTGGTCCCCTCGTTCCTCCGCAGCTTCGTGGCGGTCATCCAGCCGTCGAGCCGGGGCATCATGACATCCAGCGTGATCACATCGGGCATCACGTCCCGCACCTTGTCCAGGCAGTCCTGCCCGTCGAAGGCGGTCTCCACCTGAAACCCCTCAAGGGTCAGGTTGACCGCGATGAGCTGCCGGATGACCTCGTCGTCATCCACCACCAGTACCTTGCCCAGAACCTCGCCCACGGCCGTGAGGCTAACCCGTGGGAGCGGGGCCACGCGTGGTTTTCGCCGGACGCGTACCGGCGGCGCCCGGAAAAGCCGCGGGAGCCGAGGGCCGGAAGGCGCGCCGCCCGCCGTTGGGGACGCCACCGTGCCCGCGGGCGATGAAACCGGCGGGCAGCGGCGCGTCACCCGCTGTGGGCGGTGCCGCGTTGTCCACAGAATCCCGTTCGGCTCCTTGGTGATCACATGTTCCGGCCGATCCTGGGCCCGGTCATCCGCCGAACCTGGGAGGACACATGATCACCGCATTCCTCGCCGCCACCGCTCTAACGGCGACCCTGGCGGGAGCGCCGCAGGAGTCTCCGGCCCGGCACTGCCCCGACGCCGTGCGGCTCCTGCTGAGCATCCGCTCCCTCCTCGGAGCCGGGATGCCGGACGGCATCCGGAGATGGATCGAGAGCGAGGTACGGGGCGCGCTCGTCGCCGCCTGCGAGGCCCGCCGGGCGGTTCCGGCCCCCACTCCGCCGGTGCCCCCGGCTTTCGACTCCGCGTCGCCGGCGCCCCCGGCCCACGACTTCGCGCCGCCGGCGCCCCCGGCTCTCGGCTCCGTGTCGCCGTGGGCGCCTCCACCCTCCATGCCGCCGTGGGGGGTTCCGGGCTCCGGGGGTGAGCCACCGGAGAAGGTTCCCGGCGCGGGCCCCGCCGGGTCCGGGGCCACTGATCCGGGCGCGCTCGGGGCCGTGTCCCCGAGCGCGGCCGAGGCCGGGCCGTCCCATGAGACGGGCGAACCATCCGGCGAGGCGGGGAAGCCCGGCCCCTCGTCCGCCCCTTCGTCCGCCCCCTCTCCGCGGTCACGCCCCGCTTTACCCGCTCCCTCTCCGCGGCCGCGCCGCACCTCACCCGGCCGGACGGCCGTGGCCGCGGCCCTCCGCCAGCTCGGCAGGCCGTACGTCTGGGGAGGCGGGTCCGGCGCGGGGCCGACCGGTGGCGGCTTCGACTGCTCGGGGCTCGCCCTGCACGCCTGGTCCAGGGCGGGCGTCGCGCTCACCCACTACACCGGCAGTCAGTTCAGGCAGGGCCGCCGGGTGCCGTTCTCCCGGCTCCGGGCCGGTGACCTGGTCTTCTTCGGCGGCGGCACGGGAGACCCCACCCATGTGGGCATCTACGTCAAGGACGGCGTCATGGTCCACGCCCCCAAGACCGGCGACGTCGTCAGGATGACGAATTTCGCCGTCTCCCCCTACTACCGCGCCCGCTACCGAGGAGCCGTCCGCCCGAGCCCTCGGTGACGCCATCCGCCCCGCCGGACGAAGCCGTTCGCCTCCTGTGATCTCCCCTCCGCGCTTCGAGTATCAGTCCACCTCCAGAACCTGGTAATCTTTCACTCGTTGGCCCCCTTAGCTCAGGGGATAGAGCACCGGCCTCCGGAGCCGGGAGCGCAAGTTCGAATCTTGCAGGGGGCACACAGGCCAGGCCAGCCCGGATATGGGCTGAGCTGCAGGTAGAGCACCGAAACGGGCGGGACTCTAGTCTCATGGAGTCCCGCCCGTTCTCATTGGTGCTCGCCATCTATGGACCGGTTATGGACCAGCTCAAGTGGGTCGGTGAGAGCCGCGCCGCTGAACGGGGAGTCAGGGCCGCCTCAATCGATCCCTGATCCCGTTCTACATGCGAGCGTACGAGTCCATGGGCCGGGTGAGCCCGCGAAGGCTTGGAGCTCGTCGGCGGTGCCGCGTTCCCCCCGTGGGCCCTCTACCGGGACCTGTTGCTCCCGTGAGCGGGCCGTATCCACATCGGCGGCCAGTGCGGCGACCGCTTCTACGGCGACGGCGGCTCTTCTGGCGATCAAAGAGACCCCTCCGGGCGGTGGCCGCGAGGTTCGCGGTGACCGGCCCGAACCCCTTGCCGGTCACCCCGAGCACTGTTCCATGCCTGGAGACCGTGTAAGCGGCCATGAGAAGTTTGCTCCAGAGTCAGAACAACCTGTCCGTTCACAAGACCGGCCCGCTTCGGCGCTGACATGTCCGACGCGCTGCCGGACGACCTCGCCAGCCTGGAGATCATCAAGAAGCGTTGCGAGGCGAAGACGGTCGCGGCCGGGTGGCCCGCTGCATCTCCCCGAGGCAGCCGCCGCATCTCCGTGAGGTGGGTGCAGGCCCGTACGACCTCACGGGGACAGGGTGGAGGATCGTGCCGGTCGGTCGTCCGTCACGGCGGGCATGCGGGCCTTTTCCCTCTCTGACATCCATCCGTGCCGGGATTCCACCATGGGGTTTACTGTTAGGAAACTTTCTTTTATATTTCCTTTACTGCCCCCCAACAGAGGAAGCATGACATGCGGAAACTGTTAGCACCCCTGGCGGCCTTCATCGTCGCCGCCACCTCGGTGGTGGTGATCGCCTCGCCCGCTTCGGCCCACGGCTACATCTCGGACCCGCCGAGCCGACAGGCATTGTGCGCCGCCGGCAAGGTCTCCAACTGCGGCCAGATCATCTGGGAGCCGCAGAGCGTCGAGGGGCCCAAGGGCCAGCGCAACTGCAGCGCCGGTGACCCCCGGTGGGCTCCGCTCGACGACGACAGGAAGGCATGGCCTGCCACGGCGGTCGGCAACACGGTCACCTTCAAGTGGCTGATCGAGGCCCGCCACGCCACCAGCACGTGGGAGTACTACATCGGCAACGAGCGGATCGCGGTCATCGACGACCACGGTAGGCAGCCCGGGTCCGTCGTCACGCACACGGTGAACCTGGGTGGACGGACCGGCCGGATCAAGCTGCTGGCCATCTGGAACATCGCCGACACCGAGAACGCCTTCTACAACTGCGTCGACCTCCAGGTGGGCCCCGGCGGCCCGAGCCCGACG
The DNA here is from genome assembly GCF_050942225.1 of Streptosporangium sandarakinum. NCBI lineage: Bacteria > Bacillati > Actinomycetota > Actinomycetes > Streptosporangiales > Streptosporangiaceae > Streptosporangium > Streptosporangium sandarakinum. The sequence continues at coordinate 1,510,456 of NZ_CP192034.1, forward strand.
CCGACCCCTACGCCTACCCCCACGCCCACCTCCACGCCGACCCCCACCCCGACTCCTTCGACGACGCCCGGGGGTGCCTGGACCTCCGGCACGCCCTACAAGGCCGGCGACCTGGTCACCTACAACGGACGCACCTACCGGTGCCTCCAGGCGCACACCGCGTTGCCCGGCTGGGAGCCGACGAACGTCCCAGCCCTCTGGCAGCCCGTGTGATCACTCATCGAGTGACCCGGTGACCTGGTGACCCGGTAGATCACCGGGTCACCAGGTCACCGCCTGCGGGTGTCCCGCATCGGCGCGGTGCGGGAGGCCCGTAACGAATCGCGCCGGATCATGCGAGCGCGACGGCACCGTCGTCGGCCCGTGGCCCTCGCTCACCGTTGAGCCCGCACTCGCCTGCGCCGCCACTGGGGAGAGCCGGCCGGCCCGTCCCGCGACTCGACGGCGTGCAGGGATCACCCACCGTCTTCGGGGCCTTGCCCGGCGGCCTCCGCCCATCGGGCGAGATGGTGTTGGATGTCCAACGTGTCCGGGTGTCCGGCACCTAGAATTCGCTCGTGTACGGGTAGCAGGGCGGCCAGTCGGTCGCGTGCGGCGACCGGATCTCCCGCCTCTCCCGTCCAGCAGGCGAGGTTGTGCCGGGTGAGGAGGGCACCGGGGTGTTCGGCGCCCAGGACTCGCCCCCGTATGGGTAGCAGGGCGGCGAGCCGGTCGTGCGCCCCGGCCACATCCCCGGCCTCCGCTCTCCGGAGGGCGAGATCGACCTGGGCGGACAGTGCGTCCAGGTGTTCGGCCTGCACCACCCGCTTGCGTATCCGCAGCAGGACGACAGTGCTGGTCGCCAGACCGGCCAGGCCGATCAACGCACAGGTCGGACTGACGACGCTGCCCGGTGCGTCCGGTGTCTCGGACGCGACCGAGGACAGATCGGCGACGGAGCCGACCAGTCCCGCACCGGCCGGCAGGATCGAGAGGAACGCGGCGATGGTGGCCGTGACCCGACGCGCGTTCATGGAATCCGGGGGTGGATCGGGAGCTGCTGCGAGCCGGGGGAGATGGGGGCAGTCGGCACGCCTTCCAGCGTGCCGCCAGGAACGACCGGTATATGCGTATGCGGCCCACCCGTTACCGATCACCTCTCCATGCGGAAACGAGAAGCCTCCGCGCCCACCGGTGTGCCGCCACGCCAGGTGGTCTGTCCCGGGTCCTGTGGAGGCGGGCAGCGTTGCTCCGGGGATGCGCGGTGAACCGATGTCTCGGGCATGCATGTGTTCACCCGAAAGGTGCGCGGCGACCCGGGGTCTCTGGCGTGCGTTCACGAGGAGCTTGCCATGGAGCACGCTCCAGGGCCTAGGGTCCACTTCACCATCACCCTCCTCCGCGATCTCCAGGGAGCCCAGAGCGTGCGTTACCGAGTCCTCGGCGGCACCGGCATCGAGGTGAGCGTCCACTGTCTCGGCGCCATGATGTTCGGCGCCGTCGGCAATCCCGATCACGACGAGTGCGTCCGTATCGTCCACGCGGCCCTCGACCGGGGGATCAACTTCGTCGACACCGCGGACATGTACTCGGCGGGAGAGTCGGAGGAGATCGTCGGGAAGGCGCTGCGCGGCCGTCGTGACGACGTCGTGCTCGCCACCAAGGTGCACTTCCCGATGGGTGAGGGGCCCAACCGGGGCGGCAACTCCCGGCGGTGGATCATCAGGGCGGTCGAGGACAGCCTCAGGCGTCTGGGGACCGACTGGATCGATCTCTACCAGGTTCACCGCCCCGACCACACGACCGACGTCGAGGAGACGCTCTCCACGCTGAGCGACCTCGTCCATCAGGGGAAGATCCGCGCCTTCGGCTGCTCCACGTTCCCGGCCGACGAGATCGTCGAGGCGTACCACGTGGCCGAGCGCCGGGGCCTGCTGCGCTTCAGGACCGAGCAGCCGCCGTACTCGCTGCTGGCCCGGGGTGTGGAGACCTCCGTGCTGCCGGTCTGCCGGCGGCTGGGGATGGGCGTGCTGACGTGGAGTCCGCTGGCCTCGGGGTTCCTGACCGGAAGGTACCGCGCGGGTCGGCCCATCGACCTCACCACCGGCCGTGCGGCGCTGATGCCGGCGCGCTTCGACCCCTCGCTTCCGGTGAACGCCGCCAAGCTGGCCGTCGTGGAACGACTCATCGAGGTCGCCGACGACATCGGCTGCTCGCTGCCGGAGCTGGCCGTGGCATTCGCCGCGGCGCATCCCGGGGTCACCTCGGTGATCCTCGGGCCGCGGACGATGGAGCAGCTGGAGGCGTCGCTGAAGGGCGCCACGCTCACGCTCGACGACGCGACCCTCGACCGGATCGACGAGATCGTCCCGCCGGGGACCGACGTCTACCAGCCGGACGGCGCCTGGCGCCCGGTCGCGCTGACCGACGCCGCGCGGCGCCGTCGCCCGCTCGGGGACCGCGCCGCCGCTCAGTGATCCCTGATTCGTGACGGTCGACGGGTGGACGGCCGGCGGGGTGACGGCGAACCTCTCGATTCCGGGGGATTCGCCATCGTCGCCCGGCTATAGTCCCGTTTCATGATCATCAAGACCCCTCGAATCCTGGCCCTGGCCTTGGCCGCGGTCGGCGTCGCCGCCCTCCAGACCCCGGCGCACGCCGCCCCCGGCGATCGGTGGCATCCCAAGGCCGGGCTGACCTGGCAGTGGCAGCTCTCCGGAAAGATCGACACCTCGGTGAAGGCCGACGTGTACGACGTCGACATGTTCGACACACCTGCCTCGACGGTGTCCGCCCTGCACGGCATGGGGCGCAAGGTCGTCTGTTACATCGACATCGGGGCGGCCGAGCAGGGGCGTCCCGACTTCAAGGACTTCCCGAAGTCGGTCCTCGGAAAGCCGGTCGACGGCTGGCCGCAGGAGCGGTGGGTCGACATCCGGCAGGTCGACGTCATCAAGCGCATCTGGTCGGCCCGGCTCGACCAGTGCAAGGCCAAGGGTTTCGACGGCGTCGAGGCCGACCTGGTGGACGCCTACCAGCAGGACTCCGGTTTCCCGGTCACCGCCAAGCACCAGCTCGCCTTCAACCGCATGCTCGCCGAGGTCGCGCACGAGCGCGGCCTCGCGATCGGGTTGAAGAACGACCTCGACCAGATCCCGCAGCTGGTCGGAGACTTCGACTTCGCGGTGAACGAGCAGTGCGCCGAGTATCGCGAGTGCTCCGCGCTGACCCCGTTCATCAAGGCGGGCAAGCCGGTCTTCCACGCCGAGTACTCCGTGGCGCTCGGCAAGTTCTGCCCGGAGTCCAAGCGGCTCGGTCTGAGCTCCATCAAGAAGACCCTCGACCTCACCGCCAAGCGCGGGACCTGCCCCGCCTGATCTCGACGGGGCCACGCCGACCGTCGTGAGCCGTGGCCCCCCACACGCCGGCGTAAGGGCGCCGGCGCCTTCGCGGGCGGTGACGGAAGTCATCCACAGAACGCGGTTCGGCTCCGAAAGCACCTCCCGCGACCGGCCATCCTGTCCCGCGTGACAGGAAGAGCACGATGGCACTTCACGGTGGCGGAGCCGCGGGAGCGCCGATCCGACCTCGTGAGCACCACCTCGGGTCATCGCAGGCGCGGGGGAGGGTCCGGCGGATCTTCCAGGGTTCGCACGGTGAAGCCGCCGTGGCCGTCGAAGGTCACGATGTGGACCACGTCGAACCCGTCCGACAGGCGGGGGCGGCGGAGCCGTTTGAAGGTGGCGTGGACGCCGACCTCGGGTACCCGCGCGCGGCCGAGCCGTACGGCGTTGCGGTCCAGGGACGCGGCGAGGTCGGGAGGGAACCAGTAGGCCACCGGGTTGGCGCCGTACTCCCTGGCCGTCACGATGAGCGGACTCCACTCCTCGGCGGAGGGATTGGTGTTGTCCACCGCCACATGCCGCCCCTCCTCCAGCGCCTCGACGATCAGCCGGAGCTGGCGGCGCTGCCGGTGGCGGGCGTTGGGGAAGGCGTCCTTGCTCACATGGACGTGCGTCGCCGCCAGGCAGCGGTGGTAGAAGGTGGACTTGCCCGACGCCTGCAGCCCGACGAGAACGGCGACCTCCAGGTCCGTCATACCTCCCCGGTCCGAGGGCGGCAGCCGGCACCGCGGCCCGAGATCCGCCCTTTCCTGCAGCCTTCCCCCGCGGCACGGTACGTCACATACGGGCGCTCCTGAGCCGGTCGCGGGCCGGTCGGCTGTCCAGCCGGTGAGGTGTGCCTGTTCCACGAATCTCAGGACGGGCCGGGAACTCTCCGCCCTGGGCGAACGGGTCGCCGAGCATGTCCGGTGACGCTATCTTGTCCGCAAGGGGAGTTCCTCGTTTACCAATCTGGTTAATACTCAGAGGAGGCCAGCGAGTTGGAGGTGTTCTATGCGGACCGTCGTCTCCAGCTCGTCTGCCAGTCGGACCGGGAGATGCGCGCGGCCTATGGTGCCGAGGGGGCCCGGAAGCTCGGGCAGCGGCTGCAGGCCCTCCGTGTCGCGAACACCCTTGACGACCTCTTCTGCATGCCGGGGCGCTGCCACCCCCTGCGCGGGAACTACTCGGGCTGCCACGCGATGGACCTCCACCGGGGCTGGCGTCTCGTGTTCCGGCTCATGACGCCCAAGGAGAAGGCCGACCAGGGGCTGACGGAAGAAGAAGCCGCGCTGGTCATAGAGATCGTCGACTACCACGGATGAACCGCCAAGCGAGAAAGGAGCGTGGAAGATGACGCCGGCGACCGAGTTCCATCCTTCTGGCGCCCCCGACTACGCCGTGCCGCCGGGGGAGACGATCCGCGAGTACCTCGACGAACTCGGCATGACCCAGCGTGAGCTGGCGACCAGGCTGGGACTCAGCGCGAAGCATCTCAACAGGCTGGTCCAGGGACTGGTGCCGTTGAGTCACGAGATCGCGCAGCGACTGGAACTCGTGACCGGTATGCCCGCCAGGCTCTGGAACCGCCTGGAAGCGGACTACCAGTCCGCCCTGCAACGGCTCAGGCTGGAAAAGGAGCTGCTGGAAGCGGTTCCGTGGCTGGATGAGATACCGGTTCGCGAACTGGTGGTCCGGGGGATCCTCCCCGAGGAGCCGACGGATGACATCTCCCGGGTGCAGCAGCTTCTCGCCTTCTTCGGGGTCGCGCATCTGGCGACATGGCGTGAACTGTACGAGCGACCGGCCGCCGCCTTCCGCAGGGCGGAGCCGTCCGTGACCCGCCCCGGTGCGGTCGCCGTCTGGCTTCGGCTGGGAGAGCTCGCGGCACGTGACATCGAGTGCGGGCCGTTCGACGGTCCGGGTCTTCGGCGCGCGCTGCCTCGTCTGCGGCGGCTGACCTCTCAGCCCCCCGAACTCGCCGCGTCGATGATGCGGGACGTCTGCGCGCGGTACGGGGTCGCGATGGTTTTCGTCAGGGAGTTCGACGGCGCGCGCGTCAGCGGAGCGACAAGATGGGTGTCCGGTGACAAGGTCACACTCCTGCTGAGTCTTCGCCGCAGAACAGACGATCACCTTTGGTTCACCTTCTTCCACGAGATCGGCCACATCCTGCTGCACGGGAAGGGCGACACGTGGATCGACGATGGTGGGTCCGCCGACGACCCGAGGGAAGGGGAGGCCGATCGGTTCGCGTGTGACCTGCTGATCCCCGAAGAGCACTCCTCACGGTTGCGTACGATCACGTCTCCGGATTCCGCCCGCGCGTTCGCCCATGAGATCGGAGTGTCACCCGGCATCGTCGCGGGGCGGCTCCAGCAGGACGGCATCTGGCCCGCCGGCTACGGCGAGGACCTGAAGGAGAGGATCGATCTGGAGACCGGCCTTTGACGATCCTCGGGTCTCGGTGGCTTCGGTTCGCCATGCGGGCCGGAGCGCTGTGCCGGGAACCACGCCCGTGGCGGTTCGGGCGTCGGAGATCATGCCCGTCTCGGGGTCTGGCCGGTACCGCCGCGATCGACACCGTCGCTCCGGCCCCGCCGTTACGGCCGCGGACGCCGTCCTGGCGCCGCTGCCGTGACCATGGTCGCCGCTTCTCGCCCGGCGGACGATCCGCTGACTCGTCCGGCCCGTCAGCCGCCGCCCTGGTCTCCGGTCACCTCTTCCCGGGACGCCTCCCCGGTGCTGCGGTCCTCGACCTCGCCGGACTCGCCGGGTTCGACGCCGATCGCCTCGCGGGCGGCCTCTCCTCCGGTGCTCTCGTCGCCCAGGGGAGCGCGGGTGCCGGTCCCCGCCATGTCGCCGATGCCCTGGACCTGGCCCTCACCGCCCCCTGTCGCGCCCGGAGTCTCCTCGGTGACGCGCTCTCCTCGCGCCGCCGGGTCGGTGTGGCCCAGCGCGGTCTCGCCCGACAGATGTTCCACGTGCTCGTGCGCGATCTTCTCCAGGCGCTCTCTCCGGTCGTCCTGCTCGCTCATCGGGTCCCCCTTCCTCCGACCACCCCTCCTTACCCGCTCCATGCCGGATGACCAGCCACGTAACCCCATAAATCGGCAATACCATCATTCGGCGCTAAGAGGTGGCGTCAACCGGCCATGCCGAGGAGAACGGCGGCGGCGCCCACCCCCAGCGCCAGCGGGTAGGCCCACCACCTGGGTGCGGGTCCGTTCCGCAGGACGCCGATCCCCAGCGGTACCAGCGCCGCGCACAGGCCGAGGACGGCGACCACCGACATCGGTCCCGTCCCCTTCAGCACGCCGATCGGCAGCGCGCTCGTCAAGGCCAGGGCGACGGACCTGGCGACCCCGAGCACACCCGCCCGCCATGCCCCGACGGCCAGCACGATCCAGCCGAAGAAGATCGCGGGAGACAGCGGGTGGAACGGGTGGAAGGCGCCGTAGGAGTCGGCCACCGCCCTCTGGGCCGCCTCGATCCCCTGGACGTCGACGAGCTGGAAGGCCAGGTGGCTGACCCCGGAGTGGAAGGAGCGGGCGAGCAGGCCGGACATGACCATCACGCCGCCCCACAGCGCCCACCGCGGCCGTACCGCCCACACCCGCCGGACCAGCGCGATGACGGCGGGCCACAGCAGGACGTTCCCCACGGCGAAGGCGCCGTAGGAGGCGGTCATCAGGACGGGATTCTCGGCGAACGCCGCGAGCTGCTCGGGGAAGAAGCCGTCGAAGCCGGCGCGGAGCAGCACGCCGGCGAGCATCAGGGAAGGCCCGAGGACGAGCCCGGCCCCCTCCACCCAGCGGCCCGGGAAGTCGAACGAGGTCGTTGTCATACCGTCGATCCAACCGGCGCGGCATCCGCCGCGCACTGGCGCGGAGTGGAGACCCCGGGGTGGTCCTGGCACCACCCCGGCCGGTCCCGCGGCGACCGGCCTCACCCGCGGCCGGCGCGTGCGGACGCCCACGCGGCCAGGCCCTCCTCGGTGAGGAATCGGTCCAGAGCGACGGCCGCGGCCCCGTGCAGCGCGCCGTCCTCACCGAGAGCGGCGGCGACCACGGGTGGTGGATCCGCCCGGCGGAACCTCATGAGCCCGTCCTGCAGGGCGGCGGCGAACCTCGGCGCGGCCGCCGCCCGGAGCGGCTCCGCGAGGCCGCCGAGTGTGACGACGCCGGGGTCGAGGGCGTTGACCAGTCCGGCCAGGCCGGAGGCGAAGTCACCCGCGACACGGTTCACCGCGGACCGGACGGCGGCGTCCTCCGCCATCCTGTCCAGAGCCGCTCGGGCGTAGGTGCGCGGGTCGCGGGGCGGGGGGTCGCCCAGGTGGCGGGCGATGGCCCGGCCGTCGACGGCGAGGTCCCAGCAGCCCCGGGCTCCGCACGGGCAGCGCAGTCCCCGGTCGCCGAACGGGAGGTGACCGAACTCGCCGCCGGCGCCCGTCATCCCCTCGACGGGGCGGCCATCGACGATCAATGTGCCGCCGACACCCACCTCGATCGTGACGTGCAGGGCCACGGCGGTGCCGGCGGCGGCGCCGTACCGGGACTCCGCGACGCCGGCGAGCGTCGCGTCGTTGCCGACCAGCAGCGGCACGCCCGGGTGCGGGACGAGAGCGCCAAGGTCCACGGCGTCCCAGCCGAGGGCCGCGGACTGTGCGATCCTTCCGTGCCGCACGGTCGCGGCGACCGCCACCGAGACGAACCGGACGCGGTCGCCGTAGCGGTCACAGGCGTGGCGCACCGCCCGCGCGACCGTGCCGACGGCGCGGCCGGCGGCGCGGTCGGCGTGGGCCTCGGCCTCCAGCACCTCGGGTCTGCCGTCGAGCGCCGCGACGGCGCATCGGTAGTCCTCCTGCCGCAGGTCCACCGCGACGACGACGGGGCCGTCCGGGTGCGGGCCGAGCACGGTGGTCGGCCGGCCGCGCCCCGACGCCGCGGCGGGCGTCTCGGCGAGCAGCGCGAGTTCGCGCAGCCGGGCGGTGATCTCGGTGGCCGAGCCGCTGCTCAGGCCGAGCCGCTGTGCCACGGCGGCCCGGGTGACACCGGGCTCGCGCCGCATCTCCTGGAGCACGGCCAGCGCGCCGCGCCAGCGGGAGTCGCGGGTGCGGAACGAAAGAGATCGGCTCGCGGGGCTTGCGGTCGACACTGTCTCCCCCTTTATCCTCGTGAGGCGAGTTTATAGGAGGGGGGTAGGCCCATGCCGCGGTTGGACCTGCGGACGGTCGGGACGGTGCTCCTGGACATGGACGGCACCCTGGTCGACTCCGACGCCCGGGTCGAGCGAGCCCGGACGACCTGGGCGCGCGAGTACGGCGTGCCCGCCGAGGCGGTGCTCGCGCACACTCCGATGCCCTGGCGGCCTGGCCAGGGTCTGGGGTTCACCACGGAGCGTCCCTGGCTGCCCGAGGGTGGGCGGACCGAGGCCGACACCGTCGAGGGACAGGCGGGTGATCCAGCTTCGCACCTGAACGCCGTCATCCGGTTGCCGGCGGCCCGGCACGGCCAGGCGCTTCTGCCGGCGGCGCTGTGAGCGGGAACGAGCCGGCCGGTCCGGACGGCACGGGGCGTCCCGGCGCCGGGTCCTCGGCGGCCGGAGTGGCGCGGGAGACCCGGAAGGGCGGGGCCGGTGCTTCCGGGACCGGAGAGCGGCGGACGGGCCGGCGGGTCCCGGCGGGGGAGCGGAGCGTGACCCGGCAGGTCGGAGTCGCGCAGGCGGCGCTGGGTTTCAGCGTCAACAGTCTCGGCGCGTGCCTGGTGCTGCTCGCCGGTGATCTGGGCACCCCGCCGGAGAACCTGGCGTGGCTGGCGTCGTCCTTCGGAGCCGGCCTGCTCGCCGTCGGGGCCGCCGGGAGCATGATCCTGCGCTCCGGCAGCCGGCCGGCCCTCTTCGCCGCGGCCCTCGTCACCGCCGCCGGAGCCGTCCTCCTGGCGACCGGAGCGGCCGCGGCCGTCGCGGCGGCCGGGGCGCTGCTGCTGGGGCTGGGCGCGGCCGGAATCGTCCTGGTGACCCCGGCCCTGCTCCGCGGTCCGGGCGCGGCCGCCGGCCTGGCCCGCGCCAACGCCGTCGGGAGCGTCAGCGCGATGCTCGGCCCGCCCGCCATCGGCGCTCTGGAGACCGCCGGGGCCGACGGACGGCTCGCCCTCCTGCTGGCCGTTCCGCCGCTGCTCTTCCTCGCGGCCGACACCCGCCCGCGCGCGGCGTCCCCGGTGGACGCCGAAGGCTCCGCCCCGGCGCCCTTCTCCACGGCCGACCGGCCCGGTGACACGTCCCCGGCGGGAAAAGACCGGTCCGGCGACACGTCCCCGGCCGGGAAAGACCCGTCCGGTGCGCCGGCTCCGGCGGCGGACGCGGGGACGCGCGGCCGGACGCGACGGACCGCGGGCGCGTGGGCGGCGATCGTGGCCGCCGTGTCCATCGAGTTCTGCTTCACGATCTGGGCCACGGCGCGGTTGCGGGACACAGGGCTGTCCGACGGCGGGTCCGCCGCGGCGGCCACCGCGTTCCTCGTCGGGATGGCGGCGGGCCGTCTGGCGGCGGCGAGGCTGGTCGGCCGGGGGTTCCCGGTCATCCCCGCGGGGTGCGGGCTCGCCGCAGCCGGAACGCTCCTCGTCGCGCTGCCCGGTGCTCCCGCCCCGGTCGCCGCGGGACTCACGCTGGCCGGGCTCGGCGTCGCGCCGCTCTACCCGGTCACGCTCGCCAGGCTCGTCGGCGTCCCCGGTCTCACGGCGGCCAGGTCGGCGGCGTACGGCGCGCTCGCCTCCGGCACCGCGATCCTGGCGGCGCCCACGGGCATCGCCGTGCTCGGAGCGGCCCTGGACCTGAGGGCCGCCCTCCTCATCGCGGTCCTTCCCCTGGCGGCCGGTCTGGCCGCGGCCACCGCGCTTCCCCCTCTTCTCGCGCGTTCGCGAACGTGACCCCCGCCCACCGGCGACCCCGTTCCGCCTCGACATCCCCGAGCCCGACCTGCGCGAGCGCCTGACGCGCACCAGATGGCCGGAGAAGGAGACCGTCGACGACTGGTCACAGGGCGTTCCCCTCGGCTACCTGCGGGACCTGTGCCGCTACTGGGCCGAAGAGATCGGCCCGCTGACCGATCCGCCGGCCCACGGTGGCGACGCCCGCGACGCCTTCCACGTCGTGTGCCCGTCACCGCCCGGCTACGGCTTCAGTGACAAACCGGCCGGCCGGGGCTGGGACGTCGAGCGGATCGCCGCGGCGTGGATCGAGTCGATGGCCCGTCTGGGCTACGAACGGTACGGAGCGCAGGGCCACGACTGGGGCACCGGCATCACGGCGAGCATCGGGCGGCAGGACCCGGGCCACGTGGCGGGAATCCACCTCACCCCACCCCTCGCACCCCCGGACCCGGCGACGTTCGGCGACCTCACCGACGCCGAGCGCACCGCCACCGCCGGCCTGGAGCGGGCGGGCGGGCAGGAGGACGGCTACTCGCTGGAGCAGTCGACCCGGCCCCAGACCATCGGATACGGCCTCGTCGACTCCCCGGCGCCGCTGTGCGCCTGGATCGTCGAGAAGTTCCGTTCTTGGACCGACTGCGACGGCCATCCGGAGAACGTCCTCACCCGCGACGAGATCATCGACAACCTCATGTTCTACTGGCTGCCGGGAACCGGGGCCTCCGCGGCGCGGCTTTACTGGGAGAGCTTCGAGCGGATTCGGCGCGTCTTCACGGACGAGGTGACCGACACCGTGACGGTGCCGGCCGGATGCTCGGTCTTCCCGAAGGAGAACCCGCGGCCCTCCCGGCGATGGGCCGCCAGACGCTTCACCGACATCCGGCACTGGGGCGAGCCGGACCGAGGCGGCCACTTCGCCGCGATGGAGCAGCCCGGACTGTTCGTCGAAGAGGTCCGCGCGTTCTTCCGCCTGGTCCGCTGACGGCGACGGGCCGACGCCGGCCGGGCCGGAGGCGCTGAAGATCGCGGAAAGGGAGGGCGGCCTCCTATGCTCGCCACCATGCCCGAAGCGAATCCCGGCGCCGTGCCCGGCGATCCCCTGCCCGAAGAGACACCCGGCGGTCCCGGCGCGGCGCCCGGCGGCCCCCTCCCCGGAACGGCGGCCGGCGGTTCCGCGCCCGGGGCGGTTCCCCGCGACCCGCTGCCCGGCGTCGTCGTGCGTCCCTCCGCCCGCGTCCTGCTCCTCGACGGCCACGACCGGGTCCTGCTGTTCCGGGGCCGCGGCCTGGTCAAGAACTCCGGCCTCGCCTGGTTCACCCCGGGCGGCGGTGTCGACCCCGGCGAGGAACTGGCCGAGGCCGCCGCCCGCGAGCTGCGCGAGGAGACGGGCCAGGTGGTACCCCCGGAGGACTTCGGCCAGGTCGTCGCCGTCTCCCGGGGCCACTGGGCCGACAACGACGACCGGCTGTTCTACGCCTGGGACCACTACTTCCTGCTGCGCGTCCCCGAGCCGACGGTGGACATCTCCGGCATGGAGGACCTCGAACGCTCCCTGCTGGACACCTTCCGCTGGTGGCCGCTTACCGAGCTGCGGACGACCGGCGACCACGTCATCCCGTCCGGCCTCCCCGGCCTGCTCGACAGGCTGCTGACCGGCGGCCTCCCGGCGGAGCCGCTGATCCTGCCCTGGCACCACCCGGAGCCTCCCCTTTAGGGGACGTGGAATCGGCCGCCCCGTACGGATAGGCCGGTCCCGGGGCGTGCCGTCGCCGGCCCGCGGCGGCGCACCCGTACGAGTGATCACCGGTTCGTGAGTGCGAGGTCCGGTCACCGCCATATCCCGCCGTCCCCGACTCGGCACGATTGCCGGTATGACGCTGAACGACAACGACAACGGCGGCGGGCGGACGACCCGGGCGCTGCTGGAGCGGTTCTACGCCGCCGAGGCGCGGTACATCGCCGCCGGTGGACCCGGTAAGGCGGACTTCTCGGAGATGGCGGCCTGCCTCGATCCCGAGGTGGTCATGTACCAGGCCGAGGGGCTTCCGTACGGTGGCACGTGGCGCGGACCGGAGGGCATCGAAGGGTTCATGGCCGCGATGAGCGAGGCGTGGGACTCGCTGGAGTTCATGGAGCAGCGCTACGTGGTCGACGGCGACAGGGTCGCCGTCTTCAACCTCGGCCGTCTGCGGGCGCGCGCCACCGGCCGGGTCCTCGACACGGCGGTCATGCAGCTCATCACCTTCGGGAACGGCCTGATCACCGAGATCCGCCCCTTCTACCTGGACACGATCGCGGTCGCGGAGGCGCTGGGCGTCCGAACGCCCGTGGAGACCGCCTGACATCCGCCGGGGCGGGGGCCGGGGCGGCGGTGCGCGGAGGCGGGCCGTTCGCAGGACGGAGTGTTCATCGGGGATTCATCCGGCGAACACAGTGGGACAACAAGGGTGTTTCCTGCACATAGTTGGGTCTATCGGTGTCAGCGTTCCAAACTGGAGGCGATATCCGTGTCCTCACCCGTTTCCCGCCGCAACTTCCTTCGTAGCAGCGCCGCAGGCGGCCTCGGCATCGTGTTCGCCGGCAGCATCGAGGCGATCGCCGGCCCCGCGGTGTTCGCGGCGACGCGGCCCGCGCTGGGGTACGGCCCGCTCGTCGACGACCCGGCCGGTCTGCTGGCCCTGCCCGCGGGCTTCTCCTACAAGATCGTCGCTCAGGCCGGTGTGACGAGGCTGGAGACGGGTGAGCCGACGCCCAGCGACCCCGACGGCACCGGAGCCTTCCCCCACGGCCGCGGCACCACCCTGGTGAACAACCACGAGGTCGGCGGCGGCGAGCCGTACCGGGTGCCGGCCCTGCCCGGCCTCACCTACGACCCGGGCGCCGGCGGCGGCACGACCAACATCGACGTGGACGTCCGGGGCGACCGCGTCCGGGAGTACGTCAGCCTGGCCGGCACGCACAACAACTGCGCCGGCGGCAAGACCCCGTGGAACACCTGGCTGACCTGCGAGGAGACCGAGCAGAGGGCCGGCGGGCAGTACCAGAAGGACCACGGCTACGTCTTCGAGGTCGACCCCTTCGACCGCGACGCCAACCAGAACCCGGTGCCGCTGAAGTTCCTCGGCCGCTACTCGCACGAGGCCGTCGCCGTCGACCCGCGGAACTTCACGATCTACGAGACCGAGGACGCCTCCGGTCCCAACGGCCTGTACTACCGCTGGACCCCGCCCGCGCACTTCCGGGGCGGCAAGGGCGCGCTCAAGGCCCTGGCCCAGAGCGAGGGCGGCGACACCGCGGGCACCCTGGAGGCGATGAGCTGCTACCACGGCTCCGAGCACATCCAGGACCTGTCGCAGGCCACCCGGCCGGGCACCCGCTACCGGGTCCGGTGGGTCCCGGTGCCCGACCGCGACGCCCGCAGCGTCTCGACGCGCAAGCAGTTCGCCGACGACCAGGTCACCCGCAGCCGCAAGCTGGAGGGTGCCTGGTGGGCCGACGGCGGCGCGTACTTCGTGGCCAGCTTCGCCCGGCACAGCGACGGCAGCGTCAACGAGCACGACGGCCAGGTGTGGTTCTACGACCCCAAGTCCCAGACGGTCACGCTGAAGACCATCTTCGGCGTCAACACCGACCCCGACGAGGACGGCGCCTTCGACGGGCCGGACAACATCACGGTCTCGCCGTACGGCGGGGTCATCCTGGCCGAGGACGGCGAGGGCGTCCAGCACCTGGTGGGCGTCACCGACCAGGGCAAGTCCTACCCGATGGCCCGCAACGATCTCAACGACAGCGAGTTCACCGGCCCGACCTTCAGTCAGGACGGCAGGATCCTGTTCGCCTGCATCCAGACCCCGGGCCACGTCTTCTCGATCACCGGCCCGTGGGGCCGCCCCGGCAACGGCGCGCACTGACGTACGGCGAGAGCCGGGCGGCGCCGTCCACCGGGGCGCCGGCCGGCCGCGCGGTGTTCGACGGTGAGGCGGAACGGCCCGCCGCGTCCTCCCCCTCGGGAGACGCGGCGGGCCGTTCCGGCGTCCGGCGACGTCCAGCGGCCTCCGGCAGTGTCCGGCGGCGTCCTGCGGCCTTCGGCGGCTTCCGGCGGCTCCCGCGAGGCGGGAATCCCCGTTCCTCTATCCCGGGCGGATCGTGAAACAGTGAGCACAGACGGCGCGGAGGAGAGCGGATCTTCCAGTCGTGTGACGGCCACGGGCGGCCGGGAGGGGACGCGATGGACGAGAGCCGGATGGTGCGCGTTTCCAAATACCTCGCCAAGCACCTGCGGCACCGGCCCGAGCGGATCGGCATCGAGCTGGACGAGCACGGCTGGGTGGAGATCGAGACGCTGCTGGCCGCCGCGGCCGGGCACGGCTTCCCGATCTCCCGGGCGGAGCTGGAGCAGGTCGTCGCGGACAACGACAAACGCCGGTACGCGATCGAGGGCGGACGGATCCGCGCCAGCCAGGGCCACTCGGTGCCGGTGGACCTCGGTCTGCCCGAGGTGGAGCCGCCCCCTATCCTCTACCACGGCACCGTGGGGACGAACCTCGCCGCGATCCGCGCCGAGGGGCTGCGGCCGATGGGCCGCCACCACGTCCACCTGTCACCCGACCGCCGGACGGCGGAGAAGGTGGGGGCCCGGCGCGGCAGGCCGGTCGTCCTCGTCGTGGACGCCGCCGCCATGCACGCCGCCGGGCACGTCTTCCACCTCAGCGCCAACGGCGTCTGGCTGGCCGGGCACGTCCCGCCGGCCTTCATCCGCCTCCCCGGATGACCTGCGGCCCTTCTCCCGTGAAGACCGCCGGAGTTCCGGAGACCGAGAGGCCCGACCGAAGAGGAGGCACATGACCACCCCAGCCGAGGGGACGAGGACGACCGGCCCGGCCGTGGCCGTCGTCGGCGAGTGCGTCGCCGACGCCTTCGCCGACCCCGGAGCGTCCCGGCGGGGAGAACTCGCGCTGCGCGTCATCCCCGGCGGCGGCCCGGCCAACGCCGCGGTCGCGCTCGCCCGGCTCGGCACCCCCGCCCGCTACCTGGGCAGGATCTCCGCGGACCCGTTCGGCCGCCTCTTCCACGAGCGCCTGACCGCCTCCGGCGTCGACCTGTCCGGCGTCGTGCGCGCCGCCGAGCCCAGCACACTGGCGGTGGCGACGCTCGACACGGAGGGCCGGGCCGAGTACTCCTTCCACGCCGAGGGCACCGCCGACTGGCAGTGGACGGCGGAGGAACTCACCACCCGCGACCTCGGCGGGGTCGCGGCGGTGCACACCGGCTCCCTGGCCCTGGTCATGGCGCCCGGCGCCGCGCGGATCGAGGAGTTCCTGGCCGGCGCCCGCGCCGGAGCCACGATCTCCATCGACCCGAACGTCCGTCCCGGGCTCGTCGATCCGGCGGTCTACCGGGCCCGCCTGCCCCGCTGGGCGGCGCTCGCCGACATCGTCAAGGTGAGCGAGGAGGACCTCGACCACCTCGGCGACTTCGACGGGTTCCGCGAGGAGTGCCACGCGGCCGGCGCCAGGCTCGTCCTGCTCACCCGGGGCGCGGACGGCGTGACCGCCTCCCTCGACGGCGTACGGCTCGCGGTGCCCGCCCCCGCGGTGAACGTGGCCGACACCGTCGGGGCGGGGGACGCCTTCACGGCCGGCCTGCTGCACCGGCTGGGCGCCCGGGGCCTCCTCGGCGGACGCCTGACCGGCCTCACCGCCGGCGACCTGTCCGACGCCCTCGCCTTCGCGGTCCGCGTCGCCGCCCTCACCTGCGAGGTCGCGGGCGCCAACCCGCCCTGGCACCACCAGCTGACCGACCCCGCACCGCTCACCCCGTAACCGAACCGGGACGCCCCGGCCGCCGAGCGGCCGTCGCGGGTTCAGCCCTTGAGCTGGCGGAGGATCGACTCGTCGGTGATGTCGGTGTCGTGGGCCAGGAGGAACGCCTTGCTGAGGATGAGGGCGAGGCGGCCGTCGTCCTCGAAGGGCAGGAACAGGCCCTTCCCGGCGGCGGGCGCGGCGACGACGCACAGGTAGACGTCGCCGGGTTCCATGAGGATGTTGGCGCTGCCGAGGTGGATCCGGTAGGTGCGCAGGTCGCCGCGGACGACGAGGTGGCGGTCGGTGAGGGTGCACCGGCCGGCGATGGCGGTGCGGGGGAGCAGGCGGGCGAGGGCGTCGCGGCGGACCTCCGCGGACGGGGACAGGGGAGCCGAGGACGCCGCGTGGCGGTAGTCGCGGTGGCCGTCGTCGTCGCCGGTCCAGGTGGGGTCGGTGGCGATGGAGGTCAGGGCGACGAACAGGTCCACGTCGCGCATGGCCTCGCTGAACACCAGCGGCGGCACCTCGGGGAGCGGCGCCTCGCACCACTCGCCGGAGACCTTCCGGTGGAAGCGGATCCGGCCGGTGACCGCGCGCTCCTCGGTCTCCCCGTAGAGGTAGGAGTGGAGGAGGGAGACCCGCCACCGGCCCCCGGCGAGCACCCGCCGGGCCTCGTCCTCCCCGCCACCGTCCCAGGGGCCGAGCATGGACGACGTCCAGCCGCGCTGCCTGAACAGGGCGTACAGCGTGCGGTACGCCACGACGTGGGCCGCGAAGCGGGCGGAGTGGAAGCGGGCGGTCTCCTCGGCGGGGGTGAGCAGGTAGACCTCGCGGAACGCCTGCTTGAACGGCTGGCGGATCCTCTCCCCGGTCACCCGGTCGCGCCAGGCCGTCACCTCCGCGAGCGGGGCGCGGGCCGGGTGCCACAGCCGCACCGGGGTGTCGGGCGGCGGCGCGGCCACCGGTTCTCCCGCCGCGTCGCGGGGCTCGGCGCCCATCATGCTCCGCCACCGCCCGGGGGAGTGCTCGAACTCCCAGATGAGGCGGCCGGCGACGGCCCCGGTGATCGGATGGTCGGCGATCTCGGCCCGCCACCTGGCGTAGGGGTGGACGGTCTCGCCGGGGTAGCCGCCCTCCAGTGCGCGGACGAGGGTGGTCAGCTGCCGCCGGACCTGCTGGACCTGCTCGCGCAGGTGCTTCACCTCGTCGGGGTGGTCGCGGCGGACCGCCGCCGGGACGCTCCTGAACCGCTTCTCGCCCCGCTGCCAGGTCAGCTCGACGTCGTCGCCGATCGTGATCACGCCCGTGTGCTCGCCGGCCGGCACGCGGAGCACCCCGCCGGGGCCGAAGCCGAGGTCCGGCATCCGGAAGGCCACCTCGACCCGGTCGGCCAGCGCGCGGTCGATCCGCTTGAGCATGCGGTCGAGCTGCCTGGGCACGCCCGCGTGCCGCGTCGCCCCGCGCGCGGCGCGCAGCGCGGTGACCGCCTCGGGGGTCGGGAAGTCCTCGACGGCCCGGGCGATCTCGTACAGCAGCGCCTGGGACGGCAGGGTCCGCGCCGGGCCGGGGGCGACCGCGACCCCGGTCAGCAGCGGGGTGAGCAGGCCCGGCAGCCACTCCTCGTCACGGGCCAGGGCCAGCCGTACGGCGCGGCCGAGCGCCTCGGTCTCCGACGCCTCGAACGCGCGGTCGGCGCGGTAGGGGATCTCGCCCGCGTGGATCGCGGCGACCCGGGCGGCGGCGGTCTCCAGGGCCGTGCGGGCGAAGGCGGTGTACCTGGGGATGTCCGCCAGCCGTTCCCAGACGCCGGGCAGCGGCGGCGGGGAGCCGTACGACCTGTTCCGCAGGGTCTCCAGGAACAGCGCCCGGTGCCCGGCGTCCCAGCTCGCGAGCAGGCGGAGCTCGTCGGCGCCGATCGGGCCCCGGCCCGCCTCGATCGTTCCGGTCACCTCCGCGCCGAGTCCGTCGTCACCTCGCCCGTCGCATCCGGCGAGCCCCGCGACGGCCAGCAGCGCGTACGGCTGGTCGGTCCGGCCGGCGTCCAGCAGGAACCGCACCAGCGTCCGGGCGGGGGCCGCGAGTGCGGCGAGGGGCGGCCCGTCCGGGCAGCGCACCAGCGAGGCGGCGCCGAGGTGCAGGTCGGCCCATTTGCGGGTGGCCAGCCCGTCGACCAGCGCCGCGAACAGCTCGGCGCAGGACTCGGGGGTGAACGCCGGCTGGCGCTCCCGGGCCTCGTCCTCCACCATGAACCTCGCCGACGTCCCGGCGGGGGTCGCGGGGGCGCGGTAGGCGAAGGGCAGCAGGGCCCCCAGGTCGTGGGGGCCGAGCTCGGCGCGGCCGGGCCAGGTGGCCGGGTACTCCGCGGCCGGGTCGGTCATGAGTGCGAGCAGCCGGCGGGCGGCGGGGGAGAGCTCCATCCGGGGCGATCCTCGGTCTGATGGTGGGGGCCGGTGACCCCGGCGCGGGCGGCCGGGGACGCGCGGCCGTACCGGGGCCGGGCGGTCGCGTCCGGCCCCGGCGGTCGGGTGACCGCCGGGGCGTCCGCGGCCGCCCGGTCCGCGGCGGGTTCGCGCGTGCCGCGATCCTGCCGGGTCCCACCGACAGAAACCCGGCGGGGGACCGCCGGAGGATCGGGGAGGACCGGCTGAGGGCCGCCGGGGGGCCGAGGGGGACCGGCGGGGGACCGGCCCCGGCGGAAGGCCGCCGGGGCCGGTGGGCCGGTCCGATGAACCGGTTCGGTGGATCAGTTGACGGTGATGGTGAACGTCGAGGTCGTGTTCCTGATGTTCACGGCGTTGTCGCTCATCCTCAGGTTGTTGAAGGTCACCGACCCCACGGCCGGTCCCTGGTCGGGTTCGGGCAGCTCGTTGGCCCAGACGGCGAAGCCGGACTTGGCGTCGTAGGCGTCACCGCTCCGGTGGGCGCCGGTGATCGAGATGTTCGTGAAGACGGTGTCCTTGACCGGGTTCAGCGGCCTGCCTCCCGAGTAGCCGGTCTGGAACATGATGCCGTGGTAGGTGGGGTCGACGATGTCGACGTTGCTGACCCGGATGCCCTGGAACACCTTCGAGGCGGAGAAGACCCAGATGCCGGGGAAGGTCTGCGCCCCCCAGAAGTGGCCGCCGGCCCGGACGATCGAGATGTTGTCGAATCTGGTGGGCGGGTCGGCCCCGAAGCCGTTCATCGGGTAGCCGAAGTCGAGCGAGCTGATCGTGATGCCGGAGTAGACGAGCGTGTCGGCGATGTAGATGTTGCGGAAGACGTTGTCGTAGCCCCCGTACACCGCGATGCCGGCGGCGCGCCAGGGGAGGATCGCGGTCAGGTTCTCGTAGACGTTGCCCTTCATGTCGGCCCCGCCCGCGTCGATGGCCGAGAAGAGGGCGAAGCTGTCGTCGCCGGTGGAGCGGGCCGCGTTGTTGCTGACGAGGTTGTCCGTGCTGCCGTTGGTCATGTTGACGCCGTCGGCGAACATGTCGCGGATGCGGGAGTTCCTGATCGTCATCCGGTCGGTGTTGGCGCCCCAGTAGAGGCAGACCAGGTGCTCGCTCCAGATGCCGTCGATGACGATGTCGGAGACGTTCTGGAAGTCGAACACCTTGCCGGGGCCGTCGATGCGGGAGGTGTAGTTGCCGAAGTAGGCGAAGCCGGTGAAGGCCGAGCCGTTGGCGGAGGACTCGGCGCGGAAGCCGACGTCGGTGTTCTCCTGCGTGACGGGGGCGCGGAACCGGGTGTACCAGGGGCCCGCGCCGACGACCTTGACGGGCTTGCCGTACACCTGGAACTTCTGCGCGGTCTGGTAGTCGCCCGGCGGCAGGTAGACGCCCAGCCACCCGGTCTCCATCCGCGCCCTGTCCAGGGCGTTCTGCACGTCCTGGTGGGTGAACCCGGACGGGACGACGTACCGCGCGGGGTCGGGGTTGGGGACCGGCGCGACCTGCTCGGTGTCGATGAAGTCGATCGCGTAGGTGGTGGTGTTGGCCGTGCCCTTCTGCAGCCTGATCCTGCTGCCCTTCGGGACGGTCGAGTTGAGCATCATGTTGGCCTCGTCGTAGATGTGCCGGGGGCCGCCCATGGACGGGGAGTTCCCGGGGCTCGCCTCGGGGCCGTACAGCCAGGCGTACTTCGAGGTCAGGCTGAGCGCCTTGTGGAAGACGCCGTCGACGTAGACGTCGAGGGTGGCGTCGATGCCGCCGCCGCCCGGCGCGTCCGGGATGGAGAACCGGGTGACGAGGGTGTTGGTCGGGGCCCTGGTGGTGAACTCGACGTAGGCGCCGGTGGTCGCGAGTTTCACCGCCCTGCGGCCGGACGCCTCGCCGGCCAGGTCGCCGACGGTCCTGTTGGGTCCGACGACGGTCGCGCCGCCGCCGATCGAGGCGTCCTCCGCCTCGTAGGTGTCGTAGGGCATGTTCGCGCCGCGGCCGATGAACAGGGGGGTCGTCACGGTGTTGTCGTCCCGCTTCACCGGAAGCTCGCCGGCGTCGGCCGCGACCTCCGTCCGGACCGTGTACCGGCCGTTCGCCGCCGTCCACGTTCCGAGGCTCACCGGGGCGGTGGTGGCTCCCGCGGCGATCGCGCCGCTGTACGAGCCGGTCAGGGTGCGCACCGCCGTCCCGGCGTCGTTGAGCACGGTGAGCGTGATGGCGTGGCCGCCGCCCGCGGACGCGATGTTGCCCTTGTTCCGGATCGCCACGGAGAAGGTCACCGTGGCGCCGCTCGCCGGGTTGCCCGGGGTCCAGCTCGCCACCGGTGTCAGGTCGGAGCTGTCGACCGGCTTGACGACCAGCGGGGAGGAGGAGGTGAGCGCGTTGTTCAGCTCGTTCTGCTCGGCGACCGCGTCGGCCTCGTCGACCTTGGCGGTCACCGGGTAGGAGCCGGCGTCCCACCGGCCGGCGGACGCCGAGACCTCCGCGGAGGCGCCGGCCGCCAGTGCGGCCAGCGGGGCGGAGCCGACCTTGGTGGCGCCGAAGTAGAAGTTCACGCCGGTCGCGCCGGAGGCGCGGTTACCGGAGTTGCGGACGGTGGCCCGCAACGTGACGGTGTCGCTCTCCGTCGGCGACTGGGGCGTCCAGGAGACGGCGGTGACCGTCAGGTCGGGGTTCGGCGCCGGGACGCCGATCACCTGGAACTCTGCGACCTGCCCGCCGGGCGCCCCGGTGTTGGAGGTGAACCTGAGCTGGACGTCGGCGACGTCGCCGCTGACCGGGATCGTCACGGCGTTCCCGGTGGCGGGGTCGAAGGTGTACGGCGCCGCCGCCTTCAGCGTGGTGAGGGAGGAGGCGCTCTGCTCGCGGCCCAGCACCTCGATCGTCTGGGTGCGCCGGCCCCAGACGGGGTCGGGGTTGAGCTTGAGCACGACCGAGGTGACGCTCGCGTTCGCGCCCAGCTTCACCGTGAGCGTGGCGGGATAGGCGCCGGGCGCGGACTCCCAGTAGGTGGCCGTGTCGTTGTCGACCGCGTTGGCCGCGACGAAGGTGTGGACGTAGGAGGAGCCGCTGACCTGCTTGCCCACGGCCAGGTTGGAGCCGGCGCCGCTGCCGGTGCGGGTGACGGCGTTGCTCGGGGCCGACCGGTTGCCGGCCGCGTCCTTCGCCCGGACCCGGTAGGTGACGGTGGCGTTGGCAGGCTGGGTGTCGGTGTGGGTGAGGACGTCGCCCGCGACGGTGGCGCGCAGGGCGTCGTCGGCGTAGATCTCGTAGCCGGTGACGCCGACGTTGTCGGTGGAGGCGGTCCAGGTCAGTTTGATCTGGCCGGCGGCGGGTTCGGTGTAGGCGAGGTTGCCGGGCGCGGTGGGCGCCTGGGTGTCGCCGGCGGCGCCGCCGTACACCTCCAGCTCGGAGACCTGCGCCGCGGGCCACCCGGTGTTGGCCGTCATGTTCAGCCGGACGTAGCGGGTGACGGTGGCGGGGAGGTCGACGGTGACCGTGTTGCCGGAGCCGGGGTCGAAGGCGCGCGTCGTGGGGCCGGTGATCGTGGTGTAGGCGGTGCCGTCGGTGCTGCCCTGCACCGAGAACGTCTGCGTGCGCGGCTCCCAGCCGGGCGGGAGCTTCACCACGACCCGGTCGACGCTCGTGTTCGTGCCCAGGTCGACCCGGATCCACTGCGGGAAGGCGTGTGACGGGCTCTCCCAGTAGGTGGACGGGTTGCCGTCGGTCGCGTTGCCGGCGACATAGACGTCGGTGTGCCCGCTGGCGGTGACGGCCTTGCCCGCCGCCAGGTTCGGGCCGGCCGCGGCCGCGGCGGGGAGGGGTGGTCCGGTGACGATCAGGAGGCCGAAGGCGGCCAACGCCGCGATCAGCCGGAGTAGTGTGGCGCGCTTGTGTCTCATCCGTTCCTCTGTCTCATGGCTGGAACGTCGGGGGGTGCCGGGATCGGGGGTGCGTGCCCTTCGTCGGGTTGGATGGCTGAACCGTAAAATGACAAATCGATGTCTGCAATATTTCGACTGAATTTCGCAATGAATTGACTTCGTGTTCCTGTGCGAAGGTGCGACACCATCGCTGCTCATCCAGGGTTTTCGGGGCGGAGAGCAGCTGACACGGGTCGCAAACGGCTGACGTTCGGGCCCGCAAGCGGCTGCAAATATTTGCTTCAGATGTCGTATGGTTTGCGCATGACGCGACGACTTGCAGAGGTGGCCAGGAAGGTCGGGGTGAGCGAGGCGACGGTCAGTCGCGTGCTCAACGGGAAGCCCGGGGTCTCGGAGACGACCCGGGAGGCGGTGCTGACGGCTCTCGACGTGCTCGGCTACGAGCGGCCCACCCAGCTGCGCGGGGACCGGGCCCGGCTGGTCGGCCTGGTCCTGCCCGAGCTGCAGAACCCCATCTTCCCCGCCTTCGCCGAGGTCGTCGGCGGCGCGCTGGCCCAGCAGGGCTTCACCCCGGTGCTGTGCACGCGGACGGTGGGCGGCGTCTCCGAGGCGGAGTACGTCGACCTGTTGTTGCAGCAGCAGGTGTCGGGCGTGGTCTTCGCCGGCGGCCTGTACGCCCAGGCCGACGCCTCGCACGCGCACTACGAGCTGATCCTGGAGCGTGGGCTGCCCGCCGTGCTGGTCAACGCGGCCGTCGACCACCTGGGTCTCCCGCAGGTGTCCTGCGACGACAAGGTGGCGGCCGAGATGGCGCTCGGGCACCTGAGGTCCCTGGGCCACGAGCGCGTCGGCATGGTGCTGGGGCCGAAGGACCACATGCCCTCCCGCCGCAAGCTGGAGACCTTCCTCGCCGCCGGCGGGGACCCCGCCCTGGTCGAGCACACGATGTTCTCCCTGGAGGGCGGGCACGCGGCGGCGGCGAGGCTGCTGCGGGCCGGGGTCACCGGCGTGGTCTGCGCCAGCGACCCGCTCGCGCTCGGCGCGATCAGGGCGGCCCGCAGGTCGGGGCTGTCGGTGCCGGCCGACGTGTCGGTGGTCGGGTACGACGACTCCGCCCTGATGAACTGCACCGAGCCGCCGCTGACCACGGTCCGGCAGCCGATCGACGCCATGGGACGGGCGGCGGTGGACCTGCTGGTCGCGCTGATCGGCAAGGCGGCCGTGCCCGCGGACGAGCTGCTCTTCGAGCCGGAGCTGGTGGTGCGGGCCTCCACGGCGAGGCCGGCCGCGGGCTGAGCGCGGCCGCGGACTGAGCGGCGGCCGGGATGAGCGCGGCCGCCGGCCGGGCGTGGCGGTCGGGTTGAGCGCAGCGTGGCCGCGGGCCGAGCGCGGCGGCCGGGACGGCGCGGAAGGGGTGGCCCGATCGGCGGGTCACCCCTTCCGACGTTTCGCACGAGAAACGCGTGACTCAGTCGTTATGTTTCATATTTCTGTCGAAATATTGCATCAAGGTGTCGGGGATCCTATGGTGAGGCCACGCCGGAGCGGACCGTCCGGCTCACTCCTGGCCTCCCCCCAGCAGAAGGGTCAGCTCCATGACGAGATCCGGGTGTCGCAGGCTCCTCGGGCCGCTGCTCGCGAGCGCCCTAGTCCTCGCGGCGTCGGCGTGCGGTTCCGGCGAACCCACCGCGGACGGCGCGCAGCCGTCCGGGTCGGGCTCCGCCGGCGGTCCCGTGTCGATCACGGTCAACTGCATGCCGCCGAAGACCAACAAGGCGCAGCGCACGACCTACGAGGAGGACCTCGCGGCGTTCCGGAAGCTCAACCCGGACATCAACATCGAGAAGGTGACCGACGCCTTCCCCTGCTACGAGCCGCGGACGTTCGAGGCGAAACTGGCCGGCGGCCAGCTTGAGACGGTCTTCTTCGTCAACTTCCCCAACGTCGGGCGACTGGTGGCCGCCGGCCAGGCCGCCGACCTCACGCCGTACGTCGGGGAGCTGAAGACGTTCAAGGACTACAACGCCTCCCTCGACATCTTCAAGAAGGACGGCAAGGTCTACGGCCTGCCCACCGACGGCTACGGCATGGGCCTGGTCTACAACCGCGACGTGTTCACCAAGGCCGGCCTCGACCCGGCCAACCCGCCGAAGACCTGGGCCGAGGTCCGGGAGGCGGCCAAGAAGATCTCCGCCCTCGGTCCCGGCTACGTCGGCTTCGGCGAGTACAGCGGCAACAACGTCGGCGGCTGGCACTTCACCGCCTCCCTCTACGGCCGCGGGGGCGACGTCGTCACCCCCGACGGCAAGCAGGCCGCCTTCAACAGCCCCGAGGGCGTGGCGGTGCTGGAGAACCTCAAGCAGATGCGCTGGACCGACGACAGCATGGGCTCCCGCCTCTACATCGACTGGCCCGCGCTGATGAAGGCGATGGCCGGCGGCAGGATGGGCATGATGCTCGGCGCCCCCGACGTGCTGATCTCACTGCGCAACGACTTCCAGGCGAAGTTCGAGAACTACGCCGTCGCCGCGCAGCCCGAGGCCAAGGCGCTGTTCAACGGCGGCGCCGGATACATGATCAACCCCAAGGCCACGCCCGAGCAGATCAGGGCCGGCCTGAAGTGGATCGAGTACGAGTTCCTCACCCCCGGCAAGGGCCAGCTCGACTACGTGCGCGCCAAGGGCGCGAACCTGACGGTCGGCCAGCCGTACCCGGACCTGTACGGCGCCGACACCCCCTCCGGCCAGGAGGTCCTGCGGCTGCGCTCCGAGAACGCCAACGTCGCGCCCGAGCAGTTCGCGCTCTGGGTGCAGGGCTCCAAGGGCATCCCGCCCAAGGCCGAGCCGGGGCCGTACGCCCAGGAGATCTACGCCATCCTCGACACCCCGATGTCCGCGGTGCTGACGAGGCGGGACGCCGACCCCGCCAAGCTGCTCGCCGACGCCGAGGCGAAGGTCAACGCCCTGCTGGCGAAGAAGGGCTGACCCGGCGGCGCGGGCCGGGGCGCCGGTACGGCGGGCGTCCCGGCCCGCGCCGTGAGGCGGAGGGCCGGTACGGCAGGCGCCCCGGCCCGTGCCGGGCCCCTCGGCCGGGCCGGAGCGAAACGAGCGGACCGCGGAGAGCGCGGGGCGGAGGACCGATGACCACTGTGACCATGCGAGGCCCGCGACGGGGAGACGACCCGGGACGGCGACGGAACCAGCGGCGGCGGCTCGCCGTACGGCGGAACGTCACCGCCTACGGGTTCCTCTGCGGAGCGCTGATCTGCTTCGCGTTCTTCTCCTGGTACCCCATGGTCCGGGAGGTCGTGCTCAGCTTCCAGCGGACCAACTTCGTCGACGCGCCCGTCTGGGTGGGACTGGAGAACTTCGTCACGGTCGTCCAGGACGCGGCCTTCGGGCCCGCCTGGAAGAACACCGTGGCGTTCACCGTGCTCGCACTGGTCCTCGGCTACGGCGTCCCGTTCGTCGCCGCCCTGGTGCTCAACGAGCTGCGTCACGCCCGCGCCTACCTGAGGCTCGTCGTCTACCTCCCGGTGATGCTGCCCCCGGCCGTCGGCGTGCTGCTCTTCCAGTGGTTCTACGAGCCGGAGTCCGGCCTGTTCAACCAGGTGCTCGGCTTCCTGCACCTGCCGCCCCTCGACTGGCTGAACAGCACCGACACCGCGCTCGTCTCGCTCGTCATCGTCTCCACCTGGATGAACCTCGGCAGCGGCACGCTCATCTACCTCGCCGCGTTGCAGACCATCCCCGGCGAGCTGTACGAGGCGGCCGAACTCGACGGCGCCGGCCTCTTCCGGCGGATCCGGCACATCACGATCCCGCAGACCAAACTGATCCTGCTGGTCATGCTCCTGCTGCAGATCGTCGCCACCATGCAGGTCTTCATCGAGCCCTACCTGCTCACCGGGGGCGGCCCGGAGAACTCCACGGTCAGCGTCGTCTACCTCATGTACCAGTACGCCTTCAACTTCGGGAACATCAACGGCGGCAACGCGCTCGGCGTGATGCTGATGATCGTCCTGATGGTCTTCTCCGCCGTCTACCTGCGCGTCTCGCGGGAGGACAAGAGCTGATGCCGAACCTCGCCGACCTCACGGCCGTCCCCGGCACCCCCGGCACCACGCCTCCCTCCACGCCCGCCCCGCCCGCGCGCCGCCCGAAGCGGCGGGGACGACGGCCGCGGCGGATCGAGTCGGAGTTCCGCACCGCCGTCTCCCCGCACCGGCTCAACTCGCCCGGGGGCCGGATCGTCTACTGGACCGTCCTCGTCGTGGTCGTGGTGAGCTTCACCGCCGCCTTCGTCTTCCCGCTGTACTGGATGGTCACCGGGGCGATGAAGTCCACCGAGGAACTGGTGCGGATCCCGCCGACGTTCCTGCCGTCGAAGGTCACGTTCGACGCCTACGCCGAGGCGTGGGAGCTGATGGACCTGGGCCGGCTGCTCGGCAACACCGCCCTGTACGCGGGCGGGGCCTGGCTGTTCACGCTGGCGGTCGACGTCACCGCCGCCTACGCCCTGTCCAAGCTGCGGCCGGTGCTCGGCAAGCTGATCCTGGCCATGATGCTGGCCACGCTGATGATCCCGCCGATGGTGATCATGCTGCCGGCCTACCTGACGGTCAAGGACCTGCCGCTCCTCGGCTGGGACCTGCTGAACACGCCGTGGGCGATCTGGCTGCCCGCGGCGGCCAACGGGTTCAACATCTTCCTGCTCAAACGGTTCTTCGACTCGATCCCCCGCGAACTGCTGGAGGCCGCCGAGATCGACGGCGCCACGCCGGGACGCATCCTGTGGTCGATCGTCATCCCGATCTCCCGCCCGATCCTGGGCGTGGTGTCCATCCTGACCGTGGTCAACGCCTGGCGCGACTTCGTCTGGCCGCTGCTGGTGCTGACCGACGACGAGAAGATGTCGGTCAGCGTCGGCATCGCCAACCTGTCGGCGCAGATGCCGCAGAACGTGCTCATCGCCTCGCTGGTGATGGCCAGCGTCCCGACCATCGTGGTCTTCCTCGTCTTCCAGCGCCACATCATGGCCGGCCTCACCGCCGGCGGCCTCAAGGGCTGACGCGGTGACCGGCGAATCCCTACCAGTGAGGAGTCACAGCAGCATGCCGGAAACGTGGTGGCGGGGGGCCGCGATCTACCAGGTCTACCTGCGCAGTTTCGCCGACGGCAACGGTGACGGGACGGGAGACCTGGCGGGTCTGCGCGCCCGCCTGCCGTACCTCGCCGACCTCGGGGTGGACGCCGTCTGGCTCAACCCGTGGTACCCGTCGCCGATGGCCGACGGCGGGTACGACGTGGCCGACTACCGGGGCATCGAACCGGTCTTCGGCACGCTGGCCGAGGCCGAGAGGTTCATCGACGAAGCCCACGGGCTGGGCATCAGGGTCATCATCGACGTGGTGCCCAACCACGGCTCCGACCGGAGCGCGTGGTTCCAGGAGGCGCTGGCCGCCGGGCCCGGCTCACCCGAGCGGGAACGCTTCTGGTTCGCCGACGAGCCCGGCGACTGGCGGTCCATCTTCGGCGGACCGGCCTGGACCCAGGTGCCGGACGGGCAGTGGTACCTCCACCTGTTCGCCCCCGAGCAGCCGGACTTCAACTGGACCAACCCCGAGGTGCGCGAGGAGTTCCGCGACGTGCTGCGCTTCTGGTTCGACCGGGGCGTGGACGGCATCCGCATCGACTCGGCCGCGGTGCTGGTGAAGGACTTCGACGGCGGCGACCCCGACGGCTACACCGACCTCGACGAGGTGCACGAGATCTACCGCGACTGGCGCCGCCTGGCCGACGGGTACGGCGACCGCATGCTGGTCGGCGAGGTGTGGTTCCCCGACCAGGAGCGCTTCGCCCGCTACCTGCGGCCCGACGAGCTGCACACCGCCTTCAACTTCGACTTCCTGGCCTGCCCCTGGGAGCCCGCCGCGCTGCGCCGCTCGATCGAGCAGACTATCGCCACGCACACCCCGCTCGGCGCGCCGCCCACCTGGGTGCTGTCCAACCACGACGTGGCGCGCGTGGTGACCCGGTACGGCAGGGCCGACACGTCCTGGGACCACGGCGACCGCCGGGACGGCGCGCCGTCGGACCTGGGGCTCGGCGGACGCCGGGCCAGGGCCGCCGCTCTGCTGGCCATGGCGCTGCCGGGCGGCGTCTACGTCTACCAGGGCGAGGAGCTCGGCCTGCCCGAGGTCGACGACATCCCCGACGCCCTGCGTCAGGACCCCATGTGGACCCGTTCCGGCCACACCGTGCCGGGCCGGGACGGCTGCCGGGTGCCGCTGCCGTGGTCGGGTGAGAAGCCGCCGTTCGGCTTCGGCGCGGGCGAGCCGTGGCTACCCCAGCCGGAGGAGTGGCGCGCGCTCACCGTGGAGGCCCAGTCGGCCGACCCCGGCTCGATGCTCACCCTCTACCGCGCCGCGCTGCGCATCCGCCGCGACCGGCTCGGCGACGGCACGCTCACCTGGATCGACCTGGGGCCCGGCGTGCTGGCCTTCACCCGCGAGTCGGGGCTCACCTGCGTGACCAACCTCGGCCCCGACCCCGTACGGCTCCCGCCGCACGGGTCGGTCCTGCTGGCCAGCGGCCCACTCGACGGCGCCGCCCTCCCCGCGGACACCACCGCCTGGCTCATCTGAACCGCTCCTCCGGACCGCTCGAGGGGGAGCCTCCGGGAAGCCGGGGCCGACGGCCGAGATCCAGGGACCGGCGGCCGGTGTCCGAGCCGGGGCCGGGGCCGGGGAGGTGAGCCGGCGGCCCGGGGAGGGCCGGCCGGTTCCGTTCAGGACGACCGGCCCACCCGGACGCCGCCGAACACCCCGTAGGCGCGGACGGTGACCACCGGGCCGTCGGGCGCCCCGGCGCCCTGCTCGACGCGGTGGCCGCCGAACAGGTGGAACCCCCCGACCTCGACGCGGACGCCCGCGGGGACGGTGAGCTTCACCCCGCCGGCGAAGGAGACCTTGGTCAGGGTGAACCGGCCGCCGGAGAAGGCGGCGCCGGTGAGGTCGAGGTCGGCCCCGCCGACGGCGGTGACGACGACCAGGTGCTCGGGCAGCCGCTGGGGGCCGCGCTGCTTGACGCCGCCGAGGAGGGAGATCTTCCAGGACTTCGGGGTGGTGTTCGTCATGGTCACCACGCTACGAAGTCATCGATCTCCTGATAAGTGCCGCGGATCGTGATCTCACCCAGGACGGTCGTCACACCCCGGCCCCGGCCGTCCGGCCCGGGTCGCGTGAACGGTCTCCCGCGCGACCGGGTCGCGCGGACCGGCCTCCCGCGCGACCCGGCCGCGACCCGGCCGCGCGGACCGGCCTCCCGGGGCCGGGGCTCCGCGACCGGCTCGCGCCGTCCGGCCGGACGTCAGAGCCAGCCCTTGGAGACGGCGATGTCGATGGCCTCGGTCCTGGTCCGGGCTCCGAGCTTCTGGATCGCCGCCGACAGGTGGTTGCGGACGGTCCCCGGCGACAGGTGCAGGTCACGGCCGATGTCGGCGATGGTGCCGTGGGCGCGGGCGGCGGCCAGGACGTCCTTCTCCCGCGGGGTGAGCGGGCTGGCGCCCTCGCTCAGCGCCGCCACGGCCAGCGCCGGATCGACCACCTGGCCGCCCGCGGCGACCTTCCGGATGCCCGCGGCCAGCTCGGCGACGGGCGCGTCCTTGAGGAGGAAGCCGCGGGCCCCGGCGGCCATCGCCGCGTGCAGGTAACCCGGCCGGCCGAAGGTCGTCACGATCACGACCCTCGTCTCCGGCACGGCCGAGCGGAGTCTGCGGGCGGCCTCCAGCCCGTCCATGCCGGGCATCTCGATGTCGAGCAGCGCCACGTCGGGCCGGAGGCGCTCGCACGCGGCGACGACCTCGTCCCCGCGGGAGACGTCGCCGACCACCTCCAGGTCGGCCTCCAGTCCCAGCAGGGCGGCCATCGCGCCGCGGAACATGGTCTGGTCCTCGGCGAGGAACACCCGGATCAACCCGTCACCTCCACTCGCAGCCGGAAGCCGCCCCCGTCGCGCCTGCCCGCGGTCAGGGAACCGCCCAGGGCGCGGGCCCGCTCGCTCAGCCCGGCCAGGCCGTTGCCCGGCCGGCCGTCGTCGCGGTCCCGTACGGCGCCGTCGTCGGCGACCTCGACCGCGATCCCGCCAGCGATCCCGGCGGCGTCCCCGGGGTCCCCGGTCACCGTGATCCAGCAGTTGGCGGCGCCGCTGTGCCGCAGCACGTTGGTGATGCCCTCCCGGACCGTCCAGGCCAGCAGGCCCTCGACGGCCACCGGCAGGTCCCAGGATTCCGGGCTGGTCACCTCGCAGCGGATGCCGGCGGCCCGGGCGGCCTGGACCGCCGACGACAGCTCGGCCGCCAGCGTCGGCTGCCGGTAGCCGGTGACCGCCTGCCGTACCTCCGACAGGGCGCGGCGCACGATGGCGTCGATGTCCTTCAGCTCGCCGTCGGCGCGACCGGTGTCGATCGGCAGCAGGCGGCGGGCCAGCTCGGTCTTCACGGCCACCACCGACAGGCTGTGCCCGACCAGGTCGTGCAGGTCGCGGGCGATGCGGTTGCGCTCCTCGACGACCGCCAGCCGGGCCAGCTCCTGCTTGGTCTCCCGCAGCTCGGTCATCAGCTCCGAGGCGTGCCGGGCCTGGACGGCGAAGAAGCCGGCGAGCGCGACGAACCCGCCCAGCACCAGGGCCAGCCCGGCGTCCCCGCCGCCGGCGAAGGCCAGCAGGCCCGCCGACAGCCCGAGCCCCACGACGTACGGCTGGGCCCGCCGCGGCGGCCCCCACCCGGCGGCGGTGCTGGCCCACGCGGCGGTCGCCGCCCACCAGGGACCGGCCACGAAGGCGAGCAGGAGCGGGATCGCGGCCAGCGCCGCGAACCGCGGCCACCACGCCTTCGGCTCGGCGGCGGAGCGGACCGTCAGCCCCAGCAGGGCCAGCAGCACCCCGAGGGCGATCGCGGCGGCCGTCGGCCACGCCGGGGTGCCGGCGGCCACCTGGGCGGCCGAGGCCCAGACCGTGACGGCGACCAGCAGCAGGAGCCGGGAGCGGTCCCGGGCCGACCACAGGCGGGTGATCCGGCCCTCGTCCTCGGCGTCCGGGAGCCCGTCCATACCCGAAGACCCGGCGGGCCGGGCCCGCCGGGTCCAGCCGGCCGTTCCTCCGGGCGCGGCTCCGGATGCCGCCCCGGGCGTCACCG
Organism: Streptosporangium sandarakinum; assembly: GCF_050942225.1. NCBI lineage: Bacteria > Bacillati > Actinomycetota > Actinomycetes > Streptosporangiales > Streptosporangiaceae > Streptosporangium > Streptosporangium sandarakinum. The sequence continues at coordinate 1,542,053 of NZ_CP192034.1, forward strand.
CGGTCGTCGTCCCGGGCACCGCCTCGGACGCCGCCCCGGGTGTCGTCTCCGGTGCGGTCACCCGTCCGAGCTCCAGCGCCGCCGCGCCAGCACCGCCGCGCCGGCCAGCGCCGTCCAGGCGGCCAGGACACCGGCCTGACCGAGTCCGGCGGATCGTCCGTCCCGGCCGCTCGCCGCGGCGTCGCCGTACAGCAGCAGGCTGTGGGACGGGGTGAGCTCGCGGACCCGCTGCCAGGCGCCGGGCAGGTCGCCCTGGCCGATCACGCCGCCGAGCGCGGCCAGGGCGAAGAAGACCACCACGATCCCGAGCTGGGCGGTCTTGCCGCGCAGCGTCAGCCCCAGGAACAGTCCCAGCAGGCAGAACGGCAGCGACCCGGCCAGCAGGACCCCGGCCAGCGCGGCCCACCGCGCGGGCGGCAGGTCGGCGTGGCCGACCAGGACGGCCGCCAGGCAGACGGCGAGGATGCCGGGCAGGGTCATCACGACGCCGAGCACGACGCGCCCGGCGAGCCACCGGGCGCCGCTCAGCGGGGTGACCCGCAGCTGCCGCAGCCAGCCCTGGGCGCGGTCGTCGGCGACCCCGCCGCCCGCGGCCATCAGCGCGCCGCCGGTCGCGGCGTAGACCGCCATCGCCACCAGGGCGGCGTCCGAGCCGCGTCCCCACATCAGGTAGAAACCCACCGGGACGGCCACCAGGAACACCAGGTACTTGACATTGCGCAGGGCGCGAACGAGTTCGAACCGCACGAGGGGCAACATTACGCGGCCTTTCCGGAAGACAGAAGGATCAGGGCTTCATCGAGGCCGGCGCCGGTCACCTCGAGGTCGCGCACCCCGCCGATCGCGGAGTAGAGGGCGCCCACGGTCCGGTCGGCGTCGTCGGTCCGCAGCTCCACCTGCCCGGCCCGGACGGTCACCTCCGTCACGCCCGGCAGGGCCAGCAGACGCTGCGGGTCGGGCTCGGCCAGCACGCAGCGGACGATCCGCCCGCCCGCCCGGGCCTTGACCGTCGCCGGGGCGGCGTCGGCGACCACCCGGCCGTGGCCGAGCACCACGACCCGGTCGGCGAACTGGTCGGCCTCCTCCAGGTAGTGGGTGGCGAACACGACCGTCGTGCCCTCGGTCTCCCGGCAGGCGCGGACCGCGTCCCAGAACTCGCGGCGGGCCTCGACGTCCATCGCCACGGTCGGCTCGTCGAGGAACAGCAGCTCCGGCCGTCCCGCGACCGCGATCGCGAAGCGGACCCGCTGGGCCTGCCCGCCCGACAGCGCGGTCGCCCGCCGCCCGGCCAGCTCGGTCAGCCCGGCCAGTTCGAGGACCTCGCCGACCCTTCGGCGCCCGCCGTACAGCCCGCAGGCCAATCGGACGATGTCGCGGACCGAGGCGCCGTCGGGCAGCCCGCCGCTCTGCAGCATCGCGCCGACCCGGCCCCGGGCGACCGCTCTGGCCGGGGAGCCGCCCAGGACGCCGACCCGCCCGCCGTCCGGGCGGACCAGCCCGAGCATCAGCGCCACCGCCGTGGACTTGCCCGCCCCGTTGTGGCCCAGCAGGGAGACCGTCTCCCCGCGCGCCACCGTGAAACCCGCCGCGTCAAGCGCCCGGACCTGGCCGTAGCGCTTGCTCACCTCGTGGAACTCGACCGCCGCTCTCTCCATGACGCCAACCCTAGGAATCGGCGTTTTCCCAGGTAAGTGGCGGTCATCGTGACTTCACCCCTGACGGTCGTCACAGGCGCCGGGAGGCCGCCCAGGCGGTGAAGAGCGCGAGGCTCCCGGGGAGCTGGGAGTGCGTCCGGTCCGGAAGCCGGCCGGGTGCGAACCAGCCCAGCTCGTCGAACTTGTGGGGCTCCCCGATGGCGACCTCGGCCGGGTCCACCCGGACCGCGAACACCACCGCCACCCAGTGCGAGGAGACCGGGTCCCCGCGCAGGACGTTCCGGACGCCGATCGTCTCGATCTCCAGCGCCGCCGCCGAGTACTCCTCGCGGACCTCGCGCGCGACGGCCGCCTCGAACGTCTCGCCGTACTCCAGCGCCCCGGCGCCGCAGTCCCAGGCGCCGGGCTCGTCCCGCGCCCCGGTGCCGCGCCGGGCCAGCAGCACCCGGCCGGTGCCGTCGTGGCAGACGAACACGCACGACACGGAGGGCTTCGGTGTCATGTCTCCCCGTTTCCCGGTCTTCAGGCGGAGGCCCGGCCGACGCAGCGCGGTGGCGGCGGGTGTCGGCGGGCGTCAGCGGACGTCAGAAGTGGTCGAGCAGCTCCGGGAACCTCCGCAGCCGCAGCACCCGGTCGTCGTCCGGGGCGAGGTCGGCCCGCTCCAGCACCCAGGTGTTGTCGTTGGGGATGAAGACGGCGTTCATGCCCGCCTGCCGGGCCGGCAGGATGTCCGACTTCGGGGAGTTGCCGATCATCCAGGTCGTCGCGGGCGTCAGGTCGTACCGCCGCACCAGCCCGCGGTAGACCTCCACGTCCTTCTCCGGGACGATGTGGACCTCGCGGAAGTGGTGCGCGAGCGCGGAGACCTCCAGCTTGCGCCGCTGCTCCTCCAGGTCGCCCTTGGTGAGCAGGAGCAGGTCGTGCCGGTCGCCGAGGGAGGCCAGGGTCTCGGAGACGCCCGGGATCAGCTCCACGCGGTGCTCGACGAGCGCCACCGCCAGCTCCTCGATCCGGCGGCGCTCCTCGGCGGTCGCCGGCCGCCGGTGCAGCCGTTCCAGGCATTCGCCGAGGCTGCGCAGGAAGACCTTGCTGCCGTAGCCGTGGGCGACCGCGTTCGCCGCCTCGATGTCGTCGAGGATGGCGCGGATCTCGGCCCGGTCGAGGGTCGGGTGCGCGAGCCAGCCCAGGAAGTCGTCGATGACCCGCTCGAACAGGACGTTGTTCTCCCAGAGCGTGTCGTCGGCGTCGAAGATGAGCACCTGCCCGGTGAGCCTCATGATCTTCTTCCCTCCCGAGGTCGCTGCCCGCCGGAGGCTATCAGCCGGTGGACGCGGACTTCATGTCCATTTCCGCCGGCCGTTTCCGCCCGTCCCGGTGCGCGCCGCCGTCGTCGTCGGTGGACCGTTCCCACCCGCCTCGCCACGCCTCTCCGCCGCTCCGGCACACCTCCGCCGCACCCCCGCGACGGCCGCCGTACGGCTCTGGAGTGCAGGTTCGGGCAAGAAAAGTGAGTATTAATCATGATTCGAAAAATCTGTGGAAATGTTGCAGAACTGTTTCGGGTGAGGCTGATGTGGTCTAGGCTCCATCGGTTATGTGGGGGGAAACATCCGGTTTGGTGCTTCATCGCCGGGCTCGGGTACCCGCCCGCGCCCTCTCACAGGCTTGTGGTCCGGGACCGAATGGAGAGACGTGACGACCCAGCATGTGCCGTACGACGGTCTGGATGATGGCGAGGGCCTGCCCGGCTCCCGCGGGGAGCACATCCTCCAGAAACTCTTCGACACCAGGGAGCGGGCGGAGCGGTTCTACGGTCGTCAGGTGGTCGACCGCCTGACGCCCCAGATGCGCGAGTTCGTGGCCCGGCAGCAGATGGCGTTCGTGGGCACCGCGGACGCCGCCGGAAACTGCGACACGACGTTCCGCTCGGGCCCGCCCGGGTTCGTGCGCGTGCTGGACGACACCCGGATGGTCTACCCGGAGTTCCGGGGCAACGGCGTGCTCGCCAGCATGGGGAACATCCTGGAGAACCCGCACATCAGCCTGCTGTTCGTCGACTTCTTCGATGACCTGGTGGGCCTGCACGTCAACGGCACGGCGAGCATCATGACCGCCTACGACGCCTCCCGCCGCTACGGGCTCAACGACGAGGACCAGACCGCGCCCGGCAGGAAGGCCGAGCGCTGGATCATGATCGAGGTCGAGGAGGCCTACATCCACTGCTCCAAGCACATCCCGCTGCTGGTCAGGCAGGACCGCCGGGAGCGCGTCGCGGAGGGGCGCAGGCCCGCCGGTGACGACTACTTCGGTGTCGGACGGATGAGGGGTGTGGGACTGAGCCGACATGAGGCGGGGAAACCGGTTGGGTGACGCCATGACCCTCGACATCCGACTCATCCGGGAAAGCTGGTCGCTCGTCGAGCCGGTGGCCGACCAGGTGACCCTGGACTTCTACAGCAGGCTCTTCGCCGAGAACCCCCGCATCCGCGAGCTGTTCCCGCCCGCGATGGACCTTCAGCGCGACCGCCTCTTCGGTGCGCTGACGCAGGTGGTGCTCAACCTGGAGGACACCGAGGGGGTGCGGGAGTATCTCGGTCAGCTCGCCCGTGACCACCGCAAATACGGAGTCCGGCCCGAACACTACCCGGCGCTCGGGAACTGCCTGATCGCGGCGATGCGGGCGGGCTCCCGCGGCCTCTGGCAGCCCGCCTACGACCAGGCCTGGGCGGCCGCCTACGGCTTCATCGCCGAGGTGATGATCCAGGCGGCCGATCAGGACGCGGTCACCGCCCCGCCCGCCTGGATCGGCACGGTGGTCGGGCACGAGATGCGCACCCCCGACATCGCCGTCCTCACCGTCGAGCCCAACCACCCGTACCCGTTCCGGGCGGGTCAGTACACCACCGTGCAGACCGCGCTGTGGCCTCGGGTGTGGCGCGCGTACTCGATCGCGAACGCCCCCCGCCACGACAACAGGATCGTCCTGCATGTGCGGACCGTACCCGGCGGGTGGGTCAGCACGGCGCTGGTCAAGCACACCCGCCCGGGGGACACCATCCTGCTGGGCCCGCCCAGGGGCACCCTGTCGCTGGAACAGGCCACCACCTCCCACCTGGTCTTCATCGCCGGAGGCACGGGCCTCGCGCCGCTCAAGGCGCTCATCGAGGAGTCGGTGTGGATGCCCGAGCGCCCCGCCATCGACCTCTTCCACGGCGTGCGGCGCACCGTCGACGCCTACGACACCGAGGCCCTGAACAACCTGCGCATGCAGCACCGGCGCCTGCGGATCGTGCAGGCGGTCTCCGACGAGCCGGGACCGGGGTACGGCCAGACCGCCATCGACGCCCTGGAGTACCACCGGATCATCCCGTCCGGCGACGTCTTCGTGTGCGGATCGCAGCAGATGGTGCGCGTGACCTCGGACCGGCTGGTCCGCCTCGGCGTCCCGGCCGGGCGCATCCACACCGAGTACACCCCGGACGCGCCGGTCCCCGTGGGCTGACGGCCCCGAACGCCGCCCGCGGGCGGGCGGCGTCCGGCGGGCTATCCGCCCAGCCGGCCCAGGGCGGTCAGCGTGGTGTCCTCGGGGTAGGGCGAGCGCCGTACGGCCTCCTCGCGGCTCATCCGGCCCGCGGCCACCTCCCGGCAGAGCCCGGCGACCGCCTCGATCTCGGCGTGCTGGGCGGTGACGAACGCCCGGTCCACCGGATCGCCGTGCCCCGGCACCACGACGGCGTCCCCGGCCAGGCCGAGCAGCCCGCCGAGGGTGTCCGGCCACTCCAGGGGGAAGGCGTCGGCGTAGGCCGGCGGCGCGCCGTTCTCCACCAGGTCGCCGGCGAACACCACGCCGGCGTCCGGGACCGCGATCACCAGGTCGCACCGCGAGTGCCCGCGTCCCAGGTACGACAGGACGGCGCGGCGGCCACCGGCCGTCACCTCGGCCCGGTCGGTCACCAGGCGGTCCGGCAGCACGATCTCCGTCTTCTCGATGTCGGCGGCCACGTCGGGCCGGCCCTGCCCGCGGTAGCGCCGTGCCCACGTCTCCTTCGTCTCGGCGCCGTCGGCGACCAGGTCGGCGTGGCAGTCCTCGTGGGCCCAGACGGGGCACTCCATGAACGGCCGGGTGCCGAAGGAGTGGTCGAAGTGGGCGTGGGTGAGCACCACGGTCCACGGGTCGCGGGTGATCCGGCGCACCTCCGCGGCCAGCTCGGCGCCCTGCCGCTCGTCGCCCCGGGTGTCGATCACCAGGCAGCCGCCGTCGCCCAGGACCAGCCCCACCGACAGGTCCAGCTCGGCGTACCGGCGCACCAGCACCCGGTCCGCCACCTCGATCCAGCGTCCTTCCATGGAGGGATTATCCTCCCGACCCGACCCGCGGCGCACTTCCGGACCGGACCCGGCGGCGCGCTCCGGAACCCGCGGTGTCGCCGGGTGTGACGCGCTGCCGGGTGAGGACGCGGCGTCGGGTGCGGACGCGCTGTCAGGCGAGGACGCGGCCGACCATCCGGGCGTACATCCGGCCCGGGCTGGGCACCGACGCCTCGTGGAGGAAGCCGGGGAGCATCGGCAGGTTCACCGCGAAGGGCTGCAGGCGCTCGTACAGGGCCTCGGCGCACGCGGGACGTCGCTCGGGGTCCTTGGCCAGGAGCTCGGCCAGCAGGCCGTTCAGCGCGGCGGGCACGCCCGGCACGTCCGGCGGCAGCTCGTTGACCTGCCGCTCGAACACGGCGTACTCGGTGACGCCGGTGAACAGCTGCCGCCCGGTCAGCATCTCGTGGATCACGCAGCCCAGCGCGTACAGGTCGCTGCGCGGCCCGGACAGGCCGCGCTGGATCTGCTCGGGGGCCATGTAGGCCGGGGTGCCGAGGATCTGGCCGATCCGGGTGAACTGCGACGAGCCCGACTCGCGGACCATGGCGAGGCCGAAGTCGAGGACCTTGACGCTGCCGTCCGGGCAGAGCATCAGGTTGGTGGGCTTCAGGTCGCGGTGGTAGATCGACAGGGCGTGGGCGGCCGCCAGCACCGCGCACGCCTGGGCGGCGATCGCGGCGGCCCACGGCACCGGGAGCGGGCCGTGCTCGCTGACCAGGTCGGCGACGGTCACCCCCTCGATGAACTGCATCACCTGGAACAGCCGCTGGTCGAAGGTGCCGAAGTCGTACAGGACCGGGGCGCCGGGGTGCTCCAGCTTCGCCAGGATGCGCGCCTCCCGCAGGAAACGCCGGGTCAGCTCCTCGTCCGGGCCGGTGAGGAAGCGCAGGATCTTGACGGCGACCCGGCGGTCGAGGTGCTCGTCGTGGCCGCCGTAGACGGCGCCCATGCCGCCCTGCCCCAGGGGAAGGTCGTCGAGTACGTACCGGTCACCGATGACCATCCGACCCTCCCGAGGACTCCCAGGGACATCACACCCCTTGGTCGCACGGTCGGAGATGACCGTCAACCAGTCCGTCAAAGCCTAGCCGGATCAGCGTTTCCCCCAGCGCGGTCGTCTCACGCACCCGGTCCTCCAGCGCGAACAGCTCCCGGAACGCCGCACCGTAGCGCCGCTGGTCGGCGAGGGGGAGCACCGGCACCCGGGCCCGCCGTACGTCCAGCCGGCTGAAGCCGGGATGTGACCTGTTCGTGTCGGCCGAGCGGATGAAGCCCGCCACGAAGTCGGGGTCGAGCCGCTCGGGGTCCACCCGGTAGAGCGTGAGCTGCGGCCCCAGCGCCGCGCCGCTCCGCCTCATCACCCGGACCACGCCCAGGACGCTCGTCACGATGTCCCCGGCCCTGATCATGACCAGGTCCGGGTCTAGGGTGGTCCCGCCCGTGGGGGCGGAGCCCACGGCCGTGTCACCGGCCGTCAGGACCGGTAGGGGACCCTCCTCGGCCGGCATCCTGGCCGGGGCCTGCAGGATCGTGACCAGCCCCGCCTTGGCCAGCTCCCCGACGGTGGTGGCCGGCAGGTCCTGCCGCTCGGCGAGCACCTCCAGCGCCGGGGGCGCGTCCGGCAGCGTGGCCGACGCGCCGCGGAAGCGGTCCAGCGCGTCGGTGAAGTCCCGCAGGAAGTCCGGCCCGCCCTGCTGGGGGCGGCGCCGGGTCGGGCTGACGTCCACCTCCTCGTCGAGCAGGTCGATGATCCGCACGCTGCGGCCGTCGCCCGGCGGCTCCGCCTCCGGGTCCCGCAGGTGGGCCCGCCAGGCGGGCTCCACGACCGACAGGTCCTCGGAGGCGTCGAGGAGCAGGAGCCTCGACGGGGGCCGCCCGCCGTCCGGGCGGCGCAGCAGCCACAGGTCCGGCCCGGCCGCGCCCAGCGTCACCACGGCCCGCAGCGCGCCGGCGCGCAGCAGGTTGGCCCGGATCCGCCGGCCGGGACGGCGGGACGCCGCGGCCGGCGGCATCAGGATCGCCACCGGCCCGCCCGGCCTCACATGGGCCAGGCAGTGCTGCACCCAGGCCAGCTCGCCCTCCCCGCGGGGCGGCAGGCCGTACTCCCAGCGGGGATCGCCGGTCAGCTCGCCGTACCCCCAGGCGCGCTCGTTGAACGGAGGGTCGCAGACCACCGCGTCGGCCTGCCTGCCGGCCAGGCCGTCCTCCCGCAGGGAGTCGCCGGCCACGATCCGGGCGTCGGCGCCGCGCAGCAGCAGCCGGACGGCGGCGATCAGGGCGTTCGTCGCGTCGGCCTCCTGGCCGAGCGCGGAACCGGCACGCAGCAGGAGGGTCCCGACGCCGCAGGCCGGGTCCAGGACCGTGCCCCGTCCCCGGCCCGCCAGCCGCCACATCAGGTCGGCCACGTCGTCCCGGGTGACCGCGAGCCGGCGGGAGTGGGCCTCGGCGTAGCGCTCGCACAGGAACTCGAACGTGGCGAGCGGACCGCGTTCGGCGGCCAGCTCCGCGACCAGCCCGAGAAGGCCGGGGTCATCGGGCGGGGCGATCGGGGCGCCGGGGAGATCGGCCGTGGCGGCGGCCACGGCGTCCGCCGTCCGCGTGCCGCGCCCCGGCCAGGCGCCCGGCTCGCGCCGCAGGAACAGCAGGAAGGCGCCGATCCGGCCCACCAACTCGCCCAGGCGCAGGTCGTCGGCCGAGGTGCGCAGCCGCTGCCACACCAGGTCGCCGAGGGAGACCTCGAACGGCTTGCCGTTGCGGCGCAGCCACGCGGCGACCTCCGGCAGCGAGAAAAGTGGGCTGGATGTGGTTCCGGCGACCGGACGGGGGAAGTCGTCGTGGCGGCGGCGCCAGTTGCTGACCGCGGCACGGCCGACGGAGGCGAGCCGGGCGATGTCGCCCGCGTTCACCGTGATGTCCTGGCTCTCCTCCATGCCGAACAACAGTAGTTCACGTCGCTGAAGCGGTCTACAACATGTTTGCTTGTGAAGTGCTTCAACCAATGCTTTACTGCCTTCATGGCACTCAACCAAGCGTTGGCGCTGCGCTACGCCGCTCGATCCGATGTCGGCGTCCGCCGCGAGGCGAACGAGGATTCCGGATACGCGAGCGCCCGCCTGCTCGCCATCGCCGACGGCATGGGAGGTCACGCGGGCGGCGAGGTGGCCAGCTCCCTGGCGGTCAGGGCCATGGCGGCGCTGGACGAGAGGCTCCCGGCCGGCGGCGTCGACCTCGTGGCGGCGCTCAAGAGCACGGCCACCGAGGTCAACCACACGCTGCATGACATGAGCGAGCAGGACCCCACCCTGCGCGGGATGGGCACCACCCTCACCGCCATGCTCTGGGACGGCCCGAACTTCGCCCTCGCCCACGTCGGCGACTCCCGCGCCTACATGCTGCGCGACAGCGCCCTCTACCAGATCACCCACGACCACACCCTGGTCCAGTCGCTGGTGGACGAGGGTCGCATCACCGAGGAGCAGGCCGCCGAGCACCCGCGCCGATCCATGGTGCTGCGGGTCCTGGAGGGCACCGGAGACGGCGAGCTGGACCTGTCGCTGCGCGAGGCCCAGCCCGGTGACCGCTACCTGCTGTGCTCCGACGGCCTGACCGGCGTGGTCGGCCCGGAGACCCTGTTCAACACGCTGACCGAGATCGACGACCCGGCCGAGGCCGTACGGTGGCTCATCGACCTGGCCAACCGGGGCGGCGGCCCCGACAACATCACCTGCATCGTGGCCGACTACGGCCAGCACCCGCCGTCGGCCGACCGGTTCGTGGTGGGCGCCGCCGCCGAGGGGCGGCTCACCCACTGACCGCCGCGGGCCCCGCCGCGGTGGCGGGGCCGCGCCGCGGTCGCGTCACGACCGCGCGGCGCCCGGGACCGGCCCGCCCGGCCCGCGCGTCACCACGTCTCGCCGGTGATGCGCTCGTACGCCTCGACGTAACGGGCCCGGGTGGCCTCGACGACCTCGGCGGGCACCTCGGGAGCGGGCTCCTTCTTGTCCCAGCCGGTGCCGGTCGCCCAGTCGCGGACGTACTGCTTGTCGAAGGAGGGCTGCGACCGGCCCGGCTCCCACTGATCGGCGGGCCAGAAACGCGAGGAGTCCGGCGTCAGCAACTCGTCGCCGAGGGTGAGCGTGCCGTCGGCCGCCCGGCCCAGCTCGATCTTGGTGTCGGCGATGACGACACCCCGCCCGGCGGCCAGCTCGGCCCCCCGGCGGTAGACCTCCAGCGTGATCCGCCGGAGCTCCTCGGCGGTCTCCGCGCCCACCCGCTCGACCACGCCCCCGAAGGAGATCGGCTCGTCGTGCTGCCCGAGCGGCGCCTTGGTGCTCGGGGTGAAGATCGGCTCGGGCAGCCTGGAGCCGTCCACCAGGCCCGGCGGCAGCGACACGCCGGAGACCGAACCGTGCTCGCGGTACTCCGTCAGCCCGCCGCCGGTGAGGTAGCCCCGGGCGACGCACTCGACCGGCAGCATGTCCAGCCTCCGGCACCGGATGGCCCGGCCGGCGAACTCGGCGGGGACGTCGGTGGCGGAGACGACGTGGTTCGGCACGACGTCGGCGAGTCGCTCGAACCACCACAGCGAGAGCTGCGTGAGGACCTTCCCCTTGTCGGGGATGGGCGTCGGGAGGATCACGTCGTAGACCGACACCCGGTCGGACGCCACGAGGATGATGTCCCCGCGGTCCTCGTAGACGTCCCGGACCTTCCCTGAGTGGAGAAGCTTCACCGTTTTCCCTGCTCTCACGTGCCGTCGTGTCGCCGTATACCGGGCGGCAACAGACTAATGGGCACGCGCCGGCGCGGTGGACGCGGCCGGGCGGTGCGGGGACGCGGCGGGGATGCGGCGGGGACGCGGTGAGGCGGCGCGGGGGCGCGGCGGGGAGGGTCAGGCGGGGCGCGTGATCATGTAGGCCAGGCCGACCAGGATCACGACGGGGATCAGCCAGACGATGGCCTCGATGGCGAATTCCTTGTACATGGGCGCGCGTCCTTCCGGGGGTGGCGAGCGGCGAGAAGCACGGGAAACCGACGATAGCGTCTGCGCCGCGTCACGGCCAGGACGCGCGGCCCCGCCGTACGGCGCGTCCCCCGCGGAGGGGGAGCCGTACGGGGGGACGCCTCAGGAGGGGACGGCCGCGTCGGCGGTCACGGGCGTGTCGGAGCCGTACGGCGGGGCCCCTCAGGAGGGGACGGCCGCGCCGACCGTCACGGGCGTGTCGGAGCCCGGCCCCTCGACCACGTCGGCGACCACGCAGGTGATGTTGTCCGGGCCGCCCGCCTCGCAGGCCAGCTCGATCAGCCGGCGGGTCACCTCGTCCAGGTCGTCGACCTCGGCGAGCACCTGGCGCAGCCGTTCGGCCTCCACCACCCCGGAGAGGCCGTCGGAGCACAGCAGGTAGCGGTCGCCGACCTCGGCGTCGCGCAGGGACAGGTCGGGGTCGGGGTTGTCGCCGCCGTCGAGGACCTGGAGCAGGATCGACCGGTGCGGGTGCCTGGCGGCCTCCTCGGCGGTGATCCGGCCGTCGTCCATCAGCGTCTGTACCAGGGTGTGGTCATAGGTGATCTGGTACAGGTCGCCGTCACGGAGCAGGTAGGCGCGGGAGTCGCCGATGTGGGCGAGCGCCACCCGCGGGCCGTCCCACAGCATCAGCGTCAGCGTGGTGCCCATGCCGGTGAGGCTCGGGTCCTCCTCCACCAGCTCCCGCAGACGCTGGTTCGCCTGGCGGACCCCGGCCTCGGCCGTGGCCACGAGATCGTCCGGCTGCTCCCGGTCGAGGGCCGCGACCGCGGTGATGGCCGCCGCGCTGGCGACCTCCCCGCCCACGTGGCCGCCCATTCCGTCGGCGACGGCGAGCAGCCGGGCACCGGCGTACGCCGCGTCCTCATTACCCTGGCGGACCCGGCCGACATCGGAGCCCGCCGCATAACGAAGCGTGATCATCTGCACATCACTGAAAGGTCGAGTTGCACGAGCGGGTCGCTTTCCGGGCAGTCGGGACGGGCATGGGGCGAACCATGGTGTTCCACAATCCACCGAACACCATGGTGACGCAAGCGGCCGGAGGAAGTGTTGCCACATCTGTTGACGGCCGCGCTGCACGTAAGCTGTTCCAGTGCCCTTCCGAAGCGTTTCCGAACGGGCCGGCCCCCATCTCACCCCCAGCACGGCGAGGAGAACAGCAATTGACCGCGATCATTGAGGAGGCGGCGCGGCGTCGCACGTTCGCGGTGATCAGCCATCCCGACGCCGGAAAGTCCACCATGACCGAGGCGCTGGCGCTGCACGCGTCGGCGATCACCGAGGCCGGAGCGGTGCACGGCAAGGCCGGCCGCCGCGGCGTCACCTCCGACTGGATGGACATGGAGAAGGCCCGCGGCATCTCCATCACCTCGGCCGCCCTCCGGTTCGAGTACCGGGGCCACATGTTCAACCTCGTCGACACCCCCGGCCACGCCGACTTCTCTGAGGACACCTACCGGGTGCTGGCCGCCGTCGACTGCGCGGTCATGCTGCTCGACGCCGCCAAGGGCATGGAGCCGCAGACGCTGAAGCTGTTCGAGGTCTGCCGCCACCGCCGCATCCCCGTCATCACGTTCGTCAACAAGTGGGACCGCCCCGGCCGCGAGGCGCTGGAGCTGCTGGACGAGATCGAGGAGAAGACCGGCCTGCGGCCCACCCCGATCACCTGGCCGATCGGCACCGGCGGGTTCTTCCACGGGGTGATCGACCGCGTCGCCGACCGGGCGGTCCGCTACACCCGCACCCCCGGCGGCGCCACCAAGGCCATCGAGACCGACCTGACCCCCGAGCAGGCCGAGGCCGAGCTGGGCGACGACTGGACCCGGGCCAGCGACGAGGTCGAGCTGCTGGGCGCGATCGGCGCCGACCACGACCAGAAGGCGTTCGAGGGCCACGAGTCCACCCCGGTGCTGTTCGGCGCCGCCCTGAACAACTTCGGCGTCGGCCGCCTGCTCGACGCGATGGTCGACATCGCCCCCGCCCCGGCGCCGCGGCCCGACGCCAAGGACGTCCCGCGTCCCCTTGAGGAGCCGTTCTCCGGACTGGTCTTCAAGGTGCAGGCCAACATGGACCCCTCGCACCGCGACCGGATCGCGTTCGTCCGCGTCTGCTCGGGACGCTTCGAGCGCGGCATGGTGCTGACCCACGCCGCGACCGGGCGCCCCTTCGCCACCAAGTACGCCCAGGCGGTCTTCGGCCAGGAACGCGCCACCATCGACGAGGCATACCCCGGCGACGTCGTCGGCCTGGTGAACGCCACCGCCCTGCGCCCCGGCGACACCCTCTACGACGGCCCGTCGGTCGAGTTCCCGAAGATCCCGAGCTTCGCGCCCGAGCACTTCTGGACCGCCCGCTGCCGCGACGCGGGCCGGGCCAAGCAGTTCCGCAAGGGCATCGAGCAGATGGAGGCCGAAGGGGTCGTCCAGGTGCTGCGCTCCGAGATCCGCGGCGACCAGTCGCCGGTCCTGGCGGCGGTCGGCCCGATGCAGTTCGACGTGGTGAAGCACCGGCTGGCCGGGGAGTTCAACACCGAGATCGCGCTGGACCGGCTCGACTTCAGCCTCGCCCGGATCACCGACGCCGAGTCGGCGCCGATCCTCGCCCGGCAGCGGGGTGTGGAGGTCTTCACGCGCTCCATCGACGGGGAGCTGCTGGCGCTGTTCACCGACGAGTGGCGGATGCGCGGCGTGCTGCGCGACCATCCGAACCTGGTGCTCAAGGCGCTGCTCGCCGACACCCGGGGCTGAGCTTCTCGCGGCGGGCCCGCCGTACGGGGGAGTCTTCTCCGTACGGCGGGCCTCCTTGTGCGGCGGGCTTCTCCGTACGGCGGGCTCTTGCGTACGGCGGGTTTTTTCGCCGGAAGGTAGGGCGTGGTGTGGCGTAGCCGTACATGGTGGGATATGTCGCCATGAGCACCATCAGATGGGGCATCCTCGCGACCGGCGGGATCGCGGCCACGTTCACCGGAGACCTGAAGCTGCTGCCGGACGCCGAGGTGGTGGCGGTCGGATCACGGACCGTGGAGTCCGCCCGGGCGTTCGCCGACCGGCACGGCATCCCCCGCGCCCACGGAAGCTGGGCCGAACTCGCCGCCGACCCCGACGTGGACATCGTCTACGTCGCCAACACCCAGAACGCCCACTATGACGCCGTGCTGACCTGCCTGAACGCGGGCAAGGCCGTACTGTGCGAGAAGGCGTTCACGCTCAACCGCGTCCAGGCCGCCAAGCTGGTGGACCTCGCCCGCGAGCGCGGGCTGTTCCTCATGGAGGCCATGTGGACGCGCTGCGTCCCGGGCGTCCGGAAGATCGTGGAACTGGTCGAGGACGGCGCGATCGGCCCGGTCTCCGCCGTCCACGCCGACTTCGGGATCCTCGCCTCCGTCGGCCCCGAGCACCGGCTCCGCGACCCGGCGCAGGGCGGGGGAGCCCTCCTCGACCTCGGCGTCTACCCCGTCTCCTTCGCCCACCTCCTGCTCGGCGACCCCGCCGAGGTCCGGGCCTGGGCCCGGCTGACCCCCGAGGGCGTGGACGAGAACACCGGCATGGTCCTCGGCTACGACAGCGGCGCGGTGGCGGTGCTGTCCTGCGGCATCACCGCCGCCACCCCGGTCACCGCGACCATCTCCGGCCCGCTCGGCCGGATCGAGGTGCCCGGACCGTTCTTCCGGCCCGACACCTTCGTCCTGCACCGCCCGGAAGCCGAACCGGAGACCTTCCACGTCCCCTACGAGGGGTCGGGCATGCTGCACGAGGCCGCCGAGGCCATGCGCTGCCTGCGCGAGGGACTGCTGGAGAGCCCTCTGGTGCCCTGGCAGACGACGCTGGACGTGATGGGCGTCATGGACGAGGTCCGTGCCCAGGTGGGGGTGCGCTTCCCGGGCGAATGACCGGCTCAGGCCGTCCGCGTTTCCCGTAGGGCTGAGCGGGGCTCTCAGCGTTGCGGGGGTTTCCCGTGTGGCCGGACGGGTCGTTCGGCGGCTCCCATCGCGGGCGCTTCTCCGGATCGGGCAGGTCTGCGCTCGCCGGGCTGGTCGGGTGCGCGCGCTGCGGTGGGTGGGTGTTCCGGCCGGCGTTGTGGCTGGGCTCTGGTTCCGACCGGCCTCCGGCCTGGCCTCGGGCGCGGTGGTCTCCGGCGTTTTGAAGCCGGCCGGAACACCCACCCACCTCCGCGCCAAGACCGCTTCGGTCGTACGGCCCGCTCGCCGTAGTCGCTCTCTTGCGGGCCGCCCATGGTTCCCGCCGTCGCTGAAGCGACCCGTTGCCCCCGGCCCAGGGCGAGCCGCCGTGGCCTTGCGGCCACACTGGCAGGGGAGAGCGCAGGGCCGAGCGCCGTAGCCGCTCACTTTCGGACCGCTCACGGTCCTCGTCGTAGCCGACCCCTCGGGTCGCTCATGGAGTCCGCCGTGGTCGGTTACCTCTCGGGGCGCTCATGGTATCGCCGTGGGGTGTGAAGCAACTTCCCGCAGGGATCAAGAAAGCGGAGAGGAAGCGGGGTGAGGGGGCTTTCAGAGCTTCTTGCGCATGACCGTGCAGGGGCGGCCGTGCTGGAGGTCCGGGCGGTGGTCGAGGACCTCATAACCCAGGGCGCTCCAGAAGGAGAGGCCCTTGGTGTTGGCGTCGAGTACGGCGAGGCGGACCGCCGTCCGGCCCGCCGCCCGGAAGCGCTCCTCCACGGCGCCCGTCAGCGCCCGGCCGTACCCCGAGCGGTGCATCCGGCCGTCGATCAGCAGCAGGCCGATCCACGGGTCCGGGTCGGCCGGGTTCGGGTGGTGCGCCAGAGTGATCGCGATGCCCGCGAGCGGTCCACCGGCCTCCGTACGGCAGAGCAGCACCTCGGTGTCCGGGTTCACCAGCTCTTCGGAGAGCGAGGCCGAGATCTGCTCCGGCCGGATGTCGTCGGGGTCGGGGAAGTCGCCGCTGATGGCGAAGAACTCACGGTTGGCGGAGTGGAGGGCGGTCAGCTCGGTGAGCAGCGGCTCCGGAAGCACGCCGTCTCGGGGGGTGGCGAGTGGCTTGATGATCACGAGCAGGCAGCCTACCGACCGTCGGTCAGGCGCCGCCCGGCGTCGGCCGTCAGCTTCTCCGGCGATCCGGTGTCCACTCCGGAGCGAAGGAGCCAGGGAACGGGGCTCAGGGTCAGCTCGTGACGAAGGCGTCCAGGTGGTCCAGGACCCAGGTGCCGAAGTCGGTGGGTGGGCGTCCGAGGGCGCGTTCGACTCCGTCGGTCAGGATGGCGTTGCCGCCGTCCCGGATGATCCTGATGCCCCTGAGCCTGCTCTCCACCATCTCGCCGTCCATTCCGGAGGCGAGCATCTGCTCGCGCACCACGTCGAGCGGAACGTCAACGGTCTTGATCGTGCGCCCCAGCGCCGTCTCCAGCCGAGCTATCTGGTCGGCGAAGCTCAGCAGCTCCGGGCCGGTCAGCGTGTAGGTCTGTCCTTCGTGCTTCGCCGAGACGAGAGCCTCCACCGCGATCTCGGCGATGTCGCGCGGGTCGATGACCCCCTGCGCCGCGGTTCCCGTCATGTTCGGCACGGGCTCGTCGGCGCGCACCGCCGCGGCCCATCGCAGCACGTTGCCGGCGAAGGCGGACGGCCGCAACAACGTCCAGCTCATGCCGCCGGCGCGCACCGCCTGCTCTCCGGTCCGATGCCAGTGGTCGTCCGTGGCATCGGCCCCGATCGACGAGAGCTTCACCACCTTGCGTACCCCGGCTGATCGGGCCGCGGCCAGCACCGCCAGGTCGTACCGTTCGGTGGACGGCCCACCCGGAGCCACCAGGAAGACGCCGTCGACCCCGGATACAGCTCTCTCCAGCGACGCCGGATCGTCGAAGTCGCCCGCCACGACCTCGACGCCGGGCGGTGTCCGGGCACGTGAGGGGTCTCGTGTCAACGCGCGGGCCGCCTCGCCGCGCGCCGCGATCCGCCGGAGGACCTCACTGCCGATGGTGCCGGTGGCACCGGTGATCAGGATCATGCCCCCGACCTTGCCGCGCGTCGTCCCGGATCGGATAGGAGATTCCGGCACCGAGCACATGGCGGGGTCGTTCGTTCCGACGGCGGATAGCGTGAAGCACGTGAATGCGGCATGGGGTCACGAGATACCCGTTCCAGATGCTCTGCGGCCCTGGGTGTCCGATGTCCGGGGTGTGACCGCCGATGCTGACCAAGGAGTCCTGACGCATCCGCCGGAGGCTTCCACGGCACTTGTGTTCCGCGTACTGGACGACCGGCACGGTGACCTGATGGTCGTCGGCCCTCGTACCCATGCCCGGTACCACCGAGGCAAGCACGTGCCCTTCGGCATTCGGCTCCGTATCCGGCCGAGCCGGGCTTCGCTGCTGCTGGGTGTGCCGGTCGGCGAGCTTGTCGACCAAGCCGTTCCGTTACGGGATCTCTGGGGAGCACCGGGTGATCGCCTGGCTCATGAGCTGGCCGGACTCGGCTCCGATCACATGTCGGTCCTCAAGCGGATCGAGGCGGAGTTTCTGGCCCGCATCTCCCTCGCGACACCGGGCGACCTGTCGCGAAGCGACCTCGTTCAGGCCGCGATCGCAGGACTGTCCACGAGCACCGGTGCGCGACCCGAGCCGGTACCCGCCATCGCACGACGGCTCGGCATCAGCGAGCGCCACCTGCGTGATCTCTTCAACGGAGCGGTCGGCGTGTCACCGAAGCGCTTCGCGCGCATCGATCGGCTGCGAACCGTGCTCGCTCGTGCCCGTACCGGTTCGTGGGCCAGGCTCGCCGTCGAAGCGGGTTACTACGACCAGTCGCACCTGACAGGAGAGTTTCGCGAAGCGATGGGAGTGCCTCCCGGCTCGTTCGTCACCGGACACCTGCCCACCCCTACTCCGTGCGGGGCCTCACGCCCCCTCGGTCCTTCCGGGGGACGCCGTACGATCCCTGCCCCTTGAGCGGCTGACGGCATGACCGCCGGGGGCATCGCCCTCACCGCCGAGGACGCCGTGGCCGGTCACATGTGAGCTCTCAACGTCCCGTGAGACGGACCGGACGTGCAGGGCTCACCGGCGCCGGCCCTTCTGGCGGATCTTGATCTGCCGCATGTCCGTCACCGCGACCTGCAGGAGGTGGTAGGCGTGGCCGTGCGCGTCCAGCGCCGCGACGGCCTTCCGGGTGGCTTCGGGCTCACCGTCGTCGGGGCCCGCGGGCACCTGGCAGCGGAAGGTGAAGGCCGAGAAGCTCCCGTCGTGGGTGAAGCTTCCCGCCTCGGTGAAGGCGGCGCCGCCGGCGGTCTGGACGGCGTCGCGCCCGGCGTCGTCCAGGTCGACGAACTTGCCGCGGATCATCACTCGGAACACGGTCAGTCCCTTCGTATGGCATAGGTGAGAACGCGTTCGCCGAGTACGTCCTCGACGGCGTCGAGCAGTTCCAGCACGGCCTCGGCGATCACGTCGGGGCTCTGGCCCGCCGAGGTGCGCCGGCCGATCTCCTGCAGCACGAGGGAGTGCAGGGAGCCGAGCTGCCAGGCCACCACGCGGGGGAGCGGGGCGTCCTGCGCGGCCCCGGTCTCCTCGGCGAGCGTGGCGGCGAGCGCGTCGGTCATCTGGTACCCGAGCTCTTCCAGCCGGGCGGTCAGCGTGGGGGCGGCCCGCATCATCTCCAGGAAGCGGCCGAATCCCTGGGTCAGCCCGAGCCTGCGGTCGCGGCGGCGGGCCTCCTCACGCAGGTGGTCCAGCACCGCCCGCGCGGCGGACATGCCGGGCGGGCGGGCGCGCACGATGTCGGCGAGCCGTTGGGGGGAGGCCTCCTCCGGTGGCAGGACGAGGTCCTCCTTGGCCTCGAAGTAGTTGTAGACGGTATTGACCGAGACCTCTGCCGCCGCGGCGACCTCGGCGATGGTGACGTGGTCGAAGCCGCGCTCCACGAACAGGCCGGTGGCCGCCTCGGAGATGCGCTGCCGTGTCTGCCGCTTCTTGCGTTCCCGCAACCCCTCCGTCATGGCTGAATTCTAACCGCACTGCAAATTTAAAGTTGACTGCAAATTTGCCATGGACTGTGACTTTTCCGTCGCCATGTCCACACCCGTCATCCGCGCTCAGGGCCCGACCCGGACGTTTCACCTCAAGACGGGCCCGCGCACGCCGTCCGCGAGGTCTTCCTTGGGCGCCATGCCAACGGCGCCGCCGTCACCCTCGCGCCGGCAGCCCTCCGCCTCTTCCGCCGCGCCACCGGATGGGAGAAGGGCATGCACATGACCGACCGAACGCGGACCGGCCTGGAGGGGCTCAGGGGGAGGTGAGGATCAGGGAGGCGTTGTGGCCGCCGAAGCCGAAGGCGTTGGCCAGCGCCGCCGACACCCGGCCCCGGCGGGGGTCGCCCATGACCACGTCGAGCTTGACCTCGGGGTCGAGGTCGTCCAGGTTCCGGACGGCCGGGACCACCCCGTCGCGGATCGAGAGGATCGCGGAGATCGCCCCCATCGCCCCGGCGGCCCCGCACATGTGGCCGGTCATCGACTTGGTCGCGGTGACCGCCGGGTGCGTCCCGATCGCCTCGGCGATGGAGCGGGCCTCGGTCACGTCCCCGGGCGGGGTGGAGGTGGCGTGGGCGTGCACGTGGTCGATGTCGAGCGGGCTCAGCCTGGCGGATGACAGGGCCGCCCGGATGGCGCGCATCTGCCCCTCCGGGTCGCCGGCGGTGATGTGGTAGGCGTCGGACGTGACGCCCGCGCCGGCCAGCGCCGCGTACGCGCGGGCCCCGCGGGCCGCGGCGAACTCCGCGCGCTCCAGCACCACGAGGGCGGCCCCCTCGCCGAGGACGAAGCCGTCCCGTGCCGCGTCGAAGGGCCGCGACGCCTCCTCGGGCGCGTCGTTGCGGGTGGAGAGCGCCTTGGCCTGGGCGAAGCCGGCGATGGTGAGCGGGTGGACGCACGCCTCGGCGCCGCCCGCGATGACGACGTCGGCGCGGCCGAGCCGGATGAGGTCCAGGCCCATCGCGATCGCCTCGGCCCCCGAGGCGCAGGCGCTCACCGAGGTGTGGGCACCCGCGCGGGCGCCGAACTCCATGCTGACCACCGCGGCGGGACCGTTGGGCATCAGCATCGGGACGGTGTACGGCGAGACCCGCCGCGCCCCCGTGGTCCTGCGGACCTCGTCCTGGGCGAGGGTGCTCAGCACCCCGCCGACCCCGGTGCCCACGACCACGGCCAGGCGCTCGGGGTCCGTCTCCGGGGCTCCGGCGTCGGCCCACGCCTCGCGTGCGGCGACCAGGGCGATCTGCTGGCAGCGGTCCAGTCGCCGAGCCTGGACCCGGTCCAGCACCTCGGTGGGCTCCACCCGCAACCGGCCCGCGATCCGCACCGGCAGGCCGTCCGCCCACTCCTCCTCGATGGGCCCGATGCCCGACCGCCCCGCCAGCAGAGCGGCCCAGGCGGATGCCACGTCACCCCCCACCGGCGTCGTCGCGCCCAGCCCCGTGACCACCACGTCGGTCCTGCCGTCCGCCATGAATGCCCCCTTCGCCGTGGAGACGCGGAGGCACCACTTTGGAAGCCGCGCGTCCCGAACCGGACTCCACGCTGCCAGAACGACGGCCCACCGGTCGGGTGGGACGATCGACGAAGATGACGGGTCAAAGTTTGTCGGAAACGTTCATGATCGCCCTCCCACGCTCCGTCTCTCGGGCCCCGATCTCTCTTCGGAACCCGCTGACGAGAGGGCTCGATGCGACGGTCCAGCCACCCTGTACCGGTGAACCGGCCCCGGCCCCCGGAGCCGGTTCCCGGTCCGGCGGGTGACGCTCCACATGGAGGACGGCGGATCAGGCTTGGGTGGTCTTGACGGCGGACAGATCGAACTCAAGCGTGATCTTGTCGGAGATCATCACGCCGCCGGTCTCCAGGGCCGCGTTGTAGGTGATGCCGAAGTCCTTGCGGTTGATCACCGTACTGCCCTCGAAGCCGACCCGGGTCAGGCCCTGAGCGTCGACGGCGGTGCCGGTGTACTCCAGGGGGAAGGTGATCTGCCGGGTCACGCCCCGGATCGTGAGCTGTCCGGTGACCTCGAACCCGTCGCCGTCCACGTGCTTGACGGCGGTGGAGTCGAAGGTGATGTGGGGGTGGGTGGCGGCGTCCAGGAAGTCGCCGGTGCGCAGGTGGCCGTCACGGATCTGGCTGCCGGTCTGGATGCCGGCCACGTCGAGCACCACATGGACCGTGGAAGCGGCGGGATTGGCGGCGTCCAGGGAGGTGATGGCCTCGTGGACGGGGATGCTGCCGCGCACCTTGGTCACCATGGCGTGACGGGCGACGAAGCCGAAGCGGCTGTGGGCGGGGTCGATGGTGTAGGCACCGGTGAGCCGGCTGGGGAACATGATGACTCCATCCTTATTTATTTCAGCGCTGTAAGATTCGGCGCGACACTATCGCCACTTATTTCAGTGCGCAACATTCCAGTAGGGTGACTTCTGTGACCCGATGGCTCAACGACGAGGAGCAGCACGCCTGGCGGACCTTCGGCCTGGCCACCCGCCTGCTGACCGACCGCCTGGAACGTGACCTGCTGGCCGCGGCCGACATGCCACCCACCTACTACGAACTGCTGGTCCTGCTCTCGGAGGCGCCCGAGCGCACCATGCGCATGAGCGAGCTTGCGCATTGGACCAACTCCAAACCCAGCCGCATCTCCCACGCGATCAACAAGCTCGAACAGAAGGGCTGGGTGCGCAGGCAGCACCACACCGGCGACCGGCGCGGCTGGCTGGCCGTCCTCACCGACGAGGGGCTCGACGCGCTCCGGGTCGCGGCCCCGCGGCATACGGAGAGCGTCCGTGAGCACCTGATCGACCTGCTGACCCCCGAACAACTGCGGCAACTCGCGGACATCGGCCAGGTCATCCTCGACCACCTGATCGACGGGGACTCCCGGTGACCGCCCAAGCCGACCGAACAGCGGCCTGAGGCAAGCCGCACCCTCGCCCGCCCCCTTGCTCCCCCTGCCGCTCCGCTCCCCGAACCTTGCCTCCCGTGGGGAAGGTGATCCTCATAGGAGGCGCTCCCCACGACGAGGACCACGAACGACCCGAAAGGGAGAGGCCGAGGATCACGAGCAGCCCGAAAGGAGTGGCTACGGCGGGACCATGAGGGGCCGAGGGCCACGAGCAACCCGAAAAGGAGCGGTTGCGGCGGGGACCGTGAGCGGTCCGAAAGGGAGAGACTACGGCGCCCGGCCCTGCGCTCTCCCCTGTCGGTGTGGCCGCAAGGCTACGGCGGCCCGCCCCCGGCCGGGAGCAAGGGTCGCTTCAGCGGCGGCGGGAACCATGGGCCGACGGAAAGGAAGAAGCTACGGCGAGTAGGCCGTACGAATCGGTCAGTCATGGCGCGGAGGTGGGTGGGTGTTCCGGCCGGCTTCAAAACGCCAGAAACCGTCGCGCCCGAGACCAGGCCGAAGGCCGGTCGGAACCAGACAGCAACCACAACGCCGGCCGGAACACCCACCCACCGCAGCGCGCACCAACGACCGACCCGGCAACCACCGACCCGCCCAACCCCAGGGAGACAGCCTCAAGCGGGAGAAGCCCCAGCCGGAACACCCACCCACCGCAGCGCACACCAACGACCGACCCGGCAACCACCGACCCACCCAACCCCAGGGAAACGCCCCGCGAAGCGAAGAACCCGAGCCCAAAGCACGGGACCCGCTGAAGAAGCGTCAGACCCGTTCCCAGTCGTGCCGTTCCAGGAAGTCGCGCCCGCCCGTGGCGTACTCGGCGAAGGCGGTGCGGACCGCCTCCGGGTCGGGCACGTGGGTGCGGAGCATCAGGTCCCGGCCGCTGTCCTTGTACTCCAGCTCGTAACCGGTGATCTCCGGAGAGACCTGGATGAAGTGCGAGCCGAAGACGACCAGCGCGGTGAACGGGTTCTGCGGCGACAGGGTGCCCAGGGCGTCGTGCACCAGCCCGAGGTCGGGATCGACGACGATCATCCCGTCGCCCGTGTGCAGTTGCATGCCCGCGTAGACACCCAGGGGCGCCAGGTTGTGGACGAGCCCGCGTTGCGGGTCGTAGCAGACCAGCCCGCACTCGCGGGCCAGGGCGAAGACCTCTCCGGACACCTCGTCGGCCCGCTCCGGTTCCACGGTGACCAGGGCGAACTCCGGGGAGACCTGCTCGGCCCCGGCCAGTCGCGCGGCGAACGCCGTCACCTGAGGATGCGGCTCGGCGGCGCCGGGCTCTCCACGGTGGAGCGCGTGGTAGACGCGCTCCGCGCGTTCCCTGCTGATCGGTTCGGGTTCGTACCAGACGGCCAGTTCGAAGCTCACCGTCCCATGGTCCTACAGACGGCCGCCAGGCCGGACCGGCGCCACGGCCCCCGAAGGCCAGAACCGGCCAGTGAGGACCGAACGGCGAGGACCGGCCGGGGAAACAGCAGGGGAAACAGCAGGGGGAACGGCAGGGGAAACGGCCGAAGACGAGCATCACCCGGGAACCGGCCGGACCGGAACACCACCCGGCCCCGTGCCGGACGTCAGACCGGCGGCTTGTCGGCCGCGCGGACCGCCGACAGCTCCACGGTGCAGAACGCGCAACGGCTCGCCTCGACCGGGATGTCGCTGCGGCACTCCGGGCACTTCTTCTCGGTCGCCGCCTTGTCCCGGTCGAAGAAGGAGATCAGCCGGGTCATCGGCATCACGACCAGCCAGTAGATCACCGAGGCGATGATCAGGAAGCTCAGCAGGTGGTTGATGAAGTCGCCGTACATGAACTTCGCGCCGTTGACCGTGAAGTAGTACTGCGAGAAGTCCGGCTCCCGGCCGCCGGTGATCGCCGCGAGCAGCGGGGTGATCAGATCCTTGACCAGCGCCTGCACCAGCCCGCTGAAGGTGGCTCCGACGACGACCGCGACGGCCAGTTCGACGAGGTTTCCTCGCATGAGGAACTTCTTGAATCCGCTCATCCTCGCGTCCTCCACTCGTGAGACCGCTCGGAACTACCCGGGCGTCACGCGGCAAACGTCAGAAAGCCCTTGCCGCAGTGGTCGCTCCGATCCGGGAAACCCCCTGAAAGCCCTGCGAATCCGGACGGGACCGTCCACTACTATCGGCCCGATCCATGAAGAGGTGACCGATGGAATTTCGCGTGCTGGGGCCGGTCGGTGTGACGGCCGAGGACGGGACGCCGCTGGCCATCGGGCCCCACCAGCAGCGGGCCGTACTGGCCCTGTGCGTGCTCGCCGCGCCCCGCCCGGTGTCCCCGGCCTGGCTGATCGACGCGCTCTGGGAGGGCGGCCCGCCGCCCGGGGCGGTCAACACCCTTCAGGCGTACATCTCCAAGCTCCGCCGCGCGTTCGAGCCCGGCAGGCCGCGCAGGGTGCCGCCCCGGGTCCTGGTCAGCAGGGCCGGCGGTTACGCCCTGGACGTCCCGGCGGCCCGGATCGACCTGGGCAGGGCGCGTGAGCAGGCCGCCGAGGGGCGGCGCGCGCTGGGCGGGGGCGACCACGAGGACGCGGCGCGGAGGTTCCGTTCGGCGCTGGGGGAGTGGCGCGGGGAGCCGCTGGCGGACTTCGGGGCCGACGGCTGGGCGGCGGACGAGATCGCCCGCCTGGCCGAGTTCCGGCTGGCGCTGGAGGAGGACGCGGCCGAGGCCGAGCTCGCCCTCGGCCGGGGCGCGGCGCTGAGCGGCGGCCTCACCCGGCTGGTGGCCGCGCACCCGTTCCGGGAACGGCTGCGCGCCCTCGGCGCCCACGCGCTCTACCAGGCCGGACGGCAGGCGGACGCGCTGGCCGTGCTCGCCGAGGGCCGCCGTCTGCTGGTGGAGGAGATGGGGCTGGACCCCGATCCCCGGTCCCGGGAGATGGAGCGGCGCATCCTCGCCCAGGACCCCTCCCTCACCCCTCGAACCCCGGCGACGACCCCCCGGGCCCCGGCGGCGACGGCCCCCCGAACCACGGCGACCACCTCCCGGGTCCCGGCGACGACCCTCACCGAGTCGCAGACCCGGCTGGTCGGCCGGGACGCCGAGATCGGGGCGCTGGAGGAGGCGGTCACCGGGGACGGGCATCGGGTGGTGCTGCTGGCCGGGGAGCCGGGGATCGGCAAGACCAGCCTCGCCGAGCGGGCGGCCGGGACGGCGCGGGCGCGGGGGCACCGGGTGGCGTGGGGCCGCTGCTGGGACGGGGTCGGCGCGCCGCCGTTCTGGCCGTGGACGCAGGCCGTACGGGATCTGGCGGACGGGGACGGGACCGGGGAGGGAGACGACGGGACCGGGCGGCTTTCGTCGCCGCCCGCCGGAACCGCGCATTCCCAGTCCGCCGGATCAGCGTTGCCCGCCGGGACCGGCCAGTTCCAGCGGTACGAGGCGTTCGCCCGGCTGATCGACGGGCACGGCCGCGTCCTGGTCGTCCTCGACGACCTGCAGTGGGCGGACGCGTCCTCGCTGCGGCTGCTGGAGTTCCTGGCCTCCACCCGGCTCTGCCCGGGGCTGACCGTGGTGGCGACCTACCGCGACACCGACGTGCGGCCCGGCGGCCCGCTCGCGCAGGCGCTCGGCGTGCTGACGCGGCTGCCGAACGTGCGGCGGCTGGCGCTGCGGGGGCTGGGAGAGGCCGAGGTGCGCGCCTACCTCGCCGGCGCCGGGGCCGACCCGGATCGGGCCGCCGAGATGGGCAGGCTGACCGCGGGCAACCCGTTCTTCCTGGGCGAGGTGCTGCGCCTCGGGCGGGCGCCGCAGGAGCTGGCGGACGTGGTGCGCGGCCGGCTGGCCGGTCTGCCGCCGGACACCGAGGAGGTGCTGACCGTCGCGGCCCTGGTCGGCCGGGAGGTGGAGGCGGACGTTCTGGTGGCGGTGTCGGAGGTGCCCGAGGAGCGGGTGCTGGACATCCTCGACGCCGCCGTCCGGGCCCGGCTGCTGGCCGAGGGCGACGGGCCGGCCTGCCGGTTCGTCCACGACATCGTCCGCGACACGCTGCGCGACGGCCTGCCGCCGCTGCGGCGCCGCCGCCTGCACGGCCGGATCGCGGAGGTGCTGGAGCGGCGGAGCCCGACCCGCCTGACGGAGATCGCGCACCACTACCGGGAGAGCGTCGTCAACGACCGTACGGCGGGCAAGGCCGTCGGCCACACCCGCCGCGCCGCGGCCCAGGCGATGGCGCAGTTCGCCCCGGAGGACGCGGCGGAGCTGCTGGAACTGGCGCTCGCCGTGGCCGGCGGCCGTCCGGTGCCCGATGACGCCCTGCGCTGCGACCTGCTGCTCGACCTGGCCGAGGCGCAGGTGGCGGCGGGGATGAGCATCGAGGCCCACGCCTCCCTGGAGGCCGCCGCCGGGATCGCCGAGCGGCTCGACGACGGCAGCCGGCTGGCCAGGGCGGTGCTGGGTTTCTCCGACCCGATCCACCTGGCCATGTACGAGGAGATGACCGGCATCGACCGGCTCGCCGAGCGGGTCGGGCGGGTCCTCGGCTCCGGCCTGGCCGGGGACTCGCCGTGGCGGGCCCGGCTCCTGGCCGCCGCCGCGACGACCGGTTTCGCGACCCGGCCGGTGGAGCGCAGCGCGGAGCTCGCGTGGGAGGCGGTAGGGCTGGCCCGCCGTACCGGCGACGACCGTGCCCTGGCCAATGCGCTGGTCGCCCTGGTGATCGTGCTCCGGCACGGCCGTGACCACGACGCCCGGCGGGCGGCGGCGGAGGAGATCGTGGAGATCGGGCGCCGCACCGGCGACCTGGCCGTGGAGTGGCTGGGCCGGGAGTCCGCCTACGTCGAGCGGGTCGCCCGGGACGGCATCGCCGGGGCCGCGGAACCGCTGGCCTGGCTCAGGGAGACGGCCGGGCGGCTCCGGCTGCCCTCGATGGTCTCGCTGGCCGCCTGGCAGGCCGCGATCCACGCCTACCTCGACGGGCGCCCCGACGACGCCCTGGCCGCGGCCGAGGAGTCGGCGGCGGCCCACCCGCAGGGGGCGCTGGGCCGCGACGACGCCCGCCTGCGCGGCGGCGTCTTCCGTTTCCTGGCGCTGCGGGGGCGGGGCGAGCCCGCCGCGGCGCTGGCGGTGGCCGACGAGATGCTCGCCCTGCGCCCCGGCCAGTGGCCCTGGCTGCTGCTGCGCTGCCTGGCCCTGGCCGACCTCGGCCGGACCGGCGAGGCCCGCGAGGTCTTCGCCGGCCTGGCCCGGGACGGGTTCGCGGTGCTGGGCCCCGGCCTGGCCCACCGGTTCACGGCGGACGCCGCCGCCGAGCTCTGCCTGGCGCTCGGCGAGGCGGACGCCGGGCGGGACCTGTACGGCAGGCTCGCCCCGGACGCCGGCCGGCTGGTGGGCTGGTCGGTCGCGGACCTGTGCCTGGCGCGGCTCGCACTGCTCGCGGGCGACCGGGAGCGGGCCGGGGCGCACCTGCGGGCGGCCGGGGAGTTCGTCGCCGCGGCGGGCCTGCGCGGGTACGGGCCGGCCCTGCGCGTCCTGCGCGACCGGCTCGCCGTACCCACGCCCGGGGCCGAAGCCGTACTCACGCCGGGGGCCGAAGCCGGGGACCGCGCCGCCGGGTGAGCCCGCCCGGGGAGCGGATGGCCGCGCGCGACACACCGGGACGGAACACGCCCGTACCCAAAACCACGCCATAGCCTGCTCACAACGGTGCTCGACCCGAACGGCCTGGTCGTGGACGTCTCCACACCGGTCCGGAACGTGTAGGGACCCCGGACGCCGCGCGCGGCGCACTTCACAGTGAAAGAGTGGGAAACGCGTGCATGACCTGGGAGAGACAGGGCATGTCTTCCCACCGCTGAAGGGGCGGTGTGATGATTGAGATCTGGCCGGGGGACCCGTACCCCCTGGGGGCCACATACGACGGCGCGGGCACTAACTTCGCGCTCTTCACCGAGGTCGCCGAGCGCGTCGAGCTGTGCCTGTTCGACGACGACGGCGAGGAGACCCGGGTCGCCCTCACCGAGGTCGAGGGGCACGTCTGGCACGGGTACCTGCCGGGTGTCTCACCCGGGCAGCGGTACGGCTACCGCGTCCACGGGCCCTACGACCCGGCGAGCGGGCAGCGGTGCAACCCCGCCAAGCTCCTGCTGGACCCGTACGCCAAGGCGATCGACGGGGACGTCAAATGGGACGAGGCGGTCTACGGCTACCGCTTCGGCCAGCCCGACAGCCGCAACGACGCGGACTCGGCGCCGTTCATGCCGAAGTCGGTCGTCATCAACCCCTTCTTCGGGTGGGGCCACGACCGGCCGCCGGCGACGCCGTACCACGACACGGTGATCTACGAGGCGCACGTCAAGGGCCTGACCGTCAACCACCCGAAGATCCCGGAGCGGATCCGGGGCACGTACGCGGCCCTCGGCCACCCGGAGATCATCGACCACCTCACCGGGCTGGGCGTGACGGCGCTGGAGCTCATGCCGGTGCACCAGTTCGTCACCGACCACATCCTGATGGACCGGGGCCTGACGAACTACTGGGGCTACAACACCATCGGGTTCTTCGCCCCGCACAACGCCTACTCCAGCACCGGCCAGCGCGGCGGCCAGGTGATGGAGTTCAAGGCCATGGTCAAGGCGCTGCACGAGGCGAACATCGAGGTGATCCTCGACGTGGTCTACAACCACACCGCCGAGGGCAACCACCTGGGTCCGACGCTGAGCATGCGCGGCATCGACAACGCCGCCTACTACCGGCTCGTCGACGACGACAAGCGCTACTACATGGACACCACGGGCACCGGCAACAGCCTGTTCATGCGGTCTCCGCACGCGCTGCAGATGATCATGGACTCGCTGCGTTACTGGGTCACCGAGATGCACGTGGACGGGTTCCGGTTCGACCTGGCCGCGACCCTGGCGCGCGAGCTGCACGAGGTGGACCGGCTGAGCGCCTTCTTCGACCTGGTGCAGCAGGACCCGGTGCTGTCGCGGGTCAAGCTGATCGCCGAGCCGTGGGACGTCGGGCCGGGCGGCTACCAGGTCGGCAACTTCCCGGCCCGGTGGACCGAGTGGAACGGCCGCTACCGCGACACGATCCGCGACCTGTGGCGGGGCGAGCCGGCCGCGCTGCCGGAGTTCGCCTCCCGGCTGACCGGCTCCAGCGACCTCTACCAGGACGACAGCCGCCGCCCGGCCGCCTCGATCAACTTCGTGACCTGCCACGACGGGTTCACCCTGCAGGACCTGGTGTCCTACAACGGCAAGCACAACGAGGCCAACGGCGAGCACAACCGCGACGGCACCGACGACAACCGGTCGTGGAACTGCGGCGCGGAGGGGCCGGCCTCGCTGGACGTCGAGTCGCTGCGCGAGCAGCAGAAGCGCAACTTCCTGACCACGCTGTTCCTGTCCCAGGGCGTGCCGATGATCTCCCACGGCGACGAGCTGGGACGCACGCAGCGGGGCAACAACAACGTCTACTGCCAGGACAACGAGCTGAGCTGGGTCGACTGGTCGGACGTCCGGGAGAACTGGCTGCTGCTGGAGTTCACCCAGAAGCTGGCCAGGCTCCGCGCCGGTCACCCGGTGTTCCGCCGCCGCCGCTTCTTCTACGGCCGGCCGGTGCGCGGCTCGGGCGACAGCCTCAGCGACATCGAGTGGTTCACCCCGCTGGGTGAGAAGATGACCGACGCCGACTGGAACGTGGGATACGCCAGGTCGCTGGCGGTCTTCCTGAACGGCGACGCCATCACCGAGCCCGACCGGCGGGGGCGGCGGACCAGGGACGACTCGTTCCTGCTGCTGTTCAACGCCCACCACGATGTCATCGAGTTCACCATTCCCAAGGACTACGGGGAGATGTGGATGACAGAGATCGACACGGCCATGCCGATCACGGTGGACACCCGGATCTGCCGGGCCGGGGAAGAGGTGCCGGTGACCGGACGGTCGGTGAGGGTGCTGCGCCGTGTCTGACCCCACCGTCTCCTCCGCGTCCGCCGCGCCCGCGCCCGCCGTGGCCGGGCCCGCGGCCCCCCGCTCCACCTACCGGATCCAGCTCACCCCCGACTTCGGCTTCGCCGACGTGGCGGCCCTGGCCCCCTACCTGCGGGACCTGGGGGTCGATCACGTCTACCTGTCGCCGATCCTGCAGGCCGACCCGCCCTCGCGGCACGGCTACGACGTGACCGACCACTCCAGGATCCGCGAGGAGTTCGGCGGGATCGACGGGCTGCGGGCGATGGCGGCGACGCTGGCCGGGCACGGCATCGGCATCGTGGTGGACATCGTGCCCAACCACATGACGGTCCCGGTCCCGGAGTCGGGCAACCCGGCGCTGTGGTCGGTGCTCAAGGAGGGGCGGGCCTCGCCGTACGGGCGGTGGTTCGACATCGACTGGAGCGACGGCAGGGTCGCGATGCCCGTGCTCGGCGACGACGTCGAGCCGGCCCCCGACGGCGACGTGCTGCGCTACCACGACCACGTCTTCCCGCTGCCCGACACCCACTACCGGCTGGTCGACTGGCGCCAGGGCCCCGGCTACCGGCGGTTCTTCGACGTCTCCTCGCTGATCGGGCTACGGGTGGAGGACCCCGAGGTGTTCGAGGCCACGCACGAGGTGATCCTCGGCCTGGTGCGCGAGGGCCTCGTCCAGGGGCTGCGGGTGGACCACCCCGACGGGCTGGCCGACCCGCGCGGCTACCTGGCGCGGCTGCGCCGCGAGTCGGGGGTGTGGACGGTCGCCGAGAAGATCCTGGTGGGGGAGGAGCGGCTGCCCGCCGACTGGGACTGCGATGGCACCACCGGCTACGACGTGCTCAACCGGATAACCGGGCTGTTCGTCGACCCTGCCGGGGCCGAGCCGCTGACCGAGCTGTTCACCGCCCGCACCGGCGTGCCGCGCGACTACGCCGAGGTGGTCAGGCGGTCCAAGCGGCACGTCATCGACCTGTTCTTCCGCGCCGAGGTGGACCGCCTGAACGCGCTGCTCGGCGCGGACCGCGAGACGCTGGTGGAACTGCTGGTCGCGATGCCGGTCTACCGGGCCTACGTGGTGCCCGGTGAGCCCGTCCCGGCCGCCTCCGCCGCGATCGTCGAGGAGGCCGGGAAGATCGCCGCGGCCCACCTGCCCGAGGGCGCGCCCGTGGAGGAGGTCGTCGAGAAGGTCCTCAACGGCCCGCCGGAGGCGGTCGTGCGCTTCCAGCAACTCTGCGGGCCGGTGATGGCCAAGGGCGTGGAGGACACCGCGCTGTACCGGTGGTACCCGCTGTCCTGCCTGAACGAGGTGGGCGGGGAGCCCGACCGGTTCGGCGGGACCGTCGCCGCCTTCCACGACTTCTGCCGGGAGCTCCAGCCCGGCACGATGACGACGCTGTCCACGCACGACACCAAGCGTTCCGAGGACGTCCGCGCCCGGCTGGCCGTGCTGTCGGAGATCCCCGAGGAGTGGGCGGCGGCGGTCGCGGGCTGGTCGGACCGGGTCTCCTTCGACCCGTCGCTCGACCACCTGGCCTGGCAGAACCTCATGGCGGCCTGGCCGATCAGCGAGGAGAGGTTCTTCGAGTACCTGTTCAAGGCGGCCAGGGAGGCCAAGACCGCGATCTCCTGGGCCACGCCCGACCCGGCCTACGAGAAGGGCCTGCGCGACTTCGTCCACCGGGCGATCGAGGAGTGCGGCGAGTCCGTCGCGCGGTTCGCCGCCCGGATCGAGCCCCACGCCCGGTCCAACTCCCTCAGCCAGAAGCTCGTCCAGCTCATGCTGCCCGGCGTTCCCGACGTCTACTGGGGCAACGAGATCACCGACTTCTCCCTGGTGGACCCGGACAACCGCCGCCCGGTCGACTTCGCGCTGCGCCGCCGGATGCTGACCGGGGAGACGGAGGGGACCTCGGACTGGGACGCCGCCAAGCTGGCCGTCACCCGCGAGGCGCTGAACCTGCGCCGGCGGCTGGACCCCGCCCTGCCGTACGTCCCGATGGAGGCCGGGGAGCACGCCGTGGCCTTCGCCCGCGGTGACCGCGCCGTGGCCGTCGTCACCCGGCTCCCGGTCGGCCTGGAGCGGCGCGGCGGCTGGGGGGACGAGATGCTCACGCTGCCGCCCGGCTCGTGGCATGACCTGCTGTCCGGCGTACGGCACACCGGGCGGATCTCGCTCGGCCACCTGCTCGCGACCCGGCCGGTGGCGCTGCTGGAGAGGGAGTGAACGGCGCGTCCTGAGTGCGGGCGCCCGCGGTTTTCGGAGAGGGAGTGAACGGCGTGCCCGAGATCCGGGCGCCCGCGGTTCCGGAGAGGGAGTGAACGGCGT
Source organism: Streptosporangium sandarakinum (assembly GCF_050942225.1). Taxonomy (NCBI): domain Bacteria; kingdom Bacillati; phylum Actinomycetota; class Actinomycetes; order Streptosporangiales; family Streptosporangiaceae; genus Streptosporangium; species Streptosporangium sandarakinum. Next base: position 1,574,286 of record NZ_CP192034.1, read on the forward strand.
GTTCGAGGTCTGGGCGCCCGCGGCGACGGCGGTGGACGTGGTGATCGGGGATGTCCGCCACTCGATGGACGCCGCGGGCGGCGGCTGGTGGACCGCGGAGGTGGTCGGCGCCGGTCACGGCACCGACTACCGGTTCAGCGTCGACGGCGGCGACCCGATGCCGGACCCGCGCAGCCGCTGGCAGCCCGAGGGGATCTTCGGCCCGAGCCGGGTGTACGACCACGACCGGTTCGCCTGGAACGACGACCTGTGGCGGGGGCGGAGCCTGCCCGGCTCGGTGATCTACGAGCTGCACGTCGGCGCCTTCACCCCCGCCGGGACCTTCGACGCGGCGGCCGGCAGGCTCGACCACCTCGTCGAGCTGGGGGTCGACTTCGTGGAGGTCATGCCGGTGCCGCCGGTGCCGGGGACGCGCAACTGGGGCTACGACGGGGTGGACCTGTGGGCCGTCACCGACGACTACGGCGGCCCCGACGGGCTCAAGCGGTTCGTGGACGCCTGCCATCTGCGGGGCCTCGGGGTGATCCTCGACGTCGTCTACAACCACCTCGGCCCGTCGGGGAACTTCCTGGCGCCGTTCGGTCCCTACTTCCACGACAGCGCCGCCTCCTTCTGGGGGCAGGCGGTCAACCTGGACGGCCCCGGCTCCGACGAGGTGCGCCGCTACTTCATCGAGAACGCGCTGCAGTGGCTGCGCGACTACCACGTCGACGGCCTGCGGCTGGACGCCGTTCACGCGCTGCACGACAGGCGGGCGGTCCACTTCCTGGAGGAGCTGTCGGCCGAGGTGGACGCGCTGTCGGCGGCCGTGGGCAGGCCGCTGACGCTCATCGCCGAGTCCGACCTCAACGACCCCCGGCTGATGACCCCGCGCGAGGCCGGCGGGTACGGCCTGGCCGCCGCCTGGAACGACGACGTCCACCACGCCCTGCACGTGGCGGTGACCGGGGAACGGCACGGCTACTACGACGACTTCGCCGGGGCGCTGCCCAAGGTGCTGACCTGCGCCTATCTCCACGACGGCACTTTTTCGTCCTTCCGGGGCCGCTCGCACGGCCGCCCGGCGCGGCACGTCCCGGGGTACCGGTTCGTCTGCGCGGCGCAGAACCACGACCAGATCGGCAACCGCGCCGAGGGCGACCGGATGCCGGCCGAGGCGCTGCGGCTGGCCGCCGGGCTGCTGCTGACCTCGCCGTTCACCCCGATGCTGTTCATGGGTGAGGAGTGGGGCGCGAGCACGCCGTTCCTGTTCTTCACCGACCACGTCGAGCCGCACCTGCGGGAGGGGGAGGCAGACCGGCGGCGCCGGGAGTTCGTCGGCTTCGGCTACGACGACTGGGCGGAGCGGGCCCCCGACCCGGGTGAGGAGACGACGTTCCTGCGCTCCAAGCTCGACTGGGGCGAGCTGGACCGGGACGCCCACCGGGCGCACCTCGACTGGTACCGGGCGCTGATCGCGCTGCGCAGGGCGCATCCGGAGCTGTCGGATCCCCGGCTGGACCGGGTCCGGGTGGACCACGGCGACGGCTGGCTGGTCGTCCACCGGGGTTCGTGCCAGGTCGCGGCCAACCTCGGCCAGGTCGCGCTCACCGTACGGCTCGCGCCGGGCCAGGTGCTGCTGGCCTCCGACCCGAAGGTCACCGCCGAGGGTGAGGAGCTGTTCCTGCCGCCGCGTTCCCTGGCGATCGTCAAAGCCGGCTGACCTTCCCGGGGCCGGGGGACACCGGTCATGACGCCGCCCGGCGCGTCCGGGGTCTGGTCGGACGCGGCCGGGCGGCGGGCCGGTGCGGCGGTCAGGCCGGGACGTGGTTGCGCAGCCGCAGCGCCCGGGGGTAGGGCGCGAAATAGGTCTGGTCGCGGACGTACTCGGCGGCCTCGCCGCGCGCGTGGTGGCGCAGCAGGGTCGCCGGCACGCTGAGCGCCACCTCCCCGGCGCGGTAGGAGTCGATCACCTCCGCCAGGTCGGCCCGGCGGGTCTCGTCCAGATGGTCCTTCATCATCCCCATGCAGTGCTGGAGGACGTTGACGTTGCGCCCGATGCTCGCCTTGCGGGTGAGGGCCGTGCGGAAGGCGTGGGCGTAGGCGACGGCCAGCTCGTCCCGGGAGGCCGTCCCCGCCCGGGACACCACCTGCCCCGCCCGGTGGTAGGAGGCCGGGTCGTGGGCGAGCAGCTGCATCTTGTGCCGGGAGTGGAAGGCGATCAGGTCGCGCGGGCGCCAGTCGCTCTCCAGCAGCGCGCGCAGCCGGGCGTACGCGAAGATCCGCTCCACGAACGTCTCGCGGAGCAGGGCGTCGTTCAGCCGGCCCTCGTCCTCGACCGGCAGCAGCGGGTGGGCGTCCATGACGCGGGCCGCGAAGACGCCCATGGCCCCGCGGTCCACGACCCTGTCGCCCGCGTAGATCGGGATGCCGTGGATGCCGCAGCTGGGGCTCCTGGCCTTGAAGACGTAGCCGTCCACGTCCAGGGTGAGCGCCCGCTCGGCGGCCAGCGCGTTCATCCGGCCGGTCAGGTCCGTCCCGGTCTTCCGGGTGACCAGGCGGGGGCCGTCGGCCGAGCGCTCCAGGCGCAGCGACTCGCGCGGCGCTCCGAGGCCGATCTCCATCTCGGGGCAGACGCGCACCCAGTCGACGTGCGGGTCCAGCTCCCCGCTGACGAAGCGGTCGCGGCTGTGCCCGCCGTTGAAGCGCACCGGGTCGCCCAGCAGGCAGCTCGACACCGCCACCCGCGGCCGGGGCTGCCGTTCCGTGTCGTTCCACTCGCCCATGTCATCCATGGTGTCCCCCCGGTCCGTGTCGTCCCCAGGGCGGGTCATGCCGCCGGGACGAGGATGTCCGACAGGCGGCGCAGGCCGCGCGCCGTACGGGCCTTGATCGTGCCGAGCGGCACGCTCAGCCTCTCGGCGATCTCCCGCTGGGTCAGCTCGCCGTAGTACGCCAGCTCGATGGCCTCACGCTGGGGCGCGGTCAGCTCGGCCAGCGCCCGCCGCAGCTCGTCGCGGGCGGCCACCCCGTCTCCGTCGACCCGGCCGTCAGCGCCGGGCGGGTCGGCGACCACGTCCAGCGGCACCGTCTGCAGGGTCCGCGCCCGCAGGTGGTCGACGGCCCGGTTGTGGGCGATGCCGATCAGCCAGGCCGGCAGGTTGCGCTCGGGGTCGAAGCGGCGCCGTGAGCGCCACACCTCGGCGAACACGATCTGCTGCACGTCCTCGATGTCCTGCGGAGGGATGAAACGCCGCAGGTAGGAGCGGATGAGCGCGCCGTGCGCGGTGAGGCACTCGGCCAGCGCCGCGTCGTCGCCCTGTGCGAGCCGGACGTTCAGGGTGTCTGTCATGGTGGCCTCACTGACCCTGGAAACCTATTCAAAACTTATTCATACCCGCCGGCTTCCATGAGCGCAAATGAACCCGCCGCTCAGCGCGGCGGGCCGGATCGGTGGATCGGGTTCAGCGGATCGCTTCGCGGATCCGGTTGACCGCCTCAGTGAAGGACGTGACGAGGGCGGCCGACGGCGGCAGCCCCTCCCGCCAGCCCGGGCCGCCCGCGACGATCCGGCTCGCCGGACGCAGCGTGGGCAGCGAACCGAGCGGCGCCGGGTCGCCGGTCTCGGACCGCTGCGACCAGACGAAGACCACCGCCGGGCTCAGCCGCCGCATCGCGTCGGCCAGGGCCGGATACGGGGTCCGGGCCCCCAGCACCCGGGTCTCCAGGCGGTGTACGGTGGCCAGCTCCGCCGCCAGGGCGTGGACCGGCAGGCTGTGCTGCTCCTCGGCGGCGCAGGCCAGCAGCACCGGGCGGTCGTTGACCGGCCGGGCGGGGCGCCGGACGAGCCGGGTCAGCGCGGCCAGCACCCGGTCGGAGAACAAGTGCTCGATCTCGACGCTCGCGCCGGTCTCGGCCTGGCGGTGGCAGATCGTCTCGAAGACCGGGAGCACCAGCTTCTCCCAGGTCCACACCACCCCGTGCCGCTCCAGCGCGGCGCCGATCCACTCGGCCACGGTCGAGCTGTCCAGCGCCACCGCGGCCCGCGCCAGCATCGCCGCGGTCGGGATCTGCGTCCCCGCCCCCGGCGCGGCCGGGACGGTCCGTTCCAGGGCGAGACCGCCCTGGGCGGTGGGGGCGGCGGCGTCCTGGCCGGGGCCGGGACGCGGCGGCCGGCCGGAGGGGCCTCCCGCCGGGCGGCCCCGGGCCTGAGGACCTCCCGCGCCGCGTCGGCCGCCGGGACGCCGAGCTTGATGAGGCGGTTCATCTCCTCAAGGCGCCGCAGGTCGTCGGCGTCGTAGCGGCGGTGCCCCCCCGGGCTGCGGCGGCTGGGCCCGATGCCGTACCGGAGGTTCCAGGTGCGCAGCGTGGGCGCGGGCACGCCGAGCCGGCGCGCGACCGCGCCGATGCCGTACCCCGGCTCGTCCTCGGGGACCGGCCTGCCCGGTTCGTCCATTCTCGCCGTCACCCCGATCCCTCCCCGGTCATCGTCCGGCACCAGCTTGCCAGCAGTGCGACGCCTCCGGTTCGGGGCGTCCGTCCACGACTACTCCTTCGTGCGGCCCACCTGGGCGGATGCAGGGCGCTCCGGAGGAGGCTCCCGACTCGGCCCGCGGCGGGTGCAACCGCTCCCGGCCGGTCACGCGAAGTCATCGTCGATGGACACCGTCATCGTCTTGCTCAACCGCGACCTGAGGGTGCACGACCACCCGGCGCTCGCCGCCGCGTGCGCGGAGGCCCGCCGGGTCGTCCCTCTCTTCGTGCTGGACCCCTCCGTGCCCGCCGGCCGCCGGTCCGGGTTCCTGGCGGAGTCCCTCGCCGACCTGCGCCGGTCGCTCCGGGAGCGGGGCGGCGACCTCGTCGTCCGCCGGGGCGATCCGGTGGCCGAGACCGTCCGGCTGGCCCGGGAGATCGCCGGCGGCGGGGCCGGCGGCGGATCCGCCGCGGGGGTCGTCGAGGCCGTCCACGTCAGCGCCGACGTCAGCGCCCTCGCGCGGCGCAGGGAGCGCCGCCTGGCCGAGGAGTGCGAGCGGCACCGGATGGGGTTCCGGGCCTTCCCCGGGGTGACGGTCGTGCCGCCGGGCGCGGTCACCCCCTCGGGGGGAGGGGACCACTACCGGGTCTTCACCCCCTACTGGCGGGCCTGGCAGGCCCACTCCCGCCGCGAGGTCCTTCCCGCCCCTGCCAGGGTGACCCTCCCCGAGGGACTGGATCCCGGTGTCCCGCCGCCCGGCCATCCGCACCGGCCGCACGAGCTGTTCCGGGGCGGCGAGACGGTGGCGCGCCGGCGCATGCGGCAGTGGCTGAAGTACTGCGTGGCCGACTACGCCGCCGGCCACGACGACCTGGCCGGCAACCGCACCTCCAAGTTCAGCCCCTACCTGCGCTTCGGCTGCCTGTCGCCCCTGGAGCTCTCGTCCCTGGCCGAGGACGGCGACGACTTCGTCAGGCAGCTCTGCTGGCGCGACTTCTTCTACCAGGTGACGATGGCCTTCCCGGCCATCAACCGCGCCGACTACCGGCCGCGCGGGCTGACGTGGAACGACGACGCCGAGGCCCTCCAGGCGTGGAAGGAGGGCCGGACCGGGCTGCCGATCGTGGACGCCGGGATGCGGCAGCTCCTGGAGGAGGGCTGGATGCACAACCGCGCCCGGCTGCTGACCTCGTGGTTCCTGGTCAAACGGCTGCGGGTCGACTGGCGGGCGGGCGCCGACCACTTCTTCGACCTCCTGCTCGACGGCGACGTGGCGAACAACTACGGCAACTGGCAGTGGGTCGCCGGGACCGGCAACGACACCCGGTTCAACCGGACCGTCAATCCGGTACGGCAGGCCCGGCGGTTCGACCCGGACGGGGAGTACATCCGCCGCTACGTGCCCGAGCTCCGGAACGTCCCGCCGAAGACGCTCCACGAACCCTGGCGCCTGCCGTCAGCGGTCCGTGGCTATCCGCCGCCCCTGGTGTCCCCGGCCTGACCGGCCGGGCGCCGGATCGGCCGGTGGGGCTGACGGGGCCGCCCGGCGGTGGCAAGCTCGGCGTGAAGGCAGCGCACGTCCCGAGCGGCTCGATGGAGGCCGGCATGTCGACGCCCCGCGTGGTCCCGTTCCTTCGCTACGAGGACGCCCCGGCGGCCGTGGCGTGGCTGGGTGAGGTCTTCGGGTTCCGCCCGCTGGCCGCCCCGCCCGGCGGCGGGGGGCCCGGACACACCCGGCTCGCGCTCGGGGACGCGGTGGTCGTGGTGGCCCCGGTCCGCGACGGCGAACCGTACCTGCGCAGTGCCCTGGACCTGCCCGCGGTCAGCCAGGGCGTGTTCGTGGTGGTGGACGACCTCGACGCCCACTACGAGCGGGCGGCGGGCCGGGGCGCGGAGATCGTGACGGAGATCGAAGCCACCCCCGACGGCGCCAGGGCCTATCTGGCCTTCGACCTGGAGGGCCAGCTCTGGGCCTTCGGGGACGGCTTCGCCTAGGTTCCGCGGGCCGCTCCGCGGCGCCCGGGTGCCGTTCCGCGGATCCCCGCCGCGGCGAGGGGCCCCCGGCGGCCTCGGCGGGCGGGACGACCCGCGGAACAGGACCTGACGGAACAGGACCTAGTGGTGGTGGTCGTGCTCGCCGTCCTCGTCCTCCTCCGCGGGGCCCTCGGAGGGCTCGACGCCCAGCACGGCCTCGCGAGGCTCGATCGACTCGATGTGCTCGATCAGGCCGAGCACGTGGTCCGGCTCGATGAGCCACTGCAGCGCGGTCGCCCCGCTTTCGTCGGCGGAGACCAGCTCCGCCTGCTCCCGGCGCTCGGCGTCGTCGAGGTCGGCCTCGGGGTGGTTGATCTCCTTCAGCGCGGCGGCCTGGAGCGCGCCCAGGTCGTTCACCTCCACGGTCAGTTCGACCGTGAGGCGAAGATAACGTTCGGTGCCCGATTCATCACTCATGGTGGTAAATCTTAGTGCCCCCGGCGGGCCGGGCCGACCCGGGAGGTGGGACACGGAGGCGGGGAAGGGGGTGATCCGCGGGACGGGACCCGCGGATCCGGGTGCCGTTCTCGCGGATCGGCCCGCCTGCGACGGCCATCCGGCCGGGGTCCGCGGTGGAGACTAGGGGAGCCGCCAGTCGACCGGGTCGGCGCCCTGCTCCTCCAGCAGGTGGTTGGCGCGGCTGAACGGGCGGGAGCCGAAGAAGCCGTTGCGGGCCGACAGCGGGCTCGGGTGGGCCGACTCGACGGCCGGGTAGGGCTGCAGCATCGGCCGCAGGTTGCGGGCGTCGCGTCCCCACAGGATCGCCACCAGCGGCTTGCCGCGCTCGGCGAGCGCCCTGATGGCCTGCTCGGTGACCTCCTCCCAGCCCTTGCCCCGGTGCGAGGCCGGCTTGCCCGGCATGACGGTGAGGACCCTGTTGAGCAGCAGCACGCCGTGCTCGGCCCAGGGGGTCAGGTCGCCGTTGCTCGGCATGGGCAGCCCGAGGTCCTCGGTCAGCTCCTTGTAGATGTTGCGCAGGCTGGCCGGGATCGGGCGCACGTCGGCGGCCACGGAGAAGCTCAGGCCGATCGGGTGACCCGGCGTGGGGTACGGATCCTGGCCGACGATCAGCACCTTCACCTGGTCGAAGGGCTGCTGGAAGGCGCGGAGCACGTTGGGGCCGGAGGGGAGGTACTGCCTGCCCTCGGCGACCTCCTTCCGGAGGAAGTCGCCCATCTCGGCGATCTTGCCGGCGACCGGCTCCAGGGCCTTGGCCCACCCGGTTTCCACGACTTCGTTCAAAGGGCGTGCGGACATGGGGAAACCCTATCGACCTTTGAGGTCCGGTACGGCTCGCCCGGGAAAACCGGGCAAGCCGTACCGGACCTGCCCCCTTACTTCACCGAGCCGGCCATCATTCCCTGGACGAAGTACCGCTGGAAGGCGAAGAAGAGCACCAGCGGGATGATCAGGGAGAGGAAGGCGCCCGGCGCCAGGATGTCGATGTTGGTACCGAACTGCCGCATCTGCGACTGCAGGGCCTTGGTCATCGGCTGGTTGTCGGAGTCGGCGAACACCAGCGCGACGAGCAGGTCGTTCCAGACCCAGAGGAACTGGAAGATCCCCAGCGACGCGATCGCGGGCTTGGCCAGCGGGAACACCACGGTCGAGAAGATGCGCCACTCGCTCGCGCCGTCCATCCGCGCGGCCTCCAGCAGCGAGGCGGGGATGCCCACGAAGAAGTTGCGGAGCAGGAAGATGGCGAAGGGGAGCCCGAACGCGACGTGGAAGAGCACCACGCCGGCGATGGAGCCGAAGATCCCGAGAGCGCCGTAGAGCTTCGCGATCGGGATCAGCGCGATCTGGATCGGCACCACCAGCAGGCCGACGACCACGAGGAACAGCGGGTCCCTGCCGGGGAAGTCCATCCAGGCGAACGCGTAGGCCGCCATGGCCGCGATGCCGATCACCAGGATCGTGGCGGGCACCGTGATGGCCACGGTGTTCCAGAACGACGAGGTGAACCCGGTGGCCAGCAGGTCGCCGTAGCTCTTCAGGGTGAACTCGGCCGGCTTGGTGAACGCGGTCCACCAGCCGGTGGAGTTGTTGGCCGCCTCCTCGCGGATCGAGACCACGAACAGGCCGAGGGTGGGAACCAGCCAGAAGACGCCGATCAGGACCATCAGGGCCTGGATCACGCCGCCGCCGATCCGGTCCGTGACCCGGCTGAGGACGCCGCGCCGCGGGGCCCCGGCGATGGTGGAGGTTGTCACTGGTTGTCCCTCCTGAACCGGCGGATGTTGATGATCATGAACGGCAGGACGAGGATCAGCAGGAAGATGGCCAGCGCGCTGCCCAGACCCTGGTTGTTGCCGCCGCCGAAGGCGACCCGCCACATCTCCAGCGCGATCACGTTGGCCTGCGGCTGCACCGATCCCGGCGCGATGACGAAGACCAGGTCGAAGACCTTCAGGGTATTGATGATCATCGTGACGAACACGACGAGCAGCACCGGCGACAGCAGCGGCACGGTGATCTTGCGGAACACCTGCCACTCCGTGGCGCCGTCGATGCGGGCCGCCTCCAGCGCGTCACGCGGGATGGCCGACAGGCCCGCCGCGATCAGCACCATGGAGAACCCGGCCCACACCCAGATGAAGGCCCCGATGATGGCCGGGGTGATCAGCGTCGGGCCGAGCCAGGAGACCCCGCCGAAGGCCGCCTCGAAGTTCGACTGCGGCAGTCGTACGACGTAGTCGCCCGCGGACAGCCCGCTGAGGCGGAAGGTGCCGTCGGCGCCGGTGGTGGCGGTGGCCTTGACCTCGCCGTTCTGCACCGCCTCGACGGTCAGCCCCTCCAGGGCCTTCTCGGTGGCGTCGACCTCGTTGAGCCGTCCGCCGCCGCCCTGGGTGAAGTCCACCCAGACGGTGCCGGCCAGCTCGCCGGGCCCGGCCTGCGGCGCCGCCTTGGCCACGGAGGCCGTGGCGAGGTCGGCGGGCTTCACGCCCACCAGCGGGACCAGCACGGCCTTGCCGGGCTGCGCGGGCTGCTTGGTCACCACCGCGCCCTGCTGGGCGGCGACGGGCGCCTGGTCGTTCTCCCGGGGCCGGGCGTCGGGGAAGCCGTTGTGGCTGCCGAAGACGCCCTGGACCGAGGTGATCACGGCGTTGGCCACGCCCCGGTCGGGGGCCTGCTCGTACACGAGCCGGAAGATGACGCCGGAGGCCATCAGGGAGACGGCCATCGGCATGAAGACGATCAGCTTGAACGCGGTCGCCCAGCGGATCCGCTCGGTCAGCACCGCGAAGATCAGGCCGATCACGGTCACCATGGCGGGGGCCACCACGACCCAGATCAGGTTGTTCCTGATCGTGGTGAGGGTGCCGGAGTCGGAGAAGATCGCCCCGTAGTTCTCCAGCCCGACGAAGGCGTTCCCGGTGCTGTCGTAGAGGCTGCGGAAGATCGAGTAGATGATCGGGTAGATCACCATCGCGCCGAGCAGCACCACGCCCGGCAGCAGGAACAGGATCGCCAGCGTCGGCGACGGTCCCAGCCGGGAGGGGCCGCGCACCGCCCCGGGCGCGGCCGGCCCGGCGGTGGCGATCTCCGGCTCGACGGCCGGCGCCATCCGCTCGGCGGGGTCGGCGGAGGTGGCGGGGGTCACGTCGGCGAGGGCGGGGTGGACATCCCCGTCCGCGCCGGCGCCGGGGCCGGTGGCCCCGGCCGCGTCACCGGCGGTCCCGGTGGCGCCGCCGGTTCCGGCGGTGGTCCCGGCGTCCGCCGGGGAGGGGAGTCCTCGCGTGGGCCGGCGGGGGAGCCGGCTGCGTCATCCGGTCCGGGAGAGGACCCGCGGGCGGCGTCGCCGCCGCCGCGCGGGGCCCGCGGGCCGTCCAACCGTTCGGTCACGGCCGCTCTCCTCTACTTCCAGGCCTTCTTGGCCTCGGCCTCGAGCTTCTCCTGGATGTCCTTGACCTTGGAGGGGTCGCGGACGAAGTCCTGCAGGAGCTTCCACTCGCCCTTGCCGTCGGTGCCGCCGAAGGCGCTGGGCGCGAGGTCGGACATGTCGTAGCGGACGGCCTCACCGGCCGAGACGATCGTCTGGGCGAGCTTCTTGGTCAGCTCGGAGGGGTAGTTGTCGGGCGAGACGTTGCGGTTGGGCGACAGGTAGCCGGGAAGCTTGGCCCAGACCTCGCCGCCCTCCTTGGAGGCGAGGAACTCCATCAGCGCCATCGCGCCCTTGGACTCCTTCATCACCACCGCGATGTCGCCGCCCAGCACGACCGGCTCGGTGTCACCGGCCTTGGGGAACGGGAAGTACTTGGCCTCCTCGCCCACCTTGGCCTTGGACTCCTCGGCGGTGGTGCCGACGAAGTCGGCCTCGATGACCATCGCCGCCTTGTCCTGGCCGTAGACCTGGGTGACGCAGGTGGGGAAGTCCGTCTGCAGGGCGCCGGAGGTGTCGCCGAGCAGGAACTCCTTCTTGCCGACGAGCTGGCCGATCTTCTCCAGCGCGGTGGTGACCGAGGGGTCGGTCCAGGGGATCTCGTGCTTGGACAGCTTGGTGTAGTTCTCCGGGCCCGCGCTGGACAGGTAGACGTTCTCGAACAGGTCGGTCAGGGTCCAGCCGGAGGCGCCGCACAGGGCGAACGGCGGGGTGCCGGAGTCGGCGATCGTCTGGGCGGTCTTGACGAACTCGTCCCAGTTGGTGGGCGGCTGCGCGCCGGCGTCCTGGAAGGCCTGGTCGCGGTACCAGACCAGCGACTTGTGCGCCGCCTTCATCAGCACGCCGTAGACCTTGCCGTCGGCGGAGCCCAGCTCCTTCCAGTACGGGGTGTAGTTGTCGTCGAGCTGCTTCTGCACCTCGGGGGCGAGCTCCTTGAGCGAGCCGTCCTTGGCGTACTGCTGCAGCAGGCCCGGCTGCGGCAGGATCGCGATGTCCGGCGGGTTGCCGCCCTGGATGCGCGGGCCGAGGTAGGCGCCGGTGTCCTCACCGGTGGAGGCGTAGGTGACCTTGGCGCCGGTCTTGGCCTCGAAGGCCTTGAGGACCTGCTCGAAGTTGGCCTGCTCGGCGCCCGTCCACTTGGCGGCGACCTCGATCTTCACGCCGTCGAGGGTCTTGGCCGCCGGGGCCGAGCTGCCGCTCGCCGCGGCGGAGGGGGATGCGGCGTCGCCGCTCTGGCCGCCGCAGGCGGCGAGCGCGAGCGCCAGGCCCGCGGTGGTCATCGTGATGACGGACTTGCGCATGCTGGGAGGACCTCCTGTGCTGGCGGAGGACCCGGGGAGCCGGGCCTTCCGGGGGGTGATGGAGAAGGGGAAGCCGTGCCGCGCGAGAACGGGGATGACGACTCGGCGAGGGGGTCACCCTCGGTCACTGAGTCCGTATGATCTCGCTGAGCTGGCCTTTCATGGAGGCGACGATGTCGCCGTCGTCCTCCTCCTGGGGGTGCGTGAGGGCGTTGGAGACCGCGCTGGCGATCACCAGGCTCACCTGGTTGTAGTTGGCGCTCGCCGGTCTGGGGCGGGCGGACAGGATGCTCTGCTTCAGGACCGGCAGGTAGGGGAATCGCTTGATCAGGCCGGGGTCGTCGTACAGCTCGGCCCACACGGGCGGGAACGAGCCGTCGGTGAGCACCCGGCGCTGGTTCTCCAGGCCGGTGAAGTAGCGGATGAACTCCACCGCCGACTTCTGCCGCTTGGAGAAGGCGCTGACCGCGAGGTTGGCCCCGCCCAGCGAGCTGGAGCCGGGGCCGTTGAGACCGGGCAGCCGGGTCACGCCGAACTTCCTGCCGACCGCCGAGGCGGTGGCCGGGCCGTAGGCGTGCGGCCAGTTCCTGGCGAAGGCCAGGCGGCCCTCCTGGAACGCCAGCCGCGACTCCTCCTCCTTGAAGGAGAGGGCCTCGGCCGGGATCCATCCCTCCCGGACGCCGCCGGTCAGGAAGTCCAGGCCCGCCTTGGCGCGGTCGGTGTCCATGGCGACCCGCGTGCCGTCCGGGCTGAGGATGTCGGTGCCGGCCGACTGCACGGCCTCGGCGAAGTTGACGGTCAGCCCCTCGTAGGCGAGGAACTGCCCGGCGTAGCCGCCGACGCCGTGCTTCTCATGCAGGGTCCTGGCCTGCTCCCGCAGCTCCGCCCAGGTCGTGGGCGGCTTGAAGCCCTGCTCGGCGAGCAGGTCCTTGCGGTAGTAGAGCAGGCCGGCGTTGCTGGTGTACGGCACCGCCCAGAGCTTGCCCCGGTAGACCGCGGTGTCGACCACCGGCGGCAGGAACCGGCCCAGCGGGAACATGCCGCGGTCGAGCGGCACGATCCAGCCGGCGTCGGCGAACTCCGCCGTCCAGACCACGTCGAGGCCGAGAACGTCGTAACGTTCGCTCTTGGCCTGGAGGTTGGCGACCATCTGGGCGCGCTGCTCGTCGGCCGCCTCCGGAAGCTCCAGAAGGGTGACGCGCTCGGCCGGATGGGCCTCGTTCCAGCGGTCCAGGAGCGGCTGGAGATACCCGGTCGTGTCCCGTCCCGTGACGAAGGTGATCGGACCGGTCCCACTCGACCGTTCCGGCGTCTCCTGCGCGACGGCCCCCGAGCATCCCGCCGCCAGCAGCGCGGCGAGCGCGACCGGGAGCAGCCTGCGCATGATTGCCACCTCGTTTCGGTGCGGTTACATACGTGTTAGGTAGATGCATGCATGTTATGCACAGCGTTAATGTGGGCGTCAACGGATAGTGCCGTAACGCTCAGGTAACGAGCTCCTGAAGGAGGTGAGGGGTGAGGCTGTCGCTGCTGGCGCTCCTCGCGAAGGAACCTGCCCACGGATACGAGCTCAAACAGGCCCTTGAGCAGATATTCGGCAGGGCGTACCCCTCGCCGAACATCGGGCAGATCTACGTGACGCTGGGTCGTCTGGAGAAGGACGGCCTGGTGAAGGCGGTGGACGTCGAGCAGTCCAACCGGCCGAACAAGAAGGTGTACTATCTCACCGCCAAGGGCCGGGAAGCCCTCGACGCGTGGGCCGACGAACCCACCGAGGGACCCCGGGTCCGGGACGAGTTCTTCATGAAGCTCGTGCTGGCCCCGATGACCGGCATCGCGGACCGGACGGCGCTGATCAACCGCCAGCGCCGCCACTACCTCGCGCTCATGCGCGACCTCAACGAACTGGCCGAGCGGACCGACCGGGGGGATCGCGTCGCGCTCCTGCTGATAGAGGGGGCCATGCTGCATCTGCAGGCCGACCTCGACTGGCTCGAACGCTGTCAGGAGGACCTCCCGTGAGTCCACCCCCCATCGTCAACACCGTCAACCTCGTCAGGATCTACCAGGACGGCGGGGTTCCGGTGCCCGCCGTACGAGGGGTGGACCTGAAGGTCGAGGCGGGGGAGTTCGTCGCGATCATGGGACCGTCCGGGTCGGGCAAGTCGACCCTGGTCCACATGCTCGGCGGCCTGGACGCCCGGACCAGCGGCGAGATCTGGCTCGACGGCTCCCGCGTCGACACGCTGAGCGAGAGCGCCTGGGCGCTGCTGCGCCGTAGGAAGATCGGCTTCGTCTTCCAGTTCTTCAACCTGGTCGCCAACATGACCGTCGCCGACAACGTCGAGCTGCCCGCGCTGCTGGCCGGGGCCTCCCCGCGCGAGGCCCGCGAGCGCCGGGAGTACCTCCTCGGCGAGCTCGGCCTGGCCGACCGCGCCGAGGCCGCCCCCGCCCAGCTCGCCGGCGGCGAGCAGCAGCGGGTCGCGCTGGCCCGCGCGCTGGCCAACCGGCCGAGCCTGCTGCTGGCCGACGAGCCCACCGGCAACCTCGACAGCCGCAACACCCGCGACGTCCTGCGCCTGCTCGGCGAGGTCCACCGCGACGGCCAGACCATCATCCTGGTCACCCACGACGCCCGGGTGGCCAGCCTGGCCGACCGCGTGGTCTCCCTGCTCGACGGCCAGATCGTCGACGACGGAGCCGTCGGCCCGGTACGGCGCCGCCCCCGTGCCTCCGCGGGCGACGTCGTCGAGCTGAGGAGCTGAGCCGCCGATGAGCACGACCGGCCGGCCTCCGGCCCATCCCCCCGCGCGTCCGGGATCCCCGGCATGAGCACGGCGAGGGCCTCGGCCCGGTGGATCCGCGCCGACCTGAGGGCCCGGCGGGGGCAGGCGCTGCTGACGGTGCTCGCGGTCGCGGGGATCGTCACGGCGCTGATCGTCTCGGTGACCCTCCTGGAGGACGGCACCAACCCCTGGCGGGGACTGTTCACCGAGTCCCGCGGCGCCCACGTTTGGATCCACACCGGGGACGCCCCCGACGTGACCGCGCTGTCCCGCCTGCCGGGCGTGGCCGAGGTGGCCGGGCCGTACCGCACCGCGCCGGTGACGCTCACCCTGGAGGGCAAGAAGTCGCCGGTGGCGCTGCGCGGGATGGAGGCGAGACCGCCGGCGGTGGCCACGCCGCTGGTCAGGCAGGGGCGGTGGCTGCGCCCCGGCGACACCGACGGCGTGGTCGTCGAGCGGTCCTTCGCCGAGGCGCTGGGCCTGCGGATCGGCGCCTCCTTCCCGGTCACCGCGCTCAACGGCGCCTCGCACCCGCTGACCGTGGTCGGCCTGGCAGACACCGCCGACCAGGGCTTCTACCCCGAGTGGACGCCCGGCCTGGCCTGGACGCTCACCTCCACCCTCGCCCGGGTCGAGCCGGCGCTCGGCCGCAGCGAGTCGGTCACCGGCCTGCGGCTCGTGGACGGCGAGGACACCCTCCCGGCCGTGCACGGCGCGGTCACCCTGCTGAACGACCAGATCCGGCGCATGTCCACCTGGCGCGAGGTCCGCGCCGCCATGGAGCTGGACAACCGGCTGCTCGGCCTGCTGCTGGCGCTGTTCGGCGTCACCGGGCTGGTCGCCGCCGCGCTGGCCGTCGCCAACGCGGTGGGCGGCCGGGTGCTCACCCAGACCCGCGACATCGCCACCCTCAAGTCACTCGGCTACACCCGGGGCCAGATCTTCGGCCTGCTGACCGTGGAGCACGGCGCGCTCGGCCTGCTCGGCATCGTCTGCGGGCTGGTCTGCGGGCAGCTCGTCGCCTTCTTCGCGCTGGACGGGGTGCCGCTCCTGCCGCCGTCGCCGCTGCCGCTACTGCTGATCATCCTCGGCACCGCCGCGGTGGTCGTGATCGCCGCGGCCCTGCCCGCCTGGCGCGGGGGCCGCACACCGCCGCTGCCCGCGGTGCCCGCCGCGCCGCCCCGGGGCCGCCTGTCGCGGATGGCCCGCCTCGCCCTCCTGGTACGGCTGCCGCCCGCGCTCGTCCTGGGCACCCGCGACGCCTTCACCCGGCGGACGCCCGCGCTGCTGAGCATCTTCGGCCTCGCCGTCCCGATGATGATGATCACCATCGGGCTGGGGTGCTGGGCGACCCTGGACGACTTCCTGCGCCACCCCGAGCGGGTCGGGCAGGCGGCGGCGCTGGTCGTCCACCCCGACAAGCTCCCCGCCGAGGAGGCCGCCCGGCTGGCCGCGGCCGACCCGCAGGTGCGGGCCGTCTACCCCGGCGCCGAGGTCTCCGCGCTGGAGCCGGAGCAGACCAGGACCGTCCTGGCCAGGGCGCTGGGCACCTCGGCCGAGCCGTACCCCTTCCGGGTGGCCGAGGGGCGGATGTTCGCCGCCCGCGGCGAGGCGCTGGCCGGGCAGGGGCTGCTCGACCTGCTGGGCGTGAAGATCGGCGACCGGGTGCGGATGACGGTCGGCGGCACGCCGCTGATCGTGCACATCGTGGGCCGGGTGGTGGAGCCCGACCAGGACGGCGAGGTGCTCTCCCTGGGGATGGACACCCTCGCGGCCAAGGACGCGGTGCCGCCGCAGTTCTACAGCCTGGTGCTCGAACCGGGGGCCGACCCCGCGGCGGTCCGGGCCCGGCTGCTGGCCGCCTCCGGCGAGAAGCTGGAGGTGGCCCGGGTGGTCAACCCGGCCGAGCGGCTCTCGGTCATCCGCGTGGTGATCGTCGCGCTGATCGTGGTGCTCTCGCTGCTGGGCCTGGCGAACCTGCTGACCGCCAGCGCCCTGGGCCTGCGGGACCACGCGCTGGACCTGGCGGTGCTCAAGGCCATGGGTCTCACCCCCCGGCAGGTGGCCGCCACGCTGGTCACCGGCACCGGCCTGCTCGTCGTGCTGGGCGTGGTGGCCGGCGCCGCGGCCGGGGTCTCGGTGGTGACGGGCCTGGTCGACCTGCAGGGCCACACCAGCGGCGTCGGCGCGGGCATCGGCCGGGCCCCCTCGCCGCTGACCCTGACGGTGGCGGTGGCCGTCGCGGTCGGCGCGGCCCTGCTGGTCGCCCTCATCCCGGCGAGGAGAGCCGCCCGCGCCCAGGTTCCGGTCACGGCCCGATAGCCAGGGCCATCCGATGGCCACGGGCCGGCGCCGTCGGCGCCGGCCCGCCGTCATGCCTCAGCTCATGACGGCGTGGTCACCTCGCCCGCCGGACGCCGAAGACGGTGCGGTACGGCGGGGCCGTACCGCACCGTCTTCCGGGCGGGACCGTCAGGGGCGGGTGAGGGAGAACCAGTAGAAGCCGTAGGAGGGAAGGGTCAGCAGGTAGGGCAGGGTCCCGATCTGGGGGAACGGCACCGAGCCGCGGGCCTCGACCGGCGTCATGCCCTCGAAGCGGCGCAGGTCCAGCTCGACCGGCTGGGGGTACTTCGACAGGTTGTTGACGCACAGCATCAGGTCGTCGCCGTCCTCGCGGATGAAGGACAGCACGGCCGGGTTGCCGGACCACAGCTCGTTGTAGACGCCCGTGCCGAAGACCGGGTGGTTGCGCCGGATCTCCAGCATCCTGCGGGTGAAGTGCAGCAGCGACGCCGGGTTCCTCTCCTGGGCCTCGACGTTGATCGCCTGGTAGCCGTAGATCGGGTCCATGACGGTGGGCAGGTACAGCCGGCCCGGGTCGGCCTGGGAGAAGCCGGCGTTGCGGTCGGGGCTCCACTGCATCGGGGTGCGGACCGCGTCGCGGTCCTCCAGCCAGATGTTGTCGCCCATGCCGATCTCGTCGCCGTAGTACATGACCGGCGAGCCGGGCAGCGACAGCAGCAGCGCGGTGAACAGCTCGATCTGGTCGCGGTCGTTCTCCAGCAGCGGGGCGAGACGGCGCCGGATGCCGAGGTAGGCGCGCATGCGCGGGTCCTTGGCGTACTCGGCGTGCATGTAGTCGCGCTCTTCCTCGGTGACCGTCTCCAGCGTCAGCTCGTCGTGGTTGCGGAGGAAGATGCCCCACTGGGCCTTCTCGGGGAGCTTCGGCGTCCGGGACATGATCTCGGAGATCGGTTCGCGGCTGCCGCGCCGCACGGCCATGAAGATGCGCGGCATCAGCGGGAAGTGGAACGCCATGTGGCACTCGTCGCCGCCGGTGGTCGGGTCGCCGAAGTACTCCACGACGTCCTCGGGCCAGCCGTTGGCCTCGGCCAGCAGCACCCGGTCGGGGTAGAGGCGGTCCACCTCGGCGCGGACCTTCTTCAGGTAGGCGTGCGTCTCCGGCAGGCCGGAGCAGGCCGTGCCCTCACGCTCGAACAGGTACGGCACCGCGTCGAGGCGGAAGCCGTCGATGCCGAGGTCCAGCCAGAACCGCAGCACCTCCAGCATGGCCTCCTGGACCGCCGGGTTGTCGTAGTTGAGGTCCGGCTGGTGAGAGAAGAAGCGGTGCCAGTAGTACTGCTTGCGGACCGGGTCGTAGGTCCAGTTGGACTCCTCGGCGCCGATGAAGATGATCGGGGCGTCGGGGTAGCCGGTCGGCTCGTCGGCCCAGACGTAGAAGTCGCCGTAGGGGCCGTTGGGGTCGTGGCGGGACGCCTGGAACCACGGGTGCTTGTCGCTGGTGTGGTTCATCACCAGGTCGGTGATGATGCGCAGGCCCCGCTGGTGGGCCTCCTCGATGAGCTTCACGAAGTCCGCCAGGTCACCGAACTCCGGCAGGATCTTCATGTAGTCGGAGATGTCGTATCCGCCGTCACGCAGTGGCGACTCGTACAGCGGCAGCAGCCACAGACAGTCCACGCCGAGCCACTGGAGGTAGTCCAGTTTCTCGATGAGGCCGCGGAGGTCTCCCGTGCCGTCGCCGTTGGAGTCCTTGAACCCGCGGACCAGCACCTCGTAGAAGACCGCGCGCTTGTACCACTGCGGGTCGGAGGAGACGAAGTCCTCGGACACGGTCTCGGGGGAGGGGGATGCGTGCATCGTGTTCTCGCTCAGGGTGAGAAAGGGCAGGACGATGTCGCCGGTCTACCGGCTGAACATGTTGTGATCACCGCGCTGGCCGGGAGTCGTCATCCCCATGAGCTCCGGGCCCCGGTCGGACCGAATTTGTGATTCGGTGCCATCCGTTTGTGGCGCTTTATCCGCGAAGACTACCAGCCGGAGGGGCGCGGCGAACCCCCAGAAATCGGACGGTCTCCGCTCCGTTCCGCGGATTCCCCGCGAGTATCGCGCCATCCGCGCGTAGCCGCCACGACACTTACCGTTTCTTTACCGGAAAGCCGTCGGCCACGACCGCGCTGACCTGGGCGTACGGGTGCCCGACCGGGTCGCGCCGGCGATGATGGGAAAGGGCTTTCCGAGAGCGTCGCCCCGGGAGGGCCGGGTCCGGAACGGCGTCCCTCAGGCCCAGGGCGGGGTGAGGCCGGTCAGGCGCTCCTCGCGGTCGGTGAGCCAGGCCCCGAAGAGCACCAGGCCGCGCACCCAGAACCGGTCGTTCCACCCGTTGAACCGCGCCAGGGCGTCCGGCCCGGCGGCGACGACGTCCTGGAGCTGCTCCGACAGGAGCGTGGGCACCGTCGAGGCGACCCGCGCCAGCATGCGGTGGCCGTACTCGCGGGCCGGCGCGGCGGCCGAGCGCAGCGGAACCCGCTGGAGCGGCTGCTTGACGACGTTGGTCGAGGGCAGCGCCGCGACGCGCGGGTTGGCCGCGTGCAGCAGCTCCCGGTAGAAGCGCCCGCCGTCCTTGCGGGCCACCCCCACCGACAGCGCCGCGTCGAAGAAGGCCGGGTGCATGAACGGCGCGGCGAACGACACCTCGGGCCCGACCAGGTTGACCGCCGAGCGGGCGATGCCCTTGGCCGTCCGGGTGTGCAGCACGGAGAGGGGCAGCTCGGCCCGGTGGCCGTTCAGCATCGAGGTCGACTGGGCGAAGGCCGTCCGCACCGCCGAACCGATCCACTCGGCGGCGGCCTCGGACAGGAACGGCACCGAGGGGGCGCCCAGCGACAGCGAGCCCAGCAGCGCGGCCTTGCGCTCGGCCTGCGAGGAGGCGGTGATCGCGGCCCCGCTGACCATGAAGTTCTTCAGCAGCGGCCCGCCGGCCAGGCCGTCCACCAGGGTCCGGCCCGCCCGGTGGACCTCGCGGGCGAAGGGGGCGTACCAGGCGTGGTGCGGGGTGAGGAACTCGAGACGCCGGGCGACGTCCAGCGCGTCGGCGGGATAGGCGGCGGCGTCCTGGGGGATCACGCGGTGCCGTACGCCCAGCTCGCGGGTGATGGCGCGGGCGAAGGCGATGTCGGTGTCGGTGCCGTCGTCGGGGCTGGTCGTCCACGACTCCACGTCGGCGCCCCGGGCCACCGCGACCGAGCACAGCAGCCGCGAGTCGTAGCCGCCGCTGACCGGCACCAGCAGCGGCCGGTCCTCGAAGTCCTTGTAGACCTCGTGCAGGATCTCCAGGATCTCCCCGGCCGAGCGGCCCGCCTCGAACGGCTCCTCGCGCAGCCAGCGGGGCAGCATCCGCTCGGTGGCGATCCGGCCGGTGGCCCGGTCGAGCACCAGCGCCCCCGACCCGGTCAGCCGCTTGACGCCGGTGTAGGGGGTGTCGTCGCGGAGCGGGAAGGTCACCTGGATGATCGCGGCCCAGGCCTCCCAGTCGACCTCGTGCGGGCCGCGCGTCAGCGACAGCAGCGGCTCCAGCAGGGAGGAGAAGTAGACCACGCCGTCCAGCGCCAGGTAGTAGACGTCCACCAGGCCGAGCCCGCCGGCGTGCAGCACGATCCGCTCGCCGTCGCCGATCAGGCCGGGCGTCTCGAACTCCTCCGCCACCCCGATCCACGACCGTGTCCGGCCGGGTCCCGACGGCCCGCGCTCACCCCAGGCGAACGCCCACGTCCCCTCGCCGCGGTGGTACGGCGGCAGCGGCGAGGAGCTGAAGAGGGCCGCTCCCGGCTCGCGCAGCGCGGGCCGCACCCGCGGCCCCGCCTGCCGGAGGGTCTCCAGCGCGGCCTCGTCGAGGTGGCCGATGCCGCCGCAGACGTACGGCCTCACATTGAACGTCGGCCACTGCACCGTGCTACTCCTCTTTGTCGAGATTGAGTAAAGGGTATCCTTTCGCCCGGCTCAGGAATCGGAGGACGACGTGGCGGGCGATCAACTCGAGAGCACACGGCTGGCGCTGCGGGACGCCGTTGCCCAGGCGGAGCGGGCCGCCGAGCTGGCCAGGCTGCTCGACGCGGCGCAGGCGAAGATCGCCGACGCGGAGCGCGCGTCGGCCGAGGCGAACACGCTGCGCGAGCGTCTGGAGCAGGCCGAGAAGGGCCTCGCGGCGGCGCAGGCGGCCGAGGAGAAGCTCCGCCGCGACCTGGCCGAGCAGCGCTACCAGGCCGAGGTGGCCAGGTGGAAGCTGTCGTCGGTGCAGGTGGCCCGCTGGTCCCGGCTCGGCGACGCGATCAAAACGGGCAAGAGCAACCCGGTCCGGCTGGCGCGGGGCCTGCGCGGGGCCGCCAAGCCCGCCAAGCGCCCGGTCGCCCCCAAGCGCCAGCCCATCCCGGTCACCAAGAAGACCGACCGGCAGGTCCCCGGCGCGTCGTTCCAGGCCACCACCTCCACCCGGGTCATCGGCGGCGCCTCGGTCAAGCTCAAGCCCTTCCGCGTGCCGACCGGCCCCAACACCCGCCCCCACCTGACCGCGGCCGTCGTCGCCGAGCCGCACGCCGAGGCGCTGCTGCGCTACGAGTGGCGCCAGACCGCCGGGTTCACCCCCGGCGACTTCGCCCGCGCCCTGTCGGCCGAGGTCCCGCACCTGCTGCTGGTGGAGTCGGTCACCGGGGGCCCCTGGGCCGACGAGGTGCGCGAGGCCGGCCCGGCGCTGCGCGCCCTGCTGGCGTGGTGCGCCGAACGGGGCATCCGCACCGTCTTCTGGCACACCCACGGCGAGGTCGGCCGGTTCGCCGCCGCCGCGAGCCTGTTCGAGCACGTCGTCTCGGCGCTGCCCGGCACCGTCAAGGAATGGGGCGCCACCCTGGCGGCGCGGGAGCCGGAGCCCGGCCGCCGCCCGCCCTCCCTGGGCCTGCTGCCCTTCGCCGTCCAGCCCCGGGTGCACAACCCGCTGCCGCTGGCCGGGGACCGCTTCGACCGGGTGCTGACCCTCGCGGAGCTGCTCCCCGCCCACCTGGCGTATCCCGACGTGCTCACCTCCTACCGCTGGCCCAGGGCCGTGTACTGCCCGCCGGGCACCGAGCCCTGGCGGATGGCCGAGCTGGCCGCCTGCGGCACGCCGATCACCCCGGTCAACCCGGCCGAACCCGTGGCCGCGACGCCGCCGCAGGCCGGGCCGCCCGCCCCGCCGGACGCCCTCGCCCTCTCCGCCGACGACCGCCGGGCCCACGTGGCGCTCCGCCAGTCCTACGCCGCCGGCACGATGAGCCAGAAGATCGACGACCTGCTCGGCGCGGTCGGCCTGCCCAGCGCCCGCGCCACCCTGAACGTCTCGGTCATCCTGATCGACCGGGGCGACCTCGACCACGCCCTCGCCCAGGTCGCGCCGCAGAAGGGCGTCGTGCAGCTCGTCGTGCTGTCGGACGCCCCCGACGCGGCCGAGCGGGCCCGCGCCGCGATGCCCGACCGGGTGGACGTCGCGGCCCGCCGCACCGAGTCCGGGCTGACCCTCGGCGGCATGCTGAACCGCGCCCTCGACCTGTGCGAGGGCGACCTGGTCGCCGTCATGGACGGCCGCGACCTCTACGGCGAGCACTACCTGACCGACCTCGCCCGCCCCTTCCTGTTCACCACCGCCGACATCGTCGGCAAGGCGGCCTACTTCGCGCACATGCGCGACGTCGCCGCGACGGTGCTGCGCCAGCCGTCGGCCGAGTACTCCTACCTCCCCGAGGTCTCCGGGGCGACGCTGCTGGCCCGCCGTACCGTCCTGCGCGGCATCGGGTTCGCCGACGTCTCCGAGGGCTGGGACGAGGTGCTGATGCGCCAGTGCCGGGCCGACGGGGTCAAGGTCTTCTCCGCCGACCGCTACGGCTACGTGTGCGTGCGCGACCGCGACCGCTGGCTCCTCGGCGCGGCCCGGCTCGTCGACTACGGCCCGCCCGAGCCGCACGCGCTCGTCTAGACTGCGCGGCGTGGCACCGCTCACCGGCGCGTTCACCGACGTGGCGCCGCCCGCCGGCGCGCTTCCCGGCGGCCGGCCGTGACGCCCGGCAGGCTCGCGGAGGTCCTGGGCCTGCCGCCGATCCCGCGCGGCACCTGGGCCGAGGCGGCGACGTACGTCTCCCCGGCCGCGCTGCGGCGCGGCGAGGACCCGGAGGCGATGGCCGCGCGGCTGCGCGCCCTGCCCGGCATCGCGGACGTGCGGGTACGGCCCGGCGGGTTCCTGGAGATCGAGGTCGCCGTGCCGGGGGAGCTGGTCACCGAGATCGGCCCGGCCGCCGCGGTGCCCGTGGCCCCCGCCGGTCCGTCCCCCTGGCCGGACTTCCCGCGGACCTGGGCCAACCCCGGCTTCGCCGTACGGTACGCCCACGTGCGGGCGGTGGCCGTGCAGCGCTGGGCCGCGGAGCTGGGCGTGACCGGGGACTTCCGGCCCGGACTGCTCACCGGGCGCCGGGACCGCGCCGTGCTCAGGTCGCTCGCCGAGCTGCCCGGCAGGCGGGTGAGCAGGGACCCCGGCTGGGCCGCCTACACCGAGCAGCTCGCCCTGGCCTACCACGACGCGTTCGAGCGCGCCCCCGCCCTGCCCTCGGGCGACGAGCCGCCCTCGCCGTTGCACACGGCCCGGGTACGGCTGGCCCGCGCCGTACGGGACGTGCTGGCCGAGGGGCTGGCCGCACTCGGCGAGACAGCGCCGACCGGCCTGTGATAGACCCTCACGGACAGTCCGTGAGGAACCTTTACGGAGCGAGCGGACGGGAGGGGTCGATGAGCGGTCCGCGGGACTGGTCGCCCGGGGAGCCGCGGCGGCCCGGGGTGGTCAGGCGCGTCCTGCCGGTGGCGCTGGCCTTCGCGATCATCGCCTGCGGGACGGTCTACCTCCGCGGCGACCTCCAGGGCCTCATCGGGACCGCGCCCGGCTCGCCCCGGTCGGTCGCCGCCACCCATCGCCTCTACGCCGCCACCCGGCCGGTCGGCGGACGCTGCGCCGGGCTGCCCCGCGACCCCGACGCCCGGGCGGGCGTGACCCTGCGCGCCCTGGCCCGCTGCCTGGACGGGATGTGGGCGGCGTCGCTCGCCGAGGCCGGCATCGACTACACGCCCCCTGCCGAGCTGCGGCTGGTGCGCGTCCCCGCGGACGCCGCGTGCGGCAAGGAGGACCACGACTGGGCCGGGATCTACTGCCCGCGGGAACGCGTGGTCAACGTGCTGGTCCAGAGCGGAGGCCGGGCGGCCCCGATGATGTTCACCCTCGCCCACGAGTACGCCCACCACGTCCAGGAGGTCAGCGGGATCGCCGACAGGCGGGGCTCGGAGACCTTCGACGAGGCGTGGTCACGGCGGCTCGAACTACAGGCCGACTGCCTGGCCGCGGCGGCGCTGCGGGTCGTCGGGCCGCGCCTGCTGCGCGAGCAGCGCCGGATGGCCGCCGCCGACGCCGGCGACCCGGACGGCCAGGCGGCGAGTTACCGCCAGTCGCACGGCTCGGGCGCCAGCAGCGCCGCGTGGATCGCCCGGGGGCAGCGCACCGGCACGGTGGGGGCGTGCAACACCTGGGGAGTCCCGGCGACGCAGGTGTCCTGAGGCCCTCCCGGCGGCCGGGGCGACGGCACGGTCTCCCCGGCGCGGTCTCCCGGCGGGGCGGGGCCGGGGCGCGGATCTCCTCGCGGCGGAGGCGGGAGGAACGTAAAAATATCGCGCTCTGGGTGTGAAACGCGTGAAAAATTCATGCCATTGGGGAGGACGTCGTCTCGACAGGTGGTCATCGGTCTCATCGGCGCCGCCGGGTCCGATAGCCTCGATCGGGTGAGTCGATTCGCCCATCCCGCCGGTGACCGGCACGCCGAGGTGCTGCCCGAGGAGCGCCCTCCACACGCGCCCGCCGACCTCAACGGACTCGATCCCCACATCTGGCCGCGAACGGCCGGCCGTGACGGCGGCGCCGTCACGATCGGCGGCGCCGACGTCAGGGACCTGGTCGCCGAGCACGGCACGCCTCTCTACGTGGTGGACGAGGAGGACTTCCGCTCCCGGTGCCGCGACTACCGCGAGGCGTACGTCGGCGGCGACGTCCACTACGCAGGCAAGGCGTTCCTGTGCCGTGAGACGGCCCGCTGGGTCATGCAGGAGGGGCTGGGCCTCGACGTGTGCAGCGGCGGCGAGCTGGCCGTCGCGCTGAGCGTCGGCTTCCCGCCCGAGCGGATCACGATGCACGGCAACAACAAGTCGCTCGCCGAGCTGGAGCGGGCCGTCGAGGCCGGTGTCGGGCACATCGTGGCCGACTCCTTCGAGGAGATCGCCCGCCTGGGCTTCCTCGCCGACAAGCACGGCAGGCGCCCCCGGGTGATGATCCGCGTCACCGTGGGCGTGGAGGCGCACACCCACGAGTTCATCGCCACCGCCCACGACGACCAGAAGTTCGGTTTCTCCCTCGGCAGCGGCGCCGCGGCCGAGGCGGCCCGCCGCGTCCTGGCCCTGCCCCAGCTGGAGCTCGTCGGCCTGCACTCCCACATCGGCTCCCAGATCACCGACACGGCCGGGTTCGAGGTCGCCGCGCGGCGGCTGGCCACGCTCCTGGTGCAGATCAAGGAGGAGCACGGCGTCGTCCTGCCCGAGCTCGACCTCGGCGGCGGCTACGGCATCCCCTACGTCGAGGGCGACACCTCGCCCGACGTCAAGGTGATCGCCGACGGCCTGCGGGAGATCGTCACCAGGGTGGCCGAGTCCGCCGGCCTGCCGGTGCCCCGGCTGACCGTCGAGCCGGGGCGCAGCATCGCCGGCCGCGCGGGCGTGACGCTCTACGAGGTCGGCACGATCAAGGACGTCGAGGGACTGCGCACCTACGTCAGCGTCGACGGCGGCATGAGCGACAACATCCGCACGGCCCTGTACGGCGCCGAGTACACCGCGCGCCTGGCCTCCAGGGAGAGCGACGCCGAGCCGATGCTCTCGCGCCTGGTGGGCAAGCACTGCGAGAGCGGCGACATGGTGGTCCGCGACCTGTGGCTGCCGGCCGACCTCGCCACCGGCGACCTGGTCGCGGTGGCCGGCACCGGCGCCTACTGCCGGTCGCTGGCCAACAACTACAACTACCTCCCCAAGCCCGCCGTGGTGGCGGTCAAGGACGGGGAGTCCCGGGTGATCGTCCGCCGGGAGACCGAGGAAGACCTGCTGAGGGGCCAGCTGTGAGGGCGGCCGTGAGCGAGAAGGGTGGTGCGGGCGCGTGGCTCTGAAAGTAGCCCTCCTCGGGTGCGGCGTCGTCGGCTCCCAGGTGATCCGGCTGATGCGCGAGCAGGCCGACGACCTCGCGGCGCGCGTCGGGGCCCCGCTGGAGCTCGCCGGGGTGGCCGTGCGGCGGCCGGGCCGCAGGCGCGACACCGACGTGGACCCGGCCCTGCTGACCACCGACGCCGAGGCGCTGGTCGCCCGGGACGACGTCGACATCGTCGTCGAGGTGATCGGCGGCATCGAGCCGGCCAGGTCCCTGATCCTGGCGGCCATGAAAGGCGGCAAGTCGGTCGTCACGGCCAACAAGGCGCTGCTCGCCGAGGACGGCGCGACCGTCCACGCCGCGGCCCGGGCCAACGGCGCCGACCTCTACTTCGAGGCGGCCGTCGCCGGGGCCATCCCGCTGATCCGCCCGCTGCGCGAGTCGCTGGCGGGCGACCGCGTCCACCGGGTGATGGGCATCGTCAACGGCACCACCAACTACATCCTCGACAAGATGGACTCCACCGGGGCGTCGTTCTCCGACGCGCTGGAGGAGGCCCAGGCCCTGGGGTACGCCGAGGCCGACCCCACCGCCGACGTCGAGGGCTTCGACGCCGCCGCCAAGGCCGCGATCCTCGCGAAGATCGCCTTCCACAGCCGCGTGACGGCCGCGGACGTCCACCGCGAGGGCATCACCGAGGTCACCGCGGCCGACGTGGCCGGCGCCAGGGCGATGGGATGCGTCATCAAGCTGCTGGCGATCTGCGCCCGCTCCGACGACGGCCGCTCCTTCGGCGTACGGGTCCACCCGGCCATGATCCCCAGGTCGCACCCGCTGGCCGGGGTCCGCGAGGCGTACAACGCGGTCTTCGTGGAGGCGGAGTCGGCCGGCCGGCTCATGTTCTACGGCGCGGGCGCGGGCGGCGCCCCGACGGCGAGCGCCGTGCTGGGCGACATCGTGGCCGTGGCGCGCAACCACCTGGCCGGCACCCGCGGCCCGGAGGAGTCCACCTACGCCGACCTGGCGGTGCACCCGATGGGCGAGACCGTCACGCGTTACCACGTCTCCCTGGACGTCGCCGACAAGCCGGGCGTGCTCGCCCGGGTGGCCGACATGTTCGCCAGGCAGGACGTCTCCATCCAGACCGTCCGCCAGGAGGGGCACGGCGACGACGCCCAGCTCGTCCTGGTCACCCACCGGGCTGACGACGCCGCCCTCTCGGCCACCATCCAGGGGCTGCGCGAGATGGACATCGTCCGCGACGTGGTGAGCGTCATGCGCGTCGAGGGCGAGGACATCGCCTGATCCGCCGTGAGGCCGGCCCGCCCCGGGGTCCCGCGTCAGGGATTCCCGGGGCCGTCCGTTCCCGCGGTGGGCGTCCCGTTCTCGCGACCCGGGCCTGACCCGGCCTGCGCGGCGGGCCGGGCGGTCCGCCGCCGGGGTCCGGGGCCGGGGTCCGGGGCCGTCCCGGCGGTTCCGCCGGGCCGGTTCGGTGACATCCCGTGCGCCGGTGATCACCGGCTTGTACCGTGGTGCGCATGATCCCCTCCGCCGCCCGCAGGGTCGTGCCCGCCGACAGGACCGCCCGCCGGACGCGGCCGCCGGTGACGGCGGCCGTCCTGACGACGCTTCCGGTCGTGCTTCTTACGACGCTTCTGACGGCGTTCCTGACGGCGCTTCCCGTGATGCTCCCGGGGACGCTTCCGGGCGCGGCGGCCCGGGCGGACGGCCAGGGGGGTCCCGGGGCCGCCGGGCACCGTACGGCGGGAGGGGCCGGCGCGGAGGCCGACGGGGCCCGCGCAGCGGGAGCGGCCGGGACCCGGGCGCCGAAGCGGGCCGGGGCGATCGTCTCGCTGACCTTCGACGACGGCGACGCCACCCACCCGGCCGTCGCCCGCACGCTGGAGCGGCACGGCATGCGCGGCACCTTCTACGTCAACAGCGGCACGGTCGGGCGCGAGCACAAGCTGACCCGCCGCGGGCTCGCCGCGATCGCCCGGGCGGGCCACGAGATCGGCGGTCACACACTGACCCATCTCCGCCTGCCCGAGCTGTCCGCCACCGAGCAGCGCGCCCAGATCTGCGACGACCGCAGGAAGCTGGTGGCCTGGGGATACCGGCCCGCCACGCTCGCCTACCCCTTCGGCTCGGTGGACGCCCGCGCCGAGGCCGCGGCCCGCCGGTGCGGCTACGACGCGGCCCGCGACGTCGGCGGGCTCCGCGAGTTCTCCTGCCCGGCCTGTCCGGCGGCGGACACCCTGCCTCCCAGGGACCGGCACGCGATCCGCACGGCGAGCTCGGTGGGCCCGGACACGCCGCTGCGGCGCCTGAAGCAGCAGGTCTTCGACGCCGAGAAGAGCGGAGGGGTCCTGCCGCTGGTCTTCCACCGGGTCTGCGAGGGCTGCGGCGACTACTCGGCGTCGCCGAAGCTGCTGGAGGACTTCCTCGGCTGGCTGGCGACCCGCGAGTCCCACGGCACGGTCGTCCTGCCGCTGGGGGAGGCGGTCGGCGCCCGCTACCGCCCGCTGCCGCGCGGAGAGTGACCCGCCCGGCCTCCGGCGCGCGGGCCGGATCCCGGCTCGGCTTCGTCGATGTCATCGACGCCTCGCCTGGCCTTCGGCGCACGGGCCGGATAGGACATTTCGTGAAAAATAGCCTTTCATCCTCGCTATCCTTCGCTGGTGCCCGTTCAGCCTTCCCCTTCCCCGGACGCCCCCGAGCCCCCCGTCCCGGATCCCGCTGAGACGGATCCCGCTGAGACCGGTCCCGCTGAGACGGGTCCCGCCGAGACCGGTCCCGCGACCCCCGAGGGGTTCAAACGAGCCGCCGACGGGCCGGTGGCCGAACTGGTGTGGGACGGCCGGAACTGGGCCGCCGACGGCGAACCGCTCGGCGAGCGTCCGAGCGCCGCCGAGGCCGCCCGCCTGCGGCCGTTGCGGGGCCTGGCCGTACGGTGGCCCGCCGAACCGGTGCCGGCCGGCACGGTCACCGGGCTGGCCGCCGCCGGGGTGCCGCTGCACGCCGCCGCCTCGCCGGGCTGGGTAGAGCCCGGCCTGGCCCGCCTGCTCGCCGCCTGGACGCCCGGGGACGACCCCGGAGGGCCCCGTTCGGTGACCGCGCTGCGCCGCGAGGAGCACAGCGTGCGGCTGCGCCGCCACGCGCTGCGCGGCCCGGCCGCCGGGACGGCGGGAGCCACCGGAGCCCGAGCCGGGGCCGGGGCCGCGGCGGGCACCGCGCCGAAGGTCAGCGTCGTGATGTCCAGCATGCGGCCGCACCACCTCGGCCAGGCGCTCACCCAGATCGCCCGCCAGCGGGGGGTGGAGGCCGAGGTCCTGCTCGCCCTGCACGGCGTCCCGGCCGGCCACGAGGCG
Organism: Streptosporangium sandarakinum; assembly: GCF_050942225.1. Classification (NCBI taxonomy): domain Bacteria; kingdom Bacillati; phylum Actinomycetota; class Actinomycetes; order Streptosporangiales; family Streptosporangiaceae; genus Streptosporangium; species Streptosporangium sandarakinum. Next base: position 1,603,662 of record NZ_CP192034.1, read on the forward strand.
GTACGGCGGGCCCTGACCGCCTGCGAGGTGCCGGTGACGGTCGTCGAGGTCGCCGCCGACGTCCCCTTCGGGACGGCGCTCAACACGGCCGCCCTGCGGGCCGGCGGCGACCACATCGCCAAGTGGGACGACGACGACTGGTACGGGCCCGAGCACCTGGCCGACCTGCTCATGGCGCGGTCCTACTCCGGCGCCGACATCGTGGGCACCGCCGCCGAGTTCTTCTACCTGGAGCCGCTGGACGCCACCGTCCGCCGCACCGACTACACCGGCGAGATCTGGTCCGACCACGTGGCCGGCGGCACGATCCTGCTCGCCCGGGACCGGTTCACCGAGACCGGCGGCTTCCCCGCCCTGCCGAGCGGGGTGGACGCGGCCTTCCTCAAGGCCGCCCACGCCGCCGGGGCGCGCGTCTACCGCACCCACGGCCTCGGCTACGTGCTGCGGCGTTCGGTACGGGCCCAGCACACCTGGCGGCTCCCGCTCGCCCACTTCCTGCGCGTCGCGTCCAACCAGTGGCGCGGCTTCCGCCCGAGCCTGCTTCTGGAAGCGTGATGACAGCACGGATCCCCGGCAACGACCACCGCGTCCTCACCCCGCCGGAGCTCGGCGCCTGGACGCCCTCGCTGCGGGTCAGCGTGGTCGTGCCCGCCTACGGCGGCCAGGACAAGCTCGACCTGGTGCTCGCGGGGCTGGCCGGGCAGAGCTACCCCGCCGAGCTGACCGAGGTCATCGTGGTGGACAACGGGAGCGACCCGCCGCTGCGCCTGCCCGCGCTCCGGCCGCCGGGCACGAGGCTGATCACCTGCCCGGTCCCGGGCCGGGCGCACGCCCGCAACGCCGGGCTCGCGGCCGCTACCGGCGACGTGATCCACTGGCTCGACTCCGACGTGGTCCTCGACCGCCGGTCGATCGAGGCGCACATGCGCTGGCACCACGCGGCGCCGTACCTCGTGGTGACCGGCTACCTGCGCTTCACCCCCGCGGAGCCGCCCACACCGGAGGCGGTGGCCGCCGCCGGCGACCTGGCGGAGCTGTTCGAGCCCGCCGAGCCGCACGCCTGGCTGGTGGACCTGATCGAGCGCACCGGCGGCCTCACCGACAACCCGCACCGCGCGTTCAGCCTGCACGTGGGCGGCGCCACCTCGGTCGGCGCCGCGCTGCTCACGGCGGCCGGGCCGATGGACACCGACCTCATCCTCGGCCAGGACACCGAGATGGGCTACCGGCTCGCCCAGGCGGGCGCGGTCTTCGTGCCCGAGCCGCTGTCCCGGGCCTTCCACCTCGGCCCCACCATGCGGATGCGCGGCAAGGCGCCGATCGACCGGGTCAGCCACGCGTTCGTGGCCGACCGGATCCCGTCCTACCGCTGGCTGCGCTCCCACCCGGCGCGGCAGTGGAAGGTGCCCTACCTGGAGGTGGTCGTCGAGGCCGGCGGGCGGGCGGGCTACGACGAGGTCCGCGCCACGGTCGACGCCGTCCTCGCCGGCACCCTCCCCGACGTCGCGGTCACCGTCGTCGGGCCCTGGGACCGCGTCGCCGCCGAGGGCCGCGCGCCGCTGCGGAACCCGGACCTGGAAACGATGCTGGTCCGCGGCCACTACGCCCACGAGGGACGGGTGCGCTTCGCCCTCGCCGCCCCCGAGGCGGCCCGCGTGACCGTGCCGTACCGGGAGGAGGCCGTGCCGTACCCGGGGGAGACGGCGGGGGAACGGAGGCCGGAGGGGGAGCGGGGTTCGGTGACGGCGGCGCCGTACCGGCTGCGGCTGCCCGCGGGCTGGACGCCGGGCGAGGACACCCTGGCGCGCCTGCTCGACCTGGCCGTCGAGGGCGAGTACGGCCTGGTCTCCGTGCTGCTGGCCGAGGAGGCCGGGAACGCCGGGACTCCCGGAAACGCCGAGGACGCCGAGGACCCGGGGAACGCGGACGGCGCCGAGGGCGCGGAGAAGGCCGGGGACACCGGGGATGCCGGGGGCGCGGCGAGTGAGGGGGACGCCGGGGACGCGGGGCTGGTGACGGCCCGGCTGGAGCGCACCGCCGCGTTCGCCCGCGCCGCGATCGTCGCCGGCGAGGGCGAGGACCTCGACGACGCCGTGGACGACGTCTTCGGGGTCCTCTGGGTGGACGGCGAGACCCACGGGTTCACCGCGGGACCGCGGCAGATCACCGGACGCCGGAGCGCCTACCGGGCCCGGATCGAGGCGCGGGCCGAGGCCGACCGTCTCGCCAAGGAGGCCGAACGGCTCCGCGGCGAGGTGGCCCGGTGGAAGGAGGAGTCGGGCCGCTGGCGCAGGAACGCCGTCGAGCTGCGGCGCGAGGTCGGCGGGCTGCGCAAGGAGCTGGCGGCGGCCCGCAAGGAACTGGCCGCCGCCAGGAAGGTGATGCAGCTCGGCCTGCTGTCGTCGGTCAGGCGGGCGATCACGCGCCGCCGGTGACGACTCCGGCTCCGCCCGGGAAGGGTCTCCCCGGGCGGGCGATCACGCGCCGCCGGTGACGACCCCGACCCCGCCCAGGAAGTAGTTCCCGATGCCCCGGTAGGGCACCTCGGTGCCCGGTTCGGGACGCCACTCGGGAAGGTTGACGATGCCCGGCTCCACCACGTCGAAGCCCTCGAACATGCGGACGATCTCCTCGCCGGTCCGGGCGACGAAGGGCGCGGACGCCCGGTCGTAGGCCTGGGTGACGGCGCCGGCGGCCTGGGGCCGGGCGTCGATCGCCACGTGCGACATGATCAGGTGGCTTCCGGGCGCCATGGCCTCGCGCAGCGTGGCGATGACGCCCAGCGGGTCCTCCTCGTCCGGGACGAAGTGCATGACCGACAGCAGCAGGACCGCCACCGGCCGGTCGAAGTCGATCGCCGCCCGCACGTCCGGATCGGAGAGGATCTCGCGGGGGCGGCGCAGGTCGCCCTCGACGATCGTCACCCGGTCGTCCTTGCCGAGGATCGCCCTGCCGTGGACCAGGACGGTCGGGTCGTTGTCCACGTAGACGACCCGGGCGTCCCGGGCGACCTGGTGCACGTTGTTCTGGGTCGGCAGGCCGGCCCCGAGGTCGAGGAACTGGTCGATGCCGGAGGCGGCGGAGAAGGCGACGGTGCGGCCCAGGAACGCGCGGTTGAACCGGGTGCTGTGCCGGATCTCCGGGACCGCGGCCAGGGCCCGTTCCGCGGCCTCCCGGTCGGCGGGGAAGTTGTCCTTGCCGCCCAGGTAGTAGTCGTACATGCGGGCGACGTTGGGAACGTCCGCACGAATGCCCTTGGGTATCTGGTCGGTCACGAGCCGCTCCCCCGGGGTGGTTTTTCCGAAATGCGGTGATCATATCGGTAGGAGGGCCTTGGAGAAGCGCCCCCGGAGCTGACAAGATCGCCGCATGGCCGCCTCCTCCCCGCGCCGGGTCCTTGGCCTCCAGCTCGCCGACGGCATCGGCCGCGGCAACATGTGGGCCTTCCTGTCCCTGGCGTTCACCTCGACCATGGTCATCTCCTTCCTTCCCGCGGCGCAGCCGTACGTGCTGAAGGGCGTCCTCGGCGTCGCCGAGGACGACACGGGGAAGATCGTCGGGTTGCTCGGCTCCGCCGCCGAGATCGCGATGATCGCCAGCCTGGCCTGGTACGGGGCGCTGGCCGACCGGTTCGGCCGCCGGCCGATCGTGGTCATCGGGTTCACGCTGTGCGCGCTGGGCGCGGGGCTGTTCCCGTTCGCCGGGAACACCGGCGTGCTGGTGGCGCTGCGGGTGGTCTTCGCCCTGGGCGTGGCCGCGCTGAACGGCATGCTCTCCACGCTGGCCATCGACTACGTCCGCGACCGCTCCCGGGGGAAGTCCTACGGCCTGGTCGGCCTGTTCAGCGGGCTCGGCGCGATGGTCGCGGTGCTCGCGCTGGTCCGCCTGCCCCAGGCCCTGGAGGAGGGCGGCGCGGAGCCGGTCACCGCGGCCCGCCTGTCGTTCCTGCTCGTCGCCGCCGCCGTCCTCGGCGTCGCCGTGCTGATGTGGTTCACCCTGTCCGCCGCGCGGGTCAGCGAGAGCGCCGCGCGCGTCCCGCTCACCCGCCTGGTCCGCGAGGGCGTGACGCTGGCCCGCGATCCCGGGGTGGCGCTGTCCTACGCCGCGGCGTTCGTCGCCCGCGCCGACCTCGCGGTGGTCGCCGGCTTCCTGTCGCTGTGGATCACCGACTACGCCACGAGGGAGCACGGCATGTCGGCCGCCGAGGCGCTGGCCCGCGCCGGGGCCGTGGTCGGCGTCGCGCAGACCGTCGCCATGCTCGGGGCGCCGCTGTTCGGCTGGCTGGGCGACCGGATGCGCCGCCAGGACGTGCTCATCCTCGCCCAGGTGGTCGCGGCCGTCTCCTACCTGTCCACGCTGCTGGTCGACGACCCGCTCGGGGCCGGGATGATGCCGGTGGCGGTGCTCGTCGGCCTGGGGGAGATCGCCGCCATCACCACCGCGGGCCCGCTCCTGGCCGAGCGGGTCCCGGCCGCCGTGCGCGGGTCGGCCTACGGCGTGCAGACGCTCTGCGGGGCCGTGGGCATCCTGGTGGTCTCCTCGCTCGGCGGCGCGCTGTACGACTCCTGGCGGCCCGCCGCGCCGTTCGTGATCTCGGGAGTGTGCGGCCTGCTCGTCGTCGCCTTCGGCCTGGCCGTACGGCGGCGCATCGCGCCCCCGGCCGCCGAGCGCGAGGACGAACCCGCCGCCGCCCGCTGACCCGGCCCGTCACCCGCTGACCCGGCCCGCCGGGCGCCCGTCCGGCCGCCGGGCGGGCGCGCCGTACGGGTGGGTCAGTCGGGGCGCAGGGTCGAGCGCAGCAGGGAACGCCAGTTCCGCCGCCGGGCCGCCGCGGACGCCGCCCGCCCGGGGACGCGCGCGGACGGCCGGGCGCCGCCGGAAGCCGCCTGCCCCGTCTTCGCCGCCTTGCCCGCCTCCGCCGCCTTGTCCGTCTGGGCGGTCTCAGCCGTCTTCGCGGCCTTCTCCGGCCGGGCCGCTCTCCCGGGCTGAGCCGCTGCTTCCGGCTGGACCGCCTTCTCCGCCCGTGTCGCCTGGGCGGCCCGCGCCCCCTGCGCCGGCTTCTCCGGCCTCCCCGGCCTCCCCGTGCTCTCCGTCTTCTGCGCCTTCTGGTCCTTCCGGTCCTTCCGGTCCTTCGCGGGCCAGAAGTCCGCCCGTGCGCCGTGCCGTACGCCGTGAGTCGCCTCGATCGAGGCGGTGACGTCGGTGGCGCCCAGCAGCAGCGCCCGGCCCAGCGCCTCGGTCCGCACCAGCGTCGCCGGGCCGTCCTCGCCGAGGTCCACCACGAGCATGCCTGACCGGTCGTCCTGCATCGCGGCGATCATCCGTTCCAGCGAGTCGCGGCCCAGCGGCACCGAGACCGGGCCCGTGTAGCGGAACGGGATCGGCGCGGGCGTGGCCGTGATCCCGCCGACCCCGCCGACCCCGCCGGCCGCGCTGGTCCCGTCGCCCTCGTCGGTCAGCCGTACCCGGCGGTCGTGGGCGAAGTGCTCACGCAGCAGTCGCAGCTCGAAGAGGGGGTCGTCCGGCCCGGGACGGTTCTCCGACAGCTTCGACCAGGGGGCGACGAGGGTGACCACCACGTCGGGCAGCGACCCGGACAGGGCCGCGCCCACCGCCGCGCGCACCCGCCCGGGGTCCGGGTCCTCCCCGAGACGGAACACGATCTCCACGTACGGCACGAGCCACTGGCGGCCCGGATCCTTGCGCAGGTCGCGGCGGAGCGGCACGCGCTGGGCGAGGTAGGGCGCGACCGTGCGGACCGCGCGCTCGCGGTCGAGGCGCTGCGCGGGGATGCCCAGGTGCACCGCCTGGGCGTCCATGTCGGGCACGAACACCACGCCGTGCGCGGCGAGCCGGTAGGCGAACTCGGTGTCCTCGCCGCGCAGGACGGCCGGGTCGAACCCGCCGACGGCGTGGAAGACCTCCCGCCGCAGCGAAACCGTGGGGCCGGTGCACACATGGTAGGGGTTGCGGCTGGTCCGCAGGCCGTTCGTGCGGGCGATCGTCTGCTCGGTGGAACTGGCCTGCGCCGCCGACAGGTCGAAGACCTCCCCGAGCGAGCCGGCGCGCACCGCGTCGTGCACCTCGCCGGGGGACAGGACGGGCTCCTCCACGAACCGCTTCGCGCCGATGGCGACGACGTACCCGGCCAGGTGGTGCCAGCGCGCCAGCGCCTCGATGTGCTCGCGGCAGACGACCATGTCGGAGTCGAGCCGCTGGACGATCTCGCCCCCGGCGCGGGCGGCCCCGGTGTTGACCGCGTGCGCGATGCCCCAGCCGCCCGGGGCGGCCGGCTCGATCCTGGCGCCCGGCGGCGCGATCTCCGGCAGCCTCAGCGGAGGGTCGCTGCCGTCGTCCACCACGATCACCTCCATGAGGTGGGCGGGGTAGCTCTGCGCGGCCAGGGCGGCCAGGGCGAGATCCAGCCGGTGCTGGCCGCCGCGCGCCGGGATGACCACGCTGACCGGCAGGGACGGCTCCCACGCGCCGAGCGCGGGCGGGGTCAGGGGGGAGTGGTCGTTGTGCCGGATCGGTGGCGGCCCGGCCGCTGCTCCATCCGTCATCCGAAAATGCCCCTTGTCTGCGTCGCCGCTTGTCAAGTTCCCGCCGACCATACCCGGGCAGCCTGAGGGTTTCCTGTACGGTGCCGCCGATGCTGGGCGGATGCGTCCCATCTGGTGGACGGCGAATCCCGTCGCGCGGGCGGTTGCCCGTAGAATCGTGCCAACACCGCAGGTAGCGCGCGTGGTGTCACCGCGCGCGAGAGGAGCAATCATGACCAGGGCGTGGCGTGGCCTGATCGAGGAGTACCGTGACCGGCTTCCGGTGACCACCGCGACGCCCGTCGTCACGCTCCTGGAGGGCGGCACGCCGCTCGTCCCGGCTCCCCGGCTGTCGGCGCTGACCGGCTGCGACGTCCACCTGAAGGTCGAGGGCGCGAACCCGACCGGCAGTTTCAAGGACCGCGGCATGACCATGGCCATCAGCAAGGCCGTCGAGGCCGGAGCCAAGGCCGTCATCTGCGCCTCCACCGGCAACACCAGCGCCTCCGCCGCCGCCTACGCCGTACGCGCGGGCCTGACCTGCGCGGTGCTGGTGCCGCGCGGGAAGATCGCGATGGGCAAGCTGGCCCAGGCGCTGGTCCACGGGGCCCGGCTGCTCCAGGTCGAGGGCTCCTTCGACGACTGCCTGGAGATGACCAGGAAGCTCTCGGAGAGCTACCCGATCGCGCTGGTCAACTCGGTGAACCCGTTCCGGCTCCAGGGGCAGAAGACCGCCGCCTTCGAGATCGTGGACGCCCTGGGCGACGCGCCCGACATCCACTGCATCCCCGTCGGCAACGCCGGCAACATCTCCGCCTACTGGATGGGCTACACCGAGTACGCCGCCGACGGCGTCGCGACCCGTACGCCGCGCATGTTCGGCTTCCAGGCCAGCGGGGCCGCGCCGATCGTCAACGGCGCGCCGGTCTCCCACCCGCACACCATCGCCACCGCGATCCGCATCGGCAACCCCGCCTCCTGGCACCTCGCCGAGGCGGCCCGCGACGAGTCCGGCGGCCTCATCGACGCCGTCACCGACCGGCGGATCGCCGCCGCCTACAAGCTCCTGGCCCAGGAGGAGGGCGTGTTCGTCGAGCTGGCCTCCGCCGCCAGCGTGGCGGGCCTCCTCCAGGCCCACGAACGGGGACTCGTCGCCCCGGGGCAGCGCGTCGTCTGCACGGTGACCGGCAACGGCCTGAAGGACCCCGACTGGGCCATCTCCGGCGCGCCCGCCCCCGTCACGATCCCGATCGACGCCCACGCCGCCGCAACAGCCCTGGAACTCGCCTGACACGTGACGCCGGCGTGGGTCGTCCTTGAGCGGGTCCGGGCCGCCACACAAGGAGACCAATGATCAATGTTCCCCGCGGGAAGGCCATCGTCAGGGTCCCCGCGACGAGCGCCAACCTGGGCCCCGGATTCGACTCGCTCGGGCTGGCGCTCACACTGCACGACGAGGTCGAGATCGAGATCGGCACGACGGGCGGGCTGAGCGTCGACGTCGAAGGCGAGGGCGCCGGGCAGGTCGGCGCCGGTGAGGACCACCTGGTCGTCAGGTCGATGCGCGCGGCCTTCGACCTCTTCGGGGTCAAGCAGCCGGACGCGGTCCGGATGGTCTGCCGCAACCGGATCCCGCACGGGCGCGGCCTCGGCTCCTCCTCGGCGGCGATCTGCGCCGGCATCGTGGCGGCGCGCGCCCTGGCCTTCCCGGCCTTCCCGGACGGCGGCGGGGACGCGCCGTCGGAGGACGCCCTGCTGATCCTGGCAACCGAGATCGAGGGGCACCCCGACAACGTGGCGCCCTGCCTGGCCGGGGGGCTGACCATCGCGTGGACGGAGCAGTCCGGAGTTCCGCGTATGGTGAAACTGGCCCCCCACCCCGATGTCCGGCCCGTGGCCCTCGTTCCGGGGCACCGGCTGTCCACCGAGGTCGCCCGAGGTCTGCTTCCCGCGCAGGTGCCGCACGCCGACGCCGCCGCGAACGCCGCCCGGACTGCCCTGCTGGTGGCGGCCCTGACCACCAGGCCGGAGCGGGAGCTTCTGATGGCCGCCACCGAGGACCGCCTGCACCAGGGTTACCGCGCGCCTGCGATGCCCCGGACCGCGGATCTGGTACAACGTCTGCGCGGGATCGGCGTCCCCGCGGTCGTCTCGGGGGCCGGTCCCACGATCCTTGCGTTTTCCACAGGGGATACGCAGGATTTGATCGCACCGGAAGTGGGTAATGATTGGCACATCCAGCCACTGGATGTCGAAACCCACGGTGCCGGCGTCGTCTCTGCCGAGACACGCTGATGCCTCTTCGACCTTCAGGGAATAGCTGTGTGCGCTGGTGATGTTAGGCTGGTAGCCGCACCAGGTGTCCCCTTGTTGGATGCGTGCTTGTCAGTCACACATCGCTGCACCACGACTCACCTCGTGAGGCGTGAGCGCCGCAGTGGCCTCCCCGAATCCGTCGCCGCCGAATGCTCCATATTCGGATGGGGCAACGCGAGGCGGCGTTTGAGGAGACATGCTCGTTCGAATTACCTCGACATCTGGTTGCCGGTAGCAATCCGGGGGGTGTCCTCCAAGCCCCACCGTCGGCGAATCTCGATGGTGACGGCAAGGATGTGCCCTTCTCCGACAGTGGCGGCGGCCTCCACGGGCCGTCGAGGATCGCGACGTGCAACCCGACCCGGTCTGTCCCTCCGGGTCGATCGCACCACCGGGACGATTGGCTGATCATGGCCACGCCCGACCCCTGGGAAGGACCCATTTAGTGAGCGACACCACCGAACTCCTCTCCGACGCCCCCGGCACCCCGGTGGCCGGTGACACCCCCACCCGCCCCGCGGCCAAGCCGCGCCGTCGCTCCGGCACCGGCCTGTCCGCCATGGTGCTGCCCGAGCTGCAGGCCATGGCGTCCGGTCTCGGCATCAGCGGGACCGGGCGGATGCGCAAGAGCCAGCTCATCGCCGCCATCCAGGAGAAGCAGGGCGTCTCCGCCGAGAGCGCCCCCGCCTCCACCAGCGCCGCCGAGGCCCCCGCGGCTCCGGTCGTCACGGCCGAGCCGGCCGCCGAGCGCCCCGCCCGCAGCCGCCGGGAACGTTCCCGTGCCGCCGCGGCCGAGACCGCGCCCGCGGCTCCCGCGCCCACCGCGGCCCCGGCGGCTCCGGTCGCCGAGCAGACGACTCCCGAGCCCGTGGCCGTGGCCGCGGCCGCTCCCGTCGTGGAGCAGCAGGCGAACGAGGGTCAGGCCGCCGAGGGCCGCGCCGAGCGCGGGGAGAGCCGCCGCGAGCGCCGCAGCCGCGGCGAGCGTGGCGAGAGCCGCCGTGAGCGCGGCGAGCGCGGTGAGCGCGGCGACCAGCGGACCGCCGACGGCGGCCAGGGCCGCGACCGCGACGGCCGGGGCGACCGCGGCGACCGCGACGGCCGGGGCGACCGCGACAGCCGCGGTGACCGCGGCGACCGCGGCGACAGGAGCGACAGGAGCGACAGGAGCGCCCAGAACCGCGGCGCGCAGGACCGTCAGGACCGTCAGGACCGCGGTGACCAGCACGGCGGCGACGACGACGACCGCCGCGGGCGCCGCGGCCGGTTCCGCGAGCGCAACCGTCGCGGCCGCGACCGCTTCGACAGCAACGAGCCGGTCGTGAGCGAGGACGACGTCCTCATCCCGATCGCCGGCATCCTCGACATCCTCGACAACTACGCGTTCGTGCGCACCAGCGGCTACCTCCCCGGCGCCAACGACGTCTACGTCTCCCTGGCCCAGATCCGCCGCAACGGCCTGCGCAAGGGCGACGTCATCACCGGCGCCGTCCGGCAGCCGCGCGACGGCGAGCGCCGCGAGAAGTTCAACGCCCTGGTCCGCCTCGACACCGTCAACGGCATGGACCCGGAGCAGGCGCGCCAGCGCCCCGACTTCAACAAGCTGACGCCGCTCTACCCGCAGGAGCGCCTGCGGCTGGAGACCGAGCCGAACGTCATGACCACCAGGATCATCGACCTGGTGTCGCCGATCGGCAAGGGCCAGCGCGGCCTCATCGTCTCGCCGCCGAAGGCCGGCAAGACGATGGTGCTCCAGGCGATCGCCAACGCGATCACCCGTAACAACCCCGAGTGCCACCTGATGGTCGTCCTCGTCGACGAGCGTCCGGAAGAGGTCACCGACATGCAGCGGTCGGTGAAGGGCGAGGTCATCCACTCGACCTTCGACCGCCCGGCCGAGGACCACACCACCGTCGCCGAGCTCGCCATCGAGCGGGCCAAGCGCCTGGTGGAGCTGGGCCACGACGTGGTCGTCCTGCTCGACTCGATCACCCGCCTGGGCCGCGCGTACAACCTCGCGGCGCCCGCCAGCGGCCGCATCCTGTCCGGCGGTGTCGACTCGACCGCGCTCTACCCGCCGAAGCGGTTCTTCGGCGCCGCCCGCAACATCGAGAACGGCGGCTCGCTGACGATCCTCGCCACGGCCCTCGTCGAGACCGGATCCAAGATGGACGAGGTCATCTTCGAGGAGTTCAAGGGCACCGGCAACATGGAGCTCAAGCTCAACCGCTCCCTGGCCGACAAGCGGATCTTCCCCGCGGTGGACGTCGACGCGTCCGGCACCCGCAAGGAGGAGATCCTCATGTCGCGGGACGAGCTGCAGATCGTCTGGAAGCTGCGGCGCGTGCTGCACGCCCTGGACATGCAGCAGGCCCTGGAGCTGCTCCTGGAGAAGATGAAGGAGACGAAGTCCAACGCGGAGTTCCTCCTCCAGGTGCAGAAGACGACGGTCAACTCCGACCGCGACTGATCACCGGCCTCACCCGTCGTACGGCGAGCGCCCCGGCCCCCGCGGCCGGGGCGCTCGCCGTTTCCGGCCACCCTCCCGCGGGCGTCGGCCCTCGCGCACCCGCGCACCCGCGCCCTCGCGCATCCGCGCCCTCGCGCACCCGCGCACCCGCGCACCCGCGCACGCGGGCACGCGGGCACGCGGTCCGGCCCGACGCGTCCGGGCGCAGCCGGGCACCGGTCGCCCGGGGCCGGGGACGTGGCGGTCCCGCCCCTTGTGCGTCCGGGACCCGGCGTGTATCCATGGCGTGATGACGCCCGTACGCTCCGTCTCGCCGCGTCCGCGCGGCGCCGCCGAATCCGCTCCGGAGGACGGGGTCCGGGCGTGGACCGCGACCGGCGGTCGCGGCGCACCGAGCCGGAGGGGGCGCATGACCGTCGAGACCACGACCGGGCGGACCGGGCGGACCGCGCCCGCGCCGCCGCGCGGGCGGACGCCCCTGGGGCCGTACGGGCCGCTGGCACTGCTCACCGACCCGATGACCTGGCGGGCCGTGCCGTACCTGCTGGTGAACATGTTCTACGGCCTGGCCTTCTTCGGCCTGCTGTCGTTCGCCGTCCCGGCCGCGTTCGCCCTGACGGTCGTCGGCGTGGGGGTGCCGCTGCTCGCGCTCCTCATGGTCGTGTGGCGGGCCGTGGCGATGGCCGAGCGCCGCCTGCTCCGGCTGGCGTTCGGAGTCGTGATCGCCGACCCCTACCGGCCGTCCGCCGGGGGCGGCCCGCTGCGGCGCTGGCGGGAGATGGTCGTCGACCCGGCGACCTGGAAGGACCTGCTGTACCTGCTGCTGCTGCCGCCGATCGGGTTCGTGGAGCTCGTCGTCTCGGTGGTGCTGTGGACGCTCGGGGCGGTCCTGCTCGTCGCGCCGCTGCCGCCGCTGTTCGGCGGCGCGCCGCTGAAGGTCACCGACGGGCTGCTGGTGGACGACTGGGCCAAGGCGCTGGCGTGCCCGCCCGCCGGGCTGGTGGTCCTCGTCGCGGCGCTCTACGCGACCCGCGGGCTGGCCTGGCTGCACGCGCTGCTCGGCGTCGCGTTGCTCGGCGCGGGCGAGAAGGAACTGCTGGCCGCGCGGGCGGCCCAGCTGCGGACGAGCCGGGCCCGCGGGGTCGACGCCGCCGAGGCGGAGCGGCGCAGGATCGAGCGCGATCTGCACGACGGCGCCCAGCAGCGGCTGCTGGCGGTCGCCATCGACCTGGGCCGGGCCCGGGAGAGACTGGACCACGACCCCCGGGAGGCGGAGGAGCTCCTGGCGCGGGCCCACGAGGGCGCCAAGACCGCCCTCGCGGAGCTGCGGGACCTCGCCCGGGGCATCCACCCGGCGATCCTCACCGACCGGGGGCTGGAGGCGGCGCTGTCGTCCCTGACGGCGCGGGCGCCGGTGCCGGTGCGCCTGTCGGTGGAGCTCGACGGGCGCCCGCCCGCCGCGGTGGAGAGCATCGCCTACTTCGTGGTGTCGGAGTGCCTGGCCAACGTCGCCAGGCACGCGTCGGCCACCGAGGTGTCCGTCCGGATCGGCCGCCTCGGCGAGAGGGTGGTCGTCGAGGTGCGCGACGACGGCGCCGGCGGCGCGGCGCCCCGTCCCGGGGGCGGGCTCGCCGGTCTGGCCGACCGGGCGGCGACCATCGACGGCGTCCTGACCGTGGACAGCCCGCCGGGAGGCCCCACGACGGTCCGCGCGGAGTTGCCGTGCCGATGGTGACGCCCCGGGCCACGCGAGTGGTGATCGCCGAGGACTCGGTGCTGCTGCGCGAGGGGCTCGCCCGGCTGCTGGCCGACGGCGGGATCGAGACCGCCGGGACGGCGGGGGACGGCCCCGGTCTGGTGGCGGCGGTGGCCGAGCACGACCCCGACATGGCCATCGTGGACGTGCGGATGCCGCCGACCCACACCGACGAGGGGCTGCGCGCGGCCCTGGAGGTCCGGGCGCGGCGGCCCGGCCTGCCGATCCTGGTGCTGTCGCAGTACGTCGAGGAGCGTTACGCCGCCGAACTGCTCGGCGGCGGCGCCTCGGCGGTCGGCTACCTCCTCAAGGAGCGGGTCGCCGACGTGGCGGAGTTCCTCGACGCGGTCCGCCGGGTGGCGTCGGGCGGCACGGTCGTCGACGCCGAGGTCGTCGCCCAGCTCCTGGGCCGGCACCGCCCCGGCGACCCCCTGGCGGCGCTGACCGTCAGGGAACGGGAGGTTCTGGCCCTGATGGCCGAGGGCCGCTCCAACGCGGCGATCGCCGCGCGCCTGGCCGTCACCGAGGGGGCGGTGGAGAAACACATCTCCGGCATCTTCTGCAAACTGGGCCTGGACCCGGCGCCGGACGACCACCGCAGGGTCCTCGCGGTCCTGGCCTACCTGGGCCGGTGAGCGCGGCCCGCGGGGCCGGTGGGCAGGGGCCGGAGAGCCGGTGGACGAGGGCCGGAAGGCCGCCGGGCAGGGGCCCGGAGGGCCGGTGTGCGGGGGCCGGGGGACCGCCGGGGAATGTCTTGTGGCCTGGGATGGTTGGAGCATCTGGCACACTGGTAGCCGAACCGAAGCGGTTCCGGTTCCCGCCTGCGCGCGTCCAGTGTGCTCACCGCGCGCGAAGCCCATCAGGCGAAGGACAGTGGCGACCCGGCGACCGCGCTCTGGAGAGGAAAGCAAGCGATGAAGCCCGACATCCACCCGGACTACAACGTCACCGAGGTCACCTGCACCTGCGGTAACACCTTCACCACCCGCAGCACCGCCAAGAACGGCGTGATCCACGCCGACGTGTGCTCCGCCTGCCACCCGTTCTACACGGGCAAGCAGAAGATCCTGGACACCGGTGGCCGGGTGGCGCGCTTCGAGAAGCGCTTCGGCAAGAAGACCACGGGCCAGTAGCCCACCCCCGACGCCGGCCCGGAACCGCCCGCCTCCACCGAGGGCGGGCGCGCCCGGGTCGGCGTTCGTGGTGATGAGGCACGTCACGAAAGGCCCCGCAGGAAGGACGCACGGTGAACATCGACGAGCTGCTCAGTGAGTACGCCGAGCTGGAACTCAAGCTCGCCGACCCCGCCGTGCACGCCAGCCCCACCCAGGCGCGCACGCTCAGCCGGCGCTACGCCGAGCTGACCCCGATCATCGCCGTCAGCCGGGAGCTGGAGAGCCTCCAGGAGGACCTCGCCACGGCCCGGGAGCTGGCCGCCGAGGATCAGGCGTTCGCCGAGGAGGCCAAGGAGCTGGAGGCCCGCGTCCCGGAGCTGGAGGACCGCCTCAGGCATCTGCTCGTCCCGCGCGATCCCAATGATGACAAGGACATCATCATGGAGATCAAGGCGGGCGAGGGCGGCGAGGAGTCGGCCCTGTTCGCCGGCGACCTGCTGCGCATGTACCTCCGCTACGCCGAGCGCGCCGGCTGGAAGACCGAGATCATCGACGCCACCCACTCCGACCTCGGCGGTTACAAGGACGTCACGGTCGGCCTCAAGGCCAGGGGCGACGAGGGCGTCTGGTCCAGGCTGAAGTTCGAGGGCGGCGTCCACCGCGTCCAGCGGGTGCCGGTCACCGAGTCCCAGGGCCGTATCCACACCAGCGCGGTCGGCGTGCTCGTCTACCCCGAGGCCGAGGAGGTCGACATCCAGATCGACCCCAACGACCTGCGCATCGACGTCTACCGCTCCAGCGGCCCCGGCGGGCAGAGCGTGAACACCACCGACTCCGCCGTCCGGATCACGCACATCCCGACCGGCGTGGTCGCCTCCTGCCAGAACGAGAAGAGCCAGCTCCAGAACAAGGAGTCGGCCATGCGCATCCTGCGGGCGCGCCTGCAGGCCATCGCCGAGGAGGAGGCCAACGCCGCCGCGATGGCCGAGCGCAAGTCCCAGGTCCGCACGGTCGACCGCTCCGAGCGCATCCGCACCTACAACTACCCCGAGAACCGAATCTCCGACCACCGCGTCGGCTTCAAGGCCTACAACCTCGACCAGGTCCTGGACGGTGATCTCACGGCCGTCCTCCAGGCCCTGCTCGACGCTGAGATGGCGGAGAAGCTCGCCGCCCACTCATAGAGCGCCCGATGACCTTTCTGCTGGACGAGATCGCCCTCGCCACCGCCCGGCTCGCCGAGGCAGGTGTGCCGTCGCCGCGCACCGACGCCGAGGAGATCGCCGCGTTCGTCCACGGTGTACGGCGCAGCGAGCTGCACACCGTCTCCGACGCGGAGTTCGACGCGCTCTTCTGGGAGGGCATCGCCCGCCGTGAGGCCCGCGAACCGCTCCAGCACATCACCGGCCGGGCCTACTTCCGCTACCTGTCCCTGGAGGTCGGGCCGGGCGTCTTCATCCCCCGCCCGGAGACCGAGGTCGTGGCGGGCTGGGCGATCGAGCGGCTGCGGGAGATGGACGTCGCCTCGCCGGTGGTCGTCGACCTCGGCACCGGCTCCGGCGCCATCGCGCTGTCCATCGCCCAGGAGATCGCACTGGCCACGGTGCACGCGGTCGAGGTGGACCCGCACGCCTACCACTGGGCCAAGCGCAACATCCTGGAGCACGGCCAGGGGCGGGTCCACCTGCACCCCGAGGACCTGGCCGACGCCCTGCCCGAACTGAACGGCCGGGTCGACCTCGTCATCTCCAACCCGCCCTATATCCCGCCGGGCGCCGTCCCCCGCGACCCCGAGGTACGCGACTACGACCCCAGGCGGGCCCTGTACGGCTCGGGCGGCGACGGCCTCGACGAGGTCAGGGCGGTGGAGCGGACCGCCAGGCGGCTGCTGCGGCCGGGCGGGTTCGTCGCGGTGGAGCACGCCGACGAGCAGGGCACCGCGGTCTATCTGATCTTCTCGGAGGACAACGGCTGGCGCGACGTCCGCAGCCGCCAGGACCTCACCCGCAGGGACCGTTTCGTCACCGCTCGGTTCGGCCAGGAATAGGCCGGGAATTCGGCCGGGATCCGGCCGGGAATAGGATGGGTCGCCGTGAGCCGCCGTTATGACTGCACAGACACCGAGCAGCGGGCCGCGGGCCTGACCGACGCGGCGTCAGCCGTACGGCGGGGCGAGCTCGTGGTGCTGCCCACCGACACCGTCTACGGCATCGGGGCCGACGCCTTCACCCCGGCCGCCGTCACGTCGCTCCTTTCGGCCAAGGGCCGTGGCCGCGACATGCCCGTGCCCGTCCTCGTCGGCACCGTGCGCGCCGCCTCCGCCCTGGTGGAGAACCTCGGCCCCTACGGCCAGGACCTCATCGACTCCTTCTGGCCCGGCCCGCTGACCCTGATCTGCCGGGCCAACCGGTCGCTGTCGTGGGACCTGGGCGACGCCAAGGGCACCGTGGCTCTGCGGATGCCGCTGCACCCGATCGCCCTCGACCTGCTCAAGGAGACCGGCCCGATGGCCGTCTCCAGCGCCAACCGCTCCGGCGCCCCGCCCGCCACCACCGCCGCGGACGCCGAGGGACAGCTCGGCGAGTCGGTCGCGGTCTACCTCGACGGCGGACCGTGCGCCGACGACGTGCCCTCCACCATCCTCGACCTGACCACGGCCGTTCCCCGGCTGCTGCGCCAGGGCGCCCTCCCGGTGGGCAAGATCCGCGTTGTGATCGGCTATGTCGCGACGGACGCGGAGCCCGACTCCGCGGGCTGATCCGCCGGGTGCTCACGGTCCGTGCCGTGAGCCATGCCGTCTGATTATCACCGTGACGCCGGGCGATCTCCCCGGTACCTTGAAGTGGGCCGACACTTCTGGGAGACGTCCATGGGCAAGTTCGACGGAATGGACCCCGAGCTGGTCCGCGATCTGCTGTCCGAGGTGCGTCAGGCGGCCGAGCAGATGCGGGCCGTCGAGGGCAGGGTCACCCGGCTGATGAGCGCGGCCGGCCTGTCCTCGCAGTCCGCCCACCGCCCGGCGCAGGTGGCCGACTCCGGCGAGAAGATGGTCCGTGACGTCTCCGCCCGCGTGGCGCTGCTGGAGAAGAAGATCAAGCAGAGCGCCGGGCACGAGGTGGGCCCCAAGGCCGCGGCCCCCAAGCCGGACACCGAGCCGTCGAAGGCCGACGACCGTGCCCCGGAGAGGCCGAAGGCCGAGGACCTCACACCGGCCGTTCCCAAGGACGGCGGCGGTCCGGACGCCAAGCACGACTCGGGCTCGGACGCCAAGAAGGACTCGGACGCCAGGCACGACTCGGATGCCAGGAAGGACGCCGGTCCGGAGGACAAGCAGGAGGTCCGGCGGGACGCCAAGGTCGAGGACAAGCCCCAGACCGGTTCCAAGGGGGACGAGACCGCCCCGCGCCGGGACGGTCCGGGGGACGCCCGGCACGACACCGGTTCGGACGCCAAGCATGACACGGGGTCGCAGTCCAAGCAGGACGGGGGCCCGGACGCCAGGCGTGACGCGGACCCGGGTTCGAAGCACGACACCGGCTCCCAGGGCAAGGACACCGGCTCGGACGCCAAGCACGGCTCGGACGACGAACAGGCCACCGGCTCGGACGGCAAGCACGGCTCAGAGGACAAGAAGGACGCCGACTCGGAGGCCAAGCAGGAGGTCCGGCGGGACGCCAAGGTCGAGGACAAGCCCGAGACCGGCTCCAAGGGGGACGAGACCTCCCCGCGTCGTGACGCCCCCGCCCCCGACACCTCGGCCCGTCGTGACGCCCCCGCCCCCGACACCTCGGCCCGCCGCGACGACTCCGTCCCCGACACCTCCGCGCGCCGGGACGACCAGGCTCCGGACACCTCGGCCCGCCGCGACGGCTCCGCTCCGGACACCTCCGCGCCTCGTGACGACTCGACCCCAGAGTCGCCCGGCGGACGCTCCGACGGGAAGATCGAGATCGTCTCCATCGGAGACCGCGACGCCGGGCAGGATCCCGGCGGTGACGCCGGGGCCAAGCATGACATCGGTTCCAAGGGCGACGAGCGCTCACCCAGAGCGGACCAGACCGGGACCCAGCAGGTCGGGACGGGCCAGCAGGGGGCCGACCAGACCGGGACGGGCCAGCAGACGGCGGACCGGACCGGGACCGGGCAGGGGACGTCCGGTGCCGACATCCTGGACACCCCGCGCAAGGACCACCCCGACGACATCGACCAGAGCGACCCGAGGCCGAAGGTCGTGTCGGTGGACGGCGTGAAGGTGCTGCAGATCCCGCTCAACCCGCCCACCGCCGCCGAGGTGACCGAGCTGCTGAACAACGCGGGGGACGTCCCGCCGGCCGATATGCCCACCGTGAACGGTGCCCCCGATCCCGCGGGGGCGCCTCCGGCTCAGGACGCCTCCCAGAGCGTTCCCACCACCCAGGACGCCTCCCAGAGCGTTCCCACGGCACAGGACGCCGCCCACACCGCCTCCCAGGGCGTCCCCACGGTCCAGGGCGCCGTGGACGCCCCCGTCGCGCAGGGAACCGCGGACGCCCCGGCCACCGGGACGCCGGCCGCGTCCGGCGGCTCCGGGGCCGCGGAGGTTCCGCTCGACCGGCCGGGGCAGGTCGAGCCGCACGGGCCGGTGCGGGACGTCAAGCCCGCCTTCCCCGTCCCGGACACCGTCGAGCCCGTCCCCGAGCAGGAGATCCAGCCGCCGGGCACGGGCGGGGAGCCGGCCTCCGGGCAGTCCGGTGCCCTCCGCTCCGACGGCTCCGCCGCGCATCACGCGGCGCAGCACCCCTCCGACGCCAATGGCTCCGCCGCGAACCACGTGGTGCGGCATCCCTCCGACACCCCTGACACCCCGAGCGCCGGTACGGCCGGCGACGCCGTACCGCGGCAGGCCCCGCCGGTCGCGGGCGCGGCGGGCGGCGGTGACGTGGTCTCGGTGCGGGTGGTCCCGCCGGACCCGGACGTCCTGGCGGCGCTCGTCGACGACGCGCGGGACATCGAGCCGATGGACATGCCGAGCGTGCGGGTCCCCGACGGCGAGGTGTGGGGCGAGGGGGCGTGGAGGCCCATGGACGTCGGGCCGGACGGCCCGGCGGGTGACCTGGACCCGGGAGACCCGCTACGGCCGATACCGCCGCCCGGCGACGAGCGGCAGGGCGGACGGTGACCGTGAGGAGCGTGTAGATGTACGTGGACCCGCCCGCGCCGCAGCCCATGCGTCAGGGAGAGACCCCTCCGGTCTCCCCGACCCCCGGCCTGCCGACTCCGGGCACGGCGACCGCCTGGGAGTTCAACCCCGACTACCAGAAGCTGGTCACGCTGTGGCGGGAGGTGCTTCCCCTGCTCGACACGATGGCCACCAGCCTGGACAAGGCATACCGGATGGCCAGGAGCGGGGACGTCTGGGACGCGCCCGTCGCCGAGCGCTACGTGCAGGACATGACCGAGTGGCGCAACCGCCTCGGCCTCTACCGGCAGGCGATCCTCACCTCGATCAGCGACCAGGCGGCCGACACGCCGAGATGGGTGCCCGCCGACGTCGGGGCGCCGCACGCGTTCTCCTGACAGCCGGAGGCCCGGCCGGAACGGGCGCCCGGCCCGGCGGCGGGCCCGCGCCCGATCCGGTGAAAGGCCCGTGCCTGACCTGGGACGGGAAGGTGGTTGGACTTAGAGTGGGTTGAGTCACCGTCCCGGGGATGTGAGCCATGGACGACGCAGATCCGTACTACGGCCCCGACTTCGGCCTCCTGCGGAGGCAGGACCCGGAGGTCGCGAGCGTCCTGCTGGACGAGCTCGACCGGCTTCGCGGGGGCCTCCAGCTCATCGCCAGCGAGAACTTCACCTCGCCCGCCGTGCTCGCCGCCCTCGGCTCGACGCTCACCAACAAGTACGCCGAGGGGTACCCCGGCAGGCGCTACTACGCCGGGTGCGAGGTCGTCGACCGGGCCGAGCGCCTCGCGATCGACCGGGCCAGGCGGCTCTTCGGCGCCGACCACGTCAACGTGCAGCCCCACTCGGGGGCATCGGCCAACCTCGCCGCCTACGCCGCGCTGCTCCAGCCCGGTGACACCGTCCTGGCCATGGCGCTGTCGCACGGCGGCCATCTCACCCACGGCTCCAGGGTCAACTTCTCCGGCCGGTGGTTCGACGTCGTCGCGTACGGCGTGCGCCGGGACACCGAGCTGATCGACTACGACGAGGTCAGGGAGCTGGCGCTGCGGCACCGGCCCAAAATGATCATCTGCGGGGCCACGGCCTACCCCCGCGCGATCGACTTCGCCGCCTTCCGCGGGATCGCCGACGAGGTGGGCGCGTGGCTGCTCGCCGACGTCGCGCACACCATCGGGCTGATGGCCGGCGGCGCCCTGCCGTCGGCGGTGCCGTACGCCGACGTGGTCACCTTCACCACGCACAAGGCGCTGCGCGGGCCGCGGGGCGGCGGGATCATGTGCACGGAGGAGCTGGCGGCCAGGATCGACCGGGCGGTCTTCCCGTTCGTCCAGGGCGGCCCGCTCATGCACGCGGTGGCGGCGAAGGCGGTGGCGTTCGGGGAGGCGCTCCGGCCGGAGTTCGCCGGCTACGCCCGGCAGGTGGTGGCCAACGCCAGGGCCCTGGCCGACGGGCTGGCCGCGGAGGACATGCGCCCGGTCGCCGGGGGCACCGACAGCCATCTGGCCCTGATCGATCTGCGCGGCACCGGGATGTCCGGCGCCGCGGCCGAGGCGCGGTGCACCGCGGCGGGCATCACGCTGAACCGCAACGCGATCCCCTACGACCCCGAGCCGCCCACGGTGACGTCCGGCGTCCGGGTCGGCACCCCCTGCGTCACGACGCAGGGGATGGGCGCCGAGGCGATGAAGGAGGTCGCCTCGATGGTGGCGCAGGCCGTCCGGAACCCGGACGCGGCGGGAGAGATCAGGGCGCGGGTGACGGAGCTCGTGCGGGAGTACCCCGCATATCCCAGCGAACTGTGAGGGGTTCTGTACCCCTTTCCGGTCACAGCCGGTCGTGGCATCCGCGAAACTAGGTCCGTGCGCGAGTATCTGTTCATGGCGCTGGTGGCGGCCGCGGTGACATACCTGCTGGTGCCCCTGGTCCGCGTGTTCGCCATCCGCATCGGCGCGATGCCGGAGGTCCGCGACCGAGACGTGCACACCATCCCGACGCCCCGGCTCGGCGGCCTGGCGATGTACGGCGGCCTCGTCGCCGGCCTGCTGGTCGCCAGCAACCTCCCGTACGCCGGGGGCAAGCTGGCCGAGGGCAAGACCGTCATCGCGCTGATCGCGGCGGGTGGTCTCATCACCCTGACCGGCTTCCTGGACGACTGGTGGGGGATGGACGCCCTCATCAAGCTGGCCGGGCAGATCGGCGCCGCCGGGGTCCTGGTGGTGTTCGACGTCAGCCTGCCGTGGCTGCCGCTGCCCGACTCGCTGGGCGGTCAGGTCATCCTCGACTCCACGCTGAGCCCACTGATCACCGTCATGGTCGTGGTGGTCATGATCAATGCGGTGAACTTCGTCGACGGCCTCGACGGGCTGGCGGCCGGGATCGTCGGCATCGCCGCGATGGCCACGTGGAGCTACTCGGTCGTGCTGTCGAAGGACTACGGCAACACCAGCATCAACGTGACGGCGGCGATCGCGGCGGTGCTCATCGGGGTGTGCCTGGGCTTCCTGCCGCACAACTTCCACCCGGCCAAGATCTTCATGGGCGACACCGGGGCGATGCTGATCGGTCTGGTCCTCGCCTCCACGATGATCACGATCACCCCGCTCGACTCCGAGACCTTCGCGGTCAACAGCTTCCCGGTGATCCTGCCGCTGGTGGTGCCGGTCGCCATCCTGGTGCTGCCGCTGCTCGACCTGATCATGGCGGTCATCCGGCGCACGTCCAACGGGCTGTCGCCGTTCGCGCCCGACCGGGGGCACCTGCACCACCGGTTGCTGGACATCGGCCACTCCCACCGGCGCAGTGTGCTGCTGATGTACGCCTGGACCTTCCTGTTCGCCTTCGCCGTCGTGGCCATGGCCGCGTGGGGTGTGCCGCTCCTGCTGTTCCCGCTTGTGGTGCTGCTGGCCGTCGGCGTGCTGGTGATGATGGCACTGCCGCGCTGGCGGGCGCGCCGGGGCGGCGGGGGGGCGGCGCCCGCCGCCGGGCACCACGACCGGCCCGACGCCGGGCCGGGCGGCCCGGACGGCGGCCGGGCCCGCCCGCTCCCGGGGGAGGCGCCGGGGCTGCCGCCGGAGATGCCCGGCCCCCGGTCCTCCGCCGCGGGGGACGACACGGCCACGCTGGCGGTGCTGCCCGACATCTCGCTCACGGCTCCCGGGCCGGGCGTTCCGGGTCCTGAGACGAGGCGCTGATCACCTCGCGTCCACTGCTTGATCGTTTACTTGAAACGGCAGGTAAAGGCGCTCTTCCATGAGCTTGTGATAGCTTTCACTAGCAGCCGCCGAATTGGACGCGACCTGTAAGGTACCAATCGCTCGCTTGATAACCACCCACCTGGAGCGCTGATGCAGGACAACGATCTCCGGATCCTCAGGGCCGCCGCGATTCCCACGGCCCTGGTCGGTCTGGTCGCCGTCGTCGTCGCCGCGCTTCTCGCGGGAGGGCAGGGGGCGCTGGGGGCCGGCGTCGGCGTCCTGGTGGTGGCGGCGTTCTTCACGATCAGCCTGGTCGCCGTCGCCTACGCGGCGCGGATCTCGCCCACGATGATGATGGCCGCGGCGATGGGAAGCTACTTCGTCAAGATCCTCATCCTGGCGGTGCTGCTGGAGGTCTTCTCGGACTCCACCGTGTGGAACCCGAGGGCGTTCGCTCTGACGGTCATCGCCTGCACGATCTGCTGGACCATCGGCGAGGCGCGCGGGTTCCTGCGGCTGCGCATGCTGTACGTCGACCCCGACACCAAGGTTCCTGGCCAGTACCAGGGAGGCAAAAGGTGATATTTCGCCTTTCGCTGCTCGGGTCCCCTAGACTCGCTGCGACAGACGGGACGGAACGAGTCACCGTCGGACGCCTGCGGGGGAGGGTCTCCGAAGGTTGGTTCGATATGACTAGTCAGAGTCGCGCCTGCTATTGTCGCGTGCGCGATAAACGAAGGTAGGGGAATGACCGCCGGAGCCACAGAGCCCTGGCCTCTCCGCCCTTTTCCACGTTCCTCGTCCGGCCGGTCCGCTCTCGGCGTGATCCGCTGGATGGCCTTTTGACCAATCACCACGACGAAGGGAACGCCGAGTGAGCGCCGCGCTGACGCCTCTCGCCTCCGAGGAGTTCCAGGCTCCGGGGCTCGGCATATTCGACTGGCCGCCGCTCGTCCAGGGTCAGGCCTGGTTCAACAAGCCGGCCCTGCTCGCGCTGATCGGCTCGCTGCTGGTCATCGTGCTCGTCTACGCCTCCTTCTCCCGTCCGAAGCTGGTGCCGAGGGGCATGCAGAACCTCGGTGAGATGGCCTACGAGTTCGTCCGCGAGCAGGTCGCCCGGCCGAACCTGGGCAAGGACAGCGACCGGTGGATGCCGCTGCTGTTCACCATGTTCTTCTTTGTGTGGATCATGAACCTGTTCGGTTCCGTGATCTTCATCCAGTTCCCCGTGATGTCGCGGATCGGCTACCCGGCGATCCTCTCCCTCGGGGTCTGGGTGCTGGTGATGTACCTCGGCATGAAGCACCAGGGACCGGTCAAGTTCTTCACGAACGTGATGTTCCCCCCCGGCCTGCCGAAGTGGATCTACGTCCTCGTCGCGCCGATCGAGCTCATCTCGACCTTCTTCCTGCGCCACATCACCCACGCGGTCCGGCTCTTCGCCACCATGATGGCCGGCCACCTGATCATCGCGCTGTTCTCCGAGGTCGGCTGGCACTTCCTGTTCGTCCAGCTCACGCCGCTCGGCGCGCCGCTCGGCGTGCTCGGCGTCATCATGACGATCCTGCTCACCGCCTTCGAGCTGTTCATCCAGGCCCTGCAGGCGTACGTCTTCGCCCTGCTGACCGCGATGTTCATCAACGACGCGCTGCACCCGGCGCACTAAGACCTTCCGCTCCCACCGCCAGAGAGCCCCGGTGGACACCTTCCACTGGTCGATAGAAAAGGAAACCCAAGAATGTCCAACGTCCAGCTGCTCGCTGAGGTGACCGGCAACCTCGGTTCGATCGGTTACGGCCTCGCCGCCATCGGCCCCGGCGTCGGCATCGGCATCATCTTCGGTCAGGGTGTCCAGGCCATCGCCCGCCAGCCCGAGGCCTACGGCCTCATCCGGCAGAACATGATCCTGGGCTTCGTGTTCGCCGAGGCGCTCGCGCTGATCGGTATCGCTCTCGCGTTCGCCTTCAAGGCCTGACAAACGACCAGCCCTGAAGGAAGGCAGCAGTCATGAATCTGCTAGCTGCAGAGGAAGCGACGAACCCGCTCATCCCCAACCTGGCCGAGATGGTCGTCGGGGGATTCGCGTTCCTGGTCGTCCTCTTCTTCGTCGGGCGTCTCCTGGTCCCCCGTATCCAGAAGACCCTCGCCGATCGCGTCGACGCGATCGAGGGCGGCCTGAAGCGGGCCTCGGACGCGCAGGAAGAGGCGCAGCGGGCTCTCCAGCAGTACAAGGACCAGCTCGCCGAGGCTCGTCACGAGGCTTCCCGCCTGCGTGAGGAGGCTCGCGAGCAGGGCGCGCAGATCAAGGCCGAGCTCCGCGAGGAGGCCCAGGCCGAGGCCCGGCGCCTCGTCGAGGCCGCGCACGCCCAGATCGAGGCCGACCGCCAGCAGGCGTTCGCGCAGCTCCGCAACGAGATCGGCCGCCTGTCGGTCGACCTCGCCACCCGCATCGTCGGTGAGTCCCTCGAGGACGAGGCGCGTCGTCGCCGCACCGTCGACCGGTTCCTTGAGGAGCTGGAGTCCAGCAACGCGGCGGTCCGCTGATGAGGGGTCTGAGCAGGGCCTCGCTGGCCGAGGTCGAAGAGCGCTTCAACGCGGTGGCGGGAAGCGCCGACCTCGGCTCGCTGGCCGACGAGCTCTTCGCGGTCGCCGACCTGCTCGACCGTGAGCACGGGCTCCGCCGCTACCTGTCCGACCCCTCCCGCGCCGCGGCCCAGAAGGAGCAGGCCGTACGGGTCCTGCTGCAGGGCAAGGTGAGCGCCGCGGCGCTGGAGACCGTCGTGGCGGCCGCGTCCGCGAGGTGGACGCGGCCCGGCGACCTGGCCGACGCGCTGGAGCGGCTCGGCGTCGTCTCGGCGGCCGCCGAGGCCGAGGCGCAGGGCAGGCTCGACGACGTCGAGGACGAGCTGTTCCGGTTCGGCCGCGTCGTCGCCTCCAACCGCGACCTGCACCAGGCGCTGTCCAACCCGAACGTCCCCGAGGGGGGCAAGCGGGAGCTGCTCGAGACGCTGGTCGGGAGCAAGGTCGTACCCAGCACGCTCCGTCTGATCGGGCAGGTCGTCGCACACCCCCGAGGACGTAGCCTGGACGGAGGGCTGGAGGAGTTCGGCAGCCTGGTCGCCGCCCAGAGGCAGCGCCTCGTCGCGGTGGTGCGCAGCGCCGTCGACCTCTCCGAGGAGCAGAAGCAGCGTCTCGCCAGGTGGCTGCGCACTACATACGGTCACGACGTTCAGCTGAACGTCGAGGTGGATCCGCGGGTGCTCGGAGGGTTCTCGATCCGCATCGGGGACGACCTCATCGACACCACCGTCGCGGGACGAATCGAAGAAGTCCGCCGCCGGTTGGCCGGCTAGGCGAATAGGGAGACTGAAGAGAGATGGCGGAGCTTACGATCCGGCCGGACGAGATCCGGGACGCCCTTGAGCGCTTCGTCCAGGCATACGAGCCGGAAGGTGCCGCGCGCGAGGAGATCGGGACCGTCGTCGACGCCGGCGACGGCATCGCCCACGTCTCCGGCCTTCCCTCGGCGATGGCGAACGAGCTGCTGGAGTTCGAGAACGGCACGCGCGGCCTGGCCCTGAACCTCGACACCCGTGAGATCGGTGTCGTCGTCCTGGGTGACTTCAGCGGAATCGAGGAAGGCCAGACGGTCCGCCGGACGGGCCAGGTCCTGTCCGTGCCGGTCGGCGACAACTTCCTCGGCCGCGTGGTCGACCCGCTGGGAGTCCCGATCGACGGCAAGGGCGCCATCGAGTCCGAGGGCCTGCGCGCCCTTGAGCTCCAGGCCCCGTCCGTGGTCCAGCGCCAGCCGGTCAAGGAGCCGCTGCAGACCGGCCTCAAGGCCGTCGACGCCATGACGCCGATCGGCCGCGGCCAGCGCCAGCTGATCATCGGTGACCGCGGCACGGGCAAGACCGCCATCGCCGTGGACACCATCCTCAACCAGCGGGAGAACTGGCTGTCGGGCGACCCCGACAAGCAGGTCCGCTGCGTCTACGTCGCGATCGGCCAGAAGGGTTCGACGATCGCCCAGGTGAGGGGCCGCCTCGAGGAGGCGGGCGCGATGGAGTACACCACCATCGTCGCCGCTCCGGCCTCCGACCCGGCCGGTTTCAAGTACCTCGCCCCCTACACCGGTTCGGCCATCGGCCAGCACTGGATGTACCAGGGCAAGCACGTGCTGATCATCTTCGACGACCTGACCAAGCAGGCCGACGCCTACCGCGCGGTCTCGCTGCTGCTGCGCCGTCCGCCGGGCCGTGAGGCGTTCCCCGGCGACGTCTTCTACCTCCACTCCCGCCTGCTGGAGCGCTGCGCCAAGCTCTCCAAGGAGATGGGCGGCGGCTCGATGACCGGTCTGCCGATCATCGAGACGAAGGGCAACGACGTCTCGGCGTTCATTCCGACCAACGTCATCTCCATCACCGACGGCCAGTGCTTCCTCGAGACCGACCTGTTCAACGCGGGTGTGCGTCCGGCCATCAACGTCGGTGTCTCCGTCTCCCGAGTCGGCGGTTCGGCGCAGATCAAGGCGATGCGCAAGGTCGCCGGTACGCTCCGTCTGTCGCTGTCGCAGTACCGCGACCTGGAGGCCTTCGCGGCCTTCGCCTCCGACCTGGACGCGGCCTCCCGTGCCCAGCTGGAGCGCGGTCAGCGTCTGGTCGAGCTGCTGAAGCAGTCGCAGTACGCCCCGTTCCCCATCGAGAAGCAGGTCGTGTCGGTCTGGGCCGGCACCTCCGGTGAGCTCGACGACGTTCCGGTCGAGGACATCCGCCGCTTCGAGGCGGAGTTCCTGGACCACCTGGAGCGCAACAACAAGGGCGTCTTCGACGGCATCCGCGAGACCAAGGAGCTGTCCGACGACGCGGTGACGACCCTCAAGGACGCCATCACCGAGTTCAAGAAGACCTTCGAGACCGCCTCGGGCGAGCTGCTGGTCCGTGACGAGTCGGTGGCGGCCATGGACGCCGGCGACGTCGGTCAGGAGAAGATCACCAAGCACGTCCGCACGGCTGAGAAGAAGTAGCCGATGGGTGCCCAGCTAAGACTGCTGCGGCGGCGGATCCGGTCGGTCAGGTCCACGGCGAAGATCACGCGTGCCCAGGAGCTCATCGCTTCGTCGCGCATCGTGAAGGCGCAGCAGCGGATGCAGGCGGCCATGCCGTACGAGCGCGAGATCACGCGCGCCGTCACGGGCGTCGTCAGCAACACCGCCAGCGTCGACCACCCGTTGACCGTGGCCAAGGAGCAGCCCGCCAGGGCCGCCGTGCTCATCCTGAGCAGCGACCGCGGGTTCGCCGGCGGTTTCAACGCCAACGTCCTGCGCGAGGCCGAGGCCCTGCGCGGCCTCCTGGAGAGCAGGGGCGTCACGCCCACGCCCTACGTGGTGGGCCGCAAGGGCATCGCCTGGCACTCCTTCCGGGGCCGCGAGATGGGCGGGCAGTGGGCCGGGTTCTCCGACAACCCCTCCTACTCCCACGCCAAGGAGATCGCTGAAGCCCTGATCCAGGCGTTCTCGGCGGAGGACGGGGTGGACGAGATCCACATCGTCTCCACCGGATTCGTGTCCATGCTGACCCAGGAGGTGCGGGTCAACCGCATCCTGCCGCTGGAGGTCGAGGAGACGACCGAGGCGCCGGACACGCCGCTGCCGTACTTCGAGTTCGAGCCCGAGGCCGGTGCGGTGCTGGACTCGCTGCTGCCGCGCTACGTGGAGTCGCGCATCTTCAGCGCGCTCCTGCAGTCGGCGGCCTCCGAGCACGCGGCACGCCGCCGGGCCATGAAGTCGGCGACCGACAACGCCAACGAGCTCATCCGCGTCTTCACCCAGCAGATGAACCAGGCTCGCCAGGCGGAGATCACCCAGGAAATCAGCGAGATCGTCGGTGGCGCGAACGCGCTGGCTGACGCCGCAGCGGGGAAAGAGTGAAATGACTGCAGAGACTGTTGAGACCGGCGTGGGCCGCGTCGCGCGGGTCACGGGTCCCGTCGTCGACGTGGAGTTCCCCGTCGAGGCGATGCCCGACATCTACAACGCCCTGACCGTCGACGTCACCATCGGCGGCGAGTCCCAGACCCTGACCATGGAGGTCGCCCAGCACCTGGGTGACAACCTCGTCCGGGCCATCTCCATGCGGCCCACCGACGGTGTGGTCCGCGGCGCCGCCGTGACCGACACCGGCGGCCCGATCTCGGTGCCGGTCGGCGACGTCGTCAAGGGCCACGTGTGGAACGCCCTCGGCCAGCCGCTGGACACCGACGCCGCGTCGCTGCAGGTGACCGAGCGCTGGGGCATCCACCGCCCGTCGCCGTCGTTCGACGCCCTCGAGTCGCGCACCGAGATGCTGCCCACCGGCATCAAGGTCATCGACCTGCTCACCCCGTACGTCAAGGGTGGCAAGATCGGTCTGTTCGGCGGCGCCGGCGTCGGCAAGACCGTTCTGATCCAGGAGATGATCCGCCGCGTCGCGCTGAAGTTCTCGGGCACCTCGGTGTTCGCGGGCGTCGGCGAGCGCACCCGTGAGGGCAACGACCTCTGGCTGGAGATGGAGGAGGCGGACGTCCTCAAGGACACCGCGCTCGTCTTCGGCCAGATGGACGAGCCGCCGGGCACCCGTCTGCGCGTCGCGCTCTCCGCCCTCACCATGGCGGAGTACTTCCGTGACGTGCAGAAGCAGGACGTGCTTCTGTTCATCGACAACATCTTCCGGTTCACCCAGGCCGGTTCCGAGGTCTCCACCCTGCTCGGCCGCATGCCGTCCGCGGTGGGTTACCAGCCGACCCTGGCCGACGAGATGGGCGTCCTGCAGGAGCGCATCACCTCGACCCGCGGTCACTCGATCACCTCCATGCAGGCGATCTACGTCCCCGCGGACGACATCACCGACCCGGCCCCGCACAACGCGTTCGCGCACCTCGACGCGCAGACCGTTCTGTCCCGGCCGATCTCGGAGAAGGGCATCTACCCCGCGGTGGACCCGCTCGACTCCACCTCGCGGATCCTCGACCCGCTGATCATCGGCGAGGAGCACTACCGCGTGGCCCAGGAGACCAAGCGGATCCTGCAGAAGTACCGCGAGCTGCAGGACATCATCGCGATCCTCGGTATCGACGAGCTCTCCGAAGAGGACAAGGTCACCGTCCAGCGGGCCCGTCGTATCGAGCGCTTCCTCTCCCACCCGATGTACGCCGCCGAGGCGTTCACCGGCCAGCCGGGTGAGTTCGTGCCGCTGGACGAGACGATCGCCTCGTTCAAGGGTCTGTGCGCCGGTGAGTACGACCACCTCCCCGAGCAGGCGTTCTTCATGGTCGGTGGCATCGAGCAGGCCATCGCCAAGGCCAAGGAACTCGCCCGCTAGTCGCCTTGGGCGCCGGCATGGCCTCGGGCCGTGCCGGCGCCTGGTTCGAAAGGAACTGGAAAGAAAGTGGCGAAGCTGCGAGTAGGCGTCGTCTCTCCGGAGCGGGAGCTCTGGTCCGGAGAGGCCGACATGGTGATTGCCAAGACCATCGACGGCGAGATCGGCATCATGCCGAGGCACGCCCCGGTGATCGGTGTCCTCGTCGAGGGCGGCGTGCTGAGGGTCAAGCGCGGTGGCGGCGAGACGGACCTGGTCGCCGCGGTCCACGGCGGGTTCATCTCGGTGGCCAGCGACGAGGTGTCGATCCTGGCCGAGACGGCCGAGCTCGGCTCCGAGGTCGACGTCGACCGGGCCCGGGACGCGCTCCAGCGGGCTCAGTCCTCGATGGACGCGGGCCAGGCCGACGTCAGCGTCGATGTCACCGCCGCCAAGCGCGCCAAGGCCAGGCTGCGCGCGGCCGGCGAGGAAGTCGGTTAAATTCTGCTTCTGAGCGGTACGGCTTTTGGGAGCGGGAATGACGGCGCTGAACGTACTCATCGTGGTGACGGCGGTCGTCGTCCTCATCGCCCTCCGCGGGCTGGTTCTGGCACGCTCCCGGGGATCGGTGCTGTGTTGCCTGCGCCCGGTTCCGGGGAAGCGGAGCTGGCGGGTGGGAGTGGCCCGCTACGCCAAGGACCAGCTCAACTGGATTCCGCTCATAGGTCTGCTACCAAGGCCGCGCCACGTGATCGTGAGGCGCGGCCTTGTGGTTTCCGGGCGCCGCAGGGTGGGGTCCGGCGAGTTCTTCGGATTCATCGAGGGCGTCACGGCGCTGGAGTGCCGTAACGGCCCCGACGCCTTCGAGATCGCCATGGGCTACCGCGCGCTGACCGGGTTCGTCGCCTGGCTGGAGTCCGCCCCGCCCAGCGCCTACCTCGACGTCGCCTGACCCTTCTTCCGCCGCCCTCATATCGACGACAGGCCCCCGTCCCCGGTTCGCCGGGGACGGGGGCCTGTCGTTTTCCCGGCTTGGCCCTCGCCTCCGGAGGGCGCGCGCCGGGCGGGATTGACCGGTTGCCATGCACCTTCTATGGTTCATTACTGTAGTAATGAACCATAGAAGCAGGTGCCATGTTCGACGACCGGAGCCCGATCTACCGGCAGATCGCCGAGCGCATCAAGGCGGATGTGCTGAACGGGACATTGGGCGGCGACGAGCAGATCATGTCCACCAACCAGTACGCCGCCTTCTATCGGATCAACCCGGCGACGGCCGCCAAGGCCTTTCAGCAGCTTGTGGACGAGGGCGTGCTGTACAAGAAGCGAGGAATCGGCATGTTCGTGAGTCCGGGGGCTCCGGAGGCGCTCAGGTCCGGGCGAAGGGAGAGGTTCTTCACCGACGTGGTGGACCCGATGGTGGCCGAGGCCAGGGCCATCGGGATCCCGCTCGGTGAGGTGATCGGCCGCATCGAGGAGCTGGAGGGGAGATGAGGATCGATGTCCAGGATCTGGTGCTGTGTTACGGCGAGACCACGGCGCTCGACGGGCTGTCGTTCACCCTGGAGAGCGGGAAGATCTACGGGCTGCTCGGCCGTAACGGCTCGGGCAAGTCGAGCCTGACGTCGGTCCTGGCGGCCTTCCGCCGCCAGACGAGCGGTGAAGCGCTGGTGGACGGGCGGCCGGTGTTCGAGAACGCGGACCTCACCCGCCGGATCGGCCTGGTCCGGGACGAGGGAGAGGCGATCACCATCGGCACCGTCGAGGACGCCCTCTACTTCGCCGAGTGGTTGCGCCCGAGCTGGGACGCCGACTATTCCCGCTCACTGCTGGAGACGTTCGGGATCCCGCCCAAGGCGAACGTCAAGACGATGTCCAAGGGGCAGCGCTCGGCGCTGGGGGTGGTGGTCGGCCTGGCGAGCCGGACGCCGCTGACCATGTTCGACGAGGCTCACCTCGGCATGGACGTGCCGTCCAGGCAGGCGTTCCACGACGCGCTGCTCGCCGACTACATGGCGCACCCGCGCACGTTCATTCTGGCGAGCCACCTCATCGAGGAGGCCGCCCCGCTGTTCGAGGAGGTGCTGATCATCGACCGTGGCAGGCTCGTCGTGCACGAGGACGCCGGGACGCTGCTGTCGAGAGGGGTCTCCGTGACCGGCCCCGCCGCCCGGGTGGACGCCTTCACCGCCGGGCTGACCGTGCTGGACGCCAAGGACCTCGGCCCGACCCGGTCGGCGATGGTCTACGGCGAGCTCGACGACGCCCGGCGCCGCGAGGCCGCCGAAGCCGGCCTCGAACTCGGGCCGGTCGCCATGCAGGAGCTGTTCGTCCACCTGACCGGAGGCCCCCGATGAGGTTCCCCAGCCGTCTCCTGGCCGCCAACATGGTCTTCGCGCTGCTGCTGTGGGGGGTGCTCCTGGTGGGCGTCGCGCTGGTCGCGGCGGGCGTCGCGGTCTTCGGCACGCTCGCCGAAAGCGCGTGGGAGAAGGGCGTGCAGCTCGCCCGGTGGTACGCGCTGTTCGTCGGCGTGGCCCTGGTGCGGGAGTACCTGCCGATGTACCTCGCGCACGGGGTGACCCGCCGCCAGTTCGGCGCGCAGGCGGCCGTCACCGCCACCCTGTTCGCGCCGTTCCTGGCAGCCCTGGTCGCGGTCGGCTACCTGCTGGAGGCGGGAGTGTACGGCCTGGCCGGCCTGCCCCAGACGCTGGACCGGGCCCACCTGTTCGCCGAGCCGACCCACGTGCCGCTCGTCTTCGCCGAGTACCTGATCGAGATCGGCGCCTGGATCGTCGCGGGCTCCTTCGTCGGCGCCGCCTTCTACCGCTGGAACGGCGGCGGCCTGCTCGCCCTCCCGGTCGGCGTCGGCCTGGTCGTGCTGGCGGAGAGCGCGATCGGCACGGAACTGCGGCTGCCGTTCGTCAGCCGCCTCGCCCTGGGCCTGGACGTCCCGCAGTCCCCGGTGGTCACCGCCGGCCTGGGGCTGGCCGCGTTCCTGATCGGCCTGGCCTTGACCTGGCTGGTCGTCCGGAACGTGCCGCTACGCAGCAGACCGGCCTGAACGGCGGGTAGGGGCCGGGTTCCGCGCGGCGACGCGAACCCGGCCACGAACCTGCTGCTCGCTGCCCGGACTCCGCCGATTTCGGCATCGTCATGCTCCGCGGCTCAGTGATCACGTCTTTCGGCGAGGATCGCCCAGCCCGCAGGCGAGCTGATCAGCCCCGCGGCCACCGTTGACGCCTGAGTCCGGCGTGGCGGTCGCGGCCGTGTTCCGGCCCGCGCCGCCGGGGCCGTCAGCGGGTGCCGCCGGGCTTCCAGAGGATCTCGTCGCCGTGGGCGGCGATGCGGCACAGGATGAACATCAGGTCGCTCAGCCGGTTGAGGTACTTGGCGGTCAGCGGGTTGACGTCGTCGTGGTCCGAAAGGGCCGCCCAGACGGTCCGCTCGGCCCGCCGTACGACCGTGCGGGCCACGTGGAGCTGGGCGACGGCGGGGGTGCCGCCCGGCAGGATGAAGCTGCGCAGCGGCTTGAGGCGCTCGTTGAACTCGTCGCAGCGCCCCTCCAGCCATTCGATGTAGGAGGGCTCGACGCGCAGCGGCGGGAACTCGGGGTTCTCGGTGACCGGGGTGCACAGGTCGGCGCCGACGTCGAACAGCTCGTTCTGGATCCGGCCGAGGACCGTCGCGACGTCCTCGTCGAGGGCGCCGGTCGCCAGGGCCACGCCGATCGCCGCGTTGGCCTCCTCGACATCGGCGTAGGCGGCCAGCCGGGGATCGGTCTTGTGGGTGCGGCTCATGTCTCCGAGAGCGGTCGTGCCGTCGTCGCCGGTCCGGGTGTAGATCTTGGACAGCACCACCGGCTTGTCCCTGTCAGCTCGCGTCATGGGGTTCAGCGTAGCGACCGGAAAACTCCTACGATCTCCTGCATAGCGGACAATATGCTGGGGAAATGGGCTCTGGTTACTACCTCCGATTTCCCCATCTCTCCCGCGACACGCTGACGTTCGTCGCGGACGACGACGTCTGGGCGGCCCCCGCGGACGGCGGGCGCGCCTGGCGCCTCACCTCCGACCGGGCCCCCGCGGCACATCCCCGTCTCTCCCCGGACGCCACGAAGGTGGCCTGGACGAGCCTCCGCGACGGAGACCCCGAGGTGTACCTCGCGGACCTGGAGTCCGGCTCCGCCGAGCGGCTGACCTACTGGGGGGACATGCGGACCCGCACCCGCGGCTGGACGCCCGGCGGCGAGGTCCTCGCGATCAGCGCGACCGGACAGCCCTTCACCCCCTGGAGCTGGGCCTACGCCATCGGTGACGGCCTGCCCGAGCGGCTGCCGTACGGGCCGGTCACCGACCTGTCGATCGCCGGAGAGAAGGCCGGGGAGGTGTCCGGCGCGGTGGCGCTGCTGACCGGCGCCCTGGGCCGCGACCCGGGCACGTGGAAGCGCTACCGGGGCGGCACGGCCGGACGGCTGTGGATACGGCGGGCGGGCGAGGAGTCGTTCACCCGGCTGCTGGCCGACCTCGACGGGCACTTCGCCAACCCGATGCTCGTCGGCGGGCGCCTGGTGTTCCTGTCCGACCACGAGGGGATCGGCAACCTCTACTCCTGCGCGCCGGACGGCACCGGCCTGCGCCGGCACACCGACCACGACGTCTTCTACGCCCGGCACGCCACCACCGACGGCACCCGGATCGTCTACCAGAACGCCGGCGACCTCTACCTGCTGGACGGCCTGGACGCCGAGGCCCGCAGGCTCGACGTCAGGCTCGGTTCCCCGGTGCGGGGGCCGCAGCCGTACCAGGTGGACGCCGGACGGCGGCTGCACGGCCTGGCGGTGGACGAGACCGGCCGGGCCAGCGCGGTCGAGGTGCAGGGGACCGTGCACTGGATCACCCACCGGGACGGCCCGGCGCGGCAGCTCAGCTCCGGCCTGGCGGCCGGCACGCCGCGCGTCCTGGGCGCGGACAGGGTGGTGTGGGTCATCGACGACGGACACCGGCAGGGCCTGGAGATCGGCCCGGCCGGAGGCGGGGAGACCCACAGGATCGCCGAGGGGATGCTGGGCGAGGTCGGCGACCTGGCCGTCGCGCCCGACGGGAACACGATCGCGGTGGCGGCCAGGGACGGGCGGCTCCTGCTGGTGGACGTCGCCTCCGGCGAGGTCGCCGAGCTGACCCGGGCCGACGGGCAGGTCGACGGGCTGGCCTTCTCGCCCGACTCGGCCTGGCTGGCCTGGTCGCACCCCGAGGCCGACCCGCTGCGCAGAATCCGCCTGGCCCGGCTGGCGGACCGGGTGATCACCGACGTCACCGACGGCCGGTTCGTGGACACCTCACCCGCCTTCACCGGCGACCACCTGGTGTTCCTGTCGCGCCGCGGCTTCGACCCGGTCTACGACGCGCACTCCTTCGACATGTCCTTCCCGTTCGGTCACCGCCCCTACCTGGTGCCGCTGTCGGCGGCCACCCCGTCGCCGTTCGCGCCCAGCGCCGAGGGACGGCCCGTCGGGTCCCCGGACGACGACGGCGACGACAAGGGCAAGGACGACGTCCCCGCGCTCACCGTCGACCTGGAGGGCATCGCCGGCCGGGTCGTGCAGGTGCCGGTGCCCGAGGGCCGCTACTCGGCGCTCAGCGCGGTCAAGGACGGGTTCGTCTGGCTGCGCGAGCCGCTGGCCGGGGAGCTGGGCGAGGACCGCGAGAAGGTGGGGGCCGACGCGCCCAAGCCCGCGCTGGACCACTACGACCTGGTCAAGCGCAAGTGCGAGGAGATCGTCGATGAGCTCGACGACTACTGGGTGAGCGGCGACGGCACCCACCTCGTCGTCTCCTGCGACGGCGAGCTCACCGTCCGCAAGGTCGGCGGCAAGAACGACGATGACGACGTGACCGTGGACCTGTCGCGGATCCGGGTCACCGCCGACCCCCGCGCCCACCGGCGGCTCGCCTACGACCAGTTCGGCCGCCGGATGCGGGCCGACTTCTGGGTCGAGGACATGGCGGACGTCGAGTGGGACGCCGTGCTGGAGGAGTACCGGCCGCTGGTGGATCGCGTCGCCACCGCCGACGACTTCGCCGACCTGCTCTGGGAGGTCGCCGGGGAGCTCGGCACCTCGCACGCCTACGTCATCGCGGCTCCGTGGGGGCACCCGGCGTCCGACCGGGTCGGCCTGCTGGGGGCGGACCTGTCCCGGGACGCCGACGGCCGCTGGAGGGTGGACCGGGTGCTGCCCGGCGAGTCGTCGGACGTGTACGCCCGCTCGCCGCTGGCCGCGCCCGGCGCGGCCGTCCGTCCGGGGGAGACGCTGCTGGCGGTGGACGGCCGTCCGGTGACGCCGGACGGGCCGGCGCCGCTGCTGGTCGGCGCGGCCGACAAGCCGGTCGAGCTGACCCTGGAGGGCGGGCGCAAGGCGGTCGTCACGCCGCTCGGCGACGACCGGCGCCTGCGCTACCAGGACTGGGTCGCCGGGCGGCGGGCGCGGGTCCGCGAGCTGGGGGAGGGCCGGGTCGGCTACCTGCACATCCCGGACATGGTCGCCGAGGGCTGGGCGCAGTTCCACCGCGACCTGCGCCGGGAGATGGCCCGCGAGGCGCTGGTCGTGGACGTCCGCGGCAACCGGGGCGGCCACACCTCCGAGCTGGTCATCGAGAAGCTGATCCGCCGCGTCATCGCCTGGGAGAGCCCCCGCGGCATGACGCCCCTGACCTATCCCCGGGACGCGCCGCGCGGTCCGCTGGTCGCGGTCACCGACCGCGACGCCGGGTCCGACGGCGACATCGTCACCGCGGCCTTCAAGCTCCACCGGCTCGGGCCGGTGGTGGGCACCCGAACCTGGGGCGGGGTGATCGGCATCGAGGACGACCACCGTCTGGCCGACGGGACGTGCTTCACCGTGCCGAGGTACTCCTTCTGGTTCCAGGACCTCGGCTGGGAGGTGGAGAACCACGGTGTCGAGCCGGACGTCGACCTGGACATCACCCCCGACGACTGGGCCGCCGGGCGCGACACCCAGCTGGAGGAGGCCGTACGACTGGCGCTGGCCGCGCTGCGGGAGCGTCCGGCGGTGACCCCGCCCGACCCGGCCACCCGGCCCTCCCGCCGCCGCCCGGCGCTGCCGCCGCGGCCGTAGTCGGCATTGGTCAGCTCCCGGAGCTGACAGAAGCCGGATCGTCCGGTGATAACGGCGGCCACCTGGCGAAAGAGCGAAAAGCCAGGATTGTCGCCATGGAAACACGGCAGCTCACGGGCGCGGCGGACACCGCGACCGCCGGCCTCGACGACGTCATCGAGGTCGGCGGTCTCCGGCAGAGATACGGCGGCTTCGAAGCCGTGCGCGACGTCTCCTTCACCGTCGCCAGGGGCGAGATCGCGGCCGCGCTGCACCTCACCGAGGGAACGGTCCGCAACCACCTGTCCGCCGCCATCACCAAGCTCGGCGCCGCCAACAGGATCACGGCCATCCGGGTCGCCCAGGAAAAAGGTTGGCTCTGAGCAGAATCTTTTCCCCTCCCCGGGGCAGGCCGTCCTCTGAGAGCCAGAGGTCCGCGAGGGGGTCCCGTCGTCTCACAGTCCGGCATCAGCAAACCCGCACCATGTGACCGCCCGCCGCGTTCACGTGCCGCGGTCGTGTCCGGCCCGCGCCCCACGGCCGGATC
The DNA here is from genome assembly GCF_050942225.1 of Streptosporangium sandarakinum. Taxonomy (NCBI): domain Bacteria; kingdom Bacillati; phylum Actinomycetota; class Actinomycetes; order Streptosporangiales; family Streptosporangiaceae; genus Streptosporangium; species Streptosporangium sandarakinum. The sequence continues at coordinate 1,641,207 of NZ_CP192034.1, forward strand.
TGAGGAGGAGGAGGCATGCGCGTCGCTGAGAACCCCGAAGCACAGGTGGTCGACATCGGGAACCGTCTCGACGTGGGCACCGTCGCCGAGGTGCGCCCGCGGCTGCACGAGGCCGTCGACACCGGGCAGGGCGACCTGATCGTCGACCTCTCCGGCCTGGAGATGATCGACGCCACCGGGCTGGGAGTGCTGGTCGGCACGCACCGGCGCGCGGTGGCCGCCGGGCGCCGGCTCATCCTGCGCCGGGTGCCGCCCAGGGTCATGCGCGTGCTGGCGGTGACCCGGCTCAACCGGGTGCTCACCGTCGAGCTCCCGGTGGGCGCGGTCGCCTGATCCACCGCGACCCCGGATCCCGGACCTCCGGGAAACGATCCCGGCTCCCGCGGCGCCACCGGACGGTGCGCCCCCCTCATGCCACGAAGGACCGGTGGAAGACGTGCACGGCGGCGTCGATCAGGTGGTCCACCTCGGGCGGGTCGTCGGCCAGCACCCATTCGGTGAGCAGCTCCTGGATGGCTCCGATGACCCCGAGGGCCAGCAGCCGCCGGTCGATCCCGGCCGGGCCCGCCAGGGCGGGGTCACCGGGACCGATGATCTCTACGGCCTCGAAGAAGCCCGCCAGGGCCTGCTCGCGTGCCTTGGTGAGGCAGCCGCCGGCCCGCCGTACCTCCAGATGCATGAGGCGGGCCCGCCGCCTGTCCTCGGTGACGAAACCGATGTATCCGCCGATGCCCGCCCTGATCCGTTCGAGCAGCGAGTCGGGGGCCTGCGCGACGGACTTCGCCACCGACGCCAGCGACTCCTGTACGCACCGGTCGTGTACGGCCTCCATCAGCTCGTCGCGTCCGGAGAAGCACTCGTAGAAGGCACGGTTCGAGATGCGCGCGGCGGCGCACAGCCGCTCGATCGTCGTCTCCGGGAAGCCGGGATCGCAGTAGAGCGTGTACGCCGCGGCCATCAGGCGTTCCCGGCGGTCCGCCAGTCGCTCCTCGGATGACATTCCCCGATAGGGCCGTCCATTCACGTCAAGCTCCCGGCGTTGTCGTGAGCTTGACAAATCATCGCTTTATCACTTCCACCCCAAAGTTATGGCCCCAGAATCCACCATTATGGGTGCAAGATCCGTTTTTCTGGAAGAGTCAGAAGGTCACATGTTCCGGCCTCCATGTAAGAAGGTCAGGGATCTGACCAGCCGGTCAAACGCTCCGGGAGGCCGGGATGGAGAACGTGGGGAGGTTTTTCATTCCGGGCGGCAATACGGAGTTCCGAAAATGGGGTTCGGGTCGATCCGAAAAGCCGTATGGTCCCGTGGCTCCCGGGAAACCGCCGGTTCCGTGACTCTGGGAAACCGGCCGGTTTCGTGACTCCCGGAAAGCGGTCGGCCCCGGGACTCCCGGAAAGCGGCCGGCGGCGGGAGGGTGACGGAAGAGCACCGGGACGCCGCCACCCCTTCTGTCCGCCCCGGGACGCGCCGCGCCTCCCGGCCGGGGGGACGCCCGGAGGGCGGGGAGCCGTTCAGAACAGCGTGTCGGTGCGCTCGATGCCCCGCAGCGCGTCGTAGTCGAGGGTGACGCAGCGGATGCCACGGTCCTCGGCGAGCGTCCTGGCCTGCGGCGCGATGGCCTGGGCCGCCAGGACACCGGCGACGGGGGCGAGCAGCGGGTCGCGGTTCATCAGCTCCAGGTAGCGCGTCAGCTGCTCCACGGCGTCGATGCCCGCGCGACGCTTGAGCTCCACGGCCACGGTCGCGCCCTCGTGGTCGCGGCACAGGATGTCCACCGGCCCGATCGCCGTCATGTACTCACGGCGGACCAGCGTCCAGCCCGCGCCGAGCGTGGTGATGTGCTCGGCCAGCAGCTCCTGCAGATGGGCCTCGACACCGTCCTTGATCAGGCCCGGATCGACGCCCAGCTCGTGGGTGGAGTCGTGGAGGATCTCCTCCATGGTGAGGACGAGCTTCTCGCCGCTCTTGCCGTGGGTCACCGTCCAGGTGCCCTCCTCCTCGCGGAGCCGGCACGGCGGGTTCATCCAGTTGAGCGGTTTGAACGCCCTGTCGTCGGCGTGCACGGACACACTGCCGTCCGCCTTGATGAGGATGAGCCTCGGTGCCATCGGAAGATGAGCGGTGAGCTTCCCGACGTAATCCACACTGCATCGCGCGATGACCAGCCGCATGGGGGCCAACCTTACCGCCGGAACACCGGTGCCGGTGGCCGAGCCCGCGGATCCGGTGACCTGCACCGACGTTGAGCTGGTTTTGGGGTGGTTTTGGGGAGAGCGGGAGACCTCTGGGAGACTGGTCGGCATGACGTGCAGCTTCGACCGGGCCGGAGCGGCCGCCCCCGGCGCGACGAGCGCCGTGGCCGCCGAGGTCCTCGCCCCCGCGCCGCCGCCCGGCCGCCTCGTCACGGCCGGGGTGCGGAGCACCCGCGACCTGCCATGAGCCCCCGCCGGTCCCGCCGCAAGGACCCCTTCGCCCGCGACGGACGCGGCGGGCGCGGAGGCTCCGGCCGGCCGCCGTCCTCCCGCCCCGTGGGGATGTTCGTCGCCGGTGTCGACCAGGTCGAGGAGTGGCCGGACGGCGACTGGCACGTACGGCGGGTCACCGGAGCCGGGGCGGACAAGACCTACCGCTGCCCCGGCTGCGACCAGGAGATCAGATCCGGCCTGCCGCACCTGGTGAGCTGGCCCGCCTGGACCGGCGGGGAGGACGAGCGCAGGCACTGGCACACCGCGTGCTGGCGCCACCGGACCAGGCGCGGGCCGGGCCGGACCAGATACTGAAAGGCTGCCGGAGGGCCGCCGTACGGTCCCGGCGCCGAAGGGCGCCGACGGCGACCGTACGGTTCCGTGCCCGCCGGCGCCGGCCACGACACGACGTCACGAAGTGAGGAACACATGGAGATCCGGGCCTCCACGGTGCTGCCCGCGCGCAGGGAGCCGATCGAGCTGGTCACCGCCGACGGGCTGACGCTCGTCGGAGAGCTGGCCCTCCCGGCGGACCGGCCCCCGGCCGCCACGCTGGTCTGCCTGCACCCGCTGCCCACGCACGGCGGCATGATGGACAGCCACGTCCTCAAGAAGGCGGCCAACCGGCTGCCCGCGCTGGCGGACCTCGCCGTGCTGCGGTTCAACACGCGCGGCACCACCTCCGACCGGGGCACCTCCCAGGGGGCCTTCGGCAACGGTGAGGACGAGCGTCTCGACGTCGCCGCCGCGCTGGAGTACGCCGAGTTCCACGACCTGCCCCGGGCCTGGCTGGTGGGCTGGTCCTTCGGCACCGAGCTGGCGCTGAAGTGGGGCCGCGACCCGCTGGTGGAGGGGGCGATCCTGCTCTCCCCGCCGCTGCACCGGGCCACCGACGCCGACCTCGACGGCTGGGCGGAGTTCGGCCGGCCGCTGACCGCGCTGGTCCCCGAGTTCGACGACTACCTGCGGCCGGCCGAGGCCCGCGAGCGTTTCGCCCGGGTGCCCCAGGCCGAGGTCGTCGGGGTGGACGGCGCCAAGCACCTGTGGGTCGGCGAGCCGTACGTACGGATCGTCCTCAACGAGATCGTCCAGCGGGTGAACCCGGCCGCGCACCCCCTGCCCACCGAGATCCCCGAGTCGTAGCCCGGCCCGGCCGGCGTGGTCGCCCGGCCGGTACGGTCCGCCCCGGGACGCGGGGCGGCGCGGCCGCCCGGACGGCCGGGAGCGCCGATACGGGTCGGCGCGGCGGTCCCGGCCATGCCGCTTCGCGCGTCAAGGGATGTCAGATCCGGAACGCGCGACTACCGTGGATCTGTGCATCTGTACACCCGGTCGGCGGGCGAAGGAGTTCCGGTCGTCCTGCTGCATGCGTTCCCCCTGTCCTCTGCCATGTGGCTGGCCCAGCGCGAGGGCCTGTCCGCACTCTGCAAGGTCATCACCCCCGACCTGCGCGGCTTCGGCGGCTCGGTGCTCGGCGACGAGGAGCCCTCCCTCGACGTGATGGCCGACGACGTCGCGCGGACGCTCGACCGCGAGGGCGTCGATCGCGCCGTCGTCGGGGGGCTGTCCATGGGCGGCTACGTGACGATGGCCCTGTGCCGCCGTCACCCCGACCGGCTGATGGGGGTCGTCCTCGCCGACACCAAGGCGAGCGCCGACCCCGACCAGGCCCGGGCGAACCGCGAGCGCATCGCCGCCGCCGTGGTCGAGGACGGCTCCGCCGTACTGCTGGAGGAGGTCCTCCCGCCGCTGGTCGGGCGGACCACCGCCGAGCGCCGGGCGATGGTGTACGGCAGGGTGCGCGGGCTGGTCCAGTCGGCCCCGCCGCGGGCGGTGGCGTGGGCCCAGCGGGCCATGGCGGCCCGCCCCGACTCCTTCGACACCCTGCGCGGGCTCAAGGTGCCCGCGCTGGTGCTGGTGGGGGAGGAGGACGGCCTCACCCCGCGGGGCGACGCCGAGGCGATGGTCGAGGCGGTGCCCGACGGACGGCTGGCCGTGATCGAGAAGGCCGGTCACCTGAGCGCGGTCGAGCAGCCGGAGGCGTTCAACCGCGCGCTGGCGGGCTTCATCGCCGAGCTGGCGGGGCGGGCGCAGCTCGGCGGCTGAGCGCGAACCGGTCCCGGGGACACGGACCTGGGAAGTCGAGGACCCGGGGACGCGGGGACCCCGGAGGACGAAGAGGAGCCCGGCGATCCACACGGATCGCCGGGCTCCTCGGATCAGCCGTCTCAACGCCTCCCGATCAGCGTCCCCCTACTCCTGCCACCACTCGGCGTCGTCGTCCTTGGTCTCGGTCCTGGACGCCGGAGCCGGGGCCGGGGCCGGGGCCGGCGCCGCGGCCGGGGTCTCGGCCGGGGCGGAGATGGCCGGCTTGGCCGGGGTCGGGGCGATCGCCGGCTCCGGGTCGGCGGCCGGGAGCGGCGCGCCGCCGAGCAGCTGGCGCAGCTGCGCGAGGTGGCTGGTGATGCTGTCGCGCTGCCGGGTCAGCTCGTCGACCTGGCGCTGGGCGACCGAACGGCTCCGCTCGGCCTCGGTCTTGGCCTCGGAGACGATCGTCTCGGCGTTCGTCTTCGCCTCGGCCACGAGCTGGTCGGCGTTCTTGCGGGCGTTGGCGAGCAGCTGCTTGGCGTGGGTGTCGGCGTCGCGACGGGTCTGCTCGGCCTGCTGGGTGGCCTTGGTGGCCCGCTGCTCGGCGGTGGCGGCGCGCTGCTCGGCCTCGGAGACCATCCGCTGGGTGTTGGCCTGCGCGGTGGCGTGACGCTCGGCCTCCTGGCGCTCGGCCTCCTCGCGCCGGGCGGCGAGCTGGATCTCGAACTCGGCCTCGTCCTGGGCGCGCTTGGCCTCCGACTCCTCCAGGATCCGCTGGGCCTGGGCGCGCATCTCGTCGGCCTGGCGCTTGGCGGTGGTGAGGATCTCGTCGCGCTCGCGCTTGGTCGAGGCCCGCAGCTGGGCGACCTCGCGCTCGGTGGTGGTGCGCAGCTTGGCGATCTCGCGCTCGGCGTCGGCGCGCTTCTCGGCCACCTCGTGGTCGGCGGTGGCGCGCAGCTTGGCCACCTCGCGCTCGGTGGTGGAGGTCAGCTCGTCGGCCTCGCGGCGGGCGGTCGAGCGGATCTCCTCGGCCTCGCGCTCGGCGGTGGTGCGCATCTCGTCGGCCTCGCGCGTGGCCAGGGCGCGCTTCTCGGCCGCCTCGTTCTCCGCGGCGGCGCGCACGTCGGCGGCCTCGACCTTGGCCGCGGCCCTGATCTCGTTGGCCTCGGAGCGGGCGGCCTGGACCAGCTCGGTGGCCTGCTCCTCGGCGAGCCGGAGCAGCTGCTCGATCCGCGCGCCCAGGCCGGAGTAAGTGGGGCGCTCCTGCTCCTGCAGCTGGCGCTGGGAGTCGGCCAGGTCGCGCTGCAGGCCCTGCACCTGCTCCCTGGACTGGCGCAGCTCGGCGTCCACCTGCTTTAGATGATCATGGACCTGGTGCCGGTCATAGCCACGGAGCACCACGTCGAATTCCCGAGCGGGGGTGTCTTCAAAGAAGTTGTTGAGCTGGGCGTCGATGTCGGACTGCATGGAGGCTCGATCCTGGGTTGTCGAGACGGCTACACGGGGCGGACGAAGGATTCGGACACCCAAGGTGGGGGCCGTGGCGGGACCCACGTCCGGTGATAGGCCAGCGTACTCTGGAGTTGCCGCGTTGGCGGTCCCCTCTGACTTTCTGCGTGACTTGTTACGTATGAACCCTTCCTGTATGTGACGCGGCACCCGGCCGCCACGTTGACGCCGGTCGGAAGGGCGTCGACCGCGTCCGGCTGCCGAGTCGACGAAGATCGGCGGGCGCGTCGACGACGACCGGTGGGCGCGCCGGCGTCCGGTCACCGCGTCGTCAGTGTCCGGTCACCGCGCGGTCAGTGTTCGGGCGCCGCGCGGTCAGTGTCCGGTCACCGCGCGGTCAGTGTCCGGGCGCCGCGTCGCCGGTGTCCGGGGCCTGCACCAGCTCGGTCAGCACCCCACCCATGTCCTTGGGGTGGAGGAAGGCGATCGACGACCCCAGCGTGCCGTGCCGGGGCTCGGCGTCCAGCACCCGGACGCCCCTGCCGCCGATCTCCCGCATCGCCTCCGCCACGTCCGGCACCCCGAACGCCACGTGGTGCACCCCCTCCCCGCGCTTGGCGAGGAACTTCCCGACCGGGGTGTCGGGGCCGAGGGGCTCCAGGAGCTGGATGTAGGAGCCGCCGCCCTCGCCGTCGGCGATGTGCAGCATCGCCTCCTTGACGCCCTGCTCCTCGTTGGTCTCGCGCGTGACCACCCTGAGGTCGAAGGTGCGCTCGAAGAACGCGATCTTCTCCTCCAGGTCGTGGCAGGCGATACCCACATGGTCGATGCGCATGAACATATGGACGGCCTCCATGGCGATCGGTCCGGTACTCATGGGTATGGTGGCAAAGTCGTTCGGAGACTCGCCAGGAGGCCCCTGCTCATGTCTGGTTCCGTCATCGTCGCCGGAGCTCGCACCCCCATCGGACGGCTGCTCGGCTCGCTGTCCGGCCTCACCGCCGCCGAACTCGGCGGCATCGCCATCAAGGCCGCGCTGGAGCGCGCCGGCGTCGCCCCCGAGACCGTGCAGTACGTGATCATGGGTCAGGTCCTGCAGGCCGGGGCGGGGCAGATCCCCTCCCGCCAGGCGGCCGTCCTGGCCGGGATCCCGATGATCGTGCCGTCGCTGACCATCAACAAGGTCTGCCTGTCCGGCCTGGACGCCATCGCCCTGGCCGACCAGCTCATCCGGGCCGGCGAGTTCGACATCGTGGTCGCCGGCGGCATGGAGTCCATGTCGAACGCCCCGCACCTGATGCGCGGCCTGCGCCGGGGCGTCAAGTACGGCGACGCCACCATCGTCGACTCGATGGCCTACGACGGCCTGACCGACGCCTACGACCAGATCGCGATGGGCGAGTCCACCGAGCGGCACAACGTCCGCCTGGGCCTGACCCGCGAGGAGCAGGACGACTACTCCGCCCGCTCCCACCAGCTCGCCGCCGCCGCGATCAAGAACGGCACGCTCGACGACGAGATCGTCCCGGTGCCGGTCCCGCAGCGCAAGGGCGACCCGGTGCTGTTCTCCGCCGACGAGGGCGTGCGCGGCGACACCACCGTCGAGGTCCTGTCGAGGCTGCGCCCGTCGTTCGTCCCGGACGGCACCATCACCGCCGGCTCCGCCTCGCAGATCTCCGACGGCGCCTGCGCGGTCGTCGTGATGTCGAAGGCCAAGGCCGAGGAGCTGGGCCTCGACTGGCTGGCCGAGATCGGCGCGCACGGCAACGTCGCCGGCCCGGACAACTCGCTGCAGTCGCAGCCGGCCAACGCCATCAAGCACGCCCTCGCCAAGGAGGGCATCACCACCGGCGACCTTGACCTGCTGGAGATCAACGAGGCGTTCGCCCAGGTCGTCCTGCAGTCGGTCAAGGAACTCGGCGTCCCGCTGGAGAAGGTCAACGTCAACGGCGGCGGCATCGCCATCGGCCACCCGATCGGCGCGTCCGGCGCCCGCATCGTCCTGACCCTCGCCCACGAGCTGAAGCGCCGGGGCGGCGGGACCGGCGCGGCCGGCCTGTGCGGCGGCGGCGGTCAGGGCGACGCCCTGATCATCCGCGTCCCCTCGGCCTGACATGGAGACGTCCAGCCCCGCGGCGCGGCGCGACCCGCTGCCCACGGAGGTCTCCGAACTGGTCGCGCAGGCGCGGCAGGGCCGGCCCCGGGCGGTCGCGCGGCTGATCTCCCTGGTGGAGAACGGCTCGCCGCTGCTGCGGGAGGTCACCGCCGAGCTCTGCGCGGCCCGGCCCACCCGGGCTCGCGTCATCGGGCTGACCGGCTCCCCGGGTGTGGGCAAGTCCACCTCGACCGGGATGCTGGTCCAGGCGTTCCGCAAGCTCGGCAGGCGGGTCGGCGTGCTCGCCGTGGACCCGTCCTCGCCGTTCACCGGCGGGGCGCTGCTCGGCGACCGGGTGCGCATGCAGGACCACGCCACCGACCCGGAGGTCTTCATCCGGTCGATGGCCAGCCGGGGCCACCTGGGCGGCCTGTCCTGGGCGACGCCGCAGGCACTGCGGGTCCTGGACGCCGCCGGGTGCGAGGTCGTCCTCGTCGAGACCGTCGGGGTCGGCCAGGCCGAGGTGGACATCGCCTCGCTGGCCGACACCACCGTCGTGCTGCTCGCCCCGGGCATGGGCGACGGCGTCCAGGCCGCCAAGGCGGGCATCCTGGAGGTCGCCGACGTGTTCGTGGTGAACAAGGCCGACCGCGACGGCGCCCAGGCGGTCGTGCGCGAGCTGCGCAACATGACCGCCCAGATCGAGGGGCCCTGGCGGCCGCCGATCGTGACGACCGTGGCCTCCCGCGGCGAGGGCGCCGAGGACGTCGTCGCCGCCCTCGACGCCCACCTGACGTATCTGGAGGAGTCGGGCGAGCTCGGCCGCAGGCGCCAGGTCAGGGCCCGCGACGAGATCGAGTCCATCGCGGTCGCGGCACTCCGTACCCGCTTCGCCCACCTGCACGGCGACCGGCGGCTCGACGCCCTCGCCGAGCGTGTCGTGGCGGGTGGTCTCGACCCCTACACCGCCGCCGACGAGCTGCTGGACGCCGCCGGCTGACCCCGCGCCGGGCCGTACGGCCCGGCACCGGGTTCGCCCCGGGCGCGCGGTGCCGGCGGGTGGAGCCGGACGACGGGCCGCGCGCCGTACGGCCCGCCGTCCCGTGACCGGCGGGCGGAGCCTACGGCCGGCCGTCCACCGTGACGGTGACCTTCTCGAAGCCCAGGCCGCCCAGCATGCCCTGAAGCATGGCCTTGGTGTTCTGGTCGGCCCGGTCGCGCAGGTCGCTGGCCTGCGCGGCTTCGGCGATCTTCTTCTCGGCCAGCTGGTAGAGCTCGCGCTGGTCGGCCGGGGAGGACGACAGGAAGTCCTGGACCCGGTCGAACAGGCCGCGCTGCTGGGCGTAGACGTAGGACCGCCCGTTGTCGAGGTTGGGCTTCTCCAGCTGCGCGTGCGGCAGCTTCACCGTCACCTCCTTGCGGTCGGGCGAGACGGTCAGCGCGCCGGAGGACAGTCCGCCGAAGTCGACGTAGGCGTCGACGCCGCCGGCGCCCACGAAGAGGGTCCGGGAGCCCTTGACGGCGTCGGGCAGGAACGCGGCGTCCTTCTCCAGGTCGACGATGATCTGGAAGTTGCCGGTGGCCGCCTCGAAGCGGCTGAGGTCGTGGATCGACTGCAGCAGCGCGGGCTGGCTGCGGTCGATCGAGTTCTCGCCGAACGGGTTCAGCCGTGTCCAGACCAGCCAGGCCGCTCCGGCGACGATGGCCAGCGTGACGACGACCCCGGCGAGGAGGCGTAGGCCGCGCCCGCGACGTGGCGGGGACGCCCCGGGGGGTGCCTGTGGAGAAGCGTTCACGACGATCTCCTTCCCCCCACGGGGTCCTTCTCACGCCCGCCGGCCCGGCCGTGCCCCCGGAGACCGTCCCGGGCGCCGGGTCGGGAGCCGCCCGGCGGTCCGGCGGCGCGCCTCAGCGGTCCGGCATGGCCGGCGTGGACCGGCGGGCCTCAGCGGTCCGGCATGGCCGGCGTGGACCGGCGGGCCGAGGTGGCCGGGGCCGTCCGGGGAGGGGCGGGGCGCCCGCCGCGGTGGGCGCCCCGCCCGGCGTCCCGTAGAGGGCGGACGCCTGGGGAGCCGGCCCGGCGGACGCCGGGTATCCGCCGGGGACCGGCGCGGCCGGCTGCGCGACCTGCGGGACCTGCCCGCCGAAGTCGCCGCTCTGCAGCCCGCACCCGGCGAACCGGTCGTAGTGCGTCCGCAGCCAGTCGCGCCGCTGGGTGTCGGTGAGGCCCGCGAACCACGCGGCGGCGTACTGGTGCTCGGCCGCTGCCCGGCCGGCCAGCCACGCGACCACGATGTCGCGGTACCCCTGGGCGGTGGTGCCGGCGCAGCGCGGGGCCAGGCTCTCGACGAACTCGGCGGCCGCCTGGTCGGCGAACCCGCTGGACAGGTCGTCCACGTGGATCGGCACCGAGCCCGGCGGCAGCGGCGCGTCCTCGCGCCGCGGGCGCTGCTCCAGCCGGGAGAACTCCCCGGGCGTCCCGGCCAGCCGGGAGGCGATCCTGACGAACGCCGAGCCCAGCTCAGGCAGCCCGTCGCGCATCCCCGGGTGCACGCAGACCATGATTGGCCACTCCTCGCAGCTGTAGACCACCCGCTGCGCGGTGACCGTCCGCGGCTCGTTGAGCAGCCGGGCCATCCCGGCCGCCGCGGCGAGCACGGCGAGCAGCGCGCCGGCCAGCGCGAGCGACTGACGCGTCACGACCGCGGCCCAGCCGAGCAGCAGCACCGCGCTGATGCCCAGCAGCCAGAACGTCTGGTCGGCGAACGCCGCCGTGCTCAGCCCCTGGAAGGGGTCGTACGGCTCGCGCGTGGCCGGGGCGAGCCGGTCGGCCCAGGTCCCGCTCCGGGCGAGCCAGGCGAACAGGCCGTAGCAGCCGAGCCCGGCGATCACCGGGGTGATCGTCCAGGGCAGCAGCCACCCGGTCACCCAGCCGATGGCGACGTACAGCGCCAGCCCGGCCATCCCCATGAGCAGGCCGCTGGGCGGCAGCCGTCCGGACTGCTCGCCGAGGATCGTCCGGACGGCGAGCACCAGCGCCGTCGCGGCGAACGCCACGGCCGGCACCGCCGCCACCGCCAGCGGCGTGCGCACCGCGCGCCAGGTGGTCGGCAGCCATCTGCCGCTCTCACGCCGCCTGCGCACCGCCACCCAGGCGGCGAACGCCGCCGACACCGGCCCGGTCAGGCGGAGCGAGCCGATCATGGCGACCACGGTGTTCTCCCAGGCTCCCACGCCGGGTATGAGGACGCTCCACGCCGCGGCCAGCCCCAGCACGAGCAGGACGGCGGCAGCCACCAACGCGCTCTGCTGGAGTTCTTCGCGTGAAACGCCCCTGTGCTCACGCACCGGCGTGCGTGGAACGCATCCACGCCGCGTCGGCCGGCCATGAGCTCACGTGGCGCACGAGCGCCATCGGATCGTCGTTCATCAAGCACCCCCCGTGCTGTGAATGTGCGGTGGCCGGTCCCCTCGGCAACCGGTCCGGCGTGCATCCCCCGCAGCCGGACTGAGACGGCGCGACTTTGGCCGCGCCCTCACCATTCGATGTGGGAACCATAACTGAGCGTGACGTTTGGCGCCCGGGTTCTTGGTGAAGCGGTCAATCTTGTGACTCTACGTATACGGGCGAACCGGGATGAGCTCGCGCTACCGTAGCTCTGTGGCTACAGGTCAGCTGAATCTGCCGTTCGACCCCATCGAGCGAGCCGCCCGGACGTGGCGCGTTCACTTCGGGCCGTCCTCGGCCATGGCCGCCGTCACATCGATCATGAGAGCGCACCAGATCCTGCTCTCGCAACTGGACACGCTACTCAAACCGCATGACTTGACCTTCGCCCGCTACGAGGCGCTGGTGCTGCTGACCTTCAGCAGGACCGGGTCGCTGCCGCTGTCGAAGATCGGCGAGCGCCTGATGGTCCACCCCACGAGCGTGACCAACACCGTCGACCGGCTGGAGCGTGCCGGGCTGGTCCGGCGCATGCCCAACCCGCGCGACGGCCGGGGGGTGCTGGCCGAGATCACCGACAGGGGCCGGGAGGTCGTCGAGGAGGCCACCGCCGACCTGATGGCCGACGGCTTCGCCATGACCATGTACGGCGAGGCCGAGCTGGAGGAGATGTTCGGCCTGCTCCGCACGCTGCGGGTGGCGGCCGGCGACTTCGCGGACTGAGTCCCGGCGGGCCGTACGGCTCCCGCGCCCTCCCGGCGGCGGTCTCGCCTTCCCGGCGAAGGCACCCGCGTCTTCCCGGGGCGGCTCCCGTTTCTTCCCCTGCGCCTTGACCGGAAATTATTAGGACGTCCTAGTATCTCTCCTGGGGGGTGTCCCGGGTCCAGCCCGTCACGAGCGGCGGTCCGCCGACGTCCTCCACGAGGCCACGAGCCACGAGGCCACAAGCCGCACACGAGCCGCGAGCCGTACAAGGGAGTGGGCATGAACGCCGAGGAGATCGAGGCAGGACGGGCGCGCTGGCAGGAGCGGTTCTACCGGACGGCCAGGCGGCCGACGGAGTTCCGGACCCTGTCGGGGCTGGAGGTGGAGCCCGTCTACGGGCCCCAGAACGACGACCCGCGGATGGAGCGCATCGGCTGGCCGGGGGAGTACCCGTTCACCCGCGGCCTGCACGCCACCGGCTACCGCGGCAAGACATGGACCATCCGGCAGTTCGCCGGGTTCGGCAACGCACGGCAGACCAACGAGCGCTACAAGATGATCCTCGCCGCGGGCGGCGGCGGGCTGAGCGTCGCCTTCGACATGCCGACGCTGATGGGCCGCGACTCCGACGACCCGCGCTCGCTCGGCGAGGTGGGCCACTGCGGCGTGGCGATCGACTCCGCGCTCGACATGGACCTGCTCTTCGACGGCATCCCGCTCGGCGACATCACCACCTCGATGACGATCAGCGGCCCGGCCGTGCCGATCTTCTGCATGTACGTCGTCGCCGCCGAGCGGCAGGGCGTGCCGGTCGGCAGGCTGAACGGCACGCTGCAGACCGACATCTTCAAGGAGTACATCGCCCAGAAGGAGTGGCTGTTCGCCCCCGAGCCGCACCTGCGGCTGATCGGCGACCTGATGGAGTACTGCGCCGCCGAGATCCCGGCCTACAAGCCGCTCAGCGTGTCCGGCTACCACATCCGCGAGGCCGGCTCCACGGCCGCGCAGGAGCTGGCCTTCACCCTGGCGGACGGGTTCGGCTACGTGGAGCTCGGCCTGTCGCGGGGCCTGGACGTCGACGTCTTCGGGCCCGGCCTGTCCTTCTTCTTCGACGCGCACATCGACTTCTTCGAGGAGATCGCCAAGTTCCGGGCGGCGCGGCGGATCTGGGCGCGCTGGATGCGCGACGTCTACGGCGCCAAGACCGACAAGGCCCAGTGGCTGCGCTTCCACACCCAGACCGCCGGGGTCTCCCTCACCGCGCAGCAGCCGTACAACAACGTGGTGCGCACCGCCGTCGAGGCGCTCGCGGCCGTGCTCGGCGGCACCAACTCGCTGCACACCAACGCCCTGGACGAGGTCCTCGCGCTGCCCTCGGAGAAGGCCGCCGAGATCGCGCTGCGCACCCAGCAGGTGATCATGGAGGAGACCGAGGTCGTCAACGTCGCCGACCCCCTCGGCGGCTCGTGGTACGTCGAGGCGCTCACCGACCGGATCGAGGCCGAGGCCGAGGCGATCTTCCAGAAGATCCGCGACATGGGCTCCGACGGGACGATGACCTCCGGCATCCTGCGCGGCATCGAGGACGGCTGGTTCATGACCGAGATCGCCGAGGCCGCCTTCGACTACCAGCGCAAGCTGGAGAAGGGCGACAAGCGGATCGTCGGGGTCAACTGCCACACCTCCTCCGTCGAGGAGCCGCTGGAGATCCTGCGGGTCAGCCACGAGGTCGAGCGCGAGCAGAACCGCGTCCTCGCCGACCGCCGCGCCGCCCGCGACCAGAAGGCCGTCGACGCGGCGCTGGCCGAGATGACGCGGGTCGCCGCGGGCGAGGGCAACCTCATCCCGCCGATGCTGGACGCGGTCCGCGCCGAGGCCACGCTGGGTGAGATCTGCGACGCCCTGCGCGGGGTGTGGGGCGTCTACAGCGAGCCCGCCCGCTTCTGAGCGCCCCCGCCGAGAGCCACCGCCTCCCTCCGGGCCCGCCGTGGAGCGGGCCCGGAGGGAGGCGAACCCAGGGTGGCGATTCTGCGCCGCCTACGGGATACGGCAGGATTGGAGTCATGAGCCCAGCGGACTTCAAACGACCCGGATCGCTGTACGGTGCCGTGGATCTCGGCGCGCGCAAGCAGGCCATGGAGGCGCAGGCCAAGCGCGAGGCCGCCGCCCGGGAGGGCGGCGGGACCGCGGCGCAGGTGATCCACGCCGATGACGCCACCTTCGCGACGGAGGTCGTCGAACGCTCCATGAACAGCCTCGTGCTGCTGGAGCTCACGGTGACCCGCGCCGAGCAGGCCAAGGAGTACAGCCTGCTGCTGGACAAGCTGGCCGCCGAGAACGCCGGCCGGTGGGTCCTCGTCCGGGTGGACGTGGAGACCAGCCCGCAGATCGCGCAGGCCCTGCGGGTGCAGAACGTCCCCGCCGTCTACGCGATCTTCCAGGGGCAGCCGGTGGCGGTCGCACCCGGCATCGCCACCGAGGAGCAGCTCCGCGACTGGCTGGCGCAGCTCATGCAGGCCCTGGCCCAGTACCTCCCGCCGCCCGGGGAGGGCGCCCCCGAGGGCGACCAGGCCGCCCCGGAGCCGCAGGCCGAACCGGAGATCATCGCCGCCGAGCAGGCCATCGACGCCGGTGACCTCGACGGCGCCGTGGCCGCCTACGAGCGGCTGCTGGCCCGCTCCCCGAACGACGTGGACGCCAAGCTGGGCCTGGCCGGGCTCGGCCTGATCCGCCGGACCCAGGACGTCGACCCCGCCGACGTGCAGCGGCGCCTGGCCGACCCCGCCGACATCGAGGCCCAGCTGCTGGCCGCCGACTTCGAGATGCTCTCCGGCGAGGTGGACGCCGCCTTCGACCGGCTCGTCGCGGTGGTGCGCCGCACCTCCGGCGAGGAGCGGGACCGGGCCCGGGTGCACCTGCTCGGGCTGTTCGACACGCTGCCCGCCGAGGACCCGTCCCTCGCCCGGGCCCGCCGCAACCTCGCCAGCGCCCTCTTCTGAGCGCCGCCGGGGACTTCCGGGGTGCCCGGCGGCGCCCCGGGCCCCGGACGAGGCGCCGCCGGACGCTCCGTCCCCGGTACGGCGGGCGCCGCCGGACGATCCGGCCCCGGTGCGGCGGACGCCTCCGGAAACCGGCCGACGCGGCGGGCGCGGAGAATGCTGAACGCGCTCCCACGGGGCATCAACCGGTCATGCGGGTCGTCACCCTCTCCGCGACGTACGGCACCGCCGGAAGCGTGATCGGTCCGGCGGTGGCCGGGCGCCTGGGCGTGCCCTTCGTGGACCGGGCGATCCCCGGCGAGGTGGCCGAGGTCCTCGGCTGCACGCTGGAGGAGGCCCTGGCCCGCGACGACCGGGCCGAGCACGGGCTGTCCATGCTGCTGTCGGGGGTCATGCGGCTCCCCGCCGTCACCTTCGGCGGCCTCGACGTCTATCTCCCCGGGGCGACGCCGCCGCTCCCGGAGGACTTCGTCACCCACACCGAGCGGGTGATCAGGCGGACGGCGCGCGAGCGGGGCGGGGTGTTCCTCGGCCGCGCCGCGGCGATCGTCCTGGCCGACCACCCCGGCGCGCTGCACGTGCGGCTGGACGCCCCGGTGGCGCGCAGGGTCCTCCAGACCGCGACGCTGACCGGAGTCTCCGAGGGGGAGGCGCGCAGGCTGGTGCGCGACGCCGACCGGGCGCGGACCGCCTACGTCCGCCATTTCTACCGCGCCGACCCGGCCTCGGCGACGCTGTACCACCTCGTGCTCGACAGCACGACCATCCCGGTCGACACGTGCGTGGAGGTCATTGTGACCGCTTCGACCGCGCTGAGCTGACCGAGGTGGGCCCGTTCACTCGTCAGGTGATGGCACGATGGATGCATCCTTGTAGCAAGTCAGTCGCAAAGGAGCGGATGACTGTGGCCACCGTGCCGAGCGTGTCGTACTCCATCACCGTGCGCCTTGAGGTGCCGGCAGGCGGCAAGGCCGTCAGCCAGCTCACCCACGCAGTAGAGTCCGCCGGGGGTGTGGTCACCGCGCTCGACGTGACCACGGCCGGCCACGAGACCCTGCGCATCGACGTGACCTGCGCCGCGAGAGACACCGAGCACGCACAGGCGATCGTCGACAACCTCGGCGAGGTCGAGGGCGTCGTCATCCACAAGGTCTCCGACCGCACCTTCCTCATGCATCTCGGCGGCAAGATCGAGATGAAGTCGAAGGTGCCGCTGCGCAACCGTGACGAGCTGTCCATGGCCTACACCCCCGGCGTCGCCCGGGTCTCGATGGCCATCGCCCGCAACCCCGAGGACGCCCGCCGCCTCACCATCAAGCGTAACAGCGTCGCCGTCGTCACCGACGGCTCGGCCGTTCTGGGCCTGGGCAACATCGGCCCGGCCGCCGCGCTGCCGGTCATGGAGGGCAAGGCCGCGCTGTTCAAGCGGTTCGCCGACATCGACGCCTGGCCGATCTGCCTGGACACCCAGGACATCGACGAGATCGTGCGCACCGTCCAGCTCATCGCCCCCGGCTTCGGCGGCATCAACCTGGAGGACATCTCCGCGCCGCGCTGCTTCGAGGTGGAGCGGCGGCTGCGCGAGCTGCTGGACATCCCGGTCTTCCACGACGACCAGCACGGCACCGCGATCTGCGTGCTCGCCGCGCTCACCAACGCGCTGCGCGTGGTCGGCAAGGAGCTGGGCGAGGTCCGCATCACCCTCGCCGGCGCCGGCGCCGCGGGTACGGCGGTGCTGCGCCTGCTGATGGCCGCGGGCGCGCGCAACATGATCGTCTGCGACTACCTCGGCGCGGTGCACGGCGGTCGCGACGACCTGGACGACACGCTGCGGTGGATCGCCGACCACACCAACGCCGAGGGCTACGCGGGCGACCTGCGTGGCGCGATCAAGGGCGCCGACGTGTTCATCGGCGTCTCCGCCCCGGGCATCCTCAACGGCGACGACATCGCCACGATGGCCGACGACGCGGTGGTCTTCGCGCTGGCCAACCCCGAGCCCGAGATCTCCCCGGACGACGCCCGGGAGCACGCCGCGGTGGTCGCCACCGGCCGCTCCGACTACCCGAACCAGATCAACAACGTGCTGGCCTTCCCCGGCGTCTTCCGCGGCCTGCTCGACGCCCAGGCCAACCTGGTCAGCGAGGAGATGCTGCTCGCGGCGGCCAAGGCGCTGGCCGCCGTGGTCACCGACGAGGAGCTGGGCCCGAACTACATCATCCCCAGCGTCTTCCACGCCGACGTGGCCGGCGCCGTCGCGGCGGCCGTGCGCGAGTCGGCGGGCGGCCGGGCGCGCAGCGGCATGACCGAGGCGTGACCGAGACGTAGGGTCTCCCCGCCCGGGGGACGATTCCCGGGCGGTTCGCGGAGAATCCGGGCCGGGGTGAGCGGCGCGAAGCGGTCCGTACCCCTCATCATGGATGTATGGCGGAAGCGATCTACGTCGGTGGGCTGCTGGTGGCCGCGCCGCAACTCGACGACCCCAACTTCCGGCGCAGCGTCGTCCTGATCCTGGAGCACGACGCCGAGGGCGGCACCCTGGGCGTCGTGCTCAACCGGCCGAGCGACATATCGGTGACGCAGGTGCTGCCGACCTGGGACACGATGGTCACCGGGCCGTCCGTGCTGTTCCAGGGCGGTCCCGTGCAGACCGACAGCGCCCTGGCGCTGGCCGCGGTCCCGAGCGGGCAGGAGCCGCTCGGCTGGCGGCGGCTGCACGCCGGCACCCCGGCGGTGTCGCGGCTGGGCACGGTCGACCTCGACGCCCCTCCGGAGATCCTCGCGGGTGAGATCGCCCAGATGCGGATCTTCGCGGGATACTCCGGGTGGACCGCCGGGCAGCTGGAGGCCGAGATCGGGGAGGGCGCCTGGTACGTCGTGGACGCCGAACCCGGCGACACGTTCTACCCCGACCCCGGCTCGCTGTGGCGGGCGGTGCTGCGCCGCCAGCCGGGCGAGCTGGCCTACGTCGCGACCTGCCCCGACGACCCCTCCATGAACTAGCCCGTACGGCCGGCGCCGCCGTCGCCGTCGGGGTCTACCCCCGGCGGCCCGAGCCGGAGTCCCCGTCCGGGACGGGGCCGTCCCCGGCCGTGCCCTCACCGGAGTCGGAGCCGGGGCCCGCTCCGGAGGCCGTACCGTCGCCGGGCGCGGGGCGGTCCCAGCCGGGGCGCAGTGAGCGCTCGGCCAGCTCCAGCACCCGCTCCACGTGCCGGGTCAGGTCGGAGAGGTCGTTGAGCTCGCCCGGCCCGCACGCCTCCAGGCCCACCCGGATGGCGGAGGTGAACAGCGAGACGACGAAGTGCGGGAGCAGGTCGTCGGGGCTCATGCCCTCACGCCGGGCGATCTCGGCGACCAGCAGCCGCTCGTTCTGCATCATCATGCGCACGCCGCCGGCGAAGAGCGCCGGGGTGGCCTCGATCAGCTCGCGCGCCTTGAGGAACCTGCTCCGGTCGGCGGTGTCGCCCTGCTCCAGTATGGTGATCATAGTGTTCATCGCGCGGCCCAGCGCGGTGAACGGGGGCTCCTCCGCGGGCCTGGCGGCCAGCTCGGCGAGCAGGATCTCCTGCCCGTCGGCGTCCAGTGAGAGGGCGACGTCCTCCTTGGTCGCGAAGTAGCGGAAGAAGGTGCGGGGGGAGACGTCCACCGCGGCGGCGATCTGGTCGACGGTCGTGGCGTCGTATCCCTGCTCGGCGAACAGGTCGAGAGCCGCGTCGATCAGTGCCAGCCGCGTCTTCTGTTTCTTGCGCTCACGCAGGCCGGGCCGGCTCATCCATGTCACCTCTTCGAAACGTGGTGTTCACAGTGTGCCACATGTCATGGGGTGACAAAGTAAATAGTTTGTCAGTTGTCAGTGACTGCCATAAATTACTCCCATATGACGCCTCATCCGGGGCGGCCGAGCCCAAGGGGGAGTTCTCATGGCAGAAGCCAAGACGGTGACCGCGCCGTCGCCGGAAACCGGTCCATCGCCGGAACAGCGACATCCGTGGCTCACCCTCCTCGCGGTCTCGCTCGGCGTGATCATGGTGATGCTCGACGGCACCGTCGTCGCCATCGCCAACCCGGTGATCGCCACGGACCTGAAGGCGTCCCTCGCCGACCTGCAGTGGGTGACCAGCGGCTACCTGCTCGCCCTCGCGGTGTTCCTGATCACCGCCGGCAAGCTCGGTGACCTGTTCGGGCACAAGATGATCTTCCTGGTCGGGGTCGCCGGCTTCGCGCTCTCCTCGCTCGCGATCGGTCTCAGCTCCTCGGTCGGCATGCTGATCGCGCTGCGCGTGCTCCAGGGCCTGTTCGGCGCGATGCTGCAGCCCGCCGCGCTCGCGCTGCTGCGCGTCGCCTTCCCCGGTGAGCGGCTGAAGACGGCGATGGGCGCCTGGGGTGGCATCATCGGCCTGTCCAGCGCCGCCGGCCCGATCGTCGGCGGCCTGCTCGTCGAGCACGTGAGCTGGCAGTCGGTCTTCTTCATCAACGTCCCGGTCGGCGCCGTCGCCCTGGCCGTGGGCCTGTGGGTGCTCGTCGAGAGCAGGGCGCAGACCCTGTCCAAGGTCGACTGGCTGGGCGTCGTGCTGCTGTCGCTCACGATGTTCTCCCTGGTCTGGGCCATCATCAAGGCCCCCGAGTGGGGCTGGGGCGACCCGCTGACCATCGCCTTCCTGGTCGCCACCGTGGTGATCGGCGCCACGTTCGTGTGGTGGCAGTCGCGCGCCGCCGAGCCGCTGGTGCCGCTCAGCCTCTTCGGCAACGCCTCGGTCTCCATCGGCACCGGCCTGATGGTGCTGGTCGCGTTCTCCATGTTCGGCGCGATGTTCTTCCTGACGTTCTTCTTCCAGGGCGTGCACGGGCTCTCGCCCATGGACTCGGGCCTGCGCATGCTGCCGATGAGCGCCGGAATGATCTTCGCCTCGCCGCTCGCCGCGGTGCTGATCGGCAAGCTGGGACCCCGGGTGACGATCTCGGGCGGCATGCTCGTCACCGCCCTGGCGATGTTCCTGCTGTCGCGGCTCAGCCTCGACGCCGCCTTCATCGACAGCGCGATCCCGTTCGTGCTGCTGGCCTTCGGGCTCTCGCCGGTCTTCGTCGGAGCCACCGAGATCATCGTCGGCAACTCGCCCGAGGAGCTCAGCGGCGTCGCCGGCGGCGTCCAGCAGTCGGCCATGCAGGTCGGCGGCGCGCTCGGCACCGCGATCCTCGGCGCGATCGTCTCGGCCCGGGTCGCCGACGTCTACCCGCAGCACTGGGCCGACGCCAAGCTCCCGGCGCTGCCGCCCGCACAGGCCGAGCCGCTGAAGGCACTGGCCCAGTACGGCAACGCGCCCACCGCCCAGCAGATGCCCGGCATTCCCGAGCAGGTCGTCCAGGGCATCACCGACGTCTCGCACCTGTCCTTCCTGGACGGCATGCACCTGGGCTTCACGGTCAGCACGGCGGTCGCGGTCCTCGCCGCGGTGTTCGCCCTGTTCGTCAGGGCGGGCCGCAAGACCGCCGACGCCCCGATCCACATGGGCTGACCCACCGGTCCCGATACGGCTCCCGCCCGGGTGCGGCTCCCGCCCGCCGGGGTGGGAGCCGTACCCGTTTCACGGCTCTGAGCTGCGGTGACGCAACCGGGGAGGGGGTTGGGGGTTCCCATGAACGGTTAGACGTCAGACATGAGAACGATCAACCACTGTTTCGGGATCGCAGCACTGATCACCGTTTCCACGATGATCCTCGCCACCGCTCCGGCTCGCGCCGGCGCCGTGCCGCCCCGGGACTCCCGCGGGGTCCCTCCGCCGGGACCGCCCGTCCTCCGGTTCGGCGACCGCGCCGGCCCCGGCAAGGAGATCGGTGACCGCGCCGACCCCGGCAGGGAGATCGTCGCGGTGAAGAAGCGGCTCAACGAGCTGGGGTTCAACGTGGGCCCGCCCACCCCCGTCTACGACTCCGGGATGCGCACGGCCGTGTGGGCGTTCCAGAAGGCCAACGGGATTCGCCCGGTGGACCGCGTCGACACCCCCACCTGGGAGGCGCTGGTCCGCCCGGCGCGGATCAGACCGCTGGTGCGCGACGGGGAGCCGTCCAGGGTGGAGATCGACCTGCGCCGCCAGCTCCTCACCGTCTGGCGGCACGACAGGCCCGTGCTGGTCAGCCACGTGTCCACCGGCGCGGAGCGGTCCTACTGCGAACGCGGCCACTGCGGGTTCGCCGACACCCCGACCGGCGACTTCCGGGTGGGGAAGCGGGTACGCGGCTGGTCGATGGGCTACCTCGGCGCGATGTACTACCCCGTCTACTTCAACGGCGGCATCGCCATCCACGGCTCCACGCTCGTCCCGCGCTACCCCGCCTCCCACGGCTGCGCCCGCATACCTCTGCACAACGCCGTGCCGCTCTTCCGCCTGGCGCAGCCGGGGGAGCCGGTCCACGTCCGTCGGTCCGCGCCGGAGCGGCGGACGGCGGAACCCGCGCCCCGCCGGTGAGCGCCGCAGCGGCGACCGGCCGGATGCGGGCATAAACTCTGCAAGGTGAGCACGAAGATTCTCCCTGAGAGCGACGTCCGGCCGAATCTCTCGCACGGTGACGGCGACCACGAGCGGTTCGCCCACTACGTCGAGAAGAACAAGATCATGGAGAGCGCGCTGAGCGGCACCCCCGTGCGCGCGCTATGCGGCAAGGTCTGGGTGCCCAACCGCGACCCGCAGAAGTTCCCGGTCTGCCCCGAGTGCAAGGAGATCTACGAGGGCCTCCCCAAGGGCGAGGACTCCGGCGGCGAGTGAGTGTTGCTCGCGGCTGATCGCCGCGGCTCAGGCTAAGGTCGGATGTCGCCCGGCGGCGAACGACCGGCCGGGGTGACCTGTCGGGGGAGTGCATGGCTCGGCGCGCGATCGCCGTTCTCGTGATGTGCGTGTCGGCGGCGGGCTCCGCTCCCGGCGTGCCGTCGCGGCCGTCCGCGGTGGCCGGCCCGGCCCGGTGCGCCGAGACCGCGGGGGCTCCGATCCCCGGCCCGCCGGCCGTACGGGCGTCGCTCTCCGGCGCGCGGGCCGAGGCCGCGTGGGCGCGGGCGCCGTACCCCGGCGTGCGGGCGCCGCTCCCCGGCGCGCCCGCCGGGCCGAACGGCTCCGGACGGGTCCAGGCCGAGGAGATGCTGGCCGACCTGCGGGCACGCCAGGCGAGGCTGCCGCGCCCGGCGGGCCTGAGCTGGACCCCCGTCACGGTGCCCGTCTGGGCGCACGTCATCACCGCCGGTTCCCTCGGCGCGCCCGACGACGCGGTGCGCGCCCAGGTCGCCACGCTCAACGCCGCCTACGGCGGCCGGTACGGCGGGGCCGACACCGGGATCAGGTTCCGCCTCGACGGCCTGACCCGCGTCGACGACCCCGTGCTGTTCCGCGACCCCCTGGGCCGCCCGGAGACGCTGGAGCGGATGCGCCGGGGCGGTCAGGAGACCCTCAACCTCTACGTCGCCCAGCTCGGCCGGCTGGTGCTGGGCTACTCGACCTATCCCTACTGGTACGCCGGCGACCCCGCGGGCGACGGCGTGGTCCTCGACTGGCGCACCCTGCCGGGCGGGTCGCTGCGCAACTTCGGCCGCGGCTTCACCGGGGTCCACGAGATCGGCCACTGGCTCGGGCTGCTGCACACCTTCGAGAACGGCTGCCTGCCGCTGGGCGACACCATCGACGACACCCCGTCCGAGGGACTGCCCACCCAGGGTTGCCCGGTGCACAAGGACACCTGCGCCGGCGACGGCGCGGACCCGGTGCACAACTTCATGGACTACGCCCACGACCGGTGCATGTCGGGGTTCACCGAGGGCCAGGCGACCAGGATGCAGGAGATGTGGACGGCCTACCGGCAGGCGCCGCCCACGGAGCCGGGACCTGAGACGCCGCGCGAATAGACGCGGCCACCGGGCCCAGACCGGGCACGGCGTACCGGCGGACGCCGCTCGCGGAGCCGGACACTACCCTTGTCAGGTGACAGTACCGAAGACGGTTGAGACTCCGTACGAACCCCCTCGTATCTTCGGCCCCGAACACCGCACCGCCTCACTCGGCATCCTCCTCGTCGTCACGCTCATCGCGTTCGAGGGCATGTCCGTCGGCGCGGTCATGCCGGCCGTCTCCGCAGACCTCCACGCGCTCGACCTGTACGGCATGAGCTTCTCCGCCTTCCTCATCGCCGGCCTGTTCGCCAACGTCGTCGCGGGGTTGTGGTCCGACCGGCGGGGGCACGCGGCGCCGTTCCTCCTCGGAGTCGGCCTGTTCGTGGTGGGCATGGCCCTGGCCGGCGCGGCCGGCTCCAAGGAGCTGTTCATCGTGGCCCGCGCCGTACAGGGCATGGGCGGCGGCGCGACCATCGTGGCGACGTACGTGATGATCGCCCGGGTCTACCCCCCGGTGGTCCGGCCCAAGGTGTTCGCCGCGCTGTCGGCGGCCTGGGTGCTGCCCGCGCTGATCGGGCCGAGCGTCGGCGGCGTCATCGCCGAGTTGTTCGGCTGGCGCTGGGTCTTCTACGGCATCGTGCCGCTGGTGCTCCCCGCCATGCTGATGCTGCTGCCCGCGCTGCGCACCGGCGGGGGGCCGGCGCCCGTGCCCGCCACCGGCCCCCGCTCCCGGCCGCTGGCGATGACCCTGTCGGCGGCGGCCACCGCCGTCGGCGCCGGCGTGCTGCTGTACGGCGTGGACCGCCTGCACACCGCCCCGATCGCCGGCGGCGTCGCCGCCGTCGCGGGTCTGGCCGGGCTGGCCGCGGGCCTGCCCCGGCTGCTGCCCGCGGGAGCGCTGCGGTTCGGCCGCGGCCTGCCCACCACGATCATGATGCGCGGCCTGCTGTCCTCGGCGTTCTTCGGGGTCAACTCCTTCATCCCGCTGGCGCTCACCTCGGTGCGCGGCTTCAACGTCACCGAGGCCGGGATCGCCCTCACCACCGGCGCGCTGGGCTGGTCCACCGGCTCCTACCTGCAGAGCCGCCGAGACTACGACCGCGCACTGCTGGTGCGGATCGCCTCCGCCGCGGTCACCGTCGGCATCCTGCTGACCCTGCTGTCCCTGGTGCCGGGCGTCACCGGCTGGATCGACGTGCCCGCGTGGATCATCGCCGGGTTCGGCATGGGCATCGGCACCGCGAGCATCAACGTCACCGCGATGCGCCAGTCCCCCGACGAGGAGCAGGGGGCGAACTCCGCCGCCCTCCAGGTCGTCGACACCCTGGGCAGCGCGCTCATGATCGGTTTCGGCGGCGTCCTGATCAACCTGATCGGCCACGACGACATCCGCACCGGATACACCATGATCGTCGTCCTGACGGCGGCCGTGGCGCTGTTCGGCACGATCATCGCCACCCGCATGCGCGAGCCCGCCTCCTGACCGCGACGGTCCCTCTCAGGGGCCGTCGCCCGCCCGTGGCTCCTCCCGGCGGGCCCTCGCGCCGATGACTCTTGCCGGCACACGTCCGGCCCGCCGTGCGGACCACCGTCCGGGTCACGCGGGCATCCGGAGAGGCCGCGAAAGAGCGCGGCGGTTCCTGATCGGTCTATGGCCTGATCGCCGTCCGGAAGGCATGGTAGGACGGGGATGACCGTGACCACCGGAGGGAGTCGTCGTGGGCGAACGGCCTCGCCGGGCGTCGCAGCCGGAGGAGTCCGGCGGACGCCCGCACCCCCCGGAGGAACCCGGAGGGCCTTCGCAGCCCGCGGAGCCCCCCCGCCCCCGGCTCGGGCTGGGGGCGCCCCGCGACTTCGAGGAGTTCTGGACGCCGGACGACCACGACCCCCCGGGATTCCGGGGGTTCCGGATGTTCCGGGGGTTACGGGGCTCTCGCGACGCCCGGGATTCCCGATCGTCCCGGGAAGCCGAAGGTCCCGGAGATCCCGGAGGTCCCGGAAGTCCCGGAGGCGACAGCCGGGTGTGGCCGCCCGAGGAGCGCGGGCGACGAGGCCAGCACCGTGCCCAGCCCGCCGAGGACGTCCGGTTCGCCGGGGAGCGGGCTCGGATCGCCGAGGAGCCCGCGCCTCCGCCCCCGCCCGCCAGGCCCCGCCGGGCGCGGCACGCGGGCATGCCGAAGGAGGAGGACCTCCCCGCCCCGGCCCGCCGGTACGGCGGGCTCGCCGGGGTGCCGAAGGAGGACGACCTGCCCCCTCGGCCCGCTGGTACGGCGCGCCCGCGGCCCCCGCCCCCGCCCGTGTCTCCGGCCCGCTGCGCCGCGTCCTGCTCGGGCTGCTGGCCGTACTGGTCGCCGGCGGGGCCGTCGCGTGGGGGGCCGCACTCCTGCTGCGGACCCTGCCGTCGTCCTCGGGACCCGCCGCGGTGAGCGACCCCGCCGCGGGCGTGCGCTACCCGCTGCCCGAGGGCTGGCGGACGGGCGGGCCGCCGCCGGTCACCGGGTTCACCTCCGTGGCCGGCCGGGACGGGCTGGTGACGGTGCTGACCAGGCCGGCCGATCCGGTGACCGACGCGCGCAAGGAGACGGTCCGGCTCGCCGACCTGTACGGCAGGCTGCTGCTGCACGGCGACGAGGTGAAGGTCGTCGAGGACCGGGAGGTCACCGTGGGCGGGCGGACGGGCTACAACCGCACCCTCCGGGCGGAGTACCGCGACGTGGTCAACCGTCCGGCCTACCTGCGTGTGGTGTTCCTCACGGGCCAGACGGGGCCGTCGGTGGTCGTGCTCGCCGCCGCCCAGCCGGACGACCCCCGGACGCGCGCCGAACTCGACACGGTGGTGGCCGGAATCCGCTAGGGGGCGGCACCGTACGGTGTCCGGAGTCCTTTAGCACCCGGAGGCGATATTGGCGAGCATCTCACCGGATCGGCACGTCCTGTCGGCGACTCAGATTACGCTGGGGACACTGTGAGCACTTCCGCCGCATCCCACCTGTCCCCCTCGTACCCCGACCGCGCAGCCTGGGGCACCGCGCCGAAGCTCCGTGCCTGGCAGCAGGAGGCGTTCGACCTCTACTGCCGCCGCGCGCCGCGCGACTTCCTCGCGGTCGCCACGCCCGGCGCCGGCAAGACCACCTTCGCGCTGCGCATCGCGAGCGACCTGCTGTCACGGGGGATCGTCCGGGCTGTGACGATCGTCACACCCACCGAGCACCTCAAGAGGCAGTGGGCGGACGCCGCGGGCAGGGTCGGCATCCCCATCGACCCCGAGTTCAAGAACAGCCAGGGCGCGACCTCGCGCGACTACATCGGGGTGGCCGTCACCTACGCCCAGGTCTCGATGCACCCGGCGCTGCACCGCGCGCGCACCGAGGCCCGCAAGACCCTCGTCATCTTCGACGAGATCCACCACGCGGGCGACGCGAAGTCCTGGGGCGACGGCGTGCGCGAGGCGTTCGAGCCGGCCGCGCGCCGCCTGGCGCTGACCGGCACGCCGTTCCGGTCCGACGTCAACCCCATCCCGTTCGTCACCTACGCCGAGGACGGCGAGGGCGTCCGGCGCAGCCTCTCCGACTACTCCTACGGCTACGGCCCGGCGCTGGCCGACGGCGTGGTCCGGCCGGTGATCTTCCTCGCCTACGCCGGCGAGATGCGCTGGCGGACCCGCGCCGGCGACGAGATCGCCGCGACGCTCGGCACCCCGCTCACCAAGGACCAGCTCGGCCAGGCGTGGAAGGCCGCGCTCGACCCCAAGGGCGACTGGATCCGGCAGGTGCTCCAAGCGGCCGACCGGCGGCTGACCGAGGTGCGCCGGGGCGTCCCCGACGCGGGCGGCCTGGTCATCGCCACCGACCACGAGACGGCCCGCGCCTACGCCCGGCACATCCGCTCGATCACCGGCGAGGGCGCCACGGTCGTGCTGTCCGACGACCCCGACGCGTCCAAGAAGATCAAGCTGTTCTCCGTCTCGCAGGACCGCTGGCTGGTCGCGGTCCGGATGGTCTCCGAGGGCGTCGACATCCCCCGCCTGGCGGTCGGGGTGTACGCCACCAGCACCTCGACCCCGCTGTTCTTCGCCCAGGCCGTCGGCCGTTTCGTCCGGGCGAGAAAGCGGGGGGAGACCGCGTCGGTGTTCCTGCCCTCGGTGCCCACGCTGATGGGCCTGGCCGGGGAGATGGAGGCCGAGCGCGACCACGTCCTCGACCGCAAGCCGGCGGAGGAGGGGCTCGACGACTTCCTCCTGGAGGACGCGCAGCGCAAGAAGGACAACCCCGACGTCCTCGGCGACGAGCTGCCGTTCGAGACCCTGGAGGCGGTCGCCACCTTCGACCGGGTGCTGTTCGACGGCGGTGAGTTCGGCACCGGCGCCGAGCCCGGCTCGCCCGAGGAGGAGGACTTCCTCGGCCTGCCCGGCCTGCTGGAGCCCGACCAGGTGCGGACCCTGCTGAGCAAGCGCCAGTCCGACCAGCTCAGGGCCAAGCGCAAGGAGCCCGAGCCCAAGGAGACGGAGCTCGCCCCGCACGAGCGGATCGCCGAGCTGCGGCGTGAGCTCAACGGCCTGGTGGGGGCGTGGAACCACCGCACCGGCCAGCCGCACGGCGTCATCCACGCCGAGCTGCGCCGGGCCTGCGGCGGCCCGGCCATCGCGCAGGCCACTGCCGAGCAGGTCCAGGAGCGGATCGACCGGATCCGTCAGTGGGCCACCCAGCGCCGCTGACCCGCCGGCCCGGTGCTCGTCCCCGGAGTCCCCGGCATCCCCGGTGCGGGCTCGCCCTGACCCCGGACCGGCCGTTCCCGGCTCGGGTCCGTCCGGCCTCGGACTGATCGTTCCCGGCTCAGGTCCGCTCGACCTCGGCGGTCAGGCCCGGTCGAGGGCGATGAGGAGGCCGCTGCGGCCGTCCACCGTCCGGAGGCCGCCCCGGACCGGCGGCGTCAGGCGCGCCCGCACGGAGGCGACGCCGTCCGACACGGTCACCGGGACGGTCCGGGCGAGGGCCGGGCGGTGCTCCATGGCGCCCCCGGCGCCGTCGGCGCCCGCGTGCAGCCAGATCCGCACCTCACGGCCCTCCCGGCGCAGCAGCACGGTGGCGGTGCGGCACTCGTCCGCCAAGGCCGGCCAGAACAGCCGCAGCGCACGCGGCTCACCCGCGCGGCGGACCAGCGCCGCGCGCTCCGGCACGACGGGCCGGGCGGCACAGGGCACGGCGGAACGCGCCGGGGCGGTCGTCCCCGAGCGGGCCGCCGCGTTTCCGTGCCCGGCGACGGCTCCGGGCCCGGCCGTGCCCGGGGCGATCGCGTGCCCGGCCGCGGCCACGGCCACGGTGTCCCGGGGCCCGGTCATCCCCGGGCCGCCGCCGCTGACCCAGACGGTGGCCGCCTCCAGCCCGGCCAGCGCGAGCACCGCCCCGGCTCGGGCCGAGCCCCGGCCGCGCACCAGCAGCCACAGGGACAGGGGGGCCAGGACCAGCCAGGAGACACCGAGCAGCAGCATGGGCGGACACCACCATGAGATCGAAGAGCGCTTGCGCTCTCCGTGATACTCCTGCCGCGGTCGGCGGTGTCCGCCTTGGACGTTCCGTGACCGTCCTTTACGAACGGATCACCGGCCGCACCCGATCAGGCGCGGACCACCGGCTCGCCGCTGAGCACGACCCCCGCGGCGCGCAGCCGGGCCAGCGCCGCGTCGGTGGTCGGCCGGGCCACCCCCGCGGTCAGGTCGAGCAGCACCCGTACGGCCAGGCCGCCCGCCGCCGCGTCCAGCGCCGTGGCGCGCACGCAGTGGTCGGTGGCGATGCCGACCACGTCCACCGAGTCCACGCCGCGGTCGGCGAGCCAGCGGCCCAGGGGGGTGCCGTCGGGCGCCGCGCCCTCGAAGCCGCTGTAGGCGGCGGCGTGGGCGCCCTTGCTGAACACCTCCTCGGCCAGGGAGTCGTCGAGCGCCGGGTGGAACTCCGCCCCCGGCGTCCCGGCCACGCAGTGCGCGGGCCAGGAGTCGACGTAGTCGGGTTCGGCGGCGAAGTGGGGGCCGGGGTCCACATGGAAGTCACGGGTGGCCACCACGTGGTCGTAGCGGTGGGCGGCGGCGTGCCGCGAGATGGCGGCGGCCACCTCCGCCCCTCCGCTCACCGCCAGGCTGCCGCCCTCGCAGAAGTCGTTCTGGACATCGACGATGATCAGTGCATTCGTCACGAAGCTAGTCAAACACGGTCGCAAGCGCGGCGTCGCCCCGGGAAAGATGATGGGCGGCCGCGGGCAGCTCGGCCATGACCTCGCGGTGCCAGGCGCGTGACGCCTCCAGGCTCTCCCGGCCGACGACCTCACCGCCGCGCACCAGCGGGACCTGGAGCGGCCGGGCGCCGGAGGGCTCCAGCCCGGAGGTGACGACCAGCTCGGCGTCCGCCGTACCGGACGCGTCGAGCCGCCGGAAGGCGCACTTGCGGCCCCCGCGGCTGGGCTTGCCCACCGACCGCTTCGCCACCGGCGCGAGGACCCCGGAGGCGTCCTCGCGGGCGACGAGCTTGTACACCATCGCGGCCGTCGGCACCCCCGAGCCGGTGACCAGGGAGGTCCCGACGCCGTAGCCGTCCACCGGGGCCGAGGCCAGCGCCGCGATGGCGTACTCGTCGAGGTCGCTGGTGACGATGATCCGGGTCTTGTGCGCGCCCAGCGCGTCGAGCTGCTCGCGCACCTCCGTCGCGATCTCGCACAGGTCGCCGGAGTCGAGCCGCACCGCCCCCAGCTCGGGACCGGCCAGCTCCACGCCGGTCCGCACCGCCTCGGCGACGTCGTAGGTGTCCACCAGCAGCGTGGTGCCCGCGCCGAGCGAGGCGATCTGCGCCTGGAAGGCGCCCCGCTCGGAGTCGTGGAGCAGTGTGAACGCGTGGGCCGCGGTCCCGGCGGTCGGCACGCCGTACAGGTGGCCGGCCATCAGGTTGGAGGTGGAGGAGAAGCCGCTGAGGTAGGCGGCGCGCGCGGCGGCGACCGCGGACATCTCGTGGGTACGGCGCGAGCCCATCTCGATGATGGGCCGCCCGGCCGCGGCGCGGACCATCCGGGCGGCGGCGGTGGCGATCGCGCTGTCGTGGTTGAGGATCGACAGGATCACCGTCTCCAGCAGCACGGCCTCGGCGAACGTGCCCTCGACGGTCACGATGGGGGAGCCGGGGAAGTAGCACTCGCCCTCGCGGTAGCCGTACAGGTCGCCGGAGAAGCGGTAGCCGGCCAGGAAGTCGAGGGTCGGCTCGTCCACCACCTGGTTGTCACGGAGGAACGCGAGCTCCTCGTCACCGAACCGGAAGTCCTCCACCGCGTCGAGCACCCGGCCGATCCCGGCGACCACGCCGTACCGCCGTCCGCCGGGCAGCTGCCGGGCGAAGACCTCGAACACCGCGCGGCGGGACGCCGCCCCGCTGCGCAGCGCCGCCTGCAACATCGTCAGCTCGTAGTGGTCGGTCAGCAACGCACTGCTCGTGGAAGTACTCACGATTCGAAGACTATGGGGGCGGTAGGGCAGACTGTTCCTGTGGGTGGCATCGCTCCGATGGAGGTCGAGCGTCCGGAGTCGGACGTCCGGCCCGACCTGCCATGGGTGACCGTCGTCTGGAACGACCCGGTCAACCTCATGTCCTACGTCACGTACGTCTTCCAGACCGTCTTCGGCTACTCACGGGAGAAGGCCGAGAAGCTCATGCTCGACGTGCATCAGAAGGGCAGGGCCGTGGTCTCCAGCGGCACCCGCGAGGAGATGGAGCGCGACGCGCAGATCATGCACTCCTACGGCCTGTGGGCCACGGTGCAGCACGACTCGTGAGCCGCGCCGCGTGGAGGTCCTCCGGGGCCGGGTTCTCCCGGTGACCCGTCGCGGGGCCGGCGGCGGCGGACGACGGCAGGCGAGTGAGGGCAGGCGAGTGAAGGTGGTGGGCGGCCGGTGAGTTCGGGGTTCAAACGGGGACGCGAGGGCGGGGTGATCGCCGTCTTCGAGGACGCCGAGGTCTCGATCCTGCGCTCGCTCGCGGCCCAGATCCTCGACCTGATCGAACCGGCGCAGACCGGCGACGACCCCCTGGAGCGCGCCCTCGGCATCGGACCCTCCGGCCCGGCCGAGCCGCCCGGCGACCCGGTGCTGGCCCGGCTGTTCCCCTCGGCGTACGAGGACGACGGGGAGGCCGCCGAGTTCCGCCGCTACACCGAGGCGACCCTGCGCGACGGCAAGCGGGCCGACGCGCAGGCCGTGCTCGACAGCGCCGCGCCGGGCCGGGTCGACCTCACCCGCGAGCAGGCCCACTCGTGGCTGCGCGCCCTGAACGACGTACGGCTGGCACTCGGCACCCGCCTGGAGGTGACCGA
The DNA here is from genome assembly GCF_050942225.1 of Streptosporangium sandarakinum. Lineage (NCBI taxonomy): Bacteria > Bacillati > Actinomycetota > Actinomycetes > Streptosporangiales > Streptosporangiaceae > Streptosporangium > Streptosporangium sandarakinum. Next base: position 1,672,673 of record NZ_CP192034.1, read on the forward strand.
GGACGTCCACGAGGAGTTCGCCGGGCTCACCGAGGACGACCCCCGGTATCCGGCGTACGTCACCTACGACTGGCTGACCTACCTGCAGGACACCCTGGTCCGCGCCCTCTGACGCGCCGCGGGTCCTCCTTTCGAACCTGGGGCCCGTCCCGGGTGTCCTGGGTCCCTTGCCGCGGCGCCTCCCGGGCTTCGGCCCACCCGGGCAGGTCCGGGGTGTCCCGGGCTCCCTCCCCAGGTCACGACACGGCTCTTCCCGGGCGCTCTGGTACCTTCCAGGCATGCTCACGATCTCGCGGGAACTGGTTGACAAGATCATCGCCCACGCCCGGGCCGACCACCCGGACGAGGCGTGCGGGGTGGTCGCCGGTCCGGCCGGTTCTGACACTCCCGAGCGGTTCGTCCCGATGGAGAACGCCGAGCGGTCGCCCACCTTCTACCGCTTCGACTCGATGGAGCAGTTCCGCGTCTGGCGGGAGATGGACGACCGCGACGAGGAGCCGGTGATCATCTACCACTCCCACACCTCGACCGAGGCGTACCCCTCGCGCACCGACATCAGCTACGCCTCCGAGCCCGGCGCCCACTACGTGCTGGTCTCCACCCGTGAGGAACTGGGGGAGGACGCGGAGTTCCGCTCCTACCGGATCATCGAGGGCGTGGTGGAGGAGGAAGAGGTGAAGATCATCCCGGCGTGACCCGCGCCGCACGTGTGCCCGCCGTACGGGCGCGATTTCGCTCGCGCGAGCCGCGGACCGGCCGTCGGGCTCCAGCGCCGCGGGGTGCCCTTGCCCGGAGCGCGGATCGACGCTCACCGGTGGACACCGGCATAGGGCGTAATCATCCTTTTCGGTAAACTGACCACGCCGACCATCGACCCGAGCCAGGAGGACCGACATGCTGTCACGTCCCCGCGCGCGGGCCCGGCATGAGGGCCTGGCGCCCGTGCAGACCTACCTCTTCGCGCACACTCCCACCGTCGTCGTCTACGACTGTCGCTGAGTCGCGGCTTCTCGAAGCCCTCCCCGAAACCCTTCCCGGAATCCCCCCGTGCCCGCCGGTGTTCTGATCCGGAGGGCGGCACTCTCATGACGACACAAGGAGATTGACCCGCGATGGCCATCGAGGTTCGCATTCCGACCATCCTGCGCACCTACACCGACGGCGCCAAAGCCGTCGACGCCAAGGGCGCGACGCTTGAGGAGCTGATCGGCGACCTGGAGACCCGGCACCCCGGGCTGCGGGACCGCCTGGTCGACAAGGGCGCGCTGCGCCGCTTCGTGAACGTCTACCTCAACGACGAGGACGTCCGCTTCCTGGGAGGCCTGGAGACCCCGGTCTCCGACGGCGACACCGTCACCGTGCTGCCCGCCGTGGCCGGCGGCGCCCGCTAGGCCCTGCCTCGTGGGTCCTCGCCGCAGCGGGGATCCACACGGCCCTCCGCCGTCACCGGCCCTCCGGCGGGCCGGTGACGCGCCACTCTCCAGGTCCCGTCGCGCCGCCGAGGCCGGCCGGCGCCGGGACGCCACGAAGGATGACGCGGAAGCCACACCATGCGCTTTGACTCACTGATCGACTCGGTCGGCCGCACCCCGATGGTCGGCCTGCCCCGGCTGTCCCCCTCGGAGGACGTGCGGGTCTGGGCCAAGCTGGAGGACCGCAACCCGACCGGTTCGATCAAGGACCGTCCGGCGCTGTGGATGATCGAGCAGGCCGAGAAGGACGGGCTGCTCAAGCCCGGCTGCACGATCCTGGAGCCCACCAGCGGCAACACCGGCATCTCGCTGGCCATGTCGGCCAAGCTCAAGGGCTACCGGCTGATCTGCGTGATGCCGGAGAACACCTCCGAGGAGCGCCGCCAGCTCCTGCGCATGTGGGGCGCGGAGATCATCTCCTCCCCGGCGGCCGGCGGCTCCAACGAGGCGGTCCGGGTGGCCAAGGGCCTGGCCGCCGAGCACCCCGACTGGGTGATGCTCTACCAGTACGGCAACCCGGCCAACTGGCGTTCCCACTACGAGACGACCGGCCCGGAGATCCTCGCCGACCTGCCGACCGTCACCCACTTCGTCGCGGGCCTGGGCACCACCGGCACCCTCATGGGCGTCGGCCGCTTCCTGCGCGAGCGCGTCCCCGACATCAGGATCGTCGCCGCCGAGCCCCGCTACGGCGAGCTGGTGTACGGCCTGCGCAACGTCGACGAGGGCTTCATCCCCGAGCTGTACGACCCCGAGGTGCTGACCACCCGCTTCTCGGTCTCCTCCGGCGACGCGCTGCGCCGTACCAGGGAGCTGCTGGCCACCGAGGGCATCTTCGCCGGGGTCTCCACCGGCGCCGCCCTGCACGCCGCGCTCGGCATGGCGGCCAAGGCCGTCAAGGCGGGGGAGCGGGCCGACATCGTGTTCGTGGTGGCCGACGGCGGCTGGAAGTACCTGTCCACCGGCGCTTACGAGGGCACCCTCGACGAGGCCGAGGAACGCCTGGAGGGCCAGCTCTGGGCCTGACGCACTTTCTGTTTCCGTACGGCAACGGAAAGTGTGCGTGAGTTGGCTGGAGCGGGGTACCATCGGGGTGCCGCCCCCTGCTAGGGGGAGAGGAAGTGAGCCCGGGTTTACTGCCGGAACTGACAGGACCCCGGGCTTCGCGCTTTCTTGGATCAATCGCAGCGGAGCCGATCGATGACCAGCTCGGCTCTCAAGGCCGTCATCAGATCTGCCTCACCTGCGGCCGCCGACGCGATGACGCCCGCGAGGATGTCGGTAAGCCAGAGCAGTTCCTCGCTCAGAGGGTCGCACCACTCGACGCGCATCTCGTCAGGCAGCACGTTCTGCGCACGCAGAGCGTTCACCATGTCGAGATCCTCCCTGTCATTCGTGGGACCACGCCTTTCCATGACCACGTGGTGCAGACGTAGCTGGGACAGTCGCCAGTAGAGGCGATCCATGCACTTGCGTCGTGCACGCTTCTGCTTCGATGGCGGCATGTCCGTTCCTACGGCCGCGACCACTTCGAGCGGTGGTTCGGCGAGTGCATGAACGATCTCAAGCCGGCGTTTCGGCTTTTCGTCCCGCCAGTGCAGACGGGGTTGCTTGGAAAGGAGCAACGCGCGGAGAGCCGTCCGATACATGTCGGCTCGGCGACTGGGGACGATCACGGATGCCAGCACGTAGAGGCCCGCACCAACGCGCATGGACTCGTCCACGTACGCGCATGACTCACTGTTCACGATCCGTCACCGTAAGGGATCGGTGTGGTCTTCGCCCGTGGTTCGCCGATAGTGGGCAAAGTGTTCGGAGGAGGCGGGCGGCATGCCGGTTGACCTGTTCAAATGCGCTGCTTAAGTGGAGGATCTCTGCGGTCGTATCCCTGGGAAGGTCGTCAAGGCGGGGGAGCGGGCAGACTCGTGTTCGTGGTGGCCGACGGCGGCTGGAAGTGCCTGCCCACCGGCGCCTATGAGGGCACCCTGGACGAGGCCGAGGAACGCCTGGAGGGGCCGGCTCTGGGCTTGACGCCATACCCCGCTGCTCACGGCGTCGTCCGTGCCAGCTCCTCAAGCTGCTGGACGACCCTGTCGATCGGCGCGGAAGCGTCGATCTCGGCGGTGCAGGTCGCCCTGAGCAACGGCTCCACCTCGGCCAGGTCGCGCAGGATGGCCTCACGTTCCTCGGGGCGCTTGCCGAAGGGGTTGTTGGTTCGCGTCGCGATGCGGACGAGCATGATCTCAGCGGGAGCGCTGAGCAGGACGATGTGGTCGAACCGCGGGTAGAACCGCCCCTGGTTGGTCTTACAGCCCGCCACGAAGAGGGCGCCCTCACGGTGACCGGCGAGCAGGTCGTCGATGGCCGGCTCCCGCCACGCCCAGTCGGTGGATCCGTCCGGCAGCACCACCCAGTGGCTCCACCGGTCGCTGTCGGTGTCGACGGCGCGATGACCCCGGGCCGCCAGCATCTCCAACGCGGTGGACTTGCCGGTGCCGGACATGCCCGTGACCAAGATCTTCGCCATCGGCCGAGACTACCGCGCCGCCCTGATCGGGTCGGCTGACGATCCGTCGGCTTCCGGCTAGTGGTGGCTGCCGATGAGAACCGGTTCGGCGTGGAGCCCTGTTCTGTGAGGCGGGTGACGGCCTCGCCGAGCTGGGCGTGGGCGGGGGAGGGCGCTGTCAGGGATACGAGCTGCGTCGTGGGGTGATCATCGCTCGCTGGAAGCCGCTCCCAGGGGATTTCGCCGTGCTCCTCAGAGCGGTGATCGGTGGGCGGAGAGCTGGAACCAGACGACGCGGCCAGCGGCGGTCTCGTACCAGCCCCAGGCGGTGGCCAGCTCCTGGACCAGCCACAGGCCGCGCCCGCCACTGCCGTCACCGTCGATGTCCGGCCGCAGGGCGGGGCGGCACCCCTCGGATCCGGCGTCGATGACGTCGATGTGGAGCGTTCCAGCATGGTTGGCGACCGCGACCACGACCCGGCCACCGGGGACGCGGCCGGAGTCGGAGTGCCGTACGGAGTTCGTCACCAGTTCGGTGACGAGGAGGAGGGCGTCGTCGGTGTGCGGGTGCTCGGTGTCGTCCAGCAGGTCACGGACGTAACGGCGCATCCGGGGGACGGCGGCGACCTCGGCGGGCAGCTCCACCTGCCCGAGCAGTCCTAACGCCCTCACCGGACGGCCTCTGCGAGCCGTTCGGCCAGCTCACGCATCCGGCTTCGCCGTGCCGGGTGCGGCAGGAGGTCATCTGGCTCGTCGTGGTCCGATCGGTCGTGGTCCGGTCGGCTGCGGGCCCGCCGGTCGGGGCTGCCGGGCCAGGTGAAGGTGGTGGTACGGCCGTGCTGGGTGGTGACGGACCTGGGCGGCCCCGGCGGGAGGTAGAACTCCATGCTGGGCCTGCGGCCGGGCGGGAGGCGGACGACGGAGTCGAACCCGAGATCGTTCAACTCCCAGGCCAACTCCACCAGCCGCCCGCCTCCCTCTTGGGGATCGTTCATCCTCATGCCGTCCGCCCTTCCTGGATCGCATAGCCGCTGGGTGTGACATCTACTCCTACTAAGAGTCACGTGCTGTGTACGGAGAGCATGAATGAGCGGCGACGTCAGCGCTACTGGAAGAGCAAATTTGCTTCTCAGTAATCTCCAGCACTGTCGGTCAACGAGCCGCTACTGTTAGCGGCGATCAGGGGGAGGGCAATCGATGAGGCAGCCCGGGAGTCCCACGGTGCGGAGGCGTCGTCTGGCAGCCGAGCTTCGTCACCTTCGTGAACGCGCTCAGTTGACGCTGGAGGAGGCGGGAGAGTGGCTCGGCTGGTCCGCGACCAAGCTCTCGCGGATCGAGACATCCCGGGTGGGTGTGGTCCCCAAGGACGTCGAAAGTCTTCTTGGCCTCTATGGAGTCAACGGCTCCAAGCGCGAGGAGCTTCTCCGGCTGACCCGAGACGCCCGCAAGAGGGGCTGGTGGCAGGCTTACAACGACCTTTCCAGCGAGTACGCCGCTTACATCGGACTGGAGGCCGAGGCAGCTTCGGTGCGAAGCTTCGCGCCCATCGTCATGCCCGGTCTTCTCCAGACCGAGGACTACGCTCGCGCCGTCATCCGCGCCGGATTCGTTCTCGCGCCACCTGGAGAGATGGAGCGTCGTATCGAGATCCGCATGGCCCGGCAGGCACTCCTGACGAAAACCGAGCCCTTGCGTCTTTGGGCGATCATCGACGAGGCGGTCATCAGCCGAACCGTCGGCGGGCCTTCTGTGATGCGCTCCCAACTCGAACGGCTTCTCGGCCTGATGGAGACGCCCAACGTCACGCTGCAGGTCCTGCCGTTCGCGGTCGGGGCTCACCCAGGTACGAGCGGGGCATTTGAGATCCTTCAGTTTCCTGAGTCCGCTGATCCGGACGTCGTTTTTCTGGAGAACCTGACGGACAGCATCTACGTAGAGCAGGAGGGGGATATCTATCGATATACAGTTGCTTTTGACCACCTTCGTGCTCAGGCTTTGGCGCCGGACGCCTCTCGGGCTCTCATTGAGGAGATGGCTGCTCGGCTCGGTTAGCTGCCGTGACGGGAGTGCAGAATGTCGGAAACCAGCTTCTCCTCTGTCGTATGGCGTAAGAGCTCTCTTAGTGGTGCCGGCCAAAATTGCGTTGAAGTCGGCGTCTGGCGCAAGAGCTCTATGAGCGGAAACGGTCCGAACTGCGTCGAGGTAGCGGCCTGGCAGCAGACGACCGGGAGCGACGCCACCGGCGGCCGGTGCATGGAGGTCGTTCACGGCACCTCGTCCATCGAGGTCCAACCCGACCGTCTCTTCCTGGTCCGTGACTCCAAAGACCCCGACGGCCCCGTGCTCTCCTTCGCTCCAGCCGAGTGGGATGCCTTCCTCTCCACCATCAAGAGCGGCGGACTCGACGCGCTGGCCTGATCGGCTCCTCGACGACCCACCATGTACCGGTGGCAGGAGGGCGAAAAGCCTCTCCGGGAGACACGGACCAGGTCTGGATGCCGACTGAGCAGGAGTGATGACTCCGCGGCATCCAGAGCCGGACGTACGGACAGGGGAGCCTGAGCCCTGCGCCACCGGTGCCCACTCGCCGCCCTCATCCGCAGCCACCCCGAACGGGCGCGGTACCGGCCTGCGCCGTCGAACAGCCTCCTCGCCGGAACCGGTCCGATCCTCGACCGCCGTGACCCCGGCCATCCGCAATCGGTAGCCTGAGGTCCGATGAACCGTTTGACGACGCCGAGAGGTGTATTCGACCTCACCCGCTTCCCCGAGGATCCCCGCGACCCGCTCCGTGCCTGGGACGCCGCCGACGAATACCTACTACGGCACCTCGACGGAATCGACGGCGAACCCATCGACCTGTCGGGCACCGTGGTCGTGCTGGGAGACCGGTGGGGCGCCCTGGTCACCGCGCTGGCCGAGCACCGTCCCACGCAGATCACCGACTCCTTCCTCGGCCGGCAGGCGACCCTGGCGAACATGGGGCGCAACGGGATCCCCATTGACGCGGTGCGGCTCCTTACGACCAGGGACGCGCCGCCGGATCGGATCGACGTGCTGCTCATCCGCGTGCCCAAGAGCCTCGCGCTGCTTGAGGACCAGCTGCACCGCCTCGCACCCCACATGCACCCGGACACCGTGATCGTCGGCGCGGGGATGGTCACCGAGATCCACACCTCGACGCTGAGGCTGTTCGAGCGGATCGTGGGGCCGACCAGGACGTCGCTGGCGGTGAAGAAGGCCCGGCTCATCTTCTGCTCACCGGACCCGGAGCTCCCCCGGAGCGCCGGCCCGTGGCCGCGAAGCCACGCGCTGCCCGCCGACGTCGGAACCGTCTCGGGTCTGACCGTCACCAACCACGCGGGCATCTTCTGCGCCGACCGCCTGGACATCGGCACCCGCTTCTTCCTGCGGAACCTGCCGACGCGCCGTGGCCGCGAGCACGTCGTGGACCTGGGCTGCGGCAACGGGGTGGTCGGCCTCGCCGCGGCGCTCGCCAACAGCGAGGCCCGGGTGACGTTCATCGACGAGTCCTACCAGGCGCTGGCCTCGGCGGAGGCCACCTTCCGGGCGAACGTGGACGCGGGCACCGACGCGGAGTTCCTGGCATCCGACGGGATGTCGGACGTGCCCGCCGGGACGGTCGACCTGGTGCTGAACAACCCGCCGTTCCACACGCACCGCGCGACGACCGACGCCACGGCCTGGCGCATGTTCAACGGGTCGCGCGCCGCACTGCGCCGCGGCGGCGAGCTGTGGGTGGTCGGCAACCGGCACCTCGGCTACCACGCGAAGCTGCGCCGGCTCTTCGGCAACTGCGAGGTCGTCGCGAGCGATCCCAGGTTCGTCGTCCTGCGGGCCGTCAAGAGGTGACCGCACCGCCGCGCGGCGCGGCGGTGCGGTGGGGCCCTACGGTCGGCGGGTGCCGTACGGCCGGCCGGCGTGGACCGGGCGGCCGGTTCGGGTGAGGGGCGGGCTCTCCGCCGACTTCGTCGCGGCGGACGGTTCCGTCGGATACTCGGGGGCGCAGCGGGTGCCGGGCTGCGGCACCTTGAGCTCGATCAGGTAGTCGACGATCGCGTCGTGGGCGCAGGTGCTGTTGCGGAACTGGCCATGCCCGACCCCCTCGTACTCAAGCAGGGCCGACCGCGGGATCTGCCGTGCGACCGACTGGTTCCACGCCGCCGGGGTGCCGACGTCGTGGCGGGCCGTGGCCACCAGGATGGGCGGGGTGTCACCGATCGCGAGCCGGTGCTGCGGGTTGGAGACGGGGCCCTGCCAGTTGAGGCAGCTCGTCACGTCGGACCAGAACGGTGAGAGCTTCGTATGCGGGGCGATGGTCTCAAGCCGCCGCCGGTACCGGTCGAGCTGGGAGAAGCTCGTGACGTCCCACTTCCAGTCGGAGCACCAGATCGCGGGGTAGGGGTTGCCGACCACTTCCGTCTTGACGGTGAACGGGGGCGCCGGGGGAGCGCCCCTGGTGAGGGCCCTGAGCCATTGGGCGGCGTCGAACCAGCCGCTCGGGTCGTACATGTAGATGAACAGTCCCCCTCGCAGATCCTCGGCGGGGATCGGAGAACCGTCGAAGGGGGATTTCAGGTCACCGGCCGCCGCCTTCGCGTGCAGTTCGTCCCACACGTCGGTGACCTTCTTGCCGTGCAGCGCGCAGGTCGCGGTCTCGCCGCACCACTTGGCGAAGTCGAGGAAGCTGCTCTCGAAGTCCTCCGTCGTGGTCTTCAGGTACTGCCACGCGGAGGTGATGCTGTGGTCCATGTTGGAGTCGATCGCCATCGCCCGGATGTTCCCCGGGAACAGCTCGGCGTACTGCTGGCCGACCATCGTGCCGTAGGAGATCGCGAAGAAGCTGATCCTGCGTTCGCCGAGCGCGACCCGGATCGCGTCGACGTCGCGGGCCGCGCTGGTGGTGTCCACATGGTCGAACAGCGGGCCGGTCTGCCTGCGGCAGTCCCTCGACAGGCTCGCGTTGAACCGCAGGAGCGACCGGTATTCGGCCTCGTCGGCCGGATAGGTGACCGGTGTGCGGTCGACCAGGTCCGCGCTGCAGACCGCCTGGGTGCTGCGGCCGACGCCGCGTGGGTCGAGGGTGACCAGGTCGAAGTACTGCCGGACGGGGTCGCTCTCCGGGATGGCGTCATCGAGGATGAACGGGTCGATCCCCGAGGCGCCGGGGCCGCCCGGGTGGACGACCAGCACGCCGAGCCGCTTGGCCGGGTTCAGCGCGCTGAGCCGTCCGATCGCCAGGTTCAGGGTCGGTCCGTTCGGTCTCTTCCAGTCGATCGGCACCTTCAGGGTCGCGCACTCGCCCCCGTGGTCTCCGCATCCCGTCCAGAGGAGCGGCTCGGAGGGGCGCCACTCCGGGGTGGCGGTCTGGGCGGCAGGCTGTCCGGTGGGGGGCCGCTCCGCGAGGGCCGGGTACGTGAACGAGGCGGTCAGCGCGAGGCCCGCGAGTACGGCGGTGAGTAATCGCGTCTTCATGGATTCCTTTCCTGAGCGTGCGCCGTGTGCGAGGGGACGGCGACGGACCAGGAACGTGTGGACACCGCCTTGACCGGGGCGGAGGACGCTCGCCGATGGAGCGAGCGCCGCGGCGCCGGCCACGGAGGTTCACCCGGGTCCCTTTGCGACGCTCGCTCCCCTGGGCGGCGTGAGAACCCGACGGGAACGGTCAGGGACTCACGCCCGGAGATCGCAAGTAGACGGATTGATCCTGTCGTGGCCCGAATTCGACCGCAATGGGTTTCAGTCATCGCGGGAAAGGAGGTTCGCTCCCTGCCCGGAGGGGGAGAAGGGGGCGCAGATCAGGGCCGGCCGTACCGGGCTGACGTCATGGGGTCGGCGCGGTGGCGTCGCAGGGCTCGGGCGCCTGCGACGAGGACGACGAGGGCGATGAGGACGACGGAGACGGCGCGGCGGCGGGTGACCGGCGCGAGAGCAGATATCCCGTCAACGCGGTGAGCAGTCCGACCAGGCCGGCCGCGGCGAAGCCGCCCGCCGGCGTGGACGCGTCGATCGCCGCCCCCACGACCGGGGAGCCGAGCGCGAACCCCGCGCTCGACGCCGAGGACTGCAGGCCGGTCGCCTCGCCCCGCACGCCGGCCGGCGCCAGCCGGCTCACCGCGTCGGCGACCGTGGAGAGGGTCGGTGCGGTGAGCAGCCCGGCAACGATGACGGCCACGCACAGCCAGGGCCAGTCACGGGCGAGTCCGATCGGAACCGTCGCCAGCCCGAGCAGGCCGAGCAGCAGCCAGGTGGACATCGGCCGGGACAGCGCTCCGTACACCAGGCCGCCCGCGACGGACGCCACCCCGAGCACGGCGACGACCACGGCCGCCCACGAGACCTGACCGGTTTCTCGAAGAGTGGCGACGATGGCCAGGTCGATGCCGCTGAGCAGCATCGCGACGCCGAATCCCATCGTCAGGACGGCGACCATGGGCGCTCCCAGCCACTCCCGGCGACGGGGCCGGTCCGCCGCCTCGCCGTCCGCCTCGTCCTCGGCGCGCAGCGGCGGGTCGAGCAGGGCGATCCCCGTCCCGCCGGCGACGATCGCGGCGCCCAGTCCCCACGCCACCACCCCGGGGGACAGCTTCGCGGCGCACAGGATCACCACCGCCGGCCCCACCATGTACGACAGCTCGCCCACCACCGACTCCAGCGCGAACGCCGCCCGCCGTTGCCCTGCCGTCGTCATCGCGGTGATCGCCTGCCTGGTGACCTGCTGGATCGGCACCATCAGCAGACCGGCGGCGAAGGAGGCGCCCAGCAGGATCACGTACGGCAGCGCGGGCACGGTCAGCCAGAACACGAGCTGCGACACGACCGTGGCCGCCAGCACGGTACGCAGGCCTCGCCGGTCGATCATCCGGCCCAGCAGCGGCCCGCCCAGCGCGACACCGGCGGTGAGCGCCGCCACCACGGCTCCCGCCGCCGCGTAGCTCATGTCGAGGGCGAGGACGACGTACATCGTCAGCGCCGTCGCGTCCGCCGTGATCGCGGCACGGGCGAGCAGCGAAATGCTCAGCAGCGGCGTCATCCCCGGTACCGCGAGCACCTGTCGAAACCTGATCACCGGCTCGACGGTAGGTCACCCGGAAGGCCATAGGAAGTCGTCAGGTCGTTAGCCCAGGCATAATGAATTCTTATGGCTCGTGATCTCGATACGGCACTGCTGCGGTCGTTCGTCACCGCGGTGCGGGCGGGCAGCATCAGCCGTGCGGCGGCGGCGCTCGGTCGCACCCAGCCCGCGCTCAGCCAGCAGTTGCGCAAGCTCGAACGGGCCGTCGGCAGTCCGCTGCTGCACCGGGCGCCGTCCGGCATCTCGCCGACCCGGGCGGGCGAGGAGTTGCTGCCCTACGCCGAGCGCATCCTCGCGCTGTCGGCGCAGGCGCTCGCCGAGACAGGACGTGCGCTCACCGGGCACTGCGGGGTGGGACTCCTCGAAGACCTCGCCGCTTCCCGCCTTCCCCAGGCGCTCGCCGATCTCGCGCGGCTGCACCCCGACGCGACGCTGGAGGTGCTCAGCCTTTCCAGCGCGGGGATGCGGGAGGCCTACGACACGGGCCGTGTCCAGCTCGTGCTCGACGAGGCCCCGGATCTTCCCTGGCCGCCGCGCTGGACGGTGCGTCTGCCGCTGGTCTGGGCGGTCGGGCAGGGTGTCGCCACCGACGCCGATCCGCTGCCGGTGGTGCTGTTCTCGAACACCTGCGCCTGGCGGACGTCGGTGCTGGAAACGATGGAAGGCTCGGGGCGCCGCTGGCGGGTGGCGTTCGAGAGCAACAGTCTCGCCGGAGTGCTCGCCGCGCTACGGGCCGGGCTCGGAGTCGCGGCGCTTCTGCCCGCCAACCTTGAGCCTGCCATGGCCTGCCACGACGCGGCCGCGTTGCCCGCTCTGCCGGACGTCGAACTCGGCCTTGCCCGCCACCCCGGTACCGAAGGTGACGCGCTCGTCGACGCCGTGGAGACCGCCCTGCGGCGGATGATCTGAGCCGCGAACGGCCGGAGCCCGGCGACGGTGGTCGCCGGGCTCCGTTCTCGGACGTGAACCGGGTCGTCTCCCGGTCCCGGGCCTCACGCGGCGGTCGGCCGTACGGCCGTCGCACGCGAGGCGGGTGGGTCAGTCGAACAGCACTCGCAGGGAGAACGTCGCCTCGTCGCCGGTGGCGGTGCCGCTCAGGCCCACGGCGCGCAGGGCCTGGACGCCGGCCCTCTCCTCGCCCTGGATGCTCTTCAGGTAGAGGGGCTCGATCTTGTTGAGGTCGGCGTAGAGGGCGAAGGTCGCCTTGTCGCCGTCGGGGATGGCCTGCTTGAAGCTCTCGCTGTCGCCCAGCTCGCCGTCCTTGGCCAGCGCGGCGGCGTACTCCTGGGTGCTGGCCACCGTGAAGACGCCGTCTCCCGCGACCTTGCCGAACTGCGGGACGGTGCCGGACTGGGCGGCGGCCTTCTCCACCTTGCCGACGACCGCCTGGGCCTTGGCCGGGTCGGTGGTGATCCGGGCGCCGACCCTGGGCTGGTTGTCGGTGAGGCCGTTGGCGTCCAGCGCGACGGTGAGGTTCTCGCCGAGCAGCGTCACCAGGTCGGCCGGGAGCGACAGCCCGGTCTGCTGCTGGAGCTGGGCGACGGACTGCTTGAAGCGTCCCCCCGCGGCCTGGTCCGCCGAATCCATGATCTTGGGCCACTGCTTGGCGATCGCGTTGCCGAGGCCGGAGACGGAGACCGCGGCGACGGTGGAGCCGGGCAGCTCGCCCATGCCGTTGGGGGCCGGGTCCTCCAGGCCCTCGACCGGCTGGGTGCCGCGGGCGACACCGGCCAGCTCGGCGTAGTCGCCGTCGAAGCGGAGCGCCCCGGCGATCCGGGCGTTCTTGATCGCTTCGATGGCCGTGGCGTTGTCCTTGGCCTCGGGGATGAACGGGACCATCCGGCCGGCGCTCACCCAGAACGACAGCACGCCGGTCTCGCCGAGCGCGCCCAGGTCGTCGGAGAAGTCGGCGTCGTCGGACAGCGAGGGCCCCTGCGCGGCCCGGTCGGCGACCGCCTTGCTCTCGGCCACCAGCGCGTAGTCGTCGCGGAAGGCGATGCCGTGCTCCTCGTCGCCCATCAGCTTGTCGATCCCGGCCTTGGCCTTGCCCTCGTCGGTGACCTGGACGGCGATCAGGGGGTTCGGCTCGTCGCCGCTCTTGGCCGGCGGGAGCACCGCCACGCCGATCCGGCTGCCGAGCCACGGCTCGATGTCGGTGGCGTAGTCCACCTTGGCGAGGTCGGAGTCGTCCTTCTTGAGCAGGGAGAACAGCGCCTTGCGCGGGTCGTCGCCGCTGAAGGAGTCCTTGGTGGCCTGGAACTTCCGCGCGATCTGGAAGAGCGCGACCTTCTGGTTGGCGGCTGGGTCGAGGTCCAGGCGGACGTAGGCGATGGCGTTGCCGGGCAGCACGTCGTGCGGCTGGGTGCCGCCGCCGCTGAGCAGGTTGACGGCGTAGAAGCCGCCGCCGCCCACCAGGGCGGCGATCAGGACGGCGATCGCCGTGATCAGCAGGCCCTTGCCGCCCTTGCGGTCCTTGCGCCGGTCCGGCGGGGTCGCGGGGTGGCCGGAGCCGAGGATCTCGGTGTTCTGCCCGCCGCCGTAGGGCGGCTGCTGCCCGTAGGCCGCCTGGCCTCCGTACTGCTGGCCGCCGTAGGGCTGCTGTCCTCCGCCGTAGGACGACTGGTCGCCGTACGCCTGCTGGTTGCCGTACGGCTGCCCGCCGGAGGGCTGGGCGCCGTACTGCTGGCCTCCGTACTGCCGGCCGCCGGGGGACTGGTCGCCGTAGGGCTGCTGGCCGGACGCCTGCTGCCCGTAGGACTGCTGCCCGTAGGGCTGGCCGTAGGACGGCTGCTGGTGGGCGGCCTGCTCCTGCCCGCCGTACGGCGAGGCGGGCTGCTGCCCGTAGGGGGGCTGACCGTAGACCTGGGTCTGGTCGTATCCGGAACCGCCCTGCGGGTGACCCGGCTGCGGCTGCTGCGGGTAGCCGCCCTGCTGCGGGTGCCCCGGGGCGGGCGGCGGGACCTGCTGGGTGGCGTCGTTCCAGGGATAGGGGGTCGTGCCGTCGGGTTGCCAGCCGGGGCCGGGTGGCTGGCCGGGGGGATTGTTGGGAGACATTCTCACTCACAATGTGGATTTATTAGGTGAAGCGAAAATAGTGGACTTCGGTAACTGATCACTTGCATTGCACTAACCGTGAGACGTCCTGTCAGGGCGGAAACGTGGGAACGGGGCCTCCCGCGGGGCCGCGTCCCGCATCCGGACGGTGAGACGTCGTCGCAGATCACGGCGGTCATGAGAGGCCGGGGAGGCGGAGCCCGGCGGGAGTCGGTACAGTGAGCGCTCTAGAACAAGGTTCGGGAGTGTGGATGACGAAGTTCGACGAGGCGACGCAGGCGATCCGGGTGGACGAGACCACCTACGACGTGTGCCTGGACGCCGGCTACTCGATCGGCGGCCCCCTCAACGGCGGCTACCTGATGGCGGTGCTGCTGCGCGCCGTGGTGGACGCCTCCCCGCACGAGCACCCCGTCAGCACCGGAGCCCAGTTCCTGCGCGCCCCCGTCCCCGGCCCCGCCCAGGTGCGGCTGGAGCAGCTCAAGGCGGGCCGCACCGCGGCGATGACCCGCGCCACCCTCGTCCAGGACGGCGTCTCCTTCATCGAGGCCCTCGTGACGACGGCGACCCTCGGCGACGTCGCCCCCGACTGGACGGGCGAGCCGGCGGCGGTCCTGCCGCCCGTCGAGGAGTGCGTCAAACTGCCCGACCCCAAGCCGGAGTCGAACATGACGCTCAGCACGCAGATGGACATGCGGTTCGACCCGCCCACCCTCGGCTGGCTGCAGGGCCGCCCCACCGGCCGCCCCGAGGCCCGCGCGTACTTCCGGATGACCGAGCCGCAGGACCCCGACCCCTACGTGCTGGCGCTGGCCGTCGACGCGCTCCCGCCCGTGGTGTTCTCCGCCGGGGCGCGCGGCTGGGCCCCCACCGTGGAGCTCACCTGGCACCTGCGAGCCCTGCCCGCGCCCGGCTGGCTCACCCTGGTCGGCAGCGGCAGGCTGATCAGCGACGGCTGGTTCGACGAGGACGTCGAGGTCTGGGACTCCGCCGGGCGGCTGGTCGCCCAGTCGCGGCAGCTCGCCCGGGTGGGCCGCGGCTGAACCCGGCCCCGGTGGGACCCGCGCGACGGGGCGCCGCTGTGACGATTCTTACCGTGATCGGAGGCCCGGGGTCGCCTAACCTTGGGAACCGTGTCGCAAGCAAGCATCGGGATCTTCGACAGCGGGGTGGGCGGTCTCACGGTGGCCCGCGCCGTCATCGACCAGCTCCCGAACGAGTCCATCCTCTACGTGGCCGACACGGCGCGGCAGCCGTACGGGCCCAAGACCATCGCGCAGCTCCGCGCCTACGCGCTGGAGGTGATGGACCACCTCGTCGAGCACGACGTCAAGATGCTGGTGATCGCGTGCAACACCGCCAGCGCCGCGGTGCTGCGTGACGCCCGCGAACGCTACGACGTGCCGGTCGTCGAGGTGATCCAGCCCGCGGTGCGCCGGGCCGTACGGGCCACCCGCAACGGCAGGGTCGGGGTGATCGCCACCCGGGCCACCATCGAGTCGATGGCCTACCACGACGCCTTCGCCGCCGCCCCCGACGTGCTGCTGACCGGGGTGGCCGCGCACCGGCTGGTGGAGTTCGTCGAGCGGGGCGAGACCATGAGCGACGAGCTCATCGAGGTCCTCCGCGACTACCTCAAGCCGGTGCTGGCCGACGGATGCGACACGCTGATCCTGGGGTGCACGCACTACCCGCTGCTGGCCGGGCCGATCGCCTATCTGGTGGGGGACGACGTCACGCTGGTGTCCAGCGCCGACGAGACCGCCAAGGACGTCTACCGGATCCTGCACGACCGGGGGCTGGCCGCGACCTCCGGCACGCCCCGGCACCGGTTCCGCGCCACCGGCGACACCGAGCTCTTCGAACGGCTCGGGCGGCGGTTCCTCGGGCCGGAGATCGAGGCGGTGGAGCTCGCGGCGCTGGGCGACGGCCCCGGCGGGCGGCTCGTGGCAGGCTCCGATGAGTGGTCCGCGGACGGCGCACGGCCAGAGACGGGCGGCGGCGCACGGCCCGGAATGAGCGGCGGGCGGCCGGCAGCGGCCGGGGGGTGGCCCGCGGAAGCCGGAGGGCGGACGATGGAGGCCGGCGGGCGGCTGACGGAAGGGCGGGAGACGCCGTGAAGGTGACGATCGTCGGATGCTCGGGGAGCTTCCCCGGGCCGGACAGCCCCTCCTCCTGCTACCTGCTGGAGGCCGAGGGGTTCCGCATGCTGCTGGACTTCGGCAACGGCTCGCTGGGCGCGCTGCAACGCCACATCGGCCTCTACGACGTGGACGCGATCTGTCTGTCCCACCTGCACGCGGACCACTGCCTCGACATGTGCTCCTACCACGTGGTGCGCACCTACTCCCCGAAGGGGCCGCACCCGAGGGTGCCGGTCCACGCGCCCGCCGACGCCCCTCTCCGGCTGGCCCGCGCCTACGACATGCCCGCCGAGCCGGGCATGGAGACCTCCTTCGACTTCGCGCCGCTGACCCCCGGCACGTTCGAGGTGGGCCCGTTCCGGGTGACGGCCGCGCCGATGAACCACCCGGTCGAGACCTACGGCTTCCGCGTCTCGTACGGCGGGCGCTCGGTGGCCTACTCAGCCGACACCGGGGAGACCGACGAGCTGGTCCGGCTGGCCGCCGGGGCCGACCTCCTGCTGTGCGAAGCCAGCTTCCCCGACGTCCCCGGGCTGCCCGCCGACCTGCACCTCACCGGACGCCAGGCCGCCGAGCACGCGGCCAGGGCGGAGGCGGGCACGCTGGTGCTGACCCACCTGGTGCCCTGGCACGACCCGGCCCGCATCCTCGCCGACGCCTCCCGGGCCGGTTTCCCCGGACGGATGGAGCTGGCGCGGAGCGGCGCCGTCTATGACCTAGGGTGATTCCATGGCTCGTGCAGATGGACGCTCCCCTGACCAACTCCGCCCCGTCACCATCACCCGTGGCTGGCTGGCCCACGCCGAGGGCTCGGTGCTCGTCGAGTTCGGCGGCACCAGGGTGCTGTGCGCCGCGACCGTGCAGGACAGCGTGCCGCGCTGGCGGCGGGGCAGCGGCCAGGGCTGGGTCACCGCCGAGTACGCCATGCTGCCCCGGTCGACGAACACCCGCAACGACCGCGAGTCGGTACGCGGCAAGATCGGCGGGCGGACGCACGAGATCTCCCGGCTGATCGGCCGCTCGCTGCGCGCCTGCGTCGACTACAAGATCCTCGGTGAGAACTCCGTCGTCATCGACTGCGACGTCCTGCAGGCCGACGGCGGCACCCGTACGGCGGCCATCACCGGCGCCTACGTCGCGCTGGCCGACGCGGTGAAGTGGATGCGCGAGCGGAAGATGTGCTCGGGCAACCCGCTGGTCGAGTCGGTCGCCGCGGTGTCCGTCGGCGTCGTCGGCGCAACGCCGCTGCTCGACCTCTGCTACACCGAGGACGTCGCCGCCGAGACCGACATGAACGTGGTGATGACCGGCTCCGGCGCGTTCGTCGAGGTCCAGGGCACCGCCGAGGGCCGCCCGTTCGACCGCGCGGCGCTGGACGAGCTGCTCGACCTCGGTGCCGCCGGGTGCGCGGAGCTGACCCGCCTGCAGCGCGAGGCGCTGGCGTGAGCGCCGGCGCGCCGGCCGCGGGGCGGGTGGTGCTGGCCACCCGCAACGCCGGGAAGATCACCGAGCTGCGCCGCATCCTGGCCGAGGCCGGAGTGCCGGTCGAGATCGTCGGGCTGGAGGAGTTCCCCGAGATCGGTGACGTCCCCGAGACCGGCCTGTCCTTCGCGGAGAACGCCCTGCTCAAGGCGCACGCGGTCGCCCGGGCCTCCGGCCTGCCCGCGGTCGCCGACGACTCGGGCCTGTGCGTGGACGCGCTGAACGGCATGCCCGGCATCTTCTCGGCCCGCTGGTCGGGCAGGCACGGCGACGACCTCGCCAACCTGGAACTGCTGCTCGCGCAGGTGTCCGACGTGCCGGCCGAGCACCGGGGCGCGCACTTCGCCTGCGCCGCCGCGCTGGCCCTGCCGGACGGGCGGGAGCGGGTCGCCGAGGGCACGATGCACGGCGTGATCATCGACGCGCCGCGCGGCACCGGCGGTTTCGGCTACGACCCGATCTTCGTGCCCGAGGGCGAGAGCCGGACGAGCGCCGAGCTGTCGGCGGCGGAGAAGGACGCCATCAGCCACCGGGGCCGGGCCTTCCGCGCCCTGGCCCCGATCCTGGCGGAGACGCTCTCCGGCGGGACGGGCTCATAGCGGCGGGCGGGTGACCGCGCGGACGGCCGGGCGGGTTCCCGTCATCGGTGCGTAATATCTCGGCCCCGCCGCCGGGCGTAGCGTCGGAGGCATGAGGAGTGACAACCGCCTGCCCGGCTGGGCGGCGGCGCTGATCGGCCTGGTGACCGGCGCGGTGGCGGTCGGGGTCTCGCTGCTGGCGGCGGGGCCGGTGAAGGCGTCGGCCTTCCCGGTCGTCGCGGTCGGCGACGCCGCCGTCGATCTCGCCCCGGCCGGGTTGAAGGACTTCGCGATCCGGACCTTCGGTGAGAACGACAAGCCGGTCCTGCTGGCGGGCATCCTCGCCGTCATGGCCGTGCTCGCCGTCGCCGTGGGCGTCTTCGCCGCCCGGGACCTCCGGTACGGCCTGGCGGGTCTGGCGGCCTTCGGGGCCGTCGGCGTGGCCGCCGTCCTGACCCGCCCCGGCGCCGGCCCGGCGGACGTGATCCCCACCGTCGCCGGGGTCGCGGCGGGCGCGATCGCGCTGCGGGTCCTGCTGAGGCGGGCCTCCGCCGCCCGGCCCGACGACGCCCGCCCGGAGGAGATCCGGCCCGACGACGCCCGCCCGGAGGAGATCCGGTCCGGTGATGCCTGCCCGGAGATCCGGTCCGGTGATGTCCGTCTGGAGAAGACCCGGCCCGGTGACGTCCGTCCGGCGGAGACCGGGCCCGACGGCGCCCGCCCGGAGGAGACGGGGCCGCCGGTCATGCGGGCCGGGCGTGACCGGTACGCGCTGAACCGGCGTGGGCTGCTGACCGGCGTGCTCGGCGGCGCCGCCGTCGCCGGGGTGAGCGGCCTGGCAGGCCGGGCGCTGTCGAGCCGGTCGGAGGTGAGCGCCGCCCGGGCGGGCCTGGTGCTGCCCCGCCCCGCCGTACCGGCCGAGCCGATCCCGGCCGGTGCGGACCTGCGGATCAGGGGGCTGACGCCGTTCGTCACCCCCAGCCGTGACTTCTACCGGGTGGACACCGCGATCGTCGTGCCGCAGGTCGATCCGCGCGACTGGACGCTGCGGATCGGCGGCATGGTGGACCGGCCGGTCGAACTCACCCTGGCCGACCTGCTCAAGCGGCCCCTGGTGGAGGCGGACGTCACGCTGTGCTGCGTCTCCAACCCGGTCGGCGGGCCGTACGCCGGCAACGCCCGCTGGCTGGGCGCGCGGCTGGCCGACGTGCTGCGCGACGCGGGAGTGCGGAGCGGGGCCGACATGCTGCTCAGCACCTCCGCCGACGGCTGGACCTGCGGCACGCCGCTCGACGTCGTCCTCGACGGCCGCGAGGCCCTGCTGGCCGTCGCCATGAACGGCGAGGCGCTCCCGGTCGACCACGGCTTCCCGGTCCGCCAGGTCGTGCCCGGCCTGTACGGGTACGTCTCGGCGACCAAGTGGGTCACCGAGATCAAGGTGACCCGCTTCGACCGGGACACGGCCTACTGGACGACCCGGGGATGGGCGGAGAAGGGGCCGGTCAAGACGCAGTCGCGCATCGACCTGCCGAGGGACGGCGCACGCGTCCCGCCGGGCCGTACCGTGATCGCGGGCGTCGCCTGGGCGCAGCACCGGGGGGTGGACGCCGTCGAGGTGCGGATCGACGGCGGGCCGTGGCGCCGGGCCCGGCTGGCCGAGGCGCCGACCGCCGACACCTGGCGTCAGTGGGTGGTCGACGACTGGGACGCCGTCCGGGGCCGGCACACCATCGAGGTGCGCGCCACGGACGCCACCGGACGCCCCCAGACCGCCCGGCGCGCCCCGGTCACGCCCGACGGCGCCACCGGCCTGCACACCGTCACGGTGACCGTCGCCTGAGCCTTTCGGCCTCACGACCCCGATGGGCCCGGCTCCCGGCCGGGCACGGCCCGGCCGGGTCGCGGGGCGTCAGTCGTTGACCCCGGCGGGACCGCTCGCGCCGCCGCCGCCGGGGTTGATCTCCCCGCCACCGCCGATATGGCCAGGGTTGATACCGGGACCACTCTTGGACGTGCCCCCGCCGTGGCCGTGGTGCCGGGCGCGGCACTTGGCGGGATGCTTGGCCTCCGAACAGGGTTTGGCGGCCTTGGCCTGGGATGACGCCGCGGAGAGCAGTCCGGCCTGCCCGGGGGGACCACCGAGCCCGTCCAGCGTCACCGCCGGGACGGCGAGGAGGGAGGCGAGCACCGCCCCAGTGGAGAGGGTGTGCCTGATCGTCATGGACATCACTCCGTCCGGCCCTCGGGGTCCGGGTGCGGCCCGGACCGGCGAACCGCCGGGCCGTCGCCGTACGCGGCGCCGTCCCGGCCTGGGAACCTCGTGTCCCACGGTAGGCACGGCGGGTCCCGGCGGTCGCCCAGGGGAGATCAAAGCCTTGCGAACAGCTTATTACCATTGAGTAACATAAAGTGACCGAATGAAGCCGATCGGTGACCTTCCGTGTCCTGTGCCGGGGCGGGCGGCCGCGTCGCCGCGGGGCGGCGCCGGAGCCGCGGGTAACGGCCCGGTAGGTCGCCCCGCCGCCGGTCGGTTCCGGAACGCCCGGTGCGCGCCCCGGTTCGGTCAACTCGTCCGCCGGTCTGGTCAACTCGCCCGCGCCGCGGGCGGGGCGGCCCTACCATCGGCCCCGGACGGATGGGCGAGGGGGACGCATGACGCGGTTGTTTCTGCCCGAGGGGGTCTACAACCCCGTCGTGGCCGCGGACGGGCGGCGGTGGCGTGACTTCGAGCTGGACGGCTCGCAGCCGGTCCCGGCTCCGGTCGCGGCGCCACGGGAACCGGAGCCGGCGCGCTGGCGGCCGCTGCTGCTCGACCGGTGCCGGCCGTACGGCGTGGCGGGCGGGCTGGCGATGCCCGACCCGCAGACCCAGGAGGACGTGGCGCGGGCGGTGCCGCTGACCGAGCGGGGTGTGCCGCGGCGCTTCCCCGACCCGCGCGGCATGTGGATCAGGCTGGTCAACGGCGCCGGCCCCGCCGAGGACCCGTTCCGGGCGACCAACGCGGTGGACTGCGCCCTGGCGGTGCTGTCCACCTGGTACGGCGCGCCCGCGGTGGCGGCCCCCCGGCGGCCGGAGTACGACCGGGCCGGCAAGCCGCTGCTCACCGGGGAGGCCGGGGGAGTGGCCCGCGCCGAGCGGTGGCTGGGCCAGCGCTTCCGGTACGTCGGGCAGGGGCGGCACTCCTACGTCCCGATCGCGCAGGCGCTGCTGTCCGGCGGGCACGGCTCGTGCGCGGTCATCATGAACCGGTGGCCGGGCGGCGGCAGCCATGCCTGGAACGCGGTCAACTACTCGGGCGAGGTGATCTGGATCGACGCGCAGCGGGGCCACATGTCGGTGGAGCCGCCGTACGAGTCGGTGGCCGGCGTCTTCTGCGTGGCGGTCGACGCGGAGGGTCGGCGACTGTGAATCCCACCGGGGCGTCGACGTGGAGGGGCGGCCGTGAACCTCATCGGAGCCATCGGCGCGGAGGAGTGGTCGTGAATTTCATCGAGGGCATCGACGTGGAGGGGCGGCCGTGAACCTCGACCAGGCCAGGGCGATCGCCGAGGAGTACTTCAACGGCGTCCGCCGTCCCGGCTCCACCGTGGAGATCCGGCTCCACGGCTTCGGCGGCGGCTACGTCGCCTGGGCCGTGGAGCCCGAGCCCGACGACCCCGGCGTGCTGCCCGACACCGTCGGCGGCGGCTGCGTGGTGATCGACAAGTACACCGGGGAACTCGCCCTCCGGCCGCTGCTCCACCCCGAGGCGGTCGCCGAGCAGTGGCCGGGCCCCCGTCTCCGGTAGATCGATGTTTCCAGGAGCGCGATCCTCGGAAGCGTGATCCTGGAAGGAGCGATCACGCGGTCCCGGGAGAACGGCCGGGGCGCCGCCCCCGCGGGCGACCCGGCCGTGTGCGTACTTCTCCGCTCGACGCGCGCCGTCCCGCGGGCGCCCGGCCGCCGTGCCGGCCGGTCAGCCGGTGGCGAGGGAGCCGACGATGGAGGCGCGGGCGGCCCGGCGGGCCGGCAGCACGGCGGCGATGACCCCGGCCAGGCCGGACAGCACCACGAACGCCAGGATCTGCGCGACCGGCACCTGGAAGGCGACGTCGTCGACCATCGTCTGCGTCGCGGCCCAGCCGAACCCGACGCCGAGCGCCACGCCGACCAGCGCGCCGATGAGCCCCAGGATCAGCGCCTCCACCGAGAGCATCCGCCGCAGCTGGGGCCGGGTCAGGCCGAGCGCCCGCAGCAGGGCCGACTCCCGGGTCCGCTCGTGCACCGACAGCGAGAGCGTGTTCGCGATGCCCAGCAGGGAGATGAGCACCGCCAGGCCCAGCAGGCCGGTGATGATCATCACCATCATGTCGAGTGATTCCTCGAACTGGCCCCGGACCTCGGCCGCGCTGGCGATCTTCGCCGTCGGGTACGGCTGCGCCGCCGCCTCGACGATCCGGCGTCCCACGTCGGCGCCGACGCCGTCCCGGGCGTTGATCATCATCCGGCTGTCGCCGACCGCGCCGAAGTAGCGGTCGAAGTCGCCCTCCGGCACGGTGACCGGGGGCAGGACCCCGGATTCGGGGTTGAAGGTGGCCGCGACCCGCAGGTTCACCGTGCCGGCCTTGGCGGTCCGCACGGTGATCCGGTCGCCGACCTTCAGCCCCAGCTCGGCGGCGACATGCCGGCCGATGACCGCGGTCCCCGGCGTGAGCAGGGCGACCGATCCCCGGTCGAGCTCCGGCCGGAAGCCCGGCGCCGGGGTGAAGGTCCCCACCCGGAACTCGGCGCCGCGGTCCCCGACCTTGGTGATCTTCTCGCGGAACGCCACGACCGAGGCGAGCTCGGGGCTGTTCCGCAGCCCCTGGCCCAGGGCGCGGGGGAGCGTGGCGTCGCGGTCCTGCGGCTGGATCAGGTAGTCCACCGGGAACTGCTCGTCGAGCCGCTCGGTGAAGGTCGTCCGTACGGTGCCGGTGATGACGGCGATGAGGGTCATGAGCGTCACGCCCACGGTGAGCGCCACGGTCGTGGTGGCCGACCGGCGGGGGTTGCGGCCGGAGTTGTCCACCGCGAGCCTGCCGGGCACCCCGGCCAGCTTCGCGGGCAGCCAGCCGACCAGCGCGCCGAGCGGCCTGACGAGCACCGGGCCGAAGACCAGCACCCCCAGGAAGAAGACCGTGCCGCCGGCCATGACGACGAAGAGCGCGGTCTCGCCGGGGTCCATGGCGACCCCGGCCGCGGTGACGCCCGCGCCGGCGAGCAGGAACAGCGCCGCCAGGACCGTCCGGACGACGCCGGTCCGGAAGGCGCGCTCCTCGACCTGCGAGCGCAGCGCCGCGATCGGCGCGACCCGCGTCGCCGTCCGGGCCGGCAGCAGCGCCGCGCCCACGGTGACGACGACGCCCAGGGCCACGGCCAGGCCGATCGTGCGCGGTGTCAGGGTGGGGGCCACGCCGGTGGGCAGCGGCGCGCCGAGCGAGGTCAGCGCGGTGAGCGCCCCCAGGCTCAGGCCGTAGCCGAGCAGCAGCCCGAGGGCCGAGGAGAGCAGGCCGACGACCGTCGACTCCAGCAGGACGGAGCCGAAGACCTGCCCACGGGTGGCGCCGATGCAGCGCAGCAGCGCCATCTCCCTGGTCCGCTGGGCGACGAGGATGGTGAAGGTGTTGTAGATGACCAGGGCGGCCACGAACATCGCCACCAGGCCGAACAGCAGCAGGCCCGTCTTGAGTATCCCGGTGTCCGCGCCGTTCCGCTTCGCGAGGTCGTCGGCGAACTTCTCCCCGGTCATCACCTCGTAGCCCGTCCCCAGGGCGGCGGCGACCGCCGTGCGGGCCTGCTCCTGGGAGACGCCCTCGGCGGCCGCGACGTCGATCTCGGTGAAGGCGCTCTGCCCGGTCATCCGCTGCGCCATGGCGGTGGTGTAACCGACCGCGCCGGTGTAGCCGAGCTCCTGGTCGAGGCCGACGTCGAACAGGCCGACCAGGGTGAACTCGTGCCTGGCCTCGCGCGAGTCGAGCACCGTGATCCGGTCTCCGACCTTGAAACCGCGGGTCTTCGCGGTGTTCTCGTCGAGTACGGCCTGCGCGTCGGTCTTCGGGGCCGCGCCGCTGGTGATCTCGGTGCGGTTCAGCGGGCCCTCGACGACGGAGACGCCGGAGGTGGGGTAGTCGCCGACGGCCTTGCCGTCCTTGCCGATCAGGGCGGAGGTGCCCCGCACGAGCCCCTGGGCGTCGGCGACCCCTCTGGCCGCGCGGACCTTCTCCAGCGCCGCCGCCGGGATGTGGGGTGGCACCTGCCGGTCCGTGCCCGGGGCGGGCAGCACGGCGACGTCGACCTTGTCGGCCGCCGCGGCGAACCGCCGGCTGAAGCCCGCGTCGATGGTGTCGGTGAGCACGAACGTGCCCGCGATGAAGCCCACGCCCAGCGCGATAGCCAGCGAGGTGAGCAGCAGGCGCAGCCGGTGCGCCAGCAGCCCGGCGAGTGTCGCCTTGACCATCCCTCAGGCCTCCAGCTTCATCAGCGTGTCCAGCACGCTCTGCGGGGTCGGCCGGTGGATCTCGCTGACCAGCAGGCCGTCACGGAGGAACACCACGCGGTCGGCGTAGGAGGCCGCCACCGGGTCGTGGGTGACCATCACGATCGTCTGGCCGAGCTCGCGCACCGACGTGCGCAGGAAGGACAGCACCTCGGCGCCGCTGCGGGAGTCGAGGTTGCCGGTCGGCTCGTCGGCGAAGATGACCTGCGGCTTGCTGATCAGCGCCCTGGCCACGGCCACCCGCTGCTGCTGGCCGCCGGACAGCTCCGTCGGCCGGTGCCCGAGCCGGTCACGCAGGCCCACGGTCTCCACCACGCGGTCGAACAGGTCCTGGTCGGCCTGGCGGCCGGCGATGTCCAGCGGGAGCCGGATGTTCTGCTCGGCGGTCAGCGTCGGCAGCAGGTTGAACGCCTGGAAGATGAAGCCGATCCGCTCGCGGCGCAGCAGGGTGAGCCGCTTGTCGCCCAGCCCGGTCAGCTCGACGTCGCCGATGTGCACCTGCCCGCCGCTGACCGTGTCGAGGCCCGCCAGGCAGTGCATCAGCGTGGACTTCCCGGACCCGGACGGCCCCATGATCGCGGTGAAGGCGCCGGTCGCGAAGGAGACGTCCACCCCGCGCAGCGCGTGCACGGTCGCGTCCCCCCGGCCGTAGCTCTTCGTCAGCCCCTTCGCGACCACGGCGGGCACCGCGTTCTCCCGCGCGCTCCGCGCGCCGACCTCTCCACCGGTGAGGGTCACGTCAACTCTCCTTGCGACAACAGCCATTGATGACGTGAAAACGCTATTGCCAGGGGAAACGCCCGCCATCGGACTGCGGGACGGACTTGTCCTCCGCCGAAGGGCCCGCGCGGAGCGGCGGTTCCCACCGGAGGGGTAGCCCTGCATCGGCCATTCGGCCGACCCGGCCTGCCCCGGGCGCGACCGGGGCGTGCCGGAAGGGCTCGGCGGGAGCCGGGGCGGCAGGGGGGGAGACCCGGGGCCGGCGGGGCGGCTAGCCCGCCGAGTTCGGGGTGACCAGGCCGCTCTCGTAGGCGTACACCACCACCTGCGCCCGGTCCCGCAGGCCCAGTTTGGCCAGGATCCGGCCCAGGTGCGTCTTGACCGTCGCCTCGGCCAGGACCAGCCGGGCGGCGATCTCGGTGTTCGACAGCCCCCGCGCCACCAGCACCAGCACCTCGCGCTCCCGCGCGGTGAGCCCGTCCAGCGCCGCGGGCTCCGCCGTACCCGGCGACGGGAGGTGTACGGCGAAGCGCTCCAGCAGCCGCCGCGTCGTGCTCGGCGCCACCACCGCGTCGCCGCTGTGCACCGACCGGATCGCGCTGACGAGGTCGGCGGGCGGCACGTCCTTGAGCAGGAACCCGGACGCGCCGGCCTTCAGCGCGGCGAACGCGTACTCGTCCAGGTCGAAGGTGGTGAGGATCAGCACCCGCGGCCCGTCCGGCTCCGCGCGGATCAGCCGGGTCGCCTCCACCCCGTCCATGACGGGCATCCGCACGTCCATCAGCACGACGTCCGCCCCGGCCGTCCGCGCGGCCCGGACCGCCGCGGCGCCGTCGCCCGCCTCCGCGACGACCTCGATGTCGGGCTGCGCCCCGAGCACCATGCGGAACCCCGTCCGCAGCAGCTCCTGATCGTCCACCAGCATCACGCGGATCACGTCCCGCGCACCCCTCTCACTCAACCGGCCGCAGGCTCGCCCACCGGCAGCCGCGCCGTCACCTGGAACCCGCCGCCGGGCCGGGGGCAGGCGTCGACGCTCCCGCCGAACACGGCGGCCCGCTCCCGCATGCCGACCAGGCCGTGGCCGTCCGGGCTGCGGGGGCCGCGGCGCCGCGGCCGTCGTCGGTCACCCGCAGCAGCAGCTCGCGCACGCCGTACTCCATCTCGACCGTGGCTCGCGTGCCGGGACCGCCGTGCTTGAGGGTATTGGTCAGCGCCTCCTGGACGATCCGGTACACCGTCAGCTCCTCCCCCTCGGGGAGGGCCTGCCGGACCCCGGTGACGCGCAGGTCCACCGGCAGGCCGGAGGAGCGGACCCGCGTCACCAGGTCGTCGAGCTGGGACAGGCCGGGCTGCGGGGTGTACTCCTCGGCGGTGTCGTCGGCCCGCAGCACGCCGACCATCCTGCGCATCTCGGCCAGGGCCCGACGGCCGGTGGCGGAGATCGTCCTCATCGCCTCGCGGGCCGTGTCGGGGTTTCCACCGCCCAGCGCGTAGCCCGCCCCGTCGGCCTGGACGATCATCACGCTGACGTTGTGCGCGACCACGTCGTGGAGCTCGCGGGCGATCCGGGCCCGCTCGGCGGCGGTGGCCAGCCGGGCCTGCTGGTCGCGTTCGCGCTCGGCCCGCTCGGCCCGCTCCTCCAGGCCCTCCAGGTAGCGGCGGCGGGTGTTGGCGTAGATGCCGGTGATCCAGATCGCCACGACGAACACCGAGGAGCTGGCGAAGGATCTGCCGTCGGGGTCGCCGGGGGACTGGATGAGGGCGAGGAAGATGCCCAGCTCGGAGGTGAGCAGCGCGCCGACCGCCCAGCGCGGCGCGCAGCGCGACGCCACGCCGTACATGGCGATGAGCACGGAGGTGTTGAAGAACTGCGGCTGCACGTCGGCGAGCCACTGGGCGAAGCTGACCAGCGAGACGATCGCGAACACCGCCAGCGGGCGGCGGCGCATCCAGAACATCGGCGCCACCAGCGCCACCGCGAGTGCGAGGAACCCCCAGGGCCCGAGGTCCCGGCCGATCAGGTGGGCGTCCCCGGAGCGGAGCAGCTGAAGGTTGACGAGCGAGAGCAGCAGGAACGGCGTCAGCCACAGGAGGTCTACGACCGCCGGGTGCCGCCGGCCCCAGGAGTGCAGTCTGCCGAACACATCCCCACGATACGTACGGGTGGACCGGTCCCCTTCCCCCTCAGGGCGGAGCACGGTGTACGACCCAGGTAGCACATTTTGTACGGCTTACGTGTGCTTTACCGCTTCTTGGGCATCATGGTGGCTGGGAGCACCCTCCGGGGTGAGTAAAGGGAGACCGTTTGTGATGGCGGATCACAACAACGCCGGGCCGCGCGATGGTGAGGACGCACCGCGCGGCCCGGCGACTCGGGAGACATCCGCCCGCCGGGCCGGCGACTCGGGAGAACACGCCGGCCGGTGATGATGGGGAGAGCGCGAAGCGGCCCCGGCCCCTGGGGAGGGGACCGGGGCCGCGACGTTCACGTGACGGCCGGGCCGCCGCGCCGGAGCCGCCGGATCAGGACTTGGTGATCTTCACGTCGTCGACGCCGGCCTCGATGAGGCTCGCCGTCGAGGCGTCGGCGGTCTCCACCAGCAGGCGGACCGTCTGACCGGCGTAGGACGACAGGTTCACCGTCGCCGTCTGCCAGGCTCCGGCCCGGTCGGAGGCCGCGCCGAGCTGCTGGAACACCACGGTGTTCGAGCTGCCGCTCACCACGCGGACCCGGAAGTAGTCGCTGCTGCTGGCGTTGTTCAGGTGCGCCAGGTACCAGGAGAACGTCAGCGTCAGCGTCCCGGACGGCAGCGCGATCTCCGGCGAACGGACGCTCGTCAGACCGCCGTCCACGTCGTAGTCGCCCGCCGCGATACCCGCCAGACGGCCGGTGACCAGGTCGTTGGACCCGCTGACGGTGGTGCCGAGCTGCAGCGTCACGCCCGAGGAGGTCGCCGCGGGGTCACCGCGCTCCCACTTCCCGGTGGTGGCGGTGTCGGTGCCGCTCGCGTTCACCGTCCAGCCCAGGTCGGTCTCGAAGGTGTCGTTGAAGACGACGTTGCCCGTCGTGCCGACCGTGAGGTTGAACGTGGCCGTGTGGTCCACACTGGCGCCGTCACCGGTGACGATCACGTTGTAGGTGCCCGCGGCCGTGCCCGCCGGGACCGAGATCGTCATGGTGGAGGAGGCGCCCGAGGTCACCGACGCCGGGCTGAAGGACGCGGTCGCCCCCGACGGCAGGCCGGAGGCCGAGAACGTCACGCTCTGCGCGCTGCCCGAGGTGGTCTGCGTGCCGACCGTCGAGGTCGCCTGCTGGCCGGCCTGCACGCTGGCCGAGGCCGGGTTCAGCGTCATCGAGAAGTCGTTGCTCGTCGAACCGCACGAGGTGGGCTCGCCCGAGGCGGCCGGGACGCTGACGGCGTTCCACGCGGCCTTGGTCGCGTTGAACTCGGTGCAGGAACCCGGGAACAGCTGGATCGCCGCCTCCAGGCTCGCCTTGCGGACGAGCTGGTGGGTCCACGTCGTGGTCTTGCGGTTCAGCGCGCCCATGAAGATCTGGCCGGCCTTCTGGATGCCGACCCCGGTGACCGTCGTGTTGTTGCAGGTCGGGCTGACCGGCTGACCGTTGGTCGGGTTGGTGCCCATCGAGAGCAGGTAGAACCAGTGGTTCTGCACGCCCGCCGCGGCGTGCACCTCCATGTTCGGCACCGAGGAGGAGTAGCAGTCGGGGTCGCCGAGGAGGGACGGCTTGTGCATGTAGCGGATCGGCCCGTCGCCGACCAGGTTGACCTCCTCACCCACGCTGAGGTCCGGCGGGTCGTACTGGCTCGGCTCGTTGGCGTAGAACTCCGTCAGCGCGCCGAAGACGTCACCGGTGGACTCGTTGAGCCCGCCCTTCTCGTTGCTGCCGCTCGAACCGCCCGGCGTGGTCTGGAAGATCGCGTGCCCGAACTCGTGAGCCACGACGTCGATCGGCGTCGCCTGACGCTGCCCGTCCTGGGAGCGGCCGAAGTTGGTGTAGCTGCCGTTCCAGTAGGCGTTGACGTCGCTCAGGCCGACCCGCGCGGGGAAGCCGCTGCCGTTGCCGTCGATGCCGTTGCGGCCCAGCCAGCTCTTGAGCATGTCCCATTCCTGGCTCACCGCGTACATGGCGTCCACGCACGCGGTCTCCAGGTCGGTGCCCGAGCCGTTGCCCCAGCTGTCGTCCGTCCCGGTGTAGGCGGTGCCGCCCTGACCGCCGCAGCGGATACCCGGGCGGGCCGGGTCGGTCATGGAGTACGACGTGCCGGAGCCGGAGGTGCCGATGGTGACCGGGCCGTTGTAGTAACTCGTCCCCGAGCCGTCCCTGACCACGTCCGACTTCTCGGCGACCTCACCGGTCACCGCGTCGACGAAGACGCGCATCTTGCTCTCGCGGCCGCGGTCGGCGCCGGTCACCAGGACCTCGTAGGCCAGCCGGCCCCGCCCCTGGGCCATCACCGACAGCTTCGGCGCGGCGACCTCGGCGGGGTCGCTGATCTGCGTCCGGGCGATCTCGGCGGCCTTCGCCGCGTCGATCTTCGGGGTGGTCGAGACGCTCAGCGGCTCGGTCTGGGCGACCGACGTGCTCAGCACACCGCCGGTGGCGTTCGTCACGACGACGAAGTCACCGCCGTAGACCGGCAGGCCGGCGTAGGTGCGCTCGTAGGCGATGTAGTTGAGCCCGTCCTTGGTGGCGAGAGCGCTGTGGCGCAGGAAGCGGTCCTTGGGAGAAGCCCGCAGGATCGCCGGTTCGGACTCCACCAGGCGGTCGGCGGCCTGGGCGGGAGTGTCGGGGGAGGCGGCCGGCGGAGCCTGGGCGGTCAGCCCGACGGCTCCGGCGGACGGGGCGGACAGTGCCACGGCGAGGCTTGACGCCGAGGCAACGAGCGCAAACGCGACAGAGCGTTTCACGCGGGTGCTCCTTTGCTGAGCGGCGGCCACGGGATCTTTTCGGAGGGGTGTCCGTGGTCCGCCGTGGTGCGTGGTGGCGAGTCCCGGAGCGCGTCCACGCACGCTGCGCGCCTGGCGAGGTGAACGGCGGAGGGGAGGGACTCGTCGGTAGCACTGGGGCTGAGAGGATTTGACCCTGCCGTAAGATCGCCGTCAATATTTCGGTCAAAAGATGAATTTTCACGATTTGGTGACAAGAGTGATCACCGCGCGGAGATCCTGTTCACGGCCCCACCCGTCATTCACGGCCGGGTTTCGGCGGGTACGGATGGGGCCCATCGCCGACCGGCCCCACCCGGCGCGGTACGGCGCGGCGGGCGGAGTGCGGGGAGGTGTTCGGGAGGGGCGGCGGCGCGCTCCTCCCCGAGG
This sequence comes from Streptosporangium sandarakinum, assembly GCF_050942225.1. Taxonomy (NCBI): domain Bacteria; kingdom Bacillati; phylum Actinomycetota; class Actinomycetes; order Streptosporangiales; family Streptosporangiaceae; genus Streptosporangium; species Streptosporangium sandarakinum. The sequence continues at coordinate 1,703,582 of NZ_CP192034.1, forward strand.
GTCGCCTCACGCGGCGGTCGCGGCGCCTCACGGATGGCCGCGGACCGCGACCTCGCGCCCTTCTTCCTCCGGGGGTGCTCGATGAAGAACGCGTCCTGCGGTGAGACGGTCACGGCGGGATCCACGGACCTGAGGACCGCCGAATCGCTTTCCATTCTTTGTGGGGCCGACGGGATTCGAACCCGCTCTGTACAGTTCCTAAGACTGCCGCCTCTACCGTTGGGCTACGGCCCCTGCTTTTTCCTGCGAGATTCCCTGTCTGAGAATGGCGGTTCGGGCAGAGAAATCGCAAGTTTTTTATTCTGTTGTCGAGCCGGTCGCCGTTGATGTGGCCGACGTGCGGGGTCAGGGCCCGGCCCGGCCAGGCTCCCCCGATCTTACAGCCCTCGCACCGGTAGGGCGCGCCCACTTCCCGCGGTGCCCGGCGCAGCACGGGGGCTTGATCCGGTGGGAGCCGGGTGGGAGCACGCGGAGGATCCGGCCCGGTGACAGACGCCGGGACGAGCGGCCTCCCCGTGGTGAGCCTGGCCGAGGAAATGGGACGCGTCGATCCCGAAGCGTTTCGGCCGGCGGCTGATGTGGGCGTGGTCGCCTCCGGCGACGGTCACGCCCAGGCGGCGGGGGACCTCGGTGACGCCGAGGGATTTCGCCGCCGCCTCGGCCGGCATTTCGGGGGCGTATTCATATTCGATGGGCACGCCCCGGGGACGGGCGGTGCGACCGACAATCCCCGGGGTGCGCTCGAATGGCTGTAAAAGGGGAAGGGCTACTGGTCGACGCCCAGCTCGCGGCGGAGACGGGCCACGTGGCCGGTCGCCTTCACGTTGTAGAGGGCCTTTTCGATTTTGCCGTCGGCGTCGATGACGAAGGTGGAGCGCAGCACCCCGACGGTGGTCCTGCCGTACATCGTCTTCTCGCCGTGCGCGCCGTACGCCTTGTGGACCTCCAGTTGCGGGTCCGACAGCAGCGGGAAGGTCAGCGCGTCGCGCTCGGCGAACTTCGCCAGCCTGGCGGGGGAGTCCTTCGACACACCGAGTACGGCGAAGCCGGCGGCGGCCAGCGAGTCGAGGCTGTCGCGGAAGTCGCAGGCCTGCTTGGTGCAGCCCGGGGTCATCGCGGCGGGATAGAAGTACAGGATCACCCGCCTGCCGCGCAGCCCCTCCAGGGAGACGGTCGTGCCGTCGGCGGCGGGAAGGGCGAAGTCCGGGGCGGCGTCGCCGGGCTCGAGTTTCATTGTGTCCCTCCGTGGAATCGTTCCCGGGTCAACTTACCGGTCGGCCCGAAGTGTCGTCGGGGGGACGGACCTGACAGACTGATCGATGTCAAGGGCGATGAGAGGAGAGCCATGGCGGACACCGATCCCATGGAGCTGGAACGGCGGATCGCGCGGACCCGTGCCGAGTTGGCCCAGACGGTGGATGCCATCGCCGATCGGGTGAGCCCGAAGAACGTCGCGCGCCGGACGGTCGCCAAGGCCGAGTCGGACGCCAGGAGGTTCCTGGTCTCGGTGGGCGAGCGGGTCGGTGAGGCGGTCGGGCTCAACCCGCGGCCGGTGCGGCCGGGGGAGGAGTCGGAGGACCTCTGGGCCGGGGAGCAGCCGGAGCTCGGGCCGATCCTGGTGGGTGTGGGGGCGGTGCTCGCGGTCAGTGCGGCGGTCCTGCTCTGGCGGCGTCGCCGCCGCTGACCCGGCGGACCGTACGGCCGGCGCCGGCGACCCGGCCCGGCCCGGCCCGCTGACCCGGCCCGGCCCGCTGACCCGGCCCGGCCCGGGGCGCGGCCGGTCGGCGCTCCACGGGCTCGCCGTCCGGGCCGCGCGGGAAGGCTCACGGCGCGGTCCGGGAAGGTTCGCGGACCGCGCCGCGAAGGCCGCGGGTCCGGTCTCAGAGGAAGGTCCGGCCCTCGCCGCGGTAGGTGGGCGCCTCCTCCACGATCTTCTCGCCGTCGACGAGGTACAGGCGCGCGAAGCGTTCGGACAGCTCGCCGGCCTTGGCGTGGCGGAACCAGACGCGGTCGCCGACGCGCAGGTCCTCGGCCGCCTGGCCGAGGAGGGGCGTCTGGACCTCCCCGGCGCCCTCGTCGGGGTCGTAGCGCAGCCCGCAGGGGAGATACGGCTGGGGGAGGCGGTCCGGGCCGGGGGCGCCGGAGGCGTGGTAGCCGCCGCCGAGGACGGTGACGACGCCGGGGGCGGGGCGGCGGACGACCGAGAGGGCGAACAGCGCGGCGGGCCGGCCGGTGAAGCCGCGGTAGAAGTCGAACAGGCGGGGATGGAAGAAGCCGGATCCGGCGGCGATCTCGGTGACGGCCTTCTCGCGGGCGGTCTTCTCGATGCTGCCGGTGCCGCCGCCGTTGACGAACTCCAGGTCGGCGACCTGGCGGACGGCGTGGACGATGCGGCCCCGGCGGGAGACGAGCTCGCGCCGCGACCTGGCCTGCATCCACCGGATCGCCCGGGTGCGGGCGGGGCTGCCCGGCGCGGCGTCGCCGACCCCGGCGATCTGGGCCTCGTAGGCCATCAGCCCGACGAGGCGGAAGCCGGTCCGCTTGGCGATGTCGGCGGCCAGGTCGGCGGCCTGGTCGGCCTCGCGTACGGCGGAGCGGCGGGCGCCGACCCGGAGCCGGCCGCCGAGCGCGACGAACCCCGCGTCGATGTCCAGGCAGACCCGGATCTCGTGGCGGTCGCGGACGCCGGCCACGGCCGACTCGACGAGGTCCAGGTGGTCGGGGTGGTCGACCATGATCGTGATCTCCCGGGCCGCGCGGCCGTCGGCGGCCAGTTCGGCGAGCGCGGCGCGGTCGGCGGTGGGGTAGGCCACGAGCACGTCACGCAGCCCGGTGGAGACGAGCCAGAGGGCCTCGGGCAGGGTGAAGGCCATGATGCCGGCGAAGCCGTCCATGGCGAGGATCCGTTCGAGGACGGGGCGGGAGCGGATCGACTTGCTGGCGACCCTGATCGGCTTGCCGCCGGCCCGCCGGACCATGCTCTCCGCGTTGGAGCGCATGGCCGCCAGGTCGAGGACGGCGAACGGGGGGTCCAGGTGCGCGGTGGCCCGGTCGTAGCGCTGACGGTCGTCCATGACCGCAGGATAACCCGGCTACACCGAACGTGAGTAGTATTCATGTTCACTGGGCGGCGGTAAAGTCTCCCGCCAGGGCGATCCCAAGATCATGAAAATGGCAGGTCGCGGCCCGCGCGAGGGCCTCCGGCCGGTTAAGCCTGGGGGCGTGACGAGTAGCCTTCAGGAGACCGCGGGGGTCGGGGGGACGACGGCCGAGGAGCAGCAGCACGCCGCCCGCCGCCGGGCTGTACGGCTGTTCCGCCCGGCCAGGAGCCCGGCCGGCGTGGTGGTCGCCCTGATGACGTCCACCGCGCTGTCGGCCGCCGCCGGGGTGACGGTCGGGATGGTGACGGACCACCCGCTGGGGCGGGTGCCGTACCGGAGGATCGCCGTCGGGCCCGGCGCCGCCGCCTGGTCGGACCCCGCCGTGATCCTCGTCTCGCTGGGCGCGATCGTGGCCGGCGCCGCGCTGCTCACCCTCGCGCTGCTGCCGGGACGCACCCGGCTGGTGCCGCTGGAGACCTCCGACCCGCGGCTGTACATCGGCCTGACCAGGAGCGCGCTGCGCCGTACGCTCCGGGCGGCGGCCGAGTCGGTGGACGAGGTGACCGGCGCGCGGGTGCGCCTCGGCGCGCGGGACATCGAGATCACGGTCATCAGCGGCGCCGAGCGGACCGGCCCCCTGCTCCGCCAGGTCGGCACGGTGGTGGGCGACCGGCTGGCGGGCCTGGGCGCGATCTCCGAGGGGGAGATCGTGGTACGGCTCCGCAGGCGGAGGCTCTAGATGGCCGGCGGACGGGGGAGACGGATGGACGGGGGTCGCGGATGAGGCCGTACCGGGGAAACCGCGTCGGGCTCGCCGTCGTCGGGCTGGCGCTGGCCGTGGCCGGCCTCTACGGCTTCCTGCGCGGGGAGGGCAGGCTCCCCTGGCCGCGTGGGGAGCGCCTGCTGCCCCGCGGGCTGCCCGCCCACGCGGCCGAGCACCCGTGGGCGGGGTGGGCGGCCGCACTGCTACTGACGGCGCTGGCGCTGCTGTCGATCCGCTGGCTGATCCGGGCCGTGGGGCTGGGACGATGGGGGAGCCGGAGCGGCAGCGCGACCGCCATGCTGGGGGTTGCGCTTAAAGAAATCGAAGGGCTCAGCCGGATCCGCGTCCGGTGGGTCAAATGCGACCGGCTGCGGATCTCGGTGACCTGCGGGCCGTCGTCGGATCTCGCGAAGCTCGTCGCGCGGCTGAACCGCGACGCGGTCGGCAAGGTGCGCCGGACGGTCGGCGACGACGATCTCGGGGCGGTCGTCCGGCTGCACGTCGGACGGCGCTGACCCTCCGGCCCGGGACCCGGCCGGGGCGGCGGGCGCCGCCGGCCGGTCCGTCCACGGGTCCCGGTCACCCGCATCCGGGAAGGCACCGGGGAAGGCGCCGGGGAAGGCACCGGGGAACGCGCCGGCCGTCATGGGCGACCCCGCCGCCGCGGGCGGGAGCGGATGCACGAGCAGGTCGCTCAACCCGGCCGTCGGGACCGCCGGGCCGGACGCGTCCCGGGCCTCCCGGGAGGCCCGGGAGAAGGCCAGCCCGGCCGCCAGGCAGGCGAACGGCAGCGCGGGCACCACGTACCGGTGGTCGAAGGCCGCGATGAACGGCGGCAGCGCCAGCAGCGTCGCGCCGGCCGCCCACGGCAGCAGCACGGCGCCGCCGAGCCGCCGGATGCGCGCCAGGACGCCGGCCAGGCCGATCAGTATGATCACGGCGATGAACGGGCCGCGCAGGTAGCCGTACAGCTGGTAGTCGCGGAGCAGCCCGGCGTACGGCTCGGCCAGCACGGGCCGGCCGGAGGCGCCCTGGTAGGCGACGGTGATCTCCTCGGCCGTCCGGCCCTGGGAGGCGGTCCCCTTGGGGAAGGGCCTGGCCGTCTCCGGGAAGACGTAGGCGCTCTGCGGGCCGGGGGTGGGGTAGACGCGGCGGTTCCAGTCGAAGATGTGGACCACGTCGGTCAGGCCGGTGCGCAGGAAGTCGAGGGGCTGTGCCCTGATGGCCTGGGCGGCGAAGTCGCCGGCGAGCCGGTCGCGCTCGGCCCAGCTCCCCTTGACCTTGTTCAGCGGGGAGGAACCGTCCCAGATGTAGACCGGCGGGGCCTTGCGCTCGCTGACCGGCTCGTCGGGGCACAGGGCGGCCTCCGGGCCGGCCGGCCTGATCTTCGCGCAGTCGGCGAAGGTGAGCGTGCGCGCGTACAGGAAGGCGTTGCCCCGGGTCATCCCGTAGGTGCCGTACTCGGAGCGGAACCAGGCGGCGTAGGCGCCGAGGCCCAGCGCGGCGGCCACGGCGGTGGCGGTGACCGCCCGCCAGCCGGCCCGGCGGATCACCAGGCAGACGAGGACGACGGCGGTCAGCGGCAGGCCGATCGTCCGGGTGGCGGTCGCCGCGGCCAGCAGCAGCCCGGCGAGCAGACCGGCCCGGACGCCCGGCCGCTCCCGCCGCATCAGCAGCGTGACGGCCAGCACCGCGAGGAACTCCATCAGGGAGTCGGCCATGACGAGGTGTTCGAGCTGGACCTGGTGGACGTCCAGCAGGACCGGCAGGGCGGCGAGCGTGGCGCCCCAGCCGGGCAGGCCGCCCTGCCGGCGCAGCACGAGGTAGACGCAGGCCGCCGTGGCCAGGCCCAGCAGGTGCTGGACCACGACGACGGCCGGCACGCTGGACAGCGGGTGCAGCAGCCACAGGAACAGCGAGTATCCCGCGGGCCGCGACTCCATGGGCCGCGGGTCGAGGCCGCCGTTGAGGTAGACGAAGGAGTCGGCCCAGAACCACAGGGCCGGGCGGTAGCCGAGCACGGCCAGGGCCCGCAGCGCGCCCCCGGCCAGCAGCGCGGCCAGGAATATCCGGTGGGCGCCGAGGAAGCGGAGGATGCGCGGGGAACGGCGGTCCGGACGTACTCCCGCTGACACCTTCCGACCTCCCGGGTTCGTCTGGGGCGGGAGGCCCCTGCGGCCGGGACCTCCGCGACGAGCCAACCAGCATAGGCCGCGCGGCGAAGATCAGGTGCGAGAAGGTGGCTTTTATGCCGATTCGGTGGTCTCGCGCCGGAGACGTCCCCGCGCGGCGGCCGGTCCGGAGGGCGGGAAACCCGGTCCGGAGAGCGGGGAACTCAGGCCGAAACCGGCGGGGGGAGACCCGTCCGCCGTGCCGCCCCGGCCACCGGATCGAATCCGGCGGGAAGGCCCGTCCGCCGTGCCGTCCCGGCGACCGGACCGGGCCCGGCGGGGGAGACCCCTGCCGGGCCCGGTGGCGGGTCAGCACTCGATGACGTTCACCGCGAGCCCGCCGCGGCTGGTCTCCTTGTACTTGTCGAGCATGTCCCGGCCGGTGTCGCGCATCGTCTTGATCGCCTTGTCCAGCGAGACGAAGTGCCGGCCGTCGCCGCGCAGCGCGATCCGGGCGGCGGTGATCGCCTTGATCGAGGCCACCGCGTTGCGCTCGATGCACGGGATCTGCACCAGCCCGCCGATCGGATCGCAGGTCAGGCCGAGGTTGTGCTCGATGCCGATCTCGGCGGCGTTCTCCACCTGCTCCGGGGTGCCGCCCAGTGCCTCGGTGAGCCCGGCCGCGGCCATCGAGCAGGCCGAGCCGACCTCGCCCTGGCAGCCGACCTCGGCGCCGGAGATGGAGGCGTTCTCCTTGAACAGCACGCCGATCGCCCCGGCGGTGAGCAGGAAGCGCACCACGCCGTCCTCGCCGGGCGTCGGCGTGAACCGGTGGTAGTAGGTGAGCACGGCCGGGATGATGCCCGCGGCGCCGTTCGTCGGGGCGGTGACGATCCGGCCGCCGGCCGCGTTCTCCTCGTTCACCGCCAGCGCGTACAGCGAGACCCAGTCCATCGCCTGCAGCGGGTCCCGCTCGGGCGACTCGCCGCTGAGCCGCCGGTGGAGCTGGTGGGCCCGGCGGCGGACCTTCAGCCCGCCGGGCAGCACGCCCTCCTTGTCGATGCCGCGCCGCACGCACTCGCCCATGACCCGCCACAGGTTCAGCAGGCCGTCGCGGATCTCCTGCGCGGAGCGGCCGAACGCCTTCTCGTTCTCCATCATCAGCCCGGAGATCGACAGGCCGGTCTCGGCGCAGTGCGCCAGCAGCTCGGCGCCGGTCGTGAAGGGGTACGGCACCGCGGTGTCGTCCGGCTTGATCCGGTCGGCGCCGGTGGCGTTCTCGTCCACCACGAACCCGCCGCCCACCGAGTAGTAGACCTTCTCGCGGAGAGTGTCGCCCGCCTCGGAGAAGGCGGTGAAGCGCATGCCGTTGGGGTGGTGCGGCAGCGAGATCTTCCGCTCGAAGACGAGGTCCTCACCGACCACGAAGGGGATCTCGTGCGAGCCGTACAGCCGGACGGTCCCGCTCTCGCGCATGGCGGCCAGCCGCTCGTCGACGGTGTCGACGTCCACCAGCTCGGGCTTCTCGCCCGACAGGCCGAGCAGGACGGCCTTGTCGCTGCCGTGGCCCTTGCCGGTCAGCCCGAGCGAGCCGTACAGGATCGCCTCGACCCGCGCGGTCTTCTCCAGCAGTCCGTCCTGGGCGAGGCCGCGGGCGAACCTGTGCGCCGCGGCCATCGGGCCGCCGGTGTGCGAACTGGACGGGCCGATACCGATCTTGAAGAGATCGAAGACGCTGATCGCCATTGATCTGGTCCTTGCTTGCGTCGCCGTGACCACGCGCGCCCCGCGGCCCGCGTGGTCACGGCTCTGGTGAGAGGAGGTCAGGACTCACCGGAGGTGAGCACGCCGTACTCCTCGGCGGACAGGAGGTCCTCGGGCTCGCCCTCCATGCGGATGCGGAAGAGCCAGCCTTCGCCGTAGGGGTCGCTGTTGACCAGCGACGGGTCGTCCACGACCGACTCGTTGATCTCGGTGATCTCGCCGCCCACCGGGGCGAAGATGTCGCTCACCGACTTGGTCGACTCGACCTCGCCGACCGCGTCGCCCGCGGCGACGGTGGAGCCGACCTCAGGGACCTGCACGTAGACCACGTCACCGAGGGCCTCGGCGGCGTAGGCCGTGACGCCCACGGTGAGGGTCAGGCCGTCGTCGATGCCCGCGACCCACTCGTGCTCCTTGGTGTACTGCAGGTCACCGGGAATGCTGCTCACTTTTTCCTCCTGTAGAAAGGCAGGTCGACGACCTCGACCGCTTCATGGGTACCCCGGATGCTCACGGCCAGACCCTCGGAGCGGTCACTGTCCACGTAGGCCATGGCGATGGGCCGGCCGAGGGTCTGGGACGGGGCTCCGCTGGTCACCTCGCCGACGACGGTGCCGTCGTCGGCGACGACCACCGGGTAGCCGTGGCGGGGCACCCTGCGGCCGGTCGCGATCAGTCCGACCAGGCGGCGCGCGGGCGGGACGTCCCTGAGAGGCTCCAGGGCGGCCCGGCCGACGAAGTCGCCCGGTTTGTCAAACCTCACCACACGGCCGAGCCCGGCGTCGAACGGGGTCAGCCCGGCGGTCAGCTCGTTGCCGTACAGCGGCATGCCCGCCTCCAGGCGGAGCGTGTCGCGGGCGGACAGACCCGCCGGGACCAGACCGTGCGGACCGCCCGCCTCGGTCAGCGCCGCCCACAGCGGCTCGGCGTCACCGGCGGCGGCGAACAGCTCGAAGCCGTCCTCACCGGTGTAGCCGGTGCGGGCGATGAGGACCTGGATCCCGGCGACGGTCGCGGGCAGGCCGGCGTAGTACTTCAGGCCGTCGAGGTCGGCGTCGGTGAGCCCGCCGAGGATGGCGCGCGAGTTCGGGCCCTGCACCGCGACCAGCGCGTACTGCTCGGAGCGGTCGTCCACCGCGGCGTCGAAGTCCTTGGCCCGGCCGGTCAGCTCGGCGGCGACCCGGGGGTAGTTGGACGCGTTGGCGACGACCATGAACTCGTCGGCGGTCAGGCGGTAGACGATCAGGTCGTCCAGCACGCCGCCGTCCGGGTCGACGATCATGGTGTAGCGGGCGCGGCCCGGCTCCAGCGCCGACAGGTGGCCGACCAGCGCGTAGTCGAGGGCCTCACCGGCCTGCGGGCCGGTCACGAAGATCTCGCCCATGTGGGAGAGGTCGAACAGGCCCGCCGCCTGGCGGACCGCGTTGTGCTCGGCGGACTCGCTGCCGTAGCGCAGCGGCATCAGCCAGCCCGCGAAGTCGGTCAGGGTGGCGCCGAGAGCCTCGTGGACGCCGCGCAGCGGCGTGGGTCGGGACATGTTCGCACCTCAGGCAGGGGACGGATGAGAGCATCCTCCCCCTCTGTCATTGATGCCTGAGAGCTTCGCCCGGTTTTTGCCGGACTTTCACCTTCGGCGAGGCCACGTGGCCTGCTTTCCAGAGATCACCTACCCGCACGGTCCTTTGCCTTGAGAGGTTCGCGGGGAGGGCTTGCTCCTTCAGGGGTCCTGGTCTGGATGTCAGGACGCTCTCCCGCACGGGTTCATCGGTGCCGTGGCCAGCCTAACCGGCCGTGCCCGCCGAGCGAAATCCCTTGCCGGGGGAAACGTGCGCCTTCGTCCGGCCGTACGGCGGGGCAGCCGTACCGTGGAGATTCCTTGCATAGTCTGATGAATCGATGGACGACTTCTTCCGCGAGAGGATCCTGGACACGGGACGGCTGCCGCTGTTCTGCTTCTTCGTCGCGCTGATCGTGGCGTTCGTGCTGACCAGGATCAACGTCCGGCTGATCCGGGCGAAGATCGGCTGGTTCGGCGACGTCAGCGTCGGCGACATGCACATCCACCACGTGGTGTTCGGCGTGGTGCTGACCCTGCTGGGCGGGGTGGCGGGGCTGGTCGTCTCGGGCATCTCCCAGGGCTGGTACGCCGTGACCGCCGCCGTCTTCGGCGTGGGGGCCGCCCTGATCCTGGACGAGTTCGCGCTGATCCTGCACCTCCGCGACGTCTACTGGGAGGAGGAGGGGCGGGCGTCGGTGGACGCGGTGTTCACCGCGATCGCGATAACCGGTCTGCTCCTCACCGGCCTGCGCCCGCTGGGCTGGGAGGACTCCGACGGCACGCCGCGCGGGGCGTGGCTCACCGCCGGCGCGATCGTGGCGAACCTCGTGCTGGCCGTGGTCACCCTCCTCAAGGGGAAGATCTGGACCGGTCTGGCCGGCCTGTTCCTGCCGCCGCTGCTGATCGTGGGGGCGGTGCGGCTGGCCCGTCCGGGCTCGCCGTGGGCGCACTGGTTCATGGCGCCCGGCTCCCGGCGGCCCCGGCCCCGGAAGATGGCCAGGGCGGTGCACCGGGAGAAGCGCTGGCGGCACCCGGTCATCCGCGCGAAGATCGCCTTCCAGGAGTTCGTCTCCGGCCGGCACGACCTGCCCTCCACCCGCCGCCTGGCCAGGCTCCAGGACCGCCAGGAGCACGCCGCGAGCCGGGGCCGCCACGAGCACGCCGTGAGCCGGGACCGCCGCGAGCACACCGCGGGCCGGGAGTGAGCCGGCCGTGAGCGAGCTTCCGTCCCGCTGGGAGGGCGTGGCGCACCGGGTGCCCGACTCCCTCGCCGACCTGCGCGGCCCCGCCACCGGGGTGGTCAGCCTGCCCGTCCACCTGGCCTGGTCGGGCCTGACCGAGTTCGACCTGGGCAACCGGCTGCTGCGGATGAGCCTGTACCGGACGATCATCACCGGCGGCGGGCGCGAGGACGCCGAGACGTACCTCAACGCCGGGATCCTCCTCGCCGACTGGCCCCTGCTGCGCCGCGGGCTCGGGCCGAGTTACCGCAGGGCCTGGGAGGGCAAGATCTCCGCGTTGGGATGAGCGCGAGCGGAGGGGAGCGAGCCGGGTGGACGCGATACGACTGCCCCCGTTGCAGGAGCGGATGCTCCGGGCCGTCCTGCCGGTCTGCGACCGGTTCGGCCTCGTGCTGGCCGGCGGCTACGCCATGAACGCCCACGGCCTCACCGAACGCCCGAGCAACGACCTCGACTTCGCCACCGCCGCCGAGACGCCGCTGCCCGACGTGGCCGACGCCGTCGCCGAGGCGTTCCGGGACGCCGGGCTGGACGCCACCGTGGTGGAGTCCGGGCCCCGGATGGCGCGGCTGGTGGCGAGCGATCCGGTGACCGAGCAGAGCTGCGAGTTCGACCTGCTCAGGGAGGCGCTGCAGCGCGGGCCCGTGGTCGTCGGCGACGTGTCCGTGGTCTCCCTGGACGACGCGGTCGGGCTGAAGATGCGCGCCCTGCACGAGCGCAGCCTCGCCCGCGACGTCATCGACGTCGTCTCGGTCTCCCACCTGTACGGCTTCCGCGAGCTGGAGCACCTCGCCCGCCTGCACAACGAGGAGTTCTCGCCCGCCGAGCTGGTGATGCGCCTGGAGTTCGTCGAGCTGATCGCCGACGAGGACTTCGAGGCCTACGGCCTGACGGCGGAGGAGATCGCCGGGATCCGCCGGTACTGCTCCGCCTGGGTGGAGGACATCAAGCTCCGCCGCCCGGAGGAGGGCGACGCCGAGTACGGCGCCGAACACGACGACCTCCCCGAGGTCGGCTGACCGTGTCCTTCCCGCGCGGGCACATCCGGCCCCGCGCGAGGCATATCCGGCCGCTCGCCGGGAAGCTGAACGGCCTGCCTGCCGAAGGAGTGTGGATCGTGGGTCTCGTCGAGAAGCTCAATCTGCGTGAGATGAAGGCAAGGGCCAAGCGGAAGCTGGGCGGCCGGATCGGCGACCGGCGGCTCGCCGCCGAGGGGCGGACCGAGGAGGCCGAGGCCAGGCTCCTCAAGACCCAGGACGAGATCCTGGACACCGTGGCCGAGATGCGCAGGGAGTACGGCGCCGCCCGTCGCGGCTGACGTCCGTACCCTCCGCCCGGCCGCGCCGGGCGCCGGCGCTCCGCGGCTCGTGCTCCCCCTCCGGGCCGTGGGGCGCCGGTGCCCGGCGCGGCCGTTCCCTCCGCGGACGGGCTCTCGCGCAAGGGGGCTTCCCGTGGGCGGGCGGCCGGTCCGGGCGCCGTGTCCGGTGGCGCGACTAGTCCGGGCTCTGCACCTGGTAGCGGGGCCCGAGCTCGGGGTGCCAGGGGTCGGTGGCGGCGACGACCAGGCCGGGCCCGCCGATCAGCTCCTCCAGCACCTCCTCGACGCGCCCGGGGTCCAGCCCCGCCGCCCGCGCGATCTCCGCCACGTGCCCCGGCCCGACGGAGCTCTCCAGCTCCGAGACGGCCCGGAAGACCGCCGCCTGCTCCGTGGTCAGGTCCGCGTCGACGGACGGGCCGATGTCCGCCGCGTCGCCCGACACCCCCGTCAGATCCGAACCGCCGGGCAGGTTCGCGTCGTCCGCGTCCGTCATGCCGATCCCCTCCTGGCGCTTCCGGCATTCGGCAGATCCTCCTGACCGTCACCATCCCCCCAGGTGACCGCCTCAAGCCTTCGGAGGGGATTGCGAAAAATCTGTGTAGCGGGTGGCGAGATACTTCGGAAGACCCCGCCTCCCGCTGATTCGCCGCTCCGGAAACCGGGCACCTGGCCTGTGCGGAGCCTCTTCTTCGCATCGGAGCGTCCAGTGGGCGCTCCCGGCTCATCCCCCTTCGCCCAGTCCGTGCGGGACGAGGGTCATGGCGGGGGCGGAGGACGGCCGGAAACGGAGGGCGTCCCGGCGGCGGCCGGGGCGCCCTCCCGCGTCGGGCCTCCCGCGTCGGGCCTCCCGCGCCGGCCCTCTCGCGCCGGGGCCTTCCGCGTCGGGCCTCCTGCCGGACCTTCCGGCCCGGGTTGACCCGTGGCCTCCGGGTGACAAATATGAATGCATTCATTCATGATGATGAGGAGGCTCGGTCATGACCGGCAGCCGGACCGTGCGCGCCCCGCGCGGCACCACGCTCACCGCCAGGGGATGGCCGCAGGAGGCGGCACTCCGTATGATCCAGAACAACCTGGACCCGGAGGTGGCCGAGCATCCCGAGCAGCTCGTCGTCTACGGCGGTTCGGGCCGGGCCGCGCGCGACTGGCGTTCCTTCGACGCGATCGTCCGTACCCTGACCACGCTGGAGGGCGACGAGACGCTGCTCGTGCAGTCCGGCCGTCCGGTCGGGGTGTTCCGCACCCACGAGTGGGCGCCGCGGGTCCTCATCGCCAACTCCAACCTGGTGCCCGACTGGGCGAACTGGGAGGAGTTCCGCCGCCTGGAGGCCGCGGGCCTGACCATGTACGGGCAGATGACGGCCGGCTCCTGGATCTACATCGGCACCCAGGGCATCCTGCAGGGCACCTACGAGACCTTCGCCGCCGTCGCCGCCAAGCGGTTCGGCGGCTCGCTCACCGGGACGATCACGCTGACCGCCGGACTCGGCGGCATGGGCGGCGCCCAGCCGCTGGCCGTGACCATGAACGGCGGCGTGGTGATCTGCGTCGACTGCGACCCCCGGTCCATCGACCGCCGCATCGAGCACCGCTACCTGGACGTCCGCGCCGCCGACCTCGACGAGGCGCTGCGCCTGGCCTACGCCGCCCGCGACCGGCGCGAGCCGCTCAGCATCGGCGTCGAGGCCAACGCCGCCGACGCCTTCCCCGAGCTGCTGCGCCGCGGCGCCGAGATCGACATCGTCACCGACCAGACGTCGGCGCACGACCCGCTGATGTACCTGCCGTCCGGCATGGCCTTCGAGGACATGACCGCCGAGCGGGACAAGGACCCGGCGGGCTTCACCCGCAGGGCCCGCGAGTCCATGGCCCGGCACGTCGAGGCCATGGTCGGCTTCCAGGACGCCGGCGCCGAGGTCTTCGACTACGGCAACTCCATCCGGGGTGAGGCGAAGCTGGGCGGCTTCGAGCGGGCCTTCGACTTCCCCGGCTTCGTGCCCGCCTACATCCGGCCGCTGTTCTGCGAGGGCAAGGGCCCGTTCCGCTGGGCCGCGCTGTCGGGCGACCCCGCCGACATCGCCCGGACCGACCGGGCGATCCTGGACCTGTTCCCCGACAACGAGCCGCTGGCCCGCTGGATCAGGATGGCCGAGGAGAAGGTCCACTTCCAGGGGCTGCCCGCCCGGATCTGCTGGCTCGGGTACGGCGAGCGCCACCTGGCCGGGGAGCGGTTCAACGACATGGTCGCCTCGGGCGAGATCGAGGCCCCGCTGGTGATCGGCCGCGACCACCTCGACTGCGGGTCGGTGGCGTCGCCGTACCGGGAGACCGAGGGCATGGCCGACGGCTCCGACGCGATCGCCGACTGGCCGCTGCTGAACGCCATGCTCAACGTCGCCTCCGGCGCCGCGTGGGTCTCCATCCACCACGGCGGCGGCGTCGGCATCGGCCGGTCGATCCACGCCGGTCAGGTCACCGTCGCCGACGGCACCCGGCTCGGCGCGGAGAAGCTGAACCGGGTCCTGACCAACGACCCGGGGACCGGCGTGATGCGGCACGTCGACGCCGGCTACGACGAGGCGGCCGCGGTGGCGGAGGAGCGCGGCGTCCGCGTCCCGATGCGCGAGTCCTGACCGGCCCGCGGGCCCGCGCCGGACCGTACCGGCCGGGCCCGCCACCGGACGAAGCGCGGACGGGCCCGGCTCGGGCGGACACGCGCCGGACGCGCGGCGGACGCGCGGTGGATGCGGGAATTCCCGCGCGCGGCCCGGCGGTTGGAGGGGACGTGGGGGACGGACTCGATCGACTTCTTGAGGGCCGGCGGCTGTCGCCCGTGCAGCGGCGGATCGCCCGCTACCTCGGCGACCACCTGGATGAGGCGATCTTCCTGTCCAGCGTGGAGCTGGCCGACCGGGTCGGGGTGAGTCAGCCGTCGGTGACCAGGTTCGCCGTCGGGCTCGGCTTCGCCGGCTACCCCGAGCTGCGGCAGGCGCTGCGGCCCCTCGTGGTGGGCGACCAGGTCCCGCCGCGCGCCAACGACCTGCAGACCGCCATCGACGTCGAGATCGGCAACCTGCGCAGCGTGCGCGAGGGCCTGGCCGACCCGTCGCCCGTCGCCGAACTGGGTGCCGCGCTCGCCGCGTGCGAGCCGCTGCCTGTGCTGGGACTGCGCGTCTCCAGCGGGCTGGCCACCACGTTCGCCTACTTCGCCCGCCGCATCCACCCCGACGTCCGCCTGATGGTCCACGGCGGCTCCGAGCTGGCCGACGGCCTGCACGCCGCGCGCCGCGCCGGGGCGGGCTGGCTGGTCGCGGTGGTCCTGCCCCGCTACCCCGCCGAGGCGGTCGCCGCCCTGGGGCGGGCCCGCGAGCTGGGCCTGCGGACCGCGGTGATCACCGACCGGCGCGACGTGCCGTTCGAGGCCGACGTCCTGCTGGACGCGCCGGTCGGCGAGCGGCTGGTGTTCGACTCGCACGCGGCGCCGCTCGCCCTGGCCATGGTGCTGGTGGAGGCCATGGCCGACGCGGCGCCGCTGCGCACCCAGGCCCGCCTGGAGGAGTACGAGCGGATGACCGACCAGGGCGGGGTCTTCGTCGAGTGACGGCGCCGGCCCGCCCCCCCGCCGCCCGGCGGAGAAGGGGGCGGGCGAGGCCGGGGAGCGGGCGGCGCGGGTCAGCCGGCCAGCTTCCGCAGTGAGCGGACCGACCAGGTCAGGGTGAGCACGCCCAGGACCAGGAACAGCGCGAAGGCCGTCGGGATCGTGCCGCTTGAGAAGTCCCCGGCGAACAGCGCCCGGCCCGCCTCGACCGCGTAGTACAGCGGGTTGAACTTCGCGACCGCCTGCATCCAGTCGGGGCCGAGGGAGATCGGCAGCATCAGGCCCGACAGCAGCATCAGCGGCAGCAGGAAGAACTGCACGATCTGCGACATGCCGTTCTCGTCGCGGATCGACAGCGCCAGGCCGTACGACAGGTTCGCGGCGAACAGGCCGGTGACGGCCATGAGCAGCAGCATGAGGCCCATCGCGGCCAGGGAGATCCGCAGGCCCATCAGTGAGGCCACGCCGAGGATCAGGAGCGACTGCAGGACCAGCATGATCATGTCCTTGGCGACCCGGCCGAGGACGATCGAGGGCCGCCACGCCTGGCTGACCGCCAGCCGTTCCAGCACCCCGTTCCGGGTCTCGTTGATCATGCCGAACCCGGTGAACATCGAGCCGAACAGGGCGATCATCACCAGCGCGGCGGGGGTGAACACGACCAGCGCCTCGGAGAGCGTCCCGCCCGGGGTCAGTTTGGTCAGCAGCGGGGCGAACAGCAGGAGGTAGAGGACGGGCTGCATGATGCCGAGCAGCGGCCAGGCGGGGTTGCGGCGGAGGTTGCCGAGTTCGTAGCCCAGAAAGAGCATGGTGTGCCGGAGCATCGGGGGGTTCCTTCTTCGGTCGGGGGCGGCGGGCGTCAGGCGGCGTCGCGCAGGGAGCGGCCGGTGTGCTTGAGGAAGACGTCGTCGAGCGTGGCCCGGTCGAGGGAGATGGAGCCGATCGACACGCCCCCGGACTCCAGGGCGCGCAGCAGGGCGGGCAGGCTGTGCTCGCCGTCGTCGAGGTAGGCGCGCAGGACCTCCCCCTCCAGGCGCGTCTCGGCGATGTACGGCTGCGCGGCCAGCAGTTCCCGGGCCGCGGCCGGGTCATCGGTCCGCAGCGTGACGACGTCGCCCGCGATCTCCTTCTTCAGCCCGCCGGGGGTGCCCTCGGCGACGATCAGGCCGTGGTCGATGATGACCAGCCGGTCGCACAGGGCGTCGGCCTCGTCGAGGTAGTGGGTGGTCAGCAGCACGCTGGTGCCCGCGTCGCGCAGGGCGCGGATCTCCTCCCAGAGGTTGGCGCGGTTCTGCGGGTCCAGGCCGGTGGTGGGCTCGTCCAGGAAGACCAGCGGCGGCCGGTTCACCAGGCCGATGGCCAGGGCGAAGCGGCGCTTCTGCCCGCCGGAGAGCGTCCGCGCCGGGCGGTTCGCGACCTCGGTCAGGCTGAAGGTCTCCAGCAGCTCGCCGGCGCGGGCCAGCGCGTCCCTGCGGGAGGCCCCCGCGAGGCGGGCGGCCAGCACCAGGCTCTCCAGGCCGGGGGCGTTGTCGTCCACGCCGCCGGCCTGGCTGACGTAGCCGATCCGCTCGCGGACCTTGGCGGCGTCGGTGACCACGTCGTACCCGGCGACCCGAGCGGTCCCGGCGGTGGGGACGGTGAAGGTGGCGAGCATCCGGACGGTGGTGGTCTTGCCCGCGCCGTTGGGGCCGAGCGCGGCGAAGATCTCACCTTCGCCGACGCTCAGGTCGATGCCCCGGACGGCCTCGACCTCCTCGGTCTTACCGCGCCCGCGCCGGGCGGTGAAGGTCTTGCGCAGTCCCTGCGCCTCAATGATCATGATTCTCCGTTCGGGGGATGGGGGTCGTGCGGAGTCCCGGGGTTTTCCCGGCAAGGGCGTTCAGGGGGCGCCCGGACACACCGTTCCGGGGGATGTGCCCGGAAGGTTCGGAAGGCGTATCCGGAAGACGCACCCGGATGTTTCACGGCGCGTCCGAAGAAGAGAGTGAACCCTCCAGTGGGAGGAGCCTCAACCGGTTTTCACGGCAGCTCGCCGTTCCGGACCTTCTCGACGGCCTCCTCCACCCAGGTGAGCTGGGCCTGGAGCTGGAGGACGTTCAGCCGCAGGCACTCGTCGATGTGCGGGGGGGCGCCGTAGGCCTGCTTGCCGCCCATCGCCCGCCGGACCATCTCGACGGAGAACCGGAGCTGGGCGGCCCTGGCCTCCAGCGCCGAGGTCAGCTCGGCCGGCGACAGCCGGTCCATGAAGGTGAGCGCCACCTGGAACGGGTCGACGATCGGCTTGATCTCCCACCAGTTCGACAGCAGCAGGCGGTTGAACTCCGACCGGCCGTCCTCGGTGATCGCGTAGACGGTCTTGCCGCCCCTGCCCTCCTCCACCCGCTCCAGCAGGCCCTCGTCGGCCATCTTGGCCAGGCCGTGGTAGATCGAGCCGTAGGCCACGTTGGCCCAGTGGTGGGTGCCCATGATTTCGAGGCGGCGCCGTACCTCGTAGCCGTGGAGCGGGCCGTCGAGCAGCACGCCGAGCAGGAGAACGCGGGTGGAGGACATACTCAAATTTGTATTCAAGTTTGTATAAGGTGTCAACCGTGAGAGAGATCAGACGCGACGACGACGGCGCCCTGCTGGGCTACCTGCGGCAGGCCGGCGACGGCTGGGAGCCGCTGACCGTGTTCGGTTACCCGCTCGGCGAACCCGGACCCGAGGACCGGGCGGCCGGGGAGGTGCGGCGGTCCGGGCTGGAGATGCTCATGGGGCACTGGGAGTTCCTGCGGGACGGCGAGTGGTACCGGTGCGTGATCCTGGAGGCCGCCGCCGGGGAGGTCCGGGTCCGTCCGGACGACCACCGCTACCCGCACGGCGGGTACGCCCTGACCCTGGAACGGCCCGGCCCCGCGACCTTCCGCCCGTACCGGTAGCCGCACCGGTACGGGCGGGACGGGCGCCGACCCGGGCGGCGTCGTGAAACCGGGCGGCGCCGCGAAACCGGGCTGCTCAGGGCCGGGAGGGGGTGACGGCGGGCCGGCGGGCCCGGAGTAACGTGGCCCGCATGTCCGCACGACCGACCGCACTGGTCACAGGAGCCTCCCGGGGAGTCGGGGCCGCCGTCGCCCGCGCCCTCGCCCCCACCCACGATCTACTGCTCGGCGGCCGCGACGCCGAGGCGCTCGGCAAGCTGTGCGCCGAGCTGCCCGGCGCACGGCCCTGGCCGGTGGAGCTCACCGCCGTCACCGAGGCCGACGTCGCCGGGATCGACCGGCTCGACGTGCTGGTGCACAGCGCGGGCGTGGTGACCCTGGGGCGGATCGAGGAGACGCCCGCCGAGGTGTGGCGCCGCACGATGGAGGTCAACGTCGTCGCGGTGGCCGAGCTGACCCGGCTGCTGCTGCCCGCGCTGCGCGCCGCCCGCGGCCAGGTGGTGGCGGTCAACTCGGGGTCCGGGCTGCACGCCAAACCCGCCTGGGGGTCCTACGCCGCCAGCAAGTTCGCGCTGCGCGCCTTCGCCGACGTGCTCCGGCAGGAGGAGCCCGCCCTGCGGGTGACCACCGTCTATCCCGGGCGGATCGACACCGACATGCAGCGCGGGGTGCGGGCCCAGGAGAACGGGGCCTACGAGCCGGAGCGATACCTGACGCCGGAGTCGGTGGCCCGGGCGGTGCTGGCGGCGGTGACCGCCTCGCCGGACGCGCACCTCACCGACATCACCCTCAGCCCGGCGGTCCGTCCCGTCGCCTGACGTCCCGCGGGCCGCCCGCCGAAGGCGAAAGGCTGAAGGCCGAGGGCGGAGGGCTCGCAAATGAATGACTTCATTCACATAATGGAGTGGTGTTCGACGAGATGTGGGGTGCCATCGAGCACCTCGGACGTGACGGCCGGACCGGCGGATACCTCCGCGACGCGTGGTCGCCCGCCGACCGGGAACTGCGCGAGTGGTTCCGCCAGGAGGCGGAACGGCGCGGCCTCGACCTGCGGGAGGACCGCAACGGCAACCTCTGGGCCTGGTGGGGCGACCCGTCCGGCCGTCCCGGCGTCGTCACCGGCAGCCACCTGGACTCGGTACGGCAGGGCGGTGCCTTCGACGGCCCCCTCGGCGTCGTCTCCGCCTTCGCCGCCCTCGACGCGTTGCGCGCCAGGGGCGCCGAGCCCGCCCGTCCGCTGGGCGTCGCCTGCTTCACCGACGAGGAGGGCGCCAGGTTCGGCGTCCCCTGCGTGGGGTCCCGGCTGCTCACCGGCGTCCTCGACCCGGACCGCGCCCGCGGCCTGACCGACGACGAGGGCGACTCGCTCGCCGAGGTGCTGCGCCGGGCCGGACGCGACCCCGGCGCCCTCGGCCGGGACGACGAGACGCTCCGGCACATCGGGGTCTTCCTGGAGCTGCACGTCGAGCAGGGCCGCGGCCTGGTCGACGCCGGAGCCCCGGTCGGCGTGGCCTCGGCCATCTGGCCGCACGGCCGCTGGCGCTTCGACTTCCGCGGACAGGCCAACCACGCCGGCACCACCCGCCTGGACGACCGCGACGACCCCATGCTGCCCTTCGCCCGCACCGTCCTGCGCGCCCGCGAGGCCGCCGAACGCGCCGGGGTGCTCGCCACCTTCGGCAAGGTGCGCGTCTCGCCCAACAACGCCAACGCCGTCCCCGGCCTGGTCAGCGCCTGGCTCGACGCCCGCGGCGGCCGGGAGGACGCCGTCCGGGCGCTGGTCGCCGAACTGGCCGACTCCTCCGGCGCCGAGGTGAGCGCCGAGTCCTGGACCCCCGTCGTCGACTTCGACGCGGATCTGCGCGACCGCCTCGCCGCGGTCCTCGGCGGCGCCCCGGCGCTGCCGACCGGCGCCGGGCACGACGCCGGGATCCTCGCCGCCGCGGGCGTTCCCAGCGCCATGGTGTTCGTGCGCAACCCAACGGGAATCTCACACTCCCCGGACGAACACGCCGAGACGTCCGACTGCCACGCGGGGGTCGCCGCCCTCGCCGACGCGCTGGAGGACCTGTGCCGGAGCTGAACTACTGGTGCGAGCTGGCCTGGCTGCCCCCCGGAGAGGCAGTGAAGGGCGTGCTCGTCACCGTCACCGACTCGATGATCTCCGATGTCGTCCCCGGCGTGGCCGAGCCGCCCGCCGGAGCCGTCCGCCTCGCCGGGCTGACCCTCCCCGGCCTGGCCAACGCCCACTCCCACGCCTTCCACCGCGCCCTGCGCGGGGTGACCCAGCGGGAGAAGGGCAGCTTCTGGACCTGGCGCGAGCAGATGTACACCCTGGCCGCGACGCTCGACCCCGACTCCTACCTCGCCCTGGCCAGGGCGGTGTACGCCGAGATGGCACTGGCCGGGATCACCTGCGTCGGGGAGTTCCACTACCTGCACCACGGGCCCGGCGGCAGGCCGTACGACGATCCCAACGTCATGGGGCACGCCCTCGTGCGGGCGGCGCGGGAGGCGGGCCTGCGCATCGCGCTGCTGGACACCTGCTATCTGACCGGTGGCATCGGCACCCCGCTGACCGGCGTCCAGCAGCGGTTCGGCGACGGTGACGCCGAGCGGTGGGCGATACGGGCCGAGGCCCTGCTCGCCGCCTACCGCGGTGAGAAGGACGTGGAGATCGGCGTGGCCGTCCACTCGGTGCGCGCCGTCCCCGCCGAGCAGATGCCGGTGATCGGCAGGTTCTCGGCGCACCACGCGGTCCCGGCCCACGCCCACGTCTCCGAGCAGCGCGGCGAGAACTCCGCCTGCGTGGAGACCTACACCGCCACCCCGGTCGAGGTCCTGTGCGAGCACGACATCCTCGGGCCCCGCTCGACCGCCGTGCACGCCACCCACCTGTCCGACGTCGACATCGCGCTGCTCGGCCAGTCCGGCAGCCACGTCTGCATGTGCCCCACCACCGAACGCGACCTGGCCGACGGCGTCGGCCCCGCCCGGAAACTGCGCGACGCGGGATCGCCGATCACCCTCGGCTCCGACAGCCACGCCGTCATCGACCTGTTCGAGGAGGCGCGCGCCGTGGAGCTGAACGAGCGGCTGATCAGCGAGCAGCGCGGCCACTGGACGGCCGCCGAGCTGCTGTGCGCCGCCACCGCCGACGGTCACTCCTCGCTCGGCTTCGCCGACGCGGGCATGCTCGTGCCGGGCGCGTGGGCCGACCTGGTGTCGGTCCGGCTCGACTCGGTCCGTACGGCGGGCGCGTCCGCCCGCGACCTGGCGGAGACCGTGGTCTTCGCCGCGTCGGCCGCGGACGTGCACTCGGTGGTGTCGGGCGGCCGCCGCATCGTCGAGGACGGCCGGCACGTCCTGGGCGACGTCGGCGCGATGCTCGGCGAGGCGATCGCGGCGGTCCGCGGGGAGGGGGCGTGAGCGGCGTGCGCGGTGCGGCGGGTACGGCCGGTGCGGCCGGTGGAGTGGCGCGGGTGAGCGGTGCGGCCGGTGCGGCCGGTGCGGCCGGTGGAGCCGAGCGGCTGGGCGATGCGGAGGGGAGCGAACGGGTGAGCCGTGCGGAGGGGGAGAGGCGGAGCACCCTTTTCCATCGGATCGGGCTGCTCTACACCGGCGACCCGGAGCGGGAGGAGATCACGGACGCCGCGCTGGTCGTCGAGGACGGCCGGGTGGCGTGGATCGGAGCCTCCGGCGAGGCGCCCGCCGCGGACGAGCGCGTGGACGCCGGCGGGCGCTGCGTCGTCCCCGGCTTCGTCGACAGCCACGCCCACCTCGTCTTCGCCGGGGACCGCACCGCCGAGTTCGCCGCCCGCATGTCGGGCGAGCGCTACACCGCCGGAGGAATCCGCACCACGGTCGCGGCGACCCGCGCGGCCACGGACGCCGCGCTGACCGAGCGGACGGCCGCCCTGGTCGCCGAGATGCTCGCCCAGGGGACCACCACCGTCGAGATCAAGAGCGGCTACGGCCTCACGGTCGGCGACGAACGCCGGTCCCTGGAGATCGCCCGGCGGTTCACCGCCGAGACCACCTTCCTGGGCGCCCACGTCGTGCCGCCGGAGGCCTCGTCCGCCGACGACTACGTCCGCGTCGTCACCGGGGAGATGCTCGCGGCCTGCGCGCCGTACGCCAGATGGGTGGACGTGTTCTGCGAGCGCGGCGCGTTCGACGCCGACCAGAGCCGGGAGATCCTGCTGGCCGGGGCGAAGTCCGGGCTGCTGCCGCGCGTCCACGCCAACCAGCTCGGCGAGGGCCCCGGCGCGCGGCTCGCCGCCGAGGTGGGCGCCGCCTCGGCCGACCACTGCACCCACCTGACGGATGCGGACGTCGACGCCCTGGCCTCGGCGGGGGTCGTCGCCACCCTGCTGCCGGGTGCGGAGTTCTCGACCCGCTCGCCGTACCCGGACGCCCGGCGGCTGCTGGAAGCCGGGGTGACCGTCGCCCTGGCCACCGACTGCAACCCCGGCTCCTCCTTCACCTCCTCCATGCCGTTCTGCGTCGCGCTGGCCGTACGGGAGATGCGGATGACACCGCTGGAGGCGGTCCGGGCCGCCACGTACGGCGGAGCCAGGGCCCTGCGCCGCGACGACGTCGGCGTCCTGCGGGTGGGAGCCACCGGTGACCTGGTGATCCTGGACGCCCCGTCCTACGTCCACCTCGCCTACCGGCCCGGGGTGCCCCTCGTGGCACAGGTCTGGAAAGAGGGGCGTCGCCTGGTTTGAGACCCGTGGGAAGGGGGCAGCGACGGGGCTTGTGACACCACGCGCGCGGACGTCCTTCTCGGGGGCGGCCTCCTCCTTGAGGAGGAAATCCAAAACCATTCTCCTGGCGTACTTCTTTAGGGAATCTTTGCTCCGGTCCGAGCGTTGATCAGACAAGCGGCATGTCCGCGCACGCGGGGCGTTGAGCGAACGCGTGGGCATGCCATAAGCAGGCGGAGCGAGGTGCCATCGGATGGCAAGGCCGACGGGGAATCGGACGCAGGAGCAGCAGGTCTCGGACCGGGACCTGCTCGGAACCTACCTGGCTGAGATCGGGCGGGTCCCCCTGCTCACCGCGGAGGAGGAGGTGGAGCTCGCCAAGCGCATCGAGGCGGGCCTCTTCGCGGAGCAGTTGCTGGACAGCGGGCTGTCGGAACCGCGGATCGGGGACGCGGCCGACGAGGAGCTGGAACGGATCGCCGTTTCCGGGCAGCGGGCCAAGGACGAATTCATCCAGGCCAATCTACGTCTTGTGGTGGCGGTCGCGCGCAAATACTCCGGCCGGGGAATGCCGCTGATCGATTTGGTGCAGGAAGGAAACCTGGGCCTGGTGCGGGCGGTCGAGAAATTCGACTACCGCCGGGGTTACAAGTTCTCCACATACGCCACGTGGTGGATCCGCCAGTCGGTGGGACGCGCCATCCACGAGCAGGCCCGCCCGGTACGGCTGCCCACCCACGCGGGCGAGCAGATGACCCGGCTGATGAGGGTCCGGCGCGACATGCTGGCCGAGTTCGACCAGGAGCCGACCGACGCCGACCTGGCCAGCGTGCTGGAGCTGCCGATCGAGCGCGTCCGCGAGCTGCGCCGCTGGGCCTCCGAGCCGGTTTCCCTGCAGCTCGGCGTGGGTGACGAGGACGAGACCGAGCTGGGCGACATGATCGCCGACGAGACGTGGGCCGACCCCGAGCAGCAGGCCATGGACATCCTGGAGCGTGAGCGCCTGGAGCAGTGGCTGACCGGCCTGGAGGGGCAGACCCGTGAGATGCTCCGCTGGCGGTACGGCCTGATGGACGGCCGCGAGCACACCCTCACCGAGGTCGGTGAGCGCTACGGCATCGGCCGCGACCGAGCCCGCCGCATCGAGCGCGACGCCCTGGCCCGCCTGCGGAAGATGGCCACGGCGGCTTGACGTTGTTTTCCACCAGGCCCGGTTCCTTTTGGAACCGGGCCTTTTCGATGCGGGGCGTTTCCTCGGGCTTGGGTGGGCCGGTGGTTGCCGGGGTGGTCGTTTGTTCGCGCTGCGGTGGGTGGGTGTTCCGGCCGGAAAACCCACCCACCTCCGCGCCATGACTGACCGATTCGTACGGCCTGCTCGCCGTAGCTTCTTCCTTTCCGTCGGCCCATGGTTCCCGCCGCCGCTGAAGCGACTCTTGCTCCCGGTCGAGGGCGGGCCGCCGTAGCCTTGCGGCCACACCGACAGGGGAGAGCGCAGGGCCGGGCGCCGTAGCCGCTCGCTTTCGGACCGCCCGCGGTCCCCGCCGCTTCGGTTTCCAATGGTCCTCGTCACAGGCGCCTTTCCCCGCCGTGGGGGCGGGGAGTGCAGGGCCGGGCGTAGATGCTCCCCGTCACCTCCCCCAGGTGACGGGGAGTTCGTGGACTCCGTAGATGATCATGTCGTTGCGCAGGGGGACCTTCTCCGGCGGTACGGCCAGCCTCAGGTCCGGGAAGCGCCGGAACAGCGCGGAGAAGCCGGCCCGGATCTCGACCCGCGCGAGCTGCTGGCCGAGGCACTGGTGGACGCCGTGCCCGAAGGCGAGGTGGCCGGTGGCGGACCTGGTCAGGTCGAGGGTGTCGGGGTCGGGGAAGCGCTCGGGGTCGCGGTTGCCGCCGGGCAGCGAGACCATGACGCTCTCGCCCGCCCGGACGAGGACGTCTTCGACCTCGACGTCCTCCAGGGCGGCGCGGATCGTCCCCGGGACGACCGGGAGGTAGCGCAGGAGCTCCTCCACGGCGCCGTCGGCGGTCTCCGGGTCGGTGAGCGCCGGGATCCGCTCCGGGTTCAGCAGCAGCGCGAAGGCGCCGAGCCCCAGGACGTTCGTCGTGGTGTCGAAACCCGCGCCCAGCAGCATGAACGCGATGTTGGTCAGCTCCTCGTCGGTCAGTCCGCCGTTCGTGACGAGCCCGCCGAGTATGTCGTCGGCGGGTTCGGCCCGCTTGCGCCGTACCAGCTCGCCGAGGTGGACGCCGACGTCGGTCATCGCCCGCTGCCGGTCCTCCTGGGTGGCATTCTGGCGGATCATCTCCGTGACGTCCGCCTGGAACCGCTCGCGGTAGTCGTACGGCACGCCCAGCAGCTCGCAGATCACCAGCGCGGGAACCGGCGCGGCGTACTCCCGTACCAGGTCGGCCGGGGGGCCGGCCGCCTCCATCCGGTCGAGCTGTTCCTCGGCGATCCGTTCGACGCGGGCGGTGAGCCGTCGCATCCGGCGTACGGTGAACTGCCCGGTGAGCAGGCGCCGGTAGCGGGCGTGGTCCGGGTCGTCCATCCCGATGAACATGCCGGGCAGGGCGGGCGGGATCTTCGCGGCGCTGAACGGGCTGCCGCGCAGTTCCTGCCGGGCGCTGAACCGGGGGTCGGCGAGCACCGCGCGGATGGTCGGGTACCGGGTGACCACCCAGCCGAGCCTGCCGTCCGGGTAGCGGACCCGGGCGATCGGCCGCTCATCGCGCATCGCCAGGATCTCCCGGGCCGGGTCGAAAGGACCGGAGGCGGTCATCGGGAACGTCAGGGGCTCTGTCGGCATCTTCGCCGTCCTCACCGGGCGCCAGGGGTCGCCCACGCCATTCATTCGGGGCCTCCGTGCTCCGGCCCCGCGCCCTCATGAAACTACACAAAGTGTAAGAATGCAATGTGAGTAAGAATGCTTCTCATATAAAGTGAGCTCGTGGACGAGTCACGGCGTGAGCGCAAGAAGCGGCAGACCAGGCGGCTGATCGCGGAGACGGCGATCAGGCTGTTCGGCGAGCGGGGATACGAGCAGACGACCGTCGCCGAGATCGCGGCCGCCGCCGACGTGGCCACGAAGACGTTCTTCAACCACTTCCCCAGCAAGGAGGACGTGCTGTTCGCCGGCACGCGGGAGCGCAACGCGGTCCTGCTGACGGTGATCGCCGGCCGTCGCCCGGGGGAGAGCCTCCCCGACCTGCTGACCCGGATGTACGAGAAGCTGCTGGCCGACTACCGGGCCGAGGGTGTCGAGGCGGAGGACCCCGAGCTGATGAAGACCTACACCCGCCTGGTCATGACCGTGCCCGCTCTCCAGGCGAAGGCGCTGTACATGTCGTTCGAGCTGCAGAAGGAGATCGCCGAGACCCTGGTGAAGGTCTATCCCGACGAGCTCGACCCGGTCGGCGCCGCCGCGGTGGTCGGCTCCGTGATAGGCGCCGTCCAGGGGGCCGCGCTCGCCAGCATGGACCTGGGCGAGCCGGAGGAGCGGTTCTGGGCGTCCATGCGCCGCGGCTTCGACCTCGCCCTCCGCGGCCTGAGCAGGTGATGAGCCGTCCGCCCCGCCGTGCGCCCGGCGATCGTCGTCTCCTCGGCGCCGCCTGAGGGCCCCGGGCAGGCGCAGGGGCCCTCAGGCGACTCGTCATCGGCGGGTGGGGGGCCCGGCCGGTGCCGCCGGGTTCGTCCGCCGGGTGTTCTGGAAGGCGGCGAACCGCCAGGCGTCCGGTTCCCGTACGGCGGTCAGGGTGATGACGGAGTCGCGCCCGGGGTCGGGCACCCCGTCGAGGGACGAACCGCCACCGGCGACCACGACCGCGACGTCGGGCCGCAGGAAGCGGATCGAGGGGGACGCCACCCCGGTCAGTCTCGACCCCTTCAGCGGTCCCTCGAAGAGCGCGCGGTGGGAGTCCTCGATGGCCTGGCGGCCCGTCATGTGCAGGCCGAAGAACGTGACGTAGTCGGCGTCCTCGGTGAACTGCCCGGCGTAGGCGGCGGCGTCGCCGTCGTTCCAGGCGTTCGTCATCCGGTCCAGCGCCGCGCCTATCTCGCGCGTCGCCAGGGAGACCTCGGTCATGTGCTTCTCCTCGGATCGGGCCCGTACGGGCTCTGGGCCGGCCCGCGAGGCGGCCTATCCTTGGAGACTGCGAGTCCTGGACGGCCGCTTCGCGGATCCGGTTCGGGTTCATCCGCCGGCCGGGTGTTGGCGCACCCGGCCGGCGGCCTCTCATTCCCGGGGCGGCTCCTCGGCGAGGAGGCCGTCCATCAGGGTGCTCCTGACGGAGCCGGGCCAGTCGAGCACGCCCGACTCCAGGCGCGCGACCACCCCGCGCACCCAGTCGAGTTCGGCGGCGCGCAGCGCCCGGTCGCACTCCACCTCCAGCGTCAGGATCGCGGGCAGCCCGGAGGCCGCCAGCCCGCCGATGTGGGCGTCGGCGGCCACGACCATGCCTTGGAGGGTGGCGGCCCGGGTCCGCAGGCACCGGCCGGCGTCCTCGGGTGACAGGCAGCCCATGAGGGAGATCGCCGCCAGGAACGCGCCGCTGTCGGACCCGACCTCCTCCAGGAGCCGCCGGAGCCGGCTGCGCAGCTCGGCCCCGCCCTCCGGGGTGATCTCGTACACCGTGCGCTCGGGCCGGCGGCCCTCCCGCGTCGTCGCGGCGGGCGCGATCAGCTCCTCCGCCGCCAGCCGGTCCACCGCGTGGTAGAGGCTGCGGGGCAGGCCGGTGACGTAGTCCTTGTGCGTCTCGACGATGAGGCGGTGCAGCTCGTAGGGATGGCTGGGCCGTACGGACAGCAGCGCGAGCACGGTCAGCCCGACCAGATCCCGCTCACCTCTCCGCCGCGCCGCCATCCCCACCCACCCTCGGTATGCAACTCCCTATATTGCATATTGCACTATGACGGCAGACGGGTCCAGACGGAATCGAAGCGGTCCGCCGCGCGGTAGGTTCCGCGGCGCGGGGAAAGGTGCGACCGTGGACATTCAGGTCCCGGGAGCCCCTGCGGAGGCATGTGATGCGCATGGACGTCAATGGCGTGGAGCTGGAAGTCCAGGTCAGCGGGGAGGGGCCGGACGTCGTGCTGCTGCACGGCTACCCGGACACCCACGCCTGCTGGCGGCACCAGGTGGCCGCGCTGAACGCCGCCGGATACCGCACGATCGTCCCCGACCTGCGGGGTTTCGGCGCGTCGGCCAAACCGGAGGGGCTGGAGAACTACCGCCTCTCCCGTTATGTGGGGGACCTGCTCGGGATCATGGATCGCCTCGATGTGGAGCGGGCCCACCTCGTGGGCCACGACTGGGGGTCGCCTCTCGTGCAGCTGACCGCCGTCGCGGCGCCGCAGAGGGCACTCAGCCTCACCTGCATGTCCGTCGGCCACCCCGCCACGCTGGCGGCGGCGGGCCCCGTGCAGTGGAGACGGTCCTGGTACATGCTGCTGTTCCAGTTCCGGGGTGTCGCCGAGTGGTGGCTCAGCCGCGACGACTTCGCGACCATGCGGCGGTGGATGGGCGGGCACCCCGATGTGGAGGACGTCATCGCGCGCATGCGAGACCCCCGCGCGCTCACCTCCTCGCTGGCGATCTACCGTACGGGGCTCCGCCCCCTGCCGTCCGGCAGGGTCGCCAAGCTGCCGCCGGTGCCCACCATGGGCGTGTGGAGCAGCGGTGACCGGTTCCTCACGGAAAGAGCGATGCTCCTCACCCAGGAGCACGTCACCGGGCCGTGGCGCTACGAGCGGATCGACGGCGTGGGCCACTGGATGCAACTGGAGGCCCCGGACAGGGTCAACGCGCTTCTCCTCGACTTCCTCTCCACCGCCGCCTCGCCCCACTGACTCCTCTCCCCGGTCGCCGGTCCTTTGCCGCAGGCCGCCCGATCCGCATCGCCTGGCGCCGAGAACGAGTTCGCCGGCAGGGGCTATCTGGTGGCGGGCATCGAGCACACCTATGAGTCGGTGGCCACCATGTTCCCGGACGGCAGGGCCGTCACGTTCGAGGCGGGCAGGGGCGGACAGACCCCGGAACTGGGGGAGAAGGTCGCCCGGGTCAGGGCCGCCGACACGGCGTTCGTGCTGGACGCGCTGGAGAAGGACAGACTCTGGAACCGGCCGGCGACGGGGAGAAGGGGTCCTGGGACCTGTTCTGGCCCCACGTGACCGGTGACTGGAAGCGCTGGCTGACCGTCACCGGCGCCGAGCACATGAACTTCGTCGACTACGCGGTGCTCCAGCCGCAGCTGGGACTGCCGGCCTTCCCCATCGACGGCGAGCGCTCCATAGCGATCACCCGCGCGTACGTCGGCGCCTTCCTCGACCTGCACCTGAAGGGCAAGCGCCGGCCGCTGCTGGACGGGCCGTCGGACGGCTACCCCGAGGTGAGGTTCTGGTAGCCGGAGAACCGCTCTCCTTGTTGACCTCAAGGTAGGTCGAGGTTGTTGTATGGGTGCCGATGATCCTGTCGTCCGTACGGGATTCCCTGATGAAAGAGGTATGGCCATGACCGATGACGTTCTCGTGGTGGGAGAGATCTCGCGGGAGACCCGGGCGGCGGTGACCGGTGTGGTCAAGGCGCTGGAGGAGGCGTTCAACACCAAGGACGCGATCGCGTTGAGCGAGCAGTTCGCCGTGCGGACGTCCTGGTCCAACGCCATGGGCAAGCGCCTGGACGACCGTGAGGCGATCGTCGAGTTCAGTGTTCCGGCGATGAAGGGGTTCCTGGGTGAGTCCTACGCGCGGTACGACGTCGTCAAGCTGCTGGAGATCGCCCCGGATGTGATCGCGGTGAACGTGGCGCAGACGCCCACGGACCGTGCGGGCGAACCCGTCGAGGGTGCCCGGGGTGCGACGCTCTACGTGATCTCCAAGGAACCGGACGGCTGGAAGATCGTGGCCGGCCAGAACACCGCCGTTCCCGCCTGACCCGCCCCGCGTCTCACCGGTTCGCGGGCCGTTCGCCTACAGCGCCCGGCCCTGCGCCCCCGTCGGGGTGGCCGCAAGGCCACGGCGCCCGGCCCTGCGCTCTCCCCTGTCAGCGTGGCCGCAGGGCTACGGCGGCCCGCCCCCGGCCGGGAGCAAGGGTGGCTTCAGCGGCGGCGGGGACCGTGGGCCGGGCGGAAGGGAAGCGACTACGGCGGGCGGGCCGTACGGCCGGGCAAGTCATGGCGCGGAGGTGGGTGGGTGTTCCGGCCGGCTTCAAAACGCCGGAAACCACCGCGCCCGAGGCCAGGCCGAAGGCCGGAAACCACCAGAGCCCAGCCGCAACGTCGGCCGGAACACCCACCCATCGCAGCGCGCACCAATGACCGACCCGGCGACCACCGACCCGCCCAACCCCGTTTCGGGCTCAAGGCCATCTCGGGTTGAAGCACCGTTCAGGGACCGCCGCGCCGTACGGGATCAGGGCTTGGCGTACTTCTCCAGGTCGTCGAGGATCTTCCCGGCCGCGGTGACCCCGATCCCCGTCATCCAGGTCTCGTCGTCCACGTTGTGCGCCCGGTCGTCCTTGACCACCGGCAGGTTCTTCCAGAGCGGGCCCGCGGTGACGGCGGCCTGGTCCTGGGCGGCCTGGTCGCCGTAGGCGGTGTAGAAGAGGACGTCGCCGTCGGCCTGGGGGAGGTTCTCCTGGCTCAGCTCGCCGAAGCGCCGGTCCGCCGCGCCGTTCAGCTGCTGGGGCTCGGGGCGGCCGAAGCCCGCGTCGCCGACCACGATGCCGCTGAACGACTCGGGACCGTACATCCGGATCTTGCCGGGCATGAAGCGGATGATGCTCACCTTGACCGCCTCGGAGCCGCCCAGCGAGCGCGCCCGCGACTGGTAGTCGGCGAGGAGCTTCTCGGCCTGCGCCTTCTTGCCCACGGACTCGGCGTCGAGGAGGAAGTTCTCCTTCCAGGTGGTCCCGACCTTCTCCGTGAACACGGTCGGCGCGATCCGGTTGAGCTTGTCGTAGAACTGCTCCTGACGGAACTTCGAGCCGAGGATCAGGTCCGGCTTGAGCGCGGCGATGGCCTCCAGGTTGGGAGCCTGGAGGGTGCCGACCGGCTTGGTGGCGTCCAGCGCCGAGCCGAGATACTTCGGCCACGCCTGGTTCTGGGCCGCCTGGGCCGCGCCGACCGGGGAGAGGCCGAGGGAGACCATGCTGTCCAGCTTGTCGGTGTCGAGCACGACGACCCGCCGGGGCGTCTCGGGCACCTTCGTCTCGCCCATCGCGTGCCTGACCGTCCGGGTGGGACCCTCGGCGGTCTGATCCCCGCCGTCGGAGGTGCCGCAGGCGGCGAGGGCGACGGTCGAGAGCAGAACCGCGGCGGCGGCTCTGACCAGGCGGAAGGTCATGGGTTCCCCTTGATTCATAAGGTAAGGCAAGCCTAAATATAGATGCGGCCATCGGCGGGTCAAGAACCCGCCTGCCCGAAACGCGGCCGAAACACCGCGCGCCCGGGTTTCACGGGCCCGAAACACCCGTGCACGAGGACTGAAACGGTGCGCCACCAGGCTGTGGGTCAACGTCAGTGCGCGGCCGGTCGACGAAGCCCAGAAGCGTTCACTGCGACCTGAGACGGCCATACGCCATGTGTAAGGGAGGGTCGCGTCGAATGAAGATCGATAGCGGCACCACTGCCTGGATGCTCACAGCCGCCGCCCTGGTGCTGCTGATGACTCCGGGCCTCGCGTTCTTCTACGGGGGCATGACCAGGGCCAAGAGCGTCCTCAACATGATGATGATGTCGTGGGTCAGCATCGTCGTCGCGACGATCGCCTGGGTCCTCTACGGCCACTCGCTGGCCTTCGACGAGGCCGGTTCCGGCGCCGTCAACATGATCGTCGGCGGTCTCGACAACCTCGGGCTGTCCGGCCTGGCGGACACCGCCACCAAGGACGACGGCACCGGCATGCCGAGCCTCGTCTTCTCCATGTTCCAGATGACCTTCGCGATCATCACGGTGGCCCTGATCAGCGGTGGGCTCGCCGACCGCGTCAAGTTCGGCGCCTGGGTCGTCTTCGCGGCCGTCTGGGTGAGCGTCGTCTACTTCCCCGTGGCCCACTGGGTGTGGGGCGGCGGCTGGCTGAGCAACCTCGGCATCGAGGACTTCGCCGGTGGCACGGTCGTCCACATCAACGCCGGAGCCGCGGCCCTGGCGGTGGTGCTCGTGATCGGCAAGCGGGTCGGCTGGGGCAGGGATCCGATGCGGCCGCACAACCTCACGCTCGTCCTGCTCGGCGCCGGACTGCTGTGGTTCGGCTGGTTCGGCTTCAACGCCGGCTCCGAGCTCGCCGTGGACGGCACCACCGGCCTGGCGTTCATCAACACCCAGATCGCCACCGCGGCCGCCGCCGGCGCCTGGATCGTGGCCGAGAAGCTCCGCGACGGCCACTCCACCAGCCTGGGCATCGCCTCCGGCGCCGTCGCGGGCCTGGTCGCCATCACCCCGGCCTGCGGGTTCGTCGACCCCTGGGCGGCGTTCGTCATCGGCGCGATCGCCGGGGCGGCCTGCGCCTACGCGGTCGGCCTGAAGTACAGGCTCGGCTACGACGACTCCCTGGACGTGGTCGGCGTGCACCTGGTCGGCGGTGTCATCGGCGCCGTGGCGCTCGGTTTCGTCGCGGCCTACCCGTTCGCCGACGGCCAGGAGAAGGGCGTCCTCCTGGGCGGGCCGATCTCCCAGCTCGGTGTCCAGGTGCTGGGCCCGGTCGCGGTCGGCCTGTACTCCTTCGTCGTCTCGTGGATCCTCGCCAAGGTTATCGACAGGACGATGGGCTTCCGCGTCACGCGGGAGCAGGAGGTCGCGGGCGTCGACATCACCACCCACGCCGAGACCGGGTACGACCTCGGCACCATCCACTCCTCCGGCGTGGCCTCCCCCAACGGCCCGGCCACCGCCCCGGTGTCCAGGAAGGTGGACGCATGAGACTCATCACCGCGGTGATCAAGCCCTTCAAGCTCGACGACGTGAAGGCCGCCCTCGAACAGTTCGGCGTCCAGGGCATGACGGTCAGCGAGGCCAGCGGGTACGGCCGGCAGCGCGGCCACACCGAGGTCTACCGGGGCGCCGAGTACCAGGTGGACCTGGTGCCCAAGGTCCGGCTGGAGGTGCTCGCCGAGGAGGACGACGCCGAGGACGTCATCGACGTGATCGTCAAGGCCGCGCAGACCGGGAAGATCGGCGACGGCAAGGTCTGGTCGGTCCCGGTGGACGCCGTCGTGCGGGTGCGCACCGGTGAGCGCGGCCCCGAGGCGCTCTGACCCGTGAGGGGTGACGCCCGCTCCTACGCCGCGGTCCGCAGGGACCGGGCGGCGGACATCGACCGCTGGCTCGCGGACCTGCTCCGGTCGGCCTGCGGCACGCCGCACGGCTCCCTCGGAGGCGTCGCGCGCGGCGTCCGGCGCGACCCCCGCGAGGGGCCTCGCGCGGGGCGCCGGGCGGTGGAGCCCCCGAGGGCGTCGCGCTGGTCGCGGTGGGCAGCCTGGGCCGCGGCGAACTCGCCCCGGGCAGCGACCTGGACCTGGTCCTGCTGCACGACGGCCGGCGGGACGTCGCGAGGGTCGCCGACCGCCTCTGGTACCCGATCTGGGACGCGGGGGCGGGCCTGGACCACTCGGTGCGCACGGTGGAGGAGGCCGCCGCCGTCGCCCGGGACGACCTCAGGGCCGCGCTGGGCCTCATCCAGGCCCGGCACGTGGCCGGCGATCCGGAGCTGACCCGGGCGGCGCGCGGGACCGTGCTCGCCGGCTGGCGGGCCGACGCCCGGCGGCGGCTGGGCGAGCTGCGGGAGGCCGCCGAGGGGCGGGCCGAGGCGTGCGGGGAGCTGGCGTTCCTCCTGGAACCCGATCTGAGGGACGCCCGCGGCGGTCTCCGCGACGTGCAGGCGATGCAGGCCGTGGCCGCCGCCTGGGTGGCCCCGGCGCCGGGGCCCCGGTCCCGCGAGGCGTACGAGCTGCTGCTCGACGTGCGGCACGCCCTGCACCTGGTCACCGCCCGCGGGGCCGACCGGCTGGTGCTCCAGGAGCAGGACGCGGTGGCCGGGGCGCTGGGCCTGCTCGACGCCGAGGCGCTGATGCGCCGGCTGGCCGAGGCGGGCCGGACGGTGGCGCACGCCTTCGACGCCACCTGGCGCGCCGCCGACCGGTTGCTCGGCGGTCCCGTCCCGCGGGGCCGCCGCCCGCTGGCCGACGGCGTCGTCGAGCACGGCGGCGAGGTGGCGCTCGCCCGCGGGGTGAGCCCCGCACCGACCCCGTGCTCGTGCTCCGCGCCGCCGCCGCGGCGGCGCAGGCGGGGCTGCCGCTGGCCCCCGCCGCGGTCACCGCGCTGGCGGCCCAGTCGCCGCCGATGCCGGTCCCGTGGCCGGCCGCGGCGCGCGACGCGCTGGTGGCGCTGCTCGGCGCGGGCCGCGCGGCGGTCCCGGTCTGGGAGGAACTGGACCAGGCGGGGGTGCTGGTCCGGCTCCTCCCGGACTGGGAACGGGTACGGCACCGCCCGCAGCGCAACCCGGTGCACCGCTACACCGTGGACCGGCACCTCATCGAGACCGCGGCCGCGGCGGCCGCGCACACCCGGGACGTCTCCCGTCCCGACCTGCTGCTCATCGCCGCCCTCCTGCACGACGTCGGCAAGGGCTGGCCCGGGGACCACTCCGCCACCGGCGCGGTGGTGGCCCGCGACATCGGGACCCGCATCGGCCTGCCGCCCGCCGACGTCGCCGTCCTGGAGCGGGTGGTCCGTCACCATCTGCTGCTGCCGGAGACCGCGACCCGCCGTGACCTGGATGATCCGGTGACGATCTCCCGGGTGGCCGAGGCGGTCGGCTCGCGGGAGGTCCTGGAACTTCTGGCCGCGCTCGCCGTGGCCGACGGCGCCGCCACCGGCCCGGCCGCCTGGAACGCCTGGAAGGCGTCGCTGGTGGCCGACCTCGTGCGCCGGACGCGCTCGGTGCTGTCCGGCGCACAGCCGCCCCGGCGCCCACGCTGTCGGCGGACCGGGCGTCCCTGGCCCGGCACGGCGGCTGCGCCGTGCGGGTCGGCGGGGGAGCGGTCACCGTGGTGGCTCCGGCCGTCCGCCACAGTGCCGGGCTGCTGTGGCGGGCGGCCGGGGTGCTCGCCGCCCACCGGATGGTGGTGCGCGCCGCCTCCGCAGCCTCGGCGGGCGGCACGGCCGTCATCGAGTTCTCGGTCGTCCCCGAGTACGGCTCGCCGCCCGACCCGGCGACCCTGGAGGCCGATCTGCGGCTGGTGCTGGCGGGACGGCTCGACATCGAGGAGCGTCTGGCCAGGAGGGCCAGGTCGATGCGGCCGTCCCGGGTTCCGGTGGCTCCGCCCCGGGTCACGCTGCTGGACGACGCGTCCGCCACCGCCACGGTGATCGAAGTGCGCGCCCACGATCGCCCAGGGTTATTGTGGCGAATCGGCAGGGCTTTCGGAGATTGCGGTCTTGACGTACGCGCCGCGCGTGTGGAGACTCTCGGCGCGGAGGCGGTGGACGTCTTCTACGTCGTCGACAGGGCCGGACGCCCACTGACCGACGCGGTTCAGCGAGCACAGGTGCGGGACCAGGTGCTCGCCGCGCTGCGGTAACCGCAGCTGACCGTTTTTTGTCACCTTCGTAACGATTAAGCCCGGTTTGTCGGCTATGCCGGTTGCGTCCCGTGACCTTGTGGTCTCATTGTGACCACGTACGTCGGTGAGGTGAGAGGTGTCGAAAGCGTGACGACGGCGACAACCGACAGCGGCCGTCCTTCGGCGCGTGACCGCGGTAAGCGGGCCGGCGGGAGGTTCAGCCTGCGCAACTGGCGCGTGCGGTCACGCCTTACGGCCCTGATCCTGGTGCCCACCGTGGTGGGCGTCCTGCTCGCCGGAACCCGGGTGTACGCCTCCGTCGAGAGCGTGGCCGGCTACCAGCGGGCGGCCGCGGCCGCCGAGTACGGCAACCGGATCCGCGACCTCGCGCAGGCCCTCGGCCTGGAGCGCGACCGGCTCGCCTGGTCCTCGTTCCAACCCGGCAACAAGGGGCTGAAGTCGAGCGCCGAGGCGCAGATGGAGGTCGTGGACGGCAAGGTCGGGAAGGTCCTGGCCGACCTGGGCAACATCGACGACTCCTACGGCCGGCGGGCCGCCGACGCCGCCAGGGACGTGCGCTACCAGCTGTCCGGGCTGAAGGAGTTGCGCGGGCTCTCCGGGACGATACGGGTGGAACGGTACAGCACCATGGTCTCCCCGCTGCTGCAGCTCCACGAGGAGCTCACGGCGGTCAGCGACGACCCCGAGATCGTGGGCAACACGCGCGCGCTCAGCGCGCTGGCCTACGCCAAGGAGGAGGTCTCCAGGCAGCGCGCCCGGCTGCTGTCCGGCTACTACGCGCCCTGGATGGTCAACGCCCAGGAGCTGGAGAAGTTCATCGCCTCCCGCTCGCGCATGCAGGAGTACGAGGCGGACTTCACCGTCGAGGCCACCCCGGCCAACGCCCAGCTCCTGTCCAACGCCCTGATCGACGAGCGGGTCCACCGGGCCGAGCTGACCAAGGCCAGGGCGATCGTGCTGGCCAGCGACCCGCGCCACCAGGGCCGGCTGCTGACCGACTTCGACGACGTCAAGCAGTGGTTCTCCGACAACGCCGCGGTCATCGACAAGATCGCCAAGGTCGAGTCCAAGGTCGCCGGGGACGTGGTCACCCGCGCCCGCGATCTGGAGGACACCGAGCAGCGCAACGCGATCATCACCTCCGCGCTCATCCTGCTCCTGCTGGCGCTGGTCATCGGCCTCACCGTCCTCATCGCCCGGTCGATGGTCCAGCCGCTGCGCCGCCTGCGGGCCGAGGCCCTGGACGTCGCCGGGCACCGGCTGCCCGAGGTGGTGCGCAACCTGCGGGTCTCCGGCGACAGCCAGGTCCCCGAGGTGGAGCCCATCCCCGTCGACTCCAAGGACGAGATCGGAGAGGTCGCCAAGGCCTTCGACGAGGTCCACCGCCAGGCCGTACGGCTGGCCGCGGAGGAGTCGGAGCTGCGCTCCAACATCAGCGCGATGTTCGTCAACCTCTCGCGCCGCACCCAGACCCTGGTGGAGCGGCAGATCTCGCTGATCGACGGCCTGGAGAAGGGCGAGGAGGACGGCGGGCGCCTGGGCGACCTGTTCAAGCTCGACCACCTGGCCACCCGCATGCGCCGCAACTCCGAGAACCTCCTGGTCCTCGCGGGCCACGAGCCGGCCCGCCGGCGCAGCCAGCCGGCCAAGCTCGTCGACGTCGTGCGCGCCTCCCTGTCGGAGGTCGAGGACTACGAGCGGGTGCAGGTCAAGGTGCACCGGACGATCTCGGTGGCCGGGATCGCCGCCAACGACATCGTCCACCTGGTCGCCGAGCTGGTGGAGAACGCCATCCAGTTCTCCCCCCGGGCCAGTCAGGTCGTGGTGTCCAGCAGCATGGTCGAGGGCGGCGCCGCGCTGCTCGCGGTCAGCGACGCGGGCATCGGCATGACCAACGAGGAACTGGTCGAGACCAACCGCCGCCTGGCCGACCCGCCGGTGGTGGACGTCTCGGTGTCGCGGCGGATGGGCCTGTTCGTGGTCGGCCGGCTGGCCCTTCGGCACGGCATCCGCGTCCAGCTCCGGCCGCAGGACGGCGGCGGCCTGATCGCCATGGTGCTCTTCCCGCCGGAGCTCATCGTCCAGCAGGTCCAGCCCGCCCAGACCCCCTCGTGGGGCGGCGAGTCGCGGACCGGGCGGCACTCCCCGTTCGACCAGTCCCCCTTCGGCCAGCCGCCGGTCTCCCAGCCGCCGGTCTCGCAGCCGTCGTTCGGGCAGTCGCCGGTCTCGCAGCCGTCGTTCGGCCAGTCGTCCTTCGGTCAGTCGTCGTTCGGGCAGTCCTCCCTCGACCGTCCGCCGTCCGGGCGGTCCGCTCCGCCGCGGAACCCGGCGGCGACCGGCGAGTACCCGCTGCCGCGGCGGCGGCCCCAGGCCGCCGCCCAGGCGCCGACGGACGACGCGCCCTGGGGACAGGCGTCCTCCTGGGACCAGCCGAACCCCTCCTTCGACCAGCCGAGCCCCTCGTGGGACCAACCGTCCCCCTCCTGGGGGCAGGCGTCCTATGAGGAGCCGGTGAACACCCCGATGCCGGTCGTGGAGGTCTCCCCGCTCGAACCCGAGCAGGAGGAGTACCTGCCGATCTTCGCCTCCGTCGAGTCCGCCTGGTTCCGCAGGCCGGACGCCCCGGAGCCGCACTCGGCCGCCGGGGCGGCCCCGGCAGGCCGGCCCGCGCCGTACGACCCCCTGGCCGCGGGGCCCACGCCCCCGGCCGGGATGCCCGCCGCCGAACCCGTCGCCGCCGAGCCGGTCGCCGCCGACGGGAGCTGGCACAGCCCCGCCGACGCCGGGTGGCAGGCGGCCAGGGCCGCGAGCGAGCCGGCCCTCGGGGGGACGACCGCGTCCGGCCTGCCCAAGCGGACGCCCAAGGCCAACCTGGTGCCGGGCGCCGCGACGAGCACGCCCGCACCGGCCGCTCCGATGGCGCCGATCTCGGCCGAGCGGGTCCGCAGCCGTCTGTCGAGCTTCCAGCAGGGGATCCGGCGCGGTCGCGCCGAACTGTACGAGGACACCGCCGGAAAGACGGCGGATAAGGAGGAGGGTTCGTGACGACCCTGAGCCATGAGGCACGCAGGTTCGACTGGCTGATCACCGAGTTCGTCCGCGGCACCCCCGGTGTCGCGCACGCGGTGTGCGTCTCGGCCGACGGACTGCGGCTCGCCAGCTCCGAGGGGTTCCCCGATGACCGCGCCGACCAGCTCTCCGCCGTGGCGGCCGGGCTGCTCAGCCTCACCGTGGGCGCGTCCCGCGTCTTCGACGGCGGATCCGTCACCCAGACGGTGGTCGAGATGGAGCGCGGCCTGCTGCTGGTCATGGCGATCAGTGACGGCTCCTGCCTGGCGGTGCTGGCCTCCGCCGAGTGCGACATGGGCCTGGTGGCCTACCAGATGACCCTGCTCGTCGACCGGGCCGGCCAGGTGCTCACCCCCGCCCTGCGGGCCGAGCTGCAGTCCACCCGGGGGCGTTGATGAACGCGCGCGTCACGGGAGAGGGCCGTGATCGGTAACGACGGGACCGGGGACGAGGAGCCCCTGTTCCGTCCGTACGCGATGACCGGCGGCCGCGCCGAGCCCCGCTACCACCTGGCGCTGGAGACGCTGGTCTCGTCCTCGTTCGTCACGGACGAGGAACTCGCCCTGCTCACTCCCGAGCAGGACGCCATCATGAGGCTGTGCCGGTCCTTCCGGTCGGTCGCCGAGATCTCCGCCCTGTTGCGGGTCCCCCTGGGCGTGGCCCGGGTGCTCGTCGCGGACATGGCGGACGAGGGCCTCGTCCGCCTGCACCAGCCGCAGCTGGAGAAGGGGCAGCCGGATCTCGACATGCTCGAAAGGGTGCTCAGTGGACTTCGCAGGCTCTAATCCCGGCGGCCTGACCTCGACGAAGATCGTCGTCGCCGGTGGGTTCGGCGTCGGGAAGACCACGTTCGTGGGGTCGGTCTCGGAGATCCTCCCGCTGACCACCGAGGCGGTGATGACCGACGCCAGCGCCGGCATCGACGACCTGGGGCTGACCCCGAACAAGACCACCACCACGGTGGCGATGGACTTCGGCCGGGTCTCGCTGGCCCAGGACCTGATCCTGTACCTGTTCGGCACACCGGGTCAGCACCGGTTCTGGTTCATGTGGGACGACCTCGTCAAGGGCGCCATCGGCGCGGTCGTGCTGGTCGACACCCGGAGGCTGGCCGACGGGTTCCCGGCGATCGACTACTTCGAGGAGGCCGGGCTGCCCTTCGTCGTGGCCATCAACGGCTGGGACGGGCAGTTCCCCCACTCTCAGGAGCAGGTGCGCGAGGCGCTGGCGCTGGCGCCGTACGTCCCGGTGGTGACCATCGACGCGCGCTCGCGCGACTCCGTCAAGCGCACGCTCATCACGCTGGTCGAGCATGTTCTGCGGGTCCGCGCGGGCCACGGCATGTCGGCCTGACCGGCTCTCGCGGCCGGAGCCGGACGCGTCGCACGGCGCGGGCCGTCCGTACGGCATGGGCGGCCGGTGCCCCGCCGGCCCGCGGGTGCGTCCCGCGGGCCCGCGCGGGCGGTCCTCAGCCGATCCACCACCGGGCGGCGACCAGCTCGGCCACCAGCGTCTCGGTGAGCAGGGCGACGCCGGGGTCGTCGTCGTGCCGGTATCGGACGGCGTCCCGGGCGCCGGGCAGCTCGCCGCCGACGGTGAGCACGGTGGAGCCCCGCTGCCGGATCCAGTCCATGGCCTGCTCGTCGTAGGCGGAGCCGGGGAACAGGATCGCCCGGTAGTCGAGGGTCTTGGTCAGGTAGACGTCCACGTGGGCCCAGTCGCCCGTCTCGCAGGCGTCGGCCGCCCGGCGCGGGCCCTCGCGGAACATCAGCGCCGACTGCTCGGCGGACGACAGCCGCTCGGCGGGGGCGATCGTGTAGACCCCGTGCGGGCCGTCGAGCAGCTCAGCGGCCCGCTCCAGCCACTCCCCGCGCCGTTCCAGCAGGTCGGCGGCGGCCTCGGCGGCGCGGCGCAGCAGGGCCGGCACGTCCGGGCCCGAGCCGGTCAGGCGGCCGTGCAGGGCCAGCAGCAGTGCGATCGTGTGCTGGAAGGTACGGCAGGCCACCCCGCCGCGCTCCTCGCCGGCGAGCATCGGAACCGTCAGGTCGGCGCCCTCGGCGACGGGCGAGCCGTCCCGGTTGGTCATCGCCAGGACGAACGACCGGCCCCGGTGGCGGGCGACCGCGTCGAGGGTCTCCCGGCTGCCGCCGGTCGCGGAGATCGCCACGACGAGCGTGCCGGGGTCCGGCGGGTAGGAGGTGGCGGCGGAGGCGTACTCGGCGACCGCGTCGATCCCCGCCGCCCGCAGGCGAGCCGCGGCGACCCCGGCGGCGTAGCGGGAGCTGCCCATGCCGAGGAAGAGGACCCGCCGTACGGCGGGCGGCAGGGCGCCGAACGGGTCGTCGGCCTCCAGGGCGTCCGCCAGCCCGGTCAGCGCGGCGGGCTTGGCCTCCAGGTCGGCGAGGTACAGCTCGGGGTTCACGTTCTCTTCTCTCCTTCACCGGGGGATTCCCGGGTTTCGCCGGAACTTCTCGTGGGTTCGCGGGGGTCGGCGGGGTGGTCCCCGCGCGGGCACGCCGTGGCGGGCCCGGGGATGAGGGGACGGCGGCTCAGCCGTACCAGGACCGCAGGACCCCCATCGGCGCGTAGCGCCAGCGCGACAGGTGACGGGCGGCGTAGATGAGCTCCCGGCACTCCTGTTCGATCTCGAAGGGCCGCAGCAGGGAGTCGTCCAGCAGGTCCGACCGGCCGCGCTCGGCCAGGCGGGCACGGTAGGCCGTCTCCAGCGCGGTGCGGGCGGCGGCCGCCCAGGCGCCGGCCGCGGCCGGGTCGGCGCCGCGGCGCCTGATCGCCACCTGGGCGACGTGGTCGACGCTGGTGGTCAGCTGGGCGAGGTCGCGGGCGGCGGGCTGGAAGGGATCGGCGCCGGTGACCGTGGGGTTGCCGTCGAAGTCGATCACCGCGTAGCCGTCGCGCCAGCGCAGGATCTGGCCCACGTGCAGGTCGCCGTGGATGCGGATCAGCGGGGTGGGCCCCGCGCCGGTCAGCGGGGCGAGCCCGGCGCGCAGCGCGCCGGCGTGGGAGGCGAGCCAGTCGCCGTCCTCGCCGCCGGTCAGCGTGAGCGCCTCCTCCAGCGCCGCCAGCGCCCGGGCGGACGGCTCGGGGCTGATCGGGGCGTGCCGTACCGGGCGGGGGATGGTGGTCGAGGGGGTGGCGAGGGCCGCGTGCAGGTCGGCCGCCAGCGTCCCGAGTTCGGTGGCGAAGGCCGTTTCGCCGCGCGCGGCCTCGTCCACGCACCACTCCCAGCCGTCCGAGGCGTCGGGGAGGTAGGCGGTGACCAGGGCGAGGAGCACCTCACCCGCGCCTTCGCCGTCGTCGCCGCCCTCGCGCCGCGTCACCGCCGCGTACGGCGTGGCGGTGGCGGTGAAACCGACCTCGGTCAGGTGGGCGAACATCTCCGGAGCCGGTTGGGGAAGCGGGGCGGGGGGAGTGAGCCACTTCACAACCACGCTGTCGCCGATGATCACTGAGTGATTCGTCTGGTCGACGTCGAAGCCCCGCTCGACCGGGGGGCACCCCTCGGAAACGGCCTCAACTTGAATAAGAGTTGAAAAGCCCTGGACATGCGTACCGGGAAGCGACCGGAAGTGCTTCGCGGCGAACGGCGAAGGGATTTCCCTGGTCAGAGCCTTAATGAGTTCGCTGCTGCGCCCATCCCCGGCGCGTGGCGGGGTCCCGAGCCGCGCCCAGATTGAACGTGGATTTAACAAACTGATCAAACTTCCCTGTGACGTTGTGGGGCAAAGTCTTGCTCAAGATATTCTTGCCTGCAACACTCCTGCTTTGGTCTGCCGTGTCCGTTACGGCCGGGCTGCCCCACTTAACCTGAATTCCGAAGGAGTAGCGGCCGTGTTCCGTGCTCGGTCCCCTCGTTCCCTTCCCGCCGCCGTGCTGGTCACCGGCCTGGCCCTCGCCGTCTCCGCCTGCGGCGGGGGCTCCGGAGAGACCACCGCCGCGGACTCCGGCGCCACCGCCGCGGCCGCACAGCTCAACCCGAACGCCGACCTGACGAAACAAAGCGTCACCGTCACCGTGTGGGACGGCTACACGCCCAAGGAGCTTCCCGAGAAGGTCAAGGAGAAGCTCAAGTTCGACCTCAAGGTGACGCTGCACGACACCAACGAGATCGCCATGGCCAAGCTGACCTCGGGCGCCGACACCGGCATCGACGTGGCGTTCGTCTCCGGCCAGTACGCCCAGGCGCTCAACGAGGCCGGGCTGCTGGAGCCGCTCCACCCCGAGCTCATCCCCAACCTCGCCAACCTCTACCCCGAGGCCAAGGAACTGGCCTACGACAAGGGCAACGTCTTCTCCGTCCCCTACACCTGGGGCACCACCGGCATCTGCTACCGCACCGACCTGGTGAAGACGCCGCCGGCGAGCTGGAACGACATCCTCAACCCGCCCGCCGACGCCGAGAAGAAGGTCACGATGATGACCACCGAGCGCTGGCTGGCCCTGCCCGCCGTCAAGGCGCTCGGCTACTCGGTCAACACCCGCAGCGACGAGGAGCTGGCCAAGGTCAAGGAGAAGCTGCTGGCGGCCAAGCCCCACCTGCTGAAGTACGACGACACCACCTTCGGCGACCTGCTCAAGGCGGGCGACGCCGTGATGGTGGAGGCGTGGGACGGCTGGTGCCCCACCACCGAGAAGAACATCAAGTTCGTGGTGCCCAAGGAGGGCAGCGACCTCTGGGTGGACACCATGGTGATCCTGAAGTCCTCCAAGAACAAGGAGGCCGCCCACGCGCTGATCAACTACATCCTCAGCCCGGAGATCCACGGCTGGGCCGCGGAGAACATCCTGTACAAGGTGCCCAACAAGGCCGCCATGGACCAGGTGGACGCCAAGCTCAAGGCCGACAACACCCCGCTGCAGATGACCCCCGCCCAGCTCCTGCAGGGTGAGTCGATCGTCGACCTCGGCGAGGACTCCACGAAGTTCACCCGCCTGGCGACCGAGGTCTCGGCGAAGCAGTGACCGCCTCCACCGCCCCCGGTACGGCCGCCCGGCGGCGGCCGCACCGGTCGCGCGCCCTGGGGCGGCTCGTCTTCCTCGGCCCCGGCCTGGCCTTCCTCGTCGCCTTCCTGCTCGTCCCGCTGGCGCTGGTCCTCAGCTACACGCTGTTCCGCCGGGGACGGTTCGGCGGCGTCGTCTACGAGGCGACGGGGGAGAACTTCACCCGGCTGCTCGACCCGCTCTACCTCGACGTGGTCGTCGGCTCGCTGAAGCTGGCCGGGCTCGCCACGCTGATCGCCCTGCTCGTCGGCTACCCCACGGCCTACCTGATCGCGCAACTGCCGCGGAAGTGGAAGACGATCGCGCTGGTGGCGATCGTGCTGCCCTTCTGGACCAACTTCCTGGTCCGCATCTACGCCTGGATCGTTCTACTGAGCGGCCCCGGCCTGGTCAACTCCGCGCTGGTGAAGCTCGGCCTGGTCGACAAGCCGCTGGAGCTGCTGTACAACCAGGGCACCATCGTCACCGGCCTGATCTACTCATACCTGCCGCTGATGGTGCTCCCGCTGTACGCCGCGATCGAGAAGCTCGACCCGCAGCTCCGTGAGGCGTCGGCCAACCTCGGCGCCCGGCCGGCCCGCACGTTCGTGTCGGTGACGCTGCCGCTGACCCTGCCGGGCGTGCTCACCGGTTGCCTGTTCGTCTTCGTGCCGAGCTTCGGCAACTTCATCATCCCCGAGTTGCTCGGCGGCGGGCGATCGATCATGGTCGGCAACCTGATCCGCGACCAGTTCCTCAAGGCGCGCGACTGGCCGTTCGGCGCCACGCTGTCGCTGGCGCTGCTCGCCGTACTGATCGTCCTGCTGCTGCTGCAGGCCTGGAGTTCCCGTCGTGCGTAGACCGCGCCTGTTGTACGTGCCCTTCTGGGTGACCTATGTCTTCCTCTACACGCCGATCGTGGTGCTCGTCGGCATGTCG
Source organism: Streptosporangium sandarakinum (assembly GCF_050942225.1). Classification (NCBI taxonomy): domain Bacteria; kingdom Bacillati; phylum Actinomycetota; class Actinomycetes; order Streptosporangiales; family Streptosporangiaceae; genus Streptosporangium; species Streptosporangium sandarakinum. The sequence goes on from NZ_CP192034.1 coordinate 1,748,244, forward strand.
TTCAACGCCGGGAAGTCGCCCTACGTCTTCGACGGGTTCAGCCTGAAGTGGTACGGCGAGCTCGCCGGCAACGCGACCATCCGCGAGGGCCTGGTCAACACGCTCGTCGTGGCCGCCGGGTCCACGGTACTGGCCACCGTCCTCGGCACCCTGCTCGCGGTGGGCCTGGCCCGCCACACCAGGTCGCGGGTGCTGGACGCGCTGGGCGTGCTGCCGGCCGTGCTGCCCGACCTCGTGCTGGGCATCGGCCTGCTGGTGTTCTACGCCGCGGTCAAGATGACGCTCGGGCTGCACTCGGTGCTGCTGGCCCACACCGTGTTCGGCATGGCGTTCGTCACCGCGGTGGTCCGCACCCGGCTCACCCACGCCGACGCCTCCCTGGAGGAGGCGTCCCGGGACCTCGGCGCCACGCCGCTGGCCACGTTCTTCCGCGTCACGCTGCCGCAGCTCGCGCCCGGTGTGGCCGCGGGCGCGCTGCTGGCGTTCACGCTGTCCGTCGACGAGTTCGTCATCGCGTTCTTCACCGCGGCGCCGACCACGCCGACCCTGCCCATCGTCATCTACTCAATGGTCCGCTTCGGGGTCACCCCGGAGATCAACGCGCTGGCGACCCTGCTGCTGGCGGTGAGCTTCACCGTGGTGATCGTGGCCCAGCGGATGACCCGACTGACGGAGTCTCTGTCGTAATGCTGCAGATCACAGGTGTCAGCCGCCGGTTCGGCGAGGTCACGGCTCTGTCGGAGGTCTCCCTGGACATCCGGCAGGGCGAGTTCTTCGCGCTGCTCGGCCCCAGCGGCTGCGGCAAGACCACGCTGCTGCGGATCCTCGCCGGGTTCGAGAGCCCCGACTCCGGCACCGTCACCCTCGACGGCGCCGACCTGCTCTCGCTGCCTGCGCACCGCCGCCCGATCAACCTCATGTTCCAGTCGTACGCGCTGTTCCCGCACATGACCGTGGCGAAGAACGTCGCCTACGGCCTGGAGCGGGAACGGCTGCCCCGGGCCGAGATCCGCGAGCGCGTCGAGGAGGTCCTCGCGAAGGTCGGCCTGGCCGAGATGGCCGGGCGCCGGCCGCAGCAGCTCTCCGGCGGCCAGCGGCAGCGGGTCGCGCTGGCCCGCGCGATCGTGAAGCGGCCCCGGCTGCTGCTGCTCGACGAGCCGCTGTCCGCGCTGGACAAGAAGGTCCGCGCGGAGATGCAGCTGGAGCTGAAGCGGCTCCAGCACGAGGTCGGCATCACCTTCGTCGTGGTCACCCACGACCAGGAGGAGGCCATGTCGCTGGCCGACCGGATCGCGGTCTTCAGCGCGGGCCGGGTCGAGCAGGTGGACGAGCCGGTGGCGCTGTACGAGCGGCCCCGCACGCCGTTCGTCGCCGGTTTCGTGGGGGCCAGCAACCTCTTCGAGGGCGCGGTCCACGACGGTGGCCTGGACGGCGGCGCGCTCGGCGTCCTGCCCGGCACGGGGGACCTGCCCGAGGGGACTCCCGCGCTGCTGTCCGTACGGCCGGAACGGATCCGGCTGGAGGACTTCGGCGTGCCCGACGAGGAGGCCCCGGAGGAACCGGCGGAGTCCCCGGAGCCCGCGGGAGAGTCCCCGGAGCCGGAGCCGGAGCCCGCGGCGGAGTCTCCGCGGGAGGAGCCGGTCTCAGAGGAGCCGGTCTCGGAGAAGCCGGTCTCGGAGGATCCGGAGAGCGCGGAGAAGCCGGAGACGGCGGAAAGCGTGGAAGAGGCGGTCTCGGAGGATCCGGAGAGCGCGGAGAAGCCGGAGACGGCGGAAAGCGCGGAACCGGAGGAGCCGGAGGGCGCGGAACCGGAGGAGCCGGAGGGCGCGGAACCGGAGGAGCCGGAGGGCGCGGAACCGGAGGATGCCGCCGGACCCTCAGAGGGCGCCGGGGATGCCGCGGAAGGTTCCGGGGACGACCCCGGCGAGGTGCCGGACCGCTCCAAGGACTCCGGCGCTCCGGAGGACGGGGGAGTGCTGCGGGGGAAGGTGGCCGACGTCAGCTTCTACGGAGGCGTCTCGCACATCTCCGTCGTCGTGCCGGGACGCCCGGCGCCGGTCCTGGTCGCCGCCCAGGGGGCCACCAGGGTCCGGACGGGATCGGCGGTGGCCCTCCACTGGGCGGCGGACGACGGGGTTCTGGTGCCTCAATGAGACGTCTTGAGCGGGTTGTTCGTCGCGGTCCGGGCGTAGGCCAGGATGAGCTCCGCCGCCTCCTCCGGGCCGATCACCGGGTGGCGGGCCGTTATGCGGTAACCGTACGCGTCCTCCAGCGCGACCAGGTTGCGCGCGATGACCAGGGAGTCGTCGGCGAGCGTGAAGGTCCCCAGGGCGGCCCCGGTCTCCAGGACGCTCTGGTACAGCGAGACCTGGCGGTCGTAGAGCGTGGTGAGCAGCAGGGCGTACATCCGGTTGCGCGGCGCCGCCCCGCCCAGCTCGTTGAGGAGCCGCACGTCGGGGTCGTCCGGCCCGTGCGGCAGGCCGGAGCGGATGGTGACGACGAGCTTCTCGACGGGGTCGCGCATGCCGGCGATCCGCTTCAGCCGCTGCTCGTAGAAGCGCTCCATCCCCGCGTGGTGGGCGTCGACCAGCAGGTCCCCGAGCTGGGGGTAGTGGTAGAGCACCGCCCCGGAGGTCAGCCCGGCCTCCTCGGCGACGTGGTTGAGGTGGACTCCGTCGGTGCCGTGCCGGATTATCGCCCGGTGCGCGGCCGCTATGAGATCGAGCCGCCGATCCGCCCGGTTCTTGCGCGTCATGATACCCCGCTCGTTGAAAAGAAAGCTGTGAGCCCGGGGTCCATGGTGACCCCTTTCCGGCGATTTAGCCAGACACAGAATTGAATCACTCTTCAAAGCCCAGAACACCACAACATACGGAGGCGTGATGTCGCTCACGATCCTGTTCATGCCGGAGAGCGCTTACGGGCCGACGAACAACTGCATCGGCATCGGTGACATTCTCCGCAAGCGCGGTCACCGGGTCGTCTTCGCAGCTGAGGCGTCCTGGAAGGGCAAATTGGAAGCGCTCGGATTCGAGGAGGACCTGGTCGACCTCGCGCCGCCGGCCGAAGAGGAGCAGGACGCCGGGCAGTTCTGGAAGGATTTCATCCGCGACACCGCGCCGGAATACCGCAAGACGACCGCCGAACAGCTGGAGACGGTGACCAAGCCGATCTGGGAAGCCCTGATCGATGGTGTGAAGTACTGCGAGCCGCGGCTGAAGGAGATTATCGAGCGGGTCAGGCCGGATGTGATCGTCGAGGACAATGTGATCACTTTTCCGGCGCTGCTGACCGCGGGCAAGCCGTTCGTCCGCATCGTCTCGTGCAACCCGCTTGAGGCCCGCGGCGAGAACATCCCGCCGGTCTTCTCCGGCCTGCCCTCCGGTGACCGTTCGGAGTGGGACGCCTTCCGCGCCGAGTACGACCGCACCCACCGGGAGCTGTGGAGCGCCTTCAACGAGTGGTGCGTCGAGCAGGGCACCGAGCCGCTGCCCGACCTGGACTTCATCCACGAGGGCGACCTGAACCTCTACGTCTATCCGGAGATCGCCGACTACACCGACGCCCGGCCGCTGGACGAGCGCTGGCACCGCCTGGACTCCTCGGTCCGCGAGACCGACGCCGAGTTCGAGCTGCCCGAGTCGCTGGCCTCCCGGGACGGCGCGCTGGTCTACTTCTCGCTGGGCTCGCTCGGCTCGGCCGACGTCGAGCTGATGCAGCGCGTCATCGACGTGCTGGCCACCACCCCGTACCGCTTCATCGTCTCCATGGGCCCGCTGCACGAGGAGATCAAGCTCGCCGACAACATGTGGGGCGCCGAGACCGTCCCGCAGACCACGATCCTGCCGATGGTGGACCTGGTCATCACCCACGGCGGCAACAACACCACCACCGAGGCGCTGCACTTCGGCAAGCCGATGATCCTGCTGCCCCTGTTCTGGGACCAGTACGACAACGCGCAGCGCGTCCACGAGCTCGGCTACGGCGTGCGGCTCGGCACCTACACCTTCACCGACGAGGAGCTGACCGGCGCGCTGGAGCGGCTGCTCGGCGACACCGCGCTCCGCGAGCGCCTGGCCGCGGCCGGCGAGGAGATCCGCCGCCGCGACGGCCTGCGCAGGGCCGCCGACCTGATCGAGCGGGCCGGAGCCTGACGTCCGCCCCCGCCGGGCCCCTCCACCCGAGGGGCCGGGCGGGACGGCCAGGAAACCCCGCACACCACCACGAGGAAACGACCATGGGCAAGTTGATCAATCCGGCGACCGGCGAGCTTCTGCGGGAGGTCGCCGACACCCCCGTCACGGAGGTGGCCGCCGCCGTACGGCGGGCGCGGGCAGCGTACGCGGAGTGGAGCGAGGCCACCCCGGCGGAGCGGGCGAAGGTGCTGCTGCGCCTGGCCGATCTCGTCGAGGCCGACGCCGAGGAGCTCACCCGGCTGGAGGTCGCCGAGACCGGCAAGCCCGCGGCGGTGTTCCGCGATGGCGAGCTGCCGTTCGCGGCCGACAACCTCCGCTTCTTCGCCGGCGCGGCCCGCTCGCTGGACGGCACCGGGGCGGGGGTGTTCAGCTCCGGCTACACCTCCGTGCTGGTCCGCCGCCCGATCGGCGTGGTCGCCTCGATCTCCCCGTGGAACTTCCCCCTCGTGATGGCGGTGTGGAAGATCGGCCCGGCCCTGGCCGCGGGCAACGGCGTGGTGATCAAGCCCGCGCCGCAGACGCCGGGCACCACACTGCGGCTGGCCGAGCTGTTCGCCCGGGCCGGAGCCCCCGAGGGGCTGCTCCAGGTCGTCCTCGGCGACGCCGAGGTGGGCGAGGCGCTGGTCGGCGACCCGGGTGTGGACATGGTGAGCGTCACCGGCTCCACCGAGACCGGCCGGGCCGTCATGCGCGGGGCGGCCGGCTCGCTCAAGCGGGTCCACCTGGAACTCGGCGGCAAGGCCCCGGCGCTGGTCTTCGGCGACGCGAACCTGGCCGACATGGCGCGCGGGGTGGCCATGGGCGCCACCTACAACAGCGGGCAGGACTGCACGGCCGCGACCCGCGTCTACGTCTCCCGCGAGGTGTACGGCGAGGCCGTCGAGGCACTCCGCGAGACGCTCGCGCAGGTCAGGGTGGGCGACCCCTGGGACGACGCCACCGACATCGGCCCGCTGGTCTCCGCCGGGCACCGGGCCCGGGTGCACGGGTTCGTCGAGCGGGCGGCGGCCGAGGGCGCCTCGGTGCTCTGCGGCGGCGCTCCCCTCGACGGTCCCGGCTACTACTACCCGCCGACGCTGATCGCCGACGCCCGCCAGGACAGCGAGATCGTGCGGGGCGAGCTTTTCGGTCCGGTGCTGGTGGTGCTGCCCTTCGACGGCGAGGACGAGGCGGTCCGCCTGGCCAACGACACCCCCTACGGCCTGGCGTCGTCGGTCTGGTCGCGGGACGTGGCGCGGGCGCTGCGCGTGTCGCACCGGCTCGACGTGGGCGTGACGTGGGTCAACGACCACCTGCCGATCGCCTCGGAGGCGCCGCACGGCGGGGTCAAGCAGAGCGGCTTCGGCAAGGACATGAGCCAAGAGGCCGTACAGGAGTATTCGGTCACGCGGCACCTTATGATCAAGCACCAGGACCCCGAGGCCAGGGCCTCTTTTCGGCCCGCGTGACAGCCCGGTGTTTTGTCCTTTTTATGGCGATATAGCAGCATTTACGCCATTCGAAGTGAAATAAAGGATGTGTTCAAATTGTCTGCGCCGCATCCGAATCCGGCGAGGGGTTACGTAGGCCAGTGAAGACACAAGACCGCCGGAGCCGCCGCGCGTCGACCGCCGGGAGCAGACTGCTGCCGTCGAACTGGCGAGTACGCCCGCGACTGGTCGCTCTGATCATGCTCCCCACGGCCGCCGCCGTGCTGCTGGGCGGGCTCCAGCTCACCGGCTCGCTGTCCGGCGCGAACGCGTACCGCAGGATGACCGAGGTCGCCACGCTCGTCGACAAGCTCGGCACCCTGTCCTACGAGCTGGCCGAGGAGCGCGACCTCACCGCCTGGTACATCGCCGACCGCCGCAACGGCCGCAGGCTCGCCAAGGTCCGGGAGCAGCGCGCGGAGGTGGACCGTACCCGCGCCGACGTGCTCGCCACGATCGACGCGCTCAGCCCCGACCAGCCGGCCCGCGTCCGCACCGAGACGACGCAGATGCGCAACTGGCTGCGCGGCCTGCCCGGCCTGCGCAAGCCGCTCACCGAGGGCGGCATCCTGCCGCGCGCGTCCTTCGACATGTACTCGCGCATGATCGACGACCTGACCACCCTCAACGACGACCTCGGCCGGAGCGGCGGCGACGAGCGCCTGATCGGTGACGCGCTCGCGCTGGGCGCGCTGACCCAGGCCAGGGAGCAGGCGTCCCGGCTGCGCGGCATCCTGCTCGTCGGCCGCATCGAGGGGCGCTTCGACTTCGACGACCCGGCGCAGTTCCTGGGCGCCTGGCAGAACCAGCTGAACCAGGTCGCAGCATTCCGCGCCGCCGCCTCGCCCGCCGACGTCAAGCGCTTCGACAACGCCACCGACACCCCCAAGGCCGCCCAGGCCGACGCCGCGCGCGCCCTGGTCATGTCCCGGATGCGGGAGACCCTGGCCCTGTCCCGTCTGCGGGAGAACCGCGGTCTGCCGCGGACGCTGGGCATCAACGACTGGTTCGACAACTCCTCGGCCCTGGTGGACGGCATGCGCTCGGTCGAGCGCGGCATGTCCTCCGCCGTCGTCGCCCGCAGCCAGGAGCTGGAGGCCGCCGAGCGGCGCAGCGCCATCATCTTCGGCGCCGCGATCGCCGTCCTGCTGGTCCTGATCCTGCTGATCACCGCCTGGGTGGCCGGCACGCTGGTGCGGCCGCTGCGCAGGCTGCGCAGCGAGGCGCTGGAGGTGGCCGACACCCGGCTGCCCGAGACGGTCCGCGCGCTGCGCGAGTCCGGCGACCACGCCCCGGACGTCGAGGTGCCCTCCATCGGGGTGGCCTCCCGCGACGAGATCGGGGAAGTGGCCCGCGCGTTCGACGAGGTCCACCGCGAGGCGATCCGGCTGGCGGGCGACGAGGCCCGGCTGCGGAGCAACGTCAACGCGATGTTCGTCAACCTCTCCCGGCGCACCCAGTCGCTCGTGGAACGGCAGATCGACCTCATCGACGACCTGGAGCAGGGTGAGCAGGACGAGGGCCGGCTCGCCAACCTGTTCAAGCTCGACCACCTGGCCACCCGCATGCGCCGCAACTCCGAGAACCTGCTGGTCCTCGCGGGCCAGGAGCAGAGCCGCCGGTGGAGCGAGCCGGTCCCGCTGAGCGACGTCGTCCGCGCCTCCCTGTCGGAGGTCGAGAACTACGAGCGGGTGGCGCTGCGGGTCGAGGGCGGCGTCTCGCTCATCGGCTCGGCCGTCAACGACATCGTCCACCTGATCGCCGAGCTGGTCGAGAACGCCATCTTCTTCTCGCCGCAGGACACCAAGATCACGGTGAGCAGCAACACCAACGAGACGGGCGCCGTCATCCTGGCCGTCAGCGACGCCGGCATCGGCATGAGCGACGAGGAGCTCAGCGAGGCCAACCGCAGGCTGGCCGAGCCTCCCGCCGTGGACCTGTCGGTGTCCCGCCGGATGGGCCTGTTCGTGGTCGGCCGTCTGGCCATGCGCCACGGCATCCGCGTCCAGCTCCGCCGCCCGGAGAGCGGCGGCCTGAGCGCCGTCGTCATGCTGCCCCCGCAGGTGGTGGCCAAGTCCTCGATGCCGGAGCTGGCCCTGACGGGCCCGGGCGCCTCCCAGTCGTCGTTCGGCGGCACCTCCTTCTCCGATGCCTTCGGCGGGACCTCGTTCGGCGGCACCTCGGTCGCTCCGGACTCGTTCGGCGGCGCCTCCGTCGCCCAGGACTCGTTCGGCGGAACGTCCGTCGCCGACCCGTTCGGCGGCGCGCCCTCCGCCGATCCGTTCGGTGGCGGATCCGCAGGCGGCTCGTTCAGCGACACCTCCTCGATCTTCGGCACACCCGGGGACGCGGGCCCCGACCCGTTCGGGGCCGGCTGGGGAGACTCCCCCCGCAAGCCCGCCGCGCCCGCGCAGCCCTCCACCCCGGAGCGGCCGCCGGCCGCGCAGCCGCCCGCCGCCTCCCCGGCGGCCGACCTGTGGTCGGCGCCCGTGGTCCCGGCCTCCGCGGTGGAGGACCTGTGGTCGTCGCCGCTGACGTCCGTACCGCCGGCCTTCCCGTCGGCGCGGCCCACCCAGGCGCCGGGACAGCCCTCCGGGCCGGGCCGGCCCGGAGCGGACAAGCCCGGGCCGGGACGGCCCGGGGCGGGGCAGCCGCCCCGGACGCCCTCGGCACCCTCGCCGTCCTGGCCGGAGATGCCGCCCGCCGACCCCTGGTCCCCGCCGCTCAAGGAGCCCGCGGAGAACACCCAGTTCCTGCCCGCGGTCGAGGTGTCGGCCACGGAGCCGGAGCCGGAGGAGTTCCTGCCGATCTTCGCGGCGGTGGGCTCCGACTGGTTCCGCAGCAGCGCCTCCGTCGAGCAGGAGTCCCCGCCCGACCTCGGCGAGACCGACCCGGAACCGGAGAAGACGGCGGACAACCGGCCGGAACCCTCCGCCGAGGAACCGCTGCCCGTCCGGAAGCCCAGGTCCGTCGACAGGACCCCGTGGAGCAGCCCCGCCGACGAGGGCTGGGCCGCCGCCAAGGCGGTGGACAAGCCGTCACTGGGCGGGGTCACCGGCTCGGGCCTGCCCAAGCGGGTGCCGAAGGCCAACCTCGTCCCCGGATCCGCCGCTCCCGCCCAGGCTTCGCCCCCGCCGATCCCCCCGCTCTCCGCGGAGCGGGTGCGCAGCCGTCTTTCCAGTTTCCAGCAGGGCATCCGCCAGGGCCGTGCTGAGATGAACGAGCGGCTGAACGCCGCCGAAAGAGAGAAGCAGTGAACCACCAACTCAGTCAGGCCGCTCGGGGCTTCAATTGGCTGATCACCGAGTTCGTCAAGGAGATGCCCGGGGTCGCCCACGCCGTGATCGTCTCGGCGGACGGCCTCCCGCTGGCCTACTCCCAGGGATTCCCCAAGGACCGCGCCGACCAGCTCGCCGCGATCACCGCCGGCCTCATCAGCCTGACGCAGGGAGCCTCCAGGGTCTTCGAGGGCGGCCCGGTCGTCCAGACCGTGATCGAGATGCAGCGGGGCCTCCTGCTGACGATGTCGATCAGCGACGGGTCCGCGCTGGCCGTGCTGGCCTCGCCGGACTGTGACATGGGCCTGGTGGCCTACCAGATGACGTTGCTGGCTGAGCGTGCCGGACAGGCGCTCACGCCCGCGTTGCGGGCCGAGCTGCAGTCGGCCCAGCGATAGGGAGGTGATATGGACGCACCAGGTTGGCGCGGCCAGGGAGACGAATCCCCCGCCCCGCCCCAGGCCAAGAGCGGGCGGAACCGGCTGATTCGCCCGTACGCTGTGACCGGTGGAAGAACCGCGCCCCGGATGCAGCTCGCGCTCGAGGCACTGGTCTCCTCGGCGACATTCGTGAGCGTGGATTCGGCTACGCTCTCCACGGAGTATCAGGCGATCATCTCGTTGTCCCAGCAGGTGCGCTCGGTCGCGGAGCTTTCGGCTCTGCTGCGCATGCCGCTGGGCGTCACCCGAGTCCTGATCGCGGACATGGCGGCCGAGGGCCTGGTGCAGATCCACCAGCCGTCGCTGGATGCCGGAAAGCCGGATCTCAACTTGCTTGAAAGGGTGCTCAGTGGGCTTCGCAGGCTCTGACGCCGGAATGACGTCAACGAAGATCGTCGTGGCCGGAGGATTCGGCGTCGGCAAGACGACCTTCGTCGGCGCGGTCTCCGAGATCATGCCGCTGACCACGGAAGCGGTGATGACCGAGGCCAGCGCGGAGGTAGACGACCTCTCGCACATACCGACGAAGCGGACCACCACGGTGGCCATGGACTTCGGCCGGGTCTCGCTGGACCGTGACCTGATCCTGTACCTGTTCGGTACGCCGGGTCAGCACCGGTTCTGGTTCATGTGGGACGACCTCGTCAAAGGCGCCATCGGCGCGATCGTCCTGGTCGACACCCGGAGGCTGGCCGACAGCTTCCCGGCGATCGACTACTTCGAGGAGGCCGGGCTGCCCTTCGTCGTCGCCCTCAACGGCTTCAACGGCGCGCACATCCACGCCGAGGAGGAGGTGCGGGAGGCCCTGACGATCTCCCCGCACATCCCCGTCGTCCGGACCGACGCCCGGTCCCGGGACGCGGTGAAGACGACCCTGATCACTTTGGTGGAGCACGTCCTCACGCTGAGGGTGTGACACGAGGCACGGGCCCCGTCCCGGATCGCCAGGCCGTACGGCCCCACGGTCCGGGGCGGGGTCCGTGCCGTAACCCCGCGGCACGCGGCCCCGATGACGAAGGGGTTCCGGAAAACCGGCGCGAACGGGGAGAGCCATGCGCGTACTGGTCATCGGCGGAGGTATCGGCGGTCTCACCGCGGCCCTCAGTCTGCACGCCGCGGGGATCGGCTGCGTGGTCGCCGAGTCGGTTCCGGAGCCGAGGCCGCTCGGCGTCGGGATCAACCTCCAGCCGCACGCGGTCAGGGAGCTCACCGAGCTCGGGCTGGGCGGCGAGCTGGCGGCCATCGGCGTCCCGACCGCCCGCCAGATCTACGCCGACCGCTTCGGCAACGTGATCCTGTCGCTGCCCCGGGGCAGGGCCGCCGGCTACCACTGGCCGCAGTACTCCGTGCACCGCGGCGAGCTGCAGATGTCGCTGCTCGCCGCGGTCCGCGAGCGGCTCGGCGAGCGGGCCGTCATGACCGGCCTGGTCTTCGAGGACCTCGCCGAGGGGCCGGACGGGGTCACCGCCTCGCTGCGGGACGCCCGCACCGGCGAGCCGGTACGGATCACCGCCGACGCGCTCGTCGGCGCCGACGGCCTGCACTCGGCCGTGCGGGCCAGGCTGCACCCGTCCGGCGGGCCGCTGCTGTGGAGCGGCATCCGGATGTGGCGGGGGATCACCCGGAGCCGCCCGTTCCTGGACGGCGCCACGATGCTGATCGCCGGCTCCAACCGCTCGTGCAAGTTCGTCGCCTATCCCGTCTCGCCCGACCGGACCCGGATCAACTGGGTGGCCGAGGTGAAGGTCGCCGAGGGAGGCGAGGCGGCACCCGTGGCCGACTGGACCCGGCAGGGCCGGCCGGAGGACGTGCTCGCGCACTTCGCGGACTGGAAGCTGCCCTGGTTCGACGTGCCCGGCCTGCTGTCGGGGGCCGGCCGGATCCTGGAGTACCCCATGGTCGACCGGGAGCCGCTGCCCTCCTGGGGCCGGGGCCGGGCGACCCTGCTGGGCGACGCCGCCCACCCGATGTACCCCGTCGGCTCCAACGGCGGGTCCCAGGCGGTTCTCGACGCCCGGATCCTGGCCCGCCACCTGGCGGTCCTGGGGCCCGCCGCGGGCCTGGCCGCCTACGAGGAGGAGCGGAGGCCCGCCACCACGCCCCTGGTGCTGGCCAACCGCGAGATGCCGATGGAGCGGACCATCGCGACGGTCGCCGAGCGGGCGCCGTACGGCTTTGGCGACGTCTCCGAGGTGCTCACCCCCGCCGAGCTGGCCGAGATGGCGGAGGGGCAGCGGCGCATGACGGACATGGACGTCGCGTTCCTCAACGAGCGGCCCTCGTGGAGCGTCGGGAATCCGGCGACCTGACGTCCGGGGAATTCCCGCGGGCCGGTGCCGGATTTCCGGCCGCCGGTTCCGCGTCCGGCGACGGCCGTCGATTCCGTCGCGTGCCGTGGACATTCGCCGGCCGCCGGTTCACCGTGTTTTCCGGATGACCGCCGGACATCGGATTCGTCACGATCCGGAATCAGGTATCGGCCGGACGGGTTAATTCAACGCCGATAGTGGAACGGGATATGAAAAACCCCGGGACCAGCACTTCCGTCCCGGGGAAAGAGTTCTCTCTTTTTAAATGATCATTCAAAAGGCCTGATGTGGCGCGTGCCCGTCCGGGCGGGCGCGCGTCCTCACCGGCCGGTCCGTCAGGCCTTCGGGGCGGCGGGGGCCGGCTCGGCGGGAGCCGGGTCCTGCCCGGGAGAGGCGGCCTCCGCCTCGGGGGCGGTGGCCGGCCCGCCGCTCCGCATGCCGCGGACCAGGCGGCCGACCTCGGCGCGCAGGTGCACGAAGTCGGGGTGCTCCCGGGTGGCGATCTGGTCGCGCGGCTCGGGGAGCTCGACCCGCAGGTCGCCGACCACCGTCGCCGGGGACTTCGACAGGACCACGACCCGGTCGCCCACGTACACGCTCTCGTCGATGTCGTGGGTGATCAGCACGATCGTCATCCCGGAGGAGCGGCGGACCTGAAGCACCAGGTCTTCCAGGTCCTCTCTGGTCTGCGCGTCCACCGACCCGAAGGGCTCGTCCATCAGCATCAGGGCGGGCTTGTAGGCCAGGGCGCGGGCGATGGCCACCCGCTGCTGCATGCCGCCCGACAGCTCCCACGGGTACTTCCCGGCCGCGGCGGGCAGGCCGACCTGCTCCAGCGCCTCCACCGCGGCGGCCTCGCGCGACCTGCGGTCGCCTCCCCTGCGGCGCAGCGGGAGCGAGACGTTGTCGGCCACGGTCATCCAGGGGAACAGCGAGCGGCTGTAGTCCTGGAAGACGATGGCCAGGTCGTCGGGGACCTTCTCCACCGGGCGCCCCTGCACGAGGACCCGGCCGCCGGTGGGGCGCAGCAGCCCCCCGATCGACCGCAGCAGCGTCGACTTCCCGCATCCGGAGGGCCCGACGACGCAGACCAGCTCGCCCTCCGCGACGGTGAGGTTCACCCCGCCGAGGGCCTGGTACGCCCCGTAGGAATGGGTGAGGTCGCTGATCTCCAGCATGTCCGGATTACCTCTTCTTGGTGTCAGTCGGTCTTGCGGGCGCCGCGGTGCCAGGTGAGCACGTGCCGTTCGAAGCGCAGGAACGCGGCGTTGAGCACGAAACCCAGGATCCCCAGAAGGACGATGGCGGTCCACATCGTGGGGACGTCGAGTTCGCTCTGGGCGACCAGCATGCGGTAGCCGATCCCCTCGGTGCTGCCGATGAACTCCGAGAGGATCATCATGATCAGCGCCAGCGCGACGCTGATCCGCAGCCCCGCGAAGATCTTGGGCGACGCCGCGGGGAGGATGACCCTGGTCAGCCTCCGGAACCTGGAGATCCCGAAGACCTCGCACGTCTCCAGGTACTGCCGGTCCACGTAGCGGGCGCCGTCCAGCGAGTTGAGCAGGACCGGCCAGGAGACGCCGAAGACGATGGCGGTGAGCTGGAGCGGGGTGCCGATCCCGGTCATGGTCATGAAGATCGGGATCAGCAGGGGCGGAGGCACCGAGCGGAAGAAGTGGATCAGCGGGCTGAAGACGTCGCACAGCACCGCCGAACGGCCCAGCGCGACGCCCGCCGCGATGGCGACCAGGCAGGCGCCGGCCCAGCCGGCCACCAGCCGGCCCAGACTGGGCAGCAGGTGGTGGGCCGCCTCGTCGGTGAGGAAGACGTGGGCGGCCGGCCCGGAGAACCACAGCTCGTGCAGGCGCGCCAGGATGACCGAGGGGGGAGGGAAGTAGACGGCCTGGGCGGCGCGGGTGGACACCTCCCAGGCGACGAGGACGACCGGCAGGATCCACAGCCAGGCGATCCGCGACACGATCGTTTTCACAGCGCCTCCTCCCCGGCCCGGGCCCGGTGCCAGCGGAACAGCCGGCTCTCGGCCTTGGCCAGCAGCGAGTTGACCAGCAGGCCGATGACCCCCGTCCACAGCGTGGCGGCGAGCACCACGTCGCGGCGGTTGCCCGACGCGGCCTGGGTCACGAAGACCCCGATGCCGTCCCCGCCGGCCACCAGCTCCACGCTCACCGCGACGATGAGGGCCACCGAGGCCGCGATCCGCACGCCCGTGGTGATGAACGGCGCCGCGCTGGGAAGCGACACCAGCCGCACGACGTCGTAGGAGCCGAAGCCGAAGGAGCGCAGGGTCTCCTTGGCGAGGGGGTCGACGTCGCGCAGACCGTACAGGGTGTTGATGAGCAGCGGCCAGCAGGACGTGTAGACGATGAGCGCGATCTTGCCCTGCTCGCCGGACAGGAACAGGAACATCGCCAGCGGCAGCAGGGCCAGCGAGGGGATCGGCCGCAGGAACTCCACCAGCGGCCGCAGCGAGCGCTCGACGGCGGGCACGGTGCCCATCGCCATGCCGAGCGGCACGGCGACCGCGACGGCGAGCAGCAGGCCGATCGCGCAGGACGAGAGGGTGACGCCGACCTGTGAGAGGAACTCGCCGTTCGCGAGGAGCCGGGCGGCGCCGGTCAGGATGGTGGAGGCGAGGGGGATCAGGTAGGGATCGATGATCCCGGTCCGGCCGAGCGCCTCCATGACGAGGAGGAACCCCGCGACGCCGAGGACGCCGCGGAGTGTCCTTCTTGCGTTCGTCACTGTGAGGGCGCCGCCACGAGGGTCGTGGCGTCGATCTTGTTCTTGGTGATCTGGAACTCGTTCAGCAGGTCGGCCACGCGCTGGATGCGGGTCGCGTTGAGCGAGGTGGAGAAGGTGCCGATCGCCATGGTCGAGGCGGCCTCGGCCGGGATCTGGGTGAAGGTCGGAATGACCTTGTTGAGCTCCTGCCGGTCGGTCGCGGCGATCTGCTGCGCCTTGCCGATCGCGCGCTGGAAGGCGGCGGCGGTCTTCGGGTACTTCGTGATCCAGTCGGCGGTGGTCGCCCAGCCGTCCAGCGGGAGGTTCTCGGTCGGGCCGGACAGGGTGTCGATCAGAAGGCGGGCGCCGAGGTCCTTCTGCGCGGCGGAGATGTAGGGCTCGGTGAGCCAGGCGGCGTCGACGGTGCCGGCCTTGAGCTGGGTGAGCTGGTCGGCGAAGGGCACCGGCACGAAGGTGACGTCGCTCGGGGCCAGGCCGTGGATCTTCAGCTGGGCGCTGACGGTGACCTCACCGAGGGCCTTGACCGTGTTGACCGCGATCTTCTTGCCCTTGAGGTCCTTCGGCTCCTTGATGGGGGAGTCCTTGGTGACCACGACGCCGTTGACCCCGGGGGCCCCCTGCTGCGACTCGGCGAGCATCTTGAGCTTGGCCATGCCGGAGTCGGTGATGGTGATCAGCGAGACGTAGCTGGTCAGGAAGGCGTCGATGCCGCCGTTGAGGATCTTGGGCATCACCGGCTGGGGAGCCTGGATGGTCTCCGTCTTGATCTCCAGGCCCTCGGCCTTGAAGAAGCCCTTCTCCATTGCGATGAAGAGGGGGGCCGAGGAGGGCACCGGGACGACGCCGATGTTGAGCTTGGTCTTCTCCAGGCCGGCGCCACCCGCGGCGGGCTTGGCCTCGTCGGTGCCCGAACTGCCGCAGGCGGCCAGGGCGAGAGCCGCCACAAGGCCGATGAGGGCGTTACGGACGGCACGTCCGGTCCTCATGGAGTCTCCTTAGCTGAGGGGGGAATCCGCGCTCCGCTCGTATGAGGGTCATTAGAGCCCATGTCAGAGGGGGCTGCGGCGCAACGGCGCGCCAGCTTAGCGGATGGAGATCGTCACGCCCAGGGAGGACAGCTATATATGGGTATATCGGCTCTTACACCTTAGGGGCATCTCGACCCTATTCATGGGGATTATTCCCCTTTGTCCCATTTTTCATGGACTCTTCTGACAAGTTTTGTCTTATTCGCCACATCGGTATGGCTATGCTCAAATAGGTCACGCTTGCCAGACGCCTCATTCGGCGTCTCGCGTTACACACGTGCATGCCCCCCATAGTCCGGTGAGAGGTAACCCAGGCCGGTGACCACTGAATCAGCCCCGGACGACCGCGAACCAAGCACCATGGCCGCGAGTCCCGGCGACCAAGGCGAGCCGTCCCAGACAGGCCGCCGACTGGCGTTGAAGAACTGGCGCGTCCGCACGCGTCTCGTCGCGCTGGTCCTCATCCCCACCCTCGTCGGCATCGCCCTCGGTGCGCAGAGCGTGGTGTCCTCTCTCCAGCGCGCCGACCACTACCGGCAGCTCAACGAGGCGGCGACCCTGGTCAGCCGCCTCTCCGCGCTGGCCCACGAGCTCGCCCGCGAACGCGACATGTCCGCCAGGTTCATCGCGGCCGGCCGCAACGGCGACATGCTCTCCCAGGTGCGCAGGCAGCAGCAGGTCGTGGACGACGCCGCCACACAGGTCACGACGAACCTGGAGCTGAGCCGGGGCGCTCTCGACCAGATCTCCGCCGAGGAGTTCCAGCGCGTCGGCAACCGGATCAGGGAGATCTCCTCACTGCGCAACGCCGTCGTCAAGACGCAGCTGGAGCCCCACGCGGCGATCCAGACCTACTCCCGCGCGATCGTCGACCTGCTGTCGCTGCACGACAACGTCACCCAGGGTGAGTCCGACACCGCCCTGATCAAGAACGCCGCCGCCCTGGGCGCCCTGGCCCGCGCCAAGGACGAGGCGTCCAAGGAGCGCGCCACGCTCGCCGTCGCCCTGCAGACCGGCCGCTTCGACACGACCGGCCTCGACGCGATGACCGCGGCCCGCGCGCAGCGCGACACCGAACTGGAGGCGTTCCGCTCCGAGGCGTCCCTGGAGCTGCGCCAGCACTACGACGACACCGTCACCGGCCGGAAGATCGACAGTGCCGAGTTCACCCGGGCCCGGGCGCTCGTGCTCGGCGCGGAGGGGGCGCAGCTCCGGCGCATCTCCGCGGGCCGCGGCACCGAGGCCAGCCGGTGGTTCGACCAGGCCACCGACCGGGTGGAGAAGATGCGCGCGGTGGAGAAGGACATCTCCGACGCCGTCATCACGCGCAGCGCCGAGCTGCGGGACGCCGAGCGCCGCAGCGGTCTGATCGTCGCCGGCGCGGTCGCCGCCCTCCTCGCGGTCGTCCTGCTGATCACCGTCCTGATGGCCCGGTCGCTGGTCAAGCCGCTGCGCAGGCTGCGCAGCGAGGCCCTGGACATCGCCGGCCGCAAGCTCCCGGAGACCGTCCAGAGCCTGCGCGAGCGCGGCGAGGCGGCCGCGGCCGAGGTCACCCCGATCGGCGTGGCGTCGGCCGACGAGATCGGTGAGGTCGCCCGGGCGTTCGACGAGGTCCACCGCGAGGCCGTACGGCTGGCGGGCCAGGAGGCCACGCTGCGGAGCAACGTCAACGCGATGTTCGTCAACCTCTCGCGGCGCAGCCAGACGCTCGTCGAGCGCCAGCTCGCCCTCATCGAGAGCCTGGAGCAGGGCGAGCAGGACGAGGGCCGGCTGGGCAGCCTGTTCCGGCTCGACCACCTGGCCACCCGCATGCGCCGCAACAGCGAGAACCTCCTGGTCCTCGCCGGGCAGGAGCCCGCCCGCCGGTGGAGCCAGCCGGTCCCGCTGATCGACGTGGTCCGCGCCTCCCTGTCGGAGGTCGAGAACTACGAACGGGTCGACCTGCGGGTCTCCGGCGGCGTGTCCGTCGCGGGCACGGCCGTCAACGACGTCGTCCACCTGATCGCCGAGCTCGTGGAGAACGCGATCTCCTTCTCCCCCCGGGAGACCAAGGTCGTCGTCTCCAGCAACCGCATCGACGGCGGCGGCCTGATGGTCTCCGTCACCGACATCGGCATCGGCATGACCCCGGAGGAGCTCGCCGAGGCCAACTGGCGGCTGGCCAACCCGCCGGTGGTGGACGTCTCCGTCTCCCGGCGGATGGGCCTGTTCGTGGTCGGCCGGCTGGCCCTGCGGCACGGCATCAGGGTGCAGCTGCGCCAGCAGGACAGCGGCGGCCTGACCGCGATGATCCTGCTGCCCGACTCGCTGGTCTCCATGTCGGGCGCCCCGGCCAAGCCGGCGGCCCCGGTGGACTGGGCCGCGTCCTCGGCCTCCCTGGAGCGGTCGGCGGTGATGTCCAGCCCGACCGCGTTCGACTCGGCGGCGTCCTCTTCGTTCTCCTCGTTCTCCTCGTTCGACGCCACCCAGCGGCGGCAGCAGCCCTTCGGTTCGTTCGACGCCTCCTGGCAGTTCGGCTCGGCGGAGGCGCCGCGGCCCGCGCCGGGCGGCGACCCGGGCCGGGCGCCGCTGGACACCCCTGGCCCGGTCACGTGCCGCCGCCGGGGTCCGCCTCCGAGTGGTCGACGACCTCCCGGGCCGACGCGCCCGTGTGGCCCGACGCCTCCGCACGCGGCGGCGCGCCGGCCTGGCCGGACGCCCCGGCGCGCGGCGACTCCATGTGGTCCGACACCTCGGCGCGCGGTGGCGACTCGATCTGGTCCGACACCTCGGCGCGCGGCGGCGACTCGGGCGCCTGGTCCGTCCCGCCCGCCCGGCCCGGCGACTCCGGCGGATGGCCGCCGGCCGACGCGCCCGGGCCGCTCGGCCGCCGCGGCCCGGAGGAGGCCGAGAACACCGGCCCGCTGCCGGCCGTACAGGAGCACTCGCCCATGGAGGAGGCGAAGGAGGAGTTCCTGCCGATCTTCGCCGCGGTCGAGTCCGACTGGTTCAAGAAGGCCGAGCCCGTGGCGCAGGCCCCCGCGTCCGCCCACGAGCCCGCCCATGAGCCGGCCCGCGAACCCGAGACCGCCTCGACGGCGGACGCCTGGTCCTCGCCCGCGGACGCGGGCTGGCAGGCGGCCAGGGCGGTGGCCGAGCCGACGCTCGGCGGCCTCACCGGGTCAGGGCTGCCCAAGCGCGTGCCCAAGGCCAACCTCGTGCCCGGCACGGTCTCGCCCGACCTCGGAGCGTCCGCCCCCGCCCCCGCGCTCAGGCCCAACGTCTCCCCCGAGGCGGTGCGCAACAGGCTCGCGAGCTTCCAGAAGGGCGTACGGCAGGGCCGCGCGGCCGCCAGGGGCGAGGCCGGCGAGGACAGGCCGTATCCGGACTTCGGCCGGGACGTTGAAGCTAACAAGGAGGACCGGTGAGCGAGCTCATCAAGGTCGTCGAGGAGGATGACACGTGCGTGAAATGAGCCAGGCCGCCCGGGGGGTCAATTGGCTGATCACCGACTTCGTGACCAACGTCCCGGGTGTGGCGCACACGGTCGTCGTCTCGTCCGACGGACTGCCGCTGGCGTACTCCGACGGCTTCCCCCGGGACCGGGCCGACCAGCTGGCGGCGGTCGCGGCCGGTCTCATCAGCCTGACGCAGGGAGCCTCCCGGGTCTTCGAGGGCGGCGCGGTCACCCAGACGGTGGTGGAGATGCAGCGCGGGCTGCTCCTCATCATGTCGATCAGCGACGGCTCCTGCCTGGCGGTGCTGGCCGCCGCCGACTGCGACATGGGCCTGGTGGCCTACCAGATGACCCTGCTGGTCGAGCGCGCCGGGCAGGTGCTGACGCCCGCCGTGCGCGCCGAACTCCAAGCCGCCCAACCACGGTGATGACGACGACCCCAGGAGGATGCCGTGGCAAACCGGGACTGGCCGGGTGACGGGGGCCCGCTGAGCGGGCCGCCCTCCTGGTCGATGGACGACCCCCAGAGGTCGCACGGGTGGTCCGTGGAGGACCCCCAGCGGCCGCACGGGTGGCCGGTGGACGACTCCCAGCGGTCGCACGGGATGCCGCCCTCGCACGTCGTGCAGCCTCCGCCGGGGGAGCAGAGCTCCCTGGTGCGGCCGTACGCGATGACCGGGGGGCGGACCGCCCCCCGCATCCAGCTCGCCATGGAGGCCCTGGTCTCCTCGGCGACGTCCGCACATCATGATCTGTCCAACCGCACCCCGGAGTATCAGGCGATCAGCGCGCTGTGCCGGCAGGTGCGTTCGGTCGCCGAGATCTCCGCGATGCTCCGCATCTCCCTCGGCGTCACCCGGATCCTCGTCGCCGACATGGCGGCCGAAGGTCTGGTGCAGCTGCACCAGCCGCAGCTCGACGCGGGCAAGCCGGATCTCAACCTGCTGGAAAGGGTGCTCAGTGGACTTCGCAGGCTCTAATCCCGGCGGCCTGACCTCGACGAAGATCGTCGTCGCCGGTGGGTTCGGTGTTGGCAAGACCACGTTCGTGGGGTCGGTCTCGGAGATCCTCCCGCTGACCACGGAAGCGGTGATGACCGACGCCAGCGCCGGCATCGACGATCTGGGGCTGACCCCGAACAAGACCACCACCACGGTGGCGATGGACTTCGGCCGGGTGTCGCTGGACCAGGACCTGATCCTGTACCTGTTCGGCACGCCGGGTCAGCACCGGTTCTGGTTCATGTGGGACGACCTCGTCAAGGGCGCCATCGGCGCGGTCGTGCTGGTCGACACCCGGAGGCTGGCCGACTGCTTCCCGGCGATCGACTACTTCGAGGAGGCCGGGCTGCCCTTCGTCGTGGCCATCAACGGCTGGGACGGGGCCTACCTGCACGCGGAGGAGGAGGTGCGCGAGGCGCTGACACTGGCCCCGCACATCCCCATCTCTCGGACCGACGCGCGCTCGCGCGACGCGGTGAAGGCCACGCTCATCACGCTGGTCGAGCACGCGCTCACCACGCGGATGGCCGTTCCCGGCTGGGGACGCTGATCTCCGGGGCGTCAGTCGTGCCTCCCAGCGGATAGGCTGGGAGGTCGAGTCGCAGACCCGTAGCGCAGAGGCTGGCCAAACACGTGTTCGAGACGCTTTCCGACCGGCTCACATCGGTCTTCTCCTCCCTTCGTTCCAAGGGTCGGCTGTCCGAGGCCGACATCGACGCCACGTGCCGCGAGATCCGTATCGCGCTGCTCGAGGCCGACGTCGCCCTGCCCGTCGTCAAGACGTTCGTGGCCCAGGTCAAGGAGCGCGCCCGCGGCGCCGAGGTCTCGCAGGCCCTCAACCCGGCCCAGCAGGTCGTCAAGATCGTCAACGACGAGCTGATCGAGGTCCTCGGCGGTGAGACGCGGCGTCTCCGCTACGCCAAGAACCCGCCGACCGTCATCATGCTCGCGGGCCTGCAGGGCGCCGGAAAGACCACCCTGGCCGGCAAGCTGGCCCGCTGGCTGCGCGACCAGAACCACGTGCCGCTGCTGGTCGCCGCCGACCTCCAGCGTCCCAACGCGGTCCAGCAGCTCGCCGTCATGGCCGAGCGCGCCGGCGTGGCGGTCTACGCCCCCGAGCCCGGCAACGGCGTCGGCGACCCGATCGCGGTGGCCCGCCAGTCGATCGACCACGCCAGGCGGCAGCAGCACGACATCGTCATCATCGACACCGCCGGCCGCCTGGGCATCGACCAGGAGCTGATGAAGCAGGCCGCCGACATCCGCGACGCGGTCTCGCCCGACGAGGTCCTGTTCGTCGTGGACGCCATGATCGGCCAGGACGCCGTCTCCACGGCCCAGGCGTTCATGGAGGGCGTCGGCTTCGACGGCGTCGTGCTCACCAAGCTCGACGGCGACGCCCGGGGCGGCGCCGCCCTGTCGGTCCGCCACATCACCGGCAAGCCGATCATGTTCGCCTCCACCGGTGAGAAGCTGGAAGACTTCGACGCCTTCCACCCGGACCGGATGGCCTCCCGCATCCTCGACATGGGTGACATCCTCACCCTCATCGAGCAGGCCCAGAAGACCTTCGACGAGGCCGAGGCCGTCAAGATGGCGGGCAAGCTCACCTCGGGAGAGGGCTTCACGCTGGAGGACTTCCTCGAGCAGATGATGATGGTCCGCAAGATGGGCCCCATCAAGAACCTCCTCGGCATGATGCCCGGCATGGGGCAGATGCGCGACCAGCTCAACCAGTTCGACGAGCGCGACCTCGACCGCGTCGCCGCGATCATCCGCTCGATGACCCCGGCCGAGCGCCAGAATCCGAAGATGATCGACGGCTCCCGGCGGGCCCGCATCGCCAGGGGCTCCGGCGTGACGGTGACCGAGGTCAGCGGCCTGGTCACCCGCTTCTTCGACGCCCAGAAGATGATGAAGCGGATGGCCGGCGGGATGGGCATCCCCGGCATGCCCGGCGGGCGCAAGGGCAAGGCCGCGCAGAAGAAGGCGGGCAAGGGGCGCCGGGTCAGCGGTGACCCGCGCAAGGCGGCCCTCGGCAAGAAGGCCCACGACGGGGCCGACGACAAGGTTCCCGGCGGCGCCCTCGGCAACCTGGGCGCCGGTCAGCTCCCCGGCCAGCTCCCGCCCGGCCTGGAGCTGCCGCCGGGCTTCGACCCCTCCAAGTTCAAGTTCCCGGGCCAGAAGTGAGCGAAGGCCGGAACGGCGGCGGCTTCCACGGGCGCGCCCGGTGGATCTGGGTGGTCGTCATACTCGGCTTCATCGCGATGGCGACGCTGGAACTCCTCGGCCTCGGCCCCAGATAGCGGGCCACCGGTGAGAAGGGGGCGGCGGGGGAGACCCGCCGCCCCTTTTCCGTCCCGCCCCGGCGCCCGCGCCCGGGATCCGGCGGGCGGCCGTACGGTGGTTCCCGCGCTCAGGAACCGGCGGGCGGGCAACCGTACGGCGTGACCGCCAGCGTCAGCAGCGCCCACAGCGCCGCCGGCACGTCGTCGGCCGGCGCGGCGGGCCGTACCGGGGCGGTGCCCGGAGCCGGGGTGGGGCAGTCCCCGCCGGCGTGGAAGCCCACGGCGGCGCGGCCACCCTCCTCCCGGGCGCCGGGGGCCGCCGCCCGGGCGACCGTGTGATCCCCCCGGCCCCCTCCGGCGGGGGACGTCTCGCCCGGGGAGGAGGCGGCCCGCATCGTGAGCACGGCGCCCAGCACCGCGATCGACCCGATGGCGGTGAGCGTCAGAGATCTCAGGGTGGTTGCCACGGCGGCCATTTAGCGCAGCAGCGGGCCCCGCCCGGCACGGCGGACACACGCGGATTACCGACTCTTGCCCCGGGCTCGCCGCACGGGATGGCCCTTTGGAACCGGGCACCCCCGCGGGTCTGGCACAATGGCATGTTGGAACACGTGACCCCGTGGGTGCCCTCTCACCCCCGCGCGGCACGACTGTCCCTTGAACGGTCTTCTCCTCGTGCCCCACTCGATGAGATGCCGCTCACCCACGCTTTCGAAGCAGGAGAGACCACAGCAGTGGCAGTCAAGATCAAGCTCAAGCGGCTCGGCATGATCCGCAACCCGCAGTACCGCATCGTCGTCGCCGACAGCCGCACCAAGCGTGACGGCCGTGCGATCGAGGAGATCGGCCTGTACCACCCGAAGGAGAACCCCTCGCGCATCGAGATCGATGCCGAGCGGGCGGCCTACTGGCTGGGTGTCGGCGCGCAGCCGACCGAGCCGGTGCTGAAGCTCCTCAAGCTCACCGGCGACTGGCAGAAGTTCAAGGGCGAGCCGGCTCCGGCTCCGCTCAAGGTCGCCGAGCCCAAGGCCGACCGCCACGCCGCCTACGAGGCCGCGGCCAAGGAGGCGCTGTCGCTCGACGCCGCAGCCGCCACCACGCCGAAGAAGAAGGCCGCCAAGGCCGCCAAGGCCGACGAGGCCGTCGCTGAGACCCCGGCTGAGCCGGCGGCTGCGGCGGAGAAGCCGGAAGGCGAGGCCTGAGGTGCTTGAGGAGGCCCTCGAGCACCTGGTGAAGGGCATCGTCGAACATTCCGACGACGTCCAGGTTCACGCCCGCCGCATCCGCAGCGGCCGTGTGCTTGAGGTCCGGGTCCACCCCGACGACCTCGGCAAGGTCATCGGTCGCGGTGGC
Organism: Streptosporangium sandarakinum; assembly: GCF_050942225.1. Classification (NCBI taxonomy): domain Bacteria; kingdom Bacillati; phylum Actinomycetota; class Actinomycetes; order Streptosporangiales; family Streptosporangiaceae; genus Streptosporangium; species Streptosporangium sandarakinum. Next base: position 1,771,808 of record NZ_CP192034.1, read on the forward strand.
CGCACGGCCAAGGCGCTGCGCACGGTCATGAACGCGCTGGGCGACGGCAAGTACGTCCGGGTCGACCTCCTCGACCTCAACGAGGCCCGTTAGGGTCCGCTCCCGCCGAGCGGGCCCTCGCGGCGAAGGCACATCGAGCGAACGGGCCACCCGCCCAGCGTGGGTGGCCCGTTCGCTTGTCATCAACCACTTGGAACCACTTGGGAGGCGGGCGTGCAGCTTGTCGTAGGCCGGATCGGCCGCCCGCACGGGCTCCGCGGCGAGGTGTCCGTGGAGGTGCGCACCGACGACCCGGAGAGCCGTTTCGCCCCGGGATCCGCTCTTTCCACCGACCCGGCGTCCGCCGGTCCGCTCGTCGTGGAGTCCCGGCGCCGGCATTCGGGGATCCTGCTGGTGAAGTTCCTGGGCGTGGCCGACCGCGACCGGGCCGAGGAGCTCCGCGGCACCATGCTCGTCATCGACTCGGAGGAGATCCCGCCGCCCGAGGACCCCGACGAGTTCTACGACCACCAGCTCATCGGCCTCGCGGTGGTCACCCCCGACCGGGAGCGGGTCGGCGAGGTGACCGACGTGCTGCACCACGGCCAGGACCTCCTGGTGGTGCGGCGCGACTTCGGCGAGGTCTACGTCCCGTTCGTCAAGGCGCTCGTCCCGGTGGTCGACCTGGACGAGGGCTTCCTGGTCGTGGACGCCCCCGAGGGCCTGCTCGACCCCGACGCGGCCGTCTGACGGCCATCCGAACATGCGCATCGACATCATCTCGATCTTCCCCGAGTACTTCGCCCCGCTCGACGTCTCCCTCATCGGCAAGGCGCGCGAGCGCGGCATCCTCGACGTCCACCTCCACCAGCTCCGCGACTGGGCCCACGACGTGCACCGCACCGTCGACGACACGCCGTACGGCGGCGGCCCCGGCATGGTCATGAAGCCCGAGCCATGGGGGGAGGCCATCGACACCGTCCTCGCCGCCGACCAGGACGCGCGGCCCAGGATCATCGTGCCGACCCCCAGTGGGGTGCCGTTCACCCAGCGCCTGGCGATGGAGTACGCCGCCGAGCCCTGGCTGCTGTTCACCCCGGCCCGCTACGAGGGCATCGACTCCCGCGTCATGGCCGAGTACGGCTCCCGCCTGCGCGTGGACGAGGTCAGCATCGGCGACTACGTGCTGGCCGGCGGCGAGGCGGCGGTGCTGGTGATGGTCGAGGCCGTCGGCCGGCTGCTGCCCGGCGTGCTGGGCAACGCGCGCTCGGCCGTGGACGACTCCTTCGCGCCCGGGGAGATGGAGAACCTCCTCGAAGGTCCCGTCTACACCAAGCCGCCGGAGTGGCGGGGGCACGAGGTCCCGGAGATCCTGCTCTCCGGGCACCACGGGAAGATCGCCCGGTGGCGGCGGGACGAGGCGCTGCGCCGTACCGCGCGGAACCGGGCCGAACTGCTGGCGGCGCTCGACCCGGCGACCCTCGACAAGCACGACCGGCGGCTCCTGACGGAGCTCGGCCTGCTGCCCTGAGGGGGCTCGGCCGGTTCCCCGGGCGTGGTCCGTGTGGTCCGCCCGCGCGGCGGGCGGTTCCGCGTGCCGGCTCCCGTGGTCGGCTCCGCCCGGTCCGCTCGGTCGGTCCGTTCCGCGTGGTCAGGGTGGTTGATTTCCGGTCGGTCGCCGGGATATGGCAGACTGAAGCGTTGCCGCCGACTGCCTGCAGGCCGGCGCGCAGTCGGGCAGACGGGTCCGGCTCCGCGGAAACAGGCGCGGAGGCGGGCACAGACGCATCCATTCCAGTACGCGTGTCCACCGCGACGCCGCCTCACCGTGGCCGGGTGAACCTCCGCGTGCTCGCTCAGATGAGGTACCACTGTCATGCACACGCTGATCAGCGAGCTTGAGAAGTCCACGCTCCGTTCCGACGTCCCGGCCTTCCGCCCCGGTGACACGCTCGAGGTTCACGTCCGCGTGATCGAGGGCAACCGCTCCCGTGTCCAGGTCTTCAAGGGCTTCGTCCTGCGCCGCCAGGGCGGTGGCGCCCGCGAGACCTTCACCGTCCGCAAGGTCAGCTACGGCGTCGGCGTCGAGCGCACCTTCCCGGTGCACAGCCCCGTCATCGAGAAGATCACCGTGGTGACCCGCGGTGACGTTCGTCGCGCCAAGCTGTACTACATGCGCGACCTGCGCGGCAAGGCCGCCCGCATCCGCGAGAAGCGCGAGAGCCGCTGACGCCTTTCCGCGTCCCGGCGTATCCGGCCCGCGTCCCCTCCCGGGGAGGCGGGCCGTTCGCGTCCGTACAGGCTTGACCGCCTTTGAGGAAACGCATGGCATGAGGTAACCGGACTGGCGAACGTCCGGTCCCCTCCATCATTTAGGCTCATCACCGATGAGTAGCGAAGACCGGGAGTCCGGCGCAGCCTCGCGTCGACCTGTCGAGGACGAGGTGCACGTGGTCGCCGAAGACACTCAGAAGACCGCCAAGGGTGACGAGGGTAAGAAGAAGGGCTCCTTTTGGAAGGAGTTGCCCATCCTGGTCGTCGTCGCGCTGGTCCTCGCACTGGTGATCAAGACCTTCGTGGTCCAGGCGTTCTACATCCCCTCGGAGTCGATGGAGAACACCCTCCTGGTCAACGACCGCGTCCTGGTGAACAAGCCGGTCTACCGGATCCGCGACATCGAGCGGGGCGACGTGGTGGTGTTCTCGGGCGTCGACTCCTGGGACGGCGAGGTCGAGATCCCCGAGCCGTCCAACCCCGTCTCCGGGTTCTTCCACTGGGTCGGCGGCGTGTTCGGCATGGTGCCGAACGAGAAGGACTACATCAAGCGCGTCATCGGCGTCGGCGGCGACACGGTCGAGTGCTGCGACGTCAAGGGCCGGGTGACGGTCAACGGCGTCCCGCTGGACGAGACGTCCTACCTCTACCCCGGTGACGTGCCCTCGCGGGAGCCCTTCAAGATCAAGGTTCCCGAGGGGCGGCTGTGGGTGATGGGCGACCACCGCTCGGTCTCCCTCGACTCCCGTTCCCACATGGGCGACCCCGGCGGCGGGACGATCCCGGTGGACAAGGTGATCGGCCGCGCGTTCGTCATCGTCTGGCCGTTCTCCAGGGCGAAGATCATCTCTATTCCGGACACCTTCGGCCAGAAGGGCCTCCAGCCCGCCGCCGCGGCGGCCGTCGGGGCCGCCCCGTTCCTGGGCGGATTCGCGCTGGCCACGCCGCTGGTGCTCTGGCGCCGGCGCAGGCGCTCCCGGGGCTGACCCGGGGCTGATGGCCTTTCCGGGCGAGGGGACCGTACGGAGGCCGTACGGGGCCCGGACACCGGCGGTCCGGCGGCGACGGCCTTTCCGGGCCGGGAAGCCGCGCCGCGCCGGGCGCCGGTGGGCTTACCCTCATGATTGTGGAACCTGACAGTAAAGCGGCGGAGCCCGGCGAAGGCGCACCCGGGGAAGACACGGCCGGGGACGGCCCGGTCGTGAAGGGCGCGGCCGGGGACGGTGCGGCCGGGGGCGGCGCGAAGGGCGCGAAGAAGTCCTCCGGCAAGGGCGGCGGCCTGCGCGAGTCGGTCCTCCTGGCCGTGTCCGGCGTGGTGGTGGCGCTGCTGCTGCACATGTTCGTCATCGCGTCCTTCGAGATCCCGTCGGAGTCGATGGAGAACACCCTGCAGCGCGGTGACAGGGTGGTCGTCAACAAGCTGCACGGCGAGACCGAGCGCGGCGACGTCGTCGTCTTCACCGGCTGGCGGGACGAGTACACGATCAAGCGGGTCATCGCGGTCGGCGGGGACACCGTCAGGTGCTGCGACGCCCAGGGGCGGATCACCGTCAACGGCGTCCCGCTCGACGAGAAGCCCTACCTGCACCCCGACGACTTCCCCTCGGGGGACAAGTTCGAGAAGGTCGTGCCGAAGGGGCGTCTGTGGGTGATGGGCGACCACCGCTCCGCCTCGGCCGACTCCCGCGCCCACGAGAAGCAGGAGGGTGAGGGCACGATCTCCGAGGACCAGGTCATCGGCCGGGCCTTCGCGATCTACTGGCCGTTCTCCAGGGCCACCGTGCTGTCGACCCCCGACACCCTCGCCCGGACCTTCACCAACACGCGATAGCGGTACCGAACGGGCCGCACAGGGCGTAACCTCTGCCCATGGTCGCTATGTCTGCCGCGGTGCCGTGACGGGCACGTTCCGTCCCACGCCCTGCGTGGTCCGGCGCGACTCGGGGCTGTACGGCTACGAGCGGGCCCTGACGCGCCGCGGGCTGGGGCCGGTGGCAGGGGCCGACGAGGCGGGCCGGGGCGCCTGCGCGGGGCCTCTGGTGGTCGCCGCCGTGGTGCTCGGCCGCCGGATCGATGGCCTGGGCGACTCCAAGCTGCTGACCGCCGCCCGCCGGGAGTCCCTCTACGAGCGCATCACGGCGACCGCGAAGGCGCTCAGCGTGGTGGCGATCCCGCCGGCCGAGATCGACGCGCGCGGCCTTCACCGCTCCAACATCGACGGCATGCGCCGCGCCGTCGCGCGGCTGCCGTGCGCTCCCGGTTACGTGCTCGTCGACGGCTTCGCCGTACCCGGCCTGCCCGCGCCGTCCCTGGCCGTGTGGAAGGGCGACCAGGTGGCGGCCTGCGTCGCGGCGGCCTCGATCGTGGCGAAGGTGACGCGTGACAGGATGATGATCGCTCTGCACGAACGTCACCCGGATTACGGTTTCGCCGCGCACAAGGGGTATGGGACCGTGAGCCATCGCAGGGCGCTGGAGAGGCACGGTCCGTGCCCGGAGCACCGGTTCTCCTTCGCCACGGTGGCGAGGGCGGGGCCGGGGCCGGTGATGGGTGAGAATGAAATGGGGGCCGGTGTCGCCTGATCGGGCGGGCCGGGCAAGGCCTTTAACAGGAGGACCGGTATGAGCGCAGAGGATCTCGAGAAATACGAGGCCGAGATGGAGCTGCAGCTTTACCGCGAGTACCGCGACGTCGTCGGGCTGTTCACGTACGTCGTCGAGACCGAACGGCGCTTCTATCTCACCAACTCCGTCGACCTGGACGTCCGCACCGCCGAGAACGGCGACGTGTTCTTCGACGTGAAGATGCAGGACGCCTGGGTGTGGGACATGTACCGCCCTGCGAGGTTCGTCAAGAACGTCCGCGTGGTCACCTTCAAGGACGTCAACGTCGAGGAGCTCGCCAAGGCGGACCTGGAGATGCCCAAGGAGGGTTTCTCCGGCTGACCCCCGGCCGTCCCGGCTGATCCCCGGCCGGTTTCCGGCCGCTTCCCGGTGATCATCGGCTGGTTTCCGGTTGCTTCCCGGTGCTCCGCCGTCCGGTCCGCGGGCGGTGTGCCGTCCACCCGTGGGCGGTGTGCCATCCGGTCCGTGGGCGTCCCGGCCGGCGTCCGTCCCGCGGTCGTGATCCGGGTCCGTGGTCCGTCCCGTGGACGCGCCTTCGGCTCTGGGGCTCGTCCACAGGCGTACTCGGCGTTCGCCGTCTGTCCACAGAACCGCGTTCGGCTCTCCGGGGCGGGGCCGGTTTGGGCGAAGGTCTGGGACCGGAGGTGGTTCCATGGCCGCGAAACACGAGCTGGGCCGGTACGGCGAGCAGGTCGCCGTCGACTATCTGCTGGCTCAGGGCATGCAGATCCTGGATCGCAACTGGCGGTGCCCGGACGGGGAGATCGACGTGGTCGCCCGGGAGGGGCGGACGCTCGTCGTGGTGGAGGTGAAGACCCGCTCCGGCCAGAGCCACGGCACCGCCTTCGAGGCGGTGACCGAGGCCAAGCTGGCCCGTCTGCGCCTGCTGGCGGTCAGATGGCTGGGGGCCCGGCACCGGCGGTTCGAGACGATCCGCGTCGACGTCGTGGCCCTGGAGCGGTTCGCCGGGGATTTCGCCATCCGGTACGAGCGGGGGGTGTGCTAGATGCGCGCCACGCCGTCGCGCGCCGTCCGCCACCGGGGGGTGGTGTGAGTGGCCGTCGCGCGCACCCGCTGCGTCGCCCTGATCGGGGTGAGCGGTCATCCCGTCGACGTCGAGGCCGACGTCGGAGCCGGTGTGGCGGGGCTGCACCTGATCGGCATGCTGGACACCGCGCTGAGCGAGGCGCGCGACCGCGTCCGCTCCGCCGTGGTCAACAGCCGGCATCCCTGGCCCGACACGCGGATCACCGTCAGCCTGTTCCCCGCCAGCCTGCCCAAGCGCGGGAGCCTGTTCGATCTCGCGAAAGTCAATCTATGGCACACTTAGCTTATGGATTCTCCTCTGCCCCCCGCCGTCCGCGACTACGTCGCGTATTACCGCAAGTCCAAGGGTCGAGCAGGAGTCGCCCGCCAGCGCCGCGACTGCCAACTCCTCTGCGAGCGCATCGGCGGGCGCATCGTCGCCGAGTTCACCGACACCGACCGGACCGCGTTCGCCAAGGTTGGCGCCGGGCCGACCCGCCGCGATGACTACCGTGCCATGCTCGACATGCTCCGCGCCGATAACAGGCCGACACCCCTCGGGGTCCTGGCTTGGCACGCCGACCGACTGCACCGCAACCCCAGCGAATCCGAGACGTTCGTGACCGTGTGCGCCTCCGGCAACCATCCTGTAGAGACCGCCCGCTCCGGCTCCTATGACTTGACCACGCCCACCGGCCGCAAACGCTTCCGGAACGACGTTGTAGACGCTGCCTATGAGGTTGACCACATGATCGAGCGAATCGAGTCCATGAAGGCCGAAGCGGCAAGGGACGGCCGTTGGCTGGGAGGCCGGCGCCCGTTCGGCTACGAGGACGACGGGGTGACCGTACGACCTGCCGAGGCGGTCGAGCTGAGGGACATGGCAGATCGACTCCTAGACGGATGGAGCCTCAACGGCATCGCTCGGAACCTCAACGCACGCGGCGTGCCCACCTCGACCGGCAAGAGCTGGACTGGTAGGAGCGTTCGACAGGTTCTCGCTCGTCCTCGCAACGCCGGGATCATGGAGCATCGCCGAGAGGAGGTCGGCAAAGCGAACTGGCCGGCGATCCTCGACGAACCAACGTGGCGCACCGTGGTTGCTCTTGTCTCGGCCCCAGAGCGCCGTACGTCGCCCGGAGGTGCCCGGCGGTGGATGGGGTCCGGGCTCTACGAGTGCGGCGTTTGTGAGGCAAATGGAGAGCTCTCCACCCTAGTTGTGGGCACCGCTGGAGCAGGGCGAACGGCCAGCCGAACCACCATCCCCGCCTACATCTGCCAGAAGTACGAAGGGCAAAAGCACGTCGTACGCAGCGCCGAGCACCTCGACCGGTACGTGACCATGCACGTGATCGAGCGTCTCTCCCGGCCTGACGCCGCAGAGCTCGCCATGGGCCGACAGGCTGACGACACGGCTCGGGCCCGGGTCATCGAGCGGGAGGCGCTCCGGCTGCGGGAGCAAGAGGCGGGGGAGATGTATGCCGCAGGGGAGATGACCCGGGCGCAACTCGTGACCGCCAACCAAAGGATTGCCGCCCGCCGCGCCGAGCTCGACCAGCTCGACGCCGCGGAAGCTCGGGTTACCGCGCTCACGCCGTTCCGGGAGGGCGATCCGGCTCACGTATGGGAAGGGCTCGACCTCGACCAGCGGCGAGCCGTCGTCGCCGAGCTGATGCGGGTTGTTGTGCTGCCCGCCAGCAAGGGGCGCCCGGCGGGCTGGACACCGGAGTACGGCAAGGTCTGGGGGTACTTCAACCCCGACGCCGTACGGATTACCGGCTTGATCTAACCGGCTTTGCCCTTGATGGCCGGCGGAAGGAAACCGCGCTGACGCGCCCTGGCGATCCAGCGGTGGACCGTCGTCGGGGGCACATTTGCATCCTTCCCGATCTTCACTGCTGGAGCGTCCTCGCCGCGCGCTACCAAGCGCCGGTACACCACGGCGAGGTTCTCCAGGAACTCGTCAGTGATCCGCCCCCCTTCGGGACGCTCCACCTTCTCCCAGGGCGTGTGGGGATCCACCTCATCGTCGATGAGCTTCATGGTGGGCAGCGCTCCGCCAAACTTCAGCGAGGGAACCTCCTCGAAGAAGCAAGCCATGTCCTCTAGCTGCAGGGGCGCTTGCTCCGATGGGTCCATGAACTCGGCGAAGTGCTCAGGCGTGCTGAGTCGCATCACCGTGAGGAACTGTTCTATATCGGCGAGAGGGAAGTCCCGCCACCTCCGCGCCGTAATCGGCTGCGCAGAGGTCATGAGAGTCGTGTGGAGGCGCGGGTTGAGATTCTCGCCCTCGCCCGCCGGCAGGTAATGCAGGACGACTGTTATCCCTGTCTCGTCCGTCGCGCGCACCCAGCCGCCGGGCCAGAAGTTGATCTCCCAAGACTGCCATTTCAACATGGCGCCATTGTGTCACTTGCTCACGTGAATGCATAGGTGGCCCACCTCTTTGCACTTCGCTCTACCTCCCGTTACTCTCAATGCATAAGTGGTCCACGTAGGTGCTTAGGTGGTCCGCTTCGATCGGTCATGCATGGGAGGGAGACATGTCCATTCGGAATGCCGAAGACCAGCTTCCGGCGTACAAGCCGAAGCAGGCAGCCGAGGTCATGAACGTGCACATCAATACCGTCTACCGGATGATCGCCGACGGTCGACTGAAGACTGTGCGGGCCGGGCGAGCCCACCGCATTCCCGCTGGGGAGCTGGCGCCGTTCCGTGACGGGCAGGCCGCGTGAACACGCTCACCGACTTCCAGTCGGACCCGCTCTACGCGCTGGTGAAGAAGAACGTGGATCAGATGCCGCCGCTTAGCCCGGAGAAGCGGGCTCGACTCGCTCTGATCCTGCACGTGAAGGAGGGCGTCGCTGATGTCGCCGCCTGACAACAAAAACGGGCCCCGGAGCACCACCTCCGAGACCCGCCCGAACGACCAGAAGGCCGCCAACAACGCTGAGAACAAGGTACCGAACGTGAACGACAAGCGCGACAACCGGAAGGGGCAGACTTCCCTGCCGCTCGCCGCCGCGGTCGCCTACCCGCCGTACCCGGGCCTCAAGAAGGCCGTCCTCGTGGTCGAGAACTGCCCCGTCTGCTCGTGGCCGCATCGCCATGAAGCCGACTGGCCGGCCGCCGCCCTGCTCACCCGGCGGGGCCGGTGCGGTGCGAGGTACGACCTCATCCCGCGCGTCCGCCGTACCAAGAAGCGGGCCGCCTGATGCCCGAGATGCTCTATCAGACCTCGACCTGGGCGGCCGTTCACTGGCTCGTCGACCGGTTCGACTTCAAGCTCGCCGCCGCCGACAACCCGGCCAACCCCGAGTGCGTCGGCGCCCACCGACCCGACGAACCATGCGACGGGCAGCGCGGCAAGCACCCCTGCGGGCGGTGGACCCTCGTGGCCACCAACAGCGCCGCCGGCCTTCGCGCCCAGTTCAACCGCGGACCCCGGAACATCCTCATTCCGTGCGGGCTGAACAACCTGCTCGTGGTCGACGAAGACCGCCAGGGCGCCTACACCGACTTCGCCGCCAGCATCGGCCAGCAGGTCGAGCCGACGTTCACCAACGAGACCGCCAAGGGTCGCCACTACTACTACTGGCAGCCCGAGGGCGACCAGCTCGGCAACAGCCCCGGCGCGCTCAAGGGCCGCGGCATCGACATCCGGGGCCGCGGCGGCTACGTGATCGGCCCGGGGTCGCTGCACGAGACGGGCGTGATCTACACGCCGGTTGATCCGGGTGCGTCGATCCTTCCGGCGCCGGGGTGGCTGGTGGAGGCGCTGCGTCCGAAGCGGCCGGCGTATGCCGCGGTTCGGCGTCCGGCGGGTCACAGGCAGAGCATTCCCGGCGTGGCTGGGCTGGCTGCGTGGCTGTCTCGCCAGCAGGAGGGCAACCGCAACAAGTCGTTGCACTGGTGCGCGTGCCGGGCGGCTGAGCAGGGCTTGCCGGAAGCCGACTTCGAGGAACTCGTCAGGGTCGCCGTGTCCATCGGACTGGACGAAGGCGCGTCCCGCCGTACCGTCGCCTCCGCGCGGCGCACCGTCGCAAGGAGAAGCGCTTGAGTAGCAAGCCCACCACCGACGCGCTCGCGCTGCTCGGCGCCGCCGGCTGGGACATCCCGGCCGGATATGAGGTGACCGAGGCTGGCCTGTTCTTCCGCAAGGAGACCCGCGAGGGGTCGATCCTCATGCGGTTCGCGTTCGCGCCGGTGCTGCCCACTCTGGTTCAGGTCGACCCGGACGGCCGCCACCAGGTGCGGGTGTCGTGGATCGACGCCAGCCGGGGCGGGACGCGGGTACGGAGCCGGGTGGTGGACCGGTCGGTGTTCACCTCCGGTCGCAAGCTGATCGCCGAGCTGGGCGCCTACGGGCTGCCCGTGGTCGACGGCGACGCCAAGCGGCTGGAGCGGTGGTTGCTAGAGGTCCTGACTGCCAACCAGGACAAGGTGGAACGCCGCTACCTCGCCCGTCAGCTCGGCTGGCAGCCGGACGAATCGTTCGTGGTCGTGCCCGGCCAGCCGCACCCCGTCGAGCCGCTGTTCGTCGAGCAGCAGGACATGCTCACGGGTTTCCGCGCGAAGGGCACGCTGGCCGGGTGGCGGGAGGCGGTCATGAGCCTTCAGGGGTACCCGGCCGCGTCCATGGCGATGTACGGGGCGTTCGCCGCGCCGCTGCTGCGCGTCCTGAAGGCGCCCTCTTCGGTGCTGGACATCTACGGCCGCTCGACCCGCGGCAAGACGACCGCCCTGCGGATCGGCGCGAGCGTGTGGGGCGACCCGGGGGAGGACTCCACCCTCATCGGATCCTGGCGGACCACGATGCTCGGCATCGAGTACCGGCTGCACATCGGCAACGGCCTGCCGGCGATCCTCGACGACACCCGCACGGCTGCTGAAGGTCTGGTTGACCAGGTGCTCTACCAGGTCTCCCAGGGTCGGGGGAAGGCGCGCGGCGGCGGGTGGGCCAACTCGCTGCCCTGGCAGACCATCTTGCTGTCGACCGGCGAGCAGTCGGCGCTGAGCATGTGCGCCCACGAGGGTGCCTCGGCCCGGGTCATGAGCATGGGGGAACCGCCGTTCGGTACCGGCGGCACCGACTCCGCGCGGGCCGCGGACATGGTGCGGTCCGGCATCGAGGCTCACCACGGTGTCGCCGGACCGGCGTTCGTGGAACGCCTGCGCGCCGCCGACTCCGAGGGCCTTCGGCGTAGGTGGGCCGACATGACGGTGCCGCTGCTGGGTGACAGCGACATCTCCGCCCGCCGGGCCCGCAATCTCGCAGTGCTGGCCCTGGCCGCCACCCTGGCATACGAGTGGGAGATCCTGCCGTTCGCGCCCCCAGACCCGGCGCGGTGGATGGAGCTGTTCTCCGGGCAGATCGATCGCGATGACCGCTCTCAGCGGGCGGTGGACCTGGTATCCGGGTGGATCGCGGCCAGCCGACACGCCCTGTGGGCTCCGCGGGACGACCGCTCCGCACCGGCGAGCGGGTGGATCGGCCGCATCATCCGGGACGGCGACAAGATCATGGTCGCCGTCCTGGTCGAGCCGCTCCGCCGAGAGCTCAAGCGCTGCGGTGTCGAGCTGGACGCGGTGGTTCACGGCTGGCTGGAGGACCGGCTGATCCTCCGCAGCGAGAACCGGCCGTACTACTCGCACTCCAAGAAGATCGACGGAGCGCAGGCCCGACTGATCATCTTCAGCCCGGACGCCGTCACGATCGATGGTGACAGCGAGTGAACGCCCCTCGGACGCGCAAAAAAAGAGGGCCCCCTGTTCCGGGCGTGCGCGTTACTCTCCCAAACCCGCCAAATATGCAGGTCAGGGCCTAGATGAAGGGTAACGCGGCCGTGCGTTACCCCAGTCGGTGCAGCTGAAGGTAACGCATCCCCGCGTTACCTTTCTCCTCCATTAAAGCCACAGGTCAGACCGGCAATTAAGGCATCTAGAGAAGGTAACGCGAGATCAGAAAACAGGGAGGGCTCATTATCCGCACACCAACCGCCCTCATCACTAACCGCAACAAGGGGACCTCATGACCACCCACCACGAAGCGCAGGAACAGCGGGCCGCTGACCTCTTCGGCCTGCGACCCTCCCGCGCCCGGATCTGCCCCCGCGTCGTCGCCGGCAAGCACTGCCAGGCTGACCACGACACGTGCGTATGCCAGCGCCACCACCGGCTGCTCGACCACGGCCGCCTCTGGCTCGACCCCGAAGGCCACCACGTCCTCACCGGCGAGCCGTACAGCGCCGACGGCGATGCCCTCACCGCACTGCTCACCGACACGGCCAGCCTCGGACTGACGGTCAGCATCACCGGCCGCTCGCTCTGGAACCCCGGGCAGACGGTGCTGATCCGCATCACCGCCGATCGGCCTTCGGAGTAGCCCGTGACCGTCCACACACTCAAGGTCGGCGAGGGTGTGATCCTCCCTCTCGCCTTCTGTTATGCGTGCGGTGTAGGGCTCGGCGTCATCGTCGGAGAGATCACCGGATACGAAGGGCCGGACTATGTAGTCCGCCTCGACCACGCCGATGACCGCCTAGGCCGGGACTCCTGTAACCCCGCCGGTTCCAGCTCTGTCTGGAGTGAAGCAGAGATCAGCGAACTGGTGTGGGTCCTATGACCACCTCGACCACGCCCGACCGCGGGAATGCCGGGCCAAGGGAACACGCCCCCGGCCCTGTCCCACGGTTGACCCGTGCGGGGGTTGACAATCCCGCCCCCGCCGCTGTCCCACTTTCCGCGTCCACGTCAAGGAGGTGACCGGTATGCCCCGAGGCTTGGGAGGTCCCCTTCCAGATGGGACATTCGCCGTCGTGGATCCGAGCGACTCAAGCACGGTGACCCTCTGGTGGGTCGTCGGCGGGAAGCTCAAGCCCTGGCCCCTCGACAAGCGATGGGCACCCCTCCCGCCGCCACGGCCCAAGGGCCTCCCACCAGCGGAGCGCCGGGCATGGCGAGACGACTGGTACGCCGACGTCTACTTCCCGTGGAAGGACGCGGTCGTCGCGGCGATCGCGGCGGACCTTCCCGTCGCGGCGGCCCTGTTCGACGAGCTGGTGCCGCCGGGAGAGCGGCCCACCCCGGGCATGCTCCCCGTACGGCCAGCCCGTCAGCGCCCCAGCAGGGCACGCACCCCCAGGGCGAAGAAGCCCCGGCGGGACAAGGAGCTCCGGGAGGCGTTCACCGCCGCCACGCTCGCCAACGCCGGCATGTCGGTGCGTCGTGTGGCGAAGGCGCTCGGCGTCACCCGCTCGACCGCCTGGCGCCGGATCGAGGTCGGCAGGGTCGAGCACGCCGATTTGCTGGCGCGGATGAATCGCCTGAAGCGGGGCGGCCCGTTCGTCGTGGGAGGGGACGGGGCGTGACTAGCTTCGGCCCGCGCAAGGCGGGATTGCTGCATAAGCGTCATTATGCATCACTGCAAAATGGCGTTTTCCCAGGTCATTCCACTTTTGAGGTAAGTGACCGTGCGCACGCAGCCAACTCATCCTTTCGTGTCCGTTTATGCAGCGCCATGCATCCCGTCATGCATTCATCCGCCGTCACAGAAAGTAAAGCGGGATGACGTACGTCGAGGGCGCTCTCGTTGCGGGCTTCGCCGCGCACGTCATCGACCGGATCATTGCCGAGCGGATGGGCCGGCTGCTGGCCGACCCGCGCCTGACATCCGTCCAGCGCGCCGAGCTGGAGCAGGTGAAAGCCGCGATCCGCCGGGCCGCCAAGCAGTGGGAGCAGCTGCCCGTTTCCGAGGAAACGCCGCCTGCGGAAACCACGCCATCGTCGGAGTTGCTCACCACCGAGGAAGCCGGGGCGCTGCTGGGCACCACGGCGCGGCGGGCCCGCCAGCTCGCCGCCCTCGGGATGGGCGTCAAGGCCGGCGGCGTGTGGCTGCTGAGCCGAGAGCTGGTGCTGGACTACCGCGAAGGGCGGAGGATCGCATGAGGGCGACCGACCTGCAGGGCGAAGCCAAACGAGTGTTCGACTCCTGGCGGGCCGCGGGCTACACCGAGACCCAGGCACTTGAGGAAGTGGAGCGCTCCGGGGTGCTGCACGAAGACCAGCTGTACGGCATCTTCAAGGGCCTTGGCATGAGCGAGAACGCCGCCCGCACGGCCGCACGAGGCCGCGTCGGCACCACGGCCGGCGGCCCGTTCGATGAACTGGTGGGCGCGTTCCGGCTGCTGGGCATGAGCGGCGACGCCGCCCGGACTGCGGCGGTCGGCCGGGACATGACCGAGCGCCAGGCCCGCCAGGTCCTCGCCGCCGGTGACGTCCAAGCCTCCCTGCAACAGGCGTTCGGCGCGGCGGTCCGCGCCTGCCAGAGCTTCCACGACATGACCGAAGCCAACGCGAAGGCGTGGATCACCAAGAAGCTCGACACCGAGTGGGCGCCGCTGTCGCCCGCCGAGCGCATCATCGAACTCACCAGCTATGCCAAGACCTTCGGCTCGGGAGCCAAGGCCGCTGACCTTCCCGCCCCGCCGGCACCTGCGACGCCGGTCGCCGAGAGCTACGGCCGCGGCCAGGTCGTCGAGCTGCGCGAGGTCATCGGCTGGACCAGCTGGCCGAAGGCGACCCGGGACTGACACGTGTGCGTGCCGGGTCCGGCGTCAACGTCACCGCGGCTGGTGCTACTTGGTGCTTTCCCCACCAGCTCGCGGACCGAAGGCCCGAGAGGCTCACTCCTTCTGGCCAGTGACCGGGCCTGCGTCTTCCCGGCGCGCACCCACCCTCTGAACGGACAGGTGCCCCATGAACGATGTAGCCGCTCACCAGCGGTTTTCTGAGCTGACATCGCACACGCAAGACGGCCTGCTGCGCCTGCAGTCGATCATCTCCGATCTCGGCGAGCACGACCTGATGGCCTTGGGCGGGCAGCTCGCGACAGTCGTGACGCGCCTGGACTCGATGGAGCGCCGCGCTCCGGTGACGATCGAGAACATGCAGGTCCGGGAAGAGGCCGACATCGGCCGGATCTCGGCTCAGCTGGCGTTCCGGCAGGGCGCCCGGGGCTGAGCATCACCGAGCGGAGGCCGGACAGCTCAACGGCTGTCCGGCCTCCTGTCGCCCTGCCAGGGGGCGGCAGTATGGCAGTGGCCCCGCCTCGCGCCCATAGAGCGAGACGGGGCCACCAGGGGTTCCCCGCGCCTCGACACCCCTCCGAGAAGAGGCGCGGGGGAAGGTCCGCGACGCCCCTCTGCGCTGACGCGCCGCGGACTCCTCCGGCCGGCCCTCGGCGCGCGAAGGCCGGACGGGAGGTCTACTCCCGGCGGATCTCCTTGAGGAGCGCCGCCAGGCCCTCCTGGATGGTCATCTCCCGGGCGATGCCCTCGATGCCGCCGCACTCCTTCATCGCGGCCTTCTGCAGCTGGTCGAGCCGCTCGGGGTCTGCGCTCTTGCGGCGGGCGATGGCGTGCCGGCGCTTCACCTCTTCGGGGGTCACAGCTCGACCCCCTCGCGGCCCAGGGCGGCGGCGAGCTGCTTGCACAGGTCGCCGGCGTTGACGTCGTGCAGGGTGTGGGAGCCGCCTTCGCGGGTGGGGCCGGTGGCGTAGTAGACGTCCGCGGTCCACCACACGCGGTATGGCGAGTACGCCCGGCTGATAGCGCGCATGAGGTCAGCGCGGCGCTGGGGAGTGAACTCGACCGGTGGCATCGGCGCGGGAGCCGTATCGTTGGCCATGGGTGGACCTCCATCGTCCAGCCGAACGGCCGTTCCGGTGTTCTCCGCACCGGGGCGGCCATTGTCTTGTGTGCGCTGCGTGGCGTCAGCGCCACTCAACGATATGACGCGGCAGGGAGCGGTGTATAGCAGTAGGCCGCTACCTATACGTTTGTGCAGCTCAGCGTAGTTTTACAGTGAGGCGCATGGCAGCTGAGCAGGACATCCCGCCCTTCGAGCCCGGCCCGGCGCAATACACGTATGTGGCCCTGGCCGACCACATCGCCCTGCGGATCCGCGGCGGTGACCTGAACCCGGGTGCTCGACTGCCCGGGGAACGTGACCTTGCCGTCGAGTACGGCGTGGCGGTCGGCACCGTCCGCCGAGCTGTCGCCGAACTCCGGGACCGCGGCCTGGTCGTCACCCTGCCGGCCAAGGGCACGTTCATCACCGAGCCGAACGGCTGAGCGGCAGGGAGGAACGATTCGTTCCCCCGGGCGCGGCAAGGCGGTCATCCTGCGCTACCACGGCATGCCGACCTTGTCGGTGACGTCACCAACATGGTTCGCGCCGGGCAGGTTCCCGGCGCCGGGAAGCTTCCGGCCGGACCCCCACCGGAGTAGTCCGGACCCTTCGCAGGGTGGGCGACAGCCCTTCCCGCGGGAGGCCAGTCGCAGGGGTACGCACCAGTGCGTACCCCGGCGCCGGCGGGAGCGTGGCACCCCGCGAAGGGGCCTGGGGTGCTACGCGGGAGAGGGTTACAGGTCAGAAGGGGTGCCACGGTCCGTGGCACCCCTCGTGGCACCCGCCGTGGCGGGGGTGTGGCACCCCTCCGTGGCACCCGTGGCAGCAAGATCAAATCTTCGTGGCGCGCAGCCCACGCGCAGCCGTACGCGCGAGAGTGAGCCCGTCAGGGTGACGGGCTCACCGCCGAGTCAACCGACCTCGGGCCGCTCAGGCATGAGGTACCGCTGGGCGTCGTCGTCGTAGCCGAGCACGTCGGCCCCGATCAGCTTCTTGAGTTGCTTCTGAGCCCACGCCCTCTTCATGCCGGTGGACTCCCACAACGGCCGCAGATCGCGTGTGGCGAAGTCGCGGGCCCCGTCGTCCCACAGCCCTTGGAGATGCGCCATGAGCGCCTCTCCGCGCTGCTGAGGCGTCATGGTGACCTCCGGCGGCGCGAACTCCCATTCGGGGTCGCTGGGGTCGTCGACGATCGGGTCATCGGGGCCGGCCTGAACCTCGGGGTCCGGATCGTCCTCGGTCAGGTACTCAGCTGCCACGTTGCGCACCTCCTCATCTTCGTCATCGGTGGCGTCGATGGCGTGTTCCAGCGCTTCGGGCGGGGCGGCGAGCGCACGGCCGCCGCTCGGAAGGCGGGAGATGGCCGCGGTTCCTTCGTCGACGGGCTTCGCGAAGGCCGGCCAGGCGGCGGCGTGCTCGCGCATGGCGGCGTTGGCCCGTTCGTCGTCGAACTGGCCGCGGCCGTCGAGGCCCCAGGCGAAGGTCCGCATCGGCATCGCGATCCGCTCATCCGGGATGGACGGCGCGTCCCAGTACGTCATCCCGGGCTGCTTGTTGCTCCACAGCTCGGGGCGGGCGCCGGCGTCCTGCTGAGCCTCCGACAGGCCGAACCCGGCATCGTGCCCGGACTCGACGCCGAAGCACGCCTTGGCGAGCTGGCCGCGCGCCAGGGTCGGCATCTGCGTGTAGTCCGACCGCTGCAGGCTCATGACCACCGTGCCGCCCGCGCTCCGGATGGCCTTGAGCATGCTCAGGAACGCCTCTTGCTCCTTGTCGCTCAGGGCGTCGTAGACGTCGGGGAACTCCTCGATCCACACGACCCAGTACGTCAGGCCGCACCCGGGCTTCCACTTCTGCAGGTTCTTCGCGGCGAGTTGGTCGGTGCGTTCCTTCACCCGGGCCTGCACATCGCCGAGCAGCTGCTTGGCGCCGGCCTTCGTCGTCTCGAAGCGGTGCAGTGCCTCGGCGAGCGGGCCCAAGGTCTGCGTGCCCTTGGTGATGTCGATGGCGAACACCGCGGCGTCGTAGCGGGTGACGATCTCACCCAGCAGGTTCCACGCCCCGCCGATCGACTTTCCGGACCCGGTCTGCCCCATGATCTGCAGGTGGTGTCCGACGATGACGTAGGCGACTTCGTCGAGGTCCTGCCACAGCCCATGCCGTAGCGGGTCGGCGATCGATCCGCCCGGCCGGGACGGGCCCGGCCACGGGATCGGGTGCTTCATCACCCGCGGGTCGGAGATGACGACCGTCGCCTTGCTCGCGTCGTCGGGGTCGATGCTGGTGATGACCGAGCCGGGCGGAAGGCCGATGCCGGACTCGATGTAGGGGACCTTCTTCTGCAGGTCCTCGGCGGTCTGGCGGCCCGGCTCAAGCTGTACGGCGCCCTCGATCTTGTGTTCGGTCGCCGCGGTGGTGCGCGCCTCGACCGTCAGGCCGGCCCGCTCGGCGCCCTGCCCGAACAGGAAGGCGAGCGGGTCGGAGATCGCGCCCGGCGCGTCCCACCCCTTCATCCTGATCACGGTGCGGATGTTCCAGGTGGCGCACAGGGTGAACCCGCCAATCAGCGCGATGCGGCCCGTGACGACGGTGGTGGGGCCGTTGATCGTGGCGGCCGTCACCCACAGACCGGTCAGCAGCGTCGTGGCGGTGGTGTGCGTCTTGCCCCACGGGCCGCGGGCGTGCGACTGGCCGTAGGTCACGCCGGTCAGCACGATCACCCCCACCGACATCAGGAACGCCGTCCAGGACGCCACGGCAGGATCGTCGGTGTCGAGGATGAAGTGGAAGGCTGAACCGACGCCGAACAGCAGCAGCCCCACCACCCACGGCGATGCGAGGGTGACCAGCTTGGACACGCCCTGCGCGGCCACCTTCTGCAGGCTCGACTCGGTATCGATGGTCGCGAGTTCCTTGCTCCGGGTGGCCATCACACGTCATCCCAGTTGAACGTCGGCTTCTTCTTGTCCTTGATGGCGGGAAGCTGCTCGATGAACTCCTTGCGGAACTGCTGGTGAAACTTCACCATCTCGACCGCGGACCCCTTCTGCAGCTCCGCGGCGCGCTTGAGGCGCCGCACCACGCGGCGGGCCCGCAGGCGGACGTCCGGGCCGCCGAGCAGGGCGAGCACCGGGTGTCCCTTGAAGCTGCGGATCAGAACGGCGTACAGCTCCTCGCTGGCCATCTCGAACTCGCCGCCGAGGTCCCGGCACAGGGCCCGCCCGATCTGGGCGTAGTTGGTGATGGCCACCGGGCCCTGCCACGGGATGTTGGACAGCTCCGGGATACGGGCCCGGCCCGGCCTGTCGGTGCTCACTGGCCGTCCTCCTCGTAGACGTCGTCGTCGTCGAGCACGTCGCCCTCGGCGACGTGGTTCTTGCCGGTCCGGTAGGCGTCGCCGACCACCCGGGCGAAGTCAGCGGCGTCCCGGCGGATCGGGCGGGCGCCGGCGAGCGCGGCCACCAGGTCGTCGAGCGCCGACAGCAGCAGGCGCAGCACGGCGTACAGCCCCGCCCACACGCTGGGGCGGGGGGCATGGTGAATCATGGGGTTCTCTCCTTCACAGGGGGAGGGCCCGCCCCGGGTGCTCTTGGTCGACGCGGCCCGGGGCGGGCATGGGGGTCAGGACGTGGCAGGGCTGTGGCCGTTGACCGCGCGGGCGGGGCCGTGCGGCCCTTCCGCGAAGTAGGCGTAGGCGTCGAACTCGGCGGGCTGCGCGTCCTCGGCCGGCGGCTCCGGGTCGGGCATGTCCCACACCCGGCGCACGAGGAAGCGCTGCGTCTCGGTCAGCCCGTCCTCGTCGAAGTCCGCTTCGGTCGGCGGGTTCTCCTTCGAGAACCCCTCGGCGTCCTGTCCTCGGACGGCCGAAGTCGGCTTCGCCTCGGCGAGCTGGTCGAGGTAGGCGCGGATCCGCGCGGCCCGCGGCTGCCCGATCTTCAAGTCGGCCTTGATACGGGTGATCGACGGCACCTTGCCCTCGGCGAGCTGGTCGCCGTACTTCGCCGCGGCGACCGGGAACAGGACGTCAGGCGCGGGTGTGAGAACCGGCGTCGGTGCAGGTGACGGCGCGGGTACGGCAGGTACGGCGGGCGGTTCCACCATGGTGGAAACCGGCACAGCCGTACCCGAGCCGACCGGCTCGACCGGCACCTGTTCGGCCACCGTCTTGTCAGCCTCGATCTGGTGGAGAGTGTCAGCGGTGACACCCTCGGCGCGGGTGACCGGCGCGGCCGGCACCTGCTCGACCACCGTCTCGCCGGGGCCCTCCCGTTCCACAAATGTGGAACCGGGCGCGGCCGTCTCGACCTCAGTCCGGGCGGCAACGCCGAGCAGGTGCGCCAGACCGCCCAGGGCGATCGGCGGGACCACCGACACCGCGACCACCAGCACCCAGGCCACACCGCCCAGGACGATGACCTTCGCCTCGATCAGGTGGAACATCGCGTTGCCCAGCACCGAGACGACCACCGCGGCGAGCGCGTGCCCGAAGGCGTGCCCGCGCACCTCGGCGGAGTACCGGGCCTTGTTCGTGGCGATGCGGGTCGCGGCGATGCCGTAGGCGTCCACCGTGACCGGCAGCAGCCACGCCATCGACACCTCGACGCCGAACACGTGCAGGGCGGTCGTCCACCCGGCCAGCTCGCCGAGCCCGGCCTGAGCGGTGAACGAAGCGGTCACGGTGGCCAGGGCGACCAGCAGGACGCAGCCGATGACCATCCAGTCGCGGCGGGCGTTCATGCCTCACCGCCCATGGTGCGCTCAGCCACCTTGCCGAGCGCCGCGGCGAACTCGCCGAGTGACCGGATGTCGAGGCCGGCGAGGATGCGCGACCAGTCCATCGCGATCGGCCAGTCGATGTCGGTCAGGTAGCGGCGGCCCTCGGAGAGGAACGACAGGTGAACCACGACCGGGGTCCGGCCGTCGGCGGTGTCGGCCTGGCCGTAGCGGAGCATCACCTCACCGGGGCCGCTGAACGGGCCGACGTAGGCGAGATGGAGCCGCTGACCGGCGGTGTCGGCGGTGTGGTCGGCGACGCACCACTTGGGGCACGGCGCGGGGGGCTGTACGGTCGGTTCCACGATCTCTCTCCTGGTCTGATCAGGGGATGGGTCGAGGCCCCGGCCGGTGCGCGAACACCGGCCGGGGCCGTCTTGCTACTTGGGGATGCCGACGAGGCTCTCGGCGAACGCCTGAACCGCGGCGAAGTCCACGCCGGTGAAGTACTCGGACTGGTGGTTTCCGCCCGCCACCCTGCCGCCGCTCCGGCGGCAGAAGGCGATCAGCTCGCCCTCGTTGCCCTCGTAGTTGAGGTGCAGCGGGGAGACCCACACGTGGTCGATGGACACGCCGTGCTTGGCGCTATCGCTGCGATGCTGGGCGACCCGGCGCTTCCCGTCCTTCGACTGGCCGACCTTGATGACACCGGTGCTGAACGCGATGACGTAAATCTGGCCTCGATCAGCCGACGCCACGATCTTCTGGCGGGCTCCGCCGGTGGACGGCTCGGCGAGCTTGAGCAACACCACCAGGCGACGGCACGTCTCCGGGCTCGGCGGGCCGATCACGTCGATGAGGGGACGGACCGTCCGGTCCGGCGGGGGAATGGTGCTCACAGGAACCTCCTGAACAGGGGTGGATGTTCTGTTACGCAGCGTTGGGCGTCTCGCCGCGGGCCTCGGCGACCAGGCGCATCAGGACGCCGGCGAACTCCTCGGCCTCGGCCAGCGACAGGTAGAACACGAAGCGGTCGGAGCCCTCGACGACGCACACCCGCGGCTCGACCTCGCGGTAGCCCTGGATGAGGTCGATCAGCGCGACCTGGGGCCGGTAGTTCGGCCGGCCGGGCGCCCCGTAGTCGACGAAGTCCATCGTCGTCAGCTCGACGGACTCGCTGGCGCCGTCGTGGTGGCGGTCGTCGGGGTGGTCGGACGCGTTATGAAGAGAGCTGCACCAGTCCGGGCACGGGCCGGTGAGCCACGCGGGCCTCTCGACGTCGACGGGACGGTCAGCGGTGGGGGTCGTACGCTTGTCCATCAGGTGAGGGACCTTTCCATGGGGTGGTTCCGATCCAGGGCCCGTCCGGTGTTCGCAGCACCAGACGGGCCCGCCGTGCCAAGTAAGTAAGCCACAGATTGGCATTCGCACTCGCGATCGCGGTCGCGCTGCTCGCGGCGGCGGGGGTCGTGCCGGCCGCCAAGGTGGCCGAGCCGTTCTTCCTCGGTGAGCTCGGCCTTGACGGCTCGGTGCGGCCGGTGCGGGGCGTGCTGCCCGCCGTGCTGGCGGCGGTCGCCGCCGGGGCCCGCACCGTCGTCGTCCCCGCGCGCAATCTCGCCGAGGCGTCCCTCGTGCCGGACGTGACGGTGGTCCCGGCCGTCACTCTGTCCGACCTGGTGAGCCGGCTTCGCCACGACGGGCCGCTGACTCCCGGCGGTCCGCCCGGCCCGCCCGGCCCGCCCGGCCGGACCGATCGGACCGGCCGTTCCGGCCGTTCCGTACGGCTCGCCAGGTTCGCCCGGCCCGTCCGCGGCCGGAGCGGGAGCCATCGAGGATGACGCGGCGGCCGGATCGGGAGGCGTCGCAGGCGACGGGGCGGGCGGGGCGGAGGGCATCGAGGACGCCGCCGGTGACATGGGCGACGCGGGCGCCACGGCCGACTGGGCGGGAGGCGCCGTCCCCGACCTGGCCGACGTGGCCGGTCAGCCCTTCGCCCGCCGCGCCCTGGAGATCTGCGCGGCCGGAGGGCACAACTTCTGGATGCTCGGCCCGCCGGGCACCGGCAAGACGATGCTCGCCGAGCGGCTGCCCACCCTGCTGCCGCCGCTGGAGCGCGACCAGGCGCTGGAGGTGACCGCCATCCACTCCGTGGCGGGCGTCCTGCCTTCCGACCGCCCCCTGCTGACCCGCCCGCCCTTCGTCGCGCCCCACCACACCGCGACCGTCGCGGCCATCGTGGGCGGGGGAAGCGGGGCGGTCCGCCCGGGCGCCGTCTCGCTCGCCCACCGCGGCGTTCTGTTCCTCGACGAGGCCCCCGAATATCCCGCGAGCGTTCTCGACTCGCTCAGGCAGCCTCTCGAATCGGGCCGGGTGACGGTCTCCAGGGCGCAGGGCACGGTCACGTTCCCGGCCCGGTTCGTGCTCGTACTGGCCGCCAACCGCTGCCCGTGCGCGCGGCCGTCCCGGCCGGACGACCCGTGCCGGTGCTCCCCGGCGGCCCGCCGCCGCTACCTCGCCAGGCTCTCGGGTCCGCTGCTGGACCGCGTCGACGTCAAGGTCACCCTTTACCCCTCGACCCGGCGGGAACTGCTCGCCGACCGGCGGTTCATCGAGCCGAGCCGGGTGGTGGCCGAGAGGGTGCTGCTCGCCCGCGAGCGCGCGGCCAGGCGGCTGGCGGGCACGCCCTGGCGGTGCAACGCGGAGATCCCCGCCCGGGCGCTGCACACCGTCTACCGTCCGCCGTCACGGGCGATGGCCCCGCTGCTCACCTGCCTGGACATCGGCGCGTTGAGCGCGCGGGGACTGGACCGGGTGCTCCGGCTGGCCTGGACGCTCGCCGATCTCGCCGGGAAGGCCGGTCCCGAGGTCACGGAGACCAACGCCGCTCTCGGCCTGTGGCTGGGGGAGGAGCGGTGAGCGACCGGCTCGCGCGGATCGCGCTGATGCGGCTGGCGGAGCCCGGCGACGCGTTGATGGGCGGGTTGGTGGCCTCCCTCGGCGCGCAGGCAGTGGTGGAGCGGGTGCGCGCCGGCCGTCCCGATCCGGCGCTCGTCCGTCTGCTGACCGGGAACGACGGCGATGACGGTGGCGGCGCCGGCGGTTCCGTTGGGGACGGTGGCGCCGGCGGTTCTGTTGGGGACGGTGGCGCCGGCGAGAACGACCGTGCCGGCCGCGGGGCCGGCGGGGCCGGCGGGGGTGGTCACGACGCCGGTGGAGGCGGTGCGGGGGGGTCACGGGAGGAGCGGATCGCGGGCCGGCTCCGGCGCGCGTTCGCCTCCTGGTCGGCCCGGCTGGAGCCGGCCGATCCCCGGCGGGACCTGGCGGAGGGAGAGCGGAACGGAGCCCGGCTGGTGATCCCCGGAGACCCGGAGTGGCCCACCCAGCTCGACGATCTGGGGCGGGCCCGCCCCTACGCTCTCTGGCTCCACGGTGACGCCGACCTGCGGTTCTCCTGCCTGCGCTCCGTCGCGCTCGTGGGCTCACGGGCCGCCACGCCGTACGGCGCGCACGTGGCGGCGGAGTTCGGCGCCGGGCTGAGCGGGCGCGGCTGGACCATCGTCTCGGGAGGCGCCTACGGCGTCGACGGCGCGGCCCATCGGGGGGCCCTCGCCGGGGACGCGCCGACCGTCGCGGTGCTCGCCTGCGGTGTCGACGTCGCGTACCCCAGCGCGCACCACCAGCTCTTCACCGCCGTGCGCGCTCACGGCGTGCTGGTGAGCGAGTGCCCCATGGGCTCCCATCCGACCCGGCCGCGTTTCCTGATCCGCAACCGGCTCATCGCCGCGCTGTCCAGGGGCACGGTGGTCGTGGAGGCGGCCGTGCGCAGCGGGGCGCTCAGCACCGCGAGGCACGCACTGTCACTGAACCGCGTCCTCGGGGCGGTGCCCGGGCCGGTGACGTCGGAGACGTCGGCCGGATGCCACCGGCTGATCCGTCAGGGGGCGGCCGTCTGTGTCACCACCCCCGAGGAGGCGATCGAGCTCACCGGCGCACTGGGAGCCGATCTCGCCCGTGAGCCGCACGGCCCGGTGCTGCCGCGTGACGAGCTGGAACCCGAGACCCGCCGGGTGCTGGAGACCGTGCCGGCCAGGGGCGGGGCGGGACCGGCGGCGATAGCGGTGGCGGCGGGCGTCGGCATGGACACCGCGCTGGCCTGCCTCGGCGCTCTGGCCGCCGCCGGTTACATCGAGCGGGTCTCCCGAGGCTGGCGCCTGCGCCCGGAGGGACCGCGGAGCCCCTCCGGGCGGTGACTCCGTCACGGTGCCCGAGCGGATGGCGTCCAGCTCGAACAGCAGGTTGCTGAAGAAATAGCCGCATCGCAGGTGGGTGACGGCGAGGTCGGTGTCCTCGGCGACGATCCGGTCCAGCGCCTCCTCGACACGGGCCAGTCCGTCGATCTCACCGGCGCCCCTGCGGAACTCGGCGCCCACGCTGCTTCGCAGGACGGTACGGGGAATCCGGTTCCCGGCGATCGCGGCGGCGACGGCCTCGCCGACCTCGGCGTACGCCGCGACGGGGTCATCGGTCCCGGTGCACCGGCCGGGACGGCAGCAGCCGCACCTGCCCTCGGCCCAGCAGGAGCAACGGGTCGAGGTACAGCCGGCCGCGGAGCAGCCCCCAGTGCAGGCAGCCGGTGGGGCAGTGGCCGGGGACGTCCTGGAGGGCGCCGATCACCTGGTTCCGCTCCACGGCCTGGCCGCGCCGTACCGAGGGGGTGACGGGAAGGTAGGTCGTCCGCAGGCCGTCGTCGTGGAGAACGGTGACCACGCCTCGTCCGGCGAGCGGCCCGGCGTAGCCGACCGTGCCGGCGCCCGCGGCGCGGACCTCCGTGCCGGGCGGTGCGGCGAGGTCGGTTCCCCGGTGCCCGGCCAGCCAGGGCCGCGCCGGGGGCGCGAACCCACGGAGCACGCGGAGCCGCCCGGTGAGCGGCGGGTCCCATCGGGGGGAGGGCCCGCCGGCCCGGGGGTGAGGCGGGAGCTCCGCCTCGGAGTGCGGTGAGGGCGCGGCTTCCGGGTGCGGGAAGGGCCGGCGGGGGCCGGGATGGAGCGATCCGGGCCGGGGGACGACGGCTTCCGGGCGGCCCGCCCGGTCTTCCCGATCCCGGTCCGGGGCGCCTGCGGCTCCCGGTGCGGTCATCAGCAGTGCCGGCAGCAGGAGATGTGTCCCGAGGGAGCGGAAGGATCTCATCCGCCCAGCATGAGGATCGTGGTGCGGGCCGGGGCGGACCGAACACGGTTCTGTGGACGGCCGGCCCGATGTCACGGACGGCACGGGTCGTCGGGGAAGCGGCGCGATGTCACGGACGGCACGCGTCACCGGGGAAGCGGGGCGGGGGAGTGGCGCAGCGGGGAGAGCCAGACCATCGGGATGGCGAGGAGCGCGATGCCCGCCGCGCCGCACCACAGCACCGGGCGCAGGCCGAGCAGCTCGCCGGCCAGACCGCCCGCCAGGCCGCCCGCGGCGACGACGCCGTGGATCCCGAAGGTCATGGTGGCGTTGACCCGGCCCCGCAGTTCGGCGGGGGCCTCCCTGAGGGTGATGGCTCCCATGGAGGTGGCGAAGGCGACGATCGCCGCGCCGCTGACGAGCCCGCTGGCCGCCATGACGGCGAAGCGGGCCCAGACCGGGCCGGAGGCGAGCGCCGTCACCACGTAGTCGAGCGGGAACAGCAGTACCGCGTAGCGGAGCATGCGGTTCTCGCCCACCCGTCCGATGAGGCGCGTCGTGGCCAGGGCGCCGAGCAGGCCGCCCACGCCGAAGCACGCGCTGACCGCGCCGACCATCCCGGCGGGCAGTTCGAGGACGGTGACGGCGTAGAGGATGAAGATCGCCATGTACGCGCCGCCGAAGAAGTTGATCGCCATCCCGGAGCCGCAGAGCGCGCGGAGCGCCGGGGCCGCCACCACGGCGCGCAGTCCCTCGCGGATCTCGGTCCACATGCCGCGCGGGGCCGCGGGCACGTGCTTCTCCGGGGCCCGGATGCCGCGGATCAGGAACGCCGAGGCGAGGAAGGACAGCGCGTCGGCGAGAAGGGCGAACGGCGCGGTGAAGATCTGGACGAGCAGACCGGACAGGCTCGGCCCGCCGATGACCGCCAGGGAGTTCGCCGTCTGGAAGCCGGCCAGGGCCTGGGGCCGCTGGCTCTCGTCGACCACGGCGGCGATATGCGGGAAGCTGCAGGCCCGGAAGAGCACCGAGCAGAGGCCGACGGTGAACGTCACGGCGATCAGCCACGGCACGGTCAGCCATCCGGCGAGCCAGGCCACCGGGACGGTGGCGGTCGCCGCCGCCGCGGTCAGCTCGCAGCCGATCATGACGGGCCGGTGCCGCCGCATCCGGTCGGCCAGCGCGCCCGCCTGGAGCCCGGCCAGCAGGTAAGGGAGGGCGCCGGCGGCGGAGAGGACGCCCATCTGCGCGGGGGAGGCACCGAGGAGGGCGGCGGCGGTCAGCGGCACGGCCAGCCGGGAGACCTCGGCGCCGGTCTCGGAGACGGCGCGCGCCGACAGCAGCAGCCGGTAGTCGCGCTGCCGGCGGAGGGGGACGGGGCGGGGCTCGGAGACGGCGTCGCCGGTCTGAAGGGAACGCTTCACATCTATGAAAATATCCCTTCACAGATGTGAAGGCAATCCTTCAGGTTTGAGCGGGTACGGTTTCCCCATGACCGAGGAGGCGCGCAGGCAGCTCACCGATCCCGTGGCGATGCGGGCGCTCGCCCACCCCGCGCGGCTGGCGATCCTGAACCGGCTGCAGGCCGAGGGGCCAGCCACCGCGACCGAGGTGGCCGAGATCGTCGGCATCACGCCCAGCGCCGCCAGTTACCACCTGCGGATGCTCGCCAAGTACGGCTTCGTGGAGGACGCGCCCGCGCGCGGCGACGCCCGGGAGCGCGTGTGGCGACACAGCCCCCGCGGGATGGTCATCAGCACCGAGGCCGGCGACCCGCCGGAGGTGCGGGCCGCCAAGGATCTGCTCATCAAGGCCGTGCGCGATCACGCCGCCGACGAGGCGACGCGCGCACTGGCGAACTTCGACCGCGAGCCCGCCGAGTGGCAGGAGGCGTCGATCTTCTACCGGGCCGCCCTGATGGTGAGCGCCGAGGAGCTCAGGGAGCTGCAGCGGCGGATCGACGAGCTGCTGGACCCGTACTCGATCAACCGGCGTGATCCGGCGGGGGTGCCGCCCGGCGCCCGGGTCGCGGAGGCGCAGGTGAACCTCTTCCCCCGCGCCGAGCGACGCCCGCACGGGCTCCCGCAGGAGGGCACGCACCCCGGCCCCCTCGACGGGTAGGCCCTTCCGCCTCTCCCGTCGGCGAGGCGCCGTCCCCTCCGCGGGCGGAGGGCGGTTCCCCCTGCCGGCCCGGGGACGGTTTCCCCGCGTGCGGTCAGGATGGCTGACGCGCCGGGGTCGGGCGAAGGTCCGGCTGAGGGTACACTTTTCGATGGCCTGCAACGCGCGGGCCGACTTCGCATGTCCCACTGAGAACCATCTCCCTCGGTCCGGGCGAGAGCCCGGCTGGAGCCGGTTCGGGGCATCAGGGCGGTGGCCGAGGGCCGCCGCGTCAACCGAGAACAGCGCCCAGCGATGGGCGCCCCGACCTGGAGGACAATCACATGTCCACCCCCGTCGTCACCATGCGACAGCTGCTCGAGAGCGGCGTTCACTTCGGCCACCAGACTCGTCGCTGGAACCCGAAGATGAAGCGCTTCATCTTCACCGAGCGCAACGGCATCTACATCATCGACCTCCAGAAGTCGCTGTCCTACATCGACAGGGCCTACGACTTCGTCAAGGAGACCGTCGCCCACGGCGGCACGATCATGTTCATCGGCACGAAGAAGCAGGCGCAGGAGGCCATCGCCGAGCAGGCGTCCCGCGTCGGCATGCCGTACGTCAACCAGCGCTGGCTGGGCGGCATGCTCACCAACTTCTCCACCGTGCACAAGAGGCTCCAGCGTCTGAAGGAGCTTGAGGAGCTCGACTTCGACAACGTCGCCGGCTCGGGGCTCACCAAGAAGGAGCTCCTCATGCGCCGCCGCGAGAAGGAGAAGCTGGAGCGCACCCTCGGCGGTATCCGCGACATGGCCCGTGTTCCGAGCGCGGTGTGGGTCGTCGACACCAAGAAGGAGCACATCGGGATCAGCGAGGCCCGCAAGCTCAACATCCCGGTCGTCGCGATCCTCGACACCAACTGCGACCCGGACGAGGTCGACTACCCGATCCCGGGTAACGACGACGCCATCCGCGCCGTCGACCTGCTGACCCGCGTCGTGGCCGACGCCGTCGCCGCCGGTCTCATGGCCCGCGCCGGCGCCAACCGCGGTGACGACAAGCCGGCCGTCGCCGGTGGCGCCGAGCCGCTCGCCGAGTGGGAGCAGGAGCTGCTCGCCGGTGCCGAGAACGAGGCCAAGGCCGAGGCCGCCCCGGCTGAGGCTCCGGCCGCCGAGGCTGAGGCCGCTCCGGCTGAGGCTCCGGCCGCCGAGGCTGAGGCTCCGGCCGCTGAGGCCGCTCCGGCCGAGGCCCCGGCCGCCGAGGGCGACGACCAGCAGGCCTAGTCCTCATCTCGTACGGCTCGCCGTACGAACCCGCAAGGCTCTTTTTCGGGTGGGTACGCCTCTTGAAGGGGCGTACCCACCCGGTCCACGACGATTCCGACGAGGAAAAGACAATGGCTTCCGTGAACATGGCCGACGTCAAGCGGCTTCGCGAGCTGACCGCCGCCGGCATGATGGACTGCAAGAAGGCCCTGGAGGAGTCCGAGGGCGACTTCGACCGCGCCATCGAGATCCTGCGGCTCAAGGGTGCCAAGGACGTCGGTAAGCGCGAGGCCCGCACCGCCTCCAACGGCCTGATCGCCCTGAAGCAGGACGGCGACTCGGCCGCCGCGCTGCTGGAGCTCAACTGCGAGACCGACTTCGTGGCCAAGGGCGAGCGCTTCCAGGAGCTGGCCGCCCAGGTCGTCGAGCACATCCTGGCGACCCGTCCGGCCGACGTCCCGGCCCTGCTGGAGTCGGAGTTCGACGGCAAGACCGTCAAGACCCACCTCGACGAGGCCAACGCCGCGCTGGGTGAGAAGATCGAGATCCGTCGCTTCGCGGTCCTTGAGGGCGGCTACATCGGCGCCTACATGCACAAGACCGACCCGCAGCTTCCGCCGGCGGTCGGCGTGCTCGTGCAGCTCGACGCCCCGAACGCCGAGGTCGCCAAGGACATCGCCCAGCACGCCGCCGCGATGGCTCCGAAGTACCTCAACCCGGACGCCGTTCCCGCGGACGTCATCGAGAAGGAGCGCGCGCTCTTCGAGGAGATGACCCGCGAGGAGGGCAAGCCCGAGGCCGCCATCGGCAAGATCGTCGACGGCCGCATCAACGGCTGGTTCCGTGACTTCACCCTGCTGCAGCAGGCGTTCGTCAAGGACAACAAGAAGACCATCGGCAAGTACGCCGACGAGAACGGTGTCAAGGTCGAGGCCTTCGTCCGCTTCAAGGTCGGCCAGGCTTAGTCTTAACCCAGCTTCTCTCAGCCACAGCACTACAACGAGGAGGCCGCCGTCGTGCAGGAGAACTCAGAATCCGCTACGTCGGCGGTTTCTTCGTATTCGGGTCCGCTTCGCTGGAAGCGGGTCATGTTGAAGCTGTCGGGCGAGGCGTTCGCCGGCGGAGAGCCGCTGGGCATCGATCCCGGGGTCGTCGGCCACCTGGCCGACTCGATCGCCGAGGCCGTCCGCAAGGGCGTGCAGGTCGCGGTCGTGGTCGGTGGCGGCAACATGTTCCGCGGCGCGGCCCTGTCCGAGCGCGGCATGGACCGCGCCCGGGCCGACTACATGGGCATGCTCGGCACGGTGATCAACTGCCTGGCCCTCCAGGACTTCCTGGAGAAGCGGGGCATCGACACCCGCGTCCAGACGGCGATCACCATGCAGCAGGTCGCCGAGCCCTTCCTGCCCCGTCGCGCCATCCGTCACCTGGAGAAGGGACGCGTGGTCATCTTCGGGGCCGGGCTCGGCTCGCCGTTCTTCTCCACCGACACCTGCGCCGCGCAGCGCGCGCTGGAGATCGGTGCCGAGGCGCTGCTCAAGGGCACCCAGGTGGACGGCGTCTACGACGACGATCCCCGGAAGAACCCCGACGCCGTACGGTTCGACCACCTCGAATATGGTGAGGTCCTGACCCGTGGCCTCGGTGTGATGGACGCCACGGCCATCAGCCTCTGCATGGACAATGGCCTGCCCATCGTGGTCTTCGACCTCATGGGTGAGGGCAACATCCTGCGGGCGGTGCGTGGTGAGAAGATCGGCACGCTGGTGAGTCCGGCAGGGAAATAGGGAGCGAGCCTGACGAGCGAGCGGAGCGGTGCGCGACGTAGGAGTGTCCCGCGAAGTGAGTGAGGATGGTGAGCGACCCATGAGCGGGGAGCGAGCCTGACGAGCGAGCGGAGCGGTGCGCGACGTAGGAGTGTCCCGCGAAGTGAGTGAGGATGGTGAGCGACCCATGAGCGGGGAGCGAGCCTGACGAGCGAGCGGAGCGGTGCGCGACGTAGGAGTGTCCCGCGAAGTGAGTGAGGATGGTGAGCGACCGAGAAGAAGGAGTCGCTGTGATCGACGATACCCTCCTCGAAGCCGAGGAAAAGATGGACAAGGCCGTGTCGGTGGCGAGGGACGATCTCGCCGGCATCCGTACGGGCCGCGTCACCCCGTCGATGTTCAACAAGATCACCGCTGAGTACTACGGGACGCCCACTCCCATTCAGCAGCTGGCCTCGTTCCATGTCCCCGAGGCTCGCATGGTCATCATCCAGCCCTTCGACAAGGGCTCGATGGCCGCGATCGAGAAGGCGATTCGCAACTCCGACCTCGGTGTCAACCCCGGTAACGACGGTCAGGTCATCCGTGTGGCCTTCCCCGAGCTGTCGGAGGAGCGCCGCAAGGAGTACGTGAAGGTCGCCCGGACCAAGGCGGAGCAGTCCAGGGTCTCCGTCCGCAACATCCGCCGCCACGCCAAGGAGACGCTCGACAAGCTGATCAAGGAGGGCGAGGCGGGTGAGGATGAGGTGCGTCGCGCGGAGAAGGAGCTCGACGACCTCACCCAGAAGCACGTCGCTAAGATCGATGAGCTGCTCCGGCAGAAGGAAGCCGAGCTGCTCGAAGTCTGATTCGTGGTCCTTGTCCCGTCCGGGTCTCCGGTACGGGGCAAGGATTTTGTGTACGGAAGTGGGACCCCTTGGAAGCTGCGGCGGGCGGTAGCCGTACCGGCCGGAATCTCCCCGCCGCCATCGCGGTGGGCGTCGGCCTGGGAGCGGCCGTCATCGGCTCCCTCTACTTCGTCAAGGTGCTCTTCCTCGCCGTGGTGATCGCGGCGGTGGGCGTCGGTGTGACGGAGCTGGTCAGGTCGTTCGCGCAGAGGGACATCCGGGTTCCGCTGATCCCGTCGCTCGCCGGGATGGCCGCCATACTCGTCGGCGCCTACTACGGCGGGCCCGCCTGGATGCTCGGGATCTTCGCGGCGATGGTCCTGGTGCTGATGGTCTGGCGGATGTTCCAGGGCACGGAGGGGTACGTCCGCGACATCTCCGCCACCGTCCTGGTCGCGGTCTATCCGTCGTTCCTCGTCGGGTTCGTGGCGCTGCTGCTCAGCCACCCGGTCGACGGCCCGGATCGGGTGATCACCTTCATCGCCACGACGGTCGCGAGCGACATCGGCGGTTACGCCGCGGGAGTCCTCTTCGGCAGGCACAAGATGTCCCCGCTGATCAGCCCGAAGAAGACCTGGGAGGGCTTCGCCGGCTCGGCGATCGCCTGCATGGCCGTGGGCGGCTGGCTGGTCTCCTGGCTGCTGGAGGCCGAGATCTGGAAGGGCGTCCTGCTCGGCGCGGTGGTCGTGGTGTTCGCCACGCTCGGCGACCTCGTCGAGTCGGTGATCAAGCGGGACCTCGGCGTCAAGGACATGGGTAGCGTGCTGCCGGGCCACGGCGGCCTGATGGACCGGCTCGACTCCCTCCTCGCCGCGCTCATCCCGGTCTGGGTGCTGCTCACCCTGCTGATCTGACCGCCCGGCGCCCCTGGCGGGCCGGGGCGTCCGGGGCGCGTCGCCGGGTCACCCCGCCCGGGTGGTCCGGTCGGCCGGCAGCCGGGGCAGCAGTGCGCGGTAGCCGTTCGCGGCGGACAGGCGCAGCTCGTCGTCGGTGAGCGGCACCAGCCAGAGCCACCGTACGGCGTCGCCGCCGAAGGTGAAGCCCGACAGGTCCGGCAGGCCGGACGGCCCGGCGAGCATGATGACGCCGTTGTAGGCGGAGCCGAGCGGGAACGTCTCCGGCCGGTGATACCACTTCGCCGTGTGCCCGTGACCCAGCCAGGTGACCGAGTGCCAGGGGTACTGCGCCAGCCACAGGAACAGCCGGGCCGCCTCCCGGGCGTCGCCCCGGGTCGCGACGGCGAGCTCCACCCGGGCGTACGCCTCCGGCCGGTCGATGTACTGCTCCACCGTGGGCATCCGCTGGCAGCTCATCCCCACCGTGGACAGGATCGTGTGCTCCCGGTCCCCCTCCGGCGGCCGCTCGGTGATGCCGACCGTGGGCAGCCGTCCACCGCCGGCGTCCCAGAACCTCCCCGCGGTGCCGACCGCCCGGTCCAGGTGGCCCATCACGAACTGCTGGAAGGTGGCCCAGGAGCCCTCACTCCCGCGCCACTCCCAGTAGGAGCGGGCTTTGGCCAGCCGCGGGGCCAGGGCCTCCATCGCGTCCTCCAGGGACCAGGCGAACGGCGACTCGCCCACCGCGTCGCGGGAGTATCCCGGCATGCCGCGGCTCACGTCGGCCCAGCCAGGAATGACCGCCAGCAGCTCGTCGTTCTCGTACAGGGCGACGCCGTCGCCCTCCTCGAACCACAGTGACCGCAGGGTGCCCAGTGGTCGCCTGCCGCCGGGGTGCCGGGTGTTCACCCGGACGGCCACCGGCGGGAGTTCGGAGTTCAGCCGGTCCAGGTCGGTCGTCTCCGGGGCCGGAACGTGGTTGGCCAGCCACACCGCTCCGTGGACCTCGCCCTTCGGCCCGCACAGGTAAGCTACCGAGGAAGTCTCGTCGCGTTCGACCACCAGGGTGCGGCTTCCGTAGGGGCTGGCGTCGCTGAGCAGGACCTCGATGCCGTCTCCCCGCTCACCCGCGGACCGGATTGTCGCCATATCTCCGGACTTTAGATCAGAGTCGAGTGTCGCTTCGAGTAACCGTTGAGAGAAGGCGTTGGACGTGTCGACTGCCAGCCAGCCCGGGACCCCCGCACCCGGACAGCTCACCTTCGTGGCGCCCCGCAGGGCCAAGCCCGCGCGCCACCTGGCCGATCTGACCATGGCCGAGCGCCGTGCGGCCGTCGCCGAGCTCGGCGAGAAGCCGTTCCGGGCCGACCAGCTCTCCCGGCACTACTTCGAGCGGCTCACCGCCGACCCCAGCCTGATGACCGACCTGCCGGCCGCGGCGCGCGACAGGTTCGCCGCACTGTTCCCCACGCTGCTCACCCCCGTCCGGGAGCTGACCACCGACGGCGGCACCACCCGCAAGACGCTGTGGCGGCTGTTCGACGGCGCGCTGGTCGAGTCGGTCCTCATGCGCTACCCCGACCGCGCCACCATGTGCGTCTCCTCCCAGGCCGGCTGCGGCATGAACTGCCCGTTCTGCGCCACCGGTCAGGCCGGCCTGACCCGCAACATGAGCACCGCCGAGATCGTCGAGCAGGTCGTCGCCGGGGCGCGGACCCTCGCCGCCGGCGAGGTCCCGGGCGGCCCCGGCCGGGTCAGCAACGTGGTCTTCATGGGGATGGGCGAGCCGCTGGCCAACTACCGGGCCGTGGTCGGCGCGGTGCGCCGGCTGGTCGAGCCCGCCCCGGGCGGCCTGGGCATCTCCGCCCGCGGCGTCACCGTCTCCACGGTCGGGCTGGTCCCCGCGATCGGCAAGCTCGCCGACGAGGGCCTGCCGGTGACGCTGGCGCTGTCCCTGCACGCCCCCGACGACGAGCTCCGCGACACCCTGGTGCCGATCAACACCCGGTGGAAGGTCGGGGAGGTCCTCGACGCGGCCTGGGACTACGCCGCCCGGACCAAGCGCCGCGTCTCCATCGAGTACGCCCTGATCAAGGACGTCAACGACCAGGAGTGGCGGGCCGACCTGCTCGGCAAGCTCGTCCGGAACAAGCTCGTGCACGTCAACCTGATCCCGCTCAACCCCACCCCGGGGTCGAAGTGGACGGCCTCGCGCCCGGAGGACGAGCGGGCCTTCGTCCGCCGGCTGCAGTTCCACGGTGTCCCGGTGACCGTCCGCGACACCCGGGGCCGCGAGATCGACGGCGCCTGCGGCCAGCTCGCCGCCGCCGAGTAGCCCCGCCAGGCGGAAGCCACGAGCGGGCATCCGGGGAGCGCAGCGGAAGCCGCGAGCGGGCATCCGGGGAGCGCGTGCGGGCTGCGCCGGTGAGTGCTCTTCGGGGCTGGCGGCGTCTCGGTGATGATCCGCCGGCACGGGCCTACGGCCTGGTACGGGTCTACGGCCTGGTACGGGTCTACGGCCTGGTACGGCGGAGCCGTACGTAGGCGGCCAGGCCCGCGGCGGACCAGAAGAGCGCCGCGGCGGCGATGGGGAGCAGGACCGCGTCGAGGGCGCCGTCGTTGGCCGCCCGCATCCACGGCATGACCGGCACCGTGAACCGGCCCACCGGGGTCAGGCTGACCAGCAGCAGGGCCACGTAGCCGCCGAACAGCGTCAGCATCGAGGCGGCCGGGGACGGCATGATCGGATGGGTGGTCAGCGCGCCCAGCGCCGTGCCCGCGCTCAGGCCCAGCAGGTGCAGGACGGCGCCGCGCGCCACGTCGCCGGGTGCGGGGGTGGCGGCGAAGCCGTGCAGCAGCGGCGTGACGACCGCGATCGCCGCGAACATGAGGTTGACCGTGAACGCGGCCAGCAGCCCCGCGCCGATCTCCCTGCCCGGACCGCCGGCCGCCGTCATCGAGACCAGCCGCTGCGCCGCCGGTTCGGTGTCGAGCAGACTGCGCGCGGCCCAGGCGAAGACGACGATCAGCAGGCCGGCCGAGTCGGCGTAGGCGGACAGCTCCTTGCCGGGCGGCGTCAGCGTCGAGTAGAAGACGCCCAGCATCAGGAGCAGCCCGACCGCCGGCGGGAACAGCCGATGGGAGCGGGCGTAGGCGCTCAGTTTGAACCGGGTCAGACGCGTCAACGGTGCCTCCCGCCGTACGGCGTGCTCTCGGGGGTCACGCGGTCCGCCGGACGGTGTAGCCGTCGGCGCGGAGCTTCTGCTCGACCTCGTCGGCCTCGCCGGGGTCCACCAGCACCTCGATGACCGCCCGGCGGTCCGTGGCGGGCCCCTGCCCGGCAACCCGCCCGGTGTCCTGTTCGGAGCCGGAGCCGGAGCCGGAGCCGGAATCCGAGCCCGAACCGAGGTCGGGGTCCGGCTCGGCCGGTCGGCCGGCGGAGCGGACGGTGACCGCGCGGTCGGCGACGAGACAGTGGTCGGCGCCGGGGAACTCCCGGAGCTGGTTCTGGTGGTCGCTGACCACGACCGTGCCGCCGCGGGCGGCGATCTCGCCGATGACGGCGGGGAGTTCGGCGCGGGTCCGCTCGTCCAGCCCGGCGAACGGCTCGTCCAGGATCAGCAGGTCCGGCGGGCCGAGCAGCGACTGGATCAGCCCCACCTTCTGCGCGCTGCCCTTGGACAGATCGCCGAGCGGCAGGTCGAGCAGGTGGACGGCGTTCAGCCGCCGCGCGAGGTCGCCGGCCGCGGCGGGGGAGGCGCCCCGGACGCGGGTCATGTGGGTCAGGTAGGCGGAGACGGTGAAGGGCTGGCCGGTGGGGAAGACGTCGGGGGCGTAGCCGACGACGCGGGGCCGGCCGGAGACCGAGCCGCGGGTCGGCGGGACGAACCCGGCGAGCAGCCGCAGCAGCGTGGACTTGCCGGCGCCGTTGCGGCCGGTGACCTCGACGACGGACCCCGGGCGGAGCGTGAGCTCGACGTCCTCAAGGATCCAGGGGCCGCGGCGGGAGTACCGGAAGGACACCTGGGAGAGCCGCATGCACCGCACCCTACCGGGATCATGCTCGCCACGTCCCTGCCGCCGGAATCCGCCCCGGTCACGGGCCGGTGAGGCCGAGCCGCCCGGCCGTCCGTTGAGGTCACGGGCCGGCGGGGCCGCGCCGTCCGGGGTCGTCCGGTCGTCGGTGGGACCGGGTGACCTGGGGAGTCCGGTCAGCCGGTGAGGCCGAGTTGCCCGGCGGCCCGGACGGCCAGCCACACCTCGGTGAACGCGCCCGTGGACGAAAGGTCCCGGCCGGTGAGCGCGGTGAACCGGCGCAGCCGGTAGGCCAGCGTGTTGGGATGGACGTGCAGCGCCGCCGCCGCGTCCTCGGTGCGGCGGTCCCGCTCCATCCAGGTGCGGACCGAGGCCAGCAGGTGGGAGTCGTGGGCGGCGTCGTACCGGATCACCTCGCCGAGCACGTGCTCGACCAGCGCCGAGAGCACCGCGGGGTCCTCCGGCAGCCACCGCCCGGCGGTGTCGTCGCCGTAGCGGACGAGCGCCTGGCCCGACTCGGCCGCCCGGGAGACGGCCCACACCGCCTCCCTGCGGGCCACCCGCAGCGACGTCCCGGCGGCGAACGGCCTGCTCACCCCGGCCGCGACGCCCGGTACCCCGGCGACGGCGGCGGCCGCCTCGGCGGTGCCGAGGACGTAGCGGTCGTCACCCCTGCCGAGCATGAGGAACGGGCGGTCGTCCAGGGCGCGCAGCAGGCCGTCGTCGGACACGCCGCGGACGGCCAGCAGGACCAGTTCGTCGTCGGGCAGGCCCAGCCGGATCAGCCGCCGCCGGGCCGTGGCCGGGTCGAGCACGTCCTGCAGCAGCTCGGCCAGGATCTCCGCGCCCTCGCGGCGCAGGGTCTCGCGCTCGTGGCGGGCCATGGCGACCTGGAGCGCGGCGACGGTGGCGATGTGCTGGGCCACCGCCAGCCCGGCCGGGCGGGCGCCCTCCCGCTCCAGGGCGACGAGGAAGCCGGCCGGGCCGCCCGGGGCGGGCACCGGGAGGACGAAACCGCCGGGGATCGTCGGGGGCGCCTCCGCCGTCCTGGGCAGCAGATCCGGGTCGGGCACGGGGACGCCGGGCAGCAGTGGGCGGCCCTGCGGCGTGCACAGGTACACGGTGTAGCCGCTGAGCCGTTCCAGGCGGCGGAACAGCGTCGCGGTGCCGAGGTCCTCGGAGGCCATCCAGCGCAGCGCGCCGAAGACCTGGAGCTGCGCGCCGAGCCGCTGGCGGGCGTCCTCCTGCACGGCCGCGGCGACCTCCTGGGCGACGGCGATGAACGGCACGGCCAGCGGCACCTCCAGGACCGGCATGCCGCGTTCCTCGGCGGCGGCGAGGAACGCCCGGTGCAGCGGCGGCACGTGGAGCTGAGCCGACAGGGCCAGCGCGGACACCCCGGCGTCGTCGAGCCGCTCCAGGTAGGCCCGCTGGCGGGCGGCGGAGCGGGGGATCGCGATGCCGGTCGTCATGATCAGCTCGGCGCCCAGCAGCCAGGGCGTGGGGTCGTCCAGTTCGCTGACGTGCGCCCAGGACACCGAGCGGCCGAGTCCGGCGTGCCCGGCGAGGACGCGCAGCTGCAGGGCCGGGAAGCGGATCAGCTCCTCGACGGTGAGTCGGTCGGCGGAACCGGCGGCGGTCCGGTCGGCAGGCCCGTCAGCGGGCATGCCGTCGGACTCGGCGATGGACCCGGAGGCGGGCATGCCGTCGGATCCGGGGATGGACCCGGAGGCGGGCCCGAGGGCGGCTTCATCGGTGGGACCGGCGGGGGAGCCGGCGGTGTGATTGTGGTCGGCCACAGGAAACCCCGTCGCAGTTCGTTTCCCCCACAGTACCCAAACTGTCACAAAGCTCCCAAACTGTACGGATAGCCTGCTCTGAGCCGGGTTCTCCGCGCCCGGACCTCCCGCCACCCCACGCCTCTCGAAAGGACGGTGCGGCATGACCGAACCCCGGGGTCCCGTCGACTCCTCCCGCGTCCCCCGATTCGCGGGTCCGGCGACGTTCGCACGGCTGCCGCGCCTGGACGAGGTCGGGCGCTGCGACGTGGCCGTGGTGGGGGTGCCGTTCGACAGCGGCGTCTCCTACCGCCCCGGCGCCCGTTTCGGCCCCTCGGCGGTCCGCGAGGCCAGCCGCCTGCTCCGGCCGTACCACCCCGGCCTGGACGTCTCGCCGTTCGCCGCGGTGCAGGTGGCCGACGCCGGCGACATCGCCTGCAACCCGTTCAACATCGGCGAGGCCGTCGAGACGATCGAGGACGCCGCGACCCGGCTCCAGGAGGACGGCGCCCGCCTGGTCACCATCGGCGGCGACCACACGATCGCGCTGCCGCTGCTGCGCTCCCTGGCCAGGCGGCACGGCCCGGTGGCCATGCTGCACTTCGACGCCCACCTCGACACCTGGGACACCTACTTCGGCGCCGAGTACACCCACGGCACGCCGTTCCGCCGGGCCGTGGAGGAGGGCATCCTCGACACCGAGGCGGTCGGCCACGTCGGCACGCGCGGCCCGCTGTACGGCAAGCAGGACCTCGACGACGACCGGCGCCTCGGCTTCGGCATCATGACCTCGGCCGACGTGATGCGCCGCGGCGTGGACGAGATCGTCGACGCGCTCCGCCAGCGGATCGGCGACCGGCCGCTCTACCTGTCGATCGACATCGACGTGCTCGACCCCGCGCACGCCCCCGGCACCGGCACCCCCGAGGCGGGCGGCCTCACCAGCCGCGAGCTGCTGGAGATCCTGCGCGGCCTGGCCGGATGCAACCTGGTCGGCGCCGACGTGGTCGAGGTGGCCCCCGCCTACGACCACGCGGAGATCACCGCGGTGGCCGCCTCCCACGTCGCCTACGACCTGGTCAGCCTGCTGGCGCTGTCCGGTCCCGCGCGGGAGGCCCGGTGAGCCGGGCGGATCACGCCGCGGCGGGCGTCTCCGACCGCGCGCCGTCCGTCATCGAGGTCGAGCAGCACGGTGTCGAGCGCATCCCGGACGCCGACCGCACCGCCCGCCCGCTGGACCTGTTCCGGCTGGCCTTCGGCGGCGCGAACACCTTCGCCACGTGCGTGCTGGGCTCGTTCCCCATCCTGTTCGGGCTCTCCTTCTGGCAGGGGCTCGCCGCGACGGGGCTCGGCCTGGTGGTCGGCGCGCTGATCCTGGCGCCGCTGGCCGTCTTCGGCCCGGTGAACGGCACGAACAACGCAGTCTCCTCCTCGGCGCACCTGGGCGTGCACGGCCGGGTCGTCGGCTCGTTCCTGTCCCTGCTCACCGCGATCGCGTTCTTCTCGATCTCGGTGTGGTCCTCCGGCGACGCGCTGGTCGGCGGCGCCCACCGGCTGGCCGGGCTGCCGGAGTCGAACCTGTCGTACAGCGTGGCCTACGCGCTGTTCGCCGTGCTGGTCCTGGTGGTCTGCGTCTACGGCTTCCGCTTCATGCTGCTGGTCAACAAGATCGCGGTGGCCGCGGCCTCGCTGCTGTTCGTGCTGGGCGCGTTCGCCTTCGCCGGGGACTTCGACCCCTCCTACGCCGGGGCGTTCGCCTCCACGGCCGCGCCGGGGTTCTGGCCGTCGTTCATCGGCGCCGCCCTGATCGTGCTGTCCAACCCGATCTCCTTCGGCGCCTTCCTCGGCGACTGGTCCCGCTACATCCCGGCGGAAACCCCGCGCGTCCGGGTGATGGGCGCGGCCTTCCTGGCCCAGCTCGCCACGATCCTGCCGTTCCTGTTCGGCCTGACCACCGCGTCGATCATCGCCGCCAAGGCGTCGGAGTACGTCGACCCGGCCGCACCCAACTACGTCGGCGGGCTGCTCGCGGTCTCCCCGGCGTGGTACTTCCTGCCGGTCTGCCTGATCGCGCTGATCGGCGGCATGTCCACCGGCACGACCGCCCTCTACGGCACCGGCCTGGACTTCTCCAGCGTCTTCCCGCGCTTCAACCGGGTCCAGGCGACGGTGTTCATCGGCGTGCTGTCGATCGGCTTCATCTTCCTCGGCCGCTTCACCCTGAACCTGACGCAGAGCATCTCCACGTTCGCCACGCTGATCGTCACCTGCACCGCCCCCTGGATGGTCATCATGATGCTCGGCTACGTGACCCGGCGCGGCTGGTACGACGCCGAGGCGCTGCAGGTCTTCAACCGCCGTCAGCGCGGCGGCCGCTACTGGTTCACCCACGGCTGGAACTGGCGCGGGATGACCGCCTGGCTGCTGGCCGCGATGACGGCGATCCTGTTCGTCAACATCCCCGGCCAGTTCGTCGGGCCGCTCGGCGGCCTCGCCGGGGGCACGGACATCTCGCTGCCGCTGGGCCTGGCCACCGCGGCCGTGCTCTACCTGGCCATGCTGGCGGCCTTCCCCGAGCCGCGCGGCGTCTTCGGCCCGGAGGGGCCGCGCCTGGTCCGCTCCCGCGACGTCCCGGTCCCGCCCATCGAGGGACCGGACGCCACCGCCGCGCCCGCCGCGGCGACGACCGCCCGGGTGTGATCCGTCCGGGCGTGCTCAGGCGTCCGTCCGCCGTACGGCCCGGACCGGCCGTACGGCGGGCGAGCGCCGGCGGGTGACCGCGGGGGCGCACCGGGGGCTGATCCCGGAGGGCGTCAGCGGGTGCCCCAGGAGTAGGTCTGCTTGTGCAGCTTGAGGTAGACGAACGTCTCGGTGGCGCGGACCGTGGGGATGGCCCGGATCTTGCCGAGGATGTCCAGCAGGTGCGCGTCGCTCTCGCAGACCACCTCGACCATGATGTCCACCGAGCCGGCGGTCAGCACGACGTAGTCGATCTCCTTGATGGCCGACAGCTCGTCGGCCACCATCTCCAGGTCGCCCTCGCACTTGATGCCGATCATCGCCTGGCGGGAGAATCCGAGGGTGAGCGGGTCGGTGACCCCGACGATCTGCATGACCCCGGCGTCGAGCAGGCGCTGGACCCGCTGGCGGACGGCGGCCTCGGACAACCCCACCGCCTTGCCGATGGCGGCGTAGGGCTTGCGGCCGTCCGCCTGCAGCTGTTCGATGATCTGTTTGGAGATCTCGTCGAGGACGACCGTCCCGTGCTTCGCGTCGTTGTCGCGGCGTACCTTGGGCGGCGTCGTCATCCGCGCTCCCTGGCGTCGGTGTTACGGGATCTGTTACGGGGTCGTCGCGGGCCTCTCACGTCCTGCCGACATGTTGCGGCTCGCTGCGACATGCTGTCAGTTTTTACCGCTCTGTCAAGCGATTTCGTCGCGATTTGGTATCTTAACAACGAAATCCCTTGTCGCGTAGGCTCTCCTCTGTAAGAGTCCCCATAACCA
Organism: Streptosporangium sandarakinum; assembly: GCF_050942225.1. Lineage (NCBI taxonomy): Bacteria > Bacillati > Actinomycetota > Actinomycetes > Streptosporangiales > Streptosporangiaceae > Streptosporangium > Streptosporangium sandarakinum. The sequence continues at coordinate 1,813,456 of NZ_CP192034.1, forward strand.
AGCCACCTCACAGGAGGTCAACGGTGACCACCCGTCTGCAGAACTATGTCAACGGTGAGTTCGTGGACGCCAAGAGCGGCCGGTTCTCCGACGTCATCGACCCCTGCACCGGAGAGGCCTACCTGCAGGCGCCGGTCTCCGGTGTGGAGGACGTCGACGCCGCCTACGCCGCCGCGGCCGCCGCGTTCGAGTCGTGGAGTCTGCTGACCCCCGGCGAGCGGGCCAATCTGCTGCTCAAGGTCGCGGACGCCATCGACGCGCGCGCCGACGAGATCAACGAGGCCGAGTGCCTCAACACCGGCAAGCCCCGCGCCCGGATGGCCGAGGACGAGACCCCGGTCGCGGCCGACCACTTCCGGTTCTTCGCCGGAGCCGCCCGCACCCTGGAGGGGCCGACGTCGGGTGAGTTCCTCGCCGACCACACCTCCGTGATCCGGCACGAGCCGATCGGCGTCATCGGTCAAGTCACCCCCTGGAACTACCCGATGATGATGGCGGTCTGGAAGATCGCCCCCGCGCTCGCCGCGGGCAACACCGTCGTGCTCAAGCCGTCCGACACCACCCCGGTCTCCACCCTCAAGATGGCCGAGATCATCGGTGAGGTCCTGCCGAAGGGCGTCTTCAACGTCGTCACCGGCGACCGCGAGACCGGCGCGCTCGTAGTGGGCCACCCGACCGCCCAGATGGTCGCCATCACCGGCTCGGTCGGCGCCGGCATGGCCGTGGCCAAGACCGCCGCCGAGGACGTCAAGCGGGTCCACCTGGAGCTCGGCGGCAAGGCCCCCGTCATCGTCTTCGACGACGTCAAGGACGTGAAGGCCGCGGCCGAGGCGATCGCCGCGGGCGGCTTCTACAACGCCGGACAGGACTGCACCGCGGCCTGCCGGGTGCTGGTCCACGAGGACGCCCACGACGAGTTCGTGGCGGCCCTCGTCGAGGCGGCCACCGCCACCGTGACCGGCGACCTGTCCAACGAGGACGCCCTCTACGGTCCGCTCAACAACGCGGACCAGCTGGCGCGGGTGACCGGCTTCATCGAGCGGGTGCCCGGCCACGCCAAGGTCCTGACCGGCGGTCAGCGGGTCGGCGACACGGGGTACTTCTTCGCCCCGACCGTCGTCGACGGCCTCCAGCAGGACGACGAGATGGTGCAGAACGAGGTCTTCGGGCCCGTCATCACCGTCCAGACCTTCTCCGACGAGGCCGACGCCGTGGCCAAGGCCAACGGCGTCCGGTACGGCCTCGCCAGCTCGGTGTGGACCTCCGACCACGGCCGGGCGATGCGGGTGTCGAGGCGACTCGACTTCGGTGTCGTGTGGGTCAACACCCACATCCCCTTCGTGTCCGAGATGCCGCACGGAGGCTTCAAGCACTCCGGCTACGGCAAGGACCTGTCGGTCTTCGGGCTCCACGACTACCTCCGCGTCAAGCACGTCATGCACTACATCGGCGAATAGCCGCGAAACAGAGGGATAGCCTGGTATGACCGAAACCCAGGCGGATGTGGAGGCGGTGGCCCCCGCCGCCTCCGGCCCGCCTCCGGTGCCCGCCATCGAGCTCGACGGAGTCGTCAAGGAGTACCTCGCCCACGGTGAGGTCGTCCAGGCGGTCAAGGGCGTCACCCTGACCATCGCCGAGGGCGAGTTCTTCTCGCTCCTCGGCCCCTCGGGGTGTGGCAAGACCACCACCATGCGCATGATCGCCGGGTTCGAGGACCCGTCGCGTGGCACGGTGCGGCTGCACGGCCAGGACGTGACCGACGTCCCCCCCAACAAACGCGACGTGAACATGGTGTTCCAGTCGTACGCGCTCTTCCCCCACATGAACGTCTGGGAGAACGTCGCCTTCGGTCTGCGGCGCAAGAAGGTGCCCGACGCAGAGATCAAACGCCGCGTCGGCGAGATGCTGGAGATCGTGGACCTCGGCGGGCGCGAGAAGCGCCGCCCCCGCGAGATGTCCGGCGGCCAGCAGCAGCGGGTGGCCCTGGCCCGGGCCCTGGTCAACCGGCCCCGCGCCCTCCTGCTGGACGAGCCGCTGGGCGCCCTCGACCTCAAGCTGCGCCAGGCGATGCAGATCGAGCTCAAGCGCATCCAGCGCGAGGTCGGCATCACGTTCGTCTACGTCACCCACGACCAGAGCGAGGCGCTCACCATGAGCGACCGCATCGCCGTCATGAACGACGGCCTGGTCGAGCAGCTCGCCTCTCCCCGCGAGATCTACGAGCGCCCCGCCACCGCGTTCGTCGCCGGGTTCATCGGCACCTCCAACCTGATCAGCGGGACGGTGGACCGGGTCGAGGACGGCTGCGCCGTACTGCGGCTCGGGGACGACGGCCGGGTCCTCGCCGAGGAGGGCGCGCACCGGGCCGGGGACACGATCGCGGTCACCGTACGCCCGGAGAAGGTCATGATCTCCACCGACGAGCCCGCGGCGGGCCTCAGCGCCGTGCGCGGCACCGTCGCCGAGGTCGTCTACCTGGGTCTGTACAACAGCTACGCGGTGCGCCTGCCCGGCGGCACCGAGGTCACCGTCTTCCAGCAGAACGCGCTCGACAGCACGAGCACGGCCGAGCGCGGCGACGCGGTCTGGCTGTCGTGGCGGCCGCAGCATTCTTACGTGATCGGAAGTTGAGCCACCCCATGCACCAGGACTCCTCCCTCGACGCCGCCCTGCTGCGCGGCATGACCCGGCCCCGCTCGGTGACCCGCCGCGACGCCTTCCGTCTCGCCGGCCTGTCGGCCGCCGGGCTCGCCCTGACCGCCTGCGGCGTGCAGGGCAAGAAGGCCGCCCCGCCCCAGAAGGACGCGGTCGCCGACTACTGGGCGTCCAAGAAGAAGAACGGCACGCTGCGGTTCGCCAACTGGACGCTGTACATCGACAAGGAAGACGGCCGCTCCCCCTCCCTGGAGAAGTTCACCGCCGACACCGGCATCAAGGTGACCTACACCGAGGCCATCCAGGACACCCCCTCCTTCTTCGGCAAGATCCAGCCGCTGCTCGCCTCCGGCACCGACATCGGCTACGACGTGATGGTCATCACCAACGGCATCCACCTCAGCAAGGCCATCGCGCTGGGCTACCTGGTGCCGCTGGACCACTCCAAGCTGCCCAACTTCGCGGCCAACGCGGCGGAGAAGGTCAAGAACCCCACCTGGGACCCGAACAACACCTACACGATCCCCTGGACGGCGGGCCTGACCGGCATCGCCTACAACCCCAAGTACGTGGACGAGGTCACCAGCATCAACGACCTGTGGAACCCCAAGTACAAGGGCAAGGTCGGCATGATGCTCGACCCGCAGGAGGTCGCGAACTTCGGGATGTTCGCCGAGGGCATCGACCCGGACAAGTCCACCGAGGCCGACTGGCGCAAGGCCGCCGCCCGGCTGCAGAAGCAGCGCGACGACGGCCTGGTGCGCAAGTACTACGAGAACGACTACGTCGACGCGCTGGCCCGGGGCGACATCTGGATCACCATGGCCTGGTCGGGCGACATCTTCCAGCAGGTCGCCGAGGGCAAGGACATCAAGTTCGTGATCCCCCAGGAGGGCGGCACGATCTGGACCGACAACCTGTGCATCCCCAAGACCGCGCAGAACCCCCTCGACGCGCTCACCTACATGGACTACGTCTACCAGCCGAAGATCGCCACGATGCTGGTGGAGGCCATCAACTACATCACCCCGGTGCCGGCCACCAAGGACCTCGTCCTGGCCGACGCCGCCAAGGCGAGCGGCGACGACAAGAAGTCGCTGGAGCAGCTCGCGAACAGCCCGATGGTCTACCCCGCCGAGGCCGACATGGCCAGGCTGCGGTCCTACCGGGCCCTCACCACGGCCGAGGAGAAGGTCTTCGAGTCCATCTTCCAGCCCATCACACAGGGATAGGCGAGCGATGAAGCGCTTCGCCCCCTACCTGCTGATCCTCCCCGGCGGGCTGTGGCTGGCGATCTTCCTGGTGGTGCCGATGGTCTTCATGGCCTCGGTGTCCACCCAGGAGGGCGACGTGGTCAACGGCTTCGTCCAGACGTTCAACCTGTCGATCTACGGCGACGTCCTGTCGCAGTACGGCACGCAGTTCCTGCGCTCGGCCGGGTACGGCCTGGTCGCCACGGTCGTCTCCATCGTGCTGGCCTACCCGATGGCCTACTGGATCGCCTTCAGGGGCAGCTCCCGCAAGTCGACCTACCTGCTGCTGGTGCTGCTGCCGTTCTTCGTGTCGTTCGTGCTGCGCACCGTGTCGTGGAAGTTCCTGCTGGCCGACAACGGGCTGCTGCTGTCGCCGCTGAAGTCCCTGGGCCTGGTGCCCGACGACTTCCACGTGCTGCAGACGACCGTGGCGGTGATCGGCGGCCTGGTCTACAACTACCTGCCGTTCATGATCCTGCCGATCTACGTGGCCCTGGAGCGGGTGGACCCCCGCGTCGTGGAGGCCGCGCAGGACCTGTACGCGGCCCGGCGGCAGGCCTTCACCAAGGTCGTGCTGCCGCTGTCGCTGCCCGGCGTGTTCGCCGGGGTGCTGATGACGTTCGTCCCGATGACCGCCGACTACGTCAACGCCGAGATCCTCGGCGGCCCGGCGAACACGATGATCGGCAACATCATCCAGTCCAGGTTCCTGGTCAACAACGACTACCCGTCGGCCGCGGCGCTGTCGTTCGCGCTGATGGCGGCGATGCTGATCGGCATCTTCGCCTACGCCAGGGCGCTGGGCACCGAGAACGTGCTGGAGGCGGCGGCCCGATGAGCACTGCCACCACATCCGCGCCCGTCACGGCGCCGTCCGCCGGCGCCCCGGCGCCCGCCCGGCCCCGCCGCCGCCTCCTCGACCGGCTGCTCAAGGTCTACGTCTGGCTGATCCTCGCCTGGCTGTTCCTGCCGATCGCGGTCATGATCATCTTCGGCTTCAACGACACCAAGAGCAAGTCGAACGTGACCTGGCAGGGCTTCACCTTCAAGTGGTGGGGCATGCTCGACCAGGACCCCAAGCTGATCGAGGCGGTCGTCAACTCCCTGGAGATCGCCGTGCTCGCCACGGTGATCACCACGGTGATCGGCACCCTCATGGGCCTGGCGATGGGCCGCTACAGGTTCCGCGGGCTGGGCGCCGTCAACCTGGTGCTCTTCGCCGCCATCGCCTCGCCCGAGCTGGTCATGGGCTCCTCGCTGCTGTCGCTGTTCGTCAGCGCCGGGGTGCAGCCGGGCTTCGTGACCGTGGTCATCGCGCACGTGCTGTTCTCGCTGTCGTTCGTGGCGATCACCGTACGGGCCCGGGTCGTCGGCCTCGACCCCTCGATCGAGGAGGCGGCGCGCGACCTCGGGGCGTCCACCTGGGTGACGTTCTGGCGCGTCACGTTCCCGATGATCCTGCCCGGCGTCATCTCGGGCGCGCTGCTGGCGTTCGCGCTGTCCATCGACGACTTCGTGATCACCCAGTTCACCAGCGGCGCCCTCCAGACGTTCCCGCTGTGGATCTGGGGCGCCACCCGGATCGGGGTGCCGCCGCAGGTCAACATTCTGGGAACCCTTATATTCGCGGTAGGCGTGGTGATCGCCGTGGTGAACATGGTGACCGCTCGCCGCCGGACCTAGCGCCGTCAGGCCCCGTTCCGCCCGCGGTGGGCGGCACGGGGCTTCGGCGTACCCGAAAGAGATCTCCGGCACAGAACAGGGAGGCGAGATCGGATTCAGGCGGGGGGAACCCGCGTGTGACCACCGAGGTCACGCAATACCTAGACAACGAATTTTTTGACTCACCGTAGGGAAGTGAGATTTGTGGATCCGCTGAAGGCTCTTGCTGATGCGGAGCGCAAGCCGTACTGGCTCGACAGTCCGGCGAAACCCGAGCCGCTGCCGCGGCTCCTCAAGGACACGACCGCCGATCTCGCGGTGGTCGGCGGAGGCTTCTCAGGGCTGTGGGCCGCCCTGATGGCCAAGGAACGCGACCCGTCCCTCGACGTGGTCCTGCTGGAAGGACGCGGGATCGGCTGGGCGGCCTCCGGCCGCAACGGCGGGTTCGCGGTGGCGTCGCTCACCCACGGCCTCGCCAACGGGCTGGAACGCTGGCCCGAGGAGATCACCACCCTGGAGCGGCTGGGCCGGGCGAACCTCGACGAGATCGGCGAGGCCGTCGGGCGCTACGGCATCGACTGCGCCTACGAGCGCACCGGCGAGCTGCACGTGGCCACCGAGCCCTGGCAGCTCGACGAGATGCGCGAGAGCGTCCAGGCGGCGCGGGAGCTGGGCCTGGGCTACGACGTCCTCGACCGCGACGAGGTCCGGGCGGAGGTGAACTCGCCCACCTACGTCGGCGGCTACTGGGAACGCGACGGCTGCGCCATGATCGACCCCGCCCGGCTGGCCTGGGGGCTCCGGCGGGCCTGCCTGGAGCTGGGCGTGCGCGTCTACGAGAACACGCCGGTCCGCCACATCAGGGACAGCCGGGCCACCATGGACCTGGTCACCCCGCGCGGCACCGTCAGGGCCGCGAAGGTCGCGCTCGGCACCGGCGTGTTCCAGCCGCTGCTGCGCAGGCTGAAGCACTTCCTGGTGCCGGTCTACGACTACGCCCTGATGACCGAGCCGCTGTCGGAGGAGCAGCTCGCCTCCGTCGGCTGGCGCAACCGCCAGGGCGTGGGCGACTCGGCCAACCAGTTCCACTACTACCGGCTGACCGCCGACAACCGCATCCTGTGGGGCGGCTACGACGCGGTCTACTACAACGGCGGCCGCATCAAGCCGGAGTACGAGCAGCGCGACGAGACCTTCGCCAAGCTGGCGGAGCACTTCTTCACCACCTTCCCGCAGCTCGACGGGGTGCGCTTCACCCACCGGTGGGGCGGCGTCATCGACACCTGCAGCAGGTTCAGCGCCTTCTACGGCCACGCCCACGGCGGGCGGCTCGCCTACGCCGTCGGCTACACCGGCCTGGGGGTCGCCGCCACCCGCTTCGGGGCCAACGTCATGCTCGACCTGCTCGCCGGGGAGCCGACGGAGCGGACCGAGCTGCGGATGGTCCGGGAGAAGCCGATCCCCTTCCCGCCGGAGCCGGTCCGCTCGGCGGGGATCCAGATGACACGCTGGTCGCTCGCCCGGGCCGACCTCCACGAGGGTCGCCGCAACCTGTGGCTGCGCACTCTGGACCGGATGGGCCTCGGCTTCGACTCCTGAGGCGCCCTCTGAGGCGTCCCGTCCCGCGGGGACGCGGCCGATCCCGGCCTCGTCCCCGCGGGACGCGCAGCCCCGAGCGGCTCCTCGGCCGGGCGCCGCCGGCCGGTAATCCGATTGCGGCGCCCGACCGGCCCGGTACAAGGTGGGCGGATGATCGTCCGCCGTGAGACCCCCGCCGACATCGACGCCGTCCACCGGGTGACGGCCGCCGCCTTCGCCAAGCCCGACCGGCCCGGCGAGACCCCCTTCGAGGACACCCTGCTGCGCGAGCTGCGCGGCTGCGACGGATGGATGCCTGCGCTGTCCCTCGTCGCGACCGGCCCGGACGGGCAGGTCGTCGGGCACGTGCTGGGCAGCCGCGGCCACGTCGAGGGGGCTCCCGTCGTCGCCGTCGGCCCGGTGAGCGTCCACCCCGCCCACCAGCGGCGCGGCGTCGGCCTCGCCCTGGTGCACACCCTCCTCGGCGCCGCGGATGCCATGGGCGAGCCGATGGCGGTGCTGGTCGGCTCGCCCGTCTACTACTCGCGCTTCGGCTTCCGGCCCGCCGGGGCGTACGACGTCGTGTCCCCGGTGCCGGAGTGGGGGGTGTTCTTCCAGGTCCGCGCCCTGTCGGCGTACGACCCGGGCGACCCGGGCCTCCGCGGCGCGTTCGCCTACGCCGAGCCCTTCAACCGGGGTCGGCAGACGCGTCAGTCGTCGCAGTCGCCGAGCGTCTACACGTCGCCGAAGTGCTCACCCTGGACACCAGAGATTTCTCCGTGATCCGGCCCGCGCATGTTCCCGCGTTCACTGTGATGTCCAGCTGATCTCTTCGCCGCGTTTGTGGTGCCATAGTGGTGAGGTTGCAGATCATGCATGGAACCGAAGTTTCCGATCAAGGGTCGCCCGCGGGTAGGGGCGGGAGTCGTCCAGACTGGGACGCATGACCGAGAGGGTTGAGTTCGAGGCCGACGGGATCACGCTCGTCGGCGACCTGCGGGCGCCGGACGGCCCCGGCCCGCACCCGGCGCTGGTCCTCACCGGGCCGTTCACCGGCACCCGCGACCAGGTGACCGGGCTGTACGCCGAACGGCTGACCGCCGCCGGATACGTGACGCTGGCCTTCGACCACCGCAACTGGGGGGAGTCCGGTGGGACGCCGCGCCTGCACGAGGACCCGCAGGGCAAGCTGCACGACCTGCGGGCGGCGGTCTCGCTGCTGCGCTCGCGGCCCGAGGCCGACGGCGCCAGGATCGGCGCGGTCGGGATCTGCCTGGGCGCCGGCTACGCGCTGAAGTTCGCCGCCTTCGACCCCCGGGTGCGGGTCTTCGCCGGGATCGCCGGCGCCTACAACGACCCCTACACCGCGCGCGCCCGGATGTCACCGGCCGGGTACGAGGAGGCGCTGGCCTCCTTCACCGAGGTCCTGGAGCGCCAGGACCTCGGCGGCGAGGTCGAGTACGTCCCCGCCGTGGCGACGGAGGGGGAGGCGGCCATGCCGGGCGACGAGCCGTACGCCTACTACGGCACCGGGCGCGGCGCGTCCCCGCACTGGCGCAACCAGGTCACCCGGGCCTCCGTCCGCGAGCTGGTCACCATGGACAACATGACCGGCGCCGACTTCCTGTCGCCCAAGCCCGGCCTGGTGGTGCACGGCGTCGTGGACCGCCTCTGCTCCCCGGAGGGCGCGGAGGAGGTCTACAAGCGGATGGACGAGCCCAAGCGGCTCGTCTGGCTGGACGCCCGGCTCCACACCGACCTGTACGACGCCGAACCGCACGTGAGCCGGGCCGTGGAGGCTGTCACCGCCTTCCTCGCCGAGCACCTCTGACCCCGGGCTTCGGGCATCCGGGCGGAACCGGAGGCCGGTGAGGCGTACATCCCGGAGGCGGGGGATCGACCGGCCGGAGGGCGGGTGTCCATCCTTCGATGTACGCCGCGGACAGGTCCGAGGGAGGATGTCCGGCCGGGCCGGGTCCGAGATCGTTGAAGCGTGACGGCGAAACGCATCGACGTGCTGGACCTGCTCCGGGGCGTCGCCATCATGGGAACGCTGGGTACCAACATCTGGATCTTCACCAGCCCGGCGGGCCCGGCCGGGGTGCTGGACGCGCTGGGCGGGACCGGCGCGGTGGAGACCGTCCTGCGCTTCCTGAGCAACGGCAAGTTCCTCGCCCTGCTCACCCTGCTCTTCGGGATCGGGCTGGAGCTGCAGTACCGTTCGGCCGCGCGCCGCGGCGCGCCGTGGCCCGGCCGGTACCTCTGGCGCGCGGGGCTGCTGTTCGCCGAGGGGCTCCTGCACTACCTGCTGGTCTTCGAGTTCGACGTCCTCATGGGATACGCGGTGACCTCGGTCGTGGTGGCCTACCTGATAGGCCGGAGCGACCGGGTGGTCACGGCGTGGACGGCGGGCGCGGGGGTGGTGTTCGCGTCGGTGGTCGGCCTGGTCACTCTCGCCCTGATATCCGACGACACCCCCGCGTCGCCGTCCCGGCCCGGCACGCTGTTCACCGACGGCTCCTACGCCGACCAGGTGGCGGCCCGGATCGAGCTGGCCGGCTTCTACCGGCTGGAGGCCGTGTTCATCATCCCGCTCGGGATCACGCTGTTCCTGCTCGGCGCCCGGCTGATGCGCGCCGGGGCGCTGGAGGACTCCGCCCGCGGCGCCGCGCTCCGCGGACGGCTCATGGCCGCCGGGCTCGGCGTGGGCGTGCCGCTGAATCTGCTGACCTCCTTCGCCGGGGACGACTGGGTCCTGGTCGACCGCTACCTGCTGCCGCCGTTGGTGGCCCTCGGCCTGCTCGCCCTCATCACCGGCGTCGCGCACCGGATGAGCCGCCTGTCCGGCGGGGTCCCCGGTTTCGCGCGGCGCGGCCTGACCGCGGCCGGCCGTACCGCGCTGAGCTGCTACGTGGCGCAGAACCTGATCGCGTCGGTCCTCTGCTACGGCTGGGGTCTCGGCTTGGCAGCGAAGCTCGCGGACCTGCGGCCGTGGTGGACGGTGGCCGCCTGGGCGGGCATCTGCCTGCTGCTGGCCACGCTGTCGGCGCTCTGGCTGCGCCGTTTCCGGCGGGGACCGCTGGAGCTGGTCTGGCACTGGGCCTACACCGCGCCGCGGCGCCGCCTCGCGGCGGCCGACTCATCCGGGCGGTGACGGCGGACGGCTCCGGGCCACTCGCCTTCACCGGGAACGGAGACGCGGCGTCGGGGAGACCCCGGACGCCGGACGCTCCGCCGTCACCTCCGCCCTGAAGTCACTCCGGTTCCACGTGCATGGCGGCCTCCTCGGCGGTGTAGCCGCCGAAGTCCGGGCCGACGTCTTCGGCGATCATGTCGGGCTCGGTGTCGGACGCGGCGCCCTGGTCGGGCTCGACCAGCCGGCCCGCCTGGCGCGGCTCGTCGCCGCCGTACCCGCCGACCGGCCCCGACGGCTGCGACTGGTAGTCGACGTCGATGTCCTCGTCGCGCTGGTAGTCGGTGTTGAGGTCCGCCCCCACGCCGAGGCCGCTGGTCTCGGTCACCTGCTCGTCGAGGTTGTCCGGGATGTCCGGGTCGAGACCGTCCTCGCCGGTGGCCGCCTCGTCCTCGCCGCGGCCGGTCCCCTCTCCCTCCTCCACGCCGAACACCGGCTGGAGCTCGGGCTCCTCGCGGCTGAGGCGGCCGTCGAGGGGTTCCCCGGCGCTCCACTCCTCGGCCGTGGTCCCGTAGTCGTCCAGCGCGCCCGGCTGGTCTGCGGGCAGGGGCTCCTCCTGCGGATCCACCGCCCACTGCTGTTCCGGCGTCCCCTCCTGCAGGTCCGGGATCCCCTCGTCCTCGAACCGCGAATACGGGTCGTCCGGCGTGCGCCGCCTGTCCACAACGATCCCCCTCCGATCATCTCGCCGTCCTTGCGGTGTTCCTCCTGTCACCCGTGCCCACCCCATCGCGGACATAACGAGACGTATGCATCCGCCCGCTCCCTTTGCCCGCCGATCTGAGGGCGGTCCTCGGCGTCGTTTCGTGACAGATGGTAAAATGGCAGACAATTCCCCCGAGAGTTAGGGTTCGGTTTGCCGCGGAGGATCGTCGGTACGGTCGCCGCGATCCTGCTGGCCCTGTTCGCCGTCGTCCACGCCCCTCTCGCGACGCCCGGCCACCGTCACCACGAGCCCGGGGTCGCCGTCATGCTGGCGGGCGGCGCCGTACTGCCTCCGGCCGCTCCACACCAGACCGGCCCCGCTCCCGCGGCCCCGGAGGCCGGGCAGATCCCCGGACCGGGGCCGGGGACCCGTCTTCCGTGCCAACCGTCACGGGTGCGCCTCGCCGTGCCCGCCGTACGCGACAGCTCCGACCCGCGGGCGCCTCCGCAGGGTGATCTCCGACGCACCGACACCGAGATCACTCCACAGGAGGTTTCCAATGTTCGACGAACGTGTGTTCACCATGCCCGCACTCCACCCGGAACGGGTGTTCACCATGCCCGCACTCCATCCGGACGGCGGGCCGCATGGCACTGGGTGACGCTCTCATCGCCCTGGGCGGCTCCTTCCTGGCCGCCGGGGTCATCGCCAGAATCGGCACCCGCGTAGGGCTGCCGACGATTCCGCTGTTCATGCTCGCGGGCATCGTGTTCGGCCCGCACACCCCCGGTCTTGCGCTGGTCGAGAACCCGGCGGACCTGGGGCTCATCGCCGCGCTCGGCCTGATCTTCCTGCTGTTCTACCTCGGCCTGGAGTTCTCCCTCGACGACCTCGTCGAGGGAGGCAGGCGAATGGTCCTGGCCGGGGCCGTCTACATCCTGCTCAACGTCGGGGGAGGGCTGGCCTTCGGGTTCGCCGTCGGCTGGGGCTTCCGCGAGGCGATGGTCCTGGCCGGGGTCATCGGCATCTCCTCCTCGGCCATCGTGACCAAACTGCTGATCGACCTCGGCCGCCTCGGCAACCCGGAGAGCCGCCTCATCCTGGGCGCCATCGTGGTCGAGGACGTGTTCCTCGCGCTCTACCTCGCCGTGCTGCAGCCGGTGCTCAGCGGGGCGGACTCCATCGCCGCCGCGGCGGCCTCCTTCGGCAGGGCGTTCGCCTTCCTGGTCGCGCTCACCGCGGTGGCGCGCTGGGGTGCCCGGCTGGTCAACCGGCTCGTCAGCACCAGGGACGACGAACTGCTCGTGGTGATGTTCACCGGCCTGGCGATCTTCACCGCCGGCGTCGCCGAGGAGTTCGGCGTGTCCGACGCCATCGGGGCCTTCATGATCGGCCTCATTCTGAGCTCGACCAAGGCGGCGCCGCGCATCCGGCAGTTCGTCCACCCGCTCAGGGACGCGTTCGCCGCGCTGTTCTTCTTCGCGTTCGGCCTGTCCATCGAGCCGGGCGACATGCTCTCGGTGGCCTGGCCGATCGCGGCCGCGGTGGCGATCACCCTGCTGCTCAACGTGGCGGCCGGGACGGCCGCCGCGAAGCTGAACTCGTTCGGCCGGCGGGAGGCGGTGAACATCTCGCTCACCGTGCTCTCGCGCGGCGAGTTCGCCCTGGTCCTGGCGACGATGGCGCTCGCCGCCGGGTTGGACACCAGGCTCGCGCCGTTCATCGCCGGGTACGTGCTCATCCTCGCGCTGCTCGGACCGCTGATCGCCAGCCGGTCGGAGGCGATCGTCGGTTTCGTCTCCCGGGGTTCCCGGCGTTCCGGGAAGGGCCGGGCGGACGACCCCGCGGAAGGGGAGAAGCGGGCGGACGGCCCGGCGGATAGGGAGGACCCGGGGGAGAGGGAGGCACGGGACCCGGCCTGACCCCCAGCGCCCGGCGACCGTCCCGGCGGGGACGCGAGCAGAGATCGCGTCCCCGCCCTCAGCCGCTCCGCCGCTCCACCTCCCCGCACGACCGGCACGACCGGGCGACCGGTGTGGCTGGGGGCGACGGGGTGGGGGCGGGCCGGGCGCGGTCAGGGGCGGCGGGTCGAGCCGCGCCGGACCAGCCGCCAGTGAGGAGGCCCGGCGTCCCCGGCCGCGGGGGCGCGCCGAGAGCCACCCGCGCGCAGCGCGCACCCTGGTCGCGCAGGGACTGGGCGATGGTGGTCAGCTCCGCGGCGGCGGCCGCCTCGGTGTCGTCCCACCCGGTGACCGCGAGGTCGCCGGGGACGTCCACCCCCAGGCGCGCCGCGGCGCGGAGGACGCCCAGGGCCAGCTCGTCGCTCATCGCCGCGATCGCGTCGCAGGGGTCCGGGCCGGTCAGCAACCCGGTCGCGAGCGCGTCCGCCTCGCGGGCGTTGTTGGTGGAGCAGACGGCCACCCTGACCTGCTCCCACGGCTTCCCGGTGGCGGTCCAGGCGTCCCGGAAGCCGTGCAGGCGCTGCCTCGTGACGCGGAAGGTCGCGGCGGCGGGGTCGATGCCGGGGAAGACGCCGGTGGCCCTGGTGCGGTCGAGCGGGAAGCCGAGCACCGCGGGCCGGTGGGCGCCGGAGAACGCCTCGCGCCCCGCCGTCTCGGCGGCGGCCCGGTCGTCCGCGGCCACGAAGGGGAGGTCGTCCCGGAGCGGGCCGCCGTGCACCACCGCCGGCAGTCCCAGGGCGGCGATGGCGTCGATGACGGGGTCGTCGTCCGCGGTGGTCCAGACGACGAAGCCGTCGACGGCCGCTTCGGCGACGCGGTTCGCGTCCCCCGGTCCTCCGGTCATGGGGACGAGGGTCAGCCCCATGCCGTGGTCGGCGCAGACCTGGGCGACTCCCGCGAGGAAGCGGGCGGCCTGCGGGTCGTCGAAGGCGTAGGTGAGGTGCTCGCCGAGGACGACGCCCAGATTGCCGGTGCGACCGCGGCGCAGCGACCGCGCCCCGGGGTGCGGGCCCGGGTAGCCGAGACGTTCGGCGGCCTCGCGGACCCTGGCCCGCGTGTCGGCCGAGACCCGGTCGGGGCGGCCGTAGGCATAGGAGACGGTCATCACCGACACCCCCGCCTCGCGGGCGACCTCGGCCATGGTCGCCCGCCGTCCGCCCGCCGTTCCCGTCATGGGGGAAGGATACCTGTGTAACGATACACATCTCTTGTGTATCGTTACACACATGTCGGGTTCCGAAATCGTCTCCGGGCAGCGGGCCGCCTACGCGGGCTTCGTGGTCTTCGGCGCGTTCTGGGGAGCCTGGGGGGCGTCGGTGCCAGCCATCCGTGACCAGGCGGGTCTGGACGACGGCCGGCTGGGCCTCGCCCTGCTGTTCGTCGGCGCCGGGGCGCTGCCCGCCATGCCCGCCGCGGGCCTGGCCGTCGACCGCTGGGGGCGACGGCCGGCCGCCCTGCTGCTCGTGCTGCTCGGCGCGGTGGGAACGGCGGTGGCGCTCACGGCGCGCGACCTGTGGAGCCTGTCGGCGGGCCTCGCCCTGCTCGGCGCGGCCTCCGGGGCGGCGGACGTGGCGATCAACGCGGCCGCCGGGACGGCGGAGCAGGCCGCGGGGCGGCCCGTCATCACCCGGGCGCACGGGTTCTTCTCCGCGTCCGTCGTGCTCGCGAGCCTCTCCACCGGGCTGCTGGCCGACGTGGGAGCGCCGGTCTACCTGCCGTTCCTGCTGGTCACCCTGGTCGCCGCGGGGCTTGCCCCGGTGGTCGCGGCGGGCGGGCGGGCCGGCGCGGCCGATCGCGCGGCACGGCGTGGTACGGGCACGCCGGGGGAGCGGGCGGGCGGGGACGGCGGTCCCGCGCGGGCACGGCCGGCGGGGGAGGAGGCTCCGGAAGGACGCGCGGGGCGGCCCGCCGTACGTCTCGCGCCGCTCCTGCTGTTCGGCGGGCTGGGCGCGCTGGCCTTCGCCGCCGAGAACGCCCACCAGAGCTGGGGGCGGTCTACCTGGCCGACGTGCTCGGCGCCGGGCCGGTGCTCGCCGCGGCCGCTCCGGCGGTCTTCGCTGCCGTCGTCGCCGTCACCCGCTTCTCCGCCGGCCGGTTGGCGTCCTGGCGCGCCGCGACCGTGCTCGTCTGCGGCGCCGTGACCGCCGCCGCCGGGAGCGCGGCGGTGGCCGTCGCTCCCTCCGCGCCCGTGGCGCTGGCCGGGCTCGTCCTGGCCGCGGCGGGGACCGCGGTGCTGTTCCCCACGTTGCTGGCCGCGGCGAACGACGGTGTCGGTCACGCCGTGCGCGGCCGGGCGACGTCCGTGGTGACGGGCGTCGCCTACCTGGGCTTCCTCGCCGGTCCCGTCTACGTCGGATGGTGGGCCGACGCGACCGGTCTGCCGGGGGCCATGGGGGCCGTGGCGGCGCTGTCGCTCGCCCTCGCGCTCGCGGCCTGGCCTGTCCTGCGGGTGGTCCGCGGGCCGACGGAAAATAAGGGATGCACCTTTTAGGGTAAATTGTCTGCTTGGTGTGTCCAAAGGGGCGCGCCCGTAATGACCGCACGGCGGCCGCGACCCCGCGGTATCTACCCCGGTCGAAGCCCACCACGACGGTGCGGCTCGCCCCGGCCGGGCGATGTCCTCCGTCTGGACCCTGGACGGAGACCCGTTGAAGTCCTACCTCGCCGTTCTCGGCCTGCCGGGAGCCTGGCGCTTCCTCGCCCCCGCGTTCGTCGCCCGCCTGCCGTACGCCATGCTGCAGATCGGCATCCTGCTCCTGGTGCAGTGGTCCACCGGCTCGTACGGCGCGGCAGGGATCGCCTCGGCCGCCGCCGCCGTCGCCCAGGCGCTCGTCGGCCCGCAGACCGGACGGCTGGCCGACCGTCACGGTCAGCCCAGGGTGCTCGTCCCGCAGGTCGTCCTGCACGCCGCCGCGCTGGGCGCGCTGCTGGCGCTGGCCGCCTCGCACGCCTCGCCCGTCACGCTCACCGCCGTGTCGGCGCTGGCCGGCGGGTCGATGCCGCAGGTCGGCTCGATGGTGCGGGCCCGCTGGGCGCACGTGCTGGGCGGCTCCGGCAGGCTGGACACGGCCTTCGCGCTGGAGTCCATGACCGACGAGCTGACCTTCACCCTCGCGCCCATGCTCCTGGTCGCCCTGTCCACCGGCTTCTCGCCCGTCTGGGCGCTGCTCGCGGCCCTGGTCATGGTGGTGGTCGGCACGCTCGTGTTCGCCGGAGTCCGCGAGGGCGCCCCCAAGCCGGTACCGGTCCACGCGCGCTCCCGGGGCGGGGTGCTGCGGCTGCGGGGCGTGGCCCTGCTGGCCGTCGCCTTCGTCGCGCTCGGCAGCGTCTTCGGCAGCCTCCAGGTCGGCATCACCTCCTCGACGGCCGCGCTCGGCCAGTCCGCCGCGACCGGGCCGGTCTACGCGACCTTCTCCGCCGCCAGCCTCGTCGGCGGGCTCCTCTACGGCGTCGTCCGCTGGCGGGTCGGCGCCCCGGCCAGGCTGGCCACCGCCCTGAGCCTGCTCTCGGCGGCCACCGTCGCGCTGTGCTTCGCCGGGTCCGTCCCCATGCTGTACGGCGGAGCCGCCGCGGCCGGCCTCCTCATCGCCCCGGCCGTCATCACCGGCTACACCCTCGCCGAGGGCCTCGTCCCGGCCGAGGTGCGGACCGAGGCGTTCACCTGGCTCAACGGCGGGACCGGCCTGGGCATCGCCACCGGCGCCGCCGTGGCGGGCCAGCTCGTGGACCGCTTCGGCGCGTCCCTGGCCTTCCTCGTCCCGCCGGTCACGACGGGCCTGGCCGCCCTGCTGGTGCTGCTCTCCCTGCGCCGGCTGCGGCCCGCCCCCGACCCCGCCCTTCCCCGCGAGCCGGCCCTGACCGCCTGAACCACGGACCCGGAGGCCGTGGCCGTCCCGCGGTTCGGGGCGGCCACGGGCGGAAGGCGTCAGGCGTCGGCGGCCTCGCGGGCGCGGCGGGCCTCGCGGCGCTCGACGAAGCGGGAGGCGGTCACCTCAAGGCGGTCGAGGAACTCCGCCAGCTCCTCGCGGGCCTTGTCGCCCTCGTCGCCCAGGCTCCCCCGCTCGAACACCGACCACTGCCGCAGGACCGGCATGATGACGTCGTCGAGGTGCAGGCGCAGGTCGTAGATCCCGGCGTGGGCGATGGCCATCGCCTTGCGGCTGAAGCCCTGGATGCCGGTGCCGGGCATCTGGAAGGTGGTCACCACGTCGGTGACGGCGCGCATGGTCTGGGCCGGGTTCAGCTCGAAGGCCGCGCCGAGCAGGTTGCGGTAGAAGAGCATGTGCAGGTTCTCGTCGGCGGCGATCCTGGCGAGCAGCCGCTCGCAGTTCGGGTCTCCCGAGACCTTGCCGGTGTTGCGGTGGGCGATGCGGGTGGCCAGCTCCTGGAAGGAGACGTAGGCCAGCGAGTGCAGCACGCCCTCGTAGGAGTTGGTGAACCCCTCCTCCATGTGCGACATCCGGGCCCGCTCCAGGGCGACCGGGTCGACCGCCCGGGTGACCGTCAGGTAGTCGCGGAGGGCGGTGCCGTGGCGGGCCTCCTCGGCGGTCCAGCGGTGCACCCAGGTGCCCCAGGCGGCGTCGCGGCCGAAGGTCGTGGCGATCTCGTAGTGGTAGCTGGGGAGGTTGTCCTCGGTCAGCAGGTTGACGACGAGGGAGATCCGCGCCGCCTCGGGAATCGTGGAGTCGGTCTCGGACCAGGCCTCGCCGCCGAAGATCCCGTCGTAGTCGCGACCCTCGGACCACGGCACGTATTCGTGCGGGAACCACTCCTTGGCCATTTTGTGGTGCCGGTCCAGTTCTCCGGCGACGACGGGCTCGAGTTCGAGCAGCAGCTCGGTCTGGCTGAACTCCCGCATAGGACCTCTTCCTTACTCTCTACGGTTCCGTAACCTACGTTAGCGTAGGTAAGGGCGGGTGCCGCAGTGGGGATATGTCTCTTTTGTTACTGTCCGGTAGGTTTCATTTCGCGCTCAAGAAGCACCGGCCCCGCTTCGAAGGAAGCGCCCAGCGGCCGGGCGGCGCGAGCCGGAGCGTCCCGTCCGTCCGCGCACCGGGCCGCCAGGAAGACCACGGCCGTGTCGGCCAGCAACGCCAGCCGCTCCAGCAGGCCGTGGTAGCCCGAGCCGCCGACGATCTCCGCGACCGGCGATCCCGGGCGAGCCGCGAGGAACGCCACCAGCGCCGCCACCGACAGGCCGGCCGCCAGCGACAGCGCCGGCTCGCCGAACCGGCGCCCGAGCAGCCGGCCCGCGCAGGGCAGCGCGGTGAGGACCACGGCCGCCGCCCAGCGGTGGACCTCCCCGCCGCCGGAGGTGACCCCGGGCGGCGCGTCGGTGGGGAACACCGCGGTGAGCAGCAGGCCCAGCGCCGCCGCGACGAGCAGTACGCGCGCCGGGTCCACCCGGGTCAGGCCGTAGGCCGTCCACACGCAGCTCACCGCCAGCGCGATCGCGGCGACGGCCATGGCCCAGCCGCTCGGGCCGAACAGGGCGTAACGGC
Organism: Streptosporangium sandarakinum; assembly: GCF_050942225.1. NCBI lineage: Bacteria > Bacillati > Actinomycetota > Actinomycetes > Streptosporangiales > Streptosporangiaceae > Streptosporangium > Streptosporangium sandarakinum. The sequence goes on from NZ_CP192034.1 coordinate 1,831,905, forward strand.
TGGTCAGCTCGGTCATCGGATCCACCGAACCGATCGCCGCCAGATGGGCGTAGGCCATCGCCGCCGCCGCGACGCCCACGCAGGCCATCGCGGGCCGCCGCCACAGCGTGCCCTCTCCGTCCGCGCCGTCCGCTCTCACCGGGTCCCCCCTCATCGCGCCGCTCCTTCCCGCGGCGCTCTTCCCGCCGCGGCGCTTCTTCCGCCGGGTCGCCCCCGGACGTGCGCCTCCCGGCCCGGACCTTCCCGGACGGGGCCCTTCCTCACCGCGCGGCCCTCCGCCGGCCGCGCCGCACGATCCACCGGCCGTCCCACCGCGTGACCTCCCGGTGGCCTCACCACGCCATCTCCCGGTGACCTCGCCGGGCGACCTCCCGGTAGATCGCCTCGAACCGGGCGAGGGACACCTGGTGGTCGTGGGTGAGCGCGATCATCCGGCTCGCCGCGCCCATGGCGGCCCGCCGCTCGGGCGCGCCCAGCACGTCGCCCAGACGGCGCGCCAGTTCCCTCACGTCCCCGGGCCGGTACAGGTGGCCGTTCCCGCCGGGCCGTACCAGGTGGGGCAGGGCCATCGCGTCGGCGGCGACGACCGGCAGTCCGGACGCCATGGCCTCCAGCGTCGCGATGCTCTGCAGCTCCGCGACACCGGGCATGGCGAAGACGTCGGCGGCGGCGTAGGCGTCCGGGAGCGTCTCGTCCGGGACGAAGCCGAGGAAGACGACCCGGTCGCCGACCCCGGTCCGGTGCGCCAGCCGGGCGAGCGGCTCACGCTGCCCGCCCGTGCCGGCCAGCGCGATCTGCGCGTCGTGGTCGTTGAGCACGTACGGCAGCGCCCGGATGAGCTCGTCCAGCCGCTTCTCCTCGTCCAGCCGCCCGACGAACAGCACCGTGTGGCGGTCCGGCAGGCCGAGCGCCTGGCGCGCCGGCGACCTGAGACCGCCGCGCGGCTGGAACCGGCGCAGGTCGATGCCGCACGAGACCGGCTCCACCGGATGGGCGAAGCCCTTGCCCGCCAGCAGTTCGGCGGCGATCCGGGTCGGAGTGGTCACCCGGTCGGCCCGGGAGAAGACGCGCCGGAAGTCTCGCCACGCCAGTTCGCCCACCCGGTCGCGCAGCGCGCCCGGGACGTGGGCGAACTGGAAGAGGTTGTCGGGCATGAAGTGGTTGGTGGCCACCACCGGGACGTCCGCGCGCCGGGCCGCCGAGATCGCGGCCCGGCCCACCACGAAGTGCCCCTGCACGTGGACCACGTCCGGCGAGACGGCCGCCACCAGATCGTCCAGCCGGGCCGGTACCGAGATCCGCATCGTCGGGTGCACCAGCACGGGCACCGACCGCAGCCGGTGCACCGTCACCCCGTCCACGTGCTCGGTCCTGGCCGGCCCCTCGTCGGAGGCGCAGGCCACGTGGACCTCGTTGCCCCGGGCGGCCAGCCCGCAGGCCAGCCGGTGGGTGAAGGAGGCGGCGCCGTTCACGTCCGGCGGGTAGGTGTCGGTGGCGATCAGCACCCGCCGCGGCCGGACGGCCGGAAGCGCACGGGCCGGTACGGTGGCCGGCGCGGCGGGGGCGGGGGCGGGCGCGAGAGCGGTGATCATCGGTGGTGCTCCGTTCAGCGGGGAAGGTCGGGGGCGGCTCGCGGAGGGGGGGAGCCGGGGACGGCCGGATGAGGTTCGCGGCGGGGCCGGGGACGGACGGGGCGGTCGGGGCGTGGTGCCCACGAGGCCGCGGGACGGGCCCCGCGGGGCTCAGCGGGCCTGGGGGACGTGCGCGGCGGGCGGCGGGCCGGTGCGGGCCAGCGCGACGGTGCCGCAGGCGGCCAGCAGCGCGGCGGCCAGCGCGGTCAGCGTGGCCGTCGCCCCGGTCGGCAGCGGCTCGCCCAGCAGGACGGCTCCGAAGACGACCGCGGTCAGCGGGTCGGCCACCTGCAGGGAGGCGAAGGCGACACCGAAGTGACCGCAGGCGTAGGCGCGCTGCAGCAGGCCCAGCGCGGCCAGGGCGGGCAGCGGCGCGGCGAGCAGCAGCCACGGCTCCCAGGCGCCGTCGACCAGTACCCGGGTCAGCGTGGCGGTCGCGCCGTACAGCACGCCCGCCGCCATCGCCAGCAGCCCGCCCCGGGCGGTGGGGGAGACGCGCCGGGAGACGGCCAGCAGCCCCAGGGCGACGGTGGCCGCCCCCGCGAGCAGGGCCACCGCCCCCAGGGGCCGAGACGGGGATCGCCGGTGTGCTCCGGCACGGTCAGCACCAGCCCGGTCAGTCCGGCGGCGACCGCGGCCGCGGCGGCCAGCTCGCGCGGCCGTGGCCTGTGGCGTCGCAGGGCCGCCGCGCAGGGCAGCGCGAACAGCAGGCTCGCCGCCCCCAGAGGCTGAACCAGCGTGAGAGGCCCGTACCTCAGCGCGAGGACGTGCAGCGCGGTGCCGGCCCCGACGGCGAGGCCGCCGAGCAGCCAGCGCGGACGCCTGGCCAGGTGGCGCAGCGCGACCCGGTCCGGCCCCGTCTCGGACTGCTGCAGCGCGGCGCCGAGCGCGAAGAACAGGGACCCCAGCAACGCCAGGCCGACGGCCGCCACGCTCATGAGCCCTCCCTCGTCACGCTCACCCGCCCCCGCCGTCCGGCGGGACACGGCCCTCTCCCGATCCCGGGCTCTCCCGATCCGGGTTCCCTCCTCCGATCACGACACGGCGAGATGGCCGGGACGTCTCAGTGAGGCGTCCGGAGGGACGTCCTCCGGCGAACCTCTGGCAGCCTCCCGCGCTCGCGGTGCCCCGATCCATCGGGGTTGTCCCTGACTTCGGTGCGGATTTCCCCCGGGGGACGGGTCGGGGCAGGACGGTCAGTCGTCCGAGACGGCGAGGGCCGGCTCCCGCCCCGGAGCCCCGGCGGTCCGGCGTCGCCGTACGTACCGGACCGTCTCGGCCACCGCGGTGACCGACAGGGCGATGCCGAGGCCGAGCAGCAGCCCCCTGAGCGGGTCGTGCTCGAACGCCGCGCCGCCCACGTAGCCGATCAGCACCGAGTAGACCGCCCATGAGACGGCCGCGACCGCGTCGAAGAGGGCGAACGAGCGCCGGGGGTAGGCGACCGCGCCCATGGTGAGGGTGCAGGCCGTACGGCCCCCGGGGATGTAGCGGGCCGCCACCAGGACGAGCCCGCCGCGTTCGGCCAGCGCGCGCCGCGCCCAGGTGAACGCCCGGTCGCCGCGTCCGCCCCTTCGCAGCCTGCCGTTCGCCGAGCGCCCGATGGCGTAGGAGATGTGGTCACCGGCGAAGGCGCCCAGCGCCGCCACCGCGATCACGGCCGCGACGTCGGGCGCGCCGGTGGAGGCGGCGAACACGCCCGCCGTGATGACGGACGTCTCGGCGGGCACCACGGGGAAGAACCCGTCGAGCAGCGCCAGCGCGAACAGCGCCAGATAGATCCAGGGGGAGGTCATCGCCTGCTGTACGGCGTCGAGAATGGCCTGCGTCACGGCCGCGCTCCTCATCGGTGGGGGTCGGGTGTCCGGACGGCTCCTGCCGGGTCCGGGGGATCTCCCCAGCACGCTGAAGGACCGCCGGGCTCCGGGCATCAGGGAGGGACCCCGGGCCTCGGGGTGGCGTCCCTGAGATCTCCCGGGGACACCGCCGGAACTCGTGCGCCACCGACGCTAGGTGCCGGGCCGCGGTCGGCACATCGGACGTTCAGCCCGTGCCACCCCCTACTTTCGGCGGGGGTCGTGCCCGCTCCCGGGGAGGAGTCGCCCGGCGTCCGCGCCTTGTAACGTCACGAAGGTGATGAAAAGGATGGGCCGGCCGGACCGGCGGGAGCTTGTGACGATCCTGCTGCTCTGCCTGCCGGCGGTCCTGGCCCCCACCCTCCCGGCCTGGTGGGAACCGGCCACCGCCTGGGCGCGGCTGTGGACCATGGCCGCCGAGGTGACCGTGATCTGCGCCGCCGTGCTCGCGAGCCGCCGCGCGCCGGTGCTCCCCATGCTGGCCGTCCTGGTCGCGGGGACATGGAACGTCAGCGAGGGGGCGGCCAGCTTCCAGTTCTGGGGCCTGGACCTGCCTTCGTTCAAGGTGCTGCCGCTGAACGGCCTCACCCTCGCCGCCATCGTGCTGAGCCACCGGGCCGGCCGCCGCGCGCCGGACCCCCGGCCCGCGCTCAGGGCGTTCGCCGTCCTCCTGGGCACGGGCGCCGCCGCGGTCCTCGCTCTCTCCCTCTTCGGCGGCCCGCGGCCCGCCCCGGCCGTCACCGCCTTCTGGCTGCCCGCCCTGTCGGGCGTCCTGCTGTCCGGCCTGCTGCCCTGGAGCGTCGGTCTGCTGTTCCGGCAGCGGGCCGAGCAGCGCCTGCGCGAGCGGCGGCTGGCCGCCGGCCAGGCCAGGCTGCGCGAGCGCAACCGCATCACCCAGGACATGCACGACTCCATCGGCCACGACCTCGCGCTCATCGCGCTGCGCGCCGCGGCCCTGGAGATGGCGCCCGACCTGCCCGTACGGCACCGCCGGGCCGCCGGGGAGCTCCGTGAGGCCGCGGCCGACACCACCGAACGCCTCCACCGGATCATCGGCGTGCTCCGCGAGGACGACCCGGCGCCGCTGACCCCGCCGGAGGAGAGCGTCTCCGACGTGGTCGAACGGGCCGCCGCCTCGGGGCTGCGGGTGGAGCTGCGCGGCGGCGGATCGCTGCGCGACCCCACCGCCCGCAGGGTCGTCCAGGAGTCCCTGACCAACGCCGCCAAACACGCCCCCGGCGCGTCCGTGACCGTGGAGGTGCTCGGCGGGCCCGCCGGGGTCACGGTCGAGGTGACCAATCCGGCGTCCCGGGCGACGATGGGCCGCGCGCGTGGCGGCCCGTCCGGTCCGTCCGGCGGGATGGGCCTGGCCGGGCTGCGCGAGCGGGTACGGCTGGCGGGCGGGATGTTCGAGGCGGGCCCGCGGAACGGCGGCTTCCGGGTCACGGCCCGCCTTCCCCGCGCGGAGTGGTCCGGCGCGGAGCGCCCTGATGCGGAGCGGTCCGGCACTGAACCACTCGATGCGGAGTGGTCCGGCGCGGAGCGGCCCGATGCGGGGTGGTCCGGCACTGAACGGCCCGATGTGGAGTGGCCCCGCGCTGAACGGTCCGGCGCGGAAGTCACCCGGGAGGAGCGTCTCCGCTCCCTCGCAGAGACCGCAGAGACCGCAGAGACCGCAGAGACCGCAGAGACCGGAGGGACCGGAGAGGAAATGGACGTGGACGTGAACATGGACGTGGCGGACGGAACGCGATGATCAAGGTGCTGCTGGCCGACGACGAGACCATGATCCGGGCCGGGGTGCGCGCCGTACTGGCCGTCGACCCGGAGATAGAGGTGGTCGCCGAGGCCGCCGACGGCGGGGAGGCGATCCGGCTCGCCCTCGCCCACCGCCCCGACGTCGTCCTCCTCGACATCCGGATGCCCCGGATGGACGGGCTGGCGGCCGTCGCCGAGTTGCGCCGGGTCGCCCCCGGCACGGCCGTGGTGATGCTCACCACCTTCGGCGAGGACGACTACATCGCCCGGGCGCTCGGGGAGGGCGCGGACGGGTTCCTCCTGAAGTCGGGGGACCCGCGCGAGCTGCTGGCCGGCATCCACGCCGTCGCCGAGGGCGCCGCCTGCCTGTCGCCGCGCGTGGCGAAGCGGGTCGTGTCCGCGCTCGCGGACGGCAGGATGACCCGCGAGGCGTCCGCCCGCGAGCGGGTCGCGGCGCTCACCCCCCGCGAGCGCGACGTGCTCGCCCTGCTCGCGGCGGGGCTGTCCAACGCGCGGATCGCCCGCCGCCTCCACCTGGTGGAGGGGACCGTCAAGGCCCACGTGAGCTCGATCCTCAACCGGCTGGGGGCCGAGAACCGGGTCCAGGCGGCGATCATCGCCCACGAGGCCGGCCTGACGGCCGGGGCCGAGCCGAGCGGCTGAGGACCGGGGCCGAGCGGCCGTCAGGGCGTGGCGGGGAGCGCGGGGGTGGAGGCGGAGTGGAGGCGGTGCAGGACGCGGCGGAAGGCCCAGACGGAGAAGGCGATCGCCGCGCCGCTGATCAGGGCCACGACCGAGGTGCGCACCAGGAGGTAGGCGCCGATCGACTGGTGCAGCAGGAGCCAGATGCTCACCGTCGAGTTCGCCAGCAGCACGAACCCCCACAGCAGGGTGATCCGGGCGAAGAACCGGCGGACCCTCTCGTGCCTGAGCACCGCGGAGGGCAGGTGGATGTAGTCGAGCGTCAGCTTCTGCGCCATCGGGCGGTTCAGCCGCACCGAGGCCAGGAAGACCACGCTGATGCAGATCGTGCCCAGCTCGGGCTGGAGGAAGTAGAACACCATGCTGCCCGTCCACAGCCCCAGCAGCGTCCGCACGGTGATCGCCACGGTGGCGAGGATCATCGTGGCGGGCACCGGGACGCGCCGCAGCAACCGCCATCCCACCCCGATATAGACCCAGCTCAACGCGGCGATGAGCGCTCCGCGCTCGCCGAGGACGGCCAGCGCGGCGTAGAAGACGGCCAGCGGGGCGACCACTCCCTCCAGCAGCTTCGGCGCGGCCTGGCGGGCGAGGACGGTGAGGCGGGGCAGGGTGACGGACGTGTGGCTCATGGCGCGCTCCACGGGAAGGTGGAATGACCGGCGGTGAGGCTTGACGCCTACCCGGACAGCCGGTGAACAGACATGATGGGCTCGTCGTTCCGGGGTACCGGGAATCACCCGGTATCGGGGGGCGGTTTACCGTACCCGACCCCGGAGCATGCCTTCGCTTTAACCGACCGATGCCGCATGGGTCGCGGCGGATCGGCCGATGCTCGGAGTGTGTCCAAGCGGTAACGGTTCGGAAACGTGACTTTCCCGAACCCGTACGGTTCGCGACGATTCGCGTATGGCAGTGCACGCGCGCACGTCCAGCCGGCCGACAGAAGGTGTCGCGCACGTCGCGACCCAGCTCTCCCACTGGCCCGCCCTTGCGCTGAAACGCACCCGCAGGGGCATCGGCTTCAGGTCCGGAGGCCGGGAGATCGTCAGGATGCGCGGGGACCACACCGCGGAACTGCTGCTCACCACCGGCGTCATCGACCGCTGGGCCAGGGTCCTCACCGACTGCCGGCGCGTCGTCCCGGGCAGCGGGGACGGCTGGGTGTCCATGGCCATCGACGGCAGGGCCGACGCCGAGCTCTTCCTCTCACTGGTCAGCGTGGCGATCAAGGCCAACCAGGGCGACGCCGACCCGGCCTGACGCCGTACGGCGTCAGCCCAGGGTGGCCGTGGCCAGCCGCGCCCCGAAGCCGATGAACAGCGCGCCCACACCCGAGGTGAGCCCGGCCGACAGCCTGCGGCGCGACCGGAACTGGGAGGCCAGGAAGCTCCCGGCGAAGATCAGCGTCGACAGGTACAGCACGCTGAAGAGCTGGCAGATCGCCCCCAGGATCAGGAACGACAGCGCCGGGCTGCCGTAGGAGGGGTCCACGAACTGGATGAAGAAGGAGATGAAGAACAGGATCGCCTTCGGGTTCATCAGGCTGATCGTCAGCGCCTTGCGGAACGGGTCCCTGGCCGGACGCCCCGCCCGCTCCTCCGCCGGCGCGGCCCCGGGAGCCTCGGCGTTCCCGTGGTTCCGCCACGAGCGCCACGCCCCGCGCAGCATCTGCACGCCGATCCACGCCAGGTAGGCGCCCCCGGCGTACTTGACGACGTTGAACAGCATCGGCTCGGCCCGCAGCGCCGAGGCGGCCCCGGCCGCCGCGAGGACCATCAGGACGGTGTCACCGAGGAACACCCCCATGGCCCCCCGGTAGCCCTGGCGCACCCCGTGCTGCGCGGCGGTGCTGAGCACGTAGAGGGAGTTGGGGCCGGGCAGCAGGACGATGAAGAAGGCACCGATGACGTAGGTCCAGATGTCGGTGATGCCGAAGAACATGGGAGCGCTCCAGGGGGCGAAAACAGACGAACCCAAAGTACTCCCATCGAACAATCCCTAATCACCTCTCCCGATCACCCAAGCGAAGACGTGCGCACTCTGCGTGACATTTCATGCGCGGATTTCAGTCGCTTCCCGGCGCCCGTCATCCGCGACCTCCTCAAGGACTGACGGGCACGGAGACGGACGGGATCGCGGCGTGGGCGGGTTCAGTCGCCGGCCAGGGGCTGGACCCGGTGGGCCACCACGGTGGAGAGGGTGATCACCGTGCTGCTGCGCCGTATGCCGGGGATGGCCAGCATCCGGTCGATGACCCGCTGGATGTGCTCGTGGTCGCGGCCGGCGATCCGGCACCAGACGTCGCCGGGGCCGGTGACGATGTGCGCCTCCATGACCTCGGGGATCACCTCCAGCGCGGCGGAGATGTCGGGCCGGGAGACCTGCTCGACCTCCAGCGTGGTGAACGCCTGCACCGGGTAGCCGAGGGCGCGCGGGGAGAGGTTGGGCCCGAAGTCGACGATCACCCCGTCGGCGACCATCCGGTCCAGCCGGGCCTGGACCGTTCCCCGGGCGACCCCCAGGATGCGGGAGATCTCCAGCAGTCCGCTGCGCGGCCGTTCCCTGACCAGGCGGAGCACCCTGCGGTCGAGTTCGTCCAGGCCGTTCCGGCCGGCCCTTCTGGCTGCCAATCTGCTCACCTCCGCGTACCCCGCGACGACGGAAACTGACGATCTGGCAGTGTTCCGGACGGGGTGTTGCCCTATTTTTCACCGCCATTCAGACTACGCGCGCACATATGGCGAAAAAGGAGGCATCGTGCCGCGCGAGCACAGCTACCCGTTCATCCCTTACCGGCCCACCCGCTACCTTGAGGACGAGATGGTGGCCCGGGGGCGGGAGTTCTACGAGCACATGGACCGGCGGCGGAGCGTGCGGTTCTTCAGCGACGAGCCGGTGCCCCGCGAGTGCGTCGAGCTGGCGATCCGGGCCGCCAACACCGCCCCCTCCGGGGCCCACCAGCAGCCGTGGAAGTTCATCCTGATCGGCGACCCCGAGACCAGGAGGCGGATCAGGGAGGCGGCCGAGGTCGAGGAGCGCAAGAACTACGAGGAGGGGCGGCTGACGCCTGAGTGGCGCGCCGCCCTGGCACCCCTGGAGACCGGCCCGGAGAAGGACTACCTGGAGACCGTGCCCTGGCTGGTGGTCTGCTTCGCGGAGAAGTACGGCGTGCGCCCCGACGGCACGCGGGTCAAGCACTACTACGTCAACGAGAGCGTCGGCATCGCCTGCGGCTTCTTCATCGCGGCCCTGCACGCGATGGGGCTGTCCACCCTCACCCACACCCCCAACCCGATGGCGTTCCTGAGCGACATCTGCGGGCGGCCGGCCAACGAGCGGCCCTACATCCTCTTCCCGGTGGGCTACGCCGCCCACGACGCGGAGGTCCCCGACCTGGCCCGCAAGCCGCTGCCGGACGTCATGGCCTGAAGGAGCCTGAAGGAGCCTGAATGGGCCTGGAGGGGTCTGAAGGGGTCCGAGGAGAGCTGAGAGGGAGTTGACGGGGTGACGCGCCGGGCGCGTCACCCCGTCTCGTTTCGGCCTTGTTTTGGGTCTTGTGAAGGACGGTTGTCAAGGCTACGATCACGACAACTCTTAGGAAACTTTCCTAAAAGATGAGTCGAATGGGGATGCCGATGACCCGTTCACCAACCCAGGACGCCTTCTGACCAGCGCGGACGCCGCCGACTCCGGCGGCGGCGTCCGCGCCCCCGCGCCACCCGGCGCGGCACCGTACCGATGACCGCCCCGGGCGGCCACCCGCGCGGCGCGACGGTGAACCCGTCCGTCTTGACCGCGCCTGAAAACCCGACCGCGCCGGAAAGCCTGACCACGCGCAAAGCCTGACCGCGCGCAAAGCCTGGCCGCGCCGGAAAGCCTGACCACGCGCAAAGCCTGACCACGCCGGAAAACCCGACCGCGCGGAAACCCTGACCGCGCCGGAAAGCCAACCGCCCCGCCCCCGTGGTCCCGCCGCCGGCGGGACGTGACACCCCCCGACAGAAGGAACAGCGAATGAGACTTCGTCGAACAGCAGCCGCGGCCCTGGCCGCACTCCTGACCGCGCTCGGCACGGCCGCGGTCGCGGCGCCCGCCGGGGCGGCGGCGTCCCCCACGGCCGCCTTCACCAAGGTCTCCGACTGGGGCACCGGCTTCGAGGGCAAGTACACGATCACCAACGGCGGCACCACCCCCATCAACGGCTGGTCGGTGGCCTTCGACCTGCCCTCCGGCGCCTCCGTCGGCTCCTTCTGGGACGCCGCCATGACCCGCAGCGGGCAGCGCTTCACCTTCACCAACGTCGGCTGGAACGGCACCCTGGCCCCCGGCGCGTCCGCGAGCTTCGGCTTCAACGGCAGCCCCGGTGGCGCCACCCCGTCCAACTGCACGCTCAACGGCAACCCCTGCGGCGGAGGCACCGGCAACCCCGGCGCCCCGGGCACGCCCGGAACGGTGACCACGACCTCGACCAACACCTCGATCACCCTGTCCTGGGGCGCCTCCAGCGGCACGGTCACCGGCTACCGCGTCTACGAGGGCTCGGCGCTCAAGACCACCGTCACCGGCACCACCGCCACCATCTCCGGCCTCGGAACCTGTGAGTCGCACAGCTACACCGTCAAGGCGTACAGCGGCACCGGCGAGTCGGCCGGCAGCACCGCCAGCGCCACCACCACGGGCTGCACCAACCCGGACCCCGGCGGCAAGATGCCCGGCGCCCCCTACCTCTACACGGGCTGGGGCAACCCGCCCAGCCCGGCCACGGTCATGGGCGCCACCGGCATCAAGTCCTTCACCATGGCCTTCATCCTCGCCCAGAACGGCTGCAACCCCGCCTGGGACGGCCAGCGCCCGCTGACCGGTGGCGCCGACCAGGCCGCCATCAACCAGATCAAGGCCGCCGGCGGTAGCGTCCAGGTCTCCTTCGGCGGCTGGCAGGGCAACAAGCTCGGCCCCAACTGCTCCACCCCCCAGGCGTTCGCCGGAGCCGTGCAGAAGGTCATCGACGCCGTCGGTCCCGCGGTGGTCGACTTCGACATCGAGAACACCGACGAGTTCGAGAACTACACCGTCCAGGACCGCATCCTCAACGGTCTGAAGATCGTCAAGGCGGCCAACCCCGGCGTCAAGGTGGTCGTGACCTTCGGCACCGCCACCACCGGCCCGACCGCCCCCGGCATCCGCCTGATCAACCAGGCCAAGGCGCTGGGCGTGCCGATCGACAACTACACGATCATGCCGTTCGACTTCGGCGGCGGCGCCAACATGTACCAGAGCACGATCAACGCCGCCGAGGGCCTGAAGAACGCGCTGAAGTCCGCCAACGGCTGGACCGACGCCCAGGCCTACGCCCACATGGGCATCTCCGGCATGAACGGCCTGTCCGACCAGCAGGAGCAGACCTCCCCGGCGCAGTGGACCCAGATCCGCGACTGGGCGAACTCCAAGGGCCTGACCCGCCTCGCGTTCTGGTCGGTCAACCGCGACCGCCCCTGCCCCGGCGGCGGCGTCCAGGAGAACTGCAGCGGGATCGCCCAGGCCGACTGGGAGTTCACCCGGATCACCGCGGGCTTCTGACCCCACCCGCCGGGCCCGCCCGCGGGGAGGCCGTACGGCCCGCTCACAGGAGAACCGTACGGCCGCCCGCCGGGGGCCGGCCCGCCACCCCGGCCCCCTTCCCCGGCGCGTCGGCCCCTCTCCCCGGTGCGGCCCCGCCCCACAGGGCGCGGGGCCGCACCCCGGAAGACCACCCCAGCTCATCCCTTCACGACCCTTGCGGGGCAAGAGATGAACCTCAGGAAACTCGCGGCGGCCGCCGTACTGGCCCTGGGCGCGGCGACGCTCGCCGCGCCGCCCGCGCACGCCGCCGACATCATGACCAACTCCGGGTTCGAGGACGGCCTGACCGGGTGGACCTGCTCGGCCTCCTCGGCCGCGACGACGGTGTCCTCCCCGGTGCACGGCGGCGCCAGGGCGCTGCAGGCCACCGCCCAGGGAGCCGACACCGCCCGCTGCGGGCAGAAGGTCGCCGTCAAGCCGTCCTCGTCGTACTCGCTGTCGGCCTGGGTGCGCGGCGGCTATGTCTTCCTGGGCGCGACCGGCACCGGCACCACCGACCCCAGCACGTGGACCTCCTCACCGTCGGCCTACACGCGGCTGACCACGTCGTTCACCACCGGCCCGTCCACCACCTCGGTGACCGTGTACGTCAACTCCTGGTACGGCCAGGGCGCCTACCAGGCCGACGACCTCGTCCTCGACGGACCGCCCGGCGAGGGCCTCCCGGGCGACACCGTCCCGCCCACCGTCCCGGCGAACCTCACCGTGGGCGGCGCCACCGCCACCTCGCTGGCCCTCTCCTGGTCCGCCTCCACCGACGACTCCGGCACCGTGGCCCGCTACGAGGTCTCCCGCGACGGCGGCGCGCCGGTCGCCGTGGGCTCCGCCACCTCCCACACGGCCACCGGCCTGTCGCCCAGCACCGCCTACTCCTTCCGGGTCCGGGCCTGCGACCCCTCGGGCAACTGCTCGGCCTACGGCCCGCAGGCGAGCGGGACGACCACCGGTGACACCAACCCGCAGCCCGGCGGAGAGATCCGCTACGCCCCCTACATCGACATCACCATGCCCACGCCCTCGCTGGCGGGCGCCGCCACCGCGACCGGGGTGAAGAACTACACCCTCGCCTTCGCCCTCGGCGACAGCACCGGCTGCAACCCGGCCTGGGGCGGCACCATCCCGATCAACGACCCGCGGATCATCGGTGACGTCCGGGCGCTCCAGGCCCAGGGCGGGCAGGTGATCGTGGCCACCGGGGGCGCCCAGGGCCCGTACCTGGAGCACACCTGCGCCAGCTCCGCCGCGCTGCTCACCGCGTACAAGAAGGTCCTCGACGCGGTCGGCACGAACCACCTCGACGTCGACGTCGAGGCGTCGATCGACGCGGCCAAGGTCAACACCGCGCTCAAGCAGCTCCAGGCCGAACGCGGCACCGTGGTGAGCTACACCCTCCGGGTCCAGGGCCAGGACTACGGCGTGGACCCGTTCTCGCTGTCGATCCTGCAGGACGCGGCGGCCAAGGGGCTCAACGTGATCGTCAACCCGATGCTGATGAACTTCGGCTACACCGGCGACTGGGGCGACGCGATGATCAAAGCCGCCGAGGCGACGCTCGCGCAGATGAAGACGGTCTGGCCGGCGAAGACCGACGCCCAGCTCAAAAAGATGCTCGGCCTGACCCCGATGATCGGCAAGAACGACACCGGCATGACCACCACCCAGGCGAACGCCCGCAAGCTGCTCTCCTGGGCCAACACCAACCACGTCGGCTTCATCGGCTTCTGGTCCGCCGGACGCGACAACGGTGGCTGCCCCAACGGCCAGGTGTCGCCCACCTGCAGCGGGGTCGCCCAGTCGCCCTGGGAGTTCACCGGCATCTTCAAGGGGTTCACCGGCTGACGGCCGGGGGCCCGGATCCCGTCCAGGGTCGGGCATGACCCGCGAAAGCCCCTCGCCGCCGGGAGAGACGGACTCCCGGCGGCGAGGTCATGCCCGTGACACTCACCTTTGGTGACCGAAAGTGACGATTCGACCTCTCTCCGCGAAGAAACCTGGAAGAATGAACTCGTTTCGCGGCCCGAGTGGTCCCTTCCCCCTGACTTCCGGCACTCTGGTAGACGTCATGGACTACGCAATCCAAACGGGGTTCGTCCTCGCCGCAGGTGTCGTGCTCGCGCTGGTCGCCCAGTGGCGGCACTGGCGTCCGTCGCTGACCATGGCGATCGCGGTCGGAATCGTGTTCCGTCTGCTGATCATGGCCGCCGCGGCGGACAGCCGATGGCAGCCGGTCGACTTCGTGAACAGCTTCAAGCCCGCGGGCGTGGCGGTCCTGAACCACCAGGACCCCGTCCTCGGCAGCAACGGCGGCTGGCACTTCCTGCCGACCATCCCGTACGTGTACGGCCTGCTGCTCTGGCTGGGCATCCCGTGGGAGATCGCCGGTCGGCTCGTCACCGTGGTGGCCGACATCGCGCTGATCCCCCTGGTCGGCAAACTCGCCGGGGGACGCGACGCCTCGCTGCGCGCCTTCCAGTACGCCTGCAACCCCCTGGCCCTCCTCGTCGCGTGCGTCCACGGCCAGGTCGAGCCGGTCGCGCTGGCCTTCGGCGTCGCCGCGTTCGTGGTGGCCCGCGGCCCGGGCCCGGCCGAGCGCCCCGGCCTCGTCAACGACCCCATCGCCATGACCCGGCAGAGCATTTCCGCCCTCGGGTTCCGCGGCGCCGTACGGCAGGCACTGGCGGCGGCGCCGGAGACGGTGCGCCTGGCGCTGCGTCCCGGCCCCGGCGACCGGGCCGGCCTGCGCCGCGCCCTGTTCGCCGGCCTGCTGATGGGCCTCGCCCTGTGCGCCAAGAGCTGGCCCATCTGGCTGATCCCCGGCATGCTCCTGTTCCTGCCGACCGTCCGCGCCCGCGTCGTCGCCTTCGTGGCCACCGGCATCGCGCCGGTGTTCTTCATCGTGACCCTGCCGATCTTCGCCGGGACCTCCCTGAGCCAGATCCCCGAGGTCCTCAAGGTGATGAAGAGCATCCGCCCCATCGTCGGAGAGTGGAGCTACAGCGCCCTCCTGGTCGGCGGCGACTGGACGCTCCACCAGGGGATCGCCACGTTCGGCACGTGGCTGATCTACTTCACGCTCGTGGTGGTCGCCATCCTGTGGCGCCGCGCCGACCCGGTGGACGTCACCACGGCCCTGCTGCTCGCCTTCATGGTCGCCACCCCCCGGCTCGGCGCGCAGTACCTGCTGTGGTTCATGCCGTTCCTGGTCGCCCGTCCCACCCGCTTCGCGTGGCCCGCGATCCTCGGCGTCTCCTTCTGGGCGGCGTACGGCTACCTCTACATGACTCAGTACCGCGGCCTGGAGTGGGGCGCGCTGCACTCGGTCTGGGCGCAGTGCTCCATCGTGCTCCTGCCGGTCCTCATCGCGGCGATGCCCTGGAGCCGCCGCGTCTCCGAGGCGCAGGTCCCCGCACCGCGTACGGCACCGCAGAAGACCGCCCCGGCGGCCATCTGAGTTCTCCGGAAGGGCGGAGGATAGGCTCCGGTGGGCATGAGAGAAGATCTGGAGATTCTGCGCTACACCGCCTTCACGCACGACCCCGAAGGGGGCAACCCCGCCGGAATCGTCCTGGACGCCGGTGACCTCTCCGACGCCGAGATGCTCGCCATCGCCGCCGAGGTCGGCTACTCCGAGACGGCCTTCGTGACCGGCGGCGACGCCGAGAGCCGCACCTTTCAGCTCCGCTACTTCGCCCCCTCCGCGGAGGTCGCCTTCTGCGGGCACGTCACGATCGCCACCGCGGTGGTGATGGCCCAACGGCTCGGCGCCGGTCCGCTGGTCTTCCACACCCCGGCCGGTGAGATCGCCGTGGACACCGGGATCGAGGACGGTGTACTCCGCGCCACGCTCACCAGCGTCCCCACCCGCTCCCGGCCCGTGGAGGAGGAGGTGCTCGACGCGACCCTCACCGCGCTCCGCTGGTCCCGCGACGACCTCGACCCGGCCTTCCCGCCGCACGTCGCCTTCGGCGGGAACGACCATCTCATGCTCGCAGCCGCGACCCGTGAGCGCCTGGCGGACCTCGACTACGACTTCGACGCGCTGCGGTCGATCATGACCCGCAACGGCTGGACGACGGTGCACCTCTTCTGGCGTGAGAGCGACCTGCGGTTCCACGCGCGTGACCCCTTCCCGGTGGGCGGGGTCGTGGAGGATGCCGCGACGGGGGCCGCGGCGGCCGCGTTCGGCGGCTACCTCCGGGTGCTGGGCACCGGGTCCGACGAGTTCACCATCCTCCAGGGGGTGGACATGGGACGACCGAGCATCCTGAGGGTGTCGATCGCCTCCCCGGACGGCCGCAGCCGGGTGAGCGGGGGAGCCGTGGAACTGCCCGCGCCGTCCCCGGCCTGACCTCCGGCGCGTCCCCACGACGTGCTCCGGTTCCGCGGGAACGGCGGTCGTACGCTCATTCGTGGTGCTTACGACGCCGTTTCCCGTGCGGCCTCACGGCGTCGCGGGCCGGTCCTCGCCGGGGTCGTGCCCGGAGACCAGGGCCGCCGCCCACTCGCCTTCGGGGTCGCTGTCGATCAGCAGTGCCCGGACCAGCAGGCTGAGCGGGATGGCCAGCAGCGCGCCCAGCGGACCGAGTACGAACGCCCACACCAGCAGGGACAGGAGCGTCATGGTCGTGGACAGGCCGACGGCGTCGCCGAGGAACTTGGGCTGGATCAGCGACTGCACGACGAAGTTGATCAGGATGTAGGAGAGGACCACCAGGAGCAGGGTCTTGGGTCCACCCACGAGGAGGCCGAGCAGCGCCGGCGGTATCAGGCCGATGACGAACCCGATGTTGGGAATGTAGTTCGTGATCAGCGCCAGCACGCCCCACAGCAGCGGAAGAGGCACGCCGAGCAGCCAGAGCGCGGTCGCGTCCAGCGCCGAGCAGATCAGCCCGAACACCGTGGAGACGACGAGGTAACGGCGGGTCTTGCGGGCGAAGCCGGTGAGGGCGCTGATGAGCAGGGGGCGCCGCGCGGCTCCCTTCCGGAGCAGCCGGGAGAAACCCGGGGCGTCGAGACACATGGCCAGCAAGAGCACGACGATGAGGACCAGGCCCGAGAAGACGCTGAGAAGACCGGCGGCGAATCCCTGGAGCAGCTGGAAGATCTTCCCAGGATCGAGCGACCGGATCGCCTGGTTCACCTGGTCGGTGCCGATGCCGAGCCGCGCAGCCAGTTGCTGGGCGTCCACCACGAGCTGTTCGAACTGGCTGCTGTAGGTGGTGGCGAGGGTGGCCAGCTGCGCGACCGAGAGCGTCAGGATCGCGACCATGCCGAGCAACAGGAGCAGCACCAGGGCCAGCGGGACCGCCACCAGCGTCCATCCGGGCGCGCCGCGCCTCTGGAGCATGCCGCGGACCGGAGAGACCGCGAGGACGAGAACCAGGGCGAGGAGCACCGGTCCGACGATCGAACCGACCTCCCGTACACCGGCCAGTGTGATCACGGCGCTTGCGGCGCAGAGCAGCACGATGAGCGCTCTGGGGAGGAGCCTTTGGTCCGTCATACCGCCACCACTACCCGCAGAAGAGAAAGGTTTCCTCGGGGGAGGGCGTTGATTTGACGGAAGGGGCGGCCCTACATAGAGTTCACAAGCCCGAGAGCGCCGGTGGAGATCACCGGGAGCTCGGGACCTCCCCTGATGAGCCTCCTCCTGTTGGGATCTTTGTGTCCTGGTGGGATTCGGTTTGACGAAGACCGAATGCTGGAGTAAGTTAGAGGGGTTGCCCTGGAGACGGGGCGGTCGAGATCCGCTGCGGATCCGACGGGTGCGGGTCGGCTGACGCGAAAGCGACAGTTTGACACAAACCAGGCGGAACTGCTAAGATTGAGACGCGAAACGAATGCCCCGGAAGGCGGATCGACGATCCGGACCGACGGTGAACGCGTCCGTTTCTTGAGAACTCAACAGTGTGTTAAAAGCCAGTGCATGATGCACAACCCCGTCCCACCCGCTTCGGTGGGAGGACGGATTCCTTTGGTTGATGCACCTCGTCTCCTTTGCCGGGACGGGGATGCTTTCAGCCGGGAGAAACTCTGTAGACATTGTTTGGAGAGTTTGATCCTGGCTCAGGACGAACGCTGGCGGCGTGCTTAACACATGCAAGTCGAGCGGAAAGGCCCTTCGGGGTACTCGAGCGGCGAACGGGTGAGTAACACGTGAGTAACCTGCCCCTGACTCTGGGATAAGCCCGGGAAACTGGGTCTAATACCGGATACGACACGCTTCCGCATGGGATGCGTGTGGAAAGTCTTTTCGGTTGGGGATGGACTCGCGGCCTATCAGCTTGTTGGTGGGGTAACGGCCTACCAAGGCGACGACGGGTAGCCGGCCTGAGAGGGCGACCGGCCACACTGGGACTGAGACACGGCCCAGACTCCTACGGGAGGCAGCAGTGGGGAATATTGCGCAATGGGCGGAAGCCTGACGCAGCGACGCCGCGTGGGGGATGACGGCCTTCGGGTTGTAAACCTCTTTCAGCAGGGACGAAGTTGACGTGTACCTGCAGAAGAAGCGCCGGCTAACTACGTGCCAGCAGCCGCGGTAATACGTAGGGCGCAAGCGTTGTCCGGAATTATTGGGCGTAAAGAGCTCGTAGGTGGCTTGTCGCGTCGGATGTGAAAGCTTGGGGCTTAACTCCAGGTCTGCATTCGATACGGGCTGGCTAGAGGTAGGCAGGGGAGAACGGAATTCCTGGTGTAGCGGTGAAATGCGCAGATATCAGGAGGAACACCGGTGGCGAAGGCGGTTCTCTGGGCCTTACCTGACGCTGAGGAGCGAAAGCGTGGGGAGCGAACAGGATTAGATACCCTGGTAGTCCACGCCGTAAACGTTGGGCGCTAGGTGTGGGGGCCTTCCACGGTTTCCGCGCCGTAGCTAACGCATTAAGCGCCCCGCCTGGGGAGTACGGCCGCAAGGCTAAAACTCAAAGGAATTGACGGGGGCCCGCACAAGCGGCGGAGCATGTTGCTTAATTCGACGCAACGCGAAGAACCTTACCAAGGCTTGACATCGCCCGGAAAGCTCTGGAGACAGAGCCCTCTTCGGACTGGGTGACAGGTGGTGCATGGCTGTCGTCAGCTCGTGTCGTGAGATGTTGGGTTAAGTCCCGCAACGAGCGCAACCCTTGCTCCATGTTGCCAGCACGCCCTTCGGGGTGGTGGGGACTCATGGGGGACTGCCGGGGTCAACTCGGAGGAAGGTGGGGATGACGTCAAGTCATCATGCCCCTTATGTCTTGGGCTGCAAACATGCTACAATGGCCGGTACAGAGGGTTGCGATACCGCAAGGTGGAGCGAATCCCTAAAAGCCGGTCTCAGTTCGGATTGGGGTCTGCAACTCGACCCCATGAAGTCGGAGTCGCTAGTAATCGCAGATCAGCAACGCTGCGGTGAATACGTTCCCGGGCCTTGTACACACCGCCCGTCACGTCACGAAAGTCGGCAACACCCGAAGCCCGTGGCCCAACCCTTTGGGGGGAGCGGTCGAAGGTGGGGCTGGCGATTGGGACGAAGTCGTAACAAGGTAGCCGTACCGGAAGGTGCGGCTGGATCACCTCCTTTCTAAGGAGCATCCGATCAGCCGGCCCGCTCAGCGAGCGAGTCGATCTGATCCAGCCACGGTCGCAGGCGAGTGTCCTGCGCGTGGCGCGCTCATTAGTGGAGCACTGGCTAGTCAGTCGGACCGGGTCGCCGGGCCGCTAGTACCGCCCCTGTATGGGGGAGTGGGAACGGGGTCGTCGGGGTGAGGTCCGGGTGAACACACTGTTGGGTCCTGAGGAAACGGACCAGGCGGGCCCGCTGTTCGGGCGGGCTCGCTGGTTTGGTTTTCCCTCTGCGGGACCGTCCGCCTGTCATACCGGCTTGAGCTTGGTAGAGGTTGTCTCTGCTGGGTTCGGGTGTCTGGTGGTGGGGTCGTGATGGTCGCTGCGTGTTGTTTGAGATTTGCATAGTGGACGCGAGCATCTTTGTGGCCAAGTTTTTTAGGGCACACGGTGGATGCCTTGGCATCAGGAGCCGATGAAGGACGTGGGAGGCTGCGTTAAGCCCCGGGGAGTCGCCAACCAGACGTTGATCCGGGGATGTCCGAATGGGGAAACCTAGCACCAGTCATGTGGTGTTGCCTCCGCCTGAATGTATAGGGCGGTTGGTGGTAACGCGGGGAAGTGAAACATCTCAGTACCCGTAGGAAGAGAAAACAAATAGTGATTCCGTGAGTAGTGGTGAGCGAAAGCGGAAGAGGCTAAACCGGGCGCGTGTTAAAGCCGGCGGGCGTTGCGTGTTCGGGGTTGTGGGACCTTCTTGTGGTTTCTGCCGGAGCCACGAGCAGTGAGAAATCGATGGGGTAGCCGAAGCTTCTGGGAAGGGGCGCCGGAGACCGTGAGAGCCGGGTAGGCGAAATCCTGTCGACTGCTGGAGGGGATCCCAAGTAGCACGGGGCCCGAGAAATCCTGTGTGAATCTGCCAGGACCACCTGGTAAGCCTAAATACTCCCTGATGACCGATAGTGCACTAGTACCGTGAGGGAAAGGTGAAAAGTGCCCCGGTGAGGGGTCGTGAAATAGTACCTGAAACCGTGTGCCTACAAGCCGTAGGAGCGTAGACACTCTTCGGGGTGTCTGTGATGTGACTGCGTGCCTTTTGAAGAATGAGCCTGCGAGTTGTGGTGTGTGGCGAGGTTAACCCGTGTGGGGTAGCCGTAGCGAAAGCGAGTCTGAATAGGGCGTTTGAGTCGCATGCTGCAGACCCGAAGCGGAGTGATCTAGGCATGGGCAGGTTGAAGCGCGGGTAAGACCGCGTGGAGGACCGAACCCACCAGGGTTGAAAACCTGGGGGATGACCTGTGTTTAGGGGTGAAAGGCCAATCAAACTCCGTGATAGCTGGTTCTCCCCGAAATGCATTTAGGTGCAGCGTCGCGTGTTTCTTGCCGGAGGTAGAGCACTGGATGGCCGATGGGCCCGACAAGGTTACTGACGTCAGCCAAACTCCGAATGCCGGTAAGTGAGAGCGTGGCAGTGAGACTGCGGGGGATAAGCTCCGTAGTCGAGAGGGAAACAGCCCAGACCACCGACTAAGGCCCCTAAGCGTGTGCTAAGTGGGAAAGGATGTGGAGTCGCAGTGACAACCAGGAGGTTGGCTTAGAAGCAGCCACCCTTGAAAGAGTGCGTAATAGCTCACTGGTCAAGTGATTCTGCGCCGACAATGTAGCGGGGCTCAAGTACACCGCCGAAGTCGTGGCATTCACACATCAACCCTGGCTTTTGTCGAGGGGTGTGGATGGGTAGGGGAGCGTCGTGCGGCCGGCGAAGCAGCGGAGTGATCCAGTTGTGGAGGCCGTGCGAGTGAGAATGCAGGCATGAGTAGCGAATCAGAAGTGAGAAACTTCTGCGCCGGATGACCAAGGGTTCCTGGGCCAGGCTAATCCGCCCAGGGTAAGTCGGGACCTAAGGCGAGGCCGACAGGCGTAGTCGATGGACAACGGGTTGATATTCCCGTACCCGCTGTGATGCGCCCATACTGAACCCAGTGATACTAAGGGTCCTTAACCCGGTCTGCTCTTCGGAGCGGGCGTCAGGGTGAACGCCTGACCTGATCTGGTAGTAGGTAAGCGATGGGGTGACGCAGGAAGGTAGCCCATCCCAGGCGATGGTTGTTCCTGGGGTAAGCGTGTAGGGAGGACCGTAGGTAAATCCGCGGTCCGTATATCCTGAGACGTGATGCCGAGCCGATTGTGGCGAAGTGGGTGATCCTATGCTGCCGAGAAAAGCCTCTAGTGAGTGTCATGGCGGCCCGTACCCGAAACCGACTCAGGTGGTCAGGTAGAGAATACCAAGGCGATCGGGTGAACTGCGGTTAAGGAACTCGGCAAATTGCCCCCGTAACTTCGGGAGAAGGGGGCCTTCGCTGGTGATGAGTCTTGCACTCGGAGCTGGTGGGGGCCGCAGAGGCCAGGGGGAAGCGACTGTTTACTAAAAACACAGGTCCGTGCGAAGTCGTAAGACGATGTATACGGACTGACGCCTGCCCGGTGCTGGAACGTTAAGGGGACCGCTTAGCATGCCTTCGGGTGTGCGAAGGTGAGAACTTAAGCGCCAGTAAACGGCGGTGGTAACTATAACCATCCTAAGGTAGCGAAATTCCTTGTCGGGTAAGTTCCGACCTGCACGAATGGCGTAACGACTTCCCCGCTGTCTCAACCGCAGACCCGGCGAAATTGCACTACGAGTAAAGATGCTCGTTACGCGCAGCAGGACGGAAAGACCCCGGGACCTTCACTACAGCTTGACATTGGCGTTTGGAACGGTTTGTGTAGGATAGGTGGGAGACGGTGAAGCTGGGACGCTAGTTCCGGTGGAGTCATTGGTGAAATACCACTCTGGTCGTTTTGGACGTCTAACTTGGGTCCGTGATCCGGATCAGGGACAGTGTCTGGTGGGTAGTTTAACTGGGGCGGTTGCCTCCTAAAGGGTAACGGAGGCGCCCAAAGGTTCCCTCAGCCTGGTTGGCAATCAGGTGTCGAGTGTAAGTGCACAAGGGAGCTTGACTGTGAGACCGGCGGGTCGAGCAGGAGCGAAAGCTGGGACTAGTGATCCGGCGGTGGCATGTGGAAGCGCCGTCGCTCAACGGCTAAAAGGTACCCCGGGGATAACAGGCTGATCTTCCCCAAGAGTCCATATCGACGGGATGGTTTGGCACCTCGATGTCGGCTCGTCGCATCCTGGGGCTGGAGTAGGTCCCAAGGGTTGGGCTGTTCGCCCATTAAAGCGGTACGCGAGCTGGGTTTAGAACGTCGCGAGACAGTTCGGTCCCTATCCGCTGCGCGCGCAGGAGACTTGAAAGGGGCTGTCCCTAGTACGAGAGGACCGGGACGGACGAACCTCTGGTGTGCCAGTTGTTCCGCCAGGAGCACGGCTGGTTGGCTACGTTCGGGAGGGATAACCGCTGAAAGCATCTAAGCGGGAAGCTTGCCTTGAGATGAGGTCTCCCACCCCGTGAGGGGGTAAGGCTCCCAATAGACGATTGGGTTGATAGGCCGGAGGTGGAAGCGCAGTAATGTGTGGAGCTGACCGGTACTAATAGGCCGAGGACTTGACCATAAAGCGTTTTGCTCGCGTCCACTGTGTGATTCTGAGGCAGCAGGCACCGTCTGCACCCCCGGAACTGGTTTTCGGGTTGGGTGCGCGTGTTTGTGTGTTTCATAGTGTTACGGCGGTTATGGCGAAGGGGAAACACCCGGTTACATTCCGAACCCGGAAGTTAAGCTCTTCAGCGCCGATGGTACTGCACCGGGGACGGTGTGGGAGAGTAGGTCGCCGCCGGACAATCTTTTGGAGAGGGCCGCCCCCCGGTTTCACCGGGGGAGCGGCCCTTTCCGCGTTTCCCGGGCTTTTCCCGGCCTCAGTGGTTCCCGCTCTCTGCGGTTCCGGGCCTCCCGGGCCTCCGCGGTTCCCGGTTTCCCGGTCTCTGTGGTTTCCGGCCTCCCGGCCTCTGCGGTTCCCGGCCTCCTGGGCCTTCTGAGCCTCCGCGGCTCCCGGTTTCCGGTTTCCGGGTTTTCTGGCTTCCGTGTTTTCCGGCGGGGTCTTCGGCGCAAGCCGGAGGCCCCGCTTTTTTCATGCCTGCCCTCAGGACCGGAGCCGACCCCCATACGCGCGGAAGGCCCCGCCCCCTTCTCGGGGAGCGGGGCCTCAGCCTCGCCTGTGAATCCCTACCGGAGCCCGGGGGCCCGGCTCCGGGCCTGGGGTCTTCATCGGGCCGTGGGCCGGCTCCTGGGCGGTCAAGCCCCGGGACCCAGCCCCCGAACGAACCAAGCCTGGAAGGCCCTCAGAAGACGGGCCCCGTACGAATCACGGCGTGATGAAGAGGGCGTCGCCGACGGTGCGTTCCGCGCCGTCGGACGGGCGGTTGACGATCTTGCGGCCGACGACCATCGCGGACGAGCCGCCGCCGTCGAGGTTGACGGCCTGCTTGGCGCCCAGCCAGCGCATCAGCTGGGCCGCCTCCACCATCGAGGCGCCGACGCTCACGCCGGGATCGCGGCCGTCGACCGTCGCCACGATCAGCCCTCCGGACCTGCCGATGCCCAGCAGCGTGCGCGGATGGCGGCGGAGCATCATGTTGACCGATGCCTGCCCGTCGGCCTTGGCGGTGATCTGCACCCGGCCGTTCCTGACGAGGCCGACACCTCCGCCCATGATGTAGGTCTCGGGGGTGAGGGGGACGCCCTTCCCGGTCCGCAGGTCGATGACCTTGTTGTCGATCCTCATCGTGGAGCCGTCGAGGGCGTGCGACAGCAGCCACTCCGCCATGCTCCCGGTTCCGTGGAGGACGGAGGATTCGCGGGGGACGGCGCCGCCGGCCTCGCGGGTGACGACCCTGCCCTGGGCGTCGATCACGACTTCGGCGCCGCCGTCGGCCGCGGTCTTGGCGCCGAACTCCGGGGTGTAGAGGACCAGATCGTCGGGGCCGGCGGCCCGGTTGATGCCCTTGATCTCGATTCTGGAGCCGTCCGAGGAGGCGGCCGTGGTCACCGACTTCAGCTCGGTGATCCGGGCCCTGCGCCCGTTGAGCACCAGCCCGCTCCGGCCGGCGACGGCCTCGCTGAGCAGTCTGCCGCCCACCACGGAGACGCCCACGGGGTCCCCCTGGAGCTGCTTCGGTGTGTGGATGTTGAAGAAGCCGCCGTTGACCCCGGCGATGGCGCCGAGATGCTTGGCCATCGAGCTGGTCGTCTCACGCTTGGCGACGCTCACGCCGACGCTGGTCTTGAAGGACCCCCTGAAGAGCCTGGGGTCGACCATCAGCACGTGCATCTTCCATGGTCCGGTGGTCTCGGCTCCGTCGTCGGCGAGGTAGTCGGCCTTGGCCTTGATGCCGGCCTCCTTGAGGTCCTTGACCATCTTGTCGGCTTCGGCGCGCTGCTTGAGCGTCCACTGCCCGATGCGGACCATGTACCGTTCCACCGCCGGGGCGTCGGCTGCGGCCGGCTGGACGATCCGTACCACGGCGGGGGTGAACCCCGCGGCGGAGGCTTCGTCGGCCTTGAGCTGTGCGGCCTGCAGGGTTCCGTCGTCGTGCCCGTTGGGCATCAGCAGCGACACGGTCCAGCCCTGCGTGGACCTGCCGTGCGCCAGGTCGAAGAGCCGGACGCCCCGGGTCACCTCTCGCTGGTTCTTGACCAGGGGGCGGCTCTGTTCCTGTCCCAGGGGGAAGGCCGACGTGGGGAGCGTCAGGTTCGTCTGGTCCGCGTGAGCCGGAACCGCCGTGGCGGCCAGAGCGATGGCGGAAAGCCCGACGATGATACGTCGCGACATGTGCGTGTTTCTCTCTCCCCGTTGATGATCGGTCTTCGGTGCACCATCGTGCCGAAGATCCACACCGTCGGGGGAGTGAAACGCACAAAAAGCCACGAGAAAGTCCGAGAAAGCATTGGGATATCCACCGCGCCGTCGCGTGGGACGGCCGGGGATCCGGTATGACCCCGCCGGGGGAACCGGCCGTGCTGGTCAATAGGGGTTAGTCCCCGCGGTTTCGCTGCGAGGGCGGGGGCGCGGCGTTACGGTGCAGTAGCCGCATTCCCTCAAGACCGGGCGGCACAAGTTGCGAGAGGCAGCCGTCATGGGGCTGAACATTCTCATTGTGATCATCGCGAGCATGGTCCTTGGTTTCATCCTCGGCGTGGTCATGGCGCGGCCGCGGCGCTGGGATCTGTACGTCTGCGCCGACGACACCGTTCACGCCGACGCCGGGTCCGACGGGCCGTCATAGGCGGGTGCGAGCCGCGCGGAGTCCGGGTCCCTCCCGTACGGTTCGCGCCGTCCTCCGGGGCGGCGACCGGAAGAGCACGATGCCCGCGCTCCCGGACGTGCCCCGCGCTTCCGGTCATGGGCGTTTCAGCCTCGGGGGTTGTCCCTCCGGAAGGACTCCAGCGCCAGCAGGGCGACGTGGAGGGAGAGGCAGGACTCGACGTCGTCCAGGTCGGTGTCGAGGATGCGTTCCAGACGGTGGAGCCGGTCGTAGAAGGCGGGCCGGGACAGATGGGCCCTCTGGGCGGCGACGGCCTTGTTGCGGCCGGAGTCGAGGTAGATCCGCAGGATTCCGGTCAGGTCGCCGCCGCGCTGGGCGTCGTGGGCCAGCAGGGGGCCGAGCTCGCGCTCGGCGAAGGTCTGCAGCCGGGCGTCGTCCCTGAGCAGGTGCAGCAGGCCGCGCAGCCGCAGGTCGGGGAGGCGGTAGAAGGGGCGGCCGTCGGGCTGGCGGAAGGCGACGTCGGCGACCTGCTCGGCCTCCAGGAAGCTTCGCCGTACGTCGCGGAGGGATTCGACGGCCGAGCCGGCGGCGAGGACGAACGGCGTGGCGAACATCGTGCGCAGGCGATCGGCGAGCGTGGCCAGCGCCGACTCGACCGGGGTGCGGGGCGGCAGGGGAAGCAGGACTCCGACGCGGTTCTGGTCGAGGGCGCCGACCAGGGCGGGCAGCCGGGCCTCGCGGCAGGCGGCCGCGGCGGCCTCCGCGAGATCGCCGAGCCTGGCGAGCTGCTCCTGGCCGTCGAGGGGTTTCTCCGACGCCTCGGCCAGTCGCAGGACCACGCTGACCAGCTCGCGCCCGGTCAGCGGCACCCCGACCGCCCGGGCGCGGGCCGCCGCCTCGTCGGGGTCGGCGTAGGCGTGGGAGAGGATCCCGGCGATGATCGTGCCGTGCGCCTGGCGCTCCAGCGACTCCTGGTGGCGTTCCAGCAGGCGGCCCAGGGCGAGGGTGGTGGCGGCGCGTTCGGCGAGCACGATGTCGCGGGGGTTGGGCTCGGCGTCGCACAGCATGATCAGCCGTCCCCAGTCCTGGCCCCGCGCCCCGACCATCGTGACCAGCCAGCCGGCGGCGTCGTCGTAGGCGGTGCGCTGGCCGGGGGCGACCGCCCGGGACCGCGTCTCCCAGTTCGCCAGCAGCGTCCCGGTGTCGCGGCCGGCGGTGTCGCAGGCGAGGACCTGGTGGGCGAGGTTCTCCAGGAGGACGGGCCGCCCGGACAGCCGCGCGACCTGGCGGAGGACCTCGGCGGGGGAGGCGCCCTCGACCGAGAGCTCGGTGAACACCTCGTGGAGCTGCTCGGAGGCGCGCAGCTCCTCCAACTGGATGTCGATGATCCGGGCGTGCACCGACTCGGTGATCTGCACGAACGGTGTCTCGCGGCCGAGCGTGATCAGCGGCAGGCCGTGCTTCTCGGCGGCGTTGACCACGCTCCTGGGCAGTTCCCTGACGAACTTGCGGCCCAGTTCCACGATCAGCCCGGAGGCGCCGACGGCGGCGAGCTCGGCGATGTAGTCGGCGAGCCGGTCGGGGTCGTCGGGGAGCGCGATGCCGGTGGTGAGCACCAGTTCCCCGCCGCGCAGCAGCTGGGCGATGTCGGTGACCTCCCCCACGTGCACCCATCGCACGCGGGTGTCCAGCCGGTCGGCTCCCGCGACGACACGGGGGTTACCCCGACGGACGGTGTCGAGGGCGAGCACGTCGGCGATCGTAGGGAGCACTCACCGAGGGTATCCGATCAGCGTGTAAATACGGATTGCCGGTGCTTTACAGGATGTTTCGCGACATTGTGAGGTTAACCGCTTTCCTGGCATCGACCGTGTCTCACCTGGGTCTTCGGGCAGGCGAGACCATACCCGTATCCGGGATACGACGGTGTGGTACCCATAGGGCCTGAGGTCGCTTGACCCCCCCGGCGGAACTGGCAGAAGAGGCGATGGTGAACATGGTTGAGACCCCCGGCACCGACGGCCGCGGAGCGGCCCGGGGCGCCTCCGGCGTGGAGGACCCGGACCTCCGCCAGCTGCTCGCCGGTCTCACGGCGGTGCGTGACGGCGACTTCGGGACGCGGCTGCCGGACGACGGCGACGGGCTGCTCAAGGAGATCGCCACCGTGTTCAACGGCATGGTGGACCAGCTCTCCCTGTTCACCTCGGAGGTGACGCGGGTGGCCCGCGAGGTGGGCACCGAGGGGCAGCTGGGCGGCCAGGCCGAGGTGCCGGGCGTCTCCGGCACGTGGAAGGACCTCACCGACTCGGTCAACGCCATGGCGGGCAACCTCACCGACCAGGTCCGCGACATCGCCCAGGTCGCGACCGCCGTGGCCAACGGCGACCTGTCGCAGAAGATCACCGTGGACGTCCGGGGCGAGA
The DNA here is from genome assembly GCF_050942225.1 of Streptosporangium sandarakinum. Taxonomy (NCBI): domain Bacteria; kingdom Bacillati; phylum Actinomycetota; class Actinomycetes; order Streptosporangiales; family Streptosporangiaceae; genus Streptosporangium; species Streptosporangium sandarakinum. The sequence continues at coordinate 1,859,639 of NZ_CP192034.1, forward strand.
TCCTGGAGCTGAAGAACACCCTCAACACGATGGTGGACCAGCTGTCGTCGTTCGCCGACGAGGTGACGCGGGTGGCGCGCGAGGTGGGCACCGAGGGGCGGCTTGGCGGTCAGGCCGACGTCAAGGGCGTCGCGGGCACCTGGCGCGACCTCACCGACTCGGTGAACTTCATGGCGGGCAACCTCACCGACCAGGTCCGCTCGATCGCCCAGGTCACCACGGCGGTGGCGCGGGGAGACCTGTCGCAGAAGATCACCGTGGACGCCCGGGGCGAGATCCTGGAGCTGAAGAGCACCATCAACACGATGGTGGACCAGCTGTCGTCGTTCGCCGACGAGGTGACGCGGGTGGCCCGTGAGGTGGGCACCGAGGGGCGGCTTGGCGGTCAGGCCGACGTCAAGGGCGTCTCCGGCACCTGGCGCGACCTCACCGACTCGGTGAACTACATGGCGGGCAACCTCACCGACCAGGTCCGCAACATCTCGCAGGTGGCCACGGCGGTCGCCCGCGGCGACCTGTCGCAGAAGATCACGGTCTCGGCGCGCGGCGAGATCCTGGAGCTGAAGAGCACCATCAACACGATGGTGGACCAGCTGTCGTCGTTCGCCGACGAGGTGACGCGGGTGGCGCGCGAGGTGGGCACCGAGGGGCGGTTGGGCGGTCAGGCCGACGTCAAGGGCGTCTCCGGCACCTGGAAGGCGCTCACCGAGTCGGTCAACGTCATGGCCGACAACCTCACCGCGCAGGTTCGCTCGATCGCCGAGGTCACCACGGCGGTGGCCCGCGGCGATCTGTCACAGAAGATCCGGGTGGACGCCCGGGGCGAGATCCTGGAGCTGAAGGAGACCATCAACACGATGGTGGACCAGCTCTCGGCCTTCGCCGACGAGGTGACACGGGTGGCCCGCGAGGTGGGCACCGAGGGCAACCTCGGCGGGCAGGCCACGGTCCGGGGCGTCTCCGGCACCTGGAAGGACCTCACCGACAACGTCAACGTCATGGCGAGCAACCTCACCGGCCAGGTGCGTTCGATCGCCCAGGTGGCCACGGCGGTGGCCCGCGGCGACCTGTCGCAGAGGATCACGGTGGAGGCGAAGGGCGAGGTCGCCGCGCTCGCGCAGACCATCAACACCATGGTCGACACGCTGAGCGCCTTCGCCGACGAGGTGACGCGGGTGGCCCGCGAGGTGGGCACCGAGGGACAGCTGGGCGGCCAGGCCCGGGTGCCCAACGTGGCCGGCACCTGGAAGGACCTCACCGACAACGTCAACTCGATGGCCAACAACCTGACCAACCAGGTCCGCAACATCGCGCAGGTCACCACGGCGGTCGCCCAGGGCGACCTGACCAAGAAGATCGACGTCGACGCCCGGGGCGAGATCCTGGAGCTGAAGACGACGATCAACACGATGGTGGACCAGCTGTCGTCGTTCGCGGCCGAGGTGACGCGGGTGGCGCGCGAGGTGGGCAGCGAGGGCCGGCTGGGCGGCCAGGCCGAGGTGGAGGGCGTCTCCGGCACCTGGAAGCGGCTGACCGAGAACGTCAACGAGCTGGCCGGCAACCTGACCCGCCAGGTCCGCGCCATCGCCGAGGTGACCAGCGCGGTGACCTCGGGCGACCTGACCCGCTCGATCACCGTGGACGCCTCCGGCGAGGTGGCCGAGCTCAAGGACAACATCAACTCCATGGTGAAGTCCCTGCGGGAGACCACCCTGGCCAACCAGGAGCAGGACTGGCTGAAGTCGAATCTGGCCCGCATCTCCGGTCTCATGCAGGGCCACCGCGACCTCGCCGTCGTGGCCGAGCTGGTGATGAACGAGCTGGCCCCGCTGGTCTCGGCCCAGTACGGCACGTTCCTGCTGGCCGAGGAGACGCCCGACGGCCCCGAGCTGCGGGTGGTCGGCGGCTACGGGCACCGGGAGACCGATCGCCGGCACCGTTTCGGCGACTCGCTCGTCGGGCAGGCCGCGCTGTCCAGGCGGCCCATCCTGGTGGAGGACGTCGCGCCGGGATATCTCACCATCGCCTCCAGTCTCGGCGCGGCCACCCCGGTCGGCCTCATCATGCTGCCGATCGTCGTCGAGGACCAGGTGCTCGGTGTGATAGAGCTGGCGAGCCTCAATCGCTTCACGAAGGTGCACCGGGCCTTCCTGGAGCAGCTCGCCGGGACCATCGGCGTCAACGTCAGCACGATCGTCGCCAACGCCCGGACCGACTCCCTGCTGGCCGAGTCGCAGCGGCTCGCGGTCGAGCTCCGGATCGGCCAGGAGGAGCTGCAGCGCTCCAACGCCGAGCTGGAGGAGAAGGCCGAGCTGCTGGCCCGGCAGAACCGCGACATCGAGACGAAGAACAAGGAGATCGAGCAGGCCCGCCAGGAACTGGAGGACCGCGCCAAGCAGCTCGCGCTTGCCTCGAAGTACAAGAGCGAGTTCCTGGCCAACATGAGCCACGAGCTGCGCACCCCGCTCAACTCGCTGCTCATCCTCGCCCAGCTCCTGGCCCAGAACCCGGCCCGCAACCTGACCGCCAAGCAGGTGGAGTACGCCAACGTCATCCACTCGGCGGGCACCGACCTGCTCCAGCTCATCAACGACATCCTCGACCTGTCCAAGATCGAGGCCGGGAAGATGAACATCACGCTGGAGTCGCTGGACCTGCGCCAGCTCCTCGACTACGTCGAGGCGACCTTCCGCCCGCTGACCACGGAGAAGGGCCTCAGGTTCGACGTGACCGTCGCCCCGGACGTGCCGGAGGAGCTGCTGGTGGACGAGCAGAGGCTCCGGCAGGTGCTGCGCAACCTGCTGTCCAACGCGGTGAAGTTCACCGAGGCGGGGTCGGTCGGGCTGCGCATCGAGCGGCTGGCCGACACCGAGATCCTGGGGGTCCCGGGGCAGGACGTGCTCGCCTTCCACGTCGCCGACACCGGCATCGGCATCGCCAAGGAGAACCTCTCGCAGATCTTCGACGCCTTCCAGCAGGCCGACGGCACGACCAGCCGCAAGTACGGCGGCACCGGGCTGGGCCTGTCGATCAGCCGGGAGATCGCCGCGCTGTTCAACGGTGAGATCCGGGCGGTCAGCGCCCTCGGCGAGGGCAGCACCTTCAGCCTCCTGCTGCCGATCGCCGGTGTCGCGCCCGGCACGGCCGGGCCGGCCGCCGTCGAGGCCGCCCGGACCGCCTCCCTTCCCGCACCCGGCGACCGGCCCGCCCTGGAGACGGCCGAGATCGGATCCGCGCCCGTGGCCGGCGCGGCGCAGGGGACGGAGGGGCGCCGGCTGCTGGTGGTGGAGTCCAGGCCCAACGGCCTGCTCTCCCAGCTCGCCGAGAGCGTCGTCGCCGACCTGAGCGCCACCCACGGACCGGTCGTGGTCTCCACCGCCGGCGACCCGGCCGCCGCGATCGACATCCTGAAGGGCGCCGGCCACCACTGCATCGTGCTCGACCTGGGCATGCGGCAGGACGGGGCGGCGGAGTTCCTGCGGTTGCTCGACGAGGACCCGGCCCTGCGGGAGCTGCCGGTGCTCGCCCACCACACCCGCACCCTCACCAGGCCGCAGGAGAACCTCCTCAAGGGACGCTCCAGCACCCAGCCGCTGGAGCGCATCCCCAGTCTCGACGAGCTGCGCGAGCGCATCGCCCTGCACCTGTCGGCGCACGAGCCCGGCGACGTGCTGCCGCTGGTGCAGTCCAGCCCGGAGGAGCCCCCCCAGGCGATGGAGGGCGCGGACGCCATGCTGGTGAACCGCAAGGTCCTGGTCATCGACGACGACGTGCGCAACGTCTTCGCGCTGACCAACATCCTGGAGCTGCACGGCATGCAGGTGCTCTACGCCGAGAACGGCCGCCGGGGCATCGAGGTGCTCTCACGCAACGAGGACGTCGACCTCGTCCTGATGGACATCATGATGCCGGAGATGGACGGCTACGCCGCCACCGCGGCCATCCGGAAGATGCCGCGCTTCGCCGGCCTGCCGATCATCGCGGTGACCGCCAAGGCCATGCACGGCGACCGGGAGAAGACCCTGGCGGCGGGAGCCAGCGACTACGTCACCAAGCCGGTCGACGCCCAGGAGCTGATCTTCCGCATCCAGCAGTGGATGGGCCTGTAGGTTCCGCTTCCGCGGACTCCCCGTCCCGCCGTACGGCTGCCCGTGCGCACGGCCGGGACGGAGGATCCGCGGGCCGCTCACACCCGGGGGGTGAACCGGGCCAGGTCGTGGATGCCGAGGTTCTTCTCGATGTCGGCGACCCGGTTCACCATGTCGGCGAAGCCGTTGGGGCCGAAGCGGCGGTGCTCGTCCTCCTCGAAGACCTCGCTCAGCTCGAGCAGTTCCCGGGGCGGAAGGAGGTCGCGGAAGGCGGGGAAGACGACGGTGTCCTCGCGGGCCTCGTGCGGTTCGTACATCCGGACGAACGCCGCCATGTCGGCGACCAGGCGGCGGCGGGTCCATGCGCCCGGCGCCCCGGACGGGCCGGTGGCCCTCAGGATCCGGCCGGTCAGGACACGGCCCCGCTGGTGCTGGAGCTGGAGCGTGTCCACGGTGCCGGTGAGCCGCCCGGCCTGCCGCAGCCGGGGGAAGACGTGCTTCTCCTCGTTCTCCTCGTGGTACTGCTCGATGAACTCGCGGATGACGCGGGCCCCCTCGTGCAGCTCCCGGGACGGCACGCGTTCGCCGCGGCCGATCCGCCGCATCCCCTCGCGGTAGACCAGCAGGACGCGCTTGAGGACGCCGTGCTCGCGCATCAGGTCCTCCGGCGGTGTGACCGGCACCTCCTCCGGGCTCCCGGTCTCCTCCCCGGAGGGTCCTCCCGGCGCGGGGGACGGGTCCGCTCCGTCCGCCCGGGCCGCCGTTCGCGGGTCGGCCGCGGCTCCGAGCGCCAGGACGGGCAGGCCGAGGAGGTCACGGCGGCGCACCGCCGGGGACGGGGAATCTCCAACGACGTCCATTCCTGCCGTCACCGCCTCGCCGTGATCGATCGCCGTGCCGCCACCCACCCGGGGCGTGGTCGGGTTTCTTCCCGGGTGTCACGGCGCCACGCCGCGGCCTGGGTAATGCTTCGGCCGTCCTCAGCCGGACGGCGGCGCGTCCCCGCGGTCCAGGCGGGCCTGGAGGCCGTCGATCACGCAGGCCAGGCCGAAGTCGAAGGCGGCGGCGCGGCCGGCCTCGATGTCCACGTCCTTGTACAGGGCGTAGTGCGCGGCCAGGTCGGGGTGGCCGCGGACGGCGTCCTCCGCCACGCTGTGCGTCGCCTTCATCAGCTCCGGATCGCTCATCCCGGTGGAGCCGAGGGCGGCGCGCCAGGCGATCTCGGGCGTGGTGGCGCCGAGCACGAAGGCCAGCAGCGTGGACCAGGCGTGGTCCGCCGCCATGCCCGCGAACCCGGCCCGCCGGCACACCTTCATCAGCCCGGCCACCAGCGCGACGGCGTTGGGGCCGAGGGAAGGCCTGGACCCCAGGAGGACGGCCGCCCAGGGGTGTTCCAGAAGGACGGCGCGCATGCTGTGGGCGAAGACCGAGACGGCCTCGCGCCAGGCCGTGTCCTCGCCGGGGAGGGTGATCCTGCCGTAGACCTCGTCCACGGCGAGCTCCAGCAGCTCGTCCTTGTTGGCCACGTGCCAGTAGATGCTCGTGGCCCCGGACCCGAGCTTGGCGCCCAGGCGGCGCATGCTGAGCGCGTCGAGGCCCTCGGTGTCGAGCAGCTCTATGGCCGCCCGGACGATCTGGGCCCGGCTGAGGGTCGCGCTCCTGGCGGGCCGCGGCTCGCGGGTCCAGACGGAGCTGAAGGGCTGGTTCACCCCTCCAGCATAAAAGGAATCGCACACCGTACGATTTTGTCGTACGGTGTGCGAGTGGAATCGCACACCGTACGAGCCGAGCCGCACCCCCGTCGCTGGTGGATCCTGGGCGTGCTCTGTCTGAGCCTCCTCGTCCTCGTCGTCGACAACACGGTGCTGAACCTCGCCATCCCGTCCCTGATGAGAGACCTGGGGGCCACCCCCGCCGACATCCAGTGGATCATCGACGCCTACGTCCTGGTCTTCGCCGGGCTGCTGCTCACCGCGGGCAGCCTGTCCGACCGCTACGGCCGCAGGCGCTTCCTGATCATCGGCCTGCTGCTGTTCGGCGGCGCGTCGCTGGTGGCGGTGCTGGTCACCGAGCCCTGGCAGCTGGTCGCGGCCCGCGCGCTGATGGGTGTCGGGGGCTCGATCCTGATGCCGAGCACCCTGTCGATCCTGATCACCGTCTTCGACGACGCCGAGCGCCGCAAGGCCATCGCCGCCTGGAGCGCGGTGGCGATGGTCGGCGTCATCGCCGGTCCCACGCTGGGCGGCTTCCTGCTGGAGCACTACTGGTGGGGATCGATCTTCCTGATCAACGTGCCGGTCGCGGTGCTCGCCGTCGTCGCCGCCGCGCTGCTGATGCCCGAGTCGCGCGGCCCCGCCCGCCGGCTCGACCCTCCCGGCGTGCTGCTGTCGGCCACCGGCATGACCGCGCTGGTCTACGCCGTCATCTCCTCGCCGTCCAGGGGCTGGACCTCGCCCGAGGTGCTCACCGCCGCCGTCCTGGCCGTGCTGGCGCTCGGCGGGTTCGTGCTCTGGGAGCGCCGCAGCGCTCATCCGATGCTGCCGCTGGAGCTGTTCCGCGACCGGAACTTCAGCGGCTCGTCGTTCTCCATCGTGCTGATGTCGTTCGGCACGGGCGCCCTGCTGCTGATGCTCACCCAGTACCTCCAGTTCGTGCTGGGATACGGGGCGATGAAGGCCGGGCTGGCGCTGCTGCCGTACGCCGTGGCCGCCGCGGTCTTCAACATCCTGGGCGCGGGGCTCGGCCAGAAGATCAGCAGCCGCACGCTGGCGGCGGTGGGCCTGGCCGTGATGGCCCTCGGGTTCGGCGTCCTCGCCTTCATGACCGCCGACACCGGATACGGCCTGCTGATCACGGGCCTGATGCTCATGGGCGTCGGCGCCGGTGTCGCCGGGCCCGCCGTCTACGCGACGCTGATGGGCGCCGTTCCGCCCCAGCACGCCGGCGTCGGGTCGGCTCTCAACGACACCGTCCAGCAGGTCGGCATGGCGCTGAGCGTGGCCGTGCTCGGCAGCGTGCTGGCCGGGGTCTACCGCTCGTCCATGCCGGAGTCGGCGCCCGCCGCGGCCCGCGACTCCGTGGCCGTGGCGCTGCGACTCGGTGACCCCGGGCTGGCGCGGACCGCCCGGGAGTCCTTCGTGTCGGCGATGACCTTCGGCTCCTGGGTGGGGGTCGCCTTCACCCTCGCCGCCGCCGTCCTGGCGTTCGTGATGCTGCGCCCGGCGGCCCCGGCGGCGCCGGCCGAGCGGCCCGGCCTCGTGGAGGCGGGCGGCTGACGCCGGACACCGCCCACCCTGGACCGCCCTGGCCACCCCGGACCGCCCACCCGCCTCCGGAAACAGGCGGGGGCGGCCGGGACGGCGGGGCCGGGGCGGCGGGTTTTACACAGTGACGGGTCAGGTCGGAATGTCCCGACAGGTTGCCCGTGGGAGAGGGGTTCGGAAACAGGGATACTCGACGTATGTCGGACCTTCTCGCGCGCCACCGGGCGGTAATGCCCAACTGGCTGTCCCTTTACTACAACGAGCCCATCGAGATCGTCGGCGGCAAGGGCAACCGGGTCGTCGACGCCTCGGGCAAGAGCTACCTCGACTTCTTCGCGGGCATCCTCACCAACATGATCGGCTACGACGTGGCCGAGGTACGGGAGGCCGTGGAACGCCAGCTCGCGACCGGCGTCGTGCACACCTCGACGGTGTACCTGCTGCGCGGTCAGGTCGAGCTCGCCGAGAAGATCGCCCGGCTGTCCGGCATCGAGAACGCCAAGGTCTTCTTCACCAACTCCGGGACCGAGGCCAACGAGACCGCGCTGCTGCTGGCGACCTACGCCCGCAGGTCGGACCAGGTGCTCGCCATGCGGCAGAGCTACCACGGCCGCTCCTTCGGCGCGGTCAGCGTCACCAGCAACCGTTCCTGGAAGAACAGCTCGCTGTCGCCGCTGAACGTCCACTTCCTGCACGGCGCGGACCGGCACCTGGCCCAGTTCCGCGGGATGTCGGACGCCGACTACATCGCCGCGTGCGTCGAGGACCTGCGGCACGTGCTCGCCACGTCCGTCGGCGGCGACGTGGCCGCGCTGATCGCCGAGCCGATCCAGGGTGTGGGCGGCTTCACCATGGCGCCCGACGGGCTGTTCGCCGCCTACAAGGAGGTCCTCGACGCCGAGGGCATCCTGTTCATCTCCGACGAGGTGCAGACCGGCTGGGGCCGTACCGGCTCGGCGTTCTTCGGCATCGCCAACCACGGCGTCACGCCCGACATGATGACGTTCGCCAAGGGGCTGGGGAACGGCTTCGCGGTCGGCGGCGTCGTGGCCCGCGGCGACCTCATGGACGGCCTGCACGCGGTCGGCCTGGCCACCTTCGGCGGCAACCCGATCTCCATGGCCGCCGCCAACGCGACCCTCGACTACGTCCTCGACCATGACCTGCAGGCCAACGCCGCCCGCACCGGCACCCTGATCATCGACGGGCTCCGCGAGGCCGCGCCGCGGCTGCCGGTCGTCGGCGACATCCGCGGCAAGGGCCTGATGTTCGCCGTCGAGCTGGTCGACCCGGCCACCGGCGAGCCCTCCCCGGCGCTGGCGGCCCGGTTCATGGAGGAGACCAAGAAGGCCGGCCTCCTCGCCGGCAAGGGCGGCCTGCACGGCAACGTGCTGCGCATGGCCCCGCCGCTCACCCTGACCATGGACGAGGCCGCCGAGGGCCTCGGGATCATCGTCAACGCACTCGAAGTCATCAACGCAGAGGTCGTCTCGTCGTGAAGAACATCACCCACTGGATCGGCGGAGCCGAGGTCGAGGGCTCCGGCCGTACCGCCGACGTCTTCGACCCGGCGACGGGCGAGGTCAGCGGACGGGTCCACCTGGCGTCGGTCGCCGAGGTCGACGCCGCCGTGGCCGCGGCCGCCGCGGCCTACCCGGCGTGGCGGGACGCCTCGCTGGTCAAGCGGTCGCGGGTGCTGTTCCGCTTCCGCGAGCTGATGCACGCCAACCGCGACGAGCTCGCCCGGCTCATCTCCGCCGAGCACGGCAAGGTCCACTCCGACGCCCTGGGCGAGGTGGCCCGCGGCCTGGAGGTCGTGGAGTTCGCCTGCGGCATTCCGCACCTGCTCAAGGGCGGCTTCTCCGAGGGCGTCTCCACCCGGGTCGACTCCTACTCCATCCGCCAGCCGCTGGGCGTGGTCGCCGGGATCACCCCGTTCAACTTCCCGGCCATGGTGCCGATGTGGATGTTCCCGATCGCGATCGCCTGCGGCAACACCTTCGTCCTCAAGCCCTCCGAGCGCGACCCGTCGGCGTCGCTGCTGATGGCCGAGCTGTGGAAGGAGGCGGGCCTGCCCGACGGCGTCTTCAACGTCGTCCAGGGCGACAAGGCGGCGGTGGACCGGCTGCTGGAGCATCCGGACGTGCGCGCGGTCTCCTTCGTCGGCTCCACCCCGATCGCCCGGTACGTCTACGAGGCCGGCACCGCGCACGGCAAGCGGGTCCAGGCGCTCGGCGGCGCCAAGAACCACATGCTCGTGCTGCCCGACGCCGACCTCGACCTGGTGGCCGACGCGGCGGTGTCGGCGGGCTTCGGCTCGGCCGGCGAGCGGTGCATGGCGATCTCCGTCGTGCTGGCCGTCGACCCGGTCGGCGACGAACTGGTCGACAAGATCGTCTCCCGGGTCGAGAAGCTGACCGTCGGCCCCGGCGACGACCCCGCCTCCCAGATGGGCCCGCTGGTCACCGAGGTGCACCGCGACAAGGTCGCCTCCTATCTCGACCTGGGCGTGGCCGAGGGCGCCAAGCTCGTCATCGACGGCCGCCGCACCCCGATCCTGGGCGGCGGCGCCGCCGCCGACACCCCCGGCTTCTGGCTCGGGCCCACGCTGCTCGACCACGTCCCGGCCGGCTCCCGGGTGCACACCGAGGAGATCTTCGGCCCCGTCCTGGCGATCGTGCGGGTCTCCTCCTACGCCGAGGGTCTACGACTGATCAACGACGGCGAGTACGGCAACGGCACAGCGATCTTCACCAACGACGGCGGCGCCGCCCGGCGTTTCCAGAACGAGGTGGAGGTCGGCATGATCGGCATCAACGTGCCGATCCCGGTGCCGATGGCCTTCTACAGCTTCGGCGGCTGGAAGGCGTCGCTCTTCGGTGACACCCACGTCCACGGCACCGAGGGCGTGCACTTCTACACCCGGGGCAAGGTCGTCACCTCCCGCTGGCTCGATCCCAGCCACGGCGGCGTCAACCTCGGCTTCCCCACCAACGCCTGAGACCCCGTCCGCCGGGCACGGCGGACGGGACGGACCCGGGCCCGGGGCGCCGGCGGGGACTCGCCCGCGAGTCCCCGCCGGGCCGGGCGCGGGCGGGTAGGCTCCGCACAGATGTCGACGCGTCGGTAAGGGGACTTATTCGTGGGCAGTGACGGGCCGCGCCGTACACGCCGGGGCGCGCTGGCAGGCGGCCTGGCGCTGGCCGCGTGCGTGGCGGCGGGCACCGTGACCTCCGCCGGGAGCATGACCTCCGCCGGGACCGCGGGCGCGGTCCCCGCCCGGAACGCCGCGCCCGCGTCCACCGGCTCGCCCTCCCCGGCGTCCACCGCGACACCGGGCCGCGATGCCACCCCGGGCCCCGGGGCGACCGGCGGCCCGGACGACCGGAGCCCGTCGCCGAAGCCCTCGGCCTCGGTCGGCAAGGGCGAGGGCGTCCTGCGGGTGCTCACCTTCCAGGGCCACGTCGAGTACGGCACGACCCTGACCGGGGTCGACTGGGTCTCATCCTTCGAGAACAGCACCGGTTGCCGGGTCGTCCGGCTGGACCGGGTGCGGTCGGCGGAGGAGATGGCGGCGAAGTTCCGGCCGGGGTCCTACGACGTCGTCTCGCCCCCGCCCGAGCTGGCCGGGCAACTGGTCGCCGAGGGGAAGGTCGCGCCGATCGACACCGGCCTCCTCGCCTCCTACAAGGACGTTCCGGAGCGGCTGCGCGAGCTGCCCTCGACGCGGCGGGGGAAGGAGGTCTTCGGCGTGCCGTACCTGTGGAGCGCCGACGAGGTCCTCTACCGGGGCGAGCGGCCGAAGGGGCCGCAGGACCTCTACGACGACGAGCAGGTGGCGATCAGGGACACCCCGATGAGCCTCGCCGGGGCCGCGCTCGCGCTGAAGGAGACGCGGCCGGACCTGAAGATCGACGACCCGTTCCAGCTCACGCCGGAGCAGCTCGACGCGGCCGTGGAACTGGTCTCCCGGCACGACGGACCCGGCCGGGTCTACTGGCGCGACTCCCTGGACGTGATCCGGGCCTTCGCGACGGACCGGGTACGGCTCGGCGGGGCCCTGCCGTACCACGCCGACCTCTTCGCGCGGGCGGGCCGCCCGGTGAAGGCGCTCGATGACGCGCCGATGACCGGGTGGGCCGACTCCTGGATGCTCTCCTCCGGCGCCGCCAGCCCGAACTGCGCCTACCGGTGGCTCGACTGGATCACCTCGCCGAAGGCGCAGCGCGCGGCCGCGGCCTGGACCGGCCTCGCCCCGGCGAACTCCAAGGCGTGCGGCGGCGAGGCGCGGCGCGTCTGCGACGCCCACCACGCCGGGGACGCGGCGTGGCTGAAGCGCGTCTTCTTTGCCGTTCGCCCGTCGAAGGATTGCGGCGGCGCGGGCGGGGAATGCACTGACTACACCGACTGGACGAAGCGGTGGAAGGACCTGGTGGAATGACCGGCCTCCCCGTGACCCGCCGGTGACCCGCGCCTGACGAGCCGCGGGCGCGCCCGTCCCCCGCCGGGTGTGGCCCGTCAGGGGCGCTCCGGGCGTTTCCCCCGACCCCCGGAGCGCCCGCCTCGTCCCCGGGCGCGCCCATCAGGCGGGTCCCCAGGCATGTCTGCCATGGAGTCGGATCGCCACGGTTTCCGCGGTTCTACTCGTGATCAACGATGGATTCAGTGGCTAATTTGTGCCTTCGCTATTGGCTGGTTGACCAGTCAGTGAGTAGGATCGGGCCATGAGAATCCTCCTTGTGGGAGCCGGCGGCGTCGGGTCCGCCGTCGTCCCGATCGCCGCGCGCCGACATTTCTTCGAACACATCGTGGTGGCCGACTCCCAACAGAGCCGGGCCGCCGCCGCGGTGGCCAGGGTCGCCGATCCGCGGTTCAGCGCCATCACGCTGGACGCCTCCGACCAGGCCGCGGTGGAGGCGGCCCTGGCCGAGCACCGCTGCGACGTGCTCTTCAACGCCGTGGATCCGCGTTTCACCATGCCCCTGTTCCGGGCCGCGCTGAACGCCGGCGCGCACTACCTGGACATGGCCATGTCGTTGTCGCGCCCCCACCCCCAGCGGCCGTACGAGCTGCCCGGGGTGAAGCTGGGCGACGAGCAGTTCGCGCTGGACGGCGCCTGGCGCGACCGGGGCCTGCTGGCCCTGGTCGGCATGGGGGTCGAGCCGGGCCTGGCCGACGTGTTCGCCCGCTACGCCGCCGACCACCTCTTCGAGAGCATCGACGAGATCGGGATCCGCGACGGGGCCAACCTGGTGGTGGACGGCTACGACTTCGCGCCGACCTTCTCGATCTGGACCACCATCGAGGAGTGCCTCAACCCGCCGGTCATCTGGGAGGACGGCGGCTGGCGCACCACCGAGCCTTTCAGTGAGCCGGAGGTGTTCGACTTCCCCGAGGGCATCGGCCCGGTGGAGTGCGTGAACGTCGAGCACGAGGAGGTGCTGCTCGTCCCGCGCTGGGTCGACGCCAGGCGTGTGACGTTCAAGTACGGCCTGGGCGAGGAGTTCATCGGGGTGCTGAAGACCCTGCACAAGCTCGGCCTGGACAACGCCGGCAAGATCCGCGTCGGTGGCGTCGAGACCTCGCCCCGTGACGTGGTCGCCGCCAGCCTCCCCGACCCGGCCACCCTCGGCGACCGGATGCGCGGCAAGACCTGCGCGGGCACGTGGGTCAAGGGTGTCGGCAAGGACGGCGAGCCGCGCGAAGTCTACCTGTACCACGTGGTCGACAACGAGTGGTCGATGCGGGAGTACGGCTGCCAGGCCGTGGTCTGGCAGACCGCCCTGCACCCGGTGGTCGCGCTGGAGCTGCTGGCCACCGGCGTCTGGACCGGCTCCGGGGTGCTGGGCCCCGAGGCGTTCGACGCGGTGCCGTTCCTGGACCTGCTGGGAGACTACGGCTCCCCGTGGGGCATGCGCGACCAGCTCGCGGCGGCGCTCCAGCCCGCCTGAGCCATCCGGCGGTCCCGCCGTACGGCTCGCGCGGGCGGAGGCGGCTCCGCCGTACGGCTGGTGCGGGCCGCGATGGTCCCGCCGTACGGCTTCCGCGCACCGAGGCGGTCCCGGTCTCCGGGGCCGCCTCTTCGGCGTGCCCGGGGCCGGACGGCGCTCGGAGACGGTGACGGCGAGGCTCTGACCTGCGATGACGACTATGTGTCACAAGATCTGGACATCTCGAATCCGGATCGTTACCCCCCACCGTCGGTTCTAATCACGACCCCCAGGTATGGTTTCGCTCATCCCGCATTAAAAGAGACATAGCGGGATCAACCATGCGCTAAGTGGGATCAGGTGCTGTCCACCGCGCGGTGAACCGCCGCCGTCCCTCGCGTTCCCGGGCGATATATGAGGGGAGGACGATGGGCGCCTACCTGCTGAAGCGGCTGGTCAGCAACGTCCTGCTGGTGGCGATCGCCGCGAGCATGGCGTACTTCCTCGCCGCGACCAGTCTCAACCCCAGGGCGAAGTACGAAGGCCGTCAGCCACCGGTGGCGGAAGCCGTCATCGACTCGACGCTGGACGACTACAACCTCAACGACAAGAAGCCCGTCTTCGAGCGCTATGTCACCTGGGTCTCCGGCGTCGTCACCGGCGATCTCGGCAAGACCTGGCAGGGCAAGTCGGTCAACGACGAGATGGGCCGCCGGATCGGCGTCAGCCTGCGGCTGCTGCTCATCGGCACGGTCCTCGGCTCGGGGATAGGCGTGGCCGTCGGGGCCTTCGCAGCGATCAGACAGTACCGGGTCAGCGACCGGGTCATCGGTGTGGCGGCCTTCGTCATCATGGCGGTCCCGGTCTTCGTGATGGCGAAGATGCTCACCATCGGAGCGGTCGGGATGAACGAGCTGCTGGGCACCAAGCTGGAGTACACCGGCGAGTACACCCCGGGGCTGAGCGGCTGGGACCAGACGCTCAGCCGGCTCAACCACCTGATCCTGCCGACCATCTCCCTGTGCCTCGGGCAGATCGCCTTCTACAGCCGCATCCAGCGCAACATGATGCTGGACGTGCTGGGCCAGGACTTCGTCCGCACCGCCCGGGCCAAGGGCCTCAGCCGCAAGGCGGCGCTGCTCAAGCACGCGCTGCGGACCGCGCTGGTGCCGGCCGCGACCTACTTCGCCTTCACCTTCGGCACGCTGCTGACCGGCGCGATCTTCACCGAGAAGATCTTCGGCTGGAACGGCATGGGCGCCTGGCTGGTGGACTCGATCCAGCAGAACGACACCAACGCGGTCGCCGCGGTGAACCTGTTCGCCGCCGTGTGCGTGCTCTTCGCGGGACTGCTGTCGGACTTCATCGTGGCGGCCCTCGACCCCCGGGTGCGGGTGAGCTGAGATGCGTTCCAAGGTCGTTTTCGCCCGCATGCTGCGCAACCGGCAGACCCGCTACGGCCTGATCGCGTTGCTGGTGCTCCTGCTCCTGGCCTACGTCGGCCCGTACTTCGGCCCGCACGACTGGCTGGATAAGGACTTCACGGCGTTCATGGAGCCGCCCTCGGAGAAGCACTGGTGGGGCACCACCCAGATCGGCCAGGACGTCTACGCGGTGACCCTGCACGGCATGCAGAAGTCGATCGTCATCGGCTTCCTCGTCGCCCTCATCTCCACCGGTCTCGCCGCGCTCGTCGGCGCCTCGGCCGGCTACTTCGGCGGCTGGCTGGACAAGGCGCTGATGTGGGGCGCGGACCTGCTGCTCGTGCTGCCCAGCTTCCTGATCATCGCGATCGTCTCGCCGAACCTCAGGGGCGGCTCCTGGCTCTGGTTCGTGCTCCTGCTGGCCGCGTTCTCCTGGATGATCACCTCCCGGGTGGTGCGGAGCATGACGCTCTCCCTGCGGGAGCGGGAGTACATCCTGGCCGCCCGCTACATGGGCATCCCCGGCTGGAAGATCATCATCCGGCACGTCGTGCCGAACCTCTCCTCCCTGCTGATCATCGACGCCACGCTGAACGTGAGCGCCGCGATCATCGGCGAGGCCGGGCTGTCGTTCTTCGGGTTCGGCGTCCAGCCGCCCGACGTCTCGCTCGGCACGCTGATCGCGGCGGGAAGTGACAAGGTCCCGGGTTACTCCTGGCTCTTCCTCTTCCCGTCCGGCCTGCTCGTGCTGCTGGTGCTCAGCGTCAACCTCATCGGCGACGGCCTGCGCGACGCGCTCGACCCGGGGAGCAACTCATGACGATTCTCGAGGTGAACGACCTCAACGTCACCTTCCGCGGCGGTATCAAGGCCGTCCGGGGCGTGAGCTACCAGCTCGCCCGGGGCGAAGTGCTCGGCATCGTCGGCGAGTCGGGTTCCGGAAAGTCGGTGACCTCGCTGGCCGTGATGGGCCTGCTGCCCGAGGGCGCCGAGATCAGCGGCTCGGTCAAGCTCCACGGCCAGGAGCTGATCGGCATGCCGGAGGAGGAGCTCACCCGGCTCCGTGGCAAGTCCATCGGCATGATCTTCCAGGACCCGCTGTCAGCCTTCACCCCCGTCTACACCATCGGCGCCCAGATCGCCGAGGCGGTGCGGATCCACCAGAAGGTCGGCAAGGACAAGGCCGCCAAGCGGGCCGTCGAGCTGCTGGACCTGGTCGGCATCCCGCACCCGGACGTCCGGGCCAAGGCGTTCCCGCACGAGTTCTCCGGCGGCATGCGCCAGCGCGCGATGATCGCCATGGCCATCGCCAACGACCCCGACGTGCTGATCTGCGACGAGCCGACCACCGCGCTCGACGTCACCATCCAGGCCCAGGTGCTGGAGGTGCTCAAGACCGCGCAGCGGGAGACCGGCGCGGGCATCGTGATGATCACCCATGACCTGGGGGTCGTCGCGGGCCTGGCCGACCGGGTGCTGGTCATGTACGCCGGCCGGCCGGTCGAGCTGGGCGGCGTGGACGAGATCTACTACCGCCCGCGCATGCCGTACACGATGGGGCTGCTCGCCTCGATCCCGCGGATGGACCGCCCGTCGGCGCGGCTGATCCCGATCGAGGGCAACCCGCCCTCGCCGGCCGCGCTGCCGCCGGGCTGCCCGTTCGCGCCGCGCTGCCCGATGAAGGTGGACGCCTGCGACGACGGCGAGCCCGAGCTGGAGCCGGTGGGCCCCGGCAGCCGCCGGGCGGCCTGCATCCGCGCGCACGAGATCGAGCTGAAGAACCTCGACGGCGCCACGATCTACCCGGTTCCCGAACCTCCCGCCGAGACGGAGGCCTCCCGGCCGCGTGCCGAGCGGGAGACCGTGCTCAAGGTCGAGGATCTGATCCGGCACTACCCGCTCATGAAGGGCGCGGTGTTCAAGCGCCGGGTCGGCACCGTGCACGCGGTGGACGGCATCAGCTTCGACATCGCCGAGGGCGAGACGCTGGGCCTGGTCGGCGAGTCGGGCTGCGGCAAGACCACCACCCTGCAGCAGATCATGCAGCTGGAGGCGCCCCAGGACGGCACGGTCGTCGTGCTGGGCAAGGACAGCGCCAAGCTGGGCCGGGGCGAGCGCACCGCGCTCCGCCGGGACCTGCAGATCGTCTTCCAGGACCCGATGGCCGCGCTCGACCCCAGGATGCCGGTCGGTGACATCCTCGCCGAGCCGCTGCGCGCGCACGGCCGCAAGGACGTGCCGGCCCGGGTCGCCGAGCTGCTCACCCTGGTCGGCCTGGAGCCGTCCCACGCCGAGCGCTACCCGCAGAACTTCTCCGGCGGCCAGCGCCAGCGCATCGGCATCGCCCGCGCCCTGGCGCTGGAGCCGAAGCTGATCGTGCTGGACGAGCCGGTGTCGGCACTGGACGTGTCCATCCAGGCGGGTGTGATCAACCTGCTGGAGGACCTGAAGGTCAAGCTCGGCCTGTCCTACCTCTTCGTCGCCCACGACCTGTCGGTGGTCCGGCACATCGCCGACCGGGTGGCCGTGATGTACCTCGGCAAGATCGCCGAGATCGGAGCGGTCGAGGAGGTCTACGCCAGGCCCGCCCATCCCTACACGCGGGCGCTGCTGTCGGCCATCCCGCTGCCCGACCCGAACCTGGAGCGCTCGCGCGAGCGGATCCTGCTGGAGGGCGACCTGCCCAGCCCGGCATCGCCGCCGTCGGCCTGCCGGTTCCGCACCCGCTGCCCCAAGCGCGCCCGGCTCAGCGCCGAGGACGCGCGGCGGTGCGACACCGAAGAGCCCATTGTCACCCGGCTCGCGCCCGCCGCCGATCACGGCGCCGCCTGCCACTACCCCGAGGTGACCGAGGTACCCGAGACCGCGGTCTCCTGAAGAATCCCCGATGGAGGAACACGTGAAGGTTGGTTACAAGGCCGCAGCCGGAGCCGCGCTCCTGGCCATGGCCCTCACCGCCTGCGGCGGCGGCAGCGGCGACAAGCCGAAGGCCGAGTCGAGCCAGGCCGCTCAGGAGCAGGCCGCCGCGCTGCCCGGCAGCACGATCAACCCGGTCTCCTACGAGCAGGTCGCCGACGGCGGCGTGGTGAAGCTCGGCCTCAGCCAGTGGCAGGAGCAGTGGAACTACAACCAGGTGAACGGCACCAACGCCAGCACCGACGACGTGATCGAGCCGCTGATGCCGCTGATCGGCATCGCCGACGACAAGGCCGAGGTCACCAACAACCCGAACTACGTCACCGAGTGGAAGATGGACCTCGGTAGCGGCAAGCAGGTCGTCACCTACAAGATCAACGAGAAGGCGACCTGGTCGGACGGCACGCCGATCACCTACAAGGACTTCGCCGCCCAGTGGAAGGCGCTGAACGGCGAGAACAAGAAGTACCAGGTCTCCTCGACCGAGGGTTACGAGCGCGTCGAGTCGGTGGAGAAGGGCGCCTCCGACAAGGAGGTGGTGGTCACCTTCGCCAAGAACTTCCCCGACTGGAAGGGCATGTTCTCGCCGCTCTACCCGGCCTCGACGAACGACACGCCCGAGCACTTCAACAAGGGCTGGATCGACAAGATCCCGGTCACCGCCGGCCCGTTCAAGGTCGAGTCCATGGACCAGACCGCCAAGACCGCCACCCTCGTCCGTGACGACAAGTGGTGGGGCCAGAAGCCCAAGCTCGACAAGGTCATCTTCCGGGCCATCGACGCGACCGCCATGATCGGCGCCTTCGCCAACGGCGAGATCGACGCGGTGGAGATCCCGGCGAACGCCGCGGACCTCAAGCGGGCCAAGGAGGTGCCGAACGTCGACATCCGCAAGGCGGCGGCCCCGAACTGGCGCCACTTCACCATCAACGGCTCCTCGGAGCAGCTGAAGGACAAGTCGGTCCGCCAGGCCATCGTGCTGGGCATCAACCGCGAGGCCATCGCCCAGTCCGACCTCAAGGACATGGACTGGCCGATCCAGCTCCTCAACAACCACGTCTACATGAACACCCAGAAGGGTTATGTGGACAACTCCGGGGACCTCGGCAAGTACAACCCGGAGAAGGCCAAGCAGCTGCTGGACGCCGCCGGCTGGAAGCAGGAGGGCGAGTACCGCAAGAAGGACGGCAAGGAGCTCAACCTCCGCTTCATCGTCCCGGCCGACCTGGCGCTGTCCAAGCAGGAGGGTGAGCTCACCCAGGCGATGCTGAAGGAGGTCGGCGTCAAGGTCACCGTCGAGCCGGTGCCGGGTGACAAGTTCTTCGACGACTTCATCATCCCCGGCAACTTCGACATCACGCCGTTCTCGTGGCTGGGCACGCCGTTCCCGCTGAACGGCCTGTCGCAGATCTACAAGACGCCGACCGGCCCTGACAACTACGGCAGCAACTTCCCGCGCATCGGCACCCCCGAGCTCGACAAGGTCATCGAGCAGGCGGGCGGCGAGATGGACCCGGCCAAGGCCATGGAGCTGGGCAACCAGGCCGACAAGCTGATCTGGGACGAGGTGCACACCCTCCCGATGTACCAGCGCCCCGACATCCACGCCGCCAAGAAGAACCTGGCGAACTACGGTTCGTTCGGCTACGCCGACAAGGACTGGACGAAGATCGGCTTCACCAAGTAGGCGCCACCGCCCGGTGACACCGGCGCAGGACCGTCTCTCCGTGCCCTTCCCCACTCCGGCGGGGGAGGGCACGGCCCTTTTCACGGCCCTTCTCGCGACCCTTCCGCGGTCCTCTTCGGACACGAACCCGGTACGGCGGGCACTCCGGTCGCGGCGCGGCCGCCCACGGGTACGGAGGGAGGCGGGAGGGGGCCCGGAAACACGGGGGCTCTAGAAGAAGGCCGCGCGGCGGGGCAGCGGGCGGACGTTCTCTCTCGGGTCCTGCAGCAGCGCGTCGGCGCACTCCGGGCAGGCGAACAGGGCCGCCTCGTCGGGCAGTCGCCCGATCCTGATGCGCGGGCGCGGCCACTTCTTGTGGCAGACCACGCAGGCGTCGCCCTCCCGCTGGGTGCGGGTCAGGCCCTCGGGGTCGAAGGTCATGGAGCCCTGCCCCCCTCTGGTCGGCCGCCGGCTCATCGCGCCTCCGGTCGTGATCTGCGATCTCGTATCGCAACCGTTATAACGCCGTGGCCTCCCGTGATCGTCGTACTGTGGGCCAAGGGGGGGTTAAATCACGTCCCGCGCGCATGTCATATGGCAGCAAAAGGGGCACCTGGCATCAAGTCAGTGCTGCGCTCCTCCCGGGCCATGGACACGCGAACCGATGCCGTCCGGG
The DNA here is from genome assembly GCF_050942225.1 of Streptosporangium sandarakinum. Taxonomy (NCBI): domain Bacteria; kingdom Bacillati; phylum Actinomycetota; class Actinomycetes; order Streptosporangiales; family Streptosporangiaceae; genus Streptosporangium; species Streptosporangium sandarakinum. The sequence goes on from NZ_CP192034.1 coordinate 1,879,602, forward strand.
ACGGGCGTCGGTGTCCATCGGTCTCACGTCCGGTGGATCCTGCCGGCCGAGGAGGTGAGACGGCGGCGCGCCACGAAGGCGAAGGGGCCTCGACCCGGCCGCCGGGAGCGACACGCTTTCCCCTTGGCGCAGGGCGATCCTGAACGTCGCAAAATGCGGGAATGCTACCGACCCTGTTCACCCAGTGGTACGCGAACCTGCATGTAGCCATGTTCGAGTGATTCACGCGCCGGCCGGGGACGTGAGGTCCGGACCAGAACGCGTTTGAGCCACCGATCGGTACCGTCGTATCGAGGGCGGAAAGCCACCCGCCCGTGGACAACCGTGTCGTTGTCCACGATCAGCAGGTCGCCGGGGTCCAGCGATACTGTACGTCCGCATTCCTCAAATGCCGCGCCTAGCTTTCCGTACGCTTCGAGAAAGCACCCGTCATCCGTCAGCATGCGCGTGTACGACGGGTCGTACCGGACGCATGGCCCATCGTTTCGTGCCCAGACCGTGGCCATGCCGACGGGCGGCGCGGATCGATCGGTGGCATCCCCATAGCTGTCATCCGGTTCGATCACCAGCAAGGGTTCTTCAAGCAGGACGAGGTCGGCATCACCGATATCTGCATGTCGGATGTTGGCCAGCCTCGTACCCACTCCATCTGGATTTCTCAGACACAGCAAGAGCAGGAGATCGGCCCGTTCCGGATGGAAGCCGTCCTCCGTATGCCACGCGAGCGGAACGGCGCTGCTGGCTCCCACCTGCATGTTCTCATGTCCGGGACTGGGCAGGATGTCGTGCACGATCCTCCCGTCCTGTTGATTCGTCCACCCGAACACGGATCCCAATGTCGCCGCCACCGTTATGAGCCCGATGTCATGCTCGGCGGTCCGCCGCTCATTATTCTGCGACCAGTGCAATGGCGTCGGCCCCGGATCGGCGAACTCATCGAAGAGCCCGCGTATCACGAGGAATCCGTGATCGGGATCAGGAATGTCAATCATCTCCTTCAGCCATCGGGAGAGCTCCGGCGGTAGGACGCCACTGTCTTTGCGTAAGAAATCGCCCGCCATGTCGGCCGGGGCCAGACGTCTCACGGCTTCCGCGAAGTATGAGCCCGCTCTCCGGGCCACGCCGAACTCCGTTACTTCAGGCATGTGTCCGTCCTCAACTCTCATCACCTACTGATTTTTCCTGGCGGCGGTGGTCAGGCGCCGCCGGCCGCGAGGCGCGCCTTGAGTTCACCCATGATTCGCCCGGGGACGTCCCTGACGAAATAGTGGCCGCCGGGGACAACCGTCACATCGGTCATCCCGTCGGTCTGACCTGCCCAAGGTTCAGGCTGCAGGTAATCCTCTTCGCCATAAAAGGCCCAGATGTCACATGAGGTCCGGCCTCCGCTCCATCGGTAAGCATCGAGCATGGCCAGATCCGCGGATATGACCGATGTGGAGAGCCGGACGAGTTCGGTCATCAGTTGCTCTGGGATGTCTTCATCGGTGACGAGGGATCGGATCTCCTCGTCCCAGTCGACGTCATCCGGGGGGTAGCTCTGCAATCTCTCCGGGGGCGGTGAGCCGCAGACCGCGAGTCCCAGCGGATTGAGGCGTACGGCCGCCTCGAACGCCAGGATGGCGCCCATGCTGTGTCCCAGGAGCAGGACGCGACCATCAGGGCGTAGCACTTCCGTGACGGCCTCGGAGATCCTGTCCGCGGTCGCCGATAGATCCACCTCGAAGGGTTCGCCGAACCGCGGGCCACGTCCGGGCAGGCACACCGAGGTCAACCTCCAATCGGCCGGAAGGCTCGTCCGCCAGCCGCGGAATTCACTGGGTCCGCCGCCGGCACAGGGAACGACCACCAGATCCACCGAAATCTCTCGTGGAGCCGTCATGGGCACGAAAATGTCCGGCCACCCCATCCCGTCACCTCCGTTCCGCATTTTGATCCGTGGGATCGGACAGGCCGCGGTCCCGCGCTTGAGGGCAAGGGAGTCTCAGTCGACGGCAACCGCTTCACTGTCCAGAACCCGCCTGAACCCGAGGAGAACGATGAGTAGCGCGGCAAGGAGGGCGGCGCCCGCCAGCAGGGCCCATCCGGGAGACGCCACCTCGACGATGACGCCTGCGGCCGCCGCGCTAATGGCCACGCCGACGTTGTTGGCGGTGTTCACCCACGTGGTGGCCTCGGTGCGATTGGCATCGGAAACGATGGTGTCCACCGCCAGATAGGTCACGATCAGCGCAGGTGCGATCGTCACTCCCGTTAAAGCCAGACATACGCCAAGCGGGATGAGACCGGAGACGAGGCCCGTGACCGCCGTCGCACCGGCCACGACCGCCAGCAAGCCCGCCAGCTGGGTGGACAGCCGTCGTGTGTGACGGATGTGCCCCCACAGCAGTCCTCCCAGCCCACTCCCCACGGCCAGCACCGCCAGGAGAACGCCTGCGGCGGCGGGGTTTCCCGCGGCGTCGGCCCTGGCGACGACGACCACCTCGATCGGCCCCAGTCCCGCGCCGAGCCCCAGGACGATGACGACCACGAGAACGAAGCCGCCGGAGGTGAATGGACCAAGCCAGGTCGCGCGCCGGACGTCCCGCTCCGCGCCGAGGGCCTGAGCGGCGGGGGAAGTCGCCAGCCCCACCGTGCCGACGAGCAGGAGCACGCCCGTCACGACCATCGAGACCGCCGCTCCGACAGAGGCGATCAAAGCTCCGGTGACGACCGGCCCGATGGCGAACAGGACTTCCTCCGCGACGGTGTCAAGACTGTACGCGCGCTGGCGGGCGTCCAGAGTCGGGGTGAGGGCGGCCCAGACCGCACGGGTCGCCGGTCCCAGAGGCGGCGCACAGATTCCCACCAACGCGCCCAGTACGACATAGACAACGGCTGAAACCGTCTTCTGGGAGACCGCCAAGGCCAGCAGGCAGACGACTACGCCGTAGGCACAGGCCAAGGGGATCAACACCTTGCGCTGCCCGTAGCGGTCGACGAACCGAGACTTGACCGGAGCGGTGAGGCTCGCGATGGAGAAGGCTCCCAGGGTCGTTCCGGCCGCCGCGAACGAGTCGGTGGCCTCCTCCACGCCGAAGAGGAGGGCAAGAGGGATCATGGCGTAGGAGAGGCGGCCGACGACCGCCGCCGTAAACGCACGGAGAGCGCCGGGAAGGCGCAGAACCGATCCATACGTAGCCTCGGCTCGCTGCCGTTCCGCTTCATCTTCCATTTTCTTGTTTTACATCCTTCGGTTCGTGCTGCGGTTTTCTGGAAAATTCCGGGACAGGCAACGGCGAATCAGTCGACGAGGATTCGGTCGACCGCATCAACGAACCGCCGGCGGCCGGGCCGACGGAGGCGCAGGCGCTCCATTTTCGCTTTCCAAATTACCTCTACCGGATGCTATTGATCAAACCGGGCCGAAGGCGTCTCGGTCGAATTCGGAGGGTCGAGCGTTCCGGCCGGGCGGATAAATACCCCAACCCTTAGGGGATCGAGGTGAGTGGGCTTTCCGCCGGACGCACGCGCACCCGCGCCACCGGGGCACGGCTCATGGAGACCCAGGTGCGGACACGGCTCGCCTTACTCTCGCCGACTGATGTCTTCACACCGCAGCCGGGGTGCTCAGACCATCTTGAGCGGAGTGTTGGTAAACGCCCTCTGGCATGAACGGGGCCGGGCGGATCGGGGCGCCGCCGCGGCCGTTTCTCTTCTGTAGAGGACATCAACGGTGTCCGGCGCGCCAGTCGCCGACCACGTCACCACAGTGTCGAAACCCAGTCGGTCCCCCAACTCGCAGAACTCCTCAGGATCTGGCGCGGGTGCCGCCGGCCGGTCGGTGCGCAGCAGGCGCACGACATCGCCGACCGGGCAGAGCTCGTCGAGTTTGCGAAGGGCGGCGCTCTCGTGCCAGACCCGGGCATTGGGCACCCCGCTGATCCGCACACCGGTCGAGATCGAACCGGATAGAACTCGGGCAACGTCGGTGATGCCGTTCAGATCCTCCCAGGCGAGGCAGGTGACTTCCTCCGGTCGGGGTCCGGCGTCCGACGGCCCCTTGAAGATCACGACATCGTACCGATGCGCGCTCATCTCGTTTCGGTACCTGGCCCGCTTGACTCGAACGTCAACCGCTGCGACCCCGGGCAGCGCGTCACGTACGCCGAGGAAGAAGTCAGGGTCGACCAGGAGTTCCTGTTCGCTGGCGACGCTCTGGTCCACGAGCCGCTGAGCGGCGCGGGGATCGGCGCACCCCTCGATCTGGTCGGCCAGAACGGCGGCGCGGAACTCCCGATGCAGGCGCAGATTGCGCACGTCACCGACGAACACCGCACCGCCGGGAGCCAATAGCTCGACACAGCCCTGCACCACCCGCCACAGGTAATCGCCGCTCGGAAAGTACTGCACCACCGAATTGAGCACGATCGTGTCGAAGGCGTGACGCTCCAGGCCGCGGAAATCGTCCGCGTGTTGCCTCCTCAGCGAAACCGTCTTGCTCAGCCCGGGGGCCTGCGCAAGCTGTTCGGCCAGCCGGGTCAGGGCCGCTTCGGAGAAGTCGGTCCCGACATAACGCTCGGTCCCTCCGGCCAGTCGGGTCAGGAGCAGACCCGTCCCGACTCCGATTTCCAGCAGATTCCTCGGGCGCAGCGACCGGATACGTTCGACGGTCGCATCACGCCAGTCCACCATCTCTTCCGGAGGAATGGGCATACCGTCGTAACTGCTGTGCCAGCCGACGAAGTCGGCGCCGAGCCCACCGCCCCGCTCGAACTCACCATAGAGCCATTCGTACAGGTGGAGCCAGTGATCGACCAATACGGCTTCGCCGGGACGGTCTTCCATGCGGGATGACATTGCTGCTCTCCTCCTCACAGTGTTCACGCCGCGCCCTCAGCGCCCGGTGGCGGCCTCCGCTGTGTTCTTGTTTCTTGAAGGCCGGTGATGTCCGGCTCGGCATTGATTTTCGCGGCCGGCCGAGGACGTCATCCCCGGCCTCCCGCCGTTCCCACTGTCATCCGTCCGGACGTCGGCGAGCCGGCCGGAGTCGGTCTGGACGACTTCTCCGCTCTGGCCTCGGCCGCCATCGAGAACGCATAGGGGTCGACCGCGTTACCTGGGAGGTGCTCGATTTGGACCTGCCAGCCCACGCCGCAGTCGGCCGCCAGCTCCAGGAGGACGTCCAGCGCCACATGATCTTCCAGAGCGAACCCCGTGGAGTCGAACACGGTGAGCCGACCGGCGTACTGCCTGGCGAGCTCCGGTTCGGCGCACAGGTCCGCCAATTCCGGCCCGATCCCGTGCTCCTCCAACTGCTGACACTCACCTTCGCGGAGAGCCTGTGCCGTATGGTCGGGAAACACCGCTGCGGTCCGCAGGAGGGCGAGCGGCAGTTCCGTCTTGCCTGGAAGGTCCGAGCCGACCGCGTTGACGTGCGCGTGCGGTTTGAGGCCGTTCCCGCCCAGAACCGGGCCGGCACCGATCGCGACCGATGTCACGGTACAGATCACGTCGGCGGAGGCCTCGATCTCCGCCGTCTCGGCGACCCGCACCTCCACCCCGGTGAAAGCAACACGGTGGGCCAGGTCTGCCGCGCGACGTCGATCGACGTCATGTACGAGGACCTGCCGCAGTGGCAACACCCGACTGAGCGCGTGAACCTGGGTGACCGCCTGCGCACCGGCCCCCACCATCCCCAGGACGGCGCTGTCGGGATGGGCCAGCAGGCGGCTGGCTATGGCGGAGGCCGCCCCCGTACGTAATGCCGTGAGCAGAACACCGTCGCACACCGCCACCAGGCGGCCGGTGAGGTCGTCGAACCGGCTCACCGCCCCCAGAATGGTGGGCAGGTTCGATGACGTCGGATTGGTAGGGGTGTAGGCGACCGTCTTGATGGTCACCGCCCTGCCCGGCTCACGGTGCGGCATCCATTCCAGGACTCCGCTGTCTTGCGGACAACGGACGAATCCTGAACGCGGCGGCGTCTGACCGGTCTTCGCGCGCGTATTCGCGAGAGCCTCCGTCAAACGCCCCATGAGCAGATCCATCACATGGTCCCGTCCGAAGACGCGGATGATTTCCTCAAGGTGCTCCTGACCGAGGATCACTGTTCCCGACATCGCTCGTATCTCTCCGTTCCGGTGTCTTGCGGAGAATCTGGAAGGTGGCCTGTCAGCCCTGCGGGTCGCGCAGCAGATCATTGAGGATGGCTCCGGTGTCACTCAGCGGGCGCGGGCGCATGATCTCCTCACGACGCGCGTCAATGTAGTGATCATGTATGGCGCCGCTCACGTACGGCCGCCATCGCTCGGCCGCCTGCTCACCGGTACCGTCATCCGCCGACCTGAGCACCACGATGTCTCCGTCGAACCGTCCGGGGACATGATCGAGGAGGATGCGAAGATTGTTCCGGCGCACTTCTGAGGCCGATGCCGCAGTCACGCGATCGAATCCGCCGAGGTCGGCCACGGCGGAACCGATCTCCGGGCCGGCTGGACAGAGGCGGTCGCCAGGGTAGGCGGCCGCCACGGCGAGCAGCGACACCCGACATCCACGACGCACGAGCTCGACGGCGACCGCATGCGCGGCGAAGCCGCCGAACGCCGTTCCCAGCAGCCGGTACGGGCCCTGTGGTTGCGTCTTCCGGATCAGGTCCGCGTACTCCTCCGCCATCTCTGCCATGTCCTTGACCGGGGACTCCCCTCTGCGCAGCCCCCGGGCCTGCACGCCGTGCATGGGGACCGAGCGATCCAGCGAGCCGGCCAGTCCCGCGTAGCCCCAGGCGAACCCGGTCTCGGGATGGATGACGAACAGCGGGCGGCGTGTACCCTGCGCGCGCAGAGTCAGCAGTGGCCCGAGCACGCGGTCGGTCGTTGTGGCGGCAGCGAGCCGCGGTGCCAGACGAGCGACCGTAGGAGCGTCGAAAAGGGTGCGCACACTGATCTCGCTTCCGAGGATCATCCGTATCCGGCTGATCAACCGGGTCGCCAGCAGCGAGTGGCCTCCCAGCTCGATGAAGCTGTCATCGACACCGACCGCGGGCAAGCCCAGTGCCTCGGCGAACAGCCCGCAAAGGAGTTCCTCCCAGACATCTCGCGGGGGCCTCGTCGCCGTCCCCGGGGAGGCGGATGCCGGCAACGCGCGGCGATCCACCTTCCCGTTCACGGTGAGCGGCAAGGCCGGCAACACGACGAACGCGGAGGGCACCATGTAGTCCGGCAACCGTCGTGCCGCGAACTCGCGCATCTCCCGCGGGTCGATCCCGGCACCGCTCATGGGCACGACGTACGCGATCAGCCGCCGTCCCCCACCCGGGTCCTCCCCGGTGACCACCACCGCCTGCCGCACCAGGTGAGATTGAGCGAGGGTCGCCTCCACCTCGCCGGGTTCCACCCGGAACCCGCGGATCTTCACCTGGTCGTCGGCCCTGCCGACGAACTCCAACTCGTCGCCCGGCCGCCACCGCACCAGGTCTCCCGTCCTGTACATGCGGCCGCCCGGCGCGCCGAACGGGTCTGGCAGGAAACGCTCCGCCGTCGCTCCCGGGCGTCGCAGGTAACCCCGCGCCACCCCGGCACCGGCGATGAACAGTTCGCCCACCACACCCGCTGCCACCATCTGCAGTTCATCGTCGAGGACGTACACCCGCAGGTTGTCGAGGACCTCGCCGAGAGGCGCGCTCACCGGCCATTGATCCACCTCACCCGCAAGCGCGGCGACAGTGGCGGCGTGCGTCTCCGCCGGACCGTAGACGTTGTAGGCCCGGCGGTTCACACCGTCCCGGAAGAAATCCTTGATCCGGTTTCCGGGGATGAATGCCTCCCCGCCCTGGAGGACGGTGGTGACGGTGTCCAGTGCGAGCCCCTGCGACGTGGCCGACTCGATCACCGCGTCGATGAACGAGGTGGCTCCGTAGACCTCGTTCACCCGGTGCTGATCGACCCACCGCACCAGCGCGTCGATGTCGGCCTTCACCTGGTCGTCTGGAATGACCAGGGTTCCACCTGTCACCAGCGGGGCGAGGATCTCCTGTACGGAGAAATCGAATCCGACCGCGGTCAGCTGCCCGGTCCTCCTCCCCGCTCCGCCCGGCATGGCGCGCCGATGCCAGGTGAGCAGGTTCACCAGTCCGCGTACAGGCATGACGACGCCCTTCGGCGTCCCCGTGGAGCCGGAGGTGTAGATCGTATAGGCGGCCGTGTCGGGCGTGACCGGTGCCAGGCGATCCCGGTCATCCGGGTCGTCGACAGGGCTCTCCCGGATGAGACGTGCTGTCCGCGCATCGTCCAGACACACGAGCGGCATGCCTTCCGGCAGGCGGGAGGCTGTGGACACGATGGTCAGTGTGAGCGCGGGAGACGCGTCCTCGATGATCGCAGCGAGCCGGCTTTCGGGGTACTTCAGGTCAAGCGGAAGATACGTGGCACCGGCTTTGAGCACGGCGAGCAGTGCGATGGGCAGGTCGACCCCGCCGGGCAGGGCTACGGCGACCACGTCCTCCGGCCCGACACCGCGCTCGATGAGGTGATGAGCGAGCCTGTTGGCTCGTGCGTTGAGCGAGCCGTACGACAGGGTGACCCGATCATCGGCGACCGCGGGGGCACCGGGGTCCGCCTGTACCTGGCGTTCGAACAGGTCCGCCACCCTGCCGGCCGAGATCTCGGCCCGGCGTCCCGTCCCCGCGGCCAGAAGCCGGCCACGGTCCTCAGCGCCTGCGAGGCGGCCTCCCAGAGGTTCATCCAGATCTGCCAGCACCGCGGCGAGAGTCTCCGTGAAGGAACTCGCGAGCCGAGAGGCCTCCTCCTCCGAGTACAGATCCGTGGCGTACTCGAGCGTTCCCGAACTACTGCCGGGTTCCGGACCGACCACGAAAGCGAGGTCGAGATCCGAAGTCCTCTGCGCGGGCCGAGCGATCGGTCGCACGTCGACGCCTTCCAGGCGGAACACGCTTCCGGCTCGGGTCTGGGTCAGGAGCATCACCTGGCACAGCGGGGTATGGGAGCTGTCCCGAGGAGGGTTGACGGCGGAGACCAACGCGTCGAACGGCAGGCGGTCGCGCTCGAGCGCCGCGAGAGTGACTTCCCGGGCGTCCTCGATGAGCGTGCCGTAGGTGGCGGACTCTGGAATCCGTAACCTCAGCAACACGGTGTTGAGCATCGGCCCGATGACGTTCTCGTCCTGCCAGTCGGTACGCCGCCCCGCCGGAGTGCCGATCAGCACGTCGGTACTGCCGGTTGTGCGATGCCACATGGCGGCCAGTGCCGCCGCAAGGACCATGAACCTCGTGGCCCGCATACGGGCGGCCACCGCGTCCATGGCCACGGCCAGCTCATCCGTGATCGGCAGCGGGACCTCGTCGATCCGGTAAGACCGTCTGGATGGGCGCCGCGCCCCTCCCGGCAGCGGCATCACGCCGGGCGCATCGGATAGCTGGTCCAGCCAGTAGGCGCGCTCGGTCTCGGCCTCAGGGGTCCTGTGCCATGCCGACTCCTCCGCCATCACCTCGCGGTACTGACGCGGTACGGATCCGGGGGCGAACCCGGCCGCACCTGAGTAGAGATCGCTGATCTCCTGTAACAGGATGTCGAGTGACCAGGCGTCGACCGCTATATGGTGCACGGCCAGGAGGAACAACCAACGTCGATCGGCCAGCCGGACGAGCCTGGCCGACATCGGCAGGCCGTTCTGCAGATCGAACACACGTCTGTCATTGTGCTGGAGCAACGCTTCCACCAGACCGTCGTCCGCCTGCTCACCGCGGAGATCCGCGTATTCGAGACCGCAGCCGTCCGCACGCACCCGCTGCGCCAGCGAACCGCCCCGGTACTCGAAGACGGTTCGCAGCGGCTCGTGCCTGCGCACCACCTCGGCCACCGCCTCACTCAGCCGGGTGACGTCCACCTCCCCGTGCAGCGTGAAAGCGAGCGAGAGCGTGAGAGCGCCCGTATGGTCGGCCATCTCGTGGAGCAGCCAGAACCTCTTCTGAGCCGGCGTCGCAGGAGTAAGCACCGGGGTCATCCCACCTTCAAGGCGATCGAAGGCAGTTCGGAGACCGGACGTAACGGATCATCCAGGACGGTCTCCACCAACTTCACGAACCATCCCGCCAGCCGGTCCGCCTCCTCGGCGGGCAGCACTGACCTCGCGCAGGAGAACCAGCCCCGCATGCCGTCACCGTCCAAGAACATGTCAAGGCTGAGATCGAAGCGCGCATCCTCCGTGCTGGTATCGAGTGCCGTCACTTCCAGACCCGGGAGGGCGAAGGTACTGTCGGCGGGCTCCTCGAAGAGCTGGAAGGTGACCTGCACCAGAGGCGACCGATCCATCGTCCGCTCGGGATTCACCGCCTTGACGAGACGTTCGAAGGGCAGGTCCTGATTCGCGAAACCGCCGAGAACCACGTCTCGCACTCTGGCTACCAGATCCTCGAAGGACGGATCGTCCCGCAGGTCCGCGCGCAATGCCAGCAGGTTCACGAAGAACCCGATGAGACCTTCGACCTCCGGCACCGTCCGGCCCGCTACCGGCACGCCGACCAAGAAGTTCCGGTTTCCGCTCATGCGCGAGATCAAGCACTCGAACACCGACAGCAGGGTCATGAACAGCGTGCCGCCCACGTCGCTGGACAACTCACGCAGTCCGGCGGTCGTCTCCGCCGACAGGGAGAACTCCACCGTTGTGGCGCCCTGCTCGGTCGTCCTACCGTGCGGCGAGAGAGTGTCCAACGTGAACGAGGCATCCGAGACGTGCTCGACCCAGTAGGCCAGTTGCCGGTCCAGAGCCTCGTCATCCAGTTGCTCGAGCTGCCATACGGCGAAGTCGCCGTACTGCACCGGCAGAGGCTCTCGCCGTGACCGAGATCCGGCGAGCCGGTCCCGGTAGATGTCGGAGATCTCGTTCAGCATCACCTCGACCGACCAGCCGTCGGAGACGATGTGATGCATCATCAGGGCCAGTACGTGGTCGTGCTCGCTGAGCCGGAGAACTCCGACACGGTAGAGGGGGCCGGTCGCCAAGTCGTAGACCTGAGACATGGCGTACTCGGTGAAGTCGGCGATCGCCCGGGTGACGGGTCCCGCCGCCGGTCTCACTTCGACCTGCCCTTGCCAGCGCTCGTCGACGATCTGCACTGGTGCGCTGTCGGCCACGGCGAATCGGCTCCGAAGAATCTCGTGCCGATCGACGAGTTCTTCGACGGCCGCGGTCAGAGCCGCCAGGTCGAGCGGACCACGTAGGCGGAACAGCTCACCCATGTTGTAGGCCGTGGACTCCGGGTCGAGCTGGTGGACCAGCCACAGGCGTTGCTGTGCCGGCGACATCGGGTACGCGCCGTCACCTGAGGTCCGCTGGATCGGCTGCGGCGTCAGGCTCACGGCATCGCTGACGGCTGCCGCGAACCGTGCCACCGTCGGGTTCTCGAACAAGGACCGGATGGATACCGCCACGCCGAACAGCTTCCGGATCCGGGACACGACCTTGCCCGCGTTGAGGGAGTGGCCTCCTATCCGGAAGAAGTCGTCGAAACGGCCGACTCTCGGCAGGCCGAGCACGCCCGCCATGATGGCGGCGATCACCTGCTCGGCGCTTGTCCGAGGCGGGACGAAGGCGTCGGGCTCGACGATGTCGGCCAGGGGAAGCGCGCGGGTGTCGACCTTTCCGCTGACAAGCCGCGGCATGCTGTCCACCGGGATGAGACGGGGGAGCATGTATTCGGGCAGCCGGGACGCGGTGAAAGAACATAGTTCGGCCAGGGGCGGCCGGGAATGCTCTTTCAGGAGGACGTGAGCGACCAGTTCGTCCTCCCCGGCAACGGATCTCCGGATCGACACCACGGCCTCTTCCACGTCGGGGTGCGTGGTGAGAACCGACTCGATCTCAGCGGGTTCCACCCGGTGACCACGGATCTTCACCTGCTCGTCAGAACGCCCGAGGAACTCCACCGCACCGGTCTGGGTCAGTCGGCCCAGGTCTCCGGTCCGGTACATGCGGGCCCCCGGCTCCGTGCTGAAGGGATCGGGGACGAATCGATCCGCTGTCAGCGAGGGCAGATTGAGGTAGCCGCGTGCGACGTGCTTCCCCGCGAGGAAGATCTCTCCGGCGATGCCGATCGGAAGGAGGTTGCCGGCGTCGTCGAGGATGCGCACGCTGGTGTTGTCCACCGGTTTGCCGATCAAAGGTCCAGCGCTGTCATGGAGCCGCCACGTCAACGCGTCGATGGTGCACTCGGTGGGACCGTAGAAATTCCATACCTCGACCGCCGGCTCGGCGGCGAGCCGCCGCCACAGCGGCGGGCGAACGGCCTCGCCTCCCATGATCAGTGTTGATGGACGGTGTTCACCGCGGAGCAGGCCGAGATCGAGCAACTGGACGAGTTGCGCCTGGGGGACATCAAGAACGTCGATCCGATGTTCCCGGACGAACCGCAGGAGGCGCTCGGTGTCGCGCCGGGTCTCCTCATCCACGATGTGGAGCTCATGCCCCGCGATCAACCAGAGCAACTGGTCCCATGCGGCGTCGAACGCGATGGATGCGCTCAGCGCCACCCTGCGCGGGCCCGAACCGCCGAAATGCGCACGCTTGTGGGCATGGAGCAGGTTGGTCATCGCCCCGTGTTCCAGAAGCACACCCTTCGGGGTGCCCGTCGACCCCGACGTGAACATCACGACGGCGAGGTCCGACGGTCTTACGGGCCGCCGCTCTCCCTCGCCCGGGGCCATGGTCTTCTGGTCGAGGGGGACTCGCTTCAGTTCCAGCGCGTTCAGTGCCCGTGCACCGGTCTCATCGCAGAGCAGCACCTCCGCACCGGTGCTTTCCACCATCCCGCGTATCCAGTCGAGGGGATGGGAGAGGTCCAGAGGCACCACGGCGGCGCCGGACCTCATCACACCCAACAGGGCCGCGATGATGTCCTTGGAGCGCCCACCGGCGACCGCGATGAAGTCACCGCTGCCTGCCACGGCACGGGAGACGGTTCCCACCGCGCGCTCCAACTCGGCGAAGGTCCAGGAACCGTCTTCGTCGACCAACGCGACAGCGTCGGGGGACGCGGCTACGATGCGTTCGAACTCGTCGACCAGCGATGATTCGGTGCCGACCGTTCCACGGCCGGAGCTGAGATCGAGTACGACCGCGGTCGCCGCCCCCGGCAGCAGCGGCAATTCACCGACCGGGCGGTCAGGATCCGACAGCACCTCATGGATCAGCGTGCGGAACGCGGTGGCCAGTTGCTCGGCCTCCTCCGCGGACAGAACCGACCGGTTGTAGGTCAGCAGGCCGCGCAGTCCGTCGCCGTCGCGGTAGAGGTCCATCGCGAGGGGAAGGTCGGCGTCGAGGCCGTGACGGATGCCCGGCACAGGTGTCGCCTTCACATCGCCGAGTTCGAAGCCGGCGGCCACCTCGGCTTCGAACACCTGGAACGCCACCTGAACCACGGGAGGCACGTCAAGCGCGCGCTCCGGGTTGAGCGCCTCCACGAGATCCTCGAATGGCAGATCCTGATGCGTGAAACCGCTCAGGACCACCTCGCGGACCTTCGTGAGGAGGTCGGTGAACGTCGGGTTGGCCCGCAGGTCGGCACGGAGAGCCAGCATGTTCACGAAGAATCCGGCGACGCGTTCGAGCTCAGGGGCTGCGCGCCACGATGACGGCACTCCGATCAGGAGGTCGCGCTCGCCGGTGACACGGGACACCAGCACCTCGAACACCGCGAGCAGGGTCATGAACAGGGTGCCACCCGACTCGCGGGACAACCTGCGCAGGCGCATGGCGATCCCGGCGGGCAGTTCGAACTCGACGGCCCCTTCCCGACCGCCGTCCGCCGTCCTCCCCTTCGGGCGGAGAGCGTCCAGGACCAGCGGTGCGCCTTCCACATGGTCAAGCCAATAGGCGAGCTGCCGTTCACGGATCTCACCGCGGAACACCTCGCGTTGCCAGACGGCGAAGTCGCGATAACGCAGCGACGGCCACGGGAGCCTGTCCCCTCTGTAGAGCCCGGCGAGCTCTTCGAGCAGAAGCTCCAGCGACCAGCCGTCAGCCACGATGTGATGCATCGCCAGCACCAGCACATGGTCCACGTCGTCGAAACGCAGCACTTCGGCACGGAACAGGGGTCCGCGAACCAGGTCGAACCCGCGACCCATGACCTCCTGAGCGAACAACCGGGCGGCCTCGTCGCGGTCGGCCACCGGACCGGCATCGGTCACACCGACGCAGCCCTGCCAGCGGTCTTCTATCACCTGCGCCGGCACACCGTCCCGGACGGTGAAACGTGTCCGCAGCGCTTCCTGCCGGGCGACGAGCCGGTCCACCGCCTCGGTGAGCGCATCGACGGAAAGCCGACCGGACAGCCGGAACGCTTCACCGAGATGGTAGGCCGTGTTCGCAGGGTCAAGCTCTTGGACGAACCACAGTTGCTGCTGCGAGAACGACATGGGCACGATCTCGTCGTCGGCGACTCGGACGGCGGGCACCGTCGTGGGGCGCGCCTCGCTCATCAGCAGCGCCGCGAACTCGGCGACGGTCGGATTCTCGAACAGAGCGCGCACGGACACGGCCGTCTTGAACAGCTTCTTCACCCGGGAGACCATCTTCACGGCGGGCAGCGAATGCCCTCCCAACGCGAAGAAATCGTCGTCCCTGCCGATCCTGTCAAGACCGAGGACGTCAGCCATCACATCGGCGACGACCTCCTCCACTCCTGGCCGGGGCCTGGAAGACGCTCCACTCGGCAGCCCCTCGGCCGTGACCGCCTCACCGCTCCGGCAGAGCTTTTCCGGCACGCTGAGCTGCGATACGCGTAAATCCACATTCGCCAGGACCTGGTCGACCAGGGACCGGAAGGCGGAGGCGAAACCGCTCGCGAAGTCCTCGTCGAACACAGCCTGGTCGTAGTAGAGCCTCCCGTGCAGTCCACCGCCTTCCCGGAAGCAATCCAGCGCGAGCGGGAAGGGAAGCGCACGCCCCAGTACGTGCAGCGGCGCCGCACGAACGCCACGCATGTTCAACTCGGGGGCGAAAGGATGGTTGAAGAGCTGGAAGATGGCCTGGACCAACGGTGGCACGCCAATCACCCGTGCGGGGTTGACGGCCTCGACGAGACGGTCGAATGGCAGATCCTGGTTGGCGTACCCACCGAGCGCAACCTTACGTACCCTTGCCAGCAGATCACGGAAGCGCGGGTCGTCCCGCAGGTCCGCACGCAGGGCGAGCGTGTTCGCGAACAACCCGACCACTCCTTCGACCTCCGGCAGCGTCCTGCCGAGCGCCGGCGCGCCGACCAGCAGGTCGGGAGCATCTGTGACCCTCGACAGCAGCGCCTCGTAGACCGCTAGGAGGGTCATGAAGAGGGTGGTTCCGGAACTGCGCGAGAGCTCTTGAAGAGCGATCGTCACGGTTTCGTCGAGCCGGAAGCCGACGACTCCACCGACCGGTCTCCCTCCCGGACGCCTCGTGCCGAGTACCGGGACGACGTGGGGTACCTCGGCGACCTGGTCGAGCCAGTAAGCCAGCTGCCGGGCGAGTTCTCCGCTCTGCTGCGCCTCCCGCTGCCACTTGGCGTAGTCCGTGTACCGCACCGGCAACGCGGCGAGCCGGACCGGCTCCCCGAGCATGGCCGCTTCATAGCACGCGGCGAGTTCTTCCAGCAGAACAGAGATGGATCCGCCGTCGCCGATGATGTGGTGCATCGCCATCACCAGCACATGGTCTGAGGGATCGAAGCTCAGCACCTCGATCCGGAACAGCGGACCGCTCACCAAATCGAAGCGGCGGGCAAGCACGTCCTGGGCGAACGACAGTGCGGCTTTCCCGCGGTCGGCCACCTCTACCGACTCCACGACCTCGACCCGTCCCGCCCATCGCTCGTCCACGACCTGCCGCGGCGTGCCGTCCACGACGGTGAAACGGGTGCGCAGAGCCTCGTGCCGGGTCACGAGGCTGTCCACTGCCGCCACGAGGGCGGGAACATCGAGCGGACCGGCGAGCCGGAACGCCTCGCCATCGTTGTACGCGTCCGTCCCGCCGTCGAACTCCTCGATGAACCACAGTCCCTGCTGTCCGAAAGTAACGGGAAAGGTACTGTCAGACAAAGTGCCCCCCGGAGCTCGACCGCTGAGCAAGACGTTCGGCGATCTTTCTGGTCACTGCCTCGCGATCGATCTTCCCGCTCGCTCCCAGCGGCAGAGCGGGTAACACATGCATGGACAGTGGAACCGACACTGCAGGAAGCACCTCACGCAAGGCGGCGGTCAAGGCGGTGATGTCCGGAGGAGCGGCACCGGCCTCGGCCGTGATGGCGACATGCAGGGTCCGCGAACCGTCTCCCCGCTCGATCACCACGCACATGGCTTCGGCGACTCCGGGCTGTTCGAGTAGAGCCGCGTCGACTTCAAGGAGGTTCACCCGGACGCCTCTGATCTTGACGTCATTGTCGATCCGGCTCAGGAACTGAACGACGCCGTCATCGAACCGGACGAGATCACCGGTCCGGAACGCTCGGGTATGCCCCTGCGGCGTCGGCGCGATGTCGATGTACCGCTCCGCGTTGAGTTCGGGCTGGTTCAGGTAGCCGAGCGACACCGGCAGGCCGGCGACGAGCAACTCGCCCACGTTGGGCTCGCCGGATTCGACCGAATCGATCAGGATCTCGCACCCTGGCAGCGGCACCCCGATCGGGGGTTGGGAAGGCCAACCGGAGCTCGGTCCCGTCAAGGTATGAACGGTGACCATGGCCGACTCGCTCTGTCCGTAGTGGTTGTTCAGCCTGCACGAGGGGAGCCCTGCGAAGAACCGGCGGATCGGCGGCGAGCACACGATCTGCTCACCAGCAGTGTTGATCTCAACGAGGGAAAGCTTCTCCAACGAGTCCTCATCCGCGGCCGCCACCGCCAGCATGTGCAATGCCAGATAGGGCAGGAACAGCCTTTCAACGCGATGCGCCACCAGCCAGTCGAGCAGCTCGAAGGGATCAGAGCGCATTCGCTCGGGAACGATGGCCAAGGTCCCGCCGCCCGCCAACGTGCCGAGGATTTCCTGGAAGCACACATCGAAGTTCAAGGGCGCGAACTGGGCGGTTCTGAGGTCACGGCGCGGGGAGTGGTCGCGTTGCCATTCCACCATGTTGTCCAGGCAGCTGTGGGGGATCGCGACGCCTTTAGGCCAGCCGGTCGAACCGGATGTGTAGATGATGTAGACGGGCAGATCGGCTCGGCACGGGACGGGACGCCAGCGCCCCAGGCCGCCTGGTTCGGACGCGGTGCCGGGCTCGGGAACGGGGAGCAGGACCGCTGTCGTGTCGAGCTTCGGCACAGGTCCCGTGTACAGCAGGACCTTGGGGGCGCTGTCCTTCAGCATGTGCTCCAGCCGACGCTGCGGGTATTCGCTGTCGAGCGGGAGATAGGTGGCGCCGAGGCTCACGATACCGAGCATCGCGGCGACCACCTCGGTGCCACGACCACCCGCGACCGCGACCCTGTCTCCCTCGCCGACGCCGTGGGAGGCCAGAAGAGCGGCGATGTCGCCGGCCCACGCCAGCAAGGCGGCGTAGGTGAGTTCACGGTTCTCATCCACGACGGCGAGCGCGTCCGGCCGCTCGATGGCGCTCTCCGTGACGGACTGCACGAGACAGGGAGGATCGGACGGGCCTCCCCACAGGGACAGGCGTTCCGAACCAGCGGTCTGGAGCGGGGCCGGCGTCCCGGAGCCGATGCCGAACTCGCGCATGGCCCTCCCCAGGTCCTGACCCACTCCGGATTCCGCCGCGTCGAACCAGGCGATCACCCGATCCCGGATTTCAGGACTCTTCTCCTGGCTGAGCTTGAACATCGCGTCCACGTGCTCGATGCGGATCGCGAAGGCGCCGACGCCCTTGACGATGGACCGGAAGTAACCGAGTGAGGGTTCCGGATCCCAGCCTGTGCCGAATCCGTGCTCGTAGGCCGAGACGGTGCTGCGTACGATCTCCAGGGTCTCCTCGGTATCGGGAACCGGGCGAAGTGTTCCCTCGATGTGCACAGCCAGGAAGTTCCAGGTGGGCGCCGCGGGCACGGTCCGGTACACGGTGGGGCTGACGTAGCCGTGCGGTCCTGTGAAGACCAACTTGGCGGGCGTTCCGTCCTCAAGCCACTTCCAATGAGGATTGGCCCGGTTCATATGCCCGAGCAGCGTGGTGCCCACCAGATCGCCGCTGCTCGGCGACCCCGGCGTGAGGATGATCGGTACATGGGTCGCCTGCGGCACCCGGGGGCCGGCGGTCAGAAGCGTCGCGAGCGGATAGTTCTGGATGAGCGAACGCACCCAAGCGTGTTCGTCTTCTTTGTAGATGTCTGGCACAAACATGATTGGATCTCCGGGTCAGGCCAGTCGGTCGATGAGGGATTGGGCGATCTCACCTGCTCGGGTTGCGGTGTTGGACAGAAGCCCGGCACCGATGCCGTGCGAATGCTCGGCCCCCCCACCGTGCAGGTAGATGCCGCACCGCACCGTGTCGGATGTCAACACTTGGTAGTCGCGTTCCAGTTGCAGCCTGCCGTTCGCGTCCCACTTGCAGTCCGCGGCGAGATTCGCCAGCAGGGGGGTGGGATCCGTCGGCCGATATCCGGTGGCGTAGATCACGGCGTCCGCGTCCATGACCTCGGAAACGTTCGTCAGAAGGTGGTCCACCGTGAGCCGCACACCGTGTTCGTGCTCCTCCACCTGTTCGACGCGGGCGGTGTTGATGATGCGCAGTCTCCTGTGGCCGAGGACTTTCTCCTGGTAGAAGCGTCGATACAGCTCCTGGGCGAGCTCACTGTCCACCACTGAGTAGTTGGTGTTCCGGTGGTAGTTCAGCAGTGCCTCTCGTGCCGCCCCAGGCGCAGCGTAGAAGGTGTCCACAGCCTCCGGATCGAAGATCCGGTTCGTGAAAGGCGTGTCGTCGGCAGCGCTGTAGCCGTACCGTGAGAAGACAGCGCACACCTCGGTCCGCGTGAACCGCTGGTGCAGGTAATCGACGACTTCGGCGGCGCTCTGGCCCGCGCCGACCACAACGATCCTGCGTGGCCGGAGCCTCTTGATCCCGGGGATCCGATCAAGCAGTCTCTCGCTGTGCAGGATCCGTTCAGACTCGGTGACATCCGGTGGCAGGTGCGGCGTGAGACCGGTACCGATGACCACATTCCGAGCTCGATACGTGGAAAGACCCTCGCCTGTGCGGACCACGAGGTCGAGGTGCTTCACGAAACCGTCCGCGGCCACCGGCCGGATCGCCTCCACCACGGCCCCATAGGTGACGGGGGCCGACAGCCGCTCAGCGGCCCACTCGATGTAGTCGTGATACTCCATCCGCAACGGATACAGCGTCTTGCCATTGATGAAGTCCGGGAGACGGCCGACGGCATGCAGGTACGCCACAAAGCTGTAACCGCTGGTCGGGTTACGCATCGTGACGAGATCCTTGAGGAAGGACACCTGCAAGGTTGCGCCTTCAAGTAACATCCCTCGGTGCCATCCGAACCTCTCCTGCCGCTCGAAGAACATCTGGCGACCGGCACCAGGACCGTTTTCCTCCAGGGCGATGGCAAGCGCGAGGTTCGCGGGGCCGAATCCGCATCCGGCGATGTCAAGCACATCGTTGGGGGTAGACGCGACGATCGACATGTCAGAGCTCCTCAGTACTCTCGATCGATGGCGGGGCTTCGAACAGAGCTCTATGCAGGAAAGCCGCACGGAACGGTCCTCCCGCATACCGTGATTCGGCGCTCAGCGGCTGCCTTGCCCCGTCGGTCCGGAGCAGTTCACCGGTGAACCGGTACTCCGGATGGACCCCGTCCTTCGCCGGCGTGGTGACGCACTCGAGATCGATGACATCGCCGACGTCCACCTCGATCAGGTCCTCGGCGGCGAAGGGCACGTACACCGGCAACCAGTTCGTCACCGTGTCGAGGCTGTCCAGCAACGGCTGCCCCGGCGCGCACTGAAGGTTGAGCCACAGCAGTAGACCGTCGATCCGACCAGCGGTGATCACCTCCAATCTCGCCCGCGGGAAAGTGGAGGCGCCTTCGGTGAATCGGAGCTCCTCGACGGGGGCGTCGGTCGTCCGAAGGGCGCTCCGGTCCAGGCCCGCTACACAGAACCGCAGGTCGAAAAGCCCTCCGGCGGCTCGCATCACGCTTTCGACATAGTCGACGTACTCTGGGCGCACCGAGAACCGGCCGCCCAACAGATCCGTCAGGCATATCGCTGCCGCTCTGGTGCTCACAAAGGAGGGGATGACACGCCCACCCGGTTTGAGATGCCTGAACCGGACATCGGCGACGACGGCCGCCATCCCCTCGGCGCCACCGATGTTGCCGACCAGTTCCGCGATGCACAGATCAGCGCGCTCCGGCAGCGAAACGGCCGTCGCCTCACCCGCCAGCACCCGGATGTCGTACGGCCTGCCACGCGCCACTTCGGCAGCCAGCTCGGCGCTCTGCCGGTCGCTCTCCACCGCGTAGACGCGGGTCGCTCCGGACTCCGCCGCGAAGAGGCTCCACAGCAGGTCCGGTCCGCATCCCAGCTCGACGACGGTCGCCCGGCCGGCTTCCTGCACGATCGCCTCTCGGAACAGGCGGTTGCGCGGCCGGTCTTCGAGCATCGCGTAGTAGAGGTAGTCGTCGTACACGGGGTATTCGCCGACAGACGGCCACAGGTAAGGCGCGGAGTCCGATGCGCTCGCGCCGGAGACCCGGATCCGCGTCCGCTCGGACCCGACTCTGATGACCTTCCACCTCTGCCCGATCACGGACCGGCTCCTTCTCCCGCGTAGCGTCGGGCGGCGGCGCTGCGCCATAGGGATGACGATGGGCCCCAGGTCGCAGCCGCTCTGTACGCGATGCTGTACACGTCGGTGACCTGGACGTGGGAAGTCCCGGCCGCCCCATGGAGTTGAACCGCGACGTGGGCGTTCGCGACAGCCGCGTCCAGCGCCGACGCCAACGCCGTGAAGTTGAGATGCGAGACGTCCTCGCGGCATGCCGCCTCCCACGTCTCAAGCCGGGCGGTTTCGACCGTCACCGCCGCCCTGGCCACTTCGTGGGCGACCGCCTGCCGTTCCAGCAGCGGGCGACCACCGAGCAGTCGGCTCGCCGCCCGCGTCCGGGCGAGTTCGAGGGCCCGGCGGGCGACACCGACCAGGTATGCCGCCACCATCAACCGATCCCGGTCGAAGGCCCGCCGAACCTCGTCGGCTGTCCTGCTCGTCTCGAACCGGGGCTCGGAGACCTCGGACGAAGACCGGGACAGCACCCATGTCCAGGAACCCTGAGCATCGGAGACTCCACGCAGGAGCATCTCTCCAGGCCTCTGCTGTCCGTGCGCCGGCGACGAGCCGATCTCGGGAAGGTGCGTCCCCGCGTCGATCGAAAGCGTCTGGGCTCTGACATGCTCCAGCGCCTCGGACAGCATCTCTTCTTGTGCCGTGTTCCTCCAGAGGCCCAGCACGAGCAGGGCACTCCGAACGAACCGGGCGTCGCAGAGTTCCGCGCCGAGTTCCTCGAAAATGAGGCAGAACTCGGCCGGGCCGAACCCGAGTCCGTCGGCGCCGAGCGGTAGACCGAACTCGATGAAGCCGGCGGCGGTGAGCTTCTTCCAGACGTCATGTGGGTCTGCGGCCGTCACATCGGTGACCACATCCCGGATGAGACGACTCAGCACACGCTGAGCGTCGTTAGGCGTGGCGTCCATCATTCCTTCTCGGCGTTCTGCCCCATGGCGATCAGATCGAGCTGTAACTCGCGGGCGCCGCCGGAGACCGACAGCTCCGGAGCCTCCGCGAGGATCCGGCGCAGCGCATCGGCGAGTCTCTCGTCGCCCCGCTCCCGCACAGCCGCACCGAGCTCCAGCCCCATCCAGCGCGCCAGGTTCTGGGCGGCTTCACCACAAGTGAACTTCGAATAGGCGGAGGCCACTTCGTCCATCTCGAACCCTCGGGCGCCACCCACCGTGCGAAAGGCGAGGGCTCGGGCGTTGGCCACCGCACGCTCATGGCGCAGCAACTGCTCGCGGAGCACCTGCCGGCCCGCACTCTGGACCCCTCCGATCACCTCCTCGGCCGTACGGAGCCAGCGCTGCGCGCGACTGAGATAGTCGAAGCCCGCCCGCTCGAAGCTGATGGCGCGGATCAGTAGTGGCCACCCTCGGTGTTCGCGGCCGATGAGTGCGTCCCTCCCGACACGCACCCCGTCGAATTCGACCGTGAAATACGGATCACCAAGGAGCCGGGGAGCCGGTTCGACAGCGACCCCCGGTGTGTCGAAGGGGATGAGAAGGAAACTGATGCCGTCGTAGCGGTCACCGCCTCGACCGGTGCGGACCGAGCAGAGTCCGAAGGCGGACCAGTCGGCGTACAGATTCCATGCCTTCCGCCCCGTCACCCGGTAGCCGTCGCCATCGGGCGTCGCCCGGCTCTCGATGGCCGTGAGGTCACTGCCCGCTCCCGGCTCCGTGAGGAGCAGGCTGGCGAACGCGCGCCCCGCAGCGATCTCAGGCAGCCAGCGGCGCCGCTGGCTGTCCGTACCCGAGGTGAGGATCGAGCAACCCACTCCCTGAACCGTGACCAGATGCACTTCGTCGGGGAGTCCGGCAAGCCCGAGGCGTTCGGAGACAGCGGCGTGGGCTGTCAGCCCCAGACCGCGCCCGCCGTACTCCTCGGGGTAGTGAACGGCGATCAGGCGCCGTTCCCCCAGTCGAGCGAACAGTTCCTGCGGGGGGACGTCGTCGGCGCCGGCCAGAACCTCTTCGACCTCGTCAAGTAACCTCTGCACGCCGTCGTCGGCGGTGAACCGCATCCTCAGGCACCCACATCGGTGGTTCGATGTGCGCCGAAGGAGCGGCGCAGGCGAGCCAAGGGGTCGGTGATCTCCTCGCTTTCGACGGCCGCCTGGTGCCGGCAAGCCTCGATGACCCTGGCGGTGAAGTCACCGAGTACAGGATCCTCGAAAAGAGCCTTGACCCGCTGCGGCACGCCGGTCACCTGAGCGA
The DNA here is from genome assembly GCF_050942225.1 of Streptosporangium sandarakinum. NCBI lineage: Bacteria > Bacillati > Actinomycetota > Actinomycetes > Streptosporangiales > Streptosporangiaceae > Streptosporangium > Streptosporangium sandarakinum. The sequence goes on from NZ_CP192034.1 coordinate 1,902,579, forward strand.
TGCGGCCGACCAGGTGCATCGCGCTCATGGAATCGCCACCCAGCTCGAAGAAGTCATCCGCGAGGGTGACGTTCGGCAGGCCCAGCAAGTCGGCCGTCAGCCTCAGCACCAGCGCCTCAACGTCATCACGCCGGGTGACCGGCCTCAGTTCGAGCTGCCGGTACTGCTCGAACGCATCGGCCAGCGCCCGTGCCCCCGCGCCGAAGTCCGCTTCGGGGCGCATCAGCGCGACCCGGAGGTAGCTCTCGCCCAGCGAACCGTCCGCCCAGAAGAACGGTGAGCCGGGCAGCACCGAGATTCCCTGAGAGATCAGCCAATCGCACAGTTCACCTGCCCGCCATCCCTCGGGCAGCCGTAACCAGGCGACGCTCATCGGCCCCTCCGCTGGGACGACCGCCACCTGGCTGTCCTTCAGAGCATGCTCCAGGACCTTGCGGTTGGCACGCCCCACGGCGCGGGAGCTCGTCTCTTCATCGACGTTCATGTATTCGTGGATCAGCGTGAAGATGAACGGAGACACGTTGAGCAGCAGATCATCGGTGATCTCCTGCAGGCGTGAGTGCAGCCTCGCGTCCGCCACCAACGACCCGATCTTCAGGTCCAGCGTCGGCCAGGTCTTCCCGGTGTCCTCGATGCCGATGTAGCGCAACCCGATGGACTCGAAGTACCCGTACTGGTCCCAGGCGGCCAGATGCCTGCTGAAGAAACGGAAGCTGAAATCCATGATCAGCAGGAGGTCGCGTTCACGACACTGATCCGCGATGGTTCGGATCACTTCTGGTGAGGGATCGAACCCGGTGGGGTTGTTGGGCACGACGAGGAAGACGGCGTCACAGTCGGCGTAGGAAGCGGGATCGGCCGGCTCGACGAAGATGTGCTCGCTGAGCGGTTCCAGCGGAACGCCGTGCCGCCGCAGGATCGCGGGGATGTTGTCGAAGGTCGGATGCAACAGGCCGACTCGTAGACCCTGCTCTCGGAGGTGGTTGGCCACGACCTCGATCGAGAGGGACGACGAGTAATGGTGCAGCGGCGGCCATTTACGCGTGAGCACACTGCTCTGCCCGGCTCGTCCGTAGAAAGTCTCCTCGAACCGGCGCTGCACCATCAACTGCGGTGCGGATTCGGCCTGCTCGTACAGCTCGGGCAACCTCGCCAGCATCCGTGACATCTCCGTGGTCTGAGCCTGCCTGGCGTGACCGTCGGCGAGATTGTGCTTGTTCATCAAGCCCTCCCACTCGTGCCGCGTCAAACTGTCCGCGACCTCCGTGGGCTGATCGGATGCGTCATGCGAAATCGCCATTGCCAAGACCTTTCACATCGTCAGTGGAGCTGCGGGGGCCGTGTGCCGACCCGGTCGCACGCACCGAAGCGGCGAGCGCGTGGCGATCGACCTTTCCGTGAGCGGTGAGAGGCAACTCGCTCACCATCTGCCAGCGACCGGGAATCATGTAGTCCGGGAGCCACGCGGACAGGAAGGATGACAGTTCGGTGCCCGAAGGTGCTCCCTCTCTGGCGGGCACGACGAATCCCGCCAGTCGGGTACCTGTCTCGCTGCCGTACGCGATGACCGCGGCGGCGGCGACCTTGGAGTGGGCCAGAAGCCGTGATTCGATCTCCCCCGGTTCCACCCGGAAGCCGCGCACTTTTATCTGATCGTCGGCTCTCCCGCAGAAGACGAGTTCACCCCGCTCGTTGATCATGCCCAGATCGCCGGTGCGGTACATGCGCTCACCGGGTTTCCCGGCGTAGGGATTCGGCAGAAATCGAGCGGCCGTCAGCCCGGGACGGTTCAGATATCCGCGCGCCACCCCGGCGCCGGCGATGTAGATCTCGCCGATCTCTCCTGGCGGTGATTCATCGAGATCCTCGTTCAGCAGGTGAACGCGCACGCCCCTGATGGGATGACCGATGGGCATCATGCTTCCCACGTCATGCCGGGCACACCGATGGACCGTGCTCCACACCGTGCCCTCGGTGGGACCGTATTCGTTGAACAGCTCGGTGTCGGGGGCGACCGCGAAGTGTCGTTGAGCGAGAGGAACGGGCAGCGCCTCCCCCGCCAGGATCGTGCAGCGGACCTCACTCAGCGCCTCAGGGTGGAACGCGAGAAGAGCCGCGTATTGGGAGGGGACCCCATCGACGTGAGTGGCCCGCTCTTCAACGATCAGCTTGGCTAGCAGAGCCGGGTCGAGCACCTCCTCGTCGGTCGGTACCACCAGCCGCCCTCCGGTGCTGAGAGTGAGGTACACGCCGGCGGCCGCCGCGTCGAAGGTGAACGGGGCGAGCATGAGGTAGGAGCTGCAGGGCCTGGGGAAAACGGTGAACCGGGCCAAGGTCGAGCCGACGATCTGCCGGTGCGGGGTGATGACCCCTTTGGGTGGGCCGGTCGACCCTGATGTGTATATGACATAGGCGGCGTTGTCCGGTGTGACCGAGGACGAAGGCGGCTCTGCGGTCGCCCGCTCATCGGCCGGGATCAGCCGGCCGGAAGGGATGCCCTGCAGCGCTCGGCGTGACCCGGCGAAGATGTCCACTTTGGCGTCGGCAACGATATGCCGTAACCGTTCCCGCGGTAGATTCGCGGCGAAAGGAACATAAGCGGCTCCCGACTTCAGCACGCCCAGCATTGCGACGAGCGCGTCGACTGAGCGATCGGCGGGCACGCCGACGAACGTCTCGGGGCCGGCTCCCACGCGCTGAAGCTCAAGCGCCAGATGGTTCGCCCGCTTCCATAGGTTCAGGTAGGAGACATCGACTCCGCCGATGGTAAGCGCCACGGCATCCGGAGTGCGCAGAACCTGTTCTTCGAACAGATGGTGTAGGCATGAGCTCACTGAGTGCGCCCCCTCTTTATCGGTCACCGTTCCTGACGCTCCGGGGACGCATATCCGTCCAGACCTCGTTTATGTGCTCGAGGCACTCGTCCTTCGTTCCGGTGAATCCTTCGCCATGCCACCCGGTAGGGATCTGCTTGCCGGACCGCCAGACGGAGTACTGCTCCTCGTCATTGACGACCACAAGATATTTGTCCACCGCTGCTCCTGCTTAAGTCAAACCTTCATCGATGCGTCAGGGAGTTGACAGGCATTGAAGGGAGGCGTTGGCCGCACAGGCCGATCGGACAGCAGAAATGCTGGAGCGATCGGTCTCGGGCGTGGACAACGCATTCCACCGGAAAATGGATCTCCGTATCCGGACCTTCCGCCGTGATCTGAGGTCGAGCAGATACGGAAGGCGGCCGGCTCGGCTCGATGTCCGAGCGAAGACTTCAACAGAGTTCATTCAAGCGGAGACTTCGATGGGCATGGAAGTGAAACCGAGAATAAAGTTCGAATGAAGCCTTGTCGGATCATCTTTGAGTTCGAAGTCGAGCCCACTCCGCAGCAGGGCCGTGAATGCTTCGTTGATCTCGGCGTTCCCGGCGCGGGCCCCGATGCAGCGGTGGATGCCGTACCCGAAGGACAGATGCCTGTTCGGGGTACGGGTGATATCGAATCGATCGGGCTCTGGGAACTGCTCGGGATCGCGATTCGCAGAGACATTCCACAGGGTGACCGCGTCACCGGCCGCTATCCGCGTATGGCGGACGACGGTGTCCCGTACCGCGATCCGCTGGACGTAGGCATTGGTCGAACTCCATCGGAGCATCTCCTCTATCGCTGTGGGAAGCAGTCCCGGATCGGCTCGGAGCCGATGCCATTCACCGGGGTTCTCCAGGAGAGCCAGGAACCCCGAACACGTGGTGTAGGAGGAGGTCTCGTTGCCTCCCACGGCAATGTTCATGCAGTTGTATATGATCTGGGAATCACTCATTCCCTCGCCGTTCACATCGGACCTCAGTAGCAGCCCGATGACGTCGTCGGTTGAATTCGCGCGACGTTCCTCGAGCAGGTCCGCGAAGAATTCGAGGATCTCGCTCTGAGCGTGAGCGAGCCGAATACGCTCGTCCCCGGAAAGGTCGGACAGCGCGGCGTCACGGTATCCGACCATCTTTCGCGTGAGGTCGACGATGTGCCGGGCGTCGTCATGGCCGATCCCGAACAGAGTCATCAGGGCCCCGATGGGCAGCAGGGGGGTGAACTCAAGTGCGAAATCGCATCCGCCGGCATCTCTGATGTTGATGACCGCACGGTTCAGGAGGACGCGGATCTGGTTCGCCATCCGATTCACCGTCGTCGGATTGAAGAGCGTTTGCATGGCGCGCCGCAGCATACGATGGCGGGGCAGATCGGATGCTACGAGCATCTCGCCCGAAGCCGTGTCCCCCCCTTTCCTGAATGATCCCCCGAGAATGGCACCGTGCGCCGAGCTGAAGACCTCATGATCATGGTAGGCCGCCAGAACGTCATCATATTTCGTCAACGCCCAGAATCCAGTGCCGTCCGCGCACGGGTTCCAGTAGACGGGTGACTCCTCGCGTAACCTCCGGAAGGCCTCGTGATGACGGTTCTCAGCGAACAGCCGGACATCGGTCAAGTCGACCGCGGTACTGACGGCGGTCACGTCCGGGCCGTCCGCATCGACGTTTCCAGCACCTTCGCGAGGTCACCGAGAACGGGTTTCTCAAGGATGTCCGAGAATTTCAATACGGCTCCCGCCTCTCGTTTCACCCTCTGCCGGACGCGGAGCGCCAGCATCGAGTTGCCGCCTAAAGCGAAGAAGTCATCTCTGGATCCCACGCTCTCCAACGCCAGTAGATCCGTCCAGATCTCTGCGAGCAGTCGCTCGCTGGGCCCCGTCGGCGGTTCATAATTGCTTTCGCGAGCGCGCTCCGCCTCCAATTGCGCCAGGAGCGCGTCGCGATCACGTTTGCCGTTTTCGGTGGCCGGGATTTTCGTCAGTATAATGATCTTGCTTGGAACCATATAATCCGGAAGCACGCGCTGCGCGAACGCTCGCAGCTCGCCGTGCTGTAACGCACCACGCCTGACGACGAAGGCGACCAACGTACGGTCCTGGCCTCTCCCGTGGGAAAGCACCGCCGCCTCGCGAACCTCCGGGTGCTGGCACAGCAGACGCTCAACCTCACCCGGTTCGACCCGATATCCTCTGATCTTTATCTGATCGTCGAACCGGCCGATGAAATCCAGATCACCATCCTGCCGTAGCCGGACCAGGTCTCCAGTCGCGTACATACGCGTACCGTCGGCTCGGAAGGGGTCTGGGAGGAAGCGCTCTGCGGTCAAGCCCTGATCCCCGAAGTAGCCTCGAGCCACGCCTGACCCGCCGATGTGCAACTGGCCGACCTCGCCGGCCTCAACGGATGTCAGGTCCTCATCGAGCACGTACAGGTGCACGCCGTCGATGGCCTTGCCGATCGGCACGCTGTCCGTCACCGGCCAAGGGCGGCGGATCTCGAACGCAGTGCACGCGGTCGTCGCCTCGGTGGGGCCGTAAAGATTGAGAAACCTTCCTGCGAAATCCCCGTCGAGCAGGTCCCGGCAGGTGTCAGCGAAGATCACATCACCGCCTGTGTGGAGGATCCTCAATGGAGAGAAAGCCTCTCGGTCCTCTCTCACTATGTGGTTGAGGGCCATGCTGGGAATCAGCATGGCGGATACCTTGAGCCGTCGAAGCGTGCGTTGCATATCAGACGCGAGCAGGTCGGGAAGCGCGGGCAGCACGACCACCTGCGCGGCCCGGGCGAATGCACACCAGGTTTCGTAATGAAACGCATCAAAAGAAACATTGGAGATTTGGCCGACCCGATCATTCTGGGTCAGCGCCGGCAACGCGCCGTTCCGGGCGAACGACACAATATTTCCGTGTTCAAGTATGGTTGCCTTAGGCTTTCCGGAGGAGCCGGAGGTGAACAGGACGCAGGCTGCGTTCTTCGCCTGCACGGGAACCGGAGGGAGCGACTCGTCGGATGCGGTGTCGCGAGGGGGGAGGGAGAGCACCTTCCTCGCGGAGACATCACCGATCCAGTCAGGTTCCGTGAGCACGATGTCCGCACCGCTGCCTTCGATCATCATGTCGCGCCGTGCAGGGGGATAGCGGGGATCGACGGCCACATAGGCGCCACCGGCTTTGAGAACACCGAGGATCCCCGCGAAGAGCCCCGCGCTACGCCGCAAGTAGAGTGCAACGCGGTCCTCCGGCCGGACCCCTACTTCGATCAACTGCCGGGCGACGGCATTCGAGGCTCTATCGAGTTCGCGATAATTAAGCTCGATCCGGTCGTCGCGGACCGCCTGTGCATCGGGCCGCCGCTGAACGGTCCCCGCCCAGAGGTCGATCAGGGTGCCAACCGCCTGAGGATTTCTGGAAGATTCCTTCATCATTCTCCTCGAAGACTCGGATCCCAGCTCAGCGGGATGCTTCCAGGGCCTCCAGGACGAGGCGTCGGGTACTTTCATCGGAAAGTAGACCGGTGCGGTCCGAATCGACCCGGACCGACTCCGTCAGGGCTGCACCCGGCCAAGAGCCGATGATGGCCTGCGAACGGGAGAGGAAGTTGGTCACTTTACCCTCCCATGCGGGGAAGTCGCTCCGGTAGGCGGCCACGAGATAAGCAGTCCAATCAAGGAAGGTGTTCACCAAGGAAACAGTTGCTTCCTCGATTTCGTCCTCGTTCGAGGCATCCCCATCCCACAGGGAGTCACTCGCGACATTTCGCCGGACCAAGGCGGTCAGATACTGTTCGGATAGTTTCAAGAAGGTGTCCGAGCGCTCGTCCAGAAGTTCGGCCTTCCACCATGGGGGAAGCGGGGCCGCGGCGGTCTCGACTGATTCGACCATCGAGCGGAACTCGGTTCCTATGGCCTGAGGGGTCGAAGGCTCCCCATCGAAGAGGAGCAAGCGCGCGCACCGGGTGCTCACCGCCGCCTCCTGTCCCAGCGGGGCGGCCATGCAGTAGGCCAGGATCGCGTGAACCCGCAGGTCCGGATCGGTGATCCTGGACATGGCCTCGGCTGCGTAGTCCTCCGATGAGACGGCACGAGGCAGCGGAGATCGCATGAGGTAGCGAACGTCGTAACCGGCCTCCTCCAGGCGGAGATCGGCGACACGAGCTTCGGATCGTCGTCCGGGATAATCGAATACCAGGATAACCGGGGGTGTCACAGACCGCCTCCGACCGCATTGTTCAACATCCCGGCGACAGCAGGCCGGTCATGGCTTCATGAATTCTGCGTGAAGAAATGGGCTCAGAATGCTGCGGGCCGAAAAATGGGAAACGGCTTGGACGGCAAGCCTCTGAACCGGCCGGCCCGCTTTCGAGGTGGAGGGAGAGGGGAATCCGGCTCGCTCTGGCTACCCGGCCTGCCGGGGCGCCTTTATGCGCTGCGCCAGCTTCCTCGGCGTCTTGGCGGCGAGCAGGTCTTGGAGTTTCGCCTCTATCCCCTGTTTCTGCAGGTCAGAAATGCACAGGACCCCCATGAACGAGGAGCCGCCCAGTGCGAAGAAGTCATCGTCCGGCCCGCAGGTGTCGCGCTTCAGTCTGGCCTTGAATACGTCAATGATCTGAGGCACCAAAGTCTCGTCGACTTCGCATTCCATGCCGTCAGATCCGATCGCCCCATAGGCAGGTTCTCTGCCGCTCAGATCGGTCACATATACCCCGGTGACAATAAAATTCGGAAAACGGCTTCAAGCGAAAGATTCTTCATGAATTCGCTTATCCTGGGAAGAGGATACGATGGCCGTCATCTGATCGTCAACCTCTAGTGGTCATGGAACCTTGATTGGCCGGACCTGCGCCTGCGAAAAACTTCATCCATGCAGTTCAAGTGGCATATGAGTACTCGCGGAGGACGCCGATGAGCCTGTGATGCCGCTCAAGTGAAAGCGACCTGGCCTGCTCTGGACGCGTCCATGGGCGTGGTGTGCGAGTTTCCCCAGCTAGTAGGCATGGCACCATGAAATGAGGATGGCCGTCGCGTACTCTTTCGCGATTGTCGGACATAATTCGTTCATAGGTTTCCGGACTCGCGTCAGTGTTGTGTGCCACGATTGATGCATGGCGAAGTTGGGGCGACGAGCCACTTATGGAGAGCGTCTGCAGGCATGCCGGCTGATCGAGAGCGGTAAACCGCCGGATCTGGTCGCCGAAATCCTAGGTTTCGGCCGCGCCACTGTCTTCGAGTGGCTGCGCGAATACCGCACGCACGGCCCCGACGGGCTGCGCACCAAGAGGACCCGCGGCCCGGCGGCCAAGCTGACCGACGCGCAGCTCGCACACCTGTACACGCTGATCGTCGGCACCGACCCGCGCCGACTGAGCTTCAGGTTCGCGCTGTGGACCCGGGCGATGGTGGCCGAGCTGATCCGCCGCGAGTTCAAGGTCAAGCTGTCGCCGGTGAGCGTCGGCCGCGTCCTGGCCAGGCTCGGTATGTCCCCACAACGCCCGTTGTATCGCGCCTACCAGCAGAACCCCGCCGCCGTGACCGAATGGAAGCAGCAGGCCTTCCCGGCCATCGCCGCCGAGGCCAGGCGGCTGGGCGCGGCGCTGTTCTTCGCCGGCGAGGCGGCGGTGCGCACCGACCACCGCGCGGGCGCCACTTGGGCGCCGCTCGGGCGCACCCCTGCGGTGGCCTTCACCGGAGCCCGGCGCTCGGTCATGATGATCTCTGCGGTCAGTCCCCGCGGTGAGCTGCGCTTTCAGCTGTTCGACCGAGGGCCGGATACCGATGCGTTCATCGGATTCTGCAAACGTCTGATCAGCGATGCCGGTCGGCCGGTGTTTTTGGTCGTCGACAATTCCTGCATCCACCGGGTCAGGAAGGCGGAGCGGTTCGTCGAAGCCAGCCAGGGCCGACTGTCGCTGTTCTTCCTGCCACCGTACTCGCCCGAGTTGAATCCGGACGAGTAGGTATGGAAGAACGTCAGGCACGATCGGATCGTCCGCGCCTCGGCTCGCAGCGTCGACGAGTTCGAGAACGAGGTCTTCCGTCCCCGGATGGTCTCGTGGTTCCGCAGGACTCCGTCCGCACCCGGTCGCGCAGCGTGTCCCCGTTGATTCCGGGATCCCGGGCGACGCGCGCGACGGGCCTGCCGGTCTCCTCGACGAGACGCGTCGCTCCGGCCCGGAACTCCGGACCAGAACGACGCCGCGTAGTGCCTGCCGCGACCGAACCTCTCGGTTCGATCTTCGCGTTAAAAGGGTGAACCCGCGGCGCGGGTTCACCCTTTTAACGCGATGTAAACGGTCAGACCTCGCTGATGGCCTTCTCCAGGATGGTCAGGCCCTCCTCCAGCAGGTGGTCGGGCATGACCAGCGGCGGCAGGAACCGCAGCACGTTGCCGTAGGTGCCGGCGGTCAGCACGAGCAGACCCTCGGCGTGGCACCGCTTGGCGATCTCGCCCGCCGCGGTGGGGTGCGGGTCCTTGGTGCCGGGGACGACCAGCTCGATGGCGATCATGGCGCCGCGGCCGCGCACGTCGCCGACCACCGGGTTGCGCTCGGCGAGGGCGCGCAGCCGGGGCAGCATGACCTCGCCGATGTGGCGGGCCCTGCCGACCAGGTCGTCGGCCTCGATGGTCTCGATCACGCCCAGCGCCGCCTCGCAGGCCAGCGGGTTGCCGCCGTAGGTGCCGCCCAGGCCGCCCGGGTGGACCTTGTCGAGCAGCTCGGCGCGGCCGGTGACGGCCGACAGCGGCAGGCCGCCCGCGATGCCCTTGGCGGTCACGATGATGTCCGGGACGATGCCCTCGTCCTCGCAGGCGAACAGGTTGCCGGTCCGGGCGAAGCCGGTCTGGACCTCGTCGGCGATGAAGACGATGCCGTTCTCGCGGCAGAACTCCACGATCCGCGGCAGGAAGCCCTTGGCGGGCTCGATGAAGCCGCCCTCGCCCGCGATGGGCTCGATCACCACGGCGGCCACGTTCTGCGCGCCGATCTGCTTGCTGATCTGGTCGATGGCCTGGGCCGCGGCCTCCTCGGCGCAGTTCTCGGGCCCCGTCGGCCAGCGGTAGGGGTAGGCCAGCGGCACCCGGTAGACCTCCGGGGCGAACGGCCCGAAACCATGCTTGTACGGCATGCTCTTGGCGGTCAGCGTCATGGTGAGCAGCGTCCGGCCGTGGTAGCCGTGGTCGAACACCACGACCGCGTCGCGCCCGGTGGCGCTGCGGGCGACCTTGACCGCGTTCTCCACGGCCTCGGCGCCGCTGTTGAGGAGGAAGGTCCGCTTCTCGTGGTCGCCGGGGGTCAGCGCGTTGAGCTTCTCGCAGACCTCGACGTACGACTCGTACGGCGTGACCATGAAACAGGTGTGGGTGAAGTCGGCGACCTGCCGGGTGACCCGCTCGACCACGCGCGGAGCCGCGTTGCCGACGCTGGTCACCGCGATGCCGGAGCCGAAGTCGATGAGGGAGTTGCCGTCCGCGTCCACGACGACACCGCCACCGGCGTGCGTCACGAAGACCGGCAGGGTGGTGCCGATGCCCTGGGGGACGGAGGCCTGCTTGCGGGCGAACATCTCGCGCGACTTGGGGCCGGGGATCTCGGTGACGACCCGGCGCTCCTGGGGAAGCGAGGGGCCGCCCTGGGTGACGGTGCTCATAGTGCGAAGGTATGTCGCGTCCGTCGGTGTGCTGATGATGCACTATGGCAAAATTGCGAAGAGCGTACTGGACGTAACGTACAAACCGGAGGTAGACCGTGGCGCCGACGCTCCGCACCGTCGTGCGGCGCCTGCCGCTCCGGCTCGGCGTGCTCGCCGGCCACGACGGCCTCGACCGTCCGGTGAGCTGGGTCGCGGTCAGCGAACTGGAGGACCCGACGCCCTTCCTGGAGGGCGGCGAACTGGTGCTGACCACCGGCATGCGCCTGGACGCGGACAACGCCGCGCCGTACGTCGCCCGGCTGGTCGGCAAGGGCGTCACCGGCCTCGGGCTCGGCGTCGGCCTGGGGCACGAGACGGTCCCCGCCGAGCTGGTGGCCGCGGCGGCGCGGGCCGGGCTGCCGCTCGTCGAGGTGCCCCGCGACACGCCCTTCGTCGCCATCAGCAAGCTGGTCAGCGACCTGATCGCGGCCGAGCAGTACGACGAGATCAGCCGCGCCTTCGCCGCGCAGGGGCGCCTCACCCGCGCCGCGCTGCGCCCCGAGGGCCGCGCGCGGTCATCGACCGCCTGGCCCGCGAGCTCGGCGGCTGGGCCGTCCTGCTCGATGAGACCGGAGCCGTACGGCACGCCACCGGCCGGGGCGCCTCCCGGGTCGCCGCCCTCCGCCCCGAGCTGGAACGCCTCCGCAAGACCCCCGGGGGCGGCGCGCCCGCGAGCCTGTCGCTGTCCACGCCGGGGGAGTACGTCGTCGTGCAGCCGCTCGGCGCCCGCCGGGTCAGGGGCTTCTTCGCCGTCGGCCTGGAGCGGCCGTTCACCCCGGTCGCGCACACCGTGGTCAATGCCGCCGGCTCGCTGCTGACTCTCGCCGTCGAGCACGGCCGGGAGCACCTGGCCGCCGAGCGGCGGGTCCGCTCGGCGGTGCTCGGGCTGCTGCTCGCCGGGCAGGCGCAGGCCGGGGTCGAGGCACTGGAACGGCTGGGCGACGGGCTGCCGGACGGGCCGCTGAGCGTGCTCTGCGCGGCCGGCGACATCGAGGCGGCGCTGGAGGCCGCCGGGTCCGAGTTCGCCGCCCCCCTCGACGGCCGGACGGTGGTCGTCGTGGCCGGGGACCGCGCGGAGGAGGTCGCCGCGGCGCTGGCCGAGCACGGCCCGGTCGGGATCGGCGCCCCGGTCGCCCTCGACGACCTGCGCGCCGGGCTCGACCAGGCCGACCAGGCGCTCGCCGCCGCCCGGCGCGGCTCGGCCGGGGTCATGCGCTTCGCCGACCTCGCCGGCCAGGGCCTGCTCGCCCTGCTCGACCCGGAGGCGAGCGCGGCGTTCGCCACGGCGCTGCTCGCCCCCCTGCGCGAGTACGGCTCGCGCGCCGACCTGCTGGAGTCGCTGCGCGCCTACCTCGCCTGCAACGGTCACTGGGACGCGGCGGCGCAGCGGCTCGGCGTGCACCGGCACACCCTGCGCTACCGCATGCGCCGGGTCGCCGAGCTCCTCGGCCGTGACCTCGACGACCCGGCGGCCCGCGCCGAGCTGTGGGTCGCGCTGACCGTCGCGGGCTGACCGCCGCGGATCCGCCGGCCGGGACGCGGGACGGTCACGACAGGCCGGGCGGCCCCGGGCGGATCGGGTCAGGGCCGGGCGGGCGGCCGGTAGACCAGGGATGGTCGGGAGGTCGGGGACGGTCAGGGCGCCCGGGAGATCAGGGCCGGTCGGCGAGGTAGCGGGAGATGGTGGCGTAGGTGACGGTCTGGTAGGTGTGGCCGTCGCGCAGGTGCCCGGCGCGTTCCAGGCCGATCGCGCCCTGGGCCGCCGCCCACAGGGCGTCGGCGATCTTCCTGGGCTGGGTCGGGATGAGGTAGCCCGCCGAGATGCAGTCGGCGATCACCCGGTCCAGGACGTTCAGCGCCGCCCTGGCGAGGGTCCTGGCCCGCTCGCTCGGCGCGAAGCCGGGAATGGCCCGCTCGAACATCAGCGCGTAGTACCCGGGCTCGGCGAGCGCGGCCTCCCGGTAGGCGGGGCCGAGCGCGGTCAGGTGCTCCAGCGCGTTGCGGTGCGGCGGCACCGCCTCCAGCCGTCGCCGGAACCGCTCGAAGCCCTCCAGGTACAGGGCCTCGGCCAGGCCCTCCTTGCTGCCGAACATGGTGTAGATGACGGTCGTCGAGCACCCGGCCTCGGCGGCGATACGGCGCATCGACAGGCTCTCCGGGCCGACGGTGATCAGAAGCTGGCTGGCCACGTCGAGCAGCCTGCCGCGCAGTTCGTCCTGGCCGGCGCGCTCGCCGATCAGGTAGGCGCCCTGAAGGCCGCGTGGCGCCGTAGAGGTCATGCGACCATGCCCTTCCGCTCTCGGGTGGTGGCGATCGGTGACGTGATCGGGGCCGCGCTCCGTGGAACAGGTGCCATCTCAGAAATATCCATAATTGGCCCTGTTTCCGTTACAGGCAGAGAGCGAGATATTTTTATGCGTAACGGCGCGACGGCGCAAGGGTCTTGTGCATGGTGGAGTAACACCGTCCCAGGGACCGTGACATAGCGTCTGATCCATGGACGTGCGCCCCTTCTGGCTCGCCGGCCGCCCCGCCACGGGGGACGCCGAGCTCACCGTGACCAACTCCCATGACGGCCGTGTCGTCGGCGTCTGCTCCGTGCCGACCCCCGAGCAGGTCGAGGAGGCCGTCGCCGCGGCCGACGCCGTACGCAAGCAGGCCGCCGCGCTGCCCCTCCACGTGCGGGCCGCGGCCCTCACCCACGTCGTGCGCCGCCTGACCGAGCGGGCCGAGGAGATCGCCCGGCTCATCATGGAGGAGAACGGCAAGCCCATCTTCTGGGCCCGCGGCGAGGTCGGCCGCGCCATCTCCACCTTCCAGTTCGCCGCCGAGGAGGCCCGCCGCCTCAACGGCGAGACCGTGCGCCTGGACACCGAGGCCGCCTCCGCGGGCCGCCTCGCCTACGTCTCCCGCGTCCCGCACGGCCCGGTCCTGGCGATCACCCCGTTCAACTTCCCGCTGAACCTGGTGGCTCACAAGGTCGCCCCGGCCATCGCGGTCGGCGCCCCGATCATCGTCAAGCCCGCCCCGGCGACGCCGCTGTCGTCCCTGGTGCTGGGGGAGATCCTGGCCGAGACAGACCTGCCCGCGGGCATGTTCTCCGTCCTGCCCGTCCCGAACGACCGCGCCTCCGCCCTCGTCGAGGACCCGCGCCTGCCGGTCGTCTCCTTCACCGGGTCCGGGCCGGTCGGCTACGCCATCATGGACCAGGTGCCGCGCAAGCACGTCACGCTGGAACTGGGCGGCAACGCCGCGGCCGTCGTGCTCGCCGACGCCGACCTCGACTGGGCCGCCTCCCGGACGGCGCTGTTCTCCAACTACCAGGCCGGGCAGAGCTGCATCTCGGTCCAGCGGGTCATCGTCGAGGAGCAGGTGAGCGAGGCGTTCCTCGCCAAGCTGATCCCGGCCGTGGAGGCCCTGGTCACCGGCGACCCCGCCGACGAGAAGACCCAGGTCGGGCCGCTCGTCTCCGTCGAGGCCGCCGAGCGCGTCGAGAGCTGGGTCAAGGAGGCCGTCGCGGCCGGCGCCCGGCTGCTGACCGGCGGCACCCGCGACGGCGCCACCGTCGCCCCGACCGTCCTCGCCGACGTGCCGCGCGACACCAAGCTCGGCTGCGAGGAGGTCTTCGGCCCGGTCATGACCGTCCAGACCGTCTCCGGCGTCGACGAGGCGTTCGCCGCGGTCAACGACTCCAGGTACGGCCTGCAGGCCGGGGTGTTCACCCGCAACTTCGACATCGCCTTCCGCGCCAACCGGGAGCTGGAGGTCGGCGGCGTGATCATCGGTGACGTCCCGTCCTACCGCGCCGACCAGATGCCCTACGGCGGCGTCAAGGACTCCGGCGTCGGCCGCGAGGGCGTCCGCTCGGCCATGGAGGACCTCACCTACGAGAAGGTCATGGTCCTCACCGGTCTGTCCTCTCTCTGACGGAGGCCGCCGGGCCGGTCCGACCCGTCCCCGCTCTCCGAGCCGTCTCACCGCGCGGCCCGCGACCCCACCCCGGGGCCGCGGGCCGCGCGCTTTGCGGCCGCCCCGCCGTCAGGACCGTTCGGCGACGGTGTGCAGGTCCCTGATGGTGCTCCCGAAGTAGGGGCCGTACATCGTGCCGTGGTCGTCGCTGTACTTGAAGCTGCTCACCGACGTGATCGTGCCGCGGCCGGTGACGGCGTCGAAGCCGGTCAGCCAGGGGCCGCCGCTGGAGCCGGCGGTCATGTCGCAGCGCATGCCCTGGTCGGCGGTCTGCTCGTGCGGGTCGTCGTGCACGGGGCCGGCGCAGTAGACCAGCTGCTCGCCGTCGTAGGGGGCGTCGGCGGGGAAGCCGAAGCCGTGGGCCGGGCGGCCCCGGGGGGCGCCGAAGGCGATCTCCTGGGCCCCCACCACGTCGCCGAGGTGCCTGCCGTTCCTGGTGTTCAGCGCCACCATGCCCACGTCGTAGCTGTCGTCGGCGCCGCGCGCCCAGGGACCGGCGACGAACATGCGGCGGGCGGTGAACTGCCCGTACGGCTGCCGCCCCCGGTCGTAACCGGGCACGAAGACCCAGTTGTCCGCCCAGGCGCCGGCGCCGTCCTTGACGCAGTGCCCGGCGGTCACCACCAGGTCGCGGTTGGCGCTCCGGACGGAGCCGGCCGAGCACACGTAGTCGACGCCGCCGACGGTGAGGAAGACCCGCCCCGTGGTCTGGGCGACCGAGCCGCCGGTGACCCAGCGGGCCCCGGTGACCGGGGCGGCCCGCCGGTTTCCGGCCGCGGGCGCGGCCAGCCGCTCGGTCGCGGCGGCCGGGCGCCCGTGCGCGGAAACGGCCCGGCGGTCGCCCCCGGCGGCCAGAGCGGCGGGAAGGCCCTTCACAGCGGGAGCGGCCGGGCGGTCGTCGCCGGCGGCGGCGCGCCGGCCGCCCAGCAGCCCCGTCACCTTCCCGAGCACGCCGATCGGGACGGCCGCCGCCATCCGTTGCGGGGTCCAGTAGCCGAGCACCCGCCGACGGCCGGGCGAGTCGTCCGCGGCCGCGTGCTCCACCACGTCGGCGACGCCGGCCGCGACCGGCGCGATCGGCGCGATCGGCGCGACCGGACCGGCCGCGCCGGGCAGACCGTTCGCGCCGTTCGCGCCGGTCACGTCCGCGGGGTGGGCCCGGTGGGCGGCGGCGGCCGGGCCCGCCCGGCCGGTTCCGGGGGGCGCCGCGTCGGTCACGGGACGGGCCGCGGGGCCGCCGACGAGCCCGGCGACGAGCGCGGCACCCGCAAGCAGGGGGAGGCTTGAGGTCATGAGACCCGATTTTGCACTACGTGGTGTGTCGTTGTGACTACTTTCGGTCAATGCGGCATGGTGGCGCGCCGCTCCCGGCGGCCCGGACGGCCCCGCGATCCGGCCCGGTGAGGGGACGGGTCCAGGGCCCGTCCCTCAGGGCGCGGTCGCTCCCTGGGCGGCCTCGTAGACGTCGCGGGCCTCGGCGCCGAAGTACGGGCCGAACATCCATCCGCCGGCGAAGCCGTACTTGAAGCTGTTGACGGAGTTCACCGTGCCCAGCCCGGTGCTCTCGTCGAAGCCGGTGAACCACGGGCCGCCGCTCGACCCGCCGTTCATGGTGCAGTTCAGGCCGATGTCGCGGGACATCATGAAGTCGTCGAACGTCTGGCCGGCGCAGTAGACCAGCTTGGAACCGTCGTAGGGAGCGGCGGCGGGGTAGCCGAAGGCGTGCATCCGCTGACTGCGGGGCTGGTTGAAGGAGACGCCCTGCCCGCCGACGACGTCGGTCAGCGACCTGCCGTCCAGCGGGGCCACCACGGCGGCGGCCACGTCGTAGTTGACGTCCTCGCCGTTGTTCCACTGAGGGGTGGTGTAGAGGGCGGTCGCCACCCAGGTGCCGTACGGGCGCCGGCCGTTCGCGTAGCCGGGGACGAACACCCAGTTGGTGTGGAAGGCGCCGCCCATCCGCACGCAGTGCCCGGCGGTGATCACCGTGCTCTCGTTGTCGCCGGTGACGGCGGTGGCCGAGCAGGAGGCGTTGCGGCCCTGGTAGGTGAAGAACACCCGCCCGGCGGACCTGGTCACCGCCCCGCCGCGGGTCCACGCGGCTCCGCTGGACGTGCGCGCCGCCGCGGCGGCGGCGGGCGTCGCGGTCTCGCCCCCGGGCGGGTGGCCGGGATCTCGACCGGGTCGGCCGCGGCCTGCGCGGCGGTCGCGGCCGCGGTGAGCCGGACGCCCTCCTTTCTGGGCGCGAGCGCGTCGAGCGGCTTGGCGGACTCCATCTTCGCCTCGGTCCAGTAGCGGCGGACGGCGAGCTGCTCGCTCCGGGTGTCGGCGGCCTCCTTCTCGACCGGCTCCGGGGTGGTCTTCGCCGCGGCGGCGTGCGCGGCGGGTCGCGAGGCGGCCCGCGCCGCGGCGGCGCCGGGTGCGGCCGCCGCCGATGCGCCGTGGGCGAACGCCGCGGGCAGCAGGACGCTGCCCGCGGCGAGCGTGAGGGTGGGGACCAGACGTGCCGTACGGCGCATTTCTCTACCTCCGAAAAACCTGAACGATGGGTCGGGAAGCTAGTGCGCCACATGTATGCATTTCTCAAGATTTACGAGTATTGCTATATTTAAATCCGGACTTAAATCTCGCTTTTTATCGCCCGCCTCCCACGTTCCGCGGAACCGGCCGCCGGCGCGGGCGCGACCGGTGGGCGGGAGCCGCGAGAATGGGGCCGTGGACCCAGACATGACACGCTCCGTCGTCCTGCTCGGCTCGACCGGCTCCATCGGAACCCAGTCCCTCGACGTCATCGCCCGCAACCCGGGCGGGTTCCGGGTCGCCGCGCTCGCCGCCGGGGGCGCCCGCGTCGACCTGCTGGCCCGCCAGGCGGCCGAGTTCCGGCCCGAGGCGGTGGCCGTCGCCGACCCCGCGGCCGTCCCCGCGCTGCGCGAGGCCCTGTCCGCGCTCGGCGTGACCGCGAAGGTCCTCGCCGGGCCCGAGGGCGTCGCCGAGGTCGCGGCCTGGCCGTCCGACATGGTGCTCAACGGCATCACCGGCGCGCTGGGGCTGACCTCGACGCTGGCGGCGCTGAAGGCGGGCCGCACGCTGGCCCTCGCCAACAAGGAGTCCCTGATCGTCGGAGGCCCGCTGGTCAAGCGCCTGGCCGGGCCGGGACAACTGATCCCGGTCGACTCCGAGCACAGCGCGCTCGCCCAGTGCCTGTGGGCGGCGAGCCCCACCGGCCACGACCCCTCGGCCGTACGCCGGCTGATCGTCACCGCGAGCGGCGGCCCCTTCCGCGGCAGGCCGCGCGCCGAGCTCACCGGGGTCACCCCGGAGCAGGCGCTGGCCCACCCGACCTGGTCGATGGGGCCGGTCATCACCGTGAACTCCGCCACGCTGGTCAACAAGGGACTGGAGGTCATCGAGGCGCACCTGCTGTTCGACATCGGCTTCGACCGCATCACCGTCGTGGTCCACCCGCAGTCGATGATCCACTCCATGGTCGAGTTCACCGACGGCTCGGTCGTCGCCCAGGCCAGCCCGCCCGACATGCGGCTGCCGATCTCCCTCGCCCTGGGCTGGCCCGGCCGGGTCGCCGGCGCCGCCTCCCCGGTCGACTGGACCCGCGCCCACACCTGGACCTTCGAGCCGCTCGACGACGAGGCGTTCCCCGCCGTCGCGCTGGCCCGGCACGTCGGTGAGGCCGGCGGCACCGCCCCGGCCGTCTACAACGCCGCGAACGAGGTCTGCGTGGAGGCGTTCCTGGCCGGCCGGCTGCCGTTCCCCGGCATCGTCGACACCGTGGCCGCGGTGGTCGCCGAGCACACCGTCACCGAGGCCGGTTCGGTCGAGGAGGTGCTCGCCGCCGACACCTGGGCGCGGGTTCGTGCCCGGGAGCTCACCGGTGCTGCCTAAACTGTGAACGCCGTCGACTTTCACAAGGGCTGAAAAATGACTTCTGTTGCACTCGGTATGCCGTCCGTGAGGACCCGGCCGATCGCCGAGCGTCGCAAATCCCGCCAGATCATGGTCGGTTCCGTGCCGGTCGGCGGGGACGCGCCGGTCTCGGTGCAGTCGATGACCACCACGGTCACCGCCGACATCAACGCCACGCTGCAGCAGATCGCCGAGCTGACCGCCGCGGGCTGCCAGATCGTCCGCGTCGCCGTGCCGTCCCAGGACGACGCCGAAGCGCTGCCGATCATCGCGAAGAAGTCGCAGATCCCGGTGATCGCCGACATCCACTTCCAGCCGAAGTACGTCTTCGCCGCGATCGAGGCGGGCTGCGCGGCGGTCCGGGTCAACCCCGGGAACATCAAGAAGTTCGACGACAAGGTCGGTGAGATCGCCCGCGCCGCGTCCGACCACGGCGTGCCGATCCGGATCGGCGTCAACGCCGGCTCGCTCGACCGCCGCCTGCTGGAGAAGTACGGCAAGGCCACCCCCGAGGCGCTGGTGGAGTCGGCGCTGTGGGAGTGCTCGCTGTTCGAGGAGCACGGCTTCCGCGACATCAAGATCTCGGTCAAGCACAACGACCCGGTCGTGATGGTCCAGGCGTACCGCCTGCTCGCCGCCCGCTGCGACTACCCCCTGCACCTCGGCGTCACCGAGGCGGGCCCGGCGTTCCAGGGCACGATCAAGTCCGCCGTCGCGTTCGGCGCGCTGCTGGCCGAGGGCATCGGCGACACCATCCGGGTGTCGCTGTCGGCCCCGCCGGTCGAGGAGATCAAGGTGGGCGCCGCGATCCTGGAGTCGCTGGGCCTGCGCGAGCGCGGCCTGGAGATCGTCTCCTGCCCGTCCTGCGGCCGCGCCCAGGTCGACGTCTACACCCTGGCCGAGCAGGTGCAGGCCGGGCTCGCCGGGCTGAAGGTCCCGCTGCGCGTCGCGGTGATGGGCTGCGTCGTCAACGGCCCCGGCGAGGCCCGCGAGGCCGACCTCGGCGTCGCCTCCGGCAACGGCAAGGGCCAGATCTTCGTCAAGGGCGAGGTCATCAAGACCGTCCCCGAGTCGCAGATCGTCGAGACCCTCATCGAGGAGGCCCTGCGCCTGGCCGAGGAGATGGGCGTGGAGGTCGACCTCGACGACGAGGACGGCCCCGGCGCCCAGGTCGTCGTCGGCTAGCGGCCGCCCCCGTCTCCCGCGGAGGTAATCGGCCGGGCGCCCGCCGGTAAAGAACCGGCCGTGTCGCCGGTGGTCCCGTCGCATCCCGGGAGACCATCACCTCTGCCGTAGAAGTAGGGGGACGATGTGAAAAGGGTCATCAGGGTCGTCGCGGGCGTCGCGCTGCTGGCCGCCGGGATCGGAGCGCCCCAGGGGGCGGTGGCGCAGCGGCGGGACGAGCCGGTCTGGAAACCCTGCGGCGGGCAGCGCGGCACCGGGATCTTCGGGCCCCCGGCCGTCCCCGGCCGGGCGGCGAACGAGGAGGAGTGCGCCTGGGTGCGGGTGCCGCTCGACTACGGCGACCCGTCCCGGACGATCAGCCTGGCCCTGACCCGGATCCGCGGGACGGCCGCGCCGGGCCGCGACCACCTGGGCGTGCTGCTGGTCAACCCGGGTGGGCCCGGCGCCTCGGGCCGCGATCTGGCCCGGCGGGTCGCCGCCCAGCTCCCTCCCGGTCTGTCCGGCCGGTTCGACGTGGTGGGCTTCGACCCGCGGGGCGTCGGCAGGAGCCGGCCCGCGCTGCGCTGCATGAGCCCCGAGAAGCTCTACGACGCCCCCCGCCCCGACTACGTGCCGCGCGACCGCCGGGAGGAGGGCGTGCTGGTCGGCCGCGCCCGCCGGTACGCCGAGGCGTGCGGGAGCCGATGGAACTGGCTGCTGCCGTACATGACCACCGAGAACTCCGCCCGGGACATGGACGCGATCCGGGAGGCGCTCGGCGAGCGGCGGATCAGCTATCTCGGCTACTCCTACGGCACCTATCTCGGCGCGGTCTACGCCACGCTCTTCCCCGACCGGGTCGGGCGGATGGTCCTGGACAGCGTGGTGGACCCCAAGGGGATCTGGTACGAGTCCAACCTCGCGCAGAACGTCACCTTCGACCGGCGGCACCAGGACTTCCTGCGGTGGACGGCCCGCCACAACGACGTCTACCGGCTCGGCCCGACCCAGAAGGCCGTCTCCTTCGCCTGGTACGCCATGCGCGACCGGCTGCGCGACCACCCGGCGGGGGGCAGGCTCGGCCCGAGCGAGCTCGACGACCTCTACACCGTCGCCGGCTACTCCGACCTGGTCTGGCCCCAGTTCGCCAGGGCGTTCTCCGCCTACGTCCGCAAGGGGGACGCCGGGCCGCTGCTCGCCGCCCACCGCCGCAACGTGGAGACCGACGCCGCGGCCGAGAACAGCTACGCGGTCTACCTCGCGGTGCAGTGCCGCGACGCCCCCTGGCCGCGGGACTGGGGCGCCTGGCGGCGGGACATGACGCGGATGCACAGCCGGGCGCCCTTCCTCACCTGGTCGAACGCCTGGTACAACGCTCCCTGCGCGTTCTGGCCCCAGCGGGGCGGTACACCGGTCAGGCTGCGGGACGACCCGAGGCTGCCGCCGATCATGCTCATCCAGGCCGAGCGGGACGCCGCCACGCCGTACGACGGGGCGCTGCGGCTGCGCCGGCTGTTCACCGCCTCCCGGCTGGTGAGCGCGACGAGCGGTAACCACGGCGTCGCCTTCGACGGGAACGCGTGCGTGGACCGCCGCCTGTTCACCTACCTCAGGGACGGCACCCTGCCCGCGCCCGCCCCGGCGGCGACGTCCGCGCGGCCGGCCGCGTCCGGTGACGCCCGCCGTGCCGGGACGGCCGGGGTCGGGACGGGGGCCGCGTACGGTGCGGCACGTCGTCCCGGAATCGCCGCCGACGTCCGCTGCGCCGGAAACCCCGAGCCCGTGCCCGTCGAGGATCGCCCGGTGGCCCGGCCGATCGCCATGGGGGGATGACGGCCTCTGAGTTGGTTCCTGCCAAAATCGAGGGGGTCGCGTAGGCTGAGGCCGTGATGCTCCGCACGATGGCGTCGCGCGTGCTCGACGACAACGACCGTGACGAGGTTCTGGCGTTGCTCGACGCCGACCCTGTGGCCAACGTCTTCGTGGCCTCCCGGGTCCGTGCCGTCGGGCTCAGCCCGGCCCGGCTCGGCGGGCAGATGTGGGGCTTCGGACCGCGCGGCGGCCTGACCGCCCTCTGCTACGCCGGCGCCAACCTGGTGCCGGTCAACGCCGGCCACGATGCCGTGCACGCCTTCGCCGACCGCGCCCGCAGGCAGGGCCGCCGATGCTCGTCGATCGTCGGCCCGGTCGAGGCCGTCGGGCCGCTGTGGGAGCGGCTGGAGCCCCACTGGGGTCCGGCGCGGGCCGTCCGCTGGGCGCAGCCGGTGATGGCGGCCACCCGGCCGTCGCCGGTGCCGATCGACCCGCTGGTCAGGCGGGTCCGGCCGGACGAGTTCGACATCCTTCTGCCGGCCTGCGTGGCGATGTTCACCGAGGAGGTGGGCGTCTCCCCGGAGCTCGGGGACGGCGGGGCGCTGTACCGCTCCCGGGTCGCCGAGTTGATCCGCATCGGCCGGTCCTACGCGCGGATCGAGGACGGCCGGGTCGTCTTCAAGGCCGAGATCGGCGCGGTGACGCCGCTGGCCTGCCAGGTGCAGGGCGTGTGGGTCCACCCCGGCCTGCGGGGCAGGGGGCACGCGGTGGCCGGGATGGCCGCCGTGGTCAAGCACGCGCTCGACTGCTTCGCGCCCGTGGTCTCGCTGTACGTCAACGACTACAACGCCCCCGCCAGGGCCGTCTACCGCAGGGCCGGGTTCGAGGAGGTCGGCACCTTCATGTCGGTGCTGTTCTGACCGGTCCGGCCGCCTGGCCGCCTCAGGTGTGGAGGCCGGGCCGTGGGGGCGTCAGCCCGGCGGGCCTGCCGGGCCGTGACGAGCCGGGGAGGCCCGCCGTACCGGGTCAGACGCCGCGTACCAGGCAGGTCAGCAGGCGCTCCAGCTCCGCGTCGGGGTCGGCGGTGAGGCCGGCGTGGACCGGGCCGGTCTGCACGATCGTGCTGCGCGGGGCGGTGAGCCAGCGGAACCTGCCGCCCAGCGGCTCGGCGGCCAGCGGGCCCGCGTCGGCGGTGCAGGACCGCTGGTAGACGCCCAGGGCCTGCCGTACCCCCTCGACGTCCGCCCGGGGGTCCAGGGCGCGCAGCCGCGCCTCGTCCAGCTCCACCCGCGCGCACAGGTAGCCGCGCGGCTGGCAGTAGAGCAGCACCCCGGCGTTGATCAGCTCGCCGCGCTCGACGCGGGGGATCACCCGGATCACGGCGTACTCGTAGACGTCCTTCACCGGTTGTCCTTCCAGAACGCGCCCACCGAGCCGGTCTTCTCCTCCCGCCGCGGAGCCTGTCCCGGCTCGGCGGGCGGCTCGGGCACCCACGTCCGCGGCTCCTGGACGCGGGCCAGCAGGTGGTCGACGTACGCCTGCCGTACGGCCTGCGCGCCGTCGAAGCCCGGCTCGTCCTCCAGCCACTCGTCGGGCACCTCGTCCACCACCGCGTCGAGGAGGTCCCGGGTGATCAGCGGGGCGATCTCGGCGTCGGCCCGCGCCGTCTCGGTGGCGAAGGGGGCCAGCACGTGGTCGTCGGCGCGGAAGCCGCGCCGGGGGTCGGCGGTGGGCCAGTTGTGGTGGAACCACAGGGCCGCGCCGTGGTCGATCAGCCAGACGTCCCCGTGCCACAACAGCAGGTTGGGGTTGCGCCAGCTCCGGTCGACGTTGTGGATCAGCGCGTCGAACCAGATCAGCCGGGAGGCGAACTCCGGGTCGGGCGGCCAGGTGAGGGGCTCGAAGCCCAGCGCCCCGGGCAGGAAGTCGACCGCGAGGTTGGCGCCCTCGCTGGCCTTGAGCAGGTCCTGGATCTCCTCGTCGGGTTCGCGGGCGCCGAGCTGGGGATCGATTTCGATCATCTTCAGCTCGGGGGTGCGGAAGCCGAGCCGCCTGGCCAGCTCGGCGCCGATCACCTCGGCCACGAGCACCCGGCGGCCCTGCCCGGCACCGCGGAACTTCACGACATAGGTGCCGAGGTCGTCGGCCTCGACCACCCCGGGCAGCGACCCGCCCTCCCGCAGGGGCGTCACGTAACGGGTCGCCGTGATCTGTTCCAGCACCTCGCCAGGCTACCGGGTCGCCCGGGGACGGGCGGCGGGCGCCGGTTCCGGGCGGGGCCGGTCTCGGACGGGTTCGGTCGTGGGCGGGTCCGGTCATGGGCGGGGCCGGTTTCGGGCGGAAAGGTACTGACCTGAGCATCACATGAGTGTCACGGTCCGGTCGCCGGTGGCCTGGTCACCGTTGACTGCCGGGGACACCTCTTCTTGAGTGGAGGGAGGGGGCGACGGCGGGGGAGGGAGGCTCACGTGCCGACTACGGAGCCGCTCACGTCAGCGGACCCCGGGAGACTCGGGGAGTACGAGATCATCGGCCGCCTGGGGGAGGGCGGCCAGGGAACGGTCTACCTCGCCGCGCACCCCGCGGGCGGGGACGAGCGCTACGCCGTCAAGCTGCTGTACCGGTCGCTCGGGGAGGACCGGCACGCCTTCCTGCGCGAGGCCGAGCTGGCCAAGCAGGTCGCCCGGTTCTGCATCGCCCAGGTCGTCGACGCCGGGCTGGCGGGCGACCGCCCCTACATCGTCAGTGAGTTCGTCGACGGCCCCTCGCTCCAACGGGAGGTCGAGCTCGGCGGCCCCCGTTCGGGTGGCGCCCTGGAACGCCTGGCGATCGGCACGGCCACCGCGCTGGCCGCCATCCACCGGGCCGGGATCGTGCACCGCGACTTCAAGCCGCAGAACGTGCTGCTCGGGCCGGACGGCCCCAGGGTGATCGACTTCGGCCTGGCCAGGGCGCTGGACACCGGCGCCGCCCCGGTGGCCGGCGGCGCGGGCACCCCCGCCTACATGGCGCCCGAGCAGGTGGAGGGGGCCGAGGTGGGCCCGGCGGCCGACGTCTTCGCCTGGGGCGCCACCATGTGCTTCGCGGCCAACGCCTGGCCCCCGTTCGGCCATGACTCGGTCGCGGCGGTGCTGCACCGTGTCCTCACCGCGCCCCCGGAGCTGGGCCGCCTGGACGGCTGGCTCGGCAGGCTGGTCGCGGGCTGCCTGGCCAAGGACTTCCGCGACCGCCCCACGAGCCGGGAGCTGCTGCTCGCGCTCCTCGGCGAGGACGGCGGAGTGCCGGCGCCGGGCGTCACGCCGCCCGCGGGCCGCGCGGCGGGCCGTACCGGGCCGTCGCCGGACCGGGCACCGGGTCCTCCGCCGGGTTTCCCGTCGCTCGCCGGGCAGGCGGGGGATCCTTCGCCGTTCGCGGAGCAGGCAGGGGACCCTTCGCCGTTCGCGGGGCGGGCGGCGGGTCCGTCGTTCACCGGGCGTGCGGCGGGCCACGACGGTCCGCCGGGACCCGGCGCCTTCCCCGCCAGGGCGACCGAGCCGCCCGCCCATTCCGGGAGGGCGGTCACCAGGGCCTCCGTCGCCATGTCCGGGGCGCTGCTGGTCAGCGCGGCGGTGCTGGCGGGGACGCTGATCCCCGCGGTGGGCGGGGGCGGGAACCAGGCCCTGGGCGGCGGGCTGATCGGACCGTCCGCCGAGGCCGGCGTACGGGATCGGCTCACCGCGCATCCCAGCCGGACGGCCCGCCCGGCCGAGAACCCGTCCGGCGTCACCGCGCCGCTCATCCCGCCCACGAATTCCCGGGCGGGGAAGACCTCCGTCCCGCCGGCGGAGAGCGCCTCCACCCCGCCGCCGGCCGCTCCGGGAGTGACCGTTCCGGTGCTCGCCGGGCTCGACCACGCCGAGGCGTCGCGGCTCGTCAGGAAGGCCGGGCTGGTCCTGGGCACGCTCACCCGGACCGACTCCGACCGGCGGATCGGGCAGGTCGTGGGGAGCCGGCCGGAGGCACGGGTCACCGTCGCCCGGGGGAGCAGGGTCGATCTGGAGATCTCGGCGGGGGTGGCCGTCCCGCGGCTGGCCGGCCTGGACACGGAGGCCGCCGGGGCGGCCCTCACCCGGGCGGGCCTGGTCCGGGGGGAGGTCACCACGCGCTGCTCGGCGCGGCCGCGGGGAGAGGTGCTCGCCAGCACCCCCGCCGCGGGCTCGCGGGCCTCCTCCGGAGACCGGGTCGCGCTCATCGTGTCCCGGCGCGGCACACCGGTGCCCTCGCTGGCGGGGCGGACGGCGGAGGCCGCGCGTGACGCGCTGAGCGGGGTGGGCCTCGCCGTACGGCTGCTGCCCCGGCTCGTCGACGACCCGGGGCGGGACGGGAAGGTACTGGAGCAGGACCCGGCGCCGGGCGGGTGCGCCGCGCCGGGCACCACGGTCGTGATCACCGTCGGTGTCGCCGGGCAGTCCGGGCCGGGGCCCGGGAGCCCTCCGACGGGCCGGACCCCTCCGCTCCGCCGGACCCGCCCGCCACGGAGCAGCCCGACCCGTCGGAGGGCCCGGCGGGCGAGGGCTGAGGAGGGCGGGGGCTGAGCAGGGCGGGGCGGTCCCGAGCGGGCCGGAGCGGGGGGCGAGGCGTCGCGACGGCGTGACCTGCGGGATTCGTGAGATTCGCGGGGCCGGTGGGACGTGGGCGGCGTCCTGGGGCGGTCCGGTGGGGATTGATGCGCGCGGGGTTCGGTGGACGAGTGTGTTCATCGTCTCATTCGCTGTCAAGATCGCTTATTTCGTGATATTTCGCAATACGCTCTCCTGGGGATTTCGCGTGCCGTACGAGGGCCGCGCCGGTTTCGAGGGTTCTCAAGGGGACGGTCACCGATGTCGGGCTTGCTGGGGCGGCTGGGAAGTTGGTGCGCGCGGCACGGCAAGGCCGTGCTGGCGCTGTGGGTCGCCGTGGCGGTGCTGCTCACCGCGGGCTCGCTGTTGTTCCCCGGCCCGGTGAACAACAACGTCGCCATCCCCGGCACCGACGCCCAGCGGGCGCACGACCTGATGCGCGAGGGTTTCGGCCCCGGCTACGACACGGGCGGCACGGTCCAGATGGTGCTCTACTCGCCGGACGGGCCCCTCACCGCCCAGAGCCGCAAGAACGCGGTCCAGCGGGCGATGGACGAGATCCGTGCGCTGCCGAACGTGACCGAGGTGCAGACCCCCTACCGGATCGGCGGTCTGGCCTCCAGCCTCCAGATCGGCCTCATCACCGTCAAGCTCCAGGGCCACGACACCGACAAGGTGGCCGAGATCAGCCGCCAGGTCTCGGACGCGGCGGCCCCCGTACGGGCGGCGGGGATCGAGGCGGTGCCCGCCGTCGCCTCCACCCCGGCCGACAAGGAGATCAAGACGGGGACCAGCGAGATCATCGGCGTGCTCTGCGCGCTGCTGGTGCTGCTCTTCGCGTTCGGCACGGTGGTGGCCGCGATGATCCCGATCTTCACGGCGCTGGTCAGCATCGCGACCGGCCTGGGCCTGATCAGCCTGCTCGGGCACCTCGTGGACGTGCCGAAGCAGGCCTCCATCATGGCGACGATGATCGGGCTCGGCGTCGGCATCGACTACGCGCTCTTCCTGCTGAGCCGGCACCGCGGGCTGCTGGCCTCCGGGGTGCCGGTCCACGAGGCGGTGCGCCGGGTCGTGGCGAGCTCCGGCGGCGCGGTGGTCTTCGCGGGCGGCACGGTGATCATCGCGCTCAGCGCGCTCATGCTCGCCGGGTTCCCGATGCTGCAGACGCTCGGCTGGATCACCGGCATCTCGGTCGTCTGCGCGGTGGTCACCGCGGTCACCCTGGTGCCCGCGCTCCTCGGCCTGCTCGGGCACCGGGTGAACGCGCTGCGCCTGCCGTTCGCGGGCGGCCGGAAGGGCGGTCACGGCGCCTCCGGCTGGTCGGCGCTCGGCACCTGGGTCGCCCGTCGCCCCT
Source organism: Streptosporangium sandarakinum (assembly GCF_050942225.1). Lineage (NCBI taxonomy): Bacteria > Bacillati > Actinomycetota > Actinomycetes > Streptosporangiales > Streptosporangiaceae > Streptosporangium > Streptosporangium sandarakinum. Next base: position 1,929,944 of record NZ_CP192034.1, read on the forward strand.
GGCGGGGCCTCGCGCTCAGCGTCGCGATCCTCGGCGCGCTGACCGCCCCCGCCCTCGGGCTGAAGCTCGGCACGCTCGACGACGGCTACGCCGATAAGGGCACCGACGCCCGCCGCGCCTACGAGCTGCTGGAGGCCGGGTTCGGGCCGGGGTTCAACGGGCCGCTGATCGTGGTGGCCTCACTCGACACGAAGGTCCCGGACCCGGAGTCCGAGCCGGCCGTGCTCAAGGAGCTCAAGAGGAAGGTGACCGCGGTCGACGGCGTGGCGCACGTCGCCGACCCCGTACTGAACGACGCCGGCACCGCCGTGCTGGTCCAGGCGATCCCCGACTACGGCCCCGGCGACCCGCGGGCGCTGGACGTGGTCGAGGGTGTGCGCGCGATCCGCCTCGACGGGGCCGAGCTGCACGTGGGCGGCCAGGTGGCGGGCATGGCCGACGCGAACGCGCGGATGGCCGAGCGCACCCCGATCGTCATGGCCGTCGTGGTGGCGCTGAGCGCGGTGCTGCTGCTCCTGGCGTTCCGGTCGCCCGTGGTGGCGATCAAGGCCGCGGTGATGAACCTGGTCTCGCTCGGCGCGGCGTTCGGCGCGCTGTCGCTGGTCTTCTCCTTCGGCCTGGGCAGCGCCCTGGTCGGCATGGACCCGCCGGTCGGTGTGGACGACTCCTTCCTGACCGCGGTCTTCTTCACGGTGCCGATCGACAGCTACATCCCGCTGATGCTGTTCGCGGTGCTGTTCGGCCTGTCGATGGACTACGAGGTCTTCCTGCTCACCGCCGTACGGCAGGCGTACCTGCGGCACGGCGACAACCGGCGGGCGGTGGCCGAGGGGCTGGGCTCGACCGGCCGGGTCATCACCTCCGCGGCCCTGATCATGGTGGCCGTCTTCGTGGCCTTCATCGCCTACCCCGACCCCATGGTCAAGATCTTCGGTGTCGGTCTCGCCGTCGCCGTCGCGGTGGACGCCACCGTCATCCGCGGCCTCCTGGTGCCGTCGACCATGGCCCTGCTCGGCAGGCTCAACTGGTGGTGCCCGCGGTGGCTGGACCGGATCCTGCCGAACCTCTCCGTGGAGGGGCACGACGAGGAGGAGGAGACCCCGGCGGAGGAGCCGCGCGGCCGGCTCGTCGGCGCCGGCCTGGGCTGACCGCGGCGGCCGCCGTCCGGTCGGCGCCGCATCCGCTGTCGGGCGAGGCCGGGACCCCGCACATCGTGGTCGTCTTCGCGCCGGTGAACGGCGCGTTCATGGGGCAGGGCTGACCAGTCCCGTTCGGTGAGCGATGACGACCAGCTGCGCACGGTCGCGCGCACCCAGTTTCGCCATCGCGTGGCTGACATGGGTGCGCACGGTAGCCGGGCTGAGAAACAACTCGTTACCGATCTCGTGGTTGCTCAGCCCCTGTCCTACCAGGGCCATCACTTCACGCTCGCGCTCGGTCAGCACCGCGAGCCGCTCCTCCGCGGCCCGTGCGACCTGGCGTCGCGCAGCGAACTGGCCGATGAGGCGCCGGGTGATCCGCGGCGCGAGCAGCGCGTCTCCGACGGCGACCACCCGGACGGCGTGCAGGAGCTCCGACGGCCCGGCATCCTTGAGCAGGAAACCGCTGGCACCGGCCTGCAATGCGTCGAAGACGTGGTCGTCGGGGTCGTAGGTGGTGAGGATGAGGACGCGGACCTGTTCCAGTCCGCGCGTCTCGGCGATCTGGGCGGTGGCCTGAATCCCGTCCAGCTTGGGCATGCGGATGTCCATGAGGACCACGTCGGGACGGGTGGCGCGGGTCCGCTCGAAGGCTTCGTGGCCGTTGGTGGCTTCTCCCACCACCGTGATGTCGTCCTCGAGATCGAGCAGGACTTTGAACCCGGAACGCACAAGAGCCTCATCGTCGGCGACCAGCACCCTGATCGGAGCGTTTGCCGATGAGGACCCTGCCGCGGCGTTCACAGGCGCGACCCGGTCGGCGCGAGGGGCAGTCGTGCCTTGACCTCGAACCCGCCGCCTGGAAGCGGACTGGCGTAGAGTTCGCCGCCCAGCAGTTGACAGCGCTCGCGCATGCCGAGGATCCCGCGGCCAAGCTTGGCCGGTAGGTGTGGGTCGGCGGGGACATCGCCTGGGGCGGCACGGCGGCCCTCATCGGTCACGCGGATCTCCAAGGCTTCGATCCCGGGGCTCAGCGCCACCCGCACCCGGGTCGGGCCGACATGGCGGATCACGTTGGTGATCGATTCCTGCAGGATTCGGTAGGCGACACTCCCCACCGCGTTCGGCAGCGGTGCCGCGGGTGAGGTCTCTTCGAGCTCGATGTCGAGCCCGGCCTCGCGTGCCTTGGCGGTCAGTTCCTCGATCTGCCCCAGCCCGGGGTACGGCAGGCGCTCATTGTCGTCGTCACGGAGTACGCCGAGGATGGCTCGCATCTCCCGCAGTGCCCGGGAGCTGGTCTGCTCGATCGCTCGCAGCGCCTCGCGCGCCACTTCCGGCTTCTTGTCGAGTACGTGCGCGGTGACACCGGACTGGACGTTGATGATCGCTATGGCGTGCGCGACGGTGTCGTGGACCTCGCGCGCGATCCGGAGCCGTTCGGCGTCGACCCGAGCCCGCGTCTCCTCCTCGCGGGTCCGTTCAGCCAGCTCAGCCCGCTCCTGAGCATCGGCCGCGATGACCCGCCGGGACCGGACGGACTCGCCGAGAGCCACGCTCATGACCGACGCGCCGATACGGAAGAACACCCAGCCGATGGCGGCGCGTGGCTCGATGTCGGCGGCGGCGACCAGCCAGCCGACGGCGAGCACCGTGCTCCCCACGCCGGCCGTCACCAGCGACCGGCGCCCGTCACCGTGAGCGGCGAGGGTGTACAGGGCGACGAAGAGCCCGAGCCAGCCTGGCCCGTCAGGGAAGTCGAGGGCGTAATACGCCAGGCTGGCGAGCACGGCGGTGACGAACACCGGCACCGGCCACCGGCGGCGGACGGTAACCGCCACGCCACTCACGACCAGCAGGACATATCCCAGGTATCCGAGGTCGGTGAGGGGCCGCGAGGCCCCCTCGGCGGCAATCTTCGCCAGGGTGCCCTGAACCTGCATCACGGTGACAAAGAGCGCGAGCAGCACATCCTGCGCCGGCACAGGCAGGCGCAACGACGTGGCGCGGTGTTCCATGCCGCGATCCTACGGTTCGTGCGCGCGAGAACACTCCGCCCAGACGCGCGTACCGCCTACCACGGCGGGTGTATGTGAGCAGGAGTCGTCTACGCGGAACTGCCTAGACGCCGCCGTCCGCGGTCGGAGGCGGCGACGCCTCAACGACGCGATGATCGACCCCGTGAAGTGGGTGGCCCGCTGTGCTTCGGCTCGCCCGGGGATGGTGCCGACCACTTGAACAGGTGCGTTTCGCCAGCTGGAGATGAGGACTCGTATGCAAAGACAGCTACGTCGATCGGTCACGTCAATCGCCACCCTGGTGCTCGGCGCGGTGCTGACCGCAGGGGTGTCGCCGTCCGCCTCGGCGGCGGCCAAGGCCGGTCCCGAGGCAGCGGGCACGGCTAGGCCGGCGGCGGCCACGGCGGCACCCGCTTTCCCCGCGTTCGTGCGTCTGCCGGCCGATCAGGCGGCGCATCCGGACGCACGCCAGGAATGGTGGTACCTGGTCGGACACGTCAACGCCCGTGGCCACCGGTTCGGCTATCAGGTCACGATCGGCGGCGCCGGTAGACCGCAGGTCATGATCGCGATTTCTGACAAGACGACTGGCGCGTTCTACACGGAGAGCAAGAGTTACTCGCCCGACCAGACCGATTTTTCCACCACCGAGCTGGACATACGCACGCCAACGGCGACGCTGTCCGGGCCTATGGAGGCGATGCGCCTGCGCGCCACGCTGCCGGTCGGCGAAATCGATCTGACGCTCAGGGCACAGGGGCCCGTGCTGTACAACAACGGGACCGGGCTGATCCCCTTCCTCGGCGGCACGAGCTACTACTACTCCCTGCCCAGTCTGGCGACGCAGGGAACGCTCAAGGTGGACGACCGCACCTATCCGGTGACCGGGGAGTCGTGGATGGACCGCCAGTGGGGCACCTGGGACTGGAACACCATGCAGAAGTGGACCTGGATGGCTGTGCAGTTGTCCAACGGGGACCGGGTCAACCTCTGGGATCTGTTCGCTGAGGGCAATGAGTTCCCCTATGCGACCGTGCTGCGCCGGGACGGAACTCACGAGGTCGTCGCGGTGAACCGGCTCGCTGACACCACCTCCGGCTTCTGGACCAGCCCCACCAGCAAGCAGCGGTACGGCACGCGGTGGATCGTGAACATCCCCGCGCTGGATACCAGCCTCACCGTCACCGCCAAGCCGGGAGCCGAACTCCAGAGCGCCTTCGGCGGTCTCTACGAGAGCGCGGCCACGGTCACCGGACGATACCGGGGCAAGCCGATCAACGGGCAGGCGTTCGTCGAGCAGAACGGCAATTGGCGATAGCGCTTCAACGGCTGCCCGACCCCCAAAGACGGCTGGGCGCCTCCGGCGTCGCGGTCACCCTGGTCGTCCACGAGCACAAGCGGCTGGCCGCGGTCTGAACCTGGCCGCGCCGGCCGAGCAGCTCAAGGCGGCCGACGCCGCGGCGCCGTGTCCTCACCGGTTCGCACCTGCTCTTGTTCCGCAAGAGGAGGATGTCGCTCCTGGCCAGGTCCCCGTGGCTTCGGCCGAAAATCGAACGGATATGCCTCTGACCTGTATTGAGCGGCGGGGCTCAGGTCTGGCCCACCAGCCTGAGGCCTCAACATAAGTGCAGGTCAGAGGCATATCCGTTGGATCCTTCGCCATTGCTGCCGGACGCCCATGGGGCGCGCGACACCACGACTCCGGGCGGACGCCTGTTCTCCCACGTGTTCGCCGCGCTCGCGGAGTTCATCCGCGAGCTCATCGTCAGGGCGCCAGCGAGGGCCTGGGCACCGCCCGATGCCTCCCCTGCCGGGCAAGTCTCCATCAAGGCCTGCTTGATCTGGCATGCGGCCTCATCTGCCTACGCCGTCTCCGGACCTCATTCTGAAGCCGTCAATAAACGGTTCAGTGCCGGAAAAACGAGTCGTGGATGACGTTCGGCGGCGAGTCGTCGTGCGACATCTCGGCTTTAGCGGATATATCATTTCCACTGGTCAGGACGCCCATCATCCCCCCGAAAAGACCGGAAAACCCCTTTTCCGGTCTTCAGGAAATGCGTCTTCTTTGGGGATTCCATGCGACGTCTCTTGTGTATGACCGTCACCGGCCTGTCCCTGCTCGGCGGTGTCGCCACCGCCGCCCAGGCGGCCACCGGACCCGGCGACCCCGGATACGACCCCGGGTACGGCCCGAGCTCCGCGCAGGCCCAGACGGACCCCGCCTGGCAGGGGCCGGCGGACCCGGACGGCCTCCAGCCGCCGCCACCCGGGCCCATGCCGCACGGGGCCGGCCGACCCGTACCGCCTCCGCCCGTACCGCGCCCGCCCGTGGGGCCGCCCAGGCCGCCCTACCCCGGCGTCAGGCAGCTCACGCTGTCGGTCGCCAGGGCCTACGGGCCGTTCAGCCAGCCGCGGACCGTCTCGCTGAGCTGCGGGCCGGCGCGCGGCACGCATCCCAACCCGGTCGCGGCGTGCGCGCAGTTGTACCCGGCGCAGGGCAACCCGGCCTACGTCGGTTCCGTGTCGCCGGTCTTCTGCCCGCGCCTGCACCAGCCGGTCAGGGCGAGCGCGTACGGCTTCTGGAACGGCCGGCCCGTCCGGTTCCAGCAGACCTACCCCAACTTCTGCGAGCTGCGCAGGGCGACCGGCGGGGTCTTCGTGTTCTGACCGCCCTCGCCCCCTGAGTCCTCCGGCCGGGGAGGTCCGGTCCCCGGCCGGAGCCCCCGGCGGGGCTGCCAGCCGGTTCCAAGTCCTCCCCAAGTCGTGCCCGGAATGCTCCCGTTCCGGAAAGCGAGTTTGGGGAGAGCAAGCGAATGCAGGCACGAACAACCGTCGCGGCCGGGCTGGCGGGGCTGGTCCTGACCGGCGTCCTGGCGTCGCCGGGAGCCGCCCTGGCGGCCCCGAAGGATCCGGAGATTCCCGTGGGAACGCGGCTGGCGGCCCGGACGCATCCGGCCGTGCAGCTCACCTCGGTGTCCTACGCCGCCGACGTCGCGGTGCCGACTCCGGTGGCGAAGCCGCAGGCGATCAGGAGTCTGACCATGCAGGGGGTCGAGGCCGTCCGGTCCGGCAAGATCTCCTCCGACGACAACAGCATCTACCGGTGGGTCGTCCAGCAGATGGCCAGGAACCCGGGCCGCTACTTCTCACCGGGGAAGCCGGAGCGGGTCGTGAAGGCCACCGCGGGCGGGCTGTGCACGGGCTGGTGGGTCACGCCGGACGGCTACATGGTGACGGCCGCCCACTGCGTCGGCCAGGAGGACGCCGAGCTGGCGCGGACCTTCGCGTCCCAGGCACTCGATAAGATCAACAAGAAGGACGCCGCCGACCTGGTGGCCGGTCTCGGTGAGTTCGCCTCCGACGACGAGATCGTCCGGACCGCCGCCAAGATCTTCCAGGTCTGGAACGCCGACAACATCAAGATCCGTAACGTCGAGAGCTCGCTGTCCCTGCTGCAGAGCCTGCCGGGTGGCGGCGTGGACAAGACCGCCAAGGCGATCCCCATCGAGCTGGTCGCCAAGGGGACGGTCTACCCGGGCAAGGACGTCGCGATCCTCAAGGCCAACGGCATGAGCAATCTGCCGACCGTGCCGCTGGGCGCCGACTCCGACGTGCGGGTCGGCGACACGCTCTACATCAGCGGGTTCCCCGGCACGGTGACGCAGACCTCGATCTTCAACATCGAGTCCAAGCTCGAACCCGCGTTCACCGAGGGTCCCTACAACGCCGCGAGGCAGACCCCCGAGGGCGTGCCGTACATCCAGACGCAGGCGCCCTCCTACCCGGGGAACTCGGGCGGCCCGGTGTTCAGCAGGGACGGCAAGGTCATCGGCATCCTGGTCGGCGGGCTGATCCAGCAGGACGGAGGCTCCACCGAGGGGGAGAGCTTCGTGCTGCCGGTCGGCGTCGTCAAGGAGAAGCTGAACGAGAAGAACATCAGGCCCGCCGAGTCGGTGACGACGAAGAGCTACAACGAGGCGCTGGAGCTGTTCTTCGCCGACCACTACTCCGAGGCGCTGCCGAAGTTCCGGGAGGTCCAGGCGCTGCACCCGAACCACCCCTACGTCGCCCGCTACATCTCCGACTCCCAGCAGGCCATCACCGCGGGCCGGGACAAGAGCTCCAGCCCGATCCTGCCGTGGCTGCTGTGGGGCGGCGGCGGCCTGGCGCTCGTGGTCGCGCTCGGCGCGCTGGCCGCCGTGCTCAGGCGCGGGCGGCGGCCGAAGGCCCCGGCGCCGCCCTTCCCGCAGATCCCGTACGGCGCGCACCAGGCCCCCCCGCCCGCGGGGCACGGACCCGTGCCCTATGACGACCGGTCCGGGCGGTACGACCCGTACGGCGCCGACCCGTACGGCGGACATGACCCGTACAACGCCGATTCGTACGGCGGGCACGACCCGTACAACGCCGATCCGTACGGCGGGCCGCGGCAGCCCGCCCACTCGCGGCGCTCGCCGCACCCCCTCCCGATGGGGCCGGAGGGCGGCCCGGCCGTCGCCCCGCAGCCGCCGTACGGTCAGGCCCCGTCGCGGTCCGGCCCCGGCGCCGACACCCGGATCGCCGGGCTGGAGGCGGAGCTGGAACGACTGCGCCGCGACATCGGCCGGCACCCGGACGACGGACGCTGAGGCGCCGCTCCCGGAGGCCCGGCGGGACTCCGGACGTTCTCATGGACATCCGGAGACCCGTGAGCGCGCCCGCTCCCGGGACCCTCGGAGAGCCGGGAGCGGGAGCGGTCAAACGTGCTCCGGGACCTTCGCCCGGCGGCGTCCCCGGTAGCCGCCGGGCATCAGGGCGTCACCGCCGGCCATGACGTCCCCCTGGACGAGAACGTCCGCGGAGCGGGCCGGGACGTCCCCGGGCCGGGTGCGGGCGGCCGGGACGGCGGGCCCGAGCCGGACGGTCGTGCTGACCACGGACTCGGAACGCCGGTGCCGCCGGCCCCGCAGCGGGGCGTCCGGCACGAAGGTGGACGTCTCCAAGGGGTGCTCGCGGCGGTGCCGCCGGCCCCGCGGCGGGGTGTCCGGCGTGAAGGCGGGGGACTCGGCGGGATGCTCGCGCAGCCGGCGCCTGCCCTGGTAGGGCACCCTGGGGCCGTCGTGGCGGCGGACCGGGGAGGTCTCCCGGCCCGGAGCCCGCTCCGGCCTTCCGGTGTCTCCGGCCCCCGGGGCGTCCCCGGCCGCGCCGGACCGGCTCTCCGGAACGGGGGAGAACCAGCTCTCGGAGACGGCCGCGGACCGGCTCTCCGGCATGGGGGAGAACCAGCTCTCGGGGACGTCGGGGGAACGGCCCCCGGAGGCACCGGAGAGCCAGCTCTCCGCGGTCTCGCTCACGCGGGCGAGGAGGGCGGCAAGGTCGGTCTCCTCGGCGCGCGTGAGACTGGCCGCGGCCGGGAAGGACTCGCCCTCCGCGCCGTGGGAGCCGGTACGGGCGAGGGCGGCCGGCAGGATCTCGTCGGCCCGGTGGACGTGCAGGGGCGGGGCCGTGACGACGCGCTCGGCCGGCGGGACCGCCGCGGTGGTCGTCGAGACGGCCGGCGACGCGGTCGTGATCTCGGGGAGGGACGCGGCCGTGACCTCGGGGAGGACCGTCCCGGCTGTCCGCGGCTCGACGGCCGGGGCGGGGGAGACGGTCGGGGCGGGGAAGACGGTCGGGGCCGAGGCGGGCGCGTTCTTGGTCATCCGGCGGCGGCCCGGGGCGCGGCGGCGGCCGGGGGCCCGGCGGGCGGGCGCCTTCCGCGACGGGGCCGCGGGGGTCGCGCCGGCGAGGGCGAGCCGGGTCCGCGACTGCTTGATCCTGGCGTGGGCGATCATCGCCATCGCGGTGAGCAGGACCGGCGCGAGGACGGTCGGACTGCCGAGCTGGGGGGCGGGCAGCGACAGGTCGCGGCCGGAGGCGACCGGGTCCGCGGCGAGCGCATTGGTGTCCGCGGTGGCCGGCTTGGCGTGCTTTCCGGCCGACGACCCGGACGGCGCGGCGGCCTTTCCGGCCGTCGTACCGGTGATCCCCGCCGTCGCGCCCGTCGTGCCGGTGGTGCCGGTGGCGTCCGCCGTACCGGTGCCGTTGACGGTCGTGGTCGTGGCGGTTTCGGGCCGGGTGGGGGACGGGGAGGGGGCGGCGTGCTTGCCGGGGCCCTTGGCGTGCTTGGGAGCGGCCTTGGCGGTGGTCTTGGCGGTGCTCTTGGGACCGGTCTTCTCGACCGGCACGGGGTCGGGCAGGGCGAACAACGCCAGCACGCCGGGGTCGGGCGAGACCTCCACCGAGTTCTCGGCCCGGACGTCGGAGGAGGTGATGACGGTCTTCTTCTCGGCCGCCTCCTTCTCCAGCCGGGCCTTGATCTTCTCGGGGTAGCCGTAGCCGACGACCTTGTCGGTGTCGCGCACCTTGCGCTTGGCGACCCCGCCGTCGACGTTGCCCTCGATCGTGTGGATCTTCCGGCCCTCGACCTTGGTGACGATCCCCACGTGGTCGATGCGGTCGATCTTGTTCGAGCCGCCCCAGTCGAAGAAGACGATGGCGCCGGGCTTCGGGGTGGTGCCCCAGGCGTCCTGTTCCTTGAACCACCGCGCGTGGTAGACGGTGTAGGCGAACTGCCCCACCCAGCTCTCGTAGCCGAGCTTGTGCGCCGCCCACGACAGGTACATGTCGCACCAGGGGGCGGAGGTGTAGTCGTCCTTCGACTCCACGGTGCCGTCGTACCAGCCGCCGAACTTCGTGTATCCGTCCGACTTCTCGGAGTAACCGAGCTGGCTTTCCAGCAGCTCGATGAACTTCTGCATCTCAGGGGTCATAGAGGGTTTCGCGAGAACCCCGACGGCCGTGCGTGTGTGGTCGCGCCGCCCTCGCGACCTGGACGTCGGGGATGGGGTCGAACGATGGTGCGTTCACGCGGGCCGGTCGGAGAGGGACCGGGGCGCGTGTGGCGGCACCATTGGCCAGTGTCTTCCGTGACGGGAGAGGTTACATACTTCAAGATTAGGTTACGTCACGGTAAAGCGTGCACAGATCTTCAAACTGGGTAAGGCGGGTCAGATGGGTGCGTAGAGGACAAGGACGTTCCCCGAGGGGTCGCGGAGCACCGCCCTCGTCTCGTGCGGCCCCGCCTCCGGATCGCGCACCACCGTCGCGCCCGCGTCCGCCAGTTCCCGTACGGCCCGCGCGACGTCGTCCACCCGGTAGGACGGCGCGGTGACCTCCCCGGCCACCCGCTCCTCCGCCGCCACCAGCGCGACCGTGGCGCCGCCCCCGTCCAGGGCCGCGAACCGGTCGCCGTCGCGGAAGCGCACCGCCAGGCCGAGCGTCCCTGAGTAGAAGGCGATCGCCTCTCCCATGTCGGCCACGGGGATCAGGACGTTGCCAAGCTTGGTCAAAGGAGCCTCCGCGGGGGTCGGTTGTCGATCGACAAGCTAGCGATGCCGGTTTCCAGCTACAAGACGCGGTTACAGGTGATTTTTCGTGAAACCTGGGTACTCGCCGCGCTTCACCAGGGTTCCGGCGGGTCCGGATCCCCGGAGGAACCCGAAAGGCCGGAGACGCCGGAAGGTCCGGAGGCCGCGTCCCGTCCGCAGGGGGGCAGGTCCAGCCGTACGTCCCGGGAGCGCATCTCACCGCCGGGGACGACGGTGGCCGTCACCAGCCGGTGGACGTACTCCCCGCACGGGGGGAGGGCGGCGAACTCCCCGGAGATCCGGCGGGTGTACTCCGTCAGGCCGGACAGCGTCAGGGTGCGGACGCCGCCGGTCAGCCCGCCCTCGCCGCCGACGACCTTCTGGGCGAACCCCAGCCGCACGGTCACCGCCGAGGTGTCCGCGGCCCGCACCCGGAAGCCGATCTCGGCGCCGTCGAACGAGGTGATCTCCACCTCCGCGGCCGGGGCGCCGGGAGAGGGGGTGGGCGAGGGCCCGGCCGGGGACGGCGTGCCCGGGGAGGCCGTCGGTCCCGTCGGGCTCGGCGGGCCGGGGGCGGTGGCCGTCGGGGTGGCGCTCGGCCGGCCCTCCGGCGCGGTGGGTTCCGGATGGCCCTGGCCGCTGTCCGCCGGGGTGGGCTCCGGACGGCTCGGCCGCGCGGTGGGGCCGGGACGCCCGGGACCGCCGGTGGGCGCCGGAGAGACGGGCCGGTCCGTGCGCCCGCCCGGCCCGGTGGGCGCGGGCGGCGCGCTCCGGCCGGGGGCCGCGCTCCTCGGCGGCCCGGGGGAGGGGCTGGGGGCGACGGAGCCCCGGGACCGTTCATGGGCGGCCGGCCGGGTCGTCCTCCGGTCGCCGGAGGCCGCCGTGCCGCCGCCCGCGGGGTGTCCCGGCGCGGGGGTGAAGCAGGCGAGCCTGTCGGGGACCCGGCCCGCGACCACCAGCCCGGTGGTGACCGCGACGCCGATCACCCCCGCCGCCGCCACGATCCGCGGGCCGAGCCTGGGACGGCGCGTCTCGCCCGTCCGTCCGGCCGCGTTCGGCGGCCTCGGGACACCCCTCTTCGGCGCGGTCCTGGCCAGTGGGAACGCCAGCGCCAGCTCGATGGCGAGCTCGGCCAGGCGCTGCCGCCCACGCCGTTCCCAGCCGGGCCCGCAGGCGGCGGACGCGACCGTCTCCAGGTCCGCGGCGAACTCCCGGGCCGTGGCCGGCCGGTCCGCCGGGTCCTCGGCCAGGCCGCGCGACACCAGCCCCGCGAGCTCCGCGGGCACCGTTGGCTCCGCGGGCTCCGTGAGCGCCGCGGGCACTGTGAGCGCCGCGGGTGCCGTGCCGTACGGCGGGCGTCCGGTGAGGCACTCGAAGAACACGCACGCGGCCGCGTACAGGTCACCCGCCGGGCCGGCCGGGCGCCCGTCCCCCGCTCGGGCGCCGCGTGGGGCGGCCCGCCCGGCGGCCCCGGCTCGGCGGTGCGGGCGGCGACGCCGAGGTCCGCCAGCTTGCCGGTGCCGTCCGCCTGGACGAGCACGTTCTCCGGCCGGTGGCCGCGGTGCGCGACCCCGGCGGCGTGCGCGGCCGCGAGGCCCGCCAGCGAGTCCCGCAGCACCACCAGCGCGGCCTCGGGGCCGAGGGCGCCGTGCCGGGCCAGGATCCTCCGGAGCGAGACGCCGTCCACCAGCTCCATCACGATCGCGGCCTGGATCACGTCCTCGTAGTACTCGTGGAGCGAGACCACGTTGGGGTCGCGCAGCTCCGCCAGGACGCGGGCGTCCCGCCGGAACCCGGCCAGGAACCCGGGGGAGTCCCGCAGGGAGGCGCCGAGATACTTGATGGCCACGTAGGCGCCGGTGGCCTCGTAGGTGGCCAGCACCACGCGACCGCCGCCCCCGCTGCCGAGCTCTCGCACCTCGCGGTATCCCGGAACCATCCAGTCCCCCTCCGAGCGCCGTCGATTGTTCGACGGTCTCACCCCCCGGGGTGGTTGTCACGGTTCGCGAACTTCGCACCGGGCAGTAAGGCGAGTACGGGGGATGTGTCGATGACGGGGGCCCGGTTCCATGCGGAAACTCGATGCTCCGCTGGTGGCGGTCGCCGTGGCGCTGCTGCTCGCGATGGTGGCGTGGGGAGTGCTCTCCCCGGGCTCGCTGGACACGGCGGGCACGGGCGCGCTCGGCTGGGTGCTGGACGCCTTCGGCTGGCTGTTCGTGGTCGCCGCCGACCTCTTCCTGGTCCTGGCGGTCGTGCTGGCGGCGAGCAGGTACGGCACGATCCGCCTCGGCAGGGACGACGAGACCCCCGAGTTCTCCAACCTCGCGTGGGTCGCGATGATGTTCAGCGCCGGCATGGGCATCGGCCTCATGTTCTACGGCGTCGCCGAGCCGATCACGCACCTGCTCAGGCCGCCTCCGGGGCTGGGCGTCACGGCGGGCTCGGCGGGGGCCGCGCGGGTCGCGATGGAGTACTCGCTGTTCCACTGGACCCTGCACCCCTGGGCCATCTACGCGGTCACCGGCCTGGCCCTGGCGTACTCGACGTTCCGGATGGGCCGCGGCAACCGGTTCAGCGACGCCTTCACCCCGCTGTTCGGCGGCAGGCCCCGCCCGCACGCGGGACGGGTGCTGGACCTGCTGGCCGTCCTCGCCACGGTCTTCGGCACCGCCACCAGCCTGGGACTGGGAGCCCTGCAGGTGGAGTACGGCCTCAACGAGCTGTTCGGGTTCAGCGGCCGGCGGCTGGAGGTGATCGTCATCATCGTGCTGACCGCCGCGTTCGTCGTCTCGGCCGCGACCGGGGTGCACCGGGGCGTGCAGTGGCTGAGCACCGCCAACATCTACCTGGCCGCCGTCCTGGCCGTGCTCATCTTCGTCTTCGGCCCGACCGTCGCCACCCTCGACCTGCTCCCCGCGTCGGTCGGCGGCTACCTGCAGGACCTCCTCCCGATGTCCTCGCGGACGGGGGCGTTCATCGACAAGAAGTGGCTCGGGACCTGGACCATCTTCTACTGGGCGTGGTGGATGTCGTGGGCGCCGTTCGTCGGGGCCTTCATCGCCCGGATCTCCCGGGGGCGGACCGTCCGCGAGTTCGTCATCGGGGTCCTGCTCGTCCCGTCCGGCGTCAGCGTGGTCTGGTTCGTCATCAGCGGCGGCGCCGCCGTGTGGCTCCAGCGCGCCGGTACGGCGGACTTCTCCGCGACCCTCACCGAGGGGCCGGAGTCGGCGATGTTCACGCTGCTCCACCACCTGCCCCTGACCCTGCTCACCACCGCGATCACCGTGATCCTCGTCGCGCTCTACTTCGTCAGCGGCGCGGACGCGGCCGCGCTCGTCCTCGGCTCGCTCTCCAGCCGGGGGTCGCTCCACCCGCCCCGGCCGCTGGTCGTGATGTGGGGCGTGCTGACCGGCGCGGTCGCCCTGGTGCTCCTGCTGGCCGGCGGCCTGGAGGGGCTGCAACGCGCCACGATCCTGGTCGCGCTGCCGTTCCTGATCGTCATGCTCCTGCTCTGCCTGGCCCTGGTGAAGGAACTGCGCCGGGACCCGGGGGTCGCCGTCCCCCGGGGGCGGCACTACGGCCTGCCGACCGCCATCCGCCGGGCCTGGGGCGAGGACGACGGCTCCTGACGCGCGCCGCTCCGGGCGGCGCCCGCCAGAGCGGGCCGGACCCGGCGCCGGGTTCCGGCGGCCGTACGGCGTGGCGGAGGGCATGATCGGCGGAACCGCGGGCAGCGTGGTGGCCTGGGTGAGGGATGCCCGGGGGAGGAAGTGCCATGGGGCTCGAAGTCGTCAAGGTGTTGCTCAAGGCCGCGGCGGGCGGGTTGTTCGTGCTGCTGTTCGCCGCGCTGGCGGAGATGATCTCCCCGAAGAGGCTGGCGGGCGTGTTCTCCGCGGCTCCGTCCGTGGCCCTGGGCGGCATGCTGGTGACGGCCGCGCTCAGCGGGGTGTCCGACGTCCGCCAGACGGCCCTGGGCATGACGATCGGGGCGGTCGCGTTCGTCGCCTACTGCCTGGTGGGGGTGCCGCTGCTGAAGCGGTGGGGCGCCTGGAAGGGGTCGTCCGCCGCGCTGGGCGTCTGGCTGGCCGTGGCCGTGGCGGGCTACCTGGTGGTGTGGCCGTGACGAACGATCTCCGCGGCGACCACGACGACCGTGACGATCGCGACGACTACGACGACCGTGACGACCGCGACGGTTTCGGCGGTTTCGGCGGCGACCGCGGGCGGAGTGACGAGCGGCGCGACGACGACGAGGTACGGCTCGCCCCCCGCGAGCTCGGGAGGACCAGGCCGCGTGACTGGCTGATCCGGTTCGCCTTCGGCGCCGGGGTGTCCGCCCTCGCCGGGGTGGTCGCCACGGTGGCCGGCCCGCGGTTCGGCGGCCTCTTCCTGGCCTTCCCGGCGATCCTGATGGCGTCGCTGACGCTGGTCGCCAAGAAGGAGAGCGTGCGCCAGGCCCGCAACGAGGCCCGGGGCGCGACCTTCGGCGCGGTGGGACTGTTCGGCTTCGCCGCGGTCACCGCCGCCGCGCTGGCCGGCCGGTGGCCGCTGTGGGCGGCGCTGGCCGCCGCCACCGCGGTGTGGGCCGTCCTCTCGCTGGGCTGCTACCTGCTGGCCAGGGCGTTCGGCGCCGGGGGAGACGAGCCTCCGGCGGGCTGAACCCGTCCGGGCCCGACGCCGCGTCCGCTCCGGACGACTTCCGGCGGCTACGCGCGGACGAGATCGTCCGGCGTCGCACCCGCGGAGCCCGGCGGCCCCGCGCGCCCGGCGGGCGCGGGTCAGCCGCCGCCGGTCTCCTCGGCACGGGAGGACACGAAGTCCCCCGTGCCCTCCAGCGTGTAGAGGAGCCCCTCGTCCCGGAGCACCTGGATCGCCCGCCGCACGTCCTCGGGGTCGAGGCCGTACCGCTCACCGAGGTCCTCCACGGAGGGGATCGGGCGGTCCATCTCCATCTCGCCGCGGGTGATCTGCGCCCGGAGGACGTCAGCGAGCTGCCGGTAGGCGGGGGCGTCCCCGCCGTGGTCGATCGTCACGGCCATGAATCTAGACGCCCGCCCGGGGAACGCCGAGCAGGCGCGCGGCGGGAGCCCGCCTCGCCGGCGCCCGTCCCGGCGCGTCCGGGACGTCCGCCTCACTGGCCTTCCGCCCGGACAGACGGGGGAAGGCCCGCCCGGCCGCTTTCCGGTACCGTTCGGCGGGTGACCGTCCTGCTGCCCGGTGTGGCCCTCACCGACCACGTCTTCACCGTCCCCCTCGACCACGCCGACCCCGGAGGCGAGACCATCGAGGTCTTCGCCCGGGAGGCGGTGGACCCGGCCAGGCAGGGCGAGGACCTGCCGTGGATGCTCTTCCTGCAGGGCGGGCCGGGCGGCAAGTCGCCGCGGCCGACCGGCGCGGACGGCTGGCTGGGGCACGCGCTGAGGACCCACCGGGTGCTCCTGCTCGACCAGCGGGGAACCGGCCGCAGCACCCCGGTCACCGCCGACACCGCCTCCGGCACCGACGCCGGGCTGGCCGCCCGCCTCGCGCACTTCCGCGCCGACGCGATCGTCGCCGACGCCGAGCTGATCCGCCGCGAGCTGTGCGGCGGGCGGCCGTGGGAGACCCTCGGCCAGAGCTACGGCGGGTTCGTCACGCTGACCTACCTGTCGCGGGCGCCCGAGGGGCTCGCGGCCTGCTACGTCACCGGCGGACTGGCCGGGCTCGCGGCGAGCGCCGACGACGTCTACGCGCGGACCTACCCCAGGGTCCGCGCCAAGGTCGAGCGGTACTTCGCCCACCACCCCGGCGACTCCGCCCGCCTGGACGCGATCGCCGACCACCTGCGCGACCGGGAGGTCCTGCTGCCCGACGGCGACCGGCTGACCGTGCGCCGCCTGCAGAGCCTCGGCATGTGCCTGGGGATGAGCGACGGCGCCGCCCGCCTGCACTGGATGCTCGACGAGGCGTGGACCGGCGACCGGCTCTCCGACCTGTTCCGGTACGAGGTCATGATGGCCACCGGCTTCGTCGGCAACCCGCTCTACGCGGTCCTGCACGAGTCGATCTACGCCCAGGGCGGCGCCACCGCCTGGGCCGCGCACCGCCTGCTGCCGGAGGAGTTCGCCGAGGACGCCCGGCCGCTGCTGCCCACCGGGGAGATGATCTATCCCTGGATGTTCGACGAGATCGCCGCGCTCCGCCCCTTCAGGGCCGCCGCGGAGATCATCGCCGCCCGCTCCGACTGGCCCGCCCTCTACGACCCGGTACGGCTGGCGGACAACCGGGTCCCGGTCGCCGCCGCCGTCTACTACGACGACATGTACGTCGACGAGGGGCTGTCGATGGAGACGGCCCGCGCCGTGGGCGGCGTGCGGGCCTGGGTGACCAACGAGTGGGAGCACGACGGCGTGCGCGTCTCCGGCGGCCGGGTCCTCGCCCGCCTGATGGAGACGGTCAAGGGCGTCCACGGCCCCTGACCCGCCGGGCCGCCCGGCCCGCACCCGGCCTCCCGCCCCACCCCGGCTCCCGGGTCCGCCTCATGGACCCGCTCCGGCTCCCGCCGGCCGTTCAGGCGGGCGGTTCGGTGAGCGGGAGCCGTACCTGGAAGCGGGTGTCGCCGGGCACCGACTCCACCCGCAGGTCGCCGCCGTGCCGGCCGGCCACGATGCGGTAGGAGATGTCCAGCCCCAGCCCGGTGCCCTCGCCGACGGCCTTGGTGGTGAAGAACGGCTCGAAGATCCGCTCGTGCAGGTGCTCCGGGACGCCGGGGCCGGTGTCGCAGACCTCCACCAGGGCGGTGGTGTCGTGTTCCACGCGGGTGCGGACGGTCAGCGTGCCGCTGCCGTTCATCGCGTCCAGCGCGTTGTGGATCAGGTTGGTCCACACCTGGTTGAGCTCCCCGGCGTAGCCGGGGATCGGCGGCAGCTCCGGGTCGTAGTCGGTCGCCACGCTCACCCCGGGCGGGATCTTGCCCTTGAACATGGCGAGCGTGCTGTCCAGCAGCTCCCGCACGTCCACCGTCTGGTACGGCGCGCGGTCCATCTGCGAGTACTGCTTAGCGGAGGCCAGCAGCGAGGAGATCCGCCCGGTCGCGTCGGTCACCTCGTCAAGCATCTGACCGATCTCGATGGCCTCCGAGAGCCAGCGCACCGCGCCGGGCAGGTGCTCCTCGCCGACCGCCTCGCGCACCGCGTCCAGCCCGTCGGGGCCGAAGCCCGCGCTCACCAGCGCCGGGGCCAGCTCCCAGCCGTCCGGCACCCCGGCCTCCTCCAGCGCCTCGCCCAGCGCGTCCTCGGCGTCGGAGATCTCCAGCGGGGACCGCGCGGGCGCCTCCCCGGCGCCTTCCGTACAGCCCTCCTGGAGGTCGATCAGGGCGCGCAGCCGGTCGGCGGGGATGCCCGCCTCGGCCAGCGCGGCCAGTTCCCGCCGCGACGAGCGGACCATCTCCCGCAGCTCGCCCACGGCGCGCACGGCCGCCGCCGCCGGGTTGTTGAGCTCGTGGGTGAGCCCGGCGGTGATCGTGCCGAGCGCGGTCAGCCGCTGCCTGCGGTCGATGAAGTCCCGCTGGGCGAGCCCGCCGAGGCGCACCCCGTCGAGCAGGTGCACCGCCATCGGGAACCACTCGCCGATCATGTGGCCGTACTTCCTGGCCGGGAGCACGAAGAGCCGCGACGGCTTGGTCGCGCGCAGCGAGTGGACGTAGGAGTCCGGGGCGCGGTCGCCGAGGTAGGCCGAGATCGCCCCGGCGTAGACGCCGGGCTGGGAGGTGGGGGCCATGGAGACCGGCCCGGCGGGGGTCTCGGTGGTCATCATGACCTCGCCGTCGACGAGCACGAAGAAGGACTCGGCGGGGTCGCCCTGCCGTACGACCGTCTCACCCGCGCCGTAGTCGCGTTCCTCGCCGTGGGAGGCCAGCCAGGCGATCTTCTCGTCGTCGAGCCTCTCGAACAGGAACAGCCCTCTGAGCACTTCCGGATCGGTCATGCGGCCTTCCTCCCAGCCCTCGCGACGCCGCGGGCCCGTGTTCCGCTCGCGGCCCCTCCGGATGCCCCGCTCATGCCTTCTCCAGATAACGGTGGACCAGCGCCACCGCCATGGCCCCCTCGCCGACGGCCGAGGCGACCCGCTTGATGGAGTCGGCCCGCACGTCCCCGGCGGCGAACACACCGGGGACGTTGGTCTCCAGGTGGTACGGCTCACGCTGGAGCGGCCAGTTGCGGGGACGGTTCCCGCCGGAGGTCAGGTCCGGCCCGGTGAGGACGAAGCCCCGGGCGTCACGCTCGACCGTGTCGCCGAGCCAGTCGGTGAACGGCTCGGCGCCGATGAAGACGAACAACCGCTCGGTGTCCACCGTCCGCTCGCCGTCCGGCCCCTTGAGGACCAGCCGCTCCAGGTGGTCGTCGCCCTCGGCGGCGGTGATCTCGGTCCCGGTGTGCACCTCGATGTTCCGCAGCCCGGAGATCTGCTCGATCAGGTAGTGCGACATGGACCTCTCCAGCGAGTCGCCCCTGACGAGGAGATGGACCGTGCGGGCGTACTTCGACAGGTGGACCGCGCACTGCCCGGCCGAGTTCGCCGCGCCGACGACGTAGACGTCGCTGCCGGCGCACTCGGACGCCTCGGTCAGGGCCGCGCCGTAGTAGCAGCCGGAGCCGATGAAACCGTCGAGACCGGGGGCCGTGAGCCGCCGGTAGGCGACGCCGGTGGCCAGGATCACGGTGTGCGCCGCGATGCTGCCGCCGTCGGCGAAGCCGATCACCCGCGCCCGGCCCCTGACCTCCAGACTGGTGACCTGGCGGGCGGTGAGCAGCTCGGCGCCGAACTTCAGGGCCTGGCGGCGGGCTCGGTCGGCGAGCTGGGCGCCGGACAGGCCGTCGGGGAAGCCGAGGTAGTTCTCGATGCGGGAGCTCTGCCCGGCCTGACCGCCGGAGGCGTGCTGCTCGACCAGCACCGTGCGCAGCCCCTCGGAGGCCCCGTAGACCGCCGCGCCCAGCCCGCCCGGGCCGCCGCCGATGACGACCAGGTCGTAGAAGTCGGTGGCCGGGGTGGTGGACAGGCCGACGGCCGCGGCCAGCTCCGGGACGGAGGGGGCGGTGAGCGTCGCGCCCTCGGCCGTGACCACCACCGGAAGCCGGTCGGCCGGCGGGGCCGCGTCCGTCTCGCCCGCCGCGGCGAGCAGCTCGGCGCCCTCGGGGGCGTCGGCCAGCAGCCAGCGGTAGGGCACCTGGTTGCGCGACAGGAAGTCGCGGACCTCGTAGGACCGCGCCGACCAGCGGGCGCCCACCACCCGCAGCTCGCCGGTCTCGCGCCGGTCGGTCCGCTGCCAGGCGTCGAGCTGGGCGTCCAGCACCGGGTAGAGGTTCTCCTCCGGCGGGTCCCACGGCTTGAGCATGTAGTGGTCGAGGTCCACGACGTTGATCGCCTGGATCGCCGCGTCGGTGTCGGCGTAGGCGGTGAGGAGCACGCGGCGGGCGTGGGGGTACAGGTCCATGGCCTGCTCCAGGAACTCCACGCCGTTCATCTGGGGCATGCGGTAGTCGGCGAGGACGATCGCGACGTCGTCGCCGCGCAGCCGCAGCTCGCGGAGGCTCTCCATGCCCTGGGCCGCCGTCTCGGCCCGGACGACGCGGTAGGAGTGGCTGTAGCGGCGTCGCAGGTCACGCGCGACCGACCGCGACACGCCCGGGTCGTCGTCAACCGTAACGATGACCGGTTTATCCATTGTCTGCCTTCCAGGGATACGGCGCCTCCTTGAAGGATGTCATAGGCGGACATACCAATATCGGACGCCTCAAAGATCAGCGACGGACGCCGCTGATGTACTGCGCGGCCAGCAGGACCACGGCGCGGTCCTGGGTGTAGACGCCCCAGCCCGCGCCGTTCGCCAGGCCGCCGATCAGGACCTCCCGGCGGTCGCCCACGACGACGAGGAGGCGGCCCCCGGCGTCCTCGCCGGCCCGGTCTCCCGCCCTGTCCGGCTCGGTCCCGAAGCACGTCACCGACACCTCGACCCCGCGCTTCGCGGCCCTGCGGACCAGCGGGGACAGCAGCGCCGTCTCCTCCGGCCAGGCCGCGACGAGCAGGGCGGAGCGGGCGGCGGCCACCACGTCCCCGGCGCGGGTGAGCAGCGACTCGGCGTCCCTGAGGTTGTGGGTCGGCGGCACCTCGGGCGGCGCGGCGATCGTGGGCAGCGAGGACTGCAGCGACTCCATCGAGTCGTCGAACTCCCGGCGCATGCGCTCCAGCAGGGCCGCGGGCGGCAGCGGCTGGTAGCCGACGGCGCCCTCCTCCTCGTGCAGCTCGTAGGCGGCGCCCCGGGACACCAGCTTGCCCAGCGTCTCGTAGACCGTGCTGCGCGGCACGCCCGAGCGCTTGGCCACCTCGTAGCCGTTGAGCGGCCGTCCGGCCCCGACCAGCGCGACGTACGCCTTGGCCTCGTATCCCGACATGCCCAGGCGCTGCAACTGTTCCACGACGTCTCGCATCGCAGTCATGCTACGGCGCGCTGTCACCGTTTAGTGTTGTCCCAAACCGCCAAATTCGGTCCCATGTTCCAGATCGGAGTCGTGGACCCGGCTCCCGGCCGCTCAACCCGGCGGCCGTTCCACGGGTCGCTCACCGCCGGATTTTCCGGCCGTGCCGGACTTTCCGGCCGCGCGGGGCCTTCGGGCCGGTCGGGGTTTCGGACCGCGCGGTGCCTTCGGGTCGGACGGGGCTTTCGGACCGCGGGGTTTCGGATCACGCGGGGGTTCGGGTCGCGCGGGGCTTCGGACCACGCGCGGCCTTCGGATCGCGTGGGCTTTTCCGCCGGGCCGCCGTACGGAGGACCCCCGGGAACGGCGAAGGGCCGCGGCCGTCCCCGGTGGGGGCGGCCGCGGCCCGGACGTGACGCGCCGGCGCGGGAGGGTCAGACCTGGCCGGCCTTCTCCAGGGCCGTGCAGCAGGTGTCCACCATGAGGCGGGTCACCGTGTAGGGGTCGACGTTGGCGTTGGGGCGGCGGTCCTCGATGTAGCCCTTCTTGTCCACCTCGACCTGCCACGGGATGCGCACCGAGGCGCCGCGGTCGGAGACGCCGTAGCTGAACTGGTCCCACCGGGCGGTCTCGTGGTGGCCGGTGAGGCGGTCCTCGACGCCGTCGCCGTAGTTCCTGACGTGCTCCAGCGCGTTCTCGGCGAGCGCCTCGCAGGCGGTGATGATCGCGTCGTAGCCCTCGCGCATCGCCTTGGTGGAGAAGTTCGTGTGCGCGCCGGCGCCGTTCCAGTCGCCCTTCACCGGCTTGGCGTCGAGCGTGGCGGCGATGTCGAAGTCCTCGGCGACGCGGTAGAGCAGCCAGCGGGCCATCCACAGGTGGTCGGCGACCTCGACGGGTCCGGCCGGGCCGACCTGGAACTCCCACTGGCCCGGCATGACCTCGGCGTTGATGCCGGAGATCGCCAGGCCGGCCTCCAGGCACAGGTCGAGGTGCTTCTCGACGACGTCGCGGCCGAAGACCTCGTCGGCGCCGACGCCGCAGTAGTAGCCGCCCTGCGGGGCGGGGAAGCCGCCCTGCGGGAAGCCGAGCGGGCGGCCCTCCTTGAAGAAGGTGTACTCCTGCTCGATGCCGAACCAGGACTCCTGGTCGGCGAACCGCTCGGCGACCTCCACGAGCCTGGCCCGGGTGTTGCTGACGTGCGGGGTCAGGTCGGTGTTGAGGACCTCGCAGAGCACCAGCACGTTGTCGCCGCCGCGGATCGGGTCCGGGCAGGTGAAGACCGGCTTGAGCACGCGGTCGGAGGACGGGCCCTCGGCCTGGTTGGTGCTGGAACCGTCGAAGCCCCAGAGGGGCAGCTCGGCGCCGTCCGCCAGGATTCTGGTCTTGGAGCGCAGCTTGGCG
Organism: Streptosporangium sandarakinum; assembly: GCF_050942225.1. Classification (NCBI taxonomy): domain Bacteria; kingdom Bacillati; phylum Actinomycetota; class Actinomycetes; order Streptosporangiales; family Streptosporangiaceae; genus Streptosporangium; species Streptosporangium sandarakinum. The sequence goes on from NZ_CP192034.1 coordinate 1,952,341, forward strand.
GTCGGCTTGGTGCCGTCGATCCAGATGTATTCGGCCTTGAAGGTCATCCGCGGACTTCCTTGAGGAGGGAGAGGTCTGGTGCGCTTCAAGACTCGCAAGGAGCGGTTTCCCGGCTGTTGCCCGTATGTGAACAGAATGTTACCGATGCCTGTTTGCCGTATTTTGGGTGATATGTCCCGTTGGGGAGTCCGGTGCGCGGGCCGGCCCGGCACGCCGGTGCGGTCTCGGCGTCCGGTCCGGGCGAGCCGTTCCGGTGTCCGGCCCGGTGTTCGGTCGGGTGGTCGGCCCGGCGTTCAGTCCGGCGAGCCGGCGGCCTCGAAGCGGCCCGCCGAGACCGACTCCTGGGCCAGGCGGCGCATGGCGTCGAAGATCCGGCCGTACACCACGGTCAGGACCACCAGCGCCTCGACCGCGCTCTCCCGGGGGCCGTCGAAGGGGATGACGCCGGTCTCGCGCTCGGTGACCAGCCGGAGCGCGGCCTCGGCGTAGGACCGCAGCCTCTCGCCGGTGGCGGGCATGCCGAGCCGGCCGAGGGTCAGGACGGCCTGGGCCAGCTCGTCGCGGGCGGGCGCGAAGGGGGTGACCCGCCAGTCGAGGTCGTCGACCAGCCGGTCCACCTCGGCGCGGGCGCGCCGCCAGTCCTCGTCGTCGGGCCGGGGCTCGACCGCCGGCGCGAGGGCGTAGTGGGCGGTGCCGAGTACGGTGTGCATGTCCAGGCTCTCGTCGTCCACGGCGGCGAGCACCCTGCGGATGGCGGCGATGGGCAGCCGGCCCACCTCCAGCAGCGCGCGGATCAGGCGCAGCCGGCGCACGTGGCCCTCGCCGTACTCCGCCCGGGTGGCCGACGTCTGCTCCCCTGGAGGGAGGAGACCCTCGCGCAGGTAGTACTTGATGGTCGGGACGGGGACGTCCGTGGCGGCGCTGAGCTGGGAGATCCGCATGACCGGATGGTATCGGCGGCCCGGGCCGCCGCCGGAGCGGCGAGCCGGGCCGGGGCGGACCGGCCGCCATGCGCTGGAACGGCGGGAAGGTCGGGGAGCCGGGCGAAATCCTCGTGATTTCCGAGAATTCATGGGATTTCCTTCTCTGACACGTCGGTTTTCACCGGAAAGCAGCAGGGGGTTGACGCGATCTCCCGGTAAGAATAATTTTCATCCAATCTCCCGGCTGGTGAAAGGAATGTCTGTGGCCGCAGGCGCACTCGGACGCATCCAGACCGAGACGCCCACGCTGCCCGGAGCCCTCCGCCGGGTCGGCGAGGCCATCCTGGCCGACCCCGCCGCGGCCGCCCGCTCCACGATCATGGCGCTCGCCGAGCGCAGCGGCAGCTCCCCGGCGACCGTCACCCGGTTCTGCCGGGTCTTCGGCTTCACCGGCTACGCCGGGCTGCGGGTCGCGCTGGCCACCGAGACCGGGCGGGCCGCGCAGGCCCACTGGGACGCAGGCGTCGGCCACGAGATCGCCCCCACCGACCCCCTGGACGTCGCGATCGGCGTGATGGCCGCCACCGACTCCCGGCTCATCCAGGAGACCGCGGCCCAACTCGACGCCGCCGCCGTCGCGCGGGTCGCCGACGCCGTCGTCGCCGCCCGCCGGACGCTGATCTTCGGCGTCTCCACCAGCGGGTCCGCGGCGAGCATGATGGCCGGGCGGCTGCGCCGGATCGGGATGCCCTGCTGGAGCCACGCCGACGCCCACGAGTCCCTCGCCGAGGCGGCACTGCTGGCCCCCGGCGACGTCGCGATCGGCGTCTCCCACCGGGGCCGCACCCGCGAGGTCCTGGAGCCGCTCGCCGAGGCCGCCGCCCGCGGCGCGACGACCGTCGCCGTCACCTCCTTCGTCCGCTCCCCGCTGGCCGACCTCGCCCGTCTGGTGCTGACCACCGCCAGCAGGGAGACCACCTTCCGGCTGGGCGGCCTGGCCGCCGTCCACTCCCAGCTGTTCGTCCTCGACGCCGTCTACGTCGCCGTCGCGCAGCGCACCTACGAGCAGACCGACCGGGCGTTCGAGCTCACCATCCGGGTGCTCGAAAGCCACCGCGTGGAAAGGAGCTGACGAGTGGAGACCGGCATGGAGGTCGGAGCCGCGGACTACGCCCGCGAGGCGCGGGCGCTGATGGACGAGGTCGTCCGCACGCAGACGGAGGCGGTGGGACGGGCCGCGGCGCTGCTGACCGCGTCCGTCCTGGACGACGGCGTCATCCAGGCGTTCGGCTCCGGCCACTCCGAGGCCATCGCGATGGAGATCGCCGGCCGGGCCGGCGGGCTCGTGCCCACCAACCGGCTCTCGCTGCGCGACCTCGTCCTGTACGGCGGAGCCCCCGTGGACGTGCTCCTCGGCGCTCCCAGCGAGCTGGAACGCGACCTCGGCGTCGCCCGGCGGATCTACGACCTCGCCCCCGTGCGGCCTCAGGACGCGTTCGTGCTGATCTCCAGCTCGGGGGTGAACGGCTCGGTGGTGGAGCTGGCCTCCATCGTCAAGGAGAAGGGCCACGGCCTGGTCGCCGTGACCTCCGTACGGCACAGTACGGAGATGACCTCCCGCCACCCCTCGGGCCGCAAGCTCCTCGACCTCGCCGACGTGGTCCTCGACAACGGCGCGCCGTACGGCGACGCGATGATGCCGCTGCCGGGGGGCGGCACGTTCGGGGCGGTCTCCACCATCACCTCCGCGCTGCTGGCCCAGATGGTCGTCGCCGAGGTGGTGCGCGCCCTGGCCGGGGCGGGCCGCACGCCGCCGGTCTACCGGTCCGTCAACGTGACCGGCGGCGACGAGCACAACCGCGACCTTGAGAACCGCTACGCCGGAAGGATCCGGCGAGGTGCCTGATCACCCCCCAGGAGGAAGAATGACCCAACTGTCCCGGCGCGAGCTGCTGCGCAGCGCGGTCCTCGCGGGAATCGCGCTGCCGGCGCTGTCCGCCTGCGCCACTCCCGCGGGCAACGGCGGAGCCTCCCAGTCCGCGCCGGCCGCCGGAGCCACCAGCGCGGCCAACCCGCTCGGCTTCGCCGAGGGCAAACCCCTGGAGATCTGGATCTTCGACGGCGGCTTCGGCGACGCCTACGCCAAGGACGTCCACGAAGCGCTGATCAAGGCCAAGCACCCCAAGCTGGAGATCAAGCACAACGCGACCAAGGAGATCGCCAAGACCCTCCAGCCGCGCTTCGCCGGCGGCAACCCCCCGGAGTTCATCAACAACTCCGGCGCCGACGCCATGGACTTCGGCGCCCTCGTCCAGGACGGCCAGCTCGCCGACCTCACGCCGCTGTTCGACGCGCCGAGCTGGGACGACCCGGCCGTCAAGGTGCGCGACACGATCGACCCCGTCGCGATCGAGCTGGGCAGCTACGACGGCACGCCGTACGTCCTCAACTACGCCACCACCGTCTGGGGCATCTGGTACTCCAAGAAGCTCTTCGACGCCGAGGGCTGGCAGCCGCCCAAGACCTGGGACGACTTCCTCAAGCTCTGCGAGACCATCAAGAAGGCCGGCAAGATGGCGCCGTTCACCTACGCCGGCAAGCACCCCTTCTACATCTACGAGACCATTCTCACCCTCGCCGCGAAGATCGGCGGCAAGGACGTGCTGAAGAACATCGACAACCTGGAGGACGGCGCCTGGAAGGCCGAGCCGGTCAAGCAGGCCGCCACCGCCTTCGCCGAGCTCGGCGCCAAGTACCTCCTCCAGGGCACCGCCGGCCTGGACCACATCCAGACCCAGACCGCCCACAACAAGGGCCAGGTCGCCATGCTGCCCTGCGGCTCCTGGCTGGAGAACGAGCAGAAGGACACCACCCCCGCCGACTTCGACTACGCGATGTTCCCGCTGCCGGACTTCACCTCCTCCGACGCCCTGCCGTACGGCACGGTGCACGCCCGGCCGGGCGAGGAGTACGTCGTGCCGTCCAAGTCGGGCAACCCCCGGGCGGGCATGGAGTACATGCGCGCGATGCTCTCCAAGGAGGGCGCCGGCAAGTTCATGGAGCTGGTCTCCACGCTCACCATCGTCAAGGGCGCCGGTGAGGGACGCACCCTGAAGCCGGGCCTGAAGAGCTCCTCCGACGTGCTGACCGCGGCCGGTGACAACACCGTCTGGTTCCTGTTCCGCAAGTGGTACGTCGAGATGCACGATGAGGTGGCCGCCGCGACCGGGCAGCTCATGAGCGGCAAGCTGACCGTCGACCAGTGGACGGACCGCGTGCAGAAGAAGGCCGACTCCATCAAGAACGACTCCTCCGTGAAGAAGTTCTCGAGGTAACCGGGGTGAGCGGCGGCACGGCCGGACGGCCGGTGGCAGGGAAGGGCACGGCGCGTACCGCGTGGACTCCGCGTCCGGCGCGTACGGAGCACGCGGTGGGCGCGCCGGGCGCGGCGGCCGGGGAAGCGGAGGACGGCCGGTGAACCACGGCAGGCTGAGGTTCGTCACCGGGTTCCTCGCGGTCCCGGTGGCGCTGTACCTGATCTATGTGATCGCCCCCTACGCGCAGGCGTTCTACATCGCGCTCACCGACTGGCGCGGGGTCACCGCGTCCCCGGGGTTCGTCGGCCTGGAGAACTTCCGCAGGCTTTTCGAGGACGACGTCTTCTGGACGGCGGTCGGCCACAACCTGCTCCTGCTGATCCTGATGCCGCTGCTCACCGTCGGTATCGCCCTCTTCTTCGCGTTCCTGCTCAACGCCGGGGGACGGGGCGGCGCCGCGGGCGTGTGGGGGTCGAAGTTCTACCGGGTGGTGTTCTTCTTCCCCCAGGTGCTGGCCGTGGCCGTGGTCGCGGTGCTGTTCCAGCAGGTCTTCCGGCCTGACCGGAGCGGCATGCTCAACGCGCCGCTGATCGCCCTCGGGTTCGAGCCCGTCGGCTTCCTGTCCGACACCGGCGTGGCGCTGTGGTCGATCCTCGGCGTGCTCGTCTGGCAGGCGGTCGGCTTCTACGTGGTGCTGTTCTCGGCCGGCATCGCCTCCATCCCACGTGACCTGTTCGAGGCGGCGGCGATCGACGGCGCCGGGGGAGCGCAGCTCTTCTTCCGGATCACCCTGCCCCTGCTGTGGGACACCATCCAGGTCGGCTGGGTCTACCTCGGCATCGCGGCGCTGGACGTCTTCGCCGTCGTGTGGGTGATGACGGCCGAGCACGGCGGGCCCGACCACTCCACGACCGTGATGGCCGCGGAGATCTACCGGACGGCCTTCCAGTACTTCAAGTTCGGCTACGCCTCGGCGATGGGCGTGGTGCTCTTCTTCTTCACCATCGGGTTCGCGGCGCTGGCCCTGCGCCTGTCGCGGCGTGAGCGAATCGAGTTCTAGTGGCGGAAGCGGCGATACCCCGCAGCCGGGCCCTCGCCCGGGAGGAGCGCAGGCGGCGGCTCGGCCCGTTCGGGGTCCTGACGCACCTCGCGCTGCTGGTGTGGACGGTCCTGGTCGTGGTCCCGATCGCATGGACCTTCCTGGCGTCGGTCAAGAGCGAGGACGAGATCTTCGGCGACGCCTGGTCGCTGCCGGCCGCCCTGCGCCTCGACAACTGGGCACGGGCGTGGGACCAGGCCCACATCGGCCAGTACATGATCAACAGCGTGGTCGTCGTGGCATTCGGCGTGTTCGGCACCATGCTGTTCGGCTCCATGGCGGCCTACGTGCTGGCCCGCTACCGGTTCGCCGGCAACCGGGCGATCTATCTCCTGTTCGTCTCCGGTCTGGCCTTCCCGGTCTACCTCGCGCTGACCCCGCTGTTCTTCGTCGTGCAGAACATGGGGACGCTGCCGGTGGTCGGGCCGTTCATCGGGCTGAACACCCACGCCGGGCTGGTCCTGGTCTACATCGCCTACTCGCTGCCGTTCACCGTGTTCTTCCTGGCGGCGTTCTTCCGGACGCTGCCCGGCGCGGTGGCCGAGGCCGCCTTCGTGGACGGGGCCTCGCACACCCGGGTGTTCTTCCAGATCATGCTGCCCATGGCCCGGCCGGGCATCGTCAGCGTGACGATCTTCAACGTGCTGGGGCAGTGGAACCAGTACCAGCTCCCGCTGGTGCTGCTCAACTCCGACCGGAGCAAGTGGGTGCTCACCCAGGGCATCGCCGACATCTCCACCGCCGCGGGCTACGACGCCGACTGGTCGGCCCTGTTCGCGGCGCTCAGCATGGCGATCCTGCCGATGCTCGTGGTCTACACGATCTTCCAGAGCCAGATCCAGAAGGGCCTGACCGCCGGGGCGCTCAAGTGACGTCCCGCTGACGCCCCGCTGCGTGCCGCCCTCCGCCCGGCGGCCGGGCATCCGGGCCGGCGGAGGACGGCCGGGCATCCGGGCCGGGGGCCGGGCCGGCGGGCGGCCTCTCCACCTTCCCCGGGAGGGGCCGCCCGGCGGTGCCGGGTCCGGGCGTCCGCCCGCCTGCCGGACCGGCCGTCCGCCGGCCGGATCGCCCGGCGGCGGATCAGGGGGCGGCGGGCCCCGCGGCCCCTCACGTCATCCGGCCCCTCACACCGCCGGGCTCTTCGGGCTCCCGGCGTTCCTGGGATCCGTCAGGTTCTTCAGGGCCTCGCGGCGGCTCAGGCCGGTGATGCCCATGTGATCGACGTAGCGGAGCACCTCGCCGGGGTTGCTCTTGGCGTACTCGCGCAGCGCCCAGCCGATCGCCTTGCGGGCGAAGAAGTCGTTGTCGGACAGGCTCGGCTCGATGCAGGCGTAGAGCAGGCCCGGGTCGGTGGCCCCCCGGAACCGGTTCTGGCACAGGATGGCCGTACGGCGCCGCCACAGGTCGCGGTCGCGGGCCCAGCGCAGCATGAGCGGGCGCATGACGTCGGGGAAGGCCGCCAGCAGGCCGCCGACGCGGTGGACGGCCAGCTCGTCGACGTAGTCCCACCACGCCCCGGTGACGATCATCTCCTCGTACATCGGCAGCGCGTCGAGCGTCTGGTGGGCCCGGTAGAGGCGGAAACCGGTCAGCTCGATCGCGGCGTAGCGCTCCTCGCGGTACTCGGCGTCCCGCCACAGCGTCAGCGCCGCCTCGCGCCACTCGCGCGCGTCCCGCAGCGGGTGCTCGCCGAAGACCCTCCGGAGCGCGGTACGGCGCGGCACCGCCTGGGCCCCGAGGAAGGGCAGATCCGACTTCATGTAGGCCCGCATCGCCTCGGCCTTGCCCGGGTCCGCCGCCTCTGTCAGGGCGATCCGCACGGCCTTGTGCAGTGTGTCCATCACTCCCCGTCCGCCGCGCCGTCCCCGCGCGTGGCCCGCCCGGCGCTCATGGTCAGCTCCTCGTCGGCTCTTCGCCGGATTCTCCTCGGCTCCTTCTCGGCTCCGCCGCCGGTCCGCCCCTCGCCTGCCGCCGGGCGTCGCCGTGCCGGTTCGCATCACCGTGTCGGTTCCGTCCCCGGGCGTCAAGCCGGGCCCGGAAACCGCCGCCCGGGAGCGGCCGTCACCCGGAAGCCGCGGGCCGGGGCGTCCGGCTCGTGGCCCGCGGGCCGTCAGCCCGGGTGGCTGCTGCGCTCGCCGGTGGCCAGGCCGTCGAAGAGGATCATGATGTAGTGCTCGGCGATGGCCGCGGTGTCGAGGCGGCCGTCCGGCCGGAACCAGCGGACCGCGACCCAGATGGTGTCGCGGATCATGCGGTAGGTGAGCTTGGGATCGACGTCGGGACGGATCCCGCCGGTGGCCTGGCCCCGCTTGATCTGCTCGATCCACATCCGCTCGACCTCCTCCTCGGCCTTCACCAGGTAGCCGAAGCGGTCGCCGGGCAGGGATCGCAGGTAGTTCCAGTCGTTCTGCATGACGGTGACCGCGGCGCGGTGCGGCTTCAGCGCGGCGAACCCGGTGCGGACCATCTCCGCCAGGACCTCGCGCGGTTCGCCCCCGCGCGCCAGCACGGCGCGGTAGCGGCCCACCAGGTCGTCGAGGAAGGTGGTCAGCACCTCGTCGACGATCGACTCCTTGGAGTCGAAGTGGTGGTAGAGGCTCCCGGACAGGATGCCGGCCTCCACCGCGATCTCGCGGACGGTCGTGGCCTGGAACCCCTTGCGGGCGAAGAGCTCGGCGGCCAGCTGGACGAGGTGGTCACGGCGCTCGGAGGCCGAGCCGGACGCGGTCGCGCGCCTGGCCGCGCCCTGGCGCCTGGCCGGGGCGCCGGTCGTGCCGCCGGAGTTCTTTCGCGGGTTCACGTCACCCATTATGGTCCTTTGCGCAATCGCTTGTTCACCGGAACATACCAGCTCACGCCCGTTTTCCCTGGCGGGCCGCTGTCCGGATACCGTGGCCCGCGTGAGGCGGAAGGCGACGGCGGCCAGGGATCTCCTGCTGTGGGCGGTGCTGTGCCTGCCCCTGCTGTGGGGCGGCCGGTCCGTCCTGCTGGCCGACCGCTACACCCCCTGGGAGATCGCCGCCGGGGCCGCCGCCATCGGGGCGGCCGTGGCGCTGGGCCGGTCGCGCCCGCTTCCGGCGATGCTCGTCACCGCGGCGCTCTGGCTGGCCGCGGCCGGGACCGGCAAGGCGGTGGGCTGCTTCCCGGCGCTGGCCGTCATGAGCTACCTGGCGGGCCTGCGCGTGCCGCGGGTGCGGCCCGCGCTGATCGCGCTGGGCGCCGGCACGGCCGCGACGGTGCTCGCCGTACCGGTGCTGAGCCGTGACACCGGGGACTGGTTCGTGACGGTCGCCGGGATCGCCCTGTTCGGGGTCGTCCCCTGGCTGGCGGGGCACGCCCGGCACCAGCACCTGGAGCTGGTCCGCGCGGGCTGGGAACGGGCCGAACGGCTGGAGCGTGAGCAGCGCGCCGTCGCCGAGCAGGTACGGCTGCGCGAGCGCGCCCGCATCGCCGGGGACATGCACGACCTGCTGGGCCACGAGCTGAGCCTGGTCGCGCTGCGGATCGGCGCGCTGGAGGTGGCCCCCGACCTCGCGGAACGCCACCGGGAGATCGCCGGGCAGGCCCGGTCGGCGGTCACCGCCGCCGCCGGCCGCCTCCGGGAGATCGTCGAGGTGCTCCGCGACGACACCGCCCCCGACCCGGTGCGGCACGGCGTCGCCGACCTCGTCGAGCGGGCCCGGGCGGCGGGCATGGACGTCGAACTGCACGGCCCCGGGGAGGACGGCCTCGCCCCGATGGCCGGGCAGGCCGTACGGCGGGTCGTGCAGGAGGGCCTGACCAACGCGGCCAAGCACGCGGCCGGAGCGCCGGTGACGGTCCGGCTGGACCGGACCGCGGACGAGACCGTGGTGACAGTGGTGACCGGCCTCGGCGGCCCGCCGCCCCGCGCCGCGGGCACCCCTGCGGCCGGGACCGGCCCGGCGGACCCGGGCCGGCCGGGAAACGGGGCGGGAGCGGCGACCGGGGCGGCGGACCCGGGCGGGGCGGGACCGGGCGGGGGGTACGGGCTCGTCGGGCTGGCCGAGCGGGTGCGCCTGTGCGGCGGGTCGCTCCACGCGGGGGAGCGGGCCGGCGGGTTCGAGCTGACGGCCAGGCTGCCCCGCGTCCCCGGTCCGGTGCGGGACGTCCCCGTGCCGTCCGCCGACCACCTGCGGCGGGCCCGGCGCCGGGTGCGCCGCACCCGGGTGGTGGCGCTCACCGCCGCCCTGCTCACGGTCATCGGGACGGCGGCCGCCGTGGTGGGGTACACCGCCTACGACGCCGCCACCTCCGTGCTGTCCCCGGCCGGCTTCGGGCGGCTCCGGACGGGGATGGAGCAGGCCGCGGTGGAGGCCCTGCTCCCGGCCAGGACGCGGATCGACGGCCCGGCGGTGGGGGAGCCGCCGGTGCCCGCGGGGGCCCGGTGCCGGTACTACGGCACGCACGCCGACCCCTTCGGCGCGCGGGGCGGGGAGCTGTACCGGCTGTGCTTCGCGGGCGGGCGGCTGGTGGGCAAGGATTTCCTGCCCGTCGGCCGGGTTCCGTAGAGTCGGGCGGCGGCCGGGGCCCGCCGGGCCGGAGGGCCGTGGGGGTTCACGCGGGATTCGCGTGAGGGGTGCGTGGGATTTGCGAGGTTCGGAGGGGGACATGGTGGTCCGGGTCGTGCTGGCCGACGACGAGGCCGTGGTCCGCGCGGGGGTGCGGATGATCCTGTCCGCCGATCCCGGGATCGAGGTGGTCGCCGAGGCCGGTGACGGCCGGTCCCTGGTCGATCTGGTGCGCGTCCACCGGCCGGACGTCGCGCTGGTGGACATCCGGATGCCCGGGCTCGACGGGCTGGCCGCGGTCCCTGAGCTGCGCCGGATCGCCCCCGGTACGGCGGTGCTGATCATGACCGCCTTCGGTGAGGACGCCGCCATCGCCAGGGCGCTCGGTGACGGCGCGGCCGGTTTCCTGCTCAAGACCGGTGACCCGCGCGAGTTCCTGCTCGGGGTGCGGGCGGTCGCCGAGGGCGCCGCCTACCTGTCGCCCCGGGTCGCCTCCCGGGTGATCGACGGCATCACCGGCGACCGGCTCGCCAGGAGCGCCGCCGCCCGCGACCGGATCGGCGCGCTCACCGGCCGCGAGCGGGAGGTCCTCGGCCTGCTCGGCGCGGGGCTGTCCAACGCGGAGATCGCCCGCCGCCTGCACCTGGCCGAGGGCAGCGTCAAGACGTACGTGAGCACGATCCTGGGCCGGCTCGGCGTGCGCAACCGGGTGCAGGCCGCAATCCTGGCCCACGAGGCGGGGCTGGCCGCGCGGTCCTGAGCGGACTCCGCCGCGGTGAGGGGGCCGGGGCGCGGGGCGCCCGTACCCGGTGGTGCCACGGCGCCCGAAGAGGCGTCCGGAGAGATGTCCGGAGCGGCGCGGGGGAGCGGGCCGGAGGCGGGCCGGGGCCTGGACCCTCGGAGGTCCAGGCCCGGAGACTCAGCAGCCGTCGGTCGAGTAGCAGCCCTTCACGTACCACTTGCCGCTGTAGTAGGCGCCGCTGCCGGCCTTACGGGCATTCATGATCGCTTGTCGGCACCCGCTTCACAAGGGGGCGGCGTGGTTTCCCGGCGGGTCGGGTGTTCCCGGCGCGGACGAGGCCGTGGAGGGCCCCGGGACCCGTTCCGTGGAGCTTCTTCCGCGGAGCTTCGCCGTGGCGGGGATCCACGGAACAGGTCCTAGCGGCGGGCCGTCCTGGTGTCCAGCACCAGCGTCCGGAGGGTGGCGTGCGCGCGCCACCGGCCGACCAGCCTCGTCACCGGTACGGCCAGGGCCCACATGACCAGCGGCGCCACCACCGCGCCGAGCAGCAGGCCGGCCAGGACGTCGTGCGGGAAGTGGACGCCGACGAACACCCGGGAGAAGGCCCCCAGCGCCGCCAGCACCGGCACGTAGAGCAGCGTGCGGCGCCAGGCGACGGCCAGCGCCACGGCGGTGGCGCCGGCGAGCGTCGCGTGGTTGCTCGGCAGCGACCAGTCCCCGAACTCCGGGCACGGGACGAGGGTGACCACGCCGTGGACCAAGCGGCAGGGGCGGTCGATCCGCAGCACGTCCTTGACGATCTCGCTGACCAGGTAGGACGCCACCATCGCGGCGGGGGCGAGGAGCGCCAGCGCCATGGCCCGGTCGTCGCGCCGCCTGGCCCGCCACCAGGCGGCGAGATACAGGACGGCGAAGACCAGCAGTACGGCCTCGGTGCCGATCTCGGCCAGCTCCTGGAACCAGTGCGGGGTGGTCCGGGCGAACGCGGTGATCTGCCGGTACCACTCGGCGCTCACGTCGGGGACGTCTTCGATCTCGTTGGGCACGCTTCCTCCGTGTCGTTCCATGCGGTGCTGATGACCGTAGGGAACGGGAGGTGCGGCCGGCCGTCGCCGAACGTCGCCGGCTGCCGTTGACTTTGGTCAATGCCGCCCACGCCGACCGGGACCCGCGGGGAACGGGACCGGTTACCGGGGCGAAGGCCCACGGTCAGCCCCCTGGTAATTAGTAAACTTTCCTATTAGATTTGCGGGGAGTCCCGGGAGAGCGCTCTCGCCGGGAAGGCCCCTGGGACAACGTGCTGCCCGCGCGCCCACGGCAGGAGACGCCGTCGCCGGGCGAGGAGGATGCATGAAGCGCGGCCGAGAGCTGCTTCGCCTGGCGGACACCGTCGTTCTCCCCGGATTCGAGGGGAGGACCCCGCCCGACTGGCTCCGGCGGCGGCTGTCCGACGGCCTGACCGGAGTGGTGCTCTTCTCCCGCAACATCGCCTCTCCGAGCCAGGTCGCGGACCTCACCGCGGCGCTGCGCGCGGAGAACCCGCAGGTCCTCGTCGGGATCGACGAGGAGGCGGGGGAGGTCACCCGCCTGGAGGCCGCCACCGGCAGCGGCAGGCCGGGGAACTTCGCCCTGGGCGTGGTGGACGATCCCGGCCTCACCGAGGAGATCGCCCGCGACCTCGGGCGCGACCTCGCCCTGGCCGGGATCAACCTCGACTTCGCCCCTTCGGCGGACGTGAACTCCAACCCGCGCAACCCGGTCATCGGTCTGCGTTCCTTCGGCGCCGGCCCGGCCCTGGTCGCCCGGCACACCGCCGCCTGGATCCGCGGTCTGCAGTCGGCCGGGGTCGCCGCCTGCGCCAAGCACTTCCCCGGGCACGGCGACACCTCCGTCGACTCCCACCACGGCCTGCCGATCGTCGGCGCCGACGCGGACGAGCTGCGCGAGGTGGCGCTGCCGCCCTTCCGCGCGGCCGTGGCCGAGGGGGTGCGGGCGGTCATGACCGGTCACCTGCTGGTCCCGGCGATCGACCGCGCCCAGCCCGCCACGCTCAGCGGTCCGGTGCTGCGCGACCTGCTCCGCGACGAGCTGGGCTTCGAGGGCGTCATCGTCACCGACGGCATCGAGATGGAGGCGGTCTCCGGGCCCCACGGCATCGGCGGCGCGTCCGCGCTGGCCATCGCCGCCGGAGCCGACGCGATCTGCGTGGGCGGCGAGCACGCCGACGAGCGGACCGCCGTCGAGGTGCGCGACGCCATCGCCGACGCCGTGATCGAGGGCAGGCTCCCCGAGGAACGGCTGGCCGACGCGGCCGAGCGGGTCTGCGACCTGGCCCTCTGGGCCGCCTCCGCGGGACCCGCCCGCCGGTCCGCCGTCTCCGCGTCCCCCGGGGACGTCCCCGTCGGCCTGGCCGCCGCCCGGCGGGCGCTGCGGGTCACCCGGCGCTCCTCGGCCGCCGTCATCCCGCTGCCCGCCCCGCCTCACGTGCTCGAACTCGCCCCCGAGATGAACCTCGCCATCGACCCGCACACCCCCTGGGGCGTCGGCGAGCCGCTCGGCAAGCTGCTGCCCGGCACCACGGTGACCCGCCTGACCGCCCCCGAGGCCACCGGGGGAGCGGTCGAGGCGGCCCTGGCCACGGCGGCCGGACGTCCTCTGGTCGCCGTCGTCCGCGACGCCCACCGCCACGCCTGGCAGACCGCCGTCCTCGAACACCTGCTGGCCGCCCGCCCGGACGCCGTCGTGGTCGAGATGGGGCTGCCCGACCGCTGCGACCTCGGCGCGGTCCACGTGGCGACGTACGGCGCCGCCCGCGTCTGCGGCCAGGCCGCCGCCGAGCTGCTCGCCGGGTGCGCGGGCTCTGACGGCTAAATCGGACATACTTCGTAAAGGGTGTCCTTCTCGGAAGAACCGATAAGCCAGAGATAACGCCGGAGCGGGGCGGAACGAATCCCCGAACGGGGACCCGCCCGGCCGTCCCTCGCGGAGGCCGGGCGGACGCGGCCGGTCAGGTCATGTCCCACAGCAGGCGGTAGTAGGCGATGCGCTCGGGGTCCGGGGCGACCCCGTACGCGTCGTAGAGGATGCCTTCGTATCCCGGGCCGTAGTTCCACTCCGTGCTCCACGCCGCGACCGCGAGGTCGGCCCACCGGTCGGCCACGCCGAGCGAGCCGAGGTCGACGTGCGCGGCGAACGCGCCGTCGTCGCGCAGCAGGGCGTTGGGGGCGCACGCGTCGCCGTGGCAGACGACCAGGCGGTCGATCGGGGGCGGCTCGCCGATGCGCGCCCGGGCCTCGGCGAGGCCGTCGGCCGGTCCATCCCCGGCGGCGATGCGCTCGTCCGCGCGGACGAGCCGCCGCTCGACGCCCCAGTCGAACGGGCACTCCTCCACGGGCAGGGCGTCGTGCAGCAGGCGCAGTCCCCGGCCGACCGCGGCGGCCGCGGTCGCCGGTTCGGCGGTCCACCGGGGGTCCACCGCCGACCGGCCGGGGATCGCCGCCGTGACCAGCCACGCGCCGTCGGCGTCCGAGCCGTGCTCGATGACCCGCGGGACGGGCACCCACCGCTGAGCCCAGGCCAGGCGCTCCGCCTCGCCGGCGAGGTCGATCTCCGGGGTGCCCGCGGCGACCCACTTGGCGTAACGGGCGCCGCCGGAGGCGTCCTGGAGGCGGAACGTCAGGCCGCCGAGCTCGTTGCGCCACACCGGGGTGACGGTGTCGTCGCCGGCGAGCGCCGCGACGACGGCGGGGACGGCCACCGGCCCGGTCGGGATCTCGGAGATGACGGGGAGGCTCATGACAGACATGATCCTCCCCGCTCCGGGCCGGTGGCCAACGGTTTCCCGCGGGCGGGTCCGCACGGGACCGCCGGACGGCCCACCCCGGACGCACGTCTCCCACGGGCAGGCGTTTCTCGTGGGCAGGCGTCTCCCGCGGGCCGATCAGCCCTCGGTCCGCTCCACGGGCAGCCACAGCTCGGCGGCGGCCTCCTTGCCGTCCTGTGACATCCGGGTGAGCCGCATGATCTCCGGCCCCGGCCTGGTGCGGTACGGGTTGGACGGGAACCACTGCGAGTAGGCGTCCGCCCAGATGCGCTGCAGCGCCTCCGGGACCGGTCCCGAGCTCTCGAAGACCACCCACGTCCCCGCCGGGACGACGAGGGCGTCCAGGTCCCCGGGCGCGTCGGCGCCGGTCACCACGCCGTGGTAGTAGTCCAGCTCGCTGCCCTCCGCGCGGCCGGGGTCGATGTCGTCGCACACCGAGACGATCCCCCGCGGCTCCTGGTCGGAGAGCGCCGCCATCCGCCCCAGCGTCTCCTGGTCGATGCTCCGGATGTGGTCGGCCATCGGCTGGTTCACCCCCAGGTGGACGAGGGGGATTCGCGCCTTCCTGCCGACCACGCGGAACTCGTCCTTCTCCACGATCCGGTACCGCATGCTCATGCTCCCTTCGATGACGAGGCGGAAGGACATGGGGGGCTGGAAGCGCAGGGCCGCGCCGGTCCGCCTGGCCTCGCCGGGGCCGATGCCGTGCACGGCGCGGAACGCGCGGGCGAACGCCTCGCTGGAGCCGTAGCCGTACCGCACCGCCACGTCGAGCAGCGTCTCCTCCCCGGCGATCACCAGGGCACCGGCGACGCTGAGCCGCCGGCGGCGGACGTACTCCGACAGCGGCATGCCGGCCAGCGCGGAGAACATCCGCCGGAAGTGGTACTCCGACGTGACGGCGATCCGTGCCAGTTCGGCGACGTCGATCCGCTCGTCGAGGTGCTCCTCGATGTGCCGCATGGCCTGGTTCAGCCGGTCCAGCATCCCCGTCTCCTTCTCTTTCGCGTCATCACGCTAGGCGTGGCGAACCAGGCCGGACCCGACATTCCATGCCCGCTCGGATCGGGTACGGCGCCTGCCGTGTCGGCCGGGTCATACGGGTACGGGGCCTGCTCGTCCGGGCCGTTCCTAGGCGTCGGCCCTGCGCCTGCGGTAGGCGCGCTGCCGGCAGGCCCGCGAGCAGTACACGCGGGGGCGGCCCGAGGGGGCGGCGTCCAGCGGGGTGCCGCATTCGGGGCAGCTCTCCGGACTTGTTTCGTCACGACTTTCGTCACTCTCTCTTTCGCGTTCGCGGACGAGCACCTCGACGCCGTCCAGGAGGCGGCGCAGGCCGAACGTGAAGGAGTCCTCCGGGTGGTCCCAGCCGCCCGTCTCCCACAGGCGGGTGAGCGTGGGGTAGCGGTCGAGCCGTTCGTACAGGGAGTCGCGGGCGCCCCACCAGTCCTGCTCGGACACGCCGCTGCGCCGCTCCTCGCGTCGCGTCTCGGCCAGGAGCAGGGCCTCGGCGTCCACGAACCGGCCGAGCAGGTCGATCACCGCGATCACCTCGGACGGTCGCAGCGCGGTGCCGGTCAGCGTGCCGAGCATGTAGTCGTAGTGGGCCACGGCGTTGGGCCCCGGCAGGTGACGGGAGCCGCGCACCTCGGCCAGCCAGGGATGCCGCCCGCGGAGCTCCCACCCCTGCCGGGCCACCTCCACGAGCCGCTCCCGCCAGCCCCCCTCGGCGCCCGGTCCCTCCTCCGGCGCCTCGGCGAGCACCTCGCCCAGGACCTCGTCCCGCATCAGGTCCACGAGCTGGTCGCGCCCGGGAACGTGCCGGTACAGCGACATGGTCGTGAAGCCGAGCCGGTCGGCGACCTTGCGCATCGACAGCCCCTCCAGGCCCTCGGCGTCGGCCAGCTCGATGGCGGCGCGCACGATCCGGCGCAGGCTGAGGCCCGGTCGCGGCTCGCGTTCCACCTCCCGCCACAGCAGCTCCACCCCGTGGTCGGGGTCCCCGGCTCTGCCCTGCGCCATTGGCACCTCCTGTGTTTATGGTGTAATACCTTGTGTACGGTATAAACAGCAAAGGCGGTCAAGCATGTTCCATCTTCACGTCGCCCCCGACGGGGACGACTCCTGGCCCGGCTCCCTCGAACGCCCCTTCGCCACCCTGGAACGGGCCCGGTCGGCCGCCAGGGAGGCGGGCGGAGACGTCGTCGTCCTGCTCCGGGGCGGCACCCACGAACTCGCCCGGCCCCTCGAACTCACCGAGGCCGACTCGGGCGTCGTCTACCAGGCGTACGGGTACGGCACCCCCGCGCGGGAGGAGGCCGTGCTGAGCGGCGGCCGGACGATCACCGGCTGGCGCGAGCGCGACGGCGTCTGGACGGCCGAGGTCGGCGACCTGGAGACCCGCCAGCTCCACGTCGACGGCCGCCGCGCCGCCCGCGCCGGCATCCCGGGCCTGCCGGGCTCGTCCCCGGCCGCGACCGCCACCGGATACGTCACCGACAGCGCCGAGCCGCTCGGCTGGCGCAGCCCCCGCGACGTGGAGTTCGTCCACCGGGGCGTCTACCCGTGGACGGAGGCCCGCCTGGGCGTCGCGGACGTCTCCCGCGACGGCGGCCTGACGGCGATCACCATGGCCCGGCCCGCCTTCGACTGGGCCGCCGAGCTGTACGACTCCACGTGGGACGGCGTCACCTCCACCGGCCCCGGCCTGCCCACCCGGATCGAGAACGACCCGAGCTTCCTGCGCGAGCCGGGCACCTTCGTGCTCGACCGCTCCCGCCCCGGCGACCACGTGCTGCGCTACCTGCCCCGCCCCGGTGAGGACCCCGCGCGCACCCGGGTGGTCGCCCCGGTGCTGGAGACCCTGCTGCGCGTGGCCGGCGCGCGGGGGACGGCGTTCCTGGGGCTGGTGTTCGCCGACGCGACCTGGCTGCGCCCGAGCTGTCCCGAGGGCTTCGTGCACTACCACGGCAGCGGCTACTACGAGGGCGGCGGCGTCGGGGTGGCGGTCCTGGGGGAGGGGGCGTCCGTGACGTATCCCGCCGCTTCCGTGACGATTCCCGCCTGTGTCGTCTTCGAGGACACCGTGGACGCGGTGGTCGAGGGCTGCCGGTTCACCCGGCTCGGGGCGTCCGGGCTGGGCGTGTCCGGCGGCGAAGGGCTCACCGTGCGCGGATGCGACTTCGACACCCTCTCCGCCGGAGCCGTCGTGGTGTCCGGCAGCCGGGGCACGGTGATCGAGGACAACCTGGTGCGCGGCATCGGGCTCGAATACCGCGGATCGCCCGGCATCTCGATCATGGGGACGTCCGGCTGCGTCGTCGCGCACAACGAGATCGGCGACGTGCCGCACTGCGGGATCACGGCCGGACCCGGCGAGGGCACCCGGATCCTGAACAACCGCACCGCCGACACCATGCAGGTCCTGGCCGACGGCGGCGGGGTCTACCTGTCCGGGCCGCAGGGCGACTCGCACGGCAACGGCGCGCTGGTGCGGGGCAACGTCATCGAGGACACCCGCACGCCGTACAACTTCGGGCTCTACACCGACTACGGGGCCTCATGGGTGACGGTCGAGGGCAACGTCGTCGCCCGCGCCGACAACACGGCCGTGCTGCACGTGGGGCCGCCGCTGGAGAACGTCGTCTACCGGGGCAACTTCTGGGACGCCGACCCGCTCGGCCACGACGACCCGCCGAGCGGCGTCACCTACGAGGGGAACGTCACCATCAAGGACGAGCACGAGCTGAACGCCGCCACCGCCGCCATCCGGGCGCGGGCCGGACGGCGGCACCGGGACCGGGACCGGTCGGCCGGGGCCTGAGCCGTCGCGGCCGGCGACGAGGTCAGCGGGCGTCCGGGTGGTCGCCGAACAGCGCGGTGAACCGCTCGCGCGTGAGGAACGCCAGCTGCGCCCGCTTGGTCGGCATGTCGATCTCGCCCTCGAAGGTGAAGCCGGTGATCTTCAGCCGGTTCAGGGCCCGCTCGTTGCGGGCGTCGGGCTCGACGACCAGGCGGCGCGCCTCGGGGTCGCGGAACAGGAACCGGAGCAGGGCCGGGACCACCGCCCCGGTCAGGCCGTGGGGCGGCTGCTGCCCGGGTGCGAGCAACAGGTGCATGCCGACGTCACCGGATCGCACGTCGTAGCGCTCGCCGACCGGGTCGGCGTCCGGCTCGTAGCTCTGGAACAGCCCGATCGGCCGGTCGTCGAGCCGGATCAGGAACGCGTGGTGGGTGGGCAGGCCGTCGACCAGCTCGTAGATCTCCCGGACCTGCTCGACGGAGTGGTCGAGCATGCCCCAGAACGTGGCGCGGGGCTGGGTGACCCAGCCGTGCACCAGTTCGGCGTCCGTCTGCGGGTTCAGCACGGTCAGGCTCAACCGGCCCATGCCCGGTAGGTCCTCTTCGTACACGACCACGGCCATCGTCGGGTCTCCTTCCAGGGGGATGAGGTCGCCGGCGGCCCAGTGCGCCGACTGGTCGAGGAAATGCGGGTCGCCGGCGCGGCCGGAGGATCCGAACGGGACGATCCATCGGCTGGCGGCCCGGTCGCCCACCTGCCAGACGTAGCGGGCGGCGGGCCCGCGCCGGCAGACGTCGGAGACCCCGGGCACGCTGTCGGTGGCCAGCACCGCGTCGTTGTCGCCGGCGAGCCGGACGCGGGCGCGCAGAGCCGCGACGGCGGCGCCCACCGCCGGATCGGCGCCGAGGTGCACCGGGTGCAGCAGGTGACGCTCGCCCCAGGCGTCCGGCTCCGGACCGGCCGCCACCTCGTCGAGCGCCGCCGCGGCCGGCGGCAGCGGGTCACCGCCCAGCCTCGGCAGTCCGGTGACGAGGCCGTCGAGAGCCAGGCCCACGCGCGTGGCCGGGTCGGTCCACGGGGCGAAGCGCTCGTCGAAGGCGCTCGGTGCCCGCAGCGGCCGCAGGGCGGGCTCCTCCGCCAGCCGCCGGGCGAGGGCGGCCCGCCAGGCGGCGAACGCGCCGGCGTCGGCGCTGTCGGCGTCCATGCGGCCGGACCAGGCGAGGAGCCGGTCGCGCAGGATCGCCCCGGCCGGGCTCAGCCGCCGCGCGGGCAGCCGCCGGAGCAGGCTCAGCAGGGCGGCGTGGTCGGCGAGCGTGTCGGTGTGCACGGTGCCGGCGGGCGCGCCGTCGGCCAGTAGCGCCCGGATGCGGCGGGCGCGGTGCGGCGGAGCGAAGTCGCGGCCGAGCTCCGCGTTGTCCCTCGCGCGACGGTCGTTGGCGTGCACCTCGACGTCCGGCACGACGACGGACGGCATCGGGGCGTACCCGGCGTGCCAGCGGTAGCGGGGGTCCCAGCCCGGGACCGGCTCGTCGCGGCAGCGGTCGTCGCGGATCGGCACCCGGCCGGCGACCAGGCGCAGCACCGTGCCGGTGTCGTCGGCGACGAGGACGCTGTTGACCGGCTCCACCCAGTCGCGCAGGGCCTCGGCGACATCGCCGGCGCGGCGGGCACGCAGCAGCGGCAGCAGCGCGTCGAAGCCCAGATCGCCGTCGACACGGGTGGGCGTACGCAGGCTGATCGCCTCGCCGGTGGTCCGGTCGACGTCGATGACCGGGCCGCGTGCCGTTTCGATGATCTCAACCTCGACCGGGTCGCCGCCGCGTACCGCGATCCGTTCGACGTGGTGTGGCACGGCGGTCCAGCCGTCCGCCTCCCGGACCTCGATCCGCCCGTCGCGGCGGCGCAGCCGTTCGCGGTAGAGGTCCTGGTAGTCGGCCATGGCGTTGGTGACGGCCCAGGCGACCGGGCCGGCGTGGCCGAAGTGCGGCACGCCCGGAACGCCGGGGAAGGCCAGCCCGGCCACGTCGAATTCGGGGCAGGAGAGGCGGACCTGCTGGTAGATCCCCGGCAGTTCGAGTACGCGGTGCGGGTCGCCGGCGATCACGGTGGGCCGTCCGGCGCCCGGGTCCCCCGCCACCGCCCAGGCGTTGCTGCCCGCGCCCGCCGGCCCCTCCATGGCGAAGAGGTCGCCGGCCCCGGGACCCAGGGTGGCGCTGACGTGGGCGCGCCACAGCTTGTTCGGGAAGGTCGAGAAGAGGATGTGCTGAACGAGGAAGACGCCGAGCGGCGACCAGGGCCGCCACGGGTCGGGAGCGCAGCCGGCCGCGCCGAATTCCGGAGCGTCGGCGTGCGGCAGGGCGTCGTTGACGCCGTCCACGTAGGCCTCGATCCAGCGCCTGGTCTCCGGGAGCAGTCGCTGGAAGCAGCGGCGGGCGGTGTCGTCCAGCCGGGCCCGCCGGGCGAAACGGTCCCAGGGCACGTGTGCGGGGCCCAGTCGTTCGGCCAGCCGGCCCTCGGAGCGCCATTTCTCGGTCTGCACCTGCCAGGCGCGATCGGTGACGGCCGTGAAGCCCTGCACGTAGGCCAGGTCCTCGACAGTGTCGCCCCACATGTGTGGAATGCCCCACTGATTCCGTCGGGCGGCCCCCCTCCTCACATGATCCTCCTTAGGTTACCCTCTCCTAACTAAGGATTACCTTACTGGAGAAAGCGTGAAGGTTGATCCACTCGTACGCCCGCCACTGTCCAGCCGATCCGGCCGCCGCCACCTGATCCCTCGTAACCCACGGAGGAAGACCTGATGCCCCCCGCCGCCCGCGAGCATCTGCTCACCAACGCCACGGCCGATCGGTACCTGCGCACGGTCACCGACGGCGCGGCCCGTGTCGCCGCCCGGATTGCCGGGGCCGATCGGCCGTTCACCGGGATCGCCCCGGAGCACCTCGCCCTGGAGGTCGCCACGGTCGACCTCGACCGGCCCCTGGGCGACGCGGCCGCCGCCCTGGACGAGCTGAACGACGTGTACCTGCGCGACGCGGTGTACTTCCACCACCCCCGCTACCTGGCCCACCTCAACTGCCCGGTGGTGATCCCGGCGTTGCTGGGCGAGACGGTGCTGGCCGCGGTCAACTCCTCGCTGGACACCTGGGACCAGAGCGCGGGCGGCACGCTGATCGAGCAGCGTCTGATCGACTGGACCGCCCGACGGGCCGGCCTCGGCCCGCTCGCCGACGGGGTCTTCACCAGCGGCGGCAGCCAGTCCAACCTGCAGGCCCTGCTGCTGGCCCGGGAGGAGGCACTCGCCGCGTCCGGACCACCGCGCGCGGAGACACTGCCCCGGCTGCGCGTCCTCGCCTCCGCCGCCGGCCACTTCAGCGTGCAGAAGTCGGCGAAGCTGCTCGGCCTGGCCCCCGACGCGGTCGTCACCGTCGAGGTCGACGCGGACCGGCGGATGCGCCCGGCCGCGCTCGACCGAGCGTTCGAGTGCTGCCGCCGTGACGGCCTCACCGTCATGGCCGTGGTCGCCACCGCCGGCACGACCGACTTCGGCTCGATCGACCCGCTGCCGGAAATCGCCCGGCGCTGCGCGGCGGGCGGCGCCTGGCTGCACGTCGACGCCGCGTACGGATGCGGGTTGCTGGTCTCACGCACCCGCCGCCACCTGCTCGACGGCATCGAGCGGGCCGACTCGGTCACCGTGGACTACCACAAGTCGTTCTTCCAGCCGGTCAGCTCCAGCGCGCTGCTGGTGCGCGACGGCCGCGCCCTGCGGCACGCCACCTACCACGCCGACTACCTCAACCCCGAGCGGACGGTGGCCGAGCGCATTCCCAACCAGGTGAACAAGAGCCTGCAGACCACCCGCCGCTTCGACGCGCTCAAGCTGTGGATGACCCTGCGCGTCATGGGCGCCGACGCGATCGGCGAACTCTTCGACGACGTGGTGGACCGTGCCGCGGCCGCCTGGAGTCTGCTCAGCGAGGATCCCCGCTTCGAGGTCGTCACCCGCTCGCAGCTGAGCACCGTCGTGTTCCGCTACCTGCCGACCGGGCCGGGGCGCGCGTACGCCGACGAGGCCAACCTGCACGCCCGGGCGGCGCTGGCCGCCTCCGGTGACGCGGTGGTCGCGGGCACCACGGTCGACGGCCGGCACTTCCTCAAGTTCACCCTGCTCAACCCCGAGACGACGATCGACGACATCGCCGCCGTCGTGGAACTCGTCGCCGAGCACGCCGACCGGTACGTCGAACGTGTGATCGGCCCGATTCCCGCCTGCACCGCCTCGTGACCCGCCACTCGACCACCGGGAGACCCGCCATGCCGACCCACGACTTCATCGCGATCGGGCTCGGCCCGTTCAACCTGGGGCTGGCCTGCCTGACCGAGCCGATCGCCGAACTGGACGGGCTGTTCCTGGAGGCCCGCCCGCGGGCGGACTTCGGCTGGCACACCGGGATGGTGATGGACGGCACGCACCTGCAGACACCCTTCCTCTGCGACCTGGTGACCCTCGCCGACCCGACGTCGCCGTACTCGTTCCTCAACTACCTCAAGCAGTCCGGGCGCCTCTACCCCTTCTACATCCGGGAGGACTTCTATCCGCTGCGCAGCGAGTACAACAACTACTGCCGCTGGGTCGCGGACCGGCTGAGCAACGTGCGTTTCGGCCAGGCCGTGACCGAGGTGCGCTACGACGACCGGGACGGGCTCTACGTCGTCCGGGCCGGCGAGCGGCACACGTACCGCGCCCGGCGTCTCGTCCTCGGGACCGGGACGCAGCCGCACATCCCGGAGGCCTGCCGGCACCTCGGCGGCGACGTGGTGCACAACTCGGCGTACCTGACGCACCGCGACGCCCTGCGCCGCAAGCGCAGCATCACCGTCGTCGGCAGCGGGCAGAGCGCCGCCGAGGTCTACCACGACCTGCTCGGCACCATCGACACCGACGGATACCAGCTCAACTGGATCACCCGGTCGCCGCGGTTCTTCCCGCTGGAGTACACGAAGCTGACGCTGGAGATGACGTCACCGGACTACATCGACTACTTCCACGCGCTGCCCGAGCCGACCCGGTACCGCCTGGAGAGCGAGCAGAAGGGACTGTTCAAGGGGATCAGCGCCGAACTGGTCAACGCCATCTACGACCTGCTGTACGCCAAGAGCGTCGACCGGCCGGTGCCCACCCGCCTGCTGACCAACACCGCGCTGACCGGCGCCGCCCACGACAGGGCCACCGGCACGTACACCCTGGATCTGCGCCACGAGGAGCAAGGGCGCGAATTCACGCTGACCACCGAGGCCCTGGTGCTGGCCACCGGATACCGGCACACCGTACCGGCGTTCCTGGAGCCGATCAGAGACCGGATCCGGTGGGACGCGGCCGGCCGCTACGACGTGGCCCGCAACTACAGCATCGACGTCACCGGCCGCGGCATCTTCGTGCAGAACGCCGGCACGCACACGCACAGCGTCACCTCGCCGGATCTCGGCATGGGCGCCTATCGCAACTCGTCGATCGTGCGTGAGCTGCTCGGCCGCGAGCACTACCCGATCGAGAAGAGCATCGCCTTCCAGGAGTTCGGCGCGCCGGCGGGGGCGCCGGCATGACCGCCGCCTTCGTTCACGGCGAGTACTCGCTGCGCCCGCTCGACGTCGAGGCCGACATCGGGCTTCTGCACCGCTGGGTGACGCACCCCAAGGCGGTGTACTGGATGATGCAGGACGCCGACGTGGCCGACGTCGCCGCCGAGTACCGGCGCATCGCCGCGCACCCGCACCACGAGGCGTACCTGGGCCTGTACCGCGGTGAGCCGGCATTCCTGGCCGAACGCTACGACCCCCGGCACGTCGAGCTGGTCGGACTGTACGAGCCCGAGGACGGCGACATCGGCATGCACTTCCTCACCGCGCCGGCCGGGACGCCGGTGCACGGCTTCACCCGCGCGGTGATCACCACCGTGATGGCCTGGCTCTTCGCCGACCCCGCCGTGCGCCGGGTGGTCGTCGAACCCGACATCCGCAACACCGCCGTACACGCCCTCAACGCCGTCGTCGGCTTCACCGCCGTCGGCCCGATCGCCAAGCCCGAGAAGACCGCACTGCTCAGCGTATGCACCCGCGCGCAGTTCCTCGCCGCCACCGGAGTACCCACGTGATCAACGCCGCCATCGCCCACCTCGTCCCCGCGCACTGGGAGCGCGCCAACCGGCTGCTCGTGCGCAAGGCGCTCGCCGAGTTCGTCCACGAGCGGCTGCTGACCCCGGTCCCCGACGGCGACGGCTTCTCGGTCCGCGGCGACGACGGCGCGGTGGAGTACCGGTTCACCGCCCGTATGTACGCCCTCGACCACTGGGAGATCGACGCGGACGGCATCACCCGGCACCGGGCCGGCGCCGAGCTGCCGCTGGACGCGCTGGACCTCTTCCTCGACATGCGCGGCGCGCTCGGACTGCGCGACGAGATCCTGCCGGTGTACCTGGAGGAGATCACCGCCACCCTGGCGAGCAGCGCCTGGAAGCTCGGCCACCGCACCCGGTGCGCCCGGGAACTGGCCACCGCCGACTTCCAGGCCATCGAGTCCGGAATGACCGAGGGACACCCCGGCTTCGTCGCCAACAACGGCCGGATCGGCTTCGGCGTCGACGACTACCACCGGTACGCGCCGGAGGTGGCGGCGCCGGTCCGGCTGGTCTGGCTGGCCGCACACCGCGACCACGCCACGTTCACCTGCAGCGCGGACACCGACTACGACCGCCATGTCCGCGACGAGCTCGGCGCGGACACCGTCGCCGCGTTCGCCGCCACCCTGGCCGACCTCGGCCTCGACCCGGCCGACTACCTGTTTCTGCCGGCGCACCCGTGGCAGTGGTGGAACAAGCTGTCGGTGACCTTCGCCGGCGAGCTCGCCACCCGCCGGCTGGTCTTCCTCGGCCGCGGACCCGACGAGTACGTGGCCCAGCAGTCGATCCGCACCTTCTTCAATGTCTCCGATCCGGCGCGGCACTACGTCAAGACCTCCGTGTCGGTGCTGAACATGGGCTTCATGCGCGGACTGTCCGCGGCGTACATGCAGGCCACCCCCGCCATCAACGACTGGCTGGCGGAGCTGGTCGCGGGCGACGAGGTGTTCCGGGCGAGCGGGCTCACCATCCTGCGCGAACGCGCCGCGATCGGTTACCGGCACCGGCGGTTCGAGGCGGCCACCGACCGCTACTCGCCCTACCGCAAGATGCTCGCCGCGCTGTGGCGCGAGAGCCCGGTGCCGGCGCTGCGGCCCGGCGAGCGGCTCGCCACCATGGCCTCGCTGCTGCATGTCGACCAGCAGGGCCATTCCCTGGCCGCGGCGCTCATCGAACGCTCCGGGCTGCCGCCACGGGTATGGCTGCGCCGCTACCTGGACGCCTACCTCACCCCGCTGCTGCACGCGTTCTACGCGTACGACCTGGCGTTCATGCCGCACGGCGAGAACGTCATCCTGGTGCTCGCCGACGACGCGGTGAACCGAGTGATCTTCAAGGACATCGCCGAGGAGATCGTCGTCATGGACGCCGACGCGCCGCTGCCCGAGTCCGTGGAGCGCATCCGCGCCGACGTGCCGGAGGACATGCGGCTGCTGTCCATCTTCACCGACGTGTTCGACGGTTTCCTGCGCTACCTCAACGTCATTCTCGCCGAACGGGAACTGCTCACGCAGGAGGAGTTCTGGGGCACGGTGGCCGAATGCGCTCTCGCGTACCAGGAAGGCGCCACCCACCTGGCTGATCGATTCGCCCGCTACGACCTGTTCGCAGCGGAGTTCGCGCTGTCCTGCCTCAACCGGCTCCAGCTGCGCGACAACCAGCAGATGGTGGACCTCGCCGACCCGTCGGCCGCGCTGCAACTGGTCGGCACGCTGCGCAACCCGATCGCCGCCTTCGCGCCCCGGCGGACGGACACGGTCCTGGCCGCGTCGTGACCGTGGCCACCGCACCGGCGCGGCAGCGGTGCCGGTGCGGTGGACGCGTCACGGCGGTGCCGGTCCGCCTCTCGCGTCGCGACGCCGCCTGACCGGTGCGCACGGCGGTCAGGCCGGGCGGCCGACCTGCCCCGGGCTCCGGGCGCGCTAGTCGTCGTCCTCGTCAGAGGAGTGGTCCCTGGGCGCGTCGAGGCCGGCGCCGCCGAGGAACGCGGTCAGGGGGCCGTCGGCGAGCCTGCCCTTGCTACGGGCCTTGAGCAGGTCCCGTCCCGCCTCCTGGATCTTCCTGCCCGCCTCGCGGGCCTTGCCCTCGGCGAGCTTGCGGGACGCCTCCCGGATCCTGTGGTGCGTCTTGCGCGCCAGGCGCGGGTCGATGCCGCCGCGCTCCTGCTGGGCGGTCACGGCCCGGTCGAAGGCCGCCAGCCAGGCACGCGGATCCCGTACGGCGGGCCGGGCCGGGGCCGCCGTACGGGTCGGCATGGGCGTCGGCGTGAGGGCCGGCCGTGCCGTGGGCGGGGTGGTCGGGGCCGGGGTGGCGGAGGGCTCCCGCTCGCGGACCGGTTCCACGGGGGCGGCGGCGGACACGGTGGCGGTGACGGTCCCGTCGGAGTCGGACGAGCCCGAGAACAGGGTCGCCGCCCCCACGGTGGCGATCACGATGGCCACGAGGGCCGCGCCGACCTGAAGGAGGAGCCGCCGGTCCCCTCTCGGCCCGGCGGACCGGCCGGGCCGTACGGCGGGCGGAGCGACCGGCGGGACCGGCGGGGCCGCGAACACGGTGGTGTCGCCCGCACGGGCCGCCACCGGGGGATCGGCCGGGTGGGCGCCGGACGGGGCGGGCGGTGCCGGGAAGGCGGGCCGTACGGGGGGACCGGCCGGGCGGGCGGCCGGGGCGGCGGGGCGGGCCGGGGGGCGGACCGAGCGGGCGATGCCGTCCAGGACCTGGCGCACCTGCTCGGCCCCGGCGGGCCGCCCGCCCGGGTTCTTGGCGAGCATGGCCATGACGAGCCGTTCCAGCTCGGCGGGGACGTCCGGCCGGTGGACGCCGAGCGGATCGGGGGAGCGGTGGACGTGCTGGTGGACCAGCTCGGGCACCGAGCCGGTGAACGGCGGGCGCCCGCACAGCAGCTCGTAGGCGACGCAGCCGAGCCCGTACAGGTCGGAGGCCGCCTCCCCGCCGGACTCGCCGATCTGCTCGGGCGCGAGGTAGGCGGCGGTGCCCACGATGGCGCCGGTCGTGGTCGGCCGGGCGGCCTCGCCGGCGATGCGCGCGAGACCGAAGCCGACGACCTTCAGCGTGCCGTCACCGCTCAGGTGGAGGTTGGCGGGCTTGACGTCGCGGTGCACCACCCCGGCGCGGTGCGCCGCCGCCAGCCCCGCCGCGGCCTGGGCGAGCAGGAGGCAGGTCTCGGCCACCGGCAGCGGGCCGCGGGCCGCCAGTTCGGCGGCGAGGTCGCGGCCGGTCAGCAGCTCCATGACCATGAAGCGGCGGTTCGCCTCCTGGCCGACGTCCAGCAGGGTGACCGTGTTGGGGTGCACGATCTGCGCCGCCGCCCGTATCTCGCGGGCGAACCGCTCGGCTGCGGCGACACCGCCGGTCGACGGGTCAAGGATCTTGACGGCGACCGCCACGTCGAGCCGGTGGTCGTATCCCCGCCACACCTCGGCCACGGCGCCCCGGCCGATCCGCTCCACGAGCCGATACCGCCCCACGATCAGATCAGGCGTCACATCCGGCATACCCGCCCCTACTGACTCCGTCCCGGCAACTCGGGCCAACCTTACGGGTGCCCCGGCTGTCGCGGGGACGGCTCGGGGGCGCGGGTGACGCCCGCACGCGTCATGACCTGGGCCGCGCGGTCAGTCCGGCGGAACCAGAAGGGCGTCGACGAGCCGTACGGCGTCCGCGCTCTCCCCGGGGCGCCCGCTGAGGGCCTTGACGATCATGGCGCCCACCAGGGCCTCGCCCAGTTCCGTGACGGGCGCGTCGCCGCGCAGCTGGCCGGCCTCGACCCCCGTGGCGAGGCGCGCGGCGAGCGAGGAGTCTCCGCCGAGGCTGTCCCGCAGCCGGCCGCCGATCTGCTCGTTCGCCGTCGCGGCGGCGATCAGCGAGATCATCAGCCCGCGTCCGTCCGGCTCCTGAAGAAGCTGGAAGAGCTGCTCCAGCCACGCGATGAGATCGGCGCGCAGATCTCCGGTGTCCGGGATCGTCAGCCGGGACGGCAGCAGCATCCCGTCCAGGAGGCAGTCCGCCACGAGGTCGCTCTTGGCCGGCCACCAGCGGTAGATCGTCTGCTTGCTCACTCCCGCCTCGGCGGCGATCCCTTCGATCGACAGGTGCTCATAGCCCCGCTGGGCGAACAGCCTCGCGGTCGCCTGAAGGATCGCCAGTCGCGCGCTTTCGCTGCGGGGCGCCCCGCGACGTTGGTTCGGCATGGCCCTCATGCTAACAAATTCACCAATACGGTGCGTTGCGTATTACTATTCCCGGGAACTTTGAAGGGACGAATACATGGCCGAACTCCTCTACCGGCTGGGCAGGGCCGCCGCACGGCGCGCGTGGATCACGATCGGCGCGTGGGTGGCGCTGCTGATCCTGGCCGGCGTGAGCTTCGCGGCCGGTTCCGGAACGCTGACCTCGAACTTCGACATCCCCAACACGGCCTCGTCGAAGGTCATCGACGAGCTCAGCGACACGCTCCCCGACTTCGCCGGGGCGTCCGGCACCGTCGTGTTCCACACCGCCGACGGCTCGGCGTTCACCCGGGAGCAACAGGGGCGGATCAGCGCACTGGTCGCGGAAGCCGACGGCCTCAAGGGCGTCGCGCAGGTCGTCGACCCGTTCGAGACCGAGCGGCAGCGGGCGGACCAGGAGCGGAAACTCGCCGACGGCAAGCGGCAGATCAAGGACGGCCGCGCCCGGCTGGACGACGGCCGGTCGCAGCTGGACGCCGGTGCGAAGCAGCTCGCGGACGCCCAGGCCCGGCTCGACGCGGCGCGCAAGCAGATGAAGGCGGCGGGCGCGCCGGCGCAGCGGCTCGCGGCGCTAGACGCGCAGCAGAAGCTGCTGGACAAGCAGAAGGCGACGCTCGCGAAGCAACAGAAGAAGATCGACGATTCGCGTGCCGAGCTCAAGGGGAACGACGAGGAGCTCGCGCTCGGCGAGCGACTGCTCGCCCACGCGTCGAAGATCCGCATGGTCTCGGAGGACGGCTCCGCCGCCCGGGTGACGATCGCGTTCACCGAGCCCCGCATGGAGCTGGCCCCCGAGACGAAGGACGGGGTCATCGACCACTTCACGTCGAAGCCGATCGACGGTGTCGGGGCCGACTTCTCCACCGACATCGCGCAGGGCGTCCCGCAGATCATCGGCGTCGGCGAAGCGGTCGGCGTCGTGATCGCCGCGGTCGTCCTGCTCGTCATGCTCGGCAGCGTCGTGGCCGCGTCGTTCCCGATCGTCACGGCGCTCGTCGGCGTGGCCACCGGCGTCCTGGCGGCCCTCGCCTTCTCGGGCATGGTGCAGATGGCCTCGGTGACCCCGGTCCTCGGCGTCATGCTGGGCCTGGCCGTCGGGATCGACTACTCGCTGTTCATCGTCAACCGCCACCGCAAGCAGCTGCTGCAGGGCGTCGGCGTCCACGAGTCCATCGGTCTCGCCAACGGCACCGCCGGCAACGCCGTCGTGTTCGCCGGGTCGACCGTGATCGTCGCCCTGCTCGCGCTCAACATCACCGGCGTCCCGTTCCTCGGCCTGATGGGCACGGTCGGCGCCGCGTGCGTGCTGATCGCCGTACTCGTCGCGATCACGCTCACGCCCGCCCTGCTCGGACTCACGGGCATGCGCGTGCTCTCCCGCAGGAACCGTGAACGCGTGCCGGCGGCTCCGGCCGCTGCGGATGCCGCGCCGTCCGCCGTGCCGGCGGGCAAGCCCGTCAAGCCCATGCCGACGTGGCGTGCGATCGTGACGGCCCTCGTCTCGGTGGCCGCCCTGCTCGTCGTCGCGATCCCGGTCCTGTCCATGCGGCTCGGCCTTCCCGACGGTTCGTCCGAGCCGAACGGGTCGACCACGAACACGGCCTTCACCGTCACCGAGCGCGAATTCGGCGCGGGTGCGAACGGGCCGCTCATCGTGGTCGCCACCCTCCCCGCCGCGGTGCCGGACGACGACCTCACCACGGCCGAGGTGACCATCGCGGACGCCCTCGCGGATCTCGACGACATAGCCGCGGTCGCCCCCGCCGGCGTGTCCGACGACAAGAGGGTCATAGCGTTCCAGGTCGCGCCCTCCGAAGGGCCGAACAGCGAATCGACCGAGCAGCTCGTCCGTGACCTGCGCACGATGAAGCCCATCTTCGTGGAAGCCGTGAACGGCGACGCATCGCTCGGGGTGGCGGGCCAGGCGGCGATCAACATCGACATCTCCGAAAGCCTCGCGGAGGTCCTGCCGCTGTACCTCACGATCGTGGTCGGCCTGTCGCTTCTCATCATGATCGTGGTCTTCCGCTCGTTCCTGGTGCCGCTGGTCGCGACCGGCGGGTTCATCCTGTCGCTGCTGGCGACCTTCGGAGCGGTCGTCGCCGTGTTCCAGTGGGGCTGGTTCGCCGGCCCGCTCGGCATCGACGGGGTCGGCCCGATCCTGAGCTTCCTGCCGGTGATCCTGGTCGGCATCCTGTTCGGCCTCGCGATGGACTACCAGCTGTTCCTCGCCTCCGGCATGCGCGAGGCGTACGTGCACGGGTCACCGGCGCGTCTCGCGGTCATGCAGGGCCTGCGCGCCGGCCGCTCGGTGGTCATAGCGGCGGGCGTCATCATGGTGGCGGTGTTCGGCGGGTTCGTGTTCAGCGAGTCGATCATCATCCGCTCGGTCGGGTTCGGCCTGGCCTTCGGGGTGCTCCTGGACGCGTTCATCGTGCGACTGCTGCTGATGCCGGCGCTCATGCACCTGCTCGGAAAGTCGGCCTGGTGGATCCCGAAGTGGCTCGACCGGATCATGCCGAACGTGGACGTCGAGGGCGCGGCGCTCGAACGGCGGCACCCCCTCCACCACTGAGGCGTGTCCCGCCCGGTATCGCACCCGGGGCGGCCGGGCACTTCCCCCTGATGCGCGGACACCCTGGTCTCCAGATCATGGAGACCAGGGTGTCTTCTCATCTCCATGAAGTCCCGCTCGGCCGAGCTCGAAGTCGTGGAGCGCCGAAACGGCATTCCGCGAACAACGGCTGACGGTTCGCCGCGCCGGCGAAGGCGATGACATAGGCGTTGAAAACCCAAGGGGTCGGGTGCGATGTCGAATCGGGCCGGTCCCGCGGGTGGGCGTGCATGCCGGTGCACGCCCACCGCCTTCTTCCGGGGCCCGCTCCTCTAGGACCGGCTCGCCAGCGCGTAGCCCGCCTGCTCCACCGCGGCCCGGATCTCCTCGTCGGTGAATCCCGAGCCGTTGACAGTGACCGAGCCGGTGGGGAGATCGACGGCCACGCCGGTGACACCGCCGACCTTGCCGATCTCACCGGAGACCGACGAGACGCAGTGCCCGCAGGTCATCCCGCTCACCGAATAGGTCTTGCCGTCCGCCGTGCCCACCTCGACGGGCGCCTCGGTCCGAGCGGTCTCCGTGCCGCACGCGCACGCAGTGCACATGTCCGTCCTCCTTCTCTTTTACCCCCTGGGGGTATCCTCGGGCGAGACTGTAACATACCCGTAGGGGGTTTGTCTTCCCCGGTTCGCTCCCCAGGGGAGTCGGGCGAGGGCCGTCCGGCCGGTCCCGCCCCGCCGTCGCCGCGCCTCTTGGGCCGGGGCCGCGGCGGGCGCGTCGCCCGCCGGAGCCGGGCGGGTCGAGGACGCGCCGCAAGGACCGCGTCGCCCCGGCCGCCATGATCGTCTTTTTGGCGGGTCTGGCCTGGTCTTATATCGCTCTCGGTATCGATGTCGCGGTCATACGAATATTGGACATCCACCGATCCCCTCTGGTGTGCTCGCAGCTCCGTTGTTGTCGAGAGCTAAGGACGCGGAATGCGACCCCTGCACACCCGGCGTTTCCCCGCGGCGCTGAAGGCCGCCGCGTTGACCGTCTCCGTTCTGGCGGGTGGCACGATCTACGGCCCGGGCACGGCCACGGCGGCCGTCCAGACCTCCGCCGCGGCCGTCCACGCGCCGACGGCGCAGGTCCGGTACGACCGGCAGGCCGCCGCGCCGTCCGGCCAGGCCGAGGCCGGTCGCCGGCTGCGCGCGCTGGAGGCGTCGTTCGACGGCCGCATCGGCGTCTACGCCGTCGACACGGCCACCGGGAAGAAGATCACCCACCGGGCCGGGGAGCGTTTCCCGCTGCTGTCCACTTTCAAGGCGGTGGCCGCCGCCGCGGTGCTGAACAAGGCCCGCACGACCGAGCCCGGACTGATGGACAAGGTCGTCCACTGGACGCAGGACGAGGTGAAGGAGAACTCGCCGGTCACCGAGGACCACGTGGAGGACGGGCTGACCGTCGCCGAGCTGTGCGAGGCGGCCATCACCCAGAGCGACAACACGGCCGGCAACATGCTGCTGAAGCAGATCGGCGGCCCGGCCGGACTCACCCGGTACTTCCGCACCCTCAAGGACCCGATCTCCCGCCTGGACCGCTGGGAGACCGAGCTGAACATCTGGAGTCCCAAGGAGAAGCGGGACACCACCACCCCCGCGGCCGTCGCGGCCGACCTGCGCGAGCTGACGCTCGGTGACGCGCTGAACGCCAAGGACCGGGCGCGGCTGAACGGGTGGCTGCGCGCGAACAAGACCGGTGACAAGCGCATCCGCGCCGGGCTGCCCAAGAGCTGGACCATCGGCGACAAGACCGGCGCGAGCTCGTACCACGGCTCGACGAACGACATCGCCGTCGTCTGGCCGGAGAACGCCAAGGCCCCGCTGGTCATGGCGATCTACACCACCCACCGGGCCGCCAAGGCGCCCAACGACGACAAGGCCGTCGCCGACACCGCGACCATCGTCGCCGAGGCCCTCGGCAAGCTCCCCAGGAGCTGATCCGGGCTCGGCGAACGCCGCCTTCCGGCCCAGGCCGCACCCGTCGGCCGCCTCTGTCGCCTCTGCCGCCTTCCGGGCCAGGCGTCACCAATTCTGTAGAAATGCTCGGTTTTATGTAATGTTCATACGATTCTTTGATCACTTACGTATGGGACATCAAGTGAGCGTTTCTGCGGCCTATGTGACATTCGCCGATCCGGACGGGATGGACGACGAGAAGGAGACCGCTCTCGCGGCCTGGGCCGATGCCGGGATCACCGGGCGCGTCGTGCGCTGGGACGATCCCGAGGCGGACTGGGCAGGCTTCGACGCCGTCGTGGTCCGTTCCCCCTGGGACTACATCGACCGCCGTGAGGAGTTCCTCGGCTGGGCCCGTCGCGTCGAGCGGGTCACCCGGCTGCTGAACCCGGCCGCCGTGCTGGAGCGCAACACCGACAAGACCTACATGCGGGACCTGGACGCGCCCTTCATCCCGACTCACTGGATCGGGCCGGGTGAGGCGCCCGACCTGCCGGTCCTGGACGAGTACGTGGTCAAGCCCGCCGTCTCGGCCGGGGCGCGCGACACGATCAGGACCCGCGACCGCGGCAAGGCCGAGGCCCACGCCGCCCGGATCGCCGCCGAGGGCCGGACCGCGATGGTCCAGCCGTACCTGGACATGGTCGAGGCCGAGGGGGAGACCTCGCTGCTGTACTTCGGCGGCCGGTTCAGCCACGCCGTACGGCGCAGCGCGGCGCTGGCCGCCGGGTCCGCCACCGATCGGCAGAACAGCCGGGCCGAGCTGCGCGACCCCGCGGCCGACCAGGTCGCGCTGGCCGAACGGGTGCTCGGTGAGCTGCCGGACCTGCTCTACGCCCGCGTCGACATGGTCCGCCTGGCCGACGGGACCCCGGTCCTCATCGAGCTGGAGCTGACCGAGCCCTACCTGTTCCTGCGCTACGCGCCCGGCGCCGCCGAGCGCCTCGCCCGCGCCCTCGCCGACGCGATCTGACCCGCCCGCCGCGCCCCGCGCGGTCCTGACCGGAAGGCCCGGCGCGGCGCGCGAGCGGCCCGGGGAGGGAACCGATACGGCGTGCGCCCCGGCGCAGTGGGGCGCACGCCGTACGGGGCTCATCTCGGCGTCGTCACCGCCGGAGGCGGGAGCGGGTCAGCCGTGCGCGGTGATCCCGCCGTCCACCGGGATGACCGTCCCGGTCAGGTAGGCCCCCGCCCGCGAGGCGAGGAAGATCGCGGTACCGGCCATGTCCTCGGGGGTGCCGATGCGGCCGAGCGGTACGTGCGACTCGATCGCCGAGCGGGTCGCCGGGTCGTTCAGCGCGAACGCCATCATCTTCGACTCGAACGGCCCGGGCGCGATGGCGTTGACCGTGATCGAGTCCGCGGCGAGCCGCTGGGACAGGTGCCGGGTCAGCATGTGGACGGCCGCCTTGGTCGCCGAGTAGGCGTAGGTCTCCATGGCCGGGACGCGGATGCCGTCCACGGAACCGACGTTGATCACCCTGGCCGGGTCGCCGGGGCTCGCGGCGGCGCGCAGCAGCGGCAGGAACCGCCGGGTCAGGCCGAACACGCCCTTGACGTTGATCCCCCAGAGCTTGTCGAAGGCCGCCTCGGGATACTCCTCAAGGGGCGCGCCCCAGGTGGCGCCGGCGTTGTTGACCAGCACGTCCAGCCGCGACTCCCGCGCCGAGACCGCCTCCACCAGCGCGGCGGCGCCGTCCTCGGTGGACAGGTCGGCCGGTACGGCGACGCAGCCCAGCTCGGCGGCGGTCTTCTCCGCCTCGGCGGCCTTGCGCGAGGAGATGTAGACGGTGGCCCCGGCCCGCACGAAACCCGCCGCGATCATGCGGCCGATGCCCCGGGAGCCGCCGGTGACGACGACCGTCTTGCCTTCCACGGAGAACAGAGTCATGTTCTGCAGCATGCCGTACCGGCGGCTTCACCGTCCACGCGGTCCCGTCCCCCGCCTCCCGTGCCGCCGGGGGCGCGAGGGCCGTTTCATGAGCCGGGAGGGCCGCGCGGGAGGGCGCGGGGGCCGCCTCCGGTGCGCTTCCGGACCGCGTAGGACACCCCTTCCGGGACCGTGAGGGACACCCCTTCCGGGCCGTGTCGAACGCCCTTTCCGGGCTGTCCGTCGTCGCTTCCCACAGTCACCCGTGCGCCGTCAAGCCCGTCTCACCGGGGGTTCGGGCCGTGACTGAAAAGAAATATCACGCCAGGAAACGAGAGTGAAACAATCTTCCACCATTCGTTGACACGCGCCGTCCCTATGGTGTGCCTTCTTCTACAACGATTCACCGGTTCGAAGGTGGGACAGAAACGATGACCAGATTGGGCGGGCGCCTCGCGGCGCTGGGCGTGGCGCTGGTGATGGCCACACTCCCCGCTGCGCAAGGGCAGGCGCAGACACAGGCCACTCGGGCGCAGACCGTACAGCAGAAGGCTCCCGCGGCCGGAAAGAAGATCGTCCGCATCGGCGCGACGCAGGCCGTCGACTCGATGAGCCCGTTCCTGGCGGTCCGGCTGGTCTCCTCGTCGGTCCACCGGTGGATCTACAGCTACCTCACGGTCCCCGACCCCAAGACCCTGCAGCCGAGCCCCGAGCTGGCCGAGTCGTGGGAGACCTCCGACGACAAGCTGACGTGGACCTTCAAGATCCGCGACACCAAGTGGTCCGACGGCCAGCCGGTCACCGCGCAGGACGTCGCGTGGACGTTCAACACGATCATGACGAACGACGCGGCCAAGCAGGGCAACGGCCCGGCCGTGGAGAACTTCGAGAGCGTCACCGCCACCGACGACCGGACCCTGGTCATCAAGACCAAGAAGCCGCAGGCGTCGATGCTGGACAACCCCATCCCGATCGTGCCCAAGCACGTCTGGGAGAAGGCCGGCGACCCCGGCCAGTTCCAGAACGACCAGTACCCGATCGTCGGCTCCGGCCCCTTCATCGCGGTCGAGCACAAGAAGGACGCCTACGTCAGGCTTGAGGCCAACCCCAACTACTGGCGGGGCAAGCCCAAGATCGACGAGCTGGACGTCGTCTTCTACGAGAACCCCGAGGCCGCCATCACCGGCCTGAAGAAGGGCGACATCGACCTGATCGGCCGCCTGGACGCCCCGCAGTACGAGGCGCTCAAGGGCGACCCGAACATCGTGCAGTGGAACGGCAACGGCCGCCGGGCCGCCTACCTCCAGATCAACCACGGCGCCACCACGATCGACGACAAGCCGGTCGGCGACGGCCACCCGGCGCTGAAGGACCCGAAGGTCCGCCAGGCCATCCACTACGCGATCGACAAGCAGGCCCTGGTCGACCAGGTGCAGAACGGCCTGGCCGTGCCCGCCGACGGGTCGATCATCCCGCCGATGTACAAGGACTTCTTCTGGCAGGCCGAGGGTGACGAGAAGGTCACCTTCGACGTCGCCAAGGCCAACCAGATCCTCGACGACGCCGGCTACAAGAAGGGCTCGGACGGCGTCCGGACCATGCCCGACGGCAAGCGCAAGCTGGAGATGCGGTTCAGCATCCACACCGACACCCCCGTCGAGGAGAAGCTCGCCCAGTACCTCACCGGCTGGTTCAAGCAGATCGGCATCACGCTGACCACCAGGAAGCTCGACTCGACCAAGTTCACCGAGGAGACCGGCTTCACCGGCCTGTTCGACATCGCCATCAGCGGCTGGTCGGTCAACCCCGACCCCGAGGAGATCCTCGCCACCCACCTGTGCAGCCGCAGGCCCACGGCCAGTGGCGACGGCGGCGGCACCGAGTCGTTCTACTGCAACCCCGACTACGAGAAGCTCTACCAGGAGCAGCTCAGCGAGCTCGACCGCGCCAAGCGCGCCGAGGTCATCAAGAAGATGGAGAAGCAGCTCTACACCGACGCCCCGGTGATCGCCCTCTACTACCAGAACGACCTGGAGGGCTACCGCAAGGACCGGATCTCCAGCATCACCCCGATGCCGGAGGACAAGGGCCTCTTCTACGGCGCCAGCGGCCACTGGCCGATCTACTCGCTGGACGCCCCGGCCCCGGCGGCCGCGGGTTCCGCCGGTGACGGCGGCTCCAGCACCGGCCCGATCATCGGCGGCATCGCGGCCGTCGTGGTCATCGGCGCCCTGGGCTTCTTCCTGGCCCGCCGCCGCCGTTCCGTCACCGACGACCGCGAGTAGCGTCTCGATGACGGCACCTCTCGACACGGAGCCCGCCGCCGCGACCGCGGTGGCGGGCCCCGCCACGGAACGCAGCGCCCATCGGGGGGTGCTGCGCTACGCGCTGACGAAACTCGGCGGGGCCCTGCTCAGCATCGGCATGGTCATCGTCGCGACGTTCTTCCTGTTCCGGCTGATCCCCGGCGACCCCGCGATCGCCTACACGCGCGACGTGCCGCTCAGCCCGGACCAGCTCGACCTGCTGCGCCGCCAGATGGGCCTGGACAAGCCCCTGATGCAGCAGTTCCTCGACTTCGTGCTGCGGACCCTGCGCCTGGACTTCGGCACCTCCTACGAGTACCGGCGCCCGGTCCTCGACCTCATCGGCGAGCGGCTGGGTCCCACGCTGGTGCTGGTCGGCACCGGCCTGGTCATCTCGGTCAGCCTGGGCCTGTGGCAGGGCACCCGGGCGGCGTGGAAGCACGGCAGCCGGTTCGACCGGATGTCCACCGGCGTCTCGCTCGTGCTGTGGTCGGTGCCGACGTTCTGGCTCGGCCTGCTGCTGCTGATGGTCTTCGCCGCCGGCATCGGCCCGATCCCGGGGATCTTCCCCACCCGCGGCATGGAGGGCGTGGACGCGCCCGACGGCCTGGCCTACATCCCGCACGTCGCCATGCACCTGGTGCTGCCGTGCCTGACCCTGGTCGCCGTGGTCTACGCCCAGTACCTGCTGGTCATGCGGTCCTCGCTGCTGGACGAGATCGGCCAGGACTACGTGACCACCGCCCGCGCCAAGGGCCTGCGCGACGACCAGGTTCGCCGCCGGCACGCGGTGCCCAACGCGCTGCTGCCGACCATCACGCTGGTGTTCATCAACATCGGCTTCGTCGTCGGCGGGGCGGTTTCGGTGGAGACCGTCTACTCCTGGCCGGGCCTGGGCCTGCTGTTCTACGAGGCCATCAAGGGCCCGGATTTCGCCGTCATGCAGGGGACGTTCATCGTGGTGTGCACCGCCGTGATCATCATGAACACGCTCGCCGACGTGGCCTACCGCGTCCTGGACCCGAGGGTGAGGTCGGCGTGAGCACTCCGAACACCGCGAACCCGGGGAACACCGGAAGCACCGGGAACCCGGGCGGCGGAAGCACGACCGGCGCGGGGAACACGGCGGGCACCGCCGGCACCGTCAGCACCGCCGGCTTCGCCAGGGCCCGCCGCAGGCTCGCGCTGGCGCGCTTCTGGCGCGAGTACCGCCGCCAGCGCGCCGGACTGTACGGCGCGGCGATCCTGATCGTGGCCGTCGTCCTGGCCCTCCTGACCCCGCTGCTCACCGACTCCGCCGGACTCGACGTCACCCAGGCGACCGGGGCGAAGATGGCCCCCCCGAGCCTGGAGTTCCCGTTCGGCACCGACGAGTCGGGCCGGTCGGTCCTGCTGATGGTGCTGTGGGGCTCGCGGGTCTCGCTGCTCGTCGGCTTCCTGGCGGCGCTGCTCAGCATGGTCATCGGCACGGTGGTCGGCATCGCGGCCGGCCACTTCCGAGGCTGGACCTCCGCCGTGCTGATGCGGATCACCGACTGGTTCCTGGTCCTGCCCTCGCTCGTGCTGGCCCTGGTGCTCGCGGCCATCCTCGGCGGCAGCATCGCCACGATCATCGTGGCGATCGGCGTGACGTCCTGGGCGTCCACGGCCAGGCAGATCCGGGCGCAGACGCTGTCGGTGGAGGCCAGGCCGTACATCGAGCGGTCCCGGGCGCTGGGCGCCGGGCACTGGCACGTCATGACCCGCCACGTGCTGCCGAACGTCGCCCCGCTGGTGCTGGCCAACACCACCCTCCAGGTGGCGCACGCCATCGTCACCGAGTCGACGCTGGCCTTCCTCGGCGCCTCCTCCGGCCAGGTGTCGTGGGGCGGCCTGCTGCGCGGCTCCTACGACTGGGGCGCCGCCACCGCCGGAGCCTGGTGGTACATCCTCGCGCCGGGTCTGTGCATCGTCGCGGTCGTGATGGCGTTCACGCTGTGCGGCCGGACACTGGAGGCCGTACTCAACCCACGCCTGCGGGGAGTTTCCCGATGAGCCTGCTTCAGCTTCGCGACGTCTCGGTGACCTACCGGGTCGCCTCCGGCGAGGTGCCGGCCGTACGGGGGGTCTCCCTGGACCTCGCGGCCGGCCAGGCCCTCGGCGTCGCCGGGGAGTCGGGGTCGGGCAAGTCGACGCTGGCCATGGCCCTGCTGCGGCTGCTGCCCCGCGACGCCCGGGTGACCGGCGAGATCCTGCTCGACGGCGAGGACGTCCTCACCATGAAGTGGGGACGGCTGCGCGCGGTCCGCTGGGCGTCGGCGTCGGTCGTCTTCCAGGGGGCGCAGCACGCCCTGAACCCGGTGCGCCGCATCGAGGAGCAGATCGCCGAGCCGTTGCTGGTGCACGGCAAGGCCACCGCCGCCCAGGCCCGTCGCAGGGTCGCCGAACTGCTGGAGCAGGTCGGCCTGCCCGCCTGGCGGGGCCGCAACTATCCGCACGAACTGTCGGGCGGGCAGCGCCAGCGCGTGATGATCGCCATGGCGCTGGCCTGCTCGCCGCGCCTGATCATCGCCGACGAGCCGACGACCGCGCTGGACGTGATGATCCAGGCGCAGGTGCTCACACTGATCCGCTCGCTCATCGCCGAGCACGGCATCAGCATGATCATGATCTCGCACGACCTGTCGGTCCTGGCCTCCATGTGCGACCGGCTGGCGGTCATGTACGCGGGCCAGGTGGTGGAGCACGGGCCCTCGCGGGAGGTGTTCGCCGGCGCCCGCCACCCCTACAGCCGCGCGCTGTCGGCTGCCTTCCCCACGGTCGGCGACCCCGCCTCCCGGCTGGCGCCCCGGGGCCTGGCCGGCGACCCGCCCGACCCCATGCACCTGCCGTCCGGCTGCTCCTTCCACCCGCGCTGCGACGTCGCCCTGCCCTCCTGCGCGTCGCGGCCGATCGAGCTGTGGCCCGCCGGGGAGGGGCGCCGGGCCGCGTGCGTGCACGTCCTGCCGGACCCGGCGCTGCCCGAGGACCTCCCGGCGGGCTCCGGGGAGGTCCCGGACGGCTCCGGGGAACCGCCGAACGGGGCGCACGCCGTACCGGCCGGCACCGGCGGAGGCGGCGTGGAGATCGGCACGGGGACCGGCACGGGAGAGCACGGCGCCGACGCCGTCGAGCACGACATTCCGGTCATGCGACCGGCGAAGGAGGTCCAGTGAACGGGCGAAGCGGCGGCACGGACGCCGAGACCCCCCTGCTGGAGGCCCGTGACCTGCACGTGGAGTTCAACGCGCGCGGACGGCGCGCCCGCGCGGTGGACGGGGTCAACCTCGCCGTCGGCCGGCGGGAGATCATCGCCCTGGTCGGCGAGTCCGGCTGCGGCAAGACGACCCTGGCGCGCACCCTGCTCGGGCTGGAGCGCCCCACCTCCGGTGAGGTCCGCTACGACGGCGCCCCGCTGAACTACTCCTCGCGGGCCCTGAAGGCCTACCGGCGCGAGGTGCAGCTGGTGCTCCAGGACCCGATGGGGTCGCTCAACCCCCGGCACACCGTCTACGAGGCGGTGGCCGAGGGACCGCGCATCCACGGCATGGCCGACGAGCACGAGCGGGTCGTCTCGGCGCTGTCCCGGGCCGGGCTGCGCCCGCCCGAGCGGTTCCTGCAGTCCTACCCGCACGAGCTGTCCGGCGGCCAGCGCCAGCGCGTCGTCATCGCCGGCGCGCTGGCCCTCGACCCCGGGGTGCTGATCGCCGACGAGCCGGTGGCCTCGCTGGACGCCTCGGTGCGCGGAGAGATCCTCGCCCTGCTGCTGCGGCTGCGCGACGAACTGGGTCTGTCGGCGCTGGTCGTCACGCACGACCTCGGGCTGGCCTGGAACATCGCCGACCGCGTCGCGGTGATGTATCTCGGCCGGATCGTCGAGGCCGGGCCCGTCGAGCAGATCCTGACCTCGCCGTCGCACCCCTACACCCAGGCGCTGCTGTCGGTGCTGCCGGAGTCGCCCGAGCCCGTGGTGCTGGGCGGCGAGCCGCCGGACCCGACCCGCATCCCCGGCGGCTGCCGCTTCCACCCGCGTTGCCAGGTCCTCGCCTCCGGCGCGGCGGCCGAGGCGGGGGTGGACGGGCGGTGCAGGTCCCAGCTCCTGGACATCCTGCCCGCCGCGCCGTCGTCGGGGGAGGCCCACGTGGCCTGCCACTACGCGGAGGCCACCGCCCCGGCCCGCTCCTGACGCCCGCGCTCTCCGAGCCCGCCGGGACATACACCGGCTCCCGGCGGGCACATCTTCCCCGCACGAGGAGGAGGGGAACACATGTCACAGCCAGAGGAGAACAGGTCGCTCGCCGACCGGCGGGACGATCCCGAGGCGTACGCCGAGCCCGACATCGCGGGCGAGTTCACCACGTCGGAGACCGACCCGGCGGGCCAGCCGGAGTCCGACCCCGACGAGCACGTCTACGGGGAGGCCGAGGGCTACGAGAGGCCGACCGAGGCCTGACACGGCCCTCGGCCCGGCACGGCCTTCGGCCCGGCACGGCCTTCGGCCTGACACGGCCTTCAGCTGGACACGGCCGCCCGCGCGGCCCGCCGTACGGACGTCCGGAGCGCCTGGAGCGTCCGGGGCGGGCCGCGCCGGCGCGGTCAGAGGCCGGGGAGACGGCCGTTGCGGAAGAGATCCACGAAGAGCTGGTGGTCGGCCCTGGCCCGCGCGCCGTAGGCGTGCGCGAAGCCGACGAGCATGGCGGTGAAGCCGGCCGCGTCACCGCCGATCACCGCGACGATCGCATCCTCGGTGGAGAAGTCGACCAGGTCGTGGCTGGACTCGTCGTCGGCCACCGAGTGCATGCGGGCCACCGCCCGGCCCAGGTCCTCGATCACCGAGGCGAGGTCCTCGGGCTCGTTGACGTCGCCCCAGTCGAGGTCGGCGGAGTAGGGGGAGACCTCGGCCACGAGCTGGCCCACGCCGTTCAGCGTGGTGTGGCCGAGCCAGGGGTCGGCGTACGCCTGCAGGGCCCGCTGCGACTCGGCCGTACGGTGGCCCTGGTGCCTGAAGTAGCCGCTCACCCGCTCGTCGGTGATGTACCGGGCGACCGCCGGGACCTGCGCCTGCTTCATGTAGAGGATGACGTCGTTCTCCAGGGCCTGGGTGTGGCCCTCCAGCAGCATGTTGTACGACGGCAGTCCCGCCGAGCCGATGCCGACGCCCGTGCGGAGCGCGAAGTCCTTGATCCTGTGCTCGACCGGCGAGACCGTGGGCAGCGTGGTCAGGTAGTCGCGGAAGGCCGCCTCCACCGCCTGCCGGGTCTCGTCGTCGATGGGGCGGCGGCCCTCCATCACGGCGAACCTGCGGTCGAAGTCCTCGACGGTGGTCTCGGCGTCCAGCAGCGACACCCGCGTGTTCAGCCGGGCGAGCTGCAGCACCCGGTGGAGCACCCCGGTGGTGGTCTCCAGGGTCAGCGAGCCGATCGCGTCGTCCCCGCCCTCGGAGATGGCGGTCAGCTCGGCCAGGTAGGCGTGGGCGAAGCCGGTCACCAGACCGGTGATCGCCTCGTCCGACAGGGCCTTGGCGTACCCGATGAGCGCGACGCTGGCCGCGAACCGCTTGAGGTCCCAGACGTAGGGGCCGACGTACGCCTCGTCGAAGTCGTTGACGTTGAAGACCAGGACGCCCGAGGCGTTCATGTAGGTCCCGAAGTTCTCGGCGTGCAGGTCACCGTGGATCCACACCCGCCTCGTCCGCTCGTCGAGGAACGCGTCGTCGGCGAACGCCCCCGTCATGTCCGCGTAGAACAGGGCCGCGCTGCCGCGGTAGAAGGCGAAGGGGGAGGCGGCCATCTTCCGGAACTTGCGCCGGAAGGCGGCGGGGTCGCGCTTCATGGCGTCACCGAACTCGGTGACCAGCACGTCGAGGATGTGGGCCGAGCGCCCATCGTCGGTCATGGCGCGCACGATAGGGGGAACGGGAAGGCCCCGCCAACCCGGGGTGCCGGCATCCTGGAACCGCGAGGTCACGGGCGGGTACGGGACGTCGGAACGGGCCGGATGCGATGGGGGCACGAGCCGAACGCGGCGGGACGGGTCCGCTCCGGTGCCGGTCCGGACGGAGGTCAGCCGGCGGGCGGGGCCGAGGCCGTACCGAGAACGAGGACGGAGATCGGGGTGGGGATCCCGGCGAAGACGAACCGGTCCAGCGCGGTGATGGTGAACCCGGCCGCCCGGACGGCCGCGGCGCTGTCCCGGCCGGTGTGGCAGCCGCCCGCCAGCCGGGGCCAGACCGTCGCGTCCAGCAGGCGCTGGACGCGGGCCAGGCCGGGGAGTCGGCGCGCACGTGCTCCAGGAAGCGCAGCCGCTCGCCGGGGACGAGCACCCGGCGCACCTCCCGCAGCCCGGCCACCGGGTCGGGCAGCGAGCACAGCACCAGTGACGCCACCGCGGCGTCGAAGCTCCGGTCCCGGGCGGGAAGCCGGTCGGCCAGCCCGGCGACCACCTCGACCGGGACCGGAGCCCGGCGCGCGGCCCGCGTGGCCCGGCGGCGCAGCTCCGGCTCCGGCTCGACGGCGAGCACGCCGGTCACGGCCGGTGGGTAGTGGGCGAAGTTCAGGCCGTTCCCCGCCCCGACCTCGATCACCCGGCCGGACAGCCCGGCGAGCAGCTCCCGGCGGCGTTCGGCCAGGCCGAGCCGCTCCAGCACCTCGCTGACGCCGGTGTAGCAGCGCGCGAAGACGGGGTGCCGCACCGCCGTCCCGCTCACCGCCCCACCTCCGTCCTGCTCACCCCGGCCACCGGCGCGCCGTCCCGTCTCCCCGGTCCTCGCCCGCCACCGCGGCTCGGTCCCTCCGCTCCCCACGTCTCCGTCGCCCCACCGGCGCGGCGACGGGTACGGCGGGCCGCCGCGGGGAAGGACGCCGGATACGGCGTTGACGATGTTCCGGTTCTCCCCCCGGTGACGAGGGTGGTGTGGCCATGAGAATCGCGGGCGCCCGCGTGCTGATCACCGGCGCGTCGTCCGGCATCGGGGCCGCGACCGCGCAGGCCATGGCGGCGGCCGGGGCCCGCCTGGTGCTGGCCGGCCGCGACACAGGCAGGCTGGACGCCGTCGCCGCCGGGACCGGCGGACGGGCGCTGGCCGGCGACCTCGTGACGGACGCCGCGGACCTGGCCCGGCGCGCCGGGCCGGTGGACGTCCTGGTCGCCAACGCCGGCGCCGGGTGGGCCGGACCGTTGGAGACGATGCCGGACGACGCCATCGAACGCCTGGTCGCGGGCAACCTGACCGCCCCCATCCGGCTGACCCGCCTCCTGCTGCCCGCCATGGTGGAACGCGGGCGGGGACACGTCGTCTTCGTCGCGTCGATCGCCGGGGCGGTCGGCGTGCCGGGGGAGGCGGTGTACGCGGCGACCAAGGCCGGCCTCCTCTGCTTCGCCGAGAGCCTCCGGTACGAGCTGCGCGGGGTCGGCGTGTCGGTCGTGCTGCCCGGCGTGGTGGACACCCCGTTCTTCGAACGGCGCGGCACGCCGTACACCCGCCGGTGGCCGGCG
This sequence comes from Streptosporangium sandarakinum, assembly GCF_050942225.1. Lineage (NCBI taxonomy): Bacteria > Bacillati > Actinomycetota > Actinomycetes > Streptosporangiales > Streptosporangiaceae > Streptosporangium > Streptosporangium sandarakinum. The sequence goes on from NZ_CP192034.1 coordinate 1,997,247, forward strand.
CCGATCCCCGCCGAGCGGGTCGCCCGGGCGATCGTCGCGGCCGTCGAGCGCGGCCGTACCGAGTCGTACGTCCCCGGCTGGCTGCGCTTCCCGGCCCGGCTGAGGGGCGCGGCCCCCGGCCCCTTCCGGGCGCTCGCCGGGCTGTCCGCGGAACGGTGACCGCCGCCGCGCACCCGGCGGTGACCTCCGCCGGGTGCGGGACGGTGGCGCCCCGGGGGCCGGTTCAGGCCTCGCGCAGCGCACGCAGCGACTCCCGCAGGGAGGACAGCGTGGCGAAGACGGCCGTCGGCTCGTACCCGCAGTGGGCCATGCAGTTGGCGCACCGCGGGTCGCGGCCCCGTCCGTAGGAGTCCCAGTCGGTCTCCTCCAGCAGCTCCCGGTAGGTCGCCGCGTAGCCGTCGGCCATGAGGTAGCAGGGCCGCTGCCAGCCGAACACCGAGTAGGACGGGATGGCCCACGCCGTGCACGGGAAGTCGGCCCTCCCCTCCAGGAAGTCCAGGAACAGGGGTGTGTGGTTGAACCTCCACCGCCGCCGGTTCCCGCCGGAGAACGCCTTGCGGAACAGCTCCCGCGTCTCCCGCACGCCGAGGAAGCGGTCCTGGTCGGGCGCCTTCTCGTACGCGTACCCGGGGGAGATCATCATCTGGTCGACCTTCAGCTCGTCGTTGAGGTAGTCGAGCACCTCGATGACGGTCTGCGGGCTGTCGGTGTTGAAGAAGGTGGTGTTCGTGGTGACCCGGAAGCCGCGCCGCCGGCACTCCCTGACCGCGGCGACGGCCGCGTCGAACACCCCCTCCTTGCACACCGACTCGTCGTGACGCTCGCGCAGGCCGTCCAGGTGGACCGTCCAGGCGAAGTACGGCGAGGGCTCGAACTCGTCGATCTTGCGCGGGATCAGCAGCGCGTTGGTGCACAGGAACACGTACTTCTTCCGGGAGACCAGTTCCCGGACGAGCTCCCCGATCCGCGGGTGCATCAGCGGCTCCCCGCCCGCGATCGACACCATGGGGGCGCCGCACTCCTCGGCGGCGGCCACGGCCCGCGCGACGTCCATGCGCTGCTTCAGCACCCCCGCGGGATGCTGGATCTTCCCGCAGCCCGAACAGGCCAGGTTGCACGCGAACAGGGGCTCCAGCTCCAGCAGGAGCGGGAACCTCTTCCGCCCGCGAAGTCGCTGGCCGAGGATGTAACCGCCGATGCGCAGGCACTGGCGTACTGGCATCGCCATCCGGATCACCCCTCCCTGGATGACGGAAACGGACGTTCTTCCCGGGGCACGGAGCCGTCGTCCGCCTCCGGGCCTGTTCTGCGGCCGGCGCCCGTCGCGCGGCCGGTGTCCATCGAGTGGCCGACACTCGTCGCGCGGTCGGCGCCCGTCGCGCGGTCGTCGTCCGTCGGGTGGTCGGCGCCGGAGGCGTGTGCCGCCCAGCGGGCCAGCGCCGGGCCGATCCGCCGCAGCACCCGGTACGCCACGACGCCGTACGCCGGGACCGCCCACGGCGACCGGACGTCGGCGATGACGCGCAGCGCGGCGAACGGCAGGTCGCCCGCCGCCTCCGCGAGCGGCCAGGTCTCCATGTCGACGGCCAGCGCCCCCCGCTCGGCGAGCAGCCCCCGTTCGGCGCCGGTCACCACGTGGTCGCAGGTCACCAGCGGCCCGGTCCGCACCGGCAGGCCGTGCCGGGCCAGCTCGGCGGCGAGGAACGGCGCCCAGGGGCAGGGCAGCGCCCGCTCCCCGAAGCGGACCTCGGTCGCCACCAGCACGTCGCCCGCGCGCAGGTCCTCCCGTACGGCGCCGCCGAATCCGGCCACGGCCAGCGCGTCCGCGGACGGCAGCCGCGCCGCCGCCCGCGCGGCCCGCTCCGGCCCCATCCCGGTGCGGAGCACCAGCGCGTCCCCGGCCGGCAGGCCGTGCCGTACGGCCCGCGCCTCGATCCCCAGGGCGGTGCAGACCAGCAGGGCGGTCACGGCGGGGCCTCCCCGCCGGTCCGCCGCTCCCGGCGCAGGTAGCGGCCGAGCGCGCTGACCGGGAAGACGAGCCGGTAGAGGTGGTAGTTGATGGAGAAGTCGCCGGGGAAACCGGTCCCGGTGAAGTACGGCTCGTCCCACGTGCCGTCCGGCCGCTGGTTGTCGGCCAGCCACGCCACGCCCCGGTCCACCGCCGGCGAGCGTTCCCCGGCGGCGAGCAGCGCCAGCAGCGCCCACGCCGTCTGCGAGGGCGTGGACGCGCCGCGCCCGATCCACGCCGGGTCGGTGTAGGAACGAAGGTCCTCGCCCCAGCCGCCGTCGGCGTTCTGGTGGCGCTCCAGCCAGGCGACGGCCCGCCGGATCCAGGGGCCGTCCGGCCGCACGCCGGCCGCGACGAGCGCGGGCACCACCGCCCCGGTGCCGTAGACGTGGTTGACGCCCCAGCGGCCGAACCACGACCCGTCGGCCTCCTGCGCCCGCAGCAGCCACACCACGGCCCGCCGCAGGGCGGGGGAGCCGGGGGCCTCGTGGGCGAGCGCCTCGGCGACGTGGGCGGTGACGTCGGCGGACGGCGGGTCGATGACCGCGCCGAAGTCGCAGAACGGCAGCTTCGTGCACAGCACCCGGGTGTTGTCGGCGTCGAAGGCGCCGTAGCCGCCGTCGCGGGAGGCCATGCCGGTCATCCAGCGCACCGCCCGGTCGACCGCCGGCCGCACCCCCGGGTGGCGCACCCGGCGCAGGGCGAGGACCGCCTCGGCGGTGTCGTCGATGTCGGGGTAGCCGTCGTTGTCGAACTCGAACGCCCACCCGCCGGGCGGCAGGTCCGGCCGCCGTACCGACCAGTCGCCCGGCCCGCGGATCTCCTCGGCGAGCACCCAGTCCGTGGCCCGCAGCAGGGCCGGGTGGTCGCCGGACAGGCCCGCGTCCAGCAGGCCGTTGACCGCGAGCACGGTGTCCCACACCGGCGACTGGCACGCCTCCAGCCGGCGCGTCCCGGCTTCCCTGATCGTGAAGCGGTCGATCCCCTCCACGCCCTTCCGCATCACCGGGTGGTCGAGGTGGTAGCCCTGGAGGTGAAGGGCGATCAGCGAGTACACCCAGGGCGGCTGGATGCCGCCCCACGACCCGTCGGCCTCCTGCCGCGCGACGATCCACTCGGCGGCGCGGCGCAGCGCGGCCCGCCGCAGGCCCGGGACGGGCCGCCGCTCGTACCCGCGCAGGACCCGGTCGAGGGCGGCGAACGCCGCCTCCCATCCGGGGCGGGGCCACCCACCGGGCCGGCGGCCGGTGCGCAGCTCGTCCAGGTCGAACGGGAGCGGCCGCACCGGCCGATGGGCGGCCACGACGGTGAGCGGCACGACCGTCTGCCGGGCCCAGCAGGCCCAGTCGTAGACGTTGAGCGGGAACCACGGCGGCAGGAAGATCATCTCCGGGGGGAGCGCCGGAAGCCGCTCCCACGGCCACCGCCCGAACAGCGCCAGCCAGATCCGGGTGAACACCCGGGCCTCCTCGACGCCTCCCATGTCCCGGACGAAACCGGCCGCGGCCCGCATGTGGGCGGCGTCGGGCGGGTCGCCGGCGAGCCGCAGCGCCGTGTACGCCTCCACCGTGGTGGACAGGTCGCCGGGCCCGTCGTGGAAGGTGGCCCACGTCCCGTCGCCGCGCTGCTCGGAGCGGATCCACCGGGCCGCCGCGGCGGTGTCCTCCTCGGTGCGGATGCCGAGGAACTCCCGCAGCAGCAGGTCCTCGGCGTCCATGGTCACGTTGGTCTGCAGCTCGCCCTTCCACCACCCCTCGGGGGACTGCAGGCCGAGCAGGTGCTCGCACGCCGCGTCCAGGGCGAGCGCGGCGCGTCCGGCCAGGCCGGTCGTCCCGGCCGGTGCGACGGTCACGGCGGACGCGGCGATCACCGGGGCGGCGAGGGGCACGGCGGTTCCGGCGGCCGGGACGGCCGGGGTGATCGCGGGGACCCCGGCGACCCCGGCGACCCCGGCCCCTTCTGCGACCCCGGTGGTTCCGGTGGTCGCGGTGGCCCCTCCGGTGTCCCCGGCGGTCTCGGTGGTCATGTCAGTGCCTCCCGGTGGTGGGACGTCCGGGGAGATCGGGCCGCCGGCCCGCCGAGGTGGCGTCCGGCCAGGCGGGCCGCGCAGAGCCCGCTGCGCACGGCGGCCTCCATGGTGTCGGGCCAGCCCGTGTCGGTCCACGCGCCGGCGAGGAAGACCCCGGGCCACCGGGTGGCGGCTCCGGGACGCAGCGCGCCGCTGCCGGGACGCTGGCGGAAGGTGGCGCGACGCTCCCTGGTGACGAAGAAGTCGACGATCTCGGCCCGCCGGGCGGCGGGGAAGATCCGCTCCAGCGCGGGCTCGAACACGGCCCGCAGCAGCGCGGTGGGCGTGTCGATCCAGCGGTCCGCCGCCGAGACCGACACGGCGAGGTACTGTCCGCGTTCCAGCCCCGCCACCCGCGACCGGTCGAAGACCCACTGCACGGGAGAGCCCACGACCGCCGCGAACGGCGTCTCGGTGACCCGCCGGTCGTAGACGATGTGCACGTTGACGATCGGGCTCGCGTCCAGGCCGCTCCAGCGCCGGACGCCGGGCACGGCGTCCTCGGGGAGCAGCGCCGCGGCCTGCTCGTGCGGCGCGGCCACGATGACGGCGGACGCCTCGATTCGGCCGCCGCCCACGGTGACCGCCGGACCCGGCCCGACGGCGGTGACCTTCGACGACAGGTGCACTGCGCCGCCGAGCCGCTCGACGGCGGCCCGCGCCGCGGCGCCGTGCAGCTCGCCCAGGGGTACGGCGGGCAGCCCGATGTCGGCCGCGTCCGCCCGGCCGAACAACGCCGTTTTGAAGACCATCGCGGCCGGGCCCAGGGCCACGTCCTCGACGGCGGCGTTCAGCGCCGCCATCGCGAACAGCTCCCACAGCGCCCGCCGCGCGGCTTCGCTCTGCCCGTGGGCGGCCAGCCAGCTCCCGAGGTCGATCCGGTCCAGCGCGGGGTCCGCCGGGTCGAGCCGGCGCAGGGCCAGCGAGGCCCGCATCGCGCGCAGCCGGTCGGCCGGTCCCAGCAGCGGGTACCGCGCCAGCGCCGGCAGCAGGTGGAACGGCCCCGGCAGGGCCGTGCGCCGCAGCCGCCCGGACCGCCCCCAGGGGGTGAGCACCGGCACGTCGAACCGGTCCTGCAGGTGCACCAGCCCGGTGCGGCCGAGCCGGTCGAGCAGGCCCCGGTAGGCCGTGCAGCAGCGCAGGAACACGTGCTGGCCGTTGTCGACCGTCAGGCCGCCGCGGTTGAAGGAGTGGGTCGCGCCGCCCAGCCTCGGCCGGGCCTCGAACAGGGTCACGCGGTGACCGGCCTCCCCGAGCGCGACGGCGGCGGCGATGCCCGCCAGGCCGCCGCCGACGACCACGACCGGAGCGCCGTCCCGCGCCGGGACGCTCCCCGCCGGAGGGTCCCACGCCGGGCCGTCCGGGGCGCCTGCCCCGGGACCGCCCGGCACCGTACCGCCGCCCCTCATCGGACCGTCCCCGCGAGCGCGCCCACCGCCACCATCGCCTTCCGCCACGGGGGCAGCGACAGCCGCGTGGCCAGCGCCACGGCGGGGTCCGCCGCGATCCCGCCGAGCAGGCACCGGTAGATGCCGGCCATCGCCGCCGTGCACGCCGCGCTGCGCCCGTCCAGTACGGGCAGCAGGCGCATGCCCTCGGTGAACCAGGCGCGCGCCCGGTCGGCCTCGAACCGCACCAGGGCGGCGAGCCGGTCCGGCGGGTCGGCGAGCCCGCCGGAGGAGTCGACGTCCAGGGTGCACCCGAACCGGTCGAGATCCTCGGCGGGAAGGTAGATCCGCCCGGCCAGCCGATCCTCGCGCACGTCCCTGAGGATGTTCGTGATCTGCAGCGCCACCCCCAGCGCGTCGGCCAGCGGCTCGGCCTCGCGGACGTCCCGGTCGCCCTGGACGCCGAAGACGCCGAGCGACAGCCGCCCGATCGACCCGGCGACGCACCGGCAGTACGCCAGCAGCTCCTCGAACCGCGCGTAGCGCGTCCCCCGCACGTCCGCGGCGCACCCGTCGATCAGCTCCCCGAACGCCCGCAGGGGGATGGGGTAGCGCAGGGCGGCGTGACGCAGCGCGACCAGCACCGGGTCCTCGGGGCCGGGCGGCGGCAAGCCGGGCGCGGCGCGGACGCCGGACGGCTCCGGCACCCCGGAGCACACCGTGTCCAGTGCCGCCCGCGCCTCGCGCAGCCGCGCGAGACGCCGCTCGGCGGGCTCGTCCCCGTCGGCGATGTCGTCGATCCGGCGGGCGAACGCGTAGACGGCGCTGAGCGCGCGGCGCTTGGGCGGCGGCAGCAGCCGCATGCCGTAGAAGAAGTTGCGCGCCTCCCGGCTGACGACCTGCTCGCAGTGCCGGTAGGCGTCAGAGACGTCCACGGCCGCTCCCCCCTCGTGTGCCTCGTGCCAGGACGCCCAGCCACGTCGAGAGAAGCCGGACGCGGTGCGGGCGCACGGCCCGCCCGACGACGTCGTGACCGGCCCGTCTCAGCGCCGCGACGGTGGCCCTGCCGCCCGCGACGTAACCCGCCACGGCGACGCGGGCGACGCCTCCCATCGAGGAGACGAGCGGTTCCCCCTCGTCGAGCAGCCGTTCGGCCCGCGTCGTCTGGAGGGCGACGACGTCGCGCAACCTCGCCGGGGTGGTCTCCCCGGCGAGGTCGCGCTCGCCGCAGCCGAACCGGCGCAGGTCCTCCTCGGGGAGGTAGACGCGGCCCCGCGCGTGGTCCTCACCCACGTCCTGGCAGTGCTCGACGATCTGCAGCGCCGTGCAGACGCGGTCGGACAGGGCCATTCGCCCGGCGGTCGCCAGGCCGAAGACGTGCAGCACGATGTGGCCGACGGGGTTCGCCGACAGCTCGCAGTAGGCCAGCAGGTCCTTGAAGGTGCCGTACCGGCCGACGGTCTGGTCGCGCCGGTTGGCCTCGACCAGCCGGTGGAACGGCTCGGCGGGGACGGCGCGGGTCTCGACGACCGGTGTCAGGGCGCGGACGACCGGCAGGCGGGGGAGCCGCCCGGTGTACAGGAGATCGAGGTCGGCGTCGACGTCGTCGAGCAGCCGCAGCGGGTCGCGGACGTGGCCCTCGTCACCGACGTCGTCGACGAACCGCGCGAAGCCGTACACCGAAAGGAGGTGACGGCGGATATCGCGCGGCAGTACCAGTGCGGCCACCGGGAAATTCTCCCCGTGTGCTTTGGGCGTGATGCCCGCCGCATCGTCCTCCCCCGAATGCATGAACAGAGGATGTCCCTCGTCGTGCAGGGCAAACATGGGCTTGCGGCCCATTGATGTTTACCGGAAATGAGGTGGGAGAGCGTTTGATGTTTTGCCCTTGCCTAGTCATTGGAAAGCGCCGGGCTTTTCCTTCCGGGTGGTAGGTAGTGGATTGTCATGAAAGCCGTTCCAGGGGCCCGGGGCGTTTTCCGCGTCGCCGGTGTTCCCCGGCGCGGCGGTCTCGGGGGCGTCGTGGAGGACCGGGTGCCGGCGGACGGCGCCGCGGGAGCCGCTGGAGCCGCTGACGCCGTGGTCCCGCAGCGGTCCGACCCGCAGGCCCGCGGAGCGGCAGCGCGCCACCAGCTCCGGCAGGGCGCCGAGCCCCGAGCGCCAGGACCCGGGAGCGGAGGTGTGGTCGGAGTCGTGCAGCAGGAGCGTGGCCCCGCCGCGCAGGCCGGGGGCCAGGGCGGCCAGTACGGAGGACGGCGTCGCCGACCGGGTCCAGTCGCGACCCCAGGCGGTCCACAGCACCGGGCGCAGGCCCAGGACCCGCGCGGCGACCAGGGCCTCGGCGCTGAGCACGCCGTAGGGCGGCCGGTACCAGATGGGGCGGACGCCGGTGACGTCCGCCACCAGCCGGGCCGCCGCGCCGATCTCGGCCGCCGTCCGGCCCGGCGCGGCGGCGAGGGCGTTGCCGTGGTGCCAGCCGTGCACCGCGATCTCGTGGCCGTCGGCGACGACGCGCCGGCCCAGCGCGGGATGGCGTTCGAGCATCTCGCCGAGCACGAAGAACGTGGCCCGGCAGCCGAGCCGCGCCAACTCGTCGAGGAAACGCGGGGTGGAGCGCGGGTCGGGCCCGTCGTCGAAGGTCAGGGCGACGTGGTCGGCCGCCCCCGCCCCGGCCAGTCCGGGCAGCAGGCGCCGTACGGCGGGCAGCCAGGTCGCCGCCGGTCCCACGTGGAGCAGCGCCAGGCCGGCGACCGCCAGTGCGGCACGACCCGGCGCTCCGGGCGTGTGCGCGGCCGGCGCGGCACGGCCCGCCTTCCCGGGGCCCGTCCTCCCGCGACCCGGTTCACCGGAGCCGGCCGGGACCGGCGCGGAACGTCTCACCCCTCAGAGTCTGCGCGAGAGGGGACGCGATGCCAACGCGGCGCACGGTGCTGATCCTCAGCGCGAGCATGGGCGCCGGGCACGACGCGGTCGCGGCGGAGCTGGCCAGGCGACTGTCGGCCGGGGGCGTCGACGCCGAGGTGGCCGACGTGCTGGAGCTGCTGCCGCTCCGGCTCGGGGCGGGACTGCGCCGGTGGTACGGCTGGATGATGCGCTCGGCCCCCTGGATGTACGCGCTGATCTACCGGGCCTTCTTCACGCCGGGCCGGACGCCCCCGGTGTCGCCGCTGACGCTCCTGGCCGCGGCCGGGCTGCGCCGGCTGGTACGCCGCAGGCCGCCGTCCGAGGTCGTCTCGACCTTCCACCTGGCCGCGCAGGCGGCCGGGCACCTGCGGCGGCGCGGCCTCCTGCGGGCGCCCAGCACGGTCCTGCTGACCGACTTCGCGGCGCACCGCCTCTGGCTGCACCCGGGCAACGACCGTTACCTGTGCCCGGACCGGGCGACCGCGCGCGCCGTGCGGGCCGTCACCGGCCGTCCGGCCGCCTGCCACGCCCCCGTCGTGCGACCGGAGTTCCGCCGCCCCGGCCCCGGCTCCACTCCCGGATCGGGACCGGACAACGGCCCCGGCCCCGGCTCGGTCCCTGACACCGGTCCCGGTACGGCGTGGCTCCCGCCCGGCGCGCGGGCGGGGGAGCGGCTGGTCCTGGTCTCGGCGGGTTCGTGGGGCGTGGGGGAGGTGGAGGAGACGGCCGGCGTCCTGGCGGGTTCGGGACGGTACGTGCCAGTCGTGCTGTGCGGGCGCAACCGGGAGCTGCGCCGCCGCCTGGCAGGCACCGCGATCGCCCTCGGCTGGTGCGACGACATGCCGGGGCTGATGGCCGCCGCCTACGCGCTGGTGGACAACGCGGCGGGTCTGACGTGCCGGGAGGCGATGGCGGCCGGGGTGCCGGTCCTCTCCTGCCGGCCGATCCCCGGGCACGGCAGGGACGGCGTCCTGGCCATGGCGCGAGCCGGGCTGAGCGTGTACGTCCCCGGCCCAGGGGAGCTGCCCGCCGCGCTGGACCGGCTGGGGCGCGACGGGGAACGCGACCGGCGGGCGGCCCGGGCGGCGGCGCTGTTCGCCGCGCCGCCCGTCGAGTCGTTCTTCGGCCTCGCGGACCCCCTCGTCCGGTTCATCCCTGGATGAACCGCGAGCGGGCCAGCCGTACGGTGCCATAGAGGATCAGTCCAAGGCCGGCCAGCTCCGCAACGATCCACGGACCCAGCCGGATCGTCTCGTCGAACAGCGCGACGCCGTACACGATGCTGATCACCGGATCGACGACGCTGAGCGCCGGCTGCACGACCACCAGGCTTCCGCTTCGCAGCGCCTCCTGTAAGAGCACCACGCTCACCAGGCCGGCCGCGACCATGGCGTACGGCGACCAGGTGGTCAGCACCCCGGTCCCCTCCGCGGAGAGGACATGGGTGGCCTCCTTCATCAGCGTGGCGGTGAAGGCGAACCCCAGGGCGGAGGCGGTGCCGAGCAGGGCCGCGCGGAGGTGTCCGCGGGAGGCCCTCGCCGCCGCGATGAGACCTCCCATCACGCAGACCGTCACCGTGACGGTGATCAGCCATTCGTCCGGGTCGGGATAGCTCCGCCCGGGTGAGGGGGAGGCGGCCACCAGCAGGAGGGCGAGTCCTCCGGTCAGGGAGCCGATGGCCAGCCACGTCTCCGGGTTCGGCCGGATATCGAAGATCTTCGCGGCGAGGGCGATCGTGAAGGGCAGCTCGGTGATGAGGAGGGGCTGCACGAGCGTGAGGCCGCCGGTGGCCAGCGCCGCGGCCTGGAAGAGGAAGCCTCCGATGAGCGCGCCGATGCCGCCCAGCCACACCGGGTTCCGCACCAGCCGCCAGGCCAGCGTGAAACCGGACACCCCGCTCTCCGGGAGGGCGCGTGCCGCCTTGCGCTGCAGCACCGAGGCGGTGGCGTTGCACGCGGCGGCGCACAGGGCCAGGATGACCGCGATCATCGGCTTTCCACGTTCCGGCCCCCGGCCGCGCGGTGACCGGGACCACCGGATCGTGCCGTTCGCTCCATGGTGCTGTGGTACCCAGGGCGACACCGGGTCAGAGGCCGTAGTTTTTCAAGGTGATCGCCTCGGCCGTCCTGCGGGCCCCCTTGGCGATCATGCCCTTCCACGGCACGTACGGCAGCAGCCGGTAGTTCTGGCTCATGAACCAGGCGACGAAGCGGTTCTCCGGGACCATCACCTTCGCGGTCCCCTCGGCCCCCTTCTGGCAGCCGTCGGCGTAGCCGCGCATCTCCTCCTCATAGCGGGCGAACGCCGTACGGTGGTCGCCGCCGGCCGCCGCCAGCTCCCCGGCCAGGACGTACGCCCCCACCATGGCCATGCCGGTGCCCATGCCCGACAGCGGCGAGGGGCAGGCGGCGGCGTCGCCGAGCAGGACGGCCCGGCCCCGCGACCAGCCGTCCACGCGGACCTGGCTGACGGAGTCGAAGTAGAAGTCGGGCGCGTCCCACATCGCCTCCAGCAGCCGCGGGGTCTCCCAGCCGACCCCGGCGAACGCCTCGGCGAGGATCTTCTTCTGCTGCCCGGTGTCGTGGCGGTCGTAGGGCTGCTTCGGCGAGCCGAAGTAGAACGTGGCCTTGGCCTCGGTGTTGTTCCGGGAGCTGTAGAGGCCGACGAGCCTGCCGGGGGTGTTGTACAGGTGCCCGGTGTGGTCGAGCCCGAGGAAGTTGTCGGTGGTGAAGACCGCGCAGTGCAGCCCCAGGTCCTTCACGTACCGGGACTCCGGGCCGAAGGCCAGCGAGCGCACCGTCGAGTGCAGGCCGTCGGCGCCCACCACGAGGTCGAACCTGCGGGGCGCGCCCCGCTCGAAGGTGACCTCGACGCCGTGCTCGTCCTCCGTCATGGCGGCTATGGAGTCGCCGAAGACGTACTCGACGTCGTCCCGGGTCGCCTCGTACAGGATGCGGGCCAGGTCACCGCGGAGGATCTCGATGTCGCCGCTGAAGAGGTCGGCGGGCATCGCGGCCAGCTTCTTCCCGGATTCGTTGACGTACCACATCGCGCCCATGCCCGTCCGGGCGCGCCGGACGTCGTCCAGGATGCCCATCCGCTCCAGGACGGTCAGGTGGGCCCGGCCGCGGAAGTCGACCGCGTAGCCGCCGTCGCGCAGCGCGGGCGCCCGCTCCACCACGGTGGGGTTGAAGCCGTGACGGCGCAGCCAGTAGGCGAGCGCGGGACCGGCGACGCTCGCGCCGGAGATCAGGACGTTCTTGCTCTTGAGCCGCGAAGTGGTGTTCATGACGGCAAGCCTGTCCGGGGGCGCTCACCGCGCCCTCACCCCCGCCGCACCGCCTCCCGCGCGCCTCACCGGCCGCTCACCGGAGGCTCACCGGCCGCCTCAGCCCTCGGCGGCGAAGCCGAGGGCCGGCGAGGAACGGATGACGTGCTCGGGCACCCCGGCCAGGCGCAACGCCTCCTCCGGGGTCAGCCGCAGCCCCTCGCGGCGGGCCGCCTCGTACGCCCGCTCGCCCAGCGCGTCCCGCGCGGCGGACGCCGTCCGGGCCGCGTCCGGGTCATCGGCGGCCATGACGCCGCGCAGCGCGGTGGCCGCGCCGAGCAGCCGGGCCGCCGAGGCGGCGTCGCCCTCGGCCAGCGCGGTCCCGGAGAGGCATTCCACCGCCCTGGCGCCGTCGGGAAGCGGCCCCGATCTCACCGCCAGCTCGGCGGCCTGCCGGTACCGCGCCCGCGCCTCGGCGATCCGGCCCCGGTACTCCTCGACCCGGCCGAGCCCGATGAGCGCGCCCACGTGGTTGCCCACGCTCCTGACCCAGTGCGGGTCGAAACGCTCCAGTGCCTCCTCGTACAGCCTCCGCGCCCCGGTCAGGTCTCCCTCCAGCCGGGCGATGTCGCCGAGGCCGCGCAGCGCGGCGGCCAGGCAGGTGGGGCTGCCCGCGCGGCGTGCCAGCTCGGCGGCCCGCGCGTAGTCGGCGCGCGCCCCGGCGAGGTGAGCCAGGCGGACCCGGTGGTCGCCCCGGTTGCACAGCAGGTCCGAACTGTCCTCGTCCGCCCCCAGCTCCTCGGTGAGGGTCAGCGCCTCGTCGGTCAGCGCGATCGCCCGCGCCGGGTCGTCGCACCATCCGGCCAGCCCGGCCAGCGCGTCCAGGGCCAGCGCCGTCCCCCAGCGGTCGCCGAGCGCCCGGAAGGCGTCGGCGGCGGCGGTGAACTCCCGCTCGGCCTGGGCGAGGTCACCGCTCGCCAGCTGCGGGTAGCCCCAGACCAGGCAGGAGGCCGCCCGCTCCCACGGGTCGGGGGAGGTCCGCCCGCGTGTGATCACCGAGAGGGCGACCTCCACGTCCTCGCCGGACCCGCCGCTGTTGAGCATCGGCCACAGGAACGTGGTGAGCGGGTTGCGCCGCGGCCGGTCCGGGCGCAGGACGATCGCCTCCGCGGCCCCCCGGTGACGTTCCCACGCCCGCCTGCCGGCCTCGCCGGCCGCGGCGGTGAGCGCGCACATGACGTAGTCGTCCCCGAACGCCGGGTCGGGGTCGGGGCCGATCGCCTCCAGCAGCGCGACGGCCTGCGCCATCACCGAGGAACGCATGCCGCGCATCCACAGATAGCCCGACATGGCCCCCAGCAGGCCCAGGCCGGTCGCGGTCTCCCCGGTCTCGACGGCCCAGCGCAGCGCCGCGTGGAGGTTCTCGTGCTCGGCGGTGAGGACCTCCAGCCGGCGGAGCTGCCCGGTGCGCAGCAGGCCGGGCGCGGCGTCCCTGACCAGATCCAGGAAGTGGCCGGCGTGCGCCCGCCGTACGGCGCCGGCCTCCCCGGCCTCCTCCAGCCGCTCGGCGCAGTAGGCGCGGATCGTCTCCAGCATGCGGTAGCGCCCGCCGCCGAACTCCACGAAGGACTTGTCGGCCAGCGAGTCGAGCACGTCCTCGGCGTCCTCGATCCCGCAGACGCGCTCCGCGGCCCCGGCGGTCGCGCCGCCGGAGAAGACCGTCAGCCGCCTGGCCGCGACCCGCTCCTCCTCGCTCAGCAGGTCCCAGCTCCACGCCACGACCGCGCGCAGCGTCCGGTGCCTGGCGTCGGCCGCGCGGCTGCCGCGCGACAGCAGGCGGAACCGGTCGTCCAGGCGGGCGGCGATCTCCGTCACGTCGTGGGTGCGGGTCCTCGCCGCGGCCAGTTCGATCGCCAGCGGCAGGCCGTCGAGCGCCGCGCAGACGCGCCGCACGGCCTCGGCCTCGGTCACGGCTTCGGTTCCGGCCACGGCCTCGGTTCCGGTCTCGGTTCCGGTCCCGGTCCGGGCGAAGCCGGGCCGTACGGCCGAGGCCCGGTCGGTGAACAGGCGCGCCGCCTGGTCCGGCGCCAGCGGGCGGACCGGCCACAGGTGCTCGCCGGTGATGCCGAGCGGTTCGCGGCTGGTGGCCAGGACGCGCAACCCGGGGCAGGCGGCCAGCAGGTGCCCGGCCAGCTCGGCGACGGCCGCGACGACGTGCTCGCAGTTGTCGAGGACCAGCAGCGGAGGCCGGTCGGCCAGCGCCGCGACCAGTCGGGACAGGGGCGTGGTCCCGGCCGGTACGGCGAGCAGCCCGCCCTCGCGCAGGCCGAGCGCGCCGAGCAGGGCCCGTGGCAGCTCCGTGCCGTCACGCAGTGGCGCCAGCTCGACGAAGCAGACGCCGGACCGGCCGCTCACCGCCTCGACCGCCAGCCGGGTCTTGCCCGCGCCGCCGGGGCCGAGCAGGGTGACCAGGCGCGCGGAGTCCAGGAGGCGGGCGATCTCGGTGAGGTCCCCGGCACGGCCGACGAAGCTCGTCAGCTGCGCGGGCGGCGCGGCGAGCGCGGGCGGCGCGCCCGAGGCGGACGGTCCCGGCACACCGGTCCCTCCGGTCGCCCCGGCCGTCACAGGAGACGCGAACGACCCGGTCGCCCCGGTCGCCCCGGCCGTCATGGGAGGCGCGGGCGGCGCGGTCGGGCCGGGGACGGCGGGCACCTCTCCCCGGAGGATGGACCGGTGGATCGCGGCCAGCCCGGCGGAGGGGTCGGCGCCGAGCTCGTCGGCCAGCAGCCGCCGGGTCTCCTCGAAGGCCACCAGTGCCTCGGCCTGCCTGCCGTCGGCCGCGAGGGCCCGCATGAGCAGGCCGCGCAGCCGCTCCCGCAGCGGATGCCGGTCCGCCAGCTCCCGCAGCTCCGGTACGGCGGAGCGGTGCCCGCCCAGGCGCAGGTCCGCCTCGATCCGGTCCTCCAGCGCGCCAAGCCTGCGCTCCTCCAGCCGCGTGACCAGGGCCTGGACGGACCCGGCCGCGGCGGCGTCGGCCAGTGCCGGCCCCCGCCACAGGTCCAGGGCCTCGCGCAGCAGCGTGGCGGCCCGCGCCGCGTCCCCGGTCGTGAGCGCCCGCCGTCCCTCGTCGGCCAGCCGTTCGAAGCGGTGGGCGTCCACGTCGCCGGGGCCGGCCGCGAGCCGGTAGCCCGGCGGGGCCGCCTCGATCGTCGCGCCGGGGCCCAGGGCCCGGCGCAGCCGGGAGATCTGCGACTGCAGGGCGTGCCCGGCGCCGTCCGGCGGCCGCTCGCCGTACAGGTCGTCGATGAGGCGATCGGCCGCCACCGCCTCTCCGGGCCGGGCCAGCAGCAGGGTCAGCAGCGCCCGCCGGGCCGGCCCCCCGAGGTTCACCTCGCCCTCGTCGTCCCGCCACGCCTGTGTGGTCCCAAGAATCCCGAATCGCACCCGGCAATTGTCCCCGCCTTCCGCCGGTGCCGGGAGCGGTGGGGGACGCCGGGGCGGGGAGGCGTCAGAGGTGGAGGGCGCCGTAGCGGCCCCGGAAGAACACCAGCGGCCCGCCGCTCGCGTGAACGTCCAGGTCACGCACCCGGCAGACCACGATCATGTGGTCCCCGGCGGGATACTCGGCCTCGACCGAGCAGTCGATCCAGGCCAGCGCCCCGTCGAACACCGGGTTGCCCGCGGGGGAGGGGGTCCAGTCCAGGCCGGCGAACTTGTCCCCGCCGCTGGCGGCCAGGGCGTCGCAGACCGGCCTCTGGTGTTCGGCGAGCACGTTGACCGTCAGGACGTCGGCGGGCCGGAGGTGCGGCCAGCTCGTGCTGGTCCTGCCCACGCAGAAGGCCACCAGCGGGGGATCGAGGGAGACGGAGGTGAAGGAGCCGACGGCCAGGCCGTGCGGGCGGCCGCCGGGGGCGAGCGCGGTGACGGCGACGACGCCGGTGGCGAAGTGACCGAGCACCGAGCGGAACCGCCGCTCGTCGACGCCTCGCGGGCGGCCCCCGGGCCCTCCGGCCGTTCGCGGGCCGCCGGGCGTCTCCGGACCCTCGCGTGCTTCCGGGCCGCCGGGCGCGCCCCACCGGCCGGGCGCTCCGCCGGGTACGCCGCGGGGCGTGTCCCGATCGCCTGGCGGGTCCTGGGGAAGGCCGCTGTGCATGCTGACTCCGTCGAGGCCGGCCCCGCGCCCCTCGGGGGCGGGGCTTGGGCGGCGGCCCGGCTCCGGTGCCCGGGTCGCGTAGGAGCCCATGTTCGCATCCGCGGCCCGGGACGCGCGCCGGGCCCCCGGGCTCGCCGGGCCCTCCGGATCTCCGTCATGGAGGGCGGGGCGGACGGCGGCACGGCCGGACCGGAACCGCCCGCGGCGGGCGCGCCTTCCCCGGGTGTGCCCGCCGGGACATCCGGGACGGGAGGTGCCGTGGCGGGGACGCCCGCGGCCGGGGACCCCGGGGCGGAGAGACGCGGGACGGGAGGGGCCGCGCCGGAAGGGGCCGAGGCTGATGGCGCTGAGGACGCGGGATACGCGTCCTGGCGGGCGTGGGGGACCCGCCAGGACGCGCTCCGCCCCGGCGCGCCGGCCCGAGGACCCCGGCGAGGGGTGGGGTCCTCAGGCCGTTCAGTCGCGCACGGAGTAGGTGACGGGAGAGGCGGGGGCGCGAAAGCCCGTCCTCTCCCGGACGGGGGCGGCGAACGCGGGTCTCCGGTAGTGCAGGGAGATGACGCGGGCCGCCCCCGCGGGGTCGTCGGCGGGGTGGCAGGTCTCGCGGCCTTCCTCGTCCCAGACGAAGAGCCCGCTTCTGCACCAGACGGTCAGGTCTGTCTGGACCGAGAGGACCGACATCCCGTTCCCGTTGCTCTGGTAGGTGTGGGTGAACCCCTGGCGGTGCAGCGCGTAGCGCAGTAAACGCGTTGCCTCGCGGGGTTCGCGCCAGGGCACATATGGCGCGTCCGCGGGGACCGGCAACACCCGGACCTTCACCCCCTCGCCGACCTTTCGATGGATTTGTACCAACGATTGGATGATGCGGGTTGCGGGAGGTTGGGTCAAGGGCCGGTTTCCCGCTAGAACCAGATCGTCTAGTTTGTTGGCACAAAGGGGACTTAATGCCACGGTCAACGCTGTATCAGCAGGTGGCCTCCGAACTCAGGAGGACCATCTACTCCGGTGCGCTCGGACCGGGGGATCAGCTGCCGACCGAGGCGGAGCTCATGCTGGCCCATCAGGTGAGCCGGAACACCGTGCGGCTCGCCCTGGGCGAGCTGGTCAACGAGGGCCTGGTCACCCGCACCCCCCGCCGGGGGACCGTGGTCAGGGAGCGCCGCCCGCTGCTCATGCACCCCCAGCGCGAGCTGCGGCCCCAGTCGGGGGAGACCCGCGAGGCGTTCGCCTGGGCCGTCTCCCAGGAGGGACGCTCGCCCGGCCAGCACATCGAGGTCTCGATCGTACGGCCGGCCGAGGAGATCGCCAGCAGACTGGAGCTGGCCGACGACGAGCACGCCGTGGTCCGCCGCCGGCTGCGGTTCGTGGACGGCCAGCCGTACAACACCAACGACTCCTACTTCCCGCTGGAGCTGGTCTCCGACTCCGAGATCGCCCGCCCCGGCGACATCACCCGGGGGGCCAACCGGGTGCTGGAGGAGCTCGGCCACCCCCAGGTCCGGGTCGTCGACGACATCTGGGCGCGCATGCCCACCAGTTCGGAGGCGGACCGGCTCCAGCTCCAGCAGGGCACGCCGGTCATGGTCTACGTCCGGGTCGGCTACGACTCCTCCGACGCCCCGGTGCGCGTCGCGGTGTCCGTGCTGCCCGCCGACAAGCATCTGATCAGATACGAGCTGGAAAGCCGTTGACGCCTCCGTGACCGCCCGGACGGGGCGGCCCCAGTCCCGCCCGCCCCGCGGGCGAGGACCGGGCCGCGCCCGCGGTCCCGGCGGGCACGGCGTTCCCTCCCCACTCGCGTCCGGCCTCGGGCCCCACCGTCGGTGCGTCTCCGAGGACCGTCCCCGGCCTGGCCCCATGGACCACCACGGGCCCGGTTCAGGGCGCCGCCGGGCCGCCTCCGAGGGCCGTCGGCTCCCCGGGCGCCGCCGCCGGGCGGTCTCCGCCGGAGCCTGCTCCCGGCCCCCCTCCGCGTTCCCCTTACGCGTCTTCGACCCCTAGGCGTTCCGCCTGGCCGGACACGGTCGCCGTATGCCATCGGACCGGCACTCTCCGTGTCCTCTTCTCCACCCATCGCAACGAAGGGATGCACCATGCACTCCGGTACCGCTCGCCCCACCCACCCCACCACCACCGCCCGTCTCACCCTGCGCAGGGCGGACGGGAGCGACCTCGCGGGCGTGCTCGCGCTCCTGGCCGAGACCGCCGACTGGCTCAACCGCCGCGGCGTGCGGCAGTGGCCCGCGGGGGGCTTCCCGGCCGAGCGCATCAGCCCGCTGATCGAGGAGGGAACCATGTACGTGCTCGACGGCGAGGACGGCCCCGCGGCCACCCTCGCCCTGGACGGTCACGCCGACCCCGAGTTCTGGACCGCCGAGGACGCTCCCGGGACGGCGCTCTACGTCCACAAGCTGTCCGTCTCCCGCGCCTGTGCGGGGCTCGGCCTGGGGCAGGCCCTGCTCGACTGGGCGGGCCTGCGGGCGCTGGCGGCGGGCCGCAGGTGGCTGCGCCTCGACTGCTCCAAGGACAACCCCGGGCTCCAGCGGTACTACCGCGGCCAGCGATTCACCCACCTGCGCACGGTGGACCTGCCGCACCGCGCCTCCGGGGCGCTGTTCCAGAGGGCGGGCGGCCTGCGTGGCGACGTCCTCGCCGGTGCGTTGCCGTTCGCCGACCTCCGCGGCCCGCTGACGGGCCCGCTGACCGGCCAGCCGGCCGTCCCGGGTGAGCCGGCCGTGGCCGGCGGGGCGGGCGCGGAGGACGGCGGCTCGCCGCGGACCGTCGGGGTTCGTCGATGAGAGGCCGTGGACCGTCCCTGGAACGGCGCCGCTGAACCAAGGAGATCCCAGGACAAAGTCATCGGATAGCCTCACCTCCATGACCAGATCCTTGCTTGAGGTGATCGCCCTCGACGTGCGCGACGCCGTCGCGGCGGAGGAGGGCGGCGCCGACCGCCTGGAGATCGTGGCGGACATGGCGGCCGACGGGCTCACCCCGGCGGTGGAGACGGTCGCCGCGATCTCCAAGGAATGCGCGCTGCCACAGATGGTCATGCTGCGCGGTGAGGCGTCGTTCCTGGCCACGCCCGAGTCGCTGGAGGGCCTGCGGCGCGACGCCCGGGCCCTCGCCGACGCGGGCGCGGCCGGGTTCGTGTTCGGTTTCCTCGACGCCGCGGGGGCGGTCGACCTGGCCGCCACCGAGGCGCTCATCCACGCCGTCACGCCGCTGCCGTGGACCTTCCACCGCGCCGTCGACCACGCGGCCGACGTCAGGGCGAGCTGGCGGGCCGTGCGGTTGCTGCCCAACCTCGCCACCGTGCTCACCTCGGGCGCCCCCGGCGGCGTGCGGGACGGCCTGGACGTCCTCCGGGCCCGCTGCTCCGCCGGAGACGGGCCGCTGATCATGGCGGGCGGCGGGCTGCGGCCGTCCCACGTCCCGGTTCTGCAGGAGTACGGCGTGCGGGCCTTCCACGTCGGCAGCGCCGTACGGGCGTCGTGGTCCCACCCGGTGGACCCGCACCGCGTCCGCCAGTGGCGGCAGCTGATCGACTGACGCCCGCCGCGCGGCCCGCCCGCCGCACGGTCCCCGCCCTACGGCCCCGCCGGACGGGCGGCCCGCCGCGCCCGGCCGGACCGGACCCGGGGTCAGGCGTTCCCGAGGGCCAGGTCGGCGCGGCGCAGGGCGGCGGCCACGGTCCTGATCGTGGCGGGCTCCTCCAGCGTCCCGCCCTCGGCCGCGCGCCGCTCCTCCCAGGCCCGCACCCTGCCGAGGTACTCGTCGTAGCGGGACAGGTGGAAGTGGTAGACCGCGACGTAGCGGCTGACCAGGTGCGCCGGGTGCATGTCCCAGCCCTGGTAGAAGCCGTCCGCCAGGGAGTGCCGGATCAGGCTCACGTGCCGCCACCACAGGTTGCGCACGGCGTACCGGTCGTCGGAGGCGGGCGCGGCGGCCAGCGAGCCGTCCGACAGCTCCACCCCGGTCCCGGCGAACGCCGCCCGCATGACCTGGCGGGCGTGGTCGCACGCGGGGTGGTCCAGCCGCTGCTCGTGCGGGGGCAGCGAACAGCTCGCCGTGTAGTCGAAGACGCCGAAGTGCGCGGCGGCCAGCCTGCCGCCGAGTGCGGCGGCCAGCCCGGCGTCGAGGAACCGCAGCGTCTGGACGGCCTCGACCTGCATCTCGAACCGCAGCTCGCCCTCACCCAGCCCCAGCCCCTTCTCCAGGGCGGCGAGGCAGGCGGCGAACTGCTCCAGGTAGTCCCGCATCAGCACCTTGGGGAAGGTGACCACGAATCCCGGGGGCAGGTGACCCGCCCGCTCGACCACCCCGGTGAGGAAGGCGTCCAGCGTCCGGACGCTCCTGGCCGGGTCGCCGTCGGCGAACGACTTCACCCGCAACCCCCACCGGCGGGGGAGCGTTCCACCGGCGTGCATGGCGGCGACCGCCTCGGCGGCCCGGACGGCGTGGCCGTCCTCCTCGGCGGGGCTCCCGCCGTAACCGTCCTCGAAGTCGATCCGCAGGTCCTCGACCGGTTCGGCGGCGAGCTTCGCCGTCACCCTCTCGTGCACGGCCCTGGCCGTCTGCTCGTGCATCTCGAAGAACCGGGCCGTGTCCTTCCTGGACAGGTGCCGGCGCATCAGGTCCAGCGCGGCCTCGCCCCAGGCCGCGACCGTGCCCGCGTCGAAGCGGTCGGCGGGCACGTAGACGGTGTGCACCGGCTGCCACCCCATCTCCTCCGGGGAGGCCGGGGGGTAGGTCGCCGTCTGCTCGCGGTGGGCCTGCTCGAAGCCGGGTATCAGAGCCAGCGGGTCGCCGAGCGTGACGCGCATGGGGGTTGCTCCTTGTGGTGCGTGATGGGCGTTCGGAGGGCTTTCGGCCGTTCCTGAAGTGGACGCGCCGGACGCCCTCCGGGTGGACACGCCCGCCGTACGGCTCAGCGGCCCGAGGCGGCGTGCATGGCGGCCAGGCCCAGGAGCTTGACGCGCTCGCCGCGTCCCAGGCTCCGCGCCAGATCGGCCTCGGCCGCCTCGATGGCCAGCCACTCCCGGTAGGTGATCGGGGAGACGCCCCGGGAGGCCAGCAGGGCGTCGATGTCGCCGCGCCGTACCGGGTCGCGGGCGAGGCCGGTGAGGTCGGCGAGGAGGGTGCGGACCGTCTCGGCGGCGTCGGACTTGTTGGTGCCGATCACCCCGGTGGGACCGCGCTTGAGCCATCCCGCGACGTACTCGCGGTCGCGGACCCGCCCGGCCTCGTTCGGCACGGTCATGGTCTCCTCGGAGAACGGCACGCCGGGCAGCGGGACGCTGCGGTAGCCGACCGAGCGCAGCACCATGCCCACCGGGAGGGTCTCGAACTCGCCGGTGCCCACGACCCGGCCCCCTTCCAGGCGGGTGCGCTCCAGCCGCAGGCCCGTCACCCGGTCCTCCCCGAGGATCTCCACCGGGCGCATCCAGAACCGCACCTCCAGCCGCCGGGGACGGCCCGCCGGGTCGCGGGCGGCCCAGCCCCGCAGCACCTCGACGTTGCCCCGCACCTGCCGCGGCAGGCCCGTGACGTCGGCCACCGCCTCCTCCCGCCGCACGCACACGTCGGCGTTGGCCAGCTCGCCCAGCTCCCGCAGCTCCTTGAGGGTGAACTTGGCGTGCTCCGGCCCGCGGCGGCCGATCATGTGGACGGTCCTGACCCGGCTGCCGGCCAGACGGGCCAGCACCTCCTCCGGAACGTCGGTGGCGCGCAGCTCCTCGGCGGTCTTGGCCAGGATCCGCACCACGTCCACCGCCACGTTGCCCACGCCGACCACCGCGACCTCGGGGCAGTCGAGGACGAACCGGTCGGCCGGCATGTCGGGGTGGCCGCAGTACCAGTTCACGAAGTCGGTGGCCGCCACGCTGCCCGGCAGATCCTCGCCGGGGATCCCCATCCGCCGGTCCACCATCGCGCCGGTGCAGTAGACCACGGCGTCGTAGCAGCCGAGCAGGTCGGCGGCGCCCACGTCCCGGCCGAACTCCACGCCGCCCAGGAACCGGACGTTGGGCAGCTCCAGCACCCGGCGCAGGTATCCGGCGATCGACTTGATGGAGGTGTGGTCGGGGGCCACGCCGTACCGGACCAGCCCGTACGGCGTGGGCAGCCGTTCCAGGACGTCCACCTCGACCCCGGCGCCCGCCTGTTTCGTCAGCGCCTCGGCGGTGTAGATCCCGGCGGGGCCCGACCCGACAATCGCCACTCGCAGTGACACGCGGCCTCCTCGGCGTCGGACGTCGCGGTCGCGGGTCCCGCCCCGGCGGACCGGAAGGCCCGGGGCGGCCCGGGGCGTCCGGGGCGGCGGCCCCGCGACGGCGACGACCGTATCGACGGCTCTCACCTCCGACTCTGTACCACCGGAGCCGTCGCCGCCAGAGCGGCCCGCCGGGGAGGCCGAAACCGTCCCGGCGGAGTCCGCGTGGAGTGGCACCGCTGGGAGCTGTCCCGGTTTAACGGCGCTTGGTGGAATTTTGTGCATTCTTGCAGGTCACATATGCTTTCCGAGGCCACGAGCAGGTGATGATCGGGGGATCTGTGGCACCGCTTGAACGAAGCTTCGATTACGACTGCGCGGAACTGGACCGCCGGCAGCGCGGCATCGTGCTGCACATGGTGCTGTCGCTCGTCGTGGGGATGCTGCTCGGCAGCCTGGGCGCGGTGCTGTCGCACGCGCACAACCCGCTGGGCTCACTCTACGAGCCCTACGCCTACGTGCTGCTCGTCGTCGTGGCGGGATACACCGCCGCCGGACTCGGCTGGGCGGCGCTGAGCTGCGCGCTGGCCACCTTCGGCCCGCTGCTGTCACTGCTGGCCGCCACGCTCTTCGACCCCGGGACCATGGTCCTGGGCGCGGGCAGCGCCGCCGCCATGAACGTCACGGTGGCGACCCTGGTCGTGATCGGCGTCCTGGCCCACCTCGCCCGGCGCGGCACACTGTGGGGCGACCTGGCGGGCGGCGTGCTGGCCGGGCTCGTCGCGATCGACGGCCTGGACAAGGCGCTGCCCGGCGGGCCGGAGTACGTCCCGGGCTTCTGGCCGTGGAAGACCCTGGTCGTCGGGGCGCTGGTGCTGGGCCTGCTCGTCACGACGCGCCCCGGGTGGGGCCGCGCCCGCTCGGCGGCGGTGGCGCTCGCCGTCGTGGCCGCCTGCACCGCGTTCCTCTGAGCGGTGTTTCCCCGAGCGGTGTTCCTCTGAGCGGTGTTCCTCCGGGCGGTGTTCCCCCGAGCCGTGGGACGGCCGTGTGGACCGTGGGCCGCCGGGGCGTCAGGGCGGCGGGGCGGCGGGGAACGCCGGATGACCGGCAACCCGGTTGCGCGACTCGATAGCCTGTAGCCATTCAATCCCTGCTAGGTAGGAGTAGCCGTGCTGCTGCGCATGTCGTCGCTGTTTCTTCGAACTCTGAGGGACGACCCGGCAGACGCGGAGGTCCCGAGCCACAAGCTGCTCGTCCGCGCCGGATACGTCCGCCGCGTCGCGCCCGGCATCTACTCCTGGCTGCCGCTCGGCAAGATGGTCCTGGAGAACGTCGCGCGCGTCGTGCGCGAGGAGATGGACCGCATGGGCGGCCAGGAGGTGCTCTTCCCCGCCCTGCTGCCGCGCGAGTACTACGAGAACACCGGCCGCTGGACCGAGTACGGCGACACGCTCTTCCGTCTCAAGGACCGCAAGGGCGCCGACTACCTCCTCGGGCCCACCCACGAGGAGATGTTCACCGACATGGTCAAGGGGGAGTACTCCTCCTACAAGGACTACCCGGTGACGCTGTACCAGATCCAGACGAAGTACCGCGACGAGGCCCGCCCCCGGGCCGGGATCCTGCGCGGTCGCGAGTTCGTCATGAAGGACTCCTACTCCTTCGACCTCGACGACGACGGCCTCAAGCGCTCCTACGAGCGGCACCGCGAGGCCTACATCCGCATCTTCGACCGGCTCGGCATCGACTACCGCATCTGCTTCGCCACCTCCGGCGCGATGGGCGGCTCGGCCTCCGAGGAGTTCCTCGCCCCCGCCGAGACCGGCGAGGACACCTTCGTGGCCTGCCACAACTGCGGCTACGCGGCCAACGCCGAGGCGGTCACCACCCCGGCCCCGGCCGCGGTCACCGGCGAGCAGCCCGCCATGGAGGTCCTCGACACCCCCGGCACGCCGACCATCGAGACGCTGGTCACGCACCTCAACACCCACCACGGCCTGGACCTCACCGCGGACCGGACGCTCAAGAACGTCGTGGTCAAGGTCACGACGCCCGGCTCCGACAAGATCGAGACCCTGGTGATCGGCGTGCCCGGCGACCGCGAGGTCGACTTCAAGCGCCTGGAGGCGGCGCTCGCCCCCGGCGAGCCCGTCATCTTCGAGGCCGAGGACTTCGTCAAGCACCCCGGCCTGGTCCGCGGCTACATCGGCCCCCAGGTGCTCAGGGACCTCGGCATCCGCTACCTCGTCGACCCCCGCGTGGTGGACGGCAGCGCGTGGGTGACCGGCGCCAACGAGCCGGGCCGGCACGCGGTGAACGTCGTCGCCGGGCGCGACTTCGTCGCCGACGGCACGATCGAGGCCGCCGAGGTCAGGGCGGGTGACGCCTGCCCGGTCTGCGGCTCCGGCCTGTCCATCGACCGCGGCATCGAGATCGGCCACATCTTCCAGCTCGGCCGCAAGTACGCCGACGCGGCCAAGCTCGACGCCCTCGGCCCCGACGGCAAGCCGATCCGCATCACCATGGGCTCCTACGGCGTCGGCGTCTCCCGCGCCGTGGCCGTGCTGACCGAGCAGCGGCACGACGAGCTGGGTCTGCGCTGGCCCCGCGAGGTCGCCCCGGCCGACGTCCACATCGTCGGCACCGGCAAGGACGACCAGATCGAGGTCGCCGGCCGGATCGCCGGGGAGCTGGAGGCGCGCGGCCTGCGCGTCCTGCTGGACGACCGCGCGGGCGTCTCCCCGGGCGTGAAGTTCAAGGACGCCGAGCTGCTCGGCATGCCGACGATCCTGATCGTCGGACGCGGCCTGGCCCAGGGTGTCGTCGAGCTGCGCGACCGCGCCACCGGCGCGAAGGAGGAGATCCCCGTCGCCGAGGCCGCCGACCGCGTCGAGGCCGCCTGCCGCGCCTGAGGTCCCGCGCACCCGCGGCCCCGGCGCGCGGAACCCCGCGCACCTGAGGTCTCCGCCCCCGGGGCCCGCGCACCTGGGGTCTCCGCGCCGAGGCCCCGCGCACCCGAAGCCCCCGCGCCCGGTCCGTCCCCCGGACCGGGCGCGGGGGTTTTTGTGGGCTTATGGAAGGGAAAGTACTTTTTGTGCTTTTCGGGGGGTGGGGGACGCATGGTGCAGGAGTTCGACCCTTCCGCCTACGGCCGCGCCGCCGCCGACGTCTACGACGAGGTCGTGACGCACCTGCCCACCGAGCCCGCGGTGGACCGGCTGCAGGAGCTGGCCGAGGGCCGGGCCGTCCTGGAGTTCGGCGTCGGCACCGGCCGGCTGGCCCTCCCGCTGGCCGCCAGGGGGCTCACCGTCGCGGGCATCGACGGCTCGGCCGAGATGACGGCGGTACTGCGCGCCAAGCCCGGCGGCGACCGCGTTCCGGTGACGCTGGGCGACTTCTCCACCACCCGGGTGGACGGCGAGTTCGGCCTCGTCGTCCTCGCCTGCAACACGATCTACGCGCTGCCCTCGCAGGACGCCCAGGTCGACTGCTTCCGCAACGCCGCCGCCCACCTCGTGCCCGGCGGCCGGTTCGTGGTCGAGGCGTGGGTGCCCGACGTGGGGGCGTTCCGCCACGGCACGGCGCTGCGGCTGGTGTCGCTGCGCGAGGACGAGGTGGTCGCCGAGGCGGCCCGGCTGTCACCCGCCGACCAGATGATGTACACCACCAAGATCGTCCTGACCTCCGGCGGGGTGCGGCTGCTGCCCGCCAACCACCGCTACGCCTGGCCCGCCGAGCTCGACCTCATGGCACGCCTGGCGGGCATGCGGCTCGAACACCGCTGGTCCGACTGGCAGGCCGCCCCGTTCACCGGCGACAGCCGGGGGCACGTGTCGGTCTACCGGCGCTGAACCGGACCCGCCGTATCCCCGGAATCATCCCCGAGACGTCCCCGCGACGCCTCCCGGAACGTCCCCGAGCCCCGCACCGCCGTACCGTCCTGGAGTTCCGTGAAATGCAGCTACCCGCCCCTCGGGGGCCTCTCACCGACTTCCTCTTCGACCGGCTGGTCCGCCCACCGCACGACCTCGGTCCGGCGCCGGAACCCGCGGGGGGACCGCCCATCGGGGACGAGGACCTCCAGCTCGCCCTCTTCACCTGCTACGAGCTGCACTACCAGGGGTTCGGCGAGGTCGACGAGGACTGGGAGTGGGAGCCGTCGCTGCTGGCGGTCAGGTGGACGCTGGAACGGCGGTTCGAGGCGGGCCTCGCGGAGGCCGTGCCCCGGCCGCCCGCCGCACCGCCGGGGACGCCCGCGCGCATGCGCCGGGCGCTCGCCGAGCTGGTCGCCGCCGCCGACGGCGGCCCGTCACTGGCGGTGTTCCTGGAACGGCGGGCCGACCTGGAGCGGTTCCGCGAGTTCGTCGTCCACCGCTCCGTCTACCACCTCAAGGAGGCCGACCCGCACACCTGGGCGATCCCACGGCTGCGCGGCCCGGCCAAGGCCGCCCTCGTGGAGATCCAGGCCGACGAGTACGGCGGCGGCCGGCCCGGACGCATGCACTCGGAGCTGTTCCGGGCCACGATGCGCGGTCTCGGCCTGGACGACTCCTACGGCGCCCACCTCGGCCGGGTCCCGGCGGTCACGCTGGCGACCGGCAACGTCATCTCGCTGTTCGGACTGCACCGGCGGCACCGGGGCGCGCTGCTGGGCCACCTCGCGGCCTTCGAGATGACCTCCTCGGTCCCCAACCGCAGGTACGCCCGGGGACTGCGCCGCCTCGGCGGCGACGACGCGGCCTGCCGCTTCTACGACGAGCACGTGCAGGCCGACGCGGTCCACGAGCAGATCGCCGCGCACGACATGTGCGGCGCGTTCGCCGCCGACCACCCCGACCTGGCCGCCGACGTCCTGTACGGCGCGGCGTGCGCCCTCACCCTGGACCGGCTCTTCGCCGAGCACCTCCTGGGGAGCTGGGAGCGCGGGGTCACCTCGCTGCGCGAGGCCGGGTCGCGCGGGACCGCGCCGGACGGGAACGGGCCGCGCGGAACCGGGCGGGACGGGAACGGGCCGCGCGGAACCGGTCTGGCGGTGAGCGGCCGATGACGGACGACGGCCGGGCGGGAGGCCCCGGCCTCGACTACGTCCTGCCGCTGCGCTGGGACGACGGCGACGAGGCGGGCCTGGCGGAGCTGACGGGCTACCTGCGCCGGCTCGCCCGCCACGCGCGGGTCATCGTCGTCGACGGCTCCCCGTCCCCGGTCTTCGAGCGGCACGCCGCCGCCTGGGCCGGGATCGCCGAGCACCTCCGGCCCGACGACGACCTCGCCTTCGTCAACGGCAAGGTCAACGGGGTGGTCACCGGGATGCGCCGGGCCCGCGCCGAGCGCGTGGTCATCGCCGACGACGACGTGCGCTACGGCGCGGCGGAACTGGCCGCGATCGGCGCCCTGCTCAGGCGGGCCGACCTGGTCAGGCCGCAGAACCACTTCGACCCGCT
Source organism: Streptosporangium sandarakinum (assembly GCF_050942225.1). NCBI lineage: Bacteria > Bacillati > Actinomycetota > Actinomycetes > Streptosporangiales > Streptosporangiaceae > Streptosporangium > Streptosporangium sandarakinum. Next base: position 2,024,691 of record NZ_CP192034.1, read on the forward strand.
GCCCTGGCACGCCCGCTGGGACACCGCCAGGACCCTCCTCAACCGCGCCTTCGGCGCCGACTACCCGGGCACCTTCGGCGTGCGCCGGTCGGTCTTCCACGAGATGGGCGGCTACGACGGCGACGTGCTGTTCGAGAACCTGGAGCTCATCCGCACGGTCCGCGCCCACGGCGGGCGGGAGTGCCACCCGCTCGGCCTGTACGTCCGCCGCCTGCCGCCGGACCCGGCCCGGTTCTGGTCGCAGCGCGTCCGGCAGGCCTATGACGACCTCGCGCAGCCCGCCCGGCTGGCGGTGTTCCTGTCCGTGCTGCCCGCGCTGGCCGCCGCGGTGTCGCGCCGCCGGTACGGGATGGTCCTGGCCTGCGCCGGATCGGCGGTCGGGATCGCCGAGACCGGTCGCCGCCGGGCCGGCGGGCGGCGGGTCTTCCCCTTCTCCGCCGCGCTGTTCGCGCCGGTGTGGCTTCTGGAGCGGGCGGCCTGCGCCTGGCTGGCGCTGGCGGCGCGGTTGTTCCTCGGCGGCGTGCCGTACGCGGGCCGCCGGATGCGGACGGCGGCGCATTCGATCCGGTGGATCAGGGCGCACCGGAACCGCCGGACCGGCGGGACCGGCGTGGCCGGAGACGTCCGGGCCGAGGCGCCCGGAGCGGGGGAGCGAGGCCCGGCGGAGACCTCCGGACCGGGAGGGCGCCACCCGGCGGGAGGCTTCGGGCCGGGAGCGCGCCGCGGGACCGGAGCCCCGGGACCGGGGACGCCGTCAGGCGGGCGGCTCGGGCTCGCTCGGGGCGCGGAAGCGGGCGGGCCGGTGCGAGCCGTCGCAGAAGGGCTTGGCCGCCGATCGCCCGCAGCGGCACAGCGCCACCGTGGACCGGCCGGGGTCGATGACGGCGCCGTCCTGGGTGGTGAGGACGAACGGGCCCCGCAGTAGCAGCGGCCCGTCCTCGCACGGGGTCACCGTGACACGGTCATCCCCTATGTCCGTTTTATCCGTCACGTGGCGACTGTGCCCCCGGACCGGGGCGGGAAACGCCCGTGCCGCTCCGGACGCGGGGGAGACGCCGCGCGCCTGTCCGGGGGGCGCGGGAGGCGTCGCGCGCCCGTCCGGGGGGTGCGGGAGACGCCGCGCCCCCGGACGGAGGCGGCTCAGCGAGAACCGCTGAGGGTCTTGCGCCAGTGGAACCCGCCGGGCAGGTTCACGCTCAGCGTCCGCCTGCCGTCGGCGGCCTTCGTGACGCGGAAGGCCCGGTTGCCCCAGCTGTGCCCGACGCCGCGGCGCGACAGGTTGAGACGGAACGGACCGAACTTCAGTGACTTCCGGTATTCCCAGCCCATTGCTTCCTCCTTGACCGTCTGCCCCCTTCAGCTACCCGGTCGGCCGGAGGCAAACGGCCCGCGTGATCCGGAACCGCGTCGAACGGCCCGCGCGGGGCGCCGCGACCGAACGGCCCATGGCCCGCGGCGGTCCCGGGTCGCGCGGCGCCCGCGTTCAGGACGGCGGGGACGGCGCCGGGGTGGGAGCGGGGGAGGGGGACGCGGGGGCGGGCATGCCGGGGAATGTCTCGATCTCCGGGCGCAGGCCGTACGCCCGCACGACGCACTCCTGCATGGCCAGCGCGGCCATCCGCCGGACGGCCGGGTCGCCGGACGCGACGGCCTCGAGGTAGGCGGCGGTCACCCCCCGCTCCACCGACACGGCCAGCTCCACCACCTGGTCGGGGGTGGAGGGTACGGCGGGCAGCCGGTAGCTCGCGTCGGGCTCGGCCGGGGTGCCGCCACGCTCGATGATCATGGCGCGGAGCCGGTCGCGACGGGCGCGGTGGGCGGTGAAGGCGGCGGTCATGGTGGAGCGCAGCGCTCCCTCGGCCCGCGCGGCGAGGACCCCGTAGGCGTAGACGGCCGCGTGCTCGGCCGCCAGCGCCGTGTCGAGCCCCCGCCGGCTCCGGGGGCGGGGGTGGCCGGCGCGACCGCTCCCGCGGCCCCCGCCGGCCTCGCGTTCCGCGCGGTGTCCGGGGCCCTCACAGCGGCCTCGCCAGGGCCACGGCGTGGGCGGCCTCGCAGGCGCCGATGGAGGCGACCAGCTGGGCCAGCGCGGGTGAGGCGCCCTCGGCCTGCCGGGGGCGCGAGTCGGCGGCCTTCCGCTCGGCGGCCCGCAGGCTCCGCAGGGAGGCGCGGGGCTCTGGCGCGGGCGTCCCGGAGGCGGACGGCGCGGAAGGCGCGGCGGCGCCCCCGGAGGGCCCCGGCGTCGCGGAGGCCCCGGCGCCCCGGGCGGCCGGAGGAAGCCTCCGGCGCAGCTCGGCGAGGTGGGCCTCGTGCCGCCGTTTGAAGGGCAGAAGCTTGGCCGAGGGGGCGGAGGCGTACAGCCCGATGATCCGCTCCTTGTCGGCGATGAGCTGCCTGAGCAGCACGGTATCCGGGTCCGGCGGCTCGGCGCGCTGGTGCTCGGGCTCCTCGGCGGCGCACCCGCCGACCGTCGCGGCGACCGTCGCGGCGGCGGCCCCGACGGCGGTGTCCCGCAGCAGGTCACGCCGGGACAGGAAACGCACGGACGACCTCCGGTTACGGGTGGGCTGCTGACGCATCTAGCATCGTAAGGGCTGGGAAACCATTCACCGCGCTTCTCGGACGGGCTCGCCGCGCCGAGTGGCGCTTCTTCCGCGCCCTGATGTGGATAGGCTTGTGAACCGCAAGGGCGAGGTCCGCCCGGCTGTAGATCGTGAAAATGGGAGGTCGGCATGGGCAGCGCCATATCCCGCGACCGCCTGATGAAGCTCCTGGAACCCGTCGCCCTCGCCTCCGGGCTCGACCTGGAGGACGTCACGGTCACTCCGGCGGGCAAGCGGCGCCTGCTGCGTGTCATCGTCGACCGCGACGGCGGCGTCAGCCTGGACGACGTCGCCGAGGTCAGCCAGGCCGTCTCCGAGGCGCTGGACGCCGGAGACGTGATGGGAAGCTCCCCCTACGTGCTGGAGGTCTCCTCCCCCGGGGTCGACCGCCCGCTCACCGAGCCGCGCCACTGGCGCCGGGCGGTGCGCCGGCTGGTCAAGGCCGACCTGCGGGACGGCACGAGCGTGGAGGGCCGGATCGTCGCCACCGACGAGACCGGTGTGGAGTTCGACGTGGCGGGCACGCCGCGCCGCGTCGAGTACGAGGACCTGGCCCGAGGACGGGTGCAGGTGGAGTTCCGCCGGTTCGACGACGCCGATGACGACGGCGAAGACGGCGACGAGGGCTAAGGGGGAGCCTCGTGGACATCGACATGAGCGTCCTGCGCAGCCTGGAACGCGAGAAGGACATCTCCTTCGACCTGGTCGTCAAGGCCATCGAGGACGCGCTGCTGATCGCGTACTTCCGGAGCGAGGGGGCGGCGGCCAAGGCCCGCGCCGAGCTCGACCGCAAGACCGGGCACGTGACCATTTACGCCGCGGAGCTGGACGACGGCGGCCAGGTGGTCCGGGAGTACGACGACACCCCGGGCAACTTCAGCCGCATCGCCGCGACCACCGCCAAGCAGGTCATCCTGCAGCAGCTCCGGGACGCCGAGGACGAGATCAACTTCGGCGAGTTCGCCAGCCGCGAGGGCGAGCTGGTGGCCGGGATCATCCAGCAGGGCAAGGACCCGCGGGTCGTCCTGGTGGACCTCGGCAAGATCGAGGCCGTGCTGCCGCACAACGAGCAGGTGCCCGGTGAGGAGTACGTCCACGGCGAGCGGATCCGCTGCTACGTCGTGCAGGTCAAGAAGGGTCCCAAGGGGCCGTCGGTGACCCTGTCGCGCACCCACCCCGGCCTGGTGAAGAAGCTGTTCGCCCTGGAGGTGCCGGAGATCGCCGACGGCACCGTCGAGATCGCGGCCATCGCCCGCGAGGCGGGCCACCGTACGAAGATCGCGGTCCGTTCCCGGCGGCCCGGCGTCAACGCCAAGGGCGCCTGCATCGGCCCGATGGGCTCGCGGGTGCGCAACGTGATGGCCGAACTCCACGGCGAGAAGATCGACATCATCGACTGGTCGGAGGACCCGGCGGAGTTCGTCGGGAATGCCCTGTCGCCCTCGCGTGTTTCGCATGTCGAGGTGATCGACACCGAGGGGCGTGCCGCCCGCGTGACCGTGCCGGACTACCAGCTCTCCCTGGCGATCGGCAAGGAGGGGCAGAACGCCCGGCTGGCCAATCGCCTCACCGGGTGGCGCATCGACATCCGGTCAGACACCCAGACGGGGGAGGCGGCCGGTTCCGCAGATGCGCCCACGCGGTAAGCTGGAATATGGTGACCAGGCCACCCCACTGCGAACGTGTGTGGGGTGCCGGGTTCGCACGGTTTCCTCCGAGCTGCTCCGCCTGGTGGCGGTCGAGGGCGTCATCGTCCCCGACCTGCGAAGACGGCTCCACGGGCGTGGTGCTTCACTGCACCCCTCCCTGAGCTGCCTGGAGCTCGCCGAGCGGCGGCGGGCGTTTCCGCGGGCGTTTCGCGTCGCGGGACCGCTTGACCCGTCGCCGGTACGGGCTCACCTGGAAGAGCTCCACTCCGAAAGGATCGGGTGAAATGGTTGCCAACTGTCATGTAGGACGCCGAGTTGATGGGCTGGTCAGATAGCTATGAGCGCCTGATGAGCATGCGGCGATGAGTACGTCTACGTAACGACGGTCCGGCGGCTGTGCCTCCCGGGCCGAGTAAGGGAGTGCAGTGGCGAAGGTCCGGGTATACGAGCTCGCCAAGGAGTTCGGCGTCGAGAGCAAGGTCGTCATGGCCAAGCTCCAGGAGATGGGCGAGTTCGTGCGTTCGGCGTCCTCGACCATCGAGGCGCCGGTGGTCCGTCGGCTCACCGAAGCTTTGGGCGGCCCCGCCAAGGGGTCGTCCGACAGGGGCGGCAACAGGCCGTCCAGGCCGCCGCAGGCGGCACCCCGGCCGGCCGAAGGCCAGGCCGGAACCGGCGCCCCCGCGGCGCCGCGATCCTCAGTTCCCAGGCCGGGACCTGTTCCCAAGCCGGGCCCGCGGCCCGGCCCCGTGGCCCGTCCCGCGGCCCCCGCGCCGCAGGCTCAGCAGGCCCCGCAGGTCTCCCAGCCCCAGCAGCAGCAGCCGCCCTCGCCGGTCCAGCCGCCGCGCTTCGAGGCGCCCCGGTCCGAGGCGCCCCGGTCCGAGGCGCCCCGGTCCGAGGCCGGGCGCCCGGCTCCCGGCCCCAGGCCGGGTCCGCGTCCGGGTCCGCGTCCCGCCCAGGGTTCGCGTCCCGAGGCGGCGCGTCCGGAGGGCCGCCCCGCGGGCGGTCCCGGCGGCGCCCCCTCGGCTCCGCGTTCCGGCGCCGGCGCCGGCGGTCCCAAGCCCGGCCCGCGTCCGGGCCCGCGCGGCCCGCGTCCCGGCAACAACCCGTTCTCCTCGAACGCCAGCGGCATGGGCCAGGCCCGTCCGCCGCGTCCCGGCGGTCGTGACGGAGGCCCGGGCGACCGTGGCCCGCGTCCCGGCCCGCGCGACGGCGGTCCCCGCGAGCAGGGACAGCGCGAAGGCGCCGGACCTCGTCCGGGTCCCCGCCCCGGCCCGGCCGGCGCGGCCGGACCGCGTCCGGGTCCCGGCGCGGGTGGTCCGCGCCCGGGTGGCGGCGCCGGTGTCGCCGGCCCGCGTCCCGGCGGTCCGCGTCCCAGCCCGATGATGATGCCGCAGGGCCGTCCCGCCGGTCCCGGCGGTGGCGCCGGCCGTCCCGGTGGCGGCGGTGGCCGTCCCGGTGGTGGCGCCGGTCGTCCCGGTGGCGGCGGTGGCCGTCCGGGTGGCGGCGGGTTCGCCGGCCGTCCCGGTGGCGGCGGTGGCCGTCCCGGCGTCGGCACCGGTGGTCCCGGTGGCGGCGGTGGCGGTGGCTTCGCCGGTCGTCCCGGTGGCGGCGGTGGCCGTGGCCGCGGTGGCGGCACGGCGGGCGCCTTCGGCCGTCCGGGCGGACGCCCGACCCGTGGTCGCAAGTCCAAGCGCCAGCGGCGCCAGGAGTTCGACAACATGCAGGCCCCGGCGATCGGCGGCGTGCAGGTTCAGCGCGGCAACGGCCAGACGATCCGGCTGTCGCGCGGCGCCTCCCTGTCGGACTTCGCCGACAAGATCGGCGCGAACCCGGCGTCCCTGGTGCAGATCATGCTGCACCTGGGCGAGATGGTGACCGCCACGCAGTCGGTCAACGAGGAGACGCTGCAGCTCCTGGCCGCCGAGCTGGACTACAACCTGCTCGTGGTCAGCCCGGAGGAGGAGGACCGCGAGCTCCTCGAGTCCTTCGACATCGAGTTCGGCGAGGACGAGGGCGACGAGGGCGACCTGGTCGCGCGTCCGCCGGTGGTGACCGTCATGGGTCACGTCGACCACGGTAAGACCAAGCTGCTCGACGCGATCCGGCACACCAACGAGGTCGCGCGGGAGGCCGGTGGCATCACCCAGCACATCGGCGCCTACCAGATCGCCGCCGAGCACGAGGGCGAAGACCGGAAGATCACCTTCATCGACACCCCGGGTCACGAGGCGTTCACCGCCATGCGTGCCCGCGGTGCCAAGGTCACCGACATCGCCGTCCTGGTGGTCGCGGCCGACGACGGTGTGAAGCCGCAGACCATCGAGGCGCTGAACCACGCCCAGGCGGCCGAGGTTCCGGTCGTGGTCGCGGTCAACAAGGTCGACAAGGAGGGCGCCGACCCCAACAAGGTCCGTGCCCAGCTCACCGAGTACGGCCTGGTGGCCGAGGAGTACGGCGGCAGCACGCTGTTCGTCGACATCTCCGCCAAGAACGGGACCGGCATCGACGACCTGCTCGAGGCCATCCTGCTCACCGCGGACGCCGAGCTGGACCTGCGGGCCAACGACGCGATGGACGCCCAGGGCGTCGCCATCGAGGCGCACCTCGACAGGGGCCGCGGCCCGGTCGCGACCGTGCTGGTGCAGCGCGGCACGCTCCGCGTCGGCGACTCGATCGTCTGTGGCGAGGCCTTCGGCCGCGTCCGGGCGATGCTGGACGACAACGGCGTGTCGATCGACGAGGCCGGCCCGTCGCGTCCGGTCCAGGTCCTCGGTCTGACCGCGGTGCCGGGCGCCGGTGACAACTTCATCGTCGTCACCGACGACCGCATGGCGCGTCAGATCGCCCAGCAGCGGGCGGCGCGCAAGCGCACCGCGGACATGGCCAGGTCCGGCCGTCGCCGCACCCTCGAAGAGCTCTTCAGCGAGATGGAGAAGGGCCAGGTCGACGAGCTCAAGCTCATCATCAAGGGTGACGTCTCCGGTTCGGTCGAGGCCCTCGAGGACGCCCTGCTCAAGATCGACGTCGGTGACGAGGTGCGCCTGCGGGTGCTCCACCGCGCCGTCGGCGCCATCACCGAGTACGACGTCAACCTGGCCGTCGCCGACGACAACGCCGTCATCATCGGCTTCAACGTGCGTCCGGAGGTCCGGGCGCGCGACCTGGCCGAGCGCGAGGGCGTCGACATCCGCTACTACTCGGTCATCTACCAGGCGATCGAGGAGATCGAGGCGGCCCTCAAGGGCATGCTCAAGCCCGAGTTCGAAGAGGTCCAGATGGGCACCGCCGAAGTCCGCGAGGTCTTCAAGGTGCCGAAGATCGGCAACATCGCCGGTGCGCTGGTCCGTTCGGGCACGATCGTCCGCAACAGCAAGGCGAGGCTCATCCGCAACGGGGTCGTCATCTCCGACAACCTCACGGTCTCCTCGCTGCGCCGGTTCAAGGACGACGCGACCGAGGTCCGCGAGGGCTTCGAGTGCGGTATCGGTGTCGGCTACAGCGACATCAAGATCGACGACGTCATCGAGACGTTCGAGATGCGGGAGAAGCCGCGCGTCTGATGTCCCGGTCCGGTGACGGGCCGCCCGCCGGCTGGAAGGCCCTCGCCCACCTCGTGGGCGGGGGCCACCGGCCGGCGGGCGGTGCCGCGCCCGCCGGCGGCACGATGACACTCGTGGCGTGATCCGACATGTATGTAGGTGCCCTCACACTGGACATCCTGCTCGGCGACGTCCGCTCGCTGAAGCAGAAGCGCTCCGTGGTGCGACCCATCATCGCCGAGGTGCAGCGACGGTTCCCGGGTGTGGCCGTCGCCGAGACCGGCCATCTGGACCTGCACCGCCGTACGGAGATCGGAATCGCGGTCGTCTCGGCGACCGCCGCGAACTGCGGCGCGGTCATGGACGACTGCGAGCGCCTGGTCGCGTTCCACCCGGAGATCGAGCTGCTGTCGGCCAGGCAGCGGCTCTACAACGACAACGAGGACTAGCCGCAGACGGCCGGCCGCCCCCCGTTTGCGTCCGGCCGTACTGTGAGAAGGGGGGAGAGCGAACATGGACGCAGGACGCGCACGTAAGATCGCCGACCGGATCCAGCAGATCGTCGCCGAGATGCTGGAGCGCCGGATCAAGGACCCTCGGCTCGGTTTCGTGACGGTGACCGACACGCGGGTCACCAACGACCTGAGTGAGGCGACGGTGTTCTACACCGTGTTCGGCTCCGAGGCCGAGCGGGCCGACTCGGCGGCGGCGCTGGAGAGCGCCAAGGGGCTCATCCGCTCGGAGGTGGGCCGCCAGACCGGCCTGCGGCACACGCCGACGCTGCTGTTCACCCACGACCCCCTCCCCGACAACGCCCGGCACCTCGACGACCTGTTCGCCGAGGCGAGGGCCAGGGACGCCGAGATCGCCAAGCGGGCGGAGACCGCGCGGCACGCCGGTGAGGCCGACCCCTACCGCAGGCCCGAGGACAGGGACGGCTCCGAGGAGGCCGAGGAGGCCGAGGGCGAGCCGTCCGAGCGCGCGGGACGCTCGGCGACGTGACGCCGCAGCCGCGTGACGAGGGCCCGGTTCCCGGCCGTGACTGGGACCGGGCCGTCGAGCTGATCTCCTCCGCCGAGGAGGTCGCGCTGGCCTGCCACATCTCCCCGGACGGCGACGCGCTCGGCTCGACCCTGGCCGTCGGGCTGGCGCTGCGGGCGGTGGGCAAGCGGGTCGTGGCATCCTTCGGGGAACGCGGCTTCACGGTGCCCCGGCTGCTGCGTTTCCTGCCGGGGCAGGAGCTCCTCGTCGATCCCGACGACTACCCCGCCGCGCCCGAGCTGATGATCTCCTTCGACGCGCCCACCGCCGACCGGCTGGGCGAGCTGGCCCGCGTCGCGGGCAAGGCGCGCGAGCTGGTGGTGGTCGACCACCACCCGTCCCACCTCGGCTTCGGCACGCTCAACCTGGTCGACCCCGGCGCCGCGGCCACCGCGGTGCTCGCCGAGGAGCTGATCCGGCGGCTCGGCCTGCCGGTCGACCGCGACATCGCGACCTGCCTGTACGCCGGGCTGGTCACCGACACCGGGTCGTTCCGGCACTCCTCGACCACCTCCGAGGTGCACGCCATGGCCGGGCGGCTCATCGCCACCGGCCTGAACCCCGAGGAGATCGCCCGGGAACTGTGGGACCGCTCCCCGTTCGGCTACCTCCGGGTGCTCGGCCTCGCCCTGGAGCGGGTGGTCCTGGAACCGGAGACGGGCGACGGCCTGGGGCTGGTCTGGACGTACGTCACCCGCGACGACCGGGCGGCCTACGGCCTGCCGTACCACGAGGTGGAGGGCATCATCGACGTGGTCCGCCGCACCGACGACGCGGACGTGGCGGTGATCCTCAAGGAGGACGACGGGGGGGCCTGGCAGGTCTCCACCCGCTCCAAGGGCGGGATCGACCTCTCCCGCGTCTGCGCCACGCTGGGCGGCGGCGGGCACGCCAAGGCGGCGGGTTTCACCTCCCACCAGCCCGTCGAGCAGACGATGGCCGCCTTCCGCGCGCTGCTGCGCCGCGCCGCCTGAGGAACCCCGCGCCCGGAGGGACCGCGCCGAGAATCCGCACCGGAGAACCCGACCCGGACCGCCCGCGCCCGGAAGAATCCGCGCCCGGAAGAACCCCGCCGAAGCTCCCGCAGAGGCTCTCGCAGAAGGACGACCCCGACATGAGTACGGCTCGCGCCAAGCGCACCCCGCCGCCGAGCGGGCTGATCGTGGTGGACAAGCCCGCCGGATGGACCTCCCACGACGTCGTCGGCAAGCTCCGCGGCATCGCCGGCACCCGCCGGGTGGGACACGCCGGCACGCTGGACCCGATGGCCACCGGGGTGCTGGTGGTCGGCGTGGAGAAGGCGACCCGGCTGCTGGGGCACCTCGCGCTCACCGAGAAGGGCTACGACGCCACGATCCGGCTCGGGGTGTCCACCAACACCGACGACGCCGAGGGCGAGGTCACCGCCACCGCGTCCGCCGCGCACGTCTCCGACGAGGGGATCGCCAAGGGCGTCGCCGCGCTGACCGGCCGGATCACACAGGTCCCGCCGCAGGTCAGCGCCATCAAGGTGAACGGCGAGCGGGCCTACAAGCGGGTCCGGGCGGGGGAGGAGGTCGAACTGCGGGGGCGGCCGGTCACCGTGTCGGCCTTCGAGGTCACCGCCGTCCGCCGCGAGGGCGACGTCGTCGACGTCGACGCCTCGGTGACCTGCTCCAGCGGCACCTACATCCGGGCCCTGGCCCGCGACCTGGGCGCCGCGCTGGGCACCGGAGGGCACCTGACGTTCCTGCGCCGCACCCGGGTGGGCCCCTACGACCTGGCGGCGGCCCGGACCATCGAGCAGCTCGCCGTGGACTGCGTGATCACGCCGATGGCCGAGGCGGTGGCCGCGGCCTTCCCTCGGCGGGACGTGACCGCCGAGGAGGCGGCCGTCGTCGGGCACGGCGGGCGGCTGCCCGCCCTGGGGGCCGGTGAGGGACCGATCGGGGTGTTCGGCCCGGACGGCACGCTCCTGGCGCTGGTCGAGGAGCGCGGCCGGTTCACCAGGTCGCTGGCGGTCTTCGTGCCCTGAACGCGGCGCGTCTCCGTGCCCGGGGCACGGTGCGTCTCCGTACCCCGGATATGGTGCGTCTTCGTGCCCCGGGGGCGGTGCCCGGGAGGGCGGCTCCCACGTCCGAGGTAAGGTGGCCTGTCATCTCCGGCGGCCTCCCCGGTTGCGGGAAAGCCCCCGGGACGTGGCAGGCTTTAGGAAGTCGATCCGGTACGAGGGAAGAGGCTGCGGTGCGAGGCTGGCACGGATTGGAAGACGTGCCCGGGGACTGGGGCAGGTCCGTCATCACGATCGGCGTCTTCGACGGGGTTCACCGCGGTCACCAGAAGATGGTGACCCGCGCCGTGGAGATGGCCCGCGAGCTCGGCATGTCCTCGGTCGTGGTCACCTTCGACCCCCATCCGGAGGAGGTGGTGCGGCCGGGCACGCACCCGCTGAGGCTGACGACGCCCCGGCACCGCACCGAGCTGCTGGCCGCGCTCGGCGTGGACGCGGTCTGCGTGCTGCCGTTCACGCTGGAGTTCTCCCGGATGAGCCCGGACGAGTTCGTGCAGACCATCCTGGTCGACCGGCTGCACGCCGGCGGCGTCGTGGTCGGTGAGAACTTCCGGTTCGGCCACAAGGCCGCCGGCGACATCGAGACGCTGCAGACGCTCGGCGAGAAGTACGACTTCGTGGCCGAGGCCGTTCCGCTGGTGAGCAACGGGGGGATCATCTCCTCCACCCTCATCCGGGACCGGCTGGCCGCCGGCGACACCGAGGCCGTCGCGGTGGCGCTCGGCCGCCCCCACCGGGTCGAGGGCGTGGTGGTCCGGGGCTACCAGCGGGGCCGGCAGCTCGGCTTCCCCACCGCCAATGTCGAGTCGCCCGCCTTCACCGCGATCCCCGCCGACGGCGTCTACGCCGGCTGGCTGCAGTGCGTCCCGAACGGCAACCTCCCCGTCGCCTACGACGGCGAGCGCTGGCCCGCCGCGATCTCCGTGGGCACCAACCCGACCTTCGAGGGCGTTCCCCGCACCGTCGAGGCGTACGCGCTCGACCGTGACGACCTGGAGCTGTACGGCGCCCACGTGGCCGTCGACTTCGGGCCGCGGCTCCGCGACAACCTCAGGTTCGACTCGGTCGAGGCGCTCATCGGCCAGATGCGGGCCGACGTCGACGAGGCCCGCCGCCTCACCGCCGTCTGGACCCCTCCCGACTCCTTCTGAGCCGTCCCGGGGACCCGGTTCCCGCCGGCGGGTATGGAACGGGCCGCGAGGGGTATCAGCGGGCATGACGCCGGGCGCCCCGGGGGCGCCCGGCGCCGGATGTGCGAGACCTTGGAGCCGGGTGGTAATCTGGCATGTCAGTTCTGTAACCGGCGATGTCGACGAGGTCGCGACGCCGGTGCTGACACCGCCACGGCGACTGTAGGCACGCATGGTCGTTCGGGCATCTGAGATCCCGCGTGCCCGTAGAGGTTCAAGGAGAGACGTGTCGCTCGACACCGCAGCAAAGAAGCAGATCATCGGTGAGTACGCCAAGGGCGAGACCGACACCGGTTCCCCCGAGGTGCAGATCGCGCTGCTCAGCAAGCGCATCAGCGAGCTCACCGAGCACCTGAAGGTGCACAAGCACGACCACCACAGCCGCCGCGGCCTGCTGCTGCTCGTCGGTCGTCGTCGCCGTCTGCTCAAGTACCTCGCCAGCAAGGACATCGAGCGTTACCGCTCGCTCATCGAGCGGCTCGGCCTGCGGCGATAGAATGATCGGGGAGCGGCGTACGCGCCGCTCCCCGACTTCATCGGGCGGTGTCCGGCGCGTCGCGCCACGGGGACACCGGCCCGGTGCGCAAAACTGAACAGCCGAGACAACTGCCCCGCGTCCGCCAGCAAGCGCGCCCCACGGCGTGGGAGGGCCGGTCCTCGGTAGTGGCCCCCGGTCATCGCGGCGAGAGCCGTACGGAACCGGGCGCTTCGATCGAAGACCGGCGCTGCACCTACGGGGAGGCCGGCACGAAAGCGATCAGGCGCGACACGCGTGCCTGACCGGGCGCGGGTGACCGATCCCACAAGGAGGTCCCCCGTGGAGGGTGTCCACAACAGCGAAGCCGTCATCGACAACGGCTCATTCGGCACGCGTACCGTCCGGTTCGAGACCGGGCGGCTGGCGCGCCAGGCGGCGGGCTCCGCCGTCGTCTACCTCGACGACGAGACGATGGTCCTTTCGGCCACCACCGCCTCCAAGCATCCCAAGGAGAACCTCGACTTCTTCCCACTGACGGTCGACGTCGAGGAGCGGATGTACGCCGCGGGCCGCATCCCCGGCTCCTTCTTCCGCCGTGAGGGCCGTCCCTCCGAGGACGCCATCCTCACCTGCCGCCTGATCGACCGGCCGCTGCGCCCGTCGTTCGTCAAGGGCCTGCGCAACGAGATCCAGGTCGTGGCGACCGTCCTGGCGCTGCACCCCGACCACCTGTACGACGTGGTCGCGATCAACGCCGCGTCCCTGTCCACCCAGCTCGCCGGGCTGCCCTTCTCCGGCCCGATCGGCGGCGTCCGCGTCGCGCTGATCGACGGCCAGTGGGTCGCGTTCCCGACGCACCCGGAGCTGGAGCGCGCCACCTTCGACATGGTGGTCGCCGGCCGCGTCCTGGACGACGGCGACGTTGCGATCATGATGGTCGAGGCCGAGTCCACCCGCGACACGCTCAAGCTCGTCGCCGAGGGCGCCGTCGCGCCGACCGAGGAGACCGTGGCGCAGGGCCTTGAGGCGGCCAAGCCGTTCATCAAGGTGCTGTGCGACGCGCAGGCCAGGATCGCCAAGGTCGCCGCGAAGGAGACCGCCGAGTACCCGCTGTTCCTCGACTACCAGGACGACGTCCTGGAGGCGGTGGGCACCGCGATCCGCAGCGAACTCGCCGCGGCGCTGACCATCGCCGGCAAGCAGGAGCGCGAGGCCGAGCTCGACCGCGTCAAGGCCCTGGCGCTGGAGAAGCTGGGCGCCGACTTCGAGGGCCGCGAGAAGGAGATCTCCGCGGCCTTCCGCACGGTGACCAAGAAGCTCATGCGCGAGCGGGTCATCAGCGAGGGCGTCCGCATCGACGGCCGCGGGGTCAAGGACATCCGCCAGCTCAACGCCGAGGTCCACGTCGTGCCCCGGGTGCACGGCTCGGCCCTGTTCGAGCGCGGCGAGACCCAGATCCTGGGCATCACGACGCTGAACATGCTCCGCATGGAGCAGATGATCGACACGCTCAACCCCGAGCGCACCAAGCGCTACATGCACAACTACAACTTCCCGCCCTACTCCACCGGTGAGACCGGCCGCGTGGGCTCGCCCAAGCGCCGCGAGATCGGCCACGGCGCGCTCGCCGAGCGGGCGCTCATCCCGGTCCTGCCGGCCCGCGAGGAGTTCCCCTACGCGATCCGCCAGGTCTCCGAGGCGCTCGGCTCCAACGGCTCGACCTCCATGGGCTCGGTCTGCGCCTCGACGATGGCGCTGCTCGACGCGGGCGTCCCGCTCAAGGGCATCGTCGCGGGCATCGCGATGGGCCTGATCAACGAGGGCGACCAGTACGTCACGCTGACCGACATCCTCGGGGCCGAGGACGCCATGGGCGACATGGACTTCAAGGTCGCCGGCACCAAGGACGTCATCACCGCGCTGCAGCTCGACACCAAGCTCGACGGCATCCCCGCCTCGGTCCTGGGCGCCGCGCTGAAGCAGGCCAAGGGCGCGCGGCTGGCCATCATCGACGTGATGCAGGAGGCCATCGACTCTCCGGCGGAGATGAACGCCACCGCGCCGCGCATCATCACGATCAAGGTCCCGGTCGACAAGATCGGCGAGGTCATCGGCCCGAAGGGCAAGATGATCAACCAGATCCAGGACGACACCGGCGCCGAGATCACGATCGAGGACGACGGAACGATCTACATCGGCGCCACCGACGGCCCGTCCGCCGAGGCGGCCCGGTCGGCGATCAACGCCATCGCCAACCCGCACATGCCGGAGGTCGGGGAGCGCTACCTGGGCACGGTCGTCAAGATCGCGGCCTTCGGCGCCTTCATCTCCCTCATGCCGGGCAAGGACGGCCTGCTGCACGTCTCCCAGATCCGCAAGCTGCACGGCGGCAAGCGCATCGAGAACGTCGAGGACGTCATGAACGTCGGCGAGAAGGTCCAGGTGGAGATCGCCGAGATCGACTCGCGCGGCAAGCTGTCCCTGGTCCCGGTCGAGGTCGTCGAGCGGGAGGCGGAGGCCAAGGGCGAGGCCGGCACCCCGGAGTCGGGTGACGACGCTCCCGTCGCGTCCGCCGCCCCGGCGGCCGCGTCGGGTGAGGAGCGGCCGCGCCGCACCCGCACCCGTACCCGCAGCGGCGGCGGCAGCCGCGGGGGGGAAGACCGCAACTCGTGATCACGACCACTCTGCACCCCGGCAAGGACGGCGCCGGGGTGGTGCGGCGCACCGTCCTCCCCGGTGGGCTCCGGGTGGTGACCGAGTCCATGCCGACCGTGCGTTCCGTCGCGGTCGGCATGTGGGTCGGCATCGGATCGAGGGACGAGGCCCCCGAGCACATGGGGGCCTCCCACTTCCTTGAGCACCTGCTGTTCAAGGGCACCCCCACGCGGGACGCGCTGGAGATCTCCGCGGCGATCGAGGGCATCGGCGGTGAGATCAACGCCTTCACCGCCAAGGAGTACACCTGCTACTACGCGCGGGTCCTCGACGAGGACCTCCAGGTGGCGATCGACGTCCTCTCCGACGTGGTGACCTCCTCGGCCATCACTCCCGAGGACGTCGAGGCGGAACGCGGCGTGATCCTCGAAGAGATCGCCATGCACGACGACGACCCGTCGGACGTGGTGCACGAGCAGTTCTCCGCGGAGCTGTACGGTGACACGCCCGTCGGCCGGCCGATCCTCGGCACGATCGAGTCGATCAACGCCATCGACCGCGACCGGATCGCCGAGTACTACCGGCGGCACTACCTGCCCACGCACACCGTCGTGGCGGTGGCGGGCAACGTCACCCACGAGCGGGTCGTGGAGCTGGTCGCCGCCGCCTACGAGCGGGCCGGAGCCCTCGGCGGGGACGCCGCGCCGGTTCCCCCGCGCGTCTCGGGGCCCGGCGTCGAGTCGCGCTCCGGCGTCCGGGTGCTGCACCGGCCGACCGAGCAGGCCAACCTGGTCCTCGGCACGACCGGCCTGGTCCGCACCGACGACCGCCGCTTCGCGCTCGGCGTGCTGAACGCGGCGCTCGGCGGCGGCATGTCCTCGCGGCTGTTCCAGGAGATCCGGGAGAAGCGGGGGCTCGCCTACTCGGCGTACTCCTACACCTCCTCCTACGCCGACACCGGCCAGTTCGGCGTCTACGTCGGTTGCCTGCCGTCGAAGATCGACGAGGTGCTGAAGATCTGCCGCGAGGAGCTCCTGCGGGTCACCGCCGAGGGCATCTCCGAGGAGGAGATCGTCCGGGGCAAGGGGCAGATGCGCGGCGGCCTGGTGCTGGGCCTGGAGGACACCGGCTCCCGGATGTCCAGGATCGGCAAGGGCGAGCTGGTCTTCGACGAGCACCTGTCGGTGGACGAGATCCTCGCCCGGATCGACGCGGTCACCCCCGAGGAGATCACCGCCGTCGCCCGTGACGTCCTCAGCCGCCCGATGACCCTCGCGGTCATCGGCCCCTACGAGGGCAAGGACTTCAGCGCGGCCCTGACCGGCTGACCGGCGGCCCTCCCAGGGCCGGCGGTCTCACGGCCGACGGACGGCCCCGGCGCTCCCGAGCGCCGGGGCCGTTCCGCGTCCGGGCCGTTCCCCGTCCGACACGCGCTGCGTCTCGGCAGCGCCGCGACCGGGCCGTTCCGCGTCCGTTCCGCGTCCGGGCCGTTCCCCGTGGCGCCGCCCCGCCGCGGACCCCGCCGCGCGGGGCGGCGCTCGCGAGGGACGGGACGGCCGACGGTATAGCCTGGTGGCCGTGATCAGGGTTGGAGTTCTGGGCGCGCGCGGACGCGTCGGCAGGGAAGTTTGCAAGGCCGTCGAGGCCGCCGGTGACCTGGAGCTGGTCGCTCCCCTCGACAAGGGCGACCCGATCGAGGGGCTCACCGGCTGCGATGTGGTGGTGGACTTCACCCACCCCGACGTCGTCATGGGCAACCTCGAATGGTGCATCGCCCACGGCGTTCACCCGGTGGTCGGCACCACCGGCTTCGACGCCGGCCGCCTGGCCACCGTGCGCGGCTGGCTCGACGCCAACCCCGGCGTCAACGCGCTGATCGCCCCCAACTTCGGCATCGCGGCCGTGCTGATGATGCGCTTCGCCCAGCAGGCCGCCCGCTACTTCGACTCCGTCGAGATCATCGAGCTGCACCACCCGAACAAGGCCGACGCGCCCTCCGGCACCGCCCGCCGTACGGCCGAGCTGGTCGCCGAGGCGCGGCGCAAGGCCGGGACCGGGCCGATGCCCGACGCCACCAGCGCCGAGCTGGACGGCGCGCGCGGCGCCGAGGTTGACGGGGTCCACGTCCACGCCGTACGGCTGGCCGGGTTGATCGCCCACCAGGAGGTGCTGCTGGGCGGGGACGGCGAGACCCTCACCCTCCGCCACGACACCATGAACCGCTCGTCGTTCACTCCCGGCGTCCTGCTGGGCGTGCGCCGGGTGCGGGAGACGCCGGGGCTGACCGTGGGCCTGGAGCACCTGCTCGACCTCTGAGCGGCCGTCCTGGGCCCGTCCAGCGGCATCTGACGGGCCCGGCGAGCCGTCCGATGCCGTCCTTCGTGCCGCCCGGGCGCTGAGGTGTCCTCTCGCGTCATCCGGGGCGTGGAGGTGTCCTCTCGTGTCGTCCGGGGCGTGGAGACGTTCTGTCGCGTCGTCCGGGGCGCGGGCGCCGAACTCCGGACCTCCGCCGGATCCCCCGGTGTCCCGAGATCCCGGGCGCCCGGCTGCCGCGGGCTTTCCCAACGGTCCGGTCACCCGGCGAGGAGGCACGCGTCCCCGGTATCCTCCGGTTCCGTGACAGGAGATCGACGCCCGGATCCGGCCGGGGTGCGCTGGGCCGAGGCGGGGGAACTGGCCGGGCTGGCCGCGGTGGAGACCGCCGCGGACGGGGTGTTCGCCGCGGTGGGCATCACCTTCCCGCCGGGCACCACGATGATCGAGGAGGTCGGCGACCCGTCGCGGGTCCTGGTGGCCGGCACGCCGCCGGTCGGCTTCGCCATGATCGGCCGGGTGGACGGTGACGTCCACCTCGACCAGCTCGCCGTCCACCCCGATCATGGGCGGCGCGGCATCGGGGGACGGCTGCTGGAGGCGGTCTGCGACCACGCGGCCTCGACCGGCGCGGCGGCCGTGACGCTGACGACGTTCCGGGACGTGCCGTGGAACGCGCCCTGGTACGCCCGGCGGGGCTTCGCCGTCCTGGATCCCGCCGAGTGGGGGCCGGAGATGGCCGCGCTGGTGGCGCATGAACGCGAGCTGGGCATCGAGCTCGCGCCCCGCGTGGTGATGCGCCGCCCGCTGTCCGGCTGAGCCCCGCCTCGCCGACCGGGCCGGTTCCCGTGGTCCGTCTCGACGTGCGGTCGCGGCCGCACCCGGGCCGCGGTCGCGCCGCCGTCCCGGGCGCGGCCACACCGCCGTCCCGGGTGTGTCGCGCCGGTCCCGCCCACCGCCGTATCCGGCTCCCGGGCCGTACGGCGGGGCACGGGGATCAGCGAGGGACGCCCACGCCCTGACGGGAGGCCGCGCGGAAGATCTCCCCGGCGTCGTCGAGCGGCGGCCGGATCATCCTCAGGATCAGCTCCTTCCGTTCCTTGGCCGCCGCCCCGGTCAGCCGGACCGTGCGGTCCCAGCCCGCGGTGGTCACCGCCCCGGCGGCCCCCAGGTCCAGGCAGGTGACGTACGGGTCGGGCGCGAAGTCCTCCGGCGGCAGCCCGAGCAGGTCGGCGGCGGCGTTGCGGCCCGCCACCTTCCCCATCGGCACGGCGTGCTGGCAGCACTGCAGGACATGGTGGCCGGGTTCGGCGAGGGCGGCGGCGACGTCCCCGGCGGCGAAGACGTCACCGCTGGCCTCCCCGCGGACCCGCAGATGCCGGTCCACCGCGAGGCGGCCCAGGTGGTCCCGCTCGCCGGGGACCAGCGCGGTGAGCGGGCCGGCCTGCACGCCTCCCGTCCAGACGACCGCGTCGGCCGCGATCCGGGTGCCCTCGGCGAGGGTCACGCCCCCGGCGTCCACGGCGCCGACGGTCGTGCCGAGCAGGGTCCGGATCCCCAGGTCGGCCAGGGCCGCCTCGATCACCGGACGCGGTCCGGGCCCGAGGTCGGGACCGACGACGTCCGCGCGCTCCACCAGCACCACGTTCCCGCGGGCGGCGAGCTCGGTGGCGACCTCCAGGCCGGTAAATCCGGCCCCGACGACCACGGCCGTGAAATCGTCCAGCCCCCGCAGGCGGCTTGCGAGCCGGGCCGTGCCCTCGGCGGTGTCGACGTCGAACAGGTGCTCGGCGCCCGGCAGGCCGGGGCGCACCAGGCGGCTGCCGGAGGCCAGCACCAGGCGGTCGTAGCCGATCTCGTGGCCGTCCGCGGTGACGCGGTGCCCCGAGGTGTCGATATCCGTCACCTTCGCGCGCAGGTGCTCCACGCCCACCGGCGCCAGGATCCGCTTCAGCGGCACGCGGGCGGCGTCCGGGTCGAGCCGGTGCAGCCGGGGACGTAGCACGAGGTCGTCGTCCGGGGCGACGAGCGTGATGCGCGGGCTCTTCCCATCCCCACGCGTGCGGGCCGCCGCGACGGCACTCCAGACCCCCGCGAACCCCCCGCCGACGATCACGATGCGGGACATGTTTCCCCCTCCTTCTTCCGTGCTTTCACGGGAAGGACGAGAGGGCGCGCCCCGATGTGACATCGGGGCGCGGTGCCCGGCGGCCGGGCGCCGGGGCCGCCGGCCGGGCCGTACCGAAGGTCAGAGGGCGAGGCCGACGGTGAACAGCAGGCCGAAGGCGAGCTGGAAGCGGCCCGTCTGCTGGAGCGTGGCGATCAGGGCCGGGCCGGTGATGCCGCGCCCGACGAACAGCACCGGGGCGATCGCCAGCGGCGCGGACAGGATGGCCAGCGCCGCGAACGGCCGCCACACCGCCATGACGAGCGCGACGGCCAGCGGCAGGACCAGGCAGAGGGTGTAGAGGACGCGGGTGCGGCTGTCGCCCAGCACCACGGCCATGGTGCGCTTGCCCGCCGGGCCGTCGGTGGTGATGTCGCGCAGGTTGTTGATCACCAGCATCGCGCAGGCCAGCAGGCCGACCGGCACGGAGGCCGCCAGGGCGGTCCAGGAGAGCCGTTCGAGCTGGACGAACGTCGTGCCCGCCGTCGCCACCAGGCCGAAGAACACGAACACCGACAGCTCGCCGAGCGCGCGGTAGCCGTAGGGCCGGGAGCCGCCGGTGTAGAACCAGGCCGCCGCGATCGCCAGCGCGCCCACCGCCAGCAGCCACCACGCCCGGGTGACCAGGACCAGCGCCAGCCCCGCCACCGCGGCGGCGGCGAAGCAGCCCAGGGCCGCGGCGAGGACCTGGCGGGGGGCCGCCACCCCCGAGCCGACCAGGCGCATCGGCCCGACCCGCTGGTCGTCGGTGCCGCGCACGCCGTCGCTGTAGTCGTTGGAGTAGTTCACCCCGATCTGCAGGGCGAGCGCCACGAACAGGGCGAGCAGGGCGCGCCACCACACCGCCCCGTCGTCCCCGATCGCGACGCCGGTGCCGACGGCGACGGGGACGACGGCGGCGGGAAGGGTACGCGGACGTGCTCCGGCGATCCACTGGCTCGGGGTGGCCATGGGCTGCGGGGTTCCTCTCGGGCGTTGTCACCGGTTCGCGGCCGCCCCGGACGCCTCGCGGTCCCGGGCCGGCGCGCGCCGGCGTTCAGCTGATGTCGGTGGCCAGGCGGACCATCCGCACCGGCCGCCCCATGTTAAGGACCCGCTCGGCGCCGTCCTCACCCCACCCCGCCGATTCCAGGAACCCGAGGGCCCGGTGGTTGTCGGCGAAGGCCCACGTCACGATGGTGTGGTAGCCGTCGTCACGGAGGTAGTCGACCGTCGCGTTGAGCAGGCGGCTGCCGTGCCCCCGCCGGACGTAGTCGGGATCCACCAGGAAGCTGAGCATCTCCGCCGTGGTGTCCGGGTTCAGGTCGGGGTCCTCGGCCGGGGCGTGGGAGGCCAGGCCCACCACGCGCTCGGCGCCCCGCATCGCCGCGGCCGCCTCGATCCCGCCGGGACCGAGCGCGGGGAACGCGTCGGTGTCGAGGACGACCTGCTCGACCGCCACCAGCACCCGGTGGCGGGAGGACGGCGGGCTGACGATCGCCTCGTCCCACTGGCGCCGCCACATCGCCTCGGCCGCCGCATTGGTCATCTGCTCGAGCGGCCCCTCGGGAAGGAAGTCCCGGTAGCCGTATTTCCAGGCGCGAATCTGGGTGCTCGTCACCGCGGCGACATCATCGTGCCGAGCCACCCGCACGCCTACGTCTGCCATCTCGGCCCGCTCCTTTGCTGCCGTGCCGTCGCCTCAGGACGCGCTGCCTCGCGGTTCTCCGGCCACGCGAGCGGGCATCAGGCACGGTGATCCGTGAGACAGGCCCCTACACCGTATCGGGGAATCCGGCTCGTAGATGACGCGATCCGGTCTCCGCCTGGCGTCGTGCCCGATATGCCCGGGTCTTTGTGCGGTTGCCGCACACCCTCATGGAACACCAGGACCGCGAGCGGTTCTTCGAGGAGTCGACGAAGGCCCACTGGCAGGTGCTCTCGGTGCACACCTTCAGTCTGGGCCACATCCCGGCGGCGTGCGCGGCCATCACCGCCGCCGCGATCCGCGCCAGACCCGCGGGCACCCCCTCCGCGACCGGCTCCAGGGCCGGTCCGCCGGCCGTCAGGGTCACCCGCAGCGGGAGTCCGGCGAACACCCGCGACGGGGGGCCGGGCCGCCCGCCGGTGGCCGCGCCGTCGCCCACCGGCCCGTCGGGACCGCCGGAACTGCTGGAGCCGCCGGGGCCGTCGGGGGCATCGGCGGCGCGGGCGTCGTGGTTGCGGCGGAGCGCCTCGCGCAGGGTCTCCCGCAGGGCGACGGCCAGGGCGAGGTCGTCACCGGTGGCCGTGTCGGACGGCGCGGCCAGTCCGCGCCCGGTGAGCCAGGCGGCCAGCGCGGCGGGGGACGGGACCGCGTCGGTGCCGCTCTCGACGTCATAGGTGTTCACGAAGTCGCAGACCAGGGCCGCAGGATCGTTCATCGGGGCGATCACCTCTTCGCAACCACTGTATGGCATTAGAGGGTTGTGTTCCGTGCGACTCCATCGTGGCCGGTTCGGTGGTGTTTCCGCAGGACGGAAAGGTGCCGCCGTACGGTCCGTCAGCGGGTCTCCTCCAGCGCGGCCGCCAGCCGCCGCACCCCCTCGGTCAGCTCCGCCACGTGGGCGGCGGCCGAGTGGGTCACCCGGATGCGGGGCCCGGGAGGCTCGGCCGGGTGGTAGATGCGGCCGGGACTGACCGTGACGCCCGCCCGCCGGGCCGCCTCCACCGCCGCGTCCTCGTCGGTGCCGGACGGCAGCCGTAACCACAGGTGGAGCCCGCCCGCGGGCACGAGGTGGATCCCGGCGGCCGGCAGGCGGGCGGTGAGCTCCGTGACCAGCGCGGTCCTGCGGGCCGCCAGCTCGGCGCCCAGCGCCGCCAGATGGCGGGGCCAGGCGGGGGAGCCGACGAGCTCCAGCGCCGTCTCCTGGAGCAGCCTGGGCACGAAGAACGACTCCACGACCTGGCTCGCCCGCAGCCTCCGCGCGGCGGGCCCGCGGGCGACGACCCCGGCGACCCGCATGCCCGCAGACAGCGGCTTGGTCAACGAGTTGACGTGCACGACGGTGCCGTGGGAGTCCAGCGCGACCAGCGGGGGCGGGGCGGGAGAGGCCGTCAGGTATCTGGCGTAGTCGTCCTCGACGACGAACGCCCCGGCGGCCCGCGCCACCGCGAGCACCTGGCGCCGCCGGTCCAGGGGCAGCGTCGCGCCGGTGGGATTGTGCAGGGTGGGCTGGCAGTAGAAGATCCGGGCGCCCGTCACCGCGAACGCCTCCGCGAGCAGCTCCGGCCGCACCCCGTCGCGGTCCACCGGCACGGCCGTGGCCCGCAGCCCGGCCGCCCGCGCGGCGGCGAGCGCGCCCGGGTAGGTGGGCGTCTCGACGAGGACGGGTGTGCCCGGCGCGGCCAGCGCGCGGAAGGCGTGGGTCAGGGCGGCCTGGCCCCCGGCGGCCACCAGGACGTCGGCCGCCGTGACGCCGCCGCCGACCTCCCGGGCGAACCACCCGCGCAGCTCGGCCAGGCCGTTCAGCGGCGGCGTGTCCCAGACGCCGGGACGGCGCGCCGCGCGCGAGACCGCGGCCGACAGCGCCCGCTCCGGCCGCAGCGCCTCCGGGAGATAGCCGCCGGTGAGCGGGACGACGCCCTCCGGCGCCGGGGTGAGCAGACCGCTCACCCCGGCGTCGTCCACCACCCGGTCGCCGAGGGCCACCGTCTGCCAGGACAGGTCCGCCGCGTCGTCCGGGCGGGGAGCGGCGGGGGCGACGTAGGTGCCGCTGCCGGGCCTGACGACCACCCGGCCCTCGGCGGCGAGCCGTCCCAGGGCCCGCGACACGGTCACCGGGCTCACGCCGTAGGCCCGCACCAGCTCGCGGCTCGACGGCAGCCGGTCGCCGGGGCGCATCCGGGCCGCGGTCTCCCTGATGCTGGCAGCCAATCGGACGATACTGCTATCGTCATTCATGATGGATAAGAGTAGCGCTATTGTCCGGAATCGAGTAGCGGTGCCCCACCCGGAGGCCCTGCCGGGTACGGCGTGGCGCGGCACCATCCTCGCCGGGCTCGGCGTGCTGACGTTCTCCATGTCGTTCCCGGCCACGGCGTTCGCGATGAGGGGCTTCGACCCCTACCTCGTGGCCGTCGGCCGGGCCGCCATCGCCGCCGCGGCGGCGCTGGTCTTCCTCCTCGCCACCCGGGCGCCCCTGCTGCCACCTCGCCGCCTGCTCGGCTCCTACCTGCTCATCGTGGCCGGCGTCGTGATCGGCTTCCCCCTCTTCAGCGGGCTGGCGCTCGACGCCGGGGCGAGCGCCTCCCACGCCGCGGTGGTCATCGGGCTGCTGCCCGCCGCCACCGCCGCCTGCGCCGCCGTACGCGGCGGGGAGCGGCCCCGGCCGCTGTTCTGGGCGACGTGCGCCCTGGGCGCCGCGGCGATCACCGCCTTCACCCTCAGCCGGGGCGGCGGTCACGTCACCGGAGCCGACCTGCTGCTCGTCGGCGCGCTCGTGTCGGCCGCCGTCGGCTACACCGAGGGCGGCCGGCTCGCCCGCGAGATCCCCGGCTCACGGGTCATCTCCCACGCCCTCGTCGTCGCCGCGCCCCTCACCGTCCCGGTGACCGTCGCGCTGGCGCTGGCGACGGAATCGCGGCCGGACGCGGTGTCGGTCGCGGGGTTCGCCTACGTCGGCCTGTTCTCCATGTTCCTCGGCTTCATCCCCTGGTACGCCGGCCTGGCCGCGGGCGGCATCGCCCGCGCCGGCCAGACCCAGCTCGCCCAGCCGCTGCTGACACTGGTGTGGGCCTGGCTCCTGATGGGCGAGCGGTTCGGGCCGGTCACGGTCGTGGCGGCCGTCGCGGTGCTCGCGTGTGTCGCCGCCTCCCAACGGGCACGCTCTTGAAAGATTGTGACATCCGGGCGCAGGATGTGAGCTGTGCCTGTCACAACCGGGCGGCCGAAGGGGTGGCATCATGGCGGACCTGACGGTTCCCGAGGGCGGGTTCTGGCCCGCCCCCGCGGTTCCCCAACCGAACATCTACCCGATGGAATGGCGGGTCGAGACCGAGAAGCTGGCGGCCATCTACGAGAAGTCCAAGCGCATGGTCTGGAACCCGGCGGACCTGCCCTGGGACGACCTCGACCCGGCCGCCTTCACGACCGAGCAGCGGCTCGGGATCATGTACTGGTTCTCCGTGCTGGCCAACTTCGACGCCTCCGGCCCGGCGGTCTTCGCCCGCGCCACCATCCAGGCGTTCGAGAAGCACGAGGAGGACCCGGTCCGCAAGTGCTTCTTCTCGATCACCCGCGACGAGATGAACCACGAGGAGTGCTGCCAGCGCGCCATCGCCAGGCTCTGGCCGGGCGGCCCGCTCGACTGGACCCCGGTCACCGACCTGGAGAAGGCCGCCCACAACAACATCGGCTGGCTCTACCACAACGGCGGCCGCTACTGGACCGGCTACAACAGCGCCGTCGGCAAGTACACCCTGCCGGTGCTGTTCACCAGCTTCATGATGGGGGAGATGGCGGCCTCCACCCTCTTCCGCGGCATGGCGAGCGGCACCAGGCACCCGGTCTTCAGCGAGATGTTCCACCGCATCGGCCGTGACGAGTCCCGCCACCTGCAGATCTGCATGACCATCCTCGACAAGGAGTGGCCCGGCCTCACCGACGACACCCGCACGCTGATCACCCGGCAGCTCCGGGCGGGGTTCGTGTTCCTGTCCATGATCCTGTGGGAGCCGCCGGACGGCTTCTGGGAGCTGCCGCCGTACTTCCTGGCCAACCACCGCGTCCTGATGGACCACGCGCGCGACGCGGGCCTGGGGGTGCTCTCCTACGAGGAGCAGGCCGACAACTGGCGGGTGGCGATGGCCAAGATCCGGGTCATCGTGCAGCGCTGGGGCATCGAGTTCCCCGCGATCCCCGAGCTCGACATCGACGGCGTCCAGGTCGACGTCCTCGACCCGGACGACATCATCCCGGTGTTCTGAGCGGACGCCCGGCATCGGACGCCCGATGCCGGGCGCCGGCGCGCGCGGGCCGGCGGATCCGCCGGCGGTTCAGAGGTGGAACCAGTGGATCCGCCGGCAGACCGAGCACACGTAGCAGGTCGCGTCGCGGTTGGCCCAGTCGAGGTTCATGAAGGTCATCCCCGTGGTCTGCAGCTTCCAGGAATGCTGCTCGAACTGTTCGTTGCCACAGGTGTCGCAGGTCAGGTGACGGCCGTTGGGAAAGGTGACGGTCCGGGATTCAGCGCTCATGTCCCGATGCTGGCGCGCGGAGCGGGCACGCGCGCGGACGGGCGGGTCACGGTTCACTCCGCGGGGGCTCGCGGTGATGCCGATATCGAGGGCGGTGCGCGCCTTCGCCTGGAGGACGGGGCCGTGCTCCCCGCCGGACAGGCCGGGCCAGGAGCGGAGACGGGCACGAAGCCGCAGGTGGGTCCGCCGGGCGTGTCCACGGCCCCGGGAGGGACTCAGACGACGGCGTAGCCGGGGACGGACGGCCAGCGCACGGTCAGCACCACCGACTCCTCCTCGGCGTACCAGGAGTGGTCCACGCCCTGCCCCCACACCACGTAGTCACCCTGCTCGGACAGGACCACGCTGCGCCCCGGCAGCTCCACCCGGAACCGCCCGCTGATCAGCACCAGCAGCGCGGTCCGCTTCTCACCCCGCACCCACTCCGCGCGCTCGTCGCCGCGGGGGTGCACGCCCCACTTGATCTCCACGTCCTCGCTGTGCCGTACCTCGCCGACCGGCTTGAAGTGCCCGAGCAGCCAGCCGCGGTCACCGGGGGCGTCCACGCCGGCGTTGCCCACGTACACGTTCTCCGTCATGGGCGGCGACGCTAGCACGCCGCCCCACCGGGGCGGCCACCGCCGCCGGCCCCGTGGAAAGCCCCGTACGGCCGGTCGCCGGGGCCCCTGTCCCACGGGCCGACGCCCACCCCACAATGGGGGACCGGAGAACCGGGGCACGGTTCCGCCCCGGGGCGGGAGAGAACGCGCCGGCGGCGCGAGGGAAGGACAAGGCATGAGCGGTGGGCCCGCGGTCGGGGACGTGGTCGAGGACTTCGAACTTCCCGACGAGACCGGTACGGCGCGGCGCCTCAGCGACCTGCTGGCCGAGGGGCCGGTGGTGCTGTTCTTCTATCCGGCCGCCATGACCTCCGGCTGCACGACCGAGAGCTGCCACTTCCGTGACCTGGCCGGCGAATTCGCCGCGCTGGGGGCTCATCCGGTCGGGATCAGCCGTGACGGTGTCGCCCGGCAGAAGAGGTTCGCCGACACCTACGAGCTGGGCTTCCCCCTGCTGTCCGACCCCGGCGGCGCCGTCGCCCGCGCGCTGGGCGCCCGCCGTGCCTTCGCGGCCGGGCCGTTCCTGACCCGCCGGATGACCTTCGTCATCGACACCGACCGCCGCGTGCTGGAGGTCGTGCACAGCGAGACGAACATGCGCGCCCACGCCGACCGGGCCCTCGCGGCCCTGCGGGCGCGCGCCGGCGCGTGACCTCGCGGACGCCCGCCGCGCTCCCCGGCGGGGGAGCGCCACAGGCGGATCCGACGGCCGCGGCCCTCGTGCCGCGGGGGACGGAGGACGGCAGGGCGAAGCGCCGCGGGCGGATCCGGTAGTCGTGGCCCCGGTCTGGGAACGCTGAGGGTGACAGGTCCTTCATCGGAGAGACCCGCGGGAGGCGACATGGTCACCCTGGGATTGCTCGCCCTGCTGGAAGTCAAGCCGGGCAAGGAGGCTGAGGCGGAGGGCTTCCTGACCGAGGCGCTCCAACTCGTCGAGAAGGAGCCGGGGACCACCGCCTGGTTCGCGATCCGCCTGGGCTCCACCCTGTACGCGGTGTTCGACGCATTCCCCGACGAGCAGGCCCGCGACGCCCACATGTCGGGTGAGCTGATCAGGGCACTGTCGGAGCAGGCCCCGGACCTCTTCGAGAAGGCCCCGGCGATCAACCCGTTCGGCGTCATCGCCGCCAAGCTGCCGGGGTAACCGGAGAACGCCGCATCCCGGGGGCTCCTGTTCCGGCGCCCGGCCGCCCGACAGCGGGTCCAGAGTTCCCGGCCCGCCCATCGGGCGAGGTCCGGGTGCGCGGTGGTGCGGCCGTCCCCGGCTTCCTCTGGCAGGTGTGCGCCGCCGGGTCCGGAAAACGATCATGCGCCATCTCCGCCCCATGCCGTGCCACGTCGACCGGGAGACGTCACCGGGCCGCCGCGCCGGGCTGCCTCTCCTCCGGGGTGACGTATGTTCCGCGATGGGAGACGGTGAAGACCCAACCCTGTTCACGTAGGTGCGCCACGGCGTTCCGCACGGTGGCCTTGGCGACGCCGTACTGCGCCATGAGCGCCTTCTCGCTGGGGATCGCACGGTTCGGCGGGAAGTCGCCCCGCCGGATGCGTTCGGCGACTTCCTCGGCTATCCGCAGGTAGCGGGGCGTCCTACGGGGCGCGCGCGGCGCGTCCGGCTCACCGGCGAAGGTGCCCTCGCCCTGGACCGTGTGGACGAGCCCCTGCTCGCGTAGTTCCCGGGCGACCCGCCGCGCGGTCGTACGGGCGATGCCGTACTCGCCTTCCAGTTCCGCCTCACTGGGTACGGCTTCACCGGCGATGATGTCCCCGTTCAGGATCCGCTCGCGGATCACCTCGGCGATCTGCTTGTAGAGCGGTATGGGACCGTCTCGATCGAGCACGACCGAACTCTAGACGGGCGAGGACGTCCCTACAGGCCGGTTGGGACGATCGGTGGGGTGGTGGAAGGCTGGCGGCCGGGCACGGGGGAGCGGGCGGCCTCGGAAGGGCCGGATCATTCGGCGGGCCATTTCTCCCGCGGGGAGGCGAAACTCCCGCGCTGCGGCACGGTGTAGATCCACCCCTGTTCGCGGAGGAGGGCGACGGCCCTGCGGGCGGTTTCCCGTGCCACGTCGTACTCCTGAGTCAGGGCCGTCTCGCTGGGGATGGGGCGACGTGGCCGTATGACGCCGCTGCGGATGCGCTCGATCACGTCTTCCGCGATCTGCCGGTACATCGGCGTCTTCCTCGGCTGCCGGGTCCCCTCGCCGGGCGGCCCTACGAAAGTGCCCTCGCCTTGGACGGTGTAGACGAGCCCTTCCTCGCGCAACAGGCGCACCGCTCGCCTGGCGGTCGTTCTCGCGACGCCGAACTCATCCCTGATGGCGGCCTCGCTGGCGACGGGCTGGCCCGGAGAGAGCCTTCCCTCGGCGATCCGCTCCCGGATGATCTCGGCGATCTGAAGGTAGAGATGGGTGTCTCCATCATGGTCGAGCACATTGAAAAGGTAGACGAACAGGCACGAGCCCTGCCATAACGGTACGCCTCGATAGGCGAAGCGCTCTGCCTTTGACGAGGAGATACAACTAGACGTATTGTTTCCGGGTGACCAGTCGATGGAAGGCCGGAAAGGCGCCCGGAGGGTGGGGGGAGGTCCACCACAGCCCTCACCCCGACCCGCCCGGCTCGGGGCACGGGCTGGTCGACTGGCGGCCCGAGCGGCCGAGGACCTCGCGGGTGCGGGTGAAGGAGCACACCTGCGACTGCCTGGCCACGTTCTACGAGCTGTGTCAGGCGGGAGGGCTGATGTTCGTACGGCGGACGGAGCGGCGGAACGGCGTGACGGTCGTCCACGAGTCACCGTGGGAGATCGCGAGCCGGACGCAGGAGCTCTGGCGCCGCCTGCTGGCCGGCACCGCGCGGTGACGGCCGATGAACGTGCCCGGCGGCGCGATGCGCAGGGGTCTCCCGCCGCCGGGCATACCGACCACCCGTCTCTTGAGGGGCCATGGCGCTCGAGACGGGAGGCGGTCCCGCATCGGTGGAGGGCCGATGCGGGACCACAAGGATCCCCGGCGGGCGACCCCATGCCGCCCGCCGGGGCCCGGCCG
Source organism: Streptosporangium sandarakinum (assembly GCF_050942225.1). Lineage (NCBI taxonomy): Bacteria > Bacillati > Actinomycetota > Actinomycetes > Streptosporangiales > Streptosporangiaceae > Streptosporangium > Streptosporangium sandarakinum. The sequence goes on from NZ_CP192034.1 coordinate 2,054,238, forward strand.
TCCGGCGAGTCGCTTCCCACGCTCCATCGACTCGCCGGGTCGGGTCCTGTTCCGCGGGTTCCCGCCGTGGCGAGGATCGGCCGGACGTCTCCTCACAATGTCGTGAGGAGACGCCTGGCCGGCCACGGCGGGGGAGGGGTCCGCGGACAGGCCCGGGGCGGGGCGCCGTGCCGTCCGGGTGGCACGGCGCCCTCACCTCGAACCACCTCGGAGACGTCGTCAGGGGGCGCCCAGGCCGATCCGGCGCCAGGCGGTGTCGGTGACGATCACATGGTCCAGGAAACGGAGACCGACGGTCTCGGCCGCCTCGTGCAGGCGCGCGGTGAGCTCCAGATCGTCGGGGCTGGGGTCGAGGGAGCCGCCGGGGTGGTTGTGGGCGAGGCCGAAGGAGACGCCGCCCGAGGTCAGGACCGTGCTGACGATCTCGCGGACGGACACCGGGACGTGGTCCCCGCCGCCCTCGCTGACGACCGCCCGGCGGGTCACCGCGCCCCCGGCGTCGCAGACCACGACGACCACGCGCTCGCGGCCGAGGCCGCGCAGCAGCGGCGCGGCGACCCAGGCGAGGTCTCCCGAGCAGGTGATCCGCCGCCGCTCCGGCTCCGACTGCGCCTGGCGCACCAGGTGGAAGGCGGCGATCACCCGGGCGGCCTTGGCGGGGCCGATGCCGGGGACGGACATCAGGCGGTGGGCGTCGGAGCGGGCCAGTCCGCGAAGGTCGCCGCAGTGCGCGATCAGGTGGGAGGCGAGCTCCACCGCGTTGGTGCCCCGGCTCCCCGAGCCGATCAGCAGCGCGAGCAGCTCCCGGTCGGCCAGCGCGGTCGCGCCGTTCGACAGGAGCCGCTCGCGAGGCTGGTCGCTGGGGGGCATGTCCTTGACGCGCACGCGAGGCACCTCCGGCTCGGGAAACCAGGTCGGTTGTACCAGGGGCCGCCGACATTCCGGCCTGCCCGGGACCACGGGGGTCCACGGGGGCCCGCGGGATCTCGCGGGCCCGCCGCGGCGGGAGTCCGGCTTCGCCGTACGGCGTTCCACGGCGGCCCGCATGGCCCGCACTGCTCGCGGAACGGGTCTACTGCTGGACCGCGTGAGTGTAGATCAGGCGGAAGCGGTCACCCGGGATGACGATGTCGCTGGTCTCGACCGGGCGGTCGCCGGCCCAGTGGGTGCGCTCCACGTGCAGGACGTGGACGCCCGCGGGCAGGGCGAGCGCGTCGCTCTCGGCGGGCTGGGGGACGCGCGTGCGGACCTGCTCCACGATCTCGGTGACCTTGATGCCGAGGGCGGCGAGGCGGGCGGCCGGCCCGCGGAGATGCTCATCAGGGCCGGCGCCGGGGCCGGGCTCGCCGAGCCCGGTGGGCTCGTAGGAGGTGGCGAGCTGGATCGGCCTGCCGTCGCCGCGGAAGACGTAGTGGGTGCGGGCCACCGTGGCGCAGCCGCCCAGGCGCAGGCGCAGGGCGATGTCGGGGGTGGCCGTGGCCGTCTCGGACCGGCGGTCGCAGGTGACGCGCACGTCCTCGGGGCCGGGGTCGGCGCCGAAGGGGACGTGATGGTCGTGGAGGCGCCAGCGGTGCAGGGGCAGCAGCACCGGCTGGGCCCGCACGTAGTGGCCGGAGCCGACGCGGCCGACGATCAGGCCCTCGGCGGCGAGCACGCGCAGCGCGTGCCGGGCCGCGGTCTCGCCCACGCCGTACTTGCGGGTGAGCTGGGCGCGGGAGGGGACGGGTGCGCCGGGGAGCAGGGAGCCGTCGACGATCTGGCGGCGGATGTCGGCGACGACGCGCAGGTAGACAGGATCGGAGGTTGCCACGATGTCCATCCCAGGGGTCGGCGGGCGTCGCCTCATCCTGTCGTATCCGTGACGATACGGAGGGTGATCGCGCCTGTTTGGAGCCCCAACTTTGCCTTCCGCCGAAAGCGCCAGAAAATATCTCAGAGACCGTGTAACGCCCGGGTAAGCGGCCCCGATTCAACGGAAGAGACCGCCGATGTGTGTACCCCCGAGCACATATCGGCGGTCTCCCATGCGTCCGGTGAGCAGGACGTCCGGTCGATGATCCGTCGTTGCGGATGTTGAAGCTTTTTTTGCCATAAAAGCAGGAAAACCGGGCGGCTCCGGTCTCGCCTGACCCTCACCCAGGGAAGGCTTCGAGTACTGTGGGGTGTGGCTCGGGAGCCGACGGGGAAGACGTCCCGGGAGCGGGAACGGCCCGCTCCGGCGTCCACCGCGTCCGTGCCCGTCGCCTGTGGCGGGGCGCGCGAGGCGATCCGTCCTCACCGGCCCGTCCTCGTGAGAAGCACGAACGGGGTGGCGGGGTCAACCGTTTTGAGGGAGTCCGGGTACCGTTCGGTCTATGACAGCGCCGACGAGAACCTCCGACGCGCCCTTCGGGCGCATGCTGACCGCGATGGTCACGCCGTTCGCCGAGGACGGCTCGGTCGACTATGAGGGGGCTCGGCGCCTGGCTGCCTATCTGGTGGACGAGCAGCGCAACGACGGTCTCGTCGTGAGCGGCACGACGGGCGAGTCGCCCACGACATCCGACGAGGAGAAGGAGCGTCTCCTGCGCGCCGTCGTCGAGACGGTCGGCGACCGCGCCGTGGTCGTCGCCGGGGCGGGCAGCAACGACACCCGCCACAGCGTCGAGCTGGCCAGGGCCGCGGAGCGAGCCGGGGCGCACGGCCTGCTGGTGGTCACCCCGTACTACAGCAAGCCGCCGCAGGAGGGGCTCCACCGCCACTTCACCGCCGTCGCCGACGCCACCGGCCTGCCCGTCATGCTGTACGACATCCCGGGACGCACCGGCGTGCCGATCGCGACCGAGACCCTCCTGCGGCTGGCCGCCCACGAGCGGATCGTCGCGGTCAAGGACGCCAAGGCCGACCTGTTCGCCGCCTCGCAGGTGATGGCCGCGACGGGCCTGGCGTTCTACTCGGGCGACGACGCGCTCAACCTGCCGTGGCTGTCGGTCGGCGCCGCGGGCTGCGTCAGCGTGATCGGGCACGTGGCGGGCGCGGACATCGCCGACCTGATGGAGCGGTACCGCGCGGGCGACGTCTCGGGCGCGCTCGCCGTACACCGCAGGCTGCTCCCGGTGGTCTCCGGGATCATGACGCAGGCCGGCGGGGCGATCATGGCGAAGGCGGCGCTGGCCCTGCTGGGCCGCCCGGCCGGATCCGTGCGGCCGCCCCTGGCGGAGGCCACGGAGCAGCAGGTCGCACGGTTGCGAGAAGACTTGGTCGCGGGCGGCGTGAAGCTGCCCGACGGGGTTGCATGACAAAGGAAACGTGGCGGCCGGAAGTGGCCGCAGTGGGGAGGAACGGAAGCTTGAGCCACAGAGAACATGGAGAACGTGGGGGGTACCCCGTCCGGCCGAGGTCCGCGGCGCCCGGTGAGGGATTCGCGGCGCACCGGGAAGGGGTGACCGGATGAGCCACCCCCACCCGGATCTCGGGACGCCGCCGCCGCTGGCCGAGGGCGGGCTGCGCATCGTCGCGCTGGGCGGCCTCGGGGAGATCGGCCGCAACATGGCGGTCTTCGAGCACGACGGGCGCCTGCTGATCGTCGACTGCGGGGTGCTGTTCCCCGAGCCCGAGCAGCCCGGCATCGACCTGATCCTTCCCGACTTCGAATACATCCGCGACCGGATGGACGACGTCGAGGCGCTGGTGCTGACCCACGGCCACGAGGACCACATCGGCGCCGTGCCGTACCTGCTGCGCGAGCGGCGTGACATCCCGATCGTGGGATCGAAGCTGACGCTGGCGCTGGTGGAGGCCAAGCTCACCGAGCACCGCATCCAGCCGGTCAAGGTCGAGGTCGTCGAGGGAGAGCGGCACCGGTTCGGGCCGTTCGAGACCGAGTTCTTCGCGGTCAACCACTCGATCCCGGACGCGCTCGCCGTCGCGATCAGGACGTCGGCCGGGCTGGTGCTGCACACCGGTGACTTCCGGATGGACCAGCTGCCGATGGACGGCCGCCTGACCGACCTGGGGGGCTTCGCCAGGCTCGGGGCCGAGGGCGTGGACCTGCTGATGTCCGACTCGACCAACGCCGAGGTGCCGGGGTTCGTCACCAGCGAGCGGGAGATCGCGCCGGTCATCGACGAGGTGATCCGCACCGCGCAGAAGCGCGTGATCGTGGCGAGCTTCGCCTCCCACGTGCACCGGGTCCAGCAGGTGATGGACGCCGCGGCCAACCACGGCCGCAAGGTCGCGCTGGTCGGCCGCTCGATGATCCGCAACATGGGCATCGCGCGCGACCTGGGCTACCTGAAGGTGCCGCCGGAGCTGATCATCGACTCCAGGGACGTCGAGGCCCTCCCGCCGGAGGACCTGGTGCTGATCTGCACCGGCTCCCAGGGCGAGCCGATGGCCGCGCTGTCGCGCATGGCCAACCGCGACCACCCGATCCGGATCGCCGAGGGCGACACCGTGCTGATGGCGTCCTCGCTGGTGCCGGGCAACGAGACCGCCGTCAACCGGGTGATCAACGGCCTGACCCGGTGGGGCGCCCGCGTGGTGCACAAGGGCAACGCGAAGGTGCACGTCTCCGGGCACGCCGCCGCGGGCGAGCTGCTGTACCTGCTCAACGTGACCCGGCCGTCCAACTTCATGCCGGTGCACGGCGAGTGGCGGCACATGCGGGCGCACGCCGAGCTGGCCGCGCTGACCGGGGTGCCGCGCGACCACATCGTGATCGCCGAGGACGGCGTCGTGGTGGACCTCGTCGACGGCCGCGCCCGGCTCGCCGGCGCCGTCTCCGCCGGGTACGTCTACGTGGACGGCACCTCCGTGGGCGACGTCACCGACTTCGCGCTGAAGGACCGGCGGATCCTGGGCGAGGAGGGCTTCATCTCCATCGTCATCGTGGTCGACTCCGCCACCGGCAAGCTGGCCGGCGGCCCGGAGATCCACGCCAGGGGCTCCGGCATCGACCCGGACATGTTCGACGAGATCCTGCCGCAGATCGAGAGGGCGCTGGAGAGCAACGCGGCCGACGGGGTCGCCGACGCCCAGCAGATCCGCCGGGTGGTCCGCAGGACCGTCGGCCGGTGGGTGAGCGACACCTTCCGCCGCCGCCCGATGATCGTCCCCGTGATCATCGAGGTCTGACGGGTCCGGCTTCCGAAAGAGGGCTTCCGCCGTGTGGCGGGAGCCCTCTTTCCAGGGTCGTGCGGCTACGGAGCCGGGGTGTCGGTGGATACGGCGCCGGACCGTCGTACGGCTACGGAGCCGGGACGTCCCGCACGCCGGTCCGGGCGGCGAGCCGCTCGCGCAGCCGGGTCAGGCGGGCGATCTCCTCGTCGAACGCGGCGAGCCGGCGCCCGACGACCCCCCGGCCCTCGGCGCATCCGGGGGCGTCGTACGGCGAAGCGTCGCCCTCCAGGAGGTGCAGGCGATCGGCGCGGCTCCGCACGTCCTCGACGGTCAGCCCGAGGGACAGCAGCTCGCGGACGATCCGTATCCGGGCCACCTCGCGGGGGCCGTACTCCCGCTGCCCGGCCGCCGTGCGCGGCGGCGGGGGCAGCAGCCCGCGCTGCTCGTAGAACCGCAGCGCGCGCGGGGTGGTCCCCGCCGCGGCCGCCGCGTCGCCGATCCTCATCAGCCCTCCGGTCCCGGGTTCTCCGTTCCGCGGCCCCGCCCCGGCGGGTCCGGGTTCCGTTCCGCTGATCCCGGCACGGCGAAGACCCACGGAACGGAATCTAGAGTTCCACGATAACGGTGCCGATGTGCCGGCCGTGGAACACCTCGTGCAGCGCCCGCGGGGCGTTCTCGATGCCGCGCACCCGCACGTGCGGGAAGACGACATCGCCGGAGCGTAGCCAGCCGCCGAAGCGCTCGTTCCACCGCGAGAGTCCCTCGGGGCCGTCGGCGCCGCCGAAGCCGCGGATCGTGACCTGCCTGAGGATGAGCCGGTAGGAGTCCAGCTCGACCGGCGCCTCGGCGCCGGAACCGTGCGGTGACAGCTGGCCGGACAGCGCGCCGACCAGAACGAACCGTGCCCCGGGCCGGGCCTCCGCCACCGCGGCCCGGAGCTGCTCGCCGCCGACGTTGTCCAGCAGGACGTCGACGCCGCCGGGCGCGACCCGCGCGAGCTGCTCGCCGATCGGGCCCGCGCCGCGGACCACGGCCGCGTCGTAGCCCAGTTCGGAGACCAGCCGTCCGGCCTTCTCCGGCGAGCCGGTGCTGCCGATCACCCGGCCCGCGCCGAGCAGCCGGGCGATCTGCCCGGCCATCGAGCCGACCGCGCCGCCGCCGCCCGAGACGAAGACCGTGTCGCCGGGCCGGACCTCAGCGTCCCTGGTCAGCGCGGTGTAGGCCAATCGGCCCGGCGCCAGGTGGGCGGCCGGGTCGGGAAGGGAGCCGTCCAGCGGGGTGCACCCGGTCACGTCCACGGCGGCGTACTCGCGCCACCCGAGCCAGTGTGAGACCAGGTCGCCGGGGTGCAGGCCGCTGCCCTCGGGGGCCGAGACGACCTCGCCGACGGCCGCCCCGAACAGGGTGTCGCCGGGGCGCAGCGGCGGGAACGGCGCGTCGTTCACGCCTCCGCCGATGAGGGTGCGAAGCGCGGCGAAGACGTGGAAGAAACGGTTCCTGACCAGTGCCTGGCCGTCTCCGGGAGCCGGCAGCGGGGTCTCGGCGACCTCGAAGTGCTCGGGCCCCGGCAGGCCGTCGGGCAGGGCGGCGAGCCGGACCTCGCGGGAGATTCGCGGTGGAGTGGGCATGTGATGTCCCTCGGTCGGATGGGAAGGTGCGGGAAGCCGGGGGGTGTGCGGCGCCGTGACGTTAACCCCTGACCCGCGCGTCAGGGGCAAGCCGGCGGGCCGGCCGGGCACCGCGTTCCAGGGACCGCCGGGCACCGCGCTTTCCGGGATCGCCGGGGGCCTGGCCGAGGCGGTGTGCCGTACGCTCGACATGTTCTATGTACCAGGCTTTAATTCCATGTAATAGAACAGCTTGCCGAACGCAGAACGGAACATGGAGGTTCGATGGAGGTACGGCACGCCACGGCGCCCGACCAGATCCCCGGCGCGACCACCGAGTGGCTGCGCCGCCGTTTCCTGGCGGAGCAGCTCTTCGTGCCCGGGGAGGTCCGCCTGGTCCAGGGGGAGCGCGGGAGGTGACGTTCGAGGGCGGCCCGTTCTACCTCGTCTCCACCCCCGCGCACGCCACCCTCCCCACGGTGAAGGCCACCCTGGAGGAGGCCGAGCCCGTACGGCTGGGCTCCCCCGAGGGCTCCAACGAGCGCACGATCCACAAGTACGTCCACGCCAAGGGCATCCGGAGCTGCCAGTTCGTGCTCGGCGTGACCGTGCTCACGCCCGGCAGCATGTGGAACACCATGCCCTGCCACACCCACGAGCGCAGGACCGAGGTCTACTTCTACTTCGACCTGCCCGCCGACCAGCGGGTGATCCACCTGATGGGGCGTCCCGACGAGACCCGCAACCTCGTGGTCGCCGACCGCCAGGCGGTGATCTCGCCGCCCTGGTCGGTGCACTGCGGCTTCGGCACGCACAGCTACTCCTTCGTCTGGGCGATGGGCGGGGAGAACCAGGCGTACGACGACATGGAGCAGGTCGCGATCGGCGAGATGCGCTGATGTTCTCGCTGGAGGGCAGGACCGCGCTCGTCACCGGCGCCCGGACCGGGATCGGCCGGGCGGTCGCGGTGGGCCTGGCGGCCGCCGGGGCCGACCTGGTGCTGCACGGGCGCGACGACGACCTGGACGAGGTCGAGGCCGAGGTCCGCGGGACCGGCCGGCGGGCGACGCGCTGGATCCTCGACCTGTCCGACCCGGGGCGGATCCCGGAGGCCGCCGAGCGGCTGGGCCCGGTCGACGTGCTGGTCAACAACGCCGGGATCATCCGCCGGGCCCCGGCGGCCGGGCACTCCTACGCCGACTTCCGCGACGTGCTCGACGTCAACCTCGACGCGGTCTTCCTGCTCAGCCGGGCGGTCGGCGCGGGGATGCTCACCCGGCGCTCGGGGAAGATCATCATGATCGCCTCGATGCTGTCGTTCCAGGGCGGGATCAACGTCCCCGGCCACACGGCCTCCAAGCACGCCGTCGCCGGGCTGACCCGGGCGCTGGCCTGCCGAGTGGGCCGCCTCCGGCGTGCAGGTCAACGCGATCGCCCCCGGCTACATCGCGACGGAGAACACCCGGCGGCTGCGCGAGGACCCGGTGCGGGAGGCCGAGATCGCCGGGCGCATCCCGGCGGGCCGCTGGGGCACGCCGGAGGATCTCGTGGGCGCGGCGGTCTTCCTCGCCTCCTCCGCGTCCGACTACGTCAACGGCCATCTGCTGGCGGTGGACGGAGGCTGGTTGGCGCGCTGACCAGTAGGCTCGCAGCGTGGTCAGGGAAGGCAGTTCTATTGACAAGGCGCTGGCGGTGCTGGAGGCGATCGCCGAGCACCACCGCGTGACCGACATCGCCGCGGCGACGGGCGTGTCGAAGTCGACGGTCCACCGTATCCTCCAGTCGCTCGTCGAGTGGGGCTTCGCGCGGTCCGACGGTTCCGGGGGCTACGAGCCCGGCCCCCGGATCCTCACCCTGGCGGGCCGGGTCATGAACCGCTTCGATCCGGCACGGCAGGCGTCCGGGGCGCTGCGGGCGCTGCACGAGCGCACCGGCTACACCGCGCACTTCGCCGTCCGCAGCGGGGACGAGGCGGTCTACGTCGACAAGCTGGAGGGCCGCCGGCCGTACCAGATGCCCTCGCGGATCGGCATGAGCCTGCCCCTGCACTGCACCGCCATCGGCAAGGCCGTGCTGTCGCAGCTCCCGGAGGAGGAGGTGCGGGAGATCTGCGCCCGCGCGGGGCTGCCGGGGCGGACGCCCAACACCCTGGTGACCGAGGAGGACCTGCTGGCCCACCTCGCCGTGGTCCGGGCCCGCGGGTACGCCCTGGACGACGAGGAGAACCTCCCGGGCGTGCTGTGTGTCGGCGCCCCGGTCCTCGACCACACGGGCCGGGTGCTCGGCGGCATCTCCATCTCCGCCCTCGCGATGGACCTCGGCCGCGAGGAGATCCAGCGGCTCGCCCCCGAGGTGGTGAGCGCCGCCCGGGAGGTCTCGCAGGCCCTCGGCGCCCCCGACCCGCTCCGGGCCCGCTGACCCCCTTCCCGCTCCGTACGGCGACGCCGACCGGTCGCTCGCCGCTCCGCCCGGTCCGGCGGGGCAGGTGCGCACGTTTCCATATTGTTTCATGTAATGGGATGTGCTCTCATGTAATGCAACAAAACGGAGCGGAGGTTCAGCATGCCGAACATCACCGTCGAACTGCTCTCGGGCCGCACCCTCGACCAGCGCAGGGAGTTCGTCAGCGCGGTGACCCAGGCCGCCGTGGACGTCCTCAAGGTCCGTCCGGAGGCGGTGCGCATCGTCTTCACGGAGATCGAGAAGTCCGACGTCGCCAACGGCGGCGTCCTGGAGTCCGACAGGTAGGCGCGGGCGGGAGGGAACGCCCCGCCGCCGTCCGGGCAGGACGCCGGGCGGCGACGGGCCCTCCCGCCCGCGCCGGCTCGGTGTCGTCGCCCAGGGAGTCCACCAGGGCGTCGCGGTCGGCCCGGTTCTCCGGCCTCAGCAACCCGACCGCCACGTAGAGGACCAGCGACGTGGCCAGCGGCACCCCGACCACCATCGCGGTGTCCTTGGACTCCAGGATCCACTTGACGTACGCCCAGACGCCCAGGCCCGCCGCCCAGGAGACGATCGCGGCGGTGGGACCGCTCCGCTTGAACCAGGGGAGCATGCCCAGCATCAGCGGGATGGAGATCGGCCCCATCGTGGCCGCGACCAGGTCCACGACGATCTTCAGCACCACGCCCTCGCCCTGGGTCGCGATCGCGATCGTCATGCTCACCAGCACGAAGACGAACGTGGTCACCCGGGCGAAGGTCAGCTCGGCCCGCGCCGACAGGTCGCGCACCCTGCGGACGATCGCCGGGGCGATGTCCCTGGTGATCACGGAGGAGATCACGTTGGCGTCGGAGGCGACCATGGCCATGGTGTGCGAGAAGAAGCCGGCGAGCACCAGGCCGATCACGCCCTGCGGCAGCAGGGTCTGGGCCAGCCGTACGTAGGCCTCCTCGGGGTCGGCCAGGCCCGGAACGATGAGGGGGGCCGCGAACATCGGGATGAACAGCACCAGCGGCCAGACGAGCCACAGCGCGCTGGACAGCAGCGCCGACCGCCTGGCCGCCGGGCCCGAGGGCGAGGCCATGTAGCGCTGGGCCAGGTTCCACATGCCGCCGTTGTACTCGAAGGTCTTGATGAACAGCAGGGCGAGAACTTCGGCAAGCTCTACCGGTCCTGCGGCAACTGCTCCAAGCAGTACCAGCGCAACGTGGTCATCTCCAACGTGGTGGCGACGACCCCGGGCAAGGTGATCGCCGGCATCAACACCAACTACGGCGACACCGCCCGGTTCTCCTCGATCCGCATCGTCGACGACTCCAGCCGCAAGGTCGTGATCTGCGACAAGTACAAGGGCGTGACCAGCGGGGAGCCGAGTCACATCGGCAGCGGCGCCGACGGCGTGAACTGCCTCTACTCCTCCTCCGACATCTCCTACTCCTGATCCCCTCCGGGATCTCCCCGGCGCCGGGCGGAACGGTTCCACCGTCCGCCCGGCGCCTGCCGGTCTTCCCGGCCTCCGGCTTCCCCGGTCCTCCCGGTCTCTCCAGCCCTCCCGGTTTCTCCGGCCCTCCCCGGCGCGCCGCCGCGCGATCCGCCCCCGGGCTCGTTAGCCTCGCTACCATGGCCACCCGTACGTCCCGACCTTCAGGCAAGTCCCCGGCCAAGGGAGGCCCCGGCCGGGCGAGGTCCGCCCCCTCCCGTACGGCCCCCGCCAGGCGGGCGGCCGCCGCGCGGGCGAAGCCCGCCGCCCGCAGGTCCGCACCCTCGCAGCCCGACCCGATCAGCTGGGTCTTCATCATGTTCGGCAAGCTGCTCATGGGGATCTGGATGCTGCTCGCCGGAGCCGTCGGCAGCGCGGCGCGGGCCATGGGGCAGAACGCCCGTGAGCTCGACCCCGTCCACCGCCGTGACGGGCTAGGGCTGGCCGTCTTCTCCGGGGCGATCGTGCTGGCGGCGCTGATCTGGCGGGAGACCACCGGGACGTTCTCGGAGATCGTCAACGGCTTCATGCGCGGGGCGTTCGGCTCGCTCGCCTGGCTGGCGCCGATCCTGGTGGCGCTGCTGGCCTGGCGGCTGCTGCGGCACCCGGACGAGAACGCCGACACCGGCCGGATGGGCATCGGCTGGTCCGCCCTCGTGGCCGGGCTGCTCGGCGTCGTGCACGTGGCGCACGGCACGCCGTACCCGTCCGGGGGCGGCGCCGACGGCATGGACAAGGTCGCCGCCGCGGGCGGCATGATCGGTTTCATCGTCTCCGCGCCCCCGGCGAGCATCCTGCCCGCCTTCATCACCGTCCCGCTGCTGCTGATCCTGGCGGGCTTCGGCGTCCTGGTGATCACCGCCACCCCGGTGCACCGGGTCCCGGAACGGCTGACCGAGATCCGGCACATGCTCTTCAACCGGGAGCTCCCGGCCCGGACCCGCGAGCCGCGCAAACGCCCGGCGCGCAAGAAGCCCGGCGAGCGGTCCCGCGACGACCGCGAGGGCGGGGGCGAGGAGGGCCGGGAGGGGCCAGAGGGCGCCCGGCCGTACGACACGCCGCTGCTCACCGAGACGGGCGAGCGGACCGCCGAGCACTCACCGGAGATCGTGCCGGGACTGGTGGAGGAACCGCCCGCGCCCAGGCCCGCGCCGGTCGAGCCGCCCGCGCCGACCCCGGCGCCGCGCAAGGTCGAGCAGCTCGTGCTCTCCTCGCAGTCGGGCCCGTACACGCTGCCCGACACCCAGCTCCTGCGCTCCGGCAGCGCTCCGAAGCCGCAGACCAAGGCCAACACCGTCGTGGTCAACGCGCTGACCAGCGTCCTGGAGCAGTTCGCCATCGACGCCCAGGTGATCGGGTTCACCCGCGGCCCGACGGTGACGCGCTACGAGATCGAGCTGGGCCCGGCGGTCAAGGTCGAGAAGGTCACCGCGCTCACCAAGAACATCGCCTACGCGGTCAAGTCGGCCGACGTCCGCATCCTGAGCCCGATCCCCGGCAAGTCGGCGATCGGGGTGGAGATCCCCAACACCGACAAGGACCTCGTGTCGCTGGGCGACATCCTGCGCTCCCAGGTCGCCCAGGCCGACGAGCACCCCATGATCGTGGGCCTGGGCAAGGACGTGGAGGGCCGCACGATCGTGGCCAACCTCGCCAAGATGCCGCACCTGCTCATCGCGGGCGCCACCGGCGCCGGAAAGTCGGTCTGCGTCAACGGCCTCATCTCCTCGGTCCTGATGCGCGCCACGCCCGACGAGGTGCGGATGGTCCTGGTCGACCCCAAGCGGGTCGAGCTGAGCGTCTACGAGGGCATCCCGCACCTCATCACGCCGATCATCACCAACCCCAAGAAGGCCGCCGAGGCCCTGGAGTGGGTGGTGGGCGAGATGGACCGCCGCTACGACGACCTGGCCGCCAGCGGCTTCCGGCACGTCGACGACTTCAACAAGGCGGTGCGCGCGGGCAAGCTCGTGCCGCCGCCCGGCAGCGAGCGGGTCTACCAGCCCTACCCGTACCTGCTGGTGATCGTGGACGAGCTCGCCGACCTGATGATGGTCGCCCCGCGCGACGTCGAGGACTCCATCGTCCGCATCACCCAGCTCGCCCGCGCCGCCGGCATCCACCTGGTGATCGCCACCCAGCGGCCGTCGGTGGACGTCGTCACCGGCCTGATCAAGGCGAACGTGCCGTCCCGGCTGGCGTTCGCCACCTCCAGCCTGGCCGACAGCCGCGTCATCCTCGACCAGCCCGGCGCCGAGAAGCTGGTCGGCCAGGGTGACGCGCTGTTCCTGCCGATGGGCGCGAGCAAGCCCATGCGGCTGCAGAACGCCTTCGTCTCCGAGAAGGAGATCGTCGAGATCGTCGCGCACTGCAAGGCCCAGATGCAGGCCGAGTACCGCGACGACGTCACCGCCGCCGCCACCGCCAAGAAGGAGATCGACGAGGACATCGGCGACGACCTCGAACTGCTGGTCCAGGCGGCCGAGCTGATCGTCACCACCCAGTTCGGCTCCACCTCCATGCTCCAGCGCAAGCTGCGGGTGGGCTTCGCCAAGGCGGGCCGGCTGATGGACCTGCTGGAGAGCCGCAACGTCGTCGGGCCGAGCGAGGGGTCGAAGGCGAGGGAGGTGCTGGTCAAACCCGACGACCTGCCGGGTCTCCTGGCCGACTTGAGAGGGTGATGACCCCCCCGGCGTACACAGTCCCCCTGATTACTGATTGAATAGGACTCACTACGCAACGTCGGGGGCTGGGGGGCGTGCGGCATGAGCATTGGCGGCAGTCTGGCAGAGGCACGCCAGGCGGCGGGCATGACCGTCGGGCAGTTGAGCGCGCGTACGCGCGTGCGCGAGGCACTGATCCACGCGATGGAACGCGACGACTTCTCGCACTGCGGGGGCGACTTCTACGCGCGGGGTCACATACGCAATATCTCCAAGGTCCTCGGGCTGGATCCCGAGGCCATGGTGCACGAGTACGACGAGCTGCACGGGGGCGTTCCGCTGCCGGTGCGGGCGGCCAGCGTCTTCCAGGCCGACAAGCCGATCAACATCCGGGAGCGTCGCTCACCCAACTGGACGATGGCCATGGGGGTGGCGCTGGCCATCCTCGTGGTGTTCGGCGTGGTGAAGATGATGGGCGGGGAGGAGACCCCGACCGCCGACATCCGCCCGGCCAAGAAGTCGGCCGCGCCGCACTCGGCGCACGCGCGGCCGCTGGCCGGCGGCCAGCGCCGGGCCGGGGCGGCGCTCGCCCCGAAGCAGGGCGAGGTGGTCCTCCAGATCACGGCGAGACGCCCGTCCTGGCTCGACGTCAAGGACTCGGCCGGGCGCCGGCTCTTCTCCGGCCGGATGACGGCCGGACAGGCGTCCGTGTGGCGGGCGCAGAAGGCGCTGAAGGTCACCTTCGGTGATGCCGGGGCCTTCTCGGTCCGGATGAACGGCGTGGACCTCGGTGTCCCGGGCTCCGGGGGAGAGGTGCTCAAACACTCCTACAAGGCCTCCAAGCCCTGACCGTACGGGGGAAGCCGGGCAAGACCGGGAGAGCCTGCCAGAGGGGCCCGAGAGGCCGGGAGGGGGAACCTGGGGGAGGGGGAGTGCGCCGATGGTGGCCAACTCCCGATACCGTAGTGTTCACCATGTCATCCCGCCGAACCGCATCGCTGATCACACTGGGTTGCGCGCGCAACGAGGTCGACTCCGAAGAGCTCGCGGCGCGCCTTGAGGCTGCCGGCTGGCAGGTGGGCGACGACGATCCGGACGTCATCGTCGTCAACACCTGCGGCTTCATCGACTCAGCGAAAAAGGACTCCATCGACACGCTGCTCGCCGCGGCCGACTCCGGCGCCAAAGTGGTCGCCGCGGGCTGCATGGCCGAACGCTACGGCGGCCAGCTCGCCGACGCGCTGCCCGAGGCGTCGGCCGTCATCTCCTTCGACGACTACTCCCAGATCGGCGCGCGGCTGGACGACGTGCTGGCCGACAGGCCGCTCGTCCCGCACAGCCCGCGTGACCGCCGGACGCTGCTGCCGATCTCGCCGGTCGAGCGCGCCGCCGCCCCCAAATCCCACATCCCCGGCCACGGCGACCTGCCCGAGGGCCTGGCCCCGGCCAGTGGCCCCCGCCCGCTGCGCAAACGCCTCGGAGACGGCCCGGTGGCCTCGCTGAAGCTGGCCTCCGGCTGCGACCGGCGGTGCACCTTCTGCGCAATCCCCGCCTTCCGCGGCGCCTACGTGTCGCGGAAGCCGGAGGAGATCCTCGCCGAGGCGGCCTGGCTGGCCGGCGAGGGCGTCAGGGAGCTCGTCCTGGTCAGCGAGAACTCCACCTCCTACGGCAAGGACCTCGGCGACCTGCGGGCCCTGGAGAGGCTGCTGCCGGCCCTGGCCGCCATCGAGGGGATCGACCGGGTGAGGGCCAGCTACCTCCAGCCCGCCGAGCTCCGCCCGGGCCTGCTGGAGGCGATCTCCTCGACCGAGGGCGTGGCGCCCTACTTCGACCTGTCCTTCCAGCACGCCAGCGGCACGGTGCTGCGCAGGATGCGCCGCTTCGGAGACCCCCGGCGCTTCCTCGACCTGCTGGAGACCATCCGCGCGGGCGCCCCGGAGGCGGGCGTGCGGTCCAACTTCATCGTCGGCTTCCCCGGTGAGACCGAGGAGGAGTTCGGCGAGCTGGTCGACTTCCTGCAGGAGGCGCGGCTCGACGTCATCGGCGTCTTCGGCTACTCCGACGAGGAGGGCACCGAGGCGGCGTCCCTGCCCGGAAAGCTCGACCAGGAGGTCATCGACGCCAGGGTGGCCACGCTCACCGAGCTGGCGGACGAGCTCATGGCCCAGCGGGCCGAGGAGCGCATCGGCACCGAGGTGGACGTCCTCATCGAGGAGGACCTCGGTGACGGCGGCTACGAGGGGCGGGCGGCCCACCAGGGGCCCGAGGTGGACGGCTCCGTCACGGTCCAGGGCATCGGCCTGGTGCCGGGGCAGATCGTGCGGGCCGTCGTCGTCGACTCCGAGGGGGTCGACCTGATCGCCCGAATCAAGGCCGCTCCGTGAGCGCGCCGCCCGGCCGGGAGAGCGTATGACCAACACGCCAGAGACCGGCACCGGATCGACCTCGGCGTCCATGGGTCCCAGGCCGAGCGCCTGGAACATCGCCAACGTCGTCACGGTGCTTCGTCTGGCGATGGTCCCGTTCTTCGTGGTGTGCCTCTTCCTGGAGGGGGACGGCTGGCGGATCACCGCGCTGGTGATCTTCCTGGTGGCCTCGCTCACCGACCTGCTGGACGGCGAGCTGGCCCGCCGCTACGGCCTGGTCACCGACTTCGGGAAGATCGCCGATCCGATCGCGGACAAGGCGCTGACCGGCGCCGCGCTGATCAGTCTGTCGGTCCTGGGCGAGCTTCCGTGGTGGGTCACCGTCGTGATCCTCGGCCGGGAGCTGGGCGTGACCCTCCTGCGGTTCGCGGTGATCCGGCACGGGGTCATCCCGGCCAGCTACGGCGGGAAGGTGAAGACCGTCCTGCAGATCGCCGCGATCGCCCTCTACATGTGGCCGGGCATGCCGGATGTGCTCCGCTGGGTCGTGATGGGCGCCGCGGTCGTGGTGACCGTGGCGACGGGGGTCGACTACATCGTCCGCGCGGTGAAGCTGCGGCAGGTGGCGAAGCAGGCGAGGGAGGCCTGATGGGCCGCGTCCCGCCCGCCGCCGAGGTGCTGTCCCTGCTCGTCCGCCGGGGGGAGACGGTGGCGGTGGCCGAGTCGCTGACCGCGGGGCTGATCGGCGCGGCCCTCACCGTCCCGGCCGGCGCGTCGGCCGCCTTCGCCGGCGGCGTCATCTCCTACGCCACCGAGCTCAAACACCGTCTCCTGGGCGTCCCCGCCGACCTGCTGGCGCGGGAGGGGGCGGTCCACCCGGACGTCGCCGCGGCCATGGCGGACGGCGTCCGCCGGCTCACCGGCGCCTCCTACGGCCTGGCCTCGACCGGGGTGGCCGGGCCCGACCCGCAGGACGGAAAACCGGTCGGCACCGTGCATTTGGCCGTTAGCGGTTCGGATGGGCGGGTATGGCAGGAAGATCTGAACCTCGCCGGAACGCGTGACGAGATCCGGCGGTCGACGGTGATCGAGGCAGTGGACCTTCTGCGGAGAGTTCTGGAGACGAGCGTGAGGGAACATTCCGGGTGATTACCGCGTTACGTCCCCAGCGAACATGCTCACCGTGGTCTGCCGTCGCATCGGTGGATGCGGGTACGGTGGAACTGTGAGTGATGTAAAGGTCAAGCGATGATGACGGCGAGGAGTATGTACCAAGGGTCGCGCACGAACGGGCGGCACGAACCGATCGCGCGGGGGGTCGCCCAGGCTCCCGCGCTGGGGAGGGAGCGACAGATGGTCCTGCTGCGTCAGCTGCTCGGTGACGTGCTGCGGCGACTGCGGGTGCGGCAGAGTCGCACCCTGCGTGAGGTTTCCACGTTGGCCCGTGTCTCCCTCGGATATCTCTCCGAGGTGGAGCGTGGCCAGAAGGAGGCGTCCTCGGAGCTGCTCGCGTCGATCTGCGGCGCCCTCGGTGTGCCGCTGTCGCAGGTGCTCCGCGAGGTCTCCGACCAGTTCGCCCTGGCCGAGCTCCAGCACGCCCCGGTGCTCGCCGGCGACGTTCCCGAGCGGGAGCGCCTGCCGATCGCCGAGACCGTGCCCGGGTCTCTTTCCGAGGATGTGTTCCCCGAGGTCAACGACATGGTCGCCGCCTAGCCGGTCGGTTCTCCCGGCTGGCAGTGACGGCACCAGAAGATCAGCCGTTCCTGCGGCTGTGCCCCCATCTCGCCACGACTGATCCGATGCCCGCAGCGCAGGCATGACCTTCCTGCCCTGCCGTACACCCACATGTCCCGTCCCGGGCGTGGGTCGCCCGTCGTCGCCCTGGTCGCCCGGTCCCGGTTGGCGTGCAGCAGCCGCCGCGCGAGCGCGGCGATCCCCTCCACATCTTCGATCTCACCCACCGGCCGCCACGGCGAGACCCCCGCGAGGAAGAGCGTCTCGGCCCGGTAGATGGTGCCGACCCCCGCGAGATTGCGCTGGTCGAGCAGCGCCTCGCCGATGGTCGCCCGGGGATCACGCGTGAGCCGCCGCGCGGCCTCCGCCACATCCCAGTCGGGCCCCAGCGGGTCGGGGCCCAGATGCCCGACCAGCCGATGCTCCTCGGCGGTCGCCACCAGGTCCACCATGCCGAGCCGTACCCCCGCCGCCTGCCACTCGGTGTTCGCCAGCACGAGGCGGACCACGTCACCCGGGGGGACGCGCCGCCCGGCGGGCGATATCTGCCAGCTTCCCTCCATCCGCAGGTGGGTGTGGACGGTGAGGTCCCCCTCCACCCGGGTGAGCAGGTGCTTGCCGCGCGAGACGGTCTCAAGGACCCGCCTGCCGGTCAGGTCGGCGGTGGCGTACCGCGGGACGCGGAAGTCGGACCTGACCAGGACCCGGCCGTCGAGCGCCCGGCCCAGCCGCCTCGCGGTGCGGTAGACGACGTCGCCCTCGGGCATGGGGTCGGCTCAGTCCCAGGCGGAGGGGTCGGCGGCGAGGGTCATGACGCGCTCGGGGAGCATGCCGGTGGCCACGCTGTCGAGCGTGACCTCCTCCAGGATGGCCCGCTCGCTGGCGCGCAGCGCGATCCAGACCTTCTGCAGCGACTCGGCGGGGCCGCGGTAGCCGACGTGCTCGGGCCGCTCGCCCCGGACGTTGGCCAGCGGGCCGTCCACCGCGCGGATCACGTCGGCCAGGGTGATCTCCCGCGCCGGGCGGGCCAGCACGTAGCCGCCCTCGGGGCCGCGCTGGCCGCGGACCAGGCCGGCCCGGCGCATCTGCAGCAGGATGTTCTCCAGATACTTCGGCGGCATGTCCTGCTCCTTGGCCAGCTCGCCCACCGTGGTCGGTCCGTCACCGGCGGCGGCGAGTTCGGCGGCGGCACGAAGGGCATAGTCGACACGAGCAGATAGGCGCATGTAGTCGATTATCCCGCCTGCTATTGACTGCTTAGGCGTCAGGGATCGGAAGAGCCGAACATGTCGCCTCTGCGACCGGCGACCGGCTCGTCCGGTGAGGGCGCCCGTGACCCTCCGTGACGGACCGCAGCTGGAGCGTCGTGGCGGAGGGGCGCCCCGGCGGAAATCAGCGGAGGTACGGCGGGAACCCGTGGCGGTCCCCGCGCGGCTAAGCTGTCAGGAACCTTTATTGACTAATGCGAACGCTTCTCGCCTGAATGCAAAAAGCGACGGGGAAACGGCGGACAAGAGAGCATGCGTATGGAGCGACGTCCTGGCGTTCCCAGGCTTCTGCGGGAGATCAACGACCGGGCCGCCCTGGAGCTCCTGCTCGACTCCGGTCCCCTGACCCGGGGGCAGATCGGTGAGCTGACCGGGCTTTCCAAGGTGACGGCGTCCCAGACGCTGGCCCGGCTCGAAGAGCGCGGCCTGGTCGAGGTGACCGGGGAGCAGGCGGGAGGAAGAGGGCCGAATGCCGCCCTTTATGGGGTTATTCCGTCTTCCGCCTATGTCGCGGGCCTGGCCGTCGGGCCGGAATTCGTCACCACCGCCGTCGCCGATATCAGCGGCGATATCGTGGCCGAGGTGACGGTCGCCCCGGACGGGCACGACGACCCGGTCGCCCTCGTGCACAACGCGATCGTCAAGGCGTGCCGGTCCGCCAAGGTCGCCCTGGCCAGGCTGCGGGCGGTCGTGATCGGCACTCCCGGCGTCGTCGATCCCCGCACCGGGGACATCCGGTTCTCCTTCGACCTGCCGGGCTGGCGCGAGGGCATCCACGAGCGGCTCGCCCGCGACCTGCGCCGCGACGTCAGGATAGAGAACGACGTGAACCTGGTGGCCGTCGCCGAGCGCGCCCTGGGCGCGGCACGGCGGGCCGACGACTTCGTGCTGCTCTGGGTGGACCGCGGCATCGGCCTCGGCGTCGTCCTCGGCGGCCGGCTGCACCGCGGCCGTTCCGGCAGCGCCGGGGAGATCGGTTATCTGCCGGTGCCGGGTGTGCCGCTCGCCGAGGACGTGCGGGAGGTCCCCGGGCGCATGCCGTCCCTCGCCGGAGGGCTTCAGTCGCTGGTCACCGACGAGGCGGTGACCGAACTGGCCCGGACGTACGGCTTCGCCGGGCGCGGCGCGGCCGAGTGCGTGGCGGCGGCCGTCGAGGCGGGGGAGCGCGGCCGGCCGCTGCTGGACGAGATCGCCCGGCGGCTGGCGCTGGGCGTGGCGTCGGTGTGCGTGGTGCTGGACCCCGGGCTCGTGGTGCTCGCCGGCGAGGTCAGCCGGGCGGGCGGCGGCGAGCTGACCTTCAGGATCGAGGAGGCCGTGGCCCGGATGTGCCCGGTGCGTCCCCGGGTGGTGTCCGGCGAGGTCGAGGGCGACCCGGTGCTGCGCGGCGCCGTGCTGGCGGCGCTGGAGCAGGCGCGCGAGGAACTCTTCGCGTCCTGAACCGCCCGCGCCGCCCGAGCATCCGTACGGCCGCGCCGCTCCCGCCCGGCCCCGTACGACCGGCCCGCCCGTACGGCCGCGCCGTTCCCGCCCATCCCCGTCCGACCGGCTCAGCCGAGCCGGTCGGACGGGACCGTCAGACGCCGAGCAGTTCGGCGGCGGCCTGGGCGTTGGCCCGGCCGGCGCCGTACGTGGCGAGGTAGGTCACGCCCTCGGGCCGCCAGACCGGCAGGCCCATCTCCACCACCGTCGCGTCCGGGCGGGCGGCCAGCAGCGCCGAGATCACCGAACGGCCGACGGCGTGGCGGTGGGCGTCCTTGACCACCACGACCAGGGAGCGGTCCGCGGCGCGCGCCAGCAGGCCCGGCACGTCGGCGTCCTCCGGCCGGACCCGTACGATCTCCGCCCGGGGCAGCAGCGGGGTGAACCCCCACGGCACGTCCCCCACCGCGATGGTCGGTGGGGTCTCCATCTCCACCAGCAGCGGATCGACGAGCGGGGCCGTGGTCCCGGTGAGGCTGACCGCCCGGCGGGCCGCGGCCAGGCCGACCACCCGCTCCCCGTCCATGCCCGCCGCGCCCGCCGCCGCCGCGTCCGCCCGGGACGCGGCGAACCAGGCGCGCAGCCGCGTCACCCGCTCGGCCGCCTCCTCCAGACGCTCCCCGGGCAGACGGCCGTCCCGCACCGCGGCGACGATCCCGGCGATGATCCGGCGGACGTCCTCCTCGGTCGGCAGCGGCCCGAGGCAGAGCAGGTCGGCTCCGGCGGCCAGGGAGAGCACCGAGCCGCCCACCAGGCCGTAGGCGTCGGTGATCGCCCGCATATCGAGGGCGTCGGAGATGACCACCCCGTCGTAGCCCAGCTCGCCGCGGAGCAGCCCGGTCAGCGCGGCCGGCGACAGCGTGGCGGGGAGCGTCCCGGTCAGCGCCGGGACGCGGACGTGCGCGGTCATGATCGATTTGGTCCCGGCCTCGATCGCGGCGCGGAAGGGCACCAGCTCACGCACGCGCAGCAGCTCCGGCGAGGCGTTCACGAGCGGCACCTCCAGATGGGAGTCCTGGAGGGTTGCGCCGTGGCCGGGGAAGTGCTTGACGCAGGCGGCCACCCCGGCCGACTGCAGGCCCCGCACCGCGGCGACGGTGTGCCGTGCCACCAGGGTGGGGTCCGATCCGAACGAGCGGGTGCCGATCACCGGGTTGTCGTCGGCGCTGTTGACGTCCGCGGACGGGGCCATGTCGAGGTTGATCCCGCAACGGGCCAGGTCGTCGCCGATCGCCCGGTGCACACGCCGGGTCAGCTCGACGTCGTCGACGGCGCCGAGGGCGGCGTTGCCGGGGTAGGGGCTGCCCACGTGGTAGTCGAGGCGGGTGACGTCGCCGCCCTCCTCGTCCAGCGAGACGACCGGCTCGCCCGCCTCGTGCAGCCGCGCGGTGAGGGCCGCCAGCCGGTCGGGGCCGGCGACGTTGAAGCCGAAGAGGGTGACGCCGCCGAGGCCGGCCTCCAGCTCCCGCACGACCCACTCTGGGGCGGTGACGCCCTGGAAGGCGGCGAGCAGCGTGCCGGCCGCGAGGCGGTGAAGGCCGCGGTCGCCGGGACTCGCGGTGAACTCGGACATGGCGCTGGAACGCTCCTTACCTGGAAAGTTGCCGGGAGAAGTGGCCCGGTGGAGGGGATGGTGGCGGCGGGGCCGTACGGTGCGGGCCGCGCGGGCCCGGCCGCCGGTGTCGCCGCCGCCGATGGCGTGCCGTACGGCCCGCGCCGCGCGGGCGCGGAGCCGTACCGGCGCCGGGGTCAGCCCTTGACGGCGCCCGCGACGAGGCCGGAGACCATCCGCCGCTGCACCACGAGGAAGAAGGCGACGACGGGGATCGTCATCATCGTGGAGCCGGCCATGATGGCGCCCCAGTCGGTGCCGCGCTGGCCGAAGAAGAACTGCAGCGCGACGGGCATCGTGTAGCCCGAGGAGTCCGACATCAGGATGAGCGCGAAGATCAGCTCGTTCCACGCGGTGATGAACGAGAAGATGCTCGTCGCCACCAGGCCGGGGGCCACCAGCGGGAACAGCACCCGCCAGAAGGTCGTCATCCGGCTGGCGCCGTCGATCCAGGCGGCCTCCTCCAGCGACCTGGGCACCGCGGCGACGAACGTGCGCAGCATCCAGATGCCGAACGGCAGCGTCAGGCCGACGTTGATGACGATCAGGCCCAGCAGCTGGTCGTACAGGCCGAGCCGCTTGACGTTGAGGAAGAGCGGGATGAGCAGGGCCTCTGCCGGGATCATCTGCACGATGAGCAGCAGGATCAGGAAGCTCGTACGGCCCCGGAACGTGAAGCGGGCGATGGCGGTGGCCGCCAGCAACGCGAGCGCGGCGCCGATGAGGACCGTTCCCAGGGCGACGATCGCGCTGTTGCGCATGTAGAGCCAGATGGAGTTGCCGGCCACGCCCTCGCTGAGCACCCGGTCCACGTGTTCGACGGTGAAGTGGGTGGGGAACGGGATGAAGTCGGTGGTGAAGATCTGGTCGTTGGCCTTGAAGGAGGTCGAGACCATCCAGTAGACGGGGAACACCGCGAACAGGAAGACCAGCAGGCCGGCCGCGTTCAGCGCGATCCTCGTCAGGCGCTTGCGGGCGAACGGGGTCATCGCAGGTCCTCCGTCTTGACGATCTGCCTGATGTAGACGGCGGTGACGACGAGCAGGATCAGCGTCAGGATCACCGCGATCGCCGCTCCGACGCCCATCTTCGGCGGGCTGCGGAACGCCTCGGCGAAGGAGAAGATCGACAGGTTGAACGCCTCGCGGTTGGTCGGCCCGCCCATCAGCACGTACAGCTGGCTGAAGACCTTGAAGTCCCAGATGATGGACAGGATCGTCAGCACCGAGAAGACCGGCTTGAGCAGCGGGAAGGTGATCTTCCGGAAGATCCGCCAGGGGGTGGCGCCGTCGACCCGGGCCGCTTCGTAGAGCTCCGCGGGGATGCCCCTGAGGCCAGCGAGCACCGACACCGCGACGAACGGGAACGACGACCAGAGCACGCAGACGATCAGCACGAGGTAGATGGTGAACGCGTCGTTCAGCCACGGCTCGCCGGTCCAGTCGGACCGCCCGAACAGCAGCTCCGACAGCCCGTCGGGCAGGAGGTTCAGCGCCCAGTTGATCATTCCGGCGTCGGAGTCGAAGAGCCAGCGCCAGATGACGCCCTGGGCGACCGGCGGCACGGCCCAGGCCGACATGATGCCGATGACCACGAAGGTGGACATCTTCTTGCTCAGCCGGTTGAGCAGGGTGCCGACCGCGGTCCCGAGGACCAGCGTCAGGGTCACCGTGACGGCCGCGAACACGAGGGTGTTGCGGAGGGAGGACCAGAAGATCTCGTTGTCGAGGACCCTGGTGTAGTTGTCCCAGCCCTCCCAGGTCGCCGGCTTCTTCCCGTTGATCTGGGGGATCCCCACCTTCTGGAAGGAGATGAGGATCATCTGCCCCAGCGGGTAGAGCAGCAGCCCGGCGATCACCAGCAGGCCGGGTGCGAGCAGGACGTAGGGGACGGCCCGGGGGGAGAGCCCGCGGGCCTTGGCGGGACGTTGCGGGGCGTGACGGCGCCGCCCAGGGGCGGGGAAGGAATCCCCGCCCCTGGTGACCGTGGACGTGTTCGTCATGGGGCTACTGGTTCAGGATCTCTTCGATTTCCTTGTTGGCCTTGGCCAGGGCATCGTCGGCGCTGGCCTTGCCCTCGATGACCGACCGGGCGGCGTTCTGCAGCACGGCCTTGGTCTCGTTGGCCTCGGTCCAGTTGGAGTCGGCGGGGAACGCCTTGGCCTTGGCGAAGGCGGCGGCGAACGGGGCCTGCGCCGGGTCGTCCTTCAGCTTCGCCAGCGCCTCGGGGTAGATCGGCAGCAGGCCGCCCTCGGAGGCGTAGCGGCCGGCCCACTCCTTGTTCGTGGCCATCTTGACGTAGGCGGCCGCCAGCTCCTTGTTCTTCGCGCTGCCCCAGACGGTGATGTCGTTGCCGCCGAAGAAGGACGGGGCCTCACCGCCGGTCTTGGCGGGGAGCGGGAAGAAGCCCAGCTTGTCGCCCTTCAGCTTGCCCTTGCTGTCCTCCTCGATGCCCGGCAGGTCCCAGCCGGCGGTCAGGTACATGCCGACCTTGTCGTTGGCGAACCGCTTGCGGATGTCCACCGTGTTCTGGGTGAGGCGCGACTTGCTGGACAGGCCGTCGGTGACCAGGCCCGTGTAGGTGGCGAAGCCGGCCTTGAACGCGGGGTCGGTCACCTTGCCGACCCACTTGTCGCCCTCCTTGACGGCGTACTCGCCGCCCTCGGACCAGGCGAACGCGGCGAGCAGGTGGTTGGCGTCGGAGCCGCCGTTGAAGGCGAAGCCGTCGACGTCCTTGCCCTTCTTCTCCTGGATCTTCTTGGCCGCGGCGACGACCTCGTCCCAGGTCTTCGGAACCTCGATGCCGAGATCCTTGAACCAGTCCTTGCGGTAGAGCACCGCGCGGGAGCCCGCGCCCCACGGGACGGCGTAGACCTCGCCGTCGATGGTCTCCAGGCCGAGGAGGTTCTTCGGGATCTCCGCCTGGTCACCGGACTGCACGAGCTCGGTGATCGGGGACAGCGCCTCCTGGCTCTGCCAGAGCGGCACCTGGTCGTTGCCGATCTCGGTGACGTCCGGGCCGGCGCCGCCCGCGGCGGCGGCGGTGAACTTGTCGTTCACCTGGGGCCAGGGGATCCACTCGAGGTTGACCTTGGCGCCGGACTCCTTCTCGAAGGCCGCGTTCAGCTCGTCCATGTACTTCTGGGCGGCGGGGTTGCTGTCGCCGAGCCGCCACATGGTGAGCGTCTGACCGGCGAACTTGGGGCCGGAGGCGGCCGGCGCCGACGCCCCGGAGGTGGCGGCGCCATCGGACGAATCAGAGCCGCTGCAGGCGGCCAGGCCCAGCGCGAGGGCGGCGGTGGCGGCCGTCGTGGTGGCGATTCTCGCGAACTTCACTGGAGTTCTCCCTTTCCGGCTTTCAACGGGGGTGACGCTCTTCGGGCTGTCGGCTCGGGTCCCCGCGACCTGAGCGCGCTCCGGGCGGAGTGGGCGTCCTGTGGCCCGCGGGACTGTCGCCTGCGGGCTGACCATGGTTAAACTAACAATAAACTTTCTTAAAAGAAACGACCGTTAGCGGATCGTGACGGGGGGAGCGGACCTTGCCCAGACGCCCGGGAACACCCCGGCTGCTGCGCCAGCTCAACGATCGGGCGGCGCTGGAACTGCTGCTGGCCGGCGGACCCCTGACCCGGGCCGAGCTGGGAGAGCACACCGGCCTGTCCAAGGTCACCGCGGGGCAGCTGCTGGCCCGACTGGAAGAGCGCGGGCTCGTCGCGGTGGTCGGCGAGCAGGCGGGCGGGCGCGGCCCCAACGCCGCCCTCTACGGCCTCGTGCCGTCGTGCGCGTACGCCGCCGGGCTGGACGTCCAGCCCGGCCGGGTCAGCGCGGCGGTGGCCGACATCACCGGCGAGACCGTGGCCGAGGTGTCGGTGGACCCCAACGGCCACGACGACCCGGTCCGCCTGGTCTGCGGCGCCGTCGACAAGGTCTGCGCGTCGGCCGGCATCACCCGCTCCCGGCTGCGCGCCTTCGTGATCGGCACCCGCGGCGTCGTCGACCCGGCCACCGGCGACGTCCGCTTCTCCTTCGACCTGCCGTCCTGGCACGTGGGGGTGCTCGCCGGACTTCGCGACGCCCTCGACGTCCCCGTGCGGATAGAGAACGACGTCAACCTCGCCGCGCTGGCCGAGCACGTCCACGGCGCCGCCGCGGGACTGGACGACTTCGTGCTCGTCTGGGCCGGGGTCGGCCAGGGACTCGGGGTCATGCTCGGAGGGCGGCTGCACCGGGGCTTCACCGGCGGCGCGGGCGAGATCGGCTGGCTCCCGGTGCCGGGGGAGCCGCTCCCCACCGACGTGCACGAGCCGCAGTCGGGCTCCTTCCAGCGCCTGGTCGGCGGGGACGCCGTGCGCGGCCTGGCCGGCGCGCACGGCATCGGCTCCGGCCGCGCGCCGGTCTCCGTACCGCTCTCCGTGCCGGTCCCAGGGGCCGGGATCGGCGGCGCCGACGCGGCGGGTTCCGCGAACGGCTCGCGCGGGGTCACTCTCTCCGACGTGTCCGCGTCCCTGGGCGACCACGTCCGCGCGGCCGTCGAGGAGGGCGCGGAGGACTTCCTCGTCGAGCTGGCCGGCCGGCTGGCCGTCGGCGTGGCGGCGGTCTCGGTGGTGCTGGACCCCGGCCTGGTCGTGCTCAGCGGCGACGTCGGCCGCGCCGGCGGCCCCACGCTCGCGGCCAGGGTCGAGGAGGCGGTGGCCAGGATCTGCCCGAGCCGGCCGCGGGTCGTGGTCTCACGGGTCGAGGGCAACCCCGTGCTGCGCGGGGCTCTGGTCTCGGCCCTCGGCCAGGCCCGCGAGCAGGTCTTCTCCGAAACCGTCTGACCGGCCCCGGCCGGGCCCGCGCGCGGGTGGTTCCCGGAACCGTCTGACCGGCCCCGGCAGGATCCGCGCGCGGGTGGTTCCCGGAACCGTCTGACCGGCTCCGGCCGGGCC
This sequence comes from Streptosporangium sandarakinum, assembly GCF_050942225.1. Lineage (NCBI taxonomy): Bacteria > Bacillati > Actinomycetota > Actinomycetes > Streptosporangiales > Streptosporangiaceae > Streptosporangium > Streptosporangium sandarakinum. The sequence goes on from NZ_CP192034.1 coordinate 2,080,916, forward strand.
CGCGAGCGGGTGCTCCCGGAACCGTACGGCGGTCTCCGGTCAGGCGCGCAGGCGCAGGCCGCGCGGGGTCGGATGGAACCCGGCGGCCTCCAGCGCGGCGGCCAGGGGGGAGTCGCCCACGGCCGAGCCGTCCGCGCGCTCCACGGTCAGCTTCCCGAGGGCGCCGTCGCGCACCGCCAGCGCCAGGGCGTCCACGGCGGGCCGCAGCCGCTCACCGCCGGCGAAGGACAGCAGGGTCTTGCCGCCGCGCTCGACGTAGAGCACCAGATGCCCGTCGACGAGCACCACCAGGGAGCCCGCCTTGCGGCCCGGCTTGTGGGACACCTCCCCGGGATGGGAGGGCCACGGCAGGGCGGCGCCGTACGGGTTGGCCGGGTCGGCGGCGGCCAGCACCACCGCCCGTGGCACGTCCGCCACGGGCTTCCGGGTGCTCCAGAGGTCGGGGGCCGGCTCGGCGGGCCGGAGCGGGCTCGCCGCGGCGCGCATGCGGTCCACGGCGCCCGGCAGGGCGAACTGCGCCCCGCCCAGGCCCTCGACGAAGTAGCCCCGGCGGCAGCGGCCGCTCTCCTCGAACGCGCGCAGGACCTGGTAGACGGCGGCGAACCCGCCGGGCAGCCGCTCGGCGGCCACCGCGCCCCGGGTCACCACGCCGTGCCGCTCCAGCAGCGTCTCGGCCTGGGCGTGCGCCCGCTGGGTGGCGTCCCCCGCGGGCTCCGGCAGCAGCCACCAGCGCCCGCTCACGGTCGGCGGGCCGCTGCGGCTGGGCAGCACCGGCCGCCGCCTGCGGGTGGTGGCCGGGCGGTGCGCCGGGCGTCCGGTGCCGAGGGTGGCGCGCAGCGGCGCCAGCGTGTCACCGGTGATCCGGCCCGCCCACACGAGGTCCCACACCGCGGCCGTGAGCACCACGTCGTCCGGGGACGGGCCGGACGCGAGGAGCGCGCCGGCGCGGGCGCCCAACTCGCGGAAGAACAGCGCGCCCCCGCCACCGAGGGCGGACAGGACCGCCTCGTGCAGCGGGGTCATGGTGATCTCCAGTGGCTCGGGCATCAGCAGGGGCGCGGTGTCGGCGAAGTACAGCGCCACCCAGCCGTCCGCGCCCGGCAGCGATCCCTGACCGGCCCAGACGACCTCGCCCGAGGAGGTCAGCTCGTCCAGCAGCGACGGGTCGTATCCCGGCACCCGGGAGGGCAGGACCAGCGTCTCCAGCGCGGAGGCGGGCACCGCCGCGCCCTGGAGCTGCTCGATCGCACCCACCAGCGCGTCGATCGGCGGCCTGCTCCCCCGGGAGGCGCCGGTGACGCCGTGCCAGGCGGGGGCGAAGGCCGCGAGCGTCTCGGGGGAGACCGGCTCGACCTCCTTGCGGAGCCGGGCCAGCGACCTGCGGCGCAGCAGCCGCAGCACCCCGGCGTCGCACCACTCCTCGCCCCGGCCGCCGGGCCGGAACTCCCCGCTCACCACCCGGCCCGCCGCGGCCAGGCGGCGCAGCGCGTCGGTGACGACCGCCTGCCCCAGGCCGAACCGCGCCGCGGCCGTGGCCGCCGCGAACGGGGCGCGGGTGCGGGCGTGCCGGGCGACCAGATCGCCCAGCGGGTCGTCCACCGGCTCCAGGAACGCCTGCGGCACGCCGACCGGCAGCGGCACGCCGAGCGCGTCGCGCAGCCGGGAGGCGTCCTCGATCGCCGCCCACCGCTCCTGACCGGCGATCCGCACCCTGATCGCCCGCCGGGCCTCCTCCAGGCCGGCCAGCCACGCCGGGTCGCCCCCGCGCAGGCCGACGTCCTCGGCGAGCAGCGGGCCGTGCGAGCGCAGCAGGTCGGCGAGGTCCTCGGCGTCGCGCAGCGGCCGGTCGAGCCGCGCCAGCTCGCGCTCGGTGTCGGCGATGACGTCGGGGTCGAGCAGCTCGCGCAGGTCGGCCTGGCCCAGCAGCTCGGCCAGCAGGGTCGTGTCGAGCGCCAGCGCCTGGGCGCGGCGCTCGGCCAGCGGGGCGTCGCCCTCGTACATGAACGCGCCGACATAGTTGAACAGCAGCGACGCGGCGAACGGCGACGCCTGGGAGGTCTCCACCTCGACCAGCCGCACCCGCCGCGCCGCGATGTCGCGCATGAGCCGGACCAGGCCCGGCACGTCGAAGACGTCCTGCAGGCACTCGCGCATCGTCTCCAGCACGACCGGGAACGAGGCGTAGCGGCTCGCCACGGCCAGCAGGTGCGAGGCCCGCTGCCGCTGCTGCCACAGCGGGGTGCGCCTGCCGGGCGTGCGGCGCGGCAGCAGCAGGGACCGCCCCGCGCACTCCCGGAAGCGCGCGGCGAACAGCGCCGAGCCGCCGAGCTCCTCGGTGACGATCCGCTCGATCTCCTCGGCGTCGAAGACCGCGACGTCGGACGGGGGGTCGGAGAGCGTGTCCGGGATGCGCAGCACGATCCCGTCGTCGGAGTGGATCGCCTGGACGTCGACGCCGTAGCGCTCGCGCAGCCGCCGCCCGATCGCCAGGGCCCACGGCGCGTGCACCCGCGCGCCGTACGGCGAGTGCAGCACGACGCGCCAGTCGCCCAGCTCGTCGTGGAACCGCTCGACCACCAGCGTCCGGTCGTCGGGGACGTAACCCGTGGCCTCCCGCTGCTCGGCGAGGTAGGACAGGAGGTTGGCCGCGGCGAACCCGTCGAACCCGGCCGCCCGGATCCGCTCCGGCGCCCCGCCTCCCGAGGCGGACACCTCGCGGAGGAAGGCGCCGATCGCCCGGCCCAGCTCGGCCGGGCGCCCCGCGCTGTCACCGTGCCAGAACGGCAGCTTGCCCGGCCGGCCGGGCGCGGGGGAGACCAGGACCCGGTCGGCCGTGATGTCCTCGATCCGCCAGGACGTCGCGCCCAGCACGAACACGTCGCCCACCCGCGACTCGTAGACCATCTCCTCGTCCAGCTCGCCCACCCGCGAGGACTTCTCCCCGGCCAGGAACACGCCGAACAGCCCCCGGTCGGGGATCGTGCCGCCGTTGGTCACGGCCAGCCGCTGCGCTCCCGGCCGGCCCCGCAGGACGCCCGTGACGCGGTCCCAGACGATCCGCGGGCGCAGCTCGGCGAACTCCTCGCTCGGGTAGCGCCCGGCGAGCATGTCGAGCGTCGCCTCCAGGGCGCCGCGGGGCAGCGTCCGGTACGGCGCGGCCCGCCGTACCAGGGCCTCCAGGTCGTCCACCGTCCACTCGTCGAGCGCCGTCATCGCCACGATCTGCTGGGCGAGCACGTCGAGCGGGTTGCGGGGGTAACGCAGCTCCTCGATCTCCCCGGCGCACATCCGCTCGGCCACCACCGCCGTCTGCACCAGGTCACCGCGGTACTTGGGGAAGATCACGCCGCGGGAGACCGCCCCCACCCGGTGACCGGCCCGGCCGATCCGCTGCAGGCCGCTGGAGACGCTCGGCGGCGACTCCACGCAGGCGACCAGGTCGACCGCGCCCATGTCGATGCCGAGCTCCAGGCTGGAGGTCGCGACGACGGCGGGCAGCCGCCCGGACTTGAGGGCGTCCTCGATCGCCGCGCGCTCCTGCTTCGACACCGACCCGTGGTGGGCCCGGACGATCTCCGGGACCACGCCCTTGGACGCGCCCGCCTGCGCCATCATCTCCGCCGGGGCGGCGGACGAGGCGGGCGGCGGGGAGCCGGCCTCCCCCGTGCCGCCGGTGTCGTCGGGCCGCCGCTCCCAGGCCAGCTCGTTGAGCCGGGTGCAGAGCCGCTCGGCCAGCCGCCGGGAGTTGGCGAACACGATCGTCGAGCGGTGGGCGCCGATCAGGTCGAACAGCCGCTCCTCGACGTGCGGCCAGATGGACCGCCGGGCGGGCGGCTCGGTGAGCCAGCGGTCGTCGCCGAGATCGTCGCCGGCGCCGTCGCCGGGACCTCCGCCGGGTCCGTCGCCGTCACCGGAGGACGGCCGCGCCGGGGCGGAGTCGAGCTCGGTCATGTCCTCGACCGGGACGACGACCTCGATCTCGATCTCCTTCTCCGAGGGGGGCTGCACCACGACGGCCGGGCGGGGACCGCCGAGGAACTCGGCGACCTCGCTCACCGGGCGCACGGTCGCCGACAGGCCGACGCGCTGCGCGGGGGCGGGGAGCAGCGCGTCGAGCCGCTCCAGGGTGAGGGCCAGGTGGGCGCCGCGCTTGGTGCCCGCCACCGCGTGCACCTCGTCGACGATGACCGTCTCCACCCCGCGCAGCGCCTCGCGGGCCTGGCTGGTCAGCAGCAGGAACAGCGACTCGGGGGTGGTGATGAGGATGTCGGCGGGCCTGGCCGCGAACCGGCGCCGTTCCTCCGGTGAGGTGTCGCCCGACCGGATCGCCACGGAGATCTCCGGCGCCGGCAGCCCGAGCCGCCGGGCGGTCTGACGCAGCCCGGTCAGCGGCGCCCGGAGGTTGCGCTCGACGTCGACCGCCAGCGCCTTGAGCGGCGACACGTAGAGCACCCGGCAGCGCCGGGCGGCCTCACCGTCCTCGCGCGTGCGCCCACGGGACCCGCCGGAGCCCCGCGTGCCCCGCCGGTCGCCGGAGTCGCGGGCGCCCCGCGCGGTCCCGCCGGGCGGGGGCGCGGAGCCCGGCCCGCCGTCCGCGCCGCCGGCCTCGGCCGCGCGCTCGGCGGCCAGCCGGTCGAGCGACCACAGGAACGCCGCCAGTGTCTTGCCGGAACCGGTGGGCGCGACGACGAGGGTGTTGTCCCCGCGGGCGATCGAGGCCCACGCCCCCTCCTGGGCGGCGGTGGGCGCGGCGAAGGCGCCGGCGAACCATTCCCTGGTCATCGGGCCGAAGTGGTCGAGCGCTGAGCCGGTCACGGATCCATACTGCCCTCCGCCACCGACAGAACCGCCCGCCCGGAGCACCGCCTCCGGGGCGTCCGGTCACGAGCATCGTGGGGAGGGGTCACACTGGAGCCATGCGCCTGTCGGACTTCTGGAACCGGATGAGACTCCACTTCGGTGACGCCTACGCCGAGTCGTGGGCCCGCGACTACGTCATCGCCGACCTGGACGGCAGGACGGTGAACCAGGCGCTGGCCGAGGGCGTCGCCGCCAAGGACGTCTGGCGGGCCGTGTGCAAGGTGTCCGACGTCGCCGCCGGTCTGCGCTGAGCCGCCGGCTGGTGCTGAGCCGTCGGCTGGCGCTGAGCCGCCGGTCCGCGCCGGTCCGCTCCGCGACGCGGGGCGCCGTGGGACGGACGGGGGCGTCGAACCTCGATCGAACAATCGTTCGGCTATATTGGACACGCCGCCATCGATGGCGTGCTCTTCCAGAAAATGTCGGTCGCACCCCGTAGCTTTCTGGCAACCGATTCATCCCGTGACCCTCCAGGGGGGCTCCCATGGCAGCTAACGACCGCGAGAAGGCGCTCGAGACCGCTCTCGCCCAGATCGAGCGGCAGTTCGGCAAGGGCTCCGTCATGCGTCTCGGCGACGAGGCGCGGGCGCCCATCGAAGTGATCCCGACCAGCTCCATCGCGCTCGACGTCGCCCTCGGCATCGGCGGGTTCCCGCGCGGCCGCATCATCGAGATCTACGGTCCCGAGTCCTCGGGTAAGACCACGGTCGCCCTGCACGCGGTGGCCAACGCCCAGAAGGCCGGGGGCATCGCGGCGTTCATCGACGCCGAGCACGCCCTCGACCCCGAGTACGCCAAGAAGCTGGGCGTCGACACCGACGCGCTGCTCGTCTCCCAGCCCGACACCGGTGAGCAGGCGCTGGAGATCGCCGACATGCTGATCCGGTCCGGCGCGGTCGACCTGCTGGTCATCGACTCGGTCGCGGCCCTGGTGCCCAAGGCCGAGATCGAGGGCGAGATGGGCGACAGCCACGTCGGCCTCCAGGCGCGCCTGATGTCCCAGGCCCTGCGCAAGGTGGCCGGCGCGCTCAACAGCACCGGCACCACGGCGATCTTCATCAACCAGCTCCGCGAGAAGATCGGCGTCATGTTCGGCTCGCCCGAGACCACGACCGGTGGAAAGGCGCTGAAGTTCTACGCCTCGGTCCGTCTCGACATCCGCCGCATCGAGACGCTCAAGGACGGCACGGAGGCGGTCGGCAACCGCACCCGGGTGAAGGTCGTCAAGAACAAGATGGCCCCGCCCTTCCGCGTGGCCGACTTCGACATCCTCTACGGCGTCGGCATCTCCCGCGAGGGCGGTCTGATCGACATGGGTGTCGAGCACGGCTTCGTCCGCAAGTCCGGCGCCTGGTACACCTACGAGGGCGACCAGCTCGGCCAGGGCAAGGAGAACGCCCGCAACTTCCTGCGGAACCACCCCGACATGGCCAACGAGATCGAGAAGAAGATCAAGGAGAAGCTCGGCATCGGCCCGCGCCTCGACAGCCCGGCCGCCCCGCCCGCCGCTCCCGCTCCCGCTCCCGCCGCGTCCGGCCGGGGTTCCAAGGCGACCCCCAAGCCGGGTGACGTCTGATCCGGGACCGGTCGATGACGACGGGACCGACGGGGCCCGACTCCGGTCCGGCCGGCCAGGCCGGACCGCGGGACTGGGGCGCCTGGCCTGACGTGCCCGAGCCCTCGGGCCCCTCCCGGAAGGGGGGAAGGCGCGAGGGCCGGCGCGGAGGGAGGCGTTCCCGGGGCGCCCCCGACGGACGACTCCCGGACGGGCCGGTCGAGGGTTCCCCGGCGAGCCAGGGACCCGACGCCGACCCGCAGGCGGTGGCGCGTGCCATCTGCCTGCGGCTGCTGACCATGGGGCCGCGCACCCGGGCGCAGCTCGCCGAGGCGTTGCGCAAGCGCGACGTGCCGGACGAGGCGGCCGAGGCGGTGCTCGAACGGTTCTCCGAGGTCGGGCTCATCGATGACGAGGCGTTCGCCGCCGCCTGGGTGAGCTCGCGCCACACCGGGCGGGGGCTGGCCCGCAGGGCGCTCGCCTCGGAGCTCCGGCACCGCGGGGTCGACGAGGACACGGTGAAGGAGGCCGTGGAACAGCTCGACCCCGAGCAGGAGGAGGAGACCGCCCGCAGGCTGGTGGCGCGCAAGCTCTCCGCCACCCGGGGTCTGGATCGTGCCGTCCGGACCCGCAGGCTGGCGGGCATGCTCGCCCGTAAGGGATACGGCCCGGGGCTGGCGTTCCGCGTGGTCCGCGAAGCCCTGGAGAACGAGGAGTCGGACGGCCAGGCCTTCCCCGACGATCTCGATCATCCCTTCGAATAGCCCTCCGTTCCGGGTTCCTTGGTCATCCCTTTGGTGAGCCCTCCGGTTCATGGTGTGCCTTTGCTTGCCCGTTACCTGTTTGCCGCTTAGCCTCGACGACAGTGAGGAGTTACTCCGCGCAGCGCGGATTGTCATAACGGTTGATTACGGGCGAACAAATGCGGCGGATGAGGGCGGACAATGCGCCGGCGTGATCAGCCGGTGTGGAGCGGACCCTCGGTCGGCACCTGCCACGGTGACGACACCGCCTGACTTCTCCGTGCCGTGCGTGTGACCCCTCGCATGCTTGATATCCGCGACGCGAGGAGGGCGGGGCGCGCATGGATCCGATTGTGGTCGTCATACTGACCGGGGCCGTCGCGGTTCTTTCGGTGGTGACGATAGTCGCGCTGATCGTGTTGCTGCGCCGTACCGGTGGCGGGCCGATAGGCCCTTCTCCCGCGCAGATGGCCGAGGTTCAGACCGAACTGGAGGCCGCCCGGCGGGAGGCCGCCGACATCCGCGCCAAGGCGGAGAACGACGCGGGGGAGATCCTGCGCAGGTCCGAGCTGGCCGTCGAGGCGGCCGCGGAGTTGCGCAAGGAGGCCGAGGCGGAGAGCCGGGGCCTGAAGTACGAGATCAAGGAGCTCCGCTCCGACCTGGAGCGCCGGGAGAACCGGCTGGCCGAGCGGGAGCAGCGCCTGGACGAGGAGGCGAGGCGCCAGGCCGAGCGGGCCCGCAAGCTCGCCGAGACCGAGACCGAGCTGGTCGCCCGCCGGGAGGAGCTGGACCGGGTCGCCGAGGAGCGCAGGGCCGTCCTGGAGCGGGTCGCCGGCCTCACCGGCGACGAGGCCAAGACCGAGCTGGTGCGGGAGATCGAGAACCAGGCCAAGCGCGAGGCCGCCCTGATCATCCGGCAGATCGAGGGCGACGCCCGTAAGGAGGGCGAGAAGCGCGCCACCAAGATCGTCACCCTGGCGGTCCAGCGGGTGGCCACCGAGCAGACCGCCGAGTCCGTCGTCAGCGTCCTGCACCTGCCGGGCGACGAGATGAAGGGCCGCATCATCGGCCGCGAGGGCCGCAACATCCGAGCCTTCGAGACGACGACCGGGGTCAACCTCATCATCGACGACACGCCCGAGGCGGTCCTCCTGTCGTGCTTCGACCCGGTCCGCCGGGAGACCGCCCGGCTGACCCTGGAGAAGCTCGTGCTCGACGGGCGCATCCACCCCCAGCGGATCGAGGAGGCGTACGAGCGCAGCAAGGCGGAGGTCCGGGAGCTGTGCGTACGCGCCGGCGAGGACGCCCTGGTGGAGCTGGGCCTCACCGACATGCACCCGGAACTGGTCACCCTGCTCGGCCAGCTCCGCTACCGCACCTCCTACGGCCAGAACGTGCTGGGCCACCTCATCGAGTCGGCCCACATCGCCGGGATCATGGCCGCCGAGCTGCGGCTCGACCCCACGCTGCTCAAGCGCTGCACCGTCCTGCACGACATCGGCAAGGCCCTCACCCACGAGGTCGAGGGCAGCCACGCGCTCATCGGCGCGGAGATCGCCAGACGGTACGGCGAGCACGAGGACGTCGTCCACGCCATCGAGGCCCACCACAACGAGGTGGAGGTCAAGACCGTCGAGGCGGTGCTGACCCAGGCGGCCGACGCCATCAGCGGCGGCCGGCCGGGCGCCCGGCGCGAGTCGCTGGAGGCGTACGTCAAGCGGCTGGAGCGGCTGGAGGAGATCGCCACCTCCTACGACGGCGTCGACAAGGTCTTCGCCATGCAGGCCGGCCGGGAGGTCCGCGTCATGGTGAAGCCCGACGGGGTGGACGACATCCAGGCCCAGGTGATCGCCCGCGACGTGGCCAAGCAGGTGGAGGAGGAGCTCACCTATCCCGGGCAGATCCGCATCACGGTCGTGCGGGAGTCCCGCGCCACCGAGTTCGCACGCTGAACCCGCCCGGCCCACTCTCCCGTCCGTCCCGGCCGGTCCGCGCTCCGGCCCGCGGGACGGCCCTGACGGGGGCCGAACCCGCCGGTCTGTGCCCACCGGTCCGCGGGGTGGCCGGGACGGGCCGGTCCGCGGGACGGCCGGGACGGGCCGGTCCGCGGGACGGCCGGGACGGGCCGGTGCCGGGCCTCTCAGACTCGGAAGATCTGCTGGTAGAAGGCGAGTTCGGTGGCCAGGGCCGCGCTGCGGGTCTCCACGCGGCGGAAACCGTGGGACTCGCCCTCGAAGGTCATGTAGGTGCACGGGACGCCGCGCTCGGCGAGCGCGTCGGCGAACGCCCGCGACTGGGCGGGCGGCACCACCGGATCGGAGAGACCCTGCAGGAGCAGCATCGGGCAGCTCACCCCGGCTACCCGGGCGAGCGGCTCGCGGGAGGCGTACAGGGCGGGGTCCTCCGGGCCGACGAGCCACTCGACGTAGCGGGACTCGAAGTCGTGGGTGGCGGCGACGAGCGGGCCGAGCGCGCTCACCCCGTAGTAGGAGACACCGCCGGCGAACGCGTCGGAGGCACAGCAGGCCGCCATGACGGTCCAGCCGCCCGCGCTGCCGCCCCGGATCGCGATCCGCGCCGGATCGGCCAGCCCCTGAGCCGCCAGCCACCCGGCGGCGGCGATCACGTCCTCGACGTCCACCACCCCCCACTCGCCGCGCAGCCGGTCGCGGTAGGCGCGGCCGTATCCGGTGGAGCCGCCGTAGTTGACGTCGAGCACGCCGATGCCCCGGCTGGTGAAGAACGCCTTCTCCAGTTCGGGTGCGCTCGTGCTGTGCGAGGTGGGGCCGCCGTGGACGGACACGATGTAGGGAGGGGCGCCCTCCCCGCGGCACCGTGGGTTCGACGGCGGGTGGACGAACGCGTGGACCCGCCGGCCGGACCGGCCCTCGATCTCCACGCTCCGCGCGACCGGGAGGTAGGCGGCCTCCGGCGGCTCCTCGGCGTCCTGCCGGAGCTCCTCGGCGCGTCCGGTCGGGAGGTCCAGGCGAACGATCGAGCGGGGCGTCGCCGGGCCGTACCCGATCCCGGCGAGTGAGCGCCCGTCGCGGTCGAGGACCGGGGCCCAGCCGGTGTAGGGCACGTCCAGGTCGGTCAGCGTGCCGTCGGCCGGGTCGAGGACGCCCAGCCGCAGGTCTCCCCGCCCGTGCAGGACCGCGATCCGCCCGTCGTCCAGCACGGCGTAGGGGTGGGCGCCGAGCTGCCACAGCGGCCCGGCGAACTCCTCCTCCGCCGGGTGGAGCGCCTCCGGAGCGGTGCCGTCCAGTGCGATCCGGTAGAGGTTCCACCAGCCCGACCGGTCGGAGACGAGGTACAGGTGGCGGTCGCCGCACCAGCGGGGGGCCAGCACCGACTCGGCGGGCCCGCCGCAGAGCGTCCGCGAGCGGCCGTCCGCCAGGCGGGTGATCCGCAGCTCTGTACCGTTCCACGGCATGCGCGGGTGGTCCCAGCAGATGTAGGCCAGGTGCTCCCCGTCGGGGGAGAGTTCCGGGTAGGCGTAGAAGTCGCTCCCGCCGACGTGCTCGTGCGGCTCGGCGGAGCCGTCCAGCGGGACCGAGACGATCGAACGGCTCACCCGGCCGTCGTCGTGGTGCCGCTCCCGGACGCACCAGACCCGGCCGTCGCGGACGGTCATGTCCGCGTAGCGGAGCGCCGCGTCCCGGTCGGGCTCCGGCGTGATCGGACAGGGCTCGCCGTCCGCGAGCACCAGGTGAAGGCGCTGGTCGGCGAGGTTGGCGAACACCACGCCGCCGCCGGGGACGACCGCGTAGGAGCGTCCGCCGTACTCGTGGACGCGGGTCCGGGCGCTCCACGGCGCGGCCAGCAGTTCGTGGAGCGCGCCGTCGGGGTCGCGCCGCATGATCGTGGTCCGCCCGCCCTCGGCGGGGCGGTCCTCGGTCCACCACACCTGCCCGCCGGCCACCGTCGGGTACGCCGGGCGCGGCCCGGACCGGGCCACCTCGGCGGTGGATATCGGCGAAGGCCAGGTGGCGTACGGCAGAACGGCCTGCTCGGGGGACATGACGTCATCCTGCCCGATAACTCGGCGCGTGTCGTCCATATGGCCCCCATCCCGCGCGGGCGTCGGACCCCGGCCCCCCGGCACGGCGCCGCGACCCCGGTACGGCCGGCACGACCCCGGTACGGCACCGCGACCCCGGTACGGCCGAAACGATCCGGTACGGCCGGCACGACCCGGTACGGCTTCCGGACGGTTCCGGGAAACGGTGGAGGGCGGTCACCGCGAGTCGCGGTGACCGCCCTCGGAAAGGCCGGTCGCGGGCGCCGCCGTACCGGCGTCCGGGGAAAGCCGGGGCTAGTCGTCCCCGGTGGCCACGCCGCCCGGCGCGCCGGGGGCGGCGACGGAGTCGGCCGGGGCGACCGGCCGGGCGGCCGTCCTGCGGCTGCGGCGGCTGCGCCGCTCCAGCCACGTGGCCAGGGCGCCGACGATCAGGTTGATGATGATGTAGACGACCGCGATGACCATCACCGCGGGGATGATGTTGTTGAAGTTGGACGGCAGCACCCGCGCGCCCGCGTTCAGCAGGTCCTCGAAGGAGACGATGAAGCCCAGGGCCGTGTCCTTCAGCAGCACGACGAGCTGCGCCACGATCGCCGGCATCATGGCCGTGACCGCCTGCGGAAGCAGGATCATCCGCATGACCTGCCCCTTGCGCAGCCCGATCGCCAGCGCCGCCTCCGACTGGCCGCGCGGCACGGACAGGATGCCGGACCGCACGATCTCCGCCAGCACCGACCCGTTGTAGAGGACCAGGCCGGTCACCACGGCCGTGAACGGGGTCACGGTCAGCCCGAAGACCGCGCTTCCGCCGTACATCACCGCGAAGATCATCATCAGCAGCGGGATCGCCCGGAAGAACTCGACCACGGCACCCGCGGGAACGCGGATCCAGGAGTGCTCGGACAGCCGGGCGATGCCGAACACGAAGCCGAACGGCACGGCGATCACCGCGGCGACCAGCGCGGCGCTGAGGGTGTTCAGCAGGCCGGGGAGGATGAGGTTGACCCACACGTCGCCCCGGAGGAAGGGGGTCCACAGGGCCGCGTCGAGCTGTTTCTTCTCGTCGAGCTTCGTGATCAACGCGTAGACGGCGAACAGCGCGACGAGGACCACCAGGACCGTCAGCACGGTGTTCCGCAGCCGCGCCTTCGGCCCGGGCACGTCGTACAGGACGCTGGCCCGCTCGGCGGGGCGGGTCCGCTCGCGCGCCGGCTTGGGTTCCGCGGTCAGGGTGGTGCTGGTCATCGGATCACCGCCAGTCGCTTGGACAGCCAGGTGAACAGCAGTCCGGTGGGCAGGGTCAGGACCAGGAACGCCACCGCGAACCCGAAGAAGATCGGCACGACCGCGTCGCCGTGCGACTCGAACAGCGTCTTCATGGTCAGCGACGCCTCACCGACGCCGATGGCGGCGGCGACCGTGGTGTTCTTGATCAGCGCGATCAGGATGCTGCCCAGCGGAGCGACCACCGACCGCAGCGCCTGGGGCAGCACGATCAGCCGCAGGTTCTGCATGAAGGTCAGGCCGATGGCCCGGGCCGCCTCCGCCTGGCCGACCGGCACGGTGTTGATCCCGGCCCTGATCGCCTCGCAGACGAACGCCGCCGTGTAGGCCGACAGGCCGATGATCGACAGCCAGAGGTAGTTGGTGGACAGGCTCGTGGAGAACGAGACGTCCAGGACCAGCCCCAGGCCCAGGCCGCAGAACACGATCACCAGGGTCAGCGGGGTGTTCCGCACGATGTTGACGTACGCCGTGCCGATCGTCCGCAGTACGGGCAGCGGGCTGACCCGCATCGCGGCGAGGATCGTCCCGAGCACGAGCGCCATGAACCCGCTGGCCAACGTGAGCCGTATCGTCAGCCAGAAGGCTTCCCTGATGGCCGGGAATTCGTCGATGAGTGCCTGCACTCGTCCCTCCAATGGCCGTCGGCCGGGGCGCGTGGACGCCCCGGCCGACTCATGGCCGATCAGTGTCGATCAGTGCCCGGTCAGTACCGCTCCACGGTCGGCGGGTTCGCGAAGAACTTGCCGAACTCGCCGAAGTTGGCGTCGACGGCCTTCTTCCAGCTGCCGTCCTGGAACATCTTCTCGATCGCCTTGTTGAGCTTCTCGCGGGTGTCCTTGTCGTCCATCTTGACGCCGACGCCGTACTTCTCCTCGGAGAAGGGCTTGCCGACGAGGCGGAACTTGCCGGGCGACTGGGCGGCGAACCCGGCGAGGATCGTCGCGTCGGTGGAGATCGCGTCCACCTGCTTGTTCTCCAGCAGCGGCAGGCAGGCGCCGTAGCCCTGCTGCTCGGTGAGGTACTGGCCCTTCCAGGCGTCGCCGAACTTCTCGACCAGGCGCGCGGGCGAGGACGAGCCCTGGGCGCCGCAGACCTTCTTGGCCTTCAGGTCCTCCACGCTGTTGATCGACGTGTCGTCCGCGCGGGTCAGGATGTCCTGGCCGGTCACCAGGTAGGGGCCGGCGAAGCCGACCTTCTTCTTGCGGTCGTCGGTGATCGAGTAAGTGGCGATCACGATCTTGACCTGGCCCTGCTGGATGAACGACTCGCGGTTGGCCGAGATGGCCTCCTTGAACTCCACCTTGTCGTCGGCGTAGCCGAGCTCCTTGGCGAGGTACTTCGCCACGTCGACGTCGAAGCCCTTGAACGAGCCGTCGGGCTGCTTCTGGCCGAGGCCGGGCTGGTCGAACTTGATGCCCACGACGAACTTGTCGTCACCGCCGCCGCTGCACGCGGTCAGGCCGGCCGCCATCGCCGCCGCCGCGAGCACCACGGCTCCAACACGACGTACACGCATACTGCTACCTCGTCTTTCGTTAAAAAAGGGGGGTCAGAGCCGTCAGTGCGTAAGGATCTTGGAGAGGAAGTCCTTGGCGCGCTCGGTCCGGGGAGCGGTGAAGAACTCGTCGGGGGCGTTCTCCTCGACGATCTGGCCGTCGGCCATGAACACCACCCGGTCGGCCGCGCGGCGGGCGAACCCCATCTCGTGGGTGACGACCACCATCGTCATGCCCTCGGCGGCGAGCCGCACCATGACGTCGAGCACCTCCTGGACCATCTCGGGGTCCAGCGCGGACGTCGGCTCGTCGAAGAGGATCATCTTGGGGTCCATGGCGAGGGCGCGGGCGATGGCCACCCGCTGCTGCTGGCCGCCGGAGAGCTGCGCCGGGTACTTCGACGCCTGCGCGCCGATCCCGACCCGTTCCAGCAGCTCCATGCCCCGGCGCTCGGCCTCGGCCCTGGCGACGCCCCGCACCTTGATCGGCCCCAGCGTGACGTTCTCGAGGATCGTCTTGTGCGCGAACAGGTTGAAGGACTGGAACACCATGCCGACCTCCGACCGCAGCCGGGCCAGGGCCTTGCCCTCGGCCGCGAGCGGCTGCCCGTCGAAGGTGATCGTTCCCCCGTCGATGGTCTCCAGCCGGTTGATCGCCCGGCACAGAGTCGACTTGCCGCTGCCCGAGGGGCCGATGACGACCACGACCTCGCCGCGGGAGATGGTCAGGTTGATGTCGTGCAGGACGTGAAGGCTGCCGAAATGTTTGTTCACGTCCTTGAGCACGACAAGAGGAGTCGCGTCCCCGTTCTCCGTCATGGAGCACAACGTAAAGCCGTGAAGGGCACCTCGGGCTAACCCTGCGGTACCAATAAGGTCACGACCTGGAGATATGCCATGAAATAGGGATGAATTCGTGTCAGGACCGTTCCGGAGTGTCAGATTCGCGCGAGAACCGCCGGGTCGGGTGCCGGTTCGCATGGTCCGGTCAGCCCGGCGGCCGTACCGGGGGGCCGCGCGGAGCGCCTACCCTTGTCTGTTGAGATGACTGCCACCGTGGAGAGCACCCGCACGTACGAGGTCCGTACCTACGGGTGCCAGATGAACGTGCACGACTCCGAGCGCCTGTCGGGCCTTCTCGAAGACGCCGGATACGTCCCGGTGCCCGAGGGGGAGACGGCCGACGTGGTCGTGTTCAACACCTGCGCCGTCCGGGAGAACGCCGACAACCGCCTTTACGGCAACCTCGGCCACCTGCGCCCGACGAAGGTGAGCAGGCCCGGCATGCAGATCGCCGTGGGCGGCTGCCTGGCCCAGAAGGACCAGGGGGAGATCGTCCGCAGGGCGCCCTGGGTGGACGTGGTGTTCGGCACCCACAACATCGGCTCGCTGCCGGTGCTGCTGGAGCGGGCCCGCGTCCAGCAGGAGGCGCAGGTCGAGATCAAGGAGTCGCTGGAGACCTTCCCCAGCACGCTGCCCACCAAGCGGGAGTCCGCCTACGCCGCCTGGGTGTCGGTCTCGGTCGGCTGCAACAACACCTGCACGTTCTGCATCGTGCCGTCGCTGCGCGGCAAGGAGAAGGACCGCCGCCCCGGCGACGTCCTCAACGAGGTGCGCACCCTGGTCGACCAGGGGGTCCTGGAGATCACGCTCCTCGGCCAGAACGTCAACACCTACGGCGTGGAGTTCGGCGACCGCTTCGCCTTCGGCAAGCTGCTGCGCGCCTGCGGTGACGTCGACGGGCTGGAGCGGGTCCGCTTCACCAGCCCGCACCCGGCCGCCTTCACCGACGACGTCATCGCCGCGATGGCCGAGACGCCCAACGTGATGCACCAGCTCCACATGCCGCTGCAGTCGGGCTCCGACCGCGTCCTGAAGGCGATGCGCCGCTCCTACCGCGCCGAGCGCTACCTCGGCATCATCGAGCGGGTCCGCGCGGCCATGCCGGACGCGGCCATCTCCACCGACATCATCGTGGGCTTCCCCGGCGAGACCGAGGAGGACTTCCAGGCCACCCTCGACGTCGTGCGCGCCTCGCGCTTCGCCAACGCCTTCACCTTCCAGTACTCCATCCGGCCCGGCACGCCCGCCGCCACCATGGACGACCAGATTCCCAAGGAGGTCGTGCAGGAGCGCTACGAGCGCCTCGTCGCCCTGCAGACCGAGATCTCCTGGGAGGAGAACAAGAAGCAGGTCGGCCGGACTCTCGAGGTGCTGGTGGCCGAGGGCGAGGGCCGCAAGGACGAGGCGACCCACCGCCTGTCCGGCCGCGCCCCCGACAACCGCCTGGTGCACTTCACGCCGAGCGCCCGGGACGGCGACGCCGCCGGGACGCCGCGCCCCGGCGACATGGTCACCGTCGAGATCACCTACGCGGCGCCGCACCACCTGGTCGCCGACGGCCCGATGCTGGGCCTGCGCCGTACCCGCGCGGGCGACGCCTGGGAGGCCAGGCAGGCCGCTCCGGCCGCCTCCGGCGGCGGCGTCCTGCTCGGCATGCCGGCGATCGGCCGGCCCGCCCCGCTGCCGCAGGAGGCGCAGGGCTGCTCCGTCCGCTCCTGATCCGCACGATTTCTCCGGCCGGCGTCCTGGCGTTCCCGGTCCCGCGCGCCCGGCGCGGGACCGCCCGCCGAACCGCCGGTCGAAGCGGTTTTCCGGGGTGACGCCGGGACGCCTCCGGCCGCCGCGACCCCGCCGGGTCCCGTCGATGACAAGTCGTGATTCCGTTGTGATCGGTGTGCGATCACACCTTTCCTGTGGCTAGTGTGGTTCGGCGCCCGCGGAAGCCGTGGAGGTTTCCCCCCGATAACCGCAGGGAGTTGTTCCGAATGCGCGTCCCCTCATCTCCGGGTCACCCTCAACAGCCCGGAGATCATGTCCCCTCGTCTCCGGGTCACCCTCAACAGCCCGGAGACCCCGTTTCCTCGTCTCCGGGCCATCCCCGACAGCCCGGAGACCCCGTTCCCTTCTCGCCGGATCACCCCCGGCGGCTCGGGGAGACCGAGATCCTCGCCGGTCCCGCCGGTGAGCCTTCCCCCGCCGGTGATCCCACCGGCAAGCCCGCCCCCACCCGCAGGCGGAAGCGCGGTCCGGCCATGACCGTCGCCTCCGCCGTCGCCGGGGTGGCGGTGGCCGCCGTCGTGGGCGGCGGCATCGTCTTCGCCGTCGCCGGTGGCGACGACCCCGCCGGCCCGTCGGCGCCGAAGGGCACCGGAACCAGCCAGGAGGCCCGGCAGGATCCGGCCTCCGGTGAGTCCGGGACCCGGTCCGAAGACGCCTCTTCGGACGGATCCGCCGAGTCCGGCGGGTCGGACGAGTCCGCCGAAGTCGGTGACTTCGGCGGATCGAGCGGCTACGACGGGTCGGGCGCCGAGGGCGCCGGCGGCGGCGACGGCGCAGCCGCGAGCGGCTCGCAGAGCGGCTCCGGCTCCTCGACCGGCAAGACGGCGAACGGCAAGACGACGACCGGAAAGACGACGAACGGCAAGACGGACTCGTCCACACCGGCCAAGGAGCACCAGAGCGGCACCGGGCAGCCCTCGAGCGAGGACGGCCTCACCGACCCCCGCTCGGACGGCCCTCCCGGCTCCGTCCCTCCGCTGTCTCCCACCCGCTGACGATCGGCGGCGGCGTCAGGCACGCGATCCCTTAGTCTGGCCGGGTGCTTGTCGCCGCCGCCGTGTGTCCTCACCCGCCGTTGCTGGTCCCCGAGCTCGCCGGCGCGGCGAGCCCCGAGCTCGACGACCTCCGTGCGGCCTGCGTAGCCGCGCTGGGCGCGCTGCGCGACTCCCGCCCCGACCGGATCGTGGTGGTCGGCGGGGCGGATCAGGCCGGCGACCACGGGGCCGACGCCTCCGGGAGCCTCGCGCCCTGGGGCGCCGGCGTCCGGACCGGGGAGGGAGAGCCGGTCCTGCCCCTCTCCCTGACGATCGGGCGCTGGCTGCTCGACCGGGCGGGAATGGCCGCCTCGGCCTTCCACGCGGTGCCGTTCGACGCCTCGGCGGCGGAGTGCGCCGCGCTCGGCGCGCGGCTGGCGGGCGGGCCCGGCCGGGTGGCGATGCTCGTCATGGCCGACGGCTCGGCCCGCCTGACGGAGAAGTCCCCCGGATACCTCGACCCCCGCGCCGAGCCGTACGAGGCCGCGATCGTCGGCGCGCTGGCCCGGGGCGCGGCCGCGGAACTCGCGGCGCTCGATCCGGACGAGGCCGCCGGGCTGCAGGTGGCCGGCCGCGCCGCCCTCCAGGTCCTCGCCGGGGCGGGCGGCGCGCTGAACGGCGAGGTGCTCCACCACGCCGCCCCCTACGGCGTCGGCTACTTCGTCGTCCGCTGGACCGGATGATCGCGGCGCGGGACCGGGACGCGCATCAGGTCGTGGGCGAGCACCACCTCGCCGTCGAAGGCCAGGCGCGCCTCCTCCGTGAAGCGGGGCTCGTCGGCGGCGTCGTAGCGTTCGGAGACGTGGGTCAGCACCAGGCGGCGCACCCCGGACTCGGCGGCGACCCGGCCGGCCTGGGCCGCGGTCAGGTGACCGTACCGCGCGGCGAGGTCCGACTCCGTGGACAGGAACGTGGACTCGATCACCAGCAGGTCCACGCCCTCGGCGAGCGCGAAGACGCCGTCGCACAGCGCGGTGTCCATGACGAACGCCGCGCTCTGGCCGGGACGGGGCTCGCTGCACTCGGAGAGGAGCACGACCGACCCGTCCGGGGCCCGCACCGAGCCCTCGCGCTGGAGCTCGCCGATCGCCGGGCCCTGGACGCCGCGCTCGGCGAGCCGCCCGGGAAGCATCCGCCGGCCGTCCGGCTCGTCGAGGCGGTAGCCGTAGGACTCGACGGGGTGGGAGAGCGGCCGGGCGGTGAGGGTCACCGGCCCGGCGTCGAAGGACGGCGCCGGACCCGAGAACGGGCACTCCTCGATCACCGAGGTGTCGGCGAAGACGCTGGCGTGGCGCAGCCGCCGCCAGTAGGTCTCGCCGCTCGCCGGGTAGGCCGCCCGCACCCGGTGGGTGACGCCGTCCCTGGCGATGCGCTGGACGACGCCCGGGACCCCCAGGCAGTGGTCGCCGTGGAAGTGGGTGACGCAGATCCAGGTGACGTCGTGGGAGCCGACGCCCGCCCGGATCATCTGGCGCTGGGTACCCTCTCCGGGATCGAACAGGAACCCCTCACCATCCCATCTCAGGAGATATCCGTTGTGGTTACGGTGGCGGGTGGGGACCGCGCTTGAGGTGCCGAGGACGACGAGTTCGCGAAGGGACACGGTGCACATGGTAGGAACGGTGGCGTTCGGAAGCGTCCCGACCCCGCTGGGGGACATGCTGGCCGCCGTCACCGAGGACGGGGTGGCGGGTGTCGGCTGGAGCCACGGCCGCGAGGAGAGGCTTCGGGAACGGCTGCTCGCCCGCCTGGGGCTGGCCGAGGTCGGCGACCCCGCGCGCACGGCGCCGGTGCTGGACGAGCTGGCCCGCTACTACGCGGGGGAGCTGCGGGTGTTCGGGTCGCCGGTGGACTGGCGGCTGACCACGCCGGTGCAGCGCAGGGTGCTGGGCACCCTGTACGAGACGGTCGGGTACGGCGAGGCCGTGACCTACGGCGAGCTCGCCGCCCGCAGCGGGACGGGCGTCCCCGCGCGGGCCATCGGCTCGATCATGGGCGCCAACCCGATCCCCGTCATCGTCCCCTGCCACCGGGTCGTCGCCGGGAACGGCCTGGGCGGCTTCAGCGGCGGCGAGGGCGTGGAGTCCAAGCGGTGGCTGCTGACCCTGGAGGGCTACCTGCAGCCGATGCTCGACTGGGGCTGACCTCCGGCCGGGCCGGCCGGGGAAGCCGGCCCGGGACCCTAAGGAGCCGGCGGCGTCCCGGGACGGCCGGGGGCCGGCGGCGCGTCGGTGTCGGCCTCGGGCCGGCCGGGCGACGTGCCGTGCTCGCCGTATCCCGCGGCGGTGCCCGCCTCGCCGTACCCGCCGGTCCGGCCGGGCTCGCCGGGCCGGGCGGTCATCCTCTCGGCCGCCTTCCGGGCCTTCTGCGCCGCGAGGTTGATCTTGTCGTCGTACTTGCCGTGGCTCTTCTGCTTGGCGATCCGCTCGGCCCTGTCGATGCCCTTCCTGGCGAACTCCCCGGCCCGTGGGTTGCTCCGCAGCATCTCCCTCAGCTTCTCCATGATCGACATGGCTGTGCCCCCGTTCGACGTGACCTGAGGTCAACCGGATGCATACCCAGCGGGCTCACCCATACCCGGGGGGTTGACACACTTGTCCCGTGCGTCAGCTACCAGTCATCGCCGTCGTCGGCCCCACGGCGGCCGGAAAGTCGGATCTCGCCGTCGACCTCGCCCTCCGGCTGGGCGGTGAGGTGATCAACACCGACTCCATGCAGCTGTACCGGGGCATGGACATCGGTACGGCGAAACTGACCCCGGCGGAGCGGCGCGGGGTCCCCCACCACCTGCTCGACGTCTGGGACGTCACCGAGACCGCGAGCGTGGCCGAGTACCAGGCGATGGCCCGGCCGCTGATCGAGGAGCTGCGGGCGAAGGGGACCGTGCCGATCCTGGCGGGCGGGTCAGGGCTGTACGTGCGGGCCGCCCTCGACGACCTGGAGTTCCCCGGCACCGACCCGGAGGTCCGCGCCCGCCTGGAAGCAGAGCTGGAGCGCCTCGGCCCGGCCCCGCTGTACGAGCGGCTGCGCGAGCGCGACCCGAAGGCGGCCGGGGCGATCCTGCCGGGCAACGGCCGCAGGATCGTCCGCGCGCTGGAGGTCATCGAGATCTCCGGGCGTCCCTTCTCGGCCACGATGCCCTCCTACGACGCCGTCTACGACAGCGTGCAGATCGGCGTCGAGGTGCCGAGGGACGTGCTGGACGAGCGGGTGGCGCTGCGCGTGGAGCGCATGTGGGAGGCCGGGCTGGTGGACGAGGTGCGGTCGCTGCTGCGGCGCGGCCTGGCCGAGGGCCGTACGGCGAGCCGCGCGCTGGGCTACGCCCAGGTGCTCCGCTTCCTCGACGGCGAGTGGACCGAGGAGCAGGCGAAGGCGGAGACGATCCGGGCGACCCGCAGGTTCGTCCGGCGCCAGGAGTCGTGGTTCCGCCGCGACCCGCGGGTGGTGTGGCTCCCGCAGGAGGACCCCGCCCTGCTCGGCCGCGCGCTGGCCGTGGTGGAGGGCGCCGCGCCGGCGAGGTGACCTCCGGGGCCTGCCCGCGATCCGGTCGGGTCAGCCCGGGGACGCTCGCGATCGGTCCGGGGCGGGTCCGCGATTCTCCTCCCGATCCGCGGCGTGCCTACAGTTGGGACATGCGATTCGTGAAGGGCCACGGCACCGAGAACGACTTTGTGATCCTCCCCGACCCCGACGGCGAGCTGGAGCTGTCGGCGGCGAGGGTGGCCGCGCTGTGCGACCGGCGCGCCGGGATCGGCGCCGACGGTGTGCTGCGCGTGACGCGGACGAAGCTCAGCCCGGAGGTGGCCGACCAGGCCGGCGAGGCCGAGTGGTTCATGGACTACCGCAACGCCGACGGCGGCGTCGCGGAGATGTGCGGCAACGGGACGCGTGTCTTCGCCCGCTACCTGGTCGAGTCGGGGCTAGCGGACGAGGGCGAGTTCGGCGTGGCGACCCGCGCCGGGGTCAAACGCGTACGGCTGGCCCGCGGCGGCGGCGACGTGAGCGTGGACATGGGCGCGCCCCGGGTGCTGGGGGAGAGCCGGGCGGTCGTGGGGGGCCGCGAGTACGAGGGTGTCCGCGTCGACATGGGCAACCCGCACCTGGCCTGCGTGATCGGCGACCCGGTGGCCGGGCTCGACCTGACCCGGCAGCCCGCGTTCGACCCCGAGGTGTTCCCACACGGGGTGAACGTCGAGCTGCTCAACGCGGTGGGCCCGCGCCGGGTCGTGATGCGGGTCCACGAGAGGGGTGTGGGCGAGACGCGGTCGTGCGGGACCGGCACCGTGGCCTCGGCGGTGGCGGCCGCGCGGCTGGCGGGGGAGACCACCGGCACCTGGGAGGTGGAGGTCCCCGGCGGCACCCTCACCGTCACCCTCGACGAGCACACCAGCCACCTCGCGGGACCCGCGGTGCTGGTCGCCTCGGGGGAGATCCTCATCTGACGGCGGGCCGGACGGCGGACGGGGCACGACCGGGCCGGACGGCGGACGGGGCACGACCGGATCGGCCGGAGGAGAGGACACGACCGGGCCGGGTGGCGAAAGGGGCACGACCGGACCGGCCGGGGCATCGGACCCGGTGAGATGGTCAAGTCGTTTGGGGCATGGTCGCCGACCTGGCAGACTGACGTCCCATGGACGTGGACATCTGGTCCTGGGTCGGCGACACCCAGCGGCAACTGCACGAAGACGGGAACACCGGCCTGGCGATGGCGATCGGCGACGTGCCCGCCCAGGCACTGGAGGGCCGGTACGCGCAGCTCGACGTGCTCGCGCCGGCCATCGCCCAGCAGGCGGGAACCATGGGGCAGCCCTGGCTCGAGTTCTACGCCCGTTACTGGCACCTGGTCGGCCGGATCGGTGACCGCGCCCAGGGCGCGGTCGCCCTCGCCGACGCCGAGGCGCTGGCCGAGTTCGCCCGGCGCGAGGACGTCCGCGACTGCCCGGCGGCCCCCGGAGCCGTCATCGCGCTGGCCGTCACGCAGGCGAACACCGACGGCCCCGGCTACGCCGCCGAGCGGCTCGCGTCCCTGGGCGCCCTCGACGTCGCGCCCGCCTCCCCGGCCTTCGCCGCCGTGGCCGAGCAGCACGCCGCGGCCCTGATCGACGCCGGCCGCCCGGTGGAGGCGGTCGCCCACGCCGAGGCCGCCGTGGCGGCGCTGCGCGAGGCCGGCCGCGAGGCGAGCTGGGAGCTGGGGGCCGCCTCGGCCCGCGCGCTGCTGGCCGCCGGGCGTCCGGAGGACGCGCTGACCGCACTGGACGCCGCGACCGACTTCAAGCCCGACGACCCGGTGGCCAAGGCGCACCGCGAGGGCGTGCTGCGGGCGTTCACGCTCGCCACGCTCGACAGGGCGCCGGAGGCCGTCGAGGCGCTGCCCGACCTCGACGTGGTGGCCGACCACCCGCGGGTGTGGCTGGAGTGGGCGCGGGCCATCCGCCTCCTCTCCGGCTCGGAGCAGATCACCAACAGCTGGCAGCTCGGCCGGGTGCTCAAGCAGTGGATCGACTACTTCGCCATGATGGGCGGCCACCGCGCCCGGGTCGACCTCGCGATCATCGCCGGTCACCTGGCCGTCGCCCGGCAGGGCGCCTGGCAGGCCCGGCTGCTCGCCGACCTCGCCGGATCCGCGGCCGGCGAGCTGCGCGAGTCCGGTGACGTCGCCGGACGGGTCGCCGAGCTGCGCGCCGCCGCCGACGCGGCCACCCCGGTCCCGGCCCCCGGCCCCGAGGCCGAACTGGTCGCCTACTTCGACGCCGCTGACGGCTTCAACGCCGACCCCGAGCGCTGGGCGGGCTGGCTGGCCCCGCTGGCCGGGCGTGACCTGGAGGCCACCCGGCGGCAGACCACCACGATGGGCTTCCTCGGCTACCCCTCCCAGGGCGCCGACACCTACTGGACCCTCCTGGTCGAGTCCGGCGACGTCGCGGCGGCCGACCCGCAGGACATCGCCTACATCACCGGCCTGCTGGTCGAGGCCCGCCAGGACGAGCGGCTGGAGCAGCTGGCCGAGATGCTGCCCGCCGCGCAGCGCCACCTGGCCCTGGGCCGCCTGCACCGGGCGCGGGAGCGCTGGGAGCAGGCCGCGACCGAGGCCGAGGCGGCGGTGACCGCCGGCGCGGGCATCGAGGCGAGGCGGCTGTGGGCCGGCGCCGTGCAGCAGTCCGGCGACAACGCCAAGGGCGCCGTGATCCTGAAGGAGATCATCGACTCCGACGAGGCCGAGGCCGAGGACGTCTGGCGGATGATCACCATGGCGACGGCCGCCGAGGACTGGGAGACGGTACGGCTGGGCGCCGCCAAGGTCGGCATGCCGCTGCAGTCGACCGAGGGGCCGATCGAGGAGGAGCTGGGCCTGGTGCGCGTCATCCTCCCCGCGCCCGACGGCAGCCAGCGGGCGGTCATCAGCCTGCGCACCGGCCCGGCCACGGCCCGGCTGGCCATCCCGCAGCCCCCCGGCATGGACTACAACGCCGGTGACCTCGTCGTCTTCGACCCGCAGCTGCTGGAGCCGATCCCGGAGAAGCCGGAGGAGCAGGAGAGCTTCATCCCGCCGTTCGCGGCGGTCAGCATGCTCCGTCCCGGCGGCTACACGAGCTGGTTCTTCGACGGCGCGGCCCCGAGCGAGGCCGACTGGGCCGAGTTCAATGAGGTCCTGGCCGAGCGCGGCTGGCCGATGTGGGTCTACAGCGACGAGAACTACACCGTGACCAACCCGGCCAACGGCGAGCGGGTCCCCGGGGTGTTCGGCTGGATCGCGGTGCCGCCGAACGTGACCCCGGTCGAGGTGGACGCCCTGCTCGACGACGCCACCGAGCGCTGGGTCCACCCGCTGGCCTGGCTCGACCTGGCCAGGTCGATCGGCGTCGAGGTGGAGCGGCACGAGCGCATCGTCAAGGAGTACGGCCTGTAGGAGGCCGAAGCCGCGGGGCCGGAGTCCCGGTCGGAACCGCCGGCCCGGAGCGCCGCGCGCGCATCGACCGCCCGTGAGGGAAGCCCCCTCACGGGCGGTCGGCGTTCACCTCTAGAATCTCGTTCGGTAATTTCCGCGAACGGGGAGGAACCGGATGCTGGACCGATTCCGGCTGGACGGCAAGGTAGCGATCGTCACCGGAGCCTCCTCGGGGCTGGGCGTGGCGTTCGCCCGCGGTCTGGCCGAGGCGGGCGCGGACGTCGTGATCGGCGCGCGACGCAGGGAGCGCCTGGATGAGACCCGCGCGCTGGTCGAGGAGACCGGCAGGCGGTGCGTCGCCGTACAGACCGACGTGACCAGCCCCGACGACTGCCGGAGGCTGGTGGAGACCGCCGTCGCCGAGCTGGGCGCGGTGGACGTCCTGATCAACAACGCGGGCGTCGGCACGGCGGTGCCGGCCCTCAGGGAGACCCCCGAGCAGTTCCGCCGGGTCGTGGACGTCAACCTGCACGGCACCTACTGGATGGCCCAGGCCTGCGCCCAGGTCATGCGTCCCGGCTCCTCGATCGTCAACGTCGGCAGCATCCTGGGGGAGACGACGGCCGAACTGCCGCAGGCGGCCTACAGCGCGTCCAAGGCGGGCGTCATCGGCCTCACCCGGGACCTGGCCCAGCAGTGGACGGGCCGCCGGGGCATCCGGGTGAACTGCCTGGAACCGGGGTTCTTCGCCTCGGAGATGACCGAGCAGTACGCCCCGGAGTACATGGCACGGCAGCTGGAGACGCGGGTGCTGATGGGCCGCGCGGGCGATCCGGCCGAGCTCGTCGCCGCCGCGGTCTTCCTCGCCTCCGACGCCGGCTCCTACGTGACCGGCGCGGTGATCCCGGTGGACGGCGGGATCCTCGTCACCTGACCGGGGCGTCACCTGACCGGGGCGAGCCGCCCGTTCACGCGGAACATGTGCGTTCGTCATGAAGGCATGCGAGAGTGCCTCTTACCCGAGTCACCTGACAGGCTCGGGGGGAGTGAATGGAGGAGACGTGCAGCAGACCGACCGGCTCGGCGCGGTTATCCGGGATGAGCGTCCCTGGGGCGGTTTCGAGCGGTACACGCTCAACGAGGAATCCACGGTGAAGATCATCGAAGTGGCGCCGGGGCAGCGGCTCAGCCTGCAGCGGCACGAGCACCGCGACGAGCTCTGGGTCGCCATCGACCCCGGCGCGGTGTTCGAGATCGACGGCGAGCGGATCGAGCCGGCCGTCGGTGACCGGGTGCTGATCCGGGCGGGCCAGACCCACCGTCTCAGCTCCTCGGGACCGGCCACCCGGATCCTGGAGATCGCCTTCGGCCACTTCGACGAGGACGACATCGAGCGGCTGGAGGACTCCTACGGCCGGGCCTGAGCCGCCGGGAGGACCAGGGGGACGAAGGGTGGCGAAGTGGGAGATGTCCTCCCGCTTCGGGCTCACCGCAGCGTTGAGGTTTTGGTGGCCGCCTGTCGGTGGTGGGGTACTTTGCCACTTCATGGGTAACGAAGCGGTGTGAGAGGTGGCATGATGCGATCGGCGCTGGGACGGAGCGCGGTCGCCGCGGCGATGGCGTTCGCGCTGGCCGGCTGCGGCGGTCTGACCGGGGCCGCCCCCGGCGACGGGCAGGGCGCGGCCGGCGGGAAGACCGCGGCCCAGGCGCTCAAGGATCTCGACAGGCTGCAGGTCAAGGGCCGGGCCCCGCTGACCGGCTTCGACCGTGAGGAGTTCGGGCCCGCGTGGTCGGACGTCGACCACAACGGCTGCGACACCCGCAACGACATCCTCAAGCGCGACCTGAAGGACGAGAGGTTCAAGTCCGGAACCCACGACTGCATCGTGGTGAGCGGTGTCCTGGACGACCCCTACAGCGGTAAGACGATCAATTTCGAGCGCGGCCAGAAGACCAGTTCGGCGGTGCAGATCGACCACGTGGTCGCCCTCGCCGACGCCTGGCAGAAGGGCGCCCGGCAGTGGCCGGAGAGCAAGCGCAAGGAGCTGGCCAACGACCCGCTGAACCTGCTGGCCGTGGACGGCCCGCTGAACAGCCAGAAGGGCGCGGGCGACGCGGCGACCTGGTTGCCGCCGCGCCGCGCCTACCGGTGCCCCTACGTCTCCCGTCAGATCCAGGTGAAGGTCAAGTACGACCTGTGGGTGACGGCCGCCGAGAAGGACGCCATGCGGACCGTCCTGAAGTCCTGCTGATCAGTCGTCCAGCTTCCGCTTGACCCGGGTGACCTTCCCGGTGGCGGCCGACACGTGGACCTCGTACTCCCAGCGGCCCTTACGCAGCTCGACCTTCCAGACCCGGCGGCCGTGCTCCCACTCCCGCTCGACCTCGGTCACCCGGGCGCCGGGCACCCGCTTCCGGGCGATCCGTACGGCCTCGCGGTAGGAGATGCCCGCGGTGGTGACGGTCGCCGCGGCGGGCATCGCCACGGTGGTGGCCGTCGCGGCGCCGGCGGAGAGGGGGGCGCCGGCCGCGGGCCGGGCGGCGGCGAGGACGGTCCCGCCCTCGCCGAACAGGAGGGCTGCGGTGGTCGCGGTGGCGGCGGTCGCGAGGGCGACCTTGGTGATCTGTCTCATGTGCCCAGGTTCGCCGCGATCACGATAGCGCCGCGTTAAGCCCGCCCTAAAACAAGCCGCGCTCTTTCCCGGGGCGCCGCCGGCCCCGAAGGACGTCACGCCTTCGCCGTACACCACCGCCGGAACGTCATGCCCGCCGGATCGCCCGCCCTCCGGGCGCGCCGCGCCGTCCCCGGGACGCGGCCATGCCGTGCGGACCCGTGCGGACCCGTGCGGACCCGTGCGGGCCCTACGCCCCGCCCAGCAGGAGGGTGACGCTCGCGCCGCCCGTGGCGGAGCCGCCCAGGGACAGCGAGCCGCCCGACGACTCGGCCGTGCGGCGGGCGATGTCGAGGCCGAGACCGGTCGATCCGGCGCCGCTCCTGCCGCGTTCCGGCGGCGCGGCGATGCCGAAGCCGGGCCCGTCGTCGGACACGGTCAGCAGCGCGCCGCCGTCCGCCGCCGCCAGCCGTACGGCGAGGCCCGCCCCTCGGGGGTGTGCGCGAACACGTTGCCCAGCAGCGCGTCCACGCAGGCGGCCAGCTCGTCGGCGGGAACCGCGACGGGGAGCGGCCCCGGGGCCAGGTCGAGGTCGAGCCGCCGGCCCTGGTCCTCGGCCAGCACCGACCAGAACGCGACCCGGGCCGAGACGACCGCCGCCGCGTCGCAGCCGGCCCGGTCCCGCGTCCGCCGCCTGGCCTCGACGATCACCGAGGTGACGGCCCGCTCCAGGGCGTCCACCCGGGCCTCGATCCGGGCCGCCTCGCCGGGGTCGGCCAGCGACTCCGCCTCCAGTCGCAGCCCGGTCAGCGGGGTGCGCAGCCGGTGGGACAGGTCGGCCGCGTTCTCCCGCTCCTCGGCGAGCAGGCCGGTGATGCGCTCGGCGAGATGGTTCAGCGCGAGGCCGACCGCCCGGACCTCCGGTGGGCCGCCGGGCACGGTCCTGGCCGCCAGATCACCGCGGGCCAGCCGGTGCGACACCCCGGCCAGGGCCGAGACCGGCCTGGTCACCGCGCGGGCCAGCCGGTCGGCGACCAGGACGCCGAGCCCGGCCAAGGCCACGCCGAGGGCCGCCAGCCCGGCCCACACCCGCGCCACGCCCTCGGTCAGGTCGGCGTCGCTCAGGTGGACCCGCACCACGGCCGTGCCGCCCGGCACGCCCTGGACGGCGACCAGGACCTCCCGCCCGCCCGGCACCGCGGCCGTGACGCTGCGGCCCCGGGCGGCCAGCTCGACGGCGGGGGAGCGCCGGGCGGGGGCGCCGACGACCCGCCCGTCCGGGAAGAAGACCGTCACCGGGTGCGCCGCCCGCTCGGTGCCGAGCCGCAGCGTCTCGACGTCCACCGAGCCGACCGTCACGGCCACCGAGTCGGCCTCGCTCTCGGCGGCGCTCATCGCCCGGCCCTCGGCCGCCGTGCGGACCAGCAGCGCGAGCGGGACGAGCAGGGCGATCAGGACGAGGGAGGTGGTCGCCGCGACCAGCAGGGCCAGCCAGCGCCTCATGCCGGGGCGGCCAGCCGTACGCCGACGCCGCGCACGGTGTGCAGGTACCGGGGAGCCGCGGAGGTCTCGCCCAGCTTGCGGCGGAGCCAGGAGAGGTGGACGTCCACCGTCTTGTCGGCGCCGCCGTAGGGGATCTGCCAGACGTGGGTGAGCAGCTCCCGCTTGGTGATCACCTCGCCGGGCCGGGAGGCCAGGTAGTGGAGCAGGTCGAACTCCTTGGGGCTGAGGTCCAGCGGCGCGCCGTCCAGGCTCGCCTCCCTGGTGCGGGCGTCCACCCGCAAGGCCCCGACGGCCACCGCGCCGTCGGCGCGGCCGGCGCCGGCGCGCCGGAGCACGGCGCGGATCCGGGCGTCGAGCTGGGCGGCGGTGAACGGCTTCACCACGTAGTCGTCGGCTCCGGCGTCGAGCAGCCGGACCATCTCCGCCTCGCCGTCCCGGGCGGTCGCCACGATCACCGGGATCCGGCTGACCGCCCGGAGCATGCGCAGCAGGTCGAGGCCGTCGAGGTCGGGCAGACCCAGATCGAGCACGACCAGGTCGGGGCGCTCCTCGACGGCCAGCCGGAGACCGTCGAGGGCGGCGGCGGCCGACGCCACCGCGTGGCCCCGGTCGCGCAGGGCGCGGGTGAGCGAGGCGCGGATCACGGCGTCGTCTTCGATGAGCAGCACATTGGACATTTGCCGCAACGGTAGCCCGGTTGTGACCCTCGGCATAAGCACGTTATCGACGTCTTAACCACGCCTTAGCCATCGCGCTGGGAGAGTGGGACCCGTGAGCAGGCGCATTCCCCTCGCCGCCGCCGCGGGCTGGCTGATCACCGCCGCCATCGCGACCGGAGCGGGCGTCACGGTGATCGGTGTCCTCGGCGAGCCGCTGGCCGACTCCGCCGGTCGTCCGCTGTCCGCGCGGGAGGTCCGCGAGGCGCTCGCCCGCGCGACCCCGGCCGCGGACGTCACCGCCGCGGGCCCAGCCCCTCCGCGGGCCCGACCGCCGCGGGGCCGGCGTCCACCGGCGCGACCGAGGCGCCCGCGGACGCCCCCGCCGAAGACCCCGCCGCCCCCGGGCCGTCAGCCACTCCCACGGCCGTTTCCGTGACCCCCGTGACCCCCGTGACCCCCGCGCCCACCGCCGCCGGGTCGCCGCCCGGCCACAGCCGGCTGATCGCCACGGCGGGCGGAAACGTGATCGCCCGCTGCGACGGGGGACTGGTGACCCTGCGGTCGTGGAGCCCGGCGCAGGGCTTCCACGTCGACAAGGTGGACCGGGGGCCGGACCGCCGGGCCCGCGTCGAGTTCGAGTCGGAGTCCGGCGAGGTGAAGGTCGAGATCCGCTGTTCGGCCTCGGACACCCCGGTGCACACCCTCGACGACTGACCCCGCGCCCGCTCCGGTCGCGGGGTACCCGCCAGGACCCGGTCCTCCCCGCCCGGACACGCGGACCCGGCCGCCCGCGTTCCCGCGGACCCTGTGATCAGAAGCCGATCGCGCGAACCCGGCGCGGACCCGGCGGTCAGAAGCCGATCCCGCGGACCCGGCGCGGATCCTGTGGTCAGAAGCCGAGTTCGGTGCGGAACGCCTCGGCGATCTCCCTCATGCCCCCGGCCAGCTCCTCCCGGTCGAGGGCGTCGATCCGCTCGGCCGGACCGGACACCGACATCGCGGCCACCACCCGCGAGCCGTCCCGCACCCCGACGGCCAGGCAGTGCACGCCCAGCTCCTCCTCGCCCAGGTCCGTCGCGTAACCGCGCCCGCGTACCCGCTCCAGCTCCGCGAGCATGCCGGGCAGGTCGGTGATCGTGTTGGCGGTCCGCCGCGGCATGCCGGTCCGCTCCACGATGGAGGCCACCTCGGTGTCCGGCCGCGCGGCCATCAGGACCTTGCCCACGGCCGTGCTGTGCGGCAGCACCCGCCTGCCGACCTCGGCGAACATCCGCAGCCGCCGCGGGGAAGGCACCTGGGCGACGTAGACCACGAAGTCGCCCTCCAGCACCGCGAGGTTGGCCGTCTCGCCGGACAGCTCGACCAGCTTCGCCAGGTACGGCTGCGCCCAGGTGCCGACCATGCGCTCGGCCACCCCGCTGAGCCGCAGCAGCGCGCCGCCCAGCGCGTACCGCCGGCCCTCGTCCTGGCGCACGTACCCGCGGTCGACCAGCGCGCGCAGCAGCCGGTGGATCGTCCCGTACGGCAGGCCCGTCCCGGCGGCGATCTCCGACAGCGTGGCCTCG
Source organism: Streptosporangium sandarakinum (assembly GCF_050942225.1). Lineage (NCBI taxonomy): Bacteria > Bacillati > Actinomycetota > Actinomycetes > Streptosporangiales > Streptosporangiaceae > Streptosporangium > Streptosporangium sandarakinum. Next base: position 2,111,758 of record NZ_CP192034.1, read on the forward strand.
CCGCCCCGCTCGGCCAGCGCCTCCAGCACGTCCAGTGCCCGGTCGACCGACTGCACGCCGCTCATGCGATTCCCCTGTCCGATCCGTCCTACGCTCACGGCACCTTCGCCAGGCCCCGCAGGGAGGCGTCCAGGACCTGCGCGGTGTGCGCGACCGGCAGCTCCGGGCCGCCCCGGCGGCGCAGGGCCGCGGTGATCTGCATGGTGCAGCCCGGGTTGGCCGAGACCAGCAGGTCGGCCCCGGTGGCCAGCACCCGTTCGGCCTTGCGGTCGCCCAGCTCGCGCGCCGCCTCGGGCTGCAGCAGGTTGTAGGTGCCCGCCGAACCGCAGCACACGGCCGCCTCGGCGACCTCCCGCACCGTGAGGCCCGGGATGGCGGCCAGCAGCGCGCGCGGCTCCGACCGTATCCCCTGGGCGTGCGCCAGGTGGCAGGCGTCATGGTAGGCCACCGAGAACCGCAGCGGGTGCCGGGGGGCCACCGGGCCGAGGGCGGCCAGATGCTCGGCCAGGTCGGCGGTCCGGATCGCGCGGGCCCGCTCGGCCCACTCGCCGCCGAGGATCTCGGCGTACTGCTTCATGGTCGATCCGCAGCCCGCCGCGTTGACCACCACCGTGTCCACGCCGACCCGCTCGAAGGCGGTGATCGTCCGGCGGGCGAGGCGTACGGCCTGCTCCTCGCGCCCCGCGTGCAGCGACAGCGCCCCGCAGCACCCCTGCGACGGCGGGATGACCACGTCGCAGCCCTCCATCGCGAGCACCCGGGCGGTGGCCGCGTTCACCTGCGGAAAGAACTCGCCCTGCACGCATCCGGTGAGCATCCCGACCGTGGCCCTGCGCCGGCCGACGGCCCTGACCCGGCGCGGCAGCCGTACCCGGGCCGGCACGTCGGGGGCGAGACCGGCCATGGCCGCCAGGGACGGGTTGATCCGCTCCAGCCGCGGCGCGATCCGGCGGCGCGCCCCCGCGGACAGGCGCAGCGGCAGCCGCAGCGCCCGCAGCCGCCGGGGGTAGGGGAAGAGCTGAAAGACGATCTCCCGCAGCGCCCGGTCGGCGGGCTCCCTGACGTGCTCGCGCTCCACCACGGCACGGGTCTGCTCGATGAGCCGGTCGTAGCGCACCCCGGAGGGGCAGGCGGTCACGCAGGCCATGCAGCCCAGGCACGCGTCGAAGTGCCCGGCCATCTCCGGGGTCAGCGGGGTGCCGCCGACGTGCTGGCCCATCAGGTGGATCCGGCCGCGGGGGGAGTCCATCTCCTCGCCCCACAGCACGTACGTCGGGCAGGTCGGCAGGCAGAACCCGCAGTGCACGCAGTCGGCGATCAGCTCGGGGTCCATGTCACATCCCTCCAGGGAGGCGGCCGGGGGACATCCTGCGGTCGGGGTCGAGGCGCTCCCTGACCCGCCGCATCAGCGGCAGCGCGCTCACCGGCCCCCAGGGGTCGACGGCGGTCATCAGCGCGGGCGGCGCGGCGACGACGGTCAGCCTGCCGCCGAGGCCGGCCAGGCCGTCCCGGACGGACGTCACGAACCCCGCGAACTCCGGCGGCGCGACGCCGGAGGGCAGCCCGGCCCGCAGAACGCCCGACGCGACCGACCCGCGCACCCGGGCGGGCAGGACGCCGTCCGCCACCGCCCGCAGCGCGCCGCCGGCCCGGCCGGGCGGGAACCGCAGCTCCAGCAGCGTCTCCTCGCCGGGCGGGACCCCCACCACGCGGGCGCCTCATCGGTGACCCGCGCCGGACAGTGTCCGTCCAGCAGGTCCCGTACGGCGCGCGCCCGCTCCTCGGCCGCGGTCCCCTCGACCAGGACGGCGAGCGAGGGCTCCCGGCCGGGGCCGGGCAGGTCGGCCTCGATCGCGCTCGGCTCGGCGGGGGAGGCGGCCAGCAGCCCGGCCAGCGCGTCCAGCGCGTCCCCCGACGGATCGGACGGCCAATCGGACGCGGGCGGCTCCGCGACGACCCAGCGGCGGACGGGCGGGACGGGGTTGAGGCGGAAGACCGCCTCGGTGATGACGCCGAGCGTGCCGTGGGAGCCGGTGAACAGCTTGCCCAGGTCGTATCCGGCGACGTTCTTGACGACCTTGCCGCCCGACCTGGCGACCGTGCCGTCGGCCAGCACGACGGTGACGCCGATCAGCAGGTCGCGAGCGGTGCCGTAGCGGAACCGCAGCGGACCCGCCTCGGCGGTGGCGAGCGTGCCGCCGACCGTGGCGCCGCCGTCGGGGACGTCGAGGCAGAGCCGCTGCCCCCGTTCGGCGAGGACGGCCGCCAGCGTCCCCATGGTCGTGCCCGCCATGACCCGGACGATCAGGTCACCCGCGGCGTGTTCCGGCACCCCGTCGAGGCGGCCGGTGCCGACCACCAGGTCGCAGCGCTCGGGTGGCAGGCCACGGTGCGGCTTGGTGCCGCCGCCCACCGGGACCACGGCGAGGTCGTGCGCGGCCGCGTGGCGCAGCAGCGCGGCGACCTCACCGGTGCTCTCCGGCAGCGCCACCCAGCGGGGCCGGACGCCGGACACGGCGTCACCGGGCCCGGCCTCCTGGACCGCGACCCCCGTCCCGTACGGCGCGGCGGCCTCGCGCGCGGCCGTCCCCGCCGCCCGGTCCGGGCCCGTCCCGGGCTCGGGGACGGTCCGCCCGGCCGTCCGATACGGCGCCGCCCCGTGCGGCGCGGTCTCCCGTGGCGTGTCCTCGCGCCGGCCGTCCATCAGAACTGCTCCGCCCGTCCTGACTCGACCAGGGGGTGCGCGCCCCTGCGGACCCCGGGGACCTCGCCGCACAGGCGGGGGGTGGGGAAGATCTTGCCGGGGTTCGACAGGCTCCGGGGGTCGAAGGCGCAGCGCACCCGCTGCATGGTGTCGAGATCGTCTTCTGAGAACATCTTCGGCATATATCGGGATTTGTCCATGCCGACGCCGTGCTCGCCGGTGATGGACCCGCCGTGCTCCACGCACAGGTCGAGGATCCGCCCCGAGACCAGCGCGGCCCGCTCGGCCTCCCCCGGCCGGGCGTCGTCGAACAGCACCAGCGGGTGCAGGTTGCCGTCCCCGGCGTGGAAGACGTTGGCCACCCGGATGCCGTGCTCCCGCGACAGCCGGTCGATGCTCGCCAGCACCCCGGGCAGCGCGGTCCGGGGCACCACCCCGTCCTGCACGATGTAGGCGGGGCTGATCCGGCCCACCGCGGCGAAGGCGGACCTGCGGCCCTTCCAGATCGCGGCGCGCTCCTCCGGGCCGTCGGCGGTCCGCAGCTCGAACGCGCCGCTCTCCCGGCAGATCCGGGTCACCTCCTCGTACTGGCGGGCCACCTCCGCGGCGGGCCCGTCGAGCTCGACGATGAGCACCGCCCCGGCGCCCTCGGGGTAGGCGCAGGCCACCGCGGCCTCGGCCGCCTCGATCGCCAGGGCGTCCATCATCTCGATGGCGGCCGGCACGATGCCGCCGCCGATGATCGCCGACACCGCCCGGCCGCCCCGTTCGATGCCGTCGAAGGCGGCCAGCAGCGTCGTCACGGCCTCCGGCGCCCGGGTCAGCCGTACGGTGATCTTGGTGGCGATGCCGAGCGTGCCCTCCGAGCCGACGAACACCCCCAGCAGGTCGTAGCCGGGGTCGTCGTCCGACAGCTCGACGATCTCGCCGTCGGGGGTGACGACCTCCAGGCCGAGCACGTGGTTGACCGTGAAGCCGTACTTCAGGCAGTGCGCGCCGCCGGAGTTCTCCGCCACGTTGCCGCCGATCGAGCAGACCTGCTGGCTGGAGGGGTCGGGCGCGTAGTAGTAGCCCAGGTCGCGCACGGCCTCGGTGATCGCGAGGTTGGTGACCCCCGGCTCCACCACGGCCCGCCGGGCGGCCATGTCGACCGACAGGACACGCCGCATCCTGGAGGTGACGATCAGCACCCCGTCGGTGCGGGGCAGCGCCCCGCCCGACAGGCCCGTGCCGGCGCCCCTGGCCACGAACGGCACACCGTGGGCGCCGCAGAGCCGTACCACGGCCGCGACCTGCTCGGTCGTCTCCGGCAGCACGACGATGCCGGGGACGGCCCGGTGGTGGGTCAGCCCGTCGCACTCGTAGGTGCGCAGCCGTACCGGATCGGTGATCACAGATCCGCGGCCGAGGACCTCCTCCAGCCGCCGGGTCAGCTCCGCGAGCGGCTCCGCCGCCATCGCCCCTCCTTCCATGCGCCCCGCGCGGTCACACCGCCTCAGGGCATCCGCGCGTAGGCGGGCAGGGTCAGGAACTCGGCGAAGTCGTCGTCCAGGGCGACCTCCTTGAACAGGGCGGTGGCCTGGGCGTAACGGGCCTCGTCGTAGCCCGGCTCCGTCCTGATCCCGTCGAGCTCCTCGTCGATGATCCGCTCGACGAGCTCCCTGGTGACCACGGCCCCGGTGTCGGCCAGTTCGATGTCGTTGTGGATCCACTGCCAGATCTGCGACCGGGAGATCTCCGCCGTGGCGGCGTCCTCCATCAGGTTGTGGATCGCCACCGCGCCCTGCCCGCCCATCCAGGCCGCCAGGTAGCGCAGCGCCACGTCCACGTTGTTGCGCAGCCCGGCCTCGGTGATCTCACCCGGCGTCTTGGAGACCGCCAGCAGGTCCTCGGCCGTCACCCGGACGTCCTCGCGCAGCCGGTCGAGCTGGTTGGGACGGTCGCCGAGCACGCCGTCGAACACCTCGCGGCAGATCGGCACCAGGTCGGGGTGGGCCACCCAGGACCCGTCGAAGCCGTCGCCCGACTCGCGGGTCTTGTCGGCCCTGACCTTCTCCAGCGCGACCCGGTTCACCTCGGGGTCCCGGCGGGAGGGGATGAAGGCCGCCATGCCGCCGATCGCGTGCGCGCCCCGCCGGTGGCAGGTGCGGACCAGCAGCTCGGTGTAGGCGCGCATGAACGGCGCGGTCATGGTCACCGCGTTCCGCTCGGGCAGCAGGAACTCCCGGCCCCGGGTGCGGAACTTCTTGATCACGCTGAACAGGTAGTCCCAGCGGCCCGCGTTGAGGCCGGCGGAGTGCTCGCGCAGCTCGTAGAGGATCTCCTCCATCTCGAACGCCGCGGGGTAGGTCTCGATGAGGACGGTCGCGCGGATCGTGCCGCGCGGGACGCCGAGCAGCTCCTGGGCCCGGACGAAGACGTCGTTCCAGAGGCGGGCCTCCAGGTGCGACTCCATCTTCGGCAGGTAGAAGTAGGGGCCCCTGCCCTTGTCGATCTGCCGCCGGGCGCAGTGGAAGAAGTAGAGACCGAAGTCGACGAGCGAGCCGGAGGCCGGGGACCCGTCGACGACGACGTGCTTCTCGTCCAGGTGCCAGCCGCGCGGGCGGACCACGATGGTGGCCAGCTCCTCGTCCGGCCCGAGCGCGTAGCTCTTGCCGCCGGAGGAGAAGTCGATGGCCCGGTCCAGCGCGTCACGCAGGTTGAGCTGGCCGCTGACGGTGTTCTCCCAGGTGGGGGCGTTGGCGTCCTCGAAGTCGGCCAGCCACACCTTCGCCCCGGAGTTCAGCGCGTTGATCGTCATCTTCCGGTCCACCGGACCGGTGATCTCCACACGGCGGTCCACCAGGCCGGGCGCGGGCGGGGCGACCGTCCATTCCGACTCGCGCACATGCGCGGTCTCGGGCAGGAAGTCCAGGGTGCCGCCCGCCGACAGCTCCGCCTGCCGCTCCTGGCGGGCGCGCAGCAGGTCGAGACGGCGGGGGCCGAACTCGCGCTGGAGGGCGGCCACGAAGGCCAGCGCCTCCGGCGTGAGGATCTCGTCGAACCTGTCCAGCACGGGGCCGGTGATCTCAACGCCGTCCATACGCTTCCTTTCCGTATTGCGGAAAAACAATTCTGGGATGTGGAATAGACGCTACTGGGCGGGTCCCGGCCGGTCAATGGTGGGGTGTTCCTCAGGGTGCGCTCGGGGGAGTCCCGGATGCCCCCGGCCGCCGGGCCGTGTGAGAGTTGTCCTCGCCTCCCCGCGGCGGGGAGCGGCCGAGGCACGGGACGGGCGGAGACCCCCCGGCCGAGGCGTGCCGAGGAAAGGGACCCATGAAGAAGAACCTGGTCGTCGCCGGGGCGCTCCTGGGCGCCGTCGCCCTGCTCTCCGGCTGCGGGGTCGGCATCGGCTTCGGCCCGTCCGAGCAGGACGTCGTCTCCTACGACGTCACCGGTTCCCTGAAGGCCCTGGACGTCGCCACGGACTCGGGGGACATCGTGGTCGGCGCCTCGGACCGGCAGGGTGTCCACGTCACCGAGACGCTCCGCTGGCGCGGCAAGAGGCGACCCGAGACCGAGCACCCGGTCCAGGGCGGCACGCTCACCCTGCGCCAGAAGTGCGCCGGCAGCTGCGAAATCCACTACAAGGTCGAGATCCCGCAGGGGCTGAACGTCGCGGCCGACACCGAGTCGGGCACCATCACCCTGCGCGGCCTGAAGGGGACGAAGGCGACCGCGAGGACCGGCTCCGGCGACATCGACGCCGGCTCCTCGGAGGTCGGGGACCTCACCGCCGAGACCGGCTCGGGCACCATCACCCTGCGGAGCCTGAAGAGCGAGGACGTGCGGGCCGAGACCGGCTCCGGCGACATCACCGCCCGCTCCCTGACCGCCCGGCGGCTCACCGCCGAGGCCGGCTCGGGGACGGTCGAGGCGGCGTTCGTCATCGCGCCGGACCAGGTCGCCGCCGTATCCGACTCGGGCGACGTCACCCTGCGGCTGCCGCGGAACACCTACGCGCTGACCCTCGACACCGGTTCCGGCGACAAGACCGTCCAGGTCGGAAACGACCCGGCCTCCCCCAGGAAGGTCAAGGCGCGCACCGGCTCGGGGAACATCGGCGTGCTGCCCTCCTGAGCCTCCCCTCCTGAACGGCCCGACCTGCGTACGGCGGGCGGCGGGCGGCGCGGATCCCGGCCCGGCGGCGGCGGAACGGCCGGGACGCGCTGCGGGTCCTTACCGCGAAACAGCCGATAACCGGGTGAGAATGGCGGTGCCCGCGTGGCACCATCGAGGGAAGATACCCGGAGGGTTCAGGCGTTGTTCTCTGTGAGATGAGGACGCGTATGAACCATGCATCTGAATGGAGCAACGACATAGACACTCGTGAGCCGCTGGACATCGACCTGTTCGACGAGCCGATCGACACCGGTGAGCTGGACCTGGCGGACCGCCAGGCACTGCGCCGGGTCGTGGGACTCTCCACCGAGCTTGAGGACATCACCGAGGTCGAATACCGCCGGCTGCGACTCGAGCGGGTCGTCCTGGTCGGCGTCTGGACCTCCGGCACGGCGGTGGACGCCGAGAACTCACTCCTGGAGCTGAAGCTGCTCGCCGAGACCGCGGGTTCCGAGGTGCTGGAAGGTCTGATCCAGCGCCGTCAGAAGCCCGACACGGCGACCTACATCGGCTCGGGGAAGGCGCAGGAGCTCGCCGACGTCGTCTCGGTCACCGGCGCCGACACCGTCATCTGCGACGGTGAGCTGAGCCCCGGCCAGCTCCGCCAGCTCGAAGACGTCGTCAAGGTCAAGGTCATCGACCGGACCATGCTGATCCTGGACATCTTCGCCCAGCACGCCAAGAGCCGCGAGGGCAAGGCCCAGGTCGAGCTGGCCCAGCTCAACTACCTGCTGCCGCGGCTGCGCGGCTGGGGTGGCAACCTGTCCCGTCAGGTCGGCGGGCGGGCCGCGGGCGGCGTCGGCATCGGCGGCCGCGGCCCCGGTGAGACGAAGATCGAGCTGGACCGCCGCCGGATCCGCGAGCGGATGGCCAAGCTGCGCCGGCAGATCGCCGAGATGACCACCGCGAGGGAGACCAAGCGGGCACGCCGAGTGCAGCGCGAGGTCCCCGCCGTGGCCATCGCCGGTTACACCAACGCCGGCAAGTCGTCCCTGCTGAACCGGCTGACCGGCGCCGGCGTGCTGGTCGAGGACGCGCTGTTCGCCACGCTGGACCCGACCGTCCGCCGGGCGCACACCCCCGACGGCCGCCTGTTCACGCTGGCCGACACCGTCGGGTTCGTCCGGCACCTGCCGCACCAGCTCGTCGAGGCGTTCCGTTCCACGCTGGAGGAGGTCGGCGACGCCGACCTGATCCTGCACGTGGTGGACGGCTCGCACCCCGACCCGGAGTCCCAGCTCGCCGCCGTGCGATCCGTGCTCTCCGACATCGAGGGCGCGCTGGACATCCCGGAGATCGTGGTCATCAACAAGGCCGACGTCGCCGACCCGGTGGTGCTGGCCCAGCTGACCGCGCGGGAGAAGCACACCGTCGTGGTCTCGGCCCGCACCGGCGCCGGGATCGACGAGCTGATGGCCGTCATCGAGCGCGAGCTGCCCCGCTTCGACCAGGAGGTCAGGATGCTGGTGCCGTACCAGCGCGGTGACCTGATCTCCCGCGCCCACGCCGAGGGCGAGGTCATCGACGTGGAGCACACCGAGGACGGCACGATCCTGCACGCCAGGGTCATGCCCAGCCTCTTCGCGGAGCTGGAGCGGACCGCCAAGCCGGTCGAGACCGTCTGAGCCGCCGTCCCCTCGGGGCCGGTCCGCGTCGCCGGACCGGCCCCGAGCCGTGTCCGAGGTCCTCCGGCGGTCTTCGTCCCGAACCGGGCCCGCGAGGCGCCCGCCGTCCCGGGCGGCCTTCGTACGGTCCCAAGCCCCTTCGTACGGTCCCGGGGTCTTCGCGCGGTCTCAGGCGGCCTTCGTGCGGCAGAACGCCACGAGGGCGACGTCGTCCTCGCGGGCGCCGAACTGCCGGATCAGCCGGTCGCAGAACAGCTCCAGGTCCTCGTCGGGCGCCTCGGCCATGGACCGCACGATCTCCAGGCTCTCGTCGAGCAGTTTGTCGCGGTCCTCGATGAGCCCGTCGGTGAACATCAGCACGGACTCCTCCTCGCCCAGGGTGAGCCGGTCGACGCGGTAGGTCTCGTCCGCCACCCCCAGCAGCAGGTTGCCCAGACCGTGGTAGCGGGTCTCGCCGCCGATCAGCAGCGGCGGGATGTGCCCCGCGTTGGCGATCTCCATCTCGCCGGTCGCCGGATCGATCAGGACCAGGCACACGGTCGCGGTCATGCGCGGGTGGTAGCACCGCAGCACGTTGTTCAGCAACGCCATGGACGCGCCCAGGTCCACGGGGCCGAGCAGGGAGGCGCGCAGCGCGTGGCGGAGCTCCGCCATGACCGTCGCGGCCAGCAGGGAGTGTCCCTGCACGTCGCCGATGGCCAGCAGGACCCGGTCGCCCAGCCGCAGCACCTCGTAGAAGTCGCCGCCGACCTCGATGTTGTCGACGGCCGGCTGGTAACGCCAGCTGATCTCCAGCCCCGGGGTGTCCGGGATCCGCGCCGGCAACAGACTCCGCTGCAGCGTCAGGGCGATCGCGTGCTCCTCGGCGTAGGCGCGGAGGGCGTCGGCGGTGAGGGCCAGGGCCTGGCCGAGCTGGCGCAGGATGTTGGTCTCGTCGGGGTCCAGCGGCGGGGCCGCGTACACCCCCAGGCAGACCGGCGGGCGGCCGACCTTGGTCCGGCAGAACACGGCCGTGGCACTGCCGCCGTCGTCGACGCCGGCGTCGGGCATCATCTTCAGCCACTCATCCGCCGGGGCCGTGAACACCTGGGTCCCCGCGGCGTTGCCCAGCGACATCGCGCCGATCCGGAGCAGCAGGTCGGGAGCGACGGCCCTGGAGACGGCCACGGTGGACGGCGGCATCACGACGAACCTGCGGGTCCGGCCGTCCGGCGGGATCGCCAGCGCCCCGGCACGCCGGCCGAGGATCCGGGAGGCGCCCTCGACGGCCGTGCTCAGCAGGGCCTCGAAGGTGTCGGCGGAGTTCATCTCCAGGGTGACCTCGGTGAGGGTCGCCAGCCGGTCCGCCATCCGCTCGGCCCGCTGCCGGGCACGGTAGTAGCGCAGCGTCGCCTCGACCGTGGCGGCGAACTCGTCCGGCTCGACCGGCTCGGCGAGGTAGGCGTCGGCCCCGCGTTCCAGCCCCTGGGTCCGGTCGGCGGGGGTGATCGCCGCCCCGGAGATCTGGATGACCGGGATCGAGGACGTCGCCTCGTCGGCCTTGATCCGCTCGCAGACCTCGTAGCCGCTCATGTCGGGCAGCCGTACGTCCAGGACCACCAGGTCGGGGCGGAGGTCCCGGACCTTGCCCAGCGCCTCCACGCCGCCGGTGGCCTGCAGCACCTCGTGCCCGGAGCGGCGCAGCCAGCTGGACAGGATGTAGAGCTTGGTCGGTGTGTCGTCCACGACCAGCACGGTCGCCGGTCCGTCAGGCATCGTCACGCCCCAGAGCCTCTCGTACGGTCTCCAGCAGGTTTTCCTTCCGCAGTCCCTGCTTGGACAGGACTCTGCTGACGCCCTGGGGGTACTGGTGGGAGGTCGCGAGGGTCACGACGATCACCGGTACGTCGCGTAGCCGCTCGTCGGAGGCCATCCGCTCGATCAGCGCCGCGCCGTCGAGGCGGGGCATGAGCAGGTCCACCAGCGCGAGGTCGGGCCGCTCGTGCCTCATCATCTCCAGCGCGACCTCCCCGTCCGGGGCCTCGTCGACGTGGGCGGCGAACCCGGCGAGCATGCGCCGCACGGTGGCCCGGAACTCCTCGTTGTCGTCGACGACGAGGATCCGCCCGACCACCGGCTCCCCGTCCTGCCGGTGCGGCAGCCGTACGGTGACCCGGGTGCCCTCGCCGAGGGCGCTGTCCAGTTGGAGCGTGCCACCCATCGCCTCGGCCAGGCGGCGCGCGTACGGCAGGCCGAGGCCGGTGCCCTTCACCTGCACCTGGATCGGTCCCGGGACCTGGAAGAACTCCTCGAAGACACGCTCCAGGTGCTCCTCGGGGATGCCGACGCCGGTGTCGGTCACGGTGAAGACCATCTCCTGGGTGGGGGCGTCGGCCCGCACGTCGAGCCTGACCTCGCCCTCCTGGGTGAACTTCAGCGCGTTGGACAGCAGGTTCCGCAGGATCCGGGTGAGCATCACCTCGTCCACCAGCATCTCCGACGCCTCGCCGGGGGCGTCCACCGAGAGCGTGATCCGGTCGTTTCCGCTGGTGGGGCGCAGCGTCATCCGCAACCGCTCGGTCAGCGCGACGAGGTCGACCCGGGACGGATGCGGTTCGAGCCGCCCGGACTCGGCCTTGGCCATGTCGAGCAGCTCGCTGACCATCGTCAGCAACGTCTCGGCCGAGGAGCCGATGAGCTGGATCTGGTGATGCTGCTCCTCGGCCAGCGGCTCGCCCCCGGGGCCCACCAGGAGCCGGACGAGGCCGATGATCGAGTTCAGCGGGGTGCGCAGCTCGTGGCTGACCGTGGCCCAGAACCTGTTCTTGGCGTCGCTCGCCGCCCGGAGCTGCCGGGACTTCTCGTCGAGCTCGGCGTACAGGGCGACCACGCCGCGGTTGGTCTCCTCCAACTCCTCGGAGAGCTGGTTGTACAGGGCGACCACGCCCTGGTTGGTCTCCTGGAGCTCGGCGTTGAGCTGCAGGACCTCCTGGAGGGTCTCGGCGAGCTCGCGGTTCTGATGCCGCAGCTCGTCGACGGCGGTCGCCGGTGTCAGCCTGGCGAGCCGCGCGCGGATCTCAGCCACCGAACGGTCGGGCCGCCCCGCGGGAAGCCGTTTCAGCATCGTCACCCGTCCCCCGGCGGGGTCGAACTCGATCTCGTCGAGGAGACGCCCCGCCAGCGTCACGCCGTCCGCCGACCGGAAACCGGTTGTCGCGGGAAGATCAATGGTCACGACCAGGGCCTCGCCGTCCAGCAGGAACGCGGCGTACGCCTCGCGACCCTCGCCCAGCACCTCCCGGCTGATCTCGCTCAGAGCGGTGGCCACCCGGATCTGGTCCTGGGAGGCCAGCCCGACCGCCTCCGCCGCCTCGCGGCCGAGCTTCCGCATGACGAAGATGTCGGAGTCGTCACGGACACGGATCCGGATCAGCTCCTCGCCGGCCGTCCGGCCCGTCATGTGCCGGTCCTCACCGCGACCACGCAGGCGTCGTCCCTGCGGGTCCCGGCGTCCCGCAGCAGCGTGGCGGCGACGACGGAGGGGGAGCGGGTGACGAGCCCCGGATAGGAGGTGATGTCCCACCGGTCCGACAGCCCGTCGGAGTGGAGCACGACCACGCCTTCCGGCGGCATGTCGTATTCGTACTGGCGCAGGGTACGGGCCTGGTGCCCGGCGATGCCCGGCACCGAGATCATCCCCTGGCGGCCGTCCTGGGAGGCGATCCAGGCGGAGACGTTGCCGAGCCCGGCGAAGGTGATCCTGCCCGCGGCCCGGTCGACGTGGGCCACCGCCGCGGCGCCGCCCCTGGTCTGCCGCATGCCGCCGTGCAGCCGTTCGAGGATGGTGACCGGGGACTGGTCCGCGTCCTTCAGGAACAGCCGCACCGCCTCCTGCGACGCCTGGGCCGCGAAACTTCCGTGCCCGAGCCCGTCGCAGAGCATCACGGTCGTCGTGGTGCCGGTCTCGACGACCGCGAACGCGTCGCCACAGACCATCTCCTCACCGATGGGGCGAGTGACCCCGCTGACCCGGGCCGCGGGCCGCGGGGCGCCGCGGGTGGCGAAGTACATGCCGAGCACAGTGCCCCGGCCGGGCATGGAATGAACCTCGTACCCATCGGCCATGCGGGCGATGCCGCCGAGGCCGATGCCGAGGGTGCCCGTGGTGGAGTAGCCGTCGCGCAGGGCGCGGGTGACGTCGCGCATGCCCGGACCCCGGTCGAGCGCGACGACCTCGATCGCCTCGGGCATCTCCGGGTGCGGCCGGATCAGCATGACCCCCTCGACCGCGTGCTTGACCAGGTTGGACGCCGCCTCGCTCACCGCGACCGCGACCCGCCCGGCGTCCTCCTCACCGAACCCCCGCGCCTCGGCGAGCGCGACCGCGACCCGCCGCAGGGCGCCGATCGCGCTGGCGTCCTCGGCCCGCCGCCAGGTGTCGTTCTGGGAACGGATCACCTTGCCCATTTGGTCACCGTCACCAGCGTCCCCTCGCCGGGAGCCGACTTGAGCTCGAACTCGTCCATCAGCCGGCGTGAACCGCTGAGCCCGAGCCCGAGCCCGCCGCCGGTGGTCCACCCGTCGGTGAGCGCCTGGTCGAGGTCGGGAATGCCGGGGCCGTCGTCGCTGAAGGCGAGCCGCAGGCCCCGTCGCACGCCGTTGTGCACGACCTCGATCCGAACCTGCCCGCCTCCCGCGTAGACCAGGGCGTTACGGGCCAGTTCACTGGCCGCGGTCACGACCTTCGTCTGGTCGACGAGAGAGAGGCCGACCTCCACGGCGGCGGTCCTGACGCGCTGACGGACCAGCACGATGTCGCTGTTGCCGTGGATGGGCAGCTCGGCGGGGGTAGTCACCGTGCTGCCGTGGCGATCTCGGAGCCGTCGATGTGGTTCAGCAATGCGACACCCTTTTCGAGGTTGAGGGCGGTGCGCACGCCGCCCAGCGAAAGGCCCAGCTCCACGAGGGTGATCGCCACGGCGGGCCGCATGCCCACGACGACCGTCTCGGCGTCGAGCATGCGGGAGATGGCCGCGATGGTCGCCAGCATGCGGCCGATGAACGAGTCGACGATCTCCACCGCGGTGATGTCGATGATCACACCGCGGGCGCCGGTCTCCACCACCTTGTTCGCCAGGTCCTCCTGGAGCGCGAGCACGCTCTGGTCCTGGAGGTCGATCTGGATGGAGACGATCAGGATGTCGCCGAGCTTGAGGACGGGTACGCGATCCATCACTCCTCCACGGTCCGCAGGGCGACGCGGGACCCGCGATTTCGGACGATCTCGACGCCGCTCTCGCGCAGCGCGTGGGCGAGGGCGTCGGCGAGCGTGGCCTTGGTCACGATGTCGCCGAACTCGATGCCCAGCGTGACGATGGTGTGGGCGATCTGCGGGCGGATGCCGGAGATCACGCACTCGGCGCCCATCAGCCGGGCCGCCACCACCGTCTTGAGGAGGTGCTGGGCGACCTGGGTGTCCACCGCGGGCACGCCCGTGATGTCGATGACCGCGTGCTCGGAGCCGGTGTCCACCAGCGTCTGCAGCAGCTTCTCCATCACGACCTGGGTCCTGGCCGAGTCGAGCGTGCCGACCAGCGGTACGGCGACGATGCCCTCCCAGAGCTTGACCACGGGAGTGGAGAGCTCGAGGAGCTGCTCGGCCTGGTCGAGGATGATCTTCTCTCGGGTCGCGCTGTAGGTCTCCATGGTGAAGAGGCCCAGGTCGTCGACGAGCCGGGAGAACCAGAGGAAGCCCTGCAGCGCCTCGGAGGAGCCGTCGTCGCTGACGCTCTCGTAGATCGCCTCCTTCAGCCCGAACACCACGGTGGCGGTCTCGGTCGGGGTGAAGCCCTGGCGGGCGCGGTTGCGGGAGAGCTCGGCGAGCAGCCCGCGCAGTTCGCTGGAGCCGTCCGGGTCGCCGGAGTCGCCGAAGGACCGGACGAGGGCGTTGTAGAGTTCACGAAGCTGACCGTTGAGGTTTCCACGGTCGACGTGCCCGCTGGAGGAAGCTCCCGCTATCTCGAGCCAACGCCTGAAGATCTGGTCTTCATGCGTGGCCAGAAGTGTTTCGATGCGATGCCGACCGGCGTCCGCGGAGACCGACAAGGTAGCTCCCATGCTTACAGCTGACGGGTGGTTCCACGAAAGATTACATGCTGGACCCCGCTTCGATGGCATTTGTGCTGGTAGGGAGGCTTGGCGGGAGGGGGCGCCCCGGGGCCGTCGCGCGGACCCGTCGTGACGCCCTCGGTCCTCCGCCGTGCGGAGCCGTACGCGCGGGATGGTGCGGGATGGTTCCGCGGCGTGCGGGCCGTACGCGCCGGGTGGTTCCGCGCCCGCCGGGGTGACCGTTTCCGGCCACGCGCCGGAGGCGTCCCCGTCGCCGCGGGTGCTCAGGCTAGATATTCCGCCGGCCGGATTTCAATGGTTCCGCTTGCGGCCGGGGGCCTTGATGGAATGGACTGAGGGTTCCGAGAAACCGTACAGAAGTTGTTAAAAGCGACATTTTCCCGCCGAGGGCGGGATCGCCATGATAAAAACTTCGGCAAGACGGCACGCCGGAAGGTGTCCCGGGGTCCGCTGTTACGGATGAGGAAAAAGTGGCCTGAGCTGCGAGAGGGTCCCTCACTCCGGGCGCGGCTCCCGGGTCGGCCGGTGGGTGGTGGTCACGGTGAAACGGCGTTCTTCCCAATTAGCCTGTACAGCAAGCTCACTTGTGAAATAACGTAACTGAACTGAAATCGCCTGATCATGATCCCGGCGCCACCGCCGCCCCATCAACGAGCAAGCGGATAAGAGCAGGAGACCCCCCGATGTCGTCCGGATGCACAGCGATCCCGGCGGGCACGGCGTCCGGCACCGGCCGGGGCGGCCCGGCCCGGTCGCGACAGGTCTCCTCCCCGACGCCTCCCCCCGCGCACAAGGCGGTGATGCGATGACGGTCCGCCTCCTGACCAACATCGGCCGGCTCTGGACCGGCAACGACGTCTGCAGCAACGGCGCGATCCTCGTGCACAACGACCGGATCGCCTGGGTCGGCCGCGCGGCCGACCTCCCGCAGAGCGTTCCCGGTGTGGTGGACGACATCGTCGACGTCGACCACGTGGAGAACCTCGGCGGCGCGCTGGTCACCCCCGGCCTGATCGACGCCCACACCCACCCGGTCTACGCGGGCAACCGCTACGCCGAGATGGCGATGCGCTCCAGCGGCTCGTCGATGTCCGCGATCACCGCCGCCGGCGGCGGTGTCGGCTCCACCGTCACGGTGACCCGCGGCACCGACCCGTGGACCATGTGCAACGGCGTCCGCGAGCGCCTGCGCGAGTGGCTGCTCAGCGGCACCACCACCGTCGAGGCCAAGACCGGCTACCACCTCACCCGCGACGGCGAGCTGGCCGACGTGCGGCTCCTGCGCGAGCTGGAGAAGGAGCCGATGATGCCGCGCGTGCACGTCACGTTCATGGCCGCGAACGTCGTCCCTCCGGAGTACTTCGGCCGCCAGCGCGACTACGTCGAGGCCGTGGGCTCCTGGTGCGCCGACGCGGCGGCGGCCGGGGCCGACAGCGTCGACGTCTACTGCGACGAGGGCCACTTCACCACCGACGAGGCCCGCTGGGTGCTCGCCTCCGGCCGCAACGTCGGCCTGTTGCCCCGCATCCACGCCGGTGTCCACAGCCGCCGCGGCGCCGTGCAGCTCGCCGCGGAGATGGGCTGCGCGTCGGCCGACCTGCTCCACCACACCTCCGACGACGACATCGCGCTGATGGCCAGGTACGGCGTTCCCGCCGTGGTCTGCCCGGGCACCGCCCTCCAGCACGGCAGCCTGCCCCCGGTGCGCCGGATGCTGGGCCAGGGCGTCACGGTCGCGCTCGGCAGCGACCACAACCCCGGCCACTGCGGCATCACCTCGATGTCCCTGGTCATCAGCCTCGCCGTGGCGGCCTTCGGCATGAGCGTCGGCGACGCGCTCCGCGCGGCCACCCTCGGCGGAGCCACCGTCCTGGGCGCCCCCGACCGGGGCGTCCTGGCCCCCGGACGGCTGGCCGACATCGTCCAGTGGGACGCCGACCACGAGGGCGCCTTCGCCTGGGCCTTCGGTCTCAAGCCCCGCCGCGTCTGGCGCGGCGGCGTCCCGGTCCAGTGACCGTCCCGGTCCGGTGAACGGGCTGCTCCCGTGATCAGGGTGGTCCGGTCACCGGGGTGGCCCGGTGGACGGGCCGATCCAGCGATCAAGGCGATCCGGTGGTCGAGGCGGTCACCCGGATGGCCCGATGAGCGGGGTGGCCCGGCGATCCCGTGATCGGGCCGGGCCGGTCACCGCGGCACCGCCCGCCGGGTCCGGCGACGGCGCCCCGCATCCGGCCGGTCCCGCCGGGTAATCTCGGCATATGCCGCCATCGGTCGCCGTCGTCACCGACTCCACCGCCTACCTCCCCGAGGAGGCCGTCTCCCGCCTGGGGATCACCGTGGTGCCGTTGCAGGTCGTCGTCGGCGGCAGAGGACTCGACGACGTGGCCCAGATCGACGGCGCGGGGATGAACGACGCGCTCGGCGAGTGGGCTCCGGTGACGACCTCCAGGCCCGCGCCCCAGCGCTTCGCGGACGCCTACGAGGCCGCCGCAGCGCGGGGCGCGGCCGGGATCGTCTCCATCCACCTGTCGGGGGAGATGTCCGGCACGGTCGAGGCGGCCCGCGCCGGGGCCGAGGACTCGCTGGTTCCCGTCGAGGTCGTCGACAGCGAGTCGATCGCCATGGGCCTCGGCTTCCCCGTCCTCGCCGCCGCCGAGGCCGCCGCGCGGGGCGCCACCCGTACCGAGGTGGCCGACGCCGCCCGCCGCCGCATGAAGGCGACCCGCAGCTTCTTCTACGTCGACACCCTCGAACACCTGCGAAGGGGAGGCCGGATCGGCGCGGCGGCCACGCTGCTCGGCTCCGCACTGCGGACCAAGCCGCTGTTGCACATCGCCGACGGCGTGATCGTCCCCCTGGAGAAGGTCCGCACCGCCTCCCGGGCCATCGCCCGCCTGGAGGACCTCGCCGTCCAGGCCGCGGGGAGCGGTCCGGTGGACATCGCCGTCCAGCACCTCGCCGCGGAGGACCGTGCCGGCGCCATGGCCGCGCGGCTGCCCCAGCGCGTCCCCGGACTCGCCTCGGTGACCGTGGTGGAGGTCGGCGCGGTGATCGGCGCCCACGTGGGCCCCGGCATGCTGGGCCTGACGGTCTCCCCGCACTGCTGAACCCCTTACCCGGCTTCCTCAGGCGTAGGGCCTTGGGAGCCCGCGTCTCCCCGCGGCGCCGGGACCGGGCGAAACCGGGCGGGCTTTTCCACAGGCCGTCCAGGGAGGGCGGGTTGTCCCCAGAACGGGATTCGGCCCGGATACGGTCGGCGAGGCCGCCGTAGCGTCCCGGATGTGCGGATCACCGACCACGACACCGAGCGGTTCCGGGCCGAGTCGCGGCTGCGGGCGCTGACGGCGCCCGGCCCCGCCGGCCCGCCCTCACCCGGCCAGTTCCGGCCTGGCGACCCGTTCACGCCGCCCGCCGGCTCGCTCCCGCCGGGTGGCTCATTCGCGCCGCCCGGCGGTCCGCTCCGAACTGGAGGCCCGCTCCGGTCCGGCGGCCTGTCTCCGCTCGCGGACGATCCGTCCTCGCCGGGCGCTCCTCTGCCCGGCGGTTCCGTCGCGCGTCCGCGTTCCGCACCCGTCCCCCCTTCCGTCCCCACCTCCTTCGAGGCCCTCCGTACGGCCATCGCCGCGCAGGCCCCCGCGCTCGCACCGAGCGGCCCCGGCCTGCGCCTGCTCCTCCTCATCGCCCTGGCCGCGGCCGTCGCGGGCGGTCTCTACGCCTGGCGGTCCCAGCCCGAGCCCGAGCCGCTCACCCCGCCCGTCCCCGTCTCCGGCGCTCCGCTCGCGGCTCCGGCGCCCCCGATTCCCTCCGCGTCGCCTGACCTCGCGCGGCAGGGCCCGGAGCCGCCGGGGCCGGGTGCCGCGGGAGCCGGCCGGGCCCCCGGAGCCGTCCCCGAGGTCGTGGTCCACATCACCGGCAAGGTCCGCCGTCCGGGTGTGATCACCCTGCCCGCGGGTTCCCGGGTCACCGACGCGGTCCGGGCCGCCGGGGGCGTCCGCCGGGGGGCCGGCACCGGCCACCTCAACCTCGCCCGCAGACTCGTCGACGGCGAGCAGATCGACGTCGGCGCACCGGGACCCGCCGCCGCGCCGGCCGGGGCCGATCCCGCGGAGGCCGTCATCGACCTCAACACCGCCACCCCGCAACAGCTCGAACAGCTGCCGGGCGTCGGCGAGGTGCTGGCCCGCCGCATCGTCGAATACCGCGACGGGCACGGCGGGTTCCGCGCCGTGGAGCAACTCCGCGAGGTCAGCGGCATCGGCGATCGGAAGTACGCCGAGATGAAGGACAGGGTGCGGGTGTGACGCGGATTCTCGGCCGGAGGGACCGGATGCGGGGTGTGGCGCGGATTCTCGGCCGGAGGAGCCGAGCGCGGGATGTGGTGCGGACCCTCGACGGGAGGGATCGTGCGGAGGGTGTGGCGCGGATCCTCGGCCGGACTCCGCGACTCGCCCTGCCCGCACTCGCCTCGTGGGCGACCGCCCTCGTCCTTCTGGGCTGCCCGGCACCGGCGGGCGCCGTCACCGCCGTGCTCGCCGCCGTGGCGGCCCTCGGTACGGCCGCGGGCGCGCGTGTGCTGAGAACGCACCCCGCCTGGCGGAACACGGCCCTCGCGGTGCTGGGCTGCGTCGCCGCGGTCGCCGGGACGGTGGCGTTCCGGGTCCACGCCGTCGGCACGGGCCCGGTGGCCGAGCTCGTCAGGAGCGGAGTCCCGGCGGGGATCGAGGCGGTGCTGACGGGAGACCCCCGGGAGCTGCCCCGGCGCGCGGGCCCCTACCGCGGGGAGAGCTTCGCGGTGCCCGCGAGGGTCGAGTCGGTCGAGACGGCGCGCGGCAGGGTGGCGTTGCGCGCCCCGGTGATGCTGCTCACCACGGGCGGGGAGTGGCGGCCGCTGCTGCCCAGCCAGCGGGTCGCCGTCCGGGGCCGGTTCGTCCACGCGGACTCCGCCGAGCTGCTCGCCGCCGTGGTGCTCGTGCGCGGGCCGCCGCGGGTCCTGGGCGCGCCCTCCTGGGAGCAGCGGGTGGCCGGGGCGCTCCGCTCCGGCCTGCGGGAGGCCGCCGCGGTGCTGCCGCCCGACGAGCGCGGTCTGCTGCCCGGACTGGTGGCCGGTGACGTCTCCGGGATGGACCGGCAGGTCACGGCCGACTTCAAAGCCGCCGGGCTCAGCCACCTCACCGCGGTCTCCGGAGCCAACCTGGCGATCGTGGCCGGAGCGGCGATCGCCCTGGCACGTGTCGCGGGGCTCCCCCTGCCGGCCAGGGCGGTGCTCGCGGCGGTGGCCATGCTCTCCTTCGCCGTGGTGGCCCGGCCGTCGCCCAGCGTGCTGCGCGCCCTCGTCATGGGCCTCGTCGCGGTGGTGGCGCTGGGCACCGGCCGGTCCCGCGACGGGGTGGCGGCCCTGTCGGCGACGGTTCTCGGGCTGATCCTCTTCGACCCCGCCCTCGCCCGCTCCTACGGCTTCGCGCTGTCGGTCTGCGCCACGGGCGGCATCCTGCTCCTCGCACCGCGCTGGCGCGACCGCCTCGCCACCCGGCTGCCCCGCTGGGCGGCGGAGGCGGTCGCCGTGCCCGCGGCGGCGCAGGCCGCCGTCACCCCCGTGCTGGTCCTGATGGCCGGGCAGCTCGAACCGGTGGCGATCCCGGCGAACCTCCTCGCCGGGCCCGCCGTCGCGCCCGCCACGCTGATCGGGTTCCTCGCCGCGCTGGTCGCCCCCGTGCAGATGGATCTCGCCCGGCTGCTGGTCCGCCCTGCGGGGCTGGCCACCGGGTGGATCATCGCGGTGGCCGGGCGGGCCGCCGGGCTCCCGCTGGCGGTGATCCCGTGGCCGGGCGGCGTGCCCGGTCTGGTGGCGCTGGCCGTCACCGTGCCCGCCGCCGTCCTGGTGCTGCGCCACCGGCGGCCGCGCCTGGTCGTCCTCGCCCTGGCGGCCGGCGCGGCCGCCGCGGTGGCCGTGGCCGGGCCGGCCATGTCCCGCTGGCCGCCCGAACGCTGGCTGCTGGTCGCCTGCGACGTCGGCCAGGGAGACGCCCTCCTGGTCGCCGCCGGCCCCGGGCGGGCCGTGGTGGTCGACGCCGGGCCCGATCCGGTGTCCACCGATCGGTGCCTGCGCGCCATGGGGATCCGCCAGGTGCCGCTGGTCATCCTCACCCATCCGCACCTCGACCACATCGGCGGCCTGGACGGGGTCCTCCGGGGGCGCGAGGTGGGAGCGGTGGTCGTCACCCCGCACGGGGGATCCGGGCCCGGACGGCTCCGGCTGAGCGGCGACCTCGCCCGCCGGCGGATTCCCGAGTGGGCGGCGCGGCCGGGCGTGAGCTGGACCTTCGGCCCCTCCCGGCTCACGGTCATCGGCCCGCCGGAGGGCGCGCCCGCCGCCGGCGGAGGGGAGGAGACGGCCGTGAACAACGCCAGCGTCGTGGTCCACGTGAGCTGGGCGGCGGGGTCGGCGCTGCTCAGCGGGGACGCCGAGACGGAGGCCCAGGCGGAGCTGCTGCGACGGGGCCTGCCCAGGGCCGACGTCCTCAAGGTCCCTCACCACGGGTCCGCCAGGGGCGACCCCGGCTTCCTCGCGGCCACCGGTGCCCGGGCCGCGCTGATCAGCGTCGGAGCGGGCAACGACTACGGTCACCCCGCCCCCGCGACCCTGGCCCGGCTCGGTCACCTGGGCGTGCGGGTCTACCGCACCGACCTGTCAGGAGATCTCGCCGTGGTGGCCGGGAAGGACGGCCTGGCGATCGTCGTCAGGGGGCGCGGTCCACCGCCGTGAGGCCCCGCCGGATTCCGCCGGGCGCCTTCCGGCCCTGGCTCAGGTCAGAGCCGGGGCCGGGGCCGGGGCCAGAGCGGGGGGCGGAGCCAGGGCCGAGGCGGAGGCCGGGGCCGGGCGGCGGAACTCGGTGTTCACGTCGGCGGCGTAGACCGAACGGCCGCAGCACGCGCAGCGGTACACGACGGGCCCCTCGTCAAGAGGCGACCCGCAGCGCGGGCAGGTGTTACGGCAGACGGCGGAGCGCATCATGGGGTTCATCGAAACTCCTTGAGCGTGGAGACCCCGGGCTTCAGCCGTGGGGAGGATGTCAACTCCCTCGGCTGCTCCACAGCGTGCCCGAGGACGACCGCGTCCGGGTCGCGAACGGCTTGCTGATTGCGATTCGGTCACCCGCACGTGGCATGCTGCTGGGCATGGCGGCGAACGACCCGGCACGGGTGACACTGGTGGTCGGCGACGAGGAGTTGCTGGCCGATCGCGCGGTGGGCGAGGTGATCGCGGCGTGCCGTGCCGCCGACTCCGGCGCGGAGGTCCACGACCTGGTCGGGTCGAAGGTCGAGCCGGGGGAGCTGACCCGGTTGTCCTCGCCGTCGCTGTTCGGCGGCGGGACCGTGGTGGTGATCCGCTCCGCCCAGGACCTCGTCAAGGACGTCGTCACCGAGATCGTCTCCTACACCGCCCACCCGGCCGAGGACACCGTGCTGGTGCTCGCGCACGCCGGCGGGGCCAAGGGCAAGGCACTGGCCGACGGCGTCAAGAAGGCCGGCGCCCACGTGGTCACCGTCACGAAGCTGACCAAGCCGGCCGAGCGGCTGGCGTTCATCAGGACCGAGATGAAGCGGGCAGGGCGGTCCATCGGCGCGGACGCGGCGGCCGCGCTGCTCGACGCGGTCGGCAACGACCTGCGGGAGCTGGCCGCGGCCTGCAACCAGCTCGCCTTCGACACCCCGGGCAAGACCATCGACGAGGCCGCCGTCGCCCGCTACCACCGGGGGCAGGCGGAGGTCAGCGGGTTCACCGTGGCCGACTCGGCCGTGGAGGGCCGGCTGGGGGACGCGCTGGAGCAGCTCCGCTGGGCGCTGGCCACCGGCACGGCCCCGGTCCTGCTGGTCAGCGCGCTCGCGGGGAGCCTGCGCTCGCTGGCCAAGGTGGGCGGCGCCCCGCGCAACCTGCGGGGCGGGCAGCTCGCGAGCCACCTCGGCATGCCGCCGTGGAAGATCGATCGGACCAGGAAGCAGCTGAACGGCTGGGGCCCCGAGGGCATCGCCCGCGCCCTGCAGGCCGTCGCCGCGGCCGACGCCCAGGTCAAGGGCGGCGGCGCCGACCCGGCCTACGCGCTGGAGCACATGATCCAGACCGTCGTCGCCAGCCGTACCGGTCGGTAGGTTCTGTTCCGTGGATCCCCGCCGCAGGCGGGACGATCCACGAAAGGGAACCCGGCCGCCCCGGCCGGCGCCGGCACGGGACCGGGGCGTACGAACGGCCGGCCTCGCCCGCTCGCGGTACGCGGCGGACGCGGTGGGCGGCCGGCGGCCCGGAGGCGGGCGGGGCGGGATACGGGGCGGGCCGGAAATGCCGGAGCGCCGCGGCCCCGAGGGGACGCGGCGCTCCGAAAGAACCGGTATTACTTGGCGGCCGACAGGGCGGCGACGCGCTGGGCGATCGCCGACTTGCGGTTGGCAGCCTGGTTCTTGTGGATGACGCCCTTGCTGGCGGCCTTGTCCAGCTGGCGGGAGGCGGCGCGCTGCAGCACGATGGCCTCGTCGACATTGCCCTGCTCGGCGGCCTCGCGGAACTTGCGGATCGCCGTCTTCAGGGACGACTTGACAGCCTTGTTACGCAGCCGGGCCTTCTCGTTCTGCCGGTTGCGCTTGATCTGGGACTTGATGTTCGCCACGAAGAAGCCTCGGTGAAAGTTGTCGGAGTGGGGCGCGCGGGCAGAGAGGGCGCGCCACACGCAGTTGAACAGGCTACCAACGGACCGGACGATCGCTCAAATCGACAGCCGGGTCAGAAGGATGCCCGACAAGCTTACCCTTCTTCCGTCAGGGCCGGAACCAGAACCGCCGGTACTCCTCCCAGTCCTGTTCCGTGGCGGCGAAGTCCACGTACAGCGCCAGCCCGAACCGCTCGCGGCGCTCGCCGTGGGCGGTCAGCGCCAGCCGCGCGCCCCGCGCCGCCGTCGCGACGCTCTCGGCCCCGTCGGACCACGACATGGCGTGGTCGTGGTAGGCGGGCGCGCCGATGAGCAGCGTCTTGTCCGGGGGCACGAGGTCCAGGGCGAAGACGGCCTGCCGTACGACGTGGCCGCCGTAGAGCAGCTCGGAGGGGAGGAAGGAGTCGTAGGTCATGATCGCGACCTGGTCGACGCGGGCCGCGACCTGGCGGAAGTAGTCCGGCGACCAGTACTTGTCGTGGCCGATGACGCCCCGCACCACCGGCCGGGTCAGCGGGAACGGCTCGATCTGCGGGGTGGAGGTGGACAGCGGGCCGTCGCCGAGGACCGGGCGGGTGCGCTCCAGCAGGTCCAGGAAGTCGGCGTCGCCGTCGCCGACCGGCTCGAAGTTGTAGTGGACGCCGTCGAAGCCCAGCGCCATGACCGAGCGCGCGCTCTCCACGACCCGGTCACGGACGGCCCGGTCGTCGAGGTCCAGGAAGCCGTCCACCTTCTGCCCGAGCCACGCCGACACCCGCACGTCCGGCAACTCGGCGTGCCACCGCTTCACGAGGTCGCGCGCCCCGGGACTCCGGTCGGGCAGCGAGCCGTCGGCGTTGAACGGCCCGGTGTGGACGTACACGTCCTTGATCCCGGTCCGGCGCAGCCGGTCGGCCAGGCGTTTGAGGTCCGCCGCGCTCTTGCGGCCGTCCACCCAGGCGTGGCCCAGCCACAGGGCGTCGTGGCCGCTCGTCTTCGCCCAGGACGCCGGGGTCCCGGTAAACTGCAGGGTGAGGGTGGCCGCGGCCACCCCCGGGAGCACAAGGAGGACGGCCGCCACCACCGCGAGAAACCGCAGGCCGCGCCGTGCTCTGGTCCGGGCAATCACCCGGACATGTCACCATGGAAGACGGCTGGGATGCCAGCCGTAGATCTCGTCAATACTGCGAAACGGACACCGGTGCGCATTCAGCCTGGCCAGACCGATCCCGCGGTGATCCGCAATTTCTGCATCATCGCGCACATCGACCACGGCAAGTCCACCCTTGCCGACCGCATGCTGCAGATCACCGGCGTGGTCGACGACCGCTCCATGCGCGCCCAGTACCTCGACCGGATGGACATCGAGCGCGAGCGCGGCATCACCATCAAGTCGCAGGCGGTCCGGCTGCCGTGGAAGGCCGGCGAGACCGACTACGTCCTCAACATGATCGACACTCCGGGGCACGTCGACTTCACCTACGAGGTCTCCCGGTCGCTGCAGGCGTGCGAGGGCGCGATCCTGCTGGTCGACGCGGCGCAGGGCATCGAGGCGCAGACGCTGGCCAACCTCTACCTGGCGATGAACGCCGACCTGACGATCATCCCGGTGCTCAACAAGATCGACCTGCCCGCCGCCCAGCCGGAGAAGTACGCCGCCGAGCTGGCCCACCTCATCGGCTGCGAGCCGGAGGATGTGCTGAAGGTCTCCGGCAAGACCGGCGAGGGCGTCCGGGAGTTGCTGGACCACGTGGTCCGGCAGGTGCCGGCCCCGGTCGGCGACGCCGACGCCGCCGCCCGCGCGCTGATCTTCGACTCGGTCTACGACACCTACCGCGGCGTGGTCACCTACGTCCGCGTCATGGACGGCCACCTGGGCAAGCGCGAGCGCATCCAGATGATGTCCACCGGCGTCTCGCACGAGACGCTGGAGATCGGCGTCATCTCGCCGGAGCCGAAGATCGCGGAGAAGGGCCTGGGCGTCGGCGAGGTGGGCTACCTCATCACCGGCGTGAAGGACGTCCGCCAGTCGCGGGTCGGTGACACGGTGACGTCGGCCGCCCGGGGCGCCACCGAGCCGCTCGGCGGCTACGAGCATCCCAAGCCGATGGTCTTCTCCGGCCTGTACCCGATCGACGGCGACGACTACCCCGAGCTGCGCGAGGCCCTGGACAAGCTCCAGCTCAACGACGCCGCCCTGGTCTACGAGCCGGAGACCTCCGCCGCCCTGGGCTTCGGCTTCCGCTGCGGCTTCCTCGGCCTGCTCCACATGGAGATCGTCCGCGAGCGCCTGGAGCGGGAGTTCAACCTCTCGCTCATCTCCACCGCGCCCAACGTGGTCTACCGGGTGATCATGGAGGACGGCAAGGAGGTCGACGTCACCAACCCCTCGGAGTTCCCCACCGGCAAGGTGGACAAGGTCTTCGAGCCGGTGACGAAGGCGACCGTGCTGGTCCCGTCGGAGTTCATCGGCGCCATCATGGAGCTCTGCCAGAACCGCCGGGGCGCCCTGCAGGGCATGGACTACCTGTCCGAGGACCGCGTCGAGATCCGCTACACCATGCCGCTCGGCGAGATCATCTTTGACTTCTTCGACCAGCTCAAGTCCCGCACCCGCGGCTACGCCTCGCTCGACTACGAGCCGCACGGCGAGCAGGAGGCCGAGCTGGTGAAGGTCGACATCCTGCTCCAGGGCGAGGCCGTCGACGCCTTCAGCGCCATCGTCCACAAGGACAAGGCGTACGGCTACGGCGTGGAGATGGCCAAGAAGCTGCGCGAGCTCATCCCGAGGCAGCAGTTCGAGGTGCCGATCCAGGCCGCGATCGGCGCCCGGGTCATCGCCCGCGAGAACATCCGCGCCATCCGCAAGGACGTCCTCGCCAAGTGCTACGGCGGCGACATCTCCCGTAAGCGCAAGCTGCTGGAGAAGCAGAAGGAAGGCAAGAAGCGGATGAAGATGGTCGGCCGGGTGGAGGTCCCCCAGGAGGCCTTCGTCGCCGCGCTGTCCACCGAGTCCTCCGCCGACAAGACCAAGAAGTAGGGTCTCCGCCGCCCGCCGCCCGCCGCCGGGGAAGCGGCGGGCGGGGTCCCGGCGATCGGCGCGTACGACGAGGCCGCCCGGGCGGTGGGGGCGCGGTACCGGGCATCCGTCCCGGGGCGGCAGACTTGACCCGTGCCATCCACACTTCCCGACGGCGACCCCGTACCGGCCTCCGGCCGGCTCCCCGGCAGCGCACTGCGCGGGCTCGGTGAGCGGCCGTTCGGCTTCTACGTCCACGTGCCGTTCTGCGTGACCCGCTGCGGCTACTGCGACTTCAACACCTACACCGCCTCCGAGCTGGGGCCCGGCGCCTCGCACGCCGACTACGCCGCGACCGCCGTCGCGGAGGTGCGGCGGGCGCGAGCCGTCCTCGGCGACGCGGACCTGCCGGTCGAGACGGTGTTCTTCGGAGGCGGCACCCCCACCCTGCTGCCCGCGGCCGACCTGGTCCGCATCCTCGGCGCGATCGACGAGGAGTTCGGGCTCGCCCCCGGCGCCGAGGTGACCACCGAGGCCAACCCCGAGTCGGTGGACCCGGCCTACCTCGCCGGGCTGCGCGACGGAGGGTTCACCCGGGTGAGCTTCGGCATGCAGAGCGCCCGCGAGCACGTGCTGCGGGTGCTGGAGCGCGGCCACACCCCCGGCCGGGCGGCGCACGCCGTACGGGAGGCCAGGGAGGCCGGGTTCGGCCACGTCAACCTCGACCTGATCTACGGCACGCCCGGCGAGAGCGACGACGACTGGCGGGCCTCGCTGGCCGCGGCGATCGAGGCGGGGCCCGACCACGTGTCGGCCTACTCGCTGATCGTGGAGGACGGCACCCGCCTGGCGGCCAGGATCAGGCGCGGCGAGCTGCCGATGCCCGACGACGACGTGGCCGCCGACCGCTACCTCATCGCCGACGCCATGCTCGCCGAGGCGGGCTTCGGCTGGTACGAGGTGTCCAACTGGGCGACCTCGGAGGCCGCGCGCTGCCGGCACAACCTCCTCTACTGGACGGGCGGCGACTGGTGGGGCGTCGGTCCCGGCGCGCACAGCCACGTGGGCGGCACCCGCTGGTGGAACGTCAAGCACCCGGCCGCCTACGCCCGCCGCCTGGCCGAGGGCGTCTCGCCCGCCCACGCTCGCGAGGTGCTGTCGGCCGAGGACAGGACGGTCGAGCGGCTGATGCTGGAGTTGCGGCTCGCCCAGGGCTTCCCCCTGGCGGAGATCGAGCGGCCGCCGGTGGTCGCCCGGGCGCTGGCCGACGGGCTGCTGGAGGTCGAGCCGTTCAAGGCGGGCCGGGCGGTGCTGACGCTGCGCGGCCGGCTGCTGGCCGACGCCCTGGTCCGCGACCTCACCTGACCGCGCCGGGCGCCGGTCTCAGCCGTCCTCCTGCGGGACGGTCACGAAGTCGATGAGCCGCTCGACCGGGCCGAGGAGCTCCGGCTCCAGGTCGGCGTAGGTGGTGACCGAGCCGAGGATGCGCCGCCAGGCGTCGGCCGGGGCGAGGTCCCAGCCCAGGGCGGCGATGACCCCCTCCTTCCACGGCACGCCGCGCGGCACCCGCGGCCAGGCGCCGATTCCCAGCACCGACGGCTTGACCGCCTGCCAGACGTCCACGAACGGGTGCCCGACGACCAGCACGTACGGCGAGGCCACCCGGTCGGCGATCCGGCTCTCCTTGGACCCGGCGACCAGGTGGTCGACCAGCACGCCCAGGCGGCGCTCCGGGCCCGGCCCGAACTCCTCGACGATCTCCGGCAGGTGGTCCACCCCTTCGAGGTACTCCACCACCACGCCCTCGACGCGCAGGTCGTGGCCCCAGACCTTCTCCACCAGCGCGGCGTCGTGCACGCCCTCGACGTAGATCCGGCTCTCCCTGGCCACCCGGGCGCGCAGCCCCTCCACGGCGACGGAGCCGGAGGCGCTGCGCCGCGGGGCGCGGGGCGCGGCGGCCGGCCGTACCAGGGTCACGACCCGGCCCTCCAGCAGGAACGCGGCCGGCTCCAGCGGGAACACGCGCCGCCGCCCGAAACGGTCCTCCAGGGTGACGGCCTCCTTGTCGCAGGCCACCACGGCGCCGCAGAAGCCGCCGTCGGCGTCCTCCACGACCAGGTCGATCTCGGCGGGGACCTGCGGGATCGTCCCCCTGCCCGGACGCCGCCAGTCACCCGCCAGCACGTCGCGTTCGTACACGCCGGCCGCACCTCCTCGCACCTCGCCGATCAAGGGGACGCTAGCAAAGGGCCGTCGCCTTATCGCACCCCGTCGGCAAGAGCCGTACACTTGGCACTCGGGAACACAGAGTGCCAGACTCCGCGTTCCCGGTTCGGCGCAGGGCAAGGAGGTGAGCACGTTGGTCGATGACCGCAGGCTTGCGGTGCTTCGGGCCATCGTCGAGGACTACGTGTCCACCAACGAGCCGGTGGGGTCGAAGGCGCTCGCCGAGCGGCACAACCTCGGCGTCTCGCCCGCCACCATCCGCAACGACATGGCGGTGCTGGAGGAGCAGGGATACATCGCCCAGCCGCACACCAGCGCGGGGCGGGTGCCCACCGACAAGGGCTACCGGCTGTTCGTCGACCGGCTCTCCCAGGTCAAGCCGCTGTCGGGCGCGGAGCGAAGAGCGATCGAGAGCTTCCTCGCCGGCGCGGTGGACATCGACGACGTCGTGACCCGCACGGTGCGGCTGCTGGCGCAGCTCACCCGCCAGGTCGCCGTGGTGCAGTACCCCACGCTGACGCACTCCACGGTCCGGCACGTCGAGCTGGTCCCGCTGAGCGAGCGCCGGCTGATGTTCGTCCTCATCACCAACACCGGCCGGGTCGAGCAGCGCGTCGTCGAGCTGCCCGAGGTGGTCGACGAGACCCGCGTCGCGCACCTGCGCGCGACCCTCAACGCCTCCCTCGACGGCTGCGGGCTGACCGAGGTCCCCGACAGGGTGGCCGATCTGCCCTCGCGGCTCCCGACCGAGGACCGCCCGCTCGCCGCCACGATCCTGTCGGTACTGCTGGAGTCGCTGGTCGAGCGGCATGATGAGAAGATCGTCTTCGCCGGGGCGGCCAACCTCGCGGGAGCCGACCTCAGCGTCGGCCTCCGTGACGTGCTGGAGGCCTTGGAGGAGCAGGTCGTGCTGATGCGCCTGCTCGGAGAGACCTCGGACCTGTCGGCGCTGACGGTGCGGATCGGCTCGGAGAACCCCTACACCGGTCTCCAGGGCACGTCCATCGTCGTCGCCGGGTACGGTTCGGGGGACAAGCAACTGGCCAGGCTCGGCGTGCTGGGCCCGACGCGAATGGACTACCCGGTCACGATGGGCGCGGTGCGCGCGGTGGCACGCTACGTCAGCCAGATCCTGGCTGCATCCTAAGAGGTCAACTAAGTGGCTAAGAGCGACTACTACGGCACCCTCGGGGTACGCCGTGACGCCAGTGCGGAGGAGATCAAGAAGGCCTACCGCAGGCTGGCGCGCGAGCTGCACCCCGACGTGAACCCCGATCCTGAGACGCAGGAGAGGTTCAAGGAGATCACGCAGGCCTACGAGGTCCTGTCCGATCCCAGCAAGCGGCAGATGTACGACATGGGTGCCGACCCGTTCGCTCCCGGCGGGGGCGCGGGCGCCGGGGGCTTCGGCGCGGGCTTCCCGTTCAGCGACATCATGGACGCCTTCTTCGGCGCGGCGGCCGGCGGCGGCGGTCGCGGGCCGCGCTCGCGCGCCCGCCGGGGCCGCAACGCCACCATCCGCGTGGAGCTGGACCTGCGCGAGGCGGCCTTCGGCACCACCCGCGAGCTGGTCGTCGACACCGCCGTGCTCTGCGAGGTCTGCTCGGGCGCGGGCGCCGCGCCCGGCACCCACCCCGACACCTGCGACATGTGCCACGGCCGCGGCGAGGTCTCCCAGGTCACCAGGTCCTTCCTCGGCCAGGTCATGACGTCCCGGCCCTGCCCCCAGTGCGGCGGCTTCGGCTCGATCATCCGCAACCCCTGCCAGGAGTGCTCCGGCGACGGCCGGGTCCGCACCCGGCGGACCATCAAGGTCCGCATCCCCGCGGGCGTGGAGGACGGCACCCACATCCAGCTCGCCGGCGAGGGCGAGGTCGGCCCCGGTGGCGGCCCGCCCGGCGACCTGTTCCTGGAGATCGTCGAGCGTCCGCACGATGTCTTCGAGCGGCGGGGCGACGACCTGCACTGCACCGTGCAGATCCCGATGACCGCCGCCGCGCTCGGCACCATCCTGGTCATGGAGACCCTCGACGGCACCGAGGAGCTGGACATACGGCCCGGCACCCAGTCCGGCCAGACGATCCCGCTCTACGGCCGCGGCGTCCAGCGGCTCAACGAGACCGGCCGCGGCGACCTGCTGGTCCACGTCAACGTCGAGACCCCCGCCAAGCTCGACCCCGCCCAGGAGGAGCTGCTGCGCGAGCTGGCCAGGCTGCGCGGCGAGGAGCGCCCGCCCGGCAAGTTCGCCCCGGGCCAGCAGGGCTTCTTCTCCCGCCTGCGGGACGCCTTCAATGGCCGCTGACCCTCGGCGGGGCGCGGGCGGCGCCTCCCGGGTCCGCCGCGGCGTCCCCGCCGCCGCATGACGGCGCCGGTCTTCCTGGCCGACCCGGCCGACCTGGGCCGGGAGGGGTTCACACTCGCCGGTCCTGAGGGCCGGCACGCGGCCGCCGTACGGCGGCTGCGCGCCGGGGAGCGGCTCGACCTGACCGACGGCGCGGGCGCCGTGGCCGAGTGCGTGGTGGACGACGCCGGCAAGGACTCCCTGCGGGTGCGGGTGCTGCGCCGCTACGAGGTGCCCGCGCCGCGTCCCCGCCTGGTCGTCGTCCAGGGCCTGCCCAAGGGCGACCGGGGCGAGCTGGCCGTGGAGATGATGACCGAGGCCGGGGTGGACGTGATCGTGCCCTGGGCCGCGGCCCGCTGCGTGACCCAGTGGAAGGGGGAGCGGGCGGCCAGGTCGCTGGCCCGCTGGCGGTCCACGTCGCGGGAGGCGGCCAAGCAGTCGCGCCGCTTCCACCTGCCCGAGGTGACCGACCTGGCGAGGACCGCCGAGGTCGCCGCCCTGCTGTCGGCGGCGGCGCTGGGCGTCGTGCTGCACGAGGAGGCCGCCTCGCCGCTGTCCGGCCTCCCGCTGCCGGCCGACGGGGACATCGTGGTGGTCGTCGGCCCCGAGGGCGGGGTCTCCGAGGAGGAGATCGCCGCCTTCCGCGCCGCCGGGGCCGCGCCGGCGCTGCTCGGGCCGACGGTGCTGCGCACCTCGACGGCCGGGGTCGCGGCCGCGGCGGTGCTCCAGGCGCGCACCGGCCGCTGGTAGGCGACCGGCGGCGGATCGCCGCCGGTCAGTGGCTCACCGGGGTGGGCGCGCCCTCGCTCGGCGTGGGAGGCTGCTCGTCCGGCTGGGGACAGCCGGACGGCGGGCACGGGCTCTCGGGCTGGCCGGTGGGCTCGGGCTCCGCGGTCGGCGTGGCCGGGCACTCCTCGGAGACGTCACCGGGCGCCGTGTCGTCCGCGGGCGCCGTGGGGCAGCCGTCCGACGGGGTGGGTTTCGGCGTGGGGGTCGTCTTGGGCGTGGGTGTCGCCTTCACGCTCGGCGCCGTGCTCTTGGAACGCTCGGTCGGCTCCGGCGGGGGCGGGGCGCTGGACGTCCTGGGGACGACCGGGACCCGGTTGTCGTTGTTCGCCGGTGGGCGCGAGGTGGCCGACATGTCGGGCGCGGTGGACTGGGTGAAGTTCACCTCGCCGCTGTAGACCTCCTGGATCACCTGCTCGCGCAGCTGGGGGACCATCATCACGACGGTCGCCGCGACAAGGACCGCTCCAGCGACGGAGGCGCCGGCGCGCCACCACACCAGCCCGCGGAGTCCGCGGAGCCCGCGACGCTCGATCCGGGCCCGGATGATCTCCAGTCCGTCGGGGGAGGGAACGACCGAGTTCGCCTCCGCGTTGAGGGCACGGCGCAGCAGCTCGCCGTACTCATCGGGGGACTCGGTCATGACAGTTGCTCCAGTGTGGTTCGTAGGGCGGCCATGCCGCGAGCCGTGTGGCTCTTGACCGCGCCTTTGCTGATTCCCATCGCGTCGGCGATCTGCGCCTCGGACAGGTCACCGTAATAGCGCAGGACCAGTGCCTCGCGCTGCCGGGCGGGCAGGGCGCGCAGCGCCTCGATGACGGCGGAGCGCTCGAACTCGCCGATCGCGCCGTTCTCGGCGCTCGGCGCGTCCGGCATGCCCTTGGGGGCGTACTTCTCCACGACCGCCCGGTGCCGCAGCACCGAACGAGATCGGTTGACGACCGATTGGCGCAGGTAGGCGAGTGCCTTGTCGGTGTCGCGCAAA
Source organism: Streptosporangium sandarakinum (assembly GCF_050942225.1). NCBI lineage: Bacteria > Bacillati > Actinomycetota > Actinomycetes > Streptosporangiales > Streptosporangiaceae > Streptosporangium > Streptosporangium sandarakinum. Next base: position 2,144,391 of record NZ_CP192034.1, read on the forward strand.
CGGCGCCAGGCGCCGTGGATGGCGACGAACGCGTCCTGCACGACCTCCTCCGCGGTTGCCACATCGCGGACGAGCAGAACAGCGAGACGCACGAGCGACCGATAGTGCGCGCTGTAGAGCGCGGTCACGGCCATGTCGGCGTCCCAGCCGACGGGCACCGCCCCGAGCGACCTGTCGGCCACGAGGGTCTCGGTGGTCACATCAGTGGGACGCTCGGCCTTCCCAGAGGGTTTACGCTCTTCCGGTTCATTAGGGGGCATGACCCAGTCGTGTCCTCGGCCCGGCGGCCATGTCGTGCGAATCGCAATGGTCTGTAGTTGTTGAAGTTTCGCACATCCACCATATCCGTGTGGATCTTTCTGCGCCGGGGATGGACCATCACCGATTGACAACGCCCGGACCGGATAGGGTGCCCGCATGGTGAGTGAAGCCGACTGCCTGTTCTGCAGGATCGTGGCCAAGGAGATCCCCGCGCGGATCGTTCACGAGACCGACCGCACGCTGGCCTTCCGTGATGTCAATCCGCAGGCGCCGACCCACGTTCTGGTGGTGCCGAAGGACCACTACCCCACCGCCGCGGCCCTGGCCGCCGCCGACGACGGGCTCACCGACGAGGTGATCAGGGCGGCCCACGAGGTCGCCGAGCAGGAGGGGATCGTCGAGTCCGGCTACCGGCTGGTCTTCAACACCGGCCCCGGCGCCGGTCAGACCGTCTTCCACGTGCACGGACACGTGCTCGGCGGGCGCGGCCTGAACTGGCCGCCCGGCTGACAACCGGGAGGCGTCACGGGGCCCATCACGGATACCATGGCGTAGAAGTCACACTCCGATATCTGGAGGCGAACAGGCCGAAAGGCCCGCCTATGTCCGAGACAAACGATTCCAACAGAACGTCGCCGCGGTCGAAGACCCCCGGGCGCACCCAGGCGAAGGTGGTGATTCCGGACGAGCACTCGATGGTCAGCCTGCTGGGCTCGGGTGACGAGCTGTTGCGGGTCATCGAGGGAGCCTTCCGGGCCGACATCCATGTCCGGGGCAACGAGATCACCATCACCGGCAGCCCGGAGGAGAGCGGCACCGTCGTGCGCCTCTTCGAGGAGCTCACCGAGCTCGTCCGCGGCGGCGCCGAGCTCACGGCGGACGCTGTGGAGCGCAGCATCGCGATGCTGCGGATGACCTCCGAGCGCCCCGCGGAGGTGCTCTCCCTCGACATCATCTCCTCCAGGGGCCGGACCATCCGCCCGAAGACGGTGAACCAGAAGCGGTACGTCGACGCGATCGACAGGCACACCATCGTCTTCGGCATCGGCCCGGCGGGCACCGGCAAGACCTACCTCGCGATGGCCAAGGCCGTGCGGGCCCTGCAGGAGAAGAAGGTCAACCGGATCATCCTCACCCGCCCGGCGGTCGAGGCGGGGGAGCGGCTGGGCTTCCTGCCCGGCACCCTGTACGAGAAGATCGACCCCTACCTGCGCCCGCTGTACGACGCGCTGCACGACATGCTCGACCCCGAGTCGATCCCCCGGCTGATGGCGGCCGGCACGATCGAGGTCGCCCCGCTGGCCTACATGCGCGGCCGTACGCTCAACGACGCCTACATCATCCTGGACGAGGCGCAGAACACCTCGCCCGAGCAGATGAAGATGTTCCTGACCCGCCTGGGCTTCAACTCCAAGATCGTCGTTACCGGCGACGTCACCCAGGTCGACCTGCCGGGCGGCACCCAGAGCGGCCTGCGGGTGGTGCAGGACATCCTCGACGGCATCCCTGACATCCATTTCAGTAGGCTGACCAGCGCCGACGTGGTCCGGCACAGGCTGGTGAGCGACATCGTCGACGCCTACGGCCGCTACGACGAGTCGCAACGGCAGAGCGCGCCGCAGCCGATCAAGGGCGTGGCCAAGCGTCCCCGAGGAAGATCGTGAAAGTAGTGGAGAACGACCGGTGAGCATCGAGGTCAACAACGAGTCCGGCGTCGAGGTCGACGAGGGTCTCCTCGTCTCGCTGGCCGGCCACGTGCTGGAGCGGATGGACATCAACCCGCTCGCCGAGCTGTCGATCCTCATCGTCGACGAAGAGGCCATGGCGGTTCTGCACGAGCAGTGGATGGGGGAGCCCGGCCCGACGGACGTGCTGTCCTTCCCGATGGACGAGCTGCGGCCCGGCGGCGGCAGCGGCGCCCGGCAGGAGGGCGACGCCCCCGCCGACCCGGCCCTCCTCGGTGACGTGGTGCTGTGCCCGCAGGTCGCCGCCAGGCAGGGGGCCGAGGCGGGACACGGCACCGAGGCCGAGCTGGAGCTGCTGTGCACCCACGGCATCCTCCACCTGCTCGGCTACGACCATGCCGAACCGGAGGAGCACAAGGAGATGTTCGGCCTCCAGGCCGAACTGCTCGAATCGTGGCGGGAGGTGCGCGCCCAGCGGTGAACGGTGCCAATGGGTGGTTGTTCTCGGCGGTCGTCCTGGTCGTGGTCGCCGGCCTGATAGCCAGCGCGGAGACGGCGCTGACGCGCATCTCGCGGGTCCGGGCCGAGGAGTTCGCCCGCGAGGGGCGCCGGGGCTCCGCGCGGCTGCAGGAGATCGTCGCCGACCCGCCCCGCTACCTCAACCTGCTGCTCCTGATCCGGCTGAGCTGCGAGATGATCGCCACGGTGATCGTCACGCTGCTGTGCATCGACTGGCTCGGCGACCAGGGCTGGGCCTACACCGCCGCCGCGGCGATCATGATCGTCGTCAGCTACGTCATCGTCGGCGTCTCCCCGCGCACGCTGGGCCGCCAGCACGCCGAGCCGGTCGCGCTGGCCAGCGCCTCCCCGGTGTACGGCCTCACCCGGATCTTCGGCCCGCTGCCCAAGCTGCTCATCCTGCTGGGCAACGCCCTGACGCCCGGCAAGGGCTTCCGGGAGGGGCCGTTCACCTCCGAGGCCGAGCTGCGCGACCTGGTCGACCTGGCCGAGGAGCGCAGGGTCATCGAGCCGGACGAGCGGGAGATGATCCATTCGGTCTTCGAGCTCGGCGACACCATCGTCCGCGAGGTCATGGTGCCCCGCACCGACATGGTGTTCATCGAGCGCGGCAAGACCCTGCACCAGGGCCTGTCGCTCGCGCTGCGCAGCGGCTTCTCCCGCATCCCGGTGGTCGGCGAGAACGAGGACGACGTCATCGGCATCGCCTACCTCAGGGACATCGTGCGCCGGGTGCAGGAGGCGGGCGAGGCGGGCCGCGCCGAGCAGGTCGAGACGATCATGCGTCCGGCCGCCTACGTCCCCGAGAGCAAGCCGATCGACCAGCTCCTGCGGGAGATGCAGGCCCGCCGCATCCACCAGGCCATCGTGATCGACGAGTACGGCGGGACGGCCGGCCTGGTGACGATCGAGGACATCCTGGAGGAGATCGTCGGGGAGATCACCGACGAGTACGACCAGGAGGCCCCGCGCGTCGAGCCGCTGCAGGACGGTTCGGTCCGGGTGACCGCCCGGCTCCCCGTGGGGGACCTGGAGGACCTGTTCGACGCCGAGCTGGAGGTCGACGACGTGGAGACCGTCGGAGGACTGCTGGCCCACGCGCTGGGCCGGGTGCCGATCGCCGGCTCCGAGGCCGTCGTGAACGGCCTCAGCCTGACGGCCGAGAGCCTCGCCGGGCGGCGCAACCGGATCGGCACGGTCCTCGTCCGGCGGGTTCCCCCGGAGGAGGAGGCCGACCCGGCCGAGACCGCCCCGGAGCACGACCAGAGCAGGGCCTGAGGGACCCGGACATCCGGCCGGGGCCGGGATTCCCGGCCCCGGCCGGGACCGGCCCGCGTCGCCGTACCGGAGGCGTGTGAGGCGGGTTGGCGGGGTCCTGGGTGTTTGCCGATGATTGCCGCTTTTGCCAAGAGGGAAGGAAGCGGATCGGCGGGGGCGGGGGCCCACGCCCGACATCGGGGGAACGGACATGGGGCGGGGGACTCGGACCCCGGGGATCCGGGCCGCCGCCGCGGTCGCGGTCTGCGGGCTGCTGGCGGTGGCCCCGATCGCGTGCGGCACCGGGCCGGCGCGATACACCCGGGCGGACGCCAGGGCGGAGCAGGCGCGGCTGCGCGGCCTGCTGCCGCTCCAGGAGGACATGCCGGAGGGGTTCTCGGCCCGGCCGCGGGACGGCTGGCGGCCCCCGTTCCGCGCGGAGAACCCCGAGTGCCGGACCGTCCTGAACATGGCCGGGGGCGGCTCGCCGCGCCGTACCGCCGAGCCCCGGGTCACCGTGACCTACCAGGGCGACGACGTGGGCGAGCTGGCCGGGGTCGCTCTGGTGTCCTACACCGGCGCCGGCGCCGCCCTCCGCTTCGCCGAGATCTCCGACGCCCTGGACGGCTGCCCGGTGGCGGCCGGTCCCCTCGCCGGCCGTGGCACCTCGCTGCGGGTCTCCCCCCTGGAGGTGGACGTGCCCGGCGACGTGCGGGCCGGGAGGCTGCGCGGCCGGCTGAACGGCTACCCGTACGAGCTGCACGTGGTCTTCGCCCGCGTCGGCAACACCGTCGTCTCGCTGGTGCACAGCGGGATGGCCGGGATCGACGAGGAGAGCACGCGGAGGCTCGCCCGGCTCGTGGTCGGCCGCCTCTCCGCCTGATCCGGCGGCTGAATACCCTTGTGCCGTGAGCGACGCGAACCTCGACCCCGAGGACAACAAGATCATCGTGCTGGCCCGTTCCGCCCGCGCCCGCAACGGCACCGCCGAGGGGGCCGCGGTGCGCGACGAGACGGGCCGGACCTACGTGGCGACCAACGTGGCGCTGCCCTCGCTGACGCTGTCGGCGCTGCAGGTCGCCGTGGCCATGGCCGTCTCCAGCGGCGCGGAGTCCCTGGAGGCCGCGGCGCTGGTCACCGCGGGCGACGGCCCCTCCCCGGAGGACGAGCGGGCCGTGCGCGACATGGGCGGCGAACGGCTGCTGGTGGCCGGTCCGGACGGGACACCGCGTCAGAGCTGAGCCGACGATCGGGGACAATGGGTGACGTGAGTTCTCCAGCCGCTGATTTCCACGCCGGTTTCGCCTGTTTCGTCGGACGGCCCAACGTCGGCAAATCAACGCTGATGAACGCGTTGGTCGGCACGAAGGTGGCCATCACCTCCTCCAAGCCACAGACGACCCGCCGCGTCATCCGGGGCATCGTGCACCGCCCGGACGCCCAGCTCATCATCGTCGACACCCCCGGCCTGCACCGTCCCCGGACCCTCCTGGGCGAGCGGCTCGACAGCCTGGTGCTGTCCACGCTCACCGAGGTGGACGTGATCGGCTTCTGCGTGCCGGCCAACGAGCCCATCGGCAAGGGCGACCGGTTCATCGCCGAGAAGCTCGCCGCCGTCAAGAAGACCCCGGTCGTCGCCGTCGTCACCAAGTGCGACCTGGCGACCCGCGAGCAGATCGCCGCGCAGCTGATGGCCGTGTCGCAGCTCGCCGAGTTCGAGGAGATCGTCCCGGTCTCGGCGGAGAGCGGGGAGCGGCTCGACGTGCTGCGCGACGTGCTGGTCGGCAGGCTTCCGGCCAGCCCGCCGCTGTACGAGGGCGGGCAGCTCACCGACGAGCCCGAGCAGGTGCTGGTGGGCGAGCTGATCCGGGAGGCGGCCCTGGAGGGCGTCCGCGACGAGCTGCCGCACTCCATCGCGGTCGTCGTCGACGAGATGGTGCCCCGCGAGGGCCGCGACGACCTGCTCGACATCTACGCCCACATGTTCGTCGAGCGGCCCTCGCAGAAGGCCATCGTGATCGGGCACAAGGGCAGCCGTCTCAAGGAGGTCGGCAGCCGGGCCCGCGGTCACATCGAGGCGCTGCTCGGCACCCGGGTGTACCTCGACCTGCGCATCAGCGTCGCCAAGGACTGGCAGCGCGACCCCAAGCAGCTGCGCCGGCTGGGCTTCTACGACTGACGGCGCCGGATGCGGCGGGCCCGTTCCGGAGGACTCAGGGACGGGCCTCGAAGGAGTTGAACGCGACGTCCAGCCCGGAACCGCCGCGCCGGCCCCGGGCGAAGACACCGATGGAACCGGCGGTCAGCGGCCGGGCCCGGTCCACCCGGGAGATGACCTCCTTGCCGTTGACCCGCAGGCTCAGCGTGGTCCCCGTCGCACCGCCGCGGCAGACCGCCTGCAGGACGGTGAGCCGGCCGGGACGCAGCCCCGGGACGCGCCGCACCGCCGACGGCGTCTCGCCGCTCCGGGTGATCGAGGCGCCGCCGTCGCCGGTGAGCGCGAACTCGTAGCGCTCGTCCGTCGCCTTCCGGCCGCGGCAGAACACCCCGAAGTCCCCCTTGCCGGAGATCAGGCGCGCCTTCACGGTGATGACGGTGTTCCGCAGCGAGGCGGTGACGGGGGCGGTGACCGGGAGGCTCGCGCCGGCCCGGACGGTGAGCCGGTAGGCGCCGTGGTCCGGCCGGTGCTTCCCGGCGTTCCCCGCCGCCGTGCTTCTCCAGCCGCCGGCGCCGCCGAAGTCGTCCTGGAACGGCAGGGCGCGCTCGGCGGTGGGCCGGGCGGTGCGCTTCGCGGGCGCCGGCGAGGACGGGGGCGACGATGTGGGCGACGCCGTCACGGGGGCGGGCCCGACGCTCGCCGGGGCGGTGGGCAGGGCCCGCGACGCGACGTCGCCGGGCGCCGGGTCCCGGGGCAGGAGCCAGGCGGCCCCGGCGATGACCCCGGCGAGGACCAGACCCGCCGCGGCGGGGATGAGATGCCGCCTGACCTGCCGCGCCGTGTCGGGGACCGCCGCCGCGTCGGTACGGCGGGCCGCGCCCGGATACCCGGAGACGGCCGGTACGGCGGGCGGCGGGGCCTGACCCGGAGCCGCCGCGACCGGCGGCGGGGCGGCTCCGGGACCGGGAACGGGCAGGTCGGCTCCCGGACCGGAAATGGGCGGGGAGACCGGTTCCGGAACGGCGGGCGGCGGGACCGGCGCGGCCCCCGCGGCGGGCGGCCTGGGCGGGGCCGACGCGGCGGCCGGGTCGCTGACGCCGGTCAGGGCGCGGACGATGTCGCGCACGTCCGGGCGGCGGCCGGGATCCTCGGTGAGGGCGCTCGCCACGAGGTCGCGCAGCGGGCCGGTCAGGCCGGCCAGGTCGGGCCCGGGGCGGAGGACCCGCGCGGTCTCCTCGGGGTCGCCGGCATCACCGTGCGGCTCGCGCCCGGCATGGCCGTACGGCTCGCGCCCCGTCGCCGCGTACAGGACGGCCGCGCCCCAGGAGAAGACGTCCGAAGCCGCGGTGGCCGCCTCGCCGCGCGCCCGTTCGGGCGGCGTACCGCCGCCGGGGGCGTCGTGGCGGGGAAGGAAGGAGAGACCGAAACCGCCCACCCTCGGCCCGAGCGGGCTCATCAGGATGTCGGACGGCGTCAGCCGCCCGTGTGGGACGCCCGCGGCGTGGATCGCCTGCAGGGCGACGGCGGCGGACACGGCCAGTGAGCCGAGGCCCGGCCCGGTCAGCGGGCCCTGACCCTCGACCCGCTCGCGCAGGGAGGGGCCCTCGACGTGCTCGGTGACGACGTAGGCGCGGTCACCGTCGAACCCCGCCGAGATCAGCGGGACGATGCAGCGCGGGGCGACCCGGGACGCGGTGCCCGTCTCCTGCTGGAACCGCCACCGGACGCCGGGATCGGCGGTCAGGGCCGGGTCGAGGACCTTGACCACGACCTGCTGGCCGGCGGGGTCGTGGGCGAGGAAGGCCTCACCGGCGGCGTCCCGCCCCAGCCTGCCGGCCACGCGGTACGGCCCAATGATGAGATCCATCATCCCCCGTTCCTGACATTCGGTACTGGATCTTAGGGGGTATTCCGGTCACCGCGGCGGGGAAGCGGTTTGATCTCGTCTTGATGAAGGACCTCCTCGCGGCCGGGGCCACGTCATAGCCTGCCTAACGAGCAGGGGGTCCGTGGGGTTATGACCGAAGAACATGAGGACGTGACGGCGCCGTCCGGGAAGGCCGGTCTGTTCGCCGGGAAGCGGTGGCGTCCCGGCTCGTCGGCCGGCACGCCCGACCCGCGGGCCGACGAGCCGCCGCACCTCCCGGCCGATCCCGTGCCCGACCCGTTCCCGCCGCCGGAGCCGCAGCCGGTCAAGAGGTTCCGCCGCTTCCGGATCGCCGCCTGGATCGCCCTGGTCCTGGCCGCGATCGTGGTCGGCGCGTCCATCCTGGTGACGAAGGGGCCGCCCACCGAGGCGGAACTGCGGGAGCGGGCCGGGCTGTTCAACAAGGACCGGCTCCGGATCGGCGTGAAGTCCGACACCCCCGGCATCGCGCTCCAGGAGAAGACGGGCAGGCGCGCCTTCACCGGGTTCGACATCGAGATCGCCTACATGATCGCCGCCGACCTGGGCTTCTCTCGGGACAAGGTCGACTTCCTGGCCATCGAGACCGAGGACAGGGCGCGCATGCAGGCCCAGGACGTGGGGGGCCGGTTCGTCATGGTGGACCTGGTGGTCGCCACCTTCAGCGTGACACCTGAACGGCAGCAGAACCCGGCGGTCGGCTTCAGCACGCCCTACCTCTACACCGAGCAGTCCGTGGTGACCCGGTCCGACTATCCCGGGAAGGTCACCTCGCTGGGGCAGCTGGAGGGCAAAAAGGTCTGCACGCTGGGCACCTCGACCTCCGAGGACGAGCTGGAGCAGGCGACCAGGGCCACCGTCACCGCCCGGAACCTCATCAGCGACTGCGTCGAAGGTCTCAAGAAGGAGGAGTTCGACGCGGTGACCACCGACGCGGCGCTCCTGGCCGGGTTCGTCGCCGAGTCCGGTGGCAGGCTGCGCCACCACGACATCGCGCTGGAGAAGACGGAGATGTGGGCGGTCAACGCCGGCCCCAACGCCGCCCTGCGCACACTGGTCGACCTCTCGCTCTACCGCTCCTACGCCGACCCCCAGGACCAGCGGTGGGAGCAGGCGTACCAGAGGTACATCGATCCGCTGCTGGCGGTCGAGGCCAACCGCGGGCTGAACGTGGCGCAGAAGGAACAGCCCTGCGCGCTGCCCCCGGAGGTACGCCGATGGCCGTGGGAGCGCTCGCTTCCCGTCCAGGAGTGCTCAACCCGTTGAGCGGCATCGGACGGACCAAGCGCACGTCCAGAGAGCAGCCCAGGAACCAGGAGTGGCTGCTCGCGCTGCTCCCGGCCTTCCCGCTGCTCCTGCTCACCATGCGGCTGTGGTACGCCAGCCGCCAGGACACCCAGACCCTGCTGCTGCTGGTGCAGAACGTCAGCCCGCTGGGCCTGCTCACCGCCGTGCTGCTGACGACCGTGTGGATCCTGCCGGCCCTCGTCCTGAGCGGGCGGATGCTCGGCGCCCTGTACTGGATCAGCACGCGGGGCTGGACCGGCGCGGACCGCTCCTCCTGGTTGCTGCGCGCCGCCGAGCGCCTGCCCGGCTGGGTGGTGGTGCTGGCGGTGGTGGTGGGCCTGTTCTCCTGGGAACTGCGGTTCCTGCCGACGCTGGAGATGCTGGCGCTGACCACCGCCGGGCTGACGGTGCGCGACCGCTTCCCCGGCAGGAGGACGCTGCGGGTGGCCGTCTGCTACGTTCTGCCCGCGGTGGCCGCCGTGCTCGTCTACGCCGCGCTGTGGCCCGCCATCGGCCAGGCGGTCGCCGCGCGGGACGTGACGACCTCGATCCTGCTCATCCTGCCGCCGGGGATCGCGGGCCTGCTGACCGGCCCGGTGCCGAGGGCGCTCGCCCGGCTGTTCACCCACGGGCTCGCCGTCGTCGTGGCGGTCTTCACACCGTTCCTGGTGGGCGTGGTGGTGATGAAGGCGCCGATCCTGCCGCTGACGGCGTTCCAGATGACGGCGGACGGGGAACGGGACGCGCCGCGGGTGCTCGTGGGCTACCTGGTCACCAGCGACGACCAGATGGTGACCGTGCTGGGACGCGACGGTCAGGTGAGCTTCGTCCGCGGTGACCGGCTGGAGTCGAAGGTGCTCTGCCCCGACCCCGACGGGGCGCCCATGACCTGGGTGAACCTGCACGGCTGGTACGTCGAGAAGAACGTGCTGTCGTGGCTGGCCCCGGCCCCGCTGCAGACACCGGCCGACCCGCGCTGCCAGGGCCGCTCCGCGGACTGAGCGGGTCTCCGGCCCCGCCCGCCCGTCGTCATCCGGGGCGGCGCGCGGCGGCGTTCCGGCCGTCCTGATGGGCCCGTCGGCGACCGGCGGCCCGCCGTACGACGGTTTCCCACCGCGAAAAGGGAGGTTTTTCGCAATGGTCCCGGGCCGGAACGGGCGGCTAGCGTCCGGCGGGTGTTTCTGAGAACTCTCATCGCGATCTGCATGGCCGTGCTTCCCGCGGCCGGAGCCGTCCTGCCCGGGGCCCCGCCGGGGACCTCGCCCGAAGCCGCCCCGCCCGGCGGCGTCACCCCCGCGGCGATCGCCGCGTTCGTCGCGGACTACCGCGAGGAGACGGGGCTGCCCGGGGTGGCCGTGGCGGTCACCAGGGGAACGGAGGTCGTCCACGCCTCGGGGTACGGCGTGACCGCCGCGGGCGAACCGGTGACGGCGGACACCCCCATGCCCGTCGCCTCGGTCAGCAAGTCCTTCACCGCCCTGGCCGTGATGCGGCTGGTGGAGGCGGGCAGGATCGGGCTCGACGACCCGGTCCGCCGCCACCTGCCCGAGTTCACGATGGCCGACCCCCGGGCGGCGAAGATCACCGTACGGCAGTTGCTCCACCAGACGTCGGGCATGGCGGACTCGGCCTTCCACGAGCGGAGCCTGCCCCAGCCCACCACGCTGAAGGGCGCGGTGGCCCGGCTCAGGACGGCGAGGCTCGCCGCGGAACCGGGAACCGTCTTCAGCTACCACAACACCAACTACCAGGTCGCCGCGCGGCTCGTCGAGGTGGTGAGCGGCCGGCCGTTCGCCGAGTACCTCGACGCGCAGGTGTTCGCCCCGCTCGGCATGCGCCACAGCCGGACGGTCGACACCGACCGGGACCTGCCGCCCGGCTCACGCGGCCACCTGTACATCCTCGGCCGGGCCATCGCCCTGCCGGAGCCCACCGCGTTCGGCAACGGCTCCGGCGGCGTCCTCACCACCGCGAACGACATGGCCCAGTGGCTGATCGCGCAGCGGGACGGCCGCATCTCCCCGCGGACCGTCGAGGAGATGCGCACCCCCTCCGCGCAGAACGACGAGTACGCCCTCGGCTGGATGCTCGACGAGACGAAGCGCGGCACCCCCGTCGTGGAGCACGGCGGCGACCTGTTCACCGCCACCGCCGAGCAACTGCTGATGCCGGCGTCCGGGTACGGCGTCGCGGTCATGGCGAACACCGGCATGGCCTTCGCCGACGCCGGAGCCCTGATGGACGGCCTGGTCGCCCTGATCGAGGGGGAGAAGCCGGAGATCCCCGCCTCGCCCTTCTTCGTCACGGACCTCGTGTTCGCGCTGCTGATCCTGGTGACCGCCGGGCTGGCGGCGCGGGGGGTGGCCCGCTCCGGGCGGTGGGCCGCCCGCCGCTCCGGGTGGCGGTGGTGGCTGGGGCTGCTGCCCCATCTGGGGCCGCTCGCGCTGTGCGCGGCCGTCGTGCCGATCTTCCGGATCCTCGCCCGGGGGAGCGACATCTCCTGGATCCAGGTGGTCTACTTCTACCCGAGCTTCATGGCCTGGCTGGTGACGGCCGCGGTCGCGGGCCCGGTGCTGGTGGCGGCGCGCCTGGTTCAGACGTCGAGATACCGCAGGATCGCCAGCACCCGGCGGCTGTAGCCGGGGGTCCGGGCGAGGCCGAGCTTGTCGAAGACGGCGTTGACGTGCTTCTCGACCGTGCTCTGCGACACGTGCAGCCGCTCGGCGATCGCGGTGTTGACCATGCCCTGGGCCAGGTGCTCCAGGACGGCCCGCTCCCGGTCGGTCAGCGTGTCCAGCGGGGCGCGGGTGAGCAGCCGCCGGACCACCTCGGGGTCGAACACCGTGCCGCCGGAGCCGATCCGCTCCAGGGACGCGAGGAACCCGGCCACCTCCGACACCCGGTCCTTGAGCAGGTAGCCGAGGCCCTCCCCGGGACCGGCGAGCAGCCGGGAGGCGGAGGACGGCTCGACGTACTGCGACAGCACGAGCACACCGACGTCCGGCCACCGGCCGCGGATCTCCAGGGCGGCCCGCAGCCCGTCGTCGGTGTGCGACGGCGGCATCCGCACATCGACGATCACCGCCTCCGGCCGCGTTCCGGCCACGGACTCCAGGAGCGCGGCGGCGTCGCCCACGGTCGTCACCTCGTGCCCGGCGTCCCGCAGCAGCCGGGCCAGCCCCTCGCGGAACAGCACGGAGTCGTCGGCGAGGATCAGGCGCACGGCAGCCTCGCGGTCACCGTCGTCGGGCCGCCCGGCGGGCTGTCCACCGCGAACGTCCCGTCGAGTGCCCGTACCCGCCGGGCCAGCCCGGCGAGACCGCCGCCGTCCGGGTCGGCGCCGCCCCGGCCGTCGTCGGAGACCGTCACGGTCGCCTCCTCCTCCGTCACGCGCAGGCCGACCAGGATCGCGCCCGCCCCGGCGTGCTTGCTGGCGTTGGTGACGGCCTCCCTGACCACGAAGTAGGCGCAGGTCTCCTGCTCCGGCGCGAGCCGCCCGGGTGAGTCGTAGGAGACCGTCACCGGTACCGCGGAGCGATGCGCCACCTCGTCCAGCGCGGCGCGCAGGCCCCGCGAGTCCAGCTCGGCCGGGTAGATCCGCCACGCCACGTCGCGCAGCTCGTCGAGCAGCCGCCGGGCCTCGGCGTACGCCTCGTCGATCAGGGCGGGCTCGGCCGCGTGCCGTGCCCGCCCCAGCAGCATCGCCAGCGTCACCCCTCGCTGCTGGACCCCGTCGTGCAGGTCGCGCTCGATCCGGCGGCGCTCGTCGTCGACGGCCCGTACGATCCCGGAGCGCGAGGCGGTCAGCTCGGCGATCCGGCCCCGCATGGCCTCGTCCCGCCCGAAGGGCGCGAGACGGTCGGCCAGCCGGCGCTCCAGGCCGACCAGGACGGCGCCCCAGCCGACGGACAACGCCAGCGCGGTCAGGCCGAGGACGATGCCGTACACCGAGCTGTCCCCGGTCACCCGCACACCGGGCAATCGGAGCGGGATGGGATGGGCCTCCCCCGAGACGAGCTGCCCCGCCCCGCCGTACAGCAGGAGGACGGCCAGGAACACGCCCGCGAAAACCAGGTAGCCGCCCAGGACGCCGAGGGCGCCTCGCAGCAGGAGGTAGGCGCGTCCGCCGCGCCCGCCGATGCCGCCGCCGCGGTGGTGGTCGTACCAGGAGGCCAGGCGGCGCCGTTCCAGACCGACCAGCGCGGCCGTCGCCCTCCGCGCGCGCTCGCCCCCGACCGCCCAGGAGACGCAGATCCACCCCAGCCCGGCCAGGCCGGTCGGCACGCCCGCGGCCACGCCGACGGCTCGTCGCAGCGGCGACGTGAGGGCTCGGGGCATGGCCGCAGTCTAACCGCGCGGACCGTGCCGGTCGCGGGCGCCGGCACAGCCGGACGGCGGCTCCCACCGGCCGGCTCCCACCGGCTCCTGCCGGGTTCTACCGCTTCTACCGGCTCCTACTGGCGGTAACCCTCCACCTCGCCGACCGGGCGCGGCGCCGCCGAGTCGGGGTCCTCCCCGGCGTCCCGGCGCGCCCGGCGCTGCCGCAGCAGGTCCCACGCCTGGTCGAGGGCCTCCTCGACCTGCCGGATCCGGTTGTTCTCCTCGTACGAGGAGATCCCGCCGGAGGCCAGCCGCCGGCGCAGGTCGTGCTCCTCCTCGATGAGGTCGTGGATATGGGCGAGAATGTCGGTGTCCTTCATGGTCTCCCCAGATCGGATTCGGCGGTAGCGTCACTCTAACCCGGCCGATCCGGCCCGCCCCTGGCGGCGTACCGAGCCGGACGGGGTCCCCACGGTCGGCGGCGCCGTGTCACGCCTCCCCTGTGACCTGGGACGTCTCGATTCCTGAGATACGCGGGTGTGGATTTGGGACAGTCTGCTAACGTGCTAGGCATGCTGCGCGGGCTGCTTCTTAGCTGCCGCGACGAGGGCCTGTAAGAGGCCGGCCTCCTCGTCGCGGAGCGAGCCATGCGCGTCGGCCACGATCGTTTTCCACGTCGAGGAGCCATTGCATGTATCCGCAGCAGCAGCCCAGCCCCATGCCGTTCCGGCGCTACCAGCCCTTCACCCCGGTCAGGCTCGACGACCGCACCTGGCCCGGCAAGGTCATCGAGACCGCGCCCCGGTGGTGCGCGGTGGACCTGCGTGACGGCAACCAGGCGCTGATCGACCCGATGGACGCCCACCGCAAGCTCAAGATGTTCGAGCTGCTGGTGAAGATCGGCTACAAGGAGATCGAGGTGGGCTTCCCCGCCGCCTCGCAGACGGACTTCGACTTCGTACGGCAGATCATCGAAGAGGACCGCGTCCCCGAGGACGTGGTGATCCAGGTCCTGACCCAGGCCCGGCCCGAGCTGATCGAGCGGACCTTCGAGTCGCTGCGCGGCGCCAGGCAGGCCATCGTCCACCTGTACAACTCCACCTCCACGCTGCAGCGCCGCGTGGTGTTCGGCCAGGACCGCGACGGCATCACCGCGATCGCGGTCGAGGGCGCCAAGCTGTGCAAGAAGCTGGCGGCCGAGCTGGAGGACACCGAGATCTACTTCCAGTACTCGCCCGAGTCCTTCACCGGGACCGAGCTGGAGTACGCCGTGGAGGTCTGCAACGCCGTCAACGACGTCTGGCAGCCCACCCCCGACCGCAAGGTCATCGTGAACCTGCCGGCCACCGTGGAGATGGCCACCCCCAACGTCTACGCCGACCAGATCGAGTGGATGCACCGCAACCTCGCCTACCGCGACTCGATCGTGCTGTCCCTGCACCCGCACAACGACCGGGGCACCGCCGTGGCCGCCGCCGAGCTGGGATACATGGCCGGGGCCGACCGCATCGAGGGCTGCCTGTTCGGCAACGGCGAGCGCACCGGCAACGTGTGCCTGGTCACGCTGGGGATGAACCTGTTCTCCCAGGGCGTCGACCCCGAGATCGACCTGTCCGACATCGACGAGATCCGCCGGGTCACCGAGTACTGCACCCAGCTGCCGGTCCACCCCCGCCACCCCTGGGGCGGCGAGCTGGTCTACACCGCCTTCTCCGGGTCCCACCAGGACGCGATCAAGAAGGGCCTGGAGCACCTGGAGCGCGACGCGGCCGCCGCGGGCGTTCCGGTGGACGAGTTCACGTGGGCGGTGCCGTACCTGCCGATCGACCCCAAGGACATCGGCCGCACCTACGAGGCGGTCATCAGGGTCAACAGCCAGTCCGGCAAGGGCGGCGTCGCCTACATCATGAAGGCCGACCACAGCCTCGACCTGCCGCGCCGCCTGCAGATCGAGTTCTCCCGGGTCGTCCAGGCCCGTACCGACACCCTCGGCGGCGAGGTGAACCCGGCCGAGATGTGGGAGGTCTTCGCCGACGAGTACCTGCCGAACCCGGCGCGCCCCTGGGGCAGGCTGGGCCTGCTGGCGCACCGCGGCGTGTCCACGGTCGACGAGAAGGACGTCATCAGCGTCGACCTGCGGCTGGACGGCGAGATCCGCGAGGTCGAGGGCGTGGGCAACGGCCCCATCTCCGCCTTCTGTGACGCCCTGACGCGGAGCGGCTTCCCGGTGCGCGTCCTGGACTACGCCGAGCACGCCCTGAGCGCCGGCACCGACGCCAAGGCGGCCTCCTACATCGAGTGCGAGGTGGCGGGCCAGGTGCTGTGGGGTGTGGGCATCGACGCCAACACCACCACCGCCTCGCTCAAGGCCGTCATCTCCGCGGTCAACCGCGCCGCCCGCTGAGGGCCCGGGGTCCCGGCCGGGCGGGTGAGCCCGCCCGGCCGGGACCCCGGGGCGCCGGCCGTACGGCGTGCCGCCCGGCCCTGAGGCGACGGCCGTACGGCGTGCTCCGGTCCCTCTCACGTGCGGTCGGCGGGCGAGAGGGCGTCCCGCGGCGGGCGCCGAGCCGACGAACGCCCGGCGGGATCGCACCGGAGGGTCGGCTCAGGCCGCGGACACCGGTACGGCGGCGGCGCGGGCCTTCTCGAAGTTGGCGACGTAGCGCTGGTAGACGGCCTTGTCGTTGAGCCGCAGCATGGTCTCGTCGTTGCGGCGCAGCGACGTCTCGTTGTAGTTGTGGCTGCCGGTGAAGACCCAGCGGGCGTTCCGGTCCCCGTCGTAGGAGCCCTCGACGAGCAGGTACTTGGAGTGGATGCGGCCGGGCAGCGCGTTCCCGTCGCCGAGGGCGCGCAGCTCGACGCGGGGCTCGGCCAGCAGGAGCCGCTTCACCTCGTCGTCCATGATCCCGTAGACGATCTGCACCGAGCAGCCCCGGGCGGCCAGGTCGCGGAGCCGCTCGGGGATCGCGACGCGGTAGGTGTCCCACTCCGACATCCCGACGCGGATCTTCGTGCGGCCCTCGCAGGAGACCTTGTCGAGGTACTCGGCGACGGGGTCGGTGGAGGCGTCCGTGCCCGCCCGTGGGAAGAAGTGGGCCCGCACCGAGCCGCCGGCCGCGCCGGTGGTGACGACGCGGTAGTAGTCGAGGTTCTTCCGCTCCGCCGCGAGGTCGGCGAAGTAGCCGTCGTACGCCTGGTACAGCCGCCGGTTCCCGGTCAGGACGACGGCGTTGTTCCAGTACGTCGTGGAGTTCAGGTCGGTGAGGTTGGCCGACGACTGCACGACCACGTTCGAGGCCCCGCCCGTCCGGGAGAACGTGTAGAACTTGTTGTGCTGGCCCTTGTCCCCGATGCAGGCCGCCGTGCCGCCCGACATCGGGCCGGTGCAGACGTGCACCCACGATCCGGCCGAGGTGTCCGTGCCCAGCTCGGCCGCCAGTCGCGACGCCACGGTGGCGCCGCGCTTGTCGCCGTCCAGGATCACCCGCACCTCGACGCCGCGCCGGTGGGCCCTGGCGAGCTCGTCGGCGAACTCCGTGCCGGCCGTACCGGACATGACGAAGTGCGCGACCTGGATCCGCGCCCCGGCGGGGGTCTGGTGGATCAGGTCGCAGAGCCTGCGCACGATGGCGGCCGGGTCGCCCCCGACGGGCTCGCTGAAGACGGCGTCCGTGGTGACGGGGGTGTTCGGCGCGGTCGCGCAGGTACCGCCGCTCGCCGCGGTCGTGCCGCTCGCCGGAGTCGCGTCGTTCACCGTGGTCGTGCCGCTCGCCGGGGTCGCGTCGCCTGTCGCGGTCGTGCCGCTCGCCGCGGCCACGCCGCCTCCGATGATCGTCGTGGTGGCCATGGCGGCCGCCGCGGCCAGTGCGGACAGGAACCTTCTCGGCATGGATCACTCCTCACAGAGCGACGGAATCAGCCTTCTCCGTCGTATTTCTCGAACGGGACGGTCTTCTGAAGACGGTACGTCACCGGATAGTGCATTACACGGCCGATTCGGTGCCGGTTTCCGAGACCCGGCAGAGATCCTGGACGGGCCGATGGCGGGGCCGGGAACGGCGGCCTGAAGATCTGGACAACGGCCGGCGAACTTCTCCCGAAACGGTCTCCCGCCGGCTCGACCGGTTGTCCTCGCGGGCAGGCTTCCGGCCCGCCTTCGGGGATCGGCTGCGGCCCCGACCGGTTTCTCCACGGGGTGGGCCTCGCCTCACCCGGCCCTTCGCCGTCGATCGGCCTCCGCCTTGCCCGGACCTCCTCCGGGGCCGGGTCGCGCCCCGTGTCGGTCCTGGCGTGGAGGGTAGATAAGCACCATTTCGAGTAGTTCGCGCAGGTCATGGCCCCGCGTGGTACGGCGGGCCCGTCACGACGGGGTGCCCGGCCGTACCGAGCGCGGGGATCGGGGGATCGGGGGACGACCATGAACGATGACGTGCGATTCGGACAGGGAATGCCCAACGAGGCCGCCGCGCCGAGCAGGTCGGCGGTCTCCGACCGGCCGACGGCCGACGCCTCCGACTACTCGGGACCCGGCGTCGAGGCCGAGATCCGCGTCGGCGGACCCCGGGCCGCGGCCGACGCCGGCGGACCGCGGAGCGGCGTCGGCGGACCCCCGGACGAGGGTGGCGACGGCTACGTCACCCTCTACACGGCCCGGGCCTTCTCCACGGACGGCGCGGGGCGGGTGACGACCGAGGACGGGGTGCTCGACCTCCCGGTGAAGGCCCCCCGGGAGCTCGGCGGGCCCGGCGGCGCGCCCAACCCCGAGCAGCTTCTGGCGGCGGCGTACGCCACCTGCTTCCACAACTCCCTCGCGCTGGTCGCCGGCCGGGAAGGGGTGAGCACCGCGGACTGCATCGTCGAGACGGCCGTCGAACTGCGCAAGCGCGGGAAGCACGACGACTACGCGATCGGCGTCGAGGTGGCGGTCAGCCTGCCGGGCGTGGACCGGGACCTCGCCGGCCGCCTCGTCCGGCGGGCCCACGAGCACTGCCCCTACTCCAAGGCGCTGCGCGGAAACCTCCAGGTCGGGGCGCGCCTCGCCTGAAGGGA
Source organism: Streptosporangium sandarakinum (assembly GCF_050942225.1). NCBI lineage: Bacteria > Bacillati > Actinomycetota > Actinomycetes > Streptosporangiales > Streptosporangiaceae > Streptosporangium > Streptosporangium sandarakinum. Next base: position 2,162,833 of record NZ_CP192034.1, read on the forward strand.
AGCCCCGCGTCGAGCCCGGACCGACCACGACCCCGCCCCGGTCCCGGCCGGTTCCGGTTCCGGTTCCGGTTCCGGTTCAACCTTGCCCGGGACATCGCGCGATGCGAGCCGACCGCATACCCGAAGCGGGGTAGTGAACCCCCATCGCGGTGACGGCGTGGCGCCATCGGCCGGAGATCGGTGGTCCGTCACTTTGGACGGGGGGTAAAGGCATGCAACGCGACACCGTCGTGCGCTCCATGCACGACCTGGGACTGGCCATGTGGTTCGGCGGCTCGCTGATGGGCGCCGTCGGCCTGAACGGCGCGTCCGGAGCGGTCAGCGACAGGCGCGAACGGACCCGGGTGGCGAACGTCGGATGGAGCAAGTGGACCCCGGTCAACGCCGCGGGCATCGCCATGTACCTCGCCGGCTCCGTCGGCCTGCTGGCGGCGAACAAGGGCCGCGTCGCGACGCAGAAGGGCGTGGCCGGGAACACCATCGGCAAGACGGTGCTCAGCGGCGCGGCGCTGGCGGTGACCGGCTGCAGCAGGATGCTCGGCGCGAAGATCGAGCAGGCCGGCGACGTCCCCGCGGAGTCGGGCGTCGAACCCTGCGCCGAGACCCCGCCGGACGTCGCCGGCGCCCAGAAGCGGCTGCGCGTCGTGCAGTGGGTGATCCCCGCGCTCACCGGCGGGCTCCTCGTCCTGAACGCACTGCACGGCGAGCAGCAGAGGCCGGGACAGGTGTTCCAGGGAGTGCTGCGCAGGCTCCTCGCCAACTGACGGCCCGCCGCGCCGTGTCCGGGGCGCGGCGGGCCCGCGCCGGGTGAAGGGCCCTCAGCCGCCGTGGGCGCCGTGGAACGGGGTGGTCACGTCCTCGTAGTTCAGGTGCAGGACCATCCCCTGGTCGGCGTGGGCGAGGTTGTGGCAGTGGTTCATCCACAGACCCGGATTGGCGGCGCGGAAGGCGACCTCCCACACCTCGCCGGGGCGCACGTCGAAGGTGTCCAGCCAGAGCGGGCTGCCGCTCGTCGCCCGCCCGTCGCGGGAGAGCACCAGCACCCGGTGACCGTGCAGGTGCCAGGGGTGGGTGTCGCGGCTCCGGTTGACGACGGTGAAACGGATGAGCTCGCCGTCCCTGACGACCTGGGTGGGGATGGACGGGAACGCGCGGCCGTTGACCGTGTGCGCGTACAGGGGCCGGCCGCCGGAGGACGTCAGGCCGCGGTCGAGCACGAGGGTGAATCGCCGGTCGAAGCGGCTGCCGGGGCCGAACGGCGTGCCGGCCGGGGTCCCGTACCGGGTGAGGTCGAGCTCCGGCCAGCCCGCGCCGTCCCCGGCGCTCCCCGCGGACCCGGCGCCTTCTTGCGGCGACAGCCGCAGACCCTCCGTACGGTCGTCCACCGCGAGCAGCACCGTCCGCGCCGCGGGCATGGTGAACGCGAGGTCGTAGCGGCCTCCCGCGGGCAGCCGCAGCCCGACCCGGCCCAGCTCGCCGGGGCCGTTCAGGTCCTGCCCGTCCACGGCCACCAGCCGGTACGGCGTGCCCGTCAGGGTGAACCGGTGCGGCGTGTTGTCGGTGTTGACCAGGCGCAGCCGTACGGGGGTGCCGGGGGCGGCGGACCGTTCGATCGCCCGGTCGTGGTCGCCGAGCACCGTCACGCCCCCGAAGGTGTGCACCGGCAGGGTGAGGTCCAGGCCCGGCGTGGACGCGGCCGGCCCGCCGGTCCCGGCCCCGCCGTCCCGTGTCCGCCCGGTCTCCCCGTCGGATGCCGGATCTGAGCCGGACCCGGAGATCTGATCGGCCGGTCCGCCGGCCCGGCGGGTGACCACCAGCATGCCGTACAGACCCTTCCGGACGCCGATGTCGGAGACCTCGTGCGTGTGGTACCAGTAGGTCCCCACCTGATTCGCCAGGAACCGGTAGGTGAACTCCTGGCCGGGCCGTACGGCGTCCTGGGTCAGGCCCGGGACGCCGTCCTCGCCGGCGGGCACGTCGTAGCCGTGCCAGTGGATCGTCACGCCCGACGTGACGTCGGCGTTGCGTAGCCGTACCTCGACCAGGTCGCCCTCGACGGCGGTGATCGGCGGGCCGGGCACCTTGCCGTCGAAGGTCCACGCCGCCACGCGGCGCCCGGAGGACAGGGTGACGGTGGCGGTGCGGGCGGTCAGCGCGAACCGGCGCGTCGTGCCGCCCGGCGCGGGTTCGGAGGGCCCGCGCAGCGAGGTCATCGACCGGACGTCCCCCACCCCGGCATCGTGGACCTCCGGCGCGGGCTCTCCCGTGGCGCCCCCGCCGCTCCCGTGCGCCTCCGGCGCGTGCTCTCCCGTGGTGTCCGTACCCACCGCGTGCTCTGCCGTGGCGCTCCCGCCGCTCCCGTGCGCCTCCGATGCGTGCTCTGCCCCCGAGCCCGCGCCCGTGCCGGTCGCGGGCTCATCGGCGGTGTGGGTTCCGGTCGTGCCCGCCGTACGGCCGTCCGCCGGGTGCCCGGCGGCCAGGTGGCGGGTCGGCGGGCCGCCGCCCGCGTCGGTCTCCGGGGCGGGGACGAACGCCAGCCCCGTCCCGGCGAGCCCCGCCGCCAGGGCCGCCGCGACGGCGGCCCTGGCGGCGCCAACCGGCAGGGACCGGGGCGCCGAGACGATCCGCCAGGTGAGGAGCACCGCCGCCCCGACCAGGGCCACCGTGACCAGCCCGGCGCTCCAGGTCGCCGGGTAGCCGAGCAGCAGCGCGTACGCCGGCCCGGCCACGGCCGCGTAGCCGGCGCCCAGCAGCGGGACGACGACGGCGGGCCGCCCCGCCAGGTCCGCCCGGCCGCCGCGGGCCGCCCTGACCAGGCGCGGTCCCGCCACCGCCGCCGCGACGCCCCCGGCGACGGCGAGCAGCGGGAGCGTGAGGGTGACCTTCTCCTGGACGAACCACCAGCCCGCGCCGGCCAGCACGGCGGCGGTGGCGGCGCGGGCCACCGACAGGACGGCCGCCGCGACGAACAGGGCCAGCGCGATCCCGGACCGCCGGGCGGCCGCCGCCGCGCCCGCCCCCAGCCACGTCGCGGCGGTCAGGACCGCGACCAGCAGGTCGAACGTGATGAGGGTGCCGACGCTCATGGCACGCGCGCCGCGGGCTCTCCCGGTGCCGTTCCGCCGGCCGCGGCTCCGGCCGGGGCCGCGGCCAGCGCCCTGGCCCGCCGCAGGACCAGGCCGGCCGAACCCATGACGGCCATGCCGTTGATCGCGTGCAGGCCGAGGACGGCCAGGCTCGCGGTGGTGGTGTAGCCGGTGTCGTCGTTCAGCGCCCTGCCCAGGACCACGATCAGCGCCTGGACGACCACCAGGCCCAGCGGCAGCAGGGTGAGCCCGATCAGCCGCCCGGGCGCCTTGGCCAGCGCCGCGGCCACGGTGGCCAGCAGCGACAAGATCGGGATGACCATCATGCCGAACGTGTCGTGCAACGCGAACGAGCCCTCCTCCATCGGCCTGTCGAACGCGCCGACCGCCGCCAAGTAGAACTGCACGACCACGGAGGCCAGCAGCAGGCCGGCCAGCGCGACGTAGAGCTTGCGCACGGTTTCACTCCTTCCTGTCCATCACCTCCGCCCGTCATCGGACGGTCACTGGCGATGGTGTCCGACGCGGTCCGTTTCGTCGTCCGCCGGCCGGAGGCGAACGGCCTACTCTCGGGGCGGTACGGATCACCCCGTGGTGTACGCCGCCCGCGGTGCCCGCCGTAGCCGGGCCGCGGTCCCGGAGGGAGCGCCGGCCGCCGGACCGCTCGGCGGCGGGGCGGTCCGGCCGGACGGATCCGCCGGACGAGTCCGGCGACGCCCACGGCTGCGGCGGGCAGGTGGACGACGATCGCCCGGCCGAGCCCGTCCTGCGGGAAGGACTCGGCGAACGGCCCGCCCGGCCACATGTCCATGCGCTGCACTCACCGTGTCATTGAGGCCGGGACAAAGCCCTGCCTCATCAAGGTCCTGGGCAGTACGGTTCAAGGTGTTCCGGCGATCGGCGGGAGACTGGGGACCATGACCATGCGCTGCACTCAATGTGACGGTACGGACCTGGAGCCGGGATTCGTCGAGGACGCTGGAGAGCACTCACGGGGATACGGCCGCTGGATCGCGGGTCCCCTGGAGCGCGGTCCGCTCGGCAACGCCAAGCGTATGGGAAAGACGCGCTGGATCATCGAGGCGTTCCGCTGCATCCGCTGCTCCCACCTCGAATTGTTCGCCCGTTTCAAAGAATGAGGGCCCGATGCGGAGCAGGCTGGGTCTCGGGTACGGAATGCTTTTCGTCTTGCCTCGCGCATTTGAAGGGTGAGGATGGCTTTGACCGGCTGACCCGCGCGGGGAGCAACGAGCCCGCGACCTGTGCTACCGGGTTGGAAGGGGGCCGCTGAAAACTCGTTGCCGGCGGCGTGAATGCCTTCTTACGATCATTTCGTGACGATTGCATACGAGTGGCGGGGCCACTTCGACAATACGGCGATCAACGCACTGCACGCGGAGGGCTTCGGTCATGCGCCTCTGAAGGATGACTGGTGGGCTCAGGTCAACCGGCACAGCCTCGGGTGGGTCTGCGCCACGGAAGGCGGCGAGCTCGTCGGCTTCGTCAATGTGGCATGGGACGGCGCCGTCCACGCCTTCATCCTCGACACCCTCGTGACGGAAAGAGCCCGGCGGCGCGGTGTCGGGACCGAACTCATCGCCGTCGCCGTCAGAGAGGCCCGCGCAGCCAAGTGTGAATGGCTCCACGTCGACTTCGACGATGACATGAAGGACTTCTACTTCGGGGCCTGCGGGTTTCAGCCGACTCCTGCCGGCCTCATCGCTCTGTAGCCAGGCACGATACGGCAGCCGCTTTCCGGCTCGGGATCCGCGGCAGCCCTGCGACCTGTGTCGTCAACCGGAAGGGGCCAGGCAGCGCATGGCGGCAACGGCCTTCGAGGTTGTGACGCGTCCCAGACGCTAGTGGCTCTGGGCGGGTCTGCCGCCGAAGCGCCAGGGACGGACCTCCGTACGGACGTCACCGCCGGACGGCAGCAGCGCCGCGGCGGCTTCGCGGTCCGGCGCCTCTGCCAGGGCCGCCCGGCCGAGCCGCGTCTCGCCGTCGAGGGAGAGCAGCTCGCCGTACACGATCAGGTGTTTCGACGTGACCGGCGCGGGGGCGGACTCGCCCATGGCGATCACCAGGAACCGGCCGTAGCCGTCCACGGCCTCGGTGAATTCCCACATGGTGCGGCCCAGGGCGTTACGGAAGCGGCACAGCAGCACCGACTCGAAGACGCCGGCCCGGTGGTACGGCTCCTCGTAGGCGAACGTGCGGGCGGCTTCGGTGTCCGGAAGATCGACGATGTGCAGGCTGCCGGTCGGCTCGGCCTCGTCGCCATGGCCGGTCATCGTGGGGCCGCGGGCGACCAGCAGTTCGGCGTACCCGTCCATGAAGGACCAGTGCTCCTCGCTCAGCCTCACCTTGAGCCCGAACGTGCCGGGGCGGTCACGGCCGTACACGAAATACTCCATGACCGTCCAGCCTAGACGATCATGGCGACGGAGCTCCTTCGGCCGGGAACGGCGGCGGAACTCCTTCGACCGGGACGCCCTGCCCGGCGACTCCGTGATCGGCGGGCCGCCCCACGCCTCCTGGTGCGGCTCCCGGGCTAGTCCGGGAGCCGCACCAGGACGGGCTCAGAGGGGCAGGCCGAGGTAGGCGGCGTGGGAGCGCATGGCGTGGTCGAAGGCCGGGTCGCGGTTGAGGATCGCGTTGTTGAACTGGCCGAACAGCTCGAAGCTGACCCAGCCGAACAGACCGGTCCAGGCGACCAGGGCGCGGGCGACCACGTCGTCGGGGATGTCCGAGATGATCTCCCGCACCCGGGCGGCGTCCTCGGCGAACGCCGCCGACGGGGGAGGGACGACGTCCGGCGGGTTCAGCGCCCCGGCGTGGTAGGCGTCGGAGACGATGCGGCCGTAGACGACGGTGTCGCGCACGGCCGCGGCGACGGTGTCCTGCGGCGCCTGGTAGCCGGGCACGGGCGAGCCGTACAGCAGGGCGTACTCGTGCGGGTGGGCCAGCGCCCAGTCCCGTACGGCGTGGCAGACCGCCAGCCACCGGCCGGTGTGGTCCTCGCGGGGCGTGGCCGCGTCGGCGTTCTCCACGGCCTCGCCGAGGGCGTTGTAGCCGTCGATGATGAGGGTCGTGAGCAGGTCGTCCCTGGAGGGGAAGTAGCGGTAGATCGCCGAGGAGACCATGCCCATCTCCCGGGCGACGGCCCGCAGTGAGAGCCCTGCGGCCCCCTCGGTGGCGAGCTGCCGGCGCGCGATGTCGGCGATCTCCCTGGTCAGCTCGGCTCTGACCCGTTCCCGTGCTGTTCGGCTTGAGCTCATGGCCAGGACGATATCAGAGCGGCGAAAATAAAAGAGAGCACTGCTCTTGACGAGCAATGCTCTTTTGGGAGAGCATTGCTCTCGCAGCGAAGCGTCCACCTCATCGGAGCCCCCCATGCTGAACCTCGCCAAAGGCGCGAACCTCCTCGTCATGTTCCTGCTGGAGCTGGGCGTCCTCGTCGCGGCGGGGGTCTGGGGCTTCACCGCCGGCTCGAACTGGCCGATGCGGCTGCTCCTCGGGCTGGGCGCCCCGGTGGCGTTCGCCGTGGTCTGGGCGGTCTTCGGCGCGGGCGGCGGCGCCAACGCGCCGATCCCGGCCACCGGGCTCGCCCGGGTCGCCCTGGAGGTCGTCTGGTTCGGTGGCGGCGCCGTGGCCCTGGTGGCGGCCGGCCGTCCCGGCGTGGGCGTGCTGCTCGCCGCCGTCTATCTCGTCAACGCCGCGCTTCGGCTGCTGTGGAACCAGTAAGAGCCGGCGAGATCCGGTGAGCGCAGGCGAGAACCGATGAAAGCCAGTGAGAGATCAGTGAGAAGGAGAACGACCATGGGCAAGCACGTCGTCGCGGGAGCCGGGCAGGTCGGCTCGCAGGTGGCCCGGCTGCTGGCGGAGCGGGGCGACGAGGTCGTCCTCGTCAGCCGGTCCGGCTCCGGCCCCGAGCTGCCGGGCGTCCGCCGGGTCGCCGCGGACGTGGCCGACCGTGATCGGATGGCCGCCCTCACCCGGGGCGCCGCCACGCTGTTCAACTGCGTCAACCCGCCCTACCACCGCTGGGCCGAGACATGGCCCGGGATGGCCGCCTCCATGCTGGGCGCCGCCGAGACCTCCGGCGCCGGATACGTCATCCTCGGTTGCCTGTACGGCTACGCCGCCCCCGACCGGCCGATGCGCGAGAGCGACCCGCTCACCCCGCCCAGCGCCAAGGGCGCCGTCCGGGTGCGCCTGTGGCGCGACGCCCTCGCCGCCCACGAGGCCGGCCGGGTCAGGGTGACCGAGCTGCGGGCCTCCGACTACTTCGGCCCCGGCTCGCTGGACCAGGCGCACCTGGGCGAGAGGTTCGTCCCCCGGCTGCTCTCGGGCAGGGTCGTCCGCTTCGTCGGCGACCCCGAGCAGCCGCACAGCTGGACCTACACCCCCGACGTGGCGCGGGCCCTGGTGACGGCGGCCGGGGACGACCGGGTCTGGGGACGCGCCTGGCACATCCCCACCGACGCGCCGCTGTCCGCCGCGCGGGTCGCCGACCGGCTGTGCGCGCTGGCCGGGGTCCGCAACCCCGGCGTCAGGGCGATGCCGCACTGGCTGGTCCGCACCGCGGGCGCCTTCTCGCCCATGCTCGGCGAACTGGAGGAGCTTCGGTACCAGTTCACCCGGCCCTTCGTCCTCGACTCCACCGATTTCCAGACGACCTTCGGCATGTCGCCCACCCCGCTCGACGAGGCGCTGACCTCGACGATCGCATGGTGGCGGAACCGTCTCGCGGCGGCGGCGTAGGCCGTACGCTCTGAGCATGCAGATCGCCATGATCGGCCTGGGGGACATCGCGGAGAAGGCGTACCTGCCCGTACTGTCCGCATTGCCCGGCCTCGACATCCACCTCAGCACCCGCAACCGCGACACCCTCGACCGCCTCGGCGACGCCTACCGGATAGCGTCACGCTCCACCTCGGTGGACGAGGTGATCGAGGCCGGGGTCGAGGCGGCCTTCGTGCACGCCGCGACCGCCGCGCACGTCAAGGTCGTCGAGCCGCTGCTCCGGGCGGGCGTCCACGTCTACCTCGACAAGCCGATCGCCTACACCTACGCCGAGTCCGAGCGCCTGGTACGGCTGGCCCGCGACATGCGGCGGTCGCTGCTGGTCGGCTTCAACCGCCGCCGGGCGCCGTCCTACAAGAAGCTGCGCGACCTGCCCCGCGACCTGGTGGTCATGCAGAAGAACCGCAGGAACCTCGCCGAGGACCCGCGCACCGCGATCTTCGACGACTTCGTCCACGTGGTGGACACGCTCAGGTTCCTGGCGCCCGGCCCGGTCGAGCACACCCGGATCCGTACCCGGGTCGCCGACGGCCTGCTGGAGCACGTGACGCTGGAGCTGTCCGGCGACGGCTTCACCACGTTCGGGATCATGAGCAGGACGAGTGGCGCGTCCGAAGAGACCGTGGAGGTCATGGGCGGGGGCGTCAAGCGCCGGGTGGTGAACCTGGCCGACGTGATCGACTACGCCGATGAGGAGACGCTGACCCGGCGCGGCGACTGGGTCTCGGTCGGCGAGCAGCGCGGCATCGCGGAGGTCTGCCGGGAGTTCCTCGACGCGGTCCGCTCCGGCACCGTCGTCGACGCCGGCGACGCCCTGGTCACCCACGCGATCTGCGAGGACATCGTGCGGGCGGCGATCCACCCGGCGACCGACGCGCTCTAGGGTCGTCCGGACCGTCCGGGTCGTTCGAACCATCAGAGCGGTCCGGGCGGTCCGGGCCATCCGAGCCGTTCCGGCCATCGGGGCCATCAGGGCTATCGGGGCCATCAGGGCCGTCTGAGCCGTCCGGGCCGCGTCGCAGGACGGCCCGGACGGCGGTGGGGGCGGACGCCGCGGCGGGGGGAGACGTCGGACCCGCCCCCGGTCGGGAGGACGGAAAGCGTCAGCGCTGTTCCAGGTAGATACGGCCGAGGGCGCGCAGCCGCTCGTGGGCCGACTCGTAGACGGCCGGGCCCCCGAGGTACGTCTTGGGGACCTTGGCGACCATCGTGTAGTTGGTGTCGCAGACGTTGCCGACCGGCGCCTCGCCGATCTGGCTGACGAGCTGGTAGGCGTCCAGGGCGTCCAGGCCGGTGACCTCCGAGGCCCAGGTGACCAGGTCGTGCTGGCTGATCCGGTAGGCGTCCTCCAGCGGGCGGGCCGAGCCGGTCGACATCAGGTGGGTGTCGTCCTCCAGGCGCGGCCACGGGGTGGCCACCCCCTTGATCAGCTCCACCGCGACGACGGTGTTCATCGCCGCCTCGACGGCGGTGCCGCAGACCTCGCCGTGCCCCTGCCGGGCGTGGCCGTCGCCGACCCCGAAGAGGCCGCCCTCGACGTTCACGTTCAGGTAGACCGTGACCCCGGCCCGCAGCTCGGGGGTGTCCATGTTGCCGCCGTGCGTGTCCGGGGTGATCGTCATCCGCGTCTCGGACGCGGCGGGCGCCACGCCGACCGTGCCGTGCATCGGGTCCAGCGGCAGCTCGACCGTGAAGTCGCCGTTGCGCGCGTGGTAGCGGGCCACGCCCGCCTCGACGTCGATGTCGTAGCGCCAGACGACCTCCGGCAGCGTCGGGGCGAGCATCGCCGTCGTGTGGGTGGGCGTGAGCGCGCCGAAGTGCGGGAAGGTGGCCGACACCGCCCAGTCCCTGGCCGGTTCGATGGAGACGAAGTGCAGGGCGAGCGTGTCGCCGGGCTCGGCGCCCTCCACGTGGAAGGGGCCGGTGACCGGGTTCAGGTAGGGGAAGTCGCAGACGCGCGAGGGCAGGTCGTCGACGGAGCGGACCCGCCCGGCGAAGCAGTCCTCGGTGTACATCTCGACGATGGTGCCGGGCTGGATCCGCCGTACGGCGGGCCGTCCGCCGAAGGTGTAGCTCAGCTCGGAGAGCTCGGGCCGGTAGGAGACGACGTTCACCGCGCGCCTCCCGCCCGCCCGCGACGGGCCCCGGCGCCGGGTGCCGCGGGGGACGGGGCGAAGGGCGGGCTGAGGGGTGGGCACCCCTCGGCCTCGGTGAAGGTGTCGAACACGGAGATCATGTCTTTCCTTGTCTCGGTCGGGTTTCCGGTCACGGGGTTCCGCTCCGCCACCGGTCGGCAGGCCCACGGGATCGGCGGGCCGGGGCGCGCCATCCGGTCACGGCCGTGCCGGGCGGGCGGGGCTCACTTCTTCACCCAGGGCTCCGGCACGTCGTCGTGCATGCCGGACAGCCTGGGGTGGCGGCCCATGGCGTAGGAGACGGCCAGCAGCACGACGCCGAGGGCGATCCAGGACAGTCCCAGCGCCTTGGCCTCGAAGCTGGCGTTGATCACGACGTAAGCCAGGATCACGAAGCCGATGATCGGGGCGAACAGGTGCCGCCACAGGTCGCGGCTGCGCCGCCGTACGACGTAGTGGACGACCACCGACACGTGCAGCGCGAGGAAGGCGACCAGCGCGCCGAAGTTGACCAGCCCGCTGATCAGTGGGATGCCGTTGTCCGGGCGGGTGGTCAGGTACAGGCCGACGACCAGGGAGATCGCCGCCGTCAGCAGGGTGGCGTTGACCGGCACCCGGTGCCGGGGGTCCACCTTGGCCAGGAAGGAGGGGAGCTGGCGGTCGCGGGCCATCGCGTACAGCAGCCGCGAGGTGGCGGCCTGGGCGACGAGGGAGTTGGCGAAGCCCCAGGCGATGGCGGTGGCCACCGCGGTCAGGATGCCGAGCCAGCGGCCCCCGGCGAACTCGGCGACGTCGTAGAACGCGGTGCCGGCCGGGTCGCCCTGGGACAGCAGCCGGCCGCGGTCGGGGGTGAGCAGCGCGGCGACCCAGGTCTGCGCGATGAACAGCGCGCCGGCCAGGCCGAGCGCGGCGATCATCGACTTGCCCAGCCGGCGGCTGTCGACCTGGCTCTCCTCGGCCAGCGTCGAGATGCCGTCGAAGCCGAGGAAGGACAGCACCGCGATCGAGACCGCCCCGAAGACCAGCGGCCAGGAGAACGTCGAGGAGTCGAACAGCGGGCTGAGCGCCCCCACCTGGGCCTTGCCCGACAGGAGCGCGACCGCGCCGACGATCAGGAAGATCGCCAGGACGATCAGCTCCGCGACCAGCATGATCTTGGTGACGCGCGCGGTCATCTGGATGCCGGTGTAGTTCACGACCGTGTTCAGCAGCACGAACACGATCAGCCAGCCCCAGATCGGGATGAAGGGCACGAACGACGCCATCGCCGCGCTCGCGATGAGGTAGAGCAACGCCGGCACCAGCACGTAGTCGAGCATGATCGCCCAGCCGGACAGGAAGCCGGCCGGGGCGGCGATGCCCCGTCCCGCGTAGGTGTAGACCGAGCCGGCCATCGGGAAGGCGCGGGCCATCTGCGCGTAGGACGACGCGGTGAACGCCATGGCGATCATGCCGATGGCGTAGGTCAGCGCGACCATGCCCCCGGAGCCCTGGTAGACGCTGCCGAAGATGCCGAACGGCGCGATCGGGACCATGAAGATCAGGCCGTAGACGAGCAGGTCGGTGAAGGTGAGAGATCTGCGGAGTTCCTGCTGGTAGCCGAACTGCTCGAGGGAGGGCTCGGTGGTCATGGAACGAGCTCCTAAACGCCGGAGAGGGGGTCCGGTCGTACCTTAGGGGCGATTTTTCCGAATGAAAAGTTTTCTACGGAAAGTTTTAATGGACGATGTCGAAGTCCAGGCCGTCCGCCCGGCCGAGGTGGGCCTGCCGCCGCACCCCCCGGTTCAGCAGGGTCAGCCGCCCGCGCGCGGTGACGACCGAGGTGCCGTCGGCCACCGCGTCCACCGCGGGCACGGCCAGCGTCCCGGCCCGGGACGCGAGCGCGGCCAGCATCAGCACCGCCTCGTAGCACCCCTGGCCGTGCCCGTTGAGCAGCGGCGCGTCGGGGCCGAACCTGCGGACGTAGCGCTCGCCGAGGCTCAGGCTCTCGTCGGTGACCAGGCTCGCGAAATACCCCATCGCCCCGTACAGCTCCCCGGTCGCGTCGCCGCCGATGCCGAGCAGGCCGTGCTCCTCCAGCGCCCCGCACAGCCGCGGGTGCGACAGCCCGGCCTCGGCGAATGCCCGGTTGAAGGAGACGAGGTCGCTGCCGATCAGGCTGACCAGCAGGGCGTCGGCCCGGCAGGCGGTCAGCTCGGCCAGGATCGGGGCGAAGTCGCGCACGCCGTACGGCACCAGCCGCTCGCCGGCCACCTCGGCGCCGCGCGAGCGCAGGCGGCGCCGGGCCGTCTCGTGGACCAGGCGCGGCCAGACGTAGTCGTTGCCGAGCAGGAACCACCGGCGGGCCCGCCGCCGGTCGATCAGCCAGTCGAGGCCCGGCCGCAGCTGCCGGCCCGGCGTCTCACCGAGGAAGTACACCCCCGGCGCGTGCCCGCCCCCCTCGTACGGCGGGGCGTAGACGAACGGCACCCGGCCGGCCAGCGCCCGCACGACCGCGATCCGCACATCGCTGCCGTGCGTGCCGACCACCGCGTCGATCACCCCGCCGGCCGCCAGCCCCGCGACCTCGGCCGCCACCCGCGCGGCCGGCCCGCCGCCGTCGACCAGCACCAGCTCGACGGGCCTGCCGAGCATCCCGCCCGCGAGGTTGACCTCGTCGGCGGCGAGGATCGCGCAGTTGACCGCGCACGGGCCGACGAGGCCGAGGACCCCGGAGAGCGGCACCACGAGCCCGACGCGCAGCGCGGCGCTCCGCAGCAACCGGGCTTCCAGCGGTTCCATGACGGGCGTGACGGCGTCTGCCACACTGCGGAGTATCCTCCACAGCCGACGGCGCCGACAGGCCCGTCATCCAACCGAGACGGGAGCGTCACGTGGCGACCACCGGGCTGGGCTCCTCGCTCGCCTACCTGCTCAGCCGAGCCGAGCGCAGCGTCAACCGCGGGCTCGCCGCCGCGGTGACCGCCGAGGGCGTGACCGTCGAGCAGTGGCGCATCCTGCGCGCCCTCGCCGACGGCCGGGGTCACTCCATGGGCGACCTGGCCGAGGCGGTGCTGATGCCCCACCCGACGCTGACCAAGGCGATCGACCGGCTCATCGACCGCTCACTCGTCTACCGCGGCCACGACCCGGCCGACCGCCGCCGGGTCGCGGTCTTCCTCGCCGACCGGGGCGCCGAGCTGCTCGGCCGGGTGGAGGGCGGGGTGACCGACCACCACCGGCTGATCGAGGCGGCCTACGGCACCGAGCGCACCGAGCGGCTCATGCGTGACCTGGAGGGTCTGGTCGGCGCGCTGGAAGAGGAGGACCGGCCCGCCCGCGCCGGGCGGACCGGTCCCTGACCCCGGGGGCGGCTCAGGGGTAGAGGCCCCGCATCCGGTGGGTCTCGGCGACCCGGCCCACGCCGATGACGTGCGCCGCCTCACGCAGGGTGATGCCGCGCTCGGCGGACATCGCCGCGACCGCGTCGAAGGCGTCCTCCATCAGCCCGCGCAGCTTGGCGTCCACCTCGCCCGCGCTCCAGGAGCACGCCTGGAGGTTCTGCACCCACTCCAGGTAGGAGACGATCACCCCGCCCGCGTTGGCCAGGATGTCGGGGACCACCGTGGTCCCGGCGTCCGCGAGGATCCGGTCGGCCTCGGGCGTGGTGGGGCCGTTGGCTCCCTCGACGACCAGCCGGGCCCTGATCCGGGACGCGTTCTCCGCCGTGATCACACCCTCCAGCGCCGCGGGCACCAGCACGTCCACGTCGAGTTCCAGCAGCTCGTCGTGGGACAGGGCGTCGGCGTGGCGGTAGCCGTACACGCCGCCGGTCTCCTCGGCCCACGCCCGCAGGGCGTCGACGTCCAGGCCGGAACGGTCCACCACGGCACCGGTGACGTCGGAGACCGCCACCACGCGGCAGCCGGCGTCGGCGAAGTACCGCGCCGCGCCCGCGCCGACCTTGCCGAACCCCTGCACCGCGACGGTACGGCCGGCCGGGGAGCCTCCCAGGGCCTTGAGCGCGGAGATCAGCACGCCGCGCGAGGTGGCCCCGGCCCGCCCGGCGGAGCCGCCGAGGATCATGGGCTTGCCGGTCACCACGCCCGGCACGGGACGGCCGGCGTTGATGGAGTAGGTGTCCATGATCCAGGCCATGGTCTGCTCGTCGGTGCCGACGTCGGGGGCCGGGATGTCCCGGTCCGGGCCGATGATCGGCATGATCTCGTTGACGTAGCGGCGGGTGACCCGCTCCAGCTCCCGCGTGCTCAGCGAGGCCGGGTCCACGGCGACGCCGCCCTTGGCGCCGCCGTACGGGATGCCGACCAGGGCGCACTTCCACGTCATCCACATGGCCAGTGCGGTGACCTCGTGGATGTCGGTGGAGGGGTGGAAGCGGACGCCGCCCTTGGCGGGGCCGCGGGTGGTGTTGTGTTGCACCCGGAAGCCCTGCACGACGTCCATCCGGCCGTCCTCGCGGCGGACGGGCACCGAGACGGTGAGCGAGCGGCGGGGCGTGGCCAGCATCGTGCGCAGGCCGTCGTCGAGTCCGAGCCGGTCGGCGGCCCGGTCGAGCTGGAGTAACGCGGAGTCGAGCGCCTGGCGGCCCGGGCCGATGAGGGTGGTCGCCGGCGTCGTTGACGGCACCATGGTGGTCATGAAGGACAGCCTCCGTAGGGCGGGCGAGGCGCCGTTGCCCCGCCCGGAACTGTTGGTGACGATCACATTAGTAACGGGTTTTTTGCCCGCCAAGCAGGGCATGTTGCGTTCGTATGAACGTTTTTTGTGCGTTCCCCCGCTTGCGGGCCTGATCCGTTGCCACCGATCAGATCAGGCGAACCGGGCGAGGGGAACGCGCCGATCCGGCAGGCTTCTCCGTAGAAGCCTGCCGTTCTGTACTGTTTGAGGGGTCTGAGGTGCCGGAACTTGTCGTCGGTCCGATGCTGCGCTACGTGGACGAGACCGATGCGTCGGTGTGGGTGGAGACCAGCGAACCCTGCGAGGTGACCGTCGAGGTCGGCGGGACGCGGTCGCGGGCGGCGACGTTCACCGTGCACGGCCACCACTACGCGATCGTCGACGTCGCCCATGAGGGGACCTACGAGGTCCGCCTCGACGGGCAGGTCGTCTGGCCGCTGCCCGACCATCCGCCCAGCCGCATCCGCCTCCTCGGGCCGGGCGGCCCCCGCCGGGTGATGTTCGGCTCGTGCCGCACCAGCGTCCCGCACGACACGCTGCACACCATCTCCCACGGCGTGGACGTGCTGCGCGCCTACGGCTGCACGATGATGGGGGCGCCCGAGGAGGACTGGCCCGACCTGCTCCTGCTGCTCGGCGACCAGGTCTACGCCGACGAGCCGTCCAGCGAGATGCTGGAGTTCATCAAGAACCGCCGGGACGGCGAGCCGGTCGGGGAGATCGCCGACTTCGAGGAGTACGCCGAGCTGTACCGCCAGGCGTGGACCGACCCCGAGATCCGCTGGCTCCTGTCCACGGTGCCCACCGCGATGATCTTCGATGACCACGACCTGCGCGACGACTGGAACACCTCCACCACCTGGCGTGAGCAGATGGCCCGGGTGTCGTGGTGGCCGCGCCGGGTGATCTCCGGGCTCGGCGCCTACTGGGTCTACCAGCACCTGGGCAACATGTCGCCCGAGGAGCGCGCCTCCGACGACGTGCTGACCAGGTTGTGCAAGGCCGAGGGCGACGGGGCGGAGATCCTCGACGCGTTCGCCGAGCACTCCGACGCAGTCCCGACCGACAACCGGTGGAGCTACGCCCGCGACCTCGGCGACACCCGCCTGATCATGCTCGACTCCCGGTGCGCCCGCCAGCTCGATCCGGGGGACCGGCGCATGATCGACCCGGTGGAGTGGGAGTGGTTCACCGAGCAGCTCCGGCGGGAGGGCGTGAAGCGCTTCCTGATCGGCACGTCGGTGCCGTTCCTGTTGCCCGCCGGGATCCACCACATCCAGAACTGGAACGAGAAGCTGGCCCAGGGCGGCTGGGGTCCCAGGGTGGCGCGCTGGTCGGAGCGGCTGCGCCAGTACGTCGACCTGGAGCATTGGGCGGCCTTCCGCCGCTCCTTCGAGGACATGGCCCGGCTGCTGGCGCGGACGGACAAGCCGGTGATCATCCTGTCCGGCGACGTGCACTACTCCTACGTCGCCAAGGCCGACGGGCTGCCGGTCTACCAGCTCGTCTGCTCCCCGATCCGCAACCCGCTGAGCCGTACGCTCCGCCTGGCCAACATCGTCGCCCAGTTCGGCGTCGCCACGCTGATCGGCGGCTGGCTGGCGCGTATGGCGAAGATCCCCAAGCCGTCCATGAAGTGGCGGATCGCCCACGGGCCGTGGTTCTCCAACGCGGTGGCCACCCTGACGCTGGACACCGACCCGCCGTCGGCTCGCTGGGACACCGCTGCGGCCACCGAGATCTCCGAGGTCAGCACGGTCCGGCTGCCCTGACGCGGCCCGCCCTGACACGGCGCCGCCCCGGTACGGCGCCGCCCCGGCACGGCCGCGCGGACCGCGGGCCGTACCGGGGCGGCGGAGGGAACACGCCCGCCCGTCAGGCGGTGCGCTCCCGCAGCTCCCTGATCGCGTCGGCGAGCTGGTCGACGGCCCAGACGAGGTCCTCCTCGGAGACGACGATCGGCGGGGCGAGCCGGATGGTCGAGCCGTGGGTGTCCTTGGCGAGGACGCCGCGGCGCATCAGCGCCTCGGAGACCTCGCGGCCCGTCGCCACGGACGGGTCGACGTCCACGCCCGCCCACAGGCCGCGGCCGCGCACGGCCACCACGCCGTGGCCGATGAGCGTCCGCAGCCGCTCGTGCATGACCGCGCCGAGCTCCCTGGCCCGCGCCTGGTACTCGCCGGTGCCGAGCATCTCGATGACGGCGTTCGCCACCGCGCAGGCCAGCGGATTGCCGCCGAAGGTGGACCCGTGCTGGCCCGGCCTGATCACGCCGAGCACGTCCTCGTCGGCGGCGATCGCCGAGACGGGGACGACGCCGCCGCCCAGGGCCTTGCCCAGCACGAAGACGTCCGGGACGACGCCTTCGTGGTCGCAGGCGAAGGTGTCGCCGGTGCGGCCGAGGCCGGACTGGATCTCGTCGGCGATCATCAGGATGTTCCGCTCGGTGCACAGCTCCCGCACCTGGGTGAGGTAGCCGTCCGGCGGGACCAGCACGCCGGCCTCGCCCTGGATGGGCTCCAGCAGCACGGCGACGGTGTCCTCGTCGATCGCCTCGCGGATCGCCTCGACCGAGCCGTACTTCACGATCCTGAAGCCCGGCGTGTAGGGGCCGAAGCCGCCGCGCGCGTCGGGGTCGGTGGAGAAGCCGACGATCGTGGTGGTGCGGCCGTGGAAGTTGTCCTCCATCACGATGATGTTGGCCCGGTCCTGCGTCACGCCCTTGACCTCGTAGCCCCACTTGCGGGCCACCTTGATCGCGGTCTCCACGGCCTCGGCGCCGGTGTTCATCGGCAGGACCATGTCCTTGCCGGTGAGGTCGCCCAGCCCGGCCGCGAAGGCGGCGAACTGGTCGTGGAAGAACGCGCGGCTGGTGAGGGTGAGCCTGGACAGCTGCTCCTGGGCCGCTGCGATGATCTTCGGATTTCCGTGGCCGAAGTTCAGCGAGGAGTAGCCGGACAGGCAGTCCAGGAACCGTTTGCCCTCCACGTCGGTCACCCAGGCGCCCTGCGCCTCGTGGATCACGATGGGGAGCGGGTGGTAGTTGTGCGCGCTGCGGCGCTCGCTGAGTTCGATGAACTCGTTGGTGCTGGTCATCCGATGTTCGCCGTTCCTCTGGTGCGGTTCCTTGCTGTCAGGCCGTCCTGCCTGTGTTCATCCCCGGATCTCCAGCGTGCAGCACTTGGGTCCGCCGCCCGCCTTGCGCAGTTCCGACAGGTCGACGGGTACGACCTCGAAGCCGCGGCGCTTGAGCTCCAGTTGGAGGTCGGCCGCCTCCGTATTGATCACTACGTTGGTCCCGTCGCTGACCGCGTTGAGCCCCAGGACGGTCGCGTCGTCCTCGGTGGCGATGACGGCCTCGGGGAACATGGTGCGGAGCACCTCCTGGCTGCCTGCCGAGAAGGCCCCTGGGAAGTATGCCACGTTATGTCCGTTTAGCGGGAAAAGCGCGGTGTCGAGGTGGTAGAAGCGCGGGTCCACGAGCTGCAGGGTCACCACCGGCAGGCCGAGGAACTCCTGGGCCTCCTTGTGCGCGGTGATGTCGGTGCGGAAGCCGGTCCCGGCCAGGATCACGTCGTCGAGCGTGAGGAAGTCGCCCTCGCCCTCGTTGGTGAAGGCCGGCTCGCACACCCGCTCGTAGCCGTTGGAGGTGAACCAGTTCAGGTAGGCGGGCCCCTCGGCGGCGCGCTGCGGGTAGGTGAACCGCGCGCCGTACACCCGGCCGCGGACGACCAGCGCGCCGTTGGCCGCGAACACCATGTCGGGCAGGCCCTCGATCGGCTCGATCAGGCTGACCTCGTGCCCGAGTTCGAGGTAGACCTTCCGGAGGGTCTCCCACTGCAGGATCGCCCGGTCCCGGTCGGCGCCCGCCTCCGGGTGCATCCACGGGTTGATCGCGTACTCCACCGCGAAATGGTCGGGCCGGCACATGAGGTAGTGCTTGGACATGCGAAACCCCGCAAAGGACGTCGTGGTGAGAAACGGCGGCGGCCATCGGCTGAGACCGTCGCGGTGAGAACGGCTACAGCCTAGGAACGCGGGTTCACGCGGGCCAAGAGCACGACCATGCGCGTCCGCGCCGGTTCCTTGCGTGTTTCACGGGGGGAACGGGGATTCGTTGTGCGTGACGATGAGCGGGGTGTCGATGAGCCGGGAGAGCACGATGGAGCTCTTCGTCCGCACCACGAACGGCTCCGCCGCGATCCGCTCGATCACCCGCTCCACGTGCCGGACGTCGGTGGCCCTGATGTGCAGCAGCGCGTCGGCCTCGCCGGTGATGGTGCAGGCGGAGACCACCTCGGGATGGCGGGCCACGGCCACCCCGATCTCCGGCGGCGAGGTCTTGCCCGCGCAGAACAGCTCCACGTACGCCTCGGTGGTCCACCCGAGCGCCGCGGGCTCCACCCGCGCGGTGAACCCGGTGATCGCCCCCCGGTCGCGCAGCCGGTCGACGCGGCGCTTCACGGCCGACGCCGACAGGCCCACCCGCTGCCCGATCTCCGCGTAGGTGGCGCGGGCGTCCTCGACGAGCGCCCCGATGATGTCACGGTCAAGCCGGTCCAACTCCACCGCTGCTTTCTAACACAGCGGGCCGTACGGCCCGTCCGCGGCCGTCCCGGGCGCGGCCACCCCGGCCGGGACCGTACGGCCCGCCGCGCCCGTCGCACCGCGCCCGTCGCACCGCGACCGCTCCGCCGTGACCGCCTCAGCCGCGGTCGTCTCAGCCGTGGTCGTCGAGGAGCCCCGCCTCGTGGACCAGCAGCGCGATCTGGACGCGGTTGTTGAGGCCGAGCTTGGCGAGGACGCTGGAGACGTGCGTCTTGACCGTGGGCACGCTGAGGAAGAGCACCGCCCCGATCTCGGCGTTGGACCGGCCCTGGCCGACCGCGACGGAGACCTCCCGCTCACGGTCGTTCAGCACGGCCAGGCGCTCCCTGGCGCGGGCGCGCCGCAGGTCGGGAGCGGGGTCGGCCACCCGGTCGATGAGGCGCCGGGTCACCGAGGGCGACAGCACCGGGTACCCCCGCGCCACCTGGCGTATCGCGGTCACGATCTCACCGGGCGGGGTGTCCTTGAGCAGGAACCCGGCCGCCCCGGCGCGCAGGGCGCGCAGGACGTGCTCGTCGGCGTCGAAGGTGGTCAGCACGATGACCTCCGGCGCGGCGCCGCGGGCGCGCAGCCTCTCGGTGGCGGCCAGCCCGTCCATCGCGGGCATCCTGATGTCCATCAGGACCACGTCGGGGGCGTGCCGGGCGACCAGGGGGAGGACCTCCGTGCCGTCGCCCGCCTCGGCGACCACGCGGATGTCGGGGGCGCCGCCCAGCATCATCGCCAGACCGGCGCGGACCAGGGGATCGTCATCGGCGATGAGCACGCCGATCGGCATGGGGGCGGGGCCGGTCATGGCGGCCATGGTAGCCAGGCCGTCAGCCGCCGGCCGCCCGCGACGCCGGGCCCGTGCTCCAGGCGACCGCCCGCCAGGGCGACGCGCTCGGCCAGCCCGGCCAGACCCTGCCCCGGCCCCGTTCCGGGCACGGACGAGCCGGGCCCGCCGTACGCGGTCACCGCCGGTCCGGTGGGCTCTGCGGGCTCGGCGGACGCGGGCGCGGACCCCGAGGCGTCCGATGCGTCCGGCGCGGCGCCGGGTGCCTCGGGTGGAGCGGTGTTGCGCACCTCGACGGTCAGCCCCGCCCCCGGCGCCCCCGCGAGCCGGACCGTCACCCGGGCGCCGGGCGCGTGCTTGCGCGCGTTGGTCAGGGCCTCCTGGACGACCCGGTACGCGGTGCGGCCCGTCAGGTCGGGGGCGGTCCCGGTGAGATCCTCGCCGAAGGTCACCTCCATGCCCGCCCGGCTCGACTCGGCGACCAGCTCCCGGACGTCGGCGAGGGTGGGCTGCGGCAGCTCGCCGACCGGCGCCCGGAGCACGCCGATGACCTCGCGCAGGTCCTGCAACGCCTGGTGGGCGCTCTCCCGGATCACCTTGGCCGCCCGGGCGACGTCCTCGGGCGGGACGCCGGGGTTGTACTCCAGCGCGCCGGCGTGCACGCTCAGCAGCGACAGCCGGTGCCCGAGGACGTCGTGGATCTCCCGGGCGATCGCCTCGCGGACCCGGTGCTGGGCCTGCTCGGCGCGGAGCGCCGCCTCGGTCTCGGCCCGTGCCGCGCGGTCGCGCAGCGACGCCGCGAGCCTGCGCCGGTGGTGGACGAACAGGCCCCAGCCCACCGCGGCCCCCTGGAGCGAGACGCCCAGCAGGAACACCAGGAGCGGAGGGTCCTCGGGCTCGGGGCGCAACACGGCGAACCCCAGCGCCGCCACCAGGCTCAGCGCGAAGACCGCCGACGTGGTGCGCGGCGGCCGGTGCACGGCGACCGTGAACAGCACGGCCAGCATCGCGCCGCCGACCGTCTCGGAGAACGTCGACAGGACCGTCAGCACGACGGCCAGCTCGACCGGCCGGCGACGGCGCAGCCACAGCGCGGCGCAGCCCAGCGCGCCGGTGATCTGGTCGAGGTGGAACAGCCACTTCTCCGGCCGGGGGTAGACCTCCAGCCGCATCTCCGATATCACGATCCCGAAGACCACCGTCAGCAGGAACAGCAGGAAGTCCACGGCCCAGTCACGGGGGCTGCGCCGGACACCGGCGGCGGGTGCGGATCCGTTCATCCCGCCAAAGCCTAGGAGCCGGAAAGGGGACGCCGCCCGTCGCGGGCGGCGGGCGATACCAAAGTCGCACGGGACACCTACCTTCGTCCGCGGCGGCGCCCGGGAACGGCGACGCTCGTCGAAGCGGGGGATCCCGACGGCCGATCTTCGCCGGGACGCCGGTCCCTAGCGTTGGATCCATGGGCAAAGCCGTTCAATTCATCGGATTCGTCATGGTCCTCCAGGGCGTCAGCGGGACGATCGACCGCCTGTTCGTCCAGCCGTTCATGGGAGTCTTCCTCAACTTCTTCAACCGCGTCATCATCCCCCGCCTGGACTTCCTGACCGGCTACGAGGTCTACGCGAACCTGAGCCTGGCGGTCCTGGGCGCCGCCGTGCTCGTCGCCGCCGATCGGTTCGGGGCGTCATGACGGCCGCGGGCACCCCGCGGGAACCGGGGGCCGGCGGGACGGCCCACCCGGAGACGGCGAAGGGGCCGCGGTGATCCCCCGGATCCGGGGGATCACCGCGGCCCCTTCCGCGGGACCGGTGCGGCGGATCAGGCGGGCTCGCCCGTCACCTGCTCCTGCGCCTCCTCGGGGGAGGCCTCCAGGTCGTCGCTCGCGCTGGCCTGCATCGCCGACTGCTTGTCGAGGCGCACCCAGCTCGTCACGCTCTCCACGGCGAACAGCACGCCGAGATAGACGGTCAGCGCGGCCAGCACCCAGGTCAGCACGCCCAGCGCCGCGCCGGCGCCGATCAGCAGCAGCCGGATCTCCCAGCCCAGGCCGGCCCGGAACACCCAGTCGGGCGGCCAGATGCTCTGCCGGGTGCGGTACACCGTGTCGTAGGTGTGGTAGCCGATCACGTACAGCAGCACGTACATCAGCCACTTGGGCGCGTCCGCCGCCAGGCCGATCAGGATGATCGTGAGGAACTCGGTGGCCCGGATCAGCGGCGGCAGCAGCCAGTCGATCCGGCCCAGGTGGTCGCGGGCCGCGGTCGGCAGCACGAGGACGAGCATCACCACCGGCGGGAGCAGCAGGACCGGGCCGTCCTTGAGCATCCCGGCCGCCGCCATCGCGATGATCAGCACGAGCGCGGCGACCGCGGCGGGCACCGCGGGCAGCCCGGGACCGATCCTGCCGCGCAGCGCCGTCACCAGCGGGCCGTCGTCGCGGTAGGCGAGCAGGCGGGCGGTCTGGATGCGCAGCCGCTCCTCGTACGGGTCCGGGACGGGCGTGGTCTGCGGTTGGGTGATCATGCGAGCGACCTCATCAGACGTCCGGTGAGCGTATAGGTGGCGGCGATGCCGCCCCAGATGATCAGCGTGATGAAGGTGATCCTGGCGTCGAAGAGGGCGCTGACGATCGCGATCGCCGCGAAGCGCTCACCGATCGGGAAGACGATCATCTTGCGGGCCCAGTACACGGCGCGGTTCCGGCCGGCCTTGCTCCACATCCTCAGCAGCCCGCGGATGCCGCCGCTGCGCGCGATCCGGCGCTGCTCCAGCGCCAGGCGCAGGTCGGTGTCGGGGCTGATCGACAGGGGCATCGACGGCAGCGGCGACGGCGGCTTGCGCCGGTTGGCCGCGCCGAAGGAGAAGTCCAGCAGGTGCTTGGCGGACTGCAGGGCCAGCGCCACCAGCGCGAGCGTCCACACGTCGCCGACACCGGACACGGCCGCGCCGATCGCCAGGCCCGCGAAGACCACGTACTCCTTGAAGCGGTCGAAGGTGGCGTCCAGCCACGCCCCGAGCACCCCGAACTTGCGGGCGTACCGGGCGACCTGGCCGTCCACGCAGTCGAACACGAACGCGAAGTAGATCAGGATGCCACCGGCGATCATCCCGGCCCGCGCGCCGGTGGCGAAGCACGCCGCCGACGCCACGCCCAGGGCGATCGAGATCAGCGTGACCTGGTTCGGGGTGAGCCCGCGCCGGGCCGCCCAGCGGGCGATGAACCGCGAGTAGGTGCTGACGAAGAAGGTGGTGAAGAAGCCGTCGGCGCCCTTGACCGCGTTGTTCAGCCGGGCGCGGTCCTCGTCGAAGGTCGCCATCTCGGCCACGGCCTCGTCGGCCTGCTCGGGCGAGGTGACCCGGCGGAAGAACAGGTCGCGGCGGCCGCGGATGCCGACCGAGACGCCCCGCCGTACCAGGCCCAGGACCAGGAGCTGGACCAGGTCGTCCTCGGGGCCGAACAGGTGGGCCATGTCCGCCAGCTCGCGGGCGGCCTCGGCCAGCGTGGGCGCGTGCTTGCGGTGCAGGTGCAGCGGGCCGAGCGCGATGGCGTTGGGCCGGGTCACCGCGTGGAATGCCGAGCCGACGGAGATGATCCGGGACCTGGCGGCGCGCAGCCGGACCGGCAGGCCCTCGTACACCCGATCGCCGATCTCCGGCTCGGCCTCGCTGATCGGGATGTTCGGGACGATGAGATCGCCGTTCTCGTCCTCCTCGCGGTCCTCGCGGGGCTCCTTGGCGATCAGCGCCAGCGCGCCGCGCTTCGACTTGGTGATCTGGTAGATCAGCTCGTCGTGGATCAGCGAGTTGGACGGGAGGATCAGCAGGTTCTCCTCGCTGTCCTCGACCGCGTCGGCCAGGGCGCGCAGGTCGCCGGCCAGATCCGCGGTCTCGACGAGCGTGCCGGGGAAGCCGCGGTAGGCCGGCGCGTCGGCGACGCGGGCGATCGTCACCGGCGCCGGATCGAGGGAGGCGAGCTGTCCGTGCAGCTTGCCGATCACCGTGGGGCAGCCGGGGAGCGCGGGCAGCGTCAGCGCGGCGGGCGGCGCCGGCTGGCCGGGGACGTCATCGTGGCCGGGCGATGAACCCAGCAGGACCACGCGGGGCATGGCACCCTTTCGTGCGGGGGCGGGGGTGGAACATCAAGGCGGGGGGTTCGCCGAGAGCCAAAGTTTAGTTAGTTTCGGGTGAACAACGCGCACTCGTGATCGTTCCGTGCCGGTGGACCGGGTAAAACGGCCTTTCGTCCCGGTCACCGCACTAAACTGATCCGGTGAGTCTGTACCGTGACGAGGGCATCGTGCTGCGCACCCACAAGCTGGGCGAGGCCGACCGCATCGTCACCGTGCTGACCAGGCGCACCGGCAAGATCCGCGGCGTCGCCAAGGGCGTCCGGCGCACCATGTCCCGCTTCGGCGCCCGGCTGGAGCCGTTCACCCACGTCGACCTCCAGCTGCACAACGGCCGCACCCTCGACGTGATCACCCAGGCCGAGACGATCCACCCGTACGGCGAGGCGCTCGTCCACGACTACCCCCGCTACACCGCGGGCAGCGCGATGCTGGAGACCGCCGACCGGCTGATCATGGGGGAGAAGGAGCCCGCGCTCCGCCAGTTCCTGCTGCTGGTCGGCGGCCTGCGCACGCTCGGCTCCGGCGGGCACGAGCCCAGGCTGGTGCTCGACGCCTACTTCCTGCGCTCGCTGGCCGTCGCCGGCTACGCCCCGGCCCTGGAGGCGTGCGCCCGGTGCAAGGCCCCCGCGGTGCGGGCGTTCGCCATCGTGGCCGGGGGAGTGGTGTGCGGCGCGTGCCGCCCGGCCGGCTCCGCCGTACCCGCGGGGGAGACCATCGCCCTGATGAGCGCGCTGCTCAAGGGCGACTGGGCGACCGCCGACGCCTCCGAGGGGCGCCACCGCGCCGAGTGCAGCGGCCTGGTGGCCGCGTATCTCCAATGGCACCTCGAACACGGAATACGCTCTCTTCGACACGTAGAAAGGGAGCCCGCCTCGTGAACGTCCGCCCACCGGCACCGCACCCCTCCGGAGCCGTCCCACCCCCCATCCCGCGCGACCTGGTGCCCCGGCACGTGGCGATCGTGATGGACGGCAACGGCCGGTGGGCCAAGCAGCGCGGGCTGCCGCGCACCGAGGGCCACAAGGCGGGCGAGGCGTCGCTCTTCGACGTGATCGAGGGCGCCATCGAGCTGGGCGTCCCCTACCTGTCGGCGTACGCCTTCTCCACCGAGAACTGGAAGCGCTCCCCGGACGAGGTGCGCTTCCTGATGGGCTTCAACCGCGACGTCATCCGCCGCCGCCGCGACCAGCTCCACGCGATGGGCGTGCGGGTCCGCTGGGCGGGCCGCCCGGGGCGGCTGTGGAAGAGCGTCATCGGCGAGCTGCAGGACGCCGAGCGGATGACCGAGCGCAACTCCACCCTGACCCTGCAGTTCTGCGTCAACTACGGCGGGCGCGCCGAGATCGTGGACGCCG
This sequence comes from Streptosporangium sandarakinum, assembly GCF_050942225.1. Classification (NCBI taxonomy): domain Bacteria; kingdom Bacillati; phylum Actinomycetota; class Actinomycetes; order Streptosporangiales; family Streptosporangiaceae; genus Streptosporangium; species Streptosporangium sandarakinum. The sequence continues at coordinate 2,188,405 of NZ_CP192034.1, forward strand.
CGGTCCGCCTGGCCGCCGACATCGCCGCCGGGCGCGTCAAGCCCGACCGGGTCAAGGAGTCGACCTTCGCCCGCTACCTCGACGAGCCGGAGATCCCCGACGTCGACCTGTTCGTGCGCTCCTCCGGCGAGCAGCGCACCTCCAACTTCCTGCTCTGGCAGAGCGCCTACGCCGAGATGGTCTTCCTCAACCGCCTGTGGCCCGACTTCGACCGCCGCGACCTGTGGGAGGCGTGCGAGACCTACGCCAAGCGCGACCGCCGGTACGGCGGAGCGGTGCCCAACGAGGTCTCCCGCTGACATCGTGCGCCTGACGCCGGGCCGCCGGGCCCGGCGTCACGCGGACGGGGCTCAGGCGCGGCGGCGGGCGCGGTAGGCGGCGACGTGCATGCGGTTGCCGCAGGTGCGGCTGTCGCAGTAGACGCGCGAGCGGTTGCGCGACTCGTCCAGGAAGAAATGGTCGCAGTCGGGGGCCGAGCAGCTCCGCAGGCGCTCCCACTCGTCCTCGACGAGCAGGTGGGCCAGGGCGACGCCGAGGTCGGCCGACAGCCGCTCGGCGAGCGACGCGCCCGGCGCGAAGTAGTGGATGTGCAGGGGGTGGCCGTCGTGCTCGGCCAGGGTAGGGGTGATCCTGGTGCCGCCCAGCAGCGTGTTCAGCCGGATGATCACGGTGGCCCGGTCGGGGGCGACGATGACCCGGTGGAAGGACTCGCGCAGGGCCCGGACCTCGGTCAGGTCGGCGGCCCGCAGCCTGCCCACGTTGCTCACCTGCTGACGTTCCACGAACTCGCCGAGCGCCCGCAGGTCGCCCAGCCCCTCCTCACCTCCGACGGAGGGGGAGGTGTTGATCAGGTCGATCAGAGTGGCGAGTGAGTACACCATGTCATGGGCGAATGGCATGTTGACCCCTGTTATATGTGGTTTTCGCGGGAACACGCACGGCGACCGGCCGTTTCGGAAGCGTATCCCGCGAACGGCCCCGCGGGGGCATCTCACGGATGGACGCCGCGGACCGGTCAGGAGCGGGCCGCCGTTCCGGCGGCCTTCGCCGCCGAGCAGGAGCCACAGGTGCCGAAGACCTCGACCGTGTGGGTGACCTCGGTGAAGCCGTGCTCGGCCCCGACCGCCTCGGCCCACCGCTCCACCACGGGCCCGGCCACCTCGACCGTCCGCCCGCAGACGCGGCAGACCAGATGGTGATGATGGTCACCGCTGGCGCAGGCGCGGTAGACGGACTCCCCGTCGTCCGTCCGGAGCATGTCGACCTGACCGCCGTCGGCGAGGTTCTGCAGCGCCCGGTAGACCGTGGTCAGGCCGATCTTCGCGCCCTGCGCGCGCATCTCGGCGTACACGTCCTGGGCACTGCGGAAACCCTCGCTGCTGCGAAGGACGGCGTGTACGGCATCGCGCCTGCTGCTCATGGCGTGGACTCCTGTGATCGGCTGCGGCGTACGAATCTACCGAGCCCCAGGGCGAGGACGAACCCCGCGAGGGCGACCACCACGATGATCGCACCCGGCGGCACCTCCACGTAGAACGACGAGGTGAGCCCGCCGACCGTGGCGAGCACCCCGAAGACCATGGACAGCAGCATCGTGGCCCGGAACCCCCGGGTGAACTGCTGGCTGGTCGCCACCGGGACCACCATCAGCGCGCTGACCAGCAGCAGGCCCACCACCCGCATGGCGATGACCACGGTCAGCGCGGCGGTGACGGCGATCAGCAGGCTGAGGAAGCGCACCGGCAGGCCGCTGGCCCTGGCGACCTCCTCGTCCTGGCACAGCACGTACAGCTCGCGCCCGAAGACGGCGACCACGCCGAGCACGGCCGCGGCCAGCAGGCCGATCGCCCACACGTCCTGGGCGGTGACGCTGCTGATCGAGCCGAACAGGTAGGACATCAGGGTGGTGTTGCTGCCGCCCGGGGCCAGCGAGATGAGCAGCGCGCCCCCGGCGATGCCGCCGTAGAACAGCAGGGCGAGCGCCACGTCGCCGCTGGTCCTGCCGCGCGCCCGGACCAGCTCGATCGTCACGGCGCCCAGCACCGAGACCGCCACCGCGGTCAGCACGGGGGCGGTGCCGGTCAGGAAGCCGAGCGCCACGCCGGTCAGGGCGACGTGGCCGATGCCGTCGCCGAGCAGGGCCAGGCGGCGCTGGACGATGAACGTGCCGATGGCCGGGGCGGCCAGGCCGACCAGCAGGGCCGCGATCAGCGCCCGGCGCATGAGGCCCAGGCTCAGTAGTTCGATCACGGCGTGGGCCTCCAGTCGAGCGTGCTCACGGGGTTCTCCTCGGCGTGCGGGTGCACGTGGTCGTGGCCGGGCAGGGCGTGGGCTCCGACGGCGCGCGGCGGCGGGCCGTCGTGGCAGACGCAGCCGTCGCGCAGCACCACGGCGCGAGTGATCAACGGCTCCAGGGGGCCCAGCTCGTGCGCGACCAGCAGGACCGTCCTGCCCTGGGTGACGAGCGCGGACAGGGTGTCGGCGAGGAGCTGCTGGCTGTCGGCGTCCACCCCGGCCGTGGGCTCGTCCATGACGTAGGTGTCGGGTTCCCCGGCCAGGGCCCGGGCGATCAGCACCCGCTGCTGCTGGCCGCCCGACAGGGCCTGGACCGGGTCGCCGGCCCGGTCGGTCATGCCCACGGCGGCGAGGGCCCGTTCGGTCGCCTCTCGGTCGGCCGCGCTCGTCGGGCGGAACCGCCGCTGCCGGGCGATCCTGCCGGAGGCGACGACCTCGCGGATGGTGGTCGGCACGCCGCCGCCCACCGACAGCCGCTGGGGCACGTAGCCGATCCGCCGCCAGTCGCGGAACCGGGCGGGCGGCCTGCCGTACAGGAGGGTGGTGCCGCCGGTCAGCGGGGTCAGGCCGAGCAGCGCGCGGATGAGGGTGGACTTGCCCGATCCGTTCGCGCCCAGCACGGACACGACCTCGCCGGGTTCGACGGTCAGGTCGATGCCGCGGAGCACCGGGCGGCGGTCCAGGCTCACCTGGCCGCCCTTCATGGTGAAAACCGCTTGGTCAGAAGTCACGATGGCCCTTACGAGCAGCGGAGCGCTGCCTGGAGTGCGGTGAGGTTGCGGCGCATGGCGGAGGTGTAGTCGCCGCTCGCCGGCCGGCTCTCGATGGGGTCGAGGACGGCCGTCTTCGCGCCGACCTCGCTGGCGAGGACCTCGGCGACCTTGGGGCTGACGAGGCTCTCGGTGAAAATGGTAGTCACTTTCTCACGGCGGGCCACCTCGGCCACCTGGGCGAGGCGGGCGGGGGCGGGCTCGGCGTCCGGGTTGACGCCGCTGACCCCGATCTGACGGAGCCGGTAGCGGTCGGCGAGATAGGCGAAGGCGGCGTGGCTGGTGACGATCGCGTTCGAGGCGCACGTCCGCAGGCCCCGCGTCATCTCGCCGTCCAGGGCGGTCAGCTCGGCCGCCACCTCGGCGGCGCGCTCCCGGTACCCCTGGGCGTGGGCGGGGTCGGCGGCGGCGAGCCGCTCGCCCAGCTTGGTGGCGACCGTCGCGAAGCGGGACGGGTCAAGCCAGATGTGCGGGTCGTAGGAGATCGGGGAGCCGCCTTCCCCGGCGTGCTCGTCGCCGTGTTCTCCGGCGTGCTCCTCGTCCGTCTCCCCGGCGTGCTCGTCGGCGTGGTCGTCCCCGGCGGTCGCGGGGAGGGTCCGCACCGCGGTCGCCGCGTCGAACCCCCGGTCGGCGGCGTGCTGCTCGACCGCCTCGTCCACCGCGGGCTGCACGCCCCTGATGTAGACGACGAGTCCGGTCTCCTCCAGCCGGGCCACCTGGATGGGCGACAGCTCCAGGTCGTGCGGCTCGACGCCGGGCTTGGCCAGGCCGGTGACGGCGATGTCGGGTCCGCCCACCCGCTCGGTCAGCCACTGCAGCGGGTACATGGCCGCGCTGACGCCGAACGCGCTCCCCGCCTTACCGGAGTCGGCCGAATCGGAGTCGGCCGAACCGGAGCCGCAGGCCGCGGTGGTGGCGAGGACGGTCATCAGGGCGAGCGCGCCGGCAGTATGCATGGGCATACGTCGGGGGAAATCCGACTTCATGTCCATCAGTATGGACGTGAATGAAAATGATTGTCAAAATCAGGCTAGAAGGCTCCGAAGCGGTCGGCGGCCAGCAGGACCAGGAAGGTGACCAGCACCACCCGCAGGACGCGCCCCTTCACCCCCAGCGACGGCCACGACATGTAGGCCAGCCAGACGACGAACGCCAGCACCGGCAGCACCGCCACCCCGCCCCAGGCGGACGGCACCGCGAAGCCCACCAGGAGCAGCACCACCAGCAGCGCCGGCAGGATCCACCGGGGAAGCCCGAACAGGAAGACCAGCGGCGCCGCGCTGCGCCGCTCGACCGTGCGCCGCAGGCCCGTGGCGCCCGGGGTGAGGAAGTGCTCGCCCGGCGGGAGCGGGCGGCCGCCCCGGGGGCGTCCTCGCTCCGGGGGACGGCTTCTGGCCAGAGGGTGCGCGGGGCGCTGACTTCGTTTGTCGGCCACGGCCCGAGCCTAACGCCGCCCTCCCCGCGACGGCACGCGCGGCACGGCCCTCTCTCCGACGGCGCGCGGCGCGACCCTCCCTGAGGTGGCACGCGCGGCACGGCCCTCTCTCCGACGGCGCGCGCGGCGCGGCCCTCCCTGGGCGGTACGTGCGGCGCGGCCCTCCCGGGCGGTTCTGGCATGCTGGGCGGATGCTCGCAGTCATCCGCTACTCGGTGCCCGCCGCCCGGACCGGGGAGTTCCTGGCCCAGGTCCACGACATCGCCGACACGCTGGCCGCCCAGCCCGGTCACATCAGGGGCCGGGTGACCAGGTCGGTGGACGACCCGGAGCTGTGGGCGCTGGTCAGCGAATGGGAGGGGGCCGGGTTCTACCGGCGGGCTCTGGGCGCGGCCCGGATGGCGATGTACCCGCTCATGACGCTGATGATCAACGAGCCGAGCGCCTTCGAGGACGTCGCGCGGGCCTGACGGGCCGCCGCCGGGGGACGGGCTCCGGGGAACCGGCGGACCGCCGTCCGCCGCTTTTCCCGGAACGTTCCCGCGGGCTTTTCAATGACAAGACGGACGGGCCGGTCCGGGCGGGCACCCCGCCCGCCCGGCTCCCCTAAGCTGGAGCCCAACGATTCCTCGCCGACCTCCAGCCGGATGGAGATTTTCCCTTATGGCACGCCGTACGGACATCATGGACACCATCGTCAGCCTCGCCAAGCGACGTGGTCTTGTCTACCCCTCCAGCGAGATCTACGGCGGCCTGCGCGCCTCCTGGGACTACGGCCCGCTGGGAGTGGAGCTCAAGAACAACGTCAAGCGGCAGTGGTGGAAGGCCGTGGTGCAGGGCCGCGACGACGTGGTCGGCCTCGACTCCTGCGTGATCCTGGCCCCCGAGGTGTGGCAGGCCAGCGGTCACGTCGAGACCTTCACCGACCCGCTCACCGAGTGCCAGTCGTGCCACAAGCGCTACCGCGCCGACCACCTCGAGGAGGCCTTCGAGGAGAAGCACGGCCACGCCCCGGAGCGCGGGCTCGCCGACATCACCTGCCCCAACTGCGGCAACAAGGGCGCCTTCACCGAGCCCCGGCAGTTCAGCGGCCTGCTGAAGACCTACCTCGGCGCGGTCGAGGACGAGTCCGGCCTGGCCTACCTGCGGCCCGAGACCGCCCAGGGCATCTTCATCAACTACCTCAACGTGCAGCAGTCGGCGCGCAGGAAGGTCCCGTTCGGCATCGGCCAGATCGGCAAGTCGTTCCGCAACGAGATCACCCCGGGCAACTTCATCTTCCGCACCCGCGAGTTCGAGCAGATGGAGATGGAGTTCTTCGTCAAGCCCGGCAGCGACGAGGAGTGGCACCAGTACTGGATCGACGAGCGCTACCGCTGGTACACCGACCTCGGCATCAACCCCGAGAACCTCCGGCTGTACGAGCACCCGCAGGAGAAGCTGTCGCACTACTCCAAGCGGACCGTCGACATCGAGTACCGCTTCAACTTCACCGGCAGCGAGTGGGGTGAGCTGGAAGGCGTCGCCAACCGCACCGACTTCGACCTGACCGCGCACGGCAAGGCCTCCGGCACCGACCTCAGCTTCTTCGAGCAGGAGACCGGCGAGCGCTACGTCCCGTACGTGATCGAGCCGGCGGCCGGCGTCGACCGCGCCACGCTCACCTTCCTGATCGACGCCTACACCGAGGACGAGGCGCCCAACGCCAAGGGCGTCATGGAGAAGCGCACGGTCATGCGCCTGGACCACCGCCTCGCCCCGGTCAAGGTGGCCGTGCTGCCGCTGTCGCGCAACGCCGACCTGTCGCCCAAGGCCCGCGACCTGGCGGCCGCGCTGCGCCGCCGCTGGAACGTCGAGTTCGACGACGCGGGCGCGATCGGCCGCCGCTACCGCCGCCAGGACGAGATCGGCACGCCGTTCTGCGTCACCGTCGACTTCGACACCCTTGAGGACCAGGCGGTGACCATCCGCGAGCGCGACTCGATGGCCCAGGAGCGCGTGGCCCTCGACCAGGTCGACTCCTACCTCCGCAAGCACCTCAACGACTGACCCGCCGCCGGCCTGCTCGGCGTCCCGTCCCGTTCCGTACGGCCCCCGCCTCCCTGCGAGGCGGGGGCCGTACGCGTTCTCCGGGGATCTCGCCCCGCGCGGCCGTGCGGACGCCCGGGGCGGGAGCCGTACGGATGCCCGGGGCGGGAGGCGGGTGAATGCCCGGTGAATTGGTTTACACCAATTGGTATAAACCAATTCTACGGCGGGCCGATATGACGGTTTATTTGGCTCTCCTTTGGATTGGATTAGACCGCCAAACGCCCCCTGACAGGCCAAAACACACTGCATACCGATGGGTGACGTTTCATCATCTTTTTCGTCGGTAGAGTCCGGAGTGAGGCGGTGACACACGTCGCTTGAAGTCGCAGAAGGAGCAGCCGTGCCCAAGTACGTTTACGACTTCACCGAGGGCAACAAAGATCTCAAAGATCTGCTCGGCGGTAAGGGGGCCAACCTGGCGGAGATGACCAATCTCGGCCTGCCGGTGCCCCCCGGCTTCACCATCACCACCGAGGCGTGCCGCCACTTCCTGACGGAGGGCCGGCTCCCGGACGGGCTGGAGGAGGAGACCTCCCGGCACCTTTCGGCGCTGGAGGCGAAGATGGGCCGCCGCCTGGGACAGGCGGACGACCCGCTGCTGGTCAGCGTGCGCTCCGGGGCCAAGTTCTCCATGCCGGGCATGATGGAGACCGTCCTCAACATCGGGCTGAACGACGAGTCGGTGCACGGCCTGGCCAAGCAGTCCAGCGGCAACGAGCGCTTCGCCTGGGACTCCTACCGGCGCCTCATCCAGATGTTCGGCAAGACCGTCCAGGGCATCGACGGCGAACTGTTCGACGACGCCCTGGAGGAGCTCAAGGCCGGCCGCGACGACCTCGACCTGGAGGCCGCCGACTTCCAGCGCCTCGTCGAGACCTACAAGGGCATCGTCCGCGACCAGACCGGCGAGGACTTCCCCGCCGACCCGCACCGCCAGATGCGCATGGCGGTCGAGGCCGTCTTCAGGTCGTGGAACGCCCCGCGCGCCATCCTCTACCGCCGCCAGGAGCGCATTCCCGCCGACCTCGGCACCGCGGTCAACGTCTGCTCCATGGTCTTCGGCAACTGCGGCATGGACTCCGGCACCGGAGTGGCCTTCACCCGCGACCCCGGCACCGGCCACCAGGGCGTCTACGGCGACTACCTGCAGAACGCCCAGGGCGAGGACGTCGTCGCGGGCATCCGCAACACCCTGTCGCTGCAGGAGCTGGAGCGCATCGACAAGCCCGTCTACGACGAGCTCATGCAGATCATGGCCACGCTGGAGAACCACTACCGCGACCTGTGCGACATCGAGTTCACCGTCGAGCGCGGCAAGCTGTGGATGCTGCAGACCCGGGTCGGCAAGCGGACCGCGGGCGCGGCGTTCCGCATCGCCGTACAGCTCGCCGAGCAGGGCCTGATCAGCATGGACGAGGCCGTCACCCGGGTCACCGGCGACCAGCTCGCCCAGCTCATGTTCCCCCGCTTCGCCGGGGACGCCGACGCCAAGAAGATCGCCAAGGGGATGAACGCCTCCCCGGGCGCGGCCGTCGGCAAGGCCGTCTTCTCCTCCGAGCGGGCCGTCGAGCTCGCGGACAGGGGGGAGAACGTCATCCTGGTCCGCCGTGAGACCAACCCCGACGACCTGGCCGGCATGATCGCCGCCCAGGGGGTGCTGACCAGCCGCGGCGGCAAGACCTCGCACGCGGCCGTGGTGGCCCGCGGCATGGGCAAGACCTGCGTCTGCGGCGCCGAGGAACTGGAGGTCTCCACCCAGGACCGCTCGTTCACCGCCCCCGGCGGCGTCGTGGTCAACGAGGGCGACGTCATCTCCATCGACGGCTCCACCGGCGCGGTCTACCTCGGCGAGGTGCCCGTGGTGGACTCCCAGGTCGTGGAGTACTTCGAGGGCTCCGGCGACCACGAGGACGAGCTGGTGCGGGCGGTGGACCGCGTCATGCGGCACGCCGACGGGATGCGGCGGCTGGAGGTGCGGGCCAACGCCGACAACGCCGAGGACGCCGCCCGCGCCCGCCGGTTCGGCGCCGAGGGCATCGGGCTGTGCCGTACCGAGCACATGTTCCTCGGCGACCGGCGGCAGCTCGTCGAGGAGCTGATCCTGGCCGAGACCGACGCCGAGCGCGAGCGGGCGCTGGAGGCCCTCCGCCCGCTGCAGCAGGGCGACTTCGTGGAGCTCTTCCGGGAGATGAAGGGCCTGCCGGTCACGATCCGCCTGCTCGACCCGCCGCTGCACGAGTTCCTGCCCGACTGCACCGACCTGTCGGTGAAGGTCGCCCTCGCCGGGGACCGGGCCGACGAGAAGGATCTCAAGCTGCTCGCCGCCGTCAAGCGGCTGCACGAGCAGAACCCGATGCTGGGCCTGCGCGGCGTACGGCTCGGCCTGGTCATCCCCGGCCTGTTCGCCATGCAGGTCCGGGCGATCGCCGAGGCGGCCAGGACCGTCGAGGGGACCCGCGCGGAGATCATGATCCCGCTCGTCGCCGCCGTGCAGGAGCTGGAGAACGTCCGGGACGAGGCGCGGGCGATCCTGGCCGAGACCGGCGTCGAGGCCCTGGTCGGCACGATGATCGAGGTGCCGCGGGCGGCGCTGACCGCCGGGCAGATCGCCGAGGCCGCCGAGTTCTTCTCCTTCGGCACCAACGATCTCACCCAGATGACCTGGGGCTTCTCCCGCGACGACGTCGAGGCCGCGTTCTTCTCCCGCTACCTGGAGCTGGGCGTCTTCGGCGTCTCCCCGTTCGAGTCGCTGGACCGCGACGGCGTGGGCCGGCTCGTACGGCTCGCCGCCGAGGAGGGCCGCCGGACCCGCCCCGACATCAAGCTCGGCATCTGTGGCGAGCACGGCGGTGACCCCGACTCCATCCACTTCTGCCACGAGACCGGGCTGGACTACGTCTCCTGCTCGCCGTTCCGCATCCCGGTGGCCCGGCTGGAGGCGGGCCGCGCCGCCCTGGTCTGCGCGGACTCCGACACCCGCTGACCCTCCGGGGACCGGAGACCGGGAGACGGGGGACAGAGGAACAGAAGGGCCCGGTGGGCGGCCCGCGTGACGCGGGACCCGCCTGCCGGGCCGCCGGCGCGGCGTCCGCTGTTTTCCTGTAGTTCGGAATGGATTGGCGGACGCCGGATAAAATCACTGCACTTATGCACGGTTACGACGAACACGACCAGGCCAGATGGGTGCCGGAACCCCCCGGCAACCCGGAGCGAGGGCCGTTCGAACGCGACCGGGCGCGGGTGCTGCACAGCGCGGGGCTGCGGCGGCTGGCCGCCAAGACCCAGGTGGTCGGGCCGGGCGAGACGCTCGGCAGCGGGCAGCACATCCCCCGCACCCGGCTGACCCACTCGCTGGAGTGCGCGCAGATCGGCCGGGAGATGGGGCAGGCGCTCGGCCGCGACCCCGACCTGATGGAGACCGCCTGCCTGGCCCACGACCTCGGCCACCCGCCGTTCGGGCACAACGGGGAGGCCGCGCTCGACGAGGTCGCGGCCCCGTGCGGGGGGTTCGAGGGCAACGCGCAGAGCCTGCGCCTGCTGACCCGGCTGGAGGCGAAGGTCCTCACCGAGGACGGCCGCAGTGTCGGGCTCAACCTCACCCGCGCCTCCCTGGACGCCACGATCAAGTATCCCTGGACGCGCCGGACGAGCCCCAAGTACTGCGCCTACGACGACGATCTGCCCGTCTTCACCTGGATCAGGGAGGGCGCGCCCGAGCGGCGGGTCAGCTTCGAGGCCCAGATCATGGACTGGGCCGACGACGTCGCCTACTCCGTGCACGACCTGGAGGACGCCCTGCACGCCGGGGACGTCGTGCTGGAGGCCCTGCGCGACCCCGCCGAGCGCCGCGAGGTGTGCGTGACCACCGCCTCCTGGTACGCCCCGGACGCCGACCCCGGCGAGCTGGAGCACGTCTTCGCCCGCCTGGTCGCCCAGCCGATCTGGCCCCGCCACTTCGACGGCTCCCTCGGCGACCTCGCCGCGCTCAAGGCCCTGACCAGCGAGCTCATCGGCCGCCTGTGCCGGTCGGCGCAGGTCGCCACCCGAGAGGAGTACGGCCCGGCGGCGGGCCGCCACGACGCCGGCCTCATCGTGCCGAGGACCACCCGGCTGGAGTGCGCGGTGCTGAAGGGGCTCACCGCCCACTACGTGATGACCCGCGACGTCCACCACGCCAACCAGGCCAGGCAGCGCGAGCTCATCCGCGAGCTGGCCGACCTGATCATGCGGGGCGCCCCGGAGACGCTGGAGCCCGCCCTGCAGGCGGCCTTCGCCAGGGCCGCCGACGACGCCGGGCGGCTGCGGGTGGTCGTCGACCAGGTCGCCTCGCTGTCGGACACCGCGGCCGTCACCTGGCACCGGCGCCTGACGAACTGGACCCGCTGACCGGCGCGGGCCGCGGCCTCACCCGGTCACGCGCCCGGCCCGGCCGCGCCCGTCAGGTCATGCGTCCCGTCGGGCCGGCGGGTCCGGGCCGGTCGCACGGCCCGGTCGTACGGCCCGGTCGTACGGCCGGGTCGCGCGGAGGGTACGGAGGTCAGCCGCCGCTGAGCGTGCCCACCGTGATGTGCTTGTCGTCGGGCCGCGGCGGGCGCTCGGTGGGCTTGGACTTCGGCTTCGGCTTCGAGGCGCACAGGGTCGTGCACCTGGGTGCCGCGCCGGTCCGGTTCCTGACGGCCGTCATCTCGTCGCGCGGGGACAGGGTGCGGTTGCCGTTGAGCCAGGCGTCCAGGTAGTTCCACGGGTTGACCATGCCGCGCCGTACCCACCAGAGCGAGGGGTCGGTCTTCCAGGAGATCGCGAAGTAGAGGTTGCTGGCCGTGGAGCGGGCGTTGCCCGAGTTGCCGACCTGGCCGAGGATCTGGCCGGCGGTCACCCTCCGGCCCGGGACGATCCCCGGGGCGACCCGCTCCAGGTGACCGCCGAGGTAGCGCACGCCGTCGTCGCCGACGACGGTCACGAAGCGGCCCTCGCGGTCGGCGCCCCGGTCGGTGGAGGCGGTCCACCGGTTCTTGACGTTGACCTCGTCGACCACGCCGTTCACCGGGGAGACGAACGAGCAGCCCTTGGCCGCCCAGATGGTGGTCTTGGGCAGCACGAGGAGCTGGCTCTGGTACGTCACCCGGCACCCCTGGACGGGGAATGAGTAGGTGAAGTCGGAGAGCTTGGGTGGCGGCACCCGCACCGGCTCGTCGGCCTTGGGGCGCCGCAGGGTCTGCGGTGGCACCCGGGGGGCGGGCGTCCCCGTGGCTCCCGGTTCCGGGCTTCCCGTCGCCGCCGGGGTCTCCGGGGTCGCCGTGGCCGTCGCGGCGACCGCCTGGGAAAGGGGGGCCGGTCGCGCGCTGACGCTCGTCGTCCCGCCGGCCGAGCCGCAGGCCCCGGTGACGAGCACCGCGCCGGTCACGACGGCCAGTCGTGCTTTGTGCCCCGATCGCATGATCTCCACCCGCGTAACCTATCGAGAAACAGCCCTTACATTTGTAACCGACCTCATTGCCCGTCATGAACCATTTGGGAAAGTCCGCCGTCCCGCGGCCCCGTCCCGGCCCCCGGCCGCGGAGACGCCGCGGAGAAGCCGTGAGCACGCCTCGGGGGCGCCGCGGGGGCGCCTCGGGAACGTCGCGGGGACGCCGACCTGTCGGGACGCCCGACTAGACTCGCGGCGTGGCAGGCCGGATCAGTGACGACGACATCGCGCTCGTACGGGAGCGCTCACCGATCGCCGACATCGTGGGCGAGCACATCCAGCTCCGCAACGCGGGCGGCGGCAACCTGAAGGGGCTGTGCCCCTTCCACGACGAGAAGAGCCCGTCGTTCAACGTCACGCCCGCCCGCGGCTACTGGTACTGCTTCGGCTGCGGCGAGGGCGGCGACGTCATCACCTTCGTCCGGCGGCTGGAGCACCTGTCGTTCGCCGAGGCCGTCGAGCAGCTGGCGAACCGCGCGGGCATCCAGCTCCGCTACGAGCAGGGGGGATACGTCCCCGGCCGGGAGCAGGGCGAGCGCAGCCGGCTGATCGAGGCACACCGGGCGGCGGCGGAGTTCTACGCCTCCAGGCTGACCGCCCCGGAGGCGGCGGCCGGGCGCAGGTTCCTGTCGGAGCGCGGGTTCGAGCGGGCCGACGCCGAGCGCTTCGGCGTGGGATACGCCCCCGCCGAGTGGGAGGCGCTCGTCCGGCACCTGATGGCCCGCGGGTTCACCGCCGCCGAACTCGTCAAGGGAGGGCTGGCCAAGGAGGGGCGCCGGGGCCCGATCGACCGGTTCCGCGGGCGGCTCATCTGGCCGATCCGCGACATCACCGGCGACGTGATCGGCTTCGGCGCGCGCAAGCTCAACGACGCCGAGGACGGCCCGAAATACCTCAACACCCCCGAGAGCCCCCTCTACAAGAAGAGTGAGGTCCTCTACGGCGTCGACCTCGCGAAGCGGGAGATCTCCCGGCGCTCCCAGGCGGTGATCGTCGAGGGCTACACCGACGTGATGGCCTGCCACCTGTCGGGCGTGCCGACGGCGGTGGCGACCTGCGGCACCGCGTTCGGTGCCGAGCACATCAAGGTGCTGCGGCGGCTGCTGCTCGACCAGTCGGGCTCCCACGGTGAGGTGATCTTCACCTTCGACGGCGACGCGGCCGGCCAGAAGGCGGCGCTGCGGGCCTTCGCCGACGAGCAGAAGTTCGTCACCCAGACCTTCGTGGCCGTGCAGCCCGACGGCCTCGACCCCTGCGACCTGCGCACCGGGCGCGGCGAGGCCGCGGTGCGCGAGCTGATCGCCTCCCGCGAGCCGCTGTTCGCGTTCGCGATCCGCAGCGTGATCTCCCGCTACGACGTGACGACCAACGAGGGCCGGCTGTCCGCCCTGGACGCCGCCGCGCCGATCGTGGCCGGCATCAAGGACCGCGCCCTGCGCCAGCTTTACGCCGTCGACCTCGACCGGTGGCTGGGCTTCAACAACGAGCGGTTCGTCATGGACCGCATCGCCGAGATCTCCGTCTCCGCCGACCGGCAGCAGCAGCGGCCCCAGCGGCCCGCCGGGCCGAGGAAGGTCGCCGACCTCACCGATCCGGGCGTGCGGACCGAGGCGGAGGTGCTGAAGCTGGCCGTACAGCGTCCCGCGCTGCTCGGGCCCGGGTTCGACGCGATCGGCGCCGAGGCGTTCACGCTGCCCGAGCACGCCGCCCTGCACAGGCTGATCACCGGCGCCGGGGGCGCGGCCGCCGCCGGGCCGGGCGGGCGCGAGTGGGTCGACCGCCTCCTCGCCGGGGCGCCCGACGACCTGCGCGGTACGGTGACCCGCTTCGCCGTGGAGGAGCTGCGCGTCGGCGTGGAGATCGAGGAACGATACGCCTCGGCCATGCTGGCCGCCCTGGAGCTCATCTCGGTGTCGCGGGAGATCGAGCGGCTGAAGTCGCGGATGGAGCGGACCAACCCGGTCGAGGAGCAGCAGGAGTACAACCGCCTGTTCGGCGAGCTGGTCGCGATGGAGCAGCAGCGACGGGTACTGCGGGAACGCGCCGCGGGAAGCTGAAGCGTAATGGTCTTTGATTTCCACACCGTCATTCGGCCAAACCCTAATGAGGTCTCGATTCGATAATGATCGCGGCCTTACCTTCGGTTACAAAAATGGGTCTGCCATTTTGACTGCCTAATACAGCAGACTGTCTCCCGTGGGTGCATCGGTGCTGCCAAGTGGGCCGCCATCGGTAGACCAGGTGGCCGACCTCGTCGCGAAGGGAAGAGAGCGCGGGAGCGTCACGGTCGATGACGTGGCCGCCGCTCTCGACAAGTCCGAGCTGCCGTCCGACGCGCTCGAACGCGTCGTGCGGATGCTCGCCGAACAGGGAGTGGAGGTCCTCGAGCCCCAGGGCGACGAGGAACCGGGCCGCTCGGATGAGGAGGACGTCGGCAGACGCGCGCCGACCAGCGATCTGGTCCGCATCTACCTGCGGGAGATCGGCCGGGTGCCGCTGCTCACCGCCGAGGAGGAGGTGGAGCTCGCCAAGTCGATCGAGGCCGGGTTGTTCGCCGAGGACAAGCTGACCGGCGTCGCCTCACGCCTGGCCTTCCCGGAGTTCCGGGAGCTCGTCTGGGAGGGCAACCGCGCCAAGCAGCGCCTCATCGAGGCGAATCTGCGGCTCGTCGTCTCGATAGCCAAAAGATATGTGGGCCGCGGGATGCTGTTCCTGGACCTTATCCAGGAGGGCAACCTCGGGCTCATCCGGGCGGTCGAGAAATTCGACTACACCAAGGGCTACAAGTTCTCCACGTACGCCACGTGGTGGATTCGCCAGGCGATCACGCGGGCGATCGCCGACCAGGCGCGCACCATTCGCATTCCGGTGCACATGGTCGAGACGATCAACAAGCTCGTCCGGGTCCAGCGCCAGCTCCACCAGGACCTCGGCCGCGAGCCCGCGCCCGAGGAGATCGCGCTGGAGATGGACCTCCCGATCGAGCGGGTGATCGAGATCCAGCGCATCGCCCAGGAGCCCGTCTCGCTGCAGTCGCCGATCGGGGAGGAGGACTCCGACCTCGGTGACTTCATCGAGGACGCCGACGCCGTCGTGCCGATGGAGGCGGCCGCCTTCATCATGCTGCAGGACCAGCTCGACGACATCCTCGCGACGCTGTCCGAGCGTGAGCAGCGCATCATCCAGCTGCGCTTCGGCCTGGCCGACGGCCACCCCCGGACACTGGAGGAGGTCGGCCGGGAGTTCGGCGTGACGCGGGAGCGGATCCGCCAGATCGAGTCCAAGACGCTGGCCAAGCTCCGCCACCCGACCCGCGCCCAGATGCTCCGCGACTACCTCGACTGAGCGTCCGCCGGGACATCCGTACGGCGAAGGCCCCGGGAGCGACCTCAGCTCCCCGGGGCCTTCGCCGTTCCCGGAGCCGTTCCCGAGATGTCCCGAAGCCGTTCCCGGAGCCGTTCCCGGAGCCGTTCCCGAGATGTCCCGGAGCCGTTCCCGGAGCCCGTTTCCGGGGTGTCCCGGCGCGGTCGCGGCCCGCCCGGCGGCGGGGCGCGAATCGGCCGATAGCAGATCCGAACCTTTTCTCCTCGTCGATGCGGGAGCAGACTGGGCGAATGGAAGCGCGGCCCGCGTTGGACAACGGCGCGCTCGGGCGTGAGGCGTGGTCCGTGCTCGACGCGAACCGGACGGGCTCCTGCACCGTGCCCGCGCCCGGCCTCTACCCGCACCAGTGGAACTGGGACGCGGCCTTCGTCGTCGCGGGCCTGGCCCGCTGGGACACCCGCCGGGCCGGCACGGAGCTGCTCAGCCTGATGGAGGGCCGGTGGCGCACCGGCATGGTGCCGCACATCGTCTTCCACCCCTCCCGCCACTCCCACGCCGAGACGTACTTCCCCGGCCCCTCGTTCTGGCGGTCGCAGGACCGCCCGGAGGCCCCGAACCGGGTACCCACCTCCGGGCTGACCCAGCCGCCGTCGCAGGCCCTGGCCCTGTGGTGGGTGTGGCGGCACGCGACCGACCGCGACGAGGCCGCGGCGCTGGTCCGCCTGGTGTACCCGATGCTCGTCGCGCAGCACGACCACCTCGCCGCCACCCGGGACCTCGGCGGGGGAGGGCTGGCGGCGATCGTGCATCCCTGGGAGTCGGGAATGGACGACAGCCCCGTCTGGGACGCCCCGCTGGACGCGTTGCCGTCCCTGCGCCCCGCCTACCACGGCGGGGAGCGGAGCGGTGAGGCGCAGACCGGTCACCACGACCGTTACACCTGGCTGGCCGCCCGCTACCGCGACTCCGGCTACGACCCCGCCTACCTGCGCGACCACCCCTTCGCGGTCGAGGACCCGATGTTCAACGGGATCTGGCTGGCCTCCTGCGAGGCGCTCGCCGAACTGGCGCCGGTGGCGGGGGCCGACCCCGCTCCGCACCGGGAGGCGGCGGAGCGGATCCGCGCGGCGCTGCTGGACCGCCTCTGGCTCGACGGCCTCTTCCACGCCCGCGACCTGCGGACCGGACGGCTCAGCCCGGTCTGCGCGGTCGGCTCCTTCGGGCCCCTGCTCGACCCGGGGCTGCCGTCCGACCTGATGGCCACGCTGGTGGGCGTGCTGGAGTCGCCCAGGTTCATGGGCGCCGCCGGATACCCGGTGCCGAGCTGTGAGATCCGCTCCCCGCAGTTCGACCGTTCCCGCTACTGGCGGGGACCGTCCTGGGTGATCACCAACTGGCTGCTGCTGCGGGCGGCCGACGCGCACGGCCGTACCGAGCTGGCCCGGCTGCTGGCCGCCGGCACCCTGCGCCTGGTACGGCAGGCGGGCTTCCGCGAGTGCTTCGACCCCTTCGACGGCAGCGGCCGGGGCAGCCGCGACTTCTCCGCCTCGGCCGCCCTCACCCTCGACCTGCTCGCCGATAGCGTGGCCGTATGAAGCTCTTCAACCGCATGCCCGCAGAGGTCCGCGAGGCGGTCACACCGCCCGACCGGGTGCTCACCTACGCCGACGGACCCGACGGCTACGTCATCGCCACCGACCGGGCGCTCTACATCCGGGGGGCCCGGCTGCCGTGGTTCCGGGTGGACCGGGGGCTGTGGGACGAGGAGGGCCTGACGGTGGTCACCACGTCGGGCGAGGAGCACCGGGCGCTGCTGCCCGAGCCCGGCCGCGTCCCGGAGGCCGTGCGGGAGCGGGTGACCGCCTCGATCGTGGTGAGCCAGTATGCCCCGCTGGACGCGCGCGGGGGAGTGCGGCTGGTGGCCAGGAGGACCGACGACGACCGGACGGTCTGGGAGTTCGTCTTCGACAGTGGCATGGACCCCGAGGACCCGGGCCTGCGGGCCCTGGCCGAGCAGGCGCTCGAGGAGGCCCGCCGCAGCTTCGGCGTCTGAAGGCCGCCCGATGCCCCGGTGGCCCGGTGGCCCGGAGAGACGTTTCATGGCGGGACCGGCCGCCTCTCCACCCCGGACACGACGAAGGCCCCCGGAAAAGGGGCCTTCGTCGTGCTCGCGCACCTTGCGGTCTAGTAGGGCCCGGCCGCGGTCTGGGTCTCCTTCTGCGGCCAGCCGGTGCCCGTTTCGTCGCTCTCACCGGCCTGCGAGCCGTTCTCGGACTGCAGGAAGGGCAGCTTGTTCTTGGCCACACCGCCCACCTTGGTTCTGGCCATGTCGGTGGCCTTCGAAACCCGTGCGCCGACGAGGCCGGCGGCCTCCTGTACGGCGGGGCTGTCGGCCACCCGCTCGGCCATGCGCTTGATCTGCTCATAGCGCTGCCGACCGGCCCGGCTTCCCAGGACGTAGCCCACCGCGAGACCCGCCCCGAACATCAGTCGATACATCTCAACCTCCACATCCGCGCTTCGCGAGGACCCCCTACCCATGGATGGGCGGTCCTCTCCGACCTACCCGCGAGCTTCGATGCGACACACACTCTCAGAGTGCGCTAATCTATTCCTGCGCCGCGAGGAACGGGGAGAACTTCCCCCCCGACCAGCGCGGAGCCGCAATCCCGTGTAGCTCAATCGGCAGAGCAGCCGGCTGTTAACCGGCAGGTTATAGGTTCGAGTCCTATCGCGGGAGCCAACGAAGGCCCCGGGAGCCCCGCTCCCGGGGCCTTCCGCGTTCCCGCCGCCCGCTCTGTCTCCCGTCGGCGTCTCCAGTCTCTGCCGGACCTCCTCGACCGGAACGGAAAGAAGACCATGTACGTCCCCGCCCACTTCGTCCCCGACGCCGACGCCGTACGCGACCTCCTGGCCGACCCGGGTGCGGCGGATCTGGTCACCGTGACCCCGGCCGGGCTTCTCGCGACGTTCCTGCCCTTCGTGTACGACCCGGACAGCGGCCCGCACGGGGCGCTCCTCGGCCACCTCGCCCGCAACAACGAGCAGTGGCGGCAGCCCGCCGAGGGCGAGGTCCTCGTCATCGTCCGCGGCCCGGACGCCTACGTCACGCCCTCGTGGTACGCGACGAAGGCCGAGCACGGCCGCGTGGTGCCGACCTGGAACTACGTCACCGCCCACGTCTACGGCCGGCTGGTCGTCCATGACGACCCGGCCTGGACGGAGATGGTGGTCCGCAGGCTCACCGAGCTGCACGAGGCGGGGAACGACCCGGCCTGGTCGGTGGACGACGCCCCCGCGAAGTTCGTCGCCGGCCAGCTGCGGGCCATCGTCGGGGTCGAGGTGGTCATCAGCCGCGTCGAGGCGAAGTTCAAGCTCAGCCAGAACCGGCCGGGGCCGGACATCGACGGCGTCATCGCCGGGCTGGAGGAGCGGGGCGACACCGCGAGCGCCGAGGCCGTACGCGCCGCCCGGCCTCGATAGCCGGGCGACACGGGGCTTCGCGGGCCTGGGGCGGAGCGGCGCGGGGGTTCCGCCGGTCCGGACGGCGGGGCCGTGCCGTTCGGCGGGTGGCGTTGCGGGGCTGAGCAGAACATGGTTCGGTGTTCTGGTCGGCGCCCGTCCGGTGACGGGATGCCCGGCGGCGCAGGAGCGTTCCCCGGTGTCGGAAGGCGCTCCGATGTGAACGGCCGAGGGAAGGGACGGGCGGACATGGCGGACCCGGTGCTGTCGTCGATCGACGAGGGCGTGCTGACGCTGACGTTCAACCGCCCCGACCGCCTCAACGCGTGGACCGACGCGATGGGACGCCGCTACTTCGACCTGCTCGCCGAGGCGGATCGGGACCCGGCGGTCCGGGTGGTCGTCGTGACCGGCGCGGGCCGGGGCTTCTGCGCGGGCGCGGACTTCGAGGACCTCACCGCGGTCCTGAACGGCTCCTACCGCCGGGAGGGCGAGCCCGACCGGCGCTCCGTCACCCTCCCGGCCACGCTCGGCAAGCCCGTCATCGCCGCGGTCAACGGCGCCTGCGCCGGGCTCGGCATGGTCTGCGCCCTCGCCTGCGACCTGGTCTTCACCGCGGACGAGGCGAAGTGGACCACCGCCTTCGCCCGGCGCGGCCTGATCGCCGAGTACGGCCTGTCGTGGATCCTGCCCCGGCTGATCGGCCAGGCGCGGGCCATGGACCTGCTGCTGTCCGGCCGTACGTTCACCGGGGTCGAGGCGTACGAACTGGGGCTGGTCAGCCGCTCGGTGCCGGGGGAGAGCCTCCTGGCGGAGACCGCGGCCTACGCCCGCGAGCTGGCGCTCCACAGCTCGCCGACGTCGATGGCCGTGATGAAGCGCCAGATCCGGGGCGACTGGAACCGGACCCTGGAGGAGGCCGAGGCCGCCGCGGTCCGCCTGATGGCCGAGTCGTTCGGCCGCCCGGACGTCACCGAGGGCGTGGCGGCCTTCCTGGAACGCCGCGCTCCCCGCTTCCCCCCGCTCCCGCGCTCATGAGACCAGGGAGAGCCAGTGGGGCGCGGGGCCGAAGGGTTCGGTGCGGGCGGTGACGGCCTCCAGCAGCAGGGCGGCCGAGGCGCGGGCGCCGTCGACGACCTCGGGCGGGTAGGCGTAACGGACCCGGTGCTCCTCGAACTCGTCCTCGTCGTCCAGGATGATCCGCCCGTCGCGCATGCGCAGCACGTCGAGGTCGAGG
The DNA here is from genome assembly GCF_050942225.1 of Streptosporangium sandarakinum. Lineage (NCBI taxonomy): Bacteria > Bacillati > Actinomycetota > Actinomycetes > Streptosporangiales > Streptosporangiaceae > Streptosporangium > Streptosporangium sandarakinum. Next base: position 2,208,486 of record NZ_CP192034.1, read on the forward strand.
TCGACCATGGTCACCTCGCCGTCCCGCCACTGCGGCACGGTCGAGATGTCGCAGTAGATCTCCGCCTTGTACGGCGCTGCGTTGAAGCAGGCCGTCCACCAGGCGTCGCGGGGGAAGAGCATCACGGACGCGTGCTCCCAGGTGACGGACGACTCGTGGCCCCGGCGGGCGACGGTGCCCACCGGGCAGCCGGTCCAGACACCGTGCTCGTCCTCGCCGAGGAGCACGGTGGGGTGATGCCAGTGCAGGGAGCCGTCGTACTTGCGGTAGACCACGTTCACGATCTCGGAGGACATCCCTCGACGATACGGGCCGACGGCTGTCCGCGCATTCTCCGCTTTCCGGATGAGTCGAAGGCGTCGGTGGCAGCCGCCCGGTCTGAACCCGCTCCTCCGCCGCCTCGGTGCCGAGGCCGTCACCTCGTCACCGGGACGGCAGAAGAGGGTCACCGGAGACGACGGGCTCCGGCGGCCGGGACGGCGGGGTAGATCTCCGGCCGGGCCCAGCCGCGCTCGGCGTAGGCGAGGACCACCGAGTCCTGTACGGCCTGCACCCGGTCCTCGGCGACCAGCGCGATGGCCGACCCGCCGAACCCGCCGCCGGTCATCCGCGCCCCCCGCGCCCCGCCGCGGACCGCCGCCTCCACGGCCACGTCCAGCTCCGGGCAGGACACCTCGAACTGGTCGCGCAGCGACAGGTGGGAGGCGTTCAGCAGGGCGCCGATCTCCTGGACGGCCCCGGCTCGCAGCAGCCCGATAACCGCCTCGACCCGGTGGTTCTCGGTCACCACGTGCTGGGTGCGCCTGCGCTCGTCGCCGCTGAGCCGCCCCAGGGCGGCCGCCAGGTCGGTCACGTCGCGCAGCGCGGCCACGCCCAGACGCCTGGCGGCGTCCTCGCAGTCGCGCCGGCGCCGGGCGTACTGGCCGTCGGCCAGCTCGTGGCGGACCCCGGTGTTGATGATCAGCAGCCGCAGACCGTGCGCGGCGAGGTCGAACGGGACGTTCCTGCTCCCCAGGCTCCGGCAGTCGAGGAAGAGCGCCCTGCCCTCCTCGGCGAGCGCGGAGGCGGCCTGGTCCATGATCCCGCAGGGCATGCCCACGAAGTCGTTCTCGGCCCGCTGCGCGACCTGAGCGACCTCCATCTTCGTCATGCCCAGGCCGTACAGGTCGTTGAGGGCGGTGCCGACCGCCACCTCCAGCGCCGCGCTGGACGACAGCCCCGCCCCCTGCGGGACGTCCCCGTCGATCACCAGGTCGGCGCCCCGCACCGGGCGCCCCCCCTCGCGCAGCGCCCAGAACACTCCGACGGCGTAGCGGGCCCAGCCCGCGGCCCGCTCCAGATCCTCGACGGTCTCGACACCCCCCGGCTCGGCCGCCTGGAGCGAGCGCAGCCGTACGACGCCGTCCTCGCGCGGCGAGACCGCCGCGGTGACCCCCCACGGCACCGCGAACGGCAGGACCAGCCCGTCGTTGTAGTCGGTGTGCTCGCCGATCAGGTTGACCCGTCCCGGAGCGTGCCACACCCCCTGGGGCTCCGTGCCGAAGGACTCACGAAAAGCATCAACAACGCGCATGGTCAAACACTCCTCAACAAGGTCCCTCCGTAGAGTAGCGAGTCCGGAACGCCCCTCCGACCTCGCAGGTCCCCAGAGGTCCCCAAAGGTCACAGCTTGAACGCGCCGCGCTCGCCGGATGTGCGAACGGGCCCGACCTTTGGTTGAATGCCGCAGTACGGCATGCGCGCGAGGGGCGGTAGCTCAGCCGGTTAGAGCAGGGGACTCATAATCCCTGGGTCGCGGGTTCGAGTCCCGCCCGCCCTACCTCTCGTGACCACCTCGGATGTGCCTTCAGCCTGCCTGATCGCGGGCAGGGGCGGGCTTGCGGTGTCCGATCGTCTGCGGCTGTCTCTTCCCAGCGCCTTCCTACACAGCCGCAGCACCCCCCCGCGCATCGCCCGCCGCGGCATCGAGTCCAGCCAGAGACCGGGGCGCCGCCGCTGGGTCGCCGAACGCGCAGTCTCCCGGTCGGCCGACCGCCGCCTACGCCGACGCTACGAACGTCGAGCCGACCACTCCGCATCCTTCATCGCAATCGCCGCAGCCCTCATTTGCCACCGCCGACTCGCCAGATGAGTCGCCGTCCAAGGGGCGAGCTCTATGATCGGTTCGCCCTGATCGTTGAGTTTCGGAAGGTGTCGATCCCATGCGCCGCGCCATGGTCCTCCTGGGTGGCGTCGCCCTCGCCGTCGGCGCGTTCGTCCTCTTCTACCGGGGCCCGGGGCAACCGTTCATCCGCGGCTACGTGAGCGACGTCGTCGCCACCATGCTGGTCTACGCGTTCCTGGGGCTGCTGTGGCGCACCACCGCCGCACGCCGCGCCCTGGCCACGGCCGCGATCGCCGTCGCTGTCGAGGTCTACCAAATGGTCGGCACGACCCCGCCGGGCGTCGGCGGTGTCCTGGTCGGCGCGTTCCCCGACCCATGGGACCTGGTCGCCTATGCCGTCGGTGTGGTCGCGGCCGTGGCCTGGGAACGCCGATCGGTCCGATCCGATGATCGGACCGGCGGACTCTCGGACGCCACCCCACCGGCACGCTGACGGTACGGTCCCCACGGCGGCGAGGTCATCGGATCCGTCGTCGGCGTCACCGCCGCCCGGTGCCCATGGGCGCGAGGGCGACGGCTGCCGGCCGTACCCGTGATGGTGCCGCGCCCGCCCCTTAAGTCGGACGCGGCGGGATGCGAACCGGGTTGCCGGTGGCGCTCAGCCGTCGGTGCGGCTCCAACCCGAACACGGCGTTGGCGAGCCTGGACTCGACGTCGCGACGGAGTTGTGCCCGCACCTGGCCGCCGGAATGGTCCTGAACGCCTTCCACACCGTGCTGCAGTGGTGGAGCGACAGCGACGGCACCGAGGATCCCGCCGCACTGACCGGCCGGTCCTTCGCCGTCATCGCGCCGGCCCTGGACGCCGTGTGCGTGCCTGGGCGCGAGGCTCGGGCCTGTCGCCTTCCTGGGGAGGCCCCCGGCCGGACACGGCCGTGATCCGCGCGGGTTGCGGGACGCCCCGGTCCCGGGGCGGTGAGGCTTGCTCAGGATCGGCCGCGGGGGCGGCGTCTGACGGTGATGTCCGCCGCGATGAGCAGCCCGGAAGGGATGACTCCGAGCAGGAAGCCGCTCGGCCCGATCAGGCCGACGGCCAGCGCCGCCCAGACGAGGATGGTCCAGCCGACGTACCCGGGAACGCGTTGTCCCTGCCGCCCCGCCCGCGCGACCAGCAGCCCCAGCAGCCCCAGCACCACGACGAATCCGCCGGGCAGCGCCCAGAACGTCGCCACCGAGTCGCTGTCCGGGGCAGGGTCGTGGAGGTCCCCGGCGAGCCAGCTGGACCAGGGGGCGAGGGGAGCGAATACGGCGGTGTGCGCCACGGCGATCAGGATCATGGAACGGCCGGCCCATACGGTGAGCCGGCTCGGGAGCGTGGACAACGCGGGTGGATGAGTCGTGGATGTGGTGCTCATGGTGGCCAGTTTCTCCGGGCGGCGGTCCGGTGTGCTCCCCCGTGGGAGGGATGCGGTTCCCTCGCTCCGGGGGGTGACGCACCCGGGTCCGCGCCGCCGGCTTCACATGATTAATCATGATCGCTAATGTCGTCGGTGTGTAGGTCATACTCACGACCGCACAGGTCGAGGACGTGCCCGCGCTCGTCGCCTCGGCCGCCGCGCTCTTCCGGGAGGACGGCGGCAGGCGGGATCCGTTCATGGACGTGGACTGGCCGTCGAGGGACGGGCACGACTACTACCGGGGGATGGTGACGGGCGCGAGGAGCCTGGCGCTGCTCGCCCGGACCGGTTCGCCCGACGGGCCGGTGGTCGGTCATCTCACCGCCCGGCTGCGGGGCCGGGACGAGCTCCGTCCGGACGCCGTCGTGGCCGAGCTGGTCAGCATGCGGGTGGACGAGGAGCATCGGGGGCACGGCGTGGGGGCCCGGCTCGTCGAAGGATTCTTCGCGTGGGCCGGGGAGCGGGGCGCGAACCAGGCCGTGGTGTCCGCCTACGCGGCCAACACCGGCGCCATCCGCTTCTACCGGGCGCGCGGGTTCGTTCCCGAGCACATCTCGCTTCGGGCGGACCTCGACGGGTGAACCGCCGACAGCCCTCGGCGGGCATAGACCGCCTTGGGACCGAGCGTGAACGCGGTCCTGCGACGGGTACGGCGCGCTCATCGCAAGCGGGCTCCGTCACCGGCGTCGAGCACCTGCCCGTCCGCTTCGAATTCGATGGCTTCCGCGCGGTGGTCGTCGTTACCGTGTCACGGTGATCTACGAGCATCCTTTGGCGTACGTGCTCGGGCTGGAAGGCATCGCCCTGATGCGGGCCTACACCGGCGAGCACGACCGGGCGTTCGTCGAGGCGCGCCTGGCCGAGATCCGCGGGTTCCTCGACGACGACTCCCTGGCCGGCGCCGCCGTCGAAGTGACCCGCGTTGACGCCGTGGAGGGTTACCGGATCTGGTCGCGGACCTACGACGGCCCCAACGCCACGTTCGACCTCGACGAGCCCTTCATCAGGGAGATCGTCGACGCGTTGCCGGCCGGCGACGCCCTGGACGCGGCGTGCGGCACCGGGAGGATGGCGGCCTACCTGGCCGGTCGCGGCCATCGGGTGCGCGGCGTGGACAGCTCGCCCGACATGCTGGAGCGGGCGCGCGGCAGGGTGCCGCAGGCGGAGTTCCGGCTGGGCGAGCTGTCCTCCCTGCCGGTGCCCGACGAGTCCGTCGACCTGGTGGTCTGCACGCTGGCGTTGACGCATGTGCCCGTGCTGGACCCGGTGCTGGCCGAATTCGCCCGGGTGCTGCGGCCCGGCGGACACGTGGTGATCGCCGACATCCACCCCGAGGGCGTGGCGCGGGGGGTGGTCCCGCCCGTACGGCTGCCGGACGGCCGGCCGGGGAGGGTGGCCACCTACCGCCACCTGGTCGGGGACTACATACGGGCCGCGCTGGCGGCCGGGCTCCAGGCGCGGCGTTGCGAGGAGCCCAGGCATCCGCCGGGGGAGCCGCGCGAGCGGACCGACGCCCTGCAGCCGTGGGACGTGTGGCCGTGGGCCCTGTACGACCTGGCGCCCGAGGCGGCGCACGCGGCCATCGCCGGGACGCCGTCGATGCTGTTCTGGCACTTTCAGCGCTAGGTTCCGGGTGGATCATCCCGGCCGCCGCGGTCGCCCGGGCGGGCTCGGCCCGATCCGAACCTGAGCGTGATCACGAACGGGCGGGGTCGGCCGATCGGTCCCGTCCTCGCGCCCCGGCGGGTGCCGTCCCCGGAGAGCCCCCACGGGGGCCGACCGCTCACAGATCGATCTCAACCGCTCGCCCTGCTCCATGTGCCGTTGGGCGGCGACTGGCGTCCGCTCATCGCACCGGACGCCGCCGGCTTCCATGGGACGACCGCTTCAAGGTCATGATTCGGAGATCGCGGCAAATCGCCAAAAAGCGTGAAATGTAGGAGGAAAAGCTCTAGTGCCTCCCACCCCGACGTCCCCCGACGCGCCCGTCTCCACCACCGAATCGGCGTTCCGTCCGTCCCGCCGGGCCGTCCTGGCCGGCACCGTGACCGCACTCGCCGCCACGCTCATCCCCACCACCGCCACCCGCGCCCGAGCCGACGAGGCCCGCGGCGGCGGGAACACCTCCGTCACATCCGGCACCGACTTCGCCGTCGTACCGTCACCTGACGGCCGCATGCTCGCTCTCGACATGCTCGGCGTCCTGTGGGTCTGCTCCGCTTCCGGCGGCACCGCCCGCCGGCTCACCAGTGACCTGTACGACATCGCCCAGCCCGACTGGTCCCCGGACGGGTCCACCATCGTGTTCCAGTCGTACCGCGACGGTGTCTTCAACCTGTGGACGATCCGGCCCGACGGATCGGCGATCACCCGGCTGACCACCGGCCCGTTCGACCACCGCGAGCCCCGGTACAGCCCTGACGGGCGCACCATCGTCTACTCTTCCGATGCCGGTGGCAGCTACGGCATCCACCTGCTCGACGTCGCCACCGGCGCGACCCGCGCCCTGACCGACACGTCCGCCGAGGAGTACGAACCGGCCTGGTCGCCCGACGGGACCAAAGTGGCGTTCGTCGTCTCGGACTCCAGGATCGACGTCGTCGACGTGGCCACCGGCGCCCGCAGCACCGCGGTCACCGTTCCCGCCGGCCAGGTCATCCACCAGCCATCATGGATGCCGAACGGAAGGGACATCGCCTACCACCTCTTCCACGCCGGCGCGAACGACCTGGCCAGCACCGCGGGCACGCTCGTCACCGGCGAGGAGGTCTTCCCGTTCCAGGCACGGTTCACCCCGGACGGACGCTACTTCTACACCTCCGCCGGCACCATCCGGACCCGCCGCCTCGGCTCCACGTCCGCCGGCACGGTGGGCTTCACCGCCGCGCTGACCGTGACCACTCCGAAGTACAGGAAGAACGTCCGCGTGTTCGACGCGCCCGGGACATTCCAGGCCGTCGGCATCGGCAGCCCGACCGTGTCCCCGGACGGGTCCACCATCGCGTTCCGCGCACTCAACGACATCTACACGATGCGGATCGGGCACAAGCCGGTCCCGCTGTTCCGCGACCGGTGGTGGAAGGCGGACCCGGACTTCTCTCCGGACGGACGGCACCTGGCGTTCGTCACCGACCGCACCGGCACGCTCAACATCTGGGCCCGGGACCTGACCACCGGCACGGACCGCCAGCTGACCCGGCTGACCGACTCCGCCGCCCTGTCGGTCCGGTGGTCCCCCGATGGGAAGGAGATCGCCTACCTGGATCAGGACGGCGCGCTGTGGGTCCTCGACGTCGCCACCGGGGACATCCAGAAGGTCTTCGACGCCACCTTCGAACCAGGCCGGCCGACCTGGTCGCCCGACGGGAAGACGATCGCCCTGGCCGCGGTCGTGCCGTATTCGCGGCGCTACCGCGAGGGCCTGTCCAAAATCCTTCTCGTCGACCGGGCGACCGGCGCGGGAACGTACATCGACCCGGCCCCGCACCGGTCCCTGCAGACCCGCGGCGACGACGGCCCCGTCTGGTCGCCGGACGGCACCATGCTCGCCTTCGCCATGGAATCGCTCCTGTGGGTCCTGCCGGTCGACAGGACCGGACGGCCCACCGGCCCGGCCCGCCGGATCACCCGAGAGCTGTCCGACGCCCCCGTCTGGGCCGGAGACTCCGCCACCCTGCTCTACCTGAACGGCGGGCGCCTGAAGACCGTTCGCGTCGACGGCAAGCCCGGCCGATCCATCCCGATCCCGCTGACCTGGCGAAACGACCCCGGCCCCGACCAGATCGTCATCCACGCCGGCCGCATGTGGGACGGCGCTTCCGCGACCGTCGCCCGCGACGTCGACATCATCGTGCGCGGCCAGCGCATCACCGCGATCGAGCCGCACCGGGACGGACGGCCCGGCACTCTGATCGACGCCGGCGACAAGTTCGTCATGCCCGGCCTGATCGACATCCATCACCACCGCGAAATGCAGGGTTACGCCTACGGGTCCCGGCAGGGCCCGCTGTGGCTCGCCCTCGGCATCACGACGACCCGCTCACCCGGCTCGCCCGCCTACCACATGGTCGAAGAGCGCGAGTCGGTCCAGTCCGGTGTCCGGCTCGCACCGCGCTACCTGGGCACCGGTGAGGCCATCGACGGGCCGCGCATCTACTACAACTTCATGCGCCCGACGTTCTCCCACGACCAGCTGCGGCTGGAGCTCGAACGGGCCGCCAGCCTCGACTATGACCTGATGAAGTGCTACGTGCGGCTGCCGGTCGTCTGGCACAGGGAAGTCATCGACTGGGCCCACCGCAACGGCAGACCGGTCACGTCCCACTACCACTATCCCGCGATCGCGATGGGCGGCGACCAGACCGAGCACGTCGGCGCCACCAACCGGTTCGGCTACTCGCGCACCGTCACCAATGTCGGCTCCGCCTACTCGGACGTCGTCTCCATGTTCAACGCGTCGAAGATGGCCAGAACCCCGACCCTGTTCGGCTCCAGCACCCTCTACAAGGAGGACACCTCGCTGGTCACCGACGAACGAGTCCGCCGGCTCTACCCGAACTGGCGGATGAAGAAGCTGGAGGAGTCGGTCACCTCGGCGCGGACCGCCGACCAGACGGCGACCCGGGAGAACCTGGCCAACCAGGTCGCACAGCTCGTGGCGATGGTCCGCGGCGGCGGCGTCGTCACCGCCGGCACCGACGCGCCGATCGATCACCTCGCGATCAGCCTGCACATGAACCTGCGGGCCATGGTCAAGTACGGCCTGACCCCGCTGGAGACGCTCAGGACCGCGACCGGTACGTCGGGGGCGTACCTCGGCCAGCCGCTGGGCAGGATCGGCAAGGGCATGTACGCCGACCTGGCCATCGTCGACGGCGACCCGCTGTCCCGCATCGAGGACGCCGCGAACGTCACCGCCGTCGTCGTCGGAGGGAGGCACCACACGGTCGAGCAGTTGCTCGCGCCGTACCCGTCCTCCACGACGACCGACCAGGCCTCGTCCGGTGCCCCGGCACCTCGCGGCAAGGTCAGGGCCCGCGTGCCCGCCCACCCCGGCACCGCGGACTTCTGGTGGAACAGCTCCACCGAGCTGGAAAGGGCCCGCACCTCCTGCGGCCACGACCACTAGGACCTGTCTCGTGGGCCATCTGAGCCAGGGCGGCGGGCTCTTCGGCCCCGGTCTCAACGGGCCCGCCCTCCCGGCAGGGCCGGTGTCCGGCGCAGCAGTACGGCCAGCACCCCGGTGGCCAGCAGGAGCACGGTGGCGAGCGCGACGACGCCCGGCCAGGCGGCGGCCGTCCAGGCGGGTCCGGCGAGGCTGCCGAAGACCGACGAGCCCAGGTAGTACGTGAACAGGTAGAGCGAGGCGGCCTGGCCGGTGGACACGCCGCCGGCGTGCGCGCGGGCGGGCACCCACCCGCTGGCGAGGCCGTGGACGGCGAAGAAGCCCGCGGTGAGGAGTGCCAGCCCGGCCACGACGACCGGCAGCGAGGACGGCAGGGTCAGCAGGGCTCCGGCGACGGCGAGGAGGCAGCCCAGCGGCAGTACGGCGCGGCGCCCGCGGACGTCGGCGAGCCGGCCGAAGGCGGTGGAGCTGAGGGTGCCGAGCGGGTAGACGAGGAACACCAGGCTCGCGACGCCGAGGCCGAGGCCGAACGGCGGCCCCTGGAGCCGGAAGCCGACGGTGTTGAACACGGCGACGAGGGCTCCCATGGAGCAGCCGCCGATGGCGTAGAGGGTCACCAGCCCCGGGTCGGAGACCGCGCGCAGGCTCATGCGCAGCAGGGCGCGGGCGCCGGCCGGGGCCGGGACGAACCCGCGTGAGCGGGGGAGCAGCAGGCGGACGGCGACGGCGCACGCCAGGCCGAGGACCGCGGCCGCGGCGAGCGCCCAGCGCCAGCCGGCGGCCTCTCCCACGGCGCCCGTCACGAGACGGCCGATCATGCCGCCCAGGGCGGTGCCGCCGACGTACAGCCCGGCGGCGCGGGCGTGCGTCGAGGGGTGCAGTTCCTCGCGCAGGTAGGCGGTCGCCACGGCGGGCAGCCCGGCCAGCACGATGCCCTGGAGCAGGCGCAGCGCGAGCAGGGCGGACCAGCCGGGGGCCAGCGCGCACCCCGCCGCCACGACGGCGGAGGCCGTGACGGACAGGTGGATGAGGCGGGTGCGGCCCAGCACGTCGGACGTGGGACCGGCGACCAGCAGGGCGACCCCCAGGCCCAGCGTGGTCAGCGAGACGCTCAGCGTGCTGTCCCCGGTGGAGACCCCGAACTGCGCCGAGAGCTCGGGCAGGATCGCCTGGGTGCTGTACAGCAGGGCGAAGGTGGCCACCCCGGCGGCGAACAGCGCCACGACCACGCGCCGGTAGGCGCGCGACCCGGGCAGGTAGCCCTCCGGCGGGGCGCTCGGCCGGGGCGCCGCCTCCACGGTGTGCCGACTCATACCTGTCTGTTCCTCGGTGTGGTGGATTCTCACTGACCTTCCGAGTCTCGGGCGCGACACCTGATACGTCCAATGTGCGTTCCGGTCGGTTTCGATACGCGAGGCGTATGATTAATCCGTGCTGCTCCGGGATCTCGCCTGGCTGGCCGCGCTCGCCGACCACGGGCACGTCACCGACACCGCCGCGGTCCTCCGTACCAGCCAGCCGACGCTGTCGCGGGCCCTGGCCCGCGTGGAGGCCGAGCTCGGCGCCCGCGTGTTCGAGCGGGCGCACGACGGCGTGCACCTGACGCCCACCGGGGAGATCGTGGTGGCCGCCGCGCGGGACCTCACCGCCCGCTACGACCAGCTGCTCTCCGACCTCGGGAGCGTGCTCGACCCGGACACCGGGGTGGTACGGCTGGCCTTCCTCGACTCCATCGCCACCTCGCTCGTCCCCCGGCTGCTCCGCTCCTTCCACGGGCACGCGCCCCGGGTACGGGTGCTGCTGAGCCAGGAGCCCGCCCACGAGATCGGCCGTGACCTCGGCACCGGGGCCGTGGACCTCGCCATCACCTCCCCCCGCCCGCCCGGCGACCACGGCTGGCACCCCCTGCAGGAGGAGCGGCTGGTGCTCGTCGTACCGCCCGGCCACCGCCTGCGGGACCGCGGACGGGTCCGGCTGGAGGAGCTGGCCGGCGAGGAACTCGTCACCACACCGGCCGGCTTCGGCTACCGCGTCCTGGTCGACGCCCTCCTGCGGGACGCGGGGGTCTCTCCGGCGATCTCGTTCGAGAGCCAGGACCTCGCCACCATCGAGGGCCTCGTCGCCGCCGGGCTCGGCGTGGCGATCGTCCCCGAGCCCTTCGCCGGGCAGTCGGGCACCGTCGGGCTTCCCATCGCCTCCGAGGGCGCCCGCCGTACCATCGGCCTGACCTGGCGCACCGACCGTCCGCTGCCCGCCCCGGCCGCCCGCTTCCGCGACTACGTCACCGGGTCGGCGCGCCGGCCCGCCGCTCCCGGGTCGGTGGGCGCACCGGTCTGATGGGTGTCCCGGCCCGGCCGGGGTTCGTCCGCGCCGGGTTCGCCAGAGCCGTGTTCACCCTTGCCGCGTTCGTCAGAGCCGGGTTCGTCCCTGCCGGGTTCGTCAGAGCCAGCCGCGGGCGGCGGCCGCCGCGCCGGCCTGGAAGCGGGTCGTCACGCCGAGCCGCTCGACCACGGCGGCGATCTTGCGGGTGGCCGTCCGCGCGCTGACGCCCAGGTGCCGGCCGATGGCCTCGTCCTTGAGGCCGGCGTTCAGCAACCGCAGCACGAGCAGGTCCTCCTCGGGCGGCCGCTCGTCCGTCGTCTGTGGCAGGCCCGTCAGCGGCCGGCCGCGTTCCCAGTAGACCTCGAACAGCTCGACGAGCGCGTCGAGCAGCCGGGAGGGGTGCAGCAGCGCGATGTTGTCGTACACCCCGTCCACCAGCGGGAACAGGCCGACCCTGCGGTCGGCGATGCGCAGCTTGAACGGCAGGTGCTCGACGAAGCGGGAGCGTTCGCCCTCCTCGGCCAGCCGTACCAGGGTCTCCAGGCGGCCCGGGCGGTCCAGGGAGTCGGCACAGTAGACCACGCGGATGTCCACGCCACGCGTCAGCAGGCTCCGGGTGCCCGCCAGCTCCGACTCGTTGGTGTCCGCCGAGTCGTCGGGGCGGCCCACGTAGGGCGGGCGGTCGAAGCCGAGCAGCTCGGTGCTGACCGTCCGCTGCACCTCGGTGATGACCCGCTTGACGGACTCCTCTCCCGCCAGGACCTCCACGACCCCGGCCGGGCCGGCCTCCATCCGGCCCGAGTGGTAGAGCTGGGTGAAGTCCGAGACGACCGTCCTGACCGCGGCCAGCCGCGTCTCGGTCTCCAGCCGCCGCCGGTCCACCAGCCACTCGATCGCCGCCTCCGGGGGCACCGCCTCGTACCGGCCGGGCCCGCCGCGGCGCAGCAGCCCGGCATCGGCCAGGTGGGCCAGCGCGGAACGCACCCGGGCCGGGCCGACGCCGAGTTCGGCGGCCATCTCCCCCGTCCGCCGGCCGGGCCGGCGCAGCAGCAGCCGGTACACCCGTTCGTCGAAGTCCGTGACGCCCACGGCGCCGAGCACGGACCGATCGCCCACGGAGCACCTGCCGAAATGTCGTTTTTGGTCATGTGGCCGAAAATGCCAGCACTATATCTCGACAGGGATCAACGCCGGACGCTTGACTCCGTAGCGGCCCTCCGGTGATCTCCCCGGACGGGTGACCAGTCTCTTCCCCCTCAGAGGCGCAATGTTCCGCAACCCCCGCGTCCATCGTGTGTCGGCGCTGGCCGCCGCGCTGGCGGTCACCGCCATCGCCCCGGCCGTCGCCCAGCCCGCCGCGGCGTCGGCGCCCCCCGCGACCGCCCCCACGGCGTACATCGTCACCCTGGCCGAACCGCCGCTGGCCACCTACGACGGCGGTACGGAGGGCATCGCCCCCACCAGGGGCCGCAAGGGCAAGAAGGTCGACACCACCAGTTCCCACGCCAGGCGCTACCGCGACCGCCTGACCGACCGGCAGAACAAGGTGGCCCGCAGCGTCGGTGCCGCCGCCACCGGCCACCACGCGGTCGCCTCCAACAGCTTCACCGCCCAGCTCACCCCGGCCCAGGCGCTGCGGTTGCACGCGACCCAGGGCGTGGTGTCGGTCGTCCCCGACACCCTGCGCAAGGCCCTGGACGACCGCAACTCCACCGACTTCCTCGGCCTGTCGGGCGACGCCGGCCTGTGGTCGAAGCTCGGCGGCGTCGGCAAGGCGGGCAAGGGCGTCGTCGTCGGCGTCATCGACACCGGCATCTGGCCGGAGAACCCCTCCTTCGCCGCTCCGGCCCTCGGCACGGAGCCGCCCACGAACGCCGACCCGTACCGGCCCTACCTGAAGGACGGGGCCACGGTCATGAAGAAGGCCGACGGGGCCACGTTCACCGGCCTGTGCCAGACCGGTGAGGAGTTCGCCGCGAGCCTGTGCAACCAGAAGGTCATCAGCGCCCGGTACTTCGGCGAGCAGTGGCTGAAGGGCAACCCGCCGGACAAACGCGCCGACTACGTCTCCCCGCGGGACGCCCAGGGTCACGGCTCGCACACCGCCGGCACCGCGGCGGGCGACCACGCCGTCCAGGCCACGGCGAACGGCGTCGACTACGGTGCGATCTCCGGCGTCGCCCCCGGCGCGGCCGTCGCCGTCTACAAGGCCCTCTGGCAGGGCAAGGACGGCGGCGTCACGGGCGGCTACTCCTCCGACCTCATGGCGGCCGTCGACCAGGCGGTCGCCGACGGCGTCGATGTGATCAACTACTCGGTCGGCGGCATGTTCGAGTCGGCGGCCGACGACCCGGTCCAGCGCGCCTTCCTGGCCGCCGCCGAGGCCGGGGTCTTCGTCGCGACGGCTGGGGGCAACTCCGGTCCCGACCCGTCCACGCTGGACAACACGATGCCGTGGACGACGACGGTCGCGGCCGGCACGATCGCGCTCTGGCAGGCCGAGGTCCGGCTCGGCGACGGCACGGTCGTCCGCGGCGTGAGCACCACGGTCGTCGCCCCGTTCGGGCCCAAGCCGCTGGTCACGGCACTGTCGGTGAAGACGGACACGGCCACCGAGTCCGACGCGCAGATCTGCGCGGCCGGCTCGCTCGACCCCGCCAAGACCGCCGGGAAGATCGTCTACTGCCTGCGCGGGACCACGGCCCGCGTGGACAAGTCGGCCGAGGTCAAGCGGGCCGGAGGCGTCGGCATGGTGCTGGGCAACCCGACCGACCAGAGCACCGACGCCGACCTGCACTCCGTGCCGACCGTGCACGTCAACGCCCCCGACGCGGACAAGGTCGCCGGCTACGCGGCCACCGCGGGCGCGACGGCCACGTTCGCCCCGGCCGCCTCCGGTGGCGAGCCGTACCCGCAGGTCGCGAGTTTCTCCTCGCGCGGCCCCTCGCTCAGCAACAACGGTGACCTGCTCAAGCCGGACGTCACCGCGCCGGGCGTGGCGATCCTGGCCGCCGTGGCGCCTCCCGGCAACGGCGGCAAGGACTTCGACTTCTACTCCGGCACCTCCATGGCCACCCCGCACGTCGCCGGCCTGGCCGCCCTCTACCTCGGCGAGCACCCGCTCCTGTCGCCGATGGCGATCAAGTCGGCCATGATGACCACCGCCTACGACACCAAGACCCCGGACGTGTTCGCCCAGGGCGCAGGGCACGTCGATCCGGCCCGCATGCTCACCCCGGGCCTGGTCTACGACGCGGGCGCCGAGGACTGGTACGGCTACCTGGAGGGCAAGGGCGTCAAGACCGGCACCGGCGCCAAGCCGCTGGCCGGGACCGACGTGAACTACCCGACGATCTCCGTCGGCGACCTCTTCGGCTCGCGGACGGTCACCCGCAAGGTCACCGCCGTCACCCCGGGCGTCTACCACTCGGCGATCGAACTGCCCGGTTTCAAGACCAAGGTCAAGCCGTCCACGCTGGTCTTCAAGAAGGCGGGTGAGACCAAGGAGTTCACCGTCTCCATGGAGATGCTCCCGTCGGCCACCACGGACACCGTCGTCGGGCGGCTCACGTGGACCGGCGCGGGCACGACCGTGCGCAGCTCGATCGTCGCCACCCCGCTGAGCGCGCGGGCGCCCGCCGAGGTGAAGGGCGCCGGCACCGACGGCTCGGTGGGCTTCGAGGCGACGCCCGGGACGAAGAAGTTCTCGGTCACCCCGTACGGTCTCGTGTCGGCGGACGAGGTGCCGGGCACCGTCAACGAGAGCGAGGTGTGGGGCCGCGACATCCCGGTCACGATCCCCGAGAACGCCAAGGCCGCCTCGTTCAAGCTCAGGGCGGCGAACCCCGAGGCCCAGGTCGGCGGAATCCTCTTCTACGAGGAGAACGGCACGCGCGAGCTCGTGTCGTGGGTGTTCAGCCTGGACGGCGACCACCGCGCCGTGCTGCCCCACCCGCGCCCCGGCAGGTACACCCTGGTCGCGCTCACCCTCGGGGACCTGCCCGGGACCACGTCCACCGACTTCCTCACCCAGGTCAACCTCGTGACCGCCGACAACGCGCGCGGCACGCTCACCCTGACGCCGAGCAAGCCGAAGGCGACCGTCGGCACACCGATCCCGCTGACGGCCTCCTGGACGAAGGCGACGCAGCGGACGAACACCGGCTACGTCGAGTACCCCAACGGCTTCGGGACGATCGTCACGATCAACTGACGCGGTTCCGCCGTCCGGCTCCCGGGCCCCCGTCCGCCATCCGGCGGGCGGGGGCCCGTCGGCTTCACCCTCTCCCGCGTCGTCATCCTCTCCGGCGGAACAGGCCGAACGGCCCCCGTCTCCTCGGCGGGGGAGCGGGCTCGGGCCCCGGGGTCTCCTCCCGGGCCGGATGACGGTCGCGCCAGTCGCGGACGGCCTCCTCGACGTCGAAGGGCATCAGGTTCAGCGGGGGACCGGACAGGGCCTTGCGGTGCCCCTCGACGATCTCCTCGTTGATCTCCCCGATGATCCGGCGGACCTCGTCCTCCGAGCGCGCCTCGGCGGCCGCGGCCCGCGCCTCCTCGGCCTTCTTACGCAGGGCGAGCGTGCCGGGCAGCGGGAACGACAGGCCCTCCGAGTGGAGTTTCTGCTTGATCCACCACATCTCCTCGTACGGCTCGCCCTCGCCGGGCAGCGGTTTGCCCGCGCCGGGCAGGTCGTTGAACGCGCCGCGCTCCGCGGCCTCACGGATCTGCCGGTCGACCCACGTCTCGAAGTTGACACCGAGTGGCCTGCGTTCCGTCATCGCCCGCCTCCAGCACGCCGGACAGTGGCGTTTTCGAGCATAGCCACCGGCGTCGGCCGCCCCGGCGGGCCCTGCCCGGACGGGCGGACGAACAGACGAACGGACAGACGGGCGGGCGGACGGGTGACCGGAGCCGCCGGTGCCGCGGTCCCCGCCCGTCGTCCGCCCGGTGACCCGGACAGGGCGGGCACGCGGCTCTCCGGGTTCCACCCGGGGCACGAACGCCGGTGCGGGAGGGGGCTGGCGGAATGCGGTGTATCGACATACCGTGTCATGGTCCGGTTAAGATCATCATTTCTCTGCTGACATGTCCGCTGATACGTCCGCCGGTCTTCCTCCCCCCATTCCGGAAGGCGGAGCCGTGGTCCATCTGGTCATCGGGTGCCGATTCATGATCGGTGTCATCTTCCTCATCGCCGCCGCCGGGAAGCTGGGCGGTCCCGGCCGGTTCGGCGCCTTCGTGCGGTCGCTGCGCCGGATGGAGGTGCTGCCCCCGGGCCTGGTACGGCCGGCGGCGCTGGCGTTCGCGGCGGCCGAGGTGGTGATCGTGCTGCTGCTGGCCGTACCGGCGCGGGCGACGGGGACGGCGGGGTTCGGCGTGGCCGCCGCGCTGCTGGCCGCCTTCACCGCCGGCATCGCGATGTCGCTCGCCCGGGGCAACCGGGAACCGTGCTCGTGCTTCGGCCGGTCCGAGACGCCGCTGGGCGCCGGCCACGTGGTCCGCAACCTGCTGCTCGTCGCGGTGGCGCTGCTGGGCCTGGCGACCTCCGCCGCCTCTCCCGCCGGGCGGGGCCCGGAGTTCGGCGAGGCGGCGGTCGCCGGGCTGGCCGGGCTCGTCGCGGGCGTCCTGGTGACCGTGATCGACGACCTCGTCGCGCTGTTCCGGCCGGCGCGGAACACAAGCGATAGGAGAACCCATGACCGCTCTCGTCGCCGTACTCACCGTGGTCTCGCTGCTCAACCTGCTGCTCACCGTCGGTCTGCTGCGCAAGGTCAGGGAGCAGGCCGACCGGCTGGCGGAGGTCGAGGCGGGCGTGCCGCCGATGCTGCCGGACGGCGTGGAGATCGGTGACTTCGCCACGGTCACGCTCGACGGCGAGCCGCTGACGCGGGCGGACCTCACCGGCGAGGTGTACGTCGGCTTCTTCAACTGGAACTGCGAGGTCTGCCACGACCGCCTGCCGCAGTTCATCGCCGAGGCGGAGCGGAGGGCCGACCCACGGCAGGTCCTCGCGGTGGTGCGCGGCACGCCGGAGCTGGCGGTGGAGATGACGTCACGGCTCGACCCGGTGGCGCGGGTCGTGGTGGAGGAGAAACGCGGTCCGGTGCAGGTCGCCTTCCACCTCTACGCGACCCCGGCGTTCTGCGTCCTCAACCCCGACCACACCATCCGGGCCAGCGGATACGAGCCGGGCCTGGCGGCGGCGAGGCCATGACCGGCCCGTCGGGGACCGGGGAGGAGCGCGAGTCCGGTCCCGCCGGTCCCGCCGGTCTCACCGTCCCGTCGCCGACCGGCGGCGAGCCCGCGACCCCGCCGCGGACCGGTGACGGCACGGCGGCCCGGATCGTCGAGGCGGCGCGGCTCGCCGTACGGGCGGCTCCCGGGCGGCTGGCGCTCTACGTCGTCGTGACCCTGGTGTCGGCGGCGCTGCCGGTCGGCACCGCGTGGCTCACCCGGGCGATCGTCAACGGCCTGACCGGGGACTCCAGCCTCGGTGAGCCCGCGCTGCTCGCCGGGGCCCTGGGCGCCACGGTGCTCGGGTCGATGGCGCTGACCGCCGCCGGGACGTTCCTGCGCGCCGAGGTGGAACGGGAGATCGGCGCCCTCGCCAAGGAACGGCTGTTCACCGCGGTGGCGCGGATCCGCGGTCTCGCACCGTTCGAGGACCCGGCCTTCCTCGACCGGCTGCAGCTCGCCGACGAGTCCGGCGGGCGCGGGCCGAACCGGGTGATCGAGGGACTCCTCGGCGTCTCGCGCAGCGCCCTCACGATCTCCGGGCTGCTCGGCCTGGTGAGCGCGCTGAGCCCGCTGATGGCGGTGATCGTGCTGCTGTCCGGCGTCCCGGTGCTCGCCGCCGAGCTCCTGCTCGGCAAACACCGCGCGGCCGCGTTCTGGGAGATCACCCCGGCGGAGCGGCGGGAGATCTTCTACCGCGACCTGCTCGCGACGGAACGGGCCGCCAAGGAGGTGCGCCTCCTCGGCCTGGGCGGGTTCGTGCGCGGCCGGATGCTGGCGGAACGGCGGGCGCACGAGGCGACGCAGCGCCGGGTGGACCGCCGGGAGTTCGCCGTCCGGGCGGGCCTGGGCCTGGTCGGTGTCGCGGTGCTGGTGCCGGGACTGGTGTGGGCGGTCGCGGCGGCGCGCGCCGGCCGGCTGAGCGTCGGTGACGTCGCGATGTTCATCACCGCCGTCATGGGCGTGCAGGCGGCGCTCGGCGGCGTGGCGCAGGACATCGCCAGGGCGCACGAGTCGTTGCTGCTCTTCCGGCACTACCTCACGGTGCTGCGGGGTGTCCCGGACCTGCCGGTGGCCGTACGGCCGGCCGCGCTGCCGCCGCTGCGGCGGGGCATCGAACTGCGGGACGTGTGGTTCCGCTACTCCGAGGGCCACCCCTGGGTGCTGCGCGGGGTGAACCTGGTGATCCCGTACGGCCGGGCCGTCGCCCTGGTGGGGCTCAACGGCGCGGGAAAGTCCACGCTGGTCAAGCTGCTGTGCCGCTTCTACGACCCGACCCGGGGCGCGGTGCTCTGGGACGGCGTCGACATCCGCGAGGCCGATCCGGACGCGCTGCGCGGGCGGATCAGCGCCGTGTTCCAGGACTACATGGACTACGAGCTGACCGCGGCCGAGAACGTCGGCGTCGGCGACCTGGACGCGCTGCACGACCAGGACCGCGTCGAGGCGGCGGCGCGGCGGGCGGGGGTGCACGAGACGCTCGCCGCGCTGCCGGACGGTTACCGGACCCTGCTGAGCCGCCGGTTCACCAGCGACGTGGACAGGGAGGCGGTCGGGGTCGGCCTGTCCGGCGGGCAGCGGCAGCGCGTCGCGCTGGCCCGCGCCTTCATGCGCGCCGACCGGGACCTCGTCATCCTCGACGAGCCGAGCGCCGGGCTGGACGCCGCCGCCGAGCACGAGGTGCACACGAGCCTCAAGGAGTACCGGAACGGCCTCACGAGCCTGCTGATCTCGCACCGCCTGGGCGCGGTCCGGGACGCCGACCGCATCGTGGTGCTGTCCGGCGGCGTGGTCGTGGAGGAGGGGAGCCATGACGAGCTGGTCGCCGCCGGCGGTGAGTACGCGCGGCTGTTCACCCTGCAGGCGTCGGGATACCGGTCCAGGACGGTGGTGTGACGTGGAGTCGGCGGTCCGGCACGGGGACGGCGGTGCGATGTGGGACCGGCGGGACGGGACGAGGACGGTGGTGTGACGTGTGGTGGTTGATCCCCGCGGCCCTGGCCGTGGCCGCCGCTGCGGCGCTCCGGTGGGCGCGGCGGCTCGTGGTGGCGACGGTCAGCGGGCCCAGCATGGAACCGGCCTTCGCGGACGGGGACCGCGTGCTGGCCAGGCCGGTGCGGCCGGGGCGGGTCCGGCCGGGGCAGGTGGTCGTGGTGCTGCCCGAGTACGAGGGCGTCCGGCCGCGACGGCCGGCCCGCCGGCTGCTGATCAAACGGGTGGCGGCCGTGCCGGGCGACCCGGTGCCGGACGGCCTCGGGCCGGCGCTGGCCGGGGCCGCGGGCACGCCGGTGCCGAGCGACCGGTTCGTGCTGCTCGGGGACAATCCTGGGCACAGCGTTGACTCCCGCCAGGAGGGATTCTTCGCCGCCGCCCGGATACAGGGCGTCGTGGTGAGGCGGCTCGGAGAGACCGCCGGAAATAATTCACAATGAGCGCATTGACGTATTTAGTTGATGCAAGTAAGACTATGGATAAATTAATGACCGTTCCGGCGAAAGGTCTCTGAGATGAAGCTCGTCAACGGCGTCACCGACCGGATCATCTCCCTTCTCGGCCGTAAGGCGACCGCGCACGCGACGCCCGTCAAGGGCAGCTGCGTGTCCGGATGTGGCGGCGACGGCGTCTGGACCGGCGCGAAGGCCGACGGCGGCAGGCGTCCCTGCTGCTGATCCGCGTCCGGCGTGCGGCGGGCACCCGCCCGCCGCACGCGTTCCGGAATTCCGGTCCGCGCCGTCTTGCCTCGAATCACCGTTAATCGCTCCGGAATCCGGAGGGGAATTCCTTTGCGTGGCGCGGAACGCGCGACGGCGGCCATTTCGCGTACGATCGGTTTTCCGGTGGCGCCCGCCTCCACGGCCCGTCCGGGGCCGCGCCGGCCCGCTCGTCCCGGGGCCCGGAGCGGACGGCCACGCCGCATTCCCGGAGAATCCCTGGAGCGACCATGAGGATCGGCATCATCGGCGCCGGAAACATCGGCGGCGCCCTCACCCGGCGGCTGACGGACCTCGGTCACGAGGTGACGGTGGCCAACTCGCGCGGCCCGCAGACCCTCGCCGACCTGGCCTCGGAGACCGGGGCGAAGGCGGTGACCGTCGAGGAGGCGCCGCGCGGGGCCGACCTCGTCGTGATCACGATCCCGGAGTGCCGGGTGCCCGAGCTGCCTTCCGGCCTCTTCGACGGGGTGCCGGACGACGTGGTCGTCGTCGACACCGGCAACTACTACCCCCGGCAGCGTGACGGCCGCATCAAGGAGATCGAGTCCGGCCTGCCGGAGAGCCGCTGGGTGGAAAAGCGCCTCGGCCGTCCGGTGGTCAAGGCGTTCAACAACATCTACGCCCGGCACCTCGCCGAGCACGGCCGTCCCGCCGGGGCCCCGGGGCGCGTGGCCCTGCCGGTCGCAGGCGACGACGAGGCCGCGAAAAGGGTCGTCATGGACCTGATCGACCAGCTCGGCTTCGACCCGGTCGACGCCGGCGGCCTGGACGACTCCTGGCGCCAGCAGCCCGGCACTCCCGTCTACGCCACGGACAAGGACGCCGAAGGGGTCCGCGAGGCACTGGCCGGGGCGAGCCGGGAGCGCGGCCCGGAGTGGCGGGCCACCGACGGCAGCCCGGGCACCTTCATGGCCCCGGCCTGAACCACACCGGCCCGAACGCGGTGGCCTGGACATCCTGACCCGGCGATCAAGCCCGGTCGGGGTGATCCGGGCGTTCCGGCCCGGGCGGGGCCGGAACGGTCCGGCCGGGCGCCGGTCAGCGGCTGATCGCCTCATAGGCCGCCACGGTGGCGAGGCTGTAGCCCAGATGCGGGACCAGGTCCGACAGCCAGCCCTCCGTCCCCCACTCGCGAGGGTCGGTGAGCCCCAGCGTCACCATCGGCGCGTTGCCCGCGACCATCACCGCCGCGCCCACGGCGAGCACGGCCAGCGGCCGGGGGAGACGGGGCACGGCCCGCCGGAACAGCCCGTAGGCCACCCCCACTCCGAGGCCGGCCGCCATGCCGAGCAGCGGGCCGATGCCCTCCTTGCGGTGCTCGGCGGTCTCCTCCTCGCCCAGGTCGAGGCCGGTCTTGCCGGCGAGGATCCCCGCGGCCTGCTCGGGCGTGGAACTCGGCCCCCGGCCGCGGACGGCCATGTCGAGGTAGGTCAGGGCGTTGAGGGTCACGGTTCCGGCGGCGCCGGCGATCAGGCCGTTCCTGCATGCGTGGGCCACTGCTGGTCCTCACCTTCCGTGTGGGGTCCTCCGGCGGGCCGACGGGACGCCCGCGGCGGCCGGTGGGACGGCGCGGGCGCCGCGGCGTGCGGCCTGCCGGTTCCCTACCCCGGCGTCCGGTTCGTACGGCCAGGCGTTCCCGAAGCCGTCCTCAACTCACGGCCTCGGAGAGTAGATCGCCATCGGTCCGGGCGCCGCGAAGGCGGTGACGGGGCCGAGCGGGCGCTGATGTTCTGCAGGCGGATCGGCTTCGGCGACCAGGACGTCACCGCCGGCAACGACCCCATCGAGCAGGAGAAGGCGATGCCGTGAAGCTCTCGGGGCGGCGTGGGTCGGTCCACTGCGCCACGCGGGTGCCGACCGCCTTCGGGGCGGGGCACGCGATGCCACATCCATCCCGGGTCGTCATCGCGTGCGACCGGAGTCGCACCCGGGCATCTCTCCTGTGCGACCGCGGAAGGTGGCGGGACTCCTGCGGTCGCATCTCGGCGCGGTGCCATCGGACGGTGGACTCATGTGCTTCGCGGGCCGCGGCCTGCCGGGGTCCTGGGGCTGAGCGCTTCAGACGACCTCGAAGGTGGCCATCATGACCATGTCCTCGTGTTCGAGGTTGTGGCAGTGCAGCACGTAGCGGCCCCGGTATCCGGTGAACCTGGTGATGATCTCGACTACCTGGTTGTCGCGGACCTCGACGGTGTCCTTCCACTCGGGCGTCGCGGTGACAGGCTCGCCGCCCACACTGAGTACCTGGAAGGGGACCAGGTGCAGGTGGAAGGGATGGGTCACGTCGCTGGAGATGCGCCAGATCTCGATGTCCCCCAGCCGGGGGCGGGCGTCGATCCGGTTGGGGTCGAAGGGTTTGCCGTTGATCAGCCAGCCGGTGCCGTGATGGGTTTTGCCGCTGGTGAACCGGAACTCCCGGGTCACCGCCGCCTGCCTGGGGTCCAGGCGCTCGATGCGGGACAGTGTCGCGGGAACTCTGCTGTCGTCGGGCTCGTCGCGGTCTACGGTGAAGCGCATGATCTGGGCCTGGCGGCCTTCTCCGGCCAGGTTGCGCAGCTCGATGTGATCGCCCGGGCGGTGGCCGGAGAAGTCGACCACGACATCGGCGCGCTCCGAGGGGGCCAGCCGGATCTTGTCGACCGGCCGTGGCGCGGTGAGCAGACCGCCGTCGCTGCCGATCTGGACGATCCGCGCGTTGTTCGACAGGGACAGCTCGTAGGCCCGGGCGTTGGAGGCGTTCAGCAGACGCAGCCGGTAGCGGGCTCCGGCCACCTTCAGTTCCGGCCACGGCGCGCCGTTGACCAGGATGACGTCGCCGAGTACGCCGCCCATGCAGGCCTCAAGCACCCCCATCCTGTCGGGGTGGGCCGGGTAAGGCATGGAGCCGTCCTCCGCGAAGGAACGGTCACAGATCATCAGCGGGATGTCGCGGTCTCCCTCGGGAAGCGGCAACGCCGCTTCTTCGGCGTCCTCCACCAGGAAGAAGCCGGCCAGGCCGCGCCAGACCTGGAGGCCCGTCCGGTCCATGCGGTGGTCGTGGTACCACAGGGTGGCGGCCCGCTGCCGCAGGGGAAACCGGTAGTCGCGGGCGGTACCGGGCTGCACCAGGTCGGTCGGGAAGCCATCGTGTTCGGGTGGGGTGTGCCCGCCGTGCAGATGCAGCACGGTCGGCACGCCCAGCCGGTTGATCACCCGCACCGTCGTCGCCTCCCCGCTGCGCGCCCGCACCGTCGGCCCGGGGAACTGCCCGCCGTACGTCCACACCGGTGTGCTCAGGCCCGTCAGGATCTCCATCCGAGTCTCGCGTTGCTCGAACTCGTAGTGCCCCGGCCTGATGGGCTCGGCGACCTTGGGGATCGGCAGCGGTACGGTGAACGGCCCGGGCAGCGCCGCGGTACTGGTCAGCAGCCGGGGTTGTGCGGCACGGCCGGGGATCAGCGAGCAGCCGGGGGCCGCGACGAGCGCGGCCCCCAAGCCCAGCAGGCTTAGCGCCTGCCTCCTGCTCATCGTCATGCCGCCGCCGCCTGCCGCCGTCCGCCGAACGGCGTCACCTGGCCGAGCAGAAGCATGCTGAAGCCGAACATCGCCACCCCGAGCGGCACGTGCAGCGATTTGACGTGGGCGAAACCCAGCGCCATCTGCGTGAGTACCAGTACGAGCTGGATCGCGCCGGAAACGGCGAAACGTGCCGGGCCCCGGCCCGGACGCCACACCAGGATCGCGGCCACCAGCTGGGCCACCGTGGTCAGCAGGAGGACCAGGGCGGTTGCGCTGTGCAGCGCCCGGCCATCGGGGGAGGACAACAACAGTCCGGCGGTGACGGCCTGGACGAGGAGCGCGACGGTCTGCAGCGCCACCGCGCCCCGGAAAATCTTCATGAACATGGGTCGTGCTCCTCAGCGGGTCTGGCGGACGCCGCGTCGCCAGACCTCGGCGATGGCGCGGGTGGCGGTGATGTCGCTGGTCGGGTCGCCGTCCACCAGCAGCAGGTCGGCACGCGAACCGGGCGCGATGCGGCCGCGGTCGGTCAGTCCGAAGTGCTCGGCGGGAACGCTGGTGGCGGCGGCCAGAGCGGCTTCGGGGCTCAGGCCCGCCTCAGTGAGCATGAGCAGCTCCCGGTGCATGGCGACTCCGTGCACCGGGGCGAAGAAGTTGGCGTCCGTACCGGCCAGCAGCGCCACCCCGGCCTCGTGCAGGGCCCGGGTGGCCCGGCGGGCGGTGGCGGGGCCTTCCGGGTGAACGGGCACCGCCGAGTAGTCCCGGTCGATGATGGCCTTGTCCCGATCGGACAGGCGGGCGGCGATCCGCTCGTCGCGCACCAGCTCCACCCCGGCCGGGTCCTGCGCGATCGCCTCGATGTAGGCGAGCGTGGTGATCACGAAGGCTCCGTGCGCCGCGATGCGGGCGGCCAGGTCCTCCACGGACGGGTCGCCCGGCTCGCTGTGGTGGAAGACATGCGCCAGGCCGTCGATGCCCGCATCCAGCGCGACGAGCGTGTCGTGCGCCGTCGCGACGTGCGCGATGGTCTTCAGCCCGGCCGCGTGGCCGGCCTCGACCAGAGCCGCCACGACCTCCGGGTCCATGACCGGCAGGTCCAGCCCGGCGGTGCAGCCGTCGTCGATCACGATCTTCAGGTAGTCGATGCCTTCGGACAGCCGCGCCTCCACGAACGCCTTGGCCTGCCCGGCCTCGGCGATCGTGTCGAAGGGCCCGACCGCGTCGCCCAGCCATGCCAGCGAATCGGCCTCGGCGGCCATGATCTGGCTGGGGTGCCCGTTCGGCGCGGTGGCGAGAACCCCCGCACTGCGCAGGTCGGCCACGTCGTCGCGTTCGGCAGCCAGCCGGCGCTGACGGGCCAGGTTGCCGGGCAGGCAGAACATGTCGAGCTCGGTGGTCACCCCGAAGGTCAGCGCCTGGGCGAGCATGCCGTCCGAGACGTGGGTGTGCGCGTCGATCAGGCCCGGCAGCAGAGTCTTGCCGGCGCCGTCGATCTCCACGTCCGCAGGTCGCCCGTCGGGCTCCGCGACCCGGTCATCAATGATGAGGATGTCCGCGCCGGGCAGAGTGCGCTCGCCGTCGAAGAGACGGACGCCGCGGAGAAGAGTACGCAATGGTTGCTCCTTTAAGTTGATTCCAGCCCAGATAGTACTGCATCTAACTATAAGATGCTGAACTAGATTCGGCCGCGCCCCCCTCTGACGGCTTCCGAAGACACGGCCGGGCCTTTGCCGGCTTCAAGAGGGATCCGGGGGATGAGCGGTAACCGACCGTCCAGTGGCGTTGGCGAGCGTCGGGGCGCGGCTTACCGCCACTGGCCGTTCTGATCCGGCTGGTCGCCGGCCTGTACGGTGCCGGTCGAGATGGTCGCGCCATGGCGTGCCCCATCGCATGGTGGGCGCCGTGGTGGGTGTCGTCGCCGCGATGTCCGGGCGGACAGCCGCCGTAGGGCGGCAGGCGGGTGAGGGCGGTGGGGTGGCCGAAGCCCAGGGCCACGCCGGCGACCAGGCCGATGAGCGACCAGATGGGAAAGATGTGGACGTGGAAACGGGGTCGCGCGGTCGGTGGTCACCCGGTGGCCTGGCAGGTGGTGCCCGGAGGCGGGAGTCTCAGGCTCGTCAGGTAGCGGTTGACGTGGGCGGTGACGCAGCCGCCCTTACCGTAGAGGTAGAGCATGTGGCCGTGTCCCTCGTACCGGATGCTCGACGAGCCCGGCACATGGCGGATGATGCTCGCGACCTCATCGTGATCCGTCCAGCTGCCGACCCCCAGAAACGGCGCCAGCCCACGGGCGGGCAGCGGCGCCGGCGGGTTGGTGACGGGCGCGGGCCAGCCGACGCAGGCCAGCGGCCACCACGCCCGCTGTCCCGCGAAGTTCGGCGACAGCTCCTGCGCCCTCCCGAGCGCCCTGCGGTAGGCGGCGTAGCTCCCGTACCCCGCGCCGTCCAGGCAGTGCGTCATGTTCTGCCCGATGAGCGAGGGGACTTTGGGGCTGGCCGAGGCCTGTCTGACGTAGTCGGCGAACCCCGAGGCGTCGCCGTCGGCGGCCTTCTTGATCGCGTCGGCCAACTGGACCCAGCGCGGGACCTCGGGCTCCTGACCCGGTGAGGTGAAACTGGGGGCTGCGGCGACCTTCAGGTCGAGCCCGGTGTAAGCGGCCCCGGACGGATCGTTTTTCACCGGCACCGGTGAGCGGTCCGCGGCGGTCACCAGCCGGCGCCACACCTCGCCGACGTCCTGGCCGCGCAGGGCGCAGGCCGTGGCCGAACGGCACCAGGCGGCGAACCGCTCCATCTGCCGCTCAGCCCGCTCGTACATGCGGGGCTCTTCGGCGGCGGTGTCCTCGACGTGACCGGTGGTGCCGTCCATGACCATGGCGCGGATGCGGGAGGGGAACAGGCGAGCGTAGGCGGCCGCGGGATGTCCGCCGTAGGAGTTGGCGAGGAAGCTCAGCCGTTCTTCGCCCAGGGCGACGCGGACCGCCTCGATGTCCCGTGCGACGGAGGCCGAGTCCATGTGGTCGAAGAACTCCGGATCGGCGGCGCGGCACCGTTGTGCGTGTTCGCGGTTCGTCCGCGCGAGCGCGGCGTACTCGGCACGGTCGTCCGGCAGGGTGATCCACGGGCCGGTGGCGAGGCACGCGTACGGCAGCACGCCGCCGGGCTTGACGGTGTTGCGCGGGGCAAAGCTGATCACGTCGAAGCGGTCACGCAACTGCGCGAACTTCCCGTGGAACTGCTTCAGGTCGTCGATGCCCGACGCTCCGGGGCCACCGGGGATGGAGAAGACCGTGCCGATCCGGCGTTCGCTGCCGGAGGCGGGCAGAAGGCCGAGCGGGATGGTGATCTTCCGCCCTGCGGGCTTCTTCCAGTCGAGGGGCACCTGGACAGAGGCGCACCGCATGTCCCGGGGGGCGTCCTTGTCCTCGCACGGCCGCCAGGCCGGCGAGGACGGCCCGGTATCCGCCGAGTCGCCGGAAACGGGCACCGCCACCAGGCCGGCCAGGAGCGTTGCGGCGGCGCCGACGACCATGACCCCGCCCTTGCGTCCCTTCCGCGCGGTGACCGCCGCGCCCGCCGTCAGCGCGGCGGCGAGGTAGGCGACGAGCAGCGCGGCCGCCGCCGGCGGGGACAGCAGGCCGCCGCCCACCCCGGCGATCTGGGTCGGCAGATTATCGATCATGTACGAGCCGGCCTGCGCCCGCAGCGGCGACGGCAGGGCCTGAGCGACGACCGGGAGCACCAGGAAGATCATGACGAGCGCGACCAGACTCCCGGGAGTGGAGCGGAGCGCCGCGCCCACCCCCAGCCCGATCAGCGTCGCAGCCGCCATGGACAGCCCGGCGACCACCACCGAGGCGAGCACTCCCGGGTCGGAGAGCGGGGTGCCCAGGGTCTGCCCGTCGATCAGCAACTGACCGGCGCGCTCGCCGAGCACGGCCTGGGCGGCCAGGTGCATGGCGAATGCCAGCAGCTGACCGGCGACCAAGGTGACGGCGGCCAGGCCAGGGATCTTGGCGAACAGGAACAGCTGCCGCCGCGGCACCGCCACCAGGCTCGTACGGATCATCCCGGTGGCGTACTCGGAGGTGATCGTGAGCGCGCCCAGCGTGCCGAACACGAAGTAGGCCAGAGGCAGTCCGGTTCCCAGCCCGTTCCCGTTGCCGGTGAAGCGCAACCGCTCCTCCGCCGTCTGGTGGTCGAACCCCCGGCCCATCAGGTACGCCACCCCCGCGCAGGCCAGCACGGCGAGCAGGGAGGCGGCCAGCAGATAGGCGTTCGAGCGCAGCGAGCGGAACTTGTACCACTCTGAGGCGACGGCATCCGCCATCCGGTCCATCATCGGGCCACCTCCGCGGTGACGGGGCGGGCGCCGTACTCGACGCTGTCCTCGGTGAGCTCCATGAATGCCTCCTCCAGCGAGGCGCTGCGTGGTGTCAGCTCCCGTAGCGCGATTCCGGCCCGCAGCGCCAGATCGCCGATCCCGGCGGCGTCCAGGCCCCGTACGGACAGGCCGCCGGTCCCGGGCCTGTCGTGCGTCGGCGGGTCCGCGTGCTCGGCGGTGACGGTCGCGCCGTGCGCGCGCAGGATCTGCGCCAGCCGTTCCGGGTGCGTCGCGCGCACGAGCACGTCGCGCTGGAAACGTGCGGCGAGCGCGTCCGTGGTCGTGTCGGCGATCAGCCGGCCGCGTCCGATGACGACGACGTGGTCTGCGGTGAGCGCCAGCTCGTTCATCAGATGGCTGGACAGCAGGACGGTGCGGCCCTGGGCCGCGAGCGAGCGCAGCAGGTCGCGGATCCAGCGGATGCCCTCCGGGTCCAGCCCGTTCAGCGGCTCGTCGAACATCAGCACCGCCGGGTCGCCCAGGAGCGCTGCCGCGATGCCCAGCCGCTGCTTCATGCCGAGGGAGAACCCGCCGATCCGCCGGTCCGCGACATCCTCCAGACCGACCTGGTCGAGGACCTCGGCCACCCGCCGGGGGCCGATGCCGTTGCTGCGTGCCAGGCAGCCGAGATGGGCGCGGGCCGTGCGGCCGCCGTGCACCGCCCCGGCATCGAGCAGCGCACCCATCGTGTGCATGGGCCGGCGCAGCGACGCGTAGGGGCGCCCCTCCACCAGCGCCGCGCCCGCGGCGGGGATCTCCAGCCCGAGTGCCGCTCGCATGGTCGTGGACTTGCCGGCGCCGTTCGGGCCCAGGAATCCGGTGACCAGGCCCGGTTTCACCGTGAAGGTCAGATCGTCCACGGCGAGCGTGCGACCGTACCGCATGGTCAGTCCCCTCACTTCGATCACGTCTCACCCTCATTCGTCTGTCTGATCACGCCCGACCAGCCTCGTGATCCGTGGCCTCGGCCTCCATGGGTGCGGTCCCACCGGCCGGGGTGGGAAAACGCCACCCCGGGGGTAGGTCTGGACCCACCGCCTTTCTCCTCATGGCAGGGCAGACTGCATCTGTGATGGGGACACGACCCTCGCGCGGCGGGCCGGCACGGAAGGCGGTCACCGGTCTGGCGGCGTACGCGCTGAACGGGGTGACCGGCCTGGCGTTGAACGCTGTCACCGGCCTGGCTGCGCTGACGCTGCTCATCCTGGTGTCGGCGAGCGCCGCCCTGGTGCCGGTGGCCGGTCTCGGGTCGGCGTCGCTCGCCCGCGTGCTCGTGGCCGTCCGCCACCTGGCCGGGTTCCAGCGCCGCTGGGCGGGTCAGGTGCTCGGCCTGGACAGCGCCGTGGACGGTGCCGGAGCCGGCGATCCCGGCCACTCGCGCGAGACCGGCGGGAGGCGGCGGGCCGGTCCGGCGTCCGCGCTGCGCGACCCCGGCACGCGGCGCGAGCTGGCCTGGCTGGCCGTGCACGGCGTCACGGGCCCCGCCCCCGTGGCGGTGGTGTGGGTGATGCTGTCCGCCCTGGACTACGTCTTCCTCCGGCTGCAGCCGGCCGAGACAAGCGTGCTGAACACGTTCGCTCTCAGCTTGTCCACCGTGGCCATCGCCGTGGTCGTCCTCATGGCCGTCCCGCTGTTCCGTACCGGCCAGGCACGGCTGGCGCGGCGGCTGCTGGACGCGGGGCCCACACCGGACGCGCGGATTCGGGAGCTGACCGCGTCACGGGCCGCGGTGGTCGACGCGCGCGCGGCCGAGCTACGCCGCATCGAACGCGACCTGCACGACGGCGCGCAGGCCAAGCTGATCGCCGTCCGCATGCACCTGGGACTGGCCCGCGGCTCCCGCGACCCGGACGAGATGCTGCGGATGATCGACGAGGCGCGGGAGATCGCCGGTCAGGCTCTGACCGACCTGCGCGACCTCGTGCGCGGCATCCATCCGCCCGTGCTGACCGACCGCGGCCTGGCCGGCGCCATCGAGGCGTCCGCGCTGCTCTGCCCGATGCCGGTCGAGGTCGACATCGACCTGCCCGGCCGCCCACAGCCGCCTGTGGAGTCCGCCGTGTACTTCGCCGCAGCCGAGGCACTGGCCAACGTGGCCAAGCACAGCGGCGCCTCACGCGCGTGGGTGCGACTGCGGCACACCGCCGGCGTACTCCGTCTGACCGTGGGCGACGACGGCCACGGCCCGGTCCGCCGCGACGGGGGCACCGGCGTGCGCGGCATCGAGGGCCGCCTGTCCGCCTTCGACGGCTCGCTCACCGTCAGCAGCCCTCCCGGCGGTCCGACCGAACTGACCATGGAGGTCCCGTGCGCGTTGTCATAGCCGAAGATCTCGCCCTCCTGAGGGACGGGCTGATCCGCCTGCTGTCGGCGAACGGCTTCACCGTCGTGGAGGCGGTGGACAACGGGCCCATGCTGCTGGCGGCGCTGGTCCGGCACCGCCCCGACGTGTCCGTGATCGACGTACGGCTGCCGCCCGGCTTCACCGACGAGGGCCTGCGCGCCGCGCTGGAGGCACGCGCCCGGGTTCCGGGACTGCCCGTGCTGATCCTGTCGCAGTACGTGGAACAGCTGTACGCCAGGGAGCTGCTGTCCGACCGCTCCGGCGGGGTCGGGTACCTGCTGAAGGACCGGGTGGGCGACGTCGACCGGTTCGTCGACGCGGTACGTCAGGTCGCCGCCGGCGGCACCGCGATGGACCCGGAGGTCGTCTCCCAGTTGCTGACCCGCCGCGACAGGGACGAACCGCTGGCCGCGCTGACGGCCCGGGAGCGTGAGGTGCTGACGCTCATGGCGGAGGGCATGTCCAACCTGGCCATCGCCGCCCGCTTCCACGTCACCGACAAGGCGGTCGGCAAGCACACGAACAACATCTTCGCCAAGCTCGGCCTTCCTCCGTCCGACGACCACAACCGGCGCGTCATGGCGGTCCTGACCTATCTGCAGGCCACGCCCGTCCCGCCAAGATCACCGATGTAGGCCGCCCTCTCGGGTCGCGCTCTCACGGCGCCGGCGATCAGGCCGTTCCTGCATGCGTGGGCCACTGCTGGTCCTCACCTTCCGTGTGGGGTCCTCCGGCGGGCCGACGGGACGCCCGCGGCGGCCGGTGGGACGGCGCGGGCGCCGCGGCGTGCGGCCTGCCGGTTCCCTACCCCGGCGTCCGGTTCGTACGGCCAGGCGTTCCCGAAGCCGTCCTCAACTCACGGCCTCGGAAAGTAGGTCGCCGGTGGGCCGGTGGTCAGCGACCCGGGGTGGAGGGCTCGGGCGGTCCGGCCGGCCCGGGGTCGGAAGGCGCGGGTTCGCGGGTGAGCGCGTCCATCGCCGTCGCCACGATGGCCTCCAGCGTGGCGCGGTCGGCGCCTCCCTGACCCGAGACCCGCAGCCCCGCGATCACCGCGTTGACGAAGCGGGCCAGGGAGCCCGCGTCGCGGGAGGAGGTGATGCCGCCCTCGCGCTGCCCCGCCTCCAGCGCCGCGCGCATGACGGCCAGCCGGCGCGCGGTGTCGCTTTCCAGCATCCCGGCCGCCTCCGGGTCCCGGTCGGCGAGCTCCACGACCGTGTTGACGGCCAGGCAGCCGCGCCGGTCGTCCGGGTCGTCGCCGATCACCATGGCGAACAGGGTGCGGATCCGCTCCGCGCCGGGCCTGCCCTCGTCCTCCAGGACGGCGAACTGGGCGGCGTTCATGGTCTCGATGTAGCGGGCCAGCGCGCGCTTGAACAGGTCGTGCTTGCTGGCGAAGGCGTTGTAGATGCTGCTGCGGCCCAGTCCGGTGGCGTCGCACAGGTCCTGGGTCGAGGTGGCCTCGTAGCCCTTCTCCCAGAAGGCGTGCATCGCCGCGTCCAGGGCCCGGTCCTCGTCGAACGTCCTCGGCCGTGCCATGCGGTCACCGTAGCACTTTTGGAATGATCGGTACAGTACGGCTCGCACCCCGCCGGGAGCCGCTTACGGCGAGTGGCCTTCGAGGGCCACGAGGACGGTACGGCCCACGTGGCCTTCCGGCGTACGGCCCGCGCGGCGACGACCGCCGCGCGGGCCGTACGGTCGGCCGGGGGTCAGCGCAGCGCGGTGGCCCGGTCGAGGGCCGGGGGCGTCACGGGGCCCTGGGCGAAGTGGGCGCGGAACGCCTCGTAGTCGCGGCTGCCGCGCACGGCGTCGGTGAACCCGGCGAACGCGGTGTAGCCGTCATCACCGATCAGGGTGTAGGCCAGGGCGGCGAGCCGGTAGGTGCGCCCGGTCTCCAGGGGCCTGCCGTCGATCAGGACGTCGGCGGGGTTCACCCGGTCGCCGACCGGCCGGGTGGCGTCGTAGGAGTAGCGGACGTTGCCGGAGACGGCCAGCGGGGCGAAACGCACCGAGCCGTTCGCCTGGGTCTGCCACTGCTGCTCCAGTGCCTGCTCGATCGCCGCGCCGGTGACGGAGACGGTGACCACCGGGTTGGCGTAGCCGAAGGCCGACCACGCCTCACCGAACAGCACCGTGCCGTCGGCGTCGGCCGGGTTGGTCCCCCTGGCGTACCGCAGGTCGCCGCGGAGCGCCACCGAGCCCTTGACCGGGGCGACGGCGACCATCGCGAGGTCGGCGTTCCCGCCCGGGGTGCGCCGGGAGTCGGCGTACTCGGCGTCGGCGGCGAAGTTGCCGAGCGTGCTCTCGCCGTCGGCGTCGCGGGTCCGCGTGAGGTCCCCGGTGATCGTGCCGACCGGCCGGGCGTAGGTCTGCCCGCCCCGGTTCACCCAGTGGTCGACGAGCGTGACCATCTCGGGGTCGGCGGGCACGTCACGGGTGACCGGGTGGTTGACCGAGGTGGTCGCCGAGCGGATCACGTCCCGGGTGGCCGGGTCGATCCGCAGGTTGATCTCGTTGATCAGCCTGCCGTGGTTGGCCGCCTCGACCACCGGGCGCGGGTCGCCCGCCGGGTCCGGCACCGAGCAGTTGAACAGGGCGTGCCAGTGGCCGGTGACGATCGCGTCGATGTCCGGGGTGACCTGCCGGGCGAAGTCGAACACCGGGCCCGTGGGGTTGGCGTTGCACCGGTCGTAGACGTCGCCCGCGGTGCCGCCCTCGTGCACGTTGGCCACGATCGCCTCCACGCCCCGGCGCTTCAGCTCGGCGGCGTAGCGGTTGGCGGTCTCCACCAGCGAGAGGTTGTCCAGAGTCGGCTGGTAGGAGGTCGAGCCGCCCACCGTGGTGGGGGTCGTCAGGTTGATGAAGCCCACCGGGATCTTCGGCCCGCGTTCCGGCTTCACCCACCGGATGACGTACGGCGCGAGCAGCGGCTTGTCCGACCCCTTGGCGGTGATGTTCGCCGAGGAGAACGGGAAGTCCGCGCCGTGGAAGCGCCGGCCGGTCGAGTCGGTGAAGCAGCTGTCCACGTCGACCTCGCCGAAGCAGCGGCCCTTGCCCATGTGGTCGCGCAGGAACGACGGCGACAGGTCGAGCTCGTGGTTGCCGACGGCGCTGAACTCCACGCCGACGCGGTTGAGGAACTCGATGGTCGGCTCGTCGGCGTGGTAGGCGACCTCGGTCGGCCAGCCGCTGAAGTTGTCGCCGGTGGAGAAGGTGATCGAGTTCTTGTGGCCGGCCCGGAGCCGCTTCAGGTGGGTGGCGATGTAGGGAGCGCCGCCGACCACGATCGTCCTGCCCTCGGCGTCCTTGACGGTGCCGTTGGCCGCGTCGTCGTGCGGGCGCAGATAGCCGTGCAGGTCGGTGATGGACAGCAGTTGCACGTCCACGGGCCGCTCGTGCGGCGGCCGGGCCTGGGCGATGCCCGGCTGGGTCGTGACGAGCGCGGTCAGGGCCAGGCCCGCCACGATGGGGAGCCTTCGGGGGAGGAGTCGCACGCGTGTTCCTTGGGGTCGTACGGGTTGGAGATCCCGTACAGCCGATCAGGCGCGCCTTACGACTTTCCACCAATTAGTTATCAAAAAGGAGAAATCTGAGGACTGCCCCCCAAGCTCCTTTTTGTTAATCAGTGTCGGCTTGCATCACCAAGCTGGCCTTATTTTTGAATTGTTCCTTATTTTGCCTTCTAGGGTTATTGTCCTTTTAGCCTGAAATGCACCTTTCTGTCCCCTCGATGACGCCGGTCCCGGCTCACCCCGCCCCGGGGAGGGTCGTCCCCGGCTCCCCCGGGTCGCCGTCCGCCAGGGCGTCGCGGGCGTCCATGAGGGCGAAGCCGAGGAGGTTGGACCCCCGCCAGGCGGTGGGGGAGGCGGCGCGCGCGTCGTCCGCCGCGAGCCCGATGCCCCAGACCCGGTCCACCGGGCTGGCCTCGACCAGGACCCGGCCGCGGGTACCCAGCAGGAACCCCCTCAGCTCCGGGTGCGCGCCGAACTTCGCGACACCGCCGCGCACCACGATCCCGTAGCGATGCTCGCGCCAGACGGCCTCGTCGAAGCCCCGGACCTCGCGGCCGAGCCGCTTGACCTCACCGGGATGCCGGGCGCCGAGGATTCGTTCGGCGGTCTCGTCGTCGCCGAACAACCACGCCTTGCGGGCCATCATGTAGTGCTCCGCGGAGCGGAAGACGTGCCCGTCCACCGTGAAGGGGGCCTCCCACCACTGGCTGAGGCACCCCGGGCCGACGCCTCCGCCGCGTGGCGGCCGGTGCCCCCAGAAGAACAGGTGGCGGAGCGCCACGCCGTTCCGCTCGGCGGTCACGGCCTCGGCGACCGAACGGGGGAGTCTGCTCATTCCGGACACCGGCTCACCATGTCACGCACGGCCGCGGCCGGGCCACCGGATTGACGGGCGCACCGCCTCAGCGCTCCACCGCCTCAGCGCCCCACCGCCCCGGCACGCCGCCGCCCCGGCACGCCGTACGGCTCAGCGGACACGGAACCACGGCGGGTCCGGCCGGCCGGGCACGGGACTACGGCCGGTCCAGCAGGCTGAGTGCCCGGTCGAAGGCGGCGTGGGCGTCCGCGGTGAACAGGACGAACCGCGCTTCCGACACCCGAGTGGCCGTGGCGCTCACGGTGCCGACCGCGATGCGGGCGGCGTCGTCCATCGGCCAGCCGTACACCCCCGCCGACACCGCGGGGAAGGCGACACTGGCCGCGCCGAGCTCGTCGGCGACCCGCAGCGACTCGCGGTAGCAGGAGGCGAGCAGCTCCGAACGGTCCTCGCCGGCGGAGAAGACGGGGCCGACGGTGTGGATGACCCAGCGGGCCGGCAGCTCGCCCGCGGTGGTGGCCACCGCCATGCCGGTCGGCAGCCCGTTGACGTAGCGGGAGGCGCGCAGCTCGCGGCACTCGGCGAGGATCGCCGGGCCGCCGCGCCGGTGGATCGCCCCGTCGACCCCGCCGCCCCCGAGGAGCGAGGAGTTGGCGGCGTTGACGACGGCGTCGACGTTCTGGGTGGTGATGTCCCCGAGGACCAGCGTGATTCTCATCGAAACTCCTTGAGCGTGGAGACCCCGGGCTTCGGCCGCGGGGAGGAGACCAGGCCCGTGATCTTCCACCGCGGCCGGTCTTCTCACATCCCGCCGGTGCGCCGAGCCAGGTCCTTGACGTCCTCGGTCAGATCGATTAGACCTCAGGAGGTCGTCGATCATCTCCCGGGAGGACACCATGTTCGACAGAGCGTTGCCGCGACGCGCGGCACGCGCCGCGATGGTCATGGCGGCGGCGGGCTCGCTGGTCACATCGGGAGTGATGCCCGCTTCGGCGGCCGAGGCCGGGGGCAGGCCGCCGAGGCCGACGAATGGTCCGTGTCAGTACACCCCGACCCCGGACGAGCCGGCCGCGCGCAAGGTGCCGCTGCCGGCGGACCCGCATCGCACCCCCACCCGCTCCGTCTCCGCGGTCCTCAAGACCAACCACGGCGACATCGGGCTCACCCTCGACGCGGCCAAGGCCCCCTGTACGGTGCAGAGCTTCGTGCACCTGATCCGGCACAGGTTCTACGACGCCACCTCGTGCCACCGGCTGACCGCCTATGACCGGCTGAAGGTGCTGCAGTGCGGTGATCCCGACTTCACCGGCGAGGGCGGACCGGGCTACCGGTACAAGGACGAGCTGCCCACCGATCTGCCGCCGTGGCCGGGTGACTCCACCGGGCAGCGCAGGACGTACGCGCGCGGAGTGCTGGCCATGGCCAACGCCGGGCCGGACACCAACGGCAGCCAGTTCTTCCTGGTCTACGGCGACTCCGGGCTGGCGGCCAACTACACGGTCTTCGGGACGGTCGACGCCGCCGGGCTCGCCGCCCTGGACCGCATCGCGGCCGGTGGCATCCAGCCCGTCGAGGGAGGCCCGACACCGCCGGTGGACGGCAGGCCCGCCCTCCCGGTCGACATCGGCGACGCCCGGATCCGGCACTAGTCGTCCGCGGTGACGCCTCCGCGACGGGTCGTCCGCGGAGGCGTCACCGCCGAACGCCGTTCCACCGCCGCGACCGTACGGCGGACGCGCCGGGGACCGGGCGGCGGGCACGCGCGAGGAGAGGGTGTGGGGCGTGAGGGCCGACGGAGACTCCGGCGTGCCGGGATCCTTGAGGAGGGTGCTCGCCGACGTCGCCGCCGAACGGGCCGCGCAGGACGCCATGTGGGGGATACAGGAGCACCCCGACGGCACCGGCCCCGAGGGCACGGCCGCCGCCGACCGCGCCAAGCGCGACCTCGACGAGGCCAAGCGCGTGGGCGGGGTCACCTGGCGGCACATCCTGCGCGAGGAGGTCCTGGAGGCGTTCGCCGAGGACGACCCCGACCTGCTGCGCGGCGAGCTGATCCAGGTCGCCGCCGTCGCCGTCAAGTGGGCGCAGGCCCTCGACCGGCGCGCCGCGACCGCGCCGCATCGGGTGCGCCGGACCCGGTTCACCGCGATCGTCGACGTGCACGTGATGTTCGTCCGCGACGGCGCGCTGCTGCTCGGGCGGCGGGCGAACACCGGGTACGGCGACGGCCTGTGGCACCTGCCCAGCGGGCACCTGGAGGCCGGGGAGCCGGTGCTCCGGGCCGCGGCCCGCGAGGCGGCGGAGGAGGTCGGCGTCACCGTCGACCCGGCGGACCTGACCTTCGTCCACGTCATGCACCGCGCCCCCGACCGGGTCGGGCTGTTCTTCCGGGCCGAGCGCTGGACCGGCGAGCCGTACAACGCCGAACCCGGCAAGTGCGACGGCCTGGCCTGGTATCCGATGGACGGGCTGCCCGCGGACATGGTCGACTACCCCGCGGCGGCCCTGCGGGCGATCGCGGAGGGGCGGGGCTTCGCGCTCCACGGCTGGGACGACCCGGAAAGCTGAGCCCGGGGGCGGTGAGCCCAGAGCGGTGAGCCTGGAGCGCTGAGCCCGGGGCGGCGGCCCCGGGCGTCCGGCGGCCTCCGGCAGGGTGGAGACGGGTGAAATTTTCACGGAACCCGCGACCCGCCGATGAGGATCGCACCTGGTGACCGGCCGGACGCGGCGCGGTACGACCGGGAGACCGTTTGCAGCGAGGAGACCGGACTTTATGGTGCGTCGTGCAGGAGGGACCCCACAGACGTTCGCGACCCCCGGAGCAGCGCACCATGACGGACACGAGAGAACGACGCGGCATGAGCCGGGCCGTCGCGGTGATCCTCGCCGCGCTCGGCCTGGTCCTCGCGGCGGGAGCGGTCGCCGCCCCGGCACGCGCCGACACGACCATCTGCGAGAAATACGGCTCGACCACCATCCAGAACGGCAGGTACATCGTCCAGAACAACAACTGGGGCGACGACACGACCCAGTGCATCAACGTCACGGGCACCGGCTTCACCGTCGCCCAGGCGAGCCACAACAAGCCGACGAACGGCGCGCCGGGCTCGTACCCGTCGATCTACGCCGGCTGCCACTACGCCAACTGCACCTCCGGCAGCGGCCTGCCGATGCGGGCCAGCGACAGCCGGTTCAACGGCGTCCAGACCAGCGTCAGCATGACCTACCCCGGCAGCGGGGTGTACGACGCCGCCTACGACATCTGGTTCGACCCGACCCCGCGGACCGACGGCCAGAACACCGGCGCGGAGATCATGGTGTGGCTCAACCGCGCGGGGCCGATCCAGCCGGTCGGTTCGCGGGTGGGCACGGTCAGCCTCGCCGGGGCCACCTGGGAGGTCTGGTACGGCAACATCGGCTGGAACGTGATCTCCTACGTCCGCACCTCGGCGACGAACTCGATCGGCTTCGCCGTGCGCACCTTCGCCGACGACGCGATCAACCGCGGCTACGCCCAGCGGTCGTGGTACCTCACCAGCGTCCAGGTGGGCTTCGAGCCCTGGGTGGGTCAGACCGGCCTGGCGGTGAACGACTTCTCCTACAGCGTCGGCGGGAGCGACGGCGGCGGCCCCGGGAACGGCGGGGGCGGCTGCTCGGCCGCCGGGGCCGCCCCGGCCCAGTGGTACAACGGCTACGTCGTCGATCCGGTCACCGTCACCAACACCGGCTCTGCTCCGACCAGCGGCTGGACCGTCACCTTCACCCTCCCGGCGGGGCACACGCTCTCCGGCTCCTGGAACGCCGTCGTGACCACCAGCGGGCAGACCGTCACCGCGCGCAACGCGAGCCACAACGGCTCCCTCGCGCCCGGCGCCAAGGCGAGCTTCGGCTTCCAGGTCACCCGTCCCGGCGGCAACCTCCAGGTGCCCTCCGGCTACACCTGCGCCGCGTCCTGACCCGGCCCCGGGGGCGCGGCACGCGCGCTCGGCCGTACCCCCGGGCCGTTCCGCCTCCCTCGCCCCCGACGCCTCGACCGGCATCGGGTTCAACGGCTCCTACGGCGCCGGCGACCCGGCCCCGGCCGCGCTCACCCCGAACGGCGCGCCCCGCACGGTGTCCTGAGGAGCGGAAGCGGCCGCGGCGGGTTAAACGAACTGCGAAATGTCGGTGGGGCAGGCAAGAATGATCTCATCATGGTCATCTCACCTTCGCTCCCGTTCGCGGCCACGACGTCCCCCAACGGCGACATCGTGGTCTTCTACGTCGGTCCCGAGCCGCGCATGACGCCCGAGCAGGCGCTCGCGTTCGCCGACCGGCTGCGCGACATGGCCGCCGAGCGCCTCGCACCCGCCTGACCCGCACCCGTCCCCCTCGACCGGCCTCCCGGCGTCACCGGGTGGTGAACCGGGCCGGTTCACCGTACGGCGTTACCAGGCGGTGAACCGGCTCCGCGCGGCGCAGGGCACCGGGCGTCGCTCGCGCGGGCCGGCCTGGGGAATGGTCGCCTGCACCGCGGCCACGATGTGGGCGTACGGTGATCCCTCCTCCTCCAGTTCCCCGCGCAGCTCCGCCAGGTCCGCGCGGTGCTCGCGCAGCAGCTGCACGGCCGGATCCACGGCGCCGCGGGCCGAAAGCTCGCACACCGCCGCCAGGTGGTCGGCCGGCTGCTCGCCGGACAGGCCGAACCCCGCGGTGCGGAAGGCGTTCTCGAACCGGTGCAGAGTCTCCTGGCGTTCGGCCGCGTCGCCGGGGGAGTGGCAGGCCAGGCGGAACCGGCGGTTGCGTCCCGGGCCGAGCACCGCGGTGTGGTGCGCCTCCAGGGCGGTCTGGGACGTGGCCGCCACGTGGACGAGGAAGGCGGTCAGCCGGTTGCGGACCTCGCCGAAGGGAAGCGTGGCGACCGATCTCGCCAGGAGCGGCCACGCCTCCCGCAGCCCCTCGTCGGGCCGTCCGAGCAGTACCGAGGCGACCATGTGGGCGGTGCGCACCCCGCCGTCGAGAACGCTCATGACGACGCGGCGCCCGTCGCGGCTCGTGCCGGCGCGGCCGACGGTCCTCGTCCGGTTCTCTCCCGGGCGACCTGTCGGGCGGTCATCATTGTGGGAATCCCTTCCGGACCCTGGGGCGTCATACGTGCGGGGACCAGCTTTTCGGGATGGCCGGTCGGCGCGGCAGGGTCTTTGGTCGGGCCGCTTGGGACTAAGGTCCTTAAGTTCACATAAAGCAGGAAATATCCGGTGGCACGGCCGACGGCGCGGTGCGGTGGGTGACGGCGCGGCGGGTGGCGGCGCCGCCGGCCGTACGGCGGACGCCCGCCCGCCGTACGGCCCGCGGGTCCGTCAGCGGGTCGGTTCCCATCCGCGCCGGGGCGCCGTCAGGCCGCGCCGGTCGTCCCGGCTGCGGTAGACGATGTAGGGGCGGGTGAGATAGCCGACCGGCGCGGTGAGCGCGTGGACCAGCCGGGTGAACGGCCAGATCGCGAACAGCACCAGCGCGCTGAGCGCGTGCAGCCGGAACAGCGGCGGGGCGCCCGCCATCAGCTCTCCCTCCGGGTGGAGCAGGAAGATCGACCGGAACCACGGGGAGATCGTCGTGCGGTAGTCGTAGCCGCCGCCGATGACGTTGGCCACGACCGTCGCGGCCAGGCCGAGCGCGATGGTCAGGGCGAGGACCGCGTACATGAGCTTGTCGTTGCGGGTCGTGGCGGTGAACACCGGGCCGACGGTGCGGCGCCGGTAGACCAGGATCGCCAGGCCGCCCACGGTCGCCACACCCGCCAGCGTGCCGAGCACGACGGCCGCGACGTGGTAGGCCGTCTCGCTCACCCCGGCGGCCTCGGTCCAGCCCTTGGGGACCACCAGCCCGCCGACGTGGCCGAGGATCACCAGGAGCAGGCCGAAGTGGAACAGCGGGCTGCCGGCCCGCAGCAGCCGGGACTCGTACATCTGCGACGAGCGCGTGGTCCAGCCGAACCTGTCGTAGCGGTAGCGCCATACGTGACCGAGCACGAAAACGGTCAGGGCCATGTAAGGGGCCACCACCCACAGCGCCGTGTCCAGGGCGTTCACCGGTCGCCTCCCGCGATCGCGTAGGGCTCCAGCCCGACCTCCTCGGCGGGTGGTCCCTCGGCCGCCAGGCGCAGCGCCGCCTCCTGCTCCCACGGGCGGGCCGGCGGAAGGGTCGCCTGCACCGCGGCCACGACGTCGGCGTACGGCGACCCCTCCTCCCGCAGCGCCCGCGTCAGCACCGCCAGGCCCGCGCGGTGCTCGCGCAGCAGCCGCATGGCGGGCCCGGCGGCGCCGCGCGCCGACAGCTCGCACACCACCGCCAGGTGATCGGGCAGCTCCTCGCCGGAGAGGTCGAATCCCGCCGCGCGGACCGCGTGCCTGAACCGCAGCAGCGCCGCGCCGCGCCTGCGGGTGTCGCCGTAGGCGTAATACGTCAGGTACGGGCAGCAGCGCCGTTTCAGGTCGAACGTCGCCACGTAGTGCGTCTCCAGCTCCCGCCGCGGGGTGGCGGCCACGTGGCGGAGGAAGGCGGCCAGCCGGGCGCAGACCTCCCCGAAGGGGAGCGCCTCGACCGACCTCGAAAGGAGCGGTCGCGCCTCGTACAGCCGTTCGTCGGGGTAGCCGAGCAGCACCGAGGCCACCATGTGGGCGGTGCGCAGCCCGGCGTCGTCGAGAGCGCTCATGGCTTCCTCTCATCGTCGTGACGAGGGCCCTCGTCGGGGCGGGGGAAGAGGCCCTCGGGGACGCCCTTGCCGTCCCAGTTGAGGAGGTTGACCCGGCCGCGGAGCCGGTCGGCCTCGGCCAGGCCCTCGGTGGTCTGCCGGTCCTTGAGCGCGTGGAAGGTCTCCACGGAGACCGGCGCGGGCATGCCGGACGCCTCACCGAACGGACCGCCCATGCCGGGGCCGCCCTCGCGGTCGAGGCTGCAACCGGTGGCCGTCTCCTCCAGCCACGCGCCCTGCTCGGCGTGCGCCCGGGGGATGACGTAGCGCTCGTCGTAGGCGGCGATGGCCAGCAGCCGGTACATCTCCTCGATCCGCTCGCCGGTCATGCCGACGGACTCGGCGATCGAGGGGTCCGGCTGCTGCCCGAGGTTGTCGCGCCGCATGTGGGAGCGCATCGCCGCCAGCCTGTGCAGCACCGCGCGGACCGGCTCGGGGTCGCCGGCGGTGAACAGCCCGGCCAGATAGTCGATCGGGATGCGCAGCGTGTCGATGGCGCCGAACAGGTTGCCGGCGTCCTCGCCGTCGTGGCCGGTGCCGGCCAGCGCGTCGACGACCGGCGACAGCGGCGGGACGTACCAGACCATCGGCATGGTCCGGTACTCCGGGTGCAGCGGCAGCGCGACGTTGTAGTCGAAGATGAGCTTGTACACGGGGGAGCGGCGGGCGGCCTCCAGCCAGTCCTCCGGGATGCCCTGCGCCCTGGCCGCCGCGGCCACCTCGGGGTCGTGCGGATCGAGCAGCACGCTCCGCTGCGCCTCGTACAGGTCCTTCTCATCCGGTACGGCGGCGGCCTCGGCGACCCGGTCGGCGTCGTACAGCAGCAGGCCGATGTAGCGCAGCCGCCCGACGCACGTCTCGGAGCAGACGGTGGGGATGCCCACCTCGACCCGCGGGTAGCAGAAGGTGCACTTCTCGGCCTTGCCGGTGCGGTGGTTGAAGTACACCTTCTTGTACGGGCAGCCGGTCACGCACATCCGCCAGCCGCGGCAGCGGTCCTGGTCCACCAGGACGATGCCGTCCTCGGAGCGCTTGTACATCGCGCCGGAGGGGCAGGAGGCCACGCACGAGGGGTTGAGGCAGTGCTCGCAGATGCGCGGCAGGTAGAACATGAACGCCCGCTCGAACTCCAGTTTCACCTCCTCCGAGACCTTGCGCAGCACCGGGTCGGCGGGCGCCAGCTCCGGCCCGCCGGCCAGGTCGTCGTCCCAGTTCGCGCTCCAGGTGATCTTGGTGTCCTCGCCGGTGATGAGCGACCTGGGCCGCGCGACCGGGGTGTCCTCCTGCGCGGGGGCGGAGAACAGCCGGTCGTAGTCGTAGGTCCAGGGCTCGTAGTAGTCCTGGATCGACGGCATCAGCGGGTTGGCGAAGATGGACAGCAGCTTGCGCAGCCGCCCGCCGGCCCGCAGGTGCAGCCGGCCGCGCCGGTTCAGCTCCCAGCCGCCCCTCCATTTCTCCTGGTCCTGGTAGGTGCGCGGATAGCCCTGGCCGGGACGGGTCTCGACGTTGTTGAACCAGACGTACTCGACTCCGGCCCGGTTGGTCCACGCCTGCTTGCAGGTGACCGAGCAGGTGTGGCAGCCGATGCACTTGTCGAGGTTCATCACCATGGCGAGCTGCGCCATGACCCTGGTCATCGCCCGCTCACCTCCTCCCGCTCGAAGGGCACGAAGGGCACGAAGGGTTCGAAGGGACGGCGCGGTTCCGTGGCGGGCATCAGTAGTCGACCTCCTGCGAGCGGCGGCGGACCACCGTGATCTCGTCGCGCTGGTTGCCGGTCGGGCCCAGGTAGTTGAAGGCGAACGTGAGCTGGGCGTAGCCGCCGATGAGGTGGGTCGGCTTGACCAGCAGGCGGGTCAGGGAGTTGTGGATGCCGCCGCGCCGGCCGGAGGTCTCGCTCTTCGGCACGTCCACCACCCGCTCCTGGGCGTGGTACATGTACACCGTCCCGGTCGGCATGCGGTGCGAGACGACCGCCCGCGCCACCACCACGCCGTTGCGGTTGACCGCCTCCACCCAGTCGTTGTCGGCGATGCCCGCGCGGGCGGCGTCGGCCGGGCTCATCCAGATGGTCGGCCCGCCCCGCGACAGCGACAGCATCAGCAGGTTGTCCTGGTACTCGGAGTGGATCGACCACTTGGAGTGCGGGGTGAGGTAGCGCACGACGACGCCCTCGGCGCCGCCCTCCCCGAGGCCCGGCTCGCCGAACAGCGCGGTCATGTTCAGCGGCGGCCGGTAGACCGGAAGCGCCTCCCCGGCCTCGTGCATCCAGTCGTGGTCCAGGAAGAAGTGCTGGCGGCCGGTGAGGGTGTGCCAGGGTTTGCGGTGCTCGACGTTGACGGTGAACGCCGAGTAGCGGCGCCCGCCGGTCTCGCTGCCCGACCACTCCGGGGAGGTGGTCACCGGCACCGGGCGGGCCTGGGTGTCGGCGAAGGTGATCCGCTTGTGCTCGTCGGCGAGGCCGTCGAAGGAGGTCCCGGTACGGCGGGCCAGCGTGGCGAACCCCTGCGCGGCCAGCCGCCCGTTGGTGGTGCCCGACAGGGCGAGGATCGCCTCGCACATGTCGACGTCGCGGGCCAGGGACGGCCTGCCGTCGGCCGCGCCGCCGCGGACGGCGCCGTTGAGGCTCCGCAGCCGGTCCACCTCCTCGGCCACGTCGTAGGTGACGCCCTTGGTCGTGGCGCCGAGCCGGTCCGTCAGGGGGCCGAGCGCCGCCATCTTCTCCGCGACGGCGCCGTAGTCG
Source organism: Streptosporangium sandarakinum (assembly GCF_050942225.1). Taxonomy (NCBI): domain Bacteria; kingdom Bacillati; phylum Actinomycetota; class Actinomycetes; order Streptosporangiales; family Streptosporangiaceae; genus Streptosporangium; species Streptosporangium sandarakinum. Next base: position 2,252,468 of record NZ_CP192034.1, read on the forward strand.
CGCTCGACCGTCACGATCTTCGGGAAGTCCCGGCCGGGCACGGGCGTCTCCCCGGTCAGTCGCCAGTCGCGCACCCGGCCGTGCGGGGTGGCCAGCTCGTCGGGGGTGTCGTGCAGCAGCGGCACCGCCACCACGTCCCGCCGTACCCCGAGGTGGGTGCGGGCCAGGGCGCTGAACGCCTTGGCGATGGCGGCGAACGCGGCGAAGTCGGTGCGGGTCTGCCAGGGCGGGTCGATCGCGGGGGAGAAGGCGTGCACGAACGGGTGCATGTCGGTCGACGACAGGTCGTGCTTCTCGTACCACGTCGCGGCGGGCAGCACGATGTCGGAGAACAGCGTCGTGGACGTCATGCGGAAGTCCAGCGACAGCAGCAGGTCGAGCTTGCCCTGCGGCGCCTCCTCGCGCCAGCGCACGTCGCCGGGCCGCTGGTCGGGCGCGGCCTCCTCCGCCCGCACCGAGGAGTCGGCGCCCAGCAGGTGGCGCAGGAAGTACTCGTTGCCCTTGGCAGAGGAGCCCAGCAGATTGGCCCGCCACACCGTCAGCACCCGCGGCCAGTTGCCCGGCGCGTCGGGGTCCTCGCAGGCGAAGCCGAGGGCGCCCGAGGCGACCCGCTCGGCGATGTACGGCCCCGGCTTCAGCCCCGCCGCGGCGGCCTCGTCGGCCAGGTCCAGGGGGTTGCGGTCGAACGTCGGGTACGACGGCATCCAGCCCAGCCGGGCCGACTGCGACAGCAGGTCCGCGGTGGACTTCCCGGCGAACGAGCCGTCGCCGAGCGGGGAGGAGACGGTGTCGGCGGTGTAGGTGTCGTAGCGCCACTGGTCGGTGTGCAGGTACCAGTAGGCGGTGCCGATCATCTGCCGGGGCGGGCGTGCCCAGTCGAGCCCGCCCGCGAGCTGCGCCCAGCCGGTGACGGGCCGGCACTTCTCCTGACCCACGTAGTGCGCCCAGCCGCCGCCGTTGACGCCCTGGCAGCCGGTCAGCGTGGTCAGCGCCAGGAACGACCGGTAGATCGTGTCGGAGTGGAACCAGTGGTTGGCGCCCGCCCCCATGATGATCATCGAGCGGCCGCCGGACTCCTCGGCGGTGCGGGCGAACTCGCGGGCGATCCGCGCCGCCCGCGCCGCCGGCACCCCGGTCACCGCCTCCTGCCAGGCCGGGGTGTACGGCTCGGCCGCGTCCTCGTAGGAGGCCGGCCAGCCGCCCGGCAGGCCGGGGCGGGCCACGCCGTACTGGGCGAGCAGGAGGTCGAAGACCGTGGTGACGAGGCGGTCCGCGACCCGCAGCGCGGGCACCCCGCGGCGCAGCACCCCGTCGCCGTCCGGCCGGTCGAACCGGGGCAGCGCGACCGGTACGGCCTCGGCCCCGGGCAGGCCGTGCAGGGACGCCGCCGGGTCGATGTCACCGAGGTCGAGGTTCCAGCGGCCCTCGCCCTCGGCGGAGTAGCGGAAGCCGAGCGAGCCGTTGGGCACGGCCGGCCCGCCGGTCGTCCGGTCCAGGAGCACCGTCTTGAACGCCGCCTCCGCCCCCTCCTCGCCGAGGTCGGCGGCGGTCAGGAACTTCCCGGGCACCAGGGAGCCGTCGCGCTCCTCCAGCGCGACCAGGAACGGCAGGTCGGTGTGGCGCCGGACGTAGTCGTCGAAGTACGGCGTCCGCCGGTCGACGAAGAACTCCTTCAGGATCACGTGGCCCATGGCCATGGCCAGCGCGCCGTCGGTGCCCGGGTGCGGGGCCAGCCACTCGTCGGCGAACTTGGTCGCGTCGCTGTAGTCGGGGGAGACGACCACGACCTTCTGGCCGCGGTAGCGGGCCTCGGCCATGTAGTGCGCGTCGGGGGTGCGGGTGACCGGAACGTTGGAGCCCCACAGCATCAGGTAGGCGGCGTCCCACCAGTCGGCCGACTCCGGCACGTCGGTCTGGTCGCCGAAGACCTGCGGGGAGGCGACCGGCAGGTCGGCGTACCAGTCGTAGAACGACAGCATGGTGCCGCCGATCAGCGAGACGAACCGGGATCCCGCAGCGTGGGAGACCATGGACATCGCGGGGATGGGGGAGAACCCGGCGACCCGGTCGGGGCCGTACGTCCTGATCGTGTGCACGTGCGCGGCGGCGATCATCTCCGTCGCCTCGTCCCAGGTGACGCGGACCAGGCCGCCCTTGCCCCGGGCCGACTGGTAGCGGCGGCGCCGTACCGGGTCGGAGACGACGTCGGCCCAGGCGGCCACCGGGTCGCCGAGCCGCGCCTTCGCCTCCCGGTACATCTCCACCAGCACGCCGCGGGCGTAGGGGAAGCGGACCCGGGTGGGGGAGTAGGTGTACCAGGAGAACGCGGCGCCCCGCGGGCAGCCGCGCGGCTCGTACGCCGGCCGGTCGGGCCCGACGCTGGGGTAGTCGGTCTGCTGCGCCTCCCAGGTGATGATCCCGTCCTTGACGTAGACCTTCCACGAGCAGGAGCCGGTGCAGTTCACCCCGTGCGTGGAGCGCACCACCTTGTCGTGGCTCCACCGGTCGCGGTAGAAGGCGTCGCCCTGGCGGCCGCCGATCTGATGCAGCGTCCGCAGGTCGGGGGACACCTCCCCGGGGCGCAGGTGGCGGCCCAGCCGGAGCAGGGCGTCGCTGACGGGTCCATCCACGGCGGTCATGCGGTGCCCTCCTTCGGCTCCTTCGCGCCGAGCGCGAAGCGGCAGTAGACGAACGCGGCGGCGGCGACCGTCGCAAGCAGCATCAGCCCGATGGCGTAGGAGCCGGTCGCCTGGTAGATCAGCCCCATCACGATCGGCGGCAGGAACCCGCCGAGCCCGCCGGCCGCGCCGACCACGCCGGTCGCGCTGCCGACCATCGGGCCCGGGATCATCCGCCCCAGCAGGGCGAACACCGCGCCGTTGCCCACGCCGAGCGCCGCGGCCATGGCCAGGAAGGCGGCCGTGGCCAGCGGCATCGCCGGGGTGAAGGCCACCACGACCGCGCACGCCGTCACGACCGCCAGCGCCACGGCCAGCACCGGGCGGCCGCCCAGCCGGTCGGACAGCCAGCCGCCCGCGGGCCGGGCGAGGGTGGCCAGCACCACGAACCCGGCGGCCCGGGCCGCGGCGTCGGCGGTGGTCAGGCCGTAACCGGACTTGAGGTACAGCGGCAGGTAGACGCCGAAGGCGACGAACCCGCCGAAGGTCAGCGCGTACATCGCCGCCAGCTCACGGGTGACGCGCAGCCGCGCCGCGGCGAGGAACCGGGTGGTGAACGGCTCGGCGGCCGGCCGGGTGCCCGGGGCGTTCCGGCCCACCAGCCAGAAGACCACGCCGACCACGACGAGCGCGGCGGCGACCACGAAGAACGGCGCCCTGCGCCCGTAGGAGTCCGCCAGCCACGGGGTGGCGAAGCCGGAGATCGCGGTGCCGATGTTGCCCATGCCGAAGATCCCCAGCGCCAGCCCGCGGCGCTCCGGCGGATACCACGCGTTGACGTACGGCACGCCGATCGCGAAGGTCGCCCCCGTCATGCCGAGCAGGAACCCGCCGGTCAGCAGCGCCGGGTAGTTCTCGACGAAGGCCAGGAACATCACGGGCACCACGCCCAGCAGGCTCGCCACCGCGAAGACCGCGCGCCCGCCGTAGCGGTCGGTCAGCCCGCCCAGCACGATCCGGCCCAGCGACCCGACGATGACCGGGACGGCGACCAGGATCGACACCTCGCCGGGACTCAGCCGGAGAAGCTCCTGGTAGGCCGGGCCGAGCGGGCTGAGCAGGGCCCAGGCCCAGAAGTTCACCGCGAACGCGACCGTCGCCAGTATCAGCGCGACCGTCGCGCCTCCTCCGGCTCCGGTCGCCCGCGGGGCGGTCTGCGGGGTGGTCCTCATCGCGATGAAAGCCTCCGGTCCCTGGCGGCGAGCGTTCGGAGGTACCTTCCCCGGATGGCTGGTTGAACATCAGGGTCTTTGGTCCCACCGCCTCGGCCCAATGGCACATACCGGTCAGGAGGCGGCAAAGGTTCTCATGCCACCGCCGCCCGCGCCGGGCGGCGCGGGCGGCGGTGGGTTCGCTCAGATGATGAGGTTCTCCGCGGATGGGCTCCTCAGCGGGTGGGGTCGAAGTCGCGCAGGGCCCCGGGCTGCTTGCCGGTGGTGATCTGCTCGGCGAGCATGCGCCCGGTCACCGGCCCGTGGGTGAACCCCCACATGCCGTGCCCGCCCGCGACGAACCGTCCCGGCGCGTTGGTCGCGCCGACGAGCGGCCGCCCGTCGGGCGTGACGGGGCGGGGGCCGACCCAGGTGTCGGTGCGCTCCTCCCAGGAGACGCCGGTCAGCAGCGGCCGGGCGGACTCGATGATGGACTGGACCCGCCGCGGCTCCAGGGGGGCGTCCGCGTCGCGGAACTCCATCGTCCCGGCGACGCGCAGCCCGCCCTGGTACGGCGTGCAGGCCACGCGTACGGCGGGCAGGTAGATCGGCCCCGGCACCGGCTCGGTGGTCGGCACGGTGAAGGAGTAGCCGCGCCCGGCGCGCACCGGCGTCCGCACCCCCCACTCCCGGCCGAGCACGTTCAGCCAGGCGCCGGTGGCCAGGACGACGGCGTCGGCGGTGACGCCGTCCCCCGCGCCGGACCGGACGGTGAGCCGGCCCGCGTCGTCATCCACCCCGGTCACCCGGAAGCCGGACCGGATGACGCCGCCGCGGGCGACGACCGAGCGGGCCAGCGAGCGGGTGAACTCCCCGGGGTCGACGTAGCGCTGGCCGTCCAGCCGGATCCCGACCCGCACCCCGGAGGAGAGCTGCGGCGCGTACCCGGCGAGGCGGTCGCGGTCGAGCACCTCGTAGTCGATGTGCAGCCCGGACCGGTTGATGCGGCGCAGCTCGTGCAGGAGGCCCACGGCCTGGCGCGAGGTCTCGAACCCGGCCAGGATCGGCGCCTCGATCGTGGGGGACTCGACGCCGTTGGCGGTGAGCACGTCGAACGCCTCCAGGCACTCCTCGTTGAACGGGAGGTTGGCCTGTACGGCGCGGCCCCACGACCGCCAGGTGCAGTTGGCGGCGAACCGGGTGAGGAAGGACCACAGCTTCGTGTCCAGCGTGGCCGGCACGTGCAGCGGGGCGCTCGGGTCCAGCAGGGAGCGCATGCCGTAGCGCAGCACCCCGGGCTCGTTCAGCGGGATGGCCAGCCCCGGGGAGAGCCAGCCCGCGTTGCCCCACGACGCGCCCGCGGCGACGCCGTCGCGGTCGACCACGGTGACCTCCACGCCGCGCTCCTGCAGGAACCAGGCGGTGGACAGTCCCACCACGCCGGCGCCGATCACCACCGCCGTGCGCGGTCCGCCCTCGATGCCCATGACAATCTCTCCGCTCCGACTCGTCCGCTCGCCGTACGCACGGCGTCCGGCGGACGTACGCTCGTCGTACGCCCGACGCGGGTCTTGCCCACGTGGCACGAGCATGACGCGCCCGGCGTGGGAACGGTCTGTCTGTGCCGGACAACCGGGGGCGCCGGGCTTGTCCGGCCGCGACAAACACCCGGGCCGCCGGGACGTTCCCGGAGATCCCGCATCACCTTCGGGAGACGCCGGGATGTTCCCGGGGGCCGCCGGGACGCCTTCGGGAGCCGCCGGTCCCGGGAGCCGCCGCGGACACCGGGAGGCCGGGGCCGCCGCCCGGGGTCAGGACCGCTCGTCCTGCCCGGCGGCCAGCGCGATGATCATCGCCAGCCGCTTCTCCGGCAGCTCCAGCTGCAGGTTCGTGATCTCCCTCATCCGGCGCAGCCGGTAGCGGACGGTGTTGGGGTGGACGCCCAGGCGGCTCCCGGCGGCGACCGGGTCCCCCTGCTCCTCCAGCCAGGCGCGCAGCGTCGCGATGTACCGGGTGCCGTGCTCGGCGTCGTGCCGGGTCAGCTCGGCGACGGGTCCGCGGGCCGGGACGCGCCCGGCGGAGGCGGCCGCCCGCAGGCGCTGCAGCAGGATCCCGTCCCACGACTCGTCGTAGACGACCGCCAGGTCGCCGCCGGGCCGGGCGGCCCGCAGGGCGAGGCTCTCGTCGGCCTCCTGCCGGCTCGCGGGCAACTGGCCCAGGTCCGCGGCTCCGCCGACGCCGGCGAACACGGTGACCCGCCGCGGCAGGACGTTCACGATCGAGGCGAGCCAGTCGCGGGCGGGCCCGGGGTCGCCGCCGCAGGGCAGCACGGTGTACAGGGTGTTGCCGAACAGCGCGCTGCGTCCCGGCCGGGACCAGCCGAACCCCGTGGTCGCGCGTTCGAAGGCCAGCAGGATCGCCGCGTGCCGCTCCTCGGCGACGTGGGCCTGTAACGCGATCACCCGGAACCGGCCCCGGGGCAGGCCGAGCCTGCTGACCAGGGATGGCGCCTCGGCCGTGCCCTCCAGCAGCCGGATGACGAGGTCCGACTCCACCTGGCGCTCCAGATCGGCGCCGACCCGGGACCGCAGCAGGTGCAGCGCGACGGCCCGCGCCCCGTCCACGAGGACGACCCGGCGCTCCTCGGGCAGCGGGCGCTCGCACTCCACCCAGATCGAGCCGAGCAGCTCGCGTCCGGCGCGCACCGCGACCACCATGCGTCCCCGCAGGCCGTGTTCGGGCGAGGGCTCGACGAACAGAGGCTCGTCGGAGGTCGTCAGGTGCGCGAAGACGCCCCCGCGCTCGAACAGCCGGCGCATCGCCTCCGGCACCCGCCGGCCCAGGATCGTCTCCAGCCGTGCCGGGTCGGCGGCCTGCTGCGAACCGGAGTAGGCCAGCACCCGCGACATCTGGTCCTCGATCGTCACCGCGGAGCCGACCTCGGCCGCCAGCGCGTCGGCCAGGGCGAACAGGTCGGTGGGCCCCCGCCCGGCGTCGGTCTGGCGGCCCTCGACCACCAGCCCGTACACCACGCCGGCCAGCTGGCTCCACGACACCTCCGGCTCCACCAGCAGCACGGCGATCCCGGCGTCCCGGGCGCCGGCCAGGGCCTCCTCGTCCAGCGGCGGCCGTCCGCGCACCAGCACCGCGGCGGCCCGCGCCGCCCGGGCCAGCCGTACGGCGTCGGCCGCCGAGTCCACGCCGACCGACAGGAACACGTCGCCGGTCGCGGGGTGAGGGTCGGTCGGGTCGTGCACCGCCACGCTGCGCAGCTCCACCGCCCGCGACGCCGGGGCGCAGCACAGGCGGGCGCCGTACCCGCCGAGGACGTTCACCAGCCGGTCCAGTCTCAGCACGCGCCCACCTCCCTCACCGTGCCGCCCGTGCCCGCCGGGACACCCGCGCCGCCCGTACCCGTCGTGCTACTCGTACCCGCCGCGCCGCCCCCACCCGCCGTGCCGCCCGTGCCGCCCGTGCCGTCCGTGCCCGCCGGGGCGGCTCCGCCGGTCACGACACCGCGGACGGCGGGGCCGCCCAGGTGTCGCAGGCGGCCGGGGAGACCGTGCGGAGACCGCGGTCGAACCAGTGGCCCCGGTGGGCGCCGGTGCCGTGGGTGCGCGGGCCGTCGTCACCGTCGTCGCCGGCGGCCCGGATCGCCTCCGACAGGGCCGTCCAGTCCGGCGCGGTGCGGGACAGGGAGCCGCGCACGCTGCCCAGGAACACCCCCGACAGGCAGTCCGCCTGCAGCTCGTAACGGCGGTTGAGCTCGGCCCGGCGGGTACGGTCCGCGCGGGCGCGGGCCTCGTAGCGGGCCCGGAAGCCGGTGAGGCTCTGCAGGTGGTGACCGTACTCGTGCGCCGCGATCTTCAGCGGGTACAGGTCGGTCCGGCCCTCGATCCAGTCGCCGGTGAGCGGGAACACCACCGTGGCCTTCTCCGTGCAGTAGAAGGCCGCCGCGCCGGTGGGCCAGGGTACGCCGCACACGCGCTCGGCGGGCTCCTCGTAGAAGCGGACCGTGGGCGCGCGGAAACGCAGTCCGGCACGCGCGAAGTGGCCGGACCACGACCTGTTCAGGCACCCCATGATCGCCGTGAGGTACTCCCGCGACCGGGGGATCCCGCCGTCGACGAGCGGCGGCTCCGGGCACGACGTGACCGCCGGCCTTCCCCTCCCCAGCGACGGGCTCCCGGCGGACCCGGCCCGGCCGGCCGTTCCGTGAGGCCGCGCGGCCGTCCCGTACGGCGCCGCCGCCGGGAGGACCCGCGTGGCGGCGTGCGGATCCGCGACCGAGTCGGCCCGCGCGGCCGCCCCGTACGGCACCGCGGCCAGGAAGGCGGTCAGGCAGGCGACCACCGCGGGGGCGGTCCGGCGGACGGCGGCGGCGGGGCGCCGCGGACCGGCGCCGATCGGGGGGAGGCATCGCATGACCGGCAGCTTAGAGCCCCGGCGCCGCGTGCCGCCGTCAGGCGGTGAGGACCTCCACGGTGCCGCGCTCGCCGTCCACCCTGATCCGGTCGCCGTCGCGCAGGCGCATGGTCGCGTTGCCGGTGCCGACCACCGCCGGAATGCCCAGCTCGCGCGCGACGATCGAGGCGTGCGACAGGGGCGCGCCCATGTCGGTGACGACGGCGGCGGCGCGGGGGAACATCGGGGTCCAGCCGATGTTGGTCAGCGTCGTCACGAGGATCTCGCCCGGGGCGAGCCGGTCACCGTCCTCGGGGGAGTCGATGACGCGGGCCGTGCCCTCGACGATCCCGGGCGCCCCGGGGAACCCGGTGACCGTCTCGCTCACCGGCACGCCGCCGCCCCGGGCGTCGAAGAGGTCACGCCGCCGGTCCGGGTCGGCGGCCCAGCGCTCGGGGTCGAAGCGGCCGACGATCAGCGTGGGGTAGGCGGGCAGGGCGGCGTAGCGCTCGTAGGTCGCCCGCCGTACCTCGACATGGTCCAGGGGGCTATCGTCGCCGCGCAGCAGGGCGATGACCTCCTGGATCGACAGGAAGAACAGGTCCTCGCCGCGGCCGGTGAGCTCCCCGGCCCGCAGCACGAGGTCGCGGACCGCCCAGAAGGCCCTGATCACCTCCGAGCGGGTCGCCTCGCGGTCGCGGACGACCGCGTTCCATCGCGCCACCCGCCGCCGCGTGGCGGCGACCCGGCGAGGGAAGCGTTCCCCGAACCGCCGCCAGGCCGCCTCGCCCGCCTCCCGGCGGCGGGTGAACAGCTTCTCCTCCCGGTCCTCGGCGCCGGACATGGCGGCGAGCTGCGCGTCGACCCACCGCGGGTCCTCGCCGGGCCGGGGGACCGACAGCTCGAACTCGTGCGGGCCCCGGTGCCCGTACTCGCGGGCGAACGTCTCCCGGTCGATCTCGCCCCTGGCCAGCCTGCCCAGGCCGACGATCGGGCCGAGGCTGGCCAGCTCCCCGTCGGCCCCGGCCCCGGTGAGCATCGCCTCGGCGTCGATCTCACCCACCAGCCTGCGCAGCCGGTCGCGGGTCATGACCAGGGTCGCGCCGCCCTGCCGCCCGGCGGCCTCCAGGGACCGGCACGCCTCCACCAGGTACGGCAGCAGCTCCCCCTCCCACAGGGCGGCCAGCTCGCCGGGGGAGGCCGTCGCGGCGATCCGCCCGCGCAGCCGCGCGTTGCGCTCCCGCGCCGTGGCGAGGAAGGCGGGCATCCGCGCGAGGTTGACCCGCACCCGCCGGCGCAGCGTGAAGGCCAGGGGCAGCACGGCCCTGATGATCTCCCAGCGGGAGGCGGGCAGCGGCGGCACGTCCAGGCCGGGCGGGAGCCTGCCGAAGACCTGCTCGGTCGCGCCGAGCCGCCCCTTCATGCCCAGCGCCGCGGCGATCGAGTGCATCACGCTCAGGTTCATGTAGAACCGGCCGCCGATGTTGCCGACCAGGTCGAAGCCGGGCAGCGCCGAGGCCGACATGGCCTCGGTGATGAAGAGCCGCACCACCGACCAGGTGCAGGGCGTCATCACGTCGGGGATGGCCTCGCCGAGGTTGGCGGAGGTCCACAGGTAGTCGCCTTTGAGGGTGTCGTTCCACTCCTCGACGCGTCGCCGCAGGCCGGTGACCGGGCGGGCCTGCAGGATGTGGAGCGTGCCGTCGTGCAGGGCCCACTCGACGTCCATGGGCGCGCCGTACAGCTCCTCGATCTCCTCGCCCAGCCGGGCCAGCCGTACGGCCCGCGCCCGGTCGAGCACGGGACGGCGGCGCAGGTCGTCCGGGACCGGCTCCTCGCGGGTGCCGCCGGCCGTACGGACCGTCATGACGGTCTTGTCGGCGACGCGCTCCTCGGCGACCTCGCCGGTGGACCGGTCGACCACGACCGTGTCGGGCGTCACCAGCCCGCCGACGACGGCCTCGCCCAGACCCCAGGAGGCGTTGAGCACGATCCGGTCGCGGGCGCCGGTGACCGGGTCGGCGGTGAACATGACGCCGGCCGCGTCGGCGGGCACCAGCTCCTGGACGACCACGGCCAGCGCCACGTCGTCGTGCGGGACGCCCTGGCCGGTCCGGTAGGCGATGGCCCGCTCGGTCCACAGCGACGCCCAGCAGCGCGCGACCGCCGCCACCAGGCCGTCGGCGCGGACGTTGAGGTAGGTGTCCTGCTGCCCGGCGAAGGACATCCCGGGCAGGTCCTCGGCGGTGGCCGACGACCGCACGGCGACCGGGACGTCGTCACCGAGCTTCGCGTGGGCGGCGAGGATCTCCGCGGCGGTCTCCGCGGGGACCTCCCGGCCGGCGAACAGCTCGGCGATCCGCCGGGCGGCCCGGTCCGCGGGCAGGCCGGCGACGGCGCGCGTGATCTCGTCGTGCAGGCCGTCGCGGGAGACGAAGTCGCGGTAGGCGCCGGTGGTGACGCAGAAGCCGCCGGGGACCGGCAGGCCCGCGCGGGCCAGCCGGGCGAGGGAGGCGCCCTTGCCGCCCGCGGTCGCGAGGTCGGCTGCGGCGTCGGACAACGGGATGACGTTCATCGGGGGGTCTCCTCGGTGCCCAGGGACAGGCACAGCTTGTGCCGCGCGCTCTCCAGGACGAAGTCGATGTAGCGCAGGGTCGCCCGCCGGATCTCGCGGGCGTCGTCGTCGGTGGGCGCCGTGCCGGACTCCAGCGTCCGGCCGCAGGCGTCCGCGACCAGTTCCGCCAGCCGCCCGTCGTCCGGGACGTACGTCCCGGGCAGCATGCGGGGGATGGTCAGGAACCCGTAGAGGATGGAGGAGAGGGCCGTCACGTGCTCGGCGGGCGTCAGGTCGGCCCGCAGCGCGCCGTGCCGGGTCAGCTCGGCGAGGTAGGGGCCGAACCCGGCGCGCAGCTCGGCGTCCGCCCGGTCGTCGCGCTTGGCCCGGGTGAGCCCGCCCAGCACCGCCGAGTCGCCGAGGAGGCTCGCCCGTAGCAGGGGTCTGCGGAGCAGCCCGGCTGCGAGCAGGCCGAGCAGGTCGCGGAGCCGGCCGGGGGTGTCCTCCGCGCGCCGCCGCACCTCGGCCGCCATGTCGGCCCGCTCCCGGCGCAGCAACGCGGCGAACAGCTCCTCGCGGGTCCGCCAGTGCAGGTAGATCGTGCCCTTGGCGACCCCGGCGCGCCGGGCGATGTCCCCGATGGTGGTGGCGTCGTAGCCCCGGTCGAGGACGAGTTCGCCGGCGGTGTCGAGGATGCGGTGCGCCCGCTCCAGGTGCCGGGCGGCGTCCCGCGGGGGCCGGCCGGGCCGCCTGGGCCGCGCCCCGCCTCCCGGCCCGCCTTCCGTCCCGGTCCCCGGCCCGTCTTCCGAGGCGGCCATCGGCCCGTCTCCCGGGCCGTCTTCCGCTTCGGTCCCCGAGCCGTCGTGGGGTCTGCTCTGTGCCGTCATGTCCGTGTGAACCAGCCGTCCCGAGAATTTTGACCAAAACCCGCTGTTCGGTCATTTAATTGATAGCACACCTCCGGCCGGCCCGGCGGGGAAGGGTGATCGGGAACCGCTCCCGCCGCTCCGCGGTCGTGCTCCGCGGCCGGTGACCTTCCGGTGCGTAAAAGAGGATGAACCTCTCCGGGCCCGGTGCCAGGCTGGTCTCGTGAGTGACACGCGGACCGTGGTCCTGGTCGAGGGAGTCAGTGACAAGTCGGCCGTCGAGGTGCTGGCCGAACGCCGTGGCCGGGACCTGGCGGCCGGGGGCGTCTCCGTCGTGGCGATGGGCGGTGCCACGAACATCGGGGCCCATATCGGCAGGTACGGCCCTGCCGGTCACGGTCTCCGGCTGGCCGGTCTGTGCGACGCCGGGGAGGAGGGCGACTACCGGAGGGCTCTTGAGCGCGCCGGTCTCGGATCCGATCTCGACCGGAGCGGTCTGGAGGCGCTCGGGTTCTTCGTGTGCGTCGCCGATCTGGAGGATGAGCTGATCCGCGCCCTCGGCGTCGCCGCGGTCGAGCGCGTCCTCGACGCCGAGGGTGAGCTCGGCTCGTTCCGCACGCTGCAGAGGCAGCCCGCGTGGCGCGGGCGCGCCGCGCACGACCAGCTACGCCGGTTCATGGGGGCAGGGGGCGGCCGTAAGATCCGCTACTCCGGCCTGCTCACCGCGGCACTCGAGCCCGGCCGCGTGCCGCGGCCGCTGGACATGCTGCTGGCCCACCTGCCGGGCGGCCGGGGACGGTGATCGGGCTGTCGTCCCGTCTCACCTGCCGCGCCTCCACCATGTGCCCGCCCGGCGCCAACGGGGCCGGGCCGCCCGCCAGGCCGATCACTCGCCTTTGCCGAGGATCAGAAGCCGATGTGACTCCTGCAGTCCCTCCGGGAGGTCGCTCGGTGTGAACCACTTCGCCTCCAGGATCTCGAAGGAGTCGATTTTCAGGGTGCCGCCGATGAGCGCGGCCTCGTAGGCCACCTCCACCCGCAGCCTGTAACCGCTTTTGAGATACGCGAGGTCGCCCACCTGGACCCGCAGTCCGGTCTCCTCGCGCACCTCGCGGACAACGGTCTCCTCGAACCTCTCGCCCTTGATCGCGTAACCCGTCGGCAGGCCCCACTGCCGCCCCTCAGGCCACATCCGGTGCCGAAGAAGGAGCACGCGTCCCTCCTCGTCCCGAACGATCCCGGTGACCCCGACCATGAACTTCGCCTGGAAGATCCACAGCACCCGCCACTGGATCGGCCCACGAATGAGCCGCCACGCCGCTGCGACCAGCTTCTTCACGATGATCTCCTCTGTGGTCCGGCGACCCTTCCCGGTCCTCATGCGGGCCGGGGACCTGCGACGACGCCGGTGCGGTGACGACGGTTCCGCTCGTACGAACATTCCGCAGCACCGTGCCGGACCTCAGGGGCTTCCGCAATCGGATCGGCTCAGATGCCTTCGTTCGCGGTGGAGAGACGCGGCTCCACCTGTCCTCATGGCTAGCACGGCGGCGTGGCCACGGGGGCGGGCCACGCCGTCCCGGCCGGTCGCCGGGGCCGACGGGACGGAATACCGTGATTACATGCGTCTGACCGCCTTCACCGACATCTCGCTCCGTATCGTGATGCGGCTGGCCGTGGCGGACGGCGAGAAGCAGCCCACCACCCGGTCGGTCGCCGAGGTGCTGGCCGTGCCGTACACCCACGCGGCCAAGGCGGTGGCGCGGCTGAGCGAGATGGGACTGGTGGACACGCGGCGCGGGCGCGGGGGAGGGCTGCGGCTGACCGGGGCGGGTCGCCGGGCGTCGGTCGGCGCCATCGTCCGCGCGCTGGAGGGGGACGGCGACGTGGCGGGCTGCGAGGACGCGGTGCCCTGCCCGCTGCGGGCCGCGTGCCGGCTGCGGGGGGTGCTGGCAGGGGCCAGGGAGGCGTTCTACGCCGCGCTCGACCCGATCACGGTCGACGACCTGGTGGCGGAGCCGACCGGCCCGGTGCTGATCGACCTGCTGCCGCCGAGGGTGTCGTCCGGCGGGCCGTCCGGGACGACGCCCGGGGCCGCGTCCGGAACGGAGGCCGGTGTGGTGCCCGGGACGCCGTTCGATGGGTCCTCCGAGGTGACGCCGGGAGTGTCCTCCGCCACGGTCTGACGTCCCGGCGTGGCACCGCCCCCGCCGGAACCCCGCCGAACAGCGGATTTTCGGATGATGTGACTTTCGGCCCTACGACGGGTGACTTCCGGCCCCGGGGGCGGACGGCAACGCGGTCCTTAATATGTATGTGAGATGCAAATTAAGTTGGCTGCGTCTTCCCCGCACCTGTCGTAGGAGGTCACATGCTGTCCGCGGAGTCCGCAGCGATCGTCCGTAGCACGCTGCCGGTCATCGGAGCATCGCTCGACGACATCACCGCCCGATTCTATGGCTCGATGTTCGCCGATCGGCCGGAACTGCTCGACGGCCTGTTCAACCGCGGCAACCAGGCCAGCGGAGCACAGCGCCGCGCCCTGGCCGGCTCCATCGCCGCGTTCGCCACGATGCTGCTGGACAACCCCGACGAGCGCCCCGACGCGCTGCTGGCCCGCATCGCCCACAAGCACACCTCGCTTGGGGTCACCGACGACCAGTACGTGATCGTCCACAAGTACCTCTTCGGCGCCATCGCCGAGGTGCTGGGCGACGCCGTCACCCCGGACGTCGCCGCGGCCTGGGACGAGGTGTACTGGCTGATGGCCGGCTCGCTGATCGCCATGGAGGCCCGCCTCTACGGCGAGGCGGGCATCGCCGACGGTGACAGCCGGCGTCAGTGGCTCGTCGTCGAGCGCCGCGAGGAGACGCCCGACGTGGTCTCCTTCCTGCTGCGCCCGGCCGACGGCGGGCCGGTCCCGCCCGCCCGTCCCGGCCAGTACGTCAGCGTCGAGGCGCGCATGCCCGACGGCGTGCGCCAGCTCCGCCAGTACAGCCTGTCCGGCACGGACTCCGAGGGCACCCGGCGCATCACCGTCAAGCGGGTGCGCGGCGAGGGCGGCCCGGACGGCGAGGTCTCCAACCTCCTGCACGCCACCGTCCGCGAGGGGGACGAGCTCACCCTGACGACGCCCTTCGGCGACGTGGCCCTGGAGGACGGCGACGCGCCGCTCGTGCTCGCCTCGGCCGGCATCGGCTGCACCCCCATCGTCGCGATGCTGGAGCACCTGGTCGGCACCGGCTCCACGCGGCGCGTGCTGGTGCTGCACGCCGATCGCTCCCCGGCCGACCACGCGCTGCGCGAGGACACCGAGCGGCTGGTCGCCGCGCTGCCGAACGCGACGCGGATCCTCTGGTACGAGGCCGGCGCGACCGGCGACGAGCGTTCCGGGTGGATGGACCTCGCCGGGGTGGAGATCCCCGAGGGGGCGACGGTCTACCTGTGCGGCCCGCTGCCCTTCATGCGGGTGACGCGCTCGGCGCTGATCGGCGCGGGCGTGGCGGCGCGGGACGTCCACTACGAGGTCTTCGGCCCCGACCTGTGGCTCGGCGCGGAGGACTGAGGCCCGCCCGCACCCGCGGAGCCGGCTCCGTCACCGTCCGCGGGGGTCCCGCGCGGGACCCGCTCCGGAACCGTCCGCGGGATCGGCTTCCGGACCGGCCGCGAGGCCCTCGACCGGGGCCAGCGGCTCGGTGGCCGGTCCCTGCAGGACCTCGCCGTCCACGCCGAAACGCGAGCCGTGACAGGGGCACTCCCAGGTGCGCTCTGCGTCGTTGAACCCCACCACGCATCCCATGTGGGTGCACACCGCGGACACGGCGTGCAGGCGGCCGGCCTCGTCCCGGTGGACGGCGCACCGCTCCCCGCCGATCTTGAGCACCGCGCTCTCGCCCGGCCGGAGCGCCTCGGCGTCCCCGGCCGGTCCCGCACCGAAGCGGTCGGCGACGAAGTGCCGCGCCACCGTGGCCTGCATGCGCAGCGCCGCGCCCGCCTCGCGCACCGGGTGCAGCCGGCGGGGGTCGTACAGCTCGGCCCAGGGGGATTCGCCCCCGGTGATCAGCTCGGCCAGCAGCCGCCCCGCCATGACCCCGTTGCTCATGCCCCACCCGCCGAACCCGGTGGCGACGTAGGCGTGCCGCGCCCCCGGGTGCAGGAGGCCCACGAACGGCAGCCGGTCGGTGGTGTGGTTGTCCTGGGCCGCCCACCGGTGGGACACCTGCTCGGCGCCGAACCGGTCGGCCATCCAGGAGGCGAGCCGGGTGAAGCGGTCGCCGACCCTCCCGGCGCCCGGCTTGAACGCCTCACCGGTGACGATCAGCAGCCGGCGGCCCTCGCCGTACGGGGCGGTGCGGACCGAGCGGGTGTTGTCCTCGGTGGTGACGAACATGCCCTCGGGCGCCCGGTCCGCGGGCACGGCCGCCGCCACGACCAGCTCGCGGCCCGGCTCCATCCGGGAGAACAGCAGCGCCCGGTCGAAGACCGGGTAGTGCGTGGCCACCACCACGTCGCGGGCGGTGACGGTGACGCCGTCGGCGGTGGTGACGCGGCATGGATCGCTCTCGGACAGCTCCGTCACCCGGCTGTGCTCGAAGACCAGCGCGCCGCCGGCCACCAGCGCGTCGACCAGGCCCAGGAGGTAGCGGCGCGGGTGGAACTGTGCCTGGTCGTCCACCCGCACCGCCCCGGCGACCGGGAACGGCAGCGGCGTCTCGGTGACGAACGACGCGGGCAGCCCCGCCCGCGCCGCCGCCTCGGCCTCGGCGCACAGCTCCTCGGCGCCGTCGGCCGACTCGGCGTAGGTGAACGCGGGCATCCGCTCCACCTCGGCGTCGATCCCCAGCTCGCGCGCCGTGCCGATCAGGTGCTCGATCGCCGCCTGCTGGGAGGCGGCGTACAGCCGGGCGGCCTCCGCGCCCGCCGACTTCTCCAGGTGGGCGTAGATCCGCGTGTGCAGGGCGGTGAGCTTGGCGGTCGTGTTGCCGGTGACGCCCCCCGCGACCCGACCCGCCTCCACCACCGCCACCGTACGGCCCGCCCGCTGGAGCTCCCAGGCGGCGCTGAGCCCGGCGATCCCCGCGCCGACGACCACGACGTCGACCTCCAGGTCCTGGACCAGGGTCGCGTGCGGCCGGCCGGGGGCCGATTCCATCCAGTAAGACTGCGTCGTCATGCTCGCCGCCCCTGCCCCCGCCGCCGCCCGTCACACGCGGGGACGGCTCCGCGGGCCCGCGCGTGGAGCCCGCTTCCGCCGCCGGAGCCGGTCAGCGGCCGCTGAGGCCGTCGGGCCGCTCGGGGGAGGAACTGGTCAGCGGGACCGAACCGCCCCGGACGAGGTCGAGCTGGACCATCTGGCGCGGCAGCAGCGCGTCCAGCAGCCAGTTCCCCGCGATGCGGGTCCGGCCGCCCGGCACGGCCAGCAGGTGGTAGCCCCGGGTCACCGCCTTGGCCGGCAGGCCCGACAGCGGCACGCCCAGCGGGTTCGCCGCGGCCTTGAGCCCGCCCAGGTCCACGACGAACCCCAGGTCGTTGTGCCGGTACGGCTTCCGCTCGGCGCGGCCGTAGGTGGCGGCGACGTTGCGGGCCACCTGCTTGCCCTGGCGGCTGGCGTGCTGGGCGGTCATCGCGGTGAACTTGCCGGGGTTGGTCAGGTCCGGAACCGCCGCCGCGTCGCCGCAGGCGAAGATCTCCGGGTGGCCGGGGACGTTCATGTACTCGTCCACCAGCAGCCGGCCCTTCTCGGTGGGCAGCCCCATCGACTCCACGAACGGGTCGGGTCGCACGCCCACGCACCAGATCAGCGAACGGGTCGGCACGAACTCGCCGTCGGAGAGCTTGACCCCGTCGGCGTACGCCTCGGCCACGCTGGTGCCGGTGCGGATCTCCACGCCGCGCTCGGACAGGGTGCGCTGCGCGGTGTCCGACAGCCGCCGGTCCAGCTCCGGCAGGATGCGCGGGGCCAGGTCGGCGAGGATCCAGCGGATCGGCTGGTCGCGCAGGCCCGGCCGCCGCCGGACCGCGTCGCGGGTGAGCAGCTGCCCCTGGGCGGCCACCTCGGTGCCGGTGTACCCGGCGCCCACCACGACGAACGTGCAGCGCGCCCGGCGCTCCTCGGGGTCGTCGGAGGCGTCGGCCAGCTCGATCTGGCGGATCAGGTGGTCACGCAGGTAGAGGGCCTCGGCGACGCTGCGGAAGCCGTGCGCGTGCTCGGCGACCCCGGGGACGGGCAGCAGCTTGTTGACGCTGCCGACGGCCAGCACCAGGCGGTCGTAGGACAGGTCGCGGCGGTTGCCCTCGGCGTCGACGCACGTCACCCGCCTGGCCTCGACGTCCACGGACTCGGCCGAGGCGAGCAGGTGCCGCACCCCCGGGCAGTTGCTCGCCAGCGGGATCGCGACCTTGCGCGGGTCGAGGACGCCCGCGGCCACCTCGGGCAGCAGCGGGAGGTAGAGGAAGTAGTCGGTGGGGTTGACGAGGACGATCTCGATGGCTCCCCGGGCCATTCGGGCGAGGGTGCGTGCGGCGGTGAACCCCGCGAAACCGCCCCCCACGATGACGACTCTCTGCCTGTCGGCCATTTCCGGTGGGTCCTTCCACGTCGCGGAACTGCTGTCCTAGCCGGGTGCCCGTTTTGGGAACGGGCAAGCCTCCGCGCGGGCAAAAGGGCGGGGCCGTACGGGAGGCGGGCCGTACGGAGGGCGGGTGGGGGGCCGTACCGGGGCGGGCCGTTCGGGGGCGGGCCGGGCGGGTACCGGACCCGCATGAGCACAGAGAGCACTTCGGGGCACGGCGGCCGGGAGAACGCCGAGGCGCGCCTGGCCTCCCTCGACCCCTTCGACATCTTCGACGCCGAGGCGGCCCGCCTGGACCGCTTCTTCTCCGGGCTCGACGCCGGAGGGTGGGCCCGCCCCTCGCGGTGCGGGGGCTGGTCGGTGCGGGACGTCCTCGCCCACCTGGCCGGGGAGGAGCTGTACAACCACGCCTGCCTGGACGACGACCTGGAGGGCTTCCGCGCGAGGCTCGAACGCGAGGGCGTCGGCGGCGGCTACAACGGCTTCAACGAATGGTGCGTACGGCGCCGCCGCGACGTCCCCGTCGAGGAGGTGCTCGACGAGTGGCGCCGGGCCAACGGGGAGACGCGCCGGCGCATGCGCGAGCTGGGACGCGACGCCGAGCTGCCGACCATGGCCGGGCCGTACCCGGTGGGCCTGCAGGCGTTCCACTACGACTCCGAGTACGCCACCCACGCCGACGACGTCGGGGCGCCCGTGGGGGACGACGAGGTCGGCGGGCGCGCCCGGTGGCGGGCGGCGGTGGGCGCGTTCGTCCTCACCGAGCGGGACTCCCCGGCCCGGGCCGAACCGGACGGCGACCGGGTCGCGGTGCGGATGGACGGCCGGAGCGAGCGACTGCCCGTGGCGGAGTTCGTCGACGCCACGGTCGGCCGGCTGCCCGAGGGACGTCTCGACCCGGAGCTGCGGGACGCCCTGCGCTGCCTGGCCTGAGACCCCGGGCGGGAAGGATCCGGACGGAAGGCCCCGGACGGGGCCGGCCGTCCGCCCCCGGGTCCTTCGACCTCCCGGACCGACCTCCCGGACCGGTCAGTCCTCGGTGACCTCCTCGACCAGCACGGCGGTCCCCTTCCTGAGCGTCACCTTGGCGCGGACCTCCTTGCGGGCGCCCAGCGCCTTCCTGAGCTGGTCCACGGTGCAGCGGTGCGGCACCTTCCCCTTGTCGCAGATCCTGCCCCGCTGGTCGAGCACCAGGGCGTGCGGGCTGAGCGGGACGGACTGGGTGTCACCCGCGCCGGTCAGCACGTCCAGCGTGTCCGGCTGCGCCGGGTTCATGCCGAGGTTGCCGAGCAGGTAGATGGCCTGCTCCGCGTCGTCGGCCTCGTCATCCCGGGCGGCCACGTCGGGGTCCGCCGTCGGCTCCGCGGAACCATCCGCGGAGCCGTCCGAGGACTCGTCCGGGAAGGTGGGCACGGCGGAGACCGAGGGCTCCCCGGCGGGGGTGCTCTCCGCCGGGGCGGGAGAGGAGACCGCCGGGGACGGCGGGGGAGCGGCCGCGCCGCCGTCCGCCGAACACGCGGAGAGCCCGGCGGCGAGTACGGCCAGCAGGAGGACACGGGGCATCGTCAACGAACCGCTCATGGGGCGCAACGATCTCACGCCTCCCGGCGCGAGGGCGAACTCACGCTCCGGGACCGACCGGGCCGAGGGGTCCGCGTGCCCGGCGGCGGGTAACAGCACCACATGCCGGAACTCCTGCCCGAGGAGACGCTTCGGGAGGTCGTCAGCCTGTTCGTCCGCCTCGTCGAGGCGGCGGGCGCGCTGGTCATCTTCGCCGGCGCGGCCGTGGCGTTCGTGCGGTTCCTGCTGGTCGCGGTGCGGCGGCGGGAGGAGCAGGGGTTCGTGGGCGTACGCCTGTTCCTGGGGCGGTTCCTCGTCCTCGGGCTGGAGTTCCAGCTCGCCGGGGACGTGCTGCGCACGGCCGTGGCGCCGAGCTTCGGCCAGATAGGCCAGCTCGCCGCGATCGCGGCCATCCGGACGGCGCTGAACTTCTTCCTCGGCAAGGAGATCGAAAGGGAGGGCCGCGTGGTGGACGCCGCCCGGCCTCCGGCGCCCGGAACCGCCGGAGGGCCCGGCCGATGAGGTACGGCGCCGCCCGGCCCCCGCGTCCGGCACCCTCCGGAGCCCGCCGGGTCCGGCGGATCGGGTACGGCGCCGCCCGGCCCGGCAGGGCGGGCCGGGGAGGACGGAGAGGACGGTGGGGCAGGGAATGGGAGAGATCATCCAGGCGGTCGTCAACCTGATCGTCGCCGCCGGGGTGGTCGCCGCGCTGGCGGCTCTCCCCACCGCCGGGCCTCGTACCGCGGTCGCGGTGCTGCTGGACTTCCTCCTCGCCGCGGGGCTGCTGCGCCTGTCGCAGGCGCAGACCTGGACGGCGATCGCCACCGCGGCGCTCACGGCCGTGATCCGCAAGATCGCGGTCGCGGGTTTCTCCGTGCCCGTGCGGCGGTCCCCTCCGGCGGCCGGGACGCGGCGGGACTGACGGGCTTCTCCCCGTTCGTGTGACGGCTTCCGGCGGACGGCACGGGGGCCGGTCGGGTCTCCTCCTGCTCGGGCGGCGGCCCGGTTCCGCAATATTTACCTCCGCCCGCTATAAGGGCCCGCCCGATGGATAGGGAAGCCTCCGCGTGCGAAAGGCCACGCCCCCCGGAAGCCGGGCGCGTCGTGCCGGGGTTCGGGGGGATCTTCCGAGGAGGCAGGAGAGCACCCATGACCGAGACCGATCCGGAGCGCGACAACCCGCCGGCGCAGGTGCCCGACGACCGGGTGGACACGGCCGGGGCCGAGACCCCGGAGGGCGTCGACACCGAAGGCCCCGAGCCGCAGATGATCGACGACCGCAAGGGCGTCGCCGGATCCGAGGCGTGGGACCTGGATGAGACCGAGGGGCGCTGACCCGGGGACGGCGACGGAGGGGCGGTGACCGAGGGGCGGTGACCGCCCCTCCTGTATGACACACCGACCGGGCCCGTCGGCCAGGAGAAAAATTCCACAGAGTGATGTTTAGCGATGTTTGCTTCTCTTAGAGGCTCTTTTCCCGGAATGTTCGTTTTGAGAAGCGCTGCTCTCGGTAGTTAAGTAACTACATCACGAGAGGCGACTCAATGAGATTTCTCGGGATAAATGCGATCTTTCATGATCCGGCCGCCGCGTTGGTCGTCGACGGAGAAGTGGTCGCGGCGGCCGAGGAGGAACGCTTCAGCCGCCGCAAGCACGGCAAGCGCCCGGTGCCGTTCTCGGCGTGGGAACTGCCCGAGCGGGCCGCGGCCTGGTGCCTGGCCCGGGCCGGGCTGCGCCCGGAGGACCTGGACGCGGTGGCCTACTCCTACGACCCCGACCTGGTGGTGCCCGGCGGGCCGGGCCAGGATCCGGGCTGGGAGGAGCTGCGCACCACCTACGCCCGCCGCGCCCCGTCCTTCCTGGCCGGCGCGCTGCCGGGGCTGGACGCGGCGCGGGTGCGCTTCGTGCCCCACCACATCGCGCACGCCGCCTCCGCGGGCCTGGCCGCGCCGTTCACCGACTCGGCCGTCCTGGTGTGCGACGGCCGCGGCGAGGCGGTCTCCCACCTGGCCGGCGCGTATCGCGGCGGCTCCCTGGAGATCCTCGCCGCCCAGGGACTGCCGCACTCGCTGGGCCTGCTGTACGAGAGCCTGACCACCCACCTGGGATTCCTGCACTCCAGCGACGAGTACAAGGTGATGGCGCTGGCCTCCTACGGCCGCCCCCGCTTCCTGCCCGAGCTGCGCGCGCTCGTCTACCCCACCGGGGACGGCGGGTTCCGCACCGAACCGGTGGACTGGAGCGTCTTCGCCAAACCCCTGCGCCCGCATCGGGAGTGGACGGGCGAGCACGCCGACCTCGCCGCCAGCGTGCAGGCCAGGCTGGAGGAGGTGCTGGTGGACCTGGCGCGGTGGCTGCACGGCCGTACCGGCCGGCGCGTGCTGACGATGGCCGGCGGGGTGGCGCTGAACTGCGTGGCCAACACCCGCATCGCCGAGGCCACCCCGTTCGAGCACGTGTGGGTGCAGCCCGCCGCAGGGGACGCCGGCACCGCGCTGGGCGGCGCGCTGCACCTGGCGGCGGCGGCGGGGAGCCGGTCGCGCCGATGCCGGGCGCGGATCTGGGCCGGTCCTGGAGCGAGGCGGAGCTGGCGGCCTGGCTGCGGACGGCGAACGTCTCCTGCGAGCGGCCGGCGGACCTGGCCGCGGCGGTCGCCGACGAACTGGCCGCCGACCGGATCGTGGCGTGGTTCCAGGGGCGCAGCGAGTACGGTCCCCGCGCGCTGGGGCACCGGTCGTTGCTGGCTCATCCGGGGCACGCGGCCAACACCGAGCGGCTCAACGACGTCAAGGGCCGCGAGCAGTTCCGCCCCATCGCCCCCATGGTGCTCGCCGACCGCGCGGGACGGATCTTCAGCCGGGGGCCGGTGCCGAGCCCGTACATGCTGTTCGTCCACGACGTGGCGCCGGAGTGGCGGAGCCGGATCCCGGCGGTGGTGCACGTGGACGGCACCGCCCGCGTCCAGACCGTCGAGCCGGGGAGCGAGCCGTTGCTGGCGCGGCTGCTGGAGGAGTTCGAGGCCCGCACCGGGTTGCCCGTGCTGGTCAACACCAGCCTCAACACCGCGGGCCGGCCGATGGCCGACGATCCGCGGGACGCGCTGGAGTGTTTCGGGTCGGCACCGGTGGACGTTCTGGCGCTGGGACCGTTCCTGGTGCGCCGGGCGGGGGTGTTCGCCGCATGATCACCGTGGTGGTCCCGACCGTGGGCCGGCCGAGCCTCGCCGCGACGCTCGCCGCACTGGACGCGGGCCTGGACGTCATCGTCGCCGACGACCGTCCGGAGAGCGCCCGCGCCGCACCCCTTCCGGTGCCGGACGGGGTGCGGACGGTGCGTTCGGGCGGCAGGGGGCCGGCCGCCGCCCGCAACGCCGGCTGGCGGGCCGCGGACACCCCGTGGATCGTGTTCCTGGACGACGACGTGCTGCCCGCGCCCGGCTGGGCGAAGGCGCTCCGCGCCGATCTGGACGGCCTGCCCGCCGATGTGGGGGGCAGTCAGGGCCGCATCCACGTGCCGCCGCCCGAGGGCAGGCGGCCGACCGACGACGAGCGCAACACAGCCGGGCTCGCGGGCTCCCACTGGATCACCGCCGACATGGCCTACCGGCGCGAGGCGCTGGAGCGGGTCGGCGGGTTCGACGAGCGCTTCCCGCGCGCCTACCGGGAGGACGCCGATCTCGCACTGCGGGTGAAGGCCGCCGGCTACCGCCTGGTCAAGGGCGAGCGCGTCACCGGTCATCCGGTGCGCGAGGACGGGCCGTGGGCGAGCGTGCGCCGCCAGCGCGGCAACGCCGACGACGCGCTGATGCGCCACCTGCACGGCCCGGCCTGGCGGGCGGCCATCGGAAGCGGCTCCGGACGGCTGCGCCGCCACGCGCTGACCACCTGCCTCGGCGGGCTGGCGCTCCTCGCGGGCGCGCTGCCCATGATCGCCGGGATCGCCGGCCCCGGCGCACCGGCCCGCGGCCGGGCGGCCGGACGGGCACGTGACCGGCGGGTTCGGCGTCCGGCTCTCCAGGAACGGGGCCGGAGCCCGGCGCGCGCGCTGGCCAGGGGAACCGCGGCGGCGGCCGGGGCGGGCTGGCTGGCGCTGACCGCCGAGTTCGCCTGGGCCAGGATCGCCCCGGGGCCGCGCACCCCCGCGGAGATCGGCCGGATGCTGATCACCAGCGTGCTCATCCCACCGGCGGCCTGCGCGCACCGGCTGCGCGGCGAGTTGCGGATCCGGCTGTGACGGGCCCCGTGAACGGCACGGCGAACGGCCCGGTGAACGGCCCGGTGAACGGCCCGGCGAGCGGCGACGCGGCCCGCTCCACGCCCGCCGTGACCCGTGCCGCGTCCGCCGTGACCGCCGCGACCGGCGCCCCGGCCCGTGCCGTCAACGGCGCCCCGGCCGGCACCGTCCTGGTCGTCCGCCTCGACAACGCGGGGGACGTGCTGCTCGCCGGCCCGGCCGTCCGCGCCGTCGCCGCGTCGGCCCGCCGGGTGGTGCTGCTGGCCGGGCCCAACGGCCGGGCCGCGGCCGGGCTGCTGCCCGGCGTGGACCGCGTGCTGGAGTGGCGGGCCCCGTGGATCGACCCCGACCCGCAGCCGGTGACCGGCCCGCACGTCATCCGGCTGATCAGGCTCATCCGGGAGATCGCCCCCGACCAGGCGCTGATCCTCACCTCCTTCCACCAGTCGTCGCTGCCGCCGGCGCTGCTGCTCAGGCTGGCCGGGGTGCCCCGGATCGCCGCGATCAGCGAGGACTACCCCGGCTCGCTGCTGGACGTCCGCCACATCGTGGACGAGACCGCGGACGTGCCCGAAACCGAGCGGATGCTCGCGGTGGCCCGCGCCGCCGGCTTCGGCCTGCCGCCCGGCGACGACGGCCGGCTCGCCGTACGGCGTCCGCTGCCGTCGGTCGCGCACCTCACCGGGCCGCCCGGCTACGTCGTGGTCCACCCCGGCGCCTCCGCGCCGGCCCGGGCCTGGCCGGAGGGCCACTGCGCCGAGGCGGTCCGGGAGCTGGTCCGCGCGGGCCGGCGGGTCGTCGTCACCGGGGGACCCGGCGAGTGCGAACTGACCCGGCGGGTGGCCGGCGGCGCCGGGTACGCCGGGACGGGCGGCTCCGACGCCGGAGAGGCCGTTCCGGAGGCCGGGGGAGCCGTCCCGGACACCGCGGAGGCCGTCCGGGACCTCGGCGGACGGACGTCCCTCGCCGAGCTGGCCGCGGTGCTCGCCGGGGCGAGCGCGGTCGTGGTGGCCAACACCGGCCCCGCCCACCTGGCGGCGGCGGTCGGCACACCGGTGGTCATCCTGTTCGCCCCGGTGGTCCCGGCCGTCCGCTGGGCCCCGTACGGCGTGCCGTCGGTGCTGCTCGGTGACCAGGGCGCCCCGTGCGCGGGGAGCCGCGCCCGGATCTGCCCGGTGCCCGGCCACCCGTGCCTGTCGTCGGTGTCACCCACGCGGGTCGTCGAGGCCGTCGGCCGCCTGGCGCCCGTGAAGGAGGCCGTGCCGTGAGGGGGGCCGTGGCAGAGGAGAGGGCCGTGAGGGCGCCGGCGCAGGAGGCCGTGCCGTGAGGTGTGAAGGAGGTCGTGTCATGAGGATCGCCCTGGTGTCGGAGCACGCCAACCCCCTCGCGGCCGTCGGCGGCGTGGACGCGGGCGGGCAGAACGTCCACGTCGCCGCCCTGGCCGCCGCCCTCGCCGAGCGGGGCCACGAGGTCACCGTGCACACCCGCCGCACCGCGCCCGACCAGCCGGAACACGTCTCCGCCGGACCCGGGCTGACCGTCGAGCACGTCCCCGCCGGGCCCGCCGAGGACCTGCCCAAGGACGAGCTGCTGCCGTACATGCCCGCATTCGGCGCCCATCTGGCGCGGCGGTGGGCCGAACGGCCACCCGACGTGGTCCACGCCCACTTCTGGATGAGCGGGCTGGCCGCCCTCGCCGCGGCGCGGGACCTCGGCGTGCCGGTCGTGCAGACCTTCCACGCCCTGGGCGTGGTCAAGCGGCGCTGGCAGGGCCCGGCCGACACCAGCCCGCCCGGACGCGTCGCCGCCGAGACCGACATCGCGCGCCGGGCGCACGCGATCGTGGCGACCTGCCGCGACGAGGTGAGCGAGCTGCTGCGCATGGGCGTCGGCCACGAACGGATCGCCGTGGTGCCCTGCGGGGTGGACCTGGAGCTGTTCCGCCCCGACGGGCCGGTCGCCCCGCGCGGCCCGGCGCCGCGGGTGCTCTGCGTCGGCCGGATGGTCCCCCGCAAGGGGCTGGACACCGTCGTGCGGGCGCTGTGCCGGCTGCCGGACGCCGAGCTGCTCATCGTCGGCGGCACGCCGCGCGACGACGAGGCGGTGCGGCTGGCCGGCCTGGCCACGGCCTGCGGGCTGACCGGCCGGGTCCACCTGCTGGGCAGCGTCGGCCGCGCCGAGGTGCCGGCCCTGATGCGCTCGGCCGACGCGCTGGTGACCGTGCCGTGGTACGAGCCGTTCGGGATGGTCCCGGTCGAGGCGATGGCCTGCGGGGTGCCCGTGGTCGCCTCCTCGGTCGGCGGACACCTCGACACCGTCGCCGGCTGCGGCGTGCTGGTGCCGCCCCGCGACCCGCGAGCCCTGTCGCGGGCCCTGCTCGACGTGCTGGGCCGCCCCGAGCTGCGGGCGTCGCTCGCCGAGGCCGGCCGGCGGCGCGCCGTCACCCGGTACGGCTGGCCGCGGGTGGCGGCCCGCACCGAGTCGGTCTACCTGGACGTCCTCGCGGGCCGCGGGGCCCGGGTCGCCGTGGCGGGGGGATGACCGTGCACCCGCACCTGTCGCGCCTGCGCACCGCGCTCCGCGCGATGGACGCCGACACGGCGACGATCTCCGTGTGGGGCCGCAAGCTCGCGGCCGTGCTGGGCGGCGGCGGCAGGCTGCTGGTCTGCGGCAACGGCGGCTCGGCGGCCGAGGCCCAGCACCTGACCGCCGAGCTGGTCGGCCGCTACCGCGCCGACCGGGAGCCGTACGCGGCGATACCGCTGCACGCCGACACCTCGGCGGTGACCGCGATCGGCAACGACTTCGGCGCCGATGAGGTCTACGCCCGCCAGGTGCGGGCGCACGGCCGTCCCGGTGACGTGCTGATGTGCCTGTCCACCAGCGGGCGCAGCCCGAACGTGCTGGCCGCGGCGCGCGCCGCCCGCCGGACGGGCATCGCGGCCTGGGCGCTGACCGGCCCGGCGCCCAACCCGCTGGCCGCTCTGTGCGACGAGGTCCTGGCGGTGCCCGCCGGGGACACCGCGACCGTGCAGGAGGTACACCTCGCGGTGATCCACATGCTCTGCGACGCGGTGGAGGACGCGATGGAGGAGGCGACCGGATGATCGCGCGGCCGATCGTCGTCATCGGGGACACGCTGCTCGACGTGGACGTCGAGGGCGACGCCGAACGGCTGTGCCCCGACGCCCCCGTGCCGGTCGTGGCGGGCAGCCAGGAGCACCGCCGCCCCGGCGGGGCGGGGCTCGCCGCGGTGCTGGCCGCCGAGGGCGGCGCCGAGGTGGTCCTGGTCGCCGCCTTCGGCGACGACCACCCCGGCCGCTGCCTGCTGGGCCTGCTGTCCGGCCGGGTCGAGGTGGTACGGCTGCCGCTGCAGGGCACCACGATCACCAAGACCCGGGTGCGGGCCCGGGGGCAGACCATGCTGCGCGTCGACACCGGTGACGGCCGGGCGGACCCGGCCCTCGACGCCCGCCGGGCCGGGCAGGTCGAGTCGCTGCTCCGCGGCGCGGGCGCGGTCCTGGTGTCCGACTACGGCCGCGGCGTCGCCGAGGTCCTGGGTCACTTCCTGCGCGGGGCGGCCGTACCGCTGGTGTGGGACCCGCACCCGCGGGGACCGCTGCCCCCGCCCGGCTGCACGCTGGTCACCCCGAGCGAGTCCGAGGCCCGGACGCTGAGCGCCCAGCCGCGCCTGTCGCCCGACCGGATGGCCCGCCACCTCGTCCGGACGCTGCGCGCCGAGGCGGTGGCCGTGACGCTGGGCGGGGAGGGCGCCGTGCTGGCCCGGCGGGGCGGCCGGTCCACGCGGATGCCGCCGCCGGTGTGCTCGACGGGCCCGGACGCCTGCGGCGCGGGCGACCGGTTCTCCGGGGCCGCCGCGCTCGCGCTGGCCTCCGGCGCGTCGGTGGAGGAGGCCGTCGGGACCGGCGTCGCCGAGGCCGCCCGGTTCGTGGAGAACGGCGGGGCGGCGATGGTGCGGACGCCCGCGCCCGCGCCCGGGGACCGGCCGCGCACGGCCACGGAGGTGGCCGAGGTGGTCCGGGCCACCGGCGGGCGGCTGATCGCGACGGGCGGCTGCTTCGACCTGCTGCACGCCGGGCACGTCAGCCTGCTGCGCCGGGCGCGGGCGCTGGGGGACGCGCTGATCGTGTGCGTCAACTCCGACGCCTCGGTGCGGCGGCTGAAGGGCCCGGGGCGGCCCGTGGTCGGCCAGCGGGACCGGGTGGAGGTGCTGCGCGCGCTGCAGTGCGTCGACGCCGTGGCCGTGTTCGACGAGGACACCCCGGTGGCGATGATCGAACGGCTCCGCCCCGACGTGTGGGTCAAAGGCGGCGACTACACGGCGCTGGACCTGCCCGAGGCCGAGACCGTCCGCCGGACCGGGGGAGAGAGCGTGATCCTGCCGCTGGTGTCCGGCCGGTCCACGACCAATCTGATCGCGGCCGCGAGGGCGGCCAGGTGACCGAGGGGGAACGTCGATGCTGGGGAACATCCTGATCACCGGTGGATCGTCCGGGCTGGGCCGGGCCGTGGCCGAGGCCGTGGCCAAGGAGGGCGGCCGGCCGCTGGTCGTCGACGTCCGCCCGCCCGGGAACGGCGTGGACCACGTCCTGGCCGACGTGGCGGACCGCGACCGGGTGGAGCGGGCGGTGGCCGAGCTGGCCGGGACGGCCGGAGGTCTCGACGGGGTCGTCACCGCCGCCGGCATCGACGCCTGCGGCCGTCTGGAGGACGTGTCCGCCGCCGCCTGGGAGAAGGTCGTCGCGGTCAACCTGCTCGGCACCGCCGCGACGATCCGCGCGGCCCTGCCCCACCTGACCGCCTCCGGCGGCCGGATCGTCACCTGCGCCTCCACGCTGGGCCTGCGCGCCCTCAGCGACGCCACCGCCTACTGCGCCTCCAAGTTCGGCGTGGTCGGCCTCACCCGCGCCCTGGCCGCCGAGCTCGCCGGGCAGGTGGGCGTCACCCTGCTCGTCCCCGGCGGCATGCGCACCCACTTCTTCGACGACCGTCCCGACCGGTACAGGCCCGGCCCCGACGCCGGGCTCAACGCCCCCGAGGACGTCGCGGCCGCCGTGGTCTTCGCCCTGTCCCAGCCCGCCGGCTGTGAGATCCGCGAACTCGTCGTCTGCCCCGCCACGGAGACCTCATGGCCGTGACCGGCGCCGGCCACCCGGCGAGCCCGGTGAGCGCGGACGAGGCCCGCCCCGGCACCCGGCACGAACCCGGCGCCGGAGCGGGCACGCCCGCGGACCGCGCCTCGCCCCTCCCCGGAGACGTCCCCGGAGACGTCCCCGGCGGCGCCGCCGGGGACGGGCGGCCGGTCATGGTCGTGCTGCGCGGTCTGGGCCTGGGCGACCTGCTCACCGCGGTTCCCGCCCTGCGCGCCCTGCGCCGCGCCTTCCCCGCCCACCGCATCACCCTGGCCGCCCCCGCCCCGCTGGCGGGCCTGCTGCCGCTCATCGGCGCCTGCGACGACCTGCTCGACGTCACCGGACCCGGTCCCGTCCCCCTCCACCGCCCCGACCTGGCCGTCAACCTCCACGGCAGCGGTCCGCAGAGCACCGTCGCCCTGCTGGCCACCCGTCCCAGGCGGCTGATCAGCCACGCCCACCCCGGCCTGCCCCTCCTGCCCGGTCCCACCTGGCCCGCCCGGTCGCACGAACGCGTCCGCTGGTGCGACCTGCTGACCTGGCACGGCATCCCCGCCGACCCCACCGACCTGGCCCTGAGGCCGCCGACCACGGCCGGGCACGCCCCGGGCGGGTCCACCCCGGCGGAACGGCCGGCCCTCTCCGGCCCGACCCCCTCCGGTCCGGCCCCCTCAGATCCGGCCCGCTCCGGTCCGGGCCCCGTCATCGTCCATCCCGGGGCCGCCCACCCCGCCCGGCGCTGGCCGCCGGACCGCTTCGCCGCGGTCGCCGCCGCGCTGCACCACGCCGGGCACGACGTGCTGGTCACCGGGACCGCCGCCGAACGCGGCCTCGCCCGGCGGGTGGCCGCCGCGGCCGGCCTGCCGGACGAGGCGGTGACGGCGGGCCGTACGGACGTCACCGGGCTGGCCGCGCTGGTCGCCTCCGCCCGGCTCGTCGTCTGCGGCGACACGGGCGTGGCGCACCTGGCCGGCGCGTTCGGCACGCCCTCGGTCGTGCTGTTCGGCCCGACGCCGCCCGCGCTGTGGGGACCGCCCGAAGGACCCCACGCGGTCCTGTGGCACGGCGACCCCGGCCACCCGCCCGGCGACCCGCACGCCGGCCGTCCCGACCCCGCCCTGCTGACCATCGGCGTCGAGGAGGTCCTCGACGCCGCGACCGACCTACTGGAGGTGACCGTCCGATGAACACCCGACGCGCAGTCGTCACCGGAGGCGCCGGCTTCCTCGGCTCCTACCTGTGCGAACGCCTGCTGGCCCGCGGCGCCACCGTGATCTGCATGGACAACTTCCTGACCGGATCGCCGCGCAACGTCGACCACCTCCTGGGCCGCCCCGCCTTCCGGCTGCTGGAATGCGACCTGACCGGGTTCGTCCACGTCCCCGGCGACGTCGACCTCGTCCTGCACCTGGCCTCGGCCGCCTCCCCGGCCGACTACCTGCGCCACCCCATCGAGACCCTCAAGGTCGGCAGCCTGGGCACCCTGCACGCCCTGGGCCTGGCCCGGGAGAAGGACGCCCGCTTCGTCCTGGCCTCCACCAGTGAGGTCTACGGCGACCCCCAGCAGCACCCGCAGACGGAGACCTACTGGGGCAACGTCAACCCCGTCGGCCCCCGCAGTGTCTACGACGAGGCCAAACGCTTCGCCGAGTCCCTCACCACCGCCTACCGCAACACTCACGGCACCGACACCGGCATCGTGCGGATCTTCAACACCTACGGGCCCCGCATGCGGCCCCACGACGGCCGGGCCATCCCCACCTTCATCCGCCAGGCCCTGTGCGGCGAACCCCTCACCGTCACCGGCGACGGCTCCCAGACCCGCTCCATCTGCTACGTCGACGACACCATCGAGGGCATCCTCGCCCTGGCCGACAGCGACTTCCCCGGCCCGGTCAACATCGGCAACCCCACCGAGATCACCATGATCGATCTGGCCCGCACCGTCATCGAGCTGACCGGGTCGGCCTCACCGATCCGCTTCATCGACCGCCCGGCCGACGACCCGGCCGTGCGCCGCCCCGACACGACCCTGGCCGCCACCCGCCTGGGCTGGCGGGCCGAGGTCGGCGTCACCGAGGGCCTGCGCCGCACCATCGCCTGGTTCGAGGCCGAACTCCGCCGCACCGAGGAACTGGTCGGCTGAGGGTGCCGCCCAGCCGGCCCGGTGAACGGCTCAGACGTCAATGGCCGGAATGCTGGCCGGTCTTCTGGCCAGAAGATATCGTTTCATCATGGAGATGATTCCGATCAGCGAGGCGAAGGACCGGCTGACCGAACTGGCCGACCGAGCCGCCCGGGAACACGACCACTTCACGATCACGCGTAACGGACGGCCTCACGCGGTGATCATGTCTGTGGCCGAGTGGGAGTCCCTGCAGGAAACGCTGGAGATCCTGGCCGACCCGGAGATGCGGGCCGACCTGATGGAGGCGGCGGCCGCTGGAGCGAGAGGCGACCTGACGACCGAGGAGGAGATGGCCGCTGTCATGGCGGCACGCCTCGGCAGGGCGAGCGCGTGAGCGATCGCTACACCGTTCTTCTCGCACCACCGGCCCGGCGTGCCCTGGCGACGGGTCTGCCCGAGTCGGTGGCCGGTGCGGCGTGGGAGCTGATCACCGGCGCGATCGCCGACGAGCCGTGGCGGGTGGGTAAACCGCTCCAGGAACCGTATGAGGGGCTGCATGTCGCCTGCCGGGGCACCTACCGGGTGGTCTATCTCATCGATGAAGACAAAAGGACCGTGACGATCCAGGCGATCAAACACCGTCGAGACGCCTACCGTCCATGATGGACGGCCGGGGGGTCTCCCAGACGATCTCGCCGTCCACGGTGGCGGGGGTCGGGGTGAGGCCGGCGTGGCGGGCCACGGCCGCGGAGGCGGCGTGGCCGGGGTGGATGGCGGCGGAGAAGGAGCGCACACCGTGTTCCCGCAGCCAGGCGACCATGGCGGTCGCGGCCTCGGCCGCCAGGCCCCGGCCCTGCCAGGGGGTGCCGACGACCCAGGCCACCCAGGCCCGGCCGGGGGTCACGGTGGCCTGGACGTAGCCGGCCAGGCGGCCGGTCTCCGTCACGCGGATCACCCAGTTGAGCCAGGCGTCGTCGCCGCCGGGCGGTCCGGCGACCATGCGGGCGTAGCGGTCGCGCAGCTCCCCGGCGGTCGCGGGGGAGCCGCCGGTGAACTCGTGCAGGGCGGGGTCGTCCAGCGCCTCGGCCATCTCGGCGGCGTGCTCGACCGCCAGCGGGAGAAGGGTGAGGCGCGCGGTCACGATCACTTCGGCGTTCATGGGCGGCGAGTGTCCCACGATCCGTGGCCGCCGGTCGATCGGAACACCGCCCGGCGAGGCCGGTCAGGGACGGCCGGGCACGTGGTCGGCGGCGCCGGGGGCCAGGACGTGCTCGATGACCATGACGGCGGCGCCGATCACCCCGGCGCGGTCGCCCAGGTCGCTGGCGGTGATCGTCAGGTGCTGGGTGGCCAGGGGCAGGGACCTGCTGTAGATGACCTCGCGCAGACCGGCGAGGATCTGCTCCCCGGCCTCGGCCACGTCGCCGCCGACCACGATCACCGAGGGGTTGAAGAAGTTCACGATCGAGGCGAGGACCTCGCCGATCTCCCGGCCGGCCTGACGGATGAGCTGGACGGCCTGGGTGTTGCCGCTCCGGACGAGCCGGACGATGTCGCGGCCCCCGGTCGCCTCCACGCCGGCCTCGCGCAGCCGGGCCGCCACGGCCGCGCCGCTCGCCACGGCCTCCAGGCAGCCGCGGTTGCCGCAGCGGCAGACGACGTCGAGGGTGGGGGAGACCTGGATGTGGCCGATGTCGCCGGCCGCGCCCTGGGCGCCCCGGTGCAGGCGGCGGTCGCTGATGATGCCACAGCCGATCCCGGTGCCGACCTTGACGAAGATGAGGTGGTCGGCCTCGGGGCGGGCGGCCCAGTGCTCGCCCAGGGCCATGATGTTGACGTCATTGTCCACCAGGACGGGCGCGCCCAGCCGCTCCCCGAGCCACTCCGGGACGGGGAAGCCGTCCCAGCCCGGCATTATCGGCGGATTGACCGGCCGTCCGGAGCTGTGCTCCACCGGGCCGGGCAGGCCGACCCCGATGCCGCAGACCTCCCCGACGGTGTGGCCGCTCTCGGCGAGCATCTCCTCGAAGGTCCGCTGGAGCCAGCGAAGCGTCTCCTCGGGTCCGCGGTCTATCGGCACCTCCGCCGCGCGCTCGGCGAGGACCTCGGTGCCGAGGTCGGTGACCGCGACCCGGGCGTGGGTCGCGCCGAGGTCGGCGGCGAGGACGACGCGGGCCGAGCGGTTGAAGGTGAAGGCGACGGCCGGGCGGCCCCCCGAGGAGATGGCCTCCTCGGCCGGGACGACCCACCGCTGGCTCACCAATGCGTCGAGACGCTGCCCGAGCGTCGATCTCGCCAGGCCGGTGAGCTGCACCAGCTCCGCCCGGGTACGGGCCTGACCGTCGCGCAGGATCTTCAGCAGCGCCCCCGCGCCCGCGTCGGGACCGTTCGCCTCGCTCGGCATGCGCACAGTCAACACTCCTCGTTCACGCGTGGCCGCGGCGACTTACGTCCACTCTCCCCGTCATTATGCCCAAATGATCGCTACTTTTGTACGGCCCTCGCCATAAGAGGGGCGTACAGCGGCCTCATAAGGCGGCGGCGATCTACCGGCCCGTTCTGTTCGGCCGGACGGCGGAAGGCGGGGGAGGGCGAGCCTCGCTCCGGAGCCGCTGACCGAGCGTGACGAAAACCGCCCCCGCCGTCATTCTCCGCTACCGGATGGTAAGTCGGCCGGATCAATGGTTTCCCCTTTCCTGAGAAGGACGCCGATTTCCGCTCCGATCCGGGTGGAATCCCAGTTGTACGCCGTCTCCACGCCGTCGGGAGAATCCCGGCGGCCGGCCCGGCGCCCCGTCGGCCCGGGCGCCGCCCGGGCGTGACCAACGGATATGGGGGGTCACATGATCAAGATCAGCTACGCTCTCGCCGCCGGCATCGTGGCGGGCTCCGGCCTCGTCGTCCCCGCCGCCCTGGCGGCCCAGCCCGCGGCGGCGGGCACGGCCACCACCCGCGTGGCCGTCGGCGAGCCCTTCCAGCGGTACGTAGCCGGTGACGACGGCGGGTACGGCAACGGTGGCGGCAAGGGCCACCGCTGGGACAAGGGCCAACATTGGGACAAGAGCCAGCACTGGGACAAGAGCCACCACGAGAACATGGGCCACAAGAACATGGGCCATGAGAACGAAAGCGAGAAGGGTTACGAGGGCGAGAAGAACTACGAAGGCCAGAAGGGTTACGAAGGCGAGAAGAGCTACGAAGGCGAGAAGGGTTACGAAGGCGAGAAGAGCTACGAGGGCGAGAAGAACTACGAGGGCGAGAAGAACTACGAAGGCCAGATGCCTTACGAAGGCGAGAAGGGTTACGAGAGCGAGAGCGGTTACGGAGGCTGACGACGCGCTCCTCGCTGCCGCGCGGCCGGTCCGGCCGGCCGCGCGGCCCCGCGTCAGGGGGCGCCGGGCGGACGCGGGGCCCGGCGGAAGAAGGCCGCCACCGCGTAGGGGTCGACCGGGTCGGTCAGCAGCGCCAGCATCTCCTCCCGCCGCTCCGGGGCCACCTTGAACGGGTGGCCGAAAACCCGCGGCCCCCGGCCGTCGCCCAGCAGCCGGGTCAGCATCAGGTCGCCGGGCACGGCCTGCCGCGACAGCAGCTCGTCGGTCACCGTCACCGGCCCGTTCCCCCCGGGTCCGGCGTCGCGCAGGGTGACCTCCTCCCCCTCGACGCCCAGGACCTCCCACAGGCGCAGCGGCGTGCGCCGCCAGGACTCCAGCAGCTCCACCTCGTCGTCGCGCAGCCACACGCCCCGCGCGTCCAGGAACTCTCCCACCACGTCGTTCTCGAACAGCGCGAGGTCGGCCAGGGCGGGCTCGGCCACCCGGACGCTCAGCGCCACCAAGTCGTCCACCAGGCGGCGGCGGGCCGGGCGGTCACCGTACGCGGCGAGCCGCCGGAACAGGTGCTCCGCCCGCGCGGGCAGCGGGTCGCCGGGGTCGGTGCGGCAGGCGGCGTACTCGGCCGCGTCCCGCTCGGCCGGCGCGAGGCCGGGCGCCAGGGACAGCGCCTCCCCGATGAGCCCGGCCGCCTCGAACGACCGCCCCTCGCCCTCGGCGGAGCGGGCGGCCAGCAGCAGCGCGGCCGGCTCGGTGCGGGGGAGCGCCTCCAGCACCCGGGGGGAGAGGGGCTCGCGCTCGACCTCGTCGGCGATCCGCTCCAGCACCTCCGGCGAGCGCGACAGGTACGTGACGGCCCTCGACAGGTCCGCCCCCTCGTCGTAGGTGCGCAGCGCGCTGCGCGACAGGGTCAGCCGCATGATGTCCAGCGGCGAAAGGCCGGCGACCGACCCGGTGTCCCAGGGGGTGCCCACGACGCCCACCCGGCCGCCCCGCACCTCCAGCGAGGCCCCCCGCAGCAGCGGCGCCAGCGGCGGGAGCGGGTCGGCGAAGGTCTCCGGGGCCCTGGCCAGCAGCTCCAGCACCACCGCGTCGATCGGGACGCCGGGGGAGGGCTCGATCCCCTCGGCGAAGGAGCGCAGCGCGTCGAGCGCACGCTCGCCGAACTCCTGGGCGACGAGCATCGCCCGGTCGGCGGGGAAGGAGTCGAGCTTCACGGTGGACGGCTCCAGCCGGCCGTCGCGCAGGCGCAACGCGACGACGTCCTCGGCCGCCACGTCCGCCAGCCAGCCCGCGGGCCCGGCCAGGAACGGCCCGCCCTCCTCGGCCACGGTGCGCACCCGGCCGCCGCCGGCGAGCGGCAGCCCCTCGCCGTCGGCCAGCCGCGCCCACAGCCGAAGGTCGTCGGCGGCGGCCAGCCGATCGGCCGCCAGTTCGGCCCGGGTGGCCAGGTGCGTCAGCACCGCGCCCTCGCACAGCGTCAGAACCTCGCTCATCCGACCATTGTGGTCGACCGTGCCGGACGCCGTGACACGCCCGGTCAGGGAATGGTGCCGAAGCGCGGGTTGCGGCTCAGCCAGGAGGCGTAGAAGGCGTTGCGCCGTACCGCGTCGGCATGGGCCGCCTTGGCGTGCTCGGCGACCGAGTCCGCGACCCGCGCGGGGGCCGCCTCCGGGTGCCAGCCGAGGATGTGCCGCCAGCGCAGCGGCGCGCCGGCGAGCGGCACCGCGGTCAGCCCCGGGGTCGGCTGGAAGGTCGCCTGGCACAGTACGGCGGCGCGCCCGACGGAGGCCAGGTGCAGGCACGTGGCCACGTCGGTCTCGTAGATGGTCAGGGGCGTGAAGCCGGCACGGGCGCAGGCGGCGGCGAAGCAGTCGCCGAAACACCCGTCGCCGGGGGCGACGGCCCACCGCTCGTCGGCCAGCTCGGAGAGCTCCACCTCCGCGCGCCCGGCCAGCGGGTGGTCCTCGCCGAGCAGCACGAAGACGGGGTCCAGCCCGATCGTCCGCCACATCACCGGCCCCTCCAGGGGCGGCGGGCTCTCGCCGCAGGTGCCGACGACCGCGAAGTCGAGGCGGCCGAGCGTGACCATCGTGGCGAGCTCCCTGGCCGACCACGAGGTGCAGGTGCTGACCGGTGTCGAGGGCCACTCGGTGGCCAGCCGGTCGACCAGGCCGCCCAGGACCGGCCCGTTGGTGGCGCCCAGGCGGTAGCTGGGCGCGGTGCCGCCGGCGTTGGCGAACCGCACCGCCTCCTCCTGGAGTTCGCGGGCGGCGGGCAGCAGGACTTTCGCCCTGGCCAGCACCAGCTCGCCGAGAGGTGTGGGTCGCGCGCCGGTGTGGTCGCGCCGGAACAGGGCTCCCCCGAGTCCTCGCTCTATCCGCTTGAGCTGGGCGGTCAGCGCCGGCTGGGCCAGCCCGAGGTGGGTCGCGGCCTTGGTGACGCTCCCGGCCTCGGCGACCGCCCGCACGATCCTGAGGTGTCGAAGCTCGAGGTCCATACCGGGACGGTAAAGCGACGGCGGTATACCCGCAATGTGGCGGAGTCATGAAATCTGACGGAATTTAGTGAAATCGGGTGTGGGCGAGATCGTCAACGCGGGACGGGAGGGGAGAGAGGAAGGTGAGGGAGGGCGGTGACGGGGTAGGCGAGTCCCTATGACGATGGGAATCGACCCGAAGGACCTCTCCGAGGAAGACCTGCTCCGCGAGCTGCGGCACATGCACGAGACGCGGACGGAGACGCTCATGCACGGATCGGACGACGCGCTGGCGAACCACACCGTGCGCACCGGGGAGCTGGAGCAGGAGTACCTGCGCCGCCACCCCGAGCGCGACGTCGACCCGGAACGGCTGCGCGAGGGCGCCCGGCAGCGGTGACCGTACGGCCGGCCCCCGCCGCGACCGCGCGCCGCGGCGGGGGCCGGTGACGTGCCCGGCCTCCGGCCCCTTCGCAGAACTTTCGTCCATACGGCTCAACGGTCTTCCGCCGCGCCCGATCCGCGCCTACTTTCGAGGCAGGATCCGGCCGGCGGGAGGCCTCTGTGCGCGTGCGGCGATGGAAGGCGCTCTGCCTCGTGGTCGCGTGGTCGTCCCTGGCCGCGGTGGCCGGCCCGGCGAGCCCGGCCGCGGCGGCGCGGAGCGCGGACGACATGGGCCAGGACGTCTCCACGGCGGTCTACGTCGTGGACAGCTACTGGCGGACCCACTGGTCGCGGTTCTTCACCGGCAAGTACGTCCCCCCGGCCGTGTACGGCGGCTACCGCAGGGGCGTGACGAAGCCGCCGCTGTGCGGAGGCCGGCGCCTCGGCTACGACAACGCCTGGTACTGCATCGAGGACGACTACATCGCCTGGGACCTCGACCTCATGGCGCAGGGCTACCGCATCGGCGACGCGTGGGTGTACCTCGTCGTCGCCCACGAGTGGGGCCACGCCGTGCAGGCGCGGCTGCGCGACTCGCTGGTGATGTCCACCTACGAGCTCCAGGCCGACTGCCTGGCCGGCGCCGTGCTGTACGGCGCCGCGGCCGACGGCGTGCTGCGGTTCGAGCGGGGCGACCTGGAGGAGATCGCCGAGATCCACCGGAGGCTGGGCGACGAGACATCCTGGACCGATGTGACCGACCACGGCACCGCCGCCCAGCGCACCTCCTCCTTCAACCGCGGCGCGAGGTACGGCGTGCGCGGCTGCCTGCCCTGACACCGCGCCGCCGTACGGCCCTGCCGCGCCGGACCCGCCGCCCGCCGTGTGACCGGCCCCGGCCGCGCGGCGGTCAGGCCCGCCAGACCCGGCCCACCTCGTCCGCGACCGCGGGCGCCTGGGCGAGGCCGGCCTCGAAGGCGGGCTTCCAC
This sequence comes from Streptosporangium sandarakinum, assembly GCF_050942225.1. Taxonomy (NCBI): domain Bacteria; kingdom Bacillati; phylum Actinomycetota; class Actinomycetes; order Streptosporangiales; family Streptosporangiaceae; genus Streptosporangium; species Streptosporangium sandarakinum. Next base: position 2,290,948 of record NZ_CP192034.1, read on the forward strand.
AGGCCCGGGTCGAGGACGTCGGCGCCGAACACGGCGACGGCCGCCTCGCCGGGCGCCACGTGGGCCACCGGGACGCCGCCCAGCTCGGCGATCTCGTCCCGGTAGCGCGTCCTGGGCGTGAAGTGCGCCAGTGGCTCCAGGACGACCACGGCCGAGCTGCCCGCCGCCAGGTCGGCGTTGGTGGCCGAGCGCACCCCGCCGTCCATGTAGCGGCGCCCGCCGATCTCCACCGGCGCGAACACGCAGGGGACCGCGCAGCTGGAGGCGACCGCCGCGGCCAGCGGCGCGCCGGAGTCGCGGTCCCAGACCGTGAACTCGCCGGTCCCGGCGTCGACCGCGGTGATCAGCAGCCGGCGGTCCGGCCACTCCTTCACCGGCAGCCGCTCGCCGACCGACTCGATCCTGGCGGCGCCCTCGGCGGCCAGGGCCAGCTCGCCGATCCGCCGCCGGGCCTCCCGCGGCTCCAGCGACGGGTCGTACAGCAGGCCGAAGGCGGCCATCACCGGCTCCATGTCCACGGCCGGCCGCGCCGCCGTCCCGGCGCCCGTCCCACTGGCTCCGTTCGTCCCGTCCGCCTCGGCGGCGACCGCGCTCTCCAGGTCGGCCCCGGTGGCGACGAGCGCCCCCACCACCGACCCGGCCGAGGTGCCGACCACCAGGCCGGCCTCTCCCAGGTCCAGGCCCGCCTCCCGCAGGCCCGCCACGATCCCCGCCTCCCAGGCGATTCCCGCGATTCCTCCGCCGCCCAGCACCAGTGCTCTCGTCATACGCCCATTCTCACCGTCATCCGCCCGGACCCTCCGGCCGGATCTCGTGCGTACCCCCGGGCCGGGAGCCCATTCCGCCCCGGCCCGCCAGGGCGTCCCTCACCCCTTCAGGCCCGAACGGGAGATGCCCTCGATCACCCAGCGCTGGGCGGCGAGATAGATGACGATCACCGGGGCGCTGGCGATCACCGCGCCGGCCATCAGCAGGTCGTAGCGGACGCTGTTGGCGCTCTGGAAGTTGCCCAGGCCCGCGGGCAGGGTCAGCGACTCGGGGCTGAGCAGTACGTACAGCGGCCACAGGAAGTCGTTCCAGTTCGTCAGGAACGACAGCAGGAACAGCGTCACCAGCGCGGGGCGGGCCAGCGGCAGCGCGATGGCGGTGAAGATCTGCCACCGGTTGCCGCCGTCCAGCTCCGCGGCCTCCTCCAGCTCCCCGGGCAGCGTGATGAAGAACTGCCGCAGGAAGAACACCCCGAACGCGCCGGCCGCGGCCGGGACGATCACCGCGGGCAGGCTGTCCACCCACGCCAGCTCGTTGACGATCAGGAAGTTGGGGATCAGCAGCACCACCGGCGGCACGAACAGCGTGGCCACGATCGTCCCGAAGAGCAGGTTCCGGCCGCGGAAGCGGAGCCGGGCCAGCGCGTAGGCGGCGGGCGTGGCGGTGACCAGGACGAGCACCGCGTGCCCGGTGGCGGCGGCCAGGCTGTTGAGGAACCAGCGCAGCGCCGGGCTGTCGGCGCTGCCGAGGACCTCCCGGTAGGCGTCGAGCGTGGCCGGGTCGGGCACCCACCGCGGCTCCGTCGAGCCGGCGGCCTCGCGGGTCTTGAAAGAGGTGACGACCATGTAGACGAGCGGGCTCAGGTAGAGCGCCGCGATCACCGCGAGGACCAGGTGCAGCAGGGTACGGCGCAGCCGGCGGACGTCCCCGGTCACGGCTCCACCACCTCCGCGGGGATCACGGGGATCGTGGGGGTCACGGTTTTCCCGCCTTCCTTCCCGAGGGCCCCGGTCATGCCTTCCTCCTGTCCCGGAACGCGCCGAAGACCAGCCCGCTGGCCACCATCAGGAAGGCCGCGAGGATGAAGCTCATCGCCGAGGCGGTGCCCATGTCGAACTGGCGCAGGCCGGTCTCGGCGATCAGGTAGATCGCCGTCTTGGTCTGGTCCGCGGGGGCGCCCCGGGTGATGAGGTAGGACTGGCCGAACATGTTGGCCGAGGCCAGGATCGTGGTGTTGACCACGAACAGCATGACCGGCCGCAGGCCGGGCAGGGTCACCGCGCGGAACCGGTCCCAGGCCGAGGCACCGTCCACCATCGCCGCCTCGTGCAGCTCCCGGGGGATGTCCTGCAGCCCGGCGAGGAAGATCACCGCGTTCAGGCCGAGCGTCCACCACACCGTCACCCCGACGAGGGCGACCCAGGCGGCCGGCACGTCGGTGGTCCACTGCACGTCCAGGCCCAGGTAGTGGTTGACCAGGCCGATGTTGCCGTCCAGCAGGAACTGCCAGACGACGCCGACGACCACGACGCCCAGCACGTAGGGGGCGAAGTAGACGGCCCGGTAGAGGTTGCGCCCCCTGAACCGGCCGTTCATCAGCAGCGCCACCAGCAGCGGCAGCAGGATCAGCAGCGGGACGGAGAAGACGGTGAAGATCCCGGTGGCCCGCATCGCCGACCAGAACCGCGACCCGTCGACGCTCCCCGGGTCGAACAGGTCGGTGTAGTTCTCCAGCCCGACGAACGGCTTGGCCGGCAGGTTGATGTCCCACTCGTGCAGGCTCGTCCAGAACCCGAAGCCGATCGGCAGGATCATGAAGACGGCGAACAGCACGAGGTAGGGGGCGCAGAACGCGTACGGCGTCCAGGACCGCATCCTGCTCGCGGTCCCGGGGGACCCGCCCGGTCGCGCCGCCCCGCGTAGTTCCCCCACCCCGGCCGGCAGGCCGCTCACCGACCGTACTTCCGCTTGTTGTCGGCCAGCAGCTTGTCCGCCGAGGCCACGCCCTCCTTCAGCGCCTCCGCGGGGGACGACTGCTTCAGCACGGCCTTGGCGACGGCCAGTTCGAGGGCCTTGCTCTGCACGTCGCCGACGCCCGGGACGGCGGGGATGAAGTGGAACACGTCCGGGTCGGCGGCCAGCTTGATCTGCGGCAGGTCGGCGATCTGCGGGTCCTGGCGGGCGGAGTTGCGGGCCGGGATCATGCCGGCCCTGGCCCACTCGGCCGACAGGCGGCCCATGTGGTCGATGAAGAACTTGGCGGCCTGGACCTTGTCGGGGTCCTTGCCGGCCTGGGAGGTCATCACGAAGTTGTGCGAGGAGCTCCACATGGCGGCGGTGCCGCCGATGTTCGGGATCGGGGACATGCCCCACCTCAGCGACGGGGCGTTGGTCTTCAGGTCGTTGATCTGCCAGATGCCGTCCCAGGTGAGGCTGACCTTGCCGTTTTTGAAGGCGGCGTACTGGCTGTCCTGGGCGACCTCGGCGGGGCTGTATCCCCTGTCGATCTGCTCGACCATCCAGGCCAGGGCCTTCTCGCCCTCGGGCCCGCCCCACAGCGCCCTGGCGCCGTCCTCGCTGTAGAGCTCGCCGCCGAACTGCCACAGCAGGCTCATGAACATCAGGTGCGCCGGCCACTTGTTCGGCATCCAGAACGGGTTGGCGACGCCGGCCTTCTTCAGCTCCGTCAGCGCCTTCTCGTAGCCCTCCCGGTCGGCGGGCGCCTCCTTCAGCCCGATCTTGTCCAGGTGCTCGGTGTTCCAGTAGTCGGCCAGGCAGTGCACGTCCAGCGGCACGCTGTAGCGCTGGTCCTGATAGACGCCGGCCTTCCAGATGGCGGGGATGTAGTCGGACTCGGTCAGCCCGAGCGAGCTCACCACGTCGTCCAGCGGCAGCAGCGTCCTGCGGGCGGCGAAGGTGCCGACCCAGTCGATGTGGATCACCGCCACGTCCGGGCCCTTGCCCGCGGCGATGGCCGTCGGCATCGCCGGGTAGAGGTCCTCCCAGCGCCGGGTGACGTTGCGGACCTCGATGCGGCCGGCGAACCGCTTGTTGAACTCCTCCAGCATCTTCCGCATGTGCGGGCCGTCGCCGCCGGTGAAGCCGTTCCAGTAGTCGAGCGTCACCTTGGGGCCGGTGTACTCCCCGCCGGAGAACGCCGGCGCGGGGGAGGCGGGCGCGGAGGAGTCCGCCCCGATCTTCGTGCCGCCTCCGCAGGCGGTCAGCGCGGCGGTGAGCCCCACGGCCCCCGACAGGCCGAGGAAGGAGCGGCGGGAGAACGGACTGGTCATTGTCACTCCTGGGGGGACGCGAGGGCGAAGCGGACGATGTTCCAAGAGGAGGGGGAGAGCCGGAGCGAGGCGCGGCGGCCTTCGACGCGGGCGCCGGAGCCGGGGCGGGGGACGACGCGGCCGGGCGCCTCGGCGGAGTTGGCGGCCGAGGGGTCGTCGTCGGCGAGCTCCAGGTGCTCCACCGCCCGCATTCCCCCGGGAAGGGCGATCTCCAGGTCGCACGGGGCGTTCCGGTCGCGGTTGACGGCGAGGAGCGTCGTCTCGCCGGTCGCCTCGTCGTGGGTGGCGGTGGCCCAGATCGCCGGGACGTCGCCGTACCTGGCGGTGGGGATCAGCGCGCACTCGGGCTCCACCCGCAGCACCTGGCCGCGGGCGTGCCGGGCGGTCAGCGCGAAAGGGTGGAAGATGGTCTGCCGCCAGGCCGGGCCGCCGGGCTCGGTCCTGATCGGGGCGATGACGTTGGCGAGCTGGGCCTGGCAGGCGACGCCGACCCGGTCGGCGTTGCGCAGCAGCGTGATCAGCAGGCTGCCGACGACGACCGCGTCGGTGACGTCGTAGGTGTCCTCGATCAGCCGGGGGTGCTCGGTCCACCCCAGCGAGGACTCGCCGCCGAACCGGCTCTGGTACCAGACGTTCCACTCGTCGAAGGAGAGCATGATCTTCTTCTTGCTGCGCAGCTTCGCGCCGACGTGGTCGGCGGTGGCGGCGATGGAGCGGATCATGTGGTCCATGTCGGCGCCGCTGGCCAGGAAGGAGTCGGTGTCGCCGTCCGTGGGGTCGTAGTAGGCGTGCAGCGAGATGTAGTCGACCATCTCGTAGGTGGCCTCCAGCACCTCGGCCTCCCACGAGCCGAACGTCGGCATGCCGCTGTTGGAGCTGCCGCAGGCCACCAGGGACAGGCCGGGGTCGAAGCGCTTGAGCGCCCGCGCGGTCTCGGCGGCGAGCCGGCCGTACTCGGCGGCGGTCTTGTGCCCCATCTGCCAGGGGCCGTCCAGCTCGTTGCCCAGGCACCACAGCCGCACGTCGTGCGGCTTGTCCACGCCGTGCGAGCGGCGCAGCTCCGACAGGGCGGTGCCGCCGGGGTGGTTGGCGTACTCCACCAGCTCCAGCGCCTCGGCCACGCCTCGGGTGCCCAGGTTGAGCGCCATCATCGGCTCCACCCCGGCCTTGGCGGCCCACGCCATGAACTCGTTCAGGCCGAAGCGGTTGCCCTCCAGGCTCCGCCACGCCAGGTCCAGGCGGGCGGGCCGCTCGTGGACGGGACCGACTCCGTCCTCCCAGCGGTAGTTGGAGACGAAGTTGCCGCCGGGGTAGCGGACCACGGTGACCCCGAGCTCGCGGGTCAGCTCCAGCACGTCGGTGCGGAAGCCGTCGGCGTCGGCCAGGGGGTGGCCGGGCTCGAAGACGCCGGTGTGGACGCAGCGGCCCATGTGCTCGACGAACGAGCCGAAGAGCCGGGGATCCACCGGGCCGATCCGGAAGGCGGGGTCCAGGGTGAGGCGGGCGGAGGGGGGCACGGCAGACCTCTTCTTGCGGGGGCTTGCGTGAATAGGGAAGTTTGTACAACGTTGTTTCAACGTTGTAAACAGTCGCTGCCGCAGTCGATACCCGGGCGTTACGATCGACGGGTTCGCATCTCGCGCGGGCCGGGAAGGGCGGCGCGACCGGGGAGGATGGGAAGAGGACGTGGGAGTGAGCCTGCGCGACATCGCGCGCCTGGCGGGGGTGTCGGTGAAGACGGTCTCCAACGTCGTCAACGGATACGCCCACGTCTCGCCGGAGACCCGGGCGAAGGTGGAGAAGGTGCTCGCCGAGCTCGACTACCGCCCCAACCTGTCGGCGCGGAACCTGCGGCGCGGGCGCACCGGCGTGATCGCCCTGGCCCTGCCGGAGCTCGACGCGCCCTACTTCGCGGAGCTGTCCCGGTTCGTCATCGACGCCGCGGCCGAGCACCGGTGGCTGGTCGTCATCGAGCAGACCGACGGCGGCCTGGACCGGGAGCGGCAGGCCCTCGACGGGGTCCGCGACCACCGGGTGGACGGGGTCATCCTGACCCCCTTCGCGATCGGCGCCGAGGAACTGGCGGCCCGCACCGACGACACCGCCCTCGTCCTGCTCGGCGAGCGGATCCACGACGGCCCGGCCGACCACGTCGCCATCGACAACGTCCGGGCGGCCCGCGACGTCACCGAGCACCTGATCGGCCTCGGCCGCACCCGCATCGCCGCCCTCGGCGCGCAGGACAACTCCGCCAGCGGCACGGCGCCGCTCCGCCTGGCCGGGTACCGCCAGGCCCTGGCCGAGCACGGGCTGCCCGAGACGGTCGCGAAGGTGGAGCGCTACCACCGGGCCGAGGGCGCGGCGGCGATGGCCGGCCTGCTGGCCCTGGACCCGCGGCCCGACGCGGTGTTCTGCTTCAACGACCTGCTGGCGCTGGGCGCGATGCGCACGATCCTCGCCGCGGGGCTGCGGGTGCCCGAGGACATCGCGCTGGCCGGGCTCGACGACATCGAGGACGGCCGCTACAGCACGCCCACCCTCACCACCGTCGCCCCCGACAAGGCGGAGCTGGCCCGCATCGCGGTCGACCTGCTCCGGCAGCGCATCGACGGCCGGCCGGGCCAGCCTCCCCGGGAGGCGCGGGCCGGCTACCGCCTCGTGCCCCGGGAGAGCACCCTCGGGAGGTGAGGGCGCCGCGGTTTCCCTCGCGGCCCGGGACGGCCGCGGCTCCCGCGCGGCCCGGGACGGCCGCGGGCCGGCGAGGCGGCAGGGCGCGGCCCGCGTGGACGTCGCGGCCCGGGGCGGAACCTCAAGATTGGTGGAGGTAGCGGTACGATGCGCCCGTGCCCAACTCCGAACTCACCGTCGGCCAGCTCGCGACCCGCAGCGGCGTCGCCGTCTCGGCGCTGCACTTCTACGAGGCCAAGGGGCTGATCCGCAGTCGCCGCACGGCCGGCAACCAGCGCCGCTTCACCCGTGACACGCTGCGCAGGATCGCCTTCATCCGGGTCTCGCAGCGGGTGGGCATCCCGCTGAAGACGATCCAGGCCGCGCTGTCGGCGCTGCCCGAGGAGCGCACCCCCACCCGCGATGACTGGGCGAGGCTGTCGGCGACGTGGCGATCGGAGCTGGACGACCGGATCAAGCAGCTCCAGCGGCTCCGCGACGGCCTGACCGAGTGCATCGGCTGCGGCTGCCTGTCCCTGGACCGCTGCGCGCTGGCCAACCCCGACGACGTGGCGGCGGCCCGGGGGCCGGGCTCGCGGCTGATGGTCGGCCGCCCGCGTCCGCGCCCGTACACCGGCGAGATGTGCGAGCCCGCGGGCTGATCGTCCCGCCGTACGGCCCGCCGGAGTCGCGCGGCGAGAGGCCCGGGCGTCCCGGAAGGCCCGGGACGCCCGCCGTACGGCCGGGGCCTCCTCGCAGGAACGGTCAGAGACCGTGGGCGCGCAGCCAGTCGCGGTTGGCGCGCTGGTCGTCCAGGATGCGGCGGATGTCCTGGCCGGAGCCGGGCACGTCCTGCTCGACGACCAGCCAGCCCTCGTAGCCGTCCAGCCCGGCGAGGACCCCGGCCAGATCGACCTCCCCGGCCCCGAGGGCGGGGAAGCCACCGCCCGCGACCACCGCGGCCAGGTCGCCCCCGGCCGCCCGTACCCGGTCGCGCGCCGCGCGGTCGGCGTCCTTGAGGTGGACCTGCCGGATCCGGCCGCCCCAGTCGCGCAGCGCCGCCACCGGGTCGCCGCCCGCCAGCCACAGGTGCCCGGTGTCCAGGCAGAGGGAGACGTCGGTGAGCTCCAGCAGCCGCTCGACCTCCTCGGCGGTCTCCACCAGGGTGCCGAGGTGGTGGTGGAAGACGGGCTCCAGGCCCCGGGCGCGGCAGCGGTCGGCGGCCTCCTGGACCCGGGCGGCGAAGCCCGCCCATCCGGCGGCGGGCAGGCCCGGGGCGCCGTCGCGGGCGACCCGCGGCGGGTGGTCGGGGCAGGCGAGCGTGGGCCGCGGCGCGAACCGGCCGTCGGCGGGCGCCGCGTCGGCGAACACCGCCAGGGCGGCCTCCAGCCCCGGCAGGCCGGCCGAGAACGCCCCGGCGTCCTCGTAGCGCAGGTCCACCCAGCCGCCGGCCAGGCCCATCCCGGCCCGCTCCAGCCGTTCCCGCAGCTCATCGCCGGTGCCCAGATATCCGATCGGCCCTGAGTCGATCCCGTCGTATCCGGCTCCGGCCAGCGCGCCGAGCATGGTCGCCGGGCCTATCGGCGCGTCGTCTGCCCGGTAGATCCCGAAGTTGACGGGGGCGTTCGCGACCTTGATCGACATCACTGCTCCAGGTGTCGCCGCTCCAGGTGGGCCAGCCAGCGGAGGGGGTTGTCACGGGTGATCAGGCGGATGGTGTCCTCGGTGATCCCAGCTTCGCGCATCCTGGGCAGGAACGTACGGAACAGGTGGCCGTAGCCGGCCCCGCCGTACCGCTCGATCTCCGAGACCATCGACAGGCCGCTGCTGAGCAGCAGCCGGTGGGCGTGTCCCTCCTCGACGAGGGCGAGGGCGTGCCGGAGCCGGTCCGGCCCGAGGGAGGAGAGGCAGACGTAGCCGCCGGCCTCGGCGACCTTGTGGGGGACCGCGTGGTCGGTCCCGGCGTCGGCGACGCTGACGCGGCAGGCGGGCAGCCCCTCGCCGAGCAGGATCTCCAGCAGCGCCACGGCGCCGCGGTGGTGGACCGCGACCGGCAGGCCCGAGGCCAGGGACGCCCGGGCGGCGGCGACCGCGCAGCGCTCCTCGGCGGGGGACGGTTCGCCGTCCCAGGCGCCGATCTCGCCGATCACACCGGGCCGGACGCCGGTGCCGTCCAGGCCGTCGCGGATCTCGGCCAGCAGGTGGGCGGTGAGCGTGTCCACGTCGGCGTCGAGCGCCCAGGCGGGCGTGAACGGGCCGGCGAAGAAGCCGGTCCCGGCCACCACGCCGACCCGGCTGCGCGCCGCGACCTTGGCCAGGGCCGCGGCGTCGCGCCCGGCGCCGATGCAGCTCAGCTCGACGACCAGGCCGAGGGCGTCGTACCGGCGCAGGCCGCACAGCTCCTCGGCGACGGCGTCCTCCTCGTCCAGCCAGTGGTTGGGGTCGGAGGCCGTGCCGGCCGCGCAGCGCAGGTCGCTGCGGAGGTGCTCGCGGGGGAGGACCGCCCCCTCGATGGCCGGCGGGGGGCACGGGCCGTTGACGGTCATCACGAGATTTGCCTCATGCATGAACGGACATTAGCCCATATTTGGGGTGAAAATCGAAGAAGGCCACAGGACTTTACCTTTCCGGCTTTAGTTGGACTAGCAAACTATTGACGGGATGTGCGCTGGTGTGTGACCCTCTGGGCGTTCATGCACGTGCATCACGGGCGGTCGAAGGTCAGGGTCCCGCCCCCGACCGTGCATGGCGGTCTGACCATTGCTCCGCGAAGGGAAGCCGTACATGCGAAGAAGTCTGTTCAGCGGGCTCGCCGGGTGGTGCGCGGGGTTGGCGTGGCCATCGGTGTTTTCACGGATCGTTCCGATTCCCCTACGCCCGGTCATGGTCGGGTGGCACGACGATGGCCGGCGGCTGCGTTACCGGTACCGGCTCTATCCGGACGCCGTCCAGCGTGAGGCGTCGGCGCGGGCGTTCGGGTGCGCGCGGGTGGTGTTCAACGACGGGCTGCGCGCACGCCAGGCGGCCCGTGAGGCGGGCCTGCCGTACGTCTCCGACGGGGAGTTGTCCAAGCGGGTCATCACCGAGGCGAAGAAGACGCCGCAGCGCTCCTGGCTGGGCGAGGTCTCGGCGGTGGTGCTTCAGCAGGCCCTGGCCGACCTGAACGCCGCCTACCGCGCCTTCTTCGCCTCGATCACCGCCAGGCGGAAGGGGCCGAAGGTCGCCGCTCCCCGGTTCCGGTCGAAGAAGGACGCGGCCGGGCGGTACTTCGCGTCGTTCGTGGTCGAGACCGGCGCGGACGTGATCGTCAAGGACGCCGGCTGGAACGCGAACCTGGCGGGCGGCGCGTCCACCACCTTCGGGTTCGGCGCCTCCTCGGCCGGGGCCAACGGCGTCCCGGCCACCGTCGCCTGCACGGCGGGCTGATCCCGCGCGCCTCCGGCCGGAAAACGGCGGGAACCGGCCGGAGGGGCTCCCTCTATCCTGGAGCGAAACCGACCGTACGGGGGAGTACGTGACGATCTCCGGTGGAACGCCCGACGCCCGGGGCGGGACCGCCCGCCAGCCGAGAGCCGCGGATCTCCGCGGCGAGACCGGCGGCCCGTCCGTGGCCGGGGACGAGGACCCCGGCCACGCCGGGGACGCGACGGTCCGCCGTTCCGGCATCCAGGGATGGCTCGACGGCATCCGGTCCACCCGCACCGGACACCTCACCCTGAAGTTCGTCATCGGCGTCATCGGCGCCGTGCTGGTCATCGGCGGCCTCATCATGGTCCCGTTCCCCGGCCCCGGCTGGCTGGTGGTCTTCGCCGGCCTCGCCGTCCTGGCCACCGAGTTCCACTGGGCCCGCCGGCTGCTGGAGTTCGGCAGGCGGACCCTCGCCGCGTGGACCGCCTGGCTCGGCCGCCGGGGCTGGACGGTCAGGATCCTCGTCGTCCTGGCCGCCGCCGTCGCCGCCGCCGCCATCGTCTACTACGGCCTCAAGCTGAGCCTGGACATCGACCTGATCGAGGAGGCCCGCCGCCTCCTCGACCGCTGAACCCGCCGCCCGGGTACGGCCCGCGGCGGACGGGACCCGGCGGACGGGACCCGGCGCGGGGCGCCGCCCGCCGGTGAGTCCCAGAGCAGCCTTTACCCTGAGCCGGCGGTCACATAGCGATTCCAATGCGTCACACTCCGTAGTCTCTCTGAGTCTGATCCCCAAGGACACAAAGGAGAGTGACACTCGATGCGTGCCCTGTCTTCGATGATCGCCCTGGCGGCGGCCGGAATCGTCGCGGTGACCGGTACCGCGGCCCACGCCGACTCGGTCAACCTGCGCGCCAGGGTCATGCCCGGCCAGGAGGTGATGCTCACACCCGAGCTCATGCCCACGGCCGCCTACCGCGGCAACGTGCTGGTCAAGCTGGAGAACAACAACGTGCCCACCGAGGTGCGGGTCGCCAACTGCCGGGGCCGCTCCATCGGAAAGGTGGAGATCGCCCCCAACGACCACGCGCCCCGGGTCGCCGCGACCCTCTCCCGGCGCGCCGTCCGGAACCTGGGCCGCACGGACCAGGACGACGCCGCCCAGAGCGGCCCCGCCCAGACGGACACCCGCGGCGCCACCCAGACGGACACCCAGGGCGCCTCCCGGACGGCCGCGCGGGACGCCCAGACGGCCCCCCGGACCCACCTCGCCCAGTCCTGCCTGCGCTTCAAGGTCAAGAACCTCGGCCAGACCCCGGCGGTCATCAAGGGCATCGGCTACTTCTGACCGTGCGGCGTGGAAACGACACCTGAGTGAGGCGGGGACGGCCGGCACGGCCGTCCCCGCCTCGCCGTACGCCCGGTCCCCGCCTCCCGCAAGCCCGGCCGCCCCGCCGCGCCGTTCGGGTCGCCGTCCGCCTCGCCGTACCGGCGAAACCGCCCCCGGCCAGGGCTCGTTCCGGCCGGATGCCACCCTGGAAATCCGGGGACGCCGCCCCGGGCGAGCGAGAGCGAAGGGAAGGCGGCAAAGTGCGCATCGACCTCACCGACAGGACCGCGGTCGTCACCGGCTCCTCCCAGGGCATCGGTCACGCCATCGCCACCGGCCTGGCCCAGGCCGGCGCACGGGTCGTCCTCACCGGACGCGGTGCCTCCTCACTGGACGACGCGGCCGGGCGGCTGCGCGGCACGGTGCCGGACGCCGAGATCGTCACGGTCGTCGGGGACCTCGCCACCGAGGACGGCGCGGCCACGCTGGCCGACGCGGTCCCCGAAACCGACATCCTCGTCAACAACCTCGGCATCTACGGCTCCCGCCCGCCCCTGGAGATCACCGACGCCGAGTGGCGCGCCTACTTCGACGTGAACGTCCTCAGCGCCGTACGGCTGACCCGCCACTACCTGCCCGGGATGATAGGGCGGGGCTGGGGGAGGGTGCAGAACATCGCCAGCGACTCCGCCGTCGTCATCCCGGCGGAGATGATCCAGTACGGCATGTCGAAGACCTCCCTGCTGGCCGTGTCCCGCGGGTTCGCCAAGGCCGCCGCCGGAACCGGCGTCACCGTGAACTCCGTGATCGTCGGGCCGACCCACACCGGGGGTGTGGAGGACTTCGTCTACGAGCTGGTGGACCGGAGCCTGCCCTGGGAGGAGGCGCAGCGCGAGTTCATGCGCCTGCACCGTCCGCAGTCGCTCCTGCAGCGGCTCATCGAGCCCGAGGAGATCGCCAACATGGTCGTCTACCTCAGCTCCCCCCAGGCGTCCGCGACCACCGGCGGCGCCCTCAGGGTGGACGGCGGCTACGTCGACGCGATCCTGCCCTGAGGCCGGGCCGCGCCCGGGACCCTTGTCACGCCAACCGATCCGTTATAGATCACGAAGTATGAGGTGTATCCGGCTTAGGCTGCGGCCGTGCCCATGATCGCTGGTCTCCGCCGAACGATCCGCCGAACGGCCCGCCATACGGCCCGCCGAACGGTCCGCCGCGCCGCCGCCGTGGCCGCCGCCGTGGCGCCGGTCGCCGCCCTCGCGCCCGCCGCGCACGCGGCGCCGGCGGTGACCGCGGCGGTGGTGGTCGACGTCAAGCTGACCGGGACGGGCGTGACCGTCCACGAGAAGACGGCCGACCCGGTCAAGGTGACCTCCTACACCCTCGGCAACGTCGCCTACCTCCGCCGCAACGGCCGGTTCGCCAAGCAGATCGGCTACCAGGAGATCACGGTCGCGCCGAAGGGTCGCAGGGCCGTCGCGGTGCCCACCACCTACGTCAACGACCACGACTCGGTGCTCCTCGCCGACCTGACCGCGAACACCGGCTCGAAAGTCCAGACCGTCGCCAGGCCGCTCATCGCCAAGTTCGCCCACTGGTCGCGCGACGGCGCCAAGGCGGTGCTGACCGTACAGCGGAAGAACGGCACGAGCTGGGACACCATCGGGTTCGCGGTCGTCGACGCCGCCGCGAGGACCACGCGGGCGGTGACCGTGCCGGGGGCGGACAGGGCGGCCAGGTTCCGCTGGGGGCCCGGTGGCACGGAGGTGGTGACCGAGCACCAGGGCGGCACCCGCTTCTACGGCCTCGACGGCCGCGTCCGGCGCACCTTCGCCAAGACGGGCGCGCCCGCCGGGGGCGAGGACGCCTTCTCGCCCTCCGGGAGCGCCTTCCTGACCTGGTGCCCGCTGACCTACGCCGAGCCCGTCTGCGTCTGGAACCGCACCACGGGCGCACTGTCGGCCAAGGTGAACATCCGCGCCCAGGCCCTGCTGGGCTGGTGGGACGACAGGCACCTCATCGCCGTCGTCCCGTCCGGCACCGCCTACCGGGCCGTCGTCGCCGACCTCACCGGGAGGAGCACACGGGTGCTGGCCGACATCCCCGCCGCCGACTGGAAGGCCAGGGTCTACCTCAGCTACACCCGCCCCTGACCCGTCGTCCCGGCCTCCTCCGGCCCGCCGCGCGCACCTCGCCGCCCGGCGGGCCGTCTCCGCGTCGCGGGCCGTTCCCGCGCCGCCGGCCGTACGGCGGTCTCACCCGGAGGCCGCGGCCCCGCTCGGAGCCGGGGCGTGAACCTCCGGGGCACGGCGGGCCCGCCGCCAGCCCGCCGCGGCGAGCAGGCCGGCGAGGCAGCCCCCGCGCCCGCGACCGCGAGCGTCCGGGAGACGCCGAGGTGGTCGGCGAGGACCCCGCTGAGGATCATGCCCACTCCCTGCGCGCCGGTGAGGGCCGAGCCGGCCAGCCCGAGCAGCCGGCCGCGCCGCTCGGGCGGGGCGAGCCTGGTGAACTCGGTGTTGGCCGTCACCTGGTAGGCGCTGAGCAGCCCGCTGAGCGCCCACAGCGCCAGCGCCGGCACCAGGCCGGGGAGCAGCGCGGACAGGACCAGCGGGAGGCCGGCGGCCACGGCGAGCGGCCCCAGCGACGCGAGCCGCGCGGGCAGGGGGACGAACCGGGTGAACAAGAAGACCCCCGCGACGGTGCCCAGCGGGACCGAGGCCATCAGCAGCCCCACCTCCCGGCTGCCCAGCCCCAGCTCGGCGGCGTACGGCGCGGCCAGGGACTCGGGCACGACGTGGACGCCGGCGAGCAGCGCCAGCGCGAGCAGGCTCCGCAGCGGGGGACTGGCGAGGATCCGCCGGGCCCCGCCCTCCGGGGCGCGCGGCCGCCGCCTCCCACCGGGCCTGCCGGGCCGGGCCGCCGGCCGGTGGCGCAGCCCCCACCGGGCGACCGGCGCCATCAGCGCGAAGGCGGCGGCGTTGACGAGCAGGGAGCCGCCCGGCCCGACGGCCGCCACCAGGACGCCCCCGGCGGCGAACGCGACGAGGGCGATGAGCTGGTTGGTGAGGGTGAGAGCCGCCACGCCGAGGGAGTAGGCCTCACCGGTCAGGATGTCGGGGGTCATCGCCATCTGCGCGGTCCGCGCGGGCGAGTCGATCAGCTGGACGAGGAACACCAGGGCGCACAGGACCGTCAGCGGTATCCCGGGGACGGCGATCAGCGCGACGAGCACCGCCCGGGAGAGGGCGCAGACGGCCAGCAGCGTGCGGCGCGGGTAGCGGTCGGCCAGCCCGCCCAGGACGGACCCGCCGACGATGGCCGGCAGCAGGGTCAGCGCGTAGACCAGCGCGGTGACGGCCGGCGATCCGGTCCGCTGGTAGGCGAGCACCGCCAGGGCGACCCGGGCGATCTGGGTTCCGGCGCGTGACAGCACCGCGGTCAGCCACAGCGCGCGGAACTCCGCCACGCCGAAGACCGCCCGGTACGTCGCCGGGCGGGCGGCCTCGCTCATCGCTCTCCCCGTCGGATCGTGGGTGCGGCGCCCTCCCTCCCCGCGGACGGGAGGGCGGCCGGGGATGAGATCAGTTCCAGATGACGTCGCGGCGGATGCGCACGGGACACCTCTCCTTCACGATCGGGGGGACGCGTGATGCCTCGGACGGCACACGCGGGTCAGGTCCAGACGATGTCGCGGCGGATGCGCACGGGATTCCTCCCTTCCCGGGTTCGGCGGGCGGACCGCGGTGCCGGTCAGGGCCGAAACGGACCGGTCCGGCCCCGGCCGGATTTCCGGCGGCCGGAGATCACGGTAATGAGGCGGACGGCGGCCGTCATTGACGTCACGCGCACGGTTCCTTGCCGATTCGCGCACTCGCCGGGAGGGAAGGGGCGAGGGCGCTCAGCGGCGCCGGCGGTGTCGGGCCGGCGCCGGCGGGGCGCGTCAGAGGTACAGGCCGGTGCCGTTGTCGGTCTGCTGGGTGGCGATGGCGTGCAGGTCGCGCTCGCGCAGGACGAGGTAGATCTGGCCGTGCACCTCGACCTCGTACTGGTCCTCGGGGTTGAACAGGACCTTGTCCCCGACCTTGACCGCGCGGACGTTCGCGCCCGCGCCGCAGACCTGACCCCAGACGAGCCGGTTGGCCATCTTCACCGTCGCCGGGATGACGATCCCCGCCGTGCTGCGCCGTTCCTCTGACTCCGGCTCCACCTTCACCATGACGCGGTCGTGGAGCATCTGGATCTCGAACTTCGGGTCACCCACACCACGAAGCTTATGGGACGGGCGGGGCGGCGCCCGTCAAACCCCGGAGCCGGCCCGCGGCAGTAGGCTCACGGAGCATGACGGAGCTCTCCCCGGATCCGGTCGGCGACTACATCGACTGGTATCTCGACGCCAACCCCATCTTCGCCGCCCTCATGGGCGCCGAGGGTCGCGACAGGACCCTCGGCGACTTCACGGAGGGGGGCATCCTCGCCCGCGAGCGCGAGTCCCGCCGCTGGCTGGAGCGCCTCCAGGCGGTCCCCGGCGGGGACTTCGAGGAGCGGATCGACCGCGAGCTGGTGATGTCCGGGCTGCGCGGCGATCTGGCCCAGGGGTCCTGGCCCGCCTGGCGGCGTGATCCGTCGGTCTACACGGGGCCGATCTTCAACTCGATGTTCACCCCGTTCATGCACCGGCTGGCCCCCGAGGCCGAGCTGGTCGAGGCCGCCGTCGCCCGGCTCGCCGAGGTGCCGGGCGTCCTCTCGGCCTGCCGGGCCAACCTCGACCCCGGGCTGGCGAGCCCCCTGCTGGTCGAGCGGGGTCTGGGCCAGGCGCGGACCGCCCGGCGCCTGCTCACCGAGACGATCCCCGGCCAGGTCGCCGACGAGGCCCTGCGGGCCAGGCTGGCGGCGGCGGCCGAGCCCGCGGCGGCGGCCTTCGACGAGCTGGCCGCCTTCCTGGAGGGTTTCCGGGCCACCGGGACCTGGCGGATGGGCGAGGAACTGTACTCCACGCTGCTGCGCGACCGGGAGATGCTCGGCTACGGCGCCGACGAGCTGCTGCGCCGGGGGCAGAAGGCGTACGAGGAGCTGGACGCCGAGATGCGGGAGATCGCCCGGTTGCTGCCCGGCGGCTCCGAGGACTGGCACGCGGCCATCACGGCCCTCCAGGACGACCACCCGCCGACCCTTGAGGACATGCGGGCGGAGTACGAGGCCGAGACCGAGCGGGCCAGGAGGTTCGTGCGCGAGCGCGGCCTGGTGACCTTCGCCGACGGCGAGGAGTGCCGGGTGGTGCCGTCGCCGGAGTTCCAGCGGCCCATCCTCGCCGTCGCCTCCTACATGATGCCCCCGCCGCTGTCCACCTCCCGGCTCGGGCACTTCTTCGTGCCGTTCACCCCCGACTCGTTCACCGGCGAGCAGGTGCGCCAGCGGTTGCGCACCAACGCCAGGGCGCAGATGCCCTCCATCGCCGTCCACGAGGCATACCCCGGTCACCACTGGCACCTGTCCTGGATGGCGGGCAACCCGCGCCGGGCCCGCAGGCTGTTCCGCACGCCGTACTTCACCGAGGGCTGGGCCCTGTACGTGGAGAAGGTCATGCGGGAGGAGGGATACTTCACCACCCCCGCCCAGGAGCTCGCCCACCTGGAGTTCCGCCTCTTCCGGGCGGCCCGCATCGTCGTGGACGTCTCGCTGCACTGCGGCGAGATGACCGTCGAGGAGGCCGAGACCTTCATGACGGAGAGGACCTCGCTGACCCCGGGCACGGCCAAGGGCGAGGTCAACCGCTACTGCGCCTGGCCCACCCAGGCCCCGTCGTACCTCACCGGCGCCCTGGAGATCGACCGCATTCGCGCCGACTACCTCGCCGCCGGTCGCGGTGACCTGCGTTCCTTCCACGACGCGCTGGCCGGCTCCGGCGGCCTGCCCCTCGGGCTGGCCCGCCGGGTCGCCATGGAAGGCTGACGGCATGCGCGAGGGCGTGGCGGGCGGGGTGTCCCCCGACGAGGCGAGGGTGCTGGCGGCGATCGACGAGGCGGAGACGGTCCGGCTGCTGGCCGAGCTGGTGCGGACGCCCAGCGTGACCGGCACCGACGCCGAGTCGGAGCTGCAGCACCGCTGCGGGCGGCTGCTCTCGGAGGCGGGCATGGACGTCGACGTCTGGAAGCTCGACCTGGACGCCCTGCGCGCCGACCCCGGCTTCCCCGGCACCGAGGCCCCTCGCACCGAGGGCTACGGCGTGGTCGCCGTCACCGGGGGCGAGGGCGAGCCCGCCCTGGTCCTGCAGGGGCACGTGGACGTGGTGCCCACCGGCGACCTGGCCAAGTGGGAGGGCGGCGACCCCTTCGGCGCCCGGATCACCGGTGACGTCCTGCACGGCCGGGGCGCCTGCGACATGAAGGCCGGGCTGGCGGCCAACCTCGCGGTCGCCGCCGCCGTCCACCGCTCGGGCGTACGGCTGGCCCGGCCGCTGGCCGTGCACTGCGTCGTGAGCGAGGAGGACGGCGGCCTGGGCGCGTTCGCCACCCTGGCGCGCGGCCACCGCGGCGAGGCGGCGGTGATCACCGAGCCGACCGGCGGGGCGGTCATCACCGCGACGGCCGGCGCGCTGACGTTCCGTGTCGAGGTCGCCGGCCGGGCCGCCCACGGCGCGACCCGCTACGAGGGCGTCAACGCGCTGGAGGCGTTCTGGCCGGTCCTCACGGAGCTGCGGCGGCTGGAGGCCGACCGCAACCGCGACCCCGATCCGATCTTCGCGGGCAACCCGCTTCCCTACCCGATCGAGATCGGCACGGTCCGCGCGGGCGACTGGGCCAGCAGCGTGCCCGACCTGCTGGTCGCCGAGGGCAGGATGGGCGTGCGGCTGGACGAGGACCCGGCCGAGGCCCGCCGCGCCCTGGAGGAGGCGGTCGCCGGGATCGGCGATCCGTGGCTGCGCGCTCACCCGCCCGTCGTGACCTGGCCCGGAGGGCGGTTCGCGAGCGGCCGGGTGCCCGCCGGGCACGAGCTGCCGGCCCAGGTCGCGGCGGCGGTGGCCGACGTCACCGGGACCCGGCCGGCCGAGACGGCGGCGCCGTACGGCAGCGACCTGCGCCTCTACGCCGCGGGCGGGGTGCCGGCCCTGCACTACGGCCCGGGAGACGTCCGCCTCGCCCACGCCCCGCGCGAGCGGGTCGGCCTGCGCGAGCTGCGCGACGTCACCCGGGTGCTGGCCCTGCTGGCGGTGCGCCGCTGCGGGGTGCGCGGCTGACCGCCGTCAGTGGACGGCGACGCCCGACTCGACGGGCAGCCCTGCCTCGACCCAGTCCTGGATGCCCTCGCGGTACTTGCGGACGTTGGTGTAGCCGAGGCCGGTCAGCCGCCGGGCCACCGCCTCGCTGTTGCCGCAGGCGGGGTTGGAGCAGTAGGTGACGATGGCGGCGTCCTTGTCGGGGAGCAGTTCGGCGGCGCGGTCGGCCACCTCGTTCTCGACCAGGGCGAGCGCGCCGGGCAGGTGCTGCTGGGCGTAGTAGTCGCCGCCGAGCGCGTCCACGACGACGACGGTGCCCGTCTCGATCGCGACCCTGAGCTCGTCACGGCTGATCAGTGCGGTCATGGCTGGCCTCCTCGGCCATAAGTGGACTATAGTCCGTTTGTGTGAGCGATATGGAATTTAACGGACCGCGGTCCGCTTCGTCAAGCGAGCCGCCGGTGCCGCCCGCCACGCGGCCCAGGGAGCGGGCCGACGCCGCGCGCAACCGGGCGAAGGTGCTGGCGGCGGCGGCGAAGCTGTTCCGGGACAGGGGGGTGGACGGCGTCTCGATGGACGCGGTCGCGGCGGAGGCGGGCGTGGGCAAGGGCACGCTCTTCCGGAGGTTCGGCGACAAGTCGGGACTGGCCGTGGCGCTCCTCGACGAGCGCGAGCGCGAACTGCAGGCGGCGATCCTGTCCGGGCCCGCGCCCCTCGGGCCCGGCGCTCCGGCCGCCGAACGGCTCGCGGCGTTCGTGGACGCCTACCTTGAGCACCTGCTCGGCCACCTCGACCTGGTCCGGATGTCGGAGACCGCGAGCCCCGGCGCGCGCTACCGGATCGGCGCCTACCGGTTCTGGTGCCACCACGTGGCGATCCTGCTCGCCGAGGCCCGCCCCGGGTGCGACGCCGGCCCCCTGGCGCACGCCCTGCTCGCCCCGCTGGCCGCCGAGCACATGACGGCTCTGGTCGCCGAGTACGGCGAGGCGCGGGCCAGGGAGGCGGTCCGGGCGCTCGTTCTGGGATGAGGCCGGAACCGCGCACGCCGGCCGCCACCTCACCTCCTTCCGCCTCCGGCCGTGGCGACCGCGACGGCTTCGGCGGGGCCGGGTGGGGACGCCGCGGATCTCGGTGGGGCTGGGCGCGGACACCGTGGATCTCGGTGGGGCCGGGTGGGGACGCCGTGGATCTCGGTGGGGCCGGGTGGGGACGCCGCGGACCTCGGCGGGATCAGGCGTAGGCGCCGCGGACCTCGATGATGTCGGCCAGCGGGAACTCCAGGTAGTCGCCCGCCTCCTCGCACCACGCGTCGAGCACGCCGCTGCGCAGCTCCCCGTGGCTGACGGTGGCGGTCAGGCCGTCGGCGAGCGTGATCGCGGCCCGGACGCCGCGGTCCACCACGAAGCCGAGCAGCGACTGCTGGGCCGTCGGCAGCCGGGAGGCCATCCGGCCGATGACCGCCCAGGTCCGGCCGCCGGCCTGGGCGACGTGGTTCTCGGCCGACAGCAGCCGCCGGGCGTGCTCGCCGGGATCCGGCGGCGGCTCGACCAGCGGGTGGGGCGGCTGCTCCAGCTCGGCGACCCGGCCGCCGGGCAGCAGGATCAGCCGCCCGTTCTGCGGCTCGTCGACGCGGGCGCGGCGGACGGTGATCTCCCCGGTGTCCTCGACCGGGACCGGCGCGTAGCCGTTCTCCCGGAGCGCGGCGAGGGTACGGTCGGCGGGCTGCGCGCTGGCCAGCACGGTGGGCGCGAGCAGCCGCAGGCCCAGCCGGGACAGTCGCCGGTGCCCGGCGATCTCGGCCAGCAGGGCGGGATCGGACGCCTGCACGATGCAGGCGACCGTGGTGACGGTGACCTCGCCGTGCCGCCTGGCCACGTCGCGCACGAGGTAGTCGAGGGGCTGCGGCACCGCGCCCACCTCGGCCAGGTCGGCCAGCAGCGCGTCGGCGGTGTGCCCGGCGTCCATCGCCCGGCGCACGCTCGCCGGGGTGAACCGCCACACCGACGCGGTGCCGCGCGACTCGCGGTCGGCGGCGCGGTCCAGCAGCTCGGCCAGCTCGGCGGAGGGCGGGCCGGTCACCACGGCGGTGAGGTCGGCGCCGAACAGCGCGCTGCGGCGCACGCTGGCCAGCGCCCGGACGGAGCACTCCACCAGCACCGGGTCGTTCTCCACCGCCGGCGCGCAGTCGTCGTTCTCGTCCCCGGCGACGGCGTCCAGGGAGGCCAGCGCGCGACCGAGGTCGGTGACGGCGTCGCAGGCGACCAGCCCGAGCATCCGCGCCTCCTCCAGCACGGCCGGGGCGCACTCGGCGAGCAGCGGCATGTCGAGCAGCGGGGCGTGCCAGTGGGCCGCTCTGACGAGCCCGTCCATGTCGGTGCACGCGGTGCTCGCCGGCAGCCGGGCCAGCACGCCGAGGACGGCGCGCCGGGCGCGGGCGACCGAGGCCCCGGCGAGGTCGTCGCCGAGCACGGTGCCGTACCTGCCGTCCACCCGGCGCAGCGACGAGCGCTCCATCCGCCACCACGCCGACAGCAGCACCCGCAGCCGGGCGGCGGAGTCGTCCAGGCGCCAGCGGTCGAACTTCTCGGTCGGCATCAGGCCGCCGGCCGGCTCGTCCCAGGCCAGCAGCCGGGCCACCGCGCAGACCTCCAGCAGCAGCCGGGTCTCGTCCTCGTCGCAGCCGGTGTCCCTGGCCAGCCGCCGGACCTCGCGCACGCCGATCCCGCCCGCCTTCAGCAGCGGCAGCGGGATCTTGGCGGTGTTCTCCAGCATCGCCGAGCAGCGTTCCACCACGTGCGGGGCGGCGAGCGTCATCAGGTGGTCGACCGTCTCGGGATCGACCGGGACGCCCGCGAGGTCGGGCGGGACGGGGGTGAAGGGCGGGTGGTAGCCGGGGCCGCGTACGGCGAGCGCCACCTCCCGGGGCATCTCGGCGACGTTCCAGCTCGGCCGGAAGAGCAGCCCGTGGTCGCCGGCCCATTTCTCCGGGGTGCCCGGCGCGACGAAGCGCCCGCCGTCGACGTCGCGGACCGGGCCGTCCCAGGCGAACCCCTCCAGCAGCCGCCGGGTGCCCTCCGGCGCCCGCCCGATCATGGCCGTGACCCGGCCGGGGTCGGACAGCACCTCGATGATCCGGGTGACGGTGCGGCGCTTGGGGCCCTGCGGCAGGCCGAGCGTCCTGGCCAGGGCCCGCAGCGCGTCGGCACTGACCGTCCAGGAGTCCAGGTAGTGGGTGAGCGGCTCGCCGAGCCCGCAGGGGGCGGTCCACCACCGCGCGACCCCCTCGGCGACACGGATGCGTCCCTCGGCGTCGGGCCAGGCCAGGGCGTGGTCGAACAGCCGGTCGATCCAGGGGGCCACCTCGGCCTCGGGGACGCCCATGAACCGGGCCAGCTCCTCCAGCCAGACCCGGCCGCCGAGGGCAAGCGACGCCTGCGCCACCTCGATGGCGGGCAGCGGAAGGCCCCGCATGACCCCGATCACCGCGAAGCCGCTGCCCAGCCGCTGGGCGAGGGTGTCGATGCGGCGGGGCCACGGCGGGGCGATGGCGTCCGGCCGGTTGGCCAGCAGCCGGGTGAGGCGGTCTTCGTCGAGGGTCTTCAGCCAGCCGAGCAGGTCATCGTCCATCTCGCAGCTCTCTCAGGAATCTCGCGCGGGGACTCTCCGCGAGCCATAGGCATCCACGGTAATGCAGAGGGCATCCCGGGAGGCATGCACCGCGCAGAATGCAATGAGTTCCCCGCCGGTGACCATCTGTTCTCTGGCCGGGTCCCGGGGCCGCCCGAGGGGAGTCGGATGGCGGCCCCGGAACCGGGCCGGCGCCAGATGAGGGGAAGAGGCGGCGCCTTCCGGGAAGGACTGTGGGGTGTGCGGGCTTCAGGGAGGGGCTGGACTTCGGGAGGGGCGAGGAGGGGGCGCCGGGGGACGGCGACGGGTCGAGGGGGCGGGTCCGCCTCGCGGGACGGGGCCGGCCGTTCTCCGGCGGGGGCGTCCCGCGGCGGCCGGTCGGGCTCCGTGCCGTGGATCTCCGCGGCGGGGCGGGACGATCCACGGCACGGAGCCTAACCGAGGACGGCCCAGACGATTTTGCCGTACGGGGCCAGCGGGGCCCAGCCCCAGCGGAGGCTGAGCGAGTCGACGATGTGCAGCCCGAGGCCGCCGACGTCCAGCGGGGAGGGGTCGCGGAGCGCGGGGAAGCCGGCGCCGGGGTCGTTGAGCGCGCAGACCACGAGGCCGTCCCGGCGCAGCAGGGAGAGTCTGATGGGCTCCTTGGCGCGCGTCTCGGCCAGCCGCAGGCCGTGCCGGAACGCGTTGGTGGCCAGCTCCGAGACGATCAGTTCCATGCTCTCGCTCAGGTCGGCGAGGTTCCAGCCGGTCAGGGTGCCGGTGGCGAAGCTGCGCGCCGAGTGGACCGACTCCGCGCTCGGGGGGAGCACGAAGGTGGCGCTGGCCGGAGCCGGGGACCCGGACAGGAGGTCGCGCGCGGCGTCGGGCCACCAGCCCACGGGCGGCCACCAGTCGAGCGCCGTCCACGACGTTCTGGGGGGAGCGGTTTGGGCGGACTGCACATGGATCATCATGGTGCAAACTCCTGTGCAGGTGCAAGAGCGAATGCACGTGCATTGGGCGTGTGCAAGCGCTACGGTTACCGGTAAGTCGGTCGATCAACGCGGAAAGGGGATTTTCCGCGGCCAAGCAAGTCACGGGCCGCGAAGTGACAAACTGTCGATCAGGAAAGCGAGCGAGGAGCACCACGTGTCCATGGACCCGCCCGGTACCGGTTCCACCGTTCGGCGCATCATGCTCGGCGCGAGCCTGCGCCGCCTGCGTGAGGAGAAGGGACTCACCCGCGGGGCCGCCGGATTCCACATCCGCGCCTCGGAGTCCAAGATCAGCCGGATGGAACTCGGCCGTGTCGGTTTCAAGACCCGCGACGTGGAGGACCTGCTCACCCTGTACGGCGTGCTCGACGACGCGGAACGGCGCGGCCTGCTGGAGATGGTCCGCGAGGCGAACACCCCCGGATGGTGGCACAAGTACGGCGATCTGCTGCCGAACTGGTTCACCACCTACGTGGGGCTGGAGGAGGCGACGAGTGTGATCCGCACCTACGAGGTGCAGTTCGTGCCCGGCCTGCTCCAGACGTCCGACTACGCGCGCACCGTGATCCGGCTCGGCTACCCGGACGCGCCGGAGGCGGAGATCGAGCGCCGTGTGCACATGCGAATGCAACGGCAGGAGCGCTTCACCCGCAAGGACGGCCCGCGCCTGTGGGCGGTCATCGACGAGGCGGCCCTGCGCCGGCCCATCGGGGGCAAGGAGACCATGCGCGAGCAGATCCAGCACCTGCTGGAGGTCGCCGCGCTGCCCAACATCACCCTCCAGGTGATGCCCTTCAGGTTCGGTATGCACGCGGCCGAGGGGGGCGCGTTCAGCATCTTACGGTTTCCCGAGTCCGACCTGTCGGACGTCGTTTACGTCGAGCAGCTCTGGGGTGCCCTCTACCTGGACAAACGTGAGGACGTCGATCCCTACCTCACGGCCATGGAGCAGCTGTGCGTGGAAAGCACCACGCCCGGGGGCACCGCCGAGATCCTCGGCGACCTTCTCGGAGAGATCTAAATGGAGAAGACCTACAACGGCATGCCCGCCACCGATCTGGCGGGAGCCAGGTGGCGCAAGAGTCGCTACAGCAACTCGCAGGGCAACTGCGTCGAGCTGGCCGAGCTGTCGGACGGCAGCATCGCCGTCCGCAACTCGCGTTTCCCCGACGGCCCGGCCCTGATCTATACACGCGACGAGATCCGCGCCCTGGTGCTCGGGGTGAAGGACGGGGAGTTCGACAGCCTCACCGTGTAACAGTGTTTTTACATCCGGCTCATCTGGTTAACAGGGTCGCGCCGGAGGCGTAACCGGGGGAGCGGCACGAGGGACGAAAGTGGGTCCCACAGTTGATTGGGGGGCTTCCGACCGTGCTCGACCAGATGACCTTGTATCCCGTGTCCGACGACGTGCTGTTCGCACCGGGCGGGCGCGTCGTGATCCGCACCTACGGTGTGGCCTCGCCGGCCGCGGAGGACGGAACGCCCGCCCCGGTGACCTACCGCACGTGGGTCACCGGGGTGCGCGACAGGCCCCGCTACTGGCGGTGGCGGCACTTCGAGGAGGCCCGCCGCGGCCACCACGGGGTCATCGAATGGCTGACGGGCCGCGGACCGCAGCCCGGCCCGGCGGTCCCCGGCGAACCGGCACCCGCCGCTCCGGAGGTCCCCGCCGGGCCGGTTCCCGGCGGGCCGGTCCGCTAAAGCGGGGCGTTCCAGCTGAGCACGACCGGTTCGGCGTGCTCGTACCCCAGCCGGGAGTAGGTGCCGGTGTCCAGCCGGAAGAGCCTGCCGTCGGCGGGGGGAAGGTCCAGCCAGCGGGCGCACAGCACCCGCAGGAAGTGCCCGTGGGCCACCAGCGCCACCTCGCCGCCGGCGGCGCGGACCCGGCCGATCACCCGGTCGGCGCGGGCCCCGACCTCCGCCGCGCCCTCACCGGGGTGGTCGGCGTCGCCGGGGACCACCCCGTCACGCCACAGGTACCAGCCGGGCCGGTCCTCGCGGATCGCCGAGGTGGTGATCCCCTCGTACCCGCCGTAGTCCCACTCCCAAAGGTCGGGGTCGATCTCGTAGTCGGTGAGGCCGGCGAGCTCCGCCGTACGGCGGGCCCGCGTCGCCGGGCTGACCAGCACCAGGTCGAAGGATCGCTCCGCGACCAGCCGGGCGAGCGCCCGCGCCTGGGCCTCCCCCTTCTCGGTCAGCGGCAGGTCCGTGCGCCCGGTGTGGCGGCCGTTGCGGCTCCACTCCGTCTCACCATGCCGTAGCAGGAACATCTCTCTCATATGCCACCCATCATGCCGGTACGGCCGGCCCGGCGCCCCCGCCGCCCCGGCCGAGGCGCCCCTCGCGCGGCCGGTCCGGTGTCTTCGTCGCCCCGGCGGGAACCCCGCGCGACCGCCCGGCCCTCCCGCCGTCCGGCCCCTCCGCTCCGGTGGAGCGCCCCCGTCCGGCGGACCGCCCCGTGAGAAACTTGGGGGCGTGACGATATCTGTGGGCCTGGTGGGTGCCGGGCCGTGGGCCGAGAAGGTGCACGCGCCGATGCTGTCGGCCGGACCGCACACCCGCCTGACCGGCGTGTGGGCGCGACGGCCCGGAGCGGCGGCAGGGTTCGGCGTCCCGGTCTTCGAGCGGATCGAGGAGCTGTTCGACAGCTGCGAGGCGGTCGCGTTCGCGGTGCCGCCCGCCGTACAGGCCGAGCTGGGCGTGCGCGCCGCCAAGGAGGGCAAGGCGCTGCTGCTGGAGAAGCCGCTCGCGGCCGACCTGGAGGGGGCCCGGCGGCTGGCGGACGCCATCGCCGAGGCCGGGGTGCCCTCACAGATGGTCCTCACCTGGCGCTACTCGCCGGCCACCCGGGCGTTCCTGGCCCGGGTCTCGGCGATCGAGCCCTTCGGGGGCCGGGCGGCCCACATCTCCGGCGCCCTGCTCGGCAGCGGCTTCACCAGCCCCTGGCGGCTGGAGCGCGGCGCGATCCTCGACGTCGGCCCGCACATGATCGACATGCTGGACGCCGCGCTCGGCCGGGTCACCGCGGTCCGCGCCCACGGCAACACGCGGGGCTGGGTCGGCCTGCTGCTGGAGCACGAGGGCGGCGCGGTCAGCGAGGCGTCGCTGTGCATGAGCGTGCCGGGCGACAAGCCGCCCGCCACCGTCGAGGTCTACGGCAAGCTGGGCACGGAGGCCATGGACGGCGACCGGCTCGGCCCCGACGTCTTCTCCGTGATGCTCGCGGAGTTCGCCGAGACCGTGCACGGCGGGGGCGGCCACCCCCTCGACGCCGCCCACGGCCTGCGCCTGCAGGAGATCATCTCGGCCGCCGAGGAGCAGCTCACCCGGGCCTGACGGCCGGGCGCCGTGCCGCCCCGCGCCATGGGACACCGTGCGGCGGCGCGCGGCGCACCGCGGGCGGAGTCCGGACGTCCCCGGGCGGCCCGAGGCGTCCCCGGGCGGCGCGGGGGCGTGACCGGGCGGCCCGAGGCGTCCCCGGGCGGCACGGGGACGTGGCCGGGTGGTGCGGAGCCGATCCGAGGACCCCATGTCACGACTCCCCGGGGAATTGGTAACGTTTGCCCGACGCGCAGCGTGTAGCGAAGTCCGGTGTGAGTCCGGCGCTGTCCCGCAACTGTCATGGTCCCCAAGGGGCCGAGCCAGGTCGCCTCCGCTGTGCCGACGTCGTCAACCCTCGTGGAAAAGGGTGATCCGTCATCTCTACGGGTCTCTCGGTTCCGGCAACTGAAAGGACCTCGGTTGAGGCCCGTACGCCCCGTTCTCGCCGGCGCCCTCCTCGGCGTGCTGGCCCTGTCCGGATGCGGCCAGAACTCCTCTTCGTCCCCCGCGTCCCCCGCCGTCTCCTCGGGGACGGGCTCCGCGCCCGCCGCCCAGGCGGCCGGGTTCCCCGTCACGGTCCAGGCCGGCAACGGCTCGGTCACCATCGCCAGGAAACCCGAGCGCGTCGTCTCCCTGTCGCCCACCGCCACCGAGAGCCTGTTCGCGGTCGGCGCCGGGACCCAGGTCGTCGCGGTGGACGACCAGTCCACCTACCCGGCCGAGGCTCCCAAGACCGACCTGTCGGGGTTCAAGCCGAACGCCGAGGCGATCATCGCCCAGAAGCCCGACCTGGTCGTGCTCGCCAACGACATCGACGGCATCGTCGCCAAGCTGACCAAGGTCAACGTCCCCGTCCTGCTTGAGCCCGCGGCCACCAAGCTCGACGAGACCTACGACCAGATCGGCGACCTCGGCGCCGCCACCGGCAACAAGCCCAAGGCCGACGAGGTCGTGGCCGGGATGCGCAAGCGGATCGACGAGCTGGCCGCCGCCGCGCCCAAGGACAAGAACCTCACCTACTACCACGAGCTGGACACCACGCCCTACTCGGTGACGTCCAGCACGTTCCTCGGACAGATCTACGGGCTGTTCGGCCTGACCAACATCGCGGACAAGGCGCCCGACCCGGCCGGCGGCTACCCCAAGCTCTCCGCCGAGTTCGTCGCCCAGGCCGACCCGGACCTGGTCTTCCTGGCCGACACCAAGTGCTGCGCCCAGACCGCGGCCACCCTCGCCAAGCGCCCCGGCTGGTCCAAGCTCTCGGCCGTCAAGAAGGACCGGGTCGTCGAGCTCGACGACGACGTCGCCTCCCGCTGGGGACCGCGCGTCGTGGACCTCGCCGAGAAGGTCGGCGAGGCCGTGCGGAAGGCCGCGGCCGACTAGTTGACCCGCTCCGCCCGCTCCTCCGGTGTCCCCGGCGCCCGCGCCGGGGACACCGTCCGCACCGAGGAAGACGCCCGCGCCGGGGACACCGCTCCCGGGGGGCCGCCGTCGCACGACCCGGACCGGGGAACGGCCGGGTCCTCCCGCCGCGCGGAAACCGGCGACCGCGCCGGACACCCGGGACGCGCGGCCCGGCTCCGGCCGGTGGCGGCGCTGACCGCGGTCGGGGCGCTCCTGGCGAGCGCCCTCGCCGCGCTGCTGGTCGGCGCCGCCGACATCCCGCCGGGAAAGGTGGCGCTGCAGCTGCTCGACTGGCTGCCGTTCGTCTCGGCCGACCCGGGACTGGCGCCGGTCGAGCAGGGCCTGCTGTGGGAGCTGCGGCTGCCCAGGGTCCTGCTCGCCGCGGTCGTCGGCGGCCTGCTCGCCTGCGCCGGAGCCGCCTACCAGGGCGTCTTCCGCAACCCGCTGGCCGATCCGTACCTGCTGGGCGCCGCGGCGGGCGCGGGCCTGGCGACCACGGCGACGGTCGTGTTCGCCAGGGGCGACGACCAGTCGCTGATGATCCCGGCGGCCGCGTTCGCCGGGGCGATCGGCGGGGTCCTGCTCGCCTACGCGCTGGGCAACATCGCCGGCCCCGGCGGGGGCACCGCCACGCTCGTCCTGGCGGGCGTGGCCGTCACCTCCTTCCTCACCGCCATCCAGACCTTCCTGCAGCAGCTCCGGGTCGAGGAGCTCCAGCGCATCTACTCCTGGATCCTCGGCAACGTCGGCGGAGGCTGGAGCCAGCTCGGGCTGGTCGCCCCCTACGCGGCGGTCTCGGTGGCGATCATGCTGTTGCACGGCAGACTGCTGGACGTCCTGTCCGTCGGCGACGACGAGGCCGCGAGCCTGGGACTCAACGTGGCCAGGGTCCGGTTCGCCGTACTGCTCGCCGCCTCACTGGCCACCGCCTCGGCGGTGGCCGTCAGCGGCCTGATCGGGTTCGTGGGGATCGTGGTCCCGCACGCGGTCCGGCGTCTCGCCGGCGGGTCCTACCGGGTCGTCCTTCCTCTCTCGCTGCTCGGCGGCGGCGCCTTCCTGGTCCTCGCCGACCTCCTGGCCAGGACCGTCCTCGCCCCGGCCGAGCTGCCCATCGGCGTGGTCACCGCCTTCGTCGGCGCGCCGTTCTTCGTCGCCGTGCTCCGCGTGACCAGGAGGGCGGACGCGTGAGCGGCCGGGACATGGGCGGGGGAGCGGCGATCCGCCGAATCGCGGGTGGGAGCGGCGTGGACGACGGAGACGGCGGGGACGGCCGGGACACGGCGGGCGGTGTCGAGGTACGCGATCTCGAGGTCGTGCTGGAGACGCGGACCGTGCTGTCCGGCGTCGGCCTGCGGGTGCGCCGCGGCGGCTGGCTGGCCGTCATCGGGGCCAACGGCGCGGGCAAGTCCACGCTGCTCAAGGCGGTCGCCGGGATGCTGCCCCACTCGGGGGAGGTGCTCATCGACGGCACGCCGGTCCGCGCGCTCAAACCCCGGGAGCGGGCGAGACTGCTGGCCTACGCCCCCCAGGCACCCGCCCTGCCGGGCGACATGACCGTCTTCGACTACGCCCTGCTGGGCCGCACGCCGTACATCCCCTACCTGGGGCGCGAGGGCCGCCGCGACCGCGAGGTGACCGCGTCGGTGCTGGAGCGCCTCGACCTGTCGGCCCTGGCCCGCCGCCCGCTCGGCCGGCTGTCCGGCGGCGAGCGCCAGCGCGTCGTGCTCGCCAGGGCGCTGGTCCAGCAGGCCCCGGTGCTCCTGCTCGACGAACCCACCACCGCCCTCGACCTGGGGCACCAGCAACAGGTCCTGGAGCTGGTCGACCGGCTCCGGCTCGCCGACGGGCTGACCGTGGTCACGACCCTGCACGACCTGGGCGTCGCCGGCCAGTACGCCGACATGATGACGCTGGTCGCCGGGGGCCGGGTCGCCGCGTCGGGCTCCCCGGCGGAGGTGCTGACCGGCGAGCTGATCGCCGAGCACTTCGACGCCCATGTCCGCGTCGAGACGGACCCTTGGGGCCGGCCGCAGGTCCACCTGGAACGGCCCGGCCGCCCCGGACGGCGAGGCCGTCCGGACCGGGAGGACCGCTCGGACCGCCTGGATCGGGAGGACCGTACGGACCGGGAGGGACATCCGGACACGCCGTCCGGGCCCGGTGCCCGCGGGGAGGACCCGTGCCGCTGATCCACCGCGTTCCCCAGGAGGGCCCGTGCTGCTGAGTCACCGTGTCGAGGACGGGGTACGGCTCGCCTCGCTGCTGTGGAAGTTCGGCCCCGGCTGGCGGGCGATCTCCTCGGCCATGGTCGGCGGCGGCATCGGCCCGGTGGAGTGGGTGCTCAACGCCCAGGTCCCGGGCGGCTACGCGCGGATGGACCCGGTCGCCCACCTGCTGGAGATGGCCCCGCCGGGCCGCGGCGTCGGCATGCTGACCGCCGCGTCCGTCGAGAGGTTCACCCGGGCCGTCGACGGGGGAGTGGAGGTGGCCGCCACCACCGGGCTGCGCGTCCCGACCTGGGCCGCCGCCCCCGAGGGCGCCGCCGACCCGGAACTGGCCCCGATGCACCTGCCCGGCACGATCAACATCATCGTGGCCGTGCCGGTCGCGATGAGCGACGCGGCCCTGGTCAACACGGTCATGACGGTGACCGAGGCCAAGACCCAGGCGCTCGTCGAGGAGGGGTTCCCCTGCACGGGCACCGCCTCCGACGCGGTCTGTGTGGCCGTACGCGACGACGGGCCCGAGGAGCCGTTCGGCGGCCCGCGCTCGCTCTGGGGCGCCCGCGTCGCCCGCGCCGTCCACTCCGCCGTACGGCGAGGCGCCCGCGACTGGGCGGGGCGTGACCGGAGCATTACCCGGGGTGAGGAGGTTTCCGGAACTACCATGTGAGCGAGGGCCGGACTCCCGATACTTGGGCAGGTGACCGCTATGGCGACGACAGAACCTACGACAGGGCACGCCCCCGAACGGACGGTTCTCCGCGGAAAACCGCCGTTCAGCGTCGACGACCTGCTGACGTTCCCCGACGACGGGAACCGCTACGAGCTCTTCGACGGGAGCCTTCTGGTGAGCCCTTCTCCCACCCCCATGCACCAGCGCGCCCTCGCCCGCCTGCTGAGGCTTCTTGAGGACGCTGCGCCGCCGGAGTTCGAGCCGCTGCCGGAGGCCAACCTCGGGATCGGCCCCCGAGACTTCTTCATCCCCGACCTCGTCGTGGTGCCGACCGAGGCCGTCGAGGAGACGGAGCTCATGTTCGCCCCCGACGACATCCTCCTGGCCGTGGAGCTGGTCAGCCCGACCACCCGTAAGCGCGACCGGCACATGAAGCGTTCGGCCTACGCCGCCGCCGGGATCCCCTTCTACTGGCGGATCGAACTCGCCGAGGGTCCGTGCCTGTACGTTCACGAGCTGGCCGACGACGAGTACAAGCCCGCGGTGAAACACGAGGCCGGTGAGACCGCGAGACTGGTGGCCCCCTTCGAGGTGGGCTTCGACCCGGCGGTGCTCCTGCGACCCCGCGGCTGACCCCGGCGGCCGTCCCGCGGGCCGGTGCTCCCCGGCCCCTGGACCGGGCCCTCCCGGCCAGGTGGGACCGGGCTTCCCGGGTGTGAGCGGACGGATTCCCTCCGTATCCCTTCCGCGCCCTTGACTTCTGCTCTACGGTTGCCAGGCTGTCCTTATCCCCCCTGTGGAGTGGCCATGCGGCGGTTGGGCTCGGCTCTGGTGTTCCTCGGCGGCCTCGGTGTGGTCGTCGCCATGACGGCGCCCGCGCTGGCGCACGAGCATCCCAGCGGGATCACCGATCTGGTGACCCCCGCGGTCGTGCGGGTCGAGGCGACGGCGCGCGTCGACGTCACACTGCTCGACCACATCGGCGAGCTCGTCCACGTCGAGCGGAGCTACGAGGTGCCGATCGGTTCCGGCACCGGGACGGTCGTCACCCCCGAGGGCACCGTCGTCACCCTCACCCGGGTGGTCAAGAGCGCCAAGGACGTCGAGGTCTACGCCGCGAACAGGATCTTCGCCGAGCACCACAAGGTCAAGATCCCCGCCGACTTCGAGCGGCACCACGCCAAGGACGACCGGATCGACCACCACCTGCAGGAGTGCTATCCGCCCAAGCGGCCCACGGCGACCTGCATCTTCGACGTGACCACCGAGATCCGCGTGTTCCCGAACATCTCTCCCCCCGACCGGAAGGGGTTCAAGGCGGAGATCGTCACCACCGCCGACAGCCCCGACGGTCCCGCCGTGCTGGCCCCGGCCGGCCGCGCCGACGGCGGCACGGGCATGCCCACGGCCCCGCTGGCGGCCTCGGTGCCCGACAAGGAGGGCTCGCCGGTGTCGGTCGCCGGTTTCACCGGGCGGCCCGCCGCGAACCTGCCGGAGACCGTGGACATCGCACACCTGCGCGCCGGCGGCGCGGGCGAGGGCGGCCGGCGCTTCAAGGACCCGGAGGGCAAGGCCGACGAGCCGAAGAAGCTGGGCGCCCTCATCGACCGGGGTCTGCTCGGCGGGCCGGTGATCGAGGACCACAAGGGCGAGGTCGTCGGGCTGCTGGCCGGCGGCGGTGACGACGCCCGGATGCTCGGCGTCCGCGAGGTGGCCAGGGCGCTGGCCGAGGCCCGGGTCACGCCCCGGCGCGGCCCGATCGACGCCGCCTTCGAGCAGGCGCTGACCCGCTTCCACACCGGCTACTACGGCGACGCCGTACCGGCCTTCCAGCGGGTCCTGGAGCTGTACCCGGGGCACACCGTGGCCGCGACCCGCCTGAAGGAGGCCCAGGCCAAGCGCGGCACCGCCGAGGACAAGGGCGCCGCCCAGGCGCGGTCCTCCCTGGCCGACGACCGTCGCGGACCGCCCCTGTGGATGTTCCTCGCGGCAGGCGGCGTGCTGGTGGCCGCGGTGCTGGCCGCCGCGCTGCTGCTCTGGCGCCGCGGCGCCGCGACGGGGGCGCCCGGGACATCCGGAAGGTCCGGGACGTCCGAGGGGCCTTCCGGGGAGGAGACCGAGGTGGCGGGGCCGCCGACGCCCGTCCCGCCGCCGTTCCGGCCGCCCGCGGAGGCGGCCGACCCCACGGTGGCGGTCAACCGGTCCTTCCCCGCGCTGCCCAGGACGCCCTCCGGCCCCGGCCGTTCGGTGCTGGTCGCCCGCGACCCCGGAGCGGACCCGGGCGGGACGGGCGCCCGGAGCGCGGAGACCGGCGGGACGGGTGCCCGGAGCGCGGACACAGGCGGGACGGGCGCCCGGAGCGCGGGGACCGGCGGCGGGGCGGCGGAGGGTCGCGGCCCCGGCACCCTCTCCGAGCAGGAGACCCGGCCCACCGGGACGGGCCCGCAGCGGTACTGCACCGCCTGCGGCATGCGGCTGGGGCCCGCGCACCGGTTCTGCGGCTACTGCGGCCACCCCTGTGAGACGTGACGACCGTGAACGAGAGAAGCCTGATCGGCCAGGAGATGGCCGGATACCGCATCGAGGACGTCATCGGCAAGGGCGGCATGGCCGTGGTCTACCTCGCGGTGGACCCCCGGCTCAACCGCCGGGTGGCGCTGAAGATCCTCAACCCGTTGCTCAGCGAGGACGACCGGTTCCGGCGGCGCTTCGTGCTGGAGTCGCGGACGGTCGCGAGCATGGACCACCCCAACATCATCCCGATCTACGAGGCCGACGCCGCCGCCGACGGCACCCTCTACATCGCGATGCGCTACGTCGACGGGCCCGACCTGCGGCGCCTGTTCTACGACCGGGGGCCGATGCCGGTCAGCCAGGTCAACCGGATCTTCGCCCAGGTCGCCGCCGCGCTGGACACCGCGCACGCGCACGACCTGATCCACCGCGACGTCAAGCCCGCCAACATCCTGATCGCCGGCCACGCCGAGGGCGACCACGCCTACCTCACCGACTTCGGCATCACCAAGCACCGCACCTCGCTGTCCGGGCTGACCGAGACCGACCAGTTCATCGGCACGCCCCGCTACATGGCCCCCGAACAGATCAACAAGGAGCGCATCGACGGCCGCTGTGACCAGTACGCCCTGGCCTGCGTGGTCTACGAGGCGCTGTCCGGGCGGCTGCCGTTCGAGCGCGACAACGAGATCGCGCTGCTGTGGGCGCACCTCGCCGAGACGCCCACCCCGCTCACCGCGCTCCGGCCCGAGCTGCCCCTGGAGGTGGACGGGGTCATGGCGCGGGCGCTGGCCAAGTCACCCGAGCAGCGCTACGACACCTGCGCCCGGTTCGTCGCCGAGTTGCGCGACGCGATCAGCGGCCGGCCGTACGAGCCCGTCGCGGGCATCGCGCCGGCGGGGACGGCGGGGACGGCGGGAGCGGCGGGGCGGTCCGAGGCGCGGTCGGACCGGACGGGGAGCGGACCGGGCGGGGAGCGGGACACCGGAGAGCGACCCGGCGGGGCGCGGGCCGGCGCGGCCCGGCGGCCGGCGGATCGTCGTCGGCGCGGCGGTGGCGATAGCGCTGATCGTCGCGTTGGTGGCGACGCTGGCGACGGTCCTGCGCGGCGGCGACGAGTGGGACTCCTACCCGGGCTCGCCCGCCGTGCCGATCGCCTTCGAGCATCCCGGCGGCTGGGAGCCGCGCCCGCACGCCGACGTGTTCGTGGTGGCCTCGCCCCGGGCGGAGGACTTCCGGGCGCTGTTCGGCACGCCGGTCACCGCCGACTGGGCGACCGTCAACCGGATCATCCGGGACGCGCCGGAGGACGCCGTCGGCGTCTACGCGCAGACGCTGGGCACGCTCGACCCGCGGGGGAACGCCCAGCAGCTCCAGGAGACCCTGCAGTCGTCGCTGCCGGGCACGGTCAACGTGTTCTCCGAGGTGGTCCAGGTGCGGGTGGGCGGGCAGCCCGGTGTGCGGCTGGAGGGGTCGATCGCCGACCCGCAGCGCGGCGGCCGGCTGGACTTCACCGGCTGGGCCGTGGAGCGACCGGACGAACCGGCCCTTGTGATCTACTTCTGCGCGCCGACCGCGTGCGACGACGCGCTCGCCGACCGATTTGTGCGGAGTGTCTCATTTCAGACGTTCTGACTTGCAGGCGGCTTGCAAACGGGTTGGCCGGGCGATCCGCCCTATATGAAGAAGGGGCGCGGCGGTCTAGTCTCCCCGCATGGCGGTTCCCCTCCCCCTTCCCCGGCGCCTCCGTGCGGCGCCGCTCGTCCGGCATCTCCGCACACTGCCCACCCCCGACCTGCTGATCGGCTGCGCGGTCATCGCCCTGGGCACGCTGGAGGCGTTCACCGTGGCGGCCGACTACGGCGCCACCGAGACCCCCGAGCTGTGGTGGATCGGCCAGGCCCTCGTCACGGGCCTGCTGATCTGGTTCCGGCGCAAGGCGCCCGTCGCGGTCTTCATCCTGATGATCCTCGCCCAGTACGTCTGGCACCGGCAGGGCTACGAGGCGTGCCAGACCTGGCAGCTCGCCTCCCTGCTGATCGTCTTCCACACGGTCGGCGCCGAGCTGAACCTCAAGCGGGGCCTCGCCTGGGCCACGGCCGGGATCCTGGTCTTCGACTCCGGCGCGGTCGACCACCGCTGGCTCCCCTTCGACGAGGTCATCTTCCTGACGGTCATCTTCGGCGCCGCCTACCTCACCGGTTTGGCCGTGCACGCCTACGCCGCGCGGGCCCGCCGCCTGGCCGAGCACGCCGAGCGTGTGGAACGTGACAGGGAACGCAGGGCCGCCGAGGCGGTCGCCGAGGAGCGGACCCGCATCGCCCGCGAACTGCACGACGTGGTCGCGCACAGCGTCAGCATGATGGTCATGCAGGCCGGGGTGCTGCGCCGTACCGGCTCCGGGGACGGCGAAGCATTGCTCGGCATCGAGCGGACGGGCCGCGAGGCGGTCGAGGAGCTGCGCGTCATGCTCGGCGCGCTGCGCATGCCGCTGGACGAGGCCATCCCGCAGCCGGGCCTGGACATGCTCACCGGCATGGTCGGCACGCTCGCCTCCTCGGGCCTCAGCGTCGCCCTCGACGTGACGGGCGAGCCGGTACGGCTCGCGCCGGGCCTGGACCTGTCGGCCTACCGCATCGCGCAGGAGGCCCTCACCAACGCCGTCAAGCACGCCGGCGAGTCCGACATCCGGATCACGCTCTCCTACCTTCCCGACCGCCTGGAGATCGAGGTGGTCGACGGCGGCGGCACCGCCGCGCCGGAGCTGTCGGCCGGCCTGTCGACCGGCAACGGCCTGATCGGCATGCGGGAGCGCGCCGAGCTGTTCGGCGGCGGCTTCGAGGCGGGCCCGCGCCCCGAGGGCGGGTTCCGGGTCCACGCGTCCCTGCCGATCAGGCAGGAGGTGTTCGCCGGTGGACGGGCCGGATAGACCGGGCGGACCGGTCCGCTCCGTCGGCGGGCCGAGCGGATCGAGCGGGTCGGGCGGGCCGAGCGGGCCGAGCGGGCCGGTGCGTGAGCCGGCCCGCGGAGCGGGCGGGAAGACCAGACGATCCCTGCGGGCCGCGGCGCGGCCGGATGAGGAGCGGAGATGAACAGCGGACAGGGAACGGACACCGGCGTCGTCCGCATCGTGATCGCCGACGACCAGGCGATGGTGCGCGCGGGGCTGCGGCTCGTCGTGGAGAGTGAGCCGGGCATGGAGGTGGTGGGCGAGGCGTCCGACGGCGTGGAGGCCGTCGCGGTGGCCCGCCGTACCCGGCCGGACGTCGTGCTGATGGACATCTCCATGCCGCGCATGGACGGCCTCGCCGCGGCCGGGCAGATCCTCGGCTGGCCCGACCCGCCGAAGGTCGTCATGCTCACCACCTTCGACACCGACGAGAACCTCTACGCGGCGCTGCGCGCGGGCACCAGCGGCTTCCTGCTCAAGGTGTCGCCGCCCGAGCAGCTCGTGGAGGCCGTCCGCGTCGTCGTGGGCGGTGACGCGCTGCTCGACCCGGCCGTCACCACCCGCGTCATCGCCTCCTTCGCCGGCCGCCACGAGCCCGCGCCGCCGCCGCACCTCGCCGAGCTCACCCCCCGGGAGCTGGAGGTCCTGCGCCTGCTGGCCCGTGGCCTGACCAACGCCGAGATCGCCCGCGAGCTCTTCGTCGGAGAGGCCACGGTCAAGACCCACGTGGCCCGGGTGCTGATGAAGCTCCACCTGCGCGACCGGGCTCAGGCGGTGGTGTTCGCGTACGAGTCGGGGGTCGTACGGCCCGGCGCCGCGGTCGGGTAGTACGAGACCCACTCCTCACGGCTCATCCGGAGCATCTTCACGCCGAGCGAGCCGAGCGCGACCACCGGGGCCGCCCACAGCACCACGGTGACGGGACCGTACTCCACGAGCATGGAGGCGACGTATCCGATCCCCGCGACGAGCGGGACCCACCAGTGCGCGAAACCGGCCCGCCAGACGCCGACCAGCAGGATCGGCAGGCCGAAGATGGCGAGGAAGATCCAGGGCATCTGGAAGCCGAAGACGAAGCCGGGGAGGTCCATCATCTCGTTCAGGATGCGCTGGGCCTCCTCGGGGC
Source organism: Streptosporangium sandarakinum (assembly GCF_050942225.1). NCBI lineage: Bacteria > Bacillati > Actinomycetota > Actinomycetes > Streptosporangiales > Streptosporangiaceae > Streptosporangium > Streptosporangium sandarakinum. The sequence goes on from NZ_CP192034.1 coordinate 2,328,438, forward strand.
TGTAGTGGCGGCCCAGCCACCACTCCACCGGGTCGCTGAGCAGCAGGCCCGAGAGGTTGACGAAGCCGAGGGCGACCAGCGGGCCCATGATGTGCCCGAAGACCGCGGCGCGGCGGCGCATCACGTGCATCAGGGCGAGGGCGGCCAGGCCGAGCAGCAGGTAGGCCCAGTGGTACAGCACCGACTGGACCTGGGCGAGCGCGGGGTTGTCGCCGTAGCTGACGGCCTCCCGGCTGTCGCCCCAGGTGCCGGGGTCGATGACGACGGCGATCGCCTGCAGGAGGGGTGCGACGATCAGCAGCGTGCCGGAGGCGACGCGCCGGAACGTGGCGGAGTCCTTGAACATGGGGTTTCCTTGCGGGTTCACGGGGCGTTTCCCACCCCGCGTCCGCGGGGCGTTTCCGCGCCCCTGATGCCTGTGCGGGGCTCGCGGCCCTCCCGGGCCGCCTGCGACGGTCCTTCTCCCGGAGCCGCCGCGGTCACGGCCCCTCTTCCGGGCCGCCCGCGACGGTCCCTCTTCTCGGGACCGTCCAGAGGAAGGTAGGCCGCTGCCCCGCCCCGGGTCGTCCGCCTCCCGGCTGATCCGCCGTCCCCCACGCGGGCTAACGCCCCGTCCGGTGACGGGGCAGACGCCGGCGGGCGCGCGGCGGCCGGAGGCAGGAGCGCGCCGGTCGGCCAGGAACACCGGCCCGGTGATGCGGCTTCCAGATTGACATTGCTAGCTATTTCAGTCATGTTTGAAATAGCTAGCAAACAAGTATGGAGCAAGCCATGGAACACGTGATCTTCAACAGCCTCGGCACCCGCTGCGCGGGCGATCTCTACCTGCCCGAGACGAACGACCCGGTCCCCGGGCTGGTGCTCGGGCACAGCGGGGTGATGGTCAAAGAGGCGCTGGCGTTCTTCGCGCCGTACTTCGTCAAGGCCGGCTTCGCGGTGCTGGCCATCGACTACCGCACGGTCGGCTCCAGCGAAGGCGAGCCGCGCGGCCTGGACCACCCGGAACGGCAGGTGGAGGACTTCCGCAGCGCCGTGTCCTATCTGCAGACCCGTCCCGAAGTGCAGCCGGAGCGGATCGGGGTGTGGGGGGTGAGCATCGGCGGCTCGGTGGCGACCCAGGCCGCCGTGCTCGATCGGCGCATCAAGTGCGTCGTCGTGCAGAGCCCCAGCGTGTGGAACGGATGGCGGTACATGGAACGCCTCCTGGGCCGTGCCGGTGTCCACGCGCTGCGCGACCGGCTGCAGCAGGACTGGCAGCGGCGCTACGAAGGCGGGCAGAGCGCTCGCGTGCCGCACCTGACGCTGGAGGGCGACAGCGTGAAGGACACCCCGGACATGTCGACCCGCCTGTTTCCCACCTACCGCAACGAGAAGACCCTCGACTCGGCCGAGCGCCTGCTCACCTTCGCACCGGAGAACCTCATCCACCGGCTCGCGCCGACGCCGCTGCTGATGATCGCCAACGGCGGCTGGGACCCGTACCACATGCTCGAGGAGGCGCAAAGCGCCTTCGCCAAGGCGGGCGAGCCCAAGCGGCTCGCGGTGCTGCCCTACGACGTGCTCGGTCTCTACACCGGCCCGGGACTGGAGGAGGCGATGGCGCTCGCGATCGACTGGTTCGACCTCTACCTGCGCAGGACCCGGCTCGCGGACATCACCCCGACACCCACCTACGAGTCGGTGGCCGCCATGACACAGTGAACCGGCACACGGTCAACAACGGAGGATACGACGATGAGCACTGAGGAACAGCAGGACCGGCTGCTCCGCTGGGTGGAGCGGGTGGCCGCCTTCTGCGTCGAGGAGTGGGGGCTGCCGCCCATCACCGGACGCATCCTCGGCTGGCTCATGATCTGCGATCCGGCCGAGCAGTCCGCCGGGCAGATCGCGGAGGTCATCCAGGCCAGCCGGGCCTCGCTCACCTCGAACATGCGGTTTCTCACGGCCATCGGCCTGGTCAAGAAGGTGAGAAGGCCCGGCGATCGCGTCTCCTACTACCGCATCGAAGACGACGCCTGGCAGAAGGTCATCCAGCGCAAGCTCGAAAGCCTGAGCGCGTTCGGCGAGATCGCCGACGAAGGGCTCGACATCGCGGGCGGCGAGGGGGACCGCACCGAGCGCATCAAGGCCGCCCACGACTCCCTGACGTGGCTGCAGAGCCTCGCGGCCCGTCATCCGCTACGCCGTTAAGGAATCCCCATGCACCGCTGGCAACCCAAGCTCGGGCTGATCCAGGAAACGCTGCTGCTCACCCTCTACGCCAGAGCCCTGGACGCCGGGCGGCCCAGCCCGATCCTCGGCGACACGCTCTCCGCCGACCTGGCCGGCGACATCGACTACGACTTCGGCAAGCTGAAGGTCAAGCCCAACCTCGTCCTCACCACGGCACTGCGCGCCAAGAAGCTCGACGGCGTCGTCCGCGCCTACATCGCCGCTCACCCCGGATGCGTGGTGCTCGACCTGGGCTGCGGCCTGGACACCAGGATGTTCCGCTGTGATCCCCCGCCCGGCGTCGACTGGTACGACATCGACTTCCCGGAAGTGGTGCACCTGCGGGCCGGATGTCTGCCCGGCCGTTCCCACCTGATCGGAGCCGACCTCACCGGCTCCGACTGGCTCACGGCCATCCCCGGTGACCGGCCGGCGATGGTCGTCGCCGAAGGGCTGCTCCCCTTCATGCCCGGCGACTCCTTCCAGGCGATGACCCGCGCGCTGGCCGGGCATTTCCCTTCGGGCGAGCTCGCGCTCAACGGCTACACCCGCTTCGCCGCCTGGGCCATGAAGTACCACCCGACCATCAAGGCGCTCGGCATCAAAGCCGCCCAGGGCTTCGACGACCCGCACGAACCAGAGTCCTGGGACGCCGGCCTCGAACTGATCGAGGAGCAGATCCTCACCCGCGCACCGGAAACAGCCCGGTTCCCGCAACCCCTACGCGCGCTGACCCGTCTCACCGCCCGCAGCACGGCCTTGTCTCGGCAAGGGGCACGCATTCTCCGCTACCGGTTCTGAGCCCGTGCGGGCGGCGAGGTCGCCAGCAACCTCCCAGACCGTCATCGACATGACGACGCTCACCCTAACGATCGATCGTCAGGACGCGGTGTGTTTCCGCCGTATTCCGGCCGTACCCGCTTAGGAGGCGGGACGCGGGGCGATGCCGCGCATGAGGGTGGTGACGACGCCCTCGGCGAAGTCCGGCTCCGCCTCGGCCGGAGCCGGGCCGGAGCCGAGCAGCAGGCGGGGCAGGACCTGCTCGTGGCAGGCGCCGACGATCAGCATCGCGGCGGCTTCGGCGGAGGCGTCCGGGGACAGGCGGCCGAGGTCCTGCTCGGCGCGCAGGTAGCCGGCCAGGATCGCCTTCAGCCCGTGCCCGTCTCCCAGCGGGTTCGGCATGGCGTCGAACAGCCGCATGACCTCGGGCTGGGAGAACAGACCCGCGAACGCGGGCAGGAACGCCGCGTGCAGGGCCAGGCCGTACCCGACGCAGGCGCGGAGGTTGGCCTCGACGTCACCCTCGCCCGCCCTGACCGGCAGGCCGCCCAGTGCCCGCTCGACGTTGCGGACGTGGGCGTGCAGGGCGAGCGCGATCAGCTCCTCCTTGCCCGCGAAGTGGTTGTAGAGGACGCCGTCGGCGACCCGCGCCTCGCGGGCGATCTCCCGTACGGTGAGCCCGGCGGTGCCGCGCCGGGAGATCAGGCGCTCGGCGGTGGTGACGAGGTGCTCGCGCAGGCTCTGCCCGCCCTCGCCCTCGCCGTCCCGCAGGACGGCCGCTTTTCTCGGTGACATCGCGTCCCATCGTAGTCAGGCGTCCCCGCCCCGGCCGCCCCCGCGGGGCCGGGGCGGGGACGGGGGACGGCCCGGCCGGGTGAGCGGGCCGCGCGGCGTCCGGGGACGGACGCCGTTCAGCAGGGCCCATGAGCGCGCCATGGGAGCGGGCCGCGCGGCGGGCGGGGACGGACCGGGCGGACCGGCCGATCGTGCGGGTGGGCCGCGAGGTCAGGGACGGGCGGCGGTGACCAGCCAGGCGGCGCCGCGCAGCCGTACGGCGCCTGCCTGCTCGAAGGGGCGCAGCGCCTCGACGAGCGCCTCGCGGGCCTGGGCGGCGGCGGCCGGATCGACCTGGTCGAGCAGGAAGCGGACCGGGCCCCAGGCGCCGAGGAACGCCCCGGCGTCCTCGGCGTCGCGCCCCCAGTGCTGGGGCGCGTCCACGGCCGTCACGTCCACCTTCCCGAATCCGGCGCCGGACAGCACCTCCCGGACGCGGCCGGGATCGGCCAGCGACTCCGGCCCGGGTCCGCCGTGCTCGGTGGTGGCGGGCCGCCGCGGCAGGTGCCGGGCCATCGCCGCGAAGACCTCGCCCAGCTCGTTGTCCTCCATCCTGCGCAGGGAGAGGAACGCGAGCCGTCCGCCGGGGCGCAGCGCGCGGCCGATGTTGGCGAACGCGGCCACGGGGTCGGCGAAGAACATGATCCCGAACCGGCTGACGGCCACGTCGGACCCGGCGGCGGGGAAGGGGTGGACCTGGGCGTCCCCCTGCTCGAAGGTCACGTTGGCCAGGCCCTCGGCGGCGGCACTCGCCCGTGCCCGCGCCAGCATCGGCGCCGACAGGTCCACCCCGGTGGCGTGGCCGAGCGGGGCCCGCCGCGCGGCCAGGCGCGTCACCTGGCCGTTGCCGCACCCGATGTCGAGCACCCGGTCGCCCTCGCCGACGGCCGCCGCGTCGAGCAGGTGGTCGTTGAACCCGCTGTTGACGGCGTCGTAGCGGTCCTGGTTGCCGGCCCAGTGCTCGCCCTCGTAGCCGTTCCACGCCTCGGCCTGGTGGGTGTTGACGACGGATCCCATCGGATCTCCTCTCGGGGCCGCCCCGGGGCGACCGTACGTGCTTCTCCAGTCGTTATGAACGTATGTTCATGAACGCTCGTTCATAATGGGACGCGCAACGGCCCGTGTCAATCACGGGTGCGGGTGGGGAATCGTCCGGAAACGGAGTCGGGGAACGCCCGGTCGGGCAAGCTTGAAGAGACGGCGCGCCACCCGACGCGGCGCCGCCGCCGGCCGGATGGGGGGACGTGTGCAGCTCGACGTCGTCGTGCTGGGCGCGGTCGCGTGCGTGTTCGCGGTCGTGTCCGGGGCGAACGACGGCGGCGCGCTGCTGGCGACCGGCCTCAAACTGCCCAGCGTGCGCCCGGCGGCGGGCATCCTCGCCCTGACGGCGGCGCTCGTGCTCGTGCCGCTGGCCTCCCAGCGGGTGGCGCTGACGTTCGTGACCCGGCTGGGCGGGTTCGGCGGCCCCGGCGGCCGGCAGGCCATGACGATCGCCGTGCTCTCCGCCTTGGTCGTCGTCGCGGTGCTCAGCGGCTCGGGCCGCCCGACCAGCCTCACGCTCGCCGTCGTCGGCGGCCTGGCCGGCGCCGGCATCGGCTGGGGGCTGCCCGTCTCCGGCGGGGCGGTCGCACTGGTCCTGGCCGTCGCCCTGGCCGCGCCGTTCGTCGGGGCGCTGGTCGCCTGGGTCGTGGCGCGGCTGCTGGGCCTCGCCACCCGGCGCGGCCTGCGCCGCTGGCACCTGGCCGGATTCGCCCTGCAGTGCGTCGCCTACGCGGCCAACGACGGACAGAAGATGCTCTCCGTCTTCATGATCGCGCTGGGCGTCTCCCGGGCCCCGTTGTCCGTCACGTCCGCCGCGGCCGCCCTGTTCGCCGCCGGGACGCTGTACGGCCTGCCCCGGGCCGGCCGTACGCTCAGCCGGGAGATCATCGTCTCCCGGCCGCTGCACGGCGTCGCCGCCGAGCTGGCCTCCGGCGCCGCGGTGGTCGGCTGCGCCGCGGCGGGGATGCCGGTGAGCATGACGCAGGCCATCGCCGGCGCCCTGATCGGGGCGGGCGTCTCCCGGGGCGGCGGCAGGGTCCGCTGGCCCGCCGCGCTCAGGATCGTCGTCGCCTGGGCGCTGACCCTGCCCGCCGGCGGGCTGCTGGCCGGGGTGGTGGCGCTCGCCGTACGGCTGGCGGAGAGGGGGGCCGGGCTGTGAGGCGGCGGCTGCGGCGGATCCGCGACCTGCTGACCGGCCGGATGGACAGCACGCTCGCCGACGCGTTGATCGGCCAGCTGGAGGCCACCAAGAAGGGCGCCTGGCTGGCCCTGTCCATGATCGGGGGAGAGGTCGGCAGGGCCGGCGCGCACGAGCGGATGCGCGCCATCGAGCACCTGGGCGACGAGGAGCGCCGGCGGCTCGTGGCGGAGCTGACCGACGCCGTCGTCACGCCCATCGACCGGGAGGACCTGTACCGGCTGTCGCGCGCCATCGACGACGTGCTCGACTCGCTGCGCGACTTCGTCCGGGAGTCGCACCTGTACCGGGTGCCCGAGCAGATCCGCTTCTCGCCGCTGCTCGACCAGGTGATCGTCGGCATCGAGGCGCTGGAGAACGCGGTGACCGGCCTGTCCGCCAGGCCCGCGGCGGTGATCGAGGACGCCCTGGAGGCCAAGAAGGCCGGCGGCGCGATCCGCAGGATGTACCAGTACGAGATCTCGCGCATCTTCTCCGGGAAGCTGACCGCCGAGGCGATGAAGGAACGCGAGCTGGTCCGCCGCCTGGAGATCGTCGGCGTCGCCATCGGCAACGCCGCCGACGCCATCGCCGACGGCGCGATGAAACGCTGACCCGCCGTCTCCCGCCTGCCGTCCCGCCTGGTTCACATCGATCATGACGATACGGCCGGCTCACCGCGGGTGCGGCGGTGACGCCGTCACGATCGACGATGCGCGCCGGCGATCGCGGCCGGTCGCGTCCCCCTGAAGGCCGCCCTTGCGGGGCCGGCGCCGGACGGCCAGACTGCGCGCATGATCTCTCACGGCGGCGGGTGGGCCGGCGAGCGGAGCGGGCGGATCGAGGAGCTGGGCGGGCTGATCCACGCGGGGCTGCGCGGCGGCGACCTCGATGCGGAGCTCGTCGTCGAGCTGGCCTTCCTGATGGAGGAGCACGGCCGGGTCGGTCCGGCCACCCGCGAGGTCGTCGAACGCCCGATCGCCCATCTCACGCCGGCCGACCTGGCCCGGTTGGGGCGGCGGCTGCTCGGCGACATCGGCTTCGGGCCGAGCTTCGTCCTCGACCCGGGCCTGTGGACGGAGCTGGAGCGGGAGCTCGGCGTCGTGGAGCGCGACGTCCGCGCCGCCGGGATCACCGGGGAGCTGCGGCTGGTCATCCCCGACTGGGACGACAGCGGTCACGCCTGGGTGGAGTTCCGGGGGGCGACCCAGGGCAACGGAATCCGGCCCGGCGGGGGAGGGCTCGCCGGGGTCGCCGACGCCGTGCAGGAGGTCGTCATGGAGATGGCCTGGACGGTCTGGCCCGTCTGCCCCGAGCACGACCGCGGCCTGCACGTCGCCCGGGAACGCGGACGGGCCGTCTGGCGGTGCACCGCGGGAGGGTCGCACGCCGTCGCCCCGGTGGGGGAGCTGGGACACGGCCGTCCGGCCGTCCGGGCCCACCGGCCGCCCGCGACACCGCCGCCCCCGGCTCCGCGCTAGGGGCTTCCGGAACGGCGTCGTCGTTCTGGCTCCGAACCGCGCGGGCCCGGCCCGATCGAACGATCTCGGGCCGGGCCGCGATTCGCCGGCCGGTCAGCTCGACAGGCCGGTGAACACGGTCGACTCGCGCCAGGCGGCGACCAGGTGGAGCCGGACCGCGGTTTCCCCGGCCGCCGCGGCGTCCTTGGTGTGGTAGTCGACGCAGAAACCGCAGCCGTTGATCTGGCTGGCCCGCAGCATCACCAGGTCCTGGACGGCCTTGGGCAGCGATGACTGCTCGATGGCCAGGGCGACGTTGTAGATCCGCTTGCTGATCTTGGCGCCGAGCTCGTTGCCCATCAGGTTCATGCGGGGTTCCATGACTTCGTCCTCACTCGTGGGGTCGCGCACCATGTGGATCATCCGCGCGGCGGCCTGACGGACATGGAGATGCCGGTGACCCGATCCCCGTGACAGGCGGGCGATGTGACGCTCGCCACTGTCCACGGGTGTCACGGAACGGGAGGGGAGACCACCTTGTGCTGCTGAGTACGGGCTCCTCGGAACCGGTGTGGGTTCCCGAAGACATCCCACGGCGCCAGGATCTGTCCGAAGCTCGGATCATGAGGCGGGCCGGTGTCCGGGGGGCGACACCGGCCGGGCCGGTGTCGGCCTGACGCGGCCCATGCCCATGCCCGCCGACCTGGCCGAGCCGGTTCGGGAACGTCCGGCAGGACGTCGTCCGATGCTCTCGTCGGTGCCGCGTCGCCAGGGACCGCCGGGCGAGCTAGCCGTCCAGCGGGAGGCGGTAGACGGACACGTGGGACGGCGAATCGGCGGTGAACTCCGTCCCGGACCAGTCGGCGTGCCTGCTCTCCAGCGCGAACCCGGCGAGCCGGGCCATGAGATCGAGTTCGGCCGGCCAGATGTAGCGGTGCGGGCTGCGGGACAGACGGGCCTGTCTGCTCTCGTCGAACCTGAAGTGGTGGGACACGACGTGCTGGCGCAGCACGTCGTAGGTGTCCAGGCCGATGTAGCCGGGTTCGTGGTGCCACACCGTGGCCTGCTGCCCCGGTGGGAGCCTGCGCAGCTCCGGCACCCAGAGTTCGATCACGAACCGGCCGCCCGGGACGAGGTGGCGGGCGGCGTTGCGGAAGCACTCGACCTGCTCGGCCTGGGTGAGCAGGTTGGAGATCGTGTTGTAGACGAGATAGACGAGTGTGTACTTCCCCGGCGCGACGGCGGTCGCCATGTCGCCGACGATCACCGGGATCGTCGTCTCGTCCGCCTTCGTCCGCAGCCGGTCGATCATCGGAGCCGACAGCTCGATACCGGTGACGGGCACCCCCCGTTCGGCGAGCGGTACGGCCACGCGGCCGGTTCCGACGGCGAACTCGAGCGCTCGTCCGCCCTCCGCCAGCTCGGCGAGGCGGTCCACGGCCGGCCCCAGGACCTCGGGAGCGAACATGCCGGTGCCCGGCGTGTCATAGCGCTGGGCGGTTTCGACGTCCCAGATCTCTTCCTGACGCATGGCGGCAACGGTGGCAACGGACGCACGGTTTGTCCAAAGGTTTTCGCTGCCCGTGGTTTTCGATGCCCGCGCCGCCGGCTGAGGAAACGGATGGAATCCGAGGCCCCGTCTTCGCCAGGATGAGGACATGAGCGTTCCCGCCACCGGCGTCCGCCTGCCCTGGCACGCCGTGCCCGAGAAGATCCGCCTGGCCGTCGAGGACCACCTGGGCGCGCCGGTCGCCGAGGCCGTGACGCAGACCGGAGGGTTCTCGCCGGGCGCCGCCGTACGGCTGAGGCTGGCGGACGGGCGGCGCGCGTTCGCCAAGGTCGTCGGCCCGGAGCCGAACCCGCGCAGCGCCGACATCCACCGGCAGGAGATCCGCATCGCCGCGGCGCTCCCCGACGCCGCGCCCGCGCCCAGGCTGCTGGCCTCCTTCGACTCCGGCGGCTGGGTGGCGCTGCTGTTCGAGGACGTGGACGGCCACCCGCCCGCCGAGCCGTGGCACGCCGCCGAACTGGAGCGGGTGCTGGACGCCCTGGACCGGCTGGCCGCCGCGCTGACCCCGTCGCCCATCGCGGCGCCCACCCCTGAGGAGCGGTTCGGCGAGGAGTTCCACGGATGGCGGCGTCTGGTCGCGGCCCGCGACGAGGGCGCCGACGACCTGGCCGGGCTCGACCCCTGGGCCGCGCGCCACCTGGACGCGCTGGCGGACCTGGAGACGGGCTGGCCGGCCGCCGCCAGGGGAGAGACCCTGCTCCACGGCGACATCAGGGCCGACAACCTGCTGCTCACCCCCGGCGAGGTGATGGTCGTCGACTGGCCGTGGGCGTTCGTCGGGGCGCCGTGGCTGGACCTGCTGCTGATGCTGCCCAGTGTCCGGATGCAGGGCGGCCCGCCGTGCGAGGAGGTCTTCACCGCCCGCCCGGTCGCCCGGGACGCCGACCCGGAGGCGGTGACGGCGGTGCTGGCCGCGCTCGCCGGTTTCTTCGTCGGCCACTCCCGGCGGCCCGCCCCGCCGGGCCTGCCCACCCTGCGCGCCTTCCAGGCGGCCCAGGGCCGGACCGCCCTGGAATGGCTCCGCGCCCGCCTGCCGTAGCCGCCGGGTCCCATGCCCGCCGACCCCGGGAGCCGCGGCCCTCCTGGCCACCGGCCCTCTGATCGCTGTCGCCGACCGGGACGGCAGGCGTTGTCCTTCGCGCGTCCGTCGTGCGACGAACCCCGGAACGACGAGGAGACGAGGATGTTTCTGATCACTGGTATCCAGGCGGCGGGGAAGTCGACCGTCGCGCAGCTGCTCGCCGAGCGGCTCCCGCGCTCGGTGCACGTGCGCGGAGACGCGTTCCGCCGCATGGTGGTCGGCGGACGGGAGGAGATGACCCCCGAGCCGTCCGAGGAGGCCCTGCGGCAGCTCCGGCTGCGGCACCGGCTGACCGCCCAGGTGAGCGAGACCTACGCCGAGGCGGGGTTCACCGTCGTCGCACAGGACGTCATCCTGGGCGGTCTCCTGACCGAGACGGTCGAGATGATCAAGATCCGCCCGCTCCGGGTGGTCGTCCTCGCCCCGCGCCCGGAGGCCGTGGCCGCCCGCGAGGCAGGACGCGGCAAGGACGCCTACGGGCTGTGGGCGATCGAGCAGCTGGACCGCGTGCTGCGTGAGGAGACGCCCCGCATGGGCCTGTGGCTCGACACCTCGGACCAGACTCCCGCCGAGACGGTGGATGCCATCCTCGCCGGCGCCCGCGGCGAACCCTGACCGCGGTCACCGGCCGCCGCCCCGCGGGTCGCCGGAGGCCGATCGGCCGTATGGCACGGACCCCGGTCGTCGTGGTCTGGAAAGATGATCATATGGATGAGCTGATCCCCGTTCTTCGGGTCGAGGACGCCGCGGCGGCGGCCGGGTGGTACGAACGGCTGGGTTTCACCAAGCAGTGGGAGCACCGGTTCGAGCCGGGCTTTCCCGCTTTCGTCGAGGTCGCCCGGGACGGGATGCGGATCTTCCTGTCCGAGCACGAGGGTGACGCGCGCCCCGGCACGCTGCTGTACCTTCGGGTGGCCGACGTCGACGCCGTGGCCGCCGAGTTCGGCGCGCGGGCGCGGGACGTGCCGTGGGGCCGCGAACTCGAACTCCGGGACCCCGACGGGAACCGCGTCCGGGTCGGCACCCCGACGGACTGACGGAGGAGCGGAACATGGACGAGCCGGTGCCCGACGACCTGCTGGAGATCGCCGACGCCCTCCTGCCGGGCGCCCCGCTCGGTACGGCCCGCCTCTTCAGCGGCGGGATGCACGACGTCGTCCTGCTCCCCGGGGTCGCGGCGGTGCGGGTCACCAAGCGCCCGTCGGGAGCCGCCGCCCTGCCGCGCCGTACCGAGCTGCTGCGGGTGATCGCCGAGGCCGGCCTGCCGTTCGCGGTGCCGGAGCCGCTGACGCCGGTGACGATGTTCGGGGAGCGCGCGGCCGTCGCCGTCTCGTGGCTCGACGGCGCCGCGATGCCCGACGGCGAAGGCGACCCGGAGAGGATCGGCGAGCTGCTGCGGGCGCTGCGGGAGCTTCCCGTCACCGCGGAGCTCCGGGCGGTGCTGGGCGCGCCGCGCACCTACACCGGCGGTGACCACTGGTCGGGGATCCTGGCCGAGGAGGTGCTCCCGCGCCTGCCCGCCAGATGGCGGGAGGAGGGCCGGCGGCGTCTCGACGACGCGCTGGCCCTGGAGGAGGTCCCCGACGCCCTCGTCCACGGCGACCTCGGCGGCGGCAACGTCCACTGGGGCGAGGACGGCAAGCTGGTCGGCGTCCTGGACTGGGACCGGGCCCACCTGTTCGACCCGGCGGTCGACGCCGCCTTCATCGGATGGATACACGGCTGGGACAACGTCCGCGCCGCCGTGGACGGCGACACCTACCGCCGCGCCCGGGTCTGGGACCGTGCGTTCGGCGTCACGCACCTCGTCGCGGCGCTCGACGGCGGGCCGATCGCGAACGCCGAGAGCTACGTCCAGCACATCGTCGCCTGGCTGGAGCAGTACGGCTGACCGCGGCGGTACGGCCGAGCGTCGGCTGACCGCGGCCCGCCGCCTCGCCGGCCATGACGATACGGCCGCATGGCCGCCGGACCCGCGGGGATCCGGCCATGTCGTCATGATCGACGCGGGCGGCCCCCGGAAGATCGATGGAGCGCGGATTTTCCCGGAGTGACGCCGTCCGGAATCGGGGGGCCGGTTCGTCATCCTGATGAGCCCCGGAACCGGGGACCGGCAGGAGACACCTGGGAGCGAAGATGAAGTACATGATGTTCGTGTGCAGCGACACCGAGCCCGACACCGACACCGGCGACATGCCCGACATCGAGAAGTGGGTGGCGGAGAACGACTCCCGGGGCCGCCGCCTGGAGGGCAGCGTGCTGGGGCCGACGTCCGCGGCCACCACGGTCCGGGTCCGCAACGGGCGGCTGCTGGTCTCCGACGGGCCGTTCGCGGAGACCAAGGAGGTGATCGTGGGCTACGACCTGCTGGAGTGCGCGGACCTGGACGAGGCGATCGAGGTGGCCCGCGCCCACCCGATGGCCCGCAACGGACGGCTGGAGCTGCGCCCGCTGGTCGACCTGGACGACTGACGGCGTGACCGATACGACGCCCGCGGCCAAGGCGGCCAAGGCGGCCAAGGCGGCCAAGGCGGCCAAGGCGGCCAAGGCGGCCAAGGCGACCAAGGCGGCCAAGGCGACCAAGGCGGCCACGACGCCCGCGGCCAAGGCTGCGGCGCCCACGGCCAAGGCCACGGCGCCCGCGACGTCCGCGGCCGCCGTGGCCGGCGCCGTCGCGGCCGCGGGCGCCGACGCCTACCCGCGGATCGTCGCCGCGCTGATCCGCGTCACCTCCGACTGGACACTGGCCGAGGACTGCGCCCAGGAGGCGATGACGCTCGCCCTGCAGCGGTGGCCGCGGGAGGGCGTGCCGGGCAATCCGGGCGGCTGGCTGATGACGGTGGCCCGCAACCGCGCGATCGACGTGCTGCGCCGCGCGTCGGTCGAGCGCCGCAAGCTGGCCGAGCTGGCGGCGCTCGCCCTCACCGATCCCGGCCCGGCCTCCGAGGAGCCGCCGGCGGAGGAGGTCGTGGACGACCGGCTGCGGCTGATCTTCACCTGCTGTCATCCCGCGCTCTCCATGGAGGCGCGGGTGGCGCTGACGCTGCGGACGGTCTGCGGCGTGCCGACCGCCGACATCGCGCGGGTCTTCCTGGTCGGCGAGTCGGCCATGACCCGCCGCCTGACCCGGGCCAAGACGAGGATCGCCGACGCCGGAATCCCCTACCGGGTGCCGACCGGCCCGGCGCTCGCCGAGCGGCTCCCCGGCGTCCTGGCCGTGCTGTACCTGCTGTTCACCCACGGCTACAACGCGGACGGCCGGCCCGCGTTCGCCGACGAGGCGATCCGCCTGGCCCGGCTGCTGCGGGAGCTCATGCCCGGCGAGGGCGAGGTGACCGCGCTGCTGGCGCTGTTCCTGTTCCAGCACTCCCGGCGCGACGCCCGCCGCGACGACCGCGGTGACCTGCTGACCCTGGACCGGCAGGACCGGCGCCGCTGGGACCGCGCCGCGATCGCCGAGGGCCTGCGCCTCCTCGCGGAGACACCGCAGGGCGGTCCGTACGCGCCGGAGGGCGGCGCATACGCGCCGCAGGGCGATCCGTACACGTCACAGGACGGCCCGTACGCGCTGCAGGCGCGGATCGCCGCCCGCCACGCCACCGCCGCCTCCGCCGACGCCACCGACTGGCCCGCCATCGCCGCGTGCTACGACCGGCTGGCCGGGATCCAGCCCTCACCGGTGGTCGAGCTGAACCGCGCGGTGGCGCACGGCTACGCGCACGGGCCGGAGGCCGGGCTGGCCCTGCTCGCCGGGGTCCGGGCCGGGGGCGCGCTGGACGGCCATCCCCTCGTCGTCGCGGCCGAAGCGGACCTCACCGCCCGCAGGGGAGGCAGGAAGACCGCGACCGGGCCGCCGCGCTGTTCCGGCAGGCCGCGGCCGCGGCGCACTCCGAACCCGAGCGCCGGGCGTTGCTCGACCGCGCTGACGAGTCGGCGCGTCGTCACCCGGCGGGCGGTACGGCGGGCCGCTGACGCCCGGACGGCGGCGTGGCGCGACGCTCAGGCACACGCGAACCCTCCTCTCCTTCACCCGGCCGCGACGCCTCCGGCCGGGTCGGTCCGCCCGTCACCCGGAGGGCGGCGCGATCCTCCGCACCCCCGTCCGGCCGCGACCTCTCCACCGGGGCGGCCCCCATGCCAGCCGAAGGATGCCGTAAGGGACATACCAAAAATCGGACAGGGTGTGTATATTTTTCGGTGCAAGGACTGATCTAAGGGAGGATTTATCGTGCGAGCGTTCCCGCGGGTGCTCTTCGACGAGGCACACAGCGAGTCATGGACGATCCGCCGGGAGGTCGCCGAGACGATGAATCCCGGGCACCCCGACGACAACAGCTACGCCCGCGCCGCCGACGTCCTGCGCCGCCTCGGCCACACCGTGACCGCGCACACCGAGGGGCCGATCACCCCGGCCCTGCTGACGGGACAGGACGTCTTCGTGATCGCCCACCCGTCGGCCGACCGCTGGGAGCGCACCACCGGCCTGGGCAGCCCCGTCTTCCCCGTGGAGGAGCTCGACGCGATCGAGGAGCATGTCCGGGGCGGCGGCGGCCTGGTCGTGCTCGCCGAGTGCGAGCAGGAGAAGTACGGCAGCAACCTCACCGACCTGCTCGCCCGCTTCGGCGTCGGCGTCGAGCACCTCACCGTCCAGGACCCGCGCAACGCCCACAACGGCGTGGCCGCCTGGGTCCTCGGCGCGCCCGCCGCGACCGAGGGCGAGAACCCGCTGGCCGGCGCCCGCCGCGCCTGCTTCTACCGCGCCGGGGTCCTCACCGCCCCCGAGGACGCGACCGTGCTGTTCTCCACCTCGCCCACCGCCGACCCGGCCGGCCGCCCGCTGGCCGTGGCCGTACGGCACGGCGAGGGCCGCGTCGTCGTGCTCGCCGACTCCGACCTGTTCGGCGACGACTCGATCGGCGACTACGACCACGCCGTGCTGTGGGGCAACCTCGTCACCTGGGCCGCGCGGATCCCCGCCGCCCGGACCGCCGCCACCGGCGAGACGGAGGCGCGGGCCGCCTTCCGCGAGCTGAAGGAGGCCGTCGAGGCGCTGAAGCCGCTGCAGGCCAAGGACGGCTCGGTCGAGCGCGACCACGGGCGGGCGGCGGAGCTGGTCGCCGAGATCGCCGGTCACGTCACCCGGCTCGCGCCCCGCTTCCCGCACGACGAGGCGTACCTCGCCGCGGTCGTCGCCGACCTGAACAGGTGGGCCGAGCAGGGTCTGGGCGTGCCCGACTTCCTGGACTCGCTCAACGCCTTCCACCCCGACACCCAGCGGGTCGACGGCCTGGAGCACCTGGTCGTCTTCCCGATGTACACCCAGAACGGCACGACCTTCCGCTACCTGGAGGCCGTCTGGATCCGCACCGTCTGGCCCGAGTGGCTGGCCGAGCTGGAGCGCACCCGCTACGACAACCCGCTGTTCGTGCCGATTGCCTTCGAGGACTTCACCTCCGGCTACGACACCAACTCCGCGGTGCTGTTCCCGGAGACCGTCGCCGTCCGCGAGACCCCGTCCCGGTTCACCTGGGGCGGCATCTTCTGCGACCGCGAGGCGGCCCGGTTCCGCGCGGTCAGCGGCGCCGCCGCGAGCACGCTGAAACTGGCGCTGCCGCCGGACGCCGCCCGGCTCGTCGCCTCCCAGGAGCTGGCCCAGGACACCTTCGTGCTGTGGGACCTGATCCACGACCGCACCCACAGCCACGGCGACCTGCCGTTCGACCCGTTCATGATCAAGCAGCGCATGCCGTACTGGCTCTACTCCCTGGAGGAGCTGCGCTGCGACCTGACCGCGTACGGCGAGGCCGTGAAGCTGGAGGCCGAGGGCGTGCCGCACGCCCGCTACGTCCAGCTCGCGATCCTGTTCGACCGGCTGTTCCGCTTCCCGATCACCGGTGAGCGGGTCCGTAACTACGACGGCCTGGGCGGGCAGCTCCTCTTCGCCTACCTGCACCGCAACGACATCGTCCGCTGGACCGACAACCGGCTGAGCATCGACTGGACCCGCGTGGCCGGTGGCGTCGCCGACCTGCGCGCCGAGGTGGAGAAGCTCTACCGCGACGGCATCGACCGCTCCAAGCTCGCCCACTGGCTGGCCGCGCACCAGCTCGTCGCGACCTACGTCGAGCCGCACCCGGCCTCGGTCTGGGCGCGCGGGGTGGACGCGCTGCCGGTGGAGGGCTTCCCGAAGGCCGTGGTGGACGCGGTGCTGCCCGACGAGTTCCCCCTGAGCATGTTCTACGAGGCCCTGCGTCGTAAGCTCACCGACGTCATCGACTCCACGAAGGGGATCCGAGCATGATCATCCTCGTTGCGGGCGCGGCGGGCCCCGCGGGCCAGGCGTTCGTCCGCCGCTTCACCGACAAGGGCCACACCGTCATCGGCGTCGACAAGTCCGGGGCCGACGGCACGCTCGCGGTCGACCTGCTCGACCTCGACGCCGTGAAGCGGCTCGCCCGCGACGTCGAGGCCGAGCACGGCCGCGTGGACGGCATCGCCCACCTGGTCGGCGGCTGGCGCGGCGGCAAGACCTTCGCCGAGACGAAGCTGGAGGACTGGGACCTGCTTCACGACCTGCTGGTCCGCACCCTCCAGCACGTCACGCTCGCCTTCGAGCCGCTGCTCAAGGCGAGCGAGAAGGGCCGGTTCGCCATCGTCTCGGCCACGGGCGCCCAGCGTCCCACCCAGGGCAACGCGGCCTACGCCACCGCCAAGGCCGCCTCCGAGGCGTGGACGCTGGCCTTCGCCGACGCGCTGTCCGGCACGAACGCCACGGCGAATATCCTGGTCGTCAAGGCCCTGGTGAACGACGCCATGCGCGCCGCGAGCCCGGAGCGGAAGTTCCCCGGCTTCACCGACGTCACCGACCTCGCCGAGGCGTTCGACGCGCTGTGGGAGACCGACGCCAACGGCACCAGGATCGACCTCACCCGCGGGTAGCGCCCGCGGGGACACCCGCGGGCGGAGTTCCCGCGGGGACGACATCCATGAGCGGCGCCCGGAGACGGGCGCCGCACCGCACGAGGTCCCCCGCCCGCGGGCGGGGGCACGACGCACGACAGCGGCCCGCCGGCGCACGGCGGGCCGTACCGTTCGAGGGGAAGACGTGACCGACGCCATCCGCAGGCACGACCCGCTGGTGAAGAGCTTCGCCAGCGACAACTACGCAGGAATCCACCCGGAGATCCTCCAGGCGATCGCCCTGGCCAACGAGGGCCACCAGATCGCCTACGGCGCCGACGTCTACACCGAGGCGCTGCAGGAGGTCTTCCAGCGGCACTTCGGCCCGGCGGCCGAGGTGTGGCCGGTGTTCAACGGCACCGGCGCCAACGTGGTGGCGCTGCGGGCGATGACCGCGCACTGGGAGGCGGTGGTCTGCGCCGAGTCGGCGCACATCCACACCGACGAGGGCGGCGCGCCGGAGCGGGCGGCGGGCCTGAAGCTGCTGACCGTGCCCACCCCGGACGGCAAGCTCACCCCCGAGCTCATCGACCGGCAGGCGTGGGGGTTCGGCGACGAGCACCGCGCCCAGCCGAAGGTCGTCTCGATCACGCAGTCCACCGAGCTGGGCACCCTCTACACCCCTGAGGAGATCAGGGCGGTCTGTGACCACGCCCACTCCCTGGGCATGCTCGTCCACCTCGACGGCTCCCGCATCACGATCGCGGCCGCCGCGCTGGACGTGCCGATGCGCGCGTTCACCACGGACGCGGGCGTGGACGTGCTGTCCTTCGGCGGCACCAAGGCCGGGATGATGTTCGGCGAGGCCGTCGTGGTGCTCAACCCCGACGCCGTCCGCGGTCTGCGCTACATCCGCAAGACCCAGATGCAGCTCGCCTCCAAGATGCGGTTCGTCTCGGTGCAGTTCGAGGCGCTGCTCGCCGGGGACCTGTGGCGGCGCAACGCCCGCAACGCCCTCGCCATGGCGCGGCGGCTCGCCGACGCCGTCCGGGAGATCCCGGGGGTGGAGGTGCCGCGCCCGGTGGAGGCCAACGCGGTCTTCGCGATCCTGCCGCGCGACGTCACCGAGCGCCTGCAGAAGCGCTACCGCTTCTACACCTGGAACGAGGCCACCGGCGAGGTGCGCTGGATGACCGCCTTCGACACCACCGAGGCCGATGTGGATGCTTTTGCCGCCGCGGTGGCCGAGGAGATAAGGTCGTCGGTATGACGACGCGCAGCACGGGGCTGTGGCGGGCCGCACATCGGCGGACCCGCTTGCCAGCCTGACTGCGCACCCGAACGGCCGCCGTGAACCGGCGGCCGTTTCGCGTTGTACGGCTCGCCGGGCGCGGACGGCCTCCTTCCACCAAAAGGAGCGACCATGACGAAACGTGTTTTCTCCGCCTTCACCGCCAGCGGCCACCTCACGCTCGGCAACCTCCTGGGCGCGATGCTGCCCGCCGTACGGCTCCAGGACGAGGCCGACTGCGTCTACGCGGTCGCCAACCTGCACGCGCTGACCGTCAAGCACGACCCCGCCCTGCTGCGGGAGCGCACCCTGGAGATGGCCACCCTGATGCTGGCCTGCGGGATGGACCGCTCGCTCGTCTACATCCAGTCGGAGGTGCCCGCGCACACCGAGCTGTCCTACCTGCTGGAGTGCACCGCTCACTACGGCGAGATGCGGCGGATGATCCAGTTCAGGGAGAAGTCGGCGGGCAACGAGGAGGTGCGGCTGTCGCTGCTGACCTACCCCGCGCTGATGGCCGCCGACATCCTGCTGCACCGGGCGCACCAGGTGCCGGTGGGGGAGGACCAGCGCCAGCACGTCGAGCTGACCCGCGACCTGGCCCTGCGCTTCAACCACCGGTACGGCGAGACGTTCACGCTGCCGGAGGCGGTGCATCCGCCGGTGGCGGCCCGGGTGATGGACCTGGCCGAGCCCACCGCCAAGATGAGCAAGTCGCGGGGATCGGCCGGGACGATCTACCTGCTCGACGACCCGGCCGACGCGCACCGCAAGGTCATGCGCGCGGTGACCGACTCCGGCGGCGAGGTCGTCCACGACCCCGCGAACAAGCCCGGCGTCTCCAACCTGCTCACGATCCTGTCGGCGTGCACCGGCAGGCCGGTGGAGTCGTTCTCCTACGAGGGCTACGGCGCGCTGAAGCGGGACGTGGCCGAGGCGGTGGTGGAGACGCTGCGGCCGATCCGGGAACGGCACGCCGAGCTGTCGGCCGACCCGGCCGAGCTGTCGCGGATCCTGACGGGCGGCGCGGCGCGGGCCGCCGAGCGTACGGCCGGCCTGATGGCCGCGGCCCGGCAGGCGATCGGCCTGCCCTCGACCGCGCTGCCCTCGACCGCGCTGCCTTCGACGGCTCCGGCCACGGCCGCACCGTCCTCCGCCGCGATCCTTTGAAGAGCGCGCCGTTCTGAAGGGCATGCCGTTCTGAAGGGCATCGCTTCAAAGGGCATCGCTCCGGAGGGCGAGGCTCTGAAAGGCGAGGCCCCGAAGGGTACGGCGTGCCCGCGGCGGCCGTCGCCCGGCGCCGGCCGAGCCGCGGGGAATCCACTCCGGCGGACGGGTCCCCCGCGGCTCAGTTCTTCTGGCCGGTCTCCTTCTCGTAGGCGGTGAGCTGCTGCTCCAGTGCCTTCATCAGCTCGAACACCTGGCTCGGGGGGAGGCGGATGCGGCTGACGATCCGGGTCGGCACGCTCACGAAGTGCTGGCCGGAGGAAGGGTCGTTGGCGAGCTGCGGCGGTCTGGTGATCACCGCGAAGTCGAGGACGAAGCCGTCCTCGGTGTGCCACACGGAGGCGAAGTTGGCGTACTGTCCCGCCTCGACCTCGGCCGAGATGCTCACCTCCAGGCGGTTCTCGGGCTCGTCGTTCACCATGGGTGCTGTCTCCTCAGGGCCGGATCGCGCCATCCCGTCCCGGCCGGAGACCGGCCATGCGGGAGCGCGGCGCAATCAAGGGGGTGGCGGTCGAAGGGGCGGTCGGGCGGTCGCGGGGGCGGTCAGCGCGTGGGAGGCAGCGGCTGGGCGCCGCGCTTCCGGAGCATGTCGGTCATCAGCGTGATCTCGCCCGTCTGGCCTTGGACGATGTGCCGGGCCAACGTCGCGACCTCGGGGCGGTCCGACTGCCTGAGCAGGGCCTCGGCCATCTCCACGCCGCCCACGTGATGCCGGATCATGAGCTGCAGGAACAGGATCTCCTGGTCCCTTCCGGCGGCCTCGCGGAGCTTCTTGAGCTCCTCCGGGGTGGCCATGCCCGGCATCTTCGCCGAGGCGGTGGCCGACCCGGCGTGGCCGTGGCCGCCGGCCATCCACGCCATCGGCGGCCGTTCGGACGACTGCTCCAGGTCCCACTGCTGCAGCCAGCCCATGAAGATCCCACGCTGGGCGGTCTGCGTGACGATGATGTCGTAGGCGAACCGCCGCAGATCCTCGTCGGTGCTGCCGTCCCGGGCGATGAAGGCCATGTCCACGGCCTGGGCGTGGTGCGTGGCCATGTCGCGGGCGAACCCGGCTTCGGCGGAGGCGTCGGTCGGGTCGGTGTTGCGGCCCATGACCAGCAGGAAGGCCACCGCCAGGACCAGGATTCCGGCCAACGCGGCGACCGCCGTACGGCGCCGGGGCTTGGGTGCGTCATCGACAAGGGGTTCCATCGCTCACCCAGAGTACCCATTGAGTTGAATCGGTGCTGTGTCACACGTTGTGATTTGTTTATTCCTGGCACACCCGCCTAGGGCATAGTCTGACCCGGAATTGGTCGCTATGGAGGGTCGATGTCGAAGGACAAGACGCAGGCGAGGCGGGAGCATCTTGCCCGGATGCGTGCGGAGCAGAAGCGCAAGGAGCGCCGGACCGCCTTTCTGATGTGGGGCATCGGTGGCGCCGTCGTCGTCCTGCTCGTCGGTGCGGTCGCCTTCTACATGGTCAACGTGCGGACGACCACCTCGCTGGACGCCGTCACCACCGCCGCCTACCCCGGCGCCCAGCACGTCGAGACCAAGGTGACCTACAAGGAGAACCCGCCCATGGGCGGGGCGCACAGCTCCGCCTGGCAGACCTGCGCCGTCTACGACCAGCCGATCAACAACGAGAACGCCGTCCACTCGCTGGAGCACGGCGCCGTGTGGATCACCTACCGGCCCGACCTGCCCAAGGACCAGGTGGACAAGCTCAAGGAGCTCGCCTCCCGCGACTACATGCTGATGAGCCCCTATCCGGGGCTGCCCGCGAATATCGTGCTCAGCTCCTGGAACCGGCAGCTCAAGGTGGACAGCGCCGACGACCCCCGCCTGCCCAAGTACATCGCCAAGTACCGCAACAGCGGTGACCAGGCCCCCGAGCTGGGCGCCTCCTGCAGCGCCGGCGTGAACACCACCACGGCCGAGGCGCCGATCCCGGCGACCGCCCCTTCGCCCGGCGCGTCGGACGCTCCCTCGCCGGGTGTGTCGGACGCCCCGAAGCCGAGCATGTCGCCCGAGTCGTCGGCCTCGCCCAGCCCGAGCTCCTGACCGCCGGTTCCTGACCGGCGGTCTCCGGCCGCCGGTTCCCGGTCACCGCGGTCCGCACGGACACGCGAAGAGGCCGCCGCCCCATCGGGCGGCGGCCTCTTCTGTGTCGTCTTCTGTGTCGTCCGAGGCGCGGCTACTGGTCGGAGGGGGCGGGGGAGGAGCCCGCCGCCGCCAGGAGCTCGTCCAGGGCGGCCGGAGAGGAGGCGATCTGCCCGACCTGCTCCTGGGTCAGGTCCTTGCCGTTGAGCTTCAGCGTCGGCGTGCCCTGCACCTTCTGCTCCTCGGCGTACTTGGTGGCCTTGTCGATGTCGGCGGCCTTCTGCATCCCCGTCACGCACTTCTCGAAGTCCGCGCTGTAGAAGCCGAGGTCGCGGGCCCAGGACAGCAGCTCCGCGTTCTCGAAGCCGTTCTTGCCCTCCACCGGCTGGTGGGCGTACAGCGTCTTGGCGTACGAGGCCCACTTGTCGGCGGGGGCGCAGAACGCCGCGTTCGCCCCGCGGCGCGAGACCGAGGGCAGGGGCTCGGCGAAGGAGGGCGCCTTGAAAAGCTGGAACGGGCGGTAGATCACCCTGGCCTTGCCCTCCGCGGCGGCCTTCAGCAGCGCGTCGCCCGCCGCCTCGTCCAGGCTCTTGCAGGCGGGGCACTGGAAGTCCTCGAAGACCACCAGGGTGGGGCCGGCGACGCCCTCCTTGCTCATGAGGATCGACCCGTCCTCCTGCCGGGTGGTCGGCGCCAGCGGCCCGGTGTAGGCGACCGCCTTCGGCGCGCCGTCGCCGTCGCCGGAGTTGTTCTTGACGACGACGAACCCGACCACCGCCGCCGACACCAGGACGAGGCCTCCGGCCACGCCCAGCAGCAGTTTGCGCTGCTTGTCGCGGGCCGCCTGGCGCTTGCGCTCCTCCGCGAGCTTCTCCCTGGCGGTTCCTTGCCGGGCGCTCTTGCTCATCGTGTCGTCTCCTGGGGAATTTTCGGTTTTCAACGGGTGGTCAGGTGTTCTCAGGTTCCGCTGCCGAGCCTGCGGTACTCGTCCGTCAGCACCAGGCCGAGCAGCAGCACGGTGATCACGTGTACGGCCGTGCACCACAGGCAGACCTTGCCGAGGACGAGTTCGGCGGTGACGAGGTACACCACGAACAGCGTTCCGACGATCACGGCGGCGAGGCGCCCCCAGCGCAGGACCGGGTGGGCCGAGGACCACGCCGCCGGGACGACCAGCGCGCCGAAGCCGACGAAGAACACCAGCCCCAGCAGGGGAACGGGGATGCCGAACAGCTTGGAGTACTCGCTGGTGGTGACGGAGGCGCAGTCGATCGTCGCGCTCTCCGAGCAGATCAGCGGCACGTCGTTGTAGTGGACGACGGTGAGGTACACGGAGACCGCCAGACCCACGAGGGTCAGCAGGCGCATCGCCGTCAGCAACCCGGGCGAGCGCACCGGTGCCGTACCGACCCGCGGGTCGATGTTTCCCACCATGAATGATCCTTCTCCTGGGCAGGGGACTGCGCTCCGCCGCCGGTCGTCCAGGCGCGGGCTCCGCAGGCCCGACACTTGGCCGGGCATCGTATGTTAGATTGCCACAGATAAGAAGATCGTTAATAAAGCGGTGGTTTGACCGCTTTCAGATGATTTCTGGTGGTCCGGGGCTCACGCGGACACAGGTGTCGCCCGGGTGCGGGTCCACCCGGGCGTGACGGCGGCCCGAAGCGCGCGCCGGACGAGAACGAACCCCCGGCGCGGGCGGACGTCAGGCGGAAACGGGCGCCGGGCGGGACGGGCCCCGGCGCGGGCGGACGTCAGGCCAGGATCCGGTCCAGCGGCACCGCCTCCAGCCCGTGCGCCTCGGCCACGGGCTCGTTCGTCAGGTGCCCCTCGTGCGTGTTCAGGCCCAGGGCCAGCGCGGGGTCGCCGCGCAACGCCTCCCGCCAGCCCAGGTCGGCGATGGACACCGCGTAGGGCAGGGTCACGTTGGTCAGCGCGTACGTCGAGGTGTGCGGGACCGCGCCCGGCATGTTGGCCACGCAGTAGAAGACCGAGTCGTGCACCTGGTAGGTCGGCTCGGCGTGGGTGGTGGGACGGGAGTCCTCGAAGCAGCCGCCCTGGTCGATGGCGATGTCCACCAGGACCGAGCCCGGCCTCATCCGCGCCACCAGCTCGTTGCTCACGAGCTTCGGGGCCTTCGCGCCCGGCACCAGGACCGCCCCGATGACCAGGTCGGCGGCCAGGACCGCGCGCTCGACCTCGAAGGTGTTGGAGGCGACGGTCTGGCAGTGCCCCTGGTAGATGACGTCGGCCTGGCGCAGCCGGTCGATGTTCTTGTCCAGCAGCACCACCTCGGACTGCATGCCCAGCGCGATCACCGCGGCGTTCATCCCCGACACCCCGGCGCCGATCACCACCACGTTGGCCGCGTGCACGCCCGACACCCCGCCCATCAGGACACCGCGTCCGCCACCGGACCGCATCAGATGGTAGGCGCCCACCTGCGCGGCGAGCCGTCCGGCGACCTCCGACATGGGGGCCAGCAGCGGCAGCGCGCCGTTCGCGGTCTGCACGGTCTCGTAGGCGATCCCGGTGACGCCCGCGTCCAGCATGGCTTTGGTGCACGGCTCCGACGCCGCCAGGTGCAGGTAGGTGAACAGCACCTGGCCCTTGCGCATCCGGTGGTACTCCTCGGAGACCGGCTCCTTGACCTTCAGCACCAGGTCGCCCTCGGCCCACACGTCGTCCGCGGAGGCGACGATGGTCGCCCCCACGGCCTCGAAGTCGGAGTCGGGGATGGACGACCCGGCTCCGGCATCCTTCTCGACGAAGACCTCGTGGCCGTGCCGGATGAACTCGTGGGCTCCGGCGGGGGTCAGGGCCACCCGGTACTCCTGGTCCTTTACCTCGCGAGGAACGGCGATCTTCATGGCACCTCCAGGTTTCGCGCCTGTGTCCTCCTTCACTCTCGGTTCCCTGCAAAGAGAGCACTACGCACATGCTGCAAGGAATCGACCCCCCTTGGTGACAGGTTGTCAAACACGGTGGATCCTCATCTTTCCGGAAGCCACCTTGACCGTCCGGTTACCCCCTCCTTTGACTGATCGGTAGGCTCGCCGCGAGCACAGCGAGGGATGCGGAGACATGCCGATGGGGAAGCACGCCGGTCCGGGCAGGCGGGCCGCGCCGAAGGGAGCTCCACCCGCGCACCCGGGGCGGGCGGAGCCCCTGACCGCCCCCCTCGGCCCACCGGGTCCGGAGGGGCCCGCCGGGGCCCCCGACCCCACGTCAGGCGGGATGCCGGACGTCCTCGGGACGTACGGCGCCGCGCCCTCCGGCGCCCCGGATCCCGCGCCGGGGAGCGCGCCCCGTCCGGGCGGCGGCGCCCCCGGGCCCGCCGGAGACGACATCCCGGGCACCCCGGGCCCGGCCGGGCCGGTCCCGCCCATCCCGCCCGTCCCGCCCGGCCCGCGCGGACCGGGCCGGCCCGGTGATCCTGGAGCCGTCCCCGGTCCCGAGGCGCCCGGCGACCCCCGGGCGAGCCGGCTCACCACGGGCGTCCTGATCGCCGCCCTCGTCGTCGTCGTGCTGGTCACCGGCGTGCTCGCCACCCTCGCCGTCCTGATGACCCGGAACCCCGACGCGCCGCTCGGCGCCAAGCCGCCGCAGCGGCTGGCCGCGCCCATCCACTTCGCGCCGGTCCTCGCGGCCCAGCCCGGCCCGTGCGCCAGCGCCGAGGACATGCCCGACGAGGCGGGGCAGACCTGCTACACGCTGGCCGAGGGGGTCAGCGTGAACGCCGTACGGAAGATCGAGACGGTCCGCGACGCGAACGGCGGCTACGCGGTCAGGATCGCCTTCGCCCCCGCCTTCCGCGACCTGATCAACGACCTGACCAAGGACGCGCTCAACCAGCAGATCGCGATGGTGGTGCAGGAGAAGGTGGTGTCGGCCCCGCGGGTGGCCCAGGAGATCACCGACGACAGCCTGAGCATCACCGGATTCGCCACCAAGGAGGAGGCGGACGCCCTCGTCTCCCGGCTGGGCGGCGTCCCCGGCACGACCGTCCCGTCCACGCCGCCCCCGGGGCGGCCCCAGCCGAACCAGTCGATCTTCACGCCCCCGGGTTCCGCGGACTCCGCGGGCTCCGACCCGGCCGCGACGCCCCCGGCGACCCAGCCCGCGACGCCCCCGGCGACGCAACCCGCGACGCCCCCGGTGACGCCGCCCGCCGCGCCCGCCACGAGCCCCGCCGCCGCGCCCGCGACGACGGCCCCACCGAGGGGGGCCACGGGCGGTCCCACCGCCCCGGCGGACTCCACCGCCACCGCGACGGGCACCGGGAGGACCACCGCGCCGGACGGCGCCATCGCGCCCGCCGGAAACGGTCACAACCCCCGGTACCGCACGTGCAAGGAGGCGGTCGACGCCGGGTACGGCCCCTACACCAGGGGCGTGCACGTCGAGTACGGCTGGTACAAGGACGTGGACGGCGACGGCGTCACCTGCGAGACCGGGAACTGACCCGCCGCCCCCGGGGCGTGCCGCGCCATCCGAACCGGCCGGCCGGCCGGGCGGGGCGGCACGTCGGTGCGCCGCCCCCGGCGGGACGCCTACTCGACCAGTGCCCGGATGCCCTCGATGCCGAAGTAGGCCACGAAGACCAGCGAGACCACCCAGAGCAGCCACGGGATGCTGCGGGAGCGGCCGAGCGCCGCCTGGATGACCGTGTAGCTGATCACGCCGGCGCCGACGCCGTTGGTGATGCTGTAGGTGAACGGCATCAGGATGATCGTCAGGAACGCCGGGACGGCCAGCGCCAGGTCGTCCCACGGCACGTTCCTGGCCTGGGTCATCATCAGCGCGCCCACCAGCACCAGCGCCGGGGCCGCCGCGGCGGCCGGGACGACCGACGACAGCGGGGTGAAGAACATCGTCACGAGGAAGACGCCGCCGGTGGTCACCGCCGCCAGGCCGGTCCTGGCGCCCTCGCCGACCCCGGCCGCCGACTCGACGAACACCGTGTTCGCCGAGGCGCTGGAGAAGCCGCCGACCGCGGCGGACACGCCGTCCACGGTCAGGATGGCGCCCAGCCGGGGCACCCGGCCCTCGGCGTCGACCAGTCCGGCCTC
Source organism: Streptosporangium sandarakinum (assembly GCF_050942225.1). NCBI lineage: Bacteria > Bacillati > Actinomycetota > Actinomycetes > Streptosporangiales > Streptosporangiaceae > Streptosporangium > Streptosporangium sandarakinum. The sequence continues at coordinate 2,355,170 of NZ_CP192034.1, forward strand.
GTCGCTGACCCCGATGATCGTGCCCATCGCGTCGAAGAACCCCGACAGCACCAGCGTGAACAGCACGACCAGCGCGGTCACCACCCCGGCCCGGGCGAACCCGCCGAACAGGTCGATGTTGCCGATCAGCCCGAAGTCGGGCATGGCCACCACGCCTTCGGGGATCTTCGGCACCACGACGCCCCAGCTCGCCGGGTCGATCTTCGCCACGCTGTTGACCACGATCGCCAGCACGGCGGTGACCACGATGGCGATCAGGATGGCCCCAGGCACCTTGCGGACGAACAGCACGATGACCAGCAGCAGGCCGAAGCAGAACACCGCCACCGGCAGGCCCGTCAGGTGACCGGTCGTGCCGAGCTGCACCGGCGATCCCGTGCCCTTGCCGACGAAACCGGCGTCCACCAGCCCGATCAGCGCGATGAACATGCCGATGCCCACGCTGATCGCGTGTTTCAGGGCCAGGGGGATCGAGTTCATGATGAGCCGGCGCACCCCGGAGACGGCCAGCAGGATGATGACCACACCCTCCAGCACGACCAGCCCCATCGCCTGCGCCCACGTCATGTACGGTGCGGCCTGGTAGGCCACCACGGCGTTCAGGCCCAGCCCGGCCGCCACGCCGAAGGGGGCGTTGCCCACCAGGCCGATCAGGATCGTGCTCACCGCCGCGGCGACGATGGTGGAGGTGGTGAGCTGCGGGATCGACAGCTTCGCCCCGGTGACGTCGGTGGCGCCGCCCAGGATGAGCGGGTTCAGCAGGATGATGTAGGCCATCGCCATGAATGTGGTCAGGCCGCCCCTGACCTCCTGGCCCACCGTCGACCCGCGCGCCGTCAGCTCGAAGAACCGGTCCATGAAATCCCTTTCGAACAGGAATGACCGGATTTTCGCTACTTGAGTGCTATGTCAGAGTGACCGGTCCCCCGCCCAGTTACCGTACCGGCTTCCGCCCATCGCGATGTCGTGGGGGCGGATCGGCACGCGGGGCAGCCGCAGCCCGGTGGCCGCCCGCACGGCCGCCGCCACCGCCGGGGTGGACGACAGCGTCGGGGGCTCGCCCGCGCCCCGCAGGCCGTACGGGGCGTGCGGGTCGGGGTTGGCCAGGACCGACACCCGCATGGGCGGCATGTCGAGGATCGTGGGGATGAGGTAGTCGGTGAAGGACGGGTTGAGCACCCGCCCGTCCGCGACCTGGACCTCCTCCATCAGGGCCAGCCCCAGCCCCTGCGCCGAGCCGCCGTGGATCTGTCCCTCCAGGGCGATCGGGTTCAGCACCCGGCCCACGTCCTGCACGGCCGCCAGCTCCACCACCTTGACCAGGCCCAGCTCGACGTCGACGTCCACCACGGCGCGGTGCACGCACAGCGCGAGCTGGGCGTGGGAGTCGCCCTGGCCGGTGACCGGGTCCATCGGGAAGGTCGGCCGGTGCCGGTAGACCCTGGTCTCCTCGACGGCCCCGGCCCGCTCCAGCGTCTCCGCCAGGGTCTCCCCGTCCGCCCGCAGGGCCGCCAGCCGCTCCCGTACGGCTCGGCAGGCCGCCCGTACCGCGCCCCCGGTGACGTAGGACTGGCGCGACGCCGAGGTGGACCCGGCCGAGCCGACCGTCGTGTCCGCCTGCGCGACCGTCACCCGTTCGACGCCCAGCTCGGTGCGGGCGATCTGCTCTTGAACCGTCACCAGGCCCTGCCCCACCTCGGCGGCGGCGGTGCGCACCAGGACGTGCGGCTCGCCGCCGAGCAGCTCCACCCGGACCCGGGCGGTGGAGTGGTCGTCGAAGCCCTCGGAGAAGCAGATGTTCTTGATGCCCACGCCGTATCCGACGCCGCGCCGTACGCCCTCGCCGTGGGTGGTCTGCGCGACGCCGCCGGGCAGGTCCAGCAGGTCCGGCGTGGCCGCCGCGCCCGGGTCCGGGACGCTCGCCGCGTCCGGGACGCTCGTCGCGGTCACGGCCGCCGCACGGGCCGGTTCGGCGGGCGGCGGCACGGCGACCGGTCCGGCCGTACGGGACGGTTCAGGGGGCAGCGGCATGGCGGCGAGCTCGCGCAGCATGCCCGCCAGCGGCGCGGGGGAGTCGATCACCTGCCCGGTGGCCAGCCGCGACCCCTGCGACACCGCGTTGCGCACCCTGATCTCGACCGGGGACAGCCCGCACGCCTCGGCCAGCCGGTCCATCTGCGACTCGTAGGCGAAACACGCCTGCACCGCGCCGAACCCGCGCATCGCCCCGCAGGGCGGGTTGTTGGTGTAGACGCCGTAGGCGTCGATCCACACGTTCGGCACCTCGTACGGTCCCACCCCGAGGGACGCCGCGTTGCCGACGACCGCGGGGGTGGAGGAGCAGTAGGCGCCGCCGTCGAGCAGGATCTCCGCCCGGACGTACCGCAGCCTGCCGTCGCGGTCCGCGCCGTGCTCGTAGCGCATCCGGGCCGGGTGGCGGTGGACGTGGCCGAAGAACGACTCCTGGCGGCTGTAGACCATCTTCACCGGCCGCCCGGTGCGCAGCGCCAGCATGCACGCGTGGACCTGCATGGACAGGTCCTCGCGGGCGCCGAACGCGCCGCCCACCCCGGCCAGCGTCAGCCGTACCAGCTCCGGTGGCAGGCCCAGGCAGGGCGCGATCTGGTCGCGGTCCACGTGCAGCCACTGGGTGGCGACGAACAGGTCCACGCCGCCGTCCTCGGCCGGTACGGCCAGCCCCGACTCCGGCCCCAGGAACGCCTGGTCCTGCATGCCGACCTCGTACTCCCCGGTGACCACCACCGGGGCGGTGAAGTCGCCGCCGACCCGGACCGGCTGGTGGCGCACCACGTTGCCGCCGTCGTGGACCGCCGGGCAGGACGGGTCGAAGACGGCCCGGCGCGGGTCGGTGACCGCCTCGGTGACCTCGTAGTCCACGACGATCGCCGCGGCCGCCCGCCGTGCCCGCTCCGGATGGTCGGCGGCGACGATCGCGACCGGCTCGCCCTGGTAGCGGACCCGGTCGGCCGCCAGGACCGGCTGATCGCGCCGGTCCAGGCCGTAGAACAGCTCGCCCGGAACGTCCTCGCAGGTCAGTGCCGCCAGGACGCCGGGCATGGCCAGCGCCGGGCCCACGTCGACGGAGCGGATCCGGGCCGAGGGATGCGGGCCGCGCAGCGTCGCCCCCCACACCATGTCCGCGAGGTAGAGGTCGGAGGAGTAGGCGAACTCGCCCGTCACCTTCAGCGTCCCGTCGGGGCGCGGCGCGCTGCGCCCGATGCCCAGATCACGCCCGACGCCCGGACCGTGCCCGCGCTCCCGGCTCTGACCCCGGTCCGGCCGGGTCTCGGTGCCGCTCATTCCTGCAGTACAGCAGCAGGAACGGGGTCCGGACAGGCAAGGACACGACGAAACCCCGGACGGGCCCACCGGCGGTTCTTGTAGTTTCATCCAATTATGCGGATACGTGACCTGCTCGCCGTCGAGGAGCTCCGGCTCACCCTCCTCGCGGGCGAGGAACACCTGGACCGGAGCTTCACCGGCGTGCAGATCACCGACCTGCCCGACCCGGGACGCTACCTGTCGCCCGGCGAGCTGGTGCTCTCCGGGCTCATGTGGCGCACCCGCCCCGAGGACTCCGAACGGTTCGTGCGCCGCCTGGTCGAGGCCGGGGTGGCCGCGCTCGGCGCCGGCCGGGCCTGGCTCGGCGCCGTCCCCGACGACCTGGTGCGGGCGTGCCGGGAGTACGACCTGCCGCTGATGGAGGTGCCGGTCGAGGTCTCCTTCCGGACCGTCGCCGAGACGATCACCCCCCGGCACGCCGAGCTGCGCGACGCCCTGGGCCGCCACCGCCGGATCGTCGCCGCCGTCGCCGAGGGCGCGGGCCTTGAGGAGCTGTTCGCGCTGATGGACGCCGAGCTGCGGATGACCGGCGCGGTCGTCTCGGCCACCGGCGCGGTCATCGCCGGGACGCTCCCGGACACGAACACGAACACGAACACGAACACGAACACGAACACGAACACGGACGCGGGCACGGCCGCCGTTCCCGGCGCCCGGATCGGGGCCGGGGCGGGACGGGGCTCGGGCGGCGAGGCCGTCGCCGCCCGGCTCGCCCGCGAGTTCCTCACCGCGCCCCGGCTGCCCCACGTGGTCCGCACCCCGGCCGGGACCTTCACCCTGTTCGGCGTGGGTCGCGAGCACCGGGCCGCCGGGTGGGCGCTGGCCTGCGGCGGCGACCTGATCGCCGAGACGGACCTGGGCTTCGAACTGGCCGCCTGCGTCGCGCTGGAACGCGGCCGGATGGAGGAGGGGCGGCGGGTCGAACGCCGGCTCGCCGGGCAGCTCGTCGCGCTGGCCGCCTCCGGGGCGGGCGACCAGGCCGAGCTGGGGGCTGCGCTGCGGACCTGCGGGATCGGCCCGGCCGAGCCGTACCGCGTGGTGAGCGCGACCGTGACCGGGCCCGGCGCGGCCCGGAGGCCGACCCGGCCGCGCTCGGCGGCCGGATCCTGGAGGAGCTGCTGCGCCCCGGGCCACTGCCGCCGCGGTGACGCCCGACGGGGCGCTGGCGCTGGTACCGCTGGCCGCCGGCGCGGTGAGCGGCCCCGGCGGGTCGTCACGCGGCACGGCGAGCGGCCCCGGCAGGACTGCTCCGGCGGGTCAGGCGGCCGCCGGTGCGGCCGGGTCGCCGGACCGCGCGGACGGCGGGCGGCCCTGGACGGCGGACGAGCCGGCCGGGGCGCTGCGGGCCGGGACGGAGGTGCTGGCGGCGGGGCTGCCCGGCCTACGGGTGTCGATCGGGGTGAGCGCCGCGCTGACCGGCTCGCCCGCGCTCCGGGGCGGCCTGGAGGAGGCCGGGCACGCCCGGCGGCTGGCCGAGGCGCGCGGCGGGGGAGTCGTCACCAGCGACGAGATCTACACGCACGCTCTGCTGCTGGCGACGGTTCCCGGCGACGTGCGGCGGTCGTTCACCGAAAGGACGCTGGACCCGATCCTCGACTACGACCGGCGCCACCGGTCGGAGCTGCTGCGGACACTCGAGGTGTTCCTCGACTGCGCGGGGTCCTGGAACGCCTGCGCCGAGCGCCTCCACGTCCACGTCAACACGGTCCGCTACCGCATCCGCCGGGTGGAGGAGCTGACCGGACGGGACCTGTCGACGATGACCGACCGGGTGGACCTGTTCCTGGCGCTCAGGGCGTCATGACCCCCCTGCGTACGGGGGCCGCCTCCGCACCACGCGCCTCCCGCAACGCGGCCTCCTCCTCGGCCAGTTGCCTGTCCAGGTCCTTGATCCCCATCGCCTGTGCGCCCGCAACGGACCGCGCCAGATGGTCGGCGGCCTCGTCGATCTCACCGAGGAGACGCGAGGCGCGGGCCAGACCGAGCAGCAGGTAGGGCTCGGCGATGTTGGCCTTCGCGGCGCGCACACATGTCAGTGCGTTCTCGTAACAGGCCTTTGCTGAGGCGGGGTCCCCCCGGTCGACGTGGACCTCCCCAAGCTTTTCCAGCACGATGGCTTCGTGGTAGGAGCGAAACCCATCATCTTTGCGGATCTTGTCAAGGGCGTCGTTCAGGACGGCCAGTGCCTGGTCCAACCGGCCCAGCCGACGGTGCGCCAGCCCGATGTAGGCCATCGCGTAGTGCTCCCCTGACCGGTGGCCGATCGCCTTGGACACTCTCAGCTGCTCTTCGGCGCAGCGGAGCACTTCCTCATGGCGTTCTTGATAGTTGTAGATCACTGCCAGGCTACCGAGCGCCTTCTGCTCGCCGTGCGGGTCGGACAACTGCCGACAGAGATGCAATTGCCTCTGGAGGTGGGGCACGGCCTCTGCGGCGCGGTTGTTCATCTCCAGGGCGATCGCTACATAGTTGTGCGCGTTGGCCTTGATGTCGCGGTCGTACAGGCGGCGCCCTGTCTCAAGGGTCTGCCGACTGATCAGAAAAAGGTCTGAAGAGGCTCCGGAATAGTAAAGAAACCAGTAGAACGCGAAGGCCAGAGCGACGCCGAGACGAGCTGTCCGTTCCTCTGCAGCGGCCATGGCCTGCGAGGCCGCGGCCACGAGAGCGACCCGCTCGTGCTCCAACCATTCATGGGCCCCATCCGGGGAAATGAGGGGGAGGGGAGTCACGTCTACGGTGACTCCCGCCGACGTCCAGCGGGGATATCGCGGATGCTGGAGGAGCTTCGCCGCCAGGCAGACCGCCGAGATGTAGAACTCCAGCGCGCGGTTCAACATCTCGTCCAAGGCCTTGCGGGTCTCCCGATGCAAGGCCTGCTCGCTCGCGAACAGGCGCACCAGGTCGTGCAGCCGGTACCTCCCGGCCCCGTCGGCCTCCACGAGGTGGCCGTCGGCCAGCCGTTCCAGGGCGCGCTCGGCTTCTTCAGCGGGGACGTCCAGGAGGGCGCCGACGACGTGCGGCGTCACGTCGGGCACCCGCAGCACCCCCAGCGCGCACAGCGCGCGGGCGGCCTCGCGGTCGAGGTGGTCGGCGCTTCCGGTGAGCAGGTCGTAGCTGACCCCCAGGCTCGACCGCACCGCGATGTCGCCCGCCTCCAGCTCCCGCAGCCGCCTCCGCTCGTCCCGAAGCCGCTCCACCAGGTCGGCGACCTCCCACCGGGGCCGGTTCGCCAGCCGGGCCCCGGCGACGGCCACGGCCAACGGCAGTCCGCCGCACAGCTCGACCAGGCGTGCCGTGGCCTCCGGATCCCGTCCGGTCCGCTCGGCACCCGCCAGCTTGGCCAGCATGGTGGTCGCCTCCACCTGCCGCAGCCGGCCGATCGGCACGTGGACGCAGTCGTCGACCAGGGCGAAGGTCCGGCGGCTGTTCACCAGGACCGTGTTGCCCTCCGGCACCGAGAGCAGGGGGCGGACCTGGGGGAGATCGACCGCGTCGTCCAGCACGACGAGGAGATTCCTGCCGTCGAGCAGGCTGCGCCACAGCGCGGCGGCCTCGTCGACGTCGGTGGGGACGGCCTGCGGGGCGACCCCCAGGGCCCGCAGGAACCTGCCGAGCACCTCCAGGGGTTCCAGCGGTCGCAGGCCGGGGGTGGCCCCGTGCAGGTTCGCGTAGAGTTGCCCGTCCGGGAAGCGATCGCGGACCGCGTGCGCGGCCCGGATTGCCAGGGCGGACTTGCCCGCCCCCGGCGGCCCGGTGATCGCGACGACGTGGTGGGGCAGGCCGCCGTCCCAGGGGGAGAGCAACGACCTGAGCCGGACCAGTTCCTCGGCGCGGCCGACGAAGCCACCCGGGTCGCGCGGCAGCTGACGGGGGACCGGAACGTTCCCGGCGGTCACGGAGGTCCCCGCGGAACGCTCCGGTCCGGGAGACGCCGGGCGGGCGACCTCGGTGGAGGAGATGATCCGACGGTGGAGGTCCCGGAGCGTGGGGGAGGGTTCCAGCCCGGTCCTCTCCATGACGGCCTTCGCCAGCCGCTCATAGGCGTGAAGGGCGGCGGCGCGGTCCCCTGCTCCGTGCAGGGCGAGCATGAGCTGTCCCCAGAGCCGCTCCCGCGTCGGGTTGGCGCCGGCCGCGGCGCGCAGGTCCGGCACGGCCTCGGCGTATCTTTCCAGGACGAGCCGGATCTCCGAGAACTCCTCCAGCGCGGCGAGGCGCTCCTCATCCAGGCCGGCCGCCGCGTCGTTCAGGACCCGGGTTCCCCTGGCGTTCGTGAAGGGATCACCCCGCCACAGTTCGAGGGCCCGCTGGTAGTGGTGGTGAGCGGCCTCCGCCTGGTGGTCCTGGGTGGCGCGCCTTCCCCGGCGGACATGCTCGCGGAAGGCCAGCAGGTCGAGATTATCCTCGCCGAGGGTTACGAGATAGGTGTTCGCCTGGGTCTCGATCGGGGCCGAGCGGGGGGCGTCGGGGGAGAGGAGCCGCCGCAACGTGTGGACGTACGTCTTGAGGTTCTGCTCGGCGGAGGCCGGGGGCTCGTCGCCCCAGAGCGCGTCCGTCAGATACTCGAAGGATGCCGGGGTGTTGGCCTTGAGGAGCAGTGCCACCAGGAGTTGGCGCTGTTTCAGGCGGGGGATGGGGATGAGCCGTCCCTCGCCGTTGCGAACCTCCAGACCGCCGAGCATCAGAAATGTCATTCGTTGAGTCCCATGGTCAAGTGCGCCCAGGGTTCCCCGGGCGTCTCCAACGAATTCATCCAGCTTGATGGCATTCAGCTTACCGATCAAGATGTCAAGGCAAAAATTTTCCGCTCATAATGTATCCCCGGTGTATCTCAGATTTTTGTTCGCCGCTGACATCGGCGAGATGTCGAATGCATGACCCCTATGAGGCGGGGGCGGTGGAGCTGAGCGTGCTTTCCCTGGAGGGCTCCGAGGTCCGTGAGTCTCGTCCGGCGGCGACTGGCGGTCGGTGGCCGCTTTTGGAAGGGATGACTCGCAGGTCACGCGGGGTGCCGGTTGCCCTGATGCCGGATGGGAGGGGGATCAGGGGCGCAGAAGGAGTGGGGGTGGGCATGCCAAAGGGCGTGACGATTGGCATGGCCGGTCCGTTGGGTGAAGCGCATGCTTTCCTTCAGGCGTGCGGCCGAGTGTCATGTCGGAGCATCTAACGGAGGAGCCGGCTGAAAATTTCTTTCCGTGCTTCCGCTCGCTGCATTTTTGTCAAGGATTCTTTTCTTGCTTCCGATGTCTGGAAAATATTCACTCCAAGCCGGCTCGGTTTCGGTCGGCGGAGGTGTGGGAGTCGCCTCGCTCGAAGCATTTATTCACCCATGGACGAAACGGGCGCCCTATGTGTTTCCACGGTGGGGGAGCCGTGGAAGCACATAGGGCGCCGGGTCGCTGCGAGGTCACGTGGCCGGCTCCGGGGTGGAGGAGTGCGGACAGCCGACCCCGCTTCAGCCGGGCTGGTTCCAGCCGAGCATCGACCCTGCGTACAGAGCCGACGCATGCTGGGTGCTTCCCTGTAAGGGGGCAGACGAATCGGCGCTGGCGGCCGTAGCATGGCCTGCGACGGAGAACGCTGCGACCAAGAAGGCGGCGAGGGCGGGCAAAGTGAGGCGTCGGCGCACGGGGGAGGCTCCTGTCGTGGGTTCTGCTGCTGGAAAGACATTTTTCAAGGAGTAACGTGACTGGTCAAGACTTGGTCGGGCAACGCATCAAAACCGTTCGCCGACAGCGTGGCCTTTCGCAGGCCCAGCTCGCCCACCCGGAATTGTCGGATAGCTATGTCTCTCTCATTGAGAGCGGGAAGCGTACCCCGACGCCTGCGGTTCTCGAACTTCTGGCCCGCAAACTCGACTGCTCTCTCACCTATCTCGTTAACGGTGTGACGACCGAGCAGATGCAGGAGATCGAGCTCAACATCGGCTACGCCCGGATCGCCCTGGAGAACGGCGAGGTCGTAGAGGCACGGGCACGTTACGCGGAGGTCCTGGCGGATGAGGGCGTCGTCGGGCTCCCTCAGCTCAGGCAGGAGGCCGAATACGGTCTGGCACTCGCGACCGAGGCGTGCGGCGACCTGGACGGGGCGATCACCCTGCTCAACGGGCTTCGCCGGGACGACGCGGGAACGATGTCGCCCGAGCGTCACGTCGCCATCGTGGTCGCGCTCTCGCGTTGTTACCGAGAGCAGGGGGACCTGGGTCGGGCGGTGGAAGTCGTCGAGCAGATCCTGGGCGGTGCGGTACGGCCCGCCTGGACCAATGATCTGGTGAAGCTGGGCACCCAGCTTCTGGCGGCCTACATAGACCGGGGGGACATGCTCCGCTCCCGTCAGTTCGCCGCCGAACTGCTCGCCGCGGCGGAGCTTCTCGGTACCCCGCTGGCGATCTCCTGGGCGAACTGGAGCGCAGCCATCGTCGCCGTTGAGACCGGGCACGAAGACGAGGCGGTCGCATACGCGGAAAGGGCTTTCGCCGTCCAGTCCGAGCAGGAGGATCCCCGCCTTCTCGCGTTGCTCCGTACCGACTATCTCCAGGTCATGCTGCTGGCACGTCCCGCGCAAGCCGAGACCTGGCGCGAAAGCCTGGTGAAGCTGGAGGGCGAACTGCGGGAGAGTTCCTCCACCCCGATCAACAAGCTGCGTTGCACGATGAACCTCGTTCGTGCGGAGTTGATGCTCTCGCGTCCCGAGCAGGCGAATGCCCACATCCGTGCCGCCTACGACATCCTCAACGGATTGCCGCATGCGCTGCAGGCTGAGGCGCGTGTTCTCCTCTGTGAGACTTTCGCGGAGGTCGGCATGCACGAGGAGGCTCTGCGGGAGTTCGGCAAGGCGGAGCAGGCATTGACGTATCTGCCGTCCACCCGCTCCACCGCCCATCTCTGGCTGTCCGCCGCGCAGGTCCTGGAGCGGATCGACGAGCCCAAGCGCGGGGCCGACGCCTACCGGCGGGCGCTGGCCTGCGTCGACCTGTAGGCCGCCCGGTGCCTGTGAAGGCCGCACCTCAGCTCTCACACCGTCCCGCCCCGCCTCCCCGGTCCTACGGCGCCCCACGACGCGCCGTGGGACCGGGGCGGGGACTTCGGGACCGCTTGGTGGCGTCGGTAGCCTGGGAATCGCCATGAAGACTTCCCCAGTCGCGGCTGTGCTCGCGCTCCTCGCCGCTCTCGTACTCGGTACGGCGTTCGCCTCGCCGGCCCTCGCCCACGACGCCCTCAAGAGCAGCTCGCCCGCCAAGGACGCCAAGGTCGAGAGCCTCGACGAGGTGAAGCTGACGTTCACCGCCTCGGTGCGCTTCCCGGCCGTGGTCGTCCGGGGCCCGGACGACGCCGCCCACCAGGACGGCAAGCCGGTGGTCGACGGCCCCGTGGTGACGCAGAAGGTCAAGGCGGACCTCCCGCCGGGCCGCTACGTCATCGCCTACCGGGTCGTCTCCTCCGACGGTCACCCGATCGAGGGGGAGATCCCCTTCACGCTGAAGGGATCGCCCTCGCCCTCCGCCCCGGCCACTGCCGAGGCGGAGGCGTCGCCGTCCCCGGCCGCCTCCACGCCCCCGGCCGTCTCCGGCCCGGGAGCCTCCGGGGAGACCGCCGGTGCCACGGGTGCGGCGGACGCCCCGGCGGCGGCCGGTGAGCCGGCCTCCTCGGGCGGGATGCCCGGCTGGCTGTGGCTGGTCGTCGGCGGCCTGGCCGGCATCGGCATCGGCATGTTCTTCAGCCTGCGAGGAAAGGGCCGGAAGCAGTCGTGAGCACCCGGGAGGAGGCCGCGCGGGCCGTACCGGACGCGCCGGACGAGCGGGGGTGGACCACCCGGGCGGTGTGGCTGGGGCTCGCCGTCGCCGGAGCGGCCCTCGTCGCGCTGGTGATCGCCATGTTCGCCGGCGGCGCGGCGACCCCGCGCATCATCCCCGGCCTGCCCGACGAGGGCGCGGTGACCCGGTGGGGCCTGCCGGTGGCCAAGCTCACGATGGACGCCGCGGGCGTGGTCACCGTGGGCACGCTGCTGGCCGCGGCCTTCTTCTTCCCGGTCGACAAGGGCCTGCTCGGCAAGCCGGCCCTCGGCTACGTCAGGGCCGCGTCGTGGTCGGCGCTCGTGTGGGCCGGCGCGGCGGCCGCGACGATGGTGTTCACCCTGTCCGAGGTGCTGGGCCTGCCCGTCGCCGACGTGCTCGGCGGCGACGAGCTCACCAGCTTCGCCAGCCAGGTGTCCCAGGGCATCGCCCTGACCCTGGTCGTGCTGTTCGGGGTGGCGATCGCGCTGTTCGCCCGGGGGGCGATCACCGCCGGCACCGCGGCGGGGCTGCTGGCCCTGGCCCTGGTGACGATGCTGCCGCCCGCGCTGACCGGCCACTCCGCCTCCTCTCCCAACCACGACCTGGCCACCAGCGGTGTGGCGCTCCACCTGCTGGCCCTCGCCCTGTGGGTGGGCGGGCTCGCCGCACTGTGCGTGCACGCGCTGCGGGGACAGCCGCAGCTGGAGGTCGCCGCGGCCCGGTTCTCGGCGATGGCGCTGTGGTGCTACGTCGCGGTGGGCCTGTCCGGCCTGTTCAGCGTCATCGCGCGGCTCACCTCGATCTCGGAGCTCTTCACCTCCGCCTACGGCCTGCTGCTGGTCGCCAAGACGGCGGCGTTCGCGCTGCTCGGCGTCTTCGGGTGGTGGCACAGGAAGCGCACCCTCCCCGGGCTCGCCGGCGGCGGGCGCGGCGGGTTCGCCCGGTTCGCCTCCGTCGAGCTTCTCGTCATGTTCGCGACGGTCGGGCTGGCGGTCGCGCTGGGCCGTACCGCGCCGCCCCCCGCGGTCCTGCCGGTGGACCGCGCCTTCGAGGCGCTCGGCTTCAGGATGCCGCCGGAGATCTCCGTGGCCAACCTGGCCACGCTGTGGTGGTTCGACCTGTTCTTCGCCACCGTGGCGGCCGTCCTCGGCGGCCTCTACCTCGCCGGGGTCGTACGGCTCCGGCGGCGCGGCGACTCCTGGCCCTGGGGGCGCACCGTCTCCTGGTTCATCGGCGTGCTGATCCTGGTGCTCTCCACCCAGAGCGGCGTGGCCCGCTACGCCAAGGTGCTGTTCAGCGCTCACATGGCCGAGCACATGACGCTGTCCATGCTGGTGCCGATCCTGCTGGTGCTGGGCGCCCCCGTCACGCTGGCGCTGCGCGCGCTCAAGCCCGCCGCCCGGCGCGGTGACCGCGGCCCCCGCGAGTGGCTGACCACGATCCTGCACAGCCGGTTCGTCCGCTTCGTGGCCCACCCGGGGATCGCCACGGCGATCTTCATCGCGTCGTTCTACATCCTGTACTTCACCCCGCTGTTCCCGGCCGCGATGGAGGAGCACCTCGGCCACATCGCGATGACGCTGCACTTCCTGCTCAGCGGCTCCCTGTTCTTCTGGGTGATCATCGGGGTGGACCCGGCGCCGCACCGGCTGCCGCACTTCGCCAAGCTGCTCCTGCTGTTCGTCACGATGCCCTTCCACGCCTTCTTCGGCATCGCGCTGATGAGCATGGGCACCGTCCTCGCCCCGGAGTGGTACGAGCAGCTCGGCCGTGCCTGGGGCACCTCCGCCCTGGCGGACCAGCGGACGGGCGGCGCCATCACCTGGGGCTTCGGCGAGATCCCGACGCTGCTCGTGCTGCTCGCGCTGGGCTTCCAGTGGTGGCGCGACGACGACCGCAAGGCCCGCCGCAACGATCGCCGGGCCGACGCGGTGGCGGCCCGCACCGGTGGCACCGGCGACGCCGAGCTGGACGCCTACAACGACTACCTCGCCAGGCTCAACCGGCGGGACCGCACCGCCGAGCCCGAGTAGGCGGCACGGCGGACACTTCCTCCCTTTCGCGGCGATGGCTCCGGTAGCCTGAGTTCGGGGGGTTCGGGCATCCGCAGCGACGGCCGCGCAACGAGGCGCGCCGCGCCCGCTCACGGATCAGCCACGTGGCCGGCCGGAGGGCCGGCGGGCGCCACGCGCGCCGGGAAGGTCGAGGAGTGTCCGAGGAACCGCGCACGCGCGAGGGGTGGAGGCCGGCTCTCGCCGGGGAGCTCCGGGAGCGCCTGGACGCCTGGAGCGGTCGCACCGGGATCGCCGTCGAGACCTGGGCGCTGCCCGGCGAGGAGGCGTCAGCCGAGGTGGCCGGGGCCGTACTGGCGGTGCTGGAGGAGGCCCTGGCCAACGTCGAACGGCACAGCCGGGCCCGGGTGGTCTCCGTCGCGGTCACCCTGGGCCGCGGCGGCCTGCGGATGACGGTGAGCGACGACGGCGCCGGTTTCGCCGGGCAGGCCGCCGGACGCGGGGTGGACGCCATGCGCGGCCGGTTCGAGGCCCTCGGCGGCACGCTGAGCGTCCACGGCGTCAAGGGGGAGGGCACCACCGTCACCGGGACGCTGCCCCGCCGGTAGGCGGGCCCGAAGCGGCGGGGCGGGGCGGCAGAGCGTCAGGGCAGGGTCAGGATCTCGTGGCCCGTCTCGGTGACCAGGATGGTGTGCTCGAACTGGGCGGTCCGCCTGCGGTCCTTGGTCACGGCGGTCCAGCCGTCCGGCCAGACGTCGTACTCGATGGTGCCGAGGGTCAGCATCGGCTCGATCGTGAACGTCATGCCCGGCACCAGTGTGACCGCCACCGACGGGTCGTCGTAGTGCGGCACGATCAGGCCGGAGTGGAACGTGGTGCCGATGCCGTGTCCGGTGAAGTCGCGGACCACGCCGTAGCCGAACCGTTTGGCGTACGCCTCGATGACCCGGCCCACGACGTTGAGCTGGCGGCCGGGGGCGACGGCCTTGATGGCGCGGGCGGTCGCCTCGCGGGTGCGCTCGACCAGCAGGCGCGACTCCTCGTCGACGTCGCCGACCAGGAAGGTGGCGTCGGTGTCGCCGTGCACGCCGCCGATGAAGGCGGTGATGTCGATGTTGACGATGTCGCCGTCGCGCAGCACGGTGTCGTCGGGGATGCCGTGGCAGATCACCTCGTTGATCGAGGTGCACAGCGACTTGGGGTATCCGCGGTAGCCGAGGGTGCTGGGGTAGGCGCCGTGGTCGCAGAGGAACTCGTGGCCGATCCGGTCGAGCTCGTCGGTGGTGACGCCGGGCGCCACGTGCCGGCCGACCTCCTCCAGGGCCTGGGCGGCGAGCTTTCCGGCCACCCGCATCCGCTCGATGATCTCCGGGGTCTTGATGTCGGACTCGCCGAGACTGGGGGCCTTCTTCCCGACGTACTCCGGCCGCGCGATGCTGGAGGGAACCTTGCGGGTGGGTGAGATCCGTCCGGGCTGGAGCAGTGTCGTCATGGTCCCCCAGTCTAGTTGGCTTCCCACTGGGCAGGATTGCCCCCATGAGGGATCAGTGGTGGTTCTGCCTGAAGCACATGGCGGTCGAGCCCGACGAGGGCTGCCCCAACAAGGACCGGATGGGCCCCTACGGGACCCGTGAGGCCGCGGCCGACGCGATGAAGACCGCGGCCGAGCGCAACGAGGCGTGGCGGGAGGCCGACCGCGCCTGGGACGACGACTGAACGGCGGGCCGGCCGCGCCGGGGGCCGGCGGTCGGGGAGGCCGCCGGCCGCGTCCCGGGCATCCTCCCGGACATCGTTCCGGACGGTGTCCAGGAGGGTGATCGCGCGGGGGAGCGGCCGGACCGGGACCGGCCGGATGACGGCCGTCGCGCCGTCACTCGGCGACCTGGGGGCCGCTGACCCTCTCCAGCAGCCGGGCCAGCCGTTCGCGCAGGCCCGGCCGCCGGCCGGTCTCGCCCGCGGCCATGCTGACCAGGTGCTGGGCGCCGTCGAACGACAGCGGCGCCCGCTCGGGGACGGCCAGCGCCTCGTGGGCCAGCCCCTCCAGGTCGGGGTCGCCGCCGTCCAGGGCGAGGATCGTCGCGCCGGTACGGCGGGCGTCGCCGACCCGTTCCAGCAGCGCCTCGGGGGCCCGGTCCTCGGTCACCACGAACAGGGTCTCGCCCCGCCCGGCCCGTTCGATCCGGTCCAGCCCGATCCGCAGGTGCGCGGGAGCGCCCGGGGGAGGGCTCCAGCGCACCAGCGTCGGGGCGAGCTGCGGCAGGCCCGCCAGCCGGGCCTCGTCCCCGAGGTGTGCGGCCAGGTGCCAGGGCTCCTCGGCGGGGGTGCCGACCACCAGCAGGCCGCCGGGTGACCGGGTGGTGCGCAGGGCCAGGCCGAGCGCGCGGGTGCGCTCCACCCAGCCGGTCGAGCCGAGGATGTCGCGGAGGAGTGCGACCGACCGAGCGTCCATCGGATCATCGTGCACCAGCCGCCGGGGTCCCGCCAGGAGATCGCCGGACGCGCCTGGCATGATCTGGGGATGTGGCGGGGCCGGGCGTCCCCGGGCGTCCGGCCGGCCGACGATCATGAGGAGCGATGAGTGAGCACTGATATCCCGGACGTGAGCGGCATCTCGATCGGCATCCTGGGCGGGACCGGCGACCAGGGCAAGGGACTGGGCCGGCGGTTCGCCCTGGCCGGTCACACCGTGCTGATCGGCTCGCGCAGCGCCGACCGGGCGCGGGAGGCGGCCGAGAGCGTCGGCGGGCCGGTCCGCGGCGCCGACAACCGGGCCGTGGCGGCCGAGGCCGACGTGGTGATCGTGGCGACCCCGTGGGAGGGGCACCGGCCCACCCTGGAGTCCCTGCGGGACGAGCTGGCCGGCAAGATCGTGATCGACTGCGTCAACCCGCTCGGCTTCGACAAGAAGGGCGCCTACGCGCTGGACGTCGAGGAGGGCAGCGCCGCCCAGCAGGCCGCCTCGATCCTGCCGGAGAGCCGCGTGGTCGCCGCCTTCCACCACGTCTCCGCCGTCCTGCTGCTGGACCCGGAGGTGGAGCGGATCGACCTGGACGTGCTCGTGCTGGGCGACGACCGCGAGGCCACCGACACGGTCCAGGCGCTGGCGAGCCGCATCCCGGGCGTCCGCGGCGTGTACGGCGGACGGCTGCGCAACGCCCGCCAGGTCGAGGGGCTGACCGCCAACCTCATCTCCATCAACCGCCGCTACAAGGCCCACGCCGGTTTCCGGGTCACCGACGTCTGACGGCCGGCCCACCGGCCCGCCGGTCACGGCTCCCCGGGGCCGACGGGACGGGCCCGCCGCGCCGGGTTCGGCGGCGGACCCGGCGGTCCCGCGGACCCGGCCCGTCAGGTCCAGCCCGCGTCCCCGGCGGTCCTGCGGGCCCGGCCCGTCAGCCCGTCAGATCCAGCCCGCGTCCTCGGCGATCCGGATGGCGTCGACCTTGTTGCGGGCGCCCGTCTTGGAGACGGCGTTGGTCAGGTAGTTGCGGACCGTCCCGACCGACAGGTGCAGCCGCCCGGCGATCTCCTCGGCCGGGGCGCCCCGGGCGGCCTCCTTCAGCACGGCGGTCTCGCGAGGGGTCAGCGGGCTCGCGCCGTACGCGAGCGCCGAGGCGACCAGCTCGGGGTCCAGCACCCGCAGCCCCTGGGCGGTGCGCCGGACCGCGTCCGCCAGCCGGTCACCGGGGGCGTCCTTGACCAGGAACGCCTCGATGCCCTCGGCCAGGGCCCGGTGGACCTGCCCGGGCTGTCCCATCGCGGTGAGCACCAGGACCCGGCAGCCGGGCACCTTCTCCCGCAGCTCCACCGAGGCGGTGATGCCGTCGATCCCCGGCAGCTCGATGTCCAGCACCGCCACGTCCGGCCGGGACCTCAGGGCCGCGTCGACGATCTCGTCGCCGCGGGTCACCTCGGCGACCACCTCGATGTCGGGCTCCAGCCGCAGCAGCGCCCCGAGCGCGGCCCGGATCATGTGCATGTCCTCGGCGAGCAGGACCCTGATCACGTCGTCACCGCCGCGTCCCCCGTCGTCGTCTCCGGATCCCCGGCGGCCGCGTCCGGGCCCCTCCGCACCCACCGGCTCCCGTCCGCCCGCCTCCGCGGGGTCCCCGGTACGGCCGGCAGCTCCATGACGAGCCGGAACCCGTCGCCGGCGCGTTCGGCCACGACCGAGCCGCCCAGGCCCGACGCCCGTTCCCGCAGTCCGGTCAGCCCGCCGCCGTCCGCCGCGCGCCCGCGGGCACGGTCGTTGACCACCTCCAGCCGTACGGCGCCGCCGTGCGCGGAGGTGCTGATCGAGCAGGTCGTCGCCTGGCTGTGCCGTACCACATTGGTGACCGCCTCGCGCACCGCCCAGGCCAGCGCCTCGTCGGCCTCGCGCGAGACCTCGACGTCGGCCAGGTCGGTCCGGCAGCTCACCCCGGACGCCTCCAGCAGCGCCACCGCCCGGTGCACCTCCCCGGTCAGCGACATCTCCCGGTAGCCCCGCGCCACCTGCCGCACGTCCTGGGCCGCCTCCCTGGCCACGCCGACCAGCTCGGCCAACTCCGCCTCGGCCGCGGCGGGGTCGCGCCTGACCAGCCTGCGC
The DNA here is from genome assembly GCF_050942225.1 of Streptosporangium sandarakinum. Lineage (NCBI taxonomy): Bacteria > Bacillati > Actinomycetota > Actinomycetes > Streptosporangiales > Streptosporangiaceae > Streptosporangium > Streptosporangium sandarakinum. The sequence continues at coordinate 2,372,904 of NZ_CP192034.1, forward strand.
GCGAGATCGCCCTTGAGCGCGACGGCGGTCAGGCTGCTGCCCAGGCCGTCGTGCAGGTCGCGGGAGATGCGCAGCCGCTCCCGGAGCACCGCGGCCTCGGCCAGCTCGGTCCGCGCCTGCGCCAGCTCGCGGCTGACCACGACCAGCCGGGTCACACCGTAGATGACGAAGCCGGTGATGAAGAGGGTGGTGACGCCCTGGAAGGCGTACAGGAACTTGGAACCCGGCATCCCCGCGCTCCACGCGGCGGCGAAGTGGATCACCGTCATGGGGACCAGGAACCCCAGGGCGAGCGGCGGTCGCAGGCGCAGCAGCACCGAGCCGAGCAGGATGCTCGGAGTGCCCCACCACCAGTTCCCGGTCCCGTTCGGCAGGAGCGGTATCGGGGCGTAGGCGGCGATGGTCTGCACCACGATCCCGAGGGTCACGCCGCCCGGCTCCGCGCCGCGCAGGGCGGCGCGGACGTGCCGGAAGTGGGGGACGAAGAAGGCGGGGAGCACGACCGAGAACACGGTGACCGCGGCGAGCCCGCCGGAGCGGACCATCACGATCACCGGGGAGATCGTGAAGCCCGCGGAGAGCAGCACGACCAGGCCGACGGCCAGGCGCTGGGGGGTCATTCGCATGTCACGGTGATTATTGCCTCCGGGGGTCCCAGCGGAACCAGCGGGATACCGCGAACAGCCCGATCGCCGCCCAGACGGCGAGTTTGAGCGCGGGCCCGGCCGCCGCCGCGAGGTCGCCGCCGAAGGTGCCGTCCGCCGCGTACGCGATCCGGGCGATGTCGGCGACGGCGTCGGTGGGCAGCAGGCCGAGCAGCGTGCTCACCCAGCCGGGGAGCATCTCGGTGAGCGGCCCGAAACCGCCCGCGCCGACGCCCGCGAGCAGGAAGAACGGCATCGTCATGACGGCCCCGACCTCAGGCCGGGGGACGAGCGGGGTGAACGCCGTCCCCAGCAGGCACAGGACGGCGGCGCCCGCGACCACCGCCACCAGGAGCAGCAGCGGGTCGCGCGGGACCGGCAGGCTCGTCAGCGCGTACAGCGCGACCGAGACCACCGCCGCCAGCAGGGTGTTCTGCAGCACGAGGTTGAGGACCCCGCCGCCGAGGATGTCGCGGTCGGCCATCCCGGTGGCCCGCAGCCGCTTGAGGAGGAGTTGGTCGCGGCGGGTGGTCAGGGTGTTCACCACCTGGCCGAACGTCGCGAGGACCAGCAGCATCGACAGGATCCCGAGGTGCTGGGCCACCACGGCCTCCGGGTGGCCCGGCTGGAGGCGGTCCGCCATCACCGGCAGCCCGACGCCCAGGAGCAGGAAAAGAGTCACGGACGTGCTCAGCGCCGTCCGGTCCCGCCAGAACAGGCGGGCGTCGAAGCGGGCCACCGTCACCAGATCGCGCGCCGCCACGGTCACGCCACCTCCTTCGCGTGCTCGTTCTCCGGACGCCCGTCGGCGTCCGCGGCGAGGTCCAGGAACAGGTCTTCGAGGGACGCCGTGCGGACCTCCAGGCCGTGCAGGCGCAGGCCGCGCTCGCCGGCCCAGTTCAGCAGGGTCCGCGCGGCGAGGTCGGGGTCGGCGACCCGGTACACCGCGGTCCGGCCCTCCACCGAGGACGGCGGGAGCGGCAGCTCCTCCGGCGTGACCGCGCCGGGGAGCTCGAAGGCGACCCGGCCGGTCTGGGCGGCGAGGGTCTCGGCCATGCCGCCGCTCGCCACGACCTCCCCGTGATCCATGATCGCCATGCGGGAGGCCAGCCGCTGGGCCTCCTCCAGGTAGTGCGTGGTGAGCAGGACCGTGGTGCCCTGCCCGGCGAGGTCGCGGATGACGTCCCAGGTGTTCCGGCGGGCCTCGGGGTCCATGCCGGTGGTCGGCTCGTCGAGGAAGAGCACGTCGGGCCGGCTGAGGATGGCCAGGGCCAGGTCCAGGCGGCGCTTCTCCCCGCCGGAGAGCTGCCGCACCTTCGTGCCGGCCTTGGCGGTCAGCCCGGCCATCTCCAGGGCCTCGTCACGCGGCCGGGGGGCGGCGACGAAGTCGCGCCAGGCGTCCACGGTCTGCGCCACGGTCAGGTCAGGGAAGAACCCGGCCTCCTGGAGCATGATGCCGCAGCTCCGCCGTACCTCCGTGCGGTCTTCGACGGGGTCGAGGCCGAGCACGCGCACCGTGCCGGCGTCGGGGGCCGCGAAGCCCGCCAGTACCTCCAGGGTCGTGGTCTTGCCGGCGCCGTTACGGCCGAGCAGCGCGAAGACCTCGCCCTGCGAGACGTCGAAGGAGACGTCCCGGACGGCGGCGAAGTCCCCGTAGTGCTTACGGAGGCCGTCCACCAGAATCGCTGTCATGCCTCCGATGCTGGCGGGCGGACGCGCCCGGCGACAGTGAGGAATTCACAAATCCCCCGGAAGGCATGGAAGGCGCGTGAGACCGGGCCCGGAGCCCCTGTGAGACCCTCTCCCGCCTCTTCTGGCTCTGCCGTCTCCTCCGGTTCCCCGGGCCGGGCCCCTTCCTCCCCGATCGGGGCGCGATCCGGCCGGATGACGGGCCGATCCCGTCGCGCCGGATCTGACAGCGGGCCTCCCCGCGGGTCATCCTTGTCGTATGAGCGAGCTTCGCCCCGAGACGCGTGTCGTCCACCACCCGCAGCCGTCCCTTGAGGGCAGCCGGCCCATCGCGGTGCCGATCTACCAGACCTCCGGCTTCGTCTTCGAGGACCCGTCCGTCTTCGCCGACGGGATGGGCCGCCCGGACGGTTCCTTCGTCTACGGGCGGCTGTCCAACCCGACCGTCCGGTCGCTGGAGGAGGCCGTCGCCGGCCTGGAGGGCGGTGTCGGCGCCGTGGCCACCGCCTCGGGCATGGGGGCGATCAACTCGGTGCTGCTCGGTCTGCTCAAGCCGGGTGACCACCTGATCGCCCAGCGGGCCCTCTACGGCGGCACCGCCGGGATGATCAACGACCTGGTCACGAGGTTCGGGATCACGGTCTCCTACGTGCCCGAGGACGACCCCGGGGCGCTGCGCGCGGCCGTACGGCCGGAGACGAAGGTCGTCTACCTGGAGACCATCGCCAACCCGGTCACCCAGGTCGCCGACCTGCCCGGGATGTGCGCCGCGGCGCGCGAGGCCGGGCTGGTCTCGGTCGTGGACAACACCTTCGCCTCGCCGATCCTGTGCCGCCCGCTGGAGCACGGCGCGGACGTCGTGGTGCACTCCTCCACCAAGTACCTGAGCGGGCACACCGACGTCCTCGGCGGCGTCGCGGTCTTCGCCTCCGACGAGCTGTACCGGAAGGTGTGGCACTTCGCGGTCGAGCTGGGCGCCACCGCCGACCCGTTCGCGGCCTGGCTCACGCTGCGCGGCATGCAGACCCTGCCGCTGCGCATGGAACGGCACTGCGCCAACACGCGCGAGCTGGCCACCCGCCTGGCGGGCCACCCGGCCGTCACGGCCGTCCACTGGCCGGGCCTGCCCTCCCACCCCTCGCACGAGCTGGCGGTCAAGCTGCTGCCCGACTTCGGCGGCGTCTTCTCCTTCGACCTGGCCGGCGGGCGCGCCGCGGGGGAGAGGTTCATGAGTTCGGTACGGCTGGCGCTGCTGGCCCCGTCGCTCGGCGGCGTCGAGACGCTCATCCTGCACCCGGCGACCACCTCGCACCGCTCGCTGACGGCGGAGGAGCTCGCCCGGCACGGGATCGGCGAGGGCACGGTCCGGGTCGCGGTCGGCATCGAGCACATCGAGGACCTCTGGGCCGACTTCAGCCAGGCCCTCTCATGAGGGCCCGCCGGCCGGGAACGACGGGGAGAGATCACCGATGAGCGTGTCGATCGACGACGTGACGCTGGCCGCCGGGCGCCTGGCCGGGCGGATCCGCCGTACCCCGGTGCTGGAGGTGTCGCCGGAGCTGTTCCTGAAGCTGGAGCTGACCCAGCACACCGGGTCGTTCAAGGTGCGGGGCGGTTTCAACCGGGCGCTGGCCGCGGGCGACCTGCCCGCGGCCGGGCTGATCGCGGCGAGCGGCGGCAACCACGGGCTGGCGGTGGCGTACGTCGCGCGGGAGCTGGGCGTCCGGGCGGAGATCTTCGTGCCCACGGTCTCCAGCCCGGTGAAGGTCGCCGGGCTGCGCGCGCTGGGCGCGGAGGTCACGCAGACCGGCGCCGTCTACGCCGAGGCGTACGAGGCGTCGCTCAAGCGGGCCGCCGAGACCGGCGCCCTTGAGGTCCACGCCTACGACCACGCCGAGGTGGTGGCCGGGCAGGGCACGGCCGGGCTGGAGCTGCTGGAGCAGACCGGGGGCGTCGACACGGTGCTCGTCGCGGTCGGCGGCGGCGGGCTGCTCGGCGGGATCGTCGCCGCGCTGGACGGCCGGGCGCGGGTGGTGGCCGTCGAGCCCGAGCGCATCCCCACCCTCGACCGCGCCCTGGCGGCGGGCGGGCCGGTCCGGGTCGAGGTCGGCGGGATCGCGGCCGACTCTTTGGGCGCCAGCCGGATCGGGGCCATCGGCTACGGCCTCGCCCGCGCGGCGGGGGTGCGCGGCGTCCTGGTCGGCGACGAGGACATCGCCGCCGCCCGGCTGGAGCTGTGGCGGTCCTTCCGGGTGGCCGCCGAGTACGGCGGGGCCGCCGCCTACGCGGCCCTGCGGTGCGGGGCGTACGTCCCGGCCCCAGGGGAACGGGTGGCCGTGGTCGTCTGCGGCGGCAACACCGACCCCTCGACCCTGGTCTGACCGCGCCGCCGTACCGGCCCGCGGGCCGGTACGGCGGCGCGGCGGCGCGTCAGTGGTAGCTGTGCTCGGCGGCCGGGAAGGCCCCGCCGACCACCTCGTCGGCGAAGGCGCGGACCGCCCGGTCCATCTCCCCGGCGAGGTCGAAGTACTTCTTGACGAACTTGGCGGGGTGGGGGGTCAGGCCCATCAGGTCCTGCCAGACGAGCACCTGCGCGTCGGTGGAGGGCCCGGCGCCGATGCCGACGGTGGGGATCGACAGCGACCGGGTGACCCGCTCGGCGAGCTCGGCCGGGACGCACTCCAGGACCACGGCGAAGGCCCCGGCGTACTCCAGGTCCTTGGCGTCGGACATCAGCTCGTCGCCGGCCTGGCCGCGGCCCTGGACGCGGTAGCCGCCGAAGGTGTTGACCGACTGGGGGGTCAGACCGAGGTGCGCCATGACCGGGATGCCCGCCGAGACCAGCGCCTCGACCTGCGGCAGCACCCGGCGGCCGCCCTCCAGCTTGACCGCGTGCGCCCCGCCCTCCTTCATGAAGCGGGCGGCCGTCTCCAGGGCCTGCTGGGGGGACGCCTGGTAGGAGCCGAACGGCAGGTCGGCCACCACCATGGCCCGCGACGACCCGCGCACCACGGCCGCGGTCAGCGGCAGCAGGTCGTCGACGGTGACCGGCAGCGTGGAGTCGTAGCCGTACACGACCATGGCGGCCGAGTCGCCGACGAGCAGCACCGGGATTCCGGCCTCGTCGAACACCTTCGCGGTCATCGCGTCGTACGCGGTGACCATCGGCCACCTCTCGCCGCGCTCCTTGGCGGCGGCCACGTCGCGGACGGTGACCCTTCGTCCCGCCTGGCCGCCGTAGAGAGCGGTCGGCCGGCTCGTGACGGAAGAGGACATGGGAGCCTCCCTGTGAAGTCTCGAGGCGCCCCAGTGGCGTCCCCGGACGTCTTCGATGATTGCACGCGCTCCGGAAGGTGCAACACCCCCGCACCGCCAGGTAATCCAGTGGCGATCTTGTCGGGGGCATAGGACAGAATGCACCCGGAGGTAAGCAATAAAAATGGCCATCGAACCTTACCGTCGTCTGCTCGCGCTTCCCGGTGTGCGAACGCTGCTGCTGGTGGGCATGATCGCCCGCATCCCGTCCACGGCGACGGGCATCACGCTGACATTGCACATCAACAACACCCTCGGCCTGGGATGGCTGGAGGCAGGTGGGGCCGGCGCGGCCACGACGGTGGGGATGGCCGTCGGGTCGCCGCTGGCCGGGCGGTTCGTCGACCGGTACGGCCTGCGCCCGGTGCTGTTCGTGACCACCTTCGCCCAGCTCGCCTTCTGGTCCACGGCGTGGGTGCTGCCGTACCCGGTGCTGGTCGTCGCCTCTGTGGTGGCCGGACTGCTGGCCCTGCCGGTGTTCAGCGTGATCCGGCAGTGCCTGACGGCCCTGGTCCCGCCCCACCAGCGCCGGATCGGTTTCTCCCTCGACTCGATCATGGTCGAGCTCTCCTACATGACCGGGCCCGCCCTCGGCGTCCTCGGCGTCACGCAGCTGGGCAGCGCGTGGACGATGAGCGCCGTCGCGATCGGCCTGACCGGCTCCGGCGCGGCCCTGATCCTGCTGAACCCGCCGATCCGTTCGGCCGAGGAGCTCTCGGCCCCGGCGGAGCGGGTGTCGCGCCGCCGATGGCTGACCTCCGGCGTCGTCGCGCTGCTCGGCACCGCCGCGGCGGCGACGTTCGTGCTGACCGCCTCCGAGCTGGCCCTGGTGGCGGCGGTGAAGGACGCCGGCGACACCGCGTGGAGCGGCGTGGCCATCGGGGTGTGGTGCCTGTACTCGCTGGTCGGCGGCTTCGTGTACGGCACGCTGCCCCGGGGCGCCTCGCCGCTGGTCCTGATCGGCGGGATGGGCCTGCTCACCGTGCCGGTGGGGCTGGTGAGCGGCGACTGGCGGTGGCTGCTGCTGGCGCTGCTGCCGGCCGGCCTGCTGTGCGCGCCGGGGCTGTCGTCCACGGTCGAGAGCCTCAGCCGCCGGGTCCCGGCCCCGGCGCGGGGAGAGGCGATGGGCCTGCACGGCACGGCGCTGCTGATCGGCGGCGCCGCCTCGTCCCCGATCGCCGGGGCGATCATCGACCACGGCGGGCCGGGCTGGGCCTTCGTCACCGCCGGGCTGGTGGCGACGGGGATGGTGCTCGTCGCGCTGCCCTTCTGGCGGCGGATGCCGGACGAGATCCCGGAGGAGCGGCCGGTGGCCGCCGCCGTGTGAGGCGCTCCGTCCCGGGGCGGCGAATCCGGGACGGCGAATCCGGGGCGGTGAATCCGGGACGGCGATTCGGGTGGGGGCCCGGGGCCGGCCGGGCCGGTGGGCCCGGCCCGGCCGGCGGGTCCTCCCGGCGGCCCGCCCCCGGCGGCCTGGCCTCGCCTCGGCAGCCCGGCCCCGCCCCGGGATGTTTCCGGCGGATTGACATCCGGTAAATACGAAACGAAACAGTTGCGTATCGGAACCATGAGCGATACGGTCCCGTTGCGAAACTTAATCGTATCGAAAACGGGGACCCATGGAACCGCAGCTCGGCCACCCGAGACGATGGCAGGTACTGGGAGTGCTGGTCTTCAGCCTCCTGGCCGTCGTCCTCGACAACACGATCCTCAACGTCGCCCTCAAGACGATCGCCGACCCCGAGGAGGGGCTCGGCGCGACCCAGAGCCAGATGGAATGGGCGATCAACTCCTACACGCTCGTCTTCGCGGGCCTATTGTTCACCTTCGGGGTGATCGGCGACCGCACCGGCCGCAGGCGCATGCTGCTGGTCGGCATGGCGCTCTTCGGCCTCGCCTCGCTGGCCAGCGCCTACTCCCAGGATCCGGGCCAGCTCATCGTGGCGCGGGCGTTCATGGGGGTCGGCGGCGCCGCGATCATGCCGGCGACCCTCGCCATCATCTCCAACGTCTTCCCGCCGCAGGAACGCGGCAAGGCGATCGGCGTGTGGGCCGGGGGCGTCGGCCTCGCCGTGGCGATCGGCCCGATCACCGGCGGCCTGCTGATCGAGCACTTCTGGTGGGGCTCGGTCTTCCTGATCAACCTGCCGATCGTCCTGGTCGCCATGGTGCTCATCACCCTGGTCGTGCCCGAGTCGCGCGACCCCAGGCCGTCCAGGCTCGACCCGGCCGGCGTGCTGCTGTCCATCATCGGCCTGGTCGCCCTCACCTACGGCATCATCCGGGGCGGTGAGCTGGCCACCGTCGCCAGCGCGGAGGTGCTCGTCCCGACGCTCCTCGGCGTGGCCGTACTGGGCCTGTTCGTCTGGTACGAGCGCCGCGTCGACCACCCGGCCTTCGACGTCACCTACTTCCGCGACGCCCGCTTCGCCACCGCGGTCGGCCTGATCGGCATCGTGTTCTTCGCGATGATGGGCGCGATGTTCTTCCTGGTCTTCTACCTCCAGGTCGTCCTCGGCCACACCCCGCTGCAGGCCGGCGCGCTGATGATCCCGTTCGCCGCGGCCCAGCTCATCTTCGCCCCGCTCAGCCAGCGGATGGTCCGCCGCTTCGGCGGCAAGCCGACCGCCACCCTGAGCATGCTCGTCGTGGCCGGCGCGCTGGCCTCCTACGCGCTGATGGACCGGAGCACGCCGCTCGTGGTCATCGAGATCGTCTTCTTCGTCCAGGGCGCGGCCATGGCCAACATCATGCCGCCGGCGACCACCGCGATCATGGAGGCCCTGCCCAGGGAGAAGGCCGGTGTCGGTTCCGCCATGAGCAACACCGTCCGGCAGGTCGCGGGCGCGCTCGGCGTGGCCCTGCTCGGCTCGGTGCTGTCGGCGACCTACCGCGACGAGATCGCCCCCGCGCTGGGCGGGCTGCCCGAGAGGCTCAGGCACGTCGCGGGCGAGTCGCTGACGGACACGATGGGCGTGGCCCAGCGCCTCGGCGCGCGCGGCGCGGCCCTGGTGGAGCCCGCCAAGGCGGCCTTCCTGGACGGCATGCACGTCACCGCGCTGGTCTCGGCGGCGATCGCGCTGATCGGAGCGCTGGTGGCGCTCAAGTGGCTGCCGTCCGGCGACGGCGGCGCGGCCGTCGCTCCCGCCTCCGGCTCCGCAATCGGGGAGAGGGACCGCGACAGGGAACCGGCAGTAGTGTAGACGTGCGATGAGCACGACTGACGAGACGCGAGCGGCCCGCCCGGCGGGTCGCCCCCGCAGCGCCCGGGCGGAACAGGCGATCATCGACGCCACCCTCGACCTGCTCGGCGAGGGCATGAACATCGCCGAGCTGTCGATCGAGGCGATCGCCGCCCGGGCCGGGGTGGGCAAGACCACCATCTACCGGCGCTGGGCCAACAAGGAGGACCTGTGCGTCGACGCCCTGGCCCGGCTCAAGTCGCCGCTGCCGGAGCTGCGGGGCGAGTCGGTCCGCGAGGATCTCGTCGCCTACCTCGAGGTCGTCGTGCGCGACTCGTGTGACGCGCGCCGACGATGCGTGATGAGCATCGTGATGAACGACGCCGAGCGGCACCCGCGTCTCGTCGGGCGGGTCCGCCAGGCCCTGATCGAGCCGCGCCGGGAGGTGCTGGCCGCCGTGCTGCGGAGGGGCGTCGCCACCGGCGAGCTCCGGGCCGACCTCGACCTGCCCGTCGTGATGGCGGCGCTGATCGGCACCGTCACGTGGTACATGCGCGACGCGGGATCCGACGGGGCCGTGGAGTCGCCGGTCGGCATCGCCGAGCGGATCGTCGACCAGCTCCTGGCCGGCCTGGCGCCCGCCGCCTGAGGACCGGCCCGGGCTCGATGCACGAAAACAGGCCTGGGCAAAAGATGAACATTGTTCTACTCTCGCGGCCATGCGCCCGTTACGCGGGGCCGCGACCGCCGTCGCGCTGACCCTCGCCCTGCTGCTGCCCGCCTCCGCGGCCCTCGCCCACGAGGAACGCCCCGTGAAGCTCCCCGACGGCACGGGCAGCGTCCCGGTGCACCGTACCGGGGAACCCGACCTGCTGGTCTGCAAGAGCGACCGCGCCGACTTCGGCAGGCGGATCGCGGACTTCCCGCCCGACCTCAGGCGGCGCAACCTGGAGCTGTTCGACCGCTGCCAGGAGCAGGGGTACCGCCACCTGCAGGAGGCGGTGGACAAGGTCGACCGGCCCGGGACGAACATCGCGATCCTGCCCGGCGTCTACCTGGAGGAGCCCAGCCTGCCGGAGCCCACCGGCGACTGCGCCCGCCTGCCCGCCCGCTGGTCGGCCTGGGGCTACCAGATCCTCTCCTACGAGCAGCAGCGGCAGTGCCCGCACAACCAGAACCTGGTCGCCATCCTCGGGATCAAGGACCTGCAGATCGAGGGCACCGGCGCGAAGCCGACGGACGTGATCATCGACGCGCAGTACCGGAAGCTCAACGCGATCCGCGCCGACACGGCCAACGGGATCTACTTCCGCAACTTCACCGCCCAGCGGACCACGTTCAACTCGATCTACATCCTGGCCGCCGACGGGTTCGTCATCGACACGATGCTCACCCGCTGGAACGACGAGTACGGCTTCCTGACCTTCGCCAGCGACCACGGCCTCTACACCGACTGCGAGTCGCACGGCAACGGCGACTCCGGGCTCTACCCGGGCAGCGCCTCGAACATCAACGACGGCCGGGGCCACGACGTGCCGCGCTACTCCATCGAGATCCGGCGCTGCAAGAGCCACGGCAACATGGTCGGCTACTCCGGCACGGCGGGCGACTCGGTGTACGTCCACGACAACGAGTTCTTCGACAACATGGGCGGCGCCTCGATGGACAGCGCGTTCGCCGGGCACCCGGGCCTGCCGCAGAACCACGCCCGCTTCGAGCGCAACCGGATCCACGACAACAACCGGGACTACTACCGGTACGTCGCCGACGGCACCTGCGCCAAGCCCACGGCCGAACGCGGCTACGAGCGGGGCGTCGTCTGCCCCCAGATCGGCATGCCCCGGGGCACCGGGATCATCACCGCGGGCGGCAACTGGAACGTCTTCCGCGACAACTGGATCTGGGGTCACGAGTCCGCCGCCTTCGACCTGCTCGCGGTGCCCGCCTTCATCCGCGGTGAAGGGGCCCTGGGCAAGCAGTTCGACACCTCCCACCACAACCTCTACGAGGGCAACCACCTCGGTGTGACGCCCGAAGGCGTGAGCCGCCCCAACGGCGCCGGCGTCTCGTGGGACGGGCAGGGGACCGGCAACTGCTGGCAGGACGACGCCGGCCCCTCCGCCCCGTGGGCGCTGCCCGCCTGCGGCTCGGCCGGACCGTCCCGGATCCTCGGCGAACCGGTCAAGCTCGCCAAGGGCTACCTGTGCAACGACTACAGCATCCGTGAGCGACGCCTCCCGGCCGGCTGCGAATGGTACGGCGCGGCGGGCGTGGCCAGGGTCGAGGTGCAACTCGCCCTCGCCGGGTCCCTCGCGCTCGGCCTGGTCGCGGTCCTGCTCCGGCGTCGCGCGCTCCGCTCCCGGGCCGGTCTGGCCGTCACGGTCGCCGGGCTCGCGGGCCTGACCCTGGACGTCCTCGGCGCGGCCTACGGCCACACCCCGCTGCCCGCCGCCGCCCTGGTGCTGATGGGGGCGTGGTGGATCGGCGCGGGCCTGCTGTGGCTGCGGCCCGGCGGCCGGTCACGCGCCGGGACCGGGGCCGGGGAGGCCGGAGCCGAGGCCGCCGACGGGACCGGCGCCGGAGTGGGAACCGGAGCCGAAGGGCCGCGGAGAGGCCGGGGGTTCGGCTGGTTCACGGTCGTGCTCGGCGTCCTCGCCCTGGCCGACGCGTTCGACAAGGCGGTCGTGATGATCCCGCTCCTGCCGGTCGGCCCCGGCTGGATCCGCGGCCTGCTCTGCGGGGTCTGGGTCCTCTGGGCGGTCGTCCTGCTCGCCCGCAGGCCGAGCCGTACGGCGGCGGCCCCCGTCGAGGAGGTGCCCGCGTGAGGCGTTCACCGTCCGCCGAGGGGGCGCGGACCCGTCCCGAGCCGGCCCCCGGCCTCTCGGTGGCGCGACCGGCACGCCACCGGGGAGGGCGGCCGGTGGCGCGGCGGGCCGTGACGGTCCTGGGGGCCTGCCTGCTGCTGGCCGCCTGCAACGTCTCCACCGGCCACCACAACCCCGGCACCGACCACAGCGTGGCCACCGCGCCCCCGCCCTACGACACGTACGGGGCCCCCAAGGGGCCGACGGTCGAGATCACGGTCACCGGCGGCCGGGTGACCCCGCCGCCCGGCCGCGTCGAGGTCCCCAGGGGACAGGCGGTCCGCCTGGTCGTCACCTCCGACGTCGCCGACGAGATCCACGTCCACGGCTTCGACCTCACCCGCCGCCTGGAGCCCGGCAGGCCCGTCACCCTCGACGTCGTCGCCGACCGTACCGGGCTGTTCGAGGTCGAGACCCACGAGTCCGGCCTCGTCCTGACCCAGCTCGTCATCCGATGACGCGCCTCCTCGCCCACGGACTGGGAAGCCGGCACGACCTGCCGATCCCGCTGTTCTACGCCTTCGCCGGGGCGTTCGCGGCGCTGTTCGTGTCGTTCCTCGGGCTCGCCCTGCTCTGGGCCGACTCGCGGTTCCGCGGCGGGGCGGCCGGTCGGCCGGTACGGCTCCCCGAGGGAACGCGGATCCGATGGACGCTGCGGGTCATCGGGCTGGCCGGGGCCGTCTTCACCGCGGCCTGGATGCTCCTCGGACCCGACGATCCAGGCCGGAACCCGGCGGCCCACCTGGTCTACGTGATCCTCTGGACGGGACTGATCCCGGCGTCGCTGCTGTTCGGGCCGGTATGGCGGCTCCTCAACCCGCTGCGCACGATCCACCTGCTGCTCGGCGGCCGGGACAAGGGGCCCGCGCCGTTCGGCTACCGGCCCGCCGCGCTCGGTCTGACCGCCTTCGCCTGGATGGAACTGGCCTCGCCCGCCCCCGCCTCGACGACCACGCTGGCCGTCTTCCTCACCCTGTACGGCGCCGCCCACCTGGCCGCGGCCTTCCGGTACGGGACGCGGTGGTTCGACCGGGCCGACGCCTTCGAGGTCTACTCCGCCCTGATCGGCCGCCTCTCGCCCCTCGGCCGCAGGGACGACGGCAGGCTGGTCCTGCGCAACCCCCTCGACGGGCTCGACGCCCTGCGTCCGGCCCCGGGGCTGGTCGCCGTCGTGTGCGTGCTGCTCGGTACGACCGGATACGACGGGTTCTCCGACTCCCCGTGGTGGGTGGAACTCCTGCAGACCGGGCCGCTGGGCCGTACGGTCACCGGGACGCTCGGCCTGCTCGCCGCGATCGGCCTCGTGGCGGCCCTCTACCGGGCCTGCACCGCCGCCGCGGGGCTCATCGGCCGGGTCAGGACCGGGGCCGCCGTGCCCGTGCCGTCCGGGAGAGCGGGAGGCACGGTGGGCGAGACGTCCGGCGTGACCGGTAAGGACGGAGCGGCCGGAGGAGACGGTACGGCGGGAGAAGACGGGGCGGCCGGGAGAGCCGGGGCGACCGGCGGGCGCGGCATGGCCCGGATGTTCGCCCACTCGCTGGTCCCCGTCGCGGTCGGCTACCTGATCGCCCACTACTTCTCGCTCCTCGTCATCGAGGGACAGCGGGCGGTCGTCCTCTCGCTCGGCCTGGACCGGACCGTGGACCCGGACGTGGTGGGCCCCGGCGCGATCGCCTCCGTCCAGGTGCTGGCCATCGTGGCCGGACACGTGCTCGGCGTGGTCGCCGCCCACGACCGCTCCGTACGGCTCTTCACGCCGGAGAAGGCGGTCGCCGGGCAGATCCCGCTGCTGGTCCTGATGGTCTGCTACACCATCGGAGGGCTCATCCTGCTGTTCGCGGCATGATGGACGCCGTGGGATCCTCCGTACGCAGAAGTCCGGTCCAGCAGCGCAGCGTGGAGCGGGTGAACCAGATGCTCGACGCGGCGGCGGCCCTGCTCGACGAGGGCGGCTACGACGCGTTGAGCACCCGGGCGGTGGCGGCCCGCGCCGAGGTGCCGATCGGTTCGATCTACCGTTTCTTCCGCGACAAGCGCGGCCTGGCCGACGCCCTGGCCAGACGCAACCTGGAGCGCTTCCTGGCCAGGATCGAGCGGCGGCTCACGGGGGCGGCGGACTGGCCGGACATGGTGGACCTGGTGGTGGACGAGTACGTCGAGATGAAGCGTACGGTCCCGGGCTTCGCGGTCATCGACTTCGGCGAGAACCGCGCGGTGTCCGAGTCCCTCGCCACCCACCTCGCCGACCGGCTCCTCCCGGGGACGGCGGACGGTCTCGGCGCGGACGATCTGAACCGTTCGCTCCGCGTCGCCGTCGAGGCCGCCGACGCGCTCCTCAAGTTCGCCTTCCGTGAGTCTCCCGGCGGTGACCCCTCCTACATCGCCGAGACCAAGCACCTCCTCCGCGCCTACCTGGAACGCGCCCTACCTCACTGAGCCACGGGTACCCTCCGCTGGAGCGGCTCCACCACGCGGTCCTCTCAGTCCAGGAGAGCGGACAGGCGTTCGGGGGCGACGGTTCGGTAGGCGTCGGTGACGATCTCGGCGATCTCGGCCCAGTCCTGCGGAACGTCCAGACGGACACCGAGCCAACCCCGGTGGCCGACGTACGGCGGGCGGAAGAAGCGCTCGGGGTCCTGCGCGATCAGGGCCTCCTGGACACCGGGCGGGGCGGCGCACCAGAAGGCGAGCCGATCGTCGTGGTGATGGTCGGCGTACATCACGAACGTCTTCTTGCCCCGGATGAACCAGGTCGGTTCGCCGTGGCTGAGCCGTTCGGTGGTCTCGGGCAGCGCGAGGCAGAGCCGGCGCAGGGACTCCAGCGGGTCGTCGGCCATGATCGGACGGTACTTCACCGGGAGAGGGGACGGTACCTTCCGAGCGTCTCAAGAGCAGCGGCGCGGCCTTGCCCGCCGCCGGGCGTCCGGATCTCAGGGAGCCTGTTCGCGCCAGCGGTTGGTGATGGGGAGGCGGCGGTCGCGGCCGAAGTTCTTCGGGGTGATCTTCGGGCCCGGCGGGTACTGACGGCGCTTGTACTCGGCGAGGTCCACCAGGCGGATGACCCTGGCCACCAGCTCCGGGTCGTGGCCGGCCGCGACGAGCCGGGCCGAGCCCATGTCCTTCTCGACGTAGTCGCCGAGCAGCGGGTCGAGCACGTCGTACGGCGGCAGGGAGTCGATGTCGCGCTGGCCGGGCCGCAGCTCCGCGCTCGGCTCCTTGGAGATGGAGTTCTCCGGGATCGGCGGCCGGTCGAAGCCGTACAGGAAGTCGCCGGAGGTGCCCGCCTGGGCGTTGCGCCAGCGGGACAGTTCCCAGACCTGGGTCTTGAGCACGTCCTTGATGGGCGCGAAACCGCCGGCGGAGTCGCCGTAGAGGGTGGAGTAGCCGACCGCCAGCTCGCTCTTGTTGCCGGTGGTGAGCACCAGGTGGCCGTGCTCGTTGGACAGGCCCATCAGGATCATGCCGCGCACCCGGGCCTGGAGGTTCTCCGCGGCCAGGCCGGACAGCTCGATCTCCTTCTCGAACGCCTCGACGATGTCGGCGATCGGCACCACCCGGGTGTTGATCCCCTGCCGGTCCACCAGCTCCTGGGCGTCGCTCAGGGAGTGCTCGGAGGAGTAGCGCGAGGGCAGCATGACCGTGTGCACCCGGCCGGGGCCGACGGCGTCCGAGGCGATCGTGGCGACCAGCGCCGAGTCGATCCCGCCGGACAGGCCCAGGATGACCGACCGGAACCCGTTCTTGAAGACGTAGTCGCGAAGCCCCAGCACCAGGGCCGAGTAGACCTCGGCGAGGTCGTCCAGGCGCGGCGCCACGGAGGGGGGCTGCGGGGTGTACGGCTCGACGGGGAAGGCGGCCAGCTCCACCCGCTCCACCGTGATCACGGTGCCGTCGTGGGCGTCCACCTCGAACGACCCGAGACCTCCGTACCGGGCCTCGGGCAGTTCCAGGTCGGTGACCAGGAGTTCCTCGGAGAACTGCGCGGCCCGCGCGACGAGCTCGCCGGAGGCCGAGACGATGATCGAGTCGCCGTCGAAGACCAGCTCGTCCTGCCCGCCGACCTGGTTGGCGTAGGCGAGGGCGCAGCCCGCCTCCCGCGCCCGCCGGGAGACCAGCTCCAGCCGGACGTCGTCCTTCTCCCTCTCGTACGGCGAGGCGTTCGGCACCACCAGCAGCCCGGCCCCCGCCTCGGCCACGACCGAGACCGGCCCGCCGTCCTGCCACAGGTCCTCGCAGATCGCGATCGCCACGTCCACCCCGTGCAGGCGGAAGATCGGCAGGCGGTCGCCGCGCACGAAGTAGCGGTACTCGTCGAAGACGCCGTAGTTCGGCAGGTGATGCTTGGCGGTCCTGGTGACGACCCGGCCGCGGTGCAGCAGCGCGGCGGCGTCCAGCGGGGCGCCCTTGGGCTGCCCGACCCGGGGCGCCAGGCCGGCCCGGTCGACGTAGCCCACCACCACCGGGATCTCGCCGAGGCCCTCGTCGGCCAGCCGCCGGGCGACGTCCTCGATCGCGGCGATCGACGCCTCCACGAACGAGCTGCGCAGCACGAGGTCCTCGGCCGGGTAACCGGTCAGGAACATCTCGGTGAAGACCACCAGGTGCGCGCCCCGGTCCGCGGCGCGCCCGGTCCACTCGACAAGCCTGTCCGCGTTGCCGGCGATGTCGCCGACGACGGGGTTGGTCTGGGCCAGGGCGATACGGAGTTGAGCCACGCCCCCACCCTATTCCCGGCCTCGTGGGAGGCGGCTGCGGGGCGATCGGGACGTCCCGGAGCCGGCGGGCGGCCGGTCCGGGGAGGGAGCGGCTCCCGCCGGAGCGGCCGGTGCGGGCCGCCCGGGGAAGGGGGCGGCCCGTATCCGTCAGCCGGTGACGCCGAGCAGGCCGAGCCTCCGCGCCGAGGCGGGCTCGGTGACGCGCCGGACCTCCTTCCCCGAGCGGTCGAGGACGACGAGCGTGTTGGCCGAGGCGCCCTTCACCCGGACGGCCAGGCGGCCGTCGCGCAGGTAGTGGGCGCTCAGTGCCCTGCCCTTCACCGGGAGGGCGATCTTCTTGCCGGTCATCGTGTCGTAGACCGACGGGTTGTACCAGGCGGGCCAGGAGCCGTCGCCGCCCGGGGCGTTCGCGGAGATCGTCTGCACCACGACCCGGCGCCCGTCGGGCGAGACGCTCCCCACGTGGTTGGCGAGCCCGATGCCGGGCGCCTTGCGGGAACGGTGGGTGCGGGTGTCGAGCAGGTGGACGCCGTCGGTGTCCCCGGCGTAGCCGGCGAGCGTCCGGCCGTCGGCCGACCACGCCAGGTGGCAGGGTCCGGGGGTGCGGCCGAGGACGGTCACCCGCCCGCCGGAGGCGCCGACCGCGGCCACCGTCGCGGCTTCCGAATCGCCCCTCCTGGGGAAGGCGATCCGCCTGCCGTCGGCGCTCCAGGCGGGGGTCACGCACGGCCCGCCGTAGGCCGCGCCGACGGCGACGACCTTGTCCCCGGCGGCCGACCTGACGTGCAGGCGGCCCTTGTCGTCGATCCAGGCGACGCGCCCGCCGTCCGGCGAAGCGGAGAACTGCCCGACGAAGGAACCCTTGTCCGACGGGATGGTCACCTGCCGCCCGCCGGGTCCGGTCGTCACCCGGACGCCGCCGTCCTTGTAGTCGAAGTAGACGCCGCGTACGGTGGCCGCCGCGCGGGCCGGGGCCGAGGCCGCCGCGGGGTTCGCGGCGGAGGCGGCCGTCCCGGCGGACGCCTGGGCGGGGGCGGAGAGAGCGGGGGCGGTCACGGCGAGTGCGGCGCCGGCGACCAGGGCCCGGTATTTCACAACGATCTCCTCGGAACGGTTCGTCTGCTCGTTGTTAGAGCGCCGAGTGGCGCAGAAGGTTCACATCCGCCCGGAACCGGAACGTCGTCTCCGCCCGCCCGGTGGAGGGCTCACAGCCGCCCGGCCGGGACCGGAGGTTCGCGGCCCGCCGGGAGCGGCAGGACGGCCTCCACGACGGTGCCGCCGCCCGGGGCCGCGCCGACCACGCACGTCCCGCCCAGCTCGGCGGCGCGCTCGCGCATCGACAGCAGGCCCACGCCGGAGCGGGCCGTCCCCGGCAGCCCCTTGCCGTCGTCCTGCACCCGTACCGTCAGCGACTCCCCGCGGGCCAGCGAGACCGTCGCGGTCCGGGCCCCGGCGTGCTTGCGGATGTTGGTCAGCGCCTCCTGGGCGATCCGGTAGGCGGCCACCTCCGCGGCGGCGGGCAGGTCGGACAGGTCGCCCGCCGTCTCCACGGCCACCACGGGGTCCCCCTCGGCGGCCAGCGCCCGTACGGCCCCGGCCAGGCCCAGCTCGTCCAGGGTCGGCGGGCGCAGGCCGTACACCAGCTCCCTGACCTCCCGGCTGACCGTGTCCATGGCACCGCGCAGCTCGGACAGCAGCAGGTCGGCCGAGTCGGGGGAGGTGCGCAGGGTGATCCTGGCCATGTTGATCGACATGGCCATGTCGGTCAACGCGTGCCCGAGCCCGTCGTGCAGGTCGCGGCGCAGGCGGCGGCGCTCCTCCTCGCGGGCGCTCAGGATGCGCTCGCGGGAGCGCCGCAGGTCGGCGGTCATCCGTACGGCGTGCACGACGTCCGCCACGTACGGCGTGGCCGCCGCGATGAGCCGGTCGTTGTGCGCGGCGGCGAACCGGCGGGGGCCGGGGGAGCCCAGCAGCAACCGCCCGACCGGCTCCCCGTGCCAGACCAGCGGCACCGCCCGCGGGGTGGGGCCGAGCAGCCCGATCTCCGCCGGCCTGCCCTCCACGCCGTCCGCCTCGACCGCGACCCCGGTGACGCTCAGCACGTCACGGATCACCGCGGCCATGGCGGCGAGCGCGTTCGCCGGCTCGGTCTGGGCGGACTCCGCGGCCAGCCGCGCGGTCAGCGCCCGCGGGTCGCCGCGCGTGCCGTACAGGAGCCGGTCGGCCCACAGCCGCAGCACGCGGCGGAGCGGGTGGAAGACCGCGCCGGCGAACAGCGCCGCGATCGCCCCGCCGACCGGGGCGTAGTCGGACAGGAACAGCCCGGCCACGGCGCCCGCGCCGAAGTAGACCACGCTGACCGCGGCGATCAGCCCGGCGGCCACGAAGGCGCGGCCGGCCACGGTTTCGATGCCGTAGAGCCGGTAGCGCAGCACGGCGAAGGCGATGGAGACCGGGATCAGCCCGGTGAGGACGGTCGCCGGCAGCCACCAGGCGGGACCGCCGAGCAGGACGACCACGTACAGGCCGAACGTGCTCAGCGGCCAGGCGATCTGGCGGCGCAGCACCGGGTCGGCGCCCCGGAAGCGGACGGCCAGGGAGATCAGGGCCAGGACGGCCATGGCGTTGATCGCCCACGTCGAGGCCAGGAGCATCCACTTCATGTGGGGGGCCAGCGCCTCGACGGCGAACGGGTTCGGGACGACCCTCGGCAGCGGGTAGTTCCGGAGCGACGGGGTCGGTCGGGTGATCGCGCGGAACCCCTCCGCCGCCATGACCGTGAACGCCAGCGCCGCCACCGGGCGCCAGCGCCGCGAGGGCAGCCGCCCGTCAGGGGAGTACAGCGGCAGTACGGTGGCCAGCAGGATTCCGCCGAAGATCCAGCCCAGGCCGGAGATGTGGCGGTAGTACCCGGCGGCCGCCATCGCGCCGTCGGCGCCCGAGCGCAGCATCATGGCGCCGGCGAAGGTGCTGACCGCGCAGCCGAACCCGCCCAGGCACATCAGCCACGCGGTGGGCGGGCGCGAGCGGTGGGCCAGCAGGAACGCCCCCACCAGCGGGAAGGTCACGCCGACCGACATCTCCGGGGTGGCGGGCAGGTCCCCGGCCCAGCCCGGCGGGAGCTGCCGGTAGGTGACGTAGCCGACGACGGTGAGCGTGACGGACACGACGGCCGACACGACGGCGACGACCCGCCGGGGCGAGGTGAGCAGCGCGCGCCGGGCGGACCACCCCGCCACCGCTACCTGCCCGGTCCGCCGGGGTTGACCAGCCCCGACTCGTAGGCCGCGACGACGAGCTGGGCGCGGTCGTGCAGCCCGAGGTGATCCAGGAGCCTGGTCACCGACTGCGCCACCGAGTGCTCGGGCACCGACAGGGTCGCGGCGATCTGGCGATTGGTGAGCCCCCGGGCGACCAGCTTCATCAGGTCCAGATCGGTGTCGCCGAGGCCGGCGAGGGCGGGCGGGACCGAGGGGTCGGCCCGTCCGGCGAAGGCCGCGATCAGCCGGGTGGTGACGGCGGGGTCGATCAGCGCGTCCCCCGCCTGCGCGGCCCGCATCGCGCTGATGAGCTGCTCGGGGGCGGAGGTCTTGAGCACGAAGCCGCTCACCCCGGCGCGCAGCGCCGCGTACAGGTTGTCGTCCGTGCCGAACGTGGTCATCATGATCACCTTCGGCGGCGCGTCGTCGGCCAGGATGCGCCGCGCGGCGGTCAGGCCGTCCAGCCGGGGCATCTGGATGTCCATCAGCACCACGTCGGGGGAGGTCTCGCGGACGGCCGCGATCGCCTGCTCGCCGTCCTCGGCCTCGGCGACCAGCTGGAAGCCGGGCTCGCTGTCCAGTACGACCCGCAGGCCGGTGCGGACCAGCGCCTGGTCGTCGGCCACCACCACGCGCAGCGTCCGCGGCCCGCTCGCCTCCACGGAGGCCGTAGAGGCCGTAGAGGCCGGGGAGGCCGCGGCGTCCCGGGCCTCCCCGGCGGCGGGCGACGCGGGCGGCAGGTCCAGATGGGCGGCCTGCGCCAGCATGTCGGACTCCAGGCGCTGCAGGGCCGGGCCGAGGTCCAGGCCCAGCTCCTCGCGCAGCAGCGTACGGGCGCGCCGCAGGGCGCCCAGCGCGTCCCCTGCCGGCCGCTGCGGTAGAGCGCCAGCGCGAGCAGCCGCCAGGCCTCCTCCCGCAGTGGGTGGGCGGAGGCGTGGGCCTCCAGGTCGGCCACCAGCGCGCCGGACTGCCCGAGCCGCAGGCCCGCGTCGGCGCGGCGCTCCACCGCCACCAGCCGCAGCTCCTCCAGCCTGCCCGCCTCGGTCGCCGCCCACTGCAGGTCGGAGAACTCGGCCAGGGCCGGTCCCCGCCACAGCGCGAGGGCCCGGCCCAGGCGCTCCCACACCTCGGCCGGCTCGCCCGTCGCCTTCACCGCGCGCTCGAACGTCCAGGCGTCCACCTGGTCGGGGGCCGCGCGCAGCGCGTAACCGGGCGGGGCGGAGACCAGGACCTCCGCCTCCTCCCGGGGGGCGCGGCCGGGCTCCAGGGCGCGCCGCAGGCGCGAGACGTATCCCTGGACGGTGGACAGGGCCTGGGCGGGGGGCTCACCGGGCCAGAGCTCGTCGATGAGCATGCTCACCGGTACGGCACGGCCGCCCGCGACGAGCAGCCGGGCCAGCACGGCCATCTGGCGCTGCCCGCCGAGATCGACGGGGTCCCCGCCATGGCATGCCTGGAACGGTCCCAGGGCCCGAAATGTCAGCATCGCAGGCGTAAGCGTAGAGCCACCGCGTCCAATGTCATACCAGCCCCACCTGCCATCGTTCGCCGACTGAAGAGAATCATCGGGAGTCGAAACCCCACATTCAAGGTGGGCGGCGGCACCACTTCGGTCACAGATCTCCACCCCGAAAGGGGAAAATCCCTTTAGGGGTGAAATAACCGAATATGTAGTGCTATGCCGGGAGTTGGCGGGTGCGCCGGACGGCGCGGCGGCCGCTGCCGCAGCCGATACCGCAGCCGGTGCCGAAGCCCCGGCCGGTACCGTTGTCGCAGCCGGTGCCGAAGCTGCGGCCGGTACCGCTGCCGCGGCCGGTGTCGCGGCGTTCCACGCCCAGGCCGGCGTCGCTTCCGGGGGAACCCGGCTCGGTTCGCGCATCGCCCCAGCCCTCCATTCCATGACCGGGGGACCGTACCGCGCGGGAACAGCAATCGGATCAACAACGGTTCAACGCGCCCGGCACACCGGGACCGTACGGCGGCCCGCGGCGTACCCGGCGCCGCGGGCCGGCCGCCGTGGTCACGCCTCCGGGGAGGCCGCGCGGCGGCGCAGGGCCGGGCGGATCGCGAGCAGGCCCGCCGCCGCGACCAGGATGACGCCGCCGACGGTCAGCCACAGCGTGACGGGGCCGGCCGCGAGCAGCCGGGTCCCGACCAGCGGGGCGAGCATCGCCCCGCCCGACATGGCCAGGCCGTACATGCCGGCGTAGCGTCCGCGCAGGTGGGACGGGGCGAGGATCGCCACGATCGCGCCCGGCAGCCCCGCGGTGAGGATCTCGCCCAGCGTCCAGACGACCACGCCCACCGCGTACCCGGCGATGCTGGAGACGAAGGCGGTCAGCGCGAAGCCCGCGCTGATGACGATCAGGCCGGCGGCGAACACGGTGCCGGGGTCGCGCCTGCCGACCCAGTCGCCGGTCAGCGGCTGCAGGACCACGATCAGCACGCCGTTCACCGCGATCACCAGGCCGTAGTCGACCGTGGAGAAGCCCGAACCGCTCATCGCCACCGGCAGGGTGGTGAACACCTGGGAGTAGGCCATGTTGTACAGCAACGAGATCAGGCAGTAGACGATCATCAGCCGGTCGCCGAGCAGCGCGGCGAGCCCGCCGCGCGGCGCTCCGGTGCGACCCCCGGGCGATGCCCCGCCGTCCTGGAGTCTGTCGCCCTCATCCCGGAGTTCGCCGCCGTCCTGGGATCCGCCGTCCTGGGATTCGCCGTCCCCGCCCCGGGGCCCGGTGCGGCCCGCGCGCCGGGGCAGCGTCTCGGGCACCGCCCGCCACACCAGCAGGCCGAAGGCCAGCGAGGTGAGGGCGTTGACGGCGAACATCCAGCCGTACCCGGCGCGGGCGAGCCAGCCACCGGCGACCATCGCCACCGAGAAGCCCAGGTTCAGCGCCCAGAAGAGCAGGCCGTAGGCGCGCGGCCGGTCCGCGGGGGAGACGAGGTCGGCCACCAGCGCGTTGGAGGCGGGCCGGTAGGCGTCGATCGCCAGGCCGAGCACGAACATCGACGCCACGATCGCCGGGAACGAGCTGCTCGCGCCCAGCGCCGCCATGCCGGCGGCGGTCGCCGTCATGCCGCCGGCCAGCGTGATCCGCCTGCCGTACCGGTCGGCCAGCCAGCCCGCCGGGACCTGGGAGATCAGCGAGCCCGCCCCGAACACCGTCATCACCGTGCCGGCCGCGGCCAGGGACATGCCGCGGGACTCGATCAGGTAGACGCCGATGAACGGCTGGACCATCATGCCCACCCGGTTCACCAGCGTGCCGGCCCACAGCGCCCAGAACGGCCGGGGCAGGCCGCCCAGCTTCGACCGCAGGAAACCGGGGGAACCGGGGGAGCCGGACGGTGAACCGGGCCCGGCGAGGGTCGTGCTCGTCATGACGGCAGGATTGGACAGGCGGGCGGCCGGGCGCGAATCTTTTAGCCGTGCCTAAAAAGTCCTGCCACATCGAGTGGATCTTCGCCCCCGAGGACGTCGCGCGGATCCGCTTCGCGTTCTCCCCGCTCTGTGAGCTGGTGGCCAGCCTGCGGGTGATCCGCCACCCGGCCCGGCACTCCCTGCACCTGCCGTGGGTGCGCGCGGTGCGCGACCGGGTGGCCGCGCTCGACATGGCGGAGCTGTTCGCGCTGGTCCCGGTCCGCGGTTACCTCGTCGACTTCATCACCCCCACCCCCGAGACCCCGCTGCCCGACTTCGCCGCCGAGCTGGACCGGGTGCGGCGCACACCCCCGGAACGGGCGGCCGAGGAGGCGGGCTGGGTGGAAGGGGCCGACCCCCGGATCATCGCGCGGTTCACCGCCGACCCCGAGGCCGGGGTGGCGCGCGTCGCCGACGCCCTGGAGCGGTACTGGGAGGCGGCGTTCGCCGAGTTCTGGCCGCGCGTCCACGGCCTGCTGGAGGCCGACGTGCTGCGCCGCTCCCGCAGGCTCGCCGCGGGCGGGGCCCGGGAGCTCTTCGCCGACCTGCACCCGAACGTGAGCTGGCGCGGCGACCGGCTCGCCGTCGTCCGGAACTGGGAGTACTCGGCGCCGATCGGCGGCGACGGCCTGGTGCTCGTGCCGACCGCCTTCCACTGGCCGGACACCGTCGCGATGGTCGAGCCGTACCAGCCGATGCTCGTCTACCCGGCGACGGGCGTCGGCACGCTGTGGACCGACGGCCCGCCGCCCGCCCCCGACGCCCTCGCCGCGCTGCTCGGCCGTACCCGGGCCCGGATCCTCACCGCCCTGGGCGAGCCCGCGACCACCTCGGCGCTCGCCCGGCGGATGGACCTCACCCCCGGGGCGGTCAGCCAGCACCTCACCGTCCTGGCCGGCGGGGGGCTGGTGACCCGCCGCCGTCTCGGCCGCGAGGTCGTCTACCGCCGCAGCCCGGTGGGCGACTCCCTCGCCTGCGCCCCCTGAGCCGCCGGGCCGGGTCGTGCCGATCCGGGGCGGACGGGACGCGCCGGTCCCGGGCCGCCGGACCTACCCGCTCCGGGCCACCGGCCCGTAACCGTCCCGGGCCGCCGGGCCGGCCGTGCCGTACCGGCTGGACTCCAGGAGCCACTCCAGTTGCGCCCGCGGCGCGGCCAGGAAGGCGCACGCGACCTTGCTGACGTCCCTGGCCTGGGCCGCCGACAGCGCGAACCGGTCGAACAGGCGGGGCAGCCGCCGGGCCGCGGCGCGCTGGTCCTCGGCGCGCTCGGCGATCCGGTCGCTCACCCAGGCGACGGCCTCCGTCTCCGAGAGCCCGAACGCCCGCGCGGCGACCGTCACGTAGTTGTGCACGTCGCCGTTCGCCCGCTCCTTCGGATACGACGCCACGTCGTTGCACCAGGCCGTCACGTCGTTGCAGGCGTCCAACAGCGTCCGCCAGGTCACGCTCTCCCGCAGCCCCGGCGGCACCTCCACCCCCAGGCAGGGCTCCACCAGGTCGAAC
Source organism: Streptosporangium sandarakinum (assembly GCF_050942225.1). Classification (NCBI taxonomy): domain Bacteria; kingdom Bacillati; phylum Actinomycetota; class Actinomycetes; order Streptosporangiales; family Streptosporangiaceae; genus Streptosporangium; species Streptosporangium sandarakinum. Next base: position 2,397,500 of record NZ_CP192034.1, read on the forward strand.
AGGTACGGCCCGGCGGTGCCCCGGCGCAGCGCCGGGTACTCCGCGGGCGAAGGCACCCGCCCGGCGCACCGGTTCTCCGCCTCCGCGCGGCAGGCCGCCCCCTGGGCCACCAGCCCCCGGGCGAACCGCTGCCGCCACCGGGCGCTCATCCGCCCGGCCGTGGCCCGCCACAGGCCGGCGAACGACGCCTCCACGGGCGGGCGCTCCCCGTCGGACCCACCGGCCGGGCCCGGCACGAGCGGCGACGCCCGGGTCATGAGGCCGAGGCGGGCGAAGGCGGCGTCCACGGTCTCGGTCACCCGCCCGGCCGGCTTCTCGTCCCACTCGTCGTCGAAGCAGAACAGCCAGGTCAGCCACTTGGCGAACAGCAGCGTCGCGTCCTCGCCGGCGTCGGCGAGCGCCCGGCCCGCCATCCGCTCGAACCGCGCCCCCGGGGGCGGCTCCAGCCCCGTCTCGCGGGCCCACCCGGCGAGCGACGCCCCGATCCGGTCGATCGCGGGGTGCATGCGGCAGGGCGCGCCCATCGCCGGGACGCGCTCGACGAGGGGCAGGAGCAGGGACGCGGCCGTGACGGGGGCGTGGGCCCGGGACGGCCACCGCTCCACCTCGCGGGGCGCCGCCCCGCATGTCCTGGCGAGCACTACAGCGGCCCGAAGAGCCAGTTGCCGGCCGCGTTCGGGTCGGCGCTGGTGTAGTACTGCCGGACCGCCTCGACCAGCTCGCCGACCGAGATGACCCCGTCCCGGTCGCGGTCGAGCCGGTCGAACGCCACGTCCACGTCGTCGTGGGCGGTGCCGAAGGCGGTCAGCGCGATCCGCAGGCCGGCCGGCCGGACCGACCCGTCCCCGTCGGCGTCGCAGAGCCGCGCGACCGCCTCGGCGGCGGGCCGGAACACCGGGTCGAACCGGTCGCCCTCCACGAACGCCGAGATCATGCCCGCCCGGAAGCCCTCCGGGGAGATCACGCCGTCGCCGCCGGTCGCGGCCGACAGCGTCGCCCAGACCGCCTCCAGCCCCCCGACGAGCCGGTTGCCCGCCGGAGAGGTCGGTGACTCTCCGAAACCGACCAGGATCCTGGCGCCCAGCCCGAGCATGTCGTCCCGTACGGCCCGGCCGTCGCCGTCGACGTCCAGGTGCCCGAAGGCACGGTCTAATTTGTGCTTGAGAAGTTCGGTGCTCACGGTAGACCCCCGTGTTACGTGAATGGCGCGAACGATTACGCTAGGTGACGATAGCGAGGTGATTCCAAGAGCCATTCCAGGTAGGCCCTGGGAATGGTCAAGAAAGCGCACGTGACCTGGATCACCTCCCGGGCGGCGGCGGTGTCGAGGCCGCGTCGCTCCACCACCTGCGGGATCGCGCGGGCGGCCGTCCACAGGTCGTCCATCCGCTCGACCAGCCGGTCGGTCACCCACACCACGGGGTCCCCGCCGCCCGCGCCGTTCCCGCCGTCGGGCCCGGCCGTGCCGTTCCGGCCGCCCGTGGAGCCGGTGAGCCCCGCCGTGGTGCCGGTGAGCCCTGCTGTGGTGCCGGTGAGCCCGGCCGCCGCCGTCAGGTAGCCGCCCCCGGCCATCAGGTCCGTACACCACGTGACCACGTCGCAGCTCGCCTCGACGACCGCCGCCCAGTGCGGGCTCCGCCGTACGGCCGCGGGCGCCTCCACCCCGGCGCACGGCTCCACCAGGTCGAACAGGTAGCGGCCGAAGCGGTCCCTGCCGAACGGCGGGTAGTCCCCGGCCGCCGGGGCGGCGCGGAGCAGCGCCGCGCGCTGGGCGGCCAGCCCGGCCAGGAACCCCTCGCGCCAGCCGTCGCTCATCCGCGGCGCGCAGGCCCGCCACAGGTCGGCGAACGCCCGCTCCACCGCCGCCGGGCCCGGCTCGTCCCCGCGCGCCACCCGCGGCACCCCGGCCAGCGCCGCGGGGTCCTCGCGCGCCGCGGACATCCAGACCAGCCAGCGGGCGAACATCGTGGCCGCGTCCGTGCCGTACCGGGCGAACGCCCTCCCGGCCAGCAGGTGCGCGCCCCCGCCGGGATCGGCCCGCAGGCCGTGCCGCCGCGACCAGGCGATGGCCGCCGCCTCGATCCGGTGCACCGACGGGTGCACCGGGCACGGTACGGCCAGCGCCGCGAGCCGCTCGGTGAGCGAGATGGGCGGCGCGGCGGGCGCGGTGCCGCCCGCAGGTCCGTGCCGCAGTCCGGTGCGCATCGTCTTCCTCCCCGGGAGAACAATCGGTCCGTTCCGGCCGGGAACGAGTGACCACCTTGATCTGGTCGGCGGGGTTTTAGCCGCTTTGACCTGGGCAAACTCGGTTCCGGCTGCTGGGAGTCTCGCACCACCGGTCACGCCGGACGGCCGGGACGCGCCAGTCGCCGGGCCCGCGGGCGGTGCGGCCGATGCGCCTTCCCGCCGCTCTTCTCGTAACGTGTGCGAAACACCAAGCGGGCAGACTGATACGCGGCCAGGAGTGTCGCACCCGGTCGGTAATGGAGGAGGAGCCGTGGACCGCCAGCAGGAGTTCGTTCTCCGCACCCTTGAGGAACGCGACATCCGGTTCATCCGGCTGTGGTTCACCGACGTGCTGGGCTTCCTCAAGTCGGTGGCCATCGCACCCGCCGAGCTGGAGGGGGCATTCGCCGAGGGCATCGGCTTCGACGGCTCCTCGATCCAGGGCTTCGCCCGGGTCTACGAGTCGGACATGCTCGCCAAGCCCGACCCCTCGACGTTCCAGATCCTGCCCTGGCGCAGCGAGATGCCGGGCGCGGCCAGGATGTTCTGCGACATCCTCATGCCGGACGGGTCACCCTCCCACGCCGACCCGCGCTGGGTGCTCAAGCGCACCCTGGCCAAGGCCTCCGACATGGGGTTCAGCTTCTACACCCACCCCGAGATCGAGTTCTTCCTGCTGAAGGAACGGCCGCAGAAGGGCGCCCGTCCCGAGCCGATCGACGACGGCGGCTACTTCGACCACACCCCGCACAGCTCCGGCCACGACTTCCGGCGCAACGCGATCATGATGCTGGAGTCGATGGGCATCTCCGTCGAGTACAGCCACCACGAGGGCGGCCCCGGCCAGCAGGAGATCGACCTGCGCTACGCCGACGCGCTGACCACCGCCGACAACATCATGACGTTCCGCCTGGTCATGAAGGAGGTCGCGCTGGAGCAGGGCATCTGGGCGAGCTTCATGCCCAAGCCCTTCACCGAGCAGCCCGGCTCGGGCATGCACACCCACATGTCGCTGTTCGAGGGCGACCGCAACGCCTTCTACGAGCCCGGCGCGGAGTACCAGCTCTCCAAGGTCGGCCGTTCCTTCATCGGCGGCCTGCTCGCGCACGCCGCGGAGATCACCGCCGTGTGCAACCAGTGGGTCAACTCCTACAAGCGGCTGTGGGGCGGCGCCGAGGCGATCGCCGGGGCCGGCGGCGAGGCGCCGAGCTACATCTCCTGGGGCCACAACAACCGCTCGGCCCTGGTGCGGGTGCCGATGTACAAGCCGCACAAGGGCGGCTCGACCCGCATCGAGTTCCGCTCCCTGGACTCGGCCTGCAACCCCTACCTCGCCTTCGCGGTGATCCTGGCCGCCGGGCTGAAGGGCATCGAGGACGGCTACGAGATGCCCCCCGGCGCCGAGGACGACGTCTGGGCGCTGACCTCGGCCGAGCGCCGGGCGCTGGGCATCCGCCCGCTGCCGCAGTCGCTGGACGAGGCCATCTCGGTCATGGAGCACAGCGAGCTGGTCGCCGAGACCCTCGGCGAGCACGTCTTCGACTACTTCCTGCGCAACAAGCGCGCCGAGTGGCGCGACTACCGCCGCCAGGTCACCGAGTTCGAGCTGGGCCGCTACCTGCCGGTGCTCTGACCGGCGGGGCTCCCCGGCCCGGCGTACCACCGGCGGGGTCCCACGGCCCAGGGGCCCGGCCGGCGACGCCGGCGGGGCCCCTGGCGCGCGCCTACTCGGGTCTTCTGTCGTGGACGGTGGCGAGCTCGGCGAGCCCCGAGATGGCCAGGACGGGGGACAGCAGGTCGTTGGCGATGACCGTGATGCGGTCGGCGTGGGTGAACAGGACGCTCAGGCCCGCGCTGTCGAGATACTCGACGTCGGTCAGGTCGAGGACCAGGGGGCCCGGGGCGCGGTCGAGGGCGGCGGCGAGAACGTCGGTGTTGCTCATGTCGATCTCACCGGCGACGGTCAGGAGGGCGACCCCGTCCGGGCGGTGTCCGGGGGTGAGGGTAAGGGGCGTGGTCATCAGGCGATCCTCATGAGCATGTCGACGGTGGTGCCGGACGGGCCGGGCGTGATGGTGACCTGTTGCATCATGGCGCGCATCAGGGCGACGCCGCGGCCGCGGTGGGCGTTCGCCTCGGGCCGGGGAAGTTTCCATCGGCCGCTGTCGGCGACGGTGAGGCGCAGGTTGTCGACGAACGCCTCGGCCCTCAGGCGGACGATGTCGCCGGGGGCGTGGCGGTGGCCGTGCTCGATGGCGTTGGCGCACGCCTCACCGGCGGCGACGAGGACGTTCTGGATGGTCTGGGCGGGCAGGTCGCACTGGGCGAGCCAGTTCCGCAGCGCGCTGCGGACGGGTGCGAGCTGGGACGACTCGGCGGGGAAGGACACCTCCAGCGGCGTGGGGTGGCGGTAGAGCAGCAGGGCGACATCGTCGTTGTAGCCGTCGGCGGGCGCCAGGCGGCTCATCACCTGCGTGGCGAGATCGTCGACGGCGGCGTCCCGGCCGTCCTGGACGGCCCGGCTGGCCCGGTCGATGCCCGCGTCCAGCGGGTGACGGCGACGCTCGACCAGGCCGTCGGTGTACAGCATGAGCGTGGCGCGGGCGGGGATGACGGTCTCGCTCTCGGGGCGGGCCCTGCCCGGCCGGGCGGCCAGGGGAATGGAACGCCCGCCGTCGAGCAGGCTGGTGGTGCCGTCGGGGTGGGCGAGGATGCCCGGCGGGTGCCCGGCGCTGGAGTAGGTCAGGAGCCCGGTCACCGGGTCGAGGACGCCGCAGAAGGCGGTGGTGCACTTCGCGCCGGGGACGCCGGCGGCGAAGTGGTCCAGGGCCATGAGGGTGCGGGCCGGACTGGCGTCCTGCAGGAGCAGCGCGCGGCACGCGCTTCGCAGCTGCCCCATGACGGCGGCGGCCTCCACGCCGTGCCCGACGCAGTCGCCGACGACGATGCCGATGCGCCCGTCGGGCAGGGTGATGGTGTCGTACCAGTCGCCGCCGACCTCCAGGGGGCGGGTGGCGGGCTCGTAGCGGACGGCGAACCCGTCGGGAAGCCGGGCGGGACCGAGGATGGCGCGCTGCAGCGCGATCGCCGTCTCGCGTTGCTGGTCGATCTGGTGGGCGCGGACCAGACCCTGGGCGAGATATCCGGCCAGCAGCGACAGCAGCAACTGGTCCTCGCCGGTGAAGGGCCGGTGGCCGCCCAGATCGACCCACAGCGCCAGCGGGCCCTCGGGATGCTCCAGCAGGACTCCCATCCCGGTGCGGTCGGCGACGGGAGCCAGCGGAGGCCGCTCCCGCAGGCCGGCGAGCGCCCGGCGGTGTTCGGCGGAGAGCCCGTGCCAGCTCATCGACTCGTCGGTGGCGGTCAGGGTGGGCTCGTCGCCGTCGAAGACGGCGGCCAGCACGCACCGGGCGCGCCACAGGCCGTGCAGCTCCCGCAGGGCGCCGGCCAGCGCGTCGGGGAGGCTCACGGCCCGGGACAGGGTCGTGCTCAGCGAGGCGAGGGCGCTCTCACGCTGGATGGCGTAGTGCTCGGCGGTGACGTCGCGGAACGTGCCGACGACGACGCGGCGCCCGGTGTCGGGGTCCTGCGCGTGGTTGAAGCTGGCGCTGACCCACACCCGGTGCCCGTCGCGGTGGATGACGGGGATGGTGTAGCCGCCCTTGTCGCGGCCGAGAAGGTCGGAGAAGGCGTCGGCGACCTGCCGGTGGGCCTCCGGGTCGGTGTCGGCGTCCGGCCACCACGGGTGGATGGGCGCGTAGGGCAGGTCCTCCGGGCCGTAGCCGAGGACGTCGGTGAACGCGCTGTTGATCTCGACGACGGCGCCGTTCTCGTCGCAGACGAAGAACGCCTCCTGCAGCGAGTCCACCAGGGCGGTGCGCCAGCGGGCCTGGTGCTGGCGCAGGCGCGCCATCTCCATGTTGGCCCGCACCCGGGCGAGCAGCTCCGCGGCGGCGAACGGCTTGACCAGGTAGTCGTCGGCTCCGGCCCGGAGGCCCTCGATGGACTCCTCCTGGCCCGCCCGCGCCGACAGCAGCAGGACGGGGACGGCCGCGGTGCGCGGGTCGCTGCGCAGCGCCGAGACCAGGGCCAGGCCGTCCATGCGGGGCATCATCACGTCGCTGACCACGAGGTCGGGCGCGTCGGCGCGGATGGCGTCCAGGGCATCCCACCCGTCGCCCGCGGTGCTGACGAGGTATCCGGCGCCCTTGAGAAGACGGACGAGGTAGTCGCGCATGTCGGCGTTGTCGTCGGCGACCAGCACCCGCGCCGAAGCGGCCGGGCCGGCGCCGGGGGAGGCGGAGGCGTCGTGGGGCGGCGTCTCCGCGGCGTCCGCGGTGAACGCGGCGTCGTCCGCCGGCAGCCAGCGCAGCGCCTCCTGGACGTAGGGGGCGGCGGCGGCGGAGCCCGCGGCGGCGGAGTCGGCGGCCGTCCCGACCGCCTCGGGGGGCAGGTGCGCGGAGCCGAACGGCAGGCTGATCGTGAAGCGGGTGCCCTCGCCCTCGGCGCTGTCGGCGACGATGGTGCCGCCGTGCAGGCCGACCAGCTCCCGGACGAGGGCCAGTCCGATGCCGCTTCCCTCGTTGGACCGCGAGCGGGCGTTGTCGATGCGGTGGAACCGCTCGAACAGCCGCGGCAGCTCCTCGGCCGGGACGCCGATGCCCGTGTCGGTGACGGTCACCACCGCGTGGTCGCCCTCCCCGCGCACCGTGACGCCGATCGAGCCCTCGAAGGTGAACTTCAGGGCGTTGCTGAGGAGGTTGAGGATCACCTTCTCCCACATGCCGCGGTCGATGTACACCGGCTCGTCCGTGGGGGCGCAGTCGACCCGGAACTCCAGGGCGGCCCTGTCCACGGCGGAGCGGAAGAGGCTGGCCAGCTCGGCGGTGACCGCGGCCAGGTCGACGGGTTCGTAGTGGGCCCGCATCCGGCCGGCCTCGATGCGGGAGAAGTCCAGGAGGGTGTTGACCAGCTTGCCCAGCCGCAGTCCGTTGCGGTGGATGGCCTCCAGTTCGTCGCGCACCTGCGCGTCGGCCCCCTGCAGCCGGGTGCGCAGCTCCTCCACCGGCCCCATGATCAGCGTCAGGGGGGTGCGGAACTCATGGCTGATGTTGGAGAAGAAGACGGTCTTCGCGCGGTCCAGCTCGGCCAGCTCCTCGGCTCGCCGCTGCTGGGCCTGGTAGCTGCGGGCGCTGGCGATCCCCGCCGCGACATGTCCCGCGGCCAGCTCGATGAACCCGCGGTAGGCGTCGTCCAGGGGCCGGTACCGGTTGAGCGCGGCCACCAGGAATCCGTACGGCGTGCCGCCCTGCTGCAGCAGCGGCACCACCAGCGCCTGCGTGGGCGGTTCCGTCCAGTCCCCGGACGGGAGGTCGGTGAACGCGTCACCGCCGAGTGCCACGAGCACCGGCTCCCCGCGGGTCGGCGCCGCCGTGGGCCACATCCCGTCCGGATCGTCGAGCGGCAGGGTGGCCGGGGCGACCGGGTGCCCGGCGGGGATCCCGGTCGTCCCCGCCAGCCGCGCGCAGCCGTCGTCGAGCAGGTAGGTCAGCGTGAACGGAAGGTCCTGCAGGTTGCGGCCGAGCTGGCGGCAGGCGAAGGCCAGCATCTCCTGCTCGGTGCGGACCACACTCGGATCGGAGCCGAGGTCCCGCAGCGTCGCCATCCGCCGCTCGCCGATGACCCGATCGGTGTCCTCGCTGACGACGCACAGCATGCCGACCACCGTGCCGGCGTCGTCCCTGAGGGGGCTGTAGGAGAACGTGTGATAGGTCTCCTCCGGGTAGCCGGCCCGCTCCAGGAACAGCAGCAGGGCCTCGTCCCAGGTCGCCTTCCCCGTGGACAGCACGGTGTCGATCCGCGGGCCGATGTCGCCCCAGATCTCCGCCCACACCTCGTCGGCCGGCCGGCCCAGCGCCCACGGGTACTTCCGGCCCAGGGTGTCGCGGCGGTAGGCGGCGTTGCAGAAGAAGGTCAGTTGCGGCCCCCACGCCATCCACATGGGGAACCGGGACGCCAGCAGGATGCTCACCGCCGTCTGCAGGCTCTGCGGCCACTCGGCCGGCGGCCCGAGCGGGGTCGCCCGCCAGTCCACCACCGCCAGGTTTTCGCCGACCTCGTCGTCGGCGGCGAACACCTGAGCCCCGGCAGCTCTCACCGGTCCGTGCTCAGCGTCGTCGCGGTGCGTCATCTGACACCCTTTCTTCGCGCCGGGCCCAGCCTCGCGCGCCGGGTTCGTCACCGTGCCGCCGCACGACAGGCGCCGTCCCCGCCTGCGGAGATCGGTGGCGCGGCCTGCGGGGCCGGCTGACCGTCCACCGGACGAATCTGCATAAACCAGGGCATTGGTGAGGCGACGGTGACGGGCAGCATATCTCACCGAAGTGCGGAATCCGGCCGCGGAAGTACCGCACGGTGCCCTATCCTTGCCCTCCCGTGCCGCCGCGATCCGCGTCTCCCGGCGAGACCCGCCGACCGCCCCGCGGCCGGGAACGCCCGTGACCGGCGGGACGTCACGGACCCCTGATTCGGCGGGTACGCGATGGCTCCGGTAAAATCGGTCGGTCCGTTTAAAACGATTTCTTAACGAACCAATCGCCGTGAAGGCAATAGGAGGTGCGGCATGACGACGGCTGCCGAGCTGCAGACCGTGCTGACCGTTCCGGCGCGTTTCCGCGGGCCGGAGGGCACCGCGAACGGCGGATGGATCGCGGGCACGGTCACCGAGGCGTTGCACGGCGCCCGGCACGACTCGGCCGTCGAGGTCACGCTGCACGCGCCCACCCCGCTCGACACCGAGCTGGAGCTGCGCCACCTGGCCAACACCGCCACCCTCACCCACGACGGCACCCTCCTGGTGGAGGCCATCTCGGTCGCCGAGGAGCTCGACGCCCCGGGGTTCGTGCCGTTCAACGAGGCGGCCCGCGCCGAGGGCGGCTTCGCCGGCTTCACCGCCCACGCCTTCCCCGGCTGCTTCTCCTGCGGTCTGCGCACGCCCGGCGACGGCCTGCGGATCTTCCCCGGCCCGGTGGCCGACACCGGCCTGGTGGCCGCCGGCTGGCGGGTGCCGATGACCGTCACCGACACCGACGGCGTCGTCCCTGACGCGATCGTCTGGGCCGCGCTCGACTGCGCCACCGGCTGGGCGCATTTCAAGCCCGGCGAGTTCGCCCTGCTCGGCCGCCTCACCGCGCGGGTCCACCGCCGCGTCTACCCCGGCGGCACCTACTCCGTGGTGGCCCGCGCCACCGGCCGCGAGGGCCGCAAGATCTTCGGTGAGAGCGCCGTGTACGAGGTGGACGGCACCCTGGTCGCCGCCGCCAAGGCCACCTGGATCGCCCCCGCCTGATCCGCCGTACAGCCGGATCCTCCAGACCGCCTGATCCCTCCGGAACGTCTGGTTTTCCGGGCCGTCTGGTTTTCCGGGCCGCTCGACCCGCCCGCCGCCGTCGCGGCGGGCGGCCGTCCTCAGAGAGCGCGGGCGGCCCGCTCCCGGAGGCGGGCGCGGCCATACCCCGCCGGAACCGCCCCACCGGCCGGCGGCGCCCCGGCGCGGGGACCGTTCCGGGAGACTCCGTGCCCGCGGATCAGCGGGTCAGCCGGTCGGCGACCAGCGAGGCGCAGCGGTCGTCGAACAGGATCGTGTAGTGGTTGCAGTCGTCGACCACCTCGTCGCGCAGCCCCGGCAGCCGCCCGGCCCAGACGGCCGCGACCTCCTCGGGCAGCATGCCGACCGGCTGGTCCAGCAGCCCGCGCGGCGCCCGCAGCAGCGACAGCGGCGACCGCGCCGCACGCAGCGCGTCGCCGATCGCCTCTCCCTCGGTGAGCAGCCACCGGCCGTCCCGGCGGACCGGTTCCGCCTGGACCCGCGAGCGCACGGCCCCCTCCGGGCCGGTCGCGTCGTAGCGGACGTACTCCTCCACCTCCGGCCGCCAGGCGCCCGCGAAGGCCGGGTGGGCGCGGAAGAAGTCCACGTACGCCTCGACGCTGGGGAAAGTCCGCTCCAGCCGGGTGAGGGCCGGGCCGAGCGTGGCGGCGAGCACCGCGTCGGGGTCGGCGCCCGGGGCCTGCGGCAGCGGCAGCCCGCCGTCGATCAGCACGACCTTCGCGTAGTCGCGGCCGGCCGCGGCGAGGGCGGCGACGTAGGCGCCCATCGAGTGGCCGGTCAGCACGATGTCCCGCGCCGCGCCCACCGAGTCGGCCACCAGGTTCACGTCCTCGGCGTGGTGGGGCAGGCCGTACGGGCCGGGGAGATCGGCGCTGTGGCCGCGGCCCCGCAGGTCCATCGCGACGAGCGACCAGCCGGCCGGCAGTCGCCGGGCGACGGCGCCCCAGGACATGAGGGAGGCGGTGATGCCGTGCACCGCCACGACCACGCGCGGCCCGGTGCCGAACCGCGCGACGCGCAGCGCGCCGCCGGGGACCGCGACCTCGCCGAAGACGGGACTCACAGCGCTCACCGGCTCACCACGCTCTCCTCGGAACCCAGGTTCCGGCCAGTCTGCCACCCCGGTCACCGTCCGGTCATCACGATCCCCCGAAAAGCGGCATCGGGGACTCGCGGCGCTGCGCCGTAAGATCCGGTCATGAGGTCCTGAAGGTCACCGCCGTGCGTCTCCGGCCGCCGGGGCGGACCATCGGGGCGTCATCCGCGCTCGTGACCGTGAAGACTGCTCGTGACCATGAGACGACTCGTGACCGTGAAACGACTCGTGACCGTGAAAACTGCTCGTGACCATGAGACGACTCGTGACCGTGAGACGGCTCGTGATCGTGAAGACGACTTGTGACCGTGAGACGACGGAGGGCCGGTGGGGACCGTGCCACGCATGCAGACGACCGCCGGGCGGCTGGCCCGGCTCGGCTTCGCCGACGGAGCCAGGGCCGAGCGGCTGCTCGGTGAGCTGGGACCCGAGGCGGCCGGTGACCTGGACCTGCTCGACGCCCTGGTCGGCACGGCCGACCCCGACCTGGCCCTCACCTCCCTCACCCGGCTCGTCGAGCGGGACCCCGGCGGCCCCGGAGACTCCGGCGGTCTCGGATACCCGAGCGGCTCCGGGGACCCGAGCGGTCCCGCCGCCCCCGGCCTCCTCGGCGCGCTCCGCGCCGACCCGGGCCTGCGCGCGAGGCTGCTCGGCGTCCTCGGCGTCAGCGCCGCCCTCGGCGACCACCTGGTCAGGCACCCCGAGCACGTCGCCCTCCTCGCCGGCGAGCGGGCCGTACGGCGCCCCGCCTCCCGGGACCTGCGGGCCGGGCTGCTGCGCGCGGTCGGCGCCGACCCCGGCGACCCCCGGCCCCGCGCGGCCGGACACGGCACCGAGACGCTGTCGGCGCTGCGCGCCGCCTACCGCGGCCGGCTGCTCCACCTGGCCGCCCGCGACGTCACCGGCGCCGCCTCCCTCGCGGAGGTCACCTCCGAGCTGTCCGACCTGGCCGGGGCCGCGCTGGAGGCGGGCCTCGCCGTCGCGCGGGCCGAGCACCCCGGCTCCGAAGCGGTACGGCTGGCCGTCATCGGGATGGGCAAGTGCGGGGCCCGCGAGCTGAACTACATCAGCGACGTCGACGTCGTCTTCGTCGCCGAACCGGCCGAGGAGGGCGGCGACGAGACCGAGGCGGTCCGGCACGCCACCCGCCTGGCCCAGGGCATGATGCGGGCCTGCTCGGCCACCACCCCCGAGGGCGCGCTGTGGGAGGTGGACGCCGCGCTGCGCCCCGAGGGCAAGGCCGGACCGCTGGTCCGCACCCTCGCCAGCCACCTGGCCTACTACCGGCGCTGGGCCAAGACCTGGGAGTTCCAGGCGCTGCTGAAGGCCCGCCCGGTCGCCGGCGACACCGAGCTCGGCGAGCGGTACGTCGAGGCGGCGAACGAGATGGTCTGGCAGGCCGCCACCCGCGAGAAGTTCGTCGAGGACGTGCAGGCCATGCGCCGCCGCGTCGAGGACCACGTCCGCAGGGACACCGGCGAGGCCGCCGAACGCCAGCTCAAACTGGGACCCGGGGGCCTGCGCGACATCGAGTTCGCCGTCCAGCTCCTCCAGCTCGTCCACGGCCGCCTGGACCCGCTGCTGCGCCGCCGCGCCACGCTCCCCGCGCTCGCCGCCCTGTCCCGCGGCGGCTACGTCGGCCGCGACGACGCCAGGACCCTCGCCGAGGCGTACGCGTTCCTGCGCCGGGTCGAGCACCTGCTCCAGCTCCACCGGCTGCGCCGTACCCACGTCGTGCCCGCCGACCCCGCCGACCTGCGGCGGCTGGGCCGGGCGCTGGGCATGGCCGGTGACCCGGTGGAGGCGTTCACCGCCCGCTGGCGGCGGCACGCCATGGAGGCCCGGCGGCTGCACGAGAAGCTGTTCTACCGGCCGCTGCTGCTGGCCGTGGCCCGGCTGCCCGAGTCCGAGACGCGGCTGTCGGCCACCGCGGCCCAGGCGAGGCTGGAGGCGCTCGGCTACACCGACCCCGCCGGGGCGCTGCGCCACATCAGCGCCCTCACCAGCGGCGTCTCCCGTCGCGCGGCGATCCAGCGGACCCTGCTGCCGGTCATGCTCGGCTGGTTCGCCGACGCCCCCGACCCCGACGCCGGGCTGCTGGGCTTCCGGCGGGTCTCCGACGAACTCGGCACCACCCCGTGGTACCTGCGGCTGCTGCGCGACGAGACTGCGGTGGCCGAGCGGCTCGCCCGGCTGCTGGGCACCAGCCGCTACGCCACCGGGCTGCTGCTGAACGCCCCCGAGGCGGTGGCGATGCTCGGCTCGGACACCGAACTGGCCCCCCGCCTCCCGGAGGCGCTGCTGAGCGAGGCGCGGGTCACGGCGGGCCGCCAGACGACGGCCGAGAACGCGGTCGCCGCGGTGCGCGGCCTGCGCCGCCGCGAGCTGTTCCGTACGGCCGTCGCCGACCTCACCGGGCACCTCGACGTCGAACGGGTCGGCCAGGCGCTGTCGGCGCTGAACGACGCCACCCTCCAGGCCGCACTGGACGCCGCGATCGACAAGGTCGAGATGGAACGGCGTGCCCCGCTGGGCACGAGGTTCGCGGTGATCGCCATGGGCCGTCTCGGCGGTGCCGAGCCCTCCTACGGCAGCGACGCGGACGTGATGTTCGTCCATTCGCCCCTGGAGGGCGTCGCCGAGCGGGAAGCCACCGCCGGCGCCCACGCGGTGGCCAACGAGCTGCGGCGCCTGCTGGCGCTGCCCGCCCCCGACCCGCCGCTGCTCATCGACCCCGACCTGCGCCCCGAGGGCCGTCAGGGGCCGCTGGTGCGCACCCTCGCCTCCTACGCCGCCTACTACCGGCGCTGGTCGTCGCCGTGGGAGTCGCAGGCGCTGCTACGGGCCAGGCTCTCGGCCGGCGACGCCTCGCTCGGCACCGCCTTCCTGGAGCTGGCCGACCCGCTGCGCTACCCGGCCGACGGCATCCCCGACACCGCCGTGCGGGAGATCCGCAGACTCAAGGCTCGTATGGAGGCCGAGCGGCTGCCGCGCGGCGCCGACCCGGCCCTGCACACCAAGCTCGGCCCGGGCGGGCTGTCCGACGTGGAGTGGGTGGCCCAGCTCCTCCAGCTCCGTCACGCCGGGCGGCTGCCGTCGCTGCGGACCACCCGCACCCTGGAGGCGCTGCGCGCCGCCGTCGCCGAGGACCTGCTGCCGTCCGACGACGAGGCCGCGCTCGCCGAGGCGTGGCGGTTCGCCTCGCGCGTCCGCAACGCCATCGTCCTGGTCAGGGGCAGGGCCGCCGACTCCATCCCGGTGGACGTCCGCGAGCGCGCGCTCATCTCCCAGGCCCTGGGCTACCCGCCGGACGGCACCGAGGACTTCGTGGAGGACTACCGCCGCGTCACCCGCCGCGCCCGGCGCGTCATGGAACGGGCTTTCTACGAGGACTGACCGACGCCGCCGGACATCGGGCCCGCGGGCCGTCCCGGGGTGGTGTCCCGGGGCGAGGGTTCGTTGTGGCCGCTCCCGGTCGTCCCCGTCTCTTTCGCCGATCCCATTGCGCCCCGTGGGACGGACGTGTATCAACGGTGCGGGTGATCCACATTGATATCGGTGTACATCGACCTGGCCATCGGCCTGGTGCTTGCCTTCCTGTTCCTCTCGCTCATGGTGAGCGGAGCCAACGAGGCCCTCGTCCGGCTGTTCGGCATCCGTAGCAAGTTCCTGTGGGCCTACCTCCGCGACACCCTGGACGGCGGCCGGGGGGACGGCCGGTCATGGGTTCCGGCGAAGGTGACGGACGTCTTCGCCCGGTTGCCGTTCTCCGGCGCCGACCCGCGCCCCCGCCACGAGGCGGAGCCCGCGCCACCGGTCGTCGAGCCGGTGCCCGCCGGCGTCGCGCCCGACGCCGTGTCCGTCTCCGGGCCCACGCCCGCCGACCCCGACCCCGTCGACCTCGCGCCCGCCGATCCAGCGTCCGCCACCGGTGCCGCGCCCGCCGATCCAGCGCCCGCCACCGGTGCCGCGCCCGCGGGGACGGCGCCCGCCGCGGACGCCGTGTCCGCCGGCGTTCCCGCGTCCACCGGTGATCCCGTGTCCGCCGCCGACTCCGGGCCCGCCCCGCGGGTGGACATGACCGAGCGCCTGTACGAGCGGTTGCGCGAGATCGACCACCCCAAGGGCGCGCGGACCAGCATCTCCGACATCCCGCCCGAGCGGTTCTCCGGGGCGGTGATGGAGCTGGTCGCCGCCGAGGAGGGCGGGGTCGAGGGCCTGCTCGCCAAGCTGGAGGCCATCGGCAGCCCGCTGGCCGGCCACCTGCGGGGCGTCTGGGAGAGCGCCCAGCGCGACCTCGGCCGGTTCCGCAAGGGCGTGGAGAACTGGTTCGACGGCGAGATGGAACGGCTGTCCGGGCTGTACCGCCGCTACGTCAAGTGGGTGATCTTCGTCCTCGCGCTGGCGCTGACGCTGGTGTTCGGCATGGACTCCCTGGAGTACGGCAAGACCCTGCTGCGCGACAACGCCTACCGGGCGGGGGTGGCCGCCATCGCCGGAGGCGGCGGCGAGGGCCTCGCGGCGCTGCGGGAGAAGTGCGCCGTGTCCGGCACCGCCGAGCCGTACGACTGCGTGACCGAGGCGTTCAGCTCGCCGGCGCTGGTCAAGATCTTCGACCACTCCCTGGTGAGCGTGACGATCCCCCCGGACGGCGAGCGCGACCCCTCCTTCAACTGGAACGGCGCCTCGTGGTGGGACCGGCTGATCAGCCCCGGCCACTGGCCCGGATACCTGATCACCGTGGTCGCCCTGCTGTTCGGCGCGTCCTTCTGGTGGGACGTCCTGCGCCGCCTGACCGGCCTGCGCGACCGCCGTTCCGGATAGGGCCGGTACGGCCACGGCGGCCAGGCAGGCGCGGCCGCCGCTCCGGATAGGGCCGGTACGGCAGCGGCGGCCCGAGACGGTTCCCCGCGGTTCCGGCGGCCGTCCCCGTGGTGTCTCCGCGCCGGACGGGCCAGCCGTCGTGGTGTCTCCGCGCCGGGCGGGCCAGCCGTCGTGGTGTCTCCGCGCCGGGCGGGCCAGCCGTCGTGGTGTCTCCGCGCCGGGCGGGTCAGCGGCCCCGCAGCGCCGCCAGGATCCGGTCCACGTGGACCAGAGGGTCGTCGCCGATCGGGCGGAGCACCACCGTGCCGGCCCCCGCGGCCCACAGCGCCCTGACGTGCTCGGCGGCCTCCTCGGCCGTGCCCGCGGCCATCGGCGCCTCGTCCGGGGCGATGCCCAGGAACGACGCCGTTTCCTCGGCGGAGGGCCGGACGGCCTCGCGGACCCGCGCGGGGTCGTCGCCGACGTACAGGTGGGTGAACACCGCCACCTCGTGGCCGCCGTCCGGGCGGTCACCGCCGTCCGAGCCGTGCTCGCCGTCCGGGCCGTCACCGGCGGCCTGCCCGCCGGCGCCGATCAGCTCACGGGCTCCGGCGATCCGCTCGGGGCCGAACCCCTCCGGCAGGATCGTCCCCTGCGCCACCCGCCCGGACAGCTCCAGTGAGCGCGGTCCCATCACCCCGGCGAGCACCGGCGGCGGCACGGCCGGCGGATGCACCAGCCGCATCCCGTCGAGCCGTACGGCCCGGCCCCGCGTGGTGACCGTCTCGCCGCGCAGCAGCGCCCGGACCGCCAGGACGGTCTCCTCCAGCAGCGCCAGCGGCGAGGGCACGGCCGCGCCCGCCCGCCGCATCCAGTCCTGGACGCCGTGGCCGATCCCGGCGGCGAGCCGGTTCGGATGCATGCGCGCCAGGTTGCCCAGCTCCATGGCCAGCAGGACCGGGTTGCGCAGCGGAGCCGGGGTGATCCCGATGCCGACCCGGATCCGCCCGGTCACGGCGAGCGCGGTGGCGGCCGAGGAGACGGCCCCCGTCCAGCCGAGGTCCTCGACCACCCAGACGTCGTCCACCTCCGTGGCGTCGAGGTGGCGGCAGAAGGGGACGAGCGTCTCCGGGGGGAGGTCGCGGTCGAACATGACGCCGAGGCGCATGGGGACTCCTGAGATCATCTTCGCGGATCCTCACCGTAGCGGGAAGGCGCCCGGACGGTCACGGAGGGCGGGACGGTCCACGGCGCCGATCCGAGGGGTCGCCTCGGGCCCCAAGGGGGGCAGGTATCGGAAGTAGCCGGCGAGCCCCTTGACGGCGGTGACCGGGTCGATCCGAACCTCGGTGCCGGTCCGCAGCGCGTTCACCATCTCACCCCCGCCGACGTAGATGCCGACGTGGTGCGTCTTCACCGTACGCTTGCCGACCTTGCCGTAGAACACCAGGTCGCCGGGGCGGGCCTGGTCGGCCGGCACCCGGGTGAGCCGTCTGACGTGGTCGTCGGTGTTGCCCGGCCCCAGGACGTCGCGGCCGTAGGCCAGGTGGTAGACCCACCTGGCCAGCCCGGAGCAGTCGAGGCCCAGGGTCGTGGTGGCCGGGCAGGGCCGGATCCGGCCGGTGTAGCCCTGGCAGGTGCCGTAGGAGGGGCCGGGTGCGGCGTCGTGGCCGCCGCCCCAGGAGTAGGGGATCGACCCGCCGGACCAGCCCGGCCGGTGGCCTCCGGCCTCGATCGAGAAGGCGATGGACGTCACCCGGTTCAGGGCGGCCGGCAGGAGCGGCGCGGAACCGCTGGTGAGCACCAGGACCCCGGCGAGCACGGCCGCGACCGCCCGCCTGCGGCGCCGGTCCGGGTCGCCTGCGGCCGTCGGGTCCGCCGAGGCCGCCGGATCGCGGCGTCCGGTGCCGCCTCCGGGCCGCGCCGTGTCCACCGCGGCCCGGTCGCCCGGGTCGTTCCGCGAGATCCGCGCCATCCCGCTCACCCCCGCTCCTCGGCGCAAGTCAGGTCAATTCTGCCTAATCCACTCGCCGGTCGCGCTCGATCGTCCCTTCCGCCGGCCCGCCCGAACCGGGGGAGGAGCCATCGGGGGCGGGGAGGAGCCCATCAGGAGGAGGGGAGGAGCCATCAGGAGGAGGGGAGGAGCCGTCAGGAGGAGGGGAGAGGATCGGCGGGAGCGGAGGAGCAAACGAAGAGCCCGTGGCAAGGCGCACGGCCTTCCCACGGGCTCTTCGATTCCACGACCTCGCGGCGCCGCCTCGCGTCACTCCTCGCGAGGCCGGCCGCGCGGTGACCGATCAGACGTCGTAGTACAGCTCGAACTCGTGCGGGTGCGGGCGCAGGCGCAGCGGGTCGATCTCGTTCTCACGCTTGTAGGAGATCCAGGTCTCGATCAGGTCCGGCGTGAACACGCCACCCTCCAGCAGGTACTCGTGGTCGGCCTCCAGCGCGGCCAGCACCTCCGGCAGCGAGCCCGGCACCTGCGGGATGTCACGGGCCTCCTCCGGCGGAAGCTCGTACAGGTCCTTGTCGACCGGCTCGGGCGGCTCGATCTTGTTGCGGATGCCGTCGATGCCGGCCATGAGCTGGGCGGCGAAGGCGAAGTACGGGTTGCAGGACGGGTCCGGCACGCGGAACTCGATGCGCTTGGCCTTGGGGTTGGACCCGGTGATCGGGATGCGGATGCACGCCGAGCGGTTGCGCTGGGAGTAGACCAGGTTGACCGGCGCCTCGTAGCCCGGGACCAGGCGGTGGTAGGAGTTGATCGTCGGGTTGGTGAAGGCCAGCAGCGACGGGGCGTGCTTGAGCAGGCCGCCGATGTAGTAGCGGGCGGTGTCCGACAGGCCGGCGTAGCCCACCTCGTCGTAGAACAGCGGCTCGCCGTCCTTCCACAGCGACTGGTGGCAGTGCATGCCGGAGCCGTTGTCCCCGAAGATCGGCTTGGGCATGAACGTGACCGTGTGGCCGTACTCCTGCGCCGTGCTCTTGACGATGTACTTGTACAGCATCATCGTGTCGGCGGACTTGAGCAGCGTGTTGAAGCGGAAGTCGATCTCCGCCTGGCCGGCGGTGCCGACCTCGTGGTGCTGCATCTCCACCTCGACGCCGGCGTCGATGAGGCGGCGCACCATCTCCGAGCGCAGGTCGGTGAAGTGGTCCATCGGCGGCACCGGGAAGTAGCCGCCCTTGAAGCGCGGCTTGTAGCCGAGGTTGCCGCCGTCCTGGGCCTTGCCGGTGTTCCAGGCGCCCTCGATGGAGTCGATGTGGTAGAAGCTCGAGTGGGCGCTGGTCTCGAACCGCACGTCGTCGAAGATGTAGAACTCGGCCTCGGGGCCGAAGTAGACCGTGTCGGCGATGCCGGTGCCCTTGAGATACTCCTCCGCCTTGCGGGCCACGTTGCGCGGGTCGCGGCTGTAGGCCTCACCCGTCAGCGGGTCGTGCACGAAGAAGTTGATGTTGAGCGTCTTGTGCTGCCGGAAGGGGTCCAGGACCGCGGTGGACGGGTCGGGCAGCAGCAGCATGTCCGACTCGTGGATGGCCTGGAAGCCGCGGATGGACGAGCCGTCGAACATCAGACCGTCGGTGAAGACGCTGGCCCCGAAGTTCTCCGCGGGGAAGGTGAAGTGATGCGTCGTCCCCGGCAGGTCGGTGAACCTGACGTCGACGAACTGCACGCCTTCGTCCCTGATGAAATTCAGGACGTCGTCGGCGGAGTTGAACACGCGAACCTCCCAAGGGACACGGGCTGACAGTGCCGAACGTAGGACTGCGCCGTTACCACTCCGTGTCTCGACTGTTTCACTCATGTTAAGCACGACCTCCGTCCACGGTAGCCGCCCGGACACGCCCGGTTGCGCTGATACATCGACTTTTGCCGGAGTTTCACGTCCCGTCGCCGACTCTCGTCCGTCCTCGCCCGTACGGTCCCGGTGACCGGCGCGGGCGGATTCGGGGGCGGCGGCGCGGGCGGATACCTTTGGGGCATGAGCAGCAGGCAACCCCGCTGGACCCAGACGTGGCTCGGCGGCGTCCGATCGGCAGGAGTCGACCTCGGTCGCCCGGGGGAACGGCTCGGCCTGCCCGAGCACGGCAGCGGATCGGTCGCGGGGTTCGGCCGCAGGCTCGGCGCACTGGTGATCGACTGGCTGATCTGCGCCTGGGCCATCACCCAGGGGCTGCTGCGGATCGACCCCACCCAGGGAAGCTGGATCCCGCTCCTGGTCCTGGCGGCCGAGTACATCCTGCTGGTCGGCACGATCGGCATGACCCTCGGCATGCGCCTGCTCGGCATCCGGGTCGCCGCGCTCGGCGGCGGACGGCCGCCCTTCCTCTCCGTGGTGGTGCGGACCGTGCTGCTCTGCCTGGCCGTACCGGCCATGATCTGGGACCGCGACCAGCGCGGCCTGCACGACCGCGCGGCCGGCACCGTGGTCGTGCGCATCTGAGCTCCGCGGCGCCGAAAGGGTACGGCGCGGCGGTCAGGCGGGCCGGGCGCAGCTGAAGATCGCGGTGCCCGGCAGGTGGCGGCCGCGCAGCGGGCTCCAGCCGCCCCACTCGCGCTCGTGGCCGTCCGGCCACTCCGGCTCCACCAGCCCCTCCAGGACCAGCCCGGAGGCGACGACGTGCCCGATCCAGTCGGCCAGCGTGCGGTGGTGCTCGACGTAGGACGGCCGCCCGTCGTCGCCGATCTCCACGTACGGGGAGCGGTCGAAGTAGGACCGGTCGGCGGTCAGGCCGCGCGGGCCCGGGTCGTCGGGGAAGGCCCAGCGGATCGGGTGGCTGACCGAGAAGACCAGGCGCCCACCGGGACGCAGCACGCGGCGGGCCTCGCGGAGCACCGCCCCGGCGTCGGCGACGAACGGCAGCGCGCCGTACGCCGAGCACGCCAGGTCGAACGACTCCCCGGCGAACGGCATGGCCTCGGCGTCGGCCTGGACCACCGGCAGCGGCTCGCCGCCGTCGCCGCCCAGGTCGATCCGGCGGGAGTGCTGGAGCTGGCGGAAGGACAGGTCGAAGGCCGCGACCCTGGCGCCCCGCGCGGCCAGCCACCGGCCGCACTGCCCGGCTCCGCAGCCGATCTCCAGGACGTCCTTGCCCTCGACGTCGCCCAGCAGGCGCGCGTCGGCCTCGTCCAGGCCCTCCGGACACCAGACGAAGCCCGCGTCGCGCAGGAACCCGCCGTGCTCGGCCTGGTAGTCGTCGGCGGCGGAGTCCCACCAGCCGCGGTTGGCCCGGGAGGTGCCGGCGGCGTCCACCCGGCGCCGTGCCACCCCTGCGAGGTCCATCGGCGGGCCGGCCCGTCAGCGCATCTTCGGGCGGGGCATCCGGCCGCCGCGCGGCAGCGGGCCCTTGGGCATCGGCAGCGTCTGCGGGAGGGCCTTCAGCCGGTTGTTGACCTCGTAGACGGCGGGCTTCTTGAGGTTGCGCGGCAGCTTCATCAGGTGCCGCTGCAGCTTGCCGATCGGGATCTGCCCCTCGCCGTCACCGGACTGGATGTCGTAGACCGGGACGTCGAGCGCGACCCGCTGGACGCGCTTCTTCTCCGCGACGAGCATCCGCTGCACCCGCGAGCCCGGCCCCTCGGAGACCAGGACGATGCCGGGGTAGCCGACCACGCGGTGCACGATGTCCTGGTCGCGGTTGACCGCGACGGCCGGGGTCACCTCCCAGTTGCCGCGCATGCTCTGCAGGATCGCCGCGGCGGCGCCCGGCTGGCCCTGCAGCATGGAGTACTGGGCCCGCTGGGCGAGCTGGCCGAAGACGACCAGCCCGACGATGAGGGCCGCCATCACCCCGATGAGGAGGAGGTACCAGAACCAGCCCGTGACCAGACCGAGCACGACGAACAGCACAAGCGTGCCGAGCGCCGACGCGTAGACGATCGGCATCCCCTTGGGGTTGGCCTGCTTGATGATCTGAGCGATCATGCGGAGCTGCTTGACGCGCCCCGGGCGCTCTTGGTCTTCGGGCTTCTTCGCCATAGTTATGAAGGATACAAATCGAGTGGGCAAGAGATGAAAACGTGACCTGATGGCCGACCGGCCCGGCCCCCGCCCAGCCCCCGCCCGCGCCGCCGCGGGTACACGGTGACGCGGGCACACGGCGGGCGCGGCCGGGAGCCGTACGGCGGGCCGTACGGCGGCCTCAGGCGTTCTGGCGGGCCTCGATGGCCTGCTGGTACAGACGGCCGGCGCGGTAGGAGGAGCGGACCAGCGGGCCGGACAGGACCCCGGCGAAGCCGATGGCCTCGGCCTCCTTCTGCAGCTCGACGAACTCCTCCGGCTTCACCCAGCGGTCCACCGGGTGGTGGCGCGGGGTGGGGCGGAGGTACTGGGTGACGGTCAGCAGGTCGCACCCGGCCTCGTGGAGGTCGCGCATGGCCTGCAGGACCTCCTCGCGCTCCTCGCCCATGCCGAGGATCAGGTTGGACTTGGTCACCAGACCGGCCCGCCGGGCCTTGGTGATCACTTCCAGGGACCGCTCGTAGCGGAACGCGGGGCGGATGCGCTTGAAGATCCGCGGCACGGTCTCGATGTTGTGGGCGAACACCTCGGGCCGGGCGGAGAAGACCTCCTCCAGCTGGGCCTGGTCGCCGTTGAAGTCGGGCACCAGCAGCTCGACGCCGCAGCCGGGCACCGTCGCGTGGATCTGCCGGGCGGTCTCGGCGTACAGCCACGCGCCGCCGTCGGGCAGGTCGTCGCGGGCGACGCCGGTCACGGTGGCGTAGCGCAGGCCCATCTGCCGGACCGACTCGGCGACCCTGCGCGGCTCGTCGGTGTCGTACTCGGCGGGCTTTCCGGTGTCGATCTGGCAGAAGTCACAGCGCCGGGTGCACTGGTCGCCGCCGATGAGGAACGTGGCCTCGCGGTCCTCCCAGCACTCGTAGATGTTAGGACAGCCGGCCTCTTCGCAAACCGTGTGCAGACCCTCGCGTTTCACCAGCGACTTCAGCTCGGTGTACTCAGGGCCCGTCTTCAGCCGGGTCTTGATCCACGGGGGCTTGCGCTCGATGGGGGTCTGGCTGTTGCGAACCTCCAGGCGGAGGAGCTTTCGGCCTTCAGGAGCAACGGTCACGCCATTCAGCTTATGTCCCCGGCGGACAGCGGACGCACCCGGTACCCCGTGGCGACCTGCGGCGCGCCGCCCGCCCCGCGCGGCGGATCGGGCCCTCGGACCCCGCTCCCGGCCCGAGGTTCCCCGGCCCCGCCTCCCGGGCCGCCCCACCGGCGCGCCTAGGGGCGGAAGAGGTCCTCCTCGAACAGCTCGAAGGCCCGCGCGCCGAGCGCCTCGGCCAGGCGCTTCTCGGCGTACGGCGTGACCTCGTCCACCACGATCCGGCGGCCGGTCTCGGCCGACAGCGAGGACACCCCGGCGTCGCTGATCCCGCATGGGACGATCCGGTTGTACCAGCTCGGGTCGTTGGCGCAGTCGAGCGAGAACCCGTGCATCGTCACGCCCCGCGACACCCGGATGCCCACCGCGCCGACCCGGCGGTCCGGCAGGCCGTGCGAGGGGTCGCCGGCCACCCAGACGCCGCTGCGCCCCGGCACCTGTACGGCGGGCACCCCGAAGTCGGCGCAGACGCCGAGCAGGGTCTCCTCCAGCAGCCGGACGTAGGAGGCCACGTCGAGCGGCCCGCCGAGCTTGACGATGGGGTAGCCGACGAGCTGGCCGGGACCGTGCCAGGTGATCCGGCCGCCCCGGTCGACGTCGATGACCGGGGTGCCGTCCGTGGGCCGTTCGCCGGGGGCGGTGCGCTTGCCGGCCGTGTAGACCGGCGCGTGTTCGAGCAGCAGGCAGGTGTCGGGGATCTCACCGGCCACCCGGCGGGCGTGGAGCCGCCGCTGAAGATCCCAAGCCTGTTCGTAGGGGAAGTCGACACCGAGACGGACTATCGCCAGGTCACTCACGTACCAAGAGTAGTTGACCCGGCCCCGCTCATGCGGTGAGAAGCCGGGGCTCTATGCGGAGCTCTTTGACCCCTCCGGCGCCGTCGTGCTCGACCCGGTAGGCGTAGCCCTTCGGGGAGACGGTGACGGCCTGGATGAACTCGGTGCCGACGTAGTGCAGCCCGACGCCCTCATCGGCGGCGTAGCCGCCCGGCAGCTCGCCCGAGGCCACCGACCCGTGCAGCAGTTCGCGGCGCTGCGGGTCGGAGTCGTAGTGCACGCCGCAGGAGTAGGGGAGCAGCCCCAGGCCGTCGGCCCACACCCGGAGCTCGGGGCCGAAGGAGTCGGTGTTGCCGCCCACGTGCCAGCACAGCGCCCCGGCGCTCTGCCCGGACAGCACCACGCCCGCCCGCCACGCCTCGGCGAACGCGTCGTCCAGGCCGTGCAGCCGCCACAGCGCCGCGAGGTTGGCCACGCTGCCGCCGCTGACGTAGATGACGTCCTGGCTGAGGATCCACTCGCGCGGGTCGGCGACGTTGGGCATCGGGAACACGGTCAGGTGGCTGACCTCGACGTCCCAGTCGCGGAACGCGCCGTACATCTTCAGCAGCCAGTCGGCGTCGTCACCCGTGGCGGTGGCCAGCAGGCCCAGCCGGGGGCGGTCCTGCCCGGTCAGGTCGAGGGCGTAGCGCAGCAGCGGGCTCGCCTCGATGAACCCGTGACGCTCGGTCTGGCGGAAGGAGCCGCCCCCGATGGCGAGGATGTGCGACTGCCCGGACCTGCCCATATGTTGATCTCCCGGTGACTTCGGCGGAAACGGACCCTAGAGTACGGCGGCGAGTGCGTCGTCGAGACGGATATGCCGGAACGAGTGCCCAGCCTCCAGCAGCCGCCGCGGCAGCACCCGCTGGCCGATCAGCACGCCCTCCTCGGCGAACTCGCCGAGGACCGCGCGCAACATGAAGCCGGGTACGGCCACCGGCATCGTCGGCCGGTGCACGGCCCGCCCGAGCGCCCTGGTGAACCGCTCGTTGGTCACCGGTTCCGGCGCGGTGAGGTTGACCGGCCCCGACATCTCCGGGTCGTTCAGAATGTACCGCACGGCCCCCACCCAGTCGTCGAGGGAGATCCACGACATGTACTGCCGGCCCGACCCCAGCGGGGCGCCCGTCCCGGCCCGGAAGAGGGGCAGGATCCTGGCCAGCAGGCCACCGTCGCGGCTCAGCACCAGCCCGGTGCGCAGCAGCGCCACCCGGACGCCCGCCTCTGTGGCGGGCCGGGTCGCGGCCTCCCAGGGCACCACCACGTCCCGGGCGAGGAAGCCGGAGCCCGCCGGGGACGTCTCATCCACCTCGCGGTCGCCGGTGTCGCCGTAGAAGCCGGTCGCCGAGGCAGACAGCAGCGCCGGCCCGGCCGGCAGCTCCGCCAGGGCCCTGGCGACGGTCGCGGTCCCCTCCACCCGGCTGCGGACGATCTCGCGCTTGTACTCCTCGTTCCAGCGCCGGTCGCCGATGCCCGCCCCGGCGAGGTGGACCACGGCGCGGGCGCCCTCCAGCACGGCCGGGTCGAGAGTCCCCTCCGCCGGGTCCCAGAACGCCTCGTCCGGGCCCTGCGGCGCCCGCCGTACGAGCCTGACCACCCGTGTGCCGTCGGCCCGCAGGGACCGGACCAGGGCGGATCCCAGCAGGCCCGACGAGCCGGTCACGATGATCGTCATATCGTCCAATGTAATCGACCTCCCCTCCGGTCTTCGGAAGGCGGAGGCCGCCGGATTCACCCGGGCGCGGCCGTACCGGAAACCGGGACGGCGGGCACGCGGCGCCGTGGTGGCGACCGGGGATTCCCGGGCAGCCGGGCGTGGCCGTACCGGAACCCGGGCCGCCAGGGTCCCGGGAGAAACGGACCGGGCCGACCCGCGTGACGCGGACCGGCCCGGAACGGGGAACCGGAGTGACTAGGCGTTCAGGCCCAGCTGGTTCTCGAAGCGGCCCTCCTCCAGGCGACGCTTGATCGTCGTCAGGAAGCGGGCGGCGTCGGCGCCGTCGACCAGGCGGTGGTCGTAGCTGAGCGCGAGGTACACCATCGAGCGGACGGCGATGACCTCGCCCTCGGGGGTGTCCACGACGACCGGGCGCTTGACGACCGCGCCGGTGCCCAGCATGCCGACCTGCGGCTGGTTGAGGATCGGCGTGTCGAACAGCGCGCCGCGGCTGCCGGTGTTGGTCAGCGTGAACGTGCCGCCGGTCAGCTCGTCCGGGCTCACCTTGTTGGTGCGGGTGCGCTCGGCCAGGTCGGCGATCTTGCGGGCCAGGCCCGCGATGTTGAGGTCACCGGCGTCCTTGATCACCGGGACGATCAGGCCGCGCTCGGTGTCGGTCGCGAAGGCCAGGTGCTCGGCGTCGAAGTAGGTGACCTCGTTGGTCTCGCTGTTGATCGTGGCGTTCAGCTTCGGGTGCTGCTTGAGCGCCTCGATGGTGGCGAGGGCGAAGAACGGCATGAACGACAGCTTGACGCCCTCGCGCCGCTGGAACTCGGCCTTCGCCTGGTCACGCAGCCGCGCGATCTTGGTGACGTCGACCTCGACCACGGTGGTGAGCTGGGCCGAGACCTGCAGCGACTCCACCATGCGCTTGGCGATGGTCTGACGCAGCCGCGACATCTTCTCGGTACGGCCGCGCAGCGTGGTGTCCACCGCGACCGGCTCGGGAGCCGGGGCGGCGGCCTGCGGGGCCTGCTGCGCCTGCGGGGCGGCGGCCTGCTGGGCGGGAGCCTGGACCTGCTCACGCTGGTTGCGGGCGGCCTCCAGGACGTCCTGCTTGCGGATGCGGCCGCCGACGCCGGTGCCGTTCAGCGTCTCCAGGTCGACGTTGTGCTCGCTGGCGAGCTTGCGCACCAGCGGCGTGACGTACGGGCTCTCGCCGGCCGGAGCCTGCGGGGCCTGCTGCTGCG
This sequence comes from Streptosporangium sandarakinum, assembly GCF_050942225.1. Lineage (NCBI taxonomy): Bacteria > Bacillati > Actinomycetota > Actinomycetes > Streptosporangiales > Streptosporangiaceae > Streptosporangium > Streptosporangium sandarakinum. The sequence goes on from NZ_CP192034.1 coordinate 2,423,850, forward strand.
GGGCGGGCGCCTGCTGCGGAGCCGGGGCCTGCGGCACGGGGGCCGGGGCCGGGGCGGGAGCCTGGACCTGCGGCTGCGGGGCCGGGGCGGGCGCCTGCGGGGCGGGCTGCGGGATCGACGAGATCGGCTGGGCCGGCTCGGGCTCGGGCTCGGGCTCGGGCTGCGGCTCCGGCTCGGCGGCCGGGGCGGCCTCCTGGGCCGGGGCCGCGGCGGCCGTGCCGCCCTCGTCGATGATCGCCAGTTCGGCGCCGACCTCGACGGTCTCGTCCTCACCGACGACGATCTTGGTGAGGACGCCCGACGCCGGGGAGGGGATCTCGGTGTCGACCTTGTCGGTCGAGACTTCGAGGAGCGGCTCGTCGGCCTCGACGCGCTCGCCTTCCTTCTTCAGCCAGCGGGTGACGGTGCCCTCGGTGACGCTCTCGCCGAGCTGGGGCATCTGTACGGACTTCGGCATTGGTGTCTTCTCTCGTGCTTTCCGAGTGAGGGCCGGTGGTTAGTTGTGGACGTGCAGCGGCTTGCCGGCCAGGGCCAGCATGGCCTCGCCGACGGCCTCGGACTGGGTGGGATGGGCGTGGATCAGCTGCGCGACCTCGGAGGGCAGGGCCTCCCAGTTGTAGATCAGCTGACCCTCGGTCACCAGCTCGCCGACGCGGCGGCCGACCATGTGCACGCCGAGCACCGGGCCGTCCTTCTCGCTGATGACCTTGACCGCGCCCTGCGTCTGCAGGATCTGGCTCTTGGGGTTGCCCGCCAGGTCGTAGGTGAACTCCACGATCTCGTGGCCGCGCTCCCGGGCCTGGGCGGAGGTGATGCCGACCGAGGCGACCTCGGGGTCGGAGTAGGTGATCCGCGGCACGCCGTCGTAGTCGATCGGCACCGGGTTCAGCCCGGCGATGTGCTCGGCCACCAGGATGCCCTCGGCGAAACCGGCGTGGGCGAGCTGCAGGGTGGGGATCAGGTCGCCCACCGCGTAGACGCCCGGGACACTGGTCTGGCAGTACTCGTTCACCACGACGGTGCCGCGCTCGATCGCGATCCCGGCCTCCTCGAAGCCCATGCCGGAGGAGACGGCGCCGCGGCCGACGGCGACGAGCAGCAGCTCGGCGTCGAGGGTCTTGCCGCCGGCGAGCGTGACGACCACGCCGGTGTCGGTCGTCTTGACGCTCTCGAAGAAGACGCCCAGCTCCTGCTTGATGCCGCGGCGGCGGAAGGCCCGCTCCAGCAGCTTGGAGCTGGACTCCTCCTCCAGGGGCAGCAGATGCGGCAGTGCCTCGACGATCGTCACCTCGGCGCCGAAGGAACGCCAGACGCTGGCGAACTCCACGCCGATGACGCCGCCGCCCAGGACGACCACCGAGCTCGGAACGCGGTCCAGCTTGAGGGCGTGCTCGCTGGTGATGACCCGCTCGCCGTCGATCTCCAGGCCGGGCAGCGTCCGGGGCGCCGAGCCGGTGGCCAGCACGATGTTGCGGCCCTCGTAGACCTCCGAGCCGACGGCCACGCGGTTCGGGCCCACCAGGCGGCCCTCACCCTCGACGATCGTGATGCCCTTGCTCTTGAGCAGGCCCTGCACGCCCTTCCAGGCGCGGTTGACGATCTTGTCCTTGAACGCGTGGACGCCGTTCATGTCGATGCCCTCGAAACGGGCCCGGACGCCGAACGCCGCGCTCTCCCGGGTCTCGTCGGCCACTTCCGCCGAGTGCAGGAGGGTCTTGGTGGGGATGCACCCCCGGTGCAGGCAGGTGCCGCCGATCTTGTCCTTCTCGATCAGCGCGACGCTCTTGCCCAGCTCGGCGGCCCGCAGAGCGCAGGCATACCCCCCGCTGCCGCCCCCCAGGACGACGATGTCGTAGGGGCCGCTGCCATCAGCCACAGGAAAGCTCCTTGTCGGATCGAAATACCGTCTTCACGGTCGTGCCCGGCCCGCCCCGCGAACGGCGCGGGTGCGCCGCACGCGTCCGCCCCGCGGGGTGCGGACCGCCGCTCGCGCCGGGACCCGGCCCGTCGGCCGGGCCCCGGCGACCGCATCTTTTCATTTGTCCGCCCCGCGCGCCGCCCGCTCGGGGCACCGTCCGGGGCGGTGTGCCGGTCAGCCCGCGTAGCGCTCGGCGATGCCCACGAGGGTCCGGGTGATCGCCCCGGTGCCGCCCTTGGGGGTGTAACCGTGCGGCTCGCCCTTGTTGAAGGCGGGACCGGCCATGTCGATGTGCGCCCAGCTCACTCCGGCGGGCACGAACTCCCGCAGGAAGATGGCCGCGGTCAGCATCCCGCCGAAGCGCTCGGGGTGCAGGTTGGCGATGTCGGCGACGGGGGAGTCCAGGCCCTTGCGGAGCTCCTCCGGCAGAGGCATGCCCCACGCGGCCTCGCCCTGCTCGCCGGCGACCTCGACGACGGTCTCGCGCAGCGCGTCGTCGTTGGCCATGACGCCGGCCGTACGCCAGCCGAGCGCCACGATCTGGGCGCCGGTGAGCGTGGCGACGTCCACGATCAGGTCGGGCTCGTCCTCGGCGGCGCGGGCGATGCCGTCGATCAGGACCAGGCGGCCCTCGGCGTCGGTGTCGAGGACCTCGACGGTCTTGCCGGCGTAGCTGGTGAAGACGTCGGAGGGGCGCTGCGCGGTGCCGCTCGGCATGTTCTCCGCGAGGCACAGGTAGCCGACCGCGTTGACCTTCAGGCCGAGCCTGGCGATCGCGACGAGCGCGCCGAAGACCGCACCCGCGCCGCCCATGTCGGACTTCATCCAGTCCATCGAGGCGGTGGGCTTGAGGGACAGGCCGCCGGAGTCGAAGGTGATGCCCTTGCCGACGAAGGCGACCCGCTTGGTGGCCTCGGGGTGGCTGTAGGCGAGGCGGACCAGGCGCGGCGGGTTGGCCGAGCCCTGGCCGACGGCGACGATGCCGCCGAACCCGGCCTCCTTGAGCTCCTTCTCGTCGAGGACCTCCACCGACAGGCCCGCCTGCGAGCCGGTCTCCTGGGCGATCTCGGCGAAGCGGGCCGGCCACAGGTCGGAGGGCGGGGTGTTGACCAGGTCGCGGACGAGGGAGACGGACTCGGCCACGGTGACGGCGCGGTCGACCGCGGCCTGGGCGCCCTCGGCGCGGCTCAGCACGGTCAGCTCGCCGACCGGGGCGGTCGGCGCGTCGCCGGTGCGGTACCTGTCGAAGGAGTAGGCGCCGAGCAGGGCGCCCAGCGCGACGGCCCCGGTCCGCCCGGCGTCGGCGGCGGGCAGGGCGACCGCGGCCCGGGCGGTCCCGGCCAGCGCGCGGGTCGCGGCACCCGCGGCGCGGCGCAGCACCTCGGGGTCGTGGTCGCCCTCGGGGGCGTCGCCGAGACCGGCGACGACCAGGAGGGGAGCGCTCAGCGCGCCGAAGGTCGGAACCTTCGCGATCTCGCCCGCCTTGCCCTTGACGCCCATGGCGTCGAGGGTCGCGGCCAGCCGGCCGCCGAGCGCGTCGTCGAGGCCCTCGGCCCCCGGAGCGGGGACGGGACCGTCGGGGCTGCTGTGGACGCCGACGACCAGGGCATCGGTATCAAACGAGACAGCGTTGTCAGTTGAGTTCAGCCGCACAGTGGTCACGTCGCCCGATGCTAGTCGTGCTTGGGGCCAACCCGTAAACGCGGGTTCGTCCTACGAATCGGTGAGTCTCCAGATGGAACCATTTTTATTAGCACCATCAAGAGCATGGTGCTACTGTAACTAGCACCATGCTGCTCACTTTGGACTTGAACGATCCCCGTCCCCTGCACGATCAGGTGGCCGGGTCGATCCGGCGGGCCATCGTCGAGGGCTCCTACGCCCCGGGCGACCGGCTCCCGCCCGCCCGTGACCTGGCGGGCGCGCTCGGGATCAACGTCAACACGGTGCTGCGGGCGCTGCGCGAACTGCGGGACGAGGGCCTGCTGGAGTTTCGCCGCGGGCGCGGCGTCAGCGTGCTCAGCAGGCCCGACGCGCGCGCGGCGCTGCAGGAGGCGGCGCGCGAGCTGCTCGCCGAGGCCGACCGGTACGGCTACGGCCCCGAAGAGGTCATCCACATCATCCGGGAGCTGTCGTGAACCGGCCCCCCGTGGTGGAGCCCCTCCCGCCGGGCCGCGCCCGGCCCTCACCCCACCCCCATCTGACCGAGGAGACGCCATGACCTTCCGAAACCCCGGCAGGGGCGACATCCCGGCCGGCGCAGGCCGTACCGGCTCTGCCGCCGGGCGGTCCGGCGGCTCCGGCCGGGGCCGCCGGACCGCCGTCACCGTCGCGGCCGTCTGGGGCACGCTCATCTGCGCGGCCCTGATCGCCGCTCCCCTCGCGCTGCGCGACCGCCTGCCCGACCCCCTCGCCACGCACTGGAAATCGGCCGGTCCCGACAGCGCGATGTCCTTCGGCGCGGGCCTCGCGCCGAGCCTGGTCCTCTGGGGCGTCGCCTGGGCGTTCCTGCTCGTCTCGGCCGCCCACGGCGAGGTGCTGAACCGCCGGGGCGGACGGGCGGGCTGGTGGGGCTTCCTGGTCGGCGGGTCGGTGTTCGCCCTGGGCGTCTCGGGCTCCATCCTCCTCGCCAACCTCGACGTCGCCGACTGGCGGCAGGCCGCGATGCCCGGCTGGGCGGTCCCCGCCGTGCTCGGCACGGCCGCCGTGACCGGCGCGCTCGCCGGCTACCTCGGCCGGGGCGAGCCCGACCGGCCGATCGAGCCCGGGGACGCGCCGGCCATGCGGCTGCGGCCGGGGCAGCGGGCGGTCTGGGCCGGCCGCGCCACCAACCGCTGGCTGCTGTGGCTGTCGGCCGCGATGCTGCTGGCCGGTGTGGTCTCCGGCGCGTTCCTCGTCCTGGGGGCGCCGGTCGGGGAGACCGCCTGGGTCGCCATACTGCCGCTGCTGCCCCTGGCGGTGATCGTGTCCCTGATAAGCGATGTCCGCGTCCGCGTCGGCCCGGACGGGCTGCGCGTCGGCTTCGGCCCGCTCTCCTGGCCCGCGTTCCGGGTCCCCACCGGGAAGATCGCGTGGGCCGCCGCGGAGCGGCGCAGCCCCGCCGAGGTCGGCGGCTGGGGCCTGCGGGGCCTGCCCGGCACCGGGAGGCTCGCCGTCATGGTGCGCGGCGGCGAGTGCCTGGTCGTCCGGCGGGCCGGCGGTGGGGAGCTCGTCGTCTCCGTCGACGACGCCGAGCGCGCCGCGGCCCTGCTGAACGCCTACGCCACCGAGGAGGCCGCCGTGTGACCCACTCGGACGGCCCGATCCCCCCCCAGCCCCCCAGCCCCCGAAGTCACGAAAGGCGACGTCATGCCACGCAGATCCGCCGACCTCCCGCTGTTCCTGCTCGTCACGTTCGCCCTGTCCTGGCTGGCCGCGCTGCCCGTCTGGCTGGCCGACGCCCCCATAGGCTCCCCGCTGTTCACGGTGGTCGGCATCGTGCTGATGTTCACCCCCACCTTCGGGGTCCTGGCCGTGTGGCTGTACGGCAGGCGCCGCGGGGAACCCGGGACCTCCCCGCGCGAGTGGGCCCGCCGCACCGGGCTGACCCTCGGCGATCGCCGGGGCCGCACCCTCGGGCTGGTCGCGACGGCCTGGCTCGGCGTTCCCGTCCTCACCATCGTGGCGATCGCGCTGAGCGCCGCCCTCGGGCTGCTCTCCGTCGACCTGGACGGTCTCAGCCTGTTCCGCCAGGGCCTCCTCCGCGCGGGCCAGGAGCAGGCCGCACAGCCCGACCCCACGATCATGGCCCTCATCCAGGGCGTCACGATCTTCCTGATCGCCCCGCTGATCAACTCGATCGCGGCCTTCGGCGAGGAGTGGGGCTGGCGCGGCTGGCTCCTGCCCAGGCTCATGCCGCTGGGCACCTGGCGGGCGCTGCTGGCCTCCGGGGTGATCTGGGGCGCCTGGCACGCCCCGCTCACCCTGCGCGGCTACAACTATCCCGAGCTCGGCGCGTGGGCCGCGCCCATGTTCGTCATCTTCTGCGTGGCCTTCGGCTCCCTGCTCGGCTGGCTCCGCCTGCGCTCCGGCAGCGTCTGGCCCGCGGTCGTCGGCCACGGGGCGCTGAACGCCTCGGCCGGTCTCGTCGTGCTGGTCGGCGACGCCGCCGCGCCGCCCAACCTGGTCGTCGCCGGGATCACCGGCCTGGTCGGCTCGGCACTGATCGCCGTGCTGACCGCCGCGCTGTTCCGGCTCCGCCCGGTCACCGCGCCCGCCCCGGTCGCCGTCTGAACGACGGTCAGCCCGCGACCGCCGCGCACACCAGCAGCGCGGCGGTCGCCGCGACCTCCACGAGCGCGCCGAGCACGTCACCGGTGACCCCGCCCAGCCGCCGCACGGCCCTGCGCCGCAGCGCCCAGGCGGCGAGGAGCCCGGCGAGCACGGCCGGCGCGAACCACCCCCACGGCACGGCGTACGGCCCCCGCCACGCCACGCCGTACGCCAGGGCCGTCACCCCGGCGAGCACCGGCGCGGTCACCGCCAGCGCGGCGCCGCGCCGTACGGTGCCCGCGACCGTCGCGCCGAGCCCGTCCGGGCGGGCCGGCGGGACGGACGGCAGACAGGCCCAGGTGAGCGCCAGCCGCCCCGCCGCGCAGGCCGTCACCAGTGAGACCGGCCCCAGCCCCGCCGAGACCGCCTCCTCCAGCGCCGCGACCTGGAGCAGCAGCGTGAGGACCAGCGTCACGACGCCGAACGGGCCTATGTCGGACCGCTTCATGATCTCCAGCGCGCGGTCCGTGGGCCTGCCGCTGCCCAGGCCGTCGGCCAGATCGGCCAGGCCGTCCAGGTGCAGGCCCCGGGTCAGCAGCGCCAGGGAGCCCACGGCCAGCACCGACGCCGGGAGCGGCGAGACCCCCGCCCACAGCGCCGCCGCGAGCACGGCGGCGCCGATCGCCCCGAGCAGCGCGCCCACGAACGGCGCGGCCGTCATCGCGACCCCGGCGGCCCGGCGGTCGACCACCACCGGCGACCGGACCGGCAGGACGCTCAGCGTGCCGACCGCCAGGCGGAGCCCGTCCGCGAACGTGGACGGGCGGGGCGAGGAGGGGCCTGCGGACATGACCGCCGATCGTAGCCGCCCGTCACCCGCCGTCCGGCGACCGCGGGGTCAGACGGGCAGGGGGAGGAGGCGGCCGGCCACCACGAGGGCCACCTCCTCCGACTCCAGGGCCAGCCGCTGGTTCAGCCGGCCGAGGACGTCGCGGAACATCCGGCCGCCGGCCGTGGCGGGCACCACGCCCAGGCCGGTCTCGTCGGAGACGGCCACCACCCGGCGGCGGGTCTCCCGCCAGGCGGCGACCAGCTCGTCGCACCGGGCGGAGACCGCCCCCAGGCCGCCCACGCCGCCCACGCCGCCCACGCCGTCCGTGTGGTCCTTGTCCTGGTCCTCGTCCCGCGCGCCGTCCGGGCCGCTCTCGTCGTCCGTGCGGTCCGGGTTCTCCGGTTCGCCCGGCCAGGCGCCGTTCTCGTCGAAGACCGCGGCCACCCAGGTGCCGAGCCCGTCGACGAGCAGGGGCGGCCCCGGGGTCCGCAGCAGGCCGGCGAGGTCGATCGTCTCGGCCGTGCCCCAGTGGGCCGGCCGGCGGTCGCGGTGGGCCCGCACGCGGCGGGCCCACTCGGCGTCGCCGTCGCCGGACGGCCCGGTCGCCACGTAGAGGACCTCGGGTTCGGCCGCCAGCCGCAGCTCGGCCTCGGCCGACTTGCCCGACCGCGCCCCGCCCAGCAGCAGGGTCCGCGGCGGCCGCGGAGCGCGGGCGGGCGCGGGCCCGGCGAGGTCGAGGACCGTCCCGTCCGGTACGGCCAGCACCCCCCACAACGCGGCCCGCCGGGCGAGCTCGGCCTCCGTCGGCACCCGGTGGTCCACGTCCACGGCCACCACGCGCGTCCGCTCGTCCACCACCCCCCGCCGCCGCATGTCCCCGAGCCGTTCCGGCCGGTCCAGCACGTCCATCAGCACCAGGTCGCAGGCGTCCCCGCGCCCGCCGTCCGGGGCCGCCGAGGGGCCGGAGACAGGCGCGGAGGGCGAGAGGGACGACGGGGACGACGGCGGCGAGACGGGCGAGGCCGTCGTGTCGAGGATCCGGCCTCCGCCGGGAGTGACGAGGACGAGGCCGTCGGCGGTGGCCGAGACCCGGTGCCCCGGCGGAGGCGGGTCGCCGGCCGCGAGCGGGAGCCGTACGGCGCCGGCGGCTCCGAGGGCGGGCCCGGGAGCCGTTCCGGAGGCGGGTCCGGGAGCCGGGGCGTGGGAGGGGACGCCCGCGGCGGAGCCGGTCAGGGGGACGGACGCCTCGGTGACGACGACCTCGGTGGGGCGGCGGTGGCCGGGGGAGAGGCGGGCGCACGAGGCGCACCCGCAGCCCGGGACGGGCCACCCTCCGCCGCGCGCCGTACCGGAGATCAGGACTTTCACCGCCCCAGCGTACGGGCGCGGCCCCGCGATCATGCCCGGGGACGACCGGCGAGGTAGGGTTCGCTGAGCGGTCGGAGGGCGCCGGCGGCATCGGCGGAAGGAGCGCGGGACATGGCGTGGTACTGGCGTTACGAGGACGCGAACGGCGATCCGGTGACCGTGGAGGCCGTGCCGTCCGAGGCGTTCACCAGTCAGGCGGACGCGGAGTCGTGGCTCGGCGAGACGTGGCGCGAGCTGCTGGAGGCGGGCGTCGAGAGCGTCAGCCTCCTGGAGGGCGACCGGGTGGAGTACGCGAGGATGTCGCTGCGCCCGGCCTGAGACGCGGCAGTCCGGGGTCGACGAGGCCGGGGCGTGCGTCCCGGGTTTTCGGCGGTGAACCGAAGCCGCCGAGCGGAAATCCGGCGAGGGCCCCCGGCCCCCGGCCCCCGGCCCCCGGCCCCCGGCCCCCGGCCCCCGGCCCCCGGGCCGGTGGCCGTGGCGGCCGCGCCGGGCCGCCACGGCCCATGGTCCCGCGGTGTGCGCGGCGACCGCGGTGACCGCGGTGACTACGGGCGCTTCGCGGGGCTGACGGTCTTGGCCGGGTCCCGCTCGACGATCGGGTCGAGGATGCCGTCGATCTTCTTGAGCACCTCGGCGTCCAGCTTCACACCCGACGCCTTGACGTTGTCACGCACCTGCTCGGGCTTGGTCGCGCCGATGATGGCGGAGGCCACGTTCTGGTTCTGCAGCACCCACGCCACCGCGAGCTGGGCCATGCTCAGTCCCAGGTCGGCGGCGATCGGCTTCAGCTCCTGGACGCGGGTGAGCACGTCGTCGGTCAGCATGCGGGAGATGAAGTTGCCGCCGCTCGCGTCGGTGGCCCGGGAGCCGGCCGGCGGCGGCTGACCCGGCAGATACTTGCCGGTGAGCACGCCCTGCGCGATCGGCGACCAGACGACCTGGCTGAGGCCCTCCTTCTCGCAGAGGGGGACGACCTCGGACTCGATGACCCGCCACAGCATCGAGTACTGCGGCTGGTTGGAGACCAGGCGGTCGAAGCCCATCTCGTCGGCGATCTTCAGGGCCCGGCCGATCTGCTCGGCGGTCCACTCGCTGACGCCGACGTAGAGGACCTTGCCCTGCCGTACGAGGTCGTCGAAGGTCTTGAGGGTCTCCTCGAGCGGCGTCTCGTTGTCGAAACGGTGGGCCTGGTACAGGTCCACGTAGTCGGTCTGCAGGCGGCGCAGCGAGCCGTGGATGGACTCGGTGATGTGCTTGCGGGACAGACCACGGTCGTTCGGGCCGGGACCGGTGGGCCAGAAGACCTTGGTGAAGATCTCCAGGGACTCGCGGCGGACGCCCTTCAGGGCGCGGCCCAGAACCTCCTCCGCCTTGGTGCCGGCGTAGACGTCGGCGGTGTCGAAAGTGGTGATCCCCTCGTCGAGCGCCGCCTGGACGCACGCCTTGGCGGCGTCCTCCTCGACCTGGGAACCATGGGTGATCCAGTTGCCGTAGCTGATCTCGCTGACCATGAGACCGCTGCGGCCGAGATGCCGAAATTCCATACGCCGACCCTAGTAGGTGCCATCCGACCGACCGATTCGGGATACTCTGCCCGGCGTGCTGCGCTTGATCACTTCTCGATGGGTACGGCTCGGCCTCGCGGCCGCCGCCGCGGCGGTGATCGTCGTGGTGATCATGCGTCTGCGGGGCCGTCCGGTCGCTCCCGCCGCAGGTCCGCGACCGGTCTCCGCCCCCGCGCCCGTCTCCCCGCCCGCGCCGGGACCCGGGCCGAAGTCCGAGGGGCGGTGGCCGCCCGTCCCGATCCTCGGCGTCCCCACCGCCGACGACCTGAGGCGATACGACTCCAGGACCCGCCTGCCCCGCTTCCTGACCGCGGAACGGCCGCCGCGACGTCCCCTCGACGGCCCGGCCCGGCGCCGCCTGACCCGCTGGGGCGCCGTGGCCGCGGCGCTGGTCCTGCTGGCCGCCGGAGCGCAGGCCCTGGAGAGCGGGGTCTTCTCGGGGGGAGCCGGGGCCAGGGCGGTTCACGCGGAGAAGGACCGTGCCCAGGACGTGCCGGACTGCGAGCCCGGCTGGGGCGGCGTCGTCACCTGCACGACCCTGGAGGAGTCGTCCCTGGACTCCTTCGAGAACCCGGGCGGGTCGGAAGACGACCCGGCGGCCCGCGCCGAGGCGACGGGCGTCCCGTACCCCCCGTACCCCCCGGAGACCGGCTCCCCGAATGATCCGGCCGAGCCGTACGGGGACTCCGGCGTCCCCGACGCCGACTGCCGCCCCGGGACCGCCCGGCCCCGCGTGCGCGCCGTGCCGCCCCGGGTCACCCGGGCGGTGAACCGGCAGTGGACGCGGATCGAGCGGTGGCTGCGGAAAAACGCGCCGAAGACCTACGAGACCCTCGCCGGACCCGGCCGGGCCCGGACCATCGCGGTCGCCGAGGCGCAGATGGGCCTGCGCTTCCCCAACGACCTGCGGGCCTCCCTGCTGCGGCACGACGGCACGGTCGCGGCGGGGCGGGCCTGGCCGTTCGGGCCGCTGGACAACGGGCTCATGAGCGTGCGCGGGATCCGCGACACCTGGCGCATGCTGTGCGGGATCGACGACACCGACGACACCGCGGATCCGTCGGACCCGCGGTCGGAGTGGTGGGACGGGCGGATGATCCCGTTCGGCGCCGACGGCAGCGGAGACCACCTGGTGGCCGACTCGCTGCTCCGCGACATCGGGGAGCACGACCACGAGGGGAGCCTGGGCTTCGAGCCCGGAGGCGTCCCGGTCCGCTCCTACTACGCGCTGCTGAAGGCCACGGCCGACGCCCTGGAGACAGGCGGGACCGTCGGGTACTGGAAGCCCCTGGCAGCCGACGGCGAACTCCGCTGGGACGTGCAGGACAGCTGAGGCGGCGGTCGAGCGGCGCTACGGCGCGGCGGCGCCGTAGCGGACCCGTCCGTCGCGGCGGCGCCGTACCGGACCCGCCCGGAGCACGGGTACGGCGCGGGCACCGGGCAGGAACGCGTCGGCCCCGCCCTCCGGAAAGGGACACCGTTGGCGAAGTAGATGAGATTGAAGCGGCCCCGTGATCACTGTGAACACGGGGCCCTGTCACACGTCATGTGTACCTGGCCGGCTTCGCCGCTGAGAGCATCAACGCGCCTGCGAGGATAGGGATGAGGTGCGGGAGCTAGATGATCAGGGCGATCGCCGTTCGGATGAGAGGCTCCCTATTCGGACTCACTCCAGAGGTACCAGGGGCCGTGCCAGTGTTCGTAGAGGTCCTCGCCCGCGGACACCGCCGCCATGCCTTCGACCCGATCCGCTACAAGCGGCGCAACGTCGTCGAACGCTGCTTCAACCGGCTCAAGCACTTCAAGGGCATCGCGACCCGCTACGACAAGCTCGCCGCCCACTACCGATCAGCCGTGACCATCGCCTGCCTACCGCTCTGGCTCAGATGATCCGCAAAACAGAACCTAGGAAGGGGCTCCGCGCCCGCCGGTGCCCACGCCGGCCGCGAGATCGGCTTCGGGCCTCGGTGCGGCCGGCGCCGGGCGGCTCAGCAGTCCCCACAGGATGCGCAGCGCGACGGCGGGGGCCAGGAGCCTGGCGGGCGCGTCGATCAGGTTGAGGACGCGCAGGAACGCCGCCCCCACCACGGGGTCGGTGGTCGCGGCGGCGTGCACCCGGTTGACGTAGGCGTTGACGAAGCGGACCGTCGCCGTGCGCCGCCCCTCGACCCCCGGGAACCGCAGGTCGGTCCCCACCGAGATCGACCAGGGGGCGTCGATGATCCTGGCCGCGCCGCGGAAGAACCGCCGCGCCAGGCCGTCGGCCCCGCGGGTGAGCAGGCGGCGCAGCAGCAGCGCCTCAAGCGCGGCGACCGTCATCCCCTGCCCGTAGACGGGGTTGAAGCTGCACAGGGCGTCGGCCATCACGAGGTAGCCGTCGGGGAAGCGCCGCAGCCGCTCGTAGCGCCGCCGCACGCTGGCCGGGTAGCGCATCCGCACCGGCGCGCTCAGCGGCACCGCCGACCGCACGACCTCGGCGATCTGCGGCGCGGTGAGCGTCGCGGCGTACCGCGCCATGCCCTCGTCGTCGGTGGGCGGCTCCTCACCCAGCATGCCGGACAGGACGACGGCGAACGTGCCGTTCTCCTGCGCGGCCACGATCCCCGCGCGCGGCAGCTCCGGGGTGGCGTTGGTGAAGGCGCCCAGCAGACCGCCGAGATGGTGCGGCTCCCGCCGGTAGGTGCGGGTCACATAGGTGATGCCGACGCGCACCTGCTCCTGCGCGGCGGGCGCGTAGCCCAGCTCCTGCAGCCAGACCGGGCTTCGGGAGCCGCGCCCTCCGGCGTCCACGACCAGGTCGGCGTGGATGACCGACTCCGCGGCCGACGCCGTGTCCCCGGCGCGGGGCCGCACTCGCACGCCCGTGACCCGTCCGGAGCCGGGCGCCGCGACGAGGCCGGTCACCTCGCACCCGGCGACCAGGTTCACGCCGGGCAGCGCCGCCACCCGGGCCCGCACCACGTGTTCGAGGAGCGGCCTGCTGATTCCGAACGCCACCAGGGGGGAGGGCACCCGGCGCATCCGGTAGCCGTCGTTGTACCAGTGGACCTGCTCCTGAAGGTCGATCAGGGGCGCGCCCATGGCGGCCAGCTCCTCCGTCAGGCCGGGGAACAGCTCGTCGAACGCCTCCCTGCCGCGGGCCAGCAGGACGTGGAGCTGCCGGCCCTGCGGCACGCCGCGACGGCTCGCCGCCTCCTCGGGCAGCAGGTCACGGTCCACCACGGTGACCTCGGCATGGGTTTCGCTGAGCGCGCGGGCGGCCAGCAGCCCGCCGATGCTCGCGCCGATCACAACCGCACTGTCGGTCCGCTCCATGCTCAGCACGGTAGGCCGCCGGTCGCCGGCCCCTGTATCGCCCGTTGCTCAGTTGGCGAGCCGTCTTCGCGCCGCACCGCGAGGTCACCGGCGCGGGCTTGCCCAGAGGCAGCGACAGTGGCCCGGTCTGCCAGCGGACCGGACCGCACGCGGGTCGAGGATCGGAGATTTGGCGGATCGTGTCCGGCGGCTGCTCATCAGGAGTCCGCCAGCGCAGGTGATCGTTGATGGTCACGTACTGCTGGATCCACACGTGGCGTAAGTTCTGCACTGCGGGGATGTCGCGCAGCCATGCAGGTGCGGTCTCCGAGTAGACCGCGCGCAGCACGCCGTGCCCATCAGCTCCGATCTCGTGGCCGAGCTGGATGCGCTCGGCCTTGTTCTTGGGCAGCCGAAAGTCCTCGATTCGCACCTCGTACCGGTCAAACCGTCCGGGTTCGGCCTGGGTCAGTAGCCAGTCCGGCGCTGCCGCGGCCAGTGCACTGAGAGCGGCTCGTGCTGTTTCATGCACTTGCTCCAGCCGGTTCATCGTGCGCATGGCCATGAGCACGTGAGTGGAGTCGGTGCGCTGCCGGCCGCCGGCTCGTAGCAATCCGGCGGTGACGGCGCGCTCCAGAATCATGTCGAGCAGGCTCTGTTCAAGCGATCCCGTGATCAGGCGATCGCGGAACTCGCTGAGCACCGAGTGGTCGAAGCCGGCGTCGGTCAGCTCCAGCCCGAGCGCGTACTTCCAGTCGATCCGCGCTCGCACGGCCTCGGCCGCCTGCCGATCGGACAATCCCTCTCCGAACTGCAGGATCGACACCAACGCCAGACGGGCAGGGGACGGTACCGGGCGACCGCGGGTGGAGAAGGCTGCAGCGAAGTCCGCGTCCTCGAATAGGACGCCCAACGCATCCCGTATACGAATCGCCAGGCTCCCTTTCGGGAAAGCCGCCCGGGCCACCGCCAGAGTGGCGGCCGGGATCTGGTCTGCACCGGTCGAACGCAGCGACACCCACGACTCCATCCGCGAGCAGGAACAACGAAAGCGGCCCCGTGATCACGGATGTGATCACGGGGCCGCTGCTTTTGATCTACTTCGCCACCGGTGTCCCGGAAAGGAGGACGGGGCCACGGGCACCGGCCTTCGAGGGCCGCCGTCCGTCCGCTGTCTTCGGGCCGTTACTTCTTCGGCGGGACGGGCCTGCCGCCGGGCAGGAGGGTGGGCGGCGGGAAGCGCAGCTTGCGGATCTGCAGCCCCCGCATGGCGGCGTAGAAGCCGACGCCCCGGACGTTCTCGCCGGGGAACTTCTCCGCCGCGAGCTTCTTGACCCGCCAGGCCACCCAGACCGAGGCCAGCACCACGCCGACCATCATGACCGGCCAGCCGATCGTGACGACGGCGATGTTGACGGCGGTGCGGAAGTCCTGGTCGGGGAAGGGGATCCAGGTGATCAGCAGGACCACCACCATGAACGGCAGGAAGTACTGGCTGACGAGGCGACGGGAGTCGACCCAGTCGCGGGCGAACTTGCGGACCGGGCCCTGGTCGCGGGCCGGGAGGTAACGCTCCTCGCCGCGCATCATGCCCTCGCGGGCCCTGACGCGCTCCTTGGCCTGGCGTTCGCGGAGCTGGCGGTAGGCCTCTTTGCGGTCCTTGGGGGCGGTCACCGGCTGGCGGCGGCGGCCCTCGGCGTCGCGGCGCTTGGGTGTGGGACGCCCCTTGCCCGCAGGTTTAGGATCGGGAGCGGAGGCGGGGGAGTCGTCCGCGGTGGTCTGGGTACGTCGGAACACATCGCCAGCCTACCGGGACTGCAACTTAGTGACGCCCCCGTACGTTATGCGTAGGGTGAACCTAGGTGGATTCCGGTTGTTCTCCCAGGGGGCCGGAGATCACCCGGGTGGCCCGAAGCGCATTTGAAGAAGGGGACGGCCGACGCGCATGAGCGTGATGAAGAGACTTTCCATGATCTTCAGGTCCAAGGCGAACAACGCCTTGGACAAGATGGAGGATCCACGCGAGACCCTCGACTACTCCTACCAGCGGCAGTTGGAGTTGTTGCAGAAGGTGCGCAGGGGGGTCGCCGACGTCGCGACCTCGCGTAAGCGGGTGGAGCTGCAGATCAACCAGCTGGAGGCCCAGTCCCGCAAGCTTGAGGACCAGGGCCGCAAGGCGCTCAGCGTGGGCCGCGAGGACCTGGCGCGCGAGGCGCTGACCCGCCGCGGGGCCCTCCAGACGCAGATCGCCGACCTGCGGGTCCAGCACGACAACCTCCAGGGCGAGGAGGAGAAGCTCACCACGGCCTCCCACCGCCTCCAGGCCAAGGTCGACTCCTTCCGCACCCGCAAGGAGACCATCAAGGCCACCTACACCGCCGCCGAGGCGCAGACGCGGATCAACGAGGCGTTCTCCGGCATCTCCGAGGAGATGGGCGACGTCGGCCTGGCGATCCAGCGGGCCGAGGACAAGACCGCCTCGATGCAGGCCCGCGCGGGCGCGATCGACGAGCTGCTCGCCAGCGGCGCGCTCGACGACTTCAGCGGCCAGCGCGGCGACGACATCCAGGCCGAGCTCGACCGCATGGGCGGCGGCCGCGACGTGGAGCTGGAGCTCGCCCGGATGAAGGCCGAGCTGGGACAGGGCCCGGCGCCCCAGGGCGCGATCGAGTCCGGTCCGGCGCAGCAGGGCCACGCCCCCTCCTACCAGCAGGCGCCGCAGCAGTACCAGCAGGCGCCCCAGCAGCCGCAGCCGCACGCGCAGCCGACCCAGGAGTACGGCCAGCCGGGGGAGGGCCGGTGATCGTCCGCATCATGGGTGAGGGGCAGGTCCAGATCGCCCCGGAGGACCTCGACGTCCTCAACGCGCTCGACGGCCGGCTGGAGGCCGCGATCGAGTCCGGTGACGAGGGAGCCTTCCGGGGCTGCCTGCACGACCTGCTCGACAAGATCCGCCACGTGGGCAGGCCGCTGCCGGACGACAGTCTGGAGTCCTCCGAGCTGATTTTGCCTCCGGCCGACGCTTCCATGGACGAAGTACGGGAGATGCTCGGGGATGAGGGGCTGATTCCCGGCTAGTTTGTCCATATGACGGCAGCTCGCGATCGATTTGTCAAAGATCGGGGTCTGACCAGGCGCATGGTCCTGACCATGTTCCTGCTCGGGCTGCTGTACGTCGTGTTCGTGAGCGTGCTGATCTCCCTGGGCGTCCGGGCGGTCGTGGTGCTGCTCATCGCGGGCGGCATCCTGCTGGTGCAGTTCTTCGCCTCCGACCGCATCGCCCTGTTCGCCATGCACGGGCGGGTGGTCGAACCGCGCGAGGCCCCCGCCCTGCACGCCCTGGTCGACCGCCTGTGCGCGCTGGCCGACATGCCGAAGCCGCGGGTGGCGATCGCCGATTCGGACGTCCCGAACGCGTTCGCCACCGGCCGTAACCAGCGCACCTCGGTGGTCTGCGTGACGACCGGCCTGATGCGCCGGCTGGACGAGCCGGAGCTGGAGGGCGTCCTCGCCCACGAGATGTCCCACGTGGCCCACCGGGACGTCGCCGTCATGACGATCGCCTCCTTCCTCGGGGTGGTCGCCGGACTGATGACCCGGGTGGCCCTCTACAGCGGCCTGGGCGGGCGGGCCCGTGACGACCGGGGCGGCCCGCCGGTCGGGCTGATCATCCTGCTGGTGTCGGTCGTGGTGTACGCGGTCAGCTTCCTGCTGATCCGCGCCCTGTCGCGCTACCGCGAGCTGGCGGCCGACCGGGCCGGCGCGCTGCTGACCGGCCGCCCCTCGACGCTGGCGAGCGCGCTCACCAAGATCAGCGGGGACATGGCCCGCATCCCGACCCGCGACCTGCGCGAGGCCGAGCCGTTCAACGCCTTCTTCTTCGCCCCCGCGGTGTCGGGGCGCACGACCATGGCCGCGCTGCTGGCCACCCACCCGCCGCTGGAGCGGCGGCTGGAGCAGCTCGCCAGGATCTCCGCCGACCTTGGCCGGGGGGTGTGACGCGGTGAAGCGGTGGTGGGACGCGATGCTGGGCCGTACCGAGCCGGAGCAGCCGGACCTGGACGCGCTGTTCGCGCTGCCGTCGGCGGCGGTGACGTTGCAGGCGGCGACCGGGCTGGCGCCGACCGGACACGGGTCGGTCTGCTTCCGCTCCGCTGAGGGTGAGGCGTTCAACCGGCTGCAGGAGGAGGTCGTGGACCTGCTCGCCGCCGGGAACGGCCCGGCGGTCGAGGAGACGCAGGACCCCTACGGCTACACCTGGCTGTTCGTGCGCCATTCGCCCGACCGGCTCGGCGAGCTGGTCACCGACCTGCACGCGGTCAACTCCTCGCTGGAGTCGGCGGGGTTCGGCCCGTCCCTGCTGTGCTCGCTGGTCTGCTTCTCCGCCCCGACCGGCCGTGGCCTGGCGCTGGTCTACCTGTACAAGCGCGGCACCTTCTACCCGTTCGCCCCCCTGTCGGGGCAGCACCGCGACGGCGCACTGGAACTCCAGGTGCGCGCCGCGCTGGGGGACGAGCTGCCCGTCGAGCCCGACCTCGACCGCTGGTTCCCCCTCTGGGGCGCCCCGGGCCTTTAGGGCTGTTCCTCGAATCAGGTCCGGAGCCGGCGGAAGGCGGTGGACGTGAGTGGCGTGGCCCGCTCGCCAGGACCGGGCGCGGCCCGCGGAGTCCGTTAAAGCAATCGCTTGACTTACGACGACCCGCGTTGATTACCTGGACATGACAAAGGGGAGCGCCGGTGCGTCACGTCGGAAGTCAATGAGCGCGGTCCGGGCCGAGCGGCTCAACGCCACCCGTGAGCAGATCATGACCGCCGCCGAGCGGCTGTTCGCCGAGCAGGGCGTGTCGGCCGTCTCCAACCGCCAGATCAGCCTGGCCGCCGGTCAGGGCAACAACGCCGCCGTCGGTTACCACTTCGGCACCAAGGCCGACCTGGTCCGCGCCATCGTGCGTAAACGCACCGACGACGTCGAACTGCTGCGCCGCCGCATGCTGGCCGAGATCGAGGGCTCCGCCGACGTGCGCGACTGGGTCGGCTGCCTGGTCCGCTCGCTCACGGAGTACCTGGCCGGTCTCGGCGCCCCCACCTGGTACGCCCGCTTCGCCGCCCAGGTGATGACCGATCCCGCCCTGCGCCAGATCATGAGCGAGGAGGCGCTGACCTCGCCGACCCTGCAACGCGTCGTGGACGGCCTGCGGCGCTGCCTGCCCCGGCTGACCCCCGAGGTGCGCGCCGAACGTGCCGACATGGCCAGCCGGCTCATCGTGCACATGTGCGCTGAGCGGGAGCGCGCCCTCGCCGAAGGCCGTCCCACCGTACGGCCGAGCTGGCACGACGCCGCGACCGGGCTGATCGACGTGGTCACGGCGATCTGGACGGCCCCCGCCACCACCGCCCCGGCGGGCCGGCCCCATCGAACGGAAGGAACACCGTCATGACGGCCATCCCTGACCAGGACACACCCGGCACCCTGCCCGAGTTCCCCGGAGTCAGGGCGGCGGCGTGCCCGTTCGACCCGCCGCCGGCCCTGCAGGCGCTCCAGCGGGAGGCGCCGCTGACCCGGGTACGACTGCGCGACGGCGGCACCGCGTGGCTGGTCACCGGGTACGCCGAGCAGAAGGCGGTGCTGAGCCATCCGCAGGTCAGCTCCGACATCACCAGGCCCGGCTACCCGCTGCCGCTCCAAACCCCGAGGCGCCCCGACGGCTCGATCAGCTTCATCCTCATGGACGACCCCGAACACCACCGGTTGCGCCGCATGGTGCAAGGGGCTTTCACCGTCAAACGGGTCAAGACCATGCGTCCGGCCGTGCAGCGCATCGTTGACGGCCTCATCGACGACCTGCTGGCCGGCCCGAAGCCGGTGGATCTGGTGGAGTCGTTCGCGCTGCCGGTGCCGTCGCTGGTGATCTGCGAGCTGCTCGGCGTCCCGTACGCCGACCATGGTTTCTTCCAGGACAACAGCAGGATCGTCGTCAAGCGGGACGTGTCGTTCGAGGAGAGGGCGGCCGCGGGCGGGCGTCTGAGGCAGTACCTGGACGGGCTCGTCGGCGACAAGCTCGTCCATCCCGGCGACGATCTGCTGTCCCAGGTGGCCGCCAGGGTCACGGCGGGCGAGCTGACCCGGCAGGAGGCGGCCCAGATGGGCGTGCTGCTGCTCGTGGCCGGCCACGAGACCACCGCCAACATGATCGCGCTCGGTACTCTCGCGCTGCTCCGCCACCCCGAGCAGCTCGCCCTGCTGCGTGGGAGCGACGACCCCTCGCTTATCGCGGGCGCGGTGGAGGAGCTGCTGCGTTACCTGAACATCACCCACGGCGGACGCCGCCGGGTGGCGAAGGAGGACATCGACGTCGGCGGCCAGATCATCCGCGCGGGCGAGGGCATCATCGTGGCCAACGACATCGGCAACCGCGACCCCGAGGTCTTCCCCGCCCCGGACGAGCTGGACGTGCGCCGCGACGCCCACCGGCACGTGGCCTTCGGCTTCGGCGTCCACCAGTGCCTCGGCCAGCCCCTGGCCCGAATGGAGCTGCAGGTCGCCTATGACACCCTCTACAAGCGCATCCCCACCCTCGCCCTGGCCACCGAGTTCGAGAAGATCCCCTTCAAGCACGACGGTCAGGTGTACGGGGTGTACGAACTCCCCGTGACCTGGTGAAGACGTCACCGGCCCGAAATCTCCGGAGTGCGGTGCCTGCCACGCGCGGCGATGCGGGCCAGGCCGCCGCGCCGGCGGGAACACGCCGTAATCTGCTCCTCAAGACATGACAGGGCGCGCGGGCGGCTCCCCGGCGGGCCCGCCGCCCCGTGGTGCCATGACCCCATGATCAAGGTATTTCACGCCCTGGCCGCCGCCGCGGCGGCGGCCGCGATCGCCACGGCGGGCATGTGCGGCACGGCCCTGGCCGTCACCGATCCCGGCGTCGGCCCCGCCGTCGGAGCGGCGCGGGCGGCGGCGGACGACTACCCGCCGAAGGTCACGGTCATGGGGGAGGGCGAGCTGCTCGTCACCCCTGACATCATGCGGCTCAACGCCGGCGTCGAGGTGCGCACCGACACGCCGGGACAGGCCTTCTCCCAGGCCCGCCAGGCCGCCGCCAGGCTGACCCGGGCGCTGCTCGACGCGGGCATCGCCCCCAAGGACCTGCGGACCACCGAGCTCTCCCTCGCCCCGGTGTACGACGACTACCCGAAGATCGCCGGATACCGGGCGGCGCAGGGCGTCGAGGTCGTGGTGCGCGACCTGGACAACGCCGACAAGGCGGTGGACACGGTCGTCTCCGTCGGGCCCGAGGCCCGGCTGAACGGCGTCTCCTTCGAGCTCTCCGACAACAACGCCGCGCTGCGGGCCGCCCGGGACCGGGCGTTCGCCGACGCCAAGGCCCGCGCCCAGCAGTACGCGAGGCTGGCCGGCGGCACGCTCGGCGACGTCCTGACGATCAGGGAGCAGGACGTCACGCCGCCGCGGCCCATCATGTTCGCCGCCGCCGGGATGGCCGACCGCAGCTCGATCAGCCCGGGCCAGCAGAACGTCTCGGTGCACGTCCAGGTGGTCTACTCGATGATGGTGTAGCCGCCCGTCCCCGGCCGCCCGGGAAGCGGCGGCCGGGGACCTTCGCGGTGGCCGTGCCGGGCGCCGTCCCCGGCGGCTCCCGGACGGCCCCGGGGCCGTCAGGGCAGCGCGAGCATCCGGTCGAGGGCGACCTTCGCCCAGTGCGCGGTGTCGTCGTCGACCGTGATCTGGTTGACGACCTGCCCGGCGGCGAGGGACTCCAGCGCCCACACCAGGTGCGGCAGGTCGATCCGGTTCATCGTCGAGCAGTAGCAGACGGTCCGGTCGAGGAACGTGACGTTCTTGTCGGGGAACATCCGGGCGAGCCTCTTCACCAGGTTCAGCTCGGTGCCCACGGCCCAGGAGGAGCCCGCCGGCGCCCGCCGCAGCGTCTCGATGATGTACTCGGTGGAGCCGATGTGGTCGGCCTTGGTGACCACCTCGTGGCGGCACTCGGGGTGGACCAGCACGTTGACGCCGGGGATGCGCTCCCGGACGTCGTCGACGCACTCCGCGCTGAAGCGGCCGTGCACCGAGCAGTGCCCCTTCCACAGGATCATCTTGGCGTTCTCCAGCTGCCCGGCGGTCAGCCCGCCGTTCGGCCGGTGCGGGTTGTAGACGACGCAGTCGTCCAGGGACAGGCCCATCTCCAGCACCGCGGTGTTGCGCCCCAGGTGCTGGTCGGGCAGGAACAGCACCTTCTCGCCGCGGGAGAAGGCCCAGTCGAGGGCGCGCCGGGCGTTGGAGGAGGTGCACACGGCGCCGCCGTTGCGCCCGCAGAACGCCTTGATGTCGGCGCTGGAGTTCATGTAGGTGACCGGGACGGTGACGTCGGCGATCCCGGCGTCCTGCAGCGCCTCCCAGCACTCCTCGACCTGGTCGAAGGTGGCCATGTCGGCCATGGAGCAGCCGGCGGCGAGGTCGGGCAGGACGACCCTCTGCGCGTCGGAGGTGAGGATGTCGGCCGACTCGGCCATGAAGTGGACGCCGCAGAAGACGATGTACTCGGCGTCGGGCCGGGCGGCGGCCTCGCGGGCCAGCTTGAACGAGTCGCCGGTCACGTCGGCGAACTGGATGACCTCGTCGCGCTGGTAGTGGTGGCCCAGCACGAAGACCCGCTCGCCCAGCGCGGCCTTGGCCCGCCGGGCCCGCTCCACCAGCGCCGGGTCGGACGCGGGCGGCAGCTCGCCGGGGCAGTCGACACCGCGCTCGCTGTGCGGGTCGGTTCCCCGGCCGAGGACGAAGAGCGGAAGGCCGGTCTCGGTGGTCGTCACGACCACCACCCCCTTATCGTCGAAGTGACGACTAATGATGACACACGGCCGGGGGTTTTTGTTCCCGGGGGAGTCGATCGGGGTGAACGTCCTGATCGGGGGCGGTCACGGCCGTCCGGACGGGGCGGCGGCGGGAGACCGGAGCCCGCAGGAATGTGTAGGCCCGCGCGGGTGTTGGTAGCGTCTTAGTAGGACGTCAGAAACAGACAACCGTCCCGAACGGGCGGTTGACGCAGACGCGGGAGTCACCACATGTCGGTTGAGAGCAGCGAGACCACGGCGCAGGGCCTGATCCTCAGCGACGCCGCCGCCGCCAAGGTCAAGAGCCTGCTGGAGCAGCAGGGCGAGGAGGGGCTCCAGCTGCGCGTGGCCGTGCAGCCCGGCGGCTGCTCCGGCCTGCGTTACCAGCTCTTCTTCGACGACCGTTCGATGGACGGCGACATCGTCTCCGACTTCAACGGGGTCAGCGTGGTCACCGACCGGATGAGCGCCCCCTACCTCACGGGCGCGACGATCGACTTCGTCGACACGATCGAGAAGCAGGGCTTCACGATCGACAACCCCAACGCCACGGGCTCGTGCGCCTGCGGCGACTCTTTCAACTAGTCGCAATACGATGGCCCCGCCGGGTGAGCTGACTCACCCGGCGGGGCCGTCGTGTGTTCGCACGCCTGCAACCGCCCCCCGACCATGTTCCGGATGCCGACAACGAGGAGAAGAACCCCGTGCGCATCGCCGTCACCGGTTCCATCGCGACCGACCACCTGATGACCTTCCCGGGGCGCTTCAGCGACCAGCTGATCGCCGGCCAGCTCGATCGGGTGTCCCTGTCGTTCCTCGTGGACGACCTGCAGATCCGCCGTGGCGGCTGCGCGGCCAACATCGCCTTCGGCATGGGGTGCCTCGGCCTGCGGCCCATCCTCGTCGGCGCGGTCGGCGCCGACTTCGCCGACTACCGGTCCTGGCTGGAGCGGCACGGCGTCGACTGTGATTCCGTGCACACCTCCGAGCTGCACCACACGGCCCGGTTCCTGTGCACCACCGACGACGACCACAACCAGATCGCCTCCTTCTACACCGGCGCGATGGCCGAGGCGCGGCTGATCGAGCTCGGCCCGATCGCCGAGCGGCTCGGCGGCCTCGACCTGGTGCTGGTCGGCCCGAACGACCCCGACGCGATGCTGCGGCACACAGAGGAGGCCCGCCGGCGCGGCATCCCCTTCGCCGCCGACTTCTCCCAGCAGATCGCCCGCATGTCCGGCGACGACATCCGCCCGCTGCTGGACGGCGCCGCCTACCTGTTCAGCAACGACTACGAGAAGGGCATGATCGAGCAGAAGACCGGACTGTCCGCCGAGGAGGTCCTCGACCGCGTCGAGGTCCGCGTCACCACGCTCGGTCCCAAGGGCGTCGCGATCGAGCGCAGGGGTGAGCCGATCCTGCGCGTCCCGGCCGTCCCCGAGCTGGGCAAGGCCGACCCCACCGGCGTCGGCGACGGTTTCCGCGCCGGATTCCTGGCCGGCCTGGCCTGGGGCCTGTCCCTGGAGCGCTGCGGCCAGCTCGGCAACCTCACCGCCACCCACGTCCTGGAGCACGTCGGGGGGCAGGAGTACCGCCTCGGCCAGCGGGTCTTCCTCGACCGCTTCGCCGCCGCCTACGGCTCCGAGGCCGCCGACGAGATCTCCCGCCACGTGCGCTGCCAGCACCCCTAGGACCCGCTCCGCGGATCGCCCCGCGACGGGCGGGGCGATCCGCGGACGGGACCCGGTGGCTCAGTAGTTGCGCCGCACGTGGATGGCCCAGCCGCCCGAGGGGAGCTCGTGGCTGGCCACGTGGTGGTGCGACTTGAGGCGGCACCAGGCCGGGATGTCGGTGAACGCCGCGGGATCGTCGGCGAGGACCGACACGATCGCCTCGCGCGGGACGTCGTTGATCTGCTGGGCGAGCATGATGATCGGGATCGGGCACTTCTTGCCCAGCGCGTCGATGGTCAGCGCCGGGGGCTGCCCGGCCCCCTCCGCGGTCGTCTGGCCGGCCGTCATGTCACTTCACTCCCCGAAGAATGGTCAGTCACGGCTGCATTCCCGCGTCCTCGCGGATCCTCTTCACCATGTCCGGCAGGACGGCGAGGAAGCGGTCGACGTCCGCCGCGGAGGCTCCCCGGGGCAGCGACACCCGGAGGTTCCCGTGTGTCAGCACCCCCATGGCCTCCAGAACATGCGACGGGCGAAGCGTGCTCGCCGTACACGAACTGCCGGACGACACGGCGAACCCCGCCCTATCCAACTCCGTCAACAGGGCTTCACCGTCCACGTAAAGACACGAAAAGGTGACAATGTGCGGGGCGCGGGCCACGGGGTCGCCGATGACCTCGACGTCCGGCACGGTCCTCGGCACCTCGCTCCTGATCCGGTCCACGAGCGCGGAGAGGCGGGCCGACTCCCGGGCCGCGTCGGCGGCGACGGCCCGCAGCGCGACGGCCGCGGCGATGATCGCCGGCACGTTCTCGAAACCCGGGACCCGCCGTCGCTCCCGGTCGTCCTCCGGCAGCGGGGAACGCCACCGGACGCCCTTGCGGACCGCCAGCACCCCGACCCCGGCCGGACCGCCCCACTTGTGCGCGCTCGCGGCCAGCACCGACCAGCCGGCGGGCACCGGCGCCCGGCCGACGGTCTGCGCGGCGTCCACCAGCAGCGGCACGCCCGCTTCGGCGCACGCGGCCGCCGCCTCGGCGACCGGCTGCAGGGTGCCCACCTCGTGGTTGGCGCTCTGCAGGCAGGCCAGGGCGGTGCCCTCGACCCCGGCGGCCGCGCCGAAGGCGGCCGGGTCGACCGCGCCGGCCCGGTTCACGCCCACGGTCTCGACCGTGCCGCCGTCGCGCTCGTGCAGCGCGGCGGCGTGCAGCACCGCGGAGTGCTCCACCGCGGAGACCACCAGGCGGCGGCCCGCGCGGCGGCGGCCCAGAAGCGCGCCGAGCACGCCCAGGTGCACCGCCTGGGTGCCGGAGGCGGTGAAGGAGACCTCGTCGGGCCGGGCGCCGATCACCTCGGCGACCTCGGCGCGCGCCTGTTCCAGTAACATCCTTGCGCGGCGGGCCGGGCCGTACAGCCGAGCCGGGTCGGCCCAGCCGGCGTCGAGCGCCTCGATCAGCGCCTCGCGCGCCTGAGGATGCAACGGTTCGGTGGAGGCCGCGTCGAAGTACGCCATTCCTCAATCGTCGCACCGCGTGGTGGAACCGGGGGCTGCGCGGGGGGGCGAGCCGGGTCCGCGCTAGTGTGTCCTCCAGCGTAAAGCTGTGAACTACGAGTTGTTAATACGAACAAACGACCGCCCAGGAGTGACTTCTGGGCTTCATCTGTGGGGTAGGCGATCCGTGAGTCCGACCCGCCGTTCTGCACGGCGTCCGTTGGCCCGCCGCCGGGTGCCACGCGCTGCCGCTCTGGCGCTGCTGCTGGTGTCCGCGACGGCGTGCAGTGCCGATGAGTGGAAGCGTGCCGGCATGCCCGTCGGCGTCACCAAGCAGGCCGAGACGGTCCAGAGTCTGTGGAACGGATCCTGGATCGCCGCTCTCGCCACCGGTGTGGTCGTGTGGGGCCTGATCCTGTGGTCCGCGGCCTTCCACCGTAAGAGGAAGAACTCGAAGGAGGAGCTGCCTCCCCAGGTCCGCTACAACCTCCCGATCGAGATCCTCTACACGGTGGTCCCGATCATCATGGTCGGCGTGTTCTTCTACTTCACCGCCCGGGACGAGACCTACATCGACAAGATGTCCGGCAAGCCGGACGTGAAGGTGAAGGTCGAGGCGTTCCAGTGGAGCTGGCGCTTCACGACCGACTACAACGGCAAGCAGGTGCAGACCGTCGGCCGGCCGGTCAGCGACTACACCGACGGCCCCCAGCTGTGGCTCCCGGCCGGAAAGAAGGTCGAGTTCGAGCTGCAGTCGCCGGACGTCATCCACTCCTTCTGGGTGCCGGCCTTCCACTTCAAGCGTGACGTGATCCCGGGCGTGGTGAACAGGTTCGAGGTCGACACGCTGAACGTTGACAAGCCCACCGTTCTCGCCGGCCGATGCGCCGAGCTGTGCGGTGTGGACCACAGTCGCATGCTGTTCTCGGTGAAGCTCGTTCCCCAGGCCGAGTTCGACCAGTACGTCGCTAGTCAGGCGGGTGCCCAGTGACCGCACTTAACGAACCCCTCACCTCCATGCCGGTGCCGGACCGCAAGGGCTCCGTCATCGTGAAGTGGCTGTCCTCCACCGATCACAAGATCATTGGGCACCTCTACCTGATCACTTCGTTCGTGTTCTTCCTGATCGGCGGCGTGATGGCGCTGATCATGCGGGCGGAGCTGGCCCAGCCGGGTCTGCAGGTGACCACCAACGAGCAGTTCAACCAGCTGTTCACCATGCACGGCACGGTGATGCTGCTCATGTTCGCCACGCCGCTGTTCGCCGGCTTCGCCAACGAGCTGATGCCGCTGCAGATCGGCGCGCCGGACGTGGCCTTCCCCCGGCTGAACATGGTGAGCTACTGGCTGTTCACCTTCGGCAGCCTCATCGCCCTGTCGGGCTTCCTCACCCCGGGCGGCGCCGCCGACTTCGGCTGGTTCGCCTACACCCCGCTGTCGAACGCGATCAGCTCGCCCGGCATCGGCGGCGACCTGTGGATCATGGGCCTGACCATCTCCGGTCTGGGCACGATCCTCGGCTCGGTGAACTTCATCACCACGGTCGTCACCATGCGCGCCCCCGGCATGACCATGTTCCGCATGCCGCTGTTCACCTGGAACGTCCTGCTCACCTCGATCCTGGTGCTGATGGCCTTCCCGGTGCTCGCCGCCGCCCTGCTGGCCCTGGAGGCCGACCGCAAGTTCGGCGCGCAGATCTTCGCCACCGAGACCGGCGGCCCGATCCTGTGGCAGCACCTGTTCTGGTTCTTCGGCCACCCCGAGGTGTACATCATCGCGCTGCCGTTCTTCGGCATCGTGACCGAGGTCATCCCGGTCTTCAGCCGCAAGCCGCTGTTCGGCTACATCGGCCTGGTCGGCGCGACCATCGTCATCGCCGGCCTGTCGATCACCGTGTGGGCGCACCACATGTTCCCGACCGGCCAGGTCCTGCTGCCGTTCTTCTCGTTCATGACGTTCCTGATCGCGGTCCCGACCGGTGTGAAGTTCTTCAACTGGATCGGCACCATGTGGCGGGGCCACCTGTCGTTCGAGTCGCCGATGCTGTTCGCGGTCGGCTTCCTGGTCACCTTCCTCTTCGGTGGCCTGACCGGCGTCATCCTCGCCTCGCCGCCGCTGGACTTCCAGGTGTCGGACTCCTACTTCGTGGTGGCGCACTTCCACTACGTCGTCTTCGGCACCGTGGTGTTCGCGATGTTCTCCGGCTTCTACTTCTGGTGGCCGAAGTTCACCGGAAAGATGCTGGACGACCGGCTGGGCAAGTGGCACTTCTGGACGCTGTTCATCGGCTTCCACACCACCTTCCTGGTGCAGCACTGGCTGGGCGCCGAGGGCTTCCCGCGCCGCTACGCCGACTACAGCCCGATCGACGGCTTCACCGACCTGAACATGATCTCCTCGGTCGGCGCCTTCATCCTCGGCGCCTCCACGCTGCCGTTCCTCTACAACGTCTGGAAGACGGCCAAGTACGCGCCGAAGGTCACGGTGGACGACCCGTGGGGTTACTGCAACTCCCTGGAGTGGGCGACCTCCTGCCCGCCGCCGCGGCACAACTTCACCTCGCTGCCGCGCATCCGCTCCGAGCGTCCGGCCTTCGACCTCAAGTACCCGCACGTGACCGCTCCCCGTGAGCTGGAGGACGCCCGATGAAGGTTCAGGGCTGGTTGTTCATCCTCTGCGGCGTCTTCTTCGCCGCGGTGGACGTCGTCTACTGGTACTGGTCCAAGGAACCGGTCGGCACGACGGCGATGGCCATCTCGGTGGGCTTCGCCTTCATGATCGGCTACTACCTGATGTACACCGCCCGCCGCATCGGTGACCAGCCCGAGGACAACAAGCAGGGTGAGATCGCCGACGGCGCCGGAGAGCTCGGCTTCTTCAGCCCGCACAGCTGGTGGCCGCTGTTCGTCTGCCTGGCCGTCGCGCTCACCGCGGTCGGCCTGGTCATCGGCTGGTGGCTGTTCATGATCGGCGTCTTCGCGGTCATCATGAGCATGATCGGCTTCGTCTTCGAGTACTACCGGGGGCACTTCTCCCACTGACCGGCCCCGCCGGTCCCCGACCCCGCGCGACCCGGCCTCCGCGAACCCCCGCCACAGCGGGGACCCGCGGAGGCGGGACCTGGAAGCGGGCCACGGAAAGTTTCCGTGGCCCGCTTTTTGGCGTTTGTTAGCTGCACAAGACGGATGTCCTCCGTAGTGATCCCCTTACTCCGGGTAATAACTGAATTAGTGGTTCAGTACCGGGACAGGGAGTTCATGTGCGGCAGGCGATCCTTAGTCCGATATGGGGGGTGAGCCTGCTGGCCCTGGCGCTGGCGGCCGCCTCCTGCTCGGACAGCACCTCCACCCGGACGGCGGGCACGCCGGGCGCCACGCCGCGCGCCGACGCCGCCGTCGCCGTGACCCCTCTCAACGGGGCGGTCAACGTGCCGACCGACGCGACCATCCTGGTCTCCGCGCGCGGCGGCACCCTGAAGGACGTCACCGTCGCGGGCCGGAAGGGTCCCCTGCCGGGCGCGCTGAGCGCCGACGGCACCCGCTGGCACAGCTGGGGCACGATCCCGCCGGGGGGCTCCTACCGGGTCACGGTGACCGCGGTGAACCCCGACGGGAAGCTCACCCAGACCACCAGCTCCTTCTCGACGGTCAAGGCCCAGGAGGCCTTCTCGATCGAGAGCGTCCAGCCGAACAAGGACGACACCGGGCTGACCGTCGGCGTCGGCATGCCGATCATGCTCACCTTCGACAAGCCGATCACCGACCGCGTCTCGGTCGAGCGGAACCTGGTGGTCACCGCGTCCAAGCCGGTCTCCGGCGCCTGGCACTGGTTCGACGACAAGACCGTGCACTTCCGCCCCAAGACCTTCTGGCCGGCCCACACCAAGGTCAGGCTGGAGGCCCGCCTCGCCGGGGTCCGCGGCGGCAAGGGCCTGTACGGCAAGCGGAACCTCACGCTGGACTTCAAGGTCGGCCGCTCGCAGATCACCCGGGGCAGCACCGACACCCACTACCTGACCGTCAGGCGTGACGGCAGGAAGGTGCGGGTGATGCCGATGAGCGCCGGCCAGGGCGGCGTGTGGAAGTACTACACGACCAGCGGCATCCACCTGGCCATGTCGCGCGAGAACGTCACGGTCATGACCTCGCCCGGGATCGGCCCCGGCGAGTCGGGCTACTACCAGATGACCGTCTACGACACCGTGCGGATCTCCAACAGTGGCGAGTACGTCCACGCCGCGCCCTGGTCGGTCGGCTCACAGGGCAACTCCAACGTCAGCCACGGCTGCGTCAACGTCAGCCCGGCGGACGCCAAGTGGTTCCTCGACAACACGCTGATCGGCGACCCGATCATCATCACCGGCTCGCCGCGCCCGCTGGAGCCCACCAACGGCTGGGGCCAGTGGCAGGAGAACTGGAAGGAATGGCTGAAGTGGAGCAGCACCAAGCACTTCGTCACCGAGGAGCTGTGACCACCCGCCGGACGCCCTGAGCGGGCCGTACGGGCGACCGCCGCCCCGCCCCGGACAAGAGGGCCGGTGAGCCCGTACGGACGTCCTGGGCGGGCCTCGGGGGCCGGGTCCCGATCGAGGGGCCGGTGAGCCCGTACAGGCGCCCCGGGCGGCCGTGGGGGCGCCCTCGGTCCAAGGACCCCGCGGGACGCCGGCGGAAGAGCCCTGAGAGACCCTGTGGAGACGGAGAAGGGCCCGGACACCGTGGCGGTGTCCGGGCCCTTCTGCCGTGGCGGATCAGCGGTGGGTCAGTGGGTGAGGGACCTGTCCTCGCCCGACCCGATCGCGGCGTGCTCCTCGCCGTGGCCGTGGCCGTCGTCCAGCGGGATCTTCTCGCCGCCGTAGGCCCGGCTCAACTTGACGCGGAGCCTGCCGAGCGGGCCGCGCAGCTGCTTGGGCGGCACGCCGTCGCGCTCGCCGTCGCCGTCGGCACCGGGGAGCACAGGGACCGGCGCCTTGCCGCGCACGTGGGCCTCCATGACCGGGTTCGGCGGGACGTGGACCTCGATGTACTCACCGTTGGGCAGGCGCTTGATGACGCCCGACTCCACGCCGTGCCCGATGACCGCGGCGTCGCTGCGCTGCAGGCCGAGGCAGATCCGGTAGGTGACGTAGTAGGCGATCGCCGGGCCGAGGAAGACCATCACCCGGCCGACGTAGGTGGTCGCGTTCAGCGAGATGTGGAAGAACGAGGCCAGCTCGTCGTTGGCGCCCAGCAGCCACAGGACACCGTAGAAGGTGACCGCCGCCATGCCGATCGAGGTGCGGTGCGGGTTGTTGCGGGGCCGGTCGGCGATGTGGTGCTCGCGCCGGTCGCCGGTGACCCACTGCTCGATGAACGGGTACAGCGCCAGGCCCGTCATGATGATCCCCATCGGGACCAGCGCCGGGATCAGCACGCTCATCGGCAGGGTGAAACCGGCGATGTTGATCTCCCACGGGGGCATCAGGCGGAGGGAACCCTCCAGGAAGCCCATGTAGAAGTCCGGCTGCGAACCCGCCGAGATGTCCGCCGGGGTGTAGGGGCCGAACAACCAGATCGGGTTGATCTGGGCGAAGGCGCCCAGCAGCGCGATGACGCCGAAGGTGAACATGGTGTAGGCGCCGGCCTTGACCATGAAGGCGGGGTAGAACGGGGCGCCGACGACGTTCTCGTTCGTCCGGCCCTTGCCCGGCATCTGGGTGTGCTTCTGCACCCACATCAGGATCAGGTGGGCGGAGATGAGCGCCAGGAGGATGCCCGGGATGAGCAGGATGTGCAGCGAGTAGAACCGGGAGATCACGTCCTCGCCGGGGTACTCGCCGCCGAAGAGGAAGAACGTGATCCAGGTGCCGACCAGCGGCAGCGAGATCGCCACACCCTCGGTGATCCGCAGACCGGCGCCGGAGAGCAGGTCGTCGGGGAGGGAGTAGCCGGTCAGGCCCTCGAACAGGGCCAGAGTCAGCAGCAGGACGCCGATCAGCCAGTTCAGCTCACGCGGCTTGCGGTACGCACCGGTGAAGAACACGCGGAGCGAGTGCACCATCATGCCGCCGACGAACAGCAGGGCCGCCCAGTGGTGCATCTGCCGCATCAGCAGGCCGCCGCGCACGTCGAAGCTGATGTGCAGCGTCGAAGCGTACGCCTCGGACATCATGATGCCCTTGAGCGGCTCGTAGGAGCCCTCGTAGGGGACCTCGCCCATGCTGGGCTTGAAGAAGAACGTCAGGAACGTGCCGGTCAGCAGCAGGACGATGAACGAGTAGAGGGCGATCTCACCCAGCAGGAAGGACCAGTGGTCGGGGAAGATCTTCCTCAGGTTGCGCCTGAGGAAGTTTCCGCCGCCCAGGCGGTCGTCGAGGAAGGAACTCGTTCCCGCGATGGGCTTCGGAACGGTCGTGATGCTCACGCGTGGCCTCCGTTCTCACGGACCTCGGCCTCGGCGTCCCCGCGCTCCCAGAAGCTGGGACCGGGCGGGACGGAGAAGTCCGCCGTGGCGACGAGGAAGCCCTCCTCGTCGACGTCGATGGGGAGCTGGGGCAGAGGCCGGGCCGCCGGGCCGAAGATCACCTTGGCGCCGTCGGCGGCGTCGAAGGTGGACTGGTGGCACGGGCACAGGATGTGGTGCGTGGTCTGCTCGTACAGGGCCGCGGGGCAGCCGACGTGCGTGCAGATCTTCGAGTACGCCACGATGCCCTGGGGCGCCCAGTTCAGGTTCGTGCCGGACTTGAGCTCCTCCGGCCGGAACTTGAGCAGGATCAGCGTGGCCTTGGCCAGCGCGTTCAGGTCGTGCTCGTACCCTTCGGGGACCACGGAGAGGATGCCGCCGGGGGAGTTGAAGTCCGCCGCGCGGATCGGCGCGCCGGTGCCCTCGACGACGAGCCTGCGAGGCTTGCCGTCCTTGGTCTTCTCGCCCCAGACGGTGTGCCGGAGCTTCTCGGGGAAGTCGCTGTAGCGGGGGCCGAGGTCGCGCAGGACGACCAGCGGCACCAGGCCCAGCGGGGCCGCGGCGAGCAGCAGCGTACGGCGCAGCAACGGCCGCTTGACGAAGCCGCTCTCGTCGACGCCGTGCTTGAACGTCTCGGTGACGTACTCGCGGGTCCGGTCGTCGGAGGCCATCGGGTGGCGCTCCTGGACCATGTTGTACTTCGGCATGACCAGGCGGACCCAGACCACCATGCCGGCGGCCATGGCCAGCAGCGCGAGGGCGAGCGAGCCGCCCAGGGCCACGTTGGAGGTGCGCGCGGAGTCGATGTCCCCGACCTGGAAGACCACGTAGGAGACGATGAAGGCGATGCCCCCGAGCAGGGTCAGGAGGAAACAGAAGGCGGCGATCCGCTCGCCCTTCCTCGCGGTCGCCTCGCTCTGCGGGACGACCCCGGGGACACCCTGGTCCCCGGGGTGCTCGTCGCCGCCGAGCACGGACGTGCTCGTGGCGGGCGAGGGAGTGCCGATCACGCGCTTGGGGACGCGGCCCTCGGGCTGTTCGATGTCGTGGTTGTTGTCAGTCATTTGGCCTGTCGCTTCTTCGCGGTGATCCAGATGGCGGCCAGGACGAGCAGGCTGAGACCGACGATCCAGGCCGTCAGACCCTCGGTGACCGGGCCGATGCGGCCGAGACCCGCGCCGCCCGGGTCGACCTGGCTGCGGACGCCCGTGATGTAGGCGATCATGTCCCGCTTCTGCTCGGGCGTGATGATGCTGTCGTTGAACACCGGCATGGCCTGCGGGCCGGTGATCATGGCCTCGTAGATCTGCGTCGGGGTGGACTCCGTCAGGTTCGGGGCGTACTTGCCCCGGGTCAGAGCGCCACCGGCGCCGACGAAGTTGTGGCACTGGATGCAGTTCGCCCGGAACAGCTCACCGCCCTTGGCCGGGTCGCCCTTGGCCGGGTCGACCTGCTCGGCCGCGGGAACGGTGGGGCCGCCGCCCAGCGACTCGACGTAGGCCGAGAGCTGGCGGATGGTCGTCTCGTTGACCCACGGGGGCGGCGGCTTGCGCGGCGCCTGGGCCTCGGGCCTGGCCAGCGGCATGCGCCCGCTGCTGACCTGGAAGTCGACGGCCGCGGCGCCGACGCCGACCAGCGACGGAGCCACGTTGCTGCCTTCGGCGTTGAAACCGTGGCAGCTGGCGCAGCTCTGCTGGAAGAGCTTCTTGCCCTCGGCTACGTCGTCGGCCCGGCCCGCCGCGATGGAGGCGTCGGCACGCCCCGTCGTCGAGGCCACGAAGGTGTAGATACCTCCGAGCAGCCCGAGAGCCAGAAGCAGGACGGCGTATCTCGCGAGGGGATGCCGCCGTCCAGCGGTGATCCTAGTCACAGAGATCCCCGATTCCTTAGTGAATGCCGTAGATGGTCACGAAAAGGCCAATCCAGACCACGTCGACGAAGTGCCAGTAGTAGGACACGACGATCGCGCTGGTCGCCTGCTCACGGGTGAAGCGCTTCGCGGCGTACGTGCGTCCCAGCATGAAGAGGAACGCGATCAGTCCACCGGTCACGTGAAGGCCGTGGAAGCCCGTGGTCAGGTAGAACACCGAGTCGTACGCGGAGTGCGACAGGGTGTGCCCCTCGTGGACCAGCTGGCTGTACTCGTACAGCTGGCCGCCGACGAACACGGCGCCCATCAGGAAGCTGACGATGTACCAGAAGCGCAGCTTGGCGACCTGGCCCTTCTCGGCTGCCCACACGCCAAGCTGGCAGGTCACACTCGACAGAACCAGGATGATCGTGTTGACCAGCGAGAACTGGACGTTCAGATGAGCCTCGGGCCAGGGCATGCCCCGGCCGATGCTCACTGACCGGATGGTGAAGTACATCGCGAACAGCGCCGCGAAGAACATGAGCTCGGAGGACAGCCAGACGATCGTCCCCACGCTGACCAGGTCGGGCCTGCGGGACGAGTGTGCTGTCGTCGTCGTTGAGATTGCGGATGCTGTCGCCACGCCCAGCATTATTGCGGCTCCCCTGCTCGGGTCGCCGCACGGCCCCCCGATAGGGGCCTCGAATGCCACTGTAAACAGGACGAACAGAGTTTTCCGTCCGTCAGTGCCTCCGCCCTGGGATCGCGGGCGAGGTGACCGGTAGCATCCCAGGTGACCATACATCGACAAGGGATGAGTGAGCGCAGACCGTGAGCACCGACGACAAGATGAGGGTCCTCGTCTACAGCGACGACGCCGCCACCCGGGAGAAGGTGCGGCAGGCCATCGGCAGGCGCCCGGCCGCCGACGTGCCCCTCGTGGAGATCGTGGAGTGCGCCACCCACGCCAAGGTCGTCCAGCACTTCGACTCCGGCGAGATCGACGTGGCGGTGCTCGACGCGGAGGCCCAGCCGGCCGGCGGCATGGGGGTGGCCCGCCAGGCCAAGGACGAGGTCTACGACTGCCCGCCGATCTGCCTGCTGATCGCCCGCCGGGACGACCGCTGGCTGGCGGAGTGGTCGCGGGCCGACGCCGTCGTGCCGCAGCCGATCGACCCGGTGACGCTCGCCGACGCCATCGCCGGCCTGATGCGCCGGCGGCTGTCCGGCCGTCTGACCGCCCACTGACCCATCCGCTGGAGACCTCTCATGGACGCGCGCACCACCTGGCCCGCGCTGCTGTCGGCCCTGATCGCCGGTGAGCACCTGACGGCGGACGAGACCGCCTGGGCGATGAACGAGATCATGTCCGGTACGGCCACGCCCGCGCAGGTCGCCGGCTTCGCCGTGGCGCTGCGGGCCAAGGGGGAGACGGTCGCGGAGGTGACCGGCCTGGCGCGCACGATGCTGGAGCACGCCACGCCGCTGACCGTCGAGGGCCGCGTCGTCGACATCGTCGGCACCGGCGGCGACCGCGCCCACACCGTCAACGTCTCCACGATGGCCGCGATCGTGGCCGCCGCCGCGGGTGCGCGGGTCGTCAAGCACGGCAACCGCTCGGCGTCCTCCTCCGTGGGCGCCGCCGACGTGCTGGAGCACCTCGGGATCGTGCTCGACCTGCCGCCCGCCGCCACCGCCCGGCTGGCCGCCGAGGTGGGCATCGCCTTCTGCTTCGCGGCCTTCTACCACCCGGCGCTGCGCTTCGCCGGTCCGGCCCGCAAGGAGCTGGCCGTCCCGACGGTCTTCAACTTCCTGGGCCCGCTGACCAACCCGGCCCGGCCCCAGGCCCAGGCGATCGGCATCTTCGAGCCGCGCATGCTCCCGGTGATCGCCGGCGTGTTCGCCGAGCGCGGGGTGTCGGCGCTGGTCTTCCGGGGCGACGACGGGCTGGACGAGCTCACCACCGCCACCACCTCCACGGTCTGGGTGGTGCGCGACGGCGACGCCACGCAGACCGTCTTCGACCCGGCCGTGCTGGGCATCCCCAGGTCGGCCCCGGACGCGCTGCGCGGCGGCGACGTGGTCTTCAACGCCCAGGCCGTCCGCGACCTGGTCGGCGGCAGGACCGGGCCGGTCCGCGACGCGGTGCTGCTCAACGCCGCCGCCGCGCTGGTCGCCCACGACGGCCCGGGTGACGACCTGGACGCCGCGATGACGGCCGCCTACGCCCGCGCCGTGGAGGCCGTCGACTCCGGCGCCGCCGCCGCCCTCCTCGACCGCTGGATCGCCGCCAGCCGGTCACTGAAGCGGGTCTGAGCCCCGGGCCGGCCCCCGTGGGCCGGGCCCGCGCCCGGCCGGGAGCCCGGCCCCGGACCCGCCGGCCGGCCCCGGATCGCGGGAGCCGGCCGGGGAGACGTCAGTCGGACTCGCCGAGGCCGATCGAGAAGGCGGCGTCGAGGTCGTGCCGGGAGTAGGTGCGGAAGGCGACGTTGGTCTCGGTGTGCAGCACCCCGGGCACCTTGTTGATCCGGCCCGGGATGACCTCGGCGATCTCCTCGTAGGAGGGGACGCGCACCATCGCCATCAGGTCGTACTCGCCGGTTATGGAGTACACCTCGCTCACCCCGTCGAGCTCGGCGATCGTCTGGGCGACCTCGGGGATCCGGTCCACCTCGGCGGTGATGTGCACGATCGCGGTGACCACGGGCTTCCTCCTCGTTGAGTGCGGCTTGCAGTCCAGAAGCTATCAGCGCTCCGGGCGGCCCTCACGCGGCCGGTGGGGCTCGATCCCACGGTAGGCGTGGTCGATGCGGGCCCGCAGCCTCCCGGCCCCGTGCACCGGCAGGCTCCAGGTACCCTCCACCTGCACCAGCCGCACGCCGGGGCCCTCCAGCCAGCGCAGCACGCACTCGGTCTCCTCGGCCAGGGCGGCCGGCAGCGGGCCGGGCCCCGGCACGACGGTCTCGGCCGTGGCCACCAGCGCCTCCACGAAGGGCGTGGGGTGGACGCCGCGGGCCATGACCCCGGCCGAGACCAGCCGGCCGTGCCGTACGACGTGGACCTCCCAGGCGCCGTCCGCCGCGGGGGCGGCGGCGACGAGCTGGGGGAGGGCGGTCAGCGCCCGCAGCCGCTGCATGCGCGCGGCGACCCGGACGTAGGCGGCCAGCCGGTCGCGGTCGGCCGCGGCCTCCTCGTAGCGCTGGTCGAGCGACAGGCGCGTCATCCGCGTCTCCATCGCGGCGAAGACCGCCGAGGCGTCCAGCTCCATCGCCCGGCGCGCGGCCTCGGCGAGCTCGCCGTACTCCTCGGCGCTCTGGCGGCCCTCGCAGGGCGCGCCGCACCGGCCGATGCCGAACAGGGCGCAGGCCGGGCGCCGGGCGCGGGCGGTGATCCGCTCGGCGCACTGCCGCAGCGGGAACGTCTCGTGCAGGGCGACGCGGGCGTCCTCGGCGGCGCGGGAGCCGCCGAACGGGCCGAGGTAGGCGGCGCCGTCGTCCCTGACCTCGCGGACGACCGACAGGCGGGGGAAGGGCTCGACGGTCAGCTTCAGCCAGACCGCCCGCTCGGGGAAGCGAGAGCGGCGGTTGTAGCGCGGCTTGGCCGAGCCGATCAGCCGCAGCTCCCTGACCTCGGCCTCCAGCGGGGTCGCGCAGACGATGGGCCGGACCCGCTCGGCCAGCCCGACCATCTCGCGGATCCGCGGGCGGGTCTCGCTCGCGGTGAAGTAACTGCGCACGCGGGTGCGCAGGTCGACGCTCTTGCCGACGTACAGCGGGTCGCCGCGGTGGTCCTCGAAGATGTAGACGCCCGGGGCGGCGGGCACCGCGTCGGCGAGGTGGCGCTTGCGGCGCTGCTCGGGGGTGGGCGCGCGGGTGAAGCCGCGCAGCTCCTCCAGGGTGTGCACGCCGAAGGAGCCGGCCCGCTCCAGCAGCGCGTGCAGCACGTCCACCGTGGCGCGGGCGTCGGCCAGGGCGCGGTGGCGGGGCTCGGTGCCGCTGAAGAGCCGGGCCAGCGTGGCCAGCTTGCAGTTGGGGGCCTCGTCGCGGGTCAGCAGCCGGCGGGCCAGCACGACGGTGTCGACCACCGGGTGGTCGGGCGGGGGATGGCCGTGGGCGGCGCAGGCCGCCTTGACGAAGCCCACGTCGAACCCGGCGTTGTGCGCCACCAGCGTCGTCCCGCGGGCGAACTCCAGGAAGGACGGCAGCACCGCCTCGATCTTCGGGGCGGCCACGACCATGCTGTCGGTGATGCCGGTCAGCACGGAGATGAACGGAGGGATGGGGGACCCGGGGTCGACCAGCGTGGCGAACTCGCCCAGGATCTCGCCGCCCCTGACCTTGACCGCTCCGATCTCGGTGATCGCGTGCTCGGCCGCGGAGACGCCTGTGGTCTCCAGGTCGAACACGACGAACGTGATCTGGTCGAGGGGGGTGCCCAGCTCGTCCAGCGTTCCCTGTACGGCGTACTCCACGGCTCAAGACCATAGAAGCCCCCACCGACATTCACCGTCCGGCCCCCGGCACGCGCAGGTCGGGCCGGAGCCGGTGATCTCCGCTCAGGTCGGTGCCGTCGCGGGCTGGCCGTACCCTTGACGTCAAGACCGATCCGAGTAGGGGCCCGTGATGAGTTCAGCCGGAGAGGGCCTGTCTCGTCCGTTACCCGAGCAGGTCCGCTCACACGTCGTGGAGCTGGCGGCACAGATCCTGGGGGCGATGCCCGCCGCCGCCGTGCCCTCCCAGCTCAAGGGGATCGCGAAGTTCGATCCGCGCAAGCGGGCCAGGCTGGGCAGCGCGCCGATCGCCGCCCAGCTGGAGAACGACAAGGAGTTCCGGGAGCTGGTCGCCGAGGCGCTGGCGGCCGAGTGGCCCGACCTGGTGGCGAGCCTCGCCGAGGGCGTGGCGCCGCCGGCGGCCGAGCCGTCCCTGGTGGCCGCCGCGGCCTACCTCACGCGTCCGCCCGGCTGGGCGGACATGGTCGAGGCCGCCCGCGACGACCTGGAGCGGTCGGCCGCCGTGGCCGAGGGCTCGGCGATGGAGCAGACCGTCACCCGGCTGCGCGAGCAGCTCGCCGCGCAGAAGGCCGCCGCCAAGGAGGAGGGCGAACGGCTGCGCGAGCAGCTCAAGGGCGCCCGCTCGGAGATTTCCGACCTGCGCCGCCGGCTGCACGACGCCCGCGAGCGCGCCCGTGCCGCCGAGGCGCGGACCGCCGAGGCGGAGGAGGAGGTCCGCGAGGCCAAGGCCGCCGCCGCGTCGGCGGGCAGCGCGGGGAGAGCGAGCTGCGCCGCCTGCGCGAGCGCCTCGCCGACGCCGAGCGGCAGCTGGAGACCAGCCGCAGGGCCGCCCGCGAGGGCCGCAGCCTGGAGGACGCCAAGGTCCGCATGCTGCTCGACGCCCTCCAGGACGCCGCCGCCGGACTGCGCCGGGAGCTCGCCCTGCCCTCGGGCATCAACCGGCCCGCCGACTCGGTGCTCTCGGTGGCGCCCGGCGGGCAGGGGGCCCAGGCGGTGCCCGCGCGGGCGCTCGCCGACGACGACCCGGCACTGCTCGACCAGCTGCTCGCGCTGCCGCAGATCCACGTGATCGTGGACGGCTACAACGTCACCAAGACCGGGTACGGCACGCTCACCCTGGCCGACCAGCGCGCCCGGCTGCTCACCGGCCTCGGCGCGCTGTACGCGCAGACCCGGGTCGAGCTGACCTGCGTCTTCGACGGCGCCGAGCTGAACGGCCCGGTGCCGGTGTCGGCCCCGCGGGGGGTGCGGGTGATGTTCAGCTCCCCGGGGCAGATCGCCGACGACCTCATCCGCCAGCTCGTCCGCGCCGAGCCGGTCGGCCGCGCCGTCGCGGTGGTCTCCTCCGACCGCGAGGTGGCCGAGTCGGTCCGCCGGATGGGCGCCCGGCCGGTGCCCTCGGTGCTGCTGCTGCGGCGTCTCGGGCGCGCCTGAGGCCCGCACGCGGCCGGCGGCCACCCGTGGGCCACCGGGTGCCCGCCCGGGGCTCCGGGGCCCTTCCCGGTCCTTTCCGTGCCCGTCTCTCCTGAGCCGGCGCCGCCGCGCCGGGCGGGCCG
The DNA here is from genome assembly GCF_050942225.1 of Streptosporangium sandarakinum. Lineage (NCBI taxonomy): Bacteria > Bacillati > Actinomycetota > Actinomycetes > Streptosporangiales > Streptosporangiaceae > Streptosporangium > Streptosporangium sandarakinum. Next base: position 2,463,449 of record NZ_CP192034.1, read on the forward strand.
ACCGGCCGGAGTGCGCCGGATCGTCAGGAGAGATCGCTTCGAAACCAAGTAAAACCTCCGAAAAGGTGAGCCGGTCCTTACCTGTTCTGTACTATTTCGCCCCAGGTCTTCGCACTGGGGAGGCGGCACTGTGGCCGTGGCGGGTAAGCCGGTTTGGTTCGGACGTGTACCGGTGGCCGCGGGGCTCGCCCTCGCGCTGTTCCTGGTGCCGGTGGGCGGTGCGGCCGCCGATCCGAGGCCCACGGTCGCCGAGGCCAAGCGGAAGCTGGCGAAGCTCAACGACCAGGCCGACAAGATCGTTGAGAAGTACAACCAGGCGGGCGAGAAGTGGAAGAAGGCCCGCAAGAAGTACAAGGCGCTGGACGGTGACCTCGCCCGCCAGACGGCCAAGGTCGCCGACCTGCGCAAGGAGCTCGTCACGATGGCGGTCAGCTCCTACCAGTACGGCTCCGTGACCGGCTGGGAGGGCCTGATCAACCAGGGTGACCCCGGGGCCCTGCTGAGCAGCATGGCCGCGGCCGACCAGATGGCCGCCGCCCGCGCCCGGTACCTCAACGCCTTCGACGAGGCGACCAAGACGCTGCGCGACAACCGGAACCAGGCCAAGGCCGCCCTCAACGAGGCCGACAAGACACGTGACGAGCTGGCCGACGAGAAGGCCAAGGTCGAGAAGATGGTCAGGGCCCAGACCAAGCTCCTGAACGAGCTGGGCACCTACCAGCAGGGCAATCCCAACAGCACCGGGATCAAGTACAACGGCCCGGCCTCCGGCAGCGCCCGCACCGCCCTCGCCTTCGCCTACGCCCAGATCGGCAAGCCCTACCGGTTCGGCGGGACGGGGCCGGGCGGCTGGGACTGCTCCGGGCTCGTCCAGGCGTCCTGGCGCAGCGGGGGTGTCAGCCTGCCCCGCACGACCTGGGAGCAGTGGAGCTGGGGGGCGAGCCGCCGGGTGCCGGTGAGCGCCCTCCAGCCCGGGGACCTCGTCTTCAGCCACGGCCTGGGGCACGTCGGCATCTACATCGGCGGCGGGAAGATGGTCCACGCCCCGCAGACCGGCGACGTCGTCAAGATCTCGCCCCTCCGCAGCGGCCTGGTCGGCGCCGTCCGTCCCTGAGCCGGCCCTCCCCGGGTCGCGTCGACCGCGAGGCCGGCGAGGCCGGGCCGGTCTCGGCCGCCGGCGCGCCGGGAAGCCGCACCGTGACGAGGAGACCCCCGTCGGGGCGGGGGACGAGGTCGAGGGCCCCGTCGTGGGCGCGGACGATGCTGTGCACGATGGCCAGGCCGAGCCCGACGCCGGCGTGTTCGCCGGTGCGTACGCGCTCTGTTCCGCGCCGGAAGGGTTCGGTGAGGGTCGGCACCAGTTCCGGTGGGAGCCGGCGACCCGTGTTCTCGACCCGCAGCACGCTCGTGCCGTCGTGCGCCTCGGTATGGACCGTCACGGTGCCGCCGGCGGGGAAGTTGTGGACGATGGCGTTCTGGACGAGGTTCGTCACCATCCGCAGCAGGAGCTCGGCGGAGCCGTCGGCCGGGGCCGCCCCGCCGGTGACGTCCAGCGTGATCCGGCGCCGTTCGGCGAGGGGGAGCAGGGTCTCGGCGGCTTCCTCGGCGAGGAGGGAGAGGTCGACGCCCTCGCGGGTGAAGTTTCCGCGGTCGCCGCGGCTGAGCAGCAGGAGGGCCTCGGTGAGGCCGATCGCCCGCTGGTTGACGGTGCGCAGGCGTTCGATGAGTTCGTCCCGGTTCCGCGCGGGGTCCTGGCGGGCGACGTCGAGGAGCGTCCGCGAGATCGCCAGCGGGGTTCGCAGTTCGTGGGAGGCGTTCGCGGCGAACCTCTGCTGCTCGGCGACGTGGGACTCCAGTTGTTCGAGCATCGAGTCGAACGCGTCGGAGAGCTCACGGAATTCGTCCTGGCGGCCCTTCATGCGGATCCGGTGGGACAGCGACCCGTTCCCGGCCGTCCGGACCGCCTCCGTGATCTGGGTGAGCGGGGCGAGCATCCGGCCGGCGAGGATCCATCCGCCCAGCAGGCCGAACGCCAGCAGAAAGGCCAGTGCCTGGGCCGCGCGGGGGACGAAGGCGCGCTGGAGGTCGGTGCGGTTGGGTATGAGCCGCGGGGACGGCGCCCCGGGCCCGCCGCCCCACGGCCCGGTCATGAGCGTGCCGTCGGGTACGTAGCGCAGCAGGAACACCCACACCACGGCCAGCAGGAGAGCGCCGGCGAGCAGGAGGAACCCGGCGTAGCTGATGGTGAGCCTCAGCCGGGCGCTGAGCCCCGGGCGCCTGGTCACGAGTGCCGCCAGGGCGGGCGGGACCCATGCCCTGTGTCGACGCGGGTGTCGACGCCGGTGTCGATTCGGTAGCCGACGCCCGGCACCGTGGCGATGAGCCATGGTTCACCGAGCCGTTTGCGCAATGCGGAGACGGTGATGCGGACGGCGTTGGTGAAGGGGTCGGCGTTCCCGTCCCAGGCCCGCTCCAGCAGCTCTTCGGCGCTGACGACACCGCCTTCGGCGGCGACGAGGACTTCGAGCACGGCGAACTGCTTGCGGGTGAGCGCGACGTGGCGTCCGTCCCGGAAGACCTCCCGGCGGAAGGGGTCCACCCGCAGGCCCGCGATCTCCCTGACCGGGGGCCGGGCGTGCGCGCGTCTGCGGTCGAGCGCCCTCAGCCGCATCACGAGCTCCCGAAGGTCGAACGGTTTGGTGAGGTAGTCATCGGCGCCGAGCCCGAACCCCGAAGCCTTGTCGTCGATCCGGTCGGCGGCGGTGAGCATGAGGATCGGGATGCCGCTGCCGGAGGCGACGATGTGCCGGGCGACCTCGTCGCCGGAGGGGCCGGGGATGTCGCGGTCGAGGACCGCGAGGTCGTAGGAGTTGACGCTGAGCAGTTCCAGGGCGGAGTCGCCGTCGCCGGCGATGTCGGCGGCGATCGCCTCCAGCCGCAGACCGTCACGGACGGCTTCGGCCAGGTAGGGCTCGTCCTCCACGATCAGTACGCGCATGTCCGAAGCCTAGGCAGTACGACATATCGCCGGGGTATGCGAGGACGCGTGCGCACCGGGCACGCGGCTCAGTCCGCCGATGCCGGCGCGGGGCGAGGCCGCTCCGACGGCGCCTCCGCCGTGGTGCGCCACCAGCGGCGCGACGCCAGCGCGGCCAGCGCGGCGCCGGCGGCGTTGACCAGCACGTCGTCCACCGACGACACCCGGTCCAGCCACAGAACGTACTGTGCGGTTTCGACCACGACCGAGCAGCCTGCCCCGAGCGCCAGGATCCGCGGCACGGACGCCAGCGCCGCGAACCGCATCGGGGCGAAGAACCCCAGCGCCGCGAAGACCAGCAGGTTGCCGCCGATGCCGACGGGCCCCATGGTGAGCAGGTCCCGCAGCGGGACCAGACTCACCCGGCCGGGGACGACGCCCGCCCCCGGGCCCGGCATCATGGTCATCCATACGAACGGCACCGTCCCGTAGACCATGCCCACCTCGGCCAGCGACATCCGCCAGGCCGACGCGGTGTCGGCGGCACGCCGGCGGCGCGCCAGAGCCCACGCCGCCAGGGCGGCCGGCGGCAGCGCGACCAGCGTCATGAGCAGCACGCCGTTCTCCGTGTCGAGGCAGCCGTGCCACCGGCCGGCCAGGCACCTCGGAGCGGACATCATGAGCGGCCGCCGCACGACGAACGCCACGCCCGCCAGGCCGAGGATCGCCAGGCCGGCGAGCACGATGCCGCGCGCGCGGCGGAGCGGTGCTGGCAGGGATGCACTTCGGTTCATGCCTCCCATTGGAGACGGAGGGCCGTTGCGGTGGCGTATGCGATTTCGGATACGTCCGCGATACACGGAGTCCCCGGCATCACCACCCGGCACCTCCGCCCCGGGCCCGCAGCCGACTCAGCCGCCGGAACGTCTCAGCCACCACCCCCGCCGCCGGGTGAGGCCCCGGTGACGGCCTGCGTCTCCCGCCCGATCATGTCCTGCAGCGACACGCCGTCGGAGTCGCGGTTGGAGAGGATGACGCCGACCCAGCCGGTGTCGGGGTAGATGCTCCAGTTGGCGCCGACGCCGGGGTTGCCACCGGCACGCTGGAACATCCACTGGCCGTTGACGATGTCGATCGGGATCCCGTACGCCCCGAACGACGCCGGTCCGTGGGGGATCTTGGCCGCGGTGAGCACGTCGGCCCAGGGCCGGTCCAGCACCGTGCCGTCGCGCAGCGCGTGTGCGAACCGGACCAGATCCGGCGCGGTGGCGAAGCCGCCGTCCCCGGGGGCGTCGATGAAGCCGCGGCCCGGGTTCTTGCCCAGTACGTACGGGTACGGGCTGCCCCTGTCCAGGTTGCGGAGGGCGTCCACCACGCTGCCGTCGGCCAGCTTCATGTACGGGTGCGCGATGTGCTCGCCGGTGAGCCACCGCGGCCTGGTGTGGAACGCCGAGCCGGCCATGCCGCAGCGCTTGAAGATGTTCTCCTGGACGTAGTCCCAGTACGTCATGCCGGTCACGGCCTCCACGATCAGCGCGGGAATGGTGACCTCGGCCTCCGCGTGAGCGGTGGTGGGAGTGCCCGGGACGCCCACCGGTCTCGCCTGCCGGGCGCGCCGCACGTAGTGGTCGTGCACCTCGTCCCGGCTCTGGAAGACGCGTCGCACGTCCTCGTCCGGCATGTCCAGCCCCGAGGTGCCGGACAGCAGGTGGTGGATGGTCACCCGGTCGGCGATCTCCGGGGCGAAGCCCGTCAGGTGTTCGCCCACCGTGTCGGTCAGCCGCAACCTGCCCCGCTGCGCCAGCTGCAGAACGGCCACCGCGTGGAACGGTTTGCCGGCCGAACTGAGACTGAACGCGGTGTTCTCGTGGTTGCGGATCCCTCTCTCCTCGTCCGCCATGCCGTAGCTGCGGGACAGCACCGTCCGGCCCTGGTGCGACAGCAGCACCACACCGGAGAACCCGCCCTCGGCGGCCAGCCGCGCCACGTACCGGTCATAGGCCCCGCCGGGCAGGGTGTCCGGCGGGATCCGGCCGTGTCCGGACGATTCGGTGTGGCCGGTCCCGGCGCTCACCAGCGGCGTGCCGGCCGCCACCGCGCCGGCGGCCGCCAGCCCGCCCCATTTGACCAGCCGCCGCCGGTCGATGCCGGGTAACGAATCCGAGCCCATGATCATGGTCCTTTCCGGCCGATGAAGCCGGTGCCGACAGTGATGCGTGATGGTTCACGCCTTCACTGAAGACGCGGGGCCGTTGCGGCGGCGTATGCGGTTTTCGATACGTCCGCGATACACGGAGTCCCTTGCCGCGAGCCGGGTATGAGGAGGCGGCGGCATGATCGGCCGCGTCGCCTGATCCGGCGACCTGGGAACGGAGGCCATCACCCCTGCCCGGAGCGCCGCGACGGCGACATGGAGCGCGAGAACCCGTGCGTGTCCGTCCCCGGACGGCCGGGCATTCCGCCAATGATCTTAACCATTATGTGATCTGCACCACAAAAATCATGATTTTTCGGTTTGATCACAGAAGTGTGACGAGCGTCATATTCACCCGATGAAATCGGTCCCTGAACAGCGGCTCGGCGATCACCGGAAGCGTTGTCGATCTATGTTTCTTTTGCGATTCCTTTGCCGAATCGTGAGGAGCGGGGGTAACTTCTGGCGTCGCGGCGAGCAAGCCATGCCGCCGCGCCGGGCCCGGTCCGTCATGCCGGAGCCCATGAAAGATCCATTCGGCCGCCGCGCCCGGCGAGAGACGCTCCCACCTGCGGCGGCCTGCCGAGTCCGTGCAGCCAGGAGGCACGGAGCCGGGGACCCACCGGCCGTGAGACACGGCCAGGGGTGAATCGGCGCGTCCGACGCGCCGTAGGGCTTCTTCCCTGCCCGAACCCGTCAGCTAACCCGGTAGGCGTCAGCGGAAGTCCCAAGGAGAAATCCTGTCTACCACCCTGCTTAACCCCCGTTCGTCGCGCTTTCTTCGCGTTTGTGCCAGTGGTTTCGCCCTCACCGTGACCGCCTCCGCCGGAGCGGTCACGATGAGCTCCACGGCCGCGCTGGCCGACACGGAAACCGGCTCCGTTCTCCAGGTCAGAAGCACCGCCTCTCGGGTTGAGAGCCCGGTCGCCGCCTCCGCCGCCTCCGCGGCGCACGTCAGCGCCAAGAAGACGGCGAAGGCGAAGAAGACCACGCTGAGCAGGACCGCGCTGCAGAAGGTGAAGGCCGCGAGGGCCGTCTCGACGGCCAAGAAGCAGATCGGCGATCCGTACCGGTGGGGAGCCTCCGGTCCCGGCGCGTTCGACTGCTCCGGTCTCGTCCGGTACGCGTGGCGCAAGGCCGGCGTCTCCCTCCCCAGGGTCACGACCAGCCAGTACCGATCCGTGCGGAAGAAGGTCTCGTGGAGCAGCCTGCGCCCCGGTGACCTGCTGTTCTTCTACGGCAAGGGCCACGTGGGCATGTACGTCGGCAAGGGCAGGATGGTCCACTCGCCGAGCAGCGGCAAGACCGTCAGGGTCGTCCCCCTGAAGGGGTACTACCGGTCCTCCTTCTCCGGGGCGGTCCGGCCCGGAGCCTGACGGATTCCGGCCGCCGCCCGCCAGGGAGGTGACCGGGAAGACGGCCCCGCCCGTCCCGCGAAGGGACGGGCGGGGCCGCCGCGCATCCGGGGCCGGTCCGGCCCGGGACGTGCCGCGACGCCGCCGGACCCCGCGGCGCGCCCGCCGCGCCACCGGGACGCCGCCGGTCGGCGTCCGGGGCCCGTCGCTACCATCGGGCGTGTGCGCGTCCCGACAGAGCAGCGCGTCCCGGCGGAGCGTCGTGCCGTGCTCGCCGGGATCCTGGCGATGGCGGGCGCCGCCCTGGTCACCGGCGCGAGCCCGTCTCCCGCGCCGCGCGATCCGTGGCCCGGCGACTCCGTCACCGTCCGCGGCGAGCACTCCGTCGTGATCGGCCACCGTGTCCCGCCGTCCCGCCTCGCCGACCTGGCGGCCAGGGCCGACCGCGCCCGCCGTACGGTCCTCGAGGTCTGGGGGCCGGTCCGGGCGGTGGTCCTGTTCCCCGCCGACGACGCCGAGGCGGCGGCGCTGGCCGGCGCCTCGCCCGCCGCCGTCGCCGGCCTGGCCGCGCTGGCGGACGCGGGCCGGGTGATCGTCCTGCCGTCGGGGTACGCCAGGCTGAGCGGGACCGGCCGCGACGTGGTGCTCGCCCACGAGCTCACCCACGTGGCCACCGGCGCCACCCGCGGCGGCCGGGTGCCGGTCTGGCTGTCGGAGGGGTTCGCCGACTACGTCGGCTATCGTGACGCCGGGATCGCGACCGCGACGGCCGCCGCCGAACTGGCCGCGGAGGTGCGCGAGGGCCGGCTGCCCGCGCGGCTCCCCGGCCCCGCCGACTTCGCGGCGGGCGCCCCGCGGCGGGCGCAGGCGTACGAGGAGGCGTGGCTCGCCTGCCGCTATGTCGCGCAGCGGTACGGCGAGCGGGCCCTGGTGAGGCTCTACGGTAGCGATGTCGGCGGCGTGCCGGGCCTGTCCCCGGCGGAGTTCACCGCCGGCTGGCGCGACCACCTGAGGAGGGAGCTGGGTTGACGTCCTCCCCACGCCCGAGGGCGGGGTCCCCGCGACTCGGAGGGACCCGATGACGGACCCCGCGACGGGCCCGGCGACGCCGGACACGCCGGACACGCCGGAAGCGGCGAAGGCGACAGCGGCGGCAGCGGCACCCGCGGGGGTGCGGGCCGCCGGATGGGCGCTGGCCGCCCTGGGCGCGGCCACGGTCGCGGTCGTGGCGCTCACCACCCCTGGCGGGCCCTGCCGTCCGCCGCCCCGGCCGTCGCGCCGGACCCGGCGCGCGACTTCACCGCCGGGCAGATCGCCCGCTCCGAGGCGTTCGACGCCGCGCTCACCGCGCCCGCCTACCTGTCGCTCGGGCTGACCCTCCTGGTCGCCGGGGTGCTGGTGGCCACTCCGCTGGGCGCCCGGCTGCTCGGCCGGTTGCGCGGACCCTGGTGGGCGCGGGCGCTGCTCGGCGTCGCCGGGCTGTCGGCGGCGGTCGAGGCCCTGCGCTGGCCGCTGGGCATGTGGTCGGAGACGCAGCTGCGCGCCTACGGCCTGTCCACCCAGACGTGGCCGTCGTGGACCGCGGACCGGCTCAAGGACATCGGCGTCCGGACCGCGCTGCTCGCGGTCATGGTGCTCGCGGTGGTGGCTTTGGCCCGGCGCTTCCGGCGCTGGTGGATACCCGCCGCGGTCGGTGCGTTCACGCTGACCGTGGCCGCGTCCTTCGCCTACCCGGTGGTCATCGAACCGCTCTTCAACGACTTCACGCCGATGGCCGCCGGGCCGCTGCGCGACGACCTGCTGGCCATGGCCGCCCGCGACGGCGTGCCCGTCGAGGACGTCCTGGTCGCCGACGCCTCCCGGCGCACCACCGCGCTCAACGCCTACGTCTCCGGGTTCGGCGCGACCCGCAGGATCGTGGTCTACGACACCCTGCTCCGGGCGCCCGCCAGGGAGGTCGAGCTGGTGGTGGCGCACGAGCTGGGTCACGCCAAGGCGGGCGACGTGCTGTACGGCACGCTCGTCGGGGGGCTGGGCGCCGCCTTCGGCGCCTGCCTGCTGTACCTGGTGCTCGCCGCGGGCCCCGTGCGGCGGCGCGCCGGCGTCGCCTCGGCGGCCGACCCGCGGGCGGTGGGGCTGATCATGGGGCTGATGAGCCTGGCCACGGTGCTGTCCGGACCGGCGCAGAACCTGGTCAGCAGGCAGATCGAGGCCCGCGCCGACGCGCACGCGCTGGAGCTGACCCGGGACCCGGAGACGTTCGTCGCGATGCAGCGGCGCCTGTCGGTCACCAATATCTCCGATCTCTCGCCGGACTTCCTGGAATATGTTCTCTATGGTTCTCACCCGACGGCGCCGCAGCGGATCGCCATGGCGCGCTCATGGGCCCTGCTGAACGGCGTTCCGGAGCCGTGAGCCGCGCGCTGTTCCTCACCAACGACTTCCCGCCCCGGCCCGGGGGCATCCAGGCGTTCGTGCACGGCCTGGCCGCCGGCCGCCCACCGGGGTCGGTGGTCGTCTACGCCCCGCGCTGGTCCGGCTGCGAGGACTTCGACGCCCGCCGGCCGTACCCGGTCGTGCGGCACCCCACCTCGCTGATGCTGCCCACCCGCGGGGTCGCCCGCCGGGCCGCCGAGGCCATGGCCGCGTACGGCTGCGACACGGTGGTGTTCGGGGCGGCGGCCCCGCTCGGGCTGCTCGCGCCCGCGATGCGCGCCGCCGGGGCCCGCCGGATCGTCATGGTCACCCACGGGCACGAGGCGGCCTGGGCCGGCGTCCCCGGCGCCCGCGGGCTGCTGGCGAGGATCGGCGAGCACGCCGACGTGGTCACCTACCTGGGGGAGTACACCCGGCGGCGGCTGGAGCGGGTGATCCCCGCGGGGAGGCTGGCCCGGCTCGCGCCCGGCGTGGACACCGGGGCGTTCCGGCCCGGCGCGGGCGGGCGCGAGGTGCGCGCGGCGCTGGACCTCGGGGAGCGGCCGGTCGTGGTCTGCCTGTCCAGGCTGGTGCCGCGCAAGGGCCAGGACGTCCTGCTGCGGGCCTGGCCGCTCGTGCTGCGGGCCGTGCCGGAGGCCGTGCTGCTGATCGTCGGCGGCGGCCCCTACCACCGCACCCTGGAACGGCTGGCCCGGCCGCTGGGCGACGCGGTGCGGATCACCGGCCCGGTGCCGTGGGCGGCGCTGCCGGCCCACCTCGACGCCGGGGACGTGTTCGCCATGCCGTGCCGTACCCGGCTGGGCGGCATCGACTTCGAGGGGCTCGGCATCGTCTACCTGGAGGCTTCGGCCAGCGGCCTGCCCGTGGTGGCGGGCTCCTCCGGCGGGGCCCCGGACGCGGTCCTGCCGGGGGAGACCGGCGTGGTGGTGGACGGCACCCGCCCGCGGGAGGTGGCGCGGGCCGTGACCGGGCTGCTGGAGGACCCGGAGCGGGCGCGGAAGATGGGCGAGCGGGGGCGCGACTGGGTCACCCGCGAGTGGGGCTGGGACCTGGTGTCCGCCCGCTTCGCCGAGCTGCTGCGGGACCCGGCGCCCGCCGGGCCGTGAGCCGGGCTCGATGTACGGCGGCGCCCGGCCCGAGGCAGGCCGGGCGCCGATCGTGCGGCGGGACGGGACGGGGCCCCGCCGGCCGTACGGCGTCAGCCGTACAGGGCGTCGATCCGGTCGGCGAAGTCGCGCATCACGATGTTGCGCTTGATCTTGAGGCTGGGCGTGACGTGCCCGGTCTCCTCGGTGAGGTCGGTGTCGAGCACCGTGAACTTCTTGATCTGCTCGGCCTTGGACACCGAGCGGTTGGCGGTGTCCACCGCCTTCTGCACCTCGGCGAGGACGGCCGGGTCGGCGCTGAGCTCGGCCAGGGAGGCGCCCTCCCTGCCGTTGGTCTTCTTCCACTGCTCCAGCGCCTCGGGGTCGAGGGTGATGAGCGCGGAGACGAACGGCCGGCCGTCGCCGACCACCATCGCCTGACTGACCAGCGGGTGGGCGCGGATGAAGTCCTCCAGCGGGCCGGGCGCGACGTTCTTGCCGGCGGCGGTGACGAGGATCTCCTTCTTGCGGCCGGTGATGCGGAGGTAGCCGTCCTTGTCCAGCTCGCCGACGTCGCCGCTGTGGAACCAGCCGTCGGCGTCGATCACCTCGGCGGTGGCCTTCTCGTCCTTCCAGTAGCCGTGGAAGACGTGACGGCCCTTGATCAGGATCTCGCCGTCGTCGGCGATGGCGAGCGTGACGCCCGGGAACGGCTTGCCGACGGTGCCGATCTTGTTGGCGCCGGGCATGTTGACCGCGGACGGCGCGGAGGTCTCGGTCAGGCCCCAGCCCTCGAAGACCTCGATGCCCACGCCGCGGAAGAAGTGGCCGAGCCGCTCGCCCAGCGCCGAGCCGCCCGACACCGCGGCCGACAGCCTGCCGCCGGTGGCCGCGCGGAGCTTGCCGTACACCAGCCGGTCGAACACGGCGCGCTTGATCTTCAGGCCGAGCCCGGCGCCGCCGGAGGACTCGGCGCGGCTCCAGGCGATGGCGACGGCGGCGGCGGCGTGGAAGATCTTGCCCTTGCCGCCGGCGGCGGCCGTCTGCTCGGCGCTGTTGTAGACCTTCTCGAACACCCGGGGCACGCCCAGCAGGAACGTCGGCCGGGCGCCCTGCAGGTCGGGCGCGACGTTCTTCATGTTGGGGGTGTGGCAGATGATCGTGCCCGTCTCGACGAGCACGATCTCGATCATGCGGGCGAAGACGTGCGCGAGGGGCAGGAACAGCAGCGCCGCCCGGTCATCCCTGGTGAACAGGGCCTCCAGCGGGCCGGACGCCACGTTCCGCGCGGTGAACAGCAGGTTGTCGTGGGTCAGCCGGCAGCCCTTGGGCCGGCCGGTGGTGCCGGAGGTGTAGACGATGGTGGCCAGGTCGGCGATGCCGCGGGAGGTCCTGCGCTCGGTCAGGGTCTCGTCGGACACCCCGGCGCCGGCCGCGCTCAGCTCCTCCAGGGCGCCGTCGTCGATGCGCCAGACGTCCTTGAGGCCCGGCAGCTCGTCCATCACCTCGCGGACCGTCTCCTCGTGCGAGGCGAGCTCCACGAAGGCGGCCCTGGCGCCGCTGTCGGAGACGATCCACCTCACCTGGTCGGCGGAGGAGGTCTCGTAGATCGGCACGCCGACCGCGCCGGCTGCCCAGATCGCGTAGTCGGCGACGGTCCACTCGTAGCGGGTGCGCGACATCAGGGCGACCCGGTCGCCCGGCTCGATGCCGGCGTCGATCAGGCCCTTGGCCAGGGCGGCGACCTGGTCGCGGAACTCCCGGGCGGTGACGTCCTTCCACTCCTCGCCGACCTTGCGGCGCATGACCACGGTGCCCGGCTCCCGATCGGCGCGCTGGAACGGCGTGTCGGTCAGATTGGCGGAGGAGGGGACATCCACCAGCACGGGGACGCTGTACTCGCGCACGGGCACTCCTGAGGTCGCGCGGATAGATGGTCTGCCTGGAGGTTCATCGCGACATGTTACGCGTGGGTAAGGCCGCCGACCAGGCGCTGTCCGAGGCGGATTCACGGTATCAGCCTTGCCGTCCAGGGCGGCTGTGCCGTACCGGTCGCGGCTTAGTTGTTACTTATGTCCGCTTTCTTGGACTGGTTAGTATGTCCGCCATGCGGGTTCATGTCGTCAGTGATGTGCACGGTAGGACCGACGCCCTGGCCCGCGCGGGAGAGGGGGCCGACGCGCTCGTCTGCCTCGGGGACCTCATCCTGTTCATCGACTACGACGACCACTCCCGGGGCATCTTCGCCGAGCTGTTCGGGGCCGAGCAGGCCGCCCGCTTCATCGCGCTGCGCACCGCCAAGCGGTTCGGTGAGGCGCGGGAGATGTCGGCGGCGCTGTGGGCCTCCCTCGGCGGCGACCCCCGCGACCACATCGAGCACGCCGTCCGCCGGCAGTACGCGGAGATCTTCGCCGCGATGCCGATCCCGGCCTACCTCACCCACGGCAACGTGGACCTGCCCCGCCTGTGGCCCGACTACCTGCGGGAGGGCCACCGCGTGCTCGACGGGGAGACCGTGGAGATCGGCGGCCTGCGGTTCGGCTTCGTCGGGGGCGGGCTGCGCACGCCGTACCGGACGCCGAACGAGATCGACGACGAGGAGTTCGCCCGCAAGGTGGAGGCCGTCGGCGAGGTGGACGTGCTCTGCTGCCACATCCCCCCGGCCGTCCCCGAACTGCTCTACGACGTGGTCGCCCGGCGCTTCGAGCGGGGCAGCGAGGCCACGCTGGAGGCGATCAGGCGGACCCAGCCGCGCTACGCCCTGTTCGGCCACGTCCACCAGCCCCTGTCGCCGCGCACCCGGATCGGCCGGACCGAGTGCCTCAACGTGGGCCACTTCCGCGGCCGGGGGACGCCCTTCGTCCTGGAATGGTGAGCCTCGTCCCGGAGCGGTGAGCCGGACGCCACGGCGGTGATCCGGGCGGCCGGATCGGCGCCGTCCGGGAGGGAACGGCGCGGTGCGCCGGAGGTCCGCTGGGAAACCGGGAACGAGTACGGTAACCCCATGGCTGATCGAACCTCCTCCAGCATCACGATCGACGCCGCCCGTCCGGCCGTCATGGCCGTGATCGCCGACTTCCCCTCCTATCCCCGGTGGGCCGGCCAGGTGAAGGAGGCCGAGGTCCTGTCCACCGGGCCGGACGGCCGTCCGGCCGAGGTCAGGTTCGTCCTGGACGCCGGCGTCATCAACGACGAGTACACCCTCGCCTACACCTGGAACGGCGAGGAGTCCGTCGGCTGGCGGATCGCGAAGGAGGGCCGGATGATCTCCGGGCTCACCGGACGTTACGTCCTGGCCGAGCGGGGCAGCGGCACCGAGGTGACGTACGAGCTCGCCGCGGACCTCAAGGTCCCGATGATCGGAATGATCAAACGAAAGGCCGAGAAGGTCATCGTCGACACCGCCCTGAAGGGACTGAAGAAGCGCGTCGAGGCCTCGTGAGGCGCGGCGGCCGGGCTCCGGCGGCGGGCCGTACGGCGGCCGTCCCGGGCGGTGCGGCGGGCCGGGAGGTCGCGTGAGCCGGGTCCTGCTGTTCACCGGCAAGGGCGGCGTCGGCAAGACGACCGTGGCGGCCGCCACCGCCACCCTCGCCGCCCGCTCGGGGCACAGGACGCTGGTGCTCTCCACCGACACCGCACACTCGCTGGCCGACGCGCTGGGCGTGACGGCCGGGGACGGCCCCGCCGAGGTCGCGCCCGGCCTGCACCTGTACCAGGTGGACACCCAGAAGGCGCTGGAGCGCCAGTGGGGCGAGCTGCGCGACTACGCCAGGGACGTCCTCGCCGACCTCGGCCTGGACGAGATCACCGCCGAGGAGATCACGGTGCTGCCCGGCGCGGAGGAGGTCATCGCGCTGCTGGAGCTGCGCGAGCAGGCCCGCGACGGCCGGTGGGACGTGATCGTCGTCGACTGCGCGCCCACCGCCGAGACGCTCCGGCTGCTCGCCCTGCCCGAGGCCCTCGACTGGCACGTGAACCGGCTGCTGCCGACCGGCCGGCGGCTGCTGCGCGCGCTCTCGCCGGTGGTCCGCAGGGTGGCCCAGGTGAACGTGCCCGAGGACCACGTGCTCGGCGCGGGGGAGCGCCTGCACCGGAGCCTGATGGAGGTCCGGGAACTGCTCACCGGCCCCGGCGCCAGCGTCCGGCTGGTCCTCACCCCCGAGGCCGTCGTGCTGGCCGAGGCCCGCCGCACGCTCACCTCGCTCAGCCTGTACGGCTACCGCGTCGACGCGGTGATCGCCAACCGGGTCTTCCCCGCGGGCGGGGCCGACCCGTGGCGGCGCGGCTGGGTGAAGGCCCAGACCGGCCACCTGGCGGAGATCCGCCAGTCGTTCTCCCCGCTGCCCCTGCACACCGTGCCCTACCTCGACGCCGAGCCGATCGGCGCCGACGCCCTCGCCGAGGTCGCCGAGGCCGTGTACGGCGGGACCGACCCCTTCGCGCCGCCCGCCGGGGACCCGCCGCTGCGGATCACCTCTGAGGGAGAGCTGGTCCTGGCGCTGCCGCTCGCCGAGCGGGGCGAGGTGGACCTGGCGCGCAAGGGCGACGAGCTGATCGTCACCGCCGGCTCCCACCGGCGGGTGCTGGCCCTGCCCGCGGCCCTGTCCCGCAGGCGGGTGCGCGAGGCCGTGCTCCGCGACGGGCTTCTCCGGGTACGGTTCGAGTCGGGAGGGCCAGATGACTGACATGACCGACAAGACCGGCAAGGCGGAGAACGCCGGGGCCGACGCGCGCGGCGACGTGTGGGGCGACGTGAGCGACGCGGTGCGGGACGACTCACGCGGTGGAGCGCGGGACGACGTGTGGGGCGACGTGAGCGACACGGTGCGCGACGACGTGCGGGACGACTCACGCGGTGGAGCGTGGGACGAGGCGCGCGGCGTGCGGAGCGACGCGCGCGCCACCGCCGGGGACCCGCTGGGCAGCGCCGTCGAGGAGGCGTTCAAGCTCTTCGACTCCCTCCAGCAGCGGGCCGCCAGGGAGCTGGGCAAGACCCTGGTCAGGGGCGCCGTCCGGGACGTCCGGGGCACCGTGGGCGGCGTCTTCGGCGGCGGCCGTACAGCCGGCCGGGACGTCTGGGAGGAGGCGGTGTCCGAGCACGACGAGTACATCTGCCGGGCCTGCCCCGTCTGCCGGGCGATGGCGGACCGGCGGGACCGGGAACGGGAGTCGGGCGTCGCGGTCACCGACCACCTGGTGCAGGCGGGCAGCGAGCTGTTCGCCGCCTTCAGGACCGCCGTGGACGGCCTCAACCGGCCCTCGCCCGCGCAGCGGGCCCGGGAGCGCCGTCGTGACGAGACCCCGGTGGAGCACATCGACCTGGGGTGACCCCCGGAGCGGAACGACCGGGGGCGGACCCCGGCGAGAGAGGTTGAGAAAATGGCGCTGACCATCGGCGTTGACATCGGCGGCACCAAGGTCGCGGCGGGCGTGGTCGACGAGGACGGCCGCATCGTCGAGAACCTGCTGAGGCCCACCCCGGCCCAGAGCCCCGAGAAGGTCGCCGAGACCATCGCCGAGGTGGTCAGGGAGCTGTCGAAGGGCCGCTCGATCGAGGCCGTGGGGCTCGGCGCCGCCGGGTTCGTCGACGAGACGCGCTCCGTCGTGCGCTTCGCCCCCAACCTGGCCTGGCGGGAGGAGCCGCTGCAGAAGAAGGTCTCCGACCTCGTCGGCCTGCCCGTCGTGGTGGAGAACGACGCCAACGCGATGGCCTGGGCGGAGTCCCGGTTCGGCGCCGGGCGCGGCGAGACCCACCTGGTGTGTGTGACCGTCGGCACCGGCATCGGCGGCGGCATCGTGCTCGACGGCGCCCTCTACCGGGGGCGCTGGGGCATGGGCGCCGAGCTGGGCCACATACAGGCGGTCCCCGGCGGACGCCTGTGCGGGTGCGGCAACCTCGGCTGCTGGGAGCAGTACGCCAGCGGCAACGCCCTGGTCCACGAGGCCAAGGAGATCGCCACGGCCGAGCCGGGCCGGGCGGCCCGGCTGCTGGAGATCGCCGGCGGCACGCCCGACCGGATCGAGGGCCAGGAGGTCACCCAGGCGGCGGGCGAGGGAGACCCGGCCGCGCTGGCCGCGTTCTCCTCGATCGCCGGGTGGCTCGCCCAGGGGCTGGCCGACCTCACCGCGGTCCTCGACCCCGGCTGCTTCGTGCTCGGCGGCGGCGTCTCGCGCGCCGCGGAGTTCTGGTTCGACGAGGTTCGCGACACCTACGCGCGGATCGTGACCGGCAGGGGGCACCGCCCGCCGGTCGAGATCCGCCTCGCCGAGCTGGGCGCGTCCGCGGGCCTGGTCGGCGCGGCCGACCTCGCCAGGCGGCTCTGACGGGCGCCGGGCGGCAACGGGCGGGGACGGGCGCCGAAAGGTGTCGGGCGCCGAAAGGTGTCGGGCGGCGGAAGCGGGGCAGGTGCCGGACCGTGACGGTGCGGGACGACGGCGGACGCCGGGCGGTGACGCGGTGACGGTCAGGATCGCCGGCTACAACGTGCGCTCCATGAAGGACGACACCGCCGCGCTGAGCCGGGTGATCGCCGCACTCCGTGCCGACGTGCTCTGCGTGCAGGAGGCGCCCCGTTTCCTGCGCTGGCGGCGCAGGCGCCGGGAACTGGCCTCCTCCGGAGGACTGACACCGGCCGCCGGCCGCCGCTCCGGCGGGGTGGCCGTCCTGGTCGGCCCGGACGTGCGGGTGCTGCACGGCACGGGCCACCACCTGCGGTGGTTCCCCGGCCTGGAGCGGCGCGCGGTCGCGATCGCCGTGGTGGAGGCGCGCGGGCAGCGGCTGGCGGTCGGCTCGGTCCACCTCGACCTCGACCGGGGCGCCCGCCTGTACCACGCGGTCGAGGCGCTGGCCCTGCTGCGCGCGACGGCCCGCCGCTTCGACGCCCTGCCGGTGCTCGCCGGGGACCTCAACGAGCAGTCCCACGAGCCGACCTGGCGCTACCTCGCCGGGCGGCTGACCGACTGCCACCCCGTCTCGCCGCGCGGCGACGGCCTCACCTTCCCGGCGCGCGGGCCGCGGCTGCGCATCGACGCGATCTTCGCCGCCGGTGACCTGCGGGTCGTGTCCTGCGGCGGGGGCGAGGCCGACCCCGCCGACCTGGCGGCGGCCACCGACCATCTTCCGGTGGTCGCGGAGCTGAGCCGGTCGGCCGGCCGGAGCGGCTGAGCCCTTCCCGGGGTCCCGGACGGGGGAGCGGCACACGTGATCCTCTCCGGCCCCGTACCATTTGGTGCATGACCCGTCGCCTTCCGCGGCGTGCGCTGGCGCTGTGCGCGGGAGGCATGCTCCTGTTGTCCTCGCACCCGTCCGCCGCACTCGCCGAGCCCGCCGACCCGCCCTCGGCCGGGGGTGCCTGGCAGACGCCGACCAGCGCGCGCCTGAGCAGCGACGGGTCGCTGTCCGACGTGGTCGGGCTCTCGGCGAGCAGCGCCTGGGCCGTGGGCCAGCAGAGCGTCTGGGACATCTGGCAGAGCCGCGGGGCGATCGCCCACTGGGACGGCTCGGCCTGGAGCGAGGTCGGCGTCCGCAACGACCCCACCGGAGCCGGCGTCCTGCGCTCGATCGCCGCGGGCTCCCCGACGGAGCTGTGGGCCGTCGGCGAGGGTCACGACGGCCTGCCGTACGTGGCGCGGGGGGACGGCACGGGTTTCGACCGGTTCGCCGTCGACGAGCTGCGCGTGGGCGACTGGCTGGGCGGGGTGGCCGCGGGCGGGGGCCGGATGGTCTCGGTCGGCCGCCGCGGCAAGGACCCGATGATCCTCACGGTGACCTCCGCCAAGCGGAAGGTCACCAAGCTCAAGGGCGAGGGCACGCTGTACGGCGTGGCGCTCTCCGGCAAGGACGACGGCTGGGCGGTGGGCGACGACGGCGACGGGCCGCTGCTCGCCCGGCTCTCCGACGGGCGGTGGAAGACCGTCAAGGCCCCCCGCGTCCCCGACGGTTACCTCCGCGACATCCACATCGACGGGCCGAAGCGGGCGCTGGCGGTCGGCGGCGTCTACCGGGGGGAGTCCGGCGAGGCCGGCCCGCTAGTCCTGTCGTGGAACGGCAAGAAGTGGTCCCGGGTGCGCGTGCGCGGCGACCGGATGAACCTGTACGGGGTCACCGGCGACCGCAAGGGGCACTTCTGGATCTCCGGCGTGGACCTGAAGCGGCCGGGGGAGGCGTTCCTGCTGCGCTACGATGGCCGCACGCTCAAGTCGGTGCACGGCGCCCCGGCCGAGGCCCGGCGCACCGTCCGGCTCCAGTCGGTCGCCTACCTCCCCAAGGACGGCGGTGTGCTGGCCGTGGGCCACGTCGTGGACCCCAAGGGCCGCTACACCGACGTGATCGAGCGGTTCGGCGCCCCGGAGCGGGCCAAGTCCTGACCGCTCCGGGCCCGCCCCGCCGCGCTTCCGCGCTCGGCCGCCGTTCCCTCGGCCGCAGCCGTTCTCCGATCGCCGTCGTCCGGTCGGCACCGTGCCGCGACGTCCCGGCCGCGCGCCGTGTCAGACCACGGCGCCGTCGTCCCAGCCGGAATCGCTGGGCGGGCCGTCGCCCATCCGCACCACCAGCGCCACGAAGCCGCCGATGAACGCGGCGACCGCGGTGAAGAGCACCCAGCCGGGCAGGCTCCAGCCGAAGGCGGCGCTGAGCAGCAGGTAGGCGGGACCGCCGAACAGACCGAGCCAGGCGATCTTCGTGGTGGCGTCGGTCTTGGGCAGCGGGGGCGGCGGCGGGGGCACGTAGTGGCCCTCGTCGTCCGGATCCTCCCGGTTCTCCCGGTCCTCCTGGCCGTCGCCGCCGGGAGCGTCGCCGTCGCCGTATTCGTCCTCGGCGAGGAGCTCCTCGTCCGAGCGCTTGACCACCCGCCGGGAAGGCTCCGCCGGGAGGTTCTCGCTGTCCGGCCACGGCTGATCCGCCGAGTCGCGCTCGGCGGTGTCGTTGAAGGACGCGACGATCTGACGCCAGACCTCGTCCTCATCGCTCTGCGGTGTCACTTAGCTGGGCCCGTTACTCATCGGGCGGCCTCTTTCTCCCGGAAACCGCACATCCCCCACCCGCGTTCAACTTCCCTGCAAGGGTACAGAGGCGTTCGTGTCGATGAACTCCAGGCTCCTCGCAAAGATCTGTTCGGCGTCGTTGTCGAGCGTCGCGACGTGATAGCTGTCGCGGAGTTCCACCACATCGAGATTCCCCCTCGTCAGCCTCTCACGCAGAATACGCACACTGGTCGGTTTCACCACATGGTCCTGCGGACTGTGGAAGACCAGCACCGGCTGGGTGATCTTTCCCAGGTCGGCCTGGGTCAGGGCCCACAGCCGGGGGAGGGTGGCGGCGGCCTTGACCGGCGTGCGCGTGTACCCCAGTTCGGACACCCCCTCCTTCTTGATGTCCCCGGCCACTCCCGGCACGGAGGAGACCACCAGCCGCAGCAGCGGCGCGAGCCTCAGAAGTGGGACGTCGTTGGCCACCGAAGGGTTGACGACCACCACGCCCCTGATCGCCTGGCCGTGCACCTCGGCCAGCCGCAGCGCCAGGCAGCCGCCCAGCGACAGGCCCATCGCGAACACCTCGGCGCAGTCGGCCCGCAGCCGGGCCAGCGCCTTGTCCAGCTCGGCGTACCAGTCCTCCCAGCGGGTGTGGCTCATTTCCTGCCAGGTGGTGCCGTGGCCCGGCAGGCGGGGCAGCGACACGGTCAGGCCGGCCGCGGCGAGATATTCGCCCCAGGGGCGCAGCGACTGGGGCGAACCGGTGAATCCATGACAGAGCAGCACGCCTATCTGTCCACCTCTGTGGTGGTACGGTTCCGCACCAGGCATGACTGGCATCGCAGCTCCTTGTCAGGTCCGCCCGATCGTCGCACGAGTGGGCCGTGTTTTGCGAGGGGTGGATTTGGGTGGTTTCGCGGTGTAGTTGGCTGAGTCTGAAAGTGCGAAGATAACTCCAGTTCGACGCCTGTCAACCGAAGGAGCCCCGCGTGTTCTACTGGGTGGTGAAGGCCATCCTCTGGCCTTTCCTCCATCTCATCTTCCGCCCGTGGGCGGAGGGGGTGGAGAACGTACCCGCGGAGGGGCCGGTGATCCTGGCCGGCAACCACCTGTCGTTCGCCGACCACTTCTTCGGGGCGCTGCCCCTGCCGCGCAAGGTGATCACCCTCGGCAAGTCCGACTACTTCACCGGAAGCGGCCTCAAGGGGGTCGCCAGCAAGGCGTTCTTCAGCGGCGTGGGCACGGTCCCGATCGACCGCTCCGGCGGCAAGGCCAGCGAGGCCGCGCTGCGCACCGGCAAGCGCATCCTCTCCGAGGGGCACGTGCTCGCGATCTACCCGGAGGGCACCCGCACCCACGACGGCCGCCTCTACAAGGGCAAGACCGGAGTGGCCCGCCTGGCGCTGGAGTCCCGCGTGCCGGTCATCCCCTGGGTGATGGTCAACACCTTCGAGATGATGCCCCCCGGCCGCCCGCTGCCCAAGCTGGGCATCCGCCCGGGGGTGAGGTTCGGCAAGCCGCTCGACTTCTCCCGTTACCACGGGATGGAGGAGGACCACCTCGTCCTGCGGGCCGTCACCGACGAGATCATGTACGCGCTGATGGAGCTCTCCGGCCAGGAGTACGTCGACAAGTACGCCGCCACCGCCAAGGCCGAGGCGGCCCGCGCCGCCAAGGACGCCGCCCGCGCCGCCAAGGAGGCGGCGAAAGAGGCGGCGAAGGAGGCCGCCCGTGCGGCCAAGGAGGCCAAGGCCGCCAAGAACGCCAAGGACTCCGGGCACGACTAGGGCCTCCGTCCGACGGCTCCTCGCCGTGGCGGGAGCGGTCCCGGACGGCCGCCGGGGAGGGCCCGGGAGTGAAGGAAGCCCGCCGGGCGGACCCTAAGCTGGCTGTCATGGCCGCCGAGCCCATCGACTCCGACGTCGATCTCACCGACGAACGCCAGCGGGGCGAGCTGAGCCGCTCGCACCACGCCGTCCTGGCGTTCATCGCCGCCGGCGGTGCCGCCGGAGCCACGGCCCGGTACGGCGCCGGCCTGCTGTGGCCCACCCCGGACGGCTCCTTCCCGTGGACCACACTGGGCGTCAACGCGGTCGGCTGCCTGCTGATCGGCGTCCTCATGGCGGTCCTGGCCGCCGCGTCGGCGGCCCCGGCCTGGGTCCGGCCGTTCCTGGGCACCGGGGTGCTGGGCGGGTTCACCACCTTCTCCACCTTCTCGGTGGACATCCAGGGCCTGCTGCTCGGCGGGCGGCCCGGCGTCGCCCTCGCCTACCTCGCGGCCACCCCCGTGGCAGCCCTGATCGCGGTGACCGCCGGGTCACGTGTCGCCCGCGGGCTCCTGTCCGGGGCCGGTTCCGGGAGCGAAGCCGGAGGCGGTGCCGAAACCGGAGTCGGTATCGAAACCGGAGTCGGCGCCGGAGCCGGAAGCGATGCCGGTGCCGGAGCGGCGGAGCGGCGGGCGCCGTCGGAGGCGCGGAGGACGCGGGAGGCGGAGAGGACGCGGGGACCGGGGGGAGCCGGGGAGGGGCCGGAGAGGCCGAGGACCGACGGGAGGGCGCGATGAGCTGGCTGCTGGTGCTGCTCGGGGGCGCCCTCGGCGCGCCCCTGCGCTACCTCATCGACCGCGCCGTCCAGGCCCGCCACGCCACGACCTTCCCCTGGGGCACCCTCGTCGTCAACATGACCGGCTCGCTGATGCTGGGCGCGCTGACCGGGGCGGTGCTGTCCGGGATCGTGGGCACCGGCCCGCAGCTGCTGCTCGGCGCCGGCCTCTGCGGCGCGCTGACGACCTACTCGACGTTCTCCTACGAGACGCTGCGGCTGGCCGAGAGCGGGGCCAGGACGCTCGCCGTCGCCAACGTCGCCGCCTCGGTCGCCGCCGGCCTGGGCGCGGCGACCGTCGGCTTCGCGCTGGCCCGCGCCTTCACCGGCTGACCGCCGCCGTCCCCGCCCGGCTTCCCGTACGGGCTCCGGTCCGGCTTCCCGTACAGCCTCCCGTAGGGACTCCGGGCCGGCTTCCCGTACGGGCTCCGGTCCGGCTTCCCGTACAGCCTCCGGACCGGGCTCCCGTGCAGCCTCCCGTACGGGCTCCGGACCGGCGGCCCGGCCGCGTTCAGCGGCCGGCCGGCAGCTTCCGCGCCACCCTCAGGTGCTCGGTCACCTGGGCGGACTCGCCGCCCTCGTGCCCGTTGAAGTGCCACACCCGGATGTCCTTGGGGCCCGCGTAGTGGTTGTAGGCCGCGAACACCGTGGACGGCGGGGTGACGCCGTCGCGCAGCCCCACCGAGAAGAGCGCCGGGGTGGTGTTGCGGGCCGCGAAGTTCACGCCGTCGAAGTGGTCGAGGGTGGCGAACACCTGGTCGAAGCGGTGGCGGTGCGCCTTCAGGAAGCGCCCGAGCTCGGCGTAGGGGTCCTCGTCGGTGATCACGGCGGCGTGGCGGATGTGGGACATGAACGGCACGTCGATGAAGGCGAACAGCAGGTCCGGGACCATCGAGCTGACCGCCATCGCGATGGCGCCGCCCTGGCTGCCGCCCGAGACGACCACGCGGGAGGGGTCCACCAGGGGGTGGGTCCGGGCGGCCTCGACGGCCCGGACCCCGTCGGTGTACAGGCGCCGGTAGTAGTAGTCGTCCGGGTCGAGCACCCCGTGGGTGAGCTTTCCGCTCACCTCCGGGCCGGTGCCCCCCACCGGGTCGGGGGTGTCGCCGACGCGCCAGCCGCCGCCCTGCCCGCGCGAGTCCATCACGAAGACCGCCCAGCCGGCCGCCGGCCAGGTCAGCCAGTCGTGCGGCAGGCCCCGGCCGCCGCCGTAGCCGATGTACTGCACCACGCACGGCAGCGGCCCCTCGGCCGCGGCCGGCGCGAGCAGCCAGCCCCGGATCTCGTGCCCGCCGAAACCCGCGTAGCGGACGTCGAAGACGCGCACCAGCGCGAGATCGGTCTCCACCTCGGTGAAGACCGCGCCCAGGTCGTGGGCGCGGCTCTCGGCCAGGGTGCGCTCCCAGAAGGCGTCGAACCCCTCGGGCTCGTGACGGTCGGGACGGTACTCCAGCAGCTGTGCCAGCGGCATGTCGACGAACAAGAGGTCTCCCGGGATCGGGGCGTGCGCGAAGGCCGGGAGGACCCGGCCGGTGCCGCGCCGTACCGGCGGTACAAAGCGGTGTTGTTGGGGTTATTGTCGCGATTAGCCGTTGTTTGCGCCAGGGATGGGCGGCTTCCCGGAACCGCCCGGGAAGCCCGGCGCCAGGGAAGTCCCGCCGCTCAGCCGGTCCTCAGGTGCCGCCGGATCTGGCGGATGTGCTCCGGCGTGGTACGGCAGCAGCCGCCGATGAAGTTCGAGCCGGCGGCGTGCCACTCGGCCGCCGCGGCGCCGAACTCGACCGGGTCGGCCAGGCCGAGCCAGCGGCGGCCCGCCGGGTCCCAGGTCTCACCGGAGTTGGGGTAGACGATCACGGGCTTGCCCTGGACCTGCCCGATGAGGCTGTTGACGTGCCGCGGCGCCGTGCAGTTCACGCCGACGGTGATCACCTGCGGGACGCCGGCGAACAGCGCGGCGGCCTCCTTGAGCGGGGTGCCGTCGTTGATGTGCTCGCCGTCCCGGCAGGAGAAGCTCACCCATCCCCGCATCCGGGGGGTCTCGGCGAACAGCCGGGCCAGCGCCCTGGCCTCCGTGTAGGAGGGGATGGTCTCGCAGGCCATCAGGTCGGCGCCGCTGCCGGCGAGGATGTGCCAGCGGTCCCGGTGCCAGCCGACCAGACCGTCCTCGTCGAGGTCGTATTCGCCGGTGTACTCGGCGCCGTTGGCGAGGGAGGCCCCGTACGGTCCCACACTGGCCGCCACGGTGCCCTCGCCGTACTGGTCGCGGGCCTGCATGGCCAGGCGAACGGACAGCAGGATCAGGTTCTCGGCCTCGGCGGCGCTCAGCCCGCGGCGCATGAACGCCGGGACGTTGGCCTGGTAACTCGACGTGATCGCGACGTTGGCTCCGGCGCGGAAGTAGTCGAGGTGCGCCTGCCGGATCACCGAAGGGTCCTCCACCAGCAGCTTCGCCGACCAGAGCTCGTCCTTGAGGTCCGCGCCGAGCGTCTCCAGATGTGTGGCCAGTCCGCCGTCCAGAATCACCATCTCGCCACCCTAAGGCACCGGAGGCGACGTCCCGCCGTCCGGAAGATCTTCGGAAAGGGCCCGCTCGGGCCGGGAGGACAGCATTCCCGCCACCCCGCGGATCACTGGGGGCGGAGGTAATAAATCCATGTGACCGGCGTGGGTTTACCGCGGGCCGGCCGTCCGCCCGACCGGCGGCCGGTCCGCGACGCCGGGCCGTACGGGCAGGGGCCGGTTCGCGACGCCGGGCCGTACGGGCAGGGGCCGGTCCGTGACGCCGGGGCGGGCGAGGCCGGACGGGCGGGGCGTGGGCGGACCGGTCCGTGACGCCGGGGCGTGGTGGGCCGGTCCGTCCGCCGGTCAGAGCCGGCGCAGGGCCTCGGTGAGGCTCGACAGGCCCACCGGGCCCAGCTCCAGCGCCGCGGTGTGCCAGCGCCGCAGGTCGAAGCCGGCGCCCAGCCGCTGCCGGGCCTCCTCGCGGGCGGCCAGCCAGGCACGCTCGCCGAGCTTGTAGGAGGGGGCCTGCGCGGGCCAGCCGAAGTAGCGGACCACCTCGTTGTGCACCCGGTGCGGCTCGCAGCGGCCGCGGTCCCGCAGCACCTCGCACGCCCGCTCGAAGGTCCACCGGGAGCCGTCGGGCAGCGGCAGGTCCAGGTGGACACCGAGGTCGATGACGACCCGGGCCGCCCGCAGGGCCGACCCGGCCAGCATGCCCAGCCGGGTGCCCGGTTCGTCGAACCAGCCCAGCTCGTCGGCCAGCCGCTCGGCGTACAGCGCCCAGCCCTCGCCGTGCCCGCTCACCCAGGAGGCCAGGCCGAAGCGCGACAGGCCGTCGCCGACCACCCGCGTGGTGCCGATCTGGAGGTGGTGACCCGGGACGCCCTCGTGGAAGACGGTGGTCAGCTCGTTCCAGACCTCGAACCGGTCCCGCCCCGGGGTCACGGGCCAGTTGGTTCGACCGGGCCGGGACAGGTCCTCGCTGGGGCTCATGTAGGAGGCCGCGCCCGCGCTGGCGTCGAAGGACAGCACGACGTCCACCCGGCGCAGCGGCTCGGCGATGTCGAAGTGGGTGCCGTGCAGCCGCTCGATCGCCCGGTCGTGGCGCTCCTGCAGCCATTCCCGGTAGGCGTCCCGGCCCTCGACGTAGTAGGTCTCGTTGAGGATCGCGGTCGCCTCCTCCACCGAGGCGCCCGGCCGCACCCGGTCGGCCTCGGCGGCCAGCTCGGCCTCGATGCGGGCCAGTTCGGCCCAGCCCCACTCGTAGGCGTCGACCAGGTCGATGTCGGCACCGAGCTGGAGGCGCGAGTGCACGGCGTACCGCTCGGCGCCGACCCCGTCGGCCTCGCTCGCCCGGGGCGCGTACTTCTCGCGCAGGTAGCGGGCGGCCTCGGCGTAGCCCGCGTGCGCGGCGGCGGCGCTCTCGGCGAGCTCGTCCCGGAGCGGGCCGTCGCCGTAGGCGTCCACCAGGGACCCGTGCGTGCGGTCCTCCGCGAAACGCGCGGCCTGGACCGCGGCCTCCAGCGCCTGCCGGCGCGCGGCCCGCAGCCCCTGTTCCAGACCGGCGGAGAGGCTCGTCTGCCAGCCCTGGAGCATGCGGGGGATGGCCGCGAGCCGCGTCGCGACGTCGCGCCACTCGTCCTCGGTGCGGTGCGGCAGCAGGTCGGTGCTCTCCCACAGCTCGCAGACCAGCCCGAACGGCGCGCACACCGCGCGGAGGTGCTCGCCGGTCTCGTGCAGGCCAAGCTCGGCCTCCAGCCGTTCCCGCAGGTGGGCGGCGGCCCGCACGTCGGCTTCGCCGAGCGGCTCCAGGGAGGAGAGCCTGGACAGGGTCTCCTTCATCAGCGACGCGCGGGCGGCGTGGCCCTCCGGGCTGTAGTCGGTGGCCGGGGCGAACGGGACGTCCATGCCGTCCATGCCGGCGGCGACCGGGTCGAGGGCCGCCGAGCGGGTCACGTACTCATCGCAAAGCGCAAATATCGGGCTGGTCACCCCGGCACTGTAACCCACCGGTCAGCCGGGGAGCCCGGCGTTTTCCGGGCCGCCGGGCGCCCGGCCTGGACCGTTCGAGGGCATGGCGTCCCTCCCTTCCACCGGACCTGTCCCGGCCTCGGACCTGGCCTCGGACCCGTTCCCGCCTCGGCCTCGGACCCGTTCCCGCCTCGGCCTCGGACCCGTTCCCGCCTCGGCCTCGGACCCGGACCCGTTCCGGACCCGGACCCGGACCCGTTCCGCCCCGGAGCCGGGCGGCCTCCCGGTCCGGGGCGGGACGCGTCCTCCGGATCGGGAGAACGCGTCCGTTCAGCGCTTCCAGAACGGCCGGCGCCGGCCGGGCTCGCCGGAGCCTCCGGTCCCACCCGGCTCACCCGGCCCGCCGGATCCGGCGGAGTCACGGAGGGCGGACAGGACCTCGACGGCCCGGCGCCACAGCGCGTCCGGGTCGCCGCCGGCCTGCAGTTCCTCGGCCAGGGCCGCGAGCCCGGTGTGGCCGCCCAGGTACGCGGCGAGGGCCGCGAGGCGGCTGCCCAGGTCGTCCAGGTAGCGCAGCTTCGCCGCCGCCGGGAGGGACTCCGCGGCGCGCAGCCGCTCCAGCTCCTCGCCGAGCCTGACCCGCAGCGTCTCCGACGGCCGGGCCGTACCGGACACCCGCGGGGCCGGCGCCTTCGCCGCGCGGGCGAAGCCCGGGGCGGGCGCGAAGGCAGGGGCGGGGCCGCCGAACTCCGGGGAAGGGCCGGACGGGGCCGGGCCGCCGGGCGCAGGCATCGGCCCGGTGGCCGCGACCGGCATCATGGGCATCGCGGCCTGCATCATCGCCATCGGCGCGCCGCCCGATCCCGCCCAGCCGGAGGGCGGTTCCACCGGCTGGATCACGTGGTGCTCCGGGCCGCCCTCGGCGACGACCCTGGAGTCGACCGCGACGAAGGCGGTGAACCGGCAGAGCACGCCGTACCCGAGGGAGGTCGCCACGATCTCCTCCTCCAGCGACCGGTCCCCGGCGGCGTAGCGGTCCTCCAGCTCGCGCAGCCGGGCGCGCGCCCAGATCGCCCGCATGGCCGGGTTGCTCCCCCGGACGCCGGTGACCCTGCGCTCCCACGGCCGCCCGGCGGCGTCCAGTCCCCGGACGGTCAGCGCTCCGGCCGCGTCCCCCCGGTACCGGCCGTGGACGGTCAGCGGCACGCCGTGGTGGATCGAGCCGAGGCGGCCGGTCGTGTCCGGGACGAGGCTCAGCCCGTCGGCCTCGAGGGACAGGTCGGTGACCAGCGGGGCGGCGATCCTGCGGTGGATGTGCTCCATCGCCTCGTCCAGCCGGTCCTCCGACTCCACCAGCTCGCAGCGGCCCGCGCCGAGACCGGCCAGCCTGCCGAGGAACCCGGCGTTGACCGCGCGGTCGATGCCGACCGTGTGCACCCGCGTCCCCGCCAGCCCGCCGCCGATCCGCTCCAGGATCTCGTCCTCGTTGCCGACCTGGCCGTCGGTCACCAGGACCAGGACGCGGTCGGCCGGACCGGCGGCGTTGGCGGAACCGACGGCACCGGCCGGACCGGCGGGGCCGCCGGAGGGCGCGGAACCGGCGGAGGGCACGGTGCCGGCCGTCCGGGCGGGGTCCCCGGGCGCTCCGGGACGTCCGGGGGGCATGGGACCCGGGCGGCCGTTCAGCAGCGCGACGGCCTCCTCCAGCGGGGCCAGCATCTCGGTGCCGCCGCGCGCCTCCAGCCGGGACAGGTGCTCGACCGCCCGGTAGCGGTTGCGGTCGGTCGCCTCCACCAATCCCTCGCCCAGCCCGGCCGGCCGTTCCACCACGTGGTCGAAGGACAGCACGGTGAACCGGTCGCCGTCGGTGAGGGTGTCGACGATGCGCGCGGCGGCGCGCCGGGCGGCGACCATCTTCCAGCCGCCCATGCTGCCCGAGCGGTCGAGGACGAGCACGACGTCCTTGGAACCGGTCGCGGCGGGCGCGGGGCCGGGCACGACGGTCAGCGTGAACGTCCCCCCGGCCGGTTCGGCCGCGCCGGTCGTGCCGGAAGGCGTTTCGCCCGCACCGGGAACCTGCCCGGCCGCTTCGGCGCCCGTCCCGGCCGCTCCGGCGGACGTTTCGCGCGCTCCGGAAGCCGCTCCGGCCGGGTCGGGGACCAGCGTCAGGGAGGTCGAGGCGTCGAAGGCCAGGCGCAGGACGAAGTCGCGGTCCAGCCGTTCGCCGGGCCGCAGGCCGACCGTCACGCCCTCCTCGCCGTCCTCTTGGAGGACCGCGTGCAGGCTGGAGCGGATCCCCCGCAGCTCCAGCCCGGCGGGATCGACGGTGACCGCGAGCGAGAGCCGTACCGGGGCCGGGAAACCGGGCAGCAGCACCGGAGGGGTGATCCGGGAGGCGTCCGGGACCGCGTCGGTGTCCGGTGACCGGCCGTCGCCGGCGCGCTCGCCGTCGAGCGGGGCGCCGGGGATGTAGCGCGGGGCCACGACCAGCGGGAAGCGGAAGGTCGCGGCGCCGTCCTCGTACGGCAGCGGCTGGCTGAGCGTCAGGCGTACGGTGACCCGCTCGCCGGGCACGATGTTGCCGACCCTGATGGTGAAGACGTCGGGCCGGTCCTCCTCGGCGATCGCGGCCCGCCTGCCCTCGGCGAGGGCCCGGTCGTAGTCGGCCCTGGCCTGCCCCCGCTCTTTGAGGATCCCCTCGACGACCCGGCCGTCCGCCTCCATCCGGAAGGCCGTGACGGCGGCCCGGTCGGGCAGCGGGAAGACGTAGGTGGCCTCCAGCGCCACGTCGTGCGGGTTGCGGAAGACCTGGGTCACCTCGGCCCCGGCGACCAGCCCGGACACCGCGGCGGTGACGTCCACGCTCTCCAGCGGCAGGTTGCCGCGTTCGGTGGCGAGCGCGCCCAGCCCGGCGTCCGGGACCGGCGCGTACTCCTCCGGGCTGAGCGTTCCTATCGAGCTGATCATCGCTGCTCTCCTTCCGGAGGGATGAGGTCGTGTTCACGCAGGACCGCGAGGAGCGCCCGGGACGCGGCGCCGATCGCGATGAGGTCGTCCGGGGAGGGCGCGCGGCCGCCGTCGAGCAGCAGCGTCACGCCCGGTGCGAGCCGTACGCCGTGGACGGCCACGGCCGGCGGCCCGCTCGGGGGCGGGGCCTGCGGCCTCGCGGTGGCCGGCGTGTCCGGAGGCTGAGGCTTCGTGCCGGGGGACTGCGGCCCCACGGCGGCGGGCGAGGAGGTGGGCGGCCCGGCTTCCGGGTGTGGTGCGGGCCGGCTCCCGGCCGGGCGGGGCGCGCGCCGGAGGGGCCGCGCAGCGGCCCCGGGCGCCGCCGGTCGCGGGGGAGGGGCGGGTACGGCGGGCGGGCGGCCGGTGGGCGACCGCGGGATGCTCGGCGGTGCGCCGGGCGGCGCGGCCGATGACGGGGAAGTGTTCGGAGGTGCGCCGGACGGCGGGGAGGGGCGGGTACGGCTCCGGTCGCGGCGGGCGGCGTGGCCCAGAAGCGCGGGCGCGCGGCACGCGGCGCGGCCGGTGGCCCGGCGGACGGTCCGGCGGGTGACCCCGCGGGCGGCTCGGGGATGTCCGCGATCGCCTCCAGCGTCCGGTCGGTGGCTCCGGCCAGCTCGGCCTGGATCTCGGCGATGGTCCGGCCCTCGGCCTGGCGGCGCTTGACGGCGACGAGTTGGAGCAGGTGGCGCCTGCCGTACAGGGCGACGCGGCCCCGGCGGGTCAGGGGCGGGTCGAGGAGCCCGATCGTGGCGTACCACCGGATGAGGCGCTCGTTGGGCACGTCCCTGACGCGCCCGCTGAGCTGGGCGGTGGGACCCAGCAGGGCCGTCGCCTGCTCGGCCAGTTCGCCGATCGTCCACTCCATGTTCCCACAGTGACACTGTCATCATGACACTGTCAACATAAGGAGCCGTTCGGTGGGTATGGGCGTTTGGGACATAGAAGGACATAAGACGAGAACGGGGAGATATCTCATGTCCACGATCACCAGCCCGCTCACTCCCGAGAACAAGAAGGTCATCGGCGAGACCCTCCAGGGATCGCTCGTCGACCTGCTGAACCTCTCGCTCGTGGGCAAGCAGGCGCACTGGAACGTGATCGGCCACAACTTCCGCTCCCTGCACCTGCAGCTCGACGAGATCGTCGCGGCCGCCCGGGAGCACGCCGACACCGTCGCCGAACGCGCGGTGGCGCTGGGATGCAACCCCGACGGCCGGCCGTCCACGCTGGCCAACACGAACGAGCTGCCGCAGCTGGAAGCGGGCTACATAAACGACGGCAAGGTCGTCGCCGCCATGACGGACATCCTCGGGTCCATCATCCGCCGGATGCGGGAGCGCGTCGCCGCCACCGAGAAGCCGGACCCGGTGACCCAGGACATCCTCATCGAGATCACCCAGGACCTGGAGAAGCACCACTGGATGCTGGAGGCCCAGCGCTAGGTCCGCCTCGCCGCGCCGGACCCGCCCGGCGCGTCCCCGGCGCTCCGGCCTGATCGAGGCTGGAGCGCCGTTCCGTTCGGAGTTCTTATCGGTTTGCCGCCGACCGGCCCGGTCCGATAGGAAGCTCGCGTGCTGAGAGGTGACAAGGTCGGGCTCAGGGCCCGGCACGAGGACGACATCCCGATTCTGCAGACCGAGCTCTACGACGACGTGGTCAACACCTCGCGGTCCGTGGGCCAGCCGTGGCGGCCGATCACGCCCGGCTCGAAGGATTCGCAGTTCGCGGTGGACGACAAGGAGCAGGGGCACGCCTCCTTCTCGGTCGTGGAGTTGGACGGCGGCACGCTGGTCGGCGCCGCGACGCTGTGGGGCATCGACAACCACAGCCGGTCCGCGCACATCGGGCTGGGGCTGCGGCCGTCGGCCCGCGGCAAGGGCTACGGCACCGACGTGGTCGCGGTGCTGTGCCACTACGGTTTCGTCGTGCGCGGCCTGCATCGGCTGCAGATCGAGACGCTGGCGGACAACGCCGCGATGCTGCGCTCCGCCGAGCGCAACGGCTTCGTCCGCGAGGGCGTGCTGCGCTCGGCGGCCTGGGTGATGGGCGAGTTCCTGGACGAGGTGCTGCTCGGTCTCCTCGTCCAGGACTGGAAGCCGGACCCGAAGGGCTAGGCCGCGGCGCCGTCCGGGGATTCGGCCGCCATCGAAGGCCGCCATCGAAGGCCGCCATCGAAGGCGGCCACGGGGCGCCTGACCGGCTAGCCTGGCCGGACTTCGTCGCCGACTCTCAGCTCGCCGAGGTTCCTGGGCACCAGGCGGATGCCGAACCAGGTCTTTCCGTCCCAGCGACGGTGTTCGGCCAGGGTTCTCAGGGGTTCCTTGCCGCGCTCCTGAGTGGTGGGGTCCCAGATGGTGGCGGCGCAGCGGTCGCACGACTCCGAGACGCGGAAGTCGATCTCGCCGATGCCGACCGACGCCCAGGCGTCCTCCGCGAAGGGTTCCGCGCCGTCGATGACGGCGTTGGGCCGGAAGCGAGCGATGTCGAGGGGGCCCGGGGGGTGCTCCCCGCGGTCCAGGGCGCCTTCGGCGATCCAGTCGTCCAGGCGCTGGAGCGAACTCCTGGAGACGAGATGGAGGGGCCCGTCCCAAAGGCCGGCGTACTCCCCGGCACCGGCCCGGCGTGCGGGCTCGTCCAGCCGGATGAGGCGGGCGGGCCTGCCGAGCAGGCGGGTGAACCACTCATGGGCGTCGGCGTGGGCGAGCATGGCTCGGTCGAGGTTGGAGCAACCCATCGGGACCGTGTCCCCGGTGGCCGGGGGGACCCTGAGCTCGCCCATGCCCTTCGCCGACAGGCGGAGGCCGCCTTCGGGGGTCTCGGCGGCCGAGACCGAGAGGAGGCGGGGGTGTTCGCCCACCCAGATCAGTTCTCCCAGCGGGTCCACCACGCCCCAGCGGCGGTCGCCTTCCAGGCCCCAGGGGAGGACTCGGGCGGATGGGCGGAGGATGCCTTTGGTGGATTTGATGGGGTAGGTGCGGATCTCCGCTAGTTCCATCGGCCAAGGATAGGAGGAAGCGCTCTCCTGGAATATGGGAGCGTGCCCACTGGACGTCCGGAGCGGAGGCACGGGCCCGTCCGGAATGGGGGTTCGCCTGCTCTTCGGTGGCGCGGCCGTGGAATCGGTCGCCGTCCGTCAGGCCGGCGGCGCAGGTGTGGAGGTGGCGGCGTCACGGGCGCCGCCGGACCGCCGCTCCACCCCGGCGCGGGGCCGGTAGAGCGTGAGACGGATGGAGCCGAACCGCCTGGTCGGCCCGGCGGCGGAGAAGGCGCTCCTGAGCGCCACCAGACGAGGGTCGGCGGCGTAGACCCTGTTGATCCGCGCCGACACCAGCCAGATCCGGCTCGCCCCGGCCGCCGCGGCGGTGAACTCGGAGGCGGTGCGCGGCTCGTACCGGCCGGGCGCGCGGGTGAGGTCCACCAGACGCTCGTACGGCCCGCCGTAGACGGCGACGAACAGCCGGTATCGGTACGGCACGAAGAGCACCCGGTCACCGGGCCGCACCTCGGCGTCGAGGGTGGCGGCCAGGGACCGCAGGTCGTCGGGGCGGCTGTCCGGCGTGCGGAGCGCCTCGTGCGCCGGGAGGGCCGTCGCGGCGACGAGCAGGACGGCGGGCACGGCGACCGCGAACCGCCATCGGCCCGCGGTCGCGGCGAGGCGGGTCAGGCCGATCCCGGCGGCGAGCGCGATCCCGGGGACCACGACCAGCACGTACCGGGGATGGTAGATCGGCGCCACCTGCGACACGGCGAACGAGATCGCGAACGGCAGGACCGCCCAGGCCGCGACGAGCGGCGTACGGCGGGCCGACCATCCGCCCCACACCGCCAGGCCGAACACCGCCGCCGCCCCGGCCGCGCTCCCGGCCACCCCGATCGGGAAGGCCGCCAGCTCCGGCGGACCGGGGGAGCGCAGCCAGAACAACTGGGTGTCCCGCTGACCGGCCGCGACCACCACGAGCGGCGCCAGCACGACCCCGGCGCCGGCCACGGCGAGCAGCCACGGCGGCCACGGCGGCCGCAGCGGCCCTCGCGGCGGGTGTGACGTGGGAGAGGACCGGGGTCGCCGCGGCGGTCGCGTCCCGGGGACGGCCCGTCCGGCGGCGAGTACGGCGACGGCGTGCGCGGCCAGCAGGAGCAGGGCGTACAGGTGCAGCCACCCGAGCAGGGCGAC
Organism: Streptosporangium sandarakinum; assembly: GCF_050942225.1. NCBI lineage: Bacteria > Bacillati > Actinomycetota > Actinomycetes > Streptosporangiales > Streptosporangiaceae > Streptosporangium > Streptosporangium sandarakinum. The sequence continues at coordinate 2,496,717 of NZ_CP192034.1, forward strand.
CGCCGCCCCGTACCCGGCGAACCGTCGCCGTGACGGCCGCTCCAGCGCCGTGACGAGCAGCCACGTGGCCAGCACGGCGACCGCGCTGACCAGTGCGTAGCCGCGCGCCTCCTGGGCGTAGCGGGACATGATCGGCAGGACGGCGTACAGCAGGCCGCTCCACAGGCCGGCCGCCGGACCGGCGAGGCGGCGGCCCAGGACGGCCACGCCGTACGCGGCGGCGGCGAACGCGAGCAGCGACGGCAGCCGCAGCGCCAGCTCGACGGGGCCGGAGGCGCCGAGCGCGGCGAACGGCCGCATGAGCAGGTAGTACAGGGCGTGGACGGTGTCGATGTCGGCGAGGAGCGCCCGCAGCTCGGGCAGGGACATGCGGGCGGCCATGCCGGTGACCGACTCGTCCCGCCACAGCGACGGCACGGTGATCCCCCATCCGGCGATGGCGGCGGCCATCAGCGGGGGAACGGCGACGGCCACCCGGCGGCGCCATGAGGCGGTCGCGCCGCTTCCGGTCCGGGGGCGGGGTCGTCGGGGGAGGACTGCGCGCACCCGTTCACCGTAGTAGCAGGTCCGGGCAGGTCAGCCGCCATGGCCGCGGGCCGGGCGGCTGAGGCCGTCGTCTGGCATGCGGGGCGGGGGCCGGGGTAGAGGAGACGGAGGCTAGCTGAGAGAGGGAGAAGATGAAGAGGATCCTGCAGCTCGTGGTGACCCGCTGGCTCTCCAAAACGCCCCTCGGGCTCGCCGTGCTCGGGGCCGGATGGCTGATCATGCGCAAGCGCCGCCGCGACCAGGCCGCCGATCCCCGCAAGGAGACGCTGCGTCAGCCCGGCCGCGGCTCCAGGAACGTCCCCACCTGGCGGGGACCCTCCGCCCGGGGCCGCAAGCAGGCGACCGTACGGCGGTGACCGCCCCCCGGGAGGCGGGGCGTTCAGAGGAGGTGGCGGGCCAGGGCGGCGACGGGGTGCGGGAAGCGCAGCAGGTTCCGCAGCGGGTCCAGGTGGGCGACGTCCCCGTCGCCGTCCGTCCCCGGCGGTCCCCACGGCCCGGACGGTCCCGGAGGCCCGTACGGCCCCGGGGGGCCCGCCTCGCGGACCGCCGCCAGCCCGCACTCGCGTACGGCCCGCTCCCAGGCGGCGTCGTCGCCCGCGGCCGCCTCCAGCCGCTCCAGCGCGGTCGTCCCGCCCGTCTCCCGGGCCAGGGAGGTCAGCAGGTGCGGCCAGTGGATGGTCAGCGCCGCCAGCTTGGCGACCTCCCCGTCGGAGGCGGGGGCGGCCCCGGCGAGCGTCCGCCGGTAGGCGATGAACGAGTAGAAGCGGAAGACGTTGACGTAGCGCTTGATCTCCCGGGGGTTGAAGAACATCAGGGCAGGCAGGACGAACTCGATGGCCCGGTAGGCGTTCTCGTCGCTGTAGAGCTCGTCGAAGACCCGGTCGGCCGCCTCGCGGGTCGCCGTGGCCAGCCCGCCGATCGCGTCCGAGCAGTCCACGCCCAACTCCTCCTGGGCCCGCCGCGCCGCCTCGTCCAGGGTCGCGGCCGTCGGCCGGAGCGCCCAGATCGCGTCCTCCAGACGGCTCACCAGCGACGGGTCCGGCGGCCTCACCGGCCCCGGCCGGGGTACGGCGAGCGGCACGTCGAGCGGCGTGCGCGCCCCGGGGACGTCCGGGCAGGGCGTCCCGGCGGCGTTCCTGTCCCCGTCCCCGCCCGCGTCTTCGGCCTCCTCGGCCCCGCCGTTCCCCGCGGAGCGCCGGTCCCCGGCCTCCCCATCGGAACCCGTCCCCGGGGCGTCGGTGACCTCCGGCATGCCCAGCAGCGCCCGGACGAAGGCCGGCAGCCGGTCGGCGTCGTCCAGCAGCGGCACGCTCAGCGGCAACTGCACGATTTTCTCCAGGAACCGCCAGCCCAGCCCGGACCGCCCGTCGTCCGGCAGCGTCTCGGCCAGCTCCCGGTAGGCGGCCTCGACGTGCGCGGCCACCACCTCCGGCTCCATGGCCAGCACGAACACGCAGTTGGGGAACTCCCCGGCGAGGAACAGGTTGATCGCCTCGATGACCTGAGCCACCGTTCCCGGCGAGCACCGGTCCAGGTCGTCGACGAACACCACCAGGGGCCGCTCCTCGGTGGCCACCAGGTCGAGCACCTGCCGCATGTCGGTCTGCACCAGGTGCAGGAAACCCGCCCTGGACCGGTAGCCGGGGCCGCTCAGCAACTCGCCCGCCGGGCCGTCGGCCGAGCCGGGGGCGAACAGGTCCGGCTGGCTGACCAGGTCGCAGAAGGCGTTGCCGGCCGACTCCCCGAAGAACCTCGCCAGCCGTACGGCTCCCGCCCCGACGGCGGTGACCGCCCCGGCCGCGCCGACCGCGGCGGCCGCGTTCGACAGCAGGGCGGCGAACGCCGGCAGCAGAGCGGCCCCGGCGAGCAGCGCGCCGGTGAGGACCAGGGCGGCGAGCAGGCCGAGGGCGAGCGGCACCAGCCGGGTCACCGCGAGCTGGTAGGCGCGGCGGCGGACCGCCTCGGGGTCGATCCTGGACAGGTTCAGCTCCAGCCAGAACCGCTCTCGTTCGGTGCGGGGCAGCCGCCGGGTGACCTGGCTGATGATCTCGTGAGCCAGCCCGGCCCAGACCTGCTCCCCGCTCTGGTACATCCACGGGTTGAACCACACCGTCGGCCGCCAGTCGGCCCGCCGCACCGGCAGGGCCCCGGGTTCGGCCCGGCCCGCGCCGCCGCGCCGCCGCCGTCCGGCCCTGGACAGCACCTCGGCGTTGGTCAGGTCGCCCGCCCCGCCGGGGTCCGGCAGGTGGATCTCGGCGGGGCCGTCCCCGGCGGCCCCCGGGTCCAGGAGGTCCTGGATCATCCGCATCAGGGAGGTCTTGCCGGCGCCCCACGGACCCTTGACGCCGATGGTGAGCGGCGGCCGGGTCTCGGGGTGGCGGACGAACGCGGCGATCGCCTCGGCGTAGATCCGGTGGCCGAGCTGGTCGTCGGTGGTCCACCGGTCGGCGGTGAGCCTGGCCCGGGGCTGTACGGCCCGCCGCCCGGCCCGCCACCGCCGCAGCAGCGCCGACGTCCGCGCCCGCTCCGCCGGGCTCAGCCGGGAGTAGCCGAAGGCCCGCACGTCGGGGTGGGCGAACAGGGCCGTCTCGCCGAGCAGCCCCCAGTGCCGCAGCTCGGCGGCGTCGCCGAGGATCTCCTCGACCGGCTCGCCCTCCTCCAGCAGGGAGGCGCCGCGCAGCACCTGCCGGGCGTGCTCGCTCAGGTGCAGCTCGTAGACCCGCCGCACGATCTCGGTGCCCGAGGCCGGGGGAGCGGGGTCGCCGAGCACGGTGAGGGTGCGGGCGAAGGCGGCGTGCACCGGCGAGGGCGCGGGCGTGGCCGGGAGACGGGGCCGGGTCAGCGGGACGTCCGCGGCGGGGCCGTACGCCAGCAGGATGGGGGTGCGGGGGGAGGAGACGGCGGCGTAGTGGCGCAGCGCGTGGGCGTGCAGGTCGCCGACGGTGACCGCGCCGCGCGCCGGGTCGGCCGCCAGGGCGGCCAGGCCGTCGGCCAGGACGCCGGTCAGGCTGGGGGCGGGGCCGTGGGCGGGTTCGCCGAACCGCAGGGCCAGGGTGAGCGCCGCCGCGGACAGGCGGGGCTCCCCGGCCACGCCGAGCTGCCTGACCGGCGGGGCCGAGCCGTCCAGGGCGCTCCAGCCGAAGTCCACGACCAGCAGCACGGCCGCCGCCGCCGACTCGCCGACCCGCCGTCCGAACGCGCCGATCATGGAGCCGAGCTGGCCGGAGGTCCAGGCGTTGCCGCCGGGCAGCCGGATCATCAGCACGTCGCCGTCCCCGGCCGACCGCAGGAAGTCCCACACCCGGCCGCCGTCGGCCCGCGCGCCCTCGCCGGGGCGGGCGTCGACGGTGAAGCCCTCGGCGCGAAGCACCGCCGCCAGGCGGGTGTCCGGCCGTCCGGCGGCCGGGGGGTCGAAGGGCCGGTCGGGTGTGGCGGGCGGCGAGTCCAGGAAGACCAGGGCCCGTCGCGCGCCCGTCCGGGTGGCGGCCCCGGGGGTCTCGGGGATCGGGTCGGCGAACGCGAGTCCTTCGCTCAACGGTCCTCCCGGGGCGGCGGCGGGGAGTCTCACGCGGGGTCCGCGTGAGACCCATCGGATCTGGTGAGGGCACTGCCGGGTTCACCCGACAGGGGAATCGCTTCCTTGATATGGTTCCTGTGTTCGAAACGGGCAGGGCTTGTCCGTCGCCCACCTCGGCCGAGGAAAGCGAGAAGCCGCTCTCTTCGGGGAGCGAAGGAGTCACGTGGATCCACTGTGGACCCGCAGGCGTCCCCAGATGCGGATCTTGATGATAGGGCGGCCAGATTTGAAGGACGCCCACCCGTGTCCTTGCGAGAACTTTGCCTTCGCCCGGCGTGCGACGCCGCGCCGGGGGCGGCTCCACCGCACCGGCCACCGCCCGCCCCGGCTTCCGGTCATCCTCACCTGTCCGCCCTCCATCCCGACTCGGCCTCCGCCGCGCCTCCCGGGCGGAGCGCGTCAGAGGTCCATCGCCCAGATCTCCTCGACGAGGTCATCCAGCCGCCGCTCCTCGACCGGCTCGAAGCCCGCCGCGCGGTAGATCCGCCGGGCACTGGTCAGCACGCTCCTGGTCGACAGCTCCATGCGCCGGTAGCCCGTCGCCCGGGCGAAGGCCACGCACTCGCCGACGAGCCGCCCGCCGATCCCCAGCCCCCGGGCGGACGGCTCGACCAGCAGCATCCGCAGCAGCGCCGTCCCTTCGTCCTTGCGGACGCAGAACACGCATCCGGCCCGCTCGCCGTCCACCTCGGCGATCCACCCGGCCTCGCGCCGGGGGTCGTGGTGGTCCACGTAGTCGGCCACGATCCTGGCCACCAGCGCCTCGAAGTCGGCGCCCCAGCCGTACTCCTGGCTGTAGAGCACGCCGTGCCGGTGCACCACCCATCCCAGGTCGCCGGGGCGCGGCGGGCGGATGACGTACGGCTCCGCCCGCCGGGCGGGGGCGAGGACCTCCCGGATGGCCGCCATGCTCGCCACCAGCCGCCGCGCGTCCTCCTCGGTGATCCCCTCCAGCAGGCCCCGCACCTCGGCCGCCGAGCGTTCGTCGAGGGCCGCGAACGTGGCGCGGCCGGCGGCGGTCAGCGAGACCACCTGCCGCCGCGCGTCGGCCGCCGACCGCTCGCGGGTGACCAGGCCGTCGCTCTCGAACCGCCCGAGGATCCTGCTCAGGTAGCCGGCGTCGAGACCGAGCAGCCGCCGCAGCTCGCCGGTCTCCATCCGGTCTCCGCCGTTCAGCTCGAACAGCACCCTCACCTCGGTGAGGGAGTAAGGGGTGTCCAGGATGCCCTGGTGGAGCACGCCGATGACACCGGTGTAGAAGCGGTTGAACGCGCGGATCTCCGCCACACGGCGGTCGATGTCCGAAATCATGTATGACACGATCAACCATTTATGTGACTGAGTCAATGAATCAACCGGGCCCTCGCGGGAAGGCGGCACGCGGTGTCCCCCGGGCCCGGCCCGCCCGGCGCGCCTCCCGGGTCACCCGGTCCTCCTCGGAGGGGCGCCTCCCGGAACGGGCAGGGGGTGCGCTAGGTTCGCAGACTGGCGGGGACGGGCGAAAAGACCCGGGAGGGTCCGGGAACGCCCGGGAGGGCCCGGGAAGGCCCAGAACGGCACGGGAAGGTCAGGAAGGGTTCGGGGGCCGCGCGCCGGCCTCCACGGCTGCGGGAGCATGATGGCGGAGATCGCGTACATCGGCGGCTACACACCGGGCGGCACGCCGGGGACCGAGGGCACCGGCCCGGGGATCACCCTGATGGAGCCGGCCGGACTCACCCGGGTCGCGGAGACGCCCGCCCCGAGCCCGTCGTTCCTCGCCGCCCACCCCCGGCTGCCGGTCCTGTACGCGGTGGGCGAGGGGGAACCCGGCACGGTCGCCGTCTTCGCCCGTGCCGCCGACGGGACGCTCACCGAGACCGACCGGCGGCCCAGCGAGGGGAACACCCCCTGCCACCTGGCCGTCGACCCCTCCGGGACCCTGCTGTCGGTGGCCAACTACGGCGACGGCGTGGTCAGCGTGTACCCCATCGACGAGACCGGCGCCCTCGCCGCCCCCCAGGTCTTCCCGCACCGCGAGGACTCCCACGCCCACCAGTCCGTCTTCGGGCCCGACGGCGTGCTGTACGTCTCCGACCTGGGCACGGACGAGATCCGCCGCTACCTGGTCCCGGGCCCCGGCCGGGCCGGGGACCGGGTGACGCCGCACCCCGGCGGCCCGGTACGGCTGGCCGAGGGCATGGGCCCCCGGCACATGGCCCGGGTGGGGGAGCGCTGGTACGTCGCCGGGGAACTGGACGGCACGGTCCGCGCCTACGACGCCGGCGACGACGGCTGGCGGGAGGTCCGGGCCGTCCCGGCCGGCGCGGCCGATGGCGAGAACCACCCCTCGCACCTGGAGGCGTCCGGGGACGGGCGCTTCGTCTACGTCGCCAACCGGGGCCCCGACACGATCGCGGTGTTCTCCGTGCCCGACCTGGAACGGGTCGCCGAGGTGCCCTGCGGCGGCGCGTGGCCCCGGCATTTCGCCGTCGCCGGTGACCGGATGTACGTGGCCAACCAGCGGTCCGCGGGCGTGGCCGTACTGCCGATGAGGGACGGCGTCCCGGGGGACGCCGCGGGGGTGTTCGCCGTCGGCACGCCCTCGTGCGTCCTGCCGCTGTCCTGACCGGGTCCCGCCCCGGCACCCCGCCCGTCGCGGTGGTCCGGGACACCGGCCCCGTCCGCCACGGCCGTCCGGGACGCGGGGTCCGGGCCGCTCACCGGGCCCGTTCCGCCTCCGCGGCGGCCGTTCGGTCCTCGCGCCGGGTCCGTTCCGCCTCCGCGGCGGCCGCCCGGGTCCGCGTTCCGCCGCCGAAGCGCCAAGGACCGGTCAAGTCGCGGACGGGGCGCCCGGCGGGCGGCGATGATGCCGGGCATGTCTCGCGTGCCCTCGCATCTGGCGGTCACCCTGCTGGTGACCATGGCTCTGGTCATCGGGTGCGCGGCCGCCACCCGTCACCCCGCCGGCACCCTCGCGCCCTCCGGCTCCCGCTCCGCCGCGCCCGGTGACGCCCGCGGCGGGGACGCCGCCGCGGGGAACCCCGGGGCCGCCGGAGGCGCCACCGCCGCCGAGAACGCCAGGCCGGGCGACCCGCACTGGCGGCTGCGCCGCCTCGGGGCCGCGCACGAGATCGAGGGGTTCGCCGACCGGGTCAGCGTGCTGCCGGGGGAGAGGTTCCGGCTGTACGTCTCGACCACGGCCGACCACTACACCGCCACGGCCTTCCGGATGGGCTGGTACGGCGGAGCCGGCGCGCGGCGGGTGTGGCGGGTGGCCGGGCTGCCCGGCGTCCGGCAGCCTGCCCCGAAGGTCGTCGCCGCGACCCGCACGGTGACCGCCGACCACTGGAGGCCGGGACCGGAGGTGGACACCACCGGCTGGCCCGCGGGTTCCTACCTGATCCGCCTGGACGCCGCCACCGGAGGCGGCCGCTACGTCCCCGTCACCGTCAGGTCCGCCTCGGCGCGGGGGAGCATGGCGGTCGTCAACGCGGTCACCACCTGGCAGGCGTACAACTACTGGGGCGGCCGCAGCCTCTACGTCGGCCCCGGGGGTTTCGAGGAGCGTTCCCGGGCGGTCAGCTTCGACCGCCCCTACGACACCTCCGGCGCCCGGCTGTTCCTGGACATGGAGTACGACGCCATCGCCCTCGCCGAGCGCACCGGCGTCCCGCTCGCCTACCTCACCAGCGTGGACCTGGACGAGGACCCGCACGCCCTCGACGGCGCCCGGGGCCTGGTCTCCCTGGGGCACGACGAGTACTGGTCGCCGCGCATGCGCCGCGCCGTCGAGACCGCCCGCGACCGGGGCGTCAACATCGCCTTCCTCGGCGCCAACGCCGTCTACTGGCGGATCAGGTTCGCCGCGACGCGGCTGGGCCCCGGCCGGCTGGTCGTCTGCCACAAGGACGCCGCCGAGGACCCCCGCACCGACCTGTGGCGCGACCACCGCCCGGAGAGCTCGCTGACCGGGCCGATGTACGACTGCTATCCCGCCGAGGCCGCCTACGTGGTCCACCGCCCGGGGAGCTGGATCTTCCGGGGCACCGGCGTACGACGCGGCACCCGCTTCCCCGGCATGGCGGGGGTGGAGACCGACCGGATCGGCCGGGACGCGCCCCGCCCCATGGAGGTGCTGTCGGTCTCGCCCGTCGACTGCGGCGGGCGGTCCACGGTCGCGCACAGCGCCTACTACACCGCGCCGAGCGGCGCCGGGGTGTTCAACTCCGGCACGATGCGCTGGGTCTGCGCGCTGCGCGGCGCCCGCTGCGGGCACGGCGTCACCGGGCAGGCCAGGGCGTTCGTCCGCCGCAGCACGGTGAACATCCTGCGGGCCTTCGCCGCCGGTCCGGCCGGGCGCAGCCACCCGGCCGAGGACAACCTCGCCACGGTGGGCCTCGGCGCGCGCTGACCCTGCCCGGAGGGGTCCATGGCGGGGGCCCGTACGGGCGACGCCCGGAGGGCTCCGGGGCGGGGGCCGTACGGGCGACGGGCGGAGGAGCCCGCGGCGGCCCGTACGGCCGGTCCCCGGAGGCGCCGCGGCCGGATCGGGCCGGTCCCCGAGCGACATAGGGGTCGGCCCGGATCATGCGGCGGGGCCCGTGTCGCGCGGCCCGGATGGGGGAAGGTACCCCCTCGTTCCTCCCGGACCGCACCGGCCCGGCCCGGCGCCGCGGACACCCGGAAACGGGCCCGCCGGCGCACCGGCCAGGGGAGGTGCGGACATCGTCGAAGTCTCCTCCATTTGGTCTAGACCATTGGTCTTTCAGCAGGCAGAATGCGTGAAGTCGGCGCGGGAGACCCCGCCGGTCGTGTCACCCCATTCGGTTTGGCTGTCTTGTTTCGGAACCACCGGAGGATGCCATGCGTATCGGAGTGCTAACTGGGGGCGGCGACTGCCCCGGACTGAACGCCGTGATCCGCGCCGTCGTGCGCAAGGGTGTGGGCGTCTACGGACACGAGTTCGTCGGATTCTGCGACGGCTGGCGCGGCCCGCTCGAAGGTGAGACGGTGCCACTGGACATCCAGGCGGTCCGAGGCATCCTGCCACGCGGCGGGACCATCCTGGGCTCCTCCCGGACCAACCCCCTCAAGATCGAAGGCGGTGTCGAGAAGATCAAGGGCAACCTGGCCGAGGCCGGGGTCGACGCCCTGATCGCCATCGGCGGCGAGGACACCCTCGGCGTCGCCAAGCAGCTCTTCGACCAGGGCGTCAAGGTCGTCGGCGTGCCGAAGACCATCGACAACGACCTGAACGCCACCGACTACACCTTCGGGTTCGACACGGCCGTCAACATCGCCGTCGAGGCGATCGACCGGCTGCACACCACCGCCGAGTCCCACCACAGGGCGCTGATCTGCGAGGTGATGGGCCGCCACGCCGGGTGGATCGCCCTGCACGCGGGCATGGCGGGAGGCGCCAACGTCATCCTCATCCCGGAGAAGCCGTTCGACATCGACCGGGTCTGCGCCTACGTCGAGTCCCGCTTCCAGACCCGGTACGCGCCGATCATCGTGGTCGCCGAGGGCGCCCACCCGATCGAGGGACAGATGACCCTCCAGGCCGGCGAGCTCGACGCGTTCGGCCACGTCCGGCTGGGCGGCATCGGCGAGATGCTGGCCAAGGAGATCGAGAAGCGGACCGGCAAGGAGGCCCGCACCACCGTGCTCGGCCACATCCAGCGCGGCGGCACGCCCACGGCCTTCGACCGGGTCCTGGCCACCAGGTTCGGCCTGCAGGCCATCGACGCCGTCCACGACGGCGAGTTCGGCGTCATGGTGGCGCTCCGGGGCACCGACATCGTCCGGGCCGGTCTCGGCGAGGCCACCAAGGAGCTGAAGACGGTGCCGGTCGGACGCTACGAGGAGGCGGAGGTCTTCTTCGGCTGACGGGAGTCGCCGGGCCGGCCGACGGGAGTCGCCGGGTCTCTTGCCTACCGGCATAGATACAACAATGTATCTATGCCGGTAGGCTGTTTGTATGGCCGAACCCGCGAAGCGCCCCTCCGCCGCCCACACGGCGTACACGGTGACCAAGGAGCTGATCCTCTCCGGTGAGCTGCCCGGCGGCAGCCTCATCAGCGAGGGGGAGATCGCCGAGCGGGTGCGCGTGAGCAGGACGCCCGTCCGGGAGGCGTTCCTGCGCCTCGCGTCGGAGGAACTGCTGACGCTTCACCCCAAGCGCGGCGCGGTGGTGGTGCCGGTGCCGCCGGGAGAGGCGGCGGACGTGCTGGACCTGCGGCTGGCGCTCGAACGGTCCGCGGCGGAGCGCATCGCGCGCACCGGCCTGCCGGACGAGCACCACGAGAGGATGCGGGAGCTGCTGAGACGCCAGCGCGCCCTCGCCGAGACCGCCGACGTCGACCGGTTCGCCGAGGCCGACGAGTCGTTCCACCGTTGCATCGTCGAAGCGTCCGGGAACCGGTTGGCCGACCGGTTCTACGCCACCCTCGGCGACCGGCAGCGGCGCATGAGCATCTCCGCGCTGAGACCGCGACCGGAGCGGCTCTCCCTGCTGGCCGACGAGCACGAGGCCCTCCTCGGCCACCTCCGCGACGGCGACGCCGCCGCCTTCGCCTCGGCCCTGCTGAGCCACCTCACGGCGACGCACGGCTCGCCGTGGCCGTCCCGGGCGAGCGACGAAGCCCCGGCCACCCAACATTCCGTACGGCCTCAGCCGTATCCGACGAACGACGCGTAAGGTCCGACCCTCCCCATGCTCGAAACCCAGCAGGCCGTCCCGTCGCCTGCCGCCGCGCCCCGATCGGACTCCTGGCGGATCGTCGCCGCGGCGATGTTCGCCTGCGGCTGGGGCGGCAACCAGTTCACCCCGCTGCTGCTGATGTACCGCCGGCTGGGCGGCTACTCCGCGCTCAGCGTCGACGCCTTCCTCGGCGCGTACGTCGTCGGGCTCGTGCCGGGCCTCCTGCTCGCCGGGCCCGTCTCGGACCGGCGCGGGCGGCGCCCCGTGCTGGTGGCCGGCGCCGTCGCCTCGGCCGTCGCGAGCCTGGTGCTCTGCTTCGGCGGCCAGAGCGCCTGGGCCATCTACGCGGGCCGGCTGATCACCGGGGTCGCGGTCGGCACCGCCATGTCGGTGGGCAGCAGCTGGGTGAAGGAACTGTCGACCGGGGCGGACGGCGGGCTCGCCGCGCGCCGTGCCGCGCTGTGCCAGACGGCCGGATTCGCGCTCGGCGCGGGTGTCGCGGGCGCGCTGGCCCAGTGGGGGCCGTGGCCCATGGTGACCCCGTACGTCGTCCACCTTCTCCTCGCCGTGGCGATCCCCGTGCTGCTCCTGCGGGTGCCGGAGACCCGGCCGCCGCTCCCGCGCGCCACGGGTTCGGCCCGGGATCTCCTCGCGGCGCTCGCGAGCGACCTGCGCGTCCCCGCGCCGGCCCGCAGGCGGTTCCGGCTCGTGATCCTGCCGATGGCGCCGTGGGTGTTCGGCTCGGCCGGGCTGGCGTACGCGGTCATGCCCCAGCTGGTCGGCTTCCGCGTGGGGCACTGGGGGCTGGCGTACGCGACCGGCCTCACGGTGCTGACCCTGGGAGTGGGCGTGGCCGTGCAGCCGGTGGCCAAGAGGCTGCACGGCGAGGAGGGCGCCCGTACGGGACGGGCTCCGGTGGCGGCGATGGCGGTGATGCTCCTCGGCGCGGTGCTGTGCGCGGCGAACGCGCTGCTGCTGTCACCGTGGCTGGCGGCCGCCGCCGCGGTCGCCCTGGGAGCCGGCTACGGCATCGCGATGGTCTCCGGGCTGCAGGAGATACAGCGGATGGCCGGTGCGGACGACCTGGCCGGCCTGACCGGCGTCTACTACGCGCTCGCCTACTCGGGTTTCCTGCTCCCCACCGTGCTGGCCACCCTGGCGGGGTGGCTCTCCTACCCGGTCATGCTGACGGTGGTGGCCGTCGTGGCGCTGATCTGCCTGGGCCTCGTCGTGAACGGCGTCCGCGTCGCGGCGGCGGCGGTCCCGGCGCGAAGGTGACGGCGGTCCCGACGCGGGCGACGCGCGCGTCCGGACCGGACAACGCGTCCGTCCGGTATCCGTCCCCGAGTCGCCGGGGCGACGCGCGCCCGGGCCGGACAACGCCGTCCCCATCCCCGAAGTGACATGCGCGCCCGGGCCGGACAACGCCGTCCCCATCCCCGAAGTGACATGCGCGTCCGGGCCGGACGACGCCGTCGCCATTCCTCAAACGGCGGTAACTCCCGCCTTTCCGCTTCAGAAGCCGGGCGGAATCATTTCCCCCAGAACGTGGGAGCGGGCCGTGATGACCTACCCGGCCATTGCGTCCCGGGATCGTGGGAAATCTTCGCGGAGAAAGCCCGCCACCGAATGGGCGCTACATAGGGTGACCGAGTGATTTCTCTCGGTTTCCGGGTTGAATCGAAAGGTAATTCGTGCGGATCAATGCCTTTGCTTCGGTGTGATAAGCGCCGGACTTTCCGCGACTTACCGTGGGACTTGCGGTTCTGTGCCGCTCCGGCGCCGTCTTCGGCGCCGATTCCACGTCTCACTCAGCCCCGGGTGTCGGCCGGGCCGGCCCCGTACGACATGGAGTGATCTCCGATGACCAAGACGAAGAACGCGATAGCCGCCGGCGCGCTGCTGGCCTCCGCCCTCGCCGTCCCCGTGACGATGTCCGCCCAGCCGGCCAGTGCCGGAACCACCGTCGAGACCGCCTCCACGTCCGCCCTCGTCTCCGCGGCGACGCCCTGCTGGAAGAAGAGGAACCCTGAGAGGTGCTTCGCCCGCCGCGGTGGCGGTGGCGGTGGAGGCGGCGGTGGCGGAGGTGGTGGCGGCGGTGGCGGTGGCGGCGGCGGTGGCGGTGGCGGAGGTGGAGGCGGCGGTGGTGGCGGTGGCGGCGGCGCCAACGTCTCCAACACCAACACCAACATCAACACCGTCGGCGGTGGCGGCGGCGGTGGCGGCGGCGGCGGCGGTGGTGGCGGCGGCGGTGGTGGTGGTGGCGGAGGCGACTGATCCGCCCCGGTCGGCACCGATGCCGAAGAGTCGCTGAACGGTCGTGGCGCTCCTTTCCTCCCGTCCCGAGGGGCGCGCGGAAAAGGAGCGCCCGCACCGTGGAGCCGTTCCGCGTCCCAGGGCCGTTCCGCGCCCCGGAGCCCGCCTTTCGAAGTCGAACTTTCGGATCCCGCCTTTCTCGCCGGGTCTTCGCCGCGCCCTTCGCACCGGGATTTCCGTCCCGGTCCTTTCGGCCGGTCTTTTCGCTTCGGGACTTTCGTGTCGCGTGCGTCACGTGTCGCGTGCGTGCCGTGTCTCGTGTCCTCGTGCGGCGTATCCCCGCGCCGCTTTTTTCCGTGCCGGGTTCTCCTGCGCGGCGCTTTCCCGTGCCGTGCGGGCGGCCGATCCGGCCCGCCGCCCTGTGCCGTCCGCGCCCCCGGCGTCCTCCGTGCCCGCCGCCCGTGCCGCCTCGTGCCGTCCGCGCCCCCTTCGTGCCCGCCGCTGGGTGACCGCCGTTCCCGCCCCGTCCCCGCCCCCGGCCTCGCCCGTGTCCCGCCCGCGTGCCCGCCTGCCCGCCCCCGTCCTGTCTCCGTACCGCCTCCGTGCGGGCGCTGGTAGGTCATGACGGCGACTAAAGTGGCGAGGTCGAGCCATTGCCTTTACGCGGTACCACGCCAGACTTGGCCGTGCCCCTACATTCCCCTCGAAGCGCCACCGGAGGTTGCACCATGACCATGTCCGCCTTGGGCGAGCCCTGCGTGCTGCTCAAATTGGGCGAGGTCGTCCTCAAGGGGGACAACCGCGAGCTTTTCGAGCGGCAACTTCAGTCCAACATCAAGGCGGCGCTGAAGGGCTTCGGCCTGAAGCTGGACGTGCGCCAGCGACACGGCGTCATCGCGATCTTCCTGCCGGACGGCACCGGCGTCGAGGTCGCCGACGAGGTGGCCCGGCGGGTCGCCTGCGTCCCCGGCCTGGTCTGGGTCCACCGGGCCTGGCGGGTGGAGAAGGACCCCGGCGCGGTGACCAAGGCGGCGATCGAGCTGCTGGCCGACCGGGAGGACGTCAGGCGCGGCGTCTCCTTCGCCGTCCGCTCCCGCCGCCGCGACAAGCGCTTCCCGCTGACGTCCATGCAGCTCGACCGCACGGTCGGCGGGGAGATCAACGACATCTACGGCCTTCCGGTCGACCTGAAGAACCCCGGCCTGGTGGTCTCCATCGAGGTCGACCGCGACGAGGTGTTCGTCTTCACCGGCGGCCTGCCCGGCCAGGGCGGCCTGCCGGTCGGCGTCAGCGGTCGCGGCCTGGTCCTGATGTCCGGCGGCATCGACTCGCCCGTCGCGGCCTACCGGATGATGCGCCGCGGCCTGCGGGTCGACTTCCTGCACTTCTCCGGCATCCCGTTCACCACATCGGAGTCGATCTACAAGGCGTACGCGCTGGTGCGGGCGCTGGACAGGTTCCAGGGCAGGTCCCGGCTGTGGGTGGTGCCGTTCGGCAAGGCCCAGCAGTCGATCAAGGCGTCCGGGCAGGACCGCCTGGCGGTCATCGCCCAGCGGCGCCTGATGCTCAAGACGGGCGAGGAGGTCGCCCGCCGGCTCCGCGCCGGAGCGCTGATCACCGGCGACTCCCTCGGCCAGGTCTCCTCGCAGACCCTGCAGAACATCACCGCCCAGGACGACGCGGTGGACATGCCGATCCTGCGCCCGCTCATCGGCCTGGACAAGACGGAGATCATGGCCGAGGCCCGGCGCATCGGCACCCTGGAGATCTCCGAGCTCCCCGACGAGGACTGCTGCACCCTCCTGGCGCCCCGCCGGGCCGAGACCGCCGCGAAGATCGCCGATCTGAAGCAGATCGAGCGGCGGCTCGACGCCGAGGAGCTCGCAGTACAGCTCGCCGGCTCCCTCCAGGAGTACAAGATCGAGGACTGAGCCGGTCCGGCGAGGCGCGGGAGCGGGTGTCAGGCGGGCGTCAGCAGCTCGCCGGCGGCCGTCTTGCCCAGCAGCGCCGGGAACCGCCGCATGACGTCGGCCAGTTCGGCGAGGTCGCCGTCCACCAGTGCCTGGGGTCCGTCGCAGAGCGCCTGCTCCGGGTGCGGGTGGACGTCGACGATCACACCGTCGGCGCCGACCGCGACGGCGGCGCGGGTGAGCGGGAGCACCAGGTCGTGCCGGCCGCCGGAGTGGGACGGATCGACGATCACCGGCAGGTGCGACAGGCGCTGGGCGACCGGCACGGCCGAGACGTCCAGGGTGTTACGGGTGGCGGTCTCGAATGTGCGGATCCCGCGCTCGCACAGCACGACGTCCAGGTTGCCGCGCTGGGCGATGTACTCGGCCGCCATCAGCCACTCCTCGATGGTGGCGTTCATGCCGCGCTTGAGCATGACCGGCCTGCCCGACCCGCCGACCGCCTGCAGCAGGGCGAAGTTCTGCGCGTTGCGGGTGCCGACCTGGAGCATGTCGGCGTAGGAGGCGACCAGCTCGACGTCGTGGGCGTCGACGACCTCGGTCACCACCGGCAGGCCCGTCTCCTCGCGCACGTCGGCCAGGATGCGCAGGCCCGCCTCACCGAGGCCCTGGAAGGCGTAGGGGGAGGTGCGGGGCTTGTAGGCGCCGCCCCGCAGCAGGGTCGCGCCCGCCGCCTTCGCCATCTCGGCGGCCTGGAGGGTCTGCTCGGGCGTCTCCACCGCGCACGGCCCGGCGATGAGGGTCACCGTGCCGGGCCCGATGGGTACGCCGCCGACCCGGACCGTGGACCGCTCGGGGTGGTTCTCCCGGCTGACCAGCTTGTACGGCGTGCTCACCCGCATCACGTCAGCCACCCCGGGCATGGCGCGCAGGTCGAGGGCCTCGAACCGGGCGACGTCGCCCACCAGGCCGATGATCGTGCGGTTCACGCCCCGGCTGACGAACGCCTCGCCGCCGGTCGTGCCGATGATCTCCACGATCGCCTCGACGTCCGAGGGGTTCGCGCCGGGGCTCATGACGATGACCATGTCTCTCCTTGGTGGAAGTTCGCCGAAGACCGGCGGGAGATCCTCCGAAGGGCCCCGGGGAAAGCGAAAGGCCCCGGGTCCTTGGTGGACCCGGGGCCTTCGTTCGCCTGGATGTCAGCGCAGCATCCGGTGGCGATCGGTCCGACCTACGGGTCCGTCGCCATACCAAAACCAGAACGCGGTACGCATCGCGGGCAATACTAGCGCACGGCCGACGCCGGTCCGTCCCGTGAACCGCCGACGCCCTATGAACCGCCGACGGCCCGCGAACCGCGGCCCGCCCGTGACCACGCCGACCGCCCGCGAACCACGCCGCTCCGCCCCGTGAGCCGCCGCTCCGTGCCCCGGCGGCCGGTCCGCGCCGTGAGCGGCGGGAGGGGGCACCGGAACGGCGCCGGAGTCGCGGTGGCAGGATTACCCCGTGCCGTCGGGGAAGGCGAGGGGAATGATGGTGGAGCAGTCCGAACCTCCACGGGAGGAACCTCGCCTGCCTCCGGGACAGTACGTCCCCCGGGGCCGGCCGGTGATCCACTACGGCAGGGTGCCGACGTTCCGCCCGGCGACGTGGGAGTTCCAGGTCATGGGGGCGACGGCCTCCGGCGGGCAGCACCGGTTCACCTGGCCGCAGTTCTCCGAGCTGTCCCGCACCACGGTCCTCGCCGACTTCCACTGCGTCACCAAGTTCTCGATCATGGGCAACGAGTGGGGCGGGGTGGCCGCCACGACGCTGATGGAGCTGGCCCCGCCGGCGCCCGAGGCCAGGCACGTGATGATCTGGGCCGAGTACGGCTACAGCGCCAACGTGCGGATGGCCGACTTCACCCGCGACCACACGATCTTCGCGCTGGAGCTGGACGGAACACCCCTCTCCCCCGAGCGCGGCTTCCCGGTCCGGCTGGTCGTCCCCCACCTGTACGCGTGGAAGAGCGTCAAGTGGGTGCGGGCCGTGGAGTACATGGTCGAGGACCGGCGCGGCTTCTGGGAGGACCGCGGCTACCACAACGTCGCCGATCCCTGGAGCGAGCAGCGCTACTCGTATCAGGAGGAACCAGGCGAAGGCCCACCCTGATCCGGGTTTTCCCGTGTTGGGCCGTAATGGTTTGACTACGGTTTGCGCCATGTCGACCAGCGGCTGGGCGCTCCTGTGCGCCGCCAGTGTGCTCCTCGGGTTCGTCCTGTCCCGGTGGGCGGCCGCCCACCGGAAGCCGCAGGGGCCACCGGAGGAGGCGACCGAGGCGGCCGAGGCGGCTGAGGCCACCTTCGCCACCCTGCACGTCGCGGCCCGGGCGGCCCCGTCGCTGCGGACCGGCCTGAACCGCGGCTCCGCCCGCGAGGCCGTCCACCACCTGCGCGCCCTGCTGGGCGCCGACGCCGTCGCGGTGACCGACACCGAGGAGGTCCTCGCCTGGGACGGCCCGGCCGGCTGCCACCGCGGCCACGCGGTCCGGCACGCCCGCGCCGCGCTCGCCGCGGGCCGCCCGCTCACCGTGGCGGGGGACGTTGTGGCCTGCGGCACGCCGGGCTGCGCCGTACGGGGGCGGCGGTCGCGCCGCTGACGGTGGACGGCCGGGCGGTGGGCACGCTGGCCGCCTACGGCGCCGAGGCCGGCGAGCCGCTGGTCCGGACCGTCGCCGAGCTGGCCCGCTGGGTCTCCGGCCAGCTGGAGCTGGCCGAGCTGGACGCCTCCAGGCGGCGTGCGACGGAGGCGGAGACCCGGGCGCTGCGCGCGCAGATCTCCCCGCACTTCGTCTACAACTGCCTGACCACCATCGCCTCGTTCGTGCGCACCGACCCCGAGCACGCCCGTGAGCTGCTGGTCGACTTCGCCGACTTCACCCGGTACGCGCTGCGCAGCGGCGGCGACCTCACCACCCTGGCCGACGAACTGCACTGCGTGGACCGCTACCTGCAGCTGGAACACGCCAGGTTCGGCGACCGGCTCCGCTTCACCGTCGAGGTCGCCCCCGAGGTGCTGTCGGTGCCGGTCCCGTTCCTGTGCGTGCAGCCGCTGGTGGAGAACGCCATCAAGCACGGCACCGCCCTGTGCGGCGGCGCGGGGCGGGTGCGGGTGGTGGCCGTGGACGCCGGGCCCGAGGCCCACATCAGCGTGGCCGACGACGGCCTCGGGATGGACCCGGAGCGCGCCAGGACGCTCCTGGGCACCGAACCGGGCGACCGGAGGGACGGGGGCGGCATCGGCCTGTCCAACGTGGACGTGCGGCTCCGCCGCATCTACGGTGAGGACTACGGGCTGGTCCTGGAGACCGCGCCGGGCGCGGGGACGACCGTCCGGCTGCGCGTCCCCAAGCTCCTCCTCTGAGCCCCTCCCCTCCAATAGCTATTTGTAGTCATAGCATTACCTAAAGTTGACATGTCTCTTGCGGTGAGCGCGGTTCCAGAGCAGCGTGGGGGCATGCTGCGAGTCCTGGCCGTCGACGACGAGGTCCCCGCGCTGGAGGAGCTGGCCCACCTCCTGCGCCAGGACCCCCGCATCGAGCGCGTCTCCACCGCCGAGGGCGGGGTCACCGCGCTCCAGGACATGGTGCAGATGGTCGGCTCCGGAGAACGGCTCGACGGGGTGTTCCTCGACGTCCGGATGCCCGGCCTCGGCGGCTTCGACCTGGCCCGGCTCATCGGGGCCTTCCCCAACCCGCCCCGCCTGGTGTTCGTCACCGCCCACGAGGACTGCGCGCTCCAGGCGTTCGAGGTGGAGGCGGTCGACTACCTCCTCAAGCCGGTGCGGGCCGACCGGCTGGCCGAGGCCGTGCGCCGCCTGGAGTCCGCCGCGTCCCCGACGTCGCCCCAGGGGGAGCCGCACGCCGAGGACGTCATCCCGGTCGAGCTGGGCGGGCGGACCAGGTTCGTCGCCCGGCAGACCGTCCGGTTCGCCGAGGCCAAGGGCGACTACGTCCGGCTGCACACCGTGGACGGCGCCTATCTCGTACGGATGTCGCTGGCCGCGCTGGAGCGGCGCTGGGCCGCCTCCGGCTTCATCCGCGTCCACCGCAGCACGCTGGTGTCGGCGCGGCACGTCAGCGAGCTGCGCTTCGACGGCGGCCGGGTGGTGCTCCAGGTGGGCGAGGAGACCCTGCCGGTCAGCCGCCGCCACACCCGGCAGGTCCGCGAGCGGCTCGTCCGCCAGTTCCAGGACCGGCCGGTGCCCTCCGGCGCGGCCGGCGGATCATGAGTCCCGGACCCCGATGCTCATGTGTCTCATGGTGCGGACGGGGCTCATGGGGTCTCCGGCGACCGTTCGTCGTCTCCCGGGTGCCGCTCGTCGCGCCGGCACCCTCCGTACGGCGACAACTACGCGCCGCTGACCGCGCTGCGCGTGAACCCCGGCTCACCCGCGGGGGCGCCGCTCTACTGTTCTCACAACCGGAGAGCCGAAACCGCCGGGTCAGCGGGGGGGACGAGGGGCTGGAAGGCCCCTGACGTGGTCTGACGCGGCGGGATTCCGGGTGGCCGATTCCCGCGCCACCCGCGCCGGGCCCAGAGCTCGGGGGAGGGCCCGGCCGGCTCCGGTGCGACGGGACGCCCGTGCCGCCTCTGGCGGTGGGAAGCCGTGATCCGGTCCGCGGGGGCGGCCGGATCGCGGGAACGGGCGTCCCGCTCGGGCCCGCCGACCGGCGCGACCTGTCCGGCGGCGCGGGACCACCCGCGCCGCGGGGAAAGGCGCGGGCGGCGGGGGACCGCCGCGTCACGGGGGGTGGCGCGGCGGTCCGGAGGGGACGGCGTCAGCGGGCGAACCCCGCCGCGTCGTGGACCAGGACGCCACCCACCGCGGTGGCCAGCACCGTCAGGTCGCGGATGTGCTCGGCGGGCACCGCGAGCAGGTCGTCCGACAGCACGGCGAAGTCGGCGAGCATGCCCCGGGCGAGGGTGCCCTTGCGGTGCTCCTCGTGCGCCGCGTACGCCGAGCCGACCGTGTAGGCGCGCAGCGCCTGCGTGACGGTCAGCGCCTCGTCCGGGTTGAACGGGGCCCCGGACGCGGTCCGCTGGTTGACGAGGTCGTGGATGCCGAGCAGCGGCGCGCCGTCGGCCACCGGGCAGTCGGAGCTGCCGGGCAGCGTGATCCCCGCGTCGAGGAACGAGCGCTGCCGGTAGCAGCCGCGCGAGCGTTCCGGGCCCAGCGCGGCGAGCATGCCGTCGCCCAGCTCGGAGACGAACCGGCCCTGCGGGACCGGGACCACGCCCAGCCGGGCGATCCTGGCCACCTGCGCCTCGCTGGTGACCGCGCAGTGCTCGATCCGGTGGCGGATCCCGGGCCGCGGGTGCGCGGCCTGGGCCTCCTCGTAGGCGTCCAGGATCACCTCCACCGCGTGATCGCCGATGGCGTGCGCGGCGATCTGCCAGCCGGAGGCGTGGGCACGCAGGACGAACGCGCGCAGTGCCTCGGCCTCCTCCTGCAGCAGCCCCCGGTTGCCCGGCTCGCCCTGGTAGTCGCAGCACATGGCGGCGGTCCTGCCGATCAGCGAGCCGTCGGAGAACAGCTTGACGGGGCCGATCCGCAGCCGCTCGTCCCCGAGCCCGGTGCCGATCCCGAGGTCCAGTCCGAACCCGTCCGGCCCCACCTCGTGCAGGTTGGGCGAGCCCGGCATGAGGGTGGCGCGCTGCAGCAGCAGGCCGCGCCGTACGGCCTCCTGGAAGGCGGCCACGTCCCGGGCGCCGTTGCCGGCCAGGCCGCGGCCCACGCCCGGCTCGGTGAAGCTGGTCAGGCCCTCGGCGGCGGCCACCCGGCTGGCGAGCGCGATGCCCTCGACGTAGTCGTCGTGGGGGACCGGCCGCAGCACCCGGAGGGCGAGGTCCTGGGCCTGCTCGGCGAGCAGGCCGTCCGGCAGGCCCGCCGCGTCGCGGCCGACCGTGCCGCCGGGGACCTCCGGGACGTCCTCCAGCCGGGAGAACCCCATCAGGGCGAACGCCGCGGTGCTGGCGACGCCCATGTGCGCCGAGACGTGCTGCAGCCAGACCGGGCGCCCGCCCGCGGCCCGGTCGAGGGCCTCGCGGGTGGGGTGCTGCCCGCCCAGCTTGTTCTGGTCGTAGCCGGCGCCGCGCACCCACGCGTCCGGCGGCAGGCCGGCCGCCCGCTCGGCGACCTTGGCGTACAGCTCCTCCAGCGAGGAGACCCGGCCGGCCCGCAGGTCGAGCTGGCGCAGTTGCTGCCCGCGCATGCTCAGGTGGTGGTGGGCGTCGTTGAAGCCCGGCACCACCCGGGCGTCGCCGAGGTCCACCACCACGTCGGCGGTGACCCCGTCCAGCTCCTCGTCCAGGCCGGCCACCCGGCCGCCGAACACCCCCAGCCGGGTGGCCCCGGGCCGGCCGGGGTCCAGCGTGGCGAACCGGCCGTTGACGAACAGGGCGTCCAGGCGCATGACGATCCTTCCCTCCGCCCCTTCCGCGAAGGGGGCGTGCTCGGACTTGTTCTTCTCAGACGCTCGCCGGGACCGGCTCCACGGCGGCCGCCGAACGGCGGTGCAGCGCGGCGACGCAGGCCATGGTGAGCAGGATGATGACGAGGTACTGCGCGACGACGGTCCAGATCGTGCCGGACCAGCCGAGCAGCGCCTGGGCGATCATCGGGGTGGTGCCGCCGATCAGCGCGCCGCAGAGCTGGTAGGCCAGCGAGATGCCGGTGTAGCGGACCCGCGCCGGGAACGCCTCGGCGAGGAAGCCGGCCAGCGCGGCGTAGGAGGAGCCGCCGAACACGATGCTCAGCGCCAGGCCGAGCGTGGCCAGCACCGGGTCGCCGGTGCCCACCAGCCAGAACGTGATCGGCGTGCAGACGAGCAGCACCGTGAAGGCGATCAGCATGTAGCGGGCGGCGCCCATCCGCTGGCCGAGCACCGCGCCCAGCGGCTGGGTGACGAACTGCACGACCGACACGATGAGCAGCACGTTCAGCATGGTGCTCTTGGTGATGCCCAGATCGGTGGTGGCCCACGACAGGATGAAGGTGTTGGTGAAGTAGGCGGAGGCGATGCCGACGCCGCTGGCGCCGATGCCCAGCAGCACCAGCGGCCACGCCGAGCGGAAGACCTCCACGACCGGCAGCTTGGCGACCTCGCGCTGCTCGCGCATCCGCACGAACTCCGGGGACTCCTCCACCCGCAGCCGGATGACCATGCCGATCACCAGCAGCACGGCCGACGCCAGGAACGGGATGCGCCACCCGTACGACATGAAGCTCTCCTCGGGCAGGAGGCTGACCAGCGCGAACACGCCGGTGGCGAGGATCGACCCGGCCGGGGAGCCCTGCTGGGCGAAGGCCGCGTAGAAGATCCGCTTCGGCCCGGCGTGTTCGGCGGCGATCAGCACCGCGCCGCCCCACTCGCCGCCGACCGCGACGCCCTGCACCAGGCGCAGCCCGGCCAGCAGGATCGGGGCGAGCACCCCGGCCGTCGCGTAGGTGGGCAGCACGCCCACCAGCGTGGTCGCGCCGCCCATCAGTAGCAGCGTGGCCACCAGGGTGCGCTTGCGGCCGATGCGGTCGCCGAGGTGGCCGAAGATCACGCCGCCCAGCGGGCGGGCCAGGAAGCCGACCCAGAAGGTGGCGAAGGAGGCCATCACCCCGGCGGCCGGGTTGACCTCGGGGAAGAAGAGCTTGCCGAAGACCAGGGCGGAGGCGGTGCCGTAGATGTAGAAGTCGTACCACTCGATGGAGGTGCCGACGAAGGACGCGATGCCCGCGCCGCGGGCGTTCGGGGAACTCATATGGGGATCACCAGGGGGTTTCAGGCGAAGTGATGGAGACGGGCGAGCGGGACCTCGGTCGCGGGCGCCAGGTCCACCTCGGCGCCGTCCACCAGGACGGGGCCGGGCTCGCGGGGCACCTCGACCCGCGGGGTCGCGGTGTTGCGGCACATGTCGGCCCTGGTCAGACCACGTGACCGCCGGACGGCCGCGTACCGCACGCCGGTGGGCAGCGCGTCGCGGGCCTCGGCGGACTCCAGCGCCTCGTGGGCGACGAAGATCCGTGACAGCCGGCTCGGCGCGTCGCCGAGCCCGCCGAAGTAGGGGCGGTAGGAGCGCGGCTGGGTCAGCCGGGTGGAGCCCGAGCCGCTGCCCGAGACGCCGTGGGCCACGAAGCCGCCCTTGAGCACCAGTTCGGGCTTGGCGCCGAACCACGCCGGGTGCCACAGCACGATGTCGGCCAGCCGCCCCGGCAGCAGGGTGCCGACCTCGTGGGCCATGCCGTGCGCGACCGCCGGGTTCAGCGTCAGCTTGGCCAGGTAGCGCAGCGCCCGCTCGTTGCCGGCCCGGCCGTCCGGCAGGCCGGGGCCGCCCTCCCCGGCGCGCAGCGCCTGCAGGTGGGCGACCTGCCAGGTGCGGCGGACGGTCTCGGCGACCCGGCCCATGCCCATCGAGTCGGAGTTGACGATGCTGATCGCGCCCAGGTCGTGCAGCACGTTCTCGGCGGCGATGCCGTGCACCCGCAGCCGGCTCATCGTGACCTCCACGTCGCTGTCGATGTGGTGGTTCTGCCGGTGCACGGTCATGGTCATCGGGAAGAGCTCGCCGGCCGTGTTGACCGTGTAGGGGATGGTCGGCGTGGTGGAGGAGGCCAGGATGTGCGGCTCGGAGAGGACCTCCAGCAGGTCCGGGTGGCCGCCGCCGCCCTCGACGTGGTAGGCGTGCACCGTACGGCCCCGCGTGGCGGCGACGGTGTCGGCGAGATAACCCGACTCGTTCATCGAGTCCGAGTGCAGCGCCACCGGCAGGTCCGCCCCCTCGGCCACGCCCAGGCAGGTGTCCACGATGCGCGGGGTCGCCCCGAAGTCCTCATGGATCTTGAAGCCGCCGGCCCCGGCCAGCACCGCCTCCTCCAGCAGCGTCGCGGAGCTGGAGGAACCCCGGGCCAGGAACGCGACGTTCAGCGGGGTGCCACGCCAGGCGCTCATCAGCGTGTGCAGGTTGTGCGCCGGGTTGCAGCCGACGTCCCACACCCCGCCCAGGCCCATGCCCACGACCGTCGTGACGCCGGAGGCCAGCGCCGCCGGGGCGATCTCGGGCGACGACAGGTGCACGTGCGAGTCCACGACGCCGGGGGTGGCGATCAGCCCCTCGCCCGTCACGATCGCGGTGTGGGAGTCGATGACCGCGCCCTGGAACGGCACGATCCGGCCGTCCTTGACGCCGATGTGGGTCTTGCGCACGCCCAGCACCGGGTCCATCAGCACGACCCCGGCCACCACCAGGTCGAGCGCGGACTCGCGGTCGCCGCGCGGGGCGGCCAGCAGGCCGTCGCGCAGGGTCTTGCCGCAGCCGCCCAGCAGCTCGTCGCCGTGGACGACGTCGTCGTGCTCGACCTCGACCCACAGGCAGGTGTCGCCCAGCCGGATCCGGTCACCGGCGGTCGGGCCGTACAGCGCGTTGTAGGTGCCGCGGGTGACCCGGCTCATGACGACCTCCGCACGATGTGAACCTCCACGGTCTCGCCCGGCGGGAAGGCCGTCGCCGTCCCCGCCGGGATGTCCAGCCGCATCCCCGCGGCCCGCTCCCGGTCGAGGACCAGGGCGGCGTTCACCTCGGTCAGCGGGAAGTGCGAGGAGACGTAGACGGTGCGGTCGCCCTCGTTGCGGACGGTCAGCGCGGACCGCTCGCGCCCGGCGTTGAGCTCCACCGCCCCCTCGCCGGTCTCCACCCAGCCGGGTCCCCGCCCGGCTGGGGCGCCGAACGGCGCGTCCACCGCGACCAGGGCGGTGCCGCTGGGGAACAGCGCCTCCACCTGCACGTGCGTGACCAGGGACGGCACGCCGTCCATCACGTCGTCGGCGGTCAGGAGGGTCCGGGCCGCGGAGACGACCTCCTCCAGGCTCTCCCCGTCCCAGGCCCGCTCCAGGATCTCGTCGCAGATCAGGGCGATCGCCTCGGGGGCGTTGAGGCGGCGGCCCCGGCTCCTGCGGCGGCGCGCCAGTTCGGCGACCGTGAAGATGGTGAGCCGTTCCTGCTCACGGGGTGTCAGGTGCACAGCGCCGGTACCGCCCTCCGATGGCCTGGGTTTCCGCCCACCGTATGGGCAGGTCAAACGGGTAGCCAACGGTCATACAACGCGTGAACCGGCCGCTAAATTGTGCATGTGAACAATCCCGTGCTCTCCCGGCTCGCCCTCGCCCGCCTCGCCGACCTGGAGGAGGTCATCGTGGCCTGGGCCGACAAGGTGATGGCGCTTTCGCCCTACGACCAGGGGCTGGTGCCGCGCGAGGAGGTCGAGGAGGGCGCGCGGATCGGGTTCGCGCTCATCCTGCGCCGCCTCGCCGAGGGCACCACCCCGCCCGAGCTGGTCACGCACTCCGAGAGGTTGGGGGAGCGGCGCGCCGGCCAGGGGGTGCCGCTGGCTTCCCTGCTGGCCGCGGGCCGGCTGGACGCGCGGGCGCTGTGGCAGAGCCTGATCGATCGGGCCGGTCCCGGCGATCTGCCCGAGCTGCTGGGCGGCGCCCATCTGGTCTGGGAGGCGGTGGAACGGCACGTCACCGGCCTGATGGCGGGCTACCAGCGGGCTGTGCTGGAGATGGGACGGCAGCGCGAGGACCAGCGGCGCGCGTGGTTCGCCCGGCTGCTCGACAACGACGGCCGCAACCCCGACGTGGTGCGCGACGCCGGGCGGGTGCTCGGCCTCGACATCGCGGGGCGGTTCTCCGTGGTGGTGGCCGACCCGGTGGTGGGCGCCGGGCTGCGCGCCGCCGCCACCGCGGTCGCCGCCGCGGGCCTGCGCGGCCACCGCCACGAGTCGCCCACCGGCGACGTGCTCGTCGTCCAGCTCCCCACCAGGCCGGCCGACCCGGAGAAGGCCGTGCTGGGCTTCCTGCGGGAGGTGCCCTGCGGGGTGTCGCCGCCGGTGGACGGCCTCGCGAAGGTCCCGCACGCCGTACGGCTGGCCACGGCGGCGGCGCGGACCGTCCGGCCGGGCGCCGGGGGACCCCTGCGCCTGGAGGACCGCTGGCTGGACGTCTTCGCCGCGCACAGCCCCGAGCTGGCCGCCGAACTCGCCGGCCGGGTGCTGGGCCCGCTGGCCGCCGTCGGGGAGGCCGAGCGCGACCGGCTGCTGGAGACCGTGCGGACCCACCTGGCGGGCACCGGGTCGATCGCCGACACCGCCGCCGCGCTGTACTGCCACCGCAACACGGTCCAGCACCGGTTCGCGAGGTTCAGGGAGCTGACCGGGCGGGACGTGCGGGCCCCGGCCGACGGGGCCGTCGTCGCGCTGGCGCTGAGCGCCGCCGGGCTGCGCTGAACGGGCGGGGCCGGCCGGTCCCTTCGCGCGGTGACCTCTTCGCGCGGTGACCTCTTCGCGCGGTGGTCACGGCCCCCGCCTCCCGCGGTACGGCGGGCCCGCGCCGCGGCCCGCCGTACCGAAGACGCCGGGTGTCAGGCGCCGGGCGCGTCGCGGAGCTTCTTCAGCAGCTCGATGTCCTCGCGGTGCTTCTCCGGGCCGCCCGGGGTCTCCACGCACAGCGGGATGCCCGCCGCGACCGGGTGGCGCATCAGGACGGCGAACGGGTCGATGCCGATGTGACCCGCGCCGATGTTCTCGTGACGGTCCTTCTTCGACCCGTGGGGGTCCTTGGAGTCGTTGGCGTGGATCAGCCGGAGCCGCCCGGGGGCGACCGCGTGCAGCGCGTCGAGCGTCTCGGCGACCCCCTCGGCGGTCGAGAGGTCGTGGCCCGCGGCGAAGGCGTGGCAGGTGTCGAGGCAGACGCCCGCCCTGGGATGCCAGTCGAGGGCCGCGAGGTAGGCCTCCAGGTCCTGGACGGTCGCGCACAGCATCGCGCCCTGCCCGGCCATCGGCTCCAGCAGCAGGTCGGGGCCGTCCTCGGGGATCTCGTCGAGCAGGGGGAGCAGGTGCTCGTGGAGCTGGCGCATGGCGTCGTCACGAGACTGGCTGACCGCCGAGCCGGTGTGGACCACCACGCCGGGGGCGCCGATCGCGTACGCCCGCCGGAGGCCGTGCCGGACGACGGCGGTGGACTTCTCCAGGGTCTCGGCGCTCGGCGTGCCCATGTTGACGAGGTAGGGAAGGTGGATGAAGGACAGCATGCCCGACTCGCGCAGCAGGGCGTCCTGGGCGGGGTCGCCGTCGGCGAGCGCCCAGCCGCGCGGGTTGGTGACGAACACCTGGATCATTTCGGCGCCGATGTCGGCGGCGCACTTCAGGCCGCCCTTGCCCAGGCCGCCGGTGACGGAGACGTGTCCGCCGATGAGGGAGAGAGAAGACATGGTGCCGTCAGTTTAGGCGCTGGGCCCGACGTCTCCCGGCCGCTCCCCGGCGACATCCCGGGCGCCCTCCGGAGGTGACCGGTTCGTCACCGTTCCGACAGGCGGCACCGGAACCCGGGAGGCGGTCGTGGCCCACCGGCCCGCTGTGATCCGCGAGCCCGTCGCGGAACCGGGCCGCCTCCCCGCGGCCCGCCGGCCCGTCGTCGGTCTTTTGGAGCATGACACGAAAATCCGGGACGAACCTTTAGCCCGGTTGGGAGTTCCCGCTGCTGGACCGGGGCGACGGCGCTGTGTGTACTGCTCACATGCCCAACATCGACGCCACCGCGCCGGCGGGGCCCGCCGGGTTCAACGCGCTCGGGGCCGCCGGGGCCGAGGCCGGGCTGCTGGCGTGCTGCGCGTCCCCGGTCTTCGCCCGGGAGGTGGCCGCCCGGCGCCCCTACCGCGACCTCGCAGCGCTGGAGTCGGCGGTCGAGGCGGCCGTGCTCGGCCTGCCCTGGCCGGAGGTGCTGACGGCGCTGGCCGCCCACCCCAGGATCGGCGAACCGCCCCGCGACGGCGGAGCCGCGTCCGGCGCGACCGGTCGCGGCACGGACGCTCCCGGTGTGACCGGCCCCGGTGCGGACGGGGCGGGCGCGGCGGGCCGGGATGCGGCAGGTGACGGCGGCGGCCCGGTGCCGCCCGGCGCGGGCGGGCGGGAGGCGTCCTGGTCACGGCGGGAGCAGTCCGGGGTGGCGGGGGCGGACCCCGCCGTGCTCGCCGCGCTGGCCGAGGGCAACCGCGCCTACGAGGCGCGCTTCGGCCACATCTACCTGGTCCGCGCCGCCGGCCTGACCGCCGGGGAGATGCTGGACCGCCTGCGGGCACGGCTGCGCAACGACGAGGAGACCGAACGGGACGTCGTGCGGACCGAACTGGCCGGGATCGCCCGGCTGCGCGTGGCGCGGCTGCTGGAGGACCCGGAGGGAGCGGCGTGACGGCCGGGCGCCCCGGGACGGGGACCCGCCGGGCGGCCGGGCCGGGGAGACACGGGAGTCCCGCGACGGGAGCCCGCCCGGACGTGGGGGAGGGAGGCGCGTGAGCCTGTCCACCCACGTCCTGGACGCCTCGCTCGGCCGGCCCGCGACGGGCGTCGCCGTACGGCTGGAGCACGGCGGGGAGGTGCTGGCCGAGGGCGTCACCGGCGCCGACGGCCGGATCGACGGCTGGGCGACGACCGATACGGGCGCCCACCGGCTGGTCTTCGCCACCGGCGAGTACTTCGCCGCCCAGGGGATCGTGACCTTCTACCCGGAGGTGACGGTCGACTTCACCGTCGCCGACCCCGCCGAGCACCACCACGTCCCCCTGCTGCTGAGCCCGTTCGCCTATTCGACGTACCGAGGGAGCTGAGACGAGGCATGGCGGTCGTGCTGGGACCCAACCGTTACGGCAAGGCGGAGATCCGCCTGGTCCGCGTCGTCCGGGACGGCGTCGTCCACCACATCAAGGACCTCAACGTCCGCACGTCCCTCTCCGGGGCCATGGACGACGCGCACCTGACCGGGGACAACTCCGCGGTCCTGCCGACCGACACGCAGAAGAACGTCGTCTACGCCTTCGCCAGGAAACACGGCGTGGACCAGATCGAGGACTTCGCGCTGCTGCTGGCCCGCCACCACGTGGACGCCCACCCCTCGATCCACCACGCCCGGGTGGAGATCGAGGAGTACTTCTGGGACCGCGTCCCCCCGCCGGACGGCGGGGACGAACGGCACTCCTTCGTCCGCTCGGGGCGGGAGGTGCGCACCTGCGTCGTCCACCACGACCGCGACGGCACCTCCACCGTGGTCTCGGGCCTGCGGGACCTGGTGGTGCTGAACTCCACCGGCTCGGAGTTCCACGGCTTCATCCAGGACGAGTACACCACCCTGCCGCCCACCCGGGACCGCGTCCTGGCCACCGAGGTCTCGGCCCGGTGGCGGCACCTGCCGGACGGCTTCCGGCCCGCCGCCGAACCATCCGGGGCGTCCGAACAATCCGGGGCGCCCGAGCCGTCCGGGCCGCCCGGCCCGCCCGTGCCGCCCCGGCCGTACGGCTTCGGCGAGTCGTACGAGGAGGTGCGGAGCCGCCTGCTGGAGGCGTTCGCCGGGACGTACAGCCTCTCGCTGCAGCAGACCCTCTACGCGATGGGCGACCTGGTGCTCCGGACCTGCCCCGGAATCTGCGAGGTACGGCTGGCGATGCCCAACCGGCACCACTTCGCGGTGGACCTGACCCCGTTCGGCCTGGACAACCCGGGCGAGGTCTTCCACGCCGCCGACCGCCCCTACGGGCTGATCGAGGGCACGGTCCTCGACGACGCGGCCCCCGACGCCCGCTTCGCCTGGGAATGACGGTGGACTTCCTGAGGCCCGCGACCTGGGCCGAGGCGCTGGAGGCCAAGGCGGAGCGGCCGGAGGCCGTGCCCGTCCAGGGCGGCACCGACGTGATGGTCGAGCTCAACTTCGACGTCCGCCGGCCCGACGCGCTGCTCGACCTGAACCGGGTGGCCGCGCTCGGCGAGTGGGGCGCCGAGGAGGACGGGCGGCTCCGGGTCGGCGCGGGCGTGACGTACGCGCGGCTGATCGCCGAGCTGGGGGACCGGCTGCCAGGGCTGGCGCAGGCCGCCCGCACGGTCGGCTCGCCGCAGATCCGCAACCGGGGCACCGTGGGCGGCAACCTCGGCGCGGCCTCGCCCGCCGGGGACGGCCACCCGCCGCTGCTCGCCGCCGGCGCCGAGATCGAGGTCGAGTCGGCCGCCCGGGGGGTGCGGATGATCCCGGCGGAGGAGTTCTACCTCGGTGTCAAGCGCAGCGCCCTGGAGCCCGACGAGCTGATCCGGGCGTTCTGGACGCGCCCGGCGGGCGGCCCGCAGTACTTCTCCAAGGTCGGCACCCGCAACGCCATGGTGATCGCGGTCTGCTCGTTCGCGCTGGCCCTGCACCCCGCCGAGCGGCGGGCCGGCACCGGCATCGGGTCGGCCGCCCCCACCCCGCGCCGGGCGGTCGCGGCCGAGGAGTTCCTCGCCGCCGAGCTCGACTGGGACACCGTCCGGCTCGCCCCCGGGCTGCCCCGGCGGTTCGGCGAGCTGGCCGCCGGAGCCGCCTCACCCATCGACGACGTGCGCGGCACCGCCGCCTACCGCAGGCACGCCGTCGCCGTGCTGGCGCGCCGCACCCTGACCTGGGCCTGGCACGACCTGTGGAAGGAGGGCTGATGCGCGTCAGCCTCACCGTCAACGGCCGGCACCGTACGGCCGACGACGTCTGGGAGGGCGAGAGCCTGCTGTACGTCCTGCGCGAGCGGCTGGGGCTGCCCGGCTCCAAGAACGCCTGCGAGCAGGGCGAGTGCGGCTCCTGCACGGTCTACCTCGACGGCCTGCCCGTCTGCGCCTGCCTGGTCGCGGCCGGGCAGGCGGAGGGCCGGGAGGTCCGCACGGTCGAGGGGCTGGCCGGGGACGGCCGGCTCGACCCGGTGCAGGAGGCGTTCACCGAGTGCGGCGCCGTCCAGTGCGGCTTCTGCACCCCCGGCCTCGTCGTGCAGGCCCACGACCTGCTGAACCGGACTCCCCGGCCCACCGACGCCCAGATCCGCGAGGCGCTGGCGGGCAACCTGTGCCGGTGCACCGGCTACGAGAAGATCCTCGACGCGGTACGGCTCGCCGCCACGCGGAAGGCGGCGACCCCGTGACCGGCCCAGGACTCCCGGGCGACCTCCCGGACGGTTTCTCCACGGATCTTCCGGGTGGTTCCGCGGGCGGCCTTTCCGGTGGACGGGAGGCCGCGGGCGCGCCGGCCGCACCCGGGGCGGTGGGCGGTGGGCCGGCCGTACCGGGGACCGAGGCGGGCGGCGCGCTGGTGATCGAGAACGCCTATCTCGTCCCGGTGACCGGCCCGGAGATCCCATCGGGCCACATCGTCGTCCGGGGCGACCGGATCGAGGCGATCGGCCCGGGACCGGCGCCGGACCTCCCCGGCGCGCGCCGCGTCGACGGCACCGGCTGCCTGGCCACGCCGGGCCTGGTCAACACCCATCACCACCTCTACCAGTGGGCCTCCCAGGGGTTCGCCCGGGAGGCCACGCTGTTCGAGTGGCTGGTGGCGCTCTACCCCGTCTGGGCGGCGATGGACGCCGAGGTAGTCAGGGGGGCGGCCGGCGCCGGCCTGGCCCACCTCGCCCTGTCCGGCTGCACCACCTCCGCGGATCACCACTACGTCTTCCCCGCCGGGCGCGGCGACCTGCTCGCCGCCGAGATCGACGCGGCCCGCGCGGTCGGCGTCCGCTTCCACCCCGCCCGGGGCTCCATGGACCGCGGCGTCTCCGACGGCGGCCTGCCCCCGGACGAGGTGGTGGAGGACCTCGACACGATCCTCACCGCGACCGCCGAGGCGATCGACGCCCACCACGACCCCTCCTTCTCCTCGAAGCTGCGGGTGGCGGTCGCGCCCTGCTCGCCGTTCTCGGTCAGCACCGAGCTGATGACCGAGTCCGCCGCGCTGGCCAGGGACAGGGGCGTGCGCCTGCACACCCACCTCGCCGAGACCCTCGACGAGGAGGAGCACTGCCTGGCCCGGTACGGCGTGCGCCCGGTGGACCACATGGAGAAGCTCGGCTGGCTCGGCCCGGACGTGTGGTTCGCCCACGCCGTCCACCTGAGCGACGCCGACATCGACCGGCTCGCCCGCACCGGCACCGGCACCGCGCACTGCCCCAGCTCCAACGGGCGGCTCGGCGCGGGGATCGCCCGGGTCTCGGAGCTGCTCCGCCGCGGCGCGAACGTCGGCCTCGGGGTGGACGGCAGCGCCTCGGCCGAGCTGACCTCGCTGGCCGGGGAGATGCGCCAGGCGCTGCTGTTCCAGCGGGCGAGGTACGGTCCCACGGCGCTGACCGCCCGGCAGGCCCTTTCGGTCGCCACCCTCGGTGGGGCGCGGAACCTGGGCCGCGAGGCGGAGCTCGGCTCCCTGGAGCCGGGCAAGCTCGCCGACATCGCGCTGTGGCGGATCGACTCCTTCGCCGGGGCCGTCGCCGACCCGGTGCACGCCCTGGTCCTCGGTACCCGGCAGCCGCCGCTGGCCCGGCTCCTGGTGGGCGGCGAGACGGTCGTGGCGGACGACGAGCTGCGCACGACGCCGCAGGACGAGCTCGGCCGGGCGGGCGTCGAGGCCCATCGCCGCCTCGTGCGCCTGGCCGGCGAGCGGGGCGTCCCGCCTCTGACCCCGTCCCCGCGTTCATGACGTCCGTGGTGTCCGCAGAACCCGTGATGTCCGGAGAGCCCGGGGCATCCGGAGAACTCGGGACGCCCGGGGAACCCAGGACGTCCGGAAAGCCCGGGACGCCCGGAAAGCCGGGACGCCCGGAAAGCCGGGACACCCTGGAAACCCCTTTCCGAAGGGATGTGATGATGGTGGACCACCTCACCGGGCCGGGTCCGGTGCCGCCCGGGTGCGCCGGGCGGGCCGCGCCGGCCCGCCGTACACCAGGGAGCAGGGTTGTCTGAGTCGTCGGGACACGTCGTCATCGCCCCGGACAAGTTCAAGGGGTCACTGACCGCGGCCGAGGTCGCGGCGCGGGTGGCCGCCGGGCTCGGCCCGGACGTCGCCACGGTCGCGGTGCCGGTGGCCGACGGCGGTGACGGCACCGTGGACGCGGCCGTCGCCGCCGGGTTCGACCGCGTCGAGGCCGAGGTCACCGGGCCCACCGGGGAGCCGGTCCACGCCGCCTACGCCTGGCGCGAGGCCGGCGGGACGCCGACGGCCGTGGTCGAGCTGGCCGAGGCGTCCGGGCTGCGCCGCCTGCCGGACGGGCCGCGGGCGCTCACCGCGACCAGCCTGGGAACCGGCGAGCTGATCGCCCACGCCGTACGGCGCGGCGCGCGGCGGATCGTGCTCGGCCTGGGCGGCAGCGCCTGCACCGACGGCGGCACCGGCATGATGACGGCGCTCGGCGTCCGGTTCCTGGACGCGGACGGGCGGGAGCTGCCTCCGGGCGGTGCGGCCCTGGCCGATCTCGACAGGATCGACGCCTCCGGGTTCGAGGCGTCCGGACTCGGCCCGTCCGGCGGCGTGGAGTACATCGTCGCCGGCGACGTGGACAACCCGCTGCTCGGCCCGCACGGCGCCGCCGCCGTGTACGGCCCGCAGAAGGGCGCCGGCCCCGAGGACGTCGCGCTGCTGGAGAAGGGCCTGGTACGGCTCGCCGCGGTCGCCGCGCACACCCACGGCCTGGCCGGTGCCGCCGAGCACGACGGCGTCGTGCGCGCCATGGGCGTGGCCGCCCGGCCCGGCGCGGGCGCCGCCGGGGGAGTGGGCTTCGCCGCGCTGGCCTTCCTCGGGGCGGACCTGCGGCCCGGCATCGAGTACCTGCTCGACCTGCTGCGCTTCCACGACCGGCTCCCCGGCGCCCGCCTGGTGATCACCGGGGAGGGGGCGCTGGACGAGCAGACCCTGCGCGGCAAGGCCCCCGCGGGCGTCGCGGTGGCGGCGGCCAAGGCGGGGGTCCCGGTCGTCGCGGTGTGCGGGCGGCGGACGCTGGACGACGAGGAGCTGGCCGCGGCCGGCATATCGGCCGCCTACGCCCTCACCGACCTCGAACCCGACCCGGAGGTGTGCATGGCGCAGGCGGGCCCGCTGCTGGAGCGCCTCGCGCGCCGGATCACCGCGGAACACCTGTGACCATGGCCGGGAGCCCGCGAGTTCCGGAGGGACGCCTGTGACGAGAGCCGGGAAGCCCCTGCGAACAGCCGGGGAGCGCCGTTGACGGAAGCGGAGGACGGCCCGTGACGAGCCGGGGAGCGGACGAACGGAGGCCGGACCTGGTGGTCCGGTCCCGCCGGGTGATGCTGCCCGGCGGCCAGGCCCCGGCGGCGGTGGCCGTACGGGACGGCAGGATCACCGGCCTGCACCCCCACGACGCGCCCCCGGACGCCGCCGAACGGGTCGACCTCGGCGACGTCGCGCTGCTGCCGGGCCTGGTGGACACCCACGTGCACGTCAACGAGCCCGGCCGGACCCACTGGGAGGGCTTCGCGTCGGCCACCCGGGCCGCCGCGGCCGGCGGCGTCACCACGATCGTGGACATGCCGCTCAACTCGCTGCCGCCGACCGTGGACGTGGCCGCGCTCGACGTCAAGAGGCGGGCCGCCGGGGGCCGGTGCGCGGTGGACGTCGGCTTCTGGGGCGGCGCGGTCCCCGGGAACGCCGCCGCCCTGCGGCCGCTGCACGAGGCCGGCGTGTTCGGCTTCAAGTGCTTCCTGTCGCCGTCGGGCGTGGAGGAGTTCCCGCCGCTCGACGACGCGGGGCTGCGGCGGGCCATGGCGGAGATCGCCTCCTTCGACGGCCTGCTGGTCGTCCACGCCGAGGACCCGGCGCTGCTCGCCGACCCCGCCGGGCCCGGCTACGCCGACTTCCTCGGCTCCCGGCCCGGCGAGGCCGAACGGCGGGCGGTCGAGCGGGTCGTGGCGCTGGCCGGGGAGACCGGCGCGCGGGTCCACATCCTGCACGTGTCCTCGGCGCTGTGCCTGGAGCCGCTGGCCGCGGCGCGGGCGCGGGGCGTGCGGGTCACCGCCGAGACCTGCCCGCACTACCTGGCGCTGACCGCCGAGGAGGTGCCGCCCGGCGGCACCGCGTTCAAGTGCTGCCCGCCGATCCGCTCGGCGGCCAACCGCGACGCGCTCTGGCGCGGGCTGGCCGAGGGGGTGCTGAGCTGCGTCGTCTCCGACCACTCGCCGTCCACGCCGGATCTGAAGGTGCCCGACTTCGCCCGCGCCTGGGGCGGCGTCTCCTCCCTCCAGCTCAGTCTGTCCGTCGTCTGGACCGAGGCGGCGCGGCGCGGATACGGCCTGGAGCACGTCGTCCGGTGGATGGCCGCCGGCCCCGCGGCGCTGGCCGGCCTGACCCGCAAGGGCGCGATCGAGACGGGCCGCGACGCCGACCTGGTGGCCTTCGACCCGGACGCCGAGCACACCGTGGACGCCGCCGCCCTGCACCACCGCAACCCGGTCACGCCGTACCACGGCAGGACGCTGCGTGGCACGGTCCGCGCCACCTGGCTGCGCGGCCGCCTCACGGGCGGCGGGCCCGACGGCGAGCCCGGCGGGGTCCTGCTGCGGCGGCCCGCCCCGGAACAGGCCGAGCCCGGTCCCGGCACCCCGGAACGGGCCGAGCCCGGCTCCGGCGCCCCGGAACCCGGCGAGCCCGAGCCGAGCCGGTCGGAGCCGTCCGCGGCGCGTCCCCGCACGCCCTCCCGCCCCGGCACCGGAAGGACCCCGGCGTGAACGACTTCACCACCCTGCCCGACCTGGCGCTGCGCACCCACGGAGGCTCGGTCGTCGCGGCCAGCGACGAGTCCTTCGCCGAGCGGGAGAACCTCATCCGGCCCGGCCCGCCCGGCTTCCAGGCGCACACCTTCGGCGCCAAGGGCCAGGTCTACGACGGCTGGGAGACCCGGCGGCGGCGCGAGCCCGGCCACGACTGGGCCGTGGTCCGCCTCGGCGTGCCCGGCGTGGTCCGCGGCGTCGTGATCGACACCGCCTGGTTCAGGGCCAACCACCCGGCGCACGCCTCCGTCGAGGCGGCCGAGGTCACCGGTCATCCCACCGCGGTGGAGCTGGCCGGCGCCGAATGGGAGGAGATCGTCCCGCGCGCCGCACTCGCCGGGGACGCCGAGCACCGCTTCGCGGTGACCGGGGAACGGCGCCGCACCCACGTGCGGCTGAACATCTTCCCCGACGGCGGCGTGGCCCGGCTGCGCGTGCACGGCGAGGCCAGGCCGGACCTGACGGTCTACGACGGCCTGGGCCTGGACCTGGCCGCGCTGGAGAACGGCGGGCTGGTCACCGGCTGCTCCGACGGGTTCTACTCCCCGCCCGGCAACGTCATAGCCCCCGGCCTCGCCCGGCACCAGGCCGAGGGCTGGGAGACGGCCCGCCGACGCGACGGCGGCAACGACTGGCTGGTGATCCGCCTGGCCGGACCCGGCGTCATCAGGCTCGCCGAGATCGACACGACGAACCTGCTGTTCAACGCCCCGGCCGCCGTGTCGCTCCGGGGGACGGCCGACGGCCGCACCTGGACGGAGCTGCTGCCCAGGACCCCGCTGCTGCCCGACACGCGCCACCGCTTCCGCCTCGCGGACGCGCCGGTGACCACCCACGTCAGGGTGGACGTCTTCCCCGACGGCGGCCTCGCCCGGGTCCGCCTGCACGGCCTGCTCCACCGGCCCTGAGCCGTACGGCCGGCCGTGACGCGCGACCGGCCGCGAGCCGTGCCGTCCGGAACGCGCGACCGGCCGTGAGCCGTACGGCCGGTCAGACCCGCGAGCCGTACGGCCGGTCAGGTCCGCGACCCGCCGAGCGCGCGACCGGTCGAAGCACACGACCGGCCGGAGCGCGCGCCGGTCAGAACCAGAGCGTCACCTCGGTGCCAGGCGGGACCTGCTGGCCGGCCCCCGGGAGCTGCGCCACCACCATCCCCCGGCCCAGCCCCTTGCGCATCTTCACCGTCACCCCCGCGGCGCGCAGCTCGTCGCGGGCCGCCTTGACCTCTTTGAACATCACGTTGGGGATGACGATCACCTGCTTGTCGTCGCCCTCGCCGGGCTGGCCGTCGTTCTCCCACGGCCAGTGCCAGCCGGGGTTGTTGCACTGGGAGAGGGTCATCCGCACGACGGCGCCCTTGTCCACCTCGGCCCCGGGCTGGGGGTCCTGCGCGATGACCGTGCAGGGGGTGGCGGCGTCGGTCTGCTCGACGAACTCCGGCAGGAAGCCCGCGGTGCGCAGCGTGGCGTCGGCCTGGTCACGGGGCATGCCCTTGACGTCCGGCAGGAGCAGGCCCGCGCTGACCACCAGGGAGACCTTGCTGCCCTCCTTGACGGGGTTGCCCACCGCCGGGATGGTCCGGATGACCTGGTTGCGCGGCACGGTGTCGTTGCCCTGCCGCCGGATGTTCCCGGTGACCAGCTTGACCTCGGCGAGCTTCGACCGGGCCGCGTTCTGGTCCATGCCGACGACGTTGGGCACCGGGACCCGCTTGGGGCCCGCCGAGGCGATGAGGGTGAGCCGCGACTTCGGCTCGACCTCGGTGCCGCCGGCCGGGTCGGTCGACAGGACGTTGTCCTTGGGGACCTTCTCGTCGTACTGGGCCTGGCCGACCACGACGGTGAAGCCGAGCCGTTCGGCCTCGCTCTGGGCCAGCTTGACGTTCATGCCCACCAGCGAGTCGGGCACCTTGATCGTGCGGGTCTGGGAGAACCACCAGCCGGTCAGGCCGATCCCGGCCACCATGACCAGGGCCAGCGTGATCAGGAACCACGTGGGCCGCCGGGACCCGCCGCGCCGCGCGGCCGCCCTCGGCTCCGGCCCGGCCGGGGTGCCGGGGTGGCCTGCGGCGGGGGTGGTGAGCAGCTCGCCGCGCGGCTGGACCAGGGTGTGGTTGACGGCCGGCTGCACCATGGTGGCGCCCGCCGGCCCCGGGTGCTCCGCGGGCCGTACCGGGGTGGCCGGGACCTGCGGCGCGGGGCCGCTGTCCATGGGCAGCGCCCGGTGCGCCTCCACCGCGGCGACCAGCATCGCGGTGGCGTCCGCCGGACGGCCCTCGGGGTCGCGGGCCGTGGCCCGGGCCACCAGCGCGTCGAGCTGCGGGGGGATGTCGGGCAGCAGGCTGGACGGCAGCGGCACGGTGTCGTGAACGTGCCGGTAGGCCACCGACATCGGGGTGTCGCCCTCGTACGGCTGGCTGCCGGTGAGGAGCTCGAACAGCATGATCCCGGCCGCGTAGACGTCGCTGCGGGCGTCGGCGGCCGCCGCCGTCACCTGCTCGGGCGACATGTAGGCGATGGTCCCGATCATGACGCCGGTCCGCGTCTGGTTGGTCGCCTCGATCGCGCGGGCCAGACCGAAGTCCACCACCTTGATCCGGCCGTCGTCGCTGAGGAGGACGTTCTCCGGCTTGACGTCGCGGTGGATCATCCCCGTCTGGTGCGCGGCGCCCAGCGCGGCGAGCACCGGGATGATGACCTCCAGGGCCTCGCGGGCGGGCAGCCTGCCGCGGGAGCGGAGCACGTCGCGCAGGGTGCGTCCCGGGACGTACTCCATCGACAGGTAGACGTTGCCGCCGTCGGTGCCCTGGTCGAAGACGTGCACCACGTTGGGGTGCGACAGGCTCGCCACCGACTTCGCCTCGCCGATGAACCGCCGGACGAAGGAGGGGTCCTCGGCGAGGGATCGGTGCATCACCTTCACGGCGACCGTGCGGTCGAGCCGGATGTCCATGGCCAGGTAGACGGTCGCCATCCCGCCTCGGGCGATCCGGGACTCGACGCGGTAACGCCCGTCGAGGAGTCTCCCGACCAGGGGGTCAGTAACCGTCGTGTCCACCCGGCTGAGTTTACGGGCGTTTTGGCGTCCGCAGGGTGCCGGTGTTCCAAACCGATGCCGAGAAGTTGACTGTTTTCTGCGGATTCCGAGGGCATTCCGAGATCCGCGGGGCAGGTCACCGCGCCCGTCGCCGATGATCCGCCCCCGGCCGGTTGCCCCCCGGCCGGGGGCCCGCTCAGGGGGTCATGGGCGAGGACGCCTCCGCGTAGCGGCGCCGGGGGATCCGGCCCGCCAGGCGGGCGGCCCGCCCCGCGGCGACCGCCGACCGCATGGCCTGCGCCATCAGGTCGGGCCGCTGGGCCCGGGTCACCGCCGTCGCCAGCAGCACCGCGTCGCAGCCCAGCTCCATCGCCAGGGCCGCGTCGCTGGCGGTGCCGATCCCGGCGTCCAGGATCACCGGCACCCCGGCCGCCTCCACGATCAGCTCGATGTTGTGCGGGTTGCGGATGCCCAGGCCGGAGCCGATCGGCGCGCCGAGCGGCATCACCGCCGCGCAGCCCGCCTGCTCCAGACGGCGCGCCAGGGCCGGGTCGTCCCCGATGTACGGCAGCACCGTGAACCCGTCGGCCACCAGCCGCTCGGCCGCGTCGAAGGTCTCGATCGGGTCGGGCAGCAGGGTGCGCTCGTCGGAGATGACCTCCAGCTTGATCCAGCCCGTCTCCAGGGCCTCCCTGGCCAGCCGGGCGGTCAGCACCGCCTCCTGGGCGGTGAAGCAGCCGGCGGTGTTGGGCAGGACCCGGATGCCGCGCCGGCGCAGCACGTCGAGGACGGAGCCGCGGGCCGACGGGTCCAGCCGCCGCATCGCCACCGTGGTCAGCTCGGTGCCCGAGGCGGCCAGCGCGGCGTCCAGGACCTCCAGCGAGGGCGCGCCGCCGGTGCCCATGATGAGCCGGGAGGCGAACTTCTCGCCGCCGATGATCAGGTCGTCGTCCACGTCCCTCAGCCTCCCTGCACCGCGGTGAGCACCTCGACCGCGTCCGCGTCGGCGAGCGCGGTGGAGTCCCACGCGCCCCGCGAGACGACCTCGCCGTTCACGGCGACGGCCACCCCGTTCCGGGTCTCGGTCAGGGTCTTCACGGCCTCGGCGACGGTGGCCCCGGAGGGCAGCTCGTGTGCGACGCCGTTGATGGTCACGTTCAACGATGCTCCTGGAAGCGGAGGGGTGAGCAGATCTTCAGAAGGCCTGGGTCGCCGTCGCCCGCGCACAGGTCGGCGGTCAGCGGTGCGAGCAGCACCCCGTTGCGGTGGTGGCCGGTGGCCAGCCACAGGCCCGGCGGGCCGGCCGGGCCGATCACCGGGAGGTTGTCCGGCGTGCCGGGGCGCAGGCCCGCGACCGCGTCGGAGAGCTCCAGCTCCGTCACCCCGGGGAGCAGTTCCCGGGCGTCGCGCAGCAGCTCCCACAGCCCGCCGGCCGTCACCCTGGTGTCGAAGCCCATCTCCTCCTGGGTGGCCCCGACGACCAGCTCGCCGTCCGCGCGCGGGACGAGGTAGACGTGCGAGCCGTGGACCGTGCCGCGCACGCAGCGCCCCAGGATCGGCTCGGGGGAGCGCAGCCGCATGATCTGGCCCTTGACCGGACGCACCGGCGGCAGGATCCCGGGCGGCAGCCCCTCGATCGCGGCGGGCGCGCCCGCGCCGCCGGGCTCCCCGGACCACGCCCCGGTCGCCAGGACCACCCGGTCGGCCCCGACGGTCCCGCCGGTGGCCGGCCGTACCCCGGTGACCCGCCCGGCGGACGTCTCCAGGGCGGCGGCGCGCGTCCGCAGCAGGGTGACGCCCCGGCGCTCCAGGGCCGTCAGCAGGGCCGCGGTGACCTTCCTGGGGTCCACCCAGGCGTCCCTCTCGGCGAGCATGCCGCCGCGGACGGACGGGGCCAGCATCGGCTCCAGGCGGCGGCACTCGCGGCCGGTCAGCCGCCGGGCGGGCAGTCCCAGCCCGGTGGCGAACGCGGCGATCTCCTCCAGTGCCGCCATGTCGTCGGCGCCGAAGGCGACGTCGAGGGTGCCGCCGTCGCGGTAGTCGAGGTCGCCCGCCTCGCGGCCGGCGTCGGCGGCGAGCTCCGCGGCGAACGACGGCCACCTGTCCAGTGAGGCCAGGCCCAGCCGCAGCAGGGGCTCCTCGGTGTAGGTGACCTCGCTCACCGGCGCCAGCATGCCCGCCGCCGCGTGCGAGGCGCCTGAGGCGGGGGCCGGGTCCATCACCGCGGCCCGCAGGCCCCCTCTGGCGGCGCGCCAGGCCACCGAGAGGCCGATCACCCCTCCGCCGACGACCAGGAGGTCGAACCGCTGCGGCATTCCCATCCCGCTCCCTTCGCCGGCATGACCCGGATCAGGTTCCTGGCGGTCGAGGGCCCGCTCGCGGTCGCGCCCGGTCGCGGCCCGCCCGCGTCGCCCGGCGGCGCCCACCCGGGGCGCTCCGGTCGCGGTGCGTGGCTCCGCGCTCCTCGGCGGTCTCGCGGCCCTCCTCTCAGCCCGGTGCGTGCCGGGCTCCCGCGCGTCTTGACATCCCCACCATAAGGGGTGCCTCCGGTCTCTCCGACGCGGGCATGGCGCCCCGTGTGGGTTGAATGTCGGTTTCAGCGCACGTAGCAGATAGCCGGGGGTCCTCCGGACGCCTAGGCTGATGAGGTGTGAATCATGTCGTGGTGGTTGGCGCCGGCCTGGCCGGCGTGCGCAGCGTCGAGGCGTTACGGGCCCGAGGGTTCGCCGGCACGATCACCCTGATCGGGGAGGAGCGGCACCGGCCGTACGACCGCCCTCCCTTGTCGAAGGCCGTCCTGCTCGGCGGCACCGACTCCACGGTCGTCGACTCCGATCTCGGCGCCCTGGAGGTCTCCTTCCGCCCGGGAGCGGCCGCCAAGGGGCTGCGGCCCGGCGTGGTGGAGACCACCGAGGGCGAACTGCCCTATGACGGGCTGGTCATCGCCACCGGCGCCCGCCCGGTCCGGCTGCTCGGCGACGGCCCGCAGCACGTCCTGCGCACGATCGACGACGCCCTCGGGCTGCGCGCCCTGTTCGCGCCGGGGGTCAAGGTCGCCGTCGTCGGCGCGGGCTGGATCGGCGCCGAGGTGACCACCGCCGCGCGCCGGGCCGGCTGCGAGGTCACCGTGGTCGAGGCCGCCGACGTCCCGCTGGCCGCCGCCCTCGGCCCGGTCGGCGCCTGGACCGTCCCCTGGTACGAACAGGCGGGCGTGGACCTGCGGCTCGGCTCCGCGGTCGCCTCCGTCGACCACGGCGGGCTGACCCTGGCCGGCGGCTCGGCGGTCGAGGCCGACGTGGTCGTCACCGGTGTCGGCGTCCGCCCCGCGGTCGAGTGGCTGGCCGGCTCCGGCATCGGGCTCGACGACGGCGTCGTCACCGACGAGCACCTGCGCACCTCGCTGCCCGGCGTCGTCGCCGTGGGCGACTGCGCCGCCTGGTGGTCGCGCCGCTACGGCCGCCGCCTGCGGGTCGAGCACTGGGACAACGCGCTGAACGCCCCCGAGGTGGCCGTGGCCTCCCTGATGGGGGAGGAGGCGGTCTACGACCCGGTGCCCTACTTCTGGTCGGAGCAGTTCGGCCACATGGTCCAGTACGCCGGCCGGCACGACGGCGGCCGCATGGTCATGCGCGGCGACCCCGGGACCGATCCGAAGTGGGGGGCCTGCTGGGTGGACGACCGCGACCGGCTCGTCGCGGTGCTGTCCGTCGACCGGCCCCGCGATCTGGTCCAGGGCAGGCGCCTCATCGAGGGCGGCCGTCCCCTCGATGTCGAGCGTCTGGCCGACCCTGCGGTAGCGTTGCGCGACTGCGCGGCGTGACCCGCGCCGGTGTTTGGCGAAAGGCTCGATGTGGTAGTGGTGGATTCGTGACGCTTTCTGTTGCGCAGATCGACCGGGAGACCGACCAGCTGGTGGGCGAGTGGCTCACCCTGACCGAGGTGGCCCGGAGGCTCGGCCTCAGTGCCGGCCGCGCCAAGCAGCTCCTCAAGGACCGCAAGCTCATCGGGGTGCGCCGGGGCGGGGGAGAACCCCAGATCCCGGCCGTGTTCCTGTCCGACGGCGACGTCCTGAAGGGACTGCCGGGCACGCTCACCGTGCTGCTCGACGCCGGATACGACGACGTCGAGTCGCTGCGCTGGCTCTTCACCCCGGACGACAGCCTGCCGGGATCGCCGGTGGAGGCGATCGCCGCGGGCCGCCACACCGAGGTCAAGAGACGTGCCCAGGCCCTCGCTTTCTGACGCCCGCCTGTACCTCTGCACCGACGGCCGCCGCGACCGCGGCGATCTCGCCGACTTCCTCGACGCCGCCCTGAGCGGCGGCGTCGACATCGTCCAGCTCCGCGAGAAGGGCCTGGAGGCCCGCGAGGAGCTGGCGCTGCTGGAGGTCTTCCGCGACGCCTGCGACCGGCACGGCCGGCTGCTGGCGGTCAACGACCGCGCCGACATCGCCTACGCGGCCCGGCCCGACGTGCTCCACCTCGGCCAGGACGACCTGCCCGTGCCGGTCGCCCGCGACATCCTCGGCGACGACATCCTCATCGGGCGTTCCACCCACGCCCCCGAGGAGGCGTCCGCCGCGGCCGTCGAGCCCGGCGTCGACTACTTCTGCTGCGGCCCGATCTGGCCGACGCCCACCAAGCCCGGGCGGTCCGCCCCGGGCCCCGGCCTGCTCCGGCACGCCGCGGCCCTCGCGACCGACCGGCCCTGGTTCGGCATCGGCGGCATCGACCTCGCCAACCTCGACGAGGTCATGTCGTACGGCGTGCGCCGGGTCGTGGTGGTACGGGCCATCACCGAGGCCGACGACCCCAAGGCCGCCGCCGAGGAGTTCAGACGGCGGCTGACCGCCGGGGGCTGACCGCACGCGGCCGAGCCGGCCGTACGGCCCGGCCGCGACCGGTCGAGACCGGTCGCGCCGTGCCCTGATCCGCGTGCGCCACGCCCCGGGCCCGTACGGCGGGGCGTGCGTGCCCGTACGGCGGTCCTTGCGGGCCGTACGGCGGGGGCGGGCCGTCAGGTGCGGCGGGACGTCGCGGCCACGGCCAGCTCGGCCAGCGCCGTGCGGGCCTCCGAGGTGATCGGGGCGTGCTCCAGCGAGCGCAGGGCGTCGTCGAGGTACTCCTGGATCAGGTGCTCGCACGCGGCGAGCGCCCCGGTCTCCTGGATGATCTGCCGCAGCCGGTCCACCCCGGACGCGTCCAGTGCCGGGTCGCCGAGCATGGCGCGCACCTGGGCGGCCTGGGCGGGGGAGGCCGCGGCGAGGGTGCGGGCGATGAGCATGGTCCGCTTGCCCTCGCGCAGGTCGTCGCCGGCCGGCTTGCCGGTCTCCAGCGGGTCGCCGAACACGCCGAGGATGTCGTCGCGGAGCTGGAAGGCGAT
This sequence comes from Streptosporangium sandarakinum, assembly GCF_050942225.1. Taxonomy (NCBI): domain Bacteria; kingdom Bacillati; phylum Actinomycetota; class Actinomycetes; order Streptosporangiales; family Streptosporangiaceae; genus Streptosporangium; species Streptosporangium sandarakinum. The sequence goes on from NZ_CP192034.1 coordinate 2,540,746, forward strand.
GCCCACGCACTGGCCGTACTCCTCGCAGAGCCGGTCGATCCACGGCTCGCGTCCCCGCGTGGCCAGCACCAGGCCCAGCCTGAGCGGCTGCTCCACCGAGTACTTCCCGCTCTTGAACAGGGCGACCCGCAGCGCGCTGTCGAAGGTGCCCTCGCCGTGGGCCTGCTCCAGCAGGTCCAGGTACTGGCCGCACATCAGCTCGGTGCGCATGTGGTCGTGGACGTCCTGGGCCGCGGCCAGGGCGGCCGGCGGCAGCCCGCTGGACCGCCACATCTCACCCGACCAGATGAGCATCAGGTTGCCCAGCAGGATGGCGGCGCCCAGGCCGAACTGCTCGGCCGAGCCGTGCCAGCCGGCGTCCTCGTGCAGTGACTGGAACCTGCGGTGCGCCGCCGGCATGCCCCGGCGCATGTCGCTGGCGTCCATCACGTCGTCGTGGACCAGCGCGCTCGCCTGGAGGAGCTCCAGGGACGCGGCCGCGTTGAAGAACGCCGGGTCGTTCCCACCGCCCGCGCCGCGCCAGCCCCAGTAGCAGAAGGCCGGGCGCAGCCGCTTCCCCGTGGAGAGGAAGTCCTCGGCGGCGGAGATGAGCGGGGCCGCCTCGGGTGCGCTGACCTGGGGCCGCTGCCGGTCGACGAACTCCCGGAGGGCGCGATCCACCTCAAGGCGGACGATGTCGAGCGTGGCTGCGGAAGTGGTCATGCCCAGACATTATCGGTCCAAGCGGACGGATTCCTATCGGCGGGACACTACGGCGTTTCGCACGCACCGTTACCGGGGGAAGGAACACCCGAAAGGCCGCCCGAGCAGGGGAGGCGCCGGGGACCGGGCCGCGCGGGCGGCATCGCCACCGCGAATCCGGTGACGCGGCGCGACCGCGCCACCGGAAACAGGGCGACGCGCCACGAAGCGCATCCGACAAGTACGGCGGGCGGCGGTGCGCCAAGTACCCTAGGGGCATGGCTTTGGGTCGCCCGTCCGTCCTCCCCGATCGCGTGCCCACCGTCCGCGAGCTTCTCGCCGCCGGTGACCGCTCCTTCTCCTTCGAGTTCTTCCCGCCGAAGAACGCCGAGGGCGAGCGCCAGCTCTGGCGTGTCATCCGGGAGCTGGAGGCGCTGCGTCCCACCTTCGTGTCGGTGACCTACGGCGCGGGCGGCGGCACCCGCGACCGCACGGTGGAGATCGTGGAGCGGCTCGCCCACGAGACCACGCTGACCCCGGTCGCCCACTTCACCGCGGTCAACCACTCCCTGCGCGAGCTGCGCCACCTGGTCGGCCGGTTCGCCGGCGCGGGCGTGCGCAACATCCTCGCGGTGCGGGGCGACCCGCCCGGCGACCCCACCGGCGAGTGGGTGCGCCACCCCGAGGGCGTCCAGTACGCCGAGGAGCTCGTCCGGCTGATCCGCCAGGCCGGCGACTTCTGCGTGGGCGTGGCCGCCTTCCCCTACAAGCACCCCAGGTCGGCCACGGTCGAGGCCGACACCGAGTACTTCGTGCGCAAGTGCCGCGCGGGCGCCGACTACGCGATCACCCAGATGTTCTTCCGCGCCGAGGACTACCTCCGGCTGCGCGACCGGGTGGCGGCCGCCGGCTGCGACACGCCGATCATCCCGGGCATCATGCCCGTCACCCAGATGAGCACGATCGCCCGGTCCGAGCAGCTGTCGGGAGCGCCGTTCCCGCCGGAGGTCGCGGCGCGGTTCGAGGCCGTCGCCGACGACCCCGCCGCCGTGCGCCGCCTGGGCATCGAGCACGCCGTCGAGCTGTGCCGGACGCTCCTCGCCGAAGGCGCGCCGGGCATCCACTTCATCACCTTCAACCGCTCCAGCGCGACCCGCGAGGTCTTCCGGGCGCTCGACATCGTCCCCGGCGCCCCCGCCGCCCCGCAGGCCGCCTCCCTGACCGCCTGAGGCGGCCCGGATCCCCGGGCCGCCCGGCTCACGTGTCCGCGGGCCGCCCGGCCATCGGCTTGAGGGGGAGCACCGTCCCGAGGATGGCGTAGCGCTCGTGGCCGCCCGGGAAGACGAACCGGGTGATCAGGTCGACGAAGCCCATGCTGTGGTAGAGGTGCCTGGCCGTGGTGGGCCGGTCGCGGGTCGACAGCACGGCGGTGCGCTCCGGCCGGCCGCCGCACACCGCGACGACCATCGCCCGGCCGATGCCCCTGCCCTGGTGGTCGGGGTGGACGTGGACCTCGGCGAGGTCGAAGGCGTCCCCCAGCCAGCCCCGCGCGCTCCCCTCGCCGTTCCGGTCGGCGAGGGCCCGCATGACCACGTCGTGCCACCACTGCCCGGGGACCCCGTGGAAGCCGTAGGCGAGGCCCACCGGCGTGCCGGCGGCGTCCTCGGCGAACACGCAGGAGAACCCGGGCTGGACGGAGTGGTTCTCCATGATCGTCCTACGCCCGGGGACCTGGTCCTTGGGCGGGCGCATCGCCGCGGTGTAGACGGCGAGGACCGCGTCCAGCCGGGCGGTGAACTCAGCGGGGCCGACCCTGCGCAGTCCGATCACCTTACGCACCCTAGCAGGGACGATGCCGCCCGAACCGGACTGAGCCGGGAAAAGAGCACCCGATGGTACGGCACTCCTACCCGGCGGTGGCCTTCTCCTCCACCTCGGCCGCGACGCCCCCGGTGAGGCGGAGCAGCTCGGCGAAGGACGTGGGGAAGACCGTGTGCGGGTGGCCCGCCGCCGCCCACACCGTCTCGTACCGGTCGAGCCAGGTGTCGACCAGGGTCCGCAGGGGGGCCGGGTGGCCGACCGGGGCCACCCCGCCGATCACCTGGCCGGTGGCCGCGCGGACGAAGTCGGGGCTCGCGCGCCGTACCTTCGCCGCGCCGACCGTCCGGGCCACCAGGGCGGTGTCCACCCGGTGCGCGCCGCTGGTGAGCACCAGGAGCGGCTCGCCGTCGGCGTCGAAGACCAGGCTGTTGGCGATCGCGCCGACCTCGCAGCCCAGCCGGGCCGCGGCCGTCGCCGCGGTCGGGGTCGCCTCCTCGAACACCACGATCTCACCGGTGGCGCCGTGCTCGCGGAGGACCGCGGCGACCTTCTCCACGTTCGGATGCAACTTTTCTGGCACGCGGCCACTCTAAACGTTCGACCAGCGCATGCCGTCTCATTTACCCGTGACGGGGACGGGACGCCGATGCACTATGGTCCCTTGATCCGAAAATCGCAGTGAAGAGGGAGATGACGCGAATGAGAGTCCGACGGCGGCTCGGAGCGGCCGCGCTGGCGGCGGCGGCCCTCCTCGTCTCCTCGCCCGGCCTCGCGAGCGCCGCGGCGGCTCCCCGGACCCCGGCGGGAGCCCTCCCGGCCGCCGCGGTCCAGGTCACCGCGGCCGGCGCGGCCGCGGCCCCGATGGCGGCGCCCGCGTTCACCGCGCCCGGCCGGACGCTCCGGCTCGGCGCCAAGGGGGCCGAGGTCAAGATGCTCCAGACGCGGCTGCGGCAGCTCGGCTACCTGCCGGGCACCGTCGACGGCCGGTACGGCGGGAGCACCCTGACCGCGCTGTGGGCCTTCCAGAAGGTCAACGGCATCGCGCCGACCAGCACCGTGGCGAGCAGGACGTGGCGGGCGCTGGAGGCCCCGCGCGCCCCGAGGGTGCTCGTGCCGGGCGGCCGGGCGACCCGGGTCGAGGTGAACCTCACCCAGCAGGTGATGGTCCTGTACGTCGGCGGGAGGGTGCGGCTGATCAGCCACATCTCCTCCGGCAGCGGGATCCCCTACTGCGAGACGGCCACCTGGAACGGCCGGACCCAGCGGTTCTGCGGTGACGCCCGCACACCGACGGGCGACTACCGGACGACCTGGCGGCGGAGCGGCTGGCACACCTCCTACCTCGGCAAGCTGTACAACCCGATCTTCTTCAACGGCGGCATCGCCCTGCACGGCGCGCTGTCGGTGCCGCTGGCCCCGGCCTCGCACGGCTGCGTGCGGCTGCCGATGAACGTCGCGTCGGTGCTGCCCAAGCTGCTCGGCGCCGGGGTGCCGGTGCACGTCCGCGGGAGGTTCGTGCGTTAGCCCCGCGGGGCGCGTCCGCCGTTCCCGTCGTGGGACCGGCGCGGCGGCCCCGCGGACAGGCCCTCCGGCCGCCTCCGAGCCCCTGTTCGGGGGTGGAGAACCCCGGGAGATCCCCTTCTCCCGGGGTTCTCGCCTTTCCGGGGGATCGAACCTTTGTTCGCTGCTTTGCTTGACAGCACAGATGATCGAATTTATGTTCGATGTAAAGGCGTGAGACTCGCGGCTCGCGTCCAGGGGCGGCCGTCCGGCGGTGCCGTCGTCACGGCGGCGCCGGCGCACCGGAACCGGACGGGGAGAGGGGAAGCTCCTCGTCCGGCCGCCCGGCGGATTTGTCGGTGGCGTCTGCGAGCCTTGACACCACCGGCGAGAACGCCGGGAGCCGCTTGCGACCAAGGAGGTTGAAGCGCATGATCCATCGACCCGGCGACTCGGGCGGGCCCCGGCTGTCGCCCACGGTCCGGGCGCATCTGGCCGATGCGCGCGACTGCCTGGAGGAGGCCGCCGCCGCGACGACCCCCGCCACCCGTTACGTCGCGGCCCACCTGGCGGCCCTGCGTGCCGCCGCCGCGGTCCTGGCCGCCCGGCCGCGCCCCATGGACGGCCGCAGGCGCAGGCTGCGCAGCGCCTGGGAGCTGCTGCCCGAGGCGGAGCCCCGGCTGGCCGACTGGGCCCCCTACTTCGAGATGAGCGCCACCAAGCGCGCCTCGGCCGAGGCCGGCATGACGCGCGTGGTGTCGGCGCGCGACGCCGAGGAGCTGATCTCCGAGGCGGAGCGGTTCGTCACCACCGTCGAGAAGATGCTCGGCGTGCCCGTCCAGCCCACCCTGCCCGGCAGCGTCCCGCTGGCCGGCTGACCCCTTCCCGCCGCGCGTCCGGCCCGGCGCTCAGGAGACCGCCGAGGGGGCCGAGGCGTCCGCCCGGTGGCGCAGCAGGAGCATCGCTGCGTCGTCGCCCAGCGGACGGCCCACGTGCCGCAGCAGGTCGGCGCGCAGGGCGTCCAGCGCCAGCTGCGGATCCGATCCGCCGAGCAGGTGCGCCCGAGCCTCCAGCGGGTAGAAGTCGCCCGCCCCGTTGCGCGCCTCGATGACCCCGTCGGTGTAGAAGAGCACCTGCTCCCCGGGCTCGAAGGGGACGCGGTACGGCGCCGGCTCGCTGACCCGCAGCACGCCCATGCCCAGGGGCAGCGCCTCCTCGGGCGGTTCGGCGAACCACTGCTTGCCGTCGGCTCCCAGCACCATGGGCGGCGGATGACCGCAGTTGACGACGGTGATGGAGGCGTCACCGGTGATCTCGGCGAGGATCGCCGTCACGAACTGCTCGCCCGACAGCTCCCTGCTCAGGGCGTTCTCCAGTCGGGTCACCACGCCCAGCAGCCCGGTCTCGTCGTGGGCGGCCTCCCGGAAGGCGCCCAGCACCACCGCGGCCGTCTCCACGGCCTCCAGGCCCTTGCCCTGCACGTCCCCGACGACGATCCGCACCCCGTGCGGGGTGGTGACCACGTCGTACAGGTCGCCGCCGATCCGTGCCTCGGCGGTGGCGGAGGTGTAGGAGACGGCCACGCCGATCTCGGGCCCGGCCCGGCGCGGCACCGGCCGCAGCAGCACCCGCTGGGCGGCCTCGGCCACCGAGCGGACGTCGGCGAGCTGCCGCTCGTGGCGGAGCCGGCCGGCGCTGGCCAGCACACCGGCCACGGTGACGCCCAGGATGGCCATCATGGTGATGTTGGTGCGGGAGCTCCACAGGACCTGGTAGTGCAGGCCGAGGGCGACGCACAGCGCTAGCGCGACGATCCCGACCACCGTCGTCCTGCCCAGGCCGCAGGCGACGCTGGCGAAGGCCGGGCCGAGGGCCAGCAGGGGGAGCAGCCCGGTCTCCGGGCCCGAGCCGAGGTCGGCCAGGGCGACCACGGCCATGACGACGAAGGGCAGCAGCCGGAGGGTGTCCTGGGTCCTGCTGGCCCCGACGGAGGTCAGCAGGCGCAGGAAGGCACGTGTCTTGGTCGAGCCGAGCACCGCCATGACGACGTCGAGGCGGCTTTTCGGGGACGGAGGAGAGTGACCATGCCGGTCTTCTCTCCGTGCCATGTTCACCACATCTCGCTAAACGCCGTATTTGCCTTTTCCTACCACAGCGGAGGTCTTCCGTGGCGGGATGCGAGTGATCTCCCAGAGAGGCGGCGTGTCGCGCTCCGCGGCCGTGGGCGCGCCACCGGCGGCGCGCCCACGGAAGGGGTCAGAACGACTCGACGGCGCGGCGCGCCTCGGGGTCGAGCACGCCCCAGTTGATGAGCTCCTCGGTGAGCTCGGCCGGGGACTTGTCGTAGATCACCGCCAGGGAGCGGAGGTCCTCCTGGCGGATGGACAGCACCTTGCCGTTGTAGTCACCACGCTGGCTCTGGATGGTGGCGGCGTAACGGGCCAGCGCGCCGGCCTTCTCCTTGGGGAGCTGGGCAAGGCGCTCAAGGTCGATGACAAGCTTCGGCGTCGGGCCGAGCGGGCTCGGGGCGGCGCCGCCGGGCAGCAGCTCCGAAACCGGCACACCGTAGAAATCAGCCAGCTCGGCAAGCTTCTGGACCGTCACGGCGCGGTCCCCCCGCTCGTAGGAGCCGACCACGACCGCCTTCCAGCGCCCACGGGACTTCTCTTCGACTCCGTGCAGGGACAGGCCCTGCTGGGTGCGGATGGCACGGAGTCGTGCACCCAGCGACTTGGCGTACTCAGACGGCATAGTGTGGCCCCCCGGCTCTGTTATGCACTGCTTTCACTTGATTGTGCTCCCTCGCAACTTATGCCCCAACCCGCTGGGTTGGTGCGCGGGGCAGGGACCTTCGGTGACTGGAGCGTCAGGGTTTACCCGATAAGGCCGCGAGGTGCGGTTACGGACAGTGACGGTAAAGCTGTGGGCGCTCAAGGTCAAGCTGATTGGAAAAAAGATGCGGAATCCGGTCCGGTGGGTTCCGCCTCAAAGGCCGCAGTTGTCCCGCATGGGCGATACGGCCCCATGGGTCGCCGTGCCGGACGGCATGGCGCCCCGGGCGCTTCCGGCCGGTTCGGCGGGCCTCGGCGGCGGGGTGCGGGGCAGCATCATCACCGGGCACCCCGACGCGCGTATGATCTTCATCGACGTGTCGCCGAGGAAGACCCGGCGCAGCGGTCCGGTCGTGCTGGAGGCGCAGACCAGCAGCGCGCCCTCGCACTCGGCGCCGCCGAGCGCGGCCGCGACGTCCCCGCCCTCCAGCACCTGCGTCGTGACCTCGACGCCGCACCCGCGCGCGGCCTCCCGGAGGTCGGCGGCGGCCCGCTCACGCAGCCGGTCGAGCGTCTGCTCGGCCGCCTTCACCCGCATCCCCCGGCTCACGACCAGGGTGATCAGGTGCAGCGGAGCCCCCAGCGCCGCGGCGATCTCCACGGCCGGCCGTACGGCGTCGTCGGAGGCGGGGCCGCGACGGTAGGCCACGGCCAGCCGCCGGATCGCGGGCGGGTGGTCCTCGGCGTACCCGCGCGGGGCCAGGGCGACGGGCACCGGGGAGGCGTGCAGGAGCTGGTCGGCGGTGCTGCCCAGCGCGATGCGGCTCCGGGCGCCCCGGGGCGCGGAGCCGATGACCACCGCGTCGGCGCCGAGCCGCCCGGCGAGCCTGACCAGCCCGCGCCCGCTGCCGCGGTCCGCCTCCAGGACGTAGTCGATCGGCACGTCCCGCACGTCGGCCAGGGCCAGCCGCGCCTGCTGCAGCGCCTGGGCGGCCTGCGCGGTGATGTAGGCCCGCCACTCGGCGTCGACCTTTCCGGGGCCCGGCGTGGGCCAGGCGGGCGGGTGGACGTGGGCGACGGTCAGCCGTGCCCCGGCCTGCCTGGCCAGCAGCACGGCCAGCGCCAGCCCGTCCCTGCCCCGTGTCTCGGGGATGAACCCGGCGAGGATGTGCTCGATCTTCATCGGACGCTCCGGTTGAGACGGGAGTGGCGGTAGCCGTACAGGAGGTAGGCGAGCAGGCCGACGGCCATCCAGGCCGCGAACGCGAGCCAGGTGACGGGCGCGAGCCCGGCCATCACGACGAAGCAGAAGATCACGCCGAGGATCGGGGTGACCGGGAAGAACGGCGTGCGGAAACTGCGCGGCAGCTCCGGGCGGGTCCGGCGCAGCACGAGAACGCCCGCGTTGACGATCGCGAAGGCGAACAGGGTGCCGATGCTGGTCGCCTCGGCGAGCTGGCCGAGCGGGACGAACCCGGCCAGCACCGAGACGAACAGGGCCACGATGAGGGTGTTGGCGATCGGGACCTGGCGGCGCGGGTCCACCCTCTGGAAGACCTTCGGGATCAGGCCGTCGCGCGACATCGCGAACAGGATGCGGGTCTGGCCGTACAGGACGGTGAGGACGACGCTGGCGATGGCGACGACCGCGCCGAAGGAGATGATGATCCCCGGCCAGGTCGCCCCGGTGGCCCGGTCGGCGACCAGGGCGAGACTGGCCTCGGTGGAGTTCGGGTCGAACAGCCGCCAGTGCATGGCTCCGACGGCCGACAGCGCCACGGCGACGTAGACGGTCGTGACGATGACGAGGGACAGGATGATCGCCCGCGGCAGGTCGCGCCTGGGGTCGCGCGCCTCCTCGCCGGCCGTGGAGGCGGCGTCGAAGCCGATGTAGGAGAAGAACACCTGCGAGGCGGCGGCGGTGACGCCGGCCACGCCCAGCGGGGCGAACGGCGTGAGGTTGCCCGTGTTGAACGCGCTGAAGGCCACCACGCAGAAGAACGCCAGCACCGCGATCTTGATGAGCACGAAGAAGGCGTTGGCGGTGGCGCTCTCGGAGGCGCCGCGCAGCAGCAGCCAGGTGGCCAGCAGCACGATCAGGATCGCGGTGAGGTTGAGCACGCCGCCCTGGTCGCCGGGGGAGTGGGTGATGGCGTCGGGCAGACGGGTGCCGGCCAGGTCCGAGAGGAAGCGGTTGAGGTACTCGCCCCAGCCGACCGCCACGGCCGCCACCGAGACCGCGTACTCCAGCATCAGGCACCAGCCGCACACCCACGCCACCAGCTCGCCCATCGTCGCGTAGGCGTAGGAGTAGGACGAACCGGAGACCGGGATCGTGCCGGCCAGCTCGGCGTAGGACAGCGCGGAGAACAGCGCGGTGACGGCGGCCAGCACGAAGGAGATCACCACCGCCGGGCCCGCCTTCGGCACGGCCTGGCCGAGGATGACGAAGATGCCGGTGCCGAGGGTGGCGCCGACGCTGAAGAGGGTCAGCTGCCACATGGTCATGGTCCGGCGCAGCTCGCCGCCCTCGCCGTGGCCGCCCTCGGCGACGATCTCGTCGGCCGGCTTGGTGCGCAGCAGCCGGCGCGCCATGGAGACCATCCGGTCCCCCTTCCCCTCGTCCCGCACGGCGCGCGGCCCGCGCCCGTCTTGTCCCTCTCGTCCCTCGCGGAGGGCACTACCCCGGCCGGGCGCCCCGAACGCCGCCGGGCCGTACGGCCGGCCCCGGACGCCGCCGCGGCCGGTCCCGCGCGGTCACAGCGTGCTGGCCAGCGGCCAGGTGGCGTTGGGCGTGACGATCGTGCCGGCCTTCCCCTCCAGGATCAGCGCCGCGTCCTCCAGCCTGCCGATCGCCGCCATGTCGCCGGTCGTCTCGACGAACCGGGCGACCGCCTCGACCTTGGGCCCCATCGAGCCGGCCGGGAAGTGCTCGGCGCGCAGCTCGTGGGGCGTGGTGTGACCGATCTCCTCCTGCCGCGGGGTGCCGAAGTGCCTGGCGACCCGCGGCACGTCGGTCAGCGACATGAACACGTCCGCCTCCAGCGCCTCGGCGAGCACCGAGGCCGTCAGGTCCTTGTCCACCACCGCCTCGATCCCCTGGAGCTGGCCGACCTCGTTGCGGATGACCGGGACGCCGCCGCCGCCGGCGCAGATCGTCAGGACGCCGTCGCGGACCAGGCGGCGGATCAGCCGGGTCTCCACCACCCGCTGCGGGGCCGGGGAGGGCACCACCCTGCGCCAGTGGGCGCCGTCCCGCTTGACGATCCAGCCGTATTCGGCGGCCAGCTTCTCCGCCTCCTCCTTCTCGTAGACCTGGCCGACGAACTTGGTGGGGTCGTCGAAGGCGGGGTCCACCGCCGAGACGAGCGTCTGGTTGATCAGCGAGGCGACCTGGCGCCCCGGCAGGGCGTTCTGCAGCGCCTGCAGCAGCCAGTAGCCGATCATGCCCTGCGTCTCGGCGCCGATCGTGTCCAGCGGGTACGGCCGGCTCAGGTTGGGGTCGTGGGCGCTCTCCAGGGCCAGCACGCCCACCTGGGGACCGTTGCCGTGGGTGACGATGAGCTCGTGCTCGACGGCCAGCCTCGCCAGCGACGCCGCGGCGAGGCGGACGTTCTCCCGCTGGACGTCGGCGTCGGGCCGCTGTCCCCGCCGCAGCAGGGCGTTTCCTCCGAGGGCTACCAGGACGCGCACGGCTCAGCCTCCCAGGGTGGCCACCATGATGGCCTTGATGGTGTGCAGACGGTTCTCCGCCTGGTCGAAGACGATCGACCGGGGCGACTCGAAGACCTCGTCGGTGACCTCCAGGGCCTCGTGGCCGGTCCTGGCGTACAGCTCCGCGCCGACGCGGGTCTCGCGGTTGTGGAAGGCCGGCAGGCAGTGCATGAACCGCACCCGGGGGTTCCCCGTGGCCCGCACCGTCTCCGCGTTCACCTGGTACGGCATGAGCAGCGCGATGCGCTCGTCCCAGACCTCCTCGGGCTCGCCCATGGACACCCACACGTCGGTGTAGAGGAAGTCCACGCCCCGCACGCCCTCCGCCACGTCCTCGGTGACGGTGAGCCGGGCGCCGGTCCGCCCGGCGATCTCCTCGGCGGGCCGGACGACCGTCTCGGCGTCCGGCCACAGCGCCCGGGGCGCCACGATCCGCGTGTCCATGCCGAACATCGCGCCGGTGACCAGCAGCGAGTGGCCCATGTTGTTGCGGGCGTCGCCGAGGTAGGCGAAGGAGAGCTCGCGCAGCGGCCGGTCGCCGTGCTCGCGCATGGTGAGCATGTCGGCGATCATCTGCGTGGGGTGCCACTCGTCGGTGAGGCCGTTCCAGACCGGCACGCCGGAGAAGGCGGCGAGCTCCTCGACGTCGGCCTGCCTGCTGCCGCGGTACTCGATGCCGTCGAACATCCTGCCCAGTACCCGGGCGGTGTCCCTGACCGACTCCTTGTGGCCCATCTGCGTGCCGGCGGGGTCGAGGTAGGTGGCGTGGGCGCCCTGGTCGTGCGCGGCGACCTCGAACGCGCACCGGGTCCGGGTGGAGGTCTTCTCGAAGATCAACGCGATGTTCCTGCCCCGCAGGCGGGGCGTCTCGGTGCCGGCGTACTTGGCGGCCTTGAGATCGGCCGACAGCCGGACCAGGAAGGCCAGCTCCTCAGGGGTGAAGTCGAGCTCCTTGAGGAAGCTGCGGTTGCGCAGGTTGAGTGCCATGTCGTCCCGTCTCTCCTGTCCCTCCGCCGTCCCCGCCGCGGCGTCGGGGCGGCCGCCGGGAACCTCAGATGCCGTCGCGTTCGAGGGGGCAGCTCATGCAGCGCGGACCTCCCCGGCCCCGGCCGAGCTCGCCGCCCGGGGTCGTGATCACCTCGATGCCGTTGGCCCTCAGGTGCTCGTTGGTGGTGGTGTTGCGCTCGTAGCCGATGACCACGCCCGGCTCGACGGCCAGCATGTTGCAGCCGTCGTCCCACTGCTCCCGCTCGGCCGCGTAGACGTCCTGCGTGGGGGTGAGGATCTCGATGTCGTCCAGCCCGATGGCGCGGGCGATGGCCCGGTGCATGTCCTCGGGGGCGTGGTCGGTGATCTTGAGCTCCTTCTCGGTGTCACCGGGCTCGACCGTGTAGGAGGGCAGCATGCCGAGACCGGCGAACTTGGTGAACACCCCGACGTCCACGTTCGTCATGACGGTGTCCAGGTGCATGAACGCCCTGGCCTTCGGCAGGTGCAGCGCGACGATCCGCTCGGCCCCGCCCCGCGCGAACAGGCTGCGCGCGAGCATCTCCACCGCCTCCGGCCTGGTGCGCTCGCTCATCCCGACCAGGACCGCCCCCCGGCCGATGACCAGGACGTCGCCGCCCTCGATGGTGGCGGGCGCCGCGGACATGCCGGGCATCCAGACGTCGTAGCCGTCCTCGCCCGGCCGGTCGTAGCCGGGGGCGAACATCGGGTGGTAGCGGTAGACCGCCTGGTAGTTGACGGTCTCGCGCTGGCGGGCCTTCCTGCGCATGGCGTTGATCGACACGCCGCCGTAGATCCAGCAGGAGGTGTCGCGGGTGAACAGGTGGTTGGGCAGCGGCGGCAGGACGAACCCGTCGGCGTCGCGCGTGTGGAACGCCAGGCTCTTGGGATCGGTGCCCCGCTCCACCAGCTCGCGCTTGGTGATGCCGCCGACGAGGTAGCGCTGCAGGTCGGCCGCCTCCATCGAGTCGAGCGCGTTGCGCAGCGCGTCGACGGCCATCGGCCCGAAGTAGCGCTCGTCGATGATGTTGTCGAGGATGTACTTGCGCGCCTCGGGGATCTCGATGGTCTCGCGCAGCAGGTCGGCCAGCAGGTGCACGGTGACGCCCCGCTCGCGCAGGATGTGCTCGAACTCCCGGTGCTCCTCCATCGCGCGCTCCACCCACAGCACCTCGTCGAAGAGGAAGTCCTCCTTGTTGGAGGGGGTGAGGCGGCGCAGGGCCAGTTCGGGCCGGTCCAGCAGGACCCGGCGGAGCCTGCCCACCTCGGAGTCGACGTGGAAGGTCATCTCTTTCATCCTCCGTGTTCCTCGATGCTCCCCGGGTGCGTTTCGGCCCGGTTCTCCGTGGTCTTCCCGGTTTTCCGGGTTTTCCCCGGCGGTCGTCATCCGGGCCGCCCGGGCGGCGGGGCGGGCGCCGTCTCCCGGGCGCCGTACTCCCCGCGTTTCGCCTTCGTCCAGATGTAGACGGGGATACCCACGAGCATCATCAGGAAGCCGATGAAGGCGGCCTCCTGGCCGGCGCCGTACAGCATCCAGAAGCCGAACAGCAGCGCCGTGACGGCGACGGCCAGGTCGCGGCCCAGGCGGGCCCCGCTGACCCGGCGTGCCCCGGTGACCAGCCAGAAGAGCTGGGCCGCGGCGGAGAAGAAGTAGGGGACGACGGTGGTGAAGGTGCCGATCAGCAGGATCTTCTCGAAGCCCCTGGTGGTGCCGAAGTAGTTGTAGACCACGACCAGGGAGGTCAGGGCGGTGCCCACGACGACGCCGAACCACGGGGAGCCGCGCCGCGACTCCCGGGCGAAGACGCGGGGGAACAGACCGTCCCTGGCCGCGGCCATGGGCATCTCGGCCACCAGCATGGTCCAGCCGTTGATCGCGCCGATCCCGGAGACGACGGCGCAGGCCGCCATGACGCCGCCCCCGACGCCGCCGCCGAACATGGTGTTGATCGCGTCGGCGAACGGCGCCCTGGAGTGGGTGAGCGCCCGCTGCGGGATGACCCCGAAGATGGCGATGGTGCTGAGCAGGTACATCGCGGTGCAGATCAGCACGCCGTAGACGCTGGCCCGGCCGACGTTGCGGGCCGGGTTCCTGATCCGCTCGGCCACGATGGTGACGCTCTCGACGCCGGAGTAGATGAACAGGGCGAGCGCGCCCGCGGTGGACAGGGCGGCGAGCCAGCCGCCGCCGGTGGCGTTGAAGGAGCCGAAGTTGGCGGCGCGGACGAAGAACAGCCCGGCGACGGCGACGAAGACCAGCGGGATGAACTTCAGGACCGTGGTGACCACGGCGAAGGTGCCGATGTTGCGCACGCCGCTCAGGTTGACCATCGCGGGGATCCACAGGGCGGCGAGGGCGAGCAGGGTCTGCGCGGCGGGGGAGTCCCAGCCCAGGAAGTAGTCGGCGTAGTTGACCCAGACGACGGCGATCGCGGCGTTGCCGATCCAGGCGGTGAGCCAGAACGACCAGGCGTTCCAGAAGCCGGGGAACTCGCCGAAGGCGTCCTTGGCGTAGGCGTACGGCCCGCCGTCCGCGGGCACCCGCGCGCCGAGCCTGCCGAACACCATCGCCAGGGCGATGGCGCCGACCGACACCAGGGCCATCGCCAGGATGCTGACGGTGCCGTAGGCGGCGAGCGCGGCCGGCAGCAGGAACACGCCGGTGCCCACGATGTTGCCGACGACCAGGGAGACGGCCGCGGGGAGACCGAGCGTGCCGCGCCCGGCGCCGGAGGCCCCCGCCTCACCGTCGCCGGGTGCGGGCCCGGCCGCCGCACCCGGCGGACGGCCCTCGGACGATCGCTCCATCTCTCGCGCCCCCCGCGCACATGTCGACTCTGTCCTCGGAGTTCGCCGGCGGCAAGGAAGGGGTCCCCGGGGATGTAACGGGCGAAACGCCATTTATCCCCATAAAGAGGATTCGCCGCGGGAGGGGTGTGCCGCGGGCCGGTCCCCGGCCGTGCCCGGGAATGCGAGAACCGTTGGGGGATTTATCGCCTGATGATACCTATAGTGATTAATGTGGCTTTAAATGATCTATATCCCGGTATGGCACTGTTGGGGGTGTGGAGGGGCTGGTTGGGAGGCATCGCGGCGCGCCTGCTACCGTGAAGCCGTCAACTCCCTTTAAGACCCGTCCCGTGAGGCGGGAAAGGTGGTGTTCTTTTGGCTGACGCCGTTTCGCATGCCCAGGACGCGCGCGCGGTCCTCGAGGGACCCGACATCAACCGCGCCCTGATCCGCATCTCCCACGAGATCCTCGAACGCACCAAGGGCGCCGAGGACATCGTCCTCCTCGGCATCCCCACCCGGGGCGTCCATCTGGCCCGCCGCCTGGCCGGCCACATCGGGCGCTTCGAGGGCCGCCCGGTGCCGGTCGGATCGCTCGACATCACGATGTACCGCGACGACCTGCGGCTGCGCCCGGCCAGGGCCCTCGGCCGCACCGAACTGCCCGCCGACGGCATCGACGGCAAGGTCGTCGTCCTCGTCGACGACGTCCTCTTCTCCGGCCGCACGGTCCGCTCCGCGCTCGACGCGCTCAACGACCTGGGCCGCCCGCAGGCCGTGCAGCTCGCCGCCCTGGTCGACCGCGGCCACCGCGAGCTGCCCATCCGCGCCGACTACGTGGGCAAGAACCTCCCCACCTCCAAGTCCGAGATCGTCAAGGTCTACCTGGAGGAGAACGACGGCCGCGACGCCGTCCTGCTGCTGAAGGGGGAGGCACGGTGAAGCGCCACCTCATCTCCGCGGCCGACCTGAGCCGCGACGACGCCCTGCTCATCCTCGACACCGCCGACGAGCTGGCCAAGATCTCGGACCGCTCGATCAAGAAACTGCCGACGCTGCGCGGCCGTACCGTGGTGAACCTCTTCTTCGAGGACTCCACCCGGACCCGCATCTCCTTCGAGGCGGCGGCCAAGCGCCTGTCGGCCGACGTGATCAACTTCTCGGCCAAGGGCTCCAGCGTCTCCAAGGGCGAGTCGCTCAAGGACACCGCGCTGACCCTGGAGGCGATGGGCGCCGACGCCGTCGTCATCCGGCACAGTGCCTCCGGCGCGCCGCACCGCCTGGCCGGCTGGGTCCGCGGCAGCGTCGTCAACGCCGGCGACGGCACCCACGAGCACCCCACCCAGGCGCTGCTCGACGCCTTCACCATGCGCCGCCGCCTGGGCCCGCTGGACGGCAGGAAGGTCACCATCGTCGGCGACGTGCTGCACAGCCGGGTGGCCCGCTCCAACGTGCTGCTGCTGAGCACGCTCGGCGCCGAGGTGACCCTGGTCGCCCCGCCGACCCTGCTGCCGGTGAACGTCGGCTCCTGGCCCTGCGAGGTCTCCTACGACCTCGACGCCATGCTGCCCAAGTCGGACGTGGTGATGATGCTGCGCGTCCAGCGCGAGCGGATGAACGCCGCGTTCTTCCCCACCGAGCGGGAGTACAGCCGCCGCTACGGCCTCGACCGCGACCGCGTCGCCAGGATGCACGACGACGCCATCGTGATGCACCCCGGCCCGATGAACCGGGGCATGGAGATCGCGGCCGAGGTGGCCGACTCACCGCGCTCGACGATCGTCGAGCAGGTCGCCAACGGGGTGACCACGCGCATGGCCGTCCTGTACCTGCTGCTGGGCGGCGCCGACCTCGGGGGGGAGATCCGACAGTGAGCGAGCAGCGAAGCACCGTCGTCAGGGGAGCGAGGATCCTCGGCGGAGAGCCGGCCGACATCCTCATCCGCGACGGGATCGTCGAGGAGGTCGGCCAGGGGCTGACCGGCGACGAGACGATCGACGCCCGGGGCCTCATCGCCCTGCCCGGCCTCGTCGACCTGCACACCCACCTGCGCGAGCCGGGCCGGGAGGACGCCGAGACCGTCGAGACCGGCACCCGCGCCGCCGCCCTGGGCGGTTACACCGCCGTGCACGCCATGGCCAACACCGACCCGGTCGCCGACACCGCCGGCGTCGTCGAGCAGGTCTGGCGCCTGGGCCAGGAGGCCGGCCACTGCGACGTGCGCCCGGTCGGCGCCGTCACCGTCGGCCTGGAGGGCGAGCGGCTCGCCGAGCTCGGCACGATGGCCGACTCCGCGGCGCAGGTCCGGGTCTTCTCCGACGACGGCAAATGCGTCTCCGACGCGGTGCTCATGCGCCGCGCCCTGGAGTACGTCAAGGCGTTCGACGGAGTGATCGCCCAGCACGCCCAGGAGCCGCGGCTGACCGCCGGCGCGCAGATGAACGAGGGCGCGGTCTCCGGCAGGCTCGGCCTGACCGGCTGGCCCGCGGTCGCCGAGGAGGCGATCATCGCCCGCGACTGCCTGCTGGCCGCGCACGTCGGCTCCCGGCTGCACGTCTGCCACGTCTCCACCGCCGGCTCGGTGGAGATCATCCGGTGGGCCAAGTCCAAGGGCTGGGACGTCACCGCCGAGGTGACCCCGCACCACCTGCTGCTGACCGACGACCTCGTCGAGGACTCCCCGGTCGGCGCCTACAACCCGATCTACAAGGTCAACCCGCCGCTGCGCACCCGCGCCGACGTCGAGGCGCTGCGCCTCGCGCTGGCCGACGGCACGATCGACTGCGTCGCCACCGACCACGCCCCGCACCCGGTCGAGGACAAGGAGACCGAGTGGTCCGCCGCGGCGATGGGCATGATCGGGCTGGAGACAGCGCTGTCGGTGGTTCACGAGGCCATGGTGGAGACCGGCCTGCTTGACTGGTCGGGTGTCGCCGAGCGCATGTCGTACGCCCCGGCCAGGATCGGCCGCCTGGCCGGTCACGGCCGCCCCGTCGAGGCGGGCGCCCCGGCCAACATCACGCTCTACGACGCCTCGGCGCGCGCCGGGGTGGACCCCTCGGCCTTCGCCTCGCGCAGCCGCAACACGCCGTACGAGGGCAGGACCCTGCCCGGCCGGGTCGTGGCCACCCTCCTGCGCGGCAGACCGACCGTCCTGGACGGCAAGCTCGTCTGACGCCCGGCCCGCCGCCCGCCGTACGGTTCACCCCGCGCGGTGGGCGCCGGGGCCGCCCGGCCCCGGCCCGCGGAGGGCGCGGGGCGCCGGGGGAGGCGCGTGGACGCTTGGTCGCCGGCCCGTGCCCGGGGGACGGGCGGGCGGAGCCGGGCGGAACGGCGCGTCTCACATCGTGGAGGCACCCTCCACCACCATGCCTGATATTTCATACTTTGCGGAGCAGTGACCGATATGATCGGGGTTTTCGAGTGACCGCAGTGCTAGTGCTGGAAGACGGCCGCGTCTTCCAAGGGGCGCCCTACGGCGCCGAGGGAGAGACCTTCGGCGAGATGGTCTTCAACACCGGGATGACCGGCTACCAGGAGACGCTCACCGACCCCTCGTACCACCGCCAGATCGTCGCGATGACCGCGCCGCACATCGGCAACACCGGCGTCAACGACGAGGACCCCGAGTCCTCGCGGGTCTGGGTCGCCGGCTACGTCGTCCGCGAGCCCGCCCGCGTCACCTCCAGCTGGCGCGCCCGCCGCTCCCTCGACGACTACCTCCGGGAGCAGGGCGTCGTCGGCATCGCCATCTCCGGCACCCGGGCCCTCACCCGCCACCTGCGCGAGCGCGGGGCCATGCGCGCCGGGATCTTCTCCGGCGACGCCCTCGCCCCCGTCGAGGAGCTGGTGGAGCGGGTCCGGCGCAGCCCCGGCATGGAGGGCGCCGACCTGGCGGAGGAGGTCTCCACCGCCGAGCCGTACGTGGTGCCGGCGATCGGCGCCAAGCGCTTCACCGTGGCGGCCGTGGACCTCGGGATCAAGGCGATGACCCCCCACCGGATGGCCGAGCGCGGCTGCGAGGTGCACGTCCTGCCGGCCTCCAGCACCGCCGAGGACATCCTCGCCGTCGACCCCGACGGCGTGTTCTTCTCCAACGGCCCCGGCGACCCGGCCACCGCCGACGGCGCCGTCGAGGCGCTGCGCGGCGTCCTCGCCGCGGGCCGGCCGTTCTTCGGCATCTGCTTCGGCAACCAGATCTTCGGCCGGGCCCTGGGCCTCGGCACCTACAAGCTGCGCTACGGCCACCGCGGCGTCAACCAGCCGGTCCAGGACCGGAGCACCGGCAAGGTGGAGATCTCCGCGCACAACCACGGCTTCGCCGTACGGGCACCGCTGGACGGGCCGTTCGACACGCCGTACGGCCCGGCGGAGGTCACCCACGTCAACCTCAACGACGACTGCGTCGAGGGGCTGCGGCTCGTCGACCGGCCGGCCTTCAGCGTCCAGTACCACCCCGAGGCGGCGGCCGGCCCGCACGACTCCGCGGGGCTGTTCGACCGGTTCTGCGACCTGATGGAGCAGGCGAGGGGACGAGCGAGCGGAGTGGGCGGCGACGAAGGAGCCGGCCGCGCAGCGAGTGAGGAGCCGAGCGCGACCGTGAACGCGGAGCAGGCGAACGCGACCATGAACACGAGGGGTGGTAAGGATGCCTAAGCGCACGGACATCCGGTCGGTCATGGTGATCGGCTCTGGGCCGATCGTGATCGGCCAGGCCTGCGAGTTCGACTACTCCGGCACCCAGGCGTGCCGCGTGCTGCGCGCCGAGGGCTTCCGCGTCATCCTCGTCAACAGCAACCCGGCCACGATCATGACGGACCCGGAGTTCGCCGACGCCACCTACGTCGAGCCGATCACCCCGGAGATCGTCGAGAAGATCATCGCCAAGGAGCGGCCGGACGCCCTGC
The DNA here is from genome assembly GCF_050942225.1 of Streptosporangium sandarakinum. Lineage (NCBI taxonomy): Bacteria > Bacillati > Actinomycetota > Actinomycetes > Streptosporangiales > Streptosporangiaceae > Streptosporangium > Streptosporangium sandarakinum. Next base: position 2,559,938 of record NZ_CP192034.1, read on the forward strand.
TGCCCACCCTCGGCGGCCAGACCGCGCTGAACACCGCGATCGCGCTGCACGAGGCCGGGGTGCTCAAGGAGTACGGCGTCGAGCTGATCGGCGCCGACGTGGACGCCATCCAGGCGGGCGAGAACCGCGAGATGTTCAAGGCCATCGTCGCCAAGGTCGCCGCCGAGCGGGGCCTGAACGCCGAGTCGGCCCGCTCGGTCGTCTGCCACACCATGGACGAGTGCCTGGCCGGCGCGGCGGAGCTGGGCTACCCGCTGGTGGTGCGCCCCTCCTTCACCATGGGCGGCGTCGGCTCCGGCTTCGCCCACGACGAGGACGGCCTGCGCCGCATCGCCGGGGCCGGCCTCGACGCCTCCCCGACCAGCGAGGTGCTCCTGGAGGAGTCCATCCTCGGCTGGAAGGAGTACGAGCTGGAGGTGATGCGCGACAGGGCCGACAACGTCGTCATCGTCTGCTCCATCGAGAACCTCGACCCGATGGGCGTGCACACCGGCGACAGCGTCACCGTGGCCCCCGCGCTGACCCTGACCGACCGCGAGTACCAGAACATGCGCGACGTCGCCATCGCGGTCATCCGCGAGGTCGGCGTGGACACCGGCGGCTGCAACATCCAGTTCGCGGTCGACCCGCGCACCGGCCGCATGGTCGTCATCGAGATGAACCCCCGGGTCTCCCGCTCCAGCGCGCTGGCCTCGAAGGCCACCGGCTTCCCGATCGCCAAGATCGCGGCCAAGCTCGCCATCGGCTACACCCTGGACGAGATCCCCAACGACATCACCCGGGAGACCCCGGCGTCGTTCGAGCCCTCGCTCGACTACATCGTGGTCAAGGTCCCCCGCTTCGCCTTCGACAAGTTCCCCGGGGCCGACGCGACGCTGACGACCCACATGAAGTCGGTCGGCGAGGCCATGGCCATCGGCCGGTCCTTCCCCGAGGCCCTGCAGAAGGCGCTGCGCTCCCTGGAGAAGAAGGACGCGGTCTTCACCTGGGCCGGGGAGCCGGGCGACAAGGGCGCGCTGCTCGCCGCCTGCCGCGACCCCCACGACGGCCGCCTGCGCACCATGCAGCAGGCCATCCGGGCCGGGGCGACGCCCGAGGAGCTGTTCGAGGCCACCTCGGTGGACCCGTGGTTCCTCGACCAGCTCTTCGCGATCGAGGAGGTCGCCGCCGAGCTGCGCCGGACCCCGCGGCTCGACGCGGAGGCGCTGACCCTGGCCAAGCGGCACGGCTTCAGCGACGCGCAGATCGCCGAGCTGTGCGACATGACCGAGGAGCGGGTGCGCGACCTGCGCCACGCGCTCGGCGTGCGGCCGGTCTACAACACGGTGGACACCTGCGCCGCCGAGTTCGCCGCGCGGACGCCCTACCTGTACTCCACCTACGACGAGGAGACCGAGGTCCCGCCGGGCGAGCGGCCCAAGGTCATCATCCTCGGCTCCGGGCCCAACCGCATCGGCCAGGGCATCGAGTTCGACTACGCGTGCGTGCACGCCTCCTTCGAGCTGTCGAGGGCCGGCTACGAGACCGTCATGGTCAACTGCAACCCCGAGACGGTCTCCACCGACTACGACACCTCCGACCGGCTCTACTTCGAGCCGCTCACCCTGGAGGACGTCCTGGAGGTCGTCCACGCCGAGCAGCAGAGCGGCACGGTCGCGGGCGTCATCGTCCAGCTCGGCGGCCAGACCCCGCTGGGCCTGGCGCAGGCGCTCAAGGACGCCGGCGTCCCGATCGTCGGCACCTCGCCGGAGTCGATCCACCTGGCCGAGGAGCGCGGCGCGTTCGGCCGGGTCCTGGCCGAGGCGGGCCTGCCCGCGCCCCGGCACGGCACCGCGACCGGCGAGCAGGAGGCTCTGGAGATCGCCGCCGAGATCGGCTACCCGGTGCTGGTGCGGCCCTCCTACGTCCTCGGCGGTGCCGGCATGGCCATCGTCTACGACGACGAGACGCTGGTCACCTACATGTCCCGGGCCGGGGCCGCCAGCGACCACCCGGTGCTGGTGGACAAGTTCCTCGACGAGGCCGTCGAGATCGACGTGGACGCCCTGTTCGACGGCGAGGAGCTCTACCTCGGCGGCGTCATGGAGCACATCGAGGAGGCCGGCATCCACTCCGGCGACTCGGCGTGCTCGCTGCCGCCGATGACACTGGGCAGCCACGACATCAAGCGCATCCGCACGGCCACCGAGGCCATCGCCCGCGGCGTGGGCGTGCGCGGCCTGATCAACGTGCAGTACGCCATGTCGGCGAACATCCTGTACGTGCTGGAGGCCAACCCGCGCGCCAGCCGTACGGTGCCGTTCGTCTCCAAGGCCACCGCGGTGCCGCTGGCCAAGGCGGCGGCCCGGGTGATGATGGGGGCGAGGATCGCCGAGCTGCGCGCCGAGGGCATGCTCCCGGCCGAGGGCGACGGCGGCACCCTGCCGCTGGACGCGCCCATCGCGGTCAAGGAGGCGGTGCTGCCGTTCAACCGGTTCATCCGCAGCATGAACGACGCGGTGGACACGGTGCTGGGCCCGGAGATGCGCTCCACCGGCGAGGTGATGGGCATCGACGAGTTCTTCGGCATCGCCTTCGCCAAGTCGCAGGCCGCCGCCTACGGCTCGCTGCCGGTCAAGGGGCGGGCGTTCGTATCGGTGGCGAACCGGGACAAGCGCGCCATGATCTTCCCGGTGAAGGCGCTCGCCGATCTCGGCTTCGAGATCCTGGCCAGTGAGGGTACCGCCGAAGTGCTGCGCCGCAACGGCGTCCATGCCAAGATCGTGCGCAAGCAGAGTGACGGGCCGGGCCCCGACGGTGAACCGACCATCGGCCGGCGGATCCTGGAGGGCGAGGTGGACCTCATCGTGAACACGCCCTTCGGCAGCCCCGGCCAGTCCGGGCCGCGGCTGGACGGCTACGAGATCCGCACCGCGGCCGTGCTGCGGGGCATCCCGTGCATCACGACCGTCCAGGGTCTGGCCGCCGCCGTGCAGGGCATCCAGGCGATCGTCCGCGGCGACGTGGGGGTACGGTCCCTCCAGGAGCACGCGGAGCGGATGAGGGGACGAGCGAGCGGAGTGGCCGGTGAAGAATGAGCCGTCCGCGAAGCGAGTGAGGAGCCGGACGCGACCGTGTGGACGAGCGGATGAGGGGATGAGCGAGCGGAGTGGCCGGTGAAGAATGAGCCGTCCGCGAAGCGAGTGAGGAGCCGGACGCGGCCGTAGGCGCCGCCGAACGCGGGGATGACCGGGAAGGGCGGAGACAGGGGGCGAGCGAAGGGGACCACGGGCACGGCGGATCTGCGGGGCGACGCCCCAGGCGGAGGTGAGGAAGACGCCTGTTACTCCGGTGCAGGTGACCGGCACGGTGCTGACGACGCGCCGGGTCGACGCTTACCATGCGCTGACCGTGGTGGCGCCCGGCATCGCCGAGCGTTTCCGGCCCGGTCACTTCGTGGCGGTGGCGGTCGGCGGCGCGCGGACGTCGTCGCTGACCCGCCGCGTCTTCTTCGTCCACGACGTCAAGCCCGACTACGGCGGCACCGTGGAGTTCGTCTTCACCGTGCGCGGCCCGGGCACCGAGTGGCTGGCCGAGCGCCGGGCCCGCGACACGCTCGACCTGGTCGGCCCGCTCGGCCGTCCCTTCCCGCTGCCCCGCGACCCGGTGGGCTGCGTCCTGACCGGCGGGGAGCACGGCTCGGCCGCGCTGTTCCCGCTGGCCGACGCGCTCCAGCGGCGCGGCTGCCGGGTCGACTTCGTGCTCGGCGCGGCCTCCGCCGACCGGGTGTTCGGCGCGCTGCGCGCCCGCCGGATGGGGGAGACCACCACGCTGACCACCGAGGACGGCTCGGTGGGGATGCGCGGCAAGGTCACCGACGTGCTGCCCGGGGTGATCGCCGACGTGCGGGCCGACGCGGTCTACGCGTGCGGCCCGATGGCGATGCTGCGTGGCGTCACCGCCGTGGCGGTCGAGTTCGACATCCCGGTCCAGGTGGCCGTGGAGGAGCGGATGGCGTGCGGGATCGGCGTGTGCATGACGTGCGTGCTGCCGGTCATCGGGGACGACGGCGTCACCCGGATGGTCCGCTCGTGCGTCGAGGGCCCGGTCTTCCGGGGCGAGCGCGTCCGGTTCGACGACGTCGGAACGATCCCGTTCGACGCGCTGGGAGCGCCCGGTGGGGGATCGCGGCATGCCGGTTGACATGCGCACGTACCTGGGACATGTGGAGCTGGTCAACCCGATCACCACGGCCGCCGGGTGCGCCGCGTCGGGCGCCGAGCTGGCGCAGTTCTTCGACCTGGGCCGCATCGGCGCGCTCACCACGCGGTCGATCACGATGGCCCCCAGGGCGGGCCGTCCGACGCCCAGGATGGCCGAGACGCCCTCGGGCATGCTGAACGCCGTCGGGCTCCAGGGGCCGGGCGTGGACGCCTTCCTGGAGCGCGAGCTGCCCTGGCTGGCCCAGCGGAGCGTCCGGACGGTGGTCTCCATCGGCGGCGGCACCGTGGCCGAGTACACCGCCCTGGCCCGCAGGCTCACCGACGCGCCCGGGGTGACCGCCGTGGAGGTCAACCTGTCGTGCCCCAACATCGAGGACCGCGGCCGGGTCTTCGCCCGCGACGGCGCCGCCTCGGCCGAGGTGATCGCCTCGGTGCGCTCGGTGATGCGCTACGACGTGCCCGTGGTGGCCAAGCTCTCCCCGGACGTGCCGGACATCGTCAGCGTCGCCCGCGCGTGCGTGGACGGCGGCGCCGACGCCCTCTCGATGATCAACAATCCGCTCGGCATGAGCATCGACACCGAGAGCATGCGGCCCGCGCTCGCCGCGGTCACCGGGGGGCTGTCCGGCCCCGCCGTGCGGCCGCTGGCCGTACGCTGCGTGTGGCAGGTGCACGCCGCGCTGCCCAGCGTGCCCATCATCGGCATGGGCGGCGTGCTGACCGGCCGGGACGCCTTCGAGCTCATCCTGGCGGGCGCCTGCGTCGTCGCCGTGGGCACCGCCCTGTTCCACGACCCCTACGCCTGCATGCGGATCCTGCGCGAGCTGGAGGAACTGCTGGCGGCCCGGGGGTTCAACCGGCTCGCCGACGCCGTCGGGCTGGCCCACCGCCCGCCGGGCGCGTCGACCCGGCACCGTACAGACCTGGAGGAGAGTTCCCTGTGAGGCCCGCACCCATCGCCGTAGCCCTGGACGCGCCCGACCTGGAGACCGCGGCCCGCTGGGCGAGCCTGGTGACGCCCCACGTCAGCACGATCAAGGTCGGACTGGAGCTCTACCTCCGCTACGGCCCCGAGGTGATCGCCTCGGTGCGCGGGGCGAGCGGCGTCGACATCTTCCTCGATCTGAAGCTGCACGACATCCCCAACACCGTCGCCGGCGCCGCAAGGGCCGTAGGACGGCTCAGGCCCGCCATCCTGACCGTCCACGCCGCGGGCGGCCCCGCGATGATCTCAGAGGCCGTACAGGCCCTTCCGGACACGAGGATCGCGGCCGTGACGGTGCTCACGTCGCTGTCGGAGGCCGACCTGGAGCGGATCGGCCTCGCCGGCCCGCCCGGCGACGCGGTGCGCCGCCTGGCGGCCATGGCCGTCGGCGCGGGCGCCCAGGCGCTCGTCTGCTCGCCGCAGGAGGTCGCCGCGGTGCGTGGGGAGGTGGGGCCGGACGTCACCCTGATCACCCCGGGGTGCGCCCCGAGGGCTCCGGAAGTCAGGACCAGGCGCGGGTGGCCACGCCGGAGCAGGCGTTCGCCGACGGGGCCGACCTGCTCGTGATCGGCCGCCCGATCACCGGTTCGGCCGACCCCGGCGCGGCGGCCGCGGGCATCGCCGCGGCCCTCCGGCGGAGCGCCGCAGCGGGCGATCGGCGAGTGTGATCTTCGTCGCTGAAAACGCCCCGTAGACCGTACTTTCATCGACACCGAGTCACAATCTCGTCACGCAGGGCGACAAAGTAGATTTTCTAAGGGGAGAAACTGGCCTTGACGTTGCTTGAAACGTCATGACCAGCTAGTTTCCCTTCCCGTCCGAGTACATCGACAGGAAATTCGAGGTGACCCGGCGTGGCTCTTCCTCCCCTTACCCCTGAGCAGCGCGCCGCAGCCCTAGAGAAGGCTGCCAAGGCCCGCCGAGAGCGTGCCGAGGTTAAGAACCGTCTCAAGCACGGCGCCATCTCTCTGGCTGAGGTGCTCAAAGACGGGCAGGCTGACGACGTCATCGGCAAGATGAAGGTCTCGGCTCTTCTGGAGTCGCTCCCCGGCGTGGGCAAGGTCCGCGCCAAGCAGCTCATGGAGCGGCTCGGCATCGCCGAGTCCCGCCGCGTGCGGGGCCTGGGTGCCAACCAGCGGGCTTCACTCGAGCGTGAGTTCGGCGGAGCCGAGAGCTAGTCTCGGTTCAAGTACGACCATGTTCGTCCCGTTTCGGCGGGAAATGTCATCACGGGGGGTCTGGAGTGTCCGGAACGACGCGGCAGGGCGGAAGCCCTGCCTCGGGGAAAGCCGCTGAAAGCGGGTCCGGCGGCTCCACCTCCTCGGCCGCGGGCCGGGGGCGGGCGCGAGTCCTCCCCGGCCCGGCTGGCAGGCGCCTGACGGTCCTCTCGGGGCCGTCGGGCGTCGGCAAGTCCACGGTCGTCGCCGAGCTCCGGCGGGCACACCCCGAGGTGTGGCTGTCGGTCTCGGTGACCACCAGGAAGCCCCGTCCGGGCGAGACCCACGGCGTGGAGTACTTCTTCGCCGACGACGAGGAGTTCGACCGCCTCGTCGCCTCCGGCGAACTGCTGGAGTGGGCCGAGTTCGCCGGCAACCGGTACGGCACGCCGCGCGGCCCGGTGCTGGAGAAGCTCGCCGCCGGGGTGCCCGCCGTACTGGAGATCGACCTGCAGGGCGCGCGGCAGGTGCGCGCGACCATGCCCGAGGCCCTCCTGGTCTTCCTGGCCCCCCCGACCTGGGAGGAGCTGGAGAAGCGCCTGCGCGGCAGGGGCACCGAACCCGAGGACGTCATCGAGCGGCGCCTCGCGGCCGGCCGCGTCGAGATGGCGGCCGAGCGCGAATTCGACCTGACCCTTGTCAACACGTCCGTCCAGGATGTATGCCACCGGCTGATAGCCTTGATGGCTGATGCTCCCGAGGCCTCGCGCCCCGGCCGTTCACCTAGCTAGGGGAAATCACACGTGGCTACCAACGCCTCCTCCTATTCCGAAGGCATCACCAACCCGTCGATCGACGCGCTGCTGGACATCGTCGACAGCAAGTACAGCCTCGTGATCTTCGGTTCGAAGCGGGCGCGGCAGATCAACGCCTACTACTCGCAGCTCGGCGAGGGCCTGCTCGAGTACGTCGGCCCGCTGGTCGAGACCCACGCGCAGGAGAAGCCGCTGTCCATCGCGCTGCGCGAGGTCAGCGAGGGCCTGCTCACCGCCGAGCCGATCGAGGGCTAGTCGCACCGATGACGTCTGGCGAGGGCGTGACGGCGGGCCGCCCGGCCGCGCCGGACGAGGGCCCGATCGGCGATCCGGCCGGCGACCGGCACGGCGTCCCCGCGGACGCCGCGGCGCGCGCGGAGGGCCGGTCGCCCCGCCCCTCCGTCGTCCTCGGCGTCAGCGCGGGCATCGCCGCCTACAAGGCGTGCGAGCTGCTGCGCCTGTTCACCGAGTCCGGCCACGACGTCCGGGTCGTCCCGACCCGCGAGGCCCTGAAATTCGTCGGCGAGCCCACCTGGGCCGCGCTGTCCGGCAACCCGGTCGCCACCGACGTCTGGGACTCGGTGCACGAGGTCCCGCACGTCCGGATCGGCCAGGGCGCCGACCTGGTGGTGGTGGCGCCCGCCACCGCCGACGTGCTCGCCCGCGCCGCCCACGGGCTGGCCGGCGACCTGCTGACCAACACCCTGCTCACCGCGCGGTGCCCGGTGGTGTTCGCCCCCGCGATGCACACCGAGATGTGGGAGCACCCGGCGACCAGGGCCAACGTCGCCACGCTCCGCGAGCGCGGCGCGATCGTCATCGACCCCGCCGTGGGCCGCCTGACCGGCGCCGACACCGGCCGCGGCCGGCTGCCCGACCCCCGCGAGATCTTCGAGGTCTGCCGCCGGGCGCTGCGCGGGCGCGGCGCCGACCTGGCCGGCCGCCGCCTGGTGATCTCCGCCGGCGGCACCCGCGAGGCCATCGACCCGGTCCGCTTCATCGGCAACCGCTCCTCGGGCCTGCAGGGGTACGCCCTGGCCCGCACGGCCGTCGCCCGCGGGGCGGAGGTCACCCTGGTGGCCGCCAACGTCTCACTGCCCGACCCGGCCGGGGCGACGGTGGTCCGGGTGGAGTCGGCCCTGGAGCTGCGCGAGGCCGTCCTGGCGGCGCTGGAGGACGCCGACGCGGTCGTCATGGCCGCCGCCGTGGCCGACTTCCGGCCCGTCGCGCCGCAAGACTCGAAGATCAAGAAGACCTCGGCCGGGCCCGAGCCGGTCCACCTGGTCGAGAACCCCGACATCCTCGCCGAGCTGGGGGAGCGCCGCCGCGAGGGGCTCAAGCCGTACCCGCGGGTCATCGTGGGCTTCGCCGCCGAGACCGACGACGTCCTGGCCAACGGCCAGGCCAAGCTCGCCCGCAAGGGCTGCGACCTGCTCGTCGTCAACCAGGTGGGCGCGGGCCTGGCCTTCGGCACCCCGGACAACGCGGCCGTGGTGCTGGGCGCGGACGGGGAGCGGGCGGAGGTGCCCCGCGGCCCCAAGGAGGACCTCGCCGACGTGGTCTGGGACCTCGTCGCCGAACGCCTGGCCTGACCGGCCGCCCGCCGGTGCTTGCCGGGGCCGCCCTCCCGGCGGATACTGCGTCCGGAAGGTCGTGGAACGCGTCCGGCGGGGAGGAGTCGACCATGCCGGTGTCCGCCGCCGTCCGGGCCCGGTGCCGCGCCCTGCTGCCCCCCGGTGAGGACATCCGCTACGTCCTGCCCGCCCTGTCGGTGGGCTCGCCGGGGATGGCCACGTTCCTGATCGTGGTCTCCAGCCGGTCGATCTTCGTGCTGTCCACCCGGTTCTTCGACCAGAACATGCCGACCTCGGTGTACGCCACGCACGCGCGCCGTACCCGCCTGGGGCCGGTCGAGTTCTCGGTGGGCGCGGCCATCGCGCTGGGCGGCATGGTCTTCGAGATCGAGGAGGAGTACGCGGCGGTGGTCGCCGCCGCGGACGCCGAGGTCTTCGCACCCGAGACACTGCCCCCGGACCCGCTCCCCGACCTCTGACCCGCCCCGAGGGGGCGCCGGTGTCTGGACCGAGGAGTGAGCGAGCGCAGCGAGCGAACGACGAGGGAAGACACCGGGCTCCAGCCCCCGAGCCGCGACGCGCAGCGTCGCCATGAGCCTGTGCGAGGGGGCGCCGGTGTCTGGACTGAGGAACGCAGGAGCGGAGCGACGAAGTGACGAGGGAAGACATCGGGTCTGAGCCCCCGAGCCGCGACGCGCAGCGTCGCCATGAGCCCGCGAGGCACGATACGAGGTGCTGAGCCGGGCCCGACACGAGATGATACGAACGTGATGGTTTCGCGGCGCCGTCACAGGTGGGGCTAGACTTCGGCGAAGCGCTACTGGCGTCGTGCCGATGCCAGAGCCCTGAACGCCAGCAGCCGCTGCATGAGGAGCCACTGACTTGTCCCGTCGCCTGTTCACCTCCGAGTCGGTCACAGAGGGCCACCCGGACAAGATCGCCGACCAGATCAGTGACGCGATTCTCGACGCCATGCTCAAGGGTGACCCCAGGAGCCGTGTCGCGGTCGAGACGCTGATCACCACCGGCCAGGTCCACGTCGCCGGAGAGGTGACGACGGAGACCTACGTCGACATCCCCGGTCTCATCCGGGAGAAGATCCTCGACATCGGCTACGACGCCTCCCACAAGGGCTTCGACGGCGCCTCCTGCGGCGTCTCGGTGTCCATCGGGGCCCAGTCGCCCGACATCGCCCAGGGCGTCGACGACGCCTACGAGGCCCGCGAGGGCGAGGCCGGCGACGAGCTGGACCGCCAGGGAGCCGGGGACCAGGGCCTGATGTTCGGCTACGCCTGCCGGGAGACCCCCGAGCTGATGCCGCTGCCGATCACCCTCGCCCACCGCCTGTCCGAGCGCCTGTCCCAGGTCCGCAAGAACGGCACCGTCCCCTACCTCCGCCCGGACGGCAAGACCCAGGTCACCATCGAGTACGACGGTGACAAGCCGGTCCGCCTCGACACCGTCGTCGTCTCCACGCAGCACGCGGCCGAGATCGACCTCAAGGAGATGCTGGCGCCGGACATCAAGGAGCACGTGGTCGACCCGGTGCTCGCCGGCCTGGACATCGACACCGAGGGTTACCGCCTGCTGGTCAACCCCACCGGCCGCTTCGAGATCGGCGGCCCCATGGGCGACGCCGGCCTGACCGGCCGCAAGATCATCGTGGACACCTACGGCGGCATGGCCCGCCACGGCGGCGGCGCCTTCTCCGGCAAGGACCCGTCCAAGGTGGACCGCTCGGCCGCCTACGCCATGCGGTGGGTCGCCAAGAACATCGTGGCCGCCGGTCTGGCCGACCGCGCCGAGGTCCAGGTCGCCTACGCCATCGGCAAGGCGCACCCGGTCGGCGTCTTCGTCGAGACCTTCGGCACCGAGAAGGCGCCGATCGAGAAGATCCAGGAGGCCGTGCTCAAGGTCTTCGACCTGCGCCCGGCCGCGATCATCCGTGACCTCGACCTGCTGCGCCCGATCTACTCGGCGACCTCCGCCTACGGCCACTTCGGCCGGCCGGAGTTCTCCTGGGAGGCCACCGACCGGGCCGACGCCCTGCGCGCCGCCGCCGGCCTGTAGACCGGGCCGCGGACCATCCGCCCGGCAGCCCCCGTGAGACGGCTCACGGGGGCTGCGCCGTTCCGGCGACCTTGATCGCGAACCGGTCACCGGCGGGAGTAGTTTCTCCTTGAAGGATCTTGGGGGAGAACGTGGACGGGCGGTCGGGGGCGGGCGAACCGCCCGCGGAGATCACAGGTTTCGTGGGGCGCAAGAAGGAGGTCCGCCAGATCAGGCGCCTCCTTCAGGCGTCGAGGCTGGTCACCGTCACCGGTGTGGCGGGCGTCGGCAAGTCGCGGGTGGCGGTGGAGGCCGCCTCCGGGGTGCGCCGGGCCTTCGCCGACGGCGTCCACGTCGTGGAGCTGGCCGGGGTCGGCGACCCCGGCCACCTGGAACGGGCCGTGGCCCGGGCGCTCGACCCGACCGGCACGCTCGCCGGCCCCGGGGACCCGGGGCTGGCCGGACTCCTCGGCGACCGGCAGGCGCTGCTGGTCCTCGACTCCTGCGAGCACCTGGTGGACGCCTGCGCGGCGCTGGCGCAGACCCTGCTGGAGAACAGCCCCGAGCTGAGGATCCTGGCCACCAGCAGGCAGCCGCTCGGCGTGCCGGGCGAGCACATCGTGGCGCTGCCGCCGATGGCGCTGCCCGGCCCGCGGGCCGGGACCTCCCTGGCCGCGCTCGCCCGGCACGACGCGGTCGCGCTGTTCCTGCAGCGGGTCGCCGCGGCGAACCCCGGCTACGCGCCCACCGACGCCGACGCCGCCCGGATCGCCGAGATCTGCGTCAGGCTGGAGGGGATCCCGCTGGCCATCGAGCTGGCCGCCGCCCGGGCCCGCGAGATCCCGCTCGGGTTGATCCTGCGCTTCCTCGATGACCGGCTCTGGCTGCTGGCGGGCCGTACGGCAGGCGGGCGGCACCCGACCGTCGGGGCCACCGTCGAGTGGAGCCACGAGCTCTGCACCGCCGACGAGCGGCTGCTGTGGGCGCGGCTGCCGGTCTTCGTCTCCGCCTTCGACGCGGCCGCGGCCGAGGCGGTGTGCGCCGACGGGGAGCTGCCCGCCGAACGGGTGCTCCCGGCACTGCTGGGGCTGGTGGACAAGTCGATCGTCGTGCCGGTCAGGCAGGAGGAGGACACCGTCTACCGGCTGCCGGGCATCATCCGCGAGTACGGCGTCGCGGCCGGGGGCGTCGACCGGGAACGGCTGCGCCGCCGCCACCTGGAGTACTACGCCGGCCTGGCGCAGCGGGGCCGGCGCGCCGGCCGGTACGGCGACCAGCTGCGGATGTGGATCCGGGTCCGGCGGGACTGGCCCAACCTGCGGGCGGCCCTGGACCTGTGCGCCGAGGACGCCGCCCTGCGCGAGATCGGCCTGATGACGGCCGCCGCGCTGTGGTACCTCTGGGTGGCCTGCGGGATGCTCCGGGAGGGCCGCCACCACCTGGAGCGGCTGCTGGCCCTCCCCGGGCCGTGGGACGACGCCCGCGCCTGGGGGACGCTCACCCTCGTCTACATCGCCGAGGCCCGCGGGGACCTGGAGCCGGCCCGGTCGCTGCTGGAGGAGTGCGACAGGCACTCCCCGCCCGGAGACCCCCTGATCCCCCTGGTCCATCTCAAGATGAGCGGCACGGTGGCCTTCCTGGAGGGCGACACGCGCGGCGCGGAGCGCATGCTGGGCGAGGCGGCCGAGCGGCTCGTCCCCGACGGGGAGGTGCCCGAGGTGTTCCTGCCCGCGCTGATCGAGCTGGGCACGAGCCTCGCCTGGGGCGGGGAGACGGCGCGGGCCGGGGAGGTCTTCCTGGAGTGCCGCCGGATCTGCGCCGAGCTGGGGGAGGAGTGGGCGAGCGCCTACGCCGACTACGGCCTGGGCCTGGTCGCGCTGGCCGAGGGCGACGCCGGCCGGGCCGCGGCGTACGCGCGCGACTCCCTGCGGGTCAAGCGGCGGCTGGCGGACGCGGTGGGCATCGTCTTCTGCCTGGAGCTGCTGGGCTGCGCCGCGGCCTGCGACGGAGACCTGCCCCGGGCGGGGCGGCTGCTCGCCGCGGCGCGGGCCGGCCGGAGCGACAAGGGGCTGCCGGAGGGGGGCTATCCGGTGATGACGGCCGACAGCGCCCGCTGGGCCGAGGTGGTGGACAGGGGCCTTCCGCCCCGGGAGGCCGAACGGGCGGCCCGCGAGGGCGCGGGGATGGGCCTCGCGGAGGCGGTCGCCTACGCGCTGGGCGAGGAACCCGGAGGGGACGCCGGGGACGCCGGGGAGGTCGGAGACGCCGGAGACACGGTGGGCGCGCGGGGCGGGGCCGTACGGGACGCCGGGGACTGGGCGCCGCTGACCCGCAGGGAGCGGGAGGTGGCCGAACTGGTCGCCGACGGGCTGACCAACCGGCAGATCGCCCACCGGCTGATGGTCGTCCAGCGGACCGTCGACTCGCACGTCGAGCACATCCTGGCCAAGCTGGGCTTCTCGGCACGCGCCCAGGTCGCGGCCTGGGCGACCCGGCGCCGCCGGGACGCGTGAGCGCCGGCTGCTAGGTTCTGTTCCGCCGGAGCACCGGAGAAGCCGAGAGCCGGAGGACCGGGGACGGAGAGGGGGTGCGGCGATGACGGCACGGCCGGGGAGACGACGGCCGGGGAACCTCCCGGTGGACCTGTCCAGCTTCGTGGGACGGGCCGGGGAACTGACCGACGGCGCGCGCCTGCTGGCCGGCGCGCGGCTCCTGACCGTCACCGGTCCCGCCGGGGTGGGCAAGACCCGCACCGCGCTGCGCCTGGCCGGCGGCCTGCGCCGCCTGTTCCCCGGCGGGGTGTGGCGGGTCGAGCTGTCGGGCACGGACGACCCCGCGGCGGCCGTCGCCGCGACGCTGGGGCGGCACGCGCCCTTCCCGGCACGGGACGCGGCGCCGGGCGGGGCGCGGGATGTGGAGCCGGAGGCGGGAGGTGGCGGGCTCCGAGACGCCGCGCCGGGCACGGCACGGGACGCGGTCACCGAGGACGCGGCTCCCGGAAGCCCGGCTCCGGCGGGTACGGCTCCGGCGGCCCCGAGGCCGCGTGACAGGCGGATGCTCATCGTCCTCGACACATGCGAGCACGTCCTCGGCGAGGCGGCCCGCCTGGCCGGGGCCCTGGTGGCCGACGTGCCCGGGGTCACCGTGGTGGCCACCAGCCGCAGGCCGCTCGGCCTGCCGGGGAGCGGGTGCTGCGACTGTCGCCGCTGCCGCCCGCGGACGCCGTACGGCTGTTCGAGGACCGGGCGGTGGCCGCCGATCCCGGCTTCGCGCTGACCGCCGCCGCCGCGCCGGCGGTCGCCGAGATCTGCGACCGGCTGGACGGGCTGCCGCTGGCCGTCGAGCTGGCCGCCGCCCGGATGCGCTCGATGTCGGCCGGGGACCTGCTGGAGGAGCTGCGCCACCGGTTCACCCTGCTGGGCGGGGTGAGCAGGAGCGTGCTGCCGCGCCACCGGGACCTGCGGGCGGCCGTGCAGTGGAGCCACCGGCTGTGCGACGCCGAGCAGCGAACGATGTGGCCGCTGCTCGCGGCCCTGCCCGGCCCCTTCGACCTGGCCGGTGCCGAGCGGGCCTGCGCGACGGCGCTCGGGGCGGACCGGGTGGCGCCGGTCCTGACCGGGCTGGTCGAGTCGTCGGTGGTGCTGCGCGAGCCGGGGGACCGCTACCGGATGCCGGAGCCCTACCGGCGGTTCGACCCCGAGCACCCGGGGCGCTCCGAGTACCCCGGGCACTCCGAGTACTCGGGGACCCTTGAGCACCCGGGGCACCCGAAGCGCCTGGAGCGTCTTGAGCCCGCCGAGCACTCCGAGGCCGCCGGGCACTCCGGGCCCGCAGAGCCCGCCGAGCACTCCGAGCGCCCGGTGGGGCACCGGGTGCGGCCGTCCGCGCCGCGGCAGCCGCGCGGCGTCTGGCGGCCGGCCTGCGGGGCCCTCCAGCCGGCGCGGATGAGGCAGGCGGTCGCCGGGACGCTCAGCGCCCGGGAGCTCCAGGTGGCCGAGCTGATCACCGAGGGGCTGTCGAACCCGCAGATCGCCATGCGGCTGGGCATCGCCAAACGCACCGTGGACGCCCACGTCCGCAACATCCTCGCCAAGGGTGGGCTGGCCTCCCGTACCCAGGTGGCCGCCTGGGTGGCCGAGAGCGACCGTCCGCCGCCCGCGCGCGCCTCCGGGGACGACACCGTACGGTGACCCGGCCGCCGGCCCGGAGGCCGGTGACGGCGCGGTCACCGTATGGCGGCCGGCCTGAACGGCCGGGGGCGCCTGAGGACGGCCGGAGGCGCCCGGGGACGCCCAGGGACGGGCTAGGGGAGGGCCGGGGACGAGCTCCGTATAGGCACATCAACCGATGCGGAACGCCCGGCCGGGCCGTCATCATGGACGCGGCCAGTGGGGCACCACGCGTGTCCCGGCTTTCCGCAGCGTTCGGGTGGAGCTTGGGAGGGGTCCCCTTCCGCCTGATTGTCGCCGGGACGCGCCCCGTGTCGGGCGTGACCCACTGGCCTTCACGCGTCTTCCACCCGGTGGCGCGGCGCCGGCGCGGCCCGGGCGTCCGCCGCCGGGTGGGGTGATTCTCCCGTGCCCGGCGGGGCGTCCGGGTCTGGTAGACCAGGTGGGTGACCGAGACCCGACCCGCACCCGTCGCCCGTCCTTCCTGTGACGAGGGCGCGCTGCTGCCGCTCGACGCCGTGCGCGGGGAGCGGGCCGGGGAGGCGGCGCCGGGTGCCGTGCGGCGGGCCGGGGAGGCGGCGCCGGGTGCGGTGCGGCGGGCCGGGGAGACCGCCAGGGGGGTGCCGGAGCCGGCCGCCGTGCTGCCGGTCGCCAGGGTCGCCGTGGACACCCCGTTGCCCCACCTCGACCGGCCGTTCGACTATCTCGTCCCGGCCGCCATGGACGCCGAGGCGGTGCCGGGCGTGCGGGTCCGCGTCCGCTTCGCGGGCAAGCTCGTGGACGGGCTCCTGCTGGAGCGGACCGAGGCCAGCGAGCACCAGGGCAGGCTGGCCCGCCTGGAGCGGGTGGTCTCCCCGGAGCCGGTGCTCACCCCCGAGATCGCCGCTTTGGCCCGCGCCGTGGCCGACCGCTACGCCGGGGCCATGGCCGACGTGCTGCGCCTGGCCGTGCCCCCGCGCCATGCCCGGGCGGAGGCGGAGGAACGGCCGGAGACGCCCGGCGGTCCCGGCTCCGCGCCGACCGCGGACGGCCCGGCTTCCGAGGACACGCCCGCCGGTTCCGCCCCGGGCGACGACCCGTCCGGCGGCCCCGGTTCCCTTCCGGCTCCTGGCGGCCCCGGCCCCTGGGCCGACTACCCCGACGGGGAGGCGTTCCTTTCGGCCCTGGCCGAGGGACGCGCGCCGCGCGCCGTGTGGACCGCGCTGCCCGGCGTCACCGCCGACGGCCCCGAGTGGCCCCGCGCCGTCGCGGTCGCGGTACGGGAGACCCTCCGAGGCGGCCGGGGGCGCTCGTGGTGGTGCCCGACGGCAAGGACGTGGCGCTGGCCGACGCGGCGCTGACGGCCGTCCTGGGTCCGGGCGCGCACGTCGCCCTCACCGCCGACCTGGGGCCCGCCGAGCGCTACCGCCGGTGGCTGCGGGTCGCCCGGGGACGGGTGCGCGCCGTCGTCGGCACCAGGGGCGCGGCGTTCGCTCCGGTCGCCGGCCTCGGGCTGGCGGTCATCTGGGACGACGGCGACGACCTGCACGCCGAGCGGCTCGCGCCGTACCCGCACGCCCGCGAGGTGCTGGCGCTGCGCGCCCACCAGAGCCGCGCCGGCCTGCTCGTCGGCGGGTACGCCCGTACCGCCGAGGCCACCCGGCTGCTGGCCACCGGCTGGGCCGGCGCTCTCGTCGCCGCCCGCCAGACGGTCCGGGCCAGGGCGCCCTGGGTACGGCCGGCCGGCGAGGACGCGGAGCTGGCCAGGGACGAGGCGGCGCGGGCCGCCCGGCTGCCCAGCCTCGCCTGGCGGGCACTGCGGGCCGGCTTGGAGCGCGGCCCGGTGCTGGTGCAGGTCCCGCGGCGCGGCTACCTTCCCGCGCTGGCCTGCCTGAACTGCCGGGCGCAGGCCCGCTGCGGGCACTGCTCGGGGCCGCTCGCCCTGCGGTCGGGTCACGCCGTGCCGTACTGCCGCTGGTGCGGGCGGATCGCCGGCGACTGGCGCTGCCAGGCCTGCGGCGCGTCCCGGGTGCGCGCGCAGGTCGTCGGGGTCCGCCGGACGGCGGAGGAGCTGGGGCGCGCCTTCCCCTCGGTCCCGGTGCGGACCTCCGGCCGGGACGGCGTGCTGACCACGATCGGCTCAGGCCGGGCGCTGGTGGTCGCCACGCCCGGGGCCGAGCCGGTGGCCGAGGAGGGCTACGCCGCCGCCGTGCTGCTGGACGGCTGGGCCCTGCTCGGCCGGCCCGACCTGCGGGCCGCCGAGGAGACGCTGCGCCGCTGGATGAACGCCGCGGCGCTGCTGCGGCCCCGCGCCGAGCTGGTCGTCATGGCCGACTCCGCGGTGCCGGCCGTGCAGGCGCTGCTGCGCTGGGATCCCATCACCCACGCCGAGCGGGAACTGGCCGACAGGACAGAACTGGGTTTCCCCCCGGCGGTGCGGATGGCGACCCTCACCGGCTCGCCGGCGGCGGTCAGGGAGATGCTCGGCGAGGTGGCGCTGCCGGACGGGGCGCAGGTCCTGGGACCCGTCCCGGTCGAGACGCACAGGGGCGACCAGGTGCGGGAACGCGCCATGGTGCGGGTCTCGTGGGCGTCGGGGACGGCGCTCGCCGCCGCGCTGAAAGGGGCCGTCGGAGTGCGCTCGGCACGCAAGAGCCCGGAGCCGGTCCGGGTGTGCATTGACCCTCTCGATGTGATTTGACGTGTTTCCCCGATTCGCGGTGCCGTCGGTAAGCCGTTAATTTTCCCCTGTGTCGATCGAATGGGTGAATCGGGCCGTCGCCGACCTGCGCGAGTGGGGGCGCGCGCGGGGCGTCGACGTCGACGTCGACGAGGTCCGGCTGCTCTGCGACTACGCGAGCGACTATCTGAACGTGCACGAACTGGGGGACTTCACCCCGGTCACTTTCGAGGAACTGCTGCTCGACATCTATCCGCGGAAGGTCATCGCCCCGCCGGAGAGCGCCGCCGAGACCGTCGCCGCCGCCCGGACGCTCGTCGACTTCCTGCTCGCCACCGAGGAGATCGGCGGCAAGATGGCCGCGCGGATGCGCTCCACCCTCGACCGGATCGAGCCGGAGATGCCGGTGGCGCTCGCCGACACCTCCCTGTTCGGCATGGCCAAGAGCCTGTTCAGCGCCATGGGCGCCGACTCGCTGGAGCAAGGCGACGTGTCGGTGTCGTCGGCGGCCGAGGTCGACGGGCCGGACGGGGAGCACGGCGCCGGGTCGTGCGACTGTCCCGCCTGCTCCCCGCCGCTCCCGCCGGTACGGCTCGCGCCCCGCGAGGAGCTGGCCTCCGACGCCCTGCGGGTGCCCCTGGTGCGCGACGCCCGGCGGCTGGCCCAGTGGATGCTGGCCGGGGGCCGCACGCCGACCGTCAGGGGCGGCTGCGGGTCCGCGACGCCGCCGAGGCCCGCGCCCAGCTCGGGGTGGCCGACCCGGCCCTGCTGTGGGACCTCGCGGTCCACGCGGGCCTGGTGCGGGTCGAGCGCACCGCCGTCTTCGACGGAGACGAGCCCGGCCCGCTCGACGTCTGGGCGGCGGTCGTGGGCTTCCTGCTGACCTCCGGCACCGGCGGCGCCGTCACCGGGCACCCGGCCCTCGACGAGGAGATCTACACCCTGCTCGACATGGCGTACCGCCTCCAGGAGCCCGTGCCGCTGCCCGCGGTCGCCGAGCACCTGGAGGGGGTCGGGCTGCTGGACGACGGGCCGGTGGACCTCATCGCGCTCGTGCGGCGGCTGGCCTACTGCGGGCTGGCCGAGGCCGACGTGGACGACCACCCCGACGGCGACGGCGAGGACGACGGCGAGGCCCCGGAGGTCCTGGAGCTGACCCCGCTGGCCGTGTGGGGCATGCGGAAGCTGTACGGTGACTTCGGCATCGAGGCGCCCGAGGCGGCCGACATGGTCGCCGTCGGCGCCCCCGAGCTCATCGAGGAGCTGCTGTCGGGCATCCCCGAGGAGATGGCCGAGGCCGACATCGAGGGCTGGCTGCGCGGCAGGCCCCCGCTGGAGGCCGCCGCCGAGCTGCTCGACGCGGCCTCCGGCGCGCAGTCGGTCGTCAGGGGCGTCGCGGTGTCGATCGTCGACCGGCTCGGCCCGGAGGCCGAGGAGGCGGTCCGCGGCCGTCTGGACGAGGCCGAGCTGCGCCCGCACGCCATCCACTGGCTCTCCGCCCGTGGACTGCCCGCCCCGGCGCTCACCCCCGACGAGGCGCTGTGGATGAGCGTGGACATGCTCGCCCTGGCCATCTCCGCCGCCGAGGACGACCCCGAGGCGTTCGCCGAGAACATCTCGGCCTCAGGCCCGCCGGCCCACGTGATCGAGGAGATGTGGCGGGTGGACCACCCCGAGGTCGTCGAGGTCCTGGAGCTGCTCGGCCGCTCCATGCGGGACCAGGCGACCGCCAAGGCCGCCCGCAAGGCCGCTTTCAAGGCGCGCTCCCGCGCCATCGGTTAGCCGTACACCCGTGAGGCCCGAGTGCAGTAAGTTGCTCGGGTGGCAAAGAGCGGGAACTCCGGCAACGTCTTCGATCTCGGCGAGCTGCGCAGGCTCGTGGAGGAGCTGGGATCGGGGTCGCGCGAGGCGCGTGCCGCCGTCCTCGACGAGGTCGCCGCGGACGGCGGCGACTGCGACTGCCCCGGCTGCGGCCCCGACGCGCTGAGCTTCCCGCCGGTCCGGCTCGCCCCCGACGGGGAGCTGGCCGCCGCCGTCCTGGAGGTCCCGCTGGTGCGCGACGCCCGGCGGCTGGCCGCGTGGACCGGCACCCGCCAGGTGACGCCCGAGGGCCTGCTGCCCGACCCGTTCCTGCCCTGCGCCGAGCTCGGCCTGCCCGGCCCGTCGCGGCTGCACCTGCTGTGGGTCGTCGCGGTCAACACCCGCATGATCCGCATCATGCGGGGCGTGGCGTCGCCCGGCCCGCTGGCGCCGTCGGCCTCGCTGCCCCCCGCGGCGCTGCTGGAGTTCTGGGACGGCGTGGTGATGGACGTCCTGGACCGCGCCGACGAGTCGCTGACCGGCTCCGCCGTGGTCGACGACCACCTGGCCGAGATGCTCGCCACGATGTACGCCGTGCACGACGGCCTGTCCCGCGCCACGCTCGTCAAGGGCATCCTGCAGTCCCACGAGGTGGCCTGCCAGGCCCGCCCGGCGGAGATGCGGGCGCTGGCCGCCGCGCTGCCCGGTGAGCTGGAGGCGGCACTGGAGCTGCTGGGCTACTGCGGGCTCGTCGAGACCTCCGGGGCGGGCCTGCCCCGGCTGACCCCGCTCGGCATGTGGGCCGTCCGTCAGGACCTGCTGCGCGAGGGCCACGACGCGCCCACCGCGTCCGAGGTCGCGGTCTTCGCCGGCCTCGACGCCGCCGAGCTGGTCGAGGCGATCACCGACCGCTCGGCCGCCCCCAGCGCCGTCGCGGTGTGGCTCGCGTCCCGCGCGCCCGAGGTCGCGGCCCGGGAGCTGGTCAAGATCGCCGCGTCCGGCACGGCCGCCCAGCGCGCCACCGTCGGCTCCATCCTGGAGGAGCTCGGCCCCGAGGCCGAGGCCCCGCTGCGGGAGGCGCTCGCCGAGCCCGCGATGTGGCGTTACGCCGCCTCCTGGCTGCACATCCGCGACCTGCCCGCGCCCGCCCTCACGCTCGCCGACCGCACCTGGCTCACCGTCGACACCCTCGCCGCGATGACCTGCCCCGGCCGGGCCGCCGACGTGGCGCGCGAGTTCGACCTGCTCGAACCCGGCGAGGACCCGGTCCGGGTGATCGAGGAGATGGCCCGTGCCGGCCACCCCGAGACGCTCGCCGTACTCGACCTGCTGGCCGCCCGGCACGGCGAGCCGGCCGTCGCCAAGGCCGCCCGCAAGGCCGCGATGAAGACCCGCTCGCGCTGACCCGCCCGCCGCCCGGCCGGGGGAGACCCCGTGTACGGCGGGCCCGGTGCGTGCCCGGCCGGTCCGATCCGCGGGGGACGCGATCCCGCCGCCGGGCCTCCGCCCGGCGCGTTCCCGGCCGGACCGGTGCCGGGCCGACGGGCCCGGTGGACCCGGTCCGGGCCCTTAGACTTGGGGGAATCCCCTTAAAAGCGTGAGGAGAGCCTGTTGGCCATTCAGTCGATCCGCCTTTTCGGCGACCCGGTGCTGCGCACCCCAGCGGAGCCGGTGAAGGACTTCGACAAGGAGCTGCGCAAGCTCGTCAAGGACCTCACCGACACGATGATGGACGCCCCCGGGGCCGGCCTGGCCGCCCCCCAGATCGGCGTCGGGCTGCGCGTCTTCACCTACTACGTGGACGACCAGCTCGGGCACCTGATCAACCCCAACCTCGACCTGTCCGACGACCAGGACACCGAGGGCGAGGAGGGCTGCCTGTCCTTCCCCGGTCTGTCGTTCCCCACGCCCCGGGCGATCCGGGCCGTGGCCAAGGGGTTCAACATGCACGGCGAGCCCGTCACCCTTGAGGGCACCGACCTGATGGCCCGCTGCTTCCAGCACGAGACCGACCACCTCGACGGCATCCTGTTCATCGACCGGATGGATGCGAAGCAGCGCAAGCTCGCCATGAAGGCGATCCGCGAGGCCGAGTGGAACGGGGTGGCCGCGCCCGCGATCAAGTTCTCCCCGCACACCACCCACGGGAAGGCTCTGTAGGAACCTTGCGCCTGGTCTTCGCCGGTACCCCGGACATCGCCCTGCCCTCGCTGCGGGCCCTGCTCGACTCCTCACGCCACGAGGTGGCCGCCGTCGTCACCCGGCCGGACGCCCAGTCCGGCCGCGGCCGGAAGGTCCACCCGAGCCCCGTCGCGGAGCTGGCGGAGGAGTCGGGCATCGAGATCCTCCGGCCGCAGAAGGCGGGCGACCCGGAGTTCCTGGACCGGCTGCGCCGGATCGCCCCCGACTGCTGCCCGGTGGTCGCCTACGGCGCGCTGCTGCCGCAGGACACCCTCGACGTCCCGCGCCACGGCTGGGTCAACCTGCACTTCTCGCTGCTGCCCGCCTGGCGGGGCGCCGCCCCGGTGCAGCACGCGATCCTGCACGGCGACGAGATCACCGGCGCGACCACCTTCCGGCTCGTCAAGGAGATGGACGCGGGCCCGGTCTACGGCGTCCTCACCGAGGAGATCCGCGCCTCCGACACCAGCGGCGCCCTGCTCGCCCGGCTCGCCGAGTCCGGCGCCGGGCTGCTCGCCGCCACCCTGGACGGGATCGAGGACGGCACGCTGGAGGCCGTCCCGCAGCCCCCCGAGGGGGTGAGCTTCACCAAGAAGATCACCGTGGACGACGCCAGGGTCGACTGGTCGGCGCCCGCCATGCGGATCGACCGGCTGGTCCGCGCCTGCACGCCCGTCCCCGGCGCGTGGACGGAGTTCCGCGGCCAGCGGCTCAAGCTCGGCCCGGTGCGGCCCGCCCCCGAGGCCGCCGGCCCGGACGCCCCGGCCGCCGGCCGGATCCTGGCGTCCAAGAGGTCCGTGCTGGTCGGCACGGCCACCTGCCCGGTCGAGCTGGGCGAGGTGCAGCCGCAGGGCAAGCGCGTGATGAGCGCCCTGGAGTGGGCCCGCGGCGTGCGGCCCGGCGACGACGACCTCATGGGCGGCGCGTCGTGAGCGGCCGGGGAGCGGCGGCGCGTCCCGCGGCGGGAACGCCGGAGGCGGCGGGCGAGGCGGAAACGGCGGGCACGGCGGCGGTCGTGGTGGCGGACGCGGCGGGCACGGTCCCGGCCGGAACGGCGGTTCGGGCGGCCACGGCAGCCAGGGCAACCAGAGCGGCCGGGGCGCGGGCGGCGGCCGTTCGCGGCGGCCGGTGCGCGACGAGCCGCGCAACACCGCCTACGACCTGTTGCGCGCCGTCGACGAGCGCGACGCCTACGCCAACCTGCTGATGCCCGCGCTGCTGCGGGAACGCCGCCTGACCGGGCGCGACGCCGGCCTGGCCACCGAGCTGGCCTACGGCACCCTGCGCGGCCTCGGCACCTACGACGAGGTCATCGCCGCCTGCAGCGACCGCGCCCCCGAGGAGGTGGACCCGCCGCTGCTCGACGCCCTGCGCCTCGGCGTCCACCAGCTCCTCGGCACCCGGGTGCCGCCGCACGCCGCCGTGGGCACCACCGTCGACCTGGTACGGCTCCGCGTCGGCGTGGGCGCGTCGAAGTACGCCAACGCGGTGCTGCGCAGGGTGGCGACCCGGTCGCGCGAGCAGTGGCTGGAGATCGTGGCCCCCGATCCGGAGACCGACCCGGTCGGCCACCTGGCCGTGGTCCACAGCCACCCCCGGTGGATCGTCACCGCGCTGCGCGACGCCGTGGGCGGCGGCTTCGACGAGACGGCCGCGCTGCTGGCCGCCGACAACGAGCGCCCCCGCGTCACGCTGGTCGCCCGTCCCGGCCGCGCGTCGGTCGAGGAACTGCTCCTGGCCGGCGCCCGGCCCGCCGCGTACTCCCCCTACGCCGCCCACCTCCCCGAGGGAGACCCCGGCTCCGTCCCGGCGGTGGCCGAGGCGCGCGCCGCCGTACAGGACGAGGCGAGCCAGCTCGTCGCGCTGGCCCTGACCCGCGTCCCGGTGCCCGGCCGCGACACCCGCTGGCTCGACCTGTGCGCGGGGCCCGGCGGCAAGGCGGGCCTGCTCGACGCGATCGCCACGCACGGCGACCCGGCCGCCCTCGACGCCGGAGCCGGTACGGCCGCCGGGGCCGGGGAGCCCGCGACCACGGCGACCGGAGCCGGCGGGGACGGCCCGGAGGGGCCGGCCGGCTTCGGGGGCGGGGCCCGGCTGCTCGCCGCCGAGCTGCAGTACCACCGCGCCCGGCTGGTCCGGCAGGCCACCCGCGAGGCGGCGGTGATCACCGCGGACGGCACGGTCCCCGCCTGGCGGGCCGGGGCGTTCGACCGGGTCATGGTCGACGCCCCCTGCACCGGCCTGGGCGCGCTGCGCCGCCGGCCGGAGGCCCGCTGGCGGCGCGACCCGCGCAGCCTGCCCGAGCTGGGACGGCTGCAGCGCGCGCTGCTGGACTCGGCCCTGGAGGCCGTCCGGCCCGGCGGGGTCGTCGCCTACGTCACCTGCTCGCCGCACCTGGCCGAGACCTCCACCGTGGTCGGCGACCTGCTGCGCCGCCGCGACGACGTCGAGGCCCTCGACGCCCGCGCGTACCTCCCCGGGATCGAGGGGCTGGGCGAGGGCCCGTACGCCCAGTTCTGGCCGCACCGGCACGGCACCGACGCGATGTTCCTGGCCCTGCTGCGCCGCCGCTGAGCCGCTTTCTCAGGCCCGCCGGGCGGCCCGGCCGCCGAACCGCCTTCCGCTCCCCGGCCCGCCGGGCGGCCCGGCCGCGCGCCGGGCGTGGCGGCCGTCCCCGGGGCGGGTGACCGTACGCTGGGAGACGGGACGGGGGCCGGGCGGGCCCGCCGCGCCGCGGACTCGCTGGCGCGTCCCTGTGGACCTGACGGCCTCACCGGGTTCCAATGGTCTTTTGCGCGTTCGCGGGCGCTCACCGGCCGCCGCACCGACGTGGCGGCGGGTACGGCGGGCCGTCCCGGGCGCGTGACGACCGGCGACGGGACGAGGTGCGGAAAATGTGCGGAATCTCCGGTTGGGTGGACTTCGACCGCGACCTCGGGCAGGCGGGTCGCACCGCCCTGGCCATGACCGCCACCATGGCCTGCCGGGGGCCCGACGACGAGGGACTGTGGCTGGCCCCGCACGTGGCGCTGGGACACCGGCGGCTGGCCGTGATCGACATCGAGGGCGGCCGGCAGCCGATGGCCGCCGAGGAGGACGGCCGGCCGCTGGCCGCCATCACCTACAGCGGAGAGGTCTACAACTTCCGCGAGCTGCGCGACGAGCTCGCCGCCCGCGGCCACCGCTTCCGCACTCGCAGCGACACCGAGGTCGTGCTGCGCGCCTACCTCCAGTGGGGCGACGACTTCGTCACCCGGCTGAACGGCATGTTCGCCTTCGCGATCTGGGACATCCGCCGCGAGGAGCTGCTGCTGATCCGCGACCGGATGGGCGTCAAACCGCTGTACTACCGGCCGACCCCGGCGGGTGTGCTGTTCGGCTCCGAGCCCAAGGCGATCCTCGCCAACCCGCTCGCCCGCCCGGCGGCGGTCGACGCCGACGGCCTGCGCGAGCTGCTCTCACTCGTCAAGACGCCCGAGCACGCGATCTACCGGGGCATGCACGAGGTCCGTCCCGGCCAGATCGTCACGGTGAGCCGCCGGGGCCTGACCCGGCGCCGCTACTGGCGGCTGGAGGCGCGCGAGCACACCGACGACCTCGACACCACCGTCCGGACCGTGCGCGGACTGCTGGACGACATCGTCGAGCGCCAGCTCGTCTCCGACGTGCCGCTGTGCACCCTGCTGTCCGGCGGCCTCGACTCCAGCGCCATCACCGCACTGGCCGCGAAGGCGTCGAAGGAGCACGGCGCGGGCGGCATCCGGTCGTTCGCCGTCGACTTCGCCGGCTACAGCGAGAACTTCCGGCCCGACGAGATGCGCGACACCCCCGACGCGCCCTACGTCCACGACGTCGTACGGCACGTCGCCCCCGACCACAGCGACATCACGCTCGACTCCGCCGACCTCATGGACCACTCCGTGCGCGCCGCGGTCCTGCGGGCCCGCGACCTGCCCGTCGGCATCGGGGACATGGACGCCTCCCTGCTGCTGCTGTTCACGGCGGTCCGCCGGCACTCCACCGTGGCGCTGTCCGGGGAGTCCGCCGACGAGGTGTTCGGCGGCTACCGCTGGTTCCACGACCCGGAGACGGTCGCCGCCGACACCTTCCCGTGGCTGGTGACGCCGGGGGCCGGGCGGTTCGGCGGGCTGGCCGCGCTCCTCGACGACTCCCTGCTGCGCAAGCTCGACCTGCCCGCCTACCGCGCCGAGAGCTACCGCCAGGCGCTCGCCGAGTCGCCGCGCCTGCCGGGCGAGAGCGGCCTGGAGCGGCGCATGCGGGAGATCTGCCACCTGCACCTCACCCGGTTCGTGCAGGTCCTCCTCGACCGCAAGGACCGCATGAGCATGGCCGTGGGGCTGGAGGTCAGGGTGCCGTTCTGCGACCACCGCCTGGTGGAGTACGTCTTCAACACGCCCTGGTCGATGAAGACCTTCGACGGACGGGAGAAGAGCCTGCTGCGCGCCGCCACGGCCGACGTGCTGCCCCGCTCGGTCCTGGAGCGCCGCAAGAGCCCCTACCCCTCCACGCAGGACCCCGGCTACGACGCGGCGTTGCGCGAGCGCGCGGCCCGGCTGCTCGACCGCCGTGACATCCCCGCCGCACCGCTGATCGACGCAGGTAAGGCACGGGACGCGCTCGCCAGGCCCGCCGGCCCCGGCGGCGCCCCGGACGGGGTCCGGGCGCAGCTGGAGGGACTGCTGCCGCCCACCGCCTGGATGGCGGAGTACGACGTTCAGCTCGTCCTCTGATCCGCGCGTCCCGCTCCAGCGGGGAGCGCGGGGCCCGGCGGCAGCGGCCGGGCGCCCAGCCGCCCGGCCAGGGCCAGCGCCACGACGCAGGCGATGACGACGTCGGAGGCCAGCGGGGCCACCCAGGGGCGGTAGACCTCGGCGGCCCAGCGGACGAGCGGGGCGGGCGGGAGCGCGAGCAGCCCCACGGCGCCGGGCAGGTAGACGAGGCTCGTCACGACGCCGCGGACCAGCATCAGCCCGTCCAGGCGGCAGGCGGGCATGAGCGCGAGGAGCGGGAACAGCAGGGCGTCGTACCAGGGGTGTTGCATCGGCGAGGTGAGCAGCCAGCCCAGGCAGCACGCCAGCGCCGGCCGTACGGCCTGCAGCCCGGCCTGCGGTCCGGCCAGTGGACCGGCCAGTGGTCCGGACGGCGCGGCGGGCAGCCGGAGGCACAGCAGCGCGGCGGCCAGGACGGCCGCGCCGAGGGCGAGCCGCCCCTCCAGCGCGGCGGCCTCCGGCCCCTCGCCGAGCGCCGCCGCGACCACCCGCCACGGGTCGGCCAGCGCGCGGGAGGCGACCTTGCCGGCGACGTTCGCCAGCGCCTCCGGGCCCCGCGTGGCATAGGCCGCCGCCAGGGCCGCGAGCGTCCCGGCGGCCGTGGCCGCCAGCGTGGCGGGCGACCGGCGGGCCGCCCAGAACAGGCCGGCCCCGGCCAGCGCGAACGGCGCCTTGACGGCGGCCGCCGCGCCGAGCAGCACGCCCGCCACCAGGCCGCCGCCCACGCCGCCGCTCGCTCCGCCCCGGCCGCCCGAGCCGCCGCGCGGACCGGTGCCCAGGTCGCCACGGCGGGCGGCGAGGAAGGCCCCGAGCAGCAGGAGCGTCCCCAGCCCGTCGACGTGGCCGCCGGCCACCACGTGCCACAGCATCAGCGGGTTGAGGCTCCACAGCAGGTGGGCGCGGACCCGCCGGGCGCGGCCGGGCCCGGCCAGCCGGTCCAGGAGGAGCGCCGACAGCAGGAACGCCAGCCCGGCCATCGCCTTCCAGGCGAAGACCGTGCGGGCCATCGACGCGCCGCCCAGCCACGAGGCGGCCTGCTGCGCCCAGGTGGCCACCGGCCCGTACACCGACGGGGCGTTCCGCCAGGCCGGCGGGGCGAACGCGCCGACCGGGTCGCCCACGGCGTGCAGCCACGCCGGGGCCGTCACGTACGGGTCGTGCCCCAGCGCTGCGATGCGCCCGTAGACCGCATAGTTGAGCACGTCGGTCGAACCGGCGGGCGGCACGAGGACGAGGGCGAGGACGGCCGCCGCCGAGACCGCGAGCATCGGGCCCGGCGCGGGACGCCAGCCCCGGCGCAGCGCGTACAGCCCGGCGCCGGTCCCCAGCGCGCCGGCGACGATCGCCGCGGCGCACAGCAGGATCACCGGGGTGGCGGCGGGCGCGGCCGAGAAGGACCAGGGCGGGCCGTCGCCGCCGAGGGCGGGCACCGCGGCCGAGGGACCCGCCAGGCAGAGGAGCAGCACGGCCGCGACGGCGGAGCCGGTCAGGGCGAGCCCGGCGCGCCCGGCGAGCCGCGCGGCCCGGCGGGGAGCGGGGGCGAGCACCGGCTCCGGCATCGGCTTCCAGATTAGAACACCCACGAACGTAGATCATCTACGACGTTCCGGGGTCCGGCGTCCGGGGCGGCCCGGCGCGGGAACGGCGCTCGCCGGGCGGTGAAGGGGGGCGAGGCGATGGAGGGCGGTGAAAGGCGACGGGGAGAGCCGGTCAAGTGATCGGGAGGGCCGGCGGGGTGACCGGGGCGGCCGGGGGAGGGCCGGCGGGGTGACCGGGGCGGCCGGGGGAGGGCCGGCGGGGGCCGCCCAATAGACTCGGCCGCATCATGGCCGTACAGATCTCACCCAGCATCCTGTCCGCCGACTTCGCCCGTCTCGCCGAGGCGGCCGCGGCGGTTCCCAACGCCGACTGGCTGCACGTGGACGTCATGGACAACCACTTCGTGCCCAACCTGACCCTCGGCCTGCCGGTCGTGGAGTCGCTGCTCAAGGCCACCTCGCTGCCGCTCGACTGTCACCTCATGATCGAGGACCCGGACCGCTGGGCCCCGGCCTACGCCGAGGCGGGCGCGGGCAGCGTGACGATCCACGCCGAGGCCGCCAAGGCGCCGGTCCGCACCCTGCGCGAGATCCGCGCCGCCGGGGCGCGCGCGGGCCTCGCGCTGAACCCGGCCACCCCCGTCGAGCCGTACGAGGACCTGCTCGGTGAGATCGACATGCTGCTGCTCATGACGGTCGAGCCCGGCTTCGGCGGGCAGAGGTTCCTCGACATGGTGCTGCCCAAGATCCGCCGGTCCCGCGAGCTGATCGACGCGCACGGCGGCCGGCTCTGGCTGCAGGTGGACGGGGGCGTGTCGGAGCACACCATCGAGCGCTGCGCCGAGGCGGGCGCGGACGTCTTCGTGGCGGGCAACGCCGTCTACGGCGCCGACGACCCGGCCCACGCGGTGGACGTCCTGCGCTCCGTCGCAGGCAAGATCGGCCCGGCCGGCGAGAACGCCTGACCGGCGAGATCGGCCCGGCCCGAGAGAACGCCCGGCCCGAGAGAACGCCCGGCCGGCCCGTCCGCTCCCGCCGGGGTTCTGTCATGCTTGTGTCATAGGCCCGAGACGTGTCGCCCCCGGTCACCCGGGGGTGCCCACGCGTTCACGACGGGAGGTGACGCATGGATCACGGGCTGTTCGGACCGGGCTCGGTGACCTGGCGCGTGATGGGCGAGCCGATCCTGCTGGTCGGCGGGTTCAGGGCGCTGCTGATGCAGGGCCTGCACCCCAGGGCGATGCGCGGGGTCGCGCAGAACTCCGCGCTGATGGACCCGGCCGAGGCGTGGTCGCGCTTCCTGCGCACCTCCGAGTTCGTCCGGGTACGGACCTACGGCACGACCGCCGAGGTCGCCGCGGCCGGGGCCAGGGTCAGGAAGATCCACTCCCGGCTCCGGGCCTTCGACCCCGACACCGGGGAGCGCTACCGCCTCGACGACCCCGACGCGCTGGCCTGGGTCCACGTCGGCGAGGTCGACTCCTACCTGTCGGTCGCCCGGCGGGCCGGGGTGCGGCTGAGCGACGCCGAGGCCGACCGGTTCGTGGCCGAGCAGCGGCGCGCCGCCGAGGTCGTCGGCCTCAGCCCGGACGCCGTGCCCGGCTCGGTCCGCGAGATGCGCGACTACATCGAGGCCCGCCGTCCCGGCCTCTACTTCGCCCCCGAGGTGCCGCACCCGCTGCGCCAGTCGATCACCCAGTCCATCAGCGCGCCGCTCCCGCCGTACCTCCTGCCGTTCAAGCCGGTCCTGCCCGCGCTGACCGTGCTGGCCTTCGCCACCATGCCGCGCTGGGCACGCAGGCTGTACGGCCTGCCCGGCACGCCGTTCGGCGACCTGTGGGCCACCGCCACCCTGCGGGCGCTGCAGACCGGCATCGGCCTGGTCCCCACCCCGGTGCGCTACAGCCCCGACGCCCGCCGGGCGCGGCGCCTGACGGCCGGGCGGGCCGCCTGAGCCGTCCGGGCCGCCCTTGAGGGGGTTCCGGCATTCGGTAGGGGTGTTCCATGCGGTTTGCCGCGCGTGGCACACTGATGTACGGGGACGCCGACCTTCGGCGAGGCGTTCCTTGAAAGGCAAGAGCAGCGTGCTCCGGGGTCGGTGAAACTCCGAACCGGCGGTTACAGTCCGCGACCCGGTCGAATCCATCGACCGGTTGACCCGGTGGAATTCCGGGACCGACGGTTAAAGTCCGGATGGGAGGAAGCGCGCGAGCGGGAGGAGTGTCTTCGGGCACCCTTCCGCCGATGACGGTGCGGGCCGCCGCCGCGAGCGGCGCGCGTGCCGTCGTGATCTCCCCCGGGGCCGCCGTGGCAGGCAAAGCTACTGGCGACGAGGAGACCCGGGTGACTGATCTGGCGCACATGCGCCGGGCGATCGAGCTCGCCGCGCGCGGACACGGCACCACCAGCCCCAACCCCGTGGTCGGATGCGTCGTCCTCGACGCCTCGGGCCGGGTGGCGGGGGAGGGGTTCCACGCCCACGCCGGCGGCCCCCACGCCGAGGTGGTCGCGCTGCGCGCCGCCGGCGAGCGCGCCCGGGGCGGCACCGCCTACGTCACCCTCGAACCCTGCGACCACACCGGGCGCACCGGGCCCTGCTCCGCCGCGCTGCTGGCGGCGGGCGTCGCCCGCGTCGTCGTCGCGGTGCGCGACCCCAACCCGCAGGCCGCCGGCGGCGCCGAACGCCTGCGGCGGCACGGGGTGACGGTGGAGACCGGCGTCCTCGCCGCCGAGGCCGAGCGCGGCAACGCCGAGTGGCTGACCTCCGTACGGCTCGGCCGCCCGCACGTCACCTGGAAGTACGCCGCGACGCTGGACGGCCGCTCGGCCGCCGCCGACGGCACCAGCCAGTGGATCACCTCCCCCGAGGCCCGCGCCGACGTGCACCGCCTGCGCGCCGAGGCCGACGCGGTCGTGGCGGGCATCGGCACCGTCCTCGCCGACGACCCCTCCTGACCGCCCGCCCCGCCGGCGGGCCGCCCGCCCGGCAGCCGCTGCGCGTGGTCGTCGACTCCGCCGCCCGCACCCCCGCCGGCGCCCGCGTCCTGGACGGCGAGGCGCCCACCCTGGTGGCGGTCGCCGCCGACGCCGACCCCGTCGCGGTCAAGGCCATCGCCGGGCGGGCCGAGGTGGTGCGGTTGCCGCGGCGCGAGCCGTACGGCCTCGACCTGGCGGAGCTGCTCGCCGAGCTGCGCCGCCGGGAGGTCGTCGGCGTGCTGCTGGAGGGCGGGCCCACGCTCGCGGGCTCGTTCCTGCGCGAGGGCCTGGTGGACCGGGTCGTCGGCTACCTCGCGCCCGCGCTGCTGGGCGCGGGGGCCGCCGCGCTCGGACCGGCCGGCGTCGCCACGATCGCCGGCACCCACCGGCTGGAGTTCGAGGATGTCACCCCCACCGGCCCGGACCTGCGGCTCACCGCCCGGCCGATACCCCTTCGAGGAGATGCGGATGTTCACCGGAATCGTTGAGGAGCTCGGCGAGATCGCCGCGGTCGAGCCGCTGCCGGACGCGGCGCGGCTGTCGGTCCGCGGCCCGGTCGTGACCGCCGACGCCCGGCACGGCGACTCGATCGCCGTCAACGGCGTCTGCCTGACCGTGGTGGAGGTGGACGGCGACGTCTTCACCGCCGACGTGATGAAGGAGACCCTGGACCGCAGCTCCCTCGGGGCGCTGCGGCCCGGCTCCCCGGTCAACCTGGAACGGGCCGTCCGCGCCGACGCGCGCCTGGGCGGCCACATCGTCCAGGGTCACGTCGACGGCACCGGCACACTGCTGTCACGTGAGCCGGGCGAGCACTGGGAGGTCGTCAGGATCTCGCTGCCGGCCGAGCTGAACCGCTACGTGGTCGAGAAGGGCTCGATCGCGGTGGACGGCGTCAGCCTGACCGTGGCGGGCGTGGACGGCGAGAGCCTCACCGTCAGCCTGATCCCCACCACGCTGCGGCTCACCACCCTCGGCGCCAAGCGGCCGGGCGACCCGGTGAACCTGGAGGCCGACGTCATCGCCAAGCACGTGGAGAAGCTGACCGCCGGATACGTCCCCGGGGGCCGGGCGTGAACTGGGCGCAGGCGGGATTCGAGGTCCTCGGCACGAAGGTGCTCTGGACCGACCTGGTCGGCAACGTCGCCGCCCTGGCCACGGTGCTGCTGGCGATGCGCAGGTCGCTGTGGACCTGGCCGGTGCAGCTCACCGGCGCGGTGCTGCTGCTCGTCGCCTCCCTCACCGCGCACATCACCGGCAACGCCCTCAAGCAGGTCATGTTCGGCGGCCTGGCGATCTACGGCTGGTGGCGCTGGTCGCGCGGCATCCGCGACGGCGGGAGCCTGCCCGTGCGGCCCGCACGGCCCGCCGAACGCGCCGGGATGATCGCGACCCTGCTGATCGGCACGATCGCGGTGGGCGTCGTCTTCTACGTCGCCAAGCTGTCCTGGGGCGCGGCCGTCCCGCCGCCCGAGGGCTACTACCTGGTCGCCGCCGACGCCTACATCTTCGTCGGCAGCGCCGTCGCCACCTGGGCGCAGGGGCGGGCGCTGGTCGACTTCTGGATCGTCTGGGTGGCCGTCGACCTGGTCGGCGTGCCGCTGGCCTTCAAGTCCGGACTCGTCGTGTCCGGGGCGGTGTACGGGGTGTTCTTCGTGCTCGTCCTGGCAGGGCTCCTGAACTGGCTCAAGGAGTACCGCTCCTCCCGGGCGGCACTCGTCCCCGAGGAGGCGCTGTGACCGTGCTCGACCCGATCGAACGGGCCATCAACGACATCCGCGACGGCCGCCCCGTCGTGGTCGTCGACGACGAGAACCGCGAGAACGAGGGTGACATCATCTTCGCCGCGGCCCGCGCAACCCCTTCGCTGCTGGCCTTCACCATCCGCCACACCAGCGGCGTGATCTGCGTGTCGATGCCCGGCGAGGCCCTCGACCGGCTCGGCCTGCCGCTGATGGTGGCCGACAACCGCGAGCGGCTGCGCACCGCCTACACGATCAGCGTGGACGCCCGCGACGGCGTGACCACCGGCATCTCCGCCGCCGACCGGGCCAAGACGATCCGCACCCTGTGCGACTCGGCGACCGAGCCCTACGAGCTGGTACGGCCCGGCCACGTCTTCCCGCTGCGCTACCGCGAGGGCGGCGTGCTGGCGCGGCGCGGCCACACCGAGGCGGCCGTCGACCTCGCCAGGCTGGCGGGGCTGACCCCGGCGGGCGCGCTCGCCGAGGTCGTCAACGACGACGGCACCATGAAGCGGCTGCCCGAGCTGCGCGAGTTCTGCGACGAGCACGACCTGGCGCTGGTCTCCATCGAGCAGCTCGCCGAGTTCCGCCGCAGGACCGAGCGGATGGTGAACCGGGTCGCCGAGACCCGGCTGCCGAACCGCCACGGGATGTGGCGCGCCTACGGCTACTCCAGCGCCCTGGACGGCGGCGAGCACCTCGCCCTCGTCTACGGCGACCTGGAGGACGGCGAGAACGTCCTGGTCCGGGCCCACTCCGAGTGCCTGACCGGCGACGTGCTCGGCTCGCTGCGCTGCGACTGCGGGGTGCAGCTCGACAACGCCATGTCGATGATCGCCGAGGAGGGCCGCGGGGTGGTCGTGTACCTGCGCGGCCACGAGGGGCGCGGCATCGGGCTGCTGGCCAAGCTCCGCGCCTACAGCCTGCAGGACACCGGCAGCGACACCGTGGACGCCAACCTGGAGCTCGGGCTGCCGGTGGACGCCCGCGAGTTCTCCAACGCCGGGCAGATCCTCTCCGACCTGGGCGTGAAGTCGGTCCGGCTGCTCACCAACAACCCGGCCAAGCTGCGCGGGATGGACGGCTACGGCGTCAAGGTGCTCGGCCGCGAGCCGATGCCGGTGGCGATGAACCCGTACAACGAGAGGTACCTCACGGCCAAGCGTGACCGCCTCGGCCACGACATCGGACAGGAACCACCGGGAGGGGCGATGACCCGAGAGATCGGCGGGCGGACCGCGCCCGGCGCACCGGACGTGCCGGGCACGCCGGGCACGCCGGGCACGTGGGACGCGGCGGCGGTGCCGGGCGCCGCCGGCGCGTCGGGCACGGCGGACGTGCCGGCCGCGCCGGGCGTCCGCGGCGGGCGGGAGGACGCGTGAGCGGCACCGGAAGGCCCCCGGCCGACGCCGCCGACGCCGCCGGGCTGACCGTCGGCATCGTGGCCGCCCGGTGGCACGCGGAGATCACCGACCGGCTCGTGGAGCGGGCCGTCCAGGCCGCCCGGGACAGCGGCGCCGCCGAGACCGTGGTCCGGGTGGCCGGGTCGCTGGAGATCCCCGTCGTGGCCCAGGCGCTGGCCGCCCGCTGCGACGCGGTCGTCGCCCTCGGGGCGGTGATCCGCGGGGAGACCGCCCACTTCGACTACGTCTGCGACTCGGTGACCTCCGGCCTGACCCGGATCTCCCTCGACGAGCGGACGCCGGTCGGCAACGGCGTGCTGACCTGCGAAACCCTCCAGCAGGCGCTCGACCGCGCCGGGCTGCCGGGCAGCAAGGAGGACAAGGGCTACGAGGCCACCGTCGCCGCCCTGGAGACCGCGCTGCTGCTGCGCGACCTCGCCCCCGGCGAGGCGGCCCGCTAGGGACCCCGCGGGTCCCGGCCGCTTCCGGGGCCCGCTTCCAGGGTCCGCTTCCGGGATCGTCCCGCCCGCTCCCGGGGTTCGCGGGCCGGCCCGCCGGTCCCGTCGCGGCCAGGCGGCCCGGTGGCCCGTGCCGTCCGTGCCGTCCGGGCCGTCCGGGCCGTCCGGGCCGTCCGGGCCGTACAGACGCCCGCCGGTCCGCCGCGGCGCGGTCCGGCCGAGCCGCGGGCACGGGCCGCCGGGGGTGTGCGATAGATTTCGTCAGGTGCCGTGATTGCCGTCACAACCGCTCTGAGCGGCGGTTTCCCGAAGGATCGTGATCATCCAGTGAGCCCCGAGAGCGTCCCCGCGCCCGCGCTGCCCGTCGTGTGGCGGCCGAAGAAGGGCCGGGTCGTGGCCTACGGTTTCGCCGGGTTGGTCATGCTGGGCGCGCTGGTGATGGCGTTCGTGCTCCCCGAGCCGTTCGGCCTGGCCGACCGGATCGCGATGGTCGCGCTCGGCGGGGTGATCGCCTGGCTGCTTCACCGGCTCGGGAGGTGCCGGGTGGAGGCCGACGAGCAAGGCGTCACCGTGGTCAACCCGCTGCGGGTGCACCGCTACGAGTGGCCCGAGGTCCTGGGGGTGACGCTGGTCGAGAGCGAGCCCTGGGCCAAGATCGACTTCGCCGACGGCGCGACCGTCGGCGCCATGGGCCTGCAGGGCTCGGAGAAGGACCGGACCGTACGGCAGGTCCGCGAGCTGCTGGCGCTCATCCGGGAGCGCGGGGAGACCGAAGAGCGCCGCTGAACGCCGCCGAGCGTCACTGAGCGCCTCGGGCCCGGTCCACCCGATGGGGCCGCCGGATCCGGGAGCCGTCGAGCGCCGTCGAGCGCCGCCGGGACCGGCTGGTCCGCCGGAACCGGACACCGCCGGAACCGGACACCGCCGGAACCCCTGGAAACGGGTGGGCGGGCGTAGCCTGATGTGGTGCGGACGACCGACGTGTCAGACCTCGGCTCGCCCGGCGAGCTGGCCGGGCTGCTCGACCGGCAGGCGTACCTCGCCGGCGAGGGGCTGGCCACCGCCGCCTTCCTGGCGCTGCGGATGGGCCGCCCGCTGCTGCTGGAGGGCGCGGCGGGGGTCGGCAAGACCGAGCTGGCCAGGGCCCTGGCCGCCGTGCTGGACGCGCCGCTGATCAGGTTGCAGTGCTACGAGGGCCTCGACGGCCCCCAGGCCCTCTACGACTGGGACTTCGCCCGCCAGCTCCTGCACCTCAAGGCCGCCGAGGCGGGCGGGGCCGCCGACCCGGCCCGCCTGGAGACGGAGGTCTACGACCGGCGCTTCCTGATCGCCCGGCCGCTGCTGCGGGCGATCGAGACCTGGCCCAGCGTGCTGCTGATCGACGAGGTCGACCGGGCCGATGTGGAGTTCGAGGCGATCCTGCTCGAGGTGCTCTCCGACTTCGCGATCTCCGTCCCGGAGCTCGGCACGATCCGCGCCGAGCGCCCCCCGGTCGTCGTGCTGACCTCCAACCGCACCCGCGAGGTGCACGACGCCCTGAAACGGCGCTGCCTCTACCACTGGCTGGAGCACCCCTCCTTCGACCGCGAGGTCGAGATCCTGCTGCGCCGCCTGCCCGCCTGCTCCGAGGCGCTCGCGCGGCAGGTCGCCCGCGCGGCCGGGCGGCTGCGCGGGGCCGACCTGGTCAAGCCGCCGGGGATCGCCGAGACCCTCGACTGGACCGAGGCCCTGCTGACCCTCGGCGCCCGCGACCTCGACCCCGCCCTGGCCGCCGCCACGCTCGGCGCCCTGCTCAAGCACCGGGAGGACCACGAGGCCGCGCTCGGGAACGGGCTGTTCGATGACCTCCGCCGCTGACGGCCGTGATCCGGCCGACCGTGATCCGGGCGGCCGTGATCCGGGCGGCCGTGATCCGGCCGACCGCGACCTGGTCGCCGTCATGACCGGTTTCGCCCGGACACTCCGGGCCGCCGGGGTCCCCGCCGACCACGCCAGGACCCAGGGGCTGCTGCGCGCGCTGTCCCACCTGGACGCCGCCCGGCCCGGGGACGTCTACTGGGCCGGCCGGCTCACCCTGTGCGCCTCCGCCGAGGACCTGCCCCGCTACGACCGGGTGTTCGCGGCCTACTTCGGGGGCCTGCGGGCGGGTCCCGCCCGGTCCGCGACGGTGACCGTCACCCGGCACGTCGCCACCCTCGCCGGCGAGTCCGGCGACGGCGGCGAGCGCGAGTCCGCGGCGCGGCCGGCCGGCGCCAGCGAGCTGGAGGTGCTGCGCAACCGGGACGTGGCCAGGCTGACCGCCGCCGAGCTGGCCGAGGTGCACCGGCTGCTGGCCCTGCTCCGGGCCGGGCGCGAGCGGCGCAGGTCGCGGCGGTCCCGGCCGTCGCGGCGCGGACGGCTCGACCCCGCCGCGACGATCCGCGAGACCCTGCGGCGCGGCGGGGAGACCGCCCGGCTGCGCCGCCGCGTCCACCGCACCAGGCCCCGCCGGGTCGTGCTGATGATCGACGTCAGCGGCTCCATGACCCCCTACGCCGACACGCTGCTGCGCTTCGGCCACGCCCTCGTCGCCACCGAGCCCGGGGCCACCGAAGTGTTCAGCGCCGGCACCCGCCTCACCCGCGTCACCGCCGAGCTGCGCCGCCGTGACCCGGCCGCCGCGATGGACGCCGTGTCCCGCGCCGTCCCCGACTGGAGCGGCGGCACCCGCCTGGGGGAGGAGCTGCGCCGGCTCCTCGCGCTGAACGACGCCCGCGGCGCGACCGTGGTCATCGCCTCCGACGGGTGGGAACGCGGCGACGTCTCGCTGCTGGGCGCGCAGATGGCCCGGCTGTCGCGGGTGGCGCACCGGGTGATCTGGGTCAACCCGCACCGGGGGCGGGAGGGCTACCGGCCGCTCACCGCCGGGATGCGCGCGGCCCTGCCGTACGTCGACGACTTCGTCGCCGGGCACAGCCTGGCGGCGTTCGAGGAACTGGCCGCGCTCCTGGGAGGGGCTCATGCGTGATGTGTTGTCGCAGATCGTGCGGTGGTGGGCGGCCGGTGAGACGTTCGGCCTGGCCACCGTGGTGAGCACCTTCCGCAGCGCGCCCCGCCCGCCGGGCGCCGCCATGGCCGTGTCCGGCGAGGAGGCCGAGGGCAGCGTCTCGGGCGGCTGCGTCGAGGGCGCCGTCTACGAGCTGGCCCGCGAGGTGGCCGCCTCCGGCGTCCCGGTTCTGCAGCGGTACGGCGTGAGCGACGACGACGCCTTCTCGGCCGGTCTGACCTGCGGGGGCATCCTCGACGTGTTCGTCGAGCCGGTCTCGCGCGAGGCGTTCCCCGAGCTGGGGGAGGTGGCCGGGTCGGTGTCCGCCCGCGAGCCGGTGGCGGTGGCGACCGTGCTGTCCGGGCCCGGCCGGACCGGCGCCCGCCGGATCGTCTGGCCGGACCGGGCCTCCGGCTCCCTCGGCGGGGACCGGCTGGACGACGCCGTCGACGACGACGCCCGCGGCATGCTCGCCCAGGGGATCACCGGGATCCGCCGGTACGGCCCGCACGGCGAGCGGCGGCTCGACGACCTGGCGGTCTTCGTGCACTCCTTCGCCCCGCCGCCCCGGATGCTGGTCTTCGGCGCGATCGACTTCGCCGCCGCGGTGGCCAGGATCGGCAAGTTCCTCGGCTACCACGTGGTCGTCTGCGACGCCCGGCCGGTCTTCGCCACGGCCAGGCGCTTCCCCGACGCCGACGAGGTCGTGGTCAGGTGGCCGCACGACTACCTGACCTCGATCACCGTGGACGAGCGCACCGCGATCTGCGTGCTCACCCACGACCCTCGCTTCGACGTGCCGCTGCTGGAGGTCGCGCTGCGCACCCCGGCCGGCTACGTCGGCGCGATGGGCTCGCGCCGTACCCACGAGGACCGCCTGGAGCGGCTGCGGCAGGCCGGGCTGGGGGAGGCCGAGCTGGCGCGGCTGCGCTCGCCGATCGGGCTCGACCTGGGCGCGCGGACCCCCGAGGAGACGGCGGTCTCCATCGCCGCCGAGCTGGTCCAGCTGCGCTGGGGCGGTTCGGGACGGCCGCTCACCGGCGGCTCCGGGCGCATCCACGGGGACGGGGTCAGGCGGTGACCCGAGGGACCCCGGGCGCCCCGGGGACTCCGGAGCCCCCGGACCCGTGGATCCACGGGGCGGGCGGACCCGCCGAGCCGCTCACCGCCGGGCTGCTGCTGGCCGCCGGGGCGGGCTCGCGGCTCGGCACGCCCAAGGTGCTGGTCGAGTTCCGGGGCGAGCGGCTGGTCGACCGCGGGGTGCGGACGCTGCGCGAGGGCGGCTGCCACCCGGTGGTCGTCGTGCTCGGGGCCGCGACCGCACAGGTGCGCGGGGCGGTGACGGTGCGCAATCCCCGGTGGCGCACCGGCATGGGCTCCTCCCTGCGCGCCGGCCTGGCCGCGCTGCCGGACGACGCCGAGCGGGTCGTGATCGCCCTGGTGGACCAGCCGTTCGTCGGCCCGGAGGCGGTGCGGCGGCTGATCCGGGCCGCGCGGCAGGGCGCGTCGGTGGCCGTCGCGGCCTACGGCGGGGCGCCGAGGAACCCGGTGCTGATCGCGAGGGAGCACTTCGGGAGGGTCGCCGCGATGGCGACCGGCGACGTCGGCGCCCGGCCGTTCCTGCGGGCCCACCCCGAACTGGTCGTCGCGGTGGCCTGCGACGACGTGGGCGACCCGGCCGACATCGACACCCCGGCCGACCTGTCGGCGCTGCGGGAGCGGTGACCTAGAAGCGCAGGGTGGCCACGGCCGCGCGGTGGTCGCTGCCCGCGGCCTCCTCGACCGCCGCGCCGGTGGCGACCAGGCCGCGGTAGAGGATGTGGTCGGGCCGGGTGACGGGGAAGGACGCCGGCCAGGTGAAGCCGAGCCCCGACCCCGCCTCCTGCTGGGCGTCCAGCAGCGGGGGCACCAGGCCGGAGCGGTTGCGGTCGGTGGTGGCGGTGTTGAGGTCGCCGAGCAGGAGCAGGCGCCGGCTGGTGTCGGCGTCGATGATCCGCCGGACGTAGGAGAGGTTCTTGTCGCGCATGGCCGTCTCGCCGGGACGGGCCGAGGCCAGGTGCATGACGTAGACGGTAACCCTGCCCTTGGGGGTGCTCAGCACGGCCCGCAGCGCCCGCGCCCAGGCCAGGCCGATGTCCGCCTTGCGAGCCTCGATGATCGGGAACCGGCTCCACAGGCCCACCGTCGTGACCTGGTAGTGGTACGGGAGGGCCTCGCCGAGCGCCTTCGCCGCCGGGCCGCCCGGGGTGAGCTCCTGCACGGCGACGAGGTCCCTGCCCTCGGCCAGCGCCCGTACGGCCCGCCCGGAGGCGGCGTTGGTCACCCCCACGTTGAGCGTGGCGACCGACAGGTCGCTCGGCCCGCCGGGCGGCCTGCGCAGCAGGGCGGGGCCGAACATGACCCCCCACACGGCCGCCGGGACCAGCGCGGCGGCGACGGCCTTCCACGAGCGGGCCGGCAGCGCGCCCAGCAGCAGGAGCGGTACGGCGACGCCGAGCCAGGGCAGCCCGCTCTCCAGCACCGGTGTGAACCCGCCGAGGTCCGGCAGGAGCCCGTGGCCGCCGAGGACCAGGGCCAGCGCCCCCGCCAACACGATGATCATCCGCTCGAGCACTGCGCTGCTCCCCGCCCGCTTGACCATGATCCTCCACTGCCCCCGGAACGCGTACGCTACCGGCTTCGCGGCGCGAAGGGGGGCGCTTGGTGGCCGGCCGGTGAGTCGATAGCCTGTCCTGTGAAGGCAGCGGAACATCATTCGGTTTCCCGAGGCCGCCCGGGCGACCACGTAAGCCGGCGGGGCCCGCGGGCGGACCCGGACGCGTGCGGAAGGACGATCTCACGATGCGCATCGGCATGGCCCTGAACTACTCGGGGGGCTTCAAGGAGACGGTGGCCGAACTGGCCGACTACGAGAAGGCGGGGCTCGACATCGTCTTCGTGGCCGAGGCGTACAGCTTCGACGCGGTGAGCCAGATGGGCTACATCGCGGCGAGGACGGAACGGCTGCAGATCGCCTCCGGCATCCTGCCGATCTACTCCCGCACCCCGACCCTGCTGGCCATGACCGCCGCCGGCATGGACTACGTCTCCGACGGCCGCTTCACCCTGGGCCTGGGCGCCTCGGGGCCGCAGGTCATCGAGGGCTTCCACGGCGTGCCGTACACCGCGCCGCTGGGCCGTACCCGCGAGGTCGTGGAGATCTGCCGCCGGGTCTGGAGGCGCGAGCGCCTGACCTACGAGGGCAGGTACTACAACGTCCCGCTGCCCGCGGACCAGGGCACCGGCCTGGGCAAGCCACTGAAGATCATCAACCGTCCGGTCCGGGACCGCATCCCCATCGTGATCGCCGCCATCGGGCCCAAGAACGTCGAGCTGGCCGCGGAGCTGGCGGAGGGCTGGGAGCCGATCTTCTACATGCCGGAGAAGGCCGCCGACGTCTGGGGGGCGTCCCTGGCCGCGGGGAAGGCCAGGCGCGACCCGGCCCTGGGCGAGCTCGACGTCATCGCCCAGGCGCCGCTGGCCATCGGCGAGGACGTGTCGGAGTGGCTGGAGCTGGGCCGGCCGATGGCCGCCCTCTACATCGGCGGCATGGGCGCCAAGGGCAAGAACTTCTACAACGACCTCGCCCGCCGCTACGGCTACGAGAAGGAGGCCGAGCAGATCCAGAACCTCTACCTCGACGGCAAGAAGGACGAGGCCGCCGCGCTCGTCCCCGGGGAGCTGCTGGAGCAGATGTCGCTGATCGGCCCGGAGAGCCACGTCCGCGAGCGCCTGGCGGTGATGCGGGACTCGGGCGTCACCACGATCAACGTCGCCCCGCTGGGCCGCACGCACGCCGAGCGGGTCCGGCTGATCGAGAAGGTCAGGGACCTCGCGTCCTGACCCCGCGCGTCTTTTCCCGGAAGGGGGCACGGCTCAGGCCGGCCCCCTTCTCGCGTCCGGGGGCCCGCCGTTCCGCGCCGGTCATTGACAAACCCTCTGATCTTTCCTGAAATGTGAGGTGGATCACAGAGAAAGGGGGAATCATGGGGCGAACCGGCTGGTTTTACCCCCTCGTGAGGTTCTCTCCGGTGATCGTGTGGCTCGTCGAGCGGCTGCACGTCGATCTGTGCCGCACCAGCAGCCGTCTCTGTCGCTGACCCCGGTCCACCCTCGATCACCCCCTTTCCTCACCGGCACGACCGTGTCCGCTCCGGCGTGCCTTTTTCCGAAAGTCTCTTCATGAAGAAGTTCTCCTTCTCCCTGCAACTACTGCTGGGTCTGGCCGTCGGCATCGTCCTCGGCTTCGTCGCCCGGGCCGGCGACGTCGCCTGGCTCACCGCCACCCTGACCGAGGTCGGCAAGATCTTCGTCCAGCTCCTCAAGCTGGCCGTCCCGCCGCTGGTCTTCACCGCCGTCATCGTCAGCGTGGCCAACCTGCGCAACGTCAACGGCGCCGCCCGGCTGGCCGGCAAGACGCTGCTGTGGTTCCTGGGCAGCTCGCTGATCGCCGTGGCGTTCGGCATCGGCCTCGGGCTGCTGCTCAACCCGGGACAGGGCGTCACCATCTCCACGGCGGGCGCCAAGGCCCCCGACCTGGAGGGCGCCGGCACCTGGGTCGACTTCCTGACCGGCATCATCCCGACCAACATCGTGACCTCCTTCACCGAGGTCAACGTCCTGCAGATCGTCTTCCTGGGGGCCGTCCTCGGCGCCGCCGCCATCGCGGTGGGGGAGAAGGCCAAGCCGTTCCTCGACCTCGGCCAGTCCGTCCTGGAGCTGGTCCAGAAGGCCCTGTGGTGGATCATCCGGCTGGCCCCGATCGGCACCGCCGGCCTCATCGGCAAGTCCATCGCCACCTACGGCTGGGACCTGCTGGCCCCCCTCGCCAAGTTCAGCGCGGGCGTCTACATCGGCTGCGCCCTGGTCCTGCTCGTCAGCTACCCGCTGCTGCTGGCCCTCGCCGGCAAGGTCAGCCCGCTGACCTTCTACCGCAACGCCTGGCCCGCCATCGAGCTGGCCTTCGTCTCCCGCTCCTCGGTCGGCACCATGCCGCTCACCCAGCGCGTCACCACCGAGCGCCTCGGCGTGGACCGCGACTACGCCTCCTTCGCCGTGCCGTTCGGGGCGACCACCAAGATGGACGGCTGCGCCGCGATCTACCCGGCCCTGGCCGCGATCTTCGTGGCGCAGGTGTTCGGCGTCCCGCTCGGGGTGGGCGACTACCTGCTGATCGCGTTCGTCTCCGTGGTCGGCTCCGCCGCCACCGCCGGCCTGACCGGCGCGATCGTGATGCTCACCCTCACCCTCAGCACGCTCGGCCTGCCGCTTGAGGGCGTCGGCCTGCTGCTGGCGATCGACCCGATCCTCGACATGATCCGCACCGCCACCAACGTGGCCGGCCAGATGGTCGTGCCGGTCATCGTGGCCCGCTCCGAGGGCAGGCTCGACGAGGCGGTCCTCAACGCCCCGCCGCAGCCGCTGGACGAGGCGCCCGCTCCCGCCCCCACTCCCGGCCGCGGCCGCGGCGGAGCCGAGCCGCTTCCGGCCTGACGCCCCACGCCTGAGGGCGGGTCCCGGTCCACCGGGGCCCGCCCTCCGCGCGTTCCGCGCCGGATGCCCGTACGGGCGCCCCGCCCCGCCCGCCGGTGATCCGTACGGCGCGCCCGTACGGGGGCCGCCTCGCCCCTGCCCGCCGTGATCCGTACGGCGCGTGCCCCGTCCCGGCCGGGTGGCGCGGAAAGTCTGGCCGGGTGGCACGGGAAGAATCGTGAAACGGGCAATACCATGCCTTAATGACCGTCACCCATGCCCGGCGCCGCGAGCGCCTGGCGGCCCTGCTCCCCGCCTGCGAGGCGGACGCGATCCTGGTCACCGGCGGCGTCAACGTCCGCTACCTGACCGGCCTGGACAGCTCCAACGCGGCCCTGCTCGTCCGGGCCGACGCCCGCGCCGCGCTCGCCACCGACTCCCGCTACGCCGAGACCGCCCGGCGGGTCTGCCCCGACGTCGAGGTGATCGAGGACCGCGACGTCACCGGGGCCCTGGCCACGGCCGCCCTGGACGGCTCGCCGCCCGGCCGCCTCGCCGTCGAGGCCCACCGGATGACGGCGGACGTCTACTTCACGCTGGGCGGGGACCTGCTGCGGCTGTCCGGCCTGGTGGAGTCGGTGCGCCGGGTCAAGGACGAGGAGGAGATCGGCCTGCTGCGCACCGCGTGCGAGCTGACCGACCGGGCGTTCGCCGAACTGCTTCCCACGCTGCGGCCCGGCCTGACCGAGCGGGAGGTCGCCCGGACGCTGGAACGCCTCATGGCGGACCTGGGCGCCGACGCGCCCGCCTTCGCCACGATCGTGGCGAGCGGGCCCAACGGCTCCATCCCGCACCACTCGCCCTCGGACCGGCCCCTCGCCCGCGGCGACCTCGTCACGATGGACTTCGGGGCGCGCTACGGCGGCTACCACGCCGACATGACCCGGACGGTGGCGATCGGCGAGCCCGCCGGCTGGCAGCGCGAGCTGTACGACCTGGTCCGCGCCGCCCAGCGCGCGGGCCGCGAGGCCGTACGGCCCGGCGCCGCCACCCGCGAGGTGGACGCCGCCGCCCGCGACCTCATCGCCGAGGCCGGCCACGGCGGGCACTTCGGCCACGGCCTCGGGCACGGCGTCGGACTGGAGATCCACGAGGTGCCGTTCCTGTCTCCGGCCCCGGCCGCCGCGAAGACCGAGCCAGGGCGCGGGCACGCTAGACTAGAGGATCGAGTACCGGTCACCGTTGAGCCCGGGGTCTACATACCTGGCAGGGGCGGCGTCCGCATCGAGGACACGCTCGTGACACG
Source organism: Streptosporangium sandarakinum (assembly GCF_050942225.1). Classification (NCBI taxonomy): domain Bacteria; kingdom Bacillati; phylum Actinomycetota; class Actinomycetes; order Streptosporangiales; family Streptosporangiaceae; genus Streptosporangium; species Streptosporangium sandarakinum. The sequence goes on from NZ_CP192034.1 coordinate 2,604,281, forward strand.
TGATGACGGACCGGAACTTCTCACACGGACGACCAAAGAGCTGCTTGTCCTTTAAGAGCGGCCGTACGCAGGAGAAACTAGTGGCGACGACGAACGACCTCAAGAACGGCCTGGTGCTCAAGCTCGATGGCGGCGAGCTCTGGACCGTCGTGGAGTTCCAGCACGTCAAGCCCGGCAAGGGTGGTGCGTTCGTCCGCACCAAGCTGAAGAACATCCTGTCGGGCAAGGTCGTGGACAAGACCTTCAACGCGGGCGTCAAGGTCGAGGTGGCCAACGTCGACAAGCGGGAGATGCAGTTCTCCTACATGGACGGCGACGAGTTCGTGTTCATGGACACCGAGACCTACGACATGCTCAACGTCTCCAGGGTCGCGGTCGGCGACGCCGCGAACTACCTGCTGGAGAACATGCTCGCCACCGTGGCGATCAACGAGGGCAACGTCCTGTACGTCGAGCTCCCGGCGGCGGTCGAGCTGACCATCGCCGAGACCGAGCCGGGCCTGCAGGGCGACCGCTCCACCGGCGGCACCAAGCCCGCCAAGCTGGAGACCGGCGCCGAGATCAAGGTGCCGCTGTTCATCACGACCGGCGAGAAGGTCAAGGTCGACACCCGCACCGGCGATTACCTCGGCCGCGCCTGATGTCGGCACGCGGTAAGGCGCGCAGGCGCGCGCTCGACATCCTGTTCGAGTCGGAGGCGCGCGGCGAGGACCCTCTCAAGATCCTCGCGGAGCGCCTGGAGCGGGCCGACCCGCCGGTCAACGAGTACACCGCGGCGATCGTCGAGGGCGTGTGCCGTCACCGTGACCGCATCGACGAGCTGATCACCACGTACTCCGAGGGCTGGACCCTCGACCGCATGCCCGCGGTCGACCGCAACCTGCTGCGCGGCGGCACCTACGAGCTGCTGTGGATGCCCGACGTCCCCGAGGGCGTCGTCATCAGCGAGTGGGTCGGTCTGGCCTCGGAGCTGTCCACCGACGAGTCGCCGCAGTTCGTCAACGGGCTGATGGCGCGGTTCAAGCAGCTCAAGCCCTCCCTGGCGCTGTAGGGCCCGGCTCCGGCCGGCCCCTGCGACCCCCGCCGCCCCCGGTTCCCCGGAGGGCCGCCGGGGGCCGCGCGCGGGCGCGGCCGTAGGCTGGGCTGGTCACCGGCCAGAGGGAGGCGATCCGAAGTTGCGCGCCGTAGGCACTTCACGGCAGTCAGGTACCCCGGCGGTCCGCACCGCCGTGGTCTGGGACGTCCTGCGGGCGGTGCTCGCCGAACGGTCGTCCGCCACCGGCCGGGACCGGCTCGACATCGTCGACGCCGGGGGCGGCACGGGGGGCTTCGCCGTACCGCTGGCCGAGCTGGGGCACGCCGTCACGGTCGTCGACCCCAGCCCCGACTCGCTGGCGGCCCTGGAGCGGCGCGCCGCGGAGGCGGGGTGGGCGTGCGCGCCCTGCAGGGCGACGCCGCCGACCTCGGTGACCTGCTCCCGGCCGGCTCCGCCGACCTGGTGCTGTGCCACAGCGTGCTGGAGTACGTCGAGGACCCGGCTGGGGCGCTGGCCGCCATGGGCGGCCTGCTGCGCGCGGGCGGCGTGATCAGCGTGCTGGCCGCCAACCCGGTCGCCGCCGCGCTGCACCGTTCGGTCGCCGGCCGGTTCGACGAGGCCCGCGAGGTCCTGGGCGATCCCGAGGGCCGCTGGGGCGACCGCGACCCCACGCCCCGCCGCTTCACCCGCGAGGCCCTGTCCGGGCTCCTCGCCGGGGCCGGGTTCACCCCGGCGACGCCCACGGCGTGCGGATCTTCGCCGACCTGGTGCCCAGCCGGCTGCTCGACGGCGAGCCGGGCGCGGCGCGCGCGCTGGTCGCGCTGGAGCAGGCGGCCGCCGCGCACCCGGTGCTCCGGGACATCGCGACCCAGCTGCACGTCCTCGGCCACCGATGAGGGTTGTGCCGAACGCCTGTTCCCATAGGATGGCGGGGTGTCGAGGAAACAGCAGGTGCCACGTCCCGGGCCGGCGCTCGGCACCGACGACACCGGCTGCCCGATCCTGCACGTCGACATGGACGCCTTCTACGCGAGCGTCGAACTGCGCGAGCGCCCCGAGCTGCGCGGCGTCCCCGTCATCATCGGCGACCCCGGCGCGCGGGGCGTGGTGCTCAGCGCGACGTACGAGGCCAGGCGGTTCGGGGTGCACTCGGCGATGCCCATGACCCGGGCCCGCCGGCTCTGCCCCCGGGCGGTGGTCATCCCGCCCAGCCGGCACAAGTACGCGGAGGTCTCCCGCGGCGTCATGGAGATCTTCCGCTCGATCACCCCCGACGTGGAGCCGATCGCCTCCGACGAGGCGTTCCTCGACGTCGGCGGGGCCCGCAAGCGGCTCGGCCGCCCCGCCGTGATCGCCGCGGCGATCCGCGAGCGGGTCGTCCGGGAGCACGGGATCACCTGTTCCGTCGGGGTGGCCGGCAGCAAGTTCGTGGCGAAGCTCGCCTCCCAGCACTGCAAGCCCGACGGCCTGCTGGTGGTGCCCGCCGACGAGGTCGTCAGCTTCCTCCACCCCCTGCCCGTCGCGGCCCTGTGGGGCGTCGGCGAGCGCACCGAGCGCTCCCTGGTACGGCTCGGCATCAAGACGGTCGGCGACCTCGCCCACACCCCGGTCGACGCCCTCCGGCGCGAGCTGGGCCAGGCGGTCGGGACGCACCTGGCCGAGCTGGCCTGGGGGCGCGATCCGCGCCCGGTGCGGGCCGACGTGCCCGACAAGAGCATCGGCGCCGAGGAGACGTTCGCCACAGACGTCGGCGACCCGGTGGAGATCCGCCGAGAGCTGCTGCGTCTGTCGGAGCGGGTCGCGGCCCGGCTGCGCGAGGGCGGCCACGTGGGCCGCACGGTCAGCGTCAAGCTCCGCCGCGCCGACTTCAGCACCATCACCCGGTCGCGGACCCTGCGGGAGCCCACCGACGTCGCCCATGACCTCTACACCGTCGCCTGCGAGCTGTACACCGCCTCTGGCCTGGGCCGGACGCCGCTGCGGCTGGTCGGGGTGCGGGTGGAGAACCTCCGCCCCGCCGCCGAGACGCCCCGGCAGCTCGGGCTGGGGGAGCGGGAGAAGGGCTGGCGGGAGGCGGAGCGGGCCATGGACCGGGCGGCCCGCAGGTTCGGACGAGATGTGGTGCTCCCGGCTTCTCTTGTCCGCCCTCCGTTTGATGAAATAGATCTATGACGTCACCTCCGGTTTGGACTACGTTGGACGTTTTCTTTCGTCTACGTCTACAGCCTCGTATTCTGGGGATAACCGACCGCGAGGTTCGGACACCCCGTGTCGTCCGTCACCGTCTTCCCCGTCCTGGGGCTGTCCTTGGGAGGCGCCGTGCCGCTCTCTGAGCACGAGCAGCGCTTGCTCGACCAGATCGAGCAGGCCCTCTACGCCGAGGACCCGAAGTGGGCCAACACCGTCAGGATCAGTGACCCGCGCAGCCATTACCGGCGCCGCCTGGTGAAAGCCTCCATCGGCTTCGTCCTCGGCATCGCCCTGCTGATGGTCGGCGTCGTGATCAACAAGATCCCCATCGGTGTCGGCGGTTTCGTGGTCATGCTCGCCGCGTGTCTTTGGGGTCTGTCCAGCTGGAAGAGGATGAACGGCTTCGGCGACGCTCCAGGGGCCAAGCCGGGCCGGCAGAGGGGCCGGGCGGGCCACCGCCCGGGGCCCCGGCAGACCTTCATGGAGCGGATGGAGGAACGCTGGCGCCGCCGGCACGATGATCGCTAGGGTCCGTCCGGGCCGCCTCCGTCAGGGAGGCGGCCCGTTCCGATCCGGTGGTCAGACGCGGCCGGTCAGCCGCCCGCCGGTCAGGCCGTCCAGCCTGGCCGTCAGCCGCAGCCGTGCGCCCTCCAGCCGCTCGGTGGCCTCCAGCAGGCGCCCGCCCGTCCGGCGTATCCGCAGGAGCGTGGACGGCGGCAGCAGCACCGCGCGGATCCGCCGGCCCCGCGTCACCCGGGCCGCCAGCGCCCGCCGTACCAGACGCAGGTCCTCCCGCAGCGGGCCGGTCTCGCCGGGGGTCCGGGCGAACATCATCCGCTCCACCAGGGTGGCGATCCTGGTCAGCGCGGCGGTCTCGTCGGCGTCGAACCCGTGCTGCCCGGCCAGCCGCCCGGCCAGCGCGCGGGGGCTCTCGCTCGGCAGCCGGCCCATGCCGTAGTCGCACAGGGCGTCGTCCAGCTCGGCCCAGGCCGCCGAGACCGCCCCTCCGGCGCGCCGCGGCCGGCCCGGACCTCCGCCGCCCCGGCGGGCGCCGGCGCGGACGGGCCGCCGGGCGCCCCGGACGGGTCCCGGGAGAGGGACCTGCGGCGCCGGGAGCGCAACTCCCAGCGGAGCGCCGCCGGCACCAGCGCCACCAGCAGCACGGCCAGCAGGCCGAGGCCGATCCAGGCGGCGACCGGCACCCCCTCGTCCACCGCGACCGGCACCCCGGTGAGGTCGCGCTGCAGCGTCCGGTCGTCGCGGGAGCGGGCCGAGGGGTCGCGCGGCGTGTCCGTGCCGCCCGAACCCGTCTCCGGGGTGGAGTCCGGCCCGTCGGAGTCGCCCGTGTTCACCTGGGGGCGGGTGTAGACGGGCACCGACGCGGTGCCCTGGCCCGCCGACCCGGCGGGGGTGGGCTCGAACCGCAGCCAGCCGGTCCCCTCGAAGTACAGCTCGGGCCAGGCGTGCGAGTCGTGGGCGCGCACCTGCCAGACGCCGGAGACGTTGGTGCCGCCGGTGTAGCCGATGGCGACCCGGGCGGGGATGCCCAGGACCCGGGACAGCACCGCCATCGAGGCGGCGAACTGCTCGCAGTAACCGGTCCGGCTGCGCAGCAGGAAGTCCGCCAGCGCGGAGCCGGTGTGCCCCCGCGTGGCGAGGCTGTAGGTGAAGCCGCCCTCCTTGGTGAAGAACTCCTGGAGCTGGACCGCCTTCTCGTACGGGCCCGCGTCGTCCTTCGTGACCCGCCTGGCCAGCGCGCGGACCTCCCGCGGCAGGTCCGCGGGCAGCCGGAGGTAACGCTCGCCGACCGAGGCGGGCGGGGGCCCGGCCGCCCTGAGCGCCTCGGCGGTGGGGTTGGGCTCGGCGGTGGTGACCCGGTAGGTCATCCCCCTGGCGGTGTCGCTGGTGGAGAACACCATGAGCGTGTCCCGGTCGGGCCGCCAGTCGCCCTCGATGTCGACCCGGCCCGCGGGATACGGCAGCGGCAGGAAGCTCATGCCCCTGACGTCCTCGCTCACCGCGATCGTGGTGGTGGCGCGGGTGACCGGCGTGGCCGGGGCGAGCCCCGGCGGCGCGGGCAGCGGTCCCTCCGAGGTGCGGTCCTCGGGGCGGCCGTGCGGATCCGACATCGTCCACTGCTCGCCGTCGAAGATGTCCAGGGCGTACGTCCGCAGGTAGCGGGACAGGCCGTCGCTGCTCGTGTAGGTCAGCACGGTGGAGTTGTCCGGCAGCGACAGCAGCCCCCGCATGCTGACCATCGGGTTGGAGACGCTGATCGAGTTGCCGCCCCGCCCCCTGCCGTTGCCCACGCCGAAGCCGAACAGCGGATCGGGCTCCAGGGCGGGCAGGAACGCGGGCACCAGGACGGCCAGCGCGACCGCGGCGAAGCCGATGCGCTTGCCCGACATGCGCAGCGTCCCCGCCTCGGCGTCGGACGGTCTCGGCGCGACGAAGGAGGGGGCCCGGCGCACCAGCACGGCCTTGCCCCAGTGGCTGATCCGTTCCCGCCCGTCGGCGGCCAGCAGCCCGAGGTAGCCGGCGGCCGCGATGATGAACGCCAGCCAGTTGATCGGGTCGGCGATCACCGCCGCCGGGACGGTGAACAGCGTCAGCAGCGGCAGCCCGGCCAGCGCGGCCCGGCGCATCCGGACCGCCAGCAGATCGACGACGATCGCGATCAGGCCGACGCCGCCGCAGGTCAGCAGGACGATGCCGGGGTTCGGCGGTACCGGGGCGGCGTAACGCTGGATGTCGGTGAAGCCGGTGGCCAGCAGCCCGCCCAGCGCGCGCACGGACGAGACGGTGGGCACCAGGACGCCCCACGCCTGCTCCCGGGCGAAGGCCGCGGTCAGGAAGATCAGGACGGCCAGCAGCTGGAGCGGCGGCACCAGCCGGTTCGGCAGGGTGTAGCGGCCGGCCAGCAGGCCGGTCCCGGTCACCACCAGGATGACCCCGAGGCTCGACCAGAACCAGGCGCCGCCGGAGAACAGGGGGTAGAGGGCGATCGCGACCGCTCCGGTGGCCACGCCCGCCGCGGCGGTGAGCCTCATACGGCGCCTCCACCGGCTACGAACCGTCGCATACGGTGCGTCCGCCGGTCGCGGACCGCCCGACAAGCCCCGGCGGTGCCTCCGCCGGGTGCGAACCGTCCCTGAAGCCTCATGCGGCACCTCCACTGGTCGCGAACCGCCCGCGCTGCCCGGCCTCCGGCCACACGTCGGCGATCGAGACACCGGACGGCAGGCGCACGACGCGCCAGCCCGCCCCGGCGAGGACGGCCTGCGCCGCCCGGTACTCCTCGTTCGAACCGAGCTCCGGGCGCTCCCACCCGGCCACGTCCAGCAGCACGGCCACCCCGGTCATGTTGCCGTGCCTGAGCCGGGCCAGGGCCTCGGCCTGCTCCACGTCGATCCCGCCGAGCACGGCCACCACCAGGCCGTCGCCGCCGCCCTGCCGCAGCGCGCCCACGCCGTACTCCAGCGAGCGGGCGGAGCCGGTGCGCACCACGGCCAGGGCGTCCAGCAGCGACCAGCTCGCCCCGACGTCGTCCAGGTGCTGGGCGCCCTGGTCGGTGACCAGCCGCAGGCCCAGCCCCTCGCGGGCGAGGTGGACCCCGATGGACGCCGCGACCGAGACCGCCACCTCGAACGACGAGCGGGGGCCCTCGCCGCGGTGCGCGTACCTGCGGGTGTCCAGCAGGAGCGCGCCGCGGCTCTGCCACTGCTGCTCCTCGCGCCGCACCATCAGCTCGCCGTACCGGGCGGTCGAGCGCCAGTGCACCCGCCGCAGGTCGTCGCCCTGCCGGTACTCGCGGGGCGCGACGTCGTCGTCGCCCGCCGCGGCGACGCTCCTGGTACGGCTCTCGCCCCCGCCGCTCCACTCGCCGGAGAGGCGGACGTGCGGCAGCGCCACCACCCGTGGGGTCACCACGAGGGTGTCGCTGATGGTGAACGACCTGGTCAGCTCCACCAGGCCGAACGGGTCGCTGATCCGGACCGTCAGCGGCCCGATGGGGAAGCGGCCGCGCAGGTCGGACCGCACCCGGTAGTCGATCTCCCGGATGCCGCGCGACTCGACCCGGTCCAGGATGAACCTGGGCCGGGCCCCGAGTGCGTAGGGGACGGTGTCCTCGATCAGCAGCAGGCCGGTCGGCAACCGGGTGATGTTCTCCAGGCGGAGCGTCACGGTGGCGTCGGTGCCGGTCTCGGTCCTGGGCGGGTCCAGCCGCCGCGCGCAGCTCAGCCGGTAGCGGGTGCGGGCCACCACCACGGCCGCCAGCAGCGGCAGGGCGGCGATCAGCACGCCGATCCTGAGCAGGTCCTGCTCCCCGAGGGCGACGGCGCACAGCATCGCCGCGAGGCCGGAGGCGATGAACGACCGGCCGCGCGACGTCAGAGCCCTGAGTCCCGAGGTCACTTGGCCGGGGCCTCGGGGACGGGCACCCGCCGGACCAGCTCGGCCACCACCTGCTCGGGCATCCGGCGCTGGCCCTGGGCCTCGACGCTGGGCAGCAGCCGGTGAGCGAGCACGGGGACGCTCAGCTCCTGGAGGTCGTCGGGGATGACGTAGTCGCGGCCGGAGAGCGCGGCGTGCGCCCGGGCGGCCCGGACCAGCTGCAGGGTCGACCGGGGGGAGGCGCCCAGCCGCAGGTCGGGGGAGGTGCGGGTGGCGGTCACCAGGTCGACGGCGTACTTCTTGACCGACTGGGAGACGTAGACGGCGCGCACCGCGTCGATCAGCGCCCGCACCTCGGCGGTGGTCGCCACCGGCTCCAGCTTGTCCAGCGGGGAGGCGGCGCCGTGCACGTCGAGCATCTCCAGCTCGGCGCTCGCCTCGGGGTAGCCCATCGCGATCCGGGCGGTGAAGCGGTCGCGCTGCGCCTCGGGAAGGGGATAGGTGCCCTCCATCTCGATGGGGTTCTGGGTGGCGATCACCATGAAGGGACCGTCCAGCACGTAGGTCGAGCCGTCCACGGTGACCTGGCGCTCCTCCATGCACTCCAGCAGCGCCGACTGGGTCTTCGGCGAGGCCCGGTTGATCTCGTCGCCCACCACGATGTTGGCGAACACCGGTCCGGGCTTGAACTCGAACTCCCTGGTCTGCTGGTTGTAGGCGCTGACGCCGGTGATGTCGCTGGGCAGCAGGTCGGGGGTGAACTGGATCCGGCGCACCGGGCAGTCGATGGACCGCGCCAACGCCTTGGCGAGCATGGTCTTGCCGACTCCCGGCACGTCCTCGATGAGCAGATGGCCTTCGGCGAGGAGAACGGTGAGGGTGAGGCGGACGACGTCGCCTTTGCCCTCGATCACCGACTCGATCGCCTGGTGGATCCGCTGGGCCGTGACCACCAGCTCGTCGAGCCGGGGAGGGACGTCATGGGTTACTGCCACCAGGCCTCCATGAGGGTGCGGCGGTTTTGCGCCGGGGGTCATATTTCGGGGCTTTTAGCGCCCCTTTTCATTGTGGGTACCGACATTACGATGTCGGAAGTTCCCCGGCGACCCAATGTGGGCATGAAACCTCATTTCGGGCTCTCGGCCGCGCCGGGTCCGCGGCGGATCCCCGCCGGTCCGCCGATTTCATGATCGTTCGGCCATGGGTCGTCTTCCCGACACGCCCGTGACGTGCCGGGGCCGCCCACCCCCTCCACTCCGCTCCACCCCTCCTGACCTGGGATTTCTTCACCGAAGTCGATCGCCGGGAGATGCGGAATCAGTTGACGGTGGAGAGAAGTGGAGTATGGTGGTGCGCAGTGGAGAGCAGGGACGAAAGTGGTCTGCCCTCCGCAAGGCACGGGAGGTGGGGCCGGTGTTCCTCGGCACTCACCATCCGCGCCTCGATGACAAGGGACGGCTGTTCCTGCCGGCGAAGTACCGCGAGGAGCTGGCGGAGGGTCTGGTGATCACCAAAGGCCAGGAGCGCTGCCTCTACGTCTTTCCCGTAGAGGAGTTCAGGCGCATCACCGAGGCTCTGCGCACCGCGCCGGTGACCGCCAAGGCGGTCCGCGACTACAGCCGTGTCCTCTTCGCCAGCGCGTCCGACGAGGTCGCCGACAAGCAGGGCCGGATCACCGTCCCGCAGTCCCTGCGCGAGTACGCCGGCCTGAGCCGCGACTGCGCGGTCATCGGCGCCAACACCCGCCTGGAGATCTGGGCCTCGGGTGCCTGGGACGCCTATCTGGCCGAGCAGGAGCAGGCCTTTTCCGACCTGTCGGAGGAGGTGCTGCCAGGGATCTTGTGACTCCACGGTCGACTCATCGGTGAGAAAGTCGTTCGGCGAGGTCTCCACCCGCAACCACGCGCCCGTCAGCTGATGCACCTTCCCCGGTGTCAGGTGACGGGCCGGCACGCGGGTGCGGATGGGGACCTGGCCGGGCGGCCCGTGGTGGGGGCCAGCAGGAACACCGGTGAGCGTCGCCGCACATCCGCGAGCGATGCGGCAAGAGGGGGTTTGCGCTTCATGCGCGCTGACAACGACATGTCCGATCTTCCGGGCCCGGGCGCGGCTCCGGGCGGCCACGTGCCCGTGATGCTCGATCGCGTGCTCGAACTGCTGGCCCCCGCGCTGGCGGGTCCGGACCCGGTGGCGGTCGACGCCAATCTCGGCCTCGGCGGCCACGCCGAGGCGCTGCTGGCCGCCCACCCCTCGCTGCATCTGGTCGGCATCGACCGCGACCCCGCCGCCATCGAGCGCTCCACCGCCCGGCTGGCGCCGTACGCCGACCGGATCACCCTGGTCCGCGCGGTCTCCGACGAACTGCCCGAGGTGCTGGCCCGGCTGGGCCGGCCCCGGGTCGACGCCGTCCTGTTCGACCTGGGCGTCTCCTCGCCCCAGCTCGACGAGGCCGAGCGGGGCTTCGCCTACTCCTACGACGCGCCCCTGGACATGCGGATGGACCCCGACCAGGAGCTGACGGCCGAGGTGGTCGTCAACACGTACCCGGCCGCCGAGCTCATCCGGATCCTGCGGGATTACGGCGAAGAGCGATTCGCCCCGCGTGTCGCGCGCCTAATCATCAAAGAAAGGGGCAACGAGGCCATAACGTCTACCAAGCGGCTCGCGGAGATCGTCCGTACGGCGATCCCCGCCGCCACGCGACGGACCGGGGGCAACCCGGCCAAGAGAACATTCCAGGCGTTGAGGATCGAGGTGAACGCGGAGTTGACGGCGCTGGAACGTGCGCTCCCCGCGGCGCTCGACGCCCTGACGCTTGGCGGGCGCGTGGTGGTGCTCGCCTACCACTCCCTTGAGGACCGGCTGACCAAGCAGGTCCTGGCGGCCCGGACCAGGGACACCAGCCCTCCCGGGCTGCCGGTCCCGCTGCCGGCCCACCAGCCGCGGTTCGCGCTGCTGACGAGGGGTGCCGAACTCCCGAGCGAAGAGGAGGTGGCCCGCAACCCGCGGGCGGCCTCCGCCCGGTGCCGGGCTGCAGAGAGGATCCGTGAGGCAGTTGACGAGGAGTGACACAGACGTCCGCGCCGCGCCGGGCCGCGCCGCGCGGCCTGGGCGCGTCTCCCGCGCCGTGCCGCGGGGACGCGGGGCCGCCGCGCCCGCCAAGCCCGCGCCCGCCCCGAGTCGGCCCGTCGAACCCGCCAAGCCCGCTCAGGGCCGGTCCGCCGCGCCCGCCAAGCCCGCGCCCGTCAAGCCCGTCAAGCCCGCCGCGCCCGTCAAGGCCGCGCCCGCCAAGCGCGCGCCGAGCAGGTCCGCGCCGAGCAGGTCCGCGCCGAGCAGATCCGCCGCCCGGCCCTCCGCCGCCCGTACGGCACGGCCGCCCCGGCAGGGCAGGCCGCCGCGCGCTCCCTTCGTGCTGCTCGTGGTGGGCCTCCTCTGCGGCGGGCTGGTCAGCCTGCTTCTGCTGAACGTCGTCCTCGCCCAGGACTCCTACCGGCTCAACGAACTGCGCGACGGCATCAGCAGGCTCCAACTGCAGAAGGCGGACCGCGAGAACGAGAACGCCCGGCTCGGCATGCCCGAAGAGCTCGCCAAGCGAGCCGGGCTGCAGGGCCTGGACCGCGACTGGGACAGCATGCGCACGATCGACAGCCGGCCCGCCGGCCAGGGCCAGGCGCCCGTCACGCGCGAGCGGGTGGAGGGCACGGGCAGGTGAGGGAGACCGGCGGGCGGGGCTCCGGCCCGGGCCGCGGCGGCTCCGGCGGCCCCGCCGGAGGATCCGGCCGCCGGGTCCCGAAGGGGCCGGGCCGGCCCGGCAGACCGGGCGGCCCGGACGCCTCCAAGGGGACGTCCGGCCGGGGCGGCCCCGAGCAGGAAGGCCCCGCCGGCCGGGGAGGGTCCTCCCCGGCCGGCGGGCAGCCGTCCCCGGAGGGCTCCGGCCGGCGCCCGGACGCCTCCGGGCGCTCCGGCGGGCCCCGGCGCGCCGGGGGATCCGGGCGCCGCGAGGAGACCGGCGGGGCGGGCGGGTCCTCCCGCGGCCGGTCGCCCGGCAAGCCCGCGCGCCCCGAGGGCTCATCCGGCCGTTCCCCGCGCCCGGAGTCCGCGTCCGGGCGGCCCTCCCGCGCGGAGGGAGCCGGGGGCCGGGGCGCCCGCTCCGGCGGCGCGGGCGGATCCGCCTCCGCCGGCCGGAACGGCGGCTCCGCCGTACCGCCGGGCAGGCCCCGCGCCGGGTCGCCGGCCCGGGACGCCCGCGACACCGGGGACGGCCCCGTCCGCGGCGGGCGGCCCGGATCCGCCTCCGCGAAGCCCCCGGCCGCCAGGACCGGTCCGGCCTCCGGGAAGCCCCCGCCCCTCCGAAGTCCTCCGCCTCCGCGAAGCACCCGGCCTCCGGCCGGCCCGCGACCGGCAGGCCCGGCCCCGCCGGCGCGGCGGGCAGGCCCGGTCGTCCGCCGGGGCCCGAGGCACCCCGCAGGCCGGGCCGCTCCCCGCGCCCCGAGGAGCCGGCGGGTCCCGCGGGCCGGCCGCGCGTCCGTCCGGCCGGCGACCAGGCGCGCCCGCCCCGGCCCGCCCCGGCGACCGGCGGGAACGGAGGCGGCGGCAGGCCGCCCGCGCGCCCGCCCGCGACGCTGCGCCTGGGCAACCCCGGCCGGCGGATCAGCGTCGGCCTGATCGCGATGACCTTCGTGCTGTCCATCTTCGCCGGGCGGCTCATCCAGCTCCAGGGCCTCGACTCCAAGGTCTACGCCGCCGAGGCGGCCAAGCAGCGGGTCCAGGGCGAGAAACTGACCGCCCGTCGCGGCTCCATCACCGACGCGGCCGGGCACGAGCTCGCGCTGACCCGGGAGGCGCGCGAGGTCTACGTCGACCCCTCCGAGGTCAAACCGGCCGTGCGCGACCAGATGGCCACCTTCCTCGCCACGGAGCTGGGCCAGCCCAAGCAGGACATCGCGACCAAGCTCGCCGTACCCGGCAGCCGCTACCAGAAGCTGGCCTCCGCCGTGGAGCCGTCCGTGGCCGGGCGGATCATGCAGGGGGCGTCGAAGCTCAAGTTCAAAGGACTCGGCACCCGGAGCCGGTACGTGCGCGACTACCCCGGCGGCGACCTCGCCGGGACCCTCCTCGGCTTCGTCGGCGACGACGGGAACGGCCTGAGCGGGCTGGAGAGCACCTACGACACCCTGCTCGCCGGCCGCGACGGCGAGCAGATCATCGAGACCGGCCGCGCCGGGCAGCGCATCCCGATGACCCGCAGCACGGTCAAGGCGCCCGTCGAGGGCAGGGACGTCCGGCTCACCATCGACCGCGACATCCAGTGGGCCGCCCAGCAGGCGATCGCCGAGGAGGTGAAGGCCACCGGCGCCCGCACCGGCAGCGTCATCGTGATGGACGCCCGCGACGGCCGCGTGTACGCCATGGCCAACGCCCCCGAGCTCGACCTGAACGACTGGCGGCGGACCTCACCCGAGAACTGGGTGAACCGCGCCGTGACCGACGTGTTCGAGCCGGGCAGCACCAACAAGGTCATCACCGCGGCGGCCGCCCTGGAGTCGGGCGCGCTGCGGCCGGACACCGCCATGCGGGTCCCGGACAACATCCGGTGCGCCGACCAGGTGCTGCGCGACTCCCACCCGCACCCCGTGGAGCGGCTGACCTTCTCCGGCGTGGTCGCGACCTCCAGCAACGTCGGGACGATCATGGCCGCGCAGAAGATCGGCGACCAGCGGCTGTACGAGATGATGCGGCGCTTCGGGTTCGGCGCCAAGCCGGGCAGCGGCCTGTACCGCGAGGAGGGCGGCCTGCTGCCCGACTGGCGGAACTGGTCGGGCAGCCAGCGCTGCACCATCGCCTACGGCCAGGGCGTCTCGGTCACCGCGCTGCAGACGGCCAGCGTCTACCAGACCATCGCCAACGGCGGCGTGCGCGTCACCCCGACGATCGTGGCCGGCACCACCGACGAGCGGGGCGCGTTCACCCAGGCCGCGCCCGCCGCGCGGACCCGGGTGATCAGCGAGCGCACCGCCAGGGACGTCGCCGGGATGCTGGAGGCCGCGGTCGGCGCCGAGGGCACCGGCAACCTGGCCGCCATCGACGGCTACCGGGTGGCGGGCAAGACCGGCACCGCGATGCGCTACGACGCCGAGTGCCAGGGATACTGCGGGTACACCTCGACGTTCGTCGGCTTCGCCCCGGCGGACGCCCCACGCCTGGTGGTCCTGGCGGTCGTGCAAGATCCTCAGAAAGCCCACTACGGTGGAGAGGTCGCAGCCCCGGTATTCAAGAAAGTGATGACGTTCGCGTTGAAGAGCCAGAAGATCCCGCCCACCGCGACCAGGCCGTCGGCCTCGGTGCCGATCCGCACCGGCCGCTGACGAGGGAAGGTACGCTCTCGCCGTGCGTCCCCCGTCGTCCATGCGACCCTCAACCAGTTCGCCCCGGCCGCTGTCGGGGCTGGCGAGCCTGCTCGGCGCGCCCTCCGGCACGTCGCGGGCGCCGCTCGCCGCGGTGTCCGGGGTCACCATCGACTCCCGCCGGGTCCGGCGCGGAGACCTCTACGTCGCGCTGCCGGGCGCCACGGCCCACGGCGCCGACTTCTGCGCCCAGGCCCTCGCCGCCGGCGCCGCCGCGGTCCTGACCGACCAGGCGGGCCGGGAGGCGGCGGTCGCGACCGGCCTGCCGGTCCTCGTCGTGCCCGACCCGCGCGCCGTGCTCGGCCAGGTCTCCTCCTGGGTGTACGGCGCGCCCGCCGCCGCCATCACGCTCATCGGCGTCACCGGCACCAGCGGCAAGTCCACCAGCACCTTCCTGCTGGAGGCCGGGCTGCGGGCCGCCGGGCACACCACCGGCCTCGTCGGCGGCGTGGAGATCCGCGCCGGCGACCTGCGCTTCGAGTCCACACTGACCACCCCGGAGGCCAGCGACCTGCAGGGCCTGTTCGCCCTCATGCGCGAGCGGGGCGTCACCGCCGCCGCGATGGAGGTCTCCAGTCACGCGCTGGCCCTCGGCCGCGTCGACGGGATCCTCTACGACGTCGCGCTGTTCACCAACCTGTCGCAGGACCACCTCGACTTCCACCGCGACCTCGACGACTACTTCGCCGCCAAGGCCCGGCTGTTCACCCCCGAGATGAGCCGCGCCGGGGTCGTCAACATCGACGACGCCCACGGCCGCGAGCTCCTCGGCACGGCGAAGATCCCGATGACCACCTTCTCCGCCCAGGGGGCCGCGGAGGCCGACTGGCGCGCCACAGACGTGCGCCTGAGCGGCGACGGCAGCTCCTTCCGCGTGGTGGGCCCCGGCGGCGTCGAGGAGGACGCCACGGTGGCGCTGCCCGGCCCGTTCAACGTCGCCAACGCCCTCGGCGCGATCGTCGCCCTGGTGGAGGCGGGGGTGCCGCTGCGCGCCGCCGCGGCCGGGATCGGCACGCTGGCCGGGGTGCCCGGCCGGATGGAGCGGGTGCCGGGCGCCGACGGCTTCGAGGCCATCGTGGACTACTCCCACAAGCCCGGGGCCGTGGAGTCGGTGCTGCGCTCGCTGCGCGAGGTCACCGAGGGCCGGCTGACCGTGGTGCTGGGCTGCGGCGGCGACCGCGACCGCGGCAAACGCCCCATGATGGGCGCCGCCGCCGCCCGGCTGGCCGATGTGGCCATTCTCACCAGCGACAACCCCCGCTCGGAGGACCCTCTGCGGATCCTGGCCGAGATGATGGACGGGATCCTCGGCGTGTCTCCGGAGGAGCGGGCTCATGTGATCATTGAGCCGGACCGGGCCGCGGCCATCGATCTGGCGATCGGCCGCGCGGGTCCCGGCGACGTGGTCGTCGTGGCCGGCAAGGGGCACGAGCAGGGCCAGTACGTCGGCGACCGGGTCCTCCCGTTCGATGACAGGCAAGTGGTGGCCGACGCGATCGGCAGACGGCGGAGCCGTACCGGGCGCCAGGCGTGTATGGAGAGTAAGGAAGCCTCATCATGATCCCGTTGCCGCTGGGCAGGATCGCCGAGATCACCTCGGGCGCCCTCGCGGGCATGGCCGACCCCCGCGCGGTCGTACGCGGCCCGGTCGTCGTGGACTCCCGGGCCGTCGAGCCGGGGTCGCTGTTCGTCGCCGTCAAGGGCGGGCGGGCCGACGGGCACGACTTCGCCGCGGCCGCCGCGGAGGCGGGCGCCGTAGCCGTGCTGGCCTCCCGGCCCGTCGAGGCCCCCGCGGTCATCGTCGGCGACGTCGTGGGAGCCCTGGCCGA
Source organism: Streptosporangium sandarakinum (assembly GCF_050942225.1). Taxonomy (NCBI): domain Bacteria; kingdom Bacillati; phylum Actinomycetota; class Actinomycetes; order Streptosporangiales; family Streptosporangiaceae; genus Streptosporangium; species Streptosporangium sandarakinum. The sequence continues at coordinate 2,620,135 of NZ_CP192034.1, forward strand.
CCTGGCCACGGCGGTCTGCGCCGGGCTGCCGGCGGCCACGGTCATCGGTGTGACGGGCTCGGCGGGCAAGACCACCACCAAGGACCTGCTGGCCCGCCTCACCGCGCGGATCGGCCCCACGGTCGCGCCGGTCGGCTCGTACAACAACGAGATCGGCCACCCCCTGACGGTGCTGCGGGCCGACGAGAGCACCCGCTACCTGGTGCTGGAGCTCAGTGCCCGGGGGGTCGGGCACATCGCCCACCTCGCCAGGATCGCCCCGCCGAAGATCGGCGTGGTCCTCAACGTCGGCAGCGCGCACATCGGGGTCTTCGGCGGCCGGGACGCCATCGCCAAGGCCAAGGGCGAGCTGGTCGAGGCGCTGCCCGCCGACGGCGTCGCCGTACTGAACGCCGACGACCCGCTGGTGGCCGCGATGGCCGACCGGACCCGCGCCCGGGTCACCTGGTACGGCCGCGGCGAGACCGCCGCGGTGCGGGCCGAGGGCGTCACCCTCGACGGGCGCGGACGCGCCTCCTTCACGCTGCGCACCCCCTCCGGGGCCGCGCCGGTCTCCCTGCGCCTGTACGGCGAGCACGCCGTGGACAACGCGCTCGCCGCGGCCGCCGCCGCCTACGAGCTGGGACTTCCGGTCGCCACCATCGCCGAGGAGCTGTCGGAGGCCGAGCCCCGCAGCCGCTGGCGGATGGAGGTCACCGACCGGGCGGACGGCGTCACCGTCATCAACGACGCCTACAACGCCAACCCCGAGTCCATGCGCGCCGCGTTCGGCGCCCTCGGGGCCATCGCCGGGGGCCGGCGCCGCCTCGCGGTCATCTCCTCCCCGAGCGAGCTGGGCGAGCACGGCGCCGAGCTGAACGAGGGCGTGGGCCGGACGGCCGCCGCCGCGGGCCTCGAAGCCCTGTTCGTCGTCGGCGCCGACGCCGGGCCCGTCCTGGCCGGGGCAGAGGCCGCCGCCGCGGAGGCCCGCGCCGCGGGCGGGCACGTCCCCCGGATAACGCACGTCCCCGACGTCGAGACGGCCGTCGCCGAGCTCTCGGCGCTCCTCGCGCCCGGCGACGTGGTGCTGGTCAAGGGCTCGCGCGTGGCCGGCCTGGAGCGGGTGGCCGAGGCCCTGCTCGGGGGTGAACGCCGATGAGGGAGATCCTCATCGCGGCGGCGGTCAGCCTGCTGCTGTCCATGTTCGGCACGCCGCTGGCGATCCGCCTGTTCTCCCGGCGCGGCTACGGCCAGAGCATCCGGGAGGAGGGACCCTCCGGCCACCACGACAAGCGCGGCACCCCCACCATGGGCGGCACCGTGATCGTGATCGCGGCGCTGATCGGGTTCGCCTGCGCCCACCTGGTCGCCTGGACCCAGCCCACCGTCTCGGCGCTGCTGGTGCTGTTCCTGATGACCGGCCTGGGCATGGTCGGCTTCCTCGACGACTTCATCAAGATCTACAAGCAGCGCAGCCTGGGCCTGCGCAGCGGCGCCAAGGCGCTGGGCCAGCTCATCGTCGGCGCGGTCTTCGCGGTCCTGGTGACCCGCTTCCCCAACGCCTACCTCATCACCCCCGCCGAGACCCGGCTGTCGTTCCTGCGGGACTTCGGTCCCTCCATCGGCATCATCGGGTTCACGATCTGGGTGCTCATCATGATCGTGGGCTTCTCCAACGCGGTGAACCTCACCGACGGCCTCGACGGCCTGGCCAGCGGCGCGACCGGCGTGGTGCTCGCCTCCTACGTGCTGATCGGCAACTGGCAGCTGCGCAACAGCTGCACCGTCCAGCTCAGCCCCAACTGTTACTGGGTCCGCGACCCGCTCGACCTGGCCGTGGTCGCCGCCGCCGTGCTCGGCGCGCTGGTCGGCTTCCTGTGGTGGAACGCCCCGCCCGCCAAGATCTTCATGGGCGACACCGGCTCGCTGGCCCTGGGCGGCGTGATCGCCGGCCTGGCCATCACCACCCGCACCCAGGGCCTGCTCATCATCCTCGCCGGCATGTGCGTGGTCATCACGATGTCGGTGATCATCCAGGTCGGGTTCTTCAAGATGACCGGTAAACGGGTCTTCCGGATGGCGCCGCTCCAGCACCACTTCGAGTTGTCGGGCTGGGCCGAGACGACCATCGTGGTCCGCTTCTGGCTGATCGCCGCCCTGTGCGCCGCCGCCGGCCTCGGGCTGTTCTACGTCGAATGGATGCCCAAGCCGTGACGGCCGCGGATCCCACCGGCATCGGGGGCGCCGGGGACATCGGGGGTGCCGGGGGCACGGTCGTCGTCGCCGGGCTCGGCGTCTCCGGGACCGCCGCCGCCCGCGTGCTGGCCGGGCGGGGCGCGAAGGTCGTCGTCCTGGAGGGCCGCGACGGCGAGCAGGCCAGGGCCGCCGCGGCGGAGCTGGCCGGGCTGGGGGTCGAGGTCCGGTTCGGCGAGCCCGCCGGGGTGCCCGCCGGCGCCTCCCTGGTCGTCACCACCGGCTGGCCGCCGCACCATCCCGTGATGGCCGCCGCCGCGGCGGCCGGGATCGAGGTGATCAGCGAGGTCGAGCTCGGCTGGCGGCTGCGCCCGGCCGGCGCGGCGCCGTGGCTCGCGCTGACCGGCACCAACGGCAAGACCACCGTGGTACGGATGCTCGCAGCCATGCTGGCCGCCGCCGGGCACCGCGCGCTCGCCGCCGGGAACGTCGGCACCCCCGTCGTGGAGGCCGTCGGCGGGCCCTGGGACGTGCTGGCCGTGGAGCTGTCCAGCTTCCAGCTGCACCGCTCGCCCAGCCTGGCCCCGCACACCGCCGCCGTGCTCAACGTGGCGCCCGACCACCTCGACTGGCACGGTTCCCTGGAGGCGTACGCCCGGGACAAGGGGCGGATCTTCGAGCGGGCCGGCACGGTGGTCTGCAACGCCGACGACGAGTGGCCGGCCCGCCTGGCCGAGCCGTACGCCGGCGGGGCCGCCCGCGTCGTCGGCTTCACGCTCGACGTGCCGCGGCCCGGACAGGTCGGCGTGGTCGAGGACCTGCTGGTGGACCGGGCGTTCACCGCCGACCCGCGGCGCGAGGCGGCCGAGCTGGCGGGCTTCGCCGACATCCGGCCGTTCGCGCCGCACAACGTCGCCAACGCGCTCGCCGCCGCGACCATGGCCCGCTCCTACGGGGTGCCCCCGGAGGCCGTACGACAGGGCCTGGCCGACTTCGTCCCCGACCCGCACCGCATCGCGCACGTCGCGACCGTGGACGGCGTCGACTACGTCGACGACTCCAAGGCGACCAACCCGCACGCCGCCGCCGCCTCGCTCGCCGCCTACCCCTCGATCGTCTGGGTCGCCGGCGGACAGCTCAAGGGCGCCGACGTCGACGACCTGGTACGGCGGGCCGCGCCGCGGCTGCGCGGCGCGGTGCTGCTGGGCGCCGACCGCGAACGGATCCGGCAGGCTCTGGCGCGACACGCCGAGAATGTCCCGGTGGTGGAGGTGGCGGGGCAAGACACTGGGGTCATGGATCGCGTCGTCACCGAAGCCGCCCGGCTAGCCACCCCCGGGGACACCGTGCTGCTCGCCCCCGCGGGGGCCTCCCTCGACATGTTCCCGAACTACGGCGCCCGCGGGGCCGCGTTCGCCAGGGCCGTCCTGGAGCGGCTGAACGGGCCGCGAGGGTCCTGAGAGCGCATGAGACCACACCCTCAAGGTCCTCGCGACGCTCGCCCGGCGGATGGCGATCCGCTCGTATCGGTCCAGGGCCGGGGCGAAGGCGAAGCCCTGACCGGGTGCCGGGTCGTGGCGGTCGCCGTCGAACCGGTCGCCGACGACGACCCGGGTACGGTGGCCGACCGGCTCTCCTGCCGTTCGGACCATGATCCTGGCTTACTCATAGGATCATTCGCGGACATTCCGGTCAATATGGATATTTGATCTCTTTAGCCTTGCGTGGGGTGCGGTGAATGATCTTCAGATCCGATCGAACGGCGGACTCTGACACTCCCCGGGAGCAGCTTGCGCGGGTGAGGGAGCTGTTGGGGCGCCCTCTCTTCTCGTACTACCTGCTCGCAGGCGTCAGCGCGCTGCTGATGGCTCTGGGGCTGATGATGGTCCTGTCGGCGTCGAGCATCGAGGCGCTCCAAACCAGGGGATCGGCGTTCGCCCTGTTCGGGCGGCAGCTCATCGCGATGCTCCTGGGGCTGCTGCTGATGTGGATCTGTTCGAGGCTCCCCGTCCGGTACTTCCGGCTCGCGGGCTATCCGCTGATGGTCCTGGCGGTGCTGGGGCTGGTCCTGGTCCTGTTCATCGGCCAGTCGGAGCTCGGAGCACAGCGGTGGATCTACATCGGCGAGCTGACCATCCAGCCGTCGGAGCCGGCCAAGCTCGCGTTCGCGCTGTGGGGGGCCGACCTGCTGGCGCGCCGGGCGCGCTCCGGGACGATGGAGTGGCGCCACCTGTTCATCCCGCTCATACCCGGCGCGGTCATCCTGGCCCTGCTGGTCATGCTGGGCAGCGACCTCGGCACCACGCTCGTGCTGATGATGATCTTCCTGGCCCTGCTGTGGGTGGTCGGGGCACCGCTGCGGCTGTTCGGCGGCATCCTGGCCGTCGCGGCGCTGGCGGCCGTCGTGATGATCAGCACCGAGGGGTACCGCCTGGGCCGGGTCGAGGCGTGGCTGGACCCGTGGAAGTACGCGCAGAGCACCGGCTACCAGGCCGTCCAGGGACAGATCGCCATGGGCAGCGGCGGCTGGTTCGGGCTGGGGCTGGGCTCCAGCCGGCAGAAGTGGAGCTGGATCCCGCACGCCGAGAGCGACTTCATCTTCTCCATCATCGGTGAGGAGCTCGGCCTGATGGGCACCCTGGTGGTGGTGGCCCTCTTCGGGCTGCTGGGCTACGCCGGGCTGCGGGTGGCCGTCCGGGTGAAGGACGCCTTCGTCCGGCTCGCCGCCGCCGCCATCGTGGCCTGGATCGTCGGGCAGGCGATCGTCAACATCGGCGCGGTGATCGGCGTGGTGCCCATCACCGGCATCCCGCTGCCGCTGGTCTCCTACGGCGGGTCGGCCCTGCTGCCCACGCTCGCCGCCCTCGGGATGCTGCTGAGCTTCGCCAAACAGGAGCCCGGCGCGCGCGAGGCCCTGGCCGCGCGTGGCCCGGGACCGGCGGCGCGGGGCCTAAGCTGGCTTGGCCTGGGTGGTCCGGCCCGCACACGGCGGCCGGCCAACGGAAGACGATACGTGAAGGGACCGACATGAGGGTGGTCCTCGCCGGCGGCGGGACGGCTGGTCACATCGAACCGGCGCTGGCCCTGGCCGACGCGCTGCGCCAACTCGATCCCGGCATCGGGATCACCTGCCTCGGCACCGAACGCGGCCTGGAGACGCGGCTGGTGCCGGCCCGGGGATACGAGCTGGAGCTCGTGCCCGCCGTACCGCTGCCCCGGTCGCTCACCCCGCAGCTGCTGACCGTGCCCGGCCGCCTGGCGGGCGCGATCGGCGCCGCGGCGGGCATCATGGAGCGGGTCGGGGCCGACGTCCTCGTCGGGTTCGGCGGCTACGTCGCGACCCCCGCCTACCTCGGGGCGCGCCGCCGCGGCGTGCCGATCGTGGTGCACGAGGCCAACCCGCGGCCCGGCCTGGCCAACCGGCTGGGCGCGCGGCTGACCGACCACGTGTTCATCGGCCAGCAGGACACGCCGCTGTCCGGCGCCGAGTACATCGGGATCCCGCTCCGCCGTGAGATCACCTCGCTGGACCGGCTGTCCATGGGCGACAAGGCGCGCTCCTGGTTCGGTCTGGAGGCCGATCTGCCGACGCTGCTGGTCACCGGCGGCTCCCAGGGGGCGCGCTCGATCAACCGGGCGGCCCTGGCCGCCGCCCCGGTGCTGCGCCGCGCGGGGATCCAGGTGCTGCACATCATCGGCCCGAACAACACGCTGGAGGAGGAGCCGCCGCCCGGCGACCCCCAGTACGTCGTGCTGCAGTACGTCGACCGGATGGACCTCGCCTACGCCGCCGCCGACTTCGCGCTGTGCCGCGGCGGCGCCATCACCTGTGCCGAGCTGACCGCGGTGGGCCTGCCCGCGGTGTACGTCCCGCTCCCGCACGGCAACGGCGAGCAGCGGCTCAACGCCGAGCCGATCGTGCGGGCGGGGGGCGGCCTTCTGGTCGACGACGCCGAGCTGACCGCGGAGTGGATCATCCACACCGTGCTGCCCGTGCTGTCCGACCCGGAGCGGGTGGTCTCCATGTCGGAGGCCGCCTCCCGGATGGGCCGCAAGGACGCCGACATGGCGCTGGCCCGGCGGGTGCTGCGGATCGCGCGGGGCGTGGAGTGACGGGGAGCGGACCCGGCTCGGCCCGCGGAGTGAGCGAGGAGTGGTGAGCGACCTTGAGCGGGCGGCGGCGAGTGACTTTTGGGCGGGGAACGGTGAACGACCGATGAATGGGAGTCGGGGAGTGGTGAGCGGCCGATGAGCCTGGTCAAGTTGGTGGATCCGGTCGCGGCCGAAGACCTGGGGCGGGTCCACTTCATCGGGATCGGCGGTGCCGGCATGTCCGGCATCGCCCGCATTCTGCTCAAGCGCGGCGTGCGGGTGTCCGGCAGTGACTCCCGCGGTTCCGAGCTGGTCAACGAGCTTCGGGGGCTGGGGGCGAGGGTCCACATCGGCCACGCCGCCTCGCACGTCCAGAACGTCGACACGGTCGTGGTCTCCACTGCGATCCGCGACTCCAACCCGGAGCTGGGCGAGGCGCTGCGCCAGGGCCTGCGGGTGATCCCGCGGGCCGCCGCGCTGGCCTCGGTCATGGCGGGCCGGACCGGCGTCGCCCTGGCGGGCACCCACGGCAAGACCACCACCACGTCGATGCTGACGGTGGCGCTGCAGAAGTGCGGCGCCGACCCGTCCTACTGCGTCGGCGGGCAGCTGGTGACCACCGGGCTGGGCGCCGACGAGGGCGCCGGGGAGGTCTTCGTCGCCGAGGCCGACGAGAGCGACGGCTCCTTCCTGATGCTGGCCCCGGACATCGCCGTGGTGACCAACGTGGAGCCCGACCACCTGGACAACTACGGCGACCCCCGCGCGGTCTACGACAGCTTCGCCCGCTTCGTCGAGCGGGTCGGCCGGACCATGGTGCTCTGCGCCGACGACCCGGGCTCCGCGGCCCTGGCGCCGGTGGCCCGCGCCCGCGGCCTGAAGGTCGTCACGTACGGCGAGACCGAGGACGCCGACCTGCGGGTGGGCGACATCACCCCGGACGGCCTGGGCGTAACCTTCACGGCCGGCGGCCTGGGCCGGGTCAGGCTGGCCGTACCGGGCCGGCACAACGCCCTCAACGCCGCCTCGGTCATCGCCGTCGCGGCCGAGCTGGGCATCTCCTTCGGCGACATCCGCGACGGCCTGGCCGCCTTCACCGGGGCCAAGCGCCGGTTCGAGGCCAAGGGCGAGGCCGGCGGGGTCGCGGTCTTCGACAGCTACGCCCACCATCCGACCGAGCTGGCGGCCGACCTGCGCGCGGCACGGGACGTGGTGGCGTCCTTCTCCGGCTCCGGCAGGGTGATCGCGGTCTTCCAGCCGCACCTGTACTCCCGGACGCGGTTCTTCGCCGACGAGTTCGGCGCCGCCCTCGGCCTGGCCGACGAGGTGGTCGTCCTGGACGTCTACGGTGCGCGGGAGGACCCCGAGCCGGGCGTCTCCGGGGCCCTGGTCGCGGGCAAGGTGCCGCTCCCGGAGGACCGGGTGAGCTACGCGCCGCAGCGGGAGAGCGTCCCCGCCCTGGTGGCGGAGCGGGCCAGGGCCGGCGACATCGTGCTCACCATGGGGGCGGGCGACGTGACCGAGCTGGGTCCGCGGATCGTGGCGGAGCTGGCCACGCGGTGACCCGGGCAGGGGGGAGAGCGGTGAGCGACCTTTGAGCCGGGAGCGAGCCGGATGCGGGAGCGGAGTGGTCCGTGAGGGACGATCGGCCCGCGGAGCGAGCGGGGAACGGTGAGCGACCTTTGAGCCGGGAGCGAGCCGGATGCGGGAGCGGAGTGGTCCGTGAGGGACGATCGGCCCGCGGAGCGAGCGGGGAACGGTGAGCGACCTTTGAGCCGGGAGCGAGCCGGATGCGGGAGCGGAGTGGTCCGTGAGGGACGATCGGCCCGCGGAGCGAGCGGGGAACGGTGAGCGACCTTTGAGCGGAGTCTGGCGCACGGCCTTCCTCGGACTGCTCACCGCGGGCGTGGTGGGCAGCGTCGTGTGGCTGGTGTTCTTCTCACCGGTCCTCGGCGTGCGGGAGATCCGGGTGACGGGCAACGCGGTCCTGCCGGTCGAGGAGATCCGGCGGGCCACGGGCGTGGCCGCCGGCCGGCCGCTCGCCACCGTGGACGTGGCCGAGGTCAAGGCGAAGGTGGGCGCGATCCGCCGGGTCGAGTCGGTCTCCGTCAGCCGCGACTGGCCGGGCACGCTGGCGGTCAGGGTCGTGGAGCGCAGGCCGGCGGCGGTGGTGCCGCAGGGGGACCGCGCCGCGCTGGTGGACCGCCACGGTGTGGTGATCGAGGTCCGGGACGTCGCGCCGCCGGGCCTTCCGACGCTGCGGGTGGACCGCCCGGGGGCGGGCGATCCGGCGACCGTCGCGGCGCTGGCCGTGGTCGGGGCGCTGCCGGAGAGCCTGGCCGGGCGGGTCGCGGAGGTGGCCGCGCCCTCGCCCGAGACCGTCTCGCTGCGGCTGAAGGACGGCCGCACGGTGGTGTGGGGCGGGCGCGACCGTTCCGCGGACAAGGCGCGGATCCTCGCCACGCTCCTGAGGAGCCGGGCGGACACCTATGACGTGAGCTCACCCGAGGTCGTGACGGTGAAGTGACGTCCTCGCCGTGGGCGCCGGGAAAAGGACAGCGCGCGACACGCCGGGCGCGCTTGGGGCCCGGTTAGTTGACCCGCCCGGAGCGTAACTCCTACTGTCCGTATCACTCCTCAGGTTGACATAAATCTAAATCTCAACTTGAGGGTGAGAGTTTTGAAAGCGACGGCACGGGACCCCGTGCCGCGGGAAATTGCAAGTCAACGAGCGGAAAGGCCCCTCGTCGTGGCAGCACCGCAGAACTACCTCGCGGTCATCAAGGTTGTAGGAATCGGCGGAGGCGGAGTCAACGCCGTCAACCGGATGATCGAGGAGGGACTCAAGGGCGTCGAGTTCATCGCCATCAATACCGACGCTCAGGCGCTGCTGATGAGTGACGCCGACGTCAAGCTCGACGTGGGGCGAGAGCTCACCCGCGGCCTCGGCGCGGGCGCCAACCCCGAGGTCGGGCGCAAGGCGGCCGAGGACCACCGCGAGGAGATCGAAGAGGTCCTCAAGGGCGCCGACATGGTCTTCGTCACCGCCGGTGAGGGCGGTGGCACCGGCACCGGCGGCGCCCCCGTGGTGGCCAACATCGCGCGGTCCCTGGGCGCCCTGACCATCGGTGTGGTCACCCGGCCGTTCAGCTTCGAGGGTCGGCGCCGGGCGATGCAGGCCGAGGCGGGCATCGAGACCCTGCGCGAGGAGGTCGACACCCTCATCGTGATCCCGAACGACCGGCTGCTGTCGATCTCCGACCGGCAGGTGAGCGTGCTGGACGCCTTCAAGGCGGCCGACCAGGTGCTGCTCTCCGGTGTCCAGGGCATCACCGACCTGATCACCACGCCCGGTCTGATCAACCTGGACTTCGCCGACGTGAAGTCGGTGATGTCCGGCGCGGGCTCGGCGCTCATGGGCATCGGCCACGCGCGCGGCGACGACCGGTCGGTCGCGGCGGCGGAGATGGCCGTCTCCAGTCCGCTGCTGGAGGCCAGCATCGACGGCGCGCACGGCGTGCTGCTGTCGATCGCGGGCGGCTCCGACCTCGGCCTGTTCGAGATCAATGAGGCCGCCCAGCTCGTCTCCAACGCGGCGGCACCGGACGCCAACATCATCTTCGGTACGGTCATCGACGACGCCCTCGGCGACGAGGTCCGCGTCACCGTGATCGCGGCCGGCTTCGACGAGCCCGTCGCGGAGGAGAAGAAGGCCGTGCCTCAGGCGGCCCGGCCGCAGCAGCAGCCGCCCGCTCGTCCGGCCACGGCTCCCGCGGCGGCTCCGCCGGCCCGTCCGGCGGCGCCCACGGTGAAGGCCGAGCCGCGGCCGGAGTTCCGGGCCGAGCCCAGGGTCGAGCAGCCGCCCGCGCCGGTCCGCCCGGTGACCCCGCCGCAGCCCGCCCCGGCGGTCGAGCACCCGCCCGTGCCGGCCCCGGCGGCCCAGCAGATCCACCCGGTCCAGCCCGCCGCGCCCGCCCACGCGCCGGTCGAGCAGCCCGAGCCGCCGCGCGCCGAGGAGCCGGCGGCCCCGCCGGTGTCGATCCCGCGCCCGGCGCCCGAACCGCCCGCTCCCACGCCCATCTCCGCGCGGATCCCGGACACCGCCCGGCGGCGTCCGGTGGTCTTCGAGGAGCAGGAGGAGGAGCTCGACGTCCCCGACTTCCTGAAGTGACTTTGCTCACGGCCGGGGGGCCCGCGGGATGCCCGGCCGTGACAGGGAAGAATGGGTTCCGCCGGTTTGTCGGGGTTCGAGCGGCGGAGAAGTGACGGATACAACGCGACGTGAAGAGATCGCGGCCGGTCTGGCCAGGGTCGAGGCGGACATCGCCGAGGCATGCCGGGCCGCCGGCCGCAGGCGCGAGGAGCTGACGCTCGTCGCGGTGAGCAAGACCTACCCGGCCTCCGACGTGCGGCTGCTGGCCGAGCTGGGGGTGGCCGACGTGGGGGAGAACCGAGACCAGGAGGCTTCGGCCAAGGCGCACGAGTGCGCCGACCTGGGGCTGACCTGGCACTTCATCGGCCAGTTGCAGACCAACAAGGTCCGCTCGGTGGTCTCCTACGCCGATGTCGTCCACTCGGTGGACCGGCTCCGGCTGGTGTCCGCGCTGGGCCGGGAGGCGGTCCGGGCGGGCCGGGAGGTCACCTGCCTGGTGCAGGTCGCCCTGGACGGCGATCCCGGACGCGGTGGCGCGCGGCCGGAGGAGGTCCCGGCGCTCGCCGACGCGGTCGCCGGGACCGGCGGGCTGAGGCTGGGCGGGGTGATGGCGGTCGCGCCGCTGGGCGGGGACCCGTCCCGGGCCTTCGCCCGGCTGAGGGAGATCTCGGAGGCCGTACGGAAGACCCACCCGGGGGCGGACGTCATATCGGCGGGGATGAGCGGCGATATGACGGAGGCCATCGCCAACGGCGCGACACACCTGCGTGTCGGTACGGCGTTGCTCGGTCGCCGGAAGCCCTTGGTCAGGTAATGTCCCTTCAAGTGGACCTTGGCGTCCGCGTACCCGGATAGAGGTCGATCGGTGGTGAGCTCCAAGGGGGTGCGGCTACCGCCCCAGGCAAAGCGAAGTAAGGCGGAGGAAGAAGCAGCGATGGCCGGCGCGATGCGCAAGATGGCGGTCTACCTCGGTCTTGTGGAGGACGACCGCTACGACAGATACGACAGCTATTCCGACGAGGAGTACGAGGAGTTCGACGACTCGCGGCGGACGGGGGAGGAGCGTCCCGGCGCGGTCCAGGACCGCGAGGACGAGGCCGATCCCGGGGTGCCCGCCCCGAGGCCCGCGACGGCTGTCATCGAGCGTCGTACGACCGATCTGGCGCGCATCACCACGCTTCATCCGCGCACCTACAACGAGGCCCGGACAATCGGGGAGCATTTCCGCGACGGCACCCCGGTCATCATGAATCTGACCGAGATGGTTGACAGCGACGCCAAGAGGCTTGTGGATTTCGCGGCAGGTCTGGTCTTTGGCCTACATGGCAGCATTGAACGTGTTACCAACAAGGTGTTCCTGTTGTCCCCAGCCAATGTCGAGGTGACCGCCGAGGACAAGGCCCGAATCGCGGAACGCGGGTTCTTCAACCAGAGCTAGAGTTCCACCATGAACAGTGACCGGCCGGACAGGTCCAGACAAGACCGGAAGCGGCGGAGCGGATCAGAGACGAGGGCGGACCTTGGGGATCGTTAGCGAGATCTTGGTCATCATCCTCTCTCTCTATCTGGTTCTGCTGATCGGCAGAATGATCTTTGAGACGGTGCAGGCGTTCGCGCACCAGTGGCGGCCCACCGGGGCCGTGCTCGTCTTGGCGGAGGCCGTGTACACGGTCACCGACCCACCTCTCAAGTTCCTCCGCCGTTTCATTCCACCACTCCGGTTGGGTACGGTGGCCTTTGACCTAAGCTTCACAGTGCTGTTCATTGTGGTCTTGGTCTTGATCCGACTCGTGTCCGCGCTTCGTTGATCGGGTACCGTCCCTCCGGACAGACTCCAAGCGCGCCAAGGAGACCGAAATGCCGCTGACGCCCGCTGATGTGCGGAACAAGCAGTTCAGTACGACCCGGCTGAGGCCGGGGTATGACGAGGAAGAGGTTGACGCCTTCCTCGACGAGGTCGAGTCCGAGCTGGACCGCCTCATCCAGGAGAACGAGGAGCTCCGCGCCAAGCTGGCGGAGTGCCTGCGGGGCAAGGTGCCCGGCAACGTCAACATGGCCATGGCTCCCGCCCCCGTCGCCGAGCCCAAGCCCGAGATGATGATGCAGCAGCCGGAGCCGATGCGCGCTCCGGAGCCCGTCCAGCACCAGCAGCCCGTCCCCGTCGCCATGGGCATGCCGCAGGCCGAGGACAACATGGACACCGCGGCACGGGTGCTCGCGCTGGCCCAGCAGACGGCCGACCAGGCGATCGCCGACGCCCGCCGGGAGGCGGACGAGACGGTGACCCGGGCCCGCCGCGAGGCCGACGAGATCCTCGGCAAGGCCCGCCGCCAGGCCGAGCAGGTCATCGGCGACGCCCGCGCACGGGCCGAGACGCTGGAGCGCGACGCGCAGGAGCGGCACCGGCAGGCCATGGGCTCGCTGGTGCAGAACCGCGACGAGCTGGAGCGCAAGGTCGAGGAGCTGCGCAGCTTCGAGCGGGAGTACCGCAGCCGCCTGAAGCTCTACCTGGAGAACCAGCTCGCCGAGCTGAACGTCGCGGGCGAGGGCAGCGGCGCGTTCCCGATCGTGGGCGGTCCCCCGGCCATGTCCCACGCCGTGACGCCGGGCGCCCCGCAGCCGATGCAGGGTGCCGCGGGTCCGTTCGGCGGCGAGCCGGCGCAGCACTCGGGTGCCTTCCAGGGCGTTGACGGTCCCCACAACGACCGGCGCTAGGGTGTCGGGTCATCCCCCTGACCCGTATCCGGGAGTTCCCCTGTGATCCTCATCAGCGCCGGTCTGGTCCTCACGGCCATCGTCCTGCTCATCGTGGGATTCGTGCTGGCCAAACCTTTTCTGGTCATGTGGTCGATCGCGATCAGCGTGCTGTCCGCGGTCTTCCTGGTGATCGGGGCGTTGTTACGCCGCCACGAACTGTTCCCCGGCGGGCGCGCCGGAGCGACCCCTCCGCTCCAGCCCAGGGAGCCGGCGCCCACCGGCCCCGTGACCGCGCCGCACATGCCACCGGGCCGACCGGCCACGCCGGTCCCCCACCCGATGGCGCGGCAGACGGCGACCGCCCCGGCTCGGCCTCGGCCGGGCCGGGTCGCCGCCTCCCCCGCCGCGAGGCGGGGCCTGCCGGACGCCGGAGCGATCGTCCTGGTGGTCCCGGGACGCAGGCGCTACCACGTCGCGGGATGCCGGCAGCTCACCGGCCGGAATCACGAGGAGCTCACCCAGGAGGAGGCGCGGGAGGAGGGCTTCACGCCCTGCACCACGTGCCTTCCCGATCAGTCCGCGGCCCCGGTGCCCCCGGCGACCTCGATGACCCCGGCGGCCTCCGCCGCCGTGGCCTCGCCCGCCGAGCCGGCACCCCCGGCTCCGGCGACCCGGCCCGCCGCCCAGGCGTCCGCCGCACCGGACGCGCAGGACGGCCCGCCTTCCGGCGCCTCGGGGACGGCCGCGCCGCCGTCTCCCGCCCGGCCCCCGCGGCCCGCGCCGGAGACCTCCGACGACCCCGATGCCACGAGCTGGTTCAGCCGTGGCGCGGCCGGTCCGGCGGCCGAGCGGACGGCCTCCGGGCCCGCTCCGGCCGGTGCCGCGCCCGCCGAGGCCGCCGAGCCGAGGCCAGGCAGGCCCGAGCCCACCGAGCCCGAGGCCGCCGAGTCCGTGCCCGCGAAGCCAGAGGCCGGCAGGTCCGAGGACGCGCCCGCTGAGGCCGGGTCCACCGCGACCGGGTCCGCGAAGGCCGGGTCCGGAAAGACCGCGATCGAGCAGCCGGAGCAGAGCGGACCCGAGGACGCCGAGCCCGAGACCGGCGAGTTCCCGGCCGTCGACCTCCGGGCGGAGGCCGGTGAGCAGGCAGCCGACGAGGAGACCGAGCCCGCCCCGAACGACGAGGCCCCGCACGACGAGGCCCCGGCCGGCGAGGTAGCCGAACCGGTCTCGCACGACGAGACCCCGGCCGGCCAGGTGGCCGGACCGGTTCCGGACGACTCCGCGGAGCGCGGCGGGTCCGTCCCCGGTGACCGCGAAACCGCCGGGACGCCTTCCGCCGAGAGCCGGAAGGCCACGAGCCGGCCCGCCCCCGCACGGGCGGCCGGCGACTCCGAGCCGGTGGAGCCGGCCGAGACCGCTCCCGGGCGCGCCGGGTCGCGGTCGACGGCCGACTCCACCTCGGCGGAACCCGGCGCCTCCGACGAGACCGGCGCCTCCGACGAGATCGACGCCTCGGACAAGGCCGACGCCTCGAAAAAGGTCGGCGCGTCCGAGACCGATGGTTCCGGCGAGACCGGCGCCTCCAAGGCCCCTGAATCCGAGGCCCCTGAGTCCGAGGCCCCCGAGGCTTCCGGCTCCGGCGAGAGCGACTCCCCGGGACCCTCGGGCCCCTCCGGAAAGTCCCCGGACCCCTCCGGTCCCGCGGACGGCGGCGACCCCGTCGCGACCGCCGACGTCTCCGGCGAAGGGGACACCGATGACGACACCGCCGATGACGACACCGCGCCCCGGGGGTTCCCCGCCGTCCGGGACGAGCCGTCCGCCGGGACGGTCAAGGTGATCGTCGGCACCCGCCGCTTCCACGACCCGTCCTGCCCCCTGGTCGGGGGAGGAGACGACGACGGCGTGGAGACGATGACCGTGGTCGAGGCCGAGGAGGCCGGGCTGAGCGGCTGCACGGTCTGCCGCCCGGGCATGGGCTGAGCCCGAACGACGCCGAAGGGCCGCCGGGAGATCCTCCCGGCGGCCCTTCGGTTTTCTCTCCCGCGTCTCCCCCGGTGGTCCTCCCGCCACTACGGGAGGACCACCGGAAGGGCTCAGGCCGTACGGCGGAGCTGGAACGCGAGCCCGAGGTCGTCGTCGCGGTGCACGGCGGGCCCGTCGGCGCTTCCCTCGGTGAAGGAGACGGCCAGCACCTCGTCGGCCACGACCGAGCCCTGGGCCCGCAGGGTCTCGGCCAGGTCGGCGCCGTCGGCCGACCACCACACGTCGATCCGGTCGGAGATGGACAGACCCGTCGACTTGCGGGCGTCCTGGAGCAGGCGGACGACCTCGCGGACCAGGCCGGCGCGGCGCAGCTCGTCGGTGATCGCCAGGTCGAGGGCGACCGTCTCACCGGTCCCGGTGCCGATGGCGCCCGTCTCGACCGCCCAGCCGGCCTTCGGCTGCTCGGTGACGATGACCTCGTCGGCGGTCAGCTCCACCGGGCCCAGCTCGGCGGCCTCGACCGTGACGGCCGAGCCCGCGCGGAGCGCGTGGGCGAGCCCGGTCGCGTCGGCGGAGGTGACGGCCGCGGCCACCAGCTTGGTCTGCGAGCCGAACCGCTTGCCCAGCGCCCGGAAGTTGGGCTTGACCGTGAAGGAGACCAGGTCGGACCCGATGCCGGACAGGTCCTCCAGCGTCTGCACGTTGAGCTCGTCGGCGATCAGCTCGCGCAGCTCGGGCGACAGGGCCGCCCAGCCGCGGGCGCCCACCAGCGCCCGGCCGAGCGGCTGACGGGTCCTGACCCCGCTGGAGGCGCGGGCCGAGCGGCCCAGCTCCACCAGGCGGCGCACCAGCGCCATCTGCTCCGACAGCTCCGGGTTCAGCAGCGCCGGGTCCGCGACGGGCCAGGAGGCCAGGTGGACCGAGGCAGGGGCGTCGTCACCGCGCAGGACGTCCCAGACGTAGTCGGTGAGGAACGGCGCCACCGGCGCCATCAGCCGGGTCACGGTCTCCAGGCATTCGTAGAGCGTGGCGAACGCGGAGACGTCGCCGGACCAGAACCGGCGGCGGGAACGCCGCACGTACCAGTTGGACAGGTCGTCGAGGAACTCCGTCAGCCGCCGCCCGGCCCGGGCGGTGTCGAAGTCGTCCAGCGACGCCGTCACCTCGGCGACCGTACGGTGCAGCTCGGCCAGCGCCCAGCGGTCGATCAGCGGCCGGTCGGCGGGAGAGGGGGCCTCGGCGAGCGCCGCCGGCGTCCAGGACTCGGCGTCGGCGTACAGGGTGAAGAACGCCGCGGTGTTCCAGTAGGTCAGCAGGACCTTGCGGACGATCTCCTCCAGGGCCGCGTGGCCGACCCGGCGGGCGGCCCACGGGGAGCCGGCGCAGGCCATGTACCAGCGCAGCGCGTCGGCGCCGTGCCGGTCCATCAGCGGGATCGGCTGCAGCACGTTGCCGAGGTGCTTGCTCATCTTGCGGCCGTCCTCGGCGAGGATCAGACCGAGGCAGAGCACGTTCTCGTAGGAGGACCGGCCGAAGACCAGCGTGCCGACCGCCATCAGCGAGTAGAACCAGCCGCGGGTCTGGTCGGTGGCCTCGCAGATGAACTGCGCCGGGTAGGCCTTCTCCAGCATCTCGGCGTTGCGCAGCGGGGCGCCCCACTGGGCGAACGGCATCGACCCGGAGTCGTACCAGGCGTCGATCACGTCCGGCACCCTGCGCGCCTCGGCCCCGCAGTCGGGACAGGGCAGGGTGACGTCGTCGACGTAGGGGCGGTGCGGGTCGAGCGCGGACACGTCGCGGCCCGCCAGCCGGCCCAGCTCCTCCAGCGAGCCCACGCACGTGACGTGCGAGTCGTCGGCGGAGCAGACCCACAGCGGCAGCGGCGTGCCCCAGTAACGCGACCGCGACAGCGACCAGTCGACGTTGTTGCGCAGCCACTCGCCGAAGCGGCCCCACTTGATCGTCTCGGGGTACCAGCTGGTCTTCTCGTTCTCGGCGAGGAGCTGGTCCTTGATCGCGGTGGTCCGGATGTACCAGGCGGGCAGCGCGTAGTACAGCAGCGCGGTGTGGCAGCGCCAGCAGTGCGGGTAGCTGTGCTCGAAGTGGCCGCCGCGGTACAGCAGGCCGCGCGCGGCCAGGTCGGCGGTCAGGTCGTCGTCGGCGTCCTTGAAGAACCGGCCGCCGACCAGGGGGACGGTGTCGAGGAAGCGGCCGTCCGGGCCGACCGGGTTGACCACCGGCAGGCCGTACCGCTTGCAGGTCGTCATGTCGTCGGCGCCGAACGCCGGGGCCTGGTGGACCAGGCCGGTGCCGTCCTCGGTCGTGACGTAGTCGCCGAGCACCACGTAGTGGGCGCCGGGGATGTCGACCAGCTCGAACGGGCGGGAGTAGGAGGTGTGCTCCAGGTCGGCGCCCAGGAAGGAGGCCAGCACCTCGGCCCCCTCGCCCAGGACGGCGGCCAGCAGCGGCTCGGCCACCACCAGCACCTCGTCGGACCCGGCGGGGCGCGCCGCGACGTAGGTGACGTCGGGGTGCACGGCCACCGCGGTGTTGGACACCAGCGTCCACGGCGTGGTGGTCCAGATCAGCAGCGAGGCGCCGAGGTCGGCCAGCGGGCCGGAGGTGGCGGGCATGCGGACGTAGACCGACGGGCTGGAGACGGTCTCGTAGCCGCCCGGCTGGCCCAGCTCGTGGTCGGACAGGCCGGTGCCGCAGCGCGGGCAGTAGGGGGTGATGCGGAAGTCGCGGAACAGCAGGCCCTTGTCGAAGACGACCTTCAGCGACCACCAGACCGACTCGACGTAGTCGGGGTCCATCGTGCGGTAGGCCTGGGACAGGTCGATCCAGTAGCCCATCCGCTCGGTCATCTCTTCGAAGGCGTCCACGTGCCGCAGCACCGACTCGCGGCACCGGGCGTTGAACTCGGCCACGCCGTACGACTCGATGTCCTTCTTGCCGGACAGGCCGAGCTCCTTCTCCACCGCCACCTCGACGGGCAGGCCGTGGCAGTCCCAGCCGGCCTTGCGCGGCACGCTGTAGCCCTGCATCGACTTGTAGCGGGGGAAGAGGTCCTTGAAGACGCGGGCCTCGACGTGGTGGACGCCGGGCATGCCGTTCGCGGTGGGCGGGCCCTCGTAGAAGACCCACGTGGGGCCGCCCGCGTTCTGCTCGACCGAACGCTCGAAGATCTTGCCGTCACGCCAGCGGCCGAGCACCTCGTGTTCGAGCGCGGGCAGGTCGACCTGCGCGGGAAGGGGACGGAAGCGGGCTGACATGACGGGCGGGACCTCCACGCTGGTGCTGGCAGTGGCGTGGAGGGACGAGACCTCGCGGCCCCGCGGTACCACCCTCCTTGACCCCTCACCGCCGGGAACGGCGGAGGGAGGCCCTCTTCCTTCGGTTCGCTGCCGGTTCTACTGAGCCCGTCGCGGGCCGTTCCTCCGGCGGCTCGGGGGTGATTTCCGTCCGGGTTCTCGCCCCGGGCTCACACCGTCCCCGGGTCGCTCGCGCGAGGGAGGCCCGGACGTACTCGTCCCCGTCAACGCCTTGCGAACTCCCACGATAACGCACCCGCCCGCCGGAAGCTTCCCGAATATCGCCGGTGCGCGCGGGGGGAGAGTACGGGGCCGGATGGTACGGGAGTGGTAAACATGTGGGCGGGTCGTTTGCCGTTCCGTTATCGCGGACCTAAGCTGCCCGCACCGTTTACCGCATCGGGTTACGGTCCGATCGAACGAGGAGGCCGGCATGGCCGCGACTGTGCGCGCAGACGAGAGCGCCGCGGGGCCGTCGCAGGACGGTTCCGCCACCTGGTCGGCCGAGGAACTGGCGGAGGTCCGCGAGCGACTGGCCGGGGAGATCGAAGAGCTCACCAAGGAGATCGTCAAGGCGGAGAGCGAGATCGCCGCCCGTGATGTGACGGACGGGGCGGGAGACGACCAGGCGGACGCCGGGGCGCGGACGTATGAACGAGAACGTGAGATCGCCCTTACCCTGAATTCACGCGACCTGGTCGCGCAGAATGAGCGGGCGATCGCCCGGATCGACGCGGGTACCTACGGAGTGTGCGAATCGTGCCACAAGCAGATCGGCAAGGAACGTCTGCTGGCGTTCCCGAGGGCGACGCTGTGCGTGGCCTGCAAGCAGCGGGAGGAGCGCCGCTGACCGGCGGCCCGGCGGAGGGGGCGGTGACGGCCGCCCCGCCGGGCAGGCGGAGGATCGCCGTCCTCGCCACGATCGTCCCGATCATCTACGGCCTGGACCTGCTCACCAAGACGGTCGTGCTGAGGACCCTGGAGGGCCGCGACCCCCTCATCCTCATCCCCGGCCTCCTCCAGTTCCGGGTGATCTTCAACTCGGGGGCCGCGTTCAGCATCGGCACCGGCATGACGATCGTCTTCACGTTCGTCGCCGCCGCCGTGGTGATCGCCATCCTGCGGACCGCGCGGCATCTGCGCAGCCTGCCGTGGGCCGTCACGCTCGCGCTGATGCTCGGCGGGGCGCTCGGCAACCTGACCGACCGGCTCCTGCGCTGGCCCTCGGGCTTCGGCCGGCCCTCGCCGTTCCAGGGGCACGTGGTCGACTTCATCGAGACCTTCCCCGGCCACTTCCCGGTCTTCAACATCGCCGACTCGGCGATCGTCTGCGGCGGGATCCTGGCCGTCTTCCTCGCCTGGAGGGGCTACCAGATCGACGGCACCCGCGACACCGGAAGAGCAGAGAAGTGATGGCTGAACAGCGGAGTCTCCCCGTTCCCGACGGCCTGGAGGGCGAGCGTCTCGACGCGGCGCTGTCCCGGCTGTTCGGGTTGTCCCGCACCCGCGCGGCCGAGCTGGTCGCCGCCGGGGACGTGCTGGTGGACGGCTCGCCCGCGGCCAAGTCCGACCGGGTCCACGCGGGCGCGTGGCTGGACGTCACGCTGCCGCCCCCGCCCACCACGCCGATGCCGGTCGCCGAGCCGGTCCCCGGCATGACGATCGTCTACGAGGACGACGACATCGTCGTCGTCAACAAGCCGATCGGCGTGGCCGCCCACCCCACCGTCGGCTGGACCGGGCCCACCGTGATCGGCGGCCTGCTCGGCACCGGCCACCGGGTGGCGACCAGCGGAGCCGCCGAGCGGCAGGGCATCGTGCACCGCCTCGACGCCAACACCACCGGCGCCATGGTCGTGGCCAAGAGCGAGATCGCCTACTCCCGCCTGAAGCGGGCCTTCAAGGAGCGGACCGTCGACAAGCGCTACCACGCGCTGGTCCAGGGCCACCCCGACCCGCTGCGCGGCACGGTGGACGCGCCCATCGACCGCCACCCGGTCGGCGACGGCCGGTTCGCGGTCGTGGCGGGCGGCAAGGACTCGGTCACCCACTACGACACGATCGAGGCGTTCCGCGCCGCGTCGCTGCTGGACATCAAGCTGGAGACGGGCCGCACCCACCAGATCCGGGTCCACATGTCGGCGCTGCGCCACCCCTGCGTCGGCGACATGCTGTACGGCGCCGACCCCAAGCTGGCCGCGCGGCTGGGCATGACCCGGCAGTGGCTGCACGCGGTCTCGCTGGCCTTCGAGCACCCGGTGACGGGGGAGTGGATGACGTTCACCACCGACTACCCCGAGGACCTGGCGCGCGCGCTGGAGCTCGTCGGCGCGGACTTCTGACGGTCTTCCGGGGCCGCGCCGGAAGACCGGTCCGCGGGCTCGTCATGACCGGTCCGCGACCGGTCTCCGGGGCCTGCCCGGCGGACCCTCGTCGTGGTGACGATCCGCCGGACGGGTCCCGGAGACCGGCCGGGCCGTCCGCCCCCGGGGCGGTCTCCCGGTCCCGGGTCACCCGGCCTCCCTACCGCCCGCCAGGACCGTGACCTTTTCCGTGCCGGCCTCCGGCGCCTTTCCCCCCGTGGCGTTCGGCCCGCTGTACGGATCGACCGAGTCCCCGCCCTGGTTCTCCCCCTGATTTCGCGTGCCCTCCTCCGTCGGCTCCCTGTCGGACTCCCGGCTGTTGCCCTCGCCGGAGTCCTCCGGTGCTTTTCCCTGGTCCTTCGGCTTCTCCGGCTTCTCACCAGAGTCCTTCTCTGGCTTCTCGCCGGAGTTCTTCTCCGGCTTCTTCCCCGCTTCCTTCTCCGCCCCCTTCCCGGGGTCCTTCGACGGCCTGTCGTCCGGCTTCGGGGCCGGGGCGTCCTCGGCCCCGCCCGCGCCGTCCCGCCGGGCGTCGCCGCCCTGCCGGGGCCCGGTCGGAGGCGACGTGGTGGAGTGCCCGGTCCCGCCGCCGTCGCGGGTGCCGGTCGGCTCCTTCGTGGCGGGGGCCTCGGACGGCTTGGCCTTCTCCGGGGCCTTCTTCTTGACGGGGACGCTCGCCGGGACGGTCTGCCGTATGGTCGCGGATCCGGGGTCGGTGACGTTCACCCAGGCGAAGGCGCCGGAGGCCAGGGTCGCGGCGAGCGCCGCGGCCACCAGGGCGCCGCCCGGCAGCCGCCGCCGCTGCGGGCGGCCCGGGGTGTACCCGGGGGCTCGCCGGGGGACTCCGGCGGCGGCGTGGCCTCCGCCCTCGCCGCCGCGGCCGCCACCGCGCCGGGCAGGGCGCCGGACGCGGCCCGGGGCCGCGGGACCGCGCCCGACGGGAGCGCGACGGGCGCGGTGGGCTGCGGCTCGGCCCCGCTCACGATCGCCTGCAGGTGGATCTGGAGCTCCTCGGCGGTCATCCGCCGCGCCGGGTCCTTGCCGAGCAGCCCGAAGATCGCCGGCGCCAGCGGCCCGGCGGACCGCAGCGGCGGCGGGTCCTGGTGCATGACGGCGCTGAGCGTCGCCAGCGGATGCGCCCGCTCGAAGGGGGAGCGGCCCTCGACGGCCATGTACATGGTCACGCCGAGCGACCACAGGTCGGAGGCGAACTCCGCCGGTCCCCCGCCGGCCCGCTCGGGCGCGATGAACGCCGGGGTGCCGATGAGCGCCCCGGTCCGGGTGACCGACGAGTCGCCCTCCAGCATCGCGATGCCGAAGTCCGTCAGCACGGCCCGGCCGTTCCTCGCGATCAGGACGTTGTCGGGTTTGACGTCGCGGTGCAGCACGCCCACCCGGTGGGCGGCGACCAGCGCCCCGAGCACGTCGAGCGCGATCTCCGCCACCCGCCTGGGCGGCAGCGGACCGTCCTCGCGGACCACGGCCCCCAGCGTCCTGGAGTCCACGAGCTGCATGACGATCCAGGGGCGGTCGCTCTCCTCGATGACGTCGTAGACCGTCGCGACGCCCGGGTGGCCGATGCGCCCGGCGGCGCGGGCCTCCCTCAGCGTCCGTAAGGTGAAGATCTCACGCTCCAGGCTGGAGAGGTCGGGGGAGGGGATGACCTCCTTGACCGCGACGTCCCGGCCGAGCACCTCGTCACGTGCCCGCCAGACCGTACCCATGCCTCCCCGGCCGATCTGCTCCAGCAGTCGGTATCGGGAGCCGATGATCACCTGAGAATCGGTCATGGGGTGCCGAATACCCAGGATTTACTATCACATTCCCGAAACTCCGGAGTCGGATCCGCTGTCAGGCGAGCAGGTGGCGCAGCACGGCCGTGACGACCGCGGCGGTGGCCAGCACGACCAGGAAGGGCGCGCGCAGCAGCAGGGCGACGACGGCCGCGCCGAGCCCGGCGGTGCGCGGCAGGTCGAAGTGGAGCGACCGGCCCTGGGCGAAGGTCTGCACCGCGACCAGCGCGGCCAGCAGCGCGACCGGCACCAGCGCCGCGAACCGCTGCACCCGGGGGTGGTCGAGCACCCGGCGCGGGGCCGACAGCCCGGCGAGCTTGAGCACGTAGCACCCGGCGCAGGTCGCCACGACGGCCCACCAGACGCCCGTGCCGCTCACGCGGGCCTCCTCAGCACCACGGCGAGCACGGCCGCCGCGGCGATCAGCACGGGCACGCCCGGCGGGGTGAACGGCGTGGTGGCCAGTGCCGCCGCCGCGCCGCCGCCCGCGATCAGCCGCAGCGTGCGGACGTCGGGCCCGCCCCCGGTGAGCCGGGGCCACAGGATGGCGAGGAAGGTCGCGGGGCCCACGGCGTCCAGGCCGAGCACGTCCGGGTCGGCCAGGCGGGAGACCCCGGCCGCGCCGAGCAGCGTGGTGGCGTTCCACGTCAGGTAGAGGGTGGCGAACGTGACGAAGAACCCGGTCCTGGCCGCCCTCGCGTCGGGCTGGGCCAGGGACACGGCCGTCGTCTCGTCGATCACGCCGTGCGCGACCGGCAGCCGCCGCCAGCCCCGTACACCCAGGATGTCCGCCATGCGCAGGCCGTACAGGCCGTTGCGGGCGCCGAGCAGCAGCGCGCCCGCGGTGCCGGCGACGAGGCTGCCGCCACCCGCGACCACCCCGACCAGGGCGAACTGTGAGGCCCCGGTGAAGGCGAACACGCTCAGCGCGCACGCCTGCGCGACGGTCAGTCCGGCGGTCGCCGCGGCCGCGCCGAACGCCAGCCCGGCCAGTCCCACGGCGATCCCCACTCCGAGGCCGTCACGGACCGCCGAGGACCGGGTGGTTTCATCCATGTCATCGAGGTTATGTGCCGTCATAAATGGTCATTTCAGTATTCCAGGTGGTGAGACCGGGTACCGCCGCGTCCGGGGGACGGCATCCGGAGCCGCGGCGTCCGAAGCCGTGGCGTTCGGGCCACGCCGTCCCCGTTCCGGGCACCGGCCGCCGGCTCGATCGGTGAGCCGGCGGCGTCCGGGCGCGCGGCGCCCCGCCCCCGGGACCCGGTCAGGGCCGGAAGCCCCGGACGATGTTGTTGAAGAGGGCCCGGTTCCAGTCGGACTCGGGGCTCTCCAGGTAGATCGCGTACGGGCGGCCCGTGGCGGTGTGGAATCCCCGGTCGAGGACGTGCGTGGGGACTCCGCCCTTGAGGTAGGTGAACTCCCAGTCGGCGGCGCTCTGGGAGAGGTACGTCCGCGCGCTGATGCCGATGCGGCGGTAGCCGGGCCACAGCTGCCTGGCCCGCCCGCTCCGCTCGACCTTCAGCCAGTGCCGGACCGGATCCTTCTCCGGGTCCTCGGTCGACTCGATCCACAGGAACGTCTTCGACCCCGGGGCCCTGAACTCCACGCGGTCCCGGTCGGGGAACCGCCGGGCGGCCCAGCCGCGCGGCACGTCGACCGTGAAGCCCAGCCGGTCGCGGTAGGTCCGCCAGCCCTTGGGCGTCGTCCGGCCCGTGCCCGCCGACGGGGAGGCGGTCGGGCGGGGCGTCCCGGAGGGCCGGGGGGAGGCGGTCGCCTCGCCGGACGGGGTGGACGTCTCCCCGGCCGTCCCGGTCGCGGGCTGCCAGTCCTGGAACACCAGCCAGCCGCCGACACCGAGCAGCACGGCGAGCGCGGCGGAACCGGCCACCAGCGCGGCCTGCGCCACCGGGAAGCGCCGGTCCCCGGGCGCGTCGTCCCCGGCGGCCCGTCCGCGGCCCGGCCGTCCGTCCGGGTACGGCGAGGCGTCCGGGTGCGCCCGGTGCCCGGCCTGCGTCGGGGCGCTCCGGTAACCGGGCCGCTCCGGGTCGCCGCCGTGCGCCGGCGGCCCGCCGGCCGCCGGGCCGCCGGGGTACGGCGACATCTCCCGGTGCGCCGCGACCTCCCGGTACGGCGTCCCGGGCTGCGGCGGGCCGGGGTGGGCCGGGCTCTCCGCGTGCGGTGCGGCCCCATGAGGGCTTCCCGTGTACGGCGCGGCCCCGTGCGGGTCCCCTCCATGGGGCACGGCCCCGTGCGGGCCCCCCGAGTACGGCGCGCCGCCGTACGGGCCGCCGTACGGCGGCGCCTCCGGATACGCCGCCGGGGCGCCGCCGTGCCCACCCGGGTGCGGCGACCCGTTCCGCTCCTGGCCGCCGCCGTACGGCGGGAGGCCCCCGTACGGCGCCTCGTCCCGGTACGCCGGCGCGGCGGGGTGACCCGGCCGTCCCCGGTGCCCGGGACCCTCGTGGAGGGCCCGCGGGTCATCCGGGAACGTGTGCCCCGGGACGGCGGCGGGGCCGTCGGGGAAGGCGTGCAGCCCCGGCTGGAGGTCGTGCCGCATCCCCTCGCCCTGCGGTTCGTACCGCGGGTGGGATCCCTGCGGCGCCGTCTCGGCGGGACCGGACCGCTCCCCGGAGCGGGCCGCCCGGGAGCCGCGGCCCGAGGGCCTCGTCGGCGGCCCGGCGGGCCCGGCGGGCTCCCCGGCGCCGGCCGCCGGGAGGACGCCCGCCTCGCTCCCGCCGGACGCCGCGGAGGACGCCCGGGTGAGCAGCGCCATGGCCTGCTCGGCCGGCATCCGCTCCACGGGCTCCCTGGCCATCAGCCCCAGGATCGCGGTGGCGAGCGGCCCGGCGTGCGACATGGGCGCTGGCTCGCCGTGCAGGACGGCCATCATGGTCGCCGCGGCCGTGGCGCGCTCGAACGGCGGGCGGCCCTCCACGGCCGCGTACAGCGTCGCCCCGAGGGACCACAGGTCCGACGCGGGGGTGGCCGGCAGCCCGTGGAGCCGCTCGGGCGGCAGGAACGCCGGGGTGCCGACGACCCCGCCGGTCCGGGTGATCCCCGTCTCCTGGGCCATCGAGGCGATGCCGAAGTCGGTGAGCACCACGCGGCCGTCGTCGGCCAGCAGCACGTTCTCGGGCTTCACGTCACGGTGCAGCACCCCGGCGGTGTGCGCCGCGAGCAGCGCGCCCAGCACCTGCGTCCCCACGGCCGCCACCCGTCCGGGCGGCAGCGGCCCCCCGGTGCGGACGACCTGTCCCAGCGACCGCGACCGGACCAGCTGCATGATGATCCAGGGACGGCCGTCCTCCTCCACCACGTCGTGAATGATGATCACAGACGGGTGGTCGAGCCGCCCGGCGCTCCTGGCCTCGCGGATGGTCCGCCGGTTCAGGTCCGCCCGGGCGGCGCCGTCGACGTCGCGGTAGCGGACCTCCTTGATCGCCACGATCCGGTCGAGGAGCTCGTCATGGGCGCGCCACACGACGCCCATGCCGCCCTCGCCGATGGGTTCGATCAGGTGGTACCGGCCCGCCACCTTCCGTTCGGTCATTGTCGCCGCCCCTCCCAAACCCAGGCATCGTAGCCCGTCGGGGCGAATCTCACTTTTTCGAGGAGAAGGACTCGGTGAACCCCTTGAAGTAGTGCAGGTTCTCGTCCCACTTCGAATCGAGGGTGTGCCAGTAGATCGCGTACCCCCGGCCGCCCTTGGTGACGAACCCCCGGTTGATGACCCGGGCCTTGCCCGAGCTCGTGTTCCAGGTGAACTCCCAGTCGGCGGCCTTCTCCATGTAGTCGGTGTTCTCGATGCGGATCCGCTTGTAGCCGGGGAACCTGCCGCGGCTGTAGGACTCCTGGTTCTCCCAGTCCTCCTTGGGGTCGGGTCCGGCCTTGTCGACGTACTCGACGAACACGAAGCTCACCCGGTCGGGGCTGCGGAACCACACCTGCTTGCCGACCCGCTTGTCCTCGTGCCAGCCCTTGGGCAACCCGATGGAGAAGCCGTTGGGGTCCTTGTGCATGCGCCAGCCCGCGGGCAGCGCGGGCTCGTCCTTCTTCTTCTCCTTCTCGTCGTCCTCTCCGCCGGTCTCCGACGCCGAGGGGGACGGGGAGGGGGCGGCGCTCGGGCTCTCGCCGGAGCCCGGGGACCCGGAGGACGTGGGGTCGGAGGTGGGCTGCCGGGACGCCTCGGAGGTCTTCGAGGTGCCGGCGGGCTCGGCCGACCGGCCGGCCCGCGCGGCCGGGGAGCCGCCGTCGTTCTCGGCGCTTCGCATCCCGAGCCACGCCGCGAGCGCCCCGACCAGCAGGATCGCCGGAACGATCAGCAGGGCCCACCGCAGCGCGGACCCGGATCTCCCGCCGTTCCCGGGCGAGGTGGGCAGCATGTCGGGCGCCGCGGACGGCGGCACGGTGGGCGGCGCGGACGACGCCGCGGACGCCGCGGACGACACAGTCGGCGGCGCAGACGGCCGGGGCCGCGCGGCGGGCTCCCGGCGCGCCGGGGGACGACGGGTTCCGGCCTGGGCGCCGGAACGGCCTCGCGCGGCCCGGGCTCCCGCTCCGGCCGGGCGGCGGGCGCGGGGTCCGGCCCGGCGCGCCGTACCGGCGGGACGGGCTCGCGTCCCGCCTTGGCCGACGGCGCGCGGCCGGTCGGGGCCGGGGCCGCGGGCGGCGCCGGCGCCGGGACGGACGGGACGTCCTCCTCCTCCGCCGGCGCGGTCGTGCCGAGCCTGGCCCCGGTGGACGGCGCGCCGCCCGCCTCCAGGCGGATCTGCGGGTCGGTCGCCGCGGCCGCCGCGTCGTCGGGGGACTCCCGCGCCTCCCGCGCCGCGCGTGGCTCCGGGGCGTCCGGCGTCTCGGCGACCGGCATGACGGTCGTCCTCGCGGGCTCCCGGGACTCCCCGGCCGGCGCGCTCCGCCGGCCGCCCTCGGCGACCTCGCGCAGCATCCGCTCCGCCTCGTCGTACGAAAGGCGCCGCGCCGGGTCCTTGCGGAGCAGCCCCTCCAGGACCGGGGCCAGCCGCCCCGCGCGTACCGGGGGGTCGGGCTCGTCGTTCAGCACGGCGTGCATGGTCGGCAGCGCCCCGCCGCGGTCGTGCGGGGCCCGCCCCTCCACGGCCGCGTACAGCGTCGCCCCGAGGGACCACAGGTCGGACTCGCGCTGGGCGCTGCCGCCCTTGATCCGCTCCGGCGCGATGAACGCGGGCGTGCCCGCGATGCCGGTCATGGTCAGCGCGGTCTCCGCCTCCAGCGTCGCGATGCCGAAGTCGGTGAGGACCACGCGGCCGTCGTCGGCCAGCAGTACGTTCTCGGGCTTGACGTCGCGGTGCAGCACGCCCTGGGCGTGCGCGGCGCGCAGCGCGTCGAGAACCTGGAGCCCTATCTCCGCGACCCGCTCGGGCGGCAGCGGACCGTCCTGCCGCAGCACCTTGCCGAGGGAACGGGACTCCACCAGCTGCATGACGATCCACGGCCGGCCGTCCTCCTCGACGACGTCGTGGACGACCACCACGTTGGGGTGCGTCAGCCGCCCGGCGGCGCGGGCCTCGCGCTTGGTCCGCCGGTTGAAGTTCTCCTGGTTGTCCTCGCCGAGCGTGTCGGCGTAGCGGACCTCCTTGACCGCGACCTCGCGGTCGAGCAGCTCGTCGTGGGCTCGCCAGACGATGCCCATGCCACCCCGGCCGATGGGTTCGAGCAGGTGGTAGCGGGAAGCAACGCGACGTCCCTCAGGTTGTGCTTCGGCCATCAACCGCACCTACCCCTTTCTAAGCCACCGAATACTCTCACAGGCCAGGTGGGATGATCGACTCTCTCGCGCACTGTGCGTTCGACATATGAGACAAATCTGCTCACCAACTGGCGTGTCGCCGGGAGATGGCCTATCGTCGATGCCATGACATGCCACTTCGCGTTTATCGGGCCGGCTCCGGGGAGCCGGTCGTGACGACGTGACGTAGCGACCTTCCGGAGCCGGCCACAGGCAGAGACCTTGAGATCTCTGCCTTTTTTGTTTCTCCGATCCGCCGGCTCGCGGGGCGCGCCGGCCCAGCCAGGGAGCCGTGATGTTGACCGCAGACTTGGAACGCCGGGCCGTGCGCCTGGGGGCGCTCACCGTGGGAGAGGGGCCCGTCGTGGTGATCGGCGGGCCGGGCGCCGAGGCGCTGCTGCTCGACCTGCGGACCCGCCGGGAGCCGGCGGGCGAGGCGCTGGCCCTGGTCCGGGCCGGGTGGGAGGGCCCGCTCCTCGTCGAGCCGTCCGCCGCGGGCGACCTTCCGGCGATCGCCGCGGCGGCCGACGCGGTGGTGGTCGGCGCGGCCTGGACGCGCGACCTGCCGCTGGTCCGCGCGGCCGCCCGGCTCGGCCTGCCCGTGGTGGTCCAGCGCGGCCCCGCCGCGACGCTGGAGGAGTGGCTGGCCGTGGCCGGGCAGTGCGCGGCCGAGGGCAACGACCGGATCGTGCTGTGCGAGAGCGGCGGCCGGGCGCGCGTCGCGGAGCCGGCCCCCGACCTGGCGTTGCTGCGCGCCGCCCGCGAGAGGTCCGGCCGGCCCGTCGTCGCGGGCCTCGGGAAGGACACGGGCCTGGCCGCGGCGGCGGTCGCCGCCGGCGCCGACGGCCTGCTGCTGTCGCCCGACGCCTCCGGGGAGGCCGTCCGCGGGGCGCTGGAGGCCGCACGGGTCGTCGGGGCGCTGACCCGCCCGGAGACGCCCGGCTCGATCCCGGCCGCCCGCGGCGCCATCGACCGCGTCGACGCCGCCCTCGCCGTCCTGCTGGAGCGCCGGGTCGGGCTCGCCGGGGTCATCCAGCGGCTCAAGCCGGTCGGCGGCTTCGCCGGCCGCGACCCCGACCGCGAGCGCCGCCTGGTCGCCGAGATGGCCCGCCGCGCCCCCACGCTGGGCGAGGAGCGGCTCGCGCCCATCATGAAGGCCGTCATCGAGGCGGGCCTGCACGTCGCCGAGGAGCGCCGGGCCCCGGACGGGGGCTGACCCGCGCGCCGCGCCGTACGCGGGGGCTCGCCGTACGCCGTGGGCCCGTCGTACGTCCTGGGACGCCGTGGGCCGCCCCGGGAACGCGCGCCCGCCGTACGCCCGGACGGCGCGTGGCGGGGCCCGGGATCAGCCGGGCGTGCGGTCGGCCAGCGGGGCCCTGGTGCGGCGGCGGGAACCGACGACGCGCCAGCCCAGGGCGATCGCCACGACCAGGACCGGGACGCAGAAGAAGGCGATGCGCTGGTCGGGATCGGCGAACGCCATGAGCACCACCACCAGCGCCAGGAAGGCCAGTGTGAGCCAGTTGGTGTACGGCGAGCCGGGCATCCGGAAGGACGGCCGCTCGACGAGGCCCCGCTGGGCGGCGCGACGCAGCCGCAGCTGGCAGTAGACCAGGGTGCCCCAGGTGGTGATCACACCGAGGGACGCGACGGCGGTGGCGATGTTGAAGGCGCGCTCGGGGACGAAGTAGTACAGCACCACCCCGGCCAGCAGCACCCCCGCGGTGATGAGGATGCCCCCGAAGGGCACGTGACGCGAGCTGAGGCGGCCCGCGACGGCGGGCGCCTCGCCCTTGACCGCCATGGCCCGCAGGATCCGGCCGGTGGAGTACAGGCCCGAGTTGCACGACGACAACGCCGCGGTGATCACGACCAGGTTCATCGCGTCGGCGGCCCAGGGCACGCCGAGGGCGGAGAAGACCGTCACGAACGGGGACTGGCCGGGACCGTAGGACGTCCACGGCAGCGCCATGCACAGCAGCAGCACCGAGCCGACGTAGAAGATCCCGATACGCCAGATCACGCTGTTGATGGCCTTGGGCATGACCTTCTCGGGGTTCCTCGTCTCGCCGGCGGCGATGCCGACCAGCTCGATCGCCGAGTAGGCGAAGACGACCGACTGCAGGCTCATCAGCACCGGCGGGAACCCCATGGAGAAGAAACCGCCGTGCGAGGTGAGGTTGCCGACCCCCGCGGGCGTCCCGCCCACCTTCGTGCCCAGCAGCACGACCGCCAGCCCGACCACCAGGAACGCGCAGATGGCCAGCACCTTCAGCAGCGCGAACCAGAACTCCAGCTCGCCGAAGAGCCGCACCGACAGCAGGTTGACGATCAGCACGAACCCCAGCGCGACGAGCGCGGTGAGCCACCGGGGGAAGTTCGGCGCCCACATCTGCACGTAGATGGAGATCGCGGTCAGCTCGGCGATGCCGGTGAAGGCCCAGTTGACCCAGTACATCCAGCCGCTGGCGAAGGCCGCCCACGGGCCGATGAACTCGGCGGCGTAGTCTACGAAGGAGCCGGAGGTGGGCCGGTGGAGCACCAGCTCGCCCAGGGCGCGCATCACGAAGAAGGCCGCCAGCCCGGCGACCGCGTACGACAGCACCAGCGCCGGCCCGCTCGCCTGCAGGCGCCCGCCGGAGCCCAGGAACAGCCCGACGCCGATGGCGCCGCCGATCGCGATCATCTGCACCTGGCGGTTGCCGAGCGCGGGGCGGTAGCCCTCGTCGGTCTTCACATGATCCCCCTGTTTGCCCAGCTCAGATAGGCCATCACTTAAGGTAGCCGAGCGTTGACCCCGCTTCGGCGCGAGGCGGAACCCGATGACGACCCCGACGCGCGTAGGCTTCCCACGCCGAGAAGTGACCAGGGGAGGGAGAGGCCGCATGCCAGACTCGTTTGTCCATCTTCACGTTCACACGGAGTACTCCATGCTCGATGGAGCCGCCCGTCTGAAGCAGATGTTCAAGCAGGTCGGAGACCTTGGCATGCCCGCCATCGCGATCACCGACCACGGCAACATGCACGGCGCCTACGACTTCTACAAGCAGGCCACCGGGGCGGGGATCAAGCCGATCATCGGCATCGAGGCGTACGTCGCCCCGGCCTCGCGGCACCAGAAGAAGCCGGTGCTGTGGGGCGAGCCGCACCAGAAGAGGGACGACGTCTCGGCGGGCGGCTACTACACCCACATGACGATCTGGGCGCGCAACGAGCGCGGCCTGAAGAACCTGATGAAGCTCTCCTCCCGGGCCTACACCGAGGGCTTCGTCCGCAAGTGGGCCCGGATGGACGCCGAGATCCTCGCCGAGCACGCCGAGGGCCTGATGGCCACCACCGGCTGCCCGTCCGGCGAGGTGCAGACCCGCCTGCGCCTGGGCCAGTACGACGAGGCCCTCGCCGCCGCGGCGAAGTACCAGGAGCTGTTCGGCAAGGACAACTACTACCTGGAGATCATGGACCACGGGCTCGACATCGAGCGCCGGGTCCGCGACGGCCTGACCCGCATCTCCAGGGAGCTGGGCATCCCGCCGCTGGTCACCAACGACTCCCACTACACCTACGAGTCCGACGCCTCCTCCCACGACGCCCTGCTGTGCATCCAGACGGGCAAGCAGCTGTCGGACCCCGACCGGTTCCGCTTCGACGGCAGCGGCTACTACATCAAGACCGCCGACGAGATGCGCGCCGTCGACTCCTCCGACCTGTGGGCCGAGGGCTGCCGCAACACCCTGCTGGTCGCCGAGAAGGTCGACCCGACCGGCATGTTCGGTTTCAAGAACCTGATGCCGACCTTCCCGGTGCCCGACGGCATGACCGAGGAGGAGTTCTTCCGGCAGCGGGTCTGGGAGGGCATGGAGCGCCGCTTCCCCGAGGGGGTCGACGAGGAGCACCGCGCCTGGGCCGAGAAGGAGCTCGGCGTCATCGTCCAGATGGGCTTCCCGTCCTACTTCCTCGTGGTCGCCGACTTCATCATGTGGGCCAAGAACAACGGCATCCGGGTCGGCCCGGGCCGCGGCTCGGCGGCGGGCTCGCTGGTGGCCTACGCCCTCGGCATCACCGACCTCGACCCGATCCCGCACGGCCTGATCTTCGAGCGGTTCCTCAACCCCGAGCGCGTCTCCATGCCCGACGTCGACATCGACTTCGACGAGCGCCGGCGCGGCGACGTGATCCGCTACGTGACCGAGAAGTGGGGCTCCGACAAGGTCGCGATGATCGCCACCTTCGGCACCATCAAGGCGAAGGCCGCCATCAAGGACGCGGCCCGCGTCCTGGGTTACCCGTACGCGCTGGGCGACCGGGTCTCCAAGGCGTTCCCGCCCGCGGTGATGGGCAAGGACATCCCGCTCTCCGGCATCTTCGACAAGGACCACCCCCGGTACAACGAGGCCGGCGAGCTGCGCAAGCTGTACGAGGAGGACGTCGACGTCAAGGCGGCGGTCGACCTCGGCCGGGGCCTGGAGGGCCTGATCCGGCAGACCGGCGTGCACGCCGCGGGCGTCATCATGTCGTCGGAGGTGCTGACCGACCACATCCCGATCATGCGCCGCGACTCCGACGGCGCGATCATCACGCAGTTCGACTACCCGACCTGCGAGACGCTCGGCCTGCTGAAGATGGACTTCCTGGGCCTGCGCAACCTCACGATCATCGACGACTGCCTCAAGGCCATCGAGGCCAACACCGGCACCATGATCGACCTGCTCAAGCTGCCGCTGGACGACCGCAGGACCTACGAGCTGCTGGCCCGCGGCGACACCCTCGGCGTGTTCCAGCTCGACGGCGGCGGCATGCGCTCGCTGCTGCGCCTGATGCGGCCGGACAACTTCGAGGACATCTCCGCCGCCCTCGCGCTCTACCGGCCCGGCCCGATGGGCGCCAACTCCCACACCAACTACGCGCTGCGCAAGAACGGCCAGCAGGAGATCATCCCGATCCACCCGGAGCTGGAGGAGCCGCTCAAGGAGATCCTCGACACGACCTACGGCCTGATCGTCTATCAGGAGCAGGTCATGGCCATCGCGCAGAAGGTCGCCGGCTACTCCCTCGGAGGCGCCGACCTGCTCCGTCGCGCGATGGGCAAGAAGAAGAAGTCGGAGCTGGACAAGCAGTACGAGTTCTTCGAGCGCGGCATGAAGGACAACGGCTTCTCCGCCGCGGCCATCAAGTCCCTGTGGGACATCCTGCTGCCCTTCTCCGACTACGCCTTCAACAAGGCCCACACCGCCGGCTACGGCCTCGTCGCGTACTGGACCGGTTACCTCAAGGCCAACTACCCCGCCGAGTACATGGCGGCCCTGCTGACCTCCGTCAAGGACGACAAGGACAAGTCGGCCCTCTACCTCAACGAGTGCCGCCGCATGGGCATCAAGGTGCTCCCGCCGGACGTCAACGACTCCGACTTCGACTTCACCCCGCGCGGCTCCGACGTCCGTTTCGGCCTGTCGGCCATCCGCAACGTCGGCGGCAACGTCGTCGACGGGATCCTGGCCGCGCGCAAGGAGAAGGGCCGCTTCGCCGACTTCAAGGACTTCCTGCGCAAGGTCCCGGCGGTCGTCTGCAACAAGCGCGTCATCGAGTCGCTGATCAAGGCCGGCGCGTTCGACTCGTTCGGGCACGTCCGCAAGGGCCTGGTCCTGGTCCACGAGCAGGCCGTCGACGCGATCATCGACATCAAGAGGAACGAGGCGATCGGCCAGGACTCCCTGTTCGGCGCGGTCGAGGGCGCCGAGGACCAGACCTTCGACGTGCAGATCCCGCCGGGGGAGTGGGACAAGACCACCCTGCTGGCGTTCGAGCGGGAGATGCTCGGCCTGTACGTCTCCGACCACCCGCTGTTCGGCGTGGAGCACATCCTCGCCTCCGGCGCGGACTGCTCGGTCGCCGCGCTCCAGGACGGCGGCCGGCCCGACGGCCAGATCGTCACCGTCGGCGGCATCCTGAGCGGCGTGCAGCGCAAGGTCACCAAGAAGGGCGACACCTGGGTCCTGACCACGCTGGAGGACCTGGAGGGCGCCATCGAGGTGATGGTCTTCCCCTCGACGTACCAGCTCTGCTCGACGATCCTCGCCGAGGACGCGATCGTCTTCGTCAAGGGCCGCCTGGACAAGCGCGAGGACGTCGGCAAGATCATCGCGATGGAGGTGACCGCCCCCGACCTCTCGGTCGAGGGCGGCGGCCCCCTGGTCGTCAGCATGCCGCTCACCCGCTGCACCCCGCCCGTGGTGGGGCGGCTGAAGGAGGTCCTGACCACCCACCCGGGCACCACCGAGGTCCACCTGCAGGTCCACAACGGCCCCCGGACGACCGTCATGCGGCTCGACGACCGCCTGCGCGTCGCCCTGTCCCCGGCTCTGATGGGAGACCTGAAGCAACTCCTCGGCCCGGCCTGCCTGGGCGCCTGAGACCGCCGTCCCCCGCCGGGCGGTGGCCGCCCGCCGCCCCGGCCCGCCTCCGGGGGCCGGCCGGGACGGGGGCGGGACCGGCCGGGGCGGGTCAGCCGTGGTCGCGCCGCCAGCGGCGCCACTCCTGCCGCCACACCCGGTAGGCGCGCTCGGCCGAGAAACGGTCCCGGTGACCGCGCCACCACCGGCCCTCCCGGCGGCCGATGGGTTCCCGCCCGCCGTCGCGCCACCCGCCGTCCCGGCCGGCCTCCTCGCGCCGTTTCTTCTTCTCGTCCTCCTCGGCCTTCT
The DNA here is from genome assembly GCF_050942225.1 of Streptosporangium sandarakinum. Taxonomy (NCBI): domain Bacteria; kingdom Bacillati; phylum Actinomycetota; class Actinomycetes; order Streptosporangiales; family Streptosporangiaceae; genus Streptosporangium; species Streptosporangium sandarakinum. The sequence goes on from NZ_CP192034.1 coordinate 2,655,164, forward strand.
CCAGGCCCGGGGTGTGCCCGCCGCCGAAGCGCCGCATGTCGGGGGCGTGGAAGTGCCGCTCGGGGACGCCGCGCAGCGCGGCCTCCATGGAGGCCACCCAGATGGGGCCCGGCAGGGAGGCGCCCTGGACCTGGCCGTAGTACTCGCCGCCGATCGTCACGTCGCGCAGCGGGTAGCGGTAGGAGCCGCGGATGTCGCCCAGACTGACCGCCGCGGCCAGGTCGGGGGTGTAGCCGGCGAACCACGCCGAGGTGTAGCCGTTGTTGGTGCCTGTCTTGCCCGCCGCGTCCCGGCCGATGCCCTGCCCCGTCATGGTGCCCTTGGTGAACACCCCCGACAGCACGTGGTTGACCGCGTCGGCCAGGTAGGGCTCGATGGCCCGGCCGCAGCTCGGCGGCACCTCGATGCGCCGGCCCCCCTGCTCGGCGATCTCGGTGATCGCCATCGGATGGCAGTAGCGGCCCCGGGCGGCGAACGCGGCGAACGCCGCCGCGACCGTCACCGGGTCCATCTCGTTCACCCCGAGGGTGAAGGTCGGCACCTCGCGCAGGGGTTTGCCGTCCGCGCGGGCGACGCCGAGCGACTTGGCCGTCGTGACCACGTTGCACAGCCCGACCCGCTGCTCCAGCATCATGTAGAAGATGTTCACCGACTTCCACGTGCCGGTGGAGATGCTGTACGGCCCGCCGGTCCCCTCCCCGCTGGCGTTGAGGATCTCGGCGCCGGGGTCGTTGACCTTGCGGCCCCGGCAGTCGACGAAACCGTGGTCGGGGGTGAAGCTCCCCGGGGTGTTGAAGCCGTCGTCGAACCGCCAGCCCTGCTTCAGCGCGGTGGCCAGGGTGAACGCCTTGAAGGTCGACCCGGCCTGGAAGCCCATGCCGCCGCCGTGCGCCACGTCGGCCGGCAGGTTGTAGGTGGTGCGGGGGCCGTCGTTGGCGTTGCCGGAGTTGCGGCCGTACTTCTTGCTGGCCGCCATCGCCCGGATCCGCCCCGTCCCCGGCTCCACCATGGCCTCGGCCGCGACCTCGGTGTCCCTGGTCCCGACCCGTGCGGAGATCGCCCGCTGCGCGGCCCGCTGGGCGACCGGGTCCAGCGTGGTGCGCAGCACGATGCCGCCCCTGGCCAGGCGGCGTTCCCGCTCGGCGCGGCCGGCGCCGAAGACGGGATTGTTCAGCAGCTCCCGGTGCACGTACAGGCAGAAGTACGGGTAGTCGCTGCCCGCGCACCCGCCGGGCTCGGACTTCAGCCGGATCCGCAGCGGGGATCGCTTGGCCTCCTCGGCCTGCGCCCGGGGGACCATGCCGAGCTGGGCCATCCGGTCCAGCACGATGTTCCGGCGCTCACGCAGCCGCGCCCGCCGCTGCCTGCCCAGCGACGGGTCGGTGGCGTACGGCGTGCGCACCGCCCCGGCCAGCGTCGCGGCCTGCCGCAGGTTCAGCTTCGAGGCCGGGACCGAGAAGAACCGCTGGGCCGCCGCCTCCACCCCGAACGCCCCCGCGCCGAAGTAGGCGATGTTGAGGTAGCGCTCCAGGATCTCGGCCTTGCTGTACTTCTTCTCCATCGCCAGCGCGTACCGCAGCTCGATGATCTTCCGTTTGAGGTTCGGCGCCCTGGCCTGGTCGCGCTCGGCGTCGGTCTCGGCGTTCTCCACCAGGATGTTCTTGACGAGCTGCTGGGTGAGCGAGGAGCCGCCCTGCCGTACCCCGCCGGCCTGGGTGTTGGCGATCAGCGCGCGCAGCGTCCCCTTGACGTCCAGGCCCGCGTGCTCGTAGAAGCGCGAGTCCTCGATCGCCACGATCGCCTGCCGCATGATCGGCGCGACCCGCTCCAGCGGCACGATCGTGCGGTTCTCCGTGTAGAACTGCGCGAACTTGCGGCCGTTGCGGTCCAGGAGGACCGTCCGCTGGGGGAGCGGCTCCTCGTGCGGGCTGGGCGGCAGGTCGAGCAGCGTGGCGGCCACCTCGTTGCTGGCCAGACCGGCGCCGCCCGCCAGCGGCAGCACCGCGACGGCGGACAGCAGCCCGCCGAGCACACCGCAGATGAGCAGGCCCCGCAGGCAGGCGATGAGGCTTCGTCTCACCTCCGGTGGTGGCGATGTCACGCATAGTAACGTGCGTCCGGTTGATCAAAGCCAAACGTCCGGCCGGAAGAATTTACCGCTCGGGGGCGTTCTCTCTGCTGATCTTCAGCCCGAGGGAGGCGAACTGCTCGAACGGGCGGTGGTATCCCCGCTCGATGTGGTGCACCCCGCGCAGCGTGGAGGTGCCCTCCGCCGCCGCGCCCGCCAGCACCGCCGAGAAGCCCGCCCGGATGTCGGGCAGCGTCACGTCGGCGCCGCGCAGCTTCGACACGCCGCGCACGACCGCCGAGTGCTTGGCGTTGGTGTCGTGGTAGCGGCACGCGGGACCGCCCAGGCACACGTCGAAGACCTCGATCTCGCAGCCCATCTTCTGCAGCGCCGGCACGTAGACCAGGCGGTTCTCGAACACCGTCTCGTGCAGCACGGACATGCCCTGGGCCTGGGTGAACAGCACCATCAGCGGCGTCTGCCAGTCGGTCATGAACCCCGGGTGGGTGTCGGTCTGCACCGCCGCCGCCCGCAGGCCGTCCGGGGCCGAGGCCGACACGTAGTCGTCGGTGATGTCCAGCTCGGCGCCCATCCGCGCCAGGGTGGTGATCGCGGTGACCAGGCGGTCCTGGGGGCAGCCGTGCACCCGCACCTCGCCGCCGGTGATGAGCCCGGCCGCGAGGTAGGAGAACGCCTCGATCCGGTCGCCGTTCAGCCAGGTGGACGCGCCGCGCAGCCGCTCCACGCCCTCGATCACGATGCGCCGGTCCGGGCTGAGCTCGATGCGCGCGCCCATGCGCTGCAGGAACAGGGCGAGCTCGACGACCTCGGGCTCCATGGCCGCGCCCTTGAGGACGGTCTTGCCCTCGGCCAGCACCGCCGACATCAGGATCGTCTCCGTCGCGCCCACGCTCGGGTACGGGAGCTCCAGCCGGGTGCCGCGCAGCCGCTTGGCCTTGGCGTACACCCCGGTGTCGCTCACCTCGACCTCGGCGCCCATCGCGCGCAGCGCCTCGACGTGGTAGTCGACGGGCCGCCGCCCGATCGGGTCGCCGCCGACCAGCGGCACGAACGCCTCACCCGCCAGGTGCAGCAGGGGGCCCAGCATCAGGATGGGGATCCGGTTCAGACCGGTGAACGCCGCCGGGACGTGCGGATTGATCTGCTCCCCCTGGGCGATGGTGATCGCCCGGGAGGTGATCTCCACGTCGATGCCCAGCGCCCGCAGCATCCTCGCGGTGATCTCCACCTCGCCCACCTCGGGGGCGTTGTGGATCGTGCTCTCCCCGATGCCGAGCATCGCGGCGACCATGTGCTTGGACACGCCGTTCTTCGACCCGCGGACCTCGACGTCGCCCCGTAGCGGTCCGGAGGGTTCGATCAGCCATACCTCTTCGCTCACCCGGACAGCGTAACGGGATTCACCCCCGCTCACCGGGAGCACCGGGCGGGTCATGGGTAACATCGGGCGCATCAGTACAGAGGGTGAGGGGAGCCACATTGCGACACGTGCGTGACTTCGCCGTCACCGTGCTGGCGCTCGCGGCGCTGGGCGCGGCGGCCGGTGCGGTGTGGTCGCTGTTGGCACCCCGTCCGCCGTACGCGGTGACCGGGCAGGGCAGGGTCCTGGCCGACCCGACCACCCAGGCCCTCATCGCGGCCGACGGCTGGTTCGCCGTCGTCACCGGCGTCCTGGGCCTGGCCTGCGGCGTCGCCGGATACGCGCTGTCGCGCCGGCGCCGCCCGGTCGCGGTGGTGCTCGGCCTGGCCGCGGGCGGCCTGCTCGGCTCCCACCTGGCGCTGGCGGCCGGCCGGGCGCTGAACCTCGGCGCGGCGGACGTCGCCGGCTCCGGGCCGGCGGGGGTGCAGCTGGTGCCGGGGCCGCTGAACCTCACCGCCCACGGCGTGCTCTACATCTGGCCGACGCTCGCCGCCGGCCTGTTCTTCGCGCTGGAGGCCGTCGCCGGCTACCGCGACTCGCCGCTGCGTCGCCCCTTCGGCGGCGAGGAACCGTACGGCCCGCTACCCGGCTACGGCCCGCTGGACCGCTGACCCCGCGTCAGCGGCAGGGCGGGCGGCGCAGGCCGTGGCCGGTGGCCTGTTCGAAGGCGCGGGCCAGCCGCAGCACCCGCAGGTCGGCGAAGGGCCGCCCGACGAACTGCACGCCCACCGGCAGCCCGCCGGAGGTGAAGCCGCACGGCACCGACGCGGCCGGGGCGTGCAGCACGCTGATCCAGTAGGCCGAGCGCATCCACGCCAGGTAGTCGGGCATCGCCTGCCCGGCGACCTCCGAGACGTACGGCTGCTCCACCGGGAACGGCGGCACCTGGCTGACCGGCGCGACCAGGAGGTCGTAGGTCTCGAAGAAGTCGTTCATCCGCCGGTACAGGCCACTGCGCAGCCGCTCGGCCCTGGCCAGGTCGGCGCCGGTCACCTCGCGGCCCCGCTCGACGTTCCAGCGGACGTTCTCCCCGAGGCCGCCGGGTGGCAGGTCGCCGTAGGACAGCGCGTAGTACCAGGCCCGGTAGATCCGGAAGGCGTCCTCCGCGTCGGAGAGGTCCAGGTCCACCTGCTCCACCCGGGCGCCCAGGCCCTCCAGCACCCGCGGCGCCTCCGCGGTGACCTTCGCGGTCTCCGGGTCCACCGGCAGGCCGCCCAGGTCGGGGCTCCAGGCGATCCGCACCCCGGACAGGTCCTCCTCGCCCCAGGGGCCCGCGAAGACCGCGCCGCTCTCGGCGATCGACAGCGGGGAGGCGGGGTCGAACCCGGCCACCGCGCTCATCATCAGCGCGAGGTCGTCCACGGTGCGGGCCATCGGCCCGGGCACGCCGAGGGTGAACCACGCCGCGGTGTCCGAGGTGGACGGCACCCGCCCCGGCGTGGGCCGCAGCCCCACCACGTTGCAGAACGAGGCCGGGTTGCGCAGTGAGCCGCCCATGTCGGAGCCGTCGGCCAGGGCGACCATCCCGCTCGCCAGGGCCGCCGCCGCGCCGCCGCTGCTGCCGCCCGCCGATCTCGACAGGTCGTACGGGTTGCGGGTGGCGCCGAACAGCGCGTTCACGGTGTGCGAGCCGGTGCCGAACTCCGGCGTGTTGGTCTTGCCGACCGTGATCGCCCCGGCCGCGCGCATCCGGCGCACGATGGGCGCGTCGGCGGCGGGGACGTGGCCGGCGAACAGCGGCGAGCCGTACGTGGTGCGGATCCCGGCGGTGTCGGCGAGGTCCTTGTGCGCGACGGGCAGGCCGTGCAGCGGCCCGCGCAAGCGGCCGCGCGCCAGGTCGCGGTCGGCCTCCCCGGCCTCCCGCAGGGCGCGTTCGGCCACCAGCGTGACGATCGCGTTGACGCGCGGGCCGACCTCCTCGATCCGGCGCAGGTGCGCCTCCAGCAGCTCCACCGCGCTGATCTCGCGGGCGCGTAGCAGCCGGGCCATCTCGACGGCGGTCAGGTAGATCATTTTCTCCCCCGATCGTGTGCGGTCCCGCCCGGAGTCTGGCCCGGGGGGACCGCCGAGGGCACCGGCAACCCTCGACAACGCGCGGGACCGGGCGTCAGCCCGTCTCGCCGGTGGGCGCGGCGGCCGTCCGGGTCAGCCCGTCTTGCCGATGGGCGCGGTGACCGCCGCTGTCAGGCGGACCAGCTCCGCGGGGGCCGTCTCGATCTGCAGCCCGCGCCGCCCGGCCGAGAAGTAGATCGTCTCGAAGCCCAGGGCCGAGTCGTCGACCACCGTCGGCAGCGGCCTACGCTGGCCCAGCGGGCTGATCCCGCCCACGACGTAGCCGGTGACGCGCTCGACCTTGGCGGCGTCGGCCATCGCGGCCCGCTTGCCCCCCAGCGCCGCGGCGAACGCCTTGAGGTCGAGTTTGCCCGCCACCGGTACCACCGCGACCGCCAGGCCGCCCTCGACCTCGGCCACGAGCGTCTTGAAGATCCGCTCGTACGGCACGCCGAGCGCGTCGGCCGCCTCCTCGCCGTAGGCCTGGGCGTTCGCGTCGTGCTCGTAGGGATGGAGGGTGAAGCCGATCCCCGCCTTGGCCAGCGCGATCGTCGCCGGGGTGCCCTGGCCGCCCTTGCTCCTGCTCTTGCTCACGGGCGGAGTCTAGTGTCTGATAGAAATCTACATCGTAAAGGCGATGTCCGGATGCCGGACGGAACCCCGGCCGGTGGCGGGCATCCGTAGACTGGACGGGTGATTTCCCGTACCGACCTGCGCGGAGTCCTCCCGGAGGACCTGCGAGACGTGCTGCCCCGTGCCGAGCTCGACGTCGAAGCCGCCCTGGAGAAGGTGCGGCCGATCTGCGAGGACGTGCATCATCGCGGGGCCGAGGCGGTGCGGGAGTTGACCGCGAGGTTCGACGGCGTCGAACTCACGTCCACCCGTGTCCCGGCAGAGGCGATCGCCGCCGCGCTGGAGTCGCTGGACCCGCGGGTCCGCCAGGCGCTGGAGGAGTCGATCCGCCGCGCCCGGCTGGTCCACCGCGACCAGCGGCGCTCCGACGTCACCACGCGGGTGGTGCCCGGCGGCACGGTGACCGAGCGCTGGGTGCCGGTCGACCGCGTGGGTCTCTACGTGCCGGGCGGCCGGGCGGTGTACCCCTCCAGCGTGGTGATGAACGTGGTGCCCGCGCAGGAGGCCGGGGTGGCCTCGCTGGCGGTCACCTCGCCCGCGCAGCGGGAGTTCGGCGGGCTGCCGCACCCCACGATCCTGGCCGCGTGCGCGCTGCTCGGGGTGGACGAGGTGTACGCCGTGGGCGGCGCGCAGGCGGTGGCGATGTTCGCCTACGGCACCGAGGAGTGCCGGCCGGCCACCATGGTCACCGGTCCGGGCAACATCTGGGTGGCGGCGGCCAAGCGGCTGCTCAAGGGCCGCATCGGCATCGACTCCGAGGCCGGGCCCACCGAGATCGCGATCCTGGCCGACCGCACGGCCGACCCGGTGCACGTCGCGGCCGACCTGATCAGCCAGGCCGAACACGACACGATCGCCGCGGCGGTGCTGGTCACCGACTCGGCGGAGCTGGCCGACGCGGTGGAGCGCGAGCTGCCCCGGCAGGTCGCCGCGACCAAGCACTCCGAGCGGATCACCGAGGCGCTGGCGGGCCGGCAGTCGGGGATCCTCCTGGTGGACGACATGGAGGCGGGCCTGCGGGTGGTGGACGCCTACGCCGCCGAGCACCTGGAGATCCAGACGGCCGACGCCGCGGCGCTGGCCGCGCGGGTCCGCAACGCCGGTGCGATCTTCATCGGCCCCTACGCCCCGGTCTCGCTCGGCGACTACCTCGCCGGGTCCAACCACGTGCTGCCCACCGGCGGCTGCGCCTGCCACTCGTCGGGCCTGTCGGTGCAGACCTTCCTGCGCGGCATCCACGTCGTGGACTACAGCCGCGAGGCCCTCGCCGAGTCCGCCGCGCACGTGTGCGTGCTGGCCGACGCCGAGGACCTCCCCGCGCACGGCGCGGCGGTCCGTGCCCGGTTCGACTGGGAGATCCCCTCATGAGGCTCGAAGACCTGCCGATCCGCGACGACCTGCGGGGGATGTCGCCGTACGGCGCCCCGCAGATCGACGTCCCGGTCCGGCTCAACACCAACGAGAACCCCTACGGCCCATCGGAGGCGCTGGTCGCCGACCTGGCCGAGGCGGTACGGCGCGGCGCGGGCGAGCTCAACCGCTATCCCGACCGCGACGCGACGGCGCTGCGCGCGGACCTGGCCGCCTATCTCGGGCACGGCCTGACCGGTGAGCGGGTGTGGGCGGCCAACGGCTCCAACGAGGTGATCCAGCAGATCCTGCTGGCCTTCGGCGGGCCGGGCCGCACCGCGATGGGCTTCGAGCCCTCCTACTCGATGCACCGGCTCCTGTCCCTGGGCGCCTCGACCGAATGGGTCCCGGCGGCGCGCGAGGACGACTTCGGGATCGACCCGGACAAGGCCGTGGCGGCGATCGAGGAGCACCGGCCCGCCATCGTGTTCCTGACCTCGCCGAACAACCCGACCGGCACCGCGCTGGACCCGGAGGTGGTCGCGCGGATCGTGCGGGCGGCGCCGGGCATGGTGGTGGTGGACGAGGCGTACTTCGAGTTCGCCCGGACCGGCACCCCGTCGGCGCTGACCCTGCTGCCGGACCACCCCAGGCTCATCGTCACGCGGACGATGTCGAAGGCGTTCGCGATGGCGGGGACCCGGCTGGGTTACCTCGCGGCCGACCCGGCGGTGATCGAGGCGCTGCTGCTGGTGCGCCTGCCGTACCACCTGTCGACGCTCACCCAGACGGCGGCGCGGGTGGCGCTGTCCCACGGCCGCGAGCTGCTCGGCACGGTCGACGCGCTGCGGGCCGAGCGCGACGCCACGGTGACGTGGCTGCGCGGCAGGGGCCTCGCGGTCGCCGACTCGGACGCCAACTTCGTGTTGTTCGGCGGGTTCGACGACCGTCACGCGGTCTGGCAGGCCCTCCTGGACCGGGGGGTGCTGATCCGGGAGGTGGGCCCGCCCGGGTGGCTGCGGGTTTCGATCGGTACGAGCGAGGAGATGGCGGCGTTCCGCGCCGCCCTGGAGGAGATCCTGTGAGCAGTCCCGCCGGAGACGTCCCGGAGCGCCGCGGCCGGGTGGAGCGCGGCACCAAGGAGACCTCGGTGCTGGTGGAGGTCAACCTGGATGGCACCGGGCAGGTCGAGGTGTCCACGGGCGTGGGGTTCTACGACCACATGCTGAACCAGCTCGGCAAGCACGGCCTGTTCGACCTGACCGTGAAGACCGAGGGCGACCTGCACATCGACTCCCACCACACGATCGAGGACACCTCGATCGCGCTGGGCGCGGCGTTCCGCGAGGCCCTGGGCGACAAGTCGGGCATCCGGCGGTTCGGCAGCGCGTCGTGCCCGCTGGACGAGGCGCTGGCGCAGGTCACGGTCGACCTGTCGGGGCGCCCGTACCTCGTGCACACCGAGCCCGCGGGCATGGCCCCGATGATCGGCCCCGACTACGACACGACGATGACCCGGCACATCCTGGAGTCGTTCGTCGCGCAGGCCGCGATCTGCCTGCACGTCCACGTCCCCTACGGCCGCAACGCCCACCACATCGTGGAGGCGCAGTTCAAGGCGCTGGCCCGGGCGCTGCGCGAGGCGTCGGAGTTCGACCCGCGCGCCAGCGGGGTGCCGAGCACCAAGGGTGTCCTGTGACCCTCGCGGGTCCCGCGGGCGCGGGGGAGGGCTCGTGAGCGACAACTGGACGGCCGTCGCCATGGCCTTCGTGGCGCTGTTCCTGGTCGGCGGGATCGTCTCGTTCTACAAGCAGGGGCTGAAGAAGGGCGCGCTGCTGCTGGCCGTCCTGGCGGCGATGGCGACGACGGCGGCGGTGCTGTGGTGGTGAAGAAGGTAACGGTCCTGGACTACGGATCGGGCAACCTGCGTTCGGCCGAGCGGGCGCTGGCCCGCGTCGGCGCCGAGGTGACGGTGACGTCCGACTACACCGCGGCGATGGAGGCCGACGGCCTCGTCGTCCCGGGCGTCGGCGCGTTCGCCGCCTGCATGGCGGGGCTGCGCGGGGTGCGGGGCGACCAGATCATCGACCGGCGGCTGGCCGCGGGCCGGCCGGTGCTGGGCATCTGCGTCGGCATGCAGATCCTGTTCGGCACGGGCGTCGAGCACGGGGTGGTCACCGAGGGCTGCGGAGAGTGGCCGGGCACGGTCGAGCGCCTTGAGGCGCCGGTCCTGCCGCACATGGGGTGGAACACGGTCGCGGCGCCGGAGGGCAGCGTGCTGTTCGCCGGGATGGACCCCGGCACCCGGTTCTACTTCGTCCACTCCTACGGTGTGCGGTCCTGGGACATGCCGGTGGGCGACGGCTTCACCCCGCCCCTGGTCACCTGGGCCGAGCACGGCACGCCGTTCGTCGCGGCGGTGGAGAACGGCCCGCTGTCGGCGACCCAGTTCCACCCGGAGAAGTCCGGCGACGCCGGTGCCCAGCTGCTGGCCAACTGGCTCGGCGGCCTCGGGTGAGCGGCCGGGCAGGCGGGGCGGATGTCCGCCGCGAACCGCTGTGGGCGGCCGGTGGCCGCGGGTAGAGTCGGTCACGGCGAGTCGCGGCCGGTCACTCCCGGTTCCGTGCGGCTCCCGCGGCCTGCCGTGCGGTCCTCGCGGTCTTCCGCGTGGTTCCCGGGCTCCGCTGCGGGGCCGGTGGGCCGGGGCGGGCCGCGGTGAGCAGGGAACGCGCCCGGCGCAGGGCCGAGCGGGAGGCCGAGCAGGCCCGCCAGGCGGCGCTCCGCGCGGAGCGGGAGGCCCGGCTGGTCCGGCGGCGCCGGCGGATCGGCAGGGTCACCGCCCCGCTGCGCCGCAGGCCCGTCCGGATCGCCGCGCAGGGCGGCATCCGGGCCCGCCGTCGCCGGGCGCAGAACGGCGTGGTCGCGGTCCTGTTCCTCGTCGTGCAGGTGATCGCCTGGCTGTTGTGGTCCTCGTGGGCCGCGCGGCTGGGCGTGCTGGTGCTCTCGGCGCTGTTCGCGCCGCTTTTCGTCATCCTTGTCTTCGACCGGAGGTCCTGATCAGATGTCGCTAGAGTTGCTGCCCGCCGTGGACGTCGCCGACGGGCAGGCGGTCCGCCTGGTCCAGGGGGAGGCGGGCACCGAGACCTCCTACGGCGACCCCCTCTCGGCGGCGCTCGCCTGGCAGGAGGCCGGCGCGGAGTGGGTCCATCTGGTCGATCTGGACGCCGCCTTCGGCCGGGGCTCCAACCGTGAGCTGGTCGCCACCGTCGTGGGCGCGCTCGACGTCAAGGTCGAGCTGTCCGGCGGCATCCGCGACGACGCCTCCCTGGAGGCCGCGCTGGCCACCGGCTGCCGCCGGGTGAACATCGGCACCGCCGCCCTGGAGAACCCCACCTGGTGCGCCAAGGCCATCGCCCGCTACGGCGAGCGGATCGCGGTCGGCCTCGACGTCCGGGGCACCACCCTGGCCGGCCGGGGCTGGACCAAGGAGGGCGGCGACCTGTGGGAGGTGCTGGAGCGCCTGGAGGCCGACGGCTGCCCCCGCTACGTCGTGACCGACGTGACCAAGGACGGCACGCTGCGCGGCCCCAACCTCGACCTGCTGCGGGAGATCTGCGCCCGCACCGACAGGCCGGTGGTGGCCAGCGGCGGCGTGTCGTCGCTGGACGACCTGCGGGCCCTGGCCGCGCTGACGCCGATCGGCGTCGAGGGCGCGATCGTGGGCAAGGCCCTGTACGCGCAGGCGTTCACCCTGGAGGACGCGCTGGCGGCGGTGAGATCCTGACGATGCGGCACATCGGGGGGCACACGACGAGCCGCCGCTCGGGCACGCGGGTGTTCAGCGGCGGCGTCTGGGAGGAACGGTACGGCTACGCCCGCGCGGTGGTGGCCGGGCCGTGGGTGATCGTCTCGGGCTGCACGGCCGCCGTCGAGGGCGAGGTGCGGCACGTCGGCGACGCCTACCGGCAGTCGCTGACCGCCTTCGGCGTCGCGCTCGACGCGATCGAGCAGGCGGGCCTGTCGCGCCGCGACGTGGTGCGGGTCCGCTACTTCGTGGTCGACGACGACCACTACGACGAGGTCGGCCGGGCGCACGCCGAGCTGTTCGGCGGGGTGCGGCCCGCCTGCACCGGGGTGCGGGTGGCGGGCCTGATCGACCCGCGCATGCTGGTCGAGGTGGAGGTCGACGCCTACCGCGAGGCGCCCGTGACGAGCGCCCGCGTGATACAAGGAGATTGAGATGACCGTCGCGGTGCGAGTGATCCCCTGCCTGGACGTGGACGCCGGGCGGGTGGTCAAGGGCGTCAACTTCGAGAACCTGCGCGACGCCGGGGACCCGGTCGAGCTGGCCCGCCGCTACGACGCCGAGGGGGCCGACGAGCTGACGTTCCTCGACATCACGGCTTCCAGCTCCGACCGCTCGACGATGTACGACGTGGTGCGCCGTACGGCCGAGCAGGTGTTCATCCCGCTGACGGTCGGCGGTGGGGTGCGCTCGGTGGAGGACGTCGACCGGCTGCTGCGGGCCGGTGCGGACAAGGTGGGCCTGAACACCGCGGCCATCGCCCGGCCGGAGCTGCTGACGGAGGCGTCGCGGCGGTACGGCGCGCAGTGCGTGGTGCTGTCGGTGGACGCCCGCCGGGTGGTGGACGGGCCGCCGACGCCGTCCGGGTTCGAGGTGACCACGCACGGCGGCCGTCGCGGCACGGGCATCGACGCGGTGGAGTGGGCCCGGCGCGGTGAGGAGCTGGGGGCGGGGGAGATCCTGCTCAACTCCATGGACGGCGACGGCACCCGCGACGGCTACGACCTGGAGATGATCCGGGCGGTGCGGGCGGTCGTGTCGGTCCCGGTGATCGCCAGCGGCGGCGCGGGGAAGCTGGCGGACTTCCCGCCGGCGGTGGAGGCCGGGGCCGACGCGGTCCTGGCGGCGTCGGTGTTCCACTTCGGCCAGCTCAAGATCGGCGAGGTGAAGGACACCCTGCGCGCGGCGGGCCACCCCGTCCGCTGATCCGTGGGCCCGGCCGGCGCCGGGCCCACGATCGGTCCTCAGCCCCCCGGGACCAGGTTGCGGTGGCGGGGGCACAGCGCCACGATGGCCGCGCCCGTCACGAACGCCGAGGTCTCCAGCCCGTAGCGGTCGGCGTTGCCGGTCGCGACGTCGGTGAGGCTCTTGCCGTCGTCGAAGGCCTTGCACATCGACCGGCCGAGCCGCAGGAGCGTGGCCGAGTCGGTCTGCTTCAGCGCGGGCCTCTGCCGCACGGTCGTCAGGAAGATCTCCTCGTCCTCCGTCTGCTTCCCGCCACCCGAGTCGGACTCCGGCTTCGAGGTCGTCTTCGGGTCGGGGTCCGGCTCCTCGGTCGCCCGTGGCCGCCCCGTCGGCTCCTCCCTCGGCACGGTGGTCACCGCCGGTCGGGCCGCCACCGGGTCGTCGTCGCCGGTGAAGACCACCACGCCGCCGATCGCGGCCGCCAGGACCAGCACGCCGCCGCCCGCGAGCAGCGCGACCTTGAGGCCGCCGCCCTTCTTGGGAGGCTGCGCTCCGGGCTGCCAGCTCGGCGGCGCCCACGCCGCCGGGTTCGGCTGCGGGTGCTGCCAGCCCTGCGGGCCGTCCTGCCGGGGCGGGTGCATCTGCGGCTGCTGGGACTGGGACGGGTACGGGTGCCGCCCCTGAGGGCCGTACGGCGGGGCCGGCGAGCCGTACGGCTGCTGCGGGTGCTGCGGGTGCTGCTGCCCAGGCCACTGACCGCCGGGCTGTCCGCCACCCTGTCCCGGCCACTGACCGCCGGGCTGTCCACCGGCCTGCCCGCCACCCTGTCCCGGCCATTGACCATCGGACCGGCCATCGGCGTGTCCCGGCCATTGGCCGCCGGGCTGCTGCGCGGGCCCGGGCTGTCCAGGCTGTCCGGCCTGTCCGGGAGCGCCGGGCCACTGGCCGGGCTGCCGGTGCGGCTGCGGTCCGTCTGGTCCACCCGGCCCGCCGGGTCCGTTGGTCCACTGCCCAGGCTGCTGTCCGGGTTGCTGCGGGTGCTGCCCGGGCCACTGACCGGGCTGTGCGGGCCGGTCGGGCTGCGGGGGCTGACCGGGGTACTGCGGAGAGTGCATTCGCGCACCATACGCCCCCCTTCTGACAATCCGCTGCGAATTACGGCGCGAAACCCCGGAAAAGCGCCGCCCGGAACCACCGGGACGGTGCCGTCCGCCGCGCCGCGAGCGGGGACGGGACGGCCACGGGAACGGGTGAACGGAAGCGGGGCGGCCACTACGGGGACGGGCGGGGGAAGGGCTGTCCGCGGTCGCCGCCGGTGCGTCGTGGGGAGGGGCCGGCGGGTCAGAAGACGCGGAAGTGGTGGAAGAGTTCGTAGTCGGCGTCCTGGAGGGCGAAGGCGCGGGCCTCGGAGCGTTTGACGGCCAGGTAGGCCGTGGCGCGCAGCGGGCCGAGGGCGTTCATGAGGAGCTCGTCGGCCTCCAGCGCGTCCAGGGCCTCGGCGAGCGTCGTGGGCAGCCGGGGCACGCTCCCCTCGGGGAGGGTGGCGGGGTCGACATCGACCGGGTCGCCGGGGTCGAGGTCGCGGCGGATGCCGTCCAGGCCGGCGTGGATGACGGCGCCCAGCGACAGGTAGGGGTTGGCCGAGGAGTCGGAGGGCTTGAACTCCAGGTTGGCCGCCGCCTCGGCGTCGCCGCCCACGGGGGAGCAGATCCGCACCGCGGCCTCCCGGTTGTCCATGCCGTAGCAGACGTGGGCGCTCGACCACATCCCGGGCGTCAGCCGCCGGAAGCCGTTGACCGAGCCGCAGGTCAGCGCGGTCAGGGCGGGCAGGTGGGCGAGGAGGCCGCCGATGAAGCGGTAGGCGAGGGGCGACAGGCCGTAGCGGTCGCCGGCGTCACCGAAGGCGTTGACCCGCAGGTCCCGGTCCCACAGGGAAAGGTGCAGGTGGGCGCCGTTGCCGGCCTGGTCGGCCAGCGGCTTGGGGGCCAGGGAGGCCCACAGTCCCATGGCGGAGGCCACGCCGCGGACGGTCTCGCGGTAGATCACGTGGTTGTCGGCGGCGCGCAGCGCGGGGGCGTGGCGGATCGACAGCTCCTGCTGGCCGTGGCCCAGTTCGGGGTGGTAGTGCTCGACGTGCAGCCCCTGGCCCTGCAGGGCGCGCACCAGCCGCATCGTGTAGTCGTGGGCCTGGTTGAAGCCGGGGGTGGCGTAGCACAGGCTGTCGTCGACGGGGACCAGCCGGTCGAGGCCGCCGGAGGGGTGCGGCACGCGGCGGCCGAGGGTGAACTCCGGCTCGTAGGCGGCGACCAGGGCGTGACCCTCGGCGGCCAGGGCGTCGATCGCCTCCCGCAGGAAGGTGCGCGGGCAGACCTCCCAGGGGGAGCCGTCGGGGCGGCGCAGGTCCGACACCATGGCGGCGGCGCCGGGGGCGTAGGGGAGGGCGACGAAGGTGGCCGGGTCGGGGACGATGCGCACCTCGCCGACCGGGCCGAGGTGCTCGACCTTCTGGAGCTGGTCGAGCATGTTCATCGCCATCATCGCCACGGTGTGGCCGATGCCCGAGCCGAGCCGCTCGGCGAGCCGGGAGCGGGAGGCGGCCTTGCCGCGGATGACGCCTCCGTGGTCGGCGTACAGGAAGCGGACCAGTTCGATGCCCTCGGTCTCGGCGCGTTCGAGGACGCGCCGCTCGTCCGGGTCGAGCGGGTGGGCTCCGGTCACGCTGTGACGATCTGCCATGTCTCGTGCGTAACACGTCCGGTGGTACGGCGGAAGCACATCGGGGCGGTGCCGGTGACGCCATGGGGCCGTCGTGGACTCACCGGGACTCACCGGGATTCACCGGGGTCTCCGGCGGCGTCTCCACGTCGTCCCGGTGGTCCCGGTGGTCCCGGGGGCCTTGAGGGGACGCCGGAGGCGTCACGATGGCGTCACGGTGGACGCGGTGCCGGGATGCCGTGCGCTCCCGCGGGGTCGGCGGGAGCGCCAGGGGAAACGTCGGTGCGGACCCGCCGGGTCAGGTCAGCACACGTGTGAAGAACACGGCTAGTTGGTCGGCCCCCCTGATGATCCCGTCGAAGACGCCGTTCACCGCCTCGGCCGCCTGGGCCGGTTTGGTGAAGAGATAAAAGGCCACGAAGGCTATCGCCACATAGGTGAGGATCTTCTTGACCTGCATTGGGGGCCTCCTGCAGTTCCCGTCCCAGCCGTATATACCCAAATTTTAATGATCTTTGGCATCTTCGGCCCGAGTGGCTCCCGGATTTTGATCATCATACCTGTCCCGCTTCGACCGGCCATTGCGGTTTCGCGGTATCGGCATGACGCGCCTTCGCTATCGTGCGGTCGGGACGCCGCGATGTCCAACCCCTCAGGGTCAGATATACCGGTAGGGATAGGGGGGACAGCAGGATCGCGGAGATCAGGATCGGCGCCGTCACCAGCGGGTGGATCCCTCTCTCCCGGCTGTCGAGATAGATCCACCGGCCCACGAGCAGGTCCCACGAGATGATCTGCGCCCACAGGGCGGCCAGCGCCTGCGGGTCGCGGGTCAGCGCGACGAGGCCGGGCAGGGTGGGGCGGGTCACCACGGGCCAGAAGTCCGCCAGCAGGGGGACGAGCAGCGTCAGGCACACCGCGAGCGAGGGCAGCACGATCAGCGGCGAGCCGATGACCCGCCGGGTGCGCGACCACGTCGGCGCGATGATCACCAGGGCCCAGAAGGGCGCGGCGGCCAGGAAGCTGAGCTGGAAGAGGGTCTCGGTCACGGCTTCACCTCGGCGGGGGTCGCGGCAGCGGCCCGCCGGGCGGCGGGCGCGGACAGGGACGGCAGGGCGGAGAGGGCGACGGCCGCGGTGACGGCCAGGAGCAGTCCGGCGGCGGCCAGGGTCGGGCCGTCGGGCCGCAGCAGCGGCTGACCGCGCAGCGCCTGCCAGGTCACCAGGGCGGTCAGCCCGGCGTAGCCGAGGCCGCCGGCGGCGACCAGGCGCAGCCGGGCCGTCCGGTCGGCGACGCGACGGACGGCGAGGGCGAGCAGCGGCAGGGCCTGCAGGGCGTGCATGCCGACGAAGTGCGGGACGCGCAGGTCGCCGCCGATGGTGCTCCATCCCAGAAGGGGCAGGCCCGGCCCGCCGTCGGCGACGCCGACGCCGTGCGCGCCGACGGCGGTGACCACGGGGGCGGCGAGCTGGGCGGCGCTGGGCCGGACCATCAGGTAGCCCAGGGCCATGCCCGCGGCGGAGACGGCCAGCCCGATGCGGACCGCCCAGGCGTCCGCCGGCTCCGCCCGCCGTTCGCGCGCCACCAGGACCGCCGCCAGGACGTTGGCGACCATCAGCACGATGATGGTGGTGCCCATGGCGGAGTACAGGGTGGAGTCCAGCGGGGTGGAGACGTTGAAGTGGCTGCGCCGCCCCCGGGCCGCCTGGATGACGATGACCGCCATCTCGGCCAGCGCGGCGGCGGCCAGGACGGTGCCCAGCCACCGGCTCCAGCGGGCGGTCCGCGCCGCCAGGGGGATGAGGGAGATCAGCCATGACCAGGTGACCCCGTAGATCCCGAGCGAGAGGGCGAACTTCAGCGGCTTGGCCCAGACGGGCGTGCCGTCCAGGGTGCGGTCGTCGAGGAGGAGGCCGCCGGTCGCGACGACCGCGAGGGCGGCCATGACGGCGGACATGAACAGCAGGGGGCGGTGCGGGCGCGGCACGGGGGGCGTCCTTCCAAACGGATAACGGATATATCCACTATCTATAGCTAAACTCGGAGGGAACCACAAGAGGAGGACGCTGTGCGGATGGCGGAGCTGAGTCGGACGACGGGCGTCTCCGTGCCGATGATCAAGTTCTACCTGCGGGAGGGGCTGCTCCCCAGCGGGGAGCGGACCAGTCCCAACCAGGCCAGATACGATCAGCGGCACGTGCGCCGCATCATGCTGGTGCGGGCCCTGGCCGACTACGCCGGGCTGTCCATCGCCGACATCCGCGAGCTGCTCGCCCATCTCGGCGAGCCCGGCCGCAGCCTGCACGACCAGCTCGGCGTCGCGCAGAAGGCGGTCACCCCCCGCAGGGAGCCCGGCGAGGGCGAGGAGTGGGACAGGGCCGAGCGCCGGGCCAGGGAGCTGATCGAGCGCCACGGCTGGGAGGAGGAACCCGACAGCCCCGCGATGCAGGCCGTCACCGGCGTGCTGCTCACCGCGGCGGGGCTGGGCTACGACGGCATGCTGGACCGTCTCGACGAGTACGCCCGGGCGGCGGAGCTGATCGCGCGGGCCGACGTCGCGGCCGTGGCCGAGCGGACGGACCTGGAGGGCATGGTCGAGCTGGTCGTGGTCGGGACCTCCCTCGGCGACGCGCTGGTCGCCGCGCTGCGGCGGATCGCCCAGGCCGAGGCCTCGGCCCGCCTGTTCGGCGACGACTCCGAGGGGCCACGCTGCCCGGAGAGCGGTGACGGTCCCCAGGGCGGTGACGGCTCAGGGCCCCGGGACGGCTCGCGGGGCCGGGGCGGCTCGCGGGGCCGGGACGGCTCCGGAGGCGGGGACGGCTGAGCGGACCAGCCGATCCAGACGGTCCGGCCGGTCCGGCCGGCTCAGAGCCCCAGGGAGGCGTCCCGCAGGCGCGCCACCGCCTCCGGGGACCCGGCCTGCTCGACCCTGGCGTACGGCTGGCGGCCGAAGCAGAACATCACCAGCTCGCCGGGCCGGCCCGACACCTCCACCCGCGCGCCGCCCCGGGGCCCGCCGAGCAGCACGTCGCGGGAGCCCTCGCCGGCCGGGCCGCCGGTGCGGCGCAGCACCACGCCCACCGGCGACCTGCGCAGCAGCAGGCGGCCGAGGCCGCGCAGCCGACTCCACAGCAGCTCCTCGAAGCCCGGGGACAGCTCCCGCGGCTCCCAGCCCGGCTGCGCCCGCCGTACGTCCTCGTGGTGGACGAACAGCTCCACGGTGTTGACCGCGCGGTCCAGGCCGGGGACGAGGCCGTACAGCCCCGCCGGGCCGGAGCGGACCAGCTCCACCAGGCCGGCGTAGCCGTGCCGGGCCTTGAGGGACTCCTGCACCGCGGCGGTGCGGCCGGCCAGCCGCCGGATCGCGATGCCGCCCGCGGCGTCCAGGCGGCGCTCGCGCAGCACGAGGTGGGCCGCCAGGTCGAAGGCCGTCCACCCCTCGCACAGGGTGGGGGCGTCCGGGCCGACCTGGAGGAACAGGTCGCTCAGCGCGGCGCGTTCGGCGCGGGCGTGGGTCATTCGGCGATCCTAACAACCCCCGGGCCCGGACGATTTCGCCGGTG
The DNA here is from genome assembly GCF_050942225.1 of Streptosporangium sandarakinum. Lineage (NCBI taxonomy): Bacteria > Bacillati > Actinomycetota > Actinomycetes > Streptosporangiales > Streptosporangiaceae > Streptosporangium > Streptosporangium sandarakinum. Next base: position 2,673,976 of record NZ_CP192034.1, read on the forward strand.
ACGGGCGCTCCCGAGGAGGCCCGGGAGGGAATAAGGACATGATCTGACGTGATAGTGACTTACGTGGAAACGTACCCCCCGCTTCTTCTCTCTGAAAGGACACCTCCCGAGTGGCGAGCAAGGTGACCTCGGCGGTCATGCGTAAAGGGCTCCGCGTCCTCGGGGTGGCCATCCGGGCCGAGAAGGCGGTCTTCACGGCCGCCGTTCTGGCCAGCGCCCTGTACGGCGTGATGACGGTCGCGTCGGCGTGGGCGCTGGGCTGGGCGACCGAGCACGTGGTGCTCGCCTCGTTCCGGCAGGGAGGGGTCGGCGGCGGCGCGCTCGCCCTCGGCGCCACCCTGATCGTCGGCGTGTCGGTGCTCAAGGCGTTCGGCGTGGCCGGGCGGCGCTACTTCGCCGGCGTCATGCAGTACCGGATGCAGGCCGCCTCCCGGCGCGGCGTCACCCGCCAGTACCTGAGGCTGCCCCTGTCGTGGCACCACCGCCACCCCACCGGGCAGCTGCTGTCCAACGCGAGCTCCGACGCCGAGGCCGCCTGGGCGCCGCTGGCGCCGCTGCCGATGGCGGTCGGCGTGGTCGTCATGCTGATCACCGCGGCCGTCTCGATGGTCCTCACCGACCCGGTCCTCGCGCTCGTCGGCTTCCTGATCTTCCCCGCGATCGCCGTGCTGAACCTGGTCTACCAGCGCCGCCTCAGCCCCCTGGCCACCCGCGCCCAGCAGCTCCGCGCCGAGGTCAGCGAGATCGCGCACGAGAGCTTCGACGGCGCCCTGGTCGTCAAGACCCTCGGCCGCGAGGACGAGGAGACCGCGCGGTTCCGCGCCCGCGCCGGGGAGCTGCGCGACGCCAACGTCGCCGTCGGCCGGGTCCGCGGCCTCTTCGACCCGCTGCTGGAGGCGCTGCCCACCCTCGGCGTGCTCGCCGTGCTGCTGATCGGCTCGATGCGCCTGGAGAGCGGCGAGGTCACCCCGGGGACCCTCGTCGAGGTGGCCTACCTGTTCACCCTGCTGTCCTGGCCGATCCGGGCGCTGGGCTGGGTGCTTGCCGAGCTGCCCCGCGCGGTCGTCGGCTACGAGCGGGTCCAGGCCGTGCTGTCCGCGACGGGCTCCATGGCCCACGGCCATGCCGAGCTGCGCGGCGAGGCGCCGGCCAGGCTGGAGATCCGCGGTCTCCGCTACTCCTACGGCGACGCCGAGGTGCTGCACGGGGTGGACCTCACCGTCGAGCCCGGCCGCACCGTGGCGCTGGTCGGGCCCACCGGCTCGGGCAAGTCCACGCTCGCGCAGACCTTCGTCCGCCTGGTGGACCCGGCGGAGGGCGCCGTCCTGATCGACGGGACGGACCTGCGCGAGGCCGCCCGCGGCGAGGTCAGCGCCGCGGTCGCGCTGGTGCCGCAGCAGACGTTCCTGTTCGACGACACCGTGCGCGGCAACGTCACCCTCGGCCTGCCGGTCACCGACGAGGAGGTCCGGGAGGCGCTGCGCCTGGCCCAGGCCGACGGCTTCGTCGGCGCGCTGTCCGACGGGCTCGACACCAGGCTCGGCGAGCGCGGCGCGTCCCTGTCCGGCGGCCAGCGCCAGCGCCTGGCCCTGGCCCGCGCGCTGGTCCGCCATCCCCGGCTGCTCGTCCTGGACGACGCCACCTCCAGCGTCGACCCGCAGGTGGAGGCCAAGATCCTGTACGGCCTGCGCGACGCGGCCCGCGCCTCGACCGTGGTCGTCGTCGCCTACCGGATGGCCACCATCGCCCTGGCGGACGAGGTGGTCTACCTGGAACACGGCCGCGTCGTCGACCGGGGCCCGCACGAGGAGCTGATCGGCCGCTGCGAGGGCTACCGGAACCTCGTCACCGCCTACGAGCGCGAGGAGGCCGAGCGCGAGGCGCTGGACGAGGCGGGAACGGGGACCGGGGCCGGGCTCACCGGGGCCGCGACCGGGACCGTCACGGAGGACACGGAAGAAGAAGAGGTCAGAGCGTGAGTTCGCTTCAGGGGACCGAGCGCTCGGCGCTGGCCACCGTACGCCACGGGCTGTCGCTCACGCCCGAGTTCCGCAAGGGCCTGGCCGGGACGCTCGCCCTGGCCGTGGTCGCGACGCTCGGCAAGGTGATCGTGCCGATCGCCGTCCAGCAGACCATCGACCGGGGGCTCAAGGGATCGGTCCCGGACGTGCCCTACATCCGCTCCGCCGTGCTGCTGTGCGCGGTGGCCGTGGTGCTCACCGCGCTGTGCGCGTACCTGATGAACGTCCGCCTCTACCGGGCCACCGAGGCGTCCCTGGCCACGCTGCGGGTGCGCGGCTTCCGCCACGTGCACGACCTGTCGGTGCTCACCCAGAACACCGAGCGCCGCGGCGCCCTGGTCTCCCGCGTCACCGGCGACGTGGACCAGATCAGCACGTTCATGCAGTGGGGCGGCCTGATGATCATCATCTCGATGGGGCAGCTCCTGGTCGCGACCGTCCTGATGGCGGTCTACTCCTGGCAGCTCACCCTGCTGGTGTGGGCCTGCTTCCTGCCCCTGATGATCGTGCTGCCGCGCTTCCAGCGATGGCTGTCGACCGCCTACACGCTGGTCCGCGAGCGGGCCGGCGACATGCTGGCCGCGGTCAGCGAGTCGGTCGTGGGCGCCGCGGTGATCCGCGCCCACGCCTCCGAGGCCCGCACCGCCGAGCGGCTGGACGCCGCGATCGACGCCAGCAGGGCCGCGCAGACCCGCGCGCAGCGGATCGTCGCCACGGTGTTCCCGGTGACGGAGATCGTCGCGGCGGCGACGGTCGCCGGCGTGGTGCTGCTCGGGGTGCGGCTGGGCGTCTCCGGCGAGATGACCGCCGGCAGCCTGGTCGCCTTCCTGTTCCTGATCACCCTGTTCGTCTCTCCCCTGCAGACCGCCACCGAGGTGCTCAGCGACGCCCAGAACGCCGTGGCCGGCTGGCGGCGCGTCCTGGGCGTGCTGGACACCCCGCCCGACGTGGCCGACCCGGGCCCGGACGGGGTCGAGCTGCTGCGCGGCCCCATCTCCGTCGCCTTCGAGGACGTCTCCTTCGCCTACCCCGGCGGCCCCCCGGTGCTGAGCGACGTGTCCGTCGAGATCCCGCCGCGCTCGCGGATCGCGGTGGTGGGGGAGACCGGCTCGGGCAAGACCACCTTCGCCAAGCTGCTGACCCGCCTGATGGACCCGGTCTCCGGCCGGGTCACCGTGGACGGCGAGGACCTGCGCCGGATCCGCTTCGCCTCGCTGCGCGAGCGGATCGTCATGGTGCCGCAGGACGGCTTCCTGTTCGACGGCACCCTCGCCGACAACATCCGCTTCGGCCGCCCGCCGGCGACCGACGAGGAGATCACGCTGGCCCTGACCGAGCTGGGGCTCGCCGACTGGCTGGAGGGGCTGCCCGCCGGGCTGTCCACCCCCGTCGGCCAGCGGGGCGAGTCGCTGTCGTCGGGCGAGCGGCAGCTCGTCGCCCTCGCCCGCGCCTACCTCGCCGACCCCGACCTGCTCCTGCTCGACGAGGCCACCTCCGCGGTGGACCCCGCCACGGAGGTACGGCTGGCCCGCGCGCTGGAGGGCGTCACGCGGGGCCGTACGGCCGTCTCCATCGCCCACCGGCTGTCCACCGCGGAGGCGGCCGACGAGGTGCTGGTCTTCGACCGGGGCCGGATCGTGCAGCGCGGCCCGCACGCCGAGCTGGTCCGCCAGGGCGGCGTCTACGCCGACCTGCACGCCTCCTGGGTCGCGGCGGCCCGCTCCTGAGGGTCGTCCGGAGGAGGCCGTCCCGTAGGCCGCCGGGGGCCGCCGGGGCCGCGGCCCCGGCGGCGTCCCCCGGTGCCGCCGTCCAGGTGGCGGCGCCGTTCCGGTGGGGACGCCGAGGATTAGCGTGCGAGCGGTGAGGTAGTGCCTGTGGTGTGAACCCGACATCCGCGCCACGGGGAGAACACCGATGACGGACCTGACCGACGAGGACGCGCAGGGGCAGCGGCCACCGGTGCTCGACGTGCGCTCCGCGGCGGCCCGCAGCGAGCTGCTCGACGAGATGTCCGACCTGAGGGTCCTGGACGATGACGACGACGACCCCGTGCTGGTCAGGGAGGACGGCAGCCCGGTCGACACCTGGCGGGAGAAGTACCCCTACGGGGAGCGGATGGGCCGGGCGGAGTACGACCGGCTCAAGCGGCTCCTCCAGATCGAACTGCTGAAGCTGCAGTACTGGATCAAGGACACCGGCGGGCGGCTGGTGATCCTGTTCGAGGGACGCGACGCGGCCGGCAAGGGCGGCACCATCAAGCGGTTCATGGAGCACCTCAACCCGCGCGGCGCCACCGTCGTCGCCCTGGAGAAGCCCAACGAGCGCGAGAGCACCCAGTGGTACTTCCAGCGCTACATCTCCCACCTGCCGGCCGCCGGCGAGATGGTCTTCTTCGACCGTTCCTGGTACAACCGCGCCGGGGTGGAACGGGTGATGGGTTTCGTCTCGCCCGACGACTACCTGGAGTTCCTGGAGCAGACCCCCGAGTTCGAGCGCATGCTCGTCCGCGACGGCGTCCACCTGGTGAAGTTCTGGTTCTCGGTGTCCCGCTCCGAGCAGCGCACCCGCTTCGTGATCCGCCAGGTGGACCCGGTCCGGCAGTGGAAGCTGTCGCCCATGGACCTGGCCTCCCTCGACAAGTGGGAGGAGTACACCCAGGCCAAGGAGGACATGTTCCTGCACACCGACACGGAGGCGGCGCCGTGGACGGTGATCAAGAGCAACGACAAGAAGCGCGCCCGCATCGAGGCGATGCGCCACGTGCTCAGCCTGTTCGACTACACGGACAAGGACCGGGAGATCGTGGGCGTGCCCGACCCCAGGATCGTCGTCCAGGCGGCCGACCTGCTCGATGACGACCGCGCCCGCTGAGGTGCGGCGGGGCGTCCCGCGCGCGGTGACCGTACGGCGGGATCTCTCGCGGCGGGCCGCCCGGCGTGGGAACCGGGCGGCCGGTGCGGGAGCGGTGGCGGCCGGTGCGGGGACCGGGCGGCGGCCCGGCCCCCGGCTGCGGCAGAATTGCGGCATGTCCCTTGACCCCGCCATCGCGGCCCGGCTGAAGCGCACCGGCGACGGGCTGGTGCCCGCAGTCGTCCAGCAGTACGACACCGGCGAGGTGCTGATGCTCGCCTGGATGGACGACGAGGCGCTGCACCGCACCCTCACCACGGGTCGCGCCACCTACTGGTCGCGCAGCCGCGGCGCCTACTGGGTGAAGGGCGAGACCTCCGGCCACGTCCAGCACGTCAGGTCCGCCGCCCTCGACTGCGACGGCGACACCATCCTGCTCAAGGTCGACCAGGTGGGCGCGGCCTGCCACACCGGCGACCGCACCTGCTTCGACGCCGACCGGCTCGAGGTGACGTCCGGGTGACGGCCGCGCGGGCGTTGTGGACCTGGGTGGCGGTGTGCGCGGCGGGAGCCGGGCTGGTGCTGCTCGCCTCCGGTCGCGACTGGTTCACCGTGACGTACGGCGCCCGCGCGGTGCCGGTCGCCGCGGCGGACGTGGCCCCCGCGCTGGGACCGGCGGCCTGGGCGTCGCTAGCCGCGGTCGTCGCGGTGCTCGCGACCAGGGGTGTGGCGCAGGATCGTCGGCGGCGTGATGGCGGTGTGCGGGGCCGGGGCGGTGGTGGCGGCCTGGGCCGGATCCCGCCCGGCCGCGGCGGCCGCGGTCGCCGCCGAGCAGGCCACCGGAGCGGCCGGCCAGACCGGCGGGCTGGTCGCCGCGGTCCCGGCCTGGCCGGTGGTGGCCGGCGTGGGGGCCTGGTCCTGCTGGCCGGGGAGTGGTGGCCGCCGTCAAGGGAGGCGCCTGGCCCGGCATGTCCGACCGCTACGAACGCTCCGGCGGGGCGGGCCGCGCCGCCGCCCGGGGCACCGGCGAGCGGGCGCTGTGGGACGCGATCGACCGGGGCGCCGACCCGACGGTCGACCCCGAGACGCCGGACGACCCCGAGGCGCCGGGCAGGCCGGACGGCCCGGGTACGCCGCGTCCGTCCTGAACACCGCGCGTCCCGGGCTCGCCGTGAGGTCACGACCTGTGCACGGAAAAGGGCGTGGACCGATGGGACCGCCCTTTCTTCACTAGGATTTCGCCCCGCGGTGTCGACAAAGGGGGTATTTCATGAATTACGGGAACCAGTCCGGCGGTTATGGACCTCCGTCCGGCGGTTACGGTTCCTCCGGCGGTTACGGCCCGGCGGACGGTTACGGCGGAGGGGGCGGGTACGGCCCGGGGAACGGATACGGCGCGCCGGGCGGGTACGGGCCGCCCGGCGGCTACGACCCCTACGGTTACGGCCCGCCGCCGCCCCGCGGCAACAACGGCATGGCCATCGCCGCGCTGATCCTGGGCATCTCGGGTCTGTTCCTGTGCGGGACCACCTCGATCGTGGGCGTGGTTCTCGGCCATGTCTCGCTGAGCCAGATCAAGCGCAGCGGGGAGGAGGGGCGGGGCATGGCGATCGCCGGGCTGGTCCTGTCCTACTTCGGCATCGCCTCCTGGGTGGTCCTGCTGCTGATGTGGTTCGCCGCCTTCGGGCTCTTCGCGGGCGCGGTCTACACGGGGCTCTGACCGGCGCGCGCCCGCCCCGCCGCCGGGTCGGCGGAGGGGCGCCGGCCGGGGGTTGAGTATCGTGGCCGGTGAAGGTCGTCCCGGTGACGAGGACGCGCGGGCAGGGCGGAGGTGCGGGCGAGACGATGGCGACGGACGGGGGCGTGGTCCCGCGGGGGCCGCGGGCGAGGTCCCTGGCGGTCCCGCTGGCCGCCGCCGCGGCGGCGGCCCTGGCGGCCGCCTACGTCGGGGCCGTCGACCCCGGCGAGCCCGGTCACTACCCGCCGTGCCCGTTCCTGGCCCTCACCGGCCTGTACTGCCCGGGCTGCGGGGGGCTGCGGGCGGTGCACGCGCTCGTCCACGGCGACCCGGCCGCGGCGCTGGGGTTCAACCCGCTCGTCGTGGCGCTGGTCCCGGTGGCGGCGCTGGTGTGGGGCCGGTGGGTCCTGCTTTCCTGGCGGGGTCGGCCGTTCACCGTGAAATCCGTACAAGCTAACTATGTATGGTCATTTCTAGCTTTAATGATCCTTTTTTGGATATTGCGGAATGTACCTTTTGGGGAATTCCTAGCCCCATAGTCGGCTACGGTGTCCCCCGTGGCAGGTGGACCCGGCAAGCCCGATACCATCGGCTGGACAAGGGCAATCGATTCGGGAGGGGCCTTACTCGTGAGCGAGTGGAGCGAGCGGACCGCGGTCACGGCAGGGTTCGCTGACCTGACCTCCGAGTTTCGCGAGGAGGTCAGGTGAGCGTGCTGGACGAAATCCTCGACGGGGTGCGCGCCGACCTCGCCGAGCGGCAGCGATCGGTGTCGCTGGAGGAGCTCAAGGAGCGCGCCCGTCGGGCCGCCCCGCCCCGTGACGCCTATGCGGCGCTCGGCGGGGACCAGGTGGCCGTCATCGCCGAGGTCAAGCGGTCGAGCCCGTCCAAGGGCGCGCTGGCCGCGATCGCCGACCCCGCCGCACTCGCCGGGGACTACGAGGCGGGCGGCGCCCACGTGATCAGTGTCCTGACCGAGCGGCGCCGGTTCGGCGGCAGCCTCGACGACCTGGCGGCCGTCCGCGCCGTCGTCGACATCCCGGTGCTGCGCAAGGACTTCGTCGTCACCTCCTACCAGCTGTGGGAGGCCCGGGCCTACGGCGCCGACCTGGCGCTGCTGATCGTGGCCGCCCTGGAGCAGAACGCGCTGGTCTCCCTCATCGAGCGGGCCGAATCGATCGGGCTGGCCCCGCTGGTCGAGGTGCACACCGAGGAGGAGCTCGACCGGGCGGTCGAAGCCGGGGCGAAGATCATCGGCGTCAACGCGCGCAACCTCAAGACCCTCGAAGTGGACCGCGACGTCTTCGCCAAGCTGGCCGCCAAGATCCCCGAGGGCGTCATCAAGGTCGCCGAGTCGGGGGTGCGCGGCCCCCACGACCTGCTCGCCTACGCCAGGGCCGGCGCCGACGCCGTCCTGGTGGGCGAGAGCCTGGTCACCGGCAAGGACCCGCGGGCCGCGGTGGTCGACCTCGTCACCGCCGGAGCCCACCCCGCATCCCGACCCGAGGGGCAGTGAGCAGTGACAGAGGGAACCATCCTGACCCCCGCCGACCTCGCCGGTAACGGCGTGTACGGCGACGACCCCGACGTCCGGGGCAAGTTCGGCGTCTTCGGCGGCCGCTACGTGCCGGAGGCCCTGATCCCGGCGCTCGACGAGGTCGCCGCCGAGTACGAGAAGGCCAAGAACGACCTCGCCTTCATCCGCGAGTTCGACCACCTGCTGCGCACCTACGCCGGGCGGCCGACCACGCTCACCGAGGTGCCGCGGTTCGCCGAGCAGGCCGGCGGGGCCCGCATCATCCTCAAGCGCGAGGACCTGACCCACACCGGCGCACACAAGATCAACAATGTGCTCGGCCAGGCCCTGCTCACCAGGCGCCTCGGCAAGACCCGGGTGATCGCCGAGACCGGTGCGGGCCAGCACGGCGTCGCCACCGCGACCGCCGCCGCCCTGCTCGGCCTGGAGTGCGTGATCTACATGGGGGCCGTCGACTGCGAGCGCCAGGCGCTCAACGTCGCCCGCATGAAGCTGCTCGGCGCCACCGTCGTGCCGGTCGCCAACGGCAGCCAGACCCTCAAGGACGCCATCAACGAGGCGTTCCGCGACTGGGTGGCCAACGTCGACCACACCCACTACCTGTTCGGCACCATCGCCGGCCCCCACCCGTTCCCGGAGATCGTCCGCGACTTCGCCCGCGTCATCGGTGTCGAGGCCCGCCGCCAGATGCTGGAGCTCACCGGCCGGCTGCCGGACGCCGTGGCCGCCGCGGTCGGCGGCGGATCCAACGCGATCGGCATCTTCCACGCCTTCATCGGCGACCAGAACGTCCAGCTGCACGGCTACGAGGCCGGCGGCCGGGGCGCCGGGAGCGGCGAGCACGCCCTCACCCTCACCCAGGGCTCCGTCGGCGTCCTGCACGGCGCGCGCACCTACGTGCTGCAGGACGACGAGGGCCAGACGATCGAGTCCCACTCGATCTCCGCCGGTCTCGACTACCCCGGCGTCGGCCCCGAGCACGCCTGGCTCAAGGACACCGGCCGCGCCACCTACCACGGCGTCACCGACGCCGAGGCGATGGAGGCGTTCGCGCTGCTCGCCCGCACCGAGGGCATCATCCCGGCGATCGAGTCCTCCCACGCCCTGGCCGGGGCCCTCAAGCTCGGCCGCGAGCTGGGTCCCGAGGCGATCATCCTGGTCAACCTCTCCGGCCGCGGTGACAAGGACATGGGCACCGCCATGAAGTACTTCAACCTCTGACGACCGGCCCGCCCCCGCCCCGGCACGGGGCGGGGGAGGAACGGGCCCGAACCGCGCGACTGGAACCAGCGATGACGACTCTTCAGACGGTGTTCGCCAAGGCGAAGGCGGACGACCGCGCGGCCCTGATCGGATACCTCCCGGCCGGCTTCCCGACCGTGGAGGGCGCCGTCGCGGCCGCCTCCGCCATGGTGGAGGCCGGCTGCGATGTGATCGAGATCGGCCTGCCGTACTCCGACCCGCTCATGGACGGCCCGACGATCCAGGCGGCCGTCCACCGGGCGCTGACCAACGGCACCCGTATCGCCGACGTGATGCGCACCGTCGAGGGCGTCGCCGCGACGGGCGCCGCCACCCTGGTCATGACGTACTGGAACCCGATCGACCGCTACGGCGCCGAGCGGTTCGCCCGTGACCTGGCGAGCGCCGGGGGGACGGGCACCATCACGCCCGACCTGACGCCCGAGGAGTCCGGCGTCTGGCGCGAGGCCAGCGCCGCCGCCGGGATCGACACGGTCTTCCTCGTCGCGCCCAGCTCCACCGAGGAGCGCATCAAGGCCGTCGTCGACTGCTGCACCGGCTTCGTCTACGCCGCCTCCCTGATGGGCGTCACCGGCGCCCGCGACCAGGTCGGCTCCGCCGCCCGCGGCCTGGTCGAGCGGACCCGCCCGCACACCGGCCTGCCGGTCTGCGTCGGCCTGGGCGTCGGCACCGGCGACCAGGCCGCCGAGGTGGCCGGGTACGCCGACGGCGTCATCGTCGGCTCGGCCTTCATCCGCCGCCTGCTGGACGCCTCCGACGAGGCCGCCGGCCTGGCTTCGGTCCGCGAGCTCGCCGCCGAACTGGCCGAGGGCGTCCGCCGCCGCTGACGGCGCGCCGCCGACCACACGCGGCCGGCACCGTACACCCGCGGGTGTACGGTGCCGGCCGCGTGACGTTTCATACGCCGCCCCCCGCCCCCCGCGCGCCGCCCGCCGCCGGCCGTACGGCGTCGGCCGCGCGACACCCCGCACACCGGCCGCGCATCGGCCGCGCGCCGTCATGGCCCGCGGTCCGCGGCGGTGACACGCCGGACCCCGGGCGGGCGGGGGCCGCCCCGATGCGCGGGCCGGCGTCCAGAGCCGTAAAGAATCGTCTCCGACCGGCATATCCGCAGCTCAGAGCCCTATCTCGGATAAAATTCCCAGGTCGCCCCGTTCGGCCGCGTCCGGAGCCGGGTGGCCCGCGGCCGTCCGCCGCAGGCTTATCCGACGCTTACCGGGCCCGTGATGAGATCTCCGCGAGATGGCGGGGGTTTCCGCGACGAGCGCAGGCGGGGGCCTGGAATAGGAGACGATGATGCTCGTGACTTCCGAGAAGCCCACCAGCGTGGGAACACGGCGCGCGATTTCGGCGCTACCCTGGGTGACGACCGTTTCGCGGTTGGTGCTCGCGGGTGTGCTGATCGCCGCAGGTTGGCAGAAGATCGGCACTCCCGTGCTCTCCGTCCAGGCGGTCGAGGCATACGAACTGCTTCCTGAATCGTTGGCCAAGGTGGTCGGCTACGGCCTTCCCATCCTGGAGATCGTCGTAGGGGTGTTGCTGGTCGTCGGGCTGCTCACGCGCGTCGCGGGCATGATCTCCATGCTGCTGATGCTCGCGTTCGTCATCGGCATCGCCTCGGCGTGGGCGCGCGGGCTGCGCATCGACTGCGGCTGCTTCGGCGGCGGCGGTCAGCTCAAGGCCGGGGCCGAGCCCGACTACCTCCTCACGATCCTGCGCGACACCGGTCTCTTCGCGCTCGGCGTGGTCGTCGCCTGGTTCCCGCCGGGCCGGCTCGCGCTCGACTCCGCGCTGGGACTGACCCCCGGGCGGGAGGTGTACGACGCCGAGGGCGACGAGGAGGAGCCCCACGTGAAGGAGAACCGCTGATGGGCAAGGCCGCGCGTGACCAGTCGGTCCGCGACCGGATCAAGGCGCAGCGCGAGGAGGAGCGGCGCAGGGAGCGGCTCCGCCGTATCGTGACCATCGCCGCCGCCGCCGTCGTCACCTTCGGCGCCATCGGCGCCGGCTGGTGGTTCGCCGCCCAGGGCAGCAAGCCCGAGGAGTCCAGCGGGGTGCTCGCCCCGATCAGCGTCGCCGCCGACGGCTCGGTGGTGATGGCCAAGCCGGGCGTGAACAAGCCGGTGCTCGAGGTCTACGAGGACTTCCAGTGCCCGGCCTGCAGGGCCCTGGAGGAGACCAGCGGCTCCACGATCAAGAACCTCGCGGCCGAGGGCAAGGCGAAGGTGGTCTACCACCCGATCACGATCTTCCCCGAGGACATGAACAAGGGCGTCACCCGGGGCAACTCGCTGCGCGCCGGCGCCGCCGCGCGCTGCATCCCCGGCGGCGCCCCGTGGTCCAGGTTCCACGACCAGCTGTTCAGGAAGCAGCCGGCCGAGAACACCCCGGGCTTCTCGCTGGAGGACCTGGTCGCCTGGGGCAGGGATGCCGGCGTCACCGACCCCGGCTTCGAGCGGTGCGTGACCGGCCAGGAGAAGGCGCAGGCCCACCTCGCCGCCAGCGCCAGGATCCTCGACCAGGCGAAGCTGAAGGGAACCCCGACGCTCAAGCTCGACGGTAAGGAGGTCGACAACGAGGTGGCGTTCCGCCCGGCGGAACTGCGTCAGGAGGTCGTTGATGCGGCCAAGTAGCCCGCGACACGGTAACGTCACCTGACATGCCCCTCGCCTCGATTCCCAGCCCTTCCCAAGGGGTCTGGCATCTCTTCGGCGTCGTCCCCGTCAGGGCCTACGCGCTGTGCATCGTGCTCGGTGTCATCGTCGCCGTCATCATCGGCGAACGCCGCTGGCGGGCCCGCGGCGGGGCCCCGGGCACGATCGTCGACCTCGCCGTCTGGGCCGTGCCGTTCGGCCTGGTGGGCGGACGTCTCTACCACGTCATCACCGACTGGCAGCTCTACTTCGGGCCGGACGCCCCCAACAGGCCCATCGACGCGCTGTTCATCTGGAACGGCGGGCTGGGCATCTGGGGCGCCATCGCGCTCGGCGCGCTCGGCGTGTGGTTCGGCTGCCGCAGGCGGGGCATCTCCCTGTCCGCGGTGGCCGACACCGTCGCCCCCGGCATCGCGGTGGCCCAGGGCATCGGCCGCTGGGGCAACTACTTCAACCAGGAGCTGTTCGGCGGGCCGACCGATCTGCCGTGGGGGCTGGAGATCGATCCCGACCGGCCGGGCACGATCCCCGGGGTCTCCACCTACCACCCCACGTTCCTGTACGAGTCGCTGTGGGACCTGGCGCTGGCCCTCCTCCTGGTCTGGGCGGGTCGCAGGTTCGCGCTGCGCCACGCCAGGGTGTTCGCCCTGTACGTCGCGGGCTACACCGCGGGCCGGTTCTGGATCGAGGGCATGCGCATCGACGAGGCCCACCACATCCTGGGCCTGCGGCTCAACCAGTGGACCTCGGTCGTGCTGTTCCTCGCGGCGCTGGCCTACTTCTGGTACGCCCGCGGCAGGACCGGCGAGGAGCGGATCCTCGCCGCCGGTCCCGGCGGCGAGCCGCCCGCCGACCCCGCCCACCCGGCCGGCCAGGCCGACGGGCACGAGACCGCCGCGGCGGACGGGCCGGGCACGGAAGGCGAGACCGGTACGGCGAACGGGACCGATCCGGCAGACGAACCGGGTAAGACCGGCGAACCGGGCATAGCGTCGGCCGGGCTAGCCTTGGACACCGGAGGGGGCGCCGATCCGGCGCACCCGGCGGACCAGGCCGACGGGCCGGAAGAGCCCGCCGACTCCCGGAAGGGGGTCGCGGAGGCTGCGTCCGACGGTCGGAAAGAGAAACGATGAGCGGAGGGTCCGGCACGCGTGCCGAGATCCATCACGAGCACCGTGACGTCAACGGCGGCTGGCTGCGGCCCTCGGTGTTCGGCGCGATGGACGGTCTCGTCTCCAATTTCGCCCTGATCGCCGGCGTGGCCGGCGGCACCTCCAGCACCAAGGTCGTCGTGCTGGCCGGGGTGGCCGGGCTGGCGGCGGGCGCGTTCTCGATGGCCGGCGGCGAGTACGTCTCGGTGGCCAGCCAGCGCGAGCTCGCCATCGCCGAGATCGACATCGAGCGGCGCGAGCTGGAGCGCAACCCGCAGGCCGAGCAGGACGAGCTGGCCAGGCTCTACGAGTCGCGCGGCGTCGAACCCGCGCTGGCCGCCGAGGTGGCCCGGCAGATCTCCCTCAATCCGGAGAAGGCGCTGGAGGTGCACGCCAGCGCCGAGCTGGGAGTCACCCCGGACGACCTCCCCTCGCCGAAGATCGCAGCGATCTCCTCCTTCCTGTCCTTCAGCCTGGGCGCGCTGCTGCCGCTCCTTCCGTACCTGCTGGGCGTCACCAGCCTGGTCTGGCCGGCGGTGCTGTCCTGCCTGTCCCTGTTCGGCGCGGGCGCCCTGGTCTCCCGGGTCACCGCGCGCAGCTGGTGGTACAGCGGCCTGCGTCAGCTCCTGGTCGGCGCGGTCGCCGCGGCGCTGACGTTCGGCCTGGGCAGCCTCCTGGGAGGAACCGGCCTGTGACGACTCCCCCCGGGCGCAAGCGCCGTCGCGGCGCCTCCAGACCGGCCACCCCCGAGGCTCCGGGCGTCCCCTTCCCGCCCGGCTCCGCTGCCCCGGACACCCCCTTCCTGGACGGTCCCTTCCCGCCCGGCCCCGCCGCGGACGACCCCTTCTTCCGGGAGGCGTACGCCGGGGGCGCCCCCGCTTTCCCGGGCACGCCCGCCCGGGACGCCTCCGCCGTCCCGCCCGCGTCCGCCGCGGCGGACCCGAGGGGGTTCGCGGAGGCCGCGGGGACCGCGGAGTTCGCGGAGGAGACCGCGAGGAGCGCGGGGTCTACGGCCGGCCGGGGGTCCAGGGGCCGCGGCAGGTCCCGCCCGGAGAGGTCCCGTTCCGAGAAGCCCCGCCCGGAGAAGCCCCGCTCCGAGAAATCCCGGCCCGAGAACCGCTTCGACAGCGGCTCCCGGCTGGAGGAGTGGGGCCTGACCCCGTTCCAGCGGCGGGCCGTCGTCGCGGCCGCGGTGCTGGCCGGAGTGGTGGGCACCATCGTCGCCGTGGTCCTCGTCGTCGGCTCGCTGGGTCAGGACGTCGTTCCCGAGCGGGCCACCACCGCCGCGCTGGTCACCCGGCCCAGGCCCGACGTCTACAAGGGCTGGGCGTCACCGAAGCTGTTCACGCCGATCGCGCAGAGCAAGGCCGACCCCAAGCCGCTGACGGTCAAGGACGTCTTCGCGGCCAGGACCGTCAAGGAGGGCAAGGTCACCCTGCGGCTGGCCGCCACCGACCTGGGCGCCGACTGCCCGGGGGCGGCCTGGGGGCAGCTCGCCGACCGGCTCGCCCAGAGCGGGTGCACGCAGGTCGCCCGGGGTCTCTACACCAGTGCCGACGGCCGCTACGTCGCGATGTACGCCCTGTTCAACCTCCGTGACGCCGCCTCCGCCGACGGGCTCGTCCAGGGGATGACCACGGCGTACCGGGGCGGCTGGGTCAAGGCGCCGCAGTCGGGCAAGGCGGTCTTCCCGTCCGGGGGATACACCGAGGGCAGCGGCTACGCCATGGGCCACTACGCCGGCCTGGCCTGGGTCGGCCGCGCCGACGGCGCCGAGCCCGGCCCCAGGGACGACTTCGTCACGCTGACCCTGGCGGTCCGCGGCGCGGAGAAGGCCGTTTTCCGCCGCGTCGTCGCGGCCGACCCGGCCTCCTGACCTCCCGGGCTCCGTCTCCGTACGTCGCGACGTCCCCGGTCCGGGACACTCTGCCCGGGACACCCCACCCGGGCCGTCCCCGGCCGGGGCGCGTCCGCGCACGTACCGGCGGCCCGGATCGGCGCTCCGGCCCCGGGCGTCCCCCGCGTCCCAGTAGGCTGGTGCGTCATGCGCAAGTGGATCGCCGCAGCCGTCGCCGTTCCGGTCGTCGCCGCGGGGGCGGCGGCCTTCCTGTGGCTGCGCGGTGGAGACCTCCCCCGGCCGGCGACCCTGCGCAGCGAGACGACCAGCGCCATCTACGCGCCGATCGCCACCCGCGCCGCCGACCCCGCCCCGCTGACCGCCGACGAGGTCTTCCCCACCGGGTCGGTGGCCGCGGGCGGGTCCACCCTCGCCCGCCAGGGCACCGAGACGCTCACCGACTGCGCCGCGGCGGTGTGGGGGGACGCCGAGGAGGCGGTCGCCGGGTGCGGCCAGGCGCTGCGCGCCCGCTACGCCACCGCCGACGGCCGGGTCTTCGGACAGTTCGTCGTCTTCAACCTGGCCGACGCGGCCGCCGCCGACCGGCTGGTGCGGACGTTCTCCGGCCCCCGGGGCGGCGGTTTCGTGCGCCTCGCCCCCGGGGCCCCGGCCGGCTTCGGCGCCGCGCGGAGCTGGGCGCAGGTGCGGGCCCTGGGGCACTACGTCACCGTGAGCTGGGTCGGCCCGGTGGGCGGCGGGGGCCGGGTGGACCTGACCTACCCGCAGGTGGCGCTCGACAGCCTCAGCCTGGCCGTCCAGCGTCGCCTGACACGCTGACGCCCGCGCCGGCCTCCTCCGCCGCCCGCACCGACGCCCGTACCGCGGCCGGCAGTTCGGCGAGGCGGCCGGCGGGCAGCTCCAGGACGGTCACCTCGCCCGCCCATGGCGCGGCGGCCTCCACCAGGGCCCTGGCCTGCCTCTTGGTCAGGCCGTCCCGGATCCGGATGAGGCCCTCGCGCCAGGTGTTGGCGAGCTTGCCGTGGGCGTTGTCCAGGATGTGCCGCAGGACGCGCCCCTCGTCCGTCTCCGGGGCCGCCAGCCGTACGGCGCGCACGACGGGGCCCTCGGCGGACAGCTCGTACAGGGACGTCAGCGGCGCGCCGGGCAGGCCGCCGGGCGGCTCGGCGAGCGTGACCCGCACCTCGCGGGCGCGGGTGGCCAGCAGCAGCCGGGGGAGCGCCGCCTCCATCCCGGCGGGTACGGCGATCGCCACGCGGCGCGGGTCGCCGGCGTGCGGCTTGGCCAGCCAGGTGGCCAGCCGTGTGCGCTGCACCCGGGGGAGGATGTCCTTGGACCACTCGCCGACCAGCACCTCGGGCGCCTCCCCGGGGTCCGGCGCGGCGGCCCGCGCGGCCGGCCCCGCCGACTCGACCGACTGGGGGCCGTGGGTGTAGATCGCGGCGCTGAGACCGTCGACGCGGGCCGCCATGGCGGGCCAGGTCTTGGTGGTGGGACGCAGGACGTACAGGTCGGCGGCCGAGCCGATGGCCTCGGCGCCGAAGTAGCGGTTGAAGTCCGGGTAGATCGCCTCGCTGACGAGGTTGAGCTGGGACAGGGCGTGCTGGACCTTCAAAGCCAGGGCCGGGGTGCGCTCGCTCGCGCCGTACGCCAGCAGGACGCGGCCCTGCTCGCGGTCGCGCAGTCCCTGCACGGCGCGCGCGGTGAACAGGCCGATCCCCTCGGGGGTGTAGGGCGGGTCGGTGATCGCCAGGTCGGCCCAGGCGTGCGCCGAGGCGGGCAGGCCCAGGCGCAGGTCGGCCCAGCGGGTCCGGACGGACAGGCCGAGCCGTTCGGCATTGCCGGAGATGTGGTCCAGGATGCGCTCGTCGATGTCCACGACGGTGATCTCGACGCCCGGGTGCAGCAGCGCGGTCGCCAGCGAGGTCAGGTCGTGGTCGCCCACGCACAGCAGCCGCGCGCCGTCCAGCCAGAACCGGGCGTCCATCAGCAGCGCCCGCCGGACCACGGTGTCGGCGGTCGCGGCGACGTGGTCGAGCGCCTGGCGGCCGCGCGGAGCCCGGGCGATCAGCTCCTCCATCGTCGCGACCAGGTCGGCGTGGCCGGGCAGCAGGTGGGCCACCGGGTCGGCCGGCGCGGCCTCCCTGGTGACGCCGGCGATCCCGGCGATCCCGGACGGCGGGCGCGTCAGCCGGAACCGGTCGCCGGAGCGCTCCAGTTCGACCTCGCGCAGCAGCGCCTCGACGGTCCGCCGGGACGTCGCCGTCTCGCGGACCAGGTCGGCCAGCGTCCACCAGCGGCCCCCGGCCAGCGCAGCGAGCACCGCCCGCGGCCGCCTGCCGTCCACGCCGGCCCGCGCGATGAGGTCTTCGATCCCTTCCATGGCTCAACCCTAGAGGCGTACGGCGGGGCGTCCCGCGCCGCCGTACGCGGCACGGGGCCGTAATCCGCGCGCCATCCGCCCGTCACCGTCCGCCGGAGCGGAGAGTCACCGTAAAGGGGGAGAAAACCGTAAAACATCTGTCAAATGGTCACTATGTGGACAGGATGGCCGCGTTTTGGACGGGGTACTGTAATGTCGAAACACTACGCAGCAGGGCCAACGTCGTCCCTTGCTTGATCCAGAGCAGTGAGACGACGGGAGGGATTCAATGCCTGCTGCCCACTTCGGCTTCCCCGAGCCCCAGGGCCTGTACCACCCCGAGCACGAGCACGACGCCTGCGGGGTCGCCATGGTCGCCGACGTGGCCGGGCGCCGCAGCCACGACATCGTCGTCAAGGCCCTGACCGCCCTGTGCAACCTCGACCACCGCGGGGCCCAGGGGAGTGAGCCGGACACCGGCGACGGAGCCGGGATCCTCACCCAGATCCCCGACGCGTTCCTGCGCGCCGTGACCGGTTTCCCGCTCCCCGAGGCGGGCTCCTACGCCGCCGGCACCGCCTTCCTGCCCGCCGATCCCGAGGCCCGCGACACCGCCGTGCGGCTGATCGAGGAGATCGCCGCGGAGGAGGGGCTGACCGTCCTCGGCTGGCGCGACGTGCCGACCGACCCGTCGCTGCCCGGGCCCAGCGCCCGCGCGGTGATGCCGTCCTTCCGGCAGCTCTTCGTCGCCTCCGCCGAAGGCCGGCGCGGCCTGGAGCTGGACCGGCTCGCCTTCTGCCTGCGCAAGCGGGCCGAGCACGAGGCGGACGTCTACTTCCCCTCGCTGAGCTCCCGGACGATCGTCTACAAGGGCATGCTCACCCCCGGCCAGGTCGAGCGGTTCTTCCCCGACCTGACCGACGAGCGCTACGAGACCGCGATCTCGCTGGTCCACTCGCGCTTCTCGACCAACACCTTCCCGTCGTGGCCGCTGGCCCACCCCTACCGCTACGTCGCCCACAACGGTGAGATCAACACGGTCCGGGGCAACCGCAACTGGATGCGGGCCCGCGAGGCCATGCTGGAGACCGCCGCGATCCCGGGCGACCTGTCGCGGCTCTTCCCGATCTGCGACCCCGACGGCTCCGACACCGCCTCCTTCGACGAGACGCTGGAGCTGCTCCACCTCACCGGGCGTTCGCTGCCGCACGCGGTGCTGATGATGATCCCCGAGGCGTGGGAGAACCACACCGAGATGGACCCCGCGCGGCGGGCCTTCTACGAGTTCCACTCCACCCTCATGGAGGCGTGGGACGGCCCCGCCTCGATCACCTTCTCCGACGGCACCCTGGTTGGCGCGGTCCTCGACCGCAACGGCCTGCGTCCCGGCCGGTTCTGGGTCACCGCCGACGGCCTCGTCGTGCTCGCCTCCGAGGCCGGCGTGCTCGACATCCCGCCGCAGGACGTGGTCCGCAAGGGCCGCCTGCAGCCCGGCCGGATGTTCCTCGTCGACACCGCCCGCGGCAAGATCATCGAGGACGACGAGATCAAGGCGGAGTTGGCCGCCGAGCTGCCCTACGCCGAGTGGCTGCACGCCGGGCTGGTCCGCTTCGAGGAACTGCCCGCCCGCTCCCGCGAGATCCCCAGCCACGGCGCGCTGGTCAGGCGCCAGCAGACCTTCGGCTACACCGAGGAGGAGCTGCGGATCATCCTGGCCCCGATGGCCAGGGCCGGCGCCGAGCCGATCGGCTCGATGGGCACCGACACCCCGGTCGCGGTGCTGAGCGAGAAGCCCCGGCTGCTGTTCGACTACTTCAGCCAGCTGTTCGCGCAGGTCACCAACCCGCCGCTGGACGCCATCCGCGAGGAGCTCGTCACCTCCCTGTCCAGCACCCTCGGCCCCGAGGGCAACCTGCTGGAGCCCGGACCGGCCTCCTGCCGCCAGCTCGTCCTGCCGTACCCGGTGATCGACAACGACGAGCTCGCGAAGATCATCCACATCAACGACGAGGGCGCGCTGCCCGGCTTCCACCCGCACGTCGTCTCCGGCCTGTACGAGGTCGCCGGCGGGGGAGAGGCGCTGCTGCGCCGCCTGGACGAGATCCGCGCCGAGGTCTCCGCCGCGATCGAGGGCGGCGCCCGCGTCATCGTGCTGTCCGACCGCGGCTCCACGGAGACCCTCGCGCCGATCCCGTCGCTGCTGCTCACCGGCGCGGTCCACCACCACCTCATCGCCGAGAAGACCCGCACCCGGGTCGGCCTGGTCATCGAGACCGGCGAGGCCCGCGAGGCCCACCACATGGCGCTGCTCATCGGCTACGGCGCCGGCGCGGTCAACCCCTACCTCGCCATCGAGACCGTCGAGGACATGGTCGCCACCGGCGCGCTCGCCGGCGACCCCGCCAAGGCCGTGCGCAACCTCATCAAGGCGTACGGCAAGGGCGTCCTGAAGGTCATGTCCAAGATGGGGGTGTCCACCGTCGCCTCCTACACCGGCGCGCAGATCTTCGAGGCCCTCGGCCTCGGCGCCGAGGTCATCGACACCTGCTTCGCCGGGACCACCTCCCGCCTGGGCGGCGTCGGCTTCGACGTCCTCGCCGAGGAGGTCGCGCGGCGCCACCGCCGCGCCCACCCGCGCGTGGACAACGCCCACCGCCGCCTGGAGGTCGGCGGGGAGTACCAGTGGCGCCGCGAGGGCGAGCCGCACCTGTTCAACCCCGAGACCGTCTTCAAGCTGCAGCACGCCACCCGCTCGCGCCGCTACGAGATCTTCAAGGAGTACACCTCCATGGTGGACTCCCAGGCCGAGAGGCTCATGACGCTGCGCGGCCTGTTCCGGCTCCGCGAGGGCGTCCGCGAGCCGGTCCCGATCGAGGAGGTCGAGCCGGTCTCCGAGATCGTCAAGCGGTTCTCCACCGGCGCCATGTCCTACGGCTCCATCTCGATGGAGGCCCACGAGACCCTCGCCATCGCGATGAACCGCCTGGGCGGCAAGTCCAACACCGGCGAGGGCGGCGAGGACCCCGAGCGGCTGCGCGACCCCGAGCGCCGCTCGGCCATCAAGCAGGTCGCCTCCGGCCGGTTCGGCGTGACCTCCGAGTACCTCGTCAACGCCGACGACATCCAGATCAAGATGGCCCAGGGCGCCAAGCCCGGCGAGGGCGGCCAGCTCCCGGGCCACAAGGTCTACCCGTGGATCGCCAAGACCCGGCATTCCACCCCCGGCGTCGGCCTCATCTCGCCGCCGCCGCACCACGACATCTACTCCATCGAGGACCTCGCCCAGCTCATCCACGACCTGAAGAACGCCAACCCCGCGGCGCGCGTGCACGTCAAGCTCGTCGCCGAGGTCGGCGTCGGCACGGTCGCGGCGGGCGTGTCCAAGGCCCACGCCGACGTCGTGCTGATCTCCGGCCACGACGGCGGCACCGGCGCCTCCCCGCTGACCTCGCTCAAGCACGCCGGCGCCCCCTGGGAGCTCGGCCTGGCCGAGACCCAGCAGACGCTGCTGCTCAACGGCCTGCGCGACCGCATCGTCGTCCAGGTCGACGGCCAGCTCAAGACCGGCCGCGACGTGGTCATCGCCGCGCTGCTCGGCGCCGAGGAGTACGGCTTCGCCACCGCCCCGCTGGTCGTCTCCGGCTGCGTGATGATGCGCGTCTGCCACCTCGACACCTGCCCGGTCGGCGTCGCCACCCAGAACCCCGAGCTGCGCAAGCGCTTCTCCGGCCGGCCCGAGTTCGTGGTCAACTTCTTCGAGTTCATCGCCGAGGAGATCCGCGAGTACCTCGCCGCCCTGGGGTTCCGCAGCCTGGAGGAGGCCGTCGGCCACGCCGAGCTGCTGGACACCGCCTCGGCGGAGGACCACTGGAAGGCCGCGGGCCTGGACCTGTCGCCGATCCTGCACCGTCCGGAGCTGCCCGGCGGAGTCGCGCTGCGCCGCGTCCGCGAGCAGGACCACGGGCTCGCCGCCGCCCTGGACAACACCCTGATCCAGCTCGCCGAGGGCGCGCTGAACGACGGCCGCCCCGTCACGCTGGAACTGCCCATCCGCAACGTCAACCGTACGGTCGGCACCATGCTCGGCCACGAGGTGACCAGGCGGTACGGCGGCGCCGGCCTGCCCGACGACACCGTCGACATCCGCTTCACCGGCTCGGCCGGCAACTCCTTCGGGGCCTTCCTGCCCCGCGGCGTCACGCTGCGCCTCACCGGCGACACCAACGACTACGCGGGCAAGGGCCTGTCCGGCGGCCGCGTCACGCTGCGGCCGCACGAGGAGGCCCCGCTGGAGGGCCACATCATCGCCGGCAACGTCGCCCTGTACGGCGCGACCTCAGGTGAGATGTTCGTCCGCGGCGTGGCCGGCGAACGGTTCTGCGTCCGCAACTCCGGCGCCACCGCGGTCGTCGAGGGCGTCGGCGACCACGGCTGCGAGTACATGACCGGCGGCCGGGTCGTCGTCCTCGGGCCCACCGGCCGCAACTTCGCGGCCGGCATGTCCGGCGGCGTCGCCTACCTGCTCGACCTCGACGCCGCCCGCGTCAACCGGGAGATGGTGGAGATCGAGGCGCTCGGCGACGACGACGCCGATGAGCTGCGCGGGCTCCTGGAGCGGCACCTGGCCGAGACCGGCTCCACGGTCGCCAGGGCCCTGCTCGCCGACTGGGACCCCGGCCGGTTCAGCAAGATCATGCCGACCGACTACAAGCGGGTCATGACGGCCGCCGAGGCCGCCCGGCTCGAAGGACGAGACA
This sequence comes from Streptosporangium sandarakinum, assembly GCF_050942225.1. NCBI lineage: Bacteria > Bacillati > Actinomycetota > Actinomycetes > Streptosporangiales > Streptosporangiaceae > Streptosporangium > Streptosporangium sandarakinum. The sequence continues at coordinate 2,696,164 of NZ_CP192034.1, forward strand.
TCGACGAGGCCGTCATGGCGGCCGCCGTACAGGGATAGAAGGGGGCGTAACCGATGGCCGACCCGAAGGGTTTCCTCACGCACGGGCGCGAGCTGCCGGCCCGCCGCCCGGTGGACGTGCGCATCCGCGACTGGAAGGAGGTCTACCAGGACTTCCCGCGGCCCGCGCTGACCAGGCAGGCCTCACGCTGCATGGACTGCGGCATCCCGTTCTGCCACAACGGCTGCCCGCTGGGCAACCTCGTTCCCGAGTGGAACGACCTGGTCTACCGCGACGACTGGCGGGAGGCCGCCGAACGGCTGCACGCGACCAACAACTTCCCCGAGTTCACCGGCCGCCTGTGCCCCGCCCCGTGCGAGTCGGCGTGCGTGCTCGGCATCAACTCGGACCCCGTCGCCATCAAGCGGGTCGAGGTCGAGATCATCGACCGCGCCTTCGCCGAGGGCTGGGTCGCCCCCGCGCCCCCGGCCGTCCGCACCGGCAGGCGCGTCGCGGTCGTCGGCTCCGGTCCCGCCGGACTGGCCGCCGCCCAGCAGCTCACCCGGGCCGGGCACGACGTCGTGGTCTTCGAGCGCGCCGACCGGATCGGCGGCCTGCTGCGCTACGGCATCCCCGAGTTCAAGATGGAGAAGCGCCACATCGAACGCCGCCTGGAGCAGATGCGGGCCGAGGGGACCGAGTTCCGCACCGGCGTCGACGTCGGCGTCGACGTCACCGCGGCGCAGCTGCGCGAGGAGTTCGACGCCGTCGTCCTGGCCGGCGGCGCCACCCTGTGGCGCGACCTGCCGATCGCCGGCCGCGACCTGGGCGGCGTCCACCAGGCGATGGAGTACCTCCCCGAGGCCAACCGGGTCCAGGAGGGCGACCTGCGGGCCCCGGCGATCGACGCCGCGGGCAAGCACGTCGTCGTGATCGGCGGCGGCGACACCGGCGCCGACTGCATCGGCACCGCGATCCGCCAGGGCGCCGCGTCGGTCACCCAGCTGGAGATCATGCCCAGGCCCCCGGCGGAGCGCCCCGGCAGCCAGCCGTGGCCCACCTACCCCATCCTGTTCAAGATGGAGAGCGCCCACGAGGAGCTCACCGAGGGCGGCGGCACCCGCGTCTACGCCGCCTCCACCACCGAGTTCGTCGGCGACGACGACGGGAACATCAGGGCGCTGCGCCTGGTCGACGTCGAGGGCCCGGCGAGCGGCTTCGCGCCGATCCCCGGCACCGAGCGGGAGATCCCGGCCCAGCTCGTCACGCTGGCCATGGGCTTCCTCGGCCCGGAGAAGGGGTCCCTGCTGTCCGACCTGGCCGAGGACGGCGGCGAGGGCTTCTTCGACGCCCGAGGCAACGTCGCCCGCGACACCGCCTACATGTCCAAGGTGGACGGCGTGTTCGTCGCCGGCGACATGGGCCGCGGCCAGTCGCTGATCGTGTGGGCGATCGCCGAGGGCCGCTCGGCCGCCTCGGCCGTCGACCGCTACCTCACCGGCGACACGGCCCTGCCCAGGGCGATCCCGCCGACCGCCCGCCCGCTGGTCTGACGTCCGCGCCGGGAACCTCCGGCGCGGGCCACACGGCGCCGCGGAGGCCGCGCGTCCCGCACCGGGGCGCGCGGCCTCCGCCGCGTCCGGGACGCCGTGGCGGGAGCGGACCGTGCCCGCCCCTCCCGCGTGTGCCCGCCCTTCCCGCGCGGGGCCGCGCTGTCACCGGGGCCAGGGCTCGGTTCGGAGTCCTTGCCCGCCCTTCCCGCGCGGGATCGCGCTCAGCGCCGCCGGGCGAGCGTCACGCCGTCGCGCATCGGCAGCATCACCGACTCGACGCGGTCGTCGGCCACCACGATGTCGTTCATCCGGCGCATGACGACGTCCGGCTCATCCTGGAAGGACTCGTCCAGCACCCGGCCGGAACGCAGCACGTTGTCCAGCACGATCAGGCCGCCCGGCCGCAGCCGGGTGACCAGCTCCTCGTAGTACGAGGGGTAGCTCACCTTGTCGGCGTCGATGAACGCGAAGTCGATCACCGGGTCGGCCGGCAGCGCCCGGAGCGTCTCCAGCGCCGGGGCGATCCGCAGGTCGATCCGGTCCGCCACGCCCGCCCGCTCCCAGTAGCGCCGGGCCACCGAGGTCCACTCCTCGCTGACGTCGCAGGCCAGCAGCCGCCCGTCCGCAGGCAGCCCGCGGGCGATGCAGATCGACGAGTACCCGGTGAACACCCCCACCTCGACGGCCCGCCGCGCCCCCACCAGCCGGACCAGCATGGTCAGGAACGCGCCCTCGTCCTGCGTGATCTGCATGCTCGTGAAGTCGGAGAACGCCTTCCGCGTCTCGGCCGCCAGATCCCGCAGCACGTCGTCGGCCGGGGTGGAGTGGGCCAGCACGTAGTCGTTGACGGCGGGGTTCACGATGTCCATGTCGCCTCCTGGATCATTTTCTTCCGGGACCCTACCCCGCCCCTTCCGGAACCCGGCCCGGCCTGGTCTCCGGAGCCTCCCCGCCATACCGAGAAGACCCGTCGGAACGACGCCCGCGTTGCCTGAGTGGTCGAATACCGGGAAGGATGGCCCCTTGGTCCGGACAGCCGTGGAGGGGATCGGATGAGTCGCTGGAGCAGGAACCTGTCGGGCGTGACGGCGGTGGTCGCCCTGGCGAGCACTCTCGCGGTGGGCGGACCACCCGGCGCCTCGTCGGCCGAGACCGGACGGCTCCGCGACTACCTCGTCTTCTACCCCGGCGGCGGGCACGACCGGGCGGTCGCCGCGATCGGCGCGGCCGGCGGCACCGCGACCGCCACCGAGCCCAGGCTCGGCTACGTCGCCGCCCGGGGCCCCGGCGACCGCTTCGTCGAACGCCTGGCCGCCAGCGGCGCCGTCGCGGGCGTCTCCTCCGACCGCGCCATCGGCTTCGCGGCGTCCGCCCCGGCCCTCCCGGCCGGCGCCTCCGCCTTCGCGGCCATCGGCCCCCGCGACTCCCGGACCGGAGGCGCGGGCCACGCCGCCGGTGCCGCCTCCCGCGCCGGTCACGCCGGCCGGGCCGCGCAGTCCGCCTCGCGCACCGGCCTGATCGCGCAGCCCGCCTCGCGCACAGGCCGGGCCGCGCCCGCCGCCGAGCCGCTGGCCTCCCGCCAGTGGGACATGAAGATGATCGGCGCCACCGCCACCGGCTCCCACGCCACCGCCCCCGGCAGCAGGAAGGTGCTCGTCGGCGTCATCGACACCGGCATCGACGGCAAGCACCCCGACATCGCCCCCAACTTCGACCGCGCCCTCAGCCGCAACTTCGTCACCGACCGGCCCAAGGACTCCACCGGCGCGACCCTCGACGGCCCCTGCGAGTTCACCGGCTGCAAGGACCCCGTCGACTGGGACGACGACGGCCACGGCACCCACGTGGCCAGCACGATCGCCTCGCCCGTCAACGGGCTCGGCGTCGCCGGCGTCGCCCCCGGCGTCACCCTCGTCAACCTGCGCGCCGGTCAGGACTCCGGACTGTTCTTCCTCAAGCCCAGCCTCGACGCCCTCACCTACGCCGCCGACGCCGGGATCGACGTGGTCAACATGAGCTACTACATCGACCCCTGGCTGTTCAACTGCCGCGCCAACCCCGCCGACTCCAAGGCCGAGCAGCTCGAACAGCGCGGCGTCATCACCGGCATGCAGCGCGCCCTCGACTACGCCCGCAAGCGCGGCGTCACGCTCATCAGCGCCCTCGGCAACGAGTCCACCGACCTCGGCAGGCCCCGGACCGACACCGAGAGCCCCGACTACCCCGCCGATGCGCAGCGCACCCGCCGGATCGACAACTCCTGCCTGAACGTCCCGGCCGAGTCGAAGGGCGTCATCTCCGTCGCGGCCCTCGGACCCAGCAAGCGCAAGGCCTACTACTCCGACTACGGCGTCGAGCAGACCGACCTCGCCGCGCCCGGCGGCGACGAGCTCGACGGCCGCGGCATCGACGAGACCAGGACCATCCTGGCCGCCGCCCCCGAGCACGCCCTCCGCGCCCAGGGCCTGATCTCCCGCGACGGCCGGCCCACCTCCCCCTCCGTCATCCGCGACTGCCACGGCGGCACCTGCGCCTACTACCAGTACCTCGCCGGCACCTCCATGGCCGCCCCGCACGCCACCGGCGTCGCCGCCATCCTGATCAGCCGCTTCGGCAAACCGGGGAAGGGCGGTCTCACCATGCCGCCCGCCGACGTCCAGCGCCTGCTGTACGCCACCGCCTCCAAGCGGTCCTGCCCCTCGCCGCGCCGCTTCGTCTACCACACCGGGGGCGCCGGCGACGCCCAGACGTGCGAGGGGACCAGGGACCGCAACGGCTTCTACGGCAGGGGCATCGTCGACGCCGCCAGGGCCGCCACCGTCCGGCCCTGACCCCCGGCCGTACGGCTCGCACCCCGGGCCGTACGGCGTGCCCGGCCGGTCACGCACGCCGTACGGCCACCGCGCGGGGACCCACGGCGGTGACCGCGGGTGACCTGCCGGGGAGGGGAGGCCGGTTCGCCATACCCGCCCCCGGCCGGTAGCGTTGAGGTCACCGAGTTTTTCATGCCTGCTCCGGGCAATGTAACGACCAGGTGGTCTGTACCAATTAGGCTGGGAACCGTGACTCGTCGCGCGAAAATCGTCTGCACCCTCGGCCCTGCCACATCCTCACCCGAACGCCTGCGTGAGCTCATCGCCGCCGGCATGGACGTGGCCCGTTTCAACCTCAGCCACGGCAGCCACGAGCTGCACAAGGAGGTTTACGACAGGGTTCGGGAGGCCGCGGCCGAGCTCGGCCGCGGCGTGGGCGTGCTGGCCGACCTCCAGGGCCCCAAGATCCGGGTCGGCAAGTTCGAGGAGGGGCCGATCCGCCTCGGCTTCGGTGACGTCTTCACCATCACCACCGAAGAGGTCCCCGGCGACCGGGACCAGGTCTCCACCACCTACCTCGGCCTGCCCAAGGACGTCCGCCCCGGCGACAGCATCCTCGTCGACGACGGCCGGGTCCACCTCGAGGTCACCCGCATCGACGGCCCCCGCGTCACCACCCGCGTGGTCACCGGCGGCATGATCTCCGACAACAAGGGCCTCAACCTCCCCGGCGTCAACGTCAGCGCCCCCGCGCTCACCGACAAGGACGAGACCGACCTGCGCTGGGCGCTGCGCACCGGCTTCGACATGATCGCGCTGTCCTTCGTCCGCCGTCCCTCCGACGCCGACGTGGTGCGCAACATCATGGAGCAGGAGGCCGTCCGCCTCCCGCTGCTGGCCAAGATCGAGAAGCCGCAGGCCGTCCAGCGGCTCCCCGAGATCGTCGAGGCGTTCGACGGCATCATGGTCGCCCGCGGCGACCTCGGCGTCGAGCTGCCCCTCGAAGAGGTGCCGATCGTCCAGCAGCGCGCCATCGAGCTCTGCCGTGAGAAGGCCCGCCCGGTCATCGTCGCCACCCAGATGCTCGACTCCATGATCAGCTCTCCCCGGCCCACTCGCGCCGAGGCGTCCGACGTCGCCTACGCCGTGATGGACGGCACCGACGCGGTCATGCTCTCCGGCGAGACCTCGGTCGGCCAGTATCCGGTCCAGGCCGTCGAGACCATGAGCCGCATCGCCAGCGCGGCCGAGAAGCGAGCCCTCAAGGCCACCCACAGCCTCGACCGCCTGCCCGAGACCACCGGCGGCGCCATCGCCCGTGCCGCCGCCGAGGTCGGCGCCATCGTCGGCGCCAAGGCCCTGGTCGCCTTCACCATGTCCGGCGAGACCGCCCGCCGCCTGGCCCGCTACCGCTCGCCGATCCCGCTGCTGGCCTTCACCTCCTCCCCGCACGTCCGCAGCCAGCTCGCGCTGAGCTGGGGCGTCGAGACGTTCGAGGTGCCGTTCGTCCACCACACCGACGACATGGTCCGCCAGGTCGAGGCCGCCCTGCTGGCCCACGCCCGCCTGGAGAAGGGCGACAAGGTCGTCATCGTCGCCGGATCGCCCCCCGGCTCGCCCGGCTCGACCAACGCCCTGCGCGTCCACACCATCGGAGCCGCGGTCTCGCACCTCTCCTGACCAGGCCCGGCGCCCGCCGCGCGGAGAATTCTCCGCGCGGCGGGTGTAGGCCCCCTCCTCCCGGGTAGTCGGCCCCGGACGAAGGAGGGGATCATGGCACGGGACGTCATCAGCATGATCATCGCGGATCATCGCGACATCAGAGCGATCTTCGGCCGGCTTCGCCGGGAGCCGGCGGCCCGCCCCGCCCTGCTCGTCGAACTCGCCGCCAAGCTCGTCGCCCACGACCGGGGCGAGGAGGAGATCGTCTACCCCGAGATCACCAGGGTGGACCCGCGGGAGGCCGAACACGCCCGCCACTCCGTCGACGAGCACCAGCGCGCCGAGCAGAGGCTCCTCCACCTGCTGGACATCGCCCCCGCCGCCGCGGATTTCGAGCCGCAGCTGGACGACCTCGCCGACATGGTCACCCGCCACTTCGCCGCCGAGGAGGAGGGGATCCTCCCCGCCCTCGCCGCGGCGCTTCCCCGGCACCGCCTGGAGGAGCTCGGCCACGCCTTCGCCCGGCTCACCGCCGAGGAGATCCGCATCGGCCTCTCCGCGGGGAACCGCTGATCCGGGAACCCGGCCGCATCCTCGGACGACACTGACCCCGGAACCCGGCCGTGTCCCCGGATGACGTCGATCCGGGAACCTGGCCATGACTCCGAACGAGGTTGATCCGTGCCCCGGGCACGTCCCGGATGACAAAGGCCGAAAAATACGGTCTTGTCGTGTCCTGAATCCTTCAAGAGGATCGGCACAGGGCGCCCGCGCGGCGGTGCGCCCGACACCGAGCGAAGGGTTGCGGATGATCCAGGGCAGTCGGCCGGTGGACCCGGGAGAGCAGCATGGCGGCGGCGCGAGAGGTGCCGCGGACGTCCGGGGACGCCCGGGACGGCCCGTTCCGATCGCCGACCGGGTCACCGGGATGATCGAAAGCCGGCTCGGCCGGCCGGTCGACCCCGACGAGAACTTCTTCGAGGCCGGGCTCAACTCGATGGCCCTGGTCGAGCTGCACGCGGACATCACCGGCACGTTCGAGATCGACATTCCGGTCACCGCGATGTTCACCCGTCCCAACGCGCGGGCCCTCGGCCGCCTCGTTGAAAGCGCCCGCGCCGACGCCCCGGCCGCCGGCTCCCCGACGCCCGGCTCCCCGGACCTCCGCGGCGCCCCGGCACCCGGCTCCCCGGCGGGCGGCTTCCCGGCGGGCGGAGCTTCGGAGCAGGCCGGAGACGACCCCTCGCGGCCCCGCCCGTCCGGCGGCGGCCGAAGGGACGTCCGGGCCCGCATCCGCCGGGGGCCGGGAGCGTCCCGGTGACGGGACGCCGGTCGATCGCGGTGATCGGCACGGGGCCGCACGGACCGCTCTCCACGGCGTCCGCCGAGGCCGCGCTGGGCGACGCCGGGCACGACCCGTCGCGGCCCCCGGCGTCCTCGCCCTGCACGAGAGCGTGGAGGCCGCGTGCCGGGCCCTGCTGTCCGGCGGGTGCGACGTGGCGGTCACCCGGGCGGGCGCCGCCCTGGCCGGGCTGGGACCGGCGGACCGCGCGGTCGCGCTGCGGAGGCTGGGGGAGGCGCTTCTCGACGGAGATCCCGTGCGCGCCGTACTCGACACGGACTCCGCGTCCGGTCGCCCGGTGGCGGGGGAGGGCCTTCCGCCGGTCCTCCTGTCGTCCGCCGCCGGGCCCCGCGTGGTCGTCTGGTCCGGGCGCACCGCGGAGGAGGCCGACGCCGTACGGCGAAGCCTGGCCGGCTTCTTCGCGTCGCTTCCCCAGGAACGGTTCGCCGACGCCGTCGCCACGCTCCAGCGGGGCCGCACGCCGCATCCGTTCCGGGGAGCGGTCGTCTGCTCGACCGCGGCCGAGGCCGCGCGCGCCCTCACCACCGCCGCCACGGTCCCCGAACCCGCCCAGGACGGCGCCGGGGTGCGGTTCGTCTTCCCGCCGGGCGGGACCGGGCGGCTGGGCGCCGCCCTGTACGGGGTGGAGCGGTTGTTCACCGAGTCCATGGACGTCTGCCTGGAGGAGTTCGAACGGCACGGGATCGACCTCCACGACGAATGGCTCGCCGGGAAGAGGGACGACGCCCCGGTCACCTTCGCGGTGACCTGCTCGCTGGCGGCCACCCTGACCGGCTGGGGCGTCACGCCCGTCGCCTGCTCGGGAGACGGTTCGGGAGCCGGCGCGGGGGAGGGCGTGGGGGAGATCGCGGCCGCCGTCGTCGCCGGGAGACTGGAGATCGGTGAGGCGGTCGCCCGGGTGGCCGGCGGCGGGACCGCGGCCCCCGGCCCGGCGGGGACGGACGGGGCGCCGGGGCCCGGCGAGGTGGCCGGCGGCAGGACACCCGTCCCCGGTACGCCGGAGACGGACGGGGAACCCACCCTGGTCCTCGGCCCGGCCGCGTCTTCCTCGGGCGGGCCGGCGATCGACTGCGGAGACGACCGGCACGGCCTGGCGGCGGCGCTCGCGCGGCTGTGGACGCTCGGCTGCCGCGTCGACTGGGAGGCACTCGACCCCGACCATCCCCTTCAGCGGCTGTCCATCCCCGGCGGTTCCGATCCCGTCCAGGAGGAGGCGGTCGCCGAAGGACCGGCGGAGCGTACGGGTGGCCTCGAAGGACCGGCGGGGCAGGCCGGTGGGGTCGAAGGGCCGGCGGAGCAGGCGGGCGGACCCGAAGGATCCGCGAGGAAGGCGGGCGGGCTCGAAGGGCTGCCGGAGTCGGTCGAGCCCCCGCGCCCGCCGGGGGCCGTGCCGTACTCGTTCTGGGTGCTGGAGCAGCTGGCGGGCGGGAGTGGCGTCTCCAACCTGGCGGTGGCGTTCCGGACCCGCGAGCCGCTGCGCCGCTTCCCCCTGCAGAACGCCGTCAACCGTCTCCTCCGGCGGCACCCGGCCCTGCGCCTGCGGTTCCCCGAGGTGGACGGAGCCCCGGTCCGGCACCTCACCGCGCCGCAGGACGCGCGGATCACGCTGGCGACCGCGGCCACCACGGAGGAGACGATGGTCGCCGACCTGCAGGCGTTCCTGGACGAGCCCTTCGACCTCGCCGGGGACCTGCTGTTCCGGGCGGGCCACTTCACCTTGCCGGACGACGGCGGAAGCGTGGTCTGCCTGGTCGCCCACCACATCGTGGTCGACGCGACGTCGATGCAGTTCCTCGTCGAGGAGCTTGGCGCCTTCTACGACGCCCAGACGGGCCAGGCGCCGCTGCCCGCCGGGCTCGCGGGCCCCGCCCCGATGCTGGAGCCGGGCCGTGCGTCGCGGGAGTCGATCGGCTACTGGCTCGACCGGCTGGAGGGCGCCGACCCGGCCGCCATGCTGCTGCCCGGCAGCCGGCCCTCTCCGGTACGGCCCACGTTCGCCGGGCACACCTGCTCCTGGGAGGTGGACGCGGCGACCCGGCGGGCGCTGGACACCCTGCGGACCCGGCTGCGCACCACCGACAACATGGTGCTGACCAGCGCCTTCCTGCTCGCCCTGCGTTGCCACGGGGCCGGCCCCGACATGGTGGTCGGCGTGCCGGTCAGCACCAGGACCGCCGCGACACGCGACCACGTCGGCTACGGCGTCAGCACGATGCCCCTGCGGGTGCGGACCGATCCGCGGGAGGGGTTCGCGGCCCTGGTCAGGAGGGTGGAGGACGCCTTCTTCGAAGGGGTGGAGCACGCCGACGCCTCCGTCGAGGCCGTCCTCGTCGAACGCGGGCACGGCACCGGCGACTGGCGGGTGCCGCTCTTCCGGCACATGTTCAACTACCGGCCGTGGACCGACGAGCGGGTGAGCATCCAGGGCTCCGTGCCCGAATACGTCGAGGACCTCTTCGACCGCAGCCGTCTGGACCTGCAGTGCATCGCCGTACACGAGCCGGACCGGCTCACCGTCCGGGTGTGGCACAGCACGGAGGTCCACGACGAGACCGAGATCACCGCCTTCGTCGCACGGATGGCCTCGCTGCTGCGGCAGGCGGCCGAGGACCCCGAACGGCCGCAGCGCGCCCTGGAGGCGTTCTCCCCCGGGGACCGGGCGCTGCTGGACCGCCTGAACGACACCGGCCGCCGCCGGAGCGGCCCGCCCGCGCTGCCGGAGCGGATCGCCGCCCACCGGGGGACGCCGTCGCCGTCGTCGACGGCGACCGGGAGGTCCGCTACGGGGAGCTGCTGGACGCCGCCGCGGGCGTCAGGGACGCGCTCCTCTCGCGCGGGGTCGGGCCCGGTGACATCGTGGCGCTCGGCCTCGGACGCTCGGTGGAGCTGGTGGCGGCCGTGCTCGGCGTGTGGGCGGCCGGAGCCGCCTACCTGCCCCTGGACCCGGGCCATCCGGAGCTGCGCCTGGCCTACCAGGTCCGGGACGCCGGGGCCCGCCTGGTGATCGCCCCCGCCGGGGTCCCGTGGGCGGGGGAGGTGCCCGTCCTGACGGTTCCGTACGGCTCCGCCCCACCCGCCGCCGGCTCCGCGCCCGGCCCGGTGCCCGTCTCCGATCCGGTGCCCGCCGGTTCCGCGCCCGCCGGTTCCGCGCCCGTCCACGGCGCCGCGGTCCTCGCCGATCGCGTGCCCGTCCCGGGCACCGCGTCCGTCTCCGCTCCGGCCGCCGGGGACGCGCTCGCGTACGTGATCTACACCTCCGGGTCCACCGGGCGGCCCAAGGGCGTGGCCGTGACCCACGGCAACCTGGCCAACCTCGTCCTGGACTTCGCCGAGCGGCTGGGGCCGGACGCCGCGGCCCGGGTGCTGTGGTCCACCACCCCCTCCTTCGACATCTCGGCCCTGGAACTGCTGCTGCCGCTGGTCGGCGGCGGCACCCTGGTCATCGCCTCCGACGCCGACCGGCTCCGGCCGCGCGGGCTCCTGGACCTCGTCGTGGCGCGGGACGTGCGCGTCGTGCAGGCCACGCCGACGGCGTGGCGGCTCGCCGTACCGGAGGCGGGCGGCGAGTTGGCCGGGCGGACCGTGCTGTGCGGCGGGGAGCCCCTGCCGGCGGCGCTCGCCAGGGACCTGCTGGCACTGGGCTGCCGCCTGTTCAACGTCTACGGGCCCACTGAGACGACCATCTGGTCCACCGCGGCCGAGATCGCGGAGGCCCCGCGCGATCCGGTGCCGATCGGCGCGCCGCTCGCCAACACCCGGATCTTCGTCCGGGACGCCGACGGGCGCGAGGCCCCGCCGGGGGTCCCCGGGGAGCTGTGCGTGGCGGGCGACGGGGTCGCCGCGGGATACGTCAACCGGCCCGAGCTGACCGCCGAGCGGTTCGGCGCGCACCCCCGCCACGGCCGCTTCTACCGCACCGGCGACCTGGCCAGGCTCCGGCACGACGGAGCCCTCGAACTGCTCGGCCGTGACGACCGGCAGGTCAAGTTGCGCGGGCACCGGATCGAGCTGGGCGAGGTCGAGGCGGTCCTGCACGACCACGAGACGGTCGGGGCCGCCGCCGTGATCGTCCGCGGCGACACGATGACGGCGTTCGTGCGGCCCGCGCGGGAACCGTCCGACCGGGCGGCCTGGCGCGAGGAGCTGTGGCGCCACGCCCGGACCCGCCTGCCCGACTACGCGGTCCCCTCGGGGTTCGTGCTCGTCGACCGCTTCCCGGAGACCGGCAACGGCAAGATCGATTACCGGAGTCTCACCGTGCCCGAGGAGGAGCACCCGGCGGCGGCGCCCGCCGCGACGGGCTCGCGGCTGGTGGACGGGGTCCTGCGGCTCTGGCGGGAGGCGCTCGGGCGCCCCGGGCTCGGCGAGCACGACAACTTCTTCCTCAGCGGGGGGCACTCGGTGCTCGCCGTACGGCTGATCGCCCCGCTGGAGGAACTCGTGGGGCACCCGATCGGGGTGCGCGCGATCTTCGACCACCCAACCCCGGCCGGGCTGGCCGCGTTCGCCGGGACATCCGCCGGGCGGACCGGGGCGTTCACCGGGCGGGCCGGGACGTCCACCGGGGAGACCGAGGAAGGAGCGGGCCGTTGACCGCACCGTGGTTCGTGCCGGTCGGGGAGCGGCCCGAGGGCCGCGTCCGGCTGTACGCCTTCCCCAACGCCGGGGGAGGCCCGGCGTCGCTCACCGGGCCGGCCGCCGCCTTCCCGCCCGAGGTCGAGGTGTGGTCGGTGAACCTGCCGGGCAGGCAGGCCAGGCTGGCCGAGCCGCCCCGCGACGACCTCGACGGGCTCGTCGAGGACCTGGCCCGCGACCTGCTGGCGACAGCGCGCCCGCCGTACGCGCTGTTCGGCTACTGCAGCGGCGCGCTGCTGGCGTACCTGGTCTGCCGTCGGCTGACCGAGCTGTCCGCACCCGGCGGACCGCCACCGGCCCCCGGGCGGCCTGTCTCCGGACCGTCGCCGGGCGCCGGCTCTCGGGCGGGGTCCGTCCCGGGACCGGCCGCGGAGCGCCCGTCCCTGCCCGAGCGGCTGCTGGTGGGCTCCTTCGCCGCGCCGGACGTCGCGCTCCTGCTGCGCAGGCTGCCGTCCCTGCCGTCGTGGCTGTTCTGGGAGCAGCTGATCGAGCTCGGCGGGGTCCCGGCCGAGGTCGCCGAACGCGAGGCGCTCAGGCCCATCCTCGAACCCGCGCTCCGCGCCGACTTCGGCATGCTCGCCGGCTACCGGCACGTCCCCGCCCCGCCGCTGCCCGTCCCCATCACCGTCCTGTACGGCGGGCGCGACCGCTCGGTCTCCCGGGGCGGGCTGCTCGGCTGGCGCAGGCAGAGCGTCCACCGGCCGTCGCTGCGCGAGCTCGACGCCTCCCACTGGCTGGCCGAGGAGGCTCCCGACCGGCTGGCCGCCGCCATCACCGAGGAGATCGGATGCGTCTGGGCTACAGCATGAGCTACTGGGGCGGGGCCGGGCTCGGCCCCGCCGACCACCTCGCCCTCGTCCGCGAGGCCGAACGGCTGGGGTACGGCTCGGTGTGGGCCGCCGAGACCTACGGCACGGACCCGGCGAGCCTCATGGCCTGGATCGCGGGCCGTACCGAGCGGATCGGCCTGGGCACCGGCGTGCTGCAGATGTCGGGACGCAAGCCCGTGGTCGCGGCGATGACGGCCGCCACGATCGACCAGGTCTCCGGCGGCCGGGCCCGGCTGGGCGTGGGCGTCTCCGGACCCCAGGTCGTGGAGGGCTGGCACGGCGAGCCCTTCGACCGGCCGGTGGAGCGGGCGCGCGACTACCTGTCGGTGCTGCGGCTCGCCCTGGCCGGACGGCCGGTGAGCCACTCGGGGCCGACCATGACGCTGCCGCTGCCCGGCGGCCAGGGCAAGGAGCTCTCGCTCGCGGTGTCCCCGGTGCAGGAGCGGCTGCCCGTCTACCTGGCCGCCATGGGGCCCAGGACGACGGCCCTCGCCGGTGAGCTGGCCGACGGCTGGCTGGCCATCCACTTCCCGCCCGGCCACCTCGCCGAGCGCACGGCCGAGCTGCGCCGAGGCGCCGAACGGGCGGGCCGGAGCCTGGACGGCTTCGACGTGGTCCCGATGGTCCTGACCATGGTGGACGAGGACGAGGAACTGGCCTACGACATGATGCGTCCCATGCTCGCCCTCTACCTGGGGGGCATGGGCTCGCGCCGGACCAACTTCTACAACCGCCTGGCCGGCACCCTGGGGTTCGGCAAGGAGGCCGAGGCGGTGCAGGAGGCGTTCCTGGCCGGGCGGCAGGGCGAGGCGATGTCCCTGCTGCCCGACGCGCTGGTCGACGCGATGACGATGTGCGGTCCGCCGGGCAAGTTGCGCGAGCGGGTGGCCGCCTACCGCGAGGCGGGGGCGACCGGCCTGGTCGTCGGCCTGGTCACCCCCACCCTGCGGCTGCGCCTGGAGCAGCTGGAACTCGTCGCGGGCCTGGTGGCCTGAGCCCCGTTCCGCGGATCCTCCCGGCGGGCGGGACGGTCCGCGGAACGGGCCCTGAGACGCGCCGACCGGGGACATCGGCCGGAAGCCGTGCCCGCGCCCCCTCTCCCGCCGCCACCGGCGCGGTCGCGGAACCGAGGCTCAGGAGGCGATCCGCTCACGGGTGCCGTGACCGGGGCCGGTCGGTTCGGCATCGTGTTCGGGCCGGCTGATCTCGGCCCACACCTCGTCGAGGGAGAGGCCGAGGACCTCGGCGATCGCCGCGATGGTCGAGAAGGCGGGGGTGGCCACGCGGCCCGACTCGATCTTCCGGAGGGTCTCCGGTGAGACACGTGCGTCGAGCGCGGTCCCGAGCATCGAGCGCTCTCCCCTGGCCCGGCGTAGGAGGGCGCCGAGGCGCCGTCCGCGTTCGACCTCTGCGGGAGTGAGCGGCAGTCTGACCATGACTCCGATTCTAGTACCGGTATAGTATGGCCGGTATAGTTATTGGTTGCATGAGAAGGACACCCCATGATCGAGATCCTGAACCCCACCCTCCTGGCCCGGGCAAGGGACACGGGCGCCCTGGTCGCCGACATCCTGCAGACGCTGAAGAGCCGCAGCACGGTCGGCACGAGCCTTCTGGACATCGACCGGTGGACCAAGACAATGATCGCCGAGGCGGGGGCGCTGTCCTGTTACGTCGACTACGAGCCGTCCTTCGGGCGCGGCCCGTTCGGCCACTACATCTGCACGGCCGTCAACGACGCCGTACTCCACGGACGGCCGTACGACTACACGCTCGCCGACGGCGATCTGCTGACCCTCGACCTCGCCGTCTCCAAGGGCGGAGTCGCCGCGGACGCCGCCATCAGTTTCATCGTGGGCGACACGAAGCCCCCGGAGAGCGTTGCGATGATCAGTGCGACCGAACGCGCGCTGGCCGCGGGGATCGCCGCCGCCGGGCCCGGGGCCCGCGTCGGCGACATCTCCCACGCCATCGGCACGGTCCTCAGCGAGGCGGGGTACCCGATCAACACCGAGTTCGGCGGCCACGGCATCGGATCGACGATGCACCAGGACCCGCACGTCTCGAACACCGGGCGGCCCGGCCGCGGGTACAAGCTGCGCCCCGGGCTGCTGCTCGCCCTGGAGCCGTGGGTCATGGCGGACACCGCCAGGCTCGTCACCGACGCCGACGGGTGGACGCTCCGAAGCGCGACGGGCTGCCGGACGGCCCACAGCGAGCACACCATCGCCATCACCGACGACGGAGCCGAGATCCTCACCCTGCCGAAGCAGGCGCGACCGTGAGGCCGAAGCCACAGGCCCGGCCGCGGCACCACGACCACCGCTTGTGGAGACCCATGGTCTCCGCCGGTCACGGGTTGATCATCACCGGAAGTACGGCGACGGCCGGCTGAACGACCATCGATCAGCGGGCCCCGGCGCGGGCCGCGCCGTTCACCGCGACGCCAGGTCGACGGCGTGTTCGACGTGGATGCGGGTGGAGTCGAACACGGGAACGGCGCTGTCCTGAGGGCCGATGAGAAGGGTGATCTCGGTGCAGCCCAGGATGACCCCCTGGGCGCCGCGCTCGGCCAGATCGGCGATGATCCGCCGGTAGGCCTCACGGGAGGAGCCCTCGACGCGGCCCTGGGTGAGTTCCCGGTAGATGACGTCGTGCACGAGCGTGCGGCCGGGCTCGTCGGGCACCAGGATCTCCAGCCCGTGCCTGAGCATCCGGGATCGGTAGAAGTCCATCTCCATGGTGAAGCGGGTGCCCAGCAGCCCCACGGTCGTGAGGCCGGCGCGGGTGATCCGTTCCGCCGTCGCGTCGACGATGTGGACGAAGGGAACACCGATCGCCGCCTCGACGGCCTCGGCGACCCGGTGCATGGTGTTGGTGCACAGCAGGACCATCTCCGCCCCGGCCTGCTCGAGGGTCTTGGCCGCCTGGGCGAGCCGCCGCCCGGCGGCCTCCCAGTCTCCCGCGCGCTGCATGGCTTCTATCTCGGCGAAGTCCAGGGTCAGCAGCAGGCTCCGGGCGCAGTGATGGCCGCCCAGCCGCCTGCGGGTCTCCTCGTTGAGCAGCCGGTAATACTCGGCGGAGGATTCCCAGCTCATGCCGCCGATCAGGCCGATGGTCCGTGTCATGGACCCATGGTGGCCCACGGGCGAAGCTCATAGGTAGACCTGTGTTCCTTGGGCGACCCCCAAGCAATACTTATGGCATGGATGCCCACCGCCTGCTCATCTTCCGGCAGATCGCGCATTCCGGATCGATCGCGGGGGCGGCCCGCTCTCTCGGGTGGACGCAGCCAGCGGTCAGCCAGCATCTGCGCCATCTGGAGCGCCAGGTCGGGATGGCGCTCGTGCTGCGCCGCCCGCGCGGGATCCAGCTCACCGAAGCGGGCACGGTTCTGCTACGCCACGCCGACGCCATCGCCACACGGCTGCACGCCGCCGATGACGACCTCGACGCGCTGGCCCAGCTGCGGGAGGGCACCGTCAGGCTCGCCGCGTTCCCCTCGGCCAGCGCCGCGCTCGTTCCCGCCGCCATGAGCCTGCTGGCCCAACGCCATCCCGGCATGGACGTACGGCTCCGCGAGGCGGAGCCCCCCGAAGCGCTGGACCTCCTCGCCACCGGTGAGGTGGATCTGGCCCTGACGTTCACTCACGCGGGAGAACACCCGGCCGACCACCCCGGGTTGGTGCGGGTCGTGCTGGGGGAGGACCCGGTCCGGCTGGTTCTGCCGCGATCCCACCCCCACGCGCACGCCGCACCGCCCGACCGGCCGGTGAACCTGCGGCTGCTGTCGGAGGAGAGGTGGGTCGGGGGGTGTGAACGGTGCACCGCGAACCTGCTTCAGACCTGCCGGGACGCGGGCTTCGTCCCGGACATCCGCCACAGCACCGACGACTACGTGGTCACCCAGGCACTGATCGCCCGCGGTCTGGGGATCGGGTTGCTCCCGCAGCTCGCCCTCGACGCCTTCCGGAATCCCGGCGTCACCGTTCGCGTGGCCGCGCAGCTTCGTCCCCGGACCGTGCACCTGATCCATCATCGCGAGGCGGATCACATCCCCGCGGTCCGCAGCGCCGTACGCGCCCTTCACGACACCGTCTCTCCCCCGCCACCGGGCTCGTCGTGAGTCACGGCTTCCGGGCGGCCTCAGCCGTCCTGGCGGAAGACGATCGCGACGCCCAGTGCGGCGCCGGCGGGCACGAACATCTCCTCGGGGCCGGTTCGGATGACCGGGACGTCGTTGTCGCGCAGGAGTTCTTCGGTGGCGGAAAGGTCGCGTACGGCCACCGCGTAGGCGACGAACGCGGGCAGGGCCGCCGGACGCTCACCGGGTAGCAGGCCGGCGAGCGCCGATGCGGCCACGACGGTGACGTTCGCCCGGCCGAAACGCGTCACCCGACCGTGTCGTGCCCGGCCGAAGTAGCTTTCGTAGCGGCGCGCCAACTCGGGCAACGCCGTGTCGGCCACGCACAGCACGCATTCGACCAGCCCGGTCGCGCCGTTGGGATGGTCGGTGCGCCGCCGATCCCAGGGCGCCTTGACCGGCGCGTTCTCGGCGAACCCGATCCTGCCCTCCGGTACGCGTCCCGGTGACGGATGGAGGCGGGTGATCTCCAGGTAGCGAGCAGGCTCCATTCTGGTCCCCGTGGCGGTCTCGACGGGCCGCTGGATGTCATGGACGCCACCGTGGCCGACGTCGTCGGCCGTCAGCCGCGCGGCCACGCGATCGATGTCGGGCGTGTCGGCGATCATGATGTGCACGCCCTGGAAGCGCTGCAGGAAGGACGCGATGTCGGCCGCGGTGGCGCGGATGGCGGCCCTCAGTCCCGGCACTTTGTCGTCGGGTACCCGCAACGGGATCGGGCGCGCGTTGCCGGGCATGCGGCCGGGGTCACCGATGACGGCCACCAGTTCGACGAAACCGCACGGGAAGTACACGTGGGCGTTGGCCACTCCGAACGGCTCCGCGGGGCCTCCCGGTGTGGCCGGCATGACGGGATAGGCGGGGGCGGCCACGGTGAAGCCGAGCTTCCGGTAACGCTCCATCGCCTGGTCCATGTCCCGCACGATGTGGCCGACGTGGTGCAGGCCGTTGACGTCATGGCCCATGACGGGCACCTCCGGATCTCCCTGGTCCGATAATTGTGAGAGTCTACTATCAATTGAGAGAGAACCCTTGTTTGTGTGCGCAGTACAATCTTCTGCGTGACCGAGATCGGACTGCGCGAGCGCAAGAAGGCCAGGACCAGGGAGACGATCCTGCGTGAGGCGTTCAGGCTCTTCCGCGAGCGCGGCTACAACGTCACCACCATCGAGCAGATAGCCGAAGCGGCCGAGATCTCCCCGGCCACCTTCTTCCGCTACTTCCCGACGAAGGAAGACCTGGTCGCACTCGACCGCTTCCCGCCTCTCATCGAGGCGCTGGCCTCCCAGCCGCCGGGCCCCCCGATCACCGTGCTGCGCGGCGCGTTCCACGCGGCGTTCGCCGCCCTGTCCGCCGAGGAGATCGCCGCAGGGTACGCACGGGAAGTGTTCGCGGCCACCGTGCCCGAGCTGCTGGTGGCCAACCTGCGGAGAAGTCCGGACCTGATCGGCGAGGTCTGCGCCGTCGTGGCGGACAGGGCGGGATGCGCCGGGGACGACCCGCGGATCCGGAACGCGGTCGGCGCCGCCTTCGGTGTGGTGGCCATGGTCTGGGTGCAGTGGGCACGGAATTCCGGCCTGGACGGTCCGGCCGAGATCGACAAGGCGCTGGCCCACCTGGAGTCGGGCCTGAGCTTGTAGACCGAGCGCCCGGGGCCGGCCACCTGGCTCTCATCATCGGCCATGAGCACGGCCTCCTGCGGTGCGCAACGCCGCCGGGCCCTTGGCCATGTCGGTTGACGACCTGTTCGCCCTGCACATCGCCAACGAGACACGCCTGCTCCAGGCCCTCGACCGCGACCAGGCGGACGGGCTGGCCGACGCGCTGCGCACCCTGCCGCAGTCGCTCGGCGACACCTCCCTCACCTGAGACGAACAGGCCGGCGACGAGGCCGGATGCGGGAGCCAGGCGGTCCGGCGGATCAAGGCGTCGTGCGCTCCAGAACCTATTCCCGGGGGCCGGTGGGGATCTCCTTCGTCCCAGGGATGGGGGAGAAGACCAGCAGCAGGATCGGCAGGATGGCACCGGCGACCACCGCGACGAGGATGGCGAAGCGCAGGCCGACGGCGTCACCGAGCAGGCCGGCGCCCAGCGCCCCGAGCGGCGCGGGGATCAGGCCGAGGGAGTAGATCGTGCCGATCACCCTGGCCTGCAGGCGCGGCGGGGTGATCGACTGCACCAGCGTCATGTTGCTGACGAAGAAGACCTGGTTGCAGGCCCAGACGACGAACTGGGACGCGCCGAGCATCACCGCGGCCGTCCAGACGGAGCCGGAGGCGAACGGCACCAGCAGCAGCGAGCAGTTGCCGATCACCGTGCTCCACAGCAGGGTCGGGCCGAGGCCCAGGCGGCGCATCGTCCGCACCGACAGCGTCGCGCCGAGGATCGCGCCCACCCCGCCGGTCGCCATGACGGCGCCCACCCACTCCGGCGGCAGGTCGGGGCCGCCCCTGAGCAGGAACAGGATGTAGATCGACTGCATCGCGCCCATGACGAAGAACGAGTACAGGCCGCTGGCGATCGCCAGCGGGCGGATCATCGGCTGCGTCATCACCCAGCGGAAGCCGGCCCAGATGGCCCGGTGCACGCTGCCGGCCGTCTCGTCGTCCGGCTCGGGCCGGGCCTCGGGACGGCGGATCAGCAGCACCGCCGCCGCGGAGAACAGGTAGGAGAACACGTCGATCAGGATCAGCATCGGCGCGGCCATGACCTTCAGCAGCGCCGACGCGGCGCCCGGACCGGCGGTCTGCGCCAGCGACTCGCTGAGCTGCAGCTTGCCGTTGCCCTCCGCCAGGTGCGACAGCGGCACCAGCGAGGGGAAGTAGGAGCGGTAGGCGACCTGGAAGAGCACCGACAGCAGGCTGAGGACGAACACCACCGCGTACAGCGCGCCCAGCGTCAGGGAGTCCATCACGTACAGCAGCGGCACCAGCGCCAGCACCACGGCCCGGCCGAGGTCGGTCCAGATCAGCACCGGGCGCTTGCGCATCCGGTCGACGTAGACGCCGAACAGCAGGAAACCCAGCATCGGCAGCCGGACCAGCGCGCCGAGCACCCCCATCTCGGTCGCGCTCGCACCCAGGGTGACGACGGCGACCAGCGGGATCACCACGTAGGAGATCTGCGAACCGGCCTGGGACAGGGCCTGCCCGGCCCAGAGTCGCAGGAAGTCGTTGTTGCGCCAGAGCGTGCCCCCGCCTCCGCCCTCGGATCCGGGGGAGGGACGCACGTCCTCGGCCCGGCCGTCTTCGCCGTGCCCGTCCCCGGCCGTCCCGGGACCGTCCCCGGCCTCCCGCGTGCGCTCAGCCTCCGGTGACACCATCGTCGATCCAGCTCCTCACTTTGGCGGCCGCCTCGGCGACCAGGGGTTCGAAAAGGACGACCACGCGCTCGCCGGGGATGGGCTCGATCGCGAGCGTCCCCTTGACCACGGACCTCCAGCCCAGGTCGGGCCGGTCACCGACGGGCGCGAACAGCGCCACGTCCCCGTCGTAGGGGTCGTGGCGGTAGCGGCCGACGGCGTGCGCGTTGGCCCGGAACACCCGCAGGTAGCGCCGCGCCTGCTCGACGTCGGCGGTGTCCGGGGCCAGCCGCCGCTCCCGGCCGGCGGCCTCGATGACCGCCAGCAGCATCTCCTCCGGGCCGAGGCCCGCGAACTCGGCCGCGTCCGTCTCAAGCGGCCCGCCGGCCAGCGCGTGCGTCATGAGCGAGGCGTCGTCCTCCAGCGAGCTGGTGATCACCGGCTCGTCGGCGTCCGAGTAGAACAGCACCACCAGCGGCACCTCCTCACCGAGGGCGCGCAGCCGCCTGGCCGTCTCCAGCGCGATGTTGCCGCCGATGCAGAAGCCCCCCAGCACGTACGGCCCGGCCGGCCGCAGCTCGCGCAGCCGCGCCACGTAGTCGGCGACCATCTCGGCCATGGTCGGGTGCGGGTCCTCGCCGGAGGCCAGGCCGCTGGCGGCGATCGCGTACACCGGCTGGTCGGGGCCGAGCCTGCGGGCCAGCGGCAGGTACCGGAAGACCTGCCCGCCGAGCGCGTGCACCAGGAAGATCGGCGGCCGGTCGCCGCCGGCGTTGAGTGTGACGATCCGCTGCTCGGCCGCCAGGTCCTCCGGGCCGCGCAGCACGTCGGCCAGGCCCGCGACGGTCGGCGAGGCCAGCACGGCGGCCACCGGCAGCTCCCTGCCGAACTCGCGCCGGATCCGCGTGGCCAGCCGCAGCGCCAGCAGCGAGTGCCCGCCCAGGTCGAAGAAGTCGTCGAACACGCCGACCGCGGTGACGCCGAGCACGTCCTCCCAGACGGCGGCCAGCCGGCCCTCCACCGGATCCCTGGGCGGCACCCGGTGCCGGTCCGGCTCCGGCCGTTCCGGCGCGGGCAGCGCGGCGCGGTCGAGTTTGCCGTTGGCGGTGAGCGGCAGGGCGTCCAGCGTCACCCACGCCGACGGGATCATGTGCTCGGGCAGCCGGTTCCGCAGCCGCGACCGCCACTCCACCGGAGCGTCGCCGGTCACGACGTAACCGACCAGGCGGTCGCCGTCCGCGACGACCGCCGCGGCGCGCACCTCGGGCTGGTCGAGCAGTACGGCCTCGATCTCTCCGGGTTCGACGCGCATGCCGCGGATCTTGAGTTGGTCGTCGAGGCGGCCGAGGTAGTCGAGTTCTCCGTCGGGGCGCCAGCGGGCGCGGTCTCCGGTGGCGTAGAGGCGGGAGCCGGGGGGTCCGTAGGGGTCGGGCAGGAAGCGTTCGGCGGTGAGGGCGGGTCTGCCGAGGTAGCCGCGGGCGAGTTGGACGCCGCCGATGAACAGCTGCCCCGGCGTGCCCACCGGCACCCGCACCATCCGCTCGTCGAGCACCTCAAGACGGGTGTTGTCCACCGGGCGGCCGATCGGGACCACCGGCTCGGCCGGGTCGCACCGGTGCCAGGAGACGTCCACCGCGGCCTCGGTGGGACCGTACAGGTTGTGCAGCTCCACCCCGGGCAGCCGGTCGGCGAAACGGCGCACCAGGTCGGCCGGGAGCGCCTCGCCCGAGCACACCACCCTGCGCAGCCCGCCCGCGGCCAGCCCCGGCAGGTCTCTCGACAGGTCCTCCGGAGGGTCACGGTCCTCCGGTGAGCCACCGTCCTCCGGAAGGTCTCTCAGCAGGTCCTCCGGCAGGTCGAGGAACGCCTCCAGCATCGACGGCACGAAATGCGCCGTGGTGACCCCTTCACCGGCGATCAGTTCGGCGATGCGGCCGGGGTCGTAGTGACCGCCCGGCTCGGCGACCACCAGTCCCGCGCCGGTGATCAGCGGCCAGAACAGTTCCCACACCGACACGTCGAATCCGGCCGGGGTCTTGTGGAGTACCCGGTCGGCGGGGGTGAGGCGGTAGGTCTCCTGCATCCAGCGCAGCCGGTTGACGATGGCGCGGTGGGAGACGCCGACGCCCTTGGGGCGTCCGGTCGACCCGGAGGTGAAGATCACGTACGCGAGGGAGTCCTCCGGGACGTCCTCCCCGGTGAACGGCTCGGAGCCGGCGGCCTCCTCCGCGGTGGACAACTCCAGGCCGGTGGCGTTCCCGGGCCCGTCCGCGGCGGGCGTCGCGGCGTCCGCCGGGAGCGGTTCACCGTCCCAGCCGTCCGGCAGCGTCACCGTGCGGGCGGCCGGCGGGGCCTGCCCGGCGAGGGCGGCGGAGGTGAGCACCACCGAGGCGCCGGCGTCGGCCAGCATGTCCCGCAGCCGCCCGGCCGGATGCCCCGGCTCCATCGGCAGATACGCGCCGCCGGCCGCCAGCACGCCCAGCAGAGCGGCGGGCAGGTCCAGGCTCCGCTCCAGGTGGACGCCGACCGGCTCGCCGGTCCGTACCCCGGCCCCGCGCAGTGCCGCCGCCACCCGCGCCGCCCGCCGCGCCAGCTCGCGGTAGGTGATCCACTCGCCCGCGAAGCCCACCGCCGGGGCGTCCGGGGCCGCGGTCGCGCGGGCGAGCACCAGGCCGTGCAGGGTGCCCCCGGCGTGGTCGCGGCCGGTGGCGTTCCAGCGGGTGATCGCCGCGATGTCGGCCTCGCCGACCTGCGGCGTACCCGTGACCGCCTCCAGCACGTGAGCGGCCAGGACTTCCATCTGCCCGCGCGGGAACTGGGCGCCGTCGTAGGAGACGGTGAGCGTCAACCCGCCGCCCGGGACCCGGACGAAGGCCACCGTGCACGGCACATCGGTCTGCTCGAAGAACTCCTGCCCGGTGACGGCCGGGCCGTCCTCCGGCAGCCCGCCGTACACGTGGAAGTCCCTGAAGTCGAACAGCGTGTCCAGCAGGGGGGAGCGGCCGGCGAGCCGCTGGATCTCGAACAGCGGATAGTGCCGGTACGGCACGGCCGCCACCTCGGCGTCGAACACCCGCCGCACCAGTTCGGCCCGGTCGGCGGCGTCCAGCCGTACCCGTAGCGGCAGCGTGTTGAGGAACAGGCCGAGCACCTCGCCGCCGCCCTCGCTCTCCGGCCTGCCGTGCCCCAGCACGCCGGTCATCACCTCGCGCTCACCGGTCACCAGGCCCAGAGCCAGCAGGCAGGCCGTCAGCAGGATCGTGCGCGGCGGGACCCGCAGCTCGCGGGCGTCGCGTTCCAGCGCGGCCACCGCGGGCGCGGGCACCGGTACGGCCAGCACCTCGGCGGCGCGCGGTCCGCCCGAGGGGAATCCGGGCAGCCGCGGCAGGCGGCAGTCCGGGGCGTCCGCCACCCGTTCCCGCCAGAACTCCCGCGCCCGCTCCGAGGCCACGGCGGCCCGCTCGGCCGCCACCAGGTCCCGGAACGCCGCCCGCGGCGGGGCGAGGCCGCCGGCCCGCTCCTCCGGGCCGGCGGTGTAGCGGCGCAGGATCTCGGTGACCAGGGCGGCGACGCTCCAGCCGTCGAGGATCGCGTGGTGGAAGCTGAGGCTGAACGCGAACTCGCCGTCGCCCAGCACGTGGGCGTGGGCGCGCATCAGCGGGGGAGACGTCCAGTCGAACCCGGTGCGCTTCTCCGCCTCCCGCCACTCGGCCAGCCGCTCCCGCGCCCCGTCGCCGCGCAGGTCGGTGACCTCCAGCGGGATGACGGCCGCGTCGTGGACGAGCTGCAGCGGCTCGCTGAACCCGGTCAGGTCGAAGGAGGTGCGCAGCACCGGGTGCCGGGCGGCGACCTCGGCCAGCGCCCGCTCCAGCGCGGCGGCGTCGAGACCCCCGCGCACGGTGATCGTCATCAGGTCGTGGTAGGTGGAGCCGCCGGTGTCGAGCTCGCTGTGGTACAGCATGCCGGCCTGCAGCGCGGCCAGCGGATACGCGTCCTCGATCATCGGTCGCCTCCCGTGAGTTTGGCCAGGTCCTCCGGACCGAGCAGGCCGAACGCCTCCGTCGCCGGCGCGTCGGCCGGCCCCGGTCCGTCGCCGCGGGTGAGTGCGGCGGCCAGCTCCGCGACGGTCTGGTGGGTGAACAGCCGCTGCAGGTCGAGCCGGTAGCCCCTGCGCCGCAGCCCGGCCACCACCGACAGGCTGCGGATGGAGTCGCCGCCCACGGCGAAGAAGCCGTCGTCGCGGCCGATGCCGTCCACGCCCAGCACCTCCCGCCACACCTCGGCCACGTCGCGTTCCGCGTCGGTGCGGGGCGGCTCCGGGGGAAGGCCGCCGCGGCCGTCCGGTACGGGCAGCGCGGCCCGGTCGAGTTTGCCGTTGGCGGTGAGCGGCAGGGCGTCCAGCGTCACCCACGCCGACGGGACCATGTGCTCGGGCAGCTCCCGGCGGAGCCACTCGCGGAGGTCGGGACGCTCCGCGCCGGAGCCCCCGTCCCCGTCACCGTCCCCGTCACGCCAGACGGCGTAGCCGACCAGGCGCGCCCCGGCGGCGTCACGCCACACGCCGACCGCGGACGCCTCCAGGCCGGGGTGCCGGGCGAGTACGGCCTCGATCTCTCCGGGTTCGACGCGCATGCCGCGGATCTTGAGTTGGTCGTCGAGGCGGCCGAGGTAGTCGAGTTCTCCGTCGGGGCGCCAGCGGGCGCGGTCTCCGGTGGCGTAGAGGCGGGAGCCGGGGGGTCCGTAGGGGTCGGGCAGGAAGCGTTCGGCGGTGAGGGCGGGTCTGCCGAGGTAGCCGCGGGCGAGTTGGACGCCGCCGATGAACAGCTGCCCCGGCGTGCCCACCGGCACCGGCCGCAGCGTGTCGTCCAGCACGTACAGCCGGGTGTTGTCCACCGGGCGGCCGATCGGCACGGTCTCCTCACCCGGCGCGTAGCGGTGCCAGGAGACGTCCACCGCGGCCTCGGTGGGACCGTACAGGTTGTGCAGCTCCACCCCGGGCAGCCGGTCGGTCAGCCGCCGCGCGGCGGCGGCCGTCAGCTCCTCGCCGCTGCAGACCACCCGGCGCAGCGACCGGCAGTCCTCGATCCCCTCCTCGGCGGTGAAGGCGGCCAGCATGGACGGAACGAAGTGCGCCGTGGTGACGCCCCGGCTCCGCACGAGATCGCGCAGGTAGGCCGGGTCGCGATGGCCGCCGGGCCGGGCGACCACCAGCGCCGCGCCGGTGATCAGCGGCCAGAACAGTTCCCACACCGACACGTCGAATCCGGCCGGGGTCTTGTGGAGTACCCGGTCGGCGGGGGTGAGGCGGTAGGTCTCCTGCATCCAGCGCAGCCGGTTGACGATGGCGCGGTGGGAGACGCCGACGCCCTTGGGGCGTCCGGTCGACCCGGAGGTGAAGATCACGTACGCGAGGGAGTCCTCCGGGACGTCCCCCAGGGCGGCCTTCGCGACGGACGGCCCCGGCCCGGGGGTGCGCTCCAGGACCGCGGTGAGCTCCCTCGCGCCGGCCTCGTCCAGCATGAGCCGGACGCGCCGCTCCGGCAGGCCGGGGTCCAGGGGCAGGTAGGCCCCGCCCGCCTTGAGTACGGCGAGCAGGCGCACGGGCAGGTCGAGCGAGCGTTCGGCGCGCACGGCGACCACGGAGTCCGGCCCCGTCCCGCCGCCCACCAGGCCGGCGGCCAGCAGGGTCGCCCGCGCGTCCAACTCGGCGTAGGTCAGCGTCCCCTCCTCGGACACCACCGCCGTGGCGTCGGGGGTGCGCGCCGCCTGTTCCTCGAACAGGCCGTGCAGCGTGCCGCCCGGATGGTCGCGGCCGGTGGCGTTCCACCGGTTCAGCACCAGGTCCCGCTCCTCCGCCGGGAGCACCTCCAGCTCCGACAGCGGGGTGCCCGGGGCGGCGACGACGGCGCGGAGCAGCGAAAGGAAACCGCCGGCGAGACGCTCGACGGTGTCCGGCCGGAACAGGTCGCGGTCGTAGACGAACCTGGCCGCCACGCCGTCACCGGTCTCCGCGGCGTACAGCTCCAGGTCGAACCGGGCCGTGGTGGTGCGCAGCGCGAACGGCTCCGCCCGCCGCCCGCCACGCGTCCCCGCGGCCTCCGCAGACCCCGGGGAGCCCACCGAGTCCGCCGAGTCCGTCCGGGGCATCGTGTCCAGGTAGCTCTGCAGGGCGAACAGCACCTGCGCCAGCGGCGGGCGGCTCGTGTCCCTGGCCACGTCCAGCTCGGCGACGAGCTTCTCGAACGGCAGCTCCTGGTGGGCGTAGACCTCCAGCACGGCGTCCCGGGTGCGGTCGAGCAGCTCCCCGAAGCCCGGGTCGCCGGACAGGCGGGCCCGCATCGGCAGCAGGTTGACGAACAACCCGACCATGTCCTCCAGCTCGGCCAGGTCCCGCCCGGACAGCGGAGAGCCCACGGCGAAGTCGCGCTGCCCGGACCAGCGGGCGAGCGTCGCCTGGAACGCCGCCAGCAGCGCCATGTAGAGGGTCGCGCCGCGGGCGCGGGCCAGCTCCGTCAGTCCGGCGACGAGGCCGGCTTCCAGCCGCAGGTCATGCCACGCCCCCCGGTGCGCCGGCCGTAGGGCCCTGGGCGCGTCCGCGGGCAGGTCCAGCGCGGGCAGCCCGGCCAGCTCCTCCCGCCAGAAGTCCAGGTGCCGCTCCAGGTACGGCCCGGCCAGCCGCTCACGCTGCCGGAGCGCGTAGTCGCCGTACCCGGCGCGCGGCGCACGCGGCCGCCGCGTCCCGCCGAGCAGCTCGCCGAGCAGGATCTCGGCCGACCAGCCGTCGGCGACGATGTGGTGCAAGGCGACCACCAGGACGTGGTCGGCGGGTCCGAGCCGCACGAGCGTCACCCGCAGCAGCGGACCGGCGGCCAGGTCGAAGGGACGTTCCGCGTCGGCGCCGGCGATCCCGCGCGCCTCCTCGATGGAGGCGGCCTCGGCGACGCGCAGCGGGACCCGCGCGTCGGGGTGCCCGGCGGGGACGACGCGGACCTCCGGCCGCCCGTCCGGGGCGGCGGGGAAGCGCATGCGCAGGCTCTCGTGCCGGGCCACGGCATCGTCCAGCCGGTCCTGCAGGGCCGCGGCGTCCACCGGCTCACGCAGCCGTACCGCGGCGGGAAGCACGTACGTCGAGGTGCTGGGGGTGAGCTCCTCCATGAACCAGATGCGTTCCTGCGCGAACGACAGCGGCGGCGCCGTGCCCTCCGGCCGCCGGGACAGGGCGGGACCCGCCTGACCGTCCCCGGCGAGCAGGTCCAGCTCGCGGGCGAGCCGCCGGGCCGACGGGTGGGTGAAGACGAGCTTGAGCGGCACGTCCAGGCCCGTCGCGGCCGAGAGCCGGGCGACCGCCCGGGTGGCCAGCAGCGAATGGCCGCCGAGCCGGAAGAAGTCGTCGAGCGCGCCGACCCTCTCGGCCCCGAGCACCTCGGCCCACACCGAGCACACCAGCTCCTCGGTGACGGTGGCCGGGGGCAGGTGGGCGTGCCCCGCGCGCGGCCCGGGAGCGGGCAGCGCCGCCTGGTCGACCTTGCCCGAGGGGGTCAGCGGGATACGGTCCACGACCACGACGGCGCCGGGCACCATGTACGGCGGCAGCTCCGCCGCCAGGCGCGCGAGCAGCTCGTCCTCCGCCAGGTGTCCGGTCGGCTCGTCTTCCGCCTGGGGCACGACGTAGGCGACCAGGCGGCGGTCGCCGGGGGTGTCCTCCCGGACCGTCACCACCGCCCGCGCCACCCCGGGGAGGGACAGGAGGCGGTCCTCGATCTCACCGGGTTCGACCCGGTAGCCACGGATCTTGACCTGCCGGTCGACGCGGCCGAGGATCTCCACCCGCCCGTCCGGACGCAGCCGCGCCCGGTCGCCGGTGCGGTAGAGGCGCGACCCCGCCGGGCCGTACGGGTCGGGGACGAACCGGGCGGCGGTCAGGGCGGGCGCCCCCCGGTAGCCGCGCGCCACCCCGGCCCCGCCGACGCACAGCTCACCGGCCACCCCGACGGGGACCGGCGAGCCGTGCTCGTCCAGCACGTGGACGCGGCCGCCGGTGAGCGCGTGGCCCACGGTGGGCCGCCGGGACGCCTCGGAGGGGTCCAGTTCGGCGGCGGTGGCGATGATCGTCGTCTCGGTGGGGCCGTAGCTGTTGACCAGGGTGACCCGCTCGCCGTGCACGGCGTACCAGGCGGCGAGCGCCGGGGCGGGCAGCGGGTCGGCGCCCAGGATGAGCAGGCGCAGCGTCTCGGGCCACGCGACGCGGGCGGCGGTCAGCTCCTGCCAGTAGGAGGTGGGCAGGTCGATGACGGTCAGCGACCGCCCCGGAGGGGTCCGCAGGAAGTCGGGCAGTGGCTCGTCGGGGGCCAGCACCAGCTCGGCCCCCGACGTGAGCGCGGGGTAGACCTCCTCGGCGTGCGTGTCGAACCCGGCGGAGGCGAACTGCAGCACCCGGTCACCGGGCCGGATGCCGTACTCGCGGCGCATCCACGCGACACGCGCGTCCAGCGCGCGCCGCTCGACCTCCACACCCTTGGGCCGGCCGGTCGACCCGGAGGTGTAGATCACATACGCCAGGGTCGCCGGATCACCCGCCCGCGGGCCGGGGGAGGCGACCGCGGATGCCGGGACGGGGGAGGGGACCGCGGACGGCGGGCCGTCCGGGGTGACCGCCGGGGGGCCGTCCGCGACGCCGTTCAGGGTGACCGCCTGGGGAACGTCCGCGACGCCGTCCAGGGCGATCACCGGCGGGGCGTCCGCGACGCCGTTCAGGGGGATCACCGGCAGGTCGTCGCACTCCAGCAGGCCGTCCTGGGCGAGCAGCAGCGACGCCCGCGCGTCGCGCAGCATCCAGCGCAGCCGTCCGGCGGGATGGGCCGGGTCCAGGGGGAGGTAGGCGCCGCCCGCCTTCAGTACGGCCAGCAGGGCGACGACCAGCTCGGGGCTCCGCCGGGCGCACACCCCGACCACCGTCTCGGCCGTCACACCGGCGGCGACCAGCCGCGCGGCCAGCCGCTCCGCGCGGTCACGTAGCTCGCCGTAGCCGAGACGCCGGTCGCCGTGGCTGACCGCGACCGCGTCCGGGGCCAGCCGCGCCCGCCCGTCGAACAGGGCGAGCACCGTCGCCGTGCCGCCCGTGCGCTCCGCGCCCCCGGAGCGGTCCGTGCCGGGCCCGCCGGGCGCGTCGTCCGCACCCGCCGTGTCCACCGTGCCCGTCGCGCCCGCCGTGGTGTCCGTGCCGGTCCGCCGGGAGGACGGCAGGGACGCGGTGGCCGCCGGTACGCGGTCCTCGGGCAGCAGCATCGCGGCGCGCAACCGCGACAGCGGGATGTCGCGGTCATCGACCACGGCCTCCAGCATCCGCTCGTACCTGCGCAGCATCCTGGACACCGTGCCGGTCTCGAACAGGTCGGCGTTGTAGGACAGCATCGCGTACAGCGAGCCGGAGCGCGGCGTCACGTCCAGCATCAGGTCGAACTTCGCCTGACGCGCCCCCGGGTCGAACACGTCGGTCTCGACCCCGGCGATCGCCAGCTCCGACGCCTCCCGGTCCTGCATCACGAACATGGCCTGGAACAGCGGCGTGGTGCTCAGGTCACGCTCGACCCGCAGCTCGTTCAGCAGCCGCTCGAACGGGATGTCCTGGTGGGCGAACGCCTCCAGCACGATCGTCCGGACGCGGCCGAGCAGCTCGCGGAAGCCGGGGTCGCCGGACAGGTCGCCACGCAGCGCGAGCGTGTTCGGGAAGAACCCGACGACCTGCTCCAGCTCCGGACGGTCCCGCCCGGCGATCACCGAGCCCACGCACACGTCGTCCTGCCCGGAGTGCGCCCCGAGCAGGGCCTGGAACGTCGCCAGCAGCACCATGAACGGCGTGCACCGCTCCTCGGCGGCCAGCCGTTCCAGCCGGGCGGTCAGCTCGCGGCCGAGCCGCCGCACCTCGTAGTCGCCGTTCGACGACCGCACCGCGGGCCGGGGCCGGTCGGTGGGGACGTCGAGGACCGGCACCCCGGCGAGTCGTCCGCTCCAGTAGTCCAGCTGCTTCCGCACGGCGGTCTCGTCCAGCCGCGCCCGCTGCCAGGCCGCGTAGTCGGAGTAGCGCAGCGCGACGGGCGGTAGCCCGGCCTCACGCCCCTCCAGATGGGCGGCGTAGCAGGCGGCGAACTCGCGCAGCAGGATCTTCAGCGACCAGCCGTCGGCCACGATGTGGTGCAGCACCACGCACAGCACGTGGTCGGCCGGCGACATCGTGATCAGGTGGACCCGCAGCAGCGGCCCGGCCGCGAGGTCGAACGGCCGGTTGGTGAGGTCGGCGACCAGCCTGGTCGCGAGGCCCTCCCGCTCGGCCGCCGGAGCTCCGCCGAGATCGAAGACCTCCGGCTCGACCGGCTCCGGCGGGACGGCCTCCTGCACCGGCCGCCCCTCGCGGACGGTGAAGCGGGTGCGCAGCGTCTCGTGCCGCTCCACCAGGCGGCCGAAGGCGTGGCGCAGCGCGTCCACCGAGACCGGCCCGCGCAGCCGCTGCACCATGAACATGTTGTAGGAGGCGTCCTCCGGGTCGAGCCGCTGCAGGAACCACAGCCGCTCCTGCCCGAAGGACAGCGGCGCCGGGCCGCCGGGCTCCGGCCGCGGCGGGATCTCCTCCCGCCGCGGCGCCGCCTTCCGCCGCAGCTTCTCCTCCAGCGCCGCCCGCTGCTCGGGACTCAGTCGCGCCAGCCTCGCCCTCAGGTCACCCATCCGCCGGGTCCTCCAACGCGGCCAGCAGTTCCTCCAGCTCGTCGTCTCCGCTCATCCGCAGCTCCAGCAGGGCCAGCGCGTGCCCGGCCACCGTGGTGACCTCGAAGCAGCGCCGCAGCGGCATCTCCACGCCGTAGTCCTCCCGGTAGCGGGTGACCAGCAGCACCGCCAGCAGCGAGTGCCCGCCGAGCTGGAAGAAGTCGTCCTCGACGCCGATCCGGTCACGGCCCAGCAGCTCACCCCAGAGCGCGCACAGCTCCTCCTCCAGCGGGGTGCGCGCCGCCACGTACGGCGTGCCGAGATCGGCCCGGCCCGAACCGCCCGGCGACGGCAGCGCGTCACGGTCGAGCTTGCCGCCGGGGGTCAGCGGGACGTCGTCGATCCCCACGAACGCCTGCGGGACGAGCGCGGCGGGCAGCCGACCGGCCAGGTGCCTGCGCAGCTCGGCGGTGAGCGCGGCGGGGTCGCCGTCCCAGCCGACGTAGGCGACCAGGCCCCGCCCGCCCGGGGCGTCGTCGCGCAACGCCACCACCGCCCGCTGTACCTTCGGGTGCTCGGCGAGCAGCGCCTCGATCTCGCCCGGCTCGACCCGCCAGCCGTGCACCTTCACCTGGTCGTCCAGGCGTCCCAGGAACTCCAGGTCGCCCTCGCCGTTCCACCTGGCCGCGTCGCCGGTGGCGTACATCCGCGACCCGGGCGGGCCGTACGGGTCGGGCACGAACCGGTCGGCCGTCAGGCCGGGCCGCCCCGCGTAGCCCGGCGCGACCTGTACCCCGCCGATGTGCAGGTGCCCCGGCACGCCGGCCGGGACCGGCTGGAGGTGGTCGTCCAGGACGTACAGCCGGTTGCCGGGCATGGGCCGGCCGATCGGCAGCGTGTGCCGGGACCGGCCCGGCTCCACCCGCCAGGCCGACACGTCCACCGCGGCCTCCGTCGGCCCGTAGAGGTTGTGCAGCTCCACGCCGGGCAGCCGCTCGGCGAACCTGTCCGCCAGGTGCGGCGTCAGCTCCTCGCCGCTGCAGATCACCCGCCGCAGCGACCGGCACGACTCGATGCCGGTCTCCTCCAGGAACAGCGCCAGCATCGACGGCACGAAGTGCATCGTCGTCACCGCGTGCTCCTTGACGAGGTCACGCTGGTGGCCCGGGTCGCGGTGCCCGCCGGGCCGGGCCGCCACCAGCAGACCTCCGGTGACCAGGGGCCAGAAGAACTCCCAGACCGACACGTCGAAGCTCGCCGGGGTCTTCTGCATGACCGCCTCGCCGGGGGCGAGGCCGAACCTGCGCTGCATCCAGCCGAGCCGGTTGACCACCCCCCGGTGGGTGTTGACCACCCCCTTGGGGCGGCCCGTCGACCCCGAGGTGTAGATCACGTAGGCGGGGTGATCGGGTCCGGCGACCGGGGCGGGGGAGTGCGGCGGCTGGTCCTCCCAGGCGCCGGGCTCGTCCAGCAGCACCGGCTTGACCGCTCCCTGGGGAAGCAGGTCACGCAGGTGCCGCTGGGTCAGCAGCACCCGGGCGCCGCTGTCGGCCAGCATGAACGCCAGCCGCGCCCGCGGGTACTCCGGGTCCAGCGGGACGTAGGCCCCGCCCGCCTTCACCACGGCCAGCAGGGCGACGACCAGGTCCGCCGACCGCTCGGCGCAGACCGCCACCGGGGCGGCGGGGCCCACGCCGATCCGGCGCAGCCAGTGGGCCAGCCGGTTGGCGCGTTCGTCCAGCTCGGCGTAGGTCAGCGTGACGCCGCCCGCCACCACGGCCGGGGCGCCGGGCGTCCTGGCCACCTGGGCCTCGACGAGCGCGCCCAGCGTCGCGCCGTCGGCGGCGTGGTCCGTCTCCGCGAGGCTCCCGTCCGGGCCCGCCGTACTTCCGGCGCGCGTCGCGTCCGCGCCGTCGGCGGCGTGGTCCGGGGAGCCGGCGTCCGTCCCGGTGCCGAGCGCCAGGATCCGCTCCCGTTCCGCCGGGGTGAGCAGCGGCAGCCGGGAGATCGGCGCGCGCGGGTCGGCGACGGCTCCCGCCAGCAGGGTCTCCAGGTTCGCCGCGAACCGGTCCATCGTCGCCCGGTCGAACAGGTCCGTGCTGTACTCCAGCCGGGAGTGCAGCCGCCCCCCGCGCATGTTCAGGTCGAGCTGCAGGTCCACCTTGGCGGTGCCGTTGGCGATCTGGCCCTCGTTGGTGTCCACCGCCAGGTTGAACATCACCTGGTAGATCGGCGGCACGCTCAGGTCACGCGTCGGCTGCAACGCCTCGACCAGCCGCTCGAACGGCAGCTCCTGGTGGTCCAGGGCGTCGGCAACCGTGTCGCGCACCCTCGACACCGCCTCGGCGAACGTCGGGTCGCCGCCCAGGTCGGTACGGAGCGCCACGGCGTTGACGAACATCCCGATGACCGGCTCGGTCTCCGGCAGCACCCGCCCCGCCACGGGCGTGCCCACCACGATGTCCCGCTGCCCGGACCACCGTGACAGCACGGTGGCGAACGCGGCGAGCAGCACCACGAACAACGTGGCGTTCAGCTCCTTGGCCAGCCGCTCCACACCCTCCGACAGCTCCGCGGAGAACACGCCGAGCCGCATCTCCCCGTGGTAGGTACGGCGATGCGGGCGCGGCCGGTCCGCGGGCAGCGCCAGGTCGGCCGGTATCCCGGCGAGCCGCTCCCGCCAGTGGGCCAGCTCGCCCTCGACGAACTCCCCGGTCAGCCGGCCGCGCTGCCACGCCGCGAAGTCGGCGAACTGGATGGGCAGCTCGGGAAGCCTCGGCTCCCGGCCCTCGCCCAGCGCGTCGTAGCACTCCTCCATCTCGTTGACGAAGATCAGGCTCGACACACCGTCGAAGACCGTGTGGTCGAACACGCAGACCAGCCGCAGGTCGTCGTCGGCCATCCGCACCTGCCGCATCCGCCACAGCGGCGCCCGGTCCAGCGTGAACGGCTCGGCCGCGTCGGCTTTGGCGAGCCTCGCCAGCTCCGCCTCCCGCTCCGCGGCCGGCAGGGGGGTCAGGTCGGTCTCGGTCAGCCGCACCTCGGGGGACTCGCCCGTGACGACCTGCACCACCTGGCCGTCGCGGAACTCGAAGACCGTGCGCAGCACCTCGTGGCGACGCACCACCCGGGCGATGGCCCTCTCCAGCCGGCGCGGGTCGACCGGCTGGCGGGCGCTCATCGGGATGAGCATGCCGATGTTGTAGACGGCCAGGTCGGGCTCGAAGCGGGCGAGGAACCACATCCGCTCCTGGCCGGAGGACGACGGGAAGACGTCCACCGCCTGCCCGCTCACCTCCCGGCCTCCGTGCCCGCGCCCGCGTCCGTGCCCGCGCCAATGCCCGTGTCCGCGTCCGTCTCCGTCCTCGCGTCCGTATCCGCTCCCGCGCCGGCGGCCATGGCCTCGCGCAGGCTCCGCGGCCGCATGTCGGTCCACACCCGCTCGATGTGGGCCAGGCACTCCTCCCTGGACCCGGTGAAACCCTCGTCGTGCCAGCCGTCGGGGTTGCTCCGGCCGGCCGGCCAGACCGAGTACTGCTCCTCGTCGTTGACGACGACCTTCGTGTCGGCGACCTTCGTGTCCATGACTGACTCGCTCACTGCTGCTCGCTCCTGCGGGGAAGCCGGGGGATGACGGTTTGACCGGTGGGCGCGGACGGGGCGTCCGCCGCCGTGGCGGCGCGGGTCTGCTCGATCAGCGCGGTGACCCCCGCGACCGTGGGCTCCTCGAACAGGCTGCGCATCGGCAGCCGCACGCCGAGCTCCTTGCGGATCAACGCGATGAGCTGCACCGCGATCAGCGAGTTGCCGCCGAGTTCGAAGAAGTCGTCGTCGACGCCGATGCGTTCACCGCCGAGCACCTCGCCCCACAGCCTGGCGACGGCGGCCTCGACCTCACCGCGCGGCGCGACGTAGCCCTCGTCCGCCGGCCGGGCGGGCCGCTCCGC
This sequence comes from Streptosporangium sandarakinum, assembly GCF_050942225.1. NCBI lineage: Bacteria > Bacillati > Actinomycetota > Actinomycetes > Streptosporangiales > Streptosporangiaceae > Streptosporangium > Streptosporangium sandarakinum. The sequence continues at coordinate 2,731,089 of NZ_CP192034.1, forward strand.
CACCGCCGCCGGGTCCAGCTCCGTCTCGACCGTCTCCTGGGTGACCGAGCCGACGTTCGCCAGGTAGCCGGCCAGCGGCGTCGCCGCGACCACCACCTGCGGTCCCAGCGGGACGGCCAGCAGGCGGCGGAACGCGTCGGCGCCGTCGGCCGGGCGGATGCCCACCTCGCTCGCCGTGTCCGCCCCGCCCGCCGCCGCGGCCCGCCCGTCCCGCCCGGCGGACCCCTCCGGCGCGGACGGCTCGTCCGGGACGCTCCCGTCCGCCGCCGCGCGTTGCGCGCCCGCGTGGGCCGTCACCCCGGCCACCACGGCGTCGGTGTCGATCCGCCGCAGCACGTAGTCGGACATCTCCGCCAGGACCGTGCCGTCCATCCCGATGAACGTCACGTCCACCGCGAGCACCTCGTCGGTGTCGCTGTCCCGGAACCGCATGTGGCTCCAGAACGACCTCGGCAGCCGGTCCCGGACCGTGATCCGCCCGTAGCCGAGCGGCAGGTAGTGTCCCTGGATGTCCACCCAGGTGAAGGACGTCGCGCTGTCCATCAGCGCCGGGTGCAGCCCCCACCGGTCCAGGTCCAGCGCCACCAGGTCGTCGGCCTCGAACAACCCCAGCGCCTCGTTCCGCCCGATGTGGCAGCCCCGCATGTTGCGCCCCCAGTGCGGGCCGAGCTCCAGCAGCCCCGACAGCGGAACCCCGCCCTGGTCCGTCCCCGCCGGAGCGCACCGCGCCGCGATCGCCGCCACGTCCACGTACGGCGCCGGCCCCGGATCGACCCGGGCCGCCGTGCCCCGCGCGTGGACCCGTTCCCGGCCGCCGATGACGCTGCGCACCTGGAACTCCGCGCCCTCGGCCTCCGGCGCGAACACCACCCGGATCTCCGCCGACGCGCCGTCGGCCACCGACAGCGGCTCGACGAACACCACGTCACGCAGCTCCACCACCCCGCCGGACGGCGGCAGCACCGCGTCGCTCGCACACCGGGCCATCTCCACGTGCCCCGTGCCCGGCAGCACCGGCACGCCGGAGATGCGGTGCTCGTCGAGCACCCAGTGCGTCTCGGGGGCGACGTGCCCGCCGACCCAGCCCAGGCCGTCACCGTCCGGCTCGTGCCGCGCCGTCAGGATCGGATGGTCCACCGCCCGGATCCGGTCGCCGCGCCGCAACGCCACGAACCCGGCCGGAGCGGCGACCTCGGCCGCCATGCCGACCTCCAGCCACCTGCCCCAGTTGACCGACACGACCGCCGCCGCCCGCCAGCCGTGCTCGCCCCTGGCGTGCGCGTCCAGGAAGTTGTTGGCCGCGCAGTAGTCGACCTGCCCGAACCCGCCCGCCACCGCCGTGATCGACGAGCACAGCACGACGGCCTCCAGGTCGAGGTCGCCGAACGCGTCACGCAGCGCGAGCGTGCCCGCCACCTTGGGCGCCAGCACCTCCTCGGCCGCCGCCCGCTCCTTGACCTCGGCCATGCCGCCGCCGGGCAGCCCCGCCGCGTGCACCACCACGTCCACCCGGCCGAACCTGGCGAGCACCTCGTCCCTGACGCGCCGCATGTCGTCCGCGCGGGTCACGTCGGCCGCGAGCACCACCACCTCCGCCCCGGCGGCCTCCATCCGGCGGATCGCCGCGATCGCCCGGCCCGCCCGGCCCGTCACGTGCGCATCCCACTCCGACCGGTCCGGCAGCCCGGACCTCGACAGCAGCACCAGCCGCACCCGCGCCCGGGACGCCAGGTCGGCGGCCAGCGAGATCCCGATGCCCCCAGGCCGCCGGTGACCAGGTAGACCTGCCCGTCCCGCGGCCCCGCCCCGGCACCCGGCCCCGCGGCGCCCGGCTCCCCAGTGACGTCCGGCACGGCGGGCACCTCGACCGGCTCGTAGTGCCGCAGCCAGCGCCGCCCGCCCCGCAGCGCCACGGACGGCAGCAGCCCCGCCTCGTCCGGCTCCGGCCGCCTGCCCAGCTCCGCCGCGGCGTGCCGCGCCCAGTCGCCCCGCCCGCCGGCGTCCACGTCCACGTGCCGCACCCGCAGCCACGGCGTCTCCAGCGGCACCACCCGGGGGAAACCGGCCAGCGTCGCGTGCTCCGGCCGGAGCAGGTCACCGCCGACGACGTCCTCGGTCCCCGAGGTCACCAGGTCCAGCTCGACCTCACCGGAGGGCTGCGCCGCCGTCAGCGCCTGCACCAGCGCCAGCACGCTGAAGAAACCCCGGTCCTGCGCCCGCCACACCTCACCGGCCCCGTCCGCCGGGTCGCCGCCGGCCGTCCAGGCGTGCACCACCCTGCCCGGCGCCGAACCCAGCTCCGCCAGCAACGCGTCGTAGTCGGCCCGCTCCGCCGGCCGTACGGTGAAACCCGCCTCCGACGCCGAGAACGCCGCACCCGGCCGCACCTCGGTCACCTCGGCCCCGGCCGCGCGCAGCGCCGCCACCAGCGCCGCCGAACCCTCGTCGGCGAACACCAGCGCGCGGCCCACCGGCACGGACGCCACCGGCACCGGAGCCGCCTGCCGCCACACCGGCACGCTGAACCACTCCGACGGCGGCAGCTCCCCACCGGCCGGCGCCGCGTGGTTGGCCACCCCGCCGACGAACGCCCCCTGCGGATCCGGGTCGATCCACGCCCTGCGCCGCTCCCACGGGTAACCCGGCAGCGACACCCGGCGGCCCGGATCCCCGAACTCGCCCAGCTCCAGGCCGTTCACCCACAGCGTCCCGACGGCGGCCGACAGCACCCGCACATCGTCGCCCACGTCCTTCGGGCCGGGCAGCGACGCCAGCGGAGCCACCCCGCCCGCCGGAACCTGCGCCCCCGCCAGCCCGGCGAGCTGCCCGCCCGGACCGCACTCGATCATGATCCACTCACCGTCGGCGAGCAGGTTCGCCACGCAGTCACCGAACCGCACCGGCTCACGCAGGTGCCGCGCCCAGTAGGACGGGTCGGTCGCCTCCTCCGCCGTGATCCAGGTGCCGGTCACGTTCGACAGGAACGGCAGTCCCGGCGCCGACCGCTCCACCGAGGCCACCAGCTCCCGGAACTCTCCCAGAACCGGCTCCATCATCGCCGAGTGGAAGGCGTGGGAGGTGCGCAGCACCACCCCGCCCACCCCCTCCTCCTCCAGCTGGGCCGCCAGCTCCTCGATCGACGCCGACGGCCCCGCGACCACGCACGTCCCCGGCCCGTTGACCCCCGCGACCGACACGTCGTCCGGCAGCAGCGGGCCGACCTCCTCCGGCATCAGCCGCACCGCCAGCATCGACCCGCCCGGCAGCCCCTGCACCAGCCGCCCCCTGGCCGCCACCAGCCGCAACGCGTCCGGCAGGCCGAACACCCCCGCCACCGTCGCCGCGACGTACTCCCCGACGCTGTGACCGATCATGGCCGCCGGCTCCACGCCTAGCGACCTCCACAGCACCGCCAGCGCGTACTCCACGGTGAACAGCGCCGGCTGGGTCAGCTCGGTCCGCCGCAGCCGCTCCCCGGCCTCCTCGCCCCCGTCGAAGATCAGCTCCCGCAGGTCCTCGCCCAGCACCGGCAGCAGGATCTCCGCGCACTCGTCGACCGCCTCGGCGAACACCCGCTCCGTGCGGTACAGCTCCGCGCCCATCCCCGCGTACTGCGAGCCCTGCCCGGAGAACAGGAACGCCACCCCCGGGGCGCGCCGCGACGCCGTACCGGAGATCACCCGCCGCGGATCGGCCAGCGCCGCCACCGCGTCGGTCACGTCGGACGCCACCACCGCCAGCCTGCGCGGCAGCTCCCTGCGCCCCACCCGCAACGTGTGGGCCACGTCGCCCAGCCGCAGGTCCGGACGCTCCGCCAGATGCCCGGCCAGCCGCTCGGCCGCCGCCGCCAGCGCCGTGTCGGTCCGCGCCGACAGCCGCAGCAGATGCGCCGACCGCGCCCCCGAACCCCCCGGGCCGTCTGTGCCGTCCGTGCCGTTCACGTCCTCGCGCTCGACGGCCGGGGCCTCCTCCAGCACGATGTGCGCGTTCGTGCCGCCGATCCCGAACGAGCTCACCCCCGCCCGCCGCGGGAAACCGTCGCGCTCCCACTTCGTCGGCGCGGCCGCCACATAGAACGGGCTCGCCGCGAAATCGATCTTCGGGTTCGGGCTCCGGTAGTGCAGCGTCGGCGGGATCAGCCCGTTCTCCAGCGCCAGCACCGCCTTGATCAGGCTCGCGATGCCCGCCGACTGGCCCAGGTGCCCGATGTTGCTCTTCACCGAGCCGATGCCGCACCACTGCGTGTCGGCCGTGTCCTGCTGGAACACGCTGCTCAGCGCCGCCACCTCGATCGGGTCGCCCAGCGCGGTGCCCGTGCCGTGCGCCTCCACGTAGGTCACCGTCCGCGGGTCCACCCCGCCCACCCCGAGCGCCTGCGCGACCACGGCCGCCTGGCCGTCCATGCTGGGCGCCGAGAACCCGACCTTGCCCGCGCCGTCGTTGTTGATCGCGTTGCCCAGGACGACGGCCCGGACGTTGTCACCGTCGGCCAGCGCCTCCGACAGCCGCTTCAGCACCACCACCCCGCCGCCGCTGCCCCAGATCGTGCCCGCCGCCTTCGCGTCGAAGGCCCGGCAGTGACCGTCGGGGGAGACGATGCCGTCCTCGTCGTAGACGTACCCCTGCCCCTGCGGCAGGTCCAGCATCGCGCTGCCCGCCAGCGCCATGTCGCACTCGCCGTTGCGCAGCGCCTCCGCCGCCACGTGCACCGCCACCAGCGACGTCGAACACGCCGTGTGCAGCGTGTAGCTCGGACCCCGCAGGTCCAGCTTGTACGACGCCAGCGTGGCGCAGTAGTCGACATGGTTGCCCACCATCACGGCCAGCCAGCCCGCGTTCGCGTGCGCCTGGGCGTTGCTGCGGATGTTGATCCACTGGTAGAAGTCCGAACCCGACCCGGCGTAGACACCGATCTCACCCGGATACCGGAACGGGTCGTAACCGGCGTCCTCCAGCGCCGTGTGCGCCAGCTCCAGGAAGAGCCGGTGCTGCGGATCCCGGATCTCCGCCTCCCGGATCGACATGCCGAAGAACGCGGCGTCGAAATCCTGGTGGTCGTCCAGCATCATCGCGGCCGGGACGAAGTTCGGATCCTCCAGCACCCGCTCCGAGACGCCCAGCGCCCGCTGCTCCTCCAGGGTGAACCGCGTCAGCGACTCCACCCCGTCGGCGAGGTTGCGCCAGAACTGCCCGGCGTCCCCGGCTCCCGGCACCCGGCACGAAAGACCGATGATCGCGATCGGCTCCACCGTGGGTTCCTCGGCCATGCGTTGGGTCCCTTCCCTCTCACTCACGAGCTCTCCTGCGGCCCGGCGGGCCTCGCGGTTCCGTGGCCCGCCGGCGCGGCGGTCCCTCTTGGGGCCTCTTCGGGGGCGCTTTCTACGGCTTTCTGTGGTTCTCCGGCTTTCCTCTGCGGCTTTCCTCTCCGGCACCCGCGGCCGGGCGCGGGCACCGCACGCGGCGCGGCCCCGCCGTACGGCGGGACCGCCCGGCTCAGTCAGGTCTGCGGGCCCGCCCCCTCATCCGGTCCCGCCGTACGGCGAGCCGCCGCGCGGCCCGGTCCAGACCCGGGCTGTCACCCCCGCCGTCCAGATGCGCCGCCAGGGCCCGCACGGTCGGATGACGGAACAGGTCCACGACCGGAACCTCCCGGCCGAGCACCCCCGCCAGCCGCGCCTGCACCGCGGCGATCGCCAGCGAATGACCGCCGATCTCGAAGAAGTTGTCCGTCGCCCGCACCCGGGGCACACCGAGCACGGCCCGCCACACCTCGGCCACCGCCCGCTCCGTCGGCCCCGAGGGCTCCCCACCCGGACCACCACCCGCACCGCGCCCCGGCACCCTCGCCGGACCGCCACCGGGACCACCGGCCGGGCCGTGGCCCCGCCCCGCGGACATCGCCGCCGGATCGAGTCCCGGAACACCGGCCGGACCACCGCCGGGACCGCCGTCCAGGCCGTGGCCCCGCCCGGCGGACATCGTCGCCGGACCGGGCGCCCGCAGACGCAACGCGGCACGATCCACCTTGCCGTTCGGCGTCAACGGCAACGCCGCCACCACCTCCACCCCGGCGGGCACCGCGTACTCCGGCAGCACGCCCCGCAGATGCTCCAGCAGCCGCGCGGACGACACCCCCGGCCTGACCGGGACGGCGTAGCCGTACAGCACCGCCTCACGCCCGCCACCGGCACCGCCGGCGCCGCCCACCGCCACGACCGCCGCCGACCGCACCGCCGGATGAGCCGCCAGCGCCGCCTCCACCCCGCCCGGCTCCACTCGGAAGCCCCGCACCTTCACCTGGTCGTCCCGCCGCCCGGCGAGCGTCACCGTCCCGTCCGGGTTCAACCGCCCCAGGTCACCGGTCCGGAAACCCTCCGCGGTGAACCGCGCCCGGGTCAGCTCGGCGTCGAGGTAGCCGTCCGCGAGGTTGGCGCTGCGCACCACCACCTCGCCCAGCTCACCCACCCCCGCCCGGCCACCGTGCCCGGCCAGCACCAGCAGCTCGCTGCCCTCGACCCCCCGCCCGGCCGGCACCGGCTCCGCGCTCTCCGCCGCGCCGGGCGGAACCTCGTACCACGCGTGCGCCTGCGGCGTCTCCGTCGTGCCGTAGAACGCCACCACACGCGCCGCGGGCGCCAGGCGACGCAACCGCCCGGCGTCGGCGAAGGTGAGACGGTCACCTCCCGTCGCGATCAGCCGCACATCCGGCAGCACCCCGCCCGTCCCGCACAGCATCCGCGCCAGCTGCGGCGTCAGATGCAGCACGGTCACGCGGCGCTCACGCAGCCATTCCGCCAGCCGCAGCGGATCACGTACCGTCGCCGCCTCGGGGACGCACAGCCGCGCACCCGCCACCAGCGGCACGAACAGGTCCCGCAGCGCCGGATCGTGCGCGAGCCCCGACAGCAACGCGAAACGGTCGGCCGGCGACACCCCGAACGTCTCCACGTACCAGTGCGCGAAGTGCGCCAGCGGACCCTCACCCGTCACCACCGGCTTGGGCTCACCCGTCGTGCCCGACGTCAGCGACAGATACCCCCGCGCCGGACGCGGCTCCGCCCCCGGCGCATCCGCCTCCGGTGGCGCGGTCTCCCGCGCGTCAGGCGCTTCGATCCTCCGTACGCCGGGCGGCGCGGTCTCCCGCGCACCGGGCGGCGTGGCCCCCCGCGCGTCAGCCGGTGCGACCTCCCACCCGTCGAGCGGCACGATCTCCCGCAGACCCGCGGGCATCGGCAGGTCCGCGTCGCCCGGCGTCCCCGGGCAGCGCAGCACCGCCACGGCCCCCGCGGCCTCCACCTGACGCGCCAGCACCGCCACCGGATACGCCGGATCGAGGACCACCCACCTCGCCCCGCTCACCAGCACGCCCAGCAGCACGCCCGGCAACTCTGGAACCCGCGACGCCAGCACCGCCACCGCCTGCCCCGGCTCCACCCCCGCCCCGCGTACCGCCCCGGCCACCCGGTCCCGCAACGACGCCAGCGCCGCGCCGTCCAGCACCCGCCCCGAACCCTCCGCCACCGCGTCCGCCCGCAGGGACTCCGGCAGCCCGGGACCGTCCCACGCGGGTGGCGACTCGGACGCCACCGGCTCTCCGCCCGCCGGGTCCTCCGCAGTCCGCGCCAGCCGTACCGGCTCGTCCGGACGCGCCAGCAGATCCTCCAGCAGGCACGCGTAACCCGCCAGCAGGGCCTCCATCCGCGCCGCGGAGAACAGATCCGGGTTGTACACCAGCTGCAGGGCGTAACCTCCCGCGGACCCGGGCCCCGGCTCAGCACCCGACCCCGCCTTCGGCCCCGGTCCCGGTTCGGGCCCCGGCTCCGCCGCGACGTACAGCGTCAGGTCGAACAGCGAACCCGGCAGGCCCGCCGCCAGCGGCTCCGCCGTACATCCCGGCAGGTCCAGCTTCGCCCCGGCGAAGTCGTACATGTTGAACAACACCTGCGTCACCGGGTTCCGCCCCAGATCCCGGGGCACCCGCAACGCCTCCACCACCCGCTCCAGCGGCACGTCCCCCCGCGCCACCACCTCCGCCAGCTCGTCCCGGCACCGCAGCACGGACTCGGCGAAGGACGCGTCGCCGTCCTGGCGCAACCGCAGCGGCAGCATCCGCACGCACATCCCCACCAGCTCCGCGAACGCCGCGCGCCCCCGATCGGCGTACGGCGTGCCGACCAGCAGGTCCCGCTCACCGGTCAACCGGGCCACCAGCTCACCGAACGCCGCCAGCAGCACCGGGTACGGCGTCACCCCAAGCTCCGCCGCCAGCCGCCTGACCCGCCCGCCCAGCTCACCGTCCAGCCCCGCCCGCCGTACGGCGCCGCGGAACGTCTGCACCGGCGGACGCGGCGCGTCCCTCGGCAGGTCCACCACCGTCGGCGCGCCCTCCAGATGGGCACGCCACCACTCCAGTGCCTCCCCGGAGGCTCCACCCGCGGAGACCCCGCCCCCGGAGATCCCGCTGCCAGAGGCCCCGTCACCGGTGGCCTCAGCCCCGGAGGCCCCGTCCACGGGGAGCCCCGCCCCGGAGGCCCCGCCGTCCCGCTCCCGCGCCCACCGCACGTAGTCGCCGAACGAGACCCCCACCGGCTCCAGCGCCCCACCCCGGTAGGCCACGCCCAGATCCCGGAAGAACACATCCTGCGACCAGCCGTCGAACACGATGTGGTGCACCGTCACCGCCACCACGTGCTCGTCCGCCGCCAGCCGCACCAGCCTGGCCCGCAGCAGCGGCCCCGCCGCCAGGTCGAACCGCTCCCGGGCCTCGCGGTCCAGCACCCGCGCCAGCGCCGCCTCCCGCGCGTCCGTCGCGAGACCGGACAGATCCTCCACGGGCAAAGGCACCGGCCCCGCCGGAGCCACCGACACCCGCGGCACACCGTCCTCCGCCGGAACCCGCCACCGCAACGCCTCGTGCCGGGCCACCACGGCCTCAAGCGCCCGCTCCAGGGCACCCGCGTCCAACGGGCCCCGCACCCGCTCCGCCATCGCGATGTTGTGCGCCGGGGTGTCCGGCGCCAGCCGCTCCACGAACCACATGCGCCGCTGCGCCGCCGACAGCACCGGCCCCACGGCGGCACCGGCGGCATCGGCCGACGGCACCGGCCTCGCGGCGGCACCGGAGGCGCCGGGGACGCCGTCCCGGACATCCTCGTTCTCCGGAGGAGCCCCGTCCTCCGCGAGACCCCCGCCCCGGCCGGAGCCCCCGACACGCGGCGCGCCCGCCACCCTCGCCGCCAGCGCGCCGTACACCCGGGCCGAATGGACGTCCTCGACCGAGATCTCCCGCCCCAGCTCCGCCCGGACCGCCGCCACCAGCCGCATCGCACGCAGCGAGTGCCCGCCGACGGCGAAGAAGTCGTCGTCCGCCTCAGGCGGCGGAGCCTGCAGCACCCGCGACCAGATCGCCGCCAGCCCGCCGTCCCCCGCCTGCCCGGCGAGCCCCGGGACATCGGATGAGCCGGCCGTACCATCCGGAAGCCCGGCCGCCGCAGCGGACCCGGCGGCCACCGGGCCGTACGCGGCCCGCAGCGCGCCCAGATCCACCTTCCCCGACGCGTTCAGCGGCAACGCCGCCACCCGCACCACCCTCGTCGGCACCATGTACGGCGGCAGCCGCGACGCGCAGTGCTCCCGCAACGCGGCCAGGTCGGGCGCGTCCAGCGGCGCCACGTACGCCACCAGCTCCCCGGGCGCGTCCACCACCGCCTGCAGCACCCCCGGGTGAGCCCGCACCACCGACTCGACCTCGCCGATCTCCACCCGCTGCCCCTGGACCTTCACCTGCCGGTCCAGCCGCCCCATGAACGCGATCCGGCCGTCCTCCTGCCAGGCCACCCGGTCACCCGTCCGGTACAGCCGCGCGCCGGGCTCAGCCGAGAACGGATCGGGCACGAACCGCTCGGCCGTCAGCCCCGGACGACCCAAATACCCCCGGCTCACCTGCGGACCGCCGATGTGCAGCTCACCCGGCACCCCCACCGGGCACTCCCGCATCCGATCGTCCAGCACGTGCGCCCGGCAGCCGGCCAGCGGGCGGCCGATCGGCAGCGGCCGGTCCCACACCCCCGACAGCTCCGCCCCCACCACGCACACCGTCGTCTCCGTCGGCCCGTACCAGTTGTGGAACCGCGCGTACGCCGACCACCGGGCCACCTGCTCCGGCCCCGGAGGCTCCCCGGCCGTCACCAGATCCCGCAGAAACGGCAGCCGCGCCGGATCCACCAGCGGAAGCAGGGCGGGCGGCACGAACCCCCACGTGACCTCGTGCGCCTCCAGGAACCGCTGCAACCGGCCCGGATCCACCCTGTCCTCGTCCGGCACGAGCCGCACGCACCCGCCCGCCGCCAGCGGCGCGAACATGTCGAGCACCGACACGTCGAACCCCAGCGCCGAGAACGCGATCGACCGGCACGAGGCGTCCAGCCCGAAACGCGCCACCGCCGCCGTCACGAACGCCACCGCCGAGGCGTGGTCCACCACCACGCCCTTGGGGCGGCCCGTCGAACCCGACGTGTACAGCACGTACGCGGCGTTGCCGGGACGGGCGTCCCCGGAGACCGGAACCCCGCCGGAGACCGAAACCCCGGAGCCGGGGACTCCGGAGGACGGATCGCCGGGAGGCCGGCCGGTGAGGATCGGCTCGGAGGGGAGCGGCCCGGCGGGGGAAAGCCCGGCGGGGGACGGCTCGGCCGGGGACGACACGATCTCCGGGACGACCAGCGTGCGCCCGCACTCCCGCAGCAGGCCACGGCCGTCCTCGTCGGCCACGACCACGCCGATCGCCGCGTCCTCGATCACCTCCTGGAGCCGGCGACGGGGATGCCCCGGGTCCAGCGGGACGTAGGCGCCGCCCGCCAGCATCACGCCGAGCGCCGCCACCGGCATGAGCGGGGTGCGCCGCAGGCACAACCCCACCCGGACCTCGGGGCCGACCCCGAGGGCACGCAGCCGAGCCGCCAGCGCGGTGGCCGAGGAAAGCAGGTCACGGTAGGTGAGAAGGGCGTCCCACTGGCGGACGGCCGGGGAGCCGGGGGAGCGGGCCGCCTGCGCGGCGATGAGGTCGCACAGCGTGGTCCGGGGGGAGACATGGGACGGTCCCGACGTCCATTCGACGGGAACCGGGGTCGCCGGCGGTGTTCCCGCGGGTGCTTCCGCAGGCGTCTCCGCCGGAGATGAGACGTGTCGCGTACCTGGCAACGAGGCGGACGAGGGGTCCTCCCGCATCGCTTCGAGCATCCACCCCCCATAGTCCTAAACAGGGGTTTTGCCCCGTAAAGTATTAATAGCGGTAAGGCACGTTATTCCTACGTTTCCGGGGTAATCCGCGTCAAGAGATGAATCTTCAAGCATGTTCGAATGCCGGTTTCGGGTCTGAGTGAAGACCGGGAAGTCTGGGAACGGCTTGACATAACCGCATGTCACAGCGGGATAACGCGGAGAGCCGGGCCGGTCGGCCCCGCGGCGTGGTCTCGCGTCTCACCTGCCGGGCACCCAGCGCAGTGGTGGGCTACGAAGAGCAAGTGACCGAAAATGGTATTTCGGACACGGACATATTTCGCCATATTTCGGTCTTATGCCCCCGAAGCCCCTCCGGGCCCTCGCACCCGCCGAACCCCGCGTCCCTGGCCGGTCCCCACCCCCGGCCGAACCCCACGCCCCGTCCCGTCCCGCGTCACCCGCCTCCGCGCCCGGAGGGCGGCCGTACCCGGAAGGCGGCCGTGCTGGAGGGCGGCCGTGCCGGAAGGGTGGCCTCGGCTTGATCGAACCGGGACCGCCCGGCCGCCCGGCCGGGCGTGAAGAGCGGAGCGTCCACTGCCGGGGACGGGGTCCGAAAGCGCGGAACCGGCCGTGTGCGCTCCAGGGTTCCGGCGCTCCGGCGCTTCAGGCCGCCAGAGCGTCGGGCGCCCGGACATCGCCTCAGTACTTCGGCCCCACGAACTCGTCCAGCCGAGCGACGGCCTCCCGTCTGGCGATGGAGATGGCGTTGGGCTTCGAATGGCGCCACTTCACATCGAGAAGGTCGAGCGCCTTCCCGCACAGCTCCAGGATGTCGCGGGATTCGTTGACGAACAGATAGCGAGGGTATTCGTGGAAACACGTCTCGTCGGCCGATTTTCCCTTCACTCTGTTGGCCAGACGGCATCCATCGGAATGCATGAGACCTCGGACGAGGTTGCCGGGATTCGCGTCGACGATCTGCTGCTGCCATTCTTCCAGCCTGATCGGGCGATCCTGCTTCTTCCCCGGACCGTGCTGCGGGAACAGGTGGGGCCAGTGCTTGGAGAAGGAGTTGATCTCCGTGCAGCCCTGTCGGGGGAGTCTGCGCACCTTGTTGTCGGGCCTGATGGCGAGAAGCGCTTCGGCGCACTCGTCTTGGAGGCCTGGCCAGGAATCCGCGCACATGATGCGTAATGACCAGACCTGTTTCGCCGGATCACCGATGACGCTGATACAGCCGTCCCCAAGATGGAGGCCGAGGAGATAGGCGTATGCGCTCTGCGGTTCAGGGGGTCTCGGAACGGTCTCGCACCGGGGGCAGAGAGTCGTTTTCGCAGAGGGGCGCCATTGGGAGTCCCGCCGACCCCTGATCGTGGAGTGGGGAACTCCTGTCAGACGGCTGACCGCGCTGATGGTCTCACCGGTCGCCAGAAGCCGACGCACTCTTTCACGGACGGTGTCGGTGTGCATGCGCAGAGTTTCTCGGGGAGGTACGAAAAAACCGCTCGCCTCGAAAGGCGAGCGGTTTTCAGTGCCCCGAGTGGGACTCGAACCCACACTTAATGGATTTTGAGGCCATCGACTCTGCCAATTGGTCTATCGGGGCATAAATCCGGACTTGTCCGGTTTTGTCGTCGGCTAGAGCTTACCCAGAACTGGATCGGACTCGGACACCGGCGTGGTCCCAATCTAGCGGACGTCGGTACCCTCTTGCTCGTGAGTACGCAGCGGCGAGTGGTGATCGCGGAAGACGAGGCCCTGATCCGCCTCGATCTCAAGGAGATGCTGGAAGAGGACGGTTACGCCGTCGTCGCCGAGGCGGCGGACGGTGAGGCCGCGGTGCAGCTGGCGGCCGAGCACCGGCCGGATCTGGTGATCCTGGATGTGAAGATGCCGGTGTTGGACGGTATCTCGGCGGCGGAGCAGATCGTGGCGCGGCGGATCGCGCCGTGTCTGATTCTGACGGCGTTCTCGCAGCGTGATCTGGTGGAGCGGGCGCGGGACGCCGGGGCGATGGCGTATCTGGTGAAGCCGTTCACGAAGTCGGATCTGGTGCCGGCGATCGAGATGGCGGTGAGCCGGCATGAGGAGATCGCGGCGCTGGAGCGTGAGGTCGGGACGCTGTCGGATCGGCTGGAGACGCGGAAGTTGGTGGAGCGGGCGAAGGGGCTGCTGATGGCGCAGCATGGTTGGTCCGAGCCGCAGGCGTTCCGGTGGATTCAGAAGGCGTCGATGGATCGGCGGTTGAGCATGCGTCAGGTGGCGCAGATCGTGGTCGACGGTGTGTCGGAGGGGCCGGGGGAGGAGCAGGGGCCGTCGGAGGGTTGATCCGTCTGCGGGTGGTTTGTTCGTAGTCGGCCTGTTCCTGGATGGTCCGCTCGGGGGCGGACTGTGGGGTGGCCGGTTCGGGGTGGGCGGCCGGTGTGGGGACCGGTGGTCCTGGGTCGGGTGACGGGGTCGGGGGTCGGTTCGGGGACCGGTTCGGGGTGGGCGGTGTGCCCGTTGTGGCGGGTGCCGGGGTGTCTTGGTGTTTCGTGGGTTTCGGGGCCCGCGTGCTCTTCGGGTTCGAGGGGGTGCGCGGGTCTTTCGCGTACTTGGAGTGACCTCCCGATGCGGTGCGGGGTCATGGATGACCATGGCTTTTGCCTGGGTAGCCGTAAAGAATCGGTGTAATAACGAAACGGTTACGGGGGCGCTTCCTGTATCGACCCGTGACATGGGCTGGTTGTACTAACCGTCAACAACCCCCTGGCCACTCCGTCAGGGAGGGCATCTGTGAACCCGGTCCCGACTCGGGGGTCCGGGCGAAAGGAAGGCAACTTTGCGGCCTAGGACTGCTCGCCTCGGTGGGTTGCTCGCTGCCGGTCTGGCGCTCTCTCTCGGTCTCGCCGCCTGTGGTGACGGTGGCTCGAGCGCGGAGCCTTCGGAGGGCGGCTCCGGTGCGGCCTCCGGCACGGTCAAGATCGGTTTCATGGGAGACCTGACCGGCCCGAACTCCGGCATCGTCATTCCGCCGAAGAACGGCGCGAAGCTCGTGTTCGACGAGTACAACAAGACGAATCCGTCCGTGAAGATCGAGCTGGTCGAGTACGACAGCCAGGGTGACGGTTCCAAGGCCGTCGGTCTGGCTCAGCAGGCGATCAAGAACGACAAGGTCGCGGCCATGATCGGCCCGGCCTTCTCGGGTGAGTCGGCGCAGGTGGGGCCGGTGCTGGAGGAAGCGCAGCTGCCCAGCATCACGGCGTCGGCGACGAACACGAAGCTGGCTCAGAACGGCTGGAAGTACTGGCACCGCATCCTTCCGAACGACAGCGTGCAGGGTCCCGGTATCGCGGACTTCATCGCGGGTGCCGCGGCGTCGAAGAACGCGTTCGTGATCGATGACAAGTCGGACTACGGCAAGCCGCTGGCCGACGCGGTCAAGGGGCAGCTGGAGACCAAGGGTGTGAAGGTCACCACCGACTCGCTGGACCCGCAGGAGAGCGACTACTCCTCGGTGGTGAACAAGGTCGCGGCGACCAAGCCGGACTCGATCTTCTTCGGTGGTTACTACGCGGCGGCGGGCAACCTGCTGAAGCAGCTGCGTGACAAGGGCGTGAAGGACGCGAAGTTCTTCTCGGCCGACGGTTCGCTGGACAAGGGCCTGATCGACGGCGCCGGTGCGCCGAACGCCGAGGGCGCGCTGGTGGGCTGCCCCTGCTACATCGCCACGGCGGACGTGACCGACGAGAAGGTGAAGAAGTTCGCGGACGCCTACAAGGCGGCCTACAGCGCCGACCCGGCGATCTACGCGGCGGAGGGTTACGACGCGGCGTCGGTCCTCGTGGAGGCGGTGAAGGCGGGCAACACCACCCCGGAGAAGATCAACGAGTTCATCAAGACCGTTGATCTGGCGGGTGTCTCCAAGCAGGTGAAGTTCGGGGCCAACGGTGAGGTCGAGGCCAAGGACATCTACATGTACCAGGTGAAGAACGGCGCGATCACGCTGCTGGGCAAGGCGTCCGAGGCGAAGCTGGGCTAGCGCCGGCCGACGAGAAGAGTAGGTAGTCGACGCGCGGGGAGCGGGAGCGCCGAAGTGCGGTCCCGCTCCCCTTGTGCGTCCGGGCCGGGTTCACGAGGCCCGGGCCGGTGACGTGGGCTACCGGCAGTGCAGGCGACCCCCGCTGGAAGTGGTATCCCCCAAGTGTTCAGTGACTTCATCAATCAATTCTGGCCGGCGTCGATCGACGGCCTGGCCTTCGGTTCCATTTACGCTCTGATCGCGCTCGGCTACACGATGGTGTACGGCGTGCTGCGGTTGATCAATTTCGCGCATTCCGAAGTGTTCATGATCGGTACGTTCGGCGCGATGTTCGTTCCGTTCACGTTGGGCATCGACTCGACGCTCACCGGCATCGCGCTGGTGGGCGTGATCCTGGCGATGATCGCGGCGGGCATGCTGGCGTCGGCGGGTACGGCGATCGCGCTGGAGCAGGTGGCCTACAAGCCGCTGCGCAAGCGTGGCGCGTCGCGGCTGGCGGCTCTCATCTCGGCGATCGGCGCCTCGATCTTCCTTCAGGAGCTGTTCGCCCTGGTGGTGATTCCGGGGGTGTTCGACCGTCCGGAGCGGGGCCGCATCCAGATGGGTCTGCCCCGGTTGATGGAGCGGTCGGAGCTTTTCTCGATCGCGGGTCATCCGGTGCGGGTGGACCAGGTGGTGGTGATCATCGCGGCGATCGGCATGATGATCGCGCTGGACGCGCTGGTGAACCGGACGAAGATCGGCCGTGGTATCCGTGCGACCGCGCAGAATCCGGAGGCGGCCACCCTGATGGGGGTGGACATCAACAACATCGTCCGGATGACGTTCCTCATCGGCGGCGCGATGGCCGGTGTGGCCGGCGCGCTGTACCTGATCTCGTACGAGAACACGAACTACTACATCGGGTTCCTCTTCGGCATCAAGGCGTTCACCGCGGCGGTGCTGGGCGGTATCGGCAACCTGCGTGGTGCGCTGGTCGGCGGGGTCGTGCTGGGTCTGGTGGAGAACTACGGTGCGATCCTCGTCGGTTCCGACTGGAAGCACGTGATCTCCTTCACGATCCTGATCCTGGTCCTGATGTTCCGTCCCACCGGAATCCTCGGTGAATCACTCCAGCAGGCGCGCGCATGAACAAGAAGACTTCCTCGGCGGGTTTCCGTCATCAGCTGAGTCACTTCGGTGACGTCATGCACGACCGGTGGCTGCGGGCGCCGGGCTGGCAGCGGTGGATCGTCTATCTGCTGCTGATCGTCTGTGCGTTGCTGCTGCCGTCGGAGAGCATCGGCAGTTTCATGTCGCCCGACACCGACTGGGCGACGATCCTGTTCTTCCCGATCGGCACGTACGTGGTGCTGGCGATCGGCCTGAACGTGGTGGTGGGCCAGGCGGGTCTGCTCGACCTGGGTTTCGTCGCGTTCTACGCGGTGGGCGGCTACGCGATGGCGTTGCTGGGCACCAGGATGGGCTGGGACTTCTGGGTGATCCTGGTGGTGGGCATCGGGATCTGCGCCCTGTCGGGCATCACGCTGGGAGCTCCGACGCTGCGGCTGCGCGGTGACTATCTGGCGATCGTCACGCTGGGCTTCGGTGAGATCATCCGGATCACGGCCCGTAACACCGACTCGATCGGCGGTCCGACGGGTATCAGCGGCATTCCGCACCCGCCGAATCTGAGTGAGGACTTCGAGCTGTTCGGCGTCAAGATCTTCAAGTACGGCGTGCTGGACCCGAGGCCGTACTACTACCTGCTGGTGGCGCTGGCGGTCATCGTGATCATTCTGGTGAAGCGGTGGGAGAAGAGCCGGGTCGGGCGTGCGTGGGCGGCGATCCGTGAGGACGAGGACGCGGCCGAGGTGATGGGCGTGCCGACGTTCCGGTTCAAGATGCTGGCGTTCGCGATCGGCGCGTCGATCGGTGGCGCGATGGGTGTGCTGTGGGCGGCGAAGTCGGTGTCGCTGAATCCGAACGACTTCCAGTTCCTGCTGTCGGCGACGATCCTGGCGGCGGTGGTCATGGGCGGCTCGGGCAATCTGCCGGGCGTCATGCTGGGGGCGTTCGTGGTGGCGTGGCTGCCTGAGCGTTTCCGGGAGCTGAAGGACTACCGCATGCTGATCTTCGGTGCGGTGCTCGTGGCGCTGATGATCTTCCGTCCGGAGGGGCTGTTGCCGTCGCGGCAGCGCAAGGCGGAGTTCAAGGAGGGCTCCGGCGGGATGGGGACGCTCGGTGCCGAGGTGCCCGGGCCGGAGTCGCACGGTGAGGAGGTGGCCTCCAGGTGAGCACCGAGGTGAGCACGGGGGCGAACGCGGAGGCGGGCCGGGAGGGCCGTCGCGCGCTGCTGGAGCTGCAGGGGCTGACGATGCGGTTCGGCGGTGTCACGGCGCTGAAGGACGTGGGCCTGACGATCGGTGAGGGGGAGATCTTCGCCCTGATCGGTCCGAACGGCGCGGGCAAGACGACGGTCTTCAACGTGGTGACCGGGGTGTACCGGCCCACGGAGGGCCAGGTGTTGTTCGGGGGCGAGAGGATCAGCGGTCTCAAGCGCTTCAAGATCACGAAGCGCGGTGTCGCCCGGACGTTCCAGAACATCCGCCTGTTCCACAACATGACGGCGCTGGAGAACGTGATGGTGGGCTCCGACGTCCACCATCGCGCGGGCATGGTCAGCGTGGCGCTGGGCCTGCCCTGGCACCGGCAGGCCGAGCGGGAGGGCCGGGCGCTGGCGATGGAGCTGCTCGACTTCGTCGGGGTCTCCCATCGGGCGCACGACTACGCCAAGAACCTGCCCTACGGTGACCAGCGGCGGCTGGAGATTGCCCGCGCGCTGGCGACGGACCCGAAGCTGCTGCTGCTGGACGAGCCGGCCGCGGGCATGAACCCGGCGGAGAAGGTGGCGCTGCAGCAGCTGATCCGGGACATCCGGGACGCCGGCCGGACGATTCTGATCATCGAGCACGACATGAGCCTCATCATGGGCATCAGCGACCGCATCGCGGTGCTGGACTTCGGCCAGAAGATCGCCGACGGGCTGCCGGATGAGGTGCGGAACGACCCCCGGGTCGTCGAGGCGTATTTGGGGGCTCCCGCAGATGCTTCTTGAGGTCAAGGACATCCACGTCCACTACGGCAAGATCGAGGCCCTCAAGGGCATCTCGGTCGAGGTGAACGAGGGTGAGATCGTCACGCTCATCGGGGCGAACGGGGCGGGCAAGACCACGACCCTGAAGACGATCTCGGGCCTGCGGGGCCTGACGTCGGGCAGCATCGTCTTCGACGGCAAGGACATCTCCAGGATGCCGGGCCACAAGCGGGTCGTGGCGGGCCTGGGGCAGGCCCCCGAGGGCCGTGGCGTCTTCCCCGGTATGACGGTGCACGACAACCTGCTGATGGGCGCCTACACCCGCTCGGGCAGCTTCTCCGCGGAGCTGGCGGAGGCGTACGAGCTGTTCCCGCGGCTGGCCGAGCGCCGCAACCAGGCGGCCGGCACGATGTCCGGCGGTGAGCAGCAGATGCTCGCGATCGGTCGCGCGCTGATGGCCAAGCCGAAGGTGCTGCTGCTGGACGAGCCGTCGATGGGTCTGGCGCCGCTGATGGTGCAGCAGATCTTCTCCATCATCGAGGAGATCAACCGCCGGGGCACCACGGTGCTGCTGGTGGAGCAGAACGCCCAGCAGGCGCTGAAGCTGGCGCACCGGGCGTACGTGCTGGAGACCGGGAAGGTGGTCAAGAGCGCGCCCGCAGCCGACCTGCTGAACGACCCGGACGTGCAGGCCGCCTATCTCGGCGGCGGTCTGGGGCACGACGCGCCGGAGGAGCCGGCCGTGTCCCAGGAGCGGGCCGTGCCCGAGGAGCGGAGCGGCGCGCCGGAGGCGTGACGTCCCGTGCCGGCCGGTCCGGTCCGCCGCCACGGGGTGAGCCCCGCGGCGGCGGACCGCACGGCCGGCGCGGGTCGCCTGCGGCTCTTTGTCCCCTGCCGCCCTCCGCCGCCCCCGGGGGTCAGCGGAGCGGCACCTCGGCGCCCTTGGTGGTGCCGCCGACGCCGAGCGGCGGGTCGCCGAACAGGCGGATGCCGGTGACCCGGGCGTCCTTGGGGATGTCGAACCACAGGTCCATCTCGATCCTGACCTCGGCGCCGAGGGGCAGGGTGTCGGGCTGGCGCTTGATGGCCTGGGCGAAGGCGTTGACGGCGTGGGCGGTGCCGTCGGCGGTGAGGAGCCGCTGGCGTTTGGCGTCGAACCGGGAGTTGGTGCGGCCGGGGTTCTCGGCGACGATCCGCACGACCACGTACTGGCCCTTGGCCTGCCACTCGCCGTGGCTGCCGACGAAGCCGTCGAGGCCGGTCTGCAGGCCGATGACCTGGAAGCGGGTGTCGCCGTCGGTGACCGGGGCGGCGTGCACGGCCCGTTCGCCGGGCCGTACGTGGCGGGTCGGCAGGTCGTAGGCGGGCGCGGGGGAGGCGCCGCGGGCGGCGGTCGCGGCCGGGGCCGGCGGGTCCGCCGCTGAGCAGCCGGAGAGCAGGAGTGCGGTCAGCGCGGCACCGGCGAACGCGGTAGGGGGGTTGCGCACACCGGGCAACGTAACCGAGGCGGTCGCGGAGATCAATGAGTCCGGCGCGGGCACGTGAACCGTGTCGGGGCCGCCGGTTCCGGCGGGCGTCCGGAGCTTGGGGCGCCCGGTGGGGAGCGTGTGAACGGGGACACACCGCTCTGAAGTGCGAATATAGTTCGTTTACATTGTTTGGGGACGCGGCCTGACCGGCCGCCGTTCTTACAGGCCGGCGCGAAACCGGGCGTTGGCCGTCGGATGAAGGAGGCGCCGGGATCGATGCCGGAACAGGCGGCGACCGGGCGGCTTCGAACGTGACTGTTGTCCGAATTGTGTCGTATCGGTGATCTGCATGGCCATGCGGCTGGGAAAGCATTCCCAGCACTGAGGTATCTGTTTCCGGATGCGACACCGATCCGTAAGGAGGCCGTTGTGGGCCTGAGTTCTGTTCTCCGCCGTCGGACGCTGGCGGTGGGCGCCATGGTCGTCGCCGGCGCGCTCGGCCTGTCGGCCTGTGGCGGTGACGGTGGCGACACCACCGCGTCGAACGGGGGCGCCTCGTCGAACGCGTCCGCCGCGGGCGGCGTCAAGGTGGTCAACCCCGGCAAGCTGACCGTCTGCACCAACCTCCCCTATGAGCCCTTCCAGTTCAAGCAGGGCGACAAGACCGTCGGCTTCGACGTCGACATCATGGACCTGGCGGCCAAGAAGCTCGGCCTGACGCAGGAGATCGTGGACATCGACTTCGCCGTCATCAAGAGCGGCGCGGCGATGGCGACCGGCAAGTGCGACGCGGCCGCGGCCGGCATGACGATCACGCCGGAGCGCAAGGCCAACATCGACTTCTCCGACCCCTACTTCGACGCCACCCAGGCGCTGCTGGCGAAGAAGGGCAGCGGCGCCGCCTCCCTCGACGACATCAAGAGCAAGAACCTGCGGCTCGGCGCGCAGGCCTCCACCACGGGCCTCGACTACGTCAAGAAGCAGGGTCTCAACCCCAAGGAGTTCGCCGACTCGCCCAAGGAACTGCTGGGCCTGCAGTCGGGTCAGGTCGACGTGATCGTCCAGGACCTGCCGGTCGTGCTGACCTGGCTGAAGAAGCCGGAGATCGCCGACAAGTTCGAGATGGTCGCCAGCCTCGACACCGGTGAGCAGTACGGCATCGGCCTGAAGAAGAACGCCGACCCCGTCCTGCTGAAGACCATCAACGAGTCGATCGCCGCCGCCAAGTCGGACGGCACCTACGACGAGATCTTCATGAAGTGGTTCGGCAAGAAGCCCGGAGAGCTCGGCTGATCCATGACCGACCATCTCAAGGCGGCTGAGCCGTCCCGTCCGGCCGGAACCCCCTCCGGCCGGACGGGCCTCAGCCCCCGCAAGAAGCAACGGATCAGCCGGGCCGTCCAGTACGTCGTGCTGGCGGCCCTGGTGGTCTTCCTCGCGCTGCGCGTCGAGTGGGGCCCGCTCGGCCAGAACTTCGCCAAGGGCGAGGTCGCCGGGGAGATGTTCCCGGACCTGTTCACGGTCGCGCTGAAGAACACGATCATCTACTCGGTGGGCGGCTTCGTCTTCGCCTTCCTGCTGGGCCTGGTGTTCGCCCTGATGCGGATGTCGTCGGTGCGCCCCTACCGGTGGATCGCGGTCGCCTACATCGAGATCTTCCGCGGGCTGCCCGCGCTGCTGATCTTCCTGCTCATCCTGTTCCTGCCGCTGGCGCTGCCGGGCTTCGAGGTTCCGGGCGGTACCTACGGCCAGGGCATCCTGGGCCTGACGGTCGTCGGCGCGGCCTACATGGCCGAGACGCTCCGCGCGGGCCTGCAGGCCGTACCCAAGGGGCAGATGGAGGCGGCCCGCTCGCTGGGCATGTCGCACGCCAGGGCCATGGTCAGCATCGTCATCCCGCAGGCGGTGCGGATCGTGATCCCGCCGACGACCAACCAGTTCGTGGCGCTGCTCAAGGACTCCTCGCTGGTGCTGTTCCTCGGCGTGTCCGGCGAGTACGTCGAGCTGACGAAGTTCGGCAACGACATGGCCTCCACCTACGCCAACGCCACCCCCATCCTGGTGGTCGGCATCACGTATCTCCTGGTCACCATCCCGCTGGGCTACCTCGCCTCCCGGCTGGAACGTCGTCAGGCGAAGGGACGGTGAGCGGGGTGGAGCACGCGGTCGAGATCCGCGACCTGCACAAGTCGTTCGGCGAGCTGGAGGTCCTCAAGGGCATCGACTTCTCCGTCGAGCCCGGCCAGGTCGTCTGCGTCATCGGCCCCTCGGGGTCGGGCAAGTCGACGCTGCTGCGGTGCGTGAACCTCCTGGAGCAGCCCACCTCCGGCCGGGTGGTCCTGGAGGGCATCGAGCTGACCGACCCCGACGTCGACCTCGACGCGGCCCGCCGCCGGGTCGGCATGGTCTTCCAGCAGTTCAACCTGTTCCCGCACATGACGGTGCTGGAGAACGTGATGATCGCCCAGCGGCGGGTGCTGAAGCGCGGGAAGGCCGAGGCCGACCGGGTCGCCCGGGAGAACCTGGAGAAGGTGGGCATCGCCGAGAAGTGCGACGCCTACCCGGCGCAGCTGTCCGGCGGCCAGCAGCAGCGGGTGGCCATCGCCCGGGCGCTGGCCATGAACCCGGCGCTGATGCTCTTCGACGAGCCCACCTCGGCGCTGGACCCCGAGCTGGTCGGCGACGTGCTGGCGGTCATGCGCAAGCTGGCCGAGGAGGGGATGACGATGCTCGTGGTCACCCACGAGATGGCGTTCGCCCGCGACGTAGCCGACCGGGTGGTCTTCATGGACGGCGGCGTGATCGTCGAGGACGGCCCGGCCGCCCAGGTGATCGGCGACCCGCAGCAGGAGCGCACCAAGGCGTTCCTGCGCCGGGTGCTGGACCCGACCCACACCGACGTCTGAGGCGTCCCGCACGTCCGGCACGGCCCTCGCGGCCCCGCACCCCGGTGCGGGGCCGCGAGGCCGTTCCCGGGGCCCGGGGGAGGCCTTTGGCGCCGTGCAGAGCTTCCCCGACCCTGCGCGTTTTCTACTCGGCCTCCCCGCGGGCACCGCTGTCACCCACCGTAGCGACCCATGTGCCGATAGTGCAAAGATGTACGGCCCGGATCCGGCCTCGCAACGTAAAGGATCGGCGGTCCCGCGCGGAGCGGGCACGCGCCTGGAGGCCCGCCGGCCCCGCGTGGCCCGGGAGGACCGCCGGAGGCGCGGACGGCGCGGGGCCGTACGGGGTCAGCGGTCGCGCAGCACGCAGGTCAGGCGCGAGGTGCACACCAGGCGGTCCTGCTCGTCGGTGATCCGGATGTCGTAGGTGGCGAGCGTGCGGCCGCCGTGGATCCGGGTGGCGACGCCGGTGACGTGGCCGGAGGTGGCCGAGCGGTGGTGGGAGGCGTTGATCTCGACGCCCACCGCGATCCGGCCGGGCCCGGCGAACAGCGCCGCCCCGGCCGAGCCGAGGGTCTCGGCCAGCACGCAGGAGGCGCCGCCGTGCAGCAGGCCGTACGGCTGGACGTTGCCCTCGACCGGCATCCGGCCGACCACCCGGTCCGGGCCGGCCTCGACGATCTCGATGCCCATCCGGCCGATCAGGGTGTCGGCCTGGGAGGCGCCGAGCCGCTCCCACAGCCGGCGGGCGACCTCGTCGGGGTCCGTCATGGTCAAGGGGATGCCTCCTGTCGTACCGACCCAGGTTTTCTGTCGCACCAGGAGACTAGGCTTTTGGTGTGCCGAAGAACGAAGCGACCCCCTCTCGTCCGTGTCTGCTGCTGCTGGACGGTCACTCCCTGGCCTACCGGGCGTTCTACGCCCTGCCGGAGGAGAACTTCTCCACGACGACCGGGCAGACGACCAACGCGGTCTACGGTTTCACGTCGATGCTGGTCAACGTGCTCCGCGACGAGCAGCCCACGCACGTGGCGGTCTGCTTCGACCGGTCGGAGCCGACGTTCCGGCACGAGGAGTACACCCCCTACAAGGCCAACCGCAGCGCGAGCCCCGACAGCTTCCGCAGCCAGATGAGCCTCATCCACGAGATGCTCGACGCGCTGCACGTCCCGCACATGTCGCTGCCGGGGTACGAGGCCGACGACCTGATCGCCACGCTCGCCACCCGCGCCGCCGACCAGGGGATGAACGTGCTGGTCGTCACCGGCGACCGCGACGCGCTGCAGCTCGTCGACGACCGGATCACGGTGCTGATGACCCGGGTGGGGATCAGCAACATGACGAGGTTCACGCCCGAGGCCGTCGAGGAGAAGTACGGCCTCACCCCGGTCCAGTACCCCGACTTCGCCGCGATCCGCGGCGACAGCAGCGACAACCTCCCCAACATCCCGGGCGTGGGGGAGAAGACCGCCGCCAAGTGGATCCGCGAGTTCGGCTCGCTGGAGGAGCTGGTGAACCGGGTCGACGAGGTCACCGGCAAGGTCGGCGACAAGCTGCGGGCCCACCTCGACCAGGTGCTGCTCAACCGCCGCCTCACCCACCTGCTGCGCGACGCGCCGCTGGAGCAGGACGTCGCGGCGCTGACGATCGGCCGGTGGGACCGCGGGGAGATCGACAAGATCCTCGACACGCTGGAGTTCCGCGGCGAGATCCGCGACCGGCTGTTCAAGACGCTCGGCACGGCCGAGGCCACGGGCGAGGACGGCGAGGCGTTCGAGGTCGACGTCGTGCGGCTCGGCCCCGACGAGGTCGCCGCCTGGCTCGCGGCGCTGCCCACCGGCCCGGATCACCGCGCCGGCCTGGCCTTCACCGGCTCCTACGCCAAGGGCGCCGGCCGCCTGGACGGCATCGCGATCGCCGTGCCGGGCGACGGCGCGCCGGGCCGAGCGGCCTTCGTCGACCCCGTGGCGCTCACCGAGTCCGACGAGGCGGCGCTGCGGGCGTGGCTGGCCGACGAGTCGGCGGCCAAGGCCGTCCACGACGCCAAGGGCCCCATGCTGGCGCTGTGGTCCCAGGGGATGGAGCTGCGCGGCCTGACGTGCGACACGGCGCTGGCCGCCTACCTCGCCATGCCGGGGCAGCGCGCCTTCCCGCTGGAGGACCTGGCGCGCTCCTACCTCCAGCGGGAGCTGCGCGGCCAGGCCGACGACGGCGGCCAGGCGAGCCTGTTCGACGACCTTGAGGAGGAGGCCGCCCGCGACCTGGGCCTGCGGGCGCTGGCCGTGGCCGAGCTGGCCGACGCGCTGGAGGCGTTCCTGAAGACGCGCGGCGGCGCCGGCCTGCTGCGCGACGTGGAGCTGCCGCTGGTGGGCGTGCTGGCCGAGATGGAGCGGGCCGGGATCGCCGCCGACGGCGACCACCTCGGCCGGCTGGAGGCCGAGTTCGGCGCCGCGGTCAAGCAGGCCGTGGAGGCGGCGCACGCCTGCGTCGGCGAGCAGTTCAACCTCGGCTCGCCCAAGCAGCTGCAGGAGATCCTGTTCGTCAGGCTCGGGCTGCCCAAGACCAAGAAGACCAAGACGGGCTACACCACCGACGCCGACGCGCTGGCCTGGCTGGCCACCCAGACCGACCACGAGCTGCCGACGATCATGCTCCGTCACCGCGACCAGGCCAAGCTCAAGGTCACCGTCGAGGGCCTGATCAAGGAGGTCGCCGACGACGGGCGGATCCACACCACCTTCAACCAGATCGTCGCGGCCACCGGGCGGCTCAGCTCCGAGAAGCCCAACCTGCAGAACATCCCGATCCGCACCGTGGAGGGCCGCCGGATCCGGCAGGGCTTCGTGGTCGGCTCCGGCTACGAGACGCTGCTGACGGCCGACTACAGCCAGATCGAGCTGCGGATCATGGCGCACCTGTCCGGCGACGAGTCGCTGATCGCGGCCTTCGAGTCGGGTCACGACTTCCACCAGGCCACCGCCGCGCGGGTGTTCGACATCGCCCCCGGCGAGGTCACCGGGGAGATGCGCGCCAAGATCAAGGCGATGAACTACGGCCTGGCCTACGGCCTGTCCGACTACGGGCTGTCGGCGCAGCTGAACATCCCGGTGGCCGAGGCCAGGGGCCTGAAGGAGGAGTACTTCGAGGAGTTCGGCGGCGTCCGCGACTTCCTCAACGCGATCGTCGCGCAGGCCCGGCAGGACGGCTACACCGAGACCATCCTGGGCCGCCGCCGCTACCTCCCCGACCTCAACAGCGACAACCGCCAGCGCCGCGAGATGGCCGAGCGGATGGCGCTCAACGCCCCGATCCAGGGGTCGGCGGCCGACATCATCAAGGTCGCCATGCTGGGCGTCCACCGCGCGGTCAAGGAGGCCGGTCTGCGGTCGCGGATGCTGCTCCAGGTCCACGACGAGCTCGTGTTCGAGGTGGCGCCCGGAGAGCTCGACACGCTGCGCGACCTGGTCGTCGGCCGGATGAACGCCGCCTACTCCCTGCGGGTCCCGCTGGAGGTCTCCGTGGGCGTCGGGCGCACCTGGGAGGACGCCGGCCACTGAGCCCCGGCGGTCGGGATCGTCCGGCCCGCCCGGATCTGCTCTAGGGTGGGTCATCGAGCCGACATCTTCGACGTCACGGGGGTTTCGTGCGGAGTCTGACGCCGTTCGCACAGGTCATCATGCTGGTGAACGTGCTGGTGGTGGCCGTCGCGGTGGTGGCGCTCCTGGTGCTGCCCCCGGCGACCACGCCGGTCGCCGACTGGACGAGGGGGCGGGCGACGGATTCGCCGTCCGCCGCGCCGGACCCCTCGGGGTCTCCGGGCTCCGCGGAGTCCGCGGACCCCGCCCTGCCGTCGGCCGAGCTGCCGCCGCCCGTCCCGGCCACCCCGGAGTTCGCCCGGCAGGTCGGGGCCAACGAGGCCGGGATGGTCCCGGTGCTGATGTACCACCGGATCGTCGCCAAGCGCGCCGCCTCCATCGACCGCACGCCCGCCCAGCTGCGCAAGGAGCTGGAGAGGCTCGCCGAGGACGACTACGTGCCGGTCACCGCGCGCGAGTTCGTCACCGGCCGGATGGACATCCCGGCCGGCAAGCACCCGGTCGTGCTGACCTTCGACGACGGCCACTCCAGCCACTTCGCGCTGGACGACTCCGGCGCGCCGGTCAAGGACACCGCCGTCGGGGTCATCTACGACGTCGCCAGGAGGTACCCGGGCTTCCGCCCGGTGGCGACCTTCTGGGTCAACCGCGAGCCGTTCGGGCTGCGCGCGGAGAAAGACCAGAAGCGCGCGGTGGACTGGCTGGCCTCCCACGGGTTCGAGGTCGCCAACCACACCTGGCGTCACCCCTACCTCCCCGCCATGCCGAAGAAGAAGGTCGCCGAGCAGCTCGCGCGGACCGAGCGGCTGCTCGGCCGGCTCGGCGTCGGGCCGTCGGAGACGCTGGCCCTGCCCTACGGCGCGATGCCGCGCAAGAGGTCCATCGTGCAGGCCGGCAAGTGGGACGGCGTCACCTACCGGTTCAAGGGCGTCTTCCTGGCCGGGGCGCAGCCGTCGGAGTCGCCGTTCACCAAGGGATACGACTGGCGGGCCATCCAGCGGATCCAAAGCAACGGTAAAAAAGGCGAATGTCGTCGATGGTGCTCGCAGTACTGGCTGGAGTGGCTGCGCGACCACCCCGACCGGCGCTACACCGCCGACGGTGATCCGGCCCACATCTCCGTTCCCAAAGGACTTCGCGGTAAGATCAGCTCCCGGAACAGGGGACGGGTGATCGTCTACTGAGCGACCCCGATCACGGTCCGGATCAGCTGATTTCCGGTCCGGACCCCCGGCGTGTCGTGCCCCCGGATTGACCAGGCTCGTCTGGTCTCATATGCTGATCGCTGCGCTGTGGGCTCGTGCGTGTCTCGGACCGAGTGGGCTCGCGCTCGATCAAGTCGGCGTAATCCTCCGGATTCTCCGGCTGATCGGTAAGAGGCCTGCTGCGTGTTCGCCACATCGACATCTGTCCGCGTTCGGAGCACTTCCACACATGACGAGCAGCACTGAGGCCACCTCGAGCACCCCGCAGGTAGCGGTCAACGACATCGGGTCCGAGGAAGAGTTCCTCGCAGCGATCGACCTGACCATCAAGTACTTCAACGACGGCGACATCGTCGAGGGCACCGTCGTCAAGGTCGATCGAGACGAAGTTTTGCTCGACATCGGCTACAAGACCGAGGGTGTCATCCCCTCGCGTGAGCTCTCGATCAAGCACGATGTCGATCCGGCGGATGTCGTCGAGGTTGGCGAGCACGTCGAGGCGCTCGTCCTCCAGAAGGAGGACAAGGAAGGCCGTCTGATCCTGTCCAAGAAGCGCGCTCAGTACGAGCGGGCCTGGGGCACGATCGAGAAGATCAAGGACGAGGACGGCATCGTCACCGGCACCGTCATCGAGGTCGTCAAGGGTGGTCTCATCCTCGACATCGGCCTCCGTGGCTTCCTGCCGGCGTCCCTGGTCGAGATGCGCCGGGTCCGCGACCTGCAGCCGTACGTCGGCCGCGAGCTCGAGGCGAAGATCATCGAGCTCGACAAGAACCGCAACAACGTGGTCCTGTCCCGCCGCGCCTGGCTGGAGCAGACCCAGTCCGAGGTTCGCCAGACGTTCCTCAACACCCTGCAGAAGGGTCAGGTCCGCAAGGGCGTCGTCTCCTCGATCGTCAACTTCGGCGCGTTCGTCGACCTCGGCGGCGTCGACGGTCTGGTGCACGTCTCGGAGCTGTCCTGGAAGCACATCGACCACCCGTCCGAGGTCGTCGAGGTCGGCCAGGAGGTCACCGTCGAGGTTCTCGACGTCGACATGGAGCGCGAGCGGGTCTCCCTGTCGCTCAAGGCGACGCAGGAGGACCCCTGGCAGCAGTTCGCCCGTACCCACCAGATCGGCCAGGTCGTGCCCGGCCGGGTCACCAAGCTGGTGCCGTTCGGTGCGTTCGTCCGGGTCGAGGAGGGCATCGAGGGCCTCGTCCACATCTCCGAGCTGGCCGAGCGTCACGTCGAGATCCCCGAGCAGGTCGTCACGGTCGGCGAGGAGATCTTCGTCAAGATCATCGACATCGACCTCGACCGTCGCCGGATCTCGCTGTCGCTCAAGCAGGCGAACGAGTCCGCGATGGGCGCCGACGTCGAGTTCGACCCCACGCTGTACGGCATGGCGGCGACCTACGACGACCAGGGCAACTACATCTACCCCGAGGGCTTCGACTCCGAGACCGGCGAGTGGCTCGAGGGCTTCGACAAGCAGCGCGAGGAGTGGGAGCGGCAGTACGCCGAGGCCCAGAACCGCTTCGAGGCCCACAAGCGCCAGATCGAGGAGGCCCGCAAGGCCGACGCCGAGGCCGAGGCGGCTCCGACGTCCTACACCGGTGAGACCCAGTCGGCCGGTTCGAGCGGCGGCGGTTCCTCCGCTCCGGCGGCCGGCGCCCTCGCCTCCGACGAGGCTCTCGCCGCTCTGCGCGAGAAGCTCGCCGGCGGCCAGAGCTGACACCGGTCCCGCCGGGCGCAGGCCCTGAGCGAGTGATGTGAGGAAGGACCCCGCTTCGGCGGGGTCCTTTTCACGTTCCGGCCGCCTCCGGCCGCGGAACCGCGCTCAGGACCGTGGAGACCCGCCCCCGTCGCACGGTACGGCGGTGCCGTAGGGTGGCGGCCGTGACCATGATCGAACGGGCCGGTCCCGGGGACGCCGGAGAGATCCTGACCGTGCAGCGGGCCGCCTACGTCAGTGAGGCCCAGCTCTACGGGGATCCGTTCATCCCGCCGCTGGTGGAGTCGGCCGAGCAGGTCCGCGCGGCCGTCGAGACCGGCGTCGTCCTCGTCGCCCGACAGGGGGAACGGATCGTCGGCGCGGTCCGCGGGAGGATGTCCGGCACCACCTGCCTGGTCGGCCGCCTCGTGGTCGCACCCGACGCCCAGGGCCGTGGCGTCGGCGGGGCGCTGCTGTCCGCCCTCCACGCCGAGGCCGCCTCCGCGCGGGCGTTCGACCTGTTCACCGGTCACCTGTCGGAGGGCAACCTCAGGCTGTACCGGCGTCACGGCTACCGCGAGACCCGCCGGGAGCGGATGAGCGACCATCTCACGCTGGTCCACCTGCGCCGCGAACCCTGACCCGCCCGGGACCCGTCCGCCGGGGTCGGCGCACGCGGAGGCAGCCCGGCCGAGTCCGCTCCCGCCGTCCCGCCGCCCGCCGCGTTATGCTGCCCGTCATGCTGAAGGTGGGACTAACCGGCGGAATCGGGTCCGGCAAGAGCGAGGTGTCGCGGCGGCTGGCCTCCCTGGGGGCCGTGGTGATCGACGCCGACCGGATCGCCCGCGAGGTGGTCGAACCCGGCACCGAGGGGCTGGCCCGGGTCGTCGAGGCGTTCGGCGCCGGGATCCTCCGCGCCGACGGCACGCTCGACCGGCCGAAGCTCGGCTCGATCGTCTTCTCCGACCCCGAGAGGCTCGCCGTCCTCAACGGCATCGTGCACCCGCTGGTCGGCGCGCGCGTCGCCGAGCTGCAGGACCGGGCGGACGCGGACGCGATCGTGGTCTACGACGTCCCGCTGCTCGCCGAGAACGGTCTCGCCCCCATGTACGACGTGGTCGTGGTGGTGGACGCCGCCGACGACGTCCGGATCGCCCGGCTGGTGGAGCTGCGCGGCATGGCCAGGCAGGACGCCGAGGCCCGGATCGCCGCCCAGGCGAGCCGTGAGGACCGGCTCAAGGTCGCCGACATCGTCGTGCCGAACGAGGGATCGCTGGAGGAGCTGACGGCCCGCGCCGAGGAGGTCTGGGCCGAGCTGACCACCCGCGCCCGCGCCTGAGCCCGCCCGCGTCGCCAGGGGCGCCCGGAGCCCGTCCGCCGGACCGTTCCGGCGCCCGTCCCACCGCGGGAGGCCCGTCCCACCGCGGGAGGCCCGCGCGGCCCGGGGCCGGGCGTCAGAACTCGGCGTCCAGCGGGATCCGGCCGGCCACCGGCAGGTAGGCGTCCAGTTCCCCCGGCTCGAACCGGCGGGTCCCCACGGCGTACCAGAACTGGCCCGCCACGTCGCCCACCAGCTTGTACCGCCCGTCCGGCGCGATGGCCGCCCACCCCTCGGCCAGTCCCAGGAGCGAGACCCGCCGGGCGGGAGCCGTACCGGGGCGCAGATCCCACAGGATCACCACGCCGTCGTCGCCCGCGCTGGCCAGCAGGTCCCCGCCGGGGGCGAAGGCCAGCGACCAGATCCGCCGGGTGTGCCCGGTGAGGGAGTGCAGGTGCCGGCCGGTGCGGGCGTCCCAGAGCCGCACCGACAGGTCGTCGCCGCCGGTGGCCAGCAGCGAGCCGTCCGGGCTGCAGGCGGCGGTCCACAGCCGCCCGGAGCCGCGGGTGAGGGCGCGCCGGAGCTCCGGGTGTTCCCGCCGCAGGTCCCACACCAGGGCCTGGCCGTCGTTGCCGGCGCTGAGCAGCTCGTGGCCGTCCGGGCTGAAGGTCACCGCGTACACCCGGTCGGTGTGCCCCTCCAGGACGGCGACGCACTCGCCGCTCCCGATCTCCCAGATCCGCACCAGCCGGTCGTCGCAGCCGGTCGCCAGGCGCTCGCCGTCCGGGCTGAACGCGATGGAGCGGACCCGGCCGTGGTGGTCGGCGAGCCTGACGACCCGCCGGCCGCTCGGCCGGTACCAGACGCAGACGCTGTCGTCGTCGTTGGCGGTGGCGATGTGGTCCCCGGCGGGGCTGAACGCCTCCGCCCACACGTGGTCGGTCTCGACGTCCAGCTCCCGCTCGTAGTCGCCGGTGGCGGCGTTCCAGAAGTGCACCCCGCCGTCGTTGCTGGCGGTGGCGAGCGTGGGACCGGCCGGGCTGAAGTCGGCGGAGATGAGCCGGTCGGCCTGCCCGGTGAGCTCCCGCAGGCGGCGGCCGGTGCGCGGCTCCCAGATCCGCACGACCCCGTCGTTGCCGCTGGTCGCCAGCATGCTGCCGTCGCCGCTGAACCGCACCGAGGTGATCTTCCGTCCGTGGCCGCGCAGCACGTGCCGGCACTGCCCGGTGACCGGGTCCCACAGCCGGGCCGTGCCGTCGTTGCTGACGGTGGCGAGCCGGCCGCCGTCGGGCCGGAAGGCGAACGGCCAGACCGAGCCGCGGTGCCCGGTCAGCTCCACCCGGCCCCGGTCGTCGGAGACGTCGCGCAGGTGGACCGCGCCGTCGGAGTCGGCGCTGGCCAGCAGCGCGGAGTCGGGGCTGAACGCGACCTGGTAGACCGCCGCGCGGTGGCCGGCGCGCACGCCCCGCGAGGCGCCGGTGACCGGGTCCCACAGCCGGATCTCGCCCTCGGTGTCGCCGGTCGCCAGCAGCCGCCCGGACGGGGTGAAGGCCAGCGCGTAGACGCGGCCGGCGTGCCCGGTCAGCTCGTGCAGGACCCGCCCGTCGCGGGGGTCCCAGATCCGCACCGCGCCTTCGCGACCCCCGGCCGCCAGGAGCGTGCCGCCGGGGTCGTAGGCGAGGCGATAGACCCGGCCGCGGTGACCGGTCAGGGTCCGGACGAGCGAGCCGGACCGCACGTCCCACATCCGGATCGTCCCGCCGGCGTCGCCGGTGACGAGCGTGCCGCCGCCCGCGTCGAACGCCGCGGTGTAGATCGGCGCCCGGTGCCCGGCCAGCTCCCGGTACGGCAGGCCGGTGGCGGTGTCCCAGAGCCGCACCACGCCGTCGGCGCCGCCGGCCGCCACCAACCGGCCGCCGGGGCCGAACAGCACCGGCCACACCCCGTCGCGGTGCCCGGTGAGCACGTGGGACGCCTGCGCGGTGACCGGGTCCCACAGCCGGACCGTGCCGTCGCTCGCCCCGGTGGCCAGCAGGTCGCCCGAGTCGGCGAACGTGACGGCGTAGACCCGCCCGCGGTGGCCGCGCAGGTTCCTGATCGGCAGGCCCGTGGAGCCGTCGCACAGCAGCACCCCGCCGTCGTCGCCGCCGATCACCATGGTCTCGCCGTCGGGGCTGTAGGCGACGGGCTCGGGCAGCCTGCCGCTTTGAAAGTGGTAGCCGTACGGCACGCCGATCGCCGCCGGGGCGAGCTCGATCTCCACCGGGTGGCCCGGCGCGATCGCGGCGCCGCGCAGCTCCGGGACGCCGGTCACCGTACCGGTGACGTCGATCAGCGCGGCCCGCTGCCAGCGGCTGCCCGCCAGCGCCGCGTCCCGCAGGTCCGCCCTGGCCAGCCGGGCCCGGGTCAGGTCGGCGCCGCGCAGGTCGGCTCCGGTGAGCCTGGCCTCGTCCAGCACGGCCCCGGTCAGCCGCGCGCCGCGCAGCACGGCGCGCGACAGGTCGGCCCCGGCGAGGACGGCGTCGGTCAGGTCGGCGCCGGTGAGGTCGACCTCCCGCAGGTCACGCTCGGACAGATCCTCGCCGCGCAGCACGGCGCCCCGTAGGTCGGTCATCGCGGGCGTGCGCAGCCTGGTGGTGATCCTGACGGCGTTGGCCCGGGCGACGTCGCCGGCGTCCGGGTCGGCCAGCACCCCGGCCGCCCAGGTCCGGCAGGCGCGCACGTCGGCCAGGTCGCACAGGAATTCCACCGTCAGCTGCGACAACGGCCTGCGGGCGAGCGCCGCCGGGTCGGGGAACGTCGCGGCGACGTGCCGGGCGACCAGCCACTCCACGACGGAGGAGTGGATGAACCCGAACAGGCCCTCCTCGGTGCGGACCAGCAGGCTGCCCGTCCCGACCGCGTGCGCGGTCTGCCCGCCGGTCAGCTGCCCGTCGGCCAGGCCGGTCAGCGTCTCGGCGGCCTCGGCCAGCTCGGCGGGCCGCAGGTACGCCTCGCCGCTCTCCCACAGCCGCAACGCCAGCGCCGTCACCGCCTCGCGCAGCTGCCGGGCGCGCAGCCCGGTGGTCGCGCCCGGCACGCCGTGCACCCGATGCTCCTCGAAGGCGAGCCAGGAGCCGATGATCTCCTCGTACAGCAGCGCCGCGCTGATGGTGTGCCGGGCCCGGGCGACGGTGGCCAGGCGCTGCCCGTCGAGGTCGGCGATGAAGCCGAGCATCCGCGGGTTGCTCGCCAGGCCCAGCAGGTCCCCGATGTCGCTCATCAGCGAGAACCGGTCGCCCGCAGCGTCCTCGTCGCCGCCGTAGCGGTTGACGAGGTAGGAGTGGATCTGCGGCCGGGTGAAGTCCTCGATGCTCAGCAGCCGCCGCTGCGGCAGCAGCCCCACCCTCTCGCCGAGCTTGGTCAGCACCTGCGCGCTGGACTTGAAATGCTGGGTACGGCCGGCCACGACGATCTTCGCCTTGTCCTCGGCCGCCTGCAGCAGCGTGTCGAGGTGGTCGGCGGCGCGGTCGTAGGTCACCCGGGTGACCAGCTCGTCGAACCCGTCGAACAGCAGCACCACGCGGCCCTGGCGGAGCATGTAGTGGAACGCCTTCAGGTCGATGACGTCCTCGCCGTGCCCGGCCAGGTGCGCGGCGACCAGCCCGTCCACCGAGTGCGCCTTGTCCAGGGAGCGCAGCTCGATCAGGATCGGCACCAGGTGCGGCAGCTCCACCGGGATCCGCCGGGCCAGCTCGCGCAGCGCGAAGGTCTTGCCGTGCCCGAAGTCGCCCAGCAGCAGCAGGAACCGGCCGTGGTCGGCGGCCAGCAGCCGCATCAGCTCGTCGGTCAGGCCCTCCCGGACCTGCCCGCCGGGGCGGTCCAGCTCCCGGAACCGCTGCGGCACGTACAGCTCCGGCGGGTAGCGCCGGTCGGCGCGCAGCCGCGCCGTCTGGTCGGCGACGTATCCCGTCAGGTCCATCAGCCCCTGGAACTCGGTGAAGCTGCGCAGCCGCAGCCCCCGCCGGGCCGTCTCCTCGCGCAGCGCCGGCGCCGGCGGCGGCCCCTGGTAGACCAGCTCGGCGCCGTGCTCCATCCCGGAGGCGTGCACCTGGCCGGCGAACGCCTCCACCTCGCGCCGGGTCGGCTCCCCGGCGTGCGCGCCGATCCGCAGCTGCCGGACGAAGCCGTCCTCGGGGTAGGTGACCAGCAGCTGCGGAACCTCGCCGGGAATCTTCCTGATCTTGACCCGGTCATGCCGGGCCTCGCACACCTCGGCGATCCGGTCGAGCAGCAGCATCGACGGGGACGGCGCCCGCTCCGGCCCGGCAGGGCCGGGCCCGGCCGGCGGCAGGGCGGCGGGGCCGGCGAGGCCCTCGGGGAGTCGGCTGGGGCGAACGTCAGCCCCGTCGCGTGCCACCGGCGTGTCACCTCCTCGGTGGGCGCCGGGTCGTCGCGGTCGCGGTCCCAGCGGCGCAGGCCGTCCGCGGTCACCTCGATGATCCGGTGGCGTCCCGGGGCCAGGGCGGGCAGGCGCAGCGCGTCCCGCGGCCCGGCGCCGCCCCCGTCTCCGGGCCGTCGGCGGCGGACACGCCGCGCGTGCCGCCGGCGCCGTGCAGCAGCAGGTTG
The DNA here is from genome assembly GCF_050942225.1 of Streptosporangium sandarakinum. Classification (NCBI taxonomy): domain Bacteria; kingdom Bacillati; phylum Actinomycetota; class Actinomycetes; order Streptosporangiales; family Streptosporangiaceae; genus Streptosporangium; species Streptosporangium sandarakinum. The sequence continues at coordinate 2,766,183 of NZ_CP192034.1, forward strand.
AGCCGCCCGGCCAGCAGCCGCTCGACCGTCGCGGCGTCACGCAGGTGGGGCGTGGCGGGCGGGTGGCCGACCGCGCCGACCCGCAGCCAGCCCGCCTCCTCGAACGGCCGCAGCCGCTCGGCGAACCACGCGGCCTGCGCCTCGCCGACGAAGCCGTAGCCGTCCTCCTCGCGGTGGCTCATCGCCATCGTGGAGTTGAGCCCGGCCACCACGACCTTCAGGTCGGGGACGGCGAAGAGCGTCCACGGCTGGGCGCTGTCGAACTCCGGCCCGTCGAGCCCCAGGTAGAGCTCCTCGAACAGGGCGGCGAAGTGCCGCCACTTGGGCCAGTAGGGCGGCTGCGGGCGCACGTCGTCGGCCTCGCAGTTGCTGAAGTAGGCCCGGCAGGCGGCCTTGGTGACGTCGCGGGGGCCGGGCACGACCACCAGCCGCTGCGGCTCCAGGCCGAGCAGCACCCGCAGCCCGGTCAGGAACGCCGCGGCCTCGCCGAACTCGCGGCGGCTGCCCGACTCGGTGAGGTCACCGGTCACGATCATCAGGTCGGGCCGCGGCGCCCCGGCGTCCCGCATCCGGGTCAGGTCGGCCCAGATCCGCGGCTGCAGCTCCTCGGCCGTCAGCGGCTCGTCCTCGGCGGCCAGCCCCCGGCCGAACCGGGGGCCCGCCACGTGCAGCAGCGTCACCGGCCCGCGCGGGCCCCGCGCCGGCGGCCCGGCCGGGTAGGCGGGCGGCGCCACCGGGGTACGGCGGGCCCGCGCCGGCCCGTGCCGGGACGGCGCCGCCGGGACCTCGCCGGGGACGGCCGCCGTCCCGCCGGTGAGGGCCGGGCCGACGGGGAAGGACGGCCGGTCCAGCGGCTTGGCACGGCCGGCCAGCGCCTGCTCGATCCGGTTCAGCAGCAGCGCCCGCGCCTCGTCGGCGCCGGTCACCCCGACCAGGTCCACCCAGGTGATCGTGGCCAGCAGCCCCTCCAGCGGGCAGTCCTCCAGCCGGATCGTGACCAGCTTGTTGGAGGGGTTGTCGGGGTCGGCGCGCAGCGCGGCCTGCCACTCCATCCGCCCCCAGCGCGACCTGAGGTAGTTGCGCGACAGCACCGCGACCACCAGCGCGGCCTCGCTGACACCGCGGTCCATGAACTCGATGAACTGGGTCCCCGGCACGAAGTCCCACGCCTGGATCATCGTGCGGTAGCCGGCGGCCTCCAGCTCCCAGGCGATCCACGACGCCCAGCGCTCGTCGGCGGGGGAGTAGCTGACGAAGATGTCGATCGGCCTGTCGTCGCGCGCCATAGCGATCACACCCCTCGCCGCCGTCCAACGGGAGTCCAGTATCGCCCGCCGTACCGGCGATTCGAAGGGGTTCGATCAAGGACGGGCGTGCGATCTTGACCGGCCTCGTGGATCATGGTCGGTGTGCTGCGGCGACTGAGCGTTCTGGACTGGATTCGGATCGGCCTGCTGGCGCTGGGTCTCCTGTCCGTTCTGACCGGCCTGCTGCCCATCGGGGACGCCCGGGCCGAGCTGACGCGGATAGCGCCCATCCTGCTGTTCCTCGGCGCGGTGATCGTGATGGCCGAGCTCGTCAAGGAGGCCGGGGTCTTCGACGTGATCGCGGCGAGGCTGGCGGCGGCCGGGCGGGGGAACTACGCGGCGCTGTTCCTGCTGTGCACCGCCTTCGCCGCCCTGGTCACCATGTTCCTCAACCTCGACACCACCGCCGTGCTGCTGACGCCGGTCATGCTCGCCCTGGCCGCCAGGACCGGCATCGCCGCGCTGCCGCTGGCCATGACCACCGTCTGGCTGGCCAACACCGCGAGCCTGCTGCTGCCGGTGTCGAACCTGACGAACCTTCTCGCCATGGACCGCCTGGGCATGTCCACCAAGGAGTTCGCCGGGCGGCTCTGGCTGCCGCAGGCCGCCTCGATCGCGGTCACCATGGTCTTCCTGTGGGTGTTCTTCTGGCGGCGCGGCCGGCGCGGCGCCGGCCGCTACGTCCCGCCCGGTCCCGTCCCGGTCGCCGACCCGCTGCTGTTCCGGGTCGCGGCCACGGTGTGCGTGCTGTTCATCGCCGCGCTCCTGCTGGAGCTGCCGATCCAGCTCGCCGCCCTCGCCGCGGCGGTGCTGATGATCGCCGCCTTCGCCTGGCGCGACCGGTCCAAGCTCACCCTCGCCCTGTTCCCCTGGCAGCTCCTGGTCTTCGTCACCGGCCTGTTCCTGGTGGTGCCCACCCTGAGCCGGTACGGCCTGGCCGACCTCATGGGCGCGCTGACCGGCACGGCGGGCGACAGCGGCGGCGCCTACCGGGCGGCGGTCACCGGCGGCGGGCTGGCCAACCTGATCAACAACCTGCCCGCCTACACCGCGGTGGAGGAGGTCGTCCCGCCCGGCAACCGCGACCAGCTCCTCGCCCTGCTCATCGGCACCAACATCGGACCGGTGGTCACCCCCTGGGCGTCGCTGGCCACCCTGCTGTGGTTCGAGTGGTGCCGCCGCCGCGCGGTGCGGGTGCCGCCGCTGACGTTCGTGCTGGCCGGGGCCGGGCTGGCGGTGACCGGGGTGGTCGCCGCCGTGGCCGCGCTGCTGCTCACCGCCTGACGTCCGCGAGGGGCGCGGGGTTCCGACGGGGGATCCGGCGGGGGCCGTGGGAGTCAGTGGGAGTCAGCGGGAGTCACGGCGCGGCCTCCCGGACGGCCCCGGCCTCCTTCAGGACCTCCTCCAGCAGCTCCTCCCGCAGCCCGGCCCGCCCGGCGACGAAGTCGCACCCGCTCCCGTCCAGCGGGACGCGGTCGAACGGCGCGCCGTCGAAGCCGCCGACCACCGCCCCGGCCTCCCGTGCGATCAGCAGGCCGCCCGGCAGGTCGACGACCCCGGTCCGGTAGCCCACGATCCCGTCGATGTCCCCCCGGGCCAGCATCACCCAGGCGAGCAGAGGGGCCCACAGCCGCAGCACCCGGCGGGCACGCAGGTCGAGCGCCGCCTTCAGCGCCGTGGCCACGGGGTCGCCGCGCCGCACGCCGTACCCCTGGACCCAGGCCAGCACCGGGCCGGAGCGGCCGGGCCGGTACGGCGGAGCCGACAGCGGGCCCGCCGGGCCGACCGCGCCCCGGCCCCGCACGGCCGACCAGGTACGGCCGGTCACCGGCTCGTGCACGACCCCCAGCTCGGGCCGCCCGCCGCGGCACAGCGCCAGGCCCACGGCGTACAGGGGCAGGCCGATCGCCACGTTGTTGGTGCCGTCGAGCGGATCGATGACCCACGTCCACTCCGACCCGGCCTCACCCAGCACGCCCGCCTCCTCGGAGATCACCGCGTGCCCGGGGAACGCCGAGAGGACCCGGCCGACCAGCAGCCTCTCCGACGAGAGATCGAGGTCGGTGACCACGTCGCCGTCGTCGCCCTTGGGGTTGACCACGAGGGCCGCCCGGGTGCCCTCGGTGATCAGCCAGCCGGCCGCCCGCGCGGCGTCCACGGCGACCCGGAGGGCGCGCTCCAGATCCGCCGGCGCGGCGGCGTGATCCTGGTCCCGCTCCGCGGCGCCGCCCCTGGTGTGCTCCCTGTCCCGCTCCGTGGCGCCGCCCCCGGTGTGCTTCCCATCCCGCTCCCCGGCGCGGCCCTCGCTCGTCTGCCGAACCATGTGGTCCTCCTCGGTCGTGTCGTGGACCGGCGCCCGCCGGTCCGCCCGGTGGGCGGTCAGGACAGGCGTCCCGCCGCGTGCAGCGCGGCCCGCGCGGTCTCCCGCGCGTCGCAGCGGTGGCGGGGGACCAGGTGGGCGCCGAGCCCGAGCGGGCCGAGCGACAGGTCGCTGCGGCCGGGACGGCCGTGGCCCAGCGCGATCGTGGCGGTCTCCCCGCCGGGTACGACGCTGGAGTGGAAAACCCCGGCGGGCAGCGTGTAGGTCTCGCCCGGCCCGTACACCTCGCTCACCCCGGGGGCGCACCGGACGGTGCGCGGGGTCGGCAGGATGCGGTCGCCGCCCGCGTCGCTGACGACCTCGAAGACCCGGTGGGTGGCCCCGGGCGGGACGGTCGTCCCGCCGCCTCCGCCCGCGGCCTCTCCGGCGTGCCCGGTTGTTCCACCGTCTCCGCCCGGGGCCTCTCCGGCGTGCCCGGGGATCCCGCCGGCCGCGCCCGCGACGCCGTCCCCCGTGTCCCCCGCACCGCCGCCCGCGTCGCCGACGTCGGCGCGCACGTTCTCCACCCGGCCGTACAGCACGTGGCTGACCAGGTCCCAGCTGTGGCAGTGGATCTGGGAGGTGGTGGAGGCGGCGCGCGGCAGCGCGCCGGACCAGATGTGCAGGCACACGCCGTACTCCCCGGTCCGCTCCAGCGGCAGGCAGAGGAACCCGAGCGGATGGCGGACCCCGGCGACCGGGGAGGCGCCCGACGCGATGTCCCGCAGCACCCGCCCGGCCCAGCCGCGCAGGGCCTCGCCTCCGCGGCCACCGGTCATCTCCTCGTACAGCTCCTGGTATCTCATCTCGTCCCGTCAGGGGTAGGGATTCTTGGCCCGGAGCGCCTTGCGCGTGAGGTCGGCGACATCCCTGTCGGTGTAGGACCGGGGGAGGGGCAGGCCGAGGGTCTCGAACAGCTTGCGCACCTCCTCGATCGTCGGCTCGTCGCCGAGCGGGACCGACCTGGCCAGCTCGATCGGCACCCGCCTGGCCTGCTCCAGGCTGGCCATCAGCTCGGTGGTGCAGCTGTCGTAGTAGAAGGACCGCCGCCCGGCGAGCAGCGCCCGCCGCGGGTCCTCCCCGGTGATGATCAGCGAGGAGGCCGACAGGTCCCAGCGGAACGTCGTCATCGTGGCCGACAGCCCGATGTGGATCTCCAGCAGGCCGAACCGCTGGTGGTACCAGCAGCCCGCGAGGATGGTGGCGAACGCCTCCTTGCGGGTGCGCTCGGCCGTCCAGACCTCGCCCGTGCCGTCCGGCTCCTGCGACATCGACCGGCGGAAGCGGGCGTACGCCTCGCAGACCCGCTCGTCGGCCGGGTCGATGATCTCCAGGCGCATCAGCAGCGCGCGCCGCTGCGCCCGCGCGGCCGCCACGCACTCGGGCAGCGTCACCGCGCGGAGATACGTGCCCGTACCGCCCTTGAAGGTCCAGCGGTCGGTGCCGGCGCGCGCCTCCGCGTGCGCCTTGGCGATCTCCTCCGCGCCGTTGAGGACCTTGACGACCGACAGGTCCGCGAGGGCCCGCCCGGCCTCGGAGACCACGCCCTCCAGCCGCTGCATCCGCTCCGGCAGCGTGGAGGTCCTGGCGAAGCTCTCCCGCATCGCCGTCTCGGCCGGCTCCTGGCGCCAGCGGTCACGCAGGATCGCGGTGGTCAGCAGGGCCAGCACCAGCAGGGTCCCGGACTCGATCACCTGGTCGCGCACGGCCTTGTCGATGGCGTCGTCCAGCAGGCCCACCACGCCGACGCCCACCGCGAGCAGCAGGGCGATGAAACCGTCGGCGTTCTTGCCGAGCCATGTCCCGAACCGTGCCATCCGACCCATGCGCGCTCCGCCCGTCCGCCCGCCCGTTCACCGGGTCCACCGGCCCGCCCGATCCGCCGGGTCCGCGTCTCGTCCTCGGTCCCGCCCGATCCGCCCCGGTTCACGCTTCGCCCGCGGCCCCGCCCGGGTCGCCGCCCCGCGCGGCCGATGTCCCCGCCGTCATAGTAGGACCGGATCCCGCCGCGCTCCAGGCACGGAACGGGACGGGATCGGGTCGCCTCGACGCTCTCCCGGAAAACGGGCGTCCACGCCCGGGTCTCCCGTACGGCCGGCTCACCGGCGGGGCGCCGGCCGTACGGGGAGGGTGACCGGGGCGGTCAGAACCAGCCGCGCCTGCGGGCCATCGACTCCAGCCCCGCGCGCAGTGACTGCTCCACCTGGCCCGGGTGGTCGTCATGCCGGACCGTGAACCGGTCGTAGGTGTCGCCGCCGGAGGACAGGAAGCCGCCACGCTTGTCGGCCTCCAGGATGACGTCCATCGAGTGCGGCCCGGTGATGAACGTCAGCTCCAGCTCGCTGAAGTGCCGGCCGTACTCGTGGCCCGCGTGGTACTCGATCTCCTGGAAGAACGGCATCCGCGAGCCGCGCAGCGTGCCCCGCTCCAGGTCGGCCTTCTTGAAGTGGAAGCCCATCCGGCTCAGCGCGCCGAGCACGTTGTCCTGGGCGGGCAGCGGGTTGACGAACAGCGGGTCGAGGTCGCCCTTGTCCAGCGCCCCGGCCAGGGCCAGCTCGGTGGCCACGCCGAGCCGCATGCCGCGCAGCGGGTGGCCGCCGACGGCGCTGATCGGGGTCTCCCACGGGACGGCGATCTCGAACGGCGCCGAGTGGGCCGCGCCCGCCGCGAGCCGGAACGGCCCGGCCACCTGCTCGCGCAGGAAGCTGTAGGTCGCGTGGTGCTCGTTGTCGCCGCTCTCGACCTCGACGACCGCGGTGAAGTCGATGAAGATGCCCTCGACCTGGTGGTCGGAGCCGCCGCCGCGGAAGTCGACCCGTCCGCGCAGGATCTCGCCGGGGCGGACGTGGGAGTTCTGCAGGATCGTGTCGACTTCGACGCCCGCGCCGAACGCGGCCATCAGCTTGCGGAAAACCATGGGGACTCCCCGGGTGTCATCTGATGTGAGGTGGAACGCGCCCGGTCAGGGGGCGCGGGTCGGAAAGGGTCTGGAGCGGGGCGCGCCCGGCCGGGACGCGCGTGGCCGGGACGGATCCGAGGTGGGACGCCCCGGCCGGGGCGGGGTCCGGCCGGGACGGGCTCAGCCGGGCTGGGTGGACGGCCTGGCCTGGCCGTTCACACCGTTCCCGCTCCCGGCGCCGCCGTCGCCGATGCCGCCGATCCGCGGCAGGAGCTGGGCCAGGAGCATCGTGGACAGCGCCGACGAGTCGCCGGAGGTGCCGTCGGTGCGGACCACCAGGGGACGCGGGGCGCTCTCGGCGAGCCTGGCCCCCACGTCGAGGCGGCGGCGGGCCAGCTCGTACTGGAGCACGGCCCGGTTGTCGCGGTAGGAGTCGGCCAGCCTGCGCAGCCCCCGGGCCTCGTTCTCGGCGGAGGTGAGCTCGGCCCGGCCCTTCGCCTCGATCTCCCAGCGCACCCGCTGGGCCTCGGTCTCGTGCTCCTCCAGCATGCGGGCGACGTCCTTGCGGGCGGTGTTGGCGGCGGCCCGCACCTCCACGATCCGCGCGTCCCGCGTCTTCTTGGCGCGCTCGATCTCCATCAGCAGGGTGTCGATCCGCCGCTTGCGGGTGAGCTCCCACTCCCGTTCGAACGCCGACAGCTCCTTGGCGACCTTCTCCCGGGTGGCCAGGTGCTGCTGGTAGGCGTCGGGCAGCTGCACGTCGGGGATGTTGGCGCCGGTGATCCGCACGCCGTACCGGCCGAGCTGGCGGGTCAGCAGCTCCTGCATGTCGCCGACGTCGGACCCGCGCAGGTCGTAGGCGCGCTCGGTGTGCACCCTGCGGCTGCGCTGGCGGATGGCGTCCTGTACGGCGCTGCTCAGCACGAGGTCGAAGTTGCTCGCCCCGATCGTCCGGACGAAGGCCACCGGGTCGACGATGCGGAACTTCAGGAAGAACTCGATCGACTTCAGCGGCACGTTCTCCGCGGTCGGGCAGGCCACGATCGGCGCCGAGTAGGGGATCTCGGTGGAGGTGTCCACCACCGCGTCCACCCGGTCCCACGGCAGCCACAGGTAGTGGCGGCCCGGGGGCAGGGTGCCGGTGATCGCGCCCCAGCGGCTGCGCACGCCGGTGGTGCCCTCCTCGATCTCGATGATCGCCCGTCGCCACACCCAGACCAGCGAGGCCAGCAGCAGGACCACCGCGCCCGCCGCGGCCAGGAAGGAGATCAACCCGCCGGCCAGCACCGCCGTGCCGGCGAGGTAGAGCGCGGCGAACGGCAGCGTCAGCCAGGCGAAGCCGCGGCGGTCCTTGGGGATGACCACCGGGACCAGCCGGCCCGACTCGCCGCCGCGCAGCAGCTGGCGGATCTCCGACCAGGAGGCCAGGGATTCCTTGATCTTGGAGAACTCCGCGCTCATCGCACGTCCTCACCTTCCCGGGCCGCCGGCCCGCCCTGCGCCTCGGCCGCCCGGAGCGTCCGCTCCGACGGCTCCACCCGCCCCGCCTGTGACGTCCCGGCCGGGCCGGTCCCGCCCGCCGTACCGGTGCCGCCGGTGCCGTCTGCCCCGCCTGTCCCGCCTGCTCCGCCGGTCTCCGGAGCCGGGTTCAGCAGGGCGGCGATCTCCGATCCTCGCTCCTCGACCCGCCTGCCGATCTCGGTGACGCGCGCCCTGATGGCCGCCATGTCCTGCTCGGAGAACAGCTGCGTGTCCCTGCTGCCGACGAGCTGCCTGGCCAGGGTCAGCAGGTCGATGTCGGGCCGCTCGCCCACCTGCACCATCCGGGGCAGGTGCGCGGCCACCGCCTCCAGCTTGTCGAGCAGGTCCTGCTGGAACCGGTAGTCCAGGATCTCCGGCGCCTGGGCCGCGCTCAGCGCCCGGATGTCCAGCGCCTGCGCCTCCAGCAGCGCCGCGTTGGCCTTGGCGGTGGACTCCGCCTCCACCAGCCGCTGGCTCGCCTGCGCCTTGGCCTGGTAGGAGGCGCGCTCCAGCGCGGTGTCCATCCGGGCCTGGTATCCGGCGATCTCGGCCTGGATGGCCGACAGCTGCTCCTGCAGCCCGGCGAGCTCCCTGACGAGGTCTCCCTCGTTCTGCTCCTTGCGCAGCTGCAGCTCGTACTCGTAGGTGTACGCCTCCTTGGCCACCCTGATCATCTCGGGGGCGGCGAGGTCCATCCGGTACTCCTGGCTCGTCGGCTCGGCGTGCGTGATGTTCACGTCGGTGAGCCGTACGGCGGGCAGGAACTGCTGGTTGAGGCTGTCCAGCATGCCCAGGGTGCTCTCGCCGACCAGGTCGTAGATCTCCTCGGCGCGCTGGGCGTAGATGAGGGAGCGGGTGACCTCGCTGATGGCGTTCTGCAGCTTGGCCTGGAAGCCGCCGACCGAGCCGAGGACGAAGATGAACTCGGCCGGGTCCTCGATGCGGAACTGCAGGAACAGGTCGACGCTCGCCTTGACGCCCTGCTGGGTCGGGGCCTCGCTGATGGGCGCGTTGAAGGGGTACTCACGGGTGGTGTTGACGATGTAGCTGACCCGCTTCCACGGGTTGAACAACGTCACCCGGCCCGGCTCGGCGATCTGCACGAGTTTGCCGAACTTGGTGATCAGCGCCTTGGCGCCCTCGGGGACCATGACCACGCTGCGCCGCCACCACAGGAACGCGGCGGCCAGCACCAGGACCAGCCAGTAGTGCGGGCCGAACAGCACCCGCGCGCCGTCGGGCAGCCCCGTGGCCACCAGCCCGGCCAGGCCGAGGACGGCCAGGACCACCAGCGGGACGATCAACCGCGCCGTCGTCCCCTTGGGGATCACCACCGGTGAGATCACATGGGCCGGCCGTCCGTCCGGCCCGGCCGCGGTGAAGCTCCGGCTGAGGATCTCACCGGCCTCGGCCAGCGAGGCGCTGCGGGCCTCGATGACCGTCCCGGTGGAGATGTCCTGGTCGCGGGCCGCGGCGAAGTCGGCCGGATCGAGCGCGAAGCCCTTCTCGCCGGGCGCCTGGCCGGTGAACTGGCCCGCCAGCCGGCCCATGGCCTGGCCGGCCATCTGGCGTGGGTCACCTCCCTGCCCCATCGCCTGGGCGGCCGCCGCAGCGGTCCGCATGACCTGTTGTGACCGGGACATCTGACCTCCGGGGGGTTAGTCGTGCGAGATAGTCCGATATATCAGTCTTTGGGGGATTCTGTTTGGCGTATCACGGCGAGGCACCGGGCGGTGGAGCCGTATCCGGCAGTGAAGTCCGCCGGGCTTGACGTCGGCTTGCCACCGGATTGAAGCCGTCCGGCCCATCCTGGAAGCCACCCGTCAACCCCGTGTCTCCGTCCCGCGCCCTCGCCCGTTCGGACGCCCTTTTTTACGCTCTCTTTACGCCCAACGCGCCCGGAGGGCCGAAGGTGCCCGTACGGCCGGACGGATCGTGGACGCGCGGCCCGCCGTACGGCCGGGCGGATCGCGGACGCGCGGCCCGCGCGCCGTACACGCACGCCGGACCGTGGCCGTCCGCCCGTCCGGTCGGGCCGCGGCCGGCCGGTCGGGCGGACGGAAATGTCGGTGGGCCCGCCTACAGTGGGTGGAGTGAGGCCGGTAACTGATTTGCAGCGCAAGGTGGCGCCCTTCCAGGTGGTCACCGAGATGACCCCGTCGGGCGACCAGCCCGCAGCGATCGCCGATCTGGAGCGGCGCGTGGGCGCGGGGGACAAGGACACCGTCCTGCTGGGCGCCACGGGCACCGGCAAGACCGCCACGATCGCCTGGCTGATCGAGCGGCTGCAGCGGCCGACCCTGGTCATCCAGCCCAACAAGACGCTCGCCGCGCAGTTCGCCAACGAGCTGCGCGAGATGATGCCGAACAACGCGGTCGAGTACTTCGTCTCGTACTACGACTACTACCAGCCCGAGGCGTACGTCCCGCAGAGCGACACCTACATCGAGAAGGACTCCTCGATCAACGACGAGGTCGAGCGGCTGCGCCACTCGGCGACCAACTCGCTGCTGACCCGCCGCGACACGATCGTGGTGGCCTCGGTGTCGTGCATCTACGGCCTGGGCACCCCGCAGGAGTACGTCGACCGCATGGCCCGCCTCCAGGTGGGCCAGGAGATCGAGCGCGACCGGCTGCTGCGCCGCCTGGTCGACATGCAGTACACCCGCAACGACCTGGCCTTCACCCGGGGCACCTTCCGGGTGCGCGGCGACACCATCGAGATCATCCCGAAGTACGAAGAGCTCGCCGTGCGCATCGAGATGTTCGGCGACGAGATCGAGAAGCTCTCCACGATGCACCCGCTGACCGGCGAGGTGATCACCGACGACGACGAGGTCTACATCTTCCCGGCCTCCCACTACGTCGCGGGCCCGGAGCGGATGGAGAAGGCCATCGCCGGCATCGAGGCCGAGCTGGCCGAGACGCTGGAGAGGATGGAGCGCCAGGGCAAGCTCCTGGAGGCGCAGCGGCTGCGCATGCGCACCACCTACGACCTGGAGATGCTGCGCCAGATCGGCACCTGCTCCGGCGTCGAGAACTACTCGCGCCACATGGACGGCCGCGCCCCCGGCAGCGCCCCCAACACCCTGCTCGACTACTTCCCCGAGGACTTCCTCCTCGTGCTGGACGAGTCGCACCAGACCGTGCCGCAGATCGGCGCGATGTACGAGGGCGACGCCTCCCGCAAGCGCACGCTCGTCGAGCACGGCTTCCGGCTGCCGTCCGCGATGGACAACCGCCCGCTGAAGTGGGAGGAGTTCCTGGAGCGGATCGGCCAGACCGTCTACCTCTCGGCCACCCCCGGCCCCTACGAGCTGGGCCGCTCCGGCGGCGACGTGGTCGAGCAGGTCATCCGGCCGACCGGTCTGGTCGACCCCGAGGTGATCGTCAAGCCCACGACGTCGCAGATCGACGACCTCGTCCACGAGATCAGGATCCGCGCCGAGAAGGACGAGCGGGCCCTCGTCACCACGCTGACCAAGAAGATGGCCGAAGACCTCACCGACTACCTCCTGGAGCTCGGCATCCGGGTCCGCTACCTCCACAGCGAGGTCGACACCCTGCGCCGCATCGAGCTGCTCCGCGAGCTGCGCTCCGGCGAGTTCGACGTGCTGGTCGGCATCAACCTCCTGCGCGAGGGCCTCGACCTGCCGGAGGTGTCGCTGGTGGCCATCCTCGACGCCGACAAGGAGGGCTTCCTGCGCTCGGAGACCTCGCTGATCCAGACGATCGGCCGCGCGGCCCGAAACGTCTCCGGTCAGGTGCACATGTACGCCGACCGGATCACCCCGTCCATGGAGCGGGCGATCGAGGAGACCAACCGCCGCCGGGCCAAGCAGATCGCCTACAACGAGGCCCACGGCATCGACCCGCAGCCGCTCCGCAAGAAGATCGCCGACATCCTCGACTCGCTCAACCGCGAGGACGCCGACACCGAGCAGCTCCTCGGCGGCGGCGGCCGCCAGCAGACGCGCGGCAAGGCGCCCGTCCCCGGCTTCGCCTCCAAGGCCGCCGGCCAGCACGCCAAGGCCATCGCCGGGGAGATGCCCCGGGCCCAGCTGGAGGAGCTGGTCGCCTCGCTCACCGAGCAGATGCACCAGGCCGCGGCCGACCTGCAGTTCGAGGTAGCCGCCCGGCTCCGCGACGAGATCAAGGAGCTCAAGCGCGAGGTCCGCGACATGCGCGAGGCCGGCGTCTCCTGAGCCGACCGGCCGCCCCGGGAGCGAGACCTCCGGGGCGGCCCGAGGAGATCCTTCCCGCTGTGAACCCCCATGGCGGGGAGGTGACGCCGTTCGGCGACGGCATGATCTGGTCCGTGGGCTAGCGGGGCCCGGCCATGTCGGAGGACTCCGCCGCGGCCTTCCCGCCGGGCTGCCGGTCACCGGCGGACGCCTGCAGCTCGTCGATCTTGGCGTGCAGGCGGGCCAGTTCCCCGGCGATGACGGTGAGCGTGTCCTCGACGCGCTGCTCCTCGGCCGAGGTGGTCTGGTCGTCCATGGCGTTGACGACGACGGCGATGAACAGGTTCAGCACCACGAAGGTGGTCAGCGGGATGTAGCCGACGAAGAACACCCACGCCCAGGGCTTCTGCCCCATCACCTCGGAGGCGATGTCGGGCCATCCCTCGCCGGTCATGACCTGGAACAGGGAGAACAGCGAGGTGGGCAGCTCGGCGAAGTGCTGAGGAGCGATGTCGCGGAACAGATGCGTCGCCAGCACCGCCGAGACGTACACCAGCAGGATGATCAGGCCGACGATCGAGAGCATGCCGGGAGCGGCCGCCATCAGGGCGCCGATGACCTTCCGCATGCTGGGCACGGCCGACACCAGGCGCAGCGCCCGCACGATCCGCAACGTGCGCAGCACCGAGGTGGAGGCCGACGCGGGGGCGAAGGAGACCGCCACGACGAGTGTGTCGAACCAGTTCCACGGGTCGCGGAAGAACTTCCCACGGTAGGCGTACAGCCGGGCGGCGAGCTCGGCGGTGAAGACGGCCAGGGTGACCCGGTCGATCACGTGCAGCAGGCCGCCGATCCGCTCGACGAGGAGCGAGGAGGTCTCGCAGCCGATGGTGACCGCGTTGAGGACGACGACGACGATGACGACCCGCTGCAGGCGGGGGGTTTCGAGGATGCGGCGTACACGTTCCCGTGCCGATGCCCGGCCGGCTTCCGTAGGGGGAGGGATCACCGGCCGATCATCCCAAATCCGGCACGGCACCTTTTCGGTGGACCAACGGACACCCCGTTCGAGCGGGAGAGCCGGGACGTCGCCCGCGGCGGGGAGAGGGCCGCCGTACGGGTGGAACCGGGGCGGGGGGCTCCTACGGAGCCTTTCCTCCCATGTACGTGCTCAGGTCTAGGCCGATGTCCACGTCGAACCCGACGTACGTCCGCAGCCGTCCCCGGTTGATCGCCCCGCCTTCCGTCAGCGGGGCTCTTCCCGCTGGGGGCGGCTGAGCATGGTGCGCCGGTAGAGCTCGTCGATCTGGTCCAGCGGGTCGGGGGCGCGGCGGCGGGCCTCGATCTCCAGGTCGGTGCGGCTCTGGAGGTCGGCGATGACCCCGGCCGAGTGCGTCATCTGGTCGTTGAGCAGGTCGGCGCGGATGCGGGAGCAGGAATCGGTCAGCTTGGCGTGGTGGTCGCGCAGCAGGCCGAACGAGTGGCGGTCGGAGTTGGACGGCATGCGGGCGTGCCGGGCGTAGAGGCCGAGCTGGGCGTCGAGCTGGTCGGCCTGTACGGCGATCTCGGCCATCAGGTGGGGCAGGTCGCCCAGGCCCCAGCCGTCACGCAACGCCTGCTCGACGGCCTGGCGGGTCAGGGAGACCTCCCGGCGCAGGTCGATGCGCATCCGCTCGGCCTCGGCGGCCTCGCCGGTGCCCATCGACGCCACGTGGGTGGCGACCCGGTCGCCGACCTTGCGGGCCTCCTTGGTGGCCTTCTTGCCGACCTTGACCAGGAGGTAGATCCCGGCCGCCGAGGCGAGAAGGACGAACAGCAGGATCACCAGCGCGATGGTGATGAAAGTGCCGATGGGAGCCACCTCCTGACGGGGGCGAGACGGGTTCTTCGAGCATATCCCCGGGGACGGGGACGGGGACGGGGTCAGGCCGGACTTCGGCGCAGGGCGCGGCGGCGCCGTACCTTGCGGATCGCCCACCAGCCGAACAGGGCGAGGATCGCCACGCCGACGATCACCAGGACCGGCAGGAAGACGGCGACCAGGCTCATGCCGAGCGAGCCGGCGTCCTCCAGGGTGCTGACCACGGGGGCGCCCACCCCGGCGGTCGAGACGTTGACGACCGGCCTGGCGGTGGACTTCATCAGGTGTACGGCCAGCGCGATCGCGATGCCCAGCACCCAGCTCAGCCAGGGGTTGTGGCTCATCCAGGTCGAGCCGTCGAGCCGGGCCGCCGCCTCGGTGGCGCTGAACACCACACCGCCGGAGGCCGGGCGGACGACCGTCTGGATCATGTCGTTGACGCTGTCGACCGCCGGGACCTTGTCGAGCACGATCTCGGCGAGCAGCAGCACGCCGATGATCGCGAGCACCCAGCCGTTGGACAGCCAGGCGAACTCGTTCGGCAGCCGTACCTCGTCGGTGAGGTTGGCGAGCACGCCGACGACCAGCAGCGGGATGTAGGCGTTGAGCCCGGCCGCCGTGGACAGCCCCAGACCCGTCAGTGCCGCGAGCATCGTGCCTCCTCCGTCTGTCGCCCTTCCCCCAACGAACCACCCCCGCGGAAAGATCCCGTGCCCCGGGCGGAGGGGCGGACACGTGGATCGCGGCAGAGCCCGTGCCGTGGGCCCGGTGGGGCCGGACGGTCATCCGGGACGGTTTCCGGGCGAGGCTGATGGTCATCCGGGGTGCTTCCCGGCGGGGCCGTACGGTCAGGCGGCGGGGGAGAGGAGACCGTCGACCACGCGGCGGACCTTGTCCATGGCGTCCCTTTCGCCGAGGCGCAGCGCGGTGTTGGCCGCGCAGAGCACCGCGTCGATCTGGAAGGCGGCCAGGTCGGCGTCCGGACCGGAGATCTCCCCGGCCCGGGCGGCGTGGCGCAGCTCACCGGTGAGATGGGCGAGCCAGTCGCCCCGGTGGCGGAAGAGCGCGTCGCGGACCGGCCCCGGCCTGCTGTCGAAGTCGGCGAGGTTCGCCACCCAGAAGCACCCGCCCGGGAACAGCGGCGTCTCCGCGTAGGCGATCCAGTGTTCGACCAGCGCGCGCAGCCGGGCCGTCCCCCGGGGCGCGGTCTCCGCGGGACGGACGACCTCTTCGGTGAACACCTCGTGCGCGATCTCGATGGCGGCGAGCTGCAGGTTCTCCTTCGTCCCGAACAGCGTCTGGACCCCGCTCTTGCTGAGCTCCAGGTCGGTGGCGAGCCGGCCGAAGCTGAGCCCTTCGAGCCCTTCGAGTGAGGCCACGTCGACGGCGTGGCGGGCGATCGTCCGCCTGGCCTGGACGCCGCGCAGCAGGCGGCGGTCGGTCACCGCCTCGTCCGCCCGGACGGAGGGTCCGGCGCCGGCGTCCCGGCCCGGTCGCCGTACGAGATCGCTCATCGGCCTCATCCTGCCACACCTCCCGTTGCAGAATACGTACGTACGACCGTATGTTTACTTTATGAATGAGATCACGGAGTCCCCAGCGGAGCTCTCCGACCCCCTCCTCCCGTCCCCGGCCGACGCCGCGCGGTCGCCGGCGTCGTCCGGCGTGCCGTGGCAGGTGGTCTCGATCATGATGGCCGGCACGTTCATGGCGATCCTCGACTCGTTCATCGTCATCGTCGCCGAGCCGGTGATCCAGGCCGACCTCGGCGCGTCCGGCGGCCAGCTGCAGTGGACGCTGGCGGGCTACCAGCTCACCTACGCGGTGTTCCTCATCACCGGAGGGCGACTCGGCGACCTGTACGGGCGCAGGCGCGTCTTCGTCCTGGGGACGGCGATCTTCACGCTGGCCTCGGTCGCCTGCGCCCTGGCCGGGACGGCGAACGGCCTCATCGCGGCGCGACTCGCCCAGGGCCTGGGCTCCGGGGTGATGGTCCCGCAGGTCTTCGCCGTCATCACCGCGCTGGTCCCGGAGCGGGGCCGCCACCGTGTCTTCGGCGTCCTCGGCATGGTGATGGGACTGGCCACCGTCAGCGGTCAGCTCGTCGGCGGCCTGCTGATCGGCGCCGACCTGTTCGGTTCCGGATGGCGGCCGATCTTCTGGATCAATCTCCCCGTCGGACTCGCCGTGATCCTGGCGGCGGCCGTGCGGGTCCCCGAGACATGGGGGACCCGCGCGCGCCGGATCGACGTCCCCGGGGTCGTGCTCCTCACCGTCGCGTCGTCCCTGGCGATCTTCCCGCTCATCGAGGGCCGCGAGGCCGGATGGCCCCGGTGGACATGGGCCTGCTTCGCCGCGAGTGCCGTGCTCTTCGGGGTGTTCGCCCGTGTCGAGCGGAGGGTCGGCGAGCGCGGCGGCGACCCCCTGGTGCGGCTCTCCCTTTTCTCGAGGCGGCCGTTCTCCGTCGGCCTCGTCCTCGTTCTCGTCCTCTACGCCTGCATCACCTCGTACTACCTCGTCCTGTCGGTGTCGTTGCAGGACGGGCTGGGCATGACGGCGCTCGGGGCGGGGCTGACCTACACGCCGGCGGCGGCGATGTTCTTCGTCTTCAGCATGGTCGCGGGCAGGCTCGTGCCGAGGTACGGCCGCCGCGTGCTGATGACCGGCGCGGTCGTGCTCGCCGCCGGGTACGCCTCGACCGCGATCGTCCTGCTGTCGGGGGTACGGTTCGCACCGGGAGCGGTCATCCCGACCCTCATGCTGCAGAGCGTCGGCGGGGGGCTGGTCATCACCCCCTCGCTCAACGCCGTCCTGGCGCGGATCGACCCGCGCGACGCCGGTCTCGCCTCCGGGGTGCTCTCCACCGCCCAGCAGGTCGGCGGCGCGCTCGGCGTCGCGATCATCGGGGTCGTGTTCTTCGGCTCCTTCCACCCCTCCGCCGGGGGCGCGGACACGGCCGCGGCGCACGCGCTGGCGATGTCCTCTGTGTTCACCTGCGCCGCCGCGCTCGTGGCGACGGTGCTGGTGTGTCTCCTGCCCGGCGGCCGGCGCGGGTAGCGGACGGCCCGCCGGGCGCGGGCCGTCCCCGCCGACGGCGCCCCGGAGGTTCCGTGGTCCCGAGGAGTCCCCGGGATCAGCCGGTGCCGACGGGTTCGGCGGGCTCCGGGGTGTGCCGACACCGTGCGGACCGATGCCGTGCGGACCGGTGCCGTCCCCGGCGTCCGCCGATCCGGCACGGTCGGCGACCCCGGCGGCGAGGTGGGGCGGCAGCCAGCCGTGGCCGGGGACGTGGTGGCGGACCACCCTCGCCGGGACGCCGGCGATCACGCTGTGGTCGGGGAACTCGCCGCGGACCACGGCCCCGGCGGCGACCACGCACTGCCGGCCGATCCGGGTGCCCGGCAGGATGATCGCGCCGGTGCCCAGCCAGGAGCCGGAGCCGATCGCCACGGGGTTGTTGCGGGGCCACTGGCGGCCGATCGGGGTCTCGGGGTCGTCGTAGACGTGGTTCTGGTCGGTGATGTAGACGTAGGGGCCGGTGAAGACGTGGTCGCCGATGTCGATCGACTGGTGCCCGACGATGTGGCCGCCCCGGCCGATGGAGCAGTGGCCGCCGATCCGCACGACGCTGTCGGGGCCGAGGTCCACCCCGGGGCCCATGCCGGCGGAGATGGAGACCCGTTCGCCGACGAGGGTGTGCTCGCCGATCTCGATCCACTGCTCGCCGAAGACGGCGCCGACGGGAAAGGCCAGGCAGGCGCCCTCGCCCAGGCGGCGGAACCGGTAGCCGCCGGGGCTGGCCGGGGTGACCGCGCCGGCCGCGCGGAGCGCGGACCAACCGCGGTGGACAAGAGTGCCGAGGGCGCGCCTCAACACCCCATGTAGTGACATAGGGGGATAAGTTACCGTTCGAGGGTTTACCTGGGAAATGCGGGGCAGGGCAGGTGACGGGGCGGTTCGCGGCGGCCGTTTGATATTCTGAGAGCCCGTGGACAGTAGGCCCCCATCAGGGGGTGCCTGCAGCTCTATCGCGACCACGGGAGACTCCTTGCGCAGCGCCGCACAAACCAAGCATCTGTTCGTCACCGGCGGCGTCGCCTCCAGTCTCGGCAAGGGACTGACGGCGTCGAGCCTCGGGCGCCTACTCAAGCTGCGTGGCCTGCGAGTCACCATGCAGAAGCTCGACCCCTACCTCAACGTCGACCCCGGGACGATGAACCCGTTCCAGCACGGTGAGGTCTTCGTCACCGACGACGGGGCCGAGACCGACCTCGACGTCGGCCACTACGAGCGCTTCCTCGACACCGAGCTGCACGGCTCCGCGAACGTGACCACGGGCCAGGTGTACTCCAACGTGATCGCCAAGGAGCGCCGCGGCGAGTACCTCGGTGACACCGTCCAGGTCATCCCGCACATCACCAACGAGATCAAGGACCGCATCCGGTCCATGGCCGGCCCCGACGTCGACGTGGTCATCACCGAGGTCGGCGGCACCGTCGGCGACATCGAGTCGCTGCCCTTCCTCGAGGCCGTCCGCCAGGTCCGCCACGAGGTCGGCCGCGACAACGTGTTCTTCCTCCACGTCTCGCTGCTGCCGTACATCGGGCCGAGCGGCGAGCTGAAGACCAAGCCGACCCAGCACTCCGTGGCCGCGCTGCGCAGCATCGGCATCCAGCCCGACGCCATCGTGCTGCGCTCGGACCGGCCGGTCGGCACCTCGATCAAGCGCAAGATCAGCCTGATGTGCGACGTCGACGAGGACGCCGTCGTCTCGGCCGTGGACGCCGCGAGCATCTACGACATCCCCAAGGTCCTGCACACCGAGGGCCTGGACGCCTACGTCGTCCGCCGCCTCGGCCTGCCCTTCCGCGACGTCGTCTGGAAGGAGTGGGAGCAGCTCCTGCGCCGGGTGCACCACCCGGCCAGGGAGGTCACGATCGCGCTCGTCGGCAAGTACATCGACCTGCCCGACGCCTACCTGTCGGTCACCGAGGCGATGCGCGCCGGCGGTTTCGCCAACGACGCCCGCGTCAACATCCGCTGGGTCAAGAGCGACGACTGCGAGACCCCCGAGGGCGCCGCCCGCGAGCTCGACGGCGTGGACGGCGTGCTCATCCCCGGCGGCTTCGGCGTACGCGGCATCGAGGGCAAGCTCGGCGCGGTCCGGCACGCCCGGGAGAACAAGGTCCCGCTGCTCGGCATCTGCCTGGGCATGCAGTGCATGGTCATCGAGGCCGCCCGCAACCTCGCGGGCATCGAGGACGCCGGCAGCACCGAGTTCGACCCCGAGACGCAGCACCCGGTGATCTCCACCATGGCCGACCAGAAGGACGTCGTCGCCGGCGACCGCGACATGGGCGGCACCATGCGGCTGGGCCTCTACCCCGCCAAGCTCGCCGAGGGCTCGCTCGCCCGCCAGCTGTACGGCAAGGCCAGGGCCGACGAGCGCCACCGCCACCGCTACGAGGTCAACAACGCCTACCGCGCCGACCTGGAGAAGATCGGCATGGTCTTCTCCGGCCTGTCGCCCGACGGTCGCCTGGTGGAGTACGCCGAGCTGCCCACCGACGTCCACCCGTTCTTCATCGGCACCCAGGCGCACCCGGAGTTCCGCTCCCGGCCGACCCGCTCGCACCCCCTGTTCAAGGGCCTCGTCTCCGCCGCCCTGGCCTACGCCGAGGCCCGCGGCACCACGGCGAAGGCCGGGCGGGGCAAGTGAGCGCCCCCGAGCCGCGGGCGGACCGTGCGGACGACTCCGGGCGGGTGACGGCGGACCGGGCGGACGCCTCCGCCGGTCCCGGGGTCCCCGAGGTCGTCGACGTCCCGGCGGAGTGGAAGGTCGTCTCCTCGGCCGGGCACTTCTCCGGGCGGGTCATCACCGCGCTGACCGACCGGGTCGTCATGCCGGGCGGGGACGGCGAGGACGAGGTCGTCGCGCGCGACTACGTCCGCCACCCCGGGTCGGTGGCCGTGGTGGCGCTCGACGACGAGGACCGGGTCCTGATGATCCGCCAGTACCGCCACCCGGCCCGGCGGCTGCTGTGGGAGCTGCCCGCCGGGCTGCGGGACGTCGACGGCGAGCCGCTGCACGCCGGGGCGGCGCGGGAGCTGGCCGAGGAGGCGGGCTACCGCGCGCGGACCTGGCACACCCTCGTCGACGCCTTCACCTCGCCGGGGATGACGGACGAGCGGACCCGGATCTTCCTCGCCAGGGACCTCAGCCCCATCCCCGAGGGGGAGCTGGACTTCGTCCGGCGGCACGAGGAGGCCGACATGCCGGTGGTGTGGATTCCCCTGTCCGAAGCGGTTCGGCGTGCCCTGGCGGGAATGATCCACAATTCCCAGGCCGTGGCCGGTATTCTCGCCGCATACGCCGCTTCGGCGGACGCTTTCGCCTCTCTGCGGCCCGCCGACGCACCGGAGGCATGACGGGAGGACACCCTGAGCGAGACGGAGGCCGTCCTCGAGAGCTACCTCGCCCACCTCGCGGTGGAGCGGGGGCTGGCCGCCAACACACTGGCCTCCTATCGCCGTGACCTCCTGCGCTACACCGCGCACCTGAGGAGCCGCGGCCGCGTCACCCTCGGCGAGGTCGTCGAGGGCGACGTCACGGCCTTCCTGACCGCGCTCAGGGACGGCGACGAGGACCACCAGGCCCTCGTCGCCAGCTCCGTGGCGCGCGCCGCCTCCGCCGTACGCGGCCTGCACCGCTTCGCGCTGCGCGAGGGCCTGTCCCGGCAGGACCCCGCGCACGCGGTGCGCCCGCCGCGCCGCCTGCGGCGACTGCCCAAGGCGATCAGCGTGGCGGAGGTGGAGCGGCTCATCGCCGCCGCCGGGCCCGAGGGCGCGCCGCTCACCATGCGCAACCGGGCGCTGCTGGAGCTGCTGTACGGCACCGGCGCCCGCATCTCCGAGGCCGTCGGGCTCGCCGTGGACGACCTCGACCTGGGCGCCGAGACCCAGCGGGTACGGCTGCGCGGCAAGGACGGGCGGGTCCGCGCGGTGCCGCTGGGCCGCTTCGCCAGGGAGGCGCTGGGCGCCTATCTCACCCGGGGGCGCCCCCGCATCGCCGCCCAGGGCGGGGGCGGTCCGGGGCTGTTCCTCAACGCCAGGGGCGGCCGGCTGACCCGCCAGGGCGCCTGGGAGGTGCTCCAGGCCGCCGCCGAGCGCGGGGGACTGGCCGGAATCTCCCCGCATATCTTGCGACATTCGTTCGCAACACACCTCCTGGACGGGGGTGTGGACGTTAGGGTGGTTCAGGAGCTGCTCGGCCACGCCTCGGTGACGACCACGCAGGTCTACACCCTGGTCACGGTCGACAAGCTCCGGGAGGCGTACGCCGCCGCGCGCCCCCGCGCGCGGCATTGAGCTTGCCTGCGTTCGGGCGTGCCGCCTTGCCGCATACGTGTTGACGCCATAGTGTCCGTCCGGACGGTCCGGTTCGAGGCCGTCAGGGAGGTTCAACTGGTGACTGTGACCACCGACGGTTCTGCTCGGGGAACGACCCCCGGAAACCCCGAGAATCCCTGGGGCGACACCAAGACCGCGGGGACCCCTCACCCGGGGGGAGTCCTCGGCCCCACCGGGCGGCCCCGCCCGGTCTTCCCCGACCCGCCCTCGCGCACGGTGCACGGACCGGCGCGCATCGTGGCCATGGTGAACCAGAAGGGCGGCGTCGGCAAGACCACCACCACCATCAACCTGGGCGCGGCGCTGGCCGAGGCCGGGCTGAGGGTGCTGCTGGTCGACTTCGACCCGCAGGGCGCCCTGTCGGTCGGCCTGGGCATCAACCCCCACCAGCTCGACCTGACGGTCTACAACCTCCTGATGGACCCGCAGATCACCGCCAGGGAAGTCCTGATGGAGACCGGCGTCGAGGGCATGGACCTGCTGCCGAGCAACATCGACCTGTCCGCGGCCGAGGTCCAGCTCGTCACCGAGGTCGCCCGTGAGCAGGTGCTCGGCCGGGTGATCAAGCCGCTGCTGCCCGAGTACGACGTCTGCCTGATCGACTGCCAGCCCTCGCTGGGCCTGCTCACGATCAACGCGCTGGCCTGCGCGCACGGCGTCATGGTCCCGCTGGAGTGCGAGTTCTTCGCGCTGCGCGGCGTCGCGCTGCTCATGGACACCATCATGAAGGTCCAGCAGCGCATCAACGAGGACCTGGTCATCGAGGGCCTGCTCGCCACCATGTACGACGCGCGCACCCTGCACGGCCGCGAGGTGCTGGCCCGGGTGGTCGAGGCGTTCGACGAAAAGGTGTTCCACACCGTGATCAACCGTACGGTCCGCTTCCCGGACGCCACGGTGGCCGGCGAGCCCATCACCAGCTTCGACCCCTCCTCGCTCGGCGCCAGCGCCTACCGCGAGCTGGCCCGCGAGGTCCTGGCCAGGTGGAGCGCCGAGGAGCGCGCCCAGGAACGGTGACCCGCCGTACGGCGGAGAGCGGCCACGGGCGGGGCACCCGGGGCCGGTGAACGCGACCCGGGACGGCGGACGCGACGGGCACGGACGACGGCGGGCGCCGCGGCGTGCCGGGGAACGGGCGCGATGGCGCGCCGGGGGCGATGAGCGCGGCCGGGGTGCGGGACAATGGCGGGATGACCGAGCAGCCGCAGCCGGAGCCACAGCCGGACGGGCGGCCGGAACCGGCCGCCGACATCTTCCGGGTCCGCCTGGAGGTCTTCGAGGGGCCCTTCGACCTGCTGCTCGGCCTGATCGCCAAGCACAAGCTGGACATCACCGAGGTCTCCCTCAGCCAGGTCACCGACGAGTTCATCGCCTACATCCGGGCCAGGGGACCGGAGTGGGACCTCGACCAGACGAGCCACTTCCTGCTCGTCGCGGCGACCCTGCTCGACCTGAAGGCGGCCCGGCTGCTGCCGTCCGGTGAGGTGGACGACGAGGAGGACCTCGCCCTGCTGGAGGCCCGCGACCTGCTGTTCGCCCGCCTCCTGCAGTACCGGGCCTACAAGGAGGTCGCGAAGGTCTTCTCCGGCCGGATGGCCGAGGAGGCGCTGCGCTTCCCCCGGCTCGTCCCCATGGAGGCGCGGTTCGCCGGCCTCCTGCCCGAACTGGTGCTGGGCATCGGCCCCGAGCGCCTCGCGGAGATCGCACGGCGGGCCTTCACCCCCAAGGCGCCGCCCTCGGTGTCGGTCGCCCACATCTACCAACCGCTCGCCAATGTCCGCGAGCAGGCGGTTATCCTTGTCGAGCGGCTGAGGCGGATCCGCCGGGCGACGTTCCGGGCGCTCACCTCCGACTGCGCCGGCACCTTCGAGGTCGTCGCGCGTTTCCTGGCCGTCCTGGAGCTCTACCGGGAGGCGGCCGTCTCCTTCGAGCAGATCGAGCCCCTGGGAGAGCTGCACGTGACCTGGACGGGCAGCGACGACGGCGACATCGCCGTGGCGGACGACTACGACGAGAGCGGCGGGAAAGAAGCTTCATGACCGACGTGGTGCCCGAGGCCGGCCTGCGCGCCGGGCTGGAGGCCATCCTGCTCGTGGTGGACGAACCGGTCGCCGAGCGGACCCTCGCCCAGGTGCTCGAACGCCCCGTTCCGGAGATCGCCGCCGCGTTGCGCGCGCTGTCGGCGGAATACACCGCCGCCGGACGGGGTTTCGACCTGAGAGAGGTCGCGGGCGGCTGGCGGTTCTACACGCGGGCCGAGCACGCGTCCCTCGTGGAGCGGTTCGTCCGCGACGGCCAGCAGGCGCGGCTCACCCAGGCCGCGCTGGAGACCCTGGCCGTGGTCGCCTACCGCCAGCCGGTCAGCCGGGCCAGGGTGGCGGCGATCCGGGGCGTCAACAGCGACGGCGTGATGCGCACGCTGGTGGCGAGGGGGCTGGTCGAGGAGGCCGGCACCGACTCCGAGAGCCAGGCCCTTCTTTACCGCACGACCTCGTACTTTCTCGAACGGATGGGCCTCCGGGAGCTTGAGGAGCTTCCCGAGCTGGCACCGTTCCTTCCCGACGACGTGGAAAACCTAGAGGAGCAGAAGCAGTGAACGACAGGCGTAGCACCCCGTCCGGTGATGGACGCGGTCGAGGCCGCGGCGGAGCCCCGCGCGGCGGCGGCCCCCGCGGAGGCGGCGGCACCCGAGGAGCATCCGGGGCCGGCGGCTTCCGCGGCGGATCCCGGGGCGGTTTCCGCTCCGACGCGCCGCGCCGCGACGACCGCTCCGGCGGCCCGCGCCGCGACGACCGGTTCGACGGACCCCGGCGTGACGACCGTGAGGGTTTCCGGGCCGAGCGCGGCGGTTCGCGGAGCCGGTACGGCTCCGGCCGCGACGACCGCCCCGGCGGCCCGCGCCGTGACGACCGTCCCGGTGGTTTCGGCGGTTCCGGTCGTGAGGAGCGTTCCGGCGCGCCGCGTCGCGATGACCGTTCCGGCGGCTTCCGCCGCGATGAGCGCGGCGGTTCCCGTTCCGACGCGCCCCGGTTCCGTTCCGACGCGCCCCGGCGTGACGACCGCGGGGGCTTCCGGGCCGAGCGCGGTGGTTCGCGCGACCGCTTCGGCGGTCCGCGCCGTGACGACCGTCCCGGTGGTTTCGGCGGTTCCGGTCGTGACGACCGTTCCGGCGGCCCGCGTCGTGACGACCGCTCCGGCGGTTTCGGCGGTTCCGGCCGCGAGGAGCGCTTCGACGCCCCGCGCCGTGACGACCGCTCCGGCGGTCCGCGCCGTGACGACGCCCCCCGCGGCGGTTCCCGTGCCCGGTACGGCAGGACCGGCCGACGGGACGAGGTCCAGACGATCGGCGGCGCCCGGTCCGGCTCGTACGGCGAGCGCCGCGGTACGGCCGGCCGCGCGTCCGGGGCGTCCGCCGGGCGCAGGCCCGGCGGGGTCGAGAACGACCGGTTCAAGACCGCCCGCCAGCCGCGCCGCGACCCCGACTTCTACGAGGCCGGCTACGCCGACGAGCGCGACACCACCGAGGTCCCCGGCGGCGTCCGGCTGCAGAAGGTCCTCGCCCAGGCGGGCGTGGCCAGCCGCCGGGCCTGCGAGGAGATGATCGGCGAGGGCCGCGTGACGGTCGACGGTCAGGTCGTCCGCCGCTTCGGCGCCCGCGTCGACCCGGCCAAGCAGGTCATCCACGTGGACGGCAAGCGCCTGCCGACCATGCCCGACCTGGTCTACCTCGCGATCAACAAGCCGATCGGCATCGTCAGCACCATGTCCGACCCCGAGGGCCGCCCCTCGCTGGCCGACTACGTCGCCGACCGCACCGAGCGGCTCTTCCACGTCGGCCGCCTCGACACCGAGACCGAGGGCCTGATCCTGCTCACCAACGACGGCGAGCTGGCCAACCGGCTCACCCACCCCAGCTACGGCGTGCAGAAGAAGTACTGGGCGAAGGTGCCGGGCAAGATCGAGCGCGACCTCGGCCGCCGCCTGCAGAAGGGCATCGAGCTGGAGGACGGCATCGCCCGGGCCGACTCCTTCAGCGTGGTCCAGGAGCACGGCCAGCAGGCGCTGGTGGAGATCGTCCTGCACGAGGGCCGCAAGCACGTCGTGCGCCGCATGCTGGAGGAGGTCGGCCACCCGGTCATCGACCTCGCCCGCATCGAGTTCGGCCCGGTCAAGCTCGGCCGCCTCAAGCCGGGCACGGTCCGGGCGCTGACCCTCAGGGAAGTCGGCGAGCTCTACGCCGCCGTCGGCCTGTAACCTTCGGATACACACGCGTTCGGGGTCCGCCGGACCCGTCCCGTCTCGGGCGGGTCCGGCGGGCACGCAAAGGAGGAACGGCGATGGTGCGGGCGATCCGCGGGGCGGTCCAGGTCGATGGGAACGACCGGGAGTCCATCCTGTCCGGCGTCACCGAGCTGGTCACCGAGGTGATGGAGCGCAACAGGCTCACCACCGACGAGGTGATCAGCGTCATCTTCACCGCCACCCCCGACCTGACCGCTGAGTTCCCCGCGCTGGCCGCCCGCAAGCTCGGCTTCCACGACGTCCCGCTGATCTGCGCCTCCGAGATCGGCGTCCCGGGCGCGCTGCCCCGCGTCGTCCGGCTGATGGCCCACGTGGAGACCGACCGGCCGCGCCGGGAGATCCAGCACGTCTACCTGCGCGGCGCGGCCGCCCTGCGGGTGGACATCGCCCAGTGAGCCCGGCGGCGGTCCGCCCGGCGATCCGGACGGGGATCCGGGCGGCGGCCTCCGCCGCGATCCCCGCGGAGATCCCGCCGGCCCCGCCGCGGGTCTTAGCACCCTAAGGACAGACGTGAGCGGCCTCGAAAACGTCCTCGTCGTCGGCACCGGCCTGATCGGCACGTCGGTGGCCCTCGCCCTGCGCGGGCAGGGCGTCACCGTCCACCTCGCCGACCGCGACCCGGCCGCCGTACGGCTGGCCCGCGAGCTGGGCGCCGGCGTCGAGTGGGCCGGTGAGAGCGTGGACATGGCGGTCATCGCGGTCCCGCCGCAGGTGGTGGCGGGCCAGCTCGCCGAGCTGCAGCGGGCCGGGGCGGCCCGTTTCTACACCGACGTCGCCAGCGTCAAGGCGCTCCCGCTCCGGCAGGCCGCCGAGATCGGCTGCGACCTGGCCACCTACGTCGCCGGGCACCCCCTCGCGGGCCGGGAGCGTTCGGGCCCCGCGGCGGCCCGCGCGGACCTGTTCCTGGGCCGCCCCTGGGCGCTGTGCCCGACGGGGGAGACCTCGCCTGACGCGGTGGAGGCCCTGCGTCTGCTGATCAAGCTCTGCGGCGGCGAGGCCGTGCAGGTCGACGCGGTCGAGCACGACCGGGCCGTCGCGGTCGTCTCGCACGCCCCGCACGTGACCGCCTCGGCGGTGGCCGCCCGGCTCGCCGAGGCCCCGGCCGCCGCGCTCGGCCTGGCCGGGCAGGGCGTCCGCGACGTCACGCGCATCGCGGCCGGGGACCCGAACCTGTGGACGGGCATCCTGTCGGGCAACGCGCTGCCGGTGGCCGACGTGCTGGAGGCGGTGGCGGCCGACCTCGCCGCCGCCGCGGCCTCGCTGCGCGCCTCGGCGGGCCCGGCCGCCGGAAGCGCCCCGGGCGCGGGGGACGCCCCGGCGGATCCGGAGGCCATGGGCAGGGTCACCGAGCTGCTGCGCCGCGGCGTCACGGGTACCGGTCGCATCCCCGGCAAGCACGGCGGCCCGGCGCGCGCCTACGCGACCGTCCAGGTCATCATCGGCGACCGTCCGGGCGAGCTGGCCCGGCTGTTCCAGGTGGCCAGGGACGCCGGCGTCAACATCGAGGACGTCCGGCTGGAGCACGCCCCCGGCCTGCCGCTGGGCGCGGCGGACCTGCTGGTGCAGCCGGAGGCGGTGCCGGCGCTGTCGGAGGCGCTGCGCGCCCACGGCTGGCGCCTGCCCTGACCCCGGCACCTGACCCCGGCACCTGACCTGGCCCGCCGGCGCCGGTCTCCTGGCCGCCACCCGGACCTCGCCCGGCCTCCGATGCGAGGTTGCGGCCCGGCTGCCGGTAGCCTCGTACAGACAACTGAAGCGGGCTGTAAGGGAGAGGCGCCGTGGCCGGACTGGTCGTCGCCATGGACGGCCCTTCGGGGTCGGGCAAGTCGAGCGCGTCGCGCGGGGTCGCGCGGGCGCTGGGGCTGCGTTATCTCGACACCGGGGCGATGTACCGGGCGATCACGTGGTGGATGCTGCAGGGAGAGGTCGATCTCACCGACCCCGCGGCGATCGCGGCCAGGGCCTCGGAACCGGTCCTTTCGATGGGCACCGACCCCGACGCGCCCACGGTCGCCGTCGACGGCGTCGACGCCGCCGGGCCCATCCGGACGGCCGAGGTCACCGCGGCGGTCTCCGCCGTCAGCGCGGTGCCCGAGGTGCGGCGCCGGCTGGTGGCCGAGCAGCGCGAGATCATCGGGGCGGGCGACATCGTCGTCGAGGGCCGTGACATCGGCACGGTCGTGGCCCCCGACGCCCCGGTCAAGATCTACCTGACCGCGAGCGCGGACGCCCGGGCGCTTCGCCGTACGGCGGAGCTCACCGGCACCACGGTGGAGGCGCAGAAGGCCGCGATGGCCCGGCGCGACACCCTGGACTCGACGCGGAAGACCGACCCGCTGGCGATGGCGGCCGACGCCGTCGAGCTCGACACCACGGCGCTGAACCTGGAAGAGGTCATCGCCGAGGTGCTCCGTCTGATTAAGGAAAAAGTGTGAGTGAAGAAAGCGGCTGGATCGAGGCTGAGCTGACCGATCCGGGTACCGACGACAGCTCCCCGGAGGCGGGCCCCGATCTGGGTCCGCAGCCGGTCGTGGCCGTGGTGGGCCGTCCCAACGTGGGCAAGTCCACCCTGGTCAACAGGATCATCGGCCGCCGCGAGGCGGTCGTGGAGGACGTTCCGGGTGTGACCCGCGACCGGGTCACCTACGACGCGGCCTGGCGCGGGCGCAGGTTCACGGTGGTCGACACCGGCGGGTGGGACCCCGACGCGACCGGCATGGCGCTGCGGATCGCCGAGCAGGCGCAGATCGCGGCCGACCTGGCCGACGTGATCCTGTTCGTGGTGGACGCGACCGTGGGCGTGACCGACGCCGACGAGATCGTCGGCCACGTGCTGCGCGGCTCCGGCAAACCGGTCATCCTCGCCGCCAACAAGGTCGACAACCAGCAGATGGAGCTGGAGGCCGCCGCGCTGTGGTCCCTCGGCCTGGGCGAGCCGTATCCGGTCTCGGCCCTGCACGGCCGGGCCAGCGGCGACCTGCTCGACGTGATCCTCGACGCGCTGCCGGAGACTCCGAAGCAGGTCTTCGAGGCCGAGCGCGGCCCGCGCCGGGTGGCCCTGGTCGGCAAGCCCAACGTCGGCAAGTCCTCGCTGCTGAACAAGCTCGCGGGGGAGGAGCGCGTCCTCGTCGACCCGATGGCCGGCACCACCCGCGATCCGGTGGACGAGCTGATCCAGCTCGGCGGCCGGACGTGGCGCTTCGTGGACACCGCCGGCATCCGCCGCCGCGACCGCGAGCTGAAGGGCGCGGACTTCTACGCGAGCATGCGCACCCGGGCCGCGCTGGAGCGCTCGGAGGTCGCGGTCGTGCTCATCGACGCCGGCGAGGTGCTGACCGAGCAGGACCTGCGGATCATCTCCCTGGTCATCGAGTCCGGCCGGGCCATGGTGGTGGCGTTCAACAAGTGGGACCTCGTCGACGAGGACCGCCGCTACTACCTGGAGAAGGAGATCGACCGCCAGCTCGTCCGCGTCCCGTGGGCGCTGCGGGTCAACATCTCCGCCATGACCGGCTGGCACGTCGACCGGCTCGTCCCGGCGCTGGAGAAGGCGCTGGACTCCTGGTCCACCCGCGTCCCGACGGCGCGGCTCAACGCCTTCCTCACCGAGCTGGTCGCGGCGACCCCGCCGCCGGTCCGGGGCGGCAAGCAGCCGAAGATCCTCTTCGCCACGCAGGCGTCGACGGAGCCGCCCAAGTTCGTGCTGTTCACCTCCGGCTTCCTGGAGGAGACCTATCGCCGTTTCGTCGAGCGGCGGATCCGCGAGGAGTTCGGCTTCGCCGGGTCCCCGATCGAGGTCACCATGAAGATCCGCGAGAAGCGGCAGCCCTCGGGGACGAAGCGGAAGTAGCCGCCGTCGCGGTGTCACGGGCGGCCCGGCACGCGCCGGGCCGCCCGTCGTCTTTCGCGGGACGCCCCGGGCGACCGTGAGAGTTGACGGGTCCGATCCGCCTGTGGCATCCTGAAGGTGGCACCGAGGTTGACATACCTAATAGGTTTGGACATCCGTTTCCTATTTGCGTTATGCTGCTGCCTCGCGCTACCCTTCGACGCCCTGGATCCCGCCGGGGCGTTTTGGCGTGCGCGCAGTTCGATTCCATCCGTGCTCTCCGGAAGGACGTCTGTTGGCAGCCTCGCGCAACGCCTCCGCCGTACCCGCTGGTCCCCGTCGTGTGTCGTTCGCACGCATCCAGGAACCGCTTGAGGTTCCCGACCTTCTCGCTCTGCAGACCGAGTCGTTCGACTGGTTGCTGGGCAACGAGAAGTGGAAGGGGCGGGTCGAGGCGGCTCGCCAGGCCGGGCGCAAGGACGTTCCGGCCCAGTCGGGTCTCGAAGAGATCTTCGAGGAGATCAGTCCCATCGAGGACTTCTCCGGGACCATGTCCCTGTCGTTCCGCGACCACCGGTTCGAGCCGCCCAAGTACTCCGTTGACGAGTGCAAAGACAAGGACATGACCTACTCCGCCCCGATGTTCGTCACGGCGGAGTTCATCAATAACACCACCGGTGAGATCAAGAGCCAGACCGTGTTCATGGGCGACTTCCCGCTCATGACCGGCAAGGGCACCTTCATCATCAACGGCACCGAGCGTGTCGTGGTCTCCCAGCTGGTCCGCTCTCCCGGTGTCTACTTCGACCGCAGTGTCGACAAGACCTCCGACAAGGATCTGTACGGCTGCAAGGTGATCCCCTCGCGGGGGGCCTGGCTGGAGTTCGAGATCGACAAGCGTGACAGCGTCGGGGTGCGCATCGACCGCAAGCGCAAGCAGGCGGTCACGGTGCTGCTGAAGGCGCTGGGCTGGACCAGTGAGCAGATCCTGGAGCGGTTCGGCCAGTACGAGTCGATGCGCGCCACGCTGGAGAAGGACCACACCGCCGGTCAGGACGACGCGCTGCTGGACATCTACCGCAAGCTGCGGCCGGGTGAGCCGCCGACGCGGGAGTCGGCGCAGGCGTTGCTGGAGAACCTGTACTTCAACTCCAAGCGCTACGACCTGGCCAAGGTCGGCCGCTACAAGATCAACAAGAAGCTGGGCGTCGACGCCGACATCACCCAGGGCACGCTGACCGAGGACGACATCGTCGCCACGATCGAGTACATCGTCAAGCTGCACGCGGGCGAGACCTCCATGCAGGGAGCCGGTGGCGGTGAGATCGTCGTGGAGACCGACGACATCGACCACTTCGGCAACCGGCGGCTGCGCAACGTGGGCGAGCTGATCCAGAACCAGGTCCGGCTGGGCCTGGCGCGGATGGAGCGCGTGGTGCGTGAGCGGATGACGACCCAGGACGTCGAGGCGATCACGCCGCAGACCCTGATCAACATCCGCCCGGTCGTGGCGTCGATCAAGGAGTTCTTCGGCACCTCCCAGCTGTCGCAGTTCATGGACCAGATCAATCCCCTCGCCGGCCTGACCCAGAAGCGGCGGTTGAACGCGCTGGGTCCGGGTGGTCTGTCGCGGGAGCGGGCCGGCTTCGAGGTCCGTGACGTCCACCCCTCGCACTACGGCCGCATGTGCCCGATCGAGACGCCCGAGGGTCCCAACATCGGCCTGATCGGCTCGCTGGCCTCCTTCGGCCGGGTCAACTCCTTCGGCTTCGTCGAGACTCCCTACCGCAGGGTGGTGGACGGGAAGGTGACCGACCTGATCGACCACTTCACCGCCGACGAGGAGGACCGGCACGTCATCGCGCAGGCGAACACGCCGCTGAACCCCGACGGTTCGTTCGCCGAGCCGCGCCTCCTGGCCCGCACCAGGGGCGGTGAGACCGAGCTCGTCCGGGCCGAGGAGGTCGACTACATCGACGTGTCACCGCGCCAGATGGTGTCGGTGGCGACGGCGATGATCCCGTTCCTGGAGCACGACGACGCCAACCGCGCGCTCATGGGCTCCAACATGCAGCGCCAGTCGGTGCCGCTGCTCAAGAGCGAGGCGCCGCTGGTCGGCACGGGCATGGAGTACCGCGCCGCCACCGACACGAGGGATGTGATCAACGCCGAGAAGGCGGGTGTGGTCGAGGAGGTCTCGGCCGACTACGTCACGGTGATGAACGACGACGGCGCCCGGACGACCTACCGGGTGGCGAAGTTCAAGCGCTCCAACCAGGGCACCTGCTTCAACCAGAAGCCGATCGTGGCCGAGGGTGACCGCATCGAGGCCGGTCAGGTCATCGCCGACGGTCCCTGCACCGACGACGGTGAGATGGCGCTGGGCAAGAACCTCCTGGTGGCGTTCATGCCGTGGGAGGGCCACAACTACGAGGACGCCATCATCCTGTCCCAGCGGCTGGTGCAGGACGACGTGCTGTCGTCGATCCACATCGAAGAGCACGAGGTCGACGCCCGCGACACCAAGCTGGGCCCCGAGGAGATCACCCGGGACATCCCGAACGTGTCGGAGGAGGTGCTGGCCGATCTCGACGAGCGGGGCATCATCCGCATCGGCGCCGAGGTCGTGCCCGGTGACATCCTGGTCGGCAAGGTCACCCCGAAGGGGGAGACCGAGCTGACGCCGGAGGAGCGGCTGCTGCGCGCGATCTTCGGGGAGAAGGCCCGTGAGGTGCGTGACACCTCGCTGAAGGTGCCGCACGGTGAGCAGGGCAAGGTCATCGGTGTGCGGGTGTTCTCCCGTGAGGAGGGCGACGAGCTGCCGCCGGGCGTCAACGAGCTGGTCCGGGTCTATGTGGCGCAGAAGCGCAAGATCACCGATGGGGACAAGCTCGCGGGCCGGCACGGCAACAAGGGCGTCATCTCCAAGATCCTCCCGGTGGAGGACATGCCGTTCCTGGAGGACGGCACCCCGGTCGACATCATCCTCAACCCGCTCGGTGTGCCGGGCCGGATGAACGTCGGGCAGGTGCTGGAGACCCATCTGGGGTGGATCGCCGCCCGGGGCTGGGACATCTCCGGCATCGAGGAGGCCTGGGCCGAGCGGCTGCGTGAGCGGGGACTGGACCGCGTCGAGCCGGGCACGAACGTCGCCACCCCGGTGTTCGACGGCGCCAGCGAGGAGGAGATCGTCGGCCTGCTCGGCAGCACGCTGGTCGACCGGGACGGGGATCGGCTGGTGGGGGGCACCGGCAAGGCCAGGCTGTTCGACGGCCGCAGCGGCGAGCCGTTCCCGCATCCCATCGCCGTGGGCTACATCTACATCCTGAAGCTGCTCCACCTGGTGGACGACAAGATCCACGCGCGGTCGACCGGCCCGTACTCCATGATCACCCAGCAGCCGCTCGGCGGTAAGGCCCAGTTCGGCGGCCAGCGCTTCGGTGAGATGGAGGTCTGGGCGCTGGAGGCCTACGGCGCCGCCTACGCCCTGCAGGAGCTGCTGACCATCAAGTCCGACGACGTGCTGGGCCGCGTGAAGGTCTACGAGGCCATCGTCAAGGGCGAGAACATCCCCGAGCCGGGCATCCCCGAGTCCTTCAAGGTGCTCATCAAGGAGATGCAGTCGCTGTGCCTGAACGTCGAGGTGCTCTCCAGCGACGGCATGTCCATCGAGATGCGCGACACCGACGAGGACGTCTTCCGCGCGGCGGAGGAGCTCGGCATCGACCTGTCCCGGCGCGAGCCGAGCAGCGTCGAAGAGGTCTGACGTCTCCTGCGACGTGACCGGGTCCCGCCGCGGGGCCCGGTCACGCCGTGGGGCCTCCGTGTGCCGGTGGGGCGGGTACGCACGACGTGCTCGCCCCGCTCGTGGCAGGCTCAGGGCCACCCGGGACGACGGGTTTCGCCGAGGCGAGGGGATCACCGTGCGGAGGACTCACGGTTCCCCGGGACGGTCCCGCTCCGCCGGGGCGGGACGGCCGCGCGGCAGCAGCGTCGCGGCCAGCGCGCCGACCACGCACAGGACGGCGGTGATCAGGAAGATCTCGCCGTACTCGGTGTGCAGGGCCGCCTTGACCTGGGTCTCGTAGGCGGCGAGCCGCCGCGCGTAGACGGCGGGGTCCACACCGAACGGCAGCGGCGTGTCCAGGTTCGCGGTGAGCGACTGGAACCGGTGGAACCCCCAGGCCGACAGCGCCGCGATCCCCAGCAGCATGCCCATCATCCGGGCCACGACCACCGCCGAGGACGCCACGCCGTGCCGGGCCGCCGGCACGGCCCGCAGGACCGCCGAGGAGACGGGGGCGATCACCGCGCCGAGGCCGAGCCCGGCCACGACGAGGTCGACGTCCACCCGGAGACCGGCGGAGGCCAGGTCGAGCGGCCACCCGCCGATGCGGAGGTAACCGGCCGCGGCCACCGCCAGCCCGGCGACCGCCACCGCGCGCTCGCCGTACCGGCGGACCAGCGGGCCGCCCAGCAGGGCGGCCACGCAGAGCGCGGCCAGGAAGCGCGACAGCACCAGCGCGCCGTCCAGCGCGTCCAGCCCGAGGAGGGTCTGCGCGGTCAGCTGCGCGTCCACGAGCGTGACCATGAGCGCCGCGCCGGTCAGCGCGCTCACCCCGAGCGTGGCGAAGAAGGGCGTGCGCGCCACCCCCGCCAGGTCGAACAGGCGGACCCGGGCCCGCCGCTCCCATACGGCGAACCCGGCGGCGGCCACCGCCCCGGCCGCGACCAGGGCCGGCCCCCACGGCGGCAGGACCGACCGCCCCGGGTCGGGGTTGTACAGGCCCGCCACGAGCAGGCCCAGCGCGGCGGCCAGCAGCAGCCCGCCGACGAGGTCGACGCGGGCGGCCGGGGACGCGGCGCGGTCGCGGGGCGGCACGGCCCGCCGTACGGCCAGCGCGGCCACGGCGGCCAGCGGGACGTTGAGCCAGAAGATCGACCGCCAGCCGCCGAGCGGGAGGCCGCCCAGCCGCAGGGACACCGGGACCGCGGCGGCGAGGGCCGCGCCGTACAGGGGGCCGAGCACGCTGCCGAGCTCCTGGGCCGCGCCGAGCGCGCCGAGGGCGAGCGGGCGGTCGCGGTCGCCCCACAGGTCGGCGACCAGGGCCATGGTGACGGGCAGCAGCGCGCCGCCCGCGACGCCCTGCAGCGCCCGCCCGGCCGTCAGCCAGGGGACGGTGTCGCCCAGCGCGGTGACGACCGAGCCGGCCGCGAAGCCCGCGAGGCACAGGTGGATCAGCGGGCGCCTGCCGTACCGGTCGGACAGGCCGCCGAGCAGCGGCATGGCCGCGACGTAGCCGAGCAGGAAACCGGTGACGATCGGGGTGGCGCGTTCCAGGTGGTTGAGCGGCACCCCGGCGTCCCCGGCGACGTCCACCAGGATGGTCACCACGACGTAGGCGTCCAGGGCGGCCAGCAGCACCGCGACGCCGCCGACGCCGAGGGCGACGCGGCGCCCGGCGGTCCGGGATGCGGGGGAGGGGGCGTCGGCGGGAGCGGGGACGGGGGCGGTCACCGGGTCACCCGGCCGGCGCGGTGATCCGCACCGGCACGCCGTAGTCGTGGAAGGCGACGGTGACCTTCCCGCCGTCCATCGGCAGGTCGGCCCTGAGCAGGCGACTGGTGGCGCGGTCGATCCAGAGCGTGCCGTTCACGTCCTGGCCGAGGCCCGGGACCATCGTGACGAGGATCCGGTGGGGGAGCGTGGCCGAGACCTTGTAGGCGTCGGAGCCGTCCACCTTCTCCGCGGCCTCCGTCCGGGGGTTCACCGCCCCGGACATCAGCTGGACGACCCCTCTGTCCGGGTCGAGGATGGCGGACGGGTCGTAGATCGTGGCGAGCTGGCTGCGCGGCATCTTCTGGAAGCCGCCGGTGACGCCCTTGAAGTGGACGGTCTCG
This sequence comes from Streptosporangium sandarakinum, assembly GCF_050942225.1. Lineage (NCBI taxonomy): Bacteria > Bacillati > Actinomycetota > Actinomycetes > Streptosporangiales > Streptosporangiaceae > Streptosporangium > Streptosporangium sandarakinum. The sequence continues at coordinate 2,801,756 of NZ_CP192034.1, forward strand.
CCGAGGAGGACGAACTGGATCTCCTGGAGGGTGCCCATCAGACTGAGCTGGATGGTGCCGTCGGCGTCGCCGGTGCCGCTGAGGCGGCCGGTCGCCTTCTTGACCGGCACGGCGGGGCTGCCCTCGGTCTCCAGGGAGAAGGCCACGGACGTGACCGCCCGCATCGACTCCGCCGACTTCCGCACCAGCTCCGGCCCGCCGGGCAGGCTCGGCCCGTCGGAGCCGCCGCACGCGGCGGTCAGGGACAGTACGGCGAGCACCGCGGCGAGCGCCGCGGTGAGGGGGATCCGGCGACCAGGCATGGCCGGATAGTAACGATCGCGGAGCCGCCGGACGATGCCGGAGCGATATCGGTTTCGCCTTCCCCGGTTCCCGCGCGGACGGCCCGGCGCGGGCGGGAGCGCTCCCGGCGGACCGGCGCCGCGGTCCTGGAGTCGGATGCCTGCGAAGCAGGGCGGCTCCTCCGCGGCGAACGAGGCTCACGCCTTTGGAGGAACCGCCCTGCGGGGAGGGCTATCCGACCGCGTAGGCGCGGTGGACGGTCTGGCTGACGGTGTTGCCCGCGGTGTCGGCCGACGTGGCGCGCAGGGACACGAAGCCCGCCGTGCGCGGGTTGGTCAGCCGCGCCGTCCAGCCCGAGCCCTTGGCTCTGACCCGGATGTCGCGCCAGGTCGCTCCGTCATCGACGGACATCTGCAGGCGGATGGACTTCACGGCCGCCGCCGGAGCGCCGGGATTGCGTTCGATCCGGATCGGCAGCCGGGTTGACGATCCGGGCCTGGCGCGGTTGTACTCGTCCAGCCCCTCCGGGGCGAAGCGGACCGCCGCCAGGGCGAGCGCTTCCGGCTCGACGGTGCTCGCCGAGCGGAACGTCCACGTCGCTTCCACCTTCGTGGACAGCGTGGAGTGCGGCACCTGCCGGCCGGCCGTCGCCCTGAGCGTGTACGTGGCGGGCTCCGCGGGAAGGTCGGCGGTCAACCGGCAGGAGTCGACCTCCCACGGCCCGCACCTGGTGTAGTCGATCGTGGAGACGACCTGACGACCCCTGGCGAGGCTGACGGTGCCGGTGGCCGCGCCGTCCGTGCCGACCCGGCCGGGCACGCCCTCGGAGAACAGCCGGGCGCCGTCGAACGCCACGGTGTTCCCCTCCCGCCAGGCGCCCAGGGTGGCGAAGGACGGGCCGCTCACCGCGACGCCCCACGTCTGCCGATCGCCGTCGCCGATGGGTCCCGTGGCCCCCGTGACCACGGATTCGCCGACGCGCAGCGCGCTGGACCACCTGCGCCCTCGCGTACGGTATTCCGTCAGCTCGCCCGGCAGCGGCACATCGTTCGTGGGGGTCAGGAATCCGTCAGAGACGCCTTCGATGGCGGTCGCCACGAAGTAGGCGCCCTTCGCGGCCGTTCCGGCGCCTCGGAAGGTCGTGGTCACCTTGTCGAGGTCCTTCACCCTCGCCGCGTACGTGGGGTCCTCGGGGATGCCGTCGCGTCGTTCGTCCACCAGGTCGTAGCGGACGGGGGTGGGAGAGGCGCCCTTCTTGTGGAAGTGCATCCTGGTGACGTACTTCAGTCCGGGCTGCTTGGAGCCGAGCAGGAAGTACACCGCGCTGGGGTCGGGCCTTCCTCCGGCCCAGCCGAGGTACCACGAACCGTTGATCACCCACATCTCGGTCCACCCGCTGATGACAGCCGTGGGCTCGTCCAGGGTGAACCTGATCGGTTTGGCCCGGCGCGTGTCCAGGACGATCTCCGTGCCCTGTTCGCCGACCTTCACCGGCAGGTGCGTGGTCGTGATGCGCGTGCCTTCGTAGATGTCCACGTACAGGCTCCACTCGCCGGCGGGGAGCCGGTAGGTGTCCGGTGCGCCGCGAAGGACCATCCGGAGACTCTCGCCCTTGCCGTTGTAGAACTCCCCGACCGCGTCGACGGGCCGGCCGTCGGTGCCCAGTGCGCTGATACTCACGTCGTAGGCTTCCGGCTCCACGTACGCGGTGGCGACGGTACGGACGAGAAGGTCACCCGATCGGGCCGTGATGGTGCCCGGGTGGTCACCGGGCTGCCTGCCGGTCGCGTCGATCGTCACGGTGACCGACGCCGTGCCCTTGGCGGGCACCTCGACCCGCTGTGCCGAGGTGCTCAGCACGTCGCCGTCCACGGTGAGGTCCAGCGTGACCGGAGAGTCGCCGGCGTTGGTGTAGGTGATCTCCCTGGTCGCCTGCCGCTCGCCGGATCCGTTCCAGCGGAAGACCGTGCCGACGTTCGCGGGACCGGCGTACACCTGCTGCCCGATCGCCCGGACCACGTCGACGCGCCCGGCGCCCTGGTCGAAGTGCGTGGCGCCGGCCTGTGGCGCGGCGCTGCCGATGAGCGCGGCCTTGAGCTGCTCGCCGTTCCAGTCCGGGTGCCGCTGGGCGAGGATCGCCGCCGCGCCCGCGACGTGCGGTGCCGCCATGGAGGTGCCGCTGTGGGCGACGTACGGGCCGTCCGCCGTGCCCTGCGCGGCCGCCGCCATGATGCCGACGCCGGGAGCGGTCACCTCGGGCTTGATCGCGTGATCGCCCAGCCGGGGGCCGCGGCTGGAGAATTCGGCCATCCGGTCGGACCCGTCGACCGCGCCGACCGTGAGTGCCGCATCGGCGCTGCCCGGGCTGCTGACCGAGCCGGGTGCCCCGTCGTTGCCCGCCGCGATGACGAACAGCGCTCCCGTACGCGCTGACAGGGTGTTGACGGCGTGCTCCAGCGGATCGATGCCGGGTGTGTCCGGACCGCCGATGCTCATGTTGATGATCTTCGCTTCGACCTCGGCGGTGGCCCATTCCATGCCCGCCAATATGGCCGATTCGCTGGCGTACTCTCCGCCGACCTTGCCAAGCGCGATCTTCGCGCCCGGCGCGACGCCCCGATACCTCTCTCCGGCTCCGGCCACGATGGAGGCGACATGGGTGCCGTGGCCGATGCCATCGGTGACGTCGGGTTCGTCGGAGAAGTTCCGCGACCGCGTGACCACGTCCTTGAGATCGGGATGGGTGGCGTCGTAACCGGAGTCGAGCACGGCGACTGTGACACCGGCTCCGGTCAGCCCCTGTTGCCACGCCTGCGGGGCCCCGATCTGCTTGGCACTCCGGTCAAGGGTGATGGGCCGCTTCCCGTCCAGCCAGATCTTCGACCTGCCCGCGGCCAGTGATCGGGCGCCGCCGACCAGGCTCTGCCAGGTCTGGCCCGCCGTCGCCTTGGAGACGCTCGTGGTGGCCAGTCCCATCCCGGCCAGTTCCCTGACCTTCGGTGCTCCGCTGAGCGCCTGTGCCGCCTTCCCCTCGGCGGCCTGGACGATCAGCGGTATCTGCGCCTTGTAGGCGTCGCCGTACCGCCAGGCGAGCAGCTGCGTGACGTCGAACAGGCGCTCATCCAGCAGGCCCTGGGCCAGCAGCCGTTTGGCGTCCTCCGGAATGACGTGAAGATGACCCTGACGGCGCTGAACGTCGAATCGTTCTTTTCTGCCCGGCCCAGGCTCGATCCGGTGACCGTTCGCCGTGACGGTCACCCGGTCACCGGTCAGCAGCGTCACCGAGCCCGACATCCCGGTCACGGGAGCCGCCGGCTCGGCCGCCTGCGCGGCGCTCGTGGTGCCGCCTGCGATCACAGATACCGCCACGATCATGGCGAAGGTTCCGTGGATTGATCTCATCTGCTCTCTCATGGTCGGTGTGCGGAGAGTCGACATCGGTTCTCGACCCCGCGGCGGGAAGGCGGCCATCGCCGGTCGGTGGCGGGGCGACGGCCGGATGTCGCGGGGGTGCCGCTCGCGCGCCACGAACGGCACCCCGGAGCGCCGCGTCAGACGAGCTTGCGGTGGATCCGGGACGGGACCGCCTGGGCCGCGCCCTCCCGGCCGAACTCCTGGTAGACCCGCGACGTGATCTCCATGGCCTTGGGAGAGTAGGCGGGGTAGAAGTCCTTGCCGCACTCCAGGTCCTTCAGCGCCGTCTTGATCTCCTTGTCCAGGTACGGCCTGGCCTGCGCGGGCTTCAGGTTCGGCCGGAAGACGACGGTCCTGCCCTTGGGCGCCTCGGGCAGCTCACCCTTCCACGTCTTCCTGGCGACGTCCGAAGCCTGCCGCAGGATCTTCGTGTGGCTCAGGCCGTCCAGCGCGGTCGGCCTGGTCTCGCCGACCCCCAGACACGTGGCGAACCGCTCACCCAGCCGCACGAGGTCCTTGTCCTGGTCGAGGACGCTCAACGACTTCCGCACCGCCGCTTCGAGCCGGTCGTAGTAGTCCTCCTGGGAGGTGACGGACTTGCCCAGCACCTCCTTGACCGCCTGGGAGAAGCAGGACTCGTCGGCGGCGCGCCACTTCTTCAGCTCGCCGGCCGAGAGCGCCATCAGCGTCTTGTCGTTCGGGTTCTCGTGCTGGACGGGGTTGACGACCCTGTCCTTCGGATGGACGTTCGGGGACCAGACGCCGAAGCCGTACTTGGCCCGGTACGCCCGCAGTGCCTCCAGGTCACCCGCGAGCCGCTCCCGCTCCCCGGGCTGCCACTCGTGCCGGGGCTCCGGGGAGGCCACGTAGTCCAGGCCCCGCTCCGTCATGCAGGCGACGCGCTCGGCCTCCAGCCGCGTCTGCCTCTCGTACGCGGCGGCGTCCCCCGACGGCGGCGAGGTGAGGCCGCCGAACGAGCCGGCGAGCAGGGTGACCGCGACCGCCTTGGCGATGAACATGCAGGTACTCCTTCTTCCTTGAGGGCATGCCGGATCGATCCGAAGGCATGCGAAACAGAACTCACGGCCGGAACGGCCGGATCAGATGGGGAAAAGTCTCAGCAGGGGATCTTCATGCGGGACGCCTTCGGCGACACCTCGGGCAAGCCGGGGGCGAGATCGACGGCGAGCACCGCGGTGCCGGTCGCCACGCCCTTCATCTCGGTGTACTCACCGCCGGAAGGCGTCCTCACCTCGCGGTCCCTCGTGTTCACCGTGCGCTCGCCCAGGTAGCGGTAGGTCGTCCGATCGAAGATCAGCTCGGACCGGGTGCCGTCGCCCTCGTCCATGGCGACGGCCAGGCCGGGGCGGCCGGCGGCGTCCACGGCGTCGTGGACGAGCATGATGCCGTCCAGTCCAGCCGCGACCCGGTACAGCGCGGCGCCCAGGCTGGGCCGTACCACGGACTCGCGGACCAGGCTCTGGAGGGAGTGCCAGACGCGCAGCGGCTCCTCGCCCGTGTCGGCCACGATCTTCGCGCGTACCTGGGCGGGGTCCGTCGGCCAGGCGCCCAGCCGCGCGTAGGCCGGCCGGCCGGGACACGCCCCCGGCTCGGACACGATGTCCTCGACACCGCGGTCCCAGTACTTCCGGGGCGCCGGTCCCGTGCCCGACAGGTTCCGGCTGCGGCTCAGCCAGGGCTTGCCCAGGTCGGCGGCCTCCCAGCGCTCCTCGTCGACCATCACCCTGGTGTACTGCGTCGTGCCCAGCCTGTCCTTGGTGTACAGACTGTGCTGGGCCAGCGTCCTGGTGTGGACGTACTGGCCGCGGGACGGCACTATGTCGCGTTGGCCGGCGGCGGCCCGCGCGGCCAGAGTGAGCAGCGCCTTGGCGTCGGCCGGAGGGGCTGCGATCAGGTACCCGGGGGTACGCGGGTCGGAGCCGCCCAGACTCACCTGGGTGACGATGATGCCGCCGGTGAGCACCAGCGCCATGGCGCCGACCAGGGCGACGCGCCGGATCGGCAGCGCGGCGGACCACCTGCGGCGTGGACGGCCCGACCGTGACGCCTGCGCCTCGCGGGTCAGACGGAGGAGGCGGTCACGCCCCTTCGCCGCCGCCTCCGGCGTGGGATCGGGCTCCGCGAACGCGGCCTCGATCAGCTTCAGTTCGTCCATCACCACTCCCCGATCGGGTTGACGTCGCCCAGGGCCTTGCGCAGCTTCTTGCGCGCCCTGTTGATCCGGGACCCGACGGTCCCCACCGGTATGCCCAGGGCCGTGGCGATCTCCTCGTAGCCCAGCCGGCCGAACACGAACAGGAACACCACGTCGCGATCGCCCTTCGCCAGGCCTTTCAGCCCCCGTACGAGCTCCGGCCTGCTGGCCTGCGCCGCGAGCTGCGAGGTCACCCGGTCCTCGTGCCCGTCGGAGGAGTCCTCAGCCGCGATCTTGCTGAGCGCGTTCAGGCGGCGCCCCTCCCTGCGGCGGTGCCGGGCCACGATGTTCGTGGCGATGCCGAACAACCATGACCGTACGGAGCCCCGCCGCGGGTCGAAGTCGCGTCTGCCGTCGAACGCGAGCAGGAAGGAGTCCGCGACCAGGTCCTCGGCCTGCTCGCCGCCGAGCCGGGCGGCCAGATAACGGTAGATCTCCGTGAAGTACCGGTCGTACAGGAGGGAGAAAAGCTCGGGATCGTCCAGCGACCGCTCGACCACGGTGACGTCTTCCATCACATCGTTGGCGTCAGGTGGTGCAGCCATGGCGTCCTTCCGAAGGCGACTGTCGCCCAGTGTTCGCCGCTCGGCAGGTTTTCTTCACGCCGATTTCCGGCGCGGACATCGAGGCGACCCGGCGGGAAAGCATCCTCAACGCCGAGGACGGCCGGCCGGCCTCCGTGCTCATGGCCCTGTCCGGCCACCGGAACCCGCGCACCTTGGGTGTTCACGTCCAGCCCGGTCCAGCCCGGCCCGGCACCGAAGCCGTCGCCGCTGCGCCCGCTGACCAGGACCCAGGCCGTCGACGCCGCTGATCATCCCTGTCGCGTGATGAATGCCTGAATCGGGCTGACGCGATCGCGTGTACCCGGTGACAGCGGTCTCACCGACACCCGCCCCGGAAGGACCGGTCCCGGGAGGGCACCGGGGCCCGTCAGCCTCCGCTCGCCGTCCGCAGGCTCTTGAGGTGCTCGACCACCGGGGCGTAGGCGGACTCCAGCGCGTGCAGCTGGTCGTCGGTGAGCAGGTCGATGAAGTGCCGCCGAACGCTGGCCACGTGGTGCGGGGCGACCTTCTGGATGGTGGCCCAGCCGTGCTCGGTCAGCACGGCGAAGGTGCCGCGCCGGTCGTCGGCGCAGTTCTCCCGGGTGACCAGCCCGGCCGCCTCCATCCGGGAGATCTGGTGGGAGAGGCGGCTGCGGGACTGGATCGTCGCGCTCGCGAGGTCGCTCATGCGCATCCGGTGCTCGGGGCTCTCCGACAGGTTGACCAGGATCTGGTAGTCGTTGATGGACAGCCCGAAGGACTGCAGCTCGCGATCGAGGCGGTGCTCCAGGAGCCGGTAGGCGTCGAGGTAGGCGCGCCAGGCGCGCTGCTCCATGGAGCTGAGCCAGCGGGTCTCCTCGTCGTTCACCGGTCGCTCACCTTCTCTCCCCGCCACACGGGACGGCCCGGGCGAGGCGCCCGCCGTGCCCGCGCCCGCCGTGTCGGTTCCGCTCCCCGTCCATGGATCAGAACTTACCGGAAAACGGTGGAACGCCCTTTCCCCGGGCCGGGAACGCGCCACACCGGCGGGGCGGGCGTCTTCCGTACGGGGTCCCGTCTTCCGTACGGTCCCGTCTTCCGTACGGTCCCGTCTTCCGTACGGTTCCATCCTCCGGGCGGTTCACGGGCGGGCGGTTCACGGGCGGGCGGTCCGCAGGCGGGCGGTTCACGGGCGGGCGGTCCGCAGGCGGGCGGCTCGCGGGCGGGCGGTTCTCAGACGGTGGTGACGACCTCGTCGTAGGGGAGGCGGGGAAGGCGGTCGAACCAGGCGTTCTCCCCGGGCCTGCCGATGTTGACCACCGCCATGACGGTGTGGGCGTCGTCGAGGAACTCCTTGTCGATGCCGTCGGCGTCGTAGCCGGCCATCGGCCCGGCGGCCAGGCCCGCGGCGCGGACCCCGAGGATGAAGTAGCCGACCTGCAGGGCCGCGTTGAACGTGGCGGTGCGGGCACGGCTCGCCTCGTCGGCCGCGAACCGCTCCCTGGCGCCCGTCGCGTGCGGGAAGACCTTCGGCAGCTCCTCGTGGAAGTCCAGGTCGGCGGCGAGGATGGCGACCAGCGGGGCGGCGGCGGTCTTCGCCTGGTTGCCGGGGGCCATCAGGGACACCAGGCGATCCCGGGCCTCGGCGGAGCGCACCAGGACGATGCGGAGGGGCTGGCCGTTCATGGCGGTCGGGGCGTACTTCACCAGGTCGTAGATCGCCCGCACCTGCTCCTCGGTGACCGGCTCGTCGCTGAAGGTGTTCGCCGTACGGGCGTCGCGGAAGAGGAGGGCCTGTGCTTCGGGGGAGAGGGTGAGTGACATATGTACTCCTAAGCGGCTTGTGTCCCTTTTTTCTCCGCAACATGGGTGAAGTTTCAACTATTCCCGGCGGTTCCACCCCCGGCCTGCGAGGTTTCGCCCTCCGGCTGGGAGGAACGAGACACCGGGCGTACAGTGGCCAGACAGCGGAGATTCCAGTGAACGATCCCGAAGCGGACAAGGACGGCCAGGAGAAGCCCGGCTCGGAGAGCCTCGGCACCGTCGTCGTGGCCGGTCTCGCCAACCTCGCGATCGCCATCGCCAAGCTGGTCGCCGGCCTGATGAGCTCCTCGGCGGCGATGATGTCCGAGGCCGCGCACTCCGCCGCCGACACGGTCACCGAGGCGCTGCTGTTCGTCGCGGTCCGCCGGGCCGGCAGTCCTCCGGACGTCCGCCATCCGTTCGGGCACGGCATGGCGGGGTTCTTCTGGGCGCTGATGGCGGCCTTCGCCACCCTCATCGGCGGCGCCGGCTTCTCGATCACCCACGGCGTGCAGGAGATCATCAACGGCGAGGAACTCGCCGACCTGCGGGTCTCCTACGCCGTCCTCGTGATCTCGTTCGTGATCGAGTCGGTCTCCTTCTTCAAGGCGCTGTCGCAGGTGCGCTCGGAGGCCGCCCGGGTCAGGGTCACCCCGCAGCGCTACGTCGCCCGGACCTCCGACACCGCTGTCAAGGCCGTGCTCTTCGAGGACGCCGCCGCGCTGGCGGGCCTGGTGATCGCCGCCTGCGGCCTGCTGGCCTACGAGATGACCGGCGACCCCGTGTGGGACGGCATCGCCTCGGTGGCCATCGGCCTGCTGCTGCTGGGCGTCGCCGCCCACCTCATCTACGCCAACGCCTCCCTGCTGATGGGCCAGGCCGCGCCCGAGCGGATCAGGAAGGAGATCGAGCGGGAGATGCTCGCCCAGCCCGAGATCGAGAACGTGGTGGAGCTGCTGACCATGATGCTCGGGCCGGGCGAGGTGATGGTCGCCGCCCGCGTCGACTTCCTCGACGAGACCACGGGGGCCGCCCTGGAGCGGGCCGCCGACCGGGTGGAGGAGCGGCTCCGGGAGCGCTTCCCGTCGATCTCGCACGTCTTCCTCGACCCCACCCCGGGCAGGCCGTCCCGCGGCCACCACCGGGTGGCGGGCCGTGACTCCTGAGGCGGGACCCGGGTCCTACTCGTCCTCTCCGGAGTCGTCCGCGGAGTCGTCCCCCGGGGCGTTCCCGGAAGGGCCGGGGGACGGCGTCACGATCCGGCCCTGGGGGTCGGTGACCAGCTCGTCGGCCGCGCCCATGACCGTCGTGCCGTCGACCTCCCAGCGCCCGCCCGCCCTGACCAGGTCGAGCCGCATGTAGGTGCCCAGGAGCCGCCGGGTGCCCGCGGTGCTGGTCACCGTGGAGTCCACCACGGTGACCGCCCTCGCCCGTTCCGGGGTGACCCCGGAGACGTAGACGTCCCGCACCGAGGCGGCCGAGCGCGCCCGCAGCGAGATGATCGCGTCCCTGAGCCTCGCGAAGACCTCGTCGTAGGTCCTCTCGAACCGCTCGCTGGACACGGCGCGGACCCGGTCGCGGCAGGCCCGCAGGTCCGCGTAGTCGTAGGTCTGCAGCGCCACGGCGAACTCGCGCGCCCGCGCCGCCACCGCCGCGCGCTCGGAGTCCTCCTGCCGGAGCCGGTCGGCGGTCCTCCACTGGAGCGCGGCCGTCACGGTGGCCGCGAGCATCCCCGCCACGGCCGCCGCCGCGATGACACCGGCCCGGCCGGCGGTCACCCGGCCCGAGGCCACCGGACCCCTGCCCACCCGGGCCGCGGCCGTCCCACCCGGAACCGCCGGACCCGCGTCCGCCCGGTGCGGAACCGCCGTGCCCGCGTCCGCCCGGCCCGGATCGGGGCTCGCCCGGTCCGGCTCCATCCGGACCGGACCGATGTCCGGTTCCATCCGGTCCGGGTCGGCGCCCGACCGGTGCGGACCCGCTCGGGCCGCGGTCGCGTGACGGGCGGCCGGGTGTCCCGGGTCCGTACCGCCGGGCCTGGCCTCAGGGCTCGGCTGGGTGGGGGGTCCCCCGTCGCCGAAGGCCAGGTCGCCGCCGGGAGCTTCGCCGTGACCGGGAGCTTCGCCGTGGCCGGGAGCTCCGCTGCGGCCGGGGGCTTCGCCGTGGTCGGGAGCTTCGCCGTGGTCGGGAGCTTCGCCGTGGTCGGGAGCCCCGCCGTGGTCGGGGGTCCCGCCGCGGTCCGGGCCCGCCCCCCGGGGAGCAGCCCCCTCGCCCGGCTGCCGAGGCGCCTGGCTCAACTGCTGCTCCTGATCACGGCGGCCCTGCTCCCGATCGCGGCGGTGCGGCGACCGGCGGGCGGCGGGGCTCGCCGTATCGCCTCCGGGCCCCCGTACGGCGGCCCTCCACGGCAAGTCTTCCCTGGCGGAGCGTGCCCGGCACGTCACGTACCGTCCTAATTTGGTACGTTTTGTGCGCCTCGGCCGGGCAATCATGGTTCCTCATCGCCCGGACGCCGCCCTCTGGGCACGCCGCCCGGACGCCGATGCCTGGGCACGCCGCCGGTCAGGGCACGCCGTACGGACGCCGCCGCCCGGGTGCGCCGTACGGACGCCGCCTGGGCCCGCCGTACGGAGATCGTCGTACGGCGGGCGGTCAGGCGGAGAGTGCGGCCATCCAGCCCTCGACCTCGTCGGGGTGACGGGGCAGTCCGGCCGACATCAGGCGGGCGCCGTCGGCGGTGATGACGAGGTCGTCCTCGATCCGCACGCCGATGCCCCGCAGCTCCGGCGGCAGCGTCAGGTCGTCCGGCTGCAGGTAGAGGCCGGGCTCGACGGTGAGCACCTGACCCTCCTCCAGCACGCCGTCCAGATAGACCTCCGCGCGGGCCCTGGCGCAGTCGTGGACGTCCATGCCGAGCATGTGGCCGCTGCTGCACAGCGTGTAGCGGCGGTACAGGCCGCTGCCGGTCTCCATGGCCTCGTCCGCGCTGATCTTCAGCACGCCCCAGTCGCGCAGCCCCTCGGCGATGACCCGCATGGCCGTCCGGTGGAAGTCGCGGAACCGCGCCCCGGGCCGCAGCGCGTCGATCGCCGCGCTCTGAGCCTCGTAGACCAGCTCGTAGACCTGCCGCTGGACCGGGCTGAACCGTCCGGAGATCGGCATGGTCCGGGTGACGTCGGCGGTGTAGAGGCCGTCGGTCTCCACGCCCGCGTCGAGCAGCAGCAGGTCGTCGGGGTTCAGCCGGCCGTCGTTGCGGATCCAGTGCAGCACGCACGCGTGGGCGCCGGAGGCGACGATGCTCTCGTAACCGACCGCGTTGCCCTCCAGGCGGGCCCGCAGGCCGAAGACCCCCTCCAGGTAGCGCTCGCCGCGCCGGTGGGCCAGCGCCGCGGGCAGCGCCCGGACGACGTCCTCGAAGCCGCGCACGGTCGCGTCCACCGAGAACTGCAGCTCGGCGACCTCCCACTCGTCCTTGATCAGCCGCATCTCCGAAAGGAACGCCTCCAGCTCCGCGTCCCCGTCGTGCGGGGCGACCCGGGCGTCCACCGAGGCGTCCACCCCGCGCAGCACCCGCGCCGGGCCGCCGAGCGCGTCGTCCAGGCGGTCGATCGGCGCGCAGTCGAGGAGGTAGAGCGCCTCGGCCTCGGCGAGGTCGGGGCGGCGGCCCACCCAGAACTCCCCGTAGCGGCGGTCGCGGTAGAACTCCTGCCCGGCCGTCCCGGGGGCCGAGCGCGGCGAGCGGGGGCGCAGGAACAGCGTCGCCTCCCCGGACGGGTCGATCACCAGGACGTCGTCGGGCTCCTGGTCGCCGGTGAGGTAGGTGAACGCGCTGTGCGGGCGGAACCGGTAGTCGCTGTCGTTGCTGCGGACCTTGAGCGTGCCGGACGGGATGACGAGGCGCTCGCCGGGGAACCGCGCCGCGAGCGCGGCGCGCCGCTTGGCCGTGTAGGCGGCCACCGGCAGCGCCGCCACGTCGTCGCGGCGGCTGTCGGCCCAGCCGGTCGTCATGAACTCGGCGAGTGCGTCGGAGACCGGCAGGTCATGGCTGCCGGTGTTCAGCTTGTCGGTCATCGGATCCCCGGGGCGAAGGCTTGTGGTATTTCACACGCTACCGCCGGGAGGTGCGGCCCGCATCCCCGATGCGGGGACGCGGGCCGTCCGGCCGGCCGCCACCCGACGATTCCCACCCGACCGGGCGGCCGGTCCTCGCTTCGCCAGGCCGTCCGGCCGGTGACCCGCTTCGTGTGAACGGTCAGCCGACCGGTACCCGGTACTCCTTCGCCAGGTCCGACACCGCCGCCTCCTCGAACACCACGGCGCCGCCGATCGCGTCCCTGTCCGGCCTGGTGACGAACGACGCGCGGGAGGCGGGCCGGTCGAACACCGTGAAGTCCATCGGCACGCCGTACTCGCCGCCCCAGGAGGACCGGGTGCGGTGCGCGGCCACGACGCCGGCGCGGCTCAGGTCCTTGGCCGCGCACGCCTCCCGCAGCGCGTCGCCGACCATCGCGGCGGCGGAGTAACCGGTGGCCACGCCGCTGTCGATGGCCTGCTCCGGATATCTGGCCCGGTAGTCGGCGGCGAGCCTCTTCATCGCGGGCAGCGGGGAGCTGATCGGGGCGCCGCCGGTCATGACGTAGAAGTCCTTCAGCAGCGCGGGCCCGGCCGGGGTGGTCAGCAGTTGCGGGGAGTAGGCGGAGTTGCTGCCGACGAACGGCACGTCCATGCCCCTGGCCAGCGAGACGCCCACGAGGGAGGCGGTCTGCCGGGGGCCGACCGACACCAGCACCGCCTTGACGTCCTCGGCCTTGAAGGCGGCGACCTGGGCGCTCATGTCCTGGTCGGTCGCCTTGATCTTCTGTTCGACGATCTCCAGGCCGAGTTTCTCCGCGGCGTACCTGGAGCCGTTCAGCGCGCTCTCGCCGTAGTCCCCCTCGAAGTACAGGTGGCCGATCCTGTCCCCCTTCTTGATCCCCTTCTTCCTGACCAGGAAGTCCACCCCGTTGATCATGTCGATGTCGTAGGTGGTGGCGGTCACCTGGATGGGCCTGCTCCCCAGCAGCCCGGTGGCCCAGGCCATCGGGACGGTGAACATCTGGTCGGCCTCGATGCGCTGTTTGAGGGCCACGACCATGGGAGAGCCGATGAAGTGGGCGATCGCCACCGACCTCGGGGCGATCTCGGTGTAGGCGGTCACGGCCTTCTGCACGTCGTAGCCGTGGTCGCGCACCATGGCCTGGATCTTCCGGCCGCACACCCCGCCCGCCGCGTTGACCTGCTCGAAGTACAGCTGCTGTGCCTGGGTCAGGCTCTTGCCGAAGGAGGCGTAGGGGCCGGTCAGGTCGGTCATGACGCCGACCGTGATCGTGTCCGCCGTGACGCCGGGACCTGTCTTCACCCCGTCGCCGCCGACGGCCGGACCGCCGCCGGTGGCCTTCCCGCTCGCGCACGAGGCGACCGCGGGTGCGAGGGCCAGGACGAGGACGGCGAGCGCCGCGATCCGCCGGGCCGGGGCCGCGGGCGTGCCCGCGCGGCCCGGCGGGGGAGCTGAGGGGAGGGTGGAGGGCAACGTCGGCTCCTAGTCATCGGGGGACGGATTCAACGAGGTCTTGCCGGACTTCTCCGGCTTCCCGGCCCGCCCGGTCTCCGCGGCGGGTACGGCCCGGCGGTCCGGGTCCGGGTCCGCCGGGCCTGCCGGGGAGGTACGGCGAACGGGGGAGGTGCGGCGGGCCGGGGAGGTGCGGCGGGCCAAGCGGGGGCGCAGCCGGCCCGCCAGGCCCAGCAGTCCGCCCGGCAGGAACAGCACGACCGCGACGACCGCGGCGCCGTACAGGATCCGGGCGGCCTCGGCGGGGGAGATCCCACCGGAACCGGGCTCGGCGACCAGCGGCAGGGAATCGCCGTATCGGGTCAGCAACTGGGGCAGCATCGAGACGAAGACGGCGCCGGCCACCGCCCCCGCGACCGACCCGAGTCCGCCGATGACGATCATGGCGAGGTAGTCGAGGGAGAGCAGGATGCCGAAGTACTCCGGCACCGTCCGCTGGAAGGCCAGGGCGAGCAGCACCCCGGCCAGCCCGCCGTACATCGACGACAGCACGAACACGCCCGCGCGGTAGCGGGCCACCGGCACGCCCATCACCCCGGCCGCGATCTCGTGGTCGCGGATGGTGTTCATGGCCCGGCCCGGCCGCCCGGCCAGCACCCCCCGGGCGAAGACGGCCGCGCAGACCAGTACGGCCAGCCCGAGGAACCACAGCCGCTCCAGCGCCCCGAACGGCACCCGGGCGACGACGAGGGCCGGGGAGTCGGCGAAGACGAAACCGAACAGTTCCATGGGCGGCACCGGGCGGCCGTTGTAGCCGCCCGTCACGGGGGTGGCGTTGAACAGGACGTGCTGGCCGAGGAAGATCAGGGCGAGCGTGGCGATGCCGAGGTAGGCGCCCTTCAGGCGGCCGGCGATGGGGCTGAACACCCCGCCCGCGACGCCCGCGGCGAGCACCGCCAGCACCGCCGCCAGCGGGGTGGGCAGGCCCAGCCCGCCTAGCCCGCCCAGGCCGTCCTCCGGCTCGGCGGAGAGATGGACGTAGCAGTAGGCGCCGACCGCCAGGAAGAACGCGTGGCCCATGGAAAGCTGGCCGGTCGCGCCGGTCAGCAGGTTGAGGCCGATCGCCCCGACGGCCGCCGACATCGCGAACAGCCCCGCCTGGAGCCAGAAGCCCTCCAGGTAGAACGGCACGGCGACCGCGACGGCGACCGCCGCCGACCGGGTGAGGACCCTGGCGAGACCGTTCCCGGTGAGCCCGCGGGTGAGCGCCCCGGTGCGTCCGTCCCCGGCGAGTCCGTTCCCGGTGGACCTGTCCTCGGTGAGCCTGTCAGACACGCGCCGGCTCCTTCGTCCCGAACAGCCCCGCGGGGCGGATGAGCAGCACCACGACCATCACCAGGAACGGCGCGACGTCACCGGCGCCCCGGCCGAGGAAGGCCAGGTCGTTCTGGTAGCCGGTCACCAGGGTCTCGGTCACCCCGATGACCAGGCCGCCCGCCAGCGCCCCGGTGGTCGAGTCCAGGCCGCCGAGGATCGCCGCGGGGAACGCCTTCATGGCGGCGAAGGCGGTGCCGCGGTCCAGCCCCGGCGTGGGGAACACGCACAGGAACAGGGCCGCGACGGCGGCGAGGGCCCCGGCGACCGCCCAGGCGCCCATCGACACCCGCCCGCGCCGCACGCCCATCAGCGCGGCGGCCTCGGCGTCCTCGGCGGTGGCGCGCATGGCCACCCCCCAGCCGGTGTGCCGGAACGCGAGCAGGAACGCGGCGATGAGGGCCGCCGCGACGGCCAGCGCGACGAGGCGGGTCTCGGCGACGCTGACGGACCCCAGGCGCACCACCCGGTCACGCCACGGGTCGCCCAGGGCGAGCACGTCGGTGCCGATCCGCCGGGTCAGCTCGGTCGTCAGCACGATGTCCACGCCGATCGTCACGATGGCGAGGACGCCGTGGGAGGCCGTGTTCGCCCGGCGGATGATCAGGAACTCGACCAGGGCCCCGACGGCGGCCGCGGCCGCGACGCCGGCCGCCAGCGCGGCCCAGAAACCGACCGACGGGTGCAGCCGCGCGACGACGTAGCCGCCGGCCAGCAGCAGTGAGGCGTGGGCGAAGTTCACCACCTCGGTCGCCCTGAAGATGATCACGAATCCGAGGGCTATCAGCGCGTACACCGCGCCGATGGAGACCCCGTTCACCAGCAGCTCCAGGAAGGTGGTCACGGGGCGTCCTCCCCGTCCGGGCCCGCTTCCCCGCTTCGGCCCGGTTCCCCGTCCGGCTTCCCGCCCGGGTCCACCGCCCCGTTCCGGCCCGCCGCCTCGTCCGGGCCCGCCGTGCCCAGGTAGGCCCGGACGACTCCGGGGTCGGACTGGACCTCCTCCGGAGGTCCGTGCGCGATGCGCCGGCCGAAGTCCAGGACCGTGACGGTGTCCGCGAGCCGCATGACCATCCCCATGTCGTGTTCCACCAGCAGGATCGAGATGCCGAGGCTCTCCCGGACGGCGGCGATCAGCCCGGCCATGTCGCGCCGCTCGCCGCCGGTCATGCCGGCCACCGGCTCGTCGAGCAGCAGCAGCCGCGGCTCCATGCACAGGGCACGGGCCAGCTCGACCCGCTTCCGCACGCCGTACGGCAGGAGCCCGACCGGTGTGGCGAGCAGGCCGGTGAGGCTGACGAAGGCGGCGATCTCCTCGACCCGCTCGCCGTGACGGGCGGCCTCCCGCCGGGCGGACGGCAGCCGCAGCCCGCACGACAGGAACCCGGCGCGGGTCAGCCGGTGCCTGCCGAGCATGAGGTTGTCCCGCACCGGCAGACGGGGAGACAGGGCGATGTTCTGGAACGTCCGCGCCACGCCCAGGGCCGCGATGCGGTGCGGCGGCAGGACGGTCAGCTCCGCGTCGCCGAACCGCACGCTGCCCGAGGTGGCCCGGTAGGCCCCGGACAGCACGTTGAAGCAGGTCGACTTGCCCGCCCCGTTGGGGCCGATGACCGCGTGGACGCTTCCGGGCTCGACGGTGAATCCGACCGCGTCGAGCGCGGTGAGCCCGGCGAACCGCACGGTGAGGTCGCGTACGGCGAGCCGCACGGGCGGGCCGCCGTCCCCGCGGCCGGCGATGCCCTCGGCGCCCCTGGCGCCCCCGTGGGAGCCGGGGGCTTCGGCGGGGGAGGACCGGGTCCCGAGAGGCAGGACCGTACCGTCCGGTTGGTATGTATCGCTCACGGGTGCTCTCCGAAGGGTCGCCGGGACGCGTCGAGGGTCATCCCGGCCACCTGGCCAGGGCGGGCCGGGCCGCGGGGGCTCCGCCGGCCGGGGCGGCGGGGTCGTCGCCGATCCCCAGGTAGCGGCGGCGCACCTCGTCGCTCGCGGCCAACTCGGCTGCGGGACCGGACAGGGCCACCTCGCCGACCTCCAGCACGTAGGCGTGGCGGGCGAGCGACAGGGCCAGGGCGGCGTTCTGCTCCACCAGGAGAACCGTCGTCCCCTGCGCGTTGATCTCGCGGACGGTGGCGGCGATCCGCGCCGCCGCCATCGGCGCCAGCCCCAGGGTCGGCTCGTCGAGCAGCAGCATCACCGGCCTGGCCATCAGCGCCCGGCCGATGGCCAGCATCTGCTGCTCGCCCCCGGACAGCAGGCCCGCGCGCTGCCGGGCGCGCTCGGCCAGCACGGGGAAGAGCGTCAGCACCCGGTCCCTGGCCTCGGCCGCGGCCCGGCGGCCGCGCGCGCCGCGTGCGCCGAGCGCGCCGGCCCGCAGGTTCTCCGCCACGGTCATCCGCGCGAAGATCCGCCGCCCCTCGGGTACCTGGACGACCCCGCACGCCACGACCGCCGAGGGGTCCGCGCCGGACAGCCTCCTCCCGCCGAAGGAGATCTCACCCGCCGCGATCCCGCCCCGGTGGAAACGGAGGGTGCCGGAGACGGCGCGCAGCAGGGTCGACTTGCCGGCGCCGTTGCCGCCGAGCACCGCCACGACCGAGCCGCGGGGCACCTCCAGTGAGACGCCGCGCAGGGCCGTCACCGGGCCGTAGCCCACCGCCAGGTCCCTGACGACCAGCCCGGCCTCCGCGGGCTCCGCGGCCTCCGGGGGTTCGGCGGCCTCCGCGGTTTTCACGGGTCCTGCGGGTCGCGCGGGCTCCGAGGGCTCCGGGGACTCCGCCGGTGGCGGGGAATCGTGGGCGTCCGTGCGCGCCTCCTGACGGCGGGCCTCCATGCGTTGCCTCCCCTGGCCTCCTGACAGCCGATGAACGCACCCAACCCAGGCGGCCCGCCGGCCGTCCATAGGCCCGGGTGAAGTCGGGGCTCGCGCCCACACGCGGTGGGTGGAGGTTGTGCGCCTGCACAGCGACGGATCACAAACGGGACAGAATCTTGTTCCGCAACGGCGGGGCCTGACACGATTGACAGATGGGGACACGCGGAGCCGTGGACGCCGAGGTCGGCCGGATCATGTCCCTGGCCGCCCGACCGCTGCTGCGACGCCTCTCCGAGCTCACCGACGAGCTCGTCGCCAGGACGCGCGACACCGACGAGGCGTACCGCCGGCTGGTGCCCGCCGACGACCACTGGCAGAGCGTCCACGACGCCATGCGGCACGGGATCGGCGCGATCCTGCTGCCCCGCGAGGAACGCCGCGACGTCGCCCAGGCCGAGGCGACCGCCCGGTGCCGCGCCGAGCAGGGGCTGCCCATGGACTCGCTGCTGCGCAGCTACCGGGTCTCCGCCCAGGTGGTGTGGGAGGGCCTCATCGAGGTCGTCGCCGGCGAGGAGCCGGAGAGCCTGCCGGTGCTCGTCCGCGGCGCCACCCGGTTCTGGCACGCCATCGACCGCCAGGCGGTCGCCGCGGCCGACGCCTACCGCCGCCGCGAGGCTGAGATGTGCGGCCGTACGGCGGAGCGGGTCCAGGCGCTGCTCGACGCCCTCCTGGAGGACCGGGCCGACGCCGCCCTGGTCCGCAGCGCCGCCGCCGCGCTCGACGTGCCGGAGCTCGCCCGCTACGCCGTGGTCGTCACCCGGCCGCCGGGACGCCAGGGCCACGGGCGCGACGCCCCCCGGCCGGCCGTGCTGGGGACCATGCGGCTGCTGTGGCGGATGCGCTCGGACCACGAGGTCGCCGTCGTCCTGCTGCACGACGCGCAGGCCGGCGACTTGATCCGCGGGCTGGAGCCCCACGTCGCCGGGCACGCCGGGATCAGCCCGGTGGTGGAGGGCCTGGCCGAGCTGGGCAGAGCCCGCCGCCTCGCCGAGGTGGCCCTGCGGACCTGCGCGGGGGAGGGGCCGCAGGTGGCCAGGCTGGAGGACCGGCTGCCGGCGGCCCTGGTGGTGAGCCAGCCCGAGCTGGCGGGGCACCTCAGCGCGGCCGTCCTGCGGCCCCTGCTCGCCCTCGACCCGGGTGACCGGGAGGTCCTGCTCGGCACCCTTGAGGCGTGGCTGCGCTGCGAGGGCTCGGCGGTGCGCGCCGCCGGGCGGCTGTACTGCCACCGCAACACCGTCTTCAACCGCATCCGGCGCATCGAGCAGCTCACCGGGCGCTCACTGACCCGCCCGCTGGACATCGTGGAACTGGCTCTGGCCCTCGACGCCGTCCGGCTGCTGCCCGCACCGTGACACACCGGCCCCGCGTCGTGACACGCCGGCCCCGCGTCGTGACACGTCGGCCCCGTGTCACGAGGCACCGGTCCCCGGCGGCCGTGACGGACGGTCCCGCCACCGGGACAGGGCACGGGCGGAGGCTTAGCCCGGAAGCCCGCCGGGCAGGAAACAGACACCCCCACCCAGCCCGCACACCCAGGTGGTCTCGATGCTCATCGGTGCGCTCCTCGCCAAAAAGGGAAACCACGTGGTCACCGTCCGCCCCCGCGCGACGGTGACGGAGCTGCTGGCCGTACTGGCCGACAACAACATCGGCGCCGCGGTGGTCTCCGACGACGGCTCCTCGATCAGCGGCATCGTCTCCGAGCGCGACGTGGTCCGCGGCCTCAACGACCGCGGCGCCGCCGTGCTGGACGCGCCCGTGTCGGCCATCATGACCACCGAGGTCCGCACCTGCGGCCCCGGCGTCAAGGTGGAGGACCTGCGCCAGACCATGACCACGCACCGCATCCGGCACGTGCCGGTGGTGGTGGACGACCGGCTCGCCGGGATCGTCAGCATCGGTGACGTGGTCAAGAGCGCCATCGAGGCGCTGGAGACCGAGAAGGCGTACCTGGTGGACTACCTCCACCGCTGAACGGCTCCGCCCGGCTCCCGTCCCGCCCGTCCCGCCCGGCCCGCCGCGTCGCCGGACGAGTCCTCGCGCGGGCGCCCGGCGGGGACGCCCGCCGGACGCCGGTGGGGCCTGGCACCGGGTGCCGGGCCCCACGGACCGCCGTCGCGTGCCGCTACCGAAATGCGGGTCGGTGCTCCGGCCTCGGGCCGGAGGTGAAGGCCCGCGCGGGAGTGCCCGCCAGGGCGTGAGCGTGTCCTGACCTTCCCGGTTTTGCCGCTCGGTCCATCGGGCGTAGGGCGCCAGGACGGTGAAGGGCCGGCCGCCTGCGTTCGATGATGTGTTCACGGATCGCCCGGATTTCCCTACGCCCGGTCATGGTCGGGTGGCACGATGATGGCCGTGCGGCTGCGTTACCGGTACCGGCTCTCCCCGGACGCCGCCCAGCGCCAGGCGCTGGCGCGGGTGTTCGGGTGCGCCCGCGTGGTGTTCAACGACGGGCTGCGCGCACGCCAGACGGCGCGTGAGGCGGGCCTGCCGTACGTCTCGGATGGGGAGTTGTCGAAGAGGGTCATCACCGAGGCGAAGAAGACGCCCGAACGGGCATGGCTGGGCGAGGTCTCCGCCGTCCTGCTCCAGCAGGCGCTCGCCGACCTGAACGCCGCTTACCGCACCTTCTTCGCCTCGATCACTGGTAAGCGGAAGGGTCCGAAGGTCGCGCCGCCCCGGTTCCGGTCGAAGAAGGACAACCGGCAGGCGGTTCGCTTCACCCGCAACGCCCGGTTCACTGTCACGGCGGGCGGGAAATTGCGCCTGCCGAAGATCGGGGAGGTGCCGGTGCGCTGGTCACGCAGCCTGCCGTCGGAGCCGTCATCGGTGACCGTGGTCAAGGACGCGGCGGGGAGGTACTTCGCGAGTTTCGTCGTGGAGACGGCCGACGAACGGCTTCCCCAGGCCGCAGCCGAGGTCGGCATCGACCTGGGACTGACGCGCTTCGCGGTCACCTCCGACGGCCGGAAGATCGACAATCCCCGGCTTCTGCGCCGGGCGGCGAAGAAGCTCCGCAAGGCGCAAAAGGCCCTCAGCCGCAAGGCGAGGGGGTCGAACAACCGCAAGAAGGCCAAGTTGAAGGTCGCCAGGGCGCACGCCCGGGTGGCCGACGCGCGCCGGGACTTCGCTCACAAGCTCTCCACCGCGTTGATCCGTGACAACCAAGCGATCTACGTGGAGAACCTGTCAGTGAAGGGCCTGGCGCGCACGAAGCTGGCCAGGAGCGTCCATGACGTGGGCTGGTCGCAGTTCGCGGTCATGCTGGAGTACAAGGCCGCCCGGTACGGGCGGACCTTCGCGAAGATCGACCGCTGGTTCCCGTCGTCGAAGCTATGTTCGGCATGCGGCGCCCTCGCCGCGTCCATGCCGTTGAACGTCCGGTCGTGGACCTGCCCGTGTGGCGTGGTCCACGACCGGGACGTCAACGCGGCGCTCAACATCCTGGCCGCCGGACGGGCGGACAGGCTAAACGCCTGTGGAGACCCGGTGAGACCACCGCTTGAGGTGGCGCGGGTCGGCGAAGCAGGAAGCCTCAGGGGTGCCGCGCGATGCGGCACGGGCTGAATCCCCGGGCCTTCAGGCCGGGAAGCGCGTCAACGGACGGTTAGCTTGTCGACCTCGATGGTGAGGCCCTCCACCTCGGGTGTCGAGGTGCCGGTGGTCACCGTGCCGACCCCTGTCGCGACCCCCTTGACCTTCATCGTGTAGGTGAGGGTGCCGCCCGGGGCGCCGGGCGTGCTGTTCACCCGGAGGTCCTGGGTCGGCGGGCCGCTGATCTGCGTTCCGGCCGTGCCCTCGGTGTTCTCGGCGCCCACGGTCAGGCCGTAGCCCGCCGGGGTGTCACCGGGCAGCCGCTCCGGGTCGTAGGTGTAGGTGATGTCCTCGGTGCCGTTGAGCCCGATCCACTGCTGGAACACCTTGGCATCGGTGGTGCCGTAGAGGTTGACCCGCCACTCGACGACGAGCCAGTCGTCGACGCCGTCGGTGAGGGTCGCGACGTAGACGCCGGGCGCGCCGGTGCCGTCCAGGTCGGTCCAGTAGGGGGCGAGCACGTTGTTGGGAGCCGCCGGGTCGGGCAGGGTCTGCGGGACGGGCTCGATGTCACCGGAGCCCGAGGTGCCTCCCGCGACCGTGTAGCCGTCGGAGACGACGCCGATCCGGGTGTAGGTCCGCCCGGCGTACGTGAACGCCGGGACGGTGAAGTTGAGCGCCTGCTCGTCGCCGATCGGCGTCGGCGCGATGCCGAAGGCGTCCAGCGGCAGGTACGGCGCGGGCCCGGTGCCGGGCGTGACGACGGGCCTGTCCGGCTGCCTGCCCGCCAGGGTCGCCTTCGCCGTGGCGATCTGGGAGCCGATCTTCGTGGCCCCCGTGACGCCGTTGAGGCGCAGCCTGGCGTCCAGGGTGCTGACCGCCGTCACCTCGGTGTCGTTGAACGTGTCGTTGCGCACGCTCACCGTGCAGGTGGACTCGCCGGTGTTCCGGGCGATGGTGTCCGGCGTGCAGGTCTGGTCGACCGGGACGGCGCCCTCCTTGCGGAAGAACGCCACCGGCAGGTGCAGGTCGCGGTTCCCGCCGACCTGCTTGAGGTCAACCTGGCCGAAGTACTGGCCGTCGGGCAGGTCGGGGGCGGTGACCACCACGGAGATCTTCGCGCTCTTGCCCGGCTTGACGCTGAACAGCGGCGGCAGCACCGCGATCTTCGCCCCGCTGACGGTCCTGCCGGTCGCGGTATAGGTGAGCGTCCTGTCGGTGACGTTGGTGACCGTCCGCTTGACGGTGATGAGCCCCGGCATGGTCGGGGCGTTCACCGACGGCAGGTTGAGGTTGATGCGGTTCCGCTCGTCGGTGGCCGAGGCGGCGAAGTTCTCCGCGGTCTCGTCCAGGGTCAGCCCGGGGTCGCCGGCCTTCGTCAGGTCGATGCGGCCGCCGCCGAGGTCGAACGGGTCGGCGGCGGTGACGCGGTCCTGCTTGGTGACCGACGTCTTGGCCGTGGTCTCCAGCGCGGACTTGACCTGGCCGGGGGTCCAGTCGGGGTGCAGCGCGAACACCAGGGCCGCGGCGCCCGCGACGTGCGGCGACGCCATCGAGGTGCCCGCGATCGCCTGGTACAGCTGGCCCTGCGGGCCGCCCGCCGGGCCCTCCAGCGTCGGCGTCTGGCCCGCCAGGATGTGCAGGCCGGGCGCGGTGACGTCTGGCTTGAGGAAGTCCCCGCCCGGCCCGCGGGAGGAGAACGTGGTCATGGCGTCGCCCTGCCAGGTGGTCTTGGCTCCCTGCGGGAACGACGCGGTCGCGCCGGGGTTGGCCGACAGGAAGGCCAGCAGGGCGTCGGTCTCCGGCTTGTCGATGTGGACCGTGGGCAGCCAGTGGTTGTCGGTCATCACGTCGAGCGGCGTGGTGTTGTAGAGGATCATCCCCGCCGCGCCGCCCTGACGCACGTTGAAGCCCTTCAGCACCCGGCCGGGGCCGCGCTCACAGGCGACGATCTTACCGGTGAACAGGCCCGGAGGGGCCGGGACCGTACAGAGCGGGTTGGAGTACGGCGGAGCCGAGGCGAGCACGACCCGCTGCGGGGAGGTCACCCCGGCGGTGATGGAGGCGCCCTTGAGCGTGGCCGTCGCGCCGCCCGTGCCGGTCAGCGTGACGGTGGACTGGAACGTCCTGGACTGCGTGGAGGCCGCCACCGTGGTCACCCACGGGCCGCGGTGGTCGGTGGTCCCCGCGCCGGGGCCGGAGTTGCCCGCCGAGGCCGACACGAACACGCCCGCGGCGTAGGCGTCGAGGAAGGCCAGCTCCACCGGGTCGGTGTAGGGGGAGCCGCCGCCGGAGATCGAGAAGTTGATCACCCGGACGCCGTCCAGGATCGCCCGGCCCACGGCCTGTGCGGAGTCGGAGGGGAAGCAGCCCTCCACCCCGCACACTTTGTAGATCGACACGTGCGCCGCCGGGGCGATGCCGTGGATCGGGCCGCGGCTGATGCCCAGGGGGTCGGCGTCGGCCACCGGGCCGCCGGCCGAGGTGGTCGCGGTGTGGGTGCCGTGGCCGTTGGAGTCGCGCGCGCTGTCGGGGTACACCTCGCCGCCGAACACCGCGTTGTAGGTCTCCAGGAACGGCGCGCCGCCGATGAGCTTGTCGTTGCAGGTGAACGGGTCGGCGGCCGGGGTCAGCGGGTTGTCGCCGAAGTCGCAGACGCGCGGGGAGCCGTCCCGGGTGGGCGGCGCGGCGGGCAGGTTGCCGGGGTCGGCGAACTGGGGGTGCTCCGGCCAGACGCCGGAGTCGAGGACGCCGACGACGACGCCCTTGCCGGAGGAGGAGCTGCCGCCCAGCTTGCTGTAGATCGCCGGCGCCCCGATGAAGTCGGAGCTGGAGTCGGTCAGCGGCTTCTCGGGCTTGTCGTGCTGGACCGCCGCGACCCCGGGCAGCTTCAGCACCTCGGCCGCCTTGTCGGCGGGGATCCGCAGCGCGATGCCGCCGTAGACGGTGCGCAGCTTCTGCCCGGCCCGGGCGCCCGGCACCTTCCTGGCCAGCTCGGCGAGGAAGGCGTTCTCCACCCGCTCGATGTGCTTCTCGTACTTCTTGGCGGTCGCGCCCCTTACGTCGAGCGCCCTGCCGGTCTTCGCGGGACTCGTGGCGGGAAGTCCTTCGAGGTCGCCCTGGTAGGCGGCGTACGAGTCGTAGTCGAGTTTGACCATCACGTTGACGGGGGCGCTCGACGTCGACTTCAGCAGCGCCGTGTCGCTCCGGGCGAGCCTGCCGGTCGCCGACTTGGCCCCCTGGACCGGCTCGCCGCCGGCCAGCGGGGTCGCCGTCCACTTCTTCGGGGCCGGCGTGGGGGCGGGATCCGCGCTCGCCGGCGGCGTCATCGCCGCGACGAGCCCGAGGCCGGCGGCGAGCACCGCCACCCGCCTGATCCGGGGCAGCTGGGGGGTACTGGGCAAGGAGACCTCCCTGTGGGGGACACATGAGCGCGTCACCCCGCGTGGAGGTCCCGGGTCACCCGGCCGTGCCCGGCCGCGGGCATGACTGAGGAGGTCTCGGCCCTCCCCGTGGGTGACGAGCGATCGACCGTCCGTGAGGGCGGCCGACCTGACTGGGAGACTAATCAGCGGCCATTTGCTTGGCTAGAGACGGAAATTGCCACAATAAACACCCTGCTTGGGCAAATCTGATCACACGATCGCCGACGACCCGGTGGCGGGCCACTGCGGCCCGGGGCGCCTGTCCCGCGGGCCGTGGTCCGGGGGAGTGGGGCGGCCGGCTCCCGGAAGGGGCGGGCCGGTTCCGGCCCGGAGCGGCCGTTCCATGGGCCGCGGGTGAGGCCGTAGCCTTACGGTGCCGGTTCCGGCGCGGTCCGCCGCGCGCACACCCGGGGGCCCGCGAGGAGGATGTTGTGAAGCTCAAGCTCGACCTGCACCCGATCTTCAACCGCGGTGGTGAGATCGACAAGGCGCTGCGCGGCATCATCGACGAGGCGATCAGGAAGAGGGCCACCGAGGTCGAGATCATCCCCGGGAAGGGCTCCGGCCAGCTCAAGAAGAAGGTGCTGCGCTTCCTGGAGCAGAAGGAGATCAAGGCCCTCTACCACCGCATCGACAAGGACTCCAAGAACCACGGCCGGCTGTTCGTCTACTTCCGGCACAAGTAGGCGCGTGCTTCCGCCGCGGACGGGTGTGCGCGGGCGGGCCCGTGCTTCCGCCGCGGGCGGGCCGTGCGGCGGCCGGGCCGGGCGGCGGTCGCGCGGGTGGGTCGTGCGGCGGCCGGCCGGGCCGGGTGGCGGTCAGGGGATGCGGGCGATCATCCGCTCCATGCCGTTGACCCAGTTGTCCCGCAGGGCGCTCACCGCGCCCTGAAGGTCGTCTTCGAGCAGCCGTTCGGCGATCCGGCGGTGCTCCTCGGCGGCGCGTGCCATCGGGGTGCCGTCGCCGGACATCAGGTGGGTGTAGCGGCGCATGCCCGCCTTGACGCTGGTGATCAGATCGAGCAGCCGTTCGTTGCCGCAACCGCTCAGTAGCAGGTCGTGCCACTCGTCGTCGTGGCGTTCGATCTCCTGACGCGCGGCGACGTCGGCGGAGAACTCCCGGGCGAGCCGGAGCAGCTCCGGGGCGACCTCGCGCAGGTGGGCCGGGTCGGAGCTCTCCAGGGCCAGCGCCTCCAGGGCCGCCACGATCGCGCACAGCTCCCTGAACTCCTTGCGGCTGACCGGTGCGAACCGGAAGCCCCTGCCCTGGTTGCTCTCCAGCACGCCCTCCCCGGCGAGGGTGATCAGGGCCTCGCGCAGCGGGGTCCGGCTGACGCCGAGCTCTCCGGCCAGGACGGCCTCGTTGATGTCGGTCCCCGCGGCGAAGTCGCCCCGTTCGAGCCGGAGCATCAGCTCCTCGCGGATCTGCTCGCGGAGGGGGCGCCGCTCGATCGCCATTGCACTCCTTGGATTGATCTTGGCTGAAGCCTACCGCTTGACGGCATTCAGCACACTGCACTATGAATTCTGCATACAAAATATTACATGTCACAGATTGGAGTTTCGGGTGGGGCTGACCAGGGTTTCCGGTCTGCTGTTCGGCGGTGACTACAACCCCGAGCAGTGGCCGGAGCACGTCTGGGAGGAGGATGTCCGGCTGATGGCCGAGGCGGGCGTCAACATGGCGACCGTCGCCGTCTTCTCCTGGTCCCGGCTCGAACCGCGCCCCGGGGAGTACGACTTCGGCTGGCTGGACCGCGTCCTCGACCTGCTGCACGAGCACGGCGTCGCCGCCGACCTGGCCACCGCCACCGCGACCCCGCCGCCCTGGCTGGTCCGCGACCACCCCGAGGTGCTGCCGGTGGACGCCGCCGGGACGCGCCTGGAGTTCGGCTCCCGGCAGAGCTACTGCCCCAGCTCACCGGTCTTCCGCGACGCCGCCGTCCGGCTGGTCCGCGCCATGGCCGCCCGGTACGGCCGGCACCCCGCCCTGGCCCTGTGGCACATCGGCAACGAGTACGCCGACCACGTCCTCGAATGCTTCTGCGCCGAGTCGGCCCGGCACTTCCGGACCTGGCTGGAGAGCCGCTACGGGACGGTCGACGGGCTGAACGCCGCCTGGGGCACCTCCTGCTGGGGCCAGCACTACACCGCGTTCGACCAGGTCGAACCGCCCCGCAAGGCCCCCGGGCCGGTCAACCCCACCCAGGTCCTCGACTGGCGCCGCTTCTGCTCCGACGCGCTGCTGGAGTGCTTCGAGCTGGAGCGGGCCGTGCTGCGCGAGGTCACCCCGGACGTGCCGGTGACCACCAACTTCATGAGCATCCTGCACGGCCTGGACTACTGGAAGTGGGCCGCCGCCGAGGACGTGGTCAGCGACGACGCCTACCCCGACCCCGCCGACCCCGAGTCGCACGTGGCGGTCGCGCTCAGCTACGACCTGATGCGCTCGCTGAAGCGGCGGCCGTGGATCCTGCTGGAGCAGGCCGCGAGCGCGGTGAGCTGGCGGGAGGTCAACGCGCCCAAGCCGCCGGGCATGATGCGCCTGCACAGCCTGCAGGCCCTGGCCCACGGCGCGGACGGCGCGATGTTCTTCCAGTGGCGGCAGGCCCGCTACGGCCCGGAGAAGTTCCACTCCGCGCTGCTCCCGCACGGCGGCACCGCCGCCCGCGGCTGGCAGGACACCCTTCGGCTCGGCGCCGACCTGCGGCGCCTCGCCGAGATCGCCGGAACCGGGACGCGCGCCGACGTGGCGCTCCTCCTCGACTGGGACAGCTGGTGGGGCCTGGAGGCCCCCGAGTCGATGCCGTCCGACCGGCTCAGGCTCAAGGACCTCCTGCTGTCCTGGTACCGGCCGCTGCACGCCCGCGGCGTCGCGGTCGACCTCGTCCCCGCGGGCCGCGACCTGTCCGGCTACCGGGTGGTCATCGCGCCCAACCTCTACATGTGCACGCCGGAGCAGGCCCGGCACCTGGCCGCCTTCGACGGGCACCTCGTCGTCGGCCCGTTCAGCGGCGTCGTCGACGCGGCCGACCAGGTGCACGACGGCGGCGCCCCCGGCCCGCTGCGCGAACTGCTCGGCCTGACGGTCGACGAGTTCTGGCCGCTCCCCGACGGACAGGTCCAGCGGGTCCGGCCCGTCGCCGGGGCGGTCACGGGGGCGTACGCGGACGCGGCGGCCGTGCCGGCGCGGACCTGGGCCGAGTGGCTGCGCGTCGAGGACGCCGAGGTGCTCGCCCGCTACGAGGGTGGCGACCTCGACGGGCAGCCGGCGATCACCCGCCGCGGGCGGGCGACCTACCTGAGCTGCCTGCTCGACGACGTCACCCCGGTGCTGTCGGAGGTCCTGGCCGCCGCGGGCGTCCGGCCGGTGGCCGACGTGCCCGAGGGCGTGGAGGCCACCCGCCGGGGCCCCTACCTCTTCCTGCTCAACCACGCGACGACCCCCGCCCGGCTGGACCTCGCCGAGCCGGGGACCGACCTGCTGACCGGCCGTGACCTGCGCGGCCGCATCGAGATCCCGGCCCGCGACGCGGTGGTGCTCCGCACCGGCGCCGGACCGACCGAAGGAGAACGGTGACACACCCCTACATCCCGAACGCCGAACCCGGCGTGCGGGCCGAGATGCTGGCGGCCATCGGCGCCGCGAGCGTCGAGGAGCTCTACGCCGCCATCCCGGCGGACCTGCGCCTGGACCGGCCTCTGGACCTGCCCGAGCCGCTGGTCTCCGAGCACGAGCTGGTCGCGCACATGCGCGGGCTGCTGGGCCGCAACACCGACACCACCGAGGCGCTCAGCTTCCTCGGCCACGGCTGCTACCCGCACCACGTGCCGGCCGTCTGCGACGAGATCAACGGGCGCGGCGAGTTCCTCACCGCCTACGCGGGCGAGCCGTACGAGGACCACGGCCGGTTCCAGGCCCTGTTCGAGTACGTCAGCATGATGGCCGAGCTGCTGGAGATGGACGTCGTCAACGTCCCCACCTACGACGGCTACCAGGCGGCCGGCACCGCGATCCGGATGGCCGTCCGCTACACCGGCCGGTCGAAGGTGCTGATCAGCGGGGCCGTCGCCGCCGACAAGATGAGCAAGCTGCACGACTTCCTCGACCACGACGTCGAGCTGGTCGTCGCCCCGGTCGGGCCGGGCGGCGAGATCGGCGACGTGCGGATCGACGAGACCTTCGCCGCGATCTACCTGGAGACCCCGAACGTCTACGGCGTCGTGGAGACCCGGGGCCGCGAGCTCGCCGAGCTCGCGCACGCCGCCGGCGCGCTGCTCGTCGTCTCCGCCGACCCGATCTCGCTGGGCGTGCTCGCCCCGCCCGCCGCCTACGGCGCCGACATCGCCTGCGGCGACATCCAGTCGCTCGGCATGCACCAGGCCCACGGCGGCGGCCACGCCGGGTACATCGCCACCCGCGACGAGGAACGCCTGGTCGCGGAGTTCCCCTCGCGGCTGTTCGGCCTCGCGCCGACCGAGGTCCCCGGCGAGTACGGCTTCGGCGACGTCTTCTACGACCGCACCTCCTTCGCCCACCGTGAGGAGGGCAAGGAGTGGGTGGGCACCGCGGCCGCCCTGTGGGGCATCACCGCCGGGGTCTACCTCGCGCTGATGGGCCCCGAGGGCATGCGCGAGCTCGGCGAGACGATCCTGGCCCGCACCCGCTACGCGATGGAGCGGCTCGCCGCCGCCGGCGCCCGGGTGCTGCACCCCGACGCGGTGCACTTCCGCGAGTTCGCGATCGAGGTGCCCTCCGCGGACGGCCTCCTCGCCGCGCTGCGCGAGCACGGCATCTTCGGCGGCGTCCGGCTGGACGACCGCACGCTGCTGGTCTGCGTGACCGAGCGGCACTCCAGGGACGACATCGACCGGCTGGCGGCAGCCGTGCGGGAGGGGCTCGGCGTGAGCGGAACCATCGAGGGCGCCGGGACGCCGGCGGCGGGGGAGACGGCGTGAGCGGGCACGCGGGCGAGCCGTTCGCCGAGCTGCCGGTCGCGCCCAAGCCGCGGCTGCGCCGGTTCCACCAGGCCCGCTGGGACGAGCCGATCATCTTCGAGCAGTCACGCCCCGGACGGCGGGGCATCGCCGTACCGGCCCCGGGCGTGCCCGCGGTGGAACTGCCCGACACGGTACGGCGGGCCGAGCCGCCCAGGCTGCCGGAGATGTCGCAACTGCACGTGCTGCGGCACTACGTCCGGCTGTCGCAGGAGAACCTGGGCGTCGACCAGGCCATCGCGGTCGGCCAGGGCACCTGCACGATGAAGTACAGCCCGAAGGTCAACGACCGCTTCGTCACCGACCCCAAGGTGGCCGAGCTGCACCCGCTCCAGCCCGACGACACCGTGCAGGGCGTACTGGAGATCTACTGGCGGCTGGAGCGGATGCTCGCCGAGATCTCCGGCATGCACCGGGTCTCGCTCCAGCCCGCCTCCGGTTCGGCGGCGATCTACGCCAACATCGCGATGATCCGCGCCTACCACGCCTCCCGCGGCGAGGGGGAGCGGCGCGACCAGGTCATCACCACGATGTTCTCGCACCCGTCCAACGCGGCCTGCGCCAAGACCGCCGGGTACGAGGTCATCACGCTGATGCCGGACGAGAACGGATACCCCGACATCGAGGCGCTGCGCGCCGCCGTCGGGCCCCGCACCGCGGCCCTGATGATCACCAACCCCGAGGACACCGGCATCTTCAACCCGCGCATCGCCGAGTTCGTCGCGCTGGTGCACGAGGCGGGCGGCCTGGCCTGCTATGACCAGGCCAACGCCAACGGCCTGCTCGGCGTCACCCGCGCCGCGGACGCCGGGTTCGACCTGTGCCACTTCAACCTGCACAAGACCTTCTCCACCCCGCACGCGTGCGGGGGACCGGCGGCCGGCGCGAGCGGCGTGTCCGAGGCGCTCGCCCCGTTCCTGCCGGGGCCGACCGTGGAGTTCGACGGATCGCGGTACCACCTCGACGCCGACCGCCCGCTCTCCGTCGGCAAGATGCGCCCGTTCCTCGGCGTCACCCCGAACGTGGTCCGCGCCTACGCGTGGATCATGGCGCTGGGCGCCGCGGGCCTGCGCGAGGTCGCCGAGACCGCGGTGCTCAACAACAACTACCTGATGCACAAGGTCCTGCAGATCAAGGGGGCCTCGGCGCCCTGGGGACGGAACCGCCTGGAGCAGGTCCGCTACTCCTGGCAGGAGCTGTCGGAGGAGACGGGCGTCCACTCGGAGGAGATCGGCGTGCGCGCCGCCGACTTCGGCGTGCACTACTGGACCAGCCACCACCCCTACGTGGTCCCCGAGCCCTTCACCCTGGAGCCGACGGAGTCGTACTCCAAGGAGGACCTCGACGAGTACGCCGCGATCCTGGAGCACGTCGCCGACGAGGCCCGCCGCGACCCCGGGCTCGTCAAGGGGGCCCCGTACAACCAGACGATCCACCGGATCGACCCGTCGTCGCTGGACGATCCCGAGCGGTGGTCGCCCACCTGGCGCGCCTACACCCGCAAGCACCTGTCATGACCACCGACCGGCCGGACCCCTCCCGCACCGTCGCCGGGCACCCCGGTTCCTCCCGCGCCGCGGGGGGAGCCGGGGACCCGGGGCGGGCGGCCCGCCCCGGGTCCCCGGGCGGCGCGGCCTTCACGGTCGGGTTGATCGTCAACCCGGTCGCGGGGATCGGCGGCCCGGCCGGGCTCAAAGGCAGCGACGGCGCCGGCGTGCAGCTGGAGGCCCTCGCCCGGGGCGCGTCCCCCGGGCGGGCGAGCGGGCCGCGCTGGCCGTACGGGCGCTGCTGGCCCGCCGCCCGGACACCAGGATCGTCACCGTCGCGGGCCCGATGGGCGAGGACAGCGTGCGCGCCGCCGGAGGCGTCCCCGAACTCGTACGGCAGGCCCCCGGCGACCCCTCCTCGTCCCGGGACACGACCGCGGCCGTCGAGGCGATGCGGGACGTCGACCTGCTGCTGTTCGCCGGAGGGGACGGCACCGCCAGGGACGTCCTCGACGGCTCGCCGTCCTGCCCGGTGCTCGGCGTCCCGGCGGGCGTCAAGGTCTACTCCGGCTGCTTCGCGGTCAGCCCCGCCGCGGCGGGGACCACGGCCGCCGAGTTCGGCCGGGACGCCGGACGGGCCGGGGGCCCAGGGAGCACGGGAGGCACGGGGAGCACCCTCGCCGCCGAGGTGGTGGATCTCGACGAGGACGCCTACCGGCGTGGCCGGGTCAGCCCCCTGCTCTACGGCACCCTGCGGGTACCCGCCGCCCGGGCGCGGCTGTCGGGCCGCAAGGTCGGCTCCTCCGCCGCCGCCCCCGGGTCGGCCGAGGCGATCGCCCGGGAGGTCGCGGCCCGGATGCGGCCCGGCGTCCGCTACGTCCTCGGTCCCGGCGCCACCACCATGGCCGTGGGACGGCTGCTCGGCCTGGCCACCACGCTGCTCGGCGTGGACGTGGTCCAGGACGGCGAGCTGGTCGCCGCGGACGTGACCGAACGACGGCTGCTCGGCCTCGTCGACGGGCACGAGACCTGCGCGGTCCTCTCGGTCATCGGCGGGCAGGGCTTCGTGCTCGGCCGGGGCAACCAGCAGATCGGTCCCGCCGTACTCAAAAAGATCATGGCTTCCGGGGGGCTGCTCGTCCTGGCCACCCAGCAGAAGCTCGCCGGTCTCGGCGGCCGGCCGCTGCTGGCCGACACCGGAGACCCGGAGGCGGACGCCCTCGTCGCGGGCCACGTCTCCGTCATCACCGGACACCGCGAGAGCGCGGTGTACCGGATCCGACCCGCTACCGAGGAGTTCCCAGCATGACCGCCCTGACTGACAAGGTCGCCATCGTCACCGGCGGCGCCTCCGGCATCGGCCGGGCCACCGCGCTGCTCTTCGCCCGCCAGGGCGCGGCCGTGGTGGTCGCCGACATCGACGGCGCCGGCGCCGCGGCGGTCGCCGAGGAGATCGGGAACGAGGGCGGCAGGGCCGTGGCCGTCGAGACGGACGTGGCCGCCGAGGCCGACTGCGCGCGGGCCGTACGGACCGCGGTGGAGACCTTCGGCGGGCTGCACGTGCTGTTCAACAACGCCGGGATCATCCGCCGCACCACCGCGCTGGACCTGTCGGCCGACGAGTGGGACCGCGTCATGGCGGTCAACGTCAGATCGGTCTTCCTGATGTGCAAGCACGCGATCCCCGCCATGAAGGACGGCGGCTCGATCGTGAACACCGGCTCCGGCTGGGGCCTGAAGGGCGGCGGCAACGCCATCTCCTACTGCGCCTCCAAGGCCGCCGTGGTCAACATGACCCGGGCCCTGGCCATCGACCACGCCAAAGCCGGAATCCGCGTCAACTCCGTCAACCCCGGCGACACCGACACCCCGATGCTCCGCGACGAGGCCCGCCAGCTCTCGGAGGACTGGGCGGTCTTCGCCGCCGACGCCGCCGACCGGCCGATGGGCCGCGCCGGCTCCCCCGACGAGATCGCCCAGGCCGTCCTCTTCCTGGCGAGCGACGCCGCCAGCTACGTCACCGGCGCGGCCCTGGTCGTCGACGGCGGCGGACTCGCCTAACCCACCCCCCGCAAAACCCCCAGGAGGCACCCCGTGTCTTTCCCCCCGTCCAAGAAGACCCTCGCCGCGGCGGCACTGGCCCTGACCGCCGCCGTCACGACCGCGTGCAGCGGCAGTGGCGCCGGCGGCCCGGCCGCCGCCGGGAAGGTCACCATCCGCTGGTCGACCTGGGGGTCGGCCGAGGACGTCGCGTTGTACAAGACCTTCAACGACGACTTCATGAAGCGCCACCCGAACATCGTGCTGAAGATGGAGACGGTCCCCAAGTACGAGGACTACCACCCCAAGCTCCTGACCCAGCTCACCTCGAAGACCGCGCCCGACGTCTTCTTCGTCGGCGACGACAACATCGGCAAGTTCGTCGCCTCCGGGGTGGTCACCCCGCTCAACGACCGGCTCGCCGGCCCCGCCAGCAAGAGCAGGCCCGAGGACTTCTTCGAGGGCATCTACGGCGGCGCCAAGAAGGACGGCAAGATCTACGGCGTCCCGAACGACACCAACCCCGAGGTGCTCTGGTACGGCAAGAAGGCGCTCCAGGAGGCCGGGATCACCGAGGACCCCGCCGAGCTGAACGCCGCCGGCAAGTGGACCATGGCCAAGTACCTGGAGATGAACGCCAAGCTCAAGGCCGCGGGCAAGGCCGGTTCGATCTTCTGGAACTGGTACGGCTCCACCTACAGCGTCATCGGCGGCTTCGGCGGCAAGGTCTGGGACGGCGGCAGGTTCGTCGCCACCACCGACCCCAAGTCCCGCGAGGCCCTGCAGACCCTGGCCAAGGGGTACGCCGACAAGACCTTCCTGTCGGCCGACGTGCTGCCCGCCAGCAACGGAGCCAACACCCAGTTCCTGCGCGGCAAGGCCGGCTTCTACGCCGGCGGCCGGTGGATGATCGAGGTGGTCAAGAAGGGCGGCGACCAGGCGAACTACGACATCGTGCCGTTCCCGTCGGAGACCGGCGCCCCGATGCCCGGCGCGGTCGCGGCCTCCTACCTCGCGCTGAACAAGGACTCCCGCAACCCCGACGAGGCGTTCACCTTCCTCACCGAGTTCGCCAGCAAGGAAGGCCAGCTCCTGCGGCTCAAGAGCGGCGGCGCGGTCCCCTCCATCAAGGGCGCCGAGCAGGTCGTGCTGGAGGGCGGTTACCCGGCGCACGCCCAGACCCTCCTCGACGTCCGGGACACCGGCTTCGCGAACTATCCCGAGGAGGTCGCGGTGCCCGGCCTGACCAAGGACATCAACGACGAGCTGATGAAGGTCTGGACCGGCAAGGTCGGCTTCGACGAGGGCATGACCAAGCTGCAGGCCCTCGTCGACGGCAGGATCGGATAACGGCCGTGGGCGTCGTCACCCCGGCGCGCCCCACCACCGGGACCCGGCCCGCGCGCGCGGCGGAGCGCGTGCGGAACCGGGACGGCTGGTGGGCCGCGCTCTTCCTCGCGCCGCAGGTGCTGGGCCTGCTGGCGTTCCTCGTCTTCCCCCTCGGCTTCGCGATCGTACTCGCGTTCATGAGATGGGACGGGCTCGGCGAGAAGTCCTGGGTCGGCTTCGACAACTTCGCCGCCCAGCTCACCGACCCCGAGTTCGGCACGGCCGTCTGGAACACCGTCAAGCTAGCCCTGCTGACGGTCCCGATCGGCCTGACGCTCGCGCTGCTCGTCGCCCTCGCGCTGAACAGCGTGCGGGGGAAGACCTTCTACCGGGTCGTCTACTTCCTGCCCGTGGTGACCAGCTCCGTCGCGGTGGCCGTGATGTGGCAGGTCATCCTGGCCAGCGGCGACTACGGCGTGCTCAACAGCACCCTCCACAGGTGGTTCGGCGTCACGCCGCCCGACTGGCTGGACGACCCGGGCTGGGTCATCGTGGCCATCGCGGTCGTGACGATCTGGTCCTCGCTCGGCCTCAACGTGGTCATCTTCCTGGCCGGGCTGCAGACCATCCCGCCGTCGCTGACCGAGGCCGCCCGCATCGACGGCGCCGGCCCGGTCCGCGTCCTCCGCTCGGTGACGCTGCCGATGATCTCCCCGACGATCTTCTTCTCCACCGTCGTCGCGGTGATCAGCTCCTTCCAGGCGTTCGACCAGATCTACGTGCTGGTCAACCCCGCCCACAACGAGGGGGCCCGCACGATCGTCTACCAGGTCTACGACCTGGGCTTCCAGAAGTTCGAGTTCGGGATGAGCAGCGCCGCCGCGCTGATCCTGCTCGCGCTGACGCTGCTCGTCACCTTCGTCCAGTTCGCGGCGCAGAAGCGCCTCGTCCACTACGACTCCTGAGGGGACCGTCGATGGCTGTGATCCCTGCCCCTCCTGGTTCCCGACGCCCGGCCTCTCCCGGTCCCCGCCGTCTGGGACGGATCGGCCTGCACGCCGCGCTCGCCGCCGGCGGACTGCTGATGCTGTTCCCGTTCGTCTGGATGCTGCTGACCTCGTTCAAGGGCGCGCACCAGATGCTCAACACACCGCTCGACTGGCTGCCGAACCCGTGGCGGGCGCAGAACTACCCCGACGCGTTCGGCACGCTGCCCTTCGCCCAGGCCTACTGGAACAGCTTCTACATCGCGATCCTCAACGTGGCGCTCACCCTGTTCACCTCCGCGATGGCCGCCTACGCCTTCGCCAGGATCCGCTTCCGCGGCTCCGGACTGCTGTTCGGCCTGTTCCTGGCGACCCAGATGGTCCCGCAGCAGGTGACCGTCGTCCCGCTCTACCTGATGCTGGCGGAGCTGGGCTGGGTCGACTCCCACCTGGCGCTGATCGTGCCGGGCTTCGTCAACCCGTTCGCGGTGTTCCTGCTGCGGCAGTTCATCCGGGCCGTGCCCATCGAGCTGGAGGAGGCCGCCCGCCTCGACGGCGCCGGCCGGTGGACGATCTTCTGGCGCATCGTGCTGCCCAACGTCCGGCCCGGCCTGGGCGCGCTCGGCATCATCGTCTTCCTGGCGAGCTGGAACGGCTTCTTCTTCCCGCTGATCTTCCTGAACTCGCCGGAGCTGGCCACCGTACCGCTGCTGGTCAGCCAGTTCGCCGGGCGGTACGGCGCCACCGACTACGGCCTCATCCTCGCCGCCTCGGCCATCTCGGTCATCCCGATGATGATCGCCTTCCTGATCGGCCAGCGGCGCATCCTCAACAGCATGGCCATGTCCGGCCTGGGAGGACGCTGACGATGCTCGACCTGAGAGTCACCCCCTTCACCGAGCGGGGCTCCCGGCTGCTGGTGCTGGCCGAGCCCGACGGCTCGCTCCGCGTCGCCCGCGCCGAGTACGAGACCCGGCTGTCGGAGACGACCGTGCTCACCGGGCTGCGGCTGTTCTCCGGCGACCGCGAGCTGCCGGT
This sequence comes from Streptosporangium sandarakinum, assembly GCF_050942225.1. NCBI lineage: Bacteria > Bacillati > Actinomycetota > Actinomycetes > Streptosporangiales > Streptosporangiaceae > Streptosporangium > Streptosporangium sandarakinum. Next base: position 2,838,621 of record NZ_CP192034.1, read on the forward strand.
ACGGCGGGCCCTCCCCGACCGGGTCTCCTTCGGGGACGGGGTGGACCTGCTCTTCGCCGACCCCGGGACGCTGGTGCTGACCGGCTCGGGGGCGCGGGCCGTCTGGGACGGCGGCGCGGGCGAGATCGACGGAACCCTCGTGCTCGTCGGCCAGACGGGCCCGCACGACGCCGGGGAGCTGCTGGCGCGGGCCGCGGAGCGCCGCCGGGAGTGGTTCGCGCGGATGCCGGCCGTACCCGCGGAGCTGCGGGAACGGGCCGAGCAGGCGTGGTGGACGCTCGGGGTGAACCTGCTGTCCGTCGCGTTCGCCGGGGGCCGCGAAGGCGTGGTCCCCTCCAAGCTGGGATACGTCGGCATCTGGAACTGGGACTCCTACTTCCACGCCGTCGCCCTGCGCCACGCCGACCCGGAACTGGCCCGTGACCAGCTCCGCATCCTCCTCGACCACCAGCGCCCGGACGGGCTCATCCCCGACGTGGTCCACGACCGGGGCGTGCTCGCCGAGACCACCGACCTGCCCCGCTCCGACCACGACCGGCTCGCCCAGCACGTCGGCGGCCCCGCCGCGCCGGGCGAGCCGATCGGCGGCGTCGTCCCGGTGACCAAGCCGCCGCTGACCGCCTGGGCCGCCTGGAAGATCCACGAGGCCGCCCCCGACCTCGGCTTCCTCGACGAGGTCTACCGGCCGATCGCCCGTTCCCAGCGGTGGTGGCTGACCGTCTCCGATCCCGACGGGGACGGCCTCGCCGAGTACCTCCACCCCTACTCCTCCGGCCTGGACGACAGCCCCATCTGGGACCACGGCCCCCGGGCCGAACCGCCGGACCTCAACTCCTACCTGGCCCTGCAGGCCGACCGGCTGGGCGACATCGCCGAGGCGCTGGGCCGTACGGCGGAGGCCGAGGAGTGGCGGCGGCAGGCCGCCCGGCACGTCGAACTGCTGGTCGCCCGCCGCTGGAACGGCAGCCGGTTCGTCACGCTGACCAAGTTCGCGTCCGGCGCCGCGGCCGAGGTCGCCACCCGCACCCCGCTGGAGCTGATGCCCCTGCTCACCGGCCGCCTGCCCCGGGAGATCGCCGAACGGCTGGTGGCCGACCTGCTGTCGCCGGCCTTCTGGGGCGAACGCCCGGTGCCCACGGTCGCCTTCGACGACCCGGCCTTCGACCCGGACGCCATGTGGCGCGGCCCGGTCTGGCTCAACGTCAACTACCTGCTGATCGAGGGCCTGCGCCGGTCCGGCTTCGCCGCCGAGGCCGTGGAGCTGACCGGCCGGACCCTGGACATGGTGAACGCCGGCGGCGGCCTGTACGAGTACTGGAACCCGCTCACCGGCGCCCGCGCCCGGGGGGCCACCACCGGGTTCGGCTGGTCCGCCGCGCTCTTCCTGGACCTGGCCCACCGTCGGGCCGGGCACCGCCCGTGAGGCGATCCCCGCGGTGAGGTGTTCCGTACGGCGGGGGTTCCATGCGGCGAGATGTTCCATGCGACGGGGCGTTCCGTGTGGTGGGGCGTTCTATGCGGCGGGGCGTTCCGTGCGGTGAGGCGGGGTCAGGGCGCGCCGTCGACCAGGGCCGGAAGCGCCGACAGCGGTGTGCCCTCCGTCGCCGCGCCGACGACGAGCGCCTCGACCGCGTGCAGGAACCGGTCCACCAGGCCGGGCGGCATGGTGACCGTGTCCGCGGTCAGAGCGACCCCCGGGGCACCGTCCTCGTCGTCGACGAGGTGAACGCAGAACCCGCAGTTGAGCCGCTCCACGCCGGGCGGTCGCCGGATGCGGGTCTCCGCCCGGGCCGCGACCACCTGCCGGGGATCCGCGGGCGCGTCCCGCCCCAGCGGATCGGCGGCCCGCTGGTCGTTGAAGCAGCAGCCGGGAAAGACCGGGAGCCCGCGTTCCCCGCTCACCGCGTCCACCATGCGGTACCACTCGGCCTGGTCGTACCGGGCGTACCGGTAGGCCTGGAGGGCGAGGTGCCTGGTCCGGGCGAGCAACTCGTCGAACGTCGCCGCCCCGGTCGCCTCGATGTCGAGCACGAACAGGCCGAGCTGGCACAGTGAGGTGACGAGCGTCCTGCTCTCCGGCGCGAACCGGTTGTTCACCAGCGGGGTGACCGCGACCGTCCGGTGACCCGAGACGGCCGGGACCAGTGCCGCCACCGCGGTGAGCAGGACGGTCGCGGTGCTGACGCCGTGCCGCCGGGCGAGCGTCCTGGTCGCCAGGTCGATCGCCCGGGACACGATCACCGCCTGCTGGAAGCGCGGGCGCCCGGGGGCTCCCCGCGCCTCCGGGAACATCGTGTGCGGGATCGCCCGGTAGTGGCCGGCCCAGTACCCGAGCGCGGCGGCGCTCCCGCGCGCCGCGCGCCCGCCCTGGGCGGCGACCAGGTCCATCAACTGGTACGGCGCGGGCGGCGCGCCGCCCCTGAGCAGGAGCCGCAGATCACGGACGACGACGTCGGCCGCGAAGGCGTCGGCGGCCAGATGGCACAGGACGAGGACCACGTGGCTGACGACGCCGCCGCCGGTCACGAGGCCGGCGCGCAACGGCAGGTCATCGGAGTAGGAGAACCGGCGGCTGGCCAGCCGTTCGCGGAGTGTCTCCGCCGCGGCGCCGGCGCCGTCCGGTGGAGCCTCGGCCACCTCGACGGCGACGGCGCCGCGGGCCTCCACCGTCTGCAGAGGATCGGCCTGCCCGTCCTGGCGCAGGCGGCTGCGCAGCGCGTCGTGCCGGGCCAGCAACCGCCCGATCGCCGCCACCGCCGCGTCGGGGCTGATCCTCCAGCCACGCGGGAGGCGCACGATCCTGGGCACGTTGTAGTAGTGGTCGCTTCCCGGGCCGACGTCGCGTATCGCGCCCCAGATGGCCCGCTGTCCCCAGGCCAGGGGAACCGTCCCGGCCCGTTCCGTGGCGAAGCGGGCCTCCATGCTCGTCCTCCCAGAGGATCGCGGGTCCCGCCGGTAAGCCGATCATGGCCGGGGCCCGGCGGCGGTTCCGGTGGGAACGCTCCCAGCTCTGGGAAGGCTAGAGACAGCGCCGACGCCCCGTCAAGGTTCACCGGCGTCCACCACCGGATTCCGGCGGCCTTGACACGCCGGGCCGGGGAATCCGTTCATCCGCGGGCCGGAGGTGGCGTGGACGGCCGGGGATGCCCGCACAGGACGTCCCCGGCCGTCCACGCCCCCTCGCTTTCCCGAAACCTTCCCCTCCCTTGGCGCCGGCCGGGCCGTGGCCGCGGGCGGCGGCACTACCGTGAGGTCATAGGGCCCGACGACGGAAGGCCGCAGATGACGGCAACCGAGTTCGCGGACCGCCCGGACGCGCCGGACGCGTCGCGCGCCGGCCGGTACCCGCCCATCGCCGACCACGGGCTGATCGGCGACCTGCGCACCGCCGCGCTCGTGGACACGCGCGGCACGATCGACTGGTACTGCTTCCCGCGCTTCGACGCGCCGAGCGTGTTCGCCGCCATCCTGGACGCCGACCGGGGCGGGGCGTTCGAGCTGGCCGCCGACGTGCCCGCGAGGACCAGGCAGTTCTACTTCCCCGACACCAACGTGCTGATCACCCGGTTCATGGCCCCCGACGGGGTCGGTGAGATCCATGACTTCATGCCGGTCACCGGGGACACGTGCGAGATCGACCGGCACCGGCTGATCCGCCGGGTGAGATGCGTGCGCGGGACGCTGCCGTTCCGGGCGCGGGTGGCCCCCCGGTTCGACTACGGCCGCCAGACCCACACCGTGGACCTGCGCGAGGGCCGGGCCGTCTTCACCTCGCCGTCGCTCTCGCTCACCCTGACCTCCAGCGCGCCACTGGAGACCGACGGCCGCGACGTGCTGTCGGTGTTCAAGCTGACCGAGGGCGAGTGCGCGGTGTTCGCCCTCGACCGGTACGGCGACGGCGTCGAGACGCGGGCGTGCCCCCTCGCCGAGGCCGAGGAGGAGTTCGTCGCCACGGTCGCCTACTGGCGGCGCTGGGTGTCCCGGTCACGCTACCGGGGCCGCTGGCGGGAGATGGTGCACCGCTCGGCGCTGACGCTGAAACTGCTCACCTACGCGCCGACCGGCGGGACCGTCGCCGCGGTGACCACCAGCCTGCCCGAGCGGGTCGGCGGCGAACGCAACTGGGACTACCGCTACGTCTGGATCCGCGACTCGGCCTTCTGCATGTACGCGCTGATCAGGCTGGGCTTCGACGAGGAGGCCGCGGCGTTCATGGGCTTCCTGTCCGAGCACGTCAGCTGCGGCTGCGAGGGCGCGGCGGGCCCCCTTCAGATCATGTACGGCATCGACGGCCGCACCGACCTGCCCGAGATCGAACTGCCACACCTCGCGGGCTACTGCGGCTCCGCTCCGGTGCGGGCCGGGAACGCCGCCGCGGGCCAGCTCCAGCTCGACATCTACGGCGCCCTCATCGACTCCGTCTACCTCTACGACAAGCTGTACCAGCCGATCTCCAGCGACCAGTGGGAACAGACCTGCACGCTGGTCGACTGGGTGTGCGCCAACTGGGACCAGCCCGACGAGGGGGTCTGGGAGACCCGCGGCGGGCGCCGCGACTTCGTCTACTCGCGGCTGATGTGCTGGGTGGCGATCGAACGGGCCATGCGGATGGCCCGCCGCCGTGGACTGCCCGCCGACACGCAGCGCTGGCAGTGCTCCCGCGACGAGATCTACCGGCAGGTCATGCGGCGCGGCTGGTCGGACCGGCTGGGCGCGTTCGTCCAGCACTTCGACGGCGACGTCCTCGACGCCGCCGTGCTGATGATGCCGCTGACCAAGTTCATCGCCCCCACCGACCCGAAGTTCCTGTCCACCCTCGACGCGCTCCGCCGTACCCTTGTCGCCGACTCGCTGGTGTACCGCTACGACCCCGGCGAGAGCCCCGACGGGCTGAGCGGCGAGGAGGGCACGTTCTCGATCTGCTCGTTCTGGTACGTCGAGGCGCTCACCCGCGCCGGACGGCTCGACGAGGCCCGGCTCGCCTTCGAGAAGATGCTCACCTACGCCAACCACCTCGGCCTGTACGCCGAGGAGATCGGCCGGACCGGCGAGCAGCTCGGCAACTTCCCGCAGGCGTTCACCCACCTCTCCCTGATCAGCGCCGCCGTCAACCTCGACCGCGCCCTCGGCTGACCTCATGGCGCGAAGCTCCGCGGGCGTCCCTCAGAGCTTGCGGAAGGTCCTGGCCTCCTCGGCCGCGGCGACCACGTCCTCCAGCGAGGCGCCGGAGCCCGCCGAGACGACCGCCGCGATCGTGCCCTCCACGAACGGCACGTCCGCGATGACCACGCCGGGGCCTTCCATGAGCCGGGCGGTCAGCACCGAGCTGCCCAGGTCCGGGATCAGGACCACCCCGTCGCCCCGGTCCACCTCCTCGATCGCCCTGGACACCAGGTCGGGGCTGGTGCCGAGGCCGCCGTCGTCGGTGCCGCCCGCCCCGGCCAGCGGCACGTCCGCGCCGCCGATCTGCCGGGCCAGCCGTACGAGCTCGTCGGCCAGCGGGCCGCTGTGGGAGACGAGGACGACGCCCACCATCACGCCGGTCCTTCCGGGGCCCACCGGGACGTCTCGCCCGGGGCGCCCGCCGTACGGGACACCGCCGCGTGCAGCGCCCGGACGATGAGGGCAGTGGATGCGGCGCCGGGGTCCTCGTGCCCCACGCTGCGCGGGCCGAGGTAGCTGGCCCGGCCCTTGCGGGCCTGCATCGAGATCGTGGCCTGCGCCCCGGCCAGCGCCGCCTCCGCCGCCGCGCCGACCGCCTCCGCCGGGTCCTGCCCCTCCTGTACGGCCTGCGTCAGCGCCCGGAGCGCCGGGGCGAGCGCGTCCACCATGGTCTTGTCGCCCTCGGTGGCCGATCCCAGCTTCCGTATCCCGGCCAGCCCGGCGGCCAGCGCCTCGTCGAGGTCGGCGAGGGAGACCGTGGGGGCGTCGCCCAGCGCCTTGCCCGCCTCCCGGAACGCCATGCCGTACAGCGGCCCGGACGCCCCGCCGACCTTGCGGATCAGCGTGTTGCCCACCAGGGACAGCAGCGCCCCCGGGGTGTCCGGCCGGCCGCCGGCCAGCGCCTCGGCGACCGCGGTGAAGCCCCGGTCGAGGTTGGCCCCGTGGTCGGCGTCGCCGATCGCGGAGTCCAGCGCCGTCAGCCGGTCCCGGTCGGCCCGGACCGCCGCGGCGATCTCCTCGGCCCACGCGGTGAAGAGGGCGGCGTCCAGGCCACCGCTCGTGCCGCCCGCGCGGGGCGTGTCGTTCGCGGCGCCCGCCTTGTGCGTGCCACCAGAGCCGCCCGTGCCGCCTGTGCCGTTCGTGTCGCTCATCCCGTCGGCGTTCCCCGTGCCGCCCGTGTCACGCGCGCGGTCGTCCGGTCCGGCCATGTCAGCGGCCCCACCGCAGCGCGGGCGTCTGCACCGGCGCGTCCCACAGCCGGGTCAGCTCCGGCGTCAGCAGGCAGGCCGTGACCGAGAAGCCCTGCATGTCGAGGCTCGTGATGTAGTCGCCCACCAGGTTGCGCGACAGCGTCGCGCCCTTCTCATCCAGGTAGGCGGCCACCTCGGCGAAGGCGACGTACAGCTCGATCAGCGGGGTGCCGCCCATGCCGTTCACCATGATCAGGACGTCCCCGTCGAGCGGCATGTCCTCGTGGAGGGCGTCCATCGCGACTCGCACCAGCTCGCGCGCCCCGCGCATGGCCGACCGGGTGCGGCCGGGCTCCCCGTGGATGCCGATGCCCAGCTCGACCTCGTCGTCGCCCAGCTCGAAGGTGGGCACGCCCGCGGCGGGGGTGGTGCAGGCGCTCAGCGCGACGCCGAACGACCGGCTGCGGGAGTTGACCTCCTCGGCCACCCGCCGTACCTCCGCCAGCGGCGCCCCGGCCTCGGCCGCGGCTCCGGCGATCTTCTCGACGAAGACCGTGGCGCCGGTTCCTCGGCGGCCCGCCGTGTAGAGGGAGTCGCGGACGGCCACGTCGTCGTCGACCACCACGGTCGCGACCTCCACGCCCTCGTCGGCGCACAGCTCGGCGGCCATGCCGAAGTTCAGGACGTCGCCGGTGTAGTTCTTCACGATGTGCAGCACCCCGGCCCCGCCGTCCACGGCGCTGCTGGCCGCGATCACCTGGTCGGGCACGGGCGAGGTGAAGATCTCACCGGGGCAGGCGGCGTCGAGCATGCCGTACCCGACGAAACCGGCGTGCAGCGGCTCGTGCCCGGAGCCGCCGCCGGAGACCAGGCCGACCTTGCCCCGGCGCGGCCCGGAGGCGCGTGCCACGAACTGGTTCTTCACGTCGACCCGCAGGTCCGGGTGCGCGGCCGCGAACCCGCGCAGCGCGTCGGTGACCACCGAATCAGCACTGTTGATGAGCTTCTTCACATCCCGAAGATCTGCCCGTTCGGCGGGGAGGGCAAGCGCCGCGACCGAAAAACCTCGGCACCCGCCGCCGTGTGCGGCCTGCTCGTCGCGGCCGGGCTCGCCCTCGGCGCCTATCTCTGAACGGCCGTCCTGCGGGGTTTCGCCGGGCGCGCAGCGCCGGTGCCCGCGCGGGCATAGCCGTACAATTCGCTGCCATGAGGTCCCGGGTGGCGGTCCTGGCCGTCTGCTTGGTCATGCTGGGTTGCGCCGCGGAGCCCCGGCCCGCCGCGTCGACCCCCTCGCCGTCGGGCACACCTGCGGTGCCGGCCCCTTCCGCATCGGGCACGTCTGCGGTGCCGACCCCCTCGCCGTCGGCCACACCCACCGTGAAGTTCTCCGACAGGTGGGTCCGGGTCCCCGGCCTGCCCAACGACGACGAGTGGGAGCGTGGCCTGCGTGACGTGAGCGCCGCCGGCCCGGAGCCGGCGTGGGCGGTGGGGTACACCGGCTGGGAGGACGGCGTGGCGACCTCGCTGCGCGTCTGGGACGGGTCGCGATGGCGCGCGGTGCCCGTCCGGGGAGGCCTGGGCGGCCTGGCGAGCATCGACTCCGACGGGCCGCGCAACGCGTGGATGGTGGGCGGAGGCTTTTACGGAAGCTCGGTCGTCCAGCACTGGGACGGGCACACCTGGCGGCGGCACCGGGTCCGGGGGTATGTGCGGGACGTGGCCGTCGACGGCCGCCGGACGGTGGTGATCTCGGACACCGCGGTTCTGACCTGGAACGGCGCCGCCTTCGTCACCGAGAGAACGCTCGGTGACGACGAGACGAGGCTGCTCGCGGTGGACACCGGCGCCGGTCACACCTGGGTCACCGGGATACGGGGGGACCGGCCGGTGATCTGGCACGGGTACGGAGGCAGGTACGAGAAGACCGTGCTGCCCAAGGGCTCCCTCAACGCGATCCTGCAGATCGGACCCGACGGCGTCTGGGCGGTGGGCGGGGCCGATGAGCGGCCCCTGGCGCTGCACTGGGACGGCCGATCCTGGCGGCGGCCCGCCATCCCGCCGTGGAAGGGCGACCTGAAGAGCGTGACCGCGTTCGGGCCCGACGACGTCTGGTTCGCGGGCGAGGACCGAGACGCGCCCGCCTGGATCGAGGGCGACGCGTCCGGCGGGGACGATGACTACGACGAGTCCGGTGGGATCTCGGTCCTGCACTGGGACGGCCGGAGCTGGACGAGAGAGAGGCCGCGGGTCAGGGCGGCGCACCACGCGGTGATCGAGCGGATCCCCGGCACCTCCCGGCTGTGGCTGACGGTCAACGTGGAGAACGGCGATTCCGAGTCGATCGTCACCTTCCGGCGGGAGTAGCGGGGCGCCATCCCGCCGGGACGCACCCGGGCACCCGGAAGGGCGGGGCGAGCCGTGGCCGACACGGCACGGAGGGATGGCGGACGCTTCCGGCGTGTAGGAGGATCCGTCCAGGCCATCTCCCGACCTCGGAGGCGTCATGTCGGTGCTGCGGAACCTGGTGGAGAGCATCCGGAACGGCGGGATCGAGGTGATCGACCTGACCGCGCCGCTGTCGTCCGAGACGCCGATCCTGCGGCTGCCGGAGCCGTTCGCCGACACGGTCCCGTTCACGCTGAGGGAGATCAGCCGCTACGACGACCGCGGCCCCGCCTGGTACTGGAACGACTTCACGACGGGCGAGCACGTGGGAACGCACTTCGACGCCCCCGTCCACTGGGTGACCGGCAAGGACGGCGAGGACGTCTCGCAGGTGCCGCCGGAGCGGCTGGTCGCCCCGGCCGTCGTGCTGGACCTCGTGGGCGAGGCGGCCGGGGATCCCGACTTCCTGCTGGAGATCGGTCACGTCGAGGCGTGGCAGAAGGCGAACGGGCCGCTGCCCGACGGCGGGTGGCTGCTCTACCGCACCGGGTGGGACGCCCGCTCCCACGACCAGGAGGGTTTCCTCAACGCCGACGAGACCGGCCCCCACAGCCCCGGGATCTCGGTGGAGTGCGCCAGGTGGCTGGCGGAGGAGACCCCGATCGCCGGGATCGGCGTGGAGACCGTGGGCACCGACGCGGGCGCGGCGCACGGCTTCGACCCGCCCTTCCCCTGCCACTCGTTCCTGCTCGGCGCGGGCAAGTACGGCCTGACCCAGCTCCGCAACCTCGACCGGCTCCCGGTCACCGGCGCGGTGGTCGTCGCCCCGCCGCTGCCCATCGTCGGCGGCTCGGGCAGCCCGGTGCGGGTGCTTGCCCTGGTCGAGCGGTGAGCGCCGGAACCGTCGCGGAGACCGTCGGCGCCGTCCTCGCCTCGCTGGGCGTGGACACCGCGTTCGGGGTGGTCGGCAGCGGCAACTTCCACGTGACCAACGCGCTGGTCGCGCACGGCGTGCGGTTCGTCGCCGCCCGCCACGAGGGCGGGGCGGCGACCATGGCCGACGCCCACGCGCGGATGACGGGCCGGGTCGGCGTGCTCAGCGTCCATCAGGGGCCGGGGCTGACCAACGCGCTGACCGGCGTCACGGAGGCCGCCAAGAGCCGCACGCCGCTCGTCGTGCTGGCCGGTGAGGTGACCGCCCCGCGGTCCAACTTCTTCGTGGACCAGGCCGCGCTGGCCGCGGCGGTCGGCGCCGTCCCGATGCGGGTCGGCTCCGCCCCGGACGCCGCGGCCCTGACGGCCGAGGCGTTCCGCGCCGCCCGCGACGGGCGCCGCACCGTCCTGCTCAACCTGCCGCTGGAGGTGCAGGCGCTGGCGGTCTCCGGCCCGTCCGGGGCCGGGGGCCGGGAGACCGGCCCGGCCGGGGCCGCCGGGTCCGCCGAGGCCGGTGGGTCCGCCGGTCTCGCGGGCCGCACCGGCGAGGCGCGTCCGCTTCCCGCCGGGCCGGACCCCGTCGAGGCCGCCCGGCTGGCGGAGATCCTCGCGGGCGCGCGGCGGCCGGTGTTCGTGGCCGGCCGGGGCGCCCGTACGGCCCGGCGTGAGCTGGAGGACCTCGCCGACCTGACCGGCGCGCTGCTCGCCACCTCCGCCGTCGCCAAGGGGCTCTTCCGGGGCAGCCCGTGGGATCTGGACGTCAGCGGCGGGTTCGCCTCGCCCCTGGCCGCCGAACTCATCCGCGACGCCGACGTGGTCGTCGGCTGGGGCTGCGCCCTGAACATGTGGACCACCCGGCACGGCACGCTCGTCGGCCCGGACGCCGTGGTCGTCCAGGTGGACCTGGATCCGGAGGCCCTGGGCGCGCACCGCCCGGTCGACCTCGGTGTGACCGGCGACGTCGCCCGCACCGCGCGGGCCGTCGCGGACCTGCTCGGCGACGGGGCCGCGGCCCGTCCGGTGCCCGGCGCGCCGGCCGGGGAACGCGGCGGGACGCGCGCCGTACCGGACGGGCCCGGGTACCGGTCGGAGGCGCTGGCGCTGCGGATCGCCCGGGAGGTCCGCTGGCGGGACGTCCCGTACGCCGACGAGAGCGGTGACGGCCGCATCGACCCCCGGACCCTGACGATCGCGCTCGACGACCTGCTGCCCGCCGAGCGCGTCGTCTGCCCCGATTCCGGAAATTTCATGGGATATCCGGCGATGTTCATGGATGTCCCAGATGAAGGGGGCTTCTGCTTCACCCAGGCGTTCCAGTCGATCGGCCTCGGCCTGGCGACCGCGATCGGCGCGGCCCTCGCCCGGCCGGACCGGCTGGCGGTGGCCGCGCTCGGCGACGGCGGCGCGCTGATGGGCGTCTCCGAGCTGGAGACCGTCGTACGGCTCGGCCTGCGCATGGTGGTCGTGGTCTACGACGACGAGGCGTACGGCGCCGAGGTGCACCATTTCGGCCCGGACGGCCACCCCCTGGACACCGTGGTCTTCCCGCCCGCCGACATCGCCGGCATCGCCCGGGGGTTCGGTTTCGAGGCGGTCACCGTACGGGCCCCCGGGGACCTCGCGGCGGTGGCCCGGTGGCTGGACGGCCCGCGGGAGCGTCCGCTGCTGGTCCACGCCAGGGTCACCCGGGCGCGCGGCGCGTGGTGGCTGGAGGAGGCGTTCCGCGGCCACTGAGGCGGTCCGGGAGGTCGCCGGGCGGTCGCTGAGCGGTCACCGAGGCGGCCGCGGACACGGTGACCGCCCCGGCCGGCCACGGGTCGCCGGACCCCGGCCCGCCCCGGCCCCCACGGTCCCGCCACGGGCCGTCGGACCCCGGCCCGTCCCGGGCCCGTCACGGTCCCGCCACGGGCCGTCGGGCCCCGGCTCGTAGCGGGGCCGTGACAGGCCGGGGCGCGGGGGAGCTGAGGTACGGTTCAGCCATGGCTGAGATCGTGTATCCCCCGGTCATCGGGGCCGCGCGGACGTTGTTCCGCGCTCTGGATTTGAAGATCCGCGTCGAGGGCGCCGAGCGGATACCGAGGACCGGGGGCGCGGTGCTGGTCAGCAACCACATCAGCTATCTGGACTTCATCTTCGCCGGCTTCGCCGCCCTGCCCGCCAGGCGGCTGGTCCGGTTCATGGCCAAGAAGGAGGTCTTCGACCACCGGATCTCCGGCCCGCTGATGCGCGGCATGCACCACATCCCGGTGGACCGCGCGGCGGGAGCCTCGGCGTTCGGCGCGGCCATGAAGGCGCTCAAGGCGGGCGAGGTCGTCGGCGTGTTCGCCGAGGCCACGATCAGCCGGTCGTTCACCGTCAAGGACATCAAGAACGGCGCGATCCGGATGGCCGTGGCCGCCGGGGTCCCGGTGATCCCGGTCGCCCTGTGGGGCACGCAGCGGCTGTGGACCAAGGGCCGCCCCAAGAAGCTCCTCCAGCGGCACGTCCCGGTCACCATCCTGGTCGGCGAGTCGATGCATCCCAAGCGCGGCGACGACTACGACGCCGCCACCGTCGACCTGCGCACGCGCATGGCCGAGCTGCTCGACCGGGCCCAGCGGACCTACCCGGAGCAGCCCCAGGGCGTCTGGTGGCAGCCCCGTCACCTCGGCGGGACCGCCCCCACCCCGGAGGAGGCCGCCCAGATGGACGAGGCCGAGGCCAAGGAGAGAGAGGCCCGCCGCCAGGCGTGAGCCGGAGGGCGGCCCGCCGCAAGCCGGAGGCAGGTGATCCGCAAGCGGCCGGGTGCATCTTTCCGTCTCATGAACGACGCGCTGGAAAGCCTCCTCGACGGCATGGAGCCCGGGCCGACCCCGGGCCCCGGCCGTACCCCCGGCCCCATCGGCATGACCGTCCTCCTGGTCTGCTGGCTGGCCCTGGGCCTGATGCCCTTCGTCTTCGCCGTGGACGACCTGGAACTGGCGGCCGGCCGGACCGGCACGCCGGGCACGCTCACCGTCGTCTCCTGCGCGTCGCTGGGGGAGGGACGCTACGACTGCCGGGGGAGGTTCGCGCCCGACGGCGGCGGCGCCGCGGTCGCGGTGGCGGCCTCGCCCGACTCCACCGCCGGGGACGTCAGGCGCGCCCGGCTCGCCCCCGGGCGCGACCGCGCGGTCCCGACCGGGACGGCGGGCCTGCTGGCCGCGCTGACCATGCCCTTCCTCGGCGCGGGCGTGCTCGCCTTCCTCCCCTACGTGGCGCTGTACGCCCTGCGGATCCGGCGGGGCCGCCGGGGCGCGGTGATCTTCGGGTCGCTCCTGACGTCCGTCGCGGTGGCCGGGATGGTGGCCGGCATGGTGGCGTCGTACTCCTGACCGCCTCTGATCTCCTCTGTCCCGGGAGGCCGACGTCCGCCGGGGCCGGAGCCGGCGGTCACAGGCGATCGGCGACGCGTTCCAGCAGGGGCAGCGCCTCGGCGAGCAGGCGCCGTTCCCGGTCGTCCAGAGCCTCGCCGAGCGCGCGTTCCAGCCGTTCGGTGACGGCCTGGGTCCGGTCGTCGTGGGCGCGCAGCCCGGCCTCGGTGAGCCGGCTGACGATCTTCCGGCCGTCCCGCGGGTCGGGTTCGCGGGCGATCAGGTCCCGCCTGGCCAGGGCGCCGAGCGTCGTGCCGATCGCCTGGGGGGTGATCTGCTCGGAGTCGGCGAGCTCGGCGGAGGTGGAGGGGCCCCGGCGGTGCAGCCGGGACAGCACGGCCAGCTCGGTGAAGGTGAGGTCGCTCGCGCTGTCGGCGACGCCGTAGAGCCGTCTGATCTGCCGGGCGAGACGGCCGACGGCGATCCTGAGGTCGCGCGCCGTGTGATCCGGCCGGGCAGAACCGGGCGGGGTGTCGTGCGTCATGATGCCAAGGTTAGCTTTATCAATCTGGCTTTGCTACTTTCTCGGCATCCACCGAAAGGACACGCCCGTGTGCTACGACGATGACGCCACCCCGCCGGTCGCCTCCACCGGCACGCCCGTCACCTCCGGCCCGCTGACCCTGACCTCCGCCGACGGCACCCGCCTCGCCGCCTATCTGGCCGTTCCCGAACGGCCCACGGGCACCGGGGTGGTGGTGATCCCCGACAACCGGGGGCTGGCGCCCTTCTACGAGCGCCTGACCGTACGGCTCGCCGAGCACGGCCACCCCGCGATCGCCTACGACCACTTCGGCCGCACCGCCGGCCCGTCCACCGAGGACCGGGGCGGCGACTTCCCGCGCATGGAGGACTACGCCGCACTCACCCGGTCCCGGCAGCAGGACGACATGACCGCCGCCCTCGGCAGGCTGCGGGAGCTCGGCGGCGCCCAGGTGGCCCTGGGCTTCTGCATGGGCGGACGGCTGGCCTTCTTCGCCTCCGAGCCGCGCTTCGGCCTGGCCGGAGTGATCGGCTTCTACGGCCACCCCGGCATCGCCGGCCCGTACGGCCCCGGGCCCGCCCAGCACGCCGCCGACCTGTCGGCCCCCGTCCTCGGCCTGTTCGGCGGGGCCGACGAGGGCATCCCGGAGAGCGCGGTGAAGGAGTTCGGCGACGCCCTCACCACCGCCGGGGTGGAGCACGAGTTCGTCGTCTACCCCGGCGCCCCGCACGGGTTCTTCGACGTCAGGAACGACGAGCACGCCGACGCGTGCGCCGACGCCTGGCGGCGCGTCCTGGCGTTCCTGGACCGGGTGGGCTGAGCACGGTTCCGCCCGCCGGTGACCCGCCTCGCGGGAGCGTTCCCGTGACAGACTAGGCGCGTTCCGAAGATCGAAGGGCTTGGCCGAGAACCCGTACCCCGGGGAGATCCGATGACGGAACCCGCCGTCCTGCCCGCCTTCCCCGCCCCCATGCGCTGGCTGCACGAGCCGGTCGCCTACGAGGTGGCGGGAGAGGACGCCCTCTCCATCACCGCGGGGCCGAAGACGGACCTGTTCTGCGACCCCGGCGGCCCCGGCCGCTTCGACAACGCCCCCGCGCTGGTCGGCCGCCTCGACGGCGACTTCACCCTCAGCGCCCGCGTCCGGCTCGACCTGCTGTCCACCTACGACGCGGGTGTGATGCTGCTGTACGCGAGCCCGGACCACTGGGCGAAGTTCTGCCTGGAGCTCTCCCCGCAGGGCAGGCCCACGGTCGTCACCGTGGTGAACCGGGGGGTGTCCGACGACTGCAACGCGTTCACCGTCGAGGGCGACGACGTCCGGCTGCGGATCTCCCGGATCGGCTCCGCCTACGCCTTCCACGTCGCCGCGGGTTCGGACTTCTGGCAGCTGATCCGCTACTTCGCGCTGGACGGTGACCCCGAGGTCGGTTTCCACGCCCAGTCCCCGACGGGGGAGGGCTGCACCGTGCGGTTCGAGGACGTCCGCCACTCCGCCGAGCGCCTGGCGGACCTGCGTAGCGGCGTCTGACGTCGGGGCGGAAACCGGTTGGAAATCCGGCTGCCCCCTGTGGGAGGCTGCGTGGCCGGTGTGTCCGGTGTGTCCGGTGTGTCCGGCGTGGCCGAGTGAGACGGAGGAGATTCGCATGTGGCGGCAGGCCGACCCCGAGGAGGCGGGCTTCGCGCCCGACCTGGCCGACCGGTTCGACGCTCTGGTCCGGAAGCACCCGCCGGGCCCGCACGGCGTGGTGGTGGTCCGCCACGGCGTCCCGGTGCTGGAGCGCTACGGCAGCGGCCCCGACTTCGCCTGGGGCACCCCGCTCGGCACGGTCGACTTCGGGCCGGACACCCTGCACGACGTCCGCTCGGTCACCAAGAGCGTCGTCGGGCTGCTGTACGGCCTCGCCCTGGCCGACGGCCTGGTGCCCGACCCCGCCGAGCCGCTCCTGGCGCAGTTCCCCGAGTATCCCGACCTGGCCGCCGACCCCGGCCGCGCCCGGCTGACCGTCGGGCACGCGCTGACGATGACGCTCGGCCTGCGGTGGGATGAGAGCGCGCCGTACACCTCGCCGGAGAACGACGAGATCGGCATGGAACTGGCGCCCGACCGGGTCCGCTTCGTGCTGGAGAGGCCGGTCGTCGAGGAGCCGGGCCGGCGGTGGCACTACAGCGGCGGCGCCGCCGCCCTGGTCGGCGCGCTCATCGCCCGGGGGACCGGGCGCCCGCTCGCGGACTTCGCCCGCACCGAGCTCTTCGAGCCGCTCGGCGTCGGCCCCTTCGAGTGGGCGGCGGGTGCGGACGGGGTGGCCTCGGCGGCCTCCGGCCTGCGGCTGACCCCGCGCGGCATGGCCAGGATCGGCCAGGCCGTGCTCGGCCGCGAGGTGGCCCCCGGGTGGATCGGGGAGATGCTGCGCCCCCGGGTGCCGGCCTGGGACGAGGTCTCCTACGGCTGCCTCTGGTACGTCGCTCCGGACGGGGCGGCCACGGCCATGGGCAACGGCGGGCAGCGGATCTTCGTCGTCCCCCGGCTCGACCTCGTCGTGGCCGTCACGGCGGGCGACTACGACGGCGCGGAGCAGGGCGCGCTGCCCCGGGCCGTCATGGAGGACGTCGTCCTGCCGGCCCTGGGCGCCTGACGCCCGGACCGGCCCCTACCGCTCCCGGGCCGGCTTCTGGTGGCGGTCGGTCCTGGCGTGGGTCCAGCCCATCGTGTCGTCCATGATCCTGATGGCCCTGCCCACCGGGATCATGAGGATCACCGCGGCGAGACAGCTCCAGAACAGCGCCATGTTCCCGATGACCAGGGCGAGACCGCCGGCCGCGAAGAAGACCAGGAAGGCGGCGACGAACGCCCAGGAGACCGGACGGCCGTGCGGGCGTCCCCGGTCGGAGACGGGCTTCGGCTCGCTGCGCGGCACCGGCCTGAGGGCCCGCGGTGTTTCCCCGGGGGCGTCCGGCGTGTCCCGGGGATCGTCCGGCGTGCCGTCGAGGGCACGCGGCGTTTCGTCGTTCACGGGATGCTCCTGAACTGCTGGAAACGGTTGCCGGCCGTGGCCCCTCTCCCGAGGGCCACGGCCCGTGCGGTTCCGGCTCATGTGGTCCCGGTGCGCCGGGCGAGCCAGGTCAGACCGGCCAGCCCCGCCGCGGCTCCGGCGGCGGTCACCAGGCCGCGGTGCTCGGAGACCCAGACCTGGGGGCTGCGGGAATGCGAGCGGGAGTCGAAGCGCCCGTGTGCCCCGTAGTCCTCGCCGCCCTCGTCGTCGGCGGGCTCCCACAGGTTGGCCGGCCGTCCGGCCCTCCGGTGCTCCGACGTCTGCTGGGAGGAGTAGCCCGTTCTGGCCAGGTACCTGTCGAGCAGGGCGGGCGCCACCCGGTCGGCCAGCAGCGTGGCGGCCGTCATGGCCCCCACCCAGAACTCCTTGCGCTCGGGGTGGTCGGCGGCGAACACGATCGCCCGCGCCGCGACCTCCGGCTGGTAGATGGGCGGCACCGGCTGCGGGCGGTTCGGCAGGCGGGACAGCACCCAGTCGAACTGCGGGGTGTTGACCGCGGGCAGCTGCACCATCGTGACCCGCACGCCGCTTTTCTCATGCATCAGCTCGCAGCGCAGGGACTCGGTGAACCCCTTGATGGCGTGCTTGGCCGCGCAGTACCCCGACTGCAGCGGGATGGCCCGGTAGGCCAGCGCGGAGCCCACCTGGACGATGGCGCCCTCACCGCGGGGCAGCATCCGGTTCAACGCGGCCTTCGTGCCGTACACGTAGCCGAGGTAGGTGACCTCGGTCATCCGCCGGTACTCCTCCGGCTCGATCTCGGTGACCGGGGCGAAGACCGTGCTGAACGCCACGTTCACCCACACGTCGATCGGGCCGAGTTCCTCCTCGACGCGCCGGGCCGCCTCCTCCACCTGGCGGTGGTCGGCGACGTCCACGGATATCGGCAGAGCCTGCCCGCCGGCCGCCCGGACCTCCTCGGCGGCGGCGTCCAGGCCTCTCTCACCGCGGGCGAGCAGCGCCACGGAATCTCCCCGGGCGCCGAAGGCACGGGCCGCGGCGCGGCCGACACCGGCGCTCGCCCCGGTGACGACCACGGTCCTGGGACTCTCTTTCGTCATGTCTCATCACCTCGCCGGATCTCGATACCCGGAGAGGGCGGGCTCATACGGGACCGAGGCGTCCACGGGATCCGGGCGTCCGGGCGGGCCCCGCCGCGGGGCCACGGCCGACACGTCGCGGGACCACGGCCGAAAGCCTTCCGGCGCGCCGTACCCGCACTCACCGGAACGCGCCACGCCGGGACATTCGCACAACTAGGACCGGGCTTTGTCCAACCATTGCGTCCTGCGCGAGTCGTCGCCTCCGGAGTGGATACGGAATAAGTGGTGGGATACCAGCCTGAAGAAGGGGTGGCGGGAACCATGACACATTCGCCACTGGGGATGGAACAACATCCTGACATAGCGGAGATGCGTGCTCGCTACGACCGCGCGACCCAGACACCGGTCGCCCAGGTCGTCGGTGGACTGACCTTCCTGGCCGGTCTTTACCTGGCCATCTCGCCGTGGGTCGTCGGCTTCAGCGGCCGCCCCACGATCACCGTCAACAACCTCGTCACGGGGCTCGCCGTGGCGGCGCTGGCGGTCGGGTTCGCCTCGGCCTACGGCCGCACGCGCGGGGTCGCCTGGGTGACGCCCATCATCGGCCTCTGGACGATCATCGCTCCATGGGTGGTCTCCCCGCACTCGGCGCCCGCGTCCGTCATCGTCAGCAACGTCATCGTCGGAGTCATACTGCTGCTCTGCGGGCTGGCGGAGATCGCGATCGGCATGCGGTCGTCACGACGGAAGACGTGACGCCGGGCCGCCGGACCGTCGCCGGCCCGGCCGCGCGCCGCCGCACCGAGGGGCGCCGGGCGCTGCTGAGCAGGATCTCCTGACCGGCCCCGCCCCCGCTCCGGGGGCGGGGCCGGCCGGCGAGGAGACCGGAGGACGGTCCCGTGCCCAGGCGGGGGAGCGGTCACGACAGGAAGCCGCCGAGGGCGTCGAGCCAGCGGTCCGGCTGGTCGACATGGGCCATGTGCCCCGCCTCCTCGATCACCACGGCGCGGGCGTCCGGCATCATCGCCGCCGCCTCCTCCGCCAGGGCCGCGGGGAACGTCATGTCCTGGCGGCCGTGCAGCAGGAGCATCGGGACGCCGAGGTCGCGCAGCCGCCGCGCGGCGTCCTCGGGACGGGCGGACGGCAGGACGCCGGCACGCCAGGGGCGCATCCACTCCGCCGAGAAACGGACCTCCGCCAGGCGGCGGAGATAGCCCGGCAGCGCCTCCGGGCGCCAGACATCCGTCGTCGCTGAGGCGACCGCCGCCGCGCGGGTGAGGTCCGGTCCGGACAGCGCGGGGTCGGACCACACGTCGGCCTCCGCGGCGAGCCGCTCCTCTCGTTCACGCCAGCCCGCGAAGGCGTCCGGGGGGACCGGCGGGACGCTGCTGGAGGCGATGACCAGCCTCCGCACCCGCCCGGGTACGGCCAGCGCCAGGCGCTGCGCGAGCAGCCCCCCGTAGGAGAACCCCAGCACGTCGGCCTGGGGACAGCCGAGCGCGTCCAGCAGGGCGACCAGGTCGCCGACGACCGCGTCGGGGGTGTAGTGCCCGTCGGCCAGGCCGCGCGTGGAGCGCCCGCAGCCCCGCAGGTCGGGCAGGACGACCCGGTGCCGCCCGGCGAGCGCGCTCAGGGGTTCGCGCAGGTAGGTGTGGTCCCAGTCGGGCCCTCCGTGGATCACCAGCAGGGTGCGGCCGGCGGGGCCCGGGGTCCGCGCGGTGAACAACTCGACCGCCGGGTCCGCGGACACCGCCACGAGGCTCTCGGTGAACATCCCGGCAGTATCCCGGCCGCCGCGGCCGCCCGCCAGGCCGAACCGGGCCGCGGAGAGGCGGGGAACGGGCGTGTCCTCCGCGGGCCGGGGCCGGTCAGGCGATGAGGCCGAGTGCCCGCTCCCGCAGGTCCGCCGGGGCGCCGCCTGCGGAGCCGGAGTCGAACGGCGGATCCGGGTCGTACTCGATCGCGAGCTGCACGGCCCGCGCCGTCTCCGCGTCGCTCAGCCGGGCCAGCAGCGTCAGGGCCATGTCGATGCCGGCCGAGACGCCGGCCGCGGTCACGATCCTGCCGTCCACGACCACCCGCTCGCTCACCGGTTCCGCCCCGAAGGCCGCGAGCCGGTCCAGCCACCCCCAGTGCGAGGTCGCCCTACGGCCGGCCAGCAGGCCCGCGGCACCCAGCAGGAACGAGCCGCTGCAGACCGAGGCGGTCCACCGGGTGCGCTCGTGGGCCCGGCCGATCCAGCCGACCAGCTCGCGGTCGGACAGGGCCTCGACCGTCCCCGGGCCGCCGGGCACGATGATCACGTCGGGGTGCGGCAGGTCGGCGTAGGAAGCGGTGGCCGTCAGCCCTGACCCGCCGCGGTCGTCCGGCACCGGCCCGGGGGAGGCCGCGACGAAGGTGACGGTGAAACCGGGGGCGAAAGCCATCACGGTGTACGGCCCGACCACGTCGAGGGCGGTGAAGCGGGGATAGAGGGGGACCGCGATGTGCACTCTCAGCTCTCCTTCGTGTGAAACCGGCGACGGTGGTCGCCGGGTGAGATCCGCCAGTGGCGGCGGAAGGTCCGGTAGAGGGTCTCGGGTGTGCCGAGCCCGGACTCCCTGGCCACCCTGTCCAGGGGGTGCCCGGTCGTCTCCAGCAGCCGCCGCGCGGCGTCGGCGCGGCTGCGCTCCACGTAGCGGCCCGGGGAGATCCCCACCTGCCCGGTGAAGACCCGGGAGAAGTGGCGCTCGCTCATGCCCGCGCGCCTGGCGAGGGCCGGAACGCTCAGGTCCTCCGCGGGGTTGGCGTCGATGAACGCCTGGAGTTCCCTGAGCGGTTCGCTGCGCGGGGTGAGGGCGCGCATCGGCGTGCTGAACTGGCTCTGTCCACCGGGCCGGTGCAGATACGCCACCAGCCCGCACGCCACGTCCTTGGCGAGCGCGTGGCCGTGGTCCCCCGCCACCAGCGCCAGGGCGAGGTCCACCCCGGCGAGGACCCCGGCCGAGGTCCACACGTCCCCGTCTCCGACGTAGACGGAGTCGGCGTCCACCTCGACCCTGCCGTACCGGGCGGCCAGCTCCTCGACGGCCAGCCAGTGGGTGGTGGCCCGTCTGCCGTCCAGCAGTCCGGCCTCGGCCAGCAGGAAGGCGCCCGTGCAGACCGAGGCGGTCCGGCGGGCGGAGCGGGCCACCCGGGAGATCTCCCCGACGAGCTCCCGGTCGTCCGCGTGCCCGGCGGCGGACAGGCCGCCCACGACGAGGAGCGTGTCGACCGGCCCGGTGACCTCGCCGAGCGCGGTGCCGGCCGTGACCGTCATCCCGTTGCCCGCGGTCACCGTTCCGGCTCGGACGGCGGCCACCTCCAGGCGGTAGCCGCCCACGGGGACGAGGAGGTTCGCCGTCGCGAAAACATCGGCCGGTCCGGCCAGATCGAGCAGTTGGAAGCCGTCGAAGAGGACGATCACGACGCGTCGGTTCACGGCTCCCATGCTGGTCGCGGGCGTTCATGGCGTCAATGACACGGATATTGCAGATCACGCCATGAGCCGTCCGTGCCCGGCCCGCCGCGTTGGCCCGGTCCGCGGGCGATCGGCCAGACTTGGGGTCTGGAGCGGGGCGGACCAGGGCGGTCCGTACCCGCCCGTCGTTGGAGGAGAACAATGATCTTCATTACCGCGAAGTTCCGGGTGCTGCCCGAGCACGCCGACCGGTGGCCCGAGATAACCGCCGAGTTCACCCGGGCCACCCGGTCCGAGCCGGGCTGCCTGTGGTTCGACTGGTCCCGCAGCGTCGAGGACCCGACCGAGTACGTCCTGGTCGAGGCGTTCCGCGACGACGACGCCGGGGCGGCCCACGTGGGGTCGGAGCACTTCAGGAAGGCCCAGGAGACGCTGCCGCCGCACCTCGCCGAGACTCCCCGGATCGTCAACACCACGGTCCCGCAGGACGACTGGTCCCTCCTGGGGGAGATGGCCGTGCCCGAGCGCGGCTGAGCCGCGCCTCCCGGCCCGCCCCGGCCGCTCCGGGACGGGCCGGGGCCGGTCGCAGGCGGTTCCGCCGGGACCGAAAAGGGCCGGCGCCCCTCCGTGATCCGCCCGCGCGTCGCGGCCCACGGACCCCGCCACCGGATAGGGGTGACGGATCTTCGTGTCCCCTGGAAACGCGCGCCGGCTTCCGGGAAACTCGCCCTGATCCCGGAAAACCCATATCGAAGGGGCAGCGCGATGAGCAACCCGGTCGTGTCGCGAGAAGAGTGGCTGGTCGCCCGCAGGAGGCTGCTGGAGCAGGAGAAGGAGGCGTTCCGGGTGCTGGACGCCGTCCGAGCCCGGCGGCGGGAGCTGCCGGCGGTCACGGTGGACAAGGACTACCGCTTCCAGGGGCCGTCCGGCGAGGTGGGCCTGGCCGACCTGTTCGAGGGCCGCCGCCAGCTCATCGTCTACCACTTCATGTTCGACCCCGCCTGGGACGAGGGCTGCACGAGCTGCTCGTTCCTGACCGACAACATCGGCCACCTGGCGCACCTGCACGGGGCGGACACCACGCTGGTCCTGGTCTCCCGCGCGCCGTACCCGAAGATCGAGCCGTTCCGCGAGCGGATGGGCTGGGAGGTGCCGTGGTACTCCTCCCACGGCGGCGACTTCAACTACGACTTCCACGTGACCAACGACGAGGCCGTCGCCCCGGTCGAGTACAACTACTACGACCGCGAGGCTCTGGAGCGGCGCGGTCTGACCTCCTTCATGAAGGGCGAGGCCCACGGCGTGAGCGTCTTCGTCCGCGCCGACGGGGACGAGGCCGGGGACGGTGCGGTGCTGCACACCTACTCCTCCTACGGTCGCGGCCTCGACCTGCTGCTCGGCACCTACAACTACCTGGACCTGACGCCGCTCGGCCGGCAGAAGTACGTCAACGAGTTCAGCCACCACGACCGGTACGGCGCCGCGGAGGCGGCCGGCTGCCACCACTGACGGCCACCAGTGGGCCGTACGGCGGGCGCGCGGCTCGCCGTACGGCCCGCGGCGGATTTTTTCGGTCCCGCGGATCCGCGGGTTGAGCTGGCGGGGAGCGGCGGCCCGTGAAGGCCGCCCGGCGGGGCGGCCGCATGGGGCGGGCGGAAGCGGGAAGTGGGCGGAATGCCCGTTAGGAGATCATTGCGGCTGGTTGCCGTGATCGTCATCCCGGGGTGGGTGAGGCGCGCCTCGCCGGCTCCGCGGGCGCTCAACCGGACACCGTAGACGGGAGGACATGGTGACATCGACCAACCGTGACACGTTGAACGAGCGGGGCCCGGCCGGGGCGGGCGGGCCACGCCGGGCGCTGGCCGTCGCGGCGACCGCGGTGCTGCTGGCGTCGGGCGGCATCGGGGTGACGGCGGCGTCGGCGGCGACGCCCGTGCCGCCGCCGACCCCCACCCCGACGGGTACGGCCGACGGGACGCCCGCGACGACCCCGGTCCCCACGGAGACCGTGACCGAGACGCCCACCGAGACCGTGACCCCCACGCCGACCCCCACCGCGACCGAGCTGCCCGCCGTGCACCCCCTGCAGTTCGCCGACACGGCGCACGGCGAGTTCGTACTGGGGACGAAGGACCCCTGCGCGTTCGTCACGGTGTTCGCCCAGACGGGCAAGGTGACCGCCGTGGACGAGGGCTCGATCACCGTGCGCAGCCGCGACGGCTTCGAGCAGGCGTACACGCTCGTCGACGACACCCGCGTCGTGGCGGGCAGGCGCGGGAACGGAGAGGTCAGGCAGGGCGACTGGGTGACCCTGACCGCGCTGCGGCAGGCGCAGGAGGCCACGGCCGCCTACGTCTACGACCTGTCGCAGCCGGGCAAGGGCAAGCGCGGCGCCTGGTGGTCCCCGCGGCAGGGCTGGCCCGGCGCGGGCAAGTGGCGGGCTCCCAAGCCCTGCCCCACCCAGCCGCAGACCCCGTCCCCGACCCCCACGAACGGCGGCACGCCCACCGCGCCGACCACCCCGAGCCCGACGTCCTCGGACACGCCGGCCCCGCTGCCCAGCGAGACGCCGACCCCCACCCCGACCGCCGGCTCCTGAGCCCCGGCTCCGGTCCCCGGCGGCCATCGCGTGACGGCCCCGGGCGCGACATCCCCGCGCCCGGGGCCGTTCTGCGTGCCGGGGAGCCGGGCGGCGCTCAGCGCGGCCCGTCCTGGAGCATCTGGCGGACCTGTTCGTGGGAGCACCCGGCGTGCGCGGCGATGCGGCGCAGCGACCAGCCCTCGCCCCGGGCCTGGCGCATCGCCTGGCGCAGCGCCTCGTCGGCCACCTCGTCGAGGGCGGCGCGCAGGTCGGCCAGGGAGCGCAGCCGGGAGGCCGGGGCCTGGACGGCGAGCCCGGCGCACGCGGCGCCGACCTGCTCGGTGAGGGTGAGCAGCAGGGGATCGGCGGACGGTTGCCGGTCGCCCGGCCGCCGTGAGCGGGAACGGTGGGGGAGCATCGACTTCTCCGGTTTCAAAGCGGGGTTCATGGCTTTCACCTGGAGCAGCGGCATCGAGGGCCGCACAAGAGGAGGACGGGCGGTCGACCGGGCGGGAGACACACCGTTGTGCGCCCGCGCCCGACGTCAACTATCTTGACATCCGTAAGCGGCGGAGAACGTCGGCACCGGGGCCGACGGGGTCATCACAGGAGCGGCAATGACGCGGATCGAACTGGGTGCCGCGCTCACGGCCGCCCGCGAGGTGGCCCGCGATGTCCTGGCGGAGCAGGCCGCCACGGCGGACGTCGAGGGACGCTGGCCCGAAGAGGGCATGGCCGCGCTGCGGTCCCGGCTCGGCGGGCTGGTGGTGCCCGAGCGGTTCGGCGGGATGGGCCACGGCCTGCTCGCCGTCGCCCAGGTCGGCGAGATCACCGGCCAGGTCTGCGCCTCGACGTCGATCTGCTTCGGCATGCACCTGGTGGGCTCGGCCGTGATCGCCGCCAAGGCCGACCGGTCCGGGCAGCACGACCGCCTGGCCGCGATCGCCGCCGGACGGCACCTGACCACGCTGGCGCTGTCGGAACCCGGTACGGGAGCGGAGTTCTGGCTCCCGCAGACCCGGATGGAGCGGGCGGACGGCGACCGGCTGCGGCTGAGCGGCACCAAGAGCTTCGTCACCAACGGCGGCCACGCCGACTCCTACGTGATGTCGGCGGCGGCGGCCGGACCGGGGGCCGTCCCCGGCCGGTTCTCCTGCGTGGTCGTCGACGCCGGAACCCCGGGGCTGAGCTGGGGGCCGCCCTGGCACGGGCTCGGCATGCGCGGCAACGCCTCGCGGGGCGCGCTGCTGGAGGACGCCGAGATCCCCTGGGCAGACCTGCTGGGGGAGGAGGGCGACGAGATCTGGTACGTCTTCAACGTCGTCGCCCCCTACTTCCTGACGGCCATGGCCGGCACCTACCTGGGCGTCGCCGAGGCCGCGCTGCGGGAGGCCCGCACCCACCTGCTGCGCCGCAGGCACGCCCACAGCGGCCGGAGCCTGGCCGCCCAGCCGCTGGTCCAGCACCGGCTGGGGAAGATGTGGGCCGTCGTCGAACGGACCCGGCGGCTGATCTACCACGCCGCGGCCGAGGGCGAGACCGGTGGCCCCGACGCCCTGTCGGCGCTGTGCTCGGCCAAGGCGGAGGTCGCCGAGGCCGCCGAGGCCGTCGTCAACGACGCCCTGACGCTCGTCGGCGGGGCGGGATACTCCGACGGCTCCGTCCTGCACCGGCACCTGCGCGACGCCCGCGCCGCGCACGTGATGTCCCCGATCACCGACGTGCTGCGCGTCTGGGTCGGCCGGGCGCTGCTGGACGAGCCCCTGCTGGAGGGGTGACGGTGCCGCCCGCGACTCCCCCCGGACCGCCGTCCCCTGAACCGATGCCTTCCGAATCGCCGTCCCCGGGATCGCCCGGTCCGTCCGGGGCGCCTGGGTCGTCTGAGCCGTCCGATACGTCCGGTCCGTTCGGTCTGTCCGATCCGTTCGGGCGGCGGCGCGTCCTGCTGGTGCGGGCCGGAGCCGAGGCCGAGGCGCGCCTGTCCGGCCTGGCCGAGGCCGGCGTCGAGGTGGTGAGCGTCTCCGCCGGGCAGGCCCTCGATCTGCTGGGCGCGGACGGTCCGCCCGGCGGGCGCCGCCCGACCCTGGTGGTGCTCGGCGCGGAGCTGCCCGCCCCGGTCGGCCTGGTGCACGCCCTGCGGCCCGACCCCGCGACCTGGCCGTCGTCGTGCTGACGACGCCCCGCAACCAGGAGCGGGCCGCGGCGCTGCCGCTGCTGGCCCCGGCCCGGCTCGTCTGCGCGCTGCCGCATGACAGGCTCGGCGACCTGCCGGGCCTCGCCCGCCGGCTGATGGAGCAGGTCGACCGCGAGCGCGCCTACGCCGCCACCCAGGCCGCCATGCAGGAGTCCCTGGCCTCCGGCGGTCCCACTCCCCGGCAGCCGGGACGGCACCTGCTCGGCGCGATACTCGGCCAGGCGCTGACCGGCGCCCTCCTGCTCGATCCCGGCCTGCGGCTGGTGG
The DNA here is from genome assembly GCF_050942225.1 of Streptosporangium sandarakinum. Taxonomy (NCBI): domain Bacteria; kingdom Bacillati; phylum Actinomycetota; class Actinomycetes; order Streptosporangiales; family Streptosporangiaceae; genus Streptosporangium; species Streptosporangium sandarakinum. The sequence goes on from NZ_CP192034.1 coordinate 2,864,745, forward strand.
CGTGGAACCGCCGGGCCGCCGGCCTGTTCGGGCTGGAGGAGCCCGGCTCCATCGGCCGCCCCCTGGACGGGTGGTTCCCCGCCGAGGCCCGGGAGCGCCTGCGGGTCTACCTCGGCGGCCCGCCCGCCGACGCGTCCGGGACCGGCCTCGCCGGAGCCCACGCGCCCGGGACCGACCCGTCCGGAGCCGATCCGGTCTTCACCCGTGTCACCGGCGACGGCGCCGAGCAGGTGCTGCGGCTCAGTCCCCAGCCGGTGACCGACCCCGGGGGCGCCGAGCAGATCCTCGTCCTGGCAGAGGACGTCACCGAGGCCGTCCAGGCACGGCGGGCCCTGGCCGAACGCACCGGCCAGGCCCTGCTCAGCGGGGAGGTCGCCGCGGCCGTCACCGCCGACGAGCCGCTGGAGCAGCGGCTGCGGCGGTGCGTCCAGGCCCTCGCCGGTCACCTGGACGGCGCCGTGGCCGCCGTGTGGATCCTCGACCCGCAGACAGGCACGCTGCTCCTGTCGGCCGACGCCGTACGCGGCGTCGTCCTGGACGACCGGTGCGCCCGCGTCTCGCTGGGGGAGTCGACGATCGGCCGGATCGCCGCCGCGCGCCGACCGTACGTGACCTCCGAGGCGATCGGCGACCCGCACGTGGAGGAGCAGGACTGGGTGCGGCGCGAGTCGCTGACCGCGTTCGCCGGCTACCCGCTGGTCACCCAGGGGCAGGTGATGGGCGTCCTCGCCGTCCTGGCCCGCCACCGCCTGCCGGACACCGGCGTGCGGGCACTCGCCGGGATCGCCGACCAGATCGCCGTCGCCGTGCACCGCGACCGGCTGCTGGAACGGCTGAGCGCCACCGCCGACGCGCTGCAGCGCCCCCTGCTGCCGCCGCGGCTGCCCGAGCCGCCCGGCGTCGAGCTGGCCGCCCGCTACCGCCCGTACGGCGACGGTCTGCAGATCGGCGGCGACTTCTACGACGCCTTCCCGCTGCCCGGCGACCGCTGGGCCGTCGCGCTGGGAGACGTGTGCGGCAAGGGACCGGCCGCGGCCGCCGTCACCGGCCTGGTCCGCCACACACTGTGGGCCGCCGCCCAGCAGGACGCCGACCCCGGCCACGTGCTGCCGCTGGTCCACCGCGCCCTGCGGCGCGAGAACAGCCCGTTCTGCACGCTCGCCTACGCCGTCGTGGACTGCTCCGCCGAACCCGTCCGGGTACGGCTGGCCTGCGCCGGGCACCCCTCCCCGATCCTGCGGCGCGCCGACGGCGCCGTCGCCATGGTCATGGAGGCACTGGACGGCTACGGCCCGGCGCTGGGCCTGTTCGACGGGGCGCACTACCCCGCGCAATCACTGGACCTGCGTCCCGGCGACAGCCTCGTGCTCTACACCGACGGCTTCGTCGAGGGCGGCGCCTCCCACCGCCAGCGCCAGCCCGACGACCTCGCCGCCACGCTGGCCGCCCACCTTCCGCCCGGACCGGGTGACCGGCCGGCCGACCGGCTCGTCGAGGTCCTGATGGCCGACGCCCTGAACCGGTGGGGCGAGGGGCTGCGCGACGACCTGGCGGTCCTGGCGCTCGCCGCCGTGCCCCGGGCCGGCGGAGGTCAGGCCGACAGGGCCCGCACCGCGTCCTCGGCGGTGTCGTAGAAGGACAGCAACCGGTCCAGGCCCATGATGCGGAAGACGCGGGCGATGTCGGGGTCGATGCCGGCCAGCGCCAGGGAGGCCCCGGCCGCCTGGGCGCGCTGATGGGCCGCGATGAGCACGGCGATGCCGGTGGAGTCGCAGAACGTCAGGGCCGACAGGTCGACCACCACGCCGGACCCGGCCTCCAGGGGGAGCTCCTCCACGGTGTCCCGCAGGCCAGGGCTGGTGTGATGGTCCAGGTCACCCGTCACGACCAGCAGGCGAGGGCCGGCGGGATGAGACCGGAGGGTGACGGTCAGACCGTTGTGCACCATGACTCCTGAAGAGGGGACTGCGGTCGGGTGGGCGCTGGCGGGGCCAGGGGCAACGTTAATGCCCCCATAGTGGTTTGCCCTATCCTACGTAATCGTTGAACTGGAGACTTACCGGCCGGCGCGTTGAGGAAGGCGGGCGATGAGCGGGTTGGAGCGCTCCGGATCGGCGGAACTGATGTTCCCCGGAACCAGTGAGATGGCCCGGCGGATGCGCGCCTACCCGTGGTCCTCGATCTCCATGGGCGAGCCGGACACCTGGCCCACGAGCCTGCGCACCGCCTGCCGGATCTGCCTGACCTCGCGCTTCCCCATGATCGTCTGGTGGGGGGAGGAGCTGCGCTTCCTCTACAACGACGCCTACCTCCCGCTGCTGGGATCGAAGCATCCCGCCCTGGCCAAGACGGGCGAGGAGGTGTGGGAGGAGATCTGGCCCACCATCGGGCCGATGCTGCGGTCGGTGATGGCCTCGGGGGAGGCGACCTGGTCGGAGGACCTCCTGCTGTCGATGAACCGGCACGGCTACTGGGAGGAGACCTACTGGACCTACTCCTACAGCCCGCTGCACGACGACGACGGCACCGTGCGCGGGGTGTTCGCCGCGGTCAGCGAAACCACCGAGCAGGTCATCGGCGGACGCCGCCTGGCCGTGCTGCAGGACCTGGGCGCCCAGGCGGGCCACGCCCGCAGCGTCACCGAGGCGTGCCGGCTCGTGGCCCGGGTGCTGGAGCGGGCCGGCCGTGACGTGCCGTTCGCCGCGATCTACCTGCGCCGGCCGGGCGACGACGAGCCGGTGCTGACCGCCACGAGCCCCGAGGGCGCAGAGGTCTTCCCCCTGGCGGACGGGCCAGGGGACTGGCCGTTGCGGGAGGTGCTGGACACCGGGCGGCCCGTCACGATGACGGACGTGGCGGAGCGGTTCGGCGCCCTGCCCGCCGGAGGCTGGCAGACCCCGCCGACGCAGGCCATGGTGCTGCCGCTGGCCGGCGAGACCGGCGGCCGGAACATCGGGGTGATCGTGCTGGCGGCCGGCGCCGGCCGGGCCCTGGACGAGGCCTACGAGTCGTTCCTCGGTCTGATCGCGCGGCAGACCGCCGCCCTGGTCAACGCGGCGGTCGCCTACCAGCTCCAGCAGCGCCGGGCCGAGGAGCTGGCCGAGCTCGACCGGGTCAAGACCGCCTTCTTCTCCAACGTCAGCCACGAGTTCCGCACCCCGCTGACCCTGATCATGGGGCCGGTGCAGGAGCTGCGGGGCGCGCTGGCCGGCGCGGACGCGCGGGTGCGCGAGGACCTCGAGGTCGTCCACCGCAACGGGCTGCGCCTCGGCAAACTGGTCAACACCCTGCTCGACTTCTCCCGCATCGAGGCGGGGCGGACGCAGGCCCGCTACGAGCCGGTGGACCTCTCCGCCGTCACCGCCGAGCTGGCCAGCGTCTTCCGCTCCGCGATCGACAAGGCCGGGCTGGCCTTCGATGTGGACTGCCCGCCCCTCCCCGAGCCGGTCCACATCGACCGGGGCATGTGGGAGAAGGTGGTGCTGAACCTCCTCAGCAACGCGCTGAAGTTCACCTTCGACGGCTCGATCCGGGTCGCGCTGCGCGGCGACGGCGAGCACGCCGTCCTCACGGTCGCCGACACCGGCGTCGGGATCTCCGAGGAGGAGCTGCCGCGGCTGTTCGAGCGCTTCCACCGCGTGGAGAGCGCACGGTCGCGCTCCAACGAGGGCAGCGGCATCGGCCTGGCCCTGGTGCGGGAGCTCGTCGGGCTGCACGGCGGCGCCATCACCGCCGAGAGCACGGAGGGCGAGGGCACCACGTTCACCGTCCGCCTGCCCTTCGGCGCCGCGCACCTGCCCCCCGGGAACATCGTCCCGGCCGGCGCGGCGGAGGCGGTCTCCGCCACCGCCGACCCGTTCGTCGAGGAGGCCCTGCGCTGGCTGCCCGGTGACGCGCCCGCCCGGGACACCGGGAGCGCCGGGGAGCTCACCGGGGCCGGGCGGGACGGCGCCGCCGGGCAGACCCCGGAGGGCCTTCCCGCGCCGGAGGACGGCGGGGCCGGGCGGGCCCGGGTGCTGATCGCCGACGACAACGCCGACATGCGCGACTACCTCACCCGGCTGCTGCGCCCGGCCTACCGCGTCACGGTCGTCACCGACGGCCAGGACGCCCTGGAGGCCGTCCGCGCCGACCCGCCCGACCTGGTGGTCAGCGACGTGATGATGCCGCGCCTGGACGGCCTGCAGCTGGTCGCCGCGCTGCGCGCCGACCCGCGCACCGCCGGCGTGCCGGTGCTGCTGTTGTCGGCCCGCGCCGGGCAGGAGGCGTCCATCGAGGGCCTGGAGGCCGGCGCCGACGACTACCTCGTCAAGCCCTTCTCCGCGGCCGAGCTGCTGGCCCGGGTGCGGGCCAACGTGGAGCTGGCGCGGCTGCGCGGCCACCACGCCCGGTGGCGCAACGCGCTGATCGACTCCCTGCAGGAGGCGTTCTTCGTCTGCGACGAGGACGGCGCCGTCATCGAGATCAACTCGGCGTTCACCGACATCCTCGGCTACGACGCCGACGGCCTGCCGTACCGGCCGATCCACCCGTGGTGGCCCGAGGAGATCGACGACCCCGAAGGACACCGGCTGGTCGGCGACGTCTTCTCCCGGCTCCTGGACGTCGGGAGGGGCAGGGGCGTGATACCCCTCGCCCACCGTGACGGGCACCGGGTGTGGGTGGCGGTCACCTTCAACGACGTCCTCGATCCCGACACCGGCCGCCGCCGGGTCGTCGGCACCCTCCGCGACGTCACCGCCGAGCACTACGCCGTGCAGCGCGAGAGCGCGCTGGCCGCCCTCAGCGTCCGCCTGTCGCAGGCCGGCAGCATGACCGACGCCCTGAGCGGGGCGCTGGAGGAGCTGCGGGAGGTCTGGCACGCCCGCCAGGTGCTGGCCGCCCTCTGGGACGGTGACGACCGGCCCGCCCTGACCTCCACCGCCGCCGGAGCCGACTGGCGGACCCTGCCGCCGGAGCTGCGCGCCTCGCTCGGCGCCCTGCGCGAGCAGCCGCCGCTGCGCCCGTCCGCGAGCGAGGCCGGCGGCGCGGGCGTCACCCTGGAGCATCCCGCCGGGCTGCTCGCCGTCTGGATCGACCTCGACCAGAACCGGCCCTTCACCGCCGAGGACCAGACCCTGCTGGCGCTGCTGGCCGGCCACCTCGGTCAGGGCCTGCACCGGGCCCACCAGCTCGACCGGCAGCGCGAGACCGCGGTGGCGCTGCAGCGGGCCATCCTCGGCCCGTCCCGGCTGCCCGACGGCTTCGCCGTACGCTACGAACCGGCCGGGCGGCCCCTGGAGGTCGGCGGCGACTGGTACGACATCGTGCCGCTGCCCGACGAGCGCATCGGCATCGTGGTCGGGGACTGCGTGGGCCGGGGACTTGAGGCCGCGGCCGTCATGGGGCAGCTGCGCAGCGCCTGCCGCGCCCTTCTGCTGCAGGAGGCGGGCCCGTCCCAGGTGCTCACCGCCCTCGACCGGTTCGCCGCGCAGGTCCCCGGCGCCCGGTACACCACCGTCTTCTGCGGCGTCCTGGACACCGCCACCGGCGACCTCGCCTACTCCAGCGCCGGGCATCCGCCGGGCATCCTGGTCCTTCCCGACGGCGCCACCCGGCTGCTGCGGGACGGCCGCTCCACCCCGCTGGCCGCCCGCCCCGGCCGGGCGCGCCCCGAGGGGGCCTGCACGATGCCGGCCCGCTCCACCCTGCTGCTGTACACCGACGGCCTGGTCGAGCGCCGCAGCCGCCCGCTCACGGACGGCATCGACCAGGCCGGCGCCGCCGTCCAGGACGGCCGTTCCACCCCCATAGAGGACCTCGCCACCGAGGTCATGACCCGCATGAAGCCGGACAGCGGGTACAGCGACGACGTCGCGCTCCTCCTGTACCGCCAGCCCGCGCCGCTGGAAGTGGCCTTCCCCGCCGAGTCCGGCCAGCTCGCCCCGGTGCGCACGGCGCTGCGCGACTGGCTGAACCGCTGCGAGCTCAGCTCCTCGATGATCCAGAACGTCCTGGTCGCGGCCGGTGAGGCCTGCGCCAACGCCATCGAGCACGGCCACCGCAACAGTCCGGGCGACACGATCCGGCTGCGGGCGGTCGCCACCGGCCGCGACCTGCACCTGACCGTGGTCGACAGCGGGCGGTGGAAGACCCCGCGGCCGGAGGCCAACTCCCACCGCGGCCGGGGTGTCGCCCTCATGCGCGCCCTGATGCATCACGTCACCATCGAACCCGGCGCCGCAGGCACCACCGTCGACATGCACACGAGGATCACCCGATGACCACCCCCTTGTCGATGGCCGCCTCGCGGCGGCCCGACGGTACCCAGGTCCTCACCGTCACCGGTGAGATCGACATGAGCAACGCCGGCACCTTCGACGCGGCCCTGACCCGGGCCGCCGACGACGGCCGCCTCGTCGTCGACCTCGCCGCGGTGGACTACCTCGACAGCGCCGGACTGACCGTCCTGTTCGACCACGCCCCGCACATCGAGCTGGTCGCCAACCCCCTGATCGCCCCGGTCCTGTCCATCTCCGGGATCGTCGACGTCACCACCGTGCACGGCCTCGGCTCCGGCCCGGACGGCGACGGCCGGCTCTGACGGCGCCGGCGGAACCGTACGCCGGGGCGGTCGGCGGCGGGCGGGCCTGACGGCGTGGGCGGAACCGTACGCGAGGCCGGGCCGGTCGGCGGCGTCCGGGTCGGGGTTCGGGGCCGAGTTCGGGTCCGGGTTCGGGGCCGGGGCCCGGAAGATCCGTGCTCGCGAGGGGGCGTGACTCGGGCGAGGGGAGCGCGTCTTCAGAAGGTGCCGCGGTAGAGCGCGCAGCCGCGGCAGACCTCGGGCGGGTCGTCGCCCGTCAGCCGGCGGCGGAACTCCCGGTAGGGCTCGCCCGCCCAGATCTCCTCCAGGGACTGGCTGCGCAGGTCCCCCAGGGCGATCCGGTCGTCGCCCATGACCATGCAGCACGGCTGGACCACCCCCTCGCTGGTGACGTACGCCGCCTCCCACGGCCATGAGCAGCCCGGCTCGCCCGGCCGCCGCCGCGCCGGGCGCTCCTCCAGTCCGGGCAGCCGGAGGCGGACGCCGTGCTCCGCGGCCACCGTCTCCGTCTCGGCGAACACCTCGGCCGCGCGGGACCGGTCCTCGCCGTTCCACAGCGACTCGGCCTCGGTGAACGCGCGGATCTCCGCGTAGCCGCCGTCGGCGTCCTCGAACGTGTGCGCCAGGTTCTGCACGCGCAGCTCGTCCACGCCCCATCCGGCGAGCAGCCGCACCACGTCGGGCAGCTCGCCGAGGTTGCGGCGCATCGCGACGAACACGACGCGCGTCCACGGCAGCCGCGCGCCCGCCGCCCGCTTGGCCTGCCACAGGCCCCGGAGGTTGTCCGCCACCGCGTCGAACCGGCCGCCCTCCCGGATCGCCTCGTAGGTGCCCGCGGTGGCCCCGTCCAGTGAGACGTGCACCCAGTCCACCCCGAGCCCGACCAGCTCCGCCGAGCGGCGGGCGGTGAGCAGCGTGGCGTTGGTGTTGAAGCCGGCCTCGATGCCGCGCCGCTTCGCCTCCGTCAGCATCGGGATCAGATGAGGGTGGAGCAGCGGCTCGCCGAGACCCTGCAGGGTGAGCCGGCGCAGTCCCGGCAGCGCGTCGAGGATCCGGCGGAACAGCTCCGGGGACATCGCCCCCTCGATCTTGTTGACCGGGGGGCGGTAGCGGACCAGGCACATCCGGCAGCGGAGGTTGCACGCCGAGGTCACCTCCAGCTGGAGGTGAGACGGCATGGGCGGCACCTCGGCCGCGCCCCTGCTGAGGACCATCATGAAGATGGTTACCCGCCGGTACGGCGAGCAAACGCGCAGGTCAGGCGGTATAAGCCGGACAGGCGGGTGGAAGCCGGGCGGGCGGGTGGAAGCCGGGCGGCGCGGGCCGGACCCCACCCCGACCGCCGACGCCGGTGACCCGGCCGGCGACGGAAGCCGGTCAGGCGGCGGGGCCGGGCACCGGGCCCGGCCCCGCCGCGGCGGCCGTCATCGGCGGGCCCGCCACTCGCCCAGCAGCCGGTGCGCGCAGGCGGCGGGCGGGATGAGCATGCTGGTGAGCAGCGTCTGCCGTATGTCCTGCCGGGTACGCGGCCCCGGGGCGATGTGGGCCCAGGCGGACTCCGCGGTCAGCGCCAGCCAGCCCGCTCCGGCCAGCGCCGCGGCGCCGCGCAGCGCCCCGGCGGCGCGCGGCCCGCCGCGTGCGGCGACACCGCCCGCCAGGCCGCCGGCCAGCAGGCCCAGCGCTCCCAGCCCCGTCGTCAGCGCGTGGCGGCGCAGCCCTCCCGGCCCGCCGCCGACGGCCGTCCGCCAGGCCGGGCCGTGCAGGCGGCGCATCAGCGCGTCGTCGGCGTTGCCGCGCTGGCTGCGCACACCCGCCCACGGCCCGTCGTGCCGGGACGGGTGCCGGGCGACACGCTCACCCCTGACCAGGCGGTGACCGGCCGCCGTCACCCGCAGCGCGAGATCGGCGTCCTGCCGGAAGGCGCCGGAGAAGCGCTCGTCGAACCCGCCGGTCCGCTCCAGCACCTCCCGCCGGTAGGCCATGTCGGCGGTGGTCCAGCCGGCGACCGCCCGCCCGGCGTCGAGCCCCTCACCGGCCGGCCGCCCGGCGGTGCCGCGCCTCACGTCGCCAGGTCGTTCGGCCTCAGGCGGTGCCTCGGCGCGGCCCTGGCTGCCGGCCACGTCGGCGGGGAGGTCCGCCAGGTCGGCGCGGAGCGCCCGCACCCAGCCGGGGGCGGGGATCACGTCCTCGTCGAGGAACACCACCCACGGGGTGTCCGCGGCCCGCCAGCCGGCGTTGCGGGCGGCGGCCCGCCCTCGTCCGCCCGAGCGCACCACCCGGATCGGCTGCCCCGCCTCGCCGTCGCGGCCGGGTGAGCGCGCCTCGGCCAGGCCCGGCAGCTCGCACATCACGGCGTCGGCCAGGTCGGTACGGGGGTCGGGCACGTGCTCGGGCCGGTCGTCGACGACGATGACCTCCGGGCCCGGGTCGAGCGCGGCCAGCGTCGCGGCCAGGCCGGGGCGGCCCACGGTCGGGACCACTACGGTGATCATGCGGTGAGCACCTCCGCCCGGCGGGCCGGACACGGCTTCCCGGCCGTCGCGGTCCTCGCAGCCTTCGGGGCCCTCGCAGCCGTCGGGGCCGCGCGTCCGCCGGTGGCCGGTGCGGCGGCAGGATCATGAGAGATCTGATTCATCACGATAAATCGCATTCCGCCCCCTTTTTGAGGTACGCGCACGACTACCGAGAGAAGCGCCTCCCAAACCTCGGATTTCCGGGAAGAGAAGGTAGACGAAGCGCAAGCCGCGTCTTGTCCTGGTAAGCAGCCGTTTGGCGAGCCCCGGGGCAGGGAAATCGCAGACCATCCCGGGCGGCCCTCCGGGGAGCCCACGGCGCCGGGAACGCGCAGCCCGCCCGCGCCGAGACGACGTCGCCCACCCCGTCCGGAGGTACCGCCCGTCCGCTCGGAGGCGCCGTTCACCGACAGGCGGATCCCGGGCGGAGATCCGCCGCCGTCCGTCCGCTCGGAGGTGCCCTTGCCCACCCGCCCGGAACCGCCGCCCCCCGTCCCGGGAGCGCCGCCGCCCGCCCACCCGGGAGCACCGCCTCCCGTCCTGGAAGCGCCGTCCCTCGGTCCGGAAGCGCCGTCCCCCGTCCCGGGAGCGTCGCCGCCCGCCCGTCCGGAGACGGCATCCGTCCGCCCGGGTGAACCCACGCCCGCCCGCCGCCCGGCCGCGGTGCTCTTCGACCGGGACGGGACCCTCATCGAGGACGTCCCCTACAACGCCGACCCCGGCCGGGTGCGGCCGGTGCCGGGCGCCCGCCGCGCGCTCGACCGGCTGCGCCGGGCCGGGGTCCCGGTCGGGGTGGTGACCAACCAGTCGGGGGTGGCCAGGGGCCTCGTCAGCCCGGACGCGCTGGAGGACGTCAACCGGCGCGTGGAGGAACTGCTCGGCCCGTTCGCGGTCTGGGCGGTGTGCCCCCACGGTGAGGACGACCGGTGCGCCTGCCGTAAACCCGCCCCCGGGCTGGTGCTGCACGCGGCGGCCGTTCTCGGCGTCGACGCCCGCGACTGCGTGGTCGTCGGCGACATCGGACGCGACGTGGAGGCCGCCCGCGCGGCCGGGGCGCGCGGCATCCTCGTCCCGACGCCGGTCACCCTGCCCGAGGAGGTGGCGGCGGCTCCCGAGGTCGCCGCCGACCTCGCCGTCGCCGTGGACCTGGCGCTGCGCCCCGCCCCGGCGTTCCCGGACCTCCCCGCGTCCCCCGGCGCCCCGGCCGTTCCCGCCGCCCCCGTTCCCGCCGCCTCCGAGTCCACCGCCCTCGCGCCCACCGCTCCCATCTCCACCGCCCCCGCGTCCGCCGCTTCTGAGTCCACCGCCCCCGCCTCCCCCGCGTCCATCGTTCCCGCCGCGACCGCGCGGGCCGACACCGAGGAGCCGGCGTGAAGATCCTGCTGTGGCACGTGCACGGATCGTGGGCCACCGCGTTCGTCCAGGGCGGCCACGACTACCTGGTTCCGCTCGTCCCGGACCGCGGCCCCGACGGCCGCGGCCGGGCCCGCACCTTCCCCTGGCCGCCGAACGCCCGCGAGGTGCCGTGGGACCGCCTCCGCGACGAGGAGATCGACGTCGCCGTCCTGCAGCGGCCCCACGAGCTCGAACTCGCCGAGCACTGGCTCGGCCGCCGCCCGGGACGCGACCTGGCGGCCGTCTACGTCGAGCACAACACCCCCGCCGGGGACGTCCCGCGCACCCGCCACCCGCTCGCCGGCCGCTCCGACATCCCGCTGGTGCACGTGACGCACTTCAACGAGCTGTTCTGGGACTCCGGTCTGGCCCCTGCCCGGGTCATCGAGCACGGCGTCGTGGATCCCGGGCACCGCTACACCGGGGAGCTGCCCCGCGCCGGGGTCGTGGTCAACGAGCCGGTCCGCCGTACCCGCGTCGCCGGCACCGACCTGCTCCCGCGCTTCGCCGCCGCCGTGCCGCTGGACCTCTTCGGGATGAAGGTCACCGGCCTGCCGTACGGGACATTCGAGGACCTGCCGCAGCGGCGGATGCACGCCGAGCTCGCGCGGCGTCGCGTCTACCTGCACCCCTACCGGTGGACCTCGCTGGGGCTGTCGCTGATCGAGGCCATGCTGCTCGGCATGCCCGTGGTGGCGCCGGCCTGCACCGAGGCCGTCGAGGCCGTGCCCGCCGGGGCCGGGGTGATCTCCACCCGCGTCGCCACCCTGGTCGCCGCCCTGGAGGTGTTCGCCGCCGACCCCGTCCTGGCGGCGCGGACGGGCGAGACCGCCCGCGCCGCCGCCCTCGCCCGCTACGGCCTGGGCCGCTTCCTGTCCGACTGGGACCACCTGCTGGGGGAGACGGCCTGACCCGGCGGTCACACCGGCGCCGTCGCGCCGGTCAGGGCTCGGCGGCCGCCGAGGGGAGCCGCCAGAGGGGGTACGGCAGACCGGCGAGCCGGTTGATGGCGAACCCCTGCGCCGTGATGAGCACCACGGCGGCCATCAGGACGACCAGATGGTCGGGCGTGCGCAGCAGGCCGAGGGCGACGATCAGGGTCGTGGCGGCCGGGCCGGTCGGTGACGTGCCGGTCTGTACCGGGGCGAGCGCCTGCGGGGCGGCGGGTCAGCCGGGGGAGAGGAAGTGGCCGTCGGTCCTGATCGCCTCGCCGGTGGTGTTGGTGTTGGCGGCCGAGCACAGGAAGACGATCATCCGGGCGACGTCCCCGGGGTGGGTGACGCGCCCGGTCGCCGCGGCGGCGGCGGCCTTGTCGAGAAGCTCCTGCGGCATGGGCCGGTCACCGGGGGTGAAGCCCGGCATGACGACGTTGGTGAGGATGCCCGCGGCGGCCAGTTCCCTGGACATCACCCGGTTCAGGCCGTGCAGGCCCGCCTTGGCGGCGACGTAGGAGACGTTGCCAGGGAAGCCGTCCTCGACCAGGCCGGTGGAGACGTGGACGACGCGGCCCCATCCGTGTTCCCGCATGTCGGCGACGGCGGCGCGGGCGAGGAGGTACGGGCCGACGAGGTTGGCGATGACCGAGGTGGTGAACCGCTCGGGGGGCGCGGTCTCGAACAGCTCACCGGGTTCGGGCCAGTCCGGCCAGCGGACGGCGTTGTTGACCAGGACGCTGATCGGCCCGAGCCGGTCGCGGACCTGGTCGATCGCCGCGTGCAGGGAGCCGGGGTCGCCGAGGTCGAGCCGCCAGGTGATCGCGGTGGCGCCGCGCCGCTCGGCCTCGGCGGCGGTCTCCTCGGCGGCCTTCAGATTGGTGTGGTAGCCGACGGCGACGTGTGCCCCCTCGAAGGCGAAGGCGAGGGCGGTGGCCCTGCCGATGGTCGTGCTCGCGCCGGTCACCAGGACGACTTTTCCGGCGAGTCCGAGTTGCATGGTTTTCTCCCGTGGTTCAGGCGAGGTTGTCGCGGACGGAGTTCAGCAGCCGGATGAGGTGGGCGATCTCGTCGCCGGAGAGCCCGGCCACGGCCTTGCGGTCGGTCTGCTCCCAGGCGTCCACGATCGCGCCGACCACGGCCTCGCCGCGTTCGGTCAGCCGGATCCGGGTCACCCGGCGGTCGCCGGGGTCGGGGATCCGCTCGACGAACCCGGCCCGCTCCATGCGGGTGACCGCCTTGGCGATGGTGGGCTGCTCCATGCCGATCCGCTGGACGAGTTCGGCCTGGGTGGTGCCGGGGTTGTGGTGCAGGTCCACGATGAGCAGCTCCTGACCCAGATGCAGGCCCAGCTCGGCCATCCGGTGCTGCAGCTCGGCACGGTGGGCCCGGGTGACCTGCGCCAGGGCGTAGCCGAGCGGCCCGCTCGCGGAGGCGACCTCCCGCCCGGCCGTCACGCCGGCACCGCCGGGCGGGAGGCCGCCACGCGGGTGAGAACGCGCTCCCACAGGCGGGCGATGTCGCGCCGGATCTCCTCCGACGTCAGGCCCCCATCGAAATCCCGGTACAGGTGGGCGGAGCCGACGGCGACCTCAAGGTCCGAGAGCACTTCCGCGCCGGCCCGCCGCAGCAGGTCGCCGAGCTGCAGTTGGGCGAAGGCGCCGCCGAACCGGTGCGGCGAAGCGCTCATCAGCGCCACCGGCTTGCCGGTCAGCGGACGCGGAGGGGCGAGGATCGACAGCCAGTCGACGAGGTCCTTCATCTCACCGGGGACGGAACGGTTGAGCTCGGGGGTGACCAGCAGCAGGACGTCGGCCGCCGCCACCCGGTCGCGCAGGGCGGCCACGGCCGACGGGAAGGGGCGCTCGCGGGTGGCGTCCAGGCGGGGGATGGAGGCGTGGTCGTCCCACACCTCCACCCGCAACGGGGTCTCGGCCAACCGGAGCGCGGTCCGCAGCAGCGATCGGTTGAGCGAACCCTCACGGGTGCTCCCACAGATCGCCAGAACATCGATCATTTCCATAGTCGGCTATGTTATAGCCGGCTATGAAAATGTGGAAACGTTCGATGCCGCCGCGTGGCGCCGACGGCGCACGCGCGGAAAAGGGTGACGCCCGGGTCTCGTCGTTGAGACCCGGGCGTCACCGCTTCCCAGGGGGCGTCCGGACCGGCCGGTCCGTGGAAGGTCAGCCCATGTGCGGGTAGCGGTAGTCGGTCGGCGGGACGAACGTCTCCTTGATCGTGCGGGAGTTCACCCAGCGGATCAGGTTGTAGATCGAGCCGGCCTTGTCGTTGGTGCCCGAGGAGCGGGCGCCGCCGAAGGGCTGCTGGCCGACGACCGCGCCGGTGGGCTTGTCGTTGACGTAGAAGTTGCCCGCCGCGAAGCGCAGCCGCTCCGACGCCGCCGCGATCGCGTACCGGTCGCGGGCGATGATCGAGCCGGTCAGCGCGTACTGCGAGACGTTCTCCATCTGGTCCATCACCGCGTCGAAGTCCGCGTCGTCGTAGACGTGGACGCCGAGGATGGGCCCGAAGTACTCCTTGGCGAAGATCTCGTCGGCCGGGTCGGAGCACTCAAGGACGGTGGGCCGCACGAAGTAGCCGGTGGAGTCGTCGTAGGAGCCGGTCAGCACGTCGATCGAGTCGAGCGAGCGGGCCCGGTCGATCGCCGCCCTGTGCTTGGCGAATGCCTGGTCGTTGATGACCGCGCCCATGAAGGTCGACAGGTCGGCGGACACGTCGCCGACGGTCAGCGCCTCGGCGGTGCCGACGAGCTCGTCGCGGATCAGCGACCACAGCGACCGCGGGACGTAGGCGCGCGAGGCCGCCGAGCACTTCTGGCCCTGGTACTCGAAGGCGCCCCGGACCAGCGCGGTGGTCAGCACCGCCGGGTCGGCCGAGGGGTGGGCCAGCACGAAGTCCTTGCCGCCGGTCTCACCGACGAGGCGCGGGTAGCTCCGGTAGGAGGCGATGTTCGCGCCCACCGTGGACCACAGGTGCTGGAAGGTCGAGGTGGAGCCGGTGAAGTGGATCCCGGCGAGCTGCGGGTGGGTGAGAGCGACCTCGGAGACGGCCTGCCCGTTGCCGGTGACCATGTTGATGACGCCCGGCGGCAGCCCGGCCTCCTCCAGCAGCCGCATGGTGAAGTGCGCGGCGAACTGCTGGGTGGGGGAGGGCTTCCAGACGACGACGTTGCCCATCAGGGCCGCCGAGGTCGGCAGGTTGCCGGCGATGGCGGTGAAGTTGAACGGGGTGATCGCCAGGACGAAGCCCTCCAGCGGGCGGTACTCCATCCGGTTCCACACCCCCGGCGACGACACCGGCTGGTCGCTGTAGAGCTGCCGGGCGTAGGAGACGTTGAACCGCAGGAAGTCGATCAGCTCGCAGGCGGAGTCGATCTCGGCCTGCTGCGCCGACTTCGACTGGCCCAGCACCGTCGCGGCGTTCAGCGTCTGCCGCCACGGGCCGGCCAGCAGGTCGGCGGCGCGCAGGAAGATCGCGGCGCGCTCGTCGAACGACAGCGCCTGCCAGGCCGGGGCCGCCGCCAGCGCGGCGTCGATCGCGGCCCGCACGTCACCGGCCGTGGCGTCGGCCGTACGGCCCAGCACCGAGGCGTGGTTGTGCGGCTGCACCACGTCGATGGAGGCGCCGCCGCCCATGCGCTGCTCGCCGCCGATCGTCATGGTCAGGTCGAGCTGGGCTCCGGAGAGCTCCTTGACGCGGTTCTCGAGCGCGGCGCGCTCGGCGCTGCCGGGCGCGTAGCCCAGCACCGGCTCGTTGAACGGAGCCGGGACGTTGGAGATGGCATCCATCACTTGCCTCCAAGGGCGCGGAGAAAGAAGGCGATGTTGGCGGGGCGCTCGGCCAGCCGGCGCATGAAGTAGCCGTACCAGTCGTCGCCGTAGGGGATGTAGACGCGCATGGTGTGACCCGCCCCGGCCAGGGCCTGCTGCTTGTCGGTCCGGATGCCGTAGAGCATCTGGTACTCGTAGCCGCCCCGGGGACGGTCGAACCGGTCGGCGAGGGTCTCGGTGATCGCGATCAGCCGGTCGTCGTGCGTGGCCACCATCGGGTAGCCCTCGCCGGCCATCAGGATGCGCAGGCAGCGGACGTAGGCCCGGTCGACGTCGCTCTTGCCCTGGTGGGCCACGGAGGCGGGCTCGGCGTAGGCACCCTTGACCAGTCGGACCCGCGAGCCGGCGTGCGACAGGTCGCGGCAGTCGCCCTCGGTGCGGAACAGGTACGCCTGCAGGGCGACGCCGGTGGAGGGGAAGTCCTCGCGCAGCGCGCGCAGGGTCTCCAGCGTGGAGTCGACCGTGGTGTGGTCCTCCATGTCGAGGGTCATGGTCGCCCCGGCGGCACGGGCGGCCTCGGCGACCCGGCGGGCGTTGTCCAGAGAGATCTTGTCGCCGTCCGCGCCGAGCGCCTGGCCGACGGCCGACAGCTTCACCGACACCTCGGCGCGGTCGCCGAGCTCCAGCTCGCGCAGCGCGCCGAGCAGCGTGACGTACGCGTCGGCCGTCTTGGTGGCCGCATCGGCGTCCCGGGTCTCCTCACCGAGGTGGTCGACGGTGACGGCCAGACCGGCGTCGGCCAGCCGGTGGACGGCCTCCACCGCCTCGCGGGTGCTCTCACCCGCGACGAAGCGGTCGACGACCTTGCGTGTCAGGGGGACGCCGGAGACCGCGCGCCGCACGAGCGGCATCCGCGAACCGGCGAGAAGTAGGGAACCGAGCATGCTTCCATGCTAAAACCGCAGGTCAACAAAGGCGCATGTGCATGTGCAACGATCAGCCGGTGGCGCTTTCCGACATTTGTCCAAAGTGTCGGACAATGGAACGGTGCTGCAGGAGACCATCGACGAGATCGCCGCCCGGCTGGGGGCTTCGGCCACGCTGGAGGACCGCTCCTTCCAGCTCCTCGCCTACGGCGCGCAGAGCGGCGACATCGACGAGGTGCGCCAGGAGTCGATCCTGCGCCGCCGCGCGACCCCCGAGGTGCGGGCCTACTTCGAGGGGTACGGCATCGCCGCGGCGCGCGGCCCGGTCCGCATCCCCGCCGACGCCGCGCTGGGCGTGCTCGCCCGGGTGTGCATGCCGCTGCGCCACAACGACGTCACCTACGGGTACCTGTGGCTGCTCGACGACGGGACCCTCGGCGACGACGCGCTCGCGTCGGTGGCGCCGCTGGTGGCCCGGGCCGCCGCGATGCTCGCCCAGGAGGCCCGCCGCCGCCAGGACCTCGGCGGGAACCTGCGGGGGCTGTTCTCCTCCGACGCCGAGGAGCGCTCCTGGGCGCTGTCCAGGCTCGACCTGCCCGGCCCGGTGGCGGCGATCGCCGTCCGCGGCTCGCTGGACCGGGTGGCCGCGCTGTGGGCCCTGCCGCGCGCCGTGCTCGCCGATCCCGGCGTGGTCGGCGAGGGCGAGCCCCTGGTCGCGCTGCTCGCCCCGGCCGGTCAGGCCCGGGAGACCGCCTGCCGGGTCCAGGCCATGTACGGCACGGCCGCCGGGGTCGGCGGCGCCCGCGGCGAGCCCGCCCAGGCGTGGCGGAGCTGGCGGGAGGCCGTCAGCGCGCTGAAGGTGGCCGACCGGGTGCCGGCCCTCGCGCCCGTCGCGTCCTGGCCCGACCTCGGCGTCTACCGGACGCTCGCCCGCCTGCCCCGGGACGCCCTGCGGGAGCTGGCCGAGGAGACCGCGGCGCTGGCCCGCGACCCGGAGGTGGCCAGGACGGTGGAGGAGTACCTCGACCGGGCGGGACACGTCCAGCAGACCGCGGCGGCGCTCGGCGTGCACCGCCAGACGCTCTATTACCGGCTGGCCAAGGCCGGGAGGATCACCGGCCGCGACCTCGACGACGGCGCGGACCGGCTGCTGGTCCACCTCTCCCTCAAGGCGGCCCGCCTGCTCTGATCCCCGCCACGCCGTACGGGGCCGCCGCGCCGTACGGGCCACCGGGGGAGGGACCGGGACGGGCAGGGAGCGGACCGGCGGCCGGGCGGGGGCAAAAAAACAGGGCCCCGAAGGGCCCTGGCTTTCGAGTCCCCCGAAGGGGACTCGGCGGGTGTCCGCCGGCGACGTCGGCGGCGGACTAGGCGGCCATCGCGTGCCGCGTGGCGAGTACGCCCTCGTACACCTGGGTGAACTCCTGGGCGATCCGCTCCCACGAGTAGCGCGAGCGGGCGCGGTCGGCGCCGGCGAAGCCGAGCGCGGTGCGGCGGGTGGGGTCGGCGAGCAGCTCCCGGGTGAGCCGGGCGGTCTGCGCCGGGCGGTCGGCCGGCACCAGCAGGCCGGTCACGCCGTCGACGACGGAGTCGAGGTGGGCGCCCACCGCGGAGGCGATCACCGGCACGCCGCACGCCATGGACTCCAGCGCCACCGCGCCGCTGCCCGCCTCGCGCGGCAGCGACAGCACCACGTCGGCGCTGCGCATCAGCTTGGCCACCGTGGTGTGCGGCACGTGCCCGAGGAGCGTGACGCGGTCCTCCAGCCGCATCTCCTTGGCCAGCAGCGTCAGCCGGTGCGCCTCGGCGTCGTGCTCCAGCTCGGCGGCGGCGGGGCCGCCCGCGACGAGCAGCTCGGCGTCCGGGATGCCCTCCAGGGCGCGCAGCGCGGTGTGGACGCCCTGGCCGGGGGCCAGCGAGCCGACGTGCAGCAGGCGCGGACGGTTGCCGCGGGCCGCGGCCGGGCCCTGGCGGCGGAAGCGCTCGACGTCGACGCCGCAGGGGATCACCGAGATCGCGTTGCGCGGCACGCCCAGCCGGATCAGCATGGACTCCTCGTCGCCGCACCCGGCGACCACCGCGCCGGCCCGGCGGGCGATCGCGCGCTGCACGCGGACCTTCTTGGCGTCACGGGTACGGCAGGCGCCGAAGCTCTGCACGAGCGGCACGTCGAGGCCGTCCGTTCCGGCGATGGCGGCCAGCCCGCCGATCCAGGAACGGGCGTGGACGACGTCCGGGCGCTCCTGGCGCCAGCGGAGCATCAGCTGGTCGCCGAGACGGGACAGGTGGGGCAGCAGGCCGTCCTCGGGGAGGTCACCGGCAGGTCCGGCGGAGAGGTTCTCCACGGTGACGCCGGGGGAGACGCGGACGCGGTCCCGGTCGTCCTCGGAGGTCTTCCGGGAGTAAACGGTGACCTTGTGGTCACGACCGAGCTCACGGGCGACGGACAGAAGGTGCTCACGCTGCGCGGCGATGTCCGACCGGCTCTGAGAGGGAGACACGGTGTCGAAGGAGACGAATGCAATGTTCATGGCACACCTCTGGGAGGACGTATAGGCGTGGGGAGCCTGTGATTCCTTCAGGGGTGCCTGCGTCTTAGGCACTCATCTGTATGAGGGAAACCATACCCCTTTATCTACCGAAGGCAAACCCGCCCTGCCGGGGCCGGGCCGGCACGCGGCCGGCCCGGCCGCCTGACCAGGTGTTCCGCCGGCCGGGATCACACCGCGCGCAGGGCCAGGATGACGACCTCGTCCCAGACCCGCCCGCCGGAGAAGGCGTTCCGGTCGTCCTCGATCGCCTTGACCACCGTGGCCGGCGCCTGCGCCACCGACCGGGCCAGCACGTCGGCCAGGCGGTCCTCGCCGTACGGCTCGCCCTGCTCGTTCTGGGAGGCGACCAGCCCATCGGAGTAGAACACCAGGGTCTGTCCCCTGGTGAGGGTGATCTCCTCGCCGAACATCTCCGCCTCGGGGTCGATGCCGAGCGGCACCCCGCCGCCGGCGGTGAAGCGCACCCCGCCGTCAGGCTGCAGCAGCGCGGCCGGGTGGTGCCCGGCGCTGGCCAGCCTGATCTTGCGGCCCCGGACGAACCCGGCCGCGGCCATCACGAACATGCCGCTGTTCTGCGCGGTCAGCGCCTGGTTCATCTTGCGCAGGGCCTCGGCCGGCTCGGACTCCCAGACGCTCAGCACGCGCAGGCCGTTGCGGACCATGGCGGTGACCGCCGCGGCCTCCTCGCTCTTGCCCACCGCGCCGCCCAGGGCGAAGCCCCACCCGTCGCGCACCGGGAAGGCGTCGTAGA
Organism: Streptosporangium sandarakinum; assembly: GCF_050942225.1. NCBI lineage: Bacteria > Bacillati > Actinomycetota > Actinomycetes > Streptosporangiales > Streptosporangiaceae > Streptosporangium > Streptosporangium sandarakinum. Next base: position 2,884,191 of record NZ_CP192034.1, read on the forward strand.
ACTCGGCGCCGACCGAGGAGGAGCCCGCGTGGTAGACCGCCGCGGCCTCGAAGCCCGGGATGTCCGGCAGGGCGCGGGGGACCACGCTGGTGCGCAGCGCCTCGGCGGCCTGGAACCGCGTCTGGAAGTTGCGGCGGGCGCGCAGCGCCAGCCCGAGGTGGACGCCGATCTCCTCCATCAGGCCGAGGTCGGCCAGCGTGAACGGCTCGCGGTCGCGCAGCCGTACCAGGGTCAGCGCGCCCAGCGCGCCCGCCTCGCCCTGGATCGGCACGATCAGCACCGACGCGGCGCCCATGACCCGCAGCAGCGGCGGGCCGCCCGGGACCGACCCGAGCAGCGTGTCGTCCTCCAGCATCTCGTGGACCACGCCCGACCCGCCGGTGAGCACGTGGGCGACGGCCGGCGCGGTCAGCGGGTTCAGCCCCTCGACCACGCGGACCAGCTCGGTCACCGGCTTGTCGCTCGGGCCGAGCACGGTGGCCCGCCGGGGCATGCCGTCCCGGACCACGTCGGCGATCACCCAGTCGGCGGTCTCGGCCGCCAGCAGCCGGGCGGCCCGGGTGACGGTCACCGGCTGGCGCAGGCTCTCCTCGTCGAGCAGCAGGCGGGTCATCCTGGCCAGCAGCTCCTGGCGGCGGGCGGAGGCCAGCATCAGCGAGGCGTCCGACCGGGTCACCGGCCCGGCGGGCGCGGTGGAGACCTGCGTCTCCAGCGGCAGGATCACGACCGCGGTCATCGCCTGCGGCTCACCCGGCATCGTCAGCCGGATCACCGCGAGCTGCACCGTGTGCGCCCGGCCCTGGTGGCTCAGCCGGGTCTGGAACGTCGCGGTCTCGCCGCCGCGCTGCACCGCCGTCAGGTGCGAGCGGAACGCCGCCCGCCGCGAGACGTCCACGAACAGCGGGAAGGAGCGGCCGATCAGGTACCCCGCGGGACTGCCCAGCATCCGGGAGGTCTCCGCGCTGATCCGCCGGACCACCCCGGAGCCGTCCAGCACCACCACGGGGACCGGGAAGGTGCGGAACACCTGCCGCAGCAGCTTCAGCTCGCGCTGCGAGCCGCTCTCCCGCTCCCCGGAGCGGCGGGGCGCCCTGCGCAGCTCGCGCAGGGACGCCTCCAGCAGTTCCCCGGCGGTGTCGAGCTCGGCGAGCGCCGCGTCGAGTGTGGACCGGGGGTCGGCGGGGTAGGCGGACCTGGCCTCACGCAGGGAGGAGACCCTGGTCGTGAGCGCGTTCAGCGCGTGCTCCAGGGCCTGAAGGCCAATGGCGTCGGTCAATGCTCGTCCTCGTCAGCGGCCGTGAGGCGGGTTTCGTCGTAGACGGTACGCCACCCGGTGGGCCGAATCGATGCGCGGTCGGATAGTGGTTAAGTTAGCGACATCGGGAAGGGAAATCGCCCCATGGACATGGTCACACCTGTTCTCGCCCGAGACCTCGCTGCCCTGGGGCGGGTGAGCGAGGAGACATCGAGCGAGAGCGTGCTGCGCGGCCTGACCGCGACCCTGGCGGGCGGGGTGCCCGGCTGCGCGGGCGGGTCCGCCGAGCTGTGGCGCCAGGAACGCCTCGTGGTGTCGGCCTCGCACAGCGAGCTGGTCGTGCTCGTCGACAGCGAGGGCGACCTGGGGGAGGGGCCCTCCACCGAGGCCCGCGGGACCGGCCGCCACGTGATCGTCCAGGACGTCCTGCGCGACTCCCGGTGGCCCGCCTACACCGGCATGGCGGTCCGCTTCGGGGTCCGCTCGATCCTGGCCCTGCCGATCACCATCGAGCGCGCCGTCCTCGTCCTCGGCCTGTACGGCGTGCGGCCCGGCGTGTTCGCGGCCCGCAGCGTCCCGCCGCTGGCCGACATGCTCGCCGAGCAGGTGAACGTGGCCCTGGCCAACATGTGGGACTACGACGAGGTCCGCACCGACGCCGCCCAGATGCAGGAGGCGCTGGCCGGCCGGGCGATCATCGACCAGGCCAAGGGAATCATCATGAAGTCCAGCGGGTGCTCGGCCGAGGCGGCCTTCGACGAGCTGCGCCGCATCTCCCAGCACCACCAGGTGAAGGTGGTGGACCTGGCCCGGCTGCTCGTCGACGAGCACCAGCGCAACCAGCGCAACCGGCACGAGGAGGCCGGCTGACGGCACGGGAACCGGCCGGGGGCGCGTGAGGACCCGCCGGCGGCCCGCCGTACGGCCGCGGGCGTCCCCGGGGCCCTCCGGGCGTCCCGGAGCCGCTTCCCCGGGCAGGGGCGTCTCCGGCCCGCGCCCGGCCTCAGCCGAAGGCGGCGAGCGCGTCGTCGATCGTGTCGTAGAGCGGCAGCCGCTGGGCCAGGCCGGTGATCCACATCACCTTGGTCTTGGCGTACTCCACCCCGATGAGCGCGAACTTCCCGCCCGCGCCGGTGCTGAGCTGCCAGTGGTGGACGATCAGGCCCAGCGCCCGGGAGTCCATGAAGGTCACCCCCGCCAGATCCAGCGCCATGTCAGGGCCGTGCTCGTCGAACTCGGCCGACAGGTAGTCGGCGAACTGGTCCCTGGTCGTCGCGTCCAGCAGGCCCGTCACCCGGATCACGTTGACCCCGTCGGCCAGCGCCGACGTCAGAGTCAGGGCTGACGCTCTCTCGCCGTTCTCCGACACCGTCACTCAGGTCCTCCTCGACATTCGATTAGCAACCTTACTGTTACCTGCGAGCGAGCAATACTCCCGGAATCGGGGTAATACTAGAACCGAGGTCCAGCAGAGGGCCTCGCCTCGAAGACAGGTCGAGGCGATGCCGTCTGCCCGGATACTGCTCCGCGCCGATGGCTTCGCCCGGCAGTTATACCAAGGAGCAGCGATGTCTGTTCAGGCCCTCGAAATCACCGACATGACGGCCGAGGATCTCCTCGCCGAGATGTCCGCCCCCGAGATCTCCGAGTACCGCGCCGAGCGTCTGCGTGAGCGCCTCGTCGAGATGCACCGGCCGCTCGCCATGGAGATCGCCCGCCGTTACCGCTACCGCGGCGAGCCGCTGGAGGACCTCCTCCAGGCCGCCTACGTCGGGCTGATGAAGGCCATCAACGGCTTCGACGCCACCCTCGGCCACCCCTTCCGCGGCTACGCCGTGGTCACCATGACCGGTGAGGTCAAGCGCCACTTCCGCGACCGCACCTGGGCGATCCGCGTCCCCCGCGTCTACCAGGAGCGCCGGGCCGAGCTGAACCGGCTCGTCGCCGACCTGAGCCAGGACCTCGGCCGCGCCCCGACGGTCGCCGAGCTGGCCGCCAAGATGAAGATCTCCGAGGAGGACGTCCTGCTGACCCTGGACGCCTCCGCCGCCTACAGCGCCCTGTCGCTCGACGCCCCCCTCGGCTCCGACGACGACGCGGCCGCGCTGGGCGACGTCATCCCCGACGAGGACGACGCCATGGGCGCGCTCGTGGACCGCGAGGCCGTCAAGCCGCTGATCGACAAGTTGCCGGCCCGGGAGAAGAACATCCTGCTCCTGCGCTTCTTCGGTAACATGACCCAGGCTGAGATCGCGGCGGAGTTCGGTATCTCCCAGATGCACGTTTCCCGTATCCTGCGGAAGGTGCTCGACCAGCTCCGCGCCGAACTGGTGGCGGAATGCTGAATACACCGGTCCGCATCGGGCACCCAAGTCGGCGACGGCGTGGTGTGGCATAGGGTGCTTCTGGATGATCCCCGGATGCTGAGGACGATCGCGCGCTGGGACAGGGGAGGCGGATCTCGCGTGAACGAGGACGGTGCTCGTCCGGCTCGCTTCATGGCGGGTGACGACCGTTCCCGGCCGCGCCCCGACGGAGCCCCCGTGGCCGAGCTCGCCTTCTGCCTGCCCGACCTGCCCGACGTGCGCGACTTCGCCGCCGCCCACGCGCTGCGCGGCGGGATGCGCGAGGAGAACCTGCCCGACTTCCTGGTGGCGGTGAACGAGGTCGCCACCAACGCTGTGACCCATGGCCACACCACGGCCAAGGCCGTGCTGAGAATATGGACCACCGGCCGCGCCCTCGTCGTGGAGATTCACGACGAGGGCCGGTGGTTCCCCACCGAGCCTCCCGGCCAGACGCCCCCCGGCCCGCACGCCACCAGCGGCATGGGGCTGTGGGTGGCCCGAATGGTCAGCCTGGACATGCATTTCAGAACGGGGACGGCGGGAACGTTCATTACCATGACCTTCCCGATTTGAGAGGTTTTTCCGGGTACAAGCCGATTTATGACTGAAGCTCCCCGCATTCTGATCGTCGGCGGCGGATATGTCGGCCTGAACACCGCCCTGCGTCTGCAGCGCAAGCTTCGTCGTGGCGAGGCCCGCATCGCGGTCCTGGACATCGACTCCTATATGACCTACCAGCCGTTCCTGCCGGAGGCGGCGGCCGGCAACATCGAGCCGCGCCACGTCGTCGTCTCCCTGCGCCGGGCCCTGGACAGGTGCGCGATCGTCAACGGCATGGTGACCGGCGTCGATCCCGTGAGCCGTACCGTCGCCCTCCGCCCGCAGCTCGGGCCGGCCCGCGTCATGGAGTACGACATCCTCGTCTACGCGCCGGGGTCGATCTCGCGGCTGCTGCCCATCCCCGGCCTCGCCGAATGCGGGATCGGCTTCAAGAGCCTGGAAGAGGCCATCCACCTGCGCAACCATGTCCTCGGCCAGCTCGACCTGGCCGAGTCGACCAGCGACCCCGAGATCCGCGACAGGGCTCTGACCTTCGTCTTCGTCGGCGGGGGCTACGCCGGCGTCGAGGCGCTCGCCGAGCTGGAGGACATGGCCCGGTACGCCTGCCGCTACTACCGGACGATCGATCGCGGCGACATGCACTGGGTCCTGGTAGAGGCCACCGGTCGCATCCTGCCCGAGGTGGGCCCCGAGATGGGACGCTGGACGCTCCAGGAGCTCCGCGCCCGCGGCATCGACGCGCGGCTGGAGACCCTGATGAAGTCCGCCGAGGGCGGCCACATCGTGCTCAGCGACGGCACCGAGCTCGACTCCGACACCCTGGTGTGGACCGCCGGGGTCAAGCCGAACCCCCTCAACCAGTCCAGCGGCCTGCCGCTCGACGAGCGGGGCAGGATCAGGGCGACCGCCGAGCTGGTCGTCGAGGACCACGGCGGCGTCTTCACCGCCGGGGACTGCGCCGCCGTACCCGACCTCACCAAGCCGGGGGAGATGTGCGCGCCCAACGCCCAGAACGCCGTACGGCAGGCGCGCACGCTGGCCGACAACGTGGTGGCCACGCTCAGGGGCAGGCCGCTGAAGGCCCACCGGCACGCCTACGTCGGCTCGGTGGCCGGTCTGGGGTTCGGCAAGGGGGTCGCGCAGATCTACGGCCGTAAGCTGCACGGGCTGCCCGCCTGGGTCATGCACCGCGCCTACCACCTCACCCGGGTGCCGACCTTCGACAAGAAGATCCGCGTCCTCACCGACTGGACCCTCTCGTTCCCGTTCCGCAGGGAGGTCGTCTCGCTCGGCGCGTTGAGCCGCCCCCGCGAGGAGTTCGAGCGCGCCGCCCGGTCGGGCGCGCGCTGAGGCGCCGTCGGCTGCGTCGGCTCCGTCCGCTGCGCCCTGTGCCGAGGGGCCGCCCGAGCCGAGGGGCCGCCTGTGCCGAGGGGCCGCCCGAGCCGAGAAAAGGGGAGCGTCGGTCGCCCCGAACCGGCTGACGAGAAAAGAGGGGGTGCCGCCCGGGTCGGGCGGCACCCCCTCTCCGTTCGGCCCCGTACGGCCCCGCCTGGCCCTGCCCGGCTGCGCGAGACCGTGGAGCCCGCTCAGTGCCGTCGGCGCCAGGCCTGGCTCCATGCCCCCGGCGTCCCCATCCCCGCCTGGTGCAGCGCGAGGAGGAGCAGCGCCAGCACCAGGAAGGCCGGGCCGCCGACCCCGGCGATCCGGCCGTCGGCCAGGCCGAGCAGCAGGCCGAGGACGAACACGATTGCCGCGGCGATCGCGAACATGGTCACCTCGTCCCGGACGACAGGTTCAGCAGCTGCTCCAGCGTCGCCCGGTAGTCGCGCAGCGCGGTGCGGAGCCGCTCGGTGTCGTGCTCGTCGCCGTCCCACCGCTGCCTGAGCGAGGCCGTCCTGCGTTCCAGGGCGGTCCGCAGCGAGCCGACCAGCTCCTCCAGGAGGGCGTCGGCGCGGGTGACCGAGTCGCGCGGGTCGTCGACGAAACCGACCTGGACCTCCTGCCAGCGCCGCCGGATCCCGTCGGCGTCGTGCTCGAACAGCGGGTCGCCGCCGGTGGGGGAGTGGCCGTTGCCGCGCGCGGGGGAGGGGCCGCCGGGCGCGGGAGAGACCCCATCGGGAGTGGGGGAGGGGACACCGCGTCCGGGAAGGGGCGCACCGTGCGCACCGTGTGCATCGGGCGCGGCGTACGCGGCGGTCACCGGTGAGGGCGCACCGGAGCCGTCGTGCGCGGGATCGGGCCGGCCGGGCCGTACGGCCTCACCGGCGGGGACGCCGGGCCGGTCGGCGGCCTCCGGAGGGCCGGGCGGGTACTCACGCGGGGCGGTCTCTCGGTGGCCGGTCATGTCGTCGTGCCGGTCGGGGGTCTCCCGGTGGCCGGGCGCGTCACCGGGCCGGTCGACGATCACCGTGGTCGGGGCGGTGTCGTCGTCGGCCAGGCCGTCGCGTGCCGGTTCGTCACGGCGGCCGGCGACGAGCCGGTCGCCCGGGAGCACGCCGGCCGGGGAGGCTTCCGCCTGCTCCGGCGGCCCGGCGGGCGCGCCGTCGACGGGCCGGACCGCCCCCTGCCGCGCGGTCTCCTCCCGGACCGTCTCCTCCCGGGTCTCGCCGGTCCCGTGGACCAGCCGATCCTTGATCCGTTCGAGCTTCTCGTTCATCGCGGTCACCGTCCCCGGGTCTCGTGGCGGTCGATCCTGTCCTCGGCGGTCGTGTCCGCCCGGTCCGGTGCGGAACGACCGTCATGGGCGGTGTCCGTCCGGTCCGGCCCGGCGTGCGGTGCGGGACGGTCGCCGTCGGGGCTCCCGGTCGAGAGGAGCTCCTCGAACAGGACGCGGTAGTGCACCATCGCCTGGCGCAGCTCCTCGGTGGACGCCTCGGTGCGGGCCGCGCGGTTGCTGATCTCGTGGGCCTGCCGGTAGTGGTCGAGGGTGCGGCCGTGCTCGACCGACAGGTCCGAGAGCCGCTGCTGGAAGTCGTCGGTCGGGTAGCCCCGCTCCGCCATCACGGACGTCACCAGGTGGTCGGCCTCGGTCACCGCGAACCCGGGGGCGTCCACGAACCGCTCCTGGACCTCCGTCCACTTCCTGGCGTAGGCGTCCCGCGTGCCCGGGTCGAGCGGCCGGATGTCGAGGGAGCTGAAGCGCTGCTCGCGGGCGAGGAGCTCCTGCTCGGCCTCCTGGCGGCTTTCGCGCTCGCGGACGGCGCGGTCGTACTCCGGGCCGAACCGGTCGCGGAGCCGGCGCCTGCGCTGCTGCCCCGTCATGAAGTAGCCGACTGCGATGATCGCCACCACCGCGACCGCGATGACGACCACCCAGATCACGGTGGACATACCTGCCTCCGGTTGTATAGCGGTTGTTCTCGTGCGCTGCCCCCGGGGCAGACCTCGAAACCGCTCGGAGATGTCCGTGACTCACCGTCGATGACAGCTTTGTACGAAGTTCCGGGAAGCTTTGTCCGGCACGAGGATTCCGCCGTCCTCCTGCGGCTTTTCTCCCGGTTCGCCGCCACCGGCCCTTCGGCCTCTTCCGGTGCCGCGCGCCGCCGTCACCGGTCCTCCGGCCTCTCCGGTACCGCGCCGCCACCGGCCCTTCGGCCTTCTCCGGTGCCGCGCGTCGTCGTTACCGGTCCTCCGGCTTCTCCAGCGCCGCGCGGACCTCGGCCAGCAGGCCCTCGACGAGCGACCGCCCCGGAACGGCGGGCACCTCCGCGAACCCCCGTCCCGGCTCGTAGGCGATGTCCAGCCCGCCGGACACCAGCCGGTCCGCCCAGCGCAGCGCGGTGTTGAGCTTCTCCGCCGGGATCGCCCGGCCCTGCGCCGCCGACGACAGGTTCCGCAGGTTCGTCGCCGGGCCCGACTGGCTGTGGGCGCGGTCGAGCTTCCACGGGATCGCGCGGGAGTGGTCGAGCATCGGCTTGGACAACCCCGCCGCCCGCTTGGCCTGCAGGATCCCGGACTCGCTCACCCCGAACCGGGAGGCCAGCTCCGCGTTGGACAGCCCCTCCGCGACCAGCCTCCGCAGCTCCCGCTGGTCGATCACCGCCTTGCGTCCCACCCGTCCCTCGCTTCTCATCCGTCCGCACGCGTACGGCGGGCACCGTCGTGTGCGCATGTCCGCCAGATCTGCGCTAAGGTTATGACGTCCCGCCCGAGAGGGCGCCGGACATACCGGGACGTAGCGCAGCTTGGTAGCGCACTTGACTGGGGGTCAAGGGGTCGCAGGTTCAAATCCTGTCGTCCCGACGGTATTAGGGCAGGTCAGAGCCACAATTCCCAAGACTGGGAATTGTGGCTTTTCTGTTGTTCCACCTGGACGTCACCGAGAGCGGATGCGGAGTCTCCGGCCGAGTTCACCGCCGGCCCCCGCCGTGAGATGACCGATGAGGGCCGGCGCGTACGTGCGAACGCACCCCTTGCGGGCCGAACAGGATGAGAAGCTCGACCACGCCGCCGTCGGCGCCGCCCAGCCAGTGCGGCAGGGACGTGTCGAACTCGGCCGCCTCACCGGGCGGCAACGTCAGGTCGCGCTCGCCGAGCACGAGTCGCAGGTGACCGCTGAGCACGTACAGCCACTCGAAGCCTTCGTGGGTCTGCGGAGTCGGTTCGAGGGGTTCCGGCCGGGCGGGGATGATCATCTTGAACGCGTGTATCCCGCCCGGCCGCCGGGACAGGGGCACGAAGGTCATCCCGAACCGTCTCATCGGCTTGAGGTGTATCCGGGGGTCGCCGGTGTGCGGGGCGCCGACCAGGTCGTCCAGCGGAACGCCGTAGGTACGGGCCAGCGGCAGCAGCAACTCCAGGGTCGCCCGGCGCCGCCCGCTCTCCAGCCGGGAAAGGGTGCTCTCCGAGACGCCGGTCGTCGCCGCGAGGGCGGCGAGAGTGATGCCGCGGTCACGACGCAGCGCACGAAGCCGCGGCCCCACCGCGTCGAGCACGTCGTCGTCCGTCCTGCGATCCACGAGGCCATCTTGCCAGAACCGCAAGTTTCCGTGCCAGAACGCGGTACGCCTGGTGAGACTGGGCGCATCCCGACAGAAGGAGTCTTGATGAGCACCACCGATGCGGTCACGTTCTGGGACGACCTCTACGCGGCCCGGCCGGCGGCCGGCGACCCGCAGCCGAACGCGCGTCTCACCGAGACGGTCGAGGGCCTGCCGCCCGGCGACGCGTTGGACCTCGGATGCGGCGACGGCGGCGACGCGCTATGGCTCGCCGGCCAGGGGTGGCGCGTCACCGCCGCCGATATCTCGGCCGTGGCGGTCGAGCGGCTCGCAGCCCTCGCCCGCTCACGCGGCCTGGGCGACCGGGTCATCGCCCAGCGGCATGACCTGCGCGAGTCCTTCCCACGGGGCGGATTCGACCTGATCTGCGCCCACTACCTGCACACCCCCTTCGACCTGGACAGGGCGACCGTCCTGCGCTCCGCCGCGCACGCGCTGCGTCGGGGTGGGCGGCTGCTGGTCGTCGACCACGGCTCGGCCGCGCCGTGGTCGTGGAACCAGGGTCCCGACGTCCGGTACCCGAGCCCGCGGGAGGTCGCCGCGGGCATCGACCTGGACCCGGCGACGTGGACGGCCGAGCGGGCCGACGCACCCCGCCGGATCGCGACCGGACCGGGAGGGCGCACCGCCGAGGTCACCGACCACGTCCTGCTCATCCGCCGCACCGCCTGATACGGCGACCGGCGCCACCCCGATGAAGAAGGGAGACCACTGTGCCCGGCTCCACGCGCCGCAACCGCCGCGGTGACACCCCGCCGCCCCGGACCGGAGGCGGCGAGACCGAGACCCTGCGCGGATTCCTCGACTACCTCCGGAACTCGGTCGCCGCGAAGGTCGACGGCGCCCCCGAACCACAGGTGCGAACAGCCGCGGTGCCGTCGGGCACGAACCTGCTCGGCCTGCTCAACCACCTGACCTTCGTCGAACGCTCGATGTTCCTCGGGGACGACGTCACCGACTGGCCGGCGACGTTCCAGGCCGCACCGACCGACAGCGTGGCCGATGTCCTCGCCCGTTACAGGGAGACGGTCGAACTGGCGAACCAGGTGCTCGACGGGTGCACCGATCTCGGTGCGCCGATCCCTCGTCGACCGCGGCCGGAACGCCCCGCTCCCAGCGTCCGCTGGGCCCTCACCCACATGATCGAGGAGACCGGCCGTCACGCGGGCCACGCGGACATCCTCCGCGAACTGATCGACGGCGCGACCGGGCGCTGACCCCGAGGGCGCTCGACCGGTCACAGGTCTTCGATTCGGTGATCCGTGGGTCATGGATGCGGCCGGTCTCGGCGACGATGGTGCGCCACCCACCGGCCGTGTGAGGGGTTCCGCGAGACCGGCCGGGCCTAGTTGGTGCAGTCCTGGTTCTTCAGGGCCAGAGTCAACTCGTAGACCTTGCCTCGGTGCGACAGGAAGTAGTACAGGGCCTTCGGGTTGCCGGGAACGCCGGCGACGGGGTAGTTGCCCGTGGTGTCGAGCCGGGGGTAGGCCTTCTTGACCTGCTTCATGGTGGAGCCGACCGTGATGCCCTCGGGCGTCTTGGCGCCCTTGGGCGCTGAGATGAGGGCGACCCCCAGTTTCTTGGAGATGTAGAGGCCCACACTGTCGCGGCCGGTCGGGTGCGCCTTGAGATCCCACCCCGAGCACTGACTCGCGCCGCGCTTTCTTACGATCTTGCGGGTCGCCTCGGCCTGCTTGGGAGTCATCCCGAGCCGCACCCCTCCGTAGCCGTACGGGCCGAACCTGCCGCTCGCACCGGTGGTGGCGTCGGTGGCCGCGCCGGCGGACGTCGCGGCGGCGCTCGCCGCCGTGACGCCGGTCAGTGCCATGCCCGCGGCGAGCGCCGCCGCGATGACCGGGCGTCCCAGCCGGACCAGCTTGTGCTTGCGGTTTCCTCTGTGACCGTTGTTCATGCCGTATTGGAGTGCCGCCCGGCCGGGAAAGTTCGCCGCAGATCGCCAACCGGTCGTCTCAGCGGCACAGGAGGAGGCGAACGGTCATCGTGCCGCCCTTCCCCGCCGCGTGAGGACGGCGGCGCCGGCAGGCCCGGCGGCGGTACGCCACCGGTTCACACCGGCCAGGACCGGCGGCCCCCGGAGGGCGCGGTGCGCGCCCTCCGGGGGCCGCCGTGGGCGATGGTGTCAGGGCGTGGTCAGGTCGAACCGGTTGACGGTGACCGCGCCGCCGAGGGACTGGGTGGCGTAGTTGAAGACGGCGTAGCGGTAGCCCATGAAGAACTGCCAGGCGTTGCCCATCGTGAAGGCCGGCCCGAAGGAGGTGAAGTTCACCCCGTCGGTGCTGTAGGAGAACCTCGCCTGCCGGCCGCTGCCGGGCCGGATGTCGGCGTTGACCCGCAGCCAGATCCGCCCGCCGGAGACCGCGGTGGAGGCGACCTCGGTGCCGGTGGAGGTGGTCTGCCAGCTGCCGTTCATGGTCAGGTTGTTGGTCACGACCAGGCGGGTCTGGCCGTTGTCGCGTCTGACGCCGATCCAGGCCGAGGAGTCGCGGAACATCGCCAGCCCGGCCCGGTCGCCGTCGCGCATCGCCGAGTGGTCCAGCTGGATCGTCGCCGTCGAGGACGGCCCCAGGATGCGGTGGGTGAGGGTGTTGCGCGCCGAGTACAGGTCGTTGGTCACCGTGGCGGTCTGCAGCCGCAGCCCGTTGCCGACGCTGTACCTGGTGGTGTCGGGGTTGTGGTTCCACTCCCACTCCGGGCCGAGCCCGGTGCCGGCGAAGGTGTCGGTCCCGGTGGGGGACTTCACCTGCCGCGGCGGGCGCGGCACGTTGGGGTAGGGGTAGGAGCCGCCCCAGGCGCCGTTCACGGTCTGCACGGTCGGCCAGCCGTCGGAGGTCCAGGTGATCGGCGCCAGTACGGGGATCCGCCCGCCGGGGTAGGCGTCCTGGAAGGCCAGGTAGTACCAGGCGCCGTTCTGGGTCTGCACCAGCCCGCCCTGGTGCGGCACGCCGCCGCCGGAGACCGGGCCGGGCATGTTGAGCAGCACCTGGCGCATCTCGTACGGGCCGAACGGGCCGTTGGTGGACTTCAGCACGTACTGGCCGTTGGCCGGGCGGGTCAGGAAGATGTAGTAGGCGCCGTTGCGCCTGTACATCCGCGACCCCTCCAGCGTGCCCACGCTGGACGGCGTGGAGAACACCTGCTGGCTGCGGACCTCGGTCTTCCCGTCGGCCGACAGCTGGGCCACGCTGATCTGGGTGTTGCCGTAGGCGACGTACATCGTGTCGTTGTCGTCGACCAGCAGCCCTGCGTCGTAGTAGCACTTGTCGATCGTGGTGTGCCGGTTCCACGGGCCCTCGGCGGAGGTGGCGGTGTAGATGTAGGTCTTGCTGAAGTCGACGCAGCCGCCCCAGTAGAAGGTCCTGTTGCTCTTCCGGTAGTTCAGGAACGACGCCCAGATCCCGTTGACGTACGCGCGCCCGCCGTTCAGGTCGTACTTCGACCCGAAGTCCAGCCTGGGCACCGAGTGGCCGGCGTACTCCCAGTCGACCAGGTCGTAGGAGCGCAGGATCGGCGCGCCGGGCGAGTAGTGCATCGTGGAGGCCGAGTAGTAGTAGGTGTCGTCGACCCGGAAGACGTCGATGTCGGCCAGGTCCTGCCACAGCACCGGGTTGGAGAACGTCGGCGACGGCGGCCACGGCCCGCCCGTGGGACCGGTCGACGGGCTGGTGCTGGGCGAGGGGCCGGTGCTGGGGCTGGTGCCGGGCGAGGGGCTGACGGTGCCGCCGCAGACGGTGCCGTTCAGCGCGAAGCTCGTCGGCGCCGGGTTGGACGAGGTCCAGGTGCCGTTGAAGCCGAACGACGCGCTGCCGCCGGTCGCGATCGTGCCGTTGTACTCGGCGTTGGTCACGGTGACCTGGGCGCCGGACTGGACGTGGGTGCCGTTCCACAGCTGGGCGACGGTCTGCCCGGCGGGGAACGACCAGGTCAGCTTCCAGTCGTCGACCGGGTCACCGAGGTTGTCGATCGTCACGTTGGCTCCGAAACCGCCGGACCATTCGTTGGTCACGGTGTAGGTGACCCGGCAGCCCGCGGCGGCGTGGGAGGAGCCGGCCGTCGCGATTCCGAGGGCGCCGAGCGCCACCGCGATCGCGGCCGCGAGCCGGCGCCGATGTCGGCTGAAGCGCATTGATGTCTCCTGGGAGGTGGGGGTCGTCGGGCGATGCGTCAGGAGAGGGTGCAGGCGGCTCCGTTGAGGGTGAACGCGGTGGGCTTGCCGGTGTCGCCGGTGTTGGTGACGGTGGGGTTCTCGGTCGGTCCGGTGTTCCAGGCGTTGACGGTGACGCCGACCCGGCAGGCGCCCGGTTCACCGGGGGACGCCGGGGTGGTGCTGGGCGAGGGGGTGGTGCGGCGGGGCGTGCGCGGTCATCCGTACCGTCCGGTGGCCCGGACGCGCGCGGATCACCGCCCCGCCGCCCTCAGGAGGCGGTGCAGGTGAGGGACGGCGCCGACGGCGCGCCGCCGGCGAGGAAGCCGAACGTCGTGGAGGCGGACGGCTGGAGCGAGCCGTTGTACGAGGCGTTGCTCACCGACACGGCCGAACCGGTGGTGCTCAGCGTGCCGCCCCAGACCTGGCTGACGGTCTGGCCGTCGCCCAGGTTCCACCTGACGGTCCAGCCGTCGATCGCCGAGGCGCCGGCCGTCACCGTGACCTCGCCCTGGTGGCCGCCGGACCACGAGCCGGTGGTGCGGTAGGTGGCGTCGCAGGCGCCGCCGGGGGTGGGCGTGGCCGTCGGTGTGACCGTGGGCGTGATCGTCGGTGTGGGGGTGGGCGTGGCCGTCGGCCCGTCGGAGCCGAACTGCCACCAGTCTACGTTGAACAGGTAGCCGCTCCCGCCGGTGTACCTGAAGTACAGGTCGTGGGTGCCCGTCGCGCCGTTCACCCCGCAGGACACGGTCGTCCAGGACTGCCAGCCGCCGGTGCCCGGGACGGCGCACGTACCGGCCAGGGCGCCGTTGACGCCGTCCAGGCGAAGCTCGATCCTCCCGCCGCCGGACCCCGAGGCGACCCGCGCGGTGAAGGTCTTCGCTCCGGCGCCGAAGGCGACGCCCTTGACCTTGATGTGGTCGCCGTTCTCGATGTACCCGACGTTCATCCCGCCCCCGCTGGAGGGCTCCGTCTCCACGCCGGACTCCCAGGCGATCGTCTCCGCCTCCTGCCGGACGTACGGGTTCAGCGTGTCCACCTGCGGCGCCCCGGTCGCGGTCATGTTGATCACCGGGATCGTGCCGTCGGCGTTGTAGGCGAACCTCTCCACGGCGACCGAGCGGGTGAAGCCGCCGCCGCCCGGCAACGCGCCGTTGTGGTAGAAGAAGTACGAGTTTCCGGCGAAGTCGATGACGCCGGCGTGGTTGGTGAAGCTGCCGCCCTGGGTGGGCATGATCGTTCCCCGGTAGGTCCACGGCCCGGTGGGGCCGGGGGCCGTCGAGTAGGCGATGAACTCGGAGCAACACTTCGCGGCGAACACGTTGTAGTACAGGCCGCCCCGCTTGTAGACCCAGGGCGCCTCTTCGAACAGGGTCGGACGGTTCGCGTCACCGGTGCGGGTGCCGAACCCCGCGGTGGTCAGGGGGATCTTCGTCGGGCTGCCGGAGTACGAGGTCATGTCGGCGTTCAGCTTCACGTACCACAGGTTGGGGTTGCCCCAGTACAGGTAGGCCTGGCCGTTGTCGTCGACGAAGACGGTGGGGTCGATCTCGCCGTTCTCCACCAGCGGGCGTCCGATGGCGTCCTTGAAGGGCCCGGTGGGGCTGTCGGACACCGCCACGCCGATGGCCATCCTGCCGGTCGCCCGGTTCTTCGTGGGCACGTACCAGTAGAACCTGCCGTTCCGGTGGATCGCCTGGCCCGCCCACGCGTCCGCGCCGGCCCAGCTGAAGCTCGACACGCTCAGCGGGGAGCCGTGGTCGGTCCAGTTGACCATGTCCGCCGACGACCAGACCCGCCACTCCTTCATGGTGAAGTACGTCGAACCGTCCTCGTCGTGGCCGGTGTAGAGGTAGACCCGGCCGTTGTGCACCAGCGGCGCCGGGTCGGCGGTGTAGACGGTCTGGACGATCGGGTTGTCCGCCCTGGCGGCGGCGGCCGGAAGCAGCATCATGACGGAGAGCAGGCTCATGATCCAGGCGAGCCCGCGCCTGGACGGGATCCCGCTCGGACCCGGACGTGCGATTCGCATGGGTCTCCTCTTCGGGGGGTGGTCGCTCATGGGAGCCGTCACTCCGGTGCGCCGTCCTCCCGGGAACGGCTCGATCGGTGACGGACCTGAGGGGTGACGGGCCGGGGGCGCGGGAGGTGACGTCCTGCCGGTCGGCGGCCGAGGCGAGGGCCGCCGTGGTGAGGCCCTTCCGGGCCGGAGCCACCGGGGGACCGGTCCGTCCTACAGGGGCGGACCGGTGAATGTTAGCGTTAACATATTTATCGGAGCCAGCCCTTCCTGGGGTGCCGTCGGTTGGTGGCGGTGGTGTCGCGGAGCAAATACGAGGCCGTTGAACCTGTCAAGCCCCGGTGCCCGTTCCCCGTCCCCGCCGATCGCGGTCCGGGTCCTCTTGCTGGGCACGGTCACGCCGGGGCGCTCCCGCGGGGAATGAAACTTTCACGGACGGGCGGCTCACGCGGCGAGCGCGGATCGCTGGGGAGGCGCGCCCACCGGGCCGGCTCGGGCGCGCCTCTCCCGGCGAAGCCGTACCCGGGAGCCTGGAAGGAAGCCTTGACAAGCTCCGGAATGGTTTCGAAACTGACTCCCAGTCGGCCTCCTGCCGGGTCGGCGGTGGAACGGCAGGAGCGCTTCGGCGCGCGGCGTCTTTCCGGCTGGATCGATGTGATCCGGCCGTTTCCCGACATGTGACGACCCCGCGCCGCGGTCCGCCGGTGTCGATCCCGTACACCGTGGACCGCCGGAGCCACGCCGCGCATGCCGCCGGGACCGCGGACGGCGCCCACCTCGCGCCCGCCCCCGGCGGCGGGAAACGCCCGCTCGCCGGCCCGGGCCGGCTCGTCGCCCACCCGTCGCGCCTCACGCCCGTGGACGCGGGACGAACCGCGAATCCGGCATGCCGCCAGGTCCGTTCCGCATGGCCGATTCCTGCCCGCGTCCGTCCGACCCCCCACTTCCCAGGAGGCCCACGTGTCATCCACACCCCTCAGCCGCCGCCGGCTGCTCCAGGCCGCCGGCGTCGCCGTCGTCGCCTCCACCGCCGGCCAAGCCGTCGGCACCGCCGCGGCCCGGGCCGCGGTCGCCCCGGCGCGACCCGACATCGGCGTGTCGGCCTACCCGTTCGACCTCGGACAGGTACGGCTGACGGCCGGCCGCTGGATGGACAACCAGAACCGGACACTGTCCTACCTGCGGTTCGTCGACGTCGAACGGCTGCTGTACAACTTCCGCGCCAACCACCGGCTGTCCACCGGCGGCGCCGCCGCCAACGGTGGCTGGGACGCCCCCTCGTTCCCGTTCCGCACCCACGTGCAGGGGCACTTCCTCACCGCGTGGGCCCAGGCCTACGCGGTGCTCGGCGACACCGTCTGCCGGGACAAGGCCACCCGCATGGTCGCCGAGCTGGCCAGGTGCCAGGCCAACAACGCCGCCGCCGGCTTCGGCACCGGCTACCTGTCCGGGTTCCCCGAGTCCGACTTCACCGCGCTCGAGGCCCGCACGCTGAACAACGGCAACGTGCCGTACTACTGCATCCACAAGACCATGGCCGGCCTGCTCGACGTGTGGCGCCTCATCGGCAGCACCCAGGCCCGCGACGTGCTGCTGGCGCTCGCCGGCTGGGTCGACCGGCGGACGGGCAGGCTGACCGCCGCCCAGATGCAGGCCATGCTGGGCACCGAGTTCGGCGGCATGAACGCGGTGCTGGCCGACCTGTACCAGCAGACCGGCGACACCCGCTGGCTGACCGCCGCCCAGCGGTTCGACCACGCGGCCGTCTTCGACCCGCTGGCGGCCGGCCAGGACCGGCTCAACGGCCTGCACGCCAACACCCAGGTGCCCAAGTGGATCGGCGCGGCCCGCACGTACAAGGCGACCGGCGCCGCCCGCTACCGGGACATCGCCGCCAACGCCTGGAACATCACGGTCGGCGCGCACACCTACGTGATCGGCGGCAACAGCCAGGCCGAGCACTTCCGCGCCCCCAACGCCATCGCCGGGTATCTCACCAACGACACCTGCGAGCACTGCAACAGCTACAACATGCTCAAGCTGACCCGCGAGCTGTGGCTTTTGGACCCGAACCGGGCGGCGTACTTCGACTTCTACGAGCAGGCGCTGTTCAACCACATCCTCGGCGCGCAGAACCCGGCCGACGGCCACGGGCACGTCACCTACTTCACCCCGCTCAAACCGGGTGGCCGCCGCGGCGTGGGCCCGGCGTGGGGCGGCGGCACCTACAGCACCGACTACACCTCCTTCTGGTGCTGCCAGGGCACGGGAGTGGAGGTCAACACCGCGCTGATGGACTCCATCTACTTCCACAACGGCACCACGCTGACGGTGAACCTGTTCACCCCGTCGACGCTGAACTGGACCCAGCGCGGCATCACGGTCACCCAGACGACGTCCTTCCCGGTGAGCGACACCACCACCCTGCAGATCACCGGCAGCGCCGGCGGGTCGTGGACGATGCGCGTCCGCATCCCCGCCTGGACCACCGGCGCCACGATCAGCGTCAACGGCGCCCAGCAGAACGTGGACACCACCCCCGGGACGTACGCCGTCCTCACCCGCTCCTGGAGCTCCGGCGACACCGTCACCGTGCGCCTGCCCATGCGGGTGGTCACGAAGCCCGCCAGCGACAACGTCGGCGTGGCGGCGATCACGTACGGCCCGGTGGTCCTCTCCGGGAACTACGGCGACACCTCTCTGTCGGCGCCGCCCACCCTGAACACCGCGTCGATCAACCGGACCAGCGCCACGGCCCTGGCGTTCACGGCCGGCGCGAACGGAGCGCCGGTCGACCTCGGCCCGTTCTACGACGCCCACGGGCACAACTACACCGTCTACTGGAACGTCAGGGCAGGCGGCGACACGGGCGGAGGCGCGAGCTACCGCCTGCTCAACGCGGCCAGCGGCCTCGCGCTGGGCATCCAGAACATGTCCACCGCCGACGGCGGCCTGGCGCTGCAGTGGACCGACAACGGCACCGCCGACCACGACTGGGAGATCATCGTGGACGGCGGCGCCGTACGGCTCCGCAACGTCAACAGCGGCAAGGTGCTCGGCGTGGAGAACATGTCCACCGCCGACAACGCCCGCGTCCTGCAGTGGACCGACAACGGCACCGCCGACCACCGCTGGACCCTCATCGACGCCGGCGACGGCTCCCACAGGATCCGCAACGTCAACAGCGGCAAGCTGCTCGGCATCCAGGGCGGCTCGACCGCCAACGGGGCCCAGGCCGTACAGGACTCCGACAACGGCGGCCCCGACAACCAGTGGCGGTTCGTGCCGAACGGGGCCCGGCGCATCCAGAACCTGGCGAGCGGCCTGGTGCTGGGCGTGCAGGACATGTCCACCGCCGACGGCGGCTCGGTGATCCAGTGGGGCGACACGGGCACCGCCGACCACCTGTGGACCGCCGTCGTGGACTCCGGTGGCTACCTGCGCCTGCGCAACTCCAACAGCGGCAGGGTGCTCGGCGTGGAGAACGCGAGCACGGCCTCCGGCGCCCGGGTGCTCCAGTGGGCCGACAACGGCAGCGCCGACCACCGGTGGCGGCTGCGGTACGGATCCAACGGGTGTTTCCGCATCCAGTGCGCCAACGGCGGCCGGGTCCTCGGCGTCAGCGGCGGCTCCACCGCTCAGGGCGCCCAGGTCGTGCTCGCCGACGACGACGGGGCGAACGACCACCTGTGGCGGTTCCTCTAGCCCACGGTACGGCCGCGAGAGCCCGCGTACGGCCGCAGGCTCTCGCGGTCCCGGCGGCCGTACGCTCGCCTCGCGTTCCGCTACGGGCTCGTGCAGGTCATGCCGGTGGGCGCGGCCGAACCGCTGCCGTCGGCGGTGAAGCCGAACGTCGCCGACCCGTTGCCGGCGACGGTGCCGTTGTAGGGGGCGTTCCTGACGGTGACCGTGCCGCCGGTGCCGGTGTTCACGCCGTTCCACAGGTTCGTGATCGTCTGTCCGCCGGGCAGCGTCATCTTCACGGCCCAGCCGTTGAGCGGGGCCGACCCGGTGTTGCGGACGGTCACCTCCCCCTGGAAGCCGGAACCCCAGTCGCCGGCCAGCCGGTACGTCGCCGTGCACCCGTCCTGCCCGCCCGGCGTCGGGGTCGCCGTCGGAGTCGCCGTCGGAGTCACCGTGGGGGTCGCCGACGGGCTCGCGCCGCCGCTGACCCGGTACACGACGGTGCCGTGCGGCGGCACACTGGCCGAGATGGCGCCGGTGCTGCCGCTGACGGCGTTCGTCCACGCGTCGCGCAGGGTGAACGACCCGCCCTGCAGGCCGATCGCGGACGCGGTGGTGCCGACCGTGGTGGTGCCGCCGCCCTGGTTGAACAGGGCGACCGCGACGTCGCCGTTGGCGAGCCGCTTGGCCAGCACCCGCCGGGTCCCGTCGTTGCTGATTTGGCGGGCCTGCAGGGCGAGCGGGTCCTGGTTGACGGCGATCAGGTTCTGGTTCTTCAGGATGGCCGTCGTCGCCGGGTCCATGGAGCGCAGGTCGTTCCCGGCGATCAGGGGCGAGGCCATGACCGCCCAGAGGGCGAAGTGGCTGCGCATCTCGGTGTCGGTCATGCCGCCCCGGCCGACCTCCATCATGTCCGGGTCGTTGAACGCCCCCGGCCTGGCGTACGACGCGAGCGGGACGGTGACATCGACGATGTTCCGGATGCCCATCGGGTACCCGTTGGTCTGGCCGGTGTCCCACCTGTTGGTGATGTCCTCGGTGGTCCGCCACATGTTGGCGACGTCGCCCCAGTCGCGCTGCGGTCCCGTCTTGGCGTGGATGCTGTTGGGGTTGATGCTGTAGACGATCTGCCGCCCGGTCGCCGCCAGCGCGTCGCGCATCTTCGCGAACGTCCGGACCTGGTCGTCGATGGTGCCGCCGGGGGAGCACCAGTCGTACTTCAGGTAGTCCACGCCCCAGGCGGCGAACTGCCTGGCGTCCTGGACCTCGTGTCCCTGGCTGCCGGTCGCGCCCGGGTAGCCGCCGAAGTACTGCGCGCAGGTCTTGTCCACCGGCACCTGGTAGATGCCGAACTTCAGCCCCTTGGCGTGCAGGTAGTCGCCGAGGGCCTTCATCCCGCTGGGGAACCGCGACGGGTCGCCCCGCAGGTTCCCCGCCGAGTCGCGGGCGGGGTCGAACCAGCAGTCGTCGACCACGACGTACTGGTAGCCCAGGTCGCGCAGACCGGAGCCGACGATCGCGTCGGCCATCTGTTTGATCAGCGTCTCGTTGATGTTGCAGCCGAAGGTGTTCCAGCTGTTCCAGCCCATGGGCGGCGTGCGTGCCACGCCGTTCTCCAGGGCGTCGGCCTGGCCCTGCAGGGCGACCAGGCCGCCCGCGAGAACGCCGGCGGCGAGTAGGGCTCCCACCTTGCGCAAGGTTCCTCCCTGAGGTGATTGACGGACATCCGGCGGAAGCGGCCTGATCGCCGCTTCGGGCCGAGGGCGGCCGGCGCCGGTGAGGTGGCGCCGGCCGCCGCGCGTGGGCGACGGGTCAGGGGCTGGTGCAGGTGGCGGTGGGGGTGGCCGCGGCGCCGTCGGCGGTGAAGCCGAAGGTGGTGGAGGACCCGGCCTCGATGGAGCCGTTGTAGGGGGCGTTGCGGACGGTCACGGCGGGGCCGGACACGGTGTGCGTGCCGCTCCACAGGCTGCTGATCGTCTGCCCGCCCGGCCAGGTCCACTTCACGGTCCAGCCGTCGACCGGCGCGCTGCCCGCGCGGACCGTGGCCGTCGACTGGAACCCGCCCGGCCAGCTGTTGGTCGTCTCGATGGTCGCCGAGCACGCGCCCCCGATCGGAGACGGCGAGGCGGTCGGCGTGACGCTCGGCGAAGGCGTCGAGGGCGGCGGCGTGGTGGTGCTCTGGAACTGGGTGAAGAACTTCCAGACCTCCGCGGGGACCCAGGTCCTGGAACCGCTGTCGCCGGGGGCCCCGTCCTGCGGGGCGGCGATGTGGCCCTCGTCGAACGCGGCCCACACCACCGGGTACCCGGCCCGGCACCCCGAGTAGGCGGTGACCCGGTGCGTCAGGCCGCCCTGCGCCGGCTCGGACGGGTTCTGGGCGGCGCAGCCGTTGTTCCTGACGAACCTGTCGCGCATCGACCGTCCGCCGGAGATGTTGAGCACGCCGTCCCGCAGGCCGTGGATTCCCATGTACGCGATGGGCTGGGAGCCGTCGCCGCAGCCGCTGAGGACCCCGCCGGACTGCACCGCGACCGCGCGGAAGACGTTCGCCCTGGCGCAGGCGATCGCGTACGACATGGCGCCGCCGTAGCTGAAGCCGGTGGCGAACAGCTGCGAGGTGTCGACGCAGAGGGCGCCCTCGATCTGCCGGACCAGGTCGTCGACGAGGGTCAGGTCCTCGCCGCCCGGGTTGGCCCAGCCGTTGTTGAGTCCCTGGGGCGCGACGAAGATCGCGCTGTTGTTCGCCAGGCGCTGGAGCCCGTAGTAGGACCAGACGTCCCGCTGCACGGTCTGGCCGGTGGCGACGTCGGTGGCGGTGCCGCCCAGCCAGTGGAAGCCGAAGATCAGCCGGTAGGGGTGGCCGCTGTCGTAGCCGTCGGGGACCCGCAGGATGTAGCTGCGGTTCTTGCCGCCGCTCTGGATCGTGTGCGTGCCGCTCGCCAGCCCGGGGGCCTTGCCGCAGCCGGCGGTCGCCGCGAGGGCGCCGGCCGCGCGCGTGGGGGTCCCGGCGATGGCGGAGCTCAGCGCCGGGCCGCTCGCGGTCAGGACGGCGAGTGCCGCGACCGCCAGGGCGACGAAGAGGGATCTGCGTTTCGGCATCGTGTGACTCTCTCTGCCGGCCGGACGCCGGCGTGCGTCGATGGGGGTCGGTCACAGGGGGAGGCGCCGGCCGCCCGGTGAGGCGGTGGACGACGCGGTGCGGAGTGGTGCGGACGTGTTCGTCCACACCTCAGGGGGACGCGGCGGCCACGGCCGCGCGGTGGTGACGCCGACCGCGGAAGACCTGGATCGGCCGGCACCGTCATCGGCGTTCATGAGAATGCGAGGAAGCCCGGCCCGGCGGACTCGCGGCCCGGTCCATACCGGTGCGGCGCGGACGGCGTCGCGACCGGCGCCCCCTGCCGGTCACCACCGACTCCGGCAAGGGGGCCATTTCGGACTGAGTGTGGAAACCTCGACGAAACCTGTCAAGGCCCCGATGGAAGCGCTTCGACGGAACGGACGGGGTCGTCACCCCGGCCCGCGGTGACGGGCCGTTCGGATGACGAGGGCTTCCGCCCCCTCATCGGAGGGCGCCCTCCGGCGGGCGGTCATCCGGTCGTCGCGGGGTGGTTCCGTGAAAGTTTCATCCGCCGCGCCTCGCGTGTGATCGGGTTCCGCCTGGTGGGAGTGGGCGGGACCCGCCCGGTGGGCCGGGAGGGCGGTGGGGGAGAGGGGTGGCGGCCCTTGACGGGGCCGTCCCGCGTCGTGTTTGCTCCCCGGCATCACCACCACACGCTCCGAACGAAGGAGGACCGGGCTCGCGGATGACTTGTTAGCGCTAACAGTGATTGGAGCATCGTATCGGAGTGAGGCGGGAGCACCCGCCGGCGGCCGCCGCCGCGGGGTGAACGTGGTCCGCTACGGCGTCAGTCGGCCTGGAGCACGAAGAACAGGAAGCACAGGAAGGCCCCCGAGGGCCTGTCCGCGAAGACGTCGGGGAACAGTTCGCGGGCGCCCGGTGCGGGGAACGGCTCGCTGATGACGGAGATCCGGAAACCGGCCGCGGTGAAGGCGTCGGTCATCGCGCGCAGTGGCCGGCTCCAGAAGCCCAGCAGGGCGGTGTGCCCGCCGAGGGTCCATTCGTCGAAGGTCTGGCGGGTCGCGAAGTAGTCGGTGCCGGGACCGCCCGACAGGTAGTCGGCGAAGGGGTGGTTGACGGACACGATCAGCCGGCCGCCGGGCGTCAGCACGCGCCGCAGCTCGGCCAGCGGCGCCGTCCAGTCCTCCAGGTAGTGAAGGACCAGGGACGCGACGACGTCGTCGAACGCGGCGTCGGGGAACGGCAGCGGGTCGCGCAGGTCGGCGAGGTGCAGGTCAGCGTCGTCGCCGAGCCGCCGCCGGGCCAGCTCCAGCATCTTGGCGCTGGAGTCGAAGCCGGTCACGATGGCGCCCCGGTCGCGCAGCGCCGCCGCCAGGGGGCCGGAGCCGCAGCCGGCGTCGAGGATCCGCCGGCCGGTCACGTCACCGGCCAGGTCCAGCATCGCGGGCCGCTCGTAGTAGGCGTTGAGGAGGCTGGTCTCGTTCTCGGCCGAGTACCCCTCGGCGATGCCGTCGTAGTCGTTGAGCGCGGCCCGCTCCGCGGGCCCGATGGAATCCTCGGCGACAGGACGGATCCACGACTGCGTGTCGGGGGCAGGGGTGTTCGCCTGCTCGTCGGAACCCTTGGGCGTGGAAGTCATACGGGCGATCCTGACACGCCCGGCCTGTCCCGCACCGGGTGTTTCGTGATCTTCCTGCGCCCCATGGGCGCCGATCGGCCCTGCACAGGGCGAATGTTCTCCGACGCGGCACCGCATGCGGCCGGGCTTCGCGCCCGCCGGCACCCCGCCGGTGCTCAGGCGGTCCCGCCGGGCGATCCCAGGCACGTCTCCGTGGTCTCCGGCGACGGCATCCCCCCGATCGTACGGCGCCGCAGGAAGGTTGAACGGCGTCGGCCGTACGGCGATGATCGAACCCGGGACGGCGCCGGAGAGGGCGGGCGGCGCCCGGCCGGGGCGGCCGTGGACGTCCGGCGCCGGGCGGCGGCCCCCGCGACCGGTGCCCGTGCCCGGACCCCGCCGTCGCGACCTCGTATGAAGGAGCGCCCATGAACCCCCTGCCGGCGTCAGGCACATCGGAGCCGGGTGAGGAGCTGCGGTCGCGCACGCGGTGGGCGGCGATCGCCGTCGTCTACCTCTGCGGGGTCGTCGCGGCGATGGGCTTCGGCAAGTTCGCCTCGGTCGGGCCGATGGTGGCGGCCGGGCTCGGGCTGTCGCTGCCGGAACTGGGCTGGGTGATCTCGGCCGTCGTCGGGGTGGGAGCCGTGGCCGGCCTGCCCGCCGGGTACCTGGTCCGCCGCTTCGGCGCGGAGCGGTCACTGGTCGCGGGTCTGGTCCTGATCGCGGCGGCGGGCGCGGCGAGCGTGGCGGCGGGCGGGTTCGCCTGGCTGCTGGCCCTCCGGGGTGTCGAAGGCGTCGGATACCTCCTGGTCACCATCGCCTGCCCGGCGCTGGTCCTCCGCCTCGCCCGCGAACGGGACCGCGGCACGGCCCTGTCGATCTGGGCCACGTTCGTCCCGGTGGGTCTCGGGCTGAGCACGCTGGCCGGTGGCGCGGCCGGCTCCGCCCTGGGCTGGCGCGGCTGGACCGGGCTGATCGCCGGCCTGACGTTCGTGATGGCGCTGGCCGCCCGGGCGCGGCTGCCGCGCGGGTCCGGGGGCGGGCGGCGGCCGGGGCCGTCCCCGGGGCGAGAGCGCTGACGTGGCCGGTGGTGCTCGCCGCGTCCTTCTGCCTGACCGCGCTGGTGACCGTTCCGGTGGTCGTGCTCCTGCCCACGCTCCTCGTCGAGCAGTACGGACGTTCGGCCGCCGCCGCGGGTGCCCTGACCTCGGCGATCTCACTTCTCGGCGTGCCCGGCGGGCTGGTCGCGGGGATCCTGCTCCGGCGGGGCGCGCCGCTCGGGGCGCTGGCGGCGTCCGGGTTGCTGGTCGTGCCGGCGGCCTGGTTCGTCTACTCCGACGGCACGCCCCTGGCCGCCGCGGCGACCGGCGCGGGGGTCATCGCGCTGGAGAACGGGCTCCTCGGGGCGCTCGTCTTCGCCGCCCTGCCGCTCGTGCTGGAGCGCCTCGACCACGCCGACGTCGGCAACGGCGTGGTCGCCCAGGCCGGAAGCCTCGGATCGCTGCTAGGTCCCCCGATGTTCGGTCTGGTGGCCGGCGGGTTCGGCTTCCCGTCCCTCGTGCCGGTCATCGCCGCCGGGACGCTGGCCGCCGTCGGAGCGCTGGCGCTGGTCGGCACGCGAGCGGTCCGGCGTACCGCCGGTTGAGCCCGCCCCGACCCGTACGACCGGCCGGAGAGGACACCCGCCGGGGGAGGCGCGGGGTTCAGGCGCGTAGCGCGGCGAGGGCGATGTCGAGCTGCTCGATCAGGTTCGACTGGTCACCGTACGTCTTGGCGCGCAGTGCGGCGCCCTCGAAGGAGTCGATGAGGAAGGCGGCGAGCGTTCTGGCCGGGCGGGTCGCGGTGATCTCGCCGGCCGCCTGGCCCGCTTCGATCACGTCGGCCACGGCGTCGGTCCAGGCGTCGAGGACCTCGCGGACGGCCACGTGGACCTGGTCTCCCGCGCTGGCGCACTCGCCGGCGAAGGTGCCGAGGAGGCAGCCGAACTCCACTCCGGTGGCGCGGGTCCGCCCGGCCTGGGTGAGGAAGTGCTCGCGCAGCCGCTCCAGGGAGGGCCCGCCGCCCTGGAGCATCGAGTGGTCGGTGCCGTGGGCGTAGCGCCGCACGATCTCCGCGGCGAGCGCCTGCTTGCTCTCGAAGTGGTTGTAGAACGACCCCTTGGGCACGCCCGCGGCGCCGGTGATGTCCTGCACGCTCGCGCCGTTGAACCCCTGGCGGCGGAAGACGTCCTCGGCACTCTCGATCAGCTTGTTCTTCACGCTTGGTCGCGGCATGGCTTCAATATGACCATTCGTCTTATACGTGTCAAGCGTTCGGCGGCGCCGGATCCCCGTGGGGCGGGCATCCGGCGCCGCCGGTGGCGAGGTGGATGCGGTGTTCTTTCGCATGCGACCGGTCATCTCGAGAAGGGCGAGATCAGGCGTGCCGGAGGCGCTTCACGCCGTGGCGTCGCGGCAGCCGGACCAGGGCGAGCGAGCGGGCGGCGATGCCCCCGATGACGCCGGTGGCGAGCGCCACCGCGAGCCAGGCGATCACGGTGCGCGGCGGCGAGGGTGTGAGCGTCAGCAGCCGCACGCCGTAGGTCGCGCTCGCCGCCGTGGTGAAGGTGAAGGCCCAGAAGCCCAGCACGAAGGGGATGCGCGCGTAGCGGCGGAGCAGGAAGAGGTGGGGCGGCAGCAGCGCGGCGAGGGTGCCGAGCAGGACGTCGTGCACGGTGCCGTGCTGCGGGCCGGCGATCGCCCACCAGGCGTTGCCGGCGACGGCCGGCGGCGCCGAGAAGATCGCCAGCGTGGGCATGAGCGGCCCGGGGAGCGCGGGGCCGGTGGCGAGCCGGGCGAGGAGGACGGCCCCGACCAGCAGCCAGAAGAGGATCCCCGCGGAGAACAGGGCGGTGGCCGCCGCCCGGTGGCCGATGATCGCGAGGGACTGCGCCGAGATGAGGGAGGCCGCGACCGTCGGCAGGAGGTGGCCGCCGTGCAGCGTCGCGGGCTCGCGGGGCACGGTGAGCATCGAGGCGAGGAACCACGCGCCGAACGCCGTGGTGGCCGCCAGCATCGCCCAGACCAGCGCCGCGCCGAGGGTCGGGAGGAACGCCGAGAGGTGGGCGGCCAGCAGCGAGCCGGTGGCGGGGGCGAGGGCGGCGAACGGCCCGAGGACCGGGTGCCGCAGGTCCTCGGCCACGTCGCGGAGACGCGAGACGCCCGCGCCGTACCGGGCGAGTGTGCCGGCCCACAGGGCCGCCGCCACCACCCACAGTGCCTCACCGGCGGCCGCCGGGGCGCCGAGGGCGGCGCCGGCCGTCGTCCAGGTGCCCGCGAGCCCGGAGAGCCCGAAGCCGATGCCGAGTGCGTTGAGGGGGAGCCGGGTGGGGGCCGGCGTCGTGCTGGCCATGATCGGCCTTCTTTCTGCTCATGACTGCCTGGGGGTGCTTCCCGGGGATGTCTCGTCTCTCGGGGACGACGCGAGAATAATATGACCGGTCGTCTTAAAACGTCAATCTCGACGGCTCATCCGGGATGGTCCTTCGGGCGGTCTATCGGGGAATTCAGGTAAGACTGAAGGGGTAAGTCCGTTCTGACCGCTTCCTGGGAGCGCACCGGTGAGCAACGCCGTCCCTGAGCACGTCGACGTCCTCGTCGTGGGAGCGGGTCTGTCCGGCATCGGCGCCGCCGCCCACCTCCGGCGCGAGTGTCCCCGGAAATCCTTCGCGATCCTGGAGTCGAGAGGCGCCATCGGGGGGACGTGGGACCTGTTCCGCTACCCGGGGATCCGCTCGGACTCCGACATGTTCACCCTCGGGTACTCCTTCCGGCCCTGGACCGACGCCAGGGCCATCGCCGACGGCGAGTCGATCCGCTCCTACGTCACCGACACCGCCCGCGAGTACGGCCTGGACCGGCACATCCGCTTCCGCCTGCGCGTCACGCACGCCTCCTGGTCGTCGGAGACGGCGCGCTGGACGGTCACCGCGGTGCGCACCGGGCCCGGCGAGCAGGGTCCCGGCGAGCAGGGTCCCGGGGAGGGCTCCGGAGGGCAGGTGACGTTCACCTGCTCGTTCCTGATGGCCTGCACCGGCTACTACCGCTACGACGAGGGGCACCGCCCCGCCTTCCCCGGCGAGGACGACTTCCGGGGACCGATCGTGCACCCGCAGCACTGGCCGGACGACCTCGACCACACCGGCCGGCGCGTCGTCGTCATCGGCAGCGGCGCGACCGCGGTGACCCTGGTGCCCGCGCTGGCGGAGAAGGCGGCACACGTCACGATGCTGCAGCGCTCACCGACCTACGTCGCGGCCGTGCCGTCCCGCGACCGGCTGGCCGACCGGATCCGCCGCCACCTGCCGGCCCGTACGGCCTACCGGATCGTGCGCTGGAAGAACGTGCTGTTCTCGATGGCCGTCTACCGGCTCAGCCGCCGCCGGCCGAAGCTGATGAAGGCCGTCCTGCGCCGGGGCGCGGCGGCCGCGCTGCCCGCCGGCTTCGACGTCGACACCCACTTCGCGCCGTCCTACGACCCGTGGGACCAGCGGCTGTGCGCCGTACCCGACGGCGACCTGTTCCGCGCCGTCCGGGAGGGCCGGGCCGACGTCGTCACCGACCACATCGAGCGCCTCACCCCCGATGGTGTCGCGCTCCGCTCCGGCCGGCACCTTCCCGCCGACGTCGTCGTGACCGCGACCGGGCTCAACCTCCTGGCGATCGGAGGCATGCGCCTGAGCGTCGACGGCCGGGACGTCGAACTGCCGGAGACCCTCGTCTACAAGGGCATGATGCTGTCGGGCGTGCCGAACCTCTCCCTCACCGTCGGCTACATCAACGCCTCCTGGACGCTCAAGGCCGACCTGGTCGCACACTACGTGTGCCGGCTGCTCAGGCACATGGACGCGCACGGACACCGGGCCGTCACCCCGGTCGCCCCCGACCTGAAGGGGCGGGACGGCCTCGCACCGCTGATCGACCTGAAGTCCGGGTACGTGCTGCGAAGCGCCGGGTTGCTGCCCAGACAGGGCCCCGCGGCGCCGTGGCGGCTGTACCAGAACTACCTCCGCGACGTGCGCCTGATGCGGGGCGGGCCGGTGACCGACGGCGTCCGCTTCACCGGGGCAGCCCGTCCCGCCGATCGCCTTCCCACCACCGAGAAATGAGGTTCACCACTGTGCGCACCATGCTCGCCGGACGGCTCCACCTGTCCACCGGCCCCCGTACGTTCGGGGTGGAGGAGGTCCCCGTTCCCGTCCCCGGACCGGGGGAGGTGCTGGTCGAGGTCAGGGCGGCGGGGGTCTGCCTGTCCGACGTCCACCTGATCGACGGCAGCCTCAGGCCCCTGCGCCTCTCCGACGCGGTCACCCTCGGCCACGAGGTCGCCGGGGTCGTCCACAGTCTCGGCCCGGACGTCGCCGGGGACTGGGCCCCCGGTGCGCGCGTCACCCTGCAGGCCGGGCAGTCCTGCGGCCGGTGCGCCGACTGCCTGCGCCGCCGCCCGTGCCGCCTGCCGCTCACCCGGGGCGTGGACTACGACGGGGGCTGGGCCCAGTACGCGCTCGCCCGCGAGGACACGCTCGTCCCGATCCCCGACACGCTGCCGTTCGACCAGGCCGCCATCATCCCCGACGCGGTCTCCACCCCCTACGCCGCCGTCGTGCAGACCGGGCAGGTCCGCCCGGCCCAGGCCGTCGGAGTCTGGGGCGCGGGCGGCCTGGGCGCGCACGGAGTGCGGATCGCCCGGATGGCCGGGGCGGCGCCCGTCATCGCCGTCGACCCGCTGCCGGGTGCCCGCGAACGAGCGCTCGCCTTCGGCGCCGACGTCGCCCTCGACCCCGCCGACCCCGGCTTCGCCGCCGCGGTGAAGGAGGCCACCGGCGAGCGCGGCCTGGAGGCCGCGTTCGACTTCGCCGGTGTCCCGGCGGTCCGTGAGCAGGCCGCCGCCGTCCTGGCCCCCGGCGGGGTCCTCGTCCTGGCCGGGCTCACCCCGCAACCGCTCACCGTCACCGACGGCACGCGGTTCAGCTACCGCCAGAACCAGATCCGCGGCCACTACGGCTCCTCGCCCGAGCACGTCGAGCAGCTCGTACGGCTGGCCGCCACCGGCCGCCTCGACCTGGCCCCCTCCATCACCGGCCACGTCCCGCTGGCCGACGCGGCCGACGCCGTCGCCCGGCTGGAGAACAAGACGGGCGACCCGATCCGCCTCATCCTCGTGCCGTAGCCACGGCGTCCCGGAGGACGCGACGGCCGTACGGTGTCGTGCGGTCGGCCGTACGGTCCCGCGCGGCAGGCCGTACGGTGTCGTGCGGCCGGCCGTACGGTCCCGCGCGGCAGGGCGGACGGTGCCGGGCGGTGCCGCGCCGCAGGCCGTACGGTCTTGCGCCGCAGGCCGGGCGGTGCCGTGCGACGCCGCCATGTGCGAAGCCTCACATTTGGAGATCGACGGCCTGGGTATCCTGCGCTCATCGGTGAGGCGCCGCGGGACGAGCCGCGTCGGCGGTGGCCTCCTCATGGGAGGTGAGCGATGTCCGGCGGTGGAGACGCGGGTGCCGGGAACACCATGCGGGCGATGGCGTACGACGCCTACGGCGGCACCGAGGTCCTCGCCCCGGCACGCCTGCCGCGTCCCAAGGTCGGACCCGGCGAGGTCCTGGTGCGCGTGCGCTGCGCCGCGGTCAACCCGGTCGACTGGAAGCTCATGTCCGGCGGACTCGACGCCCTGATGGACACCGTCTTCCCCGTCGTCCCCGGATGGGACGTCGCCGGCGTCGTCGAGCAGGTGGGCATCGACACCCCCGAGTTCGCGGTGGGCGACGAGGTCTTCGCCTACGCCCGCAAGGACTACGTCCACGGTGGCACCTTCGCCGAGCTGGTCACCGTGCCCGTGCGCGCGCTCGCCCGCAAGCCCGCCTCGCTGACCTGGGAGGAGGCCGCCGGGCTGCCGCTCGCCGGTCTCACCGCCTACCAGCTGCTGACCCGGCTCGGCACCGGCGAGGGCGACACCGTGCTGATCCACAACGCCGCGGGAGGCGTCGGCTCGCTGGGCGTGCAGATCGCGGTCGCCCTGGGCGCCCGGGTGATCGGCACGGCCTCCCCGGCGAACCACGACCGGCTGCGCGCCCTGGGGGCCGAGCCGGTGGCGTACGGCGAGGGCCTGGCCGAGCGGGTCCGCTCCCTCGCCCCGGAGGGCGTCGACGTGGTCGCGGACTTCGTGGGCGGCGTCCTGGACGACACCCTGGCGGTGCTCGCCGAGGGCGGCCGGCACGCCTCGATCGCGGACGACTCCGTCGTCGCCGCCGGCGGACAGTGGATGTGGGTGCGCCCCAGCGGCCCCGACCTGGCCACCCTCGGGGATCTCGCCGACGCGGGGAGGCTCACCGTGCCGGTGGCGCGCACGTTCGCCCTGGAGGAGCTGGGCGAGGCGTTCGAACTGAGCCGGTCCGGCCACGTCCACGGCAAGCTCGTCGTGCGGGTCTGAGGGGGAGAGCCGCGCCGGTCTGACGGGGGAGCGTTGTGCGGGTCTGACGGAAGAGCGGCCCGCCGCCTCCCCGGTCGGCCGCTTCCCGCTTCCCGGCCGACCGACCCCCGCCCTCTTTCCGCAGGGACGCGGGCGGAACGGCGAGCGCCGTACGGCCCCGTTTCCGGAACGGTCATATCTCCGAGGACCATTGCGGCGGCAGGTGATCCCCGTCCCCCGGGGCGAAAACCAAGGAGCCTCCCGGGAAGGGATAACAAGGGAAAAAACCGGATTTAATGCTCGCCGGAACGGTTCCGCTGATTCTGAGGACGGCCGAAATCCGCCGATGATCTTTACGATCCGATAGATTGAAATTAATCTTGTCGCCGGAGTTGCCGCATTCCACGGACCGAGCCGGAGCCCAGGCCCCATGACTCAGCCATCGCCCAGCCCGTCCCCGCTGGCCGCCCCCGTCCCGGTGCCCGGTTCCCTCTCCGCGCTCAGACCCTCATCGGTGCCGAGCCCCTCGCCGCAGCCCAGTCCGTCGGGCAGGCCGCAGCCGTCCCCGGCCGCCTCAGGGGCGGACGAGAGCCGGGCCCCGGCCCATCCCCAGCCGACCCAGCCCCCGCCGTCTGTGAACGGCGAGTACTCCGGGATCGACCCCGCGGCGATGGACGACTTCGAGCGGGGCCTCGGCCGGGCCGAGGACACGCTCGGCCGGAACGAGCCGCGCATCCGCCGCGCCCTGGAACGGCTCGACCTGGACACCTCGGGGTTGGGCGTCCTGCGTGAGACACGGAGCTGGATCGAAACCAGCCGGCCCGACCTGCGGCGCCGGAGCGAGACGATCCGCAAGGAGCAGACCGGCTGGGGGGCATCACCCGGCGGCGTCCCGGCCGGGCCCGTCGCCTTCGACGAGGCCCTGTACGGCAAAGCCGCCCGCGATCCGGACGTCTACGCCGCGACCACCAGGCTGGCCGAGGCCGCGAGGAGCGGTGAGATCGACGGGAAGACTCTGGCTGAGCTGGAGAAACGTACCGGGGACGCGACGTTCGCCGCGGCGCTGATGAACGCGCTGGGCGCGACCCGCTTCCGCAAGCTGATGACGGACACCGTGGGACCGGGGCGGGAGAACGACAAGCAGGCGAAACGGCTGCAGACGGCTCTCGGCAGGACACTCGGCACGGCCGGCTCGAAGCTCGGTAAGGCGTGGTACGACGAGCTCACCTCCGACCTCGATCCCGCGGGGAAGGCCGGCTACACCGACTGGAAGAGGGGCTACGCGACCGTGCTGGCGCTCAAGCACGGCACCTTCGGCAGCGCCTTCCTGCTGACGATCGCGAAGAGGATCGACGCATGCGACCGGCAGGCGCCCCTGCACCCGAACGTCATGGCGGACCTCATGGGCGCGCTCGGTCGTGACCCGGCGGCGGCCCAGGACTTCTTCGCGAGCGACCCCTCCGCGCTGAAGCACTACCTGACCGAGCGTTCCCTGGGCGACGGCGGCGAGGCGCTGGGCAAGGCGCTGGAAGCCGCCACCCTCACCTTCCGCGACCACGACGGCTCGCCGGACAAGCCCTCACGCGGCTACCTGTCGGCCAAGCTGGCCTCGGAGTTCGTCCACCTCGAAGCCGAACGGATCGCGAACGGCGGCGACTCGTTCGTGAAACCGGTGAGCACGGGACGGATCCTGGCGGGGTACATCGGTGACATCGATCGCGTTGCTCAGAAAATCAGCGATACCGTCGCGCCTGGTGTCCGAGGCTCGGACAATCCCAGCGTGCCCGGTCAGGACCCATGGGGCGCGGAGTTCAACAAGCAGGAGCTGCGTCAGGTGATGAAGGAGGCGTTCGCCGACCCGAAGGCGTTCGCCCCTGTTGTGGCAGCTCAAACGGCGTTCTCCGGCTGGCTTCTCGACCACGGCGCAGCGAAGATGTCCTCTACGGGAAGGAATGAGATTCTCAGGAGCAATGCAAAGCAGGTGGGAGCGGGTTTCGGAATCATCACTGACGCCGCAGGTCTTGCCCGGATAGAGGAAGGTAAAAACCTGGATGAGGCGCAGCAGCACAACATGAAGTTGCTTACGGCGGCGGTCAACACCGGCCTTGCTTTTCCTCAGAAGAGGGCTTGGCCGATCGTGGCCGGAGTCATCGGAGCGTGGACCGGCCTGATCGAGGACAGCATGAAGGGAGACGCGGAGACCAAGGCTCGTAGCGAAGCCAACGCAGCTGTTGACCAGGCCCGTAACCTTCTACATGACCTGACCGCTCAGGCCATGCTCAAGCATGGTCTGTTCGGCACGGCTGATCCTCCCGCCAAGACTCATCCCTGGGCTTCATTGGAAGATCTGAAGAAGGGAGATGATCCTCGGGATAATCCCAACAACTTTCTTCGAGATGATGGCCGGACTCTCATGCCCAAGAACGAGATGATCAGTAAGGCGGCTCCCGGCGACTCCGATGACCGGCGACTCGAAGCTTACGAACGGTGGCTCTACGACGGGCCGTCCGGGGAGCCTTGGCAGAACATCGAGGGGCGCATGGACCAGAGCTTCTCCGAGGCTTTCGCTCAGTACGGATCATGATGAGAAAAGCAGTAGGCCCCACGTCGGCGCTGATGTGCGCATTGATTCTCTCCTCCGCCTGCCAGAATGACGAGAAGAAGGTTGACCGTAGTCCTCTGCCGACGGTGGCCGCTCCGCCGTATATCTGTGATCACGTTCCGCTGAAGGCCGTGGAGTTGATGACCGGGGTGCGTAATCCACTGGTTCGCGGTTACTTCGATCTGACACCCGCCGGAGGGCTCGGTGACGGAAGCTGCGTGGTCTATCAGCGGGAAGGCGACAGGCCGAAGGTGTTGCGGATCAGCCTTACACCGGGAGGGTACAAAGAAGAGATCGATGAAGGAATCGAGGATGGTGCCACACCGCTGCCGGCGATCGTCCCAGGTTCCATCGGTTATTACTTCAAACCTGCGAACAGTACTGGTAATGCCGCGTCCGCCATCCTGGTCCGAGGTGAGGCCGAGCTCGTCATTGAACTGGACATAGGCGTCGAAGGGCGGGACAACGCCGCGGATGTGCTCGCGCTCATGAAGCTCATCGCGCCGAAGCTCATCACCGACGCCAGCGCCCCCTCCGCGAAGACCGCGTCCACGGCGTCCCCCTCTCCGAAGAGCAAGGACTCCGCCTCCCCGAAGGGAGACTGACCGGGCCATGGCCGAGATGGTGCCCAATCCGCTCCACGAGGCGCTGGGGGAGACCCTGCGGACGGTCGAGCCGCTGGTCCGGGAGATCGAGAACGGTCTCGACGTACCCTGCCGGGAGTTCCACTCCGGCAAGGTGTGGACCGGACCGGTCGCCAAGCGGTTCGACGCCGAGCTCGCCTCCCGCCACGCACGTGTCCGCGACTCGGGGGACAGGATCCTGGCCGACCTCCGCCAGGCCATGGCCCGCACGCCGCGCCAGGTGACCGAGGAGGAGGCCAGGGCGATCAGGAGCAGGTACGGCCTGACCTGAGATCTGCCCTGAGAACTGCGTCACCCGCCGGCCGGGCAGTTCGCGCGGAGTCCGGACAGGGCGTCCTTGAACTCCCGGGCGTGCCGCAGCTTGTCGCGGGCGATCTCGGAGAACCGTTCCGCCGCCGCCCGGTCTCCGGCCGCCGCGGCCTGGCGGGCGTAGCCGGGGTAGGCATCGGTTCCCTCGGCGGTCTCCCCGGCGGCCGACTCGCACAGGTTGGCCGCGGTGGAGCGGACCAGCCCGGCGAGCCGCGCCTCCTCGGCGAAGTGCTCGGTGAGCTCGACCTGTGCGGCGTGCTCGAACAGCATGGCCAGCCTGGGGCGGCCGTTCGCCCGGGCGTGCTCGGCGTACAGGCCGTACCTGGCGTGGGCGAGCGCCTCGCCGCGCATCGCGGCCCGCAGGTCCTCCAGCGTCCGCGACGACACCCGGGGCGATCCCTCCGGAACGCTCACCGACCGTGCCGCCGGGCCTACGGGGACGGACGCCCCGGACGACGGGTGCTCCAGGGCCCGCAGCGCCTGGGCGGACCGGGCGCGGTGGCCGGCCTCGTCCTCGGCGATCTCGGAGAAGAGCCTGGCCGCGTTCCGGTCACCGGCGGCCCGGGCCTGGGCGGCGAATCCCGGGTACATCGTCTTGGCCTCGTAGGACGCTCCCGAGATGGCGGCGCGCAGGTTGGCGGCGTCGTCGCCGGTGAGCCCGGCGAGCCTCGCCTGCTCGGTGAGGTGCTCGCGCAGCTCGACGCGGGCGACGCGCTCGTACAGGGCCTGGACGTCCGGCAGGTTCTCCCGGCAGGCCTGCGCGGCGTAGGCGCGGTACTTCGCGTAGGCGAACGCCTCGCCCTGTATCGCCTTCGTCAGGTCGGCCCGGGTCGGGGCCGAGGCACCGCCCGCTCCGGGGCCGCCGCCGTCTCCGAGGTCGCCGCAGTCCTCGGGACCGCCGTCCCCGGGGTCATCGCCCGCCGCCGCGCCGATGACCGCCCCGGCCGGCAGCGCCGCAGCTCCGGTGGCCGCCCCGGTCAGCAGCGCCGCCGCACCGAGAACGGCGATCCCGGCCGTCCGCCATGCCCGAACCCGTTCTCTCATGTGACACCCTCCGTCGAGTCTTCGGCGCGAGGGCGGACGGGTCGCTTTCCGCCGGGCGGCCGGGCGGTCCGGTTCCGCGCCGCCACCAGGTGTATTTACCCTATGTGCTTAATAAGTCACAAAAAGCGAAGGAAGGGGTTTTTGGGGCATGCACAGTCCTCCCGGGGGACGGCGCGGGAGCGTTGACCGCCGGAACGGGCGATCATTAGTGTGATGGCCTGACGCCCGCCGAGCCTCGGGGAGCCGCCCGTGACCGTGCACGAGGCCCGCATCGGCCGCTACTACGAGGACTTCGTGGTCGGGGACGTCTACCAGCACCCGCTCGGCCGCACGATCACCGAGGCCGACAACACGTGGTTCAGCCTCCTGACGATGAACACCAACCAGAACCACTTCAACGCCCACTTCGCCGAGCGCGCCCCCTACGGCAGGATCATCGCCAACTCCGGGTTCACCGTGGCCGTCGTGCTCGGTCTGTCGGTCATCGACGTGAGCCAGACGGCGATCATGAACCTCGGGTGGGAGGAGATCAAGCTCAGCCACCCCGTCTTCGTCGGCGACACGGTCTACGCCGAGTCGGTCGTCCTGGGCAAGCGCGAGTCGGCCTCCCGCCCCTACGCCGGCATCGTCACCTGCCGCACCCGCGGGCTCAACCAGGACGGCGACGAGATCATGTCGTGGCGGCGGACCGTCATGGTCTACAGGCGCGACGCGCCGCACGACAAGGGCTACTTCCCGCAGGCCAGGAACGGGCCGCTGGCTTAGATCCCCTCCCGAGGAGCGACATGGACTTCGAGCTGACCGAGGAGCAGCGGGCGTTCCGCGAGACGCTGCGCGCGTTCGTGGACAGGGAGATCGTGCCGGTCGCCGCGGAGTGGGAGCGCTCCGGCCGCTATCCCACCGAGATCGTCGAGACGATGAAGCGGATGGGTCTGTTCGGGCTCTCGATCCCCGAGGAGTACGGCGGGCTGGCGGCGGACATGGTCTCCTTCGCCCTGGTGTTCGAGGAGATCGCCCGCGGCTGGATGGGGGTGGCGGGCACGATCGGCTCGCACTCCCTGGCCTGCTCGATGATCGCCCGGTACGGCACCGCCGAGCAGAAGGCCGCCTACCTGCCGGACCTGGCCACCGGTGCCCGCCGTACCGGGATCGCGCTGACCGAGCCGGGCGCCGGCACCGACCTGCAGGGCATCACCACGACCGCCCGCCGCGAGGGCGGCCACTACGTGGTGCGCGGCGCCAAGACCTGGATCACCAACGCCCGCCACGCCGACCCGCTGCCGGTGCTGGTGAAGACGTCCCGGACCGAGCCGGCGCACCGGGGCATGTCGGTGCTGCTGGTGGACGCCTCCGCGGAGGGCTTCACCGTCGGCCGGGACCTGCCCAAGCTCGGCTACAAGGGGACCGAGTCGTGCGAGGTCGTGCTGGACGACGTGCGGGTGCCGGCCGCGAACCTCCTGGGCGGCGTCGAGGGGCGCGGCATGCAGCAGGTGCTGTCGGGGCTGGAGCTCGGCCGGATCAACATTGCGGCCCGCGCGGTCGGCGTCGCCCAGGCCGCCTACGACGCCGCACTGGACTACTCCCGGCAGCGCGCCGCCTTCGGGCGGCCGATCGCCGACTTCCAGGCGATCCAGCTCAAGCTGGCCGACATGGCCACCGAGATCCAGGCCGCCCGGCTGCTCACCTACTGGGCCGCCACCCGCGCCGACGCGGGGGAGCGGATCGACATGGAGGCGGGCATGGCCAAGTACTTCGCCTCCGAGGTCGCGATCAGGGCGTCGCTGGAGTCGATGCGCGTCCACGGCGGGTACGGCTACTCCCCGGAGTTCGTGGTCGAGCGGCTCTACCGCGACGCGCCGATGATGGCGATCGGCGAGGGCACCAACGACGTCCAGCGCATGGTCATCGCCCGCGCCCTGATCTCCGGCAAGGGCAGGCTGGGCTGGTGAGGGCGGGCCCTCAGCGGGGGCGGAGCAGACTGGCGATGCTCCTCAGCTCGGGCCCCTCCGCCCCCGGACCGGGCAGGGCCGCGTAGGACCAGATCAGGTGGCGCACCTGCGGCCGGGTGCCCGGGGAGACCAGGGCGAGCGCCCGGTCCTGCAGCTCCCGGTCCCGGATGGTGCCCCGCTCGAAGTGCTGGCGCAGGTGCTCGTAGGCGGTCGCGACGGTGAACGTCTCGACGAAGACGTCCGGGTTCTCCATGTCGCGGAACAGGCTCCACATGGTCGCCCCGGTGCGGCGCCGGGCCTGGCCGACCGGCCGCATCGCCGCCGCGAACGCCGCGGCGTTCTCCGGCGGGACGCACCATTCGATCACGACCAGCACCGGCCCCTCGTGGCTGGCCAGGTCGCTGGGCGGCTCGGGGAAGTGGCGCGCCTGACGCATGTCGAGGTGGGCCGTCGGCAGCGGCACCCGCCGCAGCCCGATGGGCGTGCTGAGCACCAGCACGGCGGCCGGCAGGAGGAACGCCACGGCCAGGCCGGCGCGGCCGGCCAGCGCGCCCCACACCAGCGCGCCGATCGCCTGGCCGCCCATGAACGCCAGCTGGTAGTAGGCCAGCGCCCGGGCCCGCGTCCACTCCGGCAGCAGCAGCAGGGACGAGGCGCCCAGCGTCGACAGGACGGCGATCCACGTCATGCCCGACAGGAACAGGGCGGCGATGACGACGGCGAGGTTCCCCGCGGTGCCGATCACCGCCATCATCACGGCGTAGCTCACCGTGGCGGAGGCGACGATCGCGTTCCGTCCCAGCCGGACGCCGAACCTGGGCAGTGTGAACGCGCCCGCGATGGCGCCGAGGCCGACGGCGCCCAGCAGCGTGCCGTACCCGCCGGCGCCCAGGCCGAGCGGGCCGCGGGCCAGGGCGGGCAGCAGGGCCCACATGCCGCTGGCGAAGAAGGCGAAGGTCACCGTGCAGCACAGCACGGCTCCGAACGACGGGGCGCTGCGGACGTAGCGGGCGCCGGCGCGGATCGCGTCGTGGATGTACTCCGCGCCCAGCGGACGGTGGTCGGGCGGGCGGCGCCAGGCGAAGAGGACCGCGATGACGCCCAGGAAGGACGCGGCGTTGAGGGCGAACGTCGCGGCCGGGCCGGAGAGGGCGATGAGCACGCCGCCGAGCGCGGGCCCCACGGCCCGGGCCAGGTTGCCGTTGGCCCCATTGAGCAGTGCCGCCTGGGGGATCTCCTCCCGGCCGACCAGCTCGGGCTGGATGGCCTGGAAGGCCGGGGTGGAGAACGCCTGGCCGACGGCCATCAGCGCGCTGAGGGCGAGCAGGAGCACCTGCGTGGTGACACCGATGGCGGTCAGCGCCGCGAGCGCGGCGGCGCCGGTGAAGGTGATCGCCTGGCTGACCAGCAGCAGGTGGCGCCGGTCGAGGATGTCGCCCAGCGCCCCCGCCGGGACGACCAGCAGGAAGACCGGCAGCGTGGTGGCGGTCTGCACGAGGGCGATGGAGAAGGCGCCGCCGCCGAGGTCGCCCATGAGCCACTGCGCGCCCACGATCTGCATCCACGTGCCGGTGTTCGCCACGAGCTGGGCGATCCACAGCGCGCGGAACAGACGGCGGCGCAGCGGGGCCCACAGCGAGCCGGGCCGGCCCCGGTCCGGCGTCTCCGACGGCCCGGGGGCCGCTCCGTTCTCCGCCTCCCCGGTTCCCAAACGTCGTTTCCGATCTCAGACGGCCCGGACCGGGACGCGCGACGTGCGGCGGTCGAGCTGGTCGAGGAAGTACTCCGCCGTCGTGGCGGCCATGGCGCGCAGGGCCGGGATGCGGGCTTTGATCCGCTCGGTGTGCGCCGGCCGCTCGTCCCACACCCGGTCGACCTCGGCCAGCAGCGGGCCGGCGGCCTCCCTGACCACGCCCCGCAGGGCCGGCGAGCCGATCCGCTGGGCGAAGTCGAAGACCTTCCCGGCGTACGGCAGCGGCAGCAGCGGGACGCCCCGCATCGCGGCGAAGATCAGGAAGTGCAGCCGCATGCCGACCGCGAGGTCCAGGTGCCGGGTCAGACCGAGGATCTGCCGCGGCCGGTAGTCGCCGTGCAGCACCCGGCAGCGGGCGGCGGCGTTCATGTGGGACACCACGGCGTGGGAGTGCCGGATGTCGTCGCGTTCCATCGGCACGAAGACGACGTCGGCGTCGAGCCGGCTGACCAGGAAGTCCCCGAGGTGCGCGAGCAACTCGTGGTATCCCTGCACGTCGAGGTGCTCGGCGGCGCAGCCGGGCTCGCGCACGTTCATTCCGACGAGCCGCGTGCCCTCCCGGATGCCCTCGGCGCGCAGCATGTCCCGGCCGAACGGCTCGGGTTCGAGCAGCAGGGCGGGGTCCGCGGTGACGATGATCGGGGACATCACGCCGGCCTCCTCCAGCGCCAGCCGGGACTCCTCGTCGCGGACGGTGACGGTGACGGCGGACGCCAGGATGTCCCGCGCCATCGTGCAGTCGGTGCGGGTGGTGAGCGGCCCGGCTCCCAGGGCGTAGGTGAAGACGGGGACGGCCCGCTCCAGGGCGAGCTGGGCCACCCGCAGGTAGCGGCGGGCCTCGGTGTCGTAGAGGATGCCGCCGCCGCCGAGGAGCAGCATGTCCAGGCGGGCGACGACCTGCGAGACGGGTTCGCGGCTCATCCCCTCCCATCCCGTCACCTCGACGTCCGGGTAGTGGGCGCGCGTGTGGTCGGGGCAGCGGGAGAAGACCAGGGCGCTCGCGTCGGGGCGCTCTCGCCGGATGCCGTCGAGGATGCTGGTCAGGATGGCCTCGTCCCCGAGGTTGCGGCCGCCGTACGAACCGAGGATGCCCACGGTCGGCCCCAGAGTTTTATTCATATTTATCCCTCCTTTCGTCATTTATAGGTATTTGTCCGCCTTGAAAGTCAGTACCCCTGCGGAAGAACCGCTACGCCCTGCGGGAGGAGATCCTTGACCGATCCGGGGAGGGCGTTTCCGGACCCGAGGGTGGCGTCCTCGGCGACGGACGTGACGGGGGAGCCGGGCCGACGCCGGAACGGCGCCCGGTGACGTGGGACGGCGACCCCTGGGACAGGTGCGGTCACGCCGCCGGCGTCCACCGCCGCGCGGTCCGGCCGGGGGACGAAGAGTAGTAATTTCATCCCATGCGACTGGGCGTTCTCGACATCGGTTCCAACACGGTGCACCTGCTGGTGATGGACGCCCACCGGGGCGCCAGGCCGCTGCCCGCCTACTCCCACAAGGAGGAGCTGCGGCTCGCCGAGCACATGGAGGACGGCGATCGGCTTTCGGAGACCGGGGCCGAGCGGCTGCTCAAGTGCGTCGAGCACGCCGTGCGGATCGCCGAGGACAAGGGCGTCGAGGACCTCATGGCCTTCGCGACCTCCGCGGTCCGGGAGGCCGCCAACGGTGAGAAGGTCCTCGAACGGGTCAGGGCCGCCACCGGCGTGGGCATCGAGGTGCTGTCCGGCCAGGACGAGGCGAGGCTGACGTTCCTGGCGGTGCGGCGCTGGTTCGGCTGGTCCTCCGGGCGGCTGCTGGTGCTGGACATCGGCGGCGGGTCGCTGGAGATCGCCTCGGGGCTCGACGAGCAGCCGGACGTCGCGGTGTCGCTGCCGCTGGGTGCCGGGCGGCTCACCCGCGGCCGGTTCACCGCCGACCCGCCCCCGCCCGCCGAGGCGCGGGAGCTGCGCCGGCACGTGCGGGCGGAGATCGCCCGGACCGTGGCCGCCGTCACCCGGTACGGCCGGCCCGACCACGCGGTGGCCACCTCCAAGACCTTCCGCCAGCTCGCGAGGATCGCCGGGGCGGCGCCCTCCGCCGAGGGGTTCGGCGTCCGCCGGGTGCTCAGGCACGCCGACCTGGTGGAGTGGGCCGGCCGGCTGGTCACGATGAGCGCGCGCGAGCGGGCGGCGCTGCCCGGGGTCTCCGAGGGGCGGGCGCCGCAGCTTCCGGCGGGGGCGATCGTCGCCGACGCCGCGATGGACCTCCTGGAGGTCGATGAGCTGGAGGTCTGCCCGTGGGCGCTGCGCGAGGGCGTCATCCTCCGGCGGCTGGACGCCATGCCGGAAAGTTGAGGGCGAAGTTTACCATCCCTTGAACCGGTAAGAGCGCATGAGTATGAACAGCGCTCAGGCAGAGGTGGAAGGCGCCGCGCACAGGGCGGCGAACAGTCGGACGTTGGAGAGGCTGACCCGGCTCGGACTTGCCTGCCGTGGCGTCCTCTACGGACTGATCGGATTCCTGGCCCTGCAGATCGCCTTCGACGGCGGCAGCAAGGGCAAGGAGGCCGACAAGACCGGCGCGATCGAGATGGTGGCCGAGCAGCCCTTCGGCACGGTGCTGCTCTGGCTGATGGTGGCCGGATTCGCCGCGCTGACCATCTGGCAGCTGTCGGAGGCCATCATCGGCCGCGGCCGGACCAAGGACCGCGTCGAGTCGGTGGCGCGCACGGTCGTCTACGGGCTCATCGTGGCGGCGCTGCTCAACACGCTGCTGCGGGGAGACCCGGGGAGCTCCACCGACGAGAGCTCCCATGACCTCACCGCCAAGGCGATGGACCTGCCCGGCGGGCAGTTCCTGGTCGGCCTGGCGGGGCTCGGGGTGATCGCGCTCGGCGCGTACTGGATCCACCGGGGATGGAAGAAGAAGTTCCTCAAGGACATGCGCACCGGCGAGATGCCGCCGAAGGTGCGGAGCCTGGCCGACAAGCTCGGCATGGCCGGCTACATCGCCCGAGGCGTGATCGCGGCGATCGCCGGGGTCTTCGTCATCCAGGCCGCGGTCACCTACGACCCGGACAAGGCCAAGGGCATCGACGCGACGCTGCGCGCGCTGGCCGACGCCCCCGCGGGCCCGTGGCTGCTCGCCCTCATCGCGATCGGCCTGATCCTCTTCGCGGTCTACTGCTTCTTCGAGGCGCGCTGGCACCGGGTGTAGGGCACCGGGCGCGCGACCGGCGTTTTCCCGCGAGGCCGCATCCGTTCCCCCTGGGACGGGTGCGGCCTTCTGATGTCCGGGAGGCGGTCATGCAGGCGGCGGCCCTCCTGGCAAGCCCGACCTGGCTATCCGGTGAGCGATCGGATTCCTACTTTTGTGAGACATCTCCCTCTTCGGGCGTCGCGTCCTCTCAGTGCGCGGACCACCTCGGAGGGGGCCAGATGGACGTCTCATCGGAGTACGACGGCGGCGAATGGGTTCTCCGCCTTGCGGGTTCTCCCGACCAGGTGGTGCGGGCACGCCGGCTGGTGTCGGTCACGCTCGGGCGCGACCACCCGCTCCACGACGACTGCGTGCTGCTGACCAGCGAGATCGCCACCAACGCGATCGTCCACTCCCGGTCGGGGAACGGCGGGGCGTTCACCGTCACCGTCGCCTGCTCCGCCTCGGGCGTGCGGGTCACCGTCCAGGACGAGGGCTCCTCCACGGCGCCCTGCGTGTGCCGCGCCCCGGCCGACGCCACCGGCGGTCGCGGCCTGCCGCTGGTGGAGGCGCTGGCGCACCGCTGGGGCCTGGTACGGGAGCCCGGCTCCAACCGGGTCTGGTTCGAGCTCGTGCTGGAGCCGGCCGCGGTGCCCGGGCCCCGGCTGGCCGGCGTCCGCTGACCGCCGGGCCACCCGGCGGGAGACGCGGGCGGCCGGCCCGCCCGGCCCTCAGACGAGCAGCCGGCACAGCCCCTCGGCCAGGGCCCTGGTGGTCAGCCGGGTCCGGCTCTCGCAGCCCAGCTTGGCGAAGATGTGCTCCAGGTGGGTGGTGACGGTGCGGACGCTCAGCACCAGCGCCGCCGCGATCTGCGGGTTGGAGTCGCCGAGCGCGACCCGGGTGATCACCTCGATCTCCCGCGCGGTCAGCTCGTACGGCAGCGCGCACGGCCGCTCGGCGATCACCGCCCCCTGGAGGGCGCCGTGCGGCCCGACCCCGGCGCGCAGCA
The DNA here is from genome assembly GCF_050942225.1 of Streptosporangium sandarakinum. NCBI lineage: Bacteria > Bacillati > Actinomycetota > Actinomycetes > Streptosporangiales > Streptosporangiaceae > Streptosporangium > Streptosporangium sandarakinum. The sequence goes on from NZ_CP192034.1 coordinate 2,927,857, forward strand.
GCCGCACCTCGCGCCAGCATCCGGTGGCGTCGAGCCAGAGGCCCCGCCGGTTGAGCTCGCGCGAGTCGATGAACTCCCGGGCGAGCCCGGCCATGGCGGGCTCGGCGGCGACGGCCGCCGAGTGCGGGGCGCCGGCGACGTCCCGGCGGTCGCCGTTGCGGTCGAACGCCGCCGCGTGGAAGCCCGGCGGCACGCCGACCGGGTTGACCACGCAGCGGCTCAGGTCGGTGACGTGGGCCAGGACGGGGGAGACGGCGCCGATCAGCGTGCCGGTCCCGGATGGGAAGGCGCCGGGGGCGCGGGCGTTCAGGTGGAGCAGGCCGGTGTAGCGGCCGTCTCCGTCCCCCTCCGTCAGGAACAGGGGGGCGGTCAGCCCGGAACGCCAGCCGTACGGTTCCAGGTGGCGGCGGAAGTAGCGCTCGGTGCCGGGGGCGCCCATGGGCAGCGGCACCCGCAGGTCCCTGGCCCGCCGGTAGGGGGCGAGCCGGGCGTACTCCTCGGCGGCGTCGTCGTCCACCCGGGTGTAGCCGTCGGAGAACAGGCTGCGGTGCCGGTCGGTCGCGGGATCGTAGGCGACGAACTCGTAGGCGTCCAGGGGGACGACCTCGCGCAGGGCGCGCATCGCGCCGGCCGCGCCACCGCGCCCGGCGATCTGGAAGCCCACCTCGGTGAACGCGTGGAGGTGGCGCGGGCTCAGGGTGATCTGGTCCATGTCTCCTCCACGCACAGACTGCCGCAAACCAACCCGAATAGGAAGTACGTAAGTTATCTGATGCGTCTTCTGTGACCCTTTGAGCCGTTCCTGCCGCGCACCGGGGTGTTCCCCGGCGCGCGGCAGGCGGTGCCACCGGCAGGCGGTGCCACCGGCAGGCGGTGCTCCCGGTGCGCGGCCGGGCGGTCAGGCGGCCAGGAGGCGGTCCAGGACCCGGACGCCGAACTCCAGGCCCTCGACGGGGACGCGCTCGTCCACGCCGTGGAACATGCCGTAGTAGTCGAGCTCGGGGGAGAGCATCAGGGGCGCGAAGCCGTACCCCCTGATGCCGATGTCGGCGAAGGACTTGGCGTCCGTGCCGCCGGACATCACGTACGGCACCGGCCGTGCCGCCGGGTCCTCGGCGACGAGCGCGTCGCACAGCCGGTCGAAGAACGGCGCGTCCAGCGGTGCGGAGGGGGCGTCCTCGAAGCTGACGAACTCGCGGGTGACCTTCGGGCCGAGCAGCCGGTCGATCGTCTCCAGGAACTCCTCCCGGTATCCGGGCAGGAACCGGCCGTCCACGTGCGCGGTCGCGGTGCCGGGGATCACGTTGACCTTGTAGCCGGCCTCCAGCATGGTCGGGTTCGCCGAGTTGCGGATCTGCGCCGAGAACAGCGCGCCGACCGAGCCCAGCCGCTCGGCCTCCTCCTCCAGCCGGTCGAGGTCGATCGGCTCGCCCAGGACGTCGCCCAGCTCGTTCAGCAGCGCCGCCACCCCCGGGGTGAGCCGTACCGGCCAGCGGTAGGCGGCGATCCTGGACAGCGCGTGGCACAGCTCGGCCACGGCGTTGTCCTTGGGCGGCTTGGAACCGTGGCCGGCGACGCCGGTCGCGGTGAGCCTCATCCACGCGGTGCCGCGCTCGCCCACCGCGACCGGGTAGATCCGCGCTCCGGAGGGGGCCTGGACGCTGTAGCCGCCGGACTCGCTGATCGCCTCGGTGCAGCCCTCGAACAGGTCCCGGTGCCTGGTGGCCGCGTACCGCGCGCCGTACTCGCCGGTGGCCTCCTCGTCGGCGAGGAAGGCGAGCACGAGGTCCCGCTTCGGCCGCACGCCGCGCCGGGCCCAGTCGCGGACCAGGGCGAGCGTCATGGAGACCGTGCCCTTCATGTCCACCGCGCCCCGGCCCCAGACGCAGCCGTCGGCGACCTCGCCGGAGAACGGGTGGATCCGCCAGTCGGCCGGCTCGGCCGGGACGACGTCCAGGTGGCCGTGGATCAGCAGGGCCTCGGGCGAGTCGCCCGGGATGCGGGCGACCACGCTGGTGCGGCGCTCGGCCGACTCGAACACCACCGGCTCGATGCCGGCGTCGGTCAGCAGCTCGGCGACGTGCTCGGCCGCCGGTCGCTCACCGGAACCGGGGTTGGTGGTGTCGAACCTGATCAGGTCCGAGCAGATCTGGGCGACCTCGTTCATCGAAAAACTCCCCCGAAAGTGGATTATTGGTGCATACCCTTAAGTGCCAGGGGCGGCACCTCGGGCGTCGGGAAGTCGAAGATCAGGCCGTAGAAGGCCAGCTCCGCCTCCAGGGCGGCGACGATCGTCTCCTCCCGGCGCCAGCCGTGCTGCTCGCCGGGGAAGGTGATGTACGCCCACGGCGTGCCCGCGCGGTCCAGCGCCGCGACGAACCGCTCGGCCTGGACCGGGTCGACGATCGCGTCCTCCAGGCCGTGCATGAGCAGCGCCGGACCGGAGGCGCGATCGGCGTGCAGCGTGGGGGAGCGGTCCAGGTAGCGCTGCCGGGTCTCGGGCAGCGGGCCGATCAGCCCGTCGAGGTAGCGCGACTCGAAGTCGTGGGTCTCGGCCGCCCAGCCCTCCGGGTCGGTGATCGCGTAGTGGGCCACCGCGCCCCGGAACACCGTGCTGTGCACCAGCGCGGCCACCGACGTCCAGCCGCCCGCGCTGCCGCCCCGGATCGCGATCCGCCCGGCGTCCGCCCGCCCGGCGGCGACCAGGCCGCGCGCCACCGTCTCGCAGTCGCGCACGTCCACCACGCCCCACTCGCCGCGCAGCCGCTCGCGGTAGGCGCGGCCGTACCCGGTGGAGCCGCCGTAGTTCACGTCGGCCACGCCGATGCCCCGGCTGGTGAAGTAGGCGATCTCCAGGTCCAGGACCATGGTGCTCGCGCCGGTCGGGCCGCCGTGCACGAAGATCACGTAGGGGGCGGGGCCGGTGACGCCGCGCGGCGGGTAGACGTGCGCGTGCACGCCGTCGAACGTCACCGCCTCCGGCTCCGGCAGCACCTCGCGCGGCGGCAGCTCCTTGCGCGCCGACAGCACCTCGTGCCCGCCGGTCCGCAGGTCCACCCGGAAGACCTCGAACGGCGTGTACGGCGAGGCCGCCACGCCCGCCACCACGTCGCCCGCGGCCGAGACGGTGGGGTTCCAGTAGGTCGGCGGCGCCTCGACGTCCTCGATCCGCCCGGTCTCCGGGTCCAGCACGCCCAGGCGGCGGCGGGCCGGGGTGCCGTGCAGCAGGACGATCCGGTCGCCCGCGAGCGCGAAGCAGGTGTTGCCCAGCCGCCACGGCGCGTCGCCGCACTCCTCGGCGAGCGGGGCGAGATTACGGGGCTCCCCGCCGTCCAGCGGCACCAGGTGCAGGTTCCACCAGCCGTCGCGGTCGGTCAGCGCGTACAGCGCGCCGTCGTCACGCCACTCGGCCTGGATCACCGACTCCTCGGGCCCGCCCGCCACGACCCGGTACGGCCCGGCCGCGCCGGCGGCGTCCAGCGGGGCCACGCACAGCTCGGTGCCGTCCCACGGCATGTTCGGGTGGTCCCAGCCGATCCAGGCGACGTGCGTCCCGCCGGGGGACAGGCGCGGGCCGGCCAGGAAGTGCTGGGCGGCGACGATCACCCGCACCGGGCCGCCGTCCAGCGGGACCGCCACCAGGTCGCGGCGGGGCCCGGCGGCGAATCCGGACGCGGATCCGGAACCGTCTGCGGCTCCGGCGGCGGGCGCGGACCCGGACGCGGGGTTCGCGCCGGACCCGGCGGGGTGCGTCTCGCGCACCGCCCACACCTCGGCGCGGCCCGGCGGCAGGTACAGGTCGCCGTATCGGGAGCCGTCGTCAGGGGTCAGCGGCACGGGGACCGCGTCCGGCGCGGTGTCCCGGACGGTGTCGGGCGCGGCGCCCGGGACACCGGCCGGAGCGGACGAGACGACGGCGTCGCCGGCGGCGTCCAGGACGGGGGAGGCGGCGCCGGCCGCGGCGGGCCTCCCGTCGTACCGGTAGATCCGCTGGTCGGACCAGTTGGTGAACACCACGCCGCCGTCCGGCAGCGGACGCCAGGAGCGCCCGCCGTACTCGATGAGGCGGTTGCGGGAGTTCCAGCCCTGGGGGATCGCGTCACGCGGCACGCCGTCCGGGCCGCGCCGGACCACGCACCTGCGCCCGCCCTCGTGCGGGCGCGGCTCGTCCCACCACACCTCCTCCCCGCAGATCTCGACCCAGAGGGGACGGTCGTCCACCCGGGCCACGTCGACGGGGCGGATGGGAGAGTCGTTCAGCATGATCACCAGTTGCCGTCGGAAGGGGGCAGGGAGAAGCCGGGCGGGTGGATCACGTGCGCGACCCCCCCGCTGCCGGACGAGCGGAGCCAGACGTCGCCGAACGCGGCCCGCGGATAGACCCGGCGCACCTCGTGGTCGCCGGGCGCGGCGGGATCGTTGACGATCACGTCGCCGTCCGCGGTGAAGCCGACGACGACCATGATGTGACCGCCGGTGGAGTAGCCGGAGCCGGGCAGCTCGTGCTCCCGGAACGACTGCGAGGTGATGACCGGGACCCCCGCGCGGACCAGGCGCTCCAGCTCGGCGAGCGAACGCAGCCGGGTGACGAACCCGGCGAGGCCGTAGCGGCCGGCGTAGGCGACGCCGAACGGCCAGTTGCCGGTGCCCTGGTAGCCGTGGTCGTACATGCCGCGGGCGGCGTGGTCCACGGCCGGGCACGGGTCGTCCGGCGGGACCCAGCCCAGCTCGGCGGCGGAGGGGCCGCGGCCCCAGTAGGCGACCACCATGCTCGTCGAGGCGGGGGCGCACCAGTTGGCGCCGCCGCCGTCCCACTGCGGGAAGTGCCCGGCGTGGACCTTCTGCGACCGGCACGGCACGTCCAGCTCCACGTGCCCGGCGGGGTCTTGGTGGCCGGCGTCCGGATGGGCGGCGCCGACGTGGGAGTCCGTGCGGACGGCGTCCGGGGGAGCGGCGTCCGCCGACGCCGTCCGGGCCGTCGGCGCCGAGGCCATCACCGCGGCCCCGTGGACCCGCGCGCCCGAGCCGTACAGGGTGAACCTGAGCCTGAAGGCCGTCACCGGGCGGGCCGCCACGTAGGTGTCCACGGCGACGTCGCCGTGCTCGTCGCCCTGCCCGGGCAGGGAGGTGCGGTGGACGTCGCCGTCCTCCTCGGCCCAGCGGCCCATCACGTACCAGCGGGTCAGGTCGCCCGACGCGGTCCGGGCCCGCAGCTCGACCTCGATCCACGACCCCGGCGGGGCGCTCGCCGTCCACGACGGCACCAGCTCGGCCGCGGGGAAGCCGAGCGGCGTCTCCTCACCGGTCCAGCGGGCGTACTTCCAGGTCGTGACGGCGTCGCCGAACGGGTCGCGATAGTCGGCCAGCCCGATCTCCTGGGGCTCCACGTCCGCCCACCGGTGCAGGGCGACGCGGCGCGCGCCGACGGATGAGGACGTGGTCACGCCGCCCAGTGTTGCCGCTGGGACGGATGCGGCGCATCGGATGGTTTACGTATCGCCGGGCCCGTGCCCGGCCCGCGCGCGTTTCGAGCCGGTTTCCAGGGGCTCCTGAAGGCCAGCCGGATGGCACACTGGTCGCCGTGCCGATCCGGTACGGCGGCAGCAGACCGATGGACGAACACCCAGCAGAGAGAGGCCGTGGCCGTGGCCGAGGTCGTGACGTACGGGGAGTGCATGCTCCTGATGGTGGCCGAGCCCGGGGTGCCGCTGGCCCGCGCCCGCAGCTTCCGCCGCTCGGTGGCCGGAGCCGAGGGCAACGTGGCGATCGGGCTCGCCAGGCTCGGCCACGCCGTACGGTGGCTGGGCCGGGTCGGCGCGGACCCGGCGGGCGAGGCGGTGCTCACCGACCTGCGCGCGGAGGGCGTCGACCTGTCGCACGCGCAGACCGACGAGCGGTACCCGACCGGGGTGCTCATCCGTGACAGCCATCCCGCCCGGGCGATCGACGTGCAGTACCACCGGGCCGGGTCGGCGGCCTGCCACGCCTCCGGCGACTGGCCCGGCCCCGGGACGCTGGACGGCGCCCGGCTGCTCCACCTGACCGGCATCACGCCGATGCTGTCGGAGGACACCCGCCGGGCGACCGGGCGGCTGCTGGAGCTGGCCCGCGAACGGGGCGTCACGGTGTCCTTCGACCCCAACGTCCGCCGCAAGCTCGGCGACGCCGACCGGTGGCGGGAGGTCGTGGGGCCGCTGCTGCGCCGCGCGGACATCCTGCTGGCCGGCACGGAGGAGCTGGAGCTCCTGACCGGCCGGCGCGCCGCCGAGGCCGTCGCCGACCTCCGGGCGGACGGCGTCGGCACCGTGGTCGTCAAGAACCCCGACCGGTCCGCGACGGCCGTGACCGCCGAGGGCTCCTGGAACCGTCCCGCCTTCGACGTGCCCGTCGTGGACCCGGTGGGGGCGGGGGACGCGTTCGCGGCCGGGTTCCTGTCCGCCACGCTGCGCGGGCTCGGCCCGGAGCGGGCCCTGGCGGAGGGCGCCACGGTCGCCGCCCTGACGATCCAGTCGGTCACCGACGCCGAGGGCCTGCCGTCGGCGTCCCAGCGCGACCGCGCGCTGGCCGCGTTCATCGACGGCGGCGAGACCGTGCACCGCTGATCCGCCGCGTTCCGGAGGCGGCCGTCCTCCGGAAGGTGATGGCCGCCGTGTTCCGGAGGCGGCCGTCCCCCGGGAGGTGACGACCGCCGGACGGGCACGGAGGGCGAGCCGGCCCGGCCGACGGACGAAACCGGTGGCGGGCCGGACACCCGAACCCGGCCGGGAGGGCGCACCGGCGACGGGACCGTCAGGCGGACGCGGCGGCCGAGAGCCGCCGCTCGGCCAGCTCGGCGTAGACCGCGGCCCCGTCCGCCAGCACGCCGTCGTCGTAGACCGCCTCGGGCGAGTGGTTGTAGGGCATCCGGCCCGGATCGGCGTCCCGGGGACAGGCGCCCAGGAAGACGAACGCCGACGGCACCCGCTGCCCGACGAAGGAGAAGTCCTCCGACCCGGTCAGCGGCCGGGGCATGGGACGGTGGCGGTGCTCGCCGAGGAGCTCGCGGACCGTCGCCTCCACGTGCCGGGCCTCGGCCGGGTCGTTCACGGTGACCGGGTAGTTCACCACGTAGTCGGCGTCCACCTCCAGGCCGTGGGCCGCCGCGACGCCGCGCACCAGCGCCGGCGCCGCCTCCCGCACCCGCGCGTGCGCCTCGGCCGAGAACGACCGCAGGGTCACCTCGAACCGGGCCTCGTCGGGGATGACGTTGTCGGCGGTGCCCGCGTGGAAGCTGCCCACCGTCACCACCACCGGGTCGAAGACGTCGAAGCCCCGCGTCACCATCGTCTGCAGCGCGGTCACCATCTCGCACGCCGCCGGGATCGGGTCCTTGGCCCGGTGCGGCGCCGAGCTGTGCCCGCCCCGGCCGCGCACGGTGACCTTCAGCTTGTCCGCCGCCGCCATGGCCGTCCCCGGCCTGGAGGCGAACAACCCGTGCGGGATCTCCGCGCTGATCACGTGCATCCCGTACGCGGCGACGGGCAGCTCGCCCGACAGCTCCAGCACCCCCTCGTCGAGCATGATCCTCGCCCCGCCGTCCCCCTCCTCGCCCGGCTGGAACATGAACACCACCGAGCCGGCCAGCCGGTCCCGGCGCGCCGACAGCAGGTGCGCCGCCCCGGCCAGCATCGCGGTGTGCAGGTCGTGCCCGCAGGCGTGCATCACCCCCTCGACGGCCGAGCCGTACGGCAGGCCGGTGCGCTCGGTCACCGGCAGCGCGTCCATGTCGCCCCGCAGCAGCACCGTCGGACCCGGCAGCGCCCCGCGCAGCACGGCGGTCACCGAGCTCAGCGCCCGGCCCGTGCCGATCTCCAGCGGCAGGCCGTCGAGGAAGCCCAGCACCTTCTCCTGGGTGCGCGGCAGGTCGAGGCCGATCTCCGGCTCGCGGTGCAGGTCGTGGCGGAGCCGTACGAGCTCCTCGTGCAGGTCGTGCAGGTCGGCGCGCTGGGACACGGGCGTTCTCCTTCGAATGGCCCGTCGGGGGCCGTCACGGGGCGGGGCCTCGATGATGCACCGGCCGCGGCCCCGTTCCAAGAGCGGTGCCGCGTCCGTGCGGTCCCCGTTCCGAGAACGGTGTCGCGTCCGTACGGCCACGTTCTCCGTACGGCCACGTTCTCTGTACGGCCCGCGTTCCCTGTACGGCCCGCGTGATGATCGCTACGGTGGAGGCCCCGGCCGGAGGACCTGCCCGGGGTCCGGAGGCCGTTGATCGGCCCGGAGTCCGGAAGCCATCGGGGGAGGCGGGCGTCAGGTGTCGCGGTGGAACCACAACGTCCACTACCACCCGGTGATCCTGACGGCCCTGCCGGGCGGGTGCGGCCGGGTCCTCGACGTGGGCTGCGGCGAGGGCGTCCTGTCACGCGAGCTGCGCCGGGTCGCCGCGCACGTCACCGCCATCGACCTCGACGAGCCCAGCATCGACCTCGCCCGGCGGCGGGACGACGGCTCGGGCGTCGAGTACGTCCTCGGTGACTTCCGCACCCACCCCTTCGAACCCGCCTCCTTCGACGCGGTCGTCTCGGTCGCCACGCTCCACCACATGGACGCCGTCCCGGCGCTCCGGCGGATGAGCGACCTCCTCCGCCCCGGCGGGACGCTCGTCGTCGTCGGCCTCGCCCGCTCCCGGCTCCCCGCGGATCTCCCCTGGGAACTCGCCGTGGCCGTCGGCACCCGGCTGTACAAGCTGAGGCGGACCTACTGGGAGCACTCGGCCCCCATGGTCTGGCCGCCGCCGGAGACCTACGCCGGGATGCGCCGCATCGCACGGGAGACGCTTCCGGGCGCGCGCTACCGCCGCCACCTCCTGTGGAGATATTCGATCGTCTGGCGCAAGCCCCCGGAGCCGGCCGCCTCGATCGGCCGGTAGCGCCCGCCGGTCACCCGCCCGTCTCGGTCACGATCCGGCCGGCCGGTCCGTGGACGACACCCCGATCCGGGCGCGGCCGGGCCGCGGTCCAGTGGTCAGGTCGTGTCCGGTGGTCAGGCCGGGGAGGCGGTGTCCCGCGTCCGGGGGCGGCGCGCGTCGACCTCGATCTCGATCCTCATACGCGGGTCGGAGAGGCCGCACACCAGCATCGTCGCGGCCGGGCGGACCTCTCCGAAGTGCCGGCGCAGCACCGGCCAGCAGGGCTCGAAGTCCTCGCGGTCGGGCAGCAGGTACCGCACCCGCACGACGTCGGCGAACGAGCAGCCCGCCTCGGCCAGCGCCGAGCCGATGTTACGCAGGCACTGCTCGGCCTGCTCGACCACGTCGTCGGAGATCGTCATGGTCGCGTAGTCGAACCCGGTGGTGCCCGAAACATGGACCCGGTCCCCGTCCACCACGGCCCGGGCGTAACCGATCTCCTTCTCGAAGGTGGAGCCACTGAGGATCGCGCGTCGTTCCGTCACGGGGAAACCGTACCGCCGTGGAACGGGATGGGGCGATCACGGGAATCGTGCCGTTCCGGAGTGGAGCGGGGTGTGGGGTGCGCGGGGTTTCCGCCCGGGGGCCGACGCGCCCGGGGCCGGGAGGGTCACGTGGGAGACCCTGGCTCACGAGGCGCGGCGCGTGCCGCGGCGAAGGCGACGATGTCGGGCAGGGGCGGGTCGTAGCCGCCGGTGGTGTCCACGGTCAGCGCCGGCAGGTCCATGCTGATCCAGCCGAAGGCGGCCAGGTCGCGCTCGCCCGCCGCGATCGCCTTCAGCAGGTCGTGGTCGGCGTGGGCGGCCCGGTGGGCGTCACTGGCGGCGCGCCGGGCGATGCGCTCGCCCGCGAGCGCGGCGTCGACGACGCAGCGGATGACACGGATCCGCGCGAGGCCGATGAGCGGCTGAAGGTTCGGCCGCCATACCCGGTCCTGGAACGCGGCCTCGGCGACCACGCTGACCCCGGCCCGCGTGAGCAGGCCGAGGACGTCGAAGAACACCTTCAGGACCGGCAGGTTGAGCGCGGCTCCCGCATCGGGGCCACGGTCACCGGCGGCGTCCGCCATGCCCTGCTTGATCTCGTCACGGATGATCGCCGGATGGCCGAGTTCCCGGGCGAGCCGGTGGGCCAGGGTCGTCTTGCCGGACCCCGGAGGCCCGCTCACCACGGTCAGCGTCGGCAGTGCCATGGTGCATTCTGGCACGCCGCCCCGGACGGCCCGCCGAGCATGGAAACGCCACCGGTACGGCGACCGCACCGGTGGCACATGGCGACTCAGTCCGCGAACCTCCTGGCATCCCCGCCGGGAAGAGGTTTCGATGCCGCCGGAGCCGGAGCCGGAGCCGGAGCCGGAGCCGGAGCCGGAGCCGGAGCGCCGTCTACCGGAACCCTGCTCTGCTCACGGGCGGATATTCGTCAGCGGTCCTGTTCGCTCGCTTCGTCGAACATGTCGTGCACGGTCTGGGCGGTCGCCGCGCGGGTCACCCAGGTCTCCAGGAGGGTGAGGTCGGTGCAGGAGGTGATCCGGGCGCGGACGCCGTCCGGCACGTCGAGGCCACGGGCGTCCATCACCAGCAGAACCAGCTTGGCGGCTTCTTCCGCCTCGCCTTCCGCCTTGCCTTCCGCCTTGCCTTCTGCTTTGCCTTCTGCCAGGCCGCGGCCGTAGTGCTCGCGGGCGAAGGGGCTGTGGACGGGCCAGTCGGTGGACGTCATGATCTCCTCCAGGAGGTGCCGCACCTCGGGCACGGACATGTCGTAAGCGTGTTCATAGTACTTCGCAGCGTAGTCGTGGGGTAGCTCGGCGAGCGCTGAGGCGAAGGCCTCGACGACCTTGCGGTCGCGGCCGTGGGCCATGACCGCAAGGGCCGACAGCTCCGGATGGGCGGCGGCCTGCTGGGGGTCGGTGATGGCCGGGATGCCGCCGGGTCCGAGCACCCGGAGACCGTCGTCGCGGAGTACGAGCTGGCCGGGACGGTGACCACCACCGGCCTTCGCGGCGCCGCGTCCTTCGTCGCGGTGCTCACCGTGCGCGGCGGGAAGGTCGTGCGATGGCGCGAGTACCGGAACACCGCCGCCATCGCCGCGGCCACCGGAACGCTCCCCGCGCTCCTGGCCGCCTACGGCGACGCCCCGGCCGCTGGGGTGAGGCTCAGAGGCGCGCCCCCGGGGCCGCCGGGGTGAGGTCGATGCGCCCGTCGTCGCAGACCCGCGCCGAGAAGGGGACCGTCAGGTAGACGGTCTCGTCCGGCGGGATGACCATCAGCCGCGCGGAGGCCGGGCAGGTGGTCTCCCGCCCGCTCGGCACCTCGGTCCAGTGCATCCTGAAGTGGGCCGAGGCGCCGGGCCGCAGGGTCACCCGTTGCGGCCGGACGTTCTCCCGCCGCGGCCTGGTGCGCAGCGCGTCGCCGTTGCGGTCGATCGTGACCAGGCCCGGGAAGCCGTACACCCAGCAGGTCCGGGTGGACCCGTTGGTGAACACCAGCGGCGCGTACCGCTGGCCCGCGCCCGCGTCCACCCGGCCGACCCGGGCCGAGAGCGCGCCGGTCCGGCAGCGCCCGGGTGCCGCCGCGCCGGAGAGGGTGGCGGCGCCGGCCGCCGGGACGGCGCTCGCGGGCCGCGCTTCCCCGCCGTGCCCGGTGCGGCGTTCCCGGGCACGGCCGTCACGGCGCTTCCGGCCGCGATCGGCGCGGCGCCCGCGGACCGCGCGTCCCCGGCCGCGTTCCCCGCCGGGGAGATGTCCCGCTGGGCGGGCGTCGCCGAACCGCACGCGGCCGAGGCCATCAGCACGCCCGCCACCACCATCGAGAGGGCCGGGAGGCGTCCGGCGCCGTTGGATCGTCTCATGTCTCCCTATGACGTCCTGCGGCCTCGTCTTGTTCGCCGGGCCGCGGGGACGTCGGGGGCACGCGGAGCGGGCGCCTTCGCGCGCGCCGTACCGGGTCTGCCCGTCCGACCTGGGCGGACGGTCGTCACGGAAGCTCGGTGCGTGCCGGTCCGGCCTGTCCGGAAGGACAGGCTCCCCTGACGCCGGTGGCGTACACGTCTGTCCTCCGCGTCCCCGTACGGCCGTGGCCCGCCGGGCCGGAACAGGGGTGGCGGACCCCCCGGGGAGCGGGCGTAGATTGCCGGACATGCGGACGATCGACTGGGCCGGCGACGCCGTCGAGCTCGTGGACCAGACCCTGCTGCCCGGCGAGTGCGCCGTCATCCGGGTCGGGACGGTGGACGGCCTCATCGACGCCATCCGGCGGCTGGCCGTGCGGGGGGCGCCCGCGCTCGGCGTGGCCGGGGCGCTCGGCGTCGCGCTCGCGGCGGCCACCGAACCGGATCCGGCGGCCGCCGCGGCCCGGCTGCGGGCCGCCCGGCCGACCGCGGTCAACCTCGCCTGGGGCGTGGACGAGGCGCTGAAGCACCTCGACGAGGGGTTCGAGGCGGTGCTCGGCCGCGCGCTGGAGATCCGTGACGCCGACATCGCGGCCTGCCACGCCATGGGGGAGCGGGGCGCGGACCTGGTGTGCGAGCTGACCGGCCGCGACCGGCCGCGGATCATGACCGTCTGCAACACCGGCGGCCTGGCCGCGGTGGAGCGCGGCACCGCGCTCGGCGTCGTGCAGACCCTGCACGAACGGGGACGGCTGGCCGGGGCAATAGCCCTGGAGACCCGGCCGTTGCTGCAGGGCGCCCGGCTCACCGCCTGGGAACTGGGCCGGATGGGCGCGCCGTACCGGCTGGTCGTCGACTCGGCGGGGCCGTTCCTGCTGGCCAGAGGCGAGGCCGACGCCGTGCTGATCGGCGCCGACCGGATCGCCGCCAACGGCGACACCGCCAACAAGATCGGCTCCTACGCGCTGGCCTTGGGCGCCCGCCGCGCCGGGGTGCCGTTCGTCGTCGTCGCCCCGGAGTCCACGGTGGATCTCGCGACCCCCTCCGGGGACCTCGTCGAGATCGAGGACCGCGACCCGGAGGAGGTGCTCGGCGTGCGCGGGGTACGGCTGGCGCCGGAGGGCGCGGCCGTGCTGAACCCGGCCTTCGACGTGACGCCGCGCGACCTGATCACCGCCATCGTCACCGAACGCCGGGTCATCCGCCCCGACCGGGGCGAGACGCCGTAGCGGGGCGGTTCGCCCCGGCCTCGGCGGGTCGTCGTGGCCCGTGCTCCTCGCCTCCGACCTGCGATCTCTCCCTGGCGGCGGGCCCGCGCGGGAGCGGACCGGCCTCGCGCCGCGGGACGCCGGTGGTTTCGACCGCTCCGGCGGTGGAAGTGGTACGTCCATGTTCGGGGCGAAAACCGTCATCGGCCCCGCATGTGACAGAGATGCGACTGGTGGTATTTGCGAAACGCGCCCCGCCTCGCGGGACACTACGGATAACGTCGGTCGCGCGGTACATCGAGCAGTTCGCGTTCCCCCTGGAGACACCTGTGGCCGACATCGTGAAACGCCGCGAATGGGGCGCCCGCGCCCCGCGCGGCTCATACTCGAGGATCTCCTCCACCAGGGGTGTGAAGGTCCACTACACCGGCGGGCGCGTCGACCCCGGCATCGTCGACGACCACGCCAAGTGCGTCGCCCTGGTCCGGTCCATCCAGAACCAGCACATGGACGGCAACGGCTGGCTGGACATCGGCTACAGCATGGTGGCGTGTCCGCACCGGAAGGTGTTCGAGGGCAGGGGGCCGCACCACCTGCCCGCGGCCAACGGCCCCGGTCTCAACAGCGGCCACTACGCGGTGCTGGGCCTGGTCGGCTCGACCGGGCTCACCAAGCCCACCGACGGCATCCTGCACGCCGTCCTCGACGCGGTCGAGTACCTGCGGGCCGAGGGCGGCGCGGGCCGGGAGATCAAGGGCCACCGCGACGGGTACGCCACCGACTGCCCCGGCGAGCCGCTGTACGCGTGGGTGAAGCGGGGCGCGCCCCGCCCCGGCGCCACCCCCGCCCCGCCGGAGCCGCACCCGGTCTTCCCCGGCCGCGTCCTCAAATATCCGCCGGTCATGGAGGGCGAGGACGTCCGCACCTGGCAGCGGCAGATGCGCGAGCGCGGCTGGGACCTCGACGCCGACGGCCTGTACGGCGAGGAGTCCCAGCGGGTCTGCCGCAAGTTCCAGGACGAGAAGGGCCTGCCCGCCACCGGCGCCGTCGACCGCGCCACCTGGAACGCCGCCTGGGAGGAGCCCGTCACCTGACGCGCCCGGATCCCTGCGCCCCGGACACCCGGGGAGAGGCCGCGGGAGATCCGCCGCGCGGCGGCCGGGACACACCCGGGCGGGGACCCCGGGAGGCCGTCACCGGGCCGTGGGGCTTACCATCCCAGGCATGACGGTGCCGCCTGAGGAACTTCGATGGACCGCCGGCTTCCCCCCGGCCACGCGGGAGCGGTGGCGGGAGCTGGCGCTCGGGGTCCTGCGCAGGTCGGGCGTCGAGGCGGCCTCGCCCGAGGAGGCGCTGGCCTTCACGACCCACGACGGCGTCACCATCGCCCCGATCTACGACGCCTCCGACCTGCCGGGCGATCCGGGCCTGCCGGGCGTGGCCCCCTACGTCCGCGGCTCCCGGTCCGGGGGCGGGAGCTGGGAGATACGGCAGCGCCACGAGGCGGCCGACCCCGAGGCGGTGCTCGCCGACCTGGAGAACGGCGTCACCTCGCTGTGGCTCGCCGTCGAGCCCGAGGACCTGCCCCGCGTCCTGGAGCGGGTCCACCTGGAGCTGATCTCGGTCGCGCTGGACGCGGGGGAGCGCACCCGCGAGGCGGCCGAGACCCTGTTCGCGCTGGCCGCCGGGCAGGCCGCCCGCGAGCGGCCGACCCGGCCGGAGGCGCCTCCCGGGAGCGGTGACGGCGGGCCCGCGGCGGGTTTCCTGACCGGCACCTTGGGCGCGGATCCGCTGCGCGACCCGGAGACCGCCGCGGACCTGGCCCGGCGCTGCGCCGCGGGCTTCCCCGGGCTGCGCGCGGCCGTCGTGGACGCCACGCCGTACCACGACGCCGGCGGCGGCGACGCCGAGGAGCTGGGCTGCTCCCTGGCCGCGGGCGTCGCGGCGCTGCGGGTGCTGACCGGCGCCGGGCTGAGCGAGGAGGAGGCGTTCGGGCAGCTGGAGTTCCGCTACGCCGCCACCGCCGACCAGTTCCTCACCATCGCCAAGCTCCGCGCCGCGCGCCTGCTGTGGGCCCGCGTCGCCGAGGTGTGCGGGGTGACGCGGAACGCCGGGCAGCGGCAGCACGCGGTGACCTCCTCGGCCATGATGACCGCCCGCGACCCGTGGGTGAACATGCTGCGCACCACGCTCGCCTGCTTCGCGGCCGGCACCGGCGGGGCCGACGCGGTGACCGTGCAGCCGTTCGACGCCCGGCTGGGCCTGCCGGACGCCTTCGCCCGCCGCATCGCGCGCAACACCCACTCCCTGCTGCTGGAGGAGGCCCACGTGGCCCGGGTGACCGACCCGGCCGGCGGCTCCTACTACGTCGAGCGCCTCACCCGCGACCTGGCCGAGCGGGCCTGGGAGTGGTTCCAGGAGATCGAGCGCGCCGGCGGCGCGGGGTCGCGGGCCGGGGACGACCTCGTCGCCCGGCGGCTGGCCGCCACCCGGGAACGGCGTTCGGAGGCCGTCGCGCACCGCCGCGACCCGATCACCGGGGTGAGCGAGTTCCCCGACCTGGCCGAGCGCCCGCTGCGGCGTCCCCCGCACCCGCGTCCGGTCGCCGGCGTCCACTACGCCGGGGAGTTCGAGCGGCTGCGCGACCTGGCCGACGCTCAGCCGGTCCGCCCCCACGTGTTCCTGGCGACCATCGGGCCGGTCGCGGCGCACAACGCCAGGACGTCGTTCGCGGCCAACCTGTTCCAGGCCGGCGGGATCGCCACCGTGTCGGGCGGCCCGCTGACCGACCCGGAGGAGATCGCCGCCGCGTTCACCGCCTCCGGCGCGCGGGTCGCCTGCCTGTGCTCCGCCGACCGCCTGTACGGCGAGCACGCCGGCCCGGTGGCCGCCGCGTTGCGCGCGGCCGGGGCCAGGCGGATATGGCTGGCGGGGCGGGGGAAGTACCCGGGCGTGGACGCCCTTCTGTACGCCGGGTGCGACGCGCTCGGCGTGCTCCGCACGACCTTCGACGACCTGGGGGTGACCCGATGATTCCCGACTTCTCCGCGGTCCCGCTGGACGGCGGGGCGAGCGCCGCCGGGCCCGCCGTACGGCGGGCCGCCGGGGACGGCACGGCCGGGCCGGTGTGGGAGACCCCCGAGGGGATCGCCGTGAAGCCCCTCTACACCGCCGCCGACCTCGACGGGCTGGACTTCCCGGCGACCTACCCGGGCGTGGCGCCGTACCTGCGCGGGCCGTACCCGACGATGTACGCGACCCAGCCGTGGACGATCCGGCAGTACGCCGGCTTCTCCACCGCCGAGGAGTCCAACGCCTTCTACCGGCGCAACCTCGCCGCGGGACAGAAGGGCCTGTCGGTCGCCTTCGACCTGGCGACCCACCGGGGCTACGACTCCGACCACCCCCGGGTGGCCGGCGACGTCGGCATGGCCGGGGTGGCGATCGACTCCATCTACGACATGCGGCAGCTCTTCGACGGCATCCCGCTGGAGAAGATGAGCGTGTCGATGACCATGAACGGCGCGGTGCTGCCGGTGCTCGCGCTGTACATCGTGGCCGCCGAGGAGCAGGGGGTGGCGCCCGAGCAGCTCGCCGGGACCATCCAGAACGACATCCTCAAGGAGTTCATGGTCCGCAACACCTACATCTACCCGCCGGGGCCGTCGATGCGGATCATCTCCGACATCTTCGCCTACACCAGCGAGCGGATGCCGAAGTTCAACTCGATCTCGATCTCCGGGTACCACATCCAGGAGGCCGGGGCCACCTGCGACCTGGAGCTGGCCTACACCCTCGCCGACGGCCTGGAGTACCTGCGGGCCGGGGTCGGGGCGGGCCTGGACGTCGACGCGTTCGCGCCGCGCCTGTCGTTCTTCTGGTGCATCGGCATGAACTTCTTCATGGAGGTCGCCAAGCTGCGGGCGGCCCGGCTGCTGTGGGCGAGGCTGGTGTCGGGGTTCGGGGCGGGGAACCCCAAGTCGCTGTCGCTGCGGACGCACTCGCAGACCTCCGGCTGGTCGCTGACCGCCCAGGACGTCTTCAACAACGTGGTGCGCACCTGCGTGGAGGCGATGGCCGCCACCCAGGGGCACACCCAGTCGCTGCACACCAACGCGCTGGACGAGGCGCTGGCGCTGCCGAGCGACTTCTCGGCGCGGATCGCCCGCAACACCCAGCTGCTGCTGCAGCAGGAGTCGGGCACCTGCCGGGTGATCGACCCGTGGGGCGGCTCCTACTATGTGGAGCGGCTCACCCACGAGCTGGCGCGGAAGGCGTGGGGGCACATCGAGGAGGTGGAGGCGGCCGGGGGCATGGCCAGGGCGATCGACGCCGGGCTGCCCAAGCTCCGCATCGAGGAGGCCGCCGCCCGCACCCAGGCGCGCATCGACACCGGGGCGCAGCCGGTCATCGGCGTCAACAAGTACCGGCCCGACGCCGACGAGCCCATCGAGGTGCTCAAGGTGGACAACACCGCGGTGCGGGCCCGGCAGCTCGACAAGCTCCGCCGGCTGCGCGCCGAGCGCGACCCGCGGGCGGTGGAGGAGGCGCTGGCCGCGCTGACGAAGGGCGCGGCGGGTGACGCGAACCTGCTCGCGCTGTCGGTGGAGGCGGCCCGCGCCAAGGCGACCGTCGGGGAGATCTCCGAGGCGCTGGAGAAGGTCTTCGGCCGGCACGCGGGCCAGATCCGCACGATCTCCGGGGTGTACCGCGAGGAGGTGGGTTCCGGCGTGGACGAGGTCCGCGGCATGTGCGCCGAGTTCGAGCGGCTGGAGGGGCGCCGCCCCCGGATCCTGGTGGCCAAGATGGGCCAGGACGGTCACGACCGGGGCCAGAAGGTGATCGCCACGGCCTTCGCCGACCTCGGGTTCGACGTGGACGTCGGCCCGCTGTTCCAGACGCCCGAGGAGGTCGCCCGCCAGGCGGTCGAGGCCGACGTGCACGTGGTCGGGGTCTCCTCGCTGGCGGCCGGGCACCTGACGCTGGTGCCCGCGCTGCGCGACGCGCTGGCCGGACTCGGCGCCGAGGACGTCATGATCGTGGTCGGCGGGGTGATCCCGCCGGGCGACTTCGACGCGCTGCGCGCCGCCGGGGCCTCGGCGATCTTCCCGCCCGGCACCGTGATCGCCGACGCCGCCCGCGGGCTGCTCGCCGACCTGCTCACCCGGCTGGGTCATGGCGCGGACGCTTGACGACTACGTCACGGGGGTGAAGGAGGGCTCCCGGGCGTGGATCGCGCGGGCGATCACCCTGGTGGAGTCCTCCCGGCCCGACCACCGGGAGCTGGCGCAGCGGCTGCTGGTCGAGCTGGCCCCGCTGGCCGGCCGGGCGCGCCGGGTCGGCATAACCGGCGTGCCGGGGGTGGGCAAGTCGACGTTCATCGACGCCCTCGGTGTGCGGCTGACCGGTCAGGGGCACCGGGTGGCGGTGCTCGCCGTCGATCCGTCGTCGACCAGGACCGGCGGCAGCATCCTCGGTGACAAGACGAGGATGGCGCGTCTGGCCGCCGACCCGGACGCCTTCATCCGGCCCTCGCCCACCTCCGGCACCCTGGGCGGCGTCGCCCGGGCGACCCGGGAGGCGATGGTCGTGGTGGAGGCGGCCGGCTACGACGTCGTGCTGGTGGAGACCGTCGGCGTGGGCCAGTCCGAGACCGCCGTCGCCGACATGGCCGACACCTTCCTGCTGCTGGCCCTGGCCCGGACGGGCGACCAGCTCCAGGGCATCAAGAAGGGCGTGCTGGAGCTCGCCGACGTGATCGCGGTCAACAAGGCCGACGGCCCGGGGGAGGCCGACGCCCGCAAGGCGGCCCGGGAGCTGGCCGGGGCGCTGCGGCTGCTGCGCTCGGAGCGTACGGTGCCGGTGCTGACCTGCAGCGGGATGTCGGGCGCCGGCCTGGACGAGCTGTGGGCGCGCGTCGTCGCCCACCAGGACGCGCTGGCCGCCTCGGGTGAGCTGGAGGAGCGCCGCCGCCGCCAGCAGGTCCGCTGGACCTGGTCGCTGGTGACGGACCGGCTGCTGGCGGCGCTGCGCGAGCACCCGCGGGTCGCCGAGATGACCGCCGAGGTCGAGCGGGACGTGCGGGCCGGGACGCTGACGCCGTCCCTGGCCGCCGACCGGATCCTGGCGGCCTTCCGCGAGTGAGCGGGTCCCGGGCCGATGGGCCGGGGGTTCGCGAGCAGGGGTCCCGCCGCGACGACCGGCCTGTCATGCCCGGTGGCGGCGCCGGATCGGCCGGGCCCCAGGTGACCATCCGCCGTGGCCGGATGTCAAGGCGAAAGTTGACATCCAGCGGATCCTATCTTGTTAATTTGGGACCAATGACCGGTGTTGGTGGCACTGATGCACTTTATGATTTTATCATCACTTGATCACGAGTGGTGGATCATGTAATGTTTCGCGCCAAGAGTTGCAAATGTCGTAATAGTGCGCTCAGTGAATACCGCAAGGACGGAAAGCGCATGACGGTGCGCGGGAAGGTCGCGCGAGGGCTGTCCTCCGGCAGGTCCTGACCTGTTTTCTCCGCGCGGGAACCGGCCGTGGCGAGGTGGCCGGACCCCGCCGTCGGATCCCGTACGGCCCGCACCGTCGTGGGCGGTCTCGTGCTGCGCGGATTCGGGGCGCCGGTGGGGAGACCTTGGCGATGCCGACAGATGTGGCCGTCCTATCCGCCCGGCGGGCGAGGTCAGTTCCGATGTATCGGGCACTCCCGGCCCTGCTCCGCGGTCCCGCGGTCGCCCTGGCGGGCATCGCCCGGGAGTCCGGCGGGGAGGTCGTCCGGCTGGGACTGGGGCCGTTCCGCCCCTACCTGGTCTCCCACCCCGACCACGTCCAGCAGGTGATGCGCCTGGAGTGGACGAACTACCAGCGGATGGGGATGTTCTGGCGGCCCCTGGAGCGGCTCTTCGGGCACAGCATCATGGGCGACGGCGAGCAGTGGAGCATCAGCCGGAAGATCCTGCAGCCGATGTTCACCACCCGGTACATCGCCACGATCGCCGAGGAGGTCTCCCGCCGCGTCGCCGGGCGCATCGAGGAGTGGGACGACCATGCCCGGACCGGGCAGAGCTTCGACGCCGCCACCGAGATGTCCACCATCCTCACCTACATCGTCAACCGGGTGCTGTTCGGCGACAAGCTGGACCGCAAGGACGGGGAGGACATCATCCCCGCCTTCGACACGGTCGCCAACTCCCTCGTCTACCGGTTCCTCATGCCGTTCATGCCCTACACGGTCCGGGTGCCCCGCGACCGGGCCCTGGAGAAGGCCGTCCAGCGGATCGACGACGTCGTGTACCCGATCGTGCGCCGGGCCATGGACCACCCCGACGACAGCACCGACGTCATCTCGATGCTCTGCCGCTCCACCGACGACAACGGCGACCCGCTCACCGCCAAGCAGATCCGCGACGCCCTGGTCAGCGTCTACGCCGCCTCCTCGGAGACCACCGCGATGGTCATCACCTGGCTGTGGCTGCTGCTGAAGGAGCACCCGCAGGTCGAGGCCCGGCTCCAGGCCGAGATCGACGAGGTGGTCGGCGACGGCCCGGCCCGGCCCGAGCACCTCCCGCGGCTCGCCTACACCCGGATGGTGCTGCTGGAGACCCTGCGGATGTACCCGGCGGGCTGGCTGCTGCCGCGCCAGGTCATGGAGGACGCGGAGGTCGGGGGCGTGCGGATCCGGCGCGGCTCGACGGTGTTCATCTGCCCCTACGCCACGCAGCGGCTGGACGGGTTCTGGGAGCGCCCGGACGAGTTCGACCCCGAGCGGTTCGCGCCGGCCGAGGGGGAGCGCAGGCACAGGTACTCCTACTTTCCCTTCGGCGGCGGGCCGCACAAGTGCCTGGGCGAGCACCTGTTCTACGTCGAGGCGCCGCTCGTGGTCGCCTCCATCCTCAGCCGGTACCGCGTGTCGGTGCCCACCCCGGGGCCGTACCCCATGGGCTGGGCGGCCTCGCTGCGCCCGAAGCAGAAGATCATGCTGAAAGTGGCCTTCGCCGGACACGACCGGGTCGGGGCCGCGCGATGACGGCCGTGCCCGCCCGGGACGCCTGGCCGCCGGCCGCGGAGTGCGGGGCGGTCTGCGCCGGAGCCGGACGCGCCCAGCGGGACATGCGCGAGTGGGCGGCGGCCTATCCGGAGCTGTTCTCCGCCAAGCCGTTCGACGCCGCCCTGTACAGCACACTCTCCCTGGCGATGGCCTTCAGCGGGCCGTGGCTCGGCGCCGACCGGCTGCGGATGGCCAACAAGGTCACCCTGTGGGCCTTCGGCCTGGACTGGCTCGTCGACTACGTCGCAACCTCCCGGGAGGAGGTCGAGGACATCGCCCGGCGCTGCGCCGACGTGGCCGAGGGCGCCCCGCCCTCTCCCGGCGACGACCTGACCCGCATGCTGGCCGACATCCGCGACGAGCTGTCCGCCTCGCCCGCGTACGGCGTGCTCGGACCGGTCTGGCGCGACGAGCTGCGGCGGATGCTGGACGGCATGCTCACCGAGTGGCGCTGGAAGAGCGAGAAGGCCCGGCCCACGCTGGAGGAGTACCTCGCCAACGCCGACAACCTCGGGTTCTCCTTCGTCCTCGCCGCCCACTGGATCCACGTCGCCGACGGCGCGGCGGTCTCCGACGTCGAGCCGCTGCGCGAGGCGAGCCGGGCCGTGCAGCGGGTCATCCGCCTCCTCAACGACCTCGGCACCTACGAGCGGGACGTCGCCTGGGGCGACCTCAACGCGATCCCGCTCGACCCCGGCGGCCACACGGGGATCGAACGGCGGGCCACCGAACTCGCCGCCCACGCCAGGGAGCTGCTGACCGCGCTGGACGCCCACCCGGAGCTGACCCGCTACATGGAGCGCCAGATGGACTTCTGCGCCGGGTTCTACCAGGTCGGTGACTACTGGGGGACGCTGTGAACGCCGTGGGCGCCGTGAGTGCCGCCGCCCGGCCCGCCCCGGCGCCCGGCCGGCTTCCGGCTCCGGGCGACCTGCCCGCCGCGGCACGGGAGCTGGTGGCCGGGCTGCTGGCCGCGCCCTGGGGACAGGTGTCGGCCTCGCCGTACGAGACCGGCCGGGTGGTGAGCCTGGCGCCGTGGCTGTCCGGGCACGCCGGGCGGATCGACTTCCTGATCGCCACCCAGCGAGGGGACGGCGGCTGGGGCCCTCCGGGCCACCACGGCCTCGTCCCCACCCTCAGCGTGGTCGAGGCGCTGCTGGCCGAGCGCCGGCGGGAGTCCTCCCCGGCCGACCGAGAGCTGCTGGCCAAGGCCGCCGCCCGGGGGCTGGAGCTGGTGCGGGCCGGGGCGGTCGCGGGCCGGGAGGAGCCGCTGCCGGACATGCCGGCGATCGAGCTCATCGTGCCCCACCTGCTCTCCCTGATCGGTGATCACCTCGCCGCGGAGGACCCGGACACCGCCGGCCGTCTCGGCCCGGCGCCGGGGCCGTTCCCCGGCGCGGACGGCGCCAAGCTGGCGGCGGTCAGACGGTGGATGGCCTCCGGCGCGGCCGTCCCGCAGAAGCTGGTCCACGCGCTGGAGTCGGCGGGCCCGGAGGGGCGGCCTCGCCGGGCGTCGTCCCCACGCCGATGACCGCCGGCATGGCGGCCGTCGGCGCGTCGCCCGCGGCGAGCGCCGCCTGGCTGGCCGCGGCCCCGTGGCACGCCGGGCCGGAGGGGACGCCTCCGCGGGCGGCTCCGGGGACGGCGCGCGCCCGCCCGGCGCGGCGGCCCCGGTGCGGCGGTACCTGGAGGAGGTGGTGTCGGTCTCCGGCGGGCCTGTGCCGTGCGCCCTCCCCATCACCGTGTTCGAGCGCGGCTGGACGCTGAGCTGGCTGCTGCGCGCCGGCCTCCCCGTGGAGGCGCCGCCGGAGCTGGCGGCGAGCCTGCGCGAGGGGCTGGGACCGGACGGGGTCGCC
Source organism: Streptosporangium sandarakinum (assembly GCF_050942225.1). Classification (NCBI taxonomy): domain Bacteria; kingdom Bacillati; phylum Actinomycetota; class Actinomycetes; order Streptosporangiales; family Streptosporangiaceae; genus Streptosporangium; species Streptosporangium sandarakinum. The sequence goes on from NZ_CP192034.1 coordinate 2,950,801, forward strand.
ACCGGGCCGGGGCTGCCGGCCGACGCCGACACCACCTCCGTGGCGCTGTACGCCCTGGCGCTGCTCGGCGAGCCGCGCGAGCCGGAGGGGCTGTGGCCGTTCGAGCTGGAGACCCACTTCTGCACCTGGCGCGGCGAGGAGGGGATGTCCCCGACGACCAACGCGCACGTGCTCGACGCCTTCGGCGAGTACGTGCGCCGCCGCGGCGGCGAGCCCCGGCACGCGGCCGTCGTCGCCAAGCTCGCCTCCTGGCTGCGCGGCCGGCAGGACGGCGAGGGGAAGTGGACGGACCGCTGGCACGTCTCGCCGTACTACGCCACGGCCTGCTGCGCGATCGCCCTGACCGAGTTCGGCGGCCCGGAGTCGCGGGAGGCGGTCGGCCGGGCCGCGGAGTGGGTGCTCGACACCCAGCGCCCGGACGGCTCCTGGGGCCGCTGGGAGGGCACCGCCGAGGAGACCGCCTACGCGCTGCAGACCCTGCTGCTGACCGGCGCCGCCCGCGGCCGGGAGCGGAACGCGATCCGGCGGGAGCGGGACGCGGTACGGCGCGGCCGCGAGGCGCTGCTGGCCGCTCGGGACCACCGTCCGCCGCCGCTGTGGGTCGACAAGGATCTCTACCTGCCGGCGGCCATCGTCCAGGCGGCCGTCCTGGGGGCCCTTCACCTCTCCGGGAGGGAGATGGGCGCCATGCCGGAGTGAGCATCGGAAAAACCACTAGTGAACCCCCCGAAAAGGACAGATAGGCATTATTGCTCACGCCTCGCCTTGAGGGTATTTGGGGATATTGCTAGGGTTTGCCGGGTGCATTGGGGATGTACCACTTATCCCTGCAAGGCGGCGACGGTGACTCATATGTGCTGACCGGTCCGCGATGAAATGGCCATTTCTCTGCTTTTTCCGGGGTTGATGCTATGCGCGTGCGTGACCCACGCCTGCGGACCAAGGTGACGGCGCTGCTGGTGTCACTTGTCGCGCTCTGGGCGTTCACCGCGTGGGTGACCGTCCGTGACGGCCTCAACATGCTGGGCGTGGCCACGCTCAGCACCGAGGTCGCCGACCCCGGCGAACAGCTCATCGTCGCCCTGCAGGCCGAGCGCCGCCTCACCGCCGTCACGCTCGGCAGGCCCGGCGGGCCGCGCCAGCGGCAGCAGGTGCTGGCCACCCAGCGCGGGCGCACCGACAAGGCCACCGCGAACTTCCGCACGCTCACCGCCGGCCGCGCCGTGGAACTGCTGGGCGGCGACGCGCTCGGCAGGCACCTCGACGAGACCCGCCGGCTGCTCGACGACCTGGCCGCCGCGCGCGCGGCGATCGACAACGGGCAGATGGACCGCGCCCGCGCGGCCGCCATGTTCACCGGCATCGTCGACGCCGTCTTCCGCGTCTACGACTCCATGGCGACGCTGGACGACGAGGAGATCGCCGGGGACACCCGGGCGCTGATCAGGATGAACCGGGCCCGTGACCTCCTGGCCCAGGAGGACGCCCTGGTGGCGGGCGCCCTGACGGCGGGGCGGCTCACCGGCGCCGAGCGCGTCCAGCTCACCCAGCTCGTCGGCAACCGGCAGCTTCTGATCAACCAGTCGATGGACGAGCTGCCCGACTCCGACCGGGACGCCCACCGGCGGCTGTCGGAAGGACAGCAGTTCACCCGACTGCGTTCCCTGGAGACCCTGCTGATCGGCAACGACCAGGCGGTGCCCTCCGGGCTGGTCGACGCCCAGCAGTGGAGCGCGGTCGCCCAGCCGGCGCACTCCCGGCTGGCCGAGGTCGTGCTCGCCTCCGGCGCCGGCGTGGTCGAGCGGTCCGGGCCGGTCGCCACCGGCGTCATCGTCCGGCTGGCGCTGGCCGGCGGACTCGGCCTGATCGCCGTCATCTCCTCGATCGTGCTGGCCATCACCACCGCCCGCGCCCTGGTCCGGCAGTTGGAGAAGCTGCGCGACGCGGCCCGGGAACTCGCCGACGAGCGGCTGCCGTCGGTGGTCGAGCGGATCGGCCACGGCCAGGACGTCGACGTCGCCGCCGAGGCCCCCGAGCTGGAGTTCGGCAGCGACCAGATCGGCCAGGTCGGCCAGGCGTTCAACGCCGTGCAGCGCACCGCCATCAAGGTCGCCGCCGAGCAGGCCCAGCTCCGCCGCGACATCGCCGACATCCTGCGCAACCTCGCCCGCCGCACCCAGTCGCTCGTCCACCGCCAGCTCAGCGTGCTGGACGTCATGGAACGGCGGGAGAACGACCCGCAGGAGCTGCGGGACCTGTTCCGGCTCGACCACCTGGCGACCCGCATGCGGCGCTACGCCGAGAACCTCCTGGTGCTGGCCGGCGCCTCGCCCGGCCGCGCCTGGCGCGACTCGGTCCCGATGATCGACGTGGTCCGCGGCGCGCTGGCCGAGATCGAGGACTACACCCGGGTGGACGTGCTGCCCCTGGGAGACGCCAGCCTGGAGGGACGCGCGGTCGGCGACGTCATCCACCTGGTGGCCGAGCTCGTCGAGAACGCCGCGTCCTTCTCCCCGCCCTACACGACCGTTCAGGTCAGCGGGGGCGTCGTGGCCCACGGCTACGCCCTGGAGATCGAGGACCGGGGCCTGGGCATGAGCCCGGAGGACATCGCCGCCGCCAACGAGCGGATCGCCAACCCCCCCGAGCTGAAGCTCGCCGGCAACGCCCGCCTGGGACTGTACGTGGTCAGCAGGCTGGCCGAGCGGCACGAGATCCGGGTGGCGTTCAAGATCTCGCCGTACGGCGGCACGACGGTCGTCGTCCTCATCCCCCAGGAACTGGTGAGCGAGGGCGAGGACGGCGAGGACGGCGGCCGGGACAGGTCCGGGGACGCCGGGATCCCCGCCGGCGTCACGATGGAGAACTCCGTACGGGTCCCCGAGGCGGTCTTCTCCGCCGCCCCGCGGACGGGACTCCCCGCGGAGCCGTCCCCGGCGGCGGCCGTCTCCTCCGCACCGGGCTCCGCCTTCCGGGAGAGCCGGACCCGGGAGTCCGCGCGCCGGGCCGCCGAGGTCGCCCGTACCGTCCCGGTCACCGGCGAACGCGACGGGGACGGCGGGGACGGCGAACCGGTGGCGGCACGCCGTACGGCCGCCGACACGCCCGCGGCGCCGCCGGTCCTGCCGCCGCCCGACACCAGCCACACGCCCGGCGGCCTGCCGCGCCGCGTCCCGCAGACCAACCTCGCGGCCCCCCTCCAGGAGGAGCGCCCCTGGCCCGCCGAGCCCCAGGAGACGGCCGAACCCGGCGACGGCGAACCCTCGCCGGACGCGATCCGCGCGGCCATGGCCTCCTTCCAGGCCGGCACGCGCCGGGGCCGGTCCGAGGCCGCGCAACTGATCTCCGACGAGAGCGACCCGGCGGACGGCCCGTTCCGGGAACAAGACCGATGACGATTCCGTGACGACTCCGATCCGCGCCGGCGTCGGGGGCCGCCGCGGCGGGCGATCTAAGGCCCTTTCAGCAGAATTAAGCAGAAAGAGGACAACGAGTGGTGCAGGGAACAGGATCTTTCACCGACCTGGCCTGGTTGCTGGACGACCTGGTCGCGAGGGTGGAGGAGGCCGAGCACGGCATCGTCTTCTCCACCGACGGCCTGTTGCTGGCCGCCTCACGGGGGTTCGACCGGGCCGACGCCGAGCACCTGGCCGCGGTGGGGTCGGCGATCCAGAGCCTGGGCCGGGGGGTCAGCGACCGCGTCGAGGGCGGCGCGGTGCGCCAGACCATCATCGAGATGCGGTCGGCGTACCTGATCGTGACCGCGGCCGGGCAGGGAGCCTGCCTGGCGGTGCTCTGCGCCCACCAGGCCGACGTCGGCCTGGTGGCCTACGAGATGGCCATGCTCGTGACCCGGGTCGGCCAGTACCTCACCTCACCGGCGCGATCGGACCTCGCCGGGAACGACGGCCCGTGATGCCCGCCTCCGACGAGCATCCCGACACGCAGTGGGTGGGGGAGGCGGCCGGAGCGATCGTCCGGCCCTACGTCCTCACCCGCGGCAGAACCGAGCCCACCCGAGGCCGGTTCGACCTGATCACCCTGGCGGTGGCCGTGGGCCCCGCCCACGCGGGGACGGGCGGTCTCGATCCGGAGTGCCAGGCCATCGTGCGCTTCTGCCGCCGGCCGCAGTCGGTGGCGGAGATCGCCGCGCACATCAACCTCCCGGCGGGCACGGTCCGCGTCCTGCTCAGCGACCTGCTCGACCAGGGGCTCATCGCCACGCAAGAACCTCACTCGGAGACGGACATGCACGACGAGAAGCTCTACAAGGCGGTGCTGGATGGACTCCGTGCGCTCTGATCGCGACGCGGGGCGCGTCACGCTGCCCAAGGCGATCAAGATCCTGGTCGCCGGCGGCTTCGGAGCCGGCAAGACGACCCTGGTCGGGTCGGTGTCGGAGATCGAGCCGCTGCGCACCGAGGAGACCCTGACCCACCAGGGCATCGGGATCGACGACCTGTCGGGCGTGGAGGGCAAGAAGACCACCACGGTCGCGATGGACTTCGGCCGCATCACCATCGGCGACGACTACCGGCTGTACCTGTTCGGCACGCCCGGCCAGGAGCGGTTCTGGTTCCTGTGGGACGAGCTGGCCCTCGGCGCGCTGGGCGCGGTCGTGCTCGCCGACACCCGCAGGCTGGCCGACTGCTTCCCCTCCCTCGACTACTTCGAGCGGCGCGAGACGCCCTTCATCGTCGCGGTCAACTGCTTCGACGGCGCCCGCCGCTACGACCTCGACGAGGTACGGCTCGGCCTGACCCTCCACGAGGACATCCCGATCGTGATGTGCGACGCCCGCCGCCGCGAGTCCGGCAAGGAGGTCCTGATCACGCTGGTGGAGCACGCGATGCGGATGCGCCTGGGCCCGGCGCCGAGCAGCCGCTGAGCCGGGTTCCCGGCGGCCTCCGGCGTCCGCTCCGGGAGGGCCGCCGGAACCGGGGAAAGATCGGCCATGGTGGGTTGGCTTTTCTACTACTAAGTAGTGATAAATCATCCCGATGGGCGTGACGGGTCCATAGCGGTCCGTGTCCAGGTGCCACGATGACGGCGATCGTCAGGCGCCTCGTCACGGGGAGGAACCATGTGTCACGACCCGCTCCTGCCGCCCGCCGTCGCCCGGGCCGCCGAGGAGTACCGCCGGCTGCTGGCCGAGCACGGCGTCACCTGGGGCGAGAACCCCATCTTCTACGTCAAGTCCATGGCGACCGACGCCTACCTCATGGGCACCGACACCTTCTGGGACGTCTGCCACGCCATGGTCGCCGCCCGCCACCCGGACCTGTCCCCCCAGGAGCGGCGCACCCGCCTGGTCGGGCTCGACATGGACGAGATCGTGCGCAACGTCCTGGACGGACGGGTCCGTGACAACCTCGCCGCGCTCCGCCTCACCCCCGGCGGCCACACCCTGGAGGCGCTCCCGCAGGCCGTACTGGACGACCGGCCGCTGCGCACGACCCTGCTGCTCGACTCCGCCCGCGACGAGAAGACCACCGTCACGGTGGACGGCGAGACCCACGAGATCGCCCCGCGCGGCGCCCGGCTGGTCGGGATCACCAGTGCGAGCGAGGTCGTCGCCGACGGCCGCCGCGTGGACCTCTCGGCGCTGACCCGCCCGGCCGCCGCCGCCCGCCTGCGGCTGCGCGCCGGGTTCCCCTGCCGGTGGAGCGTCCACGGTGAGCACGAGCAGGGCTGGTACCCCGAGGGCGTCCCCGCCCGCCGCGACTACCACGTGCTGCCCTACTTCCACGGCGACGACGTCGTGCTGGACGTCCCCGCCGAACCGCTGACCGTGCGGGTGACCCGGGGCATGGAGTACGGCGCCGCCCAGGTGGAGGTCACCCCGGCGGCCGGCGAGGAGACCCTGGTCGAGCTGACCCCGGAGCGCCTCTACGACGCCGCGGCGCGCGGCTGGTACGGCGGCGACATGCACGTCCACCTCAACTGGGCCGGCGACACCGTCGGCCTGCCCGAGCACGCCGCCGCCATCCAGCACGGCGAGGACCTGCACGTGCTCAACCTGGTCGCCGGGAACGTCTCCTCCCCGCGCGTCTACGACGCCGAGGCGCTGGAGCACTGGGCGGGGCGGGACCTGCCGTGGTCGGACGCCACCCACCTGGCCAGGCTCGGCGTCGAGTACCGCAACGACCTGCTCGGCCACCTGTACGCCTTCGGCGTCTCGGCCCCGCCCTCGCGGTTCCACACCGGCTTCGCCGGCGCCGCCGACTGGCCGCCCAACGCCGCCGGCTGCGAAGAACTCCGCGGTCTCGGCGCGCTCCTCGGCTACAGCCACCCCTTCCACGCCGCGGCCACCGACACCGACGGCCCCGAGGTGGGCCTGGCATCGGGCCGCAACTGCACGGCGCGGGAGATCGTCGCCGACGCCGCGCTCGGCCTGGTCGACAGCCTCGACGTGCTCAGCCAGACCACGATCACCGGGCCCGCCGCGATCTACCGGCGGCTGATCGGCGCGGGCAACCGGCTCGCGGTCACCGCGGGCACCGACGCGATGATCTCCTTCGCCCGGCGGGGCAACCAGTCCAACCCGCCGGGCTGGGCCCGCGTCTACGCCCGGGTGGACGGGCCGCTCACCGCCGCCTCGTTCGCCGAGGCCGTACGGCGGGGCCGCACCTTCGGCACCACCGGCCCCTGGCTGGAGCTGTCGGCCGGCGGCCGGGGGCCCGGCGAAACCCTGGACCTCTCGCCCGGCGACCGGGTCCCGATCGTCGTGCGCTCGATCGGCCCCGAGGTGGAGCGGCTGGAGATCCGCACCGCCGACGGCGTCCTGGCGGAGGGGCCGCCCGGCGAGCTGACCGCGGAGCTGGTCGCCGGCGACCCCACCTACGTCGTCGCGGTGGCCGTCGGCGGCCCGCACGAGCGGTCACTGACCGGTGAGGGCGTCCACGCCCACACCAGCCCGGTCTACCTCGACGTGGCCGGCCGCCACGTGGCCAGGCCCGAGGACGTCCGCTGGTGCCTGGACTGGCTGGACGGACTGGAGGCGATGGTCCGCGACCTCGGGGTCTTCGACCGTCCCGGGCAGCTCGACGACCACCTGGCCCTCTACGAGCGCGCCCGGCGCGTCTACCGCTCCCGCCTCGCCGGCGCCTGACCGCCTCGCCGGCGGTTCCGGGCCCCGGCCTCCCGATCTCACCCCGGCCCCGCCTCGGCCGCCCCGGCCCCGCCTCGGCCGCCCCGGCCCCGCCTCGGCCGCTCCGGCCCCGCTCCGGCCCCGCTCCGGCTCCGCTCCGGCGCCGTCCGCCGGAGCGGGGCCCCGGACGCCGCCGGGCCGTACGGCGGTGCCCTACGGGGCGGCGTCCGTGCGGGCTCGCTACGCTGAGCCGGGTGATGTACCGAACGGGGCTGGTCGCCCTGCTGCTGGTGGCGCTGGCCGGGGGCTGTGGCTCCGGAAGCGCCGTCAAGGACGTCGGCACGGTCTTCCACGGGAGCGTCGGCAGGACCGTGGACGTCCGGGTCACCCCGGGCGCGCGGTTCGCGCTGGCGGTGGACGACGACGAGCGGGCCGGCGACGACTGGGAGATGGGCGACCTGCCCGACGTCGTGGTGGCCTCCTTCATCAGCGAGGAACCCAGCCCCGCCTCCGGCGCCGCGGGCCCGGCCCGCTACTTCATCTTCAACGCCAAGCACCCCGGCACGACCACCGTCACGATCTCCAACTGCCGCCGCTGCCAGAACGGCCGGACGCCCCCGGACGACGCGAGCAGACGCGCCTCGGGCGACGCCGTCTTCCGGATCACCGTCGGCTGACGGCCGTCCGGGAGACGGACGCGTGGAAAAGGCGGCCGTGTGGGAAGACGGTGAGACGGCCGGCCGCGCGGGAAGGCGAGAGGCCGTACGGGAAGGTGGTGCGCATGCGGGTGAGGTCATGGCTGAGCAGGCTGGACCGGAGGCTCTTCGCCGCGGTGGCGGGGGCGCACCTGCCCGGCCTGGAGCGTTTCGTGCCCGCGCTGTCCCGCGCCGCCGACAACTCGCTGCTGTGGGCCGGGCTGGCCGGGGCGCTGGTGGCCACCGGCCGCCGGCCGCTGCGCCGCGCCGCGACGCGCGGCCTGCTCGCCATCAGCCTGGCCAGCCCGCTGGTGAACCTGGTGGGTAAGCAGATCTTCGGCCGCACCCGCCCCTCGGCCGAGGGGCTGCCGCTGGAGCGGCTGATCCGCAGGCCGGTGTCGGCCTCGTTCCCGTCCGGCCACTCCGCCTCCGCCGCCGCGTTCGCCACGGCCGTGGCGCTGGAGGCGCCCCCGGCGGTCGCGGTCCCGATCGGCGCGCTGGCCGCGGGGGTCTGCTTCTCCCGCGTCTACACCGGCGTCCACTACCCGGGCGACGTGCTCGCCGGGGCGGCCACCGGCATGGCGGCGGGACTGACCATCCGGCGGCTGCTGCCGGGCGCCCATGAATAGCGCATTTTTCGCTTTGAAGGAAAATTCATCTTGCTGAGCGCTATTTATCTGCATTGGTAGATATAGCGGTGGTGGGCTGGGGATCCGCCATTGACGTGCGATGATCTATCAGGCGATAGTGGGACAGGTGACCACCCCCCGGCTGCTTTCCTGTGTCGTGATCACCGCCCTGACCCTGTGCGCCTGCACGGCAGGCGACCGCGAGCCCGCCGCAGACCGGCCCGCGACCGGCGCGGGGGCCGACGGGACGACCTCCTCCTCCGGCACGCCGGCCCCCGCCGCCCTGACCGCCGAGGAGTACCGGAGCGAACTGGAGAAGGCGCGTGGCCCGGTGCGCGACGCGCTGCGGAAACTCGCCGCGACCGACGGGCCGAAGAGCCTCGACGGACGGCTGGAGCGGACCTCGACCACGGTGAACGACGCGGTGACCCGGCTGGCGGAGCTGACGCCGCCCACCGAGGTCAGGACCGCGCACGACGCCTATCTGACGGCGCTGCGCCGGTTCGCCGCCGCCTTCGACACCGCGCGCCAGGAGGCGCAGAACCAGGAGATCTGCACCGGCCCGGCCGTGCTGACCAGGATGGAGCGCGAGGACGAGCTGACCGCGGTGCGCGAGGCCGCGCGCTCGCTGAGCGGATACCCGGCCGACGTCGTGCCGGTCAAGGCGGCCGCGCAGCGCACCCGCCGCCTGCCCAACGGCCGCTACGTCCGCTCCGAGAGCCGCACCGGGCGCGGCTACCTGGAGCTGCGCAACGGCAACCGCCAGGACGCCGTCGTCGTCCTGGTGCGGGGGAAGAAGAAGGTCGTCACCGTCTACGTGCGCAAGAAGTCGAAGTTCAAGGTCCGCGGCGTGCGGGACGGCAGTTACAAGGTCTACTACACCCTCGGCGACGACTGGGACTCCAGGGCCCGGACCTTCACCCGGTCGTGCGCCTTCGAGCGGTTCGAGAAGGCGCTGCGGTTCCGGACGACCTACACCGCCACCCAGATCAGCTGGAAGAACTGGACCCTCACCCTGAACCCCGTCGTCGGGGGCAACGCCCGCTCCCGGCGGGTCAAGCCGGGCGACTTCCCGACCTGATGGCTCGCCCGCCCCGGGCGGGCGAGCCGCGCCCGCCCGGGGCGGGCGCGGCGACCGGTCAGGTCGAGAAGAGCATGCCCACCCAGCTGCGCTGGCGGTGGTGGCCGTAGTGACCGTGGTGCGGCGCGCCCCAGCCCGGGGCGCCGTGCGCCGGCGGGGGAGGCGGCGGCGGCGCGGAGTGGTGCTGCTGGGACCACTGGCTCTCGATGCGGGTGAGGGTCTCCAGCTCGCCGTAGTCAAGGAAGATCCCTCGACAGCTCTCGCACTGGTCGATGTGGACGCCGTTGCGCTCGTAGGTGCGCATCAGGCCCCGGCACTTCGGGCACTGCATGTGGCCGATCTCCTTGTTGTTCGCGTTTCCTTGAAGTACCCATAACCTACTGCGCGGGTGCGCCGTGGCAGGCGTTTCTGGCCCGGGCAATCTTCTCGCACGTGTCGAGGAGGGCGTGCTCGACCTCGTCCAGCGGCCGGCCGGCCCGCTCGGCCTTGTCGATCGAGGCCGCCGCCAGCTGCACGGTCATCGCCTGGGCGGGCAGGTCGAGCCGCGGCCACGGGTCGTCGCCCTCGGCTCCGGCGGCGCGCCCGCCGGCCGCCCGGTAGGCGGCGAGGAAGCCGTGCCAGACGGACGGCTCCAGCAGCCCGGCCGCGAACCACGCCGCGGGCCGCGCCAGGTCCCAGGCCGGGTCGCCGGTGCCCAGGTCGTCGATGTCGATGAGGGTCCACTCGCCCCCGACGCTGACGAGCTGGCCCATGTGCCAGTCGCCGTGGGCGAGCGAGCCCGCGGCGGCGGACGCGCCGGGCTCGTCCGGGTGGCCGGGGACGCCGGAAGAGCCGGGAGCGCCGGTGGAGTCGAGAGGGACGCGAGGGCCGGGCAGCCGCGCGCCGGGAGCGGGGAACACGCCGGGAAGGTCGCCGGGGGAGGCGGGGGAGCCGGGCAGGGGCAGACAGGCCAGGGTGCGGCGCACCAGGTCCGCGGCGGGGGAGCGGCCCTCCAGCCGGGCGACCGTCGCCGCGACCCGGGCCGGGCCGCCCGCCGGGGGCAGCGGGGGCAGTGCCCGCGCCGGTACGGCGTGCAGCCGGGCCAGCAGCCGTGCCGCCGCCGTCCACGGGGCCGCGTCCGGGTCGCCCGGGTCCACCGGGGTGCCCGCGGGCCACACGGTGACGAGCCTGCCGCGCACGACGGCGACCTCCTCGGTCACCGGCCCGAGCACGATCCCGCGCAGCGCCGGGTGCGCCGCGGCCCGCACCCGCAGCTCCAGCGGCTCCCTCCGGGCGCCGGGGCCGTGCGCCTTGACCACGATGGACCCGGCCCGGACGATCACCACGTCCGGCCGGGTCGGGACGACCTCGGCGGGGCCGTCGCCGTGCCGCTCGGCCAGCCGCCGGAGGTCGTCGATGAGATCGTCGCTGTCGCTCACCCGCCAAGTGAACCACCCGTCACCGGTCCCGCCGTACCGCTGGATCGGCGCGAGCGGGGGGCGCCTCGGCGGCATCGACCAAAAAATCTACAACGTAAAGGAGGCGGTTCGGGAAGCCGGACGTCGACCCGGTGGAGCCGACGCGCCGCGCCGAGGCGACGCCGGAGGCCCTCGCGCCCTGACCTCCGGGCCTTCCGGCCTTTCATGTCCTGGCCCCCGTGTCCTGACCTCCCGCGCGCCGCCCGCACCCCTCCTGCCATCCTTGTCCCGTTGGACTGTTTGATCCCGATGCCATGGAAGATGGGGGAACGGTGGAGATGCGCAAGCCGATCGAGTGCTGGCTGTCGGACATGGACGGGGTGCTCGTCCACGAGGGGCACCCCGTGCCCGGCGCCGACGAGTTCATCCGGCGCCTGCGCGAGTCCGGCAAGCGGTTCATGGTCCTGACCAACAATTCCATCTACACGCAGCGGGACCTGGCCGTACGGCTGCGCGCGGCGGGGCTGGACATCCCGCCGGAGGCGATCTGGACGTCGGCGCTCGCCACCGCCCAGTTCCTCACCCTGCAGCGCCCCGGCGGCTCCGCCTACGTGATAGGGGAGGCCGGGCTGACCACCGCGCTGCACGAGGCGGGGTACGTGCTGACCGACATCGACCCCGACTACGTGGTGCTCGGCGAGACCCGCACCTACAGCTTCACGCAGATCACCCGGGCAATCCGGCTGATCGAGGGCGGCGCCCGGTTCATCGCCACCAACCCCGACCCGGTGGGCCCGTCCAATGAGGGGTCGCTGCCGGCCACCGGCGCGGTCGCGGCGATGATCACCAAGGCGACGGGCGTCTCGCCGTACTTCATCGGCAAGCCCAACCCGATGATGATGCGCAGCGCGCTGCGGGCCATCGACGGGCACAGCGAGAGCACCGCGATGATCGGCGACCGGATGGACACCGACATCGTCTCGGGCATGGAGGCGGGGCTGCACACGATCCTGGTGCTCACCGGCGTCATGGGCGGTGACCAGGTGGACCGCTACCCGTTCCGCCCGTCCCAGGTGGTCAACTCGGTGGCGGACCTGGTCGACATGATCGATTCGGGGGTCTGACGGGCCGGCCGTACCTGACGGGTGCTGTCACGTTCCGGTGGCACGCTGGGGCGGTATGACGGATGTTTATCTGGAGATCGGCCCGAAGAAGGTCTTCGCCTGCGCGATCGGGTGGCCCGGCTGGTGCCGCATCGGCCGGTCGGAGGAGTCGGCGCTGGAGGCGCTGGCGGACTACGCGCCGCGCTACCGGCCGGTCGCCGAGCGCGCCGGGCTGGTGTTCGAGCCGGGTGACCCGGTGGTCGTGGAGCGGGCCCGGGGTGGCACGACGACCGACTTCGGGGCGATCGAGGCGATTCCGGAGCTGGACGGCAAGCCGGTGGAGGCGGCCGAGGCGGCGCGGGCCGCCGCGCTGGTCCGGGCGGCGTGGGAGCTGTTCGACGAGGCGGCCGCGGCCTCCCCGGAGGAGCTGCGCAAGGGCCCGCGGGGCGGTGGCCGGGACCGCGACAAGATGGTGGCCCACGTGATCGAGGCCGAGCGCTCCTACGCGCGGAAGATCGGGGTACGGCACCGGCCGTTCCGCGACGCGGCGGGCCTGGCGGCGCTGCGGACGGACATCGCCGCGGTGCTGGCCGAGCCGTCCCAGGGCGGGCCCGTGGTGCCGGGCGGCTGGCCGGCCCGCTACGCCGCCCGCCGGATCGCCTGGCACGTCCTGGACCACCTGTGGGAGATGGAGGACCGCCGGCCCGCCCCGTGAGCGGGTCGTGCGCCGGCGGCCGGGCGGGGGCGTGTCCTCCGGGTGCTCATCGGGCTCCGGGGCCGTCCCCCGGCCGGGCGGTGGATCCTGTCCCGGCTCAGGGGCCGTCGCGGCGCAGGCGCTTGAGCTCCGAGCGCCGCTTCTTGTCGGCGATGCGGCGTTCGACGGCGCCCCGGCTGGGCTTGGTGGGGCGGCGCTTCCTGGCCGGCGGGGCGATCGCCTCGCGCAGGAGCTGGGCCAGGCGCATCCCGGCGGCCTCCCGGTTGCGCAGCTGGGAGCGGAACTCCGAGGCGGTGACGGTGATGACGCCGTTCACCAGGCGGGGGCCGAGGCGGGAGAGGGCCCGGTCCTTGAGGGCCGGGGGGAAGGCGTCGGTGGCGGCGAGGTCGAAGCCGAGCTCGACCCGGCTGTCGGTGGTGTTGACCCCCTGGCCGCCCGGACCCGAGGAGCGGGAGAAGCGCCAGCGGAGCTCGGTCTCGGGCACGATGACCGAGCCGCTGATCTGAAGCGGACCGGGCATGGCGACTGGCTCCTCGTCATCGGTGCGGATTGCGGCGGGGGTCTCCCCGGAGAAGGGTTCCAGGATAACCAGCGGTCAAACCCGTCGATCAAGCGATTTATGGCATGTACGGCCCCGGCCGGCGGGAGACGCTCTTGTGGCGCGCCCCGGCTTCCGCCACAGTGACATGCGGCCCGGTTGATCACCGGGCGCCGGCGGTGCGGGGCTCCCCGGGCGGGACGCGGGCGGGACGCGGACGGCCGCCGGCGCCGGTGCCCGGGCGACCGGGGGCGGGCGCGGATCGGCCGAGCGAGGGACGGGGTACGTGGAGAAGATCGTCGGTGTGCACGGGATAGGCAAGTACCACTACTACCGCGACGCCGGGGGCTCCGTCGCGGGGGCCGCCACCGTGATGCGCGGCAAGTGGGACCGTTACCTGCACGCCGGGCTGACCGGCGGCCGGCCGTACGGCGGGGAGCGCTACCTCACCGAGATCGCCTACTACGCCCACCTGCTGGGCGGGCACGGGAACGAGGCGCCGCGGGCGGTGGAGCGCATGGACGCCGGGGCGCAGGAGGTCTTCGTCGCCTGGGCCAGGCAGCTCGACGCGGTGGGGGAGGGGCTGACCGGGGCGCTGAACCGGATGACCCGCTGGCTGCTGGAGCGCATGCGGGCCGACGCGGCCGGTTTCGCCGGGTTCTTCTGCCCGGAGGTCGCCGCCTACCTCGCCGCGGACGGCGGGGTGCGGGCGAAGGTGCGGTCGGCGGTGGCCGAGGTGATCAGGCGCAACCGGCCGAAGGCGGTGATCGCGCACTCGCTCGGCAGCGTGGTGGCCTACGAGACGCTGTGGTCCGACCCCGGTCTGGAGGTGGAGCTGCTGATCACCCTCGGCAGCCCGCTCGGCATGCGCGACGTGATCTTCGAGCGGCTGCTGCCCGCGCCGGTCAACGGCTGGGGCGCCCGGCCGCCGGGGGTCCGTCGCTGGGTCAACATCGCCGACAAGGACGACATCGCGGCGATCCCTCCGAGCCTGCGCGCCTGCTTCACCGGGGTGGACCAGGAGGCCCTGGTGAACCTGGACCGGTTCGACTTCCACACCGTGGAGAAGTATCTCGGCTGCGGCGCGCTCAACGCCCACCTCGCGCCGTACCTCGGCGTCCCGGCGCCCGCCTGACACCGCGCCCCGCCGTACGGCCGCGGGCGGACGGCCCCGGGTGGACGGCCGCGTCGAATTCGTTCCGGACAACCCGGGGAATCCCGATGGTTTTGATGGATGATGCGGCTTATGAGCTACCTCCCCAAGAGGCTCGCCGCCGCGGCTCTCGCCGCGGCGGCGGGCGGCACCCTTCTCGTCCCCGCCTCGCCGGCCGCCGCGGCGGCGGCGCCCCCGCGGCGGCCCGGGCCGTCACCGCCGCGGCCGCCCGGACCGCCGCCGCTCCCCCGAGGAACTTCCGCTACGACGTGTACTTCCCCAAGTACACCCACCGGGGCGGTTACCTCACCTACACCGTCAAGGTCCGCAACAAGAGCGCCAAGGGACAGCACTACATGGCGCTCACCGGCGACTTCTCCCGCGCCTTCCGCGCGGTCAAGGTGATCGGCAAGCCGCGCAGCGTCAAGTGCTCCACCAGGGGACGCTCCGTACGGTGCCTGGTCACCTCGCTCGACAAGGGGGACTCGACGACCGTCAAGATCCGGGGCTGGGTGGTCCGCCGCCGCGGCACCGCCGTGGCGAAGTTCGGCGCGGCCGTCACCTCCGACCGGCACGTCTCGCTCGGCGCGCTCGCCAAGACGGTCCGCAGCCGCGTCACCGCGAAGTCGAAGGTCCGGTGAGGGCGTAGCCGAGGAGCGCGTCCCCGGCGGCGACGGCCAGGGTCGCCGCCGCCGGACGGACGCTGCCCCGGTGCCGGGACGGCCCGCCGAGCCCGCCGGGGACGCGGAGACGAACGGTCCGTGAGGATCCGGGCATCCGGTTCACAAGGAGATGAAATCCCCGCGGCCGGCGCGGGTACGGGTTGCGCTATATCACAGTCCGGTAAGGTAAAGACCTGGTCAGGGGCGATCGCCTTAGATAAAGGCCATGTCAGGATTGAGGTCATGCGCATCGACCTGGCTGATCTCGACTTCTGGCGTCGCCCGCCCAAGGAACGTCACGAGGCGTTCGCCCGGTTGCGCGCCCTGGACCGGCCGGTGTTCTTCGCGGAGAAGCGCGTGCCGCTGCTCCGCTCCGGCAAGGGCTTCTACGCGCTGGTCCGGCACGCCGACGTGGTGGAGGCCAGCCGCAACGCCAGGGTGTTCTCCAGCGAGCCGGGCGTGACCAGCCCCGAACCACCCGGCTGGGTCAAGCACGTGTTCGGCGAGTCCATGGTCAACATGGACGACCCCCGGCACGCCCGGCTGCGCCGCATCGTCTCACGCGCGTTCAGCCCCAAGATGCTCGCCGGGCTGCAGGGCGACATCGAGGCCGCGTGCGCCCGGATCGTCGACGACGTGCTGGCCGAGGGGCCGCGCGACTTCGTCAGCCAGGTCGCCGCCCGGCTGCCCATCCACGTCATCTGCGACATGATGGGCATTCCCGACGATATGCGGGCCGCGGTGCACCGGCAGGTGGACATCTCCACCGCCTACAGCGGGATACGGCCCAGCCTGCCGCACACCGTGCGGATGGCCGCGCAGAACACCGTCGCGCTCCTCGCCCTGCAGCGCCTGGTGATCCGGCTCGGCCGGGAACGCGCCAGGGAGCCGCGCGGCGACCTGATCTCGGCGCTGGTCACCGCCAACGTGGACGGGGAGAGGCTCACCGACCGCGAGCTGGGGTCGTTCTTCGCGCTGCTGCTCGTCGCGGGCAACGAGACGGCCCGCAACACCATGGCGCACGGCATGAAGCTGCTCACCGACCATCCCGGCCAGCGCAGCGCGCTGCTGGAGGACTTCGAGGGGCGCATCGGCGGGACGATCGAGGAGATGGTCCGCTACGTCTCGCCCATCATGCAGTTCCGCCGCACCGTCACCCAGGACTACGACCTGCGCGGCCTGCGCCTGAGGCGCGGGGACAAGGTCGTGCTCTTCTACGGCTCGGCCAACCGCGACGAGGCGGTCTTCCCCGACCCCGACCGGTTCGACATCACCCGCGACACCAAGCCGCACGTCGGGTTCGGCGGGCCGGGCCCGCACTTCTGCCTGGGGGCCAACCTCGCCCGCATGGAGATCCGGACGATGTTCCGCGAGCTGTTCACCCGGCTGCCGATGATCCGCACGGTCGGCGAGCCGGAACTGCTGGTGTCCAACTTCGACAACAGCGTCCGCCGGCAGGCGTTCACCTTCTGACCCGGCGACCCGGCGACCCGGCGACCCGGCGGGCCCGGACCGGTTCGGGCGCGGGCCACGGGACGCGGGGAGGTCACCCCCGCGGCCCCGCAGCCCCGCGTCCCCGTGGTTCCGGGGGAGGCCACGGGGGTACGTCGGTGCCGTCGGCCGGTTTCCCCGGGGGTGGGACGCCGGACGGAGGGGGGAGCGAACGATGCGGGCACTCGTGTGGCTGAAGGACGAGGGCGCCGAGTACGCGGAGGTGGACCTCGCGTCCGAACTGGTGGCGGTCGGGGTGGCGATCGGCGCGGATCCGCTGCCCTACCGGCTGGAGTACACCCTGCGGACCTTCCCCGGTTACCTGACCGAGACGCTGTCGGTACGGGCCCACGGCGCGGGCTGGCACCGGGCGCTCGACCTGCGCCGCTCCGAGCACGGCACCTGGTCGTGCGAGACCAAGGAGGTGGGGCACCTGGCCGGGCCGTCTCCGGGCGGGAACGTCCAGGCCCTCAACGGCGCGCTCGACTGCGACCTGGGCCTGTCGCCGCTGACCAACACGATGCCGGTGCTGCGTCACGGCCTCAACGAGTGCGAGGGACGGATGGACCTCGTCATGGCCCTGGTCGAGGTGCCCCACCTGCGGGTGCTGCGTCACGCCCAGCGCTACACCCACCTGGAACCCGGTCTGGTGCGCTACGAGAGCGAGGGCTTCACCGCGGACCTGTCCCTGGACACCGACGGGATCGTCACCGACTATCCGGGCCTGGCCCGGCTGGTGCGCCGCTGAGCGGTGCGCCGTCCTCTCCGGCCAGGACGTTGCGGCGGATGGTCCAGAAGGCGGCCACCGCGGCGGCGGCCATCATCACCGCGCCGACCAGCATCGTCACGCGGAACCCGGCGGTGAAGGCCGTGGGGTCCCGCAGGGCGTCGCCGGTCAGGCCCACCAGGGGCGGGATCGCGGCGACCGCCAGCAGCCCGCCGGTCCTGGCCAGGGCGTTGTTGACGCCGCTGGCCACGCCCGCGTAGCGGTCGGCGGCGCTGGCCAGCACGGTGGCGGTGAGCGGAGCCACCGCCGCCGACAGGCCCAGGCCGAACAGCGACACCGGCAGCAGCACGCCCGTCACGTAGGAGGAGCCTGGGCCGATCCACGACATCGGCACCAGCGCGGCGGCGCACAGCAGGATGCCGCCCGCCATCGGGACGCGCGGGCCGATCCGCCTGGCCAGCTCGCCCGCCGCCGGCGACAGCAGCAGCATCAGCACGGTGATCGGGATCATCGCCGATCCGGCGACCATCGGCGAGAAGCCGGCCGAGACCTGGAGCTGGACGACGAGCAGGAAGAACACCACGCCCATCGCGGCGTACATGACCAGCGTGACGGCGTTGACCGCGACGAAGACCGGCGAGGCGAACACCCCGATCGGCACGAGCGCGTCCGGTGAGCGCCTGACCTCCAGCCAGGCGAACACCGCGCCCAGCGCCGCGCCCGCCACGATCCAGGGCACCGACAGGCCGATCAGACCGTAGGTGATCCCGGCCAGCGCCAGCGCGGCCAGCGCCGCGCCGAGCACGTCGAACCGCCCGGTGGCTCCGGCGTCCCGGCTCTCGGGCACGTGCCGTACGGTCACCGCCACCACGAGCGCGGCCAGCGGCAGGTTGATCAGGAACACCCAGCGCCAACCGGCCGTCTCCACCAGCCAGCCGCCCAGCAGCGGCCCGACGGCCGCCGCGACCCCGCCCAGCCCCGACCAGGCGCCGATCGCGCGGGGCCGGTCCTCGGGGGCGAAGGACGACTGGATGATCGCCAGCGACCCGGGGGTCAGCAGGGCGCCGCCGACGCCCTGCAGCGCGCGGGCCGCGACCAGCGCCTCCACCCCGGGCGCCAGGCCGCACGCGGCCGAGGCGAGCGCGAACCACACCACGCCGACCAGGAAGACCCGGCGCCTGCCGTACCGGTCGCCCAGTGAGCCGCCCAGCAGGATCAGGCCGGCCAGGGTGAGGGTGTAGGCGTTGACGGTCCACTGCAGGCCCGCCATGTCGGCGTCCAGGTCGCGGCCGAGCGCGGGGAGCGCCACGTTCACGACCGTGCCGTCCAGTAGCGCGATGCCGGAGCCGAGCACGGTGGCGGTGAGCACCCACCGGCCGGCGGCCGAACGGAGCCGGAGATGACCGTTGTCCATGATTGTCACAATCACCGGGGTTCCGCGGTTGTTCCGGCTCGCCGCCGGTGTTTGCGGCTCGCCGCCCGCGCGGCCGGAAACGGGGACCCGTCGCCGGTCACCCGATGTCCCCGGAGGGGCGCCGCCGGTCACCGGACGCCTCCGGGGAGATCCCGCTTCCGGGCGGGGGAGGGTGTTCTGGACCCCCGCCGCCGGTCCCCTCCCGACGCCGGCGGGGGCCGCGATTCCTGGAGTGTCGGCGATCTCTGGTAGGACGTCTTCTGCCGCATTCCAGCTGACGGGAGCCCCCGATGGACCACACCGAGTTCACCGACCGCGTCGACGGTCTCTACGACGGCACTTACGCCGGCCTGCCGATCGCGGTCCCGGACTCCGGCGACCGGACGCCCGCCGCCGACCAGGCGGCGTGGCGGATCGCGGAGAGCGTTTACGACTCGGGTGAGGGCTACGAGCAGCGGTTCACCACCTTCCTGGAGAAGACGGACACCGCCGCGGTGAAGGCGCTCATCATCGGCGGCTGGGAGGAGGCCTACGACACGGGCAGCTCGCGGGTCGTCGAGCTGCTCGCCCGTAACGCCGACCGCCTCCCGGCCCTGCGTTCCCTGTTCCTCGGCGCGATGCCGTCGGAGGAGTGCGAGATCTCCTGGATCCAGCAGAGCGACGTCACCCCGCTGCTGGAGGCGTTCCCGCTGCTGGAGCGGCTGGAGGTGCGCGGGGGCACCGGGCTCACGCTGAGCCCGGTCCGCCACGGCAACCTCAGGGTGCTCCGGTTCGAGACGGGCGGGCTGCCCGCCCAGGTCGTGCGCGGCGTCGCGGCGTCCGACCTGCCCGCCCTGGAGTACCTGGAGCTGTGGCTGGGCGTCTCGGAGTACGGCGGAGACGCCACCGTGGCGGACCTGGCGCCGATCCTGTCCGGCGAGCGACTGCCCGCCCTGCGCCACCTGGGCCTGCAGGACAGTGAGATCCAGGACGAGATCGCCGCGGCGGTGGCGTCGGCGCCGGTGGTGGCCCGGCTCACGTCGCTGGCGCTGTCGATGGGCACGCTGACCGACGCCGGCGCCGAGGCCCTGCTGTCCGGCCAGCCGCTGACCCACCTCGCGCGCCTCGACCTGCACCACCACTACCTGAGCGACGAGATGACCGAGCGGGTCCGGGCGGCCTTCGCCGGCACCGGCGTCGAGGTCGACCTGTCGGAGCAGGAGGATCCCGACGACGACTGGCGTTACGTCGCGGTGGCCGAGTGACCGCTCCCGCCGCTCCCTCCCGGCTCCGACGCCGATCCCGGCTCCGATCCCGATCCCGACCTCGTAAGGACGCCAGGTGACCGAACACGGTGATCGCACGCCGGTCCGGACGGCCGTCGTCGGGACGCCCGGCGACCGCAGGGTGACCCTGTTCGCCGCAGCCTGCGCCCGGTACGGCCTGCCCGCGCCCGCGGTCGTCCCCTGGACCGGTGTGCTGCGGGACGAGGAGATCCGGTTCGAGCCGGGGACGCTCGTGCGGATCGAGTCGCCCGGCCAGGACGCCGAGGCCGACGCGTTGCTGCGCGGCCCCGGACGGCCGACCCGGGCCGGCGGGGGAGCCGCCTGGCACGCGGCCCTGACAGCCGGGCTGGACCGGATCCGCCGGGCCGTCGCCCGCACCCCGGGCGCGGTGCTGCTCGCCGACGTCGACGAGATCGCGGTGATGTTCGACAAACGGCGGTGCCACGCGAGGCTGGCGGCGGCCGGGGTGCCGGTGCCGCCCGCCCTGCCCGGGCCGGTCGGTGGCTACGCCGAACTGCGCGAGCGGATGGACCGGGCCGGCTGGCGGAGGGTGTTCGTCAAGCCCGCCCACGGCTCGTCGGCCTCCGGGGTCGTCGCCCTTCAGGTCGCCGGGTCCAGGATCAAGGCCGTGACCTCGGCGGAGCTGATCCGGGGCGGAGCGGCCGGGGCCGGGCCGTACGAGGGCGAGCGGGCCGGAAGCGGGCCGCACGGGGACGGGTGGGCCGGAGGCGGGCTACGCGAAGACGAGCGGGCCGCGGTGGAACTGCACAACTCGCTCCGGGTGCGTTCCTACGGGGACGAGGACGAGGTGGCGGCGATCATCGACCTGCTGGCCGCCGACGGTCTCCACGTGGAGCGGTGGTTCCCCAAGGCGGGCTTCGGCGGCCGGGTGATCGACCTGCGGGTGGTCACCGTCGGCGGCACGCCCACCCACGCGGTCGTCCGCGCCGCCCGCGCCCCCATGACGAACCTGCACCTCGGCGGCGTGCGCGGCGACCTCGGCGCGGTCCGGGCGCGGCTCGGCCCGCGGGGCTGGGAACGGGTCCTGGACGCCTGCGCGCGGGCCGCGGCGTGCTTTCCCGGCAGCCTGTGCGCCGGGGTGGACGTGATGGTGGGCGCCGACTGGCGCGGCGTCGCCGTGGCGGAGGTCAACGCCTTCGGTGACCTGCTGCCCGGCCTGACGGGCCTGCCGGGAGGCGTGGCCGAGGGGCTCGACACCTACGCGGCCCAGGTCCGGGCGGTCCTCGCCCGCCACGTGCCCGTCCACCCGCCCGCCGGCGCGCCGGCGGGCCACCCGTCCACCGGTCACCCTTCCGCGGGCCATCCGCCCGCGGGCCACTCGTCCATGGGCCATCCGTCCGCAGGTCACTCGCCCGCGGATCCCCCGTCCGCAGACCACGCGGCCGTTTCCCACGCGGCGGTGACGTGGTGAGCGGCGGGACGAGGGGCGGCCGGGGCGGCGCTCCGGGCGCGACCCGGGACATGAACGCGATCGTGGGCAGCCACGACCTGCTGCTGGTGACGCTCGACACGCTCCGCTACGACGTGGCCGACGAGCTGATCAGGGCGGGGAGGCTGCCCACCCTGGCCCGGGCGCTGCCCGGCGGACGATGGGAACGCCGGCACAGCCCCGGCAGCTTCACCTATGCCGCGCACGCCGCGATCCTGGCCGGTTTCCTGCCCACCCCGGCCGCACCGGGGCCGCATCCCCGGCTGTTCGCGGCGGCGTTCCCCGGCAGCGAGACGACGGCCGAGGGCACCTGGGTGTTCGACGCGGCGGACCTGCCCGGCGGGCTGGCCCGGGCCGGGTACCACACGGTCTGCGTGGGAGGGGTGGGCTTCTTCAACAAGCTCACCCCGCTCGGATCCGCGCTTCCGGGACTGTTCGCCGAGAGCCACTGGGAGCCGGCGTTCGGGGTGACCTCGCCGACCTCGTTCGAGGCGCAGATCGAGTGCGCCGAGCGGGCGGTGCGGGGCGCCCGGGGACCGGTGTTCCTGTTCGTCAACGTCTCGGCGCTGCACCAGCCGAACTGGTTCCACCTTCCGGGGGCGGCCCGCGAGCACGGCGACGACCTGCGCAGCCACGCCGCCGCGCTGGAGTACGTCGATCGGCACATCGGCAGGCTGTTCGCCCTGATGAGCGCCAGGCGGCCCGGCTTCGCGATCGTCTGTTCCGACCACGGCACCGCCTATGGCGACGACGGATACGTCGGGCACCGGATCGGCCACGAGGCCGTCTGGACCGTCCCCTACGGGGAGTTCACGATGAGACAGGGAGAATGGTGACGGCCACGAGCCCCTACCAGGGATACGTCTACGCCTACCCGCACAAGACGGCCTACCGGCCGCTGGACCCGCGCCCGCCGCTGCGGCGGGTGTGGGAGGGCGAGCCGATGGACAGCCTCTCCCTCTACCTGCACATCCCGTTCTGCGAGATGCGCTGCGGGTTCTGCAACCTGTTCACCCGGACCGGCGCGCCGGACGAGCTCGTCGCCGCCTACCTGGACGCCCTGGAGCGCCAGGCCGGCGCCGTACGGGAGGCCCTGGACGCCGCCCTGGACAGTGCTTCCGGCGGTGACCCCGGCGCCCCCGGCGGCGCCCCGGGCGGACCGGTGTTCGCGGTCGCGGCCGTCGGCGGCGGCACCCCCACCTACCTGAGCGCCGCCGAGCTCACCCGGCTGTTCGACCTGGCCGAGCGGACCATGGGCGTCGACCTGCGGACCGTGCCGCTGTCGGTGGAGACCTCACCGGCGACCGCGACCGCCGACCGCCTGGCGGTCCTGGCCGAGCGGGGCACCACCCGGATCTCGATCGGCGTGCAGAGCTTCGTCGACGCCGAGGCCCGCGCGGCGGTCCGGCCGCAGCGGCGCGCGGAGGTCGAGGCGGCGCTCGGCCGGATCAGGGAGGCCGGGTTCGAGACGCTCAACCTCGACCTCATCTACGGCATCGACGGGCAGGACGCCCGGTCGTGGCGTCACTCGCTGGACGCGGCGCTCGCCTGGAAACCCGAGGAGATCTACCTCTACCCGCTGTACGTCCGGCCGCTCACCGGTCTCGGCCGCCGCGCGCGCGACTGGGACGACCACCGGCTGGGCCTTTACCGGCGGGGACGCGACCACCTGCTCGCCGCGGGGTACGAGCAGGTGTCCATGCGGATGTTCCGGCTGCCGGACCCCGCCCGCACGGCGGCCCCCGCCCACACGACCGGCTACTGCTGCCAGAGCGACGGCATGGTCGGGCTCGGCTGCGGCGCCCGCTCCTACACCTCCACCCTGCACTACTCCCACGAGTACGCGGTCGGCACCCGCCAGGTGCGGGCCATCATCGACGACTACGTACGGCTGGCGCCCGGCGACTTCACCGCCGCCAACGTGGGGTTCCGTCTGGGGGACGACGAGCGCCGCCGCCGCCATCTCATCCAGTCGCTGCTCCAGGCCGAGGGACTCGACCCGGCCGCCTACCGGGCGCGTTTCGGCACCGAGGCGACGGCCGACTTCGGCGCCGAGTTCGACCGCCTCGCCGCCCGGGGGTGGCTGGAGACGGACGCCGCCGGGTGGCCGCGGCTCACCGCGGAAGGACTGGCGCACTCCGACGCGATCGGCCCGGCGCTGTTCTCCGGCGCGGTCCGGGAGCTGATGGCGGGATACGAGGCGCGGTGAACGAGCGAGAACGACCCCGCGAGCTGCCCGTCCTCACGGTGCACGACCGTGCCGCACACGACCGTGCCGCGCCCGGTGCGTGTGACCGCGGCGACACGGCGCGGGACCGAGCTGCGCCCGGCCGCGACGCCGGCCACCTGACCGTCCTCTACCGGGGGCCCCTGTCCAGCTGCGACTACGACTGCCCCTACTGCCCGTTCGCCAAGCGCCGCGACGACCCCGCCCGGCTGCGCCGCGACCGGGCGGCGCTGGAGCGGTTCACCCGGTGGGCGGCGGAGCGCGACCACCCTGTCTCGGTGCTGTTCACCCCCTGGGGCGAGGGGCTCGTCCGGTCGTGGTACCGGCGGGCGATGGTAGGGCTCAGCCACCTGCCGCACGTCCGGCGGGTCGCCATCCAGACCAACCTCAGCTGCCGCACCGGCTGGCTGGGCGAGGCCGATCTCGGCACCCTCGCCCTGTGGGTCACCTACCACCCCGGGCAGGTCGGCTACGAGCGGTTCCTCGGCCGGTGCCGCGACCTGACCGGGATGGGCGTCCGTTTCAGCGTCGGCGTCGTGGGGCTGCCCGAGCACCTGGACCACGCCCGCCGGCTCCGTGACGACCTGCCCGCCGAGGTCTACCTGTGGGTCAACGCCGCCGAGGGGCACTCCTACACCGACGCCGAGGCGGCCGAGTGGACGCGGCTCGACCCGCTCTTCTCCTACAGCCGCACGCCGCACCGCAGTGCCGGGCGGCCGTGCCGTACGGGGGACACCGTGATCTCGGTGGACGGCGAGGGCACCGTACGGCGCTGCCACTTCGTCCCGGAGGTCCTCGGCAACCTCTACGACGGGACGTTCCGGCCGCGCGCCCGGCCGTGCCCGGCCGCCCTGTGCGACTGCCACATCGGCTACGTGCATCTGGAGCCCACCGGCCTCTACGACGTCTTCGCCGGGGGGATCCTGGAGCGTGTCCCCGCCTTCCACGGCCGGGCCCGCTGAGACCGGAGGCCGGATCGGGGCCCTCGCCGGCGCACCGGCCGGACGGGCGCGCGTGACCGGACCCCGCGTCGCGCGCCCGCCCGGCGGGGTCGACGTCGCCGGGCTCAGGTCTCCCTGACCGGCCGGTAGTCGGTCTCGGTCATGCCGAAGGTCCAGGCCACGCCCTCGCGGGCGGTGCGGGTGGACGGCGGGACCCGCAGCCAGTATTTACGGAAGGTCCCGTCGGGTTCGGCGGTGGAGTTGACCACCTCGACCATCGTCACCGGCTCGTCGTCCGGCAGGACGATCCGCCACAGCACGCCCGCCTCGTCGCGGTGCACGGGGACGGCGCCGGACTCGGCGAGGTAGCGGTCGTAGCCGAAGTGCTCCAGCATGACCCGGCGCAGCTCGGCGTTCTCCTCGGCGTCGATCCGCTGCACGGTCAGCGCCGCCATGGTGGCGGCGAAGCCGGCGGGGACCGGCATGCCGCCCCAGGCGTGCACGGCGAAACCGTCGGGGAACGACAGCGCCGGACCGCCGGCGCGGTGCAGGCGCGACATCCCGTCGCGGTGCAGTTCGGCGGGGCGCTCGCACACGACGGCCACCCGCTCGAACGGCCACCACCAGCCCGCCGACCGCGCGACCCGGGCGAGCCCCTCCGTCTCCGGCCGGTCCAGGGCGTCGAACAGCGCCAGCCACGGCGCGTCGTGCTGGCCCAGCACGGCGTCCAGGGTCGAGGCGCGCAGCGCCGCGGCGGCGGTCTGCGACTCCTCCGCGGCGGCGACGCCCTGACGGATCCGGGTGACGATCCCGTTGACCGGGTCCCAGAGCCTCCCTCCGGTGAGGGCCCAGGCCAGCGCCCAGCCCGTCGGGCCCAGGGCGGCGTACGCCTCCGCCCTGGCGCGTTGCCACGGGCCGGTCCGCACCGCGTCACGCACGGACCGGCCGGTGTCGAGCAGGGCGGCGGCCCGGGCGCCGGCGAGGGGGGAGTCGGCCCAGACGATCTCCCCGGGTTCGGCCAGCCCGGCGGCCCGGTAGGCCAGCCGTACGCCGGCCTCCGCCTCGGGGCGGTCGGCGGGCCCGGCCCGGAAGGCGACCTCCTCCCAGCGCTGCGCGGCGGCGGCCAGGACGTCGGCGAGTTCGGTGGTGACGGTCATGCTCGGGGGCTCCTCAGTCGGCGACGACGCGGAAGGCGCCGGGGATGTACTCGCGCTGGCGCTGCACGCGGTACCACCCCCTGGGCAGGGGGATCGCGGCGTGCTCCTCATGGACGACGCGCCCGCCGCCGGGCAGATGCAGGTGGTCGGGGTCCATCGGGTGCAGGCCGCGGACGAGCGTGCCCGGGCCCACCACCGCGTGGGCGTGGCCGGTGGCCTCGCCCAGGGCCAGGACCAGGCGGCCCCGGGCGTCGCGCGGCGCGGACGGCGCGGTCCTGACCGAAGGCGGCACGGCCTCCTCGGCGACGGGAACGATCAGGATGTCACCCTGGCGGTACATCGGCGGTCTCCTCGGGATCGGGATGATCGGAAACTAGCCGCCGTCACCGACATTTCCCGCCCGTCACGAAAGCCGCTGTCACCGGCACCTCCCGCCCGTCCCGACAGTCGGCCCAGTCCGTGGTGACCCGCGCTCGCGGATCAGGCGGCCGGTTCGGCGCGGACGGTGCGGCCGAGGTCGGCCAGCACCTCGGTGGTGAGCCGGAAGGCGAGCCTGGCCTCCTGGACGATCCGCCGCCGCTCGTCCTCACCGGCGGGCAGGGCGTCCAGCCGGGCGCGGTACTCCCGCCTGAAGCGGGGGATGCTGCCGATCGCGTCGAAGCGGTAGGAGTCGGCGCCGCCGTCCGGCCCGTAGCCGTAGATCCGCCGCAGCTCCCGCCGGATGAACTGCCCGCCCGACAGGTCACCCAGGTAGCGGGTGTAGTGGTGGGCGACGTAGCCGCCCGGCCAGGCGGCGACGTGTTCGATGCGGGCCACCAGGGCCAGGGTCGGCGCCGACGGCTCGATCACGGACCGCCAGCCGGGGCCGTAGACCGTCTCCAGATCACGCGCCAGCGCCTCCCCCCGGTACAGCTCGGGCAGGACGAACGGCGCGGCCACCGGGTCGTCCGCCAGGGTCCGGGAGACGCGGTCGAGCGCGGTGTAGACGAAGTGGTTCTGGGCGACCATCGCTCCGTAGCCCTCCGGGCTGAGCCGGCCGGCCAGCAGCGCGACGAGGTAGTCCTGGTTCTCGGCCGCGGCGTGGTCGTCCCGGGTGGCGTTCCTGAGCACTTCGGAGAACGGTGCCTGACTCAATATCGCTCCGTGTGGAAGGGGGTTTGCGCTGACGTGGCTCCCCAGCCTCACAAAGCCCCCCAAACCCGTCAAACTCGCAGCGACCTTCCGCTCACCGGTTCACCCGGGCCCGGGACGTCCGCCGCGGAGCCGCCCGGCTGCGCGGACGGCCGGCACGACGAGGGCCAGCAGCGCGGCGAACACCGGCAGCCAGGCCAGCCGGTGCGCCAGCCAGGCCGGGCCGGTGGGCGCCTCCACCAGACCGGGAAGCCCGCCGAGGCGCAGCACCGCCAGCGCCGCCGCGGCGAGAACGGTCTGGTGCCACAGGAAGACGGTCATCGCCGACAGGTTCACCAGCGCGACCGCCGCCCACAGCCGGGGCCGCCGCATCAGCCGGGCCAGCGGCCCGCGTACCAGCAGCGCCAGTCCCACCTGGGCGACCCCGAAGCAGACCACGGCGAGCGTGGGCGGGCTGAGGTTGGACACCTTCGCCCCGGTGACACCGACCATGCTCGCCGGATACCCGAACCAGGCGACCAGCGCCGCGGTCCCGGCCGCGCCCGCTGCCAGCATGCCCGCCGCCACCCGGCGCGAGGTGAGCGCCCCGCCCGCCCAGGCGACGCCCAGCGCGTACGGCACCAGCCACCCGGCCACCACGTTCACCCAGCCCGGCCAGGACGGCCCGCCGAGCCCGAACCGGACCGCGTCCGCCGCGAGCACGACCGCGGCGGCCGAACCGGCCACGGCGAGCGGCGCGGCCCGCAGCAGGGGGGTGGCCGCGGTGAGCGCGGCGAAGACCGCCAGGAACCACACCGGTCCGACCGCAGGCTGCACCAGCGACCGGATCGGCCCGATCGGCATGCCGCCCACCGCCAGTCCGGCGGCGACGCCCGCCCACACCAGGGCGGGCAGGCCCACCGGACGCAGCAGCCGCCGCATCCTGGCCCGCACCCACACCCGGTATCCGGCGGCCGACCGCAGGCTCCGCGCCGCCGCGTACCCGCCCACGAAGAAGAACACCGCCAGCGTCTGCAGCACCCACGAAGCGGGCGTCAGCCAGGGCATGTAGGCGAGCGGGCTGGAGACGCGCACGGTCCCGCCGGGGCGGGGCGTCCACGCCGTGACCAGCCAGTGGCCGGTGACCACCCCGGCGACGGCCAGCGCCCGCAGCGCGTCCACCCCGCGGTCCCGGCCGGCCGGGGTTGCGGCCTCGATCCGGGCGGCGAAGGCGGCGAGAGCGCCGGGAGCGGGCGCGGGCGCGGGCCGCCGTGCCGGTACGGTGCGGTCAGCCACGGGACACCTCGCCGGTCCGGCCGAGGGCGATCAGGGTGAGGTTGCGCAGCGACTCGGTGCCCGGGTGCAGGTAGCCGCTGTGTCCCACGTCGCCGGTGGCGAACACGTCGCCCCCGAAGCCCGGCGCCGCCGGGTCCGGCCCGAAGCCCAGCGGGCCCAGCCGTACCTTCGGCACCCGGCGCATCCAGTCACGGCTGCCGCTGCCGGCCCACAGCGGGACGCCCAGTTCCGCGGCGGACGAGACGCCGAGCCCCGGGCTGCCGAAGACGGCGAGGCTCTCCACCCCCGACCCCGGGGCGGCTCCAGCGCACACCACCGAGCCGTAGCTGTGGCACAGCAGGCTGACCCGCTTGCCGCGAAGCGTCCCGGCGAGGTAGCGCCGCAGCTCCTCCGCTCCCCGCCGGGCGGCCCGGTCGGTCAGCACGCTGACGCTCGCCGTGTCCGGGCTGTCGTACCCGAGCCAGGCGACCGCCGCCAGCCGTGCCCCGGGGTCCAGCGCCCGCGCCTCGGCCAGCACGCTCCGGGCCCCGAACGCCGGCGTGCTGTACGGGTCGGCCCGGCCGCCGTCGAAGTTGGCGGCCGTGGTGTCGGAACCGGGGACGACGACCACGACGCGCTCGGCCGCGCGCAGATCGCCATAGACGCGGATGATCCGGTCGCCGTGGGCGGCTGGAACGGCCGTGCAGGCCAGGGCGGCGACGGCGACGACGGTGAACGCGCGGTAGAGCATGGGACCTCCGGTCCGATCGGGGGGATCGGACAGGACGCTATGAACCGGGGCCTGTCGCTCGCGTCACCCCGGCGTGCTCACCCGCCGGGTCACCCCGTGGGGGGAGGGGGTCACCCCGGGGCCGGACGCGCGGTGGCGCCTCGGGCGCCGCTCGCCGTACGAGGTCCCGGCCGGGTGGGCCGCATCCGGCCAGGGCCTCGGGCGCCGCTCGCCGTAGGGGTCCCGGCCGGGTGGGGCCGCGTCCGGTCGCGCGGTGGAGCCCCGGATCAGCCGCCGGGGCGGACCAGGCCCGTCTCGTAGGCGTAGACGATCGCCTGGGCGCGGTCGCGCAGGTCCAGTTTGGCCAGGATGCGGCCCACGTGGGTCTTGACGGTCTGCTCCGACACCACGAGCTGTTCGGCGATCTCCTGGTTGGAGCGGCCCTGGGCGATCAGGGTGAGGACCTCGGTCTCGCGCTCGGTGATGTCGGCCGGCCGGGCGCGCGGGCGGCGCGGCCCGACGCGGGCGAACTCCGAGATCAGCCGCCGGGTCACCGACGGCGCGAGCAGCGCGTCACCGGAGGCGACGACCCGGACCGCCTCGGCGAGCTGCTGGGCGGAGGCGTCCTTGAGCAGGAACCCGCTCGCCCCGGCCCGCAGCGCCTCGTACACGTAGTCGTCGAGGTCGAAGGTGGTCAGGATCAACACCTTCGGCTTCGGGCCGTCCGCGTCCAGGATGGCTCGGGTGGCGGCCAGGCCGTCCATGACCGGCATCCGCACGTCCATCAGCACGACGTCCGGCCGCAGCTCGGCCGTCCGGGCCATGGCCTCGCGCCCGTCGGCGGCCTCGCCGACGACCTCGATGTCCGGCTGGGAGCTGAGGAACACGGTGAAGCCGGTCCGCACCATGCCCTGGTCGTCGGCGATGAGCACCCGGATCGTCATGCGCCGCCCTCCGCGTCTTCCATGATCGGAAGTATGGCGGTGACCGCGAAGCCCTTCCCGACCGGCCCCGCCCACAGCTTCCCGCCGAGCATGGAGACCCGCTCCCGCATGCCGAGCAGGCCGTGCCCGGCGTTGCCCGGCGTGCGCTCGCGGCCGTCGACGCCGGGGCCGTTCGCCACGTGGACGCGTAGCTCGTCGCCGGAGCGGGTGATCCGCACCGAGACGGCCGAGCCGGGCGCGTGGCGCATGGCGTTGCTCAGCGCCTCCTGGACGATCCGGTAGGCCGAGAGACTCACCGCCTCGGGCAGCCCCAGCAGGTCGCCGCCCAGCCGGAGCGTCACGGTGAGCCCGGCCGACCGCGCGGTGGCGACCAGCTCCTCAAGCCGGCCGAGGCCCGGCTGCGGCGCGGTGTCGGCGCGTTCGTCGCCGTCGCGCAGCACCCCCAGCACGCGGCGCATCTCGGTCATGGCCGCCAGTGACAGCGCGCGGATCTCCGCGAGCCCCTCCTCCAGCACCCGGGGGTCCCCGGCGGCCTTCAGCGGCACGGCTTCGGCCTGGATGGCGATCACCGACATGTGGTGGGCGACGACGTCGTGCAGCTCCCGGGCGATCCTGGTCCGTTCCTCCAGTACGGCCTGCGCCGCCAGGGCCCGCTCGCTGCGCCGTTCCTCCTCCGCCAGCCGGCCGGCGGCCAGGCGCCTGCTCCGCACGTTGTAGCCCAGGAGCGCGGTCACCGTCAGCAGGCCGGAGCCCAGCACGATCTCGCCGCCGTTGGTGCTGACCACGACCAGGGCGAACACCGAGACGAGCCACGTCCCGAGGGTGGTCTCGCGGTCGCAGCGCACCGCCACCGAGTAGACGACCAGCAGGTAGGTGATGATGCCCGCGGTGGAGTAGGAGTGTGAGGACAGCCGGCCCACGAAGTGGGCGGCCAGGAGCATGCCGCCGGTGGCCAGCCGCCAGGCCGCCAGCGGCCACCGGTCGCGCAGCGCCAGGGGCAGTGCGGAGACGACCGCGCAGAGGAGGAGGACGTTCACGTTGATGCCCGGAGCCGGGACACCCGGCATGGGCGGCTCGTCGTTGACGGTCAGCAGGACCGAGTAGCCGCTGGCGAACAGGATCCAGGCGAGTACCAGGTCGGCCACCAGGACCAGGTCGACGGTCCGGAACGGCAGCAGCCCCAGGAAGGCCGGCGTCCGGAACCTCAGGCGCCGTGAGCGGGGGAACGGCGGGCCGGGCTCTCCCTTCACCAGGGCGCGGACCAGCGGCCGGGAAAGCCGGGAGAGAGCGTCACGCGGGGGCATCGGCCCAGCCTAGGGGGAGCGCGGGCGGCCGGCGTCCCACCCAGGAGTGATGCGTTCCGTCCCACCGTGGGGTGATGCCTATCGTCCCACCCGGGAGTGATCCCTCCGGAAGCCCGCCCGGGAGTGATCCCTCCGGAAGCCCGCCCGGGAGCCCGTCCGGAAGCTTGCCCGGAGGCGTCGATTACAGAATTACGATCGCTCACGGCGAACACGCTCAATCCCGGGAACATATAGCCGCTCTCATTAATTGAGTCGGTATAACTCAACCCTTGGAGTGCGCATGAGTGAGAGCTTGATCCTCCCGGTTCTCCCGCTCGACGACCAGGTCGTGCTGCCGGGAATGGTGGTCCCGCTGGATCTGTCCGAGGCCGAGGTCCGGGCCGCGATCGACGCGGCTCAGGCACTGACCGACAACAAGGGACAGGTCCTGCTCGTTCCCCGCATCGACGGCCGCTACGGCTCCGTCGGCGTCAAGGCCGTCGTCGAGCAGGTCGGCAGGCTGCCCGGAGGCGAGCCCGCCGCCGTGGTGCGCGGCGTCGACCGCGTGCGCGTCGGCGCGGGCACGACCGGCCCCGGTGCCGCGCTGTGGGTGCAGGCCACCGTCATCGAGGCCGTCCCGGCGGGCGAGCGCGCAGCCGAGCTGGCCAAGGAGTACAAGGCGCTGACCACCACCATCCTGCAGAAGCGGGGCGCCTGGCAGGTCGTCGACGCCGTCAACCAGATGGACGACCCGTCGGTCCTGGCCGACAGCTCCGGCTACGCCCCCTGGCTGGGCACCCCGCGCAAGGCCGAGATCCTCGAGACCGCCGACCCGGCGGACCGGCTGGCCAAGCTGGTCGAGTGGGCGCGCGAGCACCTCGCCGAGCTCGACGTCGCCGAGACGATCCGCAAGGACGTCCAGGAGGGCATGGAGAAGCAGCAGCGCGAGTTCCTGCTGCGCCAGCAGCTCGCCGCCGTCCGCAAGGAGCTGTCGGAGCTCAACGGCTCCTCCCCGGAGACCGAGGAGGAGGACTACCGCGCCCGCGTCGAGGCCGCCGACCTGCCCGAGAAGGTGCGCGATGCCGCGCTGAAGGAGGTCGACAAGCTGGAGCGGACCTCCGACCAGTCCCCGGAGACCGGCTGGATCCGCACCTGGCTCGACACCGTCCTTGACATCCCGTGGAACACCCGGACCGAGGACTCGTACGACATCGCCGCGGCCCGCGCCGTCCTCGACGCCGACCACACCGGCCTCGACGACGTCAAGGACCGCATCATCGAGTACCTCGCCGTCCGCGGCCGCCGCGCCGCCCAGGGCCTCGGGGTCGTCGGTGGGCGCCGCAGCGGCGCCGTACTGGCGCTGGCCGGACCTCCCGGGGTGGGCAAGACCTCCCTCGGCGAGTCGGTGGCCCGCGCGATGGGCCGCAAGTTCGTCCGCGTCGCCCTCGGCGGCGTCCGCGACGAGGCCGAGATCCGCGGCCACCGCCGCACCTACGTCGGCGCGCTGCCCGGCCGGATCGTCCGCGCCGTCCGCGAGGCCGGCTCGATGAACCCGGTCGTGCTGCTCGACGAGGTGGACAAGGTCGGCTCCGACTACCGCGGCGACCCCACCGCCGCGTTGCTGGAGGTGCTCGACCCGGCGCAGAACCACACCTTCCGCGACCACTACCTGGAGGTCGAGCTCGACCTGTCCGACGTGCTGTTCCTGGCGACGGCCAACGTGCTGGAGGCCATCCCCGGCCCGCTGCTGGACCGCATGGAGATCGTCACCCTCGACGGCTACACCGAGGACGAGAAGGTCGCCATCGCCCGGGACCACCTGCTGCCCCGCCAGCTCGACAAGGCCGGCCTGACCGCCGAGGACGTCGTCATCGGCGAGGACGCGCTGCGCCGGCTGGCCGGCGAGTACACCCGGGAGGCCGGCGTGCGGTCCCTGGAGCGCTCGATCGCCCGGGTCCTGCGCAAGGTGACCGCCAACGTCGCGCTCGGCGCCGGGGAGCTGCCGGTGACGGTCACGGACCTCGTCCCCTACCTCGGCCGCCCGCGGCACGTGCCGGAGTCCTCGCTCCCGGAGTCCCGCCAGCGTACGGCGGTGCCCGGCGTGGCCACCGGCCTGGCGGTCACCGGAGCCGGCGGCGACGTCCTGTACGTGGAGGCGTCGCTGGCCGACCCGGAGACCGGCGACACCGGCCTGACCCTGACCGGCCAGCTCGGCGACGTCATGAAGGAGTCGGCCAGGATCGCCCTGTCCTACCTGCGCTCGCGCGGCGCGGAGCTGGAGCTGCCGGTGTCCTCCCTCAAGGACCGCTCGGTGCACATCCACTTCCCCGCCGGCGCCGTGCCCAAGGACGGCCCGTCGGCCGGCGTCACCCTGATCACGGCCCTGGCCTCGCTGCTGTCGGGCCGCCAGGTCAGGAGCGACGTGGCGATGACCGGTGAGGTCTCCCTCACCGGCCGGGTGCTGCCGATCGGCGGGGTCAAGCAGAAGCTGCTGGCCGCCCACCGGGCGGGCATCACCACCGTGCTGATCCCGGCCCGCAACGAGCCCGACCTGGACGACGTCCCCCAGGCGGTGCGCGACGAGCTGACCATCCACGCGGTCAGCGACGTGCGGGAGGTCCTGGAGATCGCGCTCACCCCGGCCAAGGTCGCCGACCGCGCCGCGGCCTGATCCGGCTCACGCGGTCCGGCCGGTCACACGTGATCCGACCGGCCGCGCGCGGCCTGACCGGCCGCCCCCGTGACGAACGGCCCGCCCTCCGGGGGGCGGGCCGTTCGCCGTTCCGGGCGGTGAGCCGACCAGAGGCCGCTCACCGGCCCGGCCGGCTCCCCGAAGGACATAAATGGACGAATCATTCATTCGCTTGAACGGATGTTCCGTCCATGCTGTCATGAACGCATGCTGTACGGCACACCTCGCCTGGAGGCCATCGACGACAAGGTCCTCGGCGAGATCGAGGAGATGCGGCGTGACCTGAAGTATCGTCTCGCCGAGACCCACCGCTGGGACGGAAGACTCCGGCGCCACCTCCAGGCCCTGGCCATCCAGGGGTCCAACTCCATCGAGGGCTACCGCGCCAGCGTCGAGGACATCGAGTCGATCATGGCCGGTGAGGACCCGCTGGAGACCCCCGCCACGGTGGCCAGGGAGATCGCCGGCTACCAGCAGGCGCTCACCTACATCCGGATCCTCTCCCACACCCGGGCGTTCCGGTTCGACACCGGCCTGCTCCACGCGCTCAACTTCATGATGATCGGCCACCACGTGGACAAGACCCCGGGCGCCGTACGGCCCGGCGGCATCTACGTCCGCAACACGGCCACCGGCGAGGTCGTCTACGAGGGCCCGGACGCCGAGGAGGTGCCGGAGCTGCTGGAGGAGCTGACCGGCTGGCTCAACTCGGGCGACCTCGACGCGCCGAGCTACGTGCGGGCGGCCATGGCCCACTTCAACCTGGTGAGCATCCACCCCTGGCGCGACGGCAACGGCCGGATGTCCCGGGCGCTGCAGACGCTGGTGCTCGGCCGCGACCAGATCACCACCCCGGAGTTCTCCTCCATCGAGGAGTGGCTGGGCCAGGGGAGGGCCACGTACGACTACTACGACGCCTTGGCCCAAGGGCAGGGCGGCCGGTGGAACCCGCACGGCGACACGCTGCCCTGGGTGCGGTTCTGCCTGCGAGCCCACCACCTCCAGGCCCAGCAGGTCGGGCGGCGGCTGGCCGAGGCGGGGGAGGTGTGGACGATGCTGGAAGAGCGGGTCGACGCCGACGGGCTGAACCCGCGGACCGTCTCCGCGCTCTACGAGGTGTTCGTCAACCGGCGGCTGCGCCGCAGCCGGTACCAGGCCGACGAGGCGCTCAGCCAGGGCCAGGCGGCCAGGGACCTGCGCGACCTGGCGGCCGGAGGGTGGCTGCGGCCGTACGGTGAGACCAAGGGGCGCTTCTACGCGCCCGGCCCGCGGATGCAGGAGATCAAGGACGCCTTCGCCGCGCGGGCGGTCCCGCTGCGCGACCCCTACCGCCACGTCTGAGCAGGCGGCGCGCCGCGCGGTCTTCGGGAAGGCCGGGTGATGCGCGAACGGCACGCCGCGCGGCCCCCGGAGAGTCCCGGGAGGCCGCTTCGCCCGTTCTCCCTGGTCAGCCCTATTTCGGTAAAGTGACCTGAATCACATGAAATATCAGGAATAGGGTTTCGAGGGCATGTGTTGACGCGGACGTGAAGACGACCCGCCGTGCCGCGCCGACCTCGACGAACCGAGGGTCGTGTCGCGGCATGTGCATGTGTGAGATGCGCCGGACCCGCTCCGCGCGCTGACCCCGCCCCGCCCCGTCCTCTTCGCGACTTCACGAAGGCTCCCACCATGACCTGCCCCGCGGACCGTTTCGTTCTGCGCCGCCTGAGCCACCTGCCCTTCCACCCGGGCACCCGCTAGCCCTTCCCCCGCTCGACGTCCTTTTTTCGACATCCGTTTGGGGGATTCACAGCTGTGATCGACGTGTCAGGCCTGCGCAAGGTCTACCGGGATCGTGGACGCGAGGTGGTCGCCGTCGACGGCGTCGACCTCCGGGTCCGCGACGGTGAGATCTTCGGTGTGCTGGGCCGCAGCGGCGCGGGCAAGAGCACCCTGCTGCGCTGCGTGAACCTGCTGGAACGGCCCACCGAGGGCACGGTGACCGTGGCCGGCCGGGAGCTGACCGCGCTGGGGGAGGGCGAGCTGCGCCTGGCCCGCCGCGGGATCGGGATGGTGCACCAGCACTTCGCGCTGATGTCCTCCCGCACGGTCGCCGGGAACGTCGCGTTCCCCCTTGAGGTCATGAAGGTCGGCCGGGCCGAGCGCGCCCGGCGCGTCGCCGAGCTGCTGGAGCTGGTGGGCCTGGCCGACAAGGCGAAGGCGCACCCCGGGCAGCTGTCCGGCGGCCAGAAGCAGCGCGTCGGCATCGCCCGCGCGCTGGCGGGCAGGCCCGCGGTGCTGCTGTCGGACGAGGCCACCTCGGCTCTCGACCCGGCCACCACCCAGTCGATCCTCGCCCTGCTGAAGAGCCTCAACCGCGAGCTCGGCCTGACCATCCTGCTGATCACCCACGAGATGAACGTCGTCAAGTCGATCTGCGACTCGGCCGCCATCATGAAGGACGGCCGGATCCAGGAGTCCGGGGCCATCCCCGACCTGCTCGCCCGGCCGGGATCCCGGCTGACCGAGGAGCTGTTCCCGCTTCCCCCGGCCGAACCCGGCGCCGTCACGATCACCTTCGCCGGACAGGCCGGCGAGCCGGTGATCTCGCAGGTGGTCCGCAAGTTCGACGTGGACGTCAACATCCTCGGCGGGGCGCTGGAGGAGGTCGCCGGGGTCGCGGCCGGACGGCTGCGCGTGCACCTCACCGGCGGCG
The DNA here is from genome assembly GCF_050942225.1 of Streptosporangium sandarakinum. NCBI lineage: Bacteria > Bacillati > Actinomycetota > Actinomycetes > Streptosporangiales > Streptosporangiaceae > Streptosporangium > Streptosporangium sandarakinum. Next base: position 2,987,268 of record NZ_CP192034.1, read on the forward strand.
GGCGGGAAGCCGCCCTCGCCCACCTGACCGAGCGCGGCCTGCTGGTGGAGGAAGCCCGATGACCTGGGACGAGATGGCTCCCCTGCTGTGGGAGGCGACCGGGCAGACCGCCGAGATGGTCGCCTGGTCCACGCTGTTCACCGTGCTGATCGGGCTGCCGCTCGGCGTCGCGCTGGTCGTCACCGACCGCGGCGGGCTGCTGCCCTCCACGCCGCTGAACCGGGTGCTCGGGCTGGTGGTCAACATCGGCCGGTCGCTGCCGTTCATCATCCTGATGATCGCGGTGATCCCGCTGACCCGGATGATCGTCGGCACCACCATCGGGACCACCGCCTCGGTGGTCCCGCTGACCCTCGGCGCCGCGCCGTTCTTCGCCCGGCTGGTGGAGACCGCCCTGCGCGAGGTCGGCGACGACAAGGTGCAGGCCGCCCAGGCGATGGGTGCGAGCCGTACGACGATCGTCGGGAAGGTCCTGCTGCCGGAGGCGATGCCCGGCCTGGTCGCGGGTCTCACGGTGACCGTCGTCGCGCTGATCTCCTACTCGGCGATGGCCGGCGCCATCGGCGGCGGAGGGCTGGGCGACCTGGCCATCCGCTACGGCTACCAGCGTTTCGAGACCCCGTTGATGATCGTCACCGTCGTCGTCCTGATCGTCATCGTGCAGCTCGGCCAGATGCTGGGCGACTTCGTCGCCCGCCGCCTGGCCCGTCGCTGACCTGTCCCAGCGCCTCTCCACGCCCTTTTCCGCCCCCCGGGGGGTCCCGCCGCGGGCGGGGCCGCTCCCGGAGGACCTCTTTCTCCGTCTCCCGGAGGCCCCGCCGCGAGCGGGCCGCCGGACGCCGTATCAACAAGGAAGCACACCATGCGCAAGCTCTTCGGCATCGTCTCCGCGATCATCGCGCTGACCCTGGCCCTGGCCGCCTGCGGCTCGGGCTCGTCCGGGTCCGGGTCCGGCGACGGAGGCACGTCCTCGGCCTCCGACGTCCTCAAGGTCGGCGCCAGCCCGGTCCCGCACGCCGAGATCCTGAAGTTCGTCAAGGACAAGCTCGCCGCCAAGGAGGGCCTGAACCTCCAGATCGTCGAGTTCACCGACTACGTCCAGCCGAACGTCCAGCTCGACGACGGCCAGCTCGACGCCAACTTCTTCCAGCACAAGCCCTACATGGACGACTTCAACGCTTCCAAGGGCACCAAGCTGACCTTCCTGCAGCCGGTCCACCTGGAGCCCCTGGGCCTGTACTCCAAGAAGATCACCAGCCTGGACGCGCTGGGCTCGAACGCGACCGTCGCCGTGCCCAACGACGCCACCAACCTCGGCCGGGCGCTGAAGCTGCTCGCCGACAACGGCGTGATCACCCTGAAGGAGGGCGCCGGCACCGCGGCCACCGAGCGGGACGTGACCGGCAACCCCAAGAACCTGAAGTTCCAGCCGCTGGAGGCCGCGCAGCTGCCCCGCTCGCTGGACGACGTGGACGCCGCCGTCATCAACGGCAACTACGCCCTGGAGGCCGGTCTGACGCCGGCCGAGAACGCGCTGGTGCTGGAGAAGGCCGAGAACAACCCCTACGCCAACGGCCTGGTCGTGGCGGCGGGCAAGGAGAAGGACCCGCGCGTGGTCAAGCTCGCCAAGCTGCTCGCCGGTCCCGAGGTGAAGCAGTTCATCGAGCAGCAGTACAAGGGCGCGGTCATCCCCGCCTCCTGACCCCGCGCCCGTGCGCGATCGTGCGGTCCGTACGGGGCCCGCGCACCCCGCCTGACGGCGCTCCCCGTACGGCCGCGCACCCCGCGTGCCGCGCGGCCGGGCCGCGGTCCCGAACCTCCGGGACCGCGGCCCGGCCGTCTCTTCTCACCCGGCAACCGGCAGAGTAATGTTCGGTTGCATGCACCCGGGAGCGATCGCCGCCACCTCGCCGGACAAGCCCGCCGTGATCATGGCCGACTCGGGGCGGGTCGTCACCTACCGTGAGCTGGACGAGGAGTCCAACCGGCTGGCCCACCTCCTCCGGGCCGCGGGGCTGCGGCCGGGCGACCACATCGCCTTCATCCTGGAGAACCACCCGCTGTTCCTGACGATCGCCTGGGCCGCCCACCGGTCGGGTCTCTACTACACGGCGATCAGCTCCCGGCTGCGGACCGACGAGCTGGCCTACATCGTCGACAACTGCGGGGCGCGGGTCTTCATCTCCTCGGCCTCCCTGGCCGACGTGGCCGCCTCCGTCACCGCCCTGACCCCGAAGGTCGAGCTGCGGCTCATGCTCGACGGCGTCCCGGAGGGGGCGGAGGGATTCGTCTCCTACGAGGAGGCGGTGGCGGCGCACCCGCCCACTCCCATCGCCGACGAGTGCCAGGGCGCGGACATGCTCTACTCCTCGGGCACCACCGGCCGTCCCAAGGGCGTCGAACCCGTCCTGTCCAAGGCGCCGCTGGACGCGCCCGGGGGCCTGCTGCAGCTCGTGCGGCTGCTGTTCGCGCCGTCGGCCGACAGCGTCTACCTCTCCCCGGCCCCGCTGTACCACGCCGCCCCGCTGCGGTACTGCATGACCTTCCAGCGGCTCGGCGCGACGGTCGTGGTCATGGAGAGGTTCGACCCCGAGCGGGCCCTCGCGCTCATCGAGCAGTACGGCGTGACCCACTCGCAGTGGGTGCCGGCCATGTTCATCAAGATGCTCAAGCTGCCCGCCGGGACCCGGGCCCGCTACGACCTGTCGTCGATGAGGTGCGCCATCCACGCCGCCGCCCCCTGCCCGATCCCGGTCAAGGAGCAGATGATCGAATGGTGGGGGCCGATCATCCACGAGTACTACGCGGGCACCGAGGGCAACGGCTTCCTGCACGTCGGCTCCGAGGACTGGCTCAAGCACCCGGGCACGGTCGGCCGCGCCCTGCTCGGCACCGTGCGCATCCTCGACGAGGAGGGGGAGGAGCTGCCGCCGGGCGAGCACGGCACCGTCTACTTCTCCGACGGGCCGCAGTTCGTCTACCACGGCGACGATGCCAAGACGCGGGCGTCACGCGACCCCCGGGGCAGGGGCTGGACCACCCTCGGCGACATCGGCCACCTCGACGAGGACGGTTTCCTCTACCTGACCGACCGCCGCTCCTACATGATCATCTCCGGCGGGGTGAACATCTACCCGCAGGAGGCGGAGAACGTCCTGTCGGTCCATCCGAAGGTCGCGGACGTCGCGGTCTTCGGCGTCCCCGACGAGGAGATGGGCGAGCAGGTCAAGGCCGTCGTCTCGCCGGTCTCGATGGACCTGGCCGGTCCCGCGCTGGAGGCGGAGCTGATCGCCTACTGCCGGGAGCGGCTCGCGTCGTACAAGTGCCCGAAGTCGGTGGACTTCCGCGAGGAACTGCCCCGCCACCCCACCGGCAAGCTCTACAAGCGCCTGCTGCGCGACGAGTACTGGCCCGCCCGGCCCTGACGCGCGCCGTCACACGGCCCGGCCTTCACCCGGTCCGCCCCCGTACGGCCGCCCTCGCGCCCGCTCCGGCACGGCCCGGCCCGGTCCGGCGTGAGATCCGTCACGGAAATCCGGAGTGCGCCGGGCCCGCTGACCACGGCGCATAAAGGCCGCGTGAGAAGAGCGCTTCTTTCCCGATCATCCTCTTAACCTGGTCTTACACCCTCTCCGGCATCTTTGGAGGCACTGGAGTCAGCGGTCGCCGCCCCGGCTCGGCATGGGCGACGCGAGGAGTTGGGGGATCAAGACATGGAACCGAACAAGGATGGGCAGGACACCACCCCGGCCGATGCGACCGGGTGGAGCCAGTTCGGCAAGGTGCCGCCGCGCGCGGGAGGCTTCGCCGCCTCCAGGCCCGCCGACCCGCAGCCGACGCTGATCCACCCGGTGCCGGAGGCGCTCACCGCCCCGGCGCCCGGGGCCGTCCCCGCCCAGCGGACGCGGCTCACCGCCGCGCAGAAGATCGGCGCGGGACTGGCGCTGGCCGTGGCGGCCGTCGGGGGCGGCGTGGTCGGCTCCGTCGCCACGGCCTCCTTCGGCGACGGCCCCGCGACCGCGCCGGCCGCGGTGTCGGCGCCGCTGGCCGCTCCGGCGGGCAACGTGACCACGGTCGCCGACGTCGCCGCGGCGGTCCAGCCGTCGGTGGTGTCCATCCAGGTCAAGGCCGCCGGCGGGAGCGGCGAGGGATCGGGCGTGGTGCTGACGGCGGACGGCATGATCCTGACCAACAACCACGTGGTCGAGGCCGGCGGGCAGGGCGGCGAGGTGACCGTCAAGTTCAGCGACGGCAAGACCGCCACCGCGCGGATCGTCGGCACCGACCCGGCCACCGACCTGGCGGTCATCAAGGCGAACGGCGTCTCCGGCCTCACCGCCGCGTCGCTCGGCGACAGCGACAAACTCAAGGTGGGCGACTCCGTGCTCGCCGTCGGCAGCCCGCTGGGCCTGTCCGGCTCGGTCACCGCCGGCATCGTCAGCGCCCTGGACCGTACGGTGACCGTCGGCGGACAGCAGCAGCAGCCGCAGCTCCCGCCCGGCTGGGGCGGTGGCTGGGGCGGCGGACAGCAGCAGCGGGCCGAGAGCGGACCCACCACGATCGGCCACGCGATCCAGACCGACGCCGCGATCAACCCCGGCAACTCCGGCGGCGCGCTGGTCGACACGCGCGGCCAGCTCGTCGGCATCAACTCGGCCATCGCCACCAACGGCGGCGACGGAAACATCGGCGTCGGCTTCGCGATCCCGATCAACACCGCCAAGCAGGTGGCCGACCAGCTCATCAAGAGCGGCAAGGTCTCCCACGCCTTCCTCGGCGTGAACCTCGCCCAGGCCACCGGCGACACGACCGGCGCCCTCGTCGCCCAGGTCACCGCGGACAGCCCCGCGCAGAAGGCCGGGATCAAGCAGGGCGACGTCATCACCAAGATCGGCGGCACCGCGGTCGACGGCCCCGACACGGTGGTCGGCGCGGTGCGCGGCCTCAAGCCGGGCCAGGAGGTGTCGCTCACCTACCTCCGCGACGGCCGCGAGCAGAACGTCCGGGTGACCCTGGAGGAGAAGACCACCACCTCCTGACCTCCCGCCGCGCCGGCCCGCCGTACGGCCCGGCCCGGACCGTGCGGCGGCACGCGCCGCCGTACGGCCCGGCGGGAAAGCCCGGGGACGGATGCTGCTCGCTTCCTGGAGAAGGACGTGCCGCCGGACGGAGGGGATCCGGCGGCACGTCCTCGTTCTCACGGTGCGGGAGCCCGCGGAGGGCCGGGGCGACGCGGCCGCCTCAGGAGAAGCGGCGGCCCTCGTCGCGGCGGTAGGCCCAGACGGCCAGCGCCCCGGCCACCACGGTCCACACCGCGAGCATGACCAGGGGAAGCGCCCGGGGCGCGGGCCCGCCGACCGCCGCCCAGACCAGCTCGGCCCCGCCCCGGGTGGGCAGGAAGGGGGCGACGGCCGCGATGAAGGCGGGCGGGTCCGTCGGGCTCATCAGCAGGCCGCCGCCCACCGCCATCGGCAGCAGCACGAGCTGGACGACCGCGATCGCGGCCTTGGCCGGCAGCAGGTAGCCGACGAACAGGCCGATCAGGGTGAACGGGATCGACGCGACGAGCAGCGCGCCCAGGCCGAGCAGCAGCTGCGCCGGGGTCACGGTCGCCTCGGTGAGCGTGGCGGCGATGACGAGCACCGGCAGGATGCCGAGCAGCGTCATGATCAGCCCGTTGAGGATGTTGGATCCGAACCTCGGCCACGGGCCCGCCGGGAGGGTGCGCGTGTACGGGTCCCACGGCTGGGCGCGGTCGTCGGCGACCCCGAGGCCGTGCGTGAACAGGGCGGTGGACATCACCGAGAACGTCATCATCGACCCGGTGGCGAGGGTGGCCAAGAGCGGGTCCTCCCCGGTGAACGGGACGACGAAGAACAGCATCGAGGCCGAGGGGAAGAAGGTGTTGCCGACCACCGCGATCGGGACCCGGATGGTCTCCAGGAACCGGTACTTGGTGTGGGTCAGGAGGAGCGACATGGGGGCGTCCCTTTCTCGGGAGCGTGAGAGCCGGGGAGGGGCCGGGAACGGGCCGGGAACGGGCCGGCGGGGCGGCGCGCCGGGGGCGCGAGGGAACCGTGGCCGGGCCCGCGGAGGGGGTTCAGGCCGCCTGGGGCTCGTGGGCGGTGATGGTCAGGAACGCCTCCTCCAGGGAGGTGGGACGGATCTCCAGCCCGGTGAAGGGGACGTCGGCCCGGACCAGTGCCCGGACCAGCGCGTCGGCGTCGGCGGTGAGCAGCAGGACGCGGGAGCCGTCCCGCTCGGCGCGTACGACGCCGGGCAGGTCGGGCAGCTCCCCGGCGGTCAGCGTGACGTGGCGCATCCCGGCGATGTCCCGGACCGCGGCCACGGTGTCGTCGGCCAGGACCCTGCCCCGGTCGACCACCACGACCCGCTCGGCCAGCGCCTCGACCTCCTCCAGGTAGTGGCTGGTGAGCACCACGGTGCCCCCGCCGGCGTGGAAGTCCCGGACTGCGTCCCACAGCGCCCGGCGCGCCTCGACGTCCAGGCCGGTGGTCGGCTCGTCGAGGAAGACCAGCCGCGGGTTCCCGGCGAAGGCCAGCGCCACCGCGAGCCGCCGTTTCTGGCCGCCCGACAGCCCGCCGATCTGCCGGCGCTCCATCCCGGTCAGCCCGAACCGCTCCAGCAGCTCCCCGCGGGCGGCGCCGCGCGGGTAGTGGGCGGTGACGAAGTCGACCACCTCGCGGACCCGCAGGGTCGACGGAAGCCCGGTCTCCTGCGGGGTGACGCCGATGTCGCGGCGCCGTACGGGGTCGGCGGGGGAGCCGCCGAACAGCTCGACCCGGCCCGAGTGGGGCCTGCGCAGCCCGGCGAACAGGTTGATCAGGGTGGACTTGCCCGCGCCGTTGGGGCCGAGCAGTCCGACCAGCTCGCCCTGGCGGATGTCGAGCGACACCCCGTCCAGGGCCGTCACGCTGCCGTAGCGGCGGGTGACCTCGATGGCGCGCGCCAGCGTCTCCATCATGGGGCCTTTCATGTCGTGGGGGAGTCGGGGAGGTGCGTCAGCCTTCGGCGGGCGGTGCCGCGGCGTCGAGCAGCGCGCGGATCTCGGCGGTGTAGTCCTCGAAGGCCAGGCGGCCCCGCCGGGTGAGGGCGACGTAGGTGACGGGGGTGCGGCCCCGGTGGGTCTTGGTGATCTCGACGTACCCGGCGTCCTCCAGCTTGCCGAGGTGCACCGAGAGGTTGCCGGCCGTCATGTCGAGGAGGTCGCGCAGGCCGGGGAAGGTGACGGTGTCGCCCTCGCGGAGGGCGTTGAGCGTGGCGACCACCCGCAGCCGGGCCGGCGCGTGGATCACCGGGTCGAGGCCGCGGGTCATCTCCGCCTCATCCGCCGCAGCAGCAGGCCTGCCACGATCGATCCGCCTCCGCCGCCCGCCGCCATCAGCAGCGCGTGCCAGCCGGGACCGGCCATCACGCCAACCGCGTTGAGCACGGCCATGCCGACCCCGAAGAGGAACATCGTCCGCTCGTGCCAGACGGCGCCGCCCGCCACGTAGAGCATGGCGACCGTCATCATGGACAGGCCGGCCCACAGCAGGCCGGTCTCGGCCTCGGGAAGCTGCTGGCCGAACCGGATGCCCACCGTCCACACGCCGAGGAAGCCCATGGCCCAGGCCAGGCCGTACATCGTGCCGCGTTCCTGGGACGGCCCGCGCACCGGGCTGCGCAGCTGCCACATGGTGGCCGCGCTGATCACCATCGCGGCGGCCGTCAGCACCCACAGCACCGTCAGGGCCACCCAGAACGGCACCGGCGCGTACGGCCTGCCGGACAGGCCGTAGTGCAGGAACAGCGCGCCGAACCCGGCCAGCCAGGCCACACCCCAGGCCAGGAAGTGCGGCACCGGGTCGGGGACGAACCGCTCGGCGGCGGCCGTCTCCTGCTGCTCGATGAGCCGGAGCATCTCCTGCGGGCTCAGCGCCCGCTCGTCGTCGTCCACGGTGCCCCTTCGAGGGATAAACAAGTTTGTGACGCAAACCTTGTGGTTTGAACTGTAAACCGGATTGCGTCGCAAACTCAACTCCCGTGGCCGGATTCGCCGGGAAGATCCGGCCGGGTGCCTCAGCGGCGGGAGACCATCTCCTCCGACCGCCACAGGTCGCCGTAGTAGCCGGGGACGCCCACCAGCTCGTCGTGGGTGCCGCGCTGCGTCACCCGGCCGTTCTCCAGGACGACGATCTCGTCGACCTGCTCCAGCCCGTGCAGGCGGTGCGTGACCAGCAGCGTCGTACGGCCCCGCGTGGCGTCCAGCAGGTCGGCCATGAGCGCCTCGGCCGTCTCGGTGTCCAGCGCCTCGGCGGGCTCGTCCAGCAGCAGCACCGGCGGGTCGTGCAGCAGGGCCCGCGCCAGCGCCAGCCGCTGGAGCTGCCCGCCGGACACCGTCCGGGCGTCCTCGCCGAGGACGGTGTCCCAGCCGGTCCGCTCCACCCACCGGTCCAGGCGGGCCCGCCGTACCGCCTCCGCCAGCTCGTCCGGGCCGGCCTCGGGGCCTGCCAGCAGCAGGTTGTCGCGCAGCGACGCCCGGAACACGTACGGGTCCTGGGTGAGGCCCGTCATCACCGCGCGGACGTCGTCGGAGGCCAGCTCGCGGATGTCGGTCCCGTTCAGCCGGACCACGCCGGACTCCGGCTCCACCAGGCGCATCAGGGCCGAGAGCAGCGTGCTCTTGCCGGCCCCGCTGGGGCCGACCAGGGCGACGCGCCTGCCGGGGGTGAGGGTCAGGCTGACGCCGTCGAGCGCGGGGGCGCGGCCGTCGCCGTGCCGGACCACCAGGCCGGAGACCTCGACGGCCGGCGGGCCCGCCGGGACGGGGCGGGGCCGGGCCGGCTCGGCGACGGCCGGCGGAGTCGCGCGGATCTCCCGCAGACGGCGCAGGGCGGCCAGCACCCCGGTCAGCCGCTCCCCGGCCGCGGCCATCGGCAGCACCGGCTCGAAGGCCACCAGCGCGGTCAGCGCGAGCACCGCCGTGGCGACCGGGCCCGTCCCGGCGCCCCGGGCGACCAGCACGACGGCCAGCACGGTGAGGCCCTGGGTGAGCACGCCCGCACCGGTGGCCAGCGCGTTCCCCGCGCCTGGCGGCGCTCCAGCCGGGCCAGACGGGCGTCCGCCTCGGCGCAGGCCGAGAGCGCCCGGTCCCCGGCGCCGTAGGCCGCGAGGTCGGCCGAGCCGTGCACCAGGTCGGCGACCCGGGCGGCCAGGTCGGCGCGGGCCGGGGCGATCCGCTCCGCCCAGCGGCGCGCCGCGGCGGCGGTGCCGGCCGGGATCAGCGCCCCGGCCACCGCCAGCCCGGCCAGCAGCGCCAGGGCCGCCGCCGGGAGCAGGAACGCGGCGAGCACCACGGCGGCGAGCGTGGTCACCAGCGCCGCCGCCGCCGGGAGCAGGACGCGCACCAGCAGGTCCTGGGCGGCGTCGGTGTCGTCCACCATCCGGCTGAGCAGGTCCGCGCCGCGCCGTCCGGGCAGCCCGGCGGGGATGAGCGCCTCGTAGAGCCGCTCCCGGGTCGTGGCCTGGGCGCGCAGCGCCACGTCGTGCCCGGCCAGACGCTCGCCGTAGCGCAGGACGCCCCGGGTGGTCGCGAACGCCCGCACCCCCACGATCGCCACGCTCAGCGCGGCCAGCGGCGGCTGCTCGGCCGCCCGGGTGATCAGCCACGCCGCCGAGCCGATCAGCCCGAGCCCGGCGAGCTCCGCCGCCGCGCCGGCCGCCGCGGCCAGGGCCAGCCGCCTGCCGGGCCGTACCGGCGCCTTCGCCCGGACGGCGGTCCCCCCGCCGGCCCGTACCGTCGCGGTGTCCTCCAGGGGCGCGGTCCCTCCGGTCCGCGCCGTGGCGACCGTGTCGTCCCGGCCCGTGTCGTCCCGGCCCGTGTCGTCCCGGTCCACCGCCGTGTCCTCCCGCTCCTCGTCCCGCCGGCTCATCGCGCCTCCCCGGCCGGGGCGGCGGCCACCACGCGCCCGTCGGCGATCCTGATCACCCGGTCGGCGATGTCGATCATCGCGGGCCGGTGGGCCACGATCACCGCGGTGCGGCCCTCGGCCAGCTCCCGGGTCGCGGCCACCACGGCGGCCTCGCTGCGGCCGTCGAGCCGGGCCGTCGGCTCGTCGAGCAGCAGCAGGCCGGCCGACGGGCGGCAGAACGCCCGGGCGAGCGCGACCCGCTGGCGCTGCCCGGCCGACAGGTTCGCCCCGCGCTCGCCCAGCACCGTGCCGTAGCCCTCGGGCAGCGCGGAGACGAACTCGTCGGCGTGCGCGGCGCGGGCCGCGGCCCGGACCTCGGCGTCCGTCGCGCCGGGGGCGCCGAGCCGGATGTTGTCGGCCACGGACGCGGCGAACAGGTGCGGCCGCTGCGGCACGAACGCCAGCCGGGCCCGCCAGGCGTCGAGCCCCATGAGCCCTGGAAGCCCCGCCGGTTCCGCGCGGTTCCCGTCTTCCGCGAGCTCCGCGGGCTCGCCGGCCCGGGGCTCGCGGAGCCCGTGGAGTTCGACGCCGTCCACGAGGACCCGGCCCGAGGCGGGTTCGACGAACCCGAGCAGCAGATGCAGCAGCGTGCTCTTGCCCGCGCCGCTCTCACCGACCAGCGCGACCCGCTCGCCGGGCGCGATCACCAGCGAGACGTCCTCCAGCGCCGCGTCCTCGCGGCCCGGGTAGCGTACGGTGACGTTCTCCAGCCGGATCTCCGGCGCCGCGCCGCCGTCCGCGCCGTCCGCGCCGTTCTCCGCCCTCACGCGGTCCATCGCGCCCGCGCCGGTCACCGTACCGATGGTCGCGCCGTTCCCGGAGCCCGCGCCGTTCCCGGAGCCCGCGCCGGCCGCAGGGCGCTGCTCCGCCCGTTCCTCCGCCGGGGGATCGGCCCGCTCGTCCAGTACGGCGAACGCCTCGTCGGCCGCGGCGACCCCCTCCATGGCCGCATGGAACTTGTTGCCCATGACGCGCAGCGGCAGATAAGCCTCCGGCGCCAGCAGCAGCACCAGCAGCGCGGCCGACAGGTCCAGCGACCCCGACAGCAGCCGCAGGCCCACCGGCACGGCGACCAGCGCCAGCGACAGCGACGCCGCCAGCTCCAGCACCAGCGACGACAGGAACGCCACCCGCAGGGTGCGCATCGTCGCGGCGCGGTGGGCGTCGGCCACCCTCGCGATCACCTCGGCCTGGTAGCGGGCCCGGCCGAAGGCCCGCAGCGTGGGCAGGCCCCGGACCACGTCCAGGAAGTGGCCGCCGAGCCGGGCGAGGGCCCGCCACTGCCGCTCGGTGACGGCCTTGGTGTGCATGCCGACCAGCGCGCCGAAGATCGGGATGAGCGGCACCGTGACCAGCACGATCAGCGCGCTGGTCAGGTCGGCGGCGAACAGCCGGACCAGTACGGCGACCGGCACCACGCCGGCCACCGCGACCGCGGGGAGGTATCCCGACAGGTAGGGGTCGAGGGCGTCCAGGCCGCGGCCGGTGAGCGTGACCAGCTCGCCGGAGCGGTGGGCGGCCAGCCGGGCCGGGCCCATGTCGCGCAGCCTGCCCAGCAGCCGGTGGCGCAGCGCGGTCTTCACCCCCGCGACGGTGCGCCCGGCGGCCACGCCCTGCAGCAGGCCGAGCGCCGCGCGGACCGCGACGACCAGCGCCAGCAGCCCCAGCGCGGAGGTGGCGAACCGCCCGGACAGCACCCCGGCGAGCAGTTCCGCCTGGGCGAGGACGAGCAGCCCGGCGAGGACCGCCGCGGCCAGGCAGAGGGCCAGGTGCCCGCGGACGGCCCGCTCGCCGCGCGCCAGCCGTAGGAGATCCTTGTGCATGGAAACCTTAGAAGAGCGACGCTAGAAGAACGACGGCATCCGGTCGGCGGCGCTCCGGGGACCGAAGGCGCGCCACACCCATACTTGCGCACCGACCATCAGGGGTGTGAACGGCAGGATTATGACACTGAGCACACCCAGCGTCCCGGCCGGCGCGGCGCGCTCCAGCAGCCACGGGGCGGTCGCCGCGGCCACCGCCGCGGCCGGCGCGGCGGCCACGCACGCCGACACCAGCAGCGCCCTTCCGGTACGGCGCGCTCCGGTCGGGCCGTCCGGCAGCCGCCAGGAGGCGAACGTCCAGCCGTGGAAGGCGAACGCCGCGGCCACCAGCAGCCCGGCACCGAGGCCGGGCAGCCCGACCGCGGGCCCGGACAGGCCGCCGGCGATCGCCGCCAGCGCCATGCCCCAGCTCAGCGCCAGGCCCGCCGAGCCGGCGAAGATCGCCCAGTCCCAGGCCGCCCGCCAGGCGGAGCCGTCGAGGCGGCGGCGGAACCACAGGCCGGCGTCGCGCACGATCCACGACAGGAGCAGGGAGACCACCAGCGGGTAGAGGCCGAACAGGGCCTCGCCCTCGGCCGCGGGGAAGGCGCCGAACAGCACGCCCGCCACCGCCACCAGCCACACCTCATTGGCCAGCACGAACGGCGCCATGGCGGCGACGATCCGGTCGCGGTCCCGGGGGGTACGGCCCAGCACGGGCAGCAGCAGGCCGAGGCCGATGTCGAAGCCTTCCAGGGCGAAGTAGCCGATCAGCAGCAGGGCGAGCACGCCCAGCCAGAGGATGTCCATGTGCCTTCCCGGGGGTCAGAGGCTCAGCGCGGGCGCGCGCTCGGCCGGATCGGCCGGGTCGGGGGCGCCGAGGGCGACGGAGGAGGGGCCGCGCCGTACGGCGCGGGCGATCAGGAGGTAGTCGACGACGGCCAGCAGGCCCAGCACGCCGGCGAACCCGATGAGCGAGGCCGTGACCATGCCGGGGGTGAGGCCGGGGGACATGGCGTCGGCGACGGTCAGCCTCTTGTTGATCAGCCACGGCTGGCGGCCGACCTCGCGGGCCAGCCAGCCGAAGATCGCGGCGAGGAACGGCAGCGGGGTCATCGCCATCAGCAGGGGCTGCGCCCACCGCCAGCGCGGCAGCCAGTACACGGCGGGCAGCAGCACGAAGGCGAGCAGGAGCTGGAGCGTCTGGCCGATGAGGATCATCAGGCCGAGTCCCATCCCGGCCAGCGGCTCGGCGCTGAACTTGCCCGGCTGGTACTGGCCGAGCATGCCGAACTGGGCGTAGCCGAAGCCGACCGTGACGAGCGAGCCGACGGACGCGACGATCACGCCGAACCGGAGCGAGCCGGTGAAGAACTCCCGGTCGGCGGTGCGCCGGAACAGGTGGTAGGCGCTGGCGCCCATCATCACGAAACCGCCGGCCCACAGGGCCGCGCCGATGACATGGGGCAGGGACATGGCCAGCGCCGGGTTGGTCAACAGCGCCCCGAAGTCGGTCAGCACCAGCCGGCCGCCCCGCTCCACGGCGCCGACCGGGTTCTGCAGGAACGAGTTGGCCGCCATGATCCACAGTGCGGAGGCGTAGGCGGTCAGCGTCACCAGCCAGATGCAGGCCACGTGGAGCCACTTCGGCAGCCGGTGCCAGCCGAAGATCCACAGGCCCAGGAACGTGGACTCCAGGAAGAACGCGCCGAGCGTCTCGATGGCCAGCGGCGCGCCGAAGACGTCGCCCGCGTAGTGCGACAGGCCGCTCCAGCTCAGGCCGAACTGGAACTCCATCACCAGCCCCGTGAAGATCCCCAGGGCGTAGTTGATCACGTAGATCTGGCCCCAGAACCGGGTCCGGCGCTCGTGGAGCGGCCTGCCGGTCAGTGCGTACCGCGTGTGCATGATCGCGACCAGGGGGGCCAGGCCGAGGGTCAGCACGACGAACAGGAAGTGCAGGCTTCCCGTCACGGCGAACTGGGTCCGGGCCAGGTCGAGCACGTCCACGATCTCACCTCCGTCACATCTCTTGTTGTGTCTGTCTACCTATAGACACTCTACATGTAGCACGCCTACATGTAGGATGCCTATTCGAGAGGTAGGGTGACGAGAGTGAGCGAGCGAGCCGACAAGAGTGACGGCGCGAGGGCCGTGCCTCCCTCACGTCCCACGCCTTCCGCCTGTCCCGCGCGTCCCGCCGGGGAGAAGACCGGGGAGGCCATGTGAACACCGACGCCCTCCGCGGACACATGGACGCCCTGCTGCTGTCGGTGCTGGAGAACGAGCCCCTGCACGGTTACGCGATCATCGAGGCGCTCCAGGAGCGCAGCGGGGGCGCGCTGAACGTGCCGACCGGCACCGTCTACCCGGCGCTGCGCCGCCTGGAGCAGGCCGGATACCTCGCCAGCGAATGGGCCGTCGTGGGCGGGCGCAAACGGCGCACCTACCGGCTGACCTCCTCCGGCCGCACCGCCCTGGCCGAGGAGCGCTCCGCCTGGCGCGCGTTCACCGGCGCGATCGGCAGCGTCCTGGAACCCCGCGGCACCCGCTGACCCGCGCCCCGCCGTACGGTGTGACGGCCCCGCGGAGCGGCGGGCCGTACGGTGCCGCGGTGCGCGCGGGCATGCCGCCGGCCGGAACGCGACGCGGCCCGCGCCCCCCTTCCCGAGGGGACGCGGGCCGCGCGGTGTTCCGGCGTCAGGGCGTCACTTGATGGACCCGGCCGTGAGACCGCCCACCACCTTCCGTTCGATCAGCGCGAACAGGATGATGACCGGGATCGTCGCGATCACCGATCCGGCGAACAGGTTCTGCCAGTCCACCTCGTACTGGCCGATGAACGAGTTGAGCGCCACGGTCAGCGGCTGCCGCTCCGGCGTGGTGGTCAGCGTCAGGGCGACCACGAACTCGTTCCACGCGGCGATGAACGTGAAGATCAGCGCGGTGACCACCCCGGGCGCCGCGAGCGGCAGTGTGATCCGGAACAGCGCGCCGAACCGGCCGTTGCCGTCGATGAACGCCGCCTCCTCCAGCTCGCGCGGGATCGAGGAGAAGTAGGCGTGGAGGATCCACACCGCGAAGGCGAGGTTGAAGCCCCCGTTGACCAGGATCAGCGACCAGATCGAGTCGACCATGCGGAACTGGAAGAACTCCCGGTAGATGCCGACCAGCAGCGCGGTCGGCTGGAACATCTGGGTGATCAGCACCAGCACCAGGAACGCCGTACGGCCCCGGAAGGCGTGCCGGGCGGTGTAGTAGGCGGCGGGCAGCGCCACCAGCAGCACCAGGACCGTCGAGCTCGCCGCGACCTGCAGCGTGACCAGCAGGTTGCCCGTCAGCCCGCCGGACCAGAAGGCGGTGAAGTTCTCCCAGGCGAAGACGCTCGGCAGGTAGGACGCCTTGAGCAGCTCCCCCTGCGGGCGCAGCGCGGTGAGCACCATCTCCAGGTAGGGGAAGAGGAAGATGAACGCGATCAGGTACGCCGTCGCCGCGACGAGCACCGTCCTGATCCTCGGGAGCCGTCGCGCGGGAGCCCGGGACGCGGTACGGCCGGCGGTCGCGCCGGCCGCCGGGCGCGCGGCTTGGGTGGTGGTCATCGAATCTCCCTGGAACGCGGAGCCCCCGCCGCGGGACACGCAACCTCGATGGCGGACATTTCAGGACACCTCGGTCTTCCACTTGCTGACCTTGAGGAAGATCGCCACCAGAACGATCACCATGCCGAAGTTCACCACGGACATGGCGGCCGACTCGCCGATGTCGGTCCCCTTGAGGATGTACATGAAGATCGTGGACGTGGCCGTCGAGTAACCCGGCTGGCCGTGGGTCATCGCCCAGATGATCGGGAAGCTGTTGAAGACGTTCATCACGTTGATGAGCGTCGCCACGGTCAGCGCCGGCCGCAGCAGCGGCAGCGTGACCGACCAGTAGATCCGCAGCCGCGACGCGCCGTCCATCCGCGCCGCCTCGTAGACGTCGGCCGGGATCGTGGCCAGCCCGGCCAGGAGCGCGTAGGTGGTGAACGGCAACGACACGAACACCGCCACGGCCACCAGCCACGGCATCGCCGTCGAGGCCCGGCCGAGCGGGTCGGCGTCCGCGCCGCCCAGCGCGTCGAGCAGGCCGAGGTCGTGCAGGATCATGTTGATCAGGCCGACCTCGGGGTCGAGCATCCACTTGAAGATGATCGCGGTCATCAGCACCGACGCGGCCCAGGGCGCGATCATCGCCCAGCGGGCGATCCGGCGGCCGGGGAAGCGCTGGTTGAACAGCTGGGCCAGGGCGAGCGAGATGAGGACGGTGAGGGTGACCACCGCCACCACCCACACCAGGCTCCGGAACATCACCCCGCCGAAGTCGGGTTCGTCGAACAGCTTGGTGTAGTTGTCCAGCCCGTTGGAGCCCTGGGTCACGCCGAACCGGCTGATCTTCATGAACGACGACTGGATCATCGTGACGACCGGCCACACGACCACCACGCCGATCAGCACCACCGCCGGGCCGATCCAGGGCAGCGGGCTGAGCGCGCGGATCACCCGTTTCAGGATGGATGTCTGCTGCTGCATACCTTTTGCTTTCTAACAGGGGGGCGGGCTCGCCGTGACGATGGCGCTCACGCCCCTCGCGAAAGACGAGCTCGCGAGGGGCGCGTCGGCGACTGGACTGACGAGTGCCGGGAGCGTGGCGACCAGAGCGAGGAGGGAAGGAGCCGACTCCGGGCGCCCCGAGCCGCGGCGCGCAGCGCCGCCATCGACACAGCCGCCATCAACACAGCACGACTAGCCGGCGTCGGCGACCTTCTGGATCGCGCCGAGCACCTGGGCGGGGTCACCGGTGACGGCGTTGCCGACCGTCTGCTTCATCTGCGTGTTCACCTCGGACCACTTGGGGTCGGTGAACGGGTAGAAGGTGGCGTTGGGCAGCGCGGTGAGGAACGGCTTGAGCTTCTCGTCGGAGGAGAGCTTCTCGATGCCCGACGTGGTCACCGGCAGCAGCTTGTAGGTGTCGCTGATCTTCTGCACGGCCGAGGAGGAGTAGAAGAAGTCGAAGAACTTCTTGATCTCCTCCTTGTGGCCGTTCTTGTTGAAGGCCATGATCCAGTCCATGACGCCGAGGGTGGTGTCCAGCGGACCGGTCTTGCCGGCGATCGGGGTCACGCCGAAGTTCGTCAGGCCGCCCTTCTCGAAGATCGGGATGGACATGGGGCCGCCGTTGACCATGCCGACCTTGCCCGCGGCGAAGTCCTCCCAGACCTTCTTGCGGTCCTTGGTGCCGGGGTTGGGCGTGGTGAGGCCGGCGTCGACCATGCCCTTGAGGAAGGTGAACGCCTCGACGTTCTGCGGGGAGTTCACCGTCCACTTGCCGGAGGCGTCCTTGTAGCCGCCGCCGTTGCCCATGAACCACAGGAACGACTCGGCCTGCGCCTCCTCCTGGCCGAGCGGCAGGCCGAACGGCTGGGACACCCCGGCCTTCTTCAGCTTCTCGGCGTCGGCCTTGAGCTCGTCCCAGGTCTTGGGCGGATCGGAGATCCCGGCCTTGGCGAAGAGGTCCTTGTTGTAGAACAGGGCGCGGGCGGAGGAGACGAACGGGATGCCGTAGGCGGTGCCGTCCACCTTGCCGTAGTCGGCGAACTTCGTCAGCAGGTCGGACTGCGTCTGGGGGGAGAGGACCTCGTCGGTCTTGTACAGCAGGCCGTCCTTGACGAAGCCGGAGTAGTCGCCGGTCTGCAGGATGTCGGGCACCTGCCCGTTCTGCACCATGGTCGCGACCTGCTTGTCGATGTCGTTCCAGTTGATGACCTGGACATCGACCTTGATCTTGGGGTTGGCGGCCTGGAACTCGTCGACGACGCCCTTCCAGAACTTGTCGCCGCCGTCCGGCGAGCTGGGACCGCCGCCGTAGTCGGCGGCGACGAGCTTCAGCGTCACCGAACCGTCGGCCGCCTTCTCGCCGCCGCCCTCGCCACTGCCCGAGCCGCAGGCGGACAGGGCCAGCGCGGCCGCCACGCCGGCGCCGGCCACGCCGATGATCCTCTTGTTCATGTCATAACCACCTTGGAAATGGGGGGCTGGTCCGTACCGGCTGGGAGGGGCGAGCAGGCGCCCCTCGCGTACGGCTCCGCCAAGGTAAACCGGAATCGGGGGGCCGGTCTATACCAGCAAGTATCGAATTCACAACGAGGCGGTACGGCTACGCCGACTGGTCTATACCGGAGAGGCTCGCCGGGCGAGGGGTCGGCGTGAGGCGGAGCGCGACCGGACGGGCCACTCGGCGGGCCCGGACGGGCGCTCGTGTCTTAGGAGCGCGGCCGAGATCCCATACGGCGGTCCCCGTGGCGGCCGGCCATGACGGCATCTCGCCGGGAGGGGACGCCTCGTTTGACGCGAAGAGGTGCTTCCCGCACACTGAAAAAGCCATACGGGACGGACCGTCCCGTTTTATGGCGCCGATGATCGGGCCGCGCGGGGACGCGGCGGAAATCTGCGAGGAGAGTGACCGGTGACGGACGCCGATGTGATCGTTGTGGGGGCCGGGCCGACCGGCCTCATGCTGGCGATCGAACTGCGCTTGGCCGGGGTGCGGCCGCTGGTGCTGGAGCGGCACCCGCACCGCCGCGACACCCCCAAGGCCGGTGGCCTCGGCGGGCAGATCCTGGAGCTGCTGCGCTACCGGGGCCTGCTGGAACGGTTCCAGGCGGCCTGCCCCGGCCCCGTCCCGGCGCCCCGGTTCCCGTTCGGCGGGGTGCACCTGGACTTCACCCATCTGGCGGATCCCCCGATGCACGCGCTACCGCTGCCGCAGCAGCTGCTGGAGCGGCTGCTCGACGAACGCGCCGCCGAGCTCGGCGTCGAAATCCGTCGCGGGCACGAGGCGACCGGGGTGAGCCAGGACGACGTCGCGGTGACCGTGGACGTGCGCGGCCCGGATGGTCCGTACCGGGTGAGCGCCCGCCACCTGGTGGGGTGCGACGGCGCGCGCAGCCGGGTTCGGGACCGGGCCGGCATTCCGTTCCCCGGCGTCACCTATCCGGAGGTCAACCGGCTGGCCCAGGTCACCCTGCCCGACACGGTGACCGTACTGGACAACGGCGACCTCGACGTCCCCGGCTTCGGCACCGTCCACGCGGGGTTCACCCGCACCGACCGGGGCCTCTTCGGGCTCGGCTCCTCGCCCGGCGCCCGGAGCGTCTCCCTCTACACCATCGAGGACGAGAGCGTCGAGTACGACGACGACGTCCCGATGACGCTGACCGAACTGCAGGACAGCGTCCACCGCGTGCTCGGCGCGCACCTGCCCCTGGCCGGATCGACACGGCTGTCGCGCTTCACCTTCAAGGCCCGCCAGGCCGAGCGCTACCGGGCCGGGCGCATCATGGTGGCCGGTGATGCGGCGCACCTGTTCCCCGCCACCGGGGTGGCGCTCAACGCCGGCCTGCTGGACGCGGTCAACCTGGCCTGGAAGCTGGCCGCCGACGTCCAGGGCTGGGCGCCGGCCGGCCTGCTGGACACCTACCACGACGAACGCCACCTCGCCGGTGCCCGCACCATGCTGCACACCCGGGCCCAGGTGGCGCTGCGGCGCGGGCACGACGCGGCCGCCGAGGCGCTGCGGGAGGTGTTCTCCGAACTGCTGCTCGACGAGCAGCCGCTGCGCCGCATGGGAGCGCTCGTCGCCGGAACCGACGTCCGCTACCCCATGCCCGGCTCGGGCCTCCATCCGCTGGCCGGAACCTTCGCCCCCGACCTCACCCTGCACACCGACCGGGGAATCACCGGCGTCGCCGAACTCCTGCATCCCGCCCGGCCCGTCCTCCTCGACCTCGCAGGCCGCCCGGACCTGCGCGAGACCGCCCGCGACTGGGAGCGGCGCGTCGATGTCCACACCGCCAAGACCGATGACCGCCCGGCCGACGTCCTGCTGATCCGCCCGGACGCCCACATCGCCTGGGCCGCGGCCGTCGACGAACCCGCCGAAACCGCCGCGCCCGCGCTGCGCGAAGCGCTCTCCGGCTGGTTCGGCATGCCCTGAAACGGTCGCCCGCGGCCGTCCGGCGGGTGGCGGCGACGCCATCCACCGCGGTGCGGGCGCGCGGACGTGACCGGCGCGCGTGGCCGGGTGTGCGATCAGGCGGCGGTGAGGCGGCGCCGGGTGACGCTCATGCACCGCACCGCGCCGTACAGCTGCACGAGCGCCAGCGCGTCGCTCACCAGCGTGGCGGCCGTCCCGTAGCCGGTGAGGCCGGCCGAGCTGTACGAGCCGTACGTCAGGGCCAGCGACAGCACGCCGATCGTCGGCAGCATGACCCAGACCAGTGTGGCGAGCGACCGGACGACGAGCCGCGGCCGGCGGATCCTGCGCAGTCCCCGGCCGAGCGCGAACAGCGCGAGCCCGCCGGCCACGCCGACGGCCACCTGGATGAGGTCCACGGCACGGGCGACCGGCCCGAACCACCCCGGCCTGGAGGCGTAGCCGGCCAGGTCACCGGGGAAGAACTTCCAGATCATGCTCCACATGAGGCAGGTGAGCGGCACGCTGACGAAGAGCAGGGCGGCCAGCCTGCGGCCCGCCGAGACCGCAAGCTGCTCCTGGTAGGCCGGGGCGATCTCGCCGATCTCGCCGAACTCCTCGACGGCGACCCGCTCGGCCTCGGCCCGGTCCAGACCGCCGTCCTCCAGCACCTCGGCGGTGTCGATCAGGCTGTCGCGCGCCTCGGTGACCATGTCCCGCTTGGGGCCGGACGGGCCCTTGAGGGCGCGGCCGAGCCGGGTCACGTAGTCGTCGATGACTCCGGCGTTCGCCATCCTTGCTCCATCGTGGTCTTCGGTGCGTTCCCGTCCGGGGAACGGCAGAGCTGTACATGGTCCATCCTGGCCCTAGATCCGGGGATGCGCATCAGGGGTGACCCTGGAATGTCCCGGAAGGTCCTTCTGAGGCGGCGCGGGGACGGGCCGGTGCGCGGCGTGCGACGCCGAGCCCGCCAGCAGGCTCGCGGCCGTGACGGCGGTGACCAGCGCGAGCCATCCCATGATCCGGTTCATCCGCGGGCCGTTCCCGCCCGGAGCCCAGCGCGGCCCGAGCAGCCAGCGGGCGGGTGCCGCGACGGTGACGCGGCGCATCCCCAGCGCCCCGAGGGCGAGGCCGGAGGTCAGGGCGCGGCGGCGTGGCCACCGGCGCGTCGCGAGGCGCACGCCGCGCGGGGCGGCGGCGGGGGCGCAGCCGGTCAGCCGGAGCCGTTCGGGGCGGTGGACCCCGGTGAGGCCACCGGCGCCGAGGTCCACCCGGACCAGCTCCAGCGCCTCGGCGTCCAGCCCGCGCAGTGAGGTCACCCGGCTGGTCAGGGGAGTACGCGGCGACCTCGTCCGGTCCGGCCCGCGCGGCGAGGCCAGCCGGGCCGCGCCGTACCCCGCGACCGTCCGCCGCGCGGTCGCGCCCCGCTCGCCGTTCCCGTCGCGTCCCGGGTTCCCGCCGGACCGGACGCGCCCCTCGATCCTGGCCGGGCCGAGCAGCGTCGCGCCGGTGAGGTCGGCCTCGGCGCCGTCGAGCCGTACGGCCAGCCGCCCGGCCGCCCGCAGGCGCCGCAGGTCCACCCGGCAGCCGGCGACCGCGACGTCCAGGCCGCCGCCCGCCCACGCCCCGGCGAGGGACAGGCCGCGGCCCGCCGAGGCGGGGGTCAGGGAGCCGCCCTCCCGGAACCGCGCCCCCTCGAACCCGGCCAGCCCGCCGAACTCCGCCCTGCGGAACGACACCGCCCGGCCGAACCGGCACCCGCGGAAGACGGCGTCCCCGGCGAACCGGGCGCCGTCGAAGCTGGTGAAGCCGTGCAGTTCGGCGCCTTCGAAGGAGACGGTGCGGCCGAACGCGGCGGCGCCGAACAGCGCGTCCCGGCCCGCCGAGACCCGGTCGAACGCCGCGTGCCCGGCGACGGAGACGCCGTGCAGGGACAGTTCCCTGGTGAACCCGGCCCCGCGGAAGGAGACGTTCCCGGTGAAGCGAGCGTCCACGAACGAGGCGAGGTGGTGGAAGCGCGCGTGGTCGAAGGTGGCGTCCCCGCCGAAGACGACGCCGCCGAACCTCGCGTCCCCGGTGAGGACCGCCCGGTCGAACCTGGTCCGGCCCGGACGCCCGCGCGTGGCGTCCAGGATCCGTTCCAGCAGGTGCGGCTCCACCCGGGTGCCCCGGAGGTCGACGGGGGAGCCGGGGGAGAGGCCGCCGAGGACCCCGGTCAGCTCGGCGTCGTCCAGGTGGGCCAGGCAGCGTCCGTAGGGCTGCCGCGCCGATCCGGTGCATCCGGGGAGGGCGGTGCAGGTGGTCCAGCCCAGGTCCAGGCTTCTCATGACCGACTCATACCCATGAAGGCGGTCAAAGCGAGATCTACGGCAAAGTGCGCCACGATCCCTGCCGGATAATCTCCGCAAAGTATCGAGATTATGTAATTTCACCCTCTATCTACTTATAAGTAAGTGTGGAGCGATACATAGGGCTTTACGCTCCCGGTCATGCGTCCTTCAACCAGAGTGGCCGCCGCCCTCGCGGCCGGCGGCCTCGCCGTGTCCGGCCTGGCGGTCCTGACCTCCGCCCCGGCCCTGGCCGCGCCGGGCACCGTCGTCATCAGCCAGGTCTACGGCGGTGGCGGCGGCAGCGGCGCGCCGTACGCCAACGACTTCGTCGAGCTGTTCAACCGCGGCTCCGCGGCCGTCTCGCTGGACGGCTGGTCCGTGCAGTACGGCAGCGCCACCGGAACCGGCACCTTCGGCGCCAACTCGCCCGTCCCGCTGGCCGGCACGCTGGCACCCGGTCAGTACCACCTCGTCCGGCTCGCCGGCGGCTCCACCGGCGCCGCGCTGCCCGACCCCGACGGCACCGGCACGATCAACCTGAGCGCCGGCTCCGGCAAGGTCGTCCTGGTCCGCTCGGCCGAGGGCCTGGCCTGCAACGGCGGCTCCGTCCCCTGCACCGCCGAGCAGACGGCGCTGATCGCCGACCTCGTCGGGTACGGCACCGCCAACTACTTCGAGGGCGCCGCCCCGGCCCCGGCCCTCTCCGCCACGCTCGCCGGGCTGCGCGGCGACCACGGCTGCGCCGACACCGACGCCAACGCCGCCGACGTGGCCACCGGCGCCCCCGCGCCGCGCAACCGGGCGACCACCCCGGCGCCCTGCGGCGACCCCGGCCCCACCCCGACGGCGACTCCCACGGCGACCCCGACCGTGACTCCGACGGCTACCCCGACGGCGGAGCCGTGTGACCTCCCGGCCACCCACCAGATCGCCGAGGTGCAGGGCAGCGGCGACGTCAGCCCGCTGGCCGGCAAGACCGTCCGCGTCGAGGGCGTCGTGACCGGCGACTTCCAGGGGGCCGACCAGCTCGGCGGGTTCTTCCTCCAGGACCCGACCCCCGACGACGACCCCGCCACCTCCGACGGCCTCTACGCCTACGCCCGCGCCTCCCTCAAGGACGTCAAGCCCGGTGACCGGGTGCTGGTCACCGGCAAGGTCGTGGAGTACAACGGCTGGACCGAACTGTCGCCGGTCACCGCCGTGGACGTCTGCGGCACCGGCAGTGTGCAGCCGGCCCCGCAGGACCTGCCGCTGCCCGAGGGGAAGACCTTCGAGCCGCTCGAGAGCATGCTCGTCACCTTCCCGGAGAAGCTGACCCTCACCGACCACTACAACCTGGGCCGCTACGGCGAGGTCACCGTCTCCGCCGAGGGCCGGGTGTTCCAGCCGACCGACCGGCCGGGCGCGGACCCCGCCCGCGACGCCCGCCGCAGCCTGCTCGTGGACGACGGCTCCACCAAGGAGAACCCGGCCGTCATCCCCTACACCGACCCGCAGGTCGTCCGCCTCGGTGACACCGCCACCGGCGTCACCGGCGTGCTGGGCTACGGCTTCGGCGTCTACCGCCTCCAGCCGACCGCGCCGATCGAGTTCGCCCGGACCGACCCGCGCCAGGCCGAGCCGTCCCCGGTGCGCGGGAACGTCAAGGTGGCCAGCTTCAACACCCTCAACTGGTTCACCACCCTGAAGTCGCGCGGCGCCACCACCGCCGTGGAGCAGCGGCGCCAGCTCGCCAAGCTGGTCGCCGCCCTCAAGGGGATGGACGCCGACGTGGTGGGCCTGATGGAGGTCCAGAACAACGGCCAGACCGCCGTCCAGGCACTGGTCGACGCGCTCAACGCCGAGGTCGGCGCGGGCACCTACGCGGCGCTCGCCCACCCCAACCCCGGCACCGACCTGATCCACGTGACGGCGATCTACAAGCCGGCCAGGCTCAAGCCCGTCGGCCCCGCCCTCTCCTCCACCGACCCGGTCTACCGGCGGCCCCCGCTGATCCAGACGTTCCGCCGGGTCCAGGGCGGCCAGCCGTTCACGCTCATCGTCAACCACTTCAAGTCCAAGGGCTGCGACGAGGACGCCACCGGGCCCGACGCCGACACCGGCGACGGCCAGGGCTGCTACAACGGCGAGCGGATCCGCCAGGCGAAGGCGACGCTGGCCCTGATCGACAGCCTCGACCTGCCCAACCCGCTGGTGCTCGGCGACCTCAACGCCTACGGCGAGGAGGACCCGATCCACACGCTGGAGGCCGGCAAGCTGGCCAGCGTGACCAAGAAGTTCATCCCCGAGACCGACCGCTACAGCTACCTCTACAACGGCATGCTCGGAGAGCTGGACCACGCTCTGGCCGGAAAGAGCCTGCTCAAGCGCGTCACCGGCGCGACGATCTGGCACATCAACTCCGACGAGAGCCGCATGCTCGACTACAACACGGAGTACAACCCGCCGAGCCTCTACCGGCCGGACGCGTTCCGCTCCTCCGACCACGACCCGGTGATCATCGGACTGGACCTGCCCGGCGGAAAGCCCTGACCGCGGACGCCCCCGGCCGGAGGCCCTGACCGCGGACCCGCCCGGTGGGCGGTCCCGGCCGCGGGCGTCGCCGGCGGTGTGTCCGGCCGGCGACCGGAAAAGACCGCGCCGCCTTCCTCCGGGGAGGCGGCGCGGTGCCGTGTCCGGCCGTCTCCGCCCGGATCAGACGGCCTCCGGCCGTTCCGATCGCGTCTGTTTTCAGCGTGTCCGCCGGAGGATGCCGGTCCTGCCGTCAGGCCCCCGCCGGGCGGGCCGGCGAGCGGGTCCGCCGCACCGCGGAGGGTGTGGTGACGCCGGATATCCGGGCCCGGTCTCAGCGGGCGGAGCCTGCCGTTCTGGATCTCGAATCGACGCTAAGGTTTGGACGATCTATAACTCTTGGTTCATATGGGGCGAATGTGACTACGGGGTCGGGCAACCAGCAGTATCCGCCACATCCGCAGTGGCAAGGGCCCGCGCAGTGGCAGCCGGGCGGGCCGCCTCCCGATTCCCCCGCGCCGCAGCAGTCCTCGCCCGCCGCGCCGCAGCCGCAGGTCACGGGCGGACCCGCACCGGTCCGGTGGGACGACCGGCCCCCGTACGGGCAGCCGTCCACGCCGTCCATGCCGTACGGGCAGCCGCCCACACCGTACGGACAACCGTCCATGCCGCCCGGGCAGCCGCCCACACCGTACGGACAACCGTCCATGCCGCCCGGGCAGCCGCCCACACCGTACGGACAACCGTCCATGCCGCCCGGGCAGCCCGCACAGCAGCCGTATCCGCAATGCCAGGGACCCCAGGATCGGCAGCCGGGCGGGCAGCAGCCGCCGGTACCCCCGGCGCCGCCGCGCCGCCGCAGAACGTGGCTGTGGATCACCCTCGCCGTGCTCGCCGTCCTGGTGACGGTCGGGGCCGGGGTCGTGGTGGGCACGGTGCTGAACGCCGGCGACGGCTACGTTCCGCTCGCCGAGGAGACGGCCCCCGCCGACCCGAACTCCGTGGCGGTGACCAAGAAGGACATCGAGGGGATGCTGAAAGCGCACACCGCGGCGCTGAACGACGGCGACCTCAAGGCGTACACCGGGATCTTCGACCAGCGGAACACGGCGCTGCTCCGGCAGCAGACCATGCTCTTCAACAACCTGCGCAAGCTGCCGCTCTCCCAGATGTCCTACCAGACCCTGACCCAGGAAGGGCGCGCCCAGGACAGCTTCGGCCGGGGGGTGAAGTTCAGCCTCGACGTCGCCTTCGTCCACCGGTTCGACGGGACCGACCTGCGCACGGTCACCGAGTGGTACCGCTGGACGGTCACCAGGCAGAAGGCCGGTGCCCCGCTGGTGGTCACCAAGGTGGGCGGCGCCCCGGCGCCGGTCGCCGTGGGTTCCAA
This sequence comes from Streptosporangium sandarakinum, assembly GCF_050942225.1. NCBI lineage: Bacteria > Bacillati > Actinomycetota > Actinomycetes > Streptosporangiales > Streptosporangiaceae > Streptosporangium > Streptosporangium sandarakinum. The sequence continues at coordinate 3,013,285 of NZ_CP192034.1, forward strand.
GACCGTCTACTACCCCGGGCCGTGGGACGTCTGGCCCGAGGTCACCGTCGTCAAGACTCCCCGCGTGACCGTCCTGGCCCCGCCGCAGCTCGCCGCCGAAGCGAAGCGGGTGGCCCCGATCGCCGAGCAGTCCGCGCGGACCGCCCTCGGCTGGCTGGCGCAGAACGGCGTGCAGGGCGAGTCGGTGCCCAAGGGCTTCGTGACGGCGCTGGTCAAGGGCCATGACCAGCTCGGCAATCTGTTCCGCAAGGAGAAGGCCCCCGAGTCCGGGGTCTCCATCCCGATGCCCGCCTGGGGTATGTCCGGCGAGATGATCATCGGCGCCACCCGGGTCGTGATGGACACCGGCTCACCCTTCTTCGAGACCACCGGTGGCATCGGGGAGATCTTCCGCCACGAGTTCACGCACTCGGCGCTGGCCAGTCTGGACGGCGGCAAAGGCGGCTTCCTCCGGCTCGACAACTGGGTGGTCGAGGGGTTCGCCGAATACTCGGCCAACCGGGGCAGGCCCATCACCGCCAACCTCCGCTACGAGGAGGGCCGCGCCTATCTGGCCGGACGGCTCTCCCAGCAGTTCACCGGCCGCATCCCGGACAACATCCTCTGGGACGTCAAGGGCATGACCAGCGTGAACTACCTGATGGGCCACCTCGCCATGCAGCTGATCGCGGAGAGGTACGGCGAGCCCAAGCTCGTGGAGTTCGTGACCGCCTGCTACCACGACGGCAAGCCCGAGGACGCGCTGCAGAAGGTCCTGGGCATCGGAAAGGACCGGTTCCAGCAGCAATGGGCCGACTACGTCCGCAGCCGGCTCGGCTGACGGGGAGAGAGAACAGATGACCGACGACCGCAACGTCCCGCAGGGGTGGCCGCATCCGCCGCAGCAGGCCGGAGGGTACGGCGGGCAGCCCGGCGCCCCGGGGGCGCCGGCGCCCTGGCCGCAGGGGGCGTCGCCGTACCCGCCGCAGCAGACCGGAGGGCACGGCGGGCAGCCGTATCCGTTGAGCCAGGCGCACCCGCAGCCCGGCGCGCCGTACCAGCCGGGACCGCCGCAGGGCGGGCCGTACCCCCAGGACCCTGGCTCGTACCCGCAGGGCCCCGGGTCGTATCCGCAGGGCCCCGGGTCGTACCCGCAGGGTCCCGGCGGATCGCAGCCCGGCGGAGCGCAGCCGCAGGGAACGCCGTACCCGCCGGGCCGGCCGCAGGGCGGGCAGCCGTACCCGCAGCCCGGCCCGCAGCCCGGCGCGCCGTATCAACCGGGACCGCCGCAGGGCCCCGGGGCGTACCCGCAGCCGGACCCCGGACCGTACCAGGCTCCCCAGCCGCAGGGCGCGCACCCCGCCCCGCCGCTCGCCGGGCGGAGGACCGGCAGGACCGTGCTCTTCGTGGCACTCGGCCTCGTCGCGCTGCTCGGCATCGGCGCCGGCACCGCCTGGTTCGTCTCCGGCGGGTTCGGGGCCGGAGAGGAGTTGCGGGCGGGGGACTGGCAGGTCCCCTTCACCACGGCCGGCACCGAGGTCATCGGCACCGACGCCTCGATCGCCTTCGGCGCCTGGATGAGCGACACCGCCGTCGTCCGGGCGCAGAAGGACGGCGTGCTCGCCTACGACCTGAAGACCGGCAAGCGGGTCTGGGGCACGCCCGCCCCCGGCGCGCAGCTCTGCGGGGCCACCCCCGGCATCGTCGGCGGCCGGGGCGTCGTGGCCTACGGCACCACCCTGAAGGTCTGCAACCACCTGGCGGGTATCGACGCCAAGACCGGCAAGCTGCTGTGGAAGACCACGATCCCGGCGAAGGCGTCGGGGGCGAACATGAAGAGCATCGAGGCCCCCGGCCTCATGCTCGCCGGTGACCTGGCGATCGTGCGGACCGCCGGGCAGGTGTCGGCCTACAATCCCGCGGACGGGAAGAAGATGTGGACGTCCGCGTCCTCGCAGGCGTGCTCGACCGAGGACGCCGCCGCCTCGCCCAGGCAGGTGGTCGTCACCCTGCGCTGCATGCAGGGCGGTGCCCGCGTCGTCGTGCTCGACGCACGGACCGGCCAGTACCGGGGAGAGCACCGGATCGCCGACGACTACGGCGTTCCCGACGCCCTGATCTCGGCGGACCCGCCGTTGGCGGTGTGGAGCGGCGGGGATCGCGCCACGATCCTCGTGCTGGACGGCAAGGGGGGCAAACTCCGCCAGTTCGAGACCGACGAGAAGGTCGACCTGCTGAAGCTCAACGGCACCATCTACATCGAGGGCGGTCACCGGGAGCTCCGTACGGCGGTGCGCGGCGACACCCTCTACCTGGCCACCTTCCCGGTGAACACCGAGGGCGGCGGGATCAGCCGCGACGACGTCGTGGCCTTCGACCTGAAGACGGGCCGCAAACTGTGGAAGTCATCGGGGACCGGGGCGAACATGCTCACCTTCGTCGACACCGGGACCGCCGGGGACAAGGGCCTGCTGGTCATGGAGGAGGGCGGCCGGAACGAGCCGGCCCCCAGACTGACCAGGATCGACCCGGCCACCGGCAAGGCGACGCCGGCCGCCGAGCTGCCGCAGAAGGCAGGCGGGGAGTCGCGGGACGCCCACATCTACTACCGCGGCGATACGCTGGTGATCATGCCTTTCCAGTCGATCACCGCCCGCTCCGCGGTCACCGTGCTGCGCGTCGAGGCGGAGTAGGCCGTGCTCATGGCGACGCTGGCGCGTCGCGGCTCGGGGGCTGTGTTCATGGCGACGCTGGCGCGTCGCGGCTCGGGGGCTCTTGCCCGGTGTCTTCCCTCGTCACTTCGTCGCTTCGCTCCTGCGTTCCTCAGTCCAGACATCGGCGCCCCCTCGCTGTGTTCATGGCGACGCTGCGCGTCGCGGCTCGGGGGCTCTTGTCCGGTGTCTTCCCTCGTCACTTCGTCGCTTCGCTCCTGCGTTCCTCAGTCCAGACACCGGCGCCCCCTCGCGGCTCTCCTCGATTCAGACACCGGCGCCCCCTCGCGGTTCGCTCCTCGGGGCCGGGCGGCCTTCCTGGCCGGGTGCGGTGACGGAGCGCGACGGCGGCCGCCATGGAATGTCCGGCGGGGGGTAGGTGGTTATGGGAGCCGTACAGACGTGAACGACAAGAGGAGCCACCGGTGGCGACCATCGAGGTAACCGAGCAGAACTTCAACGAGATCGCCGACGACGGGATCGTCCTGCTGGACTTCTGGGCGGCCTGGTGCGGGCCGTGCCGCACGTTCGGCCCGATCTTCGAGAAGTCGTCGGAGAAGCACACCGACATCAAGTTCGGCAAGATCGACACCGAGGCGCAGCAGGGGCTGGCCCAGGGCTTCGAGATCACCTCGATCCCGACGATCATGGCCATCCGCGACGGCATCGTCGTCTTCGCCCAGCCCGGGGCGCTGCCGGAGCCGGCCCTCGAAGACCTGATCGGTCAGGTCCGCGCCCTCGACATGGACGCGATCCGGGCCGAGCTGGCCAAGGAGATGGGCGCCCAGGAAGGCTGAGGCCCCCGAACCACGAGAACCCCGCGCCGTGAACGGCCGCGGGGCTCTCATCATGTCCGCCTTCAGAGGCGGAGCTCAGGCCGAGCGGTACAGCTCCGCCACCCGGAAGGCCAGGTCCAGCGACTGGCTCCGGTTGAGGCGCGGGTCGCACGCCGTCTCGTAGCGCCGTGCCAGGTCGTCCTCGACGATCTCCAGCCCGCCGCCCACGCACTCGGTGACGTCGTCGCCGGTGAACTCGATGTGGATGCCGCCGGGGTGGGTGCCGAGCGCGCCGTGCACCTCGAAGAAGCCCGCCACCTCGTTCAGCACGTCGTCCAGACGGCGGGTCTTGTGGCCGCTGGGCGCCTCGAAGGTGTTGCCGTGCATCGGGTCGCAGACCCACGCCACCGTGGCGCCGCTCGCCGTCACCTTCTCCACCAGGTTCGGAAGGTGGTCGCGGATCTTCCCGGCGCCCATCCGGGTGATGAACGTCAGGCGGCCCGGCTCGTTGTCCGGGTTCAGCCGCTCGATGAGCGCGAGGGCGTCCTCGGGGGTGGTCGTCGGGCCGAGCTTCACGCCGATCGGGTTGCGGATCCGGGAGAAGAACTCCACGTGCGCGCCGTCGAGCTGGCGGGTGCGCTCGCCGATCCAGACCATGTGCGCCGACACGTCGTACGGCAGGCCGGTCCGGGAGTCGATCCGGGTGAGGGCGTGGTCGTAGTCGAGGATCAGCGCCTCGTGCGAGGAGTAGAACTCCACGGTGTGGAACTCGTTCGGGTCGGCCCCGCAGGCGCGCATGAACGCCAGGGCCTGGTCGATCCCCCGGGCGAGCTGCTCGTAGCGCTTCCCGGCGGGCGACTCGATCACGAAGTCCTGGTTCCAGGCGTGCACCTGCCGCAGGTCCGCGTAGCCGCCGCGGGTGAAGGCGCGGGCGAGGTTCAGCGTCACGGCCGAGGAGTGGTAGGCGCGCAGCAGTCGCCACGGGTCGGGGACGCGGGCCTCGGGGGTGAAGTCGAAGCCGTTCACCATGTCGCCCCGATAGGTGGGCAGCTCGATGCCGTCGCGGGCCTCGGTCGGCTTGGACCGCGGCTTGGCGAACTGGCCGGCCATCCGGCCGATCTTCACGACAGGCACCTTGGCCGCGTAGGTGAGCACGATCGCCATCTGCAGCAGCGTCTTGAGCTTGTTGCGCACGTCGTTCGCGGTCGCACCGGAGAAGGTCTCGGCGCAGTCGCCGCCCTGCAGCACGAACGCCTCGCCCCGCGCCACCGCCGCCAGCTCGGCCTTGAGCTTGTCGCACTCGCCGGCGAACACCAGGGGCGGCAGCCCCTTGAGCTCGGCGACGACCTTCTCCAGTTCGTCGCGGTCGGGCCACTCGGGCTGCTGCGCCGCAGGCAGCTGCCGCCAGGAATCGAAGTTGATGCTCACGACACACCAGGCTATTGCAACGGCGTCACCGGCCGGACCCCTTTGTTCAAGGAGTGAGACACCTTTCGCCATAAATGAGACGCCGGCGGGGGGATTCTTGTGCCGGCCCGCCGGTTCTCAGCTCACTTCCGCCGGGGAGGGGGCGCCTCCGGGCTCCTCACGTGCTCGGGGAGGACGCCGAAACCGATGAAGCGGCGGCCGAGGGCGCCGACCACCGGGAGCCGGGAGACGTCACGCGGCAGCCCCACCGGGCGGACCCGGCCGGAGAGGGTGGGACTGATCAGCGCGGCCTGCACCGCCCGCTGGGCGAGCTGGGTGACCGCCGTGGGCGGCATGCGACGCCGCTGGACGCGGGCGAGCAGTGACTCGGGGATGTCGGCCCCGGCGGCGAGGGGCCCGGCCAGCAGGTTGGCCGCCGCCACGGCGTCCTGCACGGCCAGGTTGATGCCGACCCCGAAGATCGGTGACATGGCGTGCGCGGCGTCGCCGATGGCCAGCAGGCCGGGACGGTGCCAGCGCGACAGCCGGTTCACCCGGACCGACAGCACACTCACGTCGTCGAAGCCGTCCAGCAGCCCGACGCGGTCGCCGAGGAACGGCAGCAGGCCGGCGACCTGCTCGCGCAGCGCCTTGATCCCCCCGGCACGCAGGGCGTCGAAGCCGCCCTTGCGGATCACGTAGGCGAGCTGCCAGTAGGAGCCGCGGTCGATCGCCACCATGATGCGGCCGCTGGACAGCCGCAGGAAGGTCTGGCCGAGGTCGGACGCCTCGCGCGGCAGCCGGAACCACACCACGTCCATCGGCGCGCCGAACTCCTTCGGCACGAGCCCGGCGGCCCGGCGCACGGCGGAGGTGCGGCCGTCGGCGGCGACGGTGAGCGTCGCGCGCAGCTCGTGCTCGCCTTCGGCGTCGCGGTAGCGGATCCCGCGCACCGCGCCGCCCTCGCGGATCACGCCGGTCACCTCGGCGTTCATCACCAGCCGGAAGGACGGATACCGCCCGGCGGCCTCGGTGACCAGGTTGAGGAAGTCCCACTGCGGGACGAAGGCGATGTAGCGGTATCTGCTCGGCAGCCGGGTCAGGTCGGCGACGGGTGCCAGACCGTCGTCGGTCATCATGACCAGCCGATGCTCCTTGCGGTGCGGCAGCCGGTGGAACTCCTCGGCGAGCCCCAGCTCGTCGAGGATCTGCAGGGTGGAGGGGTGGATGGTGTCACCCCGGAAGTCCCGCAGGAAGTCGCCGTGCTTCTCCAGCAGTGTGACCTTGACGCCCGCGCGGGCCAGCAGCAGCGCGAGCATCGCTCCCGCCGGGCCGGCCCCGGCGATCACGCACGTGTTCTCTGTCATAATTCATCACCCATTGAATTATTTCACGGGTGGGACCGAAGGTAAACCTCCTTCCGCCGATCCGCCGATCCGTCCGGTTCCCGCACGACCCGCCCGGTTCCTGTACGGTCCGCCCGGTTCCTGTACGGCCCGTTCGATTCCTGTGCGACCGTGCGATCACTCTTCCGGGGGACGTGCCCGGCGCCCAGGCTGCGATAGAAATCCGGCATGACTGTCTACGAGACCGAGCGGCTCATCGTCCGCGAATGGACCCACGACCCGGCCGACCTCGACCGGATGACCGACATCTACACCCGGCCGGAGGTCCTCCGCTGGCTGCCGCCCTTCGACTTCGAGGCGGCGCCCGCGGTGGACGGCTGGCACGCCTTCCACGAGCGCGACCGCAGGTTCGGCTCCTGGGCGGTCGAGGTCCGCGACACCGGGGTGCCCGCTGGGACCGTGCTGTTCCGGCCGATCCCCGGCGGCGACGGGGAGGTCGAGGTCGGCTGGCACTTCCACCCCGACTCCTGGGGCAACGGCTACGCCACCGAGGCGGCCCGGGGCGCGGTCGAACGCGGGTTCGCCTCCGGGCTGGAAGAGGTGTACGCCCTGGTCAAGCCGGGCAACGACGCCTCCATGGCCGTCTGCCGGCGGCTCGGGATGACCTCGCGCGGCCGTACCACGCGCTTCTTCGGCCTGGAGTCGGAGATGTTCCACCTCCCGCGCCCGAGCTGACGACCGCGCCGGGCGCCCCGGCCACCGGCGAGGGCGCTGCCCGAGCACGGGACCCACGACCGGCCCGGCCGACGCAGGTGCTCACCCGCCCGCGCCACCGGGTACCCGGTCCGCCGATCGGCCGGCCCGGTTGGCCCCGTCAGCCGATGAGGCCGCCCAGACGGCCCTCAAGCAGCAGCAACAGCTCGCCCAGCAGGTCGGCCAGCTCCCGCTCACGCTCGGCGGGCAGCCCGGCCAGCAGCGCGGTCTCGTACTCCAGCTGCTCCGGCAGCAGCCGCATGATGAGCTCCCGGCCGGCGTCGGTGAGCGACAGGTGCGCCACCCTGCGGTCGCGCTCGTCCACCCGCCGCGCCACCAGCCCGCCGTCCTCCAGTCGCTTGAGCCGTTTGGTGACGGCGGCGCCCGAGGCGAAGGTCTCGCGGGCCAGCCGGCCGGGGGTCAGCTCGCCGCCGACGCGCAGCAGCGCGCACAGGATGTCGAACTCCGGGCGGCTGACCCCGGCACGGCCCAGCGGCGCGTCCCCGGCGTGCTGCAGGAGCGCGACGCACCGGGTGAGCCGGCCGATGACCGCTATCGTGTCGAGGTCGGCATCGGGCAGGACCCGCCGCCACTGGCGCAGCGCGATCGCCACGGCGTCCTGTTCTTGCTCATTGCGACGCTGCGCGTCGCGGCTCGGGGGCTCAGACCCGATGTCTTCCCTCGTCACTCCGTCGCTCCGCTCTCTGCTCATTGCGACGCTGCGCGTCGCGGCTCGGGGCTCTTGATCCGGTGTCTTCCCTCGTCACTCCGTCGCTTCGCGACTGCGTTCCTCAGTCCAGACACCGGCGCCCCTCACTGTGCTCATTGCGACGCTGCGCGTCGCGGCTCGGGGCTCTTGATCCGGTGTCTTCCCTCGTCACTCCGTCGCTTCGCGACTGCGTTCCTCAGTCCAGACACCGGCGCCCCTCACTGTGCTCATGGCGACGCTGCGCGTCGCGGCTCGGGGGCTGGTGACCGCTGACTTCCCTCGTCGTTCGCTCGCTGCGCTCTCTGCTCATGGCGACGCTGGCGCGTCGCGGCTCGGGGGCTCTTGTCCGGTGTCTTCCCTCGTCACTCCGTCGCTTCGCGACTGCGTTCCTCAGTCCAGACACCGGCGCCCTCTCGCGGGTCCCGTCAGTTCGGTGAGTTTGCGGTGGCCGGCGCGTTCGGCGGTGGTGATCCGTTCCTGGGGCAGGGCCGTGCTCCACCATTCGCCCGCCGCGGTGTCGGCGGCCTCGCGCAGCTCGACCAGCGAGGCGTTGAGGCGGTCGCGGGCGGCCCTGGCCTGGCCGGGGTCGGCGGGCGACGGCTCGGCCACGACCCGCTCCAGGCGCTCCAGCCCCTCGTGGACCCGCCGGGCCGCCCGCCGGTCGGGCAGCAGCACGCACGCCGCCAGTCCGGCCACGGCGCCCACGCAGGTGTCGAGCCAGCGGTCGGCGACCAGCTCGCCCACCGGCTGGACCCCGGCGAACTGGGTCATCAGGATGGACATGGGGGCGACGAACACGCTGCCCAGCCAGTAGTTGCGGGTGATCGTCGCCTCGGTGAGGAACTGCATGACCAGCACGGTGGCCACGAGGGCGAGCGGCCCCAGCCGGGTCAGCGGCACCACCAGCGTGAACAGCGCGACCCCCAGCAGGTTGCCCACGACGCGCTGCAGCGCCCGGTTCCACGAGAGCGTGGTGTTGGCGGCGAACACCGCCGCCGCGGTCACCACCGCCCAGTACGGCCGGCCGACCCCCAGCGCCATCGACGCCCAGCCGGCCAGCGCGGAGCCCGCCGCCACCATCATGACCACGCGCCATCTCCCGGCGACCTCCGGCAGGAGACGGTGGCGCCGGGGCCGCTCGGCGGCCACCCCGGACAGCTCGGCCTCCTCGCCCGCGTCCTCCCCGGGCGTCCCGGACCGCCCGGGGATCGGCAGCGGGCGGCCCTTGCGCAGATCGCGCGCCCACGCGGTGAACGAGTCGGCCTCGGCCGCGTGCCGCGCCGGCAGCGCCGCCGCCGACTCGGCGCGCACCAGGAGCCGCCGCAGCTCCGCCCGGCTTCCGGCGGTCCCGGCGCGCAGCAGCGTCTGCCAGGCGGCGTTGACGGCGGCCGCGGCCGCGTGCCGGGCCTGCGGCGGCTCCTGGCCGCCGGACGAGGCCCGCAGCAGGCGGGCGGCGGCCTCCAGGGCCCGGGCGACCGCGATGCGTTCCGGCCCGTCCGGCCTGACCAGCGCCGGGGCCATCCCGACCAGCCATGCCACGACCCCGGCGGCCAGCGCCAGCGCCAGATGCGCGGGAACGTCGGCCAGGCGCTGCGGCAGGAAGGCGGCGCTCACCGCGACGAAGGTGAGCACGACGTGCCCGGGCGGGCCGATCCGGGCCGCGTCGCAGGTGGCCTTGTGCGCCCCGGCCAGGAGCGCGGCCACCGCGACCCGCAGGACGGTGGAATCGGTGAGCGAGGCGGTGACGAGCCCGACGGCGATGCTCGCCAGCATCCCCGCCACGACCCACGCCAGGGTCCTGGCCCGTGCGGCGTACGGCAGGCCGTGGCCGTACAGGGCGCACAGCGAGCCGCCGGCGGCGTAGGCGGCGAGGTCGGGCCGGCCGGCGAGCAGCAGCGCGAACTGGGGGACGGCGACCGAGGCCACGGCACTGAACGCCGGCTTGTGCCAGATGTCGCCGAGCGGTCCCAGGCGCAGCGACGCGCGGACGGGCATGCGGACGTGGAGGATCGGCTTCTCGACGGGGAACACGCTCACCCATGAAGCTTACCAGGTGTTTTATATGTAAAACATCTGCGAACCGTACGCTCTGGGGGCTGTGACCTGGGGAACGTCGCCGGAATGGCGCGGGGCGGCGCGGGCTCAGCAGGGCGAGATCGTCCAGGACGCCTCGGCCTTCTCACCGGGTCGCAGCACGATCAGGTCGGTGCCGGAGTTGAAGGCGTCGGGCGGGCAGGTCATCGGCTCCACCGCCAGCCCGCGGTGGCCGAGGCCGGTCCCGGTGCACACCTGCACCCAGGGCAGCACGGAGGCGTCCCAGCGCACCTCGACCCCGCCCTCGGGGCCGCGCAGCCGTACCGCGGCCTGCCCGGAGACGTCGGCGGCGAGGCCGGTGAAGGCGTGGTCCACGGCGGTGTCCCCCACCACGCGCGGGGCCGTGAAGTCGTACGGCGTGCCGGAGACGTCCTCCAGCGCGCGCGGCAGCAGCCGGTCGTCCACCAGCAGAACCCTGCCGGCCGGCACGTGCAGCTCATACCGCTCGACGTCGTCGCCCGCCAGCAGCCACGGGTGCGGGCCGCAGCCGTAGGGGGCGTCGGCGTCACCGGTGTTCTCGGCGGTCAGCGTGGTGGTCAGCCCGCCGGGGGTCAGGGAGTAACGCACCTCCAGGGCGACGGTGAACGGGTAGCCCGGGGTGGGGGTGATCGTGTGGGCGAGCCGGACGAAGCCGTGCTCGTCCTCCACCGACAGCCACTCCACCGCCGTCCAGTCGGTCTCGGCGACCAGCCCGTGCAGGGCGTTGCCGCGATCTTCCTCGTTCACGGGCAGCCGGTGCTCCCGCCCTTCGAAGGTGTAGCGGGCGCCTCCGACGCGGTTGGGCCAGGGGGCGAGGAGGGTGCCGCTGTAGTAGGGGATCGGCCCGTCCTCCGGCCAGGAGACCACGAGGTCGCGCTCGCCGTCGCGAAGGACGCGCAGGGCGGCGGACCGCTCGGTGATCTCGGCGTGCATGGTGCCGCTGCGGAGGGTGAACTGCCGGGCCAAGGGGAGATCCTTTCGATCGGGCGGGCGGTGCGGGCGCCCTACCCCATTTTCGCAGCCCGGTCACCGCCGGGACCGCCGGAACATATATGGGAGCGCTCCCATAATGGTCCAACGTTAGGGATCACCGCATCGGCGGTCAACGGCCGCCGATCCCCGAACCGATACACGCCCGTGTGTATCCGGTCCGTATCTGCCTTGACCGCGGGCCTCCGTAACGTGACGGGCACCCGCGGAACGGCCGCGAGGGGACACGCCGCCGGGAGCGCCGACATGCAGCACGCCGCCGTCCACGCCGTCCTCGCCTGCCGGGCGTTTCTGGCGGTGCTCTTCATCGCGTCCGTCCACGGCAAGGCGCGCCGTGGGACGGCCTACCGCCGTTTCGAGGAGGCGGTGGAGCGCCTGCTGCCGTCCTGGCCGCCGGCGCGGAGGCTGGGGAGCCGGCGGATCGCCGCCCTGGTCCTGGCCGCCGAGGCGGGCGTGCCGGTCCTCGTCGCGGCGCCCGCCACGGCTCCGGCGGGGCTGCTCCTGGGCGCCGCCCTGCTGCTGGTGTTCGCGGGGGTGCTGGCCCGTGCCGTGCGCGCCGGTCACGACGGCGCCTGCCACTGCTTCGGTGAACCGGCCCGGCCGGTCGGCCGGGGGCAGGTGATCAGGAACCTCGTGCCCGGGTCCGCGGCCCTCGCCGCCGCCGGCCTCGCGACGCGAGGCGGTACGGCCGGCCTCGAAGGAACCCTCGTCGCGGTGCTCGCCGGCGCCCTCCTCGCCGTGCTCGTCGTCCACGCCGAGGACGTCGGAGACCTGTTCCGGTCCCTGTGAAGCCTGGAGGATCCTCCCGATGCCCGAACCAGTCCCGTCCGGCCCGCCGCCCGCCCCGGCGGCCGGGCCGCCCGGCCTCCCACCCGGCCTTCCGCCGGGTCTCCCGCCGGGTTTTCCGCCGGGCTTTCCGCCCGGCCCCCCGTCCGTCGGGCCGTCCGCCGGGGCCGGTGACGCCGCTTCCCGGCCCCGGGCGCGGGCGAGCGTACGGGGCGCCGCGGCGGCGCTCGCCCTGGCGTGGCGGGCGGGCCCGTGGCTCGCCACCGCCTTCGCCCTGCTCACCCTGGCCGGGGCGGCGCTGCCGGTGGTGACGGCGTGGCTGACCAAGTCGGCGATCGACCTCATCGCCCGGGGCGCGGCCACCTCCCCGGCCCTCACCGGCCTGGGCGCGGCGCTGGCGGCCTGCGGCGTGCTGGCGGCCGTGGTCCCCCAGGCGGCGCGGTACGCCAGGGAGGAGACCGGCCGCCGGGTCGGGCTGGCCGCCCAGGACCGGCTCTTCCGGGCGGCCGAGCGCTTCGTGGGGCTGGCGAGGTTCGAGGACCCGGTCTTCCTCGACCGGCTCAGGATGGCCCAGCAGCACGGCGCCACCACGCCGGGCCAGGTCGTCTCCGCCGTCCTCGGCATCGCCAGGACCACGGTCACCGGGGCGGGGTTCCTCGGCTCCCTGCTGGTGGTCGGCCCCTGGATGGCGCCGGTGGTCGTCTGCGCGGCCGTCCCCTCGCTGGCCGCGGAGCTGTGGCTGGCCCGGCGCCGCGCGGCCATGCTCTGGCGGATCGGCCCGGCCGAGCGCAGGGAGTTCTTCTTCCGGGAGTTGCTGGTGAACGTGCAGGCCGCCAAGGAGATGCGCCTGTTCGGCACCGGGGCGCACCTGCGGGAGCTGATGAACGGCAGGCGGCGGGCCGCGAACGCCGAACGCGGCCGGACGGACCGGCGCGAGCTGCGCGTCCAGGGCGCGGCCGGCACGTTCGGCGCGCTCGCCGCCGGCGGCGGGCTGGTCTGGGCGCTGCACGCCGCGGCCGGAGGCGGTCTCACCGTCGGTGACGTGTCCCTCTTCGCGGCGGCCGTCGCCGGGGTGCAGGGCGCTCTCACCGGGCTGGCCGTGGAGGTGGCGGCGGCCCATCGGCAGCTGCTCCTGTTCGGCCACTACCTGGCCGTCCTCGGCGGCGAGCCGGACCTTCCCGTACCGCCCCTGCCCCGGCCGGCGCCGCCGCTGCGCCGCGGCGTGGAGCTGCGCGACGTGTGGTTCCGCTACTCGCCGGACCACCCGTGGACCCTGCGCGGCCTGAACCTCACGATCCCGTACGGCGAGGCGGTCGGCCTGGTCGGCAGGAACGGGGCGGGCAAGAGCACGCTGGTCAAGCTACTGTGCCGGATGTACGACCCGGAGCGCGGGGAGATCCTGTGGGACGGGACGGACATCCGCGAGCTGGACCCCGCCGGGCTGAGGGCGCGGATCGGCGCGGTGTTCCAGGACTACATGCAGTACGACATGACGGCGGCCGAGAACATCGGCCTGGGCGATGTCGGCCGGATCGGGGACCGGGCACGGATCGAGGCCGCGGCCCGCGGGGCGGGCGCGCACGGGTTCGTCGCCGCGCTGCCCCGCGGTTACGACACCCTCCTGTCCCGGCTCTTCTTCCAGGGTGACGACCTGGACGGCGATCTGGGCGGTGACCTGGACGGCGGTCCGGACGGCGGCGCCGGGAACGGGCCGGGCGGTGGCCAGGGGACCGGCGTCCTCCTGTCGGGCGGGCAGTGGCGGCGCCTCGCGCTGGCCCGCGCCTACCTCCGGGGGGACCGCGACCTGCTGATCCTGGACGAGCCCGGCTCCGGACTGGACGCCGAGGCCGAGCACGAGATCCACGTCGGGCTACGCGAGCACCGGCGGGGACGGACCAGCGTGCTCGTCTCCCACCGCCTGGGCACCCTCCGGGAGGCCGGCCTCCTCGTCGTCCTGGACGGGGGCCGGGTCGCCGAGCAGGGGACCCACGCCGAGCTGCTGGCCCGCGGCGGGCTCTACGCCCACCTGTTCGGGCTGCAGGCCCAGGGCTACCGGACCACGGAGCCGGACGACGGCGATCTGGCCCCGGCGTTTCCCCCGGGCGCGGGAAACGGTGCGCGAGCCGATCTCCCCGGGGCGTGACGCGGGATACACGGTGGCGAGTACCGGCGCTGTAGGGATCCCATCGACGGTCCTCTTACCTTTCGAGATGTCCACCGATCGATGGGAGAGAAGAATGTACTGCTTCTGTAATTCCGGCCGCTGGTGCTGCGCCACCACCACCTACTACGCCTGCTACGACCACGGCTGCTGAGCCGAGATGAGATCCGGGGGCGCGTCCGTTCCGGGCGCGCCCCCTTTCCCGTTCCGCCGGAAAGGAAAAGGGCCAGGAATGTATTTCGTCGCCGCGCTCGTGGTGCTGGTGGGCGTCGTGTGCACGCTCGATCTCCTCTTCACCGTCAGGCTCACCCGTCTCGTGAGGGCCCTGCCCGGGCCGGCCGGGCACTCCGGGCCTCCCGCCCTCCCCGGGAGGCTGCCGGACCTGATGCTGCCGGTCGGCGAGGTCGTCGGCCCCTTCGAGGCCGTGACGGCCGACGGCGAGGTGCGCCGGGGCCCGACCCTGACCCCCGGCCGCACCCTGGTCGGGGTCTTCACCAAGAACTGCCCGCCGTGCGCCGAGCGGGTCCCGCAGTTCCTGGAGGCGGCGAAGAACCATCCGCACGGGCGGGACGCCGTCCTGGCGGTGCTGGTCACCGACGGTGAGGACGTCTCGGACTACCGGGACACGCTCCAGCCGGTGGCGCACGTCATCGTCGAGAGGAAGGGCGAGGCCGCGACCAGGGCGCTGGGGGTGCGGGGCTACCCCGCCCTCGCCGTCCTCGACGAGCGGGGCGGGGTCCTCGCGGCGGGGACGATCATGGCCCACGTCGAACCGGCCCTCTGACGGGAGCGCCGGATCGGCCCCACCGGCCCCGCCGCCCGGTGTCCACCGGTCTTTTGAGCCGTTCCCGCCCTACCGCGGCGGCGATCCGGAACGGGGCCCGGACGCCGCGCCGGGCCGTTCGGGGTCCGGCCGTCCCGTGCGCCCCGGGGTGATGAGCCGCTCGCCGGGCCGTTCGAGGACGGCCCACTCCGGAAAGCCCGGCGCGAGGTGACGCGCGGCGGGTCGTCCGGGGACCCGCCCGTTCCGGGCGACCTCCGAGGCGAAGCACCGCACCAGGCCGCCCACCCGGTAACGGGCCTGCCCCACGGGCTCGATGAGGCGCAGGTCGGCGAGGCGGCCCAGGGCGGCGGACGCGGTCACCGTGTCGCACGCGAGGGACCGCGCCACGTCAGCGGGGGTCAGCTCGACGGCCTGCGCCGTACCGAGGTGGTGGAAGAGCTCGACGGCCGCGCTGTCCACCGGGCCCGTGCCGGACAGCAGCACCCGGTAGTCGGTGTCGATGCTCTCCCGGATGGGCAGGTCGCCGTTGCCGAGCAGGTCCATCCGGTGGCGCTCGTCCGCGAGCAGGCCGGCGAAGGCCGCCAGCGACCACTCGCGCCGGGCGGCGAGCCGGGTGCCGGCCGCCCGCAGCGGACGCGGCAGGCACTCGCAGAGTTCGGCGATCCGGTTCGCCGCGGCGGGGTCGGCGTCCGTGCGATCCGTGCCGCACAGCCCGGCCAGCAACTCGCGGGCGGCGTCACCCGGCAGGGGCAGGATCTCGACGTGCTCCGTACCCTCCAGCGTGGACAGCATGGCCCGGCTGGTGACGACGACCGGGCAGCCGTCGCAGGCCGTCAGCAGCGGCCGTACCTGGCCGTCGTCGAGGGCGTTGTCCAGCAGGACCAGCGGGGCGTCGTCGCCGATGCGCAACCGGAGCACCTCGGCCGCCTGGACCGGGTCCCACGGGATCCGCTCGGCCGGCACGCCGAGGGCGGTCAGGAAGCAGGTCATGACCCGCGAAGGGTCCGGGGGCGGCGCCCCGGGACGGACGTCCTGGAGGTCGGCGTAGAGGTGCCCGCCGGGACGTCCGGCGGAGAGCAGCCGGAGGACGTGCCTGGCGAGCGCCGACTTGCCGACGCCGCCCGGGCCGTGCAGGACGATCCTGGCCGGACGCCGCGTCTCTCCGGCCAGGCGCGTCAGTTCCTTCACCTCCCGGTCACGGCCCACGAGGTCGCCCGGGGACGGGATCATCCGCGGGACCACCCGGCGGGCGCCGGACGGGCCGGGCCGCCGGGCGGGCGCGGGGACGAGTCCGGGGTCGCGGTTGAGCATCCGGCGCTGGAGGGCGACGAGGTCCGGGCCCGGCTCCAGACCGAGGCCCTCGCGCAGGACGGTCCGCGCCCTCTCGTAGGCGGCCAGCGCCGCCGCGACGTCGCCCGTGCGGTACAGCGCGAGCATGAGGTGGCCCCACAGCCGTTCCCTGGTGGGGTGCTCCGCGACGGTCTCGCGGAGCTCGTGGAGCATCTCGGCGTGCTCACCCAGGGCCAGCCGGGCCTGCGCGAGGTCCTCCATGGCGAGGCAGCGCTGCTCGGCCAGGACCGCCAGCCGCGACGAGAGCTCGGGGGTGCGCGGCACGTCCTCGGCCTCCGCGCCGCGCCACAGCGCCAGGGCCGCCGACAGGTGGCGCAGGGCGGCCCGCGGGTCGCCCCCGGCCAGCACGGCGCGCCCCTGCCGGGCGTGCTCCGTGAAGTCCGCGATGTCCGACTCGCCGTCGCGGACCTCCAGCGTGTAGCCGGGAGCGTGGGCGACGAGACGGTCGTGGTGACCGCCCAGGACGTCGCGCAGGCGGTTGACGTACGTCCGCAGGTTGGCCACGGCCGAGCGGGGCGGCTCGCCCTCCCACACGGCCGCGGTCAGGCGGTCCAGGGAGACGACCCGCCCCGCCTCCAGCAGGAGTACGGCGAGCACGACGCGCTGCTTCGGCGCACCGAGCGGGACGAGGCGGCCGGAGTGGCGTATCTGGAGCGGGCCCAGCAGGTTGAACCGCAGAGTCATCAGACCTCCACGCGTTGACGCCGGGCCCGGGGCCCGGCGGACGTGCCCGGTGGAAAACCTTCTGCGCGTGGGACGCCGCCCACGATGACGTTCTGTCGGAAAGGGAGGACCCGCCGGGACGCTCAGGCCGAGTCGCGCTCGACCAGGTGGGTGTCCAGTATCACGACGGGCTGTTCCAGGCGCTCGCCGTTGATGCGGGCGACGAGGAGATGGGCCATCTGCCGGCCCATCGCCTCGGTCGGCTGGTGGACGCTGGTGAGCGTGGGGGAGGAGTGGGCGCCGGCGGGGGAGTCGTCGAACCCGATCACCGCCACGTCCGACGGGACCGCCCTGCCCTCCTCGCGCAGCACCCGCATCGCCCCGAGGGCCATCGGGTCGGAGGCGGTGAACACGGCGTCCAGGTCGGGGTGGTCGGCCAGCAGGCGGATCATCGCCTCCATGCCGCTCTCCTCGCTGAAGTCGCCGTAGTCCACGATCTCCGGTAGACCGGTGGCCAGCAGGGCGTCGCGGTAACCGGCGAGCCGGTCGACGCCCACGCCCATGTCCTGCGGACCGGCGATGGTGGCGATCCTGGTGCGGCCCTTGCCCAGCAGGTACTTGACCGCCTGCCGGGCTCCGGCCCGGTTGTCGACGTCGACGTAGCTGTAGGGGGTGAGGCCGACGGGACGGCCGCCGATGACGGTCGGCACGCCCATCGCCTCCAGGCGCTCGGGCAGCGGGTCGGCGCCGTGCAACGAGATCAGCAGCACCCCGTCGACGTGCTGGCCGGTGAGGTAGTGCTCCAGCCGCTCGTGCTCCTGCTTCGACTGCGCCATCGCGAGGATCAGTTGCAGACCGGTCTCGGATAACGCCGAGCCGATGCCGCGAATGGTCCCGGCGAAGTAGGGTTCGTCGAAGACGCGAAGCTCCGACTCCGAGACCACCAGCGCGACCGTGTCGGTGCGCCGGGTGACCAGTGCGCGGGCCGCCCGGTTCGGGACGTACCCCAGCTCCTCGATGGCCTGCTGCACCGCCTCACGGGCCTTCTCGCTCACCTTGGGTGATCCGTTGATGACCCGTGACACGGTGCCGCGGCCGACACCGGCCAGTGCCGCGACCGCCTCAAGTGTCGGACGACGGTCGCCGTTCATGTCGCCTGCCCCCATGAAGATTCGCCGGCCCCTTATTCTGCCGGACCGTTCAGGCCTCCGCGCCTGATGGTCCCGGCATACCAGAGAGCACTTTCCTTGGGAATACGCTCCTGGGTCGCATAGTCGACGCGGACCAGGCCGAAGCGCTTGTCGTATCCCCACGCCCACTCGAAGTTGTCCATCAGGGACCAGGCGAAGTAACCCCTCAGGGGCACCCCCGCCTCGATCGCCGCATGGCAGGTGCGCAGGTGGGTCTCGATGTAGTCCACTCTCTCACGGTCGTGGACCACGCCGTCGTCGCCCACGACGTCCTCGAAGGCGGCGCCGTTCTCGGAGATGACCAGCGGCACGCTCGGGTACTCCCGGGCCAGCCGCAGCAGGATCTCCCGCAGGCCGGTGTCGTCGATCTCCCAGCCCATGGCGGTGACCGGCCGGCCCGCCTGGACGAACGACACGGCCTCGCTGCCGACCCAGGGCGAGCCCGCGTCGGTCGGCGCCGCCGCCGCCGACGCTGCGCCGCCGGGGATGCCGGAGACGGTGAAGCGGCTGTAGTAGTTGATCAGCAGCATGTCGATCGGGGTGGAGATGATCTCCATGTCCCCGTCCTCGGTGAAGTCCGCCATCCCGTCGAGGTCGATCAGCACGTCCTCGGGGTAGGCGCCCTTGAGCAGCGCGTCCAGGAAGAAACGGTTCTGCAGGCCGTCGATGCGGCGGGCGGCGTCCCGGTCGGCCTCGGACTCGGTCTGCGGGGAGATCGCGTAGAGGTTGACGCAGCCGCCGATCATGCTGTCGGACCGCTGGGCCCGCATGGCCTGGGTGGCCAGGCCGTGCGCGAGCAGCAGGTGGTGGGCGGCCCGTACCGCCTGGGCCGGCTCGCGCCGTCCGGGGGCGTGCTCGCCGGAGGCGTAGCCCAGGAAGGCCGCGCACCACGGCTCGTTCACCGTGCTCCAGTTGCGCACCCGGTCGCCGAGGGCGTCGTGTACGGCCGCCGCGTAGTCGGCGAAGCGCTTCGACGTCTCCCGTGACGGCCAGCCGCCCGCGTCCTCCAGCGCCTGGGGGAGGTCCCAGTGGTAGAGCGTCACCCACGGGTCCACGCCCCGCTCCAGCAGCTCGTCGACCAGACGGCTGTAGAAGTCGAGGCCCCCGGGGTTGACCGGGCCGGAGCCGTCGGGCTGGATCCGCGGCCAGGAGACGGAGAACCGGTAGGCGCCCAGGCCCAGCTCGGCCATCAGCCGCACGTCGTCGCGGTAGCGGTGGTAGTGGTCGATCGCCACGTCGGCGTTCTCGCCGTTGACGATCCGGCCGGGCTGGCGGACGAAGGTGTCCCAGATGGACCGCCCGCGCCCGTCCTCCTCGACGGCGCCCTCGATCTGGTAGGCGGAGGTCGCCGCCCCCCAGACGAAGTCCGCCGGGAACAGCAGTTCCGCGGCCTGTAGCCGGGTTTCTTGCGTGGTCACGCCTTGACCGCACCTTCCATGAGGCCGCCGACGATCTGACGACCGAACGCGACGAAGACGATGAACAGGGGGAGGACCGAGGCCGCCGTGCCGGTGAAGAGCATGACGTAGTCGGTGCCGTGGGCCTGGTTGAGCGCGGCGATCGAGGTCTGCACCACCGGGTTGTCCGGAGTCAGCACGATCAGCGGCCACATGAACTCGTTCCAGGTCTGCATGAAGACCAGGAGGGCGAGCACCGCCATGCCGGGCCGCAGCGCGGGCAGGATGACGTTCGCGTAGATCCGCATGGTGGAGGCCCCGTCGACCCGGGCCGCCTCGACGAGCTCGTCCGGCACCGCCTGCTGGGCGTACTGGGTCATCATGAAGACCCCGAAGCCGTTGACCAGGAACGGCAGGATCACCGCCTTGATCTGGCCGGTCCAGCCGAGGTCGACCATGAGCTGGTACAGCGGCACCACGCCCATCTGCTGGAGCGGCACCATCATCGTCAGCAGGATCAGGCCGAGCAGGATCTTGCCGCCCTTGAAGCGGAGCTTGGCGAAGGCGAAACCGGCCAGGGTGGAGATGAGCACGACCGAGACGGTCACGGTGATCGAGATGATCGCCGAGTTGGTCAGGCCGAGGAGGAAGTGGGCGTCCTCGGTGTTCAGCAGCCGCTCGATGTTCTCTCCGAGGCGGCCGCCGGGCAGCAGCGGCGGGGGCACCTCGCTGGCGTCGTCGTTCGTCCGCGTCGCCATGATGAACATGTAGTAGATCGGGAACGCCGACACCACGAGCGCGAGGGCCAGGACGACCTTCGTCAGCGGGGTCGCGTCCCAGATGTGGCTCGGCGCGGATCCGGTTCTCGCCGGGCGGCTCCGGGCGTGGATCGCCGTCATTTGTTACCCCCGATGCGGCGGGTGAAGGAGTAGTTGATGAGGGTGCCGATGAGGATCAGCGCGAACAGCAGCCACGCCGCGGCGGCCGCGTAGCCGAAGTCGAAGTCGCGGAACGCCTCCTTGACGATGAACATCGCCACCGTCTGGTACTGGCCGGTGGCGCCGCCCGCCATGGTGGGGTTGCCGTCGAACAGGACGGGCTCGGTGAACAGCGTCAGTCCGCCGATGGTGGAGATGAAGACGATGAAGATGATCGTCGGGCGCAGCATCGGGATGGTGATCTGCCAGAACTGCCGGCGGGCCGACGCGCCGTCGAGGGCGGCGGCCTCGTAGAGGTCCTTGGGGATGGTCTGCATCGCGGCGAGCAGGATGATCGCGTTGTAGCCGGTCCAGCGCCAGTCGACCATCGTGGAGATCGCGATCCAGGCGGTCCAGCTCTCGTTCTGCCAGTTGATCGCATCGACCCCGAACAGGCCGAGGAACCAGTTGATCATTCCGTAGTCGCGCCCGTAGAGCTGGGTGAACACGACGGCGACGGCGACGACGGAGGTGATCATCGGCAGCAGCACGCCGAGGCGGAAGAAGAGCCGGCCCCGGATGCGCTTGTTGAGCGCGTTGGCGAGGATGAGCGCGAGGACGAGCTGCGGAACCGTCGAGATGACGAACATCGCGAGCGTGTTGACCACCGCGTTCCAGAAGGTCGCGTCGGTGATCAGGGAGATGTAGTTGTCGATTCCGATGAACGACTTGTCGCCGGCGAGCTCCCAGTCGTAGAGGGAGACCCAGAGGGTGTAGCCGAGCGGGAAGACGCCGAAGACGGCGAAGAGCAGGAAGTAGGGGGAGACGAGGAAGTAGGGGGTCGCCCGGAGGTCGAACCTGGCGAGTCCGCCGCCCCGTCCCGAGCCGCGGTGTCCGGGGGATCGGCGCGGAGCCCGTGACCGGGCCGGTGCCGGAGTGTCGACGTGCAGGGTCATCGATAGCCTTTCAGCGATGGGCAGGCGACCGGCCCGGCGGCGGGGTCACCGACGCCGGGCCGTGCCGATCGGGACGGGGGTCAGCCCGCGGCCTTGACGCCGGCTTCGACGAACTTCTGCCACGCCTGGTCGTAGGGGATCGAGCCCTGGTCCATGCCCTCCAGGACCTTCTCCACCGAGGTCTTCACCTGGGCGTGCTTCTCACCCAGGAAGACCGGCAGCAGGCCCTTGACCGACTCGCCGAAGATCTGGCCGGTCGGGGCGTTGTTGAAGTAGTCGCTCTTCAGGTCCTTGACCGCCGGGTCCTCCTGGGCGGGGATGGAGCTGGGGAAGGCGTTGGCCTCCTGGAAGGCCATGACGTGGCCCTCCTTGCCGGTGAGGTAGTTCAGGACCTCCGCGGCCTCCTTGGGGTGCTTGCTCTGCTTGGTGATCGCCAGGTAGGAGCCGCCCCAGTTGCCGGCGCCGCCGGGAACCCCGGCCACGTCCCACTTACCCGAGTTGCCGGGACCGGAGTTGTCCTTGATCACGCCGACCATCCAGGCCGGGCAGCCCATGACGGCGAAGCCGCCCTTCTTCAGCGCGGCGTTCCACGGCGGGGTGAAGGAGGCGAGCTTGGCGGTCATGCCCGCCTGGCTGAAGGTCTTCACCGTCTCGAACGAGGTCTTGACGGCCGGGTTGCTCTCAAGGATGAGCTGGTTGTTCTTGTCGAAGTAGTTGACGTTGCCGTTCTTCGGCGCCTCCTGCGACAGCAGCACGTTGTACAGGGTGTTGGGGCCGTCGAGGAACTTCGGGTCGCCCTTGCCGGGGTTGGCGGCCTGGAACTTCTTGCCGACCTCCATGAAGGCGGTCCAGTCCGGCCAGAGCTTGGTGACCTCTTCGCGCTCACCGGGAAGACCGGCCTTCTCGAACAGGTCCTTGCGGTAGCACATCGCCATGCCGCCGATGTCGGTGCCGAGGGCGAAGAGCTTGCCGTCCTTGTTGATGCCGTTCTCCCACTTGGCGGCGGGGAAGTCGCTCTTGCGCTTGTCCAGGCCGTACTCGGCGAGGTCGGCGAAGAACTGCGGGCGGGCCTTCATCAGGCCCATCGCGCCCTCGTCGATGCCGACGACGTCGGCCGCGCCGCTGCCGGCCTGCAGACGCTGCAGGAGCTGGGGCAGGAAGACGTCCTCGAAGCGGTCGGTCGGGTTCTCGTGCTTGATCTGGATGTTCGGGTGCGACGCGTTCCAGGTCTCGACGGCCTTCTTGTAGCCGAAGTTCGCGCCGCCGCCGAAGGTCTGCACGGTGATGGTCACCGGCTCGGAGGCCGAGCCGCCCGAGGCGGCCGTGTTCTTGGCGGGCTCACTCGAACTGCAGGACGTGACCGCCAGTGCTGCGGCGGTCATCACCACGACGGCGGCGAGCGTGCCGTGCCGCTTGGTGTTCAACATTCCGGACCCCTCTCAGGTGGTCGCCCGAATCGATTGGGAGGTGACATCGCGAACCGGCCCCCGACGAACGCGATCGGCGATGGGTGGCGCGCAGGCCACTTTTGGGAGCGCTCCCACGAAGACTGGACGATGGGCAACCGGCGCGTCAATATGCCGAAACGTAACCGTTACATCGCGGGGTTTCCAGGGCGGTGAATGGTCATTAAGGTGACAAAATACGTGATCAGGTGTTTGGGAGCGCTCCCACCCCAACTCGGCACGGCGCGGCGAACGCCCGCCGACCCGGGACCATCCGGCACGTCAGGGACCGTCCGGCCCGGTCCCGTGGCGCGGGCGACCTCGGCGGAAAGCGATTTACGGCGGCGCGTGGACGGGTGCTCGCGGCGGGCCCATGACCGGGCGCCCCGGAGGACGCGTGGACGGGTGTTCACGGCGGTGCGCCCCGGCCGGGTGAAGGGCCGGTAAAAGCGTCGGGAAAAGCCGAGACGGCGACCCGGTCGTACCGGGTCGCCGTCTGGTGGCCCCCGCCGCCCCTGGAGGAGTGGGGTGGCGGGGAGGGGGTGAGGGAAGGGGGAGGGGGCTGAGAAGCCGTGAGGCGCCCGTCAGTCGTTGTAGTCCGGGTAACCGTAACCGTCGACCTGGGAGACCGGCCGGACGCGCTCCTCGACCTTGCCGTTGCCGGTGTTGCCCTCGATCGTGGTGATCGTGCCGTCGCCGTTGTCCTTCTTGACGAGGCCGACGTGGTCGATGGCGTCGATGTCGTTGCTGCCGCCCCAGTCGAAGAAGACCACGGCGCCGGGCTTCGGGGTCTGGCCCCAGCGCCCGTTGTCGGCGAACCACTTGGCGTAGGAGACGGTGTAGGCGTCCCAGCCCACGGTGTGCCGGGCGCCGGCCTGCTCGCCGACCCAGGAGACGAACATCGCGCACCAGGGGGCGTTGGCGTAGTCCTGGGTCCTGCCGCCGTCACGGGCGACGGTCTCCTTGGCGCGCTCGCTGGAGACGTACCAGTCCTGGAACTTGGTGCCGCCACCGGCGGCGTTCTCCGAGATGCCGATCTGCTTGGCGGCGATGTCGAGAACCCGCTGGGCGCTGGCCTTGGGCAGGCTCTGGGCCTGGGCCTCGGCATTGGTGTTCTTGCTGACGGATTCGGCCTGCGGGCCGGAGACGTGGCTGTCGGCGAGGGCGGGAACGGTGGTGGCGGCTCCGCCGGCGAGGACGATGGACGCACCCACGAGGACGCGGGCCAGGTTGTGCTTCTTGGGGGTGAGGCGGTTCTTGGCCATGCGGGGGTTCGACTCCTTGCTTCGCTTCCATACCGCCTACCGGGTTAGCTGACGGGTTCGGGCTGGGAAGTGCCCTACGGCGCGCGAAGGCGCTGATTCACCCCAGAAATTGGTTCCCCGGTTCCGCGAGAGCCGCGGATTCGGCGGCCGCGCTCATCGACCAATGGATCGATTGCGATGATGCGCGGTCGGGCAATGTGCCGGTGAGATACGGGTCTGTGGACCTCGGTACTCACCGCGAACGAGTAGAACGTACGTGCTGCTCCACGCCGATTGCAAGCTCTTGCATTGCCCTGACTTGGGAAAACACCGGTTTTCGATGATCGTCGACTTCCCGGTACGAAGATCGGGGACTTCGGGGCCGAGACTTTCGCAAGAGCCGGAAACCCTTGCTGCGCAGGGGTTTCCGCATTGCGGAGCCGGTGGGACACGGGCGTGCCGGACGATTTCTCCCGGCTGTAACCTTCCTCAAGGTAGATCTTTTTAAAGAGGGTTTGTTTTACCTGTTCAGCGCCCTCCCCAGGCGTCATATGAGCGGTGCGCGGACCCCGCGCCGGGCCCTCCGAGACCCGTGCCGGTCCCCGCGCATCCCCGCGTGTTCCGATGTTCACCCGCGGTTCCCGGCCGCGTAAGGCGCCCCGGTTACGGTGAGGCGATCGTGAACGGGTCATCGCCCGGCGTGGAGGAGGGGCGGGACCACGCGCGGGAACAGCCTTCGGCCGTCGCCTGGGCGGAGTCCCCCCTGCAACTGCTCTGCGTGGTCGAGGCATGCCACGCCGGGCTGCTCGGCGCCCACGTCAGGGTGATGTCCCGCGCCGGGTCGCGCCCGCTGGCCGCCACCCGCCGGGAACTGGCCCGCCTCGCCCTCCCCGCGGGCATGGAGCAGGCCCGCCCGGCGCCCGGACCGCCCAAGCCCCGGCGGGGCGCGACCTGGGTGATCGGCGACGCCTTCTCCGGCCGGGTCCAGGCCCGCTGGCTCACCGCCCTCCCCGGCCGGATCGTGGTCGTCGACGACGGGCTGGCCACGATCAGGCTCCTGGAACTGCTCGCCGGGCCGCCCGGCAAACCACTGCTGCGGGCCCGGGCCGCCGCGGGCCCGCTGCGCTCCGCCCTCGGCGCGGCGGCCGGCCTGCGGCTGCGCGCGGCCGCCCGGTCGGGCCGGCTGACGGTCTTCACCGCACTGCCCGTCCCGGACGACCTGGGGCGCGCCGTACGCGGCAGGGGGACCGAACTGGTCGTCCACGACTTCGCCTGGCTGCGCGCCCAGCCCCCGCGCCGGCCCCGGCCGCAGGAGCCCACGGTCGTCCTCGGCACCTCGCTGGTGCGCAACGGCCTGATCCACCGCGACCGCTATCTCGCCTGGCTCGCCGCGGTGGGAGCGGCCGGCCCGGTGGCCTACTTCCCGCACCGCCGGGAGGACCCGGGCGACCTCGAACGGGTCGGCGCACAGCCCGGCGTCACCGTCTACGACGCCGGGATCCCCGCCGAGATGACCCTGCGGGGACTGGACCCGGGGCAGCGGGTGCTCAGCCTGCCGTCCACCGCCGTCACCTCGCTGCGGGTCCTGCTGGCGTCCCGGGGCGTCACCGTGGAGGCGGTGGACGTCCCCGACGAGTGGTGGACCGCTCAGGCCGCGCCCTCCCTCCGCTCACACCTGTCGATGTTCGCCCATCACGACACCGGAGTCACAAGGTGAAGGTCCTGGCCGTGGCCGACTCGGATTCCTACCTGAAGTGGGCCGCCCACCTGCTCGCGGACCTTCCCGGCGGCTGTACGGCGGAGCTGGCGGTGATCCGTACCCCCATCGCGCCCTCACCGGCGCAGATCCGCGCGGCCGTCACCGGCGTGGCCGCCGACCCGCCGGTGCTGTCGGCGCGGGCGCTGCGCCGGGCGGCCGAACGGCTGCGACCCGACGCGGTGCTGGCCGCCTGCACCGGCCCGGTGGTGGACGTGCTGGTCGCCGAGGTGCTCGCCGGCCTCTCGCCGAGACCGGTGTTCGTCTCCGGGCTGCCGGGCATCTCCGTCCCGGCCACCGAGAAGGCGTGGCTGTTCCGCAGCGGCTGCGACCTGTTCGTCCTGCACAGCGGGCGGGAGGTGGCGGAGTTCACCGAACTCGGCCGGAGGCTGGGCGGCGGCGGCGCGGTCGGACTGGCCCGGCTGCCGTTCCTGCCCGCGGGCCAGGCACCGCCCGCCTCCGGTCCGCGCGACCGCGTGGTGTTCGCCGCCCAGGCCAAGGTGCCCAGGCGCAGGGAGGACCGGGAGCGGATCCTGCTGTCCCTGGCCGAACTGGCCAGGCGGCGGCCGGACCTGGACGTCGTGGTCAAGCTCCGCGCCCTGGACGACGAGCGCCAGACCCACGCCGAGCGGCACCCCTACCGGCGGCTGTGGCGGGAGCTGGCCGAACGGGGCACGGTCCCCGCCGACGCCGTGCGGTTCGAGGCCGGCCCGATGCACGACCACCTCGCCCGCGCGGCGGGATTCGTCACGGTCAGCTCGACCGCCGCGCTGGAGGCGATCGCCTGCTCCGTGCCGCTGCTGGTGCTGTCGGACTTCGGGGTGGGCGCCGAGACGATCAACCTCGTCTTCGAGGGGAGCGGGCTGCTCGGCACCCTCGACGATCTGGCCGATGGGCGCTTCCTCACCCCGGACGAGGAGTGGTGCCGGGCCAACTACTTCCACCCCGGCGGCCTGGACGACTGGACCTCCCACCTGGTCACCCTGGTCGGCAGGGCCCGATCGGGACGCCTGGTGCCGGCCCGCTCCCTGCTCGACGGGCCGGCGTACGCCGCCGCCCGCCGCCGCGCCCGGCTGCGCGTGGAGGTCCCACCCAGGGTGCTGCGCGCCGGCCGCCGCGCCCGGCGCAGGATGAACCGCTACCTCAAGATCTCGTACTCATGGCGACGCTAGCGCGTCGCGGCTCGGGGTTGTGTTGATGGCGACGCTGCGCGTCGCGGCTCGGGGGCTCAAGCCCGGTGTCTTCCCTCGTCGTTCGCTCGCTGCGCTCGCTCTCTCCTCAGTCCAGACACCGGCGCCCCCTCGCTGTGTTGATGGCGACGCTGTGCGTCGCGGCTCGGGGGCTCAGACCCGGTGTCTTCCCTCGTCGTTCGCTCGCTGCGCTCGCTCTCTCCTCAGTCCAGACACCGGCGCCCCCTCGCTGTGTTGATGGCGACGCTGTGCGTCGCGGCTCGGGGGCTTGAGTCCGGTGTCTTCCCTCGTCGTTCGCTCGCTGCGCTCGCTCTCTCCTCGGTCCAGACACCGGCGCCCCCTCGCGGTCCAGACATCGGCGTTCCCTTGGGGCTCCTCAGTCCAGACACTGGCGTTCCCTCGTGGGCTCCTCTGTCGGACCGGTGTCTCCTGGCAGTAGGGGGATTCGTAGGACGAAACGGGCGCCGTGTTCGCAGTCGGCGATGTTCAGGCTGCCGCCGTGGCCCTCGGCGATCTCCCGGGCGATCGGCAGGCCCAGCCCGCTGCCGCTCGCGTCGCGCTCTCGGCCCTCCTTCAGCCGGACGAACCGCTGGAACACCCGCTCCCGGTCGGCCTCCGGGATGCCGCCGCCGTCGTCGACGACCTCCAGCACCGCGTGCCCCGAGTCGGCGTCGGGGCGGACCTTCACCTGCACCTCGTGCTCGGCGTGCCGCAGCGCGTTGTCCACCAGGTTGGTCAGCACCCGGGCCAGCTGAAGCCGGTCGCCCTCGACCAGCGCGCCCGCCGCCAGGTCGCGGGTGATCTCGTCGGGGCGGCGGTCCAGCTCGGCGCGGACCAGCTCGCCCAGGTCGATCCGCTCGTGGCCGGCCGGCGCGGTGGCGTCCAGCCGGATCACCGCCAGCAGGTCGTCCACCAGCAGTTGGAGCCGATCGATAGCGCGGTCCAGCCCCTCGAGCGTCGCGTCGGTGTCCGGTTCGGGATCGGACATCGCCAGGTCGAGCTGGGTCCGCAGGGCCGTGACCGGGCTGCGCAGTTCGTGGGAGGCGTCGGCGGCGAACCGCCGCTGCCGGCCGACGGCCTCCTCCAGCCGCCCCAGCGTGGCGTTGACGGTCTCCGCCAGCCTCCTGAACTCCTCCGGATGCTGTGGCTCCGGCACCCGCCGGCCCAGGTCGGTGGCGGTGATCTCATGCAGCTCCGCGCGGATGCCCTCGATCGAGGCGAGCGCCCTGGACATGGTCAGCCAGGTGGCCAGGGAGACCAGGCCCACGCAAACCAGCCCGGCCGCGCCGATCAGCGCCGCCCGCGGCGGGTCGAAGAACAGTCCGGGCTCCGGCTGCGCGGCGTAGACCATTCCACCGGGGACGGCGTAGCCCACGGTGATCATCCGCTTTCCGTTCCAGGTGACGGTCCCGTTCCAGTTCGGTTCTCCCATGGCCGGGCGGGCCGTCGTGAGAGGCCGCCGGTCGGCCGACTCGGGTGCGGTGCCGGCCACCCTCCCGCCGATCACCAGCTGGGCGACCCCGTTGTCCTCGGCGGCCACCAGGGTGGGTGTGCTGTCCTCCCGGACGATCGCCGCGTTCTGCCGCGCCAGTGACGTGACGTGATCGCGCACCTCGCCGTTCTCCAGCCGCTGGAGAACGGCGAGCAGCCCCAGCCAGCCCAGCACGACGACCACCGTGGTCAGTAGCGCGGCGATCACGGTGCTGCGCGTCCGCAGCGTCATCCCCCTGCCTCTCGATCGCCCTCTCAGCGCGGTTCCCGAACCGCATTCAAAACGACTGAAGGACGATATTCCCAGGTCAAGGGGCACATATGTCTGAATTTTGGGTTTTACAGGAGCGTCTGCGACAGACGCCGCCGGAGACGGCCGAGCGTCCCCGGCGCCGTACGGTCCCGGGCGGGAAGCAGCTCCAGGGCGGACAGCCTCTGACGCTTGAAGTAACGATCGGGGCCGTGCGCGTCCAGGTGGGCGGACGCGGCCTCGCGCAGGCCGGGATGGGCCCCGGCGCGCATGCAGTAGCCGACCGCACGGACCAGGGCGGGCAGGTCCACCGGCGGCGGCTCGCTCACCGACCCGTCGGCCGCCAGCCGGGGCAGCAGGGCGTCGGTGATCGTCACCGGGATCCGGTTGCCGTTCTCGTACGGCGAGAGCCGCTCCAGAACCAGCTCGCCCCCCACCGCCGCCACCGGCAGGCCGTAGTGGTTCCTCGCGGTGACCAGCGCGGTGGAGAAGCAGCCGACGACCAGTCCGGGCCGCAGGGCCGCGAAGTACGACTCGGCGGGGACGCTCTCCGTGGCGACCTCCAGTCTGACGCCCAGTTCCGCGGCCGTCTCCCGCAGCCGGAGGGCATGCCGGCGCCCGGCCGCCGGGTGGGGCTTGAACAGGACGGTGCCGAACCCCCGGGCGGCCACGCCGCGCAGCATGTCCGCGTGCAGCCCCGCCTCCTCGTCGGCGGTGACGATGCCGAGCGCCGACAGGTACTGGCCCAGGATCATCGCCCGGCTCTCCGGAGCCCCGGGCACGTCCAGAGCTCCCGCCGGGTCCACCGCCGAGGTCACCGACTCCACCACGTCCAGGAACGCCCGGTCCGGGAGGGCGTCGGCGGGCACGCCGTACTCCGACAGCAGCAGCGGGGCCAGGCCCGGCACCAGGTCGAGGTGGAGCAGCCGGGTGATCCGCCCGGAGATTTCCAGCGGCAGGGGGTCGCGGGTGGGGCCGTAGCTCATCAGGCCGTCGGAGTAGACGGTGATCGGGCAGTCCCTGACCAGCGTGGCGACGGTCCGGGCGGGCGGCACCGCGACGGACTCCAGGACCAGCTCGCACAGGTCGTCACCGAGGGAGAGCTGCGTGGCCAGCAGGCGGCTCAGCATCGGGACCTCGATGACGCGCGCCTTCCAGTCCGATGGGTGCATCGGGGCCACGATCTCGTTCCACGAGTGGACCTCGTCGAAGCGCGGGCGCAGCGGGGCGAACCCCGGAGCCTCCTCCAGCGACGGCGTGACCTCCGGGACGGCGGCGTTGTTGGAGACCAGCAGGATCCGCCGGTCATCGCGCGGCCCGAAACGGCCGTCGTTGATCGCGGCCGCCAGCGTCATCGCCCCGAACAGCGTCGAGGCGTAGAACAGCCGTGTCATCGCTCCTCCAGCAGCTTCCGCAGGACCGCGTCGCGCTCCGGCCCCAGGCTTCCGGCCTCGGCCAGCAGGCCGGCGGGCAGCCGCCGCAGGGCCTGGGCGCCGCGCGCCTCGAAGCGGGCGCGCAGCTCCGGGGAGAAGCGGTCGCCCAACTCCAGATGGTGGACCAGCAGCGCGCAGAAGGTACGGGCGGCCTTGGCGGCGAACTCCTCCTCCGCGTCCCTCTCCAGGTCGGCGAAGACCAGGTCGAACGCGTCGAAGAAGTGCAGCTGCCGGGCGTCCCCGACCTGGGTCAGCGAACCCGCCACCATCCGGCGGTAGAAGACCCCGGCCAGCGACACCACCGCGAAGGACGCGGCCCGCCGGTGCAGCCGCCAGATCCACGGCCGGTCCTCGGCGGTGTGCAGATGACCGGGGAAGGTCAGCAGCCCGCCCAGGTCACGGCGGTAGATCCCGGCCCAGGCGTAGGGGTAGTCCACCATGGTCCGCGACGACAGGGGCAGGATGTGCTCGCGCGGCTTCAGCACCACCCCGCGAACGGCCGGCGGAGCCCGGTGGATCACCCTCCGACGACCCTCGGCCTGAACGTGGTCCACCCGGACGAAGTCGCAGCCGAGCCGCTCGATCGCCGCCACCAGGTCGGCCAGATAGCCCGGGGCGAGCCAGTCGTCGCCGTCCATGAAGGTCAGGTAACGGCCGGAGGCCAGCGACACCCCCTGGTTGCGGGCGTCGGCCAGCCCCACGGGCGTCTCGTTGCGCAGCACGACCAGACCGGGCAGCTCGTCGCGGAAGTCCTCGATGATCTGCCCGGTCCGGTCCACCGAACCGTCGTCCACCACGATGAACTCGAAGTCCCGCCGCGCGTTCCGGGCGAGGGACGCCAGCGCGTCGGCCATGTACGTCTCAACGTCCCGCACCGGCACGACAACCGACAACCTGATCAAGATTCCCTTCCAAGGTCACACCCCCGCGAGGGGGCGCCGGTGTCTGGACTGAGGAGTGAGTGAGCGCAGCGAGTGAACGACGAGGGAAGACACCGGGCTCCAGCCCCCGAGCCGCGACACGAAGTGTCGCCATGAGCACAGCGAGGGGGCGCCGGTGTCTGGACTGAGGAGCGCCGCGAGGGGGCGCCGGTGTCTGGACTGAGGAACGCAGGAGCGAAGCGACGGAGTGACGAGGGAAGACACCGGGCTTGAGCCCCCGAGCCGCGACGCGCAGCGTCGCCATGAACACAGAAGACACCGGGCTTGAGCCCCCGAGCCGCGACGCGCAGCGTCGCCATGAACACAGAAGGCACCGGGCTTGAGCCCCCGAGCCGCGACGCGCAGCGTCGCCATGAACACAGCATCTACACGGTGACGCGCCGCAGGCGGGCCTTCGGACCCTCCTCGCCGGGGAAGATCCGCTTCACGCCGTCGCCCAGTGCGCTCTCGATGACGCGGATGTCGCGGACCAGGTGCTCCAGCCCGGCCGGCTCCAGCGAGGCGGCGTGGTCGGAGCCCCACATCGTGCGGTCGAGTGTGATGTGCCGTTCCACGGCCACCGCCCCCAGGGTCACCGCGGCGAGTGAGATCTGCAGGCCGCGCTCGTGGCCGGAGTAGCCGACCGGCACGCCGTACCGCTCCTGGAGGGTGTGGATCGTGCGGAGGTTGGCCTCCTCCGGGGGGAGGGGGTAGGTGGATGTGGCGTGCATCAGCACGAGCCTGGAGGTGCCGAGGATCTCCACCGCCCGGTCGATCTCCTCCAGCGTGGACATGCCGGTGGACAGGATGACCGGCTTGCCGGTGGCGGCGAGGGCGCGCAGCAGCTCCAGATCCGTCACGCTCGCCGAGGCGACCTTGTGCGTGACCACGTCCATGGACTCCAGGAACTCCACCGACGGCACGTCCCACGGTGAGGCGAACCAGTGGACGCCCCGCTCGCGGCAGTGCTCGGCGATCGCGGTGTACTCGTCCCGGCCGAACTCGGTCCTGAGCTTGTACTCCAGGTAGGTCATCTCGCCCCACGGCGTCTGCCGGATCTGGTCGCGCTGCTCCGGCGGCACGCAGATCTCCGGGGTGCGCTTCTGGAACTTGACGGCCTGGCAGCCCGCCTCGGCCGCCACGTCGATGAGCCTGCGCGCGATGTCGAGGTCGCCGTTGTGGTTGATCCCGATCTCGCCGATCACGTAGACCGGCAGGCCCGCGCCGACCGGCGTGTCGCCGATCCGTACCGGCCTGGTGGCCGGGGTCACCCTCGGTTCGGCGCGGGGGACGGGCACGGACGCGGGCGCGGGTGCCGCCCCGGGTTCGGGGCGCGCGGCGAGGATCCGGTCGCACAGTTCCCGTACGGCCCCCGCCCCGCCGGGCCTGGTGAGCACCACCCGGGCGGCGGCGCGGACCCGGGGGTGGGCGTCGGGCACGGTGACGGGCCAGCCGACCTCGCTCATCGGGCCGAGGTCGTTGACGTCGTTGCCGACGTAGGCGACGCGGGCCGGGTCCAGTCCCTCGATGGCCAGCCAGTCGCGCAGCACGGTCCGCTTGTCGGTCAGTCCCTGCAGGACCGGCACGTCGAGCTTGCGGGCGCGGGCGGCGACCACCGGGTTCCGCTCGGTGGACATGATCAGCAGCTTGACGCCGGACCCGCGCAGCAGCGCCACCCCCATGCCGTCGGAGCGGCTGACCGCGACCATCTCGCGGCCGTCCTGGTCGACGTAGGCGCGGTCGTCGGTGTGCACGCCGTCGAAGTCGGTGACCACGGCGTCCACGTCGAGGGGTTCGGGCCGGTCCACGAACGGCGCCAGCGCCCGGACGATCTCCAGGTCCTCGGGGGAGTCGACCTCGACGGCGTGCCGCGACGGCACGGGCTGCACGGCGACCCGGCCGAAGAAGCGGTGCCCGTGCTCGCGCAGGCCGTCGGCGCGCATCGCGTAGAACGCGCCGGTCTCGCGGAAGTGCGGCTCGCGGTCCTGCCGCCGCGGACGGAAGGACGGGTCGTGGTTGACGCCCGCACCGGCGGCGTCCCACAGGAACTCGTGCGTCTCCACGCCGGAGAACACCACGTCCGCGCTGCCGTCCAGGATCCTGGTGACGGCGGCGTCGAGGTCGGCCGGATCGATGAACGCGCTGGTGCACTGGACCAGCACGACCACCTCCGGGCTCTCGGGAAGCCGGTCGAGCACGTGCAGAACCGCCGACTCGCTGGAGGCGGTGGCCCCGCTCAGCTCCTCCGGCCGCTCGACCACCTCCGCCCCGGACTCGCGGGCCACCCGGGCGATCTCCGCGTGGTCGGTGCTGACCACGACCTCGTCGATCAGCTCGGCCCGCGCGCAGGCCCGCACCGCGCGGGCGACCAGCGGGGTGCCGCCCACCGCGGCCAGGTTCTTCAGCGGCACGCCCACGGAACCGCCACGGGCGGGCACAACGGCCAGGACTCGCAAGGTGACTCCTCGTGACACGGGACGAACGCCCTTGAATCGGGGTGCTCGCCGAACCTAGCCACGAGGGTGGCCGCTCAGGGGTGCCCGAGCTGAACGCCCAGGGTCACCCGCCTTAACTTTCCGGACGCCCGGCCCGCGGACGATCCCGGAGCCCCCGGAGCCGCGGAGGCGCCGGACGCCCGGCCCGCGGTCGCCGTGACGCGCGGGCGCCGCGGACGGCGTCCATCGCCGCCCGCGGCGCCGGTGACCGGAAACCTCGGTCGCAGGAAGACCCGGACTATTCGGCGAACCTGCCGCGCGCGTCGTCCGCGGCCTTCTTGGCCTTGTCCTTGGCCTTGCCGGCGGCCTCCTTGGCCTTGCCCTTGGCGTGCTCCGCGCGGCCCCGGTCGGCCATCTCGTCGTCGTTCACCGCCTCGCCGGCGTGCTCCTTGGCCTTGCCCTTGATCTGGTCGAAGTTCGTCATCGTGGGTCCCCCCGTAGTCAACGACCAATTCGTCACCACCTCTCATAGCCGCGCGAGGGCAGAACCAACCGCTATTTCGATCACTTTAAGTTACTAATCACTGACAGAGAGTGATGAATTACGGCGGACTGTCAGGTCTTGGCATCCACACGGGTTCCGGGTCCCTCGACCGCCGCTCCGGCACGAACGTGGGACGCGGTCCCTGTCCGGCTCGGTGCTCCCGGCACGGACCCCGGATCGCACGGTCACTCCGGCGAGGACCCCGGACTGCGCACGGTCACTCCGGCGCGGGCCCCGGACTGCGCACGGTCACTCCGGCGCGGGCCCCGGACTGCGCACGGTCACTCCGGCGCGGGCCCCGGACTGCGCGCGGTCACTCCGGCGCGTCGTCCTCCCGGTCCCGCCCCCGCGGCAGGTGGCCCATGAACCACCCCCGAGCCAGGGAGGCCACCTGCTCCAGCGCGCCGGGCTCCTCGAACAGGTGCGTGGCCCCCGGCACGATCTCCAGCCGCGTCTCACCCGGCAGCAGTTCCATCGCCTCCTGGTTGAGCCTGGCGACGATCGGGTCGCGTTCCCCGACGATGAGCAGGGTGGGCTGGTGGACCGACCGCAGCGAGTCGCCGGCCAGGTCCGGCCGCCCGCCGCGGGAGACGACCGCCTTCACCGAGGGCCGTGCGGCGGCGGCGACGAGCGCGGCGGCCGCGCCCGTGCTGGCGCCGAAGAGGCCGACGTCGAGGCCGGCGGTGGGCTTGTGCCGGGCCAGCCAGCCGGTCAGACCGGCCAGCCGTACGGCGAGCCGCCCGATGTCGAAACGGAACTCGCCGGTTCCCAGGTCGATCCGCTCCTCCTGCGGTGTGAGGAGGTCGGCGAGGACCGTCGCCAGACCGGCTCTTTGCAGCTCGCTCGCCACGTAGCGGTTGCGTGGGCTGTGACGGCTGCTGCCGCTGCCGTGCGCGAACAGCACCATGCCGTACGCCGGGTGCGGCACCGCGACGTCGGCCTCCAGCACGACATCGGCGGTCGGGATCTCCAGGCGTTCAAGGTTCATCCGGACGGCGTTCACGATGCACCTCCTCCACCCCGCGGGGCGCCGTGCCCGCGGACTTCCGCTCGGCGCGGACTAGCTGGCCGTCGCCGGCCGGGACCGGATCGCCGAGCGCAGGAGGCTCCGCACCTCCTCGTCCGTCGTCTGGGCGAAGTCCCGGTAGGACTGCCCGACGGCGGTGAAGTACGGGGGCGTGACGGCGCACACCAGCTCGTCGGTCAGGCGGGCGAAGTCGTGGTAGGCCGACTCGGGCGCGGTCGGGACGGCGACGACGGTCCGGGCCGGCCGGTGGCGGCGGAGCGCCTGGAGGGCGGCGCGCATGCTCGCCCCCGTGGCCAGGCCGTCGTCCACGACGATGACGGTCTTGCCGTCGAGGTCCAGCGCGGGCCGCCCCTGCCGGTACGTCTCCTCCCGCCGGATCAGCTCCTGGCCCTCCCGGTCGGTCGCCGCCCGGATGGTCCACTGCGAGATCCCCAGCCGCCCGATGATGTCCTCGTTGAGCACGATGGCGCCGCCGCTGGCGATGGCGCCCATGGCGAGCTCCTCGCGGCCCGGGACGCCCAGCTTGCGCACCAGGAAGACGTCCAGCGGGGCGCTGAGGGCCGTGGCGATCTCGTACGCCACCGGGACGCCGCCGCGCGGCAGCCCCAGCACGACGACGTCGGGTCTGCCGCGGTAGTGCTCCAGGAGGCGCGCGAGGACCCGGCCGGCCTCCCGCCGGTCCTGGAACATGTCGTCCGGTTCGGTGAACAGGTCATCTGACACGGCCGCCACCCCCTGATCGGCGTAGTCCGCCCTGCTCCGTAACGAATATGCCCAAACCATGACAAATGAGTTCGGAATGCGGCGGACGTGGCCCGGGTTTTACCCACCCCGATCCTCGCCTTTGCACCCCCGCCGACCCACCCCGATCCCCGCCTTTGCGCTCCCCGCCGACCCCGTCCGGCCGACGGCCCGGCCTTCCGTGTCCGGCGCCCGGCCTGACGGTGGCTCCCGGCCGGTGGGGCGTCGGGAGGCGGACGCCGGAGCCGGGAACGACCCGGGCCCGTACGGCGGTGCCGTACGGGCCCGGGTCATGTCGGTGGACCGGTCAGAGGGTCCGGCCGCGGCCGATGCCGCGGGCGTCGCCCTCGGCCTCGATGCGCTCCTTGCGGACGCCTTCGGAGACGGTCTCCTCGTCGGTGACGCGGTCCTTGGACATGCGGACCCGCTCGACCGGGACGGTCCGCTTCTCGACCGTTGGTCGCTCCTCGCGCAGGATGACCTCGTGCTCGGACTCGGTGATCTCCGGGCCGCCGAGGGCGTCGTCGATGTTGGAGTCGGTGATCGGCTCGCGCTCGACGCGGACCTCCTCGCGGGTGACCGGTACGGTGACCTGCTCCTGGTCGGTGACCACGTACTTGCGCAGCCGGGCCCGGCCCGCCTCGTGGCTCTCGGTGCCGACGTCCAGTCGCTCCTCCGAGCGGGTCATCGCGTCGTCGCCGGTGTGGCCGGTGCGACCGGTGTGGCCCACGCCGTACTGGTCCGTCCGCCCGTGCTCCCGCAGGCCGCCGGTGCGGCCGATGCCGTCGTGGTCCGTGCCGCCGGTGTGGATCCCGTGCCCGCCGTCCAGGTCGGCGGTGCGGCCCATGCGCTCGCGCTCCCGCAGGCCGCCGGTGTGCGCCCAGCCCGCCTCACCGGTCTCGCCGGTCCGGTTGGCCTCCTGCCAGGAGCCCTCCCAGTCGATGTCGTAGTAGCGGTAGAGCTCGCGCTCCTCCTCGGCGGACATGTGGCCGCCGGACTCGACGTCGATGTTGGGGGCGTCCTTGATGCGGTCCTTGTCAAGGGCCACCTCGATGTGGTCGCCCACCACGTTGGCCGTCTGAACCGGGACGAAGGTCTCGTTCATGCCGAACAGGCCGGTCCGCACGCAGAGCCAGGCGGGTCGGCCGGTGGCGTCGTCGACGTAGACGTGCTCCACCTTGCCGACCTTTTCGCCATTGTTGTCGTAAACAGGCTGGTTAAGGACGGTCTGAAGCTGGTCGTGGGTAATCATACTTTTTCCCCTCCTTTGTCCCTCTTTGGCGTGTTGCAGCATTGACGTACCACCTGATCCGTAAGAGAAACAGGATCGCCGGAATTGATCCGTTCGTACCGCGCCACGCGTCCCCGGTGAAGGTCGCTCAGGGGCAGGTCGAGGCGGACGGGAAACGGAACCGCCGGCCCGGAAAAATTTTCCGGACCGGCGGTCGCGTACGGGCGCATCGACCCCGCCACACGGCTGGCGCCGGGCCCGGCGGGGACGGCGCGACGGGGACGGCGGGCAAGTTGGGCATGCCCGCGGTGTGGCAGGCGTTCACCGAAAATCCGGAGGATGCCCCGGCCTTCAGGCCGGGGAGGAATCCGGCCTCCCGCGTAGCGAGGCAGAGAAGGACGATCCGCCGCCAGGCGGATCGTCCTTCTCTGCCCCGGGACCACCCGGGCGCGGTCTCAGCGTCGGTTGAGGGCCCCGCGCTCCGCCGCGGCCCGCGTGGCCATGCGTTCACCAAGGTGGGCGGGTGGCCGGAAACAGGTCCGCCTGCCAGGCGTCCCTGCTAGAAATGGGCCATGACGACGCTCGGTGCTGCGGGGGCCGGGTACGCCCGGTACACCTACCGGCCGCGTCTGTCGTCTGCGGCGCCGGCCGCGTTGACGGCCGAGTGGGATCGATGCCGGTGGGTGTGGAACGCGTGCGTGGCCGCCTCCCGCGCCGCGCACACGGCCAAGGAGCCCTGCGGTCCGGCCATGCTGGACAAGATGCTCACCGGCTGGCGTGCTGAGCACGCGTGGCTGTCGGCGGGGGCGTCGGTGCCGCAGCAGCAGATCATCCGCGACTACGGCAAGGCACGCGCCAAGGCGCTCAAGGACATCGCAGACCGGCTGCCGATGCGGCGGCGGGCGGGCATGCCGCGGTTCAAGAAGAAAGACCGGGCCGCCCCGACGCTGAACTACACCCGGCGGGGCTTTCGCCTGAAGGAGGGCCGCCTGCACCTGGCGGGCGGCATCGCGGTGACGGTGGTGTGGTCGCGAAACCTGCCCGCCGAGCCGTCCAGCGTGCGCGTCCACCGTGATCCCCTCGGCCACTGGTACGCCTCCTTCGTCGTGCCCGCACGGGTCGAGGAGCTGCCCGCCACCGGGCGGGCGATCGGCGTCGACTGGGGCGTCAGGGAGATCGCCACCACCACCAGCGACGCCCATGACCTGCCGCATCCCCAGTACGGGCGGACGGCGGCGGCGAAGCTGGCGCGCTATCAGAAGATGATGGCCCGCCGCAGGCCGCCGAAGGGCGGGCCCGCCTCCACCGGCTATCGCCAGGCCGCCCGGCAGGCCGCCAAGGCCCACAGGAAGGTCGCCCGGCAGCGCGCCGACACCGCCCGCAAATGGGCCAAGAAGGTCGTGCGCGACCACGACGTGCTGGCGGTGGAGGACTTCACACCGAAGTTCCTGGCCAAATCCACCATGGCCCGCAAGGCCGCCGACGGTGCGATCGGCGCCACCAAGAACGCCCTGATCGAGATGGCCCGCAAACACGGCCGCATCGTTCATCTGATCAACCCCGCCCACACCACCATGGACTGCGCAGGCTGCGGAGCGAGAACCAAGCACGCCCTGCCGCTGTCGGAACGCACCTACACCTGCACCGCGTGCGGAGCCGTCTTTCCGAGGGACAAGAACTCCGCCCGCGTGATGCTCCTCCGGGCAGGTCTGGACCCGGCCGGCGTCGAGGGCGTAAGACCTGACGGGCCGCCGGCCCGTCAGGCGGCCTGAGCCAGGAATCCCCTCCCTTCAGGGAGAGGAGCAGCCAACATGTTCCTGAACGCGTTCTCGTCACCGAACTTGCTGTTGAGCGTGTAGCGGGCGGGCTGGTAGACGTCCCACCAGACGGAGCCGCCCTTGCTCATCGAGTCACCGGGCGGGGAGACCTGGACGGCGGCGTACCCGGCGGGGCCGAGCACGTCGGCGCACTCCCGGGCGACCGAGTTCCAGTTCCAGTTCCACAGGTTGACGATCGGGCCGGGGGTGGGCGGCGACGCCTGGGCGGGCGCGGCGGTCGTGACGGGGAGCGCGACGGCGGCGCTCGCCAGGACGGTCGCCGCCACGGTCAGGACGGCTTTG
This sequence comes from Streptosporangium sandarakinum, assembly GCF_050942225.1. Taxonomy (NCBI): domain Bacteria; kingdom Bacillati; phylum Actinomycetota; class Actinomycetes; order Streptosporangiales; family Streptosporangiaceae; genus Streptosporangium; species Streptosporangium sandarakinum. The sequence continues at coordinate 3,052,060 of NZ_CP192034.1, forward strand.
TAGGATCTCACAGGGGCCTCCAGGTGGATGGACGGATTCCCTTGGCCGGGCCGGGTGTTGCAGCACCCGGCCCGGGTCTTTCCCTCCGGGGCCGCGGGGCCCCGGGAGGCTCTCAGCCGCGCGGCCGGACGAAGACGGCGACCGTGCGGGCCGGTACCGTCAGCGTGCCGGTGGCGGAGTCGAAGGCCGACGTCTTCACGACGGCGTCGGTCCCGTCCGCCTGGACGGGGTGGAGGGTCACCGCGGCGCCCTTGAGCGCGGCCACGGTCTGCGACCGCTTCTCGGGCGTGGCGTTGAACACGACGGTGAGCGAGTCCCACCTCGGGTCGATCCCCGAGGCGTCCAGGTGCATGGTCACCACACCCGGCGTCTCGGCGGCGCCGCTCAGCGGGAAGGTCAGCCGCTTCTGCACCTCGGCGGCCGAGCCGAGGGCGAAGGCGGGGGAGGAGGAGCGGATCCTCAGCAGCTCGCCGTACAGGTTCCGCGCCGAGGTGATCGCCGCGCAGTCCGGCTTCAACGCCGGGTCGGCCAGCAGCGGCCGGGCGTAGGGCCACTTGTCCTCGTTGTCCGCCCTGGGCGGCAGGCCCGCGCCGAAGCCGTTGCCCGCCGAGCAGTCCCACAGCAGCCGGTTGAACCAGTCGCCCGAGTCGAAGGAGTTGCGGTCCAGCGACTTCGAGCGCAGCCGCTCGGTTCCGGCGTGGACGAACGAGGCGCCCTGCCCGAGGACGGCGGTGGCCAGCGACAGCGACTGCATGCGCACCCGGTCGGCCATCGGGGTGGCCTGCGGCAGCTTGTAGGCCAGCGCGTCGAACAGCGTCTCGTTGTCGTGGGCGTCGACGTAGGTGACGGCCTCGCCCGGCGCGGCGGTGTAGCCGGCCGCCGATCCGTTGTAGTCCACCTCCGATCCCTTGACCCGCCTGCCGTGCGAGTCGGTGAAGGCGTAGTCGCGCAGGTTGCCGGTCAGGCCCACCTTGATCAGGTCCTGGTAGCCCAGCAGGCGGGCCCGCTGCTGCTCGGCGGTGCCGTTGGCGGGCGAGCCGTTGGGCGCGCCGGCCAGGCCGGAGCCGAAGCCCTGGATCCGGGGGTCGGCGTCGAACGGCGTGCCGCCGCGCACCGCGTCGCGCAGCCGGTCGTTGAAGGTGCCGATCCCGGTGCCGGCCATGTTGGCCTGGGTGGCCTGCTCGAAGCGGGCGTCGTCGGCGACCTCGCCGAAGTTCCAGCCCTCGCCGTACAGGATGATCGACTTTCCGTCCACCCCGTCCTTCTCCGGGGTGAGCGCGTCGAGGGCCTTGCGGACCGCGACGATGCTCGCCTTCGGGTGGTGGCCCATCAGGTCGAAGCGGAAGCCGTCCACCTTGTACTGCTTCGCCCAGGTGACGATGGAATCGACGACGAGCCTGCCCATCATCGCGTGCTCGGGGGCGGTGTTGGCGCAGCAGGTGGAGGTGGCCACCGCGCCGTCGTCGAGCAGCCGGTGGTAGTAGCCGGGCACGACGCGGTCGAGCACCGAGGTCGGGTCCTGGCCGGCGGCGTGGGTGTGGTTGTAGACGACGTCCATGACCACCCGCAGGCCGGCCCTGTTGAGGCCCTGCACCATGCCGCGGAACTCCTTGATCCGGGCGGTGCCGTCCGGGTCGGAGGCGTAGGAGCCCTCGGGCACGGTGTAGTGCCGCGGGTCGTAGCCCCAGTTGAAGGCGTCCTTGGCGGCGGTCTTTCCGACGCACTCCTGCTGCCGGTCGGAGTCGGCGGGCAGCGCGGCCAGGTCGCAGTCCGGCTCGGCGCGGTCGGCCTTCCTCTCCGGGATGGTCGCGATGTCGAAGACCGGCAGCAGGTGGACGTGGGTCAGGCCGTCCCCGGCCAGCTTGCGCAGCTCCCGCATCCCGGCGTAGTCGCCGGTGAACGCCGCGTAGGTGCCGCGCCGGTCGGCGGGGACGGTGGTGTCGGAGGCGGAGAAGTCGCGCACGTGCAGTTCGTAGATCGACGCCCTGGCCTGCGGGACGGCCTCCGGCTTGACCAGGGAGGACCAGCCGTCGGGCCGCAGCGACCGGTCGCCGAGGTCGACGAGCTGGCTGCGGACGGAGTCGGCGGCCAGCGACAGGCTGTAGGGGTCGGTCACCTCGTTGGTGACGACCTTCCCCGCGGCGGGGGAGTAGACCGTGACCAGGAAGGTGTAGTAGCGGCCCTTCCAGGCGGCCGCGCCCCGCACCGACCAGACGCCGGTGGCGTCGTCGCGGCGCATCGGGTGTACGGCGCGCTCACCGCCGGACGGGTCGCGGTAGAGCGCGAGCTCGACCTTGCGCGCGGTCGGCGCCCAGACCGACAGCCGGGGCGCGCCGTCCCAGACCGGGCCCAGCTCGGCGCCGGCCGCCTTGGCGTAGACGTCGTCGAGCACGCCGGGCAGCTGCACGCCGGTGGCGGCCAGCAGCGCGCCGGAGGCGTCCCGCTCGACGGCCACGACCTGCCCGCGCAGCGCCTCGCCGACCAGACCGGCGTCGCGCGGGTCCACGGTGAGGGCGGCGTACTCGGAAAGGTGCGGCCACCTGGCCTTCTGCGCGTCGGTGAGGGCGCCGGGGACCAGCCGGATGATCCGGAGGTCGCCGGTGAGGTCGCCGTCGGCGTAGGCGATGTCGCCCTTGGCGGAGAAGGCCAGCGAGTGGTGCGAGGCGTCGGACGGCCGCACCTTCCAGGCGACGGTGCCGCGGTCGATCCACTGGGCGGCGGCCTTGGTCAGGTCGGCGTCGGCGCCGTGGGCGGCTGGTTGCGGCAGCAGGTTCCCCTCGACGCCGGCGACCCGCCAGACCTCGCCCCCGGTGGCGGTCAGGTCGAGCGACTGGTCGGCGGGCAGGTCCTTGTCGTCGCCGTTGTGGATGATGTAGCTCACGTTCTTCGCCCCCTCTTTCAGGGGGATCCGGAAACGGAGCCCGAACGCGTCCCGGCCCTCGGGCTGGAGCGGGGCGGCCCACTCGGTGGGTGTCGCCACGTCACCCCACAGGTGCAGTCCCCAGCCGTCGTATTTCCCGTCCGGCCGGTGGTAATGCACGATCGCGACGTTCTCGGCCGCGGCCCGGGTCGGGTGGACCTCCGTCCTCCCCGAGACGACGTACGCCTCCGGCTGCGCGGCCGGGGTGAACGTCTGGTCGGGCCCGGGGTCCTTGACGTCGCCCTTGTGAACGATGTGGTTCAGCGGGGCGGCGGCGTCCTTCAGCGGGACCTTCCAGAACGCGCCGTAGGAGTCGACGCCGTCCGGCGGGCGCGGGGAGGCCCAGTCGGTGCCGGCGCCGTCGGCCAGGCCGTCGCCCCACAGGTGTAGTCCCCAGCCGTCGTAGTCCTTGTCGGGCCGCGCGTAGTGGACGGTGGCGTAGCCCTGGGCCTGCGCGCGGGAGGTGTAGGTCTCGGCCCTGCCGGACGCCACCCAGACCTCGCCGGTCCTGGCGGGGTCGACGGCGCGGTCGCCGCCGTCCTTCTCGTCGCCCTTGTGGACGATGATCCCGACGTCGGTCGCGCCGGGTTTGAGTTTGACCCAGGCGAACCTGCCGTAGGAGTCCTCACCGGTCAGCGGGAGCGGGGAGCCCCACTCGGTGGGCCGCTCCACGTCGCCCCAGACGTGCAGGCCCCAGCCGTCGTAGTCCCCGGCGTCTTTCGCGTCCGGGCGCTGGTAGTGCACGACCAGCCAGTCGCGGGTGACCGCGCCCGGGTCCTGCGGGGTGGGCTCGGCGCCGACCGCGGCGGACGCGGTGGCCGAGGCGAGGCGGCCCGCGGAGTCCTTCACGATCGCCCGGTAGGTGATCCTCGTGCCGGCCGGGATCCCGCGCAGGTCGTGGAAGACCCGGAAGGTACGGCCGGCGGCCGTGGCGTTGGGCGCGTCGTCGGTGCCGAGCACCCTCCAGCCGCCGTCGCCGACCCTGGCGGCGAACGTCACCTGGTCGAAGCCGTTTCCGGGCACGGTGGCGGTGACCGGGATCCGGTCGTCCTCGGCGGTGCCCCTGATCTCGGCGCCGGGCAGGGTGATCGAGACGGCCGGGGCGGCGGCGGGAGCGGCGAGCGCCCCGCGCGCCCTGTACACGACGGCCGACAGCGCCGGCACGGTCAGCGGCAGCTTCGCATCGGTGCCCGAGGTCAGGTCCGCGGGGCCCTCGCCGTACACCTTGGTGAAGGCCATGCCGGGGGAGAACGTCGGCACGGCGGCGGCGCCGGCCCGCTCGGCGTTGTTGACCGCCACGACGTACTCGACCCGGTCGCGGGCGCCGATCCGGGAGAAGGCGTAGACGCCGCCCGCGGCCAGGCGCTCGATCTGGGCGCCGTCGGCCAGGGCCGGGTTGTCCTGGCGCAGCTTCGCCAGGGCGGAGATGCCCCGGTACAGCGGGTGGCCGGGAACGAAGTTGTCCTGGGCGTGGGTGGCCGCGGTGCCGATCAGGTCGTCGTCGAGGTAGTCGCCGACCTTGGAGGCGAACATCGTCTGGCGGGCGTCCTTGTCGCCGCCGCTCCCGCCGAAACCCTGTTCGTCGCCGTAATAAACGACCGGCTGGCCGCGGGTGAGGTACATCAGCTCGTGGGCCAGCAGGTCGCGGCGGAGCAGCTCGGCGTCGTCCGCGCCGGGGTTGTCCTGGGCGAGGAAACGGCCGATGCGGCCCATGTCGTGGTTGCCGAGGAAGGTCGGCAGCGAGGAGGCGTCGCCGTCGGCGTCGGTGTGGTGGTCGTCGTCGGCGTACAGCCTCGCCAGCCGGGCGGCGTCCGCGGTGCCGCCGCTGAAGGACCGGGCGGCCTCCTGGAACGGGAAGTCCAGGGTGGCGTCCAGCCCGCCGCGGGTGGAGTAGCGGCTGGTGAAGGCGGGGTCGCCGGAGTAGACCTCGCCGAACATGAAGAACCGTTTGTCGCCCCGCTTCGCCGCGTAGTCGTGCAGGGCGGGGGAGAAGCGCTCCCAGAACTCCATATTGACGTGCTTGGCGGTGTCGATGCGGAATCCGTCGATGCCGGTCTCGCGGACCCACGTCTTGTAGATGTCGGCCATGCCCTTGACGACCTCGGGCCGTTCGGTCCACAGGTCGTCGAGGCCGGAGAAGTCGCCGTACTCGGAGCTCTCGCCGCTGAAGGTGGAGTCGCCCCGGTTGTGGTACATCGTCGGGTCGTTCAGCCAGGCGGGGGTCTTGGCGTTCTTCGGCGCGACCGGCGTGTAGGGGAAGGAGTCGGAGGTCACCTCGGGGAAGGTGTCCTTGCCGGCGTAGGCGCGGTCGTCGAACGGCACGCCGCGGGCGTCGACGTAGGGGTAGGCGCCCTTGGAGCGGTAGGAGTAGGTCTTCTCCCTGTAGTCGATCACGTCGGCGGTGTGGTTGGTGATGATGTCGAAGAAGACCTTCATCCCCCGCCGGTGCGCCTCGCGCACGAGCTGCTTCATCTCGGCGTTCGTCCCCAGGTGGGGGTCGATCCGGGTGAAGTCGGTGATCCAGTAGCCGTGGTAGCCGGCCGAGGCGTTCGCGCCGGCGCCCTGGACGGGCCGGTTGCGGAACGCCGGGGTGATCCAGATCGCGGTGCTGCCGAGGTTCTTGACGTAGTCGAGCCGGCCGATCAGGCCCTTGAGGTCCCCGCCCTGGTAGAACCCCTTGTCGGTGGGGTCGAAGCCGGTGGTGAGCCGGTCGCCGGACAGGCCGCCGCGGTTGTTGCCGGGGTCGCCGTCGGCGAACCGGTCGGTCATCGCGAAGTAGAACCGCTCGCGGGTGAGCTTGGTGCGCGCGGCGTCCCGGGCGAGGTCCCTGTCGGCGGGCTCGGCCGTACGGCTCAGCGCGGAGACCACGGGCGACGCGGAGGCGGCGGGCGCGGCACCGGACGCGGCGGAGGCGGTGGAGGCTGCGGGAGCGGGTGATGCGGCGGTGGCGGGCGGTGCGGGGACGGGGCTCGCCGCCGGGGGAGAGGCGGGGGAAGAAGCGTGGGCGGGGGCGGCGAGGGGCGGCACGAGCAGCGCCGCCGCGATGACGGCCGCGGTGAGCGGCCCCGTCCTCGCGCGCCGTGGGGGGAGCGGCCGGACCACCGGTGGCCTCCACGGTTGTTTTGGGGGTGTTGCCCGGAAGTTACTCATTGGACATGACCTATGCAATCCCTTGCGGAAACTTTCTGCACGGTTCCGCCCGGCAACCCGTCCCGGACGCGGAACGCCCGTCCCCACCGGGTCTCCCGGGCTCCCGGGGACGGGCCGGCGGCCCGCCTCCGGCCCACTCCCGGCCAGGTCAGAGGCGGGAGGAGGTAACGAAATGGTTGCCTCCGTCGGGTTTGTAACAAGTTTGCAGACTCTTGCAGCAAGTTCTTCCAAAGGAGTTCACGTCGGCGTAACGTCCGGCGTACTCCAAACCCGGCCCGGAGTCTCCCCATCCCGGTCCGGTCCCCTGAACGATGAGGAGAAATGATGCGGCGAGCCTTCTCGGCCGCGACGATCGTCGCGGCTCTCGCCCTTGCGGTCTCGGCCTGTGGCGGCGGCGACGGCGGCTCGGCGGCGGCGCCGGCCGGCTCGGCCCCGTCGGACCCCACGAAGATCAAGGGTGAGATCACCTGGTGGGACACGGTCCGGCCGGACAGCGAGGGCCCGACGTTCCAGGCGCTCATCAAGGAGTTCCAGGCGAAGTACCCGAACATCAAGGTCAACTACGTCAACGTCCCCTCGGACCAGGCGCAGAACAAGTTCCAGACCGCCGCGCAGGCCGGTTCCGGCGCGCCGGACGTGATCCGTTCCGAGGTGGCCTGGACCTCCCAGTTCGCCTCGCTCGGCTACCTGCAGCCGCTGGACGGCACCCGCGCCCTGGAGAACGAGTCCGACTTCCTGCCCAGCCCGCTGAGCAGCGCCAAGTACAACGGCAAGGCCTACGCCGTGCCGCAGGTCACCGACACCCTGGCCCTGCTGTACAACAAGAGGCTGCTGAAGGAGGCCGGGCACGAGGAGGCCCCGAAGACGGTCGAGGAGCTCAAGCAGACCGCCCTCGACGTCAAGAAGAAGACCGGCGCCGACGGCCTCGCGCTCAACGTCGACGCCTACTTCCTGCTGCCGTTCATGTACGGCGAGGGCGGTGACATGCTCGACGCCCCGAACAAGAAGATCACCGTCAACTCCCCGGCCAACACCAAGGCGATGGCCACGGTCGACGACCTGATCAAGTCGGGCGCCGCGCCCAAGCCGGCCATCCAGGACAGCTACGCCAACGCGATGACCGCCCTCAAGGAGGGCAAGACCGCGATGATCTACAACGGCCCGTGGTCGCTGGCCGAGGTCTACCAGGGCAAGGAGTTCAAGGACAAGGAGAACCTGGGCATCGCCCCGGTCCCCGCGGGCTCGGTCAAGGCCGGCGCCCCCACCGGCGGCTGGAACTACGCCATCTACGCCGGCTCCAAGAACCTGGACGCCTCCTACGAGTTCGTCCGCTTCATGAGCACCCCCGAGGCCCAGGCGAAGATCGCCAAGGAGATCAGCCTCCTGCCGACCCGCGCCTCCGCCTATGACAACCCCGACGTCACGGGCAACAAGGACGTCGCCACCTTCAAGCCGATCCTCGACACCGCGGTCCCGCGGCCGTGGATCCCCGAGGGCGGCCAGCTCTTCCAGCCGCTGCTGGAGGGCTACCAGGCCCTGGTCGGCGGCAAGACCACGCCCGAGGAGATGCTCAAGACGGTCGACCAGAAGTACCGCGGCATCTTCAAGGACTGGAGCTGACACCGTGGCGACCTCCACTGGACGTGTGACCGGCACGGCCAGGGACCGGGCCGCGGGCGCCGACGACGGCGCCCGCGGCCGGGGCGGGCCCCGGAAGGCCGGCCCGTTCCGGCGCGCCACGTCGCAGTACTGGTACGCCTGGGCCATGGTGGCCCCGGTCATCGTGGTCACCGCCGTGCTGATCGGCTGGCCGCTGGTCCGGGGGGTCTACCTGTCCCTGACCGACGCCACCGAGGCCACGATGGGCCGGACCATCGGCGTCAACGTGATCCCCTCGACCTACGAGTTCGTCGGGTTCGGCAACTACGTCGACATCCTCACCAGCGGGGTCTTCTGGGAGAAGCTGGCCTGGACGGTCATCTGGACCGTCGCCTGCGTCGCCCTGCACTACGGCATCGGCCTCGGCCTGGCCATGATGCTCAACCGCAGGCTGCGGTTCCGCTCGTTCTACCGGCTGCTGCTGATCCTGCCGTGGGCGATCCCCGGATTCGTCGCCGCCTTCATCTGGCGCTACCTCTACAACAGCGACTTCGGCGTCATCAACGCGATGCTGCGTGCGGCCGGGCTGGGCGGCGTCGGCTGGCTCGACGACCCGACCACCGCGAAGATCGCGGTCATCGCGGTCAACGTCTGGGTGGGCGTGCCGTTCATGATGGTGGCCCTGCTCGGCGGGCTCCAGTCGATCCCCGCGGAGCTCTACGAGGCGGCCGAGGTGGACGGCGCCACGCCGATGCAGCGCTTCCGGCACATCACGATCCCCGGGCTCCGCACGGTCTCCAGCACCGTCGTGCTGCTCGGCACGATCTGGACGTTCAACATGTTCCCGCTGATCTTCCTGATCACCGGGGGAGGACCCGGCAGCGCCACGGAGATCCTGGTGACCTACGCCTACCGTGAGGCGTTCACCGGCATCCGCAACTACTCGGGCTCGGCGGCCTGGGGCATGATCATCCTGCTGCTCCTCGTCGTGATGGCCCTGGTCTACCGCCGCGCGCTGCGCCGGCAGGGGGAGGTCTGGTGAGCACCGCCACCGCAGAGCCCGCGCGGCCCCGCCGCGCCCGCGGCCGTGACGACCGGAGCGTCGGCGGCTCGATCCTGCTGCACGCGACGCTCATCGTCGCCTCGGTCATCTCGATCTTCCCCATCGTCTGGCTCGTGCTGACCTCGCTCAAGCCGCGCGACGGCTGGCTGTCCACCGAGCTGAAGATCTTCGACCAGCCGTCGCTGGACAACTACGTCCGCGTCCTGACCGAGACGGGCTTCCCGAGCTGGCTGCTCAACTCGGTGATCGTCGCGGGCCTGACCACGGTCATCGGCGTCTTCCTGGCCTCGACGACCGGCTACGCGATCAGCCGCTTCCGCTTCCCCGGATACCGCGGCGTCATGTGGATGCTGCTGGTCACCCAGATGTTCCCGGTGGCCATCCTGATCGTGCCGCTGTACAACCTCATGGCCGGCCTCGGGCTGCTCAACCAGATCCCGGGCCTGGTGATCGCGTACATGACGGTCGCGGTGCCGTTCTGCGCCTGGATGATGAAGGGCTACTTCGACTCCATCCCGCGCGAGATCGACCAGGCCGGAATGATCGACGGGCTGACGCCGTTCGGCACCTTCTGGCGGGTCATCCTGCCGCTGGCCCGGCCCAGCATCGCGGTCACCGCCTTCTACTCCTTCATGACGGCCTGGGGCGAGGTCGCCTACGCCTCGGTCTTCATGACGGGGGAGGACACCCGCACCCTCGCCGTCGGCCTGCAGCAGTTCGTCGGCCAGCACTGGTCGGACTGGGGCCTGCTGACGGCCTCGGCGGTGCTGATCGCGCTGCCCGCGGCGGTCGTCTTCCTGCTCGTCCAGCGCCACCTGGTCGCCGGGCTCACCGCGGGGGCGACCAAGTCGTGAGCCGGCGCCGCCCGTGAGGGCGGCGCCGCGGCGCCACCGCGCACCGGGCGGCAGCCGGCACCACCGCGCACCAAGCACTACACGTCCTGATATGTCATTTGATCGGGGGACTTATATGACCGAGCTCATCCAGGTCGGCCACACCGGCGAGACCACCGCCACCCGCTGGTGGCGCGATGCCGTGATCTACCAGGTCTACGTGCGGAGCTTCGCCGACGGCAACGGCGACGGCGTCGGCGACCTGCTGGGCGTGCGGAGCCGGCTGCGGTATCTCGCCGACCTCGGCGTGGACGCCCTCTGGCTGACCCCGTTCTACACCTCCCCGATGGCCGACTTCGGCTACGACGTGGCCGACTACCGGGACGTGGACCCCATCTTCGGGTCGCTGGCCGACGCCCGCGCCCTGATCGAGGACGCCCACCGGCACGGCCTGCGGGTGATCGTCGACGTGGTGCCCAACCACACCTCCGACCAGCACGTCTGGTTCCAGCAGGCCCTGGCCGCCGGGCCCGGCAGCCCCGAGCGGGAGCGCTACGTCTTCCGCCGGGGCCGGGGCGAGAACGGGGAGCTGCCCCCCAACGACTGGGAGTCGGTCTTCGGCGGCCCCGCCTGGACCAGGGTCCCCGACGGGGAGTGGTACCTGCGGCTGTTCGCCCCCGAGCAGCCCGACCTCAACTGGGAGCACCCCGAGGTCCACACCGAGTTCGAGTCGATCCTGCGGTTCTGGCTCGACATGGGGGTGGACGGCTTCCGCATCGACGTCGCCCACGGCATGGTCAAGGCCGAGGGGCTGCCCGACGTCGGCCACTCCGACCAGGTGCGGATGATCGGCGCCGACGTCGTGCCGTTCTTCGACCAGGACGGCGTCCACGAGATCCACCGCGCCTGGCGCCGCCTCCTCGACTCCTACCCCGGCGAGCGGATCGGCGTCGCCGAGGCGTGGGCGCCGAACCCCGAGCGGCTGGCCAACTACGTCCGCCCGGACGAGCTGCACCAGGCGTTCAACTTCCACTTCCTCAACGCGCCGTGGGACGCCTCGGTCTTCCGTAAGGTGATCACCGAGTCGCTGGCCACGGCCGGCATGGTCGGCGCGCCCACGACCTGGGTGCTGTCCAACCACGACGTCAAGCGCCACCTCACCCGCTACGGCGACGGCGAGACCGGCCTGCGCAGGTCCCGCGCCGCGGCCCTGCTGACGCTCTCCCTGCCCGGCTCGACCTACCTCTACCAGGGCGAGGAACTGGGCCTGCCGGAGGTCCTCGACCTGCCCGAGGAGTTCCTGCGCGACCCGCAGCGGCTGCGCAACCCCGACGACGGCCGCGACGGCTGCCGGGTGCCGATCCCGTGGGCCGACGTCGAGCCGCACTTCGGCTTCAGCCTGCCGGGCATCGAGGAGTCCTGGCTGCCGATGCCCGCCTCCTGGGGTCCGCTCAGCGTCCAGTCCCAGCTGCGCGACCCCGGCTCCATCCTCCGGCTGTACCGGGAGGCGCTGCGCGTCCGCCGGGAACGGCGGGCCTTCGGTGACGCCCCGCTGACCTGGCTCGACTCCCCGGAGGGCACGATCGCCTACTCCCGGGGCGACGGGTTCGCCTGCACGGTCAACCTGACCGGCGAGCCGGTGGAGATCCCCGTCCCCGGACGGGTCCTGCTGGCCAGCGCCGAGCCCGCCGTCGCGGACGGCGTGGCCCGCCTGGCGCCCGACTCCGCCGTCTGGTGGGAACGCGATGCCGCCTAACGGCGCCACCCCCCTGACGAGCGGCACGGCGAGGCTGACCGACATCGCCGCGCAGGCGGGGGTCAGCGAGGCGACGGTCAGCAGGGTGCTGAACGGCAAGCCGGGTGTCTCCGCCGCCACCCGGCAGGCCGTGCTCGTCGCCCTGGACCTGATGGGCTACGAGCGGCCGCAGCGGCTGCGCCAGCGCAGCAACGGCCTGGTCGGCCTGGTGATCCCGGAGCTGGACAACCCGATCTTCCCGACGTTCGCCCAGGCCTTCGAGAAGGCGCTGTCCCAGCACGGCTACACCCCGGTGCTGTGCACGCAGGTGCCGGGCGGGGTGGTGGAGGACGACTTCACCGAGCTGCTCGTCGAGCGCGGTGTCAGCGGCATCATCTTCGTCTCCGGCCTGCACGCCGACACCACGGCCCGCTCCGACCGCTACACCCAGCTCATCGGGCAGGGCGTGCCGATCGTCCTGCTCAACGGCCACGCCGACGACGTGCCGGCGCCGTTCATCTCGCCGGATGATCGTGCGGCGGCGCGGTTGGCGGTGCAGCATCTGGTGGATCTGGGGCATGAGCGGATCGGGTTGGCGGTGGGGCCGGGTCGGTTCGTGCCGGTGATCCGGAAGATCGAGGGGTTCCGGCAGGCGATGGCGCAGTTGCTGGGGGTGTCGGATGCCGATGAGTTGATCTCGCATTCGTTGTTCTCGGTGGAGGGGGGTCAGGCGGCGGCGGCGCAGTTGCTGGAGCGGGGGTGTACGGGGATCGTGTGCGCGTCGGATCTGATGGCGTTGGGGGCGATCCGGGCGTGCCGGGATCGGGGGTTGTCGGTGCCGGGGGAGGTGTCGGTGGTGGGGTACGACGACTCGCCGTTGATCGCGTTCACCGACCCGCCGCTGACCACCGTGCGCCAGCCCGTCCACTCGATGGTCACCGCCGCCGTGCACACCCTGCTGGAGGCGGTCGCGGGCGCTCCCATGCACAACTCCGAACTCGTCTTCCAGCCGGAGTTCATCGTCCGCGGCTCGACCGGCTCCGGGCCGAAGATCATCCGTTAGGGGCCGCGGCTCTCCGCCGGTACGGCCGGCGGCGCCGCGCCGGAGATCGTCGATAGCCGCTCTACCCCGATATGAGGCAAAAAGCCGACCGGGTCGAATATTTCCGTATCTAGGGTTTTATGCTGGACATCTCCCCGGAACATTCGCGAAACCTGTCTAGGACACCCTGATGCCCAGAGAGAGGTGATCGGAAATGATGTTCCGGCTACGGGTGTCCCTTCCCGACCGGCCCGGAGCCCTGGGCCAGGTCGCCCGGGTGCTCGGCACGTTGGGGGCGGACATCCTGCAGGTGACGGTCCTGGAGCGTGAGGGCGGCCGGGCGGTGGACGACTTCACCGTCTCCTGGCCCGGCGTCACCGACACCGGGAGCATCGGGGACCGCCTCTCCGCCGTCCCCGGCCTGAACGTGGAGGCCGCCTGGCCCACCCGCGAGATCCCCGGCTGCACACCCGACTACGACCTGCTGCGGCACGTGGCCGCGGATCCGGGGCGCGCCTTCGTCACGCTGGTGGACGCCGCCCCCGGCCTGGTCGGCGCGGGGTGGGCCGTCACCGTGCGCTCCGGCACCGGGGAGGTCGTGCACCGCAGCTGGCAGGCCCCGGAGACGCTGGAGGGTCCGGTGGACGCCGCGACATGGGGAGGGGCCGAGGGGACGGCCTGGACCGCCCCGCCGCGCCCCGCCGTCCTCTGCTCCGGCGGCCACCACCTGATGAGCCTGCCGATCCCCGGCGCCGACCTGCACCTGGTCCTCGCCCGCGACGCCGCCTTCCACCGGGCCGAACTGGACCGCGTCGTCCGCGTCGTCGAGATCGTCGCCATCGTCGGCCGCTGACGGGAGGCCGCCGGGCCGGGCGGACGCGACGCCCGGTGGGCGCGACGCCCGGTGGCCACGGCGCCCGGTGGCCGCGCGGACGGCCGCCCGCGTACGGTCCCCGCCGCCGATCAGCGCTGCGGCGGGTCGATGCGGGAACCGTCCGTCGCGAAGAGCATCAGCCGCGTGGTGTCCACGCCCACCCGGGCGGGGTCACCGGCGCGCCAGACGGGACGCGCGCCCAGCCGGACGATCAGGTCGGCCCGGCGGTGGCTGCCGCCGCCGGCCTCCTGCTCCACCTCGTCGGGCTCCGGCTCGCCGGCCAGGCCGGGCAGCAGCCGCCGGATGACCGCGCGGGCCCGGTCGCCCGGCGTGGCCGCCGCGAGGTCGCGGGCCTTGTGCCGGGGGTCCGGCGGCTCGGGGACCGCCACGGAGGGGATGCCGCTCTCGACGTAGGCCAGCCACTCGTGACCGTGGTACTCCAGGGCCCGGACCCGGCCGAGGAACGTGGGGCCCTCGAAGCTCTCGGAGACCGGCGCCAGACAGTCGGGGCGCAGCCCGACGATGATCTGGTGACCGACATGCTGCGAGATGGCGTAGGAACGGGGATCGTTCCACGGGATCATGATCTGGTGCACCCCGAAGTCCAGCAGGACGTACTGGTTCTGCGGGGCGCGCACGGTCGCCGAGAGGAGGTTGAGCTGCTGGGAGCTGAGGAAGGCCGCGGTGAAGGCGGTCGCCGGGTCGTTGTAGACCTGGGCCGGGGTGCCGACGTCCTGCAGCACGCCGCGGTTCATGATGGCGATCCGGTCGGCGAGGGTCAGCGCCTCCACCTGGTCGTGCGTCACGTAGATCGTGGTCACGCCCAGCGAGCGGACCAGCGAGGAGATCTCCATCCGCAGCTCGGTCCGCATGCCCGCGTCGAGGTTGGACAGGGGCTCGTCCATGAGGAACAGCGACGGCTGGCGCACGATCGCGCGGCCCATGGCGACGCGCTGGCGCTGGCCGCCGGAGAGCGTCCCGGGGCGGCGTTCGAGCGTCTCGGAGATGTGCAGCGCCTTGGACAGCTCGGTCACCCGATCCCTGACCATCCCGGGATCGGCCTTGGCGATCTCCAGGGGGAAGGCCATGTTGCCGCGCACCGTGCGGTGCGGGTAGAGGGCGCCGTTCTGGAACACCATGGCGACATCGCGGTCGCGCGGCGCCAGCTCGTTGGCGTGCTCCCCGCCCAGCCACAGGTCACCGGAGGTGATCTCCTCCAGGCCCGCGACCATCCGCAGCAGGGTGGACTTGCCGCACCCGGAGGGGCCGAGCAGGACGAGGAACTCCCCGTTCTCCGCCCGCAGGTTCATTCGGTCGACCGCGAGATACCCGCCAGGGTAGATCTTGCTCACATTGTCGAGGACGACGGTACTCATGCGCGCTCGTTCCTCCCGGACGGCGTAGCCCGGATCCAGCCATTGTGATCGATGAGGTAGTACATCGTGCGGCTTACCTATGTGTCCATAGACAAGGTGAGAAGAGGCACATCTGTTAGTTACTTCAAATTTCCCTGACGGAAAGTTGCGTTACAAGTGGGTTATCGGAGAAAGGGGAGATCGTTGGTACCCCCGGCGCGTCCGGTGGACGGTGAGGAGACGGGCGGCCGGGCACCCGGGTTGCGCCCACTCCGGCGGCATGGTGGGGTACCTCCAATGGAGGGTGAACTCAACCGGACCTCCCGGTCCCGCCCTGACGGCGCGGGCGTCCGGCTGGCCGACGTCGCCGCGCAGGCGGGGGTCAGCGAGGCGACGGTCAGCAGGGTGCTGAACGGCAAGCCCGGCGTGTCGCAGACCACCCGGCAGGCCGTGCTGACCGCGCTCGACCTGATGGGCTACGAGCGGCCGCAGCGGCTGCGCCAGCGCAGCAACGGCCTGGTCGGCCTGGTCACCCCGGAGCTGGACAACCCGATCTTCCCGGTGTTCGCCCAGGCGATCGAGAAGGCGCTGACCCAGCACGGCTACACCCCGGTGCTGTGCACCCAGCTCCCCGGCGGCGTGCCCGAGGACGAGTTCACCGAACTGCTCGTCGACAGGGGGGTGGACGGCATCATCTTCGTCTCCGGGCTGCACGCCGACACCACCGCCCGGATGGACCGCTACAGCCGCCTGCGCGAGCGCGGCCTGCCGATCGTCCTCCTGGACGGCTACAGCGACCGGATCGACGCGCCGTTCATCTCGCCGGATGATCGTGCGGCGGCGCGGTTGGCGGTGCAGCATCTGGTGGATCTGGGGCATGAGCGGATCGGGTTGGCGGTGGGGCCGGGTCGGTTCGTGCCGGTGATCCGGAAGATCGAGGGGTTCCGGCAGGCGATGGCGCAGTTGCTGGGGGTGTCGGATGCCGATGAGTTGATCTCGCATTCGTTGTTCTCGGTGGAGGGGGGTCAGGCGGCGGCGGCGCAGTTGCTGGAGCGGGGGTGTACGGGGATCGTGTGCGCGTCGGATCTGATGGCGTTGGGGGCGATCCGGGCGTGCCGGGATCGGGGGTTGTCGGTGCCGGGGGAGGTGTCGGTGGTGGGGTACGACGACTCGCCGTTGATCGCGTTCACCGACCCGCCGCTGACCACCGTGCGCAAACCCATCGGCGCCATGGCCTCGGCCGCCGTGGCGACCCTGCTGGAGGAGATCAACGGCACCCGCGGCCGGCACATCGAGCTGATGTTCCAGGCCGAGCTGGTCGTGCGCGGCTCGACCGGCTCGGGCCCCCTGGTCAACCGCTGACCGCGACGTACGGCGGGCCCGGCCTTACGGCGCGGGCCTGCCCGCGGGGACGTCCCCCGGCGGACGGCCGTGCCCCGAGCCCGGCGGGCCGTGCCGCGCGGACACCCCCGACGGGGAGCCGGGCGGCGGATGGGATCATCGGACGGTGAACTATGACGTCGTCGTGATCGGCGGTACCGGTGTCGACACCACCGCCTACGTCCCTCAGCTCCCCCTGCCCTACGCCGACACCTACGCCGTCCCCCCGGTGATCGACCGGATCGGCAACACCGGCAGCGGTGTCGCGCTCGGCTGTCACGCCCTCGGCCTGAGGGTCAAGCTGTTCGACCTGATCGGCGACGACCCGCAGGGAAGACTCATCCGCGACCACCTGGCCGGCGCGGGGGTGGAGTTCGGCTGGGAGCTCGCCCCCCAGGGCACCCGGCGCAGCGTCCTGCTGGTCGGCCCCGACGGGCGGCGGCTCTCGCTGTTCGACCCGCGCCAGGTCCCCGGCGAACGGCTGCCCCGCGAGCTGTACCTGCCCGCGGTGCGCGCGGCCCGGCACGTCCACGTCTCGATCGTGGACTTCGCGCGGCACGTCTACCCCGACCTGGAGGGCGCGCGGATCTCCACCGACCTGCACGACTGGGACGGCGAGAACGACCACCACCGCGACTTCGCCTACTCCTCGGATCTGGTGTTCCTGTCGGAGGCGGCGCTGGGCTCCCGCCGGGACGAGGTCATGCGCGACATCCTCGCCCGGGGCCGCGCCACCACGGTGATCTGCACGGCCGGCGCCGAGGGCTGCCACGTCCTCGACGAGCGGGGCCTCCGGCACGTCCCCGCCGCCCCGCTGCCCGGCCCGGTGGCCGACAGCAACGGCGCCGGCGACGCGTTCGTCTCCGGCGTGCTGTACGGCCTGCTGTCCGGCCGTCCCCTGGACGAGGCGGTCCGGCTGGGCACCCTGGCCGGCGCGCACGCCTGTACGGTGGCCGGCACCCACGAGAGCCCCATCGACGAGGCGGCCCTCCTGTCCCGCGCCGCCTGACCCTCCTGTCCCGCGCCGCCTGACCCGCCGGACCGTGCCGCCTGGCCCGCCGGACCTGCCGCCCGAAGCCGCCGGCGCACCGGGGGACGGCGGCTCCCGGAGAACGGCGGCGGGCCCCGGATCACCGATCCGGGGCCCGCGCACCCGCCCGCGCGAGGCGGGCGGGCCGGTCAGATCCTGCCCAGCAGCTCCGCCGCCCGCTTCCGGTACGTGGCGACGTTGCCCAGCTTGACGTCCTCGTAGCCGCGGATCACGTCCGGCAGCTCGGCCAGCTCGCGGACCAGGCCGAGGTTGTCCGGGCGCAGCCGGGCCAGGGCGCGGTGCACGTCGCGGGTGTACTCGTCCACCAGCTCCCGCTCGACCCTGCGCACCCCGGCCAGGCCGAACGGGTCGAACGTGGTGCCGCGCAGCCCGCGCATGCCGTACAGCGCGCGGAAGGCCGGGTCGAACCAGGAGCCGAGGCGGATCTTGCGCTTCATGCCCAGGGCCCGCAGGAACGGCGGGTGCAGGTTGTAGGAGATCTTCGCGCCGGGGCCGAACTCCGCGGCGATCCTGGCCCGCTCCGCCGGGTCGAGGTGGAGCCGGGCCACCTCGTACTCGTCCTTGTAGGACATCAGGCGGTGCAGGTGACGGGCGTAGGCCTCGGTGACGGGGAAGGACCCCGTCCCCTCGCCGGCCTTCACGCCCGTGACCTCGCCCACCTCATCGCCCGCCGTCCGGTCCATGGCGGCCCGCTCCCTGTTCAGGACCGCGCGGACCGACTCGGCGTAGCGGGTGGCGTAGCGGGGGTTCTGGTAGGCGGCCAGGTCGGGCACCCGTACCGACAGCAGGCGGTGCAGCTCGGTGCCGGGGGCGGCGACCGAGTCCACGAGCCGGGAGATCTCCGGGCTCGGCGGCTGCTCGGCCGGGACGTCCGGGCGGGCGGCCCGCGCCACCGCCTCGGGGTCGGCGACGACGGCGCGGCCCCAGTGGAAGGCGGCGACCGTCCTGTCGGCGCTCTTGCCGCCGCCGAGCCGGATGGCCCGCTCGATCGCCTCCAGGCTCAGCGGGATGAGCCCGCGCTGCCAGGCCGCGCCGACCACGATCGTGTTGGCCGGCATGTGGTCACCGAACAGCGCCTGCGCGACCTCCTCGGCGTCGAGGTAGACGTTCAGCTCGCGCAGGGTCCGCGCCTCCAGCGCGCCGATCGGCGAGGCGACGTCGGTGACGTGCCGCGACGGGTCCACGACCATCGATCCGGTGGGCGCCAGGCTGGTGGAGACCACGGCCACGGTCCGCTCGCGGCCGGCGGCCTTGAGGTTCTTCGGGTCGGTGGCGCCGAGCAGGTCGAGCGCGAGGTAGGCGTCCACCCCGGCCGTGCCCGCCTGGCCGGTCCGGTCGTCGTCGCCCTCGTAGATCAGGATGTCGGAGACGACGGTGCCGCCCTTCTGGGCCAGGCCGGTCTGGTCGAGCCCGCGCGAGCGCTTGCCGTCGAACATCGCGGCACGGCCGATGATCTGCGCCACCGACAGCACGCCGGTGCCGCCGATGCCGACCAGCCGGACGGTGGTCTCCCCGGTGCGGAACTCCGGCGCCGGCATCGCCGGAGGGACGGGCACGGCCACGCGCCTCCCGCCGGACCCGCCGGGCACGACGGTCACGAAGGACGGGCAGTCGCCCTCGACGCAGGAGTAGTCCTTGTTGCAGGACGACTGGTGGATCTCGGTCTTGCGGCCGAACTCGGTCTCCACCGGCAGCACCGACAGGCACTCGGACTTCTTGCCGCAGTCGCCGCAGCCCTCGCACACCCGCTGGTTGATCGCCACCCGGCGGACCGGATCGGGCAGGTCGCCCTTCTTGCGCAGCCGCCGCTTCTCGGCGGCGCACTGCTGGTCGTGGATCAGCACGGTCACGCCGGGGACCGCGGACAGCTCCCGCTGGGCGTCCTCCAGCGCGGCGCGGTCGCGCACCTCGGCGATCCGGGCGAGCCTGACGCCCCGGTAGCGTCCGGGCTCGTCGGTGGTGACGATCACCCGGCGCACGCCCTCGATCTCCAGCCAGCGGGTCAGGTCGGCCACGGCCAGGGACGGGGTGATCACCTGGCCGCCGGTCATCGCGATCGCGCTGTTGTAGAGCAGCTTGTAGGTGATGTTGACGCCCGCGCCGACGGCCGCGCGGATGGCGAGCGAACCGGAGTGGTGGAAGGTGCCGTCGCCGAGGTTCTGGAAGATGTG
Source organism: Streptosporangium sandarakinum (assembly GCF_050942225.1). NCBI lineage: Bacteria > Bacillati > Actinomycetota > Actinomycetes > Streptosporangiales > Streptosporangiaceae > Streptosporangium > Streptosporangium sandarakinum. Next base: position 3,071,233 of record NZ_CP192034.1, read on the forward strand.
CGGGGTGTCGGTGAACGGCGCCTGGCCGATCCACTGGGTGCCCTCGCCGCCCATCTGGGTCAGGCCGGTGAGCGTGCCCTTGCCCTCGCGGTTGATCACCACCATCGTGTGGCAGCCGATGCCCGCGCCGACCGGCGCGCCGTCGGGGACGGCGGTGGAGCGGTTGTGCGGGCAGCCGGAGCAGAAGAACGGCGTGCGCTGCGGGCCGAGCAGCTTCAGCGGCGCCGGCCGGGAGATCACCGCCAGACCCCGGTCGATCCGCTCGCGCACCTCGGGGCCGAGCCGCCCGGCCGCCGCGCCGGCCTCGGCGCCGCGGCGCAGCCGGAAGGCGACCGCCTTGGCGGCCAGCTCGGCGTCCACCGCCCCGGCCTGCGGGATGAGCACGGCGCCGTTGTCGTCGAGCTTGCCGAGGACGCGCGGGGCGTCGGCGGTGCCGTACAGGATCTCCTTGATCTGGCCCTCCAGCAGCGGGGCCTTCTCCTCCACGACGAGGATCTCGGTCAGGCCCCGGGCGAAGGTCCGCACGATCTCCGGCTCCAGCGGCCAGATCATGCCGACCTTCAGCAGGCGCACGCCGAGGTCGGCCGGGTCCACGCCGAGCCTGCGGAACGCCTGGCGCACGTCGTGGTAGGCGGTGCCGGAGGCGGCGATGCCGAGCCAGGCGCCGTCGGGGTCGGCGGTGATCCGGTTGAGGCCGTTCTCCCTGGCGTAGGCGCGGGCCAGCGCCAGGCGCGGCCCGACCAGGGTCTTCTCCATCTCCAGCGACCACGGGGTGAGCAGCGTCGCGTCGGGGACGTGCCGGTACGGCCTGCCCTCGTGCTCCACGACCGGCATGACCGGGACGATGCGGTCCAGGCCGGTCTCGACCGTGCCGGTGGCGTCCACCACGTTGGAGACGGCCTTGACGGCCACCCACAGGCCGCTGGCGCGGGAGGCGGCGACGGCGTGCCGGCCCAGGTCGAGCAGCTCCTGCACGGTGCCGGGGTGGACGACGGGCATGCCCATCGCGGCGAGCGCGGTCTCGGTGGCCGACGGCAGCGTGGAGGACTTGCAGCCCGGGTCGTCGCCGCAGAAGGCGATCAGGCCGCCGTCGGGGTGGGCGCCGACGAAGTTGCCGTGCCGCAGGGAGTCGGCCGCGCGGTCGACGCCGGGGGCCTTGCCGTACCAGACGCCCAGGACGCCGGTCCTGCGCGGCCGGGGGAGGGAGGGCACGAGCTGGCTGCCCCAGGCGGCGGTGGCGCCGAGCTCCTCGTTCTGGCCGGGCCGGTGCACGACGCCGAGCTCCTCGGCGAGCCGGCGGGAGCGGATGAGCTCCTGGTCGAAGCCGCCGAGCGGAGAGCCGGGGTATCCCGACACCATCGCGCCGGTGTCGAGGCCGGCGGCGCGGTCGGCGCGCATCTGGTCGAGGATCACCCGAACCAGGGCCTGCGTGCCGGTCATGAACTCCCGAACCTCGCCGCGGGGGTGCCCGTCGCCGGGAGTCGCCTCTCGGGAGTCGGCGAAGATCGTCATGCTTCCGTCCCATCTTCAGTGGCTGAGGGTGCGGCAAGGCTATGCCAGGGTACGGCGCACGCGATGTCAAGATTTATGCCGGATTGCTAGTCGGTTAACATTTGTTGCCATGGATGTCACCGATCGCGCAATTCTCAGCCTCCTCCAGCGGGAGGGGCGGCTCAGCAACCAGGAGCTGGCCGAGCGGGTCCGGCTGACCCCCTCGCCGTGCCTGCGCCGGGTCCGCAACCTGGAGGAGTCGGGAGTGATCAGCGGCTACCGCGCCGTCCTCGACCCGGCGGCCGTCGGGCGAGGCTTCCAGGTCCTGGCCTACGTGGAGCTGGAGGGCCAGGACGCCGAGACCGTCACGGCATTCGAGGCCGCCGTCATGGAGATCGAGGACGTGGTGGAGTGCCTGCGCATGTTCGGCCGCCCGGACTACGTGCTGCGCGTCGCCGTGCCGGACATGGACGCCTACAGCCAGCTCTGCCTGGAGCGGCTGGGCCGTCTGCCCGGCCTGGACAAGCTCACCTCGCAGATCGCGATGAAGGCCCTCAAACCGGGTGGCGTTCTCCCGCTGTGAGGGGGGTCCGCAGCGCGATCATGGCGATGTCGTCGTCCCCGTCGGCCACCAGCCGGGCCAGCAGCTCGTCGCAGAAGACGTCCAGCGGCTCGCCGGCGAGCGACATGGCGTGGTCCCGCAGCCGGTTCAGCCCGATCCCGAGGTCCTCGCCGCGGCGCTCGACCAGGCCGTCGGTGTAGAGCAGGAGCGTGGAGCCCGGGGGCAGCGGCTCGGTGGCGCCACGGCGCGGCAGGTCCTTCGTGATGCCCAGCAGCGGGCTGCGCGGCTCGTCGAGGAACCGCCCGCGGCCGTCGGGGGTGACCAGCAGCGGCGGCGGATGACCGGCGATCGAGTAGTTCAGCCGCCACCGGTCGTTCTCCGTCCGCTCGGCGCGGGCCAGCACGCAGGTGGCCGTCTGGTCCTCGCACAGCAGCTCCATCGCCTTGTCCAGCCGCCGCAGGATCTCCTCCGGCGGCTCCTCGCGGTCCACGGCCAGCCCCCTGAGCATGGTGCGGATCTGGCCCATGGTCACGGCCGCGGGCAGGTCGTGGCCGGCGACGTCCCCGATCGTCAGCACGGGGGTGCCGTCGTGCAGCAGGAAGCAGTCGTACCAGTCGCCGCCGACCGCCGCGGCCGCCGGGCTCGGCCGGTAGCGGGCCACGATCCGCAGGCCGGGGACGAACGGCGGCTCGGCCAGCAGGCTGCGCTGCAGGGCCAGCGCCACCCGCTGGGTGCGCTGGAACTCCATGGCGCCGCTGAGCGCGTCGTGCGCGTGGTCGAGCATCTGGCTGATCAGGGTGACGTCGGCCTCGCTGATCGCCGGGCGGTCCCCGCAGGTGGCGGTGGTCACCAGCGCCGCCACGAACCCGTCGACGATGACCGGGACGAGCGCCACGCTGGTGGCCCCGGCGGTGACCAGCCATCTGCTGGTGCCCGGCGCCAGCCGCAGGTCCGGCGGGGGCGCCCCGCGGGGGAACTCGCGGCGCACGACGTGGCGGCGGCGCACCGCCCGCACCAGCGCGCTCTCCGGGCCCAGCGTCACCTCGTACCCGGTCGGCAGACCGGGCAGGCCCGGCCGTACGGAGCCGGCGACGTGCCGGAAGACGAGCGGTGGGCCCACCGGCCGGTCCGGTGACTCCGGCAGCAGGTAGATGCCGCACGCGTCGGCCAGTTCCGGCACGATCACGTGCGCCAGCGCCGAGAGCATCTCCTCCAGGCGCGTGATGTCCGCGGTTGCGGCCGAGGCGCGGCCCAGCAGCTCGCGGTACCGCTCCTGCTGCCACTGCTGCTCGATGTCGGCGCAGGTGCCGACCCACTCGACCACGCGGTCGTCCTCGTGCACCGGCACGGCCCGCGCGCTGAAGTGCCGGTAGCTCCCGTCGGCCAGCCGGATCCGGTGGACGTGCTCCCACAGCGGGAGCACCTCCCCGATCGCCTTGGCCCACGACTCGGCGGTCTCGTCCCGGTCGTCGGGGTGGACGACGTCGAGCCACCCGTCGCCGTGGAACTCCTCCCACGACTGCCCGGTCACCTTCTGCCACCCCGGGCTCGGCTCGATGACGCGGCCGTCGGCCCCGGTCACCCAGAGCATCTGGGTGCCGACCCGCCCCAGGTTGCGGTAGCGCCGCAGCAGGCGGCGCCGCTCCTCCGACAGGGCGTCGATCCACCGCGAGGCGACGATCTGCTCGGTCACCTCCACGGACACCTGCAGCACCCCGCGCTCGCCGTCGGCGAGGTCGATCTCCGACATGCTGAAGTTGAAGAAACGCTCCTGCGGACCGGTGCCGGCGAAGGACATGGTGGCCCGGCCCTCGGTGATGTTCACCTGCTGCCCGTTCAGTATGACCCGGTCCAGCATCGCGATGTAGGAGTCACGCTCGGCCAGGTCAGCGAAGGCCTCATGTGCGGGCACGTTCAGCGGGCGGTCGCCGAAGGCCGCCCGGAAGGCGGCGTTGGTGTACACCAGGCGATGGTCCGGGCCCCTGCTGACCGCCACCCCGACCGGGGCCGGGTCGAAGAGTTCCAGGGCCAGACCGCTGCAGAGGTCGATCCGGGCGTCCTTCATTCCGCGCTCTCCCGGCGGGGGCGCCCGAGTACCCCCGTCGCATGCCCGCAATTTCCCTTTTTGTCGCGTACGCGCATAGACCAATCATCTATCCACGCAGGTCAGGGCGGGGGAAAGGGCGGGTATGGTGCGCCTTGCCTGTCCGGAACATCCCCCATGGCCGGGCCCGCCCGTGATGAACTGTCCTCCGCGGGGCCGGCGTCGCGGGACCGGGCCGCGAGGGCACGCACAGGCAGCGGGAGGGAGCCGTCACCACCATGTCGCCGTGGACGCGGGGCGGGCCGGCCGCGGGCGCGGGCGTCCTGATGTCGCTGCTCATCGCGGGGCACGGGCTGCTGCCCAACTGGCGGGGACTGGGCAACGTCGTCGACAGCGCCCTGCCCTGGTTCGGCCTGGCGGCGCCGCTCCTCGTCCTGACCGCGCTCGCCCGCCGGTCGTGGGCCGCGCTGGCCGGGGCCCTGGCCGTGACCGTGACCTGGGCGGCGGCCTTCGGGTCCGCCTTCCTCCGCGACCCCGCCGCCGGGCCGCGCGACCTGCGGGTGGTCCACCAGAACGTCGACTACTTCAACCCCGCCCTGCCCCGCACCGCCGCCGCCCTGCGGGACACCGGCGCGGACGTCCTCGTGGTCGCCGAGCTGCGCGACGACCCCGTGCAGCGCGACGGGACGGTCGACCCCGGCTTCGCCCGGCTGATCGACCCCGTCCTGCCCCACCGCTTCCCCGACAACCCCGGCGTGGCCGTGTGGAGCAGATACCCCTTCTACGGCCGGCCGCAGCCCGTACCCGGCGTGGTGCGCTCCCGGCACGCCGTCCTGCGCACGCCGTGGGGCGACGTGAGCCTCTACGCCGTCCACATCACCTCCTTCCGCCCGGAGCCGTCCGTCATCGCCCGCCGCAACGCGGAGATGGCGGCGCTGGCCCGCGCGGTCGCGGCCGACCCCGGCCCCCGGGTCATCGTCGCCGGGGACCTCAACACGGCCTCGACCGACCGCGCGCTGAGCCCGCTCGCCGCGACCGTCACGTCCGTGGCCGAGAAGGCGGGCACCGGCCTGCAGCTCACCTGGCCCGCGGCGCTGCCGCTGGTCCGCCTGGACCACGTGCTCACCCGGGGCTTCACGGCCGTCGGCAGCCGGGTGCTGCCGCCGACGGGCGGCGACCACCGCGCGATCCTGGCCGACCTGCGCTTCACCCGGTCCGCGTCGCCCTCCCCCTGACCGCGTCTTTCCACGTTCGGTGCGGTGATCCCGGGTAACCGGGGTAGGCGGCATGTGGACAGAGGGAGAGAACATGGGTGACGACCGGCCGGTTCCCGAGCTGATGGGCGAGAACGACGTCGTGGACCTGCTGCTGCGGCAGCACTCCATGATCAGGGACATGTTCGACGAGGTGGAGAAGGCGCCGGCCGACAAGCGGGCCGAGGCGTTCCGCTCGCTGGTGCGGCTGCTGGCCGTGCACGAGACGGCGGAGGAGGAGATCGTCCACCCCTACGCCCGCCACAAGCTCGACGACGGCGACGCCGTGGTGGACGACCGCCTGAAGGAGGAGAACGAGGCCAAGCAGCTCCTCACGCGGATGGAGGAGGCGGGCGTGGAGGACCCGCGGTTCCTCGCCGACCTCACGCTGCTGCGCGGGGCCGTGCTCGCCCACGCCGAGAACGAGGAGCGCCACGAGTTCACCGCGCTGCGCGCCCGCACCAGCGAGGCCGAGCGGCGGGCGATGGCGGCCGGGGTGAAGGCCGCCGAGGCGATGGCGCCCACCCACCCGCACGCGGGGGTGGAGTCGGCGACGAAGAACCTGCTGGTGGGCACCCCTTTGGCGATCATGGACCGGGTCCGCGACGTGATCCGCGACGCCATGGGCGGGAAGGACTGATCCGGCGGCTCCTCGGGTTCCGAGCCGGCCGCCGTTTCCGGCAGAGCGCGAAACACCCGTTACGGACATCGCCGGCTGGGCACCGCAGAACGGTGAGGGGGAAGAAGCGACACGGGAGGAGAGCGCCGTGAGCGAGGAGACGAACGAGGAAGAGCGCGCCCGGCGGCGCGAGGAGGAGCTGCGCAAGTACCGGGGGACGCCCTTCGACCCCGAACTGCACGACATGGGCGGCGACATCGGCCCGGCCTCGATGGGGGGGACCAGCGCCCGGCCCGCCGGGCGCGACGAGGACGAGGAGCCCCGGCGCGGCCCCGAAGTCCCGCGGGAGACCGGGAGCGTGAACGCCGACCTGGAGTGGAAGTCCTCCGACCACGAGGACCCGAACGGCGGCCTGGGCGGGACCGACGCCGACGACGGCGGCTACCTCCCCGGCGAGGGGACGGGCCGCCCGCCCGGCTGATCCCGGGGGTCCGGAGAGCACTGGGCCGGCCGGTCCAGTGCTCTCCGGGTTCCGGGGCTCCGCCGGGCGGGCGGCCGTACGGCTAGCGGAGCGCGGCCGCCTCGGCGGCGAGCTTCTCGATCCGGGCGTAGTCGCCGGCCGCCAGCGCGTCGGCCGGGGTGAGCCAGGTCCCGCCCACGCACCCGACGTTCGCCAGCGCCAGATACTCCGGCGCGGTCTGGAGCCTGATCCCGCCCGTCGGGCAGAACCGCACCTCGGGCAGCGGCCCGCCCAGCGACTTCAGGTACGGCATGCCGCCGGCGGCCTCGGCCGGGAAGAACTTCATCTCCGTCAGCCCGCGCTCGGCCAGCGCCATGACCTCGGAGGAGGTCGCCGCGCCGGGAAGGAACGGGATGCCGCCCTCCTCCATGGCGTCCAGGAGCCTCGGGGTGCTCCCCGGGCTGACCAGGAACCTGGCGCCGGCCGCCACCGAGGCGGTCACGTCGGCGGGCGTGCGGACGGTGCCCGCCCCGACGACCGCCTCGGGCACCTCGGCGGCGATCCGCGCGACGGCGTCCAGCGCGCAGGCCGTACGGAGGGTCACCTCGATGACGGGCAGGCCGCCCGCCACCAGGGCCCGCGCCAGGGGAACGGCGGTCTCCGGGTCGTCGATCACGACGACCGGGATCACCGGGGCGATGTCCAGCAGGCTCATGCGTACTCCAACTTCGATGGCTTCGACGACTTCGGCGCGGCGGACAGGCGCTGGCCCAGCCAGGCCGCGGCCCCGAGCAGCGCGGGCTGCGGGGAGACGATCAGCGAGGTGGCGATGCCCGCGAGATAGCCGCTCATGGTGGGGGCGGCCTCGAACCGGCGGCGGAAGTCGCTGGCGCGGACCCGCTCCACGATACGCGGCAGCACCCCGCCGCCCAGGTAGACGCCGCCGCGGGCGCCCAGGGTCAGCGCGACGTTCCCGGCGAAGGTGCCGAGCATTCCGCAGAAGACCTCGACGGTCTCCGCGCACAGCGAGTCGTCCATCCGGGCCACGATGTCCGAGGCGGCCAGCCGCGGCGCCTCGACGCCGCGCACCAGCGCGAGGGCGTGGTGCAACCGGGCCAGCCCCGGCCCCGACAGCAGGTGCTCGGCCACCACGTGGCCCATCCCCTCGGCGCGCAGCGCCCGGACGATCTCGTGGTCGCGCTCGTCCAGGACCGGCACGGTGACGTGGCCGCCCTCGCCGGGCACCGGTATCCAGCCCTCGGCCGCGGGCACCAGGCCCGCCACGCCGAGGCCCGTCCCCGGGCCCAGCACGACCTTGACGCCGTGTCCGGGCGCGGGACCGCCCAGGCCGACCAGCTCCGCGGCCGGCAGATGCGGCAGGGACGCGGCCAGCGCCTCGAAGTCGTTGACCAGCTCGACGTGCGGGATGCCGAGGTCGCGGACCGACCCCGCCCACCCGGCGTTGGTGAGCCGGTAGCGGTCGCCCTCGACCGGCCCGGCGATCGCGACGCACGCCGCCTCCGGCCGGGCCCCGTCCGCGTGCTCGGCGAGGTAGGCGGCCACGGCCTCGGGGAGCCCGGCGTGGTCGGCGACGGTGAGCACGGCCACCGAGCCGGGCCCCCGCCCCGGCTCGGTGACCAGGCCGAACCGGGCGTTGGTGCCGCCGACGTCGGCGACGAGCCAGGGAGGTTCACCGGGCGTCCCCCGCGGCGGCCGTGCTCCCGGCCGCGTCGGCGCCGTCGGCGAGGCTCTCGGCGCGGCCGTTCAGCGCGAAGATCCCGGCGCCGCGCTCGGCGGGGCCGGCCGTACGGCGGAACGCGGCGAACAGCTCGCGGCCGGTGCCGACCCACTGGGCGTCGCTGAGCGGGGCGCCCTGCGGCGTGCGGGCGGCCAGCTCCTCGGCGGGCACCAGCAGCTCCAGGGTGCCCGCGGCGGAGTCCAGGCGGATCGGGTCGCCGTCGCGGACCAGCGCGATCGGCCCGCCGTGGGCGGCCTCGGGCGACAGGTGGATGGCGGCCGGGACCTTGCCCGACGCGCCGGACATGCGGCCGTCGGTGACGATCGCCACCCGCTGCCCGCGGTCCAGCAGCACCGCCAGCGGCGGGGTGAGCTTGTGCAGCTCCGGCATGCCGTTCGCGCTGGGACCCTGGTAGCGGATGACCGCGACGAAGTCCTGCCCGTCCAGCTCGCCCGCCTCGAAGGCGCGCAGCAGGTCGAGCTGGTCGTCGAAGACCTTCGCCGGGGCCTCGACGACCAGGTGCTCGGGCCTGACCGCCGAGACCTTGCTGACCGCGCGGCCCAGGTTGCCGTCGAGCATGTGGATGCCGCCGTCGGGGGAGAACGCCTCGCCGACCGGCCGCAGCACGTCGGGGTCGGTGCTGCCCTCGGTGCGCTCCTCCCAGACCAGCTCGCCGTCCTTGAGCGCCGGGGCCGAGCGGTAGTGGTCCAGCCCGTGCCCGGCGACCGTCAGCACGTCGCGGTGCAGCAGCCCGGCGTCCAGCAGCTCGCCGATGAGCACCTGCATGCCGCCGGCGGCCTGGAAGTGGTTCACGTCGGCCTGCCCGTTGGGGTACATGCGGGTCAGCAGCGGCACCGCCTTCGACAGGGCGGCCAGGTCGTCCCAGAGCAGCTCGATGCCGGCCGCCGCGGCGATCGCGACGAGGTGCATGGTGTGGTTGGTCGAGCCGCCGGTGGCCAGCAGCGCCACGCAGGCGTTGACGATCGCCTTCTCGTCGACGACCCGGCCCACGGGGGTGTACTCGGCGCCGTGCGCGGTCAGCGCCACCGCCCGCCGCCCGGCCGCCTCGGTCAGCGCCTGGCGCAGCTCGGTGCGGGGGTTGACGAAGGTCGAGCCCGGCAGGTGCAGGCCCATGACCTCGATCATGACCTGGTTGGAGTTGGCGGTGCCGTAGAAGGTGCAGGTGCCGGGGGAGTGGTACGACCGCGCCTCGGCGTCCAGCAGCTCGTCCTTGCCGACCTTGCCCTCGGCGAACAGCTGCCGGGTGCGCGCCTTGACCTTGTTGGGCAGGCCGGAGCCCATCGGCCCCGCCGGGACGAACACGGTCGGCAGGTGGCCGAAGTGCAGCGCGCCGATCAGCAGGCCCGGCACGATCTTGTCGCAGACGCCCAGCATGAGGGAGGCGTCGAACATGTCGTGGGAGAGCGCGATCGCCGTGGCCATCGCGATGACCTCGCGGCTGTAGAGCGACAGCTCCATTCCCGGGCGGCCCTGGGTGATGCCGTCGCACATGGCGGGCACGCCGCCGGCGAACTGCGCCACGCCGCCCGCCGTACGGACGGCCGCCTTGAGGATCGCCGGGTAGGTCTCGTACGGCTGGTGCGCCGACAGCATGTCGTTGTAGCTCGACACGATCGCCACGCCCGGCTTGACCGAGGCCCGCAGGTCGAGCTTGTCGGCTCCCGGGGCGGCGGCGAAGCCGTGGGCCAGGTTGGCGCAGCCCAGTGTGGAGCGGGCCGGTCCGCGCCGGCGGGCCTCCTCGGCCTCGGCGTCGATCCGCGCCAGGTAGGCGGTACGGCTGGCGCGGCTGCGCTCGATCAGGCGGTCGGTGATCTCCTGGATGACGGGGTTCACCCGGCCTCCTTCGTCGTCGTCGGGTCGGGGGTCGGTGCGGTGGTCGGTGCGGCCGGTCACGGAAGGCTCCTCACGCGGGGCGCCTCGCGGCGGGTGCGGCGGCCGGTCACGCGAGGTCGTCCTCGTACCAGTAGCGACCGCTGCGCAGCACCAGCTCGTGCGCCCCGGCCGGACCGGGGCTGCCCGCCGGGTACGGCTCGGGCGCGGTGCCCTGCGCCTCCCACTCGTGCAGGATCGGGTCGATCCACCGCCAGGCGGCCTCCACCTCGTCACGCCGCATGAACAGCGTCGGGTTGCCGGCGAGGACGTCCATGAGCAGCCGCTCGTAGGCCTCGGGCACCCGGGAGGTGAAGGTCTCGGCGAAGCTGAGGCTGAGCGGGACCGGCTTGAGCGCCACCTCGCCCGCGCCCGGCTCCTTGGCCATCAGGTGCAACCGGATGCCCTCGCTCGGCTGCAGCCGCAGCACCAGCCGGTTGGGCGCGCTGCCCGGGAAGATCGAGTGGGGCACGTCCTTGAACTGCACCACGATCTCCGTGGACCGGTACGGCATGCGCTTGCCGGTGCGCAGGTAGAACGGCACACCCGCCCAGCGCCAGTTCTTCACCTCGGCGCGGATCGCGGCGAAGGTCTCCACCCGGCGGGAGGCCTCGGTGGGCGCGGTGCTGTCGGGCTCGTCGAGGTAGCCGGGCACCCGGACGCCGTCGCACTCGCCCGCCGTGTACTGGCCGCGGACGGTGAACCGTTCGACCTCGCCGCCGACGATCGGCCGCAGCGACTGCAGGACCTTGACCTTCTCGTCGCGGATCGACTCCCGGTCGTTGCGCGACGGGGGCTCCATCGCCACCAGGCACAGCAGCTGCAGCAGGTGGTTCTGCACCATGTCGCGCAGCGCGCCCGCGTGGTCGTAGTAGCCGCGGCGGCCCGGGGTGCCCACGGTCTCGGCGGCGGTGATCTGGACGTGGTCGATCCACAGGGAGTTCCAGATCGGCTCCAGGAACGCGTTGGCGAACCGCAGCACCAGGAGGTTCTGGACCGTCTCCTTGCCCAGGTAGTGGTCGATCCGGTAGATCTGCCGCTCGTCGAAGATCGCGCCGACCTCGTCGTTGATCCGCTGGGCGCTGGCCAGGTCGCGGCCCAGCGGCTTCTCCAGCACCACCCGCGAGACGGGGGTGACCAGGCCGGCCCGGTGCAGCTCGCGGCAGAACGGGCCGAACGTCATGGGCGGGCTGGCGAGGTAGAAGATCCGGTCGCGCTCCTCGTGCCCGGTGAGCAGGTGGGCGGTGCGCGACCAGCCCTCGGTGTCCTGGCCGCCGACGTCGATGGAGACGTGGTGCAGGCGGCCCAGGAAGCGCTGCCAGGTGCCGTGGTCGTCCGCCGGGACGGAGCCGCGCACCTCGGCGTCCACCTTGCCGCGGAAGTCGGCGTCGTCGAGCCCGCCCCGGGACATCGCGATGATGCGGGTCTCGGGGGCCAGACGGCCGTCGCGGTCGCAGTGATACAGCGCGGGCAGGAGCTTCCGCATGGAGAGGTCGCCTGTGCCGCCGAAGACGATCAGGTCGGCGGGCCGCGGGGTCTCGGGCATGAGGACTGCTCCGTAGTGATCTACCGGATTAGGGGATGGATCGGACAGTAGCCACATCTTGCGCTTCACACAAGCGGAGTTTTGTAATTTGAGATGAGAAAGCTTGGAGTTTCCGTTTCATAACTCCGTGTGGTTCACTTGACCGATGCCTCGTCGTCCCGCTGCCGCCCTCGCCACCAGCGGTGAGGTGCTCCGCCTCATCCGCGCTGGTGAAGCCGTCACGCGCGCCGACATCGGCCGGGTCACCGGCCTGTCGCGACCGGCCGTCTCACTGCGCGTCACCGAGCTGCTGGACCACGGGCTCGTCGTGGAGGACAGCGAGGGGCCCTCCACCGGCGGCCGCCCGCCCACCCGGCTCGTCTTCAACGCCGCGGGCGGCGTCGTCCTCGTCGCCTCCCTGGGCGCCAGCCGCGCGCAGATCGCCGTCTGCGACCTCGCCGGGAAGCGGCTGGACGGCGTGAGCCTCGCCGTGGACGTGGAGGAGGGCCCGGACACCGTCCTGCCCCTGGTCATGGACACCTGGGCCGAGCTGCTCGGCGACCGGCCCCTGTCCCAGGTGCGCGGCGTCGGCCTGGGCGTCCCCGCGACGGTCGAGTTCGCGGCCGGCCGTACCGAGAGCGCCCGGATCATGGCGAACTGGACCGGCGTCGCCATCCCGCCGATCATCGCCGAGCGCTTCCCCGTCCCGGTCTTCCTCGACAACGACGTGAACGTCATCGCGATCGGCGAGCACCGCGCGGCCTACGCCGGAGACGCCGACGACCTGCTGTTCATCAAGGTCTCCACCCGGATCGGCGCCGGCGTCATCGCGGGCGGGGAGATCCTGCGCGGGGCGCTGGGCGCGGCCGGGGAGATCGGGCACATCCCGGTCCGCGACGGCGGGGGAGTGCTGTGCCGGTGCGGCAACGTCGACTGCGTCGACTCGGTGGCCAGCGGCACCGCCATCCTGCGCGACCTGCGCGACCGCGGCTACCAGGTGGCGTCACTGACGGACGTGGTCGGCCTGGTCCGCGCCGGGGACGCCGAGACCATGGCGGTCGTCCGCAACGCCGCCCGGATGCTCGGCGAGGTCGTCGCCACCGCGGTCAACCTGCTCAACCCCGCCGTGGTCGTCCTGGGCGGCGACGTCGCCGAGGCGTTCCAGCCCCTGGTGTCGGGCGTGCGGGAGGTCGTCCACCGCCGCTCCACCGCCCTGTCCACCCGCAACCTGCGGATCGAGCGCAGCCGCCTCGGCCCGGGCGCGGGCATCGTCGGCTGCGCCCACATGGTCCTCGACCACATCCTGTCGCCCGAGGCGGTCGACGCCGCTCTCTGACCTTCCGTACGGCCCGCTGTCGCCGTACCGCGGAAAGGCGTCGGCGGCCCCGGGAAGGCCATCCGCCTCCCGAAGCCGCCGCCAGGCGTACGCCGCCTCAGCCCGCCTCCTCCGTGGTCGAGCCGGGCCTCCGTGACTGGCGGCGGACACCGACCACGATGAACGCGATCGCTATCACCGCGAGGATCACGGCGGCGATGATCATCCCCGTGGTGCCGGTCGCGAACCCGAACATACCGAGGACCACGATCGGTATGAGCGCGAACGACGCCAGCCGGATGTAGACCACGTCCCGAGGTGTCGTCGGAACCGTAGGCCGTCCCCGGGGGTCCCGTCCCTCCTGGTTCTCCTCGGTCATTTCTCCCCTCCTCTTGATCAGTCCCACCCTGCTACCCGGGTGTCCGCTGGTCATGTGCTCTCTGGTCGTCGAAGTGCCTCCACCAGTCCTTCGGGGTCGGACACGGTGAGGGTCGCACCGGGGTGGGTCAGCAGACGCCCCGGCACGAGCGCGGGCACCGGCCGGTGGAACAGGACGCACACGCCCTTCTGGGTGCTCGTCCCGAAGGTCACGCCCCGATCGGCCAGCGACAGGTGCGGCCCGATGACCTTCCACGGCGTGTACGGGCCGGTGACGAGGGTGCCCGAGATGTTGGAGAGGGGTGTGCGCAGCCGCCAGGGGCCGAAGCGCACCCACAGATCGCCGGCGTGGACGACGACGAACGCCCGCTCGGGGGTGACGCCCATCAGCCTCAGCGGCGTCAGCCACGTCGACTCGAAGGCGAAGTCGAAGCGCGGCACAGGTCAGCGCTCCCAGGGCGGCGTGTCGCCCATCTTCGCGTAGTACCTGGCCAGGTGGGACTTGACCCGGTCCACCTCGTCCCGGGGGATCTTCACCCCGCCCCGCGCCCCCTGCATGACCGCCCCGGCCGCCATCACGGCGCGCGGCACGACCTTCAGGTCGCCGCCGATCACGTCGGCGACCGGCAGCTTGTAGCTCTCGAAGTTCTCCGGCTCCTCGCCGTCGTACCAGACGTGCGCCTCCCGGTACTTCGCGTTCGGCTTCTCCTCGGCGCCCGCCCACTCACGGACCCGCTTCTCGGCCGCGTCCGCGTCCCAGTCCCTGTCCCGGTCGGCGAGCGGCAGATCATGAAATCGCGTCACGGTCATCGTCTCTCCCTCCTCCAGCCGGTTCCCTACCCGATCGCTCGCCGACATGCCTAAAACGGACATATTTAGTGCTTTGCCGGGGAGTGGTGTTCGTATGAATGATCACGCAGCACCCGAGGAAGCAGCAGAGGACGGCGGCCCCGTGGAGGAGAGCCGCGATCCCGCCGGGAAACGCCACGGCGGCGCACCGGACGACCCGCCGCCGGCGCCGCGCGGCATCGACGGCGAGAGCCGGGTTGTGGCCGAGAGATCGGGCGCGGACGCGACGTTCCCCGACCGCCCGCTCCCGGCGGACCTGCCCCCGGACGACCTGGGGGACCTCGTCGGCGGCCCCGCTCCCGGTACGGGAGAACGGGTGGACGGGGGGAGGGATCGGGCAAGCGGGCGCCCGAGCCGGAGATGGGGCCGGCCTCGTAGCGGCACCGCGGCCCACGGGACCGGCCTCGTGGCGGAATCGCGGCCCGCGGGAGCTCATGAGAGCCCATGAGGAAGGGGGCCCGGAATCCGGGCCCCCTTCCTCATGGGCTCCTCCGGCGGGGACCTCCGAGCTCCCTGGAACAGGGGACTCCGGCCCGCCGGGTCGGGATATCAGCGCTTGAAGGCGTCCTTCACGTCCTTGGCGCTGTCCTTCAGCTTCTCCCCAGCCTGCTTGAACTTGCTCTCCCCCTGGTCGGCCCGGCCCTCGGCCTCGAGCCGCTCGTCATCGGTGGCGCGGCCGACGCCCTCCTTGACCTTGCCCCCGAGCTCTTCGGCCTTGTTGGAGATCTTGTCGTCAGCACCCATGGGTGGTTCCTCCCCTTGCGCGAGGTTCTCTCTACACAGGGATACTTAGTGTCCGCAGATCAGAGGGGTAAACATGCACGACAGCGCACCGGCGACCTCGACCGAGGCCATTCGCCCGCCGTACGGACCCGCGGGCGACGGATTCCCACCGGACGCGCGGCGTCACTGGGACGTGCTGCTGATCTGCGGCGCCTCCGGAACCGGCAAGACCCGGGTCAGCTACCCCCTGGCGCGGCTCCACGGCATCCCGATCGTGGAGGTCGACGACCTCGTCGAGGCGCTCCTCGCCATGACCACCCCCGAGCAGCAACCGCTCCTGCACCACTGGCGCACCCACCCCGAGGACGGCCGCATGCCCGCCGACGACATCGCCGACCTGCAGGTCGCCATCGCCGAGGCGCTCGTCCCGGCCGTCGAGGCGGTGGTGGCCAACCACCTGGAGACCGGCACCCCGGTGGTCGTCGAGGGCGACTACCTTCTGCCCGGCCTCGCCGTACAGGAGTCCTTCGCCGGGATCCCGGCGGACGGGCGGGTGGCGGCGGTGGTCCTGCACGAGCCCGACGAGGCGCAGATCGCGGCGAACTACCTGAGCCGCGAGCCCGGCCACGGCGACCAGCGCGCCCGCGCCCGCGCCAGCGCCCGCTACGGCGCCCGCCTCGCCGCCCTGGCCGCCGAGGCGGGCGTCCCCGTGGTCCCCGCCCGCCCCTGGCCCGATGTCCTGCCCCGCGTCATCGCCGCGGTGGAGAGGTCTTCCAGGGCGAACGCGGTCTGACCCGGCGGAAACCTCCGCCGGGCCTACATCCGGGCGCGCAGGCGGCGCAGCATCCGTGCGTCGCCGAAGCCGGCCTCGCGGGCGGCCGTCTCGGTCGTCGCGCCCTGCCCCAGGAGGTGTTCGGCCCGTTCCAGGCGGAGCGCGGTCTGGTAGGCCAACGGGGTGAGGCCGGTCGCGTGCCGGAAGAGCCGGGTGACGGTCCGTTCGCTGCATCCCGCCGCGTCGGCCAGCATCGAGAGCGGGAGCCGCTCGGTGAAACGCGTGTCGATCAGGTTCTGGATGCGGTGCACGGTCTCGTCGTCGTGACCGCGGTGCCGGAGCATCGCGCTGATCTGCGGCGATGCTCCCTGGCGGCGGGCGTAAACCACCATGGCGCGGGCCACCCGGCCGGCGGCGTACGGCCCGTGCCTGGTGCTCAGCAGGTGGAGCGCCACGTCGATGCCGCTGGCCACGCCCGCCGAGGTCACCACCCGCTCGTCCTCGACGTAGAGCACGTCGCGTACGACCCTGGCCCTCGGGTAGAGGCGGGCGAGCTCGTCCTGGGACGCGTGGTGGGTGGTGCAGCGGCGGCCGTCGAGCAGGCCGGCCCGGCCGAGCGCGTCGGCGCCCGCGCAGACGCCCGCCACGGTGCCGCCGGCCGCGTGGTGCTCGCGTAGCCGATGGAGGGTGTCGGCCCGGGCCATGCGTGCCGGGCCGCGCCAGCCCGGCACGATGACGAGGTCGTCCGGTTCCAGGTGGGGCCACGCAAGCTCGGCGTGCAGGGGCAGTCCCTGCACGGTGGCGACGGGTGTCTCCTCGGACACGTACGACAGGTCGTGCTCGTAGCCGAGGTCGGCCGCGGTGGAGAAGACCTGGGCCGGCCCGGCCACGTCGAGCAGGTGCACTCGTGGGATGAGCAGGAAGACGACCCGGGACACAGTCGCCGAGCCTATGCCCCGGCCAGTTCGTCGACGGTGCGGATGGCGGCGAACCGGCCCGCGAGCGCGTACTCGGTGCGCGCGATGACATCGGCGACGCCCAGCGTCCGCGGGTCGTCCACCAGTTGTGCGAACGGCAGATCCTGCGGCGCGTCACGGTGCGGGATGGGGGTGGTCGCGGTGGCGTCGGTGACGAAGGTGACGTCGAAGCCGAGGTCGGAGGCGATCCGGGTGGTGGTCTCGCAGCACTGCTCGGTACGGATGCCGCACACGGTCAGCCGCCGGATGCCGTGACCGGTGAGGATCTGGTGCAGGTTCGTGGTGGTGAAGGCGTTGTGCGCGGTCTTGGTGATGAGCGGCTCGCC
Organism: Streptosporangium sandarakinum; assembly: GCF_050942225.1. NCBI lineage: Bacteria > Bacillati > Actinomycetota > Actinomycetes > Streptosporangiales > Streptosporangiaceae > Streptosporangium > Streptosporangium sandarakinum. The sequence continues at coordinate 3,088,155 of NZ_CP192034.1, forward strand.
CGCGTGAGGTTCGAGCCCCTCCATCAGGCGGACGTGCCCCCGCGCCGGATCGAACACGGTGCCGGCCCCCGGCCGGGAGCCGAGCACCCAGACCACCAGCTGGTCCTCGGCACGGGCCGCGGTGACCAGACGGTTGACCTGGCCGACGATGTCGGGCTGCGATACGAACTCCCAGTCCGGCAGCTGCCGGAAGGACTCCTGGACGTCGATGACGACGAGTGCGCTGTTCACCCCTCAAGGGTGGCGGGGTGAGGGACGGGAGCTGAAGGCGTGAACCGGTCAGCCTGCGGAACGATCCGGTCAGCGCTTCGTCCCCCGGGACGCCTCGGACGGGCTCCGGCGTCCTCGGCGGCCGGTGTTCTCCGGCGTCCCGGTCCCCAGGCGTCCCGGTCCCCAGGCGTCCCGGTCCCCAGGCGTCCCGGTCTCCAGGTGTCCCGGCCTCCCGATGTCCCGGAGTCCGGGGCGGACGGGGAGCGCTCGCCGGCACCGGCTAGTACGGTATGTCCGTGATCAGGGATGTCTCGTTGCCGGACGACTGGGAGCCGAAGGTCCGGGAGGCGCTCGCCGACGTGCTGCCGGAGCGGCGGAACGCTCCGCTGCGGCCGCTGGGGGCCGGGCTGGACAACGTGACGCTGCTGCTGGACGGCGCGATCGTGGTGCGGCTGCCGAAGAACTCCGACGGGGCCGAGAGCGTCGCCAAGGAGGCCCGGCTGCTGCCCGAGCTCGCCCTCCACTGGGACCTCGGCGTGGCGATCCCACGGTTCCTGTTCACCGCGCCCAACCCCATCGGACCGGGCTCGTTCTGTGGCTACCCGCTCGTCCCGGGCGAGGTGCTGGCCCCGGAGCGCTGGCACGCCCGGGGGCTGCCCGGCCTGCCGGAGACGGCCCGGCAGGTGGCCGGGATCCTCGACGCCCTGCACGCCTTCCCCGCGGAGGCGGCCGGGAAGCTGGGGGCGCCGTCCTGGGACCTGCGGGAGGACTTCGCCGGCGATCTGGCCGCCGTCCGGGCGGAGGTGCTGCCGAGGCTGACGCCGGGGGAGGGGCGGACGCTGCTGGCCGTCTGGGAGGGCTACCTCGGCGACGACGCCAACTTCGCCTACCGGCCCACGTTCACGCACGGCGACGTGAGCCTGGACCACCTGCTCGTCACAGGGGACGAGATCACCGGGCTCATCGACTTCGGCGACGCCGAGGTCGGCGATCCCGACTACGACCTGTCCTACCTCTGGGCGGAGGCGGGCCCCGACTTCGTACGGCGGGTGCAGGCGCGCCGCGGCCTGCCGTTCACCGTACGGCTGGCCCGCAAGCTGGACTTCTGGGCCCTGGCGGACCCGGCGCTGGACGTGCTGTTCGGCCTGGAGCAGCGTACGCCCGAGCTGGCGGACGACGCGCTGCGCACGCTCCGCGCCCGGCTCGCCGCCGCGGCGGACCGGTAGATCGACGGACCGGCGGGAACCGCGGCCGGTCCCCGCCTTTCAAGGCCGGTCGAAGACCTTCAGCAGCAGGTCGTGCAGCCGGGCGCGTTCCTGCGGGTTCAGCGGGGCCAGCAGCTCGTCCTGGAGGGACTCGGTGTCCCGCACCATCCCGGCCAGCGCGGCCCGGCCCTCGGGTGTGACGACGACCCGCACCTTCCGGCGGTCGGCGGGGTCCCTGGTCCGCTCGGCCCATCCGGCGGCGGTGAGCTCGTCGAGCGCCTTGACGACGTCGCTGGGGTCGATGCCGAGCCGGGCGCCCAGCTCCCGCTGCGAGTGAGGGCCGAAGTCGGCCAGGGCCGCCAGCATCGACATGTGCCAGAACCTCAGGTCGCGCTCGCCGAGGCGGGCCGCGACCCGTCCCCTGGCGGTCTTGCCGACCCTCGACAGCAGGTAGGCGGTGAGCGCGGTCAGGGTGGGCGGGATGTCCGTCATGGAAATATTGTAGGTTGTCACCAATCATTGGTGTTAACCCATGGATTGGACGCGTGATGGACGTCTTCCACCCCCGGCTGCTCGTCGGCCGCTTCGCCGAGTGCTTCCGGCTCTACGACGCCGTCCTCCCAGCGCTGTGCGGCGCCACGTTGGCGAGGGGGTCGGCGGCCGGGCCGTACGCCGGCTGGGACGTCGAGGGCCAGGGAGTGCTCGCCCTCATCGACCGGGCCATGATGGCCGGGGTCGTGGACGCCGGCGGGTCCTCTCCGGACGACACGTCCCCTGCCGGCGCCGGGCTCCTGCCGGGCGGCCGGGGTTCCGGGGTCCCGCCGTACGGCGGGGGCCGGGTCATGCTCGTCAGCCGGGTGGAGGACGTCGGCGCCGCCGCCGATCTCTACGTGCGGTGCGGCGCGCGGCTCGTCGCCCCTCCGGCGGACCGCCCCGACTGGGGGCCCGGTCTGCGTACGGCCCACGTGTGCGACCCCGAGGGCAACCTCGTCGAGCTCCAGTCCTACTGACCGGCGGCCTTCGGCCTTCGTCGCCGGGCGGACGGAGGGGGGCCGGTGCCGGACCGTGGACGGCGGGTGGTCGCCGGTCGGGAGGGTGGCGGACGGCTTCCGGGAAACCGGTTGCGGGTTTGCACATAGGGTAATTGGATATCTACTTTGCGTTAGCATCGCAGGTGGCATGCCGTTTCATGACCTCAGGCGGTCCGGCAGCCGCGGACGCGATGCGAATCGAAGGGAGATGTCATGCTCGGAAAACGGGTCGCGGCCTCGTTCACCGTGGGCGCCACCGTGGGACTGTCCACGATCCTCGCCCCGCCGGCCGCCGCCCTCGCCTCCTCGGCGACCCCCACTCCCAGCCCGAGTCCCAGCCCCATGACCTCCGCCACCCCCGTCACGACCTCCGGGCCGTCGGTCGCGGCGACCCCCGGACACTCCTCGGCGACACCGCGCCCCGCGTCCACCCCCGACCCCTACGGCGGGCACGGCCACTCCACCGACGGAAGCGGTCACACCATCCTCGCGTGCACCTACCGGGTCACGGGCGTGCGGGCGGGCAGCTACCTCAACGTCCGGTCGCGGGCGTCGCTGAAGGGCAGGCCGATCGGCAGGCTGACGGCGGCCGACGGGGCGTTCGCGGGCTCGTGCTCGGCCGTCGACGGCTGGGTGGAGGTCAAGGCGTCCAACGGCAGGCTGGGCTGGGCCTCGGCGAGATATCTCAGGAAGGTCGACGAGGGGAAGGGTCCCTCCGACGACAAGACCCCGCCCGGCCTCACGTGCGCCTATCACGTCGTCAAGCTCCAGCCGGGCGGTTACCTCAACGTCCGCTCCCAGCCGGCGGCGGACGCCCGCCGGGTCGGCAGGCTGACCCCGGCCGACGGCCGGTTCGCCGGGGGATGCTCACCCGTCAAGGGGTGGGTGGCCGTCCGCGCCTCGAACGGCAAGCTGGGCTGGGCCTCGGCGGGATACCTCCGCAAGGTCACCTGACGGCGATCCCCGGGCGGCCGTTCCGGTTCCGGCGGGGTTCGCCGGAACCGGAACGGCGGGCGGCATCGACGACCGCGAGATCAGGACGGCGCCGACGGCCGCCGCCCGGCCGGGCCGTCAGGACAGGAGGGTCTCGCCGATCCAGCCGTCGGGCCCGCAGCCCGGTGGGACGGCGTACACCGCCGAGCCGATCGGCGTCGTCCACTCGTTCAGCAGGTCCGCCTCGGCCAGCCTCCGCTGGACGGGGAGGAACTGCCGGGCGATGTCGGCCTGGTAGGAGGCGAACAGCAGCCCCGTGTCGGGCCGCCCCTCGTAGGTGACGCCCTCGTCGTAGTTGTAGACCCGGCGGAAGATCCGCATACCCGGGTCGGCGACGTGCGCCCGCCGGATGTGGGCCTGCTCGGCGATGACCGGGAACCCCGCCGCCGTGACCATGCCGAAGTCCGGCGCGTCATGCTCGTTCCGGCCGGTCAGCGGGGCGCCGGTGTCCAGCCGGCGGCCCACCGAGAACTCCTTGGCGGTCCGGTCGGCGGCGTCCCACGTCTCCAGGTCCATCCGGATGCGCCGCAGCACCAGCGTGGTGCCGCCGCGCAGCCACTTCGGGCCGTCGTCCACCCACACGGCCCGGTCGAAGTCGGGCGTACCGGGGCGGGGGTTGACGGTGCCGTCGAGCTGGCCCATGAGGTTGCGCTGGGTCGTGCCCGGCGCCTGGGTCTGCGGGCCGCGCCGGAACCCCCGCTGGATCCAGCGCACCCGGGCGAAGGACCGGGCGTCCTTGACCAGCATGCGCAGGGCGTGGGCGAGGGTGACGGCGTCGTCGGCGCAGATCTGCAGCAGCAGGTCCGTGCCCGTCCACCGCTTGTCCAGCCTGTCGATTCCGAACCTCGGCAGGGGCGCCACCGACTTCGGGCAGCGGTCCGCCACCTCCGCGGCCCGGAACAGGTCGGGCCCGAAGCCGAAGGTGACGGTCAGCCGGGCGGGGAGCGTGGCCAGCTCCGGTTCGGTGTCGGCCAGGGCCGCCCGGCCCTCGGTCAGGCGGCGCGCGTCGTCGGTGAGCAGCTGCATCAGCCGTACGACGGCGTCGCGGTCGGCGTCCGGCAGCAGGTCCAGGCCGACGAAGACGGCGTGGGCCTGCGGAGTCGTGGCGATGCCGGCCTGGTGCGGCCCGTGGAAGGGTTCGGCCGCCCAGCCGGTGGGGGCGCGGACCCGCCGGACGCCGGCGGCCCGGCGTAGGCCGCCTTGGCGCCGGTCTGCGCGGAGGCGCACGCCGCGAGGGCGCCGGCCGCGGTGGCGGCGCCCCCCGCGAGCAGCCCGCGCCGGGTCAGCCGGGGCTGGTCCATCAGCTGTGCCCCTTGCCCGTGCCGGAGTCGTAGTTCTCGTTGCCGCCGGCGAAGTCCTTGCCGATCGCGGTGAACTCCACGGTCCCGCCGTCCTTGAGGGTCAGGGTGAAGGGGATCCGCGCGCCGGGCTTCACCTCCTTGGTGACGCCCATCAGCATGATGTGGTCGCCGCCGGGCTGGAGCGGGTGCGTGCCGTGCGCGGGGATGGTGAACCCACCCTCCTTGGGCCGCATGACCGCCTTGCCGCCGACGTCGGCCACCTCGTGCAGCTCGATCATCGACGACAGCGGGGAGGAGGCGGAGACGACGGTCACGTCGGCGGCGGTGTGGTTGACCAGGGTGCCGAAGGCGGCGGTCATGCCCTTCTTCGCGGTCTTCACCCAGGGGTCGGTGACCGTCAGGGGAGAGGACGCGCCGGGGGTGCCCGAGCCGGACGGCGCGGCGGCCGGGGTGGCGGCCGGTGCGGCCGCCCGGTCCGGGGCCGGCGCGTCCTGCTGCGCGCCGCAGGCCCCCACCGCGGCGGCGGTGAGGAGGGCCAGGAGCCCGGCCGGGACGACACGACGGATGTTCATGGAAATGCCTTTCGAAGAGGGTACGGCGCCGCGGCGGAGCGGTGCTCTGCACGCCGCGGGAGGAGCCGGGAGGCGCCCGGGGCGCCTCGATGCCGGAGAGATGGAATGAAGCGATCATGGCGGGACGCCGGTGCCGTACGCGGACGGGCCGGTGGGCCGGGTCGTGCGCCGGCCGTACGGGGTCACGCGGAGCGGGCCGTGCCGGGGTCGTCGCGAACGTCGGCGGACGGCCGGTGGGCGGTCCGCCGGAGGGCGCCGCCGGAGATGTCAGAGAAGGAACGCCGCGGGCGCCGGAGGGCCGCGCCTGCTGACCGCGTGCCGCAGCGGGGAGCGGCGCGGGACGGCGGGGCCGTCGCGGCGGGGCGTGCCCGAGGGCTTCCCCGGAATCGGGGACGGCTCACCGGCGAGGATCGGCGTGAACCGGGCGCCGAGCCGCCGGAGCACCGCCCAGAGCAGTGCCTCCCCGCGGGCCAGCCACAGCGCGGTCAGCCCGATGGCCCAGCCGTGCGTGATCAGCATCGCCAGGCCCGGGACCAGCCCCGAGTGCCCGGCCATGCCCGCCATCGAGTCCGCGGCGGCGACCGGGGCCGTCGCCGCGAACATCAGGTGGAGCGCGGCCTGCACGCCGGTCAGGAGCGGCAGGATCATCCCCAGGCCGCGCTCGCGGCCGGTCGCCGGAAGGGCGGCCGCGAACGCCAGCGCCAGCCCGGCCGCCGCGCCCCGGGCCGTGACCGTGCCCCCGACGAACGCGTGCGCCCCCACGCCCAGCCCCAGCGCCACGGCGGCGAAGGCCGCGGAGCGGGCGAGACGGAAGAGCGCGGTCGCGGGAACGGGCTCGGTGGCGGGCATGATGCGGCCATCATCACACAGGGAGGCGTCGCCCTCCCGCCGGGGACCCGCCTTTCCCCGTGTCGCGTCCGGCGCCGTCGCGTTTCTCCGCTGACGCTGCGCTGTGAGCGGAAAGCGCCCACAGCGAACGAGCCCGGAACTCCGTTCCGGGCGGCGTTATCGTCGGCAGCGGTTCATCAGACGTACGTCGGTGAACTTCCGATATGCGAGGCAGGTGAAAAGAGTTGACCAACCCACAGCCCGTGTTCGAGGACCCGCTGTACCAGCGGCTGCTGCGCCAGCGGATCGTCGTGCTCGGAACCGAGGTGAACGACGAGGTGGCCAACCGGATCTGCGGCGAGCTGCTGCTACTGGCCGCCAACGACGGCGAGCGTGACATCTGGCTCTACATCAACTCGCCGGGCGGTTCCGTCTCGGCGGGGATGGCGATCTACGACATCATGCAGTACGTCCCCAACGACGTCGCCACCGTCGGCATGGGCCTGGCGGCGTCGATGGGGCAGTTCCTGCTGTGCGCCGGCGCGCCCGGCAAGCGGTACGCGCTGCCGCACGCCCGCGTCATGATGCACCAGCCGTCCGGCGGCGTGGGCGGCACCGCCAGCGACATCGCCATCCAGGCCGAGCAGATGCTCTACACCAAGCAGATGCTGCGCGAGCGGATCGCCTACCACACCGGCCAGCCCCTGGAGCGGATCGAGGCCGACTCCGACCGCGACCGCTGGTTCACCGCCGCCGAGGCGAAGGAGTACGGATTCGTCGACCAGGTGATCCGGAGCACCAACGAGGTGACGGCCGGTAATTGACGGTCCGTTTTTGGAATGATGCCCTCCGCCCGATTCCCGGGTGACGGTGAGAATGACACCGTTTTCCCGGGGTCGCGCGGGGCGGTCAGCGGTGGCAGAGGAGGCCGTGCACGGCGTGCTCCAGGGAGCGGGCGCAGGCGACGGGGGCGGACCACGGGAGGCGGACCAGCGCCGGCCGGTCGGCGCCGTGGCGGACGGTCGCCCCGTACCGGTCGAGCTCCCACAGCCACACCTCGCGCACCGGGGCGCCGAGCAGGGAACACAGGGCGTCCGTGAGTTGTTCACGATGGGCGTCGTTGACATGGGCGAGCATGCGCTCGGCCGGGTCGGACAGCGGGTCGGGCACGGCGCGCAGATAGTCCTCGGCGTCGACCACCCCTGACTCGCCGCCGGCCAGGTACACCACCTGCCCGACGTCCACGCGGAGCAGCCGCGGCGCGCCCGTGCCCTCCGGGCGTCCCCCGCCGGCCGGGGCGGCGAGATCCTCCAGGACGTCGAACAGTGCCTCGTCCGGGCAGTGCCCGGCGATCGCCACCGCGGCCTCGCGCGCCTCGGCGGCGGGTACGGCCTGCGCCCAGCCCTGCATCTTGAGCAGGCCCCGAGCCGTCTCGTGCCCGCCCAGGCGGCGGCTCGCCACCAGGTCCACGGTGACCGCGGGTTCGTCGCGCGCGCCGTGCAGGGGGTCGCCGGGCCGGACCAGCAGCACCGGGCGGCCCGCGCCGTCCACGCCTCCCCGGACGGGGACGGCGGGCCGGGCCGCGCCGGCGAAGGAGACGTGGGTCGGAGCCGCCGCGGCGGCCAGGGTGCGGATCCGCTCCGGGATCGGCGGGGCGGTGACGGGGTGCTGCATGACCCGGCCCTCCTTGAGATCGGCGAACGATGTCAGGTAGCTTAGGCTTACCTAACTAAGGCTTGCCTAACCCATTCTTACCGCAACAAGAGGGAGTTGTCATGCGCTACACCGGACCCAAGGTGCGCCTGTCCCGCCGGGCGGGCGTCCCGCTGACCCGCAAGGCTGTCCGCTACTTCGAGGAGCGCCCCTACCCGCCGGGCGAGCACGGCCGGCAGACCCGGCGGCGCCAGGCGAGCAACTACAGCCTGCAGCTGATGGAGAAGCAGAAGCTGCGCTGGTACTACGACGTCTCCGAGCGGCAGATGCGCCGCTACTGGGACCTGGCGCACCGCGGCACCGGTCGTTCCGGCGCCGAGCTGGTGGCCCTCCTGGAGAGCCGCCTGGCCTCGCTGGTCCTGCGCGCCGGCCTCGCGCCGTCGATCTACGCCGCCCGCCAGTACGTCGCGCACGGGCACATCACCGTGGACGGCCGCAAGGTGGACATCCCCAGCTACCTGGTCAAGCCCGGACAGGTCGTCTCGGTGCGGCCCAGGTCGCGGGCGATGCAGCCGTTCGTCGCCGCGGCCGAGGGGATCCACGCCGACGAGCGAATCGCCCCCTACCTGTCGGTCGACCACGCCGACCTGACGTTCACCCTGCTCGACCGCCCGCGGCGCGAGCAGATCGCCGTCCCGGTGGACGAGCAGCTCGTGGTGGAGTACTACTCCCGCTGACCGGTCATCTCCGGCCCCGCGCGCCCCGCGACGAGCGGCCCCGTGACGAGCGGTCCCGGGGTGATCGGCTCCGCGGGCCCGGCCCCGCGGCGACGGGCCCGGCGGCGGCCGGCTCCGTGCCGGCGACCTCCGCGGCGGCAGGCCCGGCGGCGACGGGCCCCGTGGCGGTCGTCACCGTGGCGACCGGTTCCGCGGCGGCCCGCCCCTCAGGCCGCGCCCTCGCCCCCGTTCCCACCGGGGTCCGCTCGCGCAGCTCCCGCACCTCCGCCCGTAGCGCCGACAGCTCCGCCAGCACGGCCGTCTCGAGGTCGCGGGTCGCCCGGGCCGTCTCCCCGGAGGCCTCCTCCTCCATCGCGTTGACCACCACCGCGATGAAGAGGTTCAGCACCACGAACGTGCAGACCAGCATGAACATCACGAAGAAGAGCCACGCCGACGGGTGCTCGTCCATCACGTCGCGGGTGATGTCGGACCAGCCGTCCCCCGTCATCATCTGGAACAGCGTGAACAGCGAGGTGGGCAGGTCGCCGAAGTAGTCGGGCGCGGTGAGGTGGTAGAGCTTCGTGCCCATCACCGCCGCGACGTAGAGCACCAGGCCGAGCAGCAGCACGATCGACGTCATGCCGGGCACCGCGGTCAGCAGGGCCGTCACCACCCGGCGCAGGCTCGGCACCACCGAGATGAGCCGCAGCGCGCGCAGGATGCGCAGCGCCCGCAGCACCGACAGCCCGTTGGCCACGGGCAGCAGGGACAGCGCCACGATCGCGGTGTCGAACAGGTTCCACGGGTCGCGGAGGAAGCGCAGGCGCTGGGCGTAGACCTTGGCCGCCAGCTCGGCCACGAAGATGTACAGCGCGGCGTGGTCCACGACCGCCAGTGCCGTGCCGTACCGGTCGGTGACGGTGGGCGAGGTCTCCAGTCCCAGGGTGGCCGCGTTGATCACGATGACCGCGATGATGATCCGCTGGAGGTAGGAGGTCTCCAGGAAGGTGCGGACGCGCTCGCGCACCGGCACTGACGGCTCCGTGGGTCGTGAGGGGACGAGGTGCCGGATGATCATATCGCCGGATGATCCACTCTCCGGCGGCGGTCGCCGTACGGCGACCGCCCGGCCCCTCGGGCGGTCAGGGGGCCGTCACCGGGCCGGTCATCGCCGGATGTAGCGCCCGCCGATCCCCGACTCCAGCAGGCCGAACGCCCGCTCGGCCTGCTCGCGCAGGTCCGGGAGGATGTCGTCGGTCCGCTCTCCGGCGATCATGCGCCGTACGGCGTAGCTCACCATGGTGCGCAGCACCGCGTTGATCTGCGCGGCGACCAGGGCGGGGGTCAGGTCGTCGGGGCCGGCGCCGGCCTCCTCGGCGATCGCCTCGGCGAGCCTCCGCTCCCGCGTCTCGCCCATCTCCCGCACCCGGGCGACCAGGCTGGGGGCGGTCTCGACCATCCGGAGGAAGTCGTCGCCGGCCTCGTGGAACCCGTAGCGGTAGTGGCCGGTCTCCAGCGCCTCCAGGAAGTCGCGGCGCACCGCGGCCACCGGGGTCTCCCCGGGTTCGCGCTCCCGCACCACCCGGGCGAGCAGCTCCTCGACCTCGGGCGCCCGGTCGAGGAGCAGGTCCTCCTTGGTGGCGAAGTAGTTGAAGACCGTGTTGACCGAGACGTCGGCGGCCCGGGCGACGTCGGCCACCGTCACGTTGTCGAACCCCCGGGCCATGAACAGCCCCGTCGCGATGTCGGAGATGCGCAGGCGGGTCTCCCGCTTCTTGCGCGCGCGCAGTCCCTCGCTCATGCCGGTCATTTTAGATGTTGCAGAAATTTTTAAGTCACTCTATTTTTGGTGCGACTTCAAGATGGAGGCGATCGAGTGATCAGGACATCGGGCCTGCGCAAGACCTTCCCAGGCGGCGTCGAGGCCGTCCGGGGAGTGGACCTGGCGGTGGAGGCCGGGGAGATCGTGGGCTTCCTCGGCCCCAACGGCGCCGGCAAGACCACCACCATGCGCATGCTGACCACGCTGCTGCGCCCCTCCGGCGGCACCGCCGTCGTCGCCGGGCACGACCTGCTCACCGACCCGCGGTCGGTGCGGCGGCGCATCGGCTACGTGTCCCAGGGCGGCGGGGTCTCCCCGGGCGTCCCGGTGGGGGAGGAGCTCGAACTGCACGCCGCGCTGTACGGCACGCGTCCCGCCGAGGCGCGCGGGCGGATCCGGGAACTGCTCGACCGGTTCGAGCTGACCGGCCTGGAGACCAGGCCCGGGGCGGCGCTCTCCGGAGGTCAGCGCCGCCGGTTCGACCTGGTGTTCGGCCTGGTCCACGCCCCGGCGCTGCTCTTCCTCGACGAACCCACCACCGGCCTGGATCCGCAGAGCCGGGCCCACCTGTGGGACCACGTCCGGCGCCTGCGCGAGGAGGAGGGCCTGACGGTCTTCCTGACCACGCACTACCTGGAGGAGGCCGACACGCTGGCCGACCGGCTCTTCATCATCGACCACGGCGTGATCGTCGCCGAGGGCACCCCGGCCGAGCTCAAGGGCGGCACCGGCACCCTCGACGACGTCTTCCTGTCCATCACCGGCCGCTCGCTGCGGGACGACGCCCCGGGCGCCCCGGGCGGTCCGGGCGGTCCGGGCGGTGCGAGCGGGACGGGCGGCGCACCAGACGATCCGGCGGACCAGGCTGACATGGCTGACATGGCTGAGGCGACGGCGGCCGGCGCCCGCCGCGTGGCGGGCGGGGAGAGGTGAGAGGTCCGATGGACGTCATGCGCGAGACCTGGCTGGTCTTCCGGCACAACGTGCGCATCCTGCTGCGGCAGAAGGTCGGCATCCTGTTCGGGGTCATGCAGCCGCTGCTGTATCTGGTGCTGTTCGGGCCGCTGTTCGCCACGATCGGCACCTGGGAGACCCTGGTACCTGGACTGCTGGTCCAGGTGAGCCTGCTCAGCGCGGGCATGGCCGGATTCGGCATCGTCTTCGACCTGCGCGCCGGCGTGCTGGAGCGGCTCCGCGTCACCCCGGCCCACCGGGTCGCCCTGCTGCTGGGCCGGGTGCTGGGCAGCTCGCTGATCCTGCTCATCCAGTCGGTCATGCTGATCGCGCTGGGCTACGCCTTCGGCCTGCGGGCCCCGCTGCCCGGCGTGCTGGCCGGTCTGGCGATCATGGCGCTGCTCGGGGTCAGCCTGGCCGCGCTGTCCAACGCGATCGCGCTCACTCTCGACCCCGACCTGTTCGCGCCCGTGGTCAGCACCGTGGTCGTCCCGCTGATCCTGCTGTCGGGGGCGTTCCTGCCGATGTCGATGGCGCCGGCCTGGCTGGACGCCGTGTCGCGGGCCACGCCGTTCCGGCACGTCGTCGAGGCCGTCCGCGACCTGTTCGCCGGGCACTACGCCACGGCGGCCGTGGGCGTCGGGGTCGCCGTCGCGCTCGCCCTGTCCGCGGTGTGCGTGGCGGTGGGCACCCGCGTCTTCAACCGCGCGAACGCCTGACCCTCCGCCGTACGGTCCGGGCGCGGTCCACCCATGACCGATCCCGCGAAACCGGTGTGACGGTTCGCCTTCCCCGTCCACGGGGCCGGGACGCACTACGGCCTCCCCGGCGTCCCGCGCGGCTCACCGGGGCCGTGGTGGTCCTCGGCGGGCGTGCGCGGAAAACCGGTTGATCGCGCCGGTACGGTTGCCGATGTGCTTCCCAAGGCTGACACCGAAGAGCGGTACGACACGATCGATGACGCGGAACTGCTGGTGGGGGCGCTGGCGCTGGTCGAACACCTCGGTCTGACGGGCGAGGTCACGGCCTTCGACGGGGGCTCCCTCCCGGTCTACGCCGTCGGCGGCGATCTGGTCGTCAAGCTCTACCCGCCGTTCCGCCGGAGGGCGTCGGCGGTCGAGCGGGATGTGCTGCGCGCGCTGGCCGGTCGCCTGCCGATCCCCACGCCGGGGGTCAGGGACGCCGGCGAGTTCCACGGCTGGGACTACGTCCTGATGGACAGGCTGCACGGCACGGACCTCAAGCGGGCCTGGCCGGGGATCCCGCGGCGTGAGCGGGAGCGCCTCGCCGTGCGGTTCGGGAGGGCGCTCGCGGAGATGCACGCCGTCGCCCCGCCGGAGGTGCTCGGTCCACCCGACTGGACCGCCTTCTGCGCCGAGCGCGCCGAGGCCACCGTCGAGGAGAACCGGGCCGGCGGTCTGGATCGGATGTGGCTGGAGCGGATCCCGGAGTTCCTGGAGTCGGTCGACCTCGACCCGGGCGAGCCCGTTCTGCTGCACACCGAGTTCATGGACGCGCACCTGCTCCTCCGGGAGGAGGCGGGCGCCTGGCGGCCGTCCGGATTGTTCGACTTCGAGCCCGCGATGCGCGGTGCCCGCGAGTACGACCTGGTCGCGGTGGGGATCTTCCTCACTCGCGGCGACCGGGTGCTGATGCGCGCCTTCCTGGACGGCTACGGCTATCCCGAGGAGCGCCGGGCGGCGCTTCCCCGCAAGGTGATGGCCTACGCCCTGCTGCACGTGTACTCACACCTGCCGTGGTACTTCCGGGAGGTCCCCGCTCCGGGCGCCACCACCTTCGACGAGCTGGCCGACCGCTGGTTCGGGGTCGGGCGGAGCCATGATCAGAGCCCGTCGGGTGATCACGACAGGACCTAGTCCGGCGGGCCGTACGGTTCGATGGGAGGGTCGGCGTACGGGCCGCCGCCGGCGGACGGGTCGATCCGCCGGGCGGCGGCCTCGCTCACGCGCAGGCCGTACAGGTCCTCGCCGGGGTCGATGAGCACCAGGCCGTAGCCGGTGTCGACGTCCTTCTCCGACAGCTTCAGGCGGCGCATGGCCTGTTCGAGGGTCGCCCTGGGCGCGAGCCGTACGGTGACGAGAACCATGCCCCTCACGCTACGCGCGCCGCCCGGCGGCGCAATGAGGAGATGACCCCGGAGGCGTCGATGACGCCGTAGCCGTAGTCGAAGTCGAACCCGACGTCGCTGCGGTCGTCGGCGGTACGGCGCAGCAGGGTGCGCAGCTGCGCGGGGGCGAGCCGGGAGGCCGGCCACACCGTGCGCACGGCCGCGACCACCCCGGCGGCGACCGGGCAGGCGGCCGAGGTGCCGGAGTCGGGCTCGCGGTCGCCGAAGGCCCCGGAGCCGGAGAAGTGGGTGTAGGAGCAGATGTCGGGCTTGCGGGAGGTGAGCCGGCCGGGGCCCTGGGAGGAGTAGCCGACCCGCTCCCCGGCGGTGTCCACCCCGCCGATGGACAGCACGCCCGGGTGGGAGTTGGCGCCGGTGATCGGCCGGTCCGGGTAGGCGCACCGGCTGTCGCGGCACTCGCGCCCGCAGTTGCCCGCGGCGAACAGCACGTCGGCGCCGGCCTGCTCCAGGCTGGAGACGATGAGGTTGAAGGGGTGGGCGGGGTTGTCGGAGTAGTTGCCGGGGTGGCCGACGGGGAAGTCCCAGCGTGGGGAGAACGACCCCCAGCTGTTGGTGATCACCAGGGCCCGCGACTCGGCGGGCTGGTCCTCAAGGACGGTGCGCAGGTGGGCGAAGGCGGCCACCGCGTCCGACAGCATGCCGTCCAGGGCCGAGCCGCCCGGCCTGCGCGACAGCAGCACGGGCAGGTCGAGCAGCGTGGCCCGCGGCGCGGCGATCAGCGCGTCGAACGCGCACATCGAGCCGTGGTCGACGGGGAACCCGCCCGGGGTGCCGTGCACCCCGTCGGGGTTCCAGCTCCGCGCGGCGTCCAGGGTGAGGTCGCGGCCGAGACGGTGGGTGACGTGGGCGGTGTTGATGCCGGTGTCCAGCACCGCGAGGGCGACGCCGGAGCCGTCCATGCCCTCGGCGCCCAGCCCGGCGACGTCCAGCAGCCGCTCCACGTCGTGCCAGTCGCCCACCGGGCCGTCGCCGCCGCAGGTGGGGTTGGGCTCGATGACCGGGTCGGCGAAGACCCCCACGACGTCGCGGTGCAGCGCGGGCAGCAGCGTCAGGCGGGTGGACAGCTCGTCGTCGGAGATCTCGCCGCGGACCATCACGGTGGCGTCCTCGGCGGCGAGCGAGAAGGTCAGCGCCTGGTTCAGCGACAGCGGGTCGCCGCCGGTCACCGGCATGGGGCGCGGGACGGCGACCGGGGTGAAGGAGTGGTCCAGCGCGACGCCGGGCAGGCCGTCGGCGACGTCGGCCGTGGTCGCGGTCGCGCCGGGGTCGGCCACGGCCGCGACGACGTCGGGGGAGGGGCGGAGCTGGATGAGGACGCGCATGACGCACCACCGGGAAGCCGAAGGGAACGGGCCATCCCACGTTCCTCCATTTCCGCCGGGCGCGTCCAGCCGTTCATAACAACTCTGACCGGTATCTTCTCCCGTTTACACCGGCAAATCGCCGGGGCCGTTTTCCTTTCGCGGGGACGCGGCGGTCACTAGGTTGTCCGGCATGACGACAGCGGCGGAGACCACGCCATCACCGCATTCCGACGCCTTCCCCCGGCACTGGCTCGGCACCCGGCCCAGACTGGTCGTGGCCAGCGCGTTCATGCTTTTCCTGGAGCTGGCGCTGATCCGGTGGACCGGCTCGAATATCGTGCATTTGAGTTATTTCACGAATTTTGTCCTTCTGGGGTCGTTCCTCGGAATCGGGCTGGGTTTCCTGCGGGTGGGGCGCACGACGCGCCCGCCGTACTATTCGGCGATCGCGCTGGCCGTCCTGGTGCTGGTGATCCTGCGATTCCCGGTCACGGTGGACCGCGACACCGAGGGCGTCCTGTACTGGACCAGCCTCAGCACCAGCGGGCCGCCGCCGTGGCTGATCCTGCCGCTGATCTTCGCCGCCGCCGCGGTCGTGCTGATGGGCCCGGCCGAGCTGGTCGGCCGCTGCTTCCCCGAGCTGGACCGGCTGGAGGCCTACCGCTACGACCTGGTCGGCAGCCTCACCGGCATCGCGCTGTTCACCGCCCTGTCGTTCCTCGGCGCCCCGCCGGTGGCGTGGGGGGTGATCGCCGCGGCCGCCTACGTCGCGCTGCTGTGGCCGCGCGGGTTCGGTGGCCGGGTCGCGGTGCTCGTGCCGTCGCTGGTCGTCGTCGGCGCGCTCGCCCTCGAGACGCTGACCGCCGGGGCGCTGTGGTCGCCGTACTACAAGGTGACCTACGACCGCTTCCGGTGGCAGGGCGTCCCGGTGATGGACATCCAGGTCAACGGCATCCCGCACCAGCAGGCCATCCCGGCGCGGGAGCGGCTGTCGTGGGAGCGGCAGTACGCGCTGCCGTACGAGAGGTCGGCCGCCCACCGGCTCGACGACGTGCTGATCGTCGGCGCGGGCAGCGGCACCGACGTGGCGATCGCGCTGGCCAAGGGCGCGAAACACGTGGACGCCGTGGAGATCGACCCTAAGCTCCGCGAGCTCGGCGGGATCTACCACCCCGACCGGCCCTACGCCGACCCCCGGGTCACCACCGTCGTCACCGACGGCCGCGCCTACCTGGAACGCACGGCCAGGAAGTACGACCTGATCCTGTTCGCGCTGCCCGACTCGCTGACCCTGGTCTCCGGCGCCAGCTCGCTGCGGCTGGAGAGCTACCTGTTCACCCGGCAGGCCATGGAGGCGGCCAGGGACCACCTCAAGCCCGGCGGCACCTTCTCGATGTACAACTACTACCGCGAGGGCTGGCTGGTCGACCGGCTCGCCGCCACCGCGCAGGCCGCCTTCGGCCACCGGCCCTGCGTGGACGTGGTCAGCCGGGCCGGGCAGCAGGCCGTGATCACCGCCGGTCTCACCGCCGCCGACCAGTCCTGCGGCGCCGAGTGGGCGGGCGCCGCCGCCGGGACCCCGCCGCCGAGCGACGACGACCGGCCCTTCCTGTACCTCAAGGACCGCACGATCCCGCAGATCTACGTCGTCACCCTGATCCTGATCCTGATCGTGAGCCTGCTCGCCGTCCGGGCGGTCGCCGGGCCGTACCGCAGGATGCGCCCGTACGCCGACCTGTTCCTGCTGGGCGTGGCGTTCATGCTGCTGGAGACCAAGAGCGTCACCGGGTTCGCGCTGCTGTTCGGCACGACCTGGGTGGTCAACGCGGTGGTGTTCGCCGGGGTGCTGGTCGCGGTGCTCGCCGCCGTGGAGGTGACGCGCCGCTTCCCGACCCCGCCGCTGCCCGTCATGTACGGCGTGCTCCTCGCCGGACTGGTGCTGGCCTGGCTGGTGCCCAGCTCCTGGCTGCTGGGCCTGCCGCTGCCGCTGCGGGCGGTGACCGCCGTGGTCGTGGCGTTCCTGCCGATCTTCGCGGCCAACGTGGTGTTCGCCAAGCGGTTCGCCGACTCGCACGACGGCACGACCGCCTTCGGCGCGAACCTGCTGGGTGCGATGGCCGGCGGCTGCCTGGAGTACCTGGCGCTGGTCGTCGGCTACCGGGGCCTGCTGATCGTGGCGGGGCTGCTCTACCTCGGCGCCTTCGCGCTTCTGCCCCGGCGCGCGGCGGCGGCCTGACCGGCCGCCGGCCGTTCCGGCGGCGGTCCGCGCGGAGGCCCGGCGACCGTACGGCGGTGCGGCGGCCATACGGCGGCGGTGCGTGCGGCGGCGTGTGGTGGCACGCGGCGGTGGGGGCCGTGGAGGGAAAGGCCGTGGAGGGAAAGGCCGTGGCCCGGCCCCCCCGAGGGGGCCGGGCCACGGGCCGGGGACGGCGGGATCCGCCGGGCGTCAGAGCCCGCAGGTCTCCGACAGGGACTGCGCCGAGGCGTTGCCGTTCCGGGTGGGGGTCTGGCTCGGCTTGGCGGCCACCGTCGACCTGGTGGGCCTGGGCGTGGTGCCGCTCACCCCGGGCTCCGGAGTGGCCCCGCTCGGTCCGGCCGAGGGCGTCCCGTCGGCCGGCGAGGCGGTGGCACCCGCGGCCTGGGGGCGGCGGGCGGGCTGGACCGACTGGCGCAGCGCCCGCGCGGTCGCGGTGCGGATCTTCACCCAGTCGGGTGCGCCACTGTAGAACTCCGGCGGCACGAACTGGAGGCTGGTGATCTTCGCTCCCTTCACCTTCATGGCCAGCTCGATCAGCGGGTCCAGCAGCTCACGGGGGATGTTCGTGGTGGCGAGCTTCTTGGCGGCCTGCGCGATCTTGATGAAGTTGGTCAGCACCACCTGCGGCGTGGCCTGCTGGGCGAAGGCGCCGATGACGCACCGCTGCCGGCCCATCCGGGAGAAGTCGTCGCTGTCCACCCGGGAGCGGCCGTACCAGAGCGCCTCCTCGCCGGAGAGCGTCCGGTAGCCCGCCTTGATCGTGCCGGCCGTGCCGAAGTGGCCGCCCCAGCGGATGTCGTGGTCCACCCGGATCTTCAGGCCGCCGATGGCGTCCACGAGGTGGGCGAAGCCGTACATGTTGATCAGGGCGTAGTAGTCGATCTTCAGGTTGAGCGTGTAGCCGATGGTGTCCATCAGGGCCTTGGGGCCGCGCTGCCCGTCCTTGCCGTGCACGACGTCGGGGTTCTCCTCGGCGTACTGCCAGATCTCGTTGAGCAGGCCGCCGTTGGGCAGATCGGCCATGTAGCCGTTGGGGAACCGCTTGGCCAGCGGGGTGCCGGGCCGGAAGCGGACGTGCTGCAGGTTGCGCGGGAGACTGAACAGCACCGTGTTGCCGCTCTCGATGTCGATGCTGGCCACGTTCATGCTGTCGGTCCGCAGGCCGGTGCGGTTGCCTGCCGCGTCACCGCCGACGAGCAGGAAGTTCACCCTGGAGCTGCCGTTCCAGGGATCCTCGGCCTTGATCGGCGCGGCCGTCGGGTTCGCCTTCTCCTGCTGCTGGAAGATGACGTTGGCCGTGTCCTTGATGGCCAGCACGCTGCTCGCGGCGTATCCGAACGGCGCCATCACCGACACGCACAGCACCCCGGCCGCGATGCCCGAGATGATCTGGTCCCGGCCCTTCAGCCGGTTCGGGCCGAGGGTGACGTAGGAGAAGAGCACCAGCAGGAACCAGGCGAGGGCGCCCACCCCGGTCAGGGCCACCAGGCCCGTCAGCGTGCTGTCCCGGGCGAGGAAACCGAAGTTGCCCCGGAGGGTGAGCCCGGCGACCAGCGCCGCCACCAGCAGCGCGGCGAAGACGCCGAGCAGGGCGTACCCGATGCGGCGCCGCCCGGAGCGCAGGTGCGCCGCACCCGGGAGGATCGCCGACAGCGCGGTCCAGCCGATGACCGAGGCGGTCGTCAGCGGCCGGGCGAACCGCATCCCCTTCCCGGGGGTCCCCTTCCCGGGGGTCCCCTTCCCGGAGGTCCCGCCGGACGCCGGGGAGGGAGGACCCGCTCCGGGCGCCGGGGAGGCGGGGGCGGGGCCTCCCGCGGGAGCGGTCACCGCCGCGGCCGGCCCGGTGGCCGGCCCGGTGGACGGGGCCTGCGGCGTGGGCGATCCGGCGACGAGCTTGTCCTGGGCGCCGGGCGGCTGCTGCGGGGTGGGGAGGCCCGGAGCGGGCTGCCCGGCCGGAGCGGACGATCCCTGCGGGCCGCCGGGCGCCGCCGGTCCTCCCGGCGTGCCCGACGGGACCGCTCCGCCCTGCGGGGCCGCCCTGTTGGGGGCCTTCCGGAAGGCCCGGGTCTTCTCCGGGTCGGCGGGGTCGTCCGGCGATGCGCCCTGCGCTCCGGCGCCCTGTGCTCCGTGCGCGCCCGGTGCTCCATGCGCGGCCTGTGCTCCGTGCGAGGTCGGGGCGCCGGAAGGATCGTGCGGACCTGAGGGTGTTCCGGGGGGCCCGGGGGGTGTTCCGGGGTTCGTGTCACGCTGCCGGGTGCGTCGTTGCCCGCCCTCGGCGGCGTCCCCCGAGTCTTGCCCAAGGTGCATCGTCACACCGCTTCCTATGGTTCATCCCGGTCCACCTGGCAAAACAGCCAAGATTCCCTGCTTACACGAAATTTGCCAGGATTCTAGCTCCCATACCGGTACATGACAGACACATGATCAAGTAACGGTTAACGGACGCTTAAAACATGGCGATGGTTACGACGTCGTGGACGCCGGGGCCAGCCAGGTGTTGCACTGGAAGGTCTTGTTCTTCTCGTAGCCCTGGCGGAACCAGCGGTTGTTGTTGGCGGGGGAGCCGTGGTCACGGGGAGCGCCCGCCCAGTCGCCCACGCGCGAATAGAAGTAGTAGAGGGTGTCGCGCCGCGCCGGGGTGACCGGGTAGGTCGCCGAGACCGAGCGCATGAACATCGCGCCGAAGCAGGTGGCCTGCAGCTCGAACCTGCGGCTCAGCGCCAGCTTGCCGCTCCTGCTGGTGGAGCGCAGGCTCTTCTCCCACCAGGTGTTCGACAGGCCCGAGAGCTGCTGGACGTGGTGACCGTACTCGTGGGCCATCATGCTGACGATCCCGCCGTGCCAGTTCGTGAGCTGGCCGTACCCCAGGGAACGGCCCGAGCCCCGCACCATGGCGGAGGTCGAGGCGTAGATCGTCTCGTTGCGGGGGCAGTAGTACGGCACGATGCCGCCGGCCGAGGGGAAGTCCCCGCACGCGCCGCGCCCCTTGGTGGAGGTGATGGCGTAGCCCGGCCGCCGCCAGTCGATGCCCTGCTGCCGCATGATCTGCGCCCAGCCCTTGTCCAGGCACCGGGACGTCTTGAGTATCAGCGCCTTGAGCTGGGTGTTGCTGTAGATGTCGGCCGAGCCGGCGGGGCAGGAGACCCGGGGCAGGCTCCCGGCGCGGTAGAGGGTGTTGTTCGTGAGGCTGGTGTTCAGCACCTTCCTGGGCCGGGTGTCGGCCGTGTCCGTCGTATCCGTCGTGTTCGTCGTGTCCGTCGTGGTGTCGGAGTCCTGGGAGTCGCCCGAGGCGTCGGCGGCGCTCGTGGTGCTCGCGGTGGGCGTCGGGTCGGCGGGCTCGCTCGTCCGCGCCTCGTACGGGGTGGAGGTGGGGAGGGCGACCGGCGAGACCATGTGGGAGTCGTCGCCGCCGCGGAGGACCGCGGCGACCACGATGATCCCGACGAACGCGACCGCGATCGCCCCGAAGATCCCGCCGATGACCGCGCCGGCGCCGGAACGGCGGCGCGGCGGCTGCCACTGGGGGTAGGAGGAGGGGCCCTGGGGGGGGCGGGCGGCGGTGCCGGCGGCGCGGGCGGCATGCCGTACGGCGCCTGCCCCTGAGGCGGAACCGGCTGAGGGAAAGGCTGGGGGAACGGCTGCGGGGCCGGCTGGGGGAACGGCTGCGGCGGGGGCCCCTGGACCGGCCGGGGCGGGTACCCCGGCGGCGGCTGCGTCGGATGCCCCTGGGGAGGGTGGGCCGGCGGGTGACCCGGTCCGGGATGTCCCGGCCCCGAGTGTCCCGGACCCGAGTGTCCCGGACCCGGATGCCCCGGCGGCGGGAAGGGATGCGGGGCGGGCGGCCGCGGGGGGAGCGGCCGGGGCGGGACGCCCTGCGGCGGAGGGGAAACGGGCATCGCCGGACCCCCGTGCGGATGGCCGTAACCCCCGGGTCCGCCCTGTCCCGGCGGCGGTCCCTGCGGGTGCGGGCCCTGAGGCGGATGACCCGGCGGCGAGGTCCGGGGCGGCCCCTGGGGAGGAGCGGAGGCCCAGGCGGGCGGCGGCGCGGGGTGCGGATGTCCCTGCGGCTGAGGCGGCGGCGGAGGGAACTGCCCGTTGCCTGTCACGCTGTCTCCCCGTAAACCATCTGTCCCTTGTGACCCGCAGGTCGGGATCATTCTGGAATTTGGGGCGTAAGCATACTGATTTATCATCCGTCACGGATGTAGCCGCAATCAATTACATTCCGGAATCATCCGAGGTGATCTCTGCGATGTGCCGGACTGAGCGGGTTCCCGTGTCCTAGCTTCAATGCATGAATCTGCAGCAGCTCCGCTACGTGGTCGCGACAGCGGAGCATCGCACCATGACCGACGCGGCCAAGTCGCTGTACATCGCGCAGCCCGCCCTGTCGCGGGCGATCAGGGATCTGGAACGAGAACTCGGAATGACGTTGTTCGCCCGCTCGGGGCGGGGCGTGGTCGTCACGGCGCAGGGCCGCCGGGTGGTCAAGCTCGCCCGGGAGGCACTCGACGCCGTCCGCGAGATCGAGGAGCTGTCCGCCCATGGCCAAACATCCGACACCGAACTGCGCATCGCCTCCACCCCCAGCCTGGAGCCGGGCCTGGCCGGCCGCCTCCTGCCCGCCTACACCGCCGAGCGTCCCGGAGTGCGGGTCCACATCGTCCGCTGCGACGGGCGCGACGGCGTGGTCAACGCCGTACGGGACCAGCGGGCCGACCTCGGCCTGACCGACCTGCCCGTCCCCGCCGACCTGGTCAGCCACCCGCTGGAGCGCCAGGAGATCGTGCTGATCTCCCCGCCCGGCGTCGAGCTGCCCGACCCGGTGCCGATGAGCCGGCTCAACGGCATGCGGCTGGTACTGCCGGTGCCCGGCAGCGCCCGGCGCAGGGAGTTCGACGCGCTCTTCGCCAGATACGGCATCGCCCCGGTGCCCGCCGTACAGCTCGACGAGCGCGGCAACTGGCTGAACACGGTCCGCTCCGGCGCGGCCTCGCTGCTGTGGTACCGCGGGATGGCCGAGCAGGCCCTCCGAGCCGGGCTGCGGGTCCGCTCCCTCGATCCCTCGGTCCGCCGGGTGATCGCCCTCATCCACGCGCGACGGCGGCTGCCCGCCCTCGCCCAGGAGTTCCTCTCGGTGGCCGAAGGTGGGTCGGCCGCCTGACGAAGACCCCGGTGACCGGATGTGGGCCGGTCGCCTGACGAAGCGGTCTTCCGTACGACATTCCCAGAGGCGGCGCAGGTGGGAGCGCCGGCCTCTCCGGCACCGGGCGATAGGCTCGGTCCCGATGAGCATCCTGCGCCTGCGGGGCCGTGAGTTCCGGCCCGGCGAATTCGCGATCATGGCGGTGGTCAACCGCACCCCCGACTCGTTCTTCGACAGGGGCAGAACGTACGGCTTCGCGGCGGCCCTGGACGCGGTGGACGCCGCCGTCGCCGGCGGCGCCGACATCGTCGACATCGGCGGGGTCAAGGCGGGTCCCGGGGACGAGGTGGACCCGGCCGAGGAGATCCGCCGGGTGGCCGGCCTGGTCGCCGCGGTCCGCGAGCGTCACCCCGATCTGATCATCAGCGTCGACACCTGGCGCGCCGAGGTCGGCGAGGTCGTCGCGCGTGCGGGCGCCGACCTGCTCAACGACACCTGGGGCGGGGTGGACCCCGGCCTGGCCGGGGTCGCCGCCGAGCACGGCATCGGGCTGGTCTGCGCCCACGCCGGGCGCGCCGTCCCCCGCACCCGCCCGCACCGCGTCGCCTACGACGACGTGGTCGCCGACGTCATCGGCTACACCGTCGAACTCGCCGAACGGGCGGCCGCCGCCGGGGTGGCCAGGGAGTCGATCCTCATCGACCCGGCCCACGACTTCGGCAAGAACACCTGGCACTCCCTGGAGGTCGGCCGCCGCCTGCACGAGATGGTCGGCACCGGCTGGCCGGTGCTGGTCGCCGTCTCCAACAAGGACTTCGTCGGCGAGACCCTCGGCGGCCTGCCGGTCGAACAGCGCCACGCCGGCACCCTGGCCACCCTCGCCGTCTCCGCCTGGCAGGGCGCGCGGGTCTTCCGGGTCCACGACGCCGCCTCCGCCCGCGCCGCCCTGTCCGCCGTCACCGCCCTGCGGGAGCGGCCCGGCTCGCCGTACGGTGCCTGGGAAAGTGCCGGGTAACCGGGCGATCACTCCTGATCGAGGTCTTCGGCCAGGCGTCGAGCCGCTTCGGCCGCGATCGATCTGATGCCCGCCTGTCCGCAAGGGCAGGCGGGCATCGCGGTGCCTTCACCCGGCAGGCACCACCTGCGCCGTCTGTTCCGTCTTCAGCGCGTGGCCCGGTCCGCTGTTTCCCGGGTGATGTCGGCGTAGAGGCGGAAGAGGGCCGGGCGGGCTTTGCCCTGGTCGCGTTCGTGCAGGGCCGCCCAGCACTGGGCGACGAGCTCCCGGGCCCGGGTGCCGGGCCAGGGCCGGGGCAGGAGCTGAGGCGGCAGCAGCGGGTCGGGCTCCATGGCGCGGGTGAGTTCGGCGGCCAGTTCGACGGCGATGGTGAGGAGCGCGGATGAGGAGAGCTCGGCAGGGCCGGTGAGCCGGGCGAAGCGGGGCCGGGCTATGCGGCTGAGGCGATGGTAGCGGTCGGCGATCTCCTGCAGAGGCCACAGACGCCGGGCGAGTTCGGCAGGCTCCTGGGTGTCGCCCCTGCGCAGGTCCGTCGTGGTGAGGAGGGTGAGCGCGCCGTGGGCGCCGAGGCGGTGGGCCGCTTCTTCGACGTACGGTTCCCATGCGTTGGCGCAGACGTACAGTCCGCCCTGGAGCGGGGCGCCGCCGAGGTGGACGAGCGTCTCGCGCAGGGCGTCCCGGGCGGTGCGCGCCGATTCGGGCACCGCGAAGGCGGCCAGGTGCCAGACACCGTCCCAGGGTGCGAGCCCGGCGTCCTGTTGGAACGCGTGCCGCAGGAAGTCCGCGTTGGGGGCGAGGGCGCGCGTGGTGTCCGCGGTCGCGTGCAGCTCCGCCTTGCGGCCTCGGCCCTCGTGGGTGAACCGGCCTTCGGCCACGAGGCGTTTGACGCACAGCCGTACCTGCTGGTCGCTCATGCCCAGGGTGTTGGCGACGGTGTACAGCTCGTCCGCGCCGACGGTGCCGTCCTCGCGGATCAGCGCGTGGACGAGCATGCGGGTGGGGATCTCGACGTGGTCGGTCTCGGTGCTCACGGTTCTCTCATCCCTCTTGTCCCGACCGGGCGGTGCATGGTGGTCACCGCGCCGAATCCGAGCAGCCCGCGCAGGTAGGGCGTGTGCTCGGTCCGTACGGCCGTGAAGCCTCGCCGCTCGTACAGGGCCCTGGCGCGCGGGTTGGTGTCGATCACGTCCAGTCTGATCTCCCGGCAGTCCTGCTCCGCCGCGACGGCGGCCACTTCCTCGATGAGCAGGCTTCCGACGCCCCGGCCGCGCATGTCCGGATCCACGGCGATGCCGTCCATGACGAGCTGTCCGGGGGCCGGGTGACGTTCGAACAGGGCGAGGAGCAGGAGTCGGTGCAGTCCTCGCAAGTGCCCGTACGCGCGCAGCACCGCGCAAGCCGATCCCCCGGTGAGGGCCCGCCCGCCGTGCTGGTATCCGGCGAGGCCGATGAGCCGCCCGTCGAGGAGTGCGCAGACCGCGCGATCGGCGTTCAGGTGGGCGGCGATGAAGGGCACCGCCTTGCCCGGCGGGTTCAGGGCGGGGCCGAGTTTGCGGCCGAAGGCGGCCCAGTACAGCTCGGCGGCCCGCCGCTCGGCTCCGGCCGGCACACCCCGCCGCACCGTCACCGGTCCGGCCCCGGGGCCTGTCGCGTCCAGTCCCATGCCGTGTCCCCTCCCTCCTCGAAACCGAGACTCGAATCTATCATGACCGCCACGTCCGTATTTCAAATGATAGTTTTGATGTCTACTCAAACCCGAACAGAGGCGGCCATCCCATGCGTCCGAAGATCTGGCCCCGATGGCGTGGGCTCCGCATCGCCGTGTGGTCACTCGTCACGGTCCTGGTCGTGGCCGTCGGCCTCGCCGGCGTGGTGCTGTGGCAGAACTCCTACGACATGGACGAGCAGCGGGTCTCGATCCGCCATGGCGGCCACACCCTCAACGGCGTACTGGCCATCCCCAGGGACGGCCGCGAGCACCACGGCCTGGTCGTGTACGTCCACGGCGACGGCCCTGTCGATGCCACCCACGACGACGGCTACAAGCCCATGTGGGAGGCGAACGCCAAGGCCGGGTACGCCTCCCTGTCCTGGGACAAGCCCGGCGTCGCGGGCGCACCCGGCGACTGGCTCGACCAGTCCATGGACGACCGGGCCGACGAGGCGGCCGCCGCGATCGCCTGGGCCCGCGCCCGCCCGGACATCGACGGCGACCGGATCGGGCTCTGGGGCGCGAGCCAGGCGGGCTGGGTCCTGCCGAAGATCGCCGCCAGGACGCCCGTGAGCTTCGTCATCGCCGTCTCGCCCGCGATCAACTGGCTCCGGCAGGGCCGCTACAACCTCCTCGCCGAGCTGCGCGCCGCCGGCGCATCAGCAGCCCGCACCAAGGCGGAGGTCGCCAGGAGCGACACCACCCGCCGTCTGCTGGAGCGCCACGCGACCTTCGAGGAGTACGTCAAGGCGATGGGCGGCGACGCGGACGGCATGACCGCCGATCGCTGGGGCTTCGTCTCCAAGAACCACACCGCGGACGCCACGCAAGACCTCCGCGCTCTGCGCGGCGTACCGGTGCTGCTGACCCTCGCGGGCCATGACGTCAACGTGGACACCGCCGACACGGAGCGCGTCTACCGCAAGGTGCTGGACGCGGGTGGCGCATTGACGGTCGAGCGTTACCCGGACGCGACCCATTCACTGCTCAAGCAGTCCATTGAGCGGTCGGACCTAAAGATCACGCTCACCGCGCTCTTCTCCCCCCGCTCGCTCTTCGCGGACGGATTCCTGGACGACCAACGACGGTTCCTCGAGGAACTCAGCTGAAGCGGCCACGCCACTTGATGACACTCCCGCAAGCTCGGCCCGCGTGGTGCGTGTTCACGTGTACCGCCCGTCCATCACCGCCCGCACGTTCGCCCGTCTGCCGGGGCTCGCGTGGCCGCGCCGTACGTCCGTCCGTCCGTCCGTCAGGAGTAGAGCACCGACAGGAAGCGGACGAGCACCGCCTCGCGCCGGCCGGCGGGCAGGGCGTCCAGCACGGCGTTGACCACCGCCATCTCCGGCTGCCCCGACCCGCCGCGGAGGTCCGCCCCGACGGCGGCGGCCAGCTCGGCGAAGGCGGCGTCGTCCAGCGTGTCCAGGTCGAGCCCGGCGACCAGCTCCACCAGGCCCTCCGGCAACTCGACGGGCCCGCGCCGCCGCGCCGCCGCCGCGGACTCGGCGATCACCTCCAGCATCGCCTCCACCCCGCGCAGGGTCACCCCGGTCACCGTGACGTGCAGGTTGGCCGGGATGCCCGCGAAGGACAGCTGCGGCTGCAGGAACCAGCCCCGCCTCCTCGCCTCGTCGGCCATCACGAACACGTCCGGGGCGTCCTGGCCGCCAGGGTCGTCCGGGCCGAAGGCGACCAGGGCCGAGTCCGGGTCGCCGAACACCCGCAGGCCGTCGATCGCCGCGACGCCCTCCCGCAGCCGGCGGGCCGCCGCCAGCGTCGTCCGGCCCAGCTCCAGGTAGCCGTCGCGGCCGAGGGCCTGCATGGTGGCCCAGGCCCCGCCCAGCGGGCCGGCGGACTTCGAGCTCTGCACGGTCGCGTTGATGATCGTGTAACCGGGCCAGGACGCCGACGCGAAGTACGCCGCGCGCCGCAGCGCCGGGTCGGCGAACAGCACCACCGAGGCGCCCTTGGGGGCGTAACCGAACTTGTGCAGGTCGCACGAGAGCGAGGTGACCCCCGGCACCGACATGTCGAACGGCGGGACCTGGGCCCCGGCCTCGCGCAGCCACGGCAGCAGCCACCCGCCGACGCAGGCGTCCACGTGGCAGAGCACGCCGCGGGCGGCGGCCGTCGCCGCGATCTCGGTGATCGGATCCACCACGCCCTGCGGGTAGGACGGCGCCGAGGCGACCACCAGCACCGTGTCGGGGGTGATCGCCGCCTCCACCGCCGCCGGGGACGTCCGGAACGTCACCGGGTCCACCGGCACGGCGTCCACCGCCACCCCGAGGTAGTGCGCGGCCTTGTGGAACGCCGGGTGCGCGGTGACCGGCAGCACCAGCCGCGGCCGGCCCGGGACCGGCCGGGAGTCGCGCGCCGCCTTCACCGCCAGCATGATCGACTCGGTGCCGCCGCTGGTGAAGACGCCGTGCCCGCCGCCGAGCAGGCCGGCGACCGCGCCGACCACCTGCCGCTCCATCTCCACCACACTCGGGAACGCCGTCGGGTCGAGGGTGTTGACCTCCAGCATCTCGAAGTAGGCGCGGGCCGCGGCCTCGTGCACCTCCGGCCGGCCGGTGTCGTAGACGTAGGCCGTCACCTGGCCCCCGCGCACCGGCAGGTCGTCCTCTCTGAGCCTGCCGATCTCGGCGAGCACATCCTCGATGTCACGGCCTTTTTCCGGCAGGCTCACGCGGGTCTCCTTCAGGGTGGCGCGGGGGGATGGGAACGGCCCGAAGGCCGGGTATGGCGCGCACCCCGACTCTACGGCCCGGGACGCCTCGGGGAGGAGCCCCGGGACGGCCTGGGGCGGCCCGGAAAGGCCCGGGAAGCCACGGGTGTCCGGGTAGCCCCGGGAGAAGGCGGACGTGTGAGCGAGACGGTGACCGGGTCCTCCCGCCGGGGAACACCGGCCTTCCCCACGCGGCCGGTTTCCGGCGGGGAGCCGGGAAGGGGACTCAGGACAGCGGGAGGCGGACGACCGCTCGCAGGCCCGGGGCGGCGTCCTCCAGGGTGACCGCGCCGCCGTGGGCGTGGACGGTCTCCCGGACGATCGCCAGGCCCAGCCCGGCGCCGCCGTGGTCGCGGCTGCGGGCGCTGTCCAGGCGGGTGAAGCGGTCGAAGACCCGCTCCCGGTCGGCCTCGGGGATGCCGGAGCCGTCGTCGGTGACGGTCAGCACGGCGCCGGTCCCCTCGGTGCGCAGCTCGACCACGACCGGCGAGACGGTGTGCCGCAGCGCGTTGTCCACCAGGTTGACCAGCACCCGTCCCAGGTCGAGCGCGTCCCCGGTCACCACGATCGCGTCGCCCGGGGTGGGGGCGACCCGCACCGTGACGGCCTCGCCGTACCGCTCGACGGTCTGGGGGACCAGCCGGTCCAGCTCCACCGGTTCCCGGCGGGCCAGGGCGCCGCCGCGTTCGTCCAGCCGGGCCAGCGCGAGGAGGTCCTCGGCCAGCCGGGCCAGGCGCATGGTGTCCTCCAGCACGCCCTCGGCGGTCTCCCGCCAGTCCTGTCCCTCGGGGTGGCCGAGCGCCACCTCCAGCTGGAGGCGGATGCTGGCCAGGGGGCTGCGCAGCTCGTGCGCGGCGTCGGAGACCAGGGCCCGCTGGCGGGCGTCGGCCTTCTCCAGCCGGGCCAGCATGTCGTTGAGGGTGACGGCAAGGCTGTGTACCTCGTCGCGGGACTCCGGCACCGGCAGCCGCCGGGAGCGGGCGGTGTCGGTGATCTCCTCCGCGCCCCGGCGCAGTGCCGCGATGGGCCGCAGCGTCCCGCCGACGATCACCCAGCTCACCCCGGCGAGCAGCACCAGCAGCAGGGGGGTTCCGACGAGCAGCACGTGCGCGGCGGTGTTGACGCTGGTCTGCACCTCGCTGAACGGACGGGCGGCGATCACCGTCCGGCCCTGGTCGGCGCTGAGCACCCGGACCCGCAGCACGTGCGGGATCCCGTACGGCCCGCCGTCCACGAACCCGGCGCCGCCCCGCGCGATCGCCGTGGCACGTTCCCCGGCGTCCAGCAGCGGCAGGAGCCGGTCGGTGCCGGGGGTGGCGTGGGTGATCCGGCCCGCCGCGTCGATCACCTGCACTAGGACGCCGTCCGGCGAGGTCATCTCGACCGGCAGCCGTCCGGCGTCGGCCAGCGAGACGACCTCCCTGGCCCGCTGGTGGATCGCGTCGTCGGTGCCGGCGATCAGGGCCCGGCCGAGCACGCCCACCAGCACGTAGGCGGAGGCGGCCAGCGCCACCGCGAGCACGGCGGAGGCCACCGCGGTCAGCCGGAACCGCAGGCTCTTGCGCCGCCACCAGCCCGCGCGCCGCCCGCGCCGTGCGGCGCGGCCGGGGGCGGGAGCGGTGGCCGCGGGGCCGGCCACGGCGCCGGCCGGTCGCGCCGGGCCGGTCGCGGCGCCGGACGGCCGGGCCCGGTCGGTCGCGGCGCCGGGCGGTCGCGCCGGGCCGCGTGCGGGCGGGTCAGCCGCCATCGCCGGACAGCCGGTAGCCGGCGCCGCGCACGGTCCGCAGCGCGTTCCGGGAGAACGGCACGTCGATCTTGCGACGCAGGTAGCCCACGTACACCTCGACGACGTTGGGGTCGGTGTCGAAGGTGTCCCAGACGTGCTCCAGGATCTCCGACTTGGAGACCACCTCGTCACGGCGGCGCATGAGGTACTCCAGCAGCGCGAACTCCCGGGGCGTCAGCTCGACCGGCGTCTCGCCCCGGGCGACCCGCCGCCGGGCCGGGTCGAGCGACAGGTCGCCCGCCTGCAGCACCGCGGGGCGGCGGCCCGCGCCGCGCCGCAGCAGCGCCCGCAGCCTGGCCACCAGCACGACGTAGGAGAACGGCTTGGTCAGGTAGTCGTCGGCGCCCAGGTCGAGCCCGTCGGCCATGTCGTACTCGCCGTCCTTTGCCGACAGCATCAGGATCGGCACCCAGTTCTCCTCGGCCCGCAGCGCCTTGCAGACGTTGTAGCCGGACAGGCCGGGCAGCATGATGTCCAGCACGACCACGTCGTAGTCGCCGTGCCTGGCCAGGTGCAGGCCGTCGTTGCCGTCGTGCGCGAGGTCCACCGCGAACCCCTCGGCCTGCAGGCCGCGCTGGAGGGCGGCCGCCATCCGCCGTTCGTCCTCCACGACGAGAACCCGCATTCCGCCTCCTCAGATGTTCGGTCGCCCCATTTTCCGCCGACCGCCCTGAGAGGCGGCTGAGAACCCTGTGAGCCCTCTCAGTCTGTCTCAGCTTCGGCACAGGGTCGTTCGCGCAGGCTGACGGTGCAGGCACTGAAGCAATACCGTTAAGGAGTGATATGTCACAGCGAACGACGCGGGGTCGGGTCGTGAGGTGGGGTGTGCCGGTCGCCGCGATGGCGGTGGTCGCCGCGGCCGTCGGCGCCGGCCCGGTCATCGCCGCGGTCCAGGGCGACCCGGCGCTGCCCGACCGCACCGCGAACCAGCTGCTGGCCGACGCCGTCCAGGCCGCCAGGTCCGGTCCGAAGCCCATGTCGGGCACACTCGTGCAGACCGCCTCCTTCGGCCTGCCGGGACTGCCGGACATGGCCGGCCTCGGCGGCACCTCCCCCGCCGCCCTGCTCACCGGCTCCCACGAGCTGAAGGTCTGGTACGGCGGAGCCGACCGGATGCGGTTCGCCCTGCCGGGGCGGATGAGCGAGACCGACCTGATCGTCAACGGCGGCCAGGTGTGGCTGTGGGAGAGCGACGCCGAGAGGGCCACCCGGATCACCGGCGGCACCGAGGCGCCCGCGCGTCCCGAGACGGCCGTGCCCACGGCCGTCACCCCGCAGCAGCTCGCCGGCGAGCTGCTGTCCCAGCCCGGCACCGTGGTCGGCGTGACCAACACCGAGCGGGTCGCCGACCGCGCGGCCTACCAGCTCACCTTCGCACCCAAGGACGCCTCGTCCCTGGTGCGCGAGGTCAGGCTGGCGCTCGACGGGGAGACCCTCATCCCGCTGCGGGTCCAGGTCTACGCCAAGAGCGCCGCCGAGCCCGCCTTCGAGGTGGGCTTCACCTCCGTCGCCTTCACCCCGCCCGCACCCGGCAACTTCACCTTCACCCCGCCCCCGGGCGCCAAGGTCGAGGAGAAGCGGATCGACGACCTCACCGCCGTGGCCGACAAGCGGGCCGAACGGGCCGAGGGCATCAAGGAGGAGGCCAAGATCGTCGGCGAGGGCTGGACAGCGGTGGCGGTGCTGCCCTTCTCCGAGCAGGACCTCAAGCGGCGGCTCCCGCCGGCGGACCAGAAGTCGCCGGGCGGCCAGGCTCCCCGGCAGGACGGCGGTCAGGGCGTCGGCGCCGTCGTCGACGCCGTGCTGAAGTCGGCCCAGCCCGTCAGCGGCCCGTGGGGCAGCGGCAGGGTCGTCCGGACCAAGCTGGTCTCCGCCCTGCTGACCGACGACGGCCGGCTGCTGGTCGGCGCCGTCACCCCGGAGAAGCTGACCGAGGTGGCCGGGCGGAAGTGAGCGACATGCCAGGAGACACCGGCCTCCTGGCGGGCCGTCGCGGGGAACGCTCCGGCGCTCCCCGCGACGCGGGGCCCGCGCCGGAGGAGTGCTCGATCGTCACCCGCGGGCTGACCAAGCGGTTCCGCGGCGGCCAGGTCGCCGTGGACGCCCTCGACCTGGCCGTGCCCGGGGGCTCGGTCTTCGGTTTCCTCGGGCCGAACGGCTCGGGCAAGACCACCACCATCCGCATGCTGCTCGGCCTGGTCACGCCGACGGCCGGCACGTGGGAGCTGCTCGGCCGGCCGATGCCGGACGGGATGACCGCGGTGCTGCCGCGGGTGGGGGCGGTGGTCGAGGGGCCCGCGTTCTACCCGTACCTGACGGGTGAGGCCAACCTGCGTCGCTACGACGCCGCCGACCCGGCGGCCGACCCGCGCACGGCCACGGCCCGGATCGGGCACGCCCTGGAACGGGTGGGCCTGACCGCCGCGGCCGGCAAGCGCTACCGGGCCTACTCGCTGGGCATGCGCCAGCGGCTGGCCATCGCCGCCGCGCTGCTGGGGCCCCGGGAGCTGCTGGTCCTGGACGAGCCGACCAACGGCCTGGACCCGCAGGGCACGCGCGAGGTGCGGGCGCTGGTCAGGGAGATCGCCGCCGAGGGGACGACCGTGTTCGTCTCCTCCCACCTGCTGGCGGAGGTGGAGCAGATGTGCTCCCACGTGGCCGTCATGCGGACCGGGCGGCTGGTCGCGCAGGGCACCATCGCCGGTCTCCTGGCACGGGAGACGGTCCGGATCCGGGTGGAGACCCCCGACGTCGCCGGGGCGGCCGCGGTGCTGGCCGCCGCCGGGCTGACCGGGATCCGCGCCGGGGACGGCGAGGCCGACGCCGAACTGGGAGCCGAGGAGCCCGAGCGGATCTGCGCGGCCCTGGTGTCGGCGGGCGTCGCCGTACGGGGGCTGGGCGTGCGGTGGCCCAGCCTGGAGGACGTGTTCGTGGGCCTGACGGGGGAGGGGTTCGATGTCGACGGTTAGCGGTCCGGTCCCGGTGACCGGTGCCGCCGGGGACGCGACCGGGACGGTGGACGCCCCGGCGCCCGGCGGTTCCGGTGGCGCGGGCGGAGAAGCCGCGGCGGGAACGGCCGGCGGCGCGGTTCCGGCGGCTTCGGTGGCTTCGGTGGCGCGGGTGGTTTCGGTGGCGCGGGCGGCCGATGCGAGGCGGACGGCGGCCGACGCCGGGCGGCCGGCCGGCGCGGTGCGGGCATGGCTGCGGCTGCTCGGCTCCGAGCTGGGGATGATCTTCCGCAGGCCGCGGAACCTCGCCGTGCTGGCCGTACTCGCCGCGGTCCCGGTACTGCTCGGCCTGGCGCTGCGGCTGTTCACCGGCGTGGACGGCGGCGGCGGGGCGGGCGGGGGCGAGCTGGCGATCCTGGGACGGGTCACCGGGAACGCCCTCTTCCTCGCCTTCGCCGCGCTGAGCGTGCTGGTGCAGTTCATGCTGCCCGTCGCGGTCTCCGTGGTGGCCGGGGACTCCGTCGCCGGGGAGGCGGGCGCGGGCACGCTGCGCTACCTGCTGGTCGCCCCGGCGGGCAGAGCCCGGCTGCTGACCGTCAAGTACGCGGGCGCCGTCGTCTTCTGCCTGGCCGCCGTCTCGACGGCCGTGCTGTCGGCGCTGCTGACCGGGCTGGCGCTGTTCCCGGTCGGCCCGGTCACACTGCTGTCCGGCGCGACCGTGTCCTTCACCGACGGCCTGCTGCGGATGGGCCTGGTCGTGCTGTACGTCGCGGCGGGCATGGCGGCGCTGGCCGCCGTCTCGCTGGCCATCTCCACGCTGACCGAGGTGGCCATCGGCGCCATCGCCGCCACCGTGGTGCTGGTCGTCGCCGCCCAGGTCCTCCGCGCCATCCCGCAGCTCGCCGCCCTCCAGCCCTACCTGCTGACGCACTGGTGGACGGGGTTCGACGGGGTGCTGCGCGACCCGGTGGCCTTCGGCGACATGGGCCGGGGCCTGCTGGTCTTCGCCGCCTACATCGCGGTCGCGGGGTCGGTCGCCTGGGCCCGGTTCACCGGCAGGGACGTCACCTAAACCTGCAGCGTGGAGGCCCTGTTCTTCAGGGCGGGGAGGAAACGCGGAACGGCTGGACACCGGGGGCTTTCCCGTTTCGCCGGTAGCGGGCCGGTAACGGTCGGTAAAGTTTCGTGTGTGTCCCGCTACCGGCTGCAGCCCACCCCCGCCCAGGAAGCGGTGCTAGCCGAGCACTGCCGCCACGCCCGGTATGTGTGGAACCTCGCCGTCGAGCAGCGCTCCTTCTGGTGGCCCGGACGCGGTGGCGCCCCGGGGTTCGCCGAGCAGTGCCGCCAGCTCACCGAAGCTCGCGCCGCCCATCCCTGGCTGGCCAAAGGGTCGATCATCGTGCAGCAGCAGGCGCTGAAGGACTTCGCCCAGGCGATGGCGAACTTCTTCGGCGGCACCCATGAGCGGCCCACCTGGCGCAAACGCGGCCACAGCGAGGGTTTCCGCATCGTCGCCGTCAAAGCCGACGACGTGCGGCGCCTGTCGCGCCACGCTGGCGAGGTGCGCGTCCCCAAGGTGGGCTGGGTGCGGTTCCGCTGGTCACGGCCCGTGCCAGCCGGGGTGAAGTCCTACCGCGTCACCCGGGACCGGTCCGGGCGCTGGCATGTCGCCTTCGCCGCTCTCCCGGCCTCTATCCCCGCACCGGGCAATGGCGCGGTGGTGGGGGTGGATCGGGGAGTGGTGGTGTCGGCGGCGTTGTCCACCGGTGAACTGCTCACCGTCGCGCCCCTGCGGCAGACGGAGCAGGCGCGGCTGCGGCGCTTGGAGCGCAGGCTCGCCCGCGCCAAGCCCGGCTCGGTCCGGCGGGCGAAGGTCAAGGCCGCCCTCGCCCGGCTCAAGGCGCGCCGCAAGGATCGGCGCAAGGACTGGGTGGAGAAGACCAGCACCGATCTGGCCCGCCGGTTCGATGTCATCGCGGTCGAGAACCTCAAGATCGCCGCGATGACCCGCTCGACCCGCGGCACGGCCGAGAAACCAGGCCGCGGGGTGCGGTGCAAGGCCGGGCTGAACCGGGGCATCCTGGCAGGAGGGTGGGGCCTGCTAGTAGCCCGCCTGGAACACAAGGCGCCCGGCCGGGTGGTACGGGTCGATCCGGCGTTCACCAGTCAGCGCTGTTCGGCGTGCGGGTTCGTGGACCGGAAGGCGCGTGAGAGCCAAGCGCGCTTCCGATGCCGCTCCTGCGCTCACGCCGAGCACGCGGATGTGAACGCCGCACGCAACATCGCACACGCGGCAGGGCATGCCGTGGCTGCGCGGGAAGGGCCCCGGAATACCGGGCCGGTGCACCGCGAACCCCACCCCGTCCTCCTCACCGCGTAGGAGAACGGGATGGAATCCCCCGCCCTTCAGGCGGGGGAGGATGCCAACTGCTGACCTCCCCGGAAGACGGCCGGGACCGCTGTCGCGACCGGGTACGGGGTGGCGACAGGGCCTGAGCCGGGTCGCGGCCGCCCCGGGTCAAGCGCCCCGGGTCGTGAGCGTGACCGTGACCGGGCCCGCCGCCCGCGTGCCCGAGCCGCCGGAGCAGGCGTCGCCGCCGGAGTCCTGGGAGGCCTGGGCGCCCTGGACGGCAGGGACGACCGTGACGGGGACGCCGTTGAACACCGCGTTCCCCGACAGCGGGTCGATCACCGTCTCGTCGGTCAGCGCGTTGGCGTTGACCCCGGCGTGCTCGGCCGCGACCCGCAGGGAGCTCCCGGTGTGCCCCCACCCGTGGGGCAGGCTGACCACCCCGGGCATGATCGACTCGGTGGTCTCCACCGGCACGGTCAGCTCACCGGCGGCCGAGCGCACCAGCGCCTCCCCGGCCAGGCCGAGCCGGGCCGCGTCGCTCGGGTGGACGTGCAGGGTGCAGCGGTTGCTGCCGCCGACCAGCGTGCCGACGTTGTGCAGCCAGCTGTTGTTGGACCGAAGCTGGCGCCGCCCGATCAGCACCATCTCCGGCGGGGCCGCGGCCAGCCGCCCGCGCAGCCGTTCCACCTCCGGGACCAGCGGCTCCGGAGCCAGCTCCACCCGGCCCGACGGCGTGCACACCAGCTCCGCCAGCCGGGGCTGCAGCGGGCCCAGGTCGAGGCCGTGCGGGTTCTCCCGCAGCTTCGCCAGCGACAGGCCGTACGGGCCGAGCTGGAGTATCGCGTCCAGCATCAGCTCCGGGCCGCTGTCGCCGGTGAGGCCGGCGCGCAGCTCGGCCGGGTCGCGGCCCTCGAACGGCGAACCGGGCGCCTGGACGGCCCCGCCGAGGATCTGCCCGACGATCATCTCGTCGAGCCCGGCCGGGTCGGCGTCCGCCCCCTGCCCGGCGGCGATCAGCGTCAGCTTCGCCAGGATCTCCGCCTCCGACAGCTGCCCCGGCTCCAGCGGCAGGATCGCCGGGGAGAACCGGGTGTAGTTGCGCACCGTCACGGTCAGCAGCAGGAAGTCGTAGTGCGGCATCTGCAGCATGCGCGGCGGCGGCAGGATGACGTTCGCGTGCCGGGTCGTCTCGTTCAGGTACGGGTCCACGCAGACCATGAAGTCCAGGCCGGCGAACGCCCGGTCCAGCCGGGGCCCGTTCGGCGCCGACAGCACCGGGTTGCCCGCGATCGTGATCAGCGCCCTGACCTGGCCCTCGCCCGGCGTCTCGATCTCGTCGGCCAGCGTCGCCACCGGCAGCTCGCCCATCGCCTCCGGCACGCCGCGGGCGCGGCTGCGCCAGTTGCCCCCGCTGTACGGCTGGCCGGTGCGGAAGAACTCCAGCGCGGCGGTCCTGGTGAACATGACCCCGCCGGGCCGGTCGAGGTTGCCGGTCAGCGTGTTGACCACGTCCACCAGCCACTGGGTGACGGTGCCGAACTCGGCGGTGCAGGTGCCGATGCGCGAGTAGACCGCGGCCGAGGGGGCGGCGGCCAGCTCGCGGGCCATCCGGGTGATCTGCTCGGCGGGCACCCCGCAGACCCGGGAGACCGTCTCGGGGGTGAAGTCGTCCGCCAGCCGCCGCAGCTCGTCCAGGCCGCCGACCTCGACGCCGACCCGGTCGAGCGACGTCAGGCCCTCGGCGAGCAGGGTGTGGACGATGCCCATCAGCAGGAAGGCGTCGGTGCCGGGCCGGACGAAGACGTGCTCGTCGGCCATGGCCGCGGTCCGGGTGCGGCGCGGGTCGACCACGACGAGCTTGCCGCCCCGCGCCCGCAGCGCCTTGAGCCGGCCGGGGAAGTCCGGCGCCGCGCACAGCGAGCCGTTGGACACCGCCGGGTTGGCGCCGATCACCAGCAGGTGGTCGGTGCGGTCCAGGTCGGGCACGGCGATGGCCATCGCGTCGCCGTACATCAGGCCGCCGGCGACCTGCTTGGGGATCTGGTCGATGGTGCTGGCCGAGAAGACGTTGCGGGTGCCGAGCGACTGGGTGAGCGGCATCCGGTACATGAAACCGGCCATCGTGTGGAAGGTCGGGTTGCCGAAGTAGACGGCGAGGGCGTCGCGGCCGTGGGCGTCGATCACCCCGTTCAGGCCCTCGTGGACCGCGCGGAACGCCTCCTCCCAGGTGACCTCGCGCCAGTCGTCGCCCTCGCGGACCATCGGCGCGCGCAGCCGGTCGGGGTCCTCGTCGATGTGGCCGAGGCTCGCCCCCTTGGGACAGACGAACCCCTTGGAGAACGGGTCGTCGGGGTCGCCCTTGACCGAGGTGACGCGTCCGGCGTCGTCGAGTGTCAGCCGCAGGCCGCAGACGGCGTCGCAGATGGGGCAGGTCCGGTGCGCGGTTCTCATGGGCCCTCCTGGCTCGTCGGAGATCGTCATCGTGTGGTCGGGTCGCGCTCGTGGGACGTCCTCGTACGGCGTCCTCATACGACGTCGAAGTCGACGGTCACCCGGTCGCTCACGGGCACCGACCGGCACGTGAGCACGTAGCCCGCGGCCAGTTCCTCCTCGGTCAGCGCCCAGTTGCCGGTCATCCGCACCTCGCCGTCCACGACGCGGGCGCGGCAGGTGGCGCACACGCCGTTGCGGCACGAGTACGGCAGCTCCGGCCGGTGCGGCAGGGCGTCGTCGAGGATCGGCCGGTCCCCCCGGACGCGCAGCGTCGTGGCCCGGCCGTCCAGCAGGACCCGGACCTGGCGGCCCTGCCCGGCGGGCGGCGGCGCGGCGGGCGTCGCCGGGGAAGGCCGCGGCCCGCCGGTGTGGAACAGCTCGGTGTGTACGGCGGCGCCGTCCCCGGCCACCTCCGCCAGCACCCGCCGCGCGTCGCGCACCATGCCCTCGGGCCCGCACAGGAACCACTCCCGCACCCGCTCCGGAGCGACGAGGCGGGTGAGGACGTCCGCCAGCCGGCCGGCGTCCAGCCGCCCCCCGGCCAGGCCGAGGCGCGGCTCCTCGCGGGAGAAGGAGTGCACCAGGTGCAGCCGCCCCGGGTGGCGGTCCTTGAGGTCGGCCAGCTCCTCGGCGAACATCATCGAGTCCGCGGTGCGGTTGCCGTACACCACCGTGAACGTGCTGCGCGGTTCCGTGGCCAGCGCGGCGGCGGCCAGCGACAGCACGGGCGTGATGCCGGAGCCGGCCACGACGGCCCCGTAGCGCCGCCGCCGCGCCGGGTCGAACGCGGTGCCGAAGGTGCCCACGGGCGGCAGCACGTCCAGCGCTTCCCCGGCGGCGAGCGCGCCGGCGGCGTGGGAGGAGAACCGCCCGCCCGGCACGACGCGGACGCCGATCCGCATCGTGCCGTGCCGTTCCAGCTCGGCGGGGGTGGAGCAGAGGGAGTAGCTGCGGCGGGTCTCCACTCCGGAGATCACCGCCCGAACCGTGACGTGCTGGCCGGGGACGAAGGCGAACGTCCCGCGCAGCCCGGCGGGGACGCCGAACGTCACCGCCACCGCGCTGCCGTCGGCCGCGACCGGCTCCACGGCGGTGACGGTCAGACGGTGGAAGCGCAGCCGGGCGCGGGCCGGGACACCGGCCGTCGCGGCCGACGTCGCCGTCCCGGGCGCCGTGGGAGCCCCGGGCGCCGCGGAGGTCCCGGGTCCCGTGGCCGCGGGGGCCGCCGGAGTCGTCGTGGCCGTCATCAGTGGCCCTTCATGTGCTCGAACGGCTCGCCGCAGGCGCGGCAGCGCCACAGCGACCGGCACGCCGTGGCGCCGGCTCGGGTGATCTCCTCGGTCGCGGCCCCGCCGCAGCGCGGGCAGCCGGGGAGGTACGGCGGGCGCGGCGAGATGGTGAGCAGCGGCAGCGCGCGGGCCCGGGGCGGGACGCCGGTCGCCTCCGCCGCACCCTCCGGGGAGACCGCACCCTCCGGGGAGGCCGTACCCGTCCGGGAGGCCGTACCCGCCGCGCCCGCCGTACCCGCCGGGGGCGGTGGGGCGATGCCGGTGGCGGCGAGCTTCGCGCGGGCGGTCTCGTCCAGCCAGTCGGTCGTCCACGGCGGGGAGAGGGAGGTGACGATCTCGACGTCGGGGAAGCCCGCGTCCCGCGCCGCCGCCGCGATTCCGGACCGGATGACCTCCAGCGCGGGGCACCCGAGATAGGTGGGCGTGATCGTGACGACCACCCGGCCGCCGGGCCCGATCGTCACGTCCCGCAGCACGCCCAGCTCCTCGATGGACAGCACCCGCAGCTCCGGGTCGGGCACGGCCGCCACCGCGGCCCGCACCCGGTCCTCGGGCCCGGCGGTCAGGGTGTGGCCGGTCACCAGCGGGCTCCCGGGTGGGCGCGGTGCACGTACTGCAGCTCGGCGAGCAGGTGGCCGAACGCCTCGGTGTGCGTGCCGCGGCGGCCGCCCGTCGGCGCCCAGCCGTCCTCGGGACGGCGCAGAGTCGCCTCGCGCAGCACCCGTTCGACCGGCTCCAGCCACGCGCCGCGCAGCCCGGCCGGATCGACCGTCCCGGGCACCGGCGGGAACGGCTCGAACAGCTCGTGGGTGAAGGGCCACACCTCGTCGACGGCGGCCTGCATCCGCCGGTGGGACTCGGCGGTTCCGTCGCCCAGCCGCAGCGTCCAGGTCACGGCGTGGTCGGTGTGGTAGGCCGTCTCCTTGGCCGCCTTGGCGGCGATGCCGGCCAGCCGCGCGTCGGCCGAGGACGACAGCGCCGTGTAGAGGAGGTGCTGGTAGACGCCGAAGAACAGCATCTTGGCGACGGTCACGGCGAAGTCGCGGTCGGGCAGCTCGACGAGCTGGACGTTGCGGAAGTCGCGCTCGTCGCGCGTGTAGGCCAGCGCGTCCTCGTCGCGGCCCAGCCCTTCCAGCTCGCCCGCGTACGACAGCAGCGCCCGCGCCTGGCCGAGCAGGTCCAGCGCGATGTTGGCCAGGGCGACGTCCTCTTCAAGCTGCGGGGCCCGCGCGCACCACTCCGCCACCCGCTGGGCGGCGACCAGCGCGTCGTCCCCGAGCCCGAGCACGTAACCGGGCAGGCCGGGTTCCCCGCCGAGGAGGCTCCCCGCGCCGGAACCCGGCGTGACGGAACCCGGCGTGACGGAACCGGGCTCGGCGGACTCCCGTACGGCGAACCCCCGCGCGCCCGGGTCTCCCGCGGCGTCCGGCCCGGCCGGTGGGGCGGTCGGCTCGTTCACAGATGCTTCACCCCTTCGGGCAGGTCGAAGAAGGAGGGGTGCCGGTACGTCTTGTCGGCCGCCGGGTCGAAGAAGGCGTCCCGCTCGTCCGGGCTCGACGCGGTGACGGCGCCCGCCGGCGCGACCCAGACGGACACGCCCTCGCCCCGGCGCGTGTACAGGTCGCGGGCGTTGCGCAGCGCCGTCGCGGCGTCGGCGGCGTGCAGGCTCCCGGCGTGCGCGTGGGCGAACCCGCGGCGCGCCCGCACGAACACCTCCCACAGCGGCCAGTCGCCCTGCGGGGCGTCCGCTGTCCCGGCGGCCATTGGGATCCCGGCGCCCCGCGCGGTCTCCACGGTCTCCGTGGTCTCCATGGCCTCCGCGGTCTCCGCGGCCTCCAGAGCCTCCGGGGCGGCGGGCGGCTCGCCGTACGGCTCCGCGGGGTGTTTGGCGGCGTAGGCCGCCGCGGCCTCGCGCACCCAGGCGCCCTCCTCGTGGGCGCGCCGCCGGTGGGCCATGCGCTGACGGTTGCACGGCCCGTCGCCCGCGACGACCCGCATGAGCTCGTCGTAGTCGGGCGGGGTGAAGTCGTAGTGCCCGCGCTCGGGGTTCCAGCGCAGCGCCGGGTCCGGCAGCTCGACGCCGAGGATCTCGGCCTGCGGCACGCAGATGTCGACGAACCGCTGCCGCAGCTCGTCGTTGGGGGCGCGCTTGATGCGCCACGCCAGCGACAGGTCCGAGCGGGTGGACCTGTCCCTCGGCAGCCCGAACATCGCCAGCGCCGGGTACCACCAGCGGGCGACCGCGTCCCGCAGCATCTCCCGCTGCGCGGGGGTGCCGCGCGACAGCGCGTACAGGATGTCGAAGCCCTGCCGGTGATGGAACGACTCCTCCCGGCAGACGCGCACCAGCGCCCGCGCGTACGGGCCGTAGGAGGTGCGGCACAGCGACACCTGGTTGACGACGGCCGCGCCGTCCGTCAGCCAGGCGAGCGCCCCGACGTCGGCCCAGGTGAGCGTGGGGTAGTTGATGAACGACAGGTACTTCTGCCGCCCGGCGTGCAGCTCGTCCAGCAGCCACTCGCGGGTGACGCCCAGGGTCTCGGCCGTGGAATAGAGGTAGAGCCCGTGACCGGCCTCGTCCTGCACCTTCGCGATCAGGATCGCCTTGCGCATGAGGGTGGGGGCGCGGCCGATCCAGTTGGTCTCCGGCTGCATGCCCATGATCTCGGAGTGCGCGTGCTGCGCGATCTGCCGCAGCAGGGCCCGCCGGTAGCCGTCGGGCATCCAGTCCCGCGGCTCGACCTTCCCGTCCGCCGCGATCAGCGCCTCGAACCGCTCCAGCTCCGCCTCCGCCGTCCCGGCGTCGGCCGTCCCTGCGCCGGTCGCGCCGCCGTCCCGGGTCGCACCGCCGTCTCCGGCCCCGGGGCGGTCCGTCCGCGGTCCCGCGCCGGCCGTGCCCGCCCCGGCGGGACCCCGTACGGCCGCGGCCTCGGTGAGCTCCCGCTCGGCCGCGTCCACCTCCGCGAGCAGCTCCTCGGTCCCGAACGCCCGGTCCCCGCCCCCGGACGCCGCCCCCGCCGGTCCGGGCTCTTCGGCGCCGAACGGCGACGGCCTCCCGGCCGGACTTCCGACGATCTTCACCCCTGCCCCTCTCCGAAAGCTCCCCGGGTCGCCGGGGCACCAGGTCACGGTGCTACCGCCGCCGAAGCGGGCTCCCTTCCGGCCGGTACGGCTGCTCGGCCATCTCAGCTTCATCCCGCCCGGTTCGCCCCGCATCTTTGGGATTGCGGTGTGCCGCGCCGTACGGCCGCGCGACCGTGCCGGACGGGGCCGCGGGGGCGCGCCGCCGCGCCCGG
Organism: Streptosporangium sandarakinum; assembly: GCF_050942225.1. Taxonomy (NCBI): domain Bacteria; kingdom Bacillati; phylum Actinomycetota; class Actinomycetes; order Streptosporangiales; family Streptosporangiaceae; genus Streptosporangium; species Streptosporangium sandarakinum. The sequence continues at coordinate 3,129,921 of NZ_CP192034.1, forward strand.
AGGAGGTCCCGCCGGTGTTCAGAGGCCGTCCCGTACGGCCCACAGGTCGGGGAAGGCGGGGGCGGAGACGGTCCGGTAGAGGTACGGCGCGCCCGACGAGCCGCCGGTGCCGGGCCGGTGGCCGATGATCCGCTCGACCATCTTCACGTGGCGGTAGCGCCACTCCTGTACGTCCTCGTCCAGGGACAGCAGCTGCTCGAAGATCCGCGCCGCGAACCCTCCGTCCCGGCAGGCCGTGAGCAGCACCGCCCGCAGCCGCTCCGAGGGCTCCGCCGGCCGGGTCACGTCCCGGCCGAGCAGGCCCGGCGGCACCGGGTAGCCCTGCGTGGCGAGGTAGCTCAGGAACGAGTCGAGCAGGGAGGGGCGACTCATCGCGGCCTCGATCCGGGCCCGCTCCGGGGAGCCCTCCTCGAAGGTCTGCGCCGTCCGGGGGTCGCGCCGTCCCAGCACCGCCTCGATCTCCCGGAACTGCGCGGACTGGAACCCGCTGCTGCCCCCCAGCTCGGGGCGGAAGGCCGCGAACTGGGTCGGGGTCATCGTCTCGATCACGTCGATCTGGGCGATCACGGCCCTGAGGACGGCCAGCGCCCGGCGCAGCGTCTGCAGCGCGTGGACCGAGTCACCGCCCGACAGCTCCTCCTGCAACCTGGCGAGCTCGTGCAGCAGCTCCTTGAACCACAGCTCGTGGACCTGGTGCACGATGATGAACAGGACCTCGTCGTGCTTGTCGGTCAGCGGCCGTTGCGCCGCGAGAATCTCGTCCAGGGCGAGGTAGGAGGAGTACGTCAGCGCGGTGGACTGGTCGGCGGTCACGGGCACGGGTCCCCTCGTCGGAAATCACGCCTCGTCGGAGGACTCGCCGAAGGAGCCTCATCGAGGACTCATCGCAAGGAACGAAAGGGGCGCGCACCCCGGCGGGGATGCGCCTGGGCAACTCCGCCGGCCGTCCCACCCGGTCAAGCTATAAGGCGTTCCACACCCCGGCAAGGGACGCCGTTGCGGTGTCGCAGTCCCGGCAATCGCGAAGAAAAGCCACCGGCGCGCGGCGGTGGGCACCGCACGCTGGAAGATGCGCCGCCACCCGGACCGGCCGGACGATGTCGCAGTGGTGCGGGCGACGCCGTCCGCCATCGGCGGCCGGGCCGCCCCCCACCGGTCCGTGCCCGGCCCAGCGCGTGACCCGAGGAGGACGCATGAGGGGCTCCGGAGCCGAGACCGGTTCGACGCTGCTCCAGGACGGCCCGGCCGCGCGGCCGGACAGCCTCCTGACGCGTTACGAGGACATCCCCCGCGAGTTCAACATCGCCTCGCACTTCCTGGACCGCGGTGACGGGCGGCGGACCGCCCTGATCACCACCGCCGGTCCCGTCACCTACGGCGAGCTGCGGACGCTGGCCAACCGGGCGGGTCACGCGCTGCGCGCGCTGGGCGTGCGGCGCGGCGACCGGGTGCTGCTGGCGCTCGGCGACGGGGTGGAGTTCGTCGCCGCCTGGTACGGCGCGCAGAAGATCGGCGCCGTCACCGCCGAGGTCTACACCTACCTGCAGCCCAAGGACTACCGCTACTTCGCCGACTACGCCGAGCCCGCCGTCGTGGTGGCCGACGCGGTGACCCTGGACCGGCTGCGGGCGGCGGGGGTGACGAACCTGCTGGTGACCGGGGTGGCGCCGGACGCGCTGCGCGCGGGCGAGCACTGCTTCGAGACGCTGCTGGCCGCCCAGCCGGCCGAGCTGGCCGCCGCCCCGACGACCCGCGACGACGTCGCGATGTGGCGGTTCACCAGCGGCAGCACCGGCACCCCCAAGGCGTGCGTGTTGGCCGCCCGCAGCGCCGCGCTCAGCTTCGAGTGGTTCGCCCGCGGCGTGCTGGACATCCGGCCCGACGACGTCGTGCTGCCGGTGCCCAAGCTGTTCTTCGGCTACGCCAACAACATGACCGCGCTGTTCCCGCTGGGGGTGGGCGCGGCCGGGATCGTCTTCCCCGAGCGCAGCACCGCCGACCGGATCTTCGAGCTGATCGCCGAGCACCGTCCCACCATCCTGGTCAACGTGCCGACCATGATGAGCGCGATGGTCGCCCACCCCGAGGCCGCCCGGCAGGACCTCAGCTCGATCCGGGTGTGCATCTCGGCGGGGGAGGCCCTGCCCGTGGAGCTGCACCGCCGGTGGCTGGACACCTTCGGCGTCGAGGTCATCGACGGCATCGGCTCGTCGGAGTCGTTCCACGGCTACGTGTGCAACCGGCCCGGCGGCGTCCGCATGGGCAGCCTCGGCCAGGTCGTGCCCGGCTACCGGGTGCGGGTGGTGGACCGGGACGGCGAGCCGCTGCCGGACGGCGAGACCGGGCTGCTGGAGGTGACCGGCGAGACCGTGGCGCTGGAGTACTGGCGCTCACCGGAGAAGTCGGCCCGGACGTTCGTCGCCCCGCACACCGTGCGCTCGGGCGACCTGTTCACCCGCGACGCCGAGGGCTACTTCCACTACAAGGGCCGGGTGGACGACCTGCTGCGGGTCGGCGGCAAGTGGGTCGCCCCGGCCGAGGTGGAGAACTGCCTGCTGGGCCACCCGGCGGTCGCCGAGTGCGCGGTGGTCGGCTACCAGGTGGACGGGCTGACCCTGCCGCGCGCGTTCGTGGTGGCCGCGGGCGAGGTCACCGCGCGGGAGCTGCAGGACTTCGTCCGGGCCCGGCTCGCGCCGCACAAGTACCCGCGGGACGTGCGGTTCGTCGACGAGCTGCCCGAGACCGCCTCCGGCAAGCTGAACCGCCTGGCGCTGCGCGAGGACTGAGGTCACGCGCCCCCGGCGGGTGCGGGCGGCGGGGGGAGTTCGTCCAGGTCCAGGCCGAACCAGGTGCGGTAGGCCGCCCGCACCTCCTCGTCGCCCGCGAGGACCCGCTTCTCCCGCCGGCCCGCCTCCCGCACCGACAGCGTGTCGCCGCTCAGCGTGACCCGGCCGGTGGGGGTGGGCAGCGTGCAGTACAGGTGGGTCAGGTGCGGGGAGCCGGGGAAGTTGCAGTACCACCACCACATGTGGGTGAAGTCCTCGACCGTCCGGGGACGTGCCTCGATCCGGTACTGCGGGACCTCGTCGCGCAGCAGGTCGAGGTCGCCGTACGGGGCGCCGCCGGCGAGCCGGAACACCCCGTGCGGGTCGGCCTGCGGCTCGGAGGAGTCAAACCGCAGCGGCCGCCGGGCGCCCCGGCCGTAGCCGACGTCCACCAGCCACGGGTACGGCGAGTCCCCGGCGACGACGCGCAGCAGCATGTGCCCGAGCACCGGGCCGGGCACGCCGTGCTCGATCACCCGCCCGGCGAGCACGGTGACGTCGTAGCCGAGGGCGCGCAGCAGCTCGGAGAAGGCCCCGTTGAGCTCGTAGCAGGTGCCGCCGCGCCGCCTCGTGACGATCTTCTCGATGGCGCCGGCGCCGATGTCCATCGGCTTGCGCAGGTGGAAGTCGACGTTCTCGAACGGCACCGCCATGACGTGCCGCTCGTGCAGCTCGGCGAGCGCCTCGGCGGTGGGCCGCGCGGGACGGCGGGCGCCGATGCGCGCGAGGTAGGCCGTCACGGTCCGCCCGTCCAGCGGCGCCCGGCCGCCCGCGTCTCCGGATCCGGCCGCCACGGGCCCGCCCGCCGCATGCCCGCCCGCCGGGTGTCCGTCGGCCGGGTGTCCGTCGGCCGGGTGTCCGGCCGACGCGTGTCCGGCCGCCGGGGACGCGCCGTCCGGCGCCGGCCCCGTCCCGGCCCCCGTTTCCCCGGCCCGAAGCGTGAAAGTCATTTCCGCGTCCCCATCGTCCGCCGATCCGTCGCTGAACAACCCTGGCGCGGGAAAACGCCGCGCGCATCTCCGGAATTGCGGAACGGTGATTTTCCACCCGCATTGTCCGCCCTCCGCACCAGGCCTTCGTCCCATCGCAATTCAAGAGATGCGTCCCGCCGAGACCGCAGGTGACGATACGACCGTTACCGTCACCTGCGGCGTGAAAAGGGCCCGTGTTCCAGTGAATTGATCGCCTCTGCCGCCCGTCTCCGCCGCGCCGGGCGAGGCGGCCGACCTTTCACGCGGGAAATCGGAACTTGGAGGCAAAATTGACCGAGGCGAGCACTGCGGTCCGTGGCGCGCACGAGGCCGTGACCGCGCGCGTCGCGTGGTGGGCGCAGGTGCAACCGCACCAGCCCGCCGTCACGCACGCCGGAACCGTGCTGACCTACGCTGAACTGTACGAACGTTCCTGCCGGCTGGCCGAGGCGCTGCGTGCCCGCGGCGTCACCCGGGGCACGCTCGTGGCCCTGGCCCTGGAGCGCTCGCCCGACCTGGTCGTCGCCGCCCTGGGGGTGCTGCTCGCCGGCGGCGCGTACGTCGGCACCGACGTCGACGAGCCGGACGCCCGGCTGGCCTCGATCCTCGACGACGCGGGCGTCCCGCTGGTCGTCACGCGCGCGGCCACCGCCGCCCGGTTCGCCGGCGGCCCGGTGCGGGTGCTGACGGTCGAGGAGGCCCTCCGCGGCGATCCCGACGGGGGCGACACCGCCGAGATCTCCGAGCCGGAGCCGGGCGACCTGTGCTACGTCGTCTACACCTCCGGCTCGACCGGCGTCCCCAAGGGCGTCCTGCTGCCGCACGAGGGCCTGACGAACCTGGTCACCTGGCACCGGCGGACCTTCGAGGTGCGGCCGGGGGACCGGATGACCCAGCTCGCCCGGCCGTCCTTCGACGCCTGGGCGCTGGAGGTGTGGCCCTGCCTGGCCGCCGGCGCCACCCTGTGCGTCGTCGAGGGCCGGCTGCCCGACTCCCCGGCCGACTTCGTGCGCTGGCTCGCCGACGAGCGGATCACCGTCTGCTTCCTCACCACCGCGCTGGCCGCCGAGATGCTCGAACAGGACTGGCGGGGGTACGGCGGCGCGCTGCGGGTGATGCTGACCGGCGGGGAGAAGCTGCACCGCCACCCGCCGCTGGGCCTGCCGTTCCGGCTGTTCAACCTGTACGGGCCGACCGAGACGACGGTCGTCGCCACCTTCGCCGAGGTGCAGCCGCGCGCGAAGCGTGACGAGGTCCCGCCGATCGGCCGGCCGCTGCCCGGCATGCGGGCCTACGTCCTGGACTCGCGGCGCCGTCCGGTGCCGCCCGGCACCGCGGGCGAGCTGTACGTCGGCGGGACCGGTGTGGCCCGCGGTTACCTCGACCGGCCGGAGCTCACCGCCGAGCGGTTCCTCGCCGACCCGTTCGTCCCCGACGGCGACGCCCGCATGTACGCCACCGGGGACCTGGTGCGCGAGCTGCCCGACGGCTCGCTGGACTTCATCGGCCGCGCCGACGACCAGGTGAAGCTGCGCGGCTTCCGCATCGAGCTCGGCGAGGTCGAGGCGGCGCTGCACCGGCTGCCCGGGGTGCGCGAGGCCGTCGCCGTCAAGCACGACACCGGAGACCGGCTCGTCGCCTACGTGGTGCCCGCCGGCCCCGGCGACCCGCTCGACACGGCGGACGTCCGCCGCGACCTGGCCGAGTGGCTGCCCGACTACATGGTGCCGCAGGCCGTCGTGTCCCTGGAGTCGCTGCCGCTGACCCCGCACGGCAAGGCCGACCGCCGGGCGCTGGCCGCCCGCCCGCTGCCCGCGCAGGCCCCGGCCGCGCAGGCCGCGCCGGACTTCCGTACCGACGCCGAGCGCATGATGGCCGCGCTGTGGTGCGACGTGCTGCAGATCACCTCGGTGAGCAGGGACGACAGCTTCTTCGACCTGGGCGGCGACTCCCTGCAGGCGATGCGCCTGGCGACGCGCGCCAGGGAACGCGGCATCCGGCTGGGCGCCGACGACCTCTTCGAGTACGACGTGCTCCACGAGCTGGCCGCGTGGATCACCGAGACGGGGGAGGCGGGGGCATGAGGCCGCTGAAGGTCAGCCTCGTCGAGCTGTCGGTCTACGCCAACACCCTGCCGCTGGCCGCGGGCTACCTGCAGGCCTACGCGCAGCAGGACGAGGACGTCGCCGCGGCCTGCAGCTTCACCATCCACGCGCCCGAGGTGAAGACCTCGGTCGAGGACCTGGTGGCGCTGATGCTGGAGGCCGACGCCGACGTCTACGCGATGAGCTGCTACCTGTGGAACATGCGGCGGATGAAGGCGCTGCTGGACGAGCTGGTACGGCTCCGCCCCGACGCCTGCTTCATCCTGGGCGGCCCGCAGGTGATGAACCACGCCGCCGAGTACGTCCCCGCGGACTGGGAGAACGTCGCGGTCTGCAACGGCGAGGGCGAGAAGCCGTTCACCGCCTTCCTGCGCGAGGTGGCCGCCACCGCCCCCGGGAGCGTCCCCGACCTGGGCCGGGTGCCCGGGATCAGCTTCTGGTCCGACGGCGCGCTGGTCACCACCGACAAGCCCGCCCGCATCAAGGAGCTCGACGAGATCCCCTCGCCGTTCGCCGCCGGGGTGTTCGACGGCGGCGAGTACGTCTTCGCCGTGGTGGAGACCAACCGGGGCTGCCCCTTCCGCTGCTCGTACTGCTACTGGGGCGCGGCCACCAACGACAAGGTGCACCGCTGGGAGCTGGACCGCGTCAAGTCGGACCTGACGTGGATCAGCGAGCACGGCATCGAGAGCATCTTCCTCGCCGACGCCAACTGGGGGGCGCTGCCCCGCGACGTCGAGCTGACCCGGCACATGGTCGAGTGCAAGGAACGCAACGGCTACCCGCTGATGGTCACCATGCAGGCGGCCAAGAACCGGCCGGACCGGGTCACCGAGATCACCGAGATCCTCGTCGAGGGCGGCATGCTGACCAGCCAGCCGGTGTCGCTGCAGACCCTCAGCCCGCAGACCCTCGACCTGGTCGAGCGGTCCAACATCAAGGAGTCCACCTACGTCGAGCTGCAGTCCAAGCTGCGCGAGAAGCAGATCAGCTCCTACACCGAGCTGATCTGGCCGTTGCCGGGGGAGACCCTGGACTCCTTCCGGGAGGGCATCGGCAAGCTGTGCCGTACCGGCGCCGACGCGGTGGTGGCCTACCCGCAGCTGCTGCTGCGCAACACCCCGATGTACGAGCGGCGCGAGGCCCTGGGCGTCGTCACCGTCCGGGTGGACGACCCGGTGGCCGAGGCCGACGTGGTGGTCGCGACGAACTGGGTGACCCGCGACGACTTCAAGGCCGGTGTGTGGTTCTACTACGCGGTGATCAGCCTGTACAACGCCCGCGCCGCCTTCTACGTCGCCCGCGAGCTGGACCGGGCGGGGACGTGCTCGCACACCGACTTCCTGACGATGGCCGCCGACTACTTCCGGCGCCGCACCGACACCGAGATCTGCCGCTTCTTCGACGAGTCGGTGGAGACCCTCGGCAACTACGACATCAACAACATCGGCAAGGTGCTGCACTACGTGCTGCACTCCCACCGGGCCGAGATGGACACGCTATTGGAGGGGTTCCTGCGGGAGCGGGGCTGGCTGGCCGACCGCCGGGTGCGGATCGCCTTCGAGCTGGACCTGCTGGCCCGGCCGTACGTCTACCGGGAGGCGGTGGCCGAGCCGACCGTCGCGCTGGAGCACGTGCGGGTGGTCTCGCGGGGCCGCCACGACCTGGTGGCGGAGCTGCCGGCCGAGGCGGTGGAGATGCTGTCGTCGTTCGAGACGGTGCCGGGCCTGGTCGTCACGGAGGAGCCCCGGGACCTCGCCATGGACCTCACGGCGGACCTGTCCGGGCTCGGAACGTACGGCGCGGACGCGGTACGGCTGCGCGTGAACCACGCGGGCCGGCACAAGATGCCCTACCCGCGCCGCCGCAGCCTGGACCACAACGCCGCGTACTGCCAGGTGATGATGAACCGGCTGCGCGACATCCTGCCGTCCTGGACGCCCGTGGTGCCGGACGCGGTCGCCGGAGCGATCGATGCGCCGTGACGTGTTCACCGACGAGCACGAGGCGTTCCGCGACCTGGTGCGGACCTTCGTGACCAAGGAGATCCTGCCCTCCTACTCCCGCTGGGAGGAGGAGGGCGGCGCCGACCGCGAGGTGTGGCGCAGGGCGGGCCGGTGCGGCCTGCTCGGGATGGACGTCGGCACCGAGTACGGCGGGGGCGGCGACCCCGACTACCGCCACCACGTGATCGTGGCCGAGGAGCTGGCCCGCGCCGGGGTGTACGCTCCGGCGCTGTCCCTGCACAACGAGATCGCCGGCATGTACCTGCGCACCCTGGCCACCGAGGAGCAGAAGCGGCGCTGGCTGCCCGGGTTCTGCTCCGGGGACCTGGTGACGGCGATCGCGATCACCGAGCCGGACGCCGGCAGCGACGTGCAGCGGCTGCGCACCCGGGCGGCGCGCGACGGCGACCGGTACGTGCTCAACGGCCAGAAGACGTTCATCACCAACGGCTCGGCCGCCGACCTGTTCCTGGTGGTCGCCCGCACCGGCGGCGGCCCGGCGGCCTCCGGCGCCAGCGTGCTGGTCGTGGAGGCCGACCGGCCCGGCTTCACCCGGGGCCGCAAGCTCGACAAGATCGGCATGCGGGCGATGGACACCGTCGAGCTGTTCTTCGACGACGTCGAGGTCCCGGCCGCCAACCTCCTGGGCAAGGAGGGCCGGGCCTTCGCCTACATGATGCGCACCCTGCGCCAGGAGCGGATGATGATCGCGGTGGCGGCGCTCGCCGCGGCCGAGAAGGTCATGGAGGACACCCTCGCCTACTGCAGGGAGCGCGAGGTCTTCGGCCGGCCCGTCGGCCACCACCAGTACAACCGCTTCGTGCTCGCCGAGCTGGCCACGGCGCTGGCGGTGGCCCGCGCGTTCACCGACCGCTGCGTCGCCGAGCACGCGGCCGGGCGGCTGGCCGCCGAGGAGGCGGCCATGGCCAAGTGGTGGAACACCGAGCTGTGCCAGAAGGTGGTGGACCGCTGCCTGCAGCTGCACGGCGGCTACGGCGTCGTGCGCGACTTCCCGGTGGCCCGCGCGTTCGTCGACACCCGCGTGCAGACCATCTACGGCGGCACCACCGAGGTCATGAAGGAGATGATCGGCCACTCGCTGATCTGAGCGGCCGGTCGGAGGCGATGGAGACGATCGGCCGCTCGCTGATCTGAGCGGCCGGTCCAAGGTGAAGGGGATGATCGGTCACTCGCTGACCCGAGCGGCCGGTCCGAGGAGATCCGGAGCGAAATGGCCACCCAGCCCTCGTGGTACCTGGCGTTCGAGCCCCGCCCCGCGGCGCGGGTGCACCTGTACGGCCTGCCGTTCGCCGGCGGCGGCGTCTCGATGTTCCGCCCGTGGGCGCGCCACCTGCCGCCGTGGGTCGAGCTGCGCGCGGTCCGCCTGCCGGGCCGCCCCGGCCGCCACCGCCAGGCGCCGTTCACCGACTGCGAGGAGGCGGCCCGCTGGCTGGCCGACGCGCTGGCCGAGTCCTCGGCGGAGTCCTCCGCCGGGTTCCACGCCGGTGACCCGGCCGCCGGCGCGGTGCCGTACGCCGTGTTCGGGCACAGCATGGGGGCGCTGCTCGGCTACCGCCTGACCCGGGCGCTGCTGCGCGACGGCGCGCCGCCGCCGGCGCTGCTCGCCCTGGCGGCGTGGCCGGTGCGCGGCGCCGCGGCGGCCCTGACGCCCGACCCGGCCGACCCCGACGACCGGTTCGCCGCGACGCTGCGGTCGCTGGGCGGGCTGCCGCCGGAGATGGCCGACGACCCGGACGCGCTCGCGCTGACCCTGCCCGTCGCGCGGGCCGACTTCACACTGTGCCGCTCCTACGTCTACCGTGCCGAGCCGCCGCTGCCGGTCCCGGTGACCGTCTTCGGCGGCACCGCCGACGCGGTGGCGCCCCCCGGGGAGCTGGCCGAGTGGCGGGCGCACACCCGCGACTTCCTGGGGCTGCGGCTGTTCGAGGGCGGCCACTTCTTCCCGCGCGAGCACCTGCCGGAGCTGACGGCGGCCCTGACCGCCGACCTCGCGCGGGTCCTCGGCCGCCCCGGCCCGGCGTCCCTTCGGGACCCCGTCGGGGCCGCCTCCGCCGGAGCCTCCGGGGACGTCACTCCAGCCGCGTTCGCCACGTCCGTCCCGTAGGTCCCCCACCCCGCTGACGCCACCGATGCCGCAATCCAGGAGATGCGCCGCCGATCGCCGCGCACCCACCCTTAAGGGGTCGTTTAACTCCTCAAGGAGCGGCCATGGCAACAGACATCGCCAGCGGGACGAGCAGGGGTGGCCCGGACGCTCAGCCCCCGCAGGCCCGTGACACCAAGCGCCAGTACTTCCCCGAACTACAGGGGATCCGGGCCATCGCCGTGCTGGCAGTCATCACCATCCATTCGGCGTTCACCGCCGGGCAGATCGGTTTCGGGGACTACCCGGGCAACGGCGCCTTCGCCGTCGTGCTGGAGAGGTTCACCAGGGAGTCCCTGCCGATCCTCTTCGCACTGTCCGGCTTCCTGATCTACCGGCCCTTCGCCCTGGCGACCATGGCCGGTACGGCACGGCCCGACCTGAAGGCGTACGCCTGGCGGCGCGCACTGCGCATCTTCCCGGCCTTCTGGCTGGTGTCGATCGTCGTGATGCTCACGCTCGGCCGAGAGCAGGTCACCAGCCTCTGGTACGCCCTGCGGGTGCTGTCCATGCAGCACGTCTACAACGCGGGCGCCATCCCGGCCGGCCTGGAGTCGACCTGGAGCATGGCCACCGAGAGCGCCTTCTACGTGCTGCTGCCGTTCTTCGCGTGGTTCGCCGGCCGCCTCGCGAGCAGGGCCGCCGACCCGGCCGCCAAGGCACGCCGCATCCTGGTGCCGATCGCCGCGATCATCGTGATCGGCTACGCGTTCAGCGCCTACAGCCACTCGGCGGCCCTGGGGCCGTACCCCGTCCAGGGCAACTGGCCGCCCGGCTGGTTCGGCTACCTGGCCGTCGGCATGGCCCTGGCGGCGATGTCGGCAGCCGCCGAGGCGTCGCCCACGACGATGCTCGCCCCCTACCGGCTGGTGGCGAAGTATCCGGGCCTGTGCTGGCTCGCGGCGCTGGTCGTCATCGTCCTGTTCTGCTTCTCGCCCGTCGGAGGCCAGGGCACGGCGGACTACCCGACCATGGCGGTCGTCATGTTCGACCAGCCGATCGACCTGCTGATCGTCTTCCTGCTCCTGGCGCCGCTGACCGTTCCGGGGGTGCGGTCCAGGTTCATCGAGTCCGTGCTGACCGTACGGCCGCTGCAGTACATCGGCAAGGTCTCCTACGGGATGTTCCTCTGGCACATCCCGATGATCCTCTTCTACACCGACGGCACCATGTCGTCCGACAACTTCCCCCTGACGTGGCTCATCGTCCAGGTCGGCAGCTTCCTGGCCGCCCTGGTGAGCTACTACGCCGTGGAGAAGCCCGCCATGCGGCTGCGCAACCGGTTCGGCAAGAAGCCGGTCGAGCCGAGCATCCCCGTGCTGGCGCGCTGATCCGAGACCCCGGGGTCGCCGCGTGCGGGAGCGCGGAGGTCCCCGGTCTTCTCCGGGTCCGGCGGCACCCCCCGTCCGCCGGGCCCCTTCTCCCGTGCACTCGGTAAGTACAAGGAAAGGGCAATCGAATATGCAGCCAGCTCAGGAAACCGCGCGGACCCGGCGGACGGGGCGGCCCGGCATGAGGCGGATGCGCCTCGCCGTGGCCGCTTTCACCGCCGTCGCCGCGGCCCTGCTCACCACAGGCGCAGCCGGCGCCGACGTGAGCCGGACGGCCTCCACGCCGTCGGAGGAGGGGACGGCGCGTCTCGCGCCCGGTTTCTCCCACGGGAAGGTCTCCGTGACAGGCGGGACCCTCCACTACGTCCGCGGCGGCTCGGGCCCGGCGCTCGTACTGCTGCACGGCTGGCCGCAGACCTGGCAGATGTGGGAGAAGGTGATGCCGACGCTCGCCCGCGAGCACACCGTCATCGCCTTCGACCTGCCGGGACTCGGAGAATCCTCCATCCCGTCCGGCGGCTACGACAAGGCCGCCACCGCGCGGCGGATCCACGAGGCCGTCGTCAAGCTGGGCCTCAAGCAGGTCGGGATCATCGGGCACGACCTCGGCGCCCTGATCGCCTACCCCTACGCGCGTGACTACCCCGGCGAGGTCAGCCGGATCGCCGCGATCGAGACGCCGCTGGCCGGCTTCGGCCTGGAGGACCTGTACGGGATCAGCTGGCACTTCCGGTTCAACATGTCTCCGGCGCCGATCCCGGAGACGATCATGGACAACGACGACGTCCGCACCTACCTCGGCATGATGTTCGGCTTCAGCCACCAGCCCGGCGCGATAAACGCCGAGCCGTACTTCCAGGCCTACGCCGACCCGGCCAGGCGGACCGCCGGCTACGAGTACTACCGGGCCTTCGCCGCCGACGCCGAGAACAACAAGGCCGGCGCCGGGAGGAAGCTGACCGCGCCGGTGCTGGCCGTCGGCGGGCAGTACTCCTTCGGTGAGGGCGTGGGCGGCTCGTTCGGCCAGGTCGCCGACGACGTCCGCACGGTGGTCGCGCCCGACGCCGCGCACTTCGTCCCCGAGGAGAACCCCGAGTTCCTCGCCAAGTGCGCGAACCTCTTCTTCGGCGCGAAGGGCACCGTGCCGCCGGCCGGCCTGGAGGGCTGCGCCGCCTAGCGGGCCGCAGGGCCGAACCATCCGGACCGCGGGCGCCCGCCGCCCGCGGTCCGGTCATGTCCGCCGGGTCCAGGCGGGCGGCCCGCGTCCCGCGTGACCGGGCCACGGAGCGGCGCACCGCCGCCTCCCGCCGGGCTCAGGCGGGCGCGGGGCAGCCCAGCGCGGCCAGCTCGGCGCGGCCCTCGGCGGCGCGGTCCGGCAGCAGCAGCAGGGTGCAGGCCCGTTCGAAGCGGGCGCCGACCCGCTCCCAGCCCGCCACCGAGGCCGCCAGGGCCGCGACGTCACCGCTCCGCCGCCCCTCGGCGCGGGCCAGGCAGGCGGCGGCCCAGTCGTTCTCGCCCGCGACGGCCGACGCCGAGGCCAGCCGTTCGGCGGCGTCCGGCAGCCCGGCCGCGACGGCGAGCTCGGCCCCGGCGGCGCGGGCGTAGGTCTGGTACCGCCCCTGGGGGAAGTCGGTGAAGACCAGCCCCACCAGGTCGGCCGCGCCGCCGAACCGCCCGCTGTGCACGGCGACGCGGGCGTCGGCGAACGCCGCGAACGTCGCGTGGTTGCGCGGACCGCCGGACACCTGCGTGGCGCGGGCACGCCAGAACCGGTACCGGTGGTCGTCGCCGCGCAGGCCATGGACCAGCGCCACGGCGGCGACGGCGGGCGACATCCAGCCCGCCACGGGACCGCCGGCGCGTTCCCAGCCGTCCCACATCCCGGCCGCCCGGCGCAGGGCCTCGTCGAACTCGCCGGTGAGCGCCAGGGGGAGGACCAGGCTGCTCTCCGACAGGTAGGAGTGACCGCCCAGCAGGTCGTCCTCCAGCGCCGACCGGGCGGTCTCCAGCGCGGTCCGCAGGTCGCCGGTCGCCACGGCGTAGGTGGCGGCCATGTTGTAGGTGTCGGTGATCTCCGGGGCGGAGCGCGGATCGTCGCGGGACATCGCGGCGAGCAGGGAGAGCCGTTCGCGGGTGACCCGGTACGCCTCCCGGAGCCGGCCCGCCGTGGCGGCGGCGGTGCTCACCGCGTCGAGGGCCGCGCTGACGAGCACCGGGTCGCCGGCGGCGCGCGCGGCCTCGGCGGCGGCCGCGGCCAGGACCGGGTCCGGAGCCATCTTCTCCCGGCCCGCGTTCCACGCGGCCGCCGCCGCCAGCAGCGCCGCCACGACGGGATCCCCCGGTCGCCGGCCGCGGCCGCCTCCTCCAGCAGGGCGGACAGCCGCTCGTGCGGGACCTCGGCGGGAAAACCCGCGGAGAACCGGTTCGCGGTGATCACCGCGGCGGCCAGCGCCACGGCCACGGCGTCGCCGTCGCCCGCGGCGCGCGCCCGATCGGCCGACGCGAGCAGCGACTCGAAGGCGTGGTGGCCAGCCGGGGCCACGGCGTGCGCGCCGTCGGCCGCGCTGCGCAGGTCGCGGGCGGCCTCACCCGGATCGGGGGCCCGCTCGGCCGCCTCCCGGTAGTGGTCCAGGGACTCGGTCAGGAACCGCCGCGCGTAGCACAGGCGGCCCAGCGCGCGCGCCAGCCGGTGCGGCACCGCGCCGGGACCGGGCGGCGACCCCGCCAGCGCGGCGCGCAGGTCGTCGGCGACGGCGTCGAAGTCGTCGCGCCACCCGCCCGCCCGCGGATCCGGGAGCGCCGTCGCGTCCGCCGTCCGGTCCTCCAGCGCCGCCGCGGTAGCCGCGGCCCACTCCAGGTGCCGCCGCCGCGTCTCGTCCGTCTCGCCCGCCGCCGCGAGCCGGTCCGCGGCGAAGGCGCGGACCGTCTCCAGCAGCCGCCACCTGCTCTCCCCGCCCCGCCGGACGACCAGGCTCTTGTCCACCAGGCGGCCCAGCACGTCGGCGACCGGACCCCGGCCCCCGCCACGCGTCACGGCGACGGCGGCGTCGAGATCGAACCCGCCCGTGAAGACGGCCAGCCGCCGGAACAGCGTCCGCTCCTCCTCGCCGAGCAGGTCGTGGCTCCAGCCGATCACCGCGCGCAGCGAGCGGTGCCGCTCGACCGCCCCGCGCCCGCCGGCGAGCAGCCGCAGGACGTCGTCGAGGGTGGCCAGCAGACCGTCGGCGCCCAGGGAGGCGCTGCGCGCCGCGGCCAGCTCGATGGCCAGCGGCATGCCGTCCAGCCGGGCGCACAGCTCGGCGATCACGGCGGGATCGGCGGTGAACCCCGGATCGGCCGCGGCGGCGCGGTCGAGGAAGAGCCGTTCGGCGTCGGACGCCACCGGCAGCGGCGCGACCGGCACGATCCTCTCTCCCGGCACGCCCAGCCGCTCGCGGCTGGTCACCAGCACTCTCGCGCCGGGGCAGACAGACAGGGTCCGCTCCACGAACCCGGCCACCGCGTCGAGCAGGTGCTCGCAGTTGTCGAGGACCAGCAGCGACCGGCCCCGGCCGAGCCGTTCGGCGACGGCGTCCTCCAGCGGCTGCCGGGGACGCTCGGTGACGCCGAGCGCCGCCGCCACCGCCTGCGCGACGAAGCCCCCGCCCACCGGGACCAGGTCCACGAACGCACCGCCCGCCGGGAACGACGGCGCCGCGTCCCCGGCGACCACCGCCGCCAGGCGGGTCTTGCCGACCCCGCCCGGCCCCAGCAGCGTCACCAGCCGGGACTCGCCGAACGCCGCCAGGACCGCCGCGCGCTCCCGCTCGCGGCCCACGAACGACGTCAGCGCCGCAGGCAGGCCCGCCATCCGCCCCGGCGGGGCCGCCGTCCTCCCCGGTAGGGCGGCCTCGGGCGGCGCCGCCCCGCCGGCGAGCACGGCCAGCGCCCGCCGGTCGGCGACGCCGTACTTGCGCAGCAGCGAGGAAACATGGCTCTCGACGGTCCGCACCGAGATGTGCAGCCTGCTCGCGATCTCCGAGTTGGACAGCCGCGCGCCGAGCGCCTCCAGAACCTCCGCCTCGCGCGCCGACACCTCACCTGGCCCCGTTGTCGTCACCTCGACATCATCACCCATCGGTGCCGCGATCAGTGGTCTTTGCGTGCCGAATCCGTGGTCTTCACGGATGACCGAGGGGGTACGCGCGCAGGATGCTGGTCGAAGCCGGACGCGGCTCACCGAAGACGCCGGGCGGCTGGCACACGCGAGACGTCCGCTCCACACACGAGAGACGAAAGGGTTCGAGATGAGCCAGCAGGTCCAGAGCCGGCCGTACCGGGTTCGCGACGCCGCGCCCGGCGGCGGCCCCGAAGCCGCGCGCCGCCTGCGTGAGGAGTTCGGCGGGGCGGTCCTCCTGCCGGGAGACCCCGGATACGACGAGCAGCGCGAGGCCCCCAACGCCGACATCGACCCGCGGCCGGCGCTGATCGCCGAGGCGGACGACCCCGCCGACGTGCGGGCCGCGATCCTCACCGCGCGCGAGCACGGCCTGCCCTTCGCCGTCCAGGCCACCGGGCACGGCACCTACGTCGCCTCCGACGGCGGCGTCCTCCTCAGAACCGGGAGGATGGACTCCGTCCTGGTCGACCCGGACCGCCGGATCGCCCGCGTCGGCCCCGGCACCACGTGGGCGGAGGTGATCGCCGCCGCCGAGCCGTTCGGCCTCGCGCCGCTGGCCGGCTCGCACCAGACGGTCGGCGTGACCGGCTACACCCTCGGCGGCGGCATCGGCTGGCTGGCCCGCGGGTACGGCTTCGCCTCCGACAGCGTGCTGCGCGCCGAGATGGTCACGGCCGACGGCCGGCTGGTGACGGCGAGCCCCGACCGGAACCCCGACCTGTTCTGGGCGCTGCGCGGCGGCGGCGGCAACTTCGGCGTGGTGACCTCCCTGGAGTTCCGGCTCCACCCCGTCGCCCGCGTCCACGCCGGCGCCCTCTACTTCACGGCCGACCGGGCCGCCGAGACGCTGACCCGCTACCGCGAGTGGATGGCCGACGCCCCCCGCGAGCTGAGCACCTCGATCCTGCTGGCCCGGTTCCCCGACGCCCCGGAGACCCCCGCGCCGCTGCGGGACAGGTGGGTCCTCGGGCTGCGCGTCATGTACGCGGGCGAGGCCGAGGAGGCCCGCGCCGCGCTGCGCCCCCTGACCGAGACGGCCGGGCCGGTGCTGCTGGACGACCTGCGGACCACGACGTTCGCCCAGGCGGAGATGGGCGGCATCGCGCCCCGCGACTTCAACCTCCTGGAGACCCTGCCCGACGATGTGATCGAGGCGGTGGCGGCCGTCGTCGGGCGGCCCGACTCGCCCGTCACCATGGTGGAGGTCCGCCACTGGGGCGGCGCGATGACCGACGCCGGGCCCGACGCGGGCCCGGTGGGCCACCGTACGGCGCAGCTGTCGGTCGTCCTGGACGCCTGCGACCCGCAGGTCTCGCGGGTGCTGCGCCCGCACTCCGGCGACCGGACGTTCCTGAACTTCCTGGGCGACACCACCAGGGCCGAGACGGCCTACACGCCCGGCGACCACCGGCGGCTGCGGGACGTGAAGCGGACCTACGACCCCGACAACTTCTTCCGCCTCAACCACAACATCCCCCCGGCCGAGCCGGGCTCCCACTGACCCGCCGCGGCCACGGCGTCCCGCCCGCGCCGCCCGCCCCTCCGTGCGACGGCCCCGCCCCGCACCCCGCCGGCCGTACGGCGGGGCGCGGGGCGCACCCGGTGAGAAGGCCGGCGAAGGCGAGAAAGGCGATCCCATGCAGCGTGTGATCTCAAGTGACGGCACCGGCATCGCGTTCGACCGCCGCGGCGAGGGGCCGCCGGTCGTCCTGGTGAGCGGGGCGCTGCGCCACCGGTCCCTCGACCCGGTAGGGGAGCGGCTGGCCGAGCTGCTGGCGCCGCGCTTCACCGTCTACCGCTACGACCGCCGGGGCCGGGGTGACAGCGGCGACACCGCCCCCTACGCGGTCGCCCGGGAGGTCGAGGACCTGGAGGCCGTCATCGCCGAGGCGGGCGGATCGGTGTTCGTGTGCGGGTTCTCCTCCGGCGCGGTCATCGCCCTCGACGCGGCCCGCCGGCTGCCCGGCATCGCGAGGCTGGCGCTGTACGAGCCGCCGTTCGTCGTGGACGCCACCCGCCCGCCGCTGCCCGAGGACTACGTGACCAGGCTCGACGGGCTGGTGGCCCGGGGACGGCGGGGCGAGGCCGTGGAGTTCTTCATGACCCGGGCCGCGGGCGTTCCCGCCGAGGCCGTCGCCCGCAGCCGGAGCACGGCCGGCTGGCGGGCGTTCGAGGCCGTGGCCCACACCCTCGCCTACGACGGCGCGGTCATGCGGACCACCATGGCGGGCAGGCCGCTGCCGGCCGACAGGTGGAGCTGCGTCACCGCCCCCGTCCTCGTCGCGGACGGCGGCCGGAGCAGGGACTATCTACGCACCGGCGCGAGGGCGCTCGCCGCAGTCCTGCCCGGGGCACGGCACCTCACCCTGGAGGGCCAGAGCCACGCCGTGGACCCGGCCGTCCTCGCCCCCGTCCTGGAAACCTTCTTCACCGTGCCCCAGCAGTGCCCCCCGAGCCCTTGAAAGACTTCTCGCCGGTCACACCGGTGCGAAGATCGTCGGAGGCTCCCGATCGGCGTGACCCGCATGAGGTGCAGCGTCATCTGGCGGTCATCCTGGTGTCGACCGCGGGCTCGGCATGCCCGTCGGTGGTCATGGGGAGGCGGCCCCGCGCGGAGCGGGGGCCGACTGCCCGGGACGCGAGCCGCCCTTCAGCCAAATGACGGAATTCGGCCTACGGGCCTCGCGGCGGATCCTCGACACCGCGAACTTGCAGGTCACCTCTTTGATCGCCGCGCCCATGCGGCCGCCGACGTAGGCGTTCACCGGGCGGTCGTCCTTGCGGGCGAGCTGTCGTACGGCAGCGCGCCGGCCGAGGCTGACACACGCCCCTGAGAAGGCCAGGCTGATCATCGCCGGTTCGGTTCCCGCTATGCGGCTCAGCACGGTGCCGGCGGCCTGCGCCCCGAGCGGCCCGGCGGCGTAGCAGCTCATCCGCAGAGGCCGGCCCGACGGTGAAGCGGCGTCCCCGGCCGCGACGATGCGGTCGTCGTCGACGCTGGTCAGCGTCTCGTCGGTGAGCAGCCGGCCGAGCGCATCGGTCTGCAACCCACTCGCGGCCGCCAGCCCCGGCACACCGAACCCGCCCGCCCAGATGGTCAGCGCGCTCGCACGCACCGCACCGTCGGCGAAGACGACCGCATCCGGCCGGACCTCGCTCACCACGGCGGGCTCGAGCACCACGACACCGTGCCGGGACAGCCATTTGGCCACGGCTCGGCGACCCGGTGCGCCGAATGACGGCGCCAGGGTCCGGCCGCACACCAGCGTGATCGCGCGTCCTTGCTCGGCCAGCTCGGCGGCCGTCTCGATGCCGGTCAATCCGCCGCCGACCACGGTGACCGGAGCGTCCAGGGGCAACTCCTCCAGCCTGGCGCGCAGGCGCCGCGCGGACTCGAGTTCAGCGACGCCGAGCGCGAACTCGGCCGCGCCGGGCACCGACGACGGTATCGCCCCGGTGCTGCCGACCGCGTAGATGACGTGGTCGTAGTCCAGTGCGCGGCCCGACGCCAGCCGTACCGCGCGGGCGGCGACGTCGATACGCGCGGCGCTGTCGACGACCAACCGGATGCCTTCGCCGAGCAGCGTGCCGTAGTCCACCGTGGCCTCGCCGGTGCCGGCCACGAACTGGTGCAGCCGGACTCGTTCGACGAACTCCGGGCGGGAGTTGACCACGGTGATATCGACGTCGGTGCGCATCCGCAGACGGTTGGCCGCGAGTGTTCCGGCGTAACCGCCACCGATGACGACGACCTTGCTGGGTGTGCGGTGTGCGGGTGTGGACATGGTGAGGCCTTCTCTTCTCGATCTCAGCGGTGTTCGAGCCTTGCGACCCGGCGTCCCACTAGTCCGACGAAGCGACTGCTGAAAACGTCAGGCGACGCGCCGGCCTCACGATCCGGTGCGCTGTTTCGCCGGACCGGTGAAGGGCGGCTACCGAAATGCGGGTCGGTGCTCCGGCCTCGGGCCGGAGGTGAAGGCCCGCGGCCGGAGTGCCCGCCAGGGCGCGAGCGTGTCCTGACCTTCCCGCTCTTGCCGCTCGGCCCATCGGGCGTAGGGCGCCAGGACGGCGAAGGACCGGCGGCAGGCGATCCGCTTCACGAAGAACGCCCGGTTCACCGTCACGGCGGGCGGGAAACTCCGCCTGCCGAGGATCGGGGACGTGGCGGTGCGCTGGTCGCGGGATCTGCCGTCCGAGCCGTCCAGCGTCACGGTGATCAAGGACGCGGCCGGGAGGTACTTCGCGAGTTTCGTCGTGGAGGCGTTCAAAGAGCCGCTTCCACGGGTCGCCGCCGAGGTCGGCATCGACCTGGGGCTGACGCACTTCGCGGTCGCCTCCGACGGCCGGAAGATCGACAACCCGCGCTTCCTGCGCCGGGCGGCGAAGAAGCTCCGTAAGGCGCAAAAGGCCCTCAGCCGCAAGGCGAGGGGGTCGAACAACCGCAAGAAGGCCAAGTTGAAGGTCGCCAGGGCGCACGCCCGGGTGGCCGACGCGCGCCGGGACTTCGCTCACAAGCTCTCCACCGCGTTGATCCGTGACAACCAAGCGGTGTACGTGGAGAACCCGTCAGTGAAGGGCCTGGCGCGCACGAGGCTGGCCAAGAGCGTCCACGATGCCGGATGGTCACAGTTCGTGACCATGCTGGAGTACAAAGCCGCCCGGTACGGGCGGACCTTCGCCAAGATCGACCGCTGGTTCCCATCGTCGAAGCTCTGCTCGGCGTGCGGCACCGTCGCCGAGTCGATGCCGCTGAATGTCCGATCGTGGATCTGCGCCTGCGGGACGGCCCACGATCGGGACGTCAACGCGGCGCTCAACATCCTGGCCGCCGGACGGGCGGACAGGCTAAACGCCTGTGGAGACCCGGTGAGACCACCGCTTGAGGTGGCGCGGGTCGACGAAGCAGGAAGCCTCAGAGGTGCCGCGCGATGCGGCACGGGCTGAATCCCCGGACTTCAGGCCGGGGAGCGCGTCAAGTGGGCGAATGGATCCCGGAGCCGCTGCCCGATCGTATGGAGCGGCTGGGCGGGCGGCCGGGCGACGCCACGATCGACCCGGCCCCGGCAAGCTCCGGCCGTGGACGGCGCACGGGGTCGAGGAACAGTGGGACGGCCATCGGCGGTGAGAAAGCCCTTGTTCCTTGCCGTGGCGGTGAGCAGGTCAGGACACGGGGCGATCGGGGAGGGCGAGGGCACGGGCGCGGCTCCCGTGCCGATCCTTCGGCGTGGACACCTGAAAGATCGGCAATGGCCCCGCGCTTTCGCGACCCGGCCACCGAGACCGGCCGGACCACGAAATCTCATCGACGCCGGGGCCGTGGCTAGTCCCAGGTGGTCCCGTCGCAGGACTTCCGAAGCGATTCCATAATGCGCTGGTTTTCTCTCATACGGAAACTCTGCGATCGGCGGGGCTTTACGGCAAGGCGCGGCGGAGGCAACATGTTGCCCTTCGTCGGCCACTTCCTGTCACCCGTTCCGCATGCCGGCGGCTCCGGGATCGCTCATCATCGAATGACCAGGGAGAACAGGGCGAGTCCCGGGCGCGGCGCCGCGTGGCGGGCGGCGCGCCCGGGGGCCAGCACGCCAGAAGATGCACCGGGCGACGCCCGGAAGTGACGATGTCGTGGTGAGGACCGCGCATATCCCGTATGCCGCGGGAGTCGCCGGCGACGACACCGCCGAGACTCCCCGGTATTCACGCCGGAATTCGGCCGACGCCGTTCCACGCGGAACATCGACCGCCATTTTCGGCCGTAATTCGCTGCCGTGGGGGAATTCACGTCGCGATCCGACGTCCCGCGCACCGCACGGCCGCCCCGGTCGACGCACAAACCGTACCCGCTGAAGCCGTTAGCCCCTCTCTGGCGAGGTGAGAAACTTGACTCTGGTCGAGACCCAAACGTCGGTCGACTTCGATGGCGAGACCCTGGACATCGCCGCCGTGCGGCAGGTCGCCGAGGACGGCGCCGCCTGCGTCGTCTCCTCCGAGACGCTGTCCAAGGCCGCGGCCAACCGCGGAATGTTCGAGGACATCATCCGGCAGGGCATCCCCGTGTACGGCGTGACCACCGGCTACGGCGAGATGATCTACATGCTGGTCGACACCGACAAGGAGGTGGAGCTGCAGACCAACCTGGTCCGCAGCCACAGCGCGGGCGTCGGCCCGACCTTCGCCCAGGACGAGGCGAGGGCGGTCGTCGCGGCCCGGCTGAACGCCCTGTCCAAGGGTTACTCGGCGGTGCGTCCCGAACTGCTGGAGCGCCTCGCGCTCTACCTCAACCTGGGCATCACCCCCGCCATCCCCGAGATCGGCTCCCTCGGCGCGAGCGGCGACCTGGCCCCGCTCGCGCACGTCGCCTCCACCCTCATCGGCGAGGGATACGTCCTGCGCGAGGGCCGCCGCGTCGAGACCGCGCGGGTCCTGCGGGAGTTCGGCATCGAGCCGCTGCAGCTGCGGTTCAAGGAGGGGCTCGCGCTGATCAACGGGACCTCCGCGATGACCGGCGTGGGCTGCCTGCTGGCCGGGCGCGCCATGGACCAGATCCGCCAGGCCGAGATCGTCACCGCCCTGATCTGCGAGGTCCTGCAGAGCTCGACCAGCCCGTTCGGGGCCGAGGGGCACGACATCGCCCGCCCGCACCGGGGCCAGATCGACAGCGCGGCGAACATGCGGGCCCTGCTGCGCGGCAGCGAGCTGGCCGTCGAGCACAGCGACCTGCGCCGCGCGCTCAGCGCCGACCCCGACCGCCTGCGTGCCCTGAAGTCGCGCGAGGCCTCCCGGCGCGGCTCGCACGAGGACGCGGACGGCGGTGTGCACCGTACCGAGGTCTACCTGCAGAAGGCCTACACGCTGCGCGCCATCCCGCAGGTCGTCGGCGCCGTCCGCGACACGCTGTACCACGTGACGGGCGTGCTGGAGACCGAGCTGAACTCCTCCAACGACAACCCGCTGGTCTTCGAGGGCCAGGAGGTCTTCCACGGGGCGAACTTCCACGGCCAGCCGGTCGCCTTCGCGATGGACTTCCTCACCATCGCCCTCACCCAGCTCGGCGTCTTCTCCGAGCGCCGCACCAACCGGCTGCTCAACCGGCACCTCAGCAACGGCCTGCCGGAGTTCCTCGTCGCGGGCGACCCGGGCCTCAACAGCGGGTTCGCCGGAGCCCAGTACCCGGCGACCGCGCTGGTCGCCGAGAACCGCACCATCGGCCCGGCCAGCACCCAGAGCGTGCCGTCCAACGGCGACAACCAGGACGTCGTCAGCATGGGCCTGATCGCCACCCGCAACGCGCGACGGGTCATGCAGAACAACACCAGGATCCTCGCGGTGGAGTTCCTCGCCGCGGCGCAGGCGGTGGACGTGTCCGGCCGCTACGACCGGCTCAGCCCGGCGGGCCGGGCGACCTACGACGCGGTGCGGTCGCTGGTGCCGACGTTGAGCCACGACCGCTACATGGCCGACGACATCGAGCTGGTGGCCGCGGCGCTGTCCCGCGGTGAGTTCGTCGGCGCCGTCACCCGAAGCGACGTCGAGCTGCGCTGAGGGGCCGGCCCGCCGTACGACCGCCCGCCCGCCGCGAGGCCGGGGGACGGCCGTACGGCGGGCACGGGCCGGCGGGCCGCCCGCCCGCCGGCCGTACCGAGCACGGAAACGAGCACGGAAACGGATCGCGGAGAAAGGCGGTTCACCATGGCTGGCCTGATCAGGGTGAGGCCGGACGCCGATCTCGACGATGTCGTCGAGATCCTGGAACGGGACGGGGCCGTCGTCGTCGAGGACTTCGTCGACCAGGAGACCCTCGCCGGGCTGTGGGACGACCTCGGGCCGTGCCTGGAGTCCCACTCCTACAGCGACAACTGGTACGACGGGCTGCGGACCAGGCGGGTGTCCTCGCTGTTCGCCCGTACCACGCGCCTGACGCCGGTGGTCACCCAGCGCCTCTACCTGGGGGCGGCCCGCGCCATCATGCAGCGGCCGATCCCCATGTGGATCGGCCGGTCCCGGCAGGAGATGATCCCCACCATCCAGATCAGCGCCACGCAGCTGATCCAGATCCACCAGGGCCAGGGCAAGCAGCCCCTGCACCGCGACGACGCGCTGCACCTGCGCTCGCACCCGGGCTCGACCAGCCGGGTGCAGATGATGCTCGCGATGAGCGAGTTCACCGCCGACAACGGCGGCACCCTGGTCATCCCGGGCAGCCACCACTGGGACGACGAGCGCGCACCGAAGGCCGAGGAGGCCATCCCCACCGAGATGCCGGCCGGGTCGTGCCTCATCTGGCTGGGCGGCGTCTACCACGGCGGCGGCCGCAACGTCACCGCCGTGCCGCGCACCGGCATGACCATCTCGCTGGACCTGGGCAACCTCCGCCAGGAGGAGAACCAGTATCTCGCGGTGCCCAGGGAGAAGGTGCTGGCCTACCCCGAGGAGGTCAGGCGGCTCCTCGGCTACGACCGCTGCCCGCCCGGCCTGGGCTGGGTGGAGATGAACGACCCGTACATCATGCTGGAGGACGAGGAGACCCGCCGCGCGGCCGGCGTGGACGTCGCCTCCGGCACCGCCCCCGCCCCCGTCACCGGCTGACCCGCCGCCCGCCGTACCTCCGGGCGCCGCGGCGCCCGGCCGTCAAGGAGACGGCGCACGGTACGGCGCGGCGGTCAGGCCGCGGCGGCGTACAGCACGTCGCGCAGGCCGGGCAGGTCCTCCCGGTCGCCGCGCCAGACCAGCCGCAGCCGCAGGTCCGGGACGGCCAGGCCGAGCCGGGTCAGCGCGCCGGACCGCAGCGCCTCCGCCACGGCGAACTCCGGCAGCAGCGCGATCCCCAGGCCCCGCTCGGCCCAGGCCCGCATCACCGCGACCCCGCCGGCCCGGACCCGCTCCGGGCCCGGCCCGAGGATCCGGTCGGCGGCCATCCAGAAGGAGCAGGCCGGCACGTTGACCAGCAGCCGCTCACCGGCCAGGTCGCCGGGCGGCACGGGGAGCGGCCGGCCAGCCGGTGGCCGGGCGCGGCGACCAGGGCGAGCGGGACGGGGTCGAGGTCGAGGAACGTCAGGGGTTCGGCCGGCGGCGGGAAGCCGAGGTCGCCCAGCGCGTCCCCGGTGTCCAGCAGCAGCGCCGCCTCCAGCCGCCCGCCGGCGACCCCGGAGAGCAGCTCGTCCCGGCTCACCGCGGAGGCGACCTCCAGGGCCAGGCCGGGGCGGCGCTCGGCGAGCCGGGCCAGCACCCGGGGGACGAGCGTGGCGGCGATGGTCTCCAGCGCGCCCAGCCGCAGCACCCTCGGCCGCCCGGCCACCTCGCAGCGCGCCTGCTCGGCGGCGTCCAGCAGCCGCCGGGCCCAGAGCAGCATCCGCTCGCCCGCGCCGGTCGGCCGCATCCCCCGCGCGGTCCGCTCGAACAGCGGCACGCCCAGCGACCTCTCCAGCGCGCGGATCTGCTCGGAGACGGTGGAGGGCGCCAGCCCCAGCTCGTTGGCCGCGTCGGTCACCGTGCCGCCGCGTACCACCGCCTCGAAGGTCCGCAACTGGCGTAGCTCCACGCCGTCCCCCGATCGCCCGCTCCGTTCGGAATTCCCGAACGGAGTGTACGGACGGCCCGGTGGAGCCGGGAAGCCGGGAACCGGACAGTTGGTCCCCATGACCACTGTCGAATCCCCTCCCGGCGGCCCCACCGCCCGGTCCGGACGTCCCGAGCACCCGGTCGCGCTCCTGGGAATCTCGCTCGGATACTTCATGGTGCTGCTCGACATGACCGTGCTGTCGGTCGCCGAGCCGGACCTGGCCGCCTCGCTGCACACCTCGGTCGCCGGCCTGCAGTGGGCGACCACCGGCTACACCGTCGTCTTCGGCGCCCTGCTGCTGACGGCCGGCGCGGTCGCCGACCGCCACGGCGCGCACCGCGTCTTCCGCGCCGGGGTCGCGGTCTTCGGTCTCGGCTCGCTGCTGTGCGCCCTCGCGCCGGCGCTGTGGGCGCTGGTCGGGGTGCGCGCGGTGCTCGGCGCCGCGGCGGCGGCCTGCGTGCCCGCCTCGATGGCGATGATCGCGCGGCTGTACCCGGATCCGGCCCGCCGCACCCGCGCCGTGGCGACCTGGGCGGCCGTCAGCGGGGCCGCGGTCGCCGCGGGCCCGATCGCCGGCGGCGCGCTGGTCGAGCTGGCCGGCTGGCGGGCGATCTTCCTGGTCAACGTGCCGCTCGCGCTGCTGGTGCTGGCCACGACCGCCGGGCGGGCGGTGGCCTGCCCGCGCGGCGAACGGCGCGTCGACTGGACGGCGCAGCTCGCGGCCTGCGCCACCCTGGCGCTGCTGACCGACGCGCTGATCGCCGCGGGCTCGGAGTCCTGGGCCCACGTCGCCGTCTCCGCGGTGGCCGCCGTGCTCGCCGGGGCCGCGTTCGCGCTGCGGGAGCGGCGCAGTGCCGCGCCGGTCCTCGACCCGGCGCTGCTGCGCGGCCGGGGCGTGCGGACCGGCCTCGCGGTGGGGGCGGCGGTGAACTTCGCCCTCACCGGCGACCTGTTCGTGCTGCCGCTGCTGCTGCGGCACGACCACCATCTCGGCCCGATCGCCAGCGGCCTGGCGTTCCTGCCGCTGACCCTGCCGTTCGCGCTCAACCCCCGCTGACCGGCCGGATCGTGGCCCGCCGGGGCCCGCGGGCGCCCATCACGGCCGGTGCGGCGCTGCTGACCGCCGGCGGCGCGGTGCTCGGCTGGGCCGCCTGGGCGGGCGCCGGGTACGGCGTGCTCGCCCTCGGGCTGCTGCTCACCGGGTTCGGGGTGTCGTTCGTCCTGCCGGCCCTGGCCGCCGCGGTCATCGGCGCGGCCCCGGAGGGCACGGCCGGGTCCGCGGGAGGCGTGCTCAACGCCGCCCGCCAGACAGGGGCGACCCTCGGCGTCGCCGCCATGGGAGCCCTCACCGGCCTCGGCGCCCCGGCGGGCCCGGCGGCCGCACTCCTGCTGCCGGCCGTGTTGTGCGCCGCGGCCGGCGGGTGGTTCGCCCGCGTGTCCTCCCGCTGAGCGCGGCCGGCGTGCGGCTCTTCCGCGAGCCCTCTCCGAGCGCGTCCGGCCCGGCCCCCGGACCGTGTCCGGGCCGATCCCGGCCTCCGGACCGCGTCCGGCCCGGCCCCCGGAGGGGGGCCGGGCCGGAAGGGGGGGACGGAGCCGGCGGCCGGGCCTCACCGGGAGGCGCCGGTCCGCGTCGCCGCCGTCAGAGGTCGAACATGGCGCCGCGGACCTGGCGCAGGTCGTCGAAGGACGACAGGTCCGGGACGGTCCAGCCGTCCAGGTCGTACTCGGACATGCACTCCTCGACGAACGCCTTGTAGCCGTCCACCTGCCCGTTCGCCGTCTGCGCGGCCAGCAGCTCGACCCGGGTGTTCTCGTGGTTGCCGGCGTAGTTGCGCTCGTACAGCTCGTGCCGGCCGCCGAACTCGGTGCCGACCGCGTCCCACAGCAGCTTCATGACCTTGATCCGCTCGACCGCCTCCATGCCGCCCGAGCCGCGCAGGTACTTGTCGAGGTAGGGGCGGACGTCGGGGTTCTTGAAGTCGTCGGCGCTGGAGTTGATGTAGATCAGGCCGCTGGCGATGTCCTGCTGCACGATCTCCTTGACCCGGGGGTAGCCGATCTGCATGAACCACCGGTAGGCCAGGCCGTACTGCGGGTTGGGCAGCACCGCGCCGTTCGCCCACGCGACCGGGTTGCGCGCGGCGGCGTCGGAGAACGCCCAGAACAGGTTGCGCCAGGCCAGCACCTCGCCGATCCGGCTCTGCACGCCGCGGAAGTCCTTGGTGCCGGTCGCCTCCACCGCCTTGATCAGCAGGCCCGCGATGAACTCCAGCTTGACCGCCAGGCGGGTGCACCCGTGGAAGGTGAAGCGCTCGGGAAAGCCGGAGCGGCCGGTGAAGAGCTGGACCTTCCCCAGGTGCCCGTAGATGAAGACGTTCTCCCAGGGGATGAGCACCTTGTCCAGGACGAGGATCGTGTCGTTCTCGTCCAGCCGCGACGACAGCGGGTAGTCGAACGGGCTGCCCATGGCGGTGGCCGTGGCGGTGTAGGAGGGGCGGCAGATCAGCTTCAGGCCGGGCGCGCCCATCGGCACCGTCGCGACCAGCGCGAACTTCCGGTCCTTGATCGGCAGGCCGTAGTGGGCGATGAAGTTGTAGTGGGTCAGCGCCGAGCCGGTCGCGACGACCTTGGCGCCGCTCACCACCAGGCCGGCGTCGGTCTCCTTCTCCACGTGGACGAACACGTCGGCGACCTCGTCCGGCGGCCGGTTGCGGTCGACCGGCGGGTGCACGATCGCGTGGTTCCAGAACAGCACCTTCTCCTGCGACTCCCGGTACCAGCGCCGGGCGTTGTCGGAGAACGGCTCGTAGAACTCGGCGTTGGCGCCGAGCGTGCCGAGGAAGGCGGCCTTGTAGTCGGGGCTGCGCCCCATCCACCCGTAGCTCATCCGCGCCCACTCGGCGATGGCCCGCTGGTTGGCGACCAGGTCCTCGGCGCTGCGCGGCGTGGTGAAGAAGCTGTGCGTGTAGCCGTCGCTGCCGGTGTCGGTCGGCACCACGAGGGAGCCGCGCCGCTCCGGGTCGTGCAGCGCGTCGTACAGCCGCGCCGTCATCCGGACCGGGTTGTGGAACGCGGGGTGCGAGGTGACGTCCCTGACGCGGTCGCCGTACAGGTAGATCTCGCGGTCGTCGCGCAGGCTCTCGATGTACTCGGCGCCGGTCATCGGGCGCGTCTGCCGGCGCGCCGGACCGGCGGGCTCCGCGTTCCCGGTGCCGGACGCGCGGTCCTGAAGCTCAGTCAACGGACTTCTCCCTTCATTCCGCGTCGCCGGATGCGGCCCGCGGAGCGGTCTCAACCCGCGTCGCCGGATGCGGCCGGCGGGGACGGTCTCAACGCCGGAGGCCGGGCCTCCGCCGGGTCACTCGACGCCGAACCGGACCCGCGCCAGATCGCGCGGGGCGATGGTGGCGAGGAAGGTCGAAACTCCGGCATGGGTGACGAACATCGACATGTCACGCCAGATGCGCTCCATGCGTTCGCCGTTCCGCACCGCGCTGGAGCCCGCGGTCGGGTACAGGTGCCGCTCGACCGCGCGCCAGCACAGGTCCACCACCTCGCTGCAGATCCCGGCGATCCGCAGCTCCTGCTCCCGGGTGACGGCGGCCGGGCCCCGGGCGCAGGTCTCGCGCCACTGCCGGACCGCGTCCAGCGTCGCGGCCTCGGCCGTGGCGATCATGCCGGCGGCCTTGCCGTACCGGAGCTGGTAGTCGGGGTCCTCGGAGCGCGGCACGATCGGCGGGAAGGGGGTGGTCCGGCTGCGCATCAGGTCCTCGTAGGCGTCGAGCGCGCCCCGGGCGATGCCGACGGCCAGGGCGGCGTCCTCCATGACCATGAAGCTGAGCTGGCCGCCGCCGTACTCGGGGTTGCCGTGCAGCGCGCGGCCGGGCGTGCCCTCGGTGACGCTGACCTGGCTCATGTGGGTCCGCATGAGGAAGTGGGCGGGGATGCGCCCGTTCTCGATCCGGATGCTGTGCGAACCGCTGCCCTTCAGCCCGAGCGCCCTGCCCCAGTCGTCCAGGCGGGTCCACTCGCTGCGGGGGGCGATGAACATCGCCGGCTCGGGCTCGCCGCCGCCTTCGGGGGCGACCATCGCGTGACCGATGAAGTGCGTGGCGTACGGCGAGCCGGAGCAGTAGCCCCAGGTGCCGTTGAGCACCCAGCCGCCGTCGTCCGCGGGCTCGGCCGTGCCGCCGGGCATGACGGTCGCGGGGCAGATGAAGTGCCCGTCGCCGAAGACCTCCTCCTGCACCCGCTCCTCGAACAGCGTGGCCACCGCGAGCGCGTGCGCCGCGCCGAGGCAGTACATCCACCCGGTCGAGGGGCAGCCCCGGGTGAGCGCCATCGTCACCCGCATGAAGGTGTCGATCCCGAACTCGTAGCCGCCGTACCGGCGGGGGACCAGGATCCGGTAGAACCCGGCCCGGGTGAACTCCTCGTGGACGTCCTCGCCGTAGAAGGTGCGCCGCTCGGTCTCGGCCTGGCGCTCGACCAGGGACGGCGCGATGGCCTCGGCCCTCGCCACCATCTCCTCCGGCGTCAGGCCGGGCTCGGGCGGGGAGGGAGGGGAAAGGCGGCGCTCGGGAATGCTGGTGACGACTCCCATTCTTCGCGTGTCCTCACGGTCTCGTGGGCGGATGCGACATGCGCCAGCGTCACACCCGTCTTCGGGGCGGCGCATCTTTCGGGTTGCGGTCCGGTGGGCGGGCGCGCCCGCCCACCGGGGGCGTTTCCGGGTGGCGGAAGCGGATTCTCCGGATGGGAGACGCAAGAGAGCATTCCTGAATAAGAAAAAGCGCCGGTCCGGGGCGAGAATCGCACCACCGGTACCTTGCTGGGCCTATAGGCTCTTCATGATCCCCGGCCGTGACCGTTGTCACGGGCCGCGGGACGACGGCGAGCCGGCCCATCCGGGTCTTTCGACACGCCGGCGGACGGCGGAGCCGGGCGGGCCGGCTTCGATCCGTGCAGAAGCCATTTCTTCCCTCAGGTCCGAGAAAGGACGACACATGACGAGCAGGATCGAGATCACTCGAACCTTCGATGCGCCGCGGGAACTGGTGTACGCCGCCTGGACCGAGCCCAAGCACTTCACCCACTGGTGGGGCGCCCCGCTGGACACGATCTCCATGGACGTCCGCCCCGGCGGTGAGTGGCGCGCCACGATCGTCGTCGACGAGCAGACCCAGGTTCCCTTCGCCGGCGTCTACCGCGAGGTCGTGCCGAACGAGAAGCTGACCTACAGCCTTCTCGACCTGAGCGACGACGCCGAGAAGGAGGCGGCCCGCCAGCAGCGGGACGGCGACACCGAGGAGCTGGTGACCGTCACCTTCGCCGACGCTCCCGGCGGCACCGAGCTGACCTTCGTGCAGGAGGGCAACCTGCCCGAGGACGAGGTGCCGCGGGCCACCGAGGGCTGGGGCTACTTCTTCACCGCTCTCGACGAGTACCTCAAGAGCGTCAAGTAACGCGGGGCGCGTTCCCGTGTGACGCGGCCGGGGCGGGCGGAGTGACCCGCCCGCCCCGGCCGCCGCGCCGTACGACACAGGGCGTTCACCGTCCGGGCCGGTTGGAGGAGCAGTGACCACTGACACCATCGCGAGGAACACCTCCGGCGACAGCGCGCCGGGGCACCGGGGCGCCAACGTCTACGGTGAGGAGGTCAGCGAGATCTACGACCTCCTCTACAAGAGGCGCGGCAAGGACTACGCCGCCGAGGCCGCCGTCATCGCCGGCCTGATCCGCGAGCGCGCGCCGCACGCCGCGTCGCTGCTCGACGTGGCCTGCGGCACGGGGGAGCACCTCGTCACGCTGCGGACCATGTTCGACCACGTCGAAGGGGTCGAGCTCTCCGACTCGATGCGGGAGCGGGCCCAGGGGAAGCTCCCCGGCGTGGCCGTCCACTCGGGGGACATCCGCGACTTCGACCTGGGCCGCACCTTCGACGCGGTCTGCAGCCTCTACGGCACGATCGGCTACATGTCCTCCCAGGCGGAGCTGGACGCCGCGATCGCCGCCATGGGCCGGCACGTGGCGCCCGGCGGCGTGCTGATCGCCGAGCCGTGGTACTTCCGCGAGGGGTTCGCCGACGGCCACATCGGCGACGACATCGTCCGCGAGCCGGGCCGTACGGTGACCCGGCTGGCGACCTCGGTGCGCACCGGGAACGTCGTCCGCGTGGAGGCCCACTACCTCGTGGCCGACGCCGCCGGGGTGCGGCACTTCGAGCACGCCCAGGTGATGAACCTGTTCGGCCGCGACGAGTACGCGGCGGCCTTCGTGCACGCCGGCTTCGAGCCCGTCCGCGTGGAGCCGGGCGACCTGCTGGCGGGACGGTCGCTGTTCGTCGGCGTACGGCGATGATCCCTCTGTTCCGCACCGCGGTCGCGCCCGGCACGGCCGAGCGCGTCACCGCGGTGGTCGACAGCGGCCGGTTCGGCCACGGACCGGCCGTCGAGGAGTTCGAACGCGCCGTGGGCGACCGGGTGGGCAACCCCAGGGTCGCCGCGGTGAACAACGGCACCTCCGGCCTGCACCTCGCCCTGCGGCTGGCGGGCGCCTACGCCGGCGCCCCGGGCGCCCCCGACGGGCCGGGGGAGGTGCTGAGCACGCCGTTCACCTTCGAGGCCACCAACTGGAGCATCCTCGCCAACGGCATGCGCCTCACCTGGGTGGACGTCGATCCGGCGACGCTGAACATCGACCTGGACGACCTGGCGAAGAAGATCACGCCGGCGACCCGCGCGATCATGGTGGTCCACTGGGCCGGCTTCCCGGTGGACCTTGTCCGGCTCGCCCGCATCCTCGACGACGCCGAGGCCGAGCACGGCTTCCGGCCGGTGGTCGTGGAGGACTGCGCCCAGGCGTGGGGGGCCACCTGCGCCGGACGGCCGCTGGGCGGCCACGGCAACCTCTGCGTCTTCAGCTTCCACGCCACCAAGCACCTGAGCTGCGGAGGCGGCGGCCTGCTGACCCTGCCCGACGAGGAGTCCCTGCTGCGCGCCCGCCGGCTGCGCTTCTTCGGCATCGACCGGGACGCCGACCGGGTGAACGCCGACTACGACGTGGCCGAGTGGGGCTACAACTTCTACATGAACGAGATCAACGCGGCGATCGGGCTGGCGAACCTGGAGACGGTGGACGAGCGGGTCCGGCTGCACCGGCTGAACGCGGCGTTCTACGACGCGGAGCTGGCCGGCGTGGCGGGCCTGGAGCTCACCGCGCGGCCCGAGGGGCTTGAGTCGTCGTTCTGGCTGTACCCGGTGAAGGTCGACGACCGCGCGTCCTTCATGCGCAAGATGGCCGGCGCGGGCGTCACCGTGAGCGTGGTCTGCCGCCGCAACGACGAGCACGGCTGCGTGGCGGACGCCAGGACGCCGCTGCCGGGCGTGGACGCGGTCCACGACCGGGTGGTCAACATCCCGGTCGGCTGGTGGCTGACGCCGGAGGAGCGGTCGCACATCGCCGAGACGATCAAGTCCGGCTGGTGAGACCCGGGTGGCGTTTCCCGGGCGCCGCTGAAAACCCCTGAAAATCCCTGGAGACCCCTCTGGAAAACCCCGGAAGAATCACCGGAATTCCCCGGAAAAGAGGGGTTGGCCAGCGCAATCACCGATAAAGGGCCCGTGTCGCCCGGTGTTAACGTCGGGTCATGCATAATCCCTGTCGAATCTGTGGCGGAACCGTCAAGGGGTCGATCGACCTCGGGCGCCACCCCCGTGGAAACGCCTTCCCTCGGCCGGGGGAGACGGCGGACGAGTTCTTCTATCGGCTGGTCGTCGGAATGTGCGACGTGTGCACGATGGTCCAGCTGCTGGAGGACATCCCGCAGGAAGTCCGGTATCACGATGAATACCCCTACCACGCCTCCGGGTCGGCCATTCACCGGCGGCACTTCGAGGAGATCGCCCAGGGGTTCCTCGACACCGAGCTGACCGGCCCCGACCCGTTCGCCGTCGAGATCGGCAGCAACGACGGGGTCATGCTCGCCAGGATCGCGCGGGCCGGCGTGCGCCACCTGGGCGTCGAGCCGTCCCGGCAGGTGGCCGAGATGTCGAGGGCCAAGGGCGTCCGGGTGCTCCCGGAGTTCTTCGACGAGGGGACCGCGGAGCGGATCCGCGCCGAGCACGGCCCCGCGGACGTCATGTTCGGGGCCAACGTGATCGCGCACATCTCGCACCTGGCCTCGGTGCTCCGCGGCGCCGCCCTGCTGCTGGCCCGCACCGGGGTGTTCGTCTTCGAGGAGCCCTACCTCGGCAGCGTCGTCGAGAAGACCGCCTTCGACATCCTCTACGACGAGCACTCGTTCGTCTTCTCCGTCCGGGCGATCCAGGCGGCGGCCGAGCGCTTCGGCCTCGAACTCGTCGACGCCCGGCCCATGGAGATCCACGGCGGCTCGATGCGCTACACCCTGGCTCCGGCGGGGGCGCGGCCGGTCTCACCCCGGGTGGGCGAGCTGCTGGAGAAGGAGGCCGCCCAGGGGCTCGGCGAGCACGCGACCCTGGAGGAGTTCGCCCGCCGGGCGCGGACCGTCCGCGACGACCTCACCGCGCTGGTGCGGGACCTGCACGCCCAGGGCAAGCGGATCGTCGGCTACGGCGCGCCCGCGAAGATCACCACGGTGACGAACTACTGCGGCATCGGCCCGGACCTCATCCCCTTCGTGTGCGACTCCACGCCGTCGAAGCAGGGTCGCCTGGTCGCCGGGACGCACATCCCGGTCAGGGCGCCGGAGGCGTTCTCGGCGGACCACCCCGACTACGCGCTGCTGTTCGCCTGGAACCACGCCGAGGAGATCATGGCCAAGGAGCGGGAGTTCGCCGAGCGCGGCGGCCGGTGGATCCTCTACGTGCCCGACGTCCACATCGTGTGAGGCCGCCCGGCGACGCCGGGACGGCCGAGGGCGTCCGGCGACGCCCGGTGAAGCGGGGGCGCCCGTTTGTCAGCACGTGCGGAGATGCGTCCCCGGAAGGGGAGCGCGAATCATGGTGACCGTCCGGTCGCCCCGTTCCGCGACCGCCCCCGGTTCCCCACCTCGCCGGCCAGGGCAGCCCCGCAGACTCGCCGGCCAGGGCGGCCCAGAAGAAAGGAAGAGCCATGGTGTCCGTGGCAACGTCATCCGGCCAGGCCGGCGCTCCAACCGAGCGCCGCCCCGATCTGCCAGCGCTGACGGGGATGCGCATCATCGCCGCACTGCTGGTCTTCCTCTGCCACGCCGTGCTTCCGGTGACCTCCGGAAACCACAACCCCCCGATGCCGTACGGCGACCAGGGGCTCACGATGAACCTGCTGTGGTTCTTCTCCGCGGGCGGGCAGATCTCCCTGTCGTTCTTCTTCCTCCTGAGCGGGTTCATCATCACCTGGTCCACCCGCCCGGGTGACCGGGTCCTGGCGTACTGGCGCCGCCGCGTCGTGAAGATCTTCCCCAACCACGCGGTCACCTGGGCGCTGGCCATGATCCTGTTCGCGGGGGCCTACACGCCGTACTGGGGCCTGCCGAACCTCTTCCTGGTCAACTCCTTCTCGCCCGACCCGGCGCTGTGGGGCGGGGCCAACATGCCGGCCTGGTCGCTGGGCCCGGAGATGTTCTTCTACCTGCTGTTCCCCCTGCTGATCATCCCGATCAGGAAGATCGCCGAGAACCGGTTGTGGCTGTGGGCGGTCGTCACGGTCGCCGCGATGGCCGCGCTCTGCCTCATCACCGTCTACCTCATCCCGGACTCCCCGACCTACCCCGGTGAGCCGCAGTCGCTGCCGCAGTTCTGGTTCAGCTACATGTTCCCGCCGGCCCGCCTGGTCGAGTTCGTGCTCGGCATGATCGTCGCCCGCCTCGTCATCAGCGGCCGGTGGCCGCGGATCGGCGTCGTGCCCGTCGTGCTGTTCATGATGGTCGGCTACGCCGCCGCGCTGGTGGCCCCCGCCCCGTTCAACCAGACGCTCGTCTCGGCGGTTCCGTTCGCCGTGGCGATCGGCTCCCTGGCCGTGACGAACATCGGCGGCACCCGCACCGTGTTCGGCAGCAGGCCGATGGTCTGGCTGGGCAACATCTCCTTCGCCTTCTACCTGACCCAGTCCTTCATCCTGTTCTACCTGCTCCCCAAGCTCTTCGGGCAGGCCGGCTACGGCGTCGTGGGCGGCACCGCGCTCATCCTCGGGATGATCGTCGCCAACATCGTCGCCGGGTGGGCGCTGCACACGCTGGTGGAGAGGCCCGCGATGCGCTGGTGGAGCGGCTCCCGCAGGACCCGCGCCCCCCGCGGTGAGGTCCAGGAGGCTTCGCCCGCGCCGGCGCCGGTGCCGGCCGGCACCGCGAGCTCCGCGGGCTCGATCGACTAGCCGGGTTCGCCGTACGGCGGGGGCTGCCACGGCGGAGATCGGAAAAGAGCGCAGTCTGGCGGAAGCGCGGAGGGGGGCGCCGCCGGGAGACTGGCCGGTGCGCATGTCGCCGCGGGAGCACCGCGGGGGCGTGCGCACCGGAACGCCGACCTGACAACGACCCTCCGGCCGCGCCGTCGGATCCGCCGGCCGGGGGCAATGCCGAAGGAGGGATCTCCGATGGACACCACCCCCGAGGCCGGAGCCGTGCGCGCCGGCCCGCGCCAGTGGGCCGGACTGGCCGTGCTGGCCCTGCCCACCCTGCTGCTGTCGCTTGACATGAGCGTCCTGTACCTGGCCCTGCCGCATCTGAGCGCAGAGCTGGACGCCACCGCCACCCAGCAGCTGTGGATCACCGACATCTACGGCTTCCTCATCGCCGGGTTCCTGGTCACCATGGGCGGCCTGGGCGACCTGGTCGGCAGGCGGAAGCTGCTGCTGATCGGCGCGGCCTGCTTCACCGTCGCCTCGGTGGCGGCCGCCTACTCCTCCAGCGCCGAGATGCTGATCGTCTCCCGCGCGCTGCTCGGCGTCGCCGGGGCCACGCTGATGCCCTCCACCATGGCGCTGCTCGGCAACATGTTCCCCGACCCCCGGCAGATGGGCACCGCCATCGCCGTCTGGATGAGCTGCTTCATGGGCGGCATGGCGCTAGGGCCGCTGGTCGGCGGGCTGATGCTGCAGCGGTTCTGGTGGGGCTCGGTGTTCCTGCTGGCCATCCCCGTCATGGCGCTGCTGCTCATCGCCGGGCCGCTGCTGCTCCCCGAGTACCGCGACCCCGCGGGCGGGCGTATCGACCTGGCCAGCGTGGCGCTGTCCCTGGCCACCATCCTGCCGTTCGTCTACGGCCTCAAGGAGCTCGCCAAGCACGGCTGGGAGCCGCAGTACCTCCTGTCCATCGCGGTGGGGATCATCGTCGGCGTCTTCTTCGTGCGCAGGCAGCGGACCCTGGAGACGCCGCTCCTGGACCTGCGCCTGTTCGCGCACCGCACGTTCCGGGCCGCCCTGGTGGTCATGGTGCTGGGCGGGGCCGCCAGCGGCAGCTTCTTCCTCGTCAGCATGTTCCTCCAGACCGTGAAGGGCATGTCGCCGCTGGAGGCGGGGCTCTGGCTGGTGCCGTCGACGGGCGCGACCATCGCCAGCGTCATGCTGGCCCCGGTCATCGCGCGGCGGTTCCGCCCCGGCCACGTCATCGCCGCCGGCCTGACCGTCACCGCGGTGGGCTACCTGATGCTGAGCCAGGTGGACGGCTCCACCGGGATGGCCTTCGTCCTGACCGGCCTCATCGTCGGCGCCGTCGGCGCCGGCCCCATGGGGGCGCTCGGCACCGGACTGATCTTCACGTCCGTCCCGCCGGAGAAGACCGGCGCGGCCTCGGCGATCTCCGAGACCGGCGGCGAGTTCGGGATCGCGTTCGGCGTCGCCGTGCTGGGCAGCGTCGGCGCCGCCGTGTACGGCAGCCAGATCACCGTTCCCGACCAGGTCCCGGCCGCGGCGGCCGCCGCAGCCCGGGAGGGCATCGCCGGCGCCGTCGGCGCGGCCGAGCAGGTGGGCGGCACCCTCGGGGCCGAGCTGCTCACCGCCGCCCGAGAGGCGTTCACCACCGCGATGAACTCCGCCACCGGTGCCAGCGCCGCGCTGGCCCTGGCGCTGGCCGTCGTGGCGGCGATCGCGCTCGGGCACGTTCCGCCCACCGGCCAGGCCGAGGCCGCCGCGGGCGCCGAGGGCGGGCCGGAGCAGGCGGGGAGGCCGCCGCGACCGCCCAGGACGGGCGGGCCGGCGAGCACTCCGCGCCCGCGGGCGCCGCCGCCGAGACCGCGAACGCCTCCGGCTGACGCCGGAACCGTCCCCGGCCGAGCCTGAGGAACACCTCCGGCCGCGTCGGGGGGAACGCCTCCGGCCGAAGGCCGGAACCGCCCGGCGGCCACGCGTCCCGTGGCCGCCACCGGCGCGTGAGGGCCGTGGAGCCACCGCGGCCGGAAGCCGCCACGCCGCACCCCCGGCGTGGCGGCTTTTTCGTGCGGTCCCCCGGAGCGGCCGCACCGGGTTACGGGGTCCACGGGGGCTCCGCGGGACCCGGCCCACGGGGCTCCCGGTCATTTCGTATTCGGAATTGCTGACTTACCGCATCGCATTCCCGGACACTTTCCGGGCGGCCCGGATGGAAATAGCCTTGGAATGTGGCGCCATGCCGGGGCGGAATTCCCATCCGCCGGCGGCGTCGTATTTCCCGCATATCTTCTCATGGTGTTCCGACACCACGACCAGCTCCACCACGAAACCCGGGAGACATCCGTGGAAAGACGCTGCCCTGTCCTCGACACCACCGGCCGAGACCTCCACGGGGAGACGGACCGCCTGCGCGCGCTCGGCCCCGCCGTACCCGTTGAGCTCCCCGGAGGCGTCATCGCGTGGTCGGTCAACCGCCACGACGTCATCAGGAAGCTGCTGACCGACCCCAACGTCACCAAGAGCGCCCGCAACCACTGGCCCGCGTTCATCAACGGTGAGATCCCGCCCGACTGGGAGATGATCAGCTGGATCGCCATGGACAACATGGTGACGGCCTACGGCAAGGACCACGTCCGGCTGCGCAGGCTGGTCGGCAAGGCGTTCACGCCGCGCCGTACCGAGGCGATCAAGCCGCGCATCGCCGAGCTGACCGGCGAGCTCATCGACGCCCTGGCCGCCGTCCCGCCCGGTGAGGTCGTGGACCTGCGCCAGCGCTTCGCCTACCCGCTGCCGGCCCGCCTGGTGGCCGACCTGATCGGCATGTCCGAGGAGGCCCGGGTCGAGACCGCGAAGGTCATCGACATGATGGTGGACACCACCGTCACCCCCGAGCAGGCCCAGGCCATCCTGATGGGCTGGCGCGGCGCGATGGAGGAGCTCATCGCCGAGAAGCGCCGCAACCCGGGTGAGGACATCACCAGCGACCTGGTCGCCGCCCGCGACGAGGACGGCTCCCGCCTGTCGGAGGTCGAGCTGACCGACACGATCTTCGCGATCCTCGGCGCGGGCTCCGAGACCACGATCAACTTCTTCGACAACGCCATCACCGCCCTGCTCACCCACCCCGACCAGCTGGAGCTGGTCAGGTCGGGCCGGGCGAGCTGGGACGACGTGATCGACGAGACCCTGCGGGTGGAGTCGCCGCTGGCGCACCTGCCGCTGCGCTACGCGGTCACCGACATCGAGCTCGACGGCGTCACCATCCCCAAGGGCCAGCCGATCCTCGTCAACTACAGCGCGGTGGGGCGCGACCCCGCCCTGCACGGCGACGAGGCCGGCCGCTTCGACATCACCCGGCAGGACAAGGAGCACCTGTCGTTCGGCCACGGCCCGCACTTCTGCCTCGGCGCCGGCATCGCCCGCGCCGTCGCGACCATCGGCCTGTCCTCGCTGTTCGAGCGGTTCCCCGGGCTGAGCCTGGCCGCGGACCGCCGGGACCTGCAGCCGCTGCCGACGTTCATCATGAACGGCCACCGCGCCCTGCCGGTGCGGCTGACCGCCCAGGTGCCCGCCGAGGCGGGCGCCCGCTGAGCGCCTTCTGACGAAGACCCCGTGCGGCCACCGGCCGGGTCCCCTGTCCGGGGGCCCGGCCGGACCCGTGCCGGCCTCTTCCGGGCCGCGGAGGTCCCCGGGCACGCGAAGATCCGGCCGGCGCGTGCCGCGCCGGCCGGATCTCCCATGTGCCGTCCGCCGGAGGACGCGGACGGCGGTCCCGTCCGCCGGAGGACGCGGACGGGTGGTCCCGTCCGCCCCTACCGGCCGTCCCCGCCGGTGGCCCCGCTGTCGGGCAGGGCCAGCCACCAGGGGTTGGCGCGGGCCCAGGCGATGGTCCTGGCCAGGCCCTCGCGCAGGGGCGTCCCGGCCTCCCAGCCCAGGACCCGGCGCGCCTTGCCGCTGTCAGGGATGCGCCGGGGCACGTCCTCGTAGCCGGACCCCAGCTCCGCCCGGGTGTCCACCGCGACGCTCGTCGTGCCGGCGCCGGTGAGCGCGGCGACCAGCCCGGCCGCGTCGCCGACGGTGGTCTCCTCCATGCTCCCCAGGTTGAACGTCTCCCCGGCCGCGGCCGGGTGGGAGGCGGCCAGCAGGGTCCCTTCGACGGCGTCCCCGACGAACGTGAAGCAGCGGGTCTGCTTGCCCCGGTCGTAGACCACGACCGGGCGCCCGTTGAGCGCGCGGTGGATGTTCCGGCTCACCACGAACGCCGGCCGCTGCCGGGGTCCGTAGGCGTTGAAGTACCGCACGATCGTCGCCTCCAGCCCGTGCTGGCGGCCGAACGCGAGGGTCAGGTGCTCGGCCAGCGCCTTGGCCGAGGAGTAGGTCCAGCGGTCGGCGGAGGTCGGGCCGAGCACCCGGTCGGCCTCCTCCGACCACGGCACGTCGGGGTTCTTGCCGAACACCTCGCTGGTGCTCGCCACCACGACCCGGGCCCCGACGGCGGCGGCCCGCTCCAGGACGTTCCTGGTGCCCTGGAAGTTGATGTCGATGACGTCGAGCGGGCGGGCGAGGTACTGGTCCACCCCGACCACGGCCGCGAGGTGGTAGACCACGTCCACGCCCCTGGTGATCGCCTCGGCGAGGCCATCGGGGTCGCGGACGTCTCCCCGGACCTGCCGGGCGTGCTCGCGGGCGAGCCGCTGGTCGTCCGGGAGCGGCCCGCTGTCGAAGACCGTCACCTCGTCGCCCCGGCCGATGAGGCGCTCCACCAGGTGGCTTCCCACGAACCCCGAGCCGCCGGTGACGACGGCGCGTACCGGGCTCACCGCCCGATCCCGCGGTAGACGTATCCCAGCCGCCGCAGCTCGGCGATCTTCTCCTTGGGGTAGTAGGCGCGGCCGTCCAGGAGCAGGCACGAGGGCGCCACGGGCAGCGCGGCGAAGTCGATGTCGCGGAACGCCCGGTGCATGGCCAGGACCGCGACGCAGTCGGCGTCGCGCACCGCCTCCTCCAGGGTCCCGGCCGGCCGCAGCTCCAGCTGCTCCTCGGCCTGGACCGGGTCGACCAGCGGGTCGAAGGCGCGGACCTGGACGCCGGCCTTGCGCAGGGCCGTGACGACGCCCTCCACCGGCGTAGCCCGCAGGTCGCCGGTGTCGTTCTTGAACGCCAGCCCCAGGATGGCGACCGTGCAGTCCGCGGGGTCCTTGCCGAGCCGCAGCAGCTCGTCCACGACGAGCTGCGTCGTGTACTCCGGCATCGCGGCGTTGACCTCGCGGCCGAGCGGCGCGGTACGGATCTCCACCCCGCGCGTGCGGGCGGTGTGCCAGACCATCCACGGGTCCTTCACCAGGCAGGAGCCGCCGACCCCGATGCTGGGCAGCAGGATGTTGACGTTGCCCGTGCCCTTGGGGACCGTGTTGGCCGCCGCGATCACGTCCAGCACGTCCACGTCGAACGGCGCGCAGAACTTGGCGAGCTCGTTGGCGAGCGCGATGTTCAGGTCGATCCACCAGTTGTCCGCGAGCTTCACGATCTCGGCGGTCTCCGGGGAGGCGACCGGGATGACGTCCACGCCCAGGCCGCCCCGCCAGAACGCCGACGCGGCCAGCGTGCTATCCTCGTTCACCCCGCCCACGGTGATGGGGAGCGCGCGCAGCTCGCGCAGCGCGGTGCCCTCGGCGAAGCGCTCGGGGGAGAAGGCGAGCCCGAAGTGCTCGCCGGCGCGCAGCCCGCTCCGCTCCAGCAGCGGCCGCACCAGTTCCCTGGTGGTGCCCGGCGGGACGGTGCTCTTGACCACCACCAGCTGCCCCTCCCGCAGGTGGGAGCCCAGCCGGGCGCAGGCCGCGCGCAGGTGGTCGTCGAACAGCGAGCCGTCGGGATGGACCGGGGTGCTGACCGCGATGAGCACGACGTCCGCCGCGCGGACGGCGGAGTAGTCGGTGGTGGCCGTCAGCCGCCCGCCGGCCACGGCGCCCGCGATCAGCTCGGCCAGGCCCTTCTCCTGGTAGCGGCAGTGGCCGCCGGCCAGTTCGTCGACCAGGTCGGCGTTGATGTCCACGCCCGTGACGTCCCAGCCGCGGTCGGCCAGGAGCGCCGCGATGCACGAGCCGACATAGCCGAGCCCCACGATCGCGACTTTCGGGTCTTGCCGGTCGGGTAGGAAACGCATCGACGCTCCTATCGGAAGAAATAATGAGAATTGATTTCCGTGGTCAGGGCGCGTCCATTTTCGTTTCCGTCCGTCGATCGCCCTGGCATGCGTCTTCTAGCGCATCGTCATTCTTGGCCGTCCCGCACCGCATCTCCTGGATTGCGAGATGGGAGGGGGTGCGGGCCGCCCGGAAACCCGGCAATCCACAAGATGCGCGGCCCGGCCGCCGTGGCGAATGCTGGGGCGGTGCGGCCGGAAAGGCGCCCCTCCGCGCCCGGCACCCGCGGCTCCGCGAGGCGCCGGTCACGGCGGCCGGGGCGCCGGCGGCGCCGTTCTCCCGCGCCGCGGCCGCCACGCCGGAAGGCCCCGGCACCCGCCGATCGAGACAAGGACCGTACATGAACGATCACAAGGCTCTGATCCTGGACGAGGTCCGCAAGTATCACCAGGACGTCCAGACCAGCGGGGAGTTCGTGCCCGGGGTCACCGAGATCTGGCCGACCGGCGCGGTGCACGACGTCGAGGACCGGGTGGCGCTGGTCGAGGCGGCCCTGGACCTGCGCGTGGCGGCCGGGAGCCGGGCACGGAAGTTCGAGTCGGTCTTCGCCCGGAAGATCAAGCGGCGCAAGGCCCTGCTGACCAACTCCGGCTCCTCGGCCAACCTCCTCATCGTCTCCGCCCTGACCTCCCAGAAGCTGGGGGACATGCGCCTGCGGCCGGGCGACGAGGTGATCACGGTCGCGGCGGCCTTCCCCACCACGGTGAACCCGATCCTGCAGAACGGCCTGGTCCCGGTCTTCGTGGACGTGGAGCTCGGCACGTACAACCCCACGGTGGAGGCCGTGGAGCGGGCGATCGGGCCGAAGACGCGGGCGATCATGATCGCGCACACCGTCGGCAACCCCTTCCCGGTGGCGGAGATGGCGCAGCTCGCCGCGGAACACGACCTCTTCCTGATCGAGGACAACTGCGACGCCCTGGGGTCGAAGTACGACGGCGAGCCGACCGGCACCTTCGGTGACATGGCCTCCATCAGCTTCTACCCGGCGCACCACATGACGATGGGGGAGGGCGGCTGCGTCGTCACCTCCAACCTGGCCTTCGCCCGCATCGTGGAGTCGCTGCGCGACTGGGGGCGCGACTGCTGGTGCGAGCCCGGCGAGAGCAACACCTGCCTCAAGCGCTTCAGCTACCAGATGGGCACGCTGCCGGAGGGCTACGACCACAAGTACATCTACTCGCACGTCGGCTACAACCTGAAGATCACCGAGCTGCAGGCCGCGCTCGGCCTGAGCCAGCTCGACAAGATCGACGAGTTCTGCGCCGCGCGGCGACGCAACTGGCGCCGGCTGCGCGAGGG
Organism: Streptosporangium sandarakinum; assembly: GCF_050942225.1. Lineage (NCBI taxonomy): Bacteria > Bacillati > Actinomycetota > Actinomycetes > Streptosporangiales > Streptosporangiaceae > Streptosporangium > Streptosporangium sandarakinum. The sequence goes on from NZ_CP192034.1 coordinate 3,172,866, forward strand.
ACTCGACGGCGTCCCGCACCTGGTGCTCCCCGAGGCGACCCCGCGCAGCGACCCGAGCTGGTACGGCTTCGTCCTCACCGTGGACCCGCAGGCGCCGTTCGGCGCCAAGGAGCTGGTGGACTTCCTGGAGGACCGCCGGATCGGCACCCGCCGGCTGTTCGCGGGCAACATCATCCGGCACCCGGCCTACACCGACCGGGAGTACCGGATCGTCGGGGAGCTCACCAACACCGACGTCATCACCACCCAGACGTTCCACATCGGCGTCTACCCCGGCCTCACCGACGAGATGATCGACTACGTCGTCTCCTCCATCAAGGAGTTCGTGCGGGCGCGCGGATGACCGGCCGGACCGGGCCCGGCGGCCCGCGCCGATGACCGGCCGCGCCGGGCCCGGCGGCCTCCACCGCCCCCACGGGGTCCGGACGCCCCAGGCCACCAGGTAAGCGATGTTCCAAGGGAGACAGCCAATGCGCGTAATGCTCAGCGTCTGGCCGCAGACGTGCCACCTCTACCCCGCCATCCCCTACGCCCAGGCGCTGCAGCTCGCCGGGCACGAGGTCTGCGTCGCCTGCCCCCCGGGCGCCGCCGACGACATCGTCGCCGCCGGCCTGACCGCGGTCGTCTGCGGCGAGCCCGAGACCGACGGCTGGCTCCGGGACGACATCCACCCCAGGGCCGACGAGATGGAGCGCCTGGCCACGCTCCTGGAGATCCCCGACGCCGAGCGCGACAACTGGGACGTCTTCTTCCAGTACTACATGATGGCCGTCCGCTTCCACCTGCCCTCGCGGCCCAGCAAGCAGAACGAGGCGCTGGTCGAGTTCGCCCGCTCCTGGAAGCCCGACCTCGTCCTGTGGGACCCCTGGTTCCCCGCCGGGGCCGTGGCGGCCCGCGCCAGCGGCGCCGCGCACGCGCGGGTGCTGATGGGCCCCGACTACAGCGGCTGGGCCGTCGAGAGGTTCGCCGCGCACGCCGGCCGTATCGGCGCCGGGCAGGCGGCGAACCCGCTGGCCGAGGCGGTGCGCCCGCTCGCCGCGCACTACGGCATCGAGGTGGACGAGGAACTGCTGGTCGGCCAGTGGACCGTCGACCCCATGCCCGCGGAGATGCGGCTGTCCACCGGCATCGCCTCGCTGCCGGTCCGCTGGAGCCCCTACAACGGCGGCGGCGTCAAGCCGGCGTGGCTGTACGGCAGGCCCGAGCGGCCCCGCCTGGCGCTGTCGGTCGGCCTGTCGACCCGCGCGTACCACAAGGGGGAGTGGCGCACCCCGAAGATCCTGGAGGCGGTCGCGGACCTGGACGTCGAGGTGGTCGCCACCCTCAACGCCGACCAGCTCGAAGGCGTCGGCGCCATCCCCGCCAACGTGCGCACCGTCGACTACGTCCCGCTCGTCCAGCTCCTGCCCACCTGCTCGGCGAGCATCAACCACGGCTCCAGCGGCACGTTCTGGGCCTCGGTGGCCGCCGGCCTGCCGCAGATCATCACCGACACCGACGAGCCGCAGCGGGTCGTCGTCGCCGACGGTGAGAACAGCAAGATGGCCGAGCGGCACATCCTCTCCAAGGTGGCGGCCCGCTACGTCGAGGCCCGCCGGGCGGGCCTGCGGCTGAACCACCAGACGCAGACCGTCGAGGAGGTCAGGGAGCAGGTCGTCGCGGTGCTGGAGGACCCGGCCTACCGCGCCGGCGCCGACGCCGTCCACGCCGAGTGGCTGGCCAAGCCCGGACCGGGCGAGATCGTCGCTGACCTGGAGAAGCTCACCGCCGAGCACCGGCGGCGCTGACGACCCGCGTGAGGGCCGGGGCGGGCACGGTCCGCCCCGGCCCTTCGCCGTGCGCGGGGTCCCGCGCGCCGCCCCGGACGCCGTGAGTCGTGCGCGGGGTCCCGCGCGCCTCCGGACGCCGTGAGTCGTGCGGCCACGGTGGTGCGGGCGCGCGGGTGCCCGGCCGTACGCGGGGGTCGCCGTACGCGAGGCCACGCGGGAAGCCGGGCACACGCGAGGGGTCCCGGGCGCCTTCCGCGCCCGGGACCCCTCAGGTCCTCCATGTCCCCCGGCCGACGGGACGCCGGCCGGCGGAGCGTCAGCCGTTGAGCCGCACGACCGCCTCCATGTCGGCCGCCGAGTAGTCGCGGCCGGCCGCGGCCTCGCTGAACGCCTCCACGCTGAGGCTGTGGGTGGGGCTGTTCTCCGGGTCGCGGAACCCGGAGGTCAGCGCGTACTCGTTGTAGACGTCCAGCAGGCGCTGCGCCTCGACGTCGGCGAAGGCGAAGCGCTCCTGCGGGTCGGCGTCGAGGGCCAGGATGTCGCCCATGGCGCGGGTCATGACGTCCTGGTTGCCGGCGAAGTCGCCGAAGATGGCGCCCTCCGACGCGGGCACCCGCCCGGCCAGCTCCGGCCGCTGCCGTACGGCGCCGGCCGGGAACCGCATGACGTGGTCGTAGGCCACCCGGTGGCGGGGGTGCCTGTCGAACCAGCCCTCCTCCTCCAGCAGCGCGGCCGAGGAGTAGGTCAGCGGCAGGAAGCTGTTGGCCCGGTGCCGCTCGGCGGCGTACTCCGGGTTGTGCAGGTACTGCAGGAACGCCAGCGCCCCCTCCTGGGTCGCCTCGTCCAGGCCGTTGGCCAGCCACAGGGACGTGCCGGCGATCGCGTTGCCGACGTAGGGCACCCGGTCGTTGTAGGGGAAGATCCCGACCTCCATCTCGAAGTCGTTGTCCTCCGCGGCCCGGTGCATGTAGTTCACGTCGTTGGAGGAGGAGATCCGGATCGCCACGTCCTGCTCGGCGAAGGCCCGCAGCGTCCCGGCCCAGTCGGGGATCTTGCCGGTGTAGAGGTAGTGGCCGTCGCGGTGCAGCTTCTTCCACCACGTCGCCCAGGCCACCATCTCCGGCGAGGCCATGGTGGAGGTCGTGGCCCGGCCGGCGCGGCCGTTGTGGTTGTCGACGAGCAGGCCGCCCTGCGACGCCACCGCCTGCTGGATGAACGTGCCGTGGTTGGACCAGGTGATGGCGTGCGAGGGGCCGCCCGCCGTCGCGGCGACCGCCCGGCAGACCTCCTCGACCTCCTCCCAGGTCTCCGGCAGCTTCGTCACCCCGGCCCGGCGCAGCAGACCCTTGTTGGCGTACAGCAGGCTCGTGGTGGCCACCGTCGGCATGGAGTCGAGGTCGCCCTGGTAGGTGTAGTAGTCGCGGATCGGCGGGATGATGTCGTCGATCACGACGGGCTCGCCGAGGATCTCCGTACGGCCGCCGATGGCCTTCTGCACCGAGGTGAACAGCGGGCTGCCGTCCTGCGCCAGGGAGTCGCGGGCCACCTGGGTCATGTAGAAGTAGTACTCCGAGATCGCCGGGGTGCGGCCCTCGGCCGCCGCCTCCGCGACCTGGCGGGGGAAGCGCCAGAAGTCCTTGCCGTGCACCCGCACCTCGTACTCGGGGTGGGCCCGCTCGAAGTCCTCGCCCTGCTTGTACCAGCGGTCCATCCAGCCGGGAAAGGTCAGGTCCGGCACCCACACCTCGATGGGAATCCTGCGTTTCATGTGACCTCTTTCTGCTTTCGGGGCTTTCACGGCGCGTGGCCGTGGGCGCGGTCGGCTCGCGACCGGCCGGTGGCCGGTCCGCGCACCGGCGAACGGGGATGCGCACAGGAAGGTCGCGGAAACGGACCGGGGAAAGGGCCCGCCCAGCGTCCATGATTTGTCGCCCCGGGAACGCCCGCATCTCCGTGGTTGCGGAGAAGGCGCCGCCGTCTCCGGGACGGCCGCGAGGCACGCGCCGGCCCGGGATGAGGCCGGAGAACCACAGGAAGGGAGCTCCGCGTCGAGCCGTCCGCGGGCGGGCGGGCTCCCGTCCGGCGGGGTGGACGCCCCGGGGTGGTGACGGCCGGAGGCGGGTCCCGGAATCCGGCGCGCTGAAATCCGTCGGAGAAAAGTGCCGGCGGGATGTCGAGAACCCGCGCGCGGCTCCGTCCCCGGGGTGAGCACGGCCACAATGGGGCCGTACCGTACCGAGGAGAACACGATGGCCAAGTACCTGCTTCTCAAGCACTACCGGGGCGCTCCGGCGGCGGTCAACGACGTGCCGATGGACCAGTGGACGCCGGAGGAGGTCTCGGCCCACCTGCAGTACATGCAGGACTTCGCCACGCGGCTCGAGGGCACCGGCGAGTTCGTCGACGGCAAGGCGCTCTCCCCGGAGGGCACGTTCGTCCGTTACGACGGCGAGGGGCGGCCGCCGGTCACCGACGGCCCGTTCGCGGAGACCAAGGACCTGATCGCCGGCTGGATGGTGATCGACGTCGAGACCTACGAGCGGGCGCTGGAGCTGGCCGGCGAGCTGTCCGCGGCTCCGGGCGCGGGCGGGAAGCCGATCCACGAGTGGCTCGAGGTGCGCCCCTTCATGGTCGAGCCGCCCACGGTGACCGAGTGAACGAGTCGCTGCTGCGGGAGCTGGTGCCCGCGGTGATCGGTGTCCTCGTCCGCCGCGGAGCGGACTTCGCGGCGGCCGAGGACGCCGTGCAGGACGCCCTGGTCGAGGCCGTGCGCGTGTGGCCGGAGGACCCGCCGCGGGACCCCAAGGGCTGGCTGGTCACCGTGGCCTGGCGCAAGTTCCTCGACGCCGCCCGCGCCGACGTCTCCCGGCGGCACCGCGAGGCGCGCGTCGAGGACGAGCCCGCGCCCGGCCCGGCCGGGGCGGTGGACGACACGCTCCAGCTGTACTTCCTGTGCGCGCACCCGTCCCTGACACCGGCCTCGGCCGTCGCGCTCACGCTGCGCGCGGTCGGCGGCCTGACCACGCGCCAGATCGCGCAGGCGTACCTCGTGCCGGAGGCGACCATGGCCCAGCGGATCAGCAGGGCCAAGCGGACCGTATCCGGCGTCCGGCTCGACCGGCCCGGTGACGTCGCCACGGTGCTGCGCGTGCTCTACCTCGTCTTCAACGAGGGCTACTCCGGCGACGTCGACCTCGCCGCCGAGGCGATCCGGCTCACCCGCCGGCTGGCGGCCAGGATCGACCATGAGGAGGTCGCGGGCCTGCTCGCGCTCATGCTGCTCCACCACGCGCGGCGTCCGGCGCGGACCGGCCCCGACGGCAGGCTCGTGCCTCTCGCCGAGCAGGACCGCGGCCTGTGGGACACCCGGCTGATCGCCGAGGGCGTCGAGGTGCTCCAGGCGGCCCTCGGCCGCGACCGCCTGGGCGAGTTCCAGGCCCAGGCCGCCGTCGCCGCGCTCCACGCCGACGCCCCGACGGCGGAGGAGACCGACTGGGTGCAGATCGTCGAGTGGTACGACGAGCTGGTGCGCCTCACCGGCAGCCCGGTGGCCCGCCTCAACCGGGCCGTCGCGGTCGGCGAGGCCGACGGTCCGCGGGCCGGACTGGCCGCCCTGGCGGGGCTCGACCCCGCCCTGCCCCGCCACACCGCCGTCACGGCGTACCTGCACGAGCGGGACGGCGACCTGGCGACCGCGGCACGGCTCTACGCCGAAGCCGCCCGAACGGCGCCCAGCCTCCCCGAACGCGACCACCTCACGCGACAGGCCGCCCGGCTCAACGCACGGCTGCGCGACTGAGCGACTGCGCGACTGAGCGGCTACGCGGCTGAGCGGCGCGGCACGGTCGCTCGGCTCACGCGGCCGGAACGCGGCGCCGCACGCCGGGAGATGCCCGGTCCGCGGACCCGGTGTGATGCTGAAGGGCGTCGTCCGCCACCGCGCCCGCGGCGGCGTTCCACGCCGGACCCGCGGTGCGGACCTCCGCGCCCGCGGCGGCGTCCCGCGCCGGACCCGCGGGATGGACTTCGCGAAAGGACCGCAATGAGCGTTGACAGCACGTACGCGACCGGCACCCGTGCGACCGCCGGTGCCCTGGTGGAGGAGTTCGCCGCCGCGCCGGACGCCGGGGTGCGGGAGGCGTACCGGCGGCTGGTCGAGGCGGTGTGGGACGGTGGCACGCTGACCGGCCTCGCGCTGCCCGCCGCCTCCGAGATCGTGGACGGCCTGGACCGGGCCGGCGAGGACCGGGCCGGCCTGCTGGCAGTCCTGCTCGGGCTGCTCGCCGAGGCCGAGGCGTACGTCCCGGACAGCCCGGTGCGCGCCGCCGTACGGCAGGGCATGGACCGCTACCTGGACCTGCTGGACCGCTGCGAGCCCGACGAGCCGCTGGCCCAGGGACTGATCTACCTCCTCGCGCACTTCCCCGAGGACCGCGACCGGATCCTCGCCCAGGTCTCCCGGCTGGAGCTGCCGGTGGACGACCTGTCGCGGCTGGACCGGTGCCTGCGCGAGCTGGACCCGGCCGACCCCGACCTGGGCCGGGTGTGGCCGGCGCCGTCGGTGTGGCGGCTCACCGACGAGGAGCGGGCCTTCGACAGGGCGTGGATCGCCTCCCTGAGCCCCGAGCAGATCACGGTGAACTGGCGCAACGACACCCGCAACGTCTGGGCCTACATGGGCGCCAAGGCGTACTGGACGGTGCGCGACGGCGTGCCCGCGGCGATCCCCCGCGTGCCGCACCCCGCCGACACCGGTGCCACCGTGCCGCCCGCCGCCGAGGCCGGGCCGGAGCTGCTCCGCCCGCACGCCGCCGCGTTCCGCTGCCCCGCCTGCCACGACGGCCTGGACTTCGGCGCCGGCAGTGTCCGCTGCGAACGCTGCGCGGTGACCTACCCCGTCACCCGCGGCATCCTCGACCTGACCGAGGGCATCAGCGACGCCGCCGCCGGCACCGGCGACGAGGCGTCGGCCAACCTGCTGCGCAAGCTCGCCGAGATGCCCACCATGGGCCTCTACTACGAGGCCCTCATGCGGCCGGAGTTCCTGCGGGTCGCCGGGTCCAACTGGGACGCGGCCGTGACGCCCGCCGCCGAGGACGCCTACATCGCCGCGCATGTGCGGCCGGTCGACGGCCCGGTGCTGGACCTGGCCGCCGGCGCGGGCCGCTGGACCGGCGTCATCGCCCAGGCGGTCGGCGCCGAGCGGCTGGTCGCCCTCGACATGGGCCTGCCGATGCTGAACACGCTGCGCGGCAAGCTGCCCGAGGTGCCGGCCGTACGGGCCAGCGCGCTGGAGCTGCCGTTCGGGGACGCGAGCCTGGGCGCGGTGGTCTGCTGGAACGCCCTGCAGGCGTTCCCCGACGACGCCGGTACGGCCATCGCCGAGGTGGGCCGCTGCCTGCGCCCCGGCGGCACCTTCACGCTGATGACGTTCGTGTGGGACACCGACCCCGTCTACCGGCACTTCCAGGCCGCCCACTCCTTCCCCGGCCGCCCCGCGGGCATGCTGCTGTTCGAGGCCGAGCAGCTGCGGACCTGGCTGGCCGAGGCGGGGATGGTCATCCGCGAGGAGTCGGGCAGCGGGACGTTCGTCTTCATCACGGCCGAGCGCGCCGCCTGAGCCGGGAAGGAGAGCCGCACGTGAGCGCCGACGTCACCACCGGCCCCGCCGACGTCACCACAGCCGCCGACCTCACCGCCGCTGAGACCGGCGGCCACGCCACCGCCGTCGCCCGTCCCGGCGAGCCCGGCTACGACGCCGCGACCGCCGTGTTCAACCTGGCCGCCCCGCCCCGCCCGGCGGCGGCGGTCGTCGCGCGGACCGTCGAGGACGTCCGCGCGGCCATCCGCCTCGCCGACGCCGAGGGGCTGTCGCTGCGGGTGCACACCACCGGCCACTCCGCCCCCGCCGCCCGGCCCATGCGCGACGCCCTGCTGATCCGCACCGAGATGGACGGCGGGGTGGAGGTGGACCCGATCCGCCGGGTCGCCCGCATCCCCGCCGGGACGCGCTGGGGCGTCGTCGCCAAGGCCGCGGCGCCGTACGGCCTGGCCGTCGCGCACGGCTCGTCCCCGACCGTCGGCGTCGTCGGCTACCTGCTGGGTGGCGGCCTGAGCTTCTACGGCCGCAAGGTCGGCCTGGCCGCCAACAGCGTCCGTGCCGTCGAGCTGGTCACCGCCGACGGCGAGCTGCGCCGGGTGAGCCTGGGGTCCGACCCGGACCTGTTCTGGGCCCTGCGCGGCGGGGGCGGCGGCTTCGGCGTCGTCACCGCGATCGAGGTGAAGCTGTTCCCCGCGGTCCAGGTGGTCACGGGGACGACCTGCTGGCCCGCGGCCCACGCCCCCGAGCTGCTGCGGACCTGGCGCCGCTGGACCCTGGACGCGCCTCCCGAGGCGACGACCTCCGTACGGGTGCTGAACCTGCCGAAGATCCCCGACGTGCCGCCCATGCTGTCGGCGGGTCCCATCCTGTGCGTGGACGGCGCGGTGCTCGCCGAGACCGGCGACGACGTGGCCGCCGCGCGGCGGTACGCCGAGGAGCTGCTCGGCCCGCTGCGCGCCGTCGCCGAGCCGGTGCTCGACACCTGGCAGCTCACCGAGCCGGTGGACCTGCTCGACACGCACATGGACCCCTCCGACCCGGTCGCCGTCATCGGCGACCACATGCTGCTGGGCGACCTGGGCGACGAGGGGATCGACGCGCTGCTGCGGGTGGTCGGCGAGGGCTCCGGATCACCGCTGATCTCCGCCGGCCTGCGCCAGCTCGGCGGCGCGTACGCGAAGCCGCACCCCCAGGGCGGCGCGCTCGACCACCTCGACGCCCCCTACGCCTACTCGGGAGGCGGGGTGCCGGGCCTCACCGGCACCGCCGAGGCCATCACCCGGCACATCGCGACCGTCCGGGAGGCGCTCGCCCCCTGGGACACCGGGTGGACGACGCCGACGTTCGTGGAGTCGCACGCGCAGCCGCAGCGGCACCTCACCGACGGCCGGATCGCCGCCGCCGACCTCATCCGCCACCGGGTGGACCCGGCGGGCCGCTTCCGCGACGACATCATGCCCGGAGCCACGAAGCTGGGCTGAGCGCCGCCGCGCCGGAGGAGAAAGCACAGGCCGCCCCGCCCGGGTCATCCGATCCGGGCGGGGCGGCCTTCCGGCTTCCCGGCCCGGCCGTTCCGGGCCGGGCACGCGAAGGGCGGACCGGGGTGTCCCGGTCCGCCCTGGGCGAGTGGTGAAGGGGGTCAGGCGGCGGGCTTGACCGCCCAGATGACCCGGTTGTACAGCTCCACCGGCGGGGTGGGGACGATCGTGACCTGCTCGAAGCCGGCCTCGACCAGGTGGTCCCGCCAGAACTCCGGCGTGGTGAGGATCTCCCCGTCCTCGCGCATGAAGCGGGGGAGCAGGTCCACCTGCAGCAGCATCCGCTCGAAGCAGGCGTTGAGGAGGTAGTGCCGCGCCTTGGCGGTCAGCAGGTCCAGGATGTCGAGCGCGCGCTCCCGGTCGCCGGGCTCTCCCATGACCCGGCAGAACTGGTCGGCGTTGATGAAGCGCCCGCCGGGACGCAGGACGCGGAAGATCTCGGCGGCGGAGGCCGCGTAGGTGTCCAGCTCCAGGTGGTGCAGGGCGAAGCTGCTGATCACGACGTCGAAGCTGTTGTCGGGGAACTGGGAGAGGTCCTGCACCACGCCGTCGGTGAACGTCACGTCCGGGTCGGCGGCGAACTTCTCCAGCGCGGCCGCCACCATCGTCGGGGCGGGGTCGAGGCCGACGATCCGGGCCCCGGGCAGCGCCTCACGGCACAGCGAGGTCAGCCGGCCCGTGCCCGACCCCACGTCCAGCAGGTCCGTGGCGCCGGGGGGCAGCAGCTCGACCGCGGTGGCCAGCAGCGCCACGTTGGAGGCGTCGGTGTTCAGCACCTTGTCGTAGTCGATCGCGACGTCGTTCCAGTGCGTCTTCGAGGTCTCGGACGTGATGGTCATCAGGCTCCACACTTTCCTTTGAGGGGGACGGGAGTGGTCTGCGGAGACGCGGTGGCCTGCGGCGCGGGGTCCACGGGGGCGTCCCAGATGGACAGGTACCGCTCGCCGCTGTCGGGCAGGATCGTGACGATCGTGGCGCCGGCCCACCGCTCCCGGCCCGCCAGGACCCGGGCGGCGTGGACGGCGGCGCCCGAGGAGATCCCCGCGAACAGGCCGGAGTGGCGGGCGAGGTCGCGGGCCGTGCCGATCGCGTCCCCGTCGGTCACGGTGACCACCTCGTCGATGCAGGTGACGTCGGTGACCGGGTTGATGAACCCGCCGCCGATGCCGGGGATGCGGTGCGGGCCCCGCTCGCCGCCGGACAGGACCGGCGAGCCCGCCGGCTCGACGGCGACGACGTGGACGTCGCCCCGCTCCTTGAGGTAGCGGGCGACGCCGGTCAGCGTGCCGCCGGTCCCCACCGCGCAGACGAACACGTCCACCGAGCCGCCGCAGGCGTTCCAGATCTCCGGCCCGGTCGTCTCGTAGTGGGCCGCCACGTTCGCCGGGTTCCTCTCCTGGCCGACCAGGAACGAGCCGGGGATGGACCGGTGGAGCTGCACACCCCGCTCGATCGCGGCGAGCAGGCCCTCCTGGTACGGGGACAGCACGATCTCCGCGCCGAACGCCCGCAGGATGGCGCGCCGCTCCTCGGTGGCGTTGTCCGGCAGGACGATGACGCACCGGTGGCCGCGCGAGGCGCAGAGCGCGGCCAGTGAGATCCCGGTGTTGCCGGACGACGCCTCGATCACCGTCCCCCCGCTGGGGGGAAGGGCGCCGGAGCGCTCGGCCTCCAGGATCATCCGCAGCGCGGCCCGGTCCTTGACGCTCGACAGGGGGTTGAGCATCTCCAGCTTCGCCAGCAGCCGGACGTCCGGTGGGCAGTCGGGAAGGGCGAGCCGCAGCAGCGGGGTGTCGCCCACCAGTTCCTCCAGGGACGACACCACTGCCTGGCCCGTCGCCACGGGTGGCTGCAAGCTGACGGTCATGGTTTCTCCTTGCGCGTCGGAAGGATGGCCGGCCGGTCATGGGCGCGGGCGACGGGCGGGGCGGAACCCGGCGGCCCGGCCCGCGTCCGTGACAGGTCCATGACGCGTCCATGGCTGGCCCGCCGCGGGCGGAGGTGGCGAAGGGGGACGGCCGGGGCCGGTCCTCGGCACAGCGGACCCCTCCTGCCTCGCGGGGGACCTGCACGATCAGCTTGTCGCCCGCCCGGCCGCGGCACATCTTCCGGGTTGCGGTGCTTTCCGTGGGCGGGCGCCGTACCGGTCCGGCCGCGCACGGACGGGGCCTTCGCCTTCCCGGCCGGCGCCTCTCCGGCCGGCGCGGCAGGGACCGGCGTCTCCACGATCGGAGCGGCAGGAGCCGTCGCCTCCCGGGCGGCGCGATAGGGGTCGGCCGCGCGGGCGGGGCGGGGGACGCCGGCTCGCCGTCCGGGCGCCGGCCCCGGCCGTCCGGGGTGAAGGGCGATCACCGCAATTCCAAAGGTGCCCCGCCGTCCGGGCTGCTGCCAGGCTTGACGCAGAGCCGGATCCGCCGACATGACCGTCGCGTCGGCGGCGCGGAACCTCGGTTCCGGCGACCGCGGGCGGGACCCCTACCGGACTCCTCGACCACCCGTAACACGGATCCGGCTGCTCGGGCGAGAAGGCCGCCGGTGTCGACGGACGTCGCCGCCACCGACGTCGCGACGCCGGGTGAGAGCCCCGTGCCGCGGGATCGGGCGGCCGGCGCCACGACGGAGTGGACGGGGAGGAGTGATAACGCGGATGTGCCGCATATACGGATATTTCAACACAACGGCCTCGCCGCATGAGCTGAGGACCGCCCAAGCGCTGCAACGCCACGGCGGACCCGACGGCGCCGGACTCGCGCGGGGCCCCGGTTACGCGCTGGGGAGCACCCGGCTCGCCATCATGGACCCCGGAGCCGGGCGGCAGCCGTACGTCTCGCCCGACGGCACGGTCAAGGTCGTCTTCAACGGCGAGATCTACAACCACGACGCGCTGCGCGAGGACCTGCGCGGGCGGGGCTTCACCTTCCCCGACCACTGCGACGGGTCCATCCTCCCGGCCCTCTACCGGGTGTACGGCGACGCCTTCGCCGAGCGCCTCGACGGGATGTACGCGATCGCGGTCCTCGACCTGCGCGGCGCCCCCCGCCTGGTGCTCGCCACCGACGACGCGGGCATGAAGCCGCTGTACTACCGGTGGGACCCGGCCGGGCGAACGCTGCACTTCTCGTCGGAGATCCCGTCCCTCCTCGCGTTCGAGGGGGTCTCCACCGCGGCCTGGGAGCCGGGCCTCGACGCCTATCTCGCGACCAAGACCCCGTTCGGCGAGCAGACCATGTTCGCCGACATCAGGGTCTTCCCCCCGGGCGTCACCGCGATCTGCGACGGGACCGCGGGGCTGCGCCTGCGCACCCGGGAGCGGGCGGCGGCGACGCGGCCGGAGACCGGTCCCGCCGACCTCGCGGTGGTGGGCGCCGAGCTGCGGGAGAGCCTCCGCCGGGAGGTGGACCGGCTGCTGACCGCCGACGTGCCGGTCGCCACCATCACCTCCGGCGGGCTCGACTCCAGCCTGGTCACCGCCTTCGCCGCGCGGCGGCCGGGGACCCTGCACACCTTCAACATCGCCTACCGGGGGCGCTGGCCCGCCGACGAGCGGCACTACGCGCGCCAGGTGGCCGAGCGGGCCGGAGCCCACTACCACCAGGTGGAGATCGACCCCGCGACGTTCCCCGACATGCTGGCCGACGTCGTGTGGCACCTGGGCCAGCCGAACGCCGACCCGATCACGCTCAGCACCTACGCCCTGTTCGGCGCGGTGCGGGACGCCGGGTTCAAGGTCGCGCTCAGCGGGGACGCCGCCGACGAGGTGTTCGGCGGCTACGAGCGGATGCGGGCCGCCGCGGCCGCCGCCGAGGCGGGCGCGCCCTGGCGCCGGGCCTACCTCGACAGCCTCGGAGTCCTGCCCGCCGACCGGCGCGCCGGCCTGTACACCCGCGACTACGCGGCGCTGCTCCGCAAGGGGCCGCCCGCCGTTCCCGCGGAGGCGACGGAACTGCTGGACCGCGGCGGCACCGTGCTGCGGCGGATCACCGAGTTCGAGCTGCGTCACCGCCTGCCCGCCTACCACCTGCGCCGGGTGGACCACATGAGCATGGCGCGGTCGGTCGAGGTGCGCCTGCCGTACTGCCAGCGCGGCGTCGTCGAGCTGGGCCGGGCGCTGCCGGACGGACTGCGGATCGGCGGCGGGCAGGTCAAGCGCGCGCTGTACGCCGCCGCCCGCGGCCTGCTGCCGGAGAGCGTGACGAACCGCGCGAAGCAGCCCTTCACCCTGCCGGTCACCGCGATGCTCGCACCGGGATGGCCGCTGTGGGAGTACGCCAGGGACATGCTGGCCGACGACCGGCTGCGCCCCGCCGGGCGGCTCGACCCCGCCGCGGTGCGGGACCTGTTCACCCGGCAGGCGACGCGGCCCGACGACACCACGGCACTGACGATCTGGGCGCTGCTCGTCTACGAGGTGTGGCTCGACCAGTTCCGGCTGGGAACGCGCCGGCCGGTGGAGGAGACGGAGATGGCGGCATGATCGGCCACCTCGCCTACGCGGTGGGAAGCCCGTGTCCCACGCTGGTGCTCGATGCGAGGCACCTGCCCAGGCAGCGGGAGCCGCTGCTCGCCGCGCTCACCGAGGCCCGCCGCTGGCTGGCCGCCGCGGGCGGGGAGCACGTGCTCAAGATCGCGCTGATCGAGCCCTCCACGCATCCGCTGTTCGACCTCGACTACCGGTTCGTCCAGGCGCTGCCAGGCGACCCGGCCGGGTTCGACCTGCGGGGCTCGTGCGGGCACTCGGTGCTGTGCGCGATCACGGCGGCGGCGGAGACCGGCGTGCTGCCCCGGCTCGGGCCGGGCATGCGGGTGCGGGTGAACGTCCTCAACAACGGCGACTGCCTGGCCTGCGAGGTCGAGGAGGTGGCCCGGGGGACGACCGGGTTCACCATGCACTTCCTGCACGCGCCGCCCAAACCCGTCTCCCGGTTGCTGCTGACCGGCCGGCCCACGACGGCCCTGGACGTGGACGGCGAACGCGTCGAGGTCTCCCTGGTGTCCGCGGGCAACCCGTACGTCTTCGTGTCCGCCTCGGGCGCGCGGATCTCCGGCGCCGACGAGTTGTTCGGCGACGACCCGGACCTGTTCGACCGTCTGGTGCGGATCCGCGGCGCGGCCGCGGCCCACCTGGGCTGGCCGGCCGAGAGCGTGTTCCCGAAGGTGGCGGTCACCGTCCCGGCCGGGGGCGGGCGGATCGCGGCCCGCGCGGTGTCGGTGCCGACCTGGCATCCCACGCTGGCGCTGACCGGCGCGGCCTGCCTGGGGGCGGCGATCGGGATCCCCGGCACCGTCCCGTGGCTGGCCGCGAGGGAGGCCCGGTACGACGGCGGCGCGATCCACGTCGACACGCCCGGCGGGAGCGTCGAGGTCCTGGCGGCCGTGCGCGTGCGCGACCGGGAACGCGAGATCGCCTGGATCACCGTCGGCAACCGGCGGGTCGTCCTCCACGGCTCGTTCCTCATCGAGTCGCTTGCCCATTTCCAGTTCAAGGAGACTGTCGAATGTCTGTCGGTGTCAGCGTGATCGAACCGGGCCCGGTGCTGGAGACGCTTCTCCACTCCGCGGCCCGGACCGCCGTCAGCGGATGGCCGGACGAGCAGGCGCTGGCCGAACTCCGCCGCTCCGGGCTGCTCGCCACCGCGGTGCCCGCGGAGTACGGGGGCGCCGGCGGCGACGCCGCCACGGTCAACTCGGTGGTCGAGCGGGTCGCCCGGGTGAACCCGTCGGTGGCGATCATCCTGTTCCAGCACTTCGCCGTCACCATGCGCATCGTCGAGTGGGGCACCGCCGAGCAGAAGGCCGCGTTGCTGCCCGCGTTCGCGTCCGGCGAGTGCCTGGCCGCCTCGGCGTGGAGCGAGCGGGGCGCCGGCGCCGCCAAGAAGAACATCGCCACGACGGGCTCCCGGACCTCCGACGGCCGCTGGCGGCTCAACGGCGCCAAGTCGTTCACCACCGGGGCCGGGGTGGCGGACATCTACCTCGTGCTCGCGACGACCTCCGCCGCGCACGACGACCGCGAGGCCCGGAACGGCCAGAACGGCGGAAACAGCCAGAACGGCCAGAACGGTGGGAACGGCGACAGCCTGTACGGCTCCGCGGGCCAGTCCTTCTTCCTGGTGCGGGGCGACAACCCCGGCCTGGGCGTCGACCGGTCGCTCGACCTGGCCGGCATGCGGGGGTCGGCGACCGGGTTCGTCACCCTGCACGACTGCGAGGTCCCCGACGAGGACCGGCTGGGCCCGCTGGGGCAGGCCCCGGCCATCATCGCCGCCGTCCGCGAGACCGGCGCGACCCTCGGCGCGGTGTCGGTGGGGATCGCGCAGGCGGCGCTGGACGTCGCGATCGACCACGCCCGCCGGCCCGGCCCGCTCGGCACGCAGGCGGCCAGGCAGCGGCTCGCCGAGCTCAGCGCCCAGGTGGAGGCCGCGCGCGCGATCGTCGACAGCGCCGGGCGGAGGCTGTCGGCCACGCCCGGAACGGTCACGCTGCAGAGCAAGATCTTCGCCTCGGCCACGGCCGAACAGGTCTGCCTGGAGGTCGCCCGCATGCTCGGGTCCACCGCGTACGTGGCGGGCCACCAGCTCAACCGCCTGATCGCGGACGCCCGCGCGGTGGCGCTGATGGGGCCGACCAACGACCTGTGCCGGGAGCTGATGGCGGCGTCATGGACGAACTGAGGACACGCCCCGACCTGGTGGTGACCGGCGGCCGTGTCGTCACCCCCGCCGGGGTGCGCCCGGCGACCGTCACCGTGACCGGCGGCCGGATCACCGCCGTGCTCGACGGCGACGGAGGCGGTGACGGTGGCGGAGGCGGCGACGGCGGCCTGCCGCCGGACGTCCCCCGGGTGCGGGCGGACGGCTGCTACGTCCTGCCGGGACTGATCGACTCGCACGTGCACTTCCGCACGCCCGGACTCGAACACAAGGAGGACTGGGCCCACGGGAGCCGCGCCGCCGTCGCGGGCGGCGTGACCACCGTCATCGACATGCCGAACACGGTGCCGCCGACCCTCGACCCGGAGGCTCTCGTCTCCAAGGCCGAGCTGGTCGCCGGGACGTCGCTGGTCGACTACCGGTTCCACCTGGGGGCCGACCCCCGGCGGCCCGCGCTGCTCGCCCGCCTCGACCCCGGGATCGCCACGACCGCCAAGGTCTTCATGGCGGGCCACCACACCGCGCCGACCGTGGTCAGGGACCCGATCGCGCTGGAGAAGATCTTCGCGGCCGCCGCGATCGGCGGTGTGCGGCTGATCCTGCACGCCGAGGACGAGTCCATCTTCACCCTGCTCGACCGGTGGCAGGGGGAACCGCGCTCCTACCTCGACTACGAGCGGCGGCGGCCGCGCAGCGGCGGCATCTCCGCGGTGGCGCGCGTCCTGGAGCTGGTCCGCCGGTACGGCACCGAGGCCCACATCCTGCACCTGTCCAGCGCCGAGGAGGCCGACCTGGTCACCGCGGCGCGGGCCGCCGGGCTGCCGGTCACGTTCGAGGTGACCGGCCACCACCTGTCGTTCACCGACGCCGACACGCGCCGGCTGGGCGCCAGGATCCGGCTGTCGCCGGCCATCCGCACCCAGGCGGACCAGGACAGGCTGTGGGAGGCGCTGCGGGCCGGCGAGGTCGCCTGCCTCGGCAGCGACCACGCCCCGCACACCGTCGAGGAGAAGACCCGGCCGGTCCCGGACGCCCCACCCGGGCTGCCCGGCGTGCAGGAGCTCGCCGTGGCCGTGTGGACCGGCATGCGGCGGCGCTGGCCGGAGGAGGACCCCGACCTGGCCGTCACGCGCCTGGCCGAGCACCTCTCCGCCAGGCCGGCCGAGATGTTCAGGCTGCCGGGCAAGGGCCGGCTGGAGCCGGGCGCCGACGCGGACCTGGTGGTCTTCGACCCCGCCACGCCCTGGATGCTCTCCGCGCACGACGTGCGGTCGAAGTGCGGCTGGTCGGCGTACGAGGGGTGGACGATGACCGGCCGGGTGCTCACCACGATCAGGGGCGGGCAGGTGGCCTGGGACGCCGAACGGGGCGTCTTCGGCCGCCCCGAGGGACGCTGGCTGTCCGGCGCCGCCGCGCAGGACCGGCCGCGCGCGGAGGCCGCGGTGCAGGACCGGCCGCGTACGGAGATCACCGTGCGGGACCCGCGACACGCGGAGACCGAGGCGCAGGACCCGTCCCGCGAGGCGGGGGAGCGGGAGGTGACCTCCGCGTGATGCTGAAGGGGATACACCCGAACATCAAGCTCCGCATCGGCATCGGGTTCGTCCAGCGCCTGCTGGACATGATGCTCATCCCGCTGATGATCATCCACTTCTCCGGCCTCTACGGTCCGGCCACGGCCGGCCTGATGACCGTGGTGGCCGCCGGTGTCGCGATCGCGTGCACCTTCCTCGGCGGCTACCTGTCCGACGTGCGCGGGCGCCGCCGTACGATGCTCGTCAGCGAGGTGGGCTGCTTCGTCGCGGCCGTGTGCCTGGCGCTCGCCAACTCCCCGTGGTGGGAGTCCGGCATCGCCACCTACATCTTCTACCTGGTCAACACGGCCCTGATCAGCGTGGTCCGGCCGGCCAGCGACGCCATGATCATCGACGTGTCCACCCCGGAGACACGGCCCAGGATCTACGCGGTCAACTACTGGGCGACGAACGTGGCGTTCGTCGTGGGCTCCCTGCTCGCCGGCTTCCTCTACGGCGGGCACTTCTTCCTCATCCTGGCCGCGGCGGCCGTGCTCTCCGGCGGGGTCGCCGTGGTCACCTGGCGGTGGATCTCCGAGACCAGGCCGGCCACCGCCGGGACCACCGCCGAGACGGCCACCGGGGCCGCTGCCGGAACCGCTGCCGGAACCGCTGCCGGGGCCGCGGGCGGGAACGCCGCCGGGACCGCGGGCGGGCCGGGGACCGGGCGGACCGGGTGGCTGCTGCCGCTGCTGCGGGGCTACGCCGCCGTCCTGCGCGACCGCGTCTTCGCCCGGTTCTTCCTCTCGATCCTCCTGTTCACCTGCATCCAGGTGCAGCTCGCCAACTACATCGGGGTACGGCTCAGCCAGGAGTTCCCGCCGCAGCGGCTCTTCGACGTCGGCCCGTGGGCGCTGGACGTCGACGGGGTCAACATGTTCGGCATCCTGCGGGCCATCAGCACCTTCGTCGTCGTCTGCCTCGCGCTGTCCGCGACGACGATCTTCAGGCGGCTCACCGACGGGCAGCGGATCGGCGGGGGCACCATCGTCGTCACCGCCGGATACATGGTGCTGGCGGTGAGCAACGACCCCGGGGTGCTCATCACCGCGACGGTGGTGTTCGCGCTGGGGGAGATCATGACCTCCCCGACGCGTCAGGCGCTGCTGGCCGACGTGGTCCACCCCGACGCGCGGAGCATGTACATGGCCGTCTACCAGCTGCAGTTCCGGCTCGCCGCGGTGGCCGGCTCGCTGTGCGTGACGCTCGGCACCTTCGTCCCCCCGGCCGCGATGAGCGTCCTGTACGGGGTCTTCGGCGCCGCGTCGTGCCTGCTGATCCTGTCGGTGCTGCGGGCACGGGCCGCGGGCGCGCGGGCGGAGGCCGCACCGCGGACAGAGGACGACCAGGTGGAGACGGCGCCGGACGAGACCGGCGGCCGGGCCGACGCCGCACCGCAGGCGGACGGCGACCGGACGGCGACCGCGCCGCACACGGCCGGTGACGCGGGGGGACCGCACACCCGACACGCGACATCAGGGAGCAGGCGATGACCCAGGACAGGACGCTGCTGTTCATCGGCGCCACCACACGCGCACTCCGGACGGCCAAGGAGTTCGGCCTGGACGTCGTCCTCCTCCAGCACCGGAACAAGTTCGAGGCCGAGCAGGCCGCGCTCGCCGACGTGACGTTCGTCGCCGACTACACCGACTGGTCCGCGGTGCGACCCTTGGCGCAGGCCGCGCGCGAACGCTGGGGGATCACGGCCGCGCTCGCCCTGACCGACCCGGCGCTGGACGCCCTGGGCCGGGTCAACGACCTGTTCGGCCTCGGCGGCACCGGCCACGAGGTCTGCCGGCGGTTCCGGGACAAGTACGAGATGCGCCGGCACCTGGCGGCCCACGGCGCGCCGGCGATCGGCGCCGAGCCACTGGAGAGCCGGGACGACCTGACCTCCTTCGGCGACCGGTACGGCTACCCGTTCATCGTCAAGCCCACCGACGCGGCGGCCGGCATCGGCGTCTTCCGCGTCGACGGCCCGGCCGACGCCGACGCGGCGTGGCGGCGGGTGCTCGGCCTCCGGGAGACCGGGGTGAACCGCGGCTGCGGGTACCTGTTCCCGCTCACCGGCTTCCTCATGGAGGAGTACGTCGACGGCCCCGAGTTCAGCGTCGAGGCGTTCAGCTTCTCCGGCCGCCACGTCGTGGTCGCCGTCACCGAGAAGCTAACCTCCGACGCCCACTTCGCGGAGCTGGGCCACACGGTCCCGGCCCGGATCACCTCCGCCCAGGAGGAGCTGGTCGCGACGGCCGCGACCGGCTTCCTCGACGCGATGGGGCTCGCCGACGGGCCCAGCCACACCGAGATCCGGATCGGGCCGCGCGGCCCGGTCGTCATCGAGTCGCACAACCGGATCGGCGGCGACCGGATCACCGACCTGGTGGAGGCGGTGTACGGGATCGACCTGGTCGCCTACGCGATCGGCCGGCCGTTCGGGCTGGTGGAGGAGCTGACCGAGCGGCCCCGGCCCCGAGGCGGCGCGGCCGTGCGGTTCCTGGACGCCGGACCGGGCCGGGTGACGGCCATCGACGGCCTGGCGGAGCTGCGCTCCCGCCCCGACGTCATCGCCGCCGACGTGTTCGCGAAGGTCGGGGACGTCGTCGGGCCGGTGCTCGACAACAACGACCGCCTCGGCCTGGTCGCCGCGACCGGCCCCGACGGCGACGCCGCGGTCAAGCTGTGCGAGGAACTGCTGGAGAACACCCTGAACGTGCAGGTGGTGAACCCGTGACCATTGTCATCCTGGATCGGGCCGTCGGCCCGCTCCCGCCGTACGCGGACTGGCTGCGCGACAGCGGCCGTCAACTCGTCCTGCTGACCGGGCGCCCCCCGGAGGAGGTCCCCGGCGGCGACTACGACCGGGTGGAATGCCTACCCGGCTACGCGACGTCCACCGAGGTGGACAGGTACGTGCTCGACCTCGCCGAACACACCGCCGTGTCGGCGCTCGTGGCGACCGCCACCGAGGACCTGGTCAGGGCCGGCGCCCTGCGGGAGTGCCTGGGCGTCGCCGGGCAGGGCAGGGACGCCGCCCTGGCGTTCGCCGACCCCGTGACGACCCGGCGGCTCCTGGCCGGGGTCGGCGTCCCCGCCGTCGAGCGCGGAGCCGTACAGCGGATCTCCGACCTCTACTGGCACGCCCACCGCTGGGGATACCCGGTGCGGGTCCGGGATCGCAAGAAGGCCGGGTGGCCCACGACGGCGGTCCTGCGCGACGAGGCGGACGTGCGCGCCTACACCCGCGGCGGCCTGGCCCCCGACCTGGTGTCCGTGCCCGCCCTGATGGCCGAGCCGTGGACGGCCGGCGAACGCCGTCGCGTCGTCGTCGGCGGCACGGCGGCGAACCGCCCCGAACCCCCCGGCCTGTCGTCCGCCGTGGACGCCGCGCTGGCGGCGCTGCCGGTGACGGACGGCTGCCCGTACCTCGTCGAGGCGGTCCGCGCCGACGACGGGCGGTGGCTGGTCGACACCGTCACCCCGGACGTCGACGGCGACGACCGCCGCGCGGCGGTCCGGGTCCAGGCAGGGCTCGTCCCCGACAACCTGGAGATGATCCGATGAGCGTCCTGATCCTGCACCACCGCGGCACCCTCGCCGCCCACGCCTACGACAGGTGGCTCGCCGACTACGAGGGGGACGTCCTGCTCCTGGCGTCCAAGGAGCACCTCGGCTGGGTCGGCGAGGAGCTGCCCACCGGGGAGACCGGCTACAGCCACATGGAGGCGCTGGACGACTACGAGGTCGGCGGCGTGCTGGAGGCCCGCGTCCTCGACCTCGCCCGGCGGTACGGCGTGAGCCGCCTCTTCACCTGCCAGGAGCACGACCTGGAGCGGGCCGCCCAGCTCCGCGAGATCCTCGGCCTGCCCGGCCAGACGTTCTCCAGCGCGCTGCCGTTCCGCAACAAGCTCCTGATGAAGGAGACCGTCCAGGCCGCGGGCATCGAGGTCGCGGCGCACCGCGGCGTCGAGTGCGCCGGCGACCTCGTCTCCTTCGCGCGGGAACACGGCTTCCCCGTGGTCGTCAAACCTCGCGACGGGGCGGGCTCCATCGGCGTCACGGTGCTCCGGTCGCGCGAGGAGCTCGACGCGTTCGTCGCCGAGAGGCTCGACGTCTACGGGCCGCTCCAGTCGAACCTGATGGTGGAGGCGTTCGTGCCCGGCGCGATGTGCCACGTCGACGGGCTCGTCGTGGACGGCAAGGTCGCCCTCGCCTGGCCGTCGCAGTACCTGTTCACCCTGGCGTCCTTCAAGGAGCTGCGCGGCGGCAGGCACGACGTCACGCTGGACCGCGACGACCCGCTGGCGCGGCGGCTGCTCGACTTCACCGACCGGGTGCTGGACGCCCTGCCCTGCCCGCCCAACTTCACCTTCCACGCGGAGGTGTTCCACACCCCCGATGACCGGCTCGTCCTGTGCGAGATCGCCTGCCGGACCGGGGGAGCCCAGACGCGCGGCGTCATCAAGACCATCTTCGGCGCCGAGCTGAACGAGTGCTGGGTGCGCGCGGAGGCCGGCCTGCCGCTGCCGATCGACATCGGCCCCGAACGGCCCGAGCCGGTCAAGATGACCGGGCAGCTGCTCCTGTCGCGCCGGCCGGGGAAGGTCGTCGAACTCCCGGGAGAACCGCCGTTCCCCTGGGTCGAGGAGTACAAGATCTCCGTCGAGCGCGGGGAGGTCATGCGGGTCTCCCGCTACTCCGCCGACGTCATGTGCTGCTTCCTCGTCTCCGGGCCGGACCGGGCGACCTGCCAGAGCCGGCTCCAGGAGCTGGAGGACTGGTTCCTGGACGGGCTCGTCCTGGAGGAGCTGCCCGAGGACGAGGCCCCCGCCCCCGGGGGCGAGGCCCCCGCCGTCCCGCAGGACGAGGTCCCCGCCGTCCCGCAGGACGAGGTCCCCGCCGTCCCGGAGGGCGAGGCTTCCGCCGTCCCCGAGGCGAGCCGGAGCCGGTCGTGAAGGGCCCGAGCGTGACGGGCCCGAGCGTGGTGGTGGCCGGCGGCGGCATCGGCGGGCTCGCCCTGGCCGTCGCCCTGCGCGGCGCCGGGATCGGGGTGACGGTCGTCGAGCGTACGGCGCGCATCGCCGAGGCCGGCTCCGGCATGGTCCTCTACCCCAACGCGATCACCGCCCTGGACGCCATCAGCCCCCGCCTGGGCCGGGCCGTGCGCGCGGCCGGGCACGAGGCCGTTCCCGGAGACACCAGGCCGACGCTGGCCTCCGACGGCACGACGCTGGCGGTCGACGCGATCGGGGAGCTCACCCGCCGCTTCGGCGCCCCGCAGGTGACCCTGCTGCGTTCGGCGCTGCAGCACGCGCTGCTCGGCGAGGCCCTGGCCGCCGGCGTCGACCTCCGTACGGGCGTCCGCGTCGACGACCACGCCGACCGCGGCGAGCACGTCGACGTGGTCCTGTCCGACGGCTCCGTCCTGACCGCGGACGTCCTCGTCGGCGCGGACGGCGTCCGCTCCGGCGTCCGCCGGCGCCTGTTCGGCGACAGCCCGCTCCTCTACCGCGGCTACACCTCGGTGCGGGGCAGGACGAGAAGGTCGGGCGCCCACCCCAACGGGTTCATCGCCAGCGGCGACGGCGTCGACCTGTTCGCCGGGCCGATCGGCGGCGGGCACCTGTACTGGGCGGCCAAGATCGTCGCACCGCCCGGGGTGTGGCCCGCGATGGGCCCGACCGCGGCGATGCCGTCCCTCCTCGACCTGCTCGCCGGATGGCACGACTCCATCGTGGAGATCATCCGCGACGTCGACGCCGACGGGATCGTGGTGACCGACATCGTGGACCGCGACCCCATCCCGCGGTGGACCTCGGGCCGGGTGACCCTGCTCGGCGACGCCGCCCACCCGATGACCCCCGGGGTCGGGCAGGGGGCCGGCATGGCGCTGGAGGACGCGGCGGTCCTCGCCCACCACCTGCGGTCGTGTTCCGACGCGCCGGCGGCGCTGGAGGCGTACTCGGCGGCGCGCGCGTCCCGCGCGGCGGACGTGGTGCTGCGGTCGCGGCGCACGGGACGCGTGGACAAGGAGTCGGGGGCCGGTGAAGCGTCGGGCGCGCCCCGGGACTTCAGCACCCAGGACGAGGGGCCCATGACGCTGTTCGGGTGGCGGCCCCCGGGCCATGTGGAGCCCGGCCGCGTGGAGCCGGACCGCGTGGAGGCCGTTCCGGTGTGACGCGCGTGACGTGTGCGCCACGCGTGACGCGCGTGGCGCACACGGCGAGCATGGCGCACACGGCGAGCATGGCGCACACGGCGAGCATGGCGCACACGGCGAGCATGGCGCACATGGCGCGCGTGGCACATGTGGCGCGCGTGGCGCACGCGCGGTGCCGGAAACGGCGGACATGAGAACAGGAAAAGCGGCCGGACATCATGTCCGGCCGCTTTACGGATTTCGCGGAGAGCACGGTGAGGCGGTGAAAGCGGCCGCCTCACCGGAAATGCCCGACGGCCCTCATGGAACGGCTCGGCGCGATTGCCGCCGAAGGCGGATCACATCGGGACGGAGGTGGTGAGGCCACCGTCCACCGCGATCTCCTGGCCCGTGATGTAGGAGGAGCGGGGCGACAGCAGGAACAGCGCGGCGTCCGCGACGTCCTCGGCCGAGCCCAGCCGGCCCAGCGCCACCTGGGCGCGGCACGCCTCCTGCGCCTCGGGGGTGCTGGAGATCCCCTCGAACATCTCGGTCACGATGTAGCCGGGGCTGACCGCGTTGACCCGGATCCCCTTGGTGGCCAGGTCGGGGGCGAGGGTGCGGACCAGGTTGATGATCGCGGCCTTGGTCGCCGCGTACACCGAGGTGAAGGCCAGGCCGCGGTGGGCCAGCCAGGAGCCGTTGATCACGATCGCGCCGCCGTCGCCCATCAGCGCCGCCGCCTTGGCGATGGTGAAGTACACGCCCTTGAAGTTGACGCCCACCAGGGCGTCGAAGCTCTCCTCGGTGACACCGGCGCTGGGGGCGAAGTCGGCGATCCCCGCGTTGGCGAAGACGCCGTCCAGCCGGCCGAAACGCTCCTCGATGCGGGAGAAGAGCCGGTCGAGGTCCTCGGCGCGGGAGACGTCGGCCGCCACGGCCAGGACGCGGTCGCCCGCGCCGAGCTCCTCGACCGCCTTGTCCAGGCGCTCCTGGCTGCGACCGGCGATCACGACCTGCGCGCCCGCCGCCAGGAGCTTCTGCGCCGTGGCGAGGCCCATGCCGCTGCCGCCGCCGGTGATGAGAACTGTTCTGTTCGCAAACTCCGTCATGCGGTCAGAATCACACGCGGGTCTTTCCGCCACATCCTCGGAATTGCGCTTCTCCGCCTTTTCGGCCCGCCTTTACGGCGGCACGCCGCGCCTCCTTTCCGGTCCGCCGGATCCCCGCCCTTTCCGGTCCGCCAGGCAGCATTCCAGAAGATGCCCCGGGTAATTCCGGATGTGACGCTGTAGCGGATAGAGCAGCGGACCGCACGCCTTGCGGAGAAGGGCGGGCGGGCGCCCCGGCCGGCCGTACGGGACCGGCGGGCGACGACGGATCGCTGAAGAAAACTTGAGCCGAGGAGGCGCTCCAATGGGTGATGTGGCAAAGACCCGTGCGGTGGTGCTCGGTGGAAGCCTCGCTGGGCTGTTCGCGGCCCGGGTGCTCGCCGACGCCTATGACGAGGTGCTCATCGTCGACCGCGACGTCCTGATCGGAGTGGAGGGGCCGCGCCGGGGTTGCCCGCAGAGCCGCCACATCAACGGTCTGCTGGCCCGCGGCCAGCAGGTCATGGAGGAGCTGTACCCGGGCATCACCGAGCAGCTCTTCGCCGACGGCGTGCCCACCGGCGACCTCGCCGGGAACGTCCGCTGGTACTTCCACGGCAAGCCCATCAAGCAGCAGCACGCCGGCCTGGTGTGCGTGGCCGCCAGCCGTCCCAAGCTGGAGCACCACATCCGCGAGCGGACCCGGGCGCTGCCCAACATCGCCTTCGCCGAGCGGCACGACATCCTCGGACTGGAGACCACGGCCGACCGCAGCCGGGTCACCGGCGTGCGGGTGCAGCCGCTGGAGGAGGAGGGCGCCGGCGAGAAGGTCATCGACGCCGACCTCGTGGTCGACGCGACCGGCCGCGGTTCGCGCACCCCCATCTGGCTGGAGGCCCTGGGCTACGCCCGGGTCGAGGAGGAGCGGACGAAGATCGGCCTGGGCTACGTCACCCAGCACTACCGCCTGACCGCCGACCCCTACCACGGCGACCTGTCCATCAACCCGGTCGCCTCGCCCGAGCTGCCCCGCGGCGCCATCTTCACCAAGACCGACGGCGACCGGGTCGAGCTGACCACCTACGGCATCCTGGGCGACCACCCGCCGACCACCCAGGAGGGCCTGTACGAGTGGATCAAGTCGCTCGCGGTGCCCGACATCTACGACGCCCTGCAGCACGCCGAGCCGCTGGACGAGCCGGTGGCGTTCCGCTTCCCGACGACCCTGCGCCGCCACTACGAGAAGATGACCCGCTTCCCCGACGGCCTGCTGGTCACCGGTGACGCGGTGTGCTGCTTCAACCCGGTGTACGCCCAGGGCATGACCGTCGCCGCGCTCAGCGCGCTGGTCATCCGCCAGCACCTGCACACCGGCGCGGCCCCCGACCCCTTCCAGTACTTCTCCGACCTGTCCCGCAACGTCATCGACCAGCCGTGGGAGATGACCCACACCGTGGACCTCAGCTTCCCCGGCGTCGAGGGTCAGCGCACTCCGCAGCTCCGCGTGGCCCAGGCGTTCCTGAACCTGGTGCAGACCGCCGCCACCCGCGACGGCGTGGTCGCCGCCGCCTACATGCGCGGCGCCGGCCTGATCGACGGCCCCGAGGCGCTGATGCGGCCGAAGATGCTCGCCCGCATCCTGTGGAACGCCCTGCCCTGGGGCAAGCCGGCCGCGCAGCCGCGCCGCCGCCCGCCCGCGCCGGTGGAGAAGCCCAAGGCGACGGTGTCGTGACCGCCTCCCCGGTGACGGCCGCCGTCTTCACCGGGCGGCCGGTCCACGAGCTGGTACGGCGGCACGCCCGGGCGACCCCGGACGCGGTCGCCGTCACCGGGGAGGGACGAGGCGTCTCCTACCGCGACCTGCTGCGGCGGGCCGACGCGGTCGCCGGCGTCCTGCGGGCCGCCGGCGGGGTGCGCGGCCTGCCGGTGGCGGTGCGGATGGACCCGGGACCCGGCCTGGCGGCGGCGGCGCTCGGCGTCCTCGCCGCCGGCGGCCACCTGCTCTGCCTCGACACCTCAGAGGCGGGTGGGCGCAGCAGGGCGGTGCTGGATGACCTGCGGCCGGCGTTCCTGCTGCTCGACGGGGCCGCCCCGGCCGGGGACGACCTCCTGGCCTGGTACCGCGACGCCCTGGGCGGAACGGTCCTGGACGCCGGCCCGGCTTCCGGCGCCGCGACGCCACCGGAACCGGACCGGGACGCCCGGACCGCCGCGGACGCGGACCTCGCGGCGGGGGAGACCCCGGAGACGGCGGGCGACCACCTGGACGGGTGGATGTACGTCACCTACACCTCCGGCTCCACCGGTCGCCCCAAGGGCATCCCCCAGACCCACCGCGGCTTCGCGCAGTTCATGGACTGGTTCACCGCGGAGTTCCGGATCGGCCCGGGGGACCGGGTGGCCCAGTGGGCGGCGCCCGGCTACGACGCGAGCCTGGTGGAGATGTTCGCCCCGCTCGTGTCGGGCGCGACCCTGTGCCCGGTCCCGGCGAAGCTCCGGGCCAACCCGGAGAGGCTCGCCGCCTGGCTCGCCGCCGAACGGGTCACGCACCTGCAGACCGTCCCGAGCTTCGCCCGCCGCCTGCTGGAGGCCGTCACCGCCCCCGGCGCGCGACCGCCCGCCGGACTCGGCTGCCTCCTGCTGGCCGGGGAGGCGCTGACCGGTGAGCTGGCGGACGGCGTCCGCGCGGCGCTGCCCGCCGTACGGCTGGTCAACCTGTACGGCCCGACCGAGTCGATCCTGGCGGCCTGGCACGAGGTGACCGGGACGGAGGGCGGCCGTGTCCCGATCGGCCGGCCCATCCCCGGGCGGGACATCCTGGTGCTGGACGGGCAGGACCGGCCCTGCCCCGAGGGAGCCGTCGGTGACCTGGTCGTCCGCAGCCCGTACGTCACGCCGGGATACGTCGGCGCGGCGGCCGGGGACCTCTCGGCCTTCCGGCCGCCGCCGGGCGCGCACGGTCCGGACCGCTTCTACCGCACCGGCGACCGGGGCCGCCGCGCCGAGGACGGGCTGCTGGAGTTCCACGGCCGCCGTGACCACCAGGTGAAGGTCAACGGCGTCCGCCTCGAACTCGGCGACGTCGAGTCGGCGCTGGCCGCGCACGGCTCGGTGGCCGAGTGCGCGGTGGTGGCCGTCCCCGGCAGGCACCGGCAGGTCGCCGGCCTGGCCGCCTACGTCGTGCCGCGCGACCCCGCGGCCGGCGACGCCGTACCGGCCACCTGGCGGGCCGCCCTGCGCCGGTGGTTCGGCAGGGCCACACCGCCCGTGACCTTCACCGTCGTCGCCCGCCTGCCGCGCACCGCCGGCGGCAAGGTGGACCGCGACACGCTGCGCCGCCTGGCGGCGGCCCCCGACACCCCCGACGGAACGACCCCCACCCCACGAAGCAAGCAGTACGCCGGCATGAGGAGCCAGGAGTCATGAGCGTTTCCGAGGCGCCAAGCCTGATCGACGACATCCCGAGCGAC
Organism: Streptosporangium sandarakinum; assembly: GCF_050942225.1. Lineage (NCBI taxonomy): Bacteria > Bacillati > Actinomycetota > Actinomycetes > Streptosporangiales > Streptosporangiaceae > Streptosporangium > Streptosporangium sandarakinum. The sequence goes on from NZ_CP192034.1 coordinate 3,200,696, forward strand.
GAGCCGGACCGCGTCCCGCTGTCGTTCAACCAGGAATTCCTCCGCGCGTTCGACAAGGGGGACGCGGAGGGGCCGTTCGGTCCCCGCTACACCATCGTCTGCGGCTGGCGGCTCACCGGGCCCCTCGACCCGGCCGCCCTGCAGCAGGCCCTGGACGACGTGGTCGCCCGGCACGAGGCCCTGCGCACCGAGATCCGCCGCGGCGAGGACGCCCACCAGCGGATCGCCCGGCCCGGTCCGGCGCGGCTCGACGTCCGCGACCTGTCCGGCACCGCCCCCGGCGACCGCGACCTGGCCGCCGAGGAGCTGCTCAACGAGGTCGAGGCCGGGCCGTACCCGATGAGCGACCTGCCGCTGCTGCGCGCCGTGGTGGGCCGGTTCGACGACCGCGACGCGGTGCTCGCGCTGATGGCCCACCACACCGCCGTCGACGAGTGGTCGATGCGGGTCGTCATGCGCGACCTGGCCGCCCGGTACGCGGTCCGGAGCGGGCACGACGCCGAGCTGCCGGAGGTGCCGCAGTACCGGGAGTACGTCGCCTGGGAGCGTTCCGGCGTGGACCCGCAGTGGTTGGGCAGGGCGCAGGCGTACTGGCGGGAGAAGCTGGACGGCGCCCGCATGCTGGGCTCCAAGACCGACCACCCGCACTCGGCCGGCCTGCCCAAGCTGACCGGCTGGCGGCGCTTCACCTTCCCCGCCGACGTCACCTCGGCGGTCCAGCGGATCGGCAAGGAGACCCGCTGCTCGCCGTTCATGGTGCTGCTCGCCGCCTACGTGCGGTTCCTGCAGGAGAAGACCGGGACCGACGACGTCGTCATCCCGACCTTCTCCTCCGGCCGCGGCCCGGCGCGGTTCCACGAGACCGTGGGGTCGTTCTTCAACTTCATGCCGCTGCGGGCGGACCTGACCGGCTGCGACGACTTCCGCGACGTCGTCACCCGGGTCCGGACGAGCTGCGTCCAGGCGTACTCCCATGACATCCCGTTCGGCCAGGTCCTCCAGCAGGCGCCGGAGCTCATGCTGCCCGTGATGCAGGACGACATGGCCCTGGTCGCCTTCCAGGTCTTCCGGTCGCCGTTCCCCTCCGAGCGCGGCACCGCCGGGGAGCTGGAGTACTCGGTGATCCGCAGGCGGCTGCTGTCGCAGCCGGTGGGCGGCGACATCCCGGACGGTGCGATGTGGCACCTGGAGCTCGACCCCGGCGGCGAGATCGTCGGCTCCATGGCCTACAACAGCAACCTCTTCGACCCCGCCACCATCGACGACATGGTGACGGAGTTCGGCGCGGCGCTGCGCCGCCTGGTCCTCCCCTCCGGCGACGAGGGCTGATCCCCGCCCGACTCGCCTTCGGTGAGGAGGACCGATCCCGCCCTCCGCGCCCCGCCGAGGAGGGCTGATCCCGCCCTCCGCACCCCGGCACCACCGCGCCGGGACCGTCCATCCGACGGCCCCGGCGCGGTCGTGCGTACGGCCTCTCCGTGCGCTCACGGCCGCCGGAATACCGGGCCCGCCTCACCGGATCTTGATTCGGCAACGGAAATGATCAACTGTGCCGTCCGCAGACGGTGCCGCACTAAGATCGCGTCCCGTGCTTTCCGGTGGCTTATGGCGGGTTACCAGAATCGGATCAGTAGGTCTGGTTCTTGCGGCGGCGGCCGCGGGCCTGGTGCTCGGCGACGCCTGGCTCTGGGCGGCCGTCGAATGGTCTCCGCCGGCCTATGCGAAGTTCTACGCGCGCGGCGGGTTCGACACCCCGACGGTTGCGGCGCTGCTGGTGGCCGCCCCGGTGAAGGCCGCGCTCCTGTGGCTGATCCTGCGTGCCCCCGCGCCGGGACCGCTGGACCGCCAGGCCAAGGCGCTGCGCCGGCTGCTGTACCTGGCGGTGGCGTACACCCTCGTGCTGTGGGGTCCGATCACGCTGCTCCCCGACGCGGTCGACACGGCGTTCCAGCTCGCGCTGTGGACCGCGATCGACGTCCTCTACCTGCTCGTCATCCGCTGGCGGTCCCGCATGCTGCGTGCGGCGGCCGGAGTGATGTTCGCGGCCGAGCTGGCCGGGATGGCCGAAGAGCTGCTCGACGAACTCGACCTCCCAGAGCTCGGACCGGACGGCGTCGTCGCACTGGGCCTGATGCTGGGCGGAGTGGCGGCGACCGTCATCACGGTCGTCGGACAGCGGCGCGACGGCCGGTGGAGCCGCGGCACGCAGGCCGCCGGATGGTTGTCGGTGGGCGTCTACGCGCTGGTGATCCCGCTCAACGTTCTTCCCGGAGGGATCCCCATCGGCGATCTGCCGATGCTGGTCATCATGGACGCGGTGGGACTCGTCAACACCGTGTGGATCGCGGCGACCGCCCGTGAACTGCCCGCTGAGGGCCACCCGGCGGACCTCCCGCCCGCGCGGCGGCGCGCGATCCGCGTCGCGGTGGCGGCCGTGGCCGTACTGCCGATCATCGCGCTGATCCACCCGGAGCAGACCCCGCGCCTCACCTACACCGGCTGGTCGGCGGACTGCCATGACCGGCCCGGCTTCGGCGATCTGAAACCCGCGGAACGCGACGCCGCGTTCCTGTGCCGGGCGCGGAGCACAGACGGCGGAGTCCCGCCCATGTTCCCGGACAGCCTGTCGGACCAGGGGATCCTCGCGTCCGGGCGGGCGCTGTGCCGTGCGAAGGACCGCGACGAGCAGAAGGCGATCCTGACGCGGGCCGGGAGCGCGCGGCCCGCCTGGGGCGCGGACCCGTGGGACCTCGTCTACGTCTGCCCGGAGATCGTCGGCGCGACCCATCCCGAGCTGCTGCGGTCGACCACCGAGGCGGAGGCGGCGAACACCGACAACATCGCCGAGGAGAACGTGAAGTGCCGCGACCCATGGCCTCGGACGAAGGGTGTCGTCCAGGCCACAGCCAAATACTTCCTGTTCGCCGACGGCGATCACGGCTATCTGGTCCACGACCCCGGCGACGAAGCGGTCGCCGAGGCGGCGGAGCAGGCGATGGACAGGGTCTACGACGACAGCGCCCTCATCGGGGTGGCCGACAGCGCGGCGCTCATCGGGCACGTCGGAGACGTCGCTGATCTGTGCCTTACGGTGAAGGCCTTCCGCACCGCGCCGCCGCGGCGGACGGCCGGGTGGGATCAGGTCAACGAGGTGCCGATCACCAGCCGCAGCGGCCGGCTCACCGTGCCGGAGATGGGTGAGGACGGGGAGGTGGGCGCGGGCGCCCCGATGCCGAACCTGGCGATCGGGGGGAAGGGCCGCTACCGGCTCCGCGTCTACGTGCGGATCGGCGACGCGGGGGAGGAGCACCTGGTCGCCGTGTTCCCGGGTACGTCGAGGAAGAGGCTCAAGCTGAAGCCGTGAGCGCCGGCGGGGCGCACACTCTCCTCTATGGTGGACCGATGTCATCGGCTAAGCAGTTCCAGGTCACTTTCGACTGCGCGGAGCCTGAGCGCCTCACTCGTTTCTGGTGCGAGGTGTTGGGGTACGTCGTACCGCCGCCCCCGAAGGGGTTCGCCACTTGGGACGATTTCAGTCGCACGCTGCCGCCTGAGCAGCAAGGTTCGGCGTTCGCATGCGTTGACCCCTCAGGTGTGGGCCCACGACTGTTCTTCCAGCGCGTTCCCGAAGGGAAGGCCGTCAAGAACCGGCTGCATCTCGACGTGCGGGTCGGCACCGGGCTCGTGGGTGAGGAACGCCTGGCCGCACTTGAGGCTGAATGCGCACGACTGACCGCGCTCGGCGCGGTACGCGTGCGACTGCTGCGTGCCGATGGCGTCAACGAGTCGTGCCTCGTGATGCAGGACATCGAGGGCAACGAGTTCTGCCTCGACTGAGGTGGCCACGAACGTACGGCGCCTGGTCCCCTCCGCGGCGGGGTGGGCGGAGAGCGTCATCGGTCCTGTGTGAGGAGGGGTTTGACGTCCAGGATCGGGGTCGCGTCGAGGGCTTCCAGGTGGCGGACGTGGACGCGCGTTCCGGCGATGGTGAGGATGTGCACCTCGTGCAGGCCGATCGGGTTGGGCCGGTCGGGACTGCGGGTGGCGAAGACGCCGGCGAGCGGCCGGGTGGTGTCGCCGCGTGGATGGACGGCGAGCGTGTCGCGGTCGGCACGGTCGAGCCAGGTGAGCAGGAGTACGTCGGTGCCCGGGGACAGCCCCTGGAGGGCGGATGCGTACCGGTCGTCGAAGACCAGCCAGGCGTCGGGAGCTCCCTCGTCGGCTTGCCGTGGTGCCGCCGCCCGATCGGTCAGGGACGACTCGACACGCCCGATCACGCGTAGCGGGTATTCGGTCAAGAGCTTGGATCCTTTCCTGGGTGCCGGTTGGAAGACCGCTGGTCTCGCCCGGAAGCCGGGAGCGGCGGCCGGGTTCCGACCGACTCGGTGAGAAGGGGAACGACTCGGCGGCGCAGTGTGGTCTCCCGCTTCACGCGTGACGGCTTTTCCGGATTGCGTACGTCGTCGACTGTGCCACACGTACCAGATGCCGGTCCCGATCCTTTTGTGACACCCGCGATGGGGTGGCGCACAGCCGGTTCTGGAGAAGTCGACGTGAATGGAGTCCTCTCCGGCCTGCGGAAGCAGGTCTGTGTATCGCATCTCGTCTCCCTGATCATCCGGTTCGGGTCTGCCCGCGCGTCCCATCGCTCATACGGCGGCGTCAGCCGCGAGGCGAGCGTGCCGGTCACGGCCATCAACGACCGGCTGTGACCGGCGGTCTTCTCAGCACCCACACGGCCCTGTCCGGTCGATCTGAGCTTGTTCCGCTTTGACGGACACCTTTGGTGTGGTGGTCAGACCGCGACAGCGGCCTCATAGGTGGCGGGGCTAACGTAACCCAGACTGCTGTGCAGCCGGTGCAGGTTGTACCAGCCCTCGATGAACTCGAAGATCGCGCTGCGGGCGGCCGCCCGGCTGGGCCATGACCGCCCGTCAAGCAACTCGCCCTTCAACGTGGCGAAGAACGACTCGGCCAGGGCGTTGTCCCAGCATTGGCCGGTCCGGCCGACTGACAGCCGCACCCCGAGCCGCTCGGCTAGATCGGCGAACGCCCCGCTGGTGTACTGACAGCCGCGGTCCGAGTGAAAGATCACTTCCTGGGCGGGGCGGCGCTGTCGGCAGGCTGTTTGCAGGGCCTCGGCGACCAGCTCGGTGCGCAGGTGGTCGGCGGTGGCCCAGCCGACCACCCGGCGGGAGGCGATGTCGATCACGGTCGCCAGATACAGCCATCCCTCGTCGGTGAGCAGATAGGTGATATCGCCGCACCAGCGGGTATCGATTGCGGCCGGATCCGGGGTGAAGTCGCGGCCGATGAGGTCGGGGCGTAGCGCGGCGGCCGGGTCGGCGATGGTGGTCTGCTGCCGGCGGCGCCGGTGCCGGCCCTGCAGACCGGCCGTGCGCATCAGCCGGGCCACCCGGCGCCGGCCGCAGACGATGCCTTCCCGTCGCAGGACGGCGTGGACGCGCGGAGCTCCGTAGGCGCCGCGCGAGTGCCGGTGGATCTGATGGATGCGTTCGGTCAGCTGCGCATCGCGGGCCGCGCGGGGACCAAGAGTGCCGGTTCGGCGGGCGTAGAAGGCGGCTCGGGAGACTCCCAGCAGCTCACACGCCCGTTTGACGTTGTGGCCGCCTTGCTTTTCCGCCTCGATGAAGGGGTGCACCTTCACCGGGTCTCCGTGGCGAAGAAAGCCGTGGCCCGCTTGAGGATGTCGACGTCCTCGCGCAGGCGGCGGTTCTCCCGCCGCAGCGCGGCCAGCTCCTCACGTTCACCACTGGTCAGCCCGTCACGCCGGCCGGTGTCGGTCTCGGCTTGGCGGACCCAGGCGCGCACCGCGGTCTCGGTCAGATCGAAGTCCGCAGCCACCTGGCCGATCGAGCGGTCTCCGCGTTGGCACAACTCGACGATCTCGGCTTTGAACTCACGGGTGAACGAGCGGCGAGGGCGCGGTTTCTTCTTCCCCATGTGCTCCATCATGGACATCCTTTCGGGGGCAAGCCCCTGATCTCGGATGTCCGTCAAACCAGATCAAGCCCAATCCTCCCCGGCTCCCATCGGGTCGGGCGGGGATCACGCACCATCCGGGTCATCGGGCTCGACCACTCGGAAGCGTTCGGCAACGACGAGAGTGTCGCCGTCGATGACCGGGGTGCGACTCAGGAACTCGCTCACGCCATCGCTTCGGAAGAATTCCTCGTGGGCTGTCCGCCACTGTGCCACGTCTGAGTAGCCGCGTCCCTCGGCGCGTGCGAAGTCGTCGTCGATCTCCTTCATGGGAACGACGCGCACGTCGACGAGCTCGATCGTGACGGCTGGAAGACCTTCGGAGTCAAGCACCGAGAATCTCTGGCCGGTCATCGGCACCGCCTCTCCGGCGTGTTCGTAGATCTCCAGGAGGCCGGTGAGCGCGGTCTTCTGACCGCTCAGGATCGCCGCCACACCACGGTCACGCTCCGGGCCGGGGAAGGCGAGTTCAAGAGCCGGCAGGTCGTCATGTCCCATCGGGTGAGAGTGGGAAGCCGGGCTCGCGTTGCTCAAGAGTCACCGCCCTCCTCGCTCGCGGAACCCCCGGCGAGCCGGGACCCGGCCAGGGCCCGCGACACCCTTGCGGCGCCGGCCGATCCGCCGATCCCCGGAGCGGTGCGGGCCACCGTGGCCACCGGCCTCTGCGAGGCCATCGCCGAGGCCGAACACGCCGCCGTGCGTCCGCGGCGGGCCCGGCATGCCGTCGCCGAACTCGTCCGCGCCGGCCCGAAACCGGGACTGTGACGACAGGTCAGCATGTCAACTCCCTCACGAGGAGTGCGACATGTGGCACTCGAATGCCGTGCCGCTCGGCCGCCCGGAGCAGGGCGCCGCCGATCGCATCGAGTTCGAGCGGGCGCCCCGCCTTCGCGTCCCGCTGCATGGACGACCTGCTCCCGGCAGGGAAGGCGTCGTATCGTGCGAGGATCTGGGTGGCGTCCGTCTGCGCTCCGCAGGCACGGCCGACCGCGGCGGTCTCCTCGACCAGGGCGGCCAGTTCCTCTCGTCGTTCGGTGCGGATATCGCCGATGGGGAGCTGGTAGCGGGTGGTGAGCAGGGCGAAGGGGGCCAGGAAGGCCAGCTTGGCCCACAGCACGGTGCTCTCGTCAGCCAGGACGCGTGTCTCGGCGCCGGCGGAGGTGAGCAGTGCGGCGAGTTCAGTGAGACGGTCCCGCGGGCCGGCCAGGTCGATCTCGGTGAAAGGGCTGCCGTGCTCGATCACTCCGGGGGCGGAGCGGGTGGACTCGACGCGGATCACGGCCGGGACCACGCGCTGCGCGCCATAGCGGTCCCGGAGGGCGGCCACGTGCTCGACGCCGTTGAGGAGCGGCAGCAGCAGACCGCCATCCAGGTGGTGGGCGGGGATGCGGTGAAGTGCCGCAGCACGGCCACCGTCGCAGGGGACGGTGGAGAGACGCCGGCGCTGTCGGCGGATGCGGGATGGGGCACGGTGGGTTCCTCTCAGCTCGGTGGGTCGGCACCCGTCCCGCCTTCCCTGCCGCGTCCGGACGCGGCGGGGAAGGCGGGACAGGGTTGCCGCCCTGGGCCCGCAGTGATCCTGGGCGAGGAACGACAGGCAAGTCAATCCTCGGGGTTGCTTATGAATCCCCCAGTCAGAGCTTGGGTAGGGGAGGGGGCTACCGTATCCTGCGTGCCGATGACCTTCGACGACCTGCGTGTGTTCGTGGCGGTCTGCCAGGCGGGAAGCCTGAGTGCCGTCGCCCGCGACCTGTCCTGCACCCAGTCCGCGGTGAGCCAGCATGTCAAGCGGCTGGAACGGACGACCGGGGTGCGACTGCTGGAACGCAGGGCGCGCGGTGTGGTGCCCACTCCGGAGGGCCTGGTGCTCCAGGCCGCGGCGAGAGAGGGGATCGTCGGGCTGGACCTGGCCCTGCGCCGGCTCGGCGAACTCGCGCGCGGCGAAGCCGGATCGGTCCGCGTGACGACGGGCGCGACGACGGTACGGCACTTCATGTCCGAGGCGGTCGTCGACTTCCGGGCGCGGCACCCCGGGGCGAACCTGGAGTTCCGGACGGAGACCGCCACACGCAGCTGCTTCGACGCGCTCGCGGCGGGCACCGTCGACCTGGCCTGGGTGACCATCGGCCGTCCGACACCGGCGTCACCGACTGGGATACGGCCATCCTGCTGGCTTCGCTCGGTGTCGGGCACGCCGTCGTCCCCGCTCTGCCCGGACAGCTCTCCGCGGGCGCGCCGGACGGCCCGTTGCGGTTCCTGCCGCTGCCGAACCTGCCGCCGCTCCCGGTCGGCTGGGCGGTCCGCCGCTGGGACGCGCTGACCCCGCTCGCCCGCACCTTCGCCGACATGGTCCGGCGGCACTGCCAGGCCACCCGCCAGGCGGCGGACGAGCCTGGTCGAGAGCCGACGGCCGGCTCGGCGCCGCAGGGGCGGAGCTGACCGTCATCGGTCGGGGCCGGCTACTCGGTGTGACGGTGACAGTCTCGTCGAGCAGGCCCGCCTCGCGGTACCAGCGGGCCAGATCGGCGGGGTCGCGCAGCCGCTCGACGTTCCGGCGCCAGCGCTCGCCGACCGTGGCGACGAACGCCAGACCGAGCCGCCCGGAACGGAAGTCGAAGGCCGGCTCCCCGGCGGGCAGGTCGTCGGTGGGTGTTGCGTCCGGCTTCACGTCACGACTACAACTCGTGACGTGACTGAGAATCCGAGCGTGCCCGCGCCCGCCGACTGGTGCGGCATCGAGGACTTCCTGCGCTCCCGGGACGCCGCAGATCTGCCGCACCCCGGCGGGACGCTGCTGGAGCATCTGACCCGGGTCAGGCAGCGGCTCGCGGACTGGGGCGCCTCGCACGAGATCCAGGTCGCCGGCCTCTGCCACGCGGCCTACGGGACCGACGGCTTCGCCAGGTCCCTCATGGGCCTCGGGGACCGCCCGGTCCTGGCCGCGCTGATCGGCGAGCGGGCCGAGGCGTTGGTGTACCTGTACGCGAGCTGCGACCGGAGGGCCACCTATCCGCGCCTCGGCGGCGACAGGCGGCCGGTCTTCAGGGACCGGTTCACCGGCACCGACCACAATCCCGCCACCGAGGACCTGCGGGCCTTCCTGGAGATCACCGCGGCCAACGAACTCGACGTGTTCGAGCACAACAGGGAGCTGGCGAACCGCCACGGTGCCGGACTGCGCCTGGTGCTGGAGCCCGTCCGTCATCTGCTGTCCGCAGGTGCGTGGGAGGCGGTACGGCGGGGGCCTGGCGGTCGCGGCCCGGCCGCGTAAGCCGTGGGGCAGACTCCCGCGGTCCGGACGGCCGGACCGCACCCGTTCCTCCTCGCACCCGAGGTCACGACAGGAGGCAGCCGTATGCGCGGCCCCGGCGTCGACCTGCGGCACTGGCTACTGCTCGGCCTTCCCGCCGACTGCGCCGGCCTGGCCGCCGACGCCGGACACGGCGACGGCCCACAGCTGCCGGTGGGAGCGTTTCATCTGCGCAATGACTTCGGGCAGGCCGCATACACAGGCGCCTGCCCGCCGCCCGCCGATCCGGACCACCGCTACCTGTTCGCCGTACACGCCCTCGACACCGACGACCTCGCGCTGGCCCGGACACCCCCGCCGGACACGCGGGCTTCGTCCTCACCGCGCACACCATCGCCCGCGGTGTCCTGCGACCCACGTTCCGGCGCGGCTGACGGCCGTGCCCGGCCCGACGGCCGGGCACGGCCGTCAGGTCACTCGACCATGATCTGATGGGTGGCCTTGGCCGGCCCGACCGTGGCCTCCCCCGACCACAACGCGAGGTAGCCGTACCTGCCGGCGATGACGGGCGTGTCGGTGAACGTGTACGTGCCGTCCTTCCGCGTCGTCACGCCGGCGATCGATGCTTTCCTCCCGCCGATCGAGCGCCGGATCACCGCGAGCGGCTTGAGCCCGAGCGCCTTGCCGCCGGCGCGGGCTGTCGCCGGGCGATGGTGAGCAGGTGGCCGCTGACCCCCAGGAGCGAGGGCACCGACTCCATCGACCGCTGGGCGTCGAGCAGGAGCCGACGGCGTTCCGGGCCGTCGAGCCAGTCCTCGACGTCGCCGTACAGCCAGAAGGCGCCCTCCAGCCCATACCGCTCGGCACCGGGAAGGCCCGCGTCGGCGAACTCGCCCGGGACCTCTTCGGGGTCGTGGAAGTAGGCCGGGAAACCGCTTCCGGGGGAGACCATGTGCCCGCTCCGCGCCGCCGCGTGCGCCGTCTCCCGCTGCCGTTCCTCAGGAAAGCCATGCGACGCCAGATCCAGGCGATTCTGGAGGCGGTGGAGTCGCCGCGGATCGGCGTCCAGATCATTCCCCTGACGCTGGGGGTGACCACGGGCATTCTCGGCGGCTTCGTGATCGCGCAGCTTCCGGAGGACTCGGACGCGGCGTATATCCAATCGGCGATCAACGGGCACGTGACAAGCCGCCCGGAGGACGTCGATGCTGTCCGCAGTAGATACGACATCCTGCGCGCCGAGGCGCAGCCCCGGCACGTGTCCCTGAACCTGATCAGAGAGGCGGAGAAACTGTGGAGCTGAGCGACGAGCTGAAGGCCGCCGCCTGGCGCAAGGCCACCAAGAGCGGGTCCAATCAGGGCAACTGCCTGGAGGTGGCTCCGTTGTCCGGTGGGCGGGTCGGGTTGCGTGATACCGAGGCTCCGGAGAAGGCACCGTTCGTGGTGAGCGCGAGCGTGTGGGACGCCTTCGTCGACGGTGCCAAGAAGGGCGAGTTCGACTTCTGATCCCTCAGTCATGAGGGGAGCCCCCGGCGCTGGGAGGCTCCCCGGTCACGGCCGCACCAGCCGTGGCGGGTCGGCCCCGAAAGGAGGGCGGCCTGGCCTGTGGCCCCGCGCGCACCCGCCCAAGGGCTGCTCTAGAGGCGCCGAGGGTCGCGCACCCGCAGGCCGAAGGCCGACAGGCCCTGCTCGTGGTGTTCGATCAGCCCGAGGCAGCGGTAGAAGGCGTGGTTGGCGGGACCTTCCGGGGTGGATTCGTGTTGTTATCGCGGTGGGAGTGCCGGACTCACCTCCGAACGCCCGGACCGAAACCCGGTGGTGGGCACTGCCGCCGTCACCTGCGGTGGCCTGCGACAACGCTCTACTTCGGGGCTCATCGCGCGTACTCGAGCGGAGGGCCGTCTACGGCCGTTCTGGCGACCTCGTAGTGCCCGTGTGGGCATGCTCCCAGCGTTCGGTGAGGAGGGCAGGAGAGGGCGTAGTCCCAGGCAGTTGGGGGTGGCCGGGGCGTAGGCCGTCGAGAGCGATGGTGATCACACGCTTTCGGGCGTTGTGGGCTGCGTCGATCAGGTCGGCACGGTCCTGCCGGTCGAGTTGTTCGATCAGGGGGGACTTGCCGAGTTGTTCGATAAGTAGCGAGATGTCCATGGCCGTGGCGTCCGGTCTGAGTACTCCGGCGGCGTGCGCGCGGGCCACCAGATCTCGCAGCAGTTCGTCGGACCTGGTGAACTTGGCGGCCATCTCGTCGGTGACGGCGATCGTGCCGGCCAGCGGCCCGAGGGAGCCGCCGCTGAACTCGATGCAGGCGCTGATGTAGTGAGCGAGTCCTTCCCAAGGGTCGTCATGCCGCAGGCCGTGTTCGGCGGCCTGAATCCACTGGTCGAGGGACAGCGCGCACAGGTGCTGGAAGAGCTCGTCCTTGGAGCGGTAGCGGCGGTAGAGGCTGGCGATGCCGACTCCGGCGCGTGCGGCGATCGTCGCCACCGACGCGTGGGCTCCGTCCACGGCCAGGACCTTCTTGGCGGCCTCCAGGAGGGCGTGGTCATTGCGTTCGGCTTCTGCATGCCGGGGAGCTTTACGGGCCATGCGCTCACTGTAGTCGGCTTGCGAAGCGATTCACTCCGTTATAGTTTTCGCAAACGAAGCGAATCTATCCGTTTAGGGGAAGTGTCATGCGAGCTGTGGTGATGGAGGAGTTCGGAGGGCCGGAGGTACTGCGGATCCGGCAGGTCGAAGATCCCGTGCCGGGGCCGGGGCAGGTGCTCGTCGCGGTGGCGTACGCGAGCATCACGTTCGTCGAGACCCAGGTGCGCTCGGGCGACGGGCCGTTCGGCAGGCCCGCGCTACCCCGCGTGCCCGGCAACGGCGTGGGCGGTCGCGTCGTCGCCGTCGGAGCGGACGTGGACCCGGCCCTGGTGGGGACGGTCGTGGTCACCACCACCGGCGGCGAGGGCGGTTACGCCGAGCTGGCGCTGGCTCGGGCACAGGACGTGGTTCCGGTTCCCATGGGTCTGGAGCTCAAGGACGCGGTCGCGCTGCTGGCCGATGGGCGTACGGCGCTGCTGCTGTACCGGCAGGCGGAGATCAAGCCGTCGGAGCGGGTTCTGGTGGAGGCCGCGGGAGGGGGTGTCGGCAGCCTGCTGGTGCAACTCGCCGCCGCCGCGGATGCCCATGTGATCGGCGCCGCCCGAGGCGCCGGCAAGGCCGGGCTGGTCACCTCGCTGGGCGCGGCCTCCTATGTCGACTACTCCCGGCCCGACTGGCTGGACCGGGTGATGGAGGCGACCGGCGGCGCCGGACTCGACCTCGTCTTCGACGGGGTCGGCGGCCGGATCGGCACCGAGGCGATCGGGGCGCTACGCGACGGCGGACGTGTGAGCATCTACGGAATGGCCAGCGGTGCCGACGCCGAACTCGACGAAGGCCGGCTCCGGGCCCGCTCCATCGGTGTCATCGGGCTCACCGCGGCGCCGAGCCCTGCCCAGGTCCGCGCGCTCGTCGTCGACGCGCTGAATCTCGCGGCCGACGGGAAACTGCGGCCGGTCATCGGCCAGACGTTCCCGCTCGAGGCGGCGGCCGCCGCGCATCGGGCGATCGAGTCGCGGACCACCACCGGCAAGACCCTGCTCATCCCCGCCGGCGATGCGCGCGGCTGAGATCAGAACCCACATGTCCCCCAAGCCCTCTGCCAGAGCCGGAGCCCGGGAGTGGATCGCCTTGACGGTCTTGGGCGTCCCCGCCGTGTTGGTCATGATGAACATGTCGGTGCTCTATCTGGCGCTGCCAAGCCTGAGTGCCAGCCTGGAGCCCGACGGCCCGCAGCTACTGTGGATCACCGACATCTACGGTTTCATGGTCGCCGGATCGCTGGTCACGATGGGTACCTTCGGCGACCGTCTCGGGCACCGCCGGATCCTGCTGGCCGGCGCCGTCGCCTTCACCGGCGCATCCGTCATCGCCGCCTACGCCCCCGGCGCCGGCCCGCTCATCGCGGCACGGGCCGTCCAGGGAGCGGCCGCCGCCGCGCTGACGCCGTCCTCACTGGCCCTGATCCGCGCCCTGTTCGCCAACGGCCGGCAGCGCACCCTGGCCATCATGATCTGGATGATGGCGTTCATGGGCGGCGGTGCGCTCGGCCCGCTGGTCGGCGGTGTGCTGCTGCAGTACTACTGGTGGGGCGCGGTGTTCCTGCTCGCCGTTCCGGCCATGGCCCTGCTGCTGGTCGCCGGCCCTTTCCTGATCCCTGAATCTCGCGCTTCGGTTTCCGGGCGGCTGGACGCGACCAGTGTGCTCCTGTCGCTGCTGACTCCTCTGACGATCGTGTACGGCATCAAGGATCTCGCCGTCCGCGGCCTTGCCCTGCCGTCCGTCGGCGTTCTGGTCGCGGGCCTGGTGATGGGCGCGGTATTCGTACGCCGCCAGCGGCGGCTGTCCAACCCGCTCCTGGACCTGGGATTGTTCCGGATCCCCGCCTTCGCCGTATCTGTCACAGGCATGGTGCTGGTGGGGATCGTGCTGTTCGGAACCAGCCTGCTCACTTCGCAATACCTGCAACTGGTGCTTGGCTTCTCGCCGTTGAAGGCCGGCCTGTGGCAGCTGCCCAGCGCCGTCACCGGGACCGTCGTGGCCCTGGTGGTCTCCAGCCTCACCGGCCGAATCCGCCCAGTCGTCCTCATGAGTGCCGGAGCCGCGTTCGCCGTCATCGGTCCCATCCTGCTCACACAGGTGGACAGCAACCCTGTCATCCTGGTGTCCGGCTCCGTTCTTCTCTTCGCCGGGCTGACCCCGTTCATGGCGCTGGGCACCAACCTGGTCCTCGGCGCGGCACCGCCCGAACGCGCCGGGGCCGCCTCAGCGATCTCCGAGACCGGCGCCGAACTCGGCGGCGCGCTCGGCATCGCAGTGCTCGGCAGCATCGCCACCGGCGTCTACGGCAGCTACATGATCGGCCATACACCCGACGGCGTCCCTGCCAAGGTCGCCGAGGCCGCCCGTGAGACGTTGCCCGCCGCGCTCCAGGCAGCCCAGCGGCTCCCCGACAGCCTCGGCATCCCGTTGGCCCAGACCGCCCGGGACGCGTTCGCCCACAGCCTTGGCGTGCACGCGCTCATCACGATCCCCCTGCTCATAGCGCTCGCCCTGCTGACCTCGACCCTGCGGCGCGCAACCCCGCCACCACCACCGAGCCAGCCCGAACAGGGCACGACGCCCACCCCTGCGTTCGACTGAAAGGACCGAACGATCATGCAAGTCGAGGTCTACTTCGACGTCCTGTGCCCCTGGTGCTACATCGGCAAGAGAAGACTGGCCACCGCCCTGAAGGGCCGAAACGATGTGAACGTCGTCTGGCGCAGCTTCGAACTCGATCCGGACGGAAGCCCCATCCCCGGCCTGACGGCGGCGCAGGTGATCGCCACGCACCAGAACGACCCGGCCCGAGCGAGCGCCCGGGTTGCCCATATCCAAGCGCTTGGCGCAGCCGAGGGACTCGAACTCAACCTGCACCAGGCCCGGCCCGTCAACTCCTTCGATGCTCACCGCCTGATCCATCTGGCCGCCACCTGCGGCCTGGCCGACGCCGTTGTGGAACGTCTCCTTCACGGTTACCACACCACAGGCTGCAACATCGCCGATCCGAACGTTCTCCGAGCGCTCGGCGTCGAGGCCGGACTTGATCTCGCCCAGGTAGGTGAACTCCTGAGCGGTGACGCGTTCACCGGTGAAGTCCGAGCCGATGAACGCCGCGCCGCCCAGAGGGGAATCCGAGGCGTACCTGCACTCGTCATTGACGGAGCCCCGCCAGTGTCGGCCGTTCAGGAGCCTGGCGCTCTGGCAAGCCTCCTAGATCGCGCGACACGCTGCTGAGCCTGGATCCACGGCAGGTGATCATGACTGGCGCGAGACTGGCATAATTCACCACATAATCGGTCATGTCGATCATCTGGCCTGACGGCCCT
The DNA here is from genome assembly GCF_050942225.1 of Streptosporangium sandarakinum. NCBI lineage: Bacteria > Bacillati > Actinomycetota > Actinomycetes > Streptosporangiales > Streptosporangiaceae > Streptosporangium > Streptosporangium sandarakinum. The sequence goes on from NZ_CP192034.1 coordinate 3,215,906, forward strand.
CCGCTCGGGTCCGCGCGATGAGCCCCAAAGTAGAGCGTTGTCGCAGGCCACCGCGGGTGACGGTGGCAGTGCTCACACAGGTTGTACGGCTCGTGCTCTTCGGTGATCTTGTCCCGGGTCCTGCCCGGCGCGACCTCTTCTCCCAGCATCTGCATGTACGCGGCACCACCCGTTCGAATGAGCCGTCCACGTAGACCCGCACCCAGATCGGCGAAGACATCCTGGTCCCGCCCCTTGATGACCACGGTGGCGCTCTCGGCCCCCTTCTTCGCCACCCGCCTGACGTCCGGGTGCGCCCGCAGTGTCACTTCTCACGAACATTTCCGCGCCTGTTGATCATCAGCCGCTGCCCGAACCCGTCAACAAACGCTGCTACTTCCCACCGACATAGCCAGAACGGCGCTCCCGATGGCGACGCCCCGGCCCCGGGCGGTAGGCCCTCCTGACCCTGGCCCACCCGCGCAACGGTGATGCCGAAGTCGTGGTGATCACGGGTGGGACGCGGCCAGGAGCGGCGAAGTCCCCGGCTGCTCAATCGCCTCGTTCCTGCTCGGCGGCGGCGTAGGCGGCGCTGAGCCGCTCGAACGCGCCCGGGCCGTCGTGCGGCTTCGGCGGGGCGTCGAGGTGGCGGACGCGGAGCTCGTCCATGAGCTCCTCGATGAACGCCGGGCCCTCGTCGCGCATGAGCTGCTGCCGGCTCCGGAGCTCGGCGCTGCCCGGGCGCCAGTCGAGGCCCCAGTTGCCGAGAGCGTAGATGATCGGCAGCGTCTGGATGCCGGCTTCGGTGAGGCTGAAGCGCGCGCGCTGCCCGCGGGCCGCGGCGCCGCGGGTGAGGAGCCCCGCATCGATGAGCCGCTTGAGGCGGTCGGCGAGGATGTTCGAGGCGATGCCCTCGACCGACCCGGTGAGCAGCGCGCGGAAGTATCGGCGGTCGCCGAAGATGACGTCGCGCAGCACGAGCAACGACCAGCGATCTCCGAGCACCTCGACGGCGGCGTTGACCGGACACCCGGACCGTGGTTCCACGATTCCTCCTTGACAGGTATTTCGCTCCCAATATAGTGATTGCATATTGCAATCACTTTTGGGAAGAGGTGCTGATGGGCCGCTTCGTTTACTCGATGCAGGTATCCCTCGACCTGCGGATCGAGCAGGTTCCGGGGGACGACGGCGCCGGCGAGTGGCTGCGCATCGACGAGGAACTGCACCGCGAGGCCAACGCGCAGACGCAGGCGCTCGCGCTCATGGTCCACGGCCGGGTCTACTACGAGGTCATGGAGGAGTACTGGCCAAAGGCGCGCGAGGACGCGTCGCTGCCGGATGTCATGCGTGAGTACGGCGAGATCTGGACCGCCAAGCCCAAGGTGCTCGTCTCCCGCACGCGCCGCAGCGCCGATCACAACACCCGGATCATCGGTGGAGACGACGCGATCGAGCAGCTCGCCGCCCTGCGGGCCGAGATCGACGGCGGCATCAGTGTGGGCGGTGCGGCGCTTGCGACGCAGCTGCTCCGGGCGGGGCTTCTCGACGAGCTGCTGCTCTTCACCCATCCCGCGATCCTCGGCTTCGGCCGGCCGCTGTTCGACGACTACGACCTGCCGATCGATCTCGACCTGCTGGAGCAGCGATCGTTCGAACAGGGCGTCACGATGCATCGCTACGCCATCCGGGACGCAAAGGAGGCGAGCTCGTGCTGAGGCAGGTCGCGGAGGGTGTGTGGGTCCACGAGAGCGAGTTCGTGCAGAGCAACGCCGTTGTGGTGCAGGGCCGGGCCGGCGTGTTGCTCATCGATCCCGGGGTGACCGGCTCCGAGATCGACTGCCTCGCGAACGACGTTCGCGGGTTGGGTCAGCCCGTTGCGGCGGGGTTTTCCACACATCCGGACTGGGATCACCTGCTCTGGCACGCCAGCCTCGGCGAGGCGCCCCGTTACGGCACGGCGCGCTGCGCGGCCACTGTCCGAGATCAGCTGTCGGACGCGGGAGCGAAGGCCCGCATCGCCGCCCACCTGCTCGAGACGGAAATCGCCGGGCAGGTACCGCTGGATCTGCTCGGCCTCATCACCGGTCTGCCCGCCGGGACGGCGCAGATTCCTTGGGACGGCCCGCAGGTCCGCATCGTCGAGCATCAAGCGCATGCGCCGGGCCATGCGGCGCTGTTGATCGAGGAGCGCGGGGTTCTCGTCGCCGGTGACATGCTTTCCGATGTCCTGATTCCGATGCTCGACCTGGACGGCACCGCTGACCCGATCGAGGACCACCTCGTCGCGCTGGGCCTGATCGAGGGCGTGGCGGACGGCGTTGACGTCGTCGTCCCGGGTCACGGTTCCGTCGGCGGATCCGACCAGGTGAAGGCACGGATCGAACAGGATCGGGCGTACGTGCTCGCGTTGCGGAACGGCCAGGTCCCCGCCGACCCGCGGATCGGCCCGTCGGCCAAGCCCGGCTGGGAGTGGGTGGCCGGCGTGCACGAACATCAACTCCAGCGTCTCGCCCAAAGAAGCGAGCGCGACGGGACGCCCCGCTAGTGCTGTGACCGGAAAGGTTCACCGGGTGACCGCTCCGTCGACCATCGCACTGCCCATGGTCGGCGACGGGTTCACCTGGAGACCGGTCGGCGCCGCCGAGCCGCCGCCGGCAACGCCTCACCGAGGCGTCCGACAGTACAACCTGGGCACATCACCTAACCGTCTGACCACGACGATCAGAAAGCACCCGACATGTTCCCTTCCGCCATCACCGACTTCTGGCTGACCTCCTCCCCGACGAGTCGGCTCCTCTACGGTGATGACGCCTTCAGGGTTTTCGTCGACGCCACCCTCGACGAGGACGAACGGCTCACCATCCTCACGACGGCCGACGGAAGGACGCGCGTTCTGCTCACCCCGGCGGTCGCCGGGACGATGGGCCTGGAAGACGGGCAGCCGGTCGACGAGGCGGGCTTCCGGCAGCGGCTGGAGAAGTCAGGCGTCTCGCTGCACGGAGCCGACAACCTGTTCTACTTCACCGACGAGGCCCGGGAGACGTTGCTCGGCGAACCGGACGCCCCCTCGATCCGTCCGCTCACCGAGGCCGACGCAGGCGTGTTCGGACAGTTCGAGGAAGCGGCGTCGGAACAGGATCGCGACGACGCATCCGTCGAGCTGGATCACTGGGCGGTCTACGGCGCGTTCGAAGACGGGCGCCTGGTGTGCGTGGCGAGCATGTACCCGTGGCGCGATGCGCCGCTGGCCGACCTCGGCGTGCTGACGCTCCCGCCGTACCGGGGCAAGGGGCACGCCCGGCGCCTCGTGCGCGCGATCTCCCGGCACGCCCTCGCACGGGGACACGAGCCGCAGTACCGCTGCCAGCTCGACAACCACGCCTCGGTGGCGGTGGCCGGATCGGCCGGCCTGACCCGATTCGGGACCTGGGACATCGTCTCGCCGGACTCGGTCGTGTAGGGGGCATGACCCAGATACGACAGAAACTCATCACGGAAAGCCGAGCACTGGGACCTGATGTTCATCGTTACCGGAAGATGTGGATGTTCTCGCGGACCCAGTCCCGGAGGGGCAGCGGCGGCTTGCCGGTGAGCCTTCCGACGGTGTCGAAGATCTTCTGGTCCCAGCCGGCCGATTGGCGCTTGAGCTCCAGCAGCGCCTCCAGGCGAGGTCCCGACCAGCCGAGGCGGTCGAATTCCGCCTGGGTTTCGGCTGGAGTGCGTTCGATGAGTTTGATCGGCCGGCCGAGGATCCGGCCGATGACGTCGGCCTGGTCTCGGGGCGAGAGGGCCTGGCCGCCGGTGAGGGTGTAGGCCTGGCCGTCGTGGCCGGGCGTGGTGAGGACGTGCGCGGCGACGGCGGCGATGTCGCGGGGATGGATCATCGCGGAGACGGGGTCGCCTTCGGTGACGTACATGGTGTGCTCGGCGGCGATGGTCGGGGCGTAGCCGTACAGGTAGGTCATGAAGGTGCCGGGGCGCAGCATCGTCCACGGCAGGCCGGAGTGCACGATGACCTGTTCGCCGAGCCGATGACCGGTGCTGATGGGGTCGGTGGCGTCGAAGGTGACGCCGCTGGTGGACAGCTTGACCAGGTGGGAGACCCCGGCCCGGGCCGCTGCGGCGGCCAGGTTGCGTTCCTGGAGGGGGCCGTCGGGGCCGTAGCCGGGCGGCAGGACGAAGACCTTGTCGACGCCGTCGAGGGCGGCGTCGAGGCTGTCGGGCCGGTCGAAGTCGCCGGTGGCGACCTCGACGCCGGCGGGGAATGCGGCCTTGGCGGGATCGCGGGTCATGGCCCGGACGGGGATGTTCCGGCTGGCGAGCAGGGCGAGGAGTTCGGAGCCGACAGTGCCGGTGGCACCGGTGATGAGGAACATGAGAGGTCCTTTCTCGGGGTTCAGGAACGGGAGAGCTCGGTGTCGGGGAGGAACAGAGACAGGGCCAGCCCGATCAGCGCGATCGGGATGATGGCGAGGAAGACCAGGTGCAGCGCGTCGGCGTAGACGGCCGGGCCAGGCTGGGCCGGAAGCCTGCTGGTCACGAGGGCGGCGAAGAAGGAGGTGCCCAGCGCGGTGCCCATCTGCCGGGCCATGGTGGCGGTGCCCTGGACGGCGCCGATGTCGTCACGGCCGGCGGCATTGCGGGCGGCCAGGCTCAGGGCTTGGGAGTTGAGTCCGCCGGCGACGCCGTACAGCAGCAGGAACACGGTCGCGAGCACCGGGCCGGCGTCGATGGCCGCGCACAGTAGTCCGGTCAGCGCGAACAGGACCATGCTCGCGACGGGATGGCGGTGGTAGGAGCCGGTGCGGGCGATCAGCTTGGTGGAGGCGTAGGAGGTGAGCACGACGCCGAGCATCATCGCGGTGAGCAGGTAGCCGGAGGTCTGGATGCTGAGGGACAGGACGGCCTGCAGCCAGAGCACCAGGTAGTTGACGATGCCCAGGCCGAGGAACCCGGCGATGAAGCCGACCGCCACGACGATGGAGAACGTGCGGTCGCGGAACAGGCGCAGGGGGACGACCGGGTCTGCCGCGCGGCGCTGGGCGAGCACGAACAGCACCGGCGACAGCACGCAGGCGGCGGCCAGGCCGAGGGCGACCGGGGAGGTCCAGGCATAGGCGGTGCCGGCCCAGGTGGTGAGCAGGTTCACCGCGACGATCGCGGTGGCCAGGAGGATGACGCCGAGGTAGTCGATTCGGGCACGTTCGCGCTGGGCGGGCAGGTGCAGCCGGATCGAGATGACGGCCACGACGAGTGCGCCGAGGGGCAGGTTGACCAGGAAGGTCGAGCGCCAGTCGGCCATGTCGGTGAGCAGGCCGCCGATGGTCGGGCCGGTCAGGGACGCGGCGCCGAAGGTCAGAGAGAACCAGCCGTAGTAGCGGGCGCCCTGCTGAGGAGTGAACATCTCGCCGAGGATGGACAGGACCGAGATGAACAGGCCGCCGCTGCCGAGGCCCTGGACGACGCGGAAAGCGATCAGTTGCGTCATGGTCTGGGCCAGGCCGCAAGCGGCCGAGCCGGCCAAGAAGACCAGGATCGAGATGAGGAAGATGCGCTTGCGGCCGTACAGGTCACCGAGCTTGCCGTAGACGGGAACTGCGGCGCTGCCGGCGATGAGGTAACCGGTGGTGACCCAGGCGAACCGGTCCAAGCCGTCAAGCTCGGCGACGATGCGGGGCAGCGCGGTGGCGACGATCTGCGAGTCGAGCAGGGACAGGAAGACCGCTGCCATCAGGAGGACCACGACTGCGGTGGCACCAGCCGACGCGGTCACGGCAGGTACGGAGGAACGGGAGGTCACGAAGATCCTTGCGATCAGGGAAGCAAGCTCCAGCGGAGCGTGCAAACGAACAGAAGAACATCGGCCCTGAACGGGCGATGGAGATGGAATTGGCCAGGTGCGAACCTGACGCGAACCGGCCTACTCGGCCCTCTCAACCCTGATCCACCCGGTTGCGGGTTTGTCGATCAAGGTTCTTCATGGTGTTCGTTTGTTCTCGAGGCTCCCGATGGATCGCTGGGACGCAGACGGTCCGGGAGATGATCAACCGGACGCCGGTGAGGCTAACACTCCATGCCGGGGCGGTGCAACCACCGTCCGACAGGCCCGCGACGAGTGGCCGTGCCGAGCCCGTCGCCGAACCGTCGCCGGTGTTGCGGCCGGAAACGACCACCGGGTCGGGCGGTCGTCAGGCCACGGCGGTCGGGAGAGGGTGCCCGCCCCGGTCAGGGCGCCGGCTGGAGATCCGGGGGCCGGGCATGACGACGGCCGCCGGGAAGGGGTGCCTTCCCGGCGGCCGTCATGGTGGGCTCCCGGATCGCCGCGGCCGGGCCGTACCCGCGAGTGGGTCGTACGGCGGGCGGCCGGGCCGTGGGGGGCGGGTGTTCAGGCCTTGAAGAACTCCGCGACCGCGGGGCCGAGGACCTCGGGGGAGGCGTCGTGCGCCTGGCCCTCCAGGATGCGGTGCTCGCCGTTGGGCAGCTTCTCCGCGACCGCGGCGCCGCCCTTGCCCATCCAGGGGGCGCTGTTCTCGCCGGTCATGACGACCGTGGGGGTGTTGATGCGGGTCAGCCGCTCGGCGGGCAGCTTGTTGCCGGGGCCGACGACCGCGGCCTCGTAGACGAGGGTGTGCGCGACGGCCTCCATGCCCTCCCAGTAGGGGGACTGGCGCATCTGGTCCACCATCTCGGCGGGGACCTCGGCGGCCTCGGTCATGAAGCGCGCGACCACGTCGCCGCGGCGGCCCTCCGAGATGAGGTCGGCGAGCTGGGCCTCGAAGTCGTGGGGGACCGGCGCGCGGCTGTCGTCGACGATGTAGGGCGGCTCGTACACGGCGAGCTTGGTGATCGGAAGCCCGTGGGCCGCGGCCTCCAGGGCGAGCGCCCCGCCGGAGGAGCCGCCGAACACCATCGCCTCGCCGCCGGCGTGCTTGATGATCGCTTCGAGGTCCTCGATCTCCCGCTCGACCGCGTACGGCTGCGTGTCACCGCTGTCGCCGCGTCCCCGGCGGTCGTAGTTGTACACGGTGAAGTGAGGAGAGAGAGCGGCGGCCATACCCGTCCAGATCGGGTGGGAGCGGTCGCTGAACCCACCCTGCACCAGGATGACCGCGGGCCCCTCACCGGACCGGTCGAAAGCGATGGTGGTGCCGTCTGCTGACGTTACGTCCATGGTGAATCTCTCTGTGTGGTGGATATGGACAATTGCTCGGTCGTGCCCCACCGGGCCTCGCGCGACGGCGGCAAGCGCCGGCTCCGCGGGAAAAGGCAGACCCGGGGGAACCAACCTGCACCATCCGTGATCCGGCTGGCATCTCCGAGGATGCTATTCCGGCGGACCGACAATTCCACGGCCCGTCCGGAGAACGGCCGCTCCGGGCGCTCCACCGCGATTCCCGGACTCAGGGTATTTCTGCCGCTGATCGATCTTTCAGGGCATTTATCGCTTTATATGGTTTTTCATGCCCGTTGTGCCTTTTCGTGTGGTTCCGCGGGAAGACCCCTCCCGCGCCCGTACGGCGAGGCGACCCGGGCCCTCCGCGCCCGTACGGCGGGCCGGCGCCGTGCGCCCGCCCGCCGTACTCCCGCCGCGCGGACCCGCCGAGCCGTTCTCAGAAGAGCTCGAAGGCGGAGGGGGAGCGGTGCCAGCCGAAGGCCGGGGCAGCGGCGGCCAGCGCGCCCGGGGTCAGCTCCCGGACCAGCCCGGTGCCCGCCAGCGTCCGGATCGACGTCCCGCCCATGTACAGGGCGCCCAGGGCCCGGATGTCGCACGCCAGGTCGGCGGGGTCGGAGGTGGGGACGCAGGTGGCCGACTCCGGGGAGCCGGTCAGCCGCCACCGGCCGGTGTTGACCGGCATGAACTCGTCGGTCACGTCGATCACGACGTCCACGGGCGCGGCGTACCGGCGCGACTCCAGGGCCTTTGCGACGTCCACGACGCGGATCCACAGCGCGTCGCACAGGTGCGCCGCGAGCTGCCGCGGCTCGCCGACCCAGTAGAACAGCGGCTCGTCGACCGAGCACGACCACGTCGTGACCGAGCGGGTGAGGTCCACCGTGAGCAGGAACCGCCACAGCGCGTCGTAGGCCTCGGGGGTCGTGGAGACCTGCTCCACCAGCTCGACCTGCCCGATCGGGCCGTTGCCGGTCCAGTTGCCGCGCACCCGCCACAGGGCGTAGCCGTCGACGCCGCCGTCGCCCTCGTGCAGGACGACCCGCAGCGCCGAGGCGCCGGCCCGCATCGACATGAGGTCGGCCAGGCGGTAGTCCCAGTGGGCCTCGGTCCGCTCCGACCAGCCGGGCTGCTCGGCGTAGACCTGGTCGTAGACCTTGACGAGGGCGTCGCGCAGGTCGGCCGGGCTGCCCTCGATGATCTTCCCTGCGCCCTTGCCGGGCGGCAGGGTGACCTCGCGGGAGTTCACGTTGAGCCCGATCCGGCGGATCGACAGGCCGTAGCCGAAGCGGTGGTAGATGCGCGCCTCGCTGGCCCAGCACAGGGTGATGGCCTCGCCGAGGGCGCGGGCGTCCTCGAAGTGCCGGCGCATCAGCTTGGTCAGCAGGCCCTGGCGGCGGGCGGCGGGGGAGACAGCGCCGCGGCAGCCGTGGGCGGCGGGGATGACCGCACCGGGGACGGCGATCTGCCGGGTGTTGCACCCCAGCGTGCCGACGACCCGGCCGCCGCTCCGCGCGACCAGCGAGCGGGCGGGCTCGAAGAGCTCGCGCTCGGCCTCGCGGCTCTGCGGGTCGCCGTCGATGTTGATGGCCGCGGAGAACGTCGAGTAGATGTCGTCCCAGTCCTCGTGGGTCGGGACCTCGATCGTGATGTCGTCGGCCACGGCTTCCCCAAGGTCGTTGCTCTTCATTCGGTAGCCTCCGGATTGCCACACTCGGGTTTTTCGACCGGATTACGGTGAACGGCGTTCGCCCTCGTATCCTCACACCGCCTCATGGGCGGAACATCTCCTGAAATGCGGGACCACCGGCCCGGCCGCGCCCGCGGGGGAAGTCGGCAAAAGCAGAGAAGGGCGTTTCCCGGGGGACTGTAAGAATTGGCCGCATGAAGGCCCTGGTGCTGTCCGGCGGGTCTGGCACCCGCCTGCGTCCTTTCAGCTACTCCATGCCGAAGCAGCTCATCCCGATCGCGAACAAACCGGTCCTTGAGCACGTGCTGGAGAACATCCGCGACCTCGGGGTCACCGAGGTCGGCGTCATCGTCGGCGGCTGGGCGGCCGAGATCGCCGGAGTGATCGGCGACGGGTCGCGGCTGGGGGTGCGCGTCACCTACATCCCGCAGGACCGGCCGCTGGGCCTGGCGCACTGCGTGGAGCTGGCCCGCCCGTTCCTCGGCGACGACGACTTCGTGATGTACCTCGGCGACAACATGCTGCCCGACGGTGTGGAGGCCATCGCGGAGGAGTTCCGGACCGGCCGGCCCGCGGCGCAGGTCGTGGTGCACCGGGTCGCCGACCCGCGCGCCTTCGGGGTCGTGGAGCTGGGCAGGGACGGCGCGGTCCGGCGGCTGGTGGAGAAACCCGCCAGGCCCCGCAGCGACCTGGCCATGGTCGGCGTCTACTTCTTCACCGCCCGGATCCACGACGCGGTCGCCGCGATCCGGCCCGGGGCCCGCGGCGAACTGGAGATCACCGACGCCATCCAGTGGCTGGTCGACCAGGGCTCGGCGGTCAGGGCCAGCGAGTACCGGGGCTACTGGAAGGACACCGGCCGGGCCGAGGACGTGCTGGAGTGCAACCGGCGGCTGCTCGCCGAGCTGGGCGACCGGGTCGTGCTGGGCCCCGGGGCTCGGGTGGTGCGGTCCGTCATCGAGGGGCCGGCCATCATCGGGGCGAACACCCTGATCGAGGACTGCCACCTCGGGCCCGACGTCTCCATCGGCCAGGGCTGCGTGCTGCGCCGTACGCGGCTGGCCGACTCGATCGTGCTGGACGGTGCGACGATCTCCGAGGTCCCGGGCCTGTACGGGTCGATGATCGGGCGTTCGGCCGTCGTGATGCCGGCCGACCGGGAGAAGGTCCAGCACCGGCTGCTGGTCGGCGACCACACGCGGGTCGAGCTGGTCGCCTGACGGGCCGGGGCGCCGGCCGGCCGTACGGAAGGCGGCGGTCGTACGGCGGGCGCGCGGTCGGGGAACGGACACGAAGAAGGGGGACCTCCGGTGGGAGGTCCCCCTTCGCGTCCGTCGTCCCTTTCGCACGCCGTCCGCGGTCGGGCGTCGGCGGCCGGGAGGCGTCAGACGGCGTTCGCCGGGGAGTTCTGGTAGGCGGTGAGCAGCCACCGGCCGTCCTGCTTGGCCAGCACCCACGTGGCGTGGACCGCGCGCTCCGGCGCGGGCTGGGTCTCGTCGCCCACCAGGACGCCGCCCCGCGTCACCAGGACGGCGCTGTCCGGGCCGGTGAACCGCACCGAGATCGGCTCGCCGGCCACCCGGGTGCCCCGGAAGGGGCCGGCGTAGGCCCCGGCCATGAAGCCGCGGATCCCGTCACGGCCGGAGACGAAGACCCCCGGCAGGACCATGGTGGCGTCCTCGGTGAAGACCTCGGCGAAGGCGTCGGCGTCGTTGCCGGCCCACGCGGCGATGATGCGCCGGGGCACCTCGCTGACGGCCGTGATGTCGTCGGTGATGGTCGGTGATGCGCTCATGCTGGCGTTCCCTCACTCGATGGCTGGGACAGGGCAGGCCCGGCGGGCCGGCGGAGGGAAGGGGATCGCCCCGCGACCTCGCGGGCCCGCACATTCGCATCGTGGTCGCCCGGCGCGGGACGCCGCACCTCTCGGCGTGCGGTGTCCGTTTTGCGGGCGTTCCCGCGCGGGGCGCTGGCAGGAAGTTGCCGGTGACCGGCACCTTGCTGATGGCCCTCCACCTGGAACGCCGGACGCGGCACCGGGAGACTGACGATGCGGCCGACGATCGTGCCGCCTCCGGATGTCTCCGCTCCGCTTCCGGACGCCTCCGCGGCGGTCCCCGGACGTCCCCGAGGCGATGACCGGCCGTCCCGCGCCGGAGCGCACCCCATGGAGGATTGATGATTTCGACGGAGATCCGCCGTGCCGCGGTTCTCGGCTGCGGTCTGATCGGAGCGTCGGTGGCGCTCGCGCTGCGCCGTACGGGGGTCCACGTCACCCTGTCCGACCGCGACCCGTACGCGGTGCGCAAGGCCGAGCGGATGGGCGCGGGAACGGCGTCGGCCCGCGGCGACCGCCCGGCCGACGTGGTGGTCATCGCCACCCCGCCGTCCACGGTCCCCGGCGTGCTGCGCGAGGCCCAGGCCCGCGGGCTGGGCCGGGTGTACACCGACGTCGCGAGCACGAAGGCGGGGATCCTCGCCGAGGCCGAGGCGGCCGGCTGCGACGTCTCGGTCTACGTGCCGGGGCATCCGATGGCGGGCGGGGAGTCGTCGGGGCCGGGGCGGCGCGCGCCGACCTGTTCGCCGGCCGCCGGTGGGCGCTGTGCCCGCACCCGGCGACGCGGCCGGACGCGGTGCGCCTGGTGACGGAGCTGGTGGCGCTGTGCGGGGCCGAGCACCGGCTGGTCCGCCCGGACGCCCACGACCGGGTCACCGCCGCGGTCTCCCACGTGCCGCACCTGGTGGCGGCGGCGCTGGCGGCGAGGTTCGCGGGGGCCGACGAGACCACCCTCGCGCTGGCGGGCCAGGGCCTGCGGGACGTCACCCGGATCGCGGGCGGTTCCCCCGACCTGTGGTGCGACATCCTGCGGCAGAACGCCGGCCCGATCGCCGAGGTGCTCGACGCGGTGGTGCGGGACCTCACCGAGGTCGCGTCCGCGCTGCGGGGAACGGATCCCGGCGCTGCCGGGGCGTCCGGTTCGCCTGGAACATCCGGTGTGTCAGGGATGGCCGGCGCTGCCGGGACGCCGGGCGCGCTCGCCGGCCTGCTCGTCCGGGGCAACCACGGTCGTGCCCTCCTCGCCGGCGCGCGCCCGGCCGGCGTGGCGGGCGGACGCTCCGCGGCGCCGAAGGCGGCGGCCTGACCCGTTCCCCCGTTCCCTTCCCGCCGTTTCCGGCGTTCCCCCGCCTCCACCGAAAGACCCCTGCTCCCGCCGTTCCCCCGGAGGACTTCTCGCCCCACACGCTCCTCCCCGCCCCGCCGGGGGTGACGACCGCACTCACGAAGGTGCCGCGGCCGTACACGGATGCGACATTCGTGAGGAGATCACCGGCGGGCGCCTCCCGGTCCGTGTTTCCCGGACGTCAGGACGAGCGTGCCGGCCTTGTACGCGTCGCGAGCCGGAGGCCGGGGAGCGGTTTTCGGGGGCTCGTCGACGACGACTAGGAGGAAATGGTGCTGACGACCGATGTCCCGGCGCGGGAAGAGCTCGTTCGCCGCGCGTCCGAACTGCTGCCGGTGCTGCGGAAGAACGCGGCCTGGTCGGAGGAGAACCGTCGGCTTCACGACGAGTCGATCCAGGCCCTGGCCGACGCCGGCGTCTTCAAGCTGAGGGTGCCCGCCCGCTACGGCGGCTACGAGGCCGACACCCGCACTCTCGTCGAGGTCGCCGCCGAGCTGGCCAAGGCCGACGGCTCCACCGCGTGGACGGCGTCCGTCTACTGGATCCCCACCTGGATGACCTGCATGTTCCCCGACGAGGTCCAGGACGAGGTGTTCTCCACGCCCGACGTCCGGGTGTGCGGGACGCTGAGCCCGAGCGCCATGGCCACCCCCGTGGACGGCGGCGTGGTCGTCAACGGCCGCTGGGGCTTCGTCAGCGGCGCCTGGCACAGCCACTGGCAGGAGATCATCGCCATCCAGGCCGGTCCGGGCGTCGAGCCGATGCCGATCATGGCGCTGGTCCCGATGTCGGACCTGGAGATCGTGGACGACTGGAACACCTCGGGCCTGAAGGGCACCGGCAGCGTCACCACCGTCGCCAAGGACGTCTTCATCCCCGCCGAGCGCGTCCTGCCCCTGCCCGCGGTGCTCGCCGGGCAGTACGCCTCGAAGCTGAACGCGGCCTCGCCGATCTACCGCGTCCCGCTGCTGCCGGTCGCCTCGGCCTCCTCGGTCGGCACCGCGGTCGGCCTGGCGAAGGCCGCCCAGGAGGCGTTCTTCCAGCGGCTCCCCGAGCGGAAGATCACCTACACCGGGTACTCCAGCCAGCGTGAGGCGCCCCTGACGCACCTGCAGGTCGCCGAGGCGGCCATGAAGGTCGACGAGGCCGAGTTCCACGCGGGACGGCTGGCCGGCCTGGTGGACGGCAAGGGCGTCAGCGGCGAGCAGTGGACGCTGGAGGAGCGGGTCAAGGCGCGCGCGGACATGGGGGCGGCGTGCCGCCTCGCCAAGGAGGCCGTGGACATCTACGCCACGGCCAGCGGCGGGTCGTCGATCTACACCCACGTGCCGATCCAGCGGATCGCCCGTGACATCGGCGCCATGAACCTGCACGCCCTGATGCACCCGAACACCAACGCCGAGCTGTACGGCCGCATCCTCTGCGGCCTGGAGCCCGACACCTTCTACATCTAAAGGCGTTCGGCCGCCGGTTCGTCCGCGGCGCCCCGGCCTCCGGGCCGGGGCGCCGTGCCGCGTCCGGCCCCTTTCCCGTGGACCCGGGAACACGGAGGAATCTGGAAACCGAAGAATCGGTGATCGGGGGAGGGCGGGCGGACCCGGGAAGGCCGGGAACGACGAAGGCCGTTCCTCTCCGAAGGATTCTCGGAAAGGAACGGCCTTCTCCCGTGTCCGGGACCGCTAGACCGCGGAGACCTCGGCCTGGCCGGCGACCTTCCGGACCAGTGCCTCCAGGTTCGGGTCCTCCTCGAAGATGTCGCCCACGTCGATGGAGACGCCGAGCTCATCCTCGATCCGGGACACCAGGCGGACCGCTGAGATCGACTCCCCCTCGAGGTCGAAGAACGTGGCGTCCTCCATCCCGTCCGGTACGTCGAGCACGTGCTTCCAGATCTCCGCGACCTTGCCCTCGATGACCGAGAGGCTGAGCTCGCCGGGACGATTGCCATTCATCCGGGTTCCTCCCATCGCCAGACAAACGTCAATGGCGGCGTGTGAGCAGATCCGCGATCCGCGCAGGTCCGTAGGCCGATTCCTGTTTCCCCATCATCACGGCGCGGAGATCCGGGTGCATCTCCGAGAATGCGAGCGCGGCGGTTCCCGGAGGTGTCAGGCGAGGATCCGCGTCGTGCCCCCCGGGCGTTTCACCCCCAGGCGCTCGCGGATCTTCCGCCCGGCCGGCACGTCGAGCCGCTCGGTCAGTTCGAGGGCCCTGGCCCGCGCCTCGTCGGCCTCGGCGTCGGCCTCGGAGGCGCGCAGCGCCTCGCTCAGCAGGGCGAGGGCCTCGGCCTCCTGGAGCGGGATCTGCATCCCGCGGAACAGCGAGACGGACCTGCGCAGGTGGACGGTGGCCTGGTCCGGGTCGCCGGACACCAGGGCCAGCTCACCCAGCCCGGCGAGCACCTGCGCCTCGGCGAGCCGGTGGCGGGAGCTGCCGGCCGGTTCCAGCGCCTGGTGCAGCATGGCGTCGGCCTCGGCGATGCGTCCCTGACGCAGCCGGGCGATGCCCAGGCCGTGCAGGCTGAACGCCTCGCCCGTGGAGTCGCCGATCTCCCGCACCACCGTCAGCGCCTCCTCGAAGGCGCCCGCCGCCAGGCCGAACTCGCGTGCCTGGAGGTGGGCCAGGCCCATGCGGTGCAGCACCTGGGCGGTCACCCTGCGGTCGCCCCCGGACTTGCTGAGCGTCAGGGCCTCGGCGAGCATCACCTTCGCGCCCTCGGGGTCGTCGCAGTCGAGGCGGAGCTGGGCGAGGCTGTGCAGCGTCTGCGCCGCGGCGACGTCGTCGCCGACGGAGCGGAAGATGGCCAGTGCCTTCTCGTAGTCCTCGGCTGCCGCCTCGAAGTGGCCGTTCATACGTTCCATGGTCGCGATGCTGCGGACGGCCAGGGCGGTCCGCCGCTCGTCGCCGACGGCCTGGAAGAGCTGGACGGCCGCCTCGAACTCGCGCCGCGCGTCGCCGAAGCGCTGCTCGTTGAACGACAGCGAGCCGGCGGTGTACAGGATCTCCGCCTGGCCGCGCTTGTCCCCGGTGCCGCGGGCGGCCTCCAGGGCGATCTCGTGGGTCTCGCGCCAGTCGTCGAGGTAGACCCTCGACTCGAAGAACGTGGCGGCGGTCGTCGCGAGCCGCCAGCACAGCTCCCCGAGACCGGCCTGCGCCGCCTGGCGGATGCCGTACACCAGGAGGGGGCGCTCGCGCTCGAACCACGCGATCGGCTCGGTGACGAGCTGCCGGACCAGTTCGTCGGGCAGGACCCGGGGGATCTCCGTCTCCCCGAAGGCCTGCGGGCAGGTCCCGAACTCGCGGCATCGGGCCGCGTCGACGAGGATGAGCAGCCCGCTCAGCACCCGGCTGAGCGCGGCGGCGCGCTCGGCGGCGGGCTCCTCGGCGGCGAGGCGTTCCCGGGCGAACACCCGGACGAGGTCGTGGAAGCGGTACTGGGTGTGCACGCCCCGCCCGGTGCCGACGACCTCGACGAGCTGGGCGTCGGCCAGGTCGTCCAGCAGGTCCTGGGCCTCAAGGAGCGGTTGCTTCAGCAGGGCCGCGCCGGTCCACCCGGAGAAGACGTGGGAGTCGAGGATCGCCAGCCGCCGGAACAGCCGGCGGGCCTCCTCGCTGATGCCGTCGTAGGTCAGGGAGAGGCTGGCGCGGATGCCCATCTCTCCGTGCATCAGCTCGTCGAGCCTGCGGGTCTCGTCGCGCAGCCGGCCCACCAGCTGCTCGACGCTCCAGTGCGGGCGCGCGGCGAGGCGCGCGCCGGCGATGCGCAGCGCCAGCGGCAGGTGCCCGCACAGCTCGGCGAGCGCCGCGGCGGAGCCCGACTCGGACCGCACGCGTTCGGTCCCGGCCACGTGGGAGAGCAGGTCCACCGAGTGGGCCGGGTCGAAGAGGTCCACGTCGACGTGGGTGACGCCGGCCAGGCCGGCGAGCCGGCTGCGGCTGGTGATGATGACGGCCGAGGCGGGGTTGCCCGGCAGCAGCGGCAGGACCTGGCTCTCGCTGCCCACGTCGTCCAGCACGATCAGCATCCTGCGGTCGGCCAGCAGCGTCCGGTATGTCTCGGCCCGCTCGTCCAGCCCGTCGGGCAGGGCGGTGCCGGGTATGCCGAGGGTGCGCAGGAACCGTTCGAGCACCTGCAACGGGCTGACCGGGCGGGACACGCCGCTGTGCAGGCTGGCGAAGAGCTGGCCGTCGGGGAAGTGCTCCATCACGCTGTGCGCGGCGTGGACCGCGACGCTGGTCTTGCCGATCCCCGCCCGGCCGGTGACCACGACGATCGGTACGGCGAAGCGCGCCGGGCCGTCGGAGGCGATGGTCAGCCGCCTGCGGATGACCTCCACCTGCTCGGCGCGGCCGATGAAGTCGGCGATGCCGGCCGGGAGCATGCCCGGCACCGCCGGGACGGGGGCCTGCGGCGCGGCCCCGGCCGGCGCGGGCGCCTGGGGGGCGTCGAGGCTCTCGTCGGAGGTGAGGATCGCGTGTTCGAGCTGCTGCAGCCGCTCGTTGGGCTCGATGCCCAGCTCGTCGATCATGGTGCGCCGGGCGTCGCGGTAGACCTGGAGCGCCTCGGCCTGCCGGCCCGAGCGGTACAGCGCCGTCATGAGCTGGCCGAGGAGCCGCTCGCGCAGCGGGTACTCCTCCACGAGCCGGGTGAGCTCGCCGACCAGTTCGTGGTGGCGGCCGAGGTCGAGCTCCAGCTGGAGGCAGTCCTCGTTGGAGGTGATCCGCTGCTCGGCGAGGCGGGTCGCGACCGACTGCGCCAGCCGGCTGTCGATGCCCTCCAGGGCCGGTCCCCGCCACAGCGCGAGCGCCTCGCGGTAGTGCCGGACGGCCTCCTCGGGATCGCCGCCGTCACGGGCGCGGCGGGCCCGCAGCACGAGGTTCTCGAAGCGGCGCGCGTCTATCTGCTCGTCGTCGGCCCGCAGCGCGTACCCCTGCGACCTCGTCACGATCACCTCTTCGCCGCCGTGAGCGGCGAAGAGCCGTCTCAGCGCCGAGATGCAGATCTGCACCTGGGCCCGCGACGTGGCGGGCGGGTCGTCCCCGTAGATGGCCTCCATGAGCCGGCCTGTGGCCACCGTCCGGTTGGCATCCAGGAGGAGGACCGCCAGAACGGTCTGCTGCCGGATGCCACCGAGATCCACGCGTTGTCCGTCCGCGGTGACTTCGAGCGTTCCCAGAACGCGAAACTCCACGCGCATCTCCTTGAAGAAACTTCCGCCCCCCGGCGCAGCGAGACCTCTACTACGCTTTGCAGCCGTGCGGGGTACGGGAAGTGACGGACCTCCCCGAAGCCGGCTTTCCTGGTCACAGGAAGTTTACGTAAAGCAGGGCCTGGGAACACCAGGGTTTCTGTGCGGTGTGTTCCAAGATCGGCACTCTAACGCCACCTTGTTCGCGATCGTACGCTCTGTCCGTTTCGTGAATGGATGGTACAACGCGAAATGAGGTGTTGCCAGGCGCACCGCTTGCTCGCGGGCGATTCCCCTTGTCAACCTGGTGAAAAACACGAAACGGCCGGGGACTCGCGTCCCCGGCCGTTTCGGCGTTCGGTGGTGTTCCTGTCACCCCCAGGGGTTGCAGCACATGGGGCGGTGGGTGGTGGGCGGCGGCGGGACCGGGGAGGACGCGTTCGCGGTCGCGCCGCTGACGGTGACGCCCGCGAGGGCGATGACAATCGAGACACCCAGTCGCACGACGGTCTTGTTGATCTTGCCGCTCATCTTTACCTCCGCGGTCGTGGCGGCGTCGCCGGACGCCGTTCCTGACACCGATGACGCTCACACGGTCCGCCATCGGGTCTCTATCGCTTCCCTTCGTTCTGGACATCTCCGCAGGTGAAAGCGGATTTCGGGGGTTTCTGAACCGTCCGGGACGGAGCGCGAACCGGTGCCGCGGGGCGGCCGGCCGGCCGCGGCCCGGCCATCCGCCGGCGGAAGCCGGGGCGGACGGACGGCTGACACGTGACGAGAGCATGACGAGCCGATAAGCGGGCGAAGGCGAACCGATAGCGCGGTCCGCGAAGCTTGGACGAAGCCCAGGCGGAGCCGACGCTCGCAGCGGCGCCGCCTGGGCGGCCAAGGCGAAAGCGCCGAACCGGGCCGCCGTGGACGGGCCCGTTGGACAGGTGACGGTGAGATGGGTATTGCTATTCAGACACTGGACGGTGTCTACGGCCGACCGGCCGCCAGTGTCAGGATCCGGCTGGAGTGCGCCGACGGCGGCCACTGGAATCCGGACGCCAAAGCCGAAACCGACCACGAGGGCCGTGTCCAGGACTGGAAGGGCCGCCGTTTCGAACGCGGCGTTTACCGCCTCATCCTCGAAAGCGACCGGTACTTCGTCGGCCTCGGGCTCACCGCCGCCTATTCGGAGATAGTCGTTCTCTTCCGCATGCACGACGAGACCGACTCCTACCAGATCCAGGTTCAGCTCTCGCCGTACTCGTACTCGACGTATTTCGGCTCATTCGGCTGACGGGTGTCATCACCCCCAGGCACACCAGGTTCACGTAGGTAAGGGCTCCGACAGTGAATATCGGACGGTACACCGCATTCCCCAAGGTCCCCCTGAACGATCGCACGTGGCCGGACGCCACCGTCACCGCCGCGCCCCGCTGGCTCTCCACCGACCTCCGGGACGGCAACCAGGCGCTGGCCGCCCCCATGACCCCGGCGCGCAAGCTGGTGATGTTCGACCTGCTGGTGCGCATGGGCTACAAGGAGATCGAGGTCGGCTTCCCCGCCGCCAGCCGCGACGACCACGACTTCGTCCGGATGCTCGTCGAGGAGGACCTCATCCCCGACGACGTCCGCGTCTCGGTGCTCGTCCAGGCGCGCGAGGAGCTGATCGAACGCACCATGGAGAGCCTGGCGGGGGCGCGGCGGGCCACCGTACACCTCTACAGCGCGACGTCGCCGTGGTTCCGCCGCCGGGTGTTCGGCATGGACCGCGATGAGTGCAAGGACCTCGCCGTACGGGGCACCCGGCTGGTGACGAAGTACGCCGAGCGGTTCCTGGACGGCTGCGACCTGGGCTTCCAGTACTCTCCCGAGCACTTCGCCGACACCGAGCCGGACTTCTCGCTGGAGGTCTGCGAGGCCGTCATGGACGTGTGGCAGCCCGGCCCGGGACGGGAGATCATCCTGAACTTCCCCACCACGGTCGAGCGGTCCACCCCCAACGTCTTCGCCGACCAGATCGAGTGGATGCACCGCAACCTGTCGCGGCGCGAGCACCTGTGCCTGTCGGTCCACCCGCACAACGACCGCGGCACCGGCGTCGCCGCCGCCGAGCTGGCCGTGCTGGCCGGGGCCCAGCGGATCGAGGGCTGCCTGTTCGGCAACGGGGAACGGGCCGGCAACGTGTGCCTGGTCACCCTCGGGCTGAACCTGCTCACCCAGGGCGTCGACCCCGGTGTCGACTTCCGGGACCTCGACCGGGTCCGGCGCACGGTCGAGCGGTGCACCGGGATCCCGGTCCACCCGCGCCACCCCTACGGCGGCGACCTCGTCTACACCGCGTTCTCCGGTTCCCACCAGGACGCCATCAACAAGGGCTTCGACGCCCTGGAACGGGAGGCCGCCGAGGCGGGCGCCGAGCCGGCCGAGCTGCCGTGGCGTCTGCCGTACCTGCCGCTGGACCCGCAGGACGTGGGACGGACCTACGAGGCCATCGTGCGCATCAACAGCCAGTCCGGCAAGGGCGGCCTGGCCTATGTCATGAGCGCCCGGCACGGGCTGAACCTGCCCCGCGCGCTGCGGGTGGAGTTCGCCCGGACGGTGCAGGCGCTGGCCGACGCCGAGGGCGGGGAGATCGGCCCCGACCGGCTGCGGGAGTGCTTCGAGCGCGAGTACGTCATCGGCGCGGCGCCCGATCCCTTCACCGAGGTCACCGCCACGGCTTCCGGCGGTGTCCCGGCGACCGTCGTCCTGCACGTCGACGGCGGCGGCTTCGACGCCGGGCGGGACCGGACCGACGCGGTGCGGGCCGTACGCGCCGAGCTCGCCCGGCGGGGGCTGCGGGTGCGCGCCGTCCAGCACACGGGCCCGGCGGGCGACGGCCGTACGGCCCGGCGGGAGGCGCACCCGCTCCCCGGGGCCGGCCGGGCCGGTGAACCCCGCGAGGACACCGACGGCAGCGGGCTCCACGGGCTCCCCGGACCTCACGGGCTCCGCGAGGTCGCGGTCTACGCCGAACTCCAGGTGGGCGGGACGGTCTTCTGGGGGGCCGGGACCGGACCGGACCTGCGGGCCGCCGCGCTGTCGGCCGCCGCCTCCGCCGTCGCCAGATCGCGGCGGGAACGGATGCGCCGCACGGCGGCCCCGGCGGCCCCGGCGGTCCCCGCGGAGACGGTTCCCACGGCGGCCCCCACGACGGCGCCCACGGCGGGTGTCGCGGCGGAGCCGGGGGCGCTCACCTGGACGAGGAACACGCGGACGAGAAGTGCGCGGGCGAGGAGCACGCGGACGACGGCGGGACGGTGACGACCGGCGGGTGATGACCGGCCGGATGACGGCGCGACGAGACGGAGAACCCCGGCGAGGGCGGGGCCGAGGAGGGATACGACGATGAAACTGGTCGAGCGGGAGGAGGAGCTGGCCTGCCTGCAGGCCCTCCTCGACAGCGCGGTGCTGGGCAGGGGCAAGGTGGCGCTGGTCGGCGGCGCCGTCGCGACGGGCAAGAGCGCGCTGCTGCACGTGTTCGCCGAGCAGGCCATCGAGCGGGGCGCGCTGGCCGTCACCGCGACGGGCTCGCGCATGGAACGGGACCTGCCACTGGGTGTGCTCGGCCAGCTCATCCAGGACGCGCCGCTGGTCCCCGAGGAGCGCGACCGGGCGCTGGCGCTGCTGAACGAGGGCGCGCGCGCCGTGCTCGCGGCCGGGCCGGAGGACACCGGCGGCCGGCAGATCGACGCCCAGACCGTCCACGTCCTGTGCACCGTCCTGCTGGAGCTCTCGGAGCGGTACCCGCTCATGATCATCGTCGACGACGTGCACCACGCCGACCGCGCCTCCCTGCTCTGCCTGGCGTACCTGGCGCGGCGGGTACGGCTCGCCCGGATCGTGATGGTGTTCGGCCACGCCGACCACGGCCGCTGGCCCGACGGGTTCTTCCAGACCGAGCTGGTCCGCCAGCCGCACTGCCGCCGCATCCAGCTCACCCGGCTGTCACGGGCCGGGGTGGCCGCCCTCGTCGAGGAGGAGGCGGGCCGGGAGACCGCCGACCGGCTCGCCGACGAGTGGTACGCCCTCAGCGGCGGCAACCCCCTGCTGGCCAACGCCCTGGCCGACGACTACCGGCAGCTCACCCGGTCCGCCGCGGACGAGCCTCCGGACGGGGTCACCGCCGGCGACCACTACGGCCAGGCCGTGCTGTCGTGCCTGCAGCGCGGCCACGAGCAGACCATGCGGGTCGCCCGGGGTCTGGCGATCCTCGGCGAGCCGGAGTCGCTCGACCGGCTGCTCGGCCTGCCCGGCCCCGACGTCGGCAGGGAACTGCACTCCCTCAGCGCCGCCGGGCTGCTCACCCTCGGCAGGTTCCGGCACGACGCCGTCCGCGAGGCCGTCCTCGCCGGAACGGACGCCCAGGAGCGGGCGGACCTGCACCGCCGGGCCGCGGAGCTGGGCTACGACCTGGGCTCCTCCCCGGCGGTGATCGCCGGACACCTGCTGCAGGCCGGCCGGGTCGAGGCCCCCTGGGTCGTGCCGATCCTGGAGGAGGCCGCCAGGAGCGCCCTGCGCACCGGGCGGGTGGAGGCGGCGGTCGACTACCTGCGCATGGCCTGGCGCGAGTGCGCCGACGAGACCCAGCGCGCGAAGATCATGACGATGCTGGTGCGCGCCGAGTGGCGGATCAACCCGGCCGCGCCGACCGGGCACCTCGCCGAGCTGGCCGAGGCGATGAACCGGGGCAGCCTGCGCGGCGTCGACGCCGTCGTGCTGGCCCGGGCGCTGCTGTGGTACGGCCGTTTCGACGACGCGCGCGACGTGCTCGAACAGCTCAACCGGCCGGGCGCCGCGGCGGACCCCGAGACGGCCGCCGAGCTCGTGGTGAGCCGGCTGTGGCTGCGCGCCACCCACCCGCCCTTCCTCGACCGGCTGCGGCACCTCGCCGGCGACCAGGGCCTGGCGACCATGGTCTCGGTGTCGGTCAGCCGGCGGCTGGAGTCGGCGCTCGCGCTCGCCGAGGTCCTCACCCGGGGCCCGCGGGAGGAGGACATGGACGCCGTCGAGCGGATCCTGGAGGACTCCCGCCTGGACGAGATGACGCTCGACACCGTCGAGAACTCGCTGCTGGCCCTCACCTACGCGGGCCGCTGCGAGCGGGTGGCCCCCTGGTGCGACCTGTTCAGCGTCGAGGCGTCGTCCCGGCAGGCGCCGAGCCGCCAGGCCCGGCTCGCCGCGATCCGCGCCGAGATCGCCGTCCGCCAGGGCGACATGCCCGCCGCCGAGCACCACGCGCGCCTGGCCCTGGACATCATCCCGGTGAGCAGCTGGGGCGTCGCCATCGGCGGGCCGCTGAGCAGCCTGATCCTCGCGCTCACCGCGATGGGCAAGTACGACGCGGTGCGCGAGCACCTGGACCGGCCGGTGCCCGAGGCGATGTTCCAGACCCGCTACGGCCTGCACTACCTGCACGCCCGGGGCCGCCACAGTCTGGCCACCGACTACTTCGCGCTGGCGCTGCGCGACTTCCAGCAGTGCGGTGACCTGATGGCCGCCTGGAACCTCGACACGCCCGGCCTGATCCCCTGGCGGGCCGACGCCGCCGAGGCGTGCCTGCGGATGGGCCAGGCGGAGGAGGCCCGGCAGCTCGTCCAGGCCCAGCTCGACCTGTGCGGCCCCGGCGCCACCCGGGGCCGGGGCGCCGCGCTCCGGCTGCTGGCCGCCGTCTCCGAGCTGCGCCGCCGCCCCCCGCTGCTGCGCCAGGCGACCGAGTACCTCCAGGCCGCGGGGGACAGGTACGAACTGGCCCGCGCGCTGTTCGACCTGGTCGAGGTCTATGAGGCGCTCGGCGAGCACCGCCGCGCCAAGACGATCGCCGGGCGGGCGCGGGCCGTGGCCGTGGAGTGCCACGCCCAGCCACTGGCCGGGACGCTGTCACGGGCCGACGACCCCGGCGCGCCGCCGGCCGTGCCCGCCGGGGACATGATCGACATGCTGAGCGACGCCGAGCGGCGGGTCGCCGCCCTGGCCGCGGCCGGCTACACCAACCGGGAGATCGCCGCCAAGCTCTACATCACGATCAGCACGGTCGAGCAGCACCTCACCCGCACCTACCGCAAGCTCAACATCAGCCGCCGCGCCGACCTGCCGCTCGTCCTGGAGTTCGGTGACCAGCTCGTCGTCTGAGACCCCGCTCCGGTGCGTACGGCGGGCGCCGTACGCACCGCCGTACGGCGCCCGCCGGAGACCCGCGCGGCCCGCCCCGGTCCGTGCGGACCCCCGAACCCCTCCCGGGTCCGTCCGGACCCCGAAACCCGCCGGGCCCGGGAGGGCATTCCCGAAGGTGCGCGCCGCCGCCGGCGGGTGGGACCTTCGTAGCCGGAGGTGCGCCGTGGAGGAGAACCCGATCCTGGCCGTCGTGCGGGGCAACCCGACAGCCGAGGAGCTGGCGGCGGTCGTCGCGGTCCTCACCGCGCGGGCCTCGGCCGCCGCGGCTGCGGCCGCCGAGGCCGCCGAGATCGCCGAGGCCGGCCGCCCGCGGACCGCCTGGCACGCCCAACCGGCCTGGGGCGCCGGGACGATCTGGGACGCCGGCTCCGCCTGGAGCGTCTGGGGCGCCTGGAGCACCGGGACGGCCCGGCCCGCCGCGGCCGTCCGCTGACCTGTCCGGGCGGTGTCCGCCGTGTCCGTCCGCTGACCCGCCCGGGTGCCGTCCGCCGCGCCCGGCCGGCGACCCGGTCGTTCCCGCGGGAAAGCCGGCGACCCGGTCGTTCCCGCGGGAAAGCCGGCGACCCGGTCGTTTCGGCGGGAAAATCCCGATCCGTGGTCCGATCGGTGATCATTCCGGTTGAATACGCCCCATGAGCGATCTGGCGACCGTCCTTTCGACCTGGCTGGACGGGCAGTCGACCACCGGCATGGATCTGTACGGGATCAGGATGCTGGCGGTCGGCCGGTTCGGGAAGGGGCTCCTGTTCCTCGCGGGCCTCTCCGTCGGCCTGGACCTGCTGGACCCCGACGGGGTCAAGCGGCGCGGCGAGGCGAACCAGGAACGCGCCGAGCGCACCCTCACCCGCAGCCGCCACAAACGCGACGTGGCCCGGCTGTCCGCGCTCCACGACACCGTCACCGAGGACATGGTCACCGTGTGGTCGGTGCCGGGCGACATCAACGGCCCGATCAGCGGCCTCTCCGTCCACACCACGCCTCCCGGCCGGGTGCCCGAGGGACTCGACGTCGCACTCGACGTCTACCGGAGCTTCCACCGCGCGGTCATCGACGAGCTGCGCGCCTACGCCGGAAACGAGAACGAGTACACGCACGCGAAGCACCGCGCCGCCGAGTTCCTGTCGAGCCACCTCAGCGGCCCCGACCGCGCGCTGTTCACCGAGGCGGAGCGGGCCGGCAGGAACGATGGCTGTGTCCTGGTCGCCCTGGCCGGCACGGTCATCGCGTTGGTGTTCGTCGTCGTCGCCCTCAAGACGAGCCCGGCGGCCGTGCCGTGGGCGTTCATGGTCATGATCGCCGCGATCGTCCTGCTCCTGGTCGCCCTTTCCACCGCGTCGCGCCTGAGGGTGGCCGCCGCCTGGCGGTGGCTCCTCGGGCGGGCGCTGCGGCGGCTCGCCGCCACGCTGCGGAGCGCCCGGCCGTTCCACGGGTTCCGGAAGGCGGCCTTCGCGCTCTTCTTCGTCGGGAGCATCCTCGACATGCTCGCCTCCTGACCGCCGGGAGCCTCCCCGACCGCTCGCCCTACGGCCACCCCCGCCGTCCCGGGCCCCGCATTCTCCGTCCCCGCCGGGGCGGCGCCCCCGTCCCGTGCCCTTCTCCGTTCGTGCGGACCGCCACCGCGTCCGCCGGCCCCGCATTCTGCGAAAAGCCCGAGCGGGCCGCCGGTCGCATCCTGAGTGGTGTGCGCGGGCGTCCCCCCCCGCACGCCGGGGACGCCCGCGGCGGTGGTCCTCGGGCCTCCCGGGCGGTTGAGGAGAGCGCCATGTCGACATTCTTCGGCTCGTTCCGTCGGTTGCTGCTGGCACCGTCCCTGGCGGACGTGACGTTCGCGGTGCGCGGCTTCCCCGGCGCGTCGTCACCGGCGGCCGAAAGGCTGGAGGCGATCCCGCAGTCCGTCGTGTGCGGCTTCGAGTGGGGCATCGACGCGCGGAACCAGTGGGAGGTCGAGCGGCGGCTGGGCATGATCGACGTGGAGCTGCGCGGCTTCGCCTACGAGGGCGCCACGATGGCGCTGACCGTCCTCGACGCGATGGGCGGGGGCCGCGGCCACCGTACCCGAGACCTGCTGCTCGGCCCCGGTCGCCCGCACATCTTCCTCACCTACATCGGCATCGGCTTCGCCATGGCGCGGCTGCCCCGGCCGCTGTGGAAGAAGGTCGTACCCGACCTGGGCGAGACGCCGTACCATCCGACGATGAGCTGGCTCGCGGTGGACGGCTACGGCTTCGACCGGGCCTACTTCGACACCCGGCGCTGGGTGGACGAGCAGCGGGTGCCCGCCCCCTACGCCTGGGAGGGGTCGCCCGGCTACTTCCCCCGGGCCGTCGACCAGGGCATCGGCCGCGCCCTGTGGTTCATCCACGGCGCGCGGACGGCGGACGTCGCCGCCGCGGTGCGCCGCTTCGCCGACGGCCGCCAGGCCGACCTGTGGAGCGGCGTCGGCCTGGCGGCGACGTTCGCCGGCGGCTGCGGGACCGAGGATCTGGCCGCGATGGGGGAGGAGGCCGGCGAGCACCGGGCCGAACTGGCACTGGGCGCGGTCTTCGCGGTCAAGGCCCGCGACCACGCCGGGTTCGTCCCCGAGCACACCGCGGCCGCCACCGCCGCGCTGACCGGCCTGTCGGTCGCCGACGCGGTCGCGCTCGCCGACGACACGGCCGTCGATCCCTACGGCTCCGGCCCGGTCCCGCAGTACGAGGTGTGGCGGCGGCGGATCCACGCCCGCTTCGCGGCGGACCGCGTCGGGCGCTGACGCCGGGCCGCCGCACCCGGGCGACCGCATCGGGCCCCGGTCACCGGGCCCGCGACACCGGACCCGCCGGACCGCCGGACCCCGGTCACCGGACCGCCGGGCGCTGCCGCCCGCCGTGGCGTCCGGCGGTGACGCCCGGTGAACTCACACGTGATTCATGAATGGTTTTCCCGGCCCGTTTTCCGGTTTTCGGAGAAAGGCGCGCTCCCGGGAAAAGCGCTCCGGATCAGCACTTCCGAAGTGGAGAGCGCAGCTCGGCATATGCGTGAATTTATGAAGGACACCTATTGACGAGGGGTGGAGGGGTTGGGTTGACCAGCATGTTCCGGTCATTGAGGCGTCGCGTCCTGACGCCGGGCATATCAGAGACGAAACTTGCCACCCGGGGTTTCCACGTGAAGGACGACGCGTCCCGGGAATTGTTGGAGACGATCGGCGAGACTTTTCTCACCGGTTACGCCTTCGCGGCCGAGACCCGTTCCGCGGCCGAGGCCGAGGAGCGCCTGGAGGAGATCCCCCGGCGCTTCCGCGGCTTCGCCTACGAGGGCGCCGGCATGGCCTTCGCCATCCTCGACCGGCTGACGCCGGGCGGCGGGCACCGGACCGCCGACTCCCTCGCCGGGCGGGGTGACGCCCACAACTACATGATCTACGTCGGCATCGGCTGGGCCATGGCGCGGCTGCCGCGCTTCCTGTGGCCGGACAGCCGCGGGCTGGACCCGCTGCTGCTGTGGCTCGTCCACGACGGCTACGGCTTCCACCAGGCCTACTTCCACACGCAGCGGTACGTGCACGAGCAGTACCGCGAGACGCGCTTCCCCTGGCCGGCCGGCGGGCCCGAGGCGTACGCCGCCCGCGCCATCGACCAGGGCATCGGCCGCGCGCTGTGGTTCGTCGGCGGCACCGACGTCGAGCAGGTCGTCTCGCTGGTCGAGCGGTTCCCCCGCTCGCGCCGGGCAGACCTGTACGCGGGCGTCGGCCTGGCCGCGACCTACGCGGGCGGCGCGCCCGAGGACGAGCTGCTGGAGCTGCGCGAGCGGGCCGGGACGTACCGGCCGCAGCTCGCCCAGGGCAGCTCGTTCGCGGCCGAGGCCCGCGTCCGCGCCGGCCTGCTGGTGCCGCACAACGAGGTCGCGACCCGGGTGCTGTGCGGCACCACGCCCGAGGACGCCGCCCTGACCAGCCGCCGGACCCGCCCCGACGGGCCCGTTACGGGCGACCTGCCCGCCTACGAGGTGTGGCGGCGCCGCATCGCCAATGAGTTCGCATTTGCTGGAGGTGTTACTCCGTGACCACGACAGCTGGCTGGCTGCGCAGGCAACTGCCGGGAATCGTCGCCCTCGTCATGATGGCGGCCCTTTTCGCGGCGGGCCGCCCGTCCTTCGCCTCGGACGAGGAGAAGGACGGCCTGGCGAGTACCTACGCGTTCGAGCCGATGAGCATCGCGCTGCCCGCCGGGTACCCGCAGAAGACGATCCGCAAGGTGAACCAGCGCTACAGCAACATCGACGCCTGGATCTCCTCGGTCGGGGCCGGCATCGCCATGAACGACCTCGACATGGACGGCCTGTCCAACGACCTGTGCGTCACCGACACCCGGATCGACCAGGTCGTGGTGACCCCCACCCCCGGCGCGCGCTCCGACCGCTACCGGCCGTTCGCGCTGAACCCCGGTTCGCTGCCGATGAGCGACACGATGGCCCCCATGGGCTGCCTGCCCGGTGACTACAACGAGGACGGCCGCACCGACCTGCTGGTCTACTTCTGGGGCCGCACGCCGATCGTCTACCTCGCGAAGAGCGGCGCCACGCAGCTCGCCGCGGACGCCTACGTGCCCACCGAGCTGGTGCAGGGCGTCGGCACGACCAAGTACACCGGCCCGCAGTGGAACAGCAACACCGCCACCGCCGCCGACTTCGACGGTGACGGCCACGTGGACGTCTTCATCGGCAACTACTTCCCGCACGGCCCCGTCCTGGACCC
The DNA here is from genome assembly GCF_050942225.1 of Streptosporangium sandarakinum. Lineage (NCBI taxonomy): Bacteria > Bacillati > Actinomycetota > Actinomycetes > Streptosporangiales > Streptosporangiaceae > Streptosporangium > Streptosporangium sandarakinum. The sequence continues at coordinate 3,244,059 of NZ_CP192034.1, forward strand.
GAAGGTCAACGGCGGCGTGGAGATGAACGACTCCATGTCGGCGGCCGTCAACGGCGGCGAGAACTACTTCTTCCGCTGGACCGGCGCCACCGCCGGCGAGCGGCCGACGGTCGCCTTCGCCAAGCTCGACGACGTCCTGCCGACGAACGTCTCCAAGGGCTGGGAGCTCGGCGCCAGCACCGCCGACCTGGATGGCGACCAGCTGCCCGAGCTGTTCCTGAACAACGACTTCGGCCGCGACCGGCTGCTGTACAACCGCTCCACCCCCGGCCACATCGCCTTCTCCCTCGCCGAGGGCGAGTCCTCGCCGATCGTGCCCAAGTCCAAGACCCTGGGCCACGACTCGTTCAAGGGCATGGGCTCCGACTTCGGTGACCTGGACGGCGACGGCCTCTACGACGTCTTCGTCAGCAACATCACCACCTCCTTCGGCATCCAGGAGAGCAACTTCCAGTTCATGTCCACCGCCAAGGACCGGGCCGAGGTCGCCTCCGAGCTGAAGCGCGGCGTCGCGCCGTTCGCCGACCACAGCGCCCCGAGCCGCACCGCGTGGTCCGGCTGGGGCTGGGACGTCAAGATCGACGACTTCGACAACGGCGGCGTCCCGGCGATCGTCCAGGCCACCGGCTTCGTCAAGGGCGACGTCAACCGCTGGCCGCAGCTGCAGGAGCTCGCCACCGCCAACGACGGCGTGCTGCGCAACCCGCACTCCTGGCCGACCGTCCACGAGGGCGCCGACATCGGCGGCAGCCAGACGCTCGCCTTCTTCGTCAAGGACGCCAAGACCGGCCGCTACGCCGACCTGTCCCCGCAGCTCGGCATGGCCGTGCCGGTGCCCACCCGCGGCATCGCCACCGGCGACGCCGACGGCGACGGCCGGCTCGACATCGCGGTCGCCCGGCAGTGGGACGCCCCGGTCTTCTACCACAACCAGAGCCCGTCCCCCGGCGCGTTCCTAGAGCTGCGGCTGAACCACGAGAACGCCGCCGGCGCCGCCTCGTCCGCCGCGTCGCCCGTGATCGGCGCCGAGGTGAAGGTGACGCTCCCCGGCGGGCGCGTCGCCATCGGCAAGGTCGACGGCGGCAGCGGCCACTCCGGCCGGCGCAGCCACGAGGTGCACATCGGCCTCGGCCGGGACGTCACCGGTCCGCTGCCGGTGCGCCTGACCTGGCGCGACCGGACCGGGCAGGTCCACGAGCAGGATCTTCAGCTGACCCCGGGCCGGCACACCGTGCAGCTCGGCTCGCAAGCGAAGGAGCAGTGACGAAATGGCCGAGAAAGCCAAGACGCCCCCGCGGCACGACCCGAAGGTCATCACGGCCCTGCGCCGGTTCGCCCTCTCGATCACGGTCTTCAACATCCTCGGCTACACCGTCCTCGGCTTCGAGCAGCCCTGGACCTGGCCCCTCGTCGCCCTGGCGACCGCCTACACCACAGAGATCGTCCTGGAGCTGATCGGCGCCAAGGTCGAGGGCCGCGCCCCGCGCTTCAGCGGCAACGGCCCGCGCGGTCTGATGGAGTTCCTCTACCCGGCGCACATCAGCGGCATCGCGATGAACATGCTGATCTACGTCAACGACCAGATCCTGGTGATGATGTTCGGCGTCGTCGTCGCCGTCGGTACCAAGTGGGTCATCCGGGCCCCCGTCCGCGGCCGGCTGCGCCACGTGATGAACCCCTCCAACTTCGGCATCGCCGTCATCCTGCTGCTGTTCCCCTGGGCCAGCATCGCGCCGCCGTACCACTTCAGTGAGAACGTCACCAACCCGATCGACTGGATCATCCCCTGCGTGATCATCTTCTTCGGCACCATGCTGAACGCCAAGCTGACCAACCGCATGTGGCTGATCGGCGCCTGGGTGATCGGCTTCGCCCTGCAGGCCGTCGTGCGCAGCGTCATCCTGGACGACGTCGCCCTCCTCGGCGGCCTGGCCATGATGACCGGCGTGGCGTTCGTCCTGTTCACCAACTACATGATCACCGACCCGGGCACCACGCCGTCCAAGCCGCTGTCGCAGGTCGCCTTCGGCGGCGGCGTCGCCCTGGTGTACGGCCTGCTGACCGGCATGAGCATCCCCTACGGCATCTTCTTCGCCACCGCCACGGTCTGCCTGATCCGCGGTGCCTTCCTGTGGTCCCTGCACATCGTCGCCAAGGCCCGCGAGCGGGACGCCGCCCAGGTCAGCGCGGCGGCCGAGCAGGCCCTCGCCCCGGCCCGGAAAGAGGTCGCGAAGGTATGACCAGGCTCGCCATCGTCGGCATGGCATGCCGCTACCCGGATGCCACCTCGCCGCGTGAGCTGTGGGAGAACGCCGTCGCCGGCCGGCGGGCCTTCCGCCGGCTGCCCGACGTGCGAATGCGGCTCGACGACTACTGGGATCCCGACCCCTCGGCCCCCGACCGCTTCTACGCCCGCACCGCCGCGGTCATCGAGGGCTACGAGTTCGACCGGCTCGCCTACCGCGTCGCCGGCAGCACCTACCGCTCCACCGACCTGACCCACTGGCTCGCCCTCGACACGGCCGGCCGGGCGCTGGCCGACGCCGGCTTCCCCGACGCCGAGGGCCTGCCCCGCGAACGCACCGGCGTGGTGGTGGGCAACACCCTCACCGGCGAGTTCACCCGGGCCAACGTGCTGCGGCTGCGCTGGCCGTACGTGCGCCGGACCCTCGCCGCGGCGCTGAAGGAGCAGGGCTGGGACGACGAGCGGCTGGAGGCGTTCCTCGCCGACTACGAGGCCGCCTACAAGAGCCCGTTCCCGCCCATCGACGAGGACACCCTCGCCGGTGGCCTGTCCAACACCATCGCCGGGCGGATCTGCAACCACTTCGACCTCAACGGCGGCGGCTACACCGTGGACGGCGCCTGCTCGTCGTCGCTGCTGTCGGTGGTGACCGCCGGCAAGGCGCTGGCCGACGGCGACATCGACGTCGCCGTCGCCGGCGGGGTGGACCTGTCCATCGACCCGTTCGAGATCGTCGGATTCGCCAAGACCGGGGCGCTGGCCAAGAACGACTTCCGCCTCTACGACCGCCACTCCAACGGCTTCTGGCCGGGCGAGGGCTGCGGCATGGTCGTCCTGATGCGCGAGAGCGACGCGCTGGCCGCCGGGCACCGGATCTACGCCACCGTCGCCGGCTGGGGCATCTCCTCCGACGGCCGGGGCGGCATGACCCGGCCGGAGGTCAGCGGCTACCAGCTCGCCCTGCGCCGCGCCTACGAGCGGGCCGGGTTCGGCATCGAGACCGTCGCGCTGTTCGAGGGCCACGGAACCGGCACCGCCCTCGGCGACGCGACGGAGCTGAAGGCGCTGTCCGGCGCCCGGGCCGCCGCCGACCCTCGGCGCCGCCCGCCGCGGTCGGCTCGATCAAGGGCATGATCGGCCACGCCAAGGCCGCGGCCGGCGTGGCCGGCCTGATCAAGGCCGTGATGGCGGTGCACGGGCAGGTGCTGCCCCCACCGTCGGCTGCGTCGACCCGCACCCGGTGCTGGCCGAGGAGGGCGCGGCCCTGCGCGTACTGCGCAAGGCCGAGCCCTGGCCGGACGGCGCCCCGCTGCGGGCCGGCGTCACCGCCATGGGCTTCGGCGGCATCAACACCCACGTGGTGCTGGAGAACGCCGCCCCCGGCGGCGCTCCCCGCTGCCGGGCCGCACCCGCGCCCTGGCCGCCTCGCTGCAGGACGCCGAGCTGCTGCTGGCCGACGCGGCCTCGCCGCAGGCGCTGCGCGAGCGGCTCGCCGAGCTGGCGGACTTCGCGCCGAAGGTGTCCTACGCCCAGCTCGCCGACCTGGCCGCGACGCTCCAGCGGGAGCTGCGCGACCTGCCGTACCGGGCCGCGGTGGTCGTCACCTCGCCGGAGGACGCCGAGCGGCAGCTCCAGCGCCTGATCAACGCGCTGGAGGCGGGCGAGACCACCATGCTCGCCCCGGACGGCCGCGCCTTCCTCGGCCGGGCCGGCGGCCCGGCCCGGGTCGGCTACCTCTTCCCCGGCCAGGGTCGGGCCGCGGCACCAGCGGCGGCGCGCTGCGCCGCCGCTTCGCCGAGGTCGAGGAGATCTACCTGCGGGCCGCGCTGCCCACGGGCGGCGACACGGTGGCCACCGCCGTCGCCCAGCCGCGCATCGTCACCGGCTCGATGGCCGGCCTGCGTACCCTCGCCCTGCTGGGCGTGGAGGCCGACGTCGCGCTCGGCCACAGCCTGGGCGAGCTGTCGGCCCTGCACTGGGCCGGCGCGATGGACGAGGACACCCTGCTGCGCGTGGCGACCATGCGGGGGCAGGCCATGACCGAGCACAGCGCCTCGGGCACCATGGCCGGCGTCCGCGCCACCCCCGGCACGGTGACCGGCCTGATCGGTGACCTGCCCGTCGTCATCGCCGGCTACAACGGGCCCGGCCAGACCGTCGTCGCCGGGCCCGTCGACGCGGTCGAGACGGTCGGGCGCCGGGCCGCCGAGGCCGGTCTGACCTGGACCCGGCTGCGGGTGTCGCACGCCTTCCACTCGCCGCTGGTCGCCCCGGCGGCCGAGGTCCTCGGCGCCCGCCTGGCCGACGAGGACTTCGGCCCGATGGACCGCCGCGTCGTCTCCACCGTCACCGGAGAGGACCTGGCGCCGGACACCGACGTCCCGGCGCTGCTGCGGCGGCAGATCACCGAGCCCGTGCGGTTCACCCAGGCCGTACGGCAGGCCGCCCCCGACGTCGACCTGTTCGTCGAGGTCGGCCCGGGACGGGTGCTCAGCGGCCTGGCCGCGAACATCACCGACGTGCCGGTGGTCGCGCTGGACACCGACGACGAGTCGCTGACCTCGCTGCTGCGCGTGGCCGGCGCCGCCTACGTCACCGGTGTGCCCCTCGCCCACGAGGAGCTGTTCCACGGCCGCCTCGTCCGGCCCCTGGAGGTGGGCGCGGAGTTCTCCTTCTTCGCCAGCCCCACCGAGCAGGCGCCGCAGATCGGGATCGGCGCGGCCCACCGCGTCGCGGACCCGGCGACGGCGCCGGCATCCGCGGAGCGGACCGCCGGATCCGGCCAGAACGGGCAGCACGGGCAGCACGGGCAGAACGGGGCCGGGCAGAACGGCGAGTCGACCATCGACCTGCTGCGCCGCCTGGCCGCCGAGCGCGCCGAGCTGCCGCTGGAGATGGTCACCGAGGACAGCCGTCCGCTGGACGAGCTGCACCTCAGCTCGGTCACGGTGATGCACATCATCGACCAGGCCACCCAGCGGATGGGCGTGCCCGCCGCGCAGGCCCCGACGAACCTCGCCACCGCCAGCCTCCGGGAGCTGGGCGAGGCGCTCGACGGCCTGGCCAAGGCCCCCCAGGCGCAGCCCGCGAAGATCGTGGCCGGCGCCGCGGCCTGGGCCCGGCCGTTCGCCCTCGACCTGGACGAGATGCCGCTGCCGGAGCGGCCCGCGGTGCGCGAGAGCGGCAGGTGGCGGCTGTTCGCCGGCGCCGGCTCCCCGATCGCCGAACCGCTGCGCCAGGCCCTCGAGAACGGGAGAGTCGGATCCGGTGTCCTGGTGTGCCTACCGCCGGAGTGCCGGCGGGAAGACCTGGAGCAGGCGCTGCTCGGCGCCAAGGCGGCCGTCGCCGGCCCCGCGGGCACCCGGTTCGTGCTGGTGCAGCACGGCCGGGGCGCGGCCGGCCTGGCCAAGACGCTCCAGCTGGAGACCCCCCAGCTCCGCGTCACCATCGTGCACGTACCGGCGGCCGCCGAGGCCGTCGGCTGGGTGGTAGACGAGGTCGCGGCCACCACCGGCTACGCCGAGGCGTACTACGACGCCGCGGGCGTGCGGCGGGTGCCCACCATGCGCGCCCTTCCGGTACGGCCGGCCCGCACCGAGCAGCCGCTCGGCTCCGAGGACGTCCTGCTGGTCACCGGCGGCGGCAAGGGCATCACCGCCGAGTGCGCCCTGGCGGTCGCCGCCGACAGCGGCGCCAGGCTGGCCGTGCTCGGCCGGTCCGACCCGGCCGGGGACGCCGAACTGACCGCCAACCTCCGCCGGATGGCCGAGGCCGGGGTGACCGTCCACTACGCCCGGGCCGACGTCACCGACGCCGAGCAGGTCCGCCGCGCCGTCGCCGAGGTCCAGGCGGCGCTCGGGCCGGTCACCGCCGTGCTGCACGGCGCCGGCCGTAACGAGCCCGCCGCGCTGACCAGCCTCGACATGGCGGCCTTCGCCCGCACCTTCGCCCCCAAGGTGGACGGCCTGCGCAACGTGCTCGACGCCGTCGACGCGGCCGGGCTGCGCCTGCTCGTCACCTTCGGCAGCATCATCGGCCGCGCCGGGCTGCACGGCGAGGCCCACTACGCCACCGCCAACGAGTGGCTGGCCGAGCTCACCAGGGAGGTGGCCGACAAGCACCCCCGCTGCCGCGCCGTCTGCATGGAGTGGTCGGTCTGGTCCGACGTCGGCATGGGCGAGCGGCTGTCGGTGGTGGAGGGGCTGGCCCGCCAGGGCATCAGCCCGATCACCCCGCAGCAGGGCGTGCAGATCATGCGCCGCCTGGTCGCCGACCCCGACGTCCCGCCCGTCGTGGTGATCAGCGGCCGCACCGAGGGCATCGACACCGTCCGCTACGACCTGCCGCCGCTACCGCTGCTGCGCTTCGTCGGCAAGCCGCTGATCCACTACCACGACGTCGAGCTCGTCACCGACGTCGAGGTCAACCCCGGCACCGACCTCTACCTCACCGACCACCTCCTCGACGGCAACCTGCTGTTCCCGGCGGTGATCGGCATGGAGGCCATGGCCCAGGTCGCCCACGCCGCCACCGGACGGCAGGGCGCGCCGGTCATCGAGCACGCCGAGTTCCTGCGGCCGATCATCGTGCCGCCGGACGGCAGCACCACGCTCCGGATCGCCGCGACCGTCACCGACGACGACACCGTCGCGGTGACGATCCGCAGCGCCGAGACCGGCTTCGACGTGGACCACTTCCGTGCCCGGCTCGCCTACACCGCCGAACCCGCGCCGCAGGGCCCGCCCGGACAGGTCGCCGACGGCCTGCCCGCGGTGCCGCTGGACCCGGAGGCGGAGATGTACGGCGACGTGCTGTTCCAGGGGCGGCGCTTCCACCGGCTGCGCCGCTACCACCGGGCCGCGGCCCGCCACGTCGACGCCGACGTCGCGGCGCTGGAGTCCGGCGACTGGTTCGCCCGGTACCTCCCCGGAGACCTGCTCCTCGGGGACCCGGGCATGCGCGACGCGCTCATGCACGGCAACCAGGTCTGCGTGCCGGACGCCACGCTGCTGCCCACCGCGATCGAGCGGGTGCACGCGGGCGGCGCGGCGCTCGCCGCGGCCGGGGAGCTGCGCTACTGCGCCACCGAGCGCAGCCGCGAGGGCGACACGTACGTCTACGACATCGCGGTGCGCACCCCGGCCGGCGACGTCGTGGAGCGCTGGGACGGCCTGCGGCTGCAGGCCGTACGGAAGAAGGACGGACGCGGCCCCTGGGTGGCGCCGCTGCTCGGCTCCTACCTGGAGCGGACCGTCGAGGACCTCGTCGGCGCCCGGGTGGCGGTCGCCGTCGAGCCCTTCACGGCCGACGCGACCGGCGGTCCCGCCGGTGCGGCGGACGACGAGGCGGCCCGGGAGCGGGCGGCCGTGGGGCTGGGCAGGGCGCTCGGCCGCCCGGTCGCGCCCGGCGAACCGGGGACCGGCGGTGAGATCGGCGGCGAGGCCGGCGGCGCGACGGTCTCCGTCGCCCACGGCCCCGGCGTGACGCTCTGCGTCGCCGCCCCCGGCACGCTCGGCTGCGACGTCACGCCGGCCGCCGGGCGGACGCCCGCGGAGTGGACGGCCCTGCTGGGCCCGCACGCCCCGCTCGCCGAACGGGTCGCCGCCGCCACCGGCGACGGCCCCGACACCGCCGCCGCGCGCGTCGCCGCGGCCGCCGCGTCCCTGACGCGGGCCGGCCTGCCCCGGGAGTCGTCCCTGACCCTGACGGGGGAGGGGAACGGCGCCTGGGCCGTCTTCGCCGCGGAGGGCGTGCGCGTCGCGACGCTCGTCACGACCCTGCGGGACACCCCCGACCCCGTCGTCTTCGCGATCTGCGCCGGGGAACGGACGCCGGCCGCGAACGAGCACCCCGAAGGGCGGTCATAGGCCATGAGCAAGTACTACGAATACCTGCACACGGTCGGCTTCGAGGAGACCAACCTCGTGGGCAACGTCTACTACGTCAACTACCTGCGCTGGCAGGGACGCTGCCGGGAGATGTTCCTCAAGGAACGCGCCCCGGAGGTCCTGGCCGACCTGCAGGACGACCTGAAGCTGTTCACCCTCAAGGTCGACTGCGAGTTCTTCGCCGAGATCACCGCGTTCGACGAGCTGTCCATCAGGATGCGCCTGCTGGAGCTGGGACAGACCCAGGTGGAGTTCGGCTTCGACTACGTACGGCTCGGCAAGGGCGACGGGGAGGGCGAGATCCTCATCGCCCGCGGCAGACAGCGGGTGGCCTGCATGCGCGGACCCAACACCCGCACGGCACCAGCCAGGGTCCCCGAGCCGCTCGTCCGGGCGCTCGAACCGTATGCCAACTAGGCGCGGATCCAGGAGGTCAGCGTGAAAGTCGACCAATCTACGACGTCTTCCACGGTGGATGACGCCAAGGCGCTGCGGCGGGCGTTCGGTGCCTTCGCCACCGGTGTCACCGTGGTGACGACGGGAGGGCCCGTTCCGCACGCCATGACCGCCAACTCCTTCACCTCGGTCTCGCTCGACCCGCCGCTGGTGCTGGTCTGCATCGACCGGGGGGCGGTCATGCACCAGTGCCTCAGCATGACGGGGTTCTTCGGGGTCTCGGTGCTGGGGGCCCGCCAGGAGAAGGAGGCGCGGCACTTCGCCAACCGCTACCGGCCGATGGGCATGGCGCAGTTCGAGCCCGTCGAGTGGCTGCCCGGCGAGCTGACCGGCGTGCCGCTCATCGCCGGCACGGTCGCCCGCTTCGAGTGCGAGCTGTGGCGCTCCTACGACGGCGGCGATCACACGATCTTCATCGGGAAGGTCCTGGGCATGGAGCAGCAGGCCGACGGCGACGGCCTGCTGGTCTACCGGGGCCAGTTCCGGGAGGTCGCCTCCTACTGGCGGGAGGTCCCGGCGTGAGCCTGATCGGGGAGCGCACCCGGCCCGCCGCCCCCGCGGCACGGCGGGGTACGCGCACGGGCGGCACCGGCGCGGTGCCGCCCGGCCCCCCGCTCAGCGCCACACCGGGCCTGTTCGCCAAGCTCGTGACCGACCGCATCGGGCTGTTCACCGACGCCACCGCCCGGTACGGCGACGCGGTCCGGCTGTCCATCGGCCCGAAGTCGATCTACCTGTTCAACCATCCCGACCACGCCAAGCACGTCCTGGCCGACAACAGCGGCAACTACCACAAGGGCATCGGCCTGGCCGAGGCCCGCCGGGTCATCGGCGACGGGCTGCTGACCAGCGAGGGCGAGCTGTGGCGTGCGCAGCGCCGCACCATCCAGCCGATGTTCCAGAACAAGCGGATCGCCCGCCAGGACGAGGCCATCGCCCAGGAGGCGGCCCGCCTGGTCGCGCGGCTGCGGGCCCACGCGGGCGGACCGCCGGTGGACATCGCCGAGGAGATGACCGGACTGACCCTCGGCGTGCTGGGCCGTACCCTGCTCGACGCCGACCTCGGCGCCTTCGGCTCGATCGGGCACTCCTTCGAGGCGGTCCAGGACCAGGCCATGTTCGAGATGGTGTCGCTGAGCATGGTGCCGCTGTGGCTGCCGCTCCCCGGTCACCTGCGGTTCCGCCGGGCCCGCCGGGAGCTGTACCGGGTGGCCGACCACCTCCTCGCCTCCCACCTCCGGCGCGCCGGGGACGGCGACGGAGGCGACGGCGACGGCCTGGTGGCGCGGCTGCTGCGCTCCGGCGTGCCGCCGTCGGGCGACCTGTGCGCCGCCCATCAGCGGCTCCGTGAGGAGCTGGTCACGCTGCTGCTGGCCGGGCACGAGACGACGGCGAGCACGCTGTCGTGGGCCTTCCATCTCATCGACCGGCACCCGGAGGTGGGGGAGCGGCTGCGCGAGGAGGCCGTCGCCGTGCTGGGCGACCGGCTGCCCCGCTACGAGGACCTGCACCGGCTGCGGTACACGGCGATGGTCGTCGAGGAGGTCATGCGCCTCTACCCGCCGGTGTGGGCCCTGACCCGCAAGGCCCTGGCCGCCGACGAGGTCGGCGGCTACCACGTGCCAGCCGGCGCCGACGTCGTGGTCAGCACCTACACCCTGCACCGGAACCCCGCCTTCTGGGACGACCCCGACCGGTTCGACCCGGAGCGGTTCGACCCGGAGAGGCCGGCCGCCCGGCCCAGGTACGCCTACATCCCGTTCGGCGCGGGGCCGCGCTTCTGCGTCGGCAACCACCTCGGGATGATGGAGGCGACGTTCGTCATCGCCATGGTCGCCCGCGAGTTGCGCCTGGCCGGCCTGCCCGGCCGCGAGGCGTTTCCGGAGGCCATGCTCTCCCTGCGGGTCCGCGGCGGACTGCCGATGACCGTCCGCGCGGTGTGACGAGCCCGTACGGCGGGCCCCCGCGAGGGGGCCCGCCACACGGGCGTTTCCGCGTGCTCACACATGCTTCGGCGTGCCCACGTGCCCACGTGCCCACGTGCCCACGTGCCCACGTGCTCCGGCGTGCTCATGTGCTCCGGCGTGCTCGCGCGCGATCCCCCGCGCCCTCGCGGGCTCCCGCGTGTCCCGCCGTCCCGTGCGCTTACGTGCGTCTCCGCGTGCTCCGTGCCGTTCCGTGCGGGCGCGGAACGCGGCGGACGCGGAACGCGACGGTCCCCGGGCGGTGTCTCCACCACCCGGGGGCCGCCGTGCTCCGCTCCGGTCAGTACCTGCCGCCGCCGGTCAGCGCGTCCGCCGGGCGTGCCGGGCACACCGCGAGCGCCGGCCGGTCCGGCTCCTCCTCCTCCTCCTCCTCCTCGGCCGGGCGGCCCGTCCTCGCCGGGTCCGACGCCGACAGCAGGTCGCGCAGCGCCAGCAGCACCGGCGGGTCGAGTGGCCGCATCGGCCGCAGCTCGACGTCGGCGAGCTGGGGCCCGGCGTCCGGTCCCACGGTGACCGGCCGGCGCGCCAGGCAGAGCGCGTCGCCGTCACCGGGCCGGTGCCGGACGGCGTCCTCGTATCCGGGGGCGACGGACTGCGCGATCAGGTGCCAGCGGCCCTCGGGAACGTTCTCCAGCACGTACGGTCCCGGGCCGTCGAGCAGCGTGTAGCAGACGGGGCGGCCCTCCAGGATCCGGTCGGGGAACAGTCCCGCGAAGATCGGCCGGTCCTTCAGCGGGGAGGTGACCGTCCCGCGGACCGTCACGGCCGGGCCCGGCGCGACCCGGGCGCGGCCGTCGTCGAGGGACTGCGCGGTCACGCTCTTCAGCAGCCGGTACCGGCTGGGAGACAGGCCCACGCTGCTGGTGAACCGGGAGCTGAAGGTGCCGACGCTGGAGTAGCCCACCTGGTGGCTGATGTTGGTGATGCTCAGGGAGGTCGAGGCGAGCAGCCGCTTGGCCTCGCCCAGCCGTACGGCGGACAGGAAGCGTCCCGGGGACAGCCCGGTCACCCGCTGGAAGACGCGGGAGAAGTGGAACTTGCTGAACATCGCGGTCCGTGCCATGTCATCGACGGTGATCTGATCGCCGAGGTTCTCGTGCATGCTCTCGATCACCCGTAGAACGGCTCGCTCGATTACGTCATCCATTGCTCCTCCTGGGGTCCGGAGGCTTTCTGGTGGACAGGCCCGGACGAACAGGCCTTCGAAATAGGCCGGAATCCATCCAGGCTCGGCGGCGTCCGGACGGCGCTGTCGAGCGCTTTCTCCGGAGTGGCCTGGGATCTATTTCCTGCGTCCTTTTTCTTCGTCGACCTGTACACGCGGTGGGGGCCGTCCGGCGCTGCATCGCGACGCCGATTAATTCGCCCCGATACGCGGGCGATATATCCGTGACGACGTGTGCTCGGAGCGTGTCCGGGGTTTCCCCGGGCAGGTCACGGGTGTCTTGCCGATATCTCCACCGCCGTCTGCGGGCGGCGGAAAAAGACCGCCGGAGCGGCTTTCTTCTTCCGCGGCTGCGCCCCGTCCGGGCGCCTTTCCCCTAGCGTCCCCCCGCGTTCCTTCGCGCTTCTATCGCGCTTCTATCGCGACCGGCCCCGCGGGCCGGGCGGATCTGGGAAGGGGCGGCGGGCCGTGCGGTCCGGTGGCCGCCCGGTGGTGCGGGCGGCCCGAGGGCGGCCCGCCGGCGACCCTTCGCCGCCGGTCTGCGAGCTGGTCACCTGGCGAGCGTATGCCTGCTTCGCGGGGCGAAGAACGGGTTCGCCGGTTTTCTGGGGTCGGGGTGCCCCGGGTAAGGGCAGGTCAGAGGGCTCTAGGGGTTGTTGACCAGGAAATGTGCGCCAATTGTGAGGAGGTCGGACAAGAAGCGCCGAAACAACCTTTTGTCAGATTTAAACCCTTTTAACGTCCTATATTCACTGGACGTTCTTGGAGTGTGAACAATGGCCGGGACACGCGACGACGAGTTCGCGCACTTCGTCGAGGCGACCAGGCCCGCCCTGCGGCGCGCCGCGTTCCAGCTCTCCGACGACTGGTACGAGGCAGACGATCTCGTCCAGCGCACCCTGATGGCCCTCCACCGGCACTGGGAGCGGCTGGACCACCACGAGAAGATCAACGCGTACGCGCGGACGGTCATGACGCGGCTGCTCATCAGCGACCGCAGGTCGCACCGGTGGTCCCGGGAGGTGCTCGACGACTCGCTCCCCGAGTCCGCCCCCGCCACCGACCCCTACGCCACCCTGGGCGACCGCCTGATGCTCATGGACGCCCTCGCAGGCCTCGGCCCGCGGCAGCGGGCCGCCATCGTCCTGCGCTACTGGGAGGACCGCAGCGTCGAGGAGACCGCCCGCGCGATGGGCAGCGGCTGCTCGACCGTGCGCAGCCAGACCGTCCGCGGCCTGGCCGCGCTCCGCTCGGTCCTCCAGGCGGAGGGCGACGGCAACGTGGAAGATGCGCCGGACGAGGCGTTGTCCGGACCATGTGGAGAACCCGAGCTCAACTAGATGCGAGGAACGCGTATGCGCCCGCCAGCTCAGAACGAACCCCAGGACGACAGGACCATGACGCTTGAGGCGTTCGCGGACACGATCATCCCCGGTGAGAAGCGCTGGCCGGGGGATCGGGCCGTCGCGGGCGCGGCGCCGGGCGGCGGCGCGGTGGCCGCCGGCGCCATCGAGCTGCTGGAATGGGACGCGACCGGTATATCCGGTGGCCTCGGTGACTTCGCCCGGGCGCTGAACGAGCACGCCCTGGCCTACGCCGCCCAGCACGGGATCGCGCTGGAGGAGGACGTCCCGCCGTTCGTGGCCCTGGACCACGCCGGCCGCACCGCGCTGGTGGCGCTGCTCACCGCCCCCGGCCACCCCGAGAAGGACCTGTGGGTCAGCCTCGCCCTGTTCAGCAACATGGCCTACGACTCCGCCGCGCACCTGAACACCGCCGACGCCCTCGCCGCCGGTCACCCCGGGCTGACCGCGATGGGCGTCACCCGGCCCGACGCCGATGGCCTGTGGCGGTTCCCCGCCTACTCCTACGGCCGCCCCCTGGCCGACCTGCACCCGGACACGACCCCCTCAGGGAGCCCCGCATGAGCAGCCCGGAACGCACCGACGTCCTGGTGGTGGGAAGCGGCTTCGGCGGCTCGATCACCGCCTACCACCTCGCGGCCGGCGGCGCGAAGGTCGTCATCCTCGAACGCGGCCCCTGGCTGAAGAGCGACGACTTCGAACACGACTTCAAGCTCGGCTCGTCCTACACCCGCGCCTTCGACTTCGTCGTGGGCGACGGCATGAGCGTGCTCGGCGGCAACTGCGTGGGCGGCGGCAGCGTCGTCTACTTCGCCGCCATGCCCCGCGCGCCGCGCTTCGTCTTCGAGCGCCGCGGCAGCATCAACCGCCGCATGTGGCCCGCCGCCGTCAGCCGCGACACCCTCGACCCCTGGTACGACCGGGTCGCCGAGTCCATCCCGATCACCCACCAGGGCTGGGAGGACGCCACGTACGCCGGGGGGCTGTGGGCCGCCGCCTGCCGTCACGCCGGCCGTACGGCCAACCCCGTCCCGGCCGCCGTGGACCGGGAGAAGTGCGTCAACTGCAACTGGATGATGGCCGGCTGCCGCTTCGACGCCAAGCAGTCGCTGCTGCTCAACTACCTGCCCGCGGCCCTCGCCCACGGGGCCGAGATCCGCCCGCTGCACGAGGTGCAGCGGATCGAGCGGACCGACGACGGCGGCTACCGCGTCCACTACAGCGTCGTCGACGACGAGGACTACCGGGTCACCGCCGGTGACGGCGCGATCGACGCCAAGATCGTCATTCTCGCCGCCGGGGCCGGCGCCACCCCGGTCATCCTGCAGCGCAGCGAGGCCGGCCTCGGCCCGATGCCGCACGCCGTGGGCCGATACTTCTCCGGCAACGGCGAGAGGCTCAACACGGCCGTCCTCAACGAGGACCGGGTGCGCGAGGTGCTCGGCCTGGACCGCGGCGACGGCCTGGCCTACGCCGCCAACCAGATCGGCAAGGGGCCGACCGTGGCCAACTGGGACCGGCTGGACGGCTCGCTGCCCGAGTACACCCGCTACTCCCTCGAACAGCTCTACTTCCCGCCCGGCCTCGGCACCATCCTCGCCCAGGCGCCCGGCGCGAACCCCGGATGGTTCGGCGTCGGGAAGAAGGAGATGCTGAAGCGCTGGCAGTCGTGGCTGATCATCTTCCAGATGATCGAGGACGACAACGAGGGCGTGTTCGGCCCGCCGCCGGCCCGCGGCAACGCCGACCGCCTGTCGCAGCAGATGCTCGGCATCGGCCGGCTCAGCTACAAGCCGACCGCCAACACGCTGCGCGCCTGGGAGATGGCCGACGCCGACGTCAAGGACATCCTGGAGCGCGACGGGCTCGCCACGGTGACGCCGTGGACCAACGACCTCGTCGGCGCCTACACCGTCCACCCGCTGTCCTCCTGCCGCATCGGCGACGACCCGCACACCTCGGCCCTGGACGACCGGCACGAGCTGCGCGGCCACCCCGGCATCTTCGTCACCGACGGTTCGGCCGTGCCGGGCGCGCTGACCGTCAACCCCGCGATGACCATCGCCGCCCTGGCCGAGCGCGCCGTCCCCGGCATCGTCCAGGCGGCGCGGGAGCGCGGTGTCGAGGTCACTTACGGCGCGCCCGCCCCGGACGGGTCCGCCTCCGGCCGCCGCGGCGTCACCACGCTGGTCCCGGAACTCATGCGGCGGTGACCGCGCCGACGGCCGCGCCGGCGACCGCACAGGCGGCGAAGCCGGTGGGGGCGTCCGTGACGGAATCGATGACAGGACCGGCGGGGACGCCGGCGGCGGGGGAGAGGAGACGACGATGGGCGGGACGCTCGCGCGGCTGATGCGGCCGGGAACGCTGATCCAGGTCCGGCACGTCTCCCCGGTGCGGCCACGCGCCGCCCGCGGCCTCGTCGCCCGGGTCTACCGGCAGCTCGAAGGCGACTTCGGCCTGCTCGCCCCGCCGGTGATCCTGCACTCGCCCTCACCGGAGGCGCTGGCCGGCTGCTGGACGATGTTGCGCGAGTCGCTCCTGGCCGCCGGGCGGACCCGCCGGGCGGAGCGGGAGGCGGTCGCCGCCGCGGTGTCGGCGGCCAACGCCTGCCCGTACTGCACGGGCGTCCACACCGAGACGCTGCGCGGCCTGGTCCCGCCGGCCCGCGCGGCCGGGACCGCCGGCGACCCGGTCCCGCCGGAGATCACCGGGTGGGCGCGGGCGACCGCGACCCGCGAGACGGCCCGGCGGCACGCGGCCCCGCTCCCGGCGGAGCGGACGGCGGAGCTGGCCGCGGTGGCGGTCACCTTCCACTACCTGAACCGCATGGTGAACGTGTTCCTCGACGACTCCCCGTGGCCGCCGCAGGTGCCCGGGGTCGCGCGCCGCCCCTCTCCCGGCTGCTCGGCCTGCTCATGCTCCCGGCGGCGCGCCGGACCGCCGCGCCCGGCGCCTCACCCGGCCTGCTCCCCGCCGCGCCGCTCCCGGACCCGCCGTACGGCACGGACCCGGCGGACGGCACGGACCCGGCGGACGGCCGGCCGTACGGCGGGCCGGAGGACGGCGCGACCGCGGAGGACGGACCGTACGGCGTGGCGGCGGCGTGGGCGGCCGACGTGCCGCACTTCGCCGACGCCTTCGCCCGCGCGTCCGCCGCCGCCGGCGCCTACGGCCGGCGCTCGGTGCCCCACCGGGTGCGGGAACTGGTCGCCGCCGAGCTGGCCGCATGGGACGGCGGGCCGACGGGCCTCAGCCGGGCGTGGGCGACGGCCGCGGCGGATCGGCTGCCGGCCGCCGAGCGTCCCGCGGGCCGCCTGGCCCTGCTCACCGCGCTCGCCTCCCACCAGGTGGACCGGGCGGCCGTCGAGGAGTTCCGGGCCACCGGGGCGGGCGACCGGGAACTGGTCGAGCTGACCTCGTGGGCCGCCCTGGCCGCGGCGCGCCGGGTGGCCTCCTGGATACCCGTGCCACCCGCCTCCGCCGCAGCCCCCGCCCCCGCTCCCGCCGGTCATCCGGTCCCCGCCCCCGGCGAGGACCCCGTCCGGCACGCTCCGGCGTGACCGGCCGCACCACCCCACGACATCCGATGCGCCACCCGACGGAAACGACAACGAGGAGGACGGACGCGTGACCGACCTGGAGATCGTACTCGCGGACCTGACGGCCGACGGCGAGCAGCTCGACCGCCTGGTGGCGGGTCTGGACGCCGACCAGTGGAAGCTGCCCACCCCCGCCCCCGGCTGGACGGTGGCCGACCAGATCGCCCACCTGGCCTTCATCTTCCGGCTGGCCGGCACCGCCGCCTCCGACGCGGAGGCGTTCAAGGCCATGACCGCCAAGGCCCAGGAGAACTTCGACGGCGCGGTGAACGCCGCGCTGAAGGACTACGAGAACGACACCCCCGAGGTGCTGCTGGCCCGTTGGCGGGCCGAGCGCGAGGCCGTGGTGCCCGCCCTGGCCGCCGTCCCCGCCGGGCAGGTCGTGCCCTGGCTGGTCAACCCGCTGCCGCCCATCGTGCTGGCCTGCGCCGGCATCATGGAGCAGTTCGCCCACGGCCAGGACATCGCCGACGCCCTCGGCGTGGAGCTGGAGCGGACCGACAGCCTGCGCCACCTGGTGGTGTTCGCCGTCCTCACCCGCGACTTCGGCTACCTCGCCCGGGGCCTGACGCCGCCGGCCGCCGAGTTCCGCTTCGAGATCACCGGCCCCTCCGGCGAGCTGTGGGCCTACGGCCCCGAGGACGCCGAGCAGCGGGTCAGCGGCCCGGCGACCGACTTCTGCCTGCTGGCCACCCGGCGCAGGCACCGCGACGACCTCGCGGTCACCGCCGTCGGCGACGAGGCCGACCGCTGGCTGGACATCGCCCAGTGCTACCGGGGCCCGGCCGGCGCCGGCCGTACCCCGGGCCAGTTCGCCCCCGCCCTGCGTTAGGTTCCGTTCCGTGGATCATTGAAGGCCGAACGCGGCCCGCGCATGGGCCTTGCGGTCCGCGCGCGGCCCGCGCGCGGACCGTGTCCTCCGGGCTCCCGCTCCGGAACTTCCCGCCCCCTGGTGTCGACGCCCCAGGGAGACGCTTCTTCTCACCGTGCCGGAAGGGGATGAGGTGTCACCGATCGAGCTGACCCTGGCCCTGGAGGAGCCCCGGCCCGACGGGTTCCTGCTCGCCGGCCGCTACACCCTCCTCGACCACGAGCACGCTCTGCAGCGGCTGCTGCCCATGGCCCAGGAGCAGAACGTCGGCATGGTCGTCGGCGGCCCCTACAGCTCCGGCGTCCTCGCCGGCGGCACCCAGTTCGAGTACCAGCAGGCCCCGCCGGAGATCATCGAGCGCGTCAACAGGCTCAGGGCCCTCGCCGACAAGCACGGCGTCAGTGTCAAGGCCGCAGCCCTGCAGTTCTCCCTCGCCCACCCGGTGTCCGCCGCCGCCGTCCCCGGCGCCACCCGCCCCAGCCGGATCGCCGAGGACGTCGCCGCCCTGAACGAGACCGTCCCCGCCGCGTTCTGGCAGGAACTGCGCGCCCAGGGCCTGGTCAGCCCCGCCGCCCCGCTGCCCGACGGGGCCTGACCCACCACCACGCCGCCGAGGTCCGGTGGTCCGGCGTCCCGCGGGCCGGGCCGTACTAGAGGTAGAGGCCGACGGCCTCCGGCGCCTCCGGCGGGCCGGCCACGCCGTCGCGCAGGGCGAACAGCTCGGCCAGTGTGGCGCCCGAGGCGTGGACGCCTTCGGCGGTGCCGAGCCAGGCGGCCGCCTCGTCGTGGGGCAGGGCCCCCACCTCGATCTGGGCGAGGCAGCGGCCGGGGCGGACCACGGCGGGGTGGAGGCGGGCCAGATCCTCGTTGGTGGTGATGGCCACCAGCACGTCACGTCCCTGGCCGAGGAGGCCGTCGGTTAGGTTGAGCAGCCGCGACAGCCCCTGCCCGGTCGCCTCCTTGGCGCCGGACCTGATCAGCTCGTCGCAGTCCTCCAGCACCAGCAGCCGCCACTTCTCGTTCTCACCGTCCTCGTCCGAGCCGACCGCCACCTCCATCAGGTATCCGGGGGAGTTGAACAGGCGCTCGGGGTCGAGCACGCAGTCCACCTGGCACCACGACCGCCACTCGTGGGCGAGCGTCCGCAGCAGGGTGGTCTTGCCGGTGCCGGGCGGGCCGTGCAGCAGGACCAGGCGGCCGCGCACGTCGGCGGGGGTGACGGACATCAGGCGCGTCAGCGGGCCGCCCAGGGACCGGGCGTAGTTGCCGCTGATCCGCTCCCAGGGGGAGGCGGTGATCGGCTTGCTGGAGCGGCGGCCGCCGTGGGAGCCCTGCCACCAGAAGCCCATCTCGACGTGGTCGCTCCCGGGGACGGGCTCCGCCGCGTCCTTTGTGACCTCCTCCAGCACCGAGCGGGCCAGCTCCTCGTCGACCGCGGTCACGCTGATCGTGGCGGCCCGGTTGCGGTACCGGACCACGCGCAGCGTCCAGCCCTCCCCGCACACCAGTCGCGAGTCGCGGCCGTCCTCCTCCGACGCCACCCTGACCAGGGTCCCGGTGGCCGGCATCAGCGGCGCCCCGGGACGGACACGCTCCAGGGAGGCGGTGCGCGACCAGGGCTGGGCGCCGGTGGCGAAGGGCGACAGCGCGAGCGCGTCGATCACGTCGATCGCCGAGTCGCCGTCGTCCAGCCATACGTTCATCGGCAGTTCGGCCGGGCGCGGCTCCGGCCGGAAGGGGACCTCCTTGAGTACGGACATGACGGCAATGATCCCTTCTGCCGCCGCGGAGTTCGACGGGTTTTACCGGAGCCCCGGCGACGCCGCCGGGTCCTCGGGGCGCCGGCCGGCGGTGCTCGGCTCGGTACGGCGGCGGCGGGTGCGGGTCACCTCGACCGGGTCGATGTCGGCGGCCCACCGCCCGGCGAGCGCCAGCGTCGGCTCGCGGCCGTCGGCGACGTGGCGCAGCGCGCAGGCGGCCGCCCGGTCGGCGTCGCCGCCGGCGATCGCGGTGTAGAGCTCCTCGTGCTCGGTGCACTGCCTGGCGGGGTCGCGCTCGGAGGTCAGCAGGAACAACCGGCGCAACTGGGCGTCGAGGGGGCGCATCAACGTGCCGAGCAGGGCGTTCCCGGCGGCCTCGACGATCTCCGCGTGGAACTCGGCGTTGGCCGTCACGATGCCCCGGCGGTCGCCCCGCCGTACGGCGTCGCGGGCCCGGTCGAGGCAGCCGCGCAGCCGCGCGAGGTCGTCCGCCCCGGCCCGCCCGGCTGCCAGGCGCGCGGCCAGTACCTCCAGGCTCTCGCGCACGTCGAACAGGTCGCGCACGTCGGCGGGGGTGAGCGGGCTGACCAGGGCGCCCCGGTTGGGGACGATGACCACCAGGCCCTCGGCGGCCAGCAGGTGCAGCGCCTCGCGGAGCGGGATGCGGGAGACGTCGAGCTCGGCGGCGAGGTCGCGCTCCACCAGCCGCTCGCCCGGCCGCAGCTCCACCTCGACGATGCGCCGCTTGAGCGTCTCGTAGGCCCGGTCGCGCAACGCGCTCAACTTCCGCTCCTTCCTGCCTGCGTCGGAGCCAGCCTATTGCCCTCGCTATTGGTATACCGTTAATCTCGCGATGTCACCGTGGGAGAGAAGGACAGAGAAGAGCATGAGCGAGCTGCTGCTGCGCGACGCCCGGATCCAGGGCCATGAGGGCCCCGCCGACCTGCTGATCCGCGACGGCCGGATCGCCGCGCTGCTCACGCCCGGCGCAGGCGGGCCGGACGGCTTCGCGGGCGAGGTCGAGGACCTGAACGGCCGGCTCGTGCTGCCCGGCCTCGTCGACGGTCACGCGCACCTGGACAAGACGCTGTGGGGCGGCCCCTGGGTGCCGCACAACTCGGGCCCCGGCCTGATGGGCAAGATCCGCAACGGCCAGGAGCGGCGGCCCGAGCTCGGCATCCCCAACGCCGACCACATCACCGCCCTGCTCGAGAACATGATCGTCTGCGGTACCACGCACGTCCGGTCGCACGTCGACGTCGACCCGCTGGTGGGCCTGGACTCCGTCGAGGCGGTCCGCGAGGCCGTCGGGCGCCTCGACGGCCGGATCTCCGCCGAGCTCGTCGCCTTCCCGCAGGCGGGCATGCTGATCAGTCCCGGCACGGAGACGCTGCTGGAGGAGGCGCTGAAGGCGGGGGTCGAGATGATCGGCGGGCTCGACCCCGCCGGAGTGGACCGCGACCCCGTCAGGCACCTGGATGCGATCTTCGGCCTGGCCGGGCGGTACGGCGCGGGCGTGGACATCCACCTGCACGACGGCGGCACGCTCGGCACCTGGCAGTTCGAGCTCATCATCGAGCGGACCCGCGCCCTGGGACTGGGCGGCAAGGTCACCATCAGCCACGGCTTCGCGCTCGGCGACGCCGACCCGGCCACCCGCGACCGGCTGATCGAGGGCCTGGCCGAGGCCGGGATCGCCCTCGCCACCATCGCCCCGGCCAGGGGGGTGCTGCCGCTGCGGGCCCTGACCGAGGCCGGCGTCCCGGTGGCGCTGGGCAACGACGGCGTCCGCGACCTGTGGAGCCCGTTCGGTGACGGGGACATGCTGGAGCGCGCCTTCTTCCAGGCCAGGGGCACCGGCGCGCGCGACGAGGACATCGAGCTGGCCCTGGACGCCGCCACCCGCGGCGCCGCCCGCGCCCTGGGCCTCGAAGCCCACGGCCCGGCCGTGGGCGACCACGCCGACCTGGTGGTGGTGGACGCCCGCAACGCGGCCGAGGCGGTGTGCGTGCGCCCGCGCCGGTCCCTCGTCGTCAAGGCCGGCCGGATCGTCGCCCGCGACGGCCGCCTCGCCTGACGGCCCCCGGCGCCGCGGAGGGCGCCGAAGAGCCGGAGGGAGCCTGGAGACCTCGAACGTCAACGTCCCCGCCGTTCGCGCGTACCGGCGGACGGGGTTCGCCCTTTGCGGCCTCGACGCCGCCTTCTACCGGAGAACGGCGAGCGAGGGTGAGATCGCGCTGTTCACGAGCAGGGCGCTCGACGCCGGATAGCGGGCCGGCGGCCGGCCGCCACGGCGGACCGCCGCGCTCGCCCAGCGCCGGCACCCCCCCGCCGGCAGCGCTTCGGAACACGGGTCGTCGTCGGAGGCGCGCGGCCGGGAATGGGATCGGCCGATGCCCGGCAGCGCCAGCGGTCCGGAAGCCGCAGGGCGCCTCGGACAGAGGGATCTGTCCCCTTCGTCACCCCGGTAGCCCTTGTGCTGAGGCTGCGATGACCGCTTCGCACAAGTGGGTTCTCACCAGGGGATTTGACCTCAACAGCGGTTGAGCTGGTGAGGTCTTCGCTGTCTGCTGCGGGCTCAGAGAAAGCGAACGAACATGGCGAACGGCACAGACGGAACGGCCACAGAGGCCGCCCCGCACTCCGGCCTGGCGGATCGGCATTCTCGATTGACGCTTCCGGTGGTCCTGGTCGCCGTCGTCCTGGTGGCGATGTCCATCTCGGGGACGGCGGTGGCGCTCCCCAGCATCGGCCGTGATCTCGACACCTCCGGGTCGCCGTTGAACTGGGTCGTCGCCGGTTACAACCTGGCCTTCGCGGCCATGACGCTCATCGCGGGCTCGACCGCCGACCGGGTCGGGCGGCGACGGGTCTTCGTCGTCTCGGCGTCGGTCTTCTCGGCCGGATTTCTCGGGACGGCGCTGAGCCCGGTGATCGTGGCCACAGACACCTTTCGCATCGTCTCCGGCGTCGGAGGCGCCGGGATCATGGCGGCGGGCGGTGCCATCCTGGCCTCCACTTATGAGGGCGCCGCCCGCAATCGCGCCTTCGCCCTGATGGGAACCATGGCCGGGGTCGGCATCGCGATCGGCCCCACCTTGTCGGGGTTGCTGATCGGCGCCACTGGATGGCGGGGAGGCTTCGCGATCTTCGCCGTGATCGGCCTGCTGGTCGCCCTGGGTGGGACCCGTGCCTGCGAATCCCGCGCGACCGGCTCTGAGCGGACCGACTGGGCGGGCAGTGCCCTGTTCGTCGCCGCGCTGACGCTGTTGATGTTCGCGCTGCTGGAGGCGCCCGCGCTCGGCTGGGCGCATCCGGTCATCCCGGTGACCGGCATCGCAGGTCTGGCCGTCCTGGTCGTGTTCGGCGTCGTCCAGCGGCGCAGCGCCGCTCCGGTGCTGGCACCCGCCCTGATCGCCAACCGCGGTTTCCTGGGATGGAGCCTGGCGACCCTGACCACCTCCATCGGGTTCCTGGGCGTCCTGGTCTTCCTGCCCACTTATCTGCAGGCGGCGGCAGGTATGTCTCCCGCGGCCGCCGGGGTCACGATGCTGCTGCTGACCGCTCCCGTGCTGGTCATGCCCATGGCCGCGGTGGCGCTGGTGAACAAGGGCGTTCCGGCCCGTCCGCTGATCACGATCGCGCTGCTGCTGGTCACGGCCGGGAACCTGTGGCTGGTGACCCTGAACGCCGAGGACGCGGTCATGGTCGTGGCGGCGCCGCTCGTGCTGATCGGCATCGGCATGGGAGCGTCCTTCGGCATCACCGACGGCCAGGCCATGGCGCTGGTCGACCCCGACGCCGTCGGTATGGCGGCCGGTTTCCTCAACGCCCTGCGGGGAGCGGCCGAGGCCCTCGTGATCGCCGCGTACAGCGCCTCTCTCGTCGGTCTCCTGTCGGCCAAGCTCGACGATGCGACCCGCGCCGCCGAGATCGGCGCCGGGCGCCTCACCGACGGAGCGGAGGCCGTGGAACTGGACGCCTTCACCTGGTCCTGGCAGCTGACCCAGCTTGGTGTCGGCTTGCTCTGTCTCGTCCTGTCGATCATCATGACCGTCTTGATCTACGGCCGCGCCGCGGCGTCCCGCCGGACCACCTGACCGCCGGCGCCCCGGACATGGCAAGGAGCGAGGTAATGCACGTCAGTCCAGACGACCATCTCACGATCGGTGAGGTCGTCCGCCGGACGGGCGTGCCCGCCTCCGCCCTGCACTTCTACGAACGCAAGGGCCTGATCTTCAGCGAACGTGATGGCGCCCACCAGCGCATCTTCCCCCGGCACATGCTCCGCCGGATCTCCTTGATCATCGTGGCCAAGCGGCTCCACATCCCGCTGTCGGACGTCGCCGAGGTCTTCGCGGGCCTCCCCACCGACCGCGCCCCCACCCACAAGGACTGGCAGCGAGTCTCCCGACGCTGGAAGAAGCAGCTGGAGGAACGCCGCCGCGTCATCGAAAGCCTCGAACAGGAGCTCACCGGCTGCATCGGCTGCGGCTGCCTGTCGATGAAGGCATGCCTGCTCCTCAACCCCGACGACACCCTCGGCGGCCGCGGCCCCGGCCCGGTACGCCTCCAACGGCCCGGCGCCGCTCCCTGACCCGGCCGGAGTCCGAGAACACGACCATCGTGGCATGACGATCCAGAAACGTGACTCCACGGGACTCGGGGCATACCGGAGCCTGCACGGAACCCGGCGCGGCTCACCCCCTCCCGACGCCGGGACCAGATCGCCGGCCGCAAGCGGAAGGGCCGCCTCGGGGGCCGCCCTCCCGCAGGTGCCGCCATCGCGTCTCGCCCGGCCCGGTCAGGACCCGAGGGCCGGCGACCCCGCCTCCCGCCGCAGGGCGGCGACCTCCTCGCCGAGGGCGTCGACGGCCGCGGCGAGCTGGGCGTCCGACAGGTACGGCGCCGGCCCGAGCCGCAGATACTCCCCGCGGCTGTCGGTCAGGACGCCCCGCTTCGCCAGCCCGGCCTGCAGCCGCCCGGCGTACGGCGACCGCAGCGACAGGAACCCGCCGAAGTCTCCGGGGGAGCCGTCGCGGTCGCGGGTGACGAGGTCCTCCGGGGCGTCCAGAGCGTCGAACCGGGCGGTCAGCAGGCCCCGCTGGCGCAGCGAGATCCGGCGCAGCACGGACGGGGTCAGCCCCTGGTCGGCGAAGAAGCCGAACACGCGGGCGGCGCGGTAGTGGCTCGTCGGGTCGTAGGTGGACCCCGCGAACCGGGCGGCCCCGGCGGGGTAGCCGACGGTGCCCTCCCGGTGGTCGGCCGCCAGCTCGGCGAACTCGGCGTACCAGCCGGTGATCACCGGCCGCAGCCCGGCGGCGTGCGGCGGGATGCGCAGGAAGCAGTTGCCCTCGCCGAGCTGGAGATACTTGTAGCCGCCGCCGACGACCCACGCCGTGTCGATCCCGTCCATGCAGAACGGCACGACGCCCAGGGCGTGGTAGGCGTCCACCAGCAGTTCGGCGCCGCGCCGCCCGCAGGCGGCGGCCAGCTCGCCGAGGCCGGGGACGATCCGGGCGGTCTCGAACAGCACCGCCGACACCAGCACGGCGGCCGTGCGGTCGTCGACGGCCTCGGCCATCCGGGCCGCCAGCGTGCCGGCGGGCTCGGCCGGGACCCGGACGACCTCCACCCCTTCCTCGGCCAGGCGGCCGAGCTGGCGTCGCAGCGTGTGGAACTCCCCGTCGGAGGTGACCAGCCGGGGCCGGGCCCGCAGGTCCAGCGCCGACAGGAAGCGCAGCACCAGCTCGTGGGTGTTGCCGCCGAGGGCCAGCTCGGCCGAGGGGGCGCCGAGGAACCGCCGGAACCCCGCCCGCACCTCGTCGGCCTTGGCCATCGCCCGGCCCCACTTGGCGTCCACGTCGCGGGCGGCGTCCTCGAACGCCTCCATCTGGCCGGCCATCGCCACGTCGGGCCACGCCTGGTGCGAGTGGCCGGTCAGCAGCATCCGCTCCGCCACCCGGAACATCGAGTAGTGCGGCGCGAGCAGCGCCGACCGGTCACCATCCGGCACGGACGGGCCGTCCGGGGCGTCCGGGGCGGGAAGGTCTGCGCCGTCCGGGCGTCCGGGTCGGCCCTGCGGGTTCTCACGATGGTTCAAAGCAGGCTCCTGACCGCCCACAGGTCCGGGAAGACCGGGGCGAACACATCTCCGCGGGTGTCGGGGGCGTCGCCGTCGGCCGCCCGTTCCACGATCATGGCATGCCGGTAACGCCACTCCTGGAAGCCCTCGTCGAGGTCCACCAGCCGCTCGCAGATCTGGGCCGCCGCGCCGTCGTCGCGGTGGACCCGTACCAGGACGTCCTGGAGGCCGGGCGACGGCGCGACCGGAGCCGACACGTCCCGGTACAGCAGGTCGCACGGGACAGGATAGCCACGTGCCGCCAGGTAGCCCAGGAGGGAGTCGAAGACCGACGGCCGGTACGTCGCCGCCTCCGCCTCCACCCGCCCGCCGTCGTCCGCGGGGCCGTCCGCCGGGTACGGTCCCGCGGGCGGCGGCGGGCGGCGGTCGCGCCGTCCCAGCACCGCCTCGGCCTCGCGGAACCCCGCCGGGTCGAAGGACCCCGGCCCGGCCGTCCCACCGCCGTCCAGCTCCCACGCGGCCAGCGGCTCGACGACCTCCAGCTGGGCGACCAGCGCCCGCAGGATCCGCAGTGACCGGTCCACGGCGCGCAGCGCCCCGGGGCCGTCGCCGCGGTCGAGCCCGCGCTGCAGCGCGTCGAGCTCCCGCAGGAGCTGCCCGAACCACAGACCCTGCGCCCGGAGGGCGACGGTGAGCAGCGTCTCGCCGGACCCGCCGGGGCGCCCCCCGAGCGGCGGCGTCAGGATCTCGTCCAGCGCCAGGTAGGAGGGGTACGCCGTCTCCTGCGACTGGTCAACGATCATGTTCATCCTCCCGTGCCCCCCTTTTCAGGCCACCTCGGCCAGGCGTTCCGGGCGGTCCGCGCCGCTCCGGACAGCGGCCCCGCGGTCCTCGCGGTCCTTGCGGTTCTCGCGGTCACCGGGGTTGCCACGGTCCTCGTGGTCCCCGCGGTCACCGCCGTCGCCGTCGCTCAGGGCGCGGCGGTCGAGTTTGCCGGAGCCGGTGTGCGGCAGCTCCGCGACGAACCGGATGTCGCGCGGGCACTTCTGCGGCGCGATCCTGGACTTCGCGAACGCCCGCAGCTCCTCGGCGGACACCTCCCCGTCGGCCACGACGTAGGCCCGCAGCCGGGTCAGGCCGTCCACCCGGTTGCCGACGACCGCGCACTCCGTCACGGCGGGGTGGCCCAGCAGGCAGTTCTCCACCTCGGCGGGCGCCACCCAGATCCCGCCGATCTTCAGCATGTCGTCGGCCCTGCCGCGGTAGTAGAAGTAGCCCTCGGCGTCGCGGGTGAACAGGTCGCCCGAGCGCACCGTGTGCTCGCCGACGAACGTCTCGGCCGACTTCTCCGGCTCCTGCCAGTAGGCCAGGGCCACCGTCTCGCCGGTCACCTCCAGCAGCCCGGTCTCGCCGTCCGGCAGGGTCCGGCCGTGCCGGTCCACCACCCGCGCGCGGTAGCCGGGCACCACCCGGCCCAGGCTGCCGGGGCGGGACTGGCCCGGCCGGTTGGACAGGTAGATGTGGTACGCCTCGGAGGAGCCGATGCCGTCGACGACCTCGACGCCGAAGGTGTCCAGCCACCGGCGGTGCAGCTCCTCCGGCAGCGACTCGCCGGCCGACGTGCACAGCCGGATCGAGCTGAGGTCCTGCCGGGCGGCCTCGGGGTGGGCGATCATCGCGCTCATCATGGTCGGCACGTTGACCAGGATGGTCGGCCGGTACTTCGCGATCAGCTCGAAGATCCGGTCGGCGGTGCTGCGCTCGGGGAAGACGATGCCGGCCGCGCCCACCCCGAACGGGAACAGCGCGGTCAGGTCGCGGGCGTAGCCGAAGAACAGCTTGGGCACCGGCAGCACGACGTCGTCGGGCCGGATGTCCAGCACGCCGCGGGCGTACCACTCGAAGCTCAGCAGCGGGCTGCGCGCCGGCAGCACGCACGCCTTGGGCGCGCCGGTGCTGCCGGTGGTGAACTTCCAGATGGCCACGTCGTCGCGCGTCGTCTCCGCCTGGACCGGCTCGGCCGGCTGCGCGGCGACGAGGGTGGCGAAATGACGCTCGCCGGGACGCAGGTCCTCCTCGGGCACCCCGACCACCAGCAGGTTCGTCACCCCCGCCGCCCGCAGCCGGTCCAGGGTCACCGCATCGGCCACCACGACCGCGGGCTCGGCGTAGTCGGCGAAGTAGCGGTAGTCCTTGGGCTGCAGGTAGGTGTACACCTCGGCGGTGACGGCGCCGATCCGCTGCGCGCCGTACCAGGCGGCGACGAACTCCACCCCGTCGCCGAGCGCCAGCAGCACCCGGTCGCCGCGCCGCACGCCCAGCGCGCGCAGCGCGTTGCCCACCCGGCCGGCCAGTGCCCGCAGCTCGCCGTAGGTGACGGGACCGGCGTCGGTGAGGAGCGCGGTCCGCTCGCCGGGGTTGCGGTCCAGGAAACGCTCGGCGACGTTGAAGCGGGGAGCGTCGTCATGGCGACCGTGGACATCGAAGCCGGGCGGCGCGGTGACGGAAACGTCCATGGGAAACCTGCCTCGTGGCTGGTGATTCGTCCTCGTGCCACCCACGATGCATTCCGGGCGGAACGCCGGACAGGCGAAACGGAGGCAGCAAAATGGCCGCGGCTGACAGGTTCCTGCCAGCCGCCGGACCGCCCCGGGGCGCCCGCTCGACGTCCCCCGCGCGCCCGCGCGCCCCCGCCGCGCACCCCCTGCGCGGCTCCGGACACCCCTGCCCAAAGAGGGACGTCCCGCCGTATCTTCTCGCGGATTGCTGCATGGGCTCCGCCGCGTTGACCTCCCACGGGACCGGCGTGCTGTACTGGGTCCCGTACCGGCCCCCGTACCGTTTCCGACACCGGGAAGGGAAGCCGGTCGGCGGAGAAACCCCGGCCCGCGGCCGACCGACGCAGCCCCTTTCCGCGAGGTGAGCGGCGGCCGCGGGGCCGACGGCCTTCACTCCGGGCCCCCACGGGCCGGGATCTGTGAGGAGGAGGGACCGATGGCGTCCACATCTGCGGAATCCCGGCCGGCCACGGCACCGGAGGCGGCACCCGGAACGGCGGGGGAGGTGGCCGGCTGCCTGGGCGGCACGGTCTACCTGGCGCACGCGCAGGCGTCGCCCGCCGCGCCCGCCGTGATCGCCGCGGGCTTCTCCGCCTACGCGGCCCGGACCAGGGCGCGGGCCCGCGCCACCGCCCTCGACCTCCTGCACCGCCTGCCGCCCGGACCCGAGCCCATGGCCGTGGCCGGTCCCGGCGGGCGACGGCTGAGGCTGACCGACTTCGTGTCCGGCCCGCCGGAGGACGGGCCGGTCGTCGTGGGCACCGGCCTGCTGACCGGGGAGCGCTACCTCCTGCCGGCCGAGGTCTGCCGGCTGGGGGAGAGCGACGGCGCGGTCGAGCCCACCGAGGTCGGCGTGGTCGACAACGGGGTCTCCGCGGCGGTCGCCGAGCTGCTCGCCCACGACGTGGTCACGCGCTGGTGGGCCGACCCCCGGCAGCGGATCCTCCGGGTGTCCCGGTATCTCGACCGGCTGCTTCCCCCCGGGGTCGTCGAGGCCGCGTCCGGCCTGGGCCTGTGGGTGTCGGCGTTCGTGCTGCCCGCCCCCGGCGCCCGGATCGCCCTGGTCGGCGTGGGCGGCGAGGGGGCGACCATGGCCGCCGCCGCGGCGCGGACGGTCAAGGAGGCGGTCGGCGAGGCGTTCCTGCGGGCGATGGCGTCCCGCGCCCAGCCGTGGGACGAGCTGCCGGCCGGCGACTCGCTGCGCCGCCTCGTGGTCTGGCACCGCGAGGCCGACTACCTCGCCTACCTGGAGCGGTCGGCCGTCGACGCCGACTCGCGGCTCCTCGGCGAACCCGGCGGGCTGCGGCCGTCCAACTGGGCGGACGTCGCGTCCCGGCGGTTCGGGCACGAGCCGGTCGCCGTCACGGCCGGGCCGTCCCGCCAGGTCGTCAAGGTGGTCTGCCCGGGCGCCGCCTGCCACCGGCCGGTCCCGCCGGGCACCGTACTGCCGTGCCCGGTCAACTGACCCCTCCTCCCCGGGCGTACGGTGGCCCTCGACGTGCGGAGGACGCCGCCGATTGACGGGACGGCCGGCGGTCGGTGAACCTGACGGTCCGCGACCGCCGCCGGGAGCGGACGCGGTGAGCCGGGAGGGGACGCGGTGACCATGGACGGCGTGAGAGGCTCGGCCCCCGCCACGGAGATGCTCGCCGGGACGACCGGCTGGCTGCTGCACGAGGCTGCCCGGCGGGTCGTCGCCGAGACGGAGGAGGCGCTGCGGGGCGAGGGCCTGCGCTGGCGCGACTACGGCGTGCTCGGCCTGCTGCAGGCCGCGGGCCCGCTGTCCCAGCAGGAGATCGGCCGCCGCCTGGGGGTGGACCGCTCGACCATGGTCCACCTCATCGACGCCCTGGAGGAGAGAGGGCTGGTCGATCGCGCGCGTGATCCCGCCGACCGCCGCGCCTACGCCGTACGGCTGACCGGCGCGGGCCACGCCCTGCTCGCCGACGTGCTGCGCCCGGTGACCGAGACGGTCCACGACAGACTGCTCGGCGGCCTGACGGCCGAGGACCGGGCACACCTCGACCGCGTTCTTGCTCACCTGGCCGTTCAGGGGGTCATCGGCTAGATATGCCGATTTACTGATTATCTCTTTGTTGTTAGATTGTAGGCAGGCGCACCTGTATGGCGGGGCGGTTCGCCCGCCTTTGGGGACGGGTGCGCATGGCCGGGAGGTGAGCCGTGGACGTGTCCGTCATCGGCATCTCGCCGGAGGCGGTGGAGATCTATCGATACTTCCTCCGGCACCGGGGGGAGGGCGTCGACTCCGTTCCCGAGGCGTTGGGCCTCGATCCGGATCTCGTGGAGTCCACCGTCGAGACACTCGGCCGGCTGGGTCTGCTCGACCTGCACGACCGGCACCGGGTCGTGGCCACCGAGCCGCGGATCGGCATCGAGCGCCTGGTGGAGAAGCGGCTCAACGAGCTCAACGCCGAGGTCCTGCGCGTCCTCGCGGCGCGCGACGCCATCTCGGTCTTCATGGAGGACAAGCAGGAGGGGGAGCGCGCCGCGACGGCCCTCGACATCGAACGGGTCGAGGGCGCCGACCGGGTCCGCCAGCGGCTCGACGACCTCGCCTTCTTCTCCTACAAGGAGACGCTCTGCCTGCACCCCGGCGGGCCGTTCAGCCGGGTGATGATCGAGTCGGCGCTGCCGCTGGACACCCGCTCGCTGCGCCGCGGCCTGTCGATCAAAGGGGTGTACCACCCCAAGGCGCTCGAAGACGCCTTCATGCTCTCCTACCTCCGCGAGCTGGTCAGCCTCGGCGGCGAGGTGCGCATCACCGAGCAGCCCATGGACCGCATGCTGATCTACGACCGGAGCGTGGCGGTCGTGCCGATCGACCCCAAGGAGAGCGCCAGGGGCGCCCTGCTGGTCAGGGAGCCGGGCCTGGTGTCCCAGCTCGTGATCTACTTCGAGGGCATGTGGAAGTCCGCCGTCGACCTCCGCGAGTTCATCGAGCCCTCCACTGAGCAGCCGCTGCTCTCGGAGATGGAGCAGCGGGTGCTGGAGGTGATGGCCACGGCCGACAAGGACGAGATCGCCGCCCGCGAGCTGGACATCTCGGTGCGGACCTACCGCCGCTACGTCGCCGACCTCATGGCCCGCCTCGGCGCGGTCAACCGCTTCCAGGCCGCGCTGCGGGCCAAGGAGGAGAACTGGATCTGACCGGCCGCCCCGGTCATCGGCCGGCGGGCGTCCTCCGCTCCGGGCGGGATTCTCCGGGGAGGCCTCGCCGGCGGCGTTGACACGCCGGTCGGTCGCCTCGGGGAGATCCGCCTGCCACCCGGAGGTCCTCTTCGGTCAGCCCCAGGTGTTGCCGTCGCCCCGCGCGGCGGAGCCCCAGGTGTTGCCGGGACCCTCCGCCAGGACACCCCAGGTGTTGCCGTCGCCCCGCGCGGCGGAGCCCCAGGTGTTGCCGTCGCCCTGCGCGGCCGAGCCCCAGGTGTTGCCGTCGGCCAGCACCGCCGCGTGCCGCCCGCCGGCCTGCCCGGCCACCGCCTCCGGGGCGCCGGCCGCGAAGGTCATCACCAGCGCGCCGGAGGCGACCGCGACGGCGCCCTTGACGATGTTCCTGTAGTTCGCCGGGAAGGCGGTCAGGTTCTTCATATCACTGCCTCTTTCTCGTTCTTCGTTTTCTCGGCGAGTCGTCCTCGCACAATCAACTCTGCGTTCCCGGAAGGGCCCGGACCAGGCTTGGCGGAGGCAGCAAGTTGCATACCGGTTACCACTTCCTGCCAGCCCCCTGCCCCGGGATAAGGGCCTTGTGACAGCAATCGGCCACGCATTTCCAGGAAGGGCCGGACGGTCCGTGAGGTGCGCGTTCGGCGGCAAGCACAACAGGAGGTGACACCGGACGGCCCGCCGCCTTTGACTGGTGGGGATTGGGAGAGGTGAACCGATGCTCGTAACTGTCACCGGCGGCACCGGATTCGTCGGCGCCCATTCGATCGCGGCGATGGTGAGCGCGGGCCACCGGGTCCGCATGCTGGTCCGCGACCCCTCGAAGGTGGAGCGCGCGCTGGCGCCCCTGCACGTCGAGCCGTCGGCCGTGGACGTGGTGGCGGGCGACGTGACCGACGAGAGAAGCGTGGCCGGGGCCGTGCGCGGGGCCGACGCGGTGCTGCACGCGGCGTCGGTCTACTCCTTCGACAGCAGGCTGCGGGCGCGGATGCGCCGGGTCAACGAGCGCGGCACCGAGGTCGTCCTCGGCGCCGCGCGGCGCGCCGTCGGCGGGCCGATCATCCACGTCTCCACCGTCGTGGCCCTGGCCCCGGAGCCCTCACGCGACCCGTCGTCCCCGGCACGGCCCGGGACGATCGACGAGCGGTCGCCCGTCGCCCGCCCGCGCGAGACCTACGCGGCGACCAAGGCCGCGGCCGAGCTGGTGGCCCGCCGCCACCAGGCCGAGGGCGCCCCGGTGGTGATCACCTACCCGCCCGCCCTGCTCGGGCCGCACGACCCCAACCTGGGCGACCAGACGGCCAGGCTGCGCGACGCGCTGCGCGGACTGATGCCGCTGTGGCCGGCGGGCGGGTTCCCGCTGGGCGACGTGCGGGACACCGCGGCGTTGCACGCCCGGCTGCTGACCGCACCGGACGCCACGCCCGCCGTACGGAATACCGCGACCATCGCGCTCACCGCGCGCACCGGGTCCGCCCCGCACGCCGCATGTGACGCCGCGCCCGCCGGGCCGGGCGGTCCGGAGACGGGCCGCCACTTCGGGCCCGGCCGGTACGTGACGACCCGGGAGTACGTCCGGGTGCTGCGCGAGGTCACCGGCCGCGCCCTGCCGGCGGCCTTCCTGCCCGCGGCGACGATGATCCCGGTCGGCCTGCTCGCCGACCTGGTGCAGCGGGTGTGGCCGTGGCACATCCCCGCCGAGTACGGCGCCATCCACACCTGCGCCCACGCCGGACGCCCCGCCGGAACCGCCGGCGCGGGCGGGATCACCCCGCGCCCCCTGGCCGAGACCGTCGGGGACACGGTGCGGTGGCTGTGCGAGAGCGGGCACCTGCCCGCCGGTCGCGCCGGCCTCGCCTACCCGGCGCCCGCGCTCGTGAGGTGACGCCCCACGTGGCCGCGGGCGGCCGGGGTCACCCGGCACGCCGGCGCGTGCAACACCTGAGGGAGGATCTCCAGTGAGTATCTCGGAACTCGACGCCGTATCCATACCGGCGCCGGCGCCCGCCAGGGAGGACCTCGCCGTCCGCCCCGTGGCGCCCGCCGGCGACCGGCCCGCCGGGCCCGCAGCGCCCGCCGGCGGCTGTGACGACGTGCCGCCGGCCGTACCGGCGGCGCTGGCCGCACCCCGGGCCGGCCGTACCCCCGCACCGCCCGCGACGGCCGTACCGCCCGCGACGGCCGCCCGGCCGGCGTCCCGCTCCATGCGGGCGCTGCGCGAGGAGCACGGCCGGCTGCGGGACGGCATCGCCGCCGGAAACGGCGAGGCCGTCGCCCGCCAGCACAGGCTCGGCAAGCGCACGGCCCGCGAGCGGCTGGACCTGCTGCTCGACGAGGGGTCGTTCGTCGAGGTGGAGATGTACCGGCGGCACCGGGCGCACGGCCTCAAGATGGAGCGGCAGCGCCCGTACACCGACGGCGTGGTCGCCGGATCGGGCACGATCCACGGCCGCCGCGTGTTCGTCTACGCCCAGGACTTCACCGTCTTCGGCGGCTCGCTCGGTGAGGCGCACGCCCTGAAGATCCAGAAGGTGATGGACCTGGCGATCGCCACCGGCTCGCCGTTCATCGGGCTGAACGACAGCGGCGGCGCCCGGATCCAGGAGGGGGTGATGTCGCTCAACGGCTACGGCGGCATCTTCCAGCGCAACGTCCAGGCGTCCGGGGTCATCCCGCAGATCAGCGTCGTGCTCGGGCCCTGCGCGGGCGGCGCGGCCTACTCCACGGCGCTGGCCGACTTCACCTTCATGGCCGGTGAGAACGCCCAGCTCTACCTGACGGGTCCCGACGTCGTGGAGGTGGTGACCGGCCAGCGGGTCACCCACGCCCAGCTCGGCGGCGCGCAGGTGCACGGCACCCGGTCGGGGGTGGCCACGTTCGTGCACGACGACGAGGAGAGCTGTCTGGCCGAGGTGCGCTACCTCGTCTCGATGCTGCCGGGCAACAACCAGGAACCGCCGCCCCGCCATCCGTCCCGCGGCGCGACCGACGACCCGCGGCCCCGGCTGGCCGAGATCGTGCCCGTCGAGCCGAACAAGCCCTACGACATGCGCCTGGTCATCGCCGAACTGGTGGACGACGGGGACTTCCTGGAACTGCACCAGGGCTGGGCGCCCAACGTGATCTGCGCGCTCGCCAGGATCGACGGCGAGGTGGTCGGCCTGGTCGGCAACCAGCCCATGGTGCTCGCCGGCGTGCTGGACGTCGCCGCGTCCCAGAAGGCCGCCCGCTTCGTGCGTTTCTGCGATGCCTTCGGCATCCCGCTGGTGACCCTGGTGGACGTGCCCGGCTTCCTGCCGGGCACCGACCAGGAGTACGCCGGGGTCATCCGGCACGGCGCCAAGCTGCTGTACGCCTACTGCGAGGCCACCGTGCCCCGCGTCCAGGTCATCGTGCGCAAGGCGTACGGCGGGGCCTACATCGTGATGGACTCCCGCTCCATCGGCACCGACCTGTCGCTCGCGTGGCCGACCAACGAGATCGCCGTGATGGGCGCCGAGGGCGCGGTGAACGTCATCTACCGCAAGGACCTCGTCGCCGCGGCCGACCCCGCCGCGCTGCGCGCGGAACTGCTCGGCCGGTACGTCGAGGAGCTCGTCCATCCGTACTACGCCGCCGAGCGGGGGCTGGTCGACGACGTGATCGACCCCGTGGAGACCCGGTCGGCGGTCGCCCGCGGGCTGGCGATGCTGCGCGACAAGCGCAGGGCCGGGGCCCGGCGCAAGCACGGGAACGTGCCCCTCTGACGTCCGCCGCGCCCGCCCCCCGGAGCCGTGCCTCGAACATCGAGGCACGGCTCCTTCGTGTTCACCGCCTCACTCCCGCACCACCTCCGCGCCGCCCCGCACGCCGGCCCGCGGCACCCCGCCCCGCCGCCGTCCCGTACGCCCCGTCCCGCCGCCACCTCGCACGCTGACCCGTACGCCCCGTCCCGCCGCCGCCCCGTACGCCGGTCCGCGCGCCCCGCTCCGGCCGCCGTCCCGCACGCCGCCCCCGTACACCCCGGCGCGTCCCGTAGGGCCCCGTCACGCCCGCCGGCCGGTGACAGGATGCGGCTACCCACGTGCAACTTGCTGCCTCGCCGAAGCCTGGTCCCGCCCCATCCCGCATCGCAGAGTTGAGGGTGTGAGAACGAATCACCGACCACGCCGGACGGCGGGGGCATCGAAGGGACGATGACCCGGCCCTCATCAGGTGAATTCGGGAGGTTCGCTGGGGCGGCCGTTCATCCGGACGGGCGTGAAACGTCGAGGAACCGGTCTTTTCCGATGGGCCGGTAAATGGGAGAAGGACCGTGGCTCATGCTGGTTCAGTTGACGATGCGCCATATCGACGGGCGACCGATACCGAATTCTCCGGTAGACGGAATCCGGGTTCTGGCGCTTCTTCCGGAGGAATGGCACAAGGACCTCAGGCAGGCGGCCGGTGACATCGTCATCCGGGTACGCGCCGAGGAGGAGGCCACGAGCGCGCAGATCCGCGCCGAGGTGGTCCGGATCCTCGCCAGGCCGGAGGTCAGCCACCTGGAACTGGTGACCTGCCGCGCCCTGTCCGCCGGTCACCGCGAGTAGAACGCTGCGACAAGGAGAAGATCGATGATCACTTCTGTTCTGTCGGCGGGCGAGTGCCACGTGTGGTGGGCCGATCCGCGGCAGGGGACGATCGAGGGCCTGACCGAGGTGCTGAGCCCCAGCGAACTGGAGCGGGCGGCGCGCTTCCGGCGCGAGCCGGACCTGCGCCGCTTCCTCACCGGGGCCTGGCTGCTGCGGGTCACGGCCGGCGCCCAGCTCGGCCTCCGCCCGGAGGACGTGGCGGTCGACAGGTCGTGCTCGGACTGCGCCAGGAACCACGGCAAACCGCGGATCCACACCGGCGGGCCCCCGCTGCACGTCTCGATCTCCCACTCGGGCGACCGGGTCGGGGTCGCGCTGACGGCCGAGGGGCCGCTGGGCGTGGACGTGGAGGCGGTGCCGACGACCTCGGTCGACGAGCTGGCGCGGTGCGCGCTGACGCCGGCCGAGCGCAGGACCCTGGAGTCGCTTCCCGGCGACGAGCGGTACGAGGCGTTCGCCCGGACGTGGGTGCGCAAGGAGGCGGCACTGAAGGCAACCGGGCACGGGTTGCGGATCTCCCCGGACCGCGTCGAGGTCAGCGGCCCGGACGAGAGGCCCGCGCTGCTGAGCTGGCCGCTGGACGTCCCCGTGGACGGGGTGCGGCTCCTGCCGCTGGACCCCGGATACGGCTACGTCGGGGTGGTGGCGATCCTCACCGGGAACCCCGACGTCCGGGTCGTGGAGTCCGACGCCGCCGTCCTCGACCGGGCCTCCCTCGCCGGGGCATCCGGTAAGGCCGCCTGACGAAAGCTTGACGGGACCCGGCGCCGGACTGCTGAATGGCGATGGGCGTCGCCATCGCCGGACCTTCGACAACGACGATGTCCCACCGCCGGAACGCGCCTCCCACGAGGCGCGGACCGGCCGGAAGCAGGGGAAACGGACTCCTCATGAAGAACTTCGTTCTCATCCCCGGCCCGTGGATGGGCGCCTGGGCCTGGGAGCCGGTGGCGCGGCGCCTGCGCGGCCACGGCCACCGGGTCCACGCGGTCACGCTGCCGGGCCTGACCACCGCCGAGGCCGACGTCGCCGACGTCGGGCTGGAGACGCACGTCGGCCACGTCCTGGCGACCATCGAGAGGGACGACCTGCGCGACGTCATCGTCGTGGGGCACAGCTACTCGGGTATCGTGGCCGGCCTGGTGGCCGACCGGGCCCGCGACCGGGTGGCGCACACGGTGTTCGTCGAGGCGTTCCTGCCCCACGACGGCAAGTCGATGCTGCACGCCTTCCCCGAGCGCCTGCGCGCCGAGGAACTGCGGCTCATCGCCGCCAACAACGGCCGCTGGCCGGCTCCCGACGCGTCGGTCGTGGCCGACGGCCAGGGGCTCTCCCGCCGCCAGGCCGGCTGGCTCGCCAGGCGCTTCGTCGGCCACCCCGGGCGCACCGTCGCCGAGTCCGCCGTCCTGACGCGCCCGCTGGCGCAGCAGCGGGCCACCTACGTCATGTGCTCGATGGAGCACTTCGGCGGCCGGGTGTCCGCCGACGTCTCGGCCATGCGCGCCGCGCCGACCTGGGACTTCCGCACCATCGACACCGGCCACTGGCCCATGGTCTCGGCCCCCGGCCACCTCGCCGCCCTCCTCGACCAGGTCGCGGCCCGGCACTCCTGAGCACCCGGAAGAGCCGGCCGTGAGAACACCCGCGACCGCGCGACGAGGGCCCGGCCGCCGGCCGGGCCCTCGCACCGGCCCTCAGCGGACCGGTTCCGACTCCTGCGGCTCCGGGCGGCCCGCGTCACCGGGCGTCCCGGGTGCCCCGCGGCCGGTGAGCGCGCGGCGCAGCGGCCCGCCGTACAGGTACACCGGGATGGCGACCCCGATCAGGAGCAGCAGCCCGGTGAAGACCCACTCCATGGAGCCGCCCGGGCCGTACACCTGGCGGGGACGGCCGACGTCCACGGCAGGGGTCTCCTGCCCGGCCCGCAGCGACTCGCGGGAGCTCCCGTACAGCGCGATCCCGTTCCTGCGGACCGTGCCGTCGGCGGAGCGGAAGTCGCCCATCCAGGTGCAGGACTCGTGCCCGGGGTGCTGGACGCACTCGAGCTGCCGCGCGGTGAACCTGCCGTCGATCCCGTCGGCCCGCGCGGCGCGGACGACCGGGCCGATGTTCGGCACGGCCAGGTAGAGCAGGAAGACCGCGACGAACGTCAGGACCGTGTTGAAGAAGGGGGAGCGCCTCCTCACCGCGGGCCCGCCGTGCCGCCTCACCACTGGTGCGCGACCGCGCAGGTGCACCGCATCAGCGAGCGCTCCGACGCGCGGGGACGCCGGTGGAGGACCATCGCGACCACCATGGGGATGAACACGAGGGTGTTGTAGAACAGGTGCAACTCCACCCGCGGCACCAGGAGCTGGATGACGCTGGTCACGGTGGGGCGTCCCAGCAGGTGGTAGCCGCTCATCGCCTGGCTGAGCAGCAGCAGGTGCTCGAAGTGGTGCCAGACCTGGATGCCGAGGGAGATGTTCCACCAGGTGCGCGACCTGCCGGTGAAGCCGTGCCGGAGCAGGATCAGGCCGATCAGCATGATCAGTGCGTAGCCGTAGTGCATCCACTCGGAGGTGACCAGCCAGGGGAACGGCATGCCCAGGACGCCGCGTGCCTCCGGGACCGTCCAGCCCAGGACGTAGATCTGGATGGCCTGGACGATGTGCTCGGCCCAGTGGCCGAGGACGATCAGCATGTAGACGCCGAGTGCCGTCCTGTGGTGCCGGGTGTTGAGCGCGGAGACCCATCCGCCGGATGGACGTGCTGAGACTGTCTCGGTTGCCATGCGCGAACCTCGCTTCGGGGTCGTGACCGTGTGCCGTCACGCGGACCGCGATCCCCGACGCCCCGCGTTCCGCATCCCGGAGGCGGGAACCGCGGGCCGCAGGGTCGATTTTTCCGCCGGGCCCCCACGAGTGTTTATCGGCGAGTGCTGATTTTCCAGTGCTCCGGCGTGAATTTCCGGCCTGACGCCGGGCCGCGGCCGGGTTCGGACCGCGGGCCGCGGCCCGGTTCGGACCGCGGGCCTGGTCCGGGCGGCGGGTCCGGGCGGTGGGTCCCGGCGGCGGCCCGGTCCGGGCGGGTTCGAGCCGACGGGCCGCGCACCGGTTCTCCGGTGCGCGGCCCGCCGTCCCTCAGACGCGCTCAGGCGCTCTCAAGCGTTCTCAGGCGCTCGCTCGGACGCTCTCTCAGGCGTCCCAAGGCACTCTCGGGTGCTCCTCTCAGGCGTTACGGCCGCGGCGCAGGCCCAGCACGCCGGCCACGGCGCCGACGAGCCCGAGGACCAGACCGGCGACGCCCAGCGCGCGGGCGGTGCCGTCGGAGGAGTCCGCGCCGGAGGCCGCGACCGCGGTGACCGACGGCGCGGCAGGCGAGGCGTCCGTCGCGGCCGGGGCCGCCGAGGGGCTCGCCGTACCGGTGCCGTGGCCGTCGCCGCCGGCGGCGGCCGGGGTGAGCCGCAGCACCGGGGCCGGGTGTTCCGGCTCGGAGCCGTCGGCCTTGGGCTCGTCGGCCCACTTGACGACCTCGCCGCCGTCGTAGGTCTGGGTCGTGGGGAAGAGGAGGCGGTCGGTGTCCTCGGGCAGCGCGCCCATGGACACCTCGAACTCCTGGAACTGGCCGGGCTCGATCTTCCCGCCCGACCAGGTCACCTTGGTGACGGCCTCGGTGATCTCGCCGTACTCGGTGGTGACCGGCTTGGGCAGCTTGCCCTCGGTCACCTTGACCTTCCAGCCGGGCACCGGCTTGACCGAGACGAACGGCAGCGGGTGGTCGAGCGGGAAGGACACCTCGACCTTGCTCGTCGAGTCCTTGTCGCGCTCGTTGGGGACCCGGAAGGCGACCTTGGTGAAGCCGCCCTGCTCGGCGGTGCCGGGGTTGATGCTCACGTGCGCGAGCGCGGGCACGGCGAGGCCGATGGTGAGGGCGGCGGCGCCGGCGGTCACGGCGGCCAGACGGCGGAACGCTGCGGGGAACGACATGGGATTCTCCACTTCGGGGTTCGGGACGTTCGGAGGAGGCGCGGAACCCCGCGACGGGACCACGGCGCGCACTGATCACGGGCGCGCACCGATCACGGGCGTGCGACGGCCGGCGGCGGTCACGCCGCGCACGGACGCGGGCGCGGTGGCCGCCGCCCGGCGCGGAACGGTTCCCGCGCGAAGGGACGGATTCCGCGGTGCCGGGAAGGCACGGGAAAAGAGATCAGGCGGCGGGGAGTGGAGGGCCGCGCCGGCTGACGATGTGCCGCAGGACGCCCCGCGCCGGGAGGAGCGGGACGGAGGCGACGGCCGCGCGCGGGGGAGCGGGCGGCATGGCGGGGGAGGGAGCAGCCGCAGCGCCGCGCCGAGGCGCCGGCCCGCGGCGCGCAGCAGCGTCCACAGGGCGGCCTCGCCGCGGGCCAGCCACCAGCCG
This sequence comes from Streptosporangium sandarakinum, assembly GCF_050942225.1. Taxonomy (NCBI): domain Bacteria; kingdom Bacillati; phylum Actinomycetota; class Actinomycetes; order Streptosporangiales; family Streptosporangiaceae; genus Streptosporangium; species Streptosporangium sandarakinum. Next base: position 3,284,235 of record NZ_CP192034.1, read on the forward strand.
GTGAGCAGCGTGGCGGTCAGGTGCGCGAGAAGCATGCCCAGGCCCTCGCCCAGACCCTGGCCGTGGGAGTGCGTGACCAGGGAGATCCCCGAGGGGTCGCCGTAGGCGAACAGCTCGTGCAGGACGAGCTGCGCGGCCCCCAGACCGGCACTGATCACCGTGGCGGAGCGCTCGCGCCCGGCGAGCACCGCCGTCGCCGCCGCGACGGCCGTCCAGGCGGCGGCCACCGCCTGCGGCTCGGGCCCGGACCCGCCCGCGGCCCGGTGGCCGGCGACGGCCAGCGCCACGCACACGGCCGAGAAGGCCGCCGCGCGGGCGAGGCGCAGGGGGAGATGGGCACGCATGGTGCCCACATGTTCTCACGTACCGTCAACGCCTGCCTTTTCTGGTCTTTTGCAGCTATGGTTGCCGCGAGCACGACAGGCAGTTCGTAGCTAGGCGGGGTCCATGCGACATTTTTCCGGTTTGCTGGTCGGGCTGCTTCTCACCGCCGCCCTGCTGGGCGGAGCCGGCTGGGCCGTACAGGAGGGACTGTCTGCGGCGGCGGCCTTCGCGCTCGGCGGCCCGAGGTCCTGGACCGCGCTGGGCGTCATGGCGGGCGTCGGCCTCCTGCTCGGGCTGGTGGCCTCCGGCCGGGTCTCCCCGATGGCCGCGTTCGTCCCGTCGATCGTCCTGCTCGCCTGGACCGTGGTCTACGCCCTCGACCCCGCCCGCGCCACGGACCTGGTCCCGCGCGACCCCTCCCTGCCCGCCGCGCTCCTGCAGGCCGGCCGGGGCATGGGCGTGCTGCTGGCCGCCGACGTCTACGCCCTCGTGGGCGTCGCCCTCTTCCTGCCCGTCCTCATGCCCTCCCGCTGGGCGCCCCGGGTCCGCGACGAGGACTACGACGAGGACTACGACGACCACTGAACGCGGACCGGTGCTCCGGCCGTGATTCCGGCGGGGTGCGTCTCGGCCGTGAGCGGTGTGTTCCGCCGGGCGCGAAGGCGGCCGGGAGACCACTCGAATCGTCCGGCTCGCGCGGCTCTCGCCGCCGGGTGGGCCGACAGGTCGCCGGCGGGTGCGGCCGGGTCATGAGGGCGTCCCGAGCAGCATCGCGGCGGCGGCGCGTGCGTGCCGGGCCGGTGCGGGGTCGCCGCTGATACCGGCGGTCACGATGGCCCCTTCGGCGAGCAGGAAGATGGGTTCGGCCGCCGACGTCCCGGCGGCGTGGACCCACGCGGCGATCTGGTCGTGGAACGCCTGTTTGTGCGATCGGACCTCAGCGAGCACCGCCTCGGACGAGGAGCCGAGCTCGCCGTGGGCGTTGATCCAGACGCATCCGCGGAAACCGGGCTCGGCGAACCAGTCCGTGAGCCAGTCGAAGACCGCCAGGACCCGCTCCCGAGGATCCGCGACCTGCTCCACACGGTCCGCCAGACTCCTCCGCCAGCGCTGATCCCGGCGTCGGAGCATCGCGACGACGAGGTCCTCCTTGGCGGCGAAGAGCCGGTAGATCCGCTTGAGCGGCAGGTCGGACGCCGCACGGATCTTGTCCATGCCGACCGCCTGAATCCCTCGCTCGTAGAACAGCCTCTCCGCCACGTCGAGCAGCGCCTCACGGTCCAGTCGCGTCTGTTCGTCGCTGATCGGGGCCGGCATCCGCACCTCCTTGACACTGAGAACGATCGTTCTCTATCTTAGGGCGCCCACCGCTTGAGAACGACCGTTCTCGACCTGAGGAGGCCCCATTGTCAGAAGATCGCCCGCCCTATCCGCCGTTCACCCGCGAGACGGCCCTGCGGAAGGTCCAGGCGGCCGAGGACGCATGGAACACCCGCGATCCCCACCGCGTGGCGTCGGCCTACACGCCGGACTCGCTGTGGCGGAACCGAGACACGTTCGTCAGAGGCCGGGAGGAGATCGTCGCCTTCCTGGCGCGCAAGTGGGAACGCGAACTGGACTACGCGCTGCGCAAGAGCCTCTGGGCATTCGAGGACGACCGGATCGCCGTCCGGTTCCAGTACGAGTGGCACGACGCGGCAGGCCGGTGGTGGCGCAGCTACGGCAATGAACTGTGGGAGTTCGACGACCGCGGTCTCATGCGACGCCGCGAGGCGAGCATCGACGACGTCGCCATCACCGAGGCCGACAGGCGCATCCACGGTCCCCGCCCACGGGGCGAACACGGGACCGACATCCCGCTGCGATAGCCCCGCCACCAGGCGCCGACGTCACCCTTGCCGCGCGGTGTCGCCGCCGTGGCATCGGCCCTCGCCCGTCACAGAGAACCCGACACACCACCTGAGAGAAGAGCACTGAGATGACCGTCCAGCAGATCCGCCACACCACCGTCGAGATCCAGGGACTGCCCGTCTTCTACCGAGAGGCCGGCGACCGCGCCAACCCCACACTGCTCCTGCTGCATGGCTTCCCGAGCAGCTCGGCCATGTACCGCGACCTGATCGCCGACCTGGCCGACTCGTATCACCTGATCGCGCCCGACCACATCGGCTTCGGACAGTCGGCGATGCCTCCGGTGGAGGAGTTCGACTACAGCTTCGACAAGCTCACCGAGATCACCTTGGAACTGCTCGACACGCTCGGGCTCGACCGGTTCGCCCTCTACATCCAGGACTACGGTGCCCCCATCGGACTGCGCATCGCCTCCCGCCACCCCGAACGGGTCACCGCCATCGTCAGCCAGAGCGGCAACGCCTACATCGAGGGCTTCACCCCGTTCTGGGACGTGCTGTTCGCCCACGCCAAGGATCGGGCCGCCAACGAGCCCGCCGTCCGCCGGCTGCTGACCGCCGAGGCGACCCGCTGGCAGCACACCCACGGTGTACCCGCCGACCTGCTGGAGCACGTCAACCCGGACGCCTGGGTGCTGGACCAGGCGTACCTGGACCGTCCGGGCAACAAGGAGATCCAGCTCCAGCTGTTCTGGGACTACCAGTTCAACCTCGACGGCTACCCCGCCTTCCAGGAGTACTTCCGCACCCACCGGCCGCCCGTCCTGGTCGCCTGGGGCCAGAACGACGAGATCTTCGGCCCCGAAGGCGCCAAGGCCTTCGCCCGCGACCTGCCCGACGCCGAGATCCACCTCCTGGACGCGGGCCACTTCGCCCTCGCCACCCACGGAACCGAAATCGCCGCCCTCGTCCGCGACTTCCTCGACCGCAAGGTCGCCACGGCCTGAGCAGCGTCTCCATCCCCGCCGGAGCCACGCCTCCCCGGTGGATCCGACGATCCACCGGGGGGGCGGTGGTCGTTCGTCAGGTGGTGGGCGGGGGTGGTGAAAGCGGCGGCCGGCGCTCCAACCGCTGAATGATCTCGGTGATGTCGATGAAGGCGGACCGGGGCGGCCGGGAAGGGCGCCGGCCCCGGGCCCGGCAACGGATCTCGGATGGTGGAGCGGGGAACGGGTGGCCCGGCGGGGGGAGTAGGGGGATCCGCCGTGGGGAATCCTCTTTACAGAAGGTCCGCGTGCACGGCCTTTCGGCAGGTCCGCGCTCGCGGCCCTGCGGGAGGTCCGCATGCATGACGAGATCGACGTGGACGTCTGTCCCGGCTATCCGGTGAGCTGGCAGGCCGCGGCTCTCAACGCGATGATGCGCGGGACCTTCAAACCGCTCGCCGGCCTGTTGCTCCGCTCCGAGGCCGGGGTGACCGCCGGTTCCCAGCTCGCCGCCCTCGCCGCGCGGGTGCCGGTGCGTCTGCCCTCCCACGTGCGGGTGACCCGGGACGACACCGGGGTCTGCCGGGGGGAGTGGGTCCGCGCGGGGGAGGACCTCGACGAGAGCGGGGTGCTGCTCTACTTCCACGGCGGCGGTTACTTCGCCTGCTCCCCGGCGACCCACCGGGCGATCACCTGGCGTCTGTCGGCGGTCGCCCGGCGTCCGGTGCTGGCCGTGGACTACCGGCAGGGTCCGGTCCACCGGCCCACCGAGTCCCTCCAGGACGCGATCACCGCGTACGGGTGCCTGCTGGAGCGCGGCTACGATCCGGCGAGGATCCTGTTCGCCGGGGACTCGGCGGGCGGTCACCTGACCCTCACCGCGCTGCTGGCGCTGCGCGACCGGGGGTCGCCGCTGCCGTCGGCGGCGGTGTGCCTGTCGCCGTGGGCGGACCTGACGGACGTGCCGCGGCGGGTCAACCGGCTGGTGGATCCGCTGATCCCGGCCGGCCGGGTGGACTGGCTGGCCCGCCGCTGGACGGCGGGCCTGGACGTGCGCGACCCCCTGGTGTCCCCGGTCTTCGGCGACTACCGGGGGCTGCCGCCGTTGATGGTCGTGACCGGTTCCACCGAGGTCCTCCGGGACGACGGGCGCCGCGTGGCCGAGCGGGCGAGGGCCGGGGGAGTACCGGTGACCTACGAGGAGTGGCGGCGGATGCCGCACGTCTTCGCCATCCTGGCCGACGTCCTGCCCGAGGCGCGTCAGGTCTTCCGGCACATCGACCGGTTTCTCGCGGCGGCCCGGGGCCTGTCGGCCGGGTCCGGTCCCGCGGAGGCCCCCGGCCTTCCGGCGCCGGACCTCTCCGGCGATTCCGGCCTGGTGGCGGCCGGGGAAACCGTACGGCCGGGCACCGCGGCGGCGGAGGACCTGGCGCGGCCGGGCGCCGTGACGGCCGAGGATCTCGCGCGGCCCGGCGCCGTGACGGCCCGGGACCTGCCGGCGCCGTCCGGCTCGGCCGCCGCCTGACCTCCGGGCGCCACGGCCTCGGGCGTCCCGGTGCCCGGCCGCGCCGGTCTCCGGGTGACCCGGTGTCCGGTCGTGCCGCTCTCCGGGCGTCCCGGTGCCGGGCCGCGTCCGCTCTCCGGGCGTCCCGGCCCCGGGGCCCGCCGCGGGCCGTACCGGCCGGTCACGGTGTCACGCCGGGCACCATCCGTGTCCCGCGTACCAGGGGTTACTTACCTTGAGGGATCAGTCGCCTTACCTGTCATATCGCTTGTGTCCGGTCGGGCGCGAAGCGCCGCGGGTTACGGCCACAGTGTGTTCTGCCGTATCGCGGACACGGGAGGCTCGACCAGGATGGTGCGTGGCGGAACCGGACCCATCGACGGCCTGCCGCCCGGTGTGCGGCCGCTGACCGTGGGAGACCCGGTCATCATCGGCCGTTACCTGCTGCTCGGCCGTCTCGGCGTGGGCGGGATGGGCGTCGTCTATCTCGCCGAGCATCCCCAGGGCGGCGTGGTGGCGCTCAAGACGCCGCATCCGCTGCACCTGCACGATCCCACGCTCCGGGCCCGGTTCGCCGAGGAGGTGGCGTTCTCCCGGCGCGTGGTGCCCTTCTGCACCGCGGCCGTGGTCGAGGACGGCACCGACCGCGACCGGCCCTTCCTGGTCTGCGAGTACATCCCCGGGCCCGCGCTGTCCCAGGTGGTGCCCGCCGGCGGCCCGCTCACGCCCGACCTGGCCTACGGCGTCGCCCTTGGGGTGGCCGCGGCGCTGGTCGCGGTGCACGAGGCGGGGCTGGTGCACCGCGACCTCAAGCCCGGCAACGTGCTGCTGTCGCCCTCCGGGCCCCGGGTGATCGACTTCGGTATCGCCACGGACGTGGACGCCCCCGGCGCGCACACCCAGGCCGGACAGGTCATGGGCAGCCCCGGCTGGGTCGCCCCGGAGCGGCTCACCGGGGGGCCCGCGCGGCCCGCCTCCGACGTCTTCGCCTGGGGCTGCGTGATCGCCTACGCGGCCACCGGACACCACCCCTTCGGCACGGGCGAGCTCGACGTGCTGACCCGGCGCATCATGGTCGAGCCGCCACGTCTCTCCTCGGTGCCCATGCTGCTGCGCCCGGCGGTCGAGGCGTGCCTGGCCAAGGACCCGGCGCACCGTCCCCGCGCCGCCGACCTGCTCGTGGCGTTGCTGGCGGCGGGCGGTGTGGCCGCGCCGGCTGATCCGCGTGAGGCGGTCGCCGGGGTGCTGGGGGATATCTGGACGGCGGTGCCGTATCCCCCCGCCGCGCCGCGGGTCCCGGGCCCGGGGCGCTCCGGGGCGTCGCGGGCCGCGTCCCCCTGGGCGGGGGCGGGGGTCGCGTCCGGTGCCGTGCCGTACCCGTACGCGGCGGCGCCGTATCCGTCGGCGGGTGTGCCGTACCGGCCGGGAGAGGAGGGGCGGTCCGCGCCCGCCGGCCCCTCGCGGGAACGTTCCCGGGCGCGGGGTTCCAGGCGGGCGGCGCCGGGACGCGGCGGGAGCTTCTCGCAGGCGGGGTTCGCCGCGCTGGCCACGGTGTCCATGGCGGCGCTGACCGTGGTGGCCGCGGCGAGGGCCGGTGACGGCGGGGTGGACGGGGCCGGCGGGGTCGGCGTCCCCGAGCGCGTCCCGGTGGTGGTGCCGGCCGAGGGCGCGACGGCGACGTCCGCGTTCCGCCCGTCCCGCCCGCCGGAGGGCGGGACGCGGTCGGCGCCCCCGGTCGAGCCGACCACGGTCACGGTCACCGCCACCCGCACGGTGCCGGTTCCCACCGCCCACACCTCTCCGGACATCTCGGCCGAGCCGTCCCCGAGCCGTACCCGCGACACCGCCGGCCCGCCCGGCGGCGGTGACGGGCCGCAGACCTGCGCTGACCTCCCGGGCAACGGCAAAGGCAACGGCCGGGGCAGCGGCAACGGGCGGGGCAACGGCCGGGGCCGGGGTGCGAACCGCGGCTGCCCGGAGGCGACGGGCGCGCCCACTCCCGGTACCAGGCCCTCCTTCACCCAGATCCCGCAGACCGGTGACGGCGAGAGCCCGGCGCCGTCGCAGGCGCCGTCGGCCACGGAGAGCACGTCCTCGCCCCCGCCGGGCGCGACCCCGTCGGTCCAGATCGGCGATTGAGAGGCCGTGATCCGGCGGCTTCCGCCCGGCCGGAGGCGAGGACCGCCGGGTCGGCTAGGGTGATCATCGTCGTACGTGCGGAGCCGGACGGAGGACGATGAGCGGGTTCGGACCCGGGGCGGTGGAGCTGAGCGGCGTCGAGGTACGGGTGGTGGGGCGGACCCTCCTGTCCGGCGTCGACTGGCGGGTGGAGTACGGCCAGCACTGGGTGGTGCTGGGACCCAACGGGGCGGGCAAGACCACGCTGCTGTCCCTGGCGGCCGCCGTGCGGCACCCCAGCAGCGGCTCGGTCACCGTGCTCGGCCAGCGCCTGGGCCGGGTCGACCTGCGGGAGCTGCGCCGCCGGATCGGGTTGGTGGCGGCGAGTCAGCGGCTCGTCGACGAGGAGCTGCTGGAGGGCGAGGGCGCGACCGCGCACACCGTCGTCCTGACCGGTCACACCGGCACCAGCGCCCCGCTGTGGGACCGCTACGGCCCGGCCGAGCACGAGCGGGCCCACCGGCTGCTGGCGGACATGGGGTGCAAGGACCTCGCCGAGCGGCCGTTCGGCGTCTGCTCCCAGGGGGAGCGGGCCAGGGTCAGGGTCGCCAGGGCGCTGATGGCCGAGCCGGTGATACTGCTGCTGGACGAGCCGTTCGCCGGGCTCGACCTGCCCGCGCGCGAGGACCTGATCGCCTCCGTGGAGGGCTTGGCCGCGTCCCGGCCCGCGCTGACCACGGTCACGGTGACCCATCACCTGGAGGAGGTCCCGGCCACCACCACCCACGCCCTGCTGATGCGCGACACCCGTGTCCAGGCGGCCGGTCCGGCGGGGGAGGTGCTGACCGGGGAGAACCTGTCGGAGTGCTTCGGCAGGCCGCTGCGGATCGACGCCCTGGACGGGCGCTGGTACGCCCGTGCCGTTCGGGGCTGACCGCGGCGTCAGTCCTTCTTGCGCTGGCGGATGAGGCCCATGAAGCCCGGACTGGGCTTGAACTTGGCGGTCCAGGTCTCCGCGATCTCCAGGGGTTCGCCGGTCTGCGGGTTGCGCCCGGTGCGTGCCGGCTTGTGGACGATCTCGAAGGATCCGAAGCCGGGGATGGCCACCTTCTCCTCGGCCGCCACGGTCGTCTGGATGACGCCGAGGATGGCGTCCAGGGCTGCGGCGGTCTGTCGCCTGCTGAGCCCCGCCTCGGCCGCGGCCTTGTCGATCAGCTCGCGCTTGTTCATCGAAACTCCTTGAGCGTGGAGACCCCGGACTTCAACCGTGGGGAGGATGCCAAGGGGAATAGCTAACGCCATCATCGGCCGCGGCGTCGAGCCGGGTTCCCCGTACGGCCGCGGCGTACCGGGACACCACGGCCGTACGGGGAGTCCTGCCGTGCGTCCCGGGCAGGGGCGTGCCGGTCAGGTGAGGCCGGCCTGCGCGGCCAGCCGTTCCGCTTCGCGGTGCAGGGCTTCGATGAGGAGGAGCTCCAGGCGGAGCCTCTCGTCAGCGAGGCCGTCGAGTACTTCCATGCTGGCCTCCCTGTGCACAGGGACGCTTCGGTGATCGGGGAAGTTCACCTCGATGCCGAACCGGCCTCGCCCCCGGGGCGGCCGGTCGCCGGTTCCGTACGGGGCCTCGCCCTCCGGGCGGCCCGTCGTTCCGCCCGCGGTTCCTCCCGGCGGTGCGGAACCGCCTTCGCCGTACCCGTCCCGCCCGGGGAACGGCCGGTCGGCCTCCCGTCGTTCCCCGCGGTCGTCCTCCCGCCGTTCCCCGCACACCCGGCCGTCTCCTCAGGAGGCGACCAGTTCGGCCAGGTCGACGTGTTCGCCGACCTCCCGCACGTCGGTGCAGTACGCCAGGAGCACCTGACGGTCACCGACACGCCGGGTAACCCGCAGGCAGGGGAGGTCGTGGAGCACGACCGCCTCCACCTCGATGCCGTCCGGTCCTTGCCAGATACTCATGAGGTCGAGGCTACGAAGAGTCAGGTAAGTCTGGGGTAACCATTCGGGCATATCGTGGTGGTCAGTGGCAGATGCCCTGTTTTTCCCTGGTTCCAGGATGATTAGCCGCGTCGCTGTGGGTAACAGGACGGCAGAACCCAAGCAACCAGGGAGAAACCAACATGGCCTTGCCCAAGCTAACCCCCGAACAGCGTCAAGCGGCACTTGCCAAGGCCGCCGAGACGCGTGCGGCCCGGGCCAAGCTCCTGGCCGACGTCAAGGCCGGGTCCGTGAGCCTTGAGCAGCTGCTCGGCCGCGACGACGAGGTCGCCAAGCGCATCAAGGTCTCGCAGGCGCTGCGGGCACTGCCGGGCATCGGCAACGTCAAGGCGGCCCAGCTCATGAAGACGGCCGACGTGGACGAGACCCGCCGGCTCGGCGGTCTCGGCGCCCAGCAGCGCCGCAAGCTGCTGCAGGCCGTCGAGCGCTGAACACCCCGGGCGCGCCGATCCCCCGGCGCGCCCAGGCGGGAGGGCGGCGGGAAAGTGAGGCCCCGCCGTACGGACGTCCAATCGTCCGTACGGCGGGGCCTCACCACGTCGCGCAGCGTCGCCATGAGCCCGCGAGGGGGCGCCGGTGTCTGGACTGAGGAGAGAGCGAGCGCAGCGAGCGAACGACGAGGGAAGGCGCCGGGCAAGAGCCCCCGAGCCGCGACACGAAGTGTCGCCGTGAACACAGCGAGGGGGCGCCGGTGTCTGGACTGAGGAGAGAGCGAGCGCAGCGAGCGAACGACGAGGGAAGGCACCGGACTCAAGCCCCCGAGCCGCGACACGAAGTGTCGCCATGAGCCCGCGAGGGGGCGCCGGTGTCTGGACTGAGGAGAGAGCGAGCGCAGCGAGCGAGTGACGAGGGAAGGCACCGGGCAAGAGCCCCCGAGCCGCGACGCGCAGCGTCGCCATGAACACAGCCCCGAGCCGCGACGCGAAGTGTCGCCATGAACACAGCCCCGAGCCGCGACGCGCAGCGTCGCCATGAGTACAGCAAGACGGGGAAGAAGTAGAAGAGGGAGCATCGGCCGGGCCGGGAGGTTCCCTGGATGGTTACTCGTCCACGGTGGAAATCCCGCGTTCGCGTATCGGATACTGGATGCCAAAGGGGGGCATCATGAAGCGGATCATCGCAGTGGCGGCGCTGTTGGCGGGCACCGCGGCGACGCTTTCCGGCGCGGGTGCCGCGGCCGAGGCGAAGCCCAGGACGCCGGTGAGCGAATCGCAGTACCGGATTCTCCTCAACCAGTGCGACTACGCGGGCAGAGCGTCGCTCCGGGCCGACTGCCGGGCCCGGGTCAAGAGCACCTACCGGATCGGCGCGGCGAACCCGAACCTCGACTGCCGCACCTACTCCGGCGTCACCGTCTGCGGCGATCTCACGCTCACCGGGAAACAGTGCGAGTGCATCGCGAATCTGGTGAAGGCCGGGCTGACCTATCGGCGGGCCGAAGTGGAGTGCTACACCGCCGTCTCCTAGCCCCCGTGATCGTGGCCGCGCATCGGACGTCGCCGGGCCCGGAAAGCGCCTTGCCCGTGTCACCCGCTCCGGCCCGGCAGTGGAACGCCCAGCCTCCCGGGGGATGACGCTTTCCAGCGGTCGTCGTAACACATTGATCTGCCGGTGGCGGCCGGCCTGGCGAAGGCGTGGGTTCCGTATCACCTCATGGTGGGGGAACGCGGAAACGCGCAGCCCCGAATCAGGGAGATCGGCCGGCGCGGGCGCGTTCAGCCGATAGAGATCACCACCCCCGTCTGGAAACGGTCCGCGTGCCCGTCCGCCCACTGCGCGAACGTACATGCCGGACGGCCGGTCACCCGTGCGGCCGCGTCGTCCACGGTCGTGGAGGAATCACCGGGCGCGGCGTACCAGCCGATGACATACCCGGCGTCCGCCCGGGACACTCCGATGGCCATTGGCCATCGGCCTGTTGATCGCCTGTTCGTGCGTCCTCGGCTCGAAGGCGATGTCGCGGAGCGCCCGGACGGGATCGCGATCCGCTCACCCGGGGACAGCGTTCGGGCCCGGTGAGGTTGCAGGACCGCCGATGGTTCTGGGCTCGAACAGGACCGGATGGGTCCGGCGCGATGAACGGCCTCGTGCGTCAACGGAGCCGATCTCGTCGCGGAGACCTCCGGTGGTCCTAGGCCCAAGGTCCCGGGGTCATGTCGATCGGTAGCCCGATCCCGTGGACCGCTGCGAGCGGCATAGTCGTACCGAAAACGGCGCGGAACACGCAGGGAAGGGAGGGGCGATGACCGGACCGGACGAATCGAGCCCGGGCGCCGCCCATCCCAGTGCCCTCAAGGGGTGTGCCAACAAATGCCCGCCGGTCCCGGTGCAGCCATGACAGGCCACCGGACCACACACGGACGAAAGGCACACCCATGTCCACAACTCAGTCCCCGGCCCGCAGCCGACGGCCGGGATGGAGCCTCGCGCTGCTCGCGCTCGGGCACTTGATCATCAGTCTCGACTTCACCATCATCTATGTGGCCCTGCCCGACATCGCCGCCGAGGTCGGCTTCACCCCGCACACCCTGCAGTGGGTGGTCACCGCGTACGCCGTCCTCTACGGAGGCTTCCTGCTGGTCGGCGGCCGGCTGTCCGACCTGATGGGACGTCGGCGGATGTTCGTGCTCGGCATGGCGCTGTACGGCGTGGCCTCCGTTCTGGGCGGCCTGGCCACGGCGCCGGCGGTGCTGCTCGCCGCGCGCGCCTTGCAGGGCCTCGCCGGCGCGGTGCTGTTCCCCGCCGTGCTGGCCCTGGTCAACACGGCCTTCGCCGAAGGCAGGGAGCGCAACCGTGCGCTGACGGTCTGGGCCATGGCGGGTGCGGGCGGGCTCACGGTGGGCGCGCTGGCCGGCGGGGTGCTCACCCAGGCGCTGGGCTGGCAGGCCGTGTTCCACGTCAACGTCCCGCTGGCCGCCGCGGGTGCCGTCGCCGCCTTCGCCCTGCTGCCCCCGGACGGCCGCGTCACCAGAGGAAGCATCGACGTCCCCGGAACCCTGACCGGCACCGCAGGCGTCACACTGTTGATCTTTGCGATCGCGCACGGCTCCGAGGTCGGCTGGGCACGGGCCGAGGTGATCACCGCTGCCGTTCTCGCGGCGGTCCTGCTGGCCGCGTTCCCGCGTGTCCAGGCCCGCGGTCGGACGCCGTTGATGCCGCTGCGGCTGTTCCGTAACCGTGCGTTCAGCGGAGCGGTCGTGGTCATCCTCGTCTTCGGGCTGACGATGCAGGCCGTGCCGTACTTCCTGACCCTGTACTTCCAGAACGTCCTTGACTTCAGCGCCCTGGAGACCGGGCTGGCATTCCTCGGCCCGACCCTGTCGATCACGGCCGGCAACTTCCTCAGCGAGCGGCTGATCCACCGCTTCGGCACCCGAAGCACGCTGATCACCGGCATCGTCGCCAACGCCGTGGGCGCTGCGCTCCTGGCCCCCGGCATGCACGCGGACGGATCCGTCCTCACCGTCCTGGCCGGGGTCGTCGTCATCGGTCTGGGCATGGGCATCACCTACGAGGCCATGTGGATCGCCGCCGGCACCGGCGTCTCGGCGGACGAACAGGGTCTGACCTCCGGGGTGGCCTCCACCGCGCTGCAGGTGGGAACCGCCGCGGGTCTGGCGATCCTCGTGGCCGTCGCCAACCACGGCATCGAGGGGCTGTCCGGGCAGGCCATGCGCGCCGCCTCCACCGGGGGAATGCGCACCGCCGTCTACGTTCTGGGCGCCGTCATGCTGACGGCCGTCCTGGCCGCCCTCAGGCTCCCCGGTCCGCGTGCCCGGGGCGCCGAGGTCGCGTCCCGGCCCGTCCCCGACCCGGACGCCGACCTGCGCCTCACCGGCTGACAGCGTCAGAGAAGGGGCCCGCCGGTCGTCTGACCGGCGGGCCCCTTCTCGCCTGTCCGGCGCCGAGCCGTTCCGTCACCGCTTCCCGGCCCGGGACCGCGTCGGCGCCCGCGGTCACCGCCGCCGGGGCGTGTCCTCGCGGGTCAGTGAGCCTCGAACTGCTCCTCCTCGGTGGAGCCCCGCAGGGCCGTGGTCGAGGAGTCCGGCGCGATGGCCGTGCTGACCAGGTCGAAGTATCCGGTGCCGACCTCCCGCTGGTGGCGGGTGGCGGTGTAGCCGCGCGCCTCGGAGGCGAACTCGGCCTCCTGCAGCCGGACGTAGGCGCTCATGCCCTCCTCGGCGTAGCCGTGGGCCAGGTCGAACATCGAGTGGTTGAGCGAGTGGAAACCCGCCAGCGTGATGAACTGGAACTTGTACCCCATGTGGCCCAGCTCCCGCTGGAACTTGGCGATCGTGGAGTCGTCCAGGTGCTTCTTCCAGTTGAAGGACGGCGAGCAGTTGTAGGCCAGCATCTGGTCCGGGTAGCGCGCCCTGATCGCCTCGGCGAACTCGCGGGCCACGTCCAGGTCCGGCGTGGAGGTCTCCATCCACAGCAGGTCGGCGTAGGGCGCGTAGGCCAGGCCGCGGGCGACGCAGGCGTCCACGCCGTTGCGGACCCGGTAGAAGCCCTCGGCGGTGCGCTCGCCGGTGGTGAAGACCTGGTCGCGGGGGTCGACGTCCGTGGTCAGCAGCGTCGCGGCCTGGGCGTCGGTCCGCGCGATGATCAGGGACGGGACCCCACAGACGTCGGCCGCCAGGCGGGCCGCGTTGAGGGTCTTGATGTGCTGGCTCGTCGGGATGAGCACCTTGCCGCCGAGGTGGCCGCACTTCTTCTCGGAGGCGAGCTGGTCCTCCCAGTGCACGCCCGCCGCGCCGGCGGCGATCATGCCCTTCATCAGCTCGAAGGCGTTGAGCACGCCGCCGAAGCCGGCCTCGGCGTCGGCCACGATCGGGGCCAGCCAGTGCGGCGCGTTCCCGTCGCCCTCCGACCAGGTGATCTGGTCGGCGCGCAGCAGCGCGTTGTTGATGCGCCGCACCACCGCCGGGACCGAGTTCGCCGGGTAGAGGCTCTGGTCGGGGTAGGTCTGCCCGCCCAGGTTGGCGTCGGCGGCGACCTGCCAGCCGGACAGGTAGATCGCCTTCAGACCGGCCTTGACCTGCTGCACCGCCTGGTTGCCGGTGAGCGCGCCCAGGGCGTGCACGTAGTCCTCGGAGTGGAGCAGGCTCCACAGCCGTTCGGCGCCGAGCCGGGCCAGGGTGTGCTCCTCCTGGACCGACCCCCTTAGCCGGATCACATCCTCGGCGGTGTAGGCCCGCTCGGTGCCCTTCCAGCGGGGGTCGTTCTCCCACTCGCGCCGCAGTTCCTCTGCGGCTCCCTTGAGGCGATCGATCATTTTTCACTCCTTGTCGTCCCCTGGGTGCCTTGGTCTGAGTGTGAGTCGGGGCGAAACGGGCGAACAAGGCCGAAGTTGGCGAAAGAACGTCATTTTTTCCCACAGAGCTAATACCAGCCGGTATTCAGAGCAGAAGAACCGTACAGTTTGCGCTGTGGACTAGACCAATCGCGCAACGAGGGTCACAGCTGTCCTCGCTGTATGGAAATATCCGTTGAAATTTCGTCTAGCATCGGAGCATGGGATCACTGGTGGGTGAAGAACCGCTGACCTTGACGCAGGAGCTGGACCTCATCGCGTTCGGCCAGCGTCTCCGCCACCTGCGCAAGCAGCGCGGCCTGACCCTCGCCGACCTCGGCGAGCGCGTCGGCCGCGCCCCCAGCCAGCTGTCCCTGCTGGAGAACGGCAAGCGCGAGCCGAAGCTGTCGCTGCTGAAGTCGCTGGCCGCCGCGTTGAACGTGCCGGTGGAGGAGCTGCTGCGCCGCCAGGCGCCCAGCAGGCGGGCGCAGCTGGAGATGGCGCTGGAGGAGGCGCAGCGCGACCCGGTCTACGCCGGGCTCGGCCTGGCCAGGCTCAAGGTCTCCGCCCGCGTCCCCAACGACGTGCTGGAGCACATCCTCGGCCTGTACGGCGAGCTGCGCTCGCGCCAGGCCAAGGGCACCGCCACCCCCGAGGAGGCGCGCGCCGCCAACGCCGAGCTGCGCCGTACGCAGCGTGAGCTGGGCAACTACTTCGAGGAGATCGAGAAGGCCGCGGCCGAGGCGTTGTCGGCCGTCGGCTACCGCGCCGGCGCGCTGTCGCAGAGCACCGTCCAGGCCCTGGTCACGCACTTCGGCTACACCGTGCAGACCGTCCAGGACCTGCCGCGCTCGGTGCGTTCCATCACCGACCTGCGCAACCGGCGCATCTACGTCAAGCACGAGCAGCTCGGCATGCACACGCCGCGCACCATCCTGCTGCAGACCCTCGGCCACCTCGCCCTCGGCCACCACAAGCCGCGCGACTTCGCCGACTTCCTGCGCCAGCGCACCGAGGCCAACTACTTCGCCGCGGCCGTGCTGGTGCCCGAGGCCACGGCCGTGCCGTACCTGCGGGAGGCCAAGCAGGACCGGGCGCTGAGCGTGGAGGACCTGCGTGACGTCTACGCCGTCTCCTACGAGATGGCCGCGCACCGCTTCACCAACCTCGCCACCCACCACCTGGACCTGGTCTGCCACTTCGTCCGCAACGACGCCGGCGGCATCATCTACAAGGCCTACGAGAACGACGGCATCGTCTTCCCCGCCGACGAGCAGGGCGCGATCGAGGGCCAGCGGATGTGCCAGCAGTGGTCGGGCCGGCAGGTCTTCCTCTCACCGGACCGGTTCTCGGTCTTCTACCAGTACTCCGACTCGCCCACCGGCACCTACTTCTGCGTCGCGCACGTCGATCCGAGCCGCGAGCGGGACTTCGCGATCACCCTCGGCGTGCCGTACCGGGAGTCGCGCTGGTTCCGCGGGCGGGAGACCACCAACCGGACCCGCTCCGGCTGCCCCACCGGCGACTGCTGCCGCCGCCCGCCGGTCGAGCTGGCTCGCCGCTGGGAGGGCTACGCCTGGCCCTCCGCCCGGGGCAACTCCCACGTCCTGGCGGCGCTGCCCCCGGGCTCCTTCCCCGGGGTGGACGAGGCCGACGTCTACACCTTCCTGGAGCGCCACGCCCTCGACTGACCCGCGCCGCCCCGTCCTCCGGCCGGCGCCACGCCCTCGACTGACCCGCGCCGCCCCGTCCTCCGGCCGGCGGGACCGCGGCGTCCCGGCGGGCACGGCGTGTCACGCGGTCCGCCGGGGCGGCCCGTCACGCGGGCGGGCCGCCGGGCGACAGCGTCAGCGACGGGTGGCCGAAGAACCGGTAGGCCGTCGCGGTGGCCGGGGCCTGGCAGCGCAGGGAGCGCAACACCTCCGCCGGGGGTTCCCCGGCCAGGCAGCGCCGGTAGAACTCCTGCGGCAGGCCGTCGTCGCCGACCGGCCAGAGGGGGGCGACCACCGCGCTCGCGCCCGCCAGCAGGAACGCCTGGCAGTCGTCCGGCTCCTCCAGGAAGACGAACGGCGCGCCGCCCATGCCCCGGCCCAGCGCCTCGGCCGCCGAGCCTCCGGCGGTGAAGTGCACCATGTCCGTGGGCTGGGACAGCAGGGCCAGCACCTCGCTCAGCACGGGGTTGATCCGGGCGGCGCCGTACGCGCCGGTCAGCGGGTGGGGCTCGGCGCCGCCGTAGACCACCGCCATGCTCCGCCCGGCCGCCCGCGCCGGCGGCGGCAG
This sequence comes from Streptosporangium sandarakinum, assembly GCF_050942225.1. Classification (NCBI taxonomy): domain Bacteria; kingdom Bacillati; phylum Actinomycetota; class Actinomycetes; order Streptosporangiales; family Streptosporangiaceae; genus Streptosporangium; species Streptosporangium sandarakinum. Next base: position 3,300,582 of record NZ_CP192034.1, read on the forward strand.
CTCCGGGCGCCGCCCGCCCAGCGGCCAGCGGCCGGTCACCGCCTGGCAGTTCAGGAACGGCGGCACCGACGGGTCGAACGGGTGCTCCAGCGCGGCCAGCTCCCAGGGGACGTGCGTCTCCTGGGAGACGATCAGCACGTTCGGGCGGCGTGGGGCCACCCGGGCCGCCACCGCGTGCAGCAGCTCCCAGAAGCCCCGCGGGATCCGCGCGGCGATCCGGCGTCCCATGTCGTCGAGGCTGCCGGCCTGCTCCGCCAGATGCCGCCCGAACTCCGAGATCCGCGTGCCCAGCTCGCAGACCTCCGCCCGGTCAGGGGTGAGGAAGTGCGGCGAGTGGTAGGTCCACCACAGCCGTCCCGGCTGGTCGCCGTGCACGACGACTGCCGTGACGTCCGGCGGGTCGGCGTCGCTCCCCGTCCGGACCCGGGTGCCGGCGACCGGCTGAGCGTCGCCCTCCTGGGGGAGCATGCCGGGTGCGCCGACGACGGCGAGCGCGCGCACCCCGAACCCTGTCACCTGGCCGCGCACCGAGTGGACCGCCTGGATCTGCCGCGCGGTGACCGGCTGCTCCTGCGGGAGCGCCACCATGCGCACCGCCGTCCTCGGGTACGGCGTCGCCGGATCGACGCGCAGCCGCACCCGCCAGCCGCCGGGCGCCTCGAACCCCTCGGCGACGAGCTGGACGTCCAGGTCGAACGGCTCACCGCTGTACGGCGCCGCCGGGGCGGCCGGGGACGCCGGAGCGGCGCCCGGACCCGCGGCCTGGTTCCCGGGCGGGGCTCCGGTGGCCACGCCGGGTTCGCCGGGCACCACGCCGACCTCCACCCGCGTCTCCGTCCCGGCGACCACCTCGCCGGTCACCTGGATCAGCGGGAACCCGGCCCACGCCGGGCCGGAGGGGGCGGACTCGGGGCGCCGCCTGCGGAAGGCGCCGGTCAGCCGGCCGAGTACCGAGGGACCCTTGCCTCCCTGCGCGGGACGGGCGGGCTGCGGCTCCTCCGTACCGTCCCGCCGTACGGACGTGGTGGCCTGCTCCTCCTCGGTCCGCGCGGAGCCCAGCAGTCCGGGCGGCGGCCACTCGGGCCCGGTCCGCACCGGGGGCGCACCGGCCGGGCCCGTCTGCGGGGGCGGCGCGCCGGCCGGCCCGTCAGGTGCGGACGGCCCGGTCTGCCCGGACGGCGGCCACACGGGCACGGGCGGCGGGAGCGGCGGTGCGGCCTGACCCGGTGGCGCCCAGCCGGGTGCGGGCGGCGGTACGGCCTGGCCCGGCGACGTCCACCCGGGTACGGGCGGCGGGGGCGGCGGTGCGGCCTGACCGGGTGGCGGCCACTCGGGCCCGGCCGGACCGGATGGCGCATCCATCGGCCCGCCCCACGCGGGCGGCGCGCCGATCGGCCCGTCCTGGCCGGGGAACCCCCACTCCGGGGAGCCCGGCTCAGCGGAGGGCCCGGCCGGCGGCTCCGGCTCCACCTGGCCGATGACCGGCGGGTTCACGTCCACCGGATCTGCGATCAGCGGTGGGCCGACGGGCGCGGGAGGCGGCGGGTTCGGCCCGGCCTGGCCGGGCGGCGGCGCGCCGGGGCCCGCCGCGCCGGGAGGCATCGGCGGGTTCGGAGAACCGGGAATCGGAGAACCGGGAAACGGCGTCGGCGGGTTCGGGGGCCGGGGAACGGCGTCCCGGGGCCGGCCGAACCGGGGGCGTCGGCGGGTTCGGGGATCCGGGGAACGGCGCGCCGGGAGCGGCCGGAAGCGCGGGAGCGGCCCCGTGCGGCGCGCCGGGACCGGCGGGTCCGCCGCCGTCCACGCTGTTCACGTCGCCCGCGACCATCAGCTCGCTGAACCGTTCCCAGACGGGACCGTACTGGACGATCAGCATCACGATGGCGTCGGCCAGCGGCCCGGGGGCCTGCCGGCCCTCCTCGGCCAGCAGCGGATCGAGTCGCCCGCGCAGTTCCCCGGAAGACCCGCCCAGCAGCCGGTCAAGCTCGTCACGGACGATGCGTGCCGCCTTCATCACGGCCACCGGGTCCATGGTGCCCCTTTCCCTCCGGTCTGTGCAGATCCTCCCACCTGCGGGGAGCACAGAAGACAGGAGGTGTTCCCCGATAGTCGTCCATGATTATCGACGCATATGGTGATAGCCGTAGGTCGCCGAGGATGAGAAGGGTGGGCTGTGCTGCCTGAAGTGGAGGCATGGCTGCGGAGACGCACCTCATCGTCGGAGGACTGGCCGCTGCCGTGGCTGCTGGAGGCCAAGGGCGACGCGACCGTCAGCGTCGTGCTGCCCGCGCGCGACGAGGCCGAGACGGTCGGGGGCATCGTCGCCGCGATCCGGCGCGACCTGATGGAGGCGGTCCCCCTCGTGGACGAGCTCGTGGTCGTCGACTCCCGCTCGGTGGACGACACCGCCGCGCGCGCCGCCCGGGCCGGCGCCAGGGTGGTGGCGCAGGACGAGGTCCTCCCCGACCTCAAGCCGCTGGACGGCAAGGGGGAGGCGCTGTGGAAGTCGCTCGCCGCGACCTCCGGCGACCTGCTGGTCTTCGTCGACGCCGACCTGCGCGAGTTCCGGACCTCGTTCGTGACCGGGCTGCTCGGCCCGCTGCTCGCCGACCCGGGCGTGGTCTATGTCAAGGGCTGCTACGACCGGCCGCTGCGGGACGTCCAGGGCGGCGGCGGGCGCGTCACCGAGCTCGTCGCCCGCCCGCTGCTCAACCTGCACTGGCCGATGCTCGCCGGGTTCGTCCAGCCCCTGGCGGGGGAGTACGCCGGGCGGCGCTCCGCGCTGGAGCGCGTCCCTTTCGTCACCGGCTACGGCGTGGAGCTGGCCCTGCTGGTCGACCTGCTGGAGCTCGCCGGGCTCGACGCCCTGGCCCAGGTCGACCTGGGCCGCCGGGTCCACTCCCACCAGTCCACCGAGGCGCTCGGCGGCATGGCCGCCCAGATCCTGCAGACCTGCTGGTCCCGGCTGGAGCGCCAGAACAAGATGATCCCCCTGCACGAGCCGTCCCCCCGGCTGGTGCAGTTCCGCCGCGGGGCCGGGGGGGCCGGGGGACACCGGGCGACCGTCCGCGACACGGCCGTGGCCGAGCGTCCCCCGATGGCCACCGTCCCCGGCCGGCGTTCCCACGCCACCGGCTGACCTTCCGCCCCGTCGGGGCCGCCGGTCGGACGGGCGTCCGCCTGGCGCCGTCCCGTGGCCCTGGAATCCCGGTCCCGGGGCCGGCTGCCCGGCCACGCCGGCGACGGTCCGGTACGGCCGTGCCCGCGGCGGGACCGGCTCCGGGCCGCCATATGCTTTTCTGAGGGGAAGGCCCGTGCGACGGGCGGAGCGCGAACGCGGAGGAGGGGAGATGGACGGCACGACCCGCCGACCGGCCCTTCCGGCGTACCGCTGGCTGCTCCTCGTCGCCCTGGTCCTCGGCATCGCCGGGATGCACACGCTCGGGCACCTCGACCACGGCGGGCGGCACGACGGCATGCCCGGCATGGACGAAGCCGCCGTCGCCGTACACGACCGCGGTATGCCAAGAACAGGCGAAGCCGCCGTCGCCGTACACGGCCGCGGTCACGGTGCGCCGGAGGTGCTGCCCGGTGATCACGGGCGGCCCGGCGCCGGCGCGGCGTCCCACCTGACGCCGGACCCCCGGGGCTCGCTCTCCGGCCCCGGCGGCACCCTTCCCTCCTCCGATCCGTCCTCCGTCTGCCTGGCCGTGCTCACCTCGCTCGTGCTGATCCTCGCCGGAGCGGCGTGGGCGTGGACGCGGCGGAGCCGGGAGGCGCGGCCCGCCGGCGTACGGCCGGCGCCGCTCGTCGCCCGGCCGCCCCCGCCCAGGACGGCCCTGCGTCTCGCACGTCTGTCGGTCCTCCGCATATAGGCCGGCCGTCCACCGCGGGCGGCGGTTGAAGCGCGCCCGCGGACGACCGGTTCGCAGACCCGACGGAACGAAAAGAGGACGCGAAGATGTCCACGCACCACCTCACCCGCCCCGCCCTGCGCAGGCTCGCCCTCGCCGTCACCGCGGGGGCCGGCGCCCTCGCACTCCTCACCGCCTGCGGCGGCGGGGGCGACGCGACGAGCGCCCAGCCGGGCAACGCCGGCATGGCCGGCATGACGAGCGGTGCGCCCGCGCCCGCCGCGAGCGCCTCACCCGCCGAGAGCACCTCGCCGGCGACCGGTTCCAACGCCGCCGACGTGATGTTCGCCCAGATGATGATCCCGCACCACCGGCAGGCCGTCGCGATGGCCGAACTCGCCGAGACCCGGGCCGCCGACCCGGAGGTGAAGGACCTGGCCGCGAAGATCAAGGGAGCGCAGGACCCGGAGATCGCCGCCATGACCGGCTGGCTCAAGGCCTGGGGCGCGCCCGAGATGCCCGACGGCGGCCACATGGGCCACGACATGCCCGGCATGATGAGCGACAAGGAGATGGCCGACCTCAAGGCGGCCAAGGGCGCCGAGTTCGACCGGATGTTCGCGAAGATGATGATCGCTCACCATGAGGGCGCGGTCGGCATGGCCGAGACCGAGCAGGCACAGGGCGCCGACCCCGCCGCCAAGAAGCTCGCGGCCGACATCATCGCCGCCCAGCAGGCCGAGATCAAGCAGATGAGGAAGCTCCTCGACCGGTTGTGAGCCGACCGTCCTAGGCGGGGCCGTCCGGGCGGGGACCGTTCGCGTCCCCCTCCGCGGCCCCGCTCGGCCGCCCGCCCGGGATCGGGCGGGCGGCGTCCGGCTCCCCGCCCAGGGCGGCCCGGGCGAAGGCGACGAGATGCTCGCGCATCTGCAGCCGCCCCTCCTCGGTCGCCGCCTCGTCACCGAGGATGACCCGGCCGAGCCGTGACATGACCACCGGCCAGCCGGCCAGCCCGATCAGCGTCATCATGGTGCGCGCCGTCTCCTGGGACGGCTCGCGGCCGAGCCCGGCGGCGAGTGACTCGGCCTTCCTGGCGCACCTGGCGACCCGGTGCTCCTGCCCCTCCAGCTCGCCGTCGCGGTAGTGCAGCGACTCCCACATCAGCAGGCGGGTCAGCTCCGGGTGGGTGCGGTAGTAGTCGTAGATCTTGGCGACGTACTCGACCGGGTCGTCGCCCGGCATGGCGACCGCCGCGGTCAGCTCGTCCAGCACGGTGATCATGACCTGGTCGAAGAGCTTCTCCTTGCTGCCGAAGTAGCCGTAGATGCGCTCCTTGTTGACCCCGGCGCGCTCGGCGATGCGGTCGACCCGGGCTCCGGCGATGCCGTGGGCGGCGAACTCGGCGCGGGCGGCGGACAGGAGGGCGTCCCTGGTGGATTCCTTCGACATGCGCCGAAGTGTACGGGACCGTCCGCCGGAACGCTATCCAACTGGTTGGTTGACTTCCAACCGGTTGGTTGGCTACGGTCCCGCCATGACGATCTCCCCGCCGGCCTCGGCCACCCCGGCCGCGGCCCCCCGCTCCGGCGGATTCGCCCCCCTCGGGCCCACCCTCGCCGTCTTCTCCCTCGCCGCCGTGCTGTCCAGCGGCCAGCTGTACGTGGTGATCCCCCTGCTGCACGGCATGGCCACCGGCTGGGGCGCCGCCCAGGCGAGCCTCACCTGGCTCGTCACCGCGTTCGGCGTGGGCTACGCCGCCGGCTTCCTGCTCTTCGGCCCGCTCTCCGACCGGTACGGCCGCAGGCGGCTGATCCTCGCCGGCCTGCTGGCCGCCGCGGCCACCACCGCCCTCGTCACCGTCGCGCCGGGACCCGGCGCGGCGATCGGGCTCCGCGTGCTGCAGGGCGTCGCGGTCTCGATCTTCCCCCCGGCGGCCATGGCCTACCTCGGCGAACGCGTCGCCCCGCACCGCCGTACGCTGTCGCTGGCCACCATCACCAGCGCCTTCCTCGCCGCCGCGGTGCTGCTCCAGGTCGCCGCCCAGGCGCTGGCCGGGGTGATCGGCTGGCGCGGGGTGTTCCTGTTGTCCGCCGCGGTGTTCGCGGTCACCGCCGTCGCCGCCCGCGCCGTCATGCTGCCCGACCCGCCGCGTACGGCCACCGGCTCCCTCGCCTCCGCCTACCGCGCGATCCCGTCCCTGCTGGCCACCCCCGCGCTGCTGCTCCGCTACGCCGGCACCGTCACCATCCTGACCACGTTCGTCGCCGTCTACACCGGCCTGCAGCTCGCCGGCCCCGCCGAGATCGCCGGCTCCCCGCAGGCCCTGCTGGCCCTGCGGATCAGCGGACTGCCGTTCATGCTGGCCGTCCCGCTGCTGACCCCCGTGCTGGCCCGCGTCCCCGCCCCCCGGCGCGCGACGGCGCTGCTCGCGGTGGCCGCCCTAGCGCTCGCCACCGCCGGGGCCACCGGGCCGGGCGTGATCGGACTCGCCCTGCTGCTCGCCCTCTACGTCTTCGGCATCGCCGCCGGCACCCCCGCGGTCAACGAGAGCATCGGCGCGATCGCCGGCGGCGCCCGCGGCACCGCCCTGTCCCTGTTCACCTTCGCCCTCTTCCTCGGCGGGAGTCTCGGCCCGCAGCTCGCCACCGCCTTCGCCGGCGGTGGGTTCGGCCTCCTGATGTACGGCACGGCCGCCCTGCTCCTCCTCGGCGTCCTGGCCCTGGCCGCCGCCGCCCGCACCGGCCGCGCATGACGCCGCCGCGGCGCCCGCACCCGCGGGACCGCCGCGCCGACGACCGTCCGGCCCGCCGTACGGCCTGATCTACCGGACGGCGGGGTGAGCCGTTACGGTGGGCAGCGCGCGAAAGGGGTTGATCACGATGAGCGAGACCGGCTTCTGCCCGGAGCTGGGTGACGACGTGCGGGAGGTGCGCGACTGGGTGCGGGAGTTCGCCCGCACGGTCGTCCGCCCCGCCGGGGCCGAATGGGACGAGCGCGAGGAGACGCCCTGGCCCGTCATCCAGGAGGCCGCCCGGATCGGCCTGTACTCGCTCGACTTCTTCGCCCAGCAGTGGTTCGAGCCCAGCGGCCTCGGCCTGATCGCCGCGTTCGAGGAGCTGTTCTGGGGCGACGCCGGCATCGGCCTGTCCATCGCCGGCACCGGCCTGGCCGCGGCGTCCCTGGCCTCCGGCGGCACCCCCGAACAGGTGGGGGAGTGGCTGCCGCAGATGTTCGGCACCCCCGACGACGTCAAGGTCGGCGCGTTCTGCGCCTCCGAGCCCGACGCCGGCTCCGACGTCGGCGCCATCCGCACCCGCGCCGTCCCCGACGGGGACGACTGGATCCTCAACGGCGTCAAGACCTGGGTCACCAACGGCGGCATCGCCAACGTCCACGTCGTCGTCGCCTCGGTGGACCCGGCGCTGGGCACCCGGGGCCAGGCGTCCTTCATCGTGCCGCCCGGCACGCCCGGCCTGTCGATGGGCCAGAAGTTCAAGAAGCACGGCATCCGCGCCTCCCATACCGCCGAGGTCGTCCTGGAGGACGTCCGGGTGCCGGGCTCGTGCCTGGTCGGCGGCCGGGAGAAGCTGGAGGCCCGGCTGGCGCGGGTCCGCTCCGGCGGCCGGGCCGGCGAGCAGGGCGCGATGCGGACCTTCGAGACCACCCGCCCGGTGGTGGCGGCGATGGCCGTGGGCATCGCCCGCGCGGCGTACGAGTACGCCCGCGACTACGCCCGCGAGCGCGAGCAGTTCGGCCGGAAGATCGGCGAGAACCAGGCGATCGCGTTCCGGCTCGCCGACATGGCCACCCGCGTCGACATCGCCCGCCTGATGACCTGGCGCGCGGCCTGGATGGCCCGCAACGACCGCGCCTTCGGCCAGGCCGAGGGGTCGATGTGCAAGCTCGTGGCCAGCGAGGCCGCCGTCTGGGTGACCGAGCAGGCCATCCAGATCCTCGGCGGCGCCGGCTACACCCGCGAGCACCCGGTCGAGCGCTTCCACCGCGACGCCAAGATCTTCACGATCTTCGAGGGCACCAGCGAGATCCAGCGCCTCATCATCGGCCGCGCCGTCACCGGCCTGCCCGTCCGCTGACCTCGCACGACGCCGGGCCGGCCCCGCCGCTCCCCATGGCGAGGCCGGCCCTCGCCACCGGACCGGAGGCGGCGGCGTGCCCGGGGCGACGGGTGGGCACGTCGCCAAGGGATGAACGAACGCGCCGCTCAGGGTGAGGATGCAGGGATGTGAAAAGACCCCGGCGGCGTGAGGCTGACGGAGTCTCGGTGCGCGGGTTGGCGGCTTGGCGCGCGGGTTGGCACCGTGCTGGTCATTCCGCCGAGTCGGCATCCTTGGTGGCCTCGGGCGAGGGCGATGCCTGCACTGTCCGGACGGCCTTCTTCACCGACGCCTCCGCCTGGAACGCGGTGTGCAGCCTGATGATCGTCAAGGTGCGCTCCAGCGGGGGCGGGAGGCCCGACAAGACGAGGTCGCGGTGTTGTTCCCGGCTCTACCTGAGCGGCCGTCGGCATCAAAGGACCTTTTGGCGGAGCGCGGAGACCTCGCTCGCCAGGGGCTGTCACGCACTGTGACCAGGAGGGGCACGACGAAGATCAGGACAGAAGCGGGAAGTGTTCCGCTTGAGGGCCGAGCAGGGTCCGCTCATCCCCTGTCAAGGCTCGGCGACCGGTTGCCACGGCCAGAAATGCTTGGTCATCCCAGTTCAAGGCGGCTGGAATCTCTGTGCCGAGCAGCGCGGTGAAAACCGGTCGCATGACGTGCAGCGCGGAGGGCGAGGTCCATGGCGTCAGCTTCAGGGTCAACGCGACGTCCAGCCCATGGGCCGCGACAGAGACGACACGGGTGACGACCCAGTCGGCCAGTCTCATCGCACCTCGACCGGGGATCAGGACGATGCGGCCCAGATCTTCTCGGCTCAGTTCGGTGATCGAGTCGTGGGAAACCTCATCGAACCACCGGGCCGCAGAGGTCGAGACGAGGACCCTCCGGGTCAGTTCCTGGGTCCGATCAACGTTGCTTTGTCTGTAGACCTGCGTATCTCGTTCGGGTCTGCGGTAGTAATCGGCCGCGCTGACGAGTGGCGCATGCGGTACGGCATCGGGGAAGCCGGCGTCGCCGAGGCTGATGCTGGCGGCGATGTGGACGACGAGTTCTTGTAAGTCCCAGGGCGGGCAGTTCGTTGGAAGCCGCAGGTCTTGCGGTTCCAGTTCTCGTAGAGCCGCGGACAACGCCCGGCTCTCTTCCGCCAGCGCAATCAGCGCATCATGATCGAACACCAGACTCCCTTGACCATCGACGTGTCCATCAAGGTGATCATTCCAGCTCCGCATCTGACCCGTCACGACCACGCGGGCCGCCAACGAAGTGAAGACGACGAAGCCCCGGACCGTTCTGCAGGAGAAGACGATCGGCCCGCCGCGGAGTGTGAGGAGGCCACGGCCGGGCCGGCCTCTTCCGGTCGGTCTCACGCTTGCCGAATTACATACTTTTCTGGCAGGAAATACTCATGTTCCTGCCCGTGTGCCTGGTCCGACGTCTCCACCTCGACCTGTGCCGGATGACCGGCTCGGCCCGTAGCTCCTGACCCGGCGGCTCCCCGCTCGGGGGCGCCCGCGGCCGATCCCCTTTCCTCGTCATGCCGTGCCCGCGTTCCGCCGGTACGGCTGTCAGACGTGTGCTTTCGGGCGCGTGGCGGAGGCGACCGCGACGGCTGCGGCCAGCGGGTCGCGGGCCGGGCGGCCGAGAAGGTCCGTGAGGGCGGGAGCGGTGCCGTCCAGGAAGCCGTGCCGGACGCCCGTGGCGATCGAGGCGAGCATGGGCGGCTGGAACGGCAGGAGCCCCGGCGCCTCCAGGAGCCTGCGCCGGTACTCGCCCAGGCCGATGGCGCGGTGCGGGACCCCGAGCCGGTCGGCCACCTGACCCGCCGTGATCGGCGTGCCGACGAGGTCGTAGACGCGTCCACTGTGTCCCGCCGGACTCGCCGCGACGATCGCCGCGGCATCGGCGAGGTCCTCCCGCGCGACCGCCGCCAGGGCGCCATCCCCGAACGGGGACTCCACACCGTCCTCGGCCCACATCAGCAGACCGCCGAAGAGTTCGGCGTACAGGCCGTTGCGCAGGATCGTCCACGGCAGTCCGCTCGCCCGCACCAGGCGTTCGGTGGCACGGTGCGCCGCCGCGAAACCGAGATGATCGCCGGCCGTGGTCAGGCTCGTGTAGACGACATGGCCGACGCCGTCGCGGACGGAGGCGTCCAGGACCGCCGCGTGCCGCTCGATGACCTGGTCGTCCTCGGCGTAACCGGCGGAGATCAGCACCAGGGTCGACACCCCGGCGAGATCGAGACCCGCGTGGTCATCGAAGTCGAGACGCCGCATCCCCTCGTCCGGCGTGCGGCTTCCGCCCGTCGCGGCGACGCCGCGGGCACGCAGCGCGGTGAGGGTGGCCGAGCCCAGGTTCCCGTTCGCTCCCGTCACCAGGATCATGTCAATCACAGTCTTCCGTCGTGGTTCTCATCGGTAACTAAGCTTGATCCTCGATCACACGCCCACCGGCCACAAGAAGGCAGTTCGATGTCACCCACGCACACCGGGGTAACCGCCCCCGCCGACCTCGACCCCTGCGGACGCGCAGACCACCCCGACTGCGGCATTCGCGATGTCCTGGACCGTATCGGCGATAAATGGTCGGTGCTCGTGATCGTTGAGCTTGCGAGCGGGCCGCGCCGGTTCCGCGAACTGCAGCGCGCCATCGACGGCATCTCCCAGCGCATGCTCACCCTCACCGTGCGCAGGCTCGAACGTGACGGCCTCGTGCTGCGCACCGTGTACCCGACCGTTCCGGCCCAGGTCGACTACCGCCTGACCGGGACCGGGGCCGATCTGACCCACCTGGTCAAGGCGCTCGCCGACTGGTCACTCGCCCACCGCGCCGTCATCGCCGAGGCGCGGCACGCATACGACCAGACCCACCCCGACCATGACATCCGCTGACGAGGGTCGCTGCCGCCGTACATCGGCTACTCGTGGGAGCGGCGCCGGCCGATGCGGCGGGTGCTCAGGACCGGTGGCCGGCCAGGCCGGTTGACGGAGGCCGGAGGGCCTCGCCGGCCGCATCGGTGAGCCCCTTTCCCGTCACCGCGCCTGCTTCCAGTCCAGCTCGCCCTTCCGCACCACGGGACGCCAGCCGCGGATCGGTCTCCCGGTCTCCAGGGAGTCGGCGGTGGCCCGAAGCAGGGCGAGATAGGAAGGCCAGACGACGTCGCCGTCGAATCGCAGCCCCGTCTCGTTGAAGTACTCGCCGGTCTTGCCGGTGCGGGTGTCGATGAACAGGTTGCCGCCGTCGATGGCGGTCGCGAACGGCAGGAGATGACCGTCCCACCAGAAGCCGGCCATCTCCTCGGGCCCGCCCAGGACGATGCCGCACAGCATCTTCCAGTCCGCGCGCAGCGCTTTGACCGACATGAACTCATAGAACGGCGCGGGACCGAACCCGCCCCAGTAGCGGGCGCCGTTGTGCCGCAGCAGGGACGCGCGCAGGTCGTCGGGGAACCTCATGCCCATCGCCGCCTCGGCCCTGGCGATCTGAACCGGGGTGGCCGGGCCGTACAGGGTCCGGTTGCTCACCGGCGCCCTGGCCGCCAGCCAGCGCTCGATCCGCCGCCACGCCGCATTCACCCGCGCGGCGACCGCGGGATCCACGGGCCGTACGGCGGGCCGGCGCCGGGCGGGGCGGCAACCGCTGGCGCGGGCCTGCGCCGGGGTGAGCTCCTGCGAGACCGGGGTCGGGGACGGGGAGGGGGTCGGTGACGGGCGCGGGGCGCCGGCGCAGCCGCCGGGCAGCGCGTCGGCAGGCTCCTCGTTCCAGCGCAGTTCGCAGCCCGCGGTGACGGACGGGTACCGCTCGCGCAGTGCCGTACCGCTCTCCAGGGAGGAGGCCAGCGCCTCCAGCAGGGCCAGGTAGGAAGGCCAGCCCATCGGGCCGTCGTAGCGCAGGTTCCGGCCGTACTCCTTCTCGCCGACCCGGCCGGTGCGCGGATCGACGAACAGTTCCTGGCCGTAGCCCGTGGCGGCGAACGGCAGCAGGCTGCCGTGCCAGGCGCCGCTCTCGGGGTCGGCCGCCTCCGGCGGTCCCTCCATCACCAGGTCGCGGCAGTTGTACGCGCGCAGGCTGGTGAAGCTGTCCAGCGAGGCCAGGCCGTGGGAGAACGGCAACTGGAACCCGGCGCCGAAGTTCCCGTCGGCCCCGTCGTGGCGGAGCAGCGACGCGTACAGGTCGTCGGGAAGCCGGGTCTGCTGGTAGTGCTCCCACCGGGCGATGTCCTGCGGCTGCGCCGGGTTCCGGAGCCTGCGCAGCGTGGCCGAGGCGTGCGCGCCGAGCCAGCGCTCGATCCCGTCCCACGCCCGGTCCACCCGGGCGGTGACCGCCGGATCGAGGGCGCGCGGGCTGAAGGTGGGCGTCGGCTCGTCGGTGACGAGCGGCTCGGCGGTCACCTCCGGCTCCGGTGATTCCCCGTCCCAGGAGATGGGCTCGCAGCCGGCCGCGCGGGCCTGGGCCGGGCTGAGCGCCCGCGCCCGGATCGCCGCCTCCAGCTCCGTGTCCCGGCGCCCCTCGGAGTCGTAGCACGTCATCGATATGGAGCCGAAGCTCATGGTGCTGCACATGGACATCTCGCCCATCTCCGGCGCACTGGCCACGACGGCGCTTCCCACCAGCACGAGGGCGAGTGCTGCGCGAACGCCACGCGATATCGGCACTCGCCGCACCCTACCGGCTCGTTTTGATCTTCACCACAGAACGACCGGCACCGGCTCATGCCGACGAGCGGCAGGGGATACCGGTACGGCGAAGCTCCAGTGCGATGGCCCGATGGCCGGGGTCGCACGCGAGGCCGGCGTGCCGTGTGATCACCGTGGGACCCGGCGAGCGTGCCGTCGTCGCCGGGCCCCTGTGCCGATGGTCAGGTATCTGAGCGCTCACGGCCCGGTGGCCGGTGCCTGTCGCGGTTCACGGGCAGGGCGGCGTGCTGAACGTCACGCCGTCCAGGAAGTTGCCGAGCGCGGGGCTGCCGCCCGTGGCCGACACCGACTCGAAGGCGAACCGGGTGGTGGTCTGTCCCGGAGGGACGATGTACGTCCCGGTGTAGCGGCGCCAGGCGGTGTTGTCGTCGGAGATGTCCGGGGAGGAGGCGCCGGTGGGGGTCTGCGCCACGGTCGCGCCCGGCGGGCCGACGAGCACCCGCATCACATCGGTGCCGAGGCGGCCGCGGTGGTAGAGCGACCAGGTCATCGGCGTACCCGGCACGGTGGGCAGGTCCTGGTAGAGCGTGGAGACCTCGTTGGCGTTGAGTTCGGCGAACTGCTGGCCGTCGGCCGCCGGGACCCCGCTCGCGCCGCCGCGCCAGAACTCCAGCTTGCGGTCGGTGGCGGTGGTCTGCCAGCCGACGGCCGGGTTGGTGGAGGCGTCGGGGATGGAGTAGTCGATCGTGGCCACGGGCGGCGCCTCGAAGCTTCCGTTGACCAGGCTGACCGGTTTCCAGTTGCAGGGGACGGTGACGGTGACCTTGGCGGTGCTGGTCCCGCAGTCGGTGGTGATGGTGTACGTGAAGGTGTCGGTGCCGCTGAAGCCGGGGTCGGGCGTGTAGACCACGTTGCCGCCGGAGATGGTCGCGGTGCCGTTGGCGGGCTTGGTGACACCGCTGATCGTCGGTGCGGTGGCGGTGTCGTTGGCCAGGACGGGCACGTTGACGGCCGTGCCCGGCGCGGTGGTGGCGGTGTCGTCGGCGGCCGTGGTGGGGGAGATGGACTGCCCGCTTGCGATCTGGATCGGCGGGGCGGGGGTGTTGCCGCCGAGCTGGCCCGGGGCGGCGAGGACGCTGCTGATCCCGGTCGGCCGGATGGTCATGCTGTTGCCGACGGTGCCCTGCTTGACCCGGAAGGTGATGACCTTCGAGGGCGGGTCCGTCTTGGTGCCAGGCGAGGTGATCGTCAGGGTGTTGCCGCCGATGGTCCCGGTCCCCGACTGGCTGACGATGTCGGCGTTGGCCAGGAGGGACGACAGATCCCAGGTGGTGGTGTAGGTCCTGACCAGCAGCGGCCACTGGGCCGTGCGGTGCGTGACCGTGAGGGTGAAGGTGCCGCCCGGTGTGATCCGCCCGCCCCACAGGGACGGGGAGGTGCCGACCGAGACCGTTCCGCTGCCCAGCCTCATGCCGAGCGCGTTCTTCCAGTAGTAGCTGACGGGGTAGGTCGCCTGCCCCTGCTGGAGGCAGGGCGCGGCGGCTTGCGTGGTGGCCTGCGGCGCAGTGGCGGTGTGCGCGCTCGCGTCGGCCGCGACCCGCGTCCCGGCCGAGGCCGGCAGAACCGACAGGGCACAGGCCAGCACGGTGAGCGTGGATCTCGGGTGATATGACCTCGACACTGAATTTCTCCCCTGCGTGAAGGATGTCTTCGTAGATCAACTTCACGGGGATGTTACTGTGCGGGTTCTTTCGATCACCCTTGGTGGCGAACGAGTGATCTTCGTGTCGCGTTCAGGATCCTGGCGGCGGCCCCGCGAACCGGGCACGGCGATCTTCCGTCGCCGGTCCGCGGGGCCTCCGCCAGGACCCGCTCCGTCAGGAGGCGACGACCAGGGCCTGGGGCGCGGCCTGCTTCATCCGGGTGCGCAGCCACAGCATCTGGGTGGAGGTCTCCTGCTCGCAGGCGTTGACCGTGCCGAGCAGTTCCTCGTCCCTGGCGCCCTGGGCGGCCTGCCCGATCAGCGTCCAGCAGATGTCGCACTCGGCGGCCATGAGGTACAGGTCGTGCAGGTCCCGCAGCAGGCCCAGACCGCCGGCGCGGGTACCGGAGAACAGCGTGGAGTGCAGCCGCTCGGGCTCGTCGGACGCCTCCTCGGAGTAGCGTCCGACGAACGGCTCCAGCCTCCGGGAGTGCTCAACGCACTGGTCGGCCAACTGTTCGCAGACGTGGTGGACGTCCGGCTCGCCCGCATGGCTCCGGCCGACCTCGCTGAAGGCGCCGGCCAGCTCGTTCAGGGAGCGGTGCAGCATTCCCAGATAGTGCGCCAGATGCATGGTCACGCCTCCTCGGTGTCTCGTCGGGTCGGATCGGCCCGCCCCGTGTGTCCGCCGGCTCCCGCCACATGCGCGCCCGCGGCTGCCGTACGGTCACCTGCCCGCGCCATATGGTCGCCCACGCTCGCCGTACGGTACCGGCCAGGGGCTGTGCCGCCCGGGGAGCGACGCGGCGAGCCGTCCGGCGGCGGACGGGGGACCGTACGGCGCGCGGGGTCCCCACGGGTCGGTGATCCGGTCTGCCATCTCGGCCTCTCCCCTCCGGACGTGCGCGGACTCGACGGATGATCGTCACTCCTACCCCACCCGTCACGCGACACACGCGGAGGCGGAGCGGGTGGCCGTGTACAGGGTGCCTGTGAGCCGATCCGTGCCGTCAGGCGGTCAGCCGACGGCCGCGGCGAGGGGCGGATCGTCAGGGGTCCTGGACGAATTCGGTGAAGGGGAAGTGGACGGAATCCGCCACAGGATCGGCGAGTTCCAGGCGATCCTGATCGAGTATTCCGGGGTTTCCTGTATCCGCGACCTCCTGGGTGAGTTGGTCCAGGGAGTATCGGGATTGCTGGACACGAACTTCGGTGAGCTGATCGAGTACGAAGAGGTCCTGGAACGCTTCCGTCGCGACCCTCTCTGGGATTGGCGCTCCGCGGCAGCCGGATGCTCAGGAAGGCCAGTGGGGACGCGCCCAGTGACCAACACGTAGACAGGTGGACAGCCTCAGGTCCGGGCAGATCTGAGGCGGTCGGGCCTGCGCGCTCTTTCAGCCGGTGTGGAGGATCCGGAAGCGATCGGGTTCCGCCGGATCCCGATCGACGACCTGGATCGGCGGCCAGTCCCACTGCCGAACGCCGATGCCCGGCACGCGGGAGAACCGGATCCGCCCGCGGGTGCCCTCGACCGCGACGCGCGACCAGGCTTCGGCGGTGCGCGTCCGGTCCGCGCCGTGAGAGCGCAACACGTCGGCGAGGACGGTGACCGTGTCATAACCCTCGAAGGCGACGAAGGAGGGCGCCTCGGCCAGCCGCTCACGGAGGGCCGTCTCGACGCGTGCACCGAGTGGGCTGAGGTGCTCGGGCAGGTAGCGCAGGAACGGGATCGCGGCGCCGTCACCGCCCAGCAGCGTCGCCCATTCGGTGAACTCCGGTTGCCCGGCCGGAGCACCGATCATGATCTCGGCGAGGCGCCGGTCGCGGCGGACGGACCTGACGATCGGCACCGCCGGCTCCGGGTGGCCGACCAGGAGAAGGAGGGCTGTCGCGCGATTGCCGGCGAGTTCGTCGCACACGGCCGCGGGGGTGAGCACGCTCATGTCGAGTTCGAGGACGGTGCCGCCGCGTGCGGCGAGGTGGTCCCGCAGGATGCGGGCCCCGGAGGCCCAGTAGACACTCGGCTGGGTCGCCACGGCGATCCGGCTGTGGCCCGCGCCGAGGAGGAAGTCCGCGTAGATCTGCCAGCCGCGGGACTGCGCCGGGGCGAGGCGCGCGACCCATTCCGTCGGCTGTTCGGTGAGCGCGTCGAGAACCGCCGACGAACAGAGGAACGGCAGGCCGAGGGCGTCGGCCCTGGCGGCGGCGGCGCGGGCGACGACGCTGTGATACTCCCCCGCCAGGGCGGCCACGCCCAGGCGGGCCAGCTCGTCCACGGCCGCCACGGCCCTCTGCGGGTCGGCCGCGGTGTCCCGGACCACCAGTTCGAGGGGCCTTCCGGCGATCCCGCCGGTGTCGTTGACCTCGCGAACGGCCAGCTCGAGTCCGGCGAGCAGGTGCCGGCCCGCCTCGACCCAGCCGGGCCGGGTCAGCGGGACGAGAGCGCCGATCCGGACGGCTGCTCCGTCGGTTCGCTCCGCTCCAGGTGACGATGGTGGCGTATTCATGCGTCGGCGTCTCCCGAGTGATGATCCGGCCGCAGCTTGCCCGGATCGTAGAGCGAACGTCAGTGGCGCCGAGAGTAGCCGAGCCGGGAATGGCCGGCTCCGGCGCCCCGTCCCATCGCCGTCGGCCCGCCCTCGCCGGGAAAGCAGCCGCCGTATCAGCCCCCTGGGAAGGCAGCCGCCGTACCGGCCTCCGCCGGGAAAGCGGCGGGGCCCGGCCGGTGACGACCGGCCGGGCCCCGCTGAGGCGTTCACCCGGTCACCGGGCGAGCCCCTCCCGAGATCACCGGGCCGGAGCCGCCCCCACCAGCAGCGCGGCGTCCGCCTCCGCCTGGACCGCGTCCAGGTCGTCGGCGATCTCCGCGCCCGCCACCGCGTCGGGCAGCGCGTCCTCCATGCGCCGCAGCGGCCGGTACCACAGTCCCAGCGCGCCCCACAGCGCCAGCAGCGCGCCGCAGGCGACGAGCAGCAGGCCGACGCCGCGGCCCGGTCCCACTCCGACGATGTCGCCGACGACGGTGCCGTCGAGGAGGCCGCCCGGGGCGAGCAGCGGGCCGAAGACGTCGTCGGCCAGCGGCGAGGCGGTGAGGAACGCCAGCGGTGTCATCGACACCGCCATCATCTGGTTGGTGGCCAGCACCCGGCCCTGCAGTTCCAGGCCGACCTTGAGCTGGATGATGGACAGCCAGTGCGCGTTCAGCACGCTGAGCGAGGCCCACGACAGCAGGCCGCCGAGGGCCGCCAGCGGCAGCGAGGGCCGCAGGCCCACCAGCAGCACGCCGATCCCGAGGCTGACCACGAAGCCGACCATGCCGATCGCGCGCCGCTCGGTGCCGCCCCAGAACACCATGACCAGGGAGCCCAGCACCGCGCCCAGACCCTGCATCGCGGTGACCAGGCCGACGCCGCCGACGTCGCTGAACGACATCACCGCCGGCACGGTCACCGACATGGCGAGCATGTTCAGGTAGTTCTGCACGACGAAGAACCCGATCATGATCATCAGAGGGCGGCGCCGTACGAGGAAGCGCCAGCCGCCGACGATGGCCTGGCTGAAGGACTCCTCCAGCCGGTAGAACAGCCGGTCGGGGAACCGTACGGCCAGCAGCGTGCCGAGCCCGGCGAGGAACGTGACGACGTCCACGGCCACCACGCCGTGCAGCCCGACCAGCGAGATGAGCGCGGCGCCGCCCAGCGGGCCGACGAGCATGCCCAGGCCGGTGCCGAGGTTGGCCAGCGCGTTGGCCTGCATGAGGTACGGCTTGGGCACCAGCTGTGCCACCGCCGCCAGGTAGGCGGGCCGGTGGAAGGCCGACACCAGCGACAGCATCCCGGCGACGATCCCGACCTGCCAGATCTCCAGCCGGCCCAGCCACAGCAGGAGCACCAGGGCGGCGGTGGCCACGGCGGAGACGCCGTCGCAGACCAGCATGATCCGCCGCCGGTCCATTCGGTCGGCCAGCGCGCCGCCCAGCGGCGCCCCCAGCAGCGACGGCAGCAGGGCGAGCATGCTGACCAGGGCGTAGTCCAGCACCCGGCCGCTCTTCTGGTAGGCCCACACGCCCAGCGCGAAGGAGGTCAGCGCCGCGCCGAGCAGCGACAGGGTCTGCCCGGCCGCGACGGTGTAGAAGCGGCGCAGGTCCCGGCGGGCGCTGCCGCCCGACACGCCGACCTCCCCGACCGGCTCGGGCAGCTCGCCCGCGGTCCAGCGGTCCAGGCGGTCGCACATCAGCCGGGCCAGGGACTCGGCCTGGTGCTTGAGGAAGTAGTGGCCGGCCTTGGGAATCGTGGCCAGGTCCACCCGGTCGGCGAACGCCCCCCACTCGCGGTAGCGCTCCTGGTAGAGCTCGGTGGCCCGGTCCCGCTCGCCGATCACGCACAGCAGCGGCGCGGCGAGCCTGCGCTGCTGCGCGGCGGGGTCGCCGAGGCGGCGGCTGAACCAGCCCTGGGCCTCCTCCACGTCGTGCCGCAGGCCGCGCAGCATGATCCCGGTGTCGCCGAAGTCCTCGTCCAGGGCGCCCAGCGTGCGCAGGAAGTCGCGCTGGGCGCGGTCGGAGGACCAGCGGTGCGCCGGGAACCTACGGTTCCACCAGGCCGACAGCCGTCCGGGCAGTCGCGCGTCGGGGAAGCTGCCGCCGACGAAGACGCCGGCGACCGGCGTCCCGGCCTCCTCCAGCCGCAGTGCCAGCTCGGTCGCGGCGGCCGAGCCGACGCAGTGGCCGTACAGCACGATCGGGCCGGTCGCGTCGGCCTGTTCGGCCAGTTCGGCCAGGACCCGGTCGGTCAGCTCCGCCATCGGCAGCACGTCCTCGTCGGGCCGGGCCGGGTCGTGGCCGGGCAGCTCGACGGCGAGCACCGCGGTGGCGGGGGAGAGGCGGGCCAGCTCGGTGGCCAGCGGCTGGAACGCGGCGGCCGAGCCGCCGCCGTAGGGCAGGCACACGACGGTACGGCTCGCCCGGCGCGGACCGGCCAGGCGGTGCAGCAGCCCGGCGGGGGCGTCGGAGCCGCCGTCGAGGTGCGCGGCCAGCTCGCGGATCGTGGGCCGGGTGAACAGGTCGATCACCCGCAGCGCCGGGTCGATCTCCCGGACCGCCCGCACCGCGCGGAAGGAGTCGCCGCCGAGGTCGAAGAAGTCGTCGTCGACCCCGACCTCCGTCAGGTCCAGGAGTCTGGACCAGACCTCGGCGATCCGCAGCTCGGTCGGGGTGCCCGGCGCGACCCGCTCGCCGGCGGGCGCGGCCTCGGGGACCGGCAGCCGAGCCCGGTCGATCTTGCCCAGCGGGGTGAGCGGCAGGTCGTCCAGGACGACGATGCCGGACGGCACCATGTAGTCGGGCAGCCGCTCGCGCAGCCCGGCCCGGATCGCGGCGACGTCCACCGAGGCGGGCGCGACCCAGGCGGCCAGCCGCCGGGAGCGGCCCTCGCCGACCGGCAGCACCGCGGCCTCCCGGACGCCGGGCTGCTCCTGCAGGGCGGCCTTCACCTCGCCCAGCTCCACCCGGAAGCCCCTGATCTTGACCTGGTCGTCGACCCGGCCGAGGAACTCCACGAGCCCGGCGGAGTTGAGCCGGACCCGGTCGCCGGTGCGGTAGCAGCGGGCGGTCCCGTTCACCGGGTCGGAGACGAACCGCTCGGCGGTCAGGTCGGGACGGTTCAGGTAGCCGCGGGCCAGGCTGGGCCCGGCCACCCACAGCTCGCCCGGCACCCCGGCGGGCAGCGGGCGGCCCGCCGGGTCGACGATGTGGCAGTCGACGCCGGCCAGCGGCCGGCCCAGCGGGACCGACCCCGACCCCGACGGCACCTCGGGCACCCGGCCGCCGAGCACCGAGACCGTCGTCTCGGTCGGCCCGCAGTGGATCTGCACCTCCAGGTCGGGGCGGGCCGCGCGGATCCGCTCGGCGAACTCCCACGACGTCGCCTCGCCGGCGAGGATCAGCAGCCGGTGCGGCAGCATCCGGGCCAGGTCGCCGTGGGCGGCCAGCAGCTCCAGGTGGCTGGGCACCATCTTGATCACATCGACCCGGTGGCTCTCCAGGTAGGCGGCGTACGCCTCCGGGTCGGTGGAGGTCTCCTGGTCCACCAGGTGGACCGCCGCGCCCTGGAAGAGCGGGCCGTACAGGCAGGTCATCACCAGGTCGGCGGCGATCGTGGAGACCACGGCGTAGGACTCGCACCCCTCGGGCACCAGCTCGGCCAGGCCGTGCAGGTAGTGCAGGGCCGAGCGGTGCTCGATCGCCACGCCCTTGGGCCGCCCGGTGGAGCCGGACGTGAAGATCACGTGCAGCAGGTGGCCGGGGGTGACGCCGGCGTCCACCGGTCCGTCGGGCCGGTCGGGCCCGCCGGGGTCGGCGGCCAGCAGGTCGGGCAGCACCAGCGCGCCGGGCACCCGGCCGGCGTACTCGCGGTCGGTCAGCACGACGCGCGCGCCGGCCGTCTCCAGGATGTAGGCCAGCCGGTCGTCGGGGTAGGCGGGGTCCATCGGCAGGTACGCGCCGCCCGCGCGCAGCACGCCGAGCAGCGCCGGGACCAGCCCCCGGTGCCGGTCGATCAGGATGCCGACCGGCTCGTCCGGCCGTACCCCGGCCGCGATCAGATGCCGGGCCAGGCGTTCGGCCAGCCGGTCCGCCTCGCCGTAGGTGATCGAGCCGGAGGCGTCCACCGCGGCGACCGCGTCGGGCGTGCGCCGCGCCCAGTCGGCGGCCACCTCGTGCAGCGGCCGGGTCAGGTCCATCGGGATCCGCGCGCCCGAGACGGCGGGCCCGGTCACCGGCTCCAGCGGCACGGCCGCCGCGGGCGCGTCCAGGTCGGCGAGCACGCCCTCCAGCAGGTTCAGGTACCAGCCGGCCATCCGCAGGGCGGTGGACTCGTCGAACAGGTCGGTGCGGTAGACCAGCTCGCCGTGGTACTCCTCGCCGGCGTTGGCGAAGGCGAGGTTGAGGTCGTACTTGGTGGTGCGCGGCGCCGGGTTGACGTCCTCGGCGGTCAGGCCGGGGAAGTCCAGCGCCCGCGGCGGGTCGTCCAGGACGTTCAGCATCACCTGGAAGATCGGCGTGGTGGCGAGGCTGCGCTCGGGGTGCAGCCGCTCCACGATCCGCTCGAACGGCACGTCGCGGTGGGTGAGGGCGTCCAGCACGGCGTCCTTGGTCCGGGCCAGCAGCTCCCGGCCGGTCGGCTCGCCGGACCGGTCGCCGCGCAGGACGAGCGTGTTGACGAAGCAGCCCAGCATGCGCGCGGTGTCGGGGTGCAGCCGCCCGGCCTCCGGCACGCCGACCGGCACGTCGTCGGTGCCGGAGACGCGGCCCAGCAGCTCCTGCCAGGCGGCCAGCAGCACCATGAACGGTGTGCAGCCGGTCTCGGCGGCGGCCTCGCGGATCCGGGCGGTCAGCGCGGGCGTCAGCCGTACCGGGACGGTCGCGCCGGTCCAGTCGGCGATCGACGGCCGGGCCCGGTCCACCGGCAGGTCCAGCACCGGTTCGAGACCGGCCAGCCGCTCGGTCCACCAGGTGACGTCGCCCTCCGGCTGCCCGGCCAGCCACGCCGCGTAGTCGGCGTAGCGCACCTGCGGCGGCGCGGGCGGGCCGGCCAGGCCGAGCCGCGCCGCGTACAGGGCGGCCAGCTCGGCCAGCGCCAGGTTCCGCGACCAGGCGTCGAAGGCGATGTGGTGCACGGTCAGCGCCAGGACGTGCTCCTCGCCGCCGGACAGCCGCAGCAGCAGGGCGCGGGTGGGCGGCTCGGTGTCCAGCGCGAACGGCCGGGCCAGCTCCTCGGACAGCCGCGGCCCCAGCAGGGCGGGGTCGCCGAGGTCCTCGACGGTGACCGGCACCCGGGCGGCCTCGACCGGGGTGGCGCCCTCGTCGGTGACCAGGCTGCGCAGCACCTCGTGCCGGTCGGCGAGGTCGCGCACCGCCCCGGTCAGCGCCTCGACGTCCAGCGGGCCGCGCAGCCGTACGGCGGCGGGCACGTTGTAGGCGGCCAGGTCGTCGAGCTGGGACAGGAACCACAGCCGGGCCTGGGCGGGGGACAGCGGGGCGGGGCCGCCGGTCGCCTCCCGGACGGGGATCGCCGGGACGGTCTGGGCGGCGGCGAGCCGCGCCGCCGCCAGCCGCGCCGACAGGGCGCCGCGGCGTTCGTCGCTGACGGTCATGGGATCTCCTTCACCGGTACGGTGCCCGGCGTGTCGTACCGGTCGTCGGTCGTCGCGAGTCCGCTCACGCCTCCGCCTCCAGGTCGTCCAGCAGCAGCTCCTCCAGGCGCACGGCGTAGCCCGACAGCGTGCGCCGTTCGAACATCATCCGCACCGGCAACCGCAGGCCCAGGGCGTCGCTCAGCCGGGCCGTGACGAGCGCGGCGGTCGCCGAGTGGCCGCCGACGGCGAAGAAGTCGTCGTGCGCGCCGATCTCGGAGCGGCCCAGCACGGTGGCCCACACCTCGGCGACCAGCAGCTCGGCCTCGGTCCTCGGCGGCACCGTCCCGGCCTCGTCGCCGGGCTCGGGCAGCGCGGTGCGGTCCACCTTGCCGGAGGCGGTGAGGGGCAGGGCGTCCATGACCACCCAGCGGCGGGGCACCATGTACTCCGGGAGCCGGGCGGCCAGGCGCCGCTCCAGCCCGCCGGTGTCGGTCCCCGGCGGCGCGGCGACGTAGCCGACCAGGTGGTCGCCGCCGTGGACGGTCACGGCCGCGTCGGCGACGTCCTCGCCCTCTCGCAGCACGGTCTCGATCTCGCCCAGCTCGATGCGGTGGCCGCGGACCTTGACCTGCCGGTCCCGGCGGCCGAGGAAGTCGAGCGTGCCGTCGGACCGCCAGCGGGCCAGGTCGCCGGTGCGGTAGCGGCGGCCGCCCGCCGGGTCCAGCGGGTCCTCGGTGAACGCCGCGGCGGTCAGCTCCGGCCGGCCGCGGTACCCCCGGGCCACGCCGACTCCGCCGATCCACAGCTCGCCGGCCGTCCCGGCGGGCAGCATCCGGCCCGCCCGGTCCAGTACGTAGGCCCGCTCCCCGGCCAGCGGGACGCCGACCGACACCGGGTCGCCCACCGGGGCGGTGACGCGGACCATGGTGGAGTAGATCGTGGTCTCGGTGGGGCCGTAGGCGTTCCACAGCTCGGCGACCCGCTCCACCAGTTCGGCGGCCAGGGCGGCGTCGAGCACCTCGCCGATGCTGACCACGCGCACGTCCCCGCCGCGCCAGCCGGAGGCGACCAGCATGCGCAGCGTCGTCGGGGTCGCGGTCATCAGCGTGACCCCGGCCTCCTCGATCCGCCGGGCGACGGCCCGTCCGTCGAGCGCGTCGTCGCGGCCCAGCAGCTCCAGCCGCAGGCCGTGGCACAGGCTCACCCACAGGTCGAAGCCGAACACGTCGAACGAGAACGGCGTCAGGCCGAGCATCACGTCGCCGGGCCGGATCCCCGGCGCGAGCCGCATCGAGGCGGTGAACGCGGCGAGGTTGGCGTGGGTGACCTCGACGCCCTTGGGCCGGCCGGTGGAGCCGGAGGTGTACAGCACGTAGGCCAGGTCGCCGGGCTCCACCCGGGAGGCGCCGGTCCCCGCCGGGGAGACGTCGCCGGTCTCCGTCGCGGGCAGCCCGGCCAGGTCGACGACGGTGCAGCCGAACCGCCCGGCCACCTCCAGGCCCTCGCCCGCCGCGAGGATCACCTTGGCGCCGGAGTCCTCGACCTGGTGGCGGAGCCGTTCGGCCGGGTGGCCCGGGTCGAGCGGGACGTAGGCGGCGCCGGCCAGCAGCACGCCCAGCAGCGCCGCGGGCAGGTGGCGGTCGCGGGGCAGGCACACGCCCACGCAGGAACCCGCCGCGGCCGGGCCGAGCGCCGCGGCCACCCGCCGCGCCCGGGCGGTCAGCTCGCCGTAGGTCAGGACGCCCCCGGCGTCGGCGACCGCCGGCGCGTCCGGGCGCCGTACGGCCTGCTCCAGCACCGCCTCCACCACGGTCCGCGGCGTGTCGGCGGGCAGCGGCGCGCCGGTCCCGGCGGCCAGCAGCGCCGCCCGCTCCTCTGCGCCGACCACCTCGAACGCCGACAGCGGCCGGTCGGGGTGGGCCAGCGCGTCCTCCAGCAGGCGGACCAGCCGGTCGGTGAAACCTTCGGCCGCGGCCCGGCCCAGGTACTCCAGGTCGTACTCGACCTGGAGCTCGGGTCCGGCCGCGGTGTCGTTGACGTAGACGATCAGGGGTGCCTGTGCGCTGCCCGCGTCCAGCTCGCCGATCAGGTCCACGCCCACGCCGTCGCGCTCCAGCGAGAGGGGGACCTCCGCGGGCTGGATGGACAGCGTGACGGGCGTCAGCACCGCACCGGGCGGCCGCTCGACGCCGCCGACGTCGGCGCGGTCCCGCGCGGGCAGCGCGCGGTGGTCCATCGCCCGGACCGTCGCGGTTCCCGCGTGCCGTACGGCCTCGCGCAGCGACAGCCCGTCGCCCAGGCGCAGCCGCACCGGAACCACGTCGACCAGCACGCCGACCACGGACTCCATGCCCGGGGCGGCGCGGTCGGCCACCGCGGCGCCGAGGACGACGTCCGGCCGGTCGGTCAGCCCGGCGACCAGCATGCCCAGCACCGTCAGGTGGACGGCGAACGGGGTGGCGCCGCAGTCGGCCGCGAGCTCGCCGATCCGCGCGACCGCCGCCGGGTCGAGCGGGCGCACCAGGCGCTCGCCGCGCATCCGGCTGGGACGCCCGTCGAAGCCGGGCATCAGCTCGTACGGCGGGACCGCCCCGGCCAGCTCCTCGGCCCAGAAGGCCCGCAGCGTCCCGGTGTCCAGGACGGTGGCCTGCTCGTGCAGCGCGATGTCGCCGATCTGCAGCGCCGGCTCGGGCAGGGAGATGTCGCCGGAGTGGGCCAGGCCGTCGAGGAGCTCGTGCATCACGACCCCCAGCGACCAGCCGTCGAACGCGGTGTGGTCGGTCAGCAGCACCAGTTCCGCGCTGTCCGGTCCCGACCACAGCAGGGTGGCCCGCAGCAGCGGCGAGTCCCGGGTGACGTCGAAGCCGTGGGCGACCGCGGCGCTGCGCAGCCCGGCGGCCTCCTCCTCCGACGCCGGGCGGTGCTCGGTCAGCGGCACCGGGATCGGCGGCCCGACCTCGGCGGTCGCACCGTCGGTGACGACGGTGCGCAGCGCCTCGTGGCGGCGCACGATCCCGTCCAGCGCGGCGCGCAGCGGCTCGGCCGAGGCGAGGCCGCGCAGCCCGAGGCGGAAGGCGATGGCGGTGGAGCCGTGGTTCTGGCTGACCTCGCGCATCAGGCACAGGTCGCGGTGGATCCCGGTCAGCGGGTAGGTGGTCCGCCCGGCGTTGCGGACCAGCGGCGTCACCGCCGCGGGGGCGGCCTCGGCGACGTACGCCGCCAGCTCGGCGACCGTGGGGCGGGCCAGGAACGCCGTCAGCGGGACGCGGACGCCGAACTCGTGCTCGATCCTGACGCAGATCTTGGCCGCGGCCAGGGAGTGCCCGCCCAGGTCGAGGAAGTGGTCGTGCGCGCCGACCCGCTCGGCGCCGAGCACTTCGGCGGTGACCGCGGCGAGCCGCCGCTCGGTCTCGTCGCGGGGCGCGACGAACTCGGCGCCGGCGTT
The DNA here is from genome assembly GCF_050942225.1 of Streptosporangium sandarakinum. Classification (NCBI taxonomy): domain Bacteria; kingdom Bacillati; phylum Actinomycetota; class Actinomycetes; order Streptosporangiales; family Streptosporangiaceae; genus Streptosporangium; species Streptosporangium sandarakinum. The sequence goes on from NZ_CP192034.1 coordinate 3,326,468, forward strand.
CCCCGCCGCTCCGGCGGTTCCGGCGGCCGGGGAGAACGTCACCGCGGGCAGCCGGGAGCGGTCGGCCTTGCCCGTCGGGCCGACCGGGATGGCGTCGAGGAAGACGATCCTCGCGGGGATCATGTAGTCGGGCAGCCACTCGCGCAGCCAGGACCGCAGCCCCCCGTCGTCGAGGCCGGGACCGGCCGGCTCGACGTAGGCGACCAGCCGCCGGGTGCCCTCGGAGTCGGTGGGGGCCAGCACGACGGCGTGGTTCACCAGCGGGTGGCGCGCCAGCCTGCCCTGCACCTCGCCCAGCTCGACGCGGAAACCCGCCACCTTCACCTGGTCGTCGATGCGCCCCTCGTAGAAGTGGACCCCGCCCTCCCAGCGGACCAGGTCGCCGGTGCGGTAGTGGCGCACGCCCGCGGCGTCGGTCACGAACCGCTCGGCGGTCAGCTCGGGCCGGTGCAGGTAGCCCCGGCCGACCAGCGGGCCGGCCACCCACAGCTCGCCGATCTCGCCGTCGCCCAGCGCCGCGCCGTCGGCGCCGCGCACCGACAGCTCCGACCAGGCGTACGGCATGCCGATCGGCGGCTCGCCCGAGGAGTCCCGGGAGATCTCGTGCGCGCAGCAGTGGACGGTGCACTCGGTCGGCCCGTACAGGTTCACCATGCGCCGTACGCCGGGGTTGGCGAAGACGCGGTCGGCCAGCGCCCGGCTCACCGGCTCGCCGCTGGACAGCACCGTGCGCACGTTCGGCGGCAGCGGCTCCCGCAGCAGCGCGGTCAGCGCCGAGGCCGCCGCGCTGACCATCGTGACCTCGTCCTTCGCGGGCAGGGAGTGCAGCGCCAGGGGGCTCTCGGCGATGATCACCGTGCCGCCGAGCAGGAGGGGGAGGTAGAGCTGGGGGACCGACGGGTCGAAGCAGACCGAGGTCGAGGCGAGGAAGCCGGCCAGCTCCTCCTCGGTGAAGTAGTCGGCGTCCCAGCGCAGCAGCGTCATCACGTTGCGGTGCTCGATCATGACGCCCTTGGGGCGGCCGGTGGAGCCGGAGGTGTACATGATGTAGGCCAGGTCGGCCGGGTCGCTCGGCAGGCCGGGATCGTTCCAAGGCCGCTCCCCGACGGACTCCACCGGCACGATCTCGGTCTCCGGTAGCCGCTCGGCCAGCGCCGCGGAGGTGACCACGTGCGACACCCCGGCGTCCTCGACGATGAACTCCAGCCGCTCGGCCGGGAAGGTGGACTCCAGCGGCACGTAGGCGGCGCCGGTCTTCCACACGCCCAGGAGCGCCGCGATCAGCTTCTCGTCGCGGTCCAGGCACACGCCGACGGTCGAACCCCGTCCCACTCCCCGGGAGAGGAGCTCGTGGGCTATCCGGTTGGCCAGCGCGTTGAGGTCGGTGTAGGTCGTGCGGGTCGCCCCGGCGACGACCGCCGTCCGCTCGGGGGTGCGCCGCACCTGCTCTTCGAAGGCCTTGTAGACCGGTTCGAGCAGCGTGAGTTTGCGAGCCACCTGCGATCTCCTCTTGGGGGCGGGGGTTGCTTGGAATGTACGCGGGCAAGGGTTGCAAAAGGTAGAAGGGCGATACAACGCAAAGATCGTTTCGTTACGTTAAAGAGGCGAATCGGACATATTTAGTTTTATGCAATGTTCCGCCCAGGCTGCGAAGGGTGACACTCCGTAAGACCGTTCGCGGAAAGATTTCGCGATGTGACGCGCTGGTGGCGCGAGGTGCCGAGCTTTCTGGTGGTATTTACTGACTTTTCCTCGAAAAGTCATTAATAGCGCTTTGTCAGGGGCGTTCGATCTGGTTGCGCTCCGTATCGCGCATCCGCCGATCGGACCGTCGCGGCATCGGCCGGCCGCCGCGGCACCGATCGACCTTTCGTCCGCTTTGTCGCCCGTTTCCGGGCTTCACGATCCGGTGGTGCCACCTGGGGCGAATATCCGATTCATCCGTTTAGTTCGCGGTTCGGTTTCCGGAATCTTGCCCGGACCGGACGGTTCGGCAATCGCCGTGCATGCGGAGAGTAATCAATCAGTGTCATAATGTGACCGTCGTGCATCCTTCAACGAAAGGAACGTCATGATCAGATCGGTGTTCAGGGCCGGAGCCGCGGCCCTCGCGACGACCGTCCTGCTCTGCGCCCCCGCGCCCGCCGGCGCGACCCCCCGGTCGGCCGCGGGCAACGACGTGTACCGCGACTGGTACTGGACCCACTCCGCCTGCGTGGCGGCCGGCCAGGGCGGGATAGACCGGGGCCACTGGGAGACCTACACCTGTTCCGAGGGCGACTGGCTCTGGCATCTGTGGACCAACCGCTGAACGGCTGACACCCCGGCCGGTCGCCCGCATGCCGCGCGGGCGCGGCGGCCGTCCGGGCCGGCCGTACCGTTCCGCCCCGCTCACATCGATCGGACGGATACGTGAGCCGGCGCGCCGCGGACGCCCGCGCCGTCCCGTCCACCCCGATAATCCGGTTGTCCGGCGGACGCGCGGTTCGCCATCCTGCGGAGGATGAACGTCCCGTACCGGCAGATCCGAGCCTCCTTCACCGATGAAGCGATCACCGTCTACCAGGCCTACGATCCGGCCGTCGCGGCCCCGGCCGTCACCGCGCAACGCTTCGTCCCACCCTTCAAACGTGAGCGGATGACCTGGATCAAACCGTCCTTCCTGTGGATGATGTACCGCTGCGGCTGGGCCACGAAGCCGGGCCAGACCAGGGTCCTGGCCGTGGACATCACGCGCGAGGGGTTCGAGTGGGCGCTGGGACACTCCTGCCTCAGCCACCCCGACGCCGGGACGGACCGGACGGTGTGGAAGAAGCGCCTTCAGGAGAGCCCGGTCCGCATCCAGTGGGATCCGGAACGCGACCCGCACCACAACGCCCTGCCGTACCGGTCCATCCAGGTGGGCCTGTCCGGTGACGCCGCCGCCCGTTACGCCGACCAGTGGGTCCTCGGGATCACCGACCTGACCGACCGGGTCCATGACGTCCGGCAGGCGCTGCGCGACGGGAAGGACGTCACCGGCATGCTCCCCGCGGAGCACCCGTACCCCCTGTCCGCCGAACTCGCCCGAGCCGTCGGCGCGAGCGTCACGCCCGATGCGGTCTGAGCCCGCACCGGCGTGGCCTGCCGGCGCGGCACGGCCAGGGTCCGCCTGATCCTGGGCCGATGGCCGGGGCCGGACGTTCCGCCCGGCGTCAGTCGGCGAGGTAGCCGATCGAGTGGATCTCGTAGCCGGTGGCGGCCGAGCCGCGCGCGTGCATCACCATGGCGCCGCCCTCGTAGTAGTAGGCGCAGGCCTGTCCACGGGGCTCCGGCGTGCACCCCTGGAAGATGTGGCGGACGCCGCGCGGGTCGTACGCGGTCCGGAACAGCCTGCCGACCGCCGCGGTGGTGGCGACCTCCAGGCCGGCGTTCCGGTCGCCGCGCCGCCAGGCCGAGAAGAGATGCCGGGCGGCGGCCGAGGGCGTGGTGAGCAGCCGCGAGGTGTACACCGCGGTGACCTTCGAGCCGGAGACCACCATGAGGACGCCGTTGAGACCGCCCCGCACGCGCACGCTGGTGTGGACGAAGCGGCACGCGGTGCCCCGGCATCCGACGAACTCGTCCGGGGCGCGGTAGCGGTAGGAGAAGATCGCGCGCACCGCGGACGGCGTGGCGACCCGGGCGGCGGCCCCGCGGTCGGCGCGCAGCCAGGCTCGGAACAGCTTCCTGGCCACGGCCGAGGGAGCGGGGGCCGTGGCGGTCACCGCCCCGGCGGCGGACACCGGCGCGTTGGCCGGGGTGGCCGGGGTGGTGCTCATGGTGGTGCTCGCGGCGGTGACGGCCCCGGCGCGCGCCGGGGAGCCGGTGGTGACGGCGCCGGCCGTACGGGCGGAGGCCGGGACGGCGGGGAGCAGCAGCGTGGCGCTCGCCGCGATCGCCGCGCCGCCGAGGATCAATCGTCTGGACACACTCCGAAGGTAGGAGCTCCAACTTGCACAGGGGTTGAGGGTCACTTGCAGGTGCGCTCCGACGCCGCCCGGCTGTCCCCGCTCGGCCACGCCCACCTCAATGTCCTGGGCCGCTACTCCATCTCCTCAGGATCAGGGCACGGCGCGGTCAGTGGCCGTCCGGTCTGGGGATATGGACGCCTGCGGCGCGGAGCTCGGCCTCGACGAGCGCGACCCCCCGGGCCGTGGCCGATCCCTGCTCTTCGCCGTAGTGGGCGATCAGGTGGTACCGGGCCGCGGCGTCGGTGCGGGCCTGCAGGCCGGTCACGATCCTCAGCTGGGCGGGGTTGGCGAGGAGGTGGTCGGCAACGGCGGCGGCGAGTTCGGCCAGGCGCGGGTCGTCCGGCTCCCATGCCGTGGCTTCGATTGCGCGTTTGCTCAAGGCGACGAAGCGGGGGTCATCGAGGGCGTGCTCGACATGGGTGAGGTAGTCGTCGAAGCCCTCGGGGACCAGGGCCCTGGCCAGCACCCAGCCCTCCCTGGTGGCCGCCACCTCCTCCGCGGGGAAGCCGAGGCCGGACATCCTCTCCAGCAACGCCACTGCACGGTCGGGCAGCAGAGCCCGGTCGCCATCGGCGAGCCGGTGCAGTGTGTCACGCCGCGCGACCAACTCCTCGATCCGGTCGGTGAGCCGCCGCTCGACGTCGGCGAGCGCGGCGGCGAACAGCGCCGGGTCGGCGTCGAGCAGGGACCCGATCTCGGCCAGGGGCACCCCGGCGGCGGCCAGCGTCCGGGCCTGCACCAGCCGTAACAGCTCGGCCGATCCGTACCGCCGGTAGCCGGAGCCGTCGCGTTCCGGCTCCTTCACCAGGCCGAGCTTGTGGTAGTGCCGCACCGTCTTCACCGTGACGCCGACGAATGCCGCCGCCTGCCCGATCGTGACTCCGTTCATCTGCGCAATCCTGCCTTTGCTCAAGCTCGGCGACCAGGCAGAGCACAGCCGAGCATGGTGGACAGGCCACATCGGGCTTGACGAGCTCGGCGTGGCCCCGGTTCGCGTTGCACCTGACGCACGACCGGAAGGGATCGCCCCCTGGGGCGTACGGGTCACAGGCGCTCAGCCCGTCGGCCGGGCCGGATCGGCCTGCCCGCCGCAGAACACCTCGTTGAGGAGCCTCTGCTGGGCCTTCCGGAACGCTGTCGTTATGGACAGGTCGGCGTCGTCCACGCAGGTCAGTGCGGCGGTCAGGGTCTTGCCGCCGTCGGGTGTGCCGTACATCAGCGTCACGGAGCCGACTGTGCCGCCGTTGTGGGTGATGACGGTGCCGCCGCAGTCCGTCTTCTGTATGAACACTCCCAGGCCGTAGTCCATGTTCGGGATGCCCGTGGCATGCGGGGTGCACATCTCGGCCAGCAGCGGGGCCGGCAGGAGTCTGCCGCCCATCAGCGCGGAGACGAACGTGTGCAGGTCCTGGGTGGTCGAGATCATGTCACCGCCGGTGGAGACCCAGGAGGGGTTGTGGCGGGTGACGTCGATCGTCTTCTGCCGGCCGTCTTCCTCGTAGCGGTAGTAGGTGTGGGCGTGCGGCGCGGGGATCTCCGGTGAGGCGTCCGGCGCCACGGTGCCCGACAGCCCGAGCGGCCCCAGGATCAGCCGCCGCATCTCCTCCGCCAGCGTGCGGCCGGTGACCTTCTCGATCAGCAGCCGGGCCAGCACGTAGTTGGTGTTGGAATAGCTCCAGCCCGTCCCCGGCTCGAACCGGGCCGGCTTGGACAGCGCCAGACGTACCAGCTCCTCGGGCCGGTAGGTGTGGAACCGGTTGTCCACCCACTCCTTGCCCGTGGTGCCGTAGGGGATGGGGATCCCGTGCACGATCGTCCCGTCGTCGTAGACCTCGCCGGTGAAGTTGAACAGCCCGCTGGTGTGCTGCAACAGCATCCGCACCGTGATCCGCAGGTCCAGCCCGAACTCGGGCAGGTGGTCGGCCGCCGGGATGTCCAGCTCGATCTCGCCCTCGGCCACCAGCTGCAGCATCAGGGTCGCGGTGAAGGTCTTGGTGTTGCTGCCGATCCGGGCGTGCCCGTTGATCGGCGGTTTGGCGGTCCCGCCCAGCTCGGCCGCCCCGGCGCTGCCGGCCCACTCGCCCCGCTCGTCGTGCACGCGCAGCGACACCCCGAGGAAACCGGAAGCGACGATCTCCTCGATCGCCTTCCGCAGCTCCGGACGATCCTGCCCGGCCGCGGTCTCCGGCACGGCCCCGCTGTCCGCGGCGGCGGCCCCGGCGGCGTCGAGGGCTTCGGCGATCTCGTGAGGCCCGCCGGCGGCGGTCATCAGCGGCACGACGCCGTCCGCGGCGGTCCGCAGGGTGTTCCTGTCATGGTCGGAAGGGGCGTGCGTCATGGTGGCCTGTCCTTCGAAGTCGTCATGTCCCGGTCGGCGTCGTGCCGCTGCGCCGAGCTTCCACCCTGACCCAAGGTCAACCTCAACTGTGATCTGGATCACAGCCGCTATGGGGCTTGAGACGGCTTCGGGAACGGGACGCCCGGGTAGGGCGATCACACGCCGAATCCGGACGCAATACTTCGTTCGAGATCATTCTTGGTGTCAAAGACTGTTCCCGGGTTCCTCGGCCCCTGGTCCGCCGTGCTGACGGATGCGGGAGGGCGGCCGTCGGGGAAGTTCCGGGTGTCCGGCAGGATTCCCCGGGTGGTCACCGTTCCTGCCGGATGAATCACCTTCGCTCCATGCGGCTCCCGAAGGAGGGACATGGCCCTGAGGCTCTGGTACGCACGTCCGGCGGGGAACTGGATGGAGGCCCTGCCCGTCGGCAACGGCCGCATCGGGGCCATGGTGTTCGGCGGCCCGCGGCGGGAGCGCATCGCGCTCAACGTCGACACGCTGTGGTCGGGCGGCCTGCTCGGGCGGGCCTCCTTCACCGCCGGACGCGACCGCGTCGTCACCCTGGCCCCGCCCCCGGGCGTGACGGGACCGGACGAGCTGCGCCTGGCGGCCGGTGAGCCCCGGGTCGTGACGTTCGACCCGGCCTGACCGCCGGAGGACCCGGCCCGGTCCGGCCCCGGCGTCCCCGCGCGCCGTGCCCTCCGGCGCCCCGGGGGGCGGCGGGGACGCCGACCCGGGCGGTCACGCCGCCGAGCAGGTGGGGACCGGCGCGGTGTTCACGCCGTTCCACGAGGCAAGGAAGCCGAAGGTGGTCGAGGCGCCCGCGGCGAGGGAGCCGTTCCAGGAGAGGTTCCGTACGGTCACCGCGGAGCCGCTCGTGGACGGCTCGCCGTTCCAGACCTGGGTGATCCGCTGGCCGTCGGCGAAGGTCCACCGCACCGTCCAGGAGCGGATCGCGGCGGTTCCGGTGTTCCTGACCGTGACCTCGCCCTGGAAGCCGCCCGCCCACTGGTTGGTGTTCCTGAAGGCGGCCGAGCAGCCGCCCACCGGAGCGGTGGGGGTCGGCGTGACCGTGGGGGTGGGGCTCGGGTGGGCGCCGTCCAGCAGGCCGGTGAGCGCCGGGTACCACCGGTCGGACATCTTCCGGTCGCCCGCCGCGTTCGGGTGCACGCCGTCGTAGGTGTCGGTGGCCGTGTCGAACCCCGTCCACTGGTCCACGACGACGATCGGAGACCGCGCGGTGGAGGTGGCCGCAGCCCAGGCGGGGACGGCGTTGTTGAAGTCCACCGCCCGCTGCCCGCATTCGGCGCAGGTGGACGGGTTCATCGGGATGATCTTGGCGACCAGGATCCTCATGTCGGGGTTGGCGGCCCGCATCTGGCCCACCAGCTTGGTGAACGCGCCGAGGATCGTCGCGGGGGCGATGTTGCTCCACACGTCATTGGTGCCGAAGTGCATCATCACGATGTCGGGCCTGGTGGCCTCCAGCCAGCCGGGCAGCAGGTTCTGGTCGGCCACGTCGGTCGCCAGGTAGCCGCCGTGACCCTCGTTGTCGCCGTCGTGGGCCACCGAGCAGCCCTGCGGCGGCAGCGTGCCGACGAAGTCGATGCCGGTGTACCCGCTGCTTCGCAGCCTGTCCCAGAGCAGGGCCCGCCAGCAGCCGGGGGAGCCGGTGATCGAGTCGCCGAGCGGCATGATCCTGGTGGCCGCGGCGCCCGCGGGCGCGGAGACCGCGAACGTCACCGCCATGAACATCGCCGCTCCGGCCAGCGCCGCCAGCATCGTCCGGAATGCGTTCCTCCGCGTCATCGTCCCCTCCGCCGTCGGTTGCGCAGATCGTAGGAGCGCGGTCCCGGCGGCCGGAAACGACCGGCCACCGGGGCCGCTGTGACCTGCCGGTCCGGCGGAGCCCTCCTGTAACTTTCAGGGCCGGCCCGGCGGCCGGCCGGTGAACCCCGTCCCGGACGGCAGCCGGGGAACGGTGGCCGTCCGGGACGGGAACCGGGCGGGACGGAAGCCGCCCGGAGCGGATGCCGCCCGGGACGGAGACCGGGCGGGGACGGGAGCCGGGTGTGGGGCGGGGGCGGGACGGGCCGTGTCAGGCGGCCGCGGGGACGGCCACGGGGGAGTAGGCGGCGGCGTCGCCGGCCAGTGCCGTGCTGGGCCGGCCGTCCACCCCGACGGGGATGTCCCCGGCGATGGTGACGCGGTGCAGGCGGCGTGGCCGGTCGCCGAAGTCGTGCACGACCCGGTGCTGGGTCGCGCGGTTGTCCCACACGGCGACGTCGCCCTCGGCCCAGCGCCAGCGCACGGTGTTCTCCACCTGGGTGACCTGGTCCTGGACCAGCCGGATGAGCGCGTCCGACGCCTGGCCGGTCAGGCCGGTCAGCCGCCGGGCGAAGTCTCCGAGCAGGATGGACCGCTCGCCGGTCTCGGGGTGGACCCGTACGACGGGATGCTCGGTCTCGAAGACCGTGGAGGCGAAGACCTCGGCGTAGGCGCGGGTCCGCTCGGGGTCGTCGGAGGCGGAGATCCGGGCGTAGTCGTAGCGGTTGGTGTGGACGGCGCGCAGCCGCTCCAGCAGCTCGCGCAGCTCGACGGGCAGGTGCTCGTAGGCGGTGACGGTGTTGGCCCACAGGGTGTCGCCGCCGGCCGGGGGCACGGTGATCGCCCGCAGCACCGAGGCCGCGGGCGGGCGGTCGACGAAGGTGACGTCGGTGTGCCAGCGGTCGACCTTCTGGCCGTCGGCGTAGTCGAGGTCGAGGATGTGGGTGTTGCCGTCCAGGGACGGCACGGTCGGGTGGGCGGCGGTCGGCTCGCCGAGCAGCCGGGCGAACGCCGTCTGGCCCTGCTCGTCGAGGTGGTCCTGGCCGCGGAAGAAGATCACCTTGTGGGTGAGCAGGGCCAGGCGGATCCCGGCGACGACCTCGCCGGGCAGGTCGCCGCCGAGCCGTACGCCGGAGACCTCGGCGCCGATGCGGCCCGCGACGGGGGTGATGAGAAGAGAGGACATGGTTCGGGTTCCTTCCAGGGACGTGTCCGGGTCGGGGGTCAGGGCTGGAAGGAGCGACAGAGCGCGCTGGCCACGCGGCAGAAGTCCACGTGGCCGCGGGTGGTCAGTGGAGCCGGGTTCGTCACGTCTCGAACGTAGGCCGCCCGCCGGATAAAGTCAATCTAATTGGTAGGTAATTAGGGTTTTATCGGGCCGGCGCGGCGTACGGCCCCGAGGACGTGGGCGGCCCGCCCGCCGCGGCCCGGCGCCTCCGGCATGGGAGGCCGCCTCTCCCGCCGCGCGGGCCGCCTCCCGTAGGCTCCACGGGAGATCCCGCGAGGAGCGTCGGCATGAGCGCAGTGAACACCGTCCGCGGCCCCGTCGAGGCGGATGCCCTGGGCCGCACCTACATGCACGAGCACATCTTCGTGCTCACCGCGGACGTCCAGCGCAACTACCCGGGGGAGTGGGGGGAGGAGGACCGGCGGGTCGCCGACGCCGTGGACAGGCTGCGGGCGCTGGCCGCGCAGGGGGTGCGGACCATCGTCGATCCCACCGTCGTGGGCCTCGGACGTGACGTCCACCGCGTCCGGCGCATCGCCGAGCGGGTGCCCGAGCTCAACATCGTCATGGCGACCGGGCTCTACACCTACGACAGCGTCCCGTTCTTCTTCCACCACCGGGGACCGGCCCTCAACGAGGCGCTGGGCGCCGACGTGCCCGACCCGATGGTCGAGATGTTCCACACCGACGTCACCGAGGGCATCTCCGGCACCGGCGTGCGGGCCGGGATGCTCAAGTGCGCGATCGACCGGCAGGGCCTGACGCCCGGCGTGGAGCGCGTGATGCGCGCCGTCGCCCGCGTCCACCACCTGACCGGGGTCCCCGTCACCGTGCACACCCACCCGGAGACGCGGACCGGCCTGGACGTCAGGCGGGTGATGTGCGAGGAGGAGGGCGTGGACCCGGGCAGGATCGTGCTCGGCCACAGCGGGGACACCACCGACTGCGACCACCTCGCCGAGCTCGCCGGCGCCGGCTTCGTGCTCGGCATGGACCGCTTCGGCCTCAACCTCGGCACCACCTTCGAGGCCCGCGCCGACACCGTCGTGGAGATGTGCCGGCGCGGCCACGCCGCCGCCATGGTCCTGTCGCAGGACGCCGCCTGCTACATCGACTGGATCGACCCGGACGTGATGGCGTTCCTGCCGCAGTGGCACTACCTGCACCTGGGCCAGGAGGTGCTCCCCTACCTGCGCCGGAACGGGGTCACCGACGAGCAGCTCACCACCATGCTGGTGGACACCCCGCGCCGCGTCCTGTCCCCGGTGCCCCCGGCCGCCCCGTGAGCCGTCCGGGGCGGCGCCCCGGCCTTCCCGCCGCACCTCACCGGATCCTCGGGGAGGATGGCGGGATGTCGCATATCGGGACTTCGACCGCTGACATGGCGCCCGGCACCGTGCGGACCCTCGACGAGACGGCCCTGGTGCGCGCCTGCCGGGAGGGCCGGACCGTCCGGGCCCGGGACGGCGGGAGGCTCCTCGTCGAGGCCCGGCTGGTGCGCGAGCTGTGCCGGCGGGGACGCGAGGAGATCGACCCGCGAGGACTGACCGTCGAGGGCGCCAGGATCACCGGGGATCTCGACCTGAGCGGGATGGAGGTCCCCTTCCCGCTGCGCTTCACCGGTTGCACGTTCGACCGGCCCGTCGATCTGGACGGCGCCGACCTGCACCTGCTGGCACTCGACGGCTGCGCGGTGCCCGGCCTGCGGGCCAACGGGCTGCGGGTCCGCCGGGACCTGGATCTGTCCAGATCCCGCGTCACCGGTGACCTGCAGACCACGGCCAGCACCTCCCGCAGCGCGGCCGTGTGGCTGTGCGAGTCGGAGATCGGCGGACGCCTGCTCTGCCTCGACACGGTCGTCGAGTCCTCGGACCGGGCGATCCAGGCCGACCGGATGCGGGTCGGCGGGACGGTCCGGCTGCTGCACGGTTTCGAGGCGCGCGGCGGGCTGCGGCTGCTGGGAGTGCAGGTGGCGGGCTCGCTGGACCTGACCGGCGCCCGGCTGACCCACCCGGACCGGGGACTGGCGCTGGACCTGGGGGACGCGCAGATCGGCGGCAGCGTCTTCCTCATCGACGACCAGACGGGTCGCCGTCCGCTGGTCCGCGGCTGCGTCAACCTCGGCAACGCCCGGATCTCCGGGCGGCTCCTGATCCGCCATGCCGCCTTCGAACCCGCCGAGATGGTCAGGGGCGCCGGGTACGCCAGCGGGCGCGACGGGGGAGACGCGATCAGCGCCCCGGGACTCTTCGTCGGCGGCGAGCTGAGCGTCGAGGGTGAGTGCGGGATCGGCGGCGGCGTGGATCTCGCGATGGGCTCCTTCGGCGCCATCCGGATCCACCGCGGGAGCTCGTTCACCGTCGGCGGTGGGCGCGCCCTCGACCTGACCAACGCCGAACTGCGCTCCGGCCTGCTCATCGAGGCGGGGACGGCGGTCGAGGGCACGCTGCGGCTGGCCGGGGCGCGCATCAGGGGCGACCTGGTCGTCAGAGGCACCCGGTGGAGCCGGCCGGAGAAGGACACGCTCGTCGCGGCCCAGGGCGTCGTCGTCGACGGCATGGTCGACCTGCGCGACGTCGAGACCGACGGCGGCAAGGTGAGGTTCCGCTCCGCGACCCTCGGCGGCGTCCTGGACGCCCACGGAGCGCGGCTGCGCAATCCGGGCGGTGAGGCGCTCGCGCTGCAACAGGCGCTGGTCCGCGGTCCGGTGCTGCTGGGCGGCGGATTCGCCGCCGAGGGCCGGGTGACGCTGGACCGGTGCGCGGTGGAGGGCCGGCTCGACTGCGACGGCGGCACGTTCGCCGGAGGGCTGGACGCGGTCTCGGCCGCGGTGCGCAGCGGCATGCGCCTGCGCTGGGCCGAGATCCCGCCGCGGGTGGACCTGACCGGCGCGTCCACCACGGTGCTCTCGGACGACCCGGCCCGGTGGCCGCGGGACTCGGCGATCTCCGGTTTCGTCTACGACCGGTTCGACGGCGCGTGGGACTGGCGGGCCCGTCGCGACTGGCTGCGCGCGATCGTCCCTTTCGACGCCGGTCCCTACGAGCAGGCGGCCAGGGTGTTCCGTCAGCACGGCCGTCCGGTGGAGGCCGAGAACCTGCTCATCGAGCAGCGGCGACAGGCCCGGAAGGTGTCCCCGCCGGGCGGCCGATCGCCGCGCCGGTGGGTCAGGAACGCCCGTGACCTGCTCTACGGCCTCACCGTCGGCTACGGTTACCGGCCGGGCCGGGTGCTGTGGATGCTGGGCGCCCTGCTCGCCCTGGTGGGCGTCATGACGATGATTCCCGCCGTCCAGCAGACCCTCCGGGCCACGGACCCGCGCGGGAACGTCTACGCGGTGGACGGCCGGCTGGTCACCGTCGACGACGTGTCGGCGCCCGGGGACGGCACCGCGACCGCGGCACGGCGCGGCGCCCGCCCGGGGCCGTGCGGGGACGGGCAGGTGCGCTGCTTCGACCCGCTGTTCTACACCGTCGACACCGTCATCCCGCTCGTCTCGCTGGGTCAGCGCGCGACGTGGTACCCGGAGACGCGCAGCTCGGCGGGGCGCTGGGTCTCGGCGTCGCTGAACGTCGCCGGCCTGCTGGGCTGGCTGCTGTCGACGGTGGTGGTGCTCTCCTTCGCCCGGCTCGCCCGCCCGGCCTGAGACCGCCGCCGGCGCTTCCCGCCCCCGTCCGCCCGGCCCGGGGCGGTCGCCGGGACTCTCATCCCGGCACGGACGCCGCCAGGCGCCGCACCTCCGGGTGGTCGGGGCCGAGGGTGAGGCGTTTGACGCGCAGGGCGTCCCGCCGGCGCCGCGCCGCCTCGTCGGCGCGGCCCCGGAGGGCGTCCAGGCGCGCCAGGTTCACCTGGCACACCGCCACCTCGTAGTGGTCGTCGCCCAGGCGCTCGCGGAGGATGTCATCGGCCCGGCGCAGCGCGTCCTCCGCCTCGTCGAGGTCGCCCCGCTCGGTCAGCAGCGCGCCCAGCACGGTGAGGTCGGCGGCGACCTGGACGTGCCGGGGGCCCAGCACCGCCCGCCGGATGCCGATCGCGGCCCGGATGTGCCGCTCCCCGCCGGCCTCGCGCCGGGCGTGTGCGAGTCCGGCGAGGTTGTGCAGCGCGTCGGCCCGCGCCAGCGGGTCACCGCCGTGCCGCTCCAGCAGGGCCAGCGCCTCCCGGTAGAAGACCTCCGCCTCGCCGTGCCGTCCGGTCTCCTTGCACAGCACCCCGAGGGCCAGGCGCACCGCCACGAGCCGCCGCCGGTCGGCCTCGCCGGCCAGTTCCTCCGCGCGGCGCAGGTACGCCTCGGCCCGGCCGTACCGTGCCAGCCTGCGCTCGACGTCGCCCAGCAGGACCAGCGCGTCGACGAGCGGCCCGTCACGCCCCGGGCCCGGCGGCGCGGCCGACAGCGGACCCGCCACCCGCAGGGCGCACTCGCGCGCCGGCCGGTAGCGGATGAGCCCGTGCCACAGTGACGCGAGCTCCACCATGAGCGCCGGATGCCCGGCGGGATCCATCCGGTGCGCGACCTCCTCCGCCCGCCGCGCCCACCGCTCGCCCTCGGCGTACCAGCCGCGCCGCAGGCAGTGGGCGCCCCGGAGGATGTGCCGCCGGACCACACGGGCCCGGCGGCGGCCCAGGAGACCGTCAGTCCTCGTCAAGGGACGGCTCGCAGTGGTTGGCGATGCGGATGCCGGCCTCCGTCACATCACTCGTCATGGCCAGCAGGAACGGTACGGCCAGCACCGTGGCCGCCATCCGGATACGTCTGATCACTCGCATGGCTGCTCCTCGTCGTCCGGGAATGTCCTCCTCACGGTGGCCGCGGGAACTTGTGACCCGGTTGGAAACGACTGACCCGCCCGCTCCGCGGTCCCCGCTGCCCCCGGCGGCCCGGCGGCGCCTCCGCGACCGTCACCGGGACCCGGCTGCCCGCCGGCGCGGGACGCGGGGGGAGCCAGGGAGCCGCCGTGCCCCGCGGCCTGCGGCGACGTACGATCGACCAATGACCGAAATGACCGAAACAACGCCCGGCTGGCTCTCCCCCGAGGAACTGGAGCTGACGCGCGCGCGGATGCCGATCCTCTACGTCGACGCCGTGCCCGTGCGCGTCGACGACACCGGGGTGGTCACGCACGTCGGCCTGCTGCTGCGCATCGGATCGGACGGGACGGTCAGCCGCGCCCTGGTGTCCGGGCGGGTCCTCCACCACGAGCGGGTCCGCGACGCGCTGCTGCGCCACCTGGAGAAGGACCTCGGCCCGGTGGCGCTGCCCCGCGTCCCGCCCTCGCCGCAGCCGTTCACCATCGCCGAGTACTTCCCGACCGAGGGCGTCACGCCCTACCACGACCCCCGCCAGCACGCGGTCTCCATGGCCTACATCGTCCCGGTCGCCGGGGACTGCCGTCCCCGCCAGGACGCCCTCGACCTGGTCTGGTTCACCCCGCAGGAGGCGGCGTCGCCGATGGTGCAGCAGGAGATGGCGGGCGGCCAGGGCGTCCTGCTGAAGCAGGCGCTGGCGCACGTCGGCTGCCTCACCTGACGTCCCCGGGCGACGCGGCCGCGCACCCGGCCCGCGCCGGGCGGGCGGGGCCGACTTGATAGGTAGGAGATTTCCTACCTATAGTGGGCGCGTGACCGACACACGCGCCGGGTCCGCCCGGCCAGGCGGCGGCGCGTCGGCGGACGCCGCGGACATGGCCGGGGACCGGGTCTTCGCGGCGCTGGCCAGCCCGGTGCGCCGGGAGGTGCTGCGGCTGCTGCGCGAGGAGGGTCCCCAGCCCGTCCAGCGGATCGCCGGCCGCTTCGACATGGCCCGCCCCAGCCTCTCCGAGCACCTGAGGGTGCTGCGGGAGGCCGGGCTGGTCAGCGAACGAAAGGTGGGCCGGCAGCGGCTCTACCGGCTGGAGGCGGTCCCGCTGCACGAGGTGCGGGAGTGGCTGAACCCGTTCGAGCGGTTCTGGCGCGAGAAGCTCACCGGGCTGCGCGACCTGCTCGACGACCTGGACGAATCCTGACCATCCCGACCGTCCCCGCCCGGGGCGGCGGGCTTCCCCCGGAGGCACCGATGACCGGCGACGACCTGACCGTCCTCCACCTCGACCAGTTCCTGCCGCACCCGCCGGCCAAGGTGTGGCGGGCGCTGACCGAGCCGGAGCTGATCGCCAGATGGCTGATGCCCGGCGACTTCCGGCTGGAGGTCGGGCACCGCTACACCATGCGCGGCGTCGCGATGCCCGGAACAGGGTTCTCCGGCGTCGTCCAGGCCGAGGTGCTGGCCTTCACCCCCGGGCGGATGCTCCGCCTCGGCTGGCGCGACGCCGACCCCGGAGACGGGGCCGGCGTCGACTGGACGGTCACCTGGACCCTGGAACCGGAGGGCACGGGCACCCGGCTGTTCCTGGCGCACGAGGGTTTCGGCCCGGACGATCCGCTCCAGCGGCGGGTCCACACGATCATGGGCGGCGGCTGGCGGTCCCGCGTCGTGCCCGCCCTGGCGGACGTCCTGGACCGTCTCCCTTTCCCGGACGACCGGAGGAGCCTCCCGGATGACCTGGGCGCGGACCTCGCGGCCGGACGGCCGGGGCATACGAAAGGATGACGATGTCCGACATCGCGGAGAGATACGGCCGGCTCGCGGACGGCTTCCTGGCCCGGATCGAGGCGACGCCCGGCGACAGATGGGACGCCGTCAGCCCCTGCCAGGGGTGGACGGCCCGCGACGTCGTCGCGCACGTCGTCAACGGGCACCGCGGGATCGTCGCGGCGGTGCGCGGCACCCGCCCGGAACCGGCGCACGGCGTGGGCGTCTCCGGCATGGCCGGCGCCCCGGAGGTGGCCCCGGACGCCGACCTGGCCGCCGCCTTCGCCGAGTGCCGGGCGGGCGTGCTCGCCGTACTCGCTGATCCGGATCTGGCCGCCGCGGGCTTCCGCGCCCCCATCGGCGCCGTCACCGTGGCGGAGGCGGTCGACGTGATCGGCGCCCTGGAACTGCTCGTGCACACCTGGGATCTGGCCCGCGCCGTCGGCGGGGACGAGACCCTGGACGCCGAGGCCGTCGTCCGGACCTACGAGGCGCTGCGTCCCCACTACGCCGCGCTGCAGGCCACCGGCGCCTTCTCCCCGGCGGTCGAACCTCCGGCCGGCGCCGACCCGCGGACGAGGTTCCTCTGCTTCGCCGGCCGCCGCCCCTGACGGAGGGCGCCTCGCCGCTCCCGCCCCAGCCGCCGTGCTCTGCGCAAAACGCGTTGAGCAGGCGGTACGCGCACAACCATGATGAACCTCATGGACCTCAGCTTCTCTCTGCCCGCCTTCGTCCTCGCCGTGGTGCTGATCTCCGCCTCGCCGGGCCCGGCGATGGCGCTGATCCTGCGCCGCGCGGCCCTGCGTGGCTTCTCCGGCGCGGTGCCCACGGTGCTGGGCCTGGAGGTCGGCCTGTACCTGTGGGCGTTGCTCGCCGCCGCCGGGCTCGCAGCCCTGGTGGCCGCCTCGGAGGTGGCCTTCCTCGTCCTGCGCGTGGTGGGCGCGGCCTTCCTGCTGTACCTCGGGATCAAGACCTGGCGTTCAGCGTGGCGCGACCGCGGGACGGACGGGGCGGCCGAGGAGGTCGCGGCCGGGGAACCGAAGCGCGGCTCGGCGCTGACCTGGTGGAGGGCGTTCGGCGAGGGATCGGTGGTGATGCTGGCCAACCCGAAGGCCGCCGCCTTCATGATCGCGTTCTATCCGCAGTTCGTACCGGCCGACCGGCCGCTGTTCGCCACGACCGCGCTGCTCGCCGTGCTCCAGGTGGCCATCGAGACCGTTCTGTATCTGGCGCTGGCGGCCGCGGTCGGGCGGGCCGGCGCGTGGTTCCGCCGCCCGGTGATCCGGCGTCGGCTGGACGCGGTCAGCGGCACGGTCCTCATCGCCCTGGGCCTGCGCGTGGCCGCCGAGAGCCGCTGACGCGCCGGAGCCGGTCAGGTGGCGAAGCGGCGCAGGAGCCGTTCCGCCTCGGCGAACCCGGCGACCACCTCGGCGGCGGTCCGCCGCCGGCGCACCATCCCCACCGCCTGGCCCGCGTAGACGTAGGCGGTGTCGTAGTCGCCGGACCGGCGGGCCGCCTCCAGTTCGGCGCGCGCCTCCTCGTCCGAGGCGAGCTCCTCCTCCCGGCCCGCCCACCGGTCGAAGAACGCGTTGCGCAGCGCGCGCCCGCCGTACTCCGGCGGCCAGGCGAGCCGCTGGACGACGTCGAAGACCCGGCCGTAGGCGGTGTCGGTCTCCCCGGCCGCCAGCACCCGCCCGGTGGCCGCGTCCGGGAGCGTCGTCTCGACGCAGCCCATGAACGCCGTGCCCACCCAGGCACCGGCGGCGCCCGCGGCGAGCACGGCGGCCAGCCCGCGGGCGGTCGCGACGCCTCCCGCGGCGAGGACCGGGATCCGAACCTCATCCAGGACGCTCTGCAGCAGGGGCAGGGTCGCCACGTCGCCACGCCCGTGTCCGCCCGCCTCGGAGCCCCGCGCCACCACGGCGTCCACCCCGGCCCGCTCGGCGGCGCGCGCCTCGTCGGTGGTGCCCGCCTGGGTGACCACGGTGATCCCGGCCCGCCGTAGCCGCTCGATGTGACCGGCGTACGGGCCGAAGCTCACCGACACCAGGCTCGGCCGGGCGTCGAGGACGGCGTCGAGCCGGGCGGGGTCGCCGTCCAGCGTCCAGGCCAGGAGCCCGATCCCGTACGGCCGGCCGGCCCCGCCCGTGATCGCGGCCTGCTCGGCGATCCACTCGGCCGTCGCGGCGGAGGGGACGCCGATCATGCCCAGCGCCCCGGCCGCCGACACGGCCGCGGCCAGGCGCCCCGCGCCCACGCCGGCCATCGGCGCGCCCACCACGGGCACCTCGATCCCGAACCGCTCGGTAAGCCAGGTACGCATCGCAGTTCCCCTCTCCGCCGCCCGCGCGTTCCGCGTCTCTCACCCGCCGCGCGCCCGGCCGTCCGCCGTCCCTCGTCGTTCCGACGAGCATGCCACCCCGGCTCCCGGAGCCCGTACGGCGGGCCATGCCTGTCAGGCGCCGCGGTCCGGTCCGTGATCTTGCGAAGATCACGAAGGGGTGTAAGCCTGGTGCGCCGGTCCCCGTACCGAGGAGGCATTCATGACCGAACCCGACCCGATCACCACCGCGGACCTGTGGGATCTGAAGACCGATCCGGCACGCCTGGACATCCTGGCCGGCACGTGGCGCAGCCTCGGGGCCGAAGTGGGCAGCGCGGAGGGCCTGATCAACGACGCCGCGCACGCGGTGTTCTCCAAGGAGGACTGGACGGGCGACACCGCCGCCTCGTTCAACGACTATCGCAAGAGGCTCACCGCCGACGTGGAGCGGTTCGGCCGGTGGGCCGCCAACGTCGCCGACCTCCTCTCCTACACCGCCACGGTGCTGCGTGTGCAGCAGGGGCTCCTCGACGACGAACGCAGAAAGCTCAGCGCGGTGCCCACGGTCACCGGCCTCGACAGCCTGACCTTCCGCCCGCGCGACGCCGAACAGGCGGGCCTGGTCACCGGCGCGATCAGCGTGGCGCAGGAGATCCGCGACCGGGTGGACGGAGTGCTGGCGGAGAAGAAGCGCGACATGAAGTTCTACGAGAACCAGTTCGAGCTGATAGCCAAGGAATGGAAGCCGCGCACGCTGCGCCTGCTCAACCTCAACATCGGCCAGGGCGCCGGCAACTCACCCGGCGACTCGAGCGGCACCGACTCCGGTGACATCCCCAAGATCGCCCAGGTGATCGCCGACCAGGACGCGGACGTCGCCACCATCCAGGAGGTCTTCCGGCACAACACCTTCGACCTGGAGGAGGAGCTGGAGGAGCGGACCGGCGACAACTGGGAGGTCAGGTTCGAGGAGGCGAGCAAGAAGTACCACGCGAGCGATGACTGGCCCATCATCGGAGACGTCATCAACGCGCCGTTCGGCAACGCCGTGCTCGTCCGCGAGGGCGACGTCATCGAGGGGGCCGGCGACAACGAGAAGGTGAAGCTGGACGTCGACGGCGGCAGCATCACGGTGCCCGCCAACGAGCCCGGCGCGGGCGACAGGCGGATCGACGACGGCGAGGGTCGATCCGCGGCCGGGACGGAGGTGCGGATCAGGCCCCGGTGACGCCGCCTACCAGTTGGGGACGTCCACGTCGACCCGCTGCGCGTCATGGTCGGAGGTGGCCCCGTCGACCAGGACCGGCTGCCCGCTCAGATCGAAGGCCGGCGACCCCGCGACATGGTCGATGCGGGTGCCGGAGGGAGACGTGCCGACGACCTTGCCGGTCTCGTCGGCCGCGCCCGAGTAGACCGTGTACCCCTCGTTCTTGAAGTCGTGGATCGCGTTGCCGGAGGAGTTGTTCTTCGGGTTGTCCCCGTTGTGCGTCACGACGTTGAGGTCGGCGCCCAGCAGCGACGGTCCGCGGTTCATGGCCTCGTGGAGTCTGTCGATCTGGCCGGTGCGGACGAAGTCGTCGTACCCGTGCAGGCCGTGGCTGTGCACGTGAGCGCTGTAGACGTCGAAGGACTTGTTCGCCCCGGCGAACAGCCGGTCGGCGATCTCGTCGTCCAGCTCCCTGAACGCCTTGATGACCTTGTGGAGCCTGCCCTCGTCGGAACGGAGCACGCCGATGAGGATCTCCGCCAAGCCGTCGGCCGACGCCTGCAGATCGGCGTGCGCGGAACCGGCGGAGACGGCCCCGCTCGTGCCCCCGAACGCGTTGGAACCCGGAACGCTGGGCACGGGGATGTAGGTCACGGCTCCGGGACCGCCGGAGAGGGCCTCCCGTCCCCGCGTGATGGACCTGTGGGCCTCGCCCACCTTTTCGGCCAGCTTGCCGACCGCGCCGAAGTCCATGCTCGCTTCGCTGCTCATGGTCGGACAGCGTAGAACAAATGATCATCCTGGCGCGATGGGCCGCGGGGCGCGCCGTCCACGCCGGCCGAAGTAAGATCGTTAGCGGTTGTCGTTGGGACGAAGGGGACACCGGATGACCGAGGTGTTGCGCTTCGATCGGTCGTCGCTGGTCGGTGCCGGTCAGGGCCTGCTGGATGCCGCGGCCGACTTCGAGCGGCGCACCGGTGGCCTGCTGGCGACCGTGCGCGGCACGGGGGACACGGCGTGGGGCGGAACCCCCACCGGGGCGGCGATGGACCGGCTCGGCGACCTGCTCGACGACGTCTGCCGTCTGTTGCACTCCAACCTCCACCAGACCGGCGACGGCGTCCGCGCCATGGCCGACGATCTCCGCCTGACGGAGGCCGACTCCGCCGCCGCCGTGCAGAGCCTCGACTCCGCCGTGCAGGGCCCCGGCGTACCCCGCGCCGGCCGGCCGGTCCGACCGGTCTGAGGCGCACATGGCACTGACCCTGTCCCCGGACCTGCAGGCCCCGTTCGGTCTGCTCGGTGTGCGCTGGCCGCCGGAGGACGAAGACCATATCCGCGCCTGCGGGGCGGCCCTGCGCGCGTGCGCCGTCGCCCTCGACGGCCAGACGATCCCGGCGGCGCACGGGGCCGTCGGCCACGCGGCCCGGAACAACGCCGGCGACCACATCGACGCGCTGACCGGCCATTGGGCCGACTACCACGCCGACGACGCGCGATCCGGCCACCTGCAGAGCCTCGCCGTCTCCCTGCACGCCCTGGCGGACGGCTGTGACCTGTTCGCCCGGATCATCGAGATCGTCAAGGCCGTCCTGATATTCCTGGCGACCTACGTCCTGCTCGCCCTGATCTGGGCGGCGTCCATGGCCGTCATCTCCGGTGGGCTCGCCGCGCTCCAGGCGCGCGGCTTCGTCATGATGCTGCGGACGTTCGCCAGGAAGGCCGTGGCGACGCTGCGCGGCAGGCTCGAACGATACTTCGGCGGCAGGCTGATCCGTGCCGTGGAGACCCGCCTGCGCCGCATCCTGCACGCCAAGCCCCCGTCGTTCCCGGTCCGCCCGGCGGTCTCGCCGCTGCGTCGCGTGTACGGGGTCAAGGGCCTGGCCGCCTCGTCCGCGGGCGTGGCCTGGCTGGTGGAGGGGCAGCCGGAGAGCCGCCCGCGCCCGCCCCTGGACAGTCCCGAGGAGGGCCCGCGTAACGGCCGGTACGACCTCGGGCCGCCCCGGGACCCGGGCATCCCCTACGACGATCCCTGGCCGTACGACCCGGACGCCGAACCCTCGCTCGGTGACCAGGCGGCCTGGCACAAGTGGCGGGCGCTGCAACTCGCCGAGGAGGCGACGCCGGGGTTCGACGAGGCGGCCGCCACCTTCAAGCACTACCTGGAGGGCGACGGCAGCGACTACCGCATCGACTACGACAAGGCGTACCGCGACGACAAGCTGATCCGCGACGCCGTGGACGCGGAGATCCGCCGTGCCCAGGAGAACGTCGAGCGCATCCACCGGGAGACCGGACAGCGGGACTTCCAGATGACCGGCGAGCCGGCGGCGATCAAGCAGACGGAGACCAAGAACTGGGAGTTCGCGCTGGGCCGCCACTCCATCTGGGGCAGCGCGGACGTCCGGATCGACGGTGACCAGGCCACCATGGACATCACCGTTCACGCCTACGACCGCTACAACTTCAACCGCGAGGATAAGTGGATCAACCAGGAGAACGGCCGGTTCGAGACCCTCGGCTGGGCTCGGTCCTATGACACGCACGGGTCCTTGAAACGAAGGGTCACCTGGACCCTGCCCTGACGGTGAGGACGTGGGCGGACGTCTTCGGTGAGGCCCGGCTCCCGCTCTGACCGGTCACGGTGCCCTCGACCGGGTCTGCCGGCCCCGTCCCGTCGCCCTCCGCCGGGAACCGGCGCGGTCGCGGCGGCGGGCACAATGGGGACGTGTCCCGACGCAGCTCACGCTCTCCGCGCCCGTCCGCCGCATCCGCCGGTCCCTGCCCGTGCGGGCTGCCCGCGCCCTACCGCGACTGCTGCGGGCGGCTGCACCGGGGGGAGGGCGCCGCGCCCACCGCGGAGGCGCTCATGCGCTCGCGGTACAGCGCCTTCAGCGTCGGCGACGCGGGGTACCTCCTGCGGACCTGGCATCCGCGGACCCGGCCGCCGCGCCTCGACCTCGACCGCTCGCTGCGGTGGACCGGCCTGGAGGTCCTGGAGACGACCGGCGGCAGCGCGTTCCACACCGAGGGCACCGTGCGCTTCCGCGCCCACTACGTCGAGCGCGGCGCCGAGGGGCGGCTCGACGAGCACAGCCGGTTCGTCCGCGAGGCGGGCGCCTGGGCGTACGTCGGGGCGATCCCGGACTCGCCCGCGCGCCCGGCGGGCGATCCGCGGCTTTAGGGCCTGGGATCGCGGCGCGACGGGACGACCGCACGGCACCCTGATGATCGGAGATGTCGGTGGCCGCTGGCATACTCCCGGTCCATGACAGTGGAGAGAGTCGTGCTCACCGGCGCCGCCGGACGGGTCGGGTCCGTGTTGCGCGAGCCGCTGCGGCGCCGGCTGCGCCGCCTGGTCTCGGTCGACCGCGAGCCGCTGACCGCCCAGGGGCCGGATGAGGAGGTCCGCCGGGCCCACCTGGACGGCATCGAGGACGCGGCCTCGGTCATCGAGGGCGCGGACGCGGTCGTGCACCTGGCCGGGGTGCCGGACGAGGCGCCGCTCGCCGATCTTCTGGACGGCAACGTCCTGGGCACCCACCACGTGCTGGAGGCGGCGCGCCGTACGGGGGTCGGGCGCGTGGTGCTGGCGAGCAGCAACCGGCTGACCGGCTGCTACCCGGCCGCGCAGCAGGTATCGGCGTCGGCGCCGCCCCGCCCCGACGGGCTGTACGGCGTCAGCAAGGTCGCGGTGGAGGCGCTGGGCCGGCTGTACGCCGACAAGTTCGGCCTGCAGGTGGTGTGCCTGCGCATCGGCAGCCTCGAACCCGAGCCGAGCGAGCCGCGGCACCTCGCCACCTGGCTGAGCCCGCGCGACTGCGCCGGGTTCGTCTGGGCCGCGCTGACCCGGCCCGGCGTCACCTTCACCGCCGCGTACGCGGTGTCGGCCAACACCCGCCGGTTCTGGGAGCTCGACGACGGGCTCGGCTACCACCCTCTCGACGACGCCGAGGCGTACGCCGACCGGATCCCCGGGGTGGCGGAGCACTTCGCCTCCGATCCGCTCCAGGGCGGCGACTTCGCCACCGCCGAGTACACCCTCCGCCACGCCTTCGGCCGGCGGCCGGCCGAAGGGTCCTGAGGGCGGCCGGTCACCCGGTCACGGTGAAGCCGCCGAACAGCAGGACGAGGCCGAGGCCGAGGCCGAGGATCGTGGCGGCCCGGTCCTCGGGGAGGGCGGTACGGCTCTCACCGCCGGTCGGCGGTTCCTGCTCGCTCACGAGGGTCGCCTTTCCGCGGCCCGGGGGCCGCATCGGCACGGGCGGGGAGCCCCCGGCCCCGCTCGTGCTTTCGCCGGTGGGCGTGCTCCGACCCTGACCCGCATTTCCCAGTAAGTCAATAGGAAATCCATGGAATAGCATGGCGTCCCCCAAGAGAGGGTGGACATCCATGACTGCTTCCCGGCCGCGGCCTAACGTCGTGCCCATGTCGATCGAAGAGAACGCCTCCCGCTTCGCGGGGCTGCTGCCCGACCCCGGACGTTCGGCCGTCGCGGTCGCGCCGCCGCTCCCGCGGGAGGGGCACTGGGCCGGCGCGCCCAGCGCGGTGGCGGGCGGTGGCCTGATCCACCTGGCCTACCGGCTGCGCAGGCCGGTGGGGGAGGGGCGCGGCTACGCGGTCGTCGTGGCGCGCTCCGCCGACGGCGAGCGCTTCGAGAACATCCTGGCGATCACCCAGGAGGAGATGGACACCGAGTCCCTGGAGCGGCCGGCCCTGGTGCGCACCCCCGAGGGGCGCTGGCGGCTGTATCTGAGCTGCGCCACGTACGGCACCAAGCACTGGCGGGTGGAGGTGCTGGAGGCCGACGACCCGGCGGGCTTCGGCCCCCGTCGGCGCACGACCGTCCTGCCCGGCGACCCCAAGACCGGGGTCAAGGACCCGGTGATCCTGTGGCGGGACGGGATGTGGCACCTGTGGGCCTCCTGCCACCCGCTGGAGGACCCCGAGGAGGCCGACCGGATGGTCACCGGGTACGCGACCAGCGCCGACGGCCTCGAATGGACCTGGCAGGGCACGGCGCTGAGCGGCCGTCCGGGGACCTGGGACGGCCGGGGCGTCCGGGTCTCCGCGGTCCGCTTCTCGGCCGGCCGGGTGCTGGCCTTCTACGACGGCCGGGCGAGCGCGGCCGAGAACTACGAGGAGCGGACCGGCGTCGCGGAGGGGTGGGACCCGGCCGCGCTGGCCGCCGTGGGCGACCGCCCGGCCGCGGTCTCGCCGTACCGGGGCGGTGGCCTGCGCTATCTCGACATCGTCGACCTGCCCGGGGGCGGCACGCGGCTGTACTACGAGTACACCCGCGCCGACGGCGCGCACGAGCTGCGCACGGAGCTGCGCTGAGCGCACGGGACCGCGTTCACGGAGCCGCGCCGGGCGCACGGGACCGCGCTGAGCGCATGAGCCGCGCCGGGGCGCGTCGGGTCGCGCCCCTGCGCACGGGACGGGCGGGCCGGCCGAGGGAGTGGCCGGCCCGCCGCGTCCGTTCGGGGCCCGGGTCCGCACCGGGGTTCCGCCGCGGCCGGTCGGGACCCGTTCCGACCGTTCGGGGGCCCCGGCGCGGGCCGGTCCCCGGGTCAGCCGGGCACCCTCCGGGGATCCCCCGGGGGGACGCGGCCGTTCCTGGCCTGGCGCTGGCCGGGAGGGCGCCCGCCGACCAGGCCGCCGGAGCGGTCCCGGGGCCTGAGCCAGTCGCCGAAGTCCTCACCGGTGACCCGCTGGAGCAGCTCGACGTCGTCGGCGAAGTACGGGATGAGCCGCTGCCGCTGCTCCCAGGTGAGCGGGCGCCGCGGGTCGCCCCGCCGCTGGAGCAGGCCCTCGATCGGCTCGGCCAGCGCCGTGCCCAGCCTGCCGGGCAGGAAGCGCCCGGCCAGTGCCCCGGCCCGCGCGGCGGCCGACAGCAGGGCGTGCCTGCGGCCCGCGTCGGGATGGGCGGTCACGTTCTCCCGGGGCACCTCGGCGAGCAGGCCCTGCCGTACGCCGAGGAAGGCGCAGATGCGGTCCAGCGTCACCGCGGGCCGGTCCACCAGGTCCCGGTAGCGGAAGGCCAGCACCTGCTCGCGGGGGAACAGCGTGAGCAGGTGCGCGAGCTGCTCGCCGTACCGGCCGAGCCGCACGTAGTGCCAGAAGTGGGCCCAGCCGGCCGTGACCCGCCGGTCCTCCTCGGCGCACGCGCGGACCACGTCGCCGATCGGCTCCAGGCCCGCCGACCACAGGTGGGTCCAGTTGGAGTGCGCCCGCTCGACCGGGTCGCGCAGCACGACGACGAACCGGACGTGCGGTACGGCGTCGTGGATGCGCCGGTGCGCGGCGCGGTCGTAGAGATAGAAGGGGGTGGCCTCGCCGCTGAGGGTCCCCGGCGGGGCGGCGGCGAACAGCGCCTCGTAGTCCTCCCGCCGCCAGACGTGCTCGCGGTAGGTCTGGACGTCGCCGGGCCCGCCGCGCGTCGGCGGCGGACCGTCGGTGAGGAAGAACTTCGGCTCCTTGACAGGGGACAGGTAGAGCTCCGGATGGCGCTGAAGCGCGGCGTGCAGGGCGGTGGTCCCCGCCTTGGGAGCGCCGGCGATCAGGAAGTCGGGCAGGGGCATCGTCGTCCTCTCGGTACGCCGTGACGAATACCGGTCTTCCCTACCAATTTTGTGGGATAGTTTAAACATGGGCCTGGATCCGACGCGCTCATCGAGCGCCCGCGCCGAGACGCCCCTGACCGCCGCCATCATGGCCGGCCGCTGGATCCGTTCGGCGGCCGTCGACGACGAACGGGGGCGGCACTGGCGGGCCAACCCCGACGCCCGCGGCAGGTCGGCGCTCTCCCCGGAGCCCGGCTCGCTCTACGCCGGGGCGGCCGGCATCGTGCTGTTCTTCCTGGAGCTCGCCGCCGCCACCGGCCACGAGGCGTACCTGGAGGACGCCCGTGCCGGGGCCCGCCACCTCGCCGCCACCTGGCCGGAGCAGCGGGACGTCTCCCTCTACCACGGCCTGGCCGGCACGGTGTTCGCGCTGACGCAGGCCGGCTGGGTGCTCGGCGACGAGGAGTTCGGGGAGGCGGCCCTGGCCGCCGCCGGCCGGATCGTCCGCGCCGCGCGTCCCGTGCGCGGCGGCGTCGGCTGGTCGCGCGAGCCCGCCCAGCGAGGCGACGGCGGGGTGGTGCTGGGCCTGCTGCACGCCGCCGCCGTCCTCGGGGCGCCCGCCCTGGAGGAGCTGGCCGTCGAGGCGGGCGAGCGCATCGCCGGGCAGCCGGTGCCCGGCCATCTCTTCGGCGACTGCCCCGGCCTGCCCGCCGACGCGGTCACCCCGGGCTTCCTGTCCGGTACGGCCGGCACCGCCTTCCTGCTCGCCCGGCTGTACGGCGTCACCGGCGACGTGCGGTTCCTGGAGGCGGCGCGGCGGGGGGCGGACTTCGTCCGCGCGGTCAGCGTCGTCAGCGGCGAGTGCGCCGTCGTCCCGCACCACCTGCCGGAGGGCCGCGGCCTGCACTACCTCGGGTTCTGCTCCGGCTCGGCCGGCGTGGCGAGGATGTTCCACGAGCTGTACCGGGTGACGGGCGAGGCGTCCGACCTGATGTGGGTGGAGCGGCTGGCGCGCGGCGTCATGCACAGCGGCGTGCCGTACCGGCGCACGGCCGGGTTCTGGAACTCGGCCTGCCAGTGCTGCGGCACCGCCGGCCTGCTGGAGCTGTTCGTCGGGCTGTGGTCCGAGACCGGGCGGGAGCCGTACCTGGAGTTCGCCCGCGAGCTCGCCGACGACCTGATCGGCCGCGCGGACGGCCACGACGGGCTGGGCCTGCGCTGGTACCAGGCGTACCGGCGGCTGCGGCCGGGCGAGGTGTCGGCCGACACCGGCTACATGGTGGGCGCGGCGGGCATCGGCGCCGCGCTGCTGCACCTGGACGCCGCGCTGCAGGGCGGGACCCGGCGGCTCATCCTGCTGCCCGACAACCCGTTCCCGGCCATCCCCGCGCCGCCCGCGGTGCTGCGTCGCGACGGCGGCCACGGCGGCTGAAGGGCGGCCGTCACGTCTCCGGTCCGGGAACGGCCGCAGTGGTCGTGGGGCTCCCGGCGGGCGCGTCGCTCCGGACAGGGCCCGCCTAATTTCATGCAATCCTAGTAGGAAAAGTTGACTTATCCGGCGGGGGATCGTAGGTTCGAGGACATGAGCCTGGGGCTTCACCTGACGCGTCGCTCGCACGTGGACTTCTGCCACGTCGCCAGCGCGCAGTGTCGTTGATCGCGGATCACCGGCGTCCAACCGCACTCCACGAGGGCGCACGCCCGGCCTGCCGCCGCATCCGAACCCTCGCGTCCCCGCGTGGCCGACGACGCCCACGCGTCCTCCCCCTCATCGTCTTCCCCCGGCGCGCCCCGCCCGCGGCACGGCGCCGCGCGAGCGCGCCCCTCCACGAGGAACCACCCCCGTGATCAGAACCAGACACGCCCTTCTGTCCCTCCTTCTCGTCGCCGCCCTCGCCGGCTGCGGCTCCGCCTCCGCTTCCGGCTCCTCCCAGCCCGGCGCGCCGGAGGTGACCGAGCTGCGCTACCAGGGCAGCGTCGGCGCCGTCACCTTCCCCGAACTGGCCGAGGCGCTCGGCTACCTCGGGCCGATCAGGCTGAAGTGGATCGGCAACACCATCTCCGGCCCGCAGGACATCCAGGCCGCGGCCACCGGGCAGACCGACTTCGGCGGCGCGTTCAACGGCGCGATCGTCAAGCTCAAGGCGGCCAAGGCCCCGATCAAGGCCGTGGTCGGCTACTACGGCAGCGACACCGACAGCTACGTCGGCTACTACGTCACCGGCGACTCGCCGATCAAGGGCCCCCGCGACCTGATCGGGAAGAAGATCGGGGTCAACACCCTGGGCGCCCACCTGGAGGCCGTGCTCAAGGAGTACCTCAAGCGCGGCGGCCTGACCCCGCAGGAGATCGGCAAGGTCGAGCTGGTCGTCGTGCCGCCGGTCAACACCGAGCAGGCGCTGCGCCAGGGTCAGATCGACGTGGCCGCGCTGTCCGGCATCCTGCGGGAGAAGGCCCTGGAACGCGGCGGCATCCGCCCCCTGTTCAAGGACATCGACCTGTTCGGCTCCTTCACCGCGGGCAGCGTCGTGCTGACCGAGCGGTTCATCCGGCAGAACCCCGACACCACCCGGAAGTTCGTGGAGGCGTTCGCCAGGGCCGTCGAGTGGACGCGCACCCACTCCCGCCAGGAGGTGATCGCCAAGTACCGGGAGATCATCGCCCGGCGGGGCCGTAACGAGGACCCCTCGACGGTCGGCTTCTGGAAGAGCAGCGGCGTGGCCACCCAGGGCGGGACGATCTCCGACAGGGACTTCCAGACCTGGATCGACTGGCTGGGGCGCGAGGGCGAGATCAGGCCCGGCCAGGTCAGGGCGTCCGACGTCTACACCAACGAGTTCAACCCCTTCGCGAACGGGAGGACCTCGTGAGCGCGCACGCCACCGGCGGGGACACCGCGGGAGAGACCCTCGTGAACGGCGCCGCCGCGCGGCTCGGCTCACTGCGACGCCACGCGTCGCGGCTCGGGGGCTTCCGAGCCGGTGCCTTCCCTCGTCACCCACTCGCCACGCTCGCTCCCTCCTCAGTCCGGACACCGGCCGCCCCCTCGCAGGCGAAGATCGGGATTCGGAACGTCGGCAAGGTCTTCCGCACCCGCGGCTCGGACCGCCCGTTCACCGCGGTCACCGGGGTGGACCTGGACGTCCGCGAGGGGGAGTTCCTCACCCTCGTCGGCCCGAGCGGCTGCGGCAAGTCCACCCTGCTCGACCTGATCGCCGGGCTCACCGCACCGACCGACGGCGAGATCCTCATCGACGGCCGCGCCGTCGACGGTCCCGGCCTCGACCGGGGCATCGTCTTCCAGCAGTACGCGCTGCTCCCGTGGCGTACGGCCCTGGCCAACATCGAGTTCGGGCTGGAGGCCAAGGCCGTTCCGAGGCGGGAACGGCGCGAGCGGGCCCGGCACTACCTGGACCTGGTCGGGCTGGCCGGGTTCGAGCACCGCTACCCGCACGAGCTGTCGGGCGGCATGCGCCAGCGCGTCGCGATCGCCCGCAGCCTCGCCTTCGACCCCGACGTGCTGCTGATGGACGAGCCGTTCGCCGCCCTGGACGCCCAGACCCGGGAGTCGCTGCAGGAGGAGCTGCTGCGGGTGTGGGAGAAGACGCACAAGACGGTCGTGTTCATCACCCACGGCATCGACGAGGCCGTCTACCTGGGGCAGCGGGTCGCGGTCATGACCTCCCGACCCGGCCGGATCAAGGAGATCGTCGACGTCCGGTTCGACTCGCGCGAGGGCGACCTGCGCGCCGACCCGGTGTTCGGCGAGTACCGCCACCACATCTGGAGCCTGCTGCGCAACGAGGTCGCCGCCGGCAGGGAACAGGAGCGGACCGTTGACTGACATCCTGGCCGCACCCGCGACCGGAGCCGCCCGGGGCGACGCCCCGGCCCCGGCATCGCCCGCCACCCAGACCCAGACCCAGACCCAGACCCAGATCACGGCCCCGGCGCCGGTGTCGCCCGCCGCGCCGGAAAGCCCGAAGAGCCCGAAGAGCCCGAAGATCCGGGAGACCCGGGAGACCCGGGAGGCCCCGGAGAGCCCGGAGACCTCGCGGCCCGCCCGGCTCGCCGGCCTGGCCCGGCTCGGCCGCCGCGTCCGGCTCGGCCCACTCGCGCGGCGGGCGCCGGCCGTGGTGCTGCTCGCCGCGACCTGGGAGGTGCTGCCCCGCACCGGGGCGGTGGACCCGGTCTTCGTGCCGCCGCTGTCGGAGGTGCTGCGCGCCTGGTACGACCTGCTGCTCGGCGGGCAGCTGCTGGAGCACTTCCAGGCGTCGCTGGTCCGCTCCCTCACCGGGTTCGGCCTGGCCGTCGTGCTGGCCGTACCGCTCGGGCTGGCCATCGGCTGGTACCGGCCGGTCGCCGACTTCCTCAGCCCGGTCCTGGAGATCTTCCGCAACACCTCGGCGGTGGCCCTGCTGCCGGTGTTCATCCTGATCCTCGGCCTGGGGGAGCCATCGAAGATCGTCTTCGTGTTCTACGCCTGCTCCTGGCCCGTCCTGCTCAACACCGTCAGCGGGGTCAGGACCGTGGAGCCGCTGCTGGTCAAGTCGGCCCGATCCCTGGGGCTCGGCCCGCTCAGCCTCTTCCGGAAGGTCATCCTCCCGGCGGCCGTCCCCACCATCTTCACCGGCATCCGGCTGGCGGGCGCCTCCTCGATCCTCGTCCTGCTGTTCGCCGAGATGGTCGGGGCCAAGGCCGGCCTCGGCTACCTCGTCCAGGACGCCCAGTTCAGCTTCCGCATCCCCGACATGTACGCCGGGATCATCACCATCTCCGCCCTCGGCCTGCTGTTCAACCTGCTCCTGCTCGCCGTGGAGCGGCGATTTTCCACCTGGAGGACCACCTGATGCCCACCCGGACGCTCCACCTCAACGCCTTCCTCATGGGTGTCGGCCACCACGAGGCGGCCTGGCGTCACCCGCGCACCGAACCCGCCCGCCTCACCGACGTCCGGCACTACCAGCAGCTCGCCAGGATCGCCGAGCGGGGCCGGCTCGACTCGGTCTTCCTCGCCGACAGCCTCGCCCTGCAGGGCGACGTCCGGTACAACGCGCTGGGCGGCCTGGAGCCGCTGACGCTGCTGGCGGCGCTGGCCGCGGTCACCGACCACGTCGGCCTGATCGCGACGGTGTCCACCACCTACAACGAACCGTTCCACGTGGCCCGCAAGTTCGCCTCGCTGGACCACATCAGCGGCGGAAGGGCCGGCTGGAACATCGTCACCTCCGCGGGCGAGGCCGAGGCGCGCAACTTCGGGATCGAACGCCCCGCCCACGCCGACCGCTACGCCCGGGCCGCCGAGTTCCTCGACGTCGTCACCGGGCTGTGGGACGGCTGGGAGGACGACGCCGTCGTCGGCGACCGCCTCGGGGGCCTCTACGCCGACGCCGGCCGGATCCACCCGCTCGACCACGACGGCCCCCACTTCCGGGTCCGCGGCCCGCTCAACACCTCCCGCCCGCCGCAGGGCCACCCGCTGCTGGTGCAGGCCGGCTCCTCCGAGGACGGCAAGGACTTCGCGGCCCGGTACGCCGAGGCGGTCTTCACCGCCCAGCAGACGCTCGCCGACGCCCAGGCGTTCTACACCGACATCAAGGGCCGCCTCGCCCGGTACGGCAGGCACCCGGGCGACCTGCTGGTCCTCCCCGGCATCTCCCCGGTCATCGGCTCCACCGAGCGGGAGGCGCGCCGGCTGGAGCAGGAGCTGCAGGACCTCATCATCCCCGCGTACGGCCTGGCCCAGCTGTCCCACCTGGTGGGCATCGAGCTGACCGAGGACGCGCTGGACCGTCCCCTGCCGGACGTCTCCGCCGAGACGGAGGGGGCGCAGAGCCGCCGCAGGCTCGTCATCGACCTCGCCCGCCGGGAGGACCTGACCGTGCGGCAGCTCCTCGGCCGCCTCGCGGGCGGGCGGGGGCACCGGGTCCTGGCCGGGACCCCCGAGCGGATCGCCGACGAGATCCAGCTCTGGTTCGAGAACGGCGCCGCCGACGGCTTCAACGTCATGCCGCCGGTCCTGCCGGGCGGCCTGGAGGACTTCGTCGACCACGTCGTGCCGGAACTGCAGATCAGGGGCCTGTTCCGGCGGGAGTACGAGGGCCGCACGCTGCGCGACAACTACGACCTGCCCCGGCCGGCCTCCCGCCGCGCGCGGCCCCCGGCCGGTGGGCGGCTCGACTCGGCGGACCCGGTGGGTACGGTGGGCCCGGCGGACGCGGTGGTGGCCTCGTGACCTCCGTCGTGACGCTGGTCGGCAACCCCCGCGGAGGGTCCAGGACGCGGATCGCCGCGGTCGCGGCCGCCGAGGCGATCGGGGAGCGGATCGGGCACGACGGCTCCCACGAGGTCGTGGACCTGTCGGCGCTCGGGCCGCAGCTGCTCGCGCCCGGCCCGTCCGCGGGCGTGGAGGTGGCGCTGGAGCTCGTCACGGGCGCGGACGTGCTCGTGGTGGCCAGCCCCACCTACAAGGGGACCTACACCGGCCTGCTCAAGGCGTTCCTCGACCGGCTGCCCCCGGCCGCGCTGACCGGGGTCGCGGCGCTGCCGGTGCTGGTCATGGGCGACCCCCGGCACGCCCTCGCCGTCGAGGTGCACCTGCGGCCCCTCCTGGTCGAACTCGGCGCGCACGTCCCCACCCCGGGGCTGGCGCTCCTGGAGCCGGAGCTGCCGGACCTCGGGGAGGTCCTCGCGCGCTGGACCGCCCGGGTCGCCCCCCAGGTGGCGGCGGCGCTCGGGGAAAGGACGGGAATCCGGCTCAGGGAGGGAGCGGGGACATGACGGAGACCCTGTGGAACCGGTCCGTGGACCACGACACGTTCCGGCAGGCCCTCGCCGTACACGCCGCGGGCGTCGTCGTGATCACCGCGCAGAGCGAGGGCGTCCCGGCCGGGCTGACCGCGACCTCGTTCTCCTCGGTCAGCCTGGAGCCGCCGCTGGTCTCCTTCTGCGTGGACCGGGACTCGACCACCTGGCCCCGGCTGCGGGCCGCGGACCACTTCGCGGTCAACATCCTCACCAGTGACCAGGCGGGCCTGGCGGCCCGGTTCGCCAGCAAGGGCGTCGACCGCTTCGCCGAACCCACCCGATGGCGTCCCGGGCCGCTCGGGGCGCCGCTGCTGCAGGACGTCTCCGCCCACCTGGTCTGCCTGCCACACCAGACGGTCGACGTGGGCGACCACATCCTCGTCGTCGGCCTGGTCGCCGAGGTGAGCGTGCGCGACCGGGGCCTGCCGCTGCTGTACCACCGGGGCCGGTTCGGGCGGTTCGTCGCCCACCCCTGACCCGGTACGGCGCCCCGGAGGGGAGGTCTCCCCCCGAAGGTCTCCGGCGGCGCCGTCACCGGACGGCCGGGACGCCGCCCGCCGGACTGGGGCGGGCCGCGTCCCGTGGCCGTCACCCCGGGCCGGGGCCGGGCCGTCTCGGTGGATCCGAGCCCCGGCCCCGGCCGTCATCCGGGGCCGGGGCCGCTTCCACCGGTCCCGGCCCCGGTCCTGCTTCCCCGGCCCGGAGCCCGATCCCGGCCCCGGGTGTCCGGGGCCGGGGCTCGGGTCAGTCGTCGCCCCAGTCGCCGCCGCCGAAGTCGCTGTCGTCGTCGCCCTCGAAGGTGTCGCCGATCTCGTCGACGATCTCGGCCGCCACGAAACCGCCGACCAGCCCGGCCGCGCCCGCGGCGGCGACGGCCCCGAAGCCGGGCCCGCCGTGATGACCCTGGTGGCCGTGGTGCCCGCCGTGGGCGTATGGGTCGTGGTGCGCGCCGTGGGCGTACGGGTCGTGGTGCCCGCCGTACCCGTGCCCGGCATGTCCGTGGGCACCGCCGTGACCGTGCTGGGACAGGGCGGCCAGCCAGCCGTTGATGTCGGCGGCCCAGTCGCGGTGCAGGGCCTCGTCGTGGCCGACGCGCCAGCGGCCGAAGGAGTCGCCGCCCGAGCCGTGGAAGCCGCCGCGCCGGTCGGCCTCCAGGACGACGTCCATGCCGCCGGGGCCGGAGACGAAGGTGAGCTCCACCTCGTTGACCAGGCCCGAGTAGGCGGGCGGCGGGTAGAACTCGATCTCCTGGTAGAACGGTAGCCGCTGGTCGGCGCCGTAGATGTGGCCCTGCTCCAGGTCGGCGCTCTTGAACTGGAAGCCGAGCTGGGCGAAGGCGCGCAGGACCGCCTCCTGGGAGGGCAGCGGCTCGATCTCGACCGGGTCCATGTCGCCCTTGTCCACCGCGCCGGCGACCGCCAGCTCGGTGCGCACGCCCATCGCCATGCCGTGCAGGCGCTGACCGTGGATCTCGGTGACCGGCGCCTCCCACGGGACGGGAAGCTCGAAGGGGATGACGCGGTCCTCGCCGGCGCGCAGCCGGAACGACCCGGAGACCTCGGCGCGCAGGAACTCCATCATGCCGACGTGCTCGCCCTCGCCGTACTCCGACTCCACCCGGGTGACCAGCCCCAGGGCGACGTACTGGATGTCGGTGTCGAAGTCACCGCCCTTGATCCGCACCTCGCCGCGCAGCGGCCCGCCCGGCCGTACGCGCGGAGTGGCCAGGACCGTGTCCACCGACGGACCCCCGACCCCCAGGGCCCCCAACATGCGTTTGAAGATCACGGCTTCCTCTCCCTGTGACGTCCTGAATGGTGAACCACCCGCTGGAACGATCAACCGGGGAGCACGGTTCCCGCCGTCCGCCCCGGGATTCCGGGGGAGGACGGCGGCGCCGCCCGGGCGGCGGCGGAGGAGGGCCGGGAGGTCAGGCGCCGTAGGCGAGGTTGGGGCGCAGCCAGCGTTCGATCTCGGCGACCGGCAGGCCGCGCCGCAGCGCGTAGTCCTCGATCTGGTCCCGGCCGAGCCTCCCGACGGTGAAGTACCGCGACCCCGGGTGGGCGAACATCAGCCCGCTGACGCTGGCGGCCGGGGTCATCGCGAAGGACTCCGTCAGGTCCATGCCGATCCGCCGGGCGCCCAGCAGGTCGAACAGATCGCGCTTCTGGCTGTGGTCAGGGCTCGCCGGATAGCCGAACGCGGGGCGGATGCCCCGGAAGCGCTCGGCGTGCAGGTCGGTGAGCGACGGGTCGGCGTCCGGCTCGTACCACTCGCGCCGCGCCCGCAGGTGGATCCACTCGGCGAACGCCTCGGCTAGCCGGTCGGCGAGGGCCTTGACCATGATCGACCGGTAGTCGTCGTTGTCGGCCTCGAACCCGGCGGCGAGCTCCTCGGCGCCGTGCACGGTCACCGCGAAGCCGCCGAGGTGGTCGCCGGCCGGGGCCACGTAGTCGGCGAGGCACCGGTTGGGCCGCCCCTCGGGCTTGGCCGTCTGCTGGCGCAGCATCGGCAGCCGTACGGCGCCGCCCGCGGCGTCACCGGCGTCCACCACGAGGTCGTCGCCCTCGGAGCGGGCCGGCCAGAAGCCGTAGACGCCCCGCGCCCGCAGCGTGCCCGCGGCGACGATCTCGTCGAGCAGCACGTTGGCCTCGTCGAACAGCTCACGGGCCACCGGCTGGTCGAGGATCGCCGGATACTTGCCCTTCAGCTCCCAGGCCAGGAAGAAGAACTGCCAGTCGATCATCTCGCGGAGCTCGGTCAGACCGGGCTCGACGACGCGGACACCGGTGAAGGCGGGCACGGGCAGGTCGTCGAAGGAGACCCGCTCGGGATTGACGCGGGCCCGCGCCAGCGTCAGCATCGGGCTGCGTTCCCGGGAGGCGTGCTGCTCGCGCAGCCGCTCCTGCTCGGCGCGGTTGGCCGTGTCCAGTTCCTCGGCGCGGCCCGGGTCCAGCAGGTCGGAGACCACGCCGACGACCCGGGAGGCGTCGAGCACGTGGACCACCGGGCCGCCGTAGGCGGGGGCGATGCGGACCGCGGTGTGCTGGCGCGAGGTCGTGGCGCCGCCGATCAGCAGCGGCAGCCTCATCCCGCGGCGCTCCATCTCGGCGGCGACCGAGACCATCTCGTCCAGCGACGGGGTGATCAGCCCCGACAGGCCGACGGCGTCGGCGCCCTCGGCGACCGCGGTGTCGAGGATGCGCGAGGCGGGCACCATCACGCCGAGGTCGACGACCTCGTAGTTGTTGCAGCCCAGGACGACGCCCACGATGTTCTTGCCGATGTCGTGCACGTCGCCCTTGACGGTCGCGAGCACCACCTTGCCGCCGCCCCGCCCGGTGCCGCCGCTCGTGCCGTTCGCGTTGTCCGTGCGGTTCGTGTCGGCCGCGAGGTCCGCCGCGCCGCCGGTCACGGCGCCGTCCGCGTCACCCGCCGTGCCGGCTGCGCCGCCGTCCGAACCGTGCGCCGCGGTCCCGTCCGCGCCGCCCGCGCCGTTCGCGTCATCCGCTCCGGCCGCCGCGAGCCGCGCCCGCTCCTTCTCCGCCTCCATGAACGGTTCCAGGTAGGCGACCGAGCGCTTCATCACCCGCGCGCTCTTGACCACCTGCGGCAGGAACATCTTCCCCGAGCCGAACAGGTCGCCCACGATCTTCATGCCGTCCATGAGCGGGCCCTCGATCACATCGAGGGGCCGCGCCGCCTGCCGCCGCGCCTCCTCGGTGTCCTCCTCGACGAAGTCGGCCACGCCGTGCACGAGCGCGTGCGCCAGGCGCTTCTCCACCGGTGCGTCGCGCCAGGACAGGTCCACCGTACGGCGGGTGCCGCTCCCGCTGACCGTCTCGGCGAACGCGACGAGCCGGTCGGTGGCGTCGGGACGCCGGTCGAAGATGACGTCCTCGACGAGTTCCAGCAGTTCGGCGGGGATGTCCTGGTAGACGGCGAGCTGGCCGGCGTTGACGATGCCCATGTCCAGCCCGGCGCGCACGGCGTGGAAGAGGAACGCCGAGTGCATCGCCTCCCGCACGACGTCGTTGCCGCGGAAGGAGAACGACAGGTTGGAGATGCCGCCGCTGGTCCGCACCCCGGGGCAGCGCTCCTTGATGAGCGGCAGCGCCTCGATGAACGCCTTGGCGTAGCCGTTGTGCTCCGAGATGCCGGTGGCGACCGCCAGCACGTTCGGGTCGAACACGATGTCCTCGGCGGGGAAGCCCGCCTTCTGGGTGAGCAGGTCGTAGGCGCGGCCGCAGATCTCCACCTTGCGCTCGACGGTGTCGGCCTGCCCCCGCTCGTCGAAGGCCATGACGACCACGCCGGCGCCGTGGTCGCGGATGTGCCGCGCCTGCGCCAGGAACGGCTCCTCGCCCTCCTTGAGGCTGATCGAGTTGACCATGCCCTTGCCCTGCACGCACCTGAGCCCGGCCTCCAGCACGCTCCACCGCGAGCTGTCGATCATGATCGGGACGCGGGCGACCTCCGGCTCGGTCGCGATCAGGTTCAGGAACGTCGTCATGGCCCGCTCGCTGTCGAGCAGGTCGGCGTCCATGTTGACGTCGAGGAGGTTGGCGCCGCCGCGCACCTGCTCCAGCGCGACGTCCACGGCGGCCTGATGGTCGCCCGCCTCGATGAGGCGACGGAACCGGGCCGAGCCGGTGACGTTGGTGCGCTCGCCGATCATCACGAAACCGGTGTCCACGCCGATCTCGAACGGCTCCAGCCCGCTGAGGCGGGTCCGCTCGGGCGGCGCCGGGACCCGGCGCGGTTCGAGTCCGGACACCGCGCCGGCGATCCGCTCGATGTGGCCGGGCGTGGTCCCGCAGCAGCCGCCCACGACGTTCACCGTCCCGGCCGCGGCGAACTCGCCGAGCAGCCCGGCGGTCTCTTCGGGCGTCTGGTCGTAGCCGCCGAAGGCGTTGGGCAGCCCCGCGTTGGGGTGGCAGGCCACGTAGGTGCCGGCCAGGCGCGACAGTTCGGCGACGTGCGGGCGCATCTCCTCGGCGCCCAGCGAGCAGTTCACCCCCACGACCAGGGGGGAGGCGTGCGCGACCGAGGTCCAGAACGCCTCCACGGTCTGGCCCGACAGCGTGCGCCCGCTCAGGTCAACGATCGTCACCGAGATCCACAGCGGCAGGTGCGGGGCGACGTCGCGGGCCGCGGCGACCGCCGCCTTGGCGTTGAGCGTGTCGAAGATCGTCTCGATCAGCAGCAGGTCGACGCCGCCCTCGGCCAGCGCGCCGATCTGCTCGGCGTAGGCGGCGTACACCTCGTCGAACGTGACCGCCCGGTAGGCGGGGTCCTCCACGCGTGGCGACAGAGAGAGCGTGACGTTCAGCGGGCCGACCGAGCCGGCCACGAACCGGCCGCCGGCCTCGTCGGCGGCCTGGCGGGCGAGCTGGGCGCCCCGCAGGTTCATCTCCCGCACCAGTGACTGCAGGCCGTAGTCGGCCTGGCCGATGCTCGTCGCGGTGAAGGTGTTGGTCGTGGTGATGTCCGCGCCCGCGGCGAGGTAGCGGCGGTGGACGTCGAGGATGAGGTCGGGGCGGGTGAGGTTCAGCAGGTCGGGGTCGCCGGTCACGTCGAGCGGGTGGTCGCCCAGGATCTCGCCGCGGTAGTCGGCCGGGGTGAGCCCGGCGCCCTGCAGCATCGTGCCCCACGCCCCGTCGAGCACCGCGATCCGCCGGTCCAGCAGCTCCCGCAGCGCGCGGGTCCGGCCGGCGGCCCGGGTCGCGGTCTCCTGTGGCGCGCCGCCGGGCGCGGGGGCGGTGTCGCGGGTGGTCGCGCGGGCGGAAGACGTGTTCATTCGGCTCACCTCCGTTGTCGGAGGCGCCCTTGTCGAACAGGTAGGGGACCGAGCGTGGCGGGTCTTGGGCCCGTTGCAGCGCCTCTCGGCCTTTCCGGATCAAGGTTAACCCGGCCGCCCCCGTCCGGGCCAACTCGTTCCGGCCTTCGGGACGAGGTGAGCACGGCACCGGAAAACCGGCGATGCCGTACGGCGGGCACGGGCCGCTCCGGGCCTCGCGCGGCCCGGAATCCGCGCGGCCCGGAACCCGTACGAGCCGGAATCCGTGCGGTCCGGAACCCGCGCGGGACGCGCCGGGGTGTTCAGCCCTGGAGCGTCAGGGCGAGGCGGCGGGCGAGGCCGGTGTTGCGGCGCCCGCCGAGCCGGTGGACCGCCGTCTCCAGGGCCTCGCGCCGGCCGACCAGGACCACCCACGCCTTCGCCCGGGTGACCAGGGTGTAGAGCAGCCGGCGGCGCAGCATGACGCCGCCGGCCTCGGCGACGATCGGCGCCACCACGAACGGGTACTCGCTGCCCTGCGAGCGGTGCACGCTGACGGCGTAGGCGTGGGTCAGCTCGTCGAGCTCGTCGAAGCCGTACTCGACGACCTGGCCGTCGTCGGTGCGGATCTCGACGACCCGGCTCTCCGGGACGACCGTGGTGACCGTGCCGGTCTCACCGTTGAAGACGCCCTTGTCGTAGTTGTTGCGGATCGGCATGACGCGGTCGCCGACGCGGAAGACCGTGGAGCCCGCCCAGTGCTCGGCCGCGCCGTCGCGGGCGGGGTTGAGCCGCTCCTGGATCATCCGGCCCAGCTCGACGGTGCCGGTGGGACCCCTGCGCATCGGGCACAGCACCTGCACCTCGCCCGGGTCCACCTTCTGCTTGCGGGGGATCGCCACCGTCGCCAGGTGGACCACCCGCTCGGCGACCCGCTCGGGGTCGTCGAGCTCCTCGAACCAGAAGCCCCCGCCGCCGGGGACCGCCGGGATCTCGCCGGCCCGGATCCGGTGGGCGGCCTCGATGATCCCGCTGCCCTCGGCCTGGCGGAAGACGTGCGTCAGCCGGACCCGGGGGATCTCCTCGACGCGCAGCAGGTCGGCCAGCACGCTGCCGGGGCCGATGCTGGGGAGCTGGTCGCTGTCGCCGACCAGCAGCAGGTGGCTGCCCGAGGGGATGGCCGCGGTCAGGCGGGTGGCCAGGTGCAGGTCCAGCATGGACGCCTCGTCGACCACGATCAGGTCGGCCCGCGCGGGCGTCTCCTGGAACAGCGTGCCCTCCTCCTCGTCGGGCCGGTGGGCCAGCATCCGGTGCACGGTCATCGCGGGCATGCCGACCAGCTCCGACAGCCGCTTGGCGGCCTTGCCGGTCGGCGCGGTGAGGGTCACCGAGCCGCCCGCGGCCCGCACCACCCGGGCGATGGTCCTGACGGTGTGGCTCTTGCCGCAGCCGGGGCCGCCGGTGATGATCGACACGGTGCTGGTCAGCGCCATGTTCACCGCGATCCGCTGGTCCTCGTGCAGCGCGGGGTCCTCGTGGAAGGCGCGCAGGGGGAGCTCCGAGGGCGCCTGCCAGAGCCGCGTCAGGTGGGTGGTCAGCCGCAGCTCGCGGTCGTGGAGGTAGGCGAGGTAGGCGACGGTCCGGCCGGTGCCGTCGAGGGCCGCCTCGACCACCACCCGGCGGTCGGCCACCAGGGCGTCGACCATCCGCCGGATGACCTCCTCGTCCTGGCCGACCAGCTCCATCGTCTGGGTGACCAGGGCGGTCAGCGACAGGTAGCAGTGCCCGCCGCCGGCCGCGGCCGCCTCCAGCCGGTCGAGGATCGCCGCCCTGACCCGCTGCGGGCTGCACTCCGGCACCCCCGACTGCAGGGCGATCTTGTCCGCGGTGGCGAATGCGACGCCCCTGACCTGGCCGATGAGCTGGTAGGGGTCGGCGGACAGGATGGCGGCGGAGTCGGAGCCGAACGCCTGGTAGACCTTGGCGGCCAGCAGCGGGCTGATCCCGAAGCCCTGCAGGACGACCATGAGCGCGGCGATCGCCTTCTGCTCGCGCCACGCCTCGGTGATCTGGCCCTGCCGGGTCGGGCCGATGTTGATGACCTCGCGGAGCCGCTCGGGCTCGGCGTCGATGATCTTCAGCGTCTCCTCGCCGAAGTGGTCGACGATGGCGTGGGCCAGCCTCGGACCGATGCCGCGGATCAGGCCCGAGCCGAGGTAGAGGCGGATGGCCCGGACGGTGGACGGCACGATCCGCTCGCAGCCGTCGACCACGAAGCGCCTGCCGTGCCGGGGGTGCTCGTCCCACCGCCCGGCGAGCCGGAGCGTCTCCCCGGGCTGCACCCCGGCCAGGGCGCGGCCCGAGGCGACGAAACCCGGGCCGTCGTCGGCGCTCATCCGGGCGACGGTGTACTCGTCCTCGCGGACGTACACCAGCTGCTCGACGGATGCCTCCATGGGACATCACTGTAGGCAACGGGACCGACAGGCCGCCGCCGACGCGGGCGGAGGACCCACGCCGGGGCCCGTACCGGGTACGGCTCGCACCGGGTACGGCGTGCGGGTGAAGGGGCCACGCCGGCGCCGCTCCGGGGACCGGGTCCGTCCGGGGCGCACAGCGCCCCGGGAGAGATCCGTCATCGCGCGTCGCGTATTCCGAGAACGTACGCCGCGGTGAGCGCGACGACACGGTCCTCGTCATGTGACAGATCCGCGAGGGCCTGTGAGGCCTTGGTCCCCGGGATGTCCGCGAGCGCCTGCGTCAGCCGTGGACGCGCGGACGATGCGACGGCGCCGTGGGCGAGGCGATCGACGAGCATGGTGGCGATCCGGTCCGCCGACGCGGGACGACTCGCCAGCGCGCTCAGCGCGTCGGCCGCGTCGGCGTCGTTCGTCCCCTCGACGACCATGTCGATGAGCGTCGGGACCGCGTCGGCCACCCCGCGTGCCCCGAGCGCCAGGGCCGCGTACCTGCGGACCACGATGTCGGGGTTCGTGAGGGTCTCCCGCAGCAGCGCGGTCGCCTTCCCGCCCGGAATCTCGGCGATGGACCGGACGGCACGTTCGCGCACCTCGGCCGCCGGTGAGCCGAGGCCCTCCGCCAGCGGCGCCAGTCCGTCGTCGCCCGATCGCGCCAGAGCCCACCGGAGGGCCCCGGCGACGTTCGGGTCCGTCTCACTCAGCACCGCCTCGACCAGCGCTTCCACGGGCACCGGAACCTCTCCGGCCGAGGACAGGGCCGCGCGCTGGCGCTTGCCGGCGCTCTTCGCCCCCAGATCCTGGAGGAGTGCGACGATGTGGAGGACGTCCTCCCAGCCCGCGGGTTCCGCGGCGCCGATCCGGCGGAGCCGGGTGAGCAGGTCCGTCTCGGCCGCGATGCGTTCCCGCGTCTGGCGGATGAGGTCGTCGACGAGCTCCGAGGGCGTGAAGCCGGGATCGTCGAGCGCGCGCCCGACCTCGCGCAGCGACAGCCCCAACGACCGCAGGCTCTCGATATGGAAGATCCGCCGGATGTCCTCATCGGAGTACTCCCGATAGCCGGCCCCGGTACGACCCGTCGGCCGCACCAGGCCGAGCGAGTCGTAATGCCTGAGCATGCGGGCACTGACCCCGGACCGCCGTGCCACATCACCGATCAGCACTGCCCGTCACTCCTCCTTGCCGGTGCCGCCCAGGGCCACGACGCGCTTCGCCTCCTCGACGGCGAACTCGAACCCGGCGTCAGGGTCGCGCGACAGCCGTTCCGTGGCGATCGCGTGAGCGCGCACGCGGGGGTCGGGATCCGTCATGGCGGCGCGCAGGGCCGGCATGATCACCTCTCCGAGCGCGACCAGCGCCCGGCTGAGGCTCAGCCGCGTCTCGCGCCCGCCGCGTCCGAACTGTGTCACCAGCACCGCGGCCAGCCCGGTCTCCTCGCCTTCGGGCATGAGCACGACCGCTGCCCGCCAGGCGCTCCGCGCCACCTCGTCGTCGGCGTCGGTCAGCAGCGCCCGTGTGATCGCCGGCCACGCCCGCCGATCCCCGATCTTGGACAGCGTGTGCAACGCCTGGCTTCGTGCCTGCGCGCGCTCCGAGCGGAGTTCGCCGATGAGCCTCGGAACCGTCATCGACGCCGGGTGGCGGGTGAGCGCCCACGTCAGCGTGTCGCGCACATGGAATTCGGGCTCGATCGCGCATCGTTCGACGAGCCCGTCGACGAACCGCGGATCAGGGGCCGTGCCGACCGCCAGCGCCGCCCGCAGCCGCACCGACGAGTCGCCGTCCTCCAGCCCCCGCAAAGCCCGGATCGTGTCCGCGTCCTGTTTCGCCATGGCCATCGGGACCACCTCCTCGCCAACACCGAACACCTTGTCACCGTGTCAAGGTCAAGCGGGGATCACGCCGTGGGCGGGGGAGGGGCGGTGCTGGCCCGGGGGACGAGCCGGGCCGCCTCGTCCTCGACCCCCGGGACGCGCTCGCCGGCGATCAGCGACAGCAGGGTGCGCGCGGCGTGGGCGCCGTAGGCCGGGATGTCGCGGGTCAGCGCGGTCAGCGCCGGCCGTACGACCTGGGACAGGGGAGAGTCGTCCCAGGCCACGATCGACAGGTCGGCGGGCACGTCCAGGCGCATCTCCTGGGCGACGGACAGGCCGGCGACGGCCATGATGTCGTTGTCGTAGATGACCGCGGTGGGCCGGTCGCGGGAGCTGAGCAGGCGGCGGGTGGCGCGGGCGCCCTCCTCGCCGGTGTAGTCGGTGTGCACGACGACCTGGTCGTCCAGGCCCAGCTCCGCGCAGACGGCGGTGAACGCCCGGTCGCGCAGGACGGTGTGGACCAGCCGGGGCAGCCCGGCGACGCGGGCGACGCGGCGGTGGCCGAGCGCGGCGAGATAGCGGACGGTCTCCTGGACGGGGGCGTCGTCGTCGGACCAGACGGGGACCAGCGAGCCCGCCTCCGAGGGGTGGCCGAGCGCCACGGCGGGCATGCCGAGCGTCTCCAGTTCGGTGACGCGCGGGTCGGCGAAGTGCAGGTCGACCAGGATGGCGCCGTCGACGCGGCCCTCGCCCCACCAGCGGCGGTAGGTCTCCATCTCCTGCTCGTGGTCGGTCACCATCTGCAGCATCAGCCCGTAGGAGCGGGCCGACAGCTCGCTCTCGATCCCGCTGATCAGCTCCATGAAGAACGGTTCCATGCCGAGGACGCGCGCCGGGCGGCACACGGCCAGTCCCACGCTGCGCGCCCGCGCGCCGTTCAGCGCCCGCGCGGCGCTGTTGGGCCGCCAGCCGATCTCCTGGGCGATCGCCTTGATCACCGCCCGTTTGGCCTCCGACACCCCGGGGCGGTCGTTCAGCGCGTAGGAGACCGCCACCTTGGAGACGCCCGCCCGGCGGGCGATGTCGGCGATCGTCGGCCGCTTCACGACGCCCCCTGACTGAATCGGTTCGGTTCTCGATGTCCACGCGCACCCTACTACCTGACCGCGCACGCCCACAGCCGGAGCACCCGTGATCCGGACGCGCGGGCGGGCGGCGGATCCTGCGATGTCCCCGCTGTTCGGCGCGGGTGGGCTCCGTCGGGGCGCGGGCCGGGCGGCGCGGCGGGACGTCTCGA
Organism: Streptosporangium sandarakinum; assembly: GCF_050942225.1. Taxonomy (NCBI): domain Bacteria; kingdom Bacillati; phylum Actinomycetota; class Actinomycetes; order Streptosporangiales; family Streptosporangiaceae; genus Streptosporangium; species Streptosporangium sandarakinum. The sequence goes on from NZ_CP192034.1 coordinate 3,370,688, forward strand.
AGGAGTCACGGCTATTGACACGCCGTGCACGCGGAATTTACGTTCTCGGTACTTATCCGGTTCAGTCGCATCCCGGAGCGGTCCGGCCCCGTGCCGTCGCGTCAGAGGGTGTGGCGCGGGTTGCGACACCATCCACCGGCTCGAAGACGGGGAGCGTGCTTTCGCGGCGCACTGGGAGCGCTCCCACAAGGCCCGCGGGAGCCATGCTCCCGCGGGCCGATCCATCGGGGGCCTGGAACGACGTTCAGACCTCCGCCGGGCGGCGGGGGAAGGAGAGACAGATGCGAAACCGGGTGCGGATCATCCTCCCGCTCCTGGCGACGGGCCTGGCCGTCGCCGCGTGCTCCGGCGGCGGGACCACGCCTCCCGCCCAGGGCTCCGGTGCGGCGAGCGCGCCCGCCGCGGCCCCCGGTGGCGGAGACGGCGGCGCGCTGCCCCGCAAGGAGACGCTCTACACCACCGGCTCCCAGTGGGGGCCGCCGGCCAACTTCAACCCGATCCGCGAGTGGGACTACGCCACCGGCACCAAGGGCCTGGTCTACGAGACGCTGTTCCACTACGACCCCAACGCCGCCAAGCTCGTCCCCTGGCTGGCCGAGAGCGGCTCCTGGACCGGCGACAAGACCTACGAGGTCAAGCTCCGCTCCGGGGTGAACTGGTCGGACGGCAAGCCGCTGACCGCCAAGGACGTGGTCTACTCCTACGAGCTCGGCAAGATGGAGACCATCCCGTTCCACAACATGTGGGACTGGCTGAAGAGCGTCGAGGCGGTGGACGACCGGACCGCGCGCTTCACCTTCTCCAAGGCCAACTACCAGGAGTGGGACTTCAACCTCTACGGCCGCGCCATCGTTCCCGAGCACGTCTGGAACGGCAGGTCGGAGGAGGACGTGCTCAACGGGGTCAACGAGAACCCCGTCGGCACCGGCGCCTACACCTACAAGAGCCACAGCCAGGACCGCGTCGTCTGGCAGCGCCGCGACGACTGGTGGGGCAAGACGGCCCTGAACATGGAGCCCAAGCCCAGGTACATCGTCGACATCGCCACGCCCAGCAACGAGGTCGCGATGGGCATGCTGCTGCAGAAGGGCCTGGACCTCAGCAACAACTTCCTGCCGGGCGTGGCCAACCTCGTCAAGGGCGGTTTCGGCATCACCTCCTTCTACAACGAGCCGCCGTACATGCTCTCGGCCAACACCGCCTGGCTGGTCCCCAACACCACCAGGAAGCCGATGGGCGACCCGGCCTTCCGCAAGGCCCTCGCCTCCTCGGTCGACACCAAGAAGATCGTCGAGGGCGTCTACGGCAACCTCGTCAAGGCCGCCGGCCCCACCGGCCTGCTGCCGCAGTGGGACCAGTTCGTCGACCAGGCCGCGGTGTCCTCCGCCGGGTTCTCCTTCGACACCGGCAAGGCCAAGAAGCTCCTCGCCGACGCCGGCTACAAGGACCGCGACGGCGACGGGCTGGTGGAGAACAAGGACGGCTCGAAGATCAAGCTGACCCTCATCGTGCCGTCAGGCTGGACCGACTGGATGGAGGCCGCCCGCGTCATCGCCTCCGGCGCCAAGGCCGCCGGCATCGACGTCACCCCCGACTTCCCCGACTTCAACGCCCTGGTGGAGAAGCGCAACAAGGGCGACTTCGACCTGGTGCTCAACAACGAGCGCCAGCTGTCCAACACCCCGTGGACGTACTACGAGTACGTCTTCCAGCTTCCGGTCCGCAAGCTGCAGACCACCGTCAACTTCGGCCGCTACGAGAACGAGAGGGCCTGGAAGCTGGTGCAGGAGCTCGACCAGGTCAAGACCGACGACGTCGCCGGCATGAAGGCGAAGATCGCCGAACTCCAGAAGTTCCAGCTGGAGGAGCTGCCGGTCATCCCGCTCTGGTACAACGGCCTGTGGGCCCAGTCGAGCACCAGCGTCTGGAAGAACTGGCCCTCCTCGGCCCCGAACGCTCCCAAGTACGCGCCGGCCATGTGGCGCAACTGGATGGAACTGGGCGGCTTCGAGATGCTCACCCAGCTCCAGCCCGCCTCCTGACCGTTCGGTACCGCCCCTCCTCCCCCTCCCCTCCTTCCTGGGGGAGGAGGGGCCCTCTTCGGGAGATCTCTCGTGCGTCGATATTTCGGCAGGAAACTGGTGGTCTACGGGCTGACGTTCATCGTCGCCGTCACGGTCGACTGGATGATCCCGCGGTTCATGCCCGGTGACCCGGTCGCCGGCATGGTCGCCCGGGCCAACGTCAGCCAGCCCGCGGCCGTCGAGGCGATGAGGCAGTACTACACCGGCCTCTTCGGCTTCGACCAGCCGCTGTGGCGGCAGTACCTCAACTTCTGGGCGGCGCTGCTGCACGGCGACTTCGGCATCAGCATCTGGGTGTTCCCCACCCCGGTGAGCGACGTCATCATGGGCGCCGTGCCGTACACGCTGGGGCTGATGATCCCGTCGGTGCTGCTGAGCTGGGTCGTCGGCAACCGGCTGGGGGCGTACGCGGCCCGGCGCAGGCTGCTGGACAACACCGTCCTGCCGGTCGGCTACGTCCTGACCGCGATGCCGTACATGTGGCTGGCGGTCCTGCTCGCCTGGGGGCTGGGCGTGATCGCGGGCGTCTTCCCGATCGCCGGCGGCTACAGCTTCTCCATGCAGCCCAACTGGTCGGCGGAGTTCCTGCTCGACCTGCTGCACCACTGGGTGCTGCCGTTCGCCTCGCTGTTCCTCGTCGCGCTCGGCGGCTGGGCGATCGGCATGCGCAACATGATCATCTATGAGCTGGAGTCCGACTACTCCACCTACCTCGCCGCGCTCGGCGCGCCGCAGCGGCTGATCCGGCGCTACGCCTTCCGCAACGCGGTGCTGCCGCAGATCACCGGCCTGGCGCTCCAGCTCGGCGTGCTGGTGGCCGGCGCCCTGGTGACGGAGATCGTCTTCTCCTACCCGGGCCTGGGCAGCCTCATCCTCAAGGCCATCCAGAACCAGGACTTCTTCCTGCTGCAGGGCACGTTCATGTTCATCGTCCTCGGCGTCCTCGCCGCGAACTTCATCATCGACATCGTCTACGTCGTGGTCGATCCGCGGACGCGGGCGGGAATGGCGGGTGCTCAGGCATGACCGCGCTCCAGGAAGCCGTCCCCCGCGACCCCCGCGGCGCCGCCGCACCGGTCAGCGGGCGCCGCGAGGCGCTGCACTTCGCGCTGCGCAACGGCAAGCTCCTCGCCGGCGCCGGCGTGGTCCTCGTCCTGCTGCTGCTGGCCCTGATCGGGCCCCTGACCATCGACGCCCCGCCCAACGAGTACGTCGGCCCGCCCATGAAGGCCCCCTCGTCGGAGTACTGGTTCGGCACCACCACCTTCGGCCAGGACGTCTTCGCCCAGTTCGTGTACGGCCTGCGCACCACCTTCGCGGCGGGCCTGCTGGGCGGCGTGGTCGCCTCCCTCATCGGGATGGTCGTCGGGTTCCTGGCCGGCTTCCGCGGCGGGCTCCTCGACGAGATCCTGAACATGCTGACCAACATCGTCCTGGTCATCCCGACGCTGGCCGTGCTGCTCATCATCAACGCCTACCTCGGCATCCGCAGCGTCGTCGCGCAGGCGATCTTCATCGGCCTGACGTCGTGGCCGTGGGCGGCGCGGGCCATCCGGGCGCAGACCTTCTCGCTGCGCGGCCGGGACTTCGTGGACCTGGCCAGGCTGAGCGGCTCGAACACCTGGAAGATCATCACCAGGGAGATCGCGCCGAACATGAGCTCCTACCTGCTGCTGACGTTCATCCTGCTGTTCGGCAACTCGATCCTGATCGCCTCGTCGCTGGACTTCATCGGCCTCGGCCCCACCGAGGGCGTCTCGCTCGGCCTGATGCTGCAGAACGCCAGCCAGTGGAGCGCCATGCAGCTCGGCATGTGGTGGTGGTTCATCCCGCCCGGCGCCGGGATCACCGCGATCGTCGGAGCCCTGTACGTCGCCAACGTCGGCCTCGACGAGGTCTTCAACCCGAAGCTGAGGGAGACATGAGCCTGCGGGTCAGCGATCTGAAAGTGCACTACCGGACCCTGCGGGGCGACGTGCGGGCGCTCGACGGCGTCTCCTTCGAGCTGGGGGACGCCGAGATCCTCGGCCTGGCCGGGGAGTCGGGCTGCGGCAAGACCACCCTCGGCAAGAGCCTCATCCGGATGGACGGCCGCATGCGCCACGTCGGCGGCACCGTCGAGCTCGACGGCACGGAGCTGCCCATCGGCGACGACCGGCGGATGAACGACTTCCGCTTCCACGAGGTCTCGCTCGTCCCGCAGTACTCGATGAGCGCGCTGAACCCGACCCGCAAGATCGGCAAGATGGTGGGCGAGCTGCTGTGCTCCCGCGGAGTCACCCCCGACACCGCCAAGCTGCTCGGCCGCCTGGACGCGGTGGGCCTGCCCCACGAGGTGCTGGACCGCTACCCGATCGAGCTGTCCGGCGGCATGAAGCAGCGCATGGTCATGGTCATCTCCACCCTCCTGGACCCCTCGCTGCTCATCGCCGACGAGGTCACCTCCGCCCTCGACGTCTCCACCCAGAAGGCGGTGGCCAGGGCGCTGGCCGGCTTCCGCGACAACGGGTTCGTCAAGAGCATGATCTTCATCACGCACGACATCTCGCTCACGTACCAGATCGCCGACACGATCATGGTCATGTACGCCGGGAAGCTGGCCGAGAAGGCGCCGGCCAGGACGATCGTCGAGGCGCCCCGGCACCCCTACACCCGGATGCTCATCGACTCGCTGCCCGAGGTCGGCGTGCGCCACGCCGACCGCAGGCTGTCGGGCATCGCGGGCAGCCCGCCGTCGCTGCTCGACCCGCCCCCGGGCTGCCGCTTCCGGGACCGCTGCCCGCTCGCCTTCGACCGGTGCGCCGAGGAGCCACCGGCCGCCGAGGTCGCCCCCGGTCACTTCGTCGCCTGCTGGAAGGCATGATGCTCAGACTCGACAACGTCACGAAGGTCTACAAGGTCGGAGCCTTCGGCGGCAAGACCCTGACCGCGGTCGACGGGGTGAGCTTCGACGTGCCGGAGGGCCAGGTCGTCTCACTGATCGGCGAGAGCGGCAGCGGCAAGAGCACCCTCGGCAAGATGATCCTCGGCCTCGTCCCGGTCACCGCCGGCTCGATCACCCTCGACGGCGCCCCGGTGCGGCCCGGCAAGGAGTACTACCGGCACGTCCAGGGTGTCTTCCAGGACCCCTTCAGCACGTTCAACCCGGTGTTCAAGGCCGACCGGGTGTTCCAGCTGATCAGGGAGGCGTACTTCCCCGCGGCGACCGCCGCCGAGTGGGACGAGCGGGTGCGCGCCGCCCTGCGGGACGTGCGCCTCGACCCCGACCAGGTCCTCGGCAAGTATCCCCACCAGCTCAGCGGCGGCCAGCTCCAGCGCGTCCTCATCGCCCGGGCGCTTCTGCTGGACCTCAAGCTGCTGGTCGCCGACGAGATCACCAGCATGCTCGACGCCTCCACCCGCATCGACGTGCTCAACCTGCTCGCCGAGATCAAGGGCCGGGGGCTGGGCGTGCTGTACATCACCCACGACCTGTCCCTGGGCAACTACCTGGCCGAGCGGACCGTCGTGCTCCGGCACGGGACCGTCGTCGAGATGGGCGCGACCGACAGGGTCTTCGGCCGCCCGCTGCACCCCTACACCCGGCAGCTGCTGTCGGCCGTGCCGCGCCTGCACGCCCCCTGGGAGGACGCCGAGCCGGTCACCTCCTGCCTGTACCACGACGGCGGCGCCACCGGCGGTCTCGCGGAGGCCGAGGAGGACCACTTCGTGGCGTGCGCCCGGCTCGAAGGCTGCCTCGAAGAACGCCCCGGAGGCCGTCCCGGAGGCCGTCCCGGAGGCCGTTCCGGGGGTCGCCTCGAAGGCCGTCCCGAAGGCCGCTGAGAAGAACGCCCGGCGGTCACCGGAAGCCCGGGGCCGCCGCGAGAAGGAGAACCACTTGAGCATCTACCGTCCGCTGCACGACGGCTGGACCCTCACCGCCGTCCCGCGTGGCGCCGGGGTGAACGCCGTACCGTCCGGCGCCGGGGCGACCGGGGCGACCGGGGCGACCGGGGTGCCGTCCGGCGTCGAGGCGGCCGAGGTGGCCGGGGTGCCGGCGACCGTGCCCGGCTGCGTGCACACCGACCTGCTGACCGCCGGGATCATCGACGACCCCTACCTGGACGACAACGAGACCCGGCTCACCTGGATCGGCCGTACCGCGTGGCGGTACGAGACCGCCTTCACCTGGACGCCGGACGGCCACGAGCGGACCGACCTCGTCTGCGAGGGCCTCGACACCGTCGCCACGGTCGTCCTCAACGGCGTCACGGTCGGCGCCACCGCCAACCAGCACCGCTCCTACCGCTTTCCCGTACGGCACCTGCTGCGTGAGGGGGACAACACCCTCACCGTGGTGTTCGGCTCCGCCTACGACTACGCCGAGGAGCGGCGGGCGGCCCTGGGCGACCGGCCGGGGGCCTACGCCGAGCCGTACCAGTTCATCCGGAAGACGGCGTGCAACTTCGGCTGGGACTGGGGGCCGGCCGTGGTCACCGCCGGGATCTGGCGGCCGATCGGGCTGGAGAGCTGGAGCGGCGCGCGGCTGGCCGGGGTGCGCCCGCTGGTCACCCTCGACGGGACGGACGGCAGGGTGACGGCGCACGTCAGGGTCGAGCGCGCCGCCCAGGAGCCGCTCACCGTCACCGCCGAGGTCGCCGGCGTCACCGCGGAGGCCCGGCTGGAGCCCGGGGAGCACGAGGCCGTCCTCGACCTCACCGTGCCCGCCGTCGAGGTGTGGTGGCCTCGCGGGTACGGCGCGCAGCCCCGCTACGACCTCGCCGTCCGCCTGCACGGGGGACGCGGCGAGCACCCGGAGCCCGGCGAGCCCGCGGAGCCCCTGGAGCCGGGGGATCGGCGGGAGTGGCGGCGCCGGATCGGCTTCCGCACCGCCGAGCTGGACCGCGAGGCGTTCGGCCTGCGGGTCAACGGCGAGGCGGTGTTCGTGCGCGGCGTCAACTGGATCCCCGACGACTGCTTCCCGAACCGCGTCACCCGCGACCGCCTCCGGGAGCGCCTCACCCAGGCCGTCGAGGCCGGTGTGAACCTGCTGCGGGTCTGGGGCGGCGGCCTGTACGAGAGCGACGACTTCTACGACCTGGCCGACGAGCTGGGCCTGCTCGTCTGGCAGGACTTCCCGTTCGCCTGCGCCGCCTACCCCGAGGAGGAGCCGTTCCGCTCGGAGGTGGAGGCCGAGGCCAGGGAGAACGTCACCCGGCTGGCGAGCCACCCCAGCCTGGTGCTGTGGTGCGGCAACAACGAGAACATCGAGGGCCACGCCGACTGGGGCTGGCAGGAGGACCTGGCGGGCCGCAGCTGGGGCGCGGGCTTCTACTACGACCTGCTGCCGCGGGTGGTCGCCGAGCTCGACCCGACCCGGCCCTACTGGCCCGGCAGCCCCTACTCCGGCGCCCCCGACCTGCCGCCCAACGACCCCGCACGCGGCACGGTGCACATCTGGGACGTGTGGAACCGCGAGGACTACACCCGCTACGCCGCCTACCGCCCCCGCTTCGCCGCCGAGTTCGGCTTCCAGGGCCCGGCCGCGTACGCCACGATGCGCAGGGCGATCAGCGGTGAGCTGGCCCCCGACGCGCCCCTGGTGCTGCACCACCAGAAGGCGATCGACGGCAACGGCAAGCTGCTGCGCGGCCTGGGCGAGCACCTGCCCCGGCCGGAGGACTTCGACGACTGGCACTACCTGACCCAGCTCAACCAGGCGCGGGCCATCGAGTTCGGCGTCTCCCGCTTCCGCGCGCTGGCCCCGCACTGCACCGGCAGCATCGTCTGGCAGCTCAACGACTGCTGGCCGGTCACCTCCTGGGCCGCCGTCGACGGCGACGGCCGCCGCAAACCCCTGTGGTACGCGCTGCGCCGCGTCTACGCCGACCGGCTGCTCGCCGTCATCGACGGCGAGGCCGCGCTGGTCAACGACTCGGCCGAGCCGTGGCACGGCGAGCTGTCGCTGGTCCGGCACGACCTGTCGGGAGAGATCCTGGCCGAGGAGACCGCCGGGGTGACCGTCGCCCCCCGCTCCGTCACCCGCCTCCCGCTGCCCGCCGCCGTGGCCGCCCCCGGCGACCCGGCCGCCGAACTGCTCGTCGCCCGCCTCGGCGGGACGCGCACGGTGTCCTTCTACGCCGAGGACACCCGGGTGGCCTTCCCCGAGGCCAGGTGGGACGCGCGCGCCGAACCGGCGAGGGACGGCTACCGGGTGACGGTCACCGCCCGGACCCTCCTGCGCGAGCTGGCCCTCTTCCCCGACCGGCTCGACCCCGGCGCCCGGGTGGACGACCTGCCGGTGACGCTGCTGCCGGGGGAGAGCGCCGTCTTCCACGTCACCGCCGGCGACCTCCCCGATCCGGACGCGCTGACCGCCTTCCCGGTGCTGCGCTGCGTGAACGAGCCCCGCCGGTGACCGTCCTCGCCCTGGACATCGGCGGCACCAAGTTCGCCGCCGCGGCCGTCACCGCCGACGGAGACGTGACCGCCCGCGCCGAGGTGCCGCTGAGCCGCGCCGGATCGCCGGACCGGGCACTCGCCCAGGTCGTCGAGCAGGTCACCGCCCGGGTGCCGGCCGACGCGATCGAGGGGATCGGCATCGGCTCGGCCGGCCCCCTCGACCCGCGCGCCGGGACGGTCAGCCCGGTCAACATCCCCCGCTGGCGTGACTTCCCGCTGACCGCCGCCGTCGGCCGGATGCTGCCCGGCCGCCCGGTACGGCTGGCCGGCGACGCCCAGTGCATGGCGCTGGGGGAGTGGTGGCGGGGGGCCTTCCCGGAGGAACCGGAGAAGCCGGGAGCCGCGGCGCCGGAACCGTCCGCCGAGGCCGCGGCGGGGCCGGGGGAGGAGCCGCGGCGGGCGGGCTTCCGCGCCGTGCTGGGCGTGGTGGTCTCCACCGGCGTCGGCGGCGGCTTCGTCCTGGACGGCGTGCCGTACCTCGGCCCGACCGGCAACGCCGGCCACATCGGGCACATCACCGTCGATCCCGGCGGCGACCCCTGCCCGTGCGGCGCGTCCGGATGCGTGGAGACCGTCGCCAGCGGGCCCGCCATGGTCCGCTGGGCCCGCGCGGGCGGCTGGACCGGCGCGGACGCGCGGGCGCTCGCCGCGAGCGCCCGCGCCGGGTCCGCGATCGCGCAGGCCGCCTTCCGCCGCGCCGCCGACGCGCTCGCCACCGCCTTCCACACCGCCGCGGCCCTGCTCGACCTCGACCGCGTCGTCGTCGGCGGGGGCGTGGCCGCCGCCGGGCCGATCCTGTTCGACCCGCTCCGGCAGGCGATGGCGGAGAACGCCGGGCTCGGCTTCACCCGCCGCCTGCGGGTGGACGCCACCTCCCTGGGCCGCGACGCCGGCCTGCTCGGCGCCGCCGCCCTCGTCCTGCCCCGGCGTCTCCCGGACACCCGGCCCGGAGCCGCGCCCGCCGTCCCGGAGTGATCCCGCGGGTGTCCCCCGGGCGTCCGGCCCGGAGAGCCGGGGATCCGGCCCGCGAGGACGCCCCGGGCGGCCGTCCGCCGTGCCGCGCGCCGCCGTAGAGTGGGCCGGGCTCGAAGAGGGCTCGGAAAGAGCTCGCAGGGGCCGCCCCCGGCCTCGCGGGCCGCCTGTGACGCAGACGGAAGGGTAGAAATACTCATGGATCAGCTGACGCTGATGGCCGTACACGCCCATCCCGACGACGAGGTGATCGGGACCGGCGGGATTCTGGCCAGGTGCGCGGACGAGGGCATCCGCACCGTCCTGGTCACCTGCACCAACGGCGAGCAGGGCGACGCCCCCGGCGGGACCAAGCCCGGCGAGGACGGCCACGACGAGGCGGAGGTGAGCGCCCTCCGGCTCCAGGAGCTGCGCGAGTCCGTGGCCCACCTCGGGATCGACCACCTGGAGCTGCTCGGCTACCACGACTCCGGCATGGAGGGCTGGGCCGCCAACCAGTCGCCGGACGCCTTCGCCAACGTCCCCGTCGAGCAGGCCGCCGCGCGGCTGGCCGAGCTGATGGAGCGTTACCGTCCGCAGGTCGTGGTCACCTACGACGAGAACGGCGGGTACGGTCACCCCGACCACATCCAGGCCCACCGGATCACCGTGGCGGCGGCCGAGGCGAGCGGCGTCCCCGCCAAGCTCTACTACACCGCCGTGCCCCGCGAGCGGATCGCCGAGCTGTTCGAGTTCCTCCGCTCGACCGGAGCGGCTCCGGAGGACTTCGAGCTGCCCGACGACTTCGGCGTCCCCGAGGAGCAGATCACCGCGATGGTGGACGTCGCCCCCTACGTCGAGCGCAAGCGCAAGGCGCTGGAGGCGCACGCCAGCCAGGGCGAGAACATCTTCCTGCTGCGCATGCCCGCCGACGCCCAGCACCGGGCCTTCTCCCACGAGGCGTTCATCCGCGTCTTCAGCCGCGTCCCCGCCCCGGGCCGCGAGGAGCACCTCTTCGACGGCCTGCGCTGAGGACGGCCTGCGCTGAGGACGGCCCACCCCGGCGGTCACCGGCGTCGACGGTGCCCGTATCGACGATGGTCCGTGCCGGCGGTGACTCGCGCCGACGGCGGCCCAGCGGCCGGGCCGGGCGCCGGGCGCGGTCAGCCGCCGAGCGGAACGCGCCAGGTCAGCAGGGTCCCGCCGTCGGGGGCCGCGCCCGCCTCGAAGGAGCCGCCGAGCTGCCGGGCGCGGTCCTCCATGTTGCGCAGGCCGCTGCGCCTGCCCTCACCGGGCAGTCCCACGCCGTCGTCGCGGACGCGGAGGAGCAGCTCGTCGCCGGCCGCCTCGACCAGCACGTCGGCCTTGGAGGCCCTGGCGTGGCGCACGATGTTGGACAGGGCCTCGCGCAGCACGGCGGTGAGCTGCTCGGCGACCGGGGCCGGAACCCCGTTGTCGAGGCGGCCCTCCATGCGCAGTCCCGGCATGAACCCCAGGTGTCCGCGCGCCCCCTCCACCAGCTCCACGACCTGCGCGCGCAGGCCGGGGGCGGCGTCGCGGGGGGCCTGCAGGGCGAAGATGGTGGAGCGGATCTGCCGGATGGTCTCGTCCAGCTCGTCGATCCCGTGCCGCAGCCGGGAGGCCGCCTCGGGGTGCTCGACGAAGCGGACGATGCTCATCAGCGTCATGGCGACGGCGAAGAGCCGCTGGATGACGACGTCGTGCAGGTCCTTGGCGATGCGGTCGCGGTCCTCCAGCAGCCCCAGGCGCTCGGCGTCCCGCCTGGCCTCGGCCAGCTCCAGGACGAGCGCGGCCTGACCGGCGAAGGACCGCAGGGTGTGCAGCTCGCCGGTGCTGAACGGGAGCCGGCCGGTGCGCTTGCCGAGCTTCAGCACCCCGCGGACGGCCCCGGCCCGGCCCAGCGGCACGGCGGCCACCGGGCCGATCGGCGTCTCCCCGCCGGCGGTGAAACCGCCGTCGACCTCGGTGAGGTCGGTGACGTCGGCGGAATCGGTGGCGGAGTCGACGATGGGGAAGGCGCCGGCGGCGTCGCGTTCGCTCGCCGTCACCGGCTCGCCGCTGAGGAAGGCCCGGCCGGCGAGGGTGCCGGAGACGGGGACCTCGCTCTCGGCGGGCCGGACACCGGGCTCACCGTCGCTGATCTCCCACCGCAGCGTCTCCCCGGAGGGGTCCGGGAGCATGACCGCCACGACGTCGGCGCCGGCCATCTCCCGGGCCCGCCGCGCCACCAGCGTCAGCACCTCGGTGGGCTCGGCGCCCGACAGCAGAGCGGTGGTGACGTCGGAGGACGCCTGCAGCCACACCTCCCGGCGGCGGGTCTCCTCGTACAGGCGGGCGTTCTCGATGGCGACGCCGGCCGCGGTGGCCAGCGCCACCACGATCGCCTCGTCCTCCTCGTCGAACTCCCCGCCGCCGCGCTTCTCGGTGAGGTAGAGATTGCCGAACACCTCCTCGCGGACCCGCACCGGCACCCCCAGGAAGGAGCCCATCGGCGGGTGACCGGGCGGGAAGCCGTACGACTCCGGGTGCCGGGACAGGTCGGACAGGCGCAGCGTCTGCGGCTCCTTGATCAGCAGGCCCAGCAGGCCCAGGCCGTGCGGCCAGTGCTCGATCCGGGCGATCTCCTCCTCGCTCAGCCCGACCGGGACGAACTGTACGAGCGTGTTCTCCTCCCCGATGACGCCCAGCGCGCCGTAGCCGGCGTCGACCAGGGTGGTGGCGGTCTCCACGATCCGCCGCAGCACCGTCTCGAGATCGAGGTCGCTGCCCACCGACACGACCGCCTCCAGGAGGGCGTGCACGCGGTCGCGGGTGGCCAGCACCGCCTCCAGCCGCACCTGCAGCTCTTCCAGCAGCTCATCCAGCCGCATGCTGGGCATCAGGGAACGGGGCTCCTTCTGCGTCATAGGGGAAGTCTGGCATCCGGGAGCGCCGGGGCCCACCGCGGTGGGTCGCCGGAGCGCCGAACGCCACCTCGACGAGCCGCCGGGCCAGCAGGCGGGCGGGGTCGAGAACCGGGACGGGGACGCTGGAGCGGTCCAGGGCCAGGACGAGCTCGGTGCACGCGGTGACGACCCGCTCCGCGCCGCGATCGGCGAGGGAGCGGGACAGCTCCGCCAGCGCCCGCCGGTGGGCCGGTTGGACGCCGCCGCCCTTGACGGCGCCGATGGCCGCCGTGACCTGCCGCTGACCGGATTCGTCCGGCTCGATCACCGCCACGCCGCGCCGTCGCAGAGCGCCCGCGTACAGGCCGGCGCGCAGGGTGCCCGAGGTGGCCAGCACGCCGGCCGCGCGGACGCCGTCGGCCGCGAGGGCGTCGGCGGTGACCTCGATGATGCTCACCAGCTCCAGCCCGGCCTCCTCCGCCAGAGGGGGGACGAAGGCGTGGGCGGTGTTGCAGGGTACGGCGAGCACCTCGCACCCCGCCTGCTTCAGACCCTCGACGCCGCGCCGCAGATACGGGGTCGGGTCCTCGCCGCCGCCGAGCAGGCTCAGGGAACGGTCGGGGACGCGGGGGTCGCCCCAGATGACGACGGGCACGTGTCCCTGGTCACAGGTGGCCGCCGTCTCCTCCACGAGCTTGCCGTAGAAGTCGACGGTGGCCGCCGGACCCATGCCGCCGAGGACGCCGACCAGCCGGGTCCTGCTCACCGGGTGCCCCCGGTGGCCCGCCCCTCCGGCCGGTACCGGGGCGCGATCGTGGAGCTGAGTCATCTGGAGGCGTCCTCTTCCATGCGGTGAGCCGGAGCGAGCGGGGGGGTGGGCCCGGGGCGGACCCGGGACGGCTACCCGCACAAGGATCGAGGTATAAGGTGCATTCGGTCTCTAAACGCAGCAATGTGACATTGAAGGATCGATCATGCAGGATTCCGGCATCGAGCCCCGGCGGCTGCTGTCGGAGACCGACCTCGAACTCATCGACGCCCTCCAGATCAACCCGCGAGCGAGCTGGGTGGAGGTCGGGGCGGCGACCCGCGCGGACCCGGTGACGGCGGCACGGCGCTGGCAGCGGCTGAACAGCGCGGGGGAGGCGTGGACCACCGTCGCCCTGGGGCAGCGCCAGATGCACGCGATGAGCATGGCCTTCCTGGAGATCGACTGCGAGGCCGGAGCGGCGGTCGAGGTCGCCGGCACGCTCGCGGCGGCGGGCCACCTCATCACCGTGCAGCACGTCGCCGCCGATCACGACCTGTTCGTGATCGCCGTCGCCGCGTCGATGCCGGCGCTGGCGGACTACCTGCTCACAGACCTGCCGCGGGTGCCCGGCGTGGCGAAGGTGCGCACCCATGTCGCCACGCGCGTCTTCGAGGCATCGTGCCGCTGGCGGCTGCGGGTGCTGCCGCCGCGGTCCGCGGGCGCGCTGGCCAGGCGGCCGGGGCCGGCGGAGTCCACCAGGCAGATGGACGAGATCGACCGGCTGCTGTTCAAGGCCCTGCTCGCCGACGGCCGCGCCGGCTACTCCGAGCTCGCGCAGGCCGTCGGCAAGTCCGAGCGCACGGTGCAGCGCAGGCTGTCACGCCTGGTCGCGACCGGCGACATCGACTTCCGCTGCGACCTGGCGCGCTCGCACGCGGGCTGGCACTCCTCGGCGGTGCTGTGGCTGCGGATGCCGGACGGCCTGCTGGAGGAGACGGGCCGGGCGCTGCTCGACTGGCCGGAGACGCGGACGTGCGCGGCGCTCGCGGGCGCCCGCAACATGCTCCTCACCGTCGGCCTGCACGGGGTCTCCGACCTGCACCCGCTGGTGGTGCGCCTTGAGGAGCGCTTCCCGTACGCGAGCATCGCCGACCGGCAGATCGTCCTGCGGCAGTCGAAGCTCTACGGGCGGCTCCTCGACCCCTCCGGCCGCTGCACGGGCGTCGTCCCGGTCGACCCGTGGAGCCTGTCGCCGGGCGTCTGACGTTCAGCGCGGCGCGGGGATCGCGCCTCCGCGGGCCTCCCAGCACAGGCCGGCCCGCAGCACATCGGTCTCGCCGCGCCCCACCAGCTGCAGGTCTCCGATGGCCAGCGCGGGCAGGCCGAGCGCGGAGACGACGGAGGTGATCCGGCCGACCTCGCCGCGGACGGCGGCCTCGTCGCAGCCGGCCCGCGGCGCGGGGCCGCCGAGCGTCGGCGTGATCAGGACGTCGACGCCGGCCATCTCCGCCGAGAATCCGGCCCGGACGGCGGAAAGCTCCTCCACCGCCCGGCGGTACTCCCGATGGCCGATCCCGCCGGCGTCGTCCAGCTTCCGCCGCACGCCGGCGCTGTAGCTCGCGGCGTTCGCCGGGTAGGTGGCCTCGTGGGTGCGCCGGGCCTGCGCCCCCACGATCGTCCAGTACGGGGACAGGATCCCGTACGGCAGGGCGATCTCGCGGATCTCGGCGCCCAGGTCCGCGAACTCATCGGCCTGCGCGCATCCCTCGGCGACGCCGACGACCAGCCCCGACAGCGAGCGCGGCGGCTCGACGGCCTCTCCGGAGAGCACCCGCCACACGCGCGCGCAGTCGGCGACCGAGGTGGTCATCGGCCCGACCACGTCGAACATCGGGGCGAGGGGCGCGACCCCCTCGGAGGAGACGACGCCGGCCCTCGGGCGCAGGCCGACCACGCCGCAGCAGGCCGCCGGGATCCGCACCGAGCCGCCGGTGTCGGTGCCGAGGCCGAACCGGGCGATCCCGGCGGCGAGCGCCGCGGCCGTGCCGCCGCTCGACCCGCCGGGCGCCAGGTGCTCGTGGCGCGGGTTGCGCACATCGCCCCAGTGCGGGTTCTCGCTCGTGACACCCCAGGCGAACTCGTGCTGGTTGGCCTTGCCGACCAGGAGGGCCCCGGCGCGCTCCAGCAGTTCGACGCACGGCGCGGTGGTCAGCGCCTCCTCGCTCCCGTACAGGGCGGACCCCCGGGTGGTGGGGAGCCCGGCGACGTCGATCATGTCCTTGACCACGAACGTCCAGGCCCACAGCTCGGGTGGCGTGGCGGGCGCCGGCCGGTCGCGACGTGCGAGCCGGTCGATGACCGGCTCGGCGCCGGCCTCGATGAGGATGTTGTGCCCGCGGTGGAGGCGTATGGCCTCGGCGGACCTGGCGATCGCCGCCTCGTGTTCCACAGTCAAGGATCTCCTAACGCCCGCTCCGGCCACAGGGAAGGCCGGTCGGTGACGGTCGGCGCGCCGGGTCCGTCACCGGCCGCGTCCGTGATCCGGCACATGCTGGCAGATCCGCCGTGCCCAGTCGAGTGCGCGGGACCGGTCAGAGCGTCAGCGCGTCCAGCAGGGACTGCAGCCGGGCGGTCTCGCGGCCGGGATGGACGAGGGTGAAGATGCTGCGGCTGATGTTCAGCCACGGCACGTCGGCGATCACGATGTCGGGGCCGTGCCCGCGCAGCGCGAGTTCGGGGACGAGCGCCGCACCCATCCCCGCCCCGATCATGGCTATGGTGATCTTGAAGTCGTCGGAGTGGCAGGCCACCCGGGGGTGCAGCCCCCAGTGGGCGAACAGGCCCTCGAAGATGGCGGCGTCGCTGGTCGCCGGGTGGTGCATGATCCACGGCAGGTCGACGAGGTGCTCGGCCCGGTAGGGCGCCAGGTCGGGCCAGCTGCGCGGGAGGACGAGCTTGTAGCGGTCCTCGGCGATCCAGCGCCGGCCCAGCGCGGACGGCCACGACAGGCCGGAGTTCCCCACCTGGTAGATGATCGCCGCGTCCATCTCGCCGCCGGCGCCCAGGCGTGGGATGAGCTGGGAGGACTCGGCGACGGAGACCCTGATGCCGGCGCGTTCCTCGGGCTCCATCCGCCGCAGCACGCCGGTCAGCACGTCGGTGAAGCTGGGGAAGACGCCCAGGCGGATCTGCCGCTCGCTGTTCCGGTGCACGGCCTGCACGGTGGCGACCATGCGCTCCATGTCGATGAGCACGGTCTCCGCATGCCTGGCCAGCACCTCGGCGGCGCTGGTGGGCAGCGCGCTGTGGGCGGAGCGGGTGAACAGCCTGACGCCGATCTCCCGTTCCAGCGCGGCCATCTGCTGGGAGACGGCCGACGCGGTGTAACCGAGCCGGTTGGCGGCGGCGGCGAAGGACCCCAGCTCAACGACTTCACGGAGAGTACGCAGGTGTTCCGGCTTCAGCATTAGAGTTCCTTGTGCTCAGAGGTGCTGAATGTCGTGTTTATAGCGCTTCCGCCTTCTTTCCGCCACTCCTACAGTGATGGCCACCGTCAATCGAGCCGAACCCTAGAGAGTCATATGAGCATCCGCGTGTACCGCAACGCCGCCATCCGCACAGGAGACAGCGGCAACCCGTTGGCCCAGGCCATGGCCGTGGACGGTGAGCGGCTACTGGCCGTCGGCGGAGAGGCCGAGGTGCGCGAGGCCGCGGGCGGGGGAGCGGAGCTGATCGACCTGGAGGGCGCCGCGGTGCTCCCCGGCCTCTACGACGCCCACATCCACACCGCGCAGTACGCCCAGAGCCTGGACGCGGTGGACCTGCGCGACGTGCGCTCCCTGGACGACGCGCTGACCAAGGTGGCCGCGCACGCGGCGCGACTGCGGCCGGGCGCCTGGCTGTTCGGCGGCCGGTGGAACAGCAACACCTGGGACCCGCCGACGCAGCCCGACCGGTACGCGCTGGACTCGGTCTGCCCCGAGCTGCCGGTCGCGCTGCCCAGCGTGGACGGCCACACGGTGTGGGCCAACTCCGCGGCCCTGCGGCTGGCCGGCATCGACGCCGACACCCCCGACCCGGTGGGCGGTGAGATCGTCAGGGACGCGAGCGGCGAGCCCACCGGCATCCTGCGCGAGTCGGCCTCCTACCCGCTGCGCAACCTCATGGTCTCCGCCGACCTGCGCGACCAGCTCCGCGCCGCGCAGGAGGAACTGCTCGCACTCGGCCTGACCAGCGTGCACGACATCGACGGCGAGGACTGCCGGGCCGCCTACCTGGAGCTGCGCGACGCCGGTGAGCTGAAGATACGCGTGCACAAGGCGATCCCGATGACCCATCTGGAGGCGGCCATCGCCGAGGGGCGCCGCACCGGGCAGGGCGACGACTGGTTCCGCACCGGACCCGTGAAGATCTTCAGCGACGGGGCGCTGGGCTCGCACACCTGCCACATGGGCGAGTCCTTCGCCGGCGAGCAGGGCAACGTGGGCATCGCGGTCACGCCGTACGAGGACCTGGTCAGACTGTTCGGCACGGCCGCCGGGGCCGGCATCGCGGTGGCCACGCACGCCATCGGAGACCAGGCCAACCACCTGGTCATCGACGCCTACGAGGCCATCGGCCGTACGGCCGGGCTGCGGCACCGCATCGAGCACGCCCAGCACCTGCGGACCGCGGACCTGGCCAGGATGGCCAGGCTGGGCATCGTCGCCTCGATGCAGCCCGTGCACTGCACCAGCGACATCGACCTGGTCGACACCCTGCTGGCCGGGCACGAGCTGGCCTCCTACGCCTGGCGCGGGATGCTGAACGTCGGCGTCGCGCTGGCCTTCGGCTCCGACGCCCCGGTCGAGCACCCCAACCCCTTCGCCGCGCTGTACGCCGCGGTGACCCGTACCCGCGTCGACGGCACGCCCGCCGGCGGCTGGCAGCCCGAGCAGCGGCTGAGCATGGGCGAGGCCCTCACCGCCCACACCCTCGGCGCGGCCTACGCCGCGGGCGAGGAGGACCACAAGGGCGTACTCGCACCCGGCAAGCTCGCCGACTTCATCGCGGTGGACACCGATCCCTTCGTGGAGTCGCCGGCCGCCGTGCTGCGTACCAAGGTCATGACCACCGTCGTCGGCGGCGAAGTCCGCTGGCAGCACTCCTGAAGGAGCACCCCCTTGAAGACCCGGATCCTCACCACGCTCGCCGCCGGCGCGCTGCTGGCCGCCACCGCGGCCTGCGGCGCCCAGTCCCTCGACGACGGCGCGTCCGCCACGGCGCCGGCCGCCGCGCCGGACGTCGTCCTCGACCAGGCCCCCGCCGAGGAGAAGGCGGCCGACGTCATCAACGCCATCACCCCCGACAAGGACCTCGCCGCCAAGGCGCCGGCGAAGCTGAAGTCCGACGGCCTGAAGGTCGTCTCCTCCATCGGCTACCCGCCGATGGAGCTGTTCGCCAGCGACGGCAAGACCCCGATCGGGTTCGACCCCGCCCTGTCCAGGGCCATCGCCAGGAAGCTCGGCGTCAAGGTGACCATCACCGACGAGGAGTTCAACTCGCAGATCCCCGGCGTGCTCACCGGCCGCTACGACTTCGTCATCTCCTCGATGACCGACAACCCCGAGCGGCAGGGCCAGGTCACCTTCGTCGACTACGTCCAGGCGGGCTCGGGGCTGCTGGTCAAGGCCGGCAACCCGGCCGGCGTCAACGGGCCGAAGGACCTGTGCGGCAAGACGGTCTCCGTCGTCGACAACGGCTCCTCGATGGAGCTGGCCGAGAAGTACGACGCCGACTGCAAGAAGGACGGCAAGGCCGCGGTGGACATCCTGAAGTTCCCCGGCGACACGGAGGCCATGCTCCAGGTGGGCAACGGCCGCGCGCAGGCCCTCATCACCGACTACGTGGTGGCCGCCTACAAGGCCGCGGACCCCAAGCTCGCCATGGAGGCGATCACCCTCGAAGGCACCGAGAGCCCGTGGGGCATCGGGATGAAGCCGGACAACAAGGAGCTCATCGAGTCCGTCAAGGGCGCGCTGGACTCGCTCATCCAGAGCGGGGAGTACGGCAAGCTGCTCGCGGCGTGGAACCTCGACAAGCTGGCCGTCCAGTCCGCCGTGGTCAACGGCGGTAAGTGACCATGCGGACCGAACCGATCACCGACGCGTCGGGCAGGCCGATCCCCGTCGCGCGGACCTGGCACTGGGGCCGCTGGCTGGCCGCGGTGGTCGCGCTGGCGGTCGCGGCCCGGCTGGCCTACCTCATGGTGGCCAACCCGAACCTGGAATGGGGCAAGGTCGCCGAGTACCTGTTCCACGAGCGGATCCTGAGCGGGGTCTGGGTCACCATCGAGATCTCGGTCCTGGCCACGGCCCTCGGACTGGTCCTGGGCGTGCTGGTCGCGATCATGCGGCTGGCGCACAACCCGGTGCTGAGCGGACTGGCCTCGTTCTACATCTGGTTCTTCCGCGGCACGCCGGTGCTCGTGCAGCTCATCTTCTGGTACAACCTGGCGTTCCTGTTCCCCGAACTGGTGCTCAAGGTCCCGTTCACCATGATCGGCGTCAAGTGGGACACCAACCAGGTGATGACCGGCTTCACCTCGGCCATGCTGGGGCTGGGGCTGAACCTGGCCGCCTACTTCGCCGAGACCGTGCGCGCCGGGATCCAGGCCGTCGACCAGGGCCAGACCGAGGCGGCGTACGCGCTGGGCATGACGCCGGCCAAGCGGATGCGGGTCATCGTGCTGCCGCAGGCGCTGCGCATCATCATCCCGCCCACCGGCAACGAGTTCATCTCCATGCTGAAGACCACCTCGCTGGTCTACGTGGTCGCCGGGCACGACCTGATGACCAACGCCAGCCAGATCTACAAGGCGAACAACCTGATCATGGAGCTGCTGATCGTGGCGAGCCTCTGGTACATGCTCATGACCGCCGTGGCGACCTTCCTGCAGGGCAGGCTGGAGCGCCGCTTCGGCTCCGAGGCCGTACGGCTGGTGCGCGGCGGCGGCCTGGCCGCCAGGATCCTGCCGAAGGCGGCCGCATGAACGCGGCGGGCGAGCAGATCGTGCAGGCCTCGGGCGTCCGGATGGGCTACGGCGACGTGCAGGTGCTCAACGGCGTCGACTTCACCGTCGCCTCCGGCGAGGTGAGCTGCATCATCGGCCCGTCGGGCTCGGGCAAGTCCACGTTCCTGCGGTGCCTCAACGGCCTGGAGCCGGTGCTCGGCGGCAGCCTGCGGGTGCTCGGCGAGGAGGTCGGCCACACCCTGCGCGGCGGCAGGTACCACCCCTGGACGCCCAAGGAGTTCGCCGCCTTCCGCAGGAACATCGGCATGGTGTTCCAGCGCTTCAACCTGTTCGCCCACCACAGCGCACTGGAGAACGTCGCCTGCGGCCCCGTCCACGTCCTGGGCACCCCCGCGGACCGGGCGCGGACGCTGGCCATGGAGCACCTGGACCGGGTGGGCCTGGCCGACCACGCGCACAAGCGGCCCCACCAGCTCTCCGGTGGCCAGCAGCAGCGGGTGGCCATCGCCAGGGCGCTGGCGATGAACCCGGCGCTGATGCTGTTCGACGAACCCACCTCCGCCCTGGACCCGGAGCTGGTCGACGAGGTGCTGGAGGTCATGAAGGGCCTGGCCGTCGAGGGGATGACGATGGTCGTGGTCACCCACGAGATCGCCTTCGCCAGGGAGGTCGGCGACCGGCTGACCTTCTTCGCCGACGGTGTGGTCGTCGAACAGGGCCGGCCCCGCGAACTCCTGGCCAACCCGGGCCACCAGCGGACCAGGGCCTTCCTGTCCAGCGTGCGCGACCCGAAGGAGCGCGAGGAGTCCCGGTAGGCGGTCCGGCCGGAACATCGTGGGAGGCCCGGCCTGAACAGGCCGATCCCGCTCGGCGGCCAGGCGTACGGCCTGGGGCCGGTTCCGGCCGGCATCGGCTTCTAGTACATCGGCGGGACGAGCAGCAGGTCGTCCGTCTGGTAGGTCAGGTCGCCCCTGACGTCCACCACCCCGTCCACCTCGTGGATGGCGGCGGAGGCCGCGGTGACCTGCGAGCTGCGGGGGACCTGGCCGGTCAGCGTGACCACGCCCGCCTCGACCTCCACGGTGACGTCCTCGACCGGCACGCCGAGCCCGGCCAGAACGTCCTCGACCTCCAGCCGGACGTCCTGCGACGGCCGCAGGAAGACCTTCAGCAGGTCGCGCTGGTGGACGGTCCCCACCATCCTGCCGGTCACCGGGTCGATCACCGGGAGCTGCTTGATCCTGGCGGTGTGCATCAGCCGGGCCGCGTCCCGCACCGGCGTGCCGATCGTGACGGTGATCGCCGGGCTGGTCATGATCGCGCCCGCGACGGTGCCCGCGGCCTTGCGCCGTTCCCGGCGCTGCTCGCGGCCCTCGAACAGGGCCGCGCCGTACCGGTTGCCGGTCGTCTCCTTGAGCAGGAGGTCATCGTCCGACACCACGCCCACCGGACGCCGGTCGGCGTCGATCACCGTCACCGCGCCGACCTTGAACCGCTGCATGGTGGCGACCAGTTCGGCGAACGGCGCGTCCTGCCGGACGGCGATGGCCACCTTGCCCATGATGT
This sequence comes from Streptosporangium sandarakinum, assembly GCF_050942225.1. NCBI lineage: Bacteria > Bacillati > Actinomycetota > Actinomycetes > Streptosporangiales > Streptosporangiaceae > Streptosporangium > Streptosporangium sandarakinum. The sequence continues at coordinate 3,392,399 of NZ_CP192034.1, forward strand.
CCTTCACCTGCATCGTCATCGCTGACCTCCTCGTGTCCGGCTCAATCGTGCCGCCCCGGGGCGGGGCGGGGGCAGCGACGAAGGTCCCCGGGGCGAGGGACGTTCATCCTCGCCGCCCCCGGCCGATCGGCCCGCACCTCGCGAACCGGACACCGGATCCGGTCTCACGGTCCGGGGGACCGTGTGCCGCGGTCGGGTCCGGGGTCCGTCCCTCACCGCGGGGCCGGAGCCTCCGGGGGCCGCGCGCCGCGGCCGGGTCCGGCGTCCGCCCCTCGCCGCCGGGCGTCGTCGCTGTACTAGGGTGCCGAGGGTGTACGTGAAGATCTGCGGGCTGCGCGAGCCCGGGCATGTGACGGCCGCCGTCGAGGCGGGGGCGGACGCGGTCGGCTTCGTCCTCACCCGGAGCCCCCGGCGGATCACCCCCGCCCTGGCGCGGGAGCTGGCCGCGGCGGTGCCGCCGCACGTGCTGACCGTGGCGGTCTTCGCCGGGGAGACCCCGGACGAGATGCGGGCCGCCGCGCTGGAGGCGGGGGTGCGCGCCGTACAGCTGCACGGCGACCATCCGCGCGAGGACTTCGCCGCGCTGCGGGACCTCGGGCTCACCCTGGTCCGCGCCGGATCGGCGAGCGCCGACCCGCACTGCGGCGCCTTCGGCGAGGACCTGCTCATCGTGGACGCCCCCAGGCCCGGATCCGGGGAGCCGTGGGACTGGGCCGCGGTGCGCGGGCGTCCCACCGGCCAGTGGATGCTGGCCGGCGGCCTGGACCCGGCGAACGTCGCCGAGGCGATCGGCGCCGCCCGGCCGTGGGGGGTGGACGTGTCGAGCGGGGTGGAGACCGCGCCCGGGGTGAAGGACGCCGGGCTCATCCGCGAGTTCGTCGCCGCCGCCCGCGCGGCCGCCCCCGCGCGCTGACCCCGCCCCGGCTGGGCGCCGGGCCGGATCGAGGGGTGAACGCCCGTTTCATACGCGTTCGGGTGACCCGGGGAGATCACCGGTGATATACACCCCTGGAAACCCCAGGGGGTGAGGCATGCGCAGGAAACGGCTCCTGGCACTGATCGGCACGGCGGTGGCGATCGTCGTCGTCAGCGTGTACGGCCTGCTGACCGCGCCGGACGCCGGGCGAGCCTCCCCGGGGCGGACGCCGGGCCCGACGAGGGAGATCACCCTCACCGACGAGGAGCCGCCCGGCCAGGCGCCCACCGGGCCACTCGTGTCCCCCACCCCCACCCCCACCCCCACCCCCACCCCGGCGACCCCCGAGGCGGCGGCGGCGCGGTACGTCGAGGCGTGGCAGGACGGGAACCTGACCGCGATGGCGGCCCTGGTCGCCGACCCGCCGGCCGACTTCGCCGGGCGGCACCTGGACTTCGACCGCGACCTGCAGGTCTCCTCGCTGTCCCTCACCCTCGGTGAGACGTTGCGCGAGGACGCGGCGGCGGCCGAGTTCGCCTTCCACGGGGTCCGGCGGATGGAGGGCTTCGACGACCCCTGGGAGTTCGCCTCGGTGCTTCACCTGGCGCGGCGGGACGACACCTGGAAGGTGCTGTGGACCCCCGAGACGATGCACCCGTCGTTCAGAGACGGCGGCTCCGTCCAGCGCACCGAGACCGCGTTCCGCCGGCCCGCCACCCTCACCCGGGAGGGCGAGCCGTTCCCCAGGCACAGCAGGGCCGACCGCTACGTCTCCGGGCTGGAGGGCACGGTGACGGTGCCCGCCCTGGTGGAGCGGCCCTCGGGCCGCGAGCTGCTGGCCGCCCCGGTGCCCCCGCTGGACGGCAGGCGCAGCACGATCTCCCGGCCGGTGCAGGCCGCCGCGGCCCGCGCCCTGGACGGCGTCGGCGGGCCCGCCGCGATCGTGGCCCTCGACGTCCGGAGCCGCCAGGTGCTCGCGGTGGCCGACACCCTGGACGAAGGGCAGGCCGCGTTCACCGGCCTCTACCCGCCCGGCTCGACCTTCAAGATCGTCACCGCCGCCGCGCTGCTGCGCGCCGGCCTCACCCCGGACACGCCGCTGCCGTGCCCGGCGGCCTACACCGTCCCCAACGGCAAGAGCTTCAGCAACGACGGCGGCGCCGACCACGGCACGGTGACCCTCACCGCGGCCTTCGCGTTCTCGTGCAACACGACGTTCGCCCAGCAGACCTACGAGCGGCTGGGCGGCGGACGGCTGGCCGCCGAGGCCGCCGACCGGTTCGGCTTCCGGGTCAAGCCCGGCCTGAGCACGTGCCGGATCGGCCGGGGTGAGACCCGGGACGAGCTCACCACCGACGCCATCGGCCAGAACTCGGTGCTGGCCAGCCCGCTGTGCATGGCGGAGGTCGCCGCCGCCGCGGCGAGCGGCGTGTGGCGGCCCGCCGTCATGACGGACCGGCCGGCCCCCGACCTGCCGGCCGCCGTCCCGCTCGACGACGGCGTGGCCGCCGCGCTGCGCACGATGATGGCGGCCGTGGTCACCGAGGGCACCGCCGCGCGGGCCGGCCTGCCCCCGGCACCGCCGGCAAGACGGGCACCGCCGAGGTGGGCGACGGGGCGTCGCACGCCTGGTTCGTCGGCTACCGCGACTCGGTGGCCTTCGCGGTGTTCGTCCGGCACGGCGGTGGCGGCGGCGCGGTGGCCGCACCCATCGCCGCCCGGTTCCTCAGGGCGCTCTGACCGCGGCGGGGCGCTCCGGCCGCGATCCCAGGACGCTCCGACCACGGCGGGGAGTGTCCGGCCGAGGTCTCCTCAGGGCGCTCCGACCGCGGGGGCGCTCCGACCGCGCCCCCTCAGGAGTCGGACGGCAGGCGCTCCAGCCGCCGACGGAGCTCGGTCACCTGGAGCGGCTCGGAGATCCCGTCCCACGGCGCCAGCGCCGCCAGCCCCGCCCCGCGCCGCTCGGGCGCTCCCGCGGGGTCGAGCCGGGCGAGGTGCAGGTTCGCCAGAGCGGTGGTGACCCCGGCCGGCGGCAGCCGCCGCAGCGCCGAGCGCAGCAGTCCGGCGGCCTCCTCGCACCGCCTCTCGGGGAGCGCCGCCGCCCGGTGCACCTGGCAGCGGAGCCGGCCGCGCCCGTCGCCGGACCGCTCGTGCAGCTCGGCGGCCCTCGCCCAGCCCTCCAGGGCCTCGTCCTCCTGGCCCCGGTACCAGTGGACGAGCGCCAGGATCTCCCGGACGTGCGCCTCGACGCGCGCGTCACCCGCGGACGCGGCGCCGCCGAGGGCCCGGATGAGCAGGTCGCCCGCCCCCTCGTACAGGTACCGGGCCTCCTCCTTGCGCCCCTGGAAGTCGCAGATCTGCCCCCAGCGCACGTGCAGGACGGCCATGTCGAGCCACAGGACGGCCTGGCCGGTGGCGTCCCCGCCGGGGAGGGCCTGGCCGTACCGCACCAGTGACGACTCCACCGTGGCGTACTCGTCGCCCTTGGCCAGCAGCGTCAGCGCGTGCGCCAGGTGCAGCTGGGCGGGCCAGGACTCCGGGTCGGTCAGCAGCCGTTCGGCCCGGCCGAGACGCCGCCCGGCGGCGCCGGGATCGCCACGCGTCAGGGCGATCAGGCACAGCCGCAGCTCGGCGTTCGCCCGGACCGCCTGGTTCCCCAGGGCCGACGCCGCCTTCGCCAGGGCCAGGGCGGTCTCCTGCCTCTCCTCGACGCGCTGCTCGAAGGCGAACCACACCTCCAGGGCATCGGCGATCCGCCACAGGGGGCCGCCCCCGCCCCGTTCCGGCCGGTACTCCCGCAGCATCTGCAGCAGCGTCCTGTCCTCCAGGGCGAACCAGCCGCGGGCGTCCTCCTCCGGCAGCCGTCCGGCGAAGAAGTCGGCCCGGTCGGCGAGGTGCTCGGCCAGGCGCCGCCACGCCTTCGCACCCCGGCCGTCCGGCGTCCGTACGGCGGGGCGGGCGGCGTCCGTCACCCGGAACCGCGACTCGCGCACCTTCTCCGCCAGGCCGTGCCGGCACAGCTCCTCCATGACGTGCCCGGCGTCGCGTTCCGGCCGGCCGGTGAGGGCGACGATCTCGTCGATGCCGAGCTCGGCGACCGGGGCGTGCGCCAACAGTGCCAGCAGCCGCCGCGCCGCCCGGCTCAGCCGCTCCACCTGGAGGCCGAACAGCCACCGCAGGGCGAGGTCGTGGGCCCCCTGCTTCGCCAGGTCGGTCACCAGCGTCGCGATCGGGACCTTCGGGTTCTCGGCGAGCCAGCGGCCGGTCCCGACCGCGACCCCGGGCATGCGCAGGAACCGGGCCGCCAGCTCCTCCGTCGCCGCCGGGTCGGCGTCGATCCGCTCGGCGGGGACCAGCGAGCGCAGCAGCGCCACGACGTCGGCGGGGGCCAGGGGGCCGGCCCGGACGACCGCCACGTCCCCTGGGACCGGGTCGTTCACGTCCGCGTCGAGGGTGCCCGCGGTGATCATCGTGCTCTCCGGCGCGTCCCGCGGCAGCCAGCCGACCTGGCTCCACCGGGAGACGTTGTCCAGAAGCAGCAGGTGGCCGGGGGCCCGGAGGGCGGTGGACACCTCCTGCGCCGCCGCCTCCAGGCTCGTCGCCGCCTCCAGCGGGCGGCCGAGCGCGCGCAGCACGCGTTCGGCCACGCTCCGCGCGCTCTCCGGCCGGCCCCGGTTCTGCCCCCGCAGGTCCACGTAGTGCTGCCGCTCGGGGTCCGGCACCAGCGCCCATCCGGCGGCGACGGCCAGGGCGCTGGTGCCGGACCCGGCCATTCCCCGCACCACGACCATGCGGTGCTCCTCCGCCCGGCCGGTCACCTCGGCGATCTCCGCGTCCCGCCCGAACAGCGGCTCGACGGGCGCGGGCAGGCCCCGGGGCTGCTTCGGGGGCGGGGGGAGCTCGCGCCGGCGCAGCCGCCGCACGCCGGACACCACGCCGTACAGCAGCATCCCCCCGCCGAGCGCGCCCCACTGCGGGACCACGTCCAGGAAGTTGTTGAAGAAGATCTCGACCATGGTGGCCCCCCCGAACCACCCGAGGAACTCCACCAGCCTGTCCGCCGGTTCCCTGTCCCGGGGCCGCCGCGCCCCGCGGGGCCTCATCGGCGGATCCCCTGCGTCAGCCCCCGCACCAGCCACCTGCCGGCCACCAGCAGCAGCACCGCGGGTACGGCCGTCATCAGCGTCCCCTGCGCCGCGAGCTCCCCGGCCGAGGTCGTGAAATATCGTGACGCCTGCAACATGGTCAGCGGCGCCTGGTCGGCGGCCGGCCAGTTGAGCAGCAGGCTGACCACCACGTCGTTCCACACCAGCACGAACGACAGCACCGCCACCGTCGCCACCGCGGGAGCGCCGTCCCGCACCACCCGCGTCATCGCCGAGCGCCCGTCGGCGAAGCCGTCCAGCGCCGCCGGTCGCGGCACCGACATGAACGCGTTGCGCAGCAGCAGCACCCCCAGGGGCAGCAGCAGCGCGGCGTGCACGAGGCCGAGGACGAGCGTGCTGCCCAGCGACCCGCCCAGCGCCCTGCCCAGCGGCGCGGCCAGCACCTGCGGCGGCAGTACGGCCAGCACGACCGCCGCCGCGGTGACGGCCCGCCGCGCACGGCGGGGAGGGCCTCGTGCGTCAGGGCGTAGGCGGCCGGCACCGCCGGCAGCACGACGAGGAACGCGGTCAGCAGCCCGCGCTGCGCCGTGGCCCACAGCGCGTCCGCGAAGAAGCCGCCGTCGAGCGCCTCGCCGTACGAGCCGGGCCCGTAGCCGCCGGTCCACCACCCGGAGGTGGCCGCGGCGTCCGGGGACCGGAACGAGGTGAGCAGCAGGACCGCGAAGGGGAACGCCCAGATCGCGGTGACCGCCCCGGCCACCGCCCGCGGCCACCACCGGGCGCGTCCCGCCGCGGCCGGCGACCGCGGCCGTCGCGGGCGCTCGGCCTGGGGCCAGTCCTGGCGCAGCCGCCACAGTACGGCCAGCGCCACCGCGACGGCCGTCACGGTCAGCAGGACCGCCAGCGCCGCCGCCCGCCCGTCCCCGAGGACGGTACGGCGACGCCACCACAGCAGCCCGGCGACGTCCACCTCCGGCTGCACCGAACCCGGCGCCCCCACCAGGACCAGGTCGAACACCCGGGCCGCGGCGGTGAGGACGATCAGCAGCGCCACCGCCGCCGTGGGGAACAGCGCGGGCGCCACCACCGCGCGCAGGCGCCGCAGCGGCCCCGCGCCGAACGCCCCGGTCACCCGCAGCAGGTCCTCGGGAAGGTTGGCCAGGCCCACCTGGAAGACCAGGAACGCCAGCCCCGTCCACTGCCATACGAACGCCAGGCCCAGCACCAGCCAGATCCAGCCGGGACCGGTGAAGAGCACCGGCTCGGGCAGCAGGGCGTTCACCGTGCCCAGGCCGGGATCGGGCGCGAAGATGATCCGGAAGGTCACGCCCGCGGTCAGCGGGGACGTCACCGCGGGCAGCGTCAGCGCGGCCAGCAGCAGCCTCCGCGAGCGCGGCCCCACGCCCCGGGCGAGCCAGGCGAGACCCAGCCCGAGCGCGCAGACCACCGGCGCGAGCACCAGCCAGACGGCGTTGTGCAGCAGGGCCGTCCGGACCTGCTCGTCGTTCACGACGTCCCGGTAGGCCGCCGGGCCGCCGTCCCCGGCGAGGCTCGTCACCACGGTCGCGGCCAGCGGGACGAGCAGGCCGGCGGCCGCCAGCCCGGCGGCGGGCAGCAGCCGCCGCCACGCCTCCCACCGGCCGCGGCCGGCCGACTTCACCGGCGTGCGCGTGTCGTGGTACGGGGCCGCCTCGAAGAGGAAGGCGTCGTCGCGGCCCATCACCCGCCACCCCGCCAGGCCGCCGCCTCCACCGCCGCGGCGTGCGCGGTCCGCCCGGCCTCCTCATGGTCCCGGCCACCGACGGCGACCGCGGCGAACAGGTCGGTCAGGACGCGCCAGAGCCCCTGGCCGTCCCCGCCGGCCAGGGCGCCGCCGAGCCGGTCGGACAGGTCGAACGCGATCGAGCGGCCGGACGCGCGGGCGCCGGGCCCCACGGGCTCCGCGAGCTCACGGAGCTGGCGCGCCAGCGACCGCACCGGCACGGGGTAGTCGTCGTCGCGCAGGCCCCCGCCGAGGGACAGGAACCCCCGGCGCCGGCCCAGGCGGCCAGCGGCCCGCGCATCTCCCCGCCGGTGAGCCGCGCCACGAACCGCCTGCCCCGCTCCCCGGAGGAGGCCAGCGCCACCACGGCGTCCCCGCCGGCCAGCACGGGCGGCCGTTCCCCGCCCGCGGGCCAGGGGAAACGGAACCAGCGGGCCTCCCGGCCCGGCGAGCGGTAGCGGTCGATGACCGGCCAGGCGAAGTCGGGGCCGGCCACCATGTCGGCGCGGCCGTACCGGAAGACGTCGAGGATCGCGTCGTGGAACTGGGTGACCAGCGCCCGCCGCCCCCCGCCGGGGACCAGGCCGGGGACGGCCCACAGCTCCGCCAGCCGGATGAACGCCTGCGCCACCCGCTCGTCCCCCCAGTCCGCCGGGTCCAGCAGGTGCAGCCTGCCGTACAGGTCGGGGGCGAGCCCGAGGAGGACGTTCTCGAACCAGTCGGTGAGCGCCCACCCGTCGGCCGCCGGCACGGAGAGCGGCGGGCGGCCCGAGGCCGCGCGGGACCGGCACAGCTCCAGCCACGCCTCCCACGCGGCGGGCGGCGACGCCACGGCTTCCGGCCGGTACCACACGAGCGACTTGTGCGCGACCTTGAACCAGACGCCCCTGACCCGCCCGTCGTCCGCGCAGCGCACCAGGTCCCGCCAGAACGGCGGGTCCTGCGAGGCGAGCGGCTGCAGCCGGGCGCAGATCTCCGGGTCGCCGATCAGGCCGGGCTGCGGCACGATCGCCACGTCGGGGGTCGCGGCCGGGGCCACCGGTTTCCGCAGCAGCGCCGCGATGTCGTTGCCCGCCGAGTAGACCGTCACCGGCTCGTCCTCCAGGACCCGGCGGAAGCGGGCCAGCTCCCAGCCGCTCCACACCACCGCGACCCGCAGGGGCCGCTCGGCGGAACAGCCGGTCAGCCCGGCCGCGGCCAGCCCGGACAGCGCGGCCAGGGCCCGCCTACGGTCCATCCGCATCGACGACCTCCCAGCGGGCCGAGGGGGCGCCCAGCGTCTCGATCCGGTCGCCCTCGTCGCCGACCACCAGGACCGGCAGGTGAGGGAAGGCGGCCAGGCTCCTGCCCACCACCGAATGGCAGGGCGGGTGGCCGGCGCGGTCCTCCACCAGCACCGCGTTCGGCCTCCGCCAGTGGCACATCGCGCGGGCGAACGCCACCCAGAGCCTCTGGTCCGCGGACAGGTCGTACGGCCGGCGGTCGAGCGGCACGTCCAGGTCGAGCCGGTCGGTGATGAAACGCACCTGTCCCCGCAGGAAGTCCTTTCCGTACCGGTGTCCTTTTCCGTCGCGGCCGCGCAGCCCGAAAACGATGTTCTGCTCGATCGTCAGGTGGGGCAGCAGCCCGCCCCCGGCCGGCACCAGCGCGACTCCGCGTTCCCGCGAGGGCAACGAGGTGACCTCCTCCCTCCCGCTCAGTATCCGGCCCCGGACCGGCCACGCCCGGCCCAGCAGCACGTCGGCGAAGGCGTTCGCGTCACCGGCGTCCTCCGCCAGCACGACCCCGACCCGCCCCGCCGCGACCGACAGGAGACCCGGGTTCAGGGCGCGGGGCCTTCCTCCGTGCTCCCAGGAAAGGCCGTCCAGCTGAAGCGGCCGTCCCGTCACGAATTCATCACTCCATATGTCGCCGGGGGTACTTACTTCTATAACGCACCGGAATTGGAATACGGAAGGTTATCGGGAAGTCCGCCGGAAATCCTTTTTCGGCCCTGCGGAATATATGGAATCGGTCTTTTTCCGGGGTCGTACGCCCGCGCCGCCGCCGGACGGCGGCCGGTGGAGGGCTGCCGGAGGCGGCGGCGCGGGCGTACCGTGTGGTGATCACCGATGGGCGACCGTCGAGAGGAGCCGCCGCCATGGGCGCCACCGGCAACACCGAGATCTACCGCAGGGCCCGCGACGGACTGCTGGGCGCGGGCGGCGACCACGCCGGGGCGGTCGCGCGGTTCGCCTGGCCCCGCTTCGAGGGCCCCTTCAACTGGGCCGTGGACTGGTTCGACGCGATCGCCAGGGGCAACGACCGCACGGCCCTGTGGGTGAGCCGGGAGGACGGCTCGGAGACCCGCGTCACGTTCGACGAGATGGCCCGCCGCTCCGACGCGGTCGCGGCGTTCCTGGCGGCCCACGGCGTCTCCCGGGGCGACCGGGTCATGCTGATGCTCGGCAACCAGGTGGAGCTGTGGGAGTCGATGCTGGCGGTGATGAAGCTCGGAGCGGTGATCCTCCCGGCCACCACCGCCCTCGGCCCGGCCGACCTGCCCGACCGCGTGGAGCGGGGCGGCGTGCGGCACGTCGTCGCCAACGCCGCCGACGCCGCCAAGTTCGACGGGGTGGGCGGCGACTACACGAGGATCTGCGTGGGCGGCGCCCCGGCGGGCTGGGCGGACTACTCCGAGGCCCACGTCGCCCCGGCGCCGCCCGCGCCGCACCCGGGCACCGCGCCGGACGACCCGCTGCTGCTGTACTTCACCTCCGGCACCACCAGCAGGCCCAAGCTGGTCGAGCACAGCCAGGTCTCCTACCCGGTGGGCCACCTGACGACGGCCTACTGGATCGGCCTGCGCCCCGGCGACGTGCACCTCAACATCAGCTCGCCGGGCTGGGCCAAACACGCCTGGAGCTGTTTCTTCGCGCCCTGGATCGCCGAGGCCACGATCTTCGTCTGCGACTACCGGCGGTTCGACCCGCGGGCGCTGCTGGAGCGGATCCGCGATGCGGGGGTGACGACGTTCTGCGCCCCGCCCACGGTATGGCGGATGCTGATAAAGGCTGATTTGTCCGGCGGTCCCGGCCGGCTGCGGGAGGTCGTCTCGGCGGGCGAGCCGCTCAACCCCGAGGTGATCGAGCAGGTCCGCCGCCACTGGGGGCTGACCCTGCGCGACGGCTTCGGCCAGACCGAGACCACCCTGTCGGTCGGCAACATCCCCGGCATGCCGGTCAAACCGGGCTCGATGGGGCTGCCCCTGCCCGGCGTGCCGGTGGTGCTGATCGACCCGGTCACCGGGCGGCCCGGCGACGAGGGGGAGATCTGCATCGACCTCGGCCGCCGGCCCGTCTCACTGATGACCGGCTACCGCGGCGACGACGAGCGCCACGCCCGGGCGACCGCCGGCGGCCACTACCACACGGGTGACGTCGCCACCCGCGACGCCGACGGCTACGTCTTCTACGTCGGCCGCACCGACGACGTGTTCAAGTCCTCCGACTACAAGATCTCCCCGTTCGAGCTGGAGAGCGTGCTCGTCGAGCACCCCGCGGTGGCGGAGGCGGCCGTGGTGCCCGCGCCGGACGAGCTGCGGCTGGCGGTGCCGAAGGCGTACGTCGCCCTGGCGGCCGGGTGGGAGCCGGACCGCGGGACCGCGCTGGCCATCCTGCGCCACGCCCGCGAGAGGCTGCCGCCGTACCAGCGGGTGCGCCGCCTGGAGTTCGCCGAGCTGCCGAAGACGGTGTCGGGCAAGATCCGCCGGGTCGAGCTGCGCGGCCTGGAGGAGGAGGCCGTGCCCGGGGGCGGGCGGCCCGCGGAGTGGCGCGACGAGGACTTCCCCGAGCTGCGCTCCTGACCGGGCGCCCCCGTGCTCCGGACGCTCCGGGCGGGCGGGGGCCGCCCGGACGTCGCGCCCCGGAATTCGTCGCGAGGGACGCTCCACGCGGCCGGGGGACGGCCCCCGGGCCGCCGCGGTGGCGTGGATCAGCCGGACCGGAGGGGCTCGCGGGGAGGGGCTCACCCCGCAGCCAGCCGGCCAGCCGGTCGCGCTCGACGAGGATCAGGCCCGCCTCCCCGGCCTCGGCGAGGGCCTGGCGGGTCAGCCGCCCGGAGGTGACCAGCACGCCGGTGTGCCCGGCGAACGCGTGGGCCAGGGCGCCCAGGAAGTTGCGGACCTCCGGGGCGCCGACGCTGCCGGCGTAGCGCTTGCACTGGAAGGCGTAGCGCCGGCCGTCCGGGCCGACGGCGGTGAGGTCCACGCCCCGGTCGCCGGAGCCGCCCAGCTCCCGGATCTGGCGGAAACCGTCCCGACGCAGCAGCCCGGCGGTGAGCGTCTCGAACTCCGGGCCGGTCAGCCGGTCGACCCGTTCCAGCTCCAGGTTGGCCTCGAACCACCGGCGCTGCCGCGCGGCGACCGTCCGGGCCCGGACGATCGGCACGGCCGCCGCCGCGGCGAGCACGGCGACGGCCGACGCCACGAACCACGGCAGGTGCGACCGGGCGAACGGCAGCGCGCTGCGCAGCGCGGCGTAGGCGAGCACGGCGGCCACGCCCCACAGGAACAGGTCGGTCCACTCAAGCCTTCCGCCGCGCCGGCCCTTCCTCGTCCCGGTCCGGCGTCCCCTGGCCGGTCGTCGGCTCGGCATCGTGTCAGCTCCCGCGGGGGTAGGGGGGATCGGGCGCTCGCGCCCTCGGCGGAACCGTTTCCCCCGATCGGGGCCCGCAACCCCGCCGGGCCGCAACTCGCGCGGCCCGGCCGTACCCGTACGGCGTTCCCGCGATGCCGCGGGAGCGCCGGGCCGGTCAGCTCGCGCCGGGTACGGTGACGTTCTTCTCCTTGAAGTCGTAACCGTTCTGCGCGGCGCCCTGCTGGAGCTGGCTGAACGCCTGCCTGCCCGAGGTCACGTCGGCCTCGGTGGCCGTGCCGTTGCGCAGCTTGGCGGTCAGCGCGTCGAAGCGGTCGCTCACCGCCTTGACGCTCCGGCACAGGCTCGGGTTGGCGAGCGCGAAACCGCGGGCCACCTTCAGCTCGTGGATGGTGAACAGGCCCGCCACCGCCGCCTTCGCGAAGGTGCGCTTGCGCTTCTCCGCGCCGGCCTTGAACCCGCCGCTGCGCAGCGGCCGGTAGATGTAGCGGTGGAACGCCCCCAGCGCGAGGCCCGCGTGCAGCGCGAAGCGCGTCTTGGCGAGCGGCCTGGCGTTGGCCCCCGTGGGGCACTCCCCTTCGTAAGCGAGGTCGGGGCCCGCGTGCGGCGGAGGGGCCGCCGCAGGCGAGGTGGCGACCACCGGGACCTCGGGAGGCGGGGCGGCCGGCCGCCGGTCGCCGCCGCACCCGCCGAGCAGGGTCGCCGTCAGCAGCGCCGCCATCGTCACGGCGGCGGGTCCGGCACTTCGAGCAGCCATATCTCCCCCTGGAACGTCACGGCGCCGGGATCGGCGGACTCCTCCCGGTTATCCCCGCTGTGACGTCTCCGACACGGAGGGTGCTCAACGTCGCGGTGCGAGCTCCCGGACGGCGGAGACCAGGAGGCCCAGTTCCTCGTCGGTGTTGTAGTAGTGCGCCGAGGCACGCACCGCGGCGGGGACGGCGTTCGGGTCGAGACGCTGGTGGGCCTGGTCGGTGACGCTGACGTTGATCCCGCGCTCCCGCAGGACGCCCTTCATCTCGGCGGACTCGCGGCCCGCGACGGTGAAGGTGACGATGCCGCAGCGGCGGGCGCCGCGGTCCAGCACCGTCACACCGGGCGTCGCCGCGAGCTCCTCGCGCAGGCGGGCGGCCAGGCCGGTCACCCGCTCCTCGATGGCCCGCACGCCCAGGGCGGCGGCGTATCCGGCGGCGACGCCCAGCCCGATCTGGCCCGCGACGTAGCGTTCCCACGTCTCGAACCGGCGGGCGTCGTCGCGGATCTCGTAGCGGTCCGGGGCGGTCCAGACGGCCGAGTGCAGGTCGAGGAAGGGCGGCTCCAGCTCCCGGAGGAGGTCGCGCCGCACGTACAGGAACCCGGTCCCGCGCGGGCCGCGCAGGAACTTGCGGCCGGTCGTCGACAGCATGTCGCAGCCGATCTCCCCGACGTCCACGGCGAGCTGGCCCACCGACTGGCAGGCGTCCAGCAGGAACAGCACGCCCGCCTCCCGGCACAGGCGGCCCACCTCGGCGGCCGGGTTGACCAGGCCGTTGTGGGTCGGAACGTGGTTGATCGCGACGAGCCGCACCCGGCCCCGGGACAGTTCCGCGGCGAGCGCGTCGAGGGACAGCTGCCCGTCCCCGTCATCGGGCAGCACCTCCACGCTCACCCCGCGCGCCTTCGCCACCTGGTGGAAGGCGATGGCGTTGCTGGCGTACTCGCTGGTGGTGGTGAGGATCCGGTCGCCGGCGGCGAACGGGACCGCGTAGAACGCCATGTCCCAGGCGCGGGTGGCGTTCTCCACGTAGGCGATCTCGTCGCGGTGGGCGCCGACCAGCCCGGCCACCGCGTCATAGAACCCCTCGGTCAGCTCCCGGGCCAGGTCATTGGCCTCGTAACCGCCGGTGCGGGCCTCCAGTCGCAGGTGCTCGGTCACCGCGTCGAGCACCGGGGCCGGTGGCAGCGCCGCCCCCGCGTTGTTGAGGTGCGCGACGGACGCGCAGCCCGGCGTGTCCAGGCGGACCTTCTCGACGTCGATGCCGTCACCCGCGGCCATGGTCATGGTCTCTCCCGTCTCCGATGCCGTCATATACGCCCCCACCGTATCCGGTGGCGTCGCCCCGCGCCCCGGCCGGGATGTCGCGGACGGCGCCGGGGGTGCGGCTCACCGGCCGGCCCTCGGCCCGCGCGAGCGCGGCGTAACGTATCGCGTTCCGTACGGCGGCCCCTCCGGAGTCGTTGTTGAAGTACACGTAGACGTCGTGGTCGCGGCCCCACTCCCGGTCCAGGCGGCGCAGCCAGGAGCGGAGCGCGGCGTCGCCGTAGGACGGCCGGGGGAGGGCGCGTCCCTCGTGGAAGCGCAGGTACCCCCAGTCGGCGGTGCGCCACAGCGGGGAGACGGGACGGCCCAGCCGGTCGGCCCAGCACAGCGCCGCGCCGTGCGCCGACAGCACCTCGCGGACGGGCTCGGCCCACCAGGACGGGTGGCGCGGCTCGACGGCGACGCGCACCCCGCCGGGGAAGGCCCGCAGGCACGCGTCGAGCCGCCCGGGGTCGGCCCGCAGCGTGGGCGGGAGCTGCAGCAGGACGGGGCCGAGCCTGTCGCCCAGGCCGCCGGCCGCCGCCAGCATGCGCCCGACCGGCTCCTCGGGGTCCTTGAGCCGTTTGACGTGGGTGAGGAAGCGGCTCGCCTTGATGGCCATGACGAATCCGGCGGGGGTGCGCGCCGCCCAGTCCTCGAACGTCTCGCGGGCCGGGAGCCGGTAGAAGCAGTTGTTGTTCTCGACGGTGGCGAAGCACTCGCCGTAGCGCTCCAGCCAGAGCCGCTGGGGCAGCCCCGGAGGGTACAGCTCACCGCGCCAGTCGGCGTACTGCCAGCCGGAGGTCCCCACGAACATCATCGGCCTCTCCCGTCGGTCACCGCCCCGCACCGGCAGGTCTGCCCGGTGGGACGGCCCCGACACGGGCGGCCCCGGGGCGGACGGCCCCGCACCGGGCCGGGGGCGTGCCCGGTGACCGGACCGCGCCGGAGCGGAGCCGCCGCCGCGTGGCGTGAGGGCCGCTGTCAGCGCAGGTTCACGTCGGCGCGGGCGCTCCAGACCGCCAGCGCGGCCGCCAGGGCGCAGGCGCCGCCGAGCCACAGAACGGCCTGGAGGGTGAGGGAGTCCACGATGACGCCGCCGACCAGCGCGCCGAGGCCGATCGACAGGTTGAACACCGCCACCCACAGGGAGGAGGCCGCTTCCACGGCCTGTGGCGCGACCTTGATCATCCATGTCTGCAGGCCGACCGACACGCCGCCGAAGGCCAGGCCCCAGGCGATCAGCAGTACGGCCCCGCCGATCGCCCCCCGGCCCAGCAGCAGGTAGAGCGGCATCGCGGCCGCCAGGGTGACGGCGATGACCAGCACGGTCCGGTGCGGACGGCGCGCCAGCGCGGCACCGGCGACGAAGTTGCCGACCATGCCCGCCACGCCGAACCCGAACAGCAACGGACCGACGAGCCGCTCATCGATCCCCGACAGCTTCTGGAGCACCGGGCTCACGAAGGTGTAGGCCGAGAAGTGGCCGGTCACGATGAGGAACGTCGCGAGGATGCCGACGCGTACACCCGGGTTGCGGAACTGCCCGGCCAGGAGCCGCGGACGGACGGGCTGGGAGGCGGCCAGTGGCGGCAGTACGGCCAGCAGCGCGAGCAACACGACGAGCGCCAGGCCGCTCAGCGTCGCGAAGGCGACGCGCCAGCCGGAGAACTCACCGAGCAGCGTGCCGAGCGGAACGCCGAAGACGTTCGCGGCTCCGACGCCACCGAAGATGATCGCGGTGGCCCGCGGCACGTTCGCGGGGGCCACGAGCCGGACGGCCAGACCGCTGGCGATGGCCCAGAAGCCCCCGACCGCCACCCCGACCAGCACCCGGGAGGCCACGAGGACGGCGAAACCCGGCGCCATGGCCGAGGCCACATTGGCGAGCGTCATCAGCCCCATCAGGCCGAGCAGGAGGAGCCGCCGGTCCATTCCGCCGACGAGCACCGGAACCAGCGGTGCCGCGGCCGCGGCGATCAGGCTGGGCACCGTCACCATCAACCCGGCCGTCCCCTCGGAGACCGACAGGGCCGATCCCACGGCGGTCAGCAGGCCGATCGGCAGTTGCTCGGCGGTCACCAGCAGGAACGTTCCCAGGGCCACCGCGGTGACCGCCGGCCAGCGACTCCTCTCCGGGTCCTGCCGGCCGCCCGTTCGGATGACGGACTGGTCTGTGGTCATCACCGATACTCCCTCGACTCTTTTGGGATCGGTCGCTCCCATACGTCGGCGAACCCTAGTATGGGAACGATCGCTCCACAAGTCGGGTAGAGTGACGGCATGGGACGGCCCCGGCAGTTCGACGAGCAGGACGCGGTGACCAGAGCGACCGATCTGTTCTGGCGGCGCGGTTACAACGCGACCTCGGTGCGTGATCTGGGCGACGAGCTCGGGCTCACGCCCAGCAGCCTGTACCGGACGTTCACCGACAAGCACACGCTGTTCCTGCGGGCGCTCGACCACTACCGGGCCACCGAGTCCGTCCAGGCCGAGCAGCGGCTGGACACCGATGGCCGTCCGATCCGCCAGGTGCTGCGGGACTGGATGCTGTGGCTGGTCACCTGCCCGGCCGACGGCGAACCCGGCCGGGGCTGCTTCGTGGTCAACACGGCCACCGAACTCGGCGCCACCGACGACCAGGTCCGTCAGCGGACCGAGGCCGCCTTCGACGTCACCCGGCAGGCACTGCGATCACTGCTGTGCGAGGGCCGCCACAACGGCGAGCTGACCACCGGTCTCGACCTCGACGCCGCCGTGGAACTGCTGTTCACCACGGTGCTGGGGCTGCGGGTGCGGGAGCGCGCCGGACACGACCCCGCACGTCTGGCCACCGCGATCGACGCCGTGATCGAGGCCCTGGGGCCCACGCCCGCGGAGCCTTCCTGACCGCCGGCACCAACGGGTCGGCATGACCGCCACCGGAGCCGCCGACGGCCGGGAGGGGAATCCGGTGCGGCCGTGCGCCACCGATCAGAACGGGCGCGGGCCGCCCGCGCCGAAGCCGGTCTCGTGGACCCACAGATGGGTGCAGCCGGGGCACTGCAGGTGCAGGCGGCTGCCGGTGACGCCCAGGAGGTAGCGCCAGTGGTCGGCGCAGTTGCGCCCCGCGCCGCAGTCGGCGCAGTCCCGGTGGTCGCCGCATCCGGGGCAGGGGACCCAGGCCCGGCGGCCCAGGTCGGCGCAGGGATCAATGGGCAGCACGGCCGGCCTCTCCTCCGGGGAGGACCCCGGCCGCCACGAGCATGTCGTAGATCTCCTGCTGCTGCGGGTCGAGGCCGGAGTAGAGGAGGTCGTGGGCCTCCTGCTCGGCGCGCATCACCGCCGGCGGATCCCAGGCCACCCCGAGCGCGGTGACGACCGCGGCTCGTCGCCGCGTCTCGTGGGAGGACAGGTCGAAGTCGACCACGAATTCGGCGGGCTTACCGGTGCTGTCGTTGCTCATGGGGCGGCTTTCCGATGGGGTGGCGGACAGGTGCCGACGTGATCGGAGAAAGGCGGCCGGAGTGTCCCGGAGGGGGCGGCCGGCGCGGGGACGCCGTGGGGGACGCCGCCCCGGCACTCAACGATCACGTGACCGCGCGTCGCGCGGAGACCTTCGCGGAAGGAAGGCGGATCACTCTCTGTTTACCCGAACATGGGCCTCGGGGGGTAATCGCGGCGGCACGGGCGCCGGTACGGCGGGGTCGCGGGTTCCGGCGAACCGGGATCCGCGGCCCCGCGCGGGTCAGCACCGGCCGTCGGTAAGGACCCAGTGGTCGGGGCCGGTCTGCTTCAGCGTGTGGGTGGTGAAGGTGTTCCACAGCCCCATGGGGTCGTCGGACCCCTTGGCGTAGGTGTATCCGCCGGAGGCGTAGGCCCGGCCCGCCGTGGTGTGGGCGTAGTTGCTCGCCGTCACGCAGACCGGGGCGGTCGTCGGCGTCGCGGTCGGGGTGGCGGTCGGGGTGACGGTGGGCGTGACCGTCGGGGTCGCGGTCGGGGTCGCGGTCGGTCCGCCGCCCCCGCCGTCCAGGCCGAAGAACCGCGCGTCGTGGTAGGCCGAACAGATGGTGTCGAGGAAGTACGCCGCGGTGCCGCCGCACTGGTCGGGGCCGCCGCCCGGGTCGACCGGCAGGCCGTGGCCCATCCCGGATATCTCGTACAGGCGCACGTCGTCGTTGCCGTACACCTTCATCGACGTGCCGCCGGGGAGGCTCGACGTGGAGGCCGGGGTCTGGGAGACGCCCCGCACGTTCGTCCACTGGTCGCGCAGCTGGGCGCCGTTGGCCGGGGTGACCGTGTAGTCGGACGTGCCCTGCCATACGGCGACGCGGGGGTAGGGGCCGGAGTAGCCGCCGTAGGCGGCCCGGACCAGGTCGCCCCACTGCTGGGGGGTCCTGCTCGTGGCGTTGTACTGGCAGGAGGTGGCCTGGATCAGGCTGGTGGCGCAGCGGTAGGCGAGCCCGGCCCCGATCGACCCGGCCCTGAAGACGTCGGGGTAGGTCGCGAGCATCACCGCGGCCATGGCGCCGCCCGCCGACAGGCCGGTGACGTAGACCCGGGCGGGGTCGGTGCCGTAGGCGGTGACCGCGTGGGCGACCATGGCGCGGATCGAGGCGGCCTCGCCCTGTCCCCGGCCGGTGTCGCCGGGCTCGAACCAGTTGAAGCACTTCGAGGAGTTGTTGGAAGTGCCGGTCTGCGGCAGGACGAGGGCGAAGCCCCACTGATCGGCGTACTTGCGCCAGCCGGAGTTCGTGAAG
Organism: Streptosporangium sandarakinum; assembly: GCF_050942225.1. Classification (NCBI taxonomy): domain Bacteria; kingdom Bacillati; phylum Actinomycetota; class Actinomycetes; order Streptosporangiales; family Streptosporangiaceae; genus Streptosporangium; species Streptosporangium sandarakinum. The sequence goes on from NZ_CP192034.1 coordinate 3,410,615, forward strand.
TAGCCGTTCGCGTCCTGCGTGCAGCCGTGCAGGGCCACGACCAGCGGCCGGCCGGAGGGCAGGCCGTCGGGCCGGTAGGCGTACATGGCGAGGCTGCCGGGGTTCGAACCGAACGAGCCGACCTGGGTCAGCGACGCCGCCCGCGCGGGCGGCCCGGCGAGGGACACGCCGAGCAGGCCGAGCAGCACGAGCAGCGCGGTCGCGGCGGCGGTGAGGACGGCGGAGGGCGGCGACGGGCGGAGTCGGGGGGATGAGGGGGATCCGGCCATGACGTGCTCCTTTTACAACCGGGTTCACCGGTCCTTTCAGCGCACGGTAGATCCGCCGGAGCCTCCCGGACATGTCCCGGGCACACACTCTTCACCGCTGTGATGTGGACCACACGGCGGCCTCGCCGGGCGTCCGGAGGGGTCGTCGATGTGGTCGCCGTTCTCGCTCCAGGGCGTGGTCGTCGGGTTCGGTCCGCACCCCGCCCGGCGGCTGTTTTTGCGCGGCCCCGTCGCGGCGGGCGCCGGCTGCGTGCTGGTGGGCCCGGCAGATGGTGGAGTCCACGCCGGCTTCCCAGGTGATCAGTCCGGCCGCATCGGATCGCGCCTGCAACCGTGTGACAGCAGGCCGGCCCGGATACCTGCGCGTTGCCGGCGGCGGAACAGCCCATAGACCGTCTGCCAGGCTCCATGGGCGACGGGCGTGTCCCGCCACGGGGCGCCGGTACGCACCCCGTCGATCAACCGCCGTCGGCACCCGGCCGGACGCCCCGTCTCCGCCACGGGCAGCAACGGTTCCAGTACCGCCCACTGCTCGTCCGTTGAATCTCCACGCCCCACGCCCGGAGATCATCTCGGCGAACAGCCTCGCTTGGAGCCGACTTCTGAAACACGCCCTGGACGACGGCCGATCACGTGCCTTCCCCCGCGAGGGGGAGGTGGCCACGGCCACGAGTTCCTAGCGTGATCCGCATGACCAGAACCATCCGGACATTCGGCGCGCTCCTGTCGATCGCCGTGACCGCCGTGGGGATCTTGTGGTGGACGACTCCCACGAGTTACCCGTTCGGCGCGGCCGACCGCATCAAAGTGTCGCTCACGCACCTGCTCGAGCACGACGTGACCGGCCCGATGACCGTGGCCGCCGGAATCGTGGGCCTGGTGGTGATCTTCGGGCCAGGGCCGCTCGTGCGCGCCGGCGCGGTCGCCGAGCTGCTCTTCTTCGGCGTGGTGCTCTCCGACGCCGGCATCATGATCGTCCTCGCCTACGGCATGGCGATCCTGGGACCCGTGGCCCTGCTCGTCGTCGTGGTCATGGTGGCCGCGCGCAGGAAGGCGTTCGGCCTGGTGGGCATCACCGCGCTGGCCGTTCTGGTGGTGGCGGACACGATCACCGGGTTCGGTGCGCTGAGCCTGGTGGGACGCTATCTGGGCAATGTCGCGGGGAGCTTCGCCTCGTTCGGCGGACGGCTTAGCTGGACGCTGGCCAACGCCGCGGCCTGCGCGGTGTGGGCGGTGATCACGATGAAGGCGTTCAGGACGGGCGAGCCGCCGCGCTGGATCAGGCCCGAGTCCGCCGACAAATGGGGACGTATCGTCACGATCGGGGCGGCGATGTGCCCGCTTCCGTACGCGTTGTACCGGCTGACCTGGCTGACCCCGTGGCCCACCGACTCCGACATCACCGGGCCGCTCAGCGCCGACACACGGCTCCAGGGACTGCTTCTCGCGTTCGCCGCGTTGGCGGGCGCCGTACTGACCATCGGGCTGATCAGCAGGTGGGGCGAGGTGTTCCCACGCTGGGTGCCGATCTTCTACGGGCGTCCCGTCCCGGTACGGCTGCCGGTCATCGCCGGAGGGACGGTCGCGGGCATCTGCTGCCTGGCCTCGCCGGGGCTCGTGATCGACTCCGTCATGCGCGGCCAGCCCGTCGCGCTGCTGCTCTGGCCGTACCCGCTGTGGGGTGCGCTGCTCGCCGCAGCCGTCCTGGCCTACTGGCTGCGCCACCGGTCCGCACCGGAAAGATTCCGTGTCGGACCTTCCTGATGCATCCAGATCTCAGATCGTGGGCCCGTCGGTTCGTCCTTCGTGCAGGTCTCGCTAGAGAAGGGTGTCATCTGCGGTCTCGCGACCGTGAGGGCGAGCACCGTCCATGTCCGGACCGCGTGCCTGAGCACGCGGTCCGGACTGCGTGCCGTCGTGTCAGGTGGAAGCGTTGCCGGACCGGCCCCCCGGCCCAGCAGGGCGTTGACCATCCCCTGAAGCCGGTCGCGTCCGACGGTGCCGAGCGCGCCGGTCAGGGCTTGGGCGAGCTTGCCGAACGGGTCGTCCATCGGCGACTCCTGCACCTTCCCGGCCAGTGATCCCCCGGACGGGGGAAGAACGCCGGCGATGCCCCTGGCACTATGGCAGCTGACTGAGGAGCCGCACAGATGCCAGCACAGGGAACGCCGTCGTCCAAAGGCCAGGAGATCCAGCGGACGTTCGACAGGATCACTGACTACTACGACCTGATGAATCGCCTCATGACTCTGGGACGGCATGCCGCCTGGTGCCGGGAGATCGCGGCGGGCGCGAGAGTCCCGTCAGGTGGCAGCATGCTCGACATCGCCACCGGGACCGGCGTCATCGCGCTCGCCGCGTTGGAGAGATATCCGAACTCGACCGTCCACGCCGTCGATTTCTCGGAGCGGATGCTGGCGGCGGCGGCGAGCAAACCGGGGGCCTCCGCCATCACGTGGCAGCAGGCGGACGCCAACGACCTGCCCTTCGGCGACGAGTCCTTCGACGCCGTCACACACGGCTATCTCCTGCGGAACGTGGAGAATGTCGAGCGCGTGCTCGAAGAGCAGTACCGGGTGCTCAAACCCGGAGGCCGGGTCGTCATGCTGGAGACCTGCCCGCCGCGCGGACCGCTCCGTTACCCGGTGGAGCTGGGGGTCCGGATCGTGATTCCCCTCCTCGGCCAGGTGGTCGCCCGCGATCGGAAGTCGTACGCCTATCTGCAGGAATCCACGCTCGGCTTCATGACTCCGCAGGAGGTCTCCGAGGTCCTCCGCCGGGTCGGCTTCAGCTCCATCGCGTGGAAGAAAAGGTTCCTCGGCACCCATATGATCATATCGGCGGAAAAACGGTAAGTCTTCGGACATGCCTCTTGGTCGATATCGGCTGTGCGGGTCCCTTGGACATCCGGCCCGCCGTGCGCACGACAGCCAGGCGCCACGAGTGCACCAGGAGAACGCGAGAGATTCACAGGATCACTCTCGATGCCAGCGGCTCTTCGCCGCCTCCGCGACGCCGGTGCTGACGAGGCCGAGCTCGTAGGCGAGAACGGCCGCCTGGGTGCGGTCGCGGGCGCCGAGCTTGTTCAGGAGGTTGCCGACGTGCGTCTTGACCGTCTCCTTGGTGACGTGCAGCGCCGAGGCGATCTCCGCGTTGCTCTGCCCGAGCGCGATGTGCCGCAGCACGTCCAGCTCGCGCGGTGTCAACTCGACCGGCACGCGCTGCCGAGCGGTGCCCACATGCGGCGAGGCGATGCGGCGCAGCGCGTCGGGGAAGAGCACCGCGTCGCGCCGGTACACCAGGCGGACCGCCTCCACCAGTTCGCCGACGGGCGAGCGTTTGAGCACGTAGCCGGCGGCACCCGCGCGCAGGGCCCCCCAGACGAGCTGGTCGCTCTCGAACGTGGTGACCATGATGACGCGCGTCTTCGGGGAGCGGCGGGCGAGCTCCCGGGTCGCGGCCAGACCGTCCATGCCGGGCATGCGGATGTCCATCAGCACGACGTCCGCGCCGGTGCCGGCCGCGACCGCCGCACGGCCGTCGGCGGCCTCAGCCGTGACGTCGATGTCGTCGTGGAGGGAGAGCATGGTTGCCCAACCCGAGCGGATCAGCTTCTCGTCGTCGGCCAGGACGACCCGGATCACAGCGGCAGACTCGCCCGGACGCGCCATGTTCCACCCACCTCCTCCCAGGTGCACGTCCCGCCTGCGAGCCGGGCCCGCATGCGCATGCCGGTCAGGCCGCGCCCCGGCTCCCCGGGCGTGCCCAGGGTTGCGTTGTCCATGGTCAGGGTCAGTTCGGTGCCGACGGCGACGCCGAGCATGACCGGGCCTTGCCCGTGGCGCAGGGCGTTGGTGAGCGCCTCCCTGGCGATCGCGAAGGCGGCCCGCGAGGTCGCGGGGGACACCTTGCCGAGGTGGTCGACGCTGACCCGGACGTCGAGGCCGCGGGTGAGCGTGCCGAGCGCCTCCAAGGTGGGCGTCTGGCCCGCCGTGCCGTCGTCGAGCACACTGAGCAGCACGTCGAGCTCCTGCTGAGCGTTGCGGGCGGTAGTTGCCAGATGTCCGAGCGACTGCGCGGCGAGCGCGGGGGCGGCGCGCTGCAGTGCCACCTCGGCCGCCATGGCCTGCACCAGGACGACGCTGAGGGCGTGGCCGACGGAGTCGTGCAGTTCCAGGGCGAGTGACTGGCGGCGGCCGAGCTCGTCGATCAAGCGGGACGGCTCGGAGTGCAGCAGCCGGCGCGCGGCCCAGCGCTGGCCGAAACCCGTGGCCACCATCGCGGCCAGCGCGACAACGACGAGCAGCAGCACCTCGGTCACCTTGCCGGGGTCCACGCGCCACGCCCACGGGAGCAGCCCGGGAGACAGCGCCAGCACGGTCGCGCTGAGCGTCGCGCCGATGTACAAGTGCAGGCTGGTCAGGGCCACCAGGTAGAGGCGGTCACCGCGCTCGGACACGACGACGTCGAGCAGATCCGACAGCGCGGTCACCTCCAGGCGCCGCGTCAGCGGCATCATCGCGAGCAGCACCGAGGCGGGCAGGCACGCCGCCCACAGCCCCAGCAGTCGTCCCGGCGTCAGCTCCGTCAGGATCAGCAAGCCGAGCCCCGCAGCGACCGGAGTCAGCAGCGCGGCGCCGAGTAGCTGGTAGACCCCGGCCCGCACGGCCTGGGCGAGATGGCGCTTCACGCGACTGACGTTAGCCGACGTCTCCGGGGGTGCACTCCCCCGCCGGAGGGAGGTGACGCGGACCGGTCCTTCCTGGCGTGAGCGCCATGACGAGGACTGATCACTCACGTGCCCGACCCGGCCTACGACGGGGAGCCCACCCTGGACATCGGCGGCCGCGAGATGCGCGTGATGAACCTCGGCCCCGCCCACACCGGCGCGGACTCCGTCGTGCACCTGCCCGACACGGGCGTGCTCTTCGCGGGCGACCTGCTGTTCATCGGCTGCACGCCGATCGTGTGGAGCGGCCCGATCGCCAACTGGATCGCCGCCTGCGACGCGATGCTCGCCACCGGCACCGAGACGATCGTCCCCGGCCACGGCCCGGTCCCCGACCCCGACGGGATCCGCGCGGTGCGCGGCTACCTGGCCCACGTGGTGGAGCAGGCCGACGCTGCATACGCCCGCGGCCTGTCCTTCACCGAGGCGGTGCGGGCCGTGGACCTGATCACCGTGTTGGAGGCCATCGGGGTGTCCCGCCCGGGTGGCAGGATGACCCCTCGTGGTCCGCCTCGGCCGCGGTCACCGACGACGGCGGTCACGAGGTCGTCCGACGGGACACTCAGCGTCACGGACACGAGGTGACGGCCAGCCATGACCGCGGCGAGATCGCCCAGGACCCAACCATCTGGATGGCCGCCCGCACCTGTCCGGGACGGCCAGCCAGCACATCAACCTACTTCTAAAACACGCCCTAACCCCCGTACTCGCGGGCGGAACCCGCCGTCTGGGCGACGTCCTGGGCACCGTCCTGGATGAGCTGGGCGGCCAGGGTGGACAGCGCGCGGCCCGCCGCCAGCTCGTCGCCGATATCCGGCACCGGCTGGTCGACGGGGTTGCGCCGCGCGTGCGCGACGCCCTCGTGCCGCTTGCCGCGGTCGGTGAACAGCACGGCCCTGGCCGTGGTGACGTCGTCGTTGTCGTCCTCACTGATGGAGATCTGCACGTTCCACTGCTTGGCTTCCATGGCGAACACCCCCTATGCCACAGCGTCACCCCTGCCCGGCCCGCGGGGAAGGGACCTTGGGCCCGCCCGGAAAGGTCCTTACGCCTTCGGGACCTTCGGCCCTACTTGCCGGTGAAAAGCCAGGCGAATGCTGAGGAAAAGGGGGGTGTGAGATGTTCATCGACATCCTGTACGGGATCATTGGTTTCCTCATCGCATGGGTCGTGTCCGGCGGAGCCCGCGTGGTCAACCAGGTCGAGCGGGGCGTCGTCTTCCGGTTCGGCAGGGCGCTGCCGGCCCCGCGCCGTCCGGGCCTGGCGATCCTCATCCCGGTCGTGGACCGGATGAAGAAGGTCAACGTCCAGATCGTCACGATGCCGGTGCCCGCCCAGGAGGGCATCACCCGCGACAACGTCTCGGTCAAGGTGGACGCGGTCGTCTACTTCCGGGTCGTGGACCCCATGAAGGCGGCCATCGAGGTGGAGGACTACCTGTTCGCCGTCGGCCAGGTGGCCCAGACGTCGCTGCGCTCGATCATCGGCAAGAGCGAGCTGGACGACCTGCTGTGCAACCGCGAGCGCCTGCACGAGGGACTGGAGCTGATGATCGACAGCCCGGCGATCGGCTGGGGCATCCACATCGACCGCGTGGAGATCAAGGACGTGCAGCTTCCCGAGACCATGAAGCGGTCGATGTCGCGCCAGGCCGAGGCCGAGCGTGAGCGCCGGGCCCGCGTCATCACGGCGGACGGGGAGTTCCAGGCGTCCAGGAAGCTCGCCGACGCGGCGGGCATCATGCACGACACCCCGGGGGCCATGCAGTTGCGCCTGCTGCAGACCGTCGTGGAGGTCGCGGCGGAGCGCAACTCCACGCTGGTGATGCCCTTCCCGGTCGAGATGCTGCGCTTCTTCGACCGGATGGCGGGCGCCGTGTCGAAGAGCGTCGCGGCGAAGGGCTCCGCGCCGACGGGCGCCGCGTCACCGGGGCAGGACTCCCTCCCCGGCGGCACGCCCGTCCCGGAGAGCCTGCGCGACCTCGTACGGCCCCGCGAGGGCGAGCCGGTCGATCCGACCTGACCCGCGCGGGACCCCGCCCGAGCCGGCCGGGACTCTGCCTGACCCGCGCGGGACCCCGCCCGAGCCGGCCGGGACTCTGCCTGACCCGCGCGGGCCCCGCCTGACCCGCGGGCCCCGCCTGGTTCACGCGGGCCCCGCTTGGTTCACGCGGTCCGCCGGGGGAGCCGGCCGGGCGTCAGGCGCTCGGCTGCCGCGTGGCCGGCCGGTTGAGGTGCAGTTCGTCCAGTAGGGCCTGGGTCGCGGCGGCGACGGTCTCCACGGCCCGGTCGAAGACCTCGGCGTTGCGCGCCGACGGGGCCCGGAACCCGGAGATCTTGCGGACGTACTGCAGCGCGGCGGCGCGCACGTCCTCGTCCGTCACGTCGCTGGCGTACGGCTCACGAAGGGTCTTGATGCTCCGGCACATGACAGGACCGTACGCCATCCACGCCCCGTCGTTCCACCGTCCCGCGGCGCGGGTGTCAGCGGGAGGAGAGCAGGGCCTCCTCGGCGTGCTCGTCGTCCGGCTGCCTCTCGGCGGCCAGCTCGGCGTGGACCAGCCGGTGGTACTCCTCGGTCTCGTGCCGGATCGTCTCCGCGTTCCAGCCCAGCACCGGCGCGACGAGGGCCGCCGCCTGGGGCGCGACCGCCAGTCCCCGGTCCCGCTGCTCGATGGCGACGTGGGTACGGCGGGCCAGCACGTCCGAAAGGTGCAGCGCCTGCTCGTGCGACGCCGCGTAGACGATCTCGGCCCGCAGGTAGTCCGGCGCCGCGAACAGCGGCTCCCCGAGCATCGGTTCGGCCCCGACGATCTCCAGCAGCTCCTCGACGCCCGACCCGTAGCGGCGCAGCAGCCGCTCCATCCGGCTCACGCTGAGCCCGTACCGTTCGGCGAGGTTGCGGCGGCCGTTCCACACGGCCTCGTAGCCGGTCGCGCCCAGCAGCGGCAGCCGCTCGGTGACCGACTCCGGCACGCCGGGACCCAGCTCGTCGGCGGCGGAGTCGACGGCGTCCCTGGCCATGACGCGGTAGGTGGTGTACTTGCCGCCGCTGACCGTCACCAGGCCCGGCACCGGGTTGGCGACCAGGTGCTCGCGCGAGAGCTTCTCCGTGCCGGTCGCGGCGCCGGAGATCAGCGGCCGCAGCCCGGCGTAGACGCCCTCGACGTCGTCGTGGCCCAGGGGGGTGGTCAGCACCGCGTTGACGTGGTCGAGGATGTAGTCGATGTCGGCATGGTTGGCCACCGGGTGGTCGCGGGCCAGGGTCCACGGCGTGTCGGTGGTGCCGATGATCCAGTAGTCGTCCCAGGGGATCACGAACAGCACGCTCTTCTCGGTCCGCAGGATCAGCGCCGTGCGCAGGTCGAGCCGGTCGCGGCGGACCACCAGGTGGACCCCCTTGGACGGCCGCACGGTGGCGCTCTTCCCGGCCCCGGCCAGCCGCAGCATCTCGTCGGTCCAGACCCCGGTGGCGCCGATCACCACGCGGGCGCGGATGTCCATCCCCGAGCCGCTCTCCAGGTCCGTCACATGCGCTCCCACGACGCGTTCGCCGTCGCGGAGCAGGCCGGTGGCGCGCACCCGGTTGGCGACGGCGGCGCCGTACCGGGCGGCCGTCCGCACGATCGCCACCGCCAGTCGCGCGTCGTCGGTGTGGGCGTCGAAGTACTGCAGGGCCCCGACCAGCGAGCCGGGGCGCAGGGCGGGGGCCTCCCGCAGGGCGCCGCGGCGGGTCAGGTGCCGGTGCCGGGGCATGACGGTGCGCAGCCCGCCCAGGAAGTCGTAGAGGGTCATGCCCGCGCCGACGTAGAACCGCTCCCAGAAGCGGTGCGTGAGCGGGTAGAGGAACGGCACCGGCCAGACGAGGTGCGGTGCCAGCCGGGTCAGCAGCAGGTGGCGTTCCTTCAGCGCCTCCCGCACCAGCCCGAACTCGAACTGCTCCAGGTAGCGCAGGCCCCCGTGGATCAGCTTGCTGGACCTGCTGGAGCTGCCGGCCGCCCAGTCGTCCGCCTCGATCAGCGCGACCGTCAGGCCACGCGACGCGGCGTCGAGCGCGGTTCCCGCACCGACGATCCCACCGCCGATGACCAGCACGTCGTACTCTTTCTCACCCATCCGCCGCAGCGCCGACTCCCGGTACAGCGGTCCCAATGCCGGCTCGTTCAACGGGCACCTCCCGTGTCGTCGCCCCGCCTGCGCGGGGCGGGCGTTGTTCCCGGACCTCCCGGACCTCCCGGACCTCCCGGACCTCCCGGACCGGGCGGTCCGGCCGTGGCGGGCGGCGCGCCCGGCGGCGTGCCCGGCCGGGGTACGGCGGGGCGCGCGGTCAGTCGACGTCCACCCAGCCGAACGTGCGCTCCACGGCCTTCTTCCAGCACGTGTATCCGTGCTCGCGCTGCTCGTCGCTCCATCTCGGCTCCCAGCGCCGCTCCTCGTTCCAGTTCTGCCGCAGCCCGTCGGTGGACTTCCAGAAGCCCATCGCCAGGCCGGCCGCGTAGGCGGCGCCCAGGGCGGTGGTCTCGGCGACGACCGGCTTGGAGACGGGCACGCCCAGCACGTCGGCCTGGATCTGCATGCACAGGTCGTTGGCGGTGACGCCGCCGTCGACCCGCAGCACGTCCAGGGCGACGCCGGAGTCCTGCCGCATCGCCTCGACCACGTCGCGGCTCTGGTAGCAGATCGCCTCCAGCGTGGCCCGGGCCAGGTGGGCGTTGGTGTTGTACCGTGACAGCCCGACGATCGCGCCGCGGGCGTCGGAGCGCCAGTAGGGGGCGAACAGGCCGGAGAACGCCGGCACGAAGTAGATGCCGCCGTTGTCCGGCACCTGGCGGGCCAGCGCCTCGCTCTCGGCGGCCCCGGAGATGACGCCGAGCTGGTCGCGCAGCCACTGCACCGCCGAGCCGGTCACCGCGATCGATCCCTCCAGCGCGTACACCGGCCGGTCCGCCCCGAAGCGGTAGCAGACGGTGGTCAGCAGGCCGTTCTTGGAGCGGACCGGTTCGTGGCCGGTGTTGAGCAGCAGGAAGTTGCCGGTGCCGTAGGTGTTCTTGGCCTCCCCGACGTCGAAGCAGACCTGGCCGACGGTCGCGGCCTGCTGGTCTCCCAGGTCCCCGGACAGGGGCACCTCGCGGCCCAGGGGACCGGTCGGCCGGGTGACGCCGTACAGGGTGGGGTCGGAGGAGGGGCGGATGGTGGGCAGCATGGCGCGGGGGATGCCGAAGAACGACAGCAGCTCGTCGTCCCACTCCAGCGTTTCGAGGTCCATGAGCATGGTGCGGCTGGCGTTGGTGGGGTCGGTGACGTGGACGCCGCCGTCCCTTCCGCCGGTGAGGTTCCACAGCAGCCAGGTGTCGGTGTTGCCGAAGATCGCCTCGCCGTCCTCGGCGGCCTGGCGGACGCCGTCGACGTTCTCCAGGATCCACTGGATCTTGCCGCCGGAGAAGTAGGTGGCGGGGGGCAGGCCGGCCTTGCGGCGGATGACGTCGCCGCGGCCGTCGCGGTCCAGGGCCGAGGCGATGCGGTCGGTGCGGGTGTCCTGCCAGACGATCGCGTTGTGGTACGGCCGGCCGGTGCGCCGGTTCCACACCACCGCGGTCTCGCGCTGGTTGGTGATCCCCAGGGCGACGAGGTCGGAGGCGGTCACGAGGGACCTGGACAGCGTGGTCTCGATCACCGAGCGGGTGCGTTCCCAGATCTCCACCGGATTGTGCTCGACCCAGCCCGCGCGTGGCAGGATCTGCTCGTGTTCGAGCTGGTGGCGGGCGATCTCGTTGCCGCCGTGGTCGAAGATCATGAATCGGGTGCTCGTGGTCCCCTGGTCGACTGCTCCGACGAAGTCCGCCATGGGTGTCCCTCCTTCACGGTGCCGGTGACGTCTCTCCGGGGGAGGGTGGTTCGGGAGGCAGCCTGCCGGGTTCCGGTTTCTCCCCGGCCCGCAGGAACCGGCCGACGAGGACCTCGTACAGGGCGCCGCCCAGGACGCCGCCGATCAGCGGGCCCACGATCGGCACCCAGAAGTAGAGCTGGCCGTACTGGTCCCGCCAGGCGGTCCCGTAGCCGGTGAGGAAGGAGGCCAGGCGCGGCCCGAAGTCGCGGGCGGGGTTGATGGCGTAGCCTGCGTCGGTGCCCCAGGCCATGCCGATCGCCACCACGATCAGCCCGATGACGAGGGGGGCCAGGTTCGCGCCGGGCGGGGTGTTCAGCTCGTCGATGACGGCGAAGATGAGGAACAGCAGGATCGCGGTGCCGATCACCTGGTCGCGGAAGGCGCCCCAGAGGCCGACGGGCAGCGAGCCGTTGCCGGGCAGGGTGGAGAAGACGCCCTGCGTCTTGAGCGTCAGCCCGGGGTCGGCGGCGTGCAGCAGCTCGGTGTAGTTCCACCGCACGAGCAGCGCGGCGACGAACGCCCCGGCGATCTGCGCCACGCAGTACGGCAGCACCTTGCGCCAGGAGAAGCCCTTGAACGCGGCGAGCGCGACGGTGACGGCCGGGTTGAGGTGCGCGCCGCTGATCCGGCCGGCGGTGTAGACGCCGAAGGTGACGCCCAGGCCCCACGCCCAGGAGATGCTGTCGTGGTTTCCGATGTCGGCGGCGACGACCTGCGCCACGACGCCCACCCCGAACAGGATCAGGATCGCCGTGCCGGCGAACTCCGCGGCCAGCTCGGCGGTGAGACCGGGGAGCCTCCTCGGGTCCGCCATGCACGCCCCTTCTCGAAGCCGTACGGCCCGCCCTCCCGCTCCGAAACCGAGCAGTCTTGCCCGATAAGTAACGAAATATCCGCCTGAACCACTTGTCACACGGCTTTATCCGTCAATAAAGGTTCACGCTTATCCATGGGGAAGGTGCCGGCGAGGCCGTCCGCCGGGCGTCACCCCGGTTCGACCCGCGTTCTCCTCGCGCTCTCCCGGTGTTCTCCGGGCGTTCTCCCCGCGCCTTACCGCGGCCTTCCCATGGCCTTCCCATGGCCTTCCCGCGGCCATTCACGACCTTCCCCCTGGCTTCTCCCGGCCCTTCCGTCACTCGCCCGGGGCCCCCGCCGAAGGCCGTCCCGGGCCTCCACGGCCTTTTCCGTGATCGCCGAAATGGGTCCTGAGCTGGACGTTCCCCCGTCCCATCACACCGTAATTGTTCTGTTATGTGTTGTCCTCCCGCGCCGGGGCAGACGATCGGCAGCCGAGCAAAAGGAAGTGCGAACATGACTGTTACTGGAATCATCACCGCCATCGTCATCGGGGCCATCGTCGGTGCTCTCGGCCGTCTCGCCGTTCCGGGCAAGCAGCACATCCCGATCTGGCTGACCATCGTGATCGGCATCGTCGCCGCCTTCATCGGTACCGCCATCGCCGGAGCCCTCGGCGTCGCCCACACCTCGGGCGTCGACTGGATCGAGCTGCTCCTCCAGGTGGCCGTCGCGGCGATCGGCGTCATCCTGACCGTCAGCCTGTACCGCAGGCGCGGCGTCCGGTAAACGCCTCCACCCCCGCAACGGTGCGGGACGGTGAGAACCGCCGGCGGCCCCGCTCCCCACGCCCATCCGGGCGGGGAGCGGGGCCGCCGCCGCATGCCCGCCCCCATCCGGCCGCCGCCCGCCGACCGGCCTCCGCCCGCCCGTCCCCGGCTCGCTCCGGCCCGTCCTCGGTCCGGCGGAAGGGGCCGTCCCCGCCCGGCGGAAGGCCCGGACACTCTCAGGGGACTCCCAGGTAACCGTCAGGAAATCCCAGGTCACTGCCAGGAAAGCTCGGTAGTTTCCATGACATGAACTGGAAACGCAAGGCCAACGCCGCTGTGAGGGAGCTGACCGGGTTCCAGATCACTCGCGTCGCGAAGACGGGACCCGGGGTGAAACCCGGGGCCGGGCCGGTGGCGAAGGGCACGGGACGGGCGCCCGCCGTGGCGGCGGCCGACCTCGTCCGGCCTCCCGCCGATCCGGAGGCCGACCGGCTGCTCACCGCCCCGATCTTCATCCTCTCGCCGGTCCGGTCGGGCTCCACCCTGCTGCGCGCGATGCTCAACGCCCACCCGATGCTGCACGCCCCGCACGAGCTGCACGTGCGGCGGCTGTCCGTCGGGCTCACCACCCCCCTCGCCGCACGCGCGATGGAGGCCCTCGGCCACAACCAGGCCGATCTGGAGCACCTGCTGTGGGACCGGGTCCTCCACCGCGAGCTGGTCCGCAGCGGCAAGGCCCACATCGTGGACAAGACCCCGGCCAACGCCTTCGCCCACCGGCGCATCGCCACCTGCTGGCCCGACGCCCGGTTCGTCTTCCTGCTGCGCCACCCCGCCTCCATCGCGACCTCCTGGCACGAGGCGAGCCCCGACCGGCGCACCCCGCACGAGGCGGCGCTCGACGCGCTGCGCTACATGAAGGCCGTGGAACGTGCCAGAGGAGACCTGACCGGCCTGACCGTCCGCTACGAGGACCTGACCGCCGGTCCCGAGGCCGAGACCCGCCGGATCTGCGACTTCCTGGGCCTCCCGTGGGAGCCGGGAATGCTCGCCTACGGCGAGCAGACGGTCGTCCAGAAGGGGCTCGGCGACTGGAAGGACAAGATCCGGTCCGGGAAGGTCCAGGAGGGACGCGCCCTGCCCCGGGCGGAGGAGATCCCCGAGGAACTCCGCCCGATGTGCCGCACCTGGGGTTACCTCGACGGGGACGAGAGCCGGTGAGGATCCGCTACATGCTCCTGCACGCCTACGGCATGGGCGGCACGATCCGGACGGTGGTCAACCAGGCCAACGCCATGGCCGCGGCCGGCCACGACGTCGAGATCGTCAGCGTGGTACGGCGCCGCGCCACGCACCAGTTCCCCATCGACCGGCGCGTGGAGGTCACCACGCTGGTCGACCAGCGCGGCGGCGTGCACGCCGACTCGGTGGGCCGCCGGATCTGGCGGAGGGTGCGCGGCAAGGTCGTCCCGCGCGGGGAGTTCGCCGCGGGCTACTTCACCGAGCGCGTGGAGAAGGCCGTCATCGACTACGTCTCAGCCCTCGACGGCGGTGTCCTGGTCACCACCCGCCCGGCGCTGAACCTCATCTCCGCCCGGCGCGGCCCGAGCGGCGTGGTCCGCGTCGCCCAGGAGCACATGAACTTCGCCACCTACCGCGAGAGCGTGCGCCGGCAGATCGCCCGCCACTACGGCAGGCTGGACGCGGTCGCGGTGCTCACCGGCACCGACCGCGACGCTTACCAGCGCCTGCTGCCCGGCACGCCGGTCGTCCGCATCCCCAACGCGATCCACACCCTGCGCCGGACGCCCTCGGCCCAGGAGAACCCGATCGTGGTCGCGGCCGGCCGGCTCGTCAAGCAGAAGGGCCTCGACCTGCTCATCCCGGCGTTCGCCCAGGTCGTGCGGCGCTTCCCCGACTGGCGGCTGCACATCTACGGCACCGGCCCGAAGAAGACCGAGCTGAGCGCGCTCATCGGCGAGCTCGGCCTCGACGGCAACGTCGAGCTGAAGGGCCGCACCCCCCGGCTGGACGAGAAACTGGCTCAAGCCTCGGTGTACGCGCTCAGCTCCCGGTTCGAGGGCCTGCCGATGGTGATGATCGAGGCGATGTCCCACGCGCTGCCGGTCGTCGCGTTCGACTGCCCGACCGGTCCGCGCGACGTGCTGACCGACGGGGTGGACGGCCTGCTGGTCCCGCCCAAGGACGTCGACGCGCTGGCCGGGACGCTGATCCGCGTCATCGGGGACCGGGAGCTGCGCCTGCGGCTGGGCGCCGCGGCCGCCCGCACGGCCCGCGACTACGCCCCCGAGGTGATCATGCCGATGTGGGAGGACCTGTTCACCGAGCTGTCGGCCGCCCCGCGGACCGGCTGAGGGACCCGCCGTACTCCCGCCATGCTCCCGCCGTACTCCCGGACGGGGCACGGCGGGCGGTGACCGCCGGATGCCGGGCGCGTGCCGGTCACATCAGCAGTACGGCGGCGCCCTCGAAGCGGCCGGCGGCCAGGTCGGCCAGCGCCCGGTCGGCCACGCCGAACGGGTAGGGCACGGTCGTCACCTTCGGCGGATGGGCCACGGCGATCTCCAGGAACGCCCGGCCGTCGGCCCGGGTGTTGGCGGTGACGCTGCGCAGCGTCCGCTCCTGGAACAGGTGCCGCCGGTAGTCGAGCACCGGCACGTCGCTGAGGTGGATGCCCGCCACGGCCAGGGTGCCGCCCCGGTCCAGGGCCTCCAGGGCGACGGGCACCAGCTCGCCCGCCGGGGCGAACAGGATCGCGGCGTCCAGCGGCTCGGGCGGGGCGTCCGCCGCGCCGCCCGCGGAGGCCGCCCCCAGTTCCAGGGCCAGCTCCCGGGCCCTGGCCGAGCGGGTCAGGACGTGCACGGTGGCACCCTGGGCGATGGCGATCTGCGCGGTCAGGTGGGCCGAGGCGCCGAAGCCGTAGACGCCCAGGCGCCCGCCGCGCGGCAGCTCGCTGCGGGCCAGGGCGCGGTAGCCGATGATCCCGGCGCACAGCAGCGGCGCCAGCTTCTCGGCCGAGCCGTCCTCGGGCAGCCGGTAGGCGTAGTCCTCCGGGACGGTCAGGTAGCGGGCGTAGCCGCCGTCGGCGTCCCAGCCGGTGTAGGCGGAGTACGGGCACAGGTTCTCCGCGCCGCGCAGGCAGTGGCGGCAGCGCCCGCAGGTCGAGCGGAGCCAGGCCACGCCCACCCGCTCCCCGGCGGCGAGCCGTACGGTGTCCGGGCCCCGGGCCGCCACCCGGCCCACCACCTCGTGGCCGGGGACGGTCCGCGGGCGCCGCGGGGGCAGGTCGCCTTCGGCGAGGTGCAGGTCGGTGCGGCAGACGGCGCACGCCTCCACCTCGACCAGCACCTCGCCCGGTCCCGGCCGGGGGACCGGCAGGCGGACCCGCTCCAGGGGGCCCGAGGCGATCGGCCCGGGCCTGGCGACCACCCAGGCGTCCATCTCCTCCGGAACCGTCACGTGCCCGGCCATGGTGCCCTCCGTTCGCGTCCTTCCGTCCCTCCGCGCGGGACCGGCGAGCGTACGGCGGGCGCCCGCGCGCCGCGTCCTCCCCGTCATTCCCCGCGCGGCGGGCCGGGGAATCCGTCCCGGAGGTGATCGATGACCGGCTCTTTGGGCCGGGGTGACGGTCGGCGGGCACAAGACGAGGTGAGGACGGTCGCGAGGAGGGGTGACATGGCGACGGACGTGGTCGTGGTGGGGACCGACGGCTCGTCCCCGTCCCAGGCGGCGGTCGGGTGGGCCGCCGACGACGCGGTACGGCGCGGCGCCGTCCTGCGGGTCGTGCACGCCTGCGAGGGGATGGACTACGACCTCCCGGTGTTCTCCGAGCCCCAGTACGGCGCGGCGGTGTCGGAGCAGTGCCGCCAGGTGCTGGCGGACGCGGTCGACCTGGCGCGTGACCGCGTCCCGGGGCTGGAGGTGGAGGAGAGGCTGGAGGGCGGGCCCGCGGCCGAGGTGCTGCGCCGCGCGTCCGGGGACGCGGCGCAGCTCGTGCTCGGCCAACGCGGGCGGGGCGGCTTCCGCGAGCTGCTGCTGGGGTCGGTCCCGCAGCGGCTGGCGGGCCGCGTGGCCGTGCCGGTCGTGGTCGTCCAGGGCGAGACGGAGCGCGGGAGCGGCGAGGTCGCGGTCGGCTTCGACGGGTCCCCGCCCTCGCAGGCGGCGCTGGAGTACGCCTTCGAGGAGGCGGCGCGGCGCGGGGCCCGGGTGCGCGCGGTGCACGCCTGGGAGGCGCCGGTGATGGGACCGTACACGATGGTCTACACGCCGTTGCTGGAGGAGGTCTCCGCCGGGGCGGAGAAGACGGCGGAGCGGGCGCTCGCCCCGTGGCTGGAGCGGTACCCGCACGTCCCGGTGATCAGGTCGGTCGTGTGCGAGCATCCGGTGGTCGCGCTGCGGGAGGCGTCGGAGACGGCCGACCTGCTGGTGGTCGGCTCGCGCGGGCTGGGGAGGCTGGGGTCGGCGGTGCTCGGCTCGGTCGGTCACGGGGCGCTGCACCACGCCCGCTGCCCGGTCGTCGTGGTGCCCGCGCCCGAGTGACCTGGCGTTCCCGGCCCCCGCAACGGACGACCGTAATGCAAGATTTGCCGCAAGTACCGTAATTGCGGGAGCATCCTTTCCTATCGCCCGCCGGGCGTGGGGGTGTCGCCCGGCCGCCGAGCCGTGGCCGATGCCCGGGGGTTCAGGGAAGGGGAGCGAGGTGGCGGCTGTGTCCCGCGAGGTCCGGCGGCGGGGCGCGATCCGGGGCCTGGTCGCTTCGATCACCGCCGCGACGCTGTGCCTCGGCCCGGCCGGAGCCGGCCTCGCCGAGCCCAAGCCGACCGCCAAGCAGCTCCGCAAGGAGCTGGCGGACATGCAAAAGCAGTCCGAGTCCCTGATCGCCCGCTACTACGACTCCCGCGTCGAGCTGCAGAAGGTCCAGAAGACCGAGAAGGCGGCCCGGGACCGTCTGAGCCGGGCGCAGGGCGACCTCGACCGGGCCGCGCGGGAGATCCGCCTGCTGGCCGCCGCGCGGTACCGGAGCAGCGGGACGGAGGGCGTCTCCGCGATGATGGGCTCGGGCGACCCCGCCGCCATGCTGAACCGCCTGACGCTCGTCGAGCAGATCGTCGCCGAGCAGGACGCCAAACTCCGGGTGTTCGTCCAGGTCCGCGACGACCACCGCCGGGCCCGGGACGAGGCCAAGACCCGCGGGGCCGAGCTGAAGGCGAGCATGGCCAAGCTCGACGACGAGAAGGACCGGGCGGAGAAGCTGATCGAGAAGATCAAGGACCGGATCGACCTGCTCTACCCCACCCCGGGCGTCCGCCGGGCCGACGGCACGTGGGTCCCCCAGCTCCCGTCGGGCCCCGACAACATCACCCCGCGGATGCGGCTGACCCGGCAGCTCGTGGCCCAGCGGTTCGGCCCGCGCTTCGGGATCGGCTGCTTCCGGGTCGACGGCGGCATCGCGGGCGGCGGCGAGCACCCCCTCGGCCGCGCCTGCGACTTCATGCTCAGCGGCGGGGGCGCCATGCCGTCGGCGGCCGAGACCGGGCGCGGCGACGAGATCGCCGCCTGGGCGATCAAGAACGCCCGGCGGCTCGGCATCATGTACATCATCTACCGGCAGCGCATCTGGCAGACCCGGACCGGGAGCTGGCGCGCGATGTCCAACCGCGGCGGCGTCACCGCCAACCACTTCGACCACGTCCACATCTCGGTCTACTGACCGGCGGGGCAGGCGGGGAAGCTCGCCACGAACCGCGCGCCCTTCCCGGAGTCGCGGATCATCAGCGTCCCGCCGTGCCGTTCGGCGATCTCCCGGCAGATCGCCAGGCCGAGCCCGGTCCCGCCCTTGTCCTTGCTGCGCGCGGCGTCGAGCCGGGCGAAGCGCCGGAACACGTACTCCCGCTGCTCCGGCGGGATCCCGGGGCCGTCGTCGAGCACCTCCAGCACGCTCCGCCCGTCCTCGGACCGCACCGTCACGACGATCGCCGACTCGGCGTGCCGGTCGGCGTTGTCCACGAGGTTGGTGAGCAGCCGGACGAGCTGCATGCGGTCGGCGTCGACCAGCACACCCGGCTCCAGGCGCGTCTCGAGGGGCGTCCGGTGGACGCGGCGCGCCAGCTCGGAGCCGACCAGCTCTCCCAGGTCGACGCGCGCGTGGGGAGCGCCCGCGCCGGCCTCGAGGCGGGAGAGCACCAGCAGGTCGGTGACGATCGCCTGCAGCCGCCCGAGGCTGGCCAGCACCGCCCCGGCCACGGAGGGCCAGTCGCTCTCCTCCGGGTGCAGCAGCGCCTCCTCCACCTGCGTGCGCATCGCGGTGATGGGGCTGCGCAGGTCGTGCGAGGCGTCGGAGGCGAACCGCCGCTCCCGCTCGACGGCGGCCTCCAGCCGGTCCAGGGTCTGGTTCACCGTCATCGCCAGCTTGTGGATCTCGTCCCGGTGCGGGGGCACGGGCACCCGGCGTCCCAGGTCGGAGGAGGTGATCTCGGCCAGCTCGGTGCAGATGTCCTCCACCGGGAGGAGGGTCTTGCTGACGGTGCGGTAGGCCCCGACGATCGTGGCCCCGACCACCAGCCCCGACCCGGCCAGGAGGCTGAGCAGCAGCGAGCGGCTGACGTACCACGGGGTGGTGGGGCCGGCGCCGTAGACGATCCAGTCGCCGCCGGCGGCGGAGATCCGGACGGCCACGACGCGCAGGCAGGTGTCCGGGAACCCGGGGGCGTCGCAGACCTTCCGTTCCACCCGCGAGCTGTCATCCGGGGGCACGAGGTCGGTCAGCCTGGGTCTGCCGGCCAGTTGCGGGCTGGCCGCCGCGACCCGGCCGCCGGGGTCGACCACCTGGAGGAAAATGGACTTCCGGCTGGAGAGCACCGGGGGGACCTGGCCCTTCTCGACGAGGCGGATCACCCGCATGTTGTACAGGAGGAGCCGGTCGGACAGGTCGTTGACGACGCGGTCGTGCACACCGATCAGGATCAGCGCGCAGATTCCCCCGCACAGCGTTGTCATGATGACGCTCGCCAGCAGCGTCATCCGGACACGCAATGACCAGATGTGTCCAAATCTCACCGTTTTTCTTCGCCCCCCTGACGATCACGCTAAACGCGCTTCATTAGGGAACGGGGTGGAAATAAGTATGAAGTCGGTAATTAACTCAAAAGGCGGAGTAAAAAGCTTCAAGATGGCGAATATTCCCGGAGGGGATTCGCGGCGCTCTTCCCGGCGACGATCCGGGCGCCCGCTCCGTGGAACGCCCGGGCGATCATTCCGGGAAACCGCGCAGACGGATCGGGGAAGCCGGGTGCGAGACCCTCCCGGAATCCCACGGCCCGCGAGGCCGCCGGGTACGTGAAACGCGACGACCTCGGCGGAGCACCCCGGCATCCGCCTCCCGGACCGGGATCCACGGCGGGGGAGGGGCGGAACGGTCAAGGAACCGTCAAGCGTCCGCCCGGGAGATATGGCCGACGAGCGACGGGGTAGGGGAGCGCCCGTGAACGGCGAAACAGACATCACGGGGGCGGGCGGGGTGCCCGACCCCGTCACGGCCGACCTCCGCCTGTCGGTGAACGGCGTCCCCCGCCCGGTCACCGTGGACACCCGCGAGACGCTGCTGGACACGCTGCGCGAGAGCCTCGGGCTGACCGGCGCGAAGAAGGGCTGCGACCACGGCCAGTGCGGCGCCTGCACGGTGCTGGTGGACGGCCGGCGCGCGCTGTCGTGCCTGACGCTCACGGTGACCGCGGACGACGTGGAGATCGTCACGGTGGAGGGGCTCGCCGACGGCGACGCCCTGCACCCGCTGCAGGCCGCCTTCGTCGAGAACGACGCCTTCCAGTGCGGCTACTGCACCCCCGGGCAGCTCTGCTCGGCGGTCGGCGCGCTGGCCGAGGCCGCCGAAGGGTGGCCGAGCGCGGTCACCCCCGACCTGTCGGCCCCGCCGCGGCTGGACGAGACGGAGATCCGCGAGCGGATGAGCGGCAACCTGTGCCGGTGCGGCGCCTACCCCGGCATCGTCGCGGCCGTCGGCCAGGTGGCGCGGTGAGACCTTTCACCTACGAGCGGCCCGCCGACGTGCGGTCCGCGGTGGCCGCCGCCGGGCGGCCGGACGCCGTCTACCTCGGCGGCGGAACGAACCTGGTGGACCTGATGCGGCTCGGCGTCGCCACGCCGCGGACCCTGGTGGACGTCACCCGGATCTCCTCCCGCGCGATCGAGGAGACCGGCGGAGGCCTGCTGATCGGCGCGGGAGTGCGCAACGGCGACCTCGCCGCCGACCCGCTCGTCCGGCGTGCCCAGCCGCTGCTCGCCCGCGCCGTGCTGGAGGGGGCCTCCGGGCAGATCCGCAACATGGCCACGGTCGCCGGCAACCTGCTGCAGCGCACCCGCTGCCCCTACTTCCAGGACGTGACCAAGCCCTGCAACAAGCGGCTGCCCGGCTCCGGGTGCCCGGCCCGCACGGGCGACCACCGCAACCTCGCGATCCTCGGCCACTCGGAGCACTGCGTGGCCACCCACCCCTCCGACATGGCCGTCGCGCTGGCCGCGCTGGACGCCCTCGTCCACGTGGAGGGCCCCGACGGCGCCCGTACGGTGCCGATGCCGGGCCTGCACCGGCTGCCCGGCGACGAGCCGGACCGCGACACCGTCCTGGCGCCCGGCGAGCTGATCACCGCGGTCGAGGTGCCCCACCTGCCGTTCGCGGCGCGCTCGCGCTACCGCAAGGTGCGCGACCGGGCGTCCTTCGCGTTCGCGGTGGTGTCGGTGGCGGCCGCGCTGGACGTGGCCGGCGGGGTGGTGCGCGACTGCCGCATCGCGCTGGGCGGCGTGGCCCACGTGCCGTGGCGGGCCGAGGCCGCCGAGGCGGCGCTGCGCGGCGCGGCGGCCACCCCGGAGGAGTTCGCCCGGGCGGCCGACGCCGAGCTGGCCCGCTCCAGCCCGCTGCCGCGCAACGCCTTCAAGGCGCCGCTGCTGCGCAACGTCCTGGTCCGCACCCTCACCGACCTCGCGGAGCCCGCTGAGCCCGCGGGGTTCGCGGAGTCCGAGCCCGTGGAGACACCGTGACCGCCGTACGCCCCGGAGACGCCCCGGCCGCCGCGGCCGGCGCGGCCGGCGCGCCGCGACCCCTGGAGATGCCGTGAAGACCGAGGCCAGGCCGTACGTCGGCGCGGCGCTGGAACGCGTCGAGGGCGTCGAGAAGGTGACGGGCCTGGCCCGATACGCCTACGAGAACTTCCCGGACGACCTCGCCTACGCCGTACCGGTGCAGGCGACCGTCGCCCGCGGCACGGTCCTCGCGGCCGACGTCGACGCCGTCGTCCGGCTCCCCGGGGTGATCGCCGCCATCTGGCACGGCAACGCCCCCCGCCTGGCCCCGGCCGACAACGCCGAGCTGGCGGTGCTGCAGTCGGACCGGGTGGCCTACCGCGGCCAGTACGTCGCGGTCGTGGTGGCCGAGACGCTCCAGTGCGCCCAGGAGGCGGCCCGGCTGCTGCGGATCGACTACGACGCCGAGCCGCACGACGTCGAGCTGCGCGCCGACCACCCGGAGATGTACCGGCCCGACCGCGTCAACGCCGGCTACCCCGCCGACACCGAGCTGGGCGACCCGGACGCGGCGCTCGCCGCGGCGCCGGTCCTCGTCGACGCGACGTACCGCACCCCGGCCGAGCACAACAACCCGATGGAGCCGCACGCCACGGTCGCCGTCTGGAGCGGTGACGGCCTCACCCTCCACGACTCCACGCAGGGGGTGTCCGCGCTGCGCGAGACGATCGCCCCGCTGTTCGGCATGCCGCCGGACAACGTCCGCGTCATCTCCCCGCACGTGGGCGGTGGCTTCGGCTCCAAGGGCGCCGCGCTGCCGCCCGTGGTGCTCGCCGCGCTCGCCGCCAAGCACACCGGCCGCCCGGTCAAGCTCGCGGTGACCCGGCAGCAGATGTTCGCGGTGACCGGCTACCGCACCCCGACGATCCAGCGGGTACGGCTCGGCGCGGACACCGACGGGCGACTGACCGTGATCGTGCACGAGGCGTTCGAGCAGAGCTCCCGGCTCCGCGAGTTCGCCGAGCAGACCACCACCCCGACCCGCGTGATGTACGCCGCGCCCGACCGGCGCACCGCGCACCGCCTGGTCCGGCTCGACGTGCCGACCCCGGCCTGGATGCGCGCCCCCGGCGAGGCGCCGGGCATGTTCGCGCTGGAGTCGGCCATGGACGAGCTGGCCGTCGCCTGCGGGATCGACCCGGTCGAGCTGCGGATCCGCAACGAGCCCGCCGCCGAGCCGGAGAGCGGCCTGCCGTTCAGCTCCCGCGACCTGGTGGGCTGCCTGCGCGAGGGCGCCCGCCGGTTCGGCTGGGCCGACCGCGACCCCACGCCCGCGGCCCGGACCCGCGGCCGGATGCTCGTCGGCACCGGCGTGGCGGCGTCCACGTACCCGGTCTACCGGCGCCCCTCGCGGGCGAGCGCCCGGTGCGAGCCGGACGGCCGGTTCTCCGTGCGGATCGCCGCCGCCGACATCGGCACCGGCGCCCGGACGATCCTGACGCAGGTCGCCGCCGACGCGCTGCGCGTCACCCCGGACCGGGTCCGGGTGGAGGTCGGCGACACCGCGCTGCCCGCCGCCTCGCTGGCCGGCGGCTCGGCGGGCACCGCCTCCTGGGGGACGGCCGTGGTGCGGGCCTGCGAGGCCCTGCTGGAGGAGCTCGACCTGCGCG
Organism: Streptosporangium sandarakinum; assembly: GCF_050942225.1. Taxonomy (NCBI): domain Bacteria; kingdom Bacillati; phylum Actinomycetota; class Actinomycetes; order Streptosporangiales; family Streptosporangiaceae; genus Streptosporangium; species Streptosporangium sandarakinum. The sequence continues at coordinate 3,433,788 of NZ_CP192034.1, forward strand.
GCGGCGACGTGCCCGCCGAGGGCCTGGAGGCGACCGCCGACACCGCGGAGGAGGTGGGCGAGCAGCCGGAGTACGCCCGGCACGCCTTCGGCGCCCAGTTCGCCGAGGTGGGCGTGGACCTCGACACCGGGGAGACGCGGGTGCTGCGGCTGCTCGGGGTGTTCGCCGCCGGCCGGATCGTCAACCCCGTCACCGCGCGCTCGCAGTTCGTCGGCGGCATGACCATGGGCATGTCGATGGCCCTGCTGGAGGAGAGCGTCATGGACCGCGAGTTCGGCGACTACCTCAACCACGACCTCGCCCAGTACCACGTCCCGACCGCCATGGACCTGCCCGACGTCCAGGCGTACTGGATCGAGGAGGACGACCCGCACCTCAACCCGCTGGGCGCCAAGGGCATCGGGGAGATCGGCATCGTCGGCACCGCCGCCGCAGTCGCCAACGCCGTCCACCACGCCACCGGCGTCCGGGTCCGCGACCTGCCGATCCGGCTCGACAAGCTGGTGCGCTGAGCGCGCCGCGAGCCCGGCCGCCCACCATGCCCAGCCCGTTCCGCTCCGCCGCCGACCGGCTGGCCGACGCGGCGCCGGGCTGGCTGGTGGAGACCGTACGGCCCGTCCCGGCGAAACCCGCCTGGTGGCCGATGGTCCGCATGGCCCTCGCGGTGACCGTCCCGCTCCTCGTGGCCCTCGTCGCCGGGAATCTCACGCTGGGCCTGCTGCCCTCCATGGGGGCCATGGGGCCGGGCCTGGCCAACCGGGGCGGGCCGTACCGGGAGAGGGTCGCCCGGATCGGCCTGGTCGGCCTCGGCGGGGCGGCGGGCTACGCCATCGGCGCGATGGTGCGCGGCCACGGCTGGTGGACGGTCCCGGTGATCGTGGTGGTATCGGTGATCTCGGCGCTGATCAGCACGATCGGGGCCAAGGGGTCGCTGGCGGGACTGCAGCTCGTGGTGATGGCCGTGATCAGCACCGGCATCCCGCTGCCCGGCGGTCCCCTCCTCGGGGCCGCGCAGTTCCTGCTCGGCGTGGCCTGGGTGATCGTGCTCGGCGTGGCCGACTGGCCGCTGCGTTCCCGGAACCCGGAGGAGAGCGCGACCGTCACGGTCTACCGGGCGCTCGACCGGCTGATCGACGACCGCGACGCCGACGCCCTGGCCGCGTTCGACACCGCGCTGGAGAGCGGCTACGACGCCGTCTTCGGCGCCCGCTCCGCCTCCGCCGGCCAGGACCCCGGGCAGACCCGGCTGATCGCGCTGCTGAACCAGGCGTCGCTGATCCGCAACGCGCTGATCTCCCTCGGTCAGGAGGGACGCGATCCGCCGGAGGGGACGGCCGCCGCCGTCGAGGAGATCACCGCGGCGCTGGACGAGGGACGCGCGCCGCACCCGCCACCGCGTCTCCCCGGAGAGTCCCCCGCGCTGCGGGCGCTGAACTCCGCCGTGGACGGGGCCGTGGAGCTGGCCTCCGGCGGTGACGTCGAGACCGAGCAGTTGCCGTACCGGCCGGTCGGCTACGGCGAGCGGTTCCGCAACGCCTGGGCGAAGATGTGGTACGGCCACTTCACCCGCAAGTACGCCGTCCGGCTCGCCCTGTGCATGGGCGTGGCCACCGCGATCAGCGAGTTCGGCCTGTTCGAGCGGTCCTACTGGATGGTGCTGACCGTCGCGCTGGTCCTCAAGCCCGACTTCGGGTCGGTGTTCGCGCGGGCCCTGCAGCGGGCTCTCGGCACGTTCGCCGGCACGTTCGTCGGCGTCGCGGTGCTCCTGGTGGTCCCGTACGGCCCGCTGATCCTCGTCCCGATCGCGGTGTTCGCCGCGCTCATACCGTACGGCCTGCAGCGCAACTGGGGGCTGATGTCGACCTTCCAGGCGCCGCTGGTGCTGTTCCTGGTGGACCTGCTGACCCGGGGCGGCCCGCGGCTGGCGGAGGTCCGCCTGGTGGACACCGTCGCCGGGTGCGTGATCGTGCTGCTGCTGGGCTACCTGCCGTGGCCGGGAAGCTGGCACGCCCCGGTCCGGGGACCCTTCGCCGACGCGGTGTCGGCCACCGCGCGCTACCTGCGCGGCGCCTTCGACCCCGGCAACCCCGACCGGCCGGTGTACCGCCGCAAGGCGTACGAGGCCATGTCGGACCTGCGGGTCGTCTTCCAGCGCGCGGTGACCGAGCCGCCCACGGTCAGCAGGCGGATCACCACCTGGATGCCCGCGATGACCGCGCTGGAGAAGGTGGCCGACACCACGGCCGCCACCGTGGCGCGCGCCGAGCACGGCGCGTCCCCGCCACCCCCGGAGGCGGTACGGGCCCTGGCAGACTCCCTGGAGGAGATCGCCGAGGCCATCCGCCGGCGGCGCGTCCCCGCCGAGCCGGAGCCCGCCGCCGAGGGCACCCCGGAACGGCTGGACGACGCGATCCGCGCGCTGCGCGACATCGTCTCGGGCCACCACACCTGCTGAAGGCCGGTCGTGCCGTCAGGCCTTGCCGCCGAGGAAACCCTGCCGGCCGAGCCAGTCGGCGGAGACCTTGGCGGGCTCCTCGCCCTCGACGTCGACCCGCTCGTTGAGCTTCTGCATCGTGGCGTCGTCCAGCTTGTCGACCACCGGCCGGAGCACCTTCTCCAGCGCCGGGTACTTCTTGTAGGTGTCCTCCCGCAGCGTCACGGCGGCGTTGTAGACCGGGAAGAACCTCCTGTCGTCCTCCAGCACGGTGAGGCCGAGCGCGGTGACGCGCCCGTCGGTGGTGAACACCTCACCGAAGTTGCAGGTCCGGCCCTTGTCCGTCTCGGTGTAGACGACGCCGGCGTCCAGCAGGCTGACCCGGTTCTTCGGGATGGTCATGCCGTACGCCTTGGACAGTCCCGGCAGCCCGTCGTCGCGGGTGGAGAACTCCGTCTCGACGCACAGCGTGACCTCCTCCGGCTTGGTCTTCGCCAGCTTCGCCACGTCGGAGAGCGTCCTGACGCCCAGCTCCTTGGCCTTCTCGGAGCGGATCGCCAGGGCGTAGGTGTTGTTCAGCGGGGTCGGCCCGATCCAGCGGATCCCGTTCTTCGCGAGGTCGGTGGTCGCGGTGGCCTTGAACTGCTCGGCCGAGTCCTGGATGGGCTCGGCGTTCCTCAGGTGCTCGATCCACCCGGTGCCGGAGTAGTCCCAGTACATGTCGATCGCCCTGGCCTCCAGGGACTCGCGGTTGGGCACGGTGCCGCCGAGGTTGGTCTTGTCGAGGACCTCGGCCCCGTGCGCCTTCAGCACCTGCACCGCGATCTTGCCGAGGACGATGTTCTCGGTGAAGTCCTTGGAGCCGACGACGAACTTCGCCCCGGCCAGCTCGTTGCCCGCGCTGGAGGTCTCGACGGCCTCGGCGACGCCGCAGCCGCTCACGGCGGTGAGGGTCAGCGCCGCGGCGGCGAACGCGGCGGCCGTTCCGCGGAGGGGAGCCGTCTTACGGGGGGAAGCCGCCCTGCGGAGGGGATGGGAGAGACGGACACGCATGGAAGGGCACCTCTTCGTTCTTCTCGTGTCGGGGATGTCAGGAGGGGGCGGGGGACCGGCCGGCGGTCACGGGCGGCACGGCGCGCGGCGGCGCGGCGGGAGCCGGGGGCGGCCACGTACGGCGGGCGGAGCCGCGGGCGGTCGTGTACGGCGGCCCGGGGTCAGACGCCGCGGGGCCTGAGCATGTCCTCGGCGATCGCGCCGAGCCAGTCGATGAGGAAGGCGATGCACGCGGTCAGCACGCCGCCGACCACGGTCACGGGCATGCGGTTCAGCTTGAGGCCGTTGACGATCAGTTCGCCGAACCCGCCCGCGGCGACGAACGCGCCGAGCGTGGCGACGCCGACGGCCAGCACGAGCGCGGTGCGCAGCCCGGCGAGGATCGCGGGCACGGCGAGCCTGAGCTCCACCCGGCGCAGCACCTGGCCCCTGGTCATTCCCATTCCGCGGGCGGCCTCGACGAGCGCCGGGTCCACCTGCTGGACCCCGACCATCGTGTTGCGCAGGACCGGCAGGACGGAGTACGCCACCAGCCCGACCAGTGCGGTCTGGAAGCCCACCCCCATCAGGAAGGTGCACAGCACGAGGATCCCGACGCAGGGCACCGCCTGGCCGAGGTTGGCCGCGGTGAGGATGACCGGCGTGACGACCCGGTTGCGGGAGCGGGAGGCGACGATGCCCAGCGGGATCGCGATGACCACCACGAGCGCCGTCGCGGCGAGGGCCATCTCCAGGTGCTCCACGGCCTTGGCCAGGATCACCGACCGGTTGAGGCTGCGCCGCTCGATGGAGTCGAGGTCCTGGGTGCCGACCCAGACGTACAGGACGGCCAGTACGGCGCACACGGCGGCGGGGGTGAGGAGGACGCGCAGGCGCGCGGCGCGCCGGAACGGCCGCGCCCGGCCCGCGGTGCGGGCGCCGGGGGAGTCGGGAGCATCGGGGGAGTCGGGGGAGTCGGGGCTGAGGACGTCGGCGGTGAGGGTGTCAGCGGCCACCGGCGATCACCTTCTCCGGCGCGGGGAGGGAGGGCACCGCCTCCGGCTCCCGCCCGGGGGACGACGGCCGTCCGGTTCCCACTGCCCCGCACAGCGCGGCGTAGGTGAGGACGCCGGAGGGGGAGCTGCAGCGGTCGGAGCCGTGGGCGATCATGACGTCCAGGGCCTCGCGCAGGCTGGTCCCGGCCGCGACCTGCGGCAGGCCGACCGGCCGGGGCGGCGCGACGGGCGGCACGTCCTCCACGCGCAGCAGCGCGAGCCGTTTGAGCGTGGCGTCCTGGCCGACGAAGCCGGCGACGTAGTCGTCGGCGGGGCGGGCGAGGATGTTGGCGGGTGTGTCGTACTGCGCGATGCGCGAGCGCTCCCGGAGCACGACGATGCGGTCGCCCAGCTTGATGGCCTCCTCGAAGTCGTGGGTGACGAAGATGATCGTCTTGCGCAGCCGCTTCTGCAGCCGGACGAACTCCCGCTGCAGGTGCTCGCGCGTGATGGGGTCGGTCGCGCCGAACGGCTCGTCCATCAGCATCACGGGCGGGTCGGCGGCCAGCGCCCGGGCGACGCCCACGCGCTGCTGCTGGCCGCCGGACAGTTGGCGGGGGTAACGGTCGTGGAACAGCGACGGCTCCAGGTTCACCAGCGAGAGGAGTTCCTCCACCCGTGCGGCGATCCGCGCCGCGGGCCAGCCCAGCAGCTTGGGCACCAGCCCGATGTTCTGCCCGATGGTCAGGTGGGGGAACAGGCCCACCTGCTGGATGGCGTAGCCGATGTGCCGGCGGAGTTCGTCGGGGTGCAGGCTCAGGACGTCCTCGCCGCCGATGCGGATCTCACCCGACGTGGGCTCGACCAGGCGGTTGATCATTTTCATGGTGGTGGTCTTGCCACAGCCCGACGGGCCGACGAAGACCACCAGCTCCCCGGCGGGGATATCGAGGTCGACGTTGTCGACCGCGGGCGCCGGCTGCCCGGGATAGTGCTTGGTCAGTGCGCGCAGCTCGATGCGCGCTCCCTCTGTCTCAGTGTCGAACACGAAGCCCCCTGGGGACGGTCAGTTGGCGAACGGTGTAGAAGAACAGGTCGAACAGCACGGCGATGACCACGATGCCGAGCGTGCCCGCGAGCGTGGCGTTGAGCGCGTTCACCGACCCGAGCCGGGAGAGCCCCTCGAAGATCTGCGTGCCGAGGCCCGGCCCGTCGACGTAGGCGGCGATCGCCGCGATACCGATGATCATCTGGGTCGAGACGCGGACCCCGGTCAGGATCAGCGGCCACGCCAGCGGAAGCCGCACCTTCAGCAGGACGCGGGTACGGCTCATGCCCATCCCGCGCCCGGCCTCCACCGTGGTGGGGTCCACGCCGTTCAGCCCCGTCACCGTGTTGCGGACGATCGGCAGGAGCGCGTACGCGGTCAGCGCGACCAGCGTGGAGCCCCAGCCGAGGCCGGTGAGGGGGATCAGCAGGGTCAGCAGGGCCAGGGAGGGGACCGTCAGGATCGCGGCGAAGAACGTCAGTGAGGCGTTCCGGGCCTTCGGCGTCACGTGGACGAGGAGACCCGTCCCGATCCCGACGACCGCGGCGATGACGATCGCGAGCGCCGCGGCGAGGACGTGTTCGGCGGCGGCCAGCGAGAGAGTGTCCCAGCGAGAGGCCACGTACTCGCCGAAGTTCATGGGGAACCACCTTCGCTTACGCTTGCAGGGCTTGTAAACGTATGCGGCGGTTGCAGCCAGTGCAAAATAAGTTGCAACTACTGCAACAAAACGTAAAGCTTTCGCTGTGGACGGATGGGGATGAGCGAGAAGCCGCCGGTGCCCTCGGCCGGGTTGCGCCGGGACGTGGAGATCCTCGAGGTGCTCGCCGGTCACGGGGACGGCCCGGACGCCGACGGGTTCGGCGTCAACTGGATCGCCCAGCGCCTGGGCCGGGAGAAGAGCCAGGTGTCGCGGGCGCTGCGCGCGCTGGAAGCCGAGGGCATGGTGGAGCGTGACCCGATGACGCGCCGCTACCGCCTGGGCTGGCGCCTGTTCTCGCTCGCGGCGCGGACCCAGCAGTCGAGGCTCGTCCGGGTGGCCGAACCCTTCCTGCGGCACCTGGCCACGCTCTTCGACGAGGACACGCACCTGTGCGTGCTGCGCGGTGAGATGGTTCTCACGCTGTCGTCGGCGCCGTCCTCCCGGGCCTACCACCGGATCTGGGAGGGCGTCTCCGTCCCGGTGACCATGGCGGCCGCGGGGCGGTCGCTCCTCGCGGACTGGCCGGACGAGCAGATCCGCGCGCTGCTCCGGGCCGCCCTGCCCGGCGGTCTGGACTCCGCGCTCAGCGGCGAGGAGCAGTGGCTGGCCGACATCGGGCACGTGCGCGCCTTCGGGTACGCGGTGACCGACGTCGAGCTGGAGGACAGCGCGGCCGGGGTGTCGGCGCCGGTACGGGAGCACCGGGGACTGATCGCGGCCGCCATCAGCGTGTCGGTCACCCGCGCCCCGTCCACGCCCCGGCTGGGGGAGATGGGGGCCGCCGTCGCCGAGACGGCGCGCCGGCTCTCGACCGCCCTGGGCCTGCCCCCGGGCGCCCCCGGTCACTAGGATCCCGGCATGGCGGACGCCGAGGAGCTCGTCTGTCACAACGACGCCGCCCCGTGGAACCTCGTCAGACCGCCCCGGGGCTGGGTGCTGATCGACTGGGACGCCGCGGCCCCGGGCTCGCGGCTGTGGGAGCTGGCCTACGCCGCCCAGAGCACGGCCGGGATCAGTGATCGCCGTCCGCCCGGCTGCCTCAGCGGACCCGGTCGTAGACCATGGCGAGCTCGCCCAGCTCGCCGGTCTCCTGGTGCGTGAGCGTCCACTTCGTGGCCGGCAGGCCGTCGTCGAACAGCCGCTGCCCGCCTCCGGCGATCTCGGGGAAGACCATGAGGTACAGCCGGTCGATCAGGTCCGCCGACAGGAGGGGCTTGATGACGCTGGGGCTGCTGTTGACGAGGATTTCGCCCTCGCCGGTGGCCTTGAGTTCGGTGACGACGTCGGAGGCGGGGGCGTTCACCACGCGGGTGCGTTCCCACGGCGCTTCGGTCAGGGTGGTCGACAGGACCACCTTCTCCGTGTCGACCAGCCACTTGGCGTATCCGCGGTCACGCGGATCGGCGTCGTCGTCTTCGGCGACGGACGACCAGTACCCCATGAATCCCTCGGCGTTGTTCCGGCCGAGCAGCGCCGTCGTCGCGTTCTCCCAGATGCGGTTCATGTGGTTTCGCGCGAGCTCGCTGGTCACGTACGGGGCGAAGGCCGCGAAATCGCCGGGTCCACCGGGGCCGTGGTAACGCCCGTCGAGGGTGAGGCTCAGGTTCGCGGTCACCCTGCGGCCGGTCTGCTCCGTCATTTCGTGCTCCTTATATCGGTGCCGCCGGTGCCGCCGGTGCCGCCGGCGACGGCGGTGTCGTGCGGGTCCGCGGCGAGGGTCGCCGTGAGGGTCGCCGCGAGCTTGTCGAGGCTCTGGCCGAAGCCGAGTTCGATGCCCGCGATGAAGTCCGCGGAGCCGACCGTGCTGTCGGCGATCCGCCAGTGGGCGTCGAGGTCCGTGCCGGTCCCGGTGGGCCGGAGGCCGAGGTCGACGTGTGCGGTGAAGGCCGGGCCGCCGCCGGGAAGCAGCGGGGAGAGCCGGTAGGTCAGGCGCTCGGCGGGCCGTACGTCGTCGACGACCCCCTCCGCGCGCCCGGCGACCGGGTCGGAGCCGTCGGCGTCCTCGATGTCGCGGTACTCGTGGACGATCCGCCCGCCCGGCCGCGCCTCGAACACGAGCTCGGAGACGCGGAGGTCGTCGGGGGTCCACCATCGGGCGAGCAGGGAGGTCTCGGTCAGGTGGCGCCAGACCAGCTCGGGGCGTCCCGGCAGCGACCGGAGGAACCTGAACGAGCGCCCGTCGGCCCACCCCGGCTCCTCCGCGGCGAGTCGCTCCGCGTGAAGGCTGAGCCCGTACCGGTCATAGGTCGCGTGCGGGCCCTCGGCCTGGTCCGCGGTGTCGGCGAGCCGGGTGAGCGCGGCCGCCAGGTCCCGCAGGGGAGCGGGCCGGAGCGCGTAGACGCGGCGCTGGCCGGTGCGCTGGGAGGTGACGACGCCGGCGCGCTCAAGGGCCTGCAGATGCTTGGTCGTCTGCGGCTGGCGCGCCTCGGCGAGCCGGGCGAGGACGCCGACCGAACGGGGCCGTTCGGCCAGCAGGTTCACGAGCCGCCAGCGGGCCGGATCGGCCAGGGCGGCGAGGAGTGCGTCCATGGCCATGATTATTCTCCAAGGAGAATATTCGTGTCAAGGAATACTTGTGCTTCGTTCGATGACGGCGGACCGGCCGTGTCTTCTCAAGCCGTGACGTCGGCTCCGGGGCCGGGCTCCGCCTCAAGCGGCGGCGTCCGGCTCCGGGCTCCGCCTCAAACCGTGGCGTCGGCTTTGGAGCCGGACGCCGCGGTGGCGAGGAACGCGAGTTTCTCCGCCTCCGCCGAGTCCGGGGCCACGACGTAGACGACGATCAGCTGGTCGGGGTCGCCGGGCAGCGCCAGCGTCTCGTAGCCGACGTCGAGCGTGCCGACGACCGGGTGGCGGATCAGTTTGCGGCCACCGGCCTTCTCCTGGACCGTGTGGTCCTCCCACAGGGCACGGAACTCGGGGTTGCCCGCGGACAGCTCCGCGACCAGGGCGGTCATCCGGGGATCGCCCGGATGGCGCGCCGCGTCCAGCCGCAGGTACGCCGCGGTCTCGGCGGCGACCTCCGTCCAGCGCGGGTAGAGCGTCCGGGCCGCGGGGTCCAGGAACGCCCGCCGGGCCATGTTGCGCTCGCCGGGCGGCATCGCGGAGAAGCCGACGACGGCGTCGCCCAGCGCGTTCCACGCCAGCACGTCCATGCACCGGCCCAGCAGGAACGCGGGGGCCTGGATGGCGTCCAGCATCGTCCGCACCTGCGGGCGGACGGCGGCCGGGGCCGGTGGCACCGCCTCGCGCGGCGGCCGGGCCAGGTCGTACAGGTGCGCCCGCTCGGTCGCGTCGAGCCGCAGCACGCGGGCGACCGCGTCCAGCACGGCGTCCGAGACGTTGTGACCGCGTCCCTGCTCCAGCCGGACGTAGTAGTCGACGCTCACCCCGGCGAGCCGGGCCACCTCCTCGCGGCGCAGTCCGGGCACCCGCCGCCGCCGTCCCGCGTCCGGCAGGTCCGCGTCCTGAGGCCGGATGCGGGCGCGGCGGGACCGTAGGAAGCCGCCGAGTTCGTCCAGGTTGGTTCCGTTCATGCCCGTGACCTTAACGGCGGCCCCCGGTACGGCTCCGGCGTGGTGGTCCGCTGGGGCGCGGACGGCCGGAACCCGCGGCTCCGGCGGGAGCTGCCGGACGGCCGGGAGGACCGTCCCGGTGCCGAGGGGCGTCCCCGGCGAAGGTGGTAACCGCAGACCCAGGAAAACCGGTGCTCTGGGTAGGCGGCGTGGCCGGCGGCAGAGTGGTCTCACGCCGGGAGGACATCCCGGAGCGAGCGACCGGAACCCGGGGCGACCCGGCCGGGACCTCGCAGGACTTCGCCGAGCTACGCAGGACTACGCAGAACATGGAGAACACCGTGGACCACACTCCCCTTTCCTCCCTTTCCGGCCGCACCGCCGTCGTCACCGGGGCCGCGAGCGGCATGGGCGCCGCGACCGCCCGGCTGCTGGCCGCGCACGGCGCCCGCGTGGCGCTGCTGGCCCGCCGCGAGGACCGCCTCAAGGAACTCGCCGCCGAGATCGAACGGGACGGCGGCCGGGCGATCGCGGTGGCCGTGGACGTCACCGACCAGGCGTCGGTCGATGCCGGAGCCGCCCGCGTCCACGCCGAGCTGGGCGCGGCCGACCTGGTGGTCAACGCCGCCGGCGTGATGCTGCCCAACCCGATCGACGACGGCCGCGCCGACGAGTGGACCCGGATGATCGACACCAACGTCACCGGCGCCCTGCGGATCATCCGCGCGTTCACCGCCGACCTCGTCGCCGCCGCGGCCCGCGGGGCCGCCGCCGACCTGGTGAACATCTCCTCGATCGGCGCGCACGCGCTCTTCCCCGGCTACGCCGTCTACGCCGCGACCAAGGCGGCGCTGACCCACCTGTCGGCGTCGCTGCGCACCGAGTTCGGTCCGCGGGACGTGCGGGTGACCAACATCGAGCCGGGCCTGACCGACACCGAGCTGGCCTCGCACGTCGACAACCCGGCCCTGGGGGAGGAGGGCCAGCTCGGGGAGATGTTCGACGCGCTCGGCTCGCTGTCGGCCGACGAGATCGCCGACCTCGTCGCCTACGTGACCAGCCGCCCCCGCCACGTCAACCTGCGCCAGATCGTCGTCCTGCCCACCCGCCAGGCGTGACCCGCGAAGCGGAGGAACCCGAAGGTGCGCGCTGGAACAACCAGATGAAAAGCCCCAAAAGCCTTTTCTGATCATTTATTTCTTCATATAGCTATAAATGTTCATAACGGAGCACGCCGTCAGGAGGTGGTTGTTCAGCCGCATCCCGACGGAGGACCCCATGATCAGAAGGATCGTCGTCCTGCTGGCCGCCATGCTCGTCGTGCTGGGCGGCGCCGTACAGGCCGCCGTGGCCCAGCCGAACCTCAACGAGCAGGACAGGAAGTTCCTGGTCCAGGCGCACCGGGGCAACCTGGCCGAGATCCTGTCGAGCCGGCTCGCGCTGAGGAAGTCGGACTCCCAGGACATCAAGAACATCGCGCAGAAGTTCATCACCGACCACACGACCCTGGACGGCAAGCTGCGGCCGGTGGCCGAGCGGGCGGGCGTGCAGTTGCCGGACCGGCCGAACAAGATGCAGCGCGAGCAGATCAAGAAACTGTCGAGCCTCAGCGGCTCGTCCTTCGACAGCGCGTGGCTGGCCGCGCAGGCCGCGAGCCACCGCACGACGCTCAAGCTCATCGACCGGGAGCTGACCGACGGCTCCTCCCCGGCGGTGAAGAAGCTGGCGGAGGGCGCCAGGCCGATCGTCCGGGGGCACCTGCGCCTGGTGCGCGAGGCCCGCGCGAGCGAGAGCCCGAGCCCCAGCGGCAGCCCGAGCTGACCCGCCCCGGGCGCCACCTTGACCTCGACCTTGGTTGAGGCCCTAGGGTCGATCCGTCGATCCCTGAGAACCCGGTGGTGCCCTGATGAACATGGAAATGGCGGCGTGGCACTCGATGTACGCCACGATGCAGGCGCAGGAGGACAGGCGGCCGTTCTCCATGGCCACGCTGCGCCGGATCGGAGCCTTCGCCCGGCCGCACACCCGGAAGCTGGTGTTGTTCCTGCTGCTCAGCGTGGTGGGTGCGGCGCTGGCCGTCGCCACGCCGGTGCTCGCGGGCCAGGTCGTCGACGCGATCGTCAACCGCGCCCCGGTGGAGGCCGTGGTCCGCCTCTCGGCGCTGATCGCGGTCATCGCGCTGGCGGAGGCCGGGCTCGGCCTGGCGACGCGGTGGCTGTCGGCGACCCTGGGCGAGGGGCTCATCCTCGACCTGCGCGCCGCCGTCTTCGACCACGTGCAGCGCATGCCGGTCGCCTTCTTCACCCGGACCCGCACCGGTGCGCTGGTCAGCAGGTTGAACAACGACGTGATCGGCGCGCAGCGGGCGTTCAGCGACACCCTCTCCGGCGTGGCCGGAAACCTCGTCACGCTGCTGCTCACGCTGGTGGTGATGATCGGCGTCTCCTGGCAGATCACCCTGCTCTCGCTGCTCCTGCTGCCGGTGTTCGTGCTGCCCGCCCGGCGGATGGGCTCCCGGCTGGCCCGGCTGCGGCGCGAGGCGGCCGCGCACAACGCGACGATGAGCACGCAGATGACCGAGCGCTTCTCCGCGCCCGGGGCGACGCTGGTGAAGCTCTTCGGCCGCCCGGCGGAGGAGTCGGCCGAGTTCCACGCCCGGGCCCGCCGGGTGCGGGACATCGGGGTGCGCACGGCGATGACGCAGTCGGTGTTCGTCACCGCGCTGACGCTGGTCTCGGCGCTGGCGCTGGCCCTCGTCTACGGGGTCGGCGGGTTCTACGCGCTGCGGTCGCTGCTGGACCCGGGCGCCGTGGTCGCGCTCGCGCTGCTGCTCACCCGCCTGTACGCGCCGCTGACCTCCCTGGCCGGCGCCCGCGTGGAGGTGATGAGCGCGCTGGTGAGCTTCGAGCGGGTCTTCGAGATCCTCGATCTCAAGCCGCTCGTCGCCGAGCGGCCCGACGCCCGCGCCGTGCCCGAAGGACCGGTGTCGGTGGAGTTCGACGACGTCCGGTTCGCCTACCCGTCGGCGGACAAGGTGTCGCTCGCCTCCCTGGAGGACGTCGCCCGGCTCGACACGCGCGGCGGCGTGGAGGTGCTGCACGGGGTGTCCTTCCGCGCCGAGCCTGGCCGGATGGTGGCGCTCGTCGGCTCCTCGGGGGCGGGCAAGTCGACGATCGCCCAGCTCATCCCGCGGCTCTATGACGTCGACGCGGGCGCCGTACGGCTCTCCGGGGTGGACGTGCGCGACCTGACGGCCGAGTCGGTCCGCGGGACGGTCGGGATGGTCACCCAGGACGGGCACCTGTTCCACGACACGATCCGCGCGAACCTGCTACTGGCGCGGCCGGAGGCGACCGAGGAGGAGCTGCGGGACGTGCTGCGCCGCGCCCGCCTGACCGAGATCGTCGACGCGCTGCCCGACGGCCTGGACACCGTCGTGGGCGAGCGCGGCTACCGGCTCTCCGGCGGCGAGCGGCAGCGGCTGACCATCGCCCGGGTCCTGCTGGCCAGGTCCCGGGTGGTGATCCTCGACGAGGCCACCGCGCACCTGGACTCCACCTCCGAGGCCGCGGTGCAGGCCGCGCTGGGAGAGGCCCTGGACGGCCGGACGGCGGTGGTGATCGCGCACCGGCTGTCCACCGTCCGCGCGGCCGACCTCATCCTGGTGATCGAGGGCGGGCGGGTCGTGGAGCGCGGCACCCACGCCGAGCTGCTGGCGGCGGGCGGCCGCTACGAGCAGCTGTACCGGACCCAGTTCGACGAGGACGCCGGCCCCGCCGTACCCGTCATCGCGGGTACGGCCGGCTGAGCCGGGGCGGTCCCGTCGGCGGCCGGCCGGGACAGGCGGTGAACCGGCCCGGCCCGCCGCGGCCGGACGGTCACCCGGAACGGAGCGGTCAGGGCAGGCCGAGCTCGGCGAAGACCGGGCGGTGGTCGCTGCCGGGCAGGGAGTGCACGCCGAACGCGCTCACCGGCATCCGCCGGTCGGCGAGCACGTGGTCGATCGTCACGCCGGGCAGGGACGTCCACCCCAGCCGCGGCCAGGTCGGCGTCAGCCCCCGCCCGGCGGCGTCGGCCGCGTCGCGGTAGCCGCTCGCCAGCAGCTCCCGCACCGGCGGGTGGTCGAGGGTGGCGTTGAAGTCGCCGGCCAGCACCCGCGGCCGGCCGCCCGCCCGGGGCAGTGCCGCCAGGCCCGCGCCCCAGCAGGGCACCTCGCCGGTGTGCCGGGGCGCGCACGGGTGCACCGAGACGACCTCGACCTCCCGGCCGCCCGGCAGCGCGACGACGGCCCGCGACTGGCGGAAGCCGCCCAGTTCGATCATCGGCGCCTCGGCGAGCGGGTGGCGGGAGTAGATGCCCGACCCGGACACCCCCGGGCGGGAGCGGTCCACGACGTACGGCATGAGCCCCCGCAGACCCGCCCCGTCCAGGCGGCCGAGCGCGGCGGGGGTGAGCTCCTGCAGGGCGAGCACGTCCGGCCGCAGGTCGCGCACCAGCCTCATGAGCGACGCGGTGTCGCCCGCGCCCACCCTCAGGTTCGCCGCGAGCACCCGCAGCCGCGACGGCCCGGCGGGCGGGTCGCCGTCGGCGACGTACCGGGGAGCACGGCCGCGGCGAGCGCCACGCTCGCCACGAGGGCGACGGCGGCGGCCGTCCGGCGGCGCAGCGCCGCCGCGAGCAGCAGCGTGACCACCGAGAGCGCCGCCACGTACGGGGTGAACGCCACCAGCGGGACCCACTGCCAGACCGGGGTCCACCCGGCCGTCCTGACCACCGCCCACGCCGCGACCGGCAGCACCGCGAGCCACACCAGGACGTCGACCGCCTTTGACCTGATCATGACTCGGGAGCGTAACCGGCGCCGGTGCAGATTCCGTGAAGATCCGGTGCGCGCACCGCCGGACTCCCGGGACGCCCCGGTGGCGGTGGACGTCCCGGCGGCCGGGGCGGGGCCTTCCCGGCCGGGGGCCTTTCCGGTCGGGGTCTTCCCGGCCGGTGGGAGCGGGTTTTCGCCGGTCAGTAGGAGCCGGCGCGGCGCAGGGCGCGCGGTCGTCCGTCGGGGTCGTGCACGATCCGGTAGAGCGGGTCGGCCCACAGGGCGGCCCACCGGGACAGCCGCGGCGACCGGTAGGCGCGCAGCCGGCCGGGCGGCCGGGGTCCGCGCCGCCCCTCCTCGTGCCAGCGGTCGAGGCGGGCGGCGCAGGCGGCGAACGCGTCGAAGAAGGACCGCGGGTCCAGCAGGTCGCCGTCGTCGCCCTCCCGCCGGTCGAGGTGCTCCCGGGCGAGGGTGAGTCGCAGGTCGCGGGGGAACCGCCGGGCGCCGTCGCCGTGACCGCCGGGGTCCAGCGGCGCCCGGCCGTCCGGGGTCTCGTCGAGCACCGCGCAGGTCAGCTCGGAGTCGTAGGTCCAGGAGCGGCGGTTGAAGTTGTCGGAGCCGATGGTCGCCCACACGTCGTCGATGACGCAGACCTTGGCGTGGACGTAGACCGGGGTGCCGTGCCCGTTCTCCAGCCCGTACACCGCGAAGCGGTCGCCGCCGGCCTCACGGAGCACCGACAGCGCCTGGTTGCGGCCCAGCACCTGGGGGACACCGCCCAGCGCGCCGCCCTCGTCGGGGTGCAGCGGCAGGACGCTGATCATCAGCAGGCCGGGGTTGGCCCGCAGCGTGTCGGCGAAGGACTCGGCGATCTGCGGCGACCACAGGTACTGGTCCTCGATGTAGACGAGGGCGCGGGCGCGGCGCAGGGCCTTGAGGTAGCCGCGGGCGACGCTCCGCTCGCCCCGCGGCGCGAACGGGTAGCGGGTCAGCCGGTGGGCGTAGGTCCGCAGGGGCTGTACGGCGTGCGGCCCGCGGGCGGGCGGGTCGGGGAACTGCGGCGGCAGAGGGTCGGGGCGGGTGTCCTCGCGGCGCAGCAGGTCGGCCAGGCGGTGCACGGGGTTGCGGGTCAGCGGGCTGGGGTCCTCCCAGCGTTCCCGGAAGACGGCCTCGACGTCGCCCACGGCCGGGCCCTGGATCGCCGCCTGAACGTCGTGCCAGGGCGGGCGCTCGCCGTACACCCCCGCCATGGGCGCGGCCTGCGGGTCACCGGCGTGCGAGGCGTCGTCGCGGCGGCTCCAGCACAGGTCGATCCCGCCGACGAAGGCGATGTCGCGTTCGGGCCGGTCCCGGTGCCGCAGCACCACGAGCTTCTGGTGGTGGGAGCCGCCGGGCGGGACGCGCATGTCGCGCAGGCACTCGCCGCCGGCGGCCTCGATATCGTCGCCCAGGTGACGGTTCTCGGCCTCGCTGAAGCGGAGTCCGTCCCAGTGCGAGCGCCACAGCAGTCCCTTGACCACGACGCCGCGCCGGGCGGCCTCCCCGAAGACCCGGGCGACCTCCGTGCCCGGGCCGTCCAGCCGCTCGGTGGGATCGCCCCGCCAGTCGGTGAACAGCAGCAGGTCCCCGGCGCGCAGGTCACGGACCCGGGCGAGCAGTTCGGCGAAGTACGGCGCGCCGTGCGGAATGGGCCGGACCGCGTTGCCGCCCGACCAGGCGACGCCGGGGTCGTGCCGGCCGTCGACGGACGACGCCGGGTTTCCCCGTTCCTCGGGGGTGAGGAGCCAGTCGTTTACCTTCATCGCGGATGCTCTACCCGGCTTTGACCTGGTTTCACCCGTTGGTTGGCACGGCGGACCTTCCGGGGACCGGGCGCGGGCACGCCGCCGGGGCGGGAGGGGAGGCGGCGCGGGTGGTCCCCGCCGCCCGGGGGGACGGCGGCAACGATCCCCGCCGTCAGGGAGGACGGCGGGGAAGATCCCCACCGGTCGGGAGGGCGGCGGCAAAGGCCCCGGCCGTTCGGGAGGGCGGTGGCAAAGACCCCGCCAAAAGCCGCAACACCCCGATTTCCGGATGATGTTTCCCCAGGCCGGCTCCCTAGGCTGGCAGCGTCCGACGCCGCACCCGCCGAATGGGGGCAGCTCACGTGAGGATCGTCGTGGACCTCAACC
Organism: Streptosporangium sandarakinum; assembly: GCF_050942225.1. Classification (NCBI taxonomy): domain Bacteria; kingdom Bacillati; phylum Actinomycetota; class Actinomycetes; order Streptosporangiales; family Streptosporangiaceae; genus Streptosporangium; species Streptosporangium sandarakinum. The sequence continues at coordinate 3,450,499 of NZ_CP192034.1, forward strand.
GGTGCGAGGCGTACGCGCAGTGCGCCTTCCAGGCACCCGACGTCTTCGCCATGCACGGCGAGGAGGCGCTGATGTACGAGCCCTGCCCCGGGGACGAGCGGCGCGAGCAGGTCATGCGGGCCGCCGCGTCCTGCCCGGTCCAGGCGATCCTCGTCGAGTGGCCCGGCGGACCGGCCGTACCGGAGGAGGCGGGGACCGGTGCCCGCGGCTGACGGATCGGCCGAGGAGTTCCGGCGGCGCGGCCACGCCGTCGTGGTCGGCGCGTCCCTGGCGGGCCTGCGGGCCGCCGAGACGCTCCGCGAGGAGGGCTTCGCGGGGACGCTGACCATGATCGGCGACGAGCCGCACGAGCCCTACGACCGGCCGCCGCTGTCCAAGCAGGTCCTGCTGGGCCGTACCGGCGCCGGCGACACCCTGCTGCCCCGGCGCCGCGCGCTGGAGGCGCGCTGGCTGCTTGGGACGGCCGCCACCGGGCTGGACCTCGCCGGGCGGCGGGTGCGACTGGCCGGCGGGGAGGAGGTGCGCTACGACCGCCTGCTGATCGCGACCGGCACCCGCGCCCGCCCGTGGATCAAGGAGACCGAGGCCACCCTGGACGGCGTCCTCACCCTGCGCACCGCCGACGACGCGGCCCGGCTGGCCCGGCGGCTGGACGCGCGGCCCCGCCGGGTGCTCGTCATCGGCGCCGGGTTCACCGGCTCGGAGATCGCCTCGGCCTGCCGGGAGCGGGGGATCGACGTCACGGTCGCCGAGCGCGGCCCCGCCCCCCTCGTCGGGGCGCTGGGCGGCGTCGTCGGCGCGGTGGCGGCCGAGCTGCACCGCGCGCACGGCGTGGACCTGCGCTGCGGTATCACGGTCACCGCGCTGGAGGGCGACCAGGCCGGGCGGCTGCGGTGCGCCCACCTGTCCGACGGCACCGTCCTGGAGGCGGACGTGGCCGTCGTCGCGCTGGGCGCGGTGCGCAACACCGAGTGGCTCGCCGGGTCCGGGCTGGCCGCCGGGCCGCGGGGGATCGCCTGCGACGCCGGATGCCGGGCCTTCGACGTGCACGGCATCGTCACCGACGACGTCTTCGTCGCCGGGGACGTCGCCCGGTCCCCGCACCCGCTGTTCGGCTACCAGTTCCTGTCGCTGGAGCACTGGGGCAACGCGGTCGCCCAGGCCGAGGTCGCCGCGCACAACATGGTCAGCCCCGGCCCGGAACGCCGCCCGCACCTGTGGCTGCCGGCCTTCTGGTCCGCCCAGTTCGGCGTCAACATCAAGTCCGTCGGCGTCCCGCCCATGGGCCGCGAGCTGGCCGTCGTCCAGGGGTCCCTGACCGAGCGCCGGTTCGCCGCCGTCTACGGCCACCAGGGGCGCGTCATCGCCGCCGTCACCTTCGACCACGGCAGGTGGCTGCCGTTCTACGGCCGGCTCATCGAGTCGGCCGCGCCCTTCCCGCCGGACTTCGCCCAGGTGGACCGCGCCCCCGGAGGGCCGCGGCCGATCCCGGCGGAGTTCCCCGACCCCGCCCTGCCCACCCACGGCCCCACCGTCACCCTGAGCGGCTACGCGCCCAGCGAGCGGCGCGTCACGTTCGTCCCGGCCCGCGTCTGATAACCGCACGAGGAGCCCGCCATGACCTCCGCCACCCTGCTGCGGCGGATCACCGACTACGCCGCCCGCGCCGACCCCTACCCGCTGTACGCCGAGCTGCGCAGGACGCCGGTGGCGCGGCAGGAGGACGGCGTGTACGCGGTGAGCACGTACTGGGAGATCGCCGGACTGCTGCACGACCCGCGCCTCAGCTCCGACCCCCGCAACCGGGTGCCCACCGCCGGTGAGGAGGACATCCTGGAGGAGGAACAGGGGCTGCCGCCCAGCTTCCTGCGGCTCGACCCGCCCGAGCACGACCGGCTGCGCCGGCTGGCGACCCGGCCGTTCGGGCCGCCGGACAGCCCGCGGCGGGTCAGCGACATGCGCGGCGACCTCGCCCGGATGGTCTCCGGCCTGATCGACGGCCTGCGCGACCGGGAGAAGGCCGACATCGTCGAGGACTTCGCCTACCCCTTCCCGGTGATGGTGATCTGCAAGCTCCTCGGGGTGCCGCACGAGGACGAGGAGCGCTTCCACGTCTGGGCCGAGGCGATCGTCGCGGGGCTCGACCCCGGAGAGGAGGGGGAGGGCCCGGCCGAACGGCTCCGCGCCGCCCAGCGGGCCCGCATGGAGCTGGGCCGCTACCTGGCCGGGCTGATCGAGGACCACCGCCGCGCGCCCGGCGGCGACATGCTGTCCGCGCTGGCCGCCGGGCACGGCGACCGGGAACGCATGTCACCGCTGGAACTGGTCGTCACCGCGGTCCTGCTGCTCATCGCCGGCCACGAGACCACGGTGAACCTCATCACCAACGGCATGCTGACCCTGCTGCGCCACCCCGACGCCCTGCGGCGGCTGCGGGAGGAGCCCGGCCTGGCCGTGCCGCTGGTGGAGGAGCTGCTGCGCTACGAGCCGCCGGTGCAGCTCCTGCCGCAGCGCACCGCGCTGGCCGACATCGACGTCGGCGGCGTCACCATCCCCCGGGGCGCGCCCGTCTGGCTGGTCCTGGCCTCCGGCAACCGGGACCCCCGGCGCTTCCCCGACCCCGACCGGTTCGATCCCGGCCGGACCGGCAACGAGCACCTCGGATTCGGCGGCGGCATCCACTACTGCTTCGGCGCGCCGCTGGCCCGGCTGGAGGCGCAGGTCGCGCTCACCGAGCTCGCCCGCCGGCTCGTCGAACCCCGGCTGGTGGAGGATCCGCCGCCCTACCGGCGCAACCCGGTGCTGCGCGGCCCCCGCCACCTGCCCGTCGCCTTCGACGGCTGCGTGCCCTGACGCGAGGTCAGGCGCCGGGCAGGCCGTACGCCTCGGCGATCAGGCCGTAGGAGCGGATCCTCGCCTCGGGGTCGGCGACCTGCGAGGTGATCATCAGCTCGTCGGCCTCGGTGCGCTTGCGCAGCTCCTCCAGCCCCGCGCGCACCGCGGCGGCGTCGCCCAGCACCACGTTCGACAGGTGGTCGTGGACGAAGGCCGCCTCGGCCGCGGAGTAGGGGTAGGTCTCGGCCTCCTCGGGCGTGGGGATCGGCTCCGGGGCGCCGCGGCGCAGGCGGAGCATGGCCAGCGCGCCCGGCCGGGCCAGGCGCAGCGCCTCCTCGGCGGACCCGGCCGCCACGGCCGCGACACCGATCATCGCGTACGGCCGGTCCAGCGCCTCCGACGGCCGGAACGTCGACCGGTACAGCTCCAGCGCGGGGATGGTGTTGGCGGAGCTGAAGTGGTGGGCGAACGCGAACGGCAGCCCCAGCAGGCCGGCGAGCTGGGCACTGAAGCCGCTGGAGCCGAGCAGCCAGACCGGCGGGCGGCCGGACTCCGGCGAGCGGGGGACGGCCGAGAGCCGGTGCAGGGGGTTGTCGGCGGGGAACGAGGCGTCGAGGAAGCCGGTCAGCTCGGCGAGCTGCTCGGGGAAGTCGTCGGCGCCCAGGTCACCGCGGCGCAGCGCCCGCGCGGTGGCGGGGTCGGTGCCCGGAGCGCGGCCGAGGCCGAGGTCGATGCGGCCGGGGTGCAGGGCGTGCAGGGTGCCGAACTGCTCGGCGATGATCAGCGGCGCGTGGTTGGGCAGCATCACGCCGCCGGAGCCCAGCCTGATCGTGCGGGTCGCCGCGGCCAGATGGGCGATCAGCACGGCGGGGGAGGAGCTGGCCACCGATGGCATCCCGTGGTGCTCGGCCACCCAGATGCGGTGGTAACCCCACTCCTCGGCGCGCCTGGCCAGCTCGGTGCTCCCCGCCAGCGCCTGCGTGGCGGTGAAGCCCCTGCCGACGGGGGCGAGGTCGAGGATGGACAGCGGGACCTCGGCGGAGCCGCGCGCCACGCCGCGGATGTCACCGGGGATGTCATCGTGAGCCATGTCTGCGGCGAACCCGCCCCGGCCCGCGTTTATTCCGGCGCACGCTCCCCGGCCTCGGCCCCGGCCAGCTCCGAGTGCCGGTAGGAGTAGGCGAAGTACACCACCAGGCCGATCAGGAACCACACCACGAACCGCACCCAGGTCTGCCACGCCAGGAAGGTGATCAGCCAGAGCGAGAAGGCGATGCCGACGGCCGGGACGAACGGCATGCCCGGGGTGCGGAAGGTCCGCGGCAGGTCGGGCCGCCGGTAGCGCAGCACGATCACCGCCGCGCACACCACCACGAACGCCAGCAGGATGCCGATGTTGGTCAGCTCCGCCGCCTCCACGATGGGCAGGAACCCGGCGATGAGCGCCGAGACGACGCCGACGATCCAGGTCACCCGGGTCGGCACGTGCCGTACCGGGTGGGTCTTGGCGAACCACTTCGGCAGCAGCCCGTCGCGGCTCATCGAGAACCACACCCGGGTCACCCCGAGCATGAACGTGAACATCACGGTGAGGATGCCGATGATCGCCCCGACCGCGATCACATCCGCCAGCCAGGTCAGGCCCACCGACTGGAACGCCGTGGAGAAGCCGCTCACCCGGTCGATCTCGGTGTACTTCTGCATGCCGGTCAGCACCAGGCAGGCCAGCACGTACAGCGTCATCGCGATGGCGAGCGAGTACAGGATCGCCCTCGGCATGTGCCGCGTGGCGTCCTTGGACTCCTCCGCCGCGGTGCTCATCGCGTCGTAGCCGAACACCGCGAAGAACACCGTGGCCGCGCCCGCGAACACGCCTCCCACGCCGTAGGGGAAGAAGGGGACGTAGTTCGAGGACCTGATGTGGAAGGCGCCGACCACGATGACCACGATCACCACGACGACCTTCAGCCCGACGACGGCCATCTCGAACCGGGCCGCGTTGCGCATCCCGAGGTTCAGCAGCCAGGCGATCAGCAGGCACAGCAGCGCGGCGAACAGGTCCATCCGGTGCCCGTCGCCCGTCCCCGGCGCGCCCAGCATCCACGCCGGGAGATCGACGCCGAGGCTGCCCAGCAGGAAGGAGAAGTAGCCGGAGATGCCGATGGCGACCACCGAGACGATCGCGGTGTACTCCAGCAGCAGGTCCCAGCCGATGAACCAGCCCGGCAGCTCGCCGAGCACCGCGTAGCCGTAGGTGTAGGCCGATCCCGCCTTCGGGATGAGCCCGGCGAACTCGGCGTAGGAGAACGCCGCCGCCGCGCTCGCGATCCCGGCGACCAGGAACGACAGTACGACGGCGGGGCCGGCCTTGCCGTTGGCCACCGCGCCCGCGAGCGTGAAGATGCCCGCGCCGATGATGCCGCCCACCCCGATCGCGGTGAGCTGCCACACGCCCAGCACGCGGGTGAGCTGCCCGGTCTCACCGCCCCCGGTCTCTTCGATCTGTTCGAAGGGTTTGCGGCGCAGTACGCCTTTTCCCGTCCGCAGTCCGGCCACGACCCATCTCCCCCGCGCGACGCCCGCGGCGGAGCACCGCCGCCTGCCCGGCCCCCTTTTACCCTCTTTCACCTGCGGATATGCGAGCCTGCCCGGCGGATCCGGGCGGGGCTGACCGTGGCCTGGCCGGACCCGGCGGGGTACCGTCGTGTTATAGGACATAAGCCACCCGGGGGGCCGCTATGGCAAGCGATCCCGACCATGTGCTCGACGCCATCGACGGAGTCGTCGACGAATGGCTCGCCATGAGCGAGGACTCGATGCGCTGGGCGCCACCAGAGAAAGCCCCGCCCCGGCAGCGGCTCGGCCTGCCGGCGCCGCCCCTGCCGCAGATCGTCGAGGGGATACTCCAGGAGGTCGGCGCCCGCACGCAGGCCGTGGTGGAGGCCGTCCGCCCGCTGGGCGAGGGGGTGATCGAGGCGTTCGCCGCCGTGCTGGAGAACTCCCCGGTGCGGCACCTGATACACGCGGGCCCGCGTGCCCGGCCCCCGCACGGACCGGCCGGTCACGGCGGAGGCGGGGACCCGCGGACGGGTGACCCGCCGGACGGGTGACCGACCCGCCGGACGGGTGGCCCACCGGAGCCGTCCACCCGGTCACCGGCCGGGCGGAGGGCGCGTCGTGGGCCCTTCGGGCCGGGTGGTCGCGTCAGACCAGGTAGTCGCGCAGGGCCTGCGACCGGGACGGGTGGCGCAGCTTCGACATGGTCTTGGACTCGATCTGCCGGATGCGCTCGCGCGTCACGCCGTAGACCTTGCCGATCTCGTCGAGCGTCTTGGGCTGACCGTCGGTCAGGCCGAACCGCATGGACACCACGCCCGCCTCGCGCTCCGACAGCGTGTCGAGCACCGAGTGCAGCTGCTCCTGCAGGAGCGTGAAGCTGACCGCGTCGGCCGGGGTGGGCGCCTCGGAGTCCTCGATGAGGTCGCCGAACTCGCTGTCACCCTCGGTGCCGAGCGGGCTGTGCAGGGAGATCGGCTCGCGGCCGTACTTCTGCACCTCGACGATCTTCTCCGCCGGCATGTCGAGCTCGCGGCCCAGCTCCTCGGGCGTGGGGTCGCGGCCCAGGTCGGCCGTCATCTGCCGCTGCACGCGGGCCAGCTTGTTGATCACCTCGACCATGTGGACCGGGATGCGGATGGTCCGCGCCTGGTCGGCCATGGCCCGGGTGACGGCCTGCTTGATCCACCAGGTGGCGTAGGTGGAGAACTTGAAACCCTTGGTGTAGTCGAACTTCTCCACCGCGCGGATCAGGCCGAGGTTGCCCTCCTGGATGAGGTCCAGGAACAGCATGCCGCGGCCGGTGTAGCGCTTGGCCAGCGAGACCACCAGGCGGAGGTTGGCCTCCAGCAGGTGGTTCTTGGCCCGGCGGCCGTCCTCGGCGATCCACTCCAGCTCGGCGCGGACGTCGGTGGACAGGCCGTCGCCGTCGGTGGCGAGCTGCTCCTCGGCGAACAGACCGGCCTCGATGCGCTTGGCCAGCTCCACCTCCTGCTCGGCGTTGAGCAGGGGGACCTTGCCGATCTGCTTGAGGTAGTCCTTGACCGGGTCGGAGGTCGCGCCCGCCGAGACGCCGCTGAAGTCGTCGTCATCGTCGGTCAGGACCAGCGTGTCGTTGTCAACCGGGGCCGTCACCGCGATCACACCCTTCATGAGCCGAGCAGGGCGAACACCTACTCCTTCAACGTACGTCCCGTGCCGACGTGCTGCGGACACGCGGAGTTCCGCCCGCGGCCCGGGACCACCTCGGTCTTCTGCCCCGTTCCCCTCCGCCTGAATCGGCCCCGCCCCGACCACGCGGCCCGCACCACCCGTGGTGACCTGCCCGGACGTCCTCCCGGCACCGCGCCCGGCGCCGGGAGGGCACGTCCCGCGCGGCGGCGCCGTACCGCCGGCCGAGGGGGCCGAACAGAGCACGTCACCGGATGGGTCAGCGCGGTACGGCCCGCACCCATCCGCGGTCCCCGCCGATGAAGCCGTCCATCGCCAGGCCGGCGTCGTCGAGCTCCCGCGCCAGGAAGTCGTCGTCGAGGCGCCTGCTGAGGAAGAAATGGGTCCAGCGCCGGTCGCCGACCGTGTACTCCATGGTGGCCGCCAGCAGGCCCGGCTCCGGCCGGCTGACATCCGTCATGCGCAGGACGTGGCCGTCGTCGGTCAGCCGCTCGGAGGGCCCGACCGTGTCGTACCACTCCGGGGGCTTGCGCTGGAGGATCACCAGGCCGCCGTCGGCGACGTGCTCGCGGCAGGCGCGCAGGAACGCCCGGCGCAGCTCGTCGTCGGCCGTCTCGATCACGAACGACATGAGCAGGACCACGTCGAACGTCCGGCCCAGGGAGAGCGACTGGATGGGGGAGCAGACCTTCTCGGCGCCCTCGATGTGCGCGAGCATCTCGGGCGACTCGTCGACGGCGGTCACCGGGTGGCCGAGGGCCAGGAGGCTGTGGGTGATCCTTCCCGCGCCCGCGCCGAGCTCCAGGATGCTCGCGCCGGCCGGGACGGCGCCGTGTACGAGCTCCGGCTCGCCGCGCGGGGTCAGCATGGCGTAGTAGTCGACGGCGCAGCCGTCCGGGGTGATGGGGCCGGGACCGGTGCCTTGGTAGAGCCGCTTCGCTTCCATGATCCCCATCATGCGCCGCCGCCGGGGGCCGCGCGCGGCGGTACGGCGAGCCCGGTGAGAAAACCTCCGGAACGGGCATGGCACGCTGGAGACCGAGGGAGCACCCGAAGCGTGGCCGGGGTCGCGGCCCGGGTGCCGCACCAGCTGGAGGCCCATCATGGTCGATTTCCCGGATTCCGGCGTCTTCTTCGTCGGCAACGCCACGATGCTCATCCGCTACGACGGGTTCACCCTGCTCACCGACCCCAACTTCCTCCACCGGGGCCAGCGGGCCTACCTCGGCTACGGCCTGACCAGCAGGCGCCGCACCGATCCGGCGATACAGGTGGAGGACCTGCCCCCGCTCGACGCCGTCGTCCTGTCGCACATGCACGGCGACCACTGGGACCGGGTCGCCCGCCACGGGCTCGACCGGTCCGTGCCGATCGTGACCACCCGCCAGGCGGCGCGGCGGCTGCGGCGCCAGGGCTTCGGCGGGGCGGAGGGACTGAGCACCTGGCAGGAGCGGACCCTCCGCCGCGACGGCCGCACGCTGAAGGTCACCGCGCTGCCCGGACGGCACGCGCCCGGGGCGGCCCAGGTGCTGCTGCCGCCGGTGATGGGCAGCATGCTGGAGTTCTGCCGCCAGGACGGCTCGGTCGGCCTGCGCATGTACATCAGCGGCGACACGCTGATGGACCGCGAGCTCCTCGCGCCCATCCCGGAGCGCTACCCCGACATCGACGTGGGCGTCGTCCACCTGGGCGGCACCATGATCCTGGGCATGATGGTGACCATGGACGGCGCGCAGGGAGCCGAGTGGCTCTCCTTCATCGGCCCCGGGCACGCCGTGCCGATCCACTACGACGACTACGAGGCCTTCTCCTCGGGCCTCGACGACTTCCGCGAGGAGGTCGAGCGGCGCGGCATGTCCGACCGGGTGCGCTACCTCGCCCGCGGCGAGACCTGCCCGCTGCCGGTGCGCACCGCCCGCAGTGAGGCCCCGGCGCCGCAGCGGTCCTGACGGTCCCGCCGGATCCGCGCGGCGCCGGGTCCGCGGGCCCGCCCGGGGCTCCCGGACGTCCGTACGGCCCGCGCCGGGTGGATCCGGCGGGGCGGATCAGGTGAGCGAGGTGTCGCCCATGGACTCCAGCAGCACGCGCAGCAGTCCGGCGAGCTGATCGCGTTCGGCGGGGCCGAGCGCGGCCAGCAGCCGCGCCTCGTTGTCCACGTGCGGCCCGACCAGCCCGTCGACGATCTCCAGGCCGCGCGGGGTGAGCCGGATCCGCACCGATCGGCGGTCCCCGCCGTCGCGGACCCGCTCGACCAGGCCCCTGGCCTCCATCCGGTCGATCCGGTTGGTGATCGCCCCCGAGGTGACCATGGCCGCCTTGAGCAGCGCCCCGGCCGTCAGCTCGTACGGCGCGCCGGAGCGGCGCAGCGTGGCCAGCACGTCGAACTCGAAGCGCTCCAGCTCGTGCCGGGCGAAGAACTCCTTGAGCTCGCGCTCGAACAGGATGGAGAGGCGGGAGAGCCGCCCGACGATCCCCATCGGCCACACGTCGATGTCGGGCCGCTCCCGGTTCCACTGGGCGGTGACGGCGTCCACCGCGTCGCTCATCGGCACTCCTCTCAATGGGAATAATCTCAACGTTCACAGACTTGACGTTCGCAGAACGAACATGATGTCATCTCAACGTTGAGATTATCAATGAGAGGCAATCCCATGGCCACTGTCGCCCTCCCCTCGGTCGCGCGTGCCCAGCGCACCGGCGACCTCGCCCTCGCCGCCCTGGCGCCGGCGAGCTGGGGGACCACATACGTCATCACCGCGACCCTGCTGCCCGCCGACCGGCCGATGCTGGCGGCGACCCTGCGGGCGCTCCCGGCGGGCCTGGTGCTGCTCGCCGCGACCCGCCGGCTCCCCAGGGGAGAGTGGTGGTGGAAGTCGGCGGTGCTCGGCATGCTCAACTTCGGCGCCTTCTTCCCGCTCCTCTTCTTCGCCGCCTACCACCTGCCCGGCGGGGTCGCCGCCACGATCTCCTCGGTCCAGCCGCTGGTCGTCGCGCTGCTCTCGCTGCTGGTCCTGCGGGTCCGGCCGACCCGCCCCATCCTGTACGCCGCGCTGGCCGGCACCGGCGGCGTCGCCCTGCTGACCCTGACCTCCAAGGCCCGGCTGGACCCGCTCGGGATCGCCGCCATGCTCGCCGCGACCTCGCTGATGGCGACGGCCATCGTGCTGGCCAAGAAATGGGGACGGCCGGAGTCGCCCCTCGTGATGACGAGCTGGCAGCTCGTCGCGGGCGGACTGGTGCTGGCCCCGATCACCCTCGCCGTCGAAGGGGTGCCCGACACCCTCACCGGCCAGAACATCCTCGGCTTCGCCTACCTCGGCGTCATCGGCACCGCCCTCGCCTACACCCTGTGGTTCCGCGGCATCGAGCAGCTGCCGCCCACCTCGCTGTCCCTGCTCGGTCTGACCAACCCCCTGGTCGCCACCCTCGCCGGCCTCATCGTGCTCGGCCAGACCCTCACCGGCTGGCAGGTCACCGGCTTCGCCATCGCCCTCGGCGCACTCGTCGTCGGCCAGACCCTGAACAGGAGATCCTCGTGACCGCGCGGGTCGCGGGCGCCCACCGCTCAGGACCGGCGTCCCGGCGAAGACGGCCGTCGCCGTTCCGCCGGGACGCCGGGGACGCTCACCCGCGGCCGGCCGGGGCCCCGGACCCCTCCGACACGCTGTCCAGCCAGGCCCGGTGCAGGCCGGCGAAGCGGCCCCCCTCCGCGATGAGCCGGTCGGGGGAGCCGTCCTCCACGATCCGGCCGCCCTCGATCACCAGCACCCGCTCGGCGGTCTCCACGGTCGACAACCGGTGGGCGATGATCAGCGCGGTCCGGTCGGCGAGGATCGTGCGCATCGCCCGCTGCACGAGCCGCTCGCCGGGCACGTCGAGGCTGGAGGTGGCCTCGTCGAGGATCAGCACCGCCGGGTCGGCGAGGAAGGCGCGGGCGAAGGCCACCAGCTGCCGCTGGCCCGCCGACAGCCGGCCGCCGTGCTTGCCGACCTGGGTGTCGTAGCCCTCCGGGAGCGCCGAGATGAAGTCGTGGGCGCCGATCGACCGGGCGGCCGCCATGACCTCGTCCATGGTCGCGTCCGGACGGCCGAACCGGATGTTGTCGGCCACCGTACCGGTGAACAGGAAGTTCTCCTGGGTCACCATGACCACCGCGCCGCGCAGCGTCTCCTCGGCGAGGTCGCGCAGATCCACCCCGTCGAGCAGCACCCGGCCGGCGACGGGGTCGTAGAACCTGGCGACCAGCTTCGCCAGCGTGGTCTTCCCCGCCCCCGTGGTGCCGACCAGCGCCACGCTCTGCCCGGCCGGGATCACCAGATCCATCCGCGGCAGGACCGGCGTGCCGTCGAGGTAGGAGAACTCCACCTCCTCGAACCGCACCTCGCCGCGCGGCCGCTCCAGCGCCACCGGCTCGCGCGGCTCGGCCACCGCCGGCCGCTCGTCCAGCACGCCGGCGAGCTTCTCCAGCGCCGCCGCCGCGGACTGGAACGTGTTATAGAACTGGCTGATCTCCTGCATCGGCTCGTAGAACTGCCGCAGGTAGAGCAGGAAGGCCGCCAGCACGCCCACCTTGACGTCACCGCCGATGGCCCGCCAGCCGCCGTACAGCAGGACGGCCGCGATCGTGACGTTGCCGATCAGCTTGACCCCCGGCATGAACATCGCGATCAGCCGCATGCTGCGGACGTTGGCGTCCCGGTAGTCGACGTTGAGCCCGGCGAAGATCTCCTGGTTGCGCGGCTCCCGGCGGAACGCCTGGACCGCCCGGATACCGGTCATCGACTCCACGAAGTGGACGATCACCAGGGCGACCGTCTCCCGGGTCCGGCGGTAGGCGATGCTCGACTGCCGCCGGAACCACCGGGTGAACAGCAGCAGGACCGGCAGCGGCAGCAGGGCGACCAGCGCCAGGGGGACGTCCAGGACCAGCAGCAGGACCGCGGTGCCGACCAGCGTCAGCACGGCGGTGACCAGCCCGTCGAAGCCCGACTGCAGCATCTCGGAGATGGCCTCGATGTCGGAGGTGAGCCGCGCGACGACCCGCCCGGAGGTGTAGTCGTCGTGGAACGACAGCGACAGCCGCTGGAAGTGGCCGAACACCCGCCGCCGCAGCTCCAGGAGGATGTTCTGGCCGATCCGGCCCGCCATCCTGAGGAACACCTGCCGGCTCACCGCCTGCACGGCCGCCGCGACCAGGATCGCCGCGACGACGGTCACCAGCGTCCCCGGCCCCTGACCGGCGGCCATCGGCGGGATGCCGGAGTCGATGCCCACCTTGACCAGGAAGGGGATGGCCAGGGCGGCGGCGTTGCAGACGACGATGACCGTGACGAGCAGCGCGATCTGCCTGCGATAGGGGCGCAGCAGCTCGCCGAGCAGCCGCCTGGACTGGGAGCGCAGCACGAGCGACTCCTGCTGCGGCGAGTCGTCGTCCTTCTCGGCGGCGACCCCCCGCCACGCCCGCTCGTCCTGCCCGTCCTGCCCGTCCTGCCCGTGCTCCGGCCGGTCCGGGCGGGCCGTTCCCGCTGTTTCCGCCGTTTCCGCCGGTCCCGCGTGGTCCGTCGTGCTCATCGCAGCGCCCCCTCGCTGTCCAGGTCCATGCCGGCGCCCAGGCCGGTCTCCCCGTCCGGGCCGGTGTCCGGGACGGGATCGTCGTCCAGGGCGGCCGAAAGCAGCGCGCGGTACTCCGGCACGCTCGCCAGCAGCTCGTGGTGCCGGCCGACGTGCGCGATCGTGCCGTCCAGCAGCAGCGCCACCTTGTCCGCCAGCAGGACGGTGGAGGCGCGGTGCGCCACGACGATCCCCGTCGCGTCGCGCAGCACGTGCCGCAGCGCCTCCTCCACGAGGATCTCCGTCTCGACGTCCAGCGCCGAGAGCGTGTCGTCCAGCACGAGGATCCTCGGCCGGCTCAGCACGGCGCGGGCCAGGGCCAGCCGCTGACGCTGCCCGCCGGACAGCGACATCCCCTGCTCGCCGATCCTGGTCTCCAGCCCCCACGGCAGCCGGTGGACGAACCCGGCCTGCGCCGTTTCGATCGCCGCCTCGATCTCCTCCTCGGTGGCGTCGTGCCGGCCCAGCGTCAGGTTCTCCCGGACGCTCATCGAGAACAGCGTCGGCTCCTCGAAGGCCGTGGCGACCAGCGAGCGCAGCGCGGGCAGCGACAGGTCCCGCACGTCGTGCCCGTCGATCGTGACCCGGCCCGCGGTGACGTCGTGCAGCCGCGGCACCAGGGAGGTCAGCGTGGTCTTGCCCGAGCCCGTCGCGCCGACGATCGCGACCGTCTCACCGGGCCGCACGTCCAGCCAGACGTCGCGCAGCACCGGCTCGGCCGCGCCGGGGAAGCGGAACTCCACGCCCTCGAACCGCAGGTGCCCCCGGGGCCGCTCGATCTCCCCGGAACCGCCGACGATCTCCGGCTCGGTGTCGAGCACCTCCAGCACGCGGTCCGCCGCGGTCATCGCCTCCTGGCCCTGCACCAGGATGAAGCCCAGGGCCGAGATGGGCCACACGAGCTGCAGCATCAGCGTGGTGAAGGCGACCAGCGTGCCCAGCGTCAGCGAGCCCGAGCCGACCGCGAGCGCGCCCAGCAGCAGCACCAGCGCGAGCGTGACGTTCGGGACCACCTCCAGGAAGGTGAAGAACTTCGACGACAGCCGCACCTTCTCCATCGAGGAGCGGTAGACCTTGTCCGCGCCCTCGCCGAAGAGGCCCGCGACGTGCCGCCCGCGGCCGAACGCCTTGATCGTCCGGATGCCGACCGCGGACTCCTCGATCACGGTGGCGAGGTCGCCCTGCTCGTCCTGGACCCGCCGGGAGACGTCGATGTACCCCCGCTCGAAGCGCAGCGAGGTGATCACCACCGGCGCCGCGGACAGGGCGACGAGCAGGCCGAGCGGCCAGTACATGTTCAGCAGCAGCCCGGTCACCGTCACGATCTGCACGGTGATCAGGACGAGGAAGAGGATGCCGAAGCCGAGGAACCGCCGGATCACCGACAGGTCCGTGGTCACGCGCGACAGCAGCTGCCCGGACTGCCAGGAGCCGTGGAAGCTCATCGGCAGCCGCTGCAGGTGCCGGTAGACGTCGTCGCGGAGCCTGGTCTCCACGTCCAGGACGACGTCGGACAGCAGCCATCTGCGGGCGAAGATGAGTCCCGCCTCCAGCACGCCCAGCGCCAGGGCCAGCAGGGCGAGCGGGACCAGGGCGTCGGTGTCGCCGTGCGCGACGGGACCGTCGATGATCTTCCGGGCGACCATCGGGATGACGATCGCGATGCCGGTCGCCACGAGGGCGGGCAGCCAGATGAAGACCATGCGGGTGACGTGGGGGCGGAGGTAGGACCTCATCCGCCACAGGGAGGTCAGGCCGCGGCGCGGCGGGGCGGCGGGGACCGGGCGGGCGTCCTCCGCGTGCCCGGCGGTGTCGTCTGCGGTGGAGTCCTTGGAGTCCTTCTGTTCGAGGGGGTCCGTATCAGGGGGCATCAGCAGGCAGCACTCTCCTCACGGTCTAGGGGTGGTTGATCGCCGACCGGCGCACAGAACCCGCCTAGGCTAAGGCAGCCGTCAACCGGTTTTCCGGTCGGTGGGGCCGGGCTTCCCGGGCCGCGGACACCGGGCCTCGGCGCCGCGGGCTCACCCGGGAACGCCCCGGCGAGCCGGCGTCCCGGCGTCGCCCACGGCGGCCCGCCGCGACCCGTCATGACCCATCGTGACCCGCCAGAACTCACGGCGGCTCACGGCGGCTCACGGTGGCTCATCTGGCGGAGGGGTTCCTTGAGTCTCCGCCCGCCGTACGGCCTCGGCAACTCCCTCCGGGGTGGCGCTGCCGTAACCGCGGCGGCAGGCAGGGCTGCGCGCCCCCGCGCCGCCACCCGCCCTTCGGGCGGGCTCGTGCGGGTCCGGGTAGGTCACCCGGGCAGCCTGCCCCGCGCGGCCGGCACTCCGACGCCGCCATCATCACCGGCTTCCCCGGTCTGGCCGACCTCACCGGTGCCCGGGTGCTCGCCGAGATCGGTGACGACCGCGCCCGCTTCGCTGTCGTCCGCGCGCTAAAGGCCTACGCCGGGTCGGCGCCCATCACCCGCGCCTCGGGCAAGAGCCTGGTCGTCCACCATCGCAAGGTGAAAACCAGCGCCCGGGCCGCCGAGCTCCTCGCCTGGACGAACCCGCCAGGGCCTGGGATTTCCGGTCACCGGGCAGAATTCGGGGTCGACGGCGCGCGTCTTACATGCCACCAGTTCTCCCCAGTCCGCCCGGCAACTCCTTTCGGTCATCCCGGGCTGTCGCATGCAGCCGAGAAATATGATGCCCAGTTCTTGACATGACAGAGGGGATAGATCTCGCTCGACGCAACTCAGATAATCGGAGCCGAGAGCCGCACAGGTGGACGCTCCCGCACCGTCGACGTCGACGCGCGCACACCGGTCGACGACATGGAGAGCGCCCGCACAGATGATTTCTCCCCAGCGCCCGGATCCTTGCCGGCATTCGGAGACCATGACGCGTCCCTGCGTGCATCCGGGGGACGCCGAATGCACGCCGCGGCACCTCTCGAACACCGGCCGCTCGGCCGCCGCCGATCCGACCAGCGCCGTCATCAACAGGATGGTGGCGCCCAGCATGGCCAGGAGCGGCCGCACACCGCTCCCGGGTGTGCTCGATCGCATCGGAATCAATGACAATCAGGTTCGAACTTCAGGTTCAACACGCCCGTACCGCCAGATCGAGCAGAGTCCGTGTAGGTGACCCAGGCACCACGGCCCGGATACCGGTCGCGGAAATCGGAGAATTTACCGTTGATCCATTCTATGCCCTCAACCCCGGTTACGGCCTGAGATCGAAGAAGGCCTTCACCCGGCGCTCGTGGTGTTCGAGGCCGTCCTCGTCATGCTCGGCGCCCTGACGCCGAGCGTGCTCGAAATATGCCGCCTCGCGGCGCAGCCGGTGCCTGATCAGCTGGACGAGCGTCTCATCGTCCATGCCGCCCGCGGTCCCGCCGGCCTCGTGATAATCGGTGACGAAGCGGCGGCGTCGGACCGGGCTGTCGCCGTACTCATCGGCCCATTCGAGCGCTGCGGACGCCACCTCCATCTCAGGCGCTCCGACGATGGCCTCATCCCAGTCCAGGACGGCCACCAACCGGCCGTCCCTGGCGAGGGTGTTCCCCGGGTAGAAGTCCCCGTGCAGTGGCTGGCGTACGGGGTTGCGGCGATGAAAGTCCGCCAGCCAGCGGTCCAGTCCTCGATCGGCCAACTCGGGAACATCGTGTGGCGATTCCCCGTACAGGCCGGTCTCCACGAACGAGGCCACCGGGCGCGGCGGCGGCCGGTGGGAGGCCAGCGTACGGTGCAGCCGCGCGAGAAGCCGCGCGCCCTGCATCCGCACCTGCGGCTGATCCTCATCAGGCCACCCGCCCTCGACATAGGGCCACACCGACACGGGCCGGCCGTCCACCCGGATGACCGTGGTCCCGTCGCGTGCACGCAACGGGGCCACCGCCTCAGGAAGGGTGGAGGCGGCATGTACGGCGATCGAGTGACACCACTCGGCCTCGGCGCTCGTACGTCTCGCGGGGCCGACGCGTACGACGAGGTCATCGACCCGGTACGCCGCCGACTCCTCCCCGCCGTACAGCCGCACCGGGTCACCGGCGATGCGCCGTCCCCACGCGTCCTGGACCGCGCGCCGCATGGGGACGGTCAGCGGCGTATCGACGAAAGGCATCGCGACCTCCTACAGGTCCTCAGGGTCAACGCGCCCGATGGCACAGAAGGGCGGTGGCGATGGTGACCCGGGCAGGTCCCAGCGCGGGAAGGCACCTCTCACGACTCCGCTTCCCCGGTGCGGTCAGGGCTGGTCATACCAGGCGAGCGCTGTGATCCGCCAGCCTTCTGAGGTGCGGACGAGCTGGATGGTCTTGGTCCCGCCACCTTCGAACGGTTCGCCGTCCAGGACCCCTGACTTCCGGTACTCACTGAACCGTGACGCGATATCGCCCGCGATCTCGGTCCGTTCGGAGGTCTCCCACTCGGAGAACTCGACGAGCCGGCCGTCGGCCAGCAGCCGCCGGCGGGGCTCGATGAACTCGTCGACGGTGTAGACCGTAAGCTCCGGGCCGGTCTTCACGATCACACCACCCGGAAGAACCAGCCGCTTGATCCGGGCCACGTCGGCAGCCTTGCCGCCCCGGTTGTCAAAGGCTCCGAAGAAATCGGCGGTCACCGAATCGATCTCGATTTTTGACATGGCGGGACAGTAACACCGAGTCGTACGTGGTGACCGGGGCCGGCCGGCTGCCGGTGTCGGCTCTTGATTCGCAGCTCGGGTGCGCTTCGTCCGGGCGGACGTCCCGGCGCCGATGCCCTGGAGGATCTCCTCGCGTTCGGCGGCGGCCGGGTGCCGTGCGGAATGCCGCCACGGGTCTGGCGCGCGCCGCCGCTCCGCGTGAGGAAACGGCGGACGTGGCGCATCGGCGCGACCGGTGCCTATATGGTCCCGGCATGAACTCCGCTTCCGCGAACATTCCGGGCCCGTGGTCAGAGCAGCTGAGCGGCGCCTTTGAGATCCTGCTCGGCCGTCCGCTGGCGAGTTTCGACGCCGACGCCGTATATGCGACGTTCTTCGGCGGCAACCTCATCAACGAGCTCGGTTTCGCGCAGGACGCCGCCTGGGTGAATCCGGCCGCCCTCCGCGGCGCCGAGCCGGTCATCTGGGACTGCCCGGTCTTCGACCTGGACGAGCCGCTGCTGGAGTTCGACGCGAGCCGGTCGGTCTTCGAGTTCGACAAGGCCGGGCTGCCGCCGGAGTTCGAGGCGGATCTCGCAGCGGCATGCTTCGCGGACCGGCTCATCCTGGGCGGCGACCTGGATCCCCTGCTGGCGCGCCACGACCTCGCCGCGTCCGATCTGCACGGCACCTGGACCGTCTGCCACCCGCGGCTTGTCTCGGACGGCACGCTCTTCGACGCGATGCGGGTCGCCACCGCGCTCGGCACGGGCCCCGAAAGCCTCCTGCCCCTTGAAGCGGAGGCGGCCGAGGAGTGGCGGGAGGCGCTGGCCGGCCTCACGCCGCCCGAGCTGTTCACCCACCTGAGTTTCTTCTGCACCGAAGGCGAGGAGGGGCTGATGTACCTGCGGACCGAGCGGTCGGGCGGCGACCTGCTCGCCGACGAGGGCTGCACGCTGATCGCCAACTGGGAGGAGGGCCAGGGCCAGGTCGAGTTCGCGGTCGTCCAGGTCGGCGAGCCCCTGGCAGGGCCCCGCCCGTCCGCTGGCCGGCCACGCCGATGACCTGTTCCGGTTCCCTGACCTGCGGACGGCCCCGGCCTGACTCGACGCGGAAGCGGGCCGTTCCGGGGCGGCGTCCCAGTTCGGGGGTGTTCGCGGTCTCCGGGGCGTCCGCGCCGCTCCCGGCGCGGAGTCACCCCGGCGGCAGGGCGATGGCGGTGACCGCCAGGCCGTCGGAGACGAGCCAGCGGCCGGTGAAGCCGGTCAGCTCCCGGCTCTCCACCTCCGGCCCGGCCACGAGCAGCCGGGCGGTGAACGTCCCGGCCGGGTCGAACGTGACGTGGGCCTCGTCGAAGTCGAGCCAGCACCGGGCCAGCGGGAACCACGCCTTGTAGACGCTCTCCTTGGCGCTGAACAGCAGCCGGTCCCAGTGGATCCCGCCGCCGAGGCGCGCCAGCTCGGCCCGCTCCTCCGGGAGGGCCACGGTCTCCATGACCCCCTCGGGGAGCGGCTCGTGCGGTTCGGCGTCGATGCCGACGGTGAGGGCCTTAAGGGAGACCGCGGCGGCACGGTACCCCTCGCAGTGGGTGATGGCGCCCCGTACCCCGGCGGGCCAGACGGGCGCACCCAGCTCGCCGGGCAGGATCGGGGCGGGCGGCACGCCCAGGCGGGCCAGCGCCCGGCGGGCGCAGTGCCTGGCGGTGGTGAACTCGCGCCGCCGCCGCTCCACCGAGCGGGCGATGACCGCCTCCTCCTCGGGGAACAGCCGGGCGTCGGGCGGGTCGGCGAACGCCTCGGCGCTCGCCACCCACGACGGCAGGATCTCCCCGATCACGACGCCGCCGGGGGAGCGGGCAGGATGCGGCGCGGCCGGCCCGGCGGGGTGGGGCGGGGCCGCCACTCGCGCGGGTAGCCCAGCGAGACCTCCTCGAAGCGCACACCGTCGTACCAGGTGGTGCGGGGGATGTGCAGGTGGCCGTAGACGACCGCGCGGGCGTCGAACCGCAGGTGCCAGTCGGCGGTGAGCTCGGTGCCGCACCAGATCGTGAACTCCTGGTGGTGCATGACCCGGGTCGGTTCGCGCACCAGCGGGTAGTGGTTGACGAGCACGGTCGGCAGACCCCCCGGGCGCTCGGCCAGCCGCCGCTCGGTCTCGGCGACCCTGGCCTCGCACCAGGCGGCGCGCGAGGGGTAGGGATCGGGGTGCAGGAACACCTCGTCGGTGCAGACCACGCCCCTGTCGTAGGCCAGGGCCAGCGCCTCCTCGGCGGTGGCGACCCCCGGCATGCGGAAGGTGTAGTCGTACAGCACGAACAGCGGGGCGATCACGACCGGCCCGCCCGGCCCCTCCCACACCGGGTAGGGGTCCTCCGGGGTCACCACGCCGAGGTCGCCGCAGACCTTCACCAGGTGCCGGTAGCGCTCCTCGCCGCGCAACCGGACCGGGTCGCTGGAGTGGGACCACAGCTCGTGGTTGCCCGGGACCCACACCACCTTCTCGAAGCGTTCGGCCAGCAGGCCGAGCGCCCACTCGATGTCGGCGACCTTCTCCGAGACGTCCCCGGCGACCAGCAGCCAGTCGGACCCGGACGACGGCCGCATCTCCTCGACGATCCGGCGGTTCTCCTTGTAGCCGACGTGCAGGTCGCTGACGGCCAGCAGCGCCGTCACGCGTGGACCGCCCTCAGCGAGCCGAGGATCATCCGGGCGATCTCCGGTACGTGGTGGGCGAGGAAGAAGTGGCCGCCCGGGAAGACCTTCAGCTCGAAGCGGGAGCTGGTGTGCCGGCCCCACGCCTCGGCCTCCGCCACGCTGGTCACCGGGTCGGCGTCGCCGGTGAGCGCGGTGATCGGTACGGCGAGCCGCGCCTCGCCGTCGGGGCGGTGGGTGCAGACGGCCCGGTAGTCGGCGCGCAGGCTCGGCAGGATCAGTCCGCGCAGCTCCTCGTGCCGCAGCACCTCCGGGTCCGATCCGCCGAGCCTCGCGGCCAGGGCCACGAGCTCGTCGTCGCCGAGCAGGTGCGCGGTCTCCTGCCGGGTCGTGGAGGGGGCGCGCCGCCCGGACACGAACAGCGCGACGGGCCCGCCGCGGCCCAGCCGCCGGGCGACCTCGAAGGCCATGACGGCCCCCATGCTGTGCCCGAAGAACACCCGCGGCCGGTCGCCGCCGCCGAGCGCCTCGGCCGCCCGGTCGGCGAGCAGGGGCAGGTCGTCGATCAGCGGTTCGTCGAACCGGTCCTGCCGGCCCGGGTACTGCACGGCGAGCATCTCGGCGGCGGGCGCCAGGGCCGCCGACAGCGGGTGGTAGTAACTCGCGGTGCCCCCGGCGTGCGGGAAGCAGACCACCTGGACGTCGCTCCCGGGTGAGGGGTGGAAGCACCGGATCCAGCGGGCGGCTGCCGTCAAGGTCGTTCTCCTTCGGTCGGTCGGCGGGCCGCCGTGCCGCATGCGCGCCGTACGGCGGCGGCCCCGCCGCGAGACGACCCCACTGCGAGACGATAACGGGGAACGTTGATCATCACCAAGGGCGGGAACCCCGCGGGATACGGGAATCCCGGCGAATCCCCGCCGCCGGCGGCCACCGCGGGCGGTTGGGCGAGTGATCAGATCTTTACTCCGCTTTGTGGCGTCGAAGGTGTCGATTCGCCGAACACGGAACGTAATCTGACGACTACCGTAAATAACGGAGCGTTCACATGCCAGTGACATCGACCATGCAGTTGGCCGTCAGCGAGGCCTTCGCCCGCAGGGACTCCGCCGGTCACGCTCTCGCGGAGGACTCCCTGCGCATCGCCCGCGCGTGCCGGGAGATGGCGGACCGGTTCCATCGCGGCGGGAAGCTGATCGTGTTCGGCAGCGGCGGGGGCGGCACCGATGCGGCCCACATCGCGGTCGAGTTCATGCACCCGGTCATCATGGGCAAGAAGGCACTGCCCGCCCTGGCCCTCAGCAACGACGCCGCCACCGTCAGCGGGGTGAGCGCCCGGGAGGGGCCCGCAGAGTCGTTCGCCCACCAGTTGCGCCGCTGGGCCGACCCGGCCGACATGGCGCTCGGGATCTCCCGCGACGGCGACTGCCCGGGTGTCCTGCGCGGCCTCCAGGAGGCCGGGGCGCTGGGCCTGTTCACCCTCGCCCTCGTCGGCGGCGACGGCGGAGCCGTGGTGCGGGAGCGGGCGGCCGAGCACATCCTGATCGCCGCCTCCGACGACCCGGCGGTGGTCAAGGAGATCCACGTCACCGTCTACCACGTGCTGTGGGAGCTGGTCCACGTCTTCCATGACCGGCCCGGCCTGCTCGGCGGAAAGGAGACAGGATGAGCGGCGAGGACGGCTGCTGCGACACCGGACCGTGCGTCACGTGCGCGGACGAGGCCGTGCCGATGCGGGTGATCCGCATCAGGTACGGCGGGCTGGCCGTCGCCGGCGCGGGCCCGGTGACCACGGAGGTGAGCGTGGCCCTGGTGGACGCGGCCGAGGGCGACACCGTCCTCGTCCACGCGGGGGAGGCCATCGCGGTCGTCGGCAGGCATCGGCGGGCGCCGGGAGACCCGGCGACCGGGGACGCCATGACCGGGGACGCGATGAGGGACGCGGCGACCGGGGACGCGGCCGTCAGGGACGCGGTGACCCGGGACGCGGCGACCGGAGACGCGACCGCCGGAGAGGCGGCGGTCGGAGACGCCGTGATCGGCGGACGTCGGGGAACACGGTGACCAGGAGAGGAAACGGCGATGAGCACCGGTGACCAGCCGCCCGAGGGGATGGGCGGGCTCTACCCCTTTCTCTACCCGGGCCCGGGCGACCTCGACGCGGTGCTGACCGAGGCGCTGCGCTCCACCGGCGAGAAGGCCGCCGAGATCGTCCGGTTGCGCCGGGAGCTGGCCGAGTCGATGGCCGACGAGCTCGTCGAGTGCGCCGGGGAGATGGCCATCCGGTTCGCCGCCGGCGGGCGGCTGTTCGCCTTCGGCAACGGCGGCAGCAGCACCGACGCCCAGGAGGTGGCGACGGCGTTCCTGCACCCGGATCACGGGCTGTCCCTGCCGGCGCTGTCGCTGACCAGCGATGTCGCCGTGGTGACCGCCCTGTCGAACGACGTCGGCTTCGACGTCGTCTTCGCCCGCCAGCTCGCCGCCCTCGGGCGGCGCGGCGACATGGCCTTCGGCCTGACCACCAGCGGCGGTTCCGCCAACGTCGTGCGCGCCTTCGAGGAGGCGGCCCGGCAGGGCATGCTCACCATCGCCCTGGCCGGCGACAGGGGCGGCAGGCTGGCCGAGCTGGAGCTGCTGGACTACCTGTTCGTCATCCCCTCCTCCTCGGTGCACCGGATCCAGGAGGCGCAGACGACGGTCTACCACGTGCTGTGGGAGCTGACCCAGCACGCCCTCGGCGCCGTCCCCGCCCCACCGGTCCGCAACGTCGGCTGACGGCGAACCGGACACGAGAGCACGAGGAACGCGAGGAGCCCGAGGAGACACGTCATGATCCGCACCGCACGAGACCTCCCCCACCACCATCGACCACCGGCATCGAGGCATGGGGAGCCCCGGGAAGGCAGGACGGCATGACGGCACCGGCGGACCAGGAACGGCAGGGGAAACAGGGTGCGGCGGAACAGCCGGAGGAGGAGCCGATCGTCCACATCCTCTGGATCAACGCCGGGCTGAGCTGCGACGGCGACTCGGTCGCGCTGACCGCGGCGACGCAGCCCAGCATCGAGGAGATCGCCCTGGGGGCGCTGCCCGGCCTGCCGAAGGTGGCCGTGCACTGGCCGCTGATCGACTTCGAGTCCGGGCCGATGCAGGGCTCCGATGTGTTCATCGAGTGGTTCTTCCGGGCCGCGCGCGGCGAGCTGGAACCGTTCGTGCTGGTCGTGGAGGGCTCCATCCCGAACGAGTCGATCAAGCAGGAGGGCTACTGGTGCGGGTTCGGCAACGACCCGGCCACCGGGCAGCCCCGGACCACCAGCGAGTGGCTGGACATCCTCGCGCCGAAGGCGACCGCCGTACTGGCGGCCGGCACCTGCGCCACCTACGGCGGCATCCACGCCATGGCGGGCAACCCGACCGGCGCGATGGGCGTCGCCGACTACCTCGGCTGGGACTGGCGTTCCAAGGCCGGGCTGCCGATCGTCAACGTGCCGGGCTGCCCCATCCAGCCGGACAACCTGTCGGAGACGATCCTGTACCTGCTCTACCAGCTCACCGGGCAGGCGCCGATGATCCCGCTGGACGAGGCGCTGCGGCCGACGTGGCTGTTCGGCCAGACCGTGCACGAGGGCTGTGACCGGGCCGGCTACTACGAGCAGGGCCAGTTCGCCGTCGAGTACGGCTCGTCGAAGTGCCTGGTGAAGATCGGCTGCTGGGGGCCGGTCGTACGGTGCAACGTGCCCAAGCGCGGCTGGATGAACGGCATCGGCGGCTGCCCCAACGTGGGCGGGATCTGCATCGCCTGCACGATGCCCGGCTTCCCCGACAAGTTCATGCCGTTCATGGACGAACCGCCCGGGGCGCGGGTGTCGTCCACGGCCAGCGGCGTCTACGGCGGCGTCGTGCGCGGCCTGCGCCACATCACCCTCAAGACAGTCGACAAGGAACCGAAGTGGCGCACCAAGGGTCGCGCCCTGCTCACCGGTTACAAGGCGCCCTGGAGCTGAGTATGAAGACCTCACCCAAGACGGAGGAGACCGTGCCGCCCGGCGGCCGGGAGCTGGTGGAGATGTCGTGGGACCCGATCACCCGGATCGTGGGCAGCCTCGGCATCTACTGCAAGATCGACTTCGCCAACCGGGAGGTCGCCGAGTGCTACAGCACGTCGTCGATCTTCCGCGGCTACAGCATCTTCATGAAGGGCAAGGACCCCCGCGACGCGCACTTCATCACCAGCCGGATCTGCGGCATCTGCGGCGACAACCACGCCACCTGCTCGGTCTACGCCCAGAACATGGCCTACGGCGCCCGCCCTCCGGCGCTGGGAGAGTGGATCATCAACTGCGGCGAGGCCGCCGAGTACATGTTCGACCACAACATCTACCAGGAGAACCTGGTGGGGGTCGACTACTGCGAGAAGATGGTGCGCGAGACCAACCCCGGCGTGCTCGCGCTGGCCGAGAACACCGAGGCTCCGCACGCCGCCGACCACGGCTTCCGCACCATCGCCGACATCATGCGCTCCCTCAACCCGCTGGAGGGGGAGTTCTACCGCGAGGCCCTGGCCATGAGCCGGGTCACCCGGGAGATGTTCTGCCTGATGGAGGGCAGGCACGTGCACCCCTCCACCCTGTATCCCGGCGGGGTCGGCACGGTCGCCACCGTGCAGCTGTTCACCGACTACCTCATCCGGCTGACGCGCTACGTCGAGTTCCTCAAACGGGTCGTGCCCATGCACGACGACCTGTTCGACTTCTTCTACCAGGCGCTCCCCGGATACGAGGAGGTCGGCCGCCGCCGGGTGCTGCTCGGCTGCTGGGGCAGCTTCAACGACCCCGAGCACTGCGACTTCGACTACCGCACCATGAGCGACTGGGGCCGGCGGATGTTCGTCACCCCCGGCGTGATCGTGGACGGCCGCCTGGTCACCAACGATCTCGTCGACATCAACCTCGGCATCCGTATCCTGCTGGGCAGCTCCTACTACGACGACTGGGCCGGGCAGGAGCCGTTCGTCACCCACGACCCGCTGGGCAACCCCGTCGACATCCGGCACCCGTGGAACCAGCACACCATTCCCCATCCGCAGAAGCGCGACTTCACCGGCAAGTACAGCTGGGTGATGTCGCCGCGCTGGTTCGACGGCGCCGACATGCTCCCGCTGGACACCGGCGGCGGCCCCCTCGCCCGCCTGTGGTCCACCGCCCTGTCCGGGCGGGTGGACATCGGCTACGTCAAGGCCACCGGCCACAGCGTGCAGATCAACCTGCCGAAGACCGCCACGCGCCCGGAGAAGACGCTGGAGTGGACCATCCCCACCCACAACGGGCAGCCGCTGTCCAACGCGCTGGAGCGCAACCGGGCCCGCTCCTACTTCCAGGCGTACGCGGCGGCCTGCGCGCTGCACTTCGCCGAGCAGGGGCTGGCCGAGGTCCGCGCCGGGCGCACCCAGACCTGGACGCCCTTCGAGGTGCCGGAGGAGGCGATCAGCTGCGGGTTCACCGAGGCGGTCCGGGGCCTGCTGTCGCACCACATGGTGATCAGGAACGGGAAGATCGCCAACTATCACCCCTACCCGCCCACCCCGTGGAACGCCAGCGTCCGCGACTCCTACGGCACACCCGGCCCGTACGAGGACGCGGTGCAGAACACCCCGATCTTCGAGGAGAACCGGCCGGAGGACTTCAAGGGCATCGACATCATGCGCACCGTGCGCAGCTTCGATCCGTGTCTGCCGTGCGGGGTCCACATGTACCTCGGCGGCGGCAAGGAGCTGCGCAAGCTGCACAGCCCGCACGCCTTCGGCCCGGCATGACCGGCCCGGCGGCCACCGGGCGGCGGCCCGGGGCGGGGCCGCCCGCCGACGGACCCGGAGCCCGCGACGTCCGGACCGACGGATCCGGAGCCCGCGACGTCCGGACCGACGGGCCCGGCGCCCGCGGCGTCCGGGCGGGCGGGTCCCGGGGGCGGGAGGTCCAGGCGGCCGGCGAGCGCGTCGAGGCGCTGCTCGCCGACCTCGGCGCGCACGCCGACCCCGCGACACGCGCCAGGGCCGAGGAACTCGTCCGCGCCCTCGTCGAGCTGTACGGCGCCGGCCTGGAACGCGTCGTCGAGGCCGTCGTGGAGGCCGGGGCCGCCGACGTGCTGCACCGCCTGACCGGCGACGACCTCGTCTCCGGCCTGCTCATCCTGCACGACCTGCACCCGCTCGGCGCCGCCGAACGCGCCGCCGCCGCCCTGGAACGGGCCCTGGCCGGCCGCGAGGAGAAGGCCGAGCTGCTCGGCGTGGACGAGACGGGCGTCGTACGGCTCCGCCTGACGGGCGCCGGTCACGGCTGCCCCTCCTCCCGGCGCGCCCTGCTGCGCGCCGTGGAGGACGCCGTGACGCTGGCCGTGCCGGAGGCGGCGCGCGTCGAGATCACCGAGGCCGGCGACCCGGCGGCGGGCCGGTCGCCCCTGCTGCAGATCGGCCGCCGCCCGGCCGCCGCGGGCGGGGGAGCGTCATGACGGCGGCCACCGGGCTGCGCCGGTTCCGGACGCGGGACACCGAAGCCGCGCCCCGGTGCGAGCTGTGCGGCGAGGTGGCCGGGGAGGACCACGGGCACGTGGTGAACCTGGAGACCCGGGCGCTGCTGTGCTCCTGCGCCGGCTGCCACCTGCTGTTCTCCCACGACGGCGACTCGCGGCGGCGCTACCGGGGGGTGCCGCGCCGCCACCTGCACGCGCCCTCGTTCCCCCTGACCGAGGCCGACTGGGAGGAGATGCGGATCCCGGTGCGCACCGCGTTCTTCTTCCGCAACTCGGCGCTCGGCCGGATCGTCGCCTGCTATCCCAGCCCCGCCGGGGCCACCGAGTCCCTGCTGCCGCACGACACCTGGGAACGGGTCCTGTCGGCCTGCCCGGCGATGGCCGGCGTGCTGCCCGACGTCGAGGCGCTGCTGGTGGACCGCCGCCCGGAGGGCGGCTTCACCTGCCACCTGGCGCCGATCGACGCCTGCTACCGCCTGGTGGGCCTGGTGCGGCTGCACTGGAAGGGCTTCGACGGCGGCCCGGAGGTCTGGCGGGCCATCGACGGCTTCTTCGCCGACCTGCGCCGCCGCGGCCACCGTGTCCCGGAGTCACACGGGGGCGGCCGTGGATGAGATCGCCTTCACCTGCCTGGGCGCGCGGGCCGAGCCGTACGCGGCCTTCCCGACGCTGGTCTTCCGGCTGCGCGTCACCGAGCCGTCGCCCGCCGGGGTGCACGCCGTACTGCTGCGGTGCCAGCTCCGGGTGGAGCCGCACCTGCGGCGGTACGGCCCCGCGGAGGCGGACCTGCTCGGCGACCTGTTCGGCGACCCGTCCCGGTGGGGCGACACGCTCAAGCCCCTGCACTTCGCGACCGTCTCGGCCACCGTCCCCGCCTTCCGCGGCGTCACCGAGATCGACCTGCCCGTGCCCTGCAGCTACGACCTGGAGGTGGCCGCGGGCAAGTACTTCGCCGCGCTGGAGGACGGCGAGATCCCGCTGATCCTGCTGTTCGGCGGCACGGTCTTCGCCCGCGCCGGGAACGGCTTCTCGGTCACCCAGATCCCCTGGCACCGGGAGGCCCGCCACCGGCTGCCGGTCGGGGTGTGGCGGGAGCTGATGGACCGCTACTTCCCGGACAGCGGATGGCTGCGGCTGAACCGCGGCACGCTGCGGGCCCTGCGCCGCCTCAAGACCGAACGCGCCCTGGCCACCTGGGACGAGGCCGTGGAACTACTGCTGGAGGAGAGCCGGTGATGACCGCTCCCATGGAGATCGCCCGCCGGGTCGCCGACGCGGTGCTGTACGAGGGCTACCTGCTCTACCCCTACCGGGCGTCGGCCGCCAAGAACCGGATGCGCTGGCAGTTCGGGGTGCTCGTGCCGCCGGGGTTCGACACCACCTGCGAGCACTCCTCCAGCGTGACCGAATGCCTGCTGGAACGCGCCGACGACGCCGAGGTACGGCTGCGGCTGAGGTTCCTGCACGTCAGGACCCGCCTCGTCGAACGGGCCGAGGACGGCGGCCACCGGCCCGTCGCCGAGCTGACCGTCGAGACGGCCGGACCGGCCACGCCGGGAACCGGTGCGGCGGGCGGGGTTCCGGACGGGGTTCCGAGCCTGGAGACGGTCGGGGAGACGGACCCGGGGACGGCGGGTGCCGGGGCGCCGGGAGGGGTGACGACCTACCTGTCCTTCGAGGAGGCCACCGAGCGCGAGACGGAGGTGGCCTTCCCCGTCGCCGAACTGCTCGACGGCGAACGCGCCGCCGACGTGCGCCTGCCCGGGGACCGGTCCGTCGAGGCGATCACCGGGCCGTCCGGCCAGGCCCGGGGCCGCGTCGTCCGCGAGCATCTGCCGCTGCACGCCGTCGTGCGGGCCCGCGCCGAGCGGGTGGCGGGGCCGTACGACCTCGTCCGGCTGAGTGTGAGGGTGGAGAACGTCACCGGCTGGGACGACCCGGACGCCACCCGCGAGCAGGCGCTGCGCCGCTCGCTGATCTCGGCCCACCTGATCATCGGGGTGACCGGCGGCGCGTTCGTCTCCCTGCTCGACCCGCCCGAATGGGCCCGGCCCGCCGCCGAGACCTGCCGCAACGAGCGCACCTGGCCCGTCCTCGTCGGCGAGCCCGGCCACCGCGACGTGCTGCTGTCGTCGCCGATCATCCTCTACGACTACCCGGACACCGCCCCGGAGAGCCCGGGCGACATGTTCGACGCCACCGAGATCGACGAGATGCTGCACCTGCGCACGCTCACCCTCACCGAGGAGGAGCGGCGGCAGGCCCGTGCGACCGACCCCCGGGCGGCCCGGCTCCTCGACATGGTGGCGACCCTGCCACCGGAGCTGGCCGAACGGCTGCACGGCGCGATCCGCCACCTGGAGACACCCGCCCGCGGCGGCACCGCGCCCCGCTGGGGCTCGGCGGCCGGCCCCGGCGCCGCTCCGGAGGAGGGCGCGTCCCCGGCCGGTTCACGCGCGGAGCCTCCGCCGGATCCCGTGCCCGGCACCGCGAACCCCGGCGCCGCGCCCTGGGACGGACCCGGGGACGCCTTCTGGAGCGACCTCGCCGCCGGGCCCGGCTCCTCGCCGGAGACCGACGCCGTGTCCGTCGCCGGGGTGGAGGTCGCCAGGGGCAGCCGGGTACGGCTGGCACCGGGCAGGCGGCGCGCCGACGCCCACGACATGTTCCTGGCCGGCCGGACCGCCCGGGTGGAGGCCGTGCTCACCGACCTCGACGGGGCGCGTCACCTGGCGGTCACCCTGGACGACGACCCCGGCGCCGACCTGCACCGCTCTCACGGCCGCTTCCTCTACTTCGCCCCCGACGAGATCGAACCGCTCGACGCCCCCGGCCCGGCGGACGGCCCCGGCGCCGGGACGGACGCGAGGGACATGAAGGCCGCGAGGGACATGAAGGCCGCGGGGGACATGAAGGCCGCGGGGGACATGAGGGACGCGGCGGACGCGCCGGAGAGGCGGGACGCCCCATGAGCGGCATCCTCGTCGCGGGCGTCGGGAACGTCTTCCTCGGCGACGACGGGTTCGGCGTCGCGGTGGCCGCGCGTCTGGCGGAACGCGACCTGCCCGCCGGGGTCTCGGTGGCCGACTTCGGCATCCGCGGCGTCCACCTCGCCTACGAGCTCACCGGCGGCGGCCACGACACCGCGATCCTCGTCGACGCCGTGGCCCGCGGCGGCCCGCCCGGCACGCTGTACGTCCTGGAACCCACGCCCGGCGAGGTGTCCGGGCCGGTCCTCGACGCCCACGACATGACCCCGGAGACCGTGCTGGCCCTGGCAGGCGCGCTCGGCGGCCGGACCGGACGGGTGCTGCTCGTCGGGTGCGAGCCCGCCGACCTGTCGCCCGGCATGGAGCTGAGCCCGCCGGTGGCCGCGGCCGTCGGCGCGGCCGCGGACCTGGTCGCCGACCTGGTCCATCAGGAGATGGCCGCGGCACCGGTGAGCGCCCGCTCGCCGTAGCCGGCCGTAAGGAGGAGAGACCGTGTTGAGACGCCTGTTCGTCGGAGCCGTCCTGGTGGGGATCGGCGTGCTGGTCTACCAGTCGATTCCCGACCTCAAGCGCTACATGCGGATCCGCAGGATGTGACACCCGGCGAGGACCGGCGAGGACCAGCGACAACCAGTGAAGGCCGGTGGGACCGGCAAGACCAGTGAGGCGGACATGCACGAATTCGGGATCGCCGAGGCGATCCTCAGCGCGGTGGAGAAACGCGCCAGGGGCCGCAGGGTGGAACGGGCGCGGGTGCAGGCGGGCGCCATGCTCCGGGTCACCGAACCGATGATCAACCAGGCGTTCGCCATGATCGCCGGAGGGTCGGCCGCCGAGGGGGCCCACGTCGACCTGGTCGTCGTGCCCGTGCAGCTGATCTGCCGCTCCTGCGGCCAGACGGCCGCGTCCCTCGACCCCTACGCCACCTGCCCGGAGTGCGGTGGCGTCGACCTCGACATGGAGGGCGGCGACGACCTCGTCCTCGAATCCATCCAGATGGCGGAGGCCACCCATGTGCCTGGGAATCCCGGGGGAGATCGCGGAAATCCTGACCGACCGGCCTGACCTGGCCATGGTCGACGTCAGCGGCGTACGGCGCGCGATCAACATCGGCCTGCTGGAGGGTGAGCCCCTCGCGACCGGCGACTGGATCCTCATCCACGTCGGCTTCGCGCTGTCGAAGATCGACGAGGCCGAGGCGCGGGCCGCGCTCGACTTCCTCGAAAGCATCGGCGACGCCTATGACGAGGAGATCGCGGCCCTCCGAGAATCCATGATCGAGCAGGGGTGATGACCGGTGCGTTTCGTCGACGAGTACCGTGACGCCGGCCGGGCGCGGGCGCTGGCCGCGCGGATCGCCGGGCTGTGCGAGCCCGGCCGCCGCTACAAGTTCATGGAGGTGTGCGGCGGCCACACCCATGCCATCTACAAGCACGGGCTGGAGGACCACCTTCCCGAGGCCGTCACGCTCGTGCACGGTCCGGGCTGCCCGGTCTGCGTGATCCCGATGGGACGGGTGGACGACGCGATCCACGTCGCCATGCGGCCGGACGTGATCATGACGTCGTTCGGCGACATGATGCGGGTGCCCGGGGGCGGCGGTTCCTTCCTGGACGCCAAGGCCCGCGGCGCCGACATCCGCATGGTCTACTCCCCGCTGGACGCCCTGCGGATCGCCCGGGACAACCCCGGCAAGCGGGTGGTGTTCATGGGCATCGGGTTCGAGACCACCGCGCCCTCCACCGCGATGACCGTCCTGCGCGCGCGGGCCGAGGGGATCGGCAACTTCTCGGTCCTCTGCAACCACGTCATGATCATCCCGGCGATCAAGGCGATCCTCGACTCGCCCGACCTGCGGCTGGACGGGTTCGTCGGGCCCGGCCACGTCTCGGCCGTCATCGGGTGCCGGCCGTACGGGTTCATCGCCCGCGACTACGGCAAGCCGCTGGTGGTGGCCGGGTTCGAGCCCCTCGACGTGCTGCAGACGGTCCTGCGGCTGCTGGAGCAGCTCGCCGCCGGGCGGGCCGAGGTGGAGAACCAGTACGCCCGGGTCGTGCCCTGGGACGGCAACGCCCGCGCCCTCGACGTCATCAACGAGGTGATGGAGCCGAGACCGTACTTCGAGTGGCGGGGCCTGGGGTTCATCTCCTCCTCGGCGCTCGCGA
Organism: Streptosporangium sandarakinum; assembly: GCF_050942225.1. Lineage (NCBI taxonomy): Bacteria > Bacillati > Actinomycetota > Actinomycetes > Streptosporangiales > Streptosporangiaceae > Streptosporangium > Streptosporangium sandarakinum. The sequence continues at coordinate 3,482,112 of NZ_CP192034.1, forward strand.
TGCGCGAACGCTACGCCGACTTCGACGCCGAACGGATCTTCGACCTTCCCGGCGTGCGGGTGGCCGACCCCAAGGCGTGCCAGTGCGGCGAGGTGCTCAAGGGCGTGCTCAAACCGTGGGAGTGCAAGGTGTTCGGCACCGCGTGCACGCCCGAGACGCCGATCGGCACCTGCATGGTGTCGTCGGAGGGCGCCTGCGCGGCCTACTACAACTTCGGCCGGTTCTCCCGGGACCGGGTCAGGGAGGCGACCCGCACGTGAACACCGACGCGACCACCGGCGCCGGCGAGGCGAGGGCGGAGCAGGACCGCGAGGCGCTGGTGCTGGAACGCATCGAGCGGGTGCGCCGCCGCCCCGCCCGCGTCCGGGAGGACCGCGTCACCCTCGCGCACGGCGCGGGCGGCAAGGCGACGCACACCCTCGTCGAGGCGGTGTTCCTGGAGGAGTTCCGCAACCCGCTGCTGGAACCCCTGGAGGACGGCGCGGTCTTCGACGGCCTCGCCCTCACCACCGACGCGTTCGTGGTGACGCCGCTGTTCTTCCCGGGCGGCGACATCGGCGACCTGGCCGTCAACGGCACCGTCAACGACCTGGCGATGTGCGGGGCGCGCCCCCGCTACCTGTCGGCGGCCTTCGTCGTCGAGGAGGGCTTCCCCGTCGCCGACCTGCGGCGCGTGACCGCCTCGATGGCGGCGGCGGCGCGGGCGGCCGGCGTGTGGATCGTCACCGGCGACACCAAGGTCGTCCAGAGAGGCAAGGCCGACGGCTGTTACATCACCACCGCCGGGGTGGGGACGATGGACCGCCCGGTACGGCTCAGCGCCGCCGCCGCCCGCCCCGGGGACGCGGTCATCGTGTCCGGGCCGATCGGCGAGCACGGCGTCACCGTCATGATCGCCCGCGGTGAGCTGGACATCCAGGCCGACCTCGCCTCCGACACCGCGCCCCTCAACGGGCTGACCGAGCGGCTGCTGGCCGCCTGCGGCGACGGCCGGGTGCGCTGCCTGCGCGACGCCACCCGGGGCGGGGTGGCGACGGTCGTCAACGAGATCGCCGGAGCCTCCGGGGTCGCGGTCGTGCTCGACGAGGACGCGATCCCGGTGCGGCCCGCCGTACGCGGGGCGTGCGAGCTGCTGGGACTCGACCCGCTGTACGTGGCCTGCGAGGGCCGGATGGTCGCCGTGGTCGACGGGGAGGCCGCGGACGCCGCCCTCGCGGCGCTGCGCTCCGACCCGCTCGGCTCCGGCGCGGCCGTCATCGGGCGGATCGCCGACGACCCGCCGGGGCTGGTGCTGCTGCGGACGTCCTTCGGCGGCACCCGCATCGTCGACCTGCTGGTCGGCGACCCGCTGCCGAGGATCTGCTGACGGCTCCCGCCGGAAGACCACTGAGAACCGAGACCCACGGGGGTGGCGGACATGAAGAAACCACGCGAGAAGCGGCAAGGTGCCGCACCGGACACGGCGCCGGGCACGGCACGGGACGACGGCGGCTCCGGCGGGTCCGACGGCACCGGCGGCACCGTCTGGCACGGCTTCGCACCGGCCGTGGGCCGGGCGAGCGAGGAGGTGGTCCGGGCGGGTAACCGCGCCTGGGGGCCTCCGCCCGAGGGCCTGGGACCAGAACGGGAGGTGTCGCGGGCGGAGCGCGAGGGGATCTCCTCCACCGAGCACGCCCCCGTGGGGCCGATGGGCGTCGGCGTCAGCGAGACCCGCGGCCCGGAGAAGCTCGCGGCCCGGAAACGCGAGAAGGGCCGAAGGGCGGGCGGCGTCGACGAGCGGACCGGCAGACCGTACGGGACCTCCGGGCCGGAGGAGGCCACCGGCGTCGCGCCGCAGGAGACGGTCGAGGGGGAGAGCCCCTACATGCCGCCGGGGGATCAGGCCGGTTAGAACCGGTACGGACCGAGAGCCCGTGTGGACCCCGGATCCGAACGGGCCTCCATCCCCATCGCGGGACGGGTCGCCCGGCCCGTTCCGCGATGTCACGGCGGCATGGCCGCCGAGCGCGCGGTTCAACGGTCGTATCGCCGTGATCGACGGCTCGGTCGGGTGCGGGGTGGGGGCTGCTCGATCGCGGCAGGAGCCGCCGCGAGGTTCGGCACCGGGAACCGTGAAGAAGAATTGGGGGAATCCGTCCCGGGTGATCACATCACCTTGTGTGTCGCACTCCTCCTTCTCCGTGATGAACTGCATAGAGTTGTCGGAGTGGAACCGAGCGTGAGTGGCAGGAAAAGCGGCGACGGCGCCATTGTCATGATCTCCTCGCGGGTCCGTAAGGGATGTGAAGAGGAATACCGTCGATGGCAGGAGAGAACCGACGAGGCCGCCCGCCGTTTTCCCGGATTCGAGCGTATGGAGACATATCCGCCCGGCTCCGGCGAGCAGAACACGTGGATGGCGGTGTTCCGCTTCTCCAGCCCCGACCAGCTGAACGCCTGGCTGAACTCCGACGTGCGGCGCGGCCTGCTGGAGGAGGGCAGGGCGTTCCTGGAGGAGCGCGCCGCCAGACCGGACGGTCCCGCCCCCGGCGGATGAGGGAACCGAATCCTCGTCGTTAAGGCGCATCCGGACACGCTCCCGTTCGCGAAGTCACCTTCACCGACGCAGAGGAGCGATGCCCATGGCCACCGGCACCCGCGAGACCGAGCACCGCACCGGCGAGCCGCCCGGGACGGACGACCCCGTCCCCCCGGTGAGGCGGTCGCCGGCCCTCACGGCGACCGGGAGCCGGCCCGGCGGACGGAACCCGGGCTCCCGGCCCCGCGTCCCACGACGCTCGGCGGGCCCGGCCGTGACGACCGGGGGCGCCCGATGAGCGGGACCGGCGGAATCGTGGTGATCGGCGCCGGGCTCGGCGGTCTCGCCGCGGCGATGCGGCTGGCCGGCGCCGGGCGTGACGTCACGGTCGTCGAGGCCCGCGACGTGCCGGGCGGCTGCTGCGGGACCGCGAGCCTGGACGGCTACCGCTTCGACACCGGGCCGTCGGTGCTGACCATGCCGGAGGTGCTGGCCGACGCCTTCGCCGCGGCCGGGGAGGACATGGAGAGCCGCCTGCCGCTGCGCAGGCTGGACCCGTACTACCGGATGCGCTACCACGACGGCACCCACCTCGACGTGGTCCCCGGCGAGGACGCCATGATCGAGCAGGTCCGCGCGCTGTGCGGGGCGGCGGAGGCCGACCGCTACCGGCGGTTCCGCGCCCGGCTCGGTGAGCTGTTCGCCGCCGAGTGGCCCGCCTTCATCGACCGTGACATGACCCGGCTGCGTCACCTCGTCCGGCCGCTGGTCCTGGCCCGGCTGGCCGCGCTCGGCGGCTTCCGGCGGCTCGACGGCCTGGTGCGCGCCCACCTCACCGACGACCGCCTCGTCAGGGCGCACACCTTCCAGGCCCTCTACGTCGGGCTGTCCCCGCAGCGGGCCCTCGGCATCTACGCGGTCATCGCCCACATGGACACCGTCGGCGGCGTCTTCTTCCCCCGGCACGGCGGCATGCACGCCATCCCGCAGGCCATGGCGGCCGCCGCGGAGAAGGCCGGCGCCCGGATCAGGTACGGCACGCGGGCGCTGAAGCTGGAGACCGGCCCGCACGGCGTCTCGGCAGTCCTGCTCGACACCGGCGAGCGCCTCCCCGCCCGGCACATCGTGGTCGCCTGCGACCTGCCCGGCGCCCACGACGGCCTGCTGCCGAAGGCGGCGGGCGACTGGCGGCTGCGCCGTCCCCGCCACTCGCCCTCCTGCGTCGTGCTGCACGTCGGCCTCGACCGGCGGCTGGACGGCCAGGCCCACCACACCCTGCACTTCGGCCGGGAGTGGCGCTCGACCTTCTCCGCCCTCGCCGCCGGACGGCCGCAACCCGACCCCAGCCTGCTGGTCACCTACCCCGCGACCGACACCGCCGCCGCGCCCGCCGGCCACGCCACGCTGACCGTGCTGGAACCCGCCCCCAACCTGCACGGCGGAGCCGACTGGGACCGCCTCGCCCCGAAGCTGGAGGACCGCCTGCTGGCCAGGATGGCCGACCTCGGCTACGGCGACCTGACCGGCCGCCCCCGCCTCCGCTTCGACCCGCCCGCCTGGGCGCGGCTCGGCCACTCGGCCGGCACCCCCTTCGCCCTGGACCACCGTTTCTCCCAGACCGCCTGGTTCCGTCCGGCCGGCGCCGCAAGGCGGGTTCCCGGCCTGCACTTCGCCGGCATGCACACCGCGCCGGGCGTCGGAGTGCCGCCGGTGCTGATCTCCGGCCGGCTGGCCGCCGAACGCATCCTGGAGAGCCCCCGATGACCCTCACCCGCAGCTACGAGCTGTGCCGCAGGCTCAACGCGCGGCACGGCCGCTCCTACTACCTGGCGACCCTGCTGCTGCCCGCCTGGAAACGCCCCCACGTCCACGCCCTGTACGGCTTCGCCCGCTACGCCGACGAGATCGTCGACTCGTTCACCATGACCGGCGACCGGGCCGCCGCGCTGGACACCCTCACCGACCGGACCGCCGCCGCGCTGGCCGGCGAGCCGGCGGACGACCCGGTGCTGCCGGCGTTCGCCCAGACCGTCCGCTCGTTCGGCGTCGACCACGCCGACGTCCACGCCTTCCTGCGGTCGATGCGGGCCGACCTGACCGTCACCCGCTACGCCACCTACGCCGACCTGCTCGACTACATGGAGGGCTCGGCCGCGGTCATCGGCACGATGATGCTGCCCGTCCTGGAGGCCCTGCCCGGCGCCGCCGAGAAGGCCCGCGAGCCCGCCCGCCAGCTCGGCCTGGCCTTCCAGCTCACCAACTTCCTGCGCGACGTCGCCGAGGACATCGCCCGCGGCCGGGTCTACCTGCCGCTGGAGGACCTCGACAGGTTCGGCGTGTCCGTCGACGACCTGCGGCGGCCCGCCCCCACCCCCGCCCTGCGTGAACTGCTGGCCTTCGAGGCGGGGCGGGCGCACGCCCACTACCGCCTCGCGCTGGAGGGGATCGACCTGCTCATCCCCTCGTCACGGCCGTGCATCCGCGCGGCCTACGAGCTGTACGGCGGCATCCTCGACCGGATCGAGGCCGCCGGCCACGACGTGCTGCGCACCCGCGTGGCCGTGCCCCGCCGCCGCAGGGTGGCGATCTTCACCCGGCACCTGCTCGCGGCGTCCGCCGCGGACCGGGCCGAACGCCGGGTCACCGTACGGGCACCCTGAACCGGGGCGCCCCGGGCCGGGCGGCCGCCCCCGAACCGGGTGAGCACCCCGAGCCGGGTGACCACCCCGACCCGGGTGGCGCCGGTGGAGCGGGTCCGCCCCGGACCCGGCGCCACCGCCCGCCGAGCCGGACACCGACATCACACCCTCGCGGAGGAGAACGCGATGCCCCAGCCTGTTGCCGTCGACGCCATGGGCGGAGACCACGGACCGGCCGAGACGGTCGGCGGGGCCGTCCCGGCCACGCGCGAGCCCGGCGGCCCCGTCGTGCTCGTCGGCCGCGCCGGGGAGATCCGCCGCGAGCTGGCACGCCACGGCGCCGTCGGCGAGGTCGGCGTGGTGCACGCCGAGGACGTCGTCCCCATGGCCGAGCGGGGCGCCGGAGCCGTCAGCACCGCCGCCTCCGCGATCTCCGCCACCTCCAGCCTCGGTGTCGCCTGCCAGCTCGTACGGCAGGGCACGGTCTCGGCGCTGGTGTCGGCCGGCTCCACCGGCGCGGTCGTCTCGTGCGCCATCCGGGGCATCGGCCGCGCCCCGAACGTGCTGCGCCCGGCCCTGGCGATCGCCCTGCCCACGACGGCCGGCGCGACCGTGCTGATCGACGCCGGGGCGACCTCCGATCCCACCCCCGAGATGGTCGCCCAGTTCGCGCTGCTCGGCGCCTCCTACGCCCGGCTCGTGCTCGGCGTGGCCGACCCGTCCGTGGGCCTGCTGTCGATCGGCTCCGAGCCGGGCAAGGGCAACCGGCTGACCCGGCGGGCGGGGGAGCTGCTGCCGGCCCTGCCGCTGCGCTTCCACGGCAACGTCGAGGGCCACGACGTGCTGGCCGGGACGACCGACGTGGTCGTCACCGACGGCTTCACCGGCAACGTCGTGCTCAAGAACGTCGAGGGCTCCGTCCGCGCCACGCTCTCCCTGGTGGCGCGGACCGGTGCCGCGACGCCCGAGGCGCTGCGCGAGGTGGCCCGCCGCTACGACCCCGAGACCCACGGCGGTGCCGCGCTGCTCGGCCTCACCGGCACCGTCGTGGTCGCGCACGGCGCGTCCCGGGCGGCCACGATCGCCCGGGCCTGCGCCGTCGCGCGCGACCTCGCCGACGGCGGCGTCACCGACCGCGTCGGCGACCACCTGGCGGTGGAGCCGGTCATTTGACCGGCTCCACCGGCCGCCTCAGGTCAGAGGCGGCCGGGGCCGCCGTGCCCGGCCAGGGGATCGACGCCGTTCCAGGCGCCCTCGCTGCCGTACGGGGCGAACCGGGCGAACAGCTCCTCCGAGTACCAGCTCTCGGCCCGCGTCCGCCCGATGACCCGCCGGTGCGCCGCCCCCCGGTAGGCGAAGTCGCGCACCGCGTCCGCGTCCCGCCACAGGGAGAACGTCGCCTGGCGGGCCAGCGGCCACTCGCCGACGCCGACCGAGGCCAGGCACCCCTCCTGCTCCGCCAGCAGGCGGTCCACCCGGGGGACCGACCGGTAGAACGCCACCAGCCGGGAGGGCCGGATCGCCGCCCGGGTCAGCACCGCGACCGGCCCGCTCCGGGGCCCGGAGGCGCCCGCGTCCGGTCCCGGGCACCCGGCGTCCGCCCGGCCGGTTCCGTCCGGTGCCGGTTCCGGATGTCCGGCGTCCGCCCGGCCGGTTTCGTCCGGTGCCGGTCTCGGGTGCCCGCCGTCCCGGCGGTCCGACGCCGCCCCGGGCGGGAGGCCGAACGGGTCGGCACCGCCCCACCGGCCGCGCGACGACAGCGGCCGGAGCCGTACCCGCCACGACTCCAGCGCCTCCGCGCGCCAGCGCGCCGTCACCGGCGAGCCGGCCAGGAAGCCGTCCAGGGCCGCCTCCTCCCGCCAGACCGCCAGCAGCGCCCAGCGGCGCAGGTCGGCGCCCAGGCTCATCGACGCGCCCCGGCCCGTCCCCAGCAGCCGCCAGAACACCAGCCCGGGGGTGCGCCCCAGCACCGGCCGGTCGAACGCCATGTGCTTCATGGCGCCCATGTCCGCATATCTCGTGAGATGGAAAGAAGCGATGACTCCTCTGCCCGGCCTGCCCGGCGCGCTCGCGGTGCTCGTCTCGGTCATCGGCGGCTACCTTCTCGGCTCGGTGCCGGTCGCGGTGCTCGTCGCCCGGGCGCACGGCCTCGACCCCCGGGAGGCGGGCGACCGGAACCCCGGCTTCTGGAACGTCATGGAACTGCTGGGCCGGCGGGCGGCGGTGCCGGTCTTCGCCGGTGACATGCTCAAAGGCGCCCTCGCCGGACTGCTCGCCCTGGCCGTCACCGGAGGGCGGCTCACCTGGCCCGGCGGGGTGACCGCCGCCGGCGCCGTCCCGGTGTACCTGGCGGTGGCCGCCGCGATGGCCGGCCACGCCTGGCCGGTCTTCGCCGGGTTCCGGGGCGGCCGGTCCGTCCTCACCTTCGCGGGCGGCTTCGCGGTGATCTGCCCGCCCGCGTTCCTGCTCGGCGTCGCGGCCCTGGTCGTGACGACGCTGGTCACCCGGTCCTTCGCCGCCGGCGCGCGGGTCGGCGTGTTCGGCCTGCCGGTGCTGCAGCTCCTGCTCGCCCCGGCCGGGTACGTGGCGGCCACCGGGGCGCTGATGTGCCTCATCGGTCTGCGCTTCGGGCAGGCGTCCCGGGCCGGACGGACGTCCCGGCCGTCGTGACCCCGGCCGAGTCCGGGTAGACGCGGCCACGCCAGTGGCGCACCGGCCGCAGCGTCGCCTGCGTCAGCCGCAGCGCCGCCAGCGGGTCCAGCAGCGGAGACAGCGGTACGCCCGGCCCCGGCCGGACGTAGCTGCCGCGCAGCGCCCCGGTCAGCAGCAGCCGTACGGCCAGCAGCCCCGCGTCCAGCCCGGTCGGCCGCCCGGCCGCCAGCCGCAGCACCGGCAACGCGGCGGTCAGCCACACCACGGCCAGGTCGGCGGCCCGCCGCCCGGGAGAAGTGACGTCGCGCAGCGGCAGCGACCGCCCCCACTCCCGCCACACCTCGGCCGCCGAGGAGTGCATGTCCACCTCGAGCAGGCCCCCGGCCTCCAGGAACCCCACCGACCAGCCGCCGGCCGCCAGCTCCCGGGCCAGCGCCACGTCGTCGGTCATGTGCCCGCGCACCCGGGCGAACCCGTCCGCCGCCAGCATCGCCGTACGACGGAAGGCCATGCACTGGCCGTTGGCCATCACGCGGCGCGGCGGCGGGGGAGTGGACGGGCCGATGGGACCGAGCCGGTAGACCAGCGTCGCCAGGAACGACGCGTGCAGCGCCTGCTCGGCCACCCCGTCGCAGACGAACTTCGGGCCCACGCTCACCAGGTCGTAGCGGTCCAGCGCGGCCGACAGCGCGCCGAACAGCCCCGGCTTCGGCCGGGCGTCGGCGTCGAGGGTCACCACGACGTCCCCCGAGGCCGCCCGGACGCCCTGCCGCAACGCCCACTGCTTGCCCACCCAGCCCGCGGGCAGCGGCTCACCCGCGACGACCCTCGCCCCCAGCCCGGCGGCCAGCCGTGCCGTGCCGTCGGCCGACTCGTCGTCGACGACGATCACCTCCGCCACGGCCGGGTCGGCCAGCACCGCCGCCAGACACGGGCCGATGCGGTGCTCCTCGTCGCGGGCGGGGATCACCACCGAGACCCGCCCGGCGGCGCCGGCGACGGGCGCCAGCGGGGGCAGCCGGTCACGTCCCCGCGCCAGCCGCACCGCCACGACCACCGCGGCCGCGGCCTGCGCCGCGGTGAGGAGCCTCATCCGATGGCTCCCTTCGATACGGCGGTCCCCGGTGCGGTCGTTCCCGGGACGACTCCCGGCACGGTCTCCAACGCGGTTCCCGGCACGGCGACCGTCAACGTGACCCCCGATATGACTTCCGGCATCCCTTCCGACGTGACCTCCGGTGTGGCGCTCAATACGGGAAGTCCTCCTCCACCAGCGAGGCGACGATGCGCCCGCCCATCGCCACCAGGGGCAATCCGCCGCCCGGGTGCACTGAGCCGCCGACCAGGTACAGGCCGCGCCGCGGCCCCCGGTTGCCGGGGCGGCGGAAGGTGGACAGCCGCCCGGAGTAGGCGCCGCCGTAGATCGACCCGCCCCAGGAGCCGTAGCGTTCCCGCAGGTCGGCCGGGGTGAACAGGTCCACGAACCGCAGCCGTCCGGACAGGTCGTGTCCCCGGGCGGCCAGCCGCTCCAGCACCAGGTCCCGGTACGCCTCCGGCGTCATCGGCCACCGGCCCGGGTCGCGGGCCGGGACGTTGACCAGCATCGTCCAGTTCTCCGTGCCCTCCGGCGCCTGTGTCGGATCGTGCACCGCCGAGCAGCCGATGTAGACGGTCGGGTCGGCGGGCGGCACCCGCCGGTCGAAGATGTCGCCGAACTCCCGCTCGTAGTCGGCCGAGAAGACGACGGAGTGGTGCGCCAGCCCCTCGGTCCGGCCCTCCACCCCCGCCAGCAGCAGGAACGCCGACGACGACGTGCCCAGCCGGGCGATGCGCCGCAGCCGCCGCCGGTCCGGCATCAGCCGTCCGTACAGCGCCGCCGCGTCGGTGTTGGCCACCACCACGTCGGCGCGGTCCCGTTCCCCGGAGGCGAGCCGTACACCCGTGACCCGCGTGCCGTCGTCCAGCACGTCGAGCACCTCGGCGCCGAGACGGACCTCCACGCCCGCCTTGTCCAGCAGCGCGGCCAGCGCGTCGGCGATGCGAGGCAGGCCGCCCGGCACGTACCAGCCGCCCTCGCCGTGCTCGATCCCCGGGATGCAGGCCAGCGCCGCCGGGGCCCGGTAGGGGCTGGAGCCCGCGTAGGTCGCGTAGCGGCCGACGTACTGACGCATCCGGGGGTCGGCGAAGAACCGCCGGGCCAGCCCGGCCACCGTACGGCCCGGCGCGACCGCCGTCAGGTCCGACAGGCGGGCCCCGCCGGACGGCGGCCGGGCCGGCGGCCAGGAGGGGAGGAGGGGGCCGGCGAAGAACGCCCGCCGGGCCGCCGCGAAGCAGTCCCGCGCCCAGTCGTGGAAGGCCAGCCAGTTGCGGCCCTCACCCGGGGCCAGCCGGTCCACCTCCGCCGCCATCCGGCCCGGGTCGCGCCGGGCCGACAGCGTCGAGCCGTCGGCGAAGCGGTAGCGGCACAGCTCGTCCAGCTCCACCAGGTCCAGTTCCAGGCCGAGGCCGGTGAACACCTCGGGCAGCGTCAGCAGGGACGGGCCGATCGAGAAGGTGAAGCCGTCCCGGACGTGCTCGGCCAGCTTGCCGCCCAGCCGGTCACGCCGCTCGTACAGCCGCACCCGGTACCCGCGCCGGGCCAGCAGCAGCGCCGACACCATGCCGCCCACCCCGCCGCCGACCACGACCACCTCGGCCGCCCGCTCCGCCGTTCCCGCCACCCCGTCCTCCCTTTCCACACTCACCGCCGCCTCCGCCGCCCCGGCCGCCCGTTCCGCCGTTCCGGCCGTCCTTTCCACACTCACCGCCGCCTCCGCCGCCCTTCCGCTCTCTCCGCCGCTCCGCTTCCGGGTCCCGTCCTCTTCACGGGCTTTCCCGGGGTCCCCGTTCTCTTCGCGGGCCGGGCCCCGGGGCGTCACGCCGGTCCCGCCCGGCGCCCGCGCCACCACGCCAGTACGGCGAACACGCCCATGCACGCCCCTCCCGCCGCCGCCACCAGCCGGTCCGGCGGGTCGAACACCGCCGCGAACCCGACGGTCTCCATGAACGCCATCACCGCGTAGACGGACCGCAGCCCGGCGCTCCGCGCCGCCGGGTCGGCCACGATGACGTCGATCAGCACCATGACCAGCGCCGACACCAGCAGCCAGCCGGCGAAGTTGCTCAGCGGGACACCCCGGTACGGCCCGCCGTCGTGCCACACCCACAGGCCCAGCCGGAGCATCTGCGGGTCGAGGAACAGGTCCCAGGCGGTCAGCGCCGCCGCACCCGTGGCGACCCGCGCGGCCCTGCCGTACGCCGTCGCCGCCGGGAAGACGGCCGCGGCCGTCGCGTGGGCCGCCAGCCCCATGCCGCCCCAGGCCAGGGCCACGATCACCGGCACCGAGCCGAGCTGCGGCCGCAACACGCCGGTGTAGTGGTAGGGGCCGAACGGCAGGCCGGTCCGGATTCCGATCCACTCCGCGGCGTAGCCGCTGAGAACCGCCGCGGCGAACGCCGCGACCGCCCTCGGGAAGGTGTGGGCCCGCGCCGCGAAGACCACCGCGCCCGCCGCCAGCAGGATCACCACCACGCTGGTCAGCAGGATCGGCCGCGGCTGCAGCCCAGACGCGACCTGGGCCGCGACCATCGCCAGGAGCAGGGCGCCGCCGAGCAGGCCGAGCACCCGCGGGCCGCCGGCGACCGGTGATCCCTCCCGCGCGGCGGGCCTCCCGGCTCTTCCGGCGGGCCTTCCGGCGGGCCGCATCCCCTCCGTCGCGTCCCCCGCCGCGCCGAGACCGGATCTTCCCCTGTCCACCTGTTGGCTGTGCCCCATGCAAGGTCATTCGAGCGGCGGCCCAGGGTCAGATTCACTTCCGGGATCGGAAAATCGTCCCCGCCGGGGCCGGTACGGGCCGGACCCGCGCGAGCGCCGCCGCCCTGCCCTGACCACCTTGGCGATGAGGGACGGTCAGTGGTCGTCGGCGGTGGCGAAGTCGGGTAGCTCGGCGGACAGCAGCCCGTCGGCGGCGCCGTCGAGGAGCCGGGCCGTCTCCGTGGAGCGGGGAAGCATGGTCTTCTCGTAGGCGTGGACGGCTTCGCCGACGGTGTCGTGGCGGGCGATGGCGAGGGCGAGTTCGCAGGCGTCCAGCATGGCGAGGTTGACGCCGACGCCGAGCGGGGGCATGAGGTGGGCGGCGTCGCCGAGCAGGGTCACCGTGGGGTCGTGCTCCCAGACGTGCGGGACGGGCAGGGCGAAGATCGGGCGGTCGACGTAGGGGCCGTCGTTGTCGGTGATCAGCCGGCGCAGGCGGGGCGACCAGTCGCGGTAGCGCTCCAGGAGGAGGGCGCGGATGCCGTCGGTGGCCTGTGGGGTGAGACCGCCGGCGGTGATCCAGTCGGCCGGGACGCGCTGGATGATGTAGACGCGGATGTGGTCGCCGCCGTTGCGCTGGGCGAACAGGCCGCGGTCGCCGTCGGCCGCGGCGGCGCTGCCCTGGCCGACGAGCTCGGCGATGTCGGGGTGCCGGGTCGTGACGTCGTGGAACCAGGCTTCCAGGAAACTCACGCCGCTGTAGTGGGGGGTGGCCTGGGAGACGGCGCGGCGGACCTCGGACCAGGCGCCGTCGGCGCCGATGACGAGGTCGGCTTCGATGGTGGCGCCGCCCGCGAAGTGCAGCCGCCGGGGGCCTTCGGCGGGGCCGCCGACGGTCCGCAGGGTGTGGCCCCAGCGCACGGTGCCGGGCTGAAGCGAGCCGAGCAGCAGGTCGCGCAGCCGGCCGCGGTCGATCTCCGGTTTGAACCGCTCGTCCTGCTCGGGGACGTGGTGGAAGAGGATCGTGCCGTCCGGGTCCATCTGGCGCATCTCCTGGCCCTCGGGCCGGGCCAGTCGGAAGAACTCCTCCAGGAGACCGGCTTCGCGTAGGGCGATCTGGCCGTTGTCGGCGTGCAGGTCGAGGGAGCCGCCCTGGTCGCGGGCGGCGGGGCCGGCGTCGCGGTCGTAGACGGCGGCGGTGATGCCGTGCCGCTGGAGGATACGGGCGCAGGTCAGGCCGCCGGGGCCGGCTCCGATGATGGCGATGCGGGGTGCCGGGGTGGTGTTCATGGTGGTGCTCCGTTCGTTCCGTTCGTTCCATGAGGCAGTGCAGTGACCGCCGTGACCGCCGTGCTGAAGGGGCGCCTGGACCAGGGGGTCGGCGGGGCCTCGCCGAGAGGGCGAGAGGAAAGGGCGGCCGGGCGTCGCCTCGGAACCGCTTCCCCAGAAAAGCACACCAACTCAATAAGTGCAACAACTCAACTTTTGAAGTCGGTCAACCGAGAAGGTAGGGTGCCGGTATGCCCAGCACCACGACCGCCACCTCCCCTGCGCCGGTGGGGCGCCGCGAACGCAAGAAGGCCGCCACCCGCCGGGCCATCGCCGACGCCGCGCTGCGCCTGTTCCTGGAGCGCGGATACGACGAGGTCGGCATTCGCGAGATCGCGGACGCCGCCGACGTGTCCACCACCACGCTGTTCAAGCACTTCCCGGTCAAGGAGGCCCTCGTCTTCGACGAGGACGCAGACCAGGAGGCCCGCCTGCTCGCCGCCGTCCGCGAGCGGCCCGAGGGCCGGTCCATCCCCGCCGCGCTGCGCGAGCACGCCCTGACCACCCGGCTGGCCGCCGCCGACGGCGACGCCGGCTTCGCCGCCTTCGCCGAGCTGGTGGCCGGTACTCCCGCGCTGCGCGACTATGCCCAGAACATGTGGCTGCGTCACACCGCCGTACTCGCCCGGGCCATCGCCGAGGAGAGCGGCCTCGCCGCGGGCGACCCCGTCTGCGCCGCCCTGGCCCACTTCGCCCTCGAAGCCCCCCGCGCGGCCTACGCCTGCGACGATCCCCGCGAGGCCATCACCCGGGCCTTCGACCTCCTGGAACACGGCTGGAGCGCGCTCACCCAGACCAAGGCGTGAGCAGGCGCCTCGCCGCGGAACGGCGCGTGTCCGGGCGGGCAGGCTCTCGCGGGTTGCCGGCCGCTACCCGCCCGCCGAGTCCGGCGGCCCGGTCGTCGATCATGTCGAGCCGGGTCACGCCGCCCCGGCGCCCACGGCGCTCCGGGTTCGGTCGAGGAAACAAAGCATACGTCTTGACTTATATAAGTGTTGGCTGAATCATTGTCGCGTGCACGCATTCGACGTCCTCGGGGACCCGGTCCGGCGCCGGATCCTGGAGCTGCTGGCCGACGGTGAGCTGAGCTCCGGCGAGGTGACCGCCGTGATCAGAGACGAGTACGGGATCTCCCAGCCGGCGGTCTCCCAGCATCTGCGGGTCCTGCGCGACAACGGCTTCGCCAGGGTGCGGGCCGAGGGCACCAGGCGGCTGTACGCCGTCGAAGCGGCGCCGCTGCGGGAGGTCGACATGTGGCTGGACCGCTTCCGCCGGTTCTGGGAGCAGCGTCTCGACGCGCTGGCGACCGAGCTGGCCCGCGGCAGGCGCGAGCGCCGCATCGCCGACGGCCCCGGTCCCGGACCCGGCCCCGAGGAAGACCCCGGACACGAGGAGAACCGATGAAGGACATCGTCAACGAGATCGGCCTCGCCCACCGGGAGGTGGGAGCGGACGGCGAGACCAGGACCGTCCTGATCCGGCGCCGCTACCACGCCGAGGTCAAGGACGTCTGGGACGCCATCACCACCGCCGACCGCATCGCCCGCTGGTTCTCCCCGGTCACCGGCGACCTGCGGGAAGGCGGCCATTACCAGATCCAGGGCAACGCCGGCGGCGAGATCCTCACCTGCGAGCCGCCCCGCCACCTGAAGCTCACCTGGGTCTTCGGCGGCGGGACCTCCGAGGTCGAGGTACGGCTGGCCGAGGACGGCGACGCCACGCTGCTGGAGCTGTGCCACACCGCCGCCGTCCCGCCGGAGATGTGGGACGAGTACGGCCCCGGAGCCGTCGGCCTCGGCTGGGACCTGGCGCTGCTGGGCCTGGTCCTGCACCTGCGGACGGGCAGGTCGGTCTCGGACCCCGACGGCTTCGGCCGTACCCCAGAGGGCGCGGACTTCATCGCGGCCAGCGGCCGTGCCTGGGGCGAGGCCCACCGCGCCGCCGGGGCCACCGAGGAACAGGCCACCGCGGCGGCCGAGCGGACCATCGCCTTCTACACCCCCTGAACCGCTTTCCCCACCCGCTGAGAGGAACCCGCACGATGACGCAGAAGATCACCACTTTCCTGATGTTCGAGGGCGCCGCCGAGGAGGCGATGACGTTCTACACCTCGCTGTTCGACGACGCGGAGATCCTCGCCGTCACCCGCTACGGCCCCGAGGGCCCCGGCAAGGAGGGCAGCGTGCAGCACGCCACCTTCACCCTGGCGGGCCAGGAGTACATGGCCATCGACAGCTCGGTGTCGCACGGCTTCATCTTCACCCCGGCGGTCTCGCTGTACGTCCAGTGCGACTCCGACGCGGAGATCGAGCGGCTGTACGCGGCGCTCTCGGAGGGGGGCGGGACCATGATGCCGCTCGACTCCTACGGCTTCAGCAAGCGCTTCGCCTGGGTCGCGGACCGCTTCGGCGTCTCCTGGCAGCTCAACCTCGCCTGACCGTCCCCTCCCGCGCGGGCCCGCCGTACCGGACCTCCGGTACGGCGGACCCGCGTCCGTCCGTGCCCGCGCCCCGGCACGGCGGGCCCGAGTCCATCCGTGCCCGCGGCCCGGTACGGCGGTCCCGTATCCGTCCGTGCCCGCGCCCCGGTACGGCATGGCGTCACCGGGCGGGCACCCCCACCTGTTACAACGAGAGGCGTCGTCCTGTCGCGGGGCCGCCACGCCGAGATCCACGATCGCCGGGGCCTCCTCCCGACCCCGTGCCCCGGGCGGCTCGGCCTCACGCGCGCCCGCTTCCCCGTCCCGCGCGAGCGTGCTTCCGGCAGGCACGGACACGCGCGGCCGGAAGTACGAAACGACCGCTCGTCCACGGGAGGAACCCATGACCGTCCACCGCCGCGCCCTCGCCGTCACGGCCCTTCTCGCCTCGGCGCTCCCCGCCCTGGCCTCCCTGCCCCCGGCGCTCCCGGCCGCAGCCCTCGCCGACGCCGTACCCGCCGCCCGTGCCGACGCCGTACCCGTCGCTCCCGTCGGGACCGGGACCGGGACCGGGACCGGGATCGGGACCGGAGCCAGGACCGAGACAGGGACCGGCACCGGAGCCGGGGACGGGACAGGGGCAGTGGACCGTGCCGGGGCAGGGACCGCCGCCCGCCGCCCGGCACAGCTCACCGTGATACTGGTGAACGTGCAGACCGGCAAGTGCCTGACCATCGCCGGGGGCGTGAGCGCGGAGAACAACGTCACGGCCGTGCAGTACACCTGCGACACCCACCCGTCCCGCCGCTGGTTCCTCGCCGACGTGACCGGAACCGGCCAGTACCAGGTGCACAACGTCAACACCGGCAAGTGCCTGACCATCGCCGGGGGCGTGAGCACGGCCAACAACGTCACGGCCGTGCAGTACACCTGTGACAGCAACCCCTCGCGCCGCTGGACCCTGATCGACGTCACGGGCAACGGCCAGTACCAGCTGCGCAACGCGCAGACCGGCAAGTGCCTGACCATCGCGGGAGGCGTGAGCGCGGAGAACAACGTCGAGGCCGTGCAGTACGAGTGTGACGACCACCCCTCGCGCCGCTGGACCCTGAACCTGACCGGCACCCTGTAGGACGCACCGGCCCGGTGCGGCCATCCCGATGCGGGCCGAGGTCGTTCACTGCCCGATGGGCTGGATCCTGTTGATTACATCCCGTATATGACCCTGCATCATCGCGCCTGGCCGAGGAGCCGGCGAGCGAACGTGAACGCTCGTGAACTTTTCATCCCGCCGGAGCGACGAACCATGCAGTCGACCATTACGGAGGCCGTTGATGATTTCGTCCCTCGCCGTGGAACCGCCGTCGGGCCGCCCGGGCCGATCACGGCGGCTGAGGGGACTCGGGCTGGTCGTTCTCGGCGTCGTGCTGGGAGTGCTGCTGAGTGTGGCGCTGTCCGTCGCGGCGAGGTGGCCGCGGTTCGAGGTGGTCTACCGCAGCGACCAGCCGGCCACCGTGACCTACAGCGACGATTCGAAGCACCTGCTGGGCCTGGTCCGCAGGAGGACCCTTCTCGGGGAGACGCATCTGATCGTCGTCGGCCGGGATCCCAGCCTCTCCTACGGGCACCTGGTGGACATCGAGACGTCCGCCGACACCGTGAGGACCACCGAGTGGACGACCGCCGGGGTGCGGGTGGTCTTCGACACCGGGCACGAGCTGTTCGTCCCCGCCCGGTACTTCATCGGCGGCCGGTGACCCGCGCCGGGCGGCCTCACCCGCGACTCGCTCCGGGCCGTGACCGGTCAGGCAGGGAGAGCCGGGCGCGCGGCACGATGTTCCCGGCATATGCCGCTCCTCGGTGCGGCGCGCCGTGCCGCACCGCCCCGGGGCCCGCTCGTCTGCCCCGGTCACGGCATGTCGCCACCTGAAAGATCGTCTTCCGGTGCTACAACTGAGCGTCGCCCGGTTGCGGGGCCGCCCGGACCACACGATTCACGGGCATCCTCCCGGGCCCGGCAGGCCGAGGCGACCCGGTTCCGCGTACCCGGTGCCCGCGCACGCTTCCCCGCGTGCGCGGGCACCGGTCCGCCGGAGACCTCCGCCGCCGCGCCAGCGGCGGGTCCACGGACGCGGACCGGAACGCCGTGACCACGAAACGACCAGCTCATCCACGGGAGGAACCCCATGGCCGTTCTCCGCCCAGTCCGCCGCTCCGCCCTCACCCTCGTCACCGCCGCCGCCCTGTTCGTTCCGGTGCTCCCGGCCGCGGCCTGCTCCCAGGCCGACCCCGCCGCCGACGTCTCCCCGGAGGGACAGCAGACGGCGGCCGTGACCGGGATGCTGGTGAACGGGCAGACCGGCAAGTGCCTGACCGTCGCCGGAGGCGGGCGCGCGACCGACAACCTCCGGGCGGCGCAGTACGAGTGCGACGCCTACCCGACCCGCCAGTGGACCATGACGGACGCGACGGGCACCCGCCAGTACATGCTGCGGAACGCCCAGACGGGCAAGTGCCTGACCATCGCCGGGGGCACCAGCACCGCCAACAACTACACCGCCGTGCAGTACACCTGCGTCGACCACCCCGCGCTCCGCTGGATGTTCTGGGGTACGGCCGGCGCCCGCCAGTACCAGCTGAAGAACGTGCAGACCGGCAAGTGCCTGACCATCGGCCCGGACGGCAGCACCGCCGTCCAGTACACCTGCGACAAGCAGCCCTCACGCATGTGGGGCGTGCGCTACATGTGAGCCGGACCGCCCGGCGGTAGGCGTGCTGGGCATGCCCAGCACGCCCCCGGATACCGAGCAGGCACGAGCCCAGGTGATCATGGAGTTCTCTACGCTCAGTGATCACCGGAGGGCTCGTGCCTGTCCTGCCATCATGCCTGCTCGGACCCCTGCGGGACCGGTTCGTGGCTCTGCCGCCCGAACACGTCGACGCGCACCCGCTTGGCTGCCACAATCCGCGCATCCCGGACCGGACCGTCTTCGAGCACGTGATCGCTGCGCTGGTCCACGGCTCCGGCTACGAGCGCGCGGAGCCACGCATGGATGAACGGCTTCGGCAAGTTGCGGCGCTGTACCGAGAAGCGCAGCCGCGTCGCGGACTTCTACCTCTACCTGTCCGCAGCGATCGTCACGCTGCGTATGCTCATCCGCCGCGCGACCCCGCGCTACCGCTGGGACGGCCGCCCCACCACCCGACGCCTCAAGTGATCCATTCGCCGGTCGGTCTTAGCCCCAGTCCTGCAGCCGCTGGAGCAGGTCGGCGTCGCCCTCCATCCGCAGCGAGCCAGCCGGGATGCGCATGTACATGAGCAGGGCCATCTCGCTCGCCGTGCCGTAGATGGCGGCGGTGGGCTTGCTCTCGGCGGCCTCCGCCGCGGTGAGGCGGGTGAAGCGGGAACCGGCGGCGTCCACCGTCTGGCGCCAGGAGCCGGCCTCGGCTGCGTGGTAGTCCATGGTGGCGGGCTCACCCGGCCACGGGACCGTGCCGGTGCAGACGGTGGCGAGGAACTCCTCGATGGCGTCGCCCGCCTCGGTCGTCGGCAGCTCCTGCGGGGTACCGGAGGCCAGCTGGGCGTCGTAGGTGTGGATCATCGACTCCGGGACGCGGCGGCGAGCCACGGCGGCCACCGTGTGCGGCGAGGCCAGCGGCTCCCACCAGGCCCAGCAGCCCCGGTCCGGGCCGGCCTCGCGCAGAGCGGTAAGCAACTGCTCCGTCGAGTCGGCCAGCCAGGTTATGAGGGCCTCGCGCTCCCTGGGCGCCGCCAGCCCGTCCTTGCTCGGCCGCTCGCCGCCCGGCGCGGTGTTCAGCACGATGTAGGCCCAGAAGCGGTCCCCCTCACTGAGGTGGTTCGCCAGGTCGTACAGCGTCCAGCCCGGGCAGGACGGGACATCGGCGTCGAGGCTGGGGGCCGCGGCGACGGCGGCGCGGAACGCGGCGGACCGCTCGTCGATCATCCGCAGCAGGGTGGGGAAGTAGAGATGCTCAGGCACACAGACCTTGTATCACCCGGACCGGGACTCTCACACTCGATTAAGACCGCCCAGCACGCCTACTGCCGGGCGCTCTTAATGACGTGGTTCGTCCTTGTGGAGCACTCCGGTGCGGCCGGTCCCGACGTCACCCGGAGGCCCAGGAGATCACGATTTCGACGTGGCGCTTGGCCACCACGGAGCTGCCGCGGGGCCGTACGGCTGTTCCCGCCGGATGGACGGTGTAGCGCGGGCCGGGCCCGCGGCGGTGGTCGCGGTCCCATGCCCGCACCAGGCCGGCCAGCCTGCCCGCCAGGACGGAACCCGTCCACGTCCATGCCCGCCCCGCCTCGAACGCGCGCCCCAGCGCTTCGGCGTCCGCCGGGCAGGGCTCCTCGTCGAACCGCAGCCGTACCTTCCCACCGCGCAGCGGCACCCACAGGCGCGGCCGTTCACCGGCGCCCTGCATCGGCACGAAGCCGCAGAGCTCTCTTGAGGTGCTCACCAGCCGGTCACCGGCCCTGGTGAAGCCGATCGAGCGGGTGAGGCCCCGGATTCGCAGCGGCACCGTGAGAGAACCGCCCTCGACGAGCTGCCCGGTCCACGCCGGCGGGATGTCCGCCGCCTCGACCGTCACCATGACCGCGTCGAAGGGAGCGGACGCCGGGTGGCCGAACTCCCCGTCGCCGAGCACCACCTCGATGTGCGGGTAACCGGTGGCGTTCGGCAGGCGGCGAGCCCGTCCGATGACGTCGGCGTCGATGTCGAGGGTGGTGACCCGTCCGTCCGGTCCGACGATTTCGGCGAGGAGCGCCGCGTTGTACCCGCCCGAGCCGATCTCCAGGACCCGCATGCCCCTTCTTATCCCGGCCTGTTCGATCATCCGGGTCTGCATGCGGCGCCGACACCGAACTGATGGTGGTGCCGTCGGCGGCCCACTTCGTCCGGACGACCGTCTCGGCGTCGTACGCCTCCTCCGGCGTCGCCTCGGGGGTGAACACGTGCCGCGGCACGCGCCGGAACGCCGCGGCGACCTCCTCCCTGCGGATCGCGCCCAGTTCCAGGAGTCGGCGGACCATGGCCGCACGCAATGCCTCATTCACCTGCGGAACCGTCTCGGCATTCATCCAGCCGACGGTAGTACGGTCCCGGCCCGCCCAGGCGGGAACGCGCCACGCCGAACTGTCGGACGGCCCTGGCAGGATTCGATCACCTTCCCCCCGACCGAGGAGATCCCGTGTCCCTGCCCGAGGCCCCGAACCACGACTGGTTCGAAAGCGGCGACGGCTGCTACTGCTTCACCTTCGTGCGCGACGTGGCCCCGGAGGAGGCGCTGCGCAGGATCGGCGCCGAACCGCTCGACGACGAGGAGGAGGCGGACGAGATCGACGAGGGACTGGTCGACGCCTATCCGGTCGAGGGCGGCACGCTCCTGGTGGAGCACAACGGCTACGCCGGAACCCTGGACGAGGTACAGCGGGAGCTGTCGGCCGGGACGGTGACCGCCGCCGTGTTCCGCAACGTCAACCACGACCAGATGTTCACTCACTGGACCGGCGGCCGGGAGATCCTCAACTTCGACCCGCAGTTCCCCGCCGACTCACGTGGCGGGGAGGACCCGGACCGCCATCTGGCCGAGATGCGCGCCCTCGGACTGGTCACCGAGAACGGCGAGGACGGCCCGGACGCGGGTGTGCACCGCGCCCTGGCGCTGGCCGCGCGCCTCACCGGCATGCCCGTCACCGCGCTTCCCTCTGACGGCGTCGCCCACGGCGTCCTCGACCACTGATTCGTCGCCGCGGCCGGGGCGCACCGGATGGGAGGATCTCACCGTGGCGATCCAGGTGTCGGTGTGCGGTCCGCGTGACTGCACGGGCGAGGACGAGTCCAACGCCCGCGAGGTCGGCCGGTTGCTGGCCGAGCGCGGCGCGGTCGTGATCTGCGGCGGCTACGCGGGCGTGATGGCCGCGGTGGCGGCCGGGGCCCGCTCGGCGGGCGGCACGGTGGTCGGCGTCCTGTCCCGGCCGGACCGGGAGCAGGCCAATCCGGACCTCTCCGTCGTCATCCCTACCGGCGTCGGGGAGGCCCGGAACGGCATCATCGCCAACTCCGGCGACGCCGTGATCGTCATCGGCGGGTCGTGGGGGACGCTGTCGGAGCTGGCGCTCGCGATGCGCCACGGCCGCGTCCCCGTGGTCCAGCTCGGCGGGTGGCGGATCCTCGACCACGAGGGGCGTCCGGTCCCCGGAGTCAGGCACGTCTCCTCACCGGAGGAGGCGCTGGAGGCCACCGGCCTGTGGGCTTGATCGTCCGGGGAGACCGCCGCCCTGTGGGTCCGGTCACCCGGAAACCGCCGCGCCCCGCGGGACGGACGTCCCGTGGGGCCGCGAAGCGTTCGCCGGACCACCCGGCCAGCGCGGTCCCCGCTACCCGGCCTGCTTCTTCAGGTGGTCCAGGATGGCGTGGGCCACCTCGTGCTTGGACATCTTCGGCCGCTTGAAGTGCAGGTCGGCCACCTCGGCGAAGGACGCGGCCCGGCGTTCGTACAGTTCCTTCGCCAGATCCAGCGGCTTCTTGCCGAAACGGGGGCGGTGCGGCTTCTCCTCGATCTTCTTGGCGATGAACTCGGGCTCGGCGTCCAGCCACACCACCAGGGCCGGTTTGAGCGCCTCCCGGCATCGCGGGTCGTCCAGGACGCTGGCCGCGGCGGCGATGATCGGCGCGGGCCGTTCGGCGAGACTGTCCAGCAGGTGCTCGGCCTCGCGGGCGTGCAGCTCGGTGACGCCCGCGGTCTCGGCGATCGCCGCCGCGGTGATGCCGTAGCGCTTCTCAAGGTAGTCGTCGCTGTCGCGCACCGGCCGGTTCAGGGCCTCGCCCAGCAGTTCCGAGACGCTGGTCTTGCCGGCGCCCATCAGACCGACCACCACGATCGGGACGTCCGCCACCGTGTCTGCCATGTCCGCCACCTCCGGTCCTCAGGGGAAACGAAAAAGGGGTCTTCTCGTCTCCCTTTGCCCCGGAAGCCGGCACCTAGCCCTCACCTGGCCCTTGCCCGGTCCTCGCCTGGTCCTCGCCTGGTCCTCATCTGATCCTTGCCTGGTCCTCCGGCCTCCCGGTCGTACTCCAACGCTCCCTATTTTCCGCAAAATACTCTGTTATTCTCTCCCTAAGAGGAAGATAAGGTATTCACATGGCAGATCGCTTCTACTCCGTGGAGCAGGTCGCCGAGCACCTGGGCCTGCACGTGCGCACCGTCCGCAACTACGTGCGGGACGGGCGGCTCGCCGCGGTCCGCATCGGCAAGCAGTACCGGATCGCGCATGAGGACCTGGAGGCGTTCACCGGCCGCCCGGTGCCTCCGCCGCCGGGTGAGACGGCGCGGCGACGGCACACCGACGTGTCGGCCATCGTGGAGATCGACGCGGTCAGCCGTGAGACGGCCGACCGCCTGTCCACCCTCCTGATGGCCGCGGCCACCGACCGCCGCCTCGGTGACCAGCCGTTTCGGGTCGAGACGACCTATGACGAGGAAAGGGCCCGGATGAAGGTCATCGTCCTGGGCGGCCTGCGGGACACCGCACGGCTGCTCGACTACATGGAGGGGGTGCTCGCGACATGAGCGCGATCTACCGGTCCGAGGCCGGCGCGGAGGAGATCCGGCGCCGGTACCGGGAGGCGCTGGACGACTGGCCGGTCCCCGCCGAGCAGGTACGGGTGCCCACCCGCCAGGGCGAGACCTTCGTCGTCGTCTCCGGCCCGCAGGGCGCACCGCCCATGGTGCTGCTGCACGGTGCGGGGGCGAACGCGACGATGTGGCGGGATGACGTCACCACCTGGACGCGGCGTTTCCGCACCTACGCCGTGGACCTCATCGGCGAGCCGGGCCTGAGCGCGCCGTCGCGCCCGCCCCTGGACTCCGACGCCCACGCGCTGTGGCTGGACGACGTGCTGGACGGCCTCGGGGTCACCGCCGCCTCGATCGTCGGAACCTCCCTCGGCGGCTGGGTGGCGCTGGACTACGCCGTCCGCCGCCCGCGGCGGGTGACGCGCCTGGCCCTGCTGTGCCCCGGCGGCCTGGGCCGGCAGAAGACGGGCTGGATGGTCAGGGCGCTGCCGCTGCGCCTGTTCGGGCGCCGCGGGTTGCGCCGGTCGGCGCGGATCGCCACCGGCCTGAAGTCACCGCAGGCCGGGCCGGTCCTCGACTCCCTGATGCTGACCTTCACGGAGTTCAAGCCGCGTATGGAGCGGCTGCCGGTGTTCCCCGACGACACGCTGCGCCGCCTGACCGTGCCCGTGCTGGTGACGGTCGGCGGCCGCGATGTCATGTTCGACTCCGCGGAGACCGCCCGCCGCGTGCGCCGCTGCGTCCCGCACGCCGTCGTGAACGTGCTGCCCGAGGTCGGGCACGCGATCCTCGGCCAGGCCGGGTCCGTCTCGGCGTTCCTCTCGCCTGAGGCCGCACACGGTGGCGACGCCGGTCCGTTCCGCGGGGAGATCGGCGGCTCACCCGAGGCCGCGCCCGGCGACGCCGATGGCGCGTTCACCGAGGAGGCCGCTGGTGCGCCGGCCAAGGAGGCCGGCGGTGCCTGACGACATGCGGGAACTGTCCGGGGTGCCGGTGCTGGTGTGCGACCCGGCCGGGCCGCCGGTGGCCACGATGGAGGACGCGCTGGACCTGATCGGTGCGGCGTTCCTCGGCGCCGAGGTGGTGGCCGTGCCCGCGAGCCGGCTGGACGGGCACTTCTTCTCCCTGGGCACCCGCTTCGCCGGCGAGGTCATGCAGAAGTTCGTGAACCACCGGCTGCGGCTGGCCGTCGTCGGGGACATCTCCCGGCACCTGGCGGCCAGCTCGGCCCTGCGCGCCCTCGTCCACGAGTCGAACCTGGGAGAGCACGTGTGGTTCCTCCCCGACCTCGACGCGCTCGACGCCCGGCTGGCCGCGGCCGGCTGACCGCGGCTCAGCCACCCTCGCGGGTCAGCCGCTCTTGCGGCGGAAGGAGCGCTTGCCCCCGGCCGGGCCCTGGGACCCGTGGATCTTCGAGGCGCCGTTGCCGCGGCCACCGCTGTTCAGCTCCATCTGGGCCTGCTTCTTGCGCTCCAGGGCCTCGCGGAACTTGCGCTTGAGCTCGTCGTCGGTGCTCTCCGCACCGTCGGCGCCTTCGACGGCCCGGGTGCTCTCGGTGCCGTCGGGCTCCGGCGTGACGTCAGGCATACGAACCTCCTGGTCTCGGGGCGGCCCGGCTTCGGCCGACCGGAACATCATCTTCTCATGTCCGGAACACCGCCCGGCTGGCCGGGAGACGAGCCCGGCCGGACGCGGGGTGCGGTCCGGCCCGGCTGAAGGGCCGAGGCGTGGGCGGCCCGCCGTCGGTCAGACCTGCCCGGCGGCGAAGTAGGCGGCCAGGTCCGGCGCGACCGGCGGCACCTCCCGGGGGACGGAGCCGTCCCGCAGCGACTCGGTGGCGCGGACCGCCGCCGCGACGCTGTCGCGCGCCGCCACGGGGGAGGTGTCGGTCGGTCCGCCCTCGGCGGCGAACCGGACGAACTCGCCGACCAGCGCCTCGTCCGCGCCGCCGTGGCCGCCGGCGCCCACCTCGACGGGCACCTGGAGGTCGCCCTCGGGGTCGTAGTCGCGCCGCCCGGCGTTCCACACCCGCACCACGGCCCCCTCTCCGTGGTCGCCGAAGTTCTCCAGGCGGCCCGCGGTGCCGATGACGGTGTAGTTGCGCCAGTAGTCGGGGGTGAAGTGGCACTGCTGGTAGGCGGCGTGGACGCCGTTCTCCAGGCGCATGTGCATCATGGACAGGTCCTCGACGTCCACCACCGGGTTCAGTCCCCGCTGGGCGAGCGGGGGCCAGTTGGTCTCCGGGTCGTACCAGCCGGACGGCGTCCCGGGGGAGCGGTCGGTGACCCGGCCGTAGACGGTCAGCGCGCCCATGGCGCTGACCAGCTCCGTCCTGGCCCCGGCCAGCCAGTGGATCACGTCGATGTCGTGGGAGCCCTTCTGCAGCAGCAGGCCGGTGGTGTTGCGGCGGTCGGCGTGCCAGTCCTTGAAGTAGAAGTCGCCGCCGTGCCCGACGAAGTGACGGCACCACACCGCCTTGACCTCGCCGATCGCGCCCTCGGTGATGAGCCGCCGCATGACGCGCACGACCGGCATGTGGCGCATGTTGTGCCCCACGTACAGCCGGGCGCCGTGGTCGCGCGCCGTACGGAGGATCAGGTCGCAGTCCTCAACGGTGGTCGCGAGGGGTTTCTCCACCAGTGTGGGTTTCCCGGCCCGCAGCGCGGCCAGCGCCGGCTCCAGGTGCGCGTGGTCGGGGGTGAGGATCATCACCGCGTCCACGTCCGGGGTCAGGAGATCGGCGAGGTCCGCGGTGACGCGCGTGCCGGGGCCGAAGTCGGCGCGGGCGCGCTCACGGGCCTCCGGGGCGGGGTCGCACACGGCCACCACCGCGCTGCCGTTCCCCGGCCGGTGCGCCTCGCGAGCCAGCGACCCCCTCATGCCGTATCCCGCCACCCCGATACGCAGGTCGTCGCCCATGCCCGCTCCCGTCACCGCGCGTTTTTGATCGTTTCTGCCTTGATCACTCTAGATACGCGCACGAACGAGCGCCAGGCCTGTACGGGCCCATGTGGGTCCGTGCAGGCTCATGCGCGCCGGGCCAGGTCGGACCGGGCGGGTGCGGTACGGAGGACGGGCCCCGGCGTACGGCGAGGGCCGCCGACGGCGCGGAAGGCGGGGGAGTGGAAGGCAGGGGGAGCGGGGGCTCAGTTCATGTCCATGATCATCAATAGCACCAGGCCCCCCAGGTGGCCGAGCACCACGAAGATGATCACGAAGAGGAAGACGAACCTCGCCGGGCCGTGCTCGAAGTACTTGCCCTCGCGGAGCTCGGAACGCCCCGCCTGGCGTTCGGCGATCCGCTCCTCGATCGGCTTGCGGTTGAACATGGAGCTCCTCAGGGCTGGTGATGCTTGGTGCCGCAATGCTTTGTACACCAATTACCTTACTATGTCGGTTGGAGGTGCATGTGAGTGATATGACCGAGGCGCTGCGCCTGGAACGACAGGTGTGCTTCGCCCTCGCGGTGGCCTCGCGCGGCGTCATCGGGGTCTACCGGCCGCTGCTGCAGCCGATGGGGCTGACCCACCCGCAGTATCTCGTGATGCTCGCCCTGTGGGAGCACGACCAGCTCTCTGTGAAGGAGCTGAGCAAGCTACTGAGACTCGACCCCGGTACGCTGTCACCGCTCCTCAAAAGACTTGAGGCGATCGGTTACCTCCGGCGGCGGCGTGACAGCCGGGACGAACGCGTCCTGGCGATCACGCTCACTCCGGAGGGCCGGCAGTTGAGGAGTGAGGCTGAGAGGATCCCGCCGTCCGTCGCCCGGCGACTGGGTATGGACCTGGAGGAGCTGCAGGAGCTCCACCGGGTGCTGACCAGGGTGATCGCCGCCGCGGACGACACGCATCGTTGATGCACAGAAAGGACAGATAAGGCTCATGGCTGGAAGCCACGGAGGAAGCCCCAAGTCTTGGCTTGCGGTGCTCGTTATTTTGGCCGGGTTCACGGTCGGCGGAGTGGGCCTGTGCGCCGGACCCAGCTGGATCATGTTCTGGGTGGGGGTCGGGATCGCCGCCGTCGGCGGGCTGATCGCCCTGATGGTGGACATCTTCTCCGACGTGATCATCGACGCTCCCCGTGAGCCGCTGAACCACGGCGGCTGACTCGGAGGCTCCCCCCTCCCGGAGCCTTGTTTCCGGGCGGTCTGACGGATCGCCCGGACCCGTCGCCCGCGGCCGGGTTCGCGTGCCGGCCGCCGCGTGCCCGCCGCCGGTCCGATGTCCGTAATGGCGGCGTGAGGGTGACATGGGTCACATCCGAGGTGCATAGTCATCTGACGACTTCGCATCGAGGATCGGAGGCCCTCCGCCCATGTCCCGAGACCGGACTCGCTACCTGTACCTGGCCGTCGTCCTGGCGGTGATCGCCGGCATCGCCGTAGGACTGCTGGCCCCGGATCTCGGTACGGCGCTGAAACCCCTGGGCACGGCCTTCGTCAGCCTCATCAAGATGATGATCAGCCCGATCATCTTCTGCACCATCGTGCTCGGCGTCGGCTCCGTCGCGCAGGCCGCCAAGGTCGGCCGGGTCGGCGGCCTGGCGATCGGCTACTTTCTCGTCATGTCCACCGTCGCGCTGGCCATCGGCCTGGTCGTCGGCAACCTGGTGGACCCCGGCCACGGCCTCCAGCTCACCGACGAGCTGCGCAAGTCGGCTCAAGCCGAGGCGGCCAAGGGCGGCGAGAGCGACACCGTTTCCTTCCTGCTCGGGATCATTCCGACCACGCTGGTGTCGGCGTTCACCGAGGGGCAGGTGCTGCAGACCCTCCTGGTCGCCCTGCTCGCCGGGTTCGCCCTGCAGGCCATGGGGGAGCGCGGCGTCCCCGTCCTGAACGGCGTCGCCCACATCCAGCGGCTCGTCTTCCGCATCCTCGCCATGATCATGTGGGCCGCCCCGGTCGGCGCCTTCGGCGCGATGGCCTCGGTGGTCGGCGCCACCGGCGTGGACGCGCTCCGCAGCCTCGGCCTCATCATGCTCGCCTTCTACGTGACCTGCCTGGTGTTCGTGCTGGGCGTCCTCGGGCCGCTGCTGTGGCTGGTGGCGCGGGTCAACCTGCTGTCCCTGCTGCGCTACCTCGGCCGGGAGTTCCTGCTCATCCTGTCGACCTCCTCCTCGGAGTCGGCCCTGCCCCGGCTGATCGCCAAGATGGAGCACCTGGGGGTGAGCCGCCCCGTCGTCGGCATCACCGTGCCGACCGGCTACTCGTTCAACCTGGACGGCACCGCCATCTACCTCACGATGGCCACCCTGTTCATCGCGAGCGCCACCGGCGCCCCGCTCTCGGTCGGCGAGCAGGTCTCCCTGCTCGCCTTCATGATCATCGCATCCAAGGGCGCGGCCGGCGTCACCGGCGCGGGCCTGGCGACACTCGCGGGCGGCCTGCAGTCGCACCGTCCCGCGCTGGTGGACGGCGTCGGCCTGATCGTCGGCATCGACCGCTTCATGTCCGAGGCGCGGGCGCTGACCAACTTCGCGGGCAACTCGGTCGCCACCGTCCTGATCGGCACCTGGACCGGCGAGTTCGACCGGGAACGCGCGGCCGAGGTGCTCTCCGGCCGCGTCCCCTTCGACGAGGAGACCCTCCTGGACGAGCATGACGAGCACGGCGAGGGCCGGGACCACGACGGGAACCGCGACCGTGGCGGCGATCACGGCCGCGGCGACCACGACGGCGGGAACGGCGACGGGCGCGGCCTCACCCCGCCCGGCAGGCCCGGCGAGGTCGTGGAGACCGCCTGACCCGTGGCCCCGCCTCCGGTGCGGCGAAGGGAAACGGCGCGGGCGTCAGCCCGGGGTCTCGGTGAGCGGGCGCGGGGACCTTTCCCGCAGTGGTCGTACGGCGGGGGCCGAGGTGCTCGCGCGCAGCACGACGGTTCCCGGGACGCGTTCGACGCGGCTGCGCCCGGCGGTGGCGGGCCGCAGGGCCAGCGCCATGACGCGCCTGCCGATCTCCTCCAGCGGCAGCGCCACGGTGGTCAGCGGCGGCGTCAGGTCGCCGATCACCGGGATGTCGTCGAACCCGGCCAGCGAGACGTCGCCGGGCACGGACAGGCCGTGGCCGCGGAAGGCGGCCAGCGCGCCGACCGCCATGATGTCGGTCGAGGCGAAGACGCAGGTGGCGCGCAGGCCGCGGGCGATCAGTTCGGAGGCGGCCCGGTGGCCGCCGTCGCGGCTGAAGGCCCCCTCCACGATCTGGTCCGGGGCGATCCTCACCCCCGCCTCGGCGAGCGCCTCCTGGAAGCCGGCGAGGCGGTCCACCACGGTGGTGATGACCGGCGGTCCGGTGAGCACGGCGAAGTCGCGGTGGCCGAGGCCGAGCAGTGCCCTGGCCAGCGCGGCGGCCCCGGCGCGGTTCTCGGGCAGGACCGAGTCGACGCGGAGGCCGCGGTGACGGCTGACCGCGGCGATGCGCGTCCCCGCCGCGGCGCACCGGGCCAGCTCCTCGCGCATCGCGCCCTGCCAGGCACGGTCCTCGAACCCCGAGCCGGTCAGCAGGATCGCCCGGACGCGCTGGCCGCGCATCATGGAGACATAGGACAGCTCGCGGGCCGGGTCGCGGAAGGTGCTTCCCATGATCACATGGAGGTCGTGCTCCGCGGCGGCGCGCATGACCCCGCCGGAGATCCCCGCGAAGTAGGGGTCGCTGACGTCGTGGCAGATGACGCCCACCGCCTGGCTGGAGGCGCGGGCGAGGGCCTGGGCGTGGGCGTTCGGGGTGTAGGCGAGCCGCTCCGCGGCGGCCAGGACCCGCTCGCGGAGGTCGGCGCGCACGCGGGTGGTGCCGTTCAGCGCGCGGGAGGCGGTGGCGGAAGAGACCCCCGCCTCACGGGCGACGTCGTTGAGGGTCACCTGCGACCATTTGTCCAATTCCTCCATCACCTCCTCTTGACCCGTATGTGAGGTGGCCCCTACCGTACACCGGAAAGCGCTTTCTGACAGCGCTTTCAGGTCAACAGAAAGCGCTTGCACGCGGGCCGCGCCCGTACGCGGGCGAAAGGAGGGTGCTCATCATGAGCATGAACCCCGGCGGGTCCGAGGGGCGGCTGCTCGCCGTCCTCGAACGGAGCTGGCGGCCGGTCGCGCTGCTCATCGCCTGCTTCGCCGTCTGGTGGGCGATCACCTCCACCCAGCTGGTGCCGCCCTACCTCGTTCCGTCGCCGGGGACGACCCTGGGGGTGATGGCGGAGAAGTCGTCGTATCTCTGGCAGCACACCTGGGTGACCACCTACGAGACCGTCCTCGGCTTCGTCATCGCCGTCGTCATCGGCGTCCTGGCGGCCGTGGTGATGGTCTACTCCACGACCGTGGAGAAGACGCTCTACCCCGTCCTGCTCTTCGCGCAGGTCATCCCCAAGATCGCCATCGCCCCGCTGTTCGTGGTCTGGCTCGGGTTCGGGCTGACCCCCAAGGTCGTCGTCGCCGTGCTGATCGCGTTCTTCCCCGTCGTCATCTCCATGGTGACCGGCCTGAAGTCCGTCGACCCCGAGATGCTCCAGCTCGCCGCCACCATGGGCGCGAGCCCGCTCAAGACCTTCGCCAAGATCCGTTTCCCCGCCTCCCTGCCGCACCTGTTCTCCGGCCTGAAGGTGGCCGTCACGCTCGCGGTGACCGGCGCCGTGGTCGGCGAGTTTGTCGGCGCGAACGAGGGGCTGGGCTTCGTGATCCTGCAGGCCAACGGCAACCTCGACACCCCCATGCTGTTCGCGGGGCTGCTGGTGATGTCGCTGATCGGCGTCGTGCTGTTCGTCCTCGTCGAGATCGCCGAGCAGCTGATGCTGCCCTGGCACGCCAGCCGGTGTGGCGAGGCCGCGACCACGACCCTCTGAAGCCTCGAACCGGCCACCGACCCCCCAAGGAAGGCACCCCCGTGAAATCCCGGATCGCCATCGCCGCCCTGCTGCCGGCCCTCCTCCTCACCGCCTGCGGCGGCGAGGACGGCGGCACGACCACCAGCGCGTCGGGCAAGGAACTCGACCAGGTGACGCTCACGCTCAACTGGTACCCATACGGCGAGCACGCGCCGTTCTACCTCGGCAAGAAGCAGGCCGTCTTCGAGAAGCACGGCATCGACCTGAAGATCCAGGCCGGCCAGGGCTCGCAGAAGACCATCCAGGCCACCGGGG
This sequence comes from Streptosporangium sandarakinum, assembly GCF_050942225.1. Classification (NCBI taxonomy): domain Bacteria; kingdom Bacillati; phylum Actinomycetota; class Actinomycetes; order Streptosporangiales; family Streptosporangiaceae; genus Streptosporangium; species Streptosporangium sandarakinum. The sequence goes on from NZ_CP192034.1 coordinate 3,513,193, forward strand.
CGGGGCAGACCGACTTCGGCTGGGGCGACACCCCCGCGCTGCTGGCCTCCGTCTCCCAGGGCGTCCCGGTCAAGAGCCTCGGGGTCTACCTGCAGACCACCCCGGCCTCCGTGCAGTTCTTCGACGAGAAGAACATCACCGAACCCGCCGGCATCAAGGGCAAGAAGATCGCCATCACCGCCGGTGACGCGCTGTCCAGGACGTTCCCGGCCTTCCTCAAGCAGAACGGCCTCGCCGAGAACGACGTGCAGCTGCAGAACACCGACCCGGCGGGGAAGATCGCCGCGGTGATCTCCGGCCAGGCCGACGCCCTGCTCGGCTACGCCTCCGACCAGGGGCCGACGATGCAGGAGAAGGCCGGCAAGAAGGTCTCCTACCTGCGCTTCTCCGAGTTCGGCCTCAACTTCTACAGCAACGGCCTGCTGACCTCCACCAAGAACCTGGAGAGCAGGGCCGACCTGGTCAAGCGCATGGTCGCGGCGACCAGCGAGGCGTGGGCCGCAGCCGAGAAGGACCCGCAGGCCGCGGTGGACGCGATGGACGGCGCCTCCGAGCAGCTCCCCGGCAAGCAGGTGCTGCTCGACCAGTTCAAGACCACCGTCACGCTGCTGCACACCGACGCGACCAAGGGCATGGCCCCGGGCGTCAACACCGCCGCGGACTGGCAGGCGACGATCGACACCTTCGTCAAGGCGGGTGTGATCACCAAGGCCGAGGCGCCGGCCGCCTACTGGGACGAGAGCGTCACCCCGAAGGGGTGAGCGCGCCGCCCCTCGGGCGGCGGGCACGCCGGCTTCCTTCCCGGAGCCGGCGAGCCCGGGGCCGGAGAGCCCTCAGGGGCGGAGAAGACCCCTGGGGTGGGAAAGCCCGGGGGCCGGAAGGCCGGGGAGACCACGTTGGAGGGATGGGGATGAAAGGCAACCTGGAGGCCGAGCGCACGCCCGGTGCCGCGACCGCGGTCGCGGCGGTGGAGCTCGACGCCGTCGCGGTCCGGTTCAGGGCCAAGAAGAAGGAGGTGACCGCGCTGCGCGACGTCTCGCTGAGCGTCGCGCCCGGCGAGTTCGTCTCGATCGTCGGCCCCTCGGGTTGCGGCAAGTCGACCCTGCTGAAGCTGGTCTCCGGCCTGCTGCGGCCGTCGGCGGGCGGCGTGCGCCTCTTCGGGGAGGCGGTCGGCAGCACCAGGCACGACATCGGGTACGTGTTCCAGCGCGCCGCCCTGCTGGAGTGGCGCTCCGCGCGCCGCAACATCCTGCTCCAGGCGGAGATGCGCGGGATGCCGGCCGCCGAGGCGGGCCGGAGGGCGGACGAGCTGATCGAGATGACCGGGCTCACCGGCTTCGAGGACGCTCTGCCGCACGAGCTGTCGGGCGGCATGCAGCAGCGGGTGGCGCTGTGCCGGGCGCTGCTGCACCGCCCGCCGGTCCTGCTGATGGACGAGCCGTTCGGCGCGCTCGACGCGCTCACCCGCGAGCAGATGAACGTCGAGCTGCACCGGATCTGGCGGGAGACCGGCACGACCGTGCTCCTGGTCACCCACTCCATCGCCGAGTCGGTCTACCTCGCCAACCGGGTCCTGGTGATGACCGCGCGGCCGGGAACCGTCGCCGAGATCATCGACGTCGACCTGCCCGGCTCCCGCGACTACGCCGAGACGATGTCGCAGCCCCCGTTCGCCGAGGCCACCGGCCGGATCCGCGATCTGCTCGGCGCCGCCACAGCGACGGACTGACCGGCTGACCGGCCCCGGCGTCCCGTACGGCGGCCCGGCGGGGCCGGGGAACCGCCCGGCCCCGTTCCCGCGCCGTGTGGCGCCACGCCCGCCGCGCGGCGTCGCCGTACGGGGGTGGGCCCGGTGGTCAGGCGGACGCGCGGAGAGGCCACAGCCTTCCGGCGAGACCGTGGAGGTCGACGCCGAGGCGGCGCAGGATCGCCGCCGAGGCGCCGGAGCCGTCGGCCAGCAGACCCCTCACCAGGTCCTCGTCCGTGGCCCCGCCCCCGGTACGGCGGGCGCCGTGGTGCAGGGCGACCTCGACGGCCTTGCGGGCCGCGACGGTGAGCCGGAGGTCGCCGGCCGGACCGGAGAGCGTCACGCGCAGCGGGCGCGTCCGGGGCCGGCGCAGCCGCCACGCGGCCGGGTCGGCGCGGCGGGCCGGGAGCCTGCGGCGGATCTCGTCCAGGTCGATGCCCAGGCCGGCCAGCAGGTCGCGGTCGCCCGGGCGGTCCGCCGGGTTCACCGGCAGCAGCGCGCGGACGGCGTCCGGGGACACCGCGAAGCCGCCCACCGGCCACGCCTCGGCCAGGGCGAGCAGCAGCATGTCGTCGTCGAGGGCGGTGCGGCCGGCGTCGAGCGACAGCAGGCCGGCCCGGACCACCGTCCGCCGGGCCTCGGGGGTGAACCTCTCGAACATCCTCATCTCCCGCCGTCGATGATCCGGTGCGCGTGCTTGCGGTGCGCCGTCTGCCGTTTCACGCCGAGCGCCGCCGCGATGGCCTCCCACGACGCGCCCTGGGAGCGGGCCTCGGTGACGTGCGCGGCCTCCAGTTCCTCCAGGAGCCGCCGCAGGGCCGCCACGGCGGCCAGCGCCGTCACCGGGTCCTCGCCGGTGGTGGCCTCGGCCAGTTCGGTTACCGTCGTCATGCTGTCAGCATATGCTGACGCGGCCCGCTTGTCAGCATATGCTGACGAACGTCCCCGGGTGGCCCGGGCCACCGTACGGCCGCCCTGATCTCCGTACGGGGCCCGGCGGCGACGGGCCGCCGGCGCGGACCGGCCGGGAACGACGGCAGGGGGCGGAGGGCGGATCAGAGGAGGCCGGCGTCGCGCACCTTCATGGCGACGTGGACCCGGTTGTCGGTCTCCAGCTTGGCGAAGATCCGGGTGATGTTCGCCTTCACGGTCGCGACGCTCATGTGCAGGCGCCCCGCGATCTCGGCGTTCGAGCTGCCCCGGGCCACCTCGACCGCGACCTCGCGCTCGCGCTCGGTGAGCCTGGCCAGCTCCCGCCGCGCCTCCGGGCCCCGCGGCTCGGGACCGCCGGTGGCCGCGGCGATCACCTGCCGCGCGACGCTCGGCGACAGCACCGGCTCGCCCCTCGTCACGGCGCGGACCGCCTCGACCATCTTCGGCGGCGGCGTGTCCTTCAGCAGGAACCCGGCCGCGCCGAGCCGCAGGGCCCGCAACACCAGGTCGTCGGCGTCGAAGGTGGTGAGCACGAGGATCCGGGGCGCGTCCGGCCGCCTCAGCAGCAGCTCGGTGGTGGTCAGCCCGTCCTGGCCGGGCATCCGGATGTCCATCAGCACCACGTCCGGCCGCAGGTCGCGGATCACCTCCATGGCCTGCCGGCCGTCCCCGGCCTCGCCCGAGATCTCCAGGTCGGGCTCGCCGCCCAGGATGAGGCGCAACCCGGTCCGCACCATCGGGTCGTCGTCCACGATCACCAGCCGAATCACCGGTCAAGCCTCCCACGGCAGCCGGGCGTCGAGGACGAAGCACCCGTCTCGTACGGCGTGGCTGAGGGTGCCGCCGGCCATCCGGGTCCGCTCGGCCAGGCCCACCAGCCCCAGCCGCCCGCCGGGACCGGCGGGCGTCCCCGGCGCCGCCGGGTTGCTCACCCGGATCCGCAGGCCGTCGCCGGGGCGTCCGCCGATCTCGGCCCGCACCCGGCTGCCCGGCGCGTGCTTGCGGGCGTTGGTCAGGGCCTCCTGCACGATCCGGTAGGCGTGCCGGCCGGTCTGCGCCGGCAGCGACCCCCGGTCCTCGACGGCGTCGGTCACCTCGATCCGCTGGCCCGCCGCCCGCACCTCGTCGAACAGGTCGCCCAGCCGGTCCAGCCCCGGCTGCGGCGCCTGCGGGGCACCGGAGGCGTCTTCGGACCGAAGGGCGCCGAGTACGGCGCGCAGCTCGTTCAGCGACTGGTGCGCGTTCTCCTGGATCGCCAGCGCCACCTCGCGGCTCTCCCCGGCGGTGAGGTCCGTCCGATACGCCAGGCCGCCCGCGAGCATCGCCAGCAGGGAGATCCGGTGCGCCAGGACGTCGTGCATCTCGTGGGCGATCCTGACGCGTTCGGCGAGCCTGGCCTGCTCGACCCGCTGCGCCTGCTCGCGCTCGGCGGCCAGCGCCGCCTCCCGCCGCGAGGCGGCCAGGTCGCGCAGCCCGCGCAGGTACAGGCCGAAGACGGTCAGCCCGCCGAGGATCGCGGCGCCGGTCACCGTGGAGACGACCGTCCTCTGGTCGATGCCGTGCCAGGCGGCGTAGGCCGTCAGGCACAGCCAGAAGACGGCCGCGACCGGGACGATCCGGCGCCACCGGCGGTGCGTGCACAGCGACACGTAGGCGACGTAGGCCGGGCCGGTGGCGGTGGCGGAGAAGGCCGTCAGCAGGGCGGTCGCCAACGCGGTCTGCCACGGCAGGCGGCGCCGCCATCGCAGCAGGACCAGCCCGGCCACGCCCAGCCCCGCGTCGACCAGCGCCTCCCCGAGGCGATCGGGCTTCCCGGAGGCGGTCATCACCATGAGGGCGCCGAAGAACAGCATCGGCACCGCGGCGCACAGGTAGCGCAGCGCGGAGTCCCGCCACGTCAGGGGCGGCTGGTGCTCCGTACGGTCGTCCACGGCCCCACAGCCTATGCACCGCGCGGGCCCGCTCCTCAGCGACCCGGGTATACATCGGGGTGGCCGAAGGTCCACAATCGCGGCGACGCCGAATCGCCCCGGGTCCGCCGGCCGTCCACCCCGGTCCGATGACCGCCGGCCCCCCGGTCCGGTGGACTGGTTCCGTGATCGAATTCAACCGCGTCAGCAAGGTTTACAAAGGGGTGAAGGCGCTCGACGACGTGTCCTTCGCCGTCGGCCCGGGAAGCGTCACCGGCTTCCTCGGGCCCAACGGCGCCGGGAAGTCGACGGCCCTGCGCATCCTCCTCGGCCTCTCCCGGGCCACCTCCGGCTCGGCCACCGTGCTCGGCCGGCCGTACGGCGAACTGGACCGCCCGGCCGCCCGGGTCGGCGCGCTGCTCGACGCCGACGCCCGGCATCCCGGCCGCACCGGCAGGGAGGTCCTCACCCTGACCGCGACGGCGCTCGGCCTGCCGGGGACACGGGTCGAGGAGGCCCTCGACCTGGTCGGGCTGTCCGGCCGGGAGAGCCGCCGGACGGTCGGCGGCTACTCGCTGGGCATGCGGCAGCGCCTCGGGCTCGCCGAGGCGCTGCTCGGCGAGCCCGAGGTCCTCGTCCTGGACGAGCCCGCCAACGGCCTCGACCCGCAGGGCATCCGCTGGCTGCGCGGGCTGATCCGCGACCTCGCCGCCTCCGGGCGCGCGGTGCTGCTCAGCTCGCACCTGCTGCACGAGGTGGAGCAGGTGGCCGACCACATCGTGATGATCGGCCGGGGCCGGGTCCTCGCCCAGGGCACCGCCGCCGAGCTCGGCCGGGACCGCGGCCTGGAGGAGACCTTCATCGAGCTGACCGCGCACGCCGACCGGGGCGCGGCATGAGCGGTATGAGCGACATGGGTGGCGTGGGCGGCATGAGCGGCGCGGGTGGCACGGGCGGCACGAGCCGCGCCGAGCGGGTCCTCGCGCCGATCCCGTTCCGCCGCCTGCTGGTGGTGGAGACCCGCAAGCTCGCCGACACGCGCAGCGGGAAGATCATGACCGCGGTCCTGGCCGCCCTGGTGCTCGCGGGCGTCGCGGGCCGCGGCTTCGTGACGGACCCGAAGCTGCAGACCCTGGCCTTCACCGCCGGGATGCCCATCGCCACCCTGATGCCCGTGCTCGCCATCCTCGCGGTGACCGGCGAGTGGAGCCACCGCACGGCCCTGACCACGTTCACCCTCGAACCCCGGCGCGGCCGGGTGCTGGCGGCCAAGTACGTGCCGGCGGTGGCCGCGGCCCTGGCGGCGTCCCTGCTGTCGGCGCTGGCCGCGGTGCCGGCGACGGCCGTGGTCGCCGCCGTCCGGGGCGTCCCGGCCGTCTGGGAGATGAACCTCCTTGCCCTGCTGGGCTGGGCCGGGACGAACGTCCTCATGGTCGCCATGGGGCTCGCCCTGGGCACCCTGCTGCTGAACGCGCCCGCCGCGATCGTGGTCTACCTGGTGAACCCGATGCTGTGGAGCGTCGTCGGCAGGCTCGGCGACACCGGCGAGACCCTGGCCGGGTGGCTCGACCTGAACACCACCGTCGCGCCGCTCGTGACCGGTGACATGACCGGCGGCGGCGCCGCGCGGCTGGCGATGTCGGCCGCCCTCTGGATCGTCGTCCCCGTGGCGGCCGGGGCGGTACGGGTGGCCCGCAAGGAGGTCGGCTGACGCCACGACACGCTCCCGGGAGGGCTCAGGAGGTCCCGGCGCGGTAGACCTCCCGGGCGAGCCGGGTGATCTGGGACGTCGAGCGCTGCCAGGAGGTCCCGGCGGGGTAAGCGGTGAGCAGGACCATGATCCAGCGTTCCTTCGGGCCGACCAGCCCGGTGGTGTGCAAGACGGGTCGGCCGTAGTCCGGAACGATCCTGGGCGCGGACCCGGGGGCGGCCGGCCCGGCGGCGTCCGCCGGGGCGACCGGCACCGGGACGCCGGAGACGGGCCCGGCCGGGGCGGGGGCGCCGGCCGGGCGCCCGGGAGGCGCCGGAGCCTCCGCGGCGGCCGGGACCGCCGAGGGAACCGGAACCGACTGTGATCCCGGTGAACCCGGTGAACCCGGCGCTCCCGGGGCCGCCGGAGACGACGGCCGGCACCGGACCGGCGGCCTGAGGCCGTACCCCGACCAGCCCTGCTTGACCGCCCACGGCCGGGCGACCCCGCGGGGGATGCCGAAGTACTGGTCGAAGCCGTCGGAACCGCACTGCCCGGCCCGGCGCAGGTGGCCGAGGATCAGGTCGGAGACCCGCGGCTCGGCCCGGTCGAGCAGGTAGCGGTAGACGCGCACCGTGTCCAGCGCGCTCAGCGAGGTGTAGCCCCAGAACCCCGGCTTGTCGGCGGGCGGCGGAGCGGTGTCGGTCAGCCCCAGCCTCCGCGCCGTCCGCTCGATGAGCCTCCCCTTGCCGCCCCGGTCCCAGAACGCCGACGCCGCGTCGTCGTCGCTGACCCGCAGCATCACCTTCAGCAGGGCGAGATCCCGGGCGGGGACCTTCCGGTGCGACTCCAGGTAGTCGATGGCGATCATGATCTTCACCACCGAGGCCGACCGGAACCTCCGGTGCGCGTCGCGGTGGGCGGTGAGCCTGCCGGTCTGCCGGTCGAAGACCGCGTAGCCGGCGGCCACCCCGGCCGGGACGTGTGGCGCGGCCGGAGCCGCCGCGAAGGCGGGGACGGCGGACGCCAGGAGGGGGAGGGTCGCGGTGAGGAGCGCCAGGGAACGGATCATGCGCAAATGCCTACCAGATCGGCGGACCGCGGTGGGGACGGACGGTCCCGTCGAGGACTGCCGGGGGATCGATGCCGGGACCCGGCGGCCGGGCCGTACGGTGCCCGTCCGGGGACGGGTCCGCCGACGCGCGGGGCCGGCGGGGCCGGCGGGGCCGGTCGGTCCGGTCGGTCCGGACATGCGTACGGCCCGGCGCGTGGCGCGCCGGGCCGTACGGTGCCGCCGGGGTCAGGCCCGGTTGGCGATGGCGGTGATGAGCGGCTGGACCAGCCGGGCCGCCAGCGGGCCGAACGCCGCGAGGATGAGCACGTACGCCGCGGCCAGCGGGCCGAGGTCCGGATGGACCCCCGCCGAGACCGCCAGCCCCGCGATCACGATGTTGAACTCGCCGCGCGGGATGAGCGCGATGCCCGCCCGCGCCCGGCCCGCCCGGGCGATCCCCGCCCGCCGGGCGGCGTAGAAGCCGGTGAGCAGCTTGGTGATCATGCTGACCAGCGCGAGCAGCGCCGCCAGCCCCGCGACCGGCCCCATCTTGGTCGGGTCGGTCTGCAGCCCGAAGAAGACGAAGAACACCGCGGCGAACAGGTCGCGCAGCGGGCTCAGCAGCGCCTGGGCGTCGTGGGCCAGCTGCCCGGACAGCGCGATGCCGACCAGGAAGGCGCCGACCGCGGCCGACACCTGAAGCTGCTGCGCCACCCCGGCGACCAGCAGCGCCAGCCCGACGACCTTCAGCATCAGCACCTCGGAGTTGGGGCTGGAGACGAAGGACTCGATGAACCGGCCGAAGCGCAGCGCCACCACCAGCACGACGCTGACCGTGCCCAGCGCGATCGCCACGGTGACCGCGCCGGCGGCGAGGCTCAGCCCGGCCAGCATGGCGGTGAGGACCGGCAGGTAGATCGCCATGGTGAGGTCCTCGAAGACCAGCAGCGACAGCACCACCGGGGTCTCGCGGTTACCGATCCACCCCAGGTCCGACAGGACTTTGGCGGTGATGCCCGAGGAGGTGGCGTACGTCACGCCGGCCATGGCGACCGCCGCGACCGGGCCCCAGCCCAGCAGCAGCGCGCAGATCGCGCCGGGCGCCGCGTTGAGCACCAGGTCGACGAGGCCGGCCGGGGCGTTGCCCTTGAGGCTCGTCAGGAGCTCGTCGGCGTTGTACTCCAGGCCGAGGGTGAGAAGCAGCAGGATGACGCCGAGTTCGGCGCCGACCGAGATGAACTCCTCGCTGGTGGCCAGGGGCAGGATGCCGCCCTGGCCGAACGCCAGGCCGGCGAGGAGGTAGAGCGGGATGGGAGAGATGCCGACGCGCATGGCCAGCGCGCCGAGGATGCCGAGCCCGAGGAGGACGGCACCGAGTTCGAGGAAAAGTATCGCGATGTCGTGCACCCGGTGGCCTATCCGTTGGTGAGGATGTCGGCGACGGCGGAGGTGCTCTCCGGACTGCCCACCACGACGATCACGTCGTCGGCGGCGAGCCCGAAGTCGGGTCCGGGGCTGGCGAACACCTGGCCTCCGCGGACCACGGCCACGATGGAGGCGCCGGTGCGGCTGCGGACCCGCGCGTCCCCCATGGTCCGCCCGGCGTACGGCGTGCCGGCCAGCACCGGGAGCTGGACGCTGACCAGGCCCTCGACCTCCCGGTGCAGGTCGTTGAGGCGCTGCACGATGCGCGGGGCGCCGAGCAGCTCGCAGAGGACGTCGGCCTCCTCGTCGTTGAGTTTCACGGCCTCGCATGCCCGGTCGGGATCGTCGCGGTCGTATATGACCAGGTCGCGGCGTCCCGTCCGGTGGGAGACGACCCCGACCCGGCGCCCCGACCGCGTGGTGAACTCGTGCCGCAAACCGATTCCGGGCAGCGCCGTCTGCTCGACCTCCACCGTTCCCAACCCTTCGTTCGTTCAGGAAAATGTCTGTTTTTTGCAACGAACCTATAGGTCGAGGCGTTCCTGAGCCGAACCGGAGGATGCCATCCCGGTCCCTGGACAGGTTTTATTCTGCTGCGGTGATCACGCCGTGCCCCCCGTCGCCCGTCCCGCCGCCGGCTCGACCGCCGTCCGCGTCCGACAGGCCGGTCTCACCTGGGGGAGGGCCGCCCGCGTCCGCGGCGACGCCCCCGCTCAAGGGGAGGGACGAGGACCAGCGGGTCCTCGACGACCTCCTGGCGGCGGCGCGGACCGGACGCAGCGGCTCCCTGGTGCTCCAGGGTGACCCGGGCATCGGCAAGAGCGCCCTGCTGGAGTACGCGGCCGCCCGCGCGGAGGGCTTGCGGGTGCTGCGCAGCACCGGGGTGGAGACCGAGGCCGAGATGCCGTTCGCCGCACTGCACCAGCTGCTGCGGCCGGAGCTGACCCGCGTCCGGGCGCTTCCCGGGCCGCAGGCGCTCGCGCTGAACGGCGCGCTCGGCCTGGGCGACGCCGCCGGGGACGACCGCTTCCTCATCGGGCTCGCCACGCTGTCCCTGCTGTCGGAGATCGCCGAGGACGGTCCGCTGCTCTGCCTGGTGGACGACGCCCACTGGCTGGACCGGGCGTCGGCGGACGCCTTGCTGTTCGCGGCCAGAAGGCTCGACGCCGAGGGCGTCGCGCTGGTCTTCGCCGCGCGTGACGGGTTCGACGCCCCCGGCCTGCCGGGGCGGCGGCTGGGACCGCTGGACGCCGGGGCGGCGGCCGAGCTGCTGGCCGAACGCGACCCGCACCTGGCCGAGGGGGTCAGGAACCGCGTCCTGACCGAGAGCCGCGGCAACCCGCTGGCGCTGATCGAGCTGCCGCGCACCGCCGATCCGTTCACCCCGATGCCGCTGCCCCGCAGGATCCAGGAGGCGTACGAGGCCCGCATCGCGGGGCTGCCGGACGGCGCCCGGTCGATGATCCTCCTCGTCGCCGCCGAGGACACCGGTGACCTGGGCACCGTGCTGCGCGCCGCCGGACGGCTCGGGCTGGGCGCGGCGGACCTCGGCGTGGCGGAACGCGCCGGGTTCCTCACCGTCGGCGGGGGCGCCGCCGCCTTCGTCCACCCCCTCATGCGGGCCGCCGCCACGCACTCCGCCCCTTCGACAGGCGGCTCGCCGTACACCGGGCGCTGGCCGACGCGCTGGACGGCGAGGACGACAGGCGGGCCTGGCACCTGGCCGCCGCCGCGTTCGGCCCCGACGAGCAGGCCGCGGCGGCGCTGGAGCGCTCCGCCGGGCGCGCCAGGGAACGGCACGGCCACGCGGCCGCGGCGGCCGCCCTCGAACGCGCCGCCGAGCTCACCGCCGATCCCGGGCCGCTGGCCAGGCGGCTGACCGAGGCGGCCGTGGCCGCCGCCGACGCGGGGCTGCCGGAGCGGGCACAGGCGCTGGCCGAACGGGCCGTCCGCCTCGTCGAGGAGCCGCGCTCCATCGCCAGGCTCGCCGAACTGCGCGCCAGGATCGCCTTCGAACGCGGCTCCGTCCACACCGCGCACGACATCCTGCTCTCCGGAGCCGACCGGGTCGCCGAGCTCGACCCGGCGGCGGCCGGCCTCATGCTCGTCGACGCCGGACGCAACGCCTGGCAGCTCAGCGACCCGCGGCGGGTCGAGGAGGCGGCGGCACGGCTCCGCCGCCTGCGCCTGCGCCCGGAGGACGGCCTGGACGCCGCGGTGGACGCGGTCGAGGCCGCCGCCGTGTCGCTGAACGCCGGCCCGGCCGGGGCGCTGCCGGCCATGCGCCCCCTGGCGCGCGACGCCCGCGGCATCGAACGCGGCTCCTACGGCCTGCGGATCAACGGCGCGTTCGTGGCGGGACTCGTCGGCGAGTTCGAGACACAGCGGCAGATCTCCGTCGCGCTGGTCGAGGAGTGCAGGACGCTCGGCATGACCGGCCTGCTGCCGATCGCCTACGTCACGCTCGCCGGGGCCGAGCTCTACCTCGGCCGGTTCCGCAGCGCCGCCGCCGACGCCGCGGAGGGGCTGCGCATCGCCACCGACACCGGCCAGCCGCACCGCACCGGCTACCTGGAGGGCATCCTCGCCTGGATCGCCGCCGTCGAGGGCGACGAGGACCGCTGCGCCGGGCTGGCCGTCCGCTGCGCCGACCACTTCGCCGCGACCGGGATCGCCAACGGCCTGGCCTGGTCGGAGTGGGCGCTGGCGGCACTCGACCTGAGTCTCGGCCGCCACACGCGGGCGCTGGACCGGCTGGAGGCCGCCCTGGCCGGGCCGGTGCGCCACCAGATCCAGGCGGTCTACTTCGCCCCCGACCAGATCGAGGCCGCCGTGCGGGCGGGCCTGCCGGACCGCGCGAAGGAGCCGCTGGAACGCCTGGCGGAGTGGGCGGACGTCGCGCGGCTCGACTGGGCCGACGCGGTGCTGGCCCGCTGCCGTGCCCTGCTGGAGCCGGACGACGAGATCTTCTCCGCCGCACTGCGGCCGCACGGCCGCCCGCTGGAGCGGGCCAGGGCCGAGCTCGGCTACGGCGAGTGGCTGCGCCGCGAGCGTCGCAGGCGCGACGCCCGGCCCCACCTGCGGGCCGCGCTGGAGACCTTCCAGCGGCTCGGCGCCGGCCCGTGGGCACGGCGGGCCGCCGCCGAGCTGCGCGCCGCGGGTGAGGCCACCGCGGCGCCCGCCGCCTCCGACCGGCTGGCCGCGCTGTCGCCCCAGGAACTGCAGATCGTACGGCTGGCCGTGACGGGCCTGACGAACCGGGAGATCGGCGCCAGGCTCTTCGTCAGCCCCAAGACCGTCAGCCACCACCTCTACCGGGCCTTTCCCAAGCTCGGCGTCTCCTCCCGGGTGGAACTGGCACGTCTCGGCCCGGACCTGGACCCCGACGCCGCGACCTAGACGAGTAGGTCCGGGTGTGCGAGGGGTAGCGGCCGCCGCAAGGGGCATGACGTCTCGGTGAGTGAGTCTTCGGAGTCCGGTTACCGTCATGGTGACGGGCTGACGCAGCCCCCGGTGGAGCCGGAGCCCGAGCTCGAGGATGCCTTCGACCGCCTGGTCAGTGAGGGTTCGGGGCGGTTGGCGCGGCCGTGGTCGACGCTGGTGGTGACCGGCCTGCTCGGTGGGATCGACATCGGCACCGGGGTGCTGGCGTACCTGCTGGTCAAGGAGGCGAGCGGGTCGGCGGTTCTGGCCGGACCGGCGTTCAGCATCGGTTTCGTCGCGCTGGTGCTGGCCCGCAGCGAGTTGTTCACCGAGAACTTCCTGGTGCCGGTGGCCGCGGTCGCGGCGCGGCATGGATCCGTGGGCGGACTGGCCAGGTTGTGGGCGGTATCGCTGGTGGCCAACCTGGCCGGTGGGTGGGGAATCGCCTGGTTGATCATGCAGGCCTTTCCCCGGCTGCATCCGACCGCCGTGGAGGCCGGCACCCACTTCGCGGATCTGGGGATGAACCTGCAGTCGTTCTCTCTGGCGGTGCTGGCCGGCATGGTGATCACGTTGATGACCCGGATGCAGCACGCCACCGACAGTCTCGGGGTCCGGTTGGTGCCCGCCGTGTTGTTCGGCGCTCTGCTGGCCGGAGGCCAGCTGTTCCACAGTGTGCTGGACTCGATCCTGATGTTCACCGCCCTGATCACCGGCCAGGCTCCGTTCGGCTACCTGGACTGGCTGGCGGCGTTGGGCTGGGCCGTCATGGGCAACCTCGTCGGCGGTGTCGGGCTGGTGACCTTCCTGCGGCTGGCGAGGGTGCCGCACCGCCTCGCCGAGGAACGCGGCCACCACGGCTGACGGTGATCGCCCAAAGCCACTGACCGGACTCCGGACTCACCCGCCCAGCGGCTCCGGCCCCGACTCCGGTCCGGCCCTGACCCCGGTCTGGCCCCGACTCCGGTCCGGCCCCGACTCCGGTCCGGAGCGGCGGTCCGCCGCCGCGCCCCGGCCGCGGCGGCTCAGCCCCAGCTCGGCCCCGGCGCAGCCCCGGTTCAGTCCCGGCGCAGCAGCGGCACCGCGGCGGCCAGGGCCGCCAGCACCGCGCACCCGGCGGCCACCGCGCCGACCTCGGGCCACGGCAGGCTGACCGCGACCGGCCCGGCGATCTGCACCAGCGAGCCCCACAGCCCCGCCAGGCCGACCGCGGCGACGGCGGCGGCCAGCACCACGCCGACGGCCACCACCAGCAGCGACTCGCCCATGGCGTACCGCAGCACCTGGCCGCGGGTCGCGCCCAGCAGCCGCAGCGCCGCCCGCTCCGCCGTCCGGTCCGACGCCGCCATCAGCAGGGTGTTGACCAGCGCGATCGCGGTGTAGGCGAGGATGATCCCGAGCACCACCAGCAGCCCGAGGCGGCTGGCCGAGCCGTGCCGGTCGCCCGTCGCGCGGGCCCAGGCGTCCCTGGTGAGCACCCGGACGTCGTGCCCGGCCGCGGCGCGCCGCAGCGCGGACCCGGCCGCGTCCGGAGAGGTGCCCGGCCGCAGCCGCACGTACGCGGTGGTCACCGGCGCGGAGAAGGCGTGCGCGGGGGTGACGTAGGAGTCGGCCGGGGATCCGGCGCCGAGCAGCGCGACCACCTTGAGCGACACCTGGCTGCCGTCGGCCCGCCACAGCTTCGCGGTGTCGCCCAGCGCCAGCTCCCAGGTCTCGGAGACCGCGATGGTCCGGTCGTTCAGCGCCGTCAACGACCCCGCGGTCACCGGCGGGTCCAGCACGTTCACCAGTCCCGCCGGGTCCATCGCCTCGGCGGGCCGCCTGATCAGCGCGGTCGCGCCCTCAAGGGTGTAGACGCCGGTCGGCGCCGCGGCGACGACCTCCACGCCGGGCACGTCCCGCAGACGGCCGAGGAGCCGGTCGTCCAGGCCCGCCGCCCCCTCGGGCAGCACCAGATAGTCGGCCCTGACCGGCGCCGTCCGCATCGCCGCCTTGGCCGCGTCGTTCATCGCGGCCGCGCCGAGCAGCGCGGTGGCCAGTCCGACCGCGACCAGCACGGGCGCCGCGGTCGCCGCGGTCCGCCGGGCGGAGGCGGTGGCCGACGCCGTCACCACGGTGGCGCCCGCGCCGCGGAGCCGGCCCAGCGGCGCGGCGACCAGCCGGGTGACGGGCCGCACGACGGCCGGGGCGAGCAGCCCGGCGGCCGTCACCAGCAGCATCACGACCGGCATGAAGGACTTGTCGTTCGCGGCGCTCAGCGGATCGCGCACCGCGGTCACCACCATGGAGGCCAGGGCGGAGCCGAGCAGCCCCACCCCGAGGATCCGGCGCCCCCAGGTCATCACGCCGGGCTCGACCACCGCCTCACGCATGGCCTCCGCCGGATGGACGCGCCCGGCCCGCGCCGCCGCGACGGCCACCCCGGCCAGCGCGACCACCGCGCCGACGCAGAAGGCGGTGACGGACGGCCAGGTGTATGTGCCCGGCACCAGCCACGACGGCGCCATCCCGAGACCCACCAGCCGGTCCAGGATGGGCCCGGCGAGCACCGGACCGGCCGGCGCGCCCAGCGCGGAGGCGGCCACGGCGACGAGCAACGCCTCGCCGTACACCATGAGGCGCACCTGGCGGCGGGTCGCGCCGAGGGTCCGCAGCAGCGCGAACTCCCGGCGCCGCTGCGCGACCGCGAACGCGAACGTCGAGGACACCACGAAGACCGCGATGAACACGGCGAACCCGGCGGCGATGCCGACGATCGTGACGGCGTTGTCGCGCGCCCGCGCGTCGTCCTCCCGGCTCGGGTCCGCCAGCGCCCGATCCTGCCCGGTGAGGAGCCGCGTCCCCGGCGGGAGCGCGCCGCCCGGCGCGCTCCACAGGGCGAGCGCGTCGACGCGCGGCGACAGGGCGGCGGCCCGCCGGTCGGTGAAGAACACGGTGGGCGGGCCGTCCGTCACCCCCACCACGGTGTACGACTCGGCCCCAGCCCGGGTGAGCACGGTCACCGTGTCGCCCACACGCGCCCCGGTGCTCACCGCGATCTCCCGCGGGCTCCGCGGCGCCCGCCCCGCGAGAAGCCGCTGCGGCGCCGTACGGCGCGCCGCCCAGGGCCGGCCCGTCACGTCCGGCCCGCCCGCGAGCCGGGCCGGGAAGGCCCGGTCCACGACGGCGCCGGGAGAACGGGCCACCAGCTCCGCGTCCAGACCGGCCTTCTCCACCAGGGGCAGGCTCTGCTCGCCCCGCCAGGTGCGCACGTGCACCCGCCCGTCCGGCACGATCACGAACGGCGCGGCGGCGTAGCGCTGCGGACCGCGGTCGGGGGAGTCCACAGTGACGGCCAGCAACTGCCCCATCGCGGCGATCAGCGCCGTGCCGAGGGCGAGGGCGAGGAAGGTGCCGAGGAAGGAGACCAGCCGGGTGCGCAGGGTGCTCCACGCGACGCTCAGCACGACTCCTCCAGCAGCAGCATCCGGGCGGAGACGTCCTCGGCCGTCGGGTCGAGCAGCTCACCGCGGATCCGGCCGTCGGCCAGGAACAGCACCCGGTCGGCGTACGCGGCCGCCGCCGGGTCGTGGGTGACCATCACGATCGTCTGCGCGTGCCGGTCCACCAGCGAACGCAGCAGCCGCAGCACGTCCCGGCTGGTGTTGGTGTCCAGCGCGCCGGTCGGCTCGTCACCGAAGAGGACGGCGGGCCGGGCGGCCAGCGCCCTGGCGATGGCCACGCGCTGCTGCTGGCCGCCCGACAGCTCGGCGGGACGGTGCCCGGCCCGGTCGCCCAGGCCGACGGCCTCCAGGCTCCGCCGTACCAGCTCGTGGTCCACCCGGCGGCCCGCCAGCTTCAGCGGCAGCGCGACGTTCTGCTCCGCGGTGAGCGAGGGCAGCAGGTTGAACGCCTGGAACACGAAGCCGACGCGGTCGCGGCGCAGCAGCGTCAGCTTCCGCTCCGGCAGCCGGGTCAGGTCCCTGCCGTCCAGCGTGACCTGGCCCGACGTCGGCCTTTCCAACCCGGCCGCGCACTGCAGCAGCGTCGACTTGCCCGAGCCGGACGGTCCCATCACGGCGGTGAACGTGCCCTGCGCGAAGGAGACGGTCACGTCGTCCAGGGCGACGACGCCGTGCGCGTGGCGTTTGGTGACTCCCGTCAGCTCGACCGCCGAGCCCAGGGCTTCCATGAGTTTCACGACTGGAACGCTACGGAGGCCACCTCCCGTCCGGTATCGGACAGATGACTGGAACCTGCCGGACGGGAACCGCCGCGGATCGGGCGTCCGGCCCGTCCGGGACCCGGGCGGGCCGGTGCGGTACGGACGGACCGGTGTGGTCCGGGCGGGCTGCGGTCCGGACGGACCGGTGCGGTCCGGTGCGCCGGGAGGCCCCCGGAACGCCCAGAAACACCCCGGAACACTACGGACCCGTCAGGGACATCCCGGCGGGGTGCATGGCGGCTCCCGGAGCGGGGAGTCTCATCCCATGCCCGAAGATCGCCCGTACGACATCGTGCTCCTCGGCGCCACCGGTTTCACCGGTGGCCTCACCGCCGAATACCTCGCCCGCCACGCCGGTCCCGGCGTCCGCTGGGCCGTCGCCGGCCGTAACCGCGCCAAGCTCGAAGCGGTCGCCGAGCGCGTCGGACTCCCCGGCCTGCCGCTGCTGCACGCCGACGTCACCGACCCCGCCTCGCTCGCGGACGTCGCCCGCCAGGCCAGGGTCGTCGCCACCACGGTCGGCCCGTACACCCTGCACGGCGAGCACGTCGTGGCCGCCTGCGCCGAAGCGGGCACCCACTACGCCGACATCACCGGTGAGCCGGAGTTCATCGACCTGATGTACCTCCGACACCACGACCGGGCCGTGCGGACCGGCGCGAAACTCGTGCACGCCTGCGGGTTCGACTCCGTTCCGCACGACCTGGGCGCCTACTTCACCGTCAAGCGGCTCCCCGAGGGCGTGCCGATCGAGATGGACGGGTTCGTCCGGGCCGGCGGCCGGCCGTCCGGCGGCACCCTGGCCTCCGCGCTCCTGGTGCTCTCCCGTGCCCGCCGTACGGCCGAGACCGCGCTGGCCCGCCGCCGGATCGAGGAACGCCCCGCCGGCCGCCGCGCCCGGGGCCGCGCCGGGACGCTCCGCCACGTCGGCGGCTGGGCGCTGCCGCTGCCCACGCTCGACCCGCAGATCATCGCCCGCTCGGCCCGCGCGCTGGAACGCTACGGCCCCGACTTCACCTATCGCCACCACGTCGCCGTCCGGCGGCTGCCCACCGCGCTCGGCCTCGCCGCGGGCGCCGGGGCCCTCGCCGCACTCGCCCAGATCCCCCGGCCCGCTCCTGGCTGGCGGGCCGGATCGCCGCGGGCGACGGCCCCACCCCGGAGCAGCGCGCCAAAGGCTGGTTCAAGGTCACCTTCCTCGGCCGGGGCGGCGGCGAACGCGTCGTCACCGAGGTCGCGGGCGGCGACCCCGGCTACGACGAGACCGCCAAGATGCTCGCCGAGTCGGCCCTGTGCCTGGCCTTCGACGACCTGCCCGAGGCGGCGGGCCAGCTCACCCCGGCCGCGGCGATGGGCGACGCGCTGACCGACCGGCTGCGCCGCGCGGGCGTCACCTTCCGGGTGCTGAGCGACTCGCGCGCCTGACCCGCCCGGCGGGCCGTCCGATGGGGAGAGGGCCTGGCCGACCGAATGGACCAGGGTGCCCACCCGCCGCTGACCTCACCGCGGGCCCGGGGTCGTCCCGTGCGTCCCCGCCGCGGTGAGGACGCTAGCCGAGCCGTACGGTGACCGTGTGCGAGGCGCCCTCGCGGTCCGCCAGCCGGCCCCAGGTGAGGGTGAGCCTCCGCCCGGTCGCCGCGGCGGTCAGGAGCGGGTGACCGCGCGGCACCGCCGACACCGGCCGCTCCCAGGTCACGGTCAGCTCGTCCAGGTCGCGCCGGGGGTCTGCGACGGTCAGCGTGGCCGTGCCGTCGCCGCGCTCCCTGACCAGCACCGCGCACGGGGCCGAGGCGGTCAGCGGCCCGGCGGTCCCGCCGTTCCAGAAGTTGACGGCGGTGACCCCCAGCGACGGCACGTGGACGCCCTGCCGGTGGCGGCTGCCGGCCAGCACGCGGACCCAGCCGGGGTCGGCGGCGCGGGCCCGGGTCGCGTCCGGGCTCGCCCCCGGCATCAGCAGGTAGAAGTAGCCGGCCGAGGCGGGATCGGCGCCGTGGTCCAGCCAGAGCGTCACGTAGCTCCTGGTCACCGCGCGCCCGGCGGCCGTGCGTTCCTCACGGAGCGTGCGCAGCCGGGCGCAGGGCAGCACGTAGCCGCCGTGCCCCTCAAGGTGCGCCCAGCCCGCCGTACGGTCCACCGTGAGGCGCGCGCCGGTCCTGCGGTTGTCCACGACGGTCTCCACCGGCACGCCGTCCGCGCAGCTGATCCCGGCGCCCAGGCAGACCACGGCGTCGTCGAGGAAGAACCAGGACTTGAACGCCTCCAGCGTGCTCTCCAGGCCGGTCAGGTGCTGGCCGACCGCCGCGTACCGGCCGTCGGTGGCGCCGCCCACCCAGCGGCCCGGCGGGCGGGTGTCTCCCCACGCCTCGCCCGTGCCGTCGGCGGGCCGCCGGGTGGAGACCGTCGTGCCGGGCAGGCGGCAGGGGTCCACGGTGTCCCAGAAGAAGTCGGAGTACTGGTCGCCGTGGCCCTCGGCCCACCAGTAGAGCATCCCGGAGCCGGTGTGCCAGCCGCGGAGGTTCTCGCCGTTGCCGTGCTCGTAGTGGCCGATCCGGTCCGAGGCCATGCTGAGGCCCGCGCACCAGCCCCGGCCCCGGTGGACGGCGCGGGCGCTTTCCGGGAACAGCCGGTGCCCGGCGGGCTCGGCGGCGGCGGGGACCCCGTCGTCGTTCAGGAGCGCGACGAGCCGGGCGTGGAACCCCAGGTCCTCGCGTTCGGCCGCCCGCGGCATGGGCCGGACGGCGTCGCGCAGCGCCCACCCCTTGACCATGCTCCGCCAGCGGGCCCGCTCGGCGGCGGAGGCCGTCTCGCCCAGCAGCAGGACCGCCGCGGCGATCGCGCGTCCCCGGGCGTGGTCACCGTACGGCCCGCGGCCGACGGCGCGCCCGCTGACGAGGTCCATGCACAGGCCGTCGTGGACGAACGGGGCGAACGACCTCTCCACCGCGTCGAGGACGACCTGCCGGTTCGGGTCGGTGACCTCCCACGGCGAGCCGCGCAGCACCGCGAACAGGGTCGCGAGCCCCGACAGCAGCGACGCCCCGTAGGTGCCCTGGTAGGGGACCCAGGTGTGCTGGACGAACGATCCGTCGCGGTGGAACCCGTCGCCCTCGGTGACATGGGGGAAGACCGGAGACAGCGCGGCGACGGCCCGCGCCGCGCCGTCCGGGTCGGCGGCGAGGACGGCGCGCAGCAGCCGCACCGTGCACAGGTCCACCCGGTTGGCCCCGGTGCTCGTCCCGTCGTAGTCGTCCAGGACGCACTCGGGCGCGAAGTGGTCCACCGCCTCCAGCAGCGCTCCGGCCCGTCGTTCCCCCAGGTGGTGGTCTGTCAGCAGGGCCGCGTCGAGGAGCGCCCGCGGGACGCCGATCCGCCAGTGCCACCAGTTGCCGGTCGCCTCGGCGCCCGCCGCGTACACCCGCCGCCGGTAGTGGTCCACGCCGTCGGCGACGGCCGCGGCGAGGCCCGCGTCGCCGGTCAGGCCGGTCCCCGGCAGCGCGTACGCGCGGGCCATGGCCCGCAGCCGGGCCGGGGTGGCGGTGAAGGAGGGGAACGGCAGTCCGGGCCAGAGCGACGACGTGCCCGGACGCATGGCGTCCCGGTGCCGCGCCGCCGCCGCGCCCAGCTCCGCCAGCCGGCTCCGGTACGGCTCGGCCGCCGCGTCGAACCCCGACCCCGCCGTGACGTCCCGCCAGGCGCGGCGCAGCGCGACGAAGCGGCCGTCCTCCCGGGGATCTTCCCGGCGGGCGCCGTCCCGGTGCCCGGTCCACGGATGTCCGGTCCACGGGTGTTCGGCCGGGGGCAGGACCAGAGCCCCGGCCGCGACGGTCCCGCCGAGGCGGAGCAGCGATCTCCGGGAGTATCCGATCATGCCGGTCATGCCGGGATTATCACGCGTGAGACCCGCCGCGTGATCGGAACGGCCGGGAGACCGCCTGCCGGTCCGGCGGCCGACGGTGAAACGGCCGTGCCCGCCCCGCTGGAGGACCGGGCGGGCACGGGACGGCGTCGCGGTGCCCGAACGGCACCGCGCCGGGGCCTTCCGGGAGGTCAGCCCGTCGGCGCGTGAACCTCCCGCAGCAGCCGCGATCCCCACGGGCACCAGTGGCCGCCGGGCAGGAACGCGCCGCCCGCCTCGTCGAGGTGGTCCTCGACGTACCGGATCGAGGCGTCGCACACCTCGATGGCGACCTCGAAGAACGAGGTCGTGGCCGGGTCGAGGGTGAAGTCCCAGCCGGGGTTGTAGGGCGCGGGACGCTTGACGATCCTGCCCATGACGTGGGTGCGGTCCCGCTCCGCGCCGCTCAGGATGTCCCGCGCCTGCTTGATCTTGGCGGGGTCGCTGAGCTTGAAAATGAACTTCTCGGGGGCCGGCGGGTAGTCGAACTCGAAGTAGGCGTCGCCGTCGGTGGCGCGCGGGCTCACGTCGTCGGCCTGCTTCGCCGCGGCGGGCTGGGCGAGGGCGAGCATCGCGACCGCCGCGAGGATGCCGATCCGGGTGGTGATGGTGCGTCGCATGGGCAGCTCCGGTGCTGTCGGGCCGTGTCCACGGCCGTTCGTGGCGCAATGTAACAGCGAAGCAACTAAGAGTCACCGATCCGAAGTGGCGCCACGCTGTCAGGCGGAAGGCGGAAGGCGGAAGGCGGAAGGCGGAAGGCGGAAGGCGGAAGGCGGAAGAACGGATGACCGGACAGCCCTGGGACACGTCGCACCACGACGGCCCCGTGTCCCTGGGACATCGAACGGCCGCAATCGGCCGTGGCACGCCTGGCGGCCGAGGGGCGACTCACCGGAACGGTGCTCCGCGGCCTCGGACGCGAGCGGTCGGGACCCGCCTCACCGGCGAGTTCGTCCTCGCTCTTCCGTCCTGGCGTGGAAGCGGGCTTCGATCTGTTCGGCGCTGCGGCGTGCCGCCCGGACCGTCACCCCCGGGCGGGACTGACCGCGGAGGTGTTCCCCGGGGCCGGCCATCGCGTCCGGATGGGCGGTGACGGCCCCCTGGCATCCCACCACCTCGCCACCCTGACCCGATGGATCGGGCACCACACGCCCATGACTCCCACGTCGTGACATGACCGGCACCACCTCGGCACTTCGTCGATCATGACAACATGGCGGGATCACCCCACGGGAGACCACCATGCGGAAGCCCGCGACCGGAAGCCGGCGGATCGCCGGCCGACCGCGATCAGGCCGGCGCGGTCAGAGGTCAGGGGCGGCGGGGCGGACGATACCGCTCTCGTAGGCGAAGACCACCACCTGGGCGCGATCACGCAGCCCGAGCTTGACCAGTACGCGGCTCAAATGCGTCTTGACCGTCGCCTCGGCCAGATGCAACACCGCGGCGACCTCGGCGTTGGACAGCCCACGCGCCACCTGCGTCAGCACCTCGTGCTCGCGCGCGGTCAGCTGCGCCAGCCGTTCGTCCCGCTCAGCGGGCCCCGGCGTCATCTGCGGCGCGAACCTCTCCAGCACGCGGCGGGTGACGCGTGGCGACAGCGCCGCCTCTCCCGCCGCGACGGCGCGGATCGCGCCCAGCAGCTCCTGCGGCCGTGTGTTCTTCGGCAGGAACCCGGCCGCTCCGGCCCGCAGCCCGGCGAAGGCGTACTCGTCCAGATCGAAGGTGGTCAGGATGAGCACGCGTGAGCGCGGGCTGTCGCGCACGATCCTGCGGGTGGCCTCGATGCCGTCCAGGCCGGGCATGCGCACGTCCATCAGCACCACGTCCGGACGCAGGTGCCGCGCCAGCCGGGCTGCCTGCCCGCCGTCATCCGCCTCCCCGGCCACCTCCATGTCCGGCTCGGCCTCGAAGACCATGCGGAAGGCCATCCGCAGCAGCGACTCGTCGTCGGCGATCAGCAGCCGGATCATCGTGGCGCCCCCAGGTCCAGTACGGCCAGCACCCGCCATCCGCCGTCCGCCACCGGCCCGGCGTCCAGGGTCCCGCCGTAGGCGGCCACCCGTTCCCGCATGCCCGCGATCCCGCGCCCGTCGCCCGGGAGCCCGGAGCGGGGCCCGGACGCCCAGGTCCCGGCGCCGAGGAGCCCAGGGGAGCCGGGCACGGCCGGGTCGCGAACATCGGTGACCTCCACCTCGGCGCGGCGCGACGACACCTCGACCCGCACATCGGCACGGGCCCCGGGCGCGTGCCGCAGCGTGTTCGTCAGCGCCTCCTGAACCAGCCGGTAGATCGTCAGCTGGGCGGTGGCGGGAACCGCCTCGGTATCACCGGCCACCCGGACACACGTCGCCAGCCCGGCCGCGCGCATCCGCTCGGCCAGCGGACCGAGCTCGGCGATCCCGGGCGCAGGCCGAAGCATCTCCTGGAGGCGGTCCTCGCCCGAGGCGGCGCGGCCGCGGCCGGTGCCCAGGGAGCGGCGCATGTCCTGCAGGGCCTGGCGTCCCGTCGCGGCGATCTGCTCCATCGCCGCCGCGGCCCGGTCCGGCGCGCTGTGGCGGACGTAGGCGGCGCTGTCGGCCAGCGCCACCATGACCGACAGGTTGTGGGTGACGATGTCGTGCATGTCGCGGGTCATCCGCGCGCGTTCCTCGGCGACGGCCAGCCGTGCCCGCCGCTCGCGGTCGCGTTCCAAGGAGGTCACGTACGCCCGCCGTGCCCGCATCCACAGGCCGGCCATGAGGGCGGCGGCCGCCATCGCGCTCAGCGCGGCCACGGTGAAGGGGAACCGGCCGGGCGGCGCCCAGCGGGCGGCGGCCAGCAGCACCCCGGCCTGCAGCGCGAGCGCCGCCAGCAGGGTGTGGCGCAACGGGCGGCGCGCGGCGACCGTGTACAGGGCCGTCAGGAGGGCGGCGTCGGCGGGAAGCTGCACGTCCAGCGCCCACTGGACGGCGGCGGCGAGGCCGATCGCGCCCAGGACCGTCATCGGAGCGCGCCGTCTCCAGGCCAGCGGCGCCACCAGCGCCGTCTGCAGCGCGAGCAGCCACGGGGGACCCGCCGGCACCTGGCCGGGTCCGAGCGTGGCCAGGAACAGCGCGGCGGCGAGCAGCGCGTCGGCGGGCACGGTCGACCATCGGCTCAGCGCGGTGAGACGGGCCGCCAGATGGCCGGCTGGTTCCATGCACGTCACCCTAGGCGTCCTGCGGGCCGGCTCCCGGTCATCCCCGGGGATGACCGTCATCCGAAAGTCGCATGCGCGCGTGCGACCTCCGCCGCTGGCCCGCGGGCGTGCCGGGCTGCCAGCCTCGTCGGACATCCTTTTCCGTTCGAGGAGCTTTCACATGTCCTATGCCAGGAGAAATACGGATCGGACGATGGGTGCCGAGGCCACCGGCCCGTCCGCCGTTTCCAAGAGCCCGGCGTCCGCCGTCTCGAAAACCGCGGGTAAGGCCGCGGGGCTGGCCGTGCTGGTGCTGGCGGTCTCCCTGCCCGCGGCCGGCGCCGACGCCGGGAGCCCGATCGGAGTGAGCCTGCCCGCGCCCGGCGGTCCCTATCCGGTCGGGACCGTGGCCATGCGGCTGGTCGACCGCTCGCGGCCCGATCCGCTGGTGGCGGCCAGGCCGTACCGGGAGCTGATGATCAGCCTGTGGTACCCGGCGGCGGGCGGTGGGCCGCTCGCGCCGCACATGGCGCCGCTGGCCGCCGCCGACTGGGATCGGCACTCGGCGCCGCCCCTGGGCATCGCCAAGGGCTCCGTCGCCTGGGTCGCCACACGCACCCACGCCCGCGTGGGCGCGCCGGTCGAGCCGCGTGCGGGCAAGCTGCCGGTGGTGCTGTTCGGTTCGGGAGACGGCGGGCCGCGCACGCTGGGCACCACCCTGGTCGAGGACCTGGCCTCACGCGGCTACCTGGTCGTCACCGTCGACCACACCTACGAGGCCGACCAGGTGGAGTTTCCAGGCCGACGCCTGGTGCGCGCCCTGCCGCTGCCCGCGAAGCTGACGCCGAAGGTCATCGCCGAACTGCTGGCCGAGCACGCGGCGGCGCGCCTGGCGGATATGCGCTACGTCCTGGACCAGGTCACCGCCCTGGCCCACGGCCGTCCGATCGGCGGCGCGCTGCCCACGGGGATGCTCGGCGCGCCCGACGTCTCGCGGGTGGGGGCGCTGGGACAGTCGCTGGGCGGGTCGGTCGCCGCGCAGCTGACCCGCGAGGACGCCCGCGTGGACGCGGGCGTCAACCTCGACGGCGCCTATGTCGGCCCGGTGGCCACATATGGCGTGACCAGGCCGTTCCTGCAGCTGGCGGCCGAGACCCACACGCGTGACAGCGAGCCGGGCTGGAAGTCGTTCTGGCGGGCCTCGACCGGATGGAAGCGGGAGCTGCGCTTCAGGGGCGCGGCCCACGGCTCGTTCACCGACCTGCAGCCGCTGCTGCCGCAGATCGCGGTCAAGCTCCCCAAGGTGCCGCTCGCGGACTACGTGGGCACGATCGATCCCGGCCGTTCGGTGGCGGCCCAGCGTGCCTACGTCGGGGCCTTCTTCGACCTGCACCTGCGGGGCAGGCCGACCCACCTGTTCGAGGGCTCCGGCACCCGCTTCCCCGAGGTCTCCCTCATCCCCTGACAAGGCCGCCCCATGGCAGGGTAGGCGGTGCCGATCGGCTGCCGAGATCCGTGGTGTCCGGTTCTTCCCAGCCCCCCGGAACCGGATGTCCCGAAGGCCTACCGACGATGAGTAAGGATCACGCAGTGACGCTTGAAGCCCAGCGCGCGCATATTCTCTCGGGCCGGATGTACAACGACCTCACCGACGAGCTCGTCGAGGCACGCCGGCGCGCCGTGCTGCTGACCACCGAGTACAACAACGGTTTCGGGCAGCCGCAGCACGACCGGGAGGCGATCCTGCGCCGCCTGCTGCGCGAGGTCGGGCGGGACTGCCACTTCGAGCCGACGTTTCGCTGCGAGTTCGGTTTCAACATCAGCATCGGTGACCACTTCTACGCCAACTTCGACTGCATCATGCTGGACGGCGGGGGCATCACCATCGGCCACCGGGTGCTCTTCGGCCCCCGCGTCGGCATCTACACCAGCAACCACGCCATCGACGCCGCCGAACGCGCGGCCGGCGCCTGCTACGCCAAGCCGGTGACGATCGGAGACCGTGTCTGGATCGGCGGCGACGTCACCATCAACCAGAGCGTGACGATCGGCGACGACACGATCATCGGTTCCGGCAGCGTGGTCACCCGCTCGATCCCCTCCGGGGTCATCGCCGTCGGCTCCCCGGCCCGGGTGCTGCGCGCGATCACCGAGGCGGACAAGAGCGGTTACCGGCCCTGATCTTCGGAACCGCCTCCTGGTCCGCCCGGTGGTGATGCGCCACCTCAAGGAGAACGTCGCTCCGCCGCCGCACGGACGGTACGACGAGGTCGGGGCCGAGCTCGTCTCGCAGGTTCCTGAGGACGGATTCGAGAAGCGGGCGTGCCGTACGGCGAGCGGGCGCCGGACCGCCCGCCGGTCGTGATCCGGCCTCGCCCGCCGTACGCGATCAGTGGACCGGTCGTTCCCTGGGGGAGCGGCGGTCGGCCAGGACATCGGCGAAGGCCACCGCCAGCGTCACCACCACGAATCCGATGGTGACGTACAGCGCGTGCCGGAACGCCGTGGCGTAGTCGCCGTGGGAGGAGGTCACCTGGGTGAAGAACGCCGAGCCGACCACGGCGATGCCGACGGCGGTGCCGATGCGCTGCCCGGTCTGCAGCACGCCGCCGGCGCTTCCGGCGTGGGCCACCGGCACCTCCGACAGGGTGAGCGTCTGGTTGGGGGAGATCACCAGGCCGCTGCCCACGCCGGCGACCAGCAGCGGCACCGCGATCGCCCAGGCCACGTGCTGGCCGGGCACCAGCCGTACGGCGATCTCCACGGCGATGAGGCCGACACCGACCAGCACCAGGCCCACCGCCACCAGCGGGCGGCCGAGCCGGGTGACGATCCGGCCGCCGAACACCGAGGCCGCGGCCGACCCCGCCGCGAACGGCGTGCTCGCCAGGCCCGCCGCCAGCGGCGAGTAGTGCAGGCCCTCCTGCAGGTAGAGGGTCAGGATGAAGAAGATCGCGGTGAAGCCCGCGAAGTAGAGCGCCGCGATCAGGGCGCCGAGGCCGTAGGAGCGCCTGCGGAACAGCGCCAGGTCGACGACCGGCTCACCGCGCCGGGCGTACCGGCGCTCCCAGGCCACGAAGACGCCGAGCACCGCGATCCCGGCGGCCGGCAGCAGCCACTTCACCGTGCCGTGCCACTCCTGGCTCTCCACCAGCGGCAGCAGGATCAGCACCACGCCGATGCCCAGCAGCAGCACGCCGACCGGGTCCATGCTCTTGCGCGGCCGTTTCTCCGCCGGTTTGGGGATGTAGCGGTAGGCCAGGACGATGGCGAGGACGCCGATCGGCACGTTGACGTCGAAGACGTAGCGCCAGCCGTCCTGTTCGCCGCCGAGGCGGATGATCACGCCGCCGAGCATCGGGCCGATGGCCGTGGATATGCCGATGGTGGCGCCGAGCAGCCCGAACGCCTTGCCCCGCTCGGCGCCCCGGAAGAGCTGCTGGATGAGCCCGCTGACCTGCGGGTTGATCAGCCCGCCCGCGATGCCCTGGACGAGCCGGGCGACGACCAGCCAGGTCGAGTTCTGCGCGATCCCGGCGGCGGCGCTGGACAGGGTGAACAGGGCGACGCCGAAGGCGAAGGCGTTGCGCCGGCCGTACATGTCGCCGAACCGCCCGGCGGGCACCAGGACCAGCCCGAAGGTGAGCGCGTAGCCGGAGACCACCCACTGCAGGTCGCTCTGCGGGGCTTCGAGGCCGGTGCGGATGGAGGGCAGGGCGACGTTGACGATGCTGACGTCCAGCAGCGTCATGAAACCCGCCACCAGGCAGACGCTCAGCGCCTTCCAGCGGCGCGGGTCGGCGGCCTGGTCGTCCCGCGTGGTCGAGGTGCCTCCCTGCCGGGCCCCGGCGCTCACAGGACCGGAAGCCGGCGCGTGCCGGTCCGTCCAGCGCCGTGCCGGGTTCCGAGCGGCGTCGGCCGCGGGATGGGAGTCATCGTTACCGCCTCGTTCTCTCCGTCGGGGAGCACTTTCCGCTGTTCAGAAGCGCGTACCTACCCCTTTTCGTCAGGTCATTCACCATACCGACCGTCCGGTGCAGGTCATGGCGGAGAACCCGTGAGCGGAGGAGAGGGAGAAACGGGTACGGCGGGCGGCCGTGGCCGCCCGCCGTACCGGGTCGCGGAGCCGTCAGCGGGTCAGGTCCGCTGCCACAGCGCCGGGACGTTCGGCGGCTCCCAGCCGGGCACCGAGGTGTGCCCCTGCAGGCACCGGTAGCCGACGCCGTTGTAGGTCACCGTGTCGCCCACGGCGTAGGAGGTCCAGGCCGCCCAGGTGCCGCCGCCCTGGCCGTCGCCGCCGACGGTGAGGGTGAGCTGCGCCGTGTGAACGGCGTCCGGACCGGTCGCGGTGAGGGTGACCGCGTACGTCCCCGCCGGGGTGTTCGCCGAGGTGGCGACCGTGACGGTGGCGGACTGGCCGGAGCTGATGGAGGCCGGGCTGAAGGACGCGGTCGCCCCGGAGGGCAGGCCCGAGGCGCTCAGCGTGACGTTCTGCGCGTTCCCGGAGGTCACCTGGGTGGACAGCGTCGCGGTCGCCGACCCGCCGGGCTGCACCGTGGCCGAGGACGGGCTCACCGCGACCGAGAAGTCGTTGCCGGTCGGGTTCGGGGTGCAGGTCGGCTCACCGCTCTGCGCCGGGACGCTGACGGCGGACCAGGCGGCCTTGACCGCGTTGACCTCGGTGCAGCCGCCGGGGAAGAGCTGCCGGGCCGCGGCCACGGTGGCGGCGCGGGCCTTGGCGTGCGTCCACGGGGTGGTCTTGCTGTTCAGCCCGGCCATGAAGATCTGCCCGGCCTTCTGGATGCCGATGCCGGTCAGGGACGGGCCGGAGCAGACGGGGCTGGACGGCTTGCCCGCCGGGTTGCTGCCCTCGGCCAGCAGGTAGAACCAGTGGTTCTGCGGGCCGGCCGCCGCGTGCACCTCGGTGTTGGGAATGGCGGAGCTGTAGCAGTTCGGATCGCCCAGCGCGCCCGGGTTGTACATGTTGCGGATCGGGCCGTTGCCGGTGAGGTTGACCTCCTCGCCGACCGTGTAGTCCGGCGGGTCGGCGGAGTTGGCGGCGAAGTGCTCGGTCAGCGCGCCGAAGATGTCACCGGTCGACTCGTTCAGGCCGCCGGCCTCGTTGCCGCTGCCCGCGCCGCCGGACCCGGAGAACTGGAAGATCGCGTGGCCGAACTCGTGGGCCACCACGTCCATCGGCGTGGCCTGCTGGCTGCCGGCCTGGTTGCGCCCGAAGTTGGTGAAGGAGCCGTTCCAGTAGGCGTTGACGTCGGTCAGCCCGACCCGGGCCGGGAACGCGCCGCCCGAGCCGTTGAACCCGTTGCGGCCCAGCCAGGAGCGCAGCATGTCCCACTCCCGCTGGGCGGCGTACAGCGCGTCCACGCAGGCGGTCTCCAGGTCGGTTCCCCGCCCGTTGCCCCAGGAGTCGTCGGTGCCGGTGTAGGCGGCTCCGTTCTGCCCGCCGCAGCGCAGGCCCGACCGGGTGCCGTCGGTCATCGAGTAGGACCCGCCGGAGCCGGAGGTCTGGATGGTCACCGGGTTGCCGTTGTAGAAGGAGTTGCCGGTGCCGGCGCGCACGTCGTCGTAGGAGTCGACGACCGAGCCGTCCCGGGCGTCCACGAAGACGTGCAGCACGCTCGGGGTGCCGTTCGCGGTGGCGCCGGTGACCACGACCTCCCACGCCGTACGGGGCCGCGGACCGGCGGCGTGGACGACGAGGCGGGGCGTGTCGGTGCTCTCCACGGTCGGCAGCAGGCGGCGGGCGGTGGCGGCCGCGGCGTCGGCGCCGATCTTGCTCTTCACGTCCACCTTGATCTCGGCCTGCTGGCCCGAGACCACGGACCCGACCTGATCGCCCGTGCCGTCGGTGGCGACGATCACGTCGCCACCGTAGACCGGCAGCCCGCGGTAGGTGCGCGCGTAGGTGAGGTACTGCAGGCCGCGGGTTCCGATGACGGTCCTGGCCAGGGTGAAGGTGTCGTCGGGGCTCTTGAACAGCGCGCCGGACCTGGCGGAGAGGGCGTCGGCGGCGCTGGCGGCCGCGCGCCTGCGCGCCTCGGGGCCGGGCGGCGCGAACGCCGGCGGGTCGGCGGGCGCGGTGCGGGCGGCGGGGACCGCCTGCGCCGCGGCGGCGGGGACGGCGGCGCTCGCCGCCGGGCCCGTGGTCATGGCGACGGTCGCCAGTACGGCGACCGCGCCCAGTTTGGCCTTGGAATTCACGCGGGGTGACTCCTTCTCGGTTTCCCCTGGGGGGTGGAGGGACGCGAGGAGCCCGGGACGCCCGGTGGCGGGCCCCGCGGGGACGGGGACCCCGCCGGGAGGCGTTCCGACGGTTCGGGCTGGACCAAAACTGACATCGCCGCGGCGGGCCGAATACCCCACGAAATTGCATAACCCGGCCATATGGGGAAGGCGGGGCGGTGGGGCCGGGCGGGCCTCAGGCGGATTCGGGCGGGGCTTCAACCGGGTCCGGGCAGACCTCCGGTGGGCCGGGGCGGCCTCGGGCGCGCCCGGCGAACGCCGGGCGGGCCTCAGGTCAGCGAGGCGAGCGGGCCGTGGCGGTCCAGCCACGCGGCGTAGACCGGGGAGCGGCCCACTCCGGCCCAGTAGGCGGCGGTGACCGCCTGGACCAGCGCGGCGGAGTGCGGGGCCACCGGACCCAGTTCGGTCCATCCGATCATGTGGCGGAAGCGCAGCGGGGTCCCGGTGAGGGGCCGGATGGCGATCCCGGGGTAACCCTTGCTCGTCGCCTGGAACATCCCCACGCACCGGGCCGAGGCGATGAGGTCGAGGGCGAGGCCGAGGTCGGCGGAGTAGGCGATCTGCGGCGTGAAGCCCTGCCCGGCGCAGGCCGCCCAGAAGTGCTCCCGGTGCCCGGTCTCGGCCAGCGCGTGCAGGCTCCAGTCCTCGGCCGCGAGATCGCGCAGCTCGATCTCCTCCCGCCCGGCGAGGGGGTGAGACTCGGCCATCCCGACGAAGATCGGCTCGACGGCGACGCCCGCGTACCGCACGCCCGGGGGCGGCGACAGCTCGTGCCCCGGGTAGTCGCCGAGGGTGGCCAGCTCCAGCCGCTCGGACTCCAGCAGCCCCGGCAGCAGGTCCATGGCCTCCTCGGTGCGGACGACGACGTCGGCGCCGGGCAGGAGTTCCCCGAGGCACTTGATGACGTTGATCGCCAGGTGGCTGGACATGCAGCCCACCCGGACCGTGACCCGCTCGGCGGCCTGCCCGGCGTAGCGCATGCCGTCCCGGCGCAGCTCGTCGAAGGCGGGCAGCAGCGAGCGCGAGCGCACCAGCACCCAGGCGCCGAGCTGGGTGGGCCGGGCTCCGTCCCGGCCCCGCTCGAACAGCGGCCCGCCGAACATCCTCTCGATGCGCCGCAGTTGCGTGGCGAGCGCCGGCTGGGACATCTTCAGCGTGGTCGCCGCCTTGGAGATGCTGCCCGAGTCGGCGATCGCACAGATCGCGCGTAGATGACGTACTTCCAGGTCCACACCGGCAGATTAATAGTTAATAATCTTTCCGATAAGCCTTGTGGCGGAAACGCCGGGAAACGCCTGGAAACGGCGCCCCCGCCTGGCCGCGTGGCCGGGCGGGGAAGACTGGGCGTGGCCGCCTGCGGCCTGCCCGGATCGGGACGTCCCGCCTCGCGCCGTCAGTGGTGGTGGGCGTGGGCGACGGCGTGCCCCCGGCCGCGGGCGATCATCCAGCGGTTGACCGGCACCGTCACCACGAAGGCCAGGGCGAGGGAGAAGGCCAGCGACGCCCAGAACAGCACGGTGGTCAGGCCCGCGTCCATGGCCCCGGGGACGGCGACCATCACGGTGTTGTCGATGATCTCCATGACCACGATGGACACGGTGTCGGCGGCCAGCGCCACCTTCAGCGCCTGGCGAAGGCTCAGACCGGCCCTGAGCATGCCGCGCATGGTGAGCGCGTAGCCGAAGACGAAGGCCAGCGCGACCGACAGCGCCACGGTGGCGCCCGCGTGCAGCCCGGCCGCGGTCCCGATGACCATGCCCAGGACCTCTCCGATGGCGCAGCCGGTCAGGCAGTGCAGGGTCGCCTGTGCGGCGGTGCGCCAGGAGGCGTCACCGTGGCCGTGAGGGCCGCCCTGGGAGCCGTCGTGCCCGCCGGAGCCGGTGCCGGTGTGGTCGTGCCCGCCGGGGTGGATGCCGCCGTGCGGGTGCGCGCCGCCGCCATGGCCGGCGTGGTCCGTGTGGTCCATGCTCGTCGCCCCTTCCTTTCTTCCCGGATCGCGAACCGGCCGGCCCGCGACCCATGGAACCGGATACCCCGTTCGGGTATCACGGTAACGCGAGGACGAACCGGCGGCGTTCCGGGAGGAACGTGCGGGGCGCGGCCGGCCGCGGATCCAGGCGGCGGATCGGGCGGCGGATCGGGCCCGGACGCGGCCGGGCCCTTCAGTCCGAGGTGTGCTGCCAGTAGGGATCGCGGTAGAGCACGACCGAGGGTCCGCGCAGCATCTCGTCGGGGGCCGAGACCAGGATGAGCTCACCCGCCGCCTCCAGCCGGCGGAGGATCTCCCGGACCCGCGGGCCCACCGGCAGGCGGCCCACCGGAAGCCCCAGGGCGTCGCGGACGGCGTCGGCCACCTGCGACAGGCGGAACGGCTCCCTCATCGGCGCGATGATCGTGCGGACGACGTCGGGGGTGATCATCCTCTCGGCCTCGGCGTAGGCGAGGTTCCAGGTGACCTGGACCTTGCGGCGGCCGGTGCCGGCGCAGGCCGTGCACGTCTGCGAGTAGCCCGGCACGACGTCCTCGGTGGTGGAGCCCAGGCAGGCGGTGCACTGCTGCGTCTCCAGGGCGTGCAGTTCGGCCGAGGCCCGGTAGGGAAGCCGCTTGCCGCAGAAGCAGAGATAGGTCCGGTAGCCGCCCCTGACCAGGGCGAGATCGTCGGCGTCCTCGGGGATCTCATCCCACATCGCGGTGATCGTGTGCTTTTCCATCAGATCCTCCCGAGGGGATCGTCGTCTTTAGACGACGGGGGAATCGGGAGCGGGAGGGCCACCAAGGCCCGAGCGTGCCCTGACCGACCGGGTCTGCGCATCGGAGTTCTCCAATCATCGCGCGTTAGATAGATAGTGCTGTTGTAATGATCGTGTGACTCGTCAGGTGCGCACCTCCCCCGGCGCGGCGTACGACCTCGGATACCACGTCGTGTGATGCCCGAAGTACCGCCGCCCCGTTCTGGGCGGCCGGGTCAAAGACCGCCTGGAGGAGTCGATCTGCGCCAAGGCCGCCGCACACGGCTGGGGAACCGGGGCGCTGGAGGTCATGCCCGGCCACGTGCACCTGTTCGTCAAGCCGCACCCGAAGAGCGCGCCCTCGTATGTGGCCGACCGGTTCAAGGGCTTCACCTCCCACCACCTGCGCGGCGAGTTTCCGCACCTGCGCTCCCGGCTCCCCACGCTGTGGTCGCGGTCGTACTTCGTGGCCACGGCCGGCGCGGTGTCCGCCGAGACGGTGCGGTACCACATCGAAACCCAGTACGAGCGCACCCCCACGGGGGAGAGCCGTGCGTAGGTCGTACAAGTTTCTGATCCGCCCGACCAGCAAGCAGGCCGCCGCGCTGACGGCGTGCCTGGAGGATCATCGTGCCCTGTACAACGCCGCGCTGGAGCACCGCCGCACCGCCTACGCCAAGACCGGGGTGAGCATCCGCTACGGTGATCAGTCGGCCGAGTTGAAGCACATCCGTGCCGACGACGCCGACGGTCAGGGCCGGTGGTCGTTCTCCTCCCAGCAGGCCACCCTGCGCCGTCTCGACAAGGCGTTCGCGGCGTTCTTCGCCCGCGTCAAGGCCGGGCGCACGCCGGGGTTCCCGAGATTCAAGGGCAAGGGCTGGTTCGATACCGTGACGTGGCCGAAGGATGGCGACGGCTGCCGGTGGGACTCCCAGCCCGACCACCCGACCGCGACGTTCGTCCGCCTCCAGGGCGTCGGGCACGTCCGTGTTCACCGGCACCGGCCCGTAAGGGGCACCGTCAAAACGATCAGCGTGAAGCGGGAAGGTTCCCGCTGGTACGTCGCGCTGTCGTGTGATGACGTTCCCGCCCGGCCGCTCCCGGCGACGGGTGCGGTCGTCGGACTGGACCTGGGCGTCGCCTGGCTGGTCACCACCTCGGATGGGGAGCACCTGGCCAACCCGCGCCACCTGACCGCGTCCGCCGAACAACTGACGGCGGCACAGCAGGCGCTGTTCCGCAAGAAGCGCGGGTCCAAACGTCGCCGCAAGGCCGTGGCGCGAATCGCCGCCCTGCACGCCAAGGTGCGCCGCCGGCGCCTGGACGGCGCGCACAAGGCCGCCCTCGCCGTGGTGCGCGGCTACGACGTCATCGTGCATGAGGACCTGCGGATCGCGAACATGACCCGTTCGGCGTCCGGCACGATCGACGCCCCAGGGCGGAGCGTCGCCGCGAAGTCCGGCCTCAACCGTTCGATTCTGGACGCGGGTTGGGGGGTGTTCCTGACGATCCTGTCGCACAAGGCTGAAAGCGCCGGTCGAGAGCTGATCACGGTGAACCCCGCCAACACCTCCCGCACCTGCTCGCGTTGCGGGCACGTGGCGAAGGAGAACCGCCTCACCCAGGCCGCGTTCCGGTGCGTGACGTGCGGGCATGCCGCGCACGCCGACGTGAACGCGGCCAAGAACATTCTCAGGGCAGGGCTTGCCCTTCGCGGCGTCGCGCAAGCGGCTTAGCGAGAAGCCGCTCTCTTCAGGGAGCGGAGGAGTCACGGTCGTGCGACTCTACCGATCCCGGCCTCGCACCCGCCCGTTCCGGGGGCCGTGCCGCCCGCAGAACCCACGCGGGACCGGCCCCGCGCCGCCCGCCGCGCCGGCGGGCCGTCAGGTCGCCGACGCGACGGGGACCAGCCGCATCGGCGCGCTCCAGAGCCACTCCTCGGTGACGTAGACGCCGGTCAGCAGGGTCATCAGCGCCAGGATCCGCTCGGCGGAGGTGGAGGGGTGCGCGCCGCAGTCGCCGAAGTGGCACATCCACAACTCCAGCGGGCTGTCGTCGCTGAGCTGGTCGTAGACGGAGGGCCGCCCGACGTTGAACCCGTCGCGCCAGATGTCCACCGAGGAGCCGCAGTCGGGGAAGGCCCCGGCCAGCACGCCGCCCCCGGTGGTGACCATCCGGGCGACGCCGTCCCGCACCGGCAGGGAGCCTTCGGGCTGGGCGAGCACCACCCCGCCGCCGGGCGGGCAGGCCACCCGCAGCACCTCGCCGCCGCGGGTCAGCTCCGTCTCCCGCAGCGCGCCGGCCGCCACCGGCGGGCACAGGCCGGGGGAGGACCCCAGGCGCCGGACGACCTCCTTCTCGCTCACCCCGCCGACGAAGGCCAGGCAGAAGCCCTCGGCGTAGTCCTCGTAGGAGAACATCATCTCGTCGACGGTCTCCTGGAGGTCGCGCAGCCGGTGCCCGATGCGCGGCGCCCCGGGCAGGTCGGCGAACATGTCGGCCAGTTCGGTGAAGAGGGCCTGCACGCCGGGGGAGCGTCCGGCGATGCACGGCCGCCACGGGTCGGCGCCCGCGTCCAGCAGCGTCCGGACGGCGTCCTCCTGGCCGTGCCGTACGGCCTCCCACAGCGGGGTCGCGCCGTACCGGTCGGCGGGATCGACCTCGGCGCCCGCGGCGAGCAGCAGCTCGATCACCTGCGTCGCGCCCTCCTGGGCCGCCTGGTGCAGTGGCGTCGAGCGCAGCCAGAAGAGCCGCCGGCCGGGGTCGAACCCGCTCGCCAGGCGCGCCCTGATCTCCTCCAGGTTCGTGTCACGCCAGACGCCGACGTCGCCGCTCCACCCGTCGTCACTCACATTCCGGTCCCATCTCATCACGCTGAAGGATCAAACACGCTGAAGGATCAAACCAGCCTAAGCCGACATTTTCCTCGGTGTCCGGATCAGAGACCCGCCAGGGCCCGGCGGGACAGCCGGTCGGCGACGCGGGTGGTCTCCGGGAGACGGTAGGAGGGGGTCAGCGCGAGGACGTTGTGGCAGGCCGTGTCCAGGTCGACACGGTGGCCCACCGAGACGAAGACCGGCTTGACCCCGTCCCGGGTGCGCAGCACGCGGCCGACCACCTCGCCGTCCAGCGTCAGGTCGCTCGCCGAGCCCCGCTCCGGGCCCGGCTCGGCATAGGAGCCGACGAAGGCCGTCTTGCCGACCCCGATCGCCGGTAGGCCGGTCAGCACGCCCAGGTGGCAGGCCAGGCCGAAACGGCGGGGGTGGGCCAGGCCGTACCCGTCGCACACGACCAGGTCGGGGGTGACGGTCAGGCGGCCCAGCGCGTCGAGGAGGGCGGGCAGCTCCCGGAAGGCCAGCAGGCCGGGGACGTAGTCGAAGGCCACCGGGGCGCCGACCGTCACCTGCTCGACGACCTCCAGCGTGCCGCCGTCCAGCACCGCCACCGCCGCGGCCAGCCGGTCCCCGGCGTAGGCCACGTCCACCCCGGCCACCAGGGCGGGCCGCCGCGGCCCCGGCCCGGTGAGGTCCAGCAGCGGCCGCAACTCGTCCTGGATCGCCTCGGCCTCGGCGACGGACCGGGGGGCTTGTGTCTGCATGAACCTATGATCGGTATTTTTGTGGCATGAGTGTGTATCGGGGTCGTGTCCAGCGGGTCCTCAGGTGGCCGGTGAAGTCGCTGCGCGGCGAGGAACTCGAAGGGGCGCGCCTCGACGAGCGCGGCCTGGCCGGGGACCGCGCCTACTCGCTGGTCGACGGGCGCGAGCACCACGGCGGCAAGGTGCTGACCGTACGGCAGCGCGCCGAGATGCTCCACTGGAGCAGTGCCCTGCCCGCAGCGGACATCCTCCCGTCCGGTACGGACGTCCCGGACGGCACGGAGCGCGGCGCGGGCGGTACGGCGGGCGGGCCCGTGCTGACCGCCCCCGACGGCACCGTCTGGCACTGGGACGACCCCGGCCTGACCGCCGCCCTGCGGGAGTCCCTGGGCGTCCCGCTGAGCCTGCGCGCCGCCGACGGCCAGCAGGACCGCGGGCCTACCGTCCTGGTGACCTGCGAGGCGTCCCGCGCGGCGCTGGAGGAGGAACTGGGCGCGCCGCTGGACGTGCTCCGGTTCCGGCCCAACCTGCACCTCGACCTCGACGCGCCGGCCTTCGCCGAGGAGGACTGGGGTCCGGGGACCGTCATCACCGCGGGCGAGACGGAGCTCACGGTGACCGGCCCCCACACCGGGCCGTGCATCCGCTGCGCCGTGCCGAGCTGGGACCCGCACGGCCTGGAGCGCTGGCCCGAGCTGCAGAAGTGGCTGATCGCCGAGCACGCGAACAAGTTCGGCGTCATCATGCGGGTCACCCGCCCCGGCACCGTACGGCGGGGCGACCCGGCGACCGCGAGCCCCGCGCCCCCGGAGGCGCCGGCGGGCGGTTCCTGAGGCCGCGAGGGAGAATCCCCGGCGGCCGGGCCCGAAACCGACGGAGACCGGTACCCGATGCGCATCGCCTATGAGACCGCCGCGGCTCCCGGCCGCCCGCACAACGAGGACTTCGTGGTCGCCGGTCCCGACTGGGTCGCGGTGCTCGACGGCGCGACCGCCCCGGCCGGCGTCGCCTCCGGCTGCGTGCACGACGTGCCGTGGCTGGTCGCCCGGCTCGGCGGCGCCCTGGCCCACCGGCTCGCGACGGGGCCGCGGGAGGGCCTGCCCGACCTGGTGGCCGCCGCCATCCGGGACACGATGGCGGCGCACGGCAACGTCTGCGACCTGACCAGCCCCGACAGCCCGTCGTCGACGATGGCGGTCCTGCGCCGCCGCGGCGACGTGCTGGACCACCTGGTGTTGTGCGACTCGCCGATCGTGCTGCGGCACACCGGCGGCGCCGTCACCGTGGTCGACGACGACCGCCTCGATCACCTGCCGGGCGGCCGGCCGTACAGCCGGGAGCTGGTCCGCGGCCTGCGCAACCGGCCGGGCGGGTTCTGGGTGGCGTCCGTCGTCCCCGAGGCGGCGTACGAGGCGCGGGCCGGGTCGGTGCCGCTGGCGGACGTGTCGGGCGCGCTGCTGGCCACCGACGGCGTGACCCGCCTGGTCGAGGCGTACGGCTGGACGTGGGAGCGGCTCGTCGCCGTCGCCGGCTCCGACGGACCCGGCCGGCTCATCGCCGAGGTGCGGGCGGCCGAGCTGGAGCACGGCGCGCCGTACCCCACCGCCAAAGTCCACGACGACGCCACCGCGGCCTGGGTGACCTGGTGACCGTCGACGGGCTGGGCCGCTGAGCGTCGCCGCTCCGCCGGATTCCGGTCGATCTCAATGACGGGCGGCAGGGTGGCCCATGCCGGGATGCCGCTCCGCCGGACCGTCTCAGACGCCTTGAGATGATCCGTCACGGAACGTTCAGTGCGGGCCGGCCGTCTGATCGATCATGAACCTGCGGCACCTGAAACGCTCACCCGCTCTGCTGGGGGCTCTGGCGGCGCCGTTGCTGTACGCCGGAGCGACCATGATCGCGCTCCGGTCGGCCGCCCAGACAGGGCTCGACTCCTTGCACGAAAACCCCCTGCTGCCGAGCCGGCTGGACGGGGAGATCGCGTCGGCGCGGGGGGTGGCGCTCTGCATCGCTCTCATCCTCGCCGCCGAGGCCGCCGTGCTCGCCGCGCTGGTCGTCTGGCTGTCCGCCGCGGTCAGACGGACCTCGGCCTCCTGACGGCCGACGCCGCGGCCACGGTGGCCACGGTGGCCACGGCGTCGTCTGCCCGCCGGCACCCCATGCCGGCGGCGCCGCGGTCAGGTCAGCTCGGCCAGTACCGCCGCCAGGTCGTCGTAGGTGCCGCGGACGCCCCCGGTGTCGCCCAGGCGGTGGCGCTCCAGGCGGATGGCCCCGATATGGCGGGCCTCGTAGATCCGCGAGCGCCACACCGCCGAGGGAGAGCGGTCCGGCGCGCCGTAGCCGTCGTCGTCCCAGAACGCGTCACGCTCGGTACCGGGCCTGGCCAGCGCCATCCGGATCGTCCAGTCCGCCGCTGGATCGCCCCACAAGGTCCGGTCCAGGTCCAGGACCCCGGTGATCAGGGGCTCCGGGGCGGTGGCGTCCAGCATCACGTTGACGGTCCACAGATCGCCGGAGAGCATGCACGGCTCCGTGATCTCGTCGAGGAGCAGGTGGTGCTCGGCGGCCAGGGCCGTTACCTCGCGCAGGTCGGCGGCGTCCAAGCCGATACCGTCCAGGTCGGCGGCGATGTCCCGCAGGGACGCGATCACCGCCTGACTCCAGGTGATGTACGACGGACCCGCGACGGGGCCGAAGTGCGGGCCGCGCACCGCGTGCACCGCTTTGGCGATCGAGCCCATCTGCCGGAAGAACCCGGGCCGGGCCGAACGCGGATAGGCGCCGAGGCGGTCCGGGGCGGGCACGCCGTCGAGCAGGCTCTGGATCATCCAGTCCCGGCCGATCACCTCGTGTGACCAGTCCGCCGCGACCACCTGCGGCATCAGCGGCGCGATCGCCGTGAGCCACGGCAGGCTCGCATACTCGTTGCGCATCAGTTGCCGCTCGGACCGGAACTGCCGCTCCGGCTCCGGGGCGACCCGCAGGATCACCGGTCGTTCCTGCCCGGTCACGGTGACGCGGTAGGTGGTGTTGTACATCCCCAGGCCCAGTTCGACGGCGGAGACGGCACGGGCGTCAGCGCCGAAGACACGATGACAGATCGCCTGGATCTCCTCTGCGGTCACCGACTGCTGGAACGCCTGCGCGCAGCGCTCGATCGGCTGGAATTCCATGGGGACTCCTCGGTCTGGTGGGGATGCGGGCAGCCGGGATCGGCGCCGTCGCCGGCCGAAGGCGGTCGGCACGGAGGTGGTGACTCCACCTTGACGCAGGCGGGTTCCGGGGTCAGTGCACCTTTTGTCCCCGAGCGGCGATCTGCTGGTCGCGGCATGACCGCGGGTTTGGTGTTCGGCCGGCGACGTGAGAAGCCCCTGGTAGAGGGATTGATCACCCCAACCGGATCTGTCGCCACCGGGGGCTTCCGGTGTTGTTCTACCGTGCCGCGGTCGATTTGTCGCGTCCGACGCCGGACTGCGTGGCCGGACCGGTCTCGCCTTCGAAGAGGACCGGAGTTCGGGTGAGCGCCGACCTGCGGTGATCTACGGCGTCGGATTTCTCACCCTCGCGGGGAAGCAGGCCCGCGCCCACGCGGTTGGGCATGCACGGGCGGGTGGGCAGAATGGGCTGTCCGGCTGGGCCGAGGGCGTCGCCGCCGGGGGAGGAGAGGGTCATGTCGGTGCTGGTGGCGTTCAGCGTGACGCCGATCGGGGCGGGGGAGGACGTCGGCGAGCTCGTCGCCGACGCGGTGCGGGTGGTTCGCGACTCGGGCCTGCCGAACCGTACGGACGCCATGTTCACCACGATCGAGGGTGACGACTGGGACCAGGTGATGGGGGTCGTCAGGGACGCGGTCGCGGCGGTGGAGGCCCGGTGCGGCCGGGTCAGCCTCGTGCTGAAGGCCGACATCCGCGCGGGTGAGGGCGGCCGGATGGAGAGCAAGGTCGCCACCGTGGAGCGGCACCTGGCACGGTGACCGTCCGCGGCGCCGGGGACCACGAGGGCGGCCCCCCTGCCGGGTCCCGTACGGCGAGGCGGAAAAATGACCCCGGAAGACATACCAGGCACATTCCAGGAAGTGGTGACCGATGGCGGGAAGAGGATCGGCCGGGAAGCTCCTCGCGGGCGGGCTGGCACTGGCCGCGCTCGGGTGGGCGGTCAGGGAGGTGCCGTCCGAGCTGGGCGGCCGGGCCAGGGGGGAGAGGCTGGAGCGGATGCGGCGCTCGCCGCGGTTCCGCGACGGCGCCTTCCACAACCCCGTGCCGAGCACGTACACCCCATCGCCGAGCAGCTTCCCGGAGATGCTCAGGGAGATGGCCGCCGGCAGTGACGGGCGGCGGCCGAGCGCGCCGGTGCCCCTGGTGGCGTCGCCGGCCGTACCGCCGTCGGAGAACGGCCTGAGCGCCGTCTGGTACGGCCATGCCACCACGCTGGTGGAGATCGAGGGGCGGCGGGTCCTGTTCGACCCCGTGTGGAGCGACCGGGTGTCGCCGTCCCGGCTGGTCGGCCCGCGGCGGCTGCACCCGATGCCGGCCCCGATGGAGAGCCTGCCGCCGGTCGACGCGATCGTGATCTCCCACGACCACTACGACCACCTCGACCGGGCGACGGTCCGCGCGCTCACCGCATCGCACACCGCGCCGTTCCTGGTCCCGCTCGGCATCGGCGCCCACCTGGAGCGCTGGGGCGTGCCCGCGCCGCGGATCGTCGAGCTCGACTGGGAGGAGGAGGCGAGCGTCGCGGGGCTGCGGTTCGTCTCCACCGCCGCCCGGCACTTCTCCGGGCGCACGCTCACCCGCAACGACACCCTGTGGGGGTCGTGGGCGGTCATCGGCGAGAACCGCCGGGTCTTCTACGCCGGGGACTCCGGCTACTTCGACGGCTACGCGAAGATCGGCGCGGCGCACGGCCCCTTCGACCTGACGCTCATGCCGATCGGCGCCTACAGCCCCGCCTGGCCCGACATCCACATGACGCCGGAGGAGGCGGTCGCCGCCCACCTGGACCTGGGCGGGCGGCTGTTCCTGCCCGTTCACTGGGCGACGTTCAACCTGGCGTTCCACGCGTGGGCCGAGCCGGTCGACCGTCTCTGGCGGGAGAGCAAGGCCCGGGGCGTCGGCATCGCCGTCCCGCGTCCGGGGGACCGGATCGACGTGGACGACGTCCCGCTGGTGGAGAGCTGGTGGGAGATGTTCGGCCCCCGCTGAGCGTCCGGCCCCGCCCACCGCCCGGGCCCCGGCCGGTCGGCTCCTCCACGCTGACCGCAGGGGCCCGGCCGGCCGGTTCCGCCGCACTGACCGCCGGGGCCCGAGCGGCGCCGCTCCGGTTCCGGGCCGCCCGCCGGAGCCGCCGCGCCGCGTTCCGCGCTAGGCGTTCCGTGTTCCGTGTTCCGTGTTCCGTGTGGAGCGTCGCCACCTGTCCAATGAGGTGAGCGCTTGATTCGTTATCCGCCCGATATTGCAGAAGAAGATTGTTTCGCAGGAGATTGACCGGAGTCGTTGATTCCCCGACCCCCCGGAGTCTCCCGCGATGCGCAGATGGAAGACAGCTCTGATCGCCCTGGCGGTGGCCGTACCCTCCGGCGCGCTGCCCGCGGCGGCCGCGCGATCCGCGACCGCGCCGATCCAGAACAACGAGACCCAGCCGGTGTACTCACGCGCCGACGCCGTGACCCAGACCGTGTTCGTCGAGGTCGCGGGTACGGACAGTGACGCGGACGGCCGGCTCGACCGGGTCGCCGTCGACATCATGCGGCCCAAGGAGACCGAGTCCGGGCTGAGGGTCCCGGTCATCATGGAGGCCAGCCCCTACTACGCCGGCGGCAACGACGTGCCCAACCACGTCGTCGACCTCGACCGCTCCGACCCGGCGGGCATGGACTACCGGCGCAACAAGTTCAACGAGCTGCGCGACGAGATGTTCGGCCTCGACGAGCAGCAGGGCGTCGCCCGCGCCGACCAGCCGCCCTTCCCGGGTTACTACGACAACTACTTCGTCCCCCGCGGCTACGCCGTCGCGCTGGTGGAGAACCTCGGCTCGGGTCGCGCGACCGGCTGCCCGACGACCGGCCTGGCCAACGAGACCGCCGGCCCCAAGGCCGCCATCGACTGGCTCAACGGCCGCGCCCGCGGCTTCGACGCCGACGGCAACGAGATCAGGGCGACCTGGTCCACCGGGAACGTCGGCATGATCGGCGTCTCCTACAACGGCACCCTGCCCAACGCCGTGGCCGCCACCGGCGTCAAGGGCCTCAAGACGATCGTGCCGATCGCCGGGATCTCGTCCTGGTACGACTACTACCGCTCCGGCGGCGGCGTGGTCGCCCCCGGCGGCTTCCAGGGCGAGGACGCCGACGTGCTCGCCCGCTACGTCCTCACCCGTGAGAACGGCCAGGAGGCGTGCGGCAGGCTGATGGACGCGATCGAGCGCGACCAGGACCGCGTCACCGGCGACTACACCGCCTTCTGGGCCGCCCGCGACTACCTCCGCGACGTGAACAGGGTCCGCGCCAGCGTCTTCCTCGTCCACGGCCTCAACGACTGGAACGTCAAGACCTCCCAGGCGGTGCAGTGGTGGGACGCCCTGGCCAAGCGGGACGTGCCGCGCAAGATCTGGCTGCACCAGGGGGCCCACTTCAACCCCTTCTCCTTCGCCGACCGCAACGCCGAGTGGCTGCGCCAGCTGCACCGCTGGTTCGACTTCAACCTGTACGGCCTGCGCAACGGCATCATGGACGAGCCACAGGCCGACGTGGAGTCCGGTCCGGGCCAGTGGGGCCGGTACGCCTCCTGGCCGCTGCCCGGCACCCGCGACGTGACGCTGCGCCTGTCCGCCGGGAAGGCCGGGGAGGACGGCGGCAACGGCGCCCTGGGCGCCGAGGGGCGGCGCGGCCACGCGATCGAGTCGTTCACCGACCAGAACGCCCGCACCGCCGAGCAGCTCGCCGAGAACGTCACCGTTATCGACCCCAACCGCCTGGCCTACCTGTCGCCCGCCCTGACCAAGGACGCCCGGATCTCCGGCACCCCGTCCGTGTCGGTCCGGGCGGCCTACGCCAAGGGGCGCTCGCCGTACCTGACGGCGCTGCTCGTGGACTACGGCACCGATGCCCGCGCCTACGGCCGCGTCGCCTACGACGCCACCCCGGTCTGCTACGGCCAGGGCGTGCCCGGTGACACCGGCTGCGCCCGCCTGGCCCGGCACGTCACGGAGACCGCCCCCTACAAGATCATCACCAGGGGATGGCTCGACGTGCGCAACCGCCACTCGGCTGCCCGGACCGAGCCGCTGCGTGAGGGCGGCTTCTACGACTTCGACCTGAAGCTCCAGCCCAACGACTACATCGTCAAGGCCGGACACCGGATCGGCGTCGTGCTCATCTCCACCGACCGCGACTTCACCCTCCGCCTGCCCGCCGGAACCGTCGTCTCGGTCGACCCGGGCGCGAGCTCGGTGACCCTGCCCCTCGTCGGTGGCCGGTCCGCCTTGTGACCCGACCGCGCATGACAGGCACCGGAACCGCCGGGACCCCGCGAGCCGCGGAGTCCCGGCGGTTCCGGTGGCCCGGATGGGCGTCCTTCGTCCTGGTGGCGCTGGGCCTGCTCGTCGCGGGAATCGCGGCGAGCGCGATCCGGCCCGGTGCCACGTTCCACCTGCGAGCCCTCGCCCCCGACCCGCCCGCCGGGGTGACCGGCCCGCTACCGCTCACCCCCGATCAGCTGCCGCTGATCGGGGAGGGCGAGCTGGGCGACGCCCCCTTCTGGGCGGTGGTGGTGCTCGGCGCCGCGATCGCCACCCTCCTGCTGGTCACCTTCCTCCGGGCGCTCTCCCGCCTGGAGTACGGGTCACCCGACGCCGCCCCGGCACACGAGGAACCGGCGGCCGGAGCCGACGACGGTGAGATCCGGGCCGCGCTCCGGGCCGGCCTGGCCGACCTGGACGCGGGCGGCGACCCGCGCCGCGCGGTGATCGCCTGCTGGCTGCGCCTGGAGCACGCCGCCGCCGGCGCGGGGACTCCGCGCCTGGCCTCCGACACCCCCGCCGAGCTGGTCGCCCGGCTGCTGGCCGGTCACCGGGTCGGCGAGCCGGCGCTGAACCGCCTCGCCGCCGCCTATCGCCTGGCCCGCTACGCCCCGCACGAGGTGACCGGCTCGCTGCGCGCCGAGGCGCGGGCGGCG
Organism: Streptosporangium sandarakinum; assembly: GCF_050942225.1. Taxonomy (NCBI): domain Bacteria; kingdom Bacillati; phylum Actinomycetota; class Actinomycetes; order Streptosporangiales; family Streptosporangiaceae; genus Streptosporangium; species Streptosporangium sandarakinum. The sequence continues at coordinate 3,557,399 of NZ_CP192034.1, forward strand.
CTGGCCGAGGTGGACGCGGAGCTGACGTCGTGACGGCCCCGCCGCGACACCCCGGCGTGCCGGTCGCCGCCTCGCCGGCCGCCGCGCCGGCCGCGGAGCCGGCGTCGTGACGGCCCTGCTGTGGCACCTCGGCGTGCTGGCCGCCGCCGCCGTACTGGCCGCGATGACCATCCGGAGGATCCCGGTGCCGCCGTCCGAGCCGCCCGATCCGCCCCCGGCGCCCGGCGGCCCCGAGACGTCCGACCGGGCGTTCGCCGCGGCCCGCTGGTGGGAGCACCGGCTCGCCTCCACCCGGAACGACCCGCAGCGGTTCCACACGCTGGTCCAGCCGCGCCTGGCCGAGATCGCCGCCGAACGGCTCCGCCGCCGCCACGGCCCGGCGGGTCCCGGCCGCGCCGCGGAGATCCTCGGCCCCGACCTGTACGAACTGCTCACCGCCCCCGTGACGGCGGTCCCTACCCGCGCCGAGCTGGCCCGCCTGCTCACGCGCATCGAGGAGATATAGATGGAGCTCGCCGACGTCGGCGCGCGCGCCCGCGAGGTGCTCGACAGGGTCGGCACCGTCGTGGTCGGCAAACGCGACGCCCTGGAGATGGTGCTCGCCGGGATCCTGGCCGGCGGCCACGTGCTGCTCGAGGACTTCCCCGGCCTGGCCAAGACCCTCACCGCCCGCTGCTTCGCCCAGACCCTCGGCCTGGATTTCACCCGCCTGCAGTTCACCCCCGACCTGCTGCCCGCCGACGTGACCGGGTCGTTCCTGTACAACCAGCGCGAAGGCGACTTCGTCTTCCGGCCCGGCCCGGTCTTCACCCAGCTCCTGCTGGCCGACGAGATCAACCGCACCCCGCCCAAGACCCAGGCGGCGCTGCTGGAGGCCATGCAGGAGCGCCAGGTCAGCGTCGAGGGCGTCACCCACCCGCTGCGGGCGCCGTTCCACGTCCTGGCCACCGCCAACCCGATCGAGTACGAGGGCACCTACCCGCTGCCGGAGGCCCAGCTCGACCGGTTCCTGCTGCGGGTGTCCTTCGGCTACCCCTCCCCGGAGGAGGAGTGGACGATGCTGGGGCGGCGGATGGCCCGCCGCAGGGAGGAGACCGTGCTGGAGCCCGTGGTGGACGCCGCGACGCTCGGCGAGATGCAGCGGGCGCTGGAGGACGTCGCCGTGGAGGACTCGGTGGGCCGCTACATGGTCGCGCTGGTCGCCGCGACCCGGGAACACCCCCAGCTCCAGGTCGGCGCCTCCCCGCGCGGCTCGCTCGCCCTGCTGCTGACCGCCCGCGCCCGCGCGGTGCTCGACGGCCGCGACTACGTGGTCCCCGAGGACGTCAAGCGCGTCGCCCCGGCCGCGTTGTCCCACCGGATCGGGCTGCGCCCGGAGACCTGGCTGCGCCGCGTCGACCCCGTCTCGGTCATCGAGGAGATCTGCGCCCGCACCCCGGCCCCGTTGTCGGAGCAACTGCCCGCCCACACCGGCGGCACGTGATGCGCTCGCGTCGCAGGACCCCCGAACGGGCCGCCACCCCGGTGCCCGGACCGGCTCCCGCGCAGGCCGGCACCGCTTCGGCCGCCGCGCGGCCGGCCCCCGTACCGGCGGGTCCGGGCGGATCGGCCGCCGGCTGGGCGCCCACCGCCGCGCTGCGCCGCGCCGCCGTGTTCGGCTGCGGCCTGTGCCTGCTCGCGGTCGGGCTCGGCCGGCCGGATCTGCTGGCCATGGCCGTGCCGTTCGCGCTGGGCACCGTCTGGACGCTGCGCACCCGCCCGGGGACGCGCCGCGCGCCGTCCTGCGTCTGTCCGGCACCGACGTCACCGGCGGCGTCGCCCTCGACGCCGTCGAGGGCGACGCCGTCGAGGCCGCGGTCGCGGTGGAGGCCGGCGGCGCGACGCTGTGCGTGGTCAGCCCCACCGCCTCTCCCGCGCTGGACCTGGCGGCGGGCCACCACGTCGCGGTGCCGCCCGACACGGTGGAGATCACCGGTACGGCACGCCGCTGGGGCGTCCACCCGCTGGGGCCGGTGCGGGTCCGCGTGGTCGCCTGCGACGGCCTGCTGGCGTTCCCCCCGCTGACCCTGCCCGCGACCGGCGTGCGGGTCCTGCCGCTGGCCGGACCGTTCACCTCGCGCGCCCCGGTGCCCCGCCCCGGCGGGATGTCGGGAGTGCACCGCTCCCACCGCTTCGGCGAGGGCGGGGAACTGGCCGGGGTGCGCCCCTACGGGCCCGGTGACCGGCCGCGCCGCATCGACTGGCGGACGACCCTGCGGACCGGCGAGCCGTACGTCGGCGCCACCCTGCCGGAGCGCGACGCCGAGATCGTGCTGCTGCTGGACGTCCTGCAGGAGGCGGGCGGCGAGGAGCACGGCGTGCCGAGCGTGCTGGACACCGCGGTCCGGGCCGCCGCCGCGATCGCCGAACACCACGTCCGGCAGGGCGACCGGGTCTGGCTGATGGAGTTCGGGCCCTGGATGCGGCGGCTGCGTCCCGGCACCGGGCGACGCCATCACCTGGCCCAGCTCGCCTGGCTGGCCGAGACCAGGCCCATGCCCGAGGGGCGGGAGACGTCCGGCGACCGGCTGCCGGTGGCCGGGCTGCCGCCGAACGCCCTGGTCGTCATGCTGACCCCGCTCCTGGACCCCCGCAGCGCCGCCGCCCTGGCCGCGCTGGCCCGCGCCCGCCGCCCCCTGGTCGCGGTGGACACCCTGCCGCCCGGGCTGCGCCGCCGGGCCACGGGCGAGTGGTCGGACGTCGCCGAACGCCTCTGGCGCCTGGAACGGGAGAACACCGTCGGGCGGCTGAGCGAGGCCGGGGTCCCGGTCGAGGCATGGCACGGCGCGGAAAGCCTGGACGCGGTCCTGCGGGACGTCGCCCGGATCGCGGCGGCGCGCCGATGAGCGGTCCGCGCCCCGCCGGGCGTCCCGGACCCGGGCGGGCGGACCCCGGAGGGGCGGAACCGCGCTCCGGAGGCCCGGACCGCCGGGCGGAGGGAGGTCCGGATCGCCGGGCGGAGGGAGGTCCGGGCCACCGGGCGGCGACGGGCGCGCCGTCCCGGACGGCGAAGGTCGCGCTGCCCTCCCTGGTCTGGCGGTTCCTGGTCTGGGCCTGCGGGACGGCGGCGCTGCTCGCGGCGATGCCGCCGGACTACCGTGCCGGGGCCATGATGCCGCTGTTCGCCGCCCTGCTGGGCCTGCTGGCCGCCGCCGAGCCGGAGGGGGTGTGGGTGCTCGCGCTGGAGGTCACGACGGTCGGGGCCTGGCTGGTGACCACCGTCGCCTACGGCCACGACCCGTCGCCGCTCACGGCCCTGGCCATCGGGTCGCTGCTGTACGTCCACCACGCCATGGCCGCCCTGGCGGCCCACGTGCCGGTGCGCGCCCGGCTCCCGGTGCCGCTGCTGACCGCCTGGGCTGGCCGTACCGGGGGAGTGCTGGCCGCGTCGGCCGCCGTCTGCGCGGCCCTCACCGCGCTGGTCGCCCTGCCCGCCGGGCCGTCCCCGGCCGTGGCCGTCGTGCTCGGCGCCGCAGGGGCCCTCGCCGTCGCCTTCGCCCTCACCCGGTCCTGATGCCCCGCCCGCTCCTCGTACCCCCGTTTCCCGCTCCCCGTGCCCCGCTCCGTCCCGGGGCAGGGGAGTCGGGAGGCTCCGCGGCGGTCGCCGTACGCGGGGCACGGGCCCGGGTCTCAGGGGGAGCGTCCCGGATCACGGATCGCGAGGTGAGGGAAAACCCTGGCTCGCCCCTGACATCGGCGTCCGGACCCGCCACGGGCCGGTGCCCCGGCGTAGCGTGGTGGCCATGGGACGAATCCTCCTGATCGTGGCGGCCGTGGTGCTCGCCTTCTTCCTGCTCGGCTCGATCCTGGGCTTCCTCGTCGGACTGGTCAAGTGGGCGCTGATCATCGGCCTGGTGGCCGTGGTGGTCACGTTCGTGACCAGGCTGCTGCGCTCCTCCGGGGCACGCCGCTGATCCGGGTTCCGTTCCGCGGGTCTCCGCCTGACCGACCGCGGCGGGCGGGACGGTCCGCGGAACGGAACCCGGTCTCCGGCCGTGCCCCCGGACACGCGGGCGGCCCGCGTCCACCGGCCGCGACGAGATGGCCACCGGGCGCGGGCCGTCCGCGGGGCGGTCGGCGGGCCGCCGTCTAGAAGCGGTGCTCCTCGCCGCCCAGACCGGCGGCCCTGGCCACGTCGCCGATGTTGCGGAACCTCTCCCCGGCGGGCAGGGTCCGCAGCACGGCGACCACGCCGTCGGGGACCGCCTTGGCGTCGGCGTGCGCCAGCAGCTCGTCGCGGTCGGCCGGCCACTCGGCGTCGGTCAGCCACCGCGCCATGTCGCTGCGCCGGTCCACGCCCTCGGCGCTGATCCCCTCGGCGGCGCCGGGCTCATGCCCCGGTGGGTAGCTCCTGGGCGCGGCGTCGTCGTCGGAGGCCCTGATGCCCTCCGGGTCGGCCCACTCCTCCGCGTGGGTGGGGCCGCCACCGCGGATCGCGCCCTCGCTCTCGTGCTTCTGGTACTCGTCCATCTGCGGACCGTGCTTGGCGCTGCCACGTTCGGCGCTCATCTGCATCCTCCAGTGTGAAGATCCACGAGACGTCCGTCTCGGTCAGGGAAAACGCGGCGCGATGCCGCGGGTCATTCGGAACGGGGATGTCACGAGAGGGGCCGTACCCGTTACGGCGCTCCCAAACATCGCCGGGCCCCGGCCAGGCCGTCCCGTTTCCCACGGTCCTGAGCGGATAGGTCTTCCCTGTCCAGTTCCCTGCCCACCGGTGCCGACCGTCCGGCGTCGCCCGGGACGGCGGCGGCCGAGAAGGAGGCACCGATGCCGATCGCGACGATCAACCCGGCCACGGGCGAGACCCTGAAGACCTTCGAGCCGCTCGGCGACGAGGAGGTGGAGGAACGCCTCGCGCTCGCCGCCACCGAGTTCGCCACCTACCGGACGACCGGTTTCAAGCAGCGGTCCGAGTGGATGCGCGCCGCCGCCGACCTCCTTTCGTCCGAGCAGGAGGACGTGGCCCGGCTCATGACCACCGAGATGGGCAAGACGCTGGCCGCCGCCCGCGCCGAGGTGGCCAAGTGCGTCAAGGGGATGCGCTACTACGCCGAGCACGCCGAGGAGTTCCTGGCCGACGAGCCGGCGGACGCCCCGGCCGTGGGGGCGCGGCGGGCGTACTCGCGCTACCAGCCGCTCGGGCCGGTCCTGGCGGTGATGCCGTGGAACTTCCCCCTGTGGCAGGCGATCCGCTTCGCCGCGCCCGCGCTGATGGCGGGCAACGTGGGGCTGCTCAAGCACGCCTCGAACGTGCCGCAGACCGCCCTCTACCTCGGGGAGCTGTTCGCCAGGGCGGGCTTTCCCCGGGGCTGCTTCCAGACCCTGCTGATCGGCTCCGACCAGGTAGAGCGGGTGCTGCGGGACCGGCGGGTGGCGGCGGCGACCCTGACCGGCTCCGAGCCGGCCGGCCGGTCGGTCGCCTCCGTCGCCGGCGGGGAGATAAAGAAGACCGTCCTGGAACTGGGCGGCTCCGACCCCTACGTCGTGATGCCCTCCGCCGACCTCGACGCCGCCGTGTCCACCGCGATCACCTCGCGGGTGCAGAACAACGGCCAGTCCTGCATCGCCGCCAAGCGGTTCGTCGTGCACGCCGACGTCCACGACGCCTTCGCCGAGCGCTTCGTGGCGCGGATGGAGGCCCTGCGGGTCGGCGACCCGATGGAGGAGGGGACCGACGTGGGACCGCTCGCCACCGAGCAGGGCCGTGACGACGTGGAGATGCTGGTGGCCGACGCGGTCGGGCGCGGGGCGCGGGTGCTGTGCGGGGGCTACATCCCCGACCGGCCGGGCTGGTTCTACCAGCCGACGGTGGTCGCCGGCGTCACCCCGGAGATGCGGATGTTCTCCGAGGAGGTGTTCGGCCCGGTGGCGGCGCTGTACCGGGTCGCCGACGTCGACGAGGCGATCGAGCTGGCCAACGTGACCGACTTCGGCCTCGGCGCCAACGCCTGGACCACCGACCCCGCCGAGCAGGAGCGCTTCGTCACCGACCTCGCGGCCGGGGCGGTCTTCGTCAACGGCATGGTCACCTCCTACCCGGAGCTGCCCTTCGGCGGCGTCAAGAACTCCGGGTACGGCCGGGAGCTGTCCGCGCACGGCATCCGCGAGTTCTGCAACCTCAAGGCCGTCTGGATCGGCTGACCACGGCGCCGCGCGGGGGAGCCGGACCCAGGGTGCGGACCCCGCCGATGCGGCCGGAGGGCCGTTCGCGATCCGCGGCGCCGTGAGAGGAGGACGGACCGGCCCGCCAGGGGACGAGCCCCAGGGGGTCGAGCGGGCCGGTCCGGGATCGTGGGACGGCCGCGGCGGCGTGCCGCGGCCTTCCGGGAGGACCGCGAGGGACGGCTCGGCGAAACGGCGGTCGGTACGGCCGGCACCGAGGGCCGCCGTCCCTCGGCATAGATTCTTCCGATATTCGCGCTTCTTTTCAGGTATATCGGTCAATAATATTAATTTTCCTGATCACCGAGAGGTGACCGTACCGGCCGCACCGGCGGCACCGATCGCACCGGCCGCGCCGCGGGCCCGGACATGGAACCTCCGGGTGAGAACTCCCTCTCCCACCCCGGTTCACCCGCCGCGTCGCGGTGTGGCGCGGGCGGATCCGGGCACGGTTCCGCGGGTGCTGCAGTTGATCAGCGACTTCGTCACCCTCGTGGTCGTCTTCGCGCTCGTCTGGCTGGCGCTCCTGCTCGTCTCGGTGGTCCTGCTCACCGGCCTCGCGGTGCTGGCCCTGGCGACCGTATGGGAGCAGGATGGTGACAGGGGACCAGGGAGGTAGGAGATGCGGCAGCTCAACCCGGTGGACGCGCAGTTCCTGAACTTCGAGACGCCGACGAACGTCGCGAACATCGCCGGCCTGGCCATCCTGGAGGGCGGGCTGACCCGCGCCGGCCTGCTCTCCCTGCTCGCCCGGCGGCTCCACCTCGCCCCGCCGTTCCGGCGCAGGCTCGTCACGGTGCCGCTGGGCCTGGACCGTCCCTACTGGGCCGACGACACCCGGGTCGACCTCGACTACCACGTGCGTGAGATCGCGCTGCCCGCGCCGGGCGGCGACGAGCAGCTCGGCGACCAGGTCGCGCGGCTGCACGCCCGCCCGCTGGACCGCGGCCGTCCGCTGTGGGAGATGTACCTGATCCACGGCCTGGCGGGCGGCCGGACGGCCCTGTACATGAAGGTCCACCACGCCGCGATCGACGGCGTCACCGGCGCCGACGTCCTCGCCGCGCTCCTGGACACCTCACCCGATCCCACCGAGGTCCCGTCGGTGCCCGAGCCGGCGCCGGACGGCGGCGTCGACACCGCGGAGATGATCGCCAGGGGGGTGGCGGGCGTCGTCCTCAACCCGGCGAACACCGTGCGGTTCCTCGTCAACGCGGTCCCGCACCTCGACGAGATCCCCGTGCTGTCCCAGCTGCCGGGGGCCCGGCCTATCTCCCGTGTCACCCGCGACCTGGCCCGCCGCCTGTCCGGGGAGCCCGAGACCCCGGTCATGCCCCGCCTCACCGCCCCCCGCACGCCGTTCAGCGGGCGGATCACCGCGCACCGCAGGTTCGCCTTCACCGCCCTGCCGCTGGCGGACGTCAAGCAGGTCAAGAACGCCTTCGGCGTCACGGTGAACGACGTGGTGATGGCCGTCTGCGCCGGGGCGCTGCGGCAGTGGCTGATCAAGCACGACGCGCTGCCGGAGCAGCCGCTGGTGGCCGGGGTGCCGTTCTCGCTGCGGGTCCCCGAGGGCGACGGCGCCGGCAACCAGGTCACCCTGATGATCACCACGCTCGCCACGCAGGTCGCCGACCCGGTGGAGCGGCTGATGGCCGTGCACGACGCGATGTCCCTGATCAAGGGCCGCGCGTCGCTCGCCCCGGCCCGCTGGATCCAGGAGGTCAGCGACATGATGCCCTCGGCGCTGACCGGTCTGGCCGCCCGCGCGGCCTTCAATCTGCTGGCCGGTACCGCGGGCCCGATCAACGTGATGATCTCCAACGTCCCCGGCCCGCAGTTGCCGCTGTACGTGAGCGGCGTCCGGCTGCTCGCCTACCATCCCGTGTCGGTGATCACCGACGTGAGCGGCGGCCTGAACATCACCGTCTTCTCCTACGACGGCTCACTCGACGTCGGCGTGATCGCCTGCCGGGAGATGGTCCCCGACGTCTGGCTGGTCACCGACTACCTCCGGGACTCCCTATCCGAGCTCAAGCTCCTCGTCGAGCAGGAGTGAGCGCCCGGGGGCGTCGTCCACGAACCGCAGGTTCTTCTCCAGGCAGACGATCGACCCCCGCTCGGGCCGGTTGACGAACCTGACGTCGTCGGCCAGCGCCTGCATGATGAGCAGCCCGCGGCCGTGCTCGGAGGTGGGGGAGGGGGCGCGCGCCATGGAGGAGTCGAAACCGTTGCCCGCGTCCACCACCTTGATGACGCACCTGTCGCGGATCAGTTCGGTGCTCACCATGTAGTCGTCGCTCGGCTCGGCGTGCTGGATGACGTTGGAGCACGCCTCCGAGAGCATGAGCTGGATGTCGTCCCGGATCTGCGGCTCCACTCCCAGGGCGCCGAGCGAGGCGTTCAGAAGCTGCCTGATCACCGGGACGCTCGCGGCGTCACGCGGCAGGCGCAGCGAGATCGTGGCCTCCACAGTTCCTCCTTCAACAGATGGCTCTCCAGTGCCCTGCCCTCACCCTGCGGTCTTAACCGGAAAGGGGCGGCGGGCCGCTCCGGGCGCGGCCCGCCGCCCCCTGCCTGGCCGGAGGACCGGGACGGTCAGGCGGAGAAGGCGTCCATCGCGGCCTGGCAGAAGGCCTTGAGGTCGTCGGGCTTGCGGCTGGTGACCAGGGTGTTGGGTCCCCCGGTGCACACGACGACCTCCTTGTCCTCCCAGGTGGCCCCCGCGTTGCGCAGGTCCGTCTGGAGGCTGGGCCAGGAGGTGAGCGTCCGGCCCCGTACCACGTCGGCCTCGATCATCGTCCAGGGCGCGTGGCAGATCGCCGCCACCGGCTTGCCCGACTCGAAGAACTCCTTGACGAACCGTACGGCCTCCGGAACCGTCCGCAGGAAGTCGGGGTTGGCGACGCCGCCCGGCAGCACCAGCCCGTCGAAGTCGGCGGCCCGGACGTCGCCGGTCGTCCCGTCGACCGGGAACCTGTCGGCCTTGTCGAGGTGGTTGAACGCCTGGACCTCGCCCGCCTCGGTGGAGATCAGCTTGGGCGTGCCGCCCGCCTGCTCGACCGCCCTCCACGGCTCGGTGAGCTCGACCTGCTCGATGCCCTCCGGGGCGACGAGGAACGCGATCGTCTTGTTGTTGAGCATGATGCCCCCCTTTGACGTGCTTTCTTGGGCTTCAAGGGGCCCATGCCCCGGTCATGGGCATCCATGCGAGCCGCGGCGGGGCGATGACGGGCACGCGGAGGCGCTCGGAGGCGCGCGGGCGGCGGGCTCGGCGGCGGGTCCGGCGCGGGCTCACCGCGCCGGGCTCACCGCCGGACGAGGTCGAGGGCGACATCCAGCGCCGCCGTCCGGCGCTCGTCGTCGGTGAGCGTCTCGTCCCGCAGGACGAACCAGGCCGCGTGCAGGGCGAACAGCGCCATCGCGCTCTTCAGCCGGGCCCTGGGCGGATCACCGGGCTCGATGAGGAAGTCGAACAGGCTGAACATCCGCTCGTGCATCTGCTGCATGACCGGGTGGCCCTTGAGCGAGGTCTGGTTGCGCTCGAAGAAACGCATGACCTCCCGGTGCTTGCCCCGGTGCAGGTCCGCGGAGTAGCGGCGGACCAGCTCACGGCGGCTCTCCTCGGTGCGGGGCTGCCTCCCGGCCCAGGCGATCAGCTCCTCCAGCGTGCGGATCCGGTCCTCCACGAGGCTGGTGATGATCTCTTCCTTGCTCTTGAAGTGGTAGTAGAGTGCCGCCTTGGTCACGCCGAGGGCCTCCGCTATCTCCCGGAGAGAGGTGGCCTCGTAGCCCTGCTCGGTGAAGAGCCGGAGGGCGGTCTCCTGGATGCGCGTGCGGGTGTCGGCGTGTTCGCTCATGGTTCCCTTTGCGGCGGAATTGACTTGACGGCCGGTAAGTGATCGTCCTACATTCCCATCATATCTGACACTAGCCGGACGGCAAGTAAGCAAGATCTTTAGGGGGCGGGAGAAATGACGGAGACCGCGGTCGCGCCAGGGCGACGGCGCGAGGTGATGGTCGTCTTACCGGGGCTGATGCTCGCCATCATCCTCGCGATGCTCGACAACATGATCGTCGGTACGGCGATGCCCCGCATCGTGGGGGAACTGGGGGGCCTGTCGCACCTGTCGTGGGTGGTCACCGCCTACGTCCTCGGTACGACCGTCTCGACCCCCATCTGGGGGAAGATCGGCGACCTGTACGGCAGGAAGAACATCTTCATCGCCTCCATCGTCATCTTCATGGTCGGCTCGGTGCTGTGCGGCATGGCCGGATCCGACCTGCTGGGCGGCCCCGAGGACGGCATGGCGCAGCTCATCGCCTTCCGCGCGCTCCAGGGCCTCGGCGGCGGCGGCCTCATGGTCAACGCCATGGCCATCGTCGGAGACCTCGTCCCGCCGCGTGAGCGCGGCCAGTACCAGGGCATCATGGCCGGCGTCATGTCCCTGGCCATGATCGCCGGACCGCTCGTCGGCGGCTTCATCACCGACCACCTCGACTGGCGCTGGGCCTTCTACGTCAACCTGCCCGTCGGGTTCGTCGCCCTGGCGCTGCTGATGGTCACGCTGAAGCTGCCCAAGCTGCGCACCGAGCACCGCATCGACTGGCTCGGCGCGATCCTGCTGTCCATCGGCATCACCGCGCTGGTCCTCATCACCACCTGGGGCGGCAACGACTACGCCTGGAACTCGCCGCAGATCATCGGCCTGGCCGCGACGGCCCTGGTGACCCTGGTGCTGTTCATCCCGGTGGAGCTCCGCGCCGCCGAGCCGATCATGCCGCTCCAGCTGTTCCGCAACCGCAACTTCACGCTCATCTCGCTGATCGGCTTCCTGCTCGGCTTCGCGATGTTCGGCGCCATCACCTTCCTGCCGCTGTTCCAGCAGACGGTCCAGGGCGCCACGGCCACCAACTCCGGCCTGCTCCTGCTGCCGATGATGGCCTCGTCCATGGTGATCTCGCTGTTCGTCGGCCAGGCCATCACCAAGACCGGCAAGTACAAGATCTACCCGGTCATCGGCGGCGTGATCATGGCGTTCGCGATGTGGCTGCTCTCCCTGATGGACGCGAAGACCCCCACCTGGCAGACCGGCGTGTTCATCGCGGTGCTCGGCCTCGGCATGGGCTTCCTGATGCAGACCACCATGCTGATCGCCCAGAACAGCGTGGAGCAGAAGGACCTGGGCGTCTCCAGCAGCGCGGCGACCTTCTTCCGGTCCATCGGCGGCTCGTTCGGCGTCTCCCTGTTCGGCGCCATCTTCAACCGCCACCTGTCCGACAGCCTGACCCAGAAGCTCGGCCCCGCCGGCGCCGAGCTCGCCGGCGGCGGCGGCCGGGCCGACGCCGCCACCCTGGCCCACCTCCCGGCCCAGGTGCGGGTCGGCTTCCTGGACTCGCTGGCCTCCTCGATCGCCGGCGTCTTCTGGTGGGCGATCTTCTTCGCGGTCCTGGTGCCGGTGCTGGCCGTCTTCGTCAAGGAGATCCCGCTGCGCGGCGCCCCCGAACAGGGCGGCCCGGCCGAGGAGACCAAGACCCCGGCCCCCGTCCTGGAGTAGGGACCGGGGCGGCCGCCAAGCCGCGGCCCAGCGGGAGGCAAGTCGGGCCGGACACACTCGGGGACATGGAAGACACCATCGAAGCGCCCCCCGTCCACGAGCCCGGCCACGCCACCGTGCCGGCCGTCACGGCCGCCGGGTACACCACCCGGCGGCCCACGGCCGGCGACGCCGGGGCCGTCCACGAACTGATCTCCCTGTGCGACACCCAGGTGATCGGCAAGGCCGACATGACCCTGGACGACGTCGCCGACCAGCTGAACGACCCCTCCTTCGATCCGGGCGCCGACGGCTGGCTCGTCCACGACCCCTCCGGGCGCCTGGTCGCCTGGGCCTGGGCCTGCCGCAGGGGCGACGGCGGCGCCGTGGAGATCGACGTGGTCGTCCACCCCGCGGCCCCCGAGCTGACCGGCCGCCTGTGGGACACCGTCCTCGACCGCGCCCGCCGCATCGCCACCGGCCTCGGCCACGACCGCGCCGTGACCGACATCGCCATGTACCGCGAGGACAGCGGTAAGCGCGCCCTCGCCACCGCCCGCGGCTTCGCCCACACCACCAGCTTCATCCGGCTCCGGGCCGACCACGGCCCGTCCCTCACCCCGCCGGAGCCGCCGCCCGGCGTGACGGTCCACCGGGGCGCCACCGAGGAGGTACGCCGCCAGGCCCACGCCGTCGAGCAGGCCGCATTCGCCCGGCACTTCGGGTTCGCCCCCAAGGACTACGACGAGTGGCACGCCGAGCTCGGCTCCTCCGCCAGCATCGACTGGGCGCAACTCGCCGTCGCCCGGCTCGACGGCGAGCCGGTGGCGATGCTCCTGGGCACCGACGCCTTCGCCGGCGACGAGAACTGCGGCTATGTCCGCCGGCTCGCCGTACTGCCCGCCTTCCGGGGGCGCGGCCTGGGCCGGTTCATGCTGCGCGCCGCCTTCGCCGACGACGTACGGCGCGGCCGGATCGGCACCTACCTCCACGTGGACGCGGGCAACGTCACCCCCGCCCTGGACCTGTACCTGTCGGTGGGCATGCGCCAGGTACTGGCCATCGACGTCTGGCGGCGGACCCTCTGACCGTCCCGGGGCGCCTCAGTGGTCGGCGGCCACCCGGTGCTTGGCCAGGTGCGCCAGCACCGCCTGGTTGGCCTCCCACCCGTCGGGGAACTTCACCGGCACCCCGAGCTGCACCGGCTCGGCCGACGGGTGGGCGTCCAGCAGTTCGGGGATGCCCGCCCTGGCCACCACCACGCAGGCGTGCCGGTGCCGCGAGGTCAGCACGCACAGCCGCCCCGACTCCAGGTGGAACGCGGTGGCGTCGCGGCGGCCCGACAGCGGGTGCAGCACGATCGTCACGTCGTACTCCCGGCCCTGCAGCCGGTTGGCGGTGTCCACCGTGATCTCCTCGGGCACCCCGGCGGCGCGGATCGCGGCGACCTGGTCGCGGTGCGCCGCGCCGATGGCGATCCGGTCGGCCGTGACCCGGTGGCTGCCCCGCTCCGAGTGCGCCATCGGCGCCCGCTGCAGCAGCCGCACCGCCAGCACCGCCACCGCCTGCACCGCCTCGGCGTCGGTGCGCACCGTGTGGCGGCTCGGCAGCTCGTACAGCGCCCACCCCGAGGCCGCCGCCTCCTCCAGCGCCCGGTCGTAGGAGGTGCGCATGCCGTTCACGGTCAGCTCCAGCGCCCGGTCGGCGTCACCGGTCCCGGCGCGGAACCCGGTGAACGGGTAGAACGCCTCCGACACCACCGGCGCCGCCGAGGCGGGCAGCCGCCAGGACACCGGCAGCCGGTGCACCGGCAGGTCGGGGTTGTGCCGCAGCAGCACCGAGACCGCGCTCTGCACCGGGTCCCACGACAGCCCCGCCCAGCGGTCGCCGTCCACGATCGAGAACGGGTCGAGCTGCCCCGGGTCGCCCACGAACAACGCCCGCTCGAACAGCGAGGCGATGCGCAGCAGCTTGTCCGAGCGCATCTGGTACGCCTCGTCCACGATCGCCCACGGCCAGGTGCGGTCGCCGATCCAGGCCCACTTGTCCGCCGTGGCCACCACCACCGCCGGATCCCCCAGGTCGGGCAGCTTGCCCGCCACCGACACGTTGGGGTGGCCCAGGACGCGGCCGGGCGTGACGTAGCCGCTCGCCGACAACCGGCCGATCGTCAGGTCCGGGTGCTCGGTCGCCAGCCGGTCCACCAGGTCGTCGACCTGTTCGTTGGTCTGCGCGACGATCATCAGCGGCTCGCCGGTCTCCGCGATGTGCCCGGCCGCCCGGACCACCAGCGTCGACTTGCCCGCCCCGGGCGGGGAGTCGACCACCACGCCCCGGTGACGCGGCAGGTCGGCCAGCACCGCCTCGACCACGGCCGCCGCCTCCCGCTGCGGCGACACGACGGGAACCGCGCCGCGCGTCCCGGCCGGGCCGTACGGCAACGCCTCGGGGCGCGCCTCCGGCACCACCCCGAGCACCCCCGTGCGGCGCGCCCCCGGCGTCCCCCGGTGAACGTTCACGACCATTCCTCCCGCGCGTCGTCGTCATCGGGCACGTACTCCTCCGGCGGGCCGCCGTGGGTCCACGGCGTCCGCTCGGGCTCCGGCAGCGCCGCCGAGGACTGGAAGTCGTCGGTCAGCGTGGTGTAGGTGACCCGCTCGCCCGGCTCGGGCACCGCCCCGGGGGCGGCCACCTTCCCGCGGCCCATTCCCTTGGTCACCTTCAGCGTGATCTCGTCGCCGTCGACCTCCACGACCTCGGCGGCGTGGCCGCGCCGGTCGGGGCTGCCGAGCACGGCGCCGGGCGTCAGCCGCGCCGGGTCGGCGGTGCGGACCGTGACCAGCGGGCGCAGCTTGCGCGAGCGGCCCTCGCCCTCGGTGTTCTCCGGATCGGCGGAGACGACCGTCCCGGTGAACGCCTCACCGGTCAGGCGGTACTCGGCCATCACCAGCGGGTCGTCGTAGGCGCGCTGCACGTCGTAGCTCGCCCGCGCCCGCTCCAGGGCCGCCAGCCGCGCCGCGGCGCCGACCGCGCCGTCCCGGCGCGCCTGCGGAGGCCCGCCCTCGGCGATCAGTTCGAGGAACCGGGTGAACGACCCCCGGTCGGTCTCCCAGCGACCGGCCACCCGCGAGCCCTCCGGCAGGGCGCGCAGAAGCTCCACCGCCCGCCACATCAGCCGCCAGGTCGGCTCCAGCTGGGTGCGCAGCGCCTGGGCGACGCGCTCCACCGCCCGCGCGGTCGGCGCCTCCTCGTAGGCGCGGACGGCCGGGCCGAGCACCTCGTTGTCGAACCCCGGGTCGGTGGCCGGACCGGCGGGCGGCCACAGCAGCGGGTCCTCGGCCTCCTCGGCGGCCCGCCTGCCGTCCATCCCGGCGGGCGGGTCGATCCACCCCACCAGCGCCGCCAGGTTGGCGTCCTCCAGGGCGCTCTGCCCGGTCGCCCAGTGCGCCGACAACGCCTCCGTCATCGCCGTCATCAGGCACGACCCCGGCCGCCGCGACCGGTCGGCGAAGTACGTCAGCCACCGACCGAGCAGCGGCACCGACGGGTGCACCGGGTAGGGGCCGTCGGCCCGGCGGAACCGGGTGGAGCGGCCCAGCAGCCCGGTGAAGGCCGCCGCCGAGCGGTTCGGCACCAGGATCTGCGGCGCGTCCAGGCACCGCTCGTACGGGTCGCCGCTCTTGCGCTCCACCGTCTCGGTGGTCTTGGCGAACCCCTCGACGTACGGCAGCAGCACCTCGGCCAGCTCCGCGGCGAAGGCGAACCGCAGGTCGCGGTTGCGCGGCTGGGGCACCACCAGCAGCCGAGGATGGTCCGGGTCGGTGCCGACCATGGCGGCCAGCGGGGCGAGGGCCTCCCCGGCGAGCTGGAGCGGCACGAACACCATGGGGCGCGGGGCCAGGTGACAGTGGCGGACCGTGGTGATCCGCTGCGCGGTCCCGTCGCGGACGGCTTTGAGGCGGGCCAGCGCCGTCAGCGTGCTCATCCGAGGCTCTCCTCACGCAGGCGGTGGGCCAGGCGGAGCAGCTGGGCGATCTCCTCCTGCCCCTCGGCGGGCTCCGCGGCGCCCTCGGCCAGGGCGAGCGCCTCGGCCACGCCCGAGACCCCGCCGAGCTGGTCGCGCACCTGGCGGCCGAGCTGGTCGGTGGAGCCGCCGCAACGGGCCTCGTCACGGCAGAACATGCACATGTCGCACGTGGACAGGCAGTCCGGCGCGTACCGGGCCGGGACCTGGCGCAGCGCGTCGGCCACCTCCCGCGCCGGCCGGGTCGGCGTCCCCTCCGCGTCGGGTGCCAGGTCGAAGGTGATCCCCGGGGGCAGCTCCTCGACGAGGTGGTCCACCCGGGTCATCCGGTCGAGCTGCCGCCGGAGCACCGCGAGCTGCCTGCGCACGTCCACCAGCGTCGCGACCGGCCGGTTGGCGAAGTTCTCCGGGCACACCAGCACCACGTCGTGTGACACCCGCTCCGGGTCGTGCCCGAGATCGGCCAGCAGCGCGCGCAGCGCCAGCACGTACACGGCGGCCTGCCGGGCCGCCGCCGCGACCTTCTCCGGCTCGGCCTGGCCGTCGATCACCGCGAACGACTTGATCTCCACGATGTGGAAGCGGCCCCCCACCTGGAAGGCCACCACGTCGGGCTCCAGATAGGAGGTCTGACCGGCGATGCGGAGGCTGAGCAGCGGATGGTCGTAGAAGACCGCCGCGTCGTCGCCCTCACGCGCCGCCCGGTCGATCAGGGCGCGCGTGTGGGAGTGGCGCAGGTGGGAGCCGACGCTCTCCACGTCCTGGTAGCCCACCTGCGCGATCGGCAGCCCGAGCAGCTCGCGCAGCAGCCGCAGCAGTTCGGCGCAGCCGTTCTCCTTCACCAGCGCCTCGAAGACGTTCCCGCGGGTGATCGCGAACTGGGACTGGCCGAACGGGGCCGGGAAACCGACGTGCCGCGCCGTGAGGTCCTTGTCCACCCCGGCGGCGTCCAGCACCGCCCGGCGGGCGCAGCCGGGGTTCGCGGCCAGCGCCGAGATGGCCCTGGCGTCGTGGGCGCGGGGCGGCACCGGCCCGCGCAGCTCGTCCAGCCTGCCCCTCAACAGGCCGCCTCCTTCAGCGCGCCCAGCGTGGCGGCGCCGAACAGGCGCTCCACGTCCGGCAGGCGCCTGCCCGCCCGCGCCGCGACCTCTGCCCGCTGCGCCGCGTCGGCCGCCCGGTGCACCTCCAGCTCGGCCCGCGCGGCGCGGATCGCGGTCACCGGGTCGGCCGGGGCGAAGCCCTCGGCCGCGCCGGGGATGTTCTGCGCCATCCGCGTCAGCAGCCGCACCGCGCCGGGTGGCGGCTCGGGCAGCCGGGCCAGGTGCTCGGCGACGCGCACCGCGGAGGTCAGGAAGTCGACGCGCGGGCTCAGCGGCCCCAGCACCCGCAGCTCCGGCGCCCACGTGCTGACCGCGAGCAGCCCGCGGGCGGGGGAGAGGCGGTCGGTCAGCGCCGCGCACAGGTAGTACGGCCGCGCATACGGGTCGCTCCGGAACGAGCGCTCCTCGTCCCGCCGCAGGCTGGTGAACTGGGAGCCGCGCAGCGCGCGGGAGAAGAACGCGTCGTTGACCGCGACGATCAGCTTGGGGGCGGCGGGCACGCCCAGCAGGGCCAGGGCCTGGTGCACCTGCTCCCGGATGGGGAGCAGCGGCGCCTCCGGCTCGGGGGCCGGGAGCTCCTCGGCGCCGACGGCCCGGTCCCACTCGTGCTCCATCCGGCGCAGCTCACCGCGCAGCGACCGGGCCAGGGAGTGCTCCCTGGCCTTGACCGCGCGGCGGACCTCGGCGCGAAGGTCGGCGATCCGCCGTTCCAACGCGTCCAATGATTCACTCACGGCACGGAGCGTAACAGGAGTTCCACCAGTCTCCTGGGAATTCCAGCGAATTCCAGTCTTCGGGTCGCGCCGCCCGGTGCCCGCTCTTCAGGTCGCGCCGCCCGGTGTCCGCTCTTCGAGTCGCGCCGCCCGGTGTCCGCCGCGGGAGCGGGCGTCCCTCACCCGTGCGGTGAGCCGTCCGGGCTCACCCGGAGACGCCCGTCCCCGCCGCCGTCAGACCTCGATCTCCGTACGGTCGCCGGACCACAGCGTGTGGAAGGTCCCCTCCCGGTCGGACCGCTGGTAGGTGTGCGCGCCGAAGAAGTCGCGCAACCCCTGGACGAGCGCGGCGGGCAGCCGGCCCGCCCGCAGCGAGTCGTAGTAGGCCAGCGCCGTCGAGAAACCGGGCGCCGGGACGCCCGCCCCGGCCGCCGTCGCCACCACCCGCCGCCACGGCTCCTGCGCCAGGCCCAGCGCCTCGGCGAACAGCGGCGCCGTCAGCAGCGTCACCGGAGGGCTCTCCTGCTCGTACGCCTCGCGGATGCGGTCGAGGAAGACCGCCCGGATGATGCACCCGCCACGCCAGATCGTGGCCAGCGCGCCCGGATCGACGTCCCAGCCGTACTCGGCGCTGCCGGCCCGGATCTGGTCGAACCCCTGCGCGTAGGCGATGATCTTCGACGCGTACAGCGCCCGCCGTACGTCCTCCACGAACTCCGCGCGGCCCTCACGGTCCCCGGCCGGCGGGGCCTGCGGCGCGTCCGCCGGGCCGGGCAGGTCCCGCGCGGCCCGCCGCAGCTCCGTGTGGCCGGACACCGACCGGGCGAACACCGCCTCGGCGATGCCGCTCACCGGGACGCCCAGCTCCAGCGCGTTCTGGACGGTCCAGCGGCCGGTGCCCTTCTGCTCGGCCCGGTCGGCGATCACATCCACCAGCGGCCGGCCGGTGGCGGCGTCCACCTGCCGCAGCACCTCCGCCGTGATCTCGATGAGGTAGGACGACAGCTCGCCCCGGTTCCACTCCTCGAAGACGTCGGCGATCTCGGCCGGGCTCATCCCGAGGGCCTGCCGCAGCAGGTCGTACGCCTCGGCGATGAGCTGCATGTCGGCGTACTCGATGCCGTTGTGGACCATCTTGACGAAGTGCCCCGCGCCGTCCGGCCCGATGTGCGTGCAGCAGGGCACGCCGTCCACCTTGGCGGCGATGTCCTCCAGCAGCGGACCCAGCGCCTCGTAGGACTCCCTGGACCCGCCCGGCATGATGCTCGGCCCGAGCAGCGCGCCCTCCTCGCCGCCGGACACGCCCGTGCCGACGAAGTGGATCCCCCGCTCCCGCAGCGCCGCCTCCCGACGCCGGGTGTCCAGGAAATGGGCGTTCCCGCCGTCCACCAGCATGTCGCCCGGCTCCAGGAGCGGGGCGAACTCCTCGATCACCGCGTCGGTCGGCGCGCCCGCCTTCACCATGATGAGAACGCGCCGGGGCCGTTCCAGCGCCGCGACCAGCTCCTCCGGGGTGTCACAGGCGACGAACTCCCCTTCGTGGCCGTACTCCTTCAGCAGGGCGTCGGTCCGGTACCGCGAGCGGTTGTGCACGGCCACCGTGTGCCCGTGCCGGGCCAGGTTCCGCGCGAGGTTGGCTCCCATCACGGCCAGACCGGTGACTCCGATACGCGCCTTCGTCATCTTCAACTCCCGATCATGGGCTTTCTCCCACGATTTCATGGGCCCATGTCCGGAGGTGCCGGGGCCCCCCGAAGCGCCGCCGAGGAGAGCGTCGAGGGGGACCCCTCAGGACTACGAAGCGATCGGGTACGGCGTGCGGTCGGCCTCACCGCCGGCCTCACCGGGGGTCTCGCCGCGGACCTCGCCGCGGGTCTCCTCCCGGGTCTCGCCGCGGGTCTCGTCGCGGACCGGGAGCGTCTCGACGCCGCCGCGCGCCGTACGCTGAAGATCGTCGAGCAGCGCGTCCCACCTGGCGCCGACCGCGTCAAGGGAGTAGGCGGGCACCGTGCGCAGGGCGTTCCGGCCGAGGGTACGGCGCAGCCCGGGATCCTCGATCAGCCGCGAGATCGCCTCTGCCAGGAGCGCAGGCTTCTGCGGGCGCACCAGCAGCCCGTTGTGCCCGTGGGTGATGATCTCCCTGGGACCGTGCGGGCAGTCGAAGCTCACCACGGGCACGCCCTTGCTCATCGCCTCCAGGATCGTCATGCCGAACCCCTCGTAGCGGGAGCTGACGACGTAGATCGACGACCTGGCCAGCTCGGCGCCGATCTCGCTCGAACTGCCCATGAGGAGCACCCTGCCCGTCAGACCGGCCTTCTCGATCCTGGCGCGGAGCCGCTCCTCGGCCTTCTGGGTACCGCCGCCGTAGATGCGCAGCACCCAGTCCGGGTGCGCCTCCGCGACCGGCGCCCACGCCTTGACGAGGCGGTCGAAGCCCTTGGCGTGCACCAGCCTGCCGATGGCGGCCACGCTCTTCTCCTCCAGGGAGGAGACGTCACCGGTCAGCTCGGGGACCGCGTTCGGAATGCACAGCAGACGGGCCGGAGGGTCGTGTCGCAACACCTTGGCGTAGTGCGCACGGTCGGCCTCGGTGAGGGTGACGAACGCGTCGAACCTGCCGTACCGCCGTTTGATGAGCCGTCGCATCTCGGGGGCGTGGACCTCCAGCGCCACGTGCTCTTGGCCGATCGTCAGCACCTCCGGCGGCGCGAACAGCGCGGTGATCAGGTTGAACCCCGGCCGGGTGGAGATGACCACGCCGGTCCGCATGGACCGCAGATAGGCCACCAGGCGGAGGTCGGTCCACAGCGAGACGGACCCGTACACGTTCTCCTGCTTCGGCACCAGGACGCTCGGGAAGCGCGACAGCAGGCGGGCGACCGGGCCGCGCGGTCGCGTCCGGTCGTCCAGGAACGTCACCCGCACCCCCGGCGGGATCGGGAAGAACGGATGCTCGGCCGCGCGGACCACGCTGACGATCTCCACGTCGCGTTCCCGGGCGAGATGGCCCGCCAGGTTCAGCACCGTCCGGATGGTGCCGCCCATGCCGTAGGCGTGCTGGAGCAGGATCCGGACCGTTCCGGTGTCGGCCGCCGGCGCGCGCCGCGCGCGCCTCCCGTTGACCGTGTCCAGCAGACGTACCCCCGCACGCCTGGCCGCCACGCGCATTCTCCCCGTCACCTGCGTGTCCCCCCCTGTAGAAGTGGCTCGTGTGGATGCTCACGCGGAGGTGAACGTCCACACGGCCTTGAGAACCGTTCCGCGTGTCTCCTGGTTGCCCGGGAACGCGAAGAACATTCCCGGGCAGGGGGCGGAGCCACGGCTTCGTCTCCGCGGGGACAGGCACCCTCCGTCCCTGCTTCGCTGCGGGTCCGTTCTCGCTTTGCCGCGGGTCTGTTCCCGCTTTGCCGCCAAGCGGCGGGGCGGCTCTCGCGTGGGACGCCCATCGCCGGTACGGGATCAGGCCGGGGGCACGGCGTTCGTGCCGGGGAGCGTGTTCTGCCAGCGGACGCGCTCTCCGGTGGAGGCGGAGATCCGGGAACAAACCCGGCGATCCACTTGTTCTTCTTAATAGCACCGGTATCGGGTCCACGCTCCGGGTCCACGGAGGGTGGGGCCGGGTGCCGGTGGGAGGCGTCAGAAGGCGCCCTTTCCCCGGCCGGAGGGCCGGCGGACCAGCGAGGGCCGCAGGCGCGCGGTCGATTTGACGATGCGGCCCGGTGTTCATAAAGTTCACCAGGCCTGAGGGAGACGGCGGAGTCGCCGTGATCTCAGAGCCACCCCACTACTTGATCCATCCGTTGGGATCTCTGTGTCCCGGCGGCGTTCGATTCGACATGAATCGGATGACGGAGTAAGTTAGAGGGGTTGTCCCGGAAACGGGACGCCCGAATTCCCTTCGGGTCGGTGGAATCGAAGAAAATCGCTCCGAAAGAGCGGTTTGACACGAAAAAGCCGGTCTGAAAGAATAAAGGCACAACGAAACGAACGAAACGCCCCGGAGAAACGGGCCTGAGGGTCCGGATCGACGGTGAACGCGTCCGTTTCTTGAGAACTCAACAGTGTGTTAAAAGCCAGTGCATGATGCACAACCCCGTCCCACCCGCCTCGGTGGGAGGACGGATTCCTTTGGTTGATGCACCTCGTCTCCTTTGCCGGGACGGGGATGCTTTCAGCCGGGAGAAACTCTGTAGACATTGTTTGGAGAGTTTGATCCTGGCTCAGGACGAACGCTGGCGGCGTGCTTAACACATGCAAGTCGAGCGGAAAGGCCCTTCGGGGTACTCGAGCGGCGAACGGGTGAGTAACACGTGAGTAACCTGCCCCTGACTCTGGGATAAGCCCGGGAAACTGGGTCTAATACCGGATACGACACGCTTCCGCATGGGATGCGTGTGGAAAGTCTTTTCGGTTGGGGATGGACTCGCGGCCTATCAGCTTGTTGGTGGGGTAACGGCCTACCAAGGCGACGACGGGTAGCCGGCCTGAGAGGGCGACCGGCCACACTGGGACTGAGACACGGCCCAGACTCCTACGGGAGGCAGCAGTGGGGAATATTGCGCAATGGGCGGAAGCCTGACGCAGCGACGCCGCGTGGGGGATGACGGCCTTCGGGTTGTAAACCTCTTTCAGCAGGGACGAAGTTGACGTGTACCTGCAGAAGAAGCGCCGGCTAACTACGTGCCAGCAGCCGCGGTAATACGTAGGGCGCAAGCGTTGTCCGGAATTATTGGGCGTAAAGAGCTCGTAGGTGGCTTGTCGCGTCGGATGTGAAAGCTTGGGGCTTAACTCCAGGTCTGCATTCGATACGGGCTGGCTAGAGGTAGGCAGGGGAGAACGGAATTCCTGGTGTAGCGGTGAAATGCGCAGATATCAGGAGGAACACCGGTGGCGAAGGCGGTTCTCTGGGCCTTACCTGACGCTGAGGAGCGAAAGCGTGGGGAGCGAACAGGATTAGATACCCTGGTAGTCCACGCCGTAAACGTTGGGCGCTAGGTGTGGGGGCCTTCCACGGTTTCCGCGCCGTAGCTAACGCATTAAGCGCCCCGCCTGGGGAGTACGGCCGCAAGGCTAAAACTCAAAGGAATTGACGGGGGCCCGCACAAGCGGCGGAGCATGTTGCTTAATTCGACGCAACGCGAAGAACCTTACCAAGGCTTGACATCGCCCGGAAAGCTCTGGAGACAGAGCCCTCTTCGGACTGGGTGACAGGTGGTGCATGGCTGTCGTCAGCTCGTGTCGTGAGATGTTGGGTTAAGTCCCGCAACGAGCGCAACCCTTGCTCCATGTTGCCAGCACGCCCTTCGGGGTGGTGGGGACTCATGGGGGACTGCCGGGGTCAACTCGGAGGAAGGTGGGGATGACGTCAAGTCATCATGCCCCTTATGTCTTGGGCTGCAAACATGCTACAATGGCCGGTACAGAGGGTTGCGATACCGCAAGGTGGAGCGAATCCCTAAAAGCCGGTCTCAGTTCGGATTGGGGTCTGCAACTCGACCCCATGAAGTCGGAGTCGCTAGTAATCGCAGATCAGCAACGCTGCGGTGAATACGTTCCCGGGCCTTGTACACACCGCCCGTCACGTCACGAAAGTCGGCAACACCCGAAGCCCGTGGCCCAACCCTTTGGGGGGAGCGGTCGAAGGTGGGGCTGGCGATTGGGACGAAGTCGTAACAAGGTAGCCGTACCGGAAGGTGCGGCTGGATCACCTCCTTTCTAAGGAGCACCGGCTGATCCGGTTCACCCGCTGGGTGGCCTGGTCGGTCCATGCCGTGGCCGCGAGCGAACGTCTCGCGCACGGTGCGCTCATTAGTGGAGCACTGGCTAGTCAGTCGGACCGGGTCGCCGGGCCGCTAGTACCGCCTGCCTCCTTCGGGGGGACGGGAGTGGGAACGGGGTCGTCGGGGTGAGGTCCGGGTGAACACACTGTTGGGTCCTGAGGAAACGGACCAGGCGGGCCCGCTGTTCGGGCGGGCTCGCTGGTTTGGTTTTCCCTCTGCGGGACCGTCCGCCTGTCATACCGGCTCGCCTCTTTGTGGGGTGGGTGTCTGGTGGTGGGGTCGTGATGGTCGCTGCGTGTTGTTTGAGATTTGCATAGTGGACGCGAGCATCTTTGTGGCCAAGTTTTTTAGGGCACACGGTGGATGCCTTGGCATCAGGAGCCGATGAAGGACGTGGGAGGCTGCGTTAAGCCCCGGGGAGTCGCCAACCAGACGTTGATCCGGGGATGTCCGAATGGGGAAACCTAGCACCAGTCATGTGGTGTTGCCTCCGCCTGAATGTATAGGGCGGTTGGTGGTAACGCGGGGAAGTGAAACATCTCAGTACCCGTAGGAAGAGAAAACAATAGTGATTCCGTGAGTAGTGGTGAGCGAAAGCGGAAGAGGCTAAACCGGGCGCGTGTTAAAGCCGGCGGGCGTTGCGTGTTCGGGGTTGTGGGACCTTCTGACAGTCTCTGCCGGGACTGTGAGCAGTGAGAAATCGATGGGGTAGCCGAAGCTTCTGGGAAGGGGCGCCGGAGACCGTGAGAGCCGGGTAGGCGAAATCCTGTCGACTGCTGGAGGGGATCCCAAGTAGCACGGGGCCCGAGAAATCCTGTGTGAATCTGCCAGGACCACCTGGTAAGCCTAAATACTCCCTGATGACCGATAGTGCACTAGTACCGTGAGGGAAAGGTGAAAAGTGCCCCGGTGAGGGGTCGTGAAACAGTACCTGAAACCGTGTGCCTACAAGCCGTAGGAGCGTGAGCGGGGTTCGCCCTGCTCGTGATGTGACTGCGTGCCTTTTGAAGAATGAGCCTGCGAGTTGCGGTGTGTGGCGAGGTTAACCCGTGTGGGGTAGCCGTAGCGAAAGCGAGTCTGAATAGGGCGTTTGAGTCGCATGCTGCAGACCCGAAGCGGAGTGATCTAGGCATGGGCAGGTTGAAGCGCGGGTAAGACCGCGTGGAGGACCGAACCCACCAGGGTTGAAAACCTGGGGGATGACCTGTGTTTAGGGGTGAAAGGCCAATCAAACTCCGTGATAGCTGGTTCTCCCCGAAATGCATTTAGGTGCAGCGTCGCGTGTTTCTTGCCGGAGGTAGAGCACTGGATGGCCGATGGGCCCGACAAGGTTACTGACGTCAGCCAAACTCCGAATGCCGGTAAGTGAGAGCGTGGCAGTGAGACTGCGGGGGATAAGCTCCGTAGTCGAGAGGGAAACAGCCCAGACCACCGACTAAGGCCCCTAAGCGTGTGCTAAGTGGGAAAGGATGTGGAGTCGCAGTGACAACCAGGAGGTTGGCTTAGAAGCAGCCACCCTTGAAAGAGTGCGTAATAGCTCACTGGTCAAGTGATTCTGCGCCGACAATGTAGCGGGGCTCAAGTACACCGCCGAAGTCGTGGCATTCACACATCAACCCTGGCTTTTGTCGAGGGGTGTGGATGGGTAGGGGAGCGTCGTGCGGCCGGCGAAGCAGCGGAGTGATCCAGTTGTGGAGGCCGTGCGAGTGAGAATGCAGGCATGAGTAGCGAATCAGAAGTGAGAAACTTCTGCGCCGGATGACCAAGGGTTCCTGGGCCAGGCTAATCCGCCCAGGGTAAGTCGGGACCTAAGGCGAGGCCGACAGGCGTAGTCGATGGACAACGGGTTGATATTCCCGTACCCGCTGTGATGCGCCCATACTGAACCCAGTGATACTAAGGGTCCTTAAGCCCTCCGGGCCTTCGGGTCTGGGGTGAGGCTGAACGCCTGACCTGATCTGGTAGTAGGTAAGCGATGGGGTGACGCAGGAAGGTAGCCCATCCCAGGCGATGGTTGTTCCTGGGGTAAGCGTGTAGGACGAGGGGTAGGCAAATCCGCCTCTCATGGGTCTGAGACGTGATGCCGAGCCGATTGTGGCGAAGTGGGTGATCCTATGCTGCCGAGAAAAGCCTCTAGTGAGTGTCATGGCGGCCCGTACCCGAAACCGACTCAGGTGGTCAGGTAGAGAATACCAAGGCGATCGGGTGAACTGCGGTTAAGGAACTCGGCAAATTGCCCCCGTAACTTCGGGAGAAGGGGGCCTTCGCTGGTGATGAGTCTTGCACTCGGAGCTGGTGGGGGCCGCAGAGGCCAGGGGGAAGCGACTGTTTACTAAAAACACAGGTCCGTGCGAAGTCGTAAGACGATGTATACGGACTGACGCCTGCCCGGTGCTGGAACGTTAAGGGGACCGCTTAGCATGCCTTCGGGTGTGCGAAGGTGAGAACTTAAGCGCCAGTAAACGGCGGTGGTAACTATAACCATCCTAAGGTAGCGAAATTCCTTGTCGGGTAAGTTCCGACCTGCACGAATGGCGTAACGACTTCCCCGCTGTCTCAACCGCAGACCCGGCGAAATTGCACTACGAGTAAAGATGCTCGTTACGCGCAGCAGGACGGAAAGACCCCGGGACCTTCACTACAGCTTGACATTGGCGTTTGGAACGGTTTGTGTAGGATAGGTGGGAGACGGTGAAGCTGGGACGCTAGTTCCGGTGGAGTCATTGGTGAAATACCACTCTGGTCGTTTTGGACGTCTAACTTGGGTCCGTGATCCGGATCAGGGACAGTGTCTGGTGGGTAGTTTAACTGGGGCGGTTGCCTCCTAAAGGGTAACGGAGGCGCCCAAAGGTTCCCTCAGCCTGGTTGGCAATCAGGTGTCGAGTGTAAGTGCACAAGGGAGCTTGACTGTGAGACCGGCGGGTCGAGCAGGAGCGAAAGCTGGGACTAGTGATCCGGCGGTGGCATGTGGAAGCGCCGTCGCTCAACGGCTAAAAGGTACCCCGGGGATAACAGGCTGATCTTCCCCAAGAGTCCATATCGACGGGATGGTTTGGCACCTCGATGTCGGCTCGTCGCATCCTGGGGCTGGAGTAGGTCCCAAGGGTTGGGCTGTTCGCCCATTAAAGCGGTACGCGAGCTGGGTTTAGAACGTCGCGAGACAGTTCGGTCCCTATCCGCTGCGCGCGCAGGAGACTTGAAAGGGGCTGTCCCTAGTACGAGAGGACCGGGACGGACGAACCTCTGGTGTGCCAGTTGTTCCGCCAGGAGCACGGCTGGTTGGCTACGTTCGGGAGGGATAACCGCTGAAAGCATCTAAGCGGGAAGCTTGCCTTGAGATGAGGTCTCCCACCCCGTGAGGGGGTAAGGCTCCCAATAGACGATTGGGTTGATAGGCCGGAGGTGGAAGCGCAGTAATGTGTGGAGCTGACCGGTACTAATAGGCCGAGGACTTGACCATAAAGCGTTCGTGTGGTTTTCTGCAGCGCTCTGTACTCTTCGCCGGGTCCGGAGCAGCGCGTGATCACTGGTTTTGCTCGCGTCCACTGTGTGATTCTGAGGCAGCAGGCACCGCCTGCACCCCCGGAACTGGTTTTCGGGTTGGGTGCGTGTGTTTGTGTGTTTCATAGTGTTACGGCGGTTATGGCGAAGGGGAAACACCCGGTTACATTCCGAACCCGGAAGTTAAGCTCTTCAGCGCCGATGGTACTGCACCGGGGACGGTGTGGGAGAGTAGGTCGCCGCCGGACAATCTTTTGGAGAGGGCCGCCCCCTGGTTTCACCAGGGGAGCGGCCCTTTCCGCATTTCCCGAGCTTTTCCCGGCCTCAGTGGTTCCCGCTCTCTGTGGTTCCGGGCCTCCCGGGCCTCCGCGGTTCCCGGTTTCCCGGTCTCTGTGGTTTCCGGTTTCCCGGGCTTTTCCCGCTCTCGTAGGTCAGTGGGTGAGGTCGAGCTCCTTGACCCGGGGGTCACCCTCGTCGGCGAAGTAGTGGTCGGGCTGGGTGACGTCGTTCCCTTCGCCGAGCCTGGCGCCCCGGGCGACGAACGTGCCGATGACCGCGACGGCCAGGTTGACGAGCAACGCCAGGATGCCCGCGTAGACGGTCATCTTGGTGTCGAAGCCCAGCTGCTCCAGCGGGAACGCCGATCCGGCGAAGTGCATCTTGCCGGTGGCGGGGTTGGAGATGTTGTAGAGCATGATCATCCCGGCCGCCATTCCGGCGATCCAGCCGGCGATCAGGCCGGCCCGGTGGAACCAGCGGGTGTAGAGGCCGAGCGCCACGGCCGGAAGGGTCTGCAGGATGATGACGCCGCCGATGAGCTGCAGGTCGATGGAGAAGCCGGTGTCCAGGAACAGGATGCACAGCACCGCGCCGACCTTGACGAGCAGCGAGGTGATCTTCGAGACGCGGGCCTCGTCGGCGTCGGTGGCGTCCCGCTTCAGGTATTCGCGGTAGATGTTGCGGGTGAACAGGTTCGCGGCCGCGATCGACATGATCGCGGCGGGGACCAGCGCGCCGATGCCGACGGCGGCGTAGGCGACCCCGGCGAACCAGTCGGGGAACATCTTGTCGAAGAGCTGCGGGACGATCGTGTTGTTGTCGGTGCCGATGGGCTTGACCCCGGCGGCGATGGCCATGTAGCCGAGCAGTGCGATCAGGCCGAGCAGCAGGCTGTAGGCGGGCAGCGCGGACATGTTCCGTTTGATCACGTCGCGGTTCCTGGACGCCAGCACACCGGTGACGCTGTGCGGGTAGAGGAACAGCGCGAGTGCCGAGCCCAGCGCCAGCGTGACGTACTGGAGCTGGTTGTTGGCGTTGAGGAGGGGACCGTCACCAGGTGCCGGGGAGGCGTCGAACTTGGCCTTGGCCGCGTCGAAGATCCCGTCCCAGCCGCCCAGCTTCGCCGGGATGACGATGACCGCGACGATGATCACCAGGTAGATCAGCGTGTCCTTGACGAAGGCGATCAGCGCCGGGGCGCGCAGGCCCGACTGGTAGGTGTAGGCGGCCAGGATGGCGAACGCGATGATGATCGGCAGGTGGCCGGTCACGCCCATCGTCTTGAGCACGGCCTCGATGCCGACGAGCTGCAGCGCGATGTAGGGCATCGTCGCGACGATGCCGGTGACGGCGATCAGCAGCGCGAGGGTGGGGGAGTCGAACCGCGCCCGGACGAAGTCGGCCGGGGTGACGAAGCCGTGGACGTGCGAGACCGACCAGAGCCGGACCAGCACGAGGAACACGATGGGGTAGACCACGATCGTGTACGGCACGGCGAAGAAACCGGTGGCCCCGGCTCCCCACAGCAGCGCCGGCACCGCGACGAAGGTGTACGCGGTGTAGAGGTCGCCGCCGACCAGGAACCAGGTGATCCACGAGCCGAAGCTCCGGCCGCCCAGTCCCCACTCGTCGAGCGTGGCCAGGTCGTTGGGGCGCCGCCAGCGCGCGGCCACGAAGCCCATGCCGCTGACCAGCAGGAACAGGAAGGTGAAGATGATGATCTCGGTCAGGTGTTCGCTCATCGGCTCACCGCTTCCGCTTGGTCATCTGGTAGACGATCGTGGTGCAGGTGACGCCGACCACGATGAACGCGAGCTGGAGCCAGTAGAAGCGGGGGAAGCCGAAGAGCCGGGGCCCGTCGGCGTTGAAGAGAAATGGCAACAAAGGCAGGACGATCGGTACAATCAACAGCCAGTTCCACGGACTGCGATCGCTGCGATCCTTTCCGGGAGTGGTCAACACATCTCCTAGGACTGGAGAGGGGCTGGCGGGACGGCCGGCCCCTTCGGCTGAGCGGCAGCGTAATTACGGGGTCCGCCTGCTGCGGTCATCCAGCGCCGAGTGGGCCGGTCGGCGCGGCGAGCGGTAGCCCCGGCGACCATCCTCGGTGTCACCTGCGGCATCGCCGCGCGGCTCGCCCGAGCCGGTCCGTTCGGCGACGGGGGCACGCCGGTCGCCGCATTCCACGCCCTGCCTTCTTGACGCCGGGCCCCGGGGATGCGGGGATCATCGGCGCCGGTTCCGGCGCGCTTCCAGACGCGGTTCGGAGATCATCGGCGCCCGTTCCAGTGCGCTTCCAGACGCGGTCGGTCGGGGACGCGCGTACGGCTCGCACCTCCGCGGAGGTGCGAGCCGTACCCGGTGCCGGACGGTGCGTCCGAGGTCAGAGCTTGGTGACGCGGATGGCGTCGGCGATGACGTAGCCGGTGCCGGCGGTCCAGCGGCTCACGCCGACGACGTTGTAGGTGCCGGCGTTGAGGGAGAAGGTGCCGATGCTGCGCCATGCTCCGCCGCCGGAGCGCTGGTCGACGTAGACGGTCTGGTTGCCGCCGGAGGTGGCCACGATGTACGGCGCGGAGCTGTTGTAGCCCGCGTCGGCCGGGTACCACACCTCGACCTTGTAGCTTCCGGCGCTGGGGATGCTCGCCTGGTACCAGGCCACGTCGCTGGAGGAGACGGGGTCGGCGAACCGGTAGTCGGCGCCGTAGCGCTGGCCGGAGTAGGTGGAGGTGCCCCAGTTGGCGCTGGCGGTGAACTTCCCGGCGGTGGTGTTGTCCACGGTGGCCGACCAGGCGGTGCCGCCGCCGCTGCCGGTCACGTACTGCATGTACTTGGTCCAGTTCCAGTACGTGCCGGGGTCGGTGTGCGTGGCGCCGGGCACCTCATTGTGCCCGATGATGTGGGAGCGATCCTTGGGGATGCCGTACTTGTCGCAGATCGCGCGGGTCAGCGCGGCCGAGGAGCGGTACATCGCGTCGGTGAACCAGGAGGCGTCGCTGACGTAGCCCTCGTGCTCGATGCCGACGGACCGGGTGTTGTAGGTCCAGTTCCCGGCGTGCCAGGCGACGTCCTTCTCGCGGACCATCTGGGTGACGGCGCCGTCGGAGGAGCGGATCACGTAGTGCGCCGAGACCTGGGCGCTGGGGTTCTGGAACCACGAGATCGAGCCGGCGTAGGAGCCCTGGGTCACGTGGATGACGACCCGGTCGATGGCGTAGCTCGACGGGCGGCTGGAGGCGGTGTAGTTGCTGGAGCTGGCGGCCACCCAGGACGCGGCCGGGTAGTCGGCGCTGGCGGCCAGCGTGTTGGCCGGCGCGTTGAGGTCGGCGGCCTTGGCGTACTCGCCGCGGTCGGCGGTGACCTCCTGCGGGGCGACCTTGACCTTGGGCGTGTCGATGCCGGTGCCGAGGAAGTTGTAGACGGTGTCGGCGTACAGCCGGGCGACCTCGGGGGTGGAGGCGTTGCCGTACTTGGCGACGGCGCCGTACCAGCGGCCGGCGTCCTTGCGGGCGGCGGCGTCGAGGCCGATCTCGTCGGCGTAGGACCGCAGCACCGCGGCGCCGCCGAGGATGTTGGCGGCGTCGTCCCCGCGCAGCGTCCTCGCCGGCTGGCCGGTGATCTGGGCGGCCTTCTCCAGGCTGTGCGCGGCGGGGTTGCTGACCAGGTGCATCACGCCGTAGCCGCCGCTCGCGCTCGGCGCGCCGCCGTGCCCGTCGAGGTGGGTCTCGGAGTAGGCGAGCGCGACGAGCAGGTCGCGCGGGACGTCGTAGGTGGCGGCGGCGCGGGCGAACGCGGCGGCCATGGGCCCCTCGGACGCGGCCGGGGTGGTCGGGGCGGCGGATGCCGGATGACCTCCGAAGATCAGGAGGGCGGAGAGTAAGCCGGCGGCTGTGGCTGCTGACCGGGCACGGGTGAGCGTCATGGTCGCTCCTTGATTGGGGGGTGCCAACGGCTGCACAGTACGGCCTTTATCTGACAAATGTCGATAATTGACATTACTGGCGAGTTAGAAGAAGATTTCCGTCTTCGCCGAACGTTCGGCTTGCCTGATCCGGGCATCTTTGTTATGGCACGTTCCAAAATCTTTGGGCTCGTCCCGTCCGCCTCCGGCCCCGCGGAGGGGCGATGAAGACTATTGCACTTTCGGGGGATTGGTCTGAAACTTCTTTTCTGTGACGACGCCTCGAGCGGGCCGCAAGCGGCGGCTCGCCGCCCTCGGCCGCATTGCCGCGACGGCCCTCGCCTTCGCCCTCACCTTCGCCTTCACCCCCACGACCGCCGCCACCGCCGCCGTGACCACCCCGCGGACGGCGCACGCGGCCACCGCCCTCGCCGCCTGCGCCACCGACCCCGCGACCCCCAAACGCCAGCTCCGCGCGATGTGGGTGGCCAGCGTGGCCAACATCGACTGGCCGAGCCGGACCGGCCTGAGCGCCTCGGCGCAGCAGGCCGAGTTCCGCGCCTGGCTGGACCTCGCGGTGCAGAAGCGCATGAACGCCGTCGTCGTGCAGATCCGGCCGACGGCCGACGCGTTCTGGCCCTCGCCGTACGAGCCCTGGTCGCAGTGGCTGACCGGAACCCAGGGCGGAAACCCCGGCTACGACCCCCTGGCGTTCATGGTCAGCGAGGCGCACGCCCGGAACCTGGAGTTCCACGCGTGGTTCAACCCGTACCGGATCGCCAACCACGCCGACCCCACCCGCCTGGTGTCCACCCACCCGGCCCGCCAGCACCCCGACTGGAGGTTCGCCTACGGCGGCAAGCTCTACTACAACCCGGGGATCCCGGTGGTCCGCGACTTCATCGAGGACGCCGTCATGGACGCCGTCACCAGGTACGACATCGACGGCGTGCACCTGGACGACTACTTCTACCCCTATCCGGCCAGCGGTGAGACGATCCCTGACGCGGCCGCCTACGCCCAGTACGGCGGCGGCTTCGCCAACATCGCCGACTGGCGCCGCGACAACGTCAACCTCCTGGTCAAGGAGCTGGACCAGCGGATCCACGCGGCCAAGTCGTGGGTGAAGTTCGGCGTCAGCCCGTTCGGCATCTGGCGCAACGCCTCGACCGACCCGCTGGGCTCGCAGACCTCCGGCATGCAGTCCTACGACGCCATCTACGCCGACACCCGGCTGTGGGTGAAACAGGGCTGGGTCGACTACATCGCGCCGCAGATCTACTGGAACATCGGCTACAACGTGGCCGACTACAAGACGCTCACCGCCTGGTGGGCCGGCACGGTCCGGGGCACCGGCGTCCAGCTGTTCGTCGGCCAGGCCGCCTACCGGGCCGGAGCGTCCGGCGAGAGCGCGGCCTGGCAGCGGCCCGGCGAGCTCAGCGACCACCTCACCTACAACCGCCAGCACCCCGAGGTGCTCGGCGACGTCTTCTTCAGCGCCAAGGACGTCAGGGCGGACCGGATCGGCGCCGTCTCCACGCTGGTGGCCGCCCACTACTCGAAGCCCGCCCTGGTGCCCGCGTACGGCGCCGGCACCGCGCCGGCCGGCCCCTCGATCACCTCGGCGACCCGGGGGACCGGCGGGGTGGCGCTGTCATGGCAGCGCGGCGGCACCGGCACCCCGGTCTCGTACGCGGTCTACCGGGTGGACGGCTCCCAGAGCGCGGCCGACCCGTGCTTCTTCGCCGACGCCCGCAACCTGGTCGGCACCACCCGCGCGACGTCCTTCACCGACGCCGGCGCGGCGGCCGGTTCCGCCTACACCTACTACGTGACCGCCCTGGACCGCCTGCACACCGAGAGCGGGCCCAGCGCGGGCAAGGTGGTCACCGGCAGCGGGTCCGGCCAGTTCAGCGTGATCGTCGACAACTCCGGCCCCGGGTTCACCGCGGGTTCCAGCTGGGGCACCTCCACCTACTCCGGCCAGCGCTACGGCGCCGACTACCGGTTCGCCGACCCCGTCTCCTCCAGCGACGTGGCCTGGTACCAGGCGAGCATCCCCAGCGCCGGAAGCTACAAGGTCGAGGTGTGGTACCCGGCCGACGCGGGCTACAACAGCTCCGCGCCGTACATCGTGGCCACCTCCGGCGGCAACCAGACCGTCTACGTCGACCAGCGCTCCGGCGGCGGAGCATGGCGCAGCATCGGCACCTTCTCCCTCAACGCCGGCACCTACAACGTCGTCGGCGTGAGCCGCTGGACCGCCGGCACCGGCTACGTCATCGCCGACGCCGTCCGCGTCACCAAACTCTGAGGACCCGCGCGGACGGGAGTGAGGGACCGTCCGCGCGGGCGGGGAACGGGGAACGACGACGGACCGCGGGGTGGCCCATGACGGGGCCGCCCGCGCGGGCGGAGGACGAGGGCGGAAGGTCCCACGCCGGTGGGACCTTCCGCCCTGCCGTTCCGGAGGCCCCCCTCCCGACCATGGGAGGGGGTGAGAAGGATGACCGAGACCCGCGAGGTGGTCGTCGGCTACGACGGCTCGGACTTCTCCATGCAGGCCCTGGAATGGGCGATGGACGAGGCGGAGCTGCGGCAGCTGCCGCTGAGGGTGGCCCACGCCTGGCGCTGGCCGTACGGCCAGGCCGAGGAGGAGGCGAAGCTCCACCTGCGCAAGGCGGCCGAACACGTGCTGTACCACGGCGCCGACTGCGCCCGCTCGTGCAGTTCGATCGCCGAGGTGACCACCGACCTGTACGAGGGGTCCGCGGCCGAACGGCTGGTGGAGCTGTCGGCCCGCGCCGAGCTGGTCGTGGTCGGATCGCGCGGCATGGGCGCCCTGGCCAGGACGGTCCTGGGGTCGGTCGCCGGCTACGTCGCGGCGCACGCGTGCTGCCCGGTGGTCGTGGTGCGCGGTCCCGGCCCGATCCCCGTGCCGCTGCGCCGGGGAGCCGTGGTCCTGGGCATGGCCGCGGACACGCGCGACGAGGCGATCGGGTTCGCCTTCGGCGAGGCGGACGTGCGGCAGCTCAGCCTGGTGGCGGTGCAGGGCGTCTCCCTCCAGCCGGCGTCGTGGCTGTCGCAGGGGCCGCCGACGGCCGAGCCGGGGACCGTCGCGAAGACGACCGAGGGCGAGATGGCCGAGCGGCTGCGGCCGTGGCAGTTCAGGTACCCGGAGGTGGCCGTCCGGATCCACGGCGTCGCCGGGCCGCCGAAGGACGTCCTCGCCGACCTCTCCAGGGAGGCGAGCCTGGTGGTGGTCGGCGGGGCGCGCGGGCACGGGCGGCTGGGCTCGGTCACCAGGTCGATCCTCCAGCGCAGCGCGTGCGCCGTCGCGGTCGTCCCGGTGCCGGCCCTTCGGGAGGAGGAGGACGTCGCGCCCGCCGGGGTCGCGCGGGCCGGGGCCGACTAGGTTGGGAGGAGACCATGGTCATGCGGGTCAAGGACGTCATGGGCAGGGTGGCCATCGCGGTCCAGCGCGACGCGACGTTCGCCGAGCTCGTCGCGACCATGCGCCGTTTCAAGGTGGACGCCGTCGCGGTGGTGAACGCCGACGGGCGTCCGGTCGGCACGGTGTCGGAGGAGGACCTGCTGCCCGGCGGGGAGGGTTTTCCGCGCGGCGAGGAGGCGCCCGCGGGCGGCGGGCGGCATCCGGACCGCCGGAGGATCATGGAGATGACCGCCGAGGAGCTCATGGCCAGCCCGGCGCCCACGGTCGTGGGAGAGACCTCCATCCGGGAGGCGGCCCTCCTGATGCACGTCAACGGGGTCAGGCAGCTACCGGTGATCGACGCCGTCAGCGGCCGGATCGCCGGGACCGTGCACCAGGCCGACCTGCTGAGGATCTTCGCCCGGCGGGCGCCGGAGGTCCTGGCCGACGTGGCGGCGGCCGTGGCCCGGCTGCGGCTGGACCCCCGTACGCTCACGATCTCGGTGGACGCCGGCGTGGTCCACATCCAGGGGAGGCTGGCCAGGCGGTCGCAGATCGCCAGGCTGGCCGAGGCCGCGCAGCAGGCGGACGGCGTCGTCGATCTGCGGATCGACGTCACCTACGACCACGACGACCTGGCCGGCGACCTGACCGGCGAACCCGCGGACCGCCCGGCGGAGGCGGCCGGAACCGGCCGGGCCACCCTGGCGAGGACGGCCCCGGAGGACTGAGCGCGACCCCGGAGGGCCGGGCACGGAAGGAGCGGCTCCGGCGGGCCCCGCCGGTCCGGACGGGTGATCCGTCCCGGCGGCCCCCGCGGAGCGCGTGGCTACCGGCCGCTCCAGGCCGGGGTGTCGTCCAGGGTCCACCGCAGATCGTCCACCACGTCGACCACCCCGTTGACCCGCTGCACCATCCGTGTCGCCAGGCGGGCGTCGCTGCGCCGGTGCATGCGCCCGGTCAGGGTGACGACGCCCTGATGGACCGTGACGGAGACGGTGCTGGGCTCGGCCCACAGGGTGCGGTCGAGGATGTCCCGGCGCACCTCCTCGGCGATGTCGGCGTCGTCGCGGACGAAGACCCTCAGCAGGTCGTGGCGGCTGACGATGCCCTGGAGGACGCCCTCGGCGTCCACCACGGGCAGCCTCTTGACCCCGTGCTCCTCCATCAGCCGCATCGCCGAGACGATCGAGGCGTGCGCCCGTACGGTGACCGCGGGGGCCGTCATCAGCTCGGCGGCGGTGTCGCCGCGGGCCTTGGCCCGGCCGTCCCCGCCCTTGGTGCTCAGGCGGTCGCGCAGCCTGGAGCGCAGCGGCGGCTGGTAGCCCTCGCGGTAGTAGCGCTCCCTGAACTCCTCCTTGCGCAGCAGATCCGCCTCCGAGACGACGCCGACGACGTGCCCCTCGGCGTCCACCACGGGGGCCGCGCTCACACCGTGGGCGATGAGCACCTCCGCCACGTCCTTGAACGGGGTGGAGCCGTTGACCGACGCCACCTCCGTCGTCATGACGTCCTTGACCTTCACGTGCATGGCCGGACCTCCTCCGGGCTTCCCGTGCCGCTCGCATCTCTCATCACACCGCCGCGGGGGCCCGCCGGGCAGCGGCCGGAGGTCCTCAACGACGGGGACCTTCGGCCACCGGGGGAGGAATCACCGCGTACCGGGGGTGTCGGGAAGAGTCGTGACACCGGCCGCCAAATAGTTGATCTTAAATGGCGGCCGGGCGACGGCGGCTGGGCATGACCGGCGACGAGGGCGGCCCCGACGAGAGGGGCGGCGCGGGCGTCGGCGCCCGCCCCCAGTCGGCCAGATCACATCTTGCGGACCTGCCCGCCGAGCCAGTCCTGGAAAGTGAGCAAGCCGGGAAAGTGGTCACGCAGCCCAGCGAGGTCGGCCTGGTAGCCGCTCTCTGCGAACCACTCGAACATCCTGCCCTCGACCGGCAGGGGGACGAGGCGCGTCGGCACTCCGGTGATCTTCTCGTAGATTCCGGCCACCTGGGAGAAGGTCAGCTCGTCACCGGCGATCTCGAGTTCCCTGCCCAGGTAGTCGTCCCGGTGGTCGATGACATGCGCGGCAATACGGCCGATGTCGTCGGTGGAGATCAGCTGCATCGGCCGGTCGGGGAGCACCGGGAGCTCCATCACCCGTTCGCCTGCGGCGCCGGCGTAGTGCAGCAGGTTGTCCATGAAGAACACCGGCCGCAGGATGGTCGCGGGCAACCCCAGAGCCCGGATGTAGGACTCGATTGCCGCCTTGCTCTCGAAATGCTCGATTCCAGTGCGTCGCTCGGCACCGCCGACCGAGCTGTAGACCAGGTGCCCGACTCCGGCATCCAGGGCGACGTCGGCGACGAGCATGCCCTGCCGCACCTCGGCCTTGAGGGTCTCCGGCTCGTAGGCCAGGGCCTGCATGCTGAACACGGCGTCGACGCCACGCACGGCCCGCTCCAGGGACGCGAGGTCTCCCAGATCACCGACCGTGAGCTCGGTGCCGGCCAGGCGGCGCGCGGCGGGGCTCTCCGGGTCGCGGACCAGGGCGCGGACCTGCCAGCCGCGGCTCAGCAGGTGACGTGCGGTGGCGCCGCCTTGCCGGCCGGTGGCGCCGATGACCAGAGCCACGCTCATGGCTTCACCACCGGGGTGGTCTGGGCCAGCGCGATCCGCCAGGTTCCGCCGTCTTTGACCAGCACGAACGTCAGCGCTCCCGTGCGGTCGTCGTTGACGTGCTTGATCAGGCCGGCCAGCGCCACGTCCGGCCGCAGGAACGTGACGTCGAGCAGTTCGTTCTTGGTCAGCACGTCCTTCAGCGGGGTGCGCAGCGCCTCGGCCATGACCTTCTTGACCTGCTCGCGGCCGCGCAGGCGGGTCCCGGTGAAGTTGACCAGGGTCACCTCCTCGGTCAGCAGCCCGGTGAAACCGGTCACGTCGCTCTGCAGCTCTTCGGCGGCGCGGACGACCTGCTCGATCGCCTCGATATCGGAGTTCATGTCGTATCTCCTCAAATGGCGGAGCGTTTCGCTCCGCGCCGAGACTATGCCGGAGCGAGTCACTCCGCAACTGGTAAGGTACGTGGTGATGATCACGCGCAAAGACATCGCAGAACGCAACGACCGCGCATTGCTCCAGGCCGCTCGGGATGTGCTCGCCGAAGACGGGGCGCACGCCTCCGTCGCCGCCATCGCCGCCCGGGCGGGCATCGGCATCGGCAGTCTTTACCGCCGTTACAAGACGAAGGAAGAGCTGTTCCAGCGGCTCAGTGTGCTGTCCCTCGACCACTGGAACGAGGCGGCCGAGCAGGGCCTGGCTGATCCCGATCCGTGGATGGGCCTGGCGGCATTCGTCTACGGTTGCGTCGAGTTCGGGCAGGGCTCGCTGGGGCCCATCGCCGGTGCCATCGAGGTGACCCAGGAGATGGACGCCAAGTCCCGCCGCGGCGATGAGCTGTTCGACGAGCTGGTGCGCCGAGCGCACGAGGCCGGCGTCCTCCGCAGGGATGTGACCGCGGTCGACATCTCGCTGCTCATCGAGCAGTTCGGCCGTTCCCCCGTGGTCGATCAGCTTCGCAAGCAGGGCAGGGGCGACCTGCTGTCCGCCGCTACCGAGGCCCGCCGACGGCTGATCGCGATAGCGCTCGACGGGTTGCGGCCGGGACATGACCCGTTGCCCGGTTCGCCGCCGGGCGAGGAGCTCTTCACCGGCCGCTGGTCGAGCCAGTAGGGGCGGCCGAGGGCCGGGAGCCTGGCGCCCGTGTGCTCGACCTGGTGGCGCAACTGCGCAAAGAGCGTGAACGCATCACCCATGCGATCGAAGATCTGCAGGCGTCACAAGGCATGCTCGACGCGGTCATCGCCGCCGGCCCGGCCGACGCCGCCCTTGCCGAAGTGGATGATCGAGTCACCGGCGTTCCCTGACTCGGACACGTCCAGTCCGGTATTGATCTCGTGTCGCGGCTCTCGATCCCACGGGTGGCGGGCCACGAGCCGTGTTCGTCGGCGGCGACCGCGCGGATGCCGGTGTCACGGTTGTAAGTTCCGGAGAAAAATGGCCGGGATCTCCGGAGCTATTTGGCCAGCGTGATCTGTTGACAGCAAGAATATGGCCCCGCCGTGGCGGGGCCGGAGCTTGTCGATGTGGTGGATCGCGGGTTCGAGGCGGGCGCCTCACATGACTCCGATGATCAGGTTTTCGCGGGCGGCTTCGACGACTTCCTTGGTCACGGTGGTGAGCTGGTTGATTTCCAGGACGCGTTCGATCTGGTCGACGAGGCGGGTGATGAGGCGGAAGTTGCCGCTGGTGATGCGGGTGATGGCGGCGATGGCTTCGGTGGTGGCGAAATCATCGCTTGTGCCGAGGCGGAGGTGGGGCCACTTGCGGTCGAGGACGTGAGCCTGCTCATCGATCGAGAGGGGTTTGTAGTGGTGGATGAAGCCGACCCGGGAGTAGAGCTGGGGGTAACGGGCCAGGCGCTTTTCAATGCCCGGCATGCCGATGAGGATCACGCCGATGCCGATGCGGTCGTGGTGATCGCGGAGTTGTTCGAGTCCTGCGGTCTTGAGCCGGTCGGCTTCGTCCACGATGAGCAGTTCGGCGCCGGTGGAACTGGTGCCTGGTGGAGGGCTGTCGCCATTGCCTCGGCCGGTCTGCAGCATCAGGTCGACGGTGCGGCCGAGCCGGTCGCACAGCAGGGAGATCTCCTTGTCGAGTTTGTCCGGGGTGCTGTGGACCTTGGGGGTGTACATGACGGCGCGGACGGCCAGGACGTCGTCGGCCTCGGGCGCGGCGGCCGAGCCTTGCCCGTTGAGGTGCGGGGCGAGCTGGTCCCAGCGGGTGTAGGCGCGGGCGGATTCGGTCTTGCCGACGCCGGGGCCGCCGTAGCACAGGCCGATGTAGCGCTTGCGGCGGACGGCTTCGGCGAACTCACCGAATCGGCGGTGCTCCTTGGTCACCATGAGCGGCGCGGGTGCCGGCTCGGATCGGTTCGCCGGAGCGGGGCCGGGCGCGGGACGGTCGGTGGTGTAGGCGCGTGCCGTGGGGTCGGGAGCGCTGGACGGGCTGGTCAGGGGCGGGGCTGGATGGGGGTCGGGAGTGCTGTCGCCTGAGGCAGAGGACTCATCCACGCCGGGTGTCTTTCCGGCCGGAGCGCCGTTCACTCATTCCAGTAGCGTTTGAGTCGCGGACCGTCACCAGGGGTAGGAGTGTCGCTTGCGTCGTGCGTGTAGGCGGGGCCGGCCTGATCACAGGTATCCCACTGGCGCAGCCCGGTCGTGGCCGGGTAGGCGGCGGGCAGCGGTTCGTCGTGCAGGGCCAGCAGGGTGTCGACCACGGTGCTGCGGGTGGCCAGTTGGCCGCGCAGCTGTTTGCGGCGCGCGTTGCGCGCGGCGGCGATCTCTTTGAGGCTGACGGTCTCACCGGACAGCTCGGGGCAGATCGCCCGGCACAGGAACGTGTCGTCGGTGCCGTCGGGGTGGCGCAGGTAGACGCGGATCTCGATGATGTCGCGCGGGTCGTAGCGGATGGCGACCTGTTCGCCGACGTAGTCGGCCAGCACCGGGTCGATGTAGCGCAGGGCCAGGAACTGGATGCCGTCGGTGTGAACCTTGCGCGGTTTGGCGACGGTGCACAGCAGCAGGTCCAGCTGCTCCAAGGAGTCGGGCATGCGCGGGATGAACGCGCCGGCCTCCCACCGAGCTTGCGGCGGGGTGCGGGTTTCCGCATGCGGGCGCAGGTTGTAGACCTCGCGGAAGAACCGGCCGATCGCGGCGTCGAGCTCTGCAAGGGTGAGCTTGGCCTGAGCGGCACGGTCTTTGGTGCCCTTGGGTGCGTAGCCGGGCAGGTGGGCCAGGCACATCTGATTGACGGTCTCCATGAGCCGTTCGATTTTGCCGTGGCCGTGCGGCTGGCCCTTCCTGCTGAACACCGGTCGCACCCGCAGGTCTGCCATCACCTGCTCCAGGTGCGCCGAGGTGAAGTCGCTGCCGTGGTCCAGGTGGAACACCTCGGGGATCCCGCACACGTGCCAGCCCGGTTCGGCCTTGCGCCAGATCGCCTGCCGGAAGGCCAGCGCGGTGGACAGCGCCGAGGGCGCCTCCAGGTTGACGGCGTACCCGGCGATCGCGCGGGAGTGGTCGTCCTCGATGGCGGTCAGCCACGGCCGGGCCGGCTGGCCCTTGGGATCCAGCACCCAGATATCCAGTTCGGTGTGGTCAGCCTGCCAGATTTCGTTCGGTTTGGACGCCTCCCTGCGATGCACCAGCTCAAACACCTCCCGGTACCGTTTGGTGCCCTCCACACCGAGCGCGACAAGCGCCGGATCAAGGTTTCGGACGATCTCGTGCACGGTGGAGTATCCGGGGACCGGCCACCCCCGTGCGGTAGCGACGCTGACAGCCTGCCGGTGGATCACCGCGACGCTTGTGCGGGGCGGCCGTAGCGCCAAACCCTCGATCAGCAGCCGCAACTGCTCGGGCATCCGCGCCCGCCCGCGGTCCGAACGCGGCCGGCGTACCAGCCCGGCCAGGCCCTTGGCCTGGTAGGCGGCACGCCAGCGGCGCAGCGTCCGCTCGGGGACCCGGCAGGATTCGGCGACCTGGGCCAGGGGGACCTGGTCTTCGAGGTGGGGCCGAAGCAGTCGCCAGCGCTCGATCGCCGCCAGACGTTGAGCGTCACTGAAGCCCGTCAGCGGGGCGGGATCCCTGTCGTTTGCGGCTACTTCCATCAACCGTCCCTCCTGGCCGCCATTCCCTGATCGACCTGGCCCCTCACTTGGACTATTCCCGCTCCGCTCACGAAACTCGCCGACAGCCGGGGAGTTTTGCGCGGTGCGGATGGCGGCCGGCGGCCGGTGAAGGTGTTGGAGT
Source organism: Streptosporangium sandarakinum (assembly GCF_050942225.1). NCBI lineage: Bacteria > Bacillati > Actinomycetota > Actinomycetes > Streptosporangiales > Streptosporangiaceae > Streptosporangium > Streptosporangium sandarakinum. The sequence goes on from NZ_CP192034.1 coordinate 3,598,734, forward strand.
TGACCTTGGTGTTGATGACGGTGGTGGCCAGGTAGGTGTCGACGCCGACCTCCACACCGTCGACGTAGAGACGGCCGTGGCCCCGGCGCTGCTCACAGTCCATGGTCCGAATCCGCGCCGGACACGCCGCCACCCTCGCCGTCGCTTCGTGATGCGGGGCCGGCGCTGTCGAGGTGAGTGGCGGCTCCCACGACGCCAGGGCCGTGACTGTACTTGTAGAGCGTGGAGCGGCTGACACCCAGGAGCCGGGCGATGGAGGAGACGGTCGCGTCGGGCGGGGTGAGCAGGGCGCGGGCGTGCCGGACTTGCTCGGGTGTCATGGCGGGTGACCGCCTGAGGCGGACTCCGCGGGCCTTGGCGGCGGTCAGGCCTCGTTGGTGCCCTCGATGATGAGCTCGCGGATGAACTCCGGCCAGGGCGGCGAAGACGTGGAAGACCAGGCGTCCTCCCGGCGTGGTGGTGTCGAGGGACTCCTTCGGTGACCGGAACCCGACGCTGCGGCGGCGCAGGTCGGCGACGATCGTGATGAGGTCCTGCAGCGGGCGGGCGAGCCGGTCCAGCGAGGGAACGACCAGTGTGTCGCCGGGCCGCAGGTAGTCCAGCGCCTTGGCCCAGCTCAGGTGGGGTCCCCTGACCGGGCAGAAGAGGTCGTTCTGTCCGGTGCCCTGCTGGCGCGGCGCGTTCCGCCGCATTCCGGTGGCACCGCCAGTGCGCCGGTCACTCCGGCGTCGATGGCCTGTCGGTACAGCCGTTCGACTCCCTCCCAGTCGCTGGGTCCCAGCGGTCGAGGCCGCCCGCGCCAGTCGACCATTTCCATAAACTATGAATATAAAAATGCTATGCTTCGAGCATGAGCCGCCAAGACACCCCTCCTGGCGCGTCCGCCGCCATCGGGGCAACCCTCTACGGCCTGGCCACCAGAGCCGCAAGACGCCTGCCCCGGGACATGAGCCTGACGTCCGCCGCCACCCTGGCCACCCTGGACCGCACCGGCCCGCGGCGCATCACCGATCTGGCCGCGATCGAGGGCGTCACCCAGCCCGCGATGACCACCCTGGTCCGAGTGATGGAGGAGTCCGGCCTGGTCGAGCGGCGGGGCGACGCGTCCGACAAGCGGGTCACGCTGGTCTGCCTGACCGAGGCCGGCGCCTCCTACGTCCGGACGCGGCGCCAGGCCGGCATCCACGCGTTCGAACGATTGATCGACAAGCTCACCGGCGACGAGACCGAGGCGCTGGTGGCGGCACTCCCGGCGCTGAAGCATCTGGCAGAACTCGAAAGCCAGGACCGCGAAGAGCCGAAGCAGTGAAGGCATTCCCGGTGGCGCGTTCCGAGGCGCGGCTGGTCCCCGCTCTGATGTTCATCGCTTTGGTCGTGGCGGCGGTCGCCAGCCTCGGGGCGCCGCTCATCACCAGCGTGGCGACCTCGTTCCACGTCTCGCTCGGCAGCGCGCAGTGGACGCTGACTGTCGCGCTGCTCAGCGGCGCCGTCGCCACGCCGGTCCTGGGCCGGCTCGGAGCCGGCCCGCACCGGCGGGCCGCGATCCTCGTCACGCTGGCGGTCGTCGTCGCCGGCAGTGCGCTCACCGTGCTGCCGCTGCCGTTCGCGTGGCTGCTGGCCGGCAGGGCGGCCCAGGGCGTCGGGCTCGGGCTGACGGCGCTGATGATGGGCGTGGCCCGGGACCACCTCCCCGAGGAGCGCAGCGCGGCCGTGATCGCCCTGATCTCGGTGGTCTCGATCATCGGGGCCGGCGTCGGCTACCCGCTGGCCGCACTGCTCGCCGAGCTCGGCGGGGTACGGGCCGCCTACGGCCTCGGCCTGGTCGTCACCGCCGCCGCCCTCCTGACCGCGTGGCGCTCCATGCCTCAAGCCCCCGAAGGCCGCTCCGCCCACGTGGACGTGGCAGGCGCGGTCGTCCTGGCCTCTGCGCTGCTCCTGGCGCTGTTCCTCGCCGGCGAACCGAATCTGTGGAGCCGGCACCTCGCCGTGGCGGCGGGCCTCGCCGCCGTCGCGGTGGTGCTGCTCTGCGTCTGGGCCGTCATCGAACTGCGCAGCACGACGCCCCTGATCGATGTGCGGGCGGTGCGGCACCCGGCGGTCGCCGGGGCGAACCTCGCCATGTTCGTCGGCGGGATCGGCATGTACCTCCTGCTCACGCTCATCACCCGGTACGCGCAGACGCCGCACGGCGCCGGCTACGGCTTCGGGCTGACGACCTTCGTCGCCGGGCTGGTCCTCATCCCGTTCTCGGTGCTGGGGTTCGTCGCCGGCAAGCTCACGCCACGGGTCCGGACGCGGATCGCCGACCCCCTGCTCCTGGTCGGCAGCGCCGTCGTGGTCGGCGGCGGGTTCGCCCTGTTCGCGGCGGCCCGGTCGGACCTGCCCGAACTGTTCACGGCGATGGGAGTGCTCGGCTTCGGCGTCGGCGGCTTCTCGGCCGCGATGCCCGGCGTCATCCTGGCCGTCACCACCAAGAGCGAGACGTCGAGCGCCATGAGCTTCAACTACGTCGTCCGCAGCGTCGGGTACTCCCTGGGCAGCGCCATCGGCGGCCTGATCCTCGCCGCGGGCACCGGCACCGGCCACCTCTTCCCCGACGACAGCGCCTACACCACCGCGGCGCTGGTCGGCATCGGCGCCATGGCGATCACGACGCTGACAAGCCTCGCTCTCGCCCGCCGACGCTCGTCCGAGACCAACCCGTAAGTCAGATCCACTCACTCATCCCAACACTGGAGGTTCCATGCCCAAGGGCTACTGGGTCAGCGTCTACCGCACCATTTCAGACCCTGAGAAGCTGGCTGCTTACAACAAACTGGCCCGCCTGGCCGTCGAGCCCGGGGGCGGCCGGACCATCGTCCTTGGCGGTCGGGTCGTGGCGCATGACGCCGGAATCGCCGAGCGCACCGTCCTGGTCGAGTTCGACAGCTTCGAGCAGGCCGTCGCGGTGCGCGAGAGTGCGGCCTACCAGGCGGCGCTGGCCGTCCTCTCCGACGGCGTCGAGCGCGACTTCCGCATCGTCGAAGGCCTTGGCTGACCGAGGTCCAGTCGGATCTTCACTGAAGATCCACACCCGCAAGTACCCCGCCATCGGGATCATCAGTGACAGCTCCTCCGTCGAGAAGAACGCGGACAGGCGGACAAGTAGCCATCCGCGCTGCTCGCTGAGAAGTCAAAGGTGCTGTCCCGGTGGCGGGAGCGCAAAGCCGAAGCATCCGGCTGAGTTACTCGCCTGTACCGCCAACGGCTGTTGGCAGGGTTCCTCCCCTCCGACCTCGCGGCTGGGGACAGGTGCCGAGAGCCCTATGCAGGGCAACCTACATGTACGTGATAATGGTCTATTATCACGTACATGAGAGATCATGACGCCCCGGCGACCAGGGCAACCGCTCGCCGGGGAGGTGCGCGACTCACGTACGTTATCCGGTACATGATCCCAGCCGGGGTGGGCAGCACCACTGGGCGGCCGGCATGAGCGCCGCGCCGAAGATCACCGCCCTGCGCGGCGGGGACATCACCCTCGCCGAGGCCGCCGACGCCTTCCTCGCCACGGCGCGCACCGCCAACCCCAACACCCACCGCGCCTACGCCTCCGCGATCGACCGGGTCATCGCCTGGCTCGGCCACACCCGGCCGCTCGCCGAGGTCGCCGACGCCGAGATTGGCCACGCGCTCGCCGCCCTGTGGGGTGCCAGCGCGCCGGCGACCTGGAACCGCAACCGCGCCGCCGTCACCTCCTGGCTGCTCTGGTGCCAGACCAAGAAACATTGGGCCGCACCCTCGGTCCCGGCCGACGCCGAACGCCGCAAGGAGAACGCCGACCAGATCCGCGCGGTCGCCCAGAGCAACATCTACCGGCTGCTGTCCCGCCGCGACATCCCGCTTCGGGAGCGGGCGCTCTGGAGGATGCTCTATGAAACGGCGGCCAGAGCCGCCGAGATCCTGGCGCTGAACGTCGAGGACCTCGACCTGGAGCACCGGCGTGCCCCGGTCCGGTCCAAGGGCGGCGACACCGAGTGGGTGTACTGGGAGAGCGGCACCGCCCACCTGTTGCCCCGCCTGCTCCGACTCCCCGACGGCAGCGCCCGCACCCACGGTCCGCTGTTCCTGTCCGAACGCCGCCCCGTCCCGGCTCGCCGCCCGGCCGCCGGCGACATCTGCCCGCACACCGGCCGCGCCCGCCTCGGCTACGACCGCGCCCGCGTCCTGCTCGACACCTACGCCGGGCTCGACCTGCACCAGCTGCGCCACAGCGCCGCCACCCACCTCGGCGACGCCGAGATCCCGCTACAGCTCATCATGGGCAAGACCCGGCACAAGAACCCCCGCACCGCCATGCGCTACATCAAACCCGGAGCTGAGGCCATCGCCAAGGTCACCGAGGTTCTGGCACCGCGTCGCCGTACCCACTGACCCGCGCATCCCTCGGCCAGATAGCGCTGAGAATTCCCGGCCGCTTACCGCCGGAACTTACAACGGTTCTTGCCAACACCCCTGCCGGTGTGGGTGCAATACGTATTTCGTGGGGAAACTGATATGTATGGCAGATGTTGAGCCATATGTCCTGACTCCACACATGCGGCTGGACGAGCTGCTGGCGGAGCTGCAGGTGCGGCTGGAGGCGGTGCTGGCCACCCGCGACCGCATGCAGGCCCTGCTGAACGCGGTGGTGTCGGTGGGCAGCGACCTCGACCTGGAGACGGTGCTGCGGCGGATCGTGGAGACCGCCGCGACGCTGGTGGACGCCCGCTACGGCGCGCTGGGCGTGGTGGGCGAGGAGAACACGCTCGTACAGTTCCTCCCGGTGGGGCTGAGCGAGGAGGAGATCGCCCGGATCGAGCACTGGCCGCACGGCCTGGGCCTGCTGGGCCTGCTCATCAAGGACCCGTGCCCGGTACGGCTGGCCAACATCGCCGACCACTCCGAGTCCTACGGCTTCCCGCCCGGCCACCCGCCGATGGGCTCCTTCCTGGGGGTGCCGATCCGGATCCGCGAGGAGGTGTTCGGCAATCTCTACCTCACCGAGAAGCGCGGCGGCGGGGAGTTCGACGAGGAGGACGAGGCGATCGTGGTGGCGCTGGCAACCGCGGCCGGCGTCGCCATCGAGAACGCCCGCCTGTACGAGGAGACCCGCCGCCGGGAGGTGTGGCTGCAGGCGTCCTCCGACGTCACCACCGCCCTGCTGTCGGGCGCCGAGCCCACCGAGGTGCTGACGCTGATCGCCGGGCGGGCGCGGCGGATGGCGGGCGCCGACGCGGTGGCGGTGCTGCTGCCGGACGGCGACGGCCGCCGGCTGCGGGTGGTCATCGCCGAAGGCCCCGGCGCCGCAACGGACGTCCCGGGCGTCCCGGACGCTTCGGACGCCGCAGAAGGTGGCCGGGACGCACCGGGAGCGCCGGACGAGTGCGGCGGCCACGCCGGCGGACGGCTGTGCCCGAGGGTGGGCGCGTTCACCCTCGTGTCCGACTCGCTGGCCGGGCAGGCGTTCGCCTCCGGTGAGCCGTTCATGGTGACCGACCCCGTCGGCGGCTCCCTGCCGGGCAGGGCCGACCCGGCGGCGCCCGGACCGGCCGCGGCGGTGCCGATCGGCGCGGCCGGCACGGTGCGCGGGGTGCTGTCGCTGGCCAAGCGCCCCGGCCGCATCCCGTTCAGCCAGGTCGAACTGCGCACCCTGCACGCCTTCGCCGGGCAGGCGGCGATCGCGCTGGAGCTGGCCGAGAGCCGCATCCACGCCGAGCGCCTCGGCCTGCTGGAGGACCGCGACCGCATCGCCAAGGACCTGCACGACGTGGTCATCCAGCGCCTGTTCGCGGTCGCGATGACGCTGATGAGCGCGGTGCCGCTGATCGAGCGGCCGCAGGCCACCACCCGGGTGCAGAACGCCATCGACGAACTCGACAGCACCATCCGGCAGATCCGCTCGACCATCTTCGCCCTGCAGAGCCCCGACGGCGGCGACACCGGAGGGCTGCGCGGGCGGATCACCACGCTGGTCGAGGACGCCGGCGCACACCTGGGCTTCCGGCCCGCCCTGATCATGGACGGCCCCCTGGACAACGGGGTCCCGCCCGAGATCGGCGACCACCTGCTGGCCGTACTGCGCGAGGCGCTGTCCAACGTGGTCCGCCACGCCAAGGCCACCCGCGTCGGCGTGCACGCCAGGCTCGCCGGTGATCGGCTGACACTTCTCGTCGAGGACGACGGCGTCGGCCTTCCGGCCGACGGCCGCTGCAGCGGCCTGCGCAACCTGCGGGAACGCGCCGACCGGCTGGGCGGCGCCTTCCACGTCGACGTCCCGCCCGGCGGCGGAACCCGGCTCACCTGGAGCGTTCCGCTGGGCTGAGCACGTGGCGTGCCGAAGAACGGTGGACCCGTCGCGGGTCGTCACGGCGTACCGGGTTGCGGCCGCCCGGCCGACGCGCCGTTCGAACTCCTCCGCCGGGGGTCGCCGTCGGCCTGCATGCCCCGAACCCCTCCGCCGGAGGTCCGCCGTCGGCCTGCGCGCCCCCGGCGGCGCCGCTAACGGTGGACGCGCCGGCCGGAGATCCGCTCGATGTGAAGCACGATGAAGTGGTCCCCGCAGCCCGTGGTCCACGCCGTCAGCGGCAGCCCGGTCAGACGGGTGACCTCATCGGGGTCACGGACGGTCCGGGTCCGCCCCACGGCGGTGACCGACCAGCCGGTGCGGGCGTCGGTGTCGAAGTCGTCCGCCTCGAAGGCCACCACGGTGTCCCGGGTGGCGGTGGCCACCTTGGAGAAGGAGTCGGTGCAGATCACGATCTTCCCGCCGTCGACGTAGAAGTCGACCGGCTCCACCGCGGGAAGGGCGCGGTCGGTGAAGACGACCCGGCCGATCGGCGCCGACGACAGCAGCCTCACGCACTCCTCCCGGGAGAGCGTGTGCGGCCGGATCGAGTCGATGTCCATACCTGAAGCTTCGTCGAGGAAGGCCCCGGCGGTTGAGGGGAGAAGGTCCCCTTCTCGCGGACCATGGCCCCGTGCCGTACGGACCTTCGGCCCCACCGCGCCACGCGGTCACCGAACCGGCGGATCATCGGCGTCGAGGGCGATGGCGGTGCGGCAGCCGGTCCGAGCCCAGGGTGGCGAGGCCGTCGTGACGGCGCAGTGTCACCCGGCCGGGGCCCCACGTGCCACGCAGGATCCGCTTGGACGGCGGCGGCCGATCGTAGGGCGGCCGCCGCTCCTGCCCGACCAGGGTCAAGGAACCGGCGAACCCGTTGCGGCGCAGGGCCTCGGCGGCGGTCGGACCGGCCGCCGAAGCCCTGCGACCACGATGCGAGAAAGCCGGTTCACGACATGGTCAGCCGGATGGCCAGGGCCGGGCAGATGCGGGCGGCCTCACGAACGTCCTCCTGCAGCCCCGGTCGCGGGCTGTCGTGGAGGAGCGTGACGATGCCGTCCTCGTCACGCTGGTCGAACGTGTCGGGGGCGATGAGGACGCATTGCCCCGAACCGGCGCAGGCGTCTTGGTCGACGGTGACCTTCATCTGTTCCCTCCTTCTCGGTTCACCAGGTGACGGGCAGTTCGCGGACGCCGTAGAAGACGGCGTGGTGCTTGAACGTCAGGTGCTCCAGCGGCACGGCCAGGGCCAGCGTCGGGATACGCCGGTAGAGGGTGCCGTAGACGACCTGCAGTTCCACTCGGGCCAAGGGCTGGCCCAGACACTGGTGGGCGCCGTATCCGAAGGCGATGTGGTGGCGGGCCCTGCGGTGGACATCGAGAGCGTCGGGGGCGGCGAAGGCCGACGGGTCGCGGTTGGCGATGCTCTTCACCACGATGATGCCCTCCCCCTTGCGGATCAGCCGGCCGCCGATCTCGAGGTCCTCCCGCGCGACGCGCCGGGCCTCGGTGTGGGTGATGGACAGGTAGCGCAGAAGTTCTTCGACGGCGCCTGCCACCAGCTCGGGATCCCCGTCGCGGACCGCTGCCAGCTGCGCCGGGTGCGCCAGCAGGGCGGCCGTACCCAGCGCGATCATGTTCGCGGTGGTGTCATGCCCGGCCACCAGCAGGAGCTGACCCATCGTGGAGATCTCCCGCCGGGTCATCGCGCCGCTGCGGTACTGTTCGACGGCCAGCCTGCTGAGGATGTCGTCGCCCGGTTCGGCGTTCTTCGCCTCCACCAGGGCATCCAGGTAGACGTTCAGTTCCTCGCTGGCGGCCATGGCCTGTGCGGGGTCGCCCTCATCCATGACCAGCGCGCCCGCCACGCGCTGGAAGAAGGCGCGGTCGGCGTAGGGCACTCCCAGCAGTTCGCAGATCACCAGCGTGGGAACCGGCAGCGCGATCGCCTCCACCAGATCGGCCGGGTTCGGGCCGGCCAGCATCTCATCGATGAGGTCATCGATGATCCGCTGAATTCTGGGCCGCAGCGCCTCCATTTTCCTGATCCTGAAGTCTGCGGTCATGAGCCGTCGCTGCGCGATGTGCTCCGGCGCGTCCATCTGCATCAGCGTCTTCATCTGCGCGTCGCGTGCCTTGCTCACCGCATTGGTGTGCGGGAAGCCGGGTTCCGCGACGTCGACGCTGACGCGCGGGTCGGCGAGCACCGCACGGGCGTCATCGTAACGGGTGACCGCCCAGGGAGTGCTGCCGTCCCACAGTCTCACGCGTGAAACCGGCGTCTCTTCGATCAGGCGGCGCAGCTCCGGTGCCGGATCGAACGGACACCGCGCCGCACGGGCCATCGGGAACATCTGCGGCTCTGACAGGTCGTCAGCCATGAGATCTCCTTGTTTCGCATTGCGGTCGGTGATGATGTCGGGCGTGTGCTGACCAGGGGATCGAGGCCCTGAGCCGGACATCGGGTCACGATCCTTGGTGAAGCGGGGTTCGATCGGCGGACTTCGTCCGGCTCGTGCGATCGGCGGCGTGTGCGGTCAGAGCGCCGATGGCGCAGATGATCGCGAGCCCGAACAGCACATACCGTGCCGCGTCCAGCATCGAGTCGCCGGCCAGGTTGACCAGGATCCCGGCCACCGCGGTGCCGAACGCGATCGCCAGGCTCGTCACGGTGGCGATCGCCGCCGCCGCCCGCCCGCCTTCCTCCGGGTCGGAGGTGCTGGACATCGCGGCCACCGACAGGTGAGGGTAGGCCAGGCCGATTCCCGCCCCGGCGACGAACAACACCGGCACCCAGACCAGCACCAGCCAGATCGGCGTGTCCGCGCGCTGCAACAACCCCTGGACGAACAGACCGAGCGCGAGCAGGATCGGGCCGAGGACGCGCAGCCGGCGCACCGCACGCTCCCCGGTCACCGACGAGCTGCCGATCTGCGTCACCGACCAGCCGAGCGAGACGGCCGCCGCGAAGAACCCCGCCACGATGGGCGGCAACCCGGCCAGCCGCTGGCCGAACAGCGGCAGGAACGACTCGACCGCGACGCCGAAGGCCAGCAGCCCCAGCGTCAGGTACACCCACTTCAACGACGAACCCCGCCGGTACGTCGTCCGCGGGAAGACCCGCAACTCGCTGCGCCGCTCATGCACGATGAACCCGGCCACCAGCAGCAGCGCCACCCCGATACCGGCCGCCTTCGCGAGCGTGCCCGCCACCACCCCCGTCACGCTCACCGCGCCGGCGGCGGCCATGACCAGCAGCAGCGACCCAGCCGGAATCGGCACCCGTATCCCGCCGCGTTCGCCGCGCGGCAGCACGCGGGGCACCATCGCGCCGCATCCGGCCGCGATCACGGCCATCACCCCGAACGCCGGCCGCCACGACCCGAACTGGGCGAACAGTCCGCCGAGCGCCGGACCGGCGAAGTTCCCCACGCCGTACATCGCCGACATCAGCGCCGCGCCGCGCGTCCACAGCCGGGCCGGCAGCGCGGCCCGGATGACGGCGAATCCCAGCCCGGACAACAACCCGGCCCCGAGCCCCTGCACACCCCGGGAGATCAGCAGCACCGCCATCGCCGGGCTCAGCGCGCAGGCCAGCGAGCCCGCGGTGAACGTGGCGAAACCGAGGACATAGGCGCCGACGTTCCCCCATCGGGACAGCAACCGGCCGGTGAGCATCGTCGCGATCACCATGGCGACGAGATAGACCGTCATGTTCCAGGCGTAGAAACCCGCGCCGCCGAGGTCGGCCACTGCGGTCGGCAGCAGGCTCGCCGCCAGGTAGATGTTGATCGCACCGACCAGCACTCCGCCGGCCAGCACGATTGCCGCGCCGAGATACTCCCGGCCCAGCAACTCCCGCCACGCGGGCGGGTCGGAGGGCGGGTTCATGCGCTCACCTTCACGATGCGCTGAGGCCCGCCTTGCGCCTCCCCAGGTTCGGACCCGCCGCCCACGGCTGAGGAGCGGTGCCGCGCCACGGCCGGTCCGCAGCGCGGCAGCGGGACGAATGTGTCGATGGCGGGCCCCGCGCCGCCGGGCTGTTCGTCGTAGTCGGCACTCATGACTTCAAGGCTGTCGTTGAACCGTTCCCGGAAGCTTTCCGCCGCGTGTTGTCCACGGTGCTGGGCCGATGGAGGAAAAGCTTCAAGCCGCGGAGGAACCTTGCCCCCACTCGCCGTCGGCGAAGATGCCCTGTCCCGTCAACCTGAGGTACGGGGTGGCGTGGTCACCGCGGCGTACTGCTCGGGCGTCAGCGCGGCGACCGGATGCTCCGGCCCGGCCACGGCGGCCAGGCGGGCGAGGAGATCCGCGGGACCGGCGCTAAGGGCCCTGCCGGACGGGCACGTTGTCCCGGTCCCACAGCAGTTCGTCGATCACGCCGACGACGCCGTCGACCCGCAGCGTCATCGTCAGGGCGGTCCGGGTGTCGCCGCGGAGGGTCATCGTGCCGCTCAGCGTCACCACGCCGTTCCTGACGGAGACACGCACCCGCGAGGTGTCCATCCACAGCGAGCGGGTCAGGACGTTCCGGCGGACCTCGCGCTCGATGTCCCGATCCGGCCGGACGAACGGCTTCAGCAGGTCGCGGCGGCTGACGATGCCCACCAGCCGGCCCAGACGGTCCACCACCGGCAGCCGCTTGACGCGGTGGTCACGCATCAGGCGGCAGGCGTCCGCCAGCGGCGCGGTCTCCCGGACGGTGATCGCGGGGGAGGACATCAGCCGCCGGGCGACGTCGCACCGGCCCGCGCGGCGGTCGCCGTCCCAGAGCGCGGTCCCGGGCGGGCCCTCCGGCTCCGCGCGCAGCAGGTCGGACTCGGAGACGACGCCGGTCACCCGGCCCTCGCCGTTCAGCACCGGTACGGCGCCGACCGTGTGGGCGACGAACATCGCGGCGATCTGCTTGAAGCAGGCGTCCTCGCGGACCGAGATCACCTTCCGGGTCATGACGTCTCCGACGTTGACGCACATCGTGCCTCCAGCCCCGCCCGGACGGAGCGGGCGCCCGCGAAGGATCCCGGCCCGCACGTGTGAGGCGACGGTACGGACGGCGCATGCGAAGAGCTGACTCACCTCACACCCAGAAGACTGGGCGCGCGATTGGCCGTCCCCTAGAGGCTAAATGCCCTTTTTGTCAGGGACTGTCGGCCCTGTTCGGGGCGCGGCGCGGAAACCACCCGCCTCGCACGGAAACGCTCCGGTCCGGACGGAGATCGGGGCGGAGATCGGGACGGAGATCGGGGCGGAGATCGGGGCGGTGGCCGCCGCGATGCCCGCGCTCACCCGGGCTCCAGGAGGGGGCGGTGGAACCGTACGGAGGACGGCTCCGGGGCGGGGCCGATCACCGCCAGCGCCCGTTCGAGCGACCGCTCCAGCGGGACGCCGGTGTCGATCCCGACCGCGCCGGGCCACGGCGCGGCCCGCGCCGCCAGCTCCGCCGCGATCTCCGGACCGGCGTCCGAGATCCCCCCGGTACGGCTCGAGAGCCGGTCGGCGACCACCTGCGGCGGGGCGGTGCAGCGCAGCGCGAACAGGTCGCTGGATGCGTCGTCGGCGACGGCTCCGGCCGCCGCCCGGTGCGCGGCGTCGGTCCAGGAGGCGTCGAGGACGACCGGCTCGCCGTTCCGCAGCAGCCTGCCGGCCCGCGCCAGCAGCTCGCCGTAGACGCGTTCGGTGTGCTCACGGTCGTAGACGCCCTCGCCGAAGGGGGCGGCGGCGGACCGCTCGGGGGTGACGCCGGCCAACTCCTTGCGGACGCGGTCGCTGCTCAGCAACGTCACGCCGAGCCGGTCGGCGATGGCCGCGGCCAGGGTCGACTTTCCGGTGCCGGGCGTCCCGCCGACGAGGATCAGCGGCACCGCGCCGGCCCGCAGGTGACGCAGCGTGAGGCCGGCGAGCTCACCAGCCTGCCGCGCCGCGCCGGGGTCGTGCTGGGCGTGCCGCAGGCAGGCCACCTTGACGCGGACGAAGGCCCGGTAGGCGACGTAGTGGTGCCACAGCGCGGGCGGGGCGGGGTCGCCGGAGAACTCGGTGTACCAGTGCAGGAACAGCTCGGCCGCCCGAGGCGCGCCCAGCCGTTCCAGGTCCATGGCGAGGAAGGCCGCGTCGTCCAGGCCGTCGAGGAAGCGCAGCCGCTCGTCGAACTCCAGGCAGTCGAGGATCCGCGGCCCGTCGTCCAGGCAGAAGACGTCCTCGGCGAGCAGGTCGCCGTGGCCGTCCACGATCCGGCCGTCGGCGACGCGGGCCGCGAACAGGGGGCCGCGGCCGTCGAGGAAGCGCAGCGTACGCTGTTCGATCTCGTCCAGCACCGGGGCGCCGACCACCTGCTCGGGCAGCGCCCTGACCTGGCCGAAACTCGCCGTCCACCGCGAGCGCAGCGCCGCCACGCCGCCCTCCCGGTCGATCCGCGGGTCGCGGCGGGCCCGGCCGTGCATGCCGGCGAGCGCCCTGGCGATCCGGCGCAGGTGGTCGTCGACCGGCTCACCCGCCCGGACCAGCGCCGACAATCGCCGCTCCTCGGGCATGCGCCGCATCACGACGAGGTGCTCGCAGACCCGCCCGTCGGGGCCGACCACGTCGGCGACCCCCTCGTAGACGTCCGGGGCCAGCCGCCGGTTGAGCTCCACCTCCTCCTGGCAGACGGCCCGCCGGGCTTCGACGGAGGTGAAGTCGAGGAAGCCGAGGTCCACCGGCTTCTTGAGCTTGACGGCGTGATCCCCGAGGAGGATCACGACGCCGGAGTGCGTCTCCCTGACCTGCGCCCACGGTTCCATCGATCACGCCTCCGCGTCCCGGTCCGGCCGTACGGCCCCGCGCGGCGGGGCGGACGTCCCCGATGCCCGTCCCTTACCCCCGGCCGCGCCTCCCGACGCGGCCGAGCGGGGGCGGGTACGGGCCCGATCGGGGCCGTCTCCCCGGGCGTCGTGCGGGCAGGCGGCGGGGGACAGTAGAGAAGCGGCAAAAGTCCCATCGCGGTACTCCCATGGCGCCAAAGGGGCGAACCGGTCGGGTTCATCATGGGTCTATGAACGCGGCCGCCCGCTGGGACGCCTTCCGCGCGCCGGCCGGTCGGCGCGGCTGAGACGGCCGCCCGCCGTCCCCGGACACGGGCATCGAGGGGAGCATCGAGGGGAACAGCATGGCGAAACCGCGGACGAGACGACGCAGGGTCGTGACCGGCTACGACGGCTCGGACCACTCGCTGCAGGCCCTGGAGTGGGCCATGGACGAGGCCGAGCTCAGACGGCTTCCGCTGACCGTCGTCCACGCCTGGCAGTGGCCGTACGGCGAGACCGGCGAGACCGGCGAGATCGGCGGGGACACCGGGGACACCGGGGACCGGGGCCGGGCGGCGGCCGGGCGGGTGCTGGGGCACGGCGCCGACTGCGCCCGGGCGTGCAGCACGATCGTGGAGGTGGCCACCGACCTCTACGAGGGGCCCGCGGCCCGGCGGCTGGTGGAGCTGTCCGCCGACGCCGAGCTCGTCGTGATCGGCTCCCGCGGCCGGAACTCCCCGGCCCGGTCGATGATCGGCTCCACGGCCTCTGCCGTCGCCGTCCACGCGCGGGCCCCGGTGATCATCACCCGGGGGGCCGGCCCGATCCCCGTGCCGCTGCACCCCGGTCCGGTGGTCCTCGGCCTGAAGGACACCACCGCCGACGAGGTGCTGGAGTTCGCCTTCGAGGAGGCGGCCCTGCGGCGGCTGCGGCTGCTCGTCATGCACGCCGGCCATCCGCGCCACCTGACGGCGTGGGGCGTCGCCATGGCCCCGCTGCCCGACGTCGACGACTCGGCCCGGGTCTGCCGGGAGTGGGTGGACGAGCGCCTCGCCGGCTGGCAGGAGAAGTACCCGAAGGTCGCCGTCGACGTCCGGCTCAGCACCACCGCGCCGAAGGAGGCGCTGCTGGACGCCTCGGCCGAGGCGACCCTCCTCGTGGTCGGGGCCGGGCGGTCGGCGCTGCTGTCCGGGCACCTGGGGCTGATCACCCGTTCCCTGGTCAGGCATGCCTCCGGCCCCGTCGCGGTCGTGCCCCCGCCGCGGGACCCGCCGGGCCCGGCGGGTCCCTGAGAGCAGGCCCCTCCGGGAGCGGGCCCCCGGCAACGCGGACCCCGACAGCGCGGATCCCGACAGCGCGGACCCCGACAGCGCGGATCCCCCGAGAGCAGCCCCCCGGGAGCAGGAGACAGGGGACGGAGACACGGACGGGAGGAGAAGCCATGGGCGGGCAGGTGGTGGTCGGCACGGACGGATCGAGGCCGGCGTCGATCGCGGTGAAGTGGGCGGCCGACGACGCCGCCCGGCGCGGGTGCGGCCTGCGCGTCGTCCACGTCTGCGAGCCGTGGGCCTACGACCTGCCGTACGTGCAGGTGCCCGGTGTCCAGGCGCCCGGAGCGCAGGTGCCCGGCGCACGGGTGCCCGGAGCGCCCGTGGGCGTGTCGCGCGCCTGCGAGGAGATGCTCGCCACCGCCGTGGACCTGGCCCGCGACCAGGCGCCCGGCGTGGAGGTGACGCCGGTGCTCGTCACCGGGCGGATCATCGAGACGCTGCTGGAGGAGTCCCTCCGGGCGGCCCAGGTCGTCGTCGGCAGCCGGGGCCTGGGCGGCTTCGCCGGCATGCTGGTCGGGTCGGTCGGGGTGGGCCTGGCCGGCCGGGCGGCCTGCCCCGTGGTCGTGGTGCGCGGCGCCCAGGAGGCCGTGCAGGGCGAGGTCGTCGCGGGCTTCGACGGGTCGGAGGCCTCCCGCGCCGCGCTGGAGTACGCCTTCACCGAGGCCGCCCGCCGCGGCGCCCGCCTCCGCGTGGTCTACGCCTGGCACGCGCCCGTGATGACCCCGTACGCGGCCGGCTGCTCGTCGCTGGCCGAGGACGCCCTCGCCTCCGGCCGGGAGGCGGTGCGCGGGGTGCTGGAGTCGTGGATCGAGGACCACCCCCAGGTGGAGACGGCCGAGACGTCGGTCTGCGCCCACCCGGTGTCCGCCCTCTGCGAGGCCTCGGCCCGGGCCGACCTCGTGGTCGTCGGCTCGCGCGGCCTGACCGGGCTCGGCTCGCTCCTGCTGGGCTCGGTCAGCCGCGGCGTGCTGCACCACGCCCACTGCCCGGTCGCGGTGGTGCCGTCCCCGGGGGAGGAGTGAGGCGTGCGGCCCCCGGCCGTGGCGCGCCCGCGCCGCCCCGCGCCGCCCCGCGCCGTCCCGGGCCGGGCCGGGCACACGGACGGTACCGGTCCCCGGCCGTGGCGCGCCCCCGTGACGCAGCACGCGGACGGTGCCGGCACCCGGACCGGAAGTCCCGGGCGGACGGGTCCTTCGGCCGCTGCGGCGGCCCCGGGCCCAGGTGTCGGATGGACGGTGACGGACCCAAGGAGGGTGACATGACAGCGCACGTACTGGTGGGCACGGACGGCTCCGCTCCGGCGCGGGCCGCGGTTCGATGGGCCGCCGACGAGGCGGTCCGGCGCGGCTGGGCCCTGCGGATCGTGCACGTGTGCGAACCGTGGACCTACGACCTCCCGCTCCAGACCCCGCCGGGCTTCCACGACTCCATGGCCGCGTACTGCCGGGGGATGCTCGACGACGCCGTCGACCTGGCCCACGAACACGCCCCGCAACTGGAGGTGAACAGCGTGCTGGAGCCGGGCAGGACCGTGGAGGTCCTACGCCGCGAGGCCGCCGACGCCCGGGAGGTCGTGGTCGGCAGCCGAGGTCGCGGCGGGTTCACCGGCCTGCTGCTCGGCTCGGTCTCCCTGGCCCTGGCGGGGCGCGTGAGCGCTCCCGTCGTGGTGGTCAAGGGCGAGCCGAGGGAGCAGCCGTTCGGCGAGGTCGTCGTCGGCTTCGACGGCTCGGCCCACTCGGCGGCGGCCCTGGAGCACGCCTTCGAGGACGCCGCCCGGCGCGGAGCCCGGCTGCACGTCGTGCACACCTGGCAGATGCCCGTCGTGGGGCCGGGCGCCACCGCCTACACGCCGCTGATCGAGGAGATCGCCGCCTCCGAACGGCACATCACCCAGGAGGCGCTCGCCCCGTGGCGGGACAAGTACCCGCAGGTGGAGGTCACCGAGACGGCGGTCTGCGGGCACCCGGTCGCGGTCATCCGCGACGCGTCGCGGAACGCTGACCTGGTGGTCGTCGGCTCCCGCGGGCTGGGCCGCGCCGGCTCCGCCCTGCTCGGCTCGGTGAGCCACGGCGTGCTGCACCACTCCCACTGCCCCGTCGCCGTGGTACGCGCCCCCGGGGAGGCGTGATGGACGTGAAGAGCCCGTCGGACGTCCGCGACCTCACGGTCGGCCAGGTGATGAGCCGGACGCTCGTCGCCGTCGACCCCGACGAGTCCCCGCTGCTGGCCTGGGAGATCATGCGCCGGGCCGGTGTCCACCACCTGCCGGTCGTGGACGGCGACCGCCGCCTGGTGGGCGTTCTCACCCGGGAGGACATCACCGCCCGCTGGTCGGGCGGCCCGGCCGAGCAGTCCAGGGTCCGCGTCCAGGACCTGATCGCCGGGCACCGCTGCCCCCGCATCTCGGCGCGCGCGCCGTTGCGGGAGGCCGCGGCGGCCATGATCGGCGCCGGGACGGCCGCGGTCCCGGTCCTGGGGGAGTCGGGGACCATCGTGGGGATGGTGACCACCACCGACATCCTGCGGGCGGTGGCCGGCCGGATCGCCGAGGAGACCGGCGAAGGGGAGCCGCCGGAGCTCATGACGGGGATGTTCCGCCTGGTCCCGGTGCTGCCGCATGACTCATGGCGTTGACGCGCAGCTCGCCGCGCGGATCCACTTCCTGGCCCGGGTCGCGTACGGCGCCGCGTCCCGCCCCCGCGCGGGACGCGAGATCATCGTCGCGTTCGACGGGTCCCCGCAGAGCCGCGCCGCCGTCGGGTGGGCGGCGCGGGCGTGCGGGGTGCGCGGCGGGAGGCTGACCGTCTGCCACGTGTGGGACGGCCCCCGGGCCGAGCGCGAGGCGGCGGTGACCACGCGCGAACGCGGCCTCGCCGGGCTCATCCTGTCGGAGGGCGTGGAACTGGCCGAGCGGCTGCTGCCCGGCCGCGCCGTGCGGTCGGCGCTGCTACGGGGAGATCCCGGGACGGAACTGGTCTCGCTCGGCCGGACGGCGGAGATGCTGGTGCTCGGCACCCGGGGCCGCGGCGGCATGGCAGAGCTGCTCGTCGGCTCGGTGAGCGCCCATGTCGCCACGCACGCGGCCTGCCCCGTGCTGGCCGTACGCGGGACCGCCGAGGCGGCGGGGGGCGCGGAGACCGTCGTGGTCGGGGTGGACGGGTCGGACTGCTCGCTGGCGGCCCTGCGGTTCGCACTCGAGTACGCC
The DNA here is from genome assembly GCF_050942225.1 of Streptosporangium sandarakinum. Taxonomy (NCBI): domain Bacteria; kingdom Bacillati; phylum Actinomycetota; class Actinomycetes; order Streptosporangiales; family Streptosporangiaceae; genus Streptosporangium; species Streptosporangium sandarakinum. Next base: position 3,616,410 of record NZ_CP192034.1, read on the forward strand.
CGGGGGCACCGGCTGCCGGTGCACGCGATCCACGCCTGCCGGGACGGGCCGGGCAGGCAGGGGGAGGAGCTGGAGCGGTGGGTCGCCGAGGCCGTCACCGCGCTGCCCCGGGGAACCGCCGGGGTGACCGTCACGACCAGTACGGTCGGCGGCCCGCCGCTGCCGGTGCTGCTGCCCGGCAGCCACCGGGCCCGGCTGCTGGTCGTCGGCTCGCGCGGGCTCGGCCCGGTGCGAAGCCGCCTGCTCGGCTCGGTCAGCCGGGAGCTGCTCCGGCGGGCCGGATGCACGGTGGCGGTGGTCAAGGACCGCGACTGAGACCCGCGCGGACCGGCGGGCGCTCCCCGGAGGGGCACGGGTCGCGAAGCGGGGCGGGCCGGGCCGGGCCGGGAGACGGGTCACGCGACGGGGCTTTTCCGGGCCGGAGGGGATCCGGCGACGGCCCCGGCCGGGAAACGGGCCGAAAGTCCCCCGGCGGCGGGCCCAGCGGCTCTGGGAGCCCCGCCGCCCCGCGCCGACGCTTGAACCGACTGCCCCCTACCCGAGGAGGAGACCATGTCCTCGAACGACACCGGCCGGCCGGTCCCCGGAGCGGCCGGCCCCGTCATCGTCGCGGTGGACGGCTCACCCGACGCCGCCAGGGCGGTCCGGTGGGCGGCCGACGACGCCTTCCGGCGGCGGCTGCCGCTGCGCCTCGTGCACGTCGTGGAGCGCGGGCCGTACGACATCCCCCGGTTCTCCGCCCCCGAGTGGCCGGGAACGCTCGTCGTGAGCGGCCGCCGCGTCCTTGAGGAGGCCGAGAACCAGGCGCGCGCCCGCCAGCCCACGCTGGAGGTGAGCACCGAGCTGATCGAGGGGTCCCGGACGAGGAGCCTGTGCGAGCAGGCCGCGGACGCCGCCCAGATCGTGCTCGGCAGCCGCGGCCTGGGCGGCTTCGCCAGCGCCCTGCTCGGCTCGGTGAGCACCTACGTCGCCGGGCACGTCCGCTGCCCGGTGGTCGTCGTCCGCCCCGGCGGCGAGGAGCACCGCCGCGAGGTCGTCGTCGGCGTCGACGACTCCCCGCAGTCCGACCCCGCCCTCGCCTACGCCTTCGAGCAGGCCAAAGCGCGCGGCTGCCCGCTGCGCGCGGTCCACGCCTGGCAGCTCCCGGTGCACGCCTTCGCGCCCGACGTCACCTACGACATGGACGAGGTCCGCCGCTACCAGGACCGCATGGTGCGGGAGAAGCTCACCGCCTGGCGGGAGAAGCTCCCCGAGGTGCAGGTGATCGAGGACGTCTCCAGCGCCCACCCCGTCGATGCCCTCGTCGAGGCGTCGGCGGACGCCGACCTGGTCGTCGTGGGCTCCCGGGGCATGGGCACGATCGGCTCGGCGATCCTGGGCTCGGTCAGCCGAGGGGTGCTGCACCACGCCCGCTGCCCGGTGGCGGTCGTGCGGGCATGAACCCCGGCCGCGCCGCGCATCGGGCCACCGCCGTCCTGCTCGCGGTCACCGTGGCCGGGCTGGTGTGCGGCGGCGCGCTGTACCTGGCGGGCGAGGTCACCGCGGCCGATGTCGTGTGGGCGGTGGTCACCGCCGTGGCCCTGGTGCCCGCGGCGTGGTGGGTGGTCTCGGCGCTGCGCGGCGGCCGGATGGGCGTGGACGCGATCGCCGTCCTCGCCCTGGGCGGCGCGCTCGCCGTACGGGAGTACCTCGCCGGCGCGCTGATCGGCGTGATGCTCGCCACCGGCCGGGCCCTGGAGGAGCACGCGCTGCGCCGCGCCCGGCGCGACCTCACCGCGCTGTACGAGCGCGCCCCCCGCTCGGCCCGGCGTTACGAGGACGGCGAGCCCCGCCTCGTCCCGGTGGACGTGGTCCGCCCCGGCGACCTGCTGATGGTCCCCGCGGGCGAGACCGTCCCCGCCGACGGCGTGGTCGCAGCCGGCTCGGCGCTGCTGGACGAGTCGGCGCTGACCGGCGAGTCGCTGCCGGTGGAGTACGGCACCGGCCGGCCGGTGCGCAGCGGCACCGTCAACGCCGGCTCCGCGTTCGACCTGCGCGCCACCCGCACCGCGGCCGACAGCGCCTACGCCGGCGTCGTGCGGCTGGCCAGGGAGACCGAGGCGGCGAGCGCCCCCGTCGTACGGCTCGCCGACCGCTTCGCCGCCTGGTTCCTGCCCGTCACGCTGCTCGCGGCCGGGGCGGCCTGGTGGCTGTCCGGTGACCCGGTCCGCGCCGTCGCCGTGCTGGTCGTCGCCACCCCTGTCCGCTGCTGCTGGCCGCGCCCGCCGCGATCGCCTCCGGCCTGTCCCGCACCGCCCGCCACGGCGTGGTCGTCAAGGGCGGCGGGGCGCTGGAGCGGCTCGGGCAGGCCCGCACGCTGGTGCTGGACAAGACCGGAACGCTGACCTCGGGCCGGCCGCACGTCTCCGGCGTCGTGGCCGCGCCCGGCGCCGACCCCGGTGACGTGCTGTGCTGGGCCGCTGCGGTGGACCGGATGTCGTCCCACGTGCTCGCCGAGGCGATCGTCCGCGCCGCCCGGGAGCGCGGCGTCTCCCCTCCGCAGCCGTCCGGCGTCGTCGAGCGGCCCGGCACCGGCACCGAGGGGCTGGTGGAGGGCCGCCGCGTCGAGGTCGGCAAGGCCACCGCCCCCTCCCACCCGGAGTGGGAACGCGTCCAGCGGGCGCGGGCCGCCCTGGACGGCGCCATGACCGTCTGGGTGACCGCCGACGGCGACCCGGCCGGGGTGATCCTGCTCCGCGACACCGTGCGGCCCGACGCGGCGCGGACCCTGCGCCGGATGCGCGACGCCGGGATCGAGCGGGTGGTCATGCTCACCGGTGACCGCCCCGAGGTCGCCGAGAGCGTCGGCGTGGTCCTCGGCGTGGACCGGGTGCTGGCCGGGCAGACGCCCGCGGACAAGGTCGCGGCGGTACGGCGGGAGACCGGCCGGGCGGTGACCGTGATGGTCGGCGACGGCGTCAACGACGCCCCGGCCCTGGCCGCCGCCGACGTCGGAGTCGCCATGGGCGCCCGGGGTTCGGCCGCCTCCACCCAGGCCGCCGACGTGGTGCTCACCGCCGACCGGCTGGACCGCCTGGCCGACGCCATGGACGTCGCCCGCCGCTCCCGGCGCATCGCCGTACAGAGCGCCGCCGCCGGGATGGCGATGTCACTGCTCGCCATGGCCGCCGCCGCGGCCGGGATGCTGCCGCCCGCGGCCGGCGCGCTGCTGCAGGAGGCCATCGACATCGCCGTGATCGTCAACGCGCTGCGGGCGCTGCGCTCGGCGCGCGGCACCCGCCCGGCGGTGGACGCCGCCACCGAGTCCCTGCTGCGCCGCTTCGAGCTGGACCACTCCTCGCTGCGGCCTCCGCTGGAGCTGATCCGCCGGACCGCCGACGAACTGGGCGAACGTCCCGGCCCCGAGGATCTCGGGCGTCTGCGGGAGGTCCACCGCTTCCTCACCGGACGGCTGCTCCCGCACGAGCGGGCCGAGGAGCGTGCGCTGTACCCAGCGATGGGGCAGGTCCTCGGCGGTCCGGAGGTGACCATGACGATGAGCAGGGCGCACGCCGAGATCGAGCGGCTCGTCCGCCGGCTGGGCCGCCACCTCGACCTCGCCGAGAACGCCGGGCTCCGCCCGGAGCAGCTCGACGACCTGCGCTCCTGCCTGTACGGCCTGCACGCGGTGCTGCTGCTCCACTTCGACCAGGAGGAGGAGGCGTACTTCTCCCTCGCCCTCGGCGCCGGCTCCCCGGCGTGACCTCCGTCGCGGTCCGGGGCGGCGGCCGGGCCTCGGCGCGGCCGCACCGGGCGCCCGGTGGGGGACGGGCCCGTACCGGGGCCATGGTCCCTGCCATCGGGGACTTTCGCCGCTGACCGCCCGGCCGCCGCCCGGGGACGATCGACACAGGAGGCGATGATGACGACCAGGGATGGCACGGGCGCGCGGACCGCCTCCGCGTGGACGCCCGGCGGAGGACGGTCATGAGCGCTCACCCGATGGAGGAGATCATCTCGGCGACGAGGGCGGCGGTCCAGGCCGCGGTGTGGGCGCCGTCGGTGCACAACACCCAGCCGTGGTCCTTCACCGTCGAGGGCGACGAGATCGCCATGCGCGCCGACGGCGACCGCAGGCTGCGGATCGGCGACGCCGCCGGCCGCGAGCTGCTGATCAGCTGCGGCGCGGCCCTGATGAACGTCCGGCTCACGCTGCGCCGCCTCGGCCACGAGCCCCTCGTGCGGGTCCTGCCCGATCCCGACCGTCCCGCCCTGGTGGCGACCGTGCGGATCGGCGGGACGGTCGTCCCCGACGAACACACCGTCCGGCTGCACGCCGAGATCGAACGCCGCCGCACCCACCGCGCCGGGTTCACCGAGCTGCCCGTCCCCGAGCGCCTGGAGGAGACGCTGGCCGCCCAGGCCGCCGCCGAGGGGGCGCGGCTCACGCCGATCCGCGCCGAGGCCGCCGTCCGGGTGCTCGCCGCGCTCACCTGCGCCGCCCAGGACGTGCAGTCGCAGGACCGGCTGTTCTCCCTGGAGGTGGTCCGCTGGGCCCGGCCGCCGGGCAGCACGCGCGGCGACGGCGTCCCGGCCGGCGGCTACCCCCGCGAGCCCCGGCGGACGCGCCCGCACTTCGCCCAGCGCGACTACGCCCACGGCCACCCCTGGGGCAACGACAGCGACCAGTTCTTCGGCACCTCCACCGGTACGGTGGCCGTGCTGACCACGCGCGGCGACTCCCGCGAGGACTGGGTCACCGCCGGCCAGGCCCTGCAGCGCGTGCTGCTGCACGCCTCGGCGTACGGGCTCAGCGTCGCCTTCCACACCCAGGCGCTGGAGGCGCACCACCTGCGGGAGTTCATCCGGCAGGAGCTGCTGTCCGGCGAGTACCCACAGATGATCATGCGCCTCGGGTTCACCTTCGACGAGAACGCCGCCACCCGGCGGCCGGTCTCCGAGGTGCTGGAGGAACGCCCGCCGCGCCGACCCGCGGGCCCGTGAGAGCAAGGGAGGACACCGTGATCCTGGTGGGAGCCGACGGCTCGCGCGCCGCTCTGGACGCCGTGAGCTGGGCGGTCCAGGAGGCCCGCCTGCGCCGGACCGCGCTGCGCGTCGTGCACGTCATGCCGGCCTGGCCGCTTCAGATGGCCGAGGACGCCCCGTACGCCGACGTGGGCCGGTGGATGCGCGACGGGGCCGCCGCCACGCTGACCGACGCGCTGGGGCGGGTGGAGGAGGAGGGCGGCGGCGTCGAGACGGACACGGAGCTGCTGCCCGGCGAGCCCCGGAGCGCGTTGCTGGAGGCCGCCCGGGAGGCGGAGCTGCTGGTGGTGGGCAGCCACGGGCTGGGCGGTTTCCGGGGGATGCTGCTCGGCTCGGTCGCGCTCGGCGTGACCGGCCGCGCCCCCTGCCCGGTGGCCATCGTGCGCGACCTGCCCGCCCGCTCGCGCGGCGAGGTGGTCGTCGGTGTCGACGGCTCCCCGGAAGGCGCGGCGGCCGTCGACCTCGCCTTCACCGAGGCGGCCCTGCGCGGCGCCCCGCTGCGGGCCGTCCACGCCTGGGGACGGCCCGCCGTCCCGCTCCAGGTGCGCGCGGCGGCCGGGAGCGAGCGGCGGGCACTGGCCGAGGCCCTGGCCGGCCGGGGTGAGACCAACCCGGACGTCAAGGTCATCGAGCAGGTGGAGCAGGGCCACCCGGTCGCCGTGCTCAGGGACCTGTCCGCGCGGGCCGACCTGCTGGTCGTAGGGTCGCGCGGGCGCGGCGAGCTGGGCGGCCTGCTGCTCGGCTCGGTGAGCCACTCGCTGATCCACCACGCCGCCTGCCCGCTGATCGTGGTCCCCGGCCCGCCGGAGCGCTGAGCCCGGCCCCTCCGAAGTCGTTCCGCGGCGGCTTGATAGGTTGTCCGGCGGGGTGAGCCGGGAAGACTGGTCGGCGCTTCCGTTGTCGACCCCGAAAGTGCCGGTGCATTCGATGCGCGCCCGTGACCTCGTCAGCGAGTTCCCGACCATCCCTCTCGACGCCCCGGCGGCCGACGCCGCCCGGATCGTGGCCGACCGGCACCTGCTGGCGCTGATCGTCGTCGACGCCGGCGGCTCGCCCGTCGGCGTGCTGCCCGCCACCTCGGTGCTGCGCCTGGCCGTGCCGCGCTACTGCCTGGACGATCCCGCGCTGGCCCGGGTGGTGGACGAGGCGCACGCCGACGCGTTCCTGCGGTCGCTGGCCGGGCGCACCGTCCGCGACTGCATGCCGGACGACCCCCGTGAGCTGCCGGTGACCGACCCCGACGCGACCGTGCTGGAGGTGGCCGCGCTCATGGCGCGCACCTCCAGCCCGCTGGTCGCGGTCATGGACGAGGGGCGCCTGCTGGGAGCCGTCCTGCTGACCAGGCTGCTGGGCCGGGTGCTCTCGTCGTGACGGTCACCGCGTGGCTGACGGTCGCGATCTTCCTTGTCGCGTACGCGCTGATCGCCACCGAGAAGGTCAACCGCGTCGCGGCGGCGCTCGGCGGGGCCGGCATCATGCTGGTCATCCACGCCACCGACGGCCGGGCCGCGTTCTTCTCCGAGCACTCCGGGATCGACTGGAACGTCATCTTCCTGCTGCTCGGCATGATGATCATCGTCGGGGTGCTCAAACAGACGGGCGTCTTCGAGTATCTGGCGATCTGGGCCGCCAAACGGGCCAGGGGCCGCCCCTTCCGGCTCATGGTGCTGCTCCTGGTGATCACGGCGCTCGCGTCGGCGCTGCTGGACAACGTCACCACGGTCCTGCTGATCGCCCCGGTGACGTTCCTGGTGTGCGAGCGGCTCGCGCTGCCGGTCGCGCCGTTCCTCATCGCCGAGGCCATGGCGTCCAACATCGGCGGCACCGCCACCCTGGTCGGCGACCCGCCCAACATCATCATCGCCAGCCGCGGCGGGCTGACCTTCAACGACTTCCTCGTCCACCTGGCGCCGCTGGTGGTGGTGCTGATGGTCGTGTTCATCGGCCTGTGCCGCCTGCTGTTCCGCAGGGCGTTCGTCTACGACCCCGAGCGCGCCGCGGAGATCATGCAACTGAACGAGCGCGAGGCCATCGCCGACCGCCGGCTGCTGTGGCAGAGCCTCACGGTGCTCGTCCTGGTGCTGGCCGCCTTCGTCCTGCACCCGGTGTTGCACTACGAGCCGTCGGTGGTGGCGATCCTCGGCGCCGGGATCCTGGTGGCGGTCACCAGGGTCACCACCGAGGAGGCGATCCGCGAGGTCGAGTGGCCCACCCTGGTGTTCTTCGCCGGGCTCTTCGTCATGGTCGGCGCGCTGGTCGAGACCGGCGTCATCAAGCAGGTCTCCCAGGCCGCCGTCGAGGCCACCCAGGGCCGCCTGGGGGTGGCCACGCTGGGCCTGCTGTGGATCTCCGCCGTCATCTCGGCGATCGTGGACAACATCCCCTACGTGGCGACCATGAGCCCGATCGTCGCCGAGCTGGTGAACGCCAACGGAGGCAACGGCCCGGCGCAGGTGCTGTGGTGGGCGCTGGCCCTCGGCGCCGACCTGGGCGGCAACGCCACCGCGGTCGGCGCGGCGGCCAACGTGGTCGTCCTCGGCATCGCCGCGCGCAACCGGACGCCGATCAGCTTCTGGGAGTTCACCAAGTACGGCCTCGTCGTCACCTTCGTCACCGTCGCGGTCGCCACGCCGTACCTGTGGTTCCGCTACCTCGCCTAGTCCCGTCCTACCGCTCCGGGTCATCGTGCGCTGCGCAGCCGTGCACGATGACCCGGACCGTGTTCCGGACGACGTCCCTGCCGACGCTCCCGGGCGGCGCGGTGACCAGGGTGAACAGCGCGCCTCCGTAGAGCGCGATCAGGGCGGGGATCTTCTCGCGCGGGATGGCGAGGCCTAGTTCGTCGTGGTGGCCGGCGGTGATCCGCAGCGACGTGTCCTGCAGGCGCGCGAGCGCCGAGGCGAGCGCCGGTCGGCGCACGGCCTCCAGCCGTAGTTCGAAGATCGCCAGATAGCGGTCGCGCAGCGTGGTCGCCGCGGTGAGCAGCGACTCCGTCAGCAGGTCCACCAGCGTCGCGGGGTGCCCGACGGCCCGGCCGGTGTCGGCGTGGTGGAGCTCGACGATGCGCTCCGCGGCGGCCACCAGCAGCGCCTCCCGGTCGCGGAAGTAGTTCGAGGCCGTGCCCGGCGGAAGTCCCGTGTGCCTCTCCACCGCTCGGTGGGTCAGTCCGTGCACGCCCGATGACGCCAGCAACTCGATGGCGGCATCGGCCAGAGCCCGGCGACGGGCCGGATTGGTGGGCGGCATGCGGCCATGGTACCAATAGGCGTACTAGTACGATCGTAGTGAATAGGCGGGAGGCCCGATGAGGATCGTGGTGGTCGGCGCCGGGCTCGGGGGACTGGCGGCCGCGGTGGGCCTGCACCGCCTGGGACATGAGGTGACGCTCTTCGAACGGGGTGCCGAGCTCCGGGAGGCGGGCACCGGGATCGTGGTCATGCCCAACGGGCTCCGCGCGCTGGACGAGCTGGGGCTGGCCGAAGGCGTCCGCGGGCACGCCGTGCACGCCGCCCGCGCGGGACTGCGGGACCGGCGCGGGCGTCCGCTGTTGGTCACCGACGCGGTTCAGGCGCAGCAGGACGTCGGGACCCCCGCCATCGTCGACCGGGCGGAACTGCACCGGACGCTACGCGCCCCGCTGCCCGCCGACCTGGTGCGGACCTCGGCTCCGGTCGAGTGCCTGGAGTCCGACCCCGACGGGGTGACCGTGATCGGCGACGGAGAACCCGTTGCGAGAGCGGACGCCGTGATCGCCGCCGACGGCATCCGCAGCGCGTTGCGCGGGCAGCTCTTCCCCGGCCACCCCGGGCTGCGGCGGACCGGCCGGATGGACCTGCGCGGCATGCTGTCCCGTCCTGCCGGCCTGACGACGGACCTGCTCGCCAATCAACTGGTCGACCGCCGCACCGGGGCGATGTTCGGTCTGTTCCCCGTCGGCGAGGACCGCCTGTACTGGTTCACCGACTCCGTCCTGCACGGCGCGCCCCCCGGCGCGGAGGAGGCGCGCCGGGAGATGCTGACCCTGATGGCCGACTGGCATCCCCTCGTCACGGAGCTGATCGAGGCCACCCCGCCCGCCGACATCCACGTCGATCCGATCACCCGTCTGGCCGGACCCCTGCCCTCGTTCGCGGTCGGCAGGATCGCGCTCCTCGGCGACGCCGCGCACGCCATGCCGCCCGATCTCGGCCAGGGCGCCAGCCAGGCCTTCGAGGACGCGGCCGCGCTGACCCGCCATCTGGCCGGCGCCCGGCCGGCGGACGCGGCCCGTCGGCTCCTGCGCTACGACGCCGAGCGCAGGCCCGCCGCCAACCGCATGATGCGGGCGGCGTCCCGGCAGTCACGGCTGACCTCGCAGACCGGAGCCGCCGCCTGGCTGCGCGACGCGCTGCTGCGCGCCGTACCGTCCCGGCTGGCCACCCGGCGGCTCGCCGCCCTCTGGCGCGCCTAGCGGGCGCGCACCCCGGGGCGGGTGGAGGATCACCGGGAAAACATGACAATGGGTGTCCTCTTTCGGCGGCAGCATCGTCGCCATGCACAACACGCTGAAGGACAAGGTCGCCGTGGTCGCCGGGGCGACGAGGGGGACCGGCCGGGCCATCGCGGTGGCGCTGGGCGAGGCGGGCGCCACGGTCTACTGCACCGGCCGGACCACCCGCGGGGCGCGTTCGGAGATGAACCGCCCCGAGACCATCGAGGAGACCGCCGAGCTGGTGACCCGCGCCGGCGGCCGGGGCGTCGCCCAGCGGATCGACCACCTGGAGAGCGACCAGGTGCGCGCGCTGGCCGAGCGGATCGACCGCGAGCACGGCCGCCTCGACATCCTCGTCAACGACATCTGGGGCGGCGACATGTTCGCCAAATGGGACGTCCCGGTCTGGGAGCACCCGCTGGACGACGGGCTGCGCCTGATGCGCCTGGCGATCGACACCCACCTCATCACCAGCCACCACCTCCTGCCCCTGATGATCAGGAATCCCGGCGGCCTGCTCGTCGAGGTGACCGACGGCACCGCCGAGTACAACGCCGCCAACTACCGCCTCTCCGTCTTCTACGACCTGGCCAAGACCTCGCTGAACCGCCTGGCGTTCTCCATGGACCACGAGCTTCGCCCGCACGGCTGCGCCGCCGTCACGCTGACGCCCGGCTGGATCCGCTCGGAGGCGATGCTGGAGCACTACGGCGTCACCGAGGAGAACTGGCGCGACGCCACCGCCCGGGAACCGCACTTCGCGATCTCCGAGTCGCCGGCCTTCGCGGGCCGGGCCGTCGCCGCGCTGGCCGCCGCCGACGACCGCGCCCGCTGGTCGGGACAGACCGTCTCCAGCGTCCGGCTCGCCCGCGCGTACGGGGTCACCGACGTCGACGGCAGCGTGCCCGACGCCTGGCGCTACATGGAGGAGGTGCAGAGCAAGGGCAAGCCGGCCGACACCACCGGTTACCGCTGACCGGCCCCACCCGGTCCGTCCTCAGCCCGGCACGTCCTCGTCCCCGGGCCCGCCGTACAGGGCGTTCATCCGCGCGGCCGCCCCGGCCATGAGCGCGCGCAGCTCCGGCGGATCGAGGACCTCCACCTCGGGCCCCAGCCCCAGGAGCTGGCCGTAGGCGACCTCCAGCGACTCGACGGGCAGCGACACCGTGACCCGGCCCTGCCCGTCGGGCTCGGTGGCCGACGCCAGCGCCTCGTCCAGGGCCGCCGGGTCGGCGAAGACCCGCAACCGGCGGTGGCCGACGGGGCTGAGCCGTACGGTGACCCGCGTCCGCAGCAGCGAACGGGCGAACTCGGCGGCCCGCTCCTCCCAGAACGCCGCCAGGTCGAAGCCGCGGTCGCGCTCGAAGCGCCGGTCGGTGTGCGCCTCGACCCCCGAGAAGCGGTCCACCCGGTAGATCGCCGAGCGCGTCGCCAGGTACCAGACCCCGGCCTTGAGCACCAGCCCGTACGGCTCCAGCGTCCGGGGCGCGCCCCGGTAGAGGCCGGTGACGGGGTGGTCGCCCCACACCGCCCTGGCCAGCGGGGCCAGCGCCTCCGGAGGAGGCCCGCCCCCGGCGAACCAGCCGGGGGCGTCGAGGTGGAAGCGCTGCGCGGCGCTCGCGGGGGCGTCGCGCGCGCCGGGCGACAACGCCGCCGCCGCCTTCAGCCGCGCCGAGGCCGCCACCTCGCCGAGCCCCATCTCCCGCAGCGCCCGCGGCACCCGGACAGGAACAGCGCCTCCGCCTCGGCCCGGTCCAGGCCCGTCAGGCGGGTGCGGTACCCCTCCAGCAGGCGGTAGCCGCCGCCCCGGCCGCGGTCGGCGTAGACCGGCACCCCGGCCTCGGCCAGGGCGAGCACGTCGCGGTGGACGGTCCGCTCGGAGACCTCCAGCTCGCGGGCGAGCTCCGCGGCGGTCATCCCGCCGCGCGCCTGGAGCAGCAACAGCAACGACATCAGCCTGGCCGCACGCACCCGCCGACCCTAACCCGCCCGCCGTACGGCCCGGCCCCGCCGCGCCCCCGAGCGTCGCGCCGCCGTACGGTCTCCGCCGTGAGCCTCCGGACCCGGGCACCGGGCCGCCGCGCCCGCCGCGCCCGCCGTACGACCCGCTCACCGTGCGGCCCGGCCCGGTGCGGGCACGTTGCATGATCACGGTTTCCGCCGGTACCCTTGCGGCATGCGAGACCTCGACACCCTCCAGTGGTGGCGCCGCTGCTAGGCGGCGCGTGTTTCGCATTCGCGAAGTGGACAGACGGCCGCCCGGGAAGGCGGCCTTTTCTGTTTCCGCCTCCTTCCGGGCATCGAGCGACCAAAAGGGACGAGGCTGCAAGTGGAGACCAGCGGATATACCACTGCCGGTGGCATCGGCGTCGAAGTCACGACGTCCGATGTGCCGGAGAGCATGCTGGAGGACGTCGTCACCGCTCTCGGCGAGCGCCGCGGCGGCGTGCTCTCCTCGGGGATGGAGTATCCCGGCCGCTACAGCCGGTGGCACCTGGCCTACGCGGACCCCTGCCTGGAGATCGTCGCCCGCGGGCGCAGGATCTCGGCCCGCGCCCTGAACGACCGCGGCCGGGTCGTGCTGCCCGCCGTCGCCTCGTGCATGCTGGCCGCCGGCAAGCCCACCGGCGAGCCGACCGCCGACCACGTCGAGGTCCACGTCGCAGAGTCCGAGGACATCCTCCCCGAGGAGATGCGCAGCCGCCGGCCCACCGTCTTCACCGCGATCCGCGAGATCATCGCCGCCTTCAGCGGCGAGGACGAGCACCTGGGCCTGTACGGCTCCTTCGGCTATGACCTGGCCTTCCAGTTCGAGCCGATCCGGCAGGTCCTCACCCGGGCCGACGACCAGCGCGACCTCGTGCTGCACCTGCCCGACCGGATCATGGTGGTCGACCGCAAGCGGGAGACCAGCAGGGAGTACCTCTACGAGTTCACCGTGGACGGCGTCTCCACCCGCGGCCTGGCCCGCGAGGGCGAGAGCGTCCCGCTGCCTCCCGCCCCCGCCGAGGTCCCCGCCGCCCCCGCCAAGGGCGCCTACGCCGAGGTCGTCGCCGCGGCCAAGGAGAAGTTCGTCCGCGGCGACCTGTTCGAGGTCGTCCCCGGCCAGGTCTTCCACGGGGTGTGCACCGACCCGGCCGGCTTCTACCGCACCCTGCGCAGGCGCAACCCGGCACCGTACGAGTTCCTGTTCAACCTCGGCGACGGCGAGCACCTGGTCGGCGCCTCCCCGGAGATGTACGTCCGCGTCAACGGCGACCGCGTCGAGACGTGCCCCATCTCCGGCACCATCGCCCGCGGCGGCAACCCCATCGAGGACGCCGAGGCCATCCGCACCCTCCTGAGCAGCGTCAAGGAGGAGTCGGAGCTGACCATGTGCACCGACGTCGACCGCAACGACAAGTCCCGCATCTGCGTGCCGGGCAGCGTCCAGGTCATCGGGCGGCGCCAGATCGAGATGTACTCCCGCGTGATCCACACCGTCGACCACATCGAGGGCCGCCTGCGCCCGGAGTTCGACGCCCTGGACGCCTTCCTCACCCACATGTGGGCCGTCACCGTCACCGGCGCCCCCAAGACCTGGGCGATGCAGTTCATCGAGGACCACGAGGAGACCACCCGCCGCTGGTACGGCGGAGCCGTCGGCTACATCGGCTTCGACGGCTCGATGAACACCGGCCTGACCCTGCGCACCGCGCAGATCCGCGGCGGCGTCGCCACCGTCCGGGCGGGCGCCACCCTGCTGTTCGACTCCGACCCCGGGGCCGAGGAGCGCGAGACCGAGCTCAAGGCCAGCGCACTGCTCGAAGCCCTGGCCGCGGTCGGCGAGGAGCGTGAGCAGGCGCCGGCCCCCGAGGCCCCCAGGACGGGGGAGGGCCTGAAGGTGCTGCTCGTGGACCACGAGGACTCCTTCGTCAACACCCTCGCCGACTACTTCCGCCAGCAGGGCGCCGAGGTCGTCACGCTGCGCCACGGCTTCCCGGCCGCCATGATCGACGAGATCGCGCCGTCCCTCGTGGTGCTCTCGCCCGGCCCGGGCTGGCCCGTCGACTTCGGCCTGTCGTCGCTCATCGACGCCCTCTACGAGCGCGACCTGCCGGTGTTCGGCGTCTGCCTCGGCCTGCAGGGCATGGTCGAGCAGGCCGGCGGCACGCTGGAGCTGCTGGCCAGCCCCGAGCACGGCAAGCGCGGCCAGGTCAGGAGGACCGGCGACAGCGCCCTCCTCGACGGCCTGCCCGAGGAGTTCGTCGCCGCCCGCTACCACTCGCTGCACGCCAAGCAGCCCGGCCTGGTGGGCTTCACCGCCACCGCCCTCACCCCCGACGGCGCGGTGATGGCGATCGAGGACGCCGAACGGCGGCGCTTCGCCGTGCAGTTCCACCCCGAGTCGATCCTCACCGCCGAGGGCGGCGCGGGGGCCCGCATCATCTCCAACGTGCTGCGGCTCTGCCGCACCGACGCGGCCGACGCGGTCGGCGCGCAGCGGGCCCGGTAGCCGGCGTCCCGGCGGGCGCGGGCGGTACGGCCCGCGCCCGCCGGGGCCACCGGGCGGGGTGCGGGCCCGCCGGGGTACGGCAGGGTACGGCCCGCGCCCGCCGGGGCCACCGGTCCTCCGCCGTCCCGGTGCGTACCCGATGGCCCCCCGAGCCCCTGACGTGCCCGGTTCCGGTCGCGGCGCACCGGCCCGTCCCCTCCGGGCGGCTCCGGCGGACGGCGCTAGGCTTGCCTGTGCCCGCGAACCGCCACCGGAAGGTCTACCGCCCATGGACGACAGTCAGCCGCGTTTCCTCGACGACGTCACCGTCGAGCTGGTCAGGAACAGCGCCTCGGACACCGACGTGCTCTGGGCCGCGCGGGTGTCGACCGCGGGGGAGCAGTCCCTGGAGGAGATCAACAAGGACCCGGAGCGGTCCAGGGGACTGATCAACTACCTCATGCGCGACAGGCACGGGAGCCCGTTCGAGCACAACTCCATGACCTTCTTCATCAGGGCGCCCATCTTCGTCTTCCGGGAGTTCCACCGCCACAGGGTGGGATGGTCGTACAACGAGGAAAGCGGGAGATACAGGGAGCTTCAGCCCGATTTCTACGTTCCGGGCCGGGAGCGCAGGCTCGTCCAGGAGGGGCGGCCGGGCAAGTACGTGTTCGTCGAGGGGACCGACGAGCAGCACAAGCTGGTGACCGAGGCGATGGAGGACTCCTACCGGCAGTCCTACGCCGCCTATCAGGAGATGCTGGAGGCCGGCGTCGCCCGCGAGGTGGCCAGGGCCGTGCTGCCGGTGGGCCTGTTCTCCTCGATGTACGCCACCTGCAACGCCCGGTCCCTGATGCACTTCCTGTCGCTGCGCACCAAGAGCGAGCAGGCCAAGGTGCCCTCGTTCCCGCAGCGGGAGATCGAGATGGTGGCCGAGAAGATGGAGGCCGTCTGGGCGGGGCTGATGCCCCTCACCCACGCCGCGTTCGTCGCCAACGGCCGCGTCGCCCCCTGACCGGCGTCCTACGGCGGCGCACGGCCCGCCGGAAGGCGCCGTCTCCGGCGGCGTGCTCCCGTGACCGGTGCGCCGTGCTCCCGTGACCGGTGCGCCGGTTTCGGCGCGTCGGTTTCGGTGCGTCGGGTTCGGTGCGTCTCCCTTCGAGGAGGGAGACGCACCGGCCACCCCTACCTCATCCGGCCCGCACGGCATGGGCCGCGGTGAAGGCCAGGAGGGAGGCGGCGGTCCGCTGCGGATCCTCCAGGATGGGGGAGTGCCCGAGCAGGTCGATCCGGATGACGCGGTAGTGTCCTGAGTCAGGAGTTCTGTCCATATATGTAGGCTGGGTTCATGACGTGTGATATTCGCGCATACCGAGGCCCAGATGACGCCACAGCGACCTTCGATGTCTTCCAAGCCGCGATTCGCCAAACGGCCTCGTTGGTTTACGGACCGCGCCAGGTGGACGCATGGGCTGGCCCCGCTCGCACCGACCTGAGCGATTGGGACAGGCGGCGGCAAGAAGCGTCGACCCTGGTGGCAGAAGTTGATGACACTGTCGTGGGGTTCACGGACCTGCTGCCGGACGGCTTGGTTGACATGCTGTTCGTTCATCCACGATCAGGGGGCAGGGGTGTTGCACGCGCCCTGCTCACTGCCATCATGCGCGAGGCGCGTGCCCGTGGGCTCACCGAACTGCGGACCTTGGCCAGTCGGAGTGCTCAGCCTGCGTTCGAACGCCTCGGATTCACTGTGGTCGCCCATCGCCCGGACAACACGGTCCGTGGGGTCGTCGTCCCCAACGTAGAAATGCGTCGCCGCCTCTAGCATCCTGAGTCAGGAATTCTGTTCATAACTCTATGCTGGTGTCATGGCGAGTACGGGGCGGCCGAAGGCCGAGCTGGTGTTGTCCGAGGACGAGCGGGCGGCGCTGGAGGGTTGGGTGCGGCGCAGGTCGACGCCGCAGTCGTGGGCGTTGCGATGCCGGATCATCCTGGAGTGCGCGACGGGCGCGACGAACAAGGACGTCGCGCAGCGGCTCGGGTCGATGCCTCACGCGGTCGGGCGGTGGCGGGCCCGGTTCGTCGAGCATCGGATCGCGGGCCTGGGTGACATGCCACGCTCGGGCGGGCCCCGGTCGGTGACCGACGAGCAGGTCGCGGCACTGGTGACCAAGACCTTGGAGAGCACACCGAAGAACGCGACGCACTGGTCGACCCGGTCGATGGCCAAGGAGATCGGCATGTCGCAGTCGACGGTCTCGCGGGTCTGGCGGGCGTTCGGCCTGCAACCCCACCGGGTCGAGGAGTTCAAGCTGTCCACCGACCCGTACTTCGTGGACAAGGTCCACGACGTCGTCGGGCTCTACCTGGATCCGCCCGAGCGGGCGCTGGTGTTCTGCGTGGACGAGAAGTCGCAGATCCAGGCGTTGGACCGCTCCCAGCCCGTGCTGCCGATGATGCCCGGAATCCCGCAGCGCGTGACCCACGACTACGTCAGGGCCGGCACCACGACCCTGTTCGCCGCCCTGGAGATCGCATCCGGCAAGGTCATCGGGTCCCTGCACCGCCGTCACCGCGCCGAGGAGTTCAAGAAGTTCCTGATCACCTTGGACAAGCAGACCCCCGCGGACCTGGACATCCACCTCGTGCTCGACAATTACGCCACGCACAAGACGCCCGCGATCCGCACCTGGCTGGTCGCCCACCCGCGGTTCCATCTGCACTTCACCCCGACCGGGTCGTCCTGGCTCAACCTCGTGGAGCGGTGGTTCGCCGAGCTGACGAACAAGCAGATCCGTCGCGGCGTGCACAAGTCCGTCCAGGCCCTGGAGAAGGACATCCGCGACTGGATCTCGACCTGGAACACCGAGCCGCGGCCCTACGTCTGGACCAAGACCGCCGACGAGATCCTCGAACGCCTCGCCGGATATCTGAACAGAATTCCCGACTCAGGACAGTAGGAACCGGTCAGCAATGGGACCATCGGGTCCCACGAGCGGGTCGAGGAGGCGGACCCGTGGATGAGCAGGAGAGCGGGAGCGTCGCGGGGGCCGTCCTGACGCACGTGGATGTCGCCGTCGTCCAGGGACAGGATCGACCTCGACGACCTGTGGGGGCGGGAGGCGGCGCGGATCCTTGAACGGCTGGGCGAGGTCTCCTCGTGGGAGGACCGCTTCGCGCTGATGGACACGCTGCTCGCCCGGCGGCATGCGGCGGAGGCGTCCGTGGACCCGGAGGTGGCCTGGGCCTGGGAGCGGATCGTCGCCGGTCGCGGGATGGTCCGGATCGACGGGCTGGCGGCCGAGACCGGATGGAGCCGCAAGCGCCTGTGGTCCCGGTTCCGGTCGCAGATCGGCCTGTCGCCCAAGCGCGTCGCCAAGCTGGTCCGCTTCGACCACGCCGCCCACCGCCTGGTCGCGGGTGAGAGCACGGCCGGGGTCGCGGCGGAGGCCGGCTACGCCGACCAGTCCCACCTGCATCGGGACGTCATGGCGTTCACCGGGGCGACCCCGGCGGCCGTGGCCGGCGAGCCGTTCCTGGTGGTCGACGACATCGCGTGGCCGGGGGCTCATCCCGGCTGATCAGCCTCCCCGGAGTCCGGCCCGCCGGAGCCCGTCCGGCCGGCGTCCGCCCCGTCGGGATCCGCCTCGCCGACGCCGAAGGGCAGGGCGTCGAAGTGGACGACGACCTGGGCGGTGTCCGGCGTGTCACCGGGGCGGTCCCGGGCCCGCTTCCGGTAGGCGTCCAGGACGGCGGAGACCTCACCGACCAGGTCGGCGAGTTCCTGGCGGGTGAGGCGCATGCCGCTGCTGGAGGTGACACTGGCCTCGATCCACGCCCGGGGCGTGGTCCGTGACTCCTCCAGCCAGCGGGTGAGCTCGGCCCCGCGCTGGCGGACCACCTGGGCGAGCACCATCTCGGCGGCCTGGGCCGTGTCGGGGTCGCGGCGGAAGCGGTCGCCGTCCATGGAGAAGCTGCCCGCGCGCCACCAGCGTTCCTTGCCCCTGCCGCGTCCCGGGACGTCCTCGATGAAGCCGTACCGTTCGAGCTGTCGCAGGTGGTAACTCGTCGCGCCGGTGTTCTCCCCGGTCAGGGCGGCCAGCTGGGTCGCGGTCGCCTCGCCGCGCTGCTCCAGGAGCTCCAGCAGGCGCAGCCGGGAGGGGTGCGCCAGCCCTTTGAGCGCGGCGGCGTCGATGGAACGGGTCTTGTCATCCGTCATGTGCAGCCATATCTTTGCAAAGAATCGTTTGCAAACTTCTCTTTCCACGATACCGGGAGCGCACATGACCGGACGACCCTTCCGCCGGCTGGTGGCCGCCTCCGGCCTGTCGAACGTCGCCGACGGGATCACCGTCGTCGGCGTCTCGCTGGTCGCGGTGACGCTGACCCGCTCGCCGGTCCTGGTCTCCCTGGTCAGCGCGGCGGCCACGCTGCCGTGGCTGCTGCTCGCGCTGCACGCGGGCGCCCTGGCCGACCGGCACGACCGCCGCCGGATCATGGTCGCCGCCAACACGCTGCGGGCGGCCGCGCTGGCCGGGGTGGCGCTGACCGCCTGGCTGGGACTGCTGAGCCTGCCGGTGCTACTGGCCGGGGCGCTGCTGACCGGCGTCGCGGAGGTCCTCGCCGACACCTCCGCGCAGTCGGTGCTGCCGATGGTCGTGCCGCGAGAGCGGCTGGGCGAGGCCAACGGCCGGCTCGTCGCGGTGCAGACCGTCGGCAACAACTTCCTCGGCGCTCCGGTCGCCGGGGTCCTGGTCGGGATCGGCGCGACGGTCACGCTCGGGACGCCCGCCCTGCTGTACGCGGCGGCGGCCCTGACGCTGCTCGGCATGCGCGGGCGGTTCCGCGTCGAGACCCCCTCCACCCGGCCGCTGCGCGCCGACATCGCCGAGGGTCTGCGCTACCTGTGGGGTCACCGGGTGCTGCGGAGCCTGGCCCTCTTCTCGGGCGTGCTCAACTTCGCCAACGCCGCCTACTTCGCGGTGTTCGTGCTGTGGGTGGTCGGCGAGGAGTCCCGGGTGGGGCTGACCTCCGCCGGGTACGGCGTGCTCACCGCGGCGCTGGCGGCGGGCGCGGTGGCGGGCTCGCTGGTCGCCGACCGGCTGACGCGCCGGGCCGGCCAGGTCAGGACGCTGATCGTCGCCGACCTGGTCAACGGGCTCCTGCTGTTCGCGCCGGTCCTGCTGCCCACCGTGCCCGGTATCGCCGTCACCGCGGTCCTGCTCGGGGCGACCAACGCCGTCTCCAACGTCGTCATCGTCTCGCTGCGGCAGCGGATCGTCCCCGGGGCGATGCTCGGCCGCATCAACGCCACCGCCCGTCTGATCGGGATGGGGGCCACCCCGCTGGGCGCCGCGGCGGGCGGGTTCCTCGCCGACCGGGCGGGGCTGCCCGCGGTGTTCTGCGCCGCGGCGGCGCTGTGCGTCGTCGCCGTCGCCGTGGTCTCCCGCTCCGTCACGACCGCCTCGGTCGCCGCGGCGGAGGAGGCGGCCCGTGCGGCGGAGACGGCCCGGGTGGAGGAGATCCAGGCGGCGGAGACGGCCTGAGCGGCGGGGACGACTTCGGAGACGACCTCAGGACTCGATGATGTCCCGGTGGATGTCGGTCAGGGGGACGCCCCCGCGCCGCAGCCGCCGGACCGCGTCGCCGACCATGGCGGGCGGGCCGCAGACGTAGACCTCGTGGCCGGCCCAGGAGGGGAAGCGGTCCAGCACTTCGCTCACGGTGCCCCGCACCCCGTCGTGGCCCGGCTCGTCGGAGACGACCGGCAGCACCCGCAGCCAGGGGAACTCCGACTCCATCCGCACCAGGTCGGGCAGGTCGTACAGCTCCGCCGCGCGGCGCGCGCCGTACAGGAGGTGGATGCTGGACCGCCGCCCGGAGGCGATGACGTGCTCGATGATCGCCTTCAGCGGGGCCAGCCCGGTGCCTCCCGCGACGCACAGGACGTCGCGGCCGGAGGCGGGCGGGGCCATCGACCCGGACGCCGGGCCGAGCATGAGGGTGTCGCCGACGCGGGTGTGCCGGACCAGCGCGCCGGAGACCCACCCGCCTCGCACCGCGCGGACGTGCAGCCGGACGGTGCCGTCCGGCCGCGGGGCGTTGGCGATGGAGAAGGGCCGCCACACGCGCGGCCAGCGGGAGGTCTGCACGCTGACGTGCTGTCCCGGCAGGTACGGCAGGGGCTGGGCGGGCCTCAGGGTGAGGACGGCGACGTCCGGGGTGCGCAGCTCGTGGCCGGTGACCTCGGCCAGCCACCAGGCGGGGGAGACGCCCGCGTCGGCCTCGGCGGCCTTGATCATGAAGTCGGCGGCGACGGCGTACGCCGCCTCCCACGCCCGCTCGACCTCGGGGGTCCAGACCTCGGCGGCGAAGTGCCGTACGGTGGCCAGCAGCGCGTCGCGGACCACGGCGTAGTGCTCGGTGAGCACGCCGTACTTGCGGTGGTCGCGGCCCAGGCGGCCGAGGAACGGCGCCATGCCGTCGGGGCCGTCGATGCTCCAGACGATGCGGGTCAGCGCGCCGAACAGGCGGTCGCGCTGGGCGTCCATCGCCGGGGGGAACATGCCACGCATGTGCGGATTGGCGGCGAACAGCCGCCCGTAGAAGTATGCCGCGGCCCGGTCCGCGACGGGCTCGATGACGGCGAAGCTTTCCTTGACGAGACGCGGATTCAACGACATGTGATCGGACCTCACCCCACCGACCGGATCAAAGTCCGATCACGCAGACCACCTCCATGACGGTTCCGGGTGATGAGCGCCCGGTGACCCCGGCCCGCCGGTTCGCTCAAATTGAATTCTTGCAGTTTCCCATAGGCGTCACAACCGTTTCTCTGGAATATGGTGCGAAATCTGGCCTTCCGTAATTGCGAGGGCGTCGCGGATAATAACCTCTTGGTGGCCAGGTGTGCGGAAAATGAGGGATATTCGTAATATTTCGTATTTAATGTCGTGTCGAACCGTCCAGTCGGCTCTCGGGCCTTTTCCGGGGCATCTCCGGCAGGTGGATCGTTCCATCGCACCGGGACACCGCCGGCGGATGGAGCGCTCCATTCCCCAGGAGGGGACCGCCGCGGCGGGTTCGCCGTACCGGGCCGTTGAGATCTGATATGTGTGGCATAACCGAAATGGCGCGCAGCATGATAGGGATGTTGCCGAAAGACGGGACAGGTGCCGTCCGGGAACAGGGCGCCGCCTCCCGCACGGCCACTGGAGAGCCCATGCCCCGACCTCTGATCGGCATCACCTCCTACCTCGAGGCCGCCCGCTGGGGCGACTGGGTCCGCGAAGCCGTCCTGTCCCCGCCCGCCTACGCCCGGGCGGTGGAGCGGGCGGGCAGCGTCCCGGTGCTGCTCCCGTCGCTCGGCCCGGCCGTGGCCGCCGAGCACGCGCGTCACCTCTCCGGGGTGATCCTCGCCGGCGGCGGCGAGCTCGACCCCACCCTGTACGGCGCGGCCCGCGACGAACGGCTCGGCGAGCCCCAGCCCCACCGCGACCGCTTCGAGCTGGCCCTGGCCCGCGCCGCCGTCCAGGCCGGCCTGCCGCTGCTGGGCGTCGCCCGGGGCATGCACGTGCTGAACGTCGCCCAGGGCGGCAGCCTTATCCCGTGGCTTCCCGACGCGGTCGACAGCCACGAGCTCCACACCGGGGGCGGGCACGTCGTCCAGGTCAGCGTGTCGAGCAGGCTGGGCGAGGCGGTGGGCGACCGCGTCGAGGCGACCGCGCCGCACCGGCAGGCGATCCGGCGGCTCGGCGCCGGCCTGACCCCCGTGGCCTGGGCCGACGACCAGATCGTCGAGGGCGTCGAGCTGCGGGACCACCCCTTCGGCGTCGGGGTCCAGTGGCACCCCGAGCGCGGCGACGACGACCGGCTCGTCGCGGCGCTGGTCGAGGCCGCGGCGCGGTCCGGACCACGGTCCGAAGCCCGTCCCGGGGCGCGGGACCTGCCCGGCGCCGCCGCGCTGCCGCAGGAGGCCCGGCGATGAGGGGATACGAGGACTACGAGAAGCTGAGGATCGACTGGGCGGCCGACGGGGTGCTCCGGGTGACGATCAGCGAGCCGCGCAGGCTCAACGCCGTGGACACCGTCGGCCACCGCGAGCTGGCCGGCGTCTGGCTCGACGCCGACCGCGACGACGCCGTGCGCGCGGTGCTCGTCCGGGGCGAGGGCGAGGCGTTCTCCGCCGGCGGCGACCTCGCGATGATCGAGGAGATGACCCGTGACCACGCCACGCGCATGCGCGTCTTCACCGAGGCCCGCGACATCGTCTACAACGTGATCAACTGTTCCAAGCCGATCGTCTCGGCCGTCCAGGGCCCGGCCGTGGGCGCGGGTCTGGCGGTCGCGCTGCTGGCCGACGTCTCGGTGGCGGGCCGTACGGCGCGCGTCATCGACGGCCACACCCGCCTCGGCGTGGCCGCCGGCGACCACGCCGCCATCGTCTGGCCGCTGCTGTGCGGGCTGGCCAAGGCCAAGTACCACCTGCTGCTGTGCGAGCCGGTCACCGGGGAGCAGGCCGAGGCGATGGGGCTGGTCAGCCTGTGCGTGGACGACGACCAGGTGCACGAACGGGCACTGGAGATCGCCGTACGGCTGGCCGCGGGCTCGGCCGAGGCGATCCGGCTGACGAAGTACGCGCTCAACAACTGGCTGCGCCTGGCCGGCCCCTCCTTCGACGCCTCCCTTGCCATGGAGTTCCTCGGCTTCACCGGCCCGGACGTGGCCGAGGGGGTGCGGGCCGTACGGGAGCGCCGCCCGCCGGAGTTCACCTGACGGGCCGGGCGGCCCCGCCGAACCGGTCCGGGGCCGCCCGTCCGGGACACCCGGAGGCCGGTGTCAGCCGACCGGTTCGGCGCCCGCCGCGGGGCGGTGCCCGGCGTGCCGCTCGCCCAGGGCCGCCAGGCCGGGCGCGAAGATGTACCGGACCATGTTCCTGGTCACCTTGGCCTCGTCCGCCCCGCCGTCCGTCTCGAAGGCCGCCGACCACTCCACGAACGCCCGGCCGGTGTCGGTGACGGGGTGGACCCGGTAGACCGCCCGGTACTCCCGGACCGGCAGGGGGCTCTCCAGGATCTCGTAGGTCGCCGAGCGGGAGTCGTCGTCGAGGGTGAGCAGCCGCTCCCGGAAGAGCCCGCCCGCGCCCTCGATCCGGCGCACCGTGCCCGGACCGCCCTCGCCCTCCTCGAACACGCAGGAGGAGATCCCGGGCAGCCACTCGGCGAGGTTCCCGAAATCCCTCAGGTAGCTCCACACCTCGTCCGCGGAGGCGTCGATCACGGTGCTGGCGTAGGCGGGCATCGGCTGCTTCCCCTCGTCGCTGGTCTCACGCTCTTCGCCGTCGTCGGGCCCGGCGGTGATCGCCGGGCCCGAGGGGAGTCTGCCCCCCGGGACGGCTCCGCAACCGGGTCAGAAACTCCTGGGCAGTCCCAGCACCCGGGTGGCCAGGTGGTTGAGCAGGAGCTCCTCGGTGACCGGGGCGACCTTGCCGATGCGGGCGTCGGCCAGCAGCCGCGCCACCGGGTACTCCAGCGAGTAGGCCATGCCGCCCAGCGTCTGGAAGGCCCGATCGGCGGCCTCCCACGCGGCCTGGGAGGCGGCCAGCTTGGCGATGCCGGCCTCGGTCCCGCAGGGCAGCCCGGCGTCGAACAGCCAGGCGGCCTTGTGGACCATCAGCCTGGCCAGCTCGATCTTCGCCTTGACCTGGGCGAGGGGGAAGGCGACGGCCTGGTTGGCGCCGATCGGCCGGCCGAAGACCTCCCGCTCCCCGGCGTAGCGCACCGCCACCGACAGGGCGACCTCGGCGGCGCCCAGCCCGCCGGCGGCGAGCAGGATCCGCTCGGGGTTGAGGATGTCCCACAGCACCCGCGACCCCTGGTCGACCTCGCCCACCACGTTCGCCGCGGGCACCCGCAGGCCGTCGACGAAGACCGTGTTGGAGGGGGTGGTGTTGGCGCCCATCTTCGGGATCGGCCGGTAGGACAGCGATCCGGCGGCGACCGCCTCGGGCACGTTCACCAGCAGGACCGTCAGGCCGTGGCTGCGCGGCTTCGCCTCGGCGGCCGGGACGGTCCGGGTGACCAGGAGCATCCAGGTCGCGCGCTGCACGCCGGTGATCCAGACCTTCCGGCCGTCGACCACGAACTCGTCGCCGTCGCGGCGGGCGAAGGTGGAGATGCTCAGGGAGTCGGACCCGGCGTCGGGCTCGGTGAGGGCGAAGCAGGTCTCCACCTCGCCGGTGGCCAGTTTCGGCAGCAGCTCCTCGCGCTGCCGGGGGCTGCCGTGCCGGGCCAGGGTGAGGGCGCCGAACCCGGGGGTGAGGACGTAGGTGAACGCCGAGCCGCCGGCCGCGCCGGACGCCGACAGGGCCTCGGTGGCCACGGCCAGCTCCAGCAGGCCCTGGCCGCCCCCGCCGTACTCCTCCGGTACGGCCAGGCCGAGCCAGCCGCCCCGGGCCAGGTCGTCCCAGACCTCCTGCGGCCAGCGTTTCTCGGACTCGCAGCGCTGCCAGTAGCCGAGGTCGTAGCGGGCGCAGACGTCGGTGACGCCGCGCTGGACGGCGAGCGCGCTCTCGGGAAGGGTGAAGTCCACGGGCGATCAACTCCATTCCGGTCGCGCGATCTTAGAACGAGGTTCTGTTCCCGATCCAGTGTCACGCCCCCGCCGCCCGTCTCCGCCGCCTCGGAGCCCGTGCCCGCCGCCCGCCCTCCGGGCCGCGCGCCGCCGTGCGGACTCAGCCGGGACGGCCCGCCTCGGCGGCGGGGCGCGGCCGGCGCGCGTGGTAGACGAAGGCCGGCGGCAGGTTGCCCCACACGGTCCGGCCCGTCACGACCTCCTCGAAGGCGTTCGACAGGCGCCGCCGGAAGCGCCGGGCGGGCGGCAGGTGGCGGGCGAAGCCGTAGGCGAAGGTGGTGAAGGCCGCGTCGGGCCCCATGACCGCGCGGACCGCGTCCAGCAGCCCCACCTGGACATCGTCGGGGAACGCCGCCCACGGCAGGCCGCTCACCACCACGTCGGCGCCGGTCAGCCCGCGCTCCCGCAGCAGGAAGGGCAGCCGCGCCGCGTCGGCGGCGACGACGTCCACCCGGGGATGCCGGGCGGCGAGGAGCCCGGCCATCCGGGGGTTGATCTCCACGGCCAGGTGGTGCCCCCGGCCGCCGAGCTGCCGCTGGATCTCCGCTGTGAACACGCCCGTGCCCGCGCCGAGCTCCACCACCACCGGGTCGCCCCGGCGGGGGATCGGCGCGGTCACCGCCTCGGCGAGCCGGCGCGAGCTGGGGGCCACCGCCCCGACGGTCGCCGGGGAGCGCATCCACTGCCTGAGGAAGAGTGCGGCGTCACTGCTCATGCAGTGCACCATAGGTGTTGTGAGCTGGGAAAGCGCCCCATCGGGCGGCCGGACCCGGCGGCCACTTGGAGGAGGCGGCCGTCCTTCCGGAGGAGGGACCTCCCCTCCTTGGGGCCTATACCGTGCTGTGTATGCGACTGCGTGGCGTGCCACATGAGATTCCGTGACCCGTCCGCGGCCCCGCCGTCCCGCGGCCCGGCGCCGGGCGTGGGGCGCCGCGGCTGGGCCGTGGACGTCTGCCTGGCCGCCGCGGCGGTCGCCCTGGACCGGCTCATCTCGGGCGGCACGTATTCCGGCGGAACCGTCCCGGCACTGATCACCTGGGGGTTCGCCCTGCTGGCCGGGGCGCCCATGGGGTTCGTCCGGCGGTTCCCCCTGACGGTCTGCGCCCTCCTGGCGGCCGTCCTCGTCGTGTGCGACCAGGTCGGCGCCTACACCGCCAACACCGCGCAGATCCTGCTGTCCGTCGCGGCGGGCGTGGCCGCCCACCGCGGCGGCCGGCGCCGCGCCGCGGCCGCCGCGGTCCTGACGGCGGCCGCCACCGCGGTCAACGTGGCCGACCCCGGGATCGCCCTCACCACCGCCTCCTGGTACGTCCCGGCC
The DNA here is from genome assembly GCF_050942225.1 of Streptosporangium sandarakinum. NCBI lineage: Bacteria > Bacillati > Actinomycetota > Actinomycetes > Streptosporangiales > Streptosporangiaceae > Streptosporangium > Streptosporangium sandarakinum. Next base: position 3,642,330 of record NZ_CP192034.1, read on the forward strand.
GTGGCGGGCGTCATCCCGGTGGCGGTCGGCCGCTACCTGCGCCACCCCATCGAGCCGATGGCGCTGGTGGAGCGGCGTCCCGGCCTCGACCTGCTGCTCGCGGGCGGTGGGGTGGCCTTCATGGTGCTCGACACCTGGACCAAGTGGCACGACGGGCCGCTGCCGGTGTGGGGGGCGGGCTGGTTCACCATCTGCTGCGGCCTCACCGCCGGGCTGGCGCGCACCCTGCCCGGCACGGCCTTCGCCGTACAGGCGCTGCTGGTGCTGATGGCCGACCGCACCGCCGGCTTCGCCGTCGGACCGATGCAGGGCCTGTTCCTCGTCACGCTGGGCGTGTTCGCGATGCGGGCCTCCTGGTCGTGGACGGGCGTCGCCTACGTGACCGCCTCCATCGTCACGGCGCTGAGCTTCGTGGGCGACGAACTGTCCCGGATCACCCCGCCCAGGGTGATCGCGCTGCTGGCGATGGTCGCCGCGCCGGTCGCCATCGGCCGCTACGTCGGCATCCGCCGGGCCACGACCGAGCTACGGCTGGCGATGGCCGAGGAGGCCAGGCTGCTCACCGCCGAACGGGCCCGGGCCGACCTGCTGGCCGAGCGCGAGCGCATCGCCCGCGACGTCCACGACATCGTGGCCCACCACGTCGGGGCCATGGTGCTGCGGGCCGGAGCCGCCCAGTACGTCGCGCCGTCGGGCCCGGTGGCCGAAGCGCTGGCCGACATCCGCGCCACCGGCCACCAGGTATTGGAGGACCTGCGCGGCCTGCTCAGCGTGGTGCGCGACCCGGACCTCGGCCACCCGCCGCTGCTCGACCCCGAGGACGTCGTGCGCGAGGCGGTGGAGCGGATGAACGCGGCCGGGCTGCGGGCGGAGCTGCGCCTCGACCCCGAGGTGGGGCGGCTGCCCCTGGTGAGCCGGGCCTCGGCGGCCCGGATCGTCCAGGAGGGGCTGACCAACGTCCTCAAGCACGCCGGCCCCGGCACCTCCGTCGCCGTCGAGCTCGCCGTGACCGGCGACGGGCTCGCGGTGGACGTGGTCAACGGCGCGCCCCCGGACCCCCGCGACGGTGCTCTCACAATCTCCCGCGACGGCGCTCTCACGGCCTCCTCCGACGGCGCGCCCCCGCGCCCCCCGGCGCATCCGGGCGCTCCGGAGCCCCCGGAGTCCGGGGCCCGGGGGCTCCGCGACGCCCTGCCCGGCGCCGGGCAGGGCGTCGCGGGGATGCGCGAGCGGGCCAGGGCGCTGGGCGGGCGGCTGTCCGCCGGCCCCGACGGGGCGGGAGGATGGCGTCTGGCGGTGACGCTCCCCGCCGACCCCGCGGACCCGGCGGCTCTGGAGGGACGGACCGGCCGGCCGGGATGGACGGGCTGGAACAGGGTGTGCCATGAGGACCGGACGGTCCCGGAGGAGGCAACGTGATCAGGGTGGTCGTCGCCGACGACCAGGCGCTCGTGCGCGCCGGCGTGCGGATGCTGCTGGAGGCGGCCGGTGACATGGAGGTCTGCGGGGAGGCGGTGGACGGCGCGCAGGCCGTACGGCTGGCCGAGGGGCTGCGCCCCGACGTGACGCTGATGGACCTGCGCATGCCCCGGATGGACGGCCTGGAGGCCACCCGGCGCGTCCTGGCGGCCTGGCCCGCGGCGCGGATCGTGATCCTCACCACGTTCGCCGAGGACGAGAACGTCTACGCCGCGCTGCGCGCCGGGGCGATCGGCTTCCTGGTCAAGGACGACGAGCCCGGCCGGATGGTCGACGCGGTGCGCCGGGCGGCCACCGGCGAGCCGCTGCTCGCCCCCTCGGTGCTGCGCCGCGTCGTGGAGCGGGCGCTGGCCGCCGAGGAGCAGGCCGCCGCGCACGTCCCGGCCGGGCTGACCGACCGGGAGCTGGAGGTGCTGGCGCTGGTCGGGGCGGGCCTGTCCAACGCCGAGATCGCCGACGCGCTGCACGTGGGCGTCACCACGGTCAAGAGCCACGTCTCCACCGCCATGGACAAGCTGGGCGTGCGCAACCGCACCCAGGCCGCGGTGGTCGCGCACCGGATCGGGCTGGTCGACGCCGGCTTCCGTCCGGTCGGGTATCCGCCCCGGGGCGGATCGGCGCATCCGCCCCGGGGGTGACGACGCGGCGGCCCCTGCTCCGCCACGATGTGTCCCGAATCGTTCATCCGAGGAAGGACACCTCTCATGCAGGAGGTCATCACCCGGCCGACGGCGGACGGCCGTCCCGTCCCCGCCGGCCTGTTGTACGGCCTGCGCGTCCTGGTCACCGCCCAGGCGGCCGGCCTGATCGTCGCGGCCTCGTTCGCCGGCCAGGCCGTACGCGGAGGGGAGGCACTGGCCGAGACGCACGTCATGGCCGGGATGGTGGTGCACCTGATCGCGCTGCTGCAGGTCGTCGCCGCCGTGCTGGTCTGGCGGCCCGGCCGGGGCGCCGGCTGGCCCGCGCTGGCCAGCCTGGGCCTGCTGCTGATCGGCCTGGGCCAGCACTTCAGCTGGGAGATGCTCGGCACGCACGTGCCCAGCGGGCTGGCGCTGTTCGGCCTGGCCGTGGCCGTGCTGATCTGGGCCTGGTCGTCCCGCGCGGCGGTGCGCCGCTCCTGACGGCCCCTCTCCTGACCGGTCCGCTTCTGGCCGGTCCGCCGCTGACCGAGTCCGCGTCGCGCGCCGTCCCCGGCGGGCGTGCGGAAGACCCCCGCGCCGCCGTGGTCCCCCCGGGACCACGGCGTTTCGGCGTTCCCGGGGCCGGGCCGTCCGGACCGGCGCGACCCGGTCGGACCGGGCGCCGTACGGGGCGGGCCGGGCGGGGACGCCGCCGGAAGGGAGGGGGGAGGCCGCGGGCCGTACCCGTAACAGGGATACGGTTCGCGCATGCCCCGCACAGGTAGGGTCGGCATCAAGTACGGGAGGGGAGACATACCGGTGAATCCGGAAGCATCGGAAACCGAGGACCGTATCTGGACGGTCCCCAACGCGCTCAGCCTGGCCAGGCTCCTGGGTGTGCCGGTCTTTCTGTGGCTGGTGCTGGGCCCCAAGGCCGACGGCTGGGCCGTCGGGCTGCTGATGCTGGCCGGCTTCTCCGACTGGCTGGACGGCAAGATCGCCCGCGCGTGGAACCAGACCAGCAGACTCGGCCGCCTGCTGGATCCGCTGGCCGACCGCCTCTACATCCTGGCGACCCTGCTCGGCCTGGCCCTGCGCGACATCATCCCCTGGTGGCTGGCGCTGGCGATCCCGCTGCGCGACGTCATGATGCTGGGCATCCCGCCCATCCTGCGCCGCCTCGGGTACGGCCCCGCGCTGCCGGTGCACTTCCTCGGCAAGGCCGCCACCGCCAACCTGCTCTACGCCTTCCCCCTGCTGTTCCTGGCCCACCACGACTCCTGGTACGCCGATCCGGCCCGGATCGTCGGCTGGTCGCTGGCCATCTGGGGAACGGGCCTGTACTGGTGGTCGGGAGTGCTGTATTGGGTACAGGTGCGGCAGCTCGTCAAAGGAGCCAAACGCCTTAAAACGCCTTAAGAGGTGATTCATGAAGGCCGTCGTGATGGCGGGCGGGGAGGGGACACGGCTCCGGCCGATGACCGCCAACCAGCCCAAGCCCCTGCTCCCTGTGATCAACCGGCCGATCATGGAACACGTGCTGCGGCTGCTGCGGCGGCACGGGTTCACCGAGACCGTCGTCACCGTGCAGTTCCTGGCCGTCCTGGTGCGCAACTACTTCGGCGACGGCGACGAGCTCGGCATGAGCCTGCACTACGCCACCGAGGAGACGCCCCTCGGGACCGCCGGCAGCGTCAAGAACGCCGCCGACAAGCTCCGCGACGAGCCGTTCCTCGTCATCTCCGGCGACGCCCTCACCGACATCGACCTGACCGACATGGTGCACTTCCACCGCGAGAACGGCGCCATGGTCACCATCGGCCTCAAACGGGTGCCCAACCCCCTGGAGTTCGGCATCGTCATCGTCGACGAGCACGGCCGGGTCGAGCGGTTCCTGGAGAAGCCCACATGGGGCCAGGTCTTCTCCGACACCGTCAACACCGGCGTCTACGTGATGGAGCCGGAGATCCTCGACGAGATCGCCCCCGGCGTGCCGGTCGACTGGTCGGCGGACGTCTTCCCACGGCTGCTGGCCCGCGGCGCCCCGCTGTACGGCTACGTCGCCGACGGCTACTGGGAGGACGTCGGCACCCACGAGAGCTACCTCAAAGCCCAGGCCGACGCCCTGTCGGGCCGGGTGAAGCTCGACATCGACGCCTTCGAGGTCTCACCCGGCGTCTGGGTGGCCGAGGGCGCCTCGGTGGACCCCGACGCCGTGCTCAAGGGCCCGCTGTTCATCGGCGACTACGCCAAGGTCGAACCCGGGGCCGAACTGCGCGAGTACACCGTGCTGGGCAGCAACGCCGTGGTCCGCGAGGGCGCCTTCCTGCACCGGGCGGTGGTCTGCGACAACGTCTACGTCGGGCCCGGCACCCACATGCGCGGCTGCGTCGTCGGCAAGAACACCGACCTGATGACCGGCGTCCGGATCGAGGAGGGCGCCGTCGTCGGCGACGAGTGCATCATCGAGGCCGGCGCCTACCTCTCCTCCGGCGTCAAGGTCTACCCCTTCAAGACCATCGAGGCCGGCGCGGTGGTCAACACCAGCGTCATCTGGGAGCCGCGCGGCCAGCGCGACCTCTTCGGTCCGCGCGGCGTCTCCGGGCTGGTCAACGTAGAGATCACCCCCGAGCTGTGCGTACGGCTGGCCAGCGCCTACGCCACCACGCTCAGCAAGGGCGCCTCCGTCGTCACCTCCCGCGACTCCTCCCGCGCCGCGCGGGCGCTGAAGCGGGCGGTGATCAGCGCGCTGAACGCCAGCGCCATCAACGTGCTGGACCTGGAGGCCACCCCACTGCCGGTGTCGCGCTTCCACACCGCCCGGGAGAACGCGGTCGGCGGCATCGCGCTGCGCACCACCCCCGGCGACCCGCAGAGCGTGGACATCGTCTTCATGGACGAGCACGGCGCCGACCTGTCGCAGGCGGCCCAGCGCAAGCTCGACCGGGTCTTCGCCCGCCAGGAGTTCCGGCGGGCCTTCCCCGGAGAGATCGCCGAACTGCGCTTCCCGCCCCGGACGGTCGAGGACTACACCCACGAGCTGCTGCGCCACGTGGACATGCGGGGAGTCCGCGACGCCGACATGAAGATCGTCGTGGACTGCGCGGGCGGCACCTCCGCGCTGGTGCTGCCGAGCCTCCTCGGCCGGGTCGGGGTGGAGGTGCTGACCGTCAACAACCGGCTGGACGATGCCTCTCCCACCGAGACCCTCGCCGAGCGCCGCCGCGACCTGCAGCGGCTGTCGGAGCTCGTCAGCTCCTCCCGGGCCGCCTTCGGGGTGCGGTTCGACCCGGTGGGGGAGCGGATCGCACTGGTGGACGAGCTGGGCCACCTGATCAGCGAGGAGCGCGCCCTGCTGGTGGTCCTGGACCTGGTGGCGGCCGAGCGGTGCGCCGGCCGGGTGGCGCTGCCGGTCACCACCACCCGGGTGGCCGAGCAGGTCTGCCGCTTCCACGGCGTACAGGTCGAGTGGACCGCCACCGCGGTCGACGCGCTCACGAGCGCCGTCCGGAACCAGGAGATGATCTTCGCGGCGGACGGGCGGGGCGGCTTCGTCGTGCCGGAGTTCGGCCCCACCGTGGACGGCCTGGCCGCGTTCCTGCGTCTGCTCGGTCTGGTCGCCAGGACCCGCCTGTCGCTCAGCCAGATCGACGCCAGGATCCCCGAGGCCAAGCTGCTGCGCCGTACGGTGCCGACGCCGTGGGCCGCCAAGGGCGTGGTGATGCGCTCGGTCATCGAGGCCGCCCAGCACCACCGCATCGACACCACCGACGGGGTGCGGATCGTCGCCGACGACGGAGCCTGGGCGCTGGTGCTGCCCGATCCGGCCGAGGCCGTCACCCACCTGTGGGCCGAGGGCAACGACGTCGACACGGCGCAGGGCATGCTGGAGCACTGGGCCCGGGTCGTGGAGGAGGCCGCCGGCATCTGAGCCCCGCGAGGGGGCGCCGGTGTCTGGACCGAGGAGTGAGCGAGCGAACGACGAGGGAAGGCACCGGACCAAGAGCCCCCGAGCCGCGACGCGCAGCGTCGCCGTGAATCCCGTGAGGGGGCGCCGGTGTCTGGACCGAGGAGCTTAGGAGCGAAGCGACGGAGTGACGAGGGAAGGCACCGGGCAAGAGCCCCCGAGCCGCGACGCGCCAGCGTCGCAATGAACACAGCGAGGGGGCGCCGGTGTCTGGACTGAGGAACGCAGGAGCGAAGCGACGGAGTGACGAGGGAAGACGCCGGGCAAGAGCCCCCGAGCCGCGACGCGCAGCGTCGCCGTGAACACAGCGCAGCGTCGCCATGAATACAGTGAAGTGCGACACTCCAGCGCGGCGGCATGGACCGGAAGTGCCACCCGGCGGTAACTTTGTCCCGACCGAACCCGCGGTCGAGCGTCGGCCTTGATCTTTGCGTCTCATTGGTGTATGTTGCGGCATTCGCAGTCAGAGAAAATACTTGAGAAGCGAAGAAGCGAGGCGCGCATCCCTGAGCACCGTTGCCGCGTCTTCGCGGTAGGAGGCCGAGCCGATCGATGCCGAGCGTCTACTGCACGCAGTGCGGGCATGCCAACCCTGAGGATGCCCGTTTCTGCTCCCAATGCGGTTCGCCGCTGACCAAGTACGAGTCACCCGGAGACAGCACGTCCACCATCTCCCTCTCCGGGATCGAGGCGTACGAGGCGGAGACCGGAGAGACGCTCCTCGCCGAGCGGCAGGCCGTCGAGCAGTTGCCTCCGGGCTCCGCTCTGCTCGTCGCCATGCGCGGCCCCAATGCCGGCAGCCGCTTCCTGCTGGACAGCGATCTGACCACCGTGGGGCGTCACCCCGACAGCGACATCTTCCTGGATGACATCACCGTCTCGCGCCGCCATGTGGAGTTCTACCGGCGCGGCGGCGGCATGTTCACCGTCCGTGACGTCGGCAGCCTGAACGGCACCTACGTCAACCGTGAGCGGATCGAGGAGGTGCCGCTCTACGGCGGGGACGAGGTGCAGATCGGCAAGTTCCGGCTGGTCTTCCTCACCCGCGGCGCCTCTGGAGGATGATGAGCTCGCAGGCCGCTCGTGCGCACATGAGCATCGGGGAGGTGCTCGCCCTGCTGCAGGGCGAGTTCCCCGACGTCAGCATCTCCAAGATTCGTTTCCTGGAGGGCGAGGGGCTGATCGAGCCGGAGCGCAGCCCCTCCGGCTACCGCAAGTTCACCTACGCCGACGTCGAGCGGCTCCGCTACATCCTCAGCGAGCAGCGTGACCGCTATCTTCCGCTGCGCGTGATCAAGGACCGGCTGGAAGCGGCGGACCGCGAGGAACGGCCCGTCGCCCCGCCCCGGGCCCTGCCCGACGAGCCGGTCAGGGAGGTCCGCCTCACCCGCCAGGAGCTGCTGGCCGCCGCCTCGCTCTCCGAGGAGGCTTTGACCGAGCTGGAGGACTTCGGCCTGGTGGAGGCCGTGGCCCGCCACTACGACGCCGAGGCCCTGGCGGTGGCCCGCAGCGTCGGCGCCCTGGCCGCCTTCGGCCTGCGCGCCCGCCACCTGCGGGTGGTCAAGGCCGCCGCCGAGCGCGAGGCCGGCCTGGTGGAGCAGGCCATCGCGCCGCTGCTGCGCCGCCGGGGCCCCGGCGCGATCGCCAAGGCCGACGAGACGGCCGGGGAGATATCCGGGCTCCTGCTGGAATTACACGCCTCGTTGCTGCGTTCCGGCGTTCGAGGGGCCCTGGGCCGGTGAGCCCTGGCCGGACGGCCGTAGCCCCCCGGATGTTACGTTGAACGAACCGGTCGAAATCCAGCGAAGATGGAGCAGCCCGTGTTGCAGATGGAGGTCGTGGGCGTTCGGGTTGAGATGCCTTCCAACCAGCCCATTGTTCTGCTCAAGGAGGCACATGGGGAGCGCTATCTGCCGATCTGGATCGGCATGACCGAGGCCACGGCGATCGCCATGGCCCAGGCCGACGAGCCGCCGCCGCGGCCGCTCACCCATGACCTTTTCCGCGACGTGCTCGACGCCCTGGGCGTCCGGCTGAGCACCGTCAACATCGTCGCCCTCCGGGACGGCATCTTCTTCGCCGATCTCGTGTTCTCCAACGGGGCCGAGGTCAGCGCCCGCCCGTCGGACTCGATCGCCCTCGCGCTGCGCACCGGCGCCCGCATCTTCGCCAGCGAGGACGTGGTCGCCGAGGCCGGGGTGGTCATCCCCGACGACCAGGAGGACGAGGTGGAGAAGTTCAGGGAGTTCCTTGACACAATCACGCCCGAGGACTTCGGCCGCGCGGGGTAGGTATTTCGGTGCATTTACGCTTCACGACGCGCCGGGTGGGGTCGTTGACTGGGCTTGGCCCCGAGCCTACGGTGCAAGTGAACCCCGGGGCCGCGCGTAAACCCCCAGATCAGGCCGCGGGATGAGAGAAAGCCGGAGGTCCGCGTGGCGGTCAGCAGCGGCGAGGGTAGAAACGCCGATCAGGATGACCCGGGACGGCGCGGGAAGGCCCACCAGCGTGCGGGTGAAGAGGGCCTGCTGTTCGACGGGGCACCGGTGAACCCGCCCGCCGACATCGGCTACCGCGGCCCCACCGCCTGCGCCGCCGCCGACATCACCTACCGCCAGCTCGACTACTGGGCCCGCACCGGGCTCGTCGAGCCCACCGTCAGGGCCGCCCAGGGTTCCGGCTCCCAGCGACTGTACGGCTTCCGCGACATCCTCGTCCTCAAGGTCGTCAAACGCCTCCTCGACACCGGCGTCTCCCTCCAGCAGATCCGCATCGCCGTACAGCACCTCCGTGACCGCGGGGTCAGCGACCTCGCCCAGATCACCCTGATGAGCGACGGGGTCAGCGTCTACGAGTGCACCTCGCCCGACGAGGTCATCGACCTCCTCCAGGGCGGCCAGGGCGTCTTCGGCATCGCGCTGGGCCGCGTCTGGCAGGAGGTGGAGGGCTCCCTGGCCGATCTGCCAGGCGAGCGCGCGGAGGCGTCCCAGAGCCCTTTAGGCGATCATCACGCGGATGAACTGGCCCGCCGTCGCAGAGCCCGGCGGACCGGGTAAAGTTGGTCTGGCCGCAGACGCCGTGCGGGAGAGTCCCCGGCTGGACCGGGGCGCCGAAGGAGCAACCCTCCCCGGAATCTCTCAGGCACCCTGTACCGCACGGACGAGGCGACTCTGGAAAGCAGGTGCGCCCGCCAGGCGTGTCTCACCGACGGTGAAAACCCTCCCCGGCGGGGAAGGTGAAGCTCTCAGGTGGAGATGACAGAGGGGGAGATCCGGCATACGCCCGCGCTCAGCGCCGGTCTCCACCAGCCCCGGGAGGCTTTCCATGACCGACCTGTCACCGCTCGGTGAGCTCAGCTCCCCGCCGTTCTCCACCCGCCACATCGGCCCGGCCGACGACGACCAGGCCCGCATGCTGGAGACCGTCGGCTTCGCCTCGGCCGCCGACCTCCTCGCGGTGGCCGTGCCGGAGGTGATCCGCACCGCCGACCGACTCGATCTCCCGCCGGCCGCGAGCGAGCCGGAGGCCATCGCCGAGCTGCGGGCCCTCGCCTCCCGCAACACGGTGCTCACCTCGATGATCGGCCTGGGTTACCACGACACGATCACCCCGGCCGTCATCCGCCGCAACCTTCTGGAGAACCCGGGCTGGTACACCGCCTACACCCCCTACCAGCCGGAGATCTCCCAGGGCCGCCTGGAGGCCCTGCTCAACTTCCAGACGGTCGTGACCGACCTGACCGCCCTCGACGTCGCCGGCGCCTCCCTGCTCGACGAGGCCACCGCCGTCGCCGAGGCGATGACCCTGGCCCGCCGCGCCGGCAAGGCCCCCTCCAACGTGTTCGTCGTCGACGCCGACGCCCTGCCGCAGACCAAGGCCGTGCTCGCCACCCGCGCCGAGCCGCTCGGCATCGAGCTGGTCGAGAGCGACTTCACCGCCGAGCTGCCCGACTGCTTCGGCGTGCTCGTGCAGTACCCGGGCGCGAGCGGCCGGATCAGGGACTTCCGCTCCATCGCCGACGCCGCCCACGCCCGCGGCGCCCAGGTCGTCGCCGCCGCCGACCTGCTGGCCCTCACCGTGCTGACCGCCCCCGGCGAGATGGGCGCCGACATCGCGGTCGGCTCCACCCAGCGGTTCGGCGTGCCGATGGGCTTCGGCGGCCCGCACGCCGCCTACATGGCGGTCCGCGACGGTCTGCAGCGGCAGATGCCCGGCCGCCTGGTGGGCGTCTCCCAGGACGCCGACGGCCGCCCCGCCCACCGCCTCGCACTGCAGACCCGCGAGCAGCACATCCGCCGCGAGAAGGCCACCAGCAACATCTGCACCGCGCAGGTGCTGCTCGCGGTGATCGCCGGAATGTACGCCGTCTACCACGGCCCCGAGGGGCTGCGCCGGATCGGCCGCCGCGTCCACCGCCACGCCGTCGTGCTCGCCGAGGGCCTGCGCCAGGCCGGCGTCGAGGTCGTCCACGACGCCTTCTTCGACACCGTGCTGGCCCGCGTGCCGGGCCGCGCCGCCGAGGTCGTCGCCGCGGCCCGGGACAACGGCATCAACCTGCGGCTGGCCGACGACGACCACGTCGGCGTCTCCTGCGACGAGAAGACCGAGCTGCCGCACATCGAGCAGGTGCTGGCCGCCTTCGGCGTCAGCGGCGCGGTCCTGGCCGACCTCGACGCCTCCGCCCACGACGCGCTGCCCGCCGCCCTGACCCGGACGAGCGACTTCCTGACCCACCCGGTCTTCCACAGCCACCGCTCCGAGACCGCCATGCTGCGCTACCTGCGCAGGCTGCAGGACAGGGACATCGCGCTCGACCGGTCGATGATCCCGCTGGGCTCGTGCACCATGAAGCTCAACGCGACCACCGAGATGGAGCCGATCACCTGGCCGGAGTTCGCCGGCCTGCACCCCTACGCCCCCGCCGAGCAGGGCGCCGGCTACGCCCAGCTGGTCGGGGAGCTGGAGGGCTGGCTGGCCGAGGTCACCGGCTACGACGCCGTGTCGATCCAGCCCAACGCCGGCTCCCAGGGCGAGTTCGCCGGCCTGCTCGCCATCCGCGCCTACCACCGGGCGCGCGGCGAGTCCGGCCGCGACGTCTGCCTCATCCCCTCCTCCGCGCACGGCACCAACGCCGCCAGCGCCGTCATGGCCGGCATGCGGGTCGTCGTGGTCGCCTGCGACGACGACGGCAACGTCGACCTCGACGACCTCGTCGCCAAGATCGAGAAGAACCGCGACCGGCTCGCCGCGATCATGGTGACCTACCCGTCCACGCACGGCGTCTACGAGGAGGGCATCACCCGGATCTGTGAGCTGGTGCACGAGGCCGGCGGCCAGGTCTACGTCGACGGCGCCAACCTCAACGCGCTGGTCGGCCTGGCCAAGCCGGGGCAGTTCGGGGCGGACGTCTCCCACCTGAACCTGCACAAGACCTTCTGCATCCCGCACGGCGGCGGCGGCCCCGGCGTCGGGCCCGTCGCGGTCCGCGCCCACCTCGCCGAGTACCTCCCCGGTCACCCGCTGCGCGACGGCTCGCCGGTCGGCCCGGTCTCGGCCGCGCCGTACGGCTCGGCGGGCATCCTGCCGATCTCCTGGGCCTACATCCGGATGATGGGCGCCGAGGGTCTCCGCGCGGCCACCGAGCAGGCCATCCTGTCGGCCAACTACCTCGCCCGCCGCCTGGCCCCGCACTACCCGGTCCTCTACACCGGCCGCGGCGGGCTGGTCGCACACGAGTGCATCATCGACCTGCGCCAGATCACCAAGGAGACCGGCGTGACCGTGGACGACGTGGCCAAGCGCCTCATCGACTACGGCTTCCACGCGCCGACGATGTCCTTCCCGGTGGCCGGCACGCTGATGATCGAGCCCACCGAGAGCGAGGACCTGGCCGAGCTCGACCGGTTCTGCGACGCCATGATCGCGATCCGCGGCGAGATCGCCAAGGTCGCCTCCGGCGAGTACGACAAGAAGGACAACCCGCTGCGCAACGCCCCGCACACCGCCGACTGCCTGGTCACCGACGACTGGAACCACCCCTACGGCAGGGTGGAGGCGGCCTACCCGCTGCCGTCGCTGCGCGAGGACAAGTACTGGTCGCCGGTCCGCCGCATCGACCAGGCCTACGGCGACCGCAACCTCGTGTGCTCCTGCCCGCCGCTGTCGGCCTACGAGGACTGACCCGCGAGGGGGCGCCGGTGTCTGGACCGAGGAGTGAGCGAGCGAAGCGAGCGAGTGACGAGGGAAGGCACCGGGCAAGAGCCCCCGAGCCGCGACACGTAGCGTCGCCATGAATACCGTGAGGGGGCGCCGGTGTCTGGACTGAGGAACGCAGCCGCGAAGCGGCGGAGTGACGAGGGAAGGCACCGGGCAAGAGCCCCCGAGCCGCGACGCGCAGCGTCGCAATGAGCCCGTGAGGGGGCGCCGGTGTCTGGACTGAGGAACGCAGCCGCGAAGCGGCGGAGTGACGAGGGAAGGCACCGGGTCTGAGCCCCCGAGCCGCGACGCACAGCGTCGCAATGAACACAGCGAGGGGGTCCCGGCGCCGGCCCGGGGCTTCCTCGCCGTCGCCCCGGCGCCGTTCGGGGAATGATCGACAAGAGATGCCGGCACCGTCCGTCCGCGGGACGCGGGACGCCCCGAGTCGTTAGGCTCGGGGCGTTTCCCTCACCCGGAGAGGACCCCGCATGCCAGAGGTGGACACGCGTCCCTTGGAAACGGCGCGCAGGCTGGCCGAGGACGGCGACCTGGACGCCGCCGCGGCGATCTTCGCGGAGCTCGCCGCCGACCCCGCCGATCCCGACCGCGCCCAGGCGGCGGTGGGGCTCGCGGTGGTGCTGGAAGAACGCGGCGACGTGCCCGGCGCCCGGTCGGCCGCGCGCACCGCGCTGGCGACCGGGCACCCGGAGTTCGCCGCCCAGGCCGCCTGCCTGCTCGCCCGCAGCTTCGAGCGCGAGGAACTGCCGGACCAGGCGCGGGCCGCCTGGCAGGCCGCCCTCGGCATCGGCAACCCGGCCTACGTGCCGCTGGCGCACATGGCTCTGGCCCGGCTGGCCACGGGGGACGAGGAGGCCGAGGAGGCGCTGCGCGCCGCACTGGCCACCGGGGACCCGGAGATCGCCTCCCGGGCGGCTCAGCGGCTGGCGGAGTTCTTCCTCCAGGAGGGCGAGGCGGGGCAGGCCGCCGACGCGGTCCTCGCGGCGCTGGCCGTACCCGACGTCGCCGACGCCGCCCGGCTGCGGGTGCTGCTCGGCATCGCCCACCTCGACCTGGCGTGCGCGGAGTTCGCCGCCGCCGTCGAGGAGGACGGCGACGTGGAGACCAGCGCGCTGGCCATCGAGCTGCTGGCCCGCACGCTCCCGCTCCGGGGCCGCGACGAGGACGCCGAGCGGGTGTGGCGCTACGGCCTGGACGGCGACGCCGACCTCGCCGCCGAGGTCCGCCTCCGGCACGACCGCGACATCTGACGGCCCCTTCCCCCGGGGACGCGGCGATCGGAGCCCCCGGGGGAAGGGCCACTCCCGTGTCCCGCCCGCCGGTCCCTTCCGGCATCCGCCCGCCGGTGTGTCTTCGCCCGTCGCGCCGTTCCCGCCCGGCGGCGTGCGAAGGTGACCTGCGAAGATATGTGATCGGTCGCCGGCCCGGCCACGCCGGCGAACCGATCGTTCACGGCCTGCAGGCCGTCCGGAAGGAGAAGACGATGGGACCGAGCAAGCTGCTGCACAACCACCACCACGACCACGGCGCCGGGACGATGGACCGGCCCCGCGCCTACGACGTCGTGACCGGCGTGGGGATGCTGGGACGGCGGCGCGAGGCGTTCACCCGCCTGGCCGCGCTGTCCGGGGTGCGCCGGGGCGACCGGGTGCTCGACGTCGGTTGCGGCACCGGCTACCTCACCCGGATCATGGCCCCGGTCGCCGGCCCGGAGGGGCACGTGACCGGCGTCGACCCGTCCGAGGCCATGATCGGCCACGCCCGCCGCCGCGCCCCGGCCAACTGCTCCTACCTGGTGGGCGAGGGACAGCGGCTCGACCTGCCCGACGCCTCCTTCGACGTGGTGGTCTCCAGCCTGGCCGTCCACCACGTGCCGGCCGCCGAGCGCGGCGCCGCCGTACGGGAGATGTTCCGCGTGCTGCGGCCGGGCGGGCGCCTGCTGGTCGCCGAGTCCCGCCGGCCCACCGGCCGCCTGACGGCCCGGCTCGCCGACGCGCTGGGCAGTCCCGCGATGCGGCACGACCCGCGGGAACTGCTCGGGGACCTCATCCCGGCCGCCGGGTTCCGCGTCGAGGAGGAGGGGGAACTGCCGGTCCTGCTCTACTACGTCCGGGGCTCGCGGGCTTAAGCCCGGTCTTCCCTCGTCGTTCGCTCGCTGCGCTCTTTGTTCATTGCGACGCTGCGCGTCGCGGCTCGGGGGCTCTTGTCCGGTGCCTTCCCCCGTCACTCCGTCGCTCCGCTCCTGCGTTCCTCAGTCCAGACACCGGCGCCCCCTCACGGCTCTCCTCGGTCCAGACACCGGCGCCCCCTCGCTGTGTTCATTGCGACGCTGCGCGTCGCGGCTCGGGGGCTCTTGTCCGGTGCCTTCCTTCGTCACTCCGTCGCTCCGCTCCTGCGTTCCTCAGTCCAGACACCGGCGCCCCCTCACGGCTCTCCTCGGTCCAGACACCGGCGCCCCCTCGCTGTGTTCATTGCGACGCTGGCGCGTCGCGGCTCGGGGGCTTGGGTCCGGTGTCTTCCCTCGTCGTTCGCTCGCTGCGCTCGCTCGCTCCTCGGTCCAGACACCGGCGCCCCCTCGCGGGGTCAGTCGCGGGTGCGGCGGCGGCCCAGTGCGTGGGCGATGTTGACCGTGACGATGCCGCCCCAGGCGAGCAGCAGCCCCGCGGCCCCCGCCTCACCCGCGGCGATCGCGGTCAGCGGGACGCCGATGCCCAGGGAGCCCAGCGCGATCGCCACCGTCCCGTCGCCTTTGCGCCGGCTCCTCGGTGACTGGGGGTCGGCGTCCGCAGCGCGCACCTCGGCACGAACCTCGGCGCGCACCCGGGCGGCGATGGTGGCGTCGATCCGGTCGACGAAAGACTCCACCAGCGCGGCCTCGTACTCGGGACCCAGGTCCCGGCGGGCCTCCAGAGTGGCGCGCATGTCCTGTCGGATATCGTGATGCTCCTGCACGCTTCGATTCTCTACCCGATTCCGGCTCCCGGGATCGGCCTTTAGGACGACATCCGTGTCCCTGCGCCAAGCGACCACCCTGGAGATCCCGACCCCGCACGGCCCGGCCGTGGCCGAGATCGACGGGATCGCCCGTCCGCGCTTCCTGCTGGTGCTCACGCACGGCGCGGGCGGCGGGGTGGAGGCCCCCGACCTGCTGGCCGTACGGGACGCCGTGACGCCGATCGGCGGCCTGGTCGCCCGGGTGACGCAGCCGTTCCGGGTGCGGGGCGCCCGCGCGCCGGGCTCGGCCGTCAAGCAGGACGAGGCGTGGACGACCCTGGTGGCCGCGCTCCGCGCCCGCCACCCGGATCTGCCGCTCGTGCAGGGCGGGCGGAGCAACGGCGCGCGGGTCGCCTGCCGTACGGCGCGGCAGGCCGGGGCCGGGGCGGTCGTCGCGCTGGCGTTCCCGCTGCACCCGCCGGGCAAGCCGGAACGCTCCCGCGCGGGGGAGTTGCGTGCCGCCGGGGTGGACGTCCTCGCGGTCAGCGGAGACCGCGACCCGTTCGGCGTGCCCGAGGCAGCCGACACCGCCCGGCTGGTGGTGCTGCCGGGTGAGAGTCACGAGTTCAAGAAGGACCCCGGCCGGGTGGGCGAGGCCGTCGCGGAGTGGCTCGGCGCGAGGATGCCGCCGGCCCCGGTATGACTCCCGATGCGGGAAGGTGAGGGATCAGGACACCCCGGCCAGCGGCCGATGCGGCTCGATGACGGCGCCGTCGGGGAGGAGCTCGCCGGTGTCCTCGAACAGCACCACACCGTTGCACAGCAGGGACCAGCCCTGCTCGGGGTGCGATGCCAGCGTGCGGGCGGCCTCGCGGTTCTGCGCGTCGGCGGACGGACAGGACGGCTCATGCGGGCACATCGGCGTGCCTCCGGATCTCTCTTCTCGGCTCGCCGGGACCGTTCCGCCGGACGACCGGCGTCGGGCTCCGATACCCGCGCATGCGGGACGAGCGTCTGGTGGACATGTATGGTCGTGCGCGTCTCGGCGCTGAGGCGCGCACATCAGGCAGATCAAGTGTGCGATCCGCACGCCCCAGGCGACATAGCCCGTTAGGACTGTTTGCACCCTGAACAGGAGTGGGCCCCGCCGGTATGTCGAGGGTGTGTTCTATGACACAGCATGCCTTATAGGAAGATACCCGGCCAACCTCGACACGCCTGGGACCAGGTAAAATCCCTCGCCCGTGCGGGAGGCGGGGCGGCCGGCCGGCATCGCCGCCTTGACGCCGCCCGCATCCCCGGCCGCGCGGGAGGCGGAGCGGTCAGCGGGCGGCCAGCCCGGTCAGGAGCGCCTCCAGCCCGACCTCGAAGTCGGCGTCGGACGCCGGGTCGCCGCCGCCCGCCGACGGCGGGCGCCAGGGCTCGTCGTCCTCGCCCATCGGCTCGGCCCAGCCCGACTGCTGCACCTCCACCGCCACCGCGCCGAAGACGTAGGCGCGCAGCGCCCGGACGGCCTGCGGCGCGTCCGGCAGCCCCGCCTCGGCGAGCTGGTCGGTCTGCTCGCGCAGCGCCATCGCCGCCCGCCCCTTGGGGGGCCTGGTGAGCGCCAGCGCCAGCACGCCCGGGTGCTCCCGCAGCAGGGCCCGGCTGGCCCGGCACCACTGCCGGGCGCCCTCGCGCCAGTCGGGGGAGGGGTCCACGTGGACGGCGGTGACGTGCTCGGCCAGCGCGTCCATGAGGGCGTCCTTGCCTCGGGGCAGGTGGTGGTAGATGGCCATCGCCTCCACCTGTAGGGCGTCTCCCAGCCGGCGCATCGTCAGCCGTCGCAGGCCCTGGGTGTCGGCGATGTGCAGGGCGGCGTCGATGATGCGTTCCCGGGACAGGGGGATGGGCGGTCGTTTGGCTGGCATGGCGGCCATCCTGCCAGCCGTGACCTTACTGCGTAAAGGCAGGCGCGCCGTGGCGCCGGTCCCTGGATGTGTGGGTCGGACGGGAACGGCGTAGGCTACGAGCCGTGATCAGCCGGGGAACGCCCGGCGATAGAGAGAGGGCAGACGATGGCGTTTTTCCGACCGGGCGTGAGCCGGGAGGCGGAGGTTCGCTACCACGCTGACCAGGAGGTCGGGAAGAGCTTCCCCGAGCTCCTGAGGAAGGCGCGGGCCGCCGAGGCCGAGCTGCGCCGCGCCCAGGCCGCCGGGGTCTCCACCGAGGAGCTGCGGGTCGCGGCCCGGGCCTTCGACATGGCGCTCACCGCGGCGCTGCGTGCCGCCGAGGCCAACCAGCGGGCGACGTTCGGCGTCCGGTCCTACGACGACCGGATCCGCCGCCGCAAGGCCAGGGCCACCCCCAAGGGCGCCGAGTGGACCGACGAGGTCAACCGGTTGCGCACCCTGCGTGAGCGCAACCGCCTGACCGGTCTCATCCGCGTCCCCCGGCCGGCCGGCTGGGTGGGCTGACGCCCGCACGCCCGGCCGCCTCCCGTGCGGCCGGGCGTCTCCCGCACAGGCCGCCGTCTCGTACGGCCGGCCGCCTCCGCACCCGTCGCGCCCTTCGCGGCGGGTGTTTTCATGCCGGGAAACCCGTATATTCCATTGCGGTTATATATCCGGGAGAGTATGTTCAGGGGGTGTCATCACCGCTCGACGTGCTCGCCGAACCCGTCCGGCGCCGCATCCTCGACCTGCTCCTGGAGCGTCCCCGGCTGGTCGGGGAGCTGACCGACGAGCTGGGCCTGACCCAGCCCGGCACCTCCAAGCACCTGCGGGTGCTGCGCGAGGCCGGCCTGGTGACGGTGCGCCGGGACGCCCAGCGCCGGTGGTACGAGCTGCGCCCGGAGCCGCTGAGCGAGCTCGACGCCTGGCTCGCGCCGTACCGGCGGCTGTGGGCCGGCCGCCTGTACGCTCTGGAAGATCACCTCGACGCGATGCCGGACGAGGACGGCGAGCCCTGTCCGAAGGAGTCCCCGTGAACGAAACCCCGGTGTCCCCGACGTCCTCGCGGTCCCCGGAGTCCCCGGTGAACGAGACCCTGGCCGTGGACGGCGACCGCACCGTCCTGCGGATGGAGCGCCGCCTGGGACACCCGCCGGAGAAGGTCTGGCGGGCCGTCACCGACCCCGCGCACCTCGCCCAGTGGTTCCCCGCCCACGTCGAGGCGGACCTGCGGGCCGGAGGAAGGATCCGCTTCGACCCCGGCGGCGGGCACCCGCCGACGGACGGCGTGATCACAGAGTTCGACCCGCCGCGGGTCATCGCCTACACCTGGGGCGACGCCCTGCTGCGCTGGGAGGCGCGGCCCGACGGCGCGGGCACCCTGCTGATCCTCACCCACACCTTCGCCGACCGCTTCGGCGCGGCCAGCTTCGCCGCGGGCTGGCGGACGTGCACCGGCATGCTGGTCCAGGCCCTCGACGGCGGGCCCGTCCGCGCGCCCGGCCGCGCCGAGGGCCTGCACGAGGAGCTGGTCGCGAAGTTCGGCCTGGACGAGGGGACGAGCGAGGACGTCGCGGGCGGCTGGCGGGTGCGGTTCGAGCGTCAGCTCGTCCGCCCGGCCGAACGGGTCTGGGCCGAGCTGCACCCGGGCACCGCCCCCACCCCCGGCGAGGCCGTGCCGGTCGGCTTCACCGTCCCCGGGGTCACGCCGGGGGCGGTCACCGAGGTCCGCGCTCCCGACCTGCTGGAGTACGGCTGGCACCACGGCGGCCGGTCCGCCGGGACCGTCCGCTGGGAGCTCGCGCCCGGCACCGGACACGGCGCCCGCCTCGTCGTCACCCAGACCGGCCCGCACGACCTGCCCGGGGCCCGCGACGAGGCCCTCGCCGCCTGGCGGACCCGCGTCGGCGACCTCGCCAAGCGGCTCCTGGACACCGCCTCCTGACGCGGCCCCGGCCGCGTCCGGTGGCGGCGCCCCGTGTCCCGGGACGGTCGCGCCGGCGTGCCGGCACGCCGACATGGAGACGCCGCCCCCGGGGGACCCGGGGGCGGCGCGTCGTCCGTACGGTCAGCTGGCCCAGTCGAGCAGCGGCCGGGTGTTGCTGGGGTGGCGCAGCTTGGACAGCGACTCCTTCTCCAGCTGCCGGATGCGCTCGCGGGTCAGGCCGAGGTGCTTGCCGATCTCGTCGAGGGTGTGGGGCTTGCCGTCGACGAGGCCGAAGCGCAACGCCATGATCTTCGCCTCCCTGGGGGAGAGGTTGCCCAGCACACCGCGCAGCTGCTCGCCGAGCAGCTGCCGGTCGACCACCTCCGAGGCCTCGGGCGAGTCGACGTCCTCGATGAGGTCGCCGATGGTGGTCTCGCCGTCCTCACCGATCGTGGCGTTCAGGCTGATCGGCTGGCGGCTGGTGCGCAGCAGCTCCTCGATCTGGTCGGGGGACTTGTCCAGCTCCACCGCCAGCTCCTCGGGGGTGGGCTCGCGGCCGAGACGCTGGTGCATGTCACGCTCGACGCGCGACAGCTTGGACAGCATCTCCAGCACGTGCACCGGCAGGCGGATGGTGCGGGCGGAGTCGGCGAAACCACGCTGGATGGCCTGCCGGATCCACCACATGGCGTAGGTGGAGAACTTGTAACCCTTGGTGTAGTCGAACTTCTCCACCGCGCGGATCAGGCCGAGGTTGCCCTCCTGGACCACGTCCAGCAGGGCCATGCCGCGGTCGGTGTACTTCTTGGCGACCGAGACCACCAGGCGGAGGTTGGCCTCCAGCATGTGGTCCTTGGCCCGGCGGCCGTCCTCGGCGACCCACTCCAGGTCGTCCCGCATGGCGGCGGACAGGCCCGGCTCGGCCTCCAGCTTGGCCTCGGCGTACAGGCCCGCCTCGATCCGCTTGGCCAGCTCGACCTCCTGGGCGGCGGTCAGCAGCGTGCGGCGGCCGATGGACTTGAGGTACGTGTGCACCGAGTCGCCCATGACCGAGGACTGGTCGTCCAGGTCGAGCGCCTGCTCGGCGTCGGCCTCCAGCTCGGCGTCGTCCGGGGCGGTCCACTCGTCCTCGTCGAACTCGTCGGCCGGTGCCTTGTCCTTGGCGGCCGTCTTCGCCTTGACGCCCTTCGGCGCCCTGGTGGTCTTCGAGCCGGTGGTCTTCGAGGCGCGGGTGGCCCTGGTCGTGGGGGTGGGCTCCGGGTCGTCCCCGGACGCCGGCTCCGCGAGCTCGGCGGCGGACCCGGCGGCGGTCTTCGCGGCCGTCCCGGTCTTGCGCGCGCCGGTCTTGCGGGCGGGCCTGGCCGTGGCCTTGGCGAGCGTGGGCTCGTCCTCGGCCGACAGGCTGACGCCCGCCTCGGTGAGCTCCCGCAGGATGGCCCTGCCCTCGGTCGGGCTGACCCCTGCCTCGGCGAACGCGTGGCGCAGCTCCGCGAGGGAGAGGTTACCCTGAACTCGCCCTCGGTCGAGGAGCTGGTCGAGGGTCGTCGGGGCCTCAGGTGAGGTCGCCGCGGCGGTTGGGGGCATGAGGACACCTCCTCCATCACGGAGTCGTCTGCATACGGTTTGTCTGTCGGGTGGGGCGGCGTGGGGGCCGCTCAGCGCACCAGTACCAATAACCCCATCCAAGAACTTTCTGTTCCCGACTTGACGGGGAAAATATGATGGGCAGTTCGTGGCCCATTGTGACCCGCCGCTCCGGGCGCCCGTACGGCGGGCCCGGTGGCAGGCCGGTGACCTGCGAGGAGACGGCCCGCTCCGGGCCTATTCCGTCACGTTCACCGGGCCTTCGGCCGCGGGCATGGGAAACGGCTCCGCCTGCTCCAGGCGGCTCTCGGTCCAGTATTCCACGGCCTTGCCCGGGTCGGGGTTGACCTGGCGGGAGATCACGTAGTCCTCCGGGGAGGGCGCCGCCTCCGTGGGGGAGGGGAGGGGCCGGGCGGTCTCGCCCGGCGTCAGGGGCCGGACCGGAGCCACGTCCCCCGGCTCCGCGGCCTCCACCGGGAGGTCCGTGGACTTTCCGGGGTCGCCGGCCTCGCCGGCCCTCGTGGGTCCGGCGCCGTCGCCGAGCCTGCCCGCCGAGGCGGCCGCCGCGACGGACGCGCCGCCGGCCAGGACCACGCCGACGACCGCCGCCGAGACCAGTGTCCTGCGGTCGATCCTCATCCGTTCCGTCCCTTCCGTATCGGCTGTGCCGGTTGTCTCCGTTGACGCGCGCCGGCCCGCCGATGTCCGCCGGGAGCGCCCGGCGATGCCGGTTTCTCCCTATTGACGCGCGCCGCCCCGTAACGGTTCCGGGTCACGGCCATGACTCCGGACCGTCACGGTTCCGGATGACGACCATAACGGAGGGCGGCGAGATCCGGCTTCCCGTTGGACAGAAGAGGCATCTCCGGCAGCACGACGAGCTCGGCCGGGGCCGCGTGGGCCGGGAGCCGCTCCTTGACGAAGGCGCGCAGCTCGGCCAGGGACGGCGGTGCCGGGGAGACCACGACGGCGACCACCCGCTCGCCCCACTCGGGGTCGGGGCGGCCGACCACCGCGGCGTCGGCGACCGCGGGATGCTCGGCCACGACCGCCGCGACCTGCGCCGCGACGACCTTCTCACCGCCGGTGTTGATCATGTCGTCGGCCCGGCCGATGACCCGCAGCCGGCCCCGGGACACCTCGCCGAGGTCGGAGGTCAGGAACCAGCCGCCGTCGCGGGCGGCGGCGGTGAGGTCGGGACGCAGCCGGTAGCCGGAGAACAGCACGGGCCCGGCGAGACGGATCCGCCCGTCGCCGCCGATTTTGAGATCTACATTGTCAAGGGGCTCGCCGTCGTAAACGCATCCGCCGGAGGTCTCGCTCATGCCGTAGGTGGTGACGACCCGGACGCCCGCGGCGCGGGCGGCGGCGAGCAGGTCGGCGGGGGCGGCGGCGCCGCCCAGCAGGATCGTCCGGAAGGCCGCCGGACCGGCCGGGTCCGTGGCCAGCAGGCGGCGCAGCTGGGTCGGCACCAGCGAGACGTGGTCGGCCCCTGAGGACAGCACCGCCTCCGGCGAGAAGCTCCCGTGCACGATCGGCTCGGTCCCGCCGAGCAGCGACCTCACCAGCACCTGCAGGCCCGAGACGTGAGAGGGCGGCAGGCAGCACAGCCAGCGCTCGCCGGGCCGGGCGCCCAGCCGGCGCAGCGAGGCGGCGGCCGAGGCGCGCAGCGCGGCGGCCGACAGCTGGACCCCTTGGGGGTGCCGGTCGAACCGCTGGTGGCGATGACCACGGCCACCTCCGGCGCCGCCGGGACGCCGCCGGCGTACGGCGCGCCGTCGAGGTGGGTGGGGCGCAGCGTCGCGAGCGTCGCCCGCAGCGCCGGGGCGGGCAGGCCGGGCGGCAGGGGGAGGACCGCGGGGCCGTCCCCGTCGAGCGCCGCGGCGACGGCGGCGGTCAGGCGAGGGCCGGGGGGCAGCGTCAGGGCGTGCAGCTCCCGCCCCCCGGAAGGGGGCTCCACATGTGCGGGTCCGGTCGTCACGGTCGTAAGGTTAGTGCCGAATGCCGAGTGACGACCGGGGGAGACCCCGGTGAGGAAGGGGCGAGACGATCGTGAGCACCGAGCGGGCCGAGCCGGGCGGCAACGAGGCGGCGGCGGGCGAGGGGCGTCCCCTGCCGGAGAGCGTCCAGAAGAGCGCGGTCGACTGGAAGCGGTCGGGCGACTACGAGGACATCGTCTACGAGACCGGCGAGGGCATCGCGAAGATCACGATCAACCGGCCCGAACGGCACAACGCCTTCCGCCCGACCACGCTGTTCGAGCTGCGCCGGGCCTTCGACGTCGCCCAGGAGGACGGCGAGGTCGGTGTGATCATTCTCACCGGAGCCGGCGACCGCGCCTTCTGCTCCGGCGGCGACCAGAAGATCCGCGGCGACGACGGCTACGTCGACAAGTCCACCCCGCACGTCGGCCGGCTGAACGTGCTGGACCTGCAGGTGCAGATCCGCCGCTGCCCCAAGCCGGTCATCGCGATGATCGCCGGTTACGCCATCGGCGGCGGCCACGTGCTGCACGTCTGCTGCGACCTGTCCATCGCCGCCGACAACGCCGTCTTCGGCCAGACCGGCCCGAAGGTCGGCTCCTTCGACGGCGGTTACGGCTCCTGGCTGCTGGCCGAGACCGTCGGCCTGAAGCGGGCCCGCGAGATCTGGTACCTGTGCCGCCAGTACGACGCGAAGACCGCCCTGGACTGGGGCCTGGTCAACGCCGTCGTCCCGCTGGCCGAGCTCGAGACCGAGACCGTCAAGTGGGCCAAGGAGATGCTGGAGAAGTCGCCGCTGGCGCTGCGCATGCTCAAGGGCGCGCTGAACGCCGTCAGCGACGGCGCCGCCGGCATGCAGCAGTTCGCCGGGGACGCCACCCTGCTGTTCTACATGAGCGAGGAGGCGCAGGAGGGCCGCGACGCCTTCAAGGAGAAGCGCAGCCCCGACTTCGACAAGTTCCCGCGCCGGCCGTAATGGACGAGACGCTGTCGCGCCGCCCCGGCGGCCGCGGGGCGGGTGCGGTGCGGCACCGCGCCCGCCGGCCGCGGAGGGCGGCGCGGTGAACCCCGCCACCGCGCTCGCGACCGTGCTGGTGGACGAGCTCGCCCGCTGCGGCCTGACCGACGTGGTGCTCGCACCCGGGTCCCGCTCGACCCCGCTCGCGCTGGCCGTGCACGCCGACAGCCGGCTGCGGCTGCACGTGCGCGTCGACGAGCGGTCGGCGTCCTACCTGGCGGTGGGCCTGGCCCGCCGCGGGGAGCGGCCGGTCGCGCTGGTTTGCACCTCCGGCACCGCCGCGGCCAACTTCCACCCCGCGGTGATCGAGGCGCACGAGTCGGGGGTGCCGCTGCTGGTGCTCACCGCCGACCGGCCGCCCGAGCTGCGCGACACCGGCGCCAGCCAGACCGTCGACCAGATCAAGATGTACGGCACGGCGGTCCGCTGGTTCAGCGAGGTCGGCGTGCCGGAGAACCGCCCCGGCCAGGTCGCCTACTGGCGTTCGCTGGCCTGCCGCGCCTACCAGCGCGCCCTGGGCCCGTCCGATCCCGGGCCGGTCCACCTGAACGTCCCCTTCCGTGAGCCGCTCGTCCCCGACGGCGACACCTCCTGGTGCGAGCCCCTGGACGGCGGCGCCGCCGGGCCGTGGGTCCGCACCCGGGTGGCGCCCCCGGCGTCGGCGCTGCATCTGCCGCCGACCCGGCGCGGGGTGCTGGTCGTCGGCGACGGCGCCGCCAACGTGCGGCGGTACGTCGCGGCGGCGGGCATGGCGGGCTGGCCGGTGCTGTCGGAGCCGCACGGCAACGCCCGCTACGGCGACCACGCGATGTCGGCCCACCACTTCCTGCTCGGCGCCCCGGAGTTCACCGAGGGGCACCGGCCCGAGGTGGTGGTCACCCTGGGCCGCCCGAGCCTGTCACGGTCGCTGCTGGGCTGGCTGGGCCAGGCCGCCGAGCACATCGTGGTCACCGGAGACCTGACCCGCTGGCCCGACCCGACCCGCTCGGCCACCCAGGTGGCGCAGGCGGTGGAGATCCCGGTCGCGGCCGGCGACGACGCCTGGCTGCGCTCCTGGCGCCGCGCCGACGCCGCGGTCCGGGCCGCGGTCGACGAGGTGCTGGACGGCGCCGGGTTCAGCGAGCCGCGCCTGGCCCGTGACCTGGCC
Source organism: Streptosporangium sandarakinum (assembly GCF_050942225.1). NCBI lineage: Bacteria > Bacillati > Actinomycetota > Actinomycetes > Streptosporangiales > Streptosporangiaceae > Streptosporangium > Streptosporangium sandarakinum. The sequence goes on from NZ_CP192034.1 coordinate 3,667,135, forward strand.
GAGGCGCTGCCCAACGGGTCGCTGCTGTTCTCCGGTTCCTCCATGCCGATCCGCGACCTGGACCAGGCGATGCGGCCCCGCCGGGGCCTGCGGATCATGGCCAACCGGGGGGCCGCCGGAATCGACGGCGTGGTCTCCAGCGCGATCGGCGCGGCGCTGGCCCACAACGGCCCCGCCTACGCGCTGCTGGGCGACCTGACGTTCCTGCACGACCAGAACGGCCTGATCCTCGGGCCCCGCGAGCCCCGCCCCGACCTGTGCCTGGTCGTGGTGAACAACGACGGCGGCGGGATCTTCTCGCTGCTGCCCCAGGCCGCGCTGCGCGAGCCGTTCGAGCGGGTCTTCGGCACCGCGCACGGGGTGGACCTGGCACACGTGGCCGCGGCGACCGGCACGCCGTACACCTTCGTGGACGAGGCCGGGCAGCTGCCCAAGGCGCTGCGCGGGGAGGGGATCCGGATCGTCGAGGCCCGCACCGAGCGGGAGCCCAACGCGGCGCTGCACGCCGCGATGCGCGAGGCGGCCCACGCCGCGATCCGCGGGGCCGTCTGACGGTCCCCGCACCGGGACCGGCGCCCGGGTGCGGCGGCGCGGTCCGGCGCGCCCGGCCCCGTCCCGGGTCCACCCGCCGGTACGGCCGGCCCCGCGCCGTGCCCGGCCCCCGGTTCCGCCCGCCCGGTACGGCGGGTCCCGTCGTGCCCGGACGGTCCGGATGGCGAAGATCGCGGCACCGGACCCAATAGGGTGGCATCCATGCATGTCGACGCGTTGCTCCAGTCGATCCCGCCGCTGTGGGTCTGCCTGATCGTCGGCCTGGTGATCGGGGTGGAGAGCCTGGGCATCCCGCTTCCGGGGGAGATCGTCCTGGTCAGCGCCGCGCTGCTGGCGGCCAAGGGGGTGGTCGACCCGGTGTGGGTCGGCGTCTGCGCCAGCACCGGGGCGATCATCGGCGACTCGATCGGCTACGCCATCGGCCGCAAGGGGGGCCAGCCGCTGTTCGACCGGCTGGGACGCAGGTTCCCCAAGCACTTCGGTCCGGAGCACATCGCCAGGGCCGCGCACTACTTCCACCGCTACGGCATGTGGACGGTTTTCTTCGGCCGGTTCATCGCGTTGCTGCGCATCCTGGCCGGGCCGCTGGCGGGCGCGCTGCGCATGCCGTACTGGCGGTTCCTGGTCGCCAACGTGCTGGGCGGCATCGTGTGGGCGGGCGGCACCACCGCCGCGGTCTACTCGGTGGGCCGGGTCGCCGAGCAGTGGCTCAAGGGCTTCTCCTGGGTGGGGCTGGTCGCGGCGGTGCTGTTCGGCTTGGCCACCACGGTGTTCGTCAAGCGGCGGGCCGCCAGGGCGGCGGCGAAGGAGGAGCACGGCAAGCCGGTCGGCGCCGCCTGAGCCGGGCCGGCCGGTGCTTCCCTGGCTCTGCGGGTCTTCAGGGCTCTGAGGGCCGTGTCCGGCGTCTGACTACCAGATCTGGGGATGTGGTGTCGTCGCGGTCCGGTCACGGTGGGTGTACGACCTACCTGAGGAGGGCCATATGCGACCCGCCGAGACGCCGCCGGCCGCCCGCGAGCCGGTGGCGAACTACCGCACCTACGCGGAGGCCCAGCGCGCCGTGGACTACCTGTCGGACCAGAAGTTCCCGGTCGAGAACACCTCGATCGTCGGAGTGGACCTCCGGCTCGTGGAGAAGGTGCTCGGACGGCTGACCTACCTGCGCGCGACCGGGATGGGCGCGGCGTCGGGCGCCTGGATCGGACTGCTGGTCGGGCTGTTCCTGGCGATCTTCGTTCCCGGGCGGTTCGGCCTCCTGCTGATCCTGTGGGGCCTGATCTGGGGTGTGATCGCCGGTGCGATCTTCGGCCTGGTCGGTCACGCGCTCACCGGGGGCAAGCGCGACTTCATCTCCTCCAGCGAGCTGGTCGCCGACCACTACGAGGTGCTGGCCACGGCGCCGCACGTCGTCGAGGCGCGCAGGGTCCTGGAGTCGATGTCTCCGGGCGGGACGCCCATGGGGACGATGCCGCCCGGTTCGGCCACGCCCGGCGGGACCGTTCCCCCTCCGGCGACCGGCGGGCCCGGGACGATGCCGCCGGGAGCGCACGGGGCACCGGGGGCGATGCCGCCCGGCGCCGTTCCGCCGCGTCCCTGAGACAGCGTCCCTGAGACAGCGTCCCTGAGACAGCGCCCACGAGACGGCGTCCCTGGGACCCCGCGTCCCCGGGACCGGCCGATCGGCCGAACCGTCAGGTCTGAGGATGTGGCGGCGGGCCGTGTGGAGCGATTGTGGGCCGCGTGGGGCGAGACCCTGCCCCGCGGTGTCCCGCGGGGCGCCCGCCGGAGGCCAGAGCGCACTCGTCGGAGGTCAGCATGGCCAAAGCAGTCGGGATCGACCTGGGAACCACCAACTCGGTGATCGCCACGATGGAGGGCGACACGCCCACGGTCATCCCCAACGCCGAAGGGTCGCGGACGACGCCGTCGGTCGTGGCCTTCACCCCGGAGGGCGAGCGCCTGGTCGGCCAGCTGGCCCGGCGGCAGGCGATCCTCAACCCCAAGGGGACGATCTACTCCGCCAAGCGGTTCATCGGCCGCCGCTACGACGAGGTCTCCAGCGAGATCAACGCCGTCTCCTTCGACGTGGTGTCCGGCCCGGACGGCGCGGTCCGCTTCGACGTGCGCGGCAAGCCGTACGCGCCCGAGGAGATCGCCGCCCAGGTCCTGCGCAAGCTCGTCGACGACGCCTCGAAGTTCCTGGGGGAGAAGGTCACCGAGGCGGTCATCACCGTACCGGCCTACTTCAACGACTCCCAGCGCCAGGCGACCAAGGACGCGGGGAAGATCGCGGGCCTGGAGGTGCTGAGGATCATCAACGAGCCCACCGCGGCGGCGCTCGCCTACGGCATGGACCGCAAGGAGAACGAGACCGTCCTGGTCTTCGACCTGGGCGGCGGCACGTTCGACGTCAGCGTGCTGACCGTCGGAGAGGGCGTCGTCGAGGTGCGGGCGACCGCCGGCGACACCCACCTGGGCGGCGACGACTTCGACCGGCGCATCGTCGACCGGCTGGCCGACGAGTTCCAGCGCGACACCGGCATCGACCTGCGCGGTGACCCCCAGGCGCTGCAGCGGCTTTTCGAGGCGGCGGAGAAGGCGAAGGTGGAGCTGTCGGCCGTCACTCAGACGCAGATCAGCCTGCCGTTCATCACCGCGGACGCGAGCGGGCCCAAGCACCTGAACACCACGCTGCGGCGGGCGACGTTCGAGGAGATCACCGCCGACCTGCTGGAACGGTGCCGGGGGCCGGTGGAGCAGGCCATGTCCGACGCCCGGCTCACCGCGGCCGACATCGACGAGGTGATCCTGGTCGGCGGCTCGACCCGGATGCCGGCCGTACAGGAGCTGGTGCGCCGCATGACCGGCGGCAAGGAACCCAACATGACGGTCAACCCCGACGAGGTCGTGGCGCTGGGCGCCGCGGTCCAGGCGGCCGTCATCAAGGGCGAGCTGAAGGACGTCGTCCTGCTCGACGTGACCCCGCTGTCGCTGGGCATCGAGACCCTCGGCGGGATCATGACGAAGGTCATCGACCGCAACACGACGATCCCGGCCCGCCGTACCGAGGTGTTCAGCACCGCCGAGGACGGCCAGAGCGCGGTGGACGTGGTGGTGCTGCAGGGGGAGCGCGAGCGCGCCGCCGACAACCGGGTGCTGGGCCGGTTCCGGCTGGAGAACATCAGGCCGGCGCCGCGCGGCGAGCCGCAGATCGAGGTGACCTACGACATCGACGCCAACGGCATCCTGAACGTCTCCGCCCGGGACAAGGACACCGGCGCCGAGCAGCGCATCACGATCAGCGAGAGCTCGACCCTCGACCAGGGGGAGATCGAGCGGATGGTGAGCGACGCCGAGCGGCACCGCGACGAGGACCGGCGGCTGCGCGAGGCGGTAGACGCCCGCAACACCGTCGACAGCGCCGCCTACCAGGTGGAACGCCGCCTGCGGGAGCTGGGGGACGCCGCCCCGGTGCACGAGAAGGCGCGGGCCGAGATGCTCGTCTCCGAGGCCCGCGGGGCGATCGAGCGGCAGGACACCCCGCTGGAGCGGCTGCGGTCGCTGGCCGAGGACCTGCGGCAGGTCTACCAGGGCCTGAGCGCGGCCGGGGTCGGGGCGGGGCCGGGGGTCGGCACGGGCACCGCCGGTGCCGCGCCGGGTGCCGGTGCCGGTGCGGGCGCCGGTGGGGACGAGGACGTCATCGACGCGGAGTTCACGACCGATGAGTGATCCGCTGGAGTGGGAGGGCACCGCCGCGGGACCGTCCGCCGGGCCGCCCGCGGAGCCGTCCGAGGAGCGGGCCACGGACCGGGCCGCGGGCCAGGGCGCGGATCGGAGCGCCGGCCGGGCCGGGGGACCGGCCACCGGCGCGGAGACCGGGGCCGAGGCGGCGGCTGAGGCCGAGGCGGCCGGGCTGCGGGACCGGGTCGCCGAGCTGGAGGACCGCTGGAAGCGCGCCCTGGCCGACCTCGACAACCTCCGCAAGCGCGTCAGCCGCGACGCCGAGCGGGTGCGGCTGGAGGAGCAGGTCAGGGCGGCCGGGGAGTGGCTGCCCGTGCTGGACAACCTGGAACGCGCCCTGGAACACGCCGAGGGCGACCCCGCCTCCCTCGCCGAGGGCCTGCGGGCGGTGCTCCAGCAGGGCCTGACCGTCCTGGCCCACCTGGGGTTCCCGCGCCGGGACGACACCTGGGAGACGTTCGACCCGGCCCGGCACGAGGCGGTGGCGGCGGTCCCGCGCGAGGACGTCCCCGCCGGGACGGTCGTCGCCGTCGTGCGGCCCGGCTACGGCGACGGCGAGCGGCAGCTGCGGCCCGCCCAGGTCGTGGTCTCCAAGGCGGAATGATGCCGCCCGCCCGCGACTTCTACGAGATCCTCGGGGTCCCCAGGGGAGCGGGCCAGGAGGAGATCCAGCGCGCCTACCGCAGGCTCGCCAGGGAGAACCACCCCGACGTCAACAAGGACCCGGCGGCCGAGGACCGGTTCAAGGACATCTCCGAGGCCTACAGCGTGCTGTCGGACCCGGCGACCCGCCGCCGCTACGACGCCTTCGGCCCGGAGTTCCGCCAGGTGCCCGAGGACGTGGACCCGGAGACCTGGGCGCGCGCCAGGGCGGCCCGCGCCGGGCGGGGCACGCGGACCGGCGCCGGGGGCATGGGACCGGAGGGCTTCGGGCCGGGCGTGGAGTTCGGCGAGGGCATCGACCTCGACGACCTGCTGCAGGGCCTGTTCACCGGCCGGGCGGGCGGTGCCGGGCGGGCGGGCCGCGCGGGCCGGGCCGGGCGGGGCTGGGGGCCGATCCCGGGCGCGGACCAGGAGGCCGGGATCGAGCTGACCGTCGAGGAGGCCTACCGCGGCGGCCGCCGGTCCATCGCCGTGGGCGGCCGTACCCTCCAGGTGGACATCCCGCCGGGGGTGACCGACGGGCAGCGCGTCCGGCTGGCCGGGCAGGGCGGCCGGGGCACCGGCGGGGCGCCGCCGGGCGACCTCTACCTGATCGTCTCCATCGCGCCGCATCCCCGCTACCGGGTCGAGGGGCGCGACATCCACGTCCGGCTGCCGGTCACCCCGTGGGAGGCGGCGCTCGGCGCGGCCGTCACCGTCGACACCCCCGGCGGCGAGACCAAGGTCAAGGTGCCCGCGGGCACCTCCAGCGGGCGGCGGCTGAGGCTGCGCGGCCGGGGGATGCCCAACCCCCGCGGCACGCCCGGGGACCTGCTCGCCGAGGTGCGGATCACGGTTCCGCCGCATCTGTCCGGCGAGGAGCGCGAGCTGTTCGAGCGGCTGGCCGCCGCCTCGTCCTACGACCCGAGGAGGCGGCGGTGACCTACGCCCTGGCCCGGCCCCGGCGGCTGGACCTGGAGACCTTCGCCCGCGCCGCGGGCGTCCACCCGGAGCTGCCGCGCCGCCTGGTCGTCCTCGGCGCGCTGCAGGCCCGCACCGACCCGTCGGGGACCCTGTGGTTCGAGGAGTCCCAGCTGCGGGCCATGGCGCGGATCCAGCGGCTGCGCGCCGGGTTCGCCCTCAACTACGCCGCCCTCGGCCTGGTGATCGACCTGCTCGACCGGATCGCCGAGCTGGAGGCCGCCGCCCGCACCCGTTCCCGGCCCGCAGGAGGCACACCGTGGATCTCAACCGGCTGACGGAGAAGTCGCAGGAGGCGCTGCACGACGCGCAGACCGCCGCGCTGCGTCACGGCCACCAGGACGTCGACGGCGAGCACCTGCTGCTGGCGCTGCTGGACCAGCCCGAGGGGCTGGTGCCCCGGCTGATCTCACGCGCCGGCGCCGACCCGGGACGGCTGCGGGAGGAGGTGGAGGCCGATCTCGCCCGCCGCCCCCGGGTCGCCGGGCCCGGCGTCGAGCCCGGGCAGATCCGGGTGACGCAGCGGCTGTCGCGCCTGCTGGAGGCGGCCAGGCGGGAGTCCGACCGGCTGAAGGACGAGTACGTCTCGGTCGAGCATCTCCTGGTGGCCCTGCTGGAGGAGGGATCGGAGACGTCCGCCGGGCGGCTGCTGGCCGGGCAGAGGCTCGACCGGGAACGCTTCCTGCGGGCGCTCACCGAGGTCCGCGGCCACCAGCGGGTCACCTCCGCCATGCCGGAGGCCGCCTACGAGGCGCTCGTCAAGTACGGGCAGGACCTGGTGGCCGCCGCCTCCTCCGGGCGGCTGGACCCCGTCGTCGGCCGCGACACCGAGATCCGCCGCGTCATCCAGATCCTGTCGCGCAAGACCAAGAACAACCCGGTGCTGGTCGGCGACCCCGGCGTCGGCAAGACCGCGATCGTCGAGGGGCTGGCCCAGCGGATCGCCGACGGCGACGTACCCGAGGGCCTGCGGGACAAGACGATCTTCAGTCTCGACATGGGGGCACTGGTCGCCGGAGCGAAGTACCGGGGCGAGTTCGAAGAACGCCTCAAGGCGGTGCTCACCGAGGTCGCCGCGGCCGAGGGCCGGATCCTGCTGTTCGTCGACGAGCTGCACACGGTCGTCGGCGCCGGCGCGGCCGAGGGCGCCATGGACGCCGGGAACATGCTCAAGCCCATGCTGGCCCGCGGCGAGCTGCACCTGATCGGCGCGACCACCCTCGACGAGTACCGCAGGCACATCGAGAAGGACGCCGCCCTGGAGCGCCGCTTCCAGCCGGTGATGGTCGACGAGCCGTCGGTCGAGGACGCCATCTCGATCCTGCGTGGCCTGCGCGAACGGCTGGAGGTCTTCCACGGGGTGACCGTCCAGGACGCCGCGCTGGTCGCCGCCGTCGTGCTGAGCCACCGCTACATCTCCGACCGGTTCCTGCCCGACAAGGCCATCGACCTGGTGGACGAGGCGTGCGCGATGCTCCGTACGGAGATCGACTCGATGCCCGCCGAGCTGGACGAGCTGACCCGCAGGGTGACACGGCTGGAGATCGAGGAGGCCGCGCTGAGCAAGGAGGAGGACGCCGCCAGCGCCGCCCGCCTCGCGGAGCTTCGCGGAGAGCTCACCGGCCTGCGCGCGGAGGCCGACGCGATGCGCGCCCAGTGGGAGGCCGAACGGCAGGTGCTGCGCCGGGTGCAGTCCCTGCGCGAGGAGATCGAGCGGGTCCGCACCGAGGCCGAGCGGGCCGAGCGCGACTACGACCTCAACCGCGCCGCCGAGCTGCGCCACGGCCGGCTGCCCGACCTGGAACGCCGGCTGCGCGCCGAGGAGGAGAGCCTGCGCGAGAAGCAGGGCGCCGGGCGGCTGCTGCGCGAGGTCGTCACCGAGGACGAGATCTCCATGATCGTCGCCCGGTGGACGGGCATCCCGGTGAGCCGGCTGAAGGAGGGCGAGCGCGAGAAGCTGCTGCACCTGGACCAGGTGCTGCACGAGCGGGTCATCGGCCAGGACGAGGCGGTGCGGCTGGTGGCCGACGCCGTCATCCGGGCCCGCTCCGGCATCAAGGACCCGCGCCGGCCGATCGGGTCGTTCATCTTCCTGGGCCCGACCGGCGTCGGCAAGACCGAGCTGGCCAAGGCCCTGGCGGAGGCCCTGTTCGACACCGAGGACAACATGGTGCGCGTCGACATGAGCGAGTACCAGGAGCGCCACACCGTCAGCCGCCTGGTCGGCGCGCCGCCGGGATACGTCGGCTTCGAGGAGGGTGGGCAGCTCACCGAGGCGGTGCGGCGCAAGCCGTACTCGGTGGTGCTGTTCGACGAGGTGGAGAAGGCCCACCCCGACGTCTTCAACACCCTGCTGCAGGTCCTGGACGACGGGCGGCTCACCGACGCCCAGGGCCGCACCGTCGACTTCCGCAACACCGTGCTGATCATGACGTCCAACATCGGCTCGATGTACCTGCTGGAGGGCGTCACGCCCGGCGGGGAGATCAAGCAGGACGTGCAGGAGCAGGTCATGGCGGAGCTGCGCGGGCACTTCCGCCCGGAGTTCCTCAACCGCGTCGACGACATCGTGATCTTCAAGCCGCTCACCATGGGGGAGATCGAGCACATCGTCGACCTGATGTTCACCGAGCTGCGCGTGCGCCTCGGCGAGCGCGGCATGCGACTGGAGCTGTCCGCCGAGGCGCGCCGCCACATCGCCGAGCGCGGCTACGACCCGGTGTACGGCGCGCGGCCGCTGCGCCGGTTCATCTCCCGGGAGGTGGAGACCCGCATCGGGCGCGCGCTGCTGACCGGGGACGTCGGCGAGGGCACGGTGGTGCGGGTGGAACTGTCCGGCGGGGAGCTGACCGTCTCCTTCGGCTGACCGCGTCCGGGTTCGGCTCCCGCGCGGGTCCCGTCGGTGGTCGGTGGCGGCCGGCGGAGCCGCCGGGTCAGCCCCCGTCCGGGCCGGCGGCCGACAGGGCGGCCAGCCGGGCCAGCTCGACCCGGGAGCGGACGCCGAGCTTGCGGAAGATCTGCCGCAGGTGGAAGGCGACGGTGTGCTCGCTGACGAACATCTGCTCGGCGGCCTGCCGGTTGGTCAGCCCCTGGGACACCAGGTCGCAGACGGCGCGCTCGGTGCCGGTGAGGCTGGACCAGCCGGAGTCGGGGTGGTCGACGCGCTCCCAGTGGCGCCGCCGCTCGCCCAGCTCGCGCAGCCTGCGCCGTACCCGGGCCGCGTCCCGGCGGGCGCCCACGCCGCCGTAACCGGAAAGGGCGCCGTCGAGCGTCCCGACGGCCGCGTCCCGGCGGCCGGGGGCGGCGCCCAGCAGCACACCCAGGTCCTCGGCGGCCGACGCCCTGGCCCACGGGTCGGCGTACCCGGCCGCGGCCCGGCCCAGCGCCGCGAGGTCGCGGTCGCGCAGGCCGCGGGCGTGGGCGGCCGCCACCGGCGGGCCCGGCAGGCAGGGGTTGCGCCCGGCCAGGTCCTCGGCGGCGGCCACCACCTCGTCGGCCCGGCGGCGGTCCCCGGCCGCCAGGGCCGTGCGCACCAGCCACGCGGCCGCCGCGGGCTCGCCGGTCAGCACTCCGGCGTGCCCGGCCAGGCCGTCGTAGAGCCCGCCGAGCCGCGTCATCGCGGCCGTCGCCCCGTCCCGCGCCTCGACGATCCGCCCGGCCGTGAGCTCGGCGCGCAGCCGCCCGTACGGCGTGCCCGCCGACCGCGCGGCCTGGCCGGAGGCGAGGGCCCGCACCGCCCGCGGCAGGTCGCCCGCGCGCAGCGCCGCGGCGCCGAGCGCCGACAGCGCCAGGCAGGCCAGGTCCGGGACGTCCAGGCCGGCGGCGGTCGCCAGCGCGGCCTCGGCCTGCTCGGCCGCGTCGTCGGCCCGGCCCGCCGCGAGGTCGAGCCGGGCGCGCAGCACCAGGACCGCGGCGGCCCACGCGGGCCGGCCCGCCGCCTCGGCCGCGGAGCCCGCGGTGATCTTCTCCGCCTCGTCGAGCAACCCCAGGTCGATGAGCATCGCCGCGAGCACGGCCCGCGGCTGGGGATCCCGGCGGCCGGACGGTCCGGGGATTCCGGGTAGCGGCTCGGCGGCCTCTCGGGCCAGCTCCAGACCGCGTGAGAGGCGGCCCTCGTCCCAGGCGATCAGCGCGGCGGCCACGGGCGCGGCGGGCGGCGGGACGCGCTCGGCCTGCCGGCGCAGCGCCTGCCGTACCGGGGCCGGGACCGTCTCCAGGACCGACCGCCACAGCAGCTCGTGGCGGAAGGCCAGTTCCTCGGGCGTGACCACCAGCAGCCCGGCGGCCAGGGCCTCGTCCAGGGCGGGCAGCAGCGCGGCCGGGGGCTCGCCGAGCAGTTCGGCGGCGTAGGAGGGGCAGAAGGACCGCCCGAGCACCGCGACGGCCTCCAGCAGGTGGCGGGTCCGGGGGCTCACCTCCTCCAGGCGCCGCCGGACCGCGGCGTGCAGCCGCCGGGGCAGCGTCCCCGCCACGGCTCCGGTCTCCGCGAATCCCGCGGTCGCCTCGGCTCTCCCGCATCCTCCGGCTTCCCCGGTCTCTCCGGCATCTCCGGTCTCTCCGGCCTCCCTGGCTCCCGCCGGAGCCGATTCTCCCGCGGGTCCCGCCGCATTCGCCGGCCGGGCCACGCCGGTGTCCACCCGGACGACGCCCTCCTCGCGCAGCCCGGTCAGCAGCGCCAGCAGCAGCGCCGGGTTGCCGGCGGCCTGGGCCGCCAGCGCCGTCAGCTCCGCGTCCGGCACGGCGCCCAGCGCGTCGGCGGCCACCCGCGCCACGGCGGCGCCGTCCAGCGGGCGCAGCGCGATCCGGGTGGCCCCCTCCTGCTCCAGCAGGCCGAACAGCCGCTCGCCGTCGTCGTCGCCGGTGGTGCGGCGCGCCAGCAGCCACGCCAGCGGATGACCGGCCAGCCGCGACGGCAGCGTCCGCAGCGCCATGAGCGTGACGGGATCGGCCCACTGCAGGTCGTCGAGGGCCACCAGCAGCGGCCCGGCGGCGGCGCGCCGCTCCAGCGTGGTGCTCACCCGCTCGGCCAGCCACATCAGCAGCCCCGGCCCCCCGGGGAAGGCGCTCCGGGCGACCGCGGCGCGGGTGGTGGTCTCCTCCAGCGCCGACAGCAGCGGCGCCAGGGGCATCATGCGTTCCAGCTCGTCGGCCCGGCCCGTGGCGACGCCCGTCCCGAGGGCGGACGCCGCTGCCGCCGCCTCGGCCAGCAGGATGCTCTTGCCGATCCCCGGCTCACCCTCCACCAGGAGCACGTGCGCGCCCGGGCCGGGGGCGCCCGCCAGCAGGCGGAGCACCTCCGCCCGCTCGCGCTCCCGTCCGCGCATCGGCGTTCCCAGCGTTTCCGGAATCGCAGGTCACCTCGAGGTCATGTCGCGGCACGCGGCCGCTCTTCCATGACCGGGTTCCTGCGCCGCAGACCACCCGGGAAAACCCATTTAGGCGGACGAATACCCAGATCAACGGTCTTTTTGCCGGAAAGGGAGCGCCCGGGCACACGGCGGGGCTCTCCACTCGGGTCCGTGCGGTGAGCCCCGAAGTGGCTCTGGGCGACGAAGGCAACGATCGACGCCACGACGGGTCCACCGGAATACGGCGGAAAGGGGCCGCCGGGTGGCGTGGCGGCTGTTCAGCGGAAGTCGGAGATGCGCAGCACCGCCAGCATGTCCGTCGCCCGGGAGCCGGTCGAGAAGGATGCCTCCGCGCCGACCCAGCCGCGGAAGGCTCCCGTGTCGTCGATGATCTGCATGAGCGGTTTGACGTGGGAGTTGCCGGTGTAGCAGAACTCACCGCGCTCCATCGCCAGGCAGGTGCACCAGTGCCACAGCGTGTCGCGGCGGTCGGTCTTGGAGATCATCGTGAGGTAGTACTGGATGGAGCTGACATCGGAGCGCGTTCCGCCACCGTATCTGGGGCAGCCGCCCGACTTCTGGCACGCGCCGCGCGAGGACGGCTGCAGGTAGGTCAGGCACGAGGTGGTGGCGGCGCAGGAACGGAAGGCGGAGTGGCCGAACGGCTGATCGCCGGACGTGACGAGTTCGCCGCCCGCCCAGCTCGTCAGATCCTGCCTGAGGGAGCCGGGAAACGCCTTCACCGAGCTCATCGCGCGGCGGGTGCTGAGTGCGGCGTTGCTGCCGTAGCCGTACCCGTGCGTGGCCAGCGTGCTCTGCTTGAGGTCCAGGCGGGCCAGCCTGCCGTCAGGCGAGGGCCGCACGTACCACTGCTCCGTCCATGCCTGGGCGATCTTCCAGCGGATGGTGAGCACGTCGCCCGCCACGGTGTACGTCCCGGTGCGGCTCTCGTCGGGGGCGCCGGTGAAGCCCCCGGCGGTGAGCACCTCGCAGGCGCGGGGTCGTGATGCGACGCCGCCCGCCCTGGTGGTGCAGCTCGGATCGGGGACGGTGCCGGTGCGCTGCCTGGCCCTGGGATGACGCTGCCACCATAGGTACAGGGCGGCGCTCACCGTGCCGTCCGCGGCGAAGCGGTAGCTGCCCAGGCGTACCCAGTTCTGCTGGGAGGCGGCCTTCAGATGTCCCTGCGAGATGACATAGGTGGTCTTGCCGCCCGGCAGCGGCGAGGCGGAGACCGCGGCGGTGGCCGGCCGGGCGGGCAGGATGGTGATGGCGAGCACGAAGGAGAGGATTGCCGCTGCGATACGCATGGAGAGGCTCCGGAGGCTTACGGGCTTAGCCGATCGTCAACTAGCCACCGTATTAGGCCCGGACCGGGTATGTCCCCGAAACCGTGGTCATCCGGAAAGTGCCCGGGCCGCTGGTACGCCTTCGCCCGTACCGGCGGTGTCCTGCCGTGGGCCCACTCCACCCCGTCGGCCGGGGGGGGGGTGAACGCCTCCGCCGCCTCCCGCGCCGACGCGGTCCGCGAAGGGCGGCCCGTCAGCGCTCGATGAGCGTGAACTCCAGGGAGTAGTGGGAGGCCCGGTAGACGTGGGAGCCGTGCTCCACGGCCCGGCCCTGGTCGTCGTAGGTGGTGCGCAGCATCGTCAGCAGCGGGGCGCCGCGCCGCTCGTCCAGCAGCCTGGCCTCGGCGGCGGTGGCCGCCCGCGCCCCCATCCGCTGGTTGGCCACGCGCATCCGCACTCCCGCGGCGCGCAGCAGCTCGTACAGGCCGCGCTCGGTGAGCCGTTCGGTGGTCAGCGGGGCCACCCCGACGGGCAGCCAGTTGTGCAGCAGCGCCAGCGGCGCCCCGGCGGCGTAGCGGATCCGCTCCAGGCGCAGCACCTCGGTGCCGTCCGGGACGCCGAGGGTCGCGGCGAGGGCCCCGTCGGCCGGGACCGGCTCCAGGGCCAGCACCCGGGTGGCGGGCTCCTGCCCGGCCCGGCGCAGGTCGTCGTAGAGGCTGGTGAGCTCCACCGTGCGGTTGACCCGGCCCTGCACGACCTGGGTGCCCACGCCGCGCTTGCGCACCAGCAGGCCCTTGTCCACGAGGTACTGGATCGCCTGGCGGACGGTCGGCCGCGACAGCCCCAGGCGATCGGCCAGGTCGATCTCGTTGTCCAGGCGCGCCCCCGGAGCGAGGTCACCGCGCCCGATGGCGTCGGAGATCTGCTGGGCCACCTGGAAGTACAGCGGGACCGGGCTGGATCTGTCCAGCTCGATGCCGAGCTCGGCGCTCATGCCGCCCTCCCCTGGACTTCTGTCCTGGTCAGGGTAGCGGACATCAGAATGTCATGACCAACTCGCCCAGGTCCCGCCCCGGGGGCTCCGAGCGGAGTGAAAGGGACGTATCAGGGAAAATGGGATGACCATGCGGGTGCCGAAGGCCGGCGCGGCCCGCAGACGCCGCTGGAGGATTCGATGGACCTGAGCACCTCGCGTGAACTGTGCGACGTCGCGGCGGAGGCCGCCCGCGCGGTCGGCGAGCGGCTCCGCAAGGCGTTCCGGTCCCGGCCCGAGGTCGAGACCAAGCGCGACTTCCACGACCCGGTGACCGAGCACGACCGCGCCGCCGAGGAGACCATCCGGGAGATCATCTCCCGGCGGTTCCCGGACAGCACGATCATCGGGGAGGAAGGCGGCACCACCGGCTCGGGCGAGCCGCGCTGGTACGTCGACCCGATCGACGGGACGGCCAACTTCGCCGCCGGGCTGCCGTTCTTCTGCGTGTCGGTGGCCGCCGCCGTGGGGGAGGAGCCGGTGGCGGGGGTGGTCTACGACCCGGTGCGCGACGACGAGTTCCGCGCCGACCTGGGCGGCGCCTGGTGCAACGGCGTACGGCTGCGCAGCCGGGGCGCGACGGGTGACCGGGAGGCGATGCTGCTGAGCGGCTACCCCACGGCCGGTGACCTGGCCGCCGACCGGGCCGGATCGCTGGACCGGTTCGGCCGGATGCTGGAGGCGTTCGCCTCGGTGCGCCGGCCGGGCAGCGCCGCGCTGCACCTCGCGCACGTCGCCGCCGGCTGGGCGGACGTGGCCTACGGTTCCGGGGTCAAGCCGTGGGACGTCGCGGCGGGGGTGCTGCTGATCCGGCAGGCCGGCGGCGTCTACCTGCCGCTGGGTGACTCCCTGTTCGCCCCCGGCGGCTACCTCGCCCACGTCGGCGGGTTCGACCTGGCCGGCTCGGTGATGGCCGAGGTGTGCCGCCCCGCGCCGGCGGCGTAGGACGGCGCGCGGTCGCCGGGCGCCGTGCCCCCGGGGGACCTCTTATTAATCTACATTGTAAAGGCGGGTAGCCTGGTGCGATGAGCCAGCCGTACCTGACCGTGGAGGAGATCGTCGAGCACGAGACGGAGGTCAAGCGGTCGCGTTTCCTGTGCGCGGTCGCCCCGGCGGGCTCGGAGGAGGCGGCGCGGGAGTTCGTCGCCGGGCGCAGGCGCTCCCACGGCGACGCCACGCACAACTGCTCGGCCTACGTGATCGGCGGGGACCGGGGGGTCCAGAAGGCCGACGACGACGGCGAGCCCGGCGGCACCGCCGGCACTCCCATGCTGGAGACGCTGCTGCGCCGGGGGCTGTCGGACGTGGTGGCGGTGGTGACGCGGTACTTCGGCGGGGTGAAGCTGGGCGCGGGCGGGCTGGTGCGGGCCTACGGCTCGGCGGTCGGCAAGACGCTCGACCGGGCCCGCCTGGTGGAGATGGTCCCGGCGCGGCTGGTGGCGGTGAGCGTGGACCACGTGCGGGCCGGACGGCTGGAGAGCGACCTGCGGGCCTCGCCGTACGAGGTGCGGGAGGTCGGTTACGGGGCGGGGGTCCGGTTCACGGTCGTGGTGCGGGAGGCGGACCTGCCGGTGTTCGGCGGGTGGGTGGCGACGCTGACGGCGGGCCGGGCGGAGGTCGAGGAGGGGGAGGCGGTCCACCTGCGGGCCGGGTGACGCGCGGCCCGCAGCCGGCGGGGGCGGCCGGGCCGGTGGGCCGGTGGGCCGGTGCGGGGATGTGGGATGGATCACATGGTTTCCCGGAACTTTCCGGGCGGCCCCATGGCCGGGCCGGTCGGCGCGGTGCTGGGGTTTTCCGCGGCCCCGGGGCGGGGTGGGGCCAGCGTGTTCCCGCATTCTCGCGGGTGCTCACGGCTTCGTAGGGTTCGGGGCATGAGCACCTCAACGACTGTCGACGGAGTCGCCGGCTGGGCGGTCAGCCTGATGGAGACCTTGGGAGCCCCGGGAGCGGGGTTGGCGATCGCGCTGGAGAACCTGTTCCCGCCGTTGCCGAGCGAGGTGATCCTGCCGCTGGCGGGATTCACCGCGAGCAAGGGGGACATGACGCTGTTCGAGGCGATCTTCTGGACCACGCTGGGGTCGGTGGTCGGCGCGGTGGCGCTGTACGGGGTGGGGGCGTTGCTGGGCCGGGCGCGGGTGGTGGCCATCGCGCGGAGGCTGCCGCTGGTGGACGTCTCCGACATCGAGAAGACCGAGGCGTGGTTCGCCCGGCACGGCCGCAAGACCGTGTTCTTCGGGCGGATGATCCCCATCTTCCGCAGCCTGATCTCCATTCCGGCGGGGGTGGAGCGCATGCCGGTCCCGGTGTTCCTGGTGCTGACCACGCTGGGCAGTCTCATCTGGAACACGGTCTTCGTGATGGCGGGATACCTGCTGGGGGAGAACTGGGAGCTGGTGGAGGGCTACGCCGGGATCCTGTCCAAGGTGGTGCTGGGCGTGGTGGCGCTGGCCGTGGTGGTGTTCGTCGTGCTCCGGGTGCGACGCCGGGGCAGGCACCACGCGGAGCGTTGAGCTGAGGACGGCGGCCCGGGTGTTCGAGGTGGCGAGCCCGCCCGGCGGGCCGGCCATGGTCACCGCGGAGCCGCCGTGCGGGTGATTCCGGCCGGGGCTCCGTGCCGCCGCGGGGCCCCGGGGAAGGGTCAGCCCTCCAGGGCGTACTGCATGACGCGCAGCTTGGCCTGGGCCTCGGCGAGCTCGGCGGCCGGGTCGGAGTCGCCCATGATGCCGCAGCCGGCGAACAGCCGGGCCCGGGGTCCCTCGATCTGGGCGCAGCGCAGCGCGATGCCCCACTCTCCGTCGCCCCGGGCGTCGATCCAGCCGACCGGGCCGGCGTATCCGGCGCGGTCCATGCCCTCCAGCTCGCGGATGACGTCGAGCGCCGTGTGGGTGGGGGTGCCGCCGACGGCGGCGGTGGGGTGCATGGCGGCCACCACGTCCAGGACCGACGCGCCGTCGGCCAGGCGGCCGGTGACCGGGCTGGCCAGGTGCTGGACGTTGGGCAGGACCAGCAGCTCGGGTTCGGTGGGCACGGTCAGCTCCGCGCACAGCGGGGCCAGCGCCTCGCGCACCGACTCCACCGCGCAGGTGTGCTCGTAGCGGTCCTTCTCCGAGGCGAACAGGCCGGCGCCTCGCGCGTCGTCGTCGGCCTGGCTGGTGCCGCGGGAGACGGTGCCGGCCAGCACCAGCGACTCGATCGTCTCGCCGGTGCGGCGGACCAGCAGTTCCGGGGTAGCGCCGACCAGACCGGCGCAGGAGAAGGTGTAGCACTCCGGGTAGCGGGAGGCCAGGCGCGACAGCAGCAGCCGGACGTCGATCGGCCGCTCGGCGACGGCGGTCAGGTCGCGGGCCAGCACGGCCTTCTCCAGCCGCCCGGACCTGATCTGCCGTACGGCCAGCGCCACGGCGTGCTCCCACTCCGGGGCGGTCAGGCTGCCGTCGCCGTAGCGGATCCGGCCGGGGTCGGCGGGCGGGGTGACCAGGTCGAGGTGTTCGTCGCCGACGGTGGTCAGCCAGGAGCGGCCGCCGCGGCGGGCGAGGACGACCTGGGGGACGACGAGGACCGAGCCGTGGGCGTCCGGGTCGAAGGTGAAGGAGCCGAAGGCGACCGGCCCGGAGCCGGGGACGCCGACGCCGTCGTCGACGTGGGCCTCTCCGAGGATCGCCGAGAGCCACCGGCGGGCCCAGTCGAAGCGGCCGGGGCCGGGCGGCACGGCCACGCGCGCGGCCTCACCCCAGGCGACCAGCCCCTCGCCGCGCCTGATCCAGGCGTAGGGGGCGGCCTCCGGAAGTCGCGCGAGCAGGTCGCCGGGGTCACCGACGAGGGTGGTTCTCACCACGAGGGGGCGGGTCAGTCCGAGCGCGACACTCACCCGGAACACTCTATGCCGGAAACTGAACGTGTTCGACGACGGCCCCGGTATCAGTGCCTCCGCCACGTTACGTCAAGAAAGCCATGGTGCTCGGTCAACGAAGGGCGCCGCGGTGTCCTGCGGTGATACATCCCATGACAGGGGTGATCGACCGCTCGGAGGTGCCATGGCCGGCAGGATTGTGACAGTGCTCACAGGCGTGGTGACGCTCGTGGCCGTCTGCCCGGCGGCGCCGGCGCGGGCGGCCGGGTCGCGGCCGGTGGAGGCGGGGACGGCGAAGCGGCCGGTGTCGGCGCCGGTGCGGGTGGTGACGGCCGGTCGCGGCGCGCCCGCCGGGTGGCGGCCGGTGGTGATGGTGGCGGTCGGCGACTCGATCAGCTCGGGGTTCAACGCCTGCGGCTGGTACGTGCCGTGCCCGGCGCGGTCCTGGGCGACGGGCGACGACGAGCGGGTGCGCAGCCACTACCTGCGGCTGCTGGGCGGCGGCGCCCCGGTCGCCGGGCACGGCGTCAACCTGGCTGTGCCCGGGGCGACCAGCGCCGACCTGGCTCGGCAGATGGCCGGGGCCGTCGCCCGGCGCGCCGACTACGTCACCGTGCTGGTCGGCGCGCAGGACGCGTGCGTGGCCGACGAGCGGCAGATGACGCCGGTGGACGTCTACCGCAGGCGGGTGGCCGGGGCGCTGGAGACGCTGCGGGCCGGGCGGCCGGACGTCCGGGTGTTCCTGGCCAGCGTCCCCGACCTCAGGCGGCTGTGGCAGGTGGGCAGGAACAGCGTGGCGGCGCGGGCGTTCTGGGCGGTGGGCCGCATCTGCCCGAGCATGCTGGCCCGGCCGCGTTCGACGGCCCCGGCCGACCGGGAGCGCCGGGACCGGGTTCGGGCCCGGGTCGCCGGCTACAACTCCGCGCTGGCGCAGGTGTGCGCCGCCTACGGCCCGGCCTGCCGGTTCGACGGCAACGCGCTGTTCGACTGCCGCTTCACCCGGGACCAGTTGAGCAAATGGGACTTCTTCCACCCCAGCGCCTCCGGGCAGCGGCTGATCGCCCAGCTGACCTTCCCGCTGATCGAGGACTGGCTGCGCGAGCCGGCCGGGGAGCGGGCCACCTGAGCGGGTCCCTTCAGGTGAGGACCTTCTCCAGGAACGCCGTCAGCCTGGTCCGGGTGCGGTCGATCTGCTCCTCCACCGTCAGCGACTCCTGCAGCCGGCCGCCCAGGCCGGGCAGCTTCCTGCCGCGCACGTACAGCGAGCAGTCCAGGTCGGTGCAGGCGTACAGGCCGACGGAGTTGCTGTCGCGGCCGGCCGGACCCGCCCTGCGGGCGGTCATCAGGGAGACGCCGGTGCCCGGGTGCATGGTCAGGCACAGGGAGCACATGCCGCGGTGCAGGCCGCCGCGCTGCCGGGCGGCCAGCCGCAGCGCCACGCCGACGACCTCGCCGCCGTGCTCGGTGACGAGGTAGCCGCGTTCGGGGGCGGCCGGATCGAGCCACCCCAGGAAGTCCAGGTCGTCCCAGGGACGCTCGGCCAGGTCCCGCGGGAGCGTCAGCCGTTTGGCCTCTCCCTTGGAACAGTTGACGAACGAGCCTCGGATCTCCTGTTCAGAGACTGCTTTCATGCCGCGGAACGCTACCCTGCCTAAAAGATATAGGCAAAGGATTAATCAGCCTAGGAAAGGCGGGGGCAGGTCCCCGGTCGCATCGGTCTCTCGGCCGTGCCGATCTCTCAGCCGCGCGGCCCGCCGGGCTCGCCGAGCTCGGCCAGCGCCGCCGCGGTGGCCGCGGGCGCGGAGAACATCGGCCAGTGGCCGGTGGGCACCGCGGCGAAGCTCCACTCGGGCCCGGCGAGCGCGGCGAAGTACGGGTGACCGGCCTCGACCAGCGCGCGGACCTGCTCCAGGGGGTAGGAGCAGGAGATGAGCGTCTTGGGCAGCCGGTCCGCGCCGCCGCCGAGCTTCAGCGGCCGGGTGAGCGTGCCGTACGGCTGCGCGGTGGCGCGGGCGGTGAACCTGGCGCGCTCGGCGGCGCCCATCCCCTCCAGGCTGACGCCGGAGCGCTCGTGCTGCTCCCAGGAGGGCGGCGGGTAGGCGGTTCCCCCGCAGGCGGCGACGCTGTTTTCGACGAACTCCCGCTGGGCCGGGTCGTAGAGGTCGAGCTGGGTCAGGCCGTCGGCCATCGGCCCGCTGTCGAGGTAGACGACGCGGGAGATCCGCTCGGGGATCCGGTCGGCCGCGCCGGTGACGGGGGCGCCGGCGCCGCTGTGGGCAACCAGGATCACCTCCCGCAGGTCGGCGTAGACGATCGCCTGGACGATGTCGTCGATGTGGGTCTCCAGGTCCACGCCGGGTCCTGCCAGGTGGGAGCGGTCGCCCAGGCCGGTCAGGGTGAGGGGGTGGACGTCGTGGCCGGCCGCGCGCAGCGGCCCGGTGACCTCCTCCCAGGCCCACGCGCCGAGCCAGAATCCGGGTACCAGGACATAGGTGCTCATCGATCTCTCCTTCGTCGGAACGGCTCCACCGTAGGATCGAATCCGGACAGAATCGGTCCTGATCAGTGAGGAGTTTCGATGACGGTCACCCGGGTGCTCGCCCTGCTGGAGCTGCTGCAGGCCGCCCCCGGCCTGACCGGGCCCGAGCTCGCCGCGCGGCTGGAGGTGGACGAGCGGACGGTGCGCCGCTACGCGGTGCGGCTGTCGGAGCTGGGGGTGCCGGTCGAGGCCGCCCGGGGCCGTTACGGCGGCTACCGCCTGCTGCCCGGCTACCGGCTGCCGCCGCTGATGTTCACCGACGACGAGGCCGCCGCCGTGGTGCTGGGGCTGCTGGCCGGGCGGCGGACCGGGCTGTCGGTGGGGGAGACGGCGACCGAGAGCGCGCTCGCCAAGATCCAGCGGGTGCTGCCGCGGGCGCTGCGCGAGCGCGTCGAGGCGGTCCAGGCCACGCTCGGGCACACCCGGGACCCGGCCCCGGCGGAGGCCCGCCCGAAGGCCGGCCCGCTGCTGACCCTGGCCGAGGCGGCCCGGCGCGGGCACACGGTACGGCTGGCCTACCGCTCCTGGCGGCGGGAGTCCTCAGAACGCGACCTCGACCCCTACGGCCTGGTCTTCCACTCCGGCCGCTGGTACGTCACCGGGCTGGACCACGCCAGCGGGCAGGTGCGCACCTTCCGGGTGGACCGGGTCGAGCGCGTGGAGCCGGCCACCGGGCCCGGGGAGCCGGATGGGCGTCCGGGGCCGGTGGAGCGGCCGGGCCGGGCGCGGGGACCCGAGGCGGGGCGGCGGTCCTTCGAGGTGCCCGACGGCTTCGACCCGGTCGCGCACGTGGTCGCCTCGCTGGCGGCCGTGCCGTACCGGCACGAGGTGGAGGTGCTGCTGGAGATGCCGCCGGCGGAGGCGCGCGAGCGGGTGCCGGCGTCGGTGGCGACGCTGACGCCGACACCGCGGGGGTCCTGCTGCGCGCCAGGGCCGAGCGGCTGGACGGTATGGCGCTGATGCTGGCCGGGCTGGGCCGGCCGTTCACCGTCGTCGCCCCCGACGGGTTGCGCGAGGAGGTCCGGGCCCTGGCCGGGCGGCTGGCCCGCTGCGCCGACGCGGTCCCCGCGCCCGGGGACCGCCCGCCGGTGTAAAGAAGCCGTAAATCAACAGCCCCGGGAATGGATAACGATCATCATGATTGGGCAGGAAACCCGCACACGCCTTGCGTTCCGGGGAGGTGCGGCATGGCCTGGTCGCAGGAGGAAGAGCGGATTCTGCTGCGGATCGAACGCCACCTCATCGATGAGGACCCGAGGCTGGCGGCTCGGCTGGAGTCGTTCGACAGGCGGGTGCGGCGCCGCGAGGAGGACGGCCGCAGGCGCGAGCGCCCGTCGCGGCGGCCGGGCCGCTCGACGGTCGTCCTCATGACGAGCTGGCTGCTGATCGCCACGCTGATCGCCACACTGCTCATCCTCGTCCTGCGTCACGAGGCCGCCGCGCTGCCGCTCTGACCCTCCCCGCGCCGCCGTCCCCGGCCCTCTCGTGAGGGCGCGGGCACGCCATGAGGCCGCAGTGCTGCCGCTCTGACCCCCTCGCGCCGTCGTCCCCGGCCCTCTCGCGAGGGGTGCGGGCACGCCACGAGGCGCCGGGTACGGCGCCGCCGGTCACCAGCGGACCGGGACCGTGCGCAGGCCGCCGACGGCCAGCCCCTCCACCCGCTCCAGTTCCGCCGCGGGCACGGCCAGCTCCAGGGCCGGCAGCCTGCGCAGCAGCACCTCCAGCACGACCTGCAGCTCGGTGCGGGCCAGCGCCTGGCCCAGGCAGGAGTGGGAGCCGGAGCCGAAGGCCAGGTGCTGGTTGGGGCTGCGGGTCAGGTCCATCTCGGCGGCGTCGCCGAAGGCGTCCTCGTCGCGGTTGGCGGCGGCCATGCTGCACACCACGGTGGTGCCGCGGGGCAGGACCGCGCCGCCGACCTCGGCCTCCTCGTTCAGGTAGCGGGGCAGGCCGAAGCCGGAGTTGGCGTCCAGTCGCAGACTCTCCTCCACCGCGGTGCGGATCAGCGACGGGTCGGCCAGCAGCCGCTCCCACCGGGAGCGGTCGGCCAGCAGCATGGAGACCATCTTGCCGATCATGTTGGCGGTGGTCTCGTGCCCGGCGACCAGCAGCGCTATGCCGGTGACCACGATCTGGACGTCGGACAGCCCGCCGTCCTCGGGGCCGCCGGCCGCGATCAGCTCGCTCAGCAGGTCGTCGCCCGGCTCGGCGCGCTTGGCCGCGACGTGGTCGGACATGTACTGGAAGAACTCGCCCTGGGCGGCGGCGATCTCGGCCCCGTCGTAGCGGGTGAGGTTGAGCATGGTGTCGGACCAGTACGAGAACCGGTCCCGGTCGGCGGCGGGCACGCCGAGCATGTCGCAGATCACGTACACCGGCAGCGGGAAGCCCAGGGACGCCTTGAGGTCGGCCGGCGCGCCGCGCTTGATCATGTCGTCGACGAGGTCCTCGGCGATCTGCGTCATCGCGGGCCGCAGGGCGGCCATGCGCCTGGCGGTGAACCACTTGATGACCAGGCGGCGCCAGTGCAGGTGCTCCTCGCCGCCATCGGGGATGATCTGCGCCATCTCGCTGCTGAACACCCCGCCGCCCTCGGCGGACAGCCGGGCGGCGTCGGGCGCGGTGAGCCGGCGGGTGAAGCGCGGGTCGGCCAGCACCCGCTTGACGTCCTCGTAGCGGGTCAGCAGCGTCGCCCGGTCGCCGCTGGGCAGCCGGACGGGCGCCACCGGGCACCGGCCGCGCAGCTCGGCCCATTCGGCGGGCGGCTCCAGGGCCGCGTCGGTCGGGATCGGGTAGTTCAGGACCTGCTCCTCGGCGCTCATCCGGCGTCTCCTTCGAGAGATGGTCGGCTACCCCGCCACGTTATCTTACAACTGCAAGATAACTGACAGTTGTAAGCAAGGTTAGACTTACGGCGTGGCCACGATGAAAGACGGCGGCGTCCCCTCCGGTGACCGGCGCGTCCGCCGTACCCGCGCGGCCCTGGCGCGCGCGCTGCTGGAGCTCGCCGAGGAGCGGGACCTGTCGCGGATCAGCGTCTCCGACGTCGCCGAACGCGCCGGGGTGAGCCGCACCGCCTTCTACGACCACTACCGGGACGTCCACGAGCTGGCCGAGATCGCCTGCACCGCGATGATCGACGACCTGATCGGATTCCTGCCCGCCTCGGGGCCCGATCCGGAAGGGGAGGGGCCCGAGACTCTGGCGGCCTTCTTCGCCAGCCTGGCCGGGCACGCCGGGCTCTACCGCGGCCTGCTCGGGCCGCGGGGCAGCGCCCACGTCGCCGACCACGTCCGCCGCCGCCTCGCCGCGGCCGTCCGCGACCGCCTGCGCCGCGACGCCGCCGGCCGGCCGGCCGGGCCCGCCGGCCCGCCGGAGGCGTCGCACGACGTCCTGGCCGCGTTCGTCGCCGGCGCGCTCATCGGCGTGGCCGCCGACTGGCTCCAGCGCGAGTGCCCGCAGTCCCCCGGCCGGATGGCCGACCTGACGTGGCCGCTGCTGAGCGCGCTCGACCCCGGCGGTCGCGGCGACGCCGGCGTGCCCGCCTGAACCGGACCCGGTACGGCGACGCCGGCGTGCCCGCCTGAGCCGTGCCGGGTCCGGCTGAACGGCCTGCCGGGCCGTCCCGGCCGGTCAGCCGAACGGGCGGGACATCTGGTCCAGCGCCCTGCCCATCAGCTCACGCAGCGTCCGGCTCTCCTGCTCGGCGCACCACCACTGCATGGCGATGCGCAGCGCGGCCAGGAACGCGGCGGTGATCACCTCGGGGTCGACGCCGTCCGGCCGCGCCCTTCCGGCCACCGCCCGGCTCAGCTCGCTCTCCAGCCGGACCCTGCTGGCCAGCTGCCTGGCCAGCAGGGAGGGGTGGCGCATGGCCAGGCGGGTGCGCAGGTGCAGCTCCCGGTCGGAGCCGCCGGCCTCGTCGGTCTCGTCTGACTCGTCGTAGAGCTGTTCCAGCGCGTCGCGCAGCGCCTGCCAGGCGGAGCTGGCGGCCGGCTGCTCGTGGACGCGCCGTACCAGGGTGCCCAGGCGTTGCTCGTCGCCGTACAGCAGCGCGTCCTCCTTGCCGTCGAAGTAGTTGGAGAACGTCCGGCGGGAGATGTTGGCGGCGTCGGCGATGGCCTCGACGGTGACGTTGTCCAGGCCGTGCTCGATGGCGAGCCGCAGCGCGGCCTCGTGCACCGCCTGGCGGGTCTCGGCCTTCTTGCGCTCGCGCAGCCCCGGTGTGCTGTCCATGATGCGGACGAGCTTACCCAATGGGAATAAGTTCTCAGTGCGCAAAGTTTCCCATTGGGCATGTATGGTGTCCGGGTTGTATTCCCTTCTCCCTTGATCGGAGGTTGCGCGTGAGCGCACAGCCGGCAGCGCCGCCCGCGGCGGAGCCGATGACCCACCGCGAGGTCCTCGAAGCCCTCAGCGGCCTGTTGCTCGTCCTGTTCGTCGCCATGATCAGCGGCACCATCGTCTCGGTGGCGCTGCCGCAGATCATCGGCGCCCTGGAGGGCAGCCAGTCGCAGTACACCTGGGTCGTCACCGCCTCCCTGCTGGCCTCGACCGCCTCCACCCCCATCTGGGGCAAGCTCGCCGACCTGTTCAACAAGAAACTGCTGCTGCAGATCTCCATCGTGATCTTCATGGTGAGCTCGCTGGCCTGCGGTTTCGCGCAGAACACCGGACAGCTCATCGCCTTCCGCGCGCTGCAGGGCCTGGGCATGGGCGCCCTGCAGATCCTGGCGCAGGTCGTCATCGCCGCGATGATCTCCCCCAAGGAGCGCGGCCGCTACAACGGCTACCTCGGCGCGGTCATGGCCGTGGCCACGGTCGGCGGCCCCCTGCTCGGCGGCGTCATCGCCGACACCTCCTGGCTCGGCTGGCGCTGGTGCTTCTTCATCGCCGTGCCCTTCACCATCGCCGCGTTCGCGCTGCTGGCCAAGACCCTGCACCTGCCGACCGTGCGCCGCGCGGACGTCAGCATCGACTACTGGGGCGCCACCCTGATCGCCGTCGGCGTCAGCGTCCTGCTCATCTGGGTCACCTTCGTCGGCAACTCCTTCGACTGGCTGTCGTGGCAGACCGCGGCCATGGCCGGCGGCGGCGTGCTGGTGCTGATGGTGGCCACCTGGGTGGAGGCGAAGGTCCGCGAGCCGGTCGTGCCGCTGCACGTCCTGCGGCGCGCCACCCCCGCGCTGGCCATCCTGGCCAGCCTCGCGGTCGGCATGGCCATGTTCGGCGGCTCGGTCTTCCTCGGCCAGTACTTCCAGATCGGCCGCGGCTACGGTCCCACCGCCGCCGGCCTGCTGACCATCCCCATGATGCTCGGCGTGCTGCTGTCGTCGACGATCAGCGGCCGGATGGTCTCGGCCAGCGGCCGCACCAAGCCCTACATCCTCGTCGGCCTGGTCGTGCTGCTGGCGGGCTTCGCGGGCCTGGCCACCATCGACCACGAGACCCCGATCCCGCTGATCTCGGTGTACATGCTCGGCGTCGGCGTCGGCGTCGGCATGTCCATGCAGAACCTCGTGCTGGTCGTGCAGAACACCGTCCCGCTGCGGGAGATCGGCGCCGCCAGCGGCGCGATCACCTTCTTCCGCTCCCTCGGCGGCACCGTCGGCGTCTCGGTGCTCGGCGCCGTCCTGGCCAACCGCGTCGCCACCGGCATCACCGAGGGCCTTGCCAAGGCCCACATCCCGGTCAGCGGCGGATCGGCGGCCGGCGGCAGCCTCAACATCGCCGCGCTGCCCGAGCCGGTCAAGGCGATCGTCCGGGCCGCCTACGGCGACGCCACCGGCCACATCTTCCTGATCTCGGCGGGCATCGCCGTGGTCGGCCTCATCGCCGCGGCGTTCCTGCGGCCCGCCCAGCTGCGCGACAGCCTCGACCTGCCCGCGCAGGCGGCCGGGGAGACCGACGGACAGAAGGTCAGCGCCTCCTGACGGGTCACCGCCGTCCGGTCACCTGACCGGGACCGGAGAAGCCGGAAAGGCCGCGCCCCCGCATCGCCCGCGGGAGCGCGGCCTTTCCGCATGCCGGCGAGGACGCCGCCCGCCTGCCCGATCGTGACTCCGTTCAGAGGAGCCTCCGCTGGGCCTTCCGGAACGCCGATGAACGTGTGCAGGTCCTGGGTGGTCGAGATCATGTCACCGCCGGTGGAGACCCAGGAGGGGTTCTGGCGGGTGACGTCGATCGTCTTCCGCTCGCCGGCCTCCTCGTACCGGTAGTAGGCGCGGGCGTGCGGCGCGGCGATCTCCGGCGAGGCGTCCGGCGCCACGGTGCCCGACAGCCCGAGCGGCCCCAGGATCAGCCGCCGCATCTCCTCCGCAGCGTGCGGCCGGCACCGTGGCGGACCCGGGTCGTCACACGCGGACGTGCGTCGGGGGAGCGGGGGAGATGCGCTCGGCCAGGATGGCCTGGAAGTGCGGGCAACTGGACAGGTCTTCGTGATCGCAGTCCAGCGCGCAGTCGATGAGCTCAAGCGAGACTTGGGCCTCGGCGATGCGACGGGCGAGCTCGGCCCGCTGTCGCACCAGGACGGCGCGCCGTTCCGCGGGATCGGACGCGGTGATCATCTCGCGAACGTCGTCCAGGCTGAAGCCGGCCTCCTTGGCGCGCAGGATGGCCGCCACGCGATAGAGGTCTTCGGTGCCGTACCGGCGGCGGTCCCCGCCGATACGGGCCGGTGTCAGCAGGCCCATCGCCTCCCAGTGCCGCAGGACGTGCGTTGCCAGGCCGAACCGTGCCGCGATGTCCCCGATGCTCATCGTCGCACTTGACTTCATGTCGACATTAAGTCGCATGCTGGCTGCCATGTCCAGATCGACGACTACATCTGATCACATGGAATCGCTCATTCGCATGCTGGATGCGGCCGACGCCCTGCCGGGTGCCGCCGCGCTGCGTGCCCGGTCCTACGAGCTGCTCGACCACCCGGCCGGCGCGGGCGTGGTGGACGTGGGCTGTGGCGCCGGCCGGGCGGTGGCCGAGCTGACGGAACTGGGTGCGCGGGCGATCGGGGTGGACCTCAGCGAGCAGATGATCTCGGCGGCCCGCCGCCGCCGGCCGGACGCCGACTTCCGCGTCGGCGACGCCTGTGACCTGCCTCTCCAGGACGGCACGGTGGCCGGGTACCGGGCCGACAAGGTCTTCCACGACCTCGCCGACGCCGGGAAAGCGCTGGAGGAGGCCACGCGAGTGCTCGTGCCCGGCGGGCGGATCGTCCTGATCGGCCAGGACTGGGACGCATTCCTCATCGACTCCGACGATCCGGCGCTCACCCGCACCATCGTGCACGCCCGCGCCGACCAGACGGCCGACCCCCGCGCCGCCCGCCGCTACCGCAACCTGCTGCTCGACGCCGGGTTCGACGACGTCGCCGTGGAAGTCCATACCGGTGTCTTCACCGACGTGACCATGCTCCCCATGCTCACCGGGATCGCCGAGGCCGCCCGTGCCGGCGGAGCCATCACCGTCGAACAGGAGGCGGCCTGGGCTACTGAGCAGACCGAGCGCGCCCGGGCCGGCCGCATGTTCCTGGCTCTGCCGATCTTCGTCGCTTCCGCCCGGCGGCCCTGATCCCCCCGTCCGGCTCGCCTCTCAGGTCAGCGCGCGCAGGAAGCGGGCCGCCACCGGGGCGGCGACGGCTCCGCCGCCGCTGCCCTCCTCGACGATCACCGCGAAGGCGAGGTCACCCCGGAATCCCATGAACCAGGCGTGGGTCTTCAGGTCGTCCTGCGGGCCGTACTCGGCGGTGCCGGTCTTGCCGCGGGTGCCGGCGGGCAGCCCGGCGTCCTTGGCGGTGCCCTTGGTGACCACCGCCGACATCATCCGGTGCATGTCGGGGACGACCCCGTCGGGCAGCTCGCGCGGCGCGGCGTCCTGCTTGACGGACGGCACCAGCGTCGGCGGGCGCCAGGTCCCGTCGGCCAGGGCCGCGGCGACCGAGGCGACCACCAGCGGGCTGGCGATGATGCGGCCCTGACCGAAGGACTCGGCGGCCAGCTCGGCGTCGCCGGCCGCCGGGGGGAAGGAGCCCTTGGCGGCGGGGACGCCGATGTCGAGCGGGGTGTTGAAGCCGAACAGCTCGGCGGTCTTCAGCAGCTTGGCCGCGCCCAGCCGCTTGGCGGCCAGCGGGGCGAAGGTGGTGTTGCAGGAGTAGGCGAAGGCGTCCGACAGGGTCACCGAGCCGTAGCCGGCGTGATGGGAGTTGCGGATCGGCAGGCCGCCGACGTTGACGTCCTTGGGGCAGGTGGTGCGGTCGCCCGGCTTCATGCCCTCGGCCAGGAGAGCCACCGCGGTGACCGCCTTGAGGGTGGAGCCGGGCGGGTAGTTGCCCATCAGGGCGCGGTTGAAGCCGCCCTGGTTGTTGGCGACGGCGAGGATCTCCCCCGACGACGGCTTGACCGCCACCAGGGAGGCGGTCTTCTTCAGGTCGCGCACCGCGTCGGTCGCGGCGCGCTGCACGCGCAGGTCCAGGCTGGTTTGCAGCGGCTCGCCGTCGCGGCCGGCGATCTCACCGGCCTTCTTGACGGTCTTGCCGCCGGAGTCGACGATCCGGATCTCGGTGGCGGGTACGCCGGCCAGGCGCCGCTGGAAGGCCAGCTGCAGACCGTCCTTGCCGACCGTGTCTCCGGTGGCGTACGGCGCGCCGAGGGCCTTGGCATCCTTGGCGGTGGCCTTGTCGAGGTAGCCGACGAGCTGCTGCACCGAGCCGCCCGCCGAGCCGTCGTCGATGCGCTCGCCGCCGGCGGCGACGATTTCGGCCCGTTGCGGCCAGCGGGCCTTGAGCGCGAACGACCGGCCCGGGGCCAGGTCGGGGTGGACGGCGGCGGGGGACCAGACCACTCGCCAGTTGCGGTCGACGACCGCCAGCTCCAGGGCGCCGGAGTAGCTCCACCGGCCGCCGCTCTTCAGCGTGACGGTGGCGGTGTAGCCGGCCCGGCCGGTGTCGTCGCCGGTCCGGCTGACCTGGCCGAGCCGTACCTCGGTGCGTTCGGCGCCGAGCTTGTCGGCCATGACGCGGTAGGTCGCCTCGAAGGCGGGGTCGGCCTTGCCGAGCTCGGCGCGCATGGCGGCCAGGTCGCCGCTATGCCAGGCCCGGGTGAAGCGCTGGGCGGTCTCCTGCGGGGTGCCGCGGGTGTGCAGCAGCCACCAGGCGCCCGCGCCGCCGCCTGCGGCCACCAGCACCACCGCCGCGGATGTGATCGCGATCGTCCTGCCGCGTGGCACCTTCGGCCACCCCCCGTCGGTCGGATCCGGCTCCCCTGGGGGCGACAGCCTACCGTCCGGCGCGACCGGTCCCGCCGTGAACGGCCGCCCCGGGCACCGCCTGCGGTGACCGCCGCGGGCAGGACGGCGGTACGGCGGCGCGGCCGGATGGATGACGGTGGGCGGGCCAGGTCAGCCTGCGCTGCGGCTGGGCGCGTAGCCGCCGGCGTACTCCTGCCCGGACAGCTCCTGGACGGCCGTCATGATCTCGTCGGTCACCCGGCGCCGGTCGCGGGCGCTGGTGGCCGAGCCGGTGAACGTCAGCGGCTTGCCGATGCGGATCCCGATGCGGCCGAGCTTGGGCACCGAGGCGCCGATCGGCAGCACCTTGTCGGTGCCGATCATCCCCACCGGCACCACCGGCGCGCCGGTCTCCAGGGCGAGCCAGGCCACCCCGACCTTGCCGCGGTACAGGCGGCCGTCGGGCGAGCGGGTGCCCTCGGGGTAGATGCCGAACAGCTCGCCGCCGCGCAGCACCCGGGCGGCGGCGTCGAGCATGTCCTGGGCGGCGGTGGGGCTCTGGCGGTCGATGCTGATCTGCCCGGTGGCGCGCATCCACGCGGCGGTGACGGGGTTGCCGGTGAAGTATTCGGCCTTGGCGACGAAGCGGACCTGGCGGGGCAGCACCAGGGGCAGGAAGGTGGAGTCGAGGACCGACAGGTGGTTGGAGGCCAGGATGGCCGGGCCGGAGGCGGGTACGTGCTCGGCACCGGTGACCGTGGTCGGCCACAGCAGGTGCAGGAAGGGGGCGCTGACGATCTTGGTCAGGCGGTAGAGCACGGGCTCTCCTCTTGCAGGACGGGTTTCACCACCCTAGGCGGTGACCCGGGGGCCGGCGGCTGTGCGCACCCGCACAAGCGGGGTCCCCACGTTTGTAGCCCTTCTCCAAGCCCGCAGGCAAAGCCATCCGCCTTCCGCGCGCGTCGCGGCGGCCGCGACGCGCCCGCACGGGGCCTTGCACGGTCTCCCGGTGGCCCGCGCCGTCCGCCGGATGCCGCCGAGCACCACCGCCTCCGTTCCGCCGATGAGGACGCGGGAGACCTCCTCCGTTCGTCACAGGCCGGGGCCGGGCACGGTTCGCTCCAGTTCCACGAGGGCGAGCGGAGGGCCCTCGCCGAAGTCGTGGTCGTGTCGCCTGCCGGTCTCGCCGAAGCCGTTCTTGGCGTAGAAACGGCGCGCCTGGGCTGAATCCCGAAGCGTCCACAGATGCACGCGGTCATGGCCGGCCTCCCGCAGCCGGCCCAAAGCGGCGGCCAGCAGGGCCGCCGCCAGGCCGCTGCCCCAGACGTCCGGGTGGGCGAAGAAGGTGTGGATCTCCGCGAGGCCGGGGCGGGAGGAGGCCCCGAAGCGGGCGAAGGCTCCGGGGCGATCGTCCAGGAGCGCGAGCAGAATCGTGTCCTTGCCCTTGTCCTCGGCCAGGATGGCGTTCCACTTGGTGCGCCGTTCCTGGACACCGGCGGCGGCGACCTTCGGCGCGCACAACGGGCCGTGCGAGACGCCCCAGGAGATCGCGTGGATCTCGCCGAGGGCGTCCCCGTCGCCGGGCCCCGCCTCGCGGATCGTGACCATGCCCTGCATGGAGGAGACCCTACGCGGTGGCGCCGAGGGATGAGCCTCGCGGTCTCCCACCTCGCCCCCTGCCGGTGACGTCCATCCGCCGGTCCTCGGACGGCCGGCACGGGGCAGGAGCGGTCAGGGCAGACGGATGCCGGCGACGATCCTGTCGAGTCCGGCGACGAGCGGCGTGCTGGCCATCACGGTGACGACGACCCCCTTCCGCTCGACCCAGCCGACGTACCGCCCGTCGCCGAGCGCGCCGTCGCCCTCCTTCGTCAGCACCCGGCGACCGCCGATCGTCGCGGTCCTCACGTCTCCGGTGAAGGTTCCGTAGGTCACGGGGAGGCGCTTGAGGTTCGCGAGCCTCCTGGCGTCCGGCCAGCACAGTACGCGCACCCACAGGCTTCGCTGCCGGGGGTCGGCGTTCGCCCGGTCGTCCCCCCACTGGTAGCCGTACTCGGTGACGCCGTCGTGCTTGCCGGTCACCACCCCGCCGTAGGTGAAGCCCTTGGGGATGTGGCCGACGCGTACGCCTCTGATGGCGGTGGCGCCCCTCGCGGGCTCGTCGACCTTGGAGCCGTCGGAACGCTTGATCTCCGCCTTGCTCGGAGTGGGGCAGGCGGTCTTGCCTCCGGTGGTCGCGTGGGCGGCGGGCGCGGCGAACAGTGTCGCGGCGGAGGCCACGGACAGGGCGGCGGTCGTGAGCGTCTTCGTCATTGTGTTCACGTACGGATTGGATGCGGCGAATGGGACGGAAGTTCACCGGCTTTTTCCGCTGCGGGTGCGACGTCACTCACGGCCGCTTCGTGGCCGATGACACGAACCCGGATGAAAGGCATGGAGGGCCGCTCGGGCGAGTCCGGGGCGTGCCGAGGCGCGGGGCGAGCGGGGAACGGGCCGGGAAAAAGGACCGCCCCGCGGCGCCGGAGCGCTCGCGGGGCGGGACGTTTAGTGCCGATGTGGCGGTCGCCTCCTCGGCGAGAGGCACAACACGGCTCCAGCCGAACGGTATTCCGTGAAGGCGGTAATTTGCGGCCCGGGGGACACAAACCACATCGGCACGATTACTGTAACCGACGTCCGGCGGAGGTTATTCCGCCATGATGCGGTGGCGTGTCGGGGCCGGATCGCCGTCCGCCGTGTCCACGCAGGTCAGCGCACCACCGGCGGCCTGTCCGGTCACGGTGCGGCGCCCGGTGAAAAGCGCCGCAGAGCAGGGGAGGGGATCGTGGAGACGGAGCGGCTGGTCATGCGCAGATGGCGGGAGACGGACCTGGAGCCGTTCGCCGAGCTGAACGCCGACCCCGAGGTGATGCGGCACTTTCCCGCGCCGCTGACGCGTGAGGAGTCCGACGCGATGGTGGGCCGGATCGAGGTGGCGTTCGACGAGCACGGCTACGGCCTGTGGGCGCTGGAGGTCCGGGCGACGGGGGAGTTCATCGGGTTCACCGGGCTGGCGTGGCAGCGGTTCGAGGCGCACTTCACCCCGGCGCTGGAGGTGGGCTGGCGGCTGTCCCGCCGGGCCTGGGGGCAGGGCTACGCCACCGAGGCGGCGCGGGCGGCGCTGGAGTACGGGTTCGGCCCGGCGGGGCGGCGGGAGATCGTGTCGATGACGGCGGTGGGGAACCTGCGGTCGCGGGCGGTGATGGAGCGGCTGGGCATGAGGCGGGACCCGGCCGACGACTTCGACCACCCGAGGGTGCCCGCCGGCAGCCCGCTGCGCCGCCACGTGCTGTACCGGATCGGCCGCGATCCTTTATGATCTACATCGTAAAGGCGATCGCCGAGATACGAAAATGATCATGGAAGAAGAGAACCCAGCGAGGAGGGAGCGGCCGGTGGGCGGGGCGTATGTGACGGCGGTGAGCCGTAGCGCGGGACACACCTTCAGCAAGGGGTGCGAGCCGGTGATCCGGCTGCTCGCGGGCCTGGGGGTGGAGGGGGACGCGCACCTGGGGGTGACGGTCAGGCATCGTTCCCGGGTGGCGCGGGACCCTTCCCAGCCGAATCTGCGCCAGGTCCACCTGATCCACGCCGAGCTGCACGAGGAACTGCGGGCGGCGGGGTTCTCCGTGGGGCCGGGGGAGCTGGGGGAGAACGTCACCACGCGCGGGGTGGACCTGCTGGGGTTGCCGGCGGGGGCGTTGCTGCGGCTGGGTGGGGAGGCGGTGGTGCGGGTGACGGGATTGCGTAATCCGTGCGCGCAGATCGAGGCGTTCCGGTCGGGGTTGCTGGCGCGGGTGGTGGGGCGGGACGAGGAGGGCCGGGTGGTGCGCCGGGCGGGGGTGATGGGTGTGGTGGTGGCCGGTGGTGCGGTGCGGGCCGGTGACCGGGTGGAGGTGGAGTTGCCGCCGCCGCCGTACCGGGCGCTGGAGCGGGTGTGAGGGGTGGAGCGGGGTGGTCGCCGTCTCGATAGGGTGCGGATTCCGTGCCCCCCGACGGAAAGGGACTTCTCATGCCCGAGGTGCTCGGCCTCCGTGCTTTGAACCGGGCCACGCTGGAGCGGCAGTTGCTGCTGCGGCGTTCGCCGCTGACGGCGCTGGAGGCGGTGCGGCATCTGTACGGCATGCAGGCGCAGGCGCCGGACCCGCCGTACGTCGGGTTGTGGTCGCGTCTTGCGGGTTTCACCCATGAGGAGCTGTCGGATCTCCTGCGGGAGCGGCGGGTGGTGCGGTTGGCGTTGATGCGTTCGACCATCCATCTGGTCACCGCCGAGGACTGCCTGGTGTTGCGTCCGCTGTTGCGGCCGGTGCTGGATCGGGTGCTGCGTGGTCCGGTGGGCAGGAGGCTGGCCGGGGTGGATGTGGAGGCGGCGGAGGCCGCGGGGCGGGCTCTGGTGGAGGAGCGGCCGCTGACCTTCGCGGAGCTGGGCCGGCTGCTGGAGGAGCGGTGGCCGGAGGCGCCCGCGGCTGACCTGGTGCATCTGGTGCGGGCGAGGGTGGCGCTGGTGCAGGTGCCGCCGCGGGGGATCTGGGGGGTGGGCGGCAAGCCCGCGCACACCAGCGCCGAGGCGTGGCTGGGCCGTCCGCTGGACGGGCGGGGCGGGCCGGCGGAGATGGTGCGGCGTTATCTCGCCGCTTATGGTCCGGCCACGGTGATGGACCTGCAGCAGTGGTCGGGGTTGACCCGGCTGGGTGAGGTGGTGGAGGGGATGGGGTTGCGGTCGTTCGTGACCGAGGACGGGGCGCGGCTGGTGGACCTGCCGGAGGCGCCGCGGCCCGATCCCGATGTTCCGGCTCCGGTGCGTTACCTGGCGGAGTTCGACAACACGTTGCTGTCGTTCGCCGAGCGGACCCGCGTGCGGATGATGGCCGACGCCTACCGGGGGCGGGTGTTCACCGTCAACGGCATCATCAGGGCGACGGTGCTGGTGGACGGGTTCGTGCGGGGGTTGTGGGCGGTGCGGTCGGCGCGGGGGAAGGCGGTGCTGGAGGTGGATCTGTTCGAGTTGGTGGCGGCGGCGGAGCGGGCGGCGCTGGAGGAGGAGGGGATGCGGATGCTGGACTTCATGGCTCCGGCGGCGGCGGTGCGTGAGGTGCGCCTGCTCTGATGTCCGGTGCGGGGTCCGCGCGGTGAGGTGTGGGACGGCCCGGGGTGTGAGGTCCGTACCCGGGGGCGGGGCGGGTTCAGGGGGTGTGGTGGCGCCGTCCGGGCAGGGGGAGGGCGGCCGCCAGCCAGCGGCGGGCCACGGCCCAGGCCAGTGGCGGCGGTACGGTGCCGGAGCCCAGGCCGACCTCGACGAGGAGGTCGAAGACCTCGGGGCGGTGGGCGGCGGTGGTGACGGCGGCGTCGATGAAGGCGGGTGACTGGGCGGCCAGGTGGAGGGCGTCGGTGGTGCGCAGGTGGCGTCCGAGGGTGGCGCGCAGGGCGCGGCGGTAGGCGGTCAGGGGGTCGGTGCCGGCGTGGGCGGCGGCCTGGCCGGCCAGGCGGCCGGAGACGAGGGCGTAGTAGATGCCTTCGCCGGTGAGGGGGTTGATGAGGCCGGCGGCGTCGCCGGCGAGGAGTACGCGGCCGGCTCCGGGGCGGGGGCGGCCGGGGGACAGGGGCAGGTGGTGGGCGCGCAGGTCACGGGCGGGCAGGTGGGGCAGCAGTTCGGCCAGGCGGCCGTGGAGTACCTGGCGGCCGGGCAGGCCGGTGGCGCGCAGGCGGGGCAGCAGCATGCCGAAGCCGACGTTGGCGGTGCCGTCCCCGATGGGGAAGGACCAGGCGTAGGCGGGCCAGCCGTCTTTCTGCATGGCGATGAGCTGGGTGTCGTCGTCGGCGGGGACGTCGGCGTAGCCGCGTACGGCGATGGCGGTGTGCCGGTCGGGGGAGGGGGGCAGGCCGAGGAGGCGGCGGACGGTGGAGTTGGCGCCGTCGGCGGCGATGACGGTGCGGGCGGTGATGGTGTCGTCGATGAGGGGGAGTCCGCCGCGGGTGGTGAGGGTGCGGACGCGGTGGCGGCGGACTTCGATGTCGTGGGCGCGGGCGGCGTCGATGAGGCGGGCGTCGAAGACGGTGCGGGGGACGACGTGGTTGGGGCGGGCGACGGCGGCTTCGACGCGGGCGCCGCCGGGGGAGATGACGGCCAGCCGGGGGGTGGGGCGGTAGTCGTCGATGATGCCGTCGAGGCCGAGGTGGGCGAGTTCGTCGCGGGCGTGGGCGGCGATGCCATCGCCGCAGGCCTTGTCACGGGGGAAGTCCGCGCGGTCCAGCAGGAGGATGCGTGCGTCGGGGCGGATCCGCCTGGCTTGCAGGGCTGCGGCTGATCCGGCGGGGCCGCCTCCGATGACCACCAGGTCCCATTCCTCGTCCATGGTTGTGAGCCTGCCACTGTGGGGTGGGGGTGAAACCGCCGTGCCGGGTCTGTGCGGCGGGGGTGGGCCACTTGGCGGGATTGGCTGTTTCCCGGGGTGACGGGGTGGGGTGAGGATGCGGTCATGGTGTCCACGGGTGCGGTCGTCGGGGCCGCGGGGGTTGCGCTGGGTGTGGTTCTGACGCCGGGGCCGAACATGGTTCATCTGGTGTCGCGGTCGGTGGGGCAGGGCCGCCGGGCGGGTCTGATCGCGCTGGCGGGGGTGGCCGCGGGGTTCGCGGTGTATCTGCTGGCGGCGGTGGCGGGGCTGGCGGCGGTGTTCGCGGTGGTGCCGGGGCTGTACACGGCGGTGAAGTTCGCCGGGGCGGCCTATCTGCTGTGGCTGGCGTGGCAGGCGGTGCGGCCGGGTGCCGCGGTGGTTCCGGGCGGGTTCGCGGCGCGGGCCGAGGGTGTGGTGCGGGCCGAGGATGCGGGGCGGTTGTTCTCCGGAGGGTTGGTGACGAATCTCCTCAACCCGAAGATCGCGGTGCTGTACGTGTCGGTGCTGCCGCAGTTCGTGGATCCGGCGCGGGGTGGCGCGGCGGCGCAGAGCCTGGTGCTGGGGTTGGTGCAGATCACCGTGGCGGTGTCGGTGAACGCGTTGATCGTGGTGTCGGCCGGGTCGGTGGCGGGGTTTCTGGGCCGGCGGCCCGGGTGGGCGCGGGTGTGGCGTTATCTGACGGGGACGATGCTGGCGGCGGTGGCGGTCCGGGTGGCCGCCGACCGTTCCGGTGGGGTGGCCGTCGCGGGGTGAGCGGCCGTCTTGCGGTCTTGCGGGCTCGGCGGTGGCCTGGTGATCGGCGGTGGCCTGGCCGTCAGTGGTGGCCTGGTGGTCAGTGGTGGCCTGGTGGTCAGTGGTGGCCTGGTGGTCAGTGGTGGCCGCCGAACCAGCCTGGTACGTCGAGGCGGAAGAGGTCGCCGGGGGTGAGGGCGCGCAGGTCGGCCTCCAGGGCGCGTAGCCGTTCCGCTCCGATGACGGCGGCCCAGCGGGCGCGTAGTTCGTCGAAGATCTGTGCCGAGCGGATCAGGCTGTCGATGCCGCGTGGGGTGAGGCGGACGACTTTGCGGCGGGCGTCGCCGGGGTCGTGGCCGCGTTCGACGTAGCCGAGGTTCTGGAGGGTGTCGATGGTCTTGCCGGCGGCCTGCTTGGAGATGCCCAGTATGCGGCCGAGGTCGGCGGCGGTGGTGCCGCCGCGGCCGATGGCCTGCAGTACGAAGCCGTGCATGGGCCGCATGTCGGGGTGGCCCTGGCGGGCGAGTTCGGCGTGCAGGTCGTCGATGAGGACGCGGAAGCCGAGGAGGAGCCGCAGTGGCAGCTCGAACCCCGGGGGATCGGTGGGCACGGTGGGGGACCTGCGTGGATCGGAGGGGTGCTGACGCGCTCCACTTTAGGGGTGACTCGCGGGGCCTGTCATCCGCGGTTCTTTCCCGGGCGCGTCCGGTGGGCCGCCGGGTGGCCGTTCGGGGGCTTCGCGGGGGGCTCGCGGGGGTGGGTGGCCCGGCGGAGGAGGGGAGGGGGGCGCGGCTCTGCCGGGGGTGTTCAGGGGAGGATCTCCAGGCGGACGCCGGGTGCGCCGTCGTACAGGTGCGGGGTGGGGGTGACGATGCGCCATCCGCCGCGGGATTCGGCCAGCAGTACGGCGTGGGTGGCGGCGAGGGCGGCGACGAGTTCGCCGCCGGGCGGGCGTCTGCGGGAGGGGGCGGTCAGGGCGGGGCCGAGGCGGGTGGTGGCGGCGACGTCGGCGGCGGTGAGGGCGCCGATCGTGATCACCGGTACGGCCAGCAGCGCGTCGGTCTGGGCGGGGCGCAGCGCGGCGGCGCACTGGGCGGCCAGTGCGGGCAGCAGGAGGGTGGTGTTGCGCAGGACGGACTGGCGGACGATCTCCCGGCCGTAGTCGCTTTTGCCGTCGAGGAGGTGGCAGAGGGCGTCGTAGTCGAGGACGTGGCCGGTGAGTCCTTCGGGTCCGGTGTTCACGCCACGTCCTGGGAGGGGCGGCGGGTGTCGGCGGGGCGGGCCTGCTCGGGTGGGGTGTCGAACAGGCGGCTGGCGCGGGTGCGGTCGGCGTCGCTGATGCCGTCGGCCCAGCCGGGGCCCCAGAGGCGTTCCAGGGCGGCCATGCCGTCGCGGATGCGGCGCTGTTCGCGCAGGGCGCCGGCGATGTAGCCGGAGGCGTTGCCCGATCCCTGGGCCTCGTCGGCGAGGTCGTCGGGCAGGGAGATGGTGATCCGCTTCGTCATACCGGAAGAGTAGATCAGTCATACTCTCCTCGTCCACCGGGAGATCGTCCCGGCCGTACGGAGATCCTTGGCCAAAAGCCGCAAAAGGGACGGGGTGCGGGGGTGGCGCCGTCCGGGTCGCGGGTCAAGGGTGTCACCGTTCGGGTTCTGTGCCCGTGTCGTCCTGGGTGGCCGGTCGGTCGTTCTGGTGGGCGGGCCGGGGCGTGGTGCCCGGCGGACGGCTGCCGGCCTCGCCGGCCGGCCCCGGGGCGGCCTGGCCCGGCCGCCCCGGTGAGAGCCGCCGCGCCGGCAGGCGGGTCAGCCGGCCAGCGGCGCGGTCTGCCGGCTCAGCGCCGTCACGACGTCGGCGAAGCTGCCGCGCTCGGCGA
Organism: Streptosporangium sandarakinum; assembly: GCF_050942225.1. NCBI lineage: Bacteria > Bacillati > Actinomycetota > Actinomycetes > Streptosporangiales > Streptosporangiaceae > Streptosporangium > Streptosporangium sandarakinum. Next base: position 3,705,365 of record NZ_CP192034.1, read on the forward strand.
AGGCGGCCCGCTGCCGGGCGGCCCCCGAGCCCGTCTCGTGCAGCCGCGACAGGTAGTCCACGACCATGTCGGTGTCGCCCGCGGCCGACAGGGCGGGGCGGACGCGTTCCAGGAGCTGTTCGGTCAGCCGCCAGGCCGGCACCAGGGTGGCCGAGGTCAGCTCCAGGCCCTGGCCCTCCAGGCCGTCGCGGGCGGCCCGCCAGTAGGCGGCGTGCAGGACCGGCTCGTGCGGCCGGGGCGCGGGCACTCCGGCGCGGACGTCGTCCAGCACGGTCGTCACCAGGGCTCGCACGAGGGCGGCGAAGGCGACCGACTCCTCCACCGTGGGGCACACGTCGCCCACCCGGACCTCGACGGTGGGCAGGTGGTGGGAGGGGCGGGCCAGCCAGTACACCATGCCCTCGTCCAGGATGGCGCCCGAGCCGATGAGGGCCTGCAGGGTGGCGGCGTAGTCGGCGGCCGACTCGAAGTAGGGCGGCAGCTCGGCGCTGGGCCAGCGGGAGAAGGCCATCGCCCGCCAGCTGCCGTAGCGGCTGTCGGCGCCGCCGGTGAAGGGGGAGTTGACGGTCAGCGTCAGCAGGGTGGGCAGCCAGGGCCGCAGGTGGTTGCAGACCTGGACGGCCTCCTCCCGGTCGGGCACCTCGACGTGGACGTGGCAGCCGCAGCAGTTCTCGCCGCGGGCCATGGCGCCGTACTCGTGGGCCATCCACTTGTAGCGGGGGTTGTCGGTGAGGCGGGCGCCGCTGGCGGAGTGCTCCAGCGGCGCCGAGCCGGAGGCGATCAGGCGGCATCCGGCGTCGCGGGCCGCGCGGGCCAGTTCGGTGCGCAGGTCGGTCAGTTCGGCGCGCAGCAGGCCGAGGTCGGTGTGGGGGTTGGAGGCGATCTCGACCTGGCAGGTGGTGAACTCCCGCTGGGTGAGCTCGCGCTGGCGCGGCCGTACGGTCGCCAGGACGGCCGAGGCGCGAGGGGCGGTCTGCCCGGTGTCGGGATCCATGAGGAAGAACTCCTCCTCCACGCCGACGGGCAGGACGGCGGGGGAGGAGGGAGATTGCGTCCGGGGCGCCGTGTCCGGGCCGGTGGGTGAGTCGATGCTTCCTTGCTGGGCCACCGTGTCTCTTTTCTGGTATCGGTTCCCCGGGCGGCCGGGTCGGGGGTCCCGGCCGCCCGGGGGATGGTTCGGTCCGTGGGCGGGCGCGGCGCCGTACGGTCCCGCGGGGCCCGGGGCCGCGCGGGGCGGTGGGGGCGGGCGGGGGCCGTATGGCGCTGAGCTGCGCGGAGACCGCTGCCCGCCAGCGGGCGTCTCACACCTCGCGGCGGCCGGGCGGCGCGTCCGCCCGGCCCGGAACATTTATTGATCTACTTCGTAAAGCCGATCGGACCGATGAAAATCCCAAAAAACACCAAGAACAGACAGCGACGAGGTAGGGCGCCCCAGGCGGGCTCATGGCGGCGCTGGCGCGTCGCGGCTCGGGGACTCAAGCCCGGTCTCAAGCCCGGTGTCTTCCCTCGTCGTTCACTCGCTGCGCTCGCTCACTCCTCGGTCCAGACACCGGCGCCCCCTCGCGGGCTCAGTGCGCGGAGAAGCCGCCGTCGACGCAGATGGCCTGGCCGGTGATGTGGGCGCCGGCGGGGGAGGCGAGGAGGACGGCGATGCCGGCGTAGTCGGCCGGGACGGCGTTGCGGCGGTTCATGGTGCGGGCGGCGAGGGCTTCGACGCGGCCGGGGATCGCCTGGGCGGGGCGGGTGAGGGGGGTCAGGGTGAAGCCGGGGATGAGGGTGTTGACGCAGACGCCGTGCGGGGACCATGCCTCGGCCTGGGAGCGGGTGAGGCCGGTGACGGCGGTTTTGGCGATGCCGTAGGCGCCGCTGTCGCCGAAGGCTCTGAGGGACTGCTGGGAGCCGAGGTTGATGATGCGGCCCCAGCCGCGGGCGGCCATGCGGGGGCCGAAGAAGCGGCCCAGGAGGTAGGGGGCGGTGAGGTTGACGGCGAGGGTGTGGTCGTAGTCGTGGGCGGTGAGGTCGTCGAGGGGGCGGCGGATGTTGTTGGCGGCGTTGTTGACGAGGATGTCGATGTCGCCGAGGGAGGCGGTGGCCTGCCGGCACAGGTCGTCGATGGCGGAGGGGTCGGCGAGGTCGGCGGGGATCGCGGTGGTGGGGATGCCGAGGGTGGTGAGGCGTTCGGCGGCCTGGGTGAGGGGGCCGGGGCGGCGGGCGGTGATGACGAGGGAGGCGCCGGCGCGGCCGAGGGCTTCGGCGATGGCGTGGCCTATGCCGGAGGAGGCGCCGGTGACGAGGGCGGTGCGGCCGGTGAGGGAGAAGAGGGTGTCCAGGTAGGCGGGCATGGTCGTCTTTCGGGTGGCGGTCTGGACGGGGCGGTGGCGGTGCGGCGGGGGCCGGGGGTGAGGCGGCGGAAGGGCCGGGCCGGGGCGGGGGTCAGTGGCCGGTGGCCAGGGCGCCGGCGGCGGTGTGGAGTTTGGCCAGGACGGCGGCCAGGTCGTGGAGGGTGGGGGTGTCCAGGCGTTGCAGGAGGCGGCGGAAGTCGGCGAGGCCCGCGTCGGAGATCTGCTCGGTGAGGGCGCGGCCGCGGGGGGTGAGCTGGATGCGGCGCACGCGGCGGTCGTGGGGGTCTTCGCGGCGGGTGACCAGGCCGTGGGCGACGAGGCGGTCGACGATGCCGGTGACGGTGGCCAGGCCGACGCCGAGGTGGTGGGCGAGGTCCTGGCCGGAGGCGGAGTCCTGGCAGGACAGGAGCAGGACGACCTTCAGCTGGCGCATCGTGAGGTTGGAGTCGAACAGGGGGGAGTGGTGGTGCCGGGTGATCAGGCGGCCCAGGTCGCGCTGGGTGGTGCTGATGCGGTCGATCAGCTGGTCGCGTTCGTCGTTCACGTGCACCTCTCGCTTCCTGAGAAGGTTATCAGGAACATCGGATGTGACTGAATATTCGCCTGAGGCTAAGTGTTAGTGTGGGGCGGAATTCCCTGTGACGTCCCCTAGGAGTCGGCCCCCATGACCGCCCTGGCCAGGTTGAGCCTCGCCAACCGCAGCCTCGTGATCCTGATCGCGGTCGTGTTGAGCGCGTTCGGCGCTTTCGCGATCCCGTCGTTGAAGCAGCAGTTGCTGCCGTCGTTGTCGTTTCCCGGGGCGTTCGTGTTCGCCTCCTATCCGGGGGCGTCCCCGGAGATCGTGGAGGAGCAGGTCACCGCGCCCATCGAGGACGCCTTCCAGGGCCTGGCCGGGGTGGAGGAGGTGACGTCGACCTCGCGGGAGGGGTCGGCGCAGGTGCAGGTGGCGTTCGCCTACGGCACCGACATCGACGACTCGGTCGCCAAGATGCAGCAGGCGCTGTCGCGGATCTCGGCGCGGCTGCCGGAGGGCGTCGATCCGCAGGTCCTTTCCGGCGGCACCGACGACATCCCGGTGATGACGCTGGCGGTGGGCACCGGCGGGGACGAGCAGGTGATGGCCGAGAGGCTGGAGCGGCTGGTGGTGCCGCAGCTGCAGGGCATCGCCGGGGTGCGGCAGGCGACGGTGACCGGCACGCGCAAGGAGACGGTGGTCATCACCCCCGATCCGGTGAAGCTGGCGGTGCGGGGGATCGCGGTGACCGCGATCGCCGACGCGCTGCGGGCCAACGGCCAGCCGATCCCGGCGGGCAGCCTGGTGGCCGACGGCAGGTCGCTGACGGTGCAGGTGGGCCGGCGGATCTCCTCGATCGAGGATCTGCGGAACCTGTATCTGGCGCCGGCCGCGGCGGCCGCGCCGCAGCAGGCGCAGTCGCAGGGCCGTACGGCCGTCCCCCCGGGCGCCCAGGGTGCTCAGAGCGGCGCGCAGGGGGCGCGGGGTGCGGTGGCGGCGCCGCCCCGGCCCCAGCCGGTCCGGCTGGGGGATGTGGCGACGGTGGAGACGGCGCTCGCGTCGGCGACGTCGCTGACGCGCACCGGCGGCGAGCCGAGCCTGGGGGTGTCGGTCACGATGACGCCCGACGGCAACGCGGTGGCGATCTCGCACGCGGTGCGGGAGAAGATCCCGGAGCTGGTCCGCGCGGTCGGTGACGCCTCGGCGATCACGGTGGTGTTCGACCAGGCCCCCTACGTGGAGCGCTCGATCGAGGACCTGACGACCGAGGGCCTTTTGGGCCTGGCGTTCGCCGTCGTGGTGATCCTGGTGTTCCTGCTGTCGGTGCGCTCGACGCTGGTGACGGCGGTGTCGATCCCGCTGTCGGTGGTGATCGCGCTGATCGCGCTGTGGCTGGGGGACTACTCGCTGAACCTGCTGACGCTGGGCGCGTTGACGATCGCGGTCGGCCGGGTGGTGGACGACTCGATCGTGGTGCTGGAGAACATCAAGCGGCACCTGGAGTACGGCGAGCCCAAGGGTGAGGCGGTGCTGGCCGCGGTGCGGGAGGTCAGCGGCGCGGTGACGGCCTCGACGCTGACGACGGTCGCGGTGTTCGTGCCGATCGCGGTGGTCGGCGGCATGGTGGGGCAGCTGTTCGCGCCGTTCGCGGTGACGGTCACGGTGGCGCTGCTGGCGTCGCTGCTGGTGTCGCTGACGGCGGTGCCGGTGCTGGCCTACTGGTTCCTCAAGACGCCGAAGGCCGATCCGCAGCGGATGCGGCAGCTGCGGGAGGAGGCCGAGGCCAAGGAGCTGCGCAGCCCGTTGCAGCGGGCCTACCTGCCGGTGCTGCGGTTCGCCACCCGGCACCGCCTCATCACCCTGGCGGTGGGTGTGGTGGTGTTCGCCCTCACGATGGGCCTCGCGGGGCGGCTGGAGACGAACTTCCTGAGCGCCTCGGGCGGCGACGCGGTGTCGGTGAGCCAGAAGATGCCGGCCGGTACCGACCTGGCCACCACCGACGCGGCGGCCAAGAAGGTGGAGAAGGTCATCACCTCCCTGCCGCAGGTGGCGTCGTACCAGGTGACGGTCGGCGCCGGCGGTGGTTTCCTGGGCGGTTCCGGCGGCTCGGGCGACAGCGCCTCCTACTCGGTGACGCTGCGCGAGGACGCCGACGCCGAGGCGGTGCAGGAGACGCTGCGGCGGCGGCTGGCCGGGCTCGGCGGCGTCGGGGACGTCACGGTCGGCGCCTCGCAGGGCGGCATGGGCGGCTCGGCGGACCAGCTGAAGGTGATCGTGCAGGCGCCCGACACCGAGACGCTGCGGGCCGCGGCCGAGCAGGTCCGCAAGGCCATGGCGGACCTGCCGCAGCTGCGGGACGTCTCCTCCAACCTGCAGGCCGGCGGTGAGCGCGTCGAGGTGCGGGTGGACCGCAAGAAGGCCGCGGCGCGCGGGCTGAGTGAGACGCAGATCGGCCAGCTGGTGGCGCAGCGGTTCCGCGGCGCGCCGATGGGCCAGGTCACGGTGGAGGGCCGCAGCGAGGATGTGATCCTGCGCTCCGGGGACGCCCCGGAGGACCTCAAGGAGATCGGTGCGCTGAAGCTGCCGTCGGCCGCGGGCGTGGTGAAGCTGTCGGACGTGGCCGAGGTGGTGCGGGCCGCCGGGCCGACGCAGGTCACCCGGATCGACTCCAGGCGCAGCGCCACGGTGTCGGGCACGGCTACCGGCCAGGACGTCGGCGCGGTGACGGCGGCGCTGAACGAGCGGCTGGAGAAGCTGACGCTGCCGGCGGGCGCGCAGTGGAGCCTGGGCGGCGTCAGCGCCGACCAGGAGGAGGCGTTCGGGCAGCTGGGCCTGGCGATGCTCGCGGCGATCGCGATCGTCTTCATGATCATGGTGGCGACGTTCCGGAGTTTCGCCCAGCCGCTGATCCTGCTGGTGTCGGTGCCGTTCGCCGCGACCGGCGCGATCGGGCTGCTGGTGGCCACCGGCACGCCGATGGGGGTGCCGGCGTTGATCGGCATGCTGATGCTGATCGGCATCGTGGTGACCAACGCGATCGTGCTGATCGACCTGATCAACCAGTACCGCGCCCAGGGCATGGGCGTCACGGAGGCGGTCGTCGAGGGCGGCCGGCGCAGGTTGCGGCCGATCCTGATGACGGCGGTGGCGACGGTGTTCGCGCTGGTGCCGATGGCGCTGGGCCTGACCGGGTCGGGCGGGTTCATCTCCCAGCCGCTGGCGATCGTCGTGATCGGCGGGCTGGTGTCGTCGACGATCCTGACGCTGGTCCTGGTGCCGACGCTGTACGTGATGCTGGAAGGGGCCAAGGAGCGGCTGCGCCGCCGCCGCGGCGGCGGTGACGGCGGCCGTGAGCTGAAGGTCTACGACGCCGCGGATCTGCAGCCGGCCACCCGGGAGGGCTGAGCTTTCCCAGGGCCCCCTCTCTGAGGCTCTCCTCGCCGCGCGCCGCCGCACCCCCTGTGAAAGGGGGGTGCGGCGGCGCGCGGTGTTTCACGCGGTGAGCGGGCGGCGCGGCGGCGGGCGGGCGTGAAGGGTGGGGGAGCCGCCGGGCGGTGTGGCGGGGGCCAATACACTGAGGCATCGTGACTGCGAAGCCGCCCATTCCCGATGTCCTGGCCGCCCGTTACGCCTCGCCGCAGTTGGTGCGGCTGTGGTCTCCCGAGTACAAGGTGGTGGCCGAACGGCGCCTGTGGCTGGCGGTGCTGTCGGCGCAGGCCCGCCTCGGCGTCGCGGTGCCGCCCGGTGTCGTGGCCGACTACGAGAAGGTCGCCGAGCGGGTGGACCTGGACTCCATCGCCGCCCGTGAGCGGCTGACCCGCCACGACGTCAAGGCCCGTATCGAGGAGTTCAACGCCCTGGCCGGGCACGAGCACGTCCACAAGGGCATGACCTCCCGTGACCTGACCGAGAACGTCGAGCAGCTGCAGATCCGCGACAGCCTGCTCCTGGTGCGTGACCGCTGTGTGGCGCTGCTGGCGGCGCTGGCGGCGCGGGCCGCCGAGCACGCGGAGACGGTGATGGCGGGCCGCTCCCACAACGTCGCCGCGCAGGCCACCACGCTGGGCAAGCGGTTCGCCTCGGCGGCCGAGGAGCTGCTGGTGGCGTTCGACCGGCTGGAGGAGCTGATCGGCCGCTACCCGCTGCGGGGCGTCAAGGGCCCGGTCGGCACCGCCCAGGACATGCTGGACCTTCTGGGCGGCGACCGGGAGAAGCTGGCGCTGCTGGAGGAGGCCGTCGCCTCCCATCTGGGGTTCTCGCGCCGCTTCGCGAGCGTGGGGCAGGTGTATCCGCGTTCCCTGGACTACGAGGTGCTCACCGCGCTGGTGCAGCTGGCCGCCGCGCCGTCCTCACTGGCCAGGACGATCCGGCTGATGGCCGGGCACGAGCTGGTCACCGAGGGTTTCGTGCCGGGGCAGGTGGGCTCCTCGGCGATGCCGCACAAGATGAACACCCGTTCCTGCGAACGCGTCAACGGCCTGACCGTCGTTCTGCGGGGATACGCCTCCATGGCCGCCGAGCTGGCCGGCGACCAGTGGAACGAGGGGGACGTGTCCTGCTCGGTGGTGCGGCGGGTGGCGCTGCCGGACGCGTTCTTCGCGTTCGACGGCCTGGCCGAGACGATGCTGACGGTGCTGGGGGAGTTCGGCGCGTTCGAGGCGGTCATCGCCGCCGAGCTCGACCGCTACCTGCCGTTCCTGGCGACGACCAGGATGCTGATGGCGGCGGTGCGGGCCGGGATGGGCCGTGAGAGCGCCCATGAGGTGATCAAGGAGCACGCGGTGGCGTCGGCGCTGGCCATGCGTGAGCAGGGCGGCGCCAACGAGCTGCTGGAGCGCCTGGGCGCCGATGAGCGTTTCCCGCTGGACGCGCCGCGGCTGCGGGAGCTGCTGGCCGAGCGGATCGCGTTCACCGGCGCCGCCGCCGAGCAGGTCGGCTCGGTCGTCGGCCGGATCGAGGAGATCGTCGCGCGTCACCCGCAGGCCGCCGCCTACCGGCCCGGCGCGATCCTGTGACCGCGGCCGGTGAGGCGACCGGTGAGACGATCGGCGCCGTCACCGAGCTGACCCGCGCCGCCGACGTCGTCGGCGCCTGCGGTTCCGACGCGCTGCTGCTGTGGGCGGCCCAGGGTGCGCGGCCGGGGTGCGGGCCTGGACGTGCGGCCAGGCGCTGGCGGTGGCCTGCCCGGACCTCAACCGGCGCGACCGGATGGCGGTGCGGGGCCCCGCGCCGCAGGTCGCTGCCCTGGTGCGGTCGCTGGCCCCGTGGCTGGGGCCGCAGTGGCGGCTGCTGGGCGAGTGGCCGCTGATGGAGGAGCTGGCGCGCCTTCTGGGGGTGGAGCCGGTGGGTTTCGAGTGGATGGACACCGACCGGCCGCCCCCGCCCGCCACCGGCGACGGTGACGGTGACGGTGGGGTGCGGTGGCTGGACGACGCCGACGCCGAGGTCGCCGCGCTGCTTCAGGAGGCCTCACCGTCGGCGTGGGCCAGGCCCGGCGTCGCCGGGGTCCGCCGCTGGGCGGGCCTGCGGGACGGCTCGGGCCGCCTGATCGCCACCGCCGCCGACGCCTGGTCCTGCCCGCAGGTGGGATTCGTCGCCGGTGTGGCCACCGCCCCGGCGCACCGCGGCCGCGGCCACGCCGAACGGGTGTGCCGGTTCGTCCTGGCGGAACTGGTCGCCGCCTGCGGCCGAGGCGCGCTGATGGTCGACAGCGACAACCCGACCGCCATCGGCGTCTACGAGCGGCTCGGCCTGCGACGCCGTACGGTGGCCGCCTCGCCCCTGACCGGCGGCTGACCCGGCCGCGGAGCCGCGGGGGAAAACCCGGTGCGGACGGCACCGCGAAACGGCAGAGTAGACGAAATGATGTTCGATTTCGTTCCCGGGTTACCGCTTTCCCGTGGCTTCTACGAGCAGGTCGCCGGCCCCGCGCTGGCGGGCGTGCCGCACGCCGCGGCCCTGCTGGGGGAGGGTTCGGAGGTCCTGTCCTTCGACACCCCCGCCTCGGCCGGCCCGCGGCACGGAGTCCGGCTGGTGGTGCTCACCGGCCCCGGCCGGAGCGAAGCGGTGCGCGCCACGCTGCGCCGCGCCCTGCCGCCCTCCTACGGCGGCCGCCCCGTCATCCTCGGCGCCGGCGGTGTGGAGGTCGCCGAGACGGGGGCCTGGCTCGTGGCGCGGCTCGGCTTCGATCCGCTGCGGCCGATCGGGCTGCTGGACTGGCTGGCCGTTCCCTGGCAGCGGCTGGCCGGCACCTGCGGCGGGGAGGTCTTCCACGACGACGCCGGCCTGCTGGGCCGCGCCCGCCAGGCGCTGCGCCGGTACCCGCCCGACGTGGAGCGTTACGTGCTGGCCGCCCAGTGGCGGCGCCTGGCCGCGGGGTACGGCCACGCCGCCCGCTGCTCGGAGGTCGGCGACGAGCTGGGAGCGGCGGCGCTCACCGCGGGCCTGGCCCGCGACCTGATGCGCCTGGCACTGCTGACGCGGCGGCGCTGGCCCCCGTACGACAGGTGGCTGGGCAGCGCGTTCGCCCGGCTGCCGGGCGCGGCCGAGACCGCCGACGCGCTGGCGGCGGCACTGGCCGCCGGAGACCGGTCCCTGCGCCAGGACCACCTGCGGCGGGCCTGGCGTCAGGTGGCGGCCCTGCGCGAACGCTCACCAGCCGCGCCGCCCGGCACCGCGACGACCACCGGCACCGCGACGACGGCCGGGCGGCGCTCACCGGCGGAGGAGGCCGAAGGGCTCGCTGAGACGTTCACCGCAGCGATCACCGACCCGCGGGTACGGGCACTGCCGCCCGGCGGGTCGATCGACCAGCTCACCGCCTCGGCCGAGGTGCTCACCGACCCGGCCCGGTGCCGGGCGCTGACCCGGGCCGCCCTGGGACTGTGACCCGGCGAACCCCCCTTGCGGCTTTTCGCCCCGGCACCCGCGGCGGCCTCCCCCGCGAGGCACGGCCGCACCGGACCGCCCCCGGGTGACGCCCGGTGACATCGGCGGGCTCGTCACACGGCCGCCCCCGGCGACGAAAACGGGGGAGAACAGTAAAATCATGGGCCTATACCGCTGGGCACGCCCCAGAGGGGAGAAGCGATGAACGACCACACCGCCACATCCCTTCCACCACCCGGCCCCGGCCGCCCTGGCCCCGGGCCCGCCGCCCCGGCCGCCGGACCCGCCGAACGCATCGCCGCCCTGCTGCTGGACCGCGCCCACCCGCGCCCCCACCACCCCGGACCACCCGGGAATCCGCGCCGCCCCGCCGGGCTCACCCACCAGACGCTGCACCACCTCACCGGCCTCGTCGCCCAGGCCCGCCCCGGAACCGACGCCGCCTTCATCGTCCACACCCTCATCGCCCTGCTGGAAAGCGACGCCGCCGGCGCCCTGACCGGCGCCCGCGACCGCTCACTGCGCGACCTCGTCGGGGAACTGCTGGCCTGACCCACCTACCTCCGGGGGGAGCGGAACAGCGGACGGCGGGACTTCCGGCGCGCCGCGGCGCGCCGGGCGCAGCAGTGGATGGGACCGCATCGCCACCTCCAGCTCCCCGGGCAGCTCATCGCGGTAGCGGCCCAGCGTCGCCAGGTCACTGTGCCCCAGCACCCGCCGCACCGCGTCCATGTCCACCGCGTCGGCCAGAAGATGCGTGGCGGTGGTGTGGCGCAGCCCGTGCGGCGTCACCGACCGGCGCCGGTCGGCCTCCACCCACCGCTGCACCCGGTCGATCACCGCCTGCACGTCCCCCCGCGCCAGCCGCCGCCCCCGCCACGACAGCAGCAGCGCCTTCTCCGGCGTCGCGGGACGACCCCGCGTCAGATACCCGTCCAGCACCTCCGCCACATCGGCCGGCAGCGGCACATCCCGCGTCCTGCCGCCCTTGCCGAAGATCCGCCAGTACCGCACGCCGTCGTTGGTGTAGAAGTCCTCCACGTTGGCGCGCACCAGCTCCGACACCCGCGGCCCCACCGCGGTCAGAAGCAGCACGATCAGCGCGTCACGCATCTCGGTGCGCTGGTCGCGCCGCACCCGCCGCACTCCCTGGCCGGTGGCCGGCTCGGCCGTCTCCTGTCCGGGCGTCCCCAGCCGGCGGGCCGCGCCGACCAGCCCCTGGGCCTGCTCACGCGTCAGGGCCCGCCGCTGCGCCGAAAGCCCCCCGCGTTCCCTGGCCGTCACCGTCGACGACGTCATCGGGTCGACCTGCACCCAGCCCGCCAGCGCCGCGTGCTTGAAGAACGCCGACACCGACCGGCGGAAACGCGCCTGGGAGGAGGCCGACTGCAGGCGGCCGTCCGGCTCGGCGCGCCGCCCGTCGGGTTTGCGGGCGAAGGCCAGAAGCACCGCGTCGACGTCCTCACCCGTCAGGTCGTCCAGCACCGCCTCCTCACCGGCCAGGCGCACGAACGTGACGACGTCGCGCGCGTACACCTCCGCCGTCGACGGTGACAGCGCACCCGTCGACGTCTTGGCCCGGATCAGCTCCACATACCGATCGGCCGACTCTTGCACGGTGAGACGATTCAGCTCCGCTGGCCGCATGGTCTTCGCAGGCACCCTTCCTCGATCACCACTGACCGTACCGGCCGGCGCCGACAACCGCCTCCGCCTTCGCCCACCGGCGGCCGCACCCCGGCAAAGGCCCGCCGGAGAAGGCCCCGGCGGGCAGGAGAACCCGCCTTCCCCTGCGGCCCCCGGCCACAGTCTCTTCCTCGCCCCCGCCGGGAGGAAGCGGGGGAGGGGGACCGCGGGCCGGGGGGATCGGAGCGGCGCACCCCGGTGTCCGCGGTGTCCGCCGCGCCGTCCCGGCGCCGGGCGTACGATCACGCCATGGCGAACCTCGGGCCCACCGAACTGATCATCTTGGTCGCGCTGCTCGCGATACCGGCCGCGCTCCTCATCGGGGTGATCCGCCGGGCCAACCGCGGCTCCGTCACATCGGCCCCCCGGCCGCGGCTCGACCCCGCCGAACTGCACCGCCAGGCCACCAGCCTGATCACCGCGGGCAAGACCATCCAGGCCGTCAAACTCGTCCGCGAGCAGACCGGTCTCGGCCTGGCCGACGCCAAACGCTACACCGACGACCTCGCCGCGGGGCGCCCGCCGTACCGCGCCCCCCTCCACCCCGGCCCCGCCGCGCCCGGCCCGATCGCCGCTCCGCAGCCCGCGGCCGACCTGGCCACCCGCGTCCGCCACCTCAAGGCCGCCGGCCGCGCCGAGCAGGCGGTGTTCCTCGTCAGGGGAGAGACCGGCATGGACGAGGCCGACGCCGAGCGCTTCGTCGACTCCCTCGACTGACTCGGCCCCGCACCGTCCTGACCGCCTCGGGTGCTTTCCCGCACGGCCCGGCCACCCGGACTCCGGGAGGCGTCAGGCGTAGGCCCGAACGGCCACGGCCGGTTCGGTCACGGCCGGTTCGGCCGCCGCGCCGCCCGTGGCGACCACGACCGCCGACGGGGGAGTGCGCTCACCCACATCCTCGGCGCGGATCGCCAGCACCGCCGCCGGACTGCCCAGGTCACCGTAACGCGCCGCCACCGCCCGCGTGATCACCTTCCGGGCGCGGGCGGCCACCTCCCGCGCCGTCGCCCGCATCCCCGGCACCGACAGATGACCGATCAGCGCCGCGAACCGCAGCTCACCGGCCGCGACCGGCGCCGCACCCGGGCCGCCAGGACGCGGCGGATCCAGCCAGAACACCCCACCCCGCAGGAACCCCTCATGTGAGACCCCCTCCTCGCAGGTGAGGGTGCGCACCGCGTCGGCCACGACGCGGCCGAACTCCGCCAGGTCGGTATCCGGCGGCAGATCGGTGGTGACCAGCAACGGCACTGTCGGCGAATTCAGCGGCTCCGGCATCGATGCAGCGTCCCTTCCCGTGAGACGGCTCATGGTAGGACGCGGCACCGACAATCTCGCCGAGCCACGCCCGCCCCGCCACCGGAGAACCCGGAGAACCCGGGGCCGGGGGAGCCGGCACCCCGGCCCCGGGAGCGGACGCGCTTGCCCGCCGAGGACCTCACCGGGCTCACCGACCGCACCCTGAAGATCACCAGGCTCATCGAGTCGAGATGACGACGGCCGCCGCGACCGTGACACGACCATGACACGGCGCGGACGAGGCGGGGACACGGTCGGCCGACAGTGAATGGGGTCGACCGGCGCCTGTTCCCCAGCGGCGGGTCCGGCCGTCTCCGTACCACCGAAGAAAGGCTGATCGACCGTGACCGAACGCATCCGCGTGGCAGTGCTGGCGGGTGGACCGTCCGCCGAGCATGAGGTGTCGCTGCAGTCGGCGCGGGCCGTGCTCGATGCTCTGCCGAGGGATCTGTACGAGCCCTTCGCCGTCATCATCGACCGGCAGGGCAGGTGGCCGATGCAGCTGCGACGCGACCTGGCGGACGTGGTCTTCCCCGTGCTGCACGGGCCGTTCGGCGAGGACGGCGTCCTCCAGGGGCACCTGGAGACGCTGGGCATCCCGTACGTGGGCTGCGGCGTCCTGGCATCGGCCGTGGCCATGAACAAGGTCGCGATGCGGCGCGCATTCATGGCAGAGGACATTCCGATCACCCCACATGTGTGGTTCACCGGCCACGAATGGCGCACCACCACCGACCACCGGGGACTGGTGAAGCCGCTCGACTGGCCGATGTACGTCAAACCAGCCAGTATGGGCTCCTCCATCGGCATCTCACGTGTCACCTCCATGGATGAGCTGCGCGCGGGCGTGGAACTGGCCCTGGCCTACGACCGGGTGGTCATCGTCGAGCAGGGCGTGACCGCGCGCGAGCTCATCTGCGGCGTGCTCGGCGGCCATGACACGCCCGATGCCTCGGTGCCCGGCGAGCTCACCGCGCCCGGTGACTGGCTCGACTACGAGGCCAAGTACCTCAGCCCGGCCGAGATCGCCGTCATCCCCGCCGCGCTGCCCGAACGGGTGACCGGAAACGTGCGGGAGCTGGCCCTGCGCGCCTTCCGGACGATCGGCGGCTACGGCCTGGCCCGCGTCGACTTCCTCTACGAGGAGGACACGGGACGCCTGTACGTGCTGGAGATCAACACCATGCCCGGCTTCACCTCCCGTTCCGTCTACGCCAAGGCCTGGGCCGCCAGCGGTGTCCCGTACCCGGACCTGCTGCGCCGCCTCATCGACCTCGCGTTCGCCAGGAGCGACTCATGATCCCCATGACGCTGAACAAGATCGCGCAGGTCGTCGGCGCGAACATGTACGACGTGCGCGACCAGCGGGCGCTGGTGACGGCGCCCGCAGCGGTCGACTCCCGCGAGGTGGTGCCCGGCGGCCTGTTCGCCGCGACGGTCGGCGCCCGCGTTGACGGCCACGACCACGCGGCCGGCGCCATCGCAGCCGGCGCCGTCGCCGCGCTGACCCTGAGGCCCGCCGGTGCGCCCGCCCTCGTGGTCCAGGACGTCCAGCTCGCGCTCGGCCTGCTGGCCAGGCACCTGCTCGAACACATCAGCCCGACCGTGATCGGCCTGACCGGCTCCGTGGGCAAGACAACGACCAAGGACCTGCTGGCCCAGATACTCGAAAGACACGCCGCGACGGTCGCCACCGACAGATCGTTCAACAACGAGCTCGGCCTGCCACTCACCGTGCTGCGCGCCGATGCCGCCACCCGATACCTGGTGCTGGAAATGGGCGCAGGCCGAAAGGGCGACCTGACATATCTGACCGGGATCGCACCGCCCCAGGTCGGGCTGGTGCTCAACGTCGGCACCGCACACCTGGAGCGCATGGGAACCGGGCCGGCCGACGTGGCCGAGGCCAAGGGCGAGCTGGTCGAGGCACTTCCGGCGGACGGGCTCGCCCTGCTCAACGCCGACGACCCGTACGTCCTGGGCATGGCCGGTCGCACCAGAGCCCAGATCCTGTTGTACGGCAGGTCACCGCAGGCGCGGGTGCGAGCCGAAGACGTGCGGATGGGCGACCGGGCGCGAACGGCATTCGACCTGGTGACGCCCTCCGGCCGCGCCCCGGTCGAACTCGACCTCATAGGCGAGCACCAGGTGAGCAACGCCCTGGCCGCCGCCGCCGTCGCCACCGCACTCGGCCTGGACGCCACCGAGATCGCCGACGGGCTGAACGCCGCACGGCGGCGCTCCGCGGGCCGGCTGGAGATCGCCGAACGCCCTGACGGCATCACCATCGTCAACGACGCCTACAACGCCAGCCCCGAATCCATGCGGGCCGGACTACGGGCGGCGAAGGCCCTGGCCGGCACCCGCCGTACCATCGCCGTACTCGGCGCGATGGGGCAGCAGGCGGACACCTCCCGCGCCCGGCACGCCGAGATCGGCTGGCTCGTCGCCGACCTTCGCTTCGACGTGCTGATCACGGTCGGAACAGGAGACCCGCTCGCGATGGCGGAAGCCGCGAAGTTCCCGAACCTGGGTGTGGCCGTCCACACCGCCGAAGACGCGGCCCAGGCCCTCAAACTGGCCACCGCGCTTCTCGAACCGGGAGACGTGGTGTTCGTCAAAGCCTCCAGCGAGATCGGGCTCGGTGCCTGCGCCCGCGCGCTGGCCGGCGCCTGACCGCCGGCGCGCCGCCCAAGGACCGAGCGGGTCGGGAAAGTCCCTGCCGACGCACCGCCGGGCCGGTGGCGGCACCGTCATCACGGCCGGCACCGATCGGTGTGCCGGCGCAGACCACAGAAACGGAGTTCCATGCGCGCCATCGGTCTCATCGGCGGACTGAGCTGGGAATCAACGGTGATCTACTACCAGGTCATCAACCGGCGGGTACGCGAACGACTCGGCGGCAGCCATTCCGCCAACAGCCTCATCTGGTCGGTCGACTACACGACCGTCGAGGACCTCGTCTTCGCCGGCCGCTGGGACGAGGTGAGCACCCTGCTGACCGACGCCGGCCGGAAACTGGAGGATCTCGGCGCCGAGGTCCTGCTCGTCTGCAGCAACACCTTCAGCCGGGTGAGCGACGACGTGGCGCGGGCCGCGAGCGTGCCCGTGCTGCATATCGCCGACGCCGTGGGCACGGAGGTCCGCGCCAGGGGGATGCGCAAGGTCGGTCTGCTGGGCACCCGCTTCACCATGGAGCAGCCCTTCTACCGGGACCGGCTGGCCGCCCACGGCTTCGACGTGGTCGTCCCGCGGCGTGAGCAGCGGGAACTGGTCCATCGCGTGATCTTCGACGAGCTGGTGCGCGGGGTGCTCCGGGAACCGTCCAGGGACGCGTACGCCCAGGTCGTCGCCGATCTCGCAGCCGACGGGGCCGAAGGCGTCATCCTCGGCTGCACGGAGATCGAGCTCCTGATCACCGAGAAGGACGCCGCCGTCCCGCTGCTGCCGAGCGCCCGGCTGCACGCGGAGGCGGCGGCCGGTTTCGCGCTGGCCGACTGACGCGCCCTCGTCGCGGTCGCCGCCGGCCGCACGTTCCGCTCGATCTTTCCGGCACCACGGCGATCCACCCGGAGCGGAGGCCGGGTCGCCGCCGTCACCCCGGGCAGCCGCGGGGGTCGGCGCCCCGCCCGGCGCCGACGACGGTGACCCGGCCGGGGCCTTCCGGCATCGTGGCGGCGGCCGTGCACACGATCTGCGCGATGGCCAGTGCGGACAGCTCACGGGCCGGGATGGACGGGTTCACCGCCACGACGCCGGAAGGCCCGACGGTCACCGAGAAGGGGACGGCTCCGGGCGGGACGTCGGTGGTGAACCCGCGCGTCTGTTCCGTCGGGGTGGGTCCGGCGGCCAGCAACGCGAGCGTGTCCGCCTGGGGCAGCCGGAGACCGGTCCGCGTCACCGCGCGGAGCCGGCCGTTCTTCACCAGGTAGATGGTGAACTTCATGGCCTGTGCGATGGTCGGTGCGACGGGCCCGCTCGGCGGGTCACCGGCGGGGATGGCGTCGCTGGGCTGCACGCCGCAGCCGGTCACGGCGACCAGCGACACGAGGCCCGCGGCGAGCACGCGGCGGGCGGGTCCGGTCCTCACTCGGAGCCTCCGTCCGGTTCGTGTGCCCGGCGCGGCAGATACAGCGTGAAGACGGCGCCGCCGTCCGGGGCGTTGGCGACGGTGAGGTCGCCTCGGTGCAGGCGCGCGTTCTCCCGCGCTATGGCCAGGCCCAGGCCGCTGCCCTCGGACCTGGCCCTTGCCGCGCTGGCCTTGTAGAACCGGTCGAACACATGCGGCAGCACCGCCTCGTCCAGCCCCGGCCCGTGGTCACGGACCTCCAGGGAGATCCGGTGCGGGTCGGCGCGCAGCCGTATCGACACCGGTGGCTCGCCGTGCCGCAGAGCGTTGCCGACGAGGTTGGCGAGGACGACGTCCACCCGGCGCGGGTCCAGCCGCGCCGTCACCGCGGCGGGAAGGTCGGCGCTCACCTGCTGCGACCAGCCCCGGACGCGCAGGGTCGCGCGTACCAGCTCGGCCACGTCGACCTCGTTCAGCGCGAGGGCCGCGACACCGGAGTCGAACCTGCTGATCTCGATGAGGTCGTTCACCAGAACGGTGAGGTTGAGCGTCTCCTGGCTGACCAGCCTGGCTGCCCGGCCGGCGGGCTCGGGCAGCCGGGCCGCCTCCTCGTCCAGGACGTCGGCGACCGCGGTGAGCGCGGCCAGCGGGGTGCGCAGCTCGTGGGACACGTCGGCCACGAACCGGCGGGCCTCGGCCTCCATCTCGCGCAGCTGCCTGACGTGCCGTTCCAGCTCCGCGGCGGTGTCGTTGAACGTGCGCGCCACCTCCGCCAGCTCATCGGAGCCGCGGACCGCGACCCTGGCCCGCAGCTCGCCCTCGCCCAGCAGACGCGCCGCCCGGCCGAGCTCACGCACCGGACGCAGCACGCCACGGGCGGCCAGCGACGCCAGGATGACCGCGAACGCCAGAGCCGCCCCGCCGATGAGCCAGGCACGTGTGGCGAGCTCGTCGATGCTCTGCTGCTCGGGAAGCAGATTGCGCGCGACGTAGACCTCGATGCCGGACATCCGCGTCGTCCGGCCCCTCTCGGTGATCAGCAGCGGCATGCCGATGAGCAGGAAGGGGGTGTCCTGCCACACCACGCGTTGCCACGCGGTGTCGCCGCCGGCCACCACCCGCCGCAACTGCTCGGGAATCACCTCAAGGTTCAGGACCGCCGTGTTCAGGCCCGGACCCTCCCGTCTCGGAGGCGGGGGAGGGCCCGGCGGGAACGGCGAGTGCGTCCCGCGGTAGACGGCGACCGCGAGCATGCCCTGGTCGGCCGCGGCCGCGGCGATCCCACCGAGCTCCTCCGGTCCCGGCGTCGCGCTCCGCAGCGGGTAGAGCGCCTGCAGGCGGCTGGTCGTCGCCTTCACCGCGGCGTCCTGGGTCCGCTGCAGGATGGCGCTGCGGGCCTGGACGTAGATGCCGCCGGCCACCGCCGCCGCGGTGACCACACACAGCAGCGCGAAGGCGGACAGCAGCCGGGCACGCAGCCCCAGGCTCGGCTGAGGCGTCACCGGCGGTTCACACCGGCCCGAACCGGTACCCGAACCCACGCACCGTCTGCACGTAGACGGGCGCCGCCGAGTCGTCCTCGATCTTCGCGCGCAACCGTTGCACGCACGCGTCCACCAGACGCGAGTCGCCGAAGTAGTCGTGCTCCCACACCGACTCCAGCAGCTGCTGGCGGCTGTGCACCCGGCCCGGCGTGCCGGACAGCTCGAGCAGCAGGCGCAGCTCGGTCGGGGCGAGGCCCACCGGCACGCCGCGGCGGGAGACCGTCAGCGCGGCCCGGTCGATGGTCAGGTCCCCGTGCCGCTCCAGCTCGGCCTGGTCCCGGCCGATCCGCCGGAGCACCGCGCGGATGCGCGCCTCGAGCACCCTGGGCTGCACCGGCTTGACCACGTAGTCGTCGGCGCCCGCTTCCAACCCGGCCACCACGTCCATGTCGTCGCCGCGCGCGGTCAGCATGATGATCGGTACCTCACCGGCGGCCCGGATACGGCGGCAGACCTCGAACCCGTCCATGCCAGGCAACATCAGATCGAGCACGACGACATCGGGGAGGTCCGCACGCAGCCGCTCCAGCCCCTGCTCACCGGACTCCACCGCGCGCACCCGGTGCCCATGCCGACTCAGGGCCAGCTCAAGGCCCTCACGCACGGCCGGGTCATCCTCGATCAACAACACTCGCGACACGCCGCCGAGTTTCACAGCACGCCCCCCGTAACTCGCTCGCCGGTCGAACCCATCCACTGTCGGCCGGCCGTGTCCCCGCCTCGTCCGCGCCGTGTCATGGTCGTGTCACGGTCGCGCTGACGGTGGCCGCCGTCGATAAACCGTGACATACGGCCGACAAGGCGCGCACATCCGGCACCGTCCGACAGGATGCCTCATGATCGATGAGGCTGCCTCGGATTCAGCGGGACGGGACATCACGCAAAGATCGGCAGGGGAGAACCACCGGTCTTGTGTCAGGCCTGCTGGGAAAACCGCAGGTCTGGCGCCAGGTCTGCTGGGACCGTGTCGGCGCGATGGGGACGGGGGGCCAATGGCAGTGATCACGGACATGGGCAGAACGGTGGATCTTATACCAGACAGAATTCAGCTTCTGTCCGGTATAAGATCTTATGTCCGTTTTAATGGTGTGTCGGGCGCCGGAAGGCCGGCCGCGGTGGCGAGGGGACCGGAGGGTGCGGCCCGGCGGCGGCCGGCGGGGCGGGAACGGGCTCGTGACGGGAGGCGCTCGCCCCGCGTCCGATGATCGTTTCGCGCCTGACGGTCAGGCCGGGCGCCTGAGGCCGGGCGCCTGAGGTCGGGCGCACCCGATCCCGACACCGGTGGGATCAGCGGCTGGGCGAATGGCGACGCGGGGTCGGCGGCGGGTGCGGTCCGCGCGGTGGCCGGTACGGGGCCCGTCCGGGGCCGGGTGCCGGCGCGCCCGGCCGTTCCCGGCGCCCGGCGGCGTTCGGTCCCGCCCGGTGCGGCGGTGCGGGAGGCGCGGGACGGGTCTTCCGTGCGATGCGTCTTTTGTACGGTCGCCGCTCCGGTCGTCGTGCCTCGGCCTCGCGTGTTGTGTTCTTCTCGGTCTCGGTCTCGGTCTCGGTCTCGGTCTCGACGTCGGCGTGGATGGTGCGTGGTGCGCCGGCGGGTGTTCGTGGTGGGCCTGTTCCGGGGTGTCGGCTGTGGTTGCCGGTGTATTTGATGCATAATCGCACTTATGCATCATTTGCGGGTGGTCCCCTGTCATGGGGCGGGAGGTGTGTGATGGGCGCCGGTGAGGCGGGCGGGCCGATGAGCGTGCGTGAGGCGGCCGAGGAGTTCTTGTTCGCGTTGCGGGTCAAGAAGCTGTCGGCGCACACGGTCGCCGGGTACGCCCGGGATCTGCGTGCGGTGGCGGAGCTGGCGGCCGCTCAGGCGGGGTGCGCGCCGGGCGAGCTCGAGGTGGGTGGTCTGTCGGGGCGGCTGGTGCGGACGGCGTTCGCCGAGTTCGCCGGGCCGCGGTCGGCGGCGAGTGTGAACCGGGCCTGGAGTGCCTGGAACCAGTTTCTGACGTTCTGCGTGGCCGAGGGGCTGGTGGAGGGCAATCCGATGGCGGCGGTCCCCCGGCCGCGGCAGCCGGCCAAGGCGCCCAAGCCGTTGCTGGGTGATGGGGATGCGTCGGGGATGCTGCTGGAGCGGATCGCGGCGGGGGCGCGTAAGGCTCGGGATCCGTGGGTGGAGCGGGATCTGGTGGTGCTGGCGCTGGCGCTGGTGACGGGGATGCGGTCGGCGGAGCTTTTGGGGTTGACGCTGGGGTCGGTGGGTGGTTCGGCCGGGGATCGGCGGGTGCAGGTGGTGGGCAAGGGCGGGCGGACGCGTTCGCTGCCGATCGAGGCGCCGGTGGAGTTGCTGATCGAGCGGTACCTGGACAGCCGGATGCGGCGTTTCGGGCTGGCCGCGCTCCCCCGGTCGGCGCCGTTGCTGGTGGACAATCGCAATGAGGCGTTGCGGCGGGGTGGGCTGCAGTATCTGGTGCGGCAGTGCTACCGGTATGCGGGGGTGCATGATCGGGTGCAGCGGGGGACGCTGGTGCATGCGTTGCGGCATGAGTTCGCCACGCGGCTGGCCGAGCGGGGGGCTTCGGCGCATGAGTTGATGGAGTTGCTGGGGCATGCCTCGATCGTGACGGGTCAGGCGTATGTGGCTTCCACGGCGCGTGAGGTGCGGCGGGCGGCGCGGGGTAATCCGGCGTACGGGGTGCTGGAGCGGCTGGTCGATGCCGATGGGGAGCGGCGGGAGTCGTAGGGCGGCCGGGGCGGCGGTGGAGGGGTGCGGGCCTGTCCCCTCCCCCGCGTCCTGCCTTGTGGGGCGGGCGGCGGGGGGTGAGCCGGGCCGGGGTGCGGTGTTCCGCTCCCCCGCCCCTGGCCTGTGTCCTGTCCTGCCGGGGTGTGGCGGGTGCGTCAGAGGGTGGGGGGTGCGGGGGGTGCGGGGCGGAGTTTCCTGACCAGGCGGGTGGCGGCGCGGTGGCTGAGGCCGGTTTCGCCGCGGACGAGGAAGACGGCCTGGTCGAACTGGTCGGTGGCTTTGAGTTCGAGGGCTCGGGTGAGGAGTTCGGGGCTGAGTCCGCCGTGCAGCAGGGCGTTGCGGGGGCGCTGGGCGATGCGGACGGCCCAGATGATGAGGGCGATGGCGATGATGGCGGCCAGGATCGTCACGGCCAGGATGAGCAGCGGATCCGACATGGGTGTCCTTTGCGGGTGGGTCGGTTGGGGGCGGGGGTTTTCAAGGGGGTGGGGGTGGGGGCCGGTTTTGCAGGTGGGTGGCCGGGGTGGGGGTTTAATCCTTTCGGTTTTGTCGTGGGGCTCTGTTACGGTCCGGGTTTGTGGCTGTGCAGTCTCTTATTCACGCGCGCGGGCTGGTCAAACGTTTCGGGGATTTCACCGCGGTCGATGGGATCGATCTGGATGTGGCGCCGGGTGAGGCGTTCGGTTTCCTGGGTCCCAACGGGGCGGGGAAGTCGTCGACGATGCGGATGATCGGGTGTGTGTCGATGCCGTCGTCGGGTGAGCTGCGGATTTTCGGGATGGATCCGGTGCGGGACGGGGTGCGGATCCGGGGGCGGTTGGGGGTGTGTCCTCAGCTGGACAATTTGGATCCGGATTTGACGGTGCGTGAGAACTTGACGACTTATGCCCGTTATTTCGGTTTGTCGCGGGCGGAGGCGCGTCTCCGCGCCGATGAGCTGCTGGACTTCGCCCAGTTGCGGGACCGGGCCGCAAGCCAGGTCGAGCCGTTGTCGGGCGGTATGAAGCGGCGCCTGACGATCGCGCGGGCGATGGTGGGCGACCCCGCGCTGGTGCTGCTGGACGAGCCGACGACCGGGCTGGACCCGCAGGCGCGTCACCTGCTGTGGGAGCGGCTGTTCCAGCTGCGGCGGCGCGGGGTGACGCTGGTGCTGACGACGCACTACATGGACGAGGCCGAGCAGTTGTGCGACCGGCTGGTGGTGATGGACGGCGGGCGGATCGTCGCCGAGGGTTCGCCCCGGTCGCTGATCGCGGCGCACTGCACGCCGGAGGTGGTGGAGCTGCGCTTCGCCGAGGAGGGCGACCACGCCGGGAAGCTGGCCGGGGTGGGCCGCGCTGAGGCGCTGCCCGATCGGGTGCTTCTGTACGTCGACGACGGGGACGACGCGGTGGCGGAGGTGCACCGGCGGGGCCTTGCGCCGTCGGGGGTGCTGGTGCGGCGCTCGACGCTGGAGGATGTGTTCCTGCAGCTGACCGGCCGGACGCTGGTGGAGTGAGGGGCGATGGGTGCGACGGCGGCGGTGCTGGAGCGGCACCTGGTGATGTACCGGCGGCTGTGGCGGGGGTCGGTGTTCTCCTCCTTCGTGCTGCCGGTGCTGTTTCTGGCCGGTATCGGGCTGGGCGTGGGCGGATACGTCGGTGAGATCGGCGGGGTGGGGTATCTGGCGTGGATCACGCCGGGGGTGCTGGCCTCGACGGCGTTCCAGACGGCGATCGGTGAGTCGACGTACGCGGTGATGGGCGACTTCAAGTGGGTGCGTTCCTACCACGCGATGTACGCCGCGCCGGTGCGGGTCGGTGAGATGGTGGCCGGGCGTCTTGTGTACATCCTGCTGCGGGTGGTGGTCGCGGCGGCGGTGTTCCTGGGGGTGACGGCGCTGTTCGGCGCGTTGCGCTCGCCGTGGGCGGTGCTGAGCCTGGCGGTGGTGGCGCTGGTGGGGCTGGCGGCTGCGGCGCCGGTGACGGCGTTCGCCGCGACGGTGGAGCACGACAGCTACTTCGCGCTGCTGTTCCGGTTCGTGATGATCCCCTCGGCGTTGTTCTCGGGGGTGTTCTTCCCCGTGGAGCAGCTGCCGGGGCCGGCGCGGGTCCTGGCGTGTCTTTCGCCGCTGTGGCACGGGGTGGAGCTGAGCCGGGCGGCGACGCTGGGGGTCTTTCCGGCGTGGCCGGTGTGGGCGCATGTGGCGTGTCTGCTGGTGTGGGCCGCGGCGGGTACGGCGTGGGCGGTGTCGGCGTTCGGCCGGCGGCTGCGGGACTGACGAGGGGCCTGGAAGGACGTCATGGTTTCTGCGATGGTGGCGGCGCGGCTCTCCCCGGTCCGTGTCGGGGCGGTGATGGGCCGCAACGTCGGGGCGCTGCGCTCGGGTCCGGCGTACTGGCTGGTCGTGGTCTCCGGGTTCTTCGAGCCGGTGCTGTATCTGCTGTCGATCGGCGTGGGGGTGGGCGCCCTGGTGGGGCGGCTGGAGGTGGGCGGCGGGCGCGTGGTGGACTACGCGGCGTTCGTCGCCCCGGCGATGCTGGCGGTCTCGGCGATGTCGGGGGCGCTGGCGGAGACCACGTTCAACTTCTTCTTCAAGATGAGGTACGCCAAGACGTTCGAGGCGATCCTGGCGACGCCGGTGCGGCCGGTGGAGATCGCGGTGGGTGAGCTGGCGTGGGCGCTGGTGCGCAGCGGCGTCTACACGGGGGCGTTCTTGGTGGTGATGGTGGCGATGGGGCTGACCGGCGGGTGGTGGGCGCTGGCGGCGTTCCCGGCGGCGATGCTGGTGGCCTTGGCGTTCGGCGGGGTCGGGATGGCGCTCAGCACGCTGATGCGGGGCTGGCAGGATTTCGATCTGCTCGGCACGGGGCAGTTCGCGCTGTTCTTGTTCTCCGGGACGTTCTCCCCGGTGTCGGACTATCCGGCGGTGATGGAGGCCGTGGTGGTGGCGACGCCGCTGTTCCACGCGGTGGAGCTGGTGCGGGGCCTGGCGATCGGGCAGGTCGGCTGGGGCCTTGTGGGGCATGCGGGGTATCTGGTGGTGATGGCGGTGGCGGGTCTGGCGTTCGCGGCGCGGCGCATCCAGCGGACGCTGTGCGCGTGAGGCGGGGTCAGGGCCGGGTGTAGGGGGTGGCGGAGACGACCGCGGTGAGCGGCAGCGGCCCGTACAGGTGGGGGAAGGCCTCCTGCGTGCCGTCGGGGACCTCCAGGCGGACGTCCAGGCCGGTGGGGTCGATGGTCAGCAGCACCAGGGGGTAGGTGACGTCACCGTAGTAGCGGCGGGCGACGGCGTGCAGCTGGGCGTGGTCGGCGCAGGCGTGGATGAAGCCTTCCTCCTCCAGGGTGCGGCCGAGGGTGGAGACGCGGTACTCCCCCGCTTCGCGGGCGGCGTCCCAGTCGGCGGCCAGGGCCAGGTGCAGGATGGTCATCGTGATCCCTTCGTCAGGGGGTGGGCGTCCCACTCGCGGCGCAGCATCGCGTAGATCACCTCGTCGGTCCATTCGCCTTTGACGAACTCGTTTTCCACCAGGTGGGCTTCGCGGCGCATGCCCAGGCGTTCCAGGACGCGGGCCGAGGCGTGGTTGCGGCCGTCGAGGCGGCCGGTGATGCGGTGCAGGCCCAGCTCTTCGAAGCCCAGGCGCAGGAGCACGCGGGCGGTTTCGGTGGCGTAGCCGTTGCCGTGGTGGCCGGGGTGGAAGACGTAACCGATCTCGCCGCTCCGGTGGGTGCGGCTGTGCCAGAACAGGGTGGCGTCGCCGACGAGTTCGCCGGTGGTGGTCAGCTGCACCGCCAGGGAGAGGGCCTGGCCTTCGTCGGTCAGTGCGGCGGAGGTGATCTTCTTGGCCAGGGCGGCGCGGGTCTGTTCCAGGTCGTGGGCCTCCCCGTACAGGTAGCGGGCGACTTCGGGCAGGCGGTGGATGGCGTGCAGGGGGTGCAGGTCGTCTTCGGTGAAGGGGCGCAGGGTGAGGCGGTCGGTGCGCAGGGGGTAGGAGGGGTTGAGCATCCGCTCAGCGTAGGGGGCGGCCGGTGGGGTGGGCCAGCCGATTACCGTCCCGGCGGCGAGGGCGGTGTCGGTGATCGGTTCCGGGGGCGTGGTCCCGGGGGCGGGCATGTCTGTCTTGAAAGCCGTCCATGGGCGCTGGAGCGGCGTCACCGGCGTGCTTCAGCGCGGGCCGGCTGGTGGGGTGTGTTTCGTGGGGCCGGGTGGCGACCACGCCGCCGTGGCGGGCGGGTCGGCATGGGCAGTCTGTTCCGTCCCAACCTGCGCCTGGCCGGCGGTCCCGCGCCGGTTCGCGCCTACATCGAGGAGTTGATGCCCGACATCCTCGACGGCGTCATCGAACCGGGGAAGGTCTTCGACGCCGTCACCGGCCTCGGCGGTGTCCCGGCCGGCTACCGGGACATGGCCGATCGCAGGAGCCTCAAGGTCCTCGTCAGGCCCTGATCCTCCCGGGCACGATCCGATCCCTCCCCGGAGACCCGCCCGCGCCCCTGCGGGGTGGGCGCGGGCGGGCGGTCCGGGGGTGACTTGCGGGTGGCGTCGAATGCGTGTTCCACTGATCGGATGCGATGGGAGGCGCCCGCGTTGCTGGAGGAGCCGCCGCGGGGCGGGCCGCGGATCGAGCGCACCGCCGTCCGGCGTGTCCTTGGGGATCTGACGTGTTATGAGGCTCCGGCGCGCAGCGCGCTGGAGCGTTCGGGCGGCGCGTGGTCGCTGAGCCCGTATCGGGGGTGTGAGCTGGGGTGCCGGTACTGCGCGGCGCGGGGCGCGCATCGGCGGCTGGGGCTGGACGCGGGGGCGGGGTTCGACTCGGCGGTGGTGGTGCGGCCGGACATCGGGCGGCGGCTGCGGGCGGAGCTGGCGTCGCGGTGGGACGGCGAGCATGTGAGTGTGGGGCTGGGCGGTGACTGCTACCAGCGGGCCGAGGAGGTCTACCGGCTGATGCCGCAGGTGGTGGCGGCGTTGCGGGAGGCGGGGGCGCCGTTCACGGTGTTCACCAAGAGCCCGTTGGTGCTGCGGGACGCCGATCTCCTGGCGGGGGCGCCGGGGGCGGGGGTGGTGGTGTCGATCGCGTTCGTCGATGAGCAGGTGCGGCGGTGGGCGGAGCCGGGGGCGCCCAGTGCGCAGAAGCGGCTGGAGCTGGTGGCGGAGTTGGGTGAGCGGGGGGTGGCGTGCGGGGTGGCGATGGCGCCGGTGCTGCCGCTGGTGACCGATTCGGCGGATCAGCTGGCGGCGACGGTGCGGCGGGTGGCGGGGGCGGGGGCGGTGAGTGTGGAGCCGCGGGTGCTGCGGCTGCCGCGGGGGGCGCGGGAGTGGTATCTGGCGTGGCTGGGTGAGCGTCATCCGCGGCTGGTGGAGCGGTACGGCGAGCTGTACGCCCAGGGCGCGGACGCCGAGGAGGGGTATGTGCGGGCGGTGACGGCTCAGGTGCTGCAGTTGGCGGCCCGGTACGGGCTGGGGGCCGAGCGGCCGGAGCAGCCGTTGCCGCTGGCGCTGCCCGGGCATCGGCAGTTGCCGCTGCTGTGAGGCGCGGGGCCTCGGGGCCGGGGTGGTCTTTCCGGTGGCTCGCCGGGGGTCGGCAGGAAAGGGCCGGGGCCCCGGGCGCCGGTGCGGCGGCGTGGGGCCCCGATGGGCGGTCCTTCTCCCCCGCTTCCGGCGTGCGGGGTGCTTCGGCGGGAGGGGCGGGGGTCAGCTGTCGGTGCCGGTCAGGGCGCTGCCCTTCTTCCACTGGCTGAACGGCATCTGCCAGAAGCCCCAGCCGTTGTTCCATTCGAGTGCGCGGTTGGTGCCGGTGATGGTGATGACGTCTCCGCGCTGGACCTGGTCGTAGAACCACTTGGCCTGGTCGGGGCGGGCGTTGATGCAGCCGTGGCTGACGTTCTGGCGGCCCTGGGCCCAGACGTTGTTGAGGGCGTGGACGTATTCGCCGCTGTTGGAGAACCGCACCGCGTGGTTGATCATGAGGTCGTAGTAGCCGGGGTCGCCTTTCTTGCGGCCCGGGGAGATCATGCGCTCGGGGTTGGCCTTGCCCATGGTCAGGTGGACGCCGCTGGTGGTGGTGTATTCGCGGGTGCTGGCGTTGCCGGCGCTGATGAGCATGGTCTTGACGACCTTGCCGTCGCGCTTGACGACCATCTTGTGGGTGCGGGTGTTGACGACGGAGGTCTGGGCCGCGCCGATCCGGATGGTCTTGGTCAGGTCTTCGACGCCGTAGGCGTCCTTGCCGCTCTGGACGCCGGTGAGGTTGGCGGTGAAGGTGACCTTCTGGTGCGGTTGCCAGAATTTCGCGGTGCGGTAGATGACGGTGGTGTCGCTGGTCCAGCGCCAGGCGCCCAGGGAGGGTTTCTCGGATTCGACGTGCAGGGCTTTTTCCACCGCGGCCTTGTTGGTGACCGGGTTGTTGAAGGTCACGATGATGGGGGCGCCGATGCCGACCTTTTCGCCCTTGACGGCGGGGGTGACGTCGGCGACCTTCAGTTCGACCTTGGGCTTGCGGGTGGTGAAGCTGCTTTGCGCGGTGGTGCCGCCGGCGGCGCGGGCCGAGACGGTGTAGGCGGTGGACGGCTTCAGTGCCCGCTTCGACACCCATTTGGTGCGTCCGGCGTCGAAGGCGCCTTCGATGGGTTCGCCGTCGCTTTCGGCGGTGACCTGTTCGAGGGGGCCGCCGGCGGCGGTGACAACGATCTTCTTGTTCGGGGCGACGGTGTCGCTGCCCTGTTGCGGGCTGATCTTTATGGTGGCTCCGGAGGGCGCGTCCTTGGCGGGTGCCTTCTGCCCTTCGGCGGCGGGGTCGCTCGCCGCCGGTCCGCCGGAGCAGGAGGTCGCCAGCAGGGCGGCGGTCGTCACGGCCAGGGCGGCCAATGGTGTCCGGAGGCTACGGCGTTCCACGTCTAGCACAACTTTCTCCCCCATAGCAGCAAGGTGCGTTCAAAACTTTAATAGGTGATGCGCGGTCCGGCCGCCTGGTTCAACCGAGTTCGGTCACGTTTACGTCACTTTGTGGAGTCAATGTCGTGCCGACAGGAGGTCAGGAGATCCATGGAGGTCGGCGGGCCGCCGGTGGCGGTGACGGAAAGTGACCGGCGGCGGTGACGGACGGTGGCCGCAGGGCCCGCCGGTCCGGTGCGGAGGATAGGGTGGTTTGACCGATCGATTCGGAGGTCTGGGTGATGACCACAGCTCGGTCCGCCGGCCAGGGCACCCGCTCCGGAGGTGGTGCGGCCCCCGCCGGCCTGCCCGGTGATGTCCGGAGCGGCTCCCACGGCGGCCTGCGCGCCGGCCTGTTCGATGATCCGCCGGGCGGTTTCCAGGACGACGCGGCGCGGGTGCCGGATGAGGCGCTGCTGCGCGCCGTCGTGGACGCCTGCGCCGAGGGGGTGGTGTTGTGCGACGCCCGGCAGGTGGTGGTGGCGCGCAACGCCGCGGCGGCGCGGATGCTGCCGGCCGCGCGGCCGGGCACGGACGTCGCCTCCGCCGGGGAGGGGTTGCTCGATCCCGGCCATCCCGAGGGTGAGAGCCGTGAGGTCGCCTTCGCCGGGCGGCGGCTGCTGGTGCGGCGCGAGTCGTTCGGGACCCGCCACCGCGCCTGGTACCTGAGGGACATCACCGCCGAGCACGCCCGCACCGAGGCGCTGCTGGCCGAGCGGCGGCGCACCGACTTCCTGCTGGAGGCCGGGCGGCGTCTGGCCTCCTCGCTCAACCCGCGCCGCTGCGCCCGCGCCGCGGTGGAGCTGTCCTCCACGTTCCTGGCCGATGCCGCCATGGTGGTGCTTCCTCCCGCCGCGCGGCGCCAGGCGCCCTGGCTGCGGTCGGTGCCGGACCGGCCGGTCCTGCAGGAGGGCGTCATCGGCCCGGCCGAGGTCGCCCAGGTGCCGGGCCTGACCGAGGCGCTGGCCGGTTTCCCGCCGGTGCCCAGCCGCTGGCTGGACCCGGCGCAGGTGCCGGAGTGGCTGCTGCCGGAGGGGTTCGGCGTCGCCGCCCACCTGCTGGTCACCCCGCTGCCGGGCAACGGCGTCCCGGCCGGGGCGCTGGTCCTGGCCCGCGGCCCCGGCGGTGAGCCGTTCGATGAGGAGGCCGAGACGCTGGTGCGGGTCTTCGCCTCCCGGGCGGGCGCGGCGATCTCGGCGGCGGCGCTGTACCAGGAGCAGGGTGAGACGAACGCGATCCTGACCGGCGGGCTGCTGCCGCCGCGGCTGCCGCAGCCGGCGGGGGCGGAGCTGGCCGGGTCGCTGCGCGCGGCCCAGCAGACCAGCCTGGTCGGCGGTGACTTCTACGACGTCTGCCTGCCCGCGGGCGAGGCCGCCGCGGGTGCGGCGGACGGTGAGGCGCTGCTGGTGCTGGGGGACGTGTGCGGCAAGGGGGCGAGGGCGGCGGTGCTGGCCGGGCAGGTGCGCCAGTCGCTGCGGGCGCTGCTGCTGCTGGAGCGCCGGCCGGAGCGGCTGGTGGAGTTGCTGAACCGCTGCCTGCTGGCCTCCGCGGTGCCCAACTCCTTCGCCACGCTGGTGCTGGGCTCCCTTACGGCCGCCGGCGGCGGGGTGCGGCTGGAGCTGGCGGTGGCCGGGCATCCGCCGCCGCTGGTGCTGCGCGCCGACGGCACGGTCGAGGAGGTCGCCTCCCGCGGTTCGATGCTGGGGGCGATGAAGGAGGTGGCGCTGGAGCCGGTCACCGTCGAGCTGGCTCCGGGAGAGGTGTGCCTGTTCTACAGCGACGGCATCACCGAGGCCTTCGGCGGCCCGTCGGGCCGGGAGATGTACGGCGGAGCCCGGCTGAAGACGGCGCTGGCCGGATGCGCGGGCATGCCCGCCTCCGCCGTGGTGGAGCGGCTGGAGCAGCTGAGCACCGAATGGCTGGCCGGGCGGGTCCAGGACGACCGGGCCCTGCTGGCCGTACGAGCGAAAGGGGTCCGATGAGCGTCGCCGCCCTCTCCCCCGGTCTGCGGGCCGCGGGTGAGCGTTATTTCGACCGCATCGGTCACGCCGATGAGTTCGGCGCGGTGGATGTGGTGCTGGAGCTGCTGGAGGCCGGGGTGCCGGCCGAGCGGGTGCTGCTGGACCTCATCGCCCCGGCCCAGCGGCGGGTGGGTGAGCTGTGGGCGGCCAACGACTGGTCGGTGGCGCGTGAGCACGCCGCCACGGCCGTCAGCGAGCGGGCCGTGGCGGCCGTGGTCGCGCGGGTGCGGCCCCGCCCCCACCTGGGGCGCGTCACGGTGGCCTGCACCGACGGGGAGTACCACGCGTTGCCGACCCGGCTGCTGGCGGAGGTGCTGCGGCTGCGCGGCTGGCACGTCGACTTCCTGGGCGCCTCGGTGCCGGGCCCGCACCTGATCACCCATCTGCACCAGACGGGGCCGGACGCGGTGGCGCTGGGGTGCGCGCTGGCGTTGCGGCTGCCGCGGGCGCACGCCATGATCAGCGCCTGTCAGGCGGTGGGGGTGCCGGTGCTGGCCGGTGGGGCGGGGTTCGGCGGTGACGGCCGGTTCGCGCGGCTGCTGGGTGCCGACGCCTGGGCTCCCGGCGCCGACGCCGCCGCCGATCTGCTGGCCGAGGGGGGTCTGCCGTCCTTCCCCTCCCCCGCCGTGGCGCCGGCCCACCTGGATGACGAGGAGTACACGCATCTGACGCGGCGGCGGGCGCAGCTGCTGCAGACGGCGATGGGCGCGCTCGGCGCCGCGTTCCCTCCGATGGCGTCCTACAGCCCGGCGCAGCTGGAGGCCACCGCCGACGACCTGGGGCATATCCTGGACTTCCTGGGTGCGGCCCTGTACGTCGACGACGATGAGCTGTTCTCGGAGTTCGTGTCCTGGACGGCCGGGGTGCTGCGGGCGCGGGGGGTGCCGCAGCGGGCGCTGAGCGGCGGATTGCGGCTCTTCCATGGTGAGCTGCGAGACTTTCCCCGGGCCCGCCGCATCCTGCAGTGCGGTATCGCCGCCGCGGGCGGCGGCCACAGCGAGTTGGAGAACTGACGCCAGATGCTCGAGAAGACCCCGCTGCGTACCGAGGTGCGAAGCTGCGAGCCGGGCACCGTGTTGCTGGTGCTCACCGGTGACCTGGACTACGACACCGCGGCCGAGCTGGTCGCCGCGGCGCAGGAGGTGCTGGGCGGCGGGGTGAGCCGGCTCGATGTGGATCTGTCGGGGCTGGACTTCGTCGACTCCTCCGGCCTGGCCGCTTTGATCAACGTCTACAACATTGCCCGCGAGCAGGAGGCGGGCCTGCGGATCGTCGCGCTGACGTCGTATTTGCAGCATCTGTTCCAGGTGACGGCGCTGGACCACATCTTCGAGCTGCCCGCCTGACGCTCTCCCCTTCTCCTGAGGGGTTCCGCCCAGGCCGCGGGGGGCCGGGCGCGGTGGCTGGCGGGCCGGGCGGCCGGTGGGCCGCTGCGGCGGGCCCGGCCCCCCGCCCGCCGGGCCTGTTCCGTGGATTTTCGCTGCGGCCTCGCCGTGAACCTCGCCATGGCCTGGCTACGGCGCGGGTCGGCGAAGCAGGTCCTGGGCGGGGCCGGTGCCGGCCGGGTCGCGCGGGGACGGGGCGGCCGGTGGGAGCAGGGCGCTGAGGGCGGCTGCGCCGTCCAGGAGGGCTCGGGAGCGGGCGGTGATGGCGGCGTCCCTGGCGGCCAGCGCGGCGGCGACATCGTGCCGGCGGCGGGCGTGCCGCAGGTGCGGCATGAGGTCCCGGAGGGGTGCGACGCGGTGGCCGGCGGCGCGCAGCTGGTGGACGATCCTGGCGTCGCGCACCTGGGCGGGGGTGTATCGCCGGGTCCCGCGGACGCCGTCGCGGTCGGGCACGACGAGGCCTTCGGCGTCCCAGTGCCGCAGCGTCGAGGGGCGCACGCCGAGGGCGGCGGCCAGTTCGGAGACGCTCATCGCGTCGGAGGGGCGCACGTCGCCGATCGGCTCGCCGTGGATCGCCCGGGCGGCCTCCTCGGCCTGCCGCAGCCGGGTGCGTTCGGCGTCGAGCCGGGCGTGGGCGGCGTCCAGCAGAGCCAGTACGTGCGAGGCGGGCAGGCGGTGGGCGGCCCGGAGGATCTCTTTGGCCTCGCCGGGGCCCACGCCCGCGGCCAGGGCCCGGTAGGCCAGCGCGCAGTGCAGGTGGGCGTCGGTGTAGCGGCGGTGGCCGGTGGCCGAGCGCTGCGCCGGCGGCAGCACGCCGTCGCGTTCGAGGTTGCGCACCTGCTGGACGGAGTAGCCGGATCGCCGCGCGACGTCGACGGTGCGCATGCCCGGTGATTTGCGACCTGGCACCCTGAATCCCCTGATGGTTCGCTGGAAGGTCTCCACAAGCACTTTAATGTGACGCTTGAGGCATGACCATGGATGAGATCATCGGTTTCGCGGGCGGCCTCGACGGCGTGCTGACCCTGCGGCCGGCGCCCGGTGACGGCACGCCGGAGCTCGCCTGGGGGGATGCGTTCTTCTACTACTCCCCCGGCGGTGTCGTGCCGGCGACGACCCAGCCGTTCGCGACGATCGTGACGAAGAACTATCCCGGTGACGAGACCTCCCGCCTGGAGAGGCCGGGCGCCTTCCGGGTGAACGTCGCCGCCGGCCGGGAGGCGTTCACCCGCTGGACCGGGCACGCGCCCCGCGAGACGGCCACCGCCGGGGACGGGGACCGGGCCGGGGCGGCCTCCGGCGGGGGCGACGCCGACGACACCGTGATCGCCCATCCCGTCTACGGCCCCCAGGGCTGGCTGGCGGTGGTCAACCCGGGCCCGCGTACCGGGGAGGCGGTCCGCGAGCTGCTGACGGCTGCCCACCGGCTGGCCCGCGCGCGGTATGAGCGGCGCGCCGAGACGGGGTGAGGCGACATGGCCGGCCACGCCCCGGGCATGACGTGCCCGGGGCGTGGCGGTGCCCGAGATCGCCCGGTC
Source organism: Streptosporangium sandarakinum (assembly GCF_050942225.1). NCBI lineage: Bacteria > Bacillati > Actinomycetota > Actinomycetes > Streptosporangiales > Streptosporangiaceae > Streptosporangium > Streptosporangium sandarakinum. Next base: position 3,738,289 of record NZ_CP192034.1, read on the forward strand.
CCCGTCTCCGGCGCCCGATGGGTGCTCTGCCCGCCTGGTCGATGACCAGCCCCGCGCCCGTAGGATGGCCGGCTGGACCTGATCGCCGTCCGGCAGGCCGGCGTCGACCCCGTACGACACGGAGAGGCACAGCACCATGGCGAGCCGGGACGTCACCGTACTCGACGACCCTGTGGGCGCATCACTGCGCGGTCACCACGCTCACCTTGCCCGCCGGCTCGGTAAGGCCGTCACCTACCAGCCGGAGGTCGCGACCTTCTCCGCGGTGACCGCCGATCCGGATCCGCAGGAGTGGGCCGACCTCGCCCGGCTGCTCGGCCGGGGCGGGCTCGCCGACATGTTCAGCGGTGCGGCGGCGCCGCCGCCGGACTGGGAGCCGGTCTTCGCCCTCGAAGGCCGCCAGATGACCTGGTCCGGCGGCGGCCGGCCCGGTCGCCTTCCTGCCGGGGCCGGTGCCGGTGCGGCGGGGGGTGTGGTGGAGCTGGGTGCCGACAGTGTGCCCGAGATGCTGGACCTCGTCGCGCGGACCCGGCCGGGGCCGTTCTGGCCGCGCACCCGCGAACTGGGCACCTATCTCGGTGTCCGCGACAACGGCACTCTGGTGGCGATGGCGGGTGAGCGCCTGCGGCCACCGGGATGGACCGAGATCAGCGCCGTCTGCACCGCCCCCGAGGCGCGCGGGCGAGGACACGCCGCCCGCCTGGTCGGTGCGCTCGTCACGCGGATCCTGGCGCGCGGTGAACGTCCCTTTCTGCACGTGGCCGAGGCGAACACCGGCGCGATCGCCCTGTACGAGCGGCTTGGCTTCGAGGCCCGCAGGCCCGTGACCTTCCGGGGGTTCCGCACTCCGTGACGGCCTTCGGCGCCCGGATGCCGTGGGCGGCGGGTGGGTCGTGACCTGATGGCCGCCGGGGCCGCTGTGACGGAGGGCGGGGTGATCTCGGAGGCCCCGGCGCCGGCCGGGGCGCTGGTGCCGGTACGGGCGTCTGGGTGTTCCGCGGCTGCGGTGGAGGGGATCCTTCGGTGACGGCCGAAGCGTCGTGGGGCCATGATGGAGGCCATGACCGTCACCGATTCCGTTCCGCTGGCCACGCTGGCCACTCTGCTCGCCGATCCCACCCGGGCGAGGTTCTGCCTGGCATTGCTGGACGGGCGGGCCTGGACCGCCGGGGAGCTGGCCCGAAGCGCCGGGGTGGCCGCCTCCACCGCCAGTGAGCACCTGTCGCGGCTGGTGGCCGGGGGGCTGCTGACCGAGGAGCGCCAGGGCCGTCACCGCTACCTGCGGCTGGCCGATGCCCGGGTGGCCCAGCTGGTGGAGGACCTGGCCGCCCACGCCGGCGGTGAGCCGCGGCCGACGACGTTGCGGGCCTCGGCGGCGGCGCGGGCGATGGCCGAGGCGCGCACCTGTTATGACCACCTGGCCGGGCGGCTGGGGGTGGCGGTCACCGACGCGCTGACCGCGCGGGGCCTGCTGCGCCAGGACGCCGGGTTCGCCCTCAGTGAGGAGGGGCTGGAGTGGTTCGCGACCCGTCTGGCGGTGCCGCTGCCCGCTCCCGGGCGGCGGCCGCTGGCCCGGCCGTGCCTGGACTGGACCGAGCGGCGTCACCACCTGGCCGGGGCCGCCGGGGCCGTGTTGTGCTCGGCGCTGCTGGAGCGCGGCTGGGTCGTGCGGATCGGCTCGGGGCGGGCGCTGCGGGTCACCGGCGGCGGGCGGCGGGCGCTGGCGGAGCTGCTGGGGCTGGACATGGGCGCGGACGCGGACGCGGATCCGGGCCGGGCTTGGGCGATGAGCGCCTGAGCGGTGAGGCGGCCCGGGGAGAGCGCCTCACTCCCCCCGGGGGGCGGGCGAACGCGCCGGCCCCCCGGGGGTGAGGCCCGGCCGCGGGCGACGGCGCGCCGGGGCCGGGTCTCACCCGGCGGTGACGCCGGCGCGGGCGGCGGCCAGGGCCGCTTCGGCGTCGGCGGCCGCCAGGTCGGCGTTGATGTGCGCGCCGGCCAGGGCGCCGGCCGCGGCGGACGCGCCGACCTGCGCCATCGGGTCGGTGGCGTTGCCCGCCACCCACACGCCCGGCACGGAGGTGCTTCCCGCGGGGCCGGTGGCGATGCGGCGGCCCATGCCGTGGGGCAGGTCCTCCATCGCCAGCCCCAGTCCGGTCAGGCCGTCGGTGCGGGCCAGCAGGGTGGTGGCCACCGCGATCACGCGGCGGGGCACGAGCCGCCCGTCGGTGAGCCGTACGCCCGTGATGCCGTCCTCGGTGGAGGTGACCTCCGCGACGGGGGTGTCTGTGACGGTGATGTCGCGGGCGGCGAAGCGCGCCCTGGTCTGCTCGTCCAGGTCGGTGCCGTGGGTGAAGTACACCAGGTCGCCGGTCAGTTGCCGGAACAGCAGCGCCTGGTGGGCGGAGGCCGGGCCGGCGGCCAGGACGCCGATGGGCTCATCGCGGACCTCCCAGCCGTGGCAGTAGGGGCAGTGCACCACGCCGCCGCCCCAGTGCCGGGCCAGGCCGGGGATGTCGGGCAGCCGGTCCCGCACGCCGGTGGCGATCAGCAGCCGGCGTGCGTGCAGGACGCGGCCGCCGGCCAGGGTGACGGTGAACCGGGGGTCGCCCCCGGCGGGTGAGGCGGGGGCGGCGGAGATCACCTCGCCGGTGGTGACGCGTCCGCCGTAGCGGCGTACTTCCGCCCGGCCGGTGCGCAGCAGCTCCGCCGGCGGGGTGCCGTCCAGGCCGAGCAGGCCGTGCACGCCCTCGGCGGGCGCGTTGCGGGGTGTGCCGCCGTCGATCACGATGACCGAGCGGCGGGAGCGGGCGAGCATCAGCGCGCCGTTCAGTCCGGCGGCGCCGCCGCCGATCACCACGGCGTCGGCGGTCTCGTCCGGCAGGTCGTCGCTTGCGTGCCCGGTGGTCGTCGGCGTCATGGGTGTGGCCCTTTCTCGTGGTCGGCGGACCTCATGGGGTGGGGTCCGGTGGTGACGACGCTAGGGGGGCTTTGCGTCTGAGGCATAGGGTTTTGCCTATGGAGCAAGACGATGACGAGTTGGACGGCCTGGTGCGCAAACGGATCCGTGCCCTGCGGGTGTCGCATGGCTGGTCCCTGGACGATCTGGCCGCCCGGGCCCGGCTCAGCCCTTCCACGATCAGCCGGATCGAGAACGGGCGGCGGCGCCTCGCCCTGGACCAGCTCGTCACGCTGGCCCGGGCGCTGGACACCTCCCTGGACCGGCTGGTGGAGACGGCCGGCGAGGACGTCGTCAGCAACCCGGTGCGTGATGCGGCCCATCGGCTGATGCGCTGGACGGTGCGCGCCGATCCCGGGGTCACCGTCCAGCGTCAGCGCCTGGTGGACCCGCCGCCGCGGGACCTGTCGCGGCTGCGCGCCCACCCGGGCCGGGAGTGGTTCGTGGTGCTGTCCGGCGCCGTGATCCTGCTCCTGGGCGAACGCCGTTTCCGGGTGGAGGCCGACCAGGCCGCGGAGTTCCCCACGATGCTTCCGCACGCCATCGGCGCCGCCGGCGGACCGGCCGAGATCCTGGGGATCTTCGACCGTGACGCCCGCCTCGGTCACCAGGACCGTGACGCCTCCGGGGCGGCCCGCCCGCCGCGCTGACCCGGGCGCCGGGTCTGGAGGCGTTCCAGGGCCCACAGGGTGAGGGCCGCGGCCGACAGGGTGCCGCCGAGCAGGCTGACCCCGCTCCGGCCGGCGTGGGTCCAGGCGAGTGAGGCCAGGGGCGGGCCGGCGGCGCAGCCGAGCTCGGACACCGTGCCCGCCGCGGTGCGGGCCGGCAGGCCACCGGGCAGCAGGCCCGTCATGACCGTGCCCACGACGCGGCCGCGTTCGCCGGGCGCGGCGGGGATGCTCCGCGGGGTCTGTGTCAGGGGTCGAGGTTGCGCCAACCCCCATCGATGACTCCAGCACATGATTTTCATCATGATCGATCGTGGTGCATGATGGGTTGGTGGAGCTGCAGCAGCTGAGGTATGTCGTCGCGGTCGCCGAGATCGGCAATTTCACCCGGGCGGCCGAGCGCTGCCATGTGGTGCAGTCGGCGCTCAGTCACCAGGTCGCCGCCCTGGAGCGGGAGCTGGGCGTCCGGCTGTTCGAGCGGACCAGCCGGCGCGTGCGGCTGACGTCGGCCGGGGAGGCGTTCCTGCCCGGGGCGCGGGCGTGCCTGGAGGCCGCCGAGCGGGCGCGGGCCGACGTCGCGGCCGCGAGCGGGGAGATCCGCGGGCGGCTCGCCGTCGGCGCCATCCCCACGGTCGCGGCCGTCGACCTGCCGGCCGCGTTGCGGGACTACCGGCGGCGCCACCCGCGGGTGCGGATCACGCTCGTCTCGGCGGGCAGCGAGAACCTCGTCGAGCAGGTCCGGCAGGGCGGCCTGGATGTGGCGTTCCTCGGCCTGCCGCCCCGCGCGCGGCCGAAGGGGGTGCGAAGCCGCAGGCTCGGCACGGGCGAGCTGGTGGCCGTGGTCGCGCCGGACCACCCCCTGGCGCACGGCGAGGCGGACTTGCGCGGCCTGGCCGATGAGCCGTTCGTCGACTTCCGCGCCGGCCACGCCGGGCGGGTGCAGTCGGATGAGGCGTTCGCGGCCGCGGGGGTGCGGCGCGAGGTGCCGTTCGAGGTGTCGTCGGCGGAGTTCATGGTGGATCTGGTACGGCAGGGCCTGGGGGTGGGCATGCTGCCGGCCGCGTACGCGCCGCGTTTTCCCGACCTGGGCGTCATCCGGCTCCGTGACGCCCCCACCCGGGCCGAGCACCTGATCTGGGGCGACCGGCCCTCCCCCGCGGCCGCGGCGTTCCTGGAGCTGGTCGGCGCCGGGGACGAGGAGGAGGGCTGATCGGGCGGTGGGACCGCCGGTCGTCTCCCGGGGCCGCCGTCACCGCGCCGGAGGGGACCGGGCATGATCGTGCGCATGGATCATGTTGTGGCACGGAAGTTCGTGGACGGCTGGGTGACGGCGTGGAACGCCCATGACCTGGAGGCACTGCTGGCTCACTTCGCGGAGGACGTGACGTTCCGTTCGCCGGTCGCGGCGCAGCTCCTCGGCGGCGACGGGATCATCCGGGGCAAGGCGGCGCTGCGCGCCTACTGGGCGGAGGGGCTGCGGCGCATCCCCGGCCTGCGCTTCGAGGTCATCGATTCCTACGTCGGTGTCGGCTGCCTGGTCATCAACTACCGCAATCAGAAGGGCGGCCTGGTCAACGAGGTGCTGATCTTCGACGGCCCGCTGGTGGTCGAAGGGTACGGGACGTATCCCGGCGGCGACGCCGACCCCGCCGGCGCGGCGGCGGACTGAGGCTCAGGCGGGGCGCAGCCGGTGGGTGAGGCTGGTGTGGCGGCGGCCGGCGCCGCGGGTGCGCACCGCCTGGCCCAGCGCGCGGCGCGAGCCGACGATGACGACGAGCTTCTTGGCCCGGGTGATGGCGGTGTAGAGCAGGTTGCGCTGCAGCATCATCCACGCGCTGGTGGCCAGCGGGACGACCACGGCCGGGTACTCGCTGCCCTGGGAGCGGTGGATGGAGACGGCGTAGGCGTGGGCGAGCTCGTCGAGCTCGTCGAAGGCGTACTCGACGTGCTCGTCCTCGTCCGTCAGCACGGTCATCCTGTGGTCGTCGGGGCGGATGTCGACGACCGTGCCGACGGTGCCGTTGAACACTCCCGCGGCGCCCTTGTCGTAGTTGTTGCGCAGCTGGGTGACCTTGTCGCCGACGCGGAAGACGCGGCCGCCGTAGCGGCGCTCCGGCAGGCCCTCGCGGGAGGGGGTCAGGGCCTCCTGCAGGAGGGCGTTGAGGTTGCCGGCGCCGGCGGCGCCGCGGTGCATGGGCGCCAGGACCTGCACGTCGCGGCGCGGGTCCAGGCCGAAGCGGCGCCGGATGCGGTTGGCCACCACGTCCACGGTCAGCGCCGCGATCTCCTCGGCCTCCTCGCAGGGGAACAGGAAGAAGTCGCCCATGCCCTCAAGGGCCGGCATCAGGCCGGAGTTGACCCGGTGGGCGTTGGTGACCACGCCCGACTCCTGGGCCTGGCGGAAGATGTGGGTCAGCCGCACCCGCGGCACGACGTCCTCGTCGGCGGCCAGCAGGTCGCGCAGCACCTCGCCGGCGCCGACGGAGGGCAGCTGGTCGACGTCGCCGACGAACAGCAGGTGGGTGCCGGGGGCGACGGCCTTGACGAGCTTGTTGGCCAGCAGCAGGTCCAGCATGGAGGCCTCGTCGACGACGACGAGGTCGGCGTCCAGGGGGTTGTCGCGGTCGAAGGTGGCGTCCCCGCCGGGGCGCAGCTGCAGCAGCCGGTGCACGGTGGTGGCCTCGTGCCCGGTCAGCTCCGACAGCCGTTTGGCGGCCCGGCCGGTGGGCGCGGCCAGGACGACCTTCGCCTTCTTGGCGCGGGCCAGGGTGACGATGGAGCGCACCGTGAAGCTCTTGCCGCAGCCGGGGCCGCCGGTCAGGACCGCGACCTTGTTCGTCAGGGCCAGCCGTACGGCGTGGGCCTGCTCGGGGGCCAGGTCGGCGCCGGTGCGTTTCCTCAGCCAGTCCAGGGCGACGTCCCAGTCGACGCCGGAGAAGACGCCGAGCCGGTCTGAGGAGGCGTGCAGCAGGGAGCGCAGCGAGGAGGCCAGCGACAGCTCGGCGCGGTGGAACGGCAGCAGGTACACCGCCGGGACGGCGCCGTCGCCGGCGGGCACCTCCTCGCGCACCACGCCCTCCTCGGCGACGAGTTCCTCCAGGCAGGCGCCGGTCAGCTCGGCCGGCACCGAGAGGATCTTGACGGCGTCGGCGACGAGGTTGGGCGCCGGCAGGTAGCAGTGGCCGTCGTCGGCGGCCTGCGACAGGGTGTAGCGCAGGCCGGCCTTGACGCGTTCGGGGCTGTCGTGCGGGATGCCGACGGCCTGGGCGATGGTGTCGGCGGTCTTGAAGCCGATGCCCCACACGTCGTCGGCCAGCCGGTAGGGCTCGCTCCTCACGACGGAGATGGAGGCCTCGCCGTACTGCTTGAAGATGCGCACCGCGATGGAGGTGGAGACCCCGACGCCCTGCAGGAAGATCATCACCTCTTTGATGATCTTCTGTTCCTCCCAGGCGGCGCCGATCATCTTGGTGCGCTTGGGGCCCAGGCCCGGGACCTCCACCAGGCGTTCGGGGGTGGTCTCGATGACGGTGAGGGTCTCGGTGCCGAAGTGGTCGACGATGCGCTCGGCCATCTTCGGGCCGATGCCCTTGATCAGGCCGGAGCCGAGGTAGCGGCGGATGCCCTGGACGGTGGCCGGCAGCACGGTGGCGTACGACCACACCTCGAACTGCCTGCCGTAGCGGGGGTGGGAGGTCCAGCGGCCGGTCAGGCGCAGCGACTCGCCGGGCTGGGCGCCCAGCAGCGGCCCGACGACGGTGAGCAGTTCGCTGCCGGAGCGTTCGGTGGCCACCCGGGCGATGGTGTAGCCGGTCTCCTCGTTGGCGTAGGTGATGCGCTCCAGGACCGCCGAGATCGACGTACCGGGGGCACCGCCCTTCTCCGGCTGCACGCCACCACCTCCAGCGCTGGATCGTCGGGCGCAAGTTTAGGCCAGGCGCCGCGGGGGCGGCGGCCGAGGTGATCGCGGGACCCGTGCGGCGCCTCGCGGCGCCTCGTGGGGGTGCGGCCGGGGCGGGCCCGCAACCCGCGGTCGCGATCGTGAAGGTGCGCGGGCCGCGGCGGGGTCAGCCGGCGGGTGTCTCCTGATCGGCCCACGTGGTCAGGAGCCGCAGCGCGGTGTGGGAGGCGGAGTCCTCATCGGCGGTGTGGACGACGAGCGCCAGTCCCGGATGGTCGGGCAGGCGCAGGGTCTCGTACGCCAGCTCCGGCTCCCCGACCAGCGGATGCCGGTACAGGTAGCGCCCGTGGCCTTTGTCCTTCACCCGGTGCTCGCTCCACAACCGGCGGAACTCGGCGCTGGCGGCGGCCCCGCCCGCCACTCCTGAAGGGGGACCGGGTCATGTCCCTCTTCGTCATCGCCGAGTTCCTCGCCGCACCCGGCCGGCATGATCGGCTCCGTACCGCGCTGGAAGCCCTGATCGAGCCGACGCTGGACGAACCCGGTTGCCTGGCCTACGCGGCCTACGTCGACCCCAACGATCCCGCCCGCATGGTGGTCATGGAGCGGTGGGAGAACCGGCGGGCCCTCGACGATCACCGCGCCACCCCGCATCTGCGTCACGCCCGGCAGGTCTTCGACCGGGTACTCGCGCGGCCGCCGGCCCTGCGCATCTTGGTCGAGGCTCCATAGCGACCAGGCCGCCGACGGCGGCGACGGCGACGGCGACGGCCGGCCGCGTCCGGCGTCGTCCTGTGCCGTGCCGCGGTCGGCCTACCCCGCCTGCGGCGCCGGGGCCGTGCCCGTACCGGTCGCGGCCGGTACGGGGACGGCGCGCAGCGCGCGTTCGACCTGCTCGGCCGGGTAGGGCGTGTGCCTGCTGGAGCCGAACAGCTCCCAGTAGAGGTCGTTCATGACGGCGGCGACGGGCGCGTAGCGCAGGATCGTGTCGGCGACGCCGTCCGGGATCGTCTCGGCGGCGCCGGCGGGGAGTTCGGGCAGGGCGCCGCCTTCGGCGCAGGCCCGGATGAAGGCGTTGCGCCGCGCCGGTGGCGTCCCCGGCGCCTGCCGCACCCCGCACACGTCGCCGACCAGCCAGTTGACCAGGCGCATCATGGCGTAGCCGAGGTCGTGGGTGCGGTGGCGTTCCACGAAGGCCGCCTCCTGCTCCGACAGCTCGAACCGGGCACTGGTGGCCAGGCCGAAGTCGGTGAGGTACAGGCGCCGGCCGTCGGTGAGGATGTTGCCGAAGTGGGCGTCGAAGTGCATCAGGCCGCCGGCGTTCATGGACGCCACCTCGCCGAGCATCTGCGACTCCAGCATCGCGCACGCCGCGGCGGCGGCCTCGGGGCCGGCGGCGACCTGCTCGGCGAGCCAGCCGTCGAGGGTGCGCGGGATGAACTCGGTGAACAGCACCAGGCTCGCCGAGGCGCGCTTCAGCGCCTCCAGCCGCTCGCGCACGGCCTGCGAGCCGTGCCAGTAGGCCACGACGGCGTCGATGTCGTCGTGCTCGGCGATCGGCGGCGGTGCGCCGGGCAGCACCCGCCAGTGGTGCAGCAGGGGGAAGGCGTCGGTGCGGCCGGCGGTCACCCAGTCCGTCGTCATGGTGTGCGCGGACAGCTCGCGCCAGGCGCCGAAGCCCGGCCCGGGGAAACCCGGCGCGCCGAGGCCGTACTGGCAGAACGCGGGCAGGCCGAAGAGGTTGGCGGTGGATCCGACGTCGCCGGGCCGGCGTTCGGCGTCGGTCAGGGGGACGCGTTTGACGAACACCGGCGCGCCGCCGACGTCCAGCAGCAGCGAGGCGCCGCCGACGCCGGAGCCCAGGGGGCGGGCGCCTTCCAGCAGCTCGCCGAGCCGCCGGTCGTCGAGCGGCTCCAGCGCGGCCGTCACCTCGCGGTGGCGGCTCAGCCGCTCGCGGCGGAAGACGTCCGCGTTCCGGTCCGGGATTGTCATGGTGCCCGCCCGCCTGTCGATGTGATCTTGATCGTGCCGGTGAGGACGCTACCGCCGGGGCCGCGGTCCCGCCACCCGGTGACGCCCGCTCCTCAGGCGTCGCCGGCCGGCGGGGCCCGGTGAAGGCGCCGGCGGCCGCGGCGAGGGAGGCGGCCCTGGCCGCCTGGCCGGGCAGGTTCGGGTCGGGCGGCGTGCGAAGGAGCACCAGCTGGTGGTACAGCGGCGCGGTGGCGGCGATGAGCAGCCGCCGGGCGTCGGTGCGCGGCGGAAGCTCGCCGCGCTCGGCGGCCCGGCCGACCACGGCCTCGCAGCGGGCGTAGCGGTCCTCCCACAGCCGACGCTGGGCGTGGTCGGCCTTCTCCGAGCGGAACGAGGCGGCGATCAGGGCCGCCATGATAGGCGGCTGCGCGGTCAGCGCGTCCTGGATCTCGTGGTTCAGCGCCGCCAGGTCGCCTTCCAGCGAGCCGGTGTCGGGGGGCTGCCAGTCGTCCTCGCCCGCGGCGTCGAGGACGTCGGCGAGCAGGCCGCCGACGTCTCCCCAGCGCCGGTACACCGTCGCGCGGTGCACGCCGGCGCGCGCGGCGACGGCGTCCATGGTGAGGCCGTCGTAGCCGTGCTCGGCGAGCTCGGCGAGCACGGCGTCGAGCACCTGCGCGCGGATGCGGGCGGTACGGCCGCCGGGGCGGCGCCGGGCCGCGGGCGCCGCCCCGGCGGCCCGCGGGTCCTGCGGGTCCTGGGAGTCCTGGGAGTCCTGCGGGTCCTGGGGTCGTGGCGCTGAGGGGGTCATCGCGTGGTCATCCGGTTTGCTCCGTGGGATGTCGGCATGCCAGTATCTTAATGCATCAGTTGTCGCACTAATGGGGTCGCCGGTGTTCCTCCGAAGCGCCCGCCCGGCCGTGCGGCTTCAGACGGTGCCCGTCCGCCCGCCGCCCGCGGCCCCGGCCTCCCACGCCGGTGCCCGCCGTCGCCCGGGCCCGCAGGACGGCCCGCAGAAAGGAGACGACCATGACCTCACCCGTTCCCGCCGATCCGACCGTGGTGCACCCCATGCCCGGCCAGCCACGGGTGGTGCTGCTGAAGCCCCTCATCACCTCGCCGCTGATCGAGGTCGGGGAGTTCTCCTACTACGACGACCCCGACGATCCGACCGCCTTCGAGACCCGTAACGTGCTGTACCACTACGGGCCGGAGAAGCTGGTCATCGGGAGGTTCTGCGCGCTGGGCGAGGGCGTGCGGTTCATCATGAACGGCGCCAACCACCGCATGGACGGCCCCTCGACGTTCCCCTTCCCGATCATGGGCGGCTCCTGGGCCGAGCACTTCGACCTCATCACCGGCCTGCCCGGACGGGGCGACACCGTGGTGGGCAGCGACGTCTGGTTCGGCTACCGCTCCACGGTGATGCCCGGTGTCCGCATCGGCCACGGCGCGATCATCGCCTCCGGCTCCGTCGTCGTCGACGACGTCCCCGACTACGGCGTCGTCGGCGGCAACCCCGCCCGGCTCATCCGCCGCCGCCACAGCGACGCCGACATCGACCGCCTGCTGGCCCTGGCCTGGTGGGACTGGCCGCTGGAGCACATCACCCGGCACATCCGCACGATCATGTCCGGCACCGTCGACGACCTGGAGAACGCGGCGCCCGCGTAGACGGGGTCGCGCCCGGCCCCCGCCCGTGCGGAGCGGCGGATCCCGGCGTGTCCGGCGACGACACCCCGGGTCCACCGGCCCCCGCCCGCGAGGGGCGGCGGGGCGGCGGCCCGCCGAGCCGTTCGTCCACCCTTCCGAAAATCCCGAATCGAGTCATCAGCATGCCTGCCTCACCCCACCACGACCCGTTCGCCCACCGCCTCGGCCGCCGGGCCGTAACGCTCACCCATCTCGACCCCGAGGCGCCGCTCGACGACCTGGAGCCGCTGCGCGGCATCATCGGCGCGGCCCGCGTCGTCGCGATCGGGGAGAACTCCCATTTCATCACCGAGTTCTCCCACCTGCGGCAGCGCATCCTGCGCTTCCTGGCCGAACGCTGCGGCTTCACCGTCCTGGCCTTCGAGTACGGCTTCAGCGAGGGCTTCCCCCTCGACGCCTGGGCCCGGGGCCAGGGCGCCGACGACGACCTGCGGGCCCACCTCGCCGAGACGATCCCCGTGGGCGTCGAGGAGCCGCTGCGCTGGGTGCGCCGGCACAACGCCGCAGCCGCGCGACCGGTGCGTTTCGCCGGGATCGACATCCCGGCGGCCGGCGGGTCCCTGCTGCCCGCCCTGGCCCCGGTCGCCGACTACCTGCGCCGGATCGACCCGGAGACCCTGCCGGTGCTCCAGGAGGCGATGCGGATCGCCGGATCGTTCGCCGGCGCCTCCGCCGCCTCGGCCGCACCGGCCTGGACCCGCCTGACCGCCGCCGAGCAGGACGCCCTCAGCGCCGCCCTGACGCGCCTGCTCATCCGGTTCCGCTCCCTGGAGCCGCTGTACGTCTCCCGCGGCAAGCGGCACGACTACGACGTGGCGCTGCGCCGCCTCGAAGGCGCCTGCCACGCCGACCACGGCTTCCGCGCCATGGCCGGCCTGTACGCCGGAAACGGCCTGACCGCCGACACCTCGGCCCGCGACGCCTACATGGCCGGATCACTCCTGTGGCACCTGGAACGCCTCGCGCCCGGCACCCGCGTCGTGCTGGCGGCCCACAACGCCCACATCCAGAAGGAGCCGATCTCCTTCAACGGCCGGCTCACCGGATTCCCGATGGGTCACTACCTGCACAGGGCCCTCGGCGACGACTACTTCGCCCTCGGCCTGACCAGCACCGCCGGCCACACGGCCGACATGCGCCCCGACGAGGACGCGCGCTTCGGGTTCGCCGTCGAGGACACCGCGCTGCAGCCGCCCGAGCCGGGCAGCGTCGAAGCCGCCTTCGCCGACGCCGGGCTCGGGCTCGCCGTCGCCGACCTCCGCCGGATGCGCGCGGAGGCCCCCGGCGACGCCGGCCACTCCCCCGGCCCCGACCGCATCCGGATCCAGAGCGCCTACGTGCACACCCCCGTCCTGGAGGCGTTCGACGGCGTCCTCAACGTCCCGGTCTCCACCGTGGCCGGTGACGCCGGAGCCGGCGCACCCTGAGGGACGACGGCCGGATCGCCGCGCTGAAACGCCGCGACCGCCGACGCCGGATCCGGGTCCGCCGGTCCCGGCTCGTCGCCGGGGCCGGTCACAGAGGCCGGTCAAAGGGGCCGCAGCGTTCCGCCGATCCGCTCCAGCAGCCCCCGGCGGGCGGCGTCGTCGGTGCTCAGCGTCAGCACGCAGGTCCGATCGCCGGGCGCGGGCAGCAGGAGGCGCAGGCCGTGCAGCCGCACGCCGCCGACGGTGAAGACGTATCCGACGCGCGCCGCCCGTCCGCCGGCGACCGGCACCGTGCCGGCCCGCAGGACGCGTCCCCGCAGCGGCGCCAGCCGCCGTACGGCGTCGGCGAGCAGCTGCGCGGAGGAGGCCGTGCCGGGCCGGCAGCGGGCGGTGAGGTTGGTGGCGAAGCGGTGCGGGGAGCGGCTCATGGAGGCGGGGTCGAACGCCCAGATCCCGTCGTGGGCCGCCACGGGCTCCAGCCCGGCCCGGGCCCGGTGGATCTGCTTGCCCGTCAGGCCCGCCCGGTCCAGGCGCCGCTCCAGGCCGCCTCCGGTGGCGTCCAGGGCGACCCAGGAGCGCGGCACGCCGAAGGTCAGGCCGTTCTCCGGCCCGCCGGCCCGCGCGAAGCCCCGCGGCAGGCCGCCTCCCCCGGCGCCGCCGTCCGGGGCCGGGCCGGTCGCGGTGCCCGCCGGGTTTCCGGGCGGGGCGGCCGGGCCGCGTACGGGAGCCGGGGCGGTGCCCGCCGGACCGCCGGCGCAGCCCGCGCAGGCGACGGCCGGCGCCAGGCACAGCGTGGCCGCGACGGCGCGGCGGCGGTGACGCGTCACGCCCCCTCCTCTCCCCGCTTCCCCGGGCCGTGTCCGGTCGCTTTTTCCACCGGGTCCGCACCCGCCTGTCCTCCCCGCGCGGGCGCGGAGAGGGCCGTGCGGCCGGCCCGGGTCGGCACGGCTCCTTTCCCGCAGGTTAAGCGGCGTGCGGCGGCAGCGGCGGTTTCCGGCGCGGTGTGTCGCCGCGCCGTACCGCGCCCGCCCGGAAACGGCCCGCGCCCGCCGGGGCCGGTCCGGGCCCGTCTAGACGGGTCGGCCGGGCACGGTGGCCGGAGCGGCCGCCGGCGCCTTCGGCCGCCCGGGAACGGCCGGCTCCGGCAGGGTGCGGAACAGCAGCCAGCTCAGGACGGGCATCAGGATCAGCGGGATCAGCGCCGTGCGCAGGGAGGTGACGTCGGCCAGGTGGCCGATGAGGGGACCGGCCAGGCCGTCGGCGACCTGGAGCTGCACCTGGTCGGCCTGCCCGCCGGCGACGACCCGCTCGGCCCGCGGGAGCCGGCCGTGCTGGCGGTCGCCCCCCTGCTGCGGGAGCTGATCCTCGCCTACACCCGCGCCCCGCGTGACGGCGGCCCCGAGCACGGGCGGCTGCGGGCCGTACTGCTGGACCAGTTGCGGGTCGCGCCGCAGCGACCCTTGCACCTGCCCACGCCCACCGCCCCCGGGCTCGTGCGGCTGTGGGAGATCCTGCGCGCCGATCCGGCCGACGACCGCACCCTGGCCGCGCTGGACCGGCAGGTCGGCGCGAGCAGCCGGACCCTGTCGCGCTTGTTCAGGTCCGACCTGGGCATGACCTTCCCGCAGTGGCGCACCCAGTTGCGTCTTCACCACGCGCTGATCCTGCTGGCCGAGGGCATGCCGGTGACCGTCGTGGCGCACCGGTGCGGCTGGTCGTCGGCCAGCGCCTTCATCGACGTCTTCCGCCGCGTCTTCGGGTGCACTCCGGGGGCGTACCGGGGACCGGCCTGAGAAGGGGGGCGCGAGCCGATCCCCTCGGACCGGGTGCGGGCCGCGCCCTTCGGGTGGCTCCCCTGGGGCGGCCGGCGCGGCGAACCGTCCCGGTGGCGCCGGCTCACACCGGCGACGCGCCGGGACCGGGCCGGGGCCGGGCCGGGTTCCCTCCGGGCCTCAGGCCGGTGACGCGCCGCCCGGCGGGTTCGCCGCCAGGAAGGCCGCCATGAGCGCGGCGACCTCCTCGGGCCGCTCGGTGAGCATGTCGTGGCCGGCGTCCAGCTCCCGGATGCGGACGTTGGACGGCAGGCCGGCGAGGTCGCGGCGCACTCCCTTGCGGAACGCCGCCATCAACTCCCCGCCCGGCATGCCCGGCGGGTCCTGGGTCGGGATCACCACCAGCGCGGGACAGGTGAGGTTGCGCAGCAGCGGGATCGTGTCGCGGAACGGCGGGGTGTGGCGCACCGCCGCGAGGAGTTCGGCGCCGGGCCGGGCGTAGGTCCGGCCGTCCCTTGTCGTCAGGGCCCTGGCGGGGAACATCGCCTGGACCTCGGGCGGCAGCGGCCGGCCCATGCTCGCGGCCTGGGCGTCGAAGGCGGCTTTGAGGTCCGCCAGGGCCCGGTCCCGCTCGGCCGGGTCCATCCCCGGGTAGTTGCCCGGGTCGCTCTCCGCCGAGCGCAGGCCGTCGAGGTTGACGACGGCGGGACACTCGGGGTGGCGCAGAGCCCACTGCACGGCGAGCATGCCGCCCAGCGAGTGGCCGGCGACGGCGGGGTTGCCCAGGCCGAGGCACCTGACCACGGCCTCGAGGTCGTCCAGGGCCGCCTCCCAGTCCCACGGGCCGTCGCCGGAGTGGCCGTGGCCGCGCAGGTCCATGGCGACGGTGCGGTGGCCTTCGAGGCCGAGGGCGTCCCAGACCTCCAGGGTGCCGCCGAGGCCGTGCAGCAGCAGGACGGGGTCACCGGCTCCGCCGGAGTCGCGCACGGCCAGGGGGACGTCGTGGTCAGTGACGGTCGTGTCGTGCGGCATGGCGCTCCTGGGGTTGGTCGAGCCGTCGTCGGATGGAGTCGGTGGTCACCCCGCCGTCGGGGTGGCGGTCGAGTTTGCCGCGTTTGACGAGGTCGTGAACGCCCTGGCGGGTGATGCCGAGCATCGCCCCGGCCGTGGCGAACGGCACCGCCTGCCTGCCCGGGTGGCCCGCGCGCCGGGCCACCGCCCGGCCGAAGGCCGTGCGCCACCACTCGTCGGGCGGGTCGAACGGGCCGTCTGCGGGGAAGAGCGCCGCGATGAGCCGCGCCGCGGTGTGGACCGCGAGCCGCTCGTCGGCTCCCAGCAGCTGCGCGGCCCACACCTCGGCCTCGATGCGCAGCCGTTCCCTGACCGGCCCGGTCTGCTCGTCGGAGCCGAGCAGGATCTCCAGCGGGTCGGTGATCCTTCGTTCGGTCAGCGCGGCCAGCTCACCGGCCAGCGCGACGTGCTCTGCCGTACTCACTTGACGAACGATAGCAAGTACTTGCTATATGGCGTCAAGTAGTGGGGTCTCCCGCCCGGGTCACCGATGCTCCATGACGATCACCGCGCTCGTGCCGGGCTCAAGGGCCTGGAAGACGTGCGGGGCGTCGCCGGGGTAGGTCAGGTAGTCGCCCGGGCCGAGCTCGACCGGCTCGCCGGCCGGGCCGGCCAGTGCCCGGCCCGCACCGATCACCAGGTGCTCGGTGGTGTGGGGCATGTGGGCGTCCGACAGGCGCGGCTCGCCCGGCTGGGCCTCGATGCGGTAGATGTCGCGCCGGGCGCCCGGCGGGCAGGAGGCCAGCAGTGTGGCGGCGTAGTCGGCGCGTTCGGAGCGGGTGGCCTCCCCCTCGCCGGCGCGGATCACCCGTACGGCCGGTCGCGGCGGATCGACCAGGTGGCTGAACGGCACGCCCAGAGCGACGCCGAGCGCCCACAGCGTCTCCACGCTGGGGTTGCCGGTGCCGGCCTCCAGCTGCGACAGGGTGGACTTGGCCAGGCCGGAGCGGCGGGCCAGCTCGCTCAGCGACAGCCCGGCGCGCTCGCGCTCCCGCCGGATCGACGTCGCGATCGACGCGATCAGGCCGAGGGGTGAGGGTTCGCCGGGGATCGGGACGCCGTCGGCCATGCGTTCACTCCATCGGATCGTTTCGTTCGGTTTGACGGACCGGCAGTGGAGTGTTCAGTATATCGACTATGCGTTCGTTATGGCGAACAATCGGTCGCGGCACTCTCCGCGACATCGCCCTGGTCTGCCTGGCCGACGCGCTCGTCGGCGCCTCCTTCGGCGCGATCGCCGTCTCCGGCGGCCTGCCGCCGTGGGCGCCGGTCGCCATGTCGCTGCTGGTCTTCGCCGGCGGCGCCCAGTTCGCCGCGCTCGGCGTGGTGCTGGCCGGCGGCGACCCGCTCGCCGCCGTCGCCTCCGGGCTGGTCCTCAACGCCCGCCTGCTGCCCTTCGGCTTCGCCGTCGCCGACGCCCTCGGCGGGCGGCTCGCCACCAGGCTGCCGGGCGCCCATCTGATCACCGACGAGGTGGTGGCGTTCGTGCTGGCCCGGCACGGAACGCGGGAGCGCCGCGTCACCTTCTGGACCTGCGGGCTCGCGCTGTTCGCCTCCTGGAACCTGGCCGTGGCGGGCGGCGCGCTGGCCGGCGGGGCCGTCGGCGACGTCGCGGCCCTCGGGCTCGACGCGGCCTTCCCCGCCGTGCTGCTGGCCCTGGCGCTGCCCGCGCTACGCGAGCGCGTCACCCGCCGGGCGGCCCTGTACGGCACGGCCGCCGCCCTCGCCGCCACGCCGTTCCTGCCCGCCGGCCTGCCGGTGCTGCTGTCCCTCGGCGGCCTGGCGGTGCCCGGCCGCCGCCCGGCGGCCGGGCGGCGGGGACCCGGCGCACGGCCGGAGTGAGACGACCCGCGCCCCGCGCGGGCACGGGCCACGCAAGGACGGGGCGCGGCTCCCGCCGTTCGCCCGACGAAGGATCCGACGAAGGAGGTGCGACCGATGCCCCTGCTGGCCATCGCCGTACTGGCCGCCGGGACGTACGCGTTCCGGCTGGCCGGGCCGCTGCTGCGTGACCGGGTGGAGGTCCCCGGGCGCCTGCGGCGGCTGCTGCCGGCCGCCACCGCCGTGCTGCTGACCGCGCTGGCGGTCACCGCCGCGCTCACCGAGGACGGCGGCTTCGCCGGCTGGGCCAGACCGGCCGGCGTGCTGGCCGCCGGCATCTTGGCGCTGCGCCGCGCGCCGTTCCCGGTGGTCGTCGTCGCGGCCACCGCCGTCACGGCCGCGCTGCGGCTGTGCGGGGTGCCCTGAGCCGGGTTCCCTGAGCCGGGTGCGGCTCTGGCGTCTTCAGGCCGGGTGGTAGATCAGGTGCACCACGCCGGTGCCGAAGGTCTGCGACTCCACCAGCTTCAGGGGCGTCTGCTCGCCGCCCTCGGGGAACAGCCGCCTGCCGCTTCCCACGACGATCGGGTGGACCAGCAGCCGCAGCTCGTCCAGCAGCCCCTCACGCAGCAGCGACCGCACGAGGGTGGCGCTGCCGGTGATCGAGATGTCCCTGCCCGGCCCCTGCTTGAGCCTGGCGATCTCCTCGGTGACGTTTCCGCTGATCAGCGTCGAGTTCTGCCACTCCAGCGTCTTCAAGGTGGAGGAGACGACGTACTTGGGCGTCTCGTTCATCTGCGCCGCCATCGGGTCGTCGCCCGCGGTGGGCCAGTAGCCGGCGAACTCCTGGTAGGTGGCCCGGCCCAGCAGCATGGCGTCGGCGCCGGCCGCCTGCGTCGCCACAGCCTGGCCCATCTCCTCGTTGAAGTAGGGGAAGTGCCACTTCTCCGGCGACTCCATGACGCCGTCCAGGGACAGGAAGAAACCGGCGACGATCTTTCGCATGACATCTCCTCGGTGGTTCGCCCGCGCCGGGCGCGATCATCTCTGATGAGATGCTCCCGCGCCCGCCGGGCGGGGGCCATCTCCCCAAGAGCCGTATCGGAGCGCCCCGCGTCCCGGGGCGCCCGGCGCTTCCGGGATCGGGCGGATCCGGATCAGGCGATCCGTCCCGGCGGGCCCGCGAGGCGGGAGGCGGCCCGCCGGGGCTCCGGATGCGGGTGCGCCGGAGACCACCGGCGATTGCATGTCCGATCACCGCTGGAATTGCACGTCCGGCCGCCGCCGGACGCCGTCTTCGCGACCGGCCTACTGTCGAGATCACGGCCCGCCGCCCGGCCCGGGAGGCGCGGCGGGCCGCACACCGGAAGACCGCGGCAGACCGCGGCCGGCGGCGAAGGCCGCCGCAAGGAACGGAGACTTTCGATGGATCTGCAGCTGTCCGGACGCGTGGCCGTCGTCACCGGCGCCTCCAAGGGCGTGGGACTGGCCGTCGTGCGCACCCTGCTGGCCGAGGGGGCCCGGGTGGTCGCCGCCTCCCGCAAGACCAGCCCCGGCCTCGACGACCTGGCCGGGAGCAACCTCGTGCACGTCCCGGCCGACCTGATGGACCCCGACGCCCCCGCGCAGGTCGTGGCCCGCGCCGAGGAGGAGTTCGGCGGCCTGGACATCCTGGTCAACAACGCCGGCGGCCCCCCGCCGGGGGTGAGCCTGCCGCGCTTCTCGTTCATGGCGCCCACCGACGACGACTGGCGGCAGATGTTCGAGTTCAATCTCTTCTCCGCCGTCCGGGCGGTCCGGGCCGCCATCCCGCTGATGCTGGCCCGCGGCGGCGGCTCGATCGTCAACGTCTCCTCCGGCGTCGCCCGCCAGCCCGCCCCGATGAACGTCGACTACAACGCCGCCAAGGCCGGTCTGAACACCCTCACCCAGACGCTGTCGGAGGAGTACGCGCCGCAGGGCATCCGGGTCAACACCGTCTCCCTGGGCCCGGTGCGCACGGCGTGGTGGACCGAGGAGGGCGGCGCGGCCGACATCATCGCCGCCCAGGCCGGCACCGACCGCGACAGCGTGTTGGACACCGTGGCGCCGCAGATGATGAATCTCACCACCGGGCGCCTGGTGGACCCGCAGGAGGTCGCCGACGTGATCGCCCTGCTGGCCTCGCCGCGCTCGGCCAGCACCACCGGCGCCGACTTCGCGGTGGACGCCGGTTTCTCCAAGGCCGTCTGAGGCCCCCGGAGAAGGCGGAAAGGCCCGCCCCGCCGTACGGTGCGTCCCACCGTACGGCGGGCTGGCACGGTCGGGAGCGCCGCGGCAGGCTCTCCCCCGGCATCAGCCGGTGAGCACCTGCGTCAGCAGCACACCGTTCAGGACGGTGACGGCGCAGGTCACCGCGGCGCCCAGCGCCGTGGTGAGCCGGCCGTTGACCAGCGGCCCCATGACGCGGCGGCTGGCGGTGAAGGCCACCAGCGGCACCAGCGCGAACGGGATGCCGAACGACAGCGCCACCTGGCTCAGCACGAGCGCGTCGGTGGGATCGACCCCAGCGGCCAGGATCGCCATGGCCGGCGCGATGGTCACCAGGCGGCGCACGGTCAGCGGCACGCGGCGGCGCAGGAAGCCCTCCATGATGATCTGACCGGCGTAGGTGCCCACGCTGGAGGAGGCCAGGCCCGAGGCCAGCAGCGCCAGGGCGAACGCCAGCGCCGCGACCGGCCCGAGCGCCGCCCCGATGCCGGCGTGCACGGCCGTGAGGCTGCCGGGGTCGCCGCCGTCGAAGGTGGCGGCGGCGACCGTCAGCATCGCCATGTTGACCAGGCCGGCCACGCCCAGGGCGAGTGTGATGTCGGCGCGGCTGGCCCGCACCGCCGTACGGCGGTCCGCCAGGCCCGCCGGATCGGCCGGGTCCACCACACCGGACGGGCCCACCGCGCCCGACGCGCCGGACGCGCCGCCCGGCAGGCTCGCCTGGTGGCGGGTCAGCGCCGAGTGCAGGTAGATGACGTGCGGCATGACGGTGGCGCCGATGATCCCGGTGGCCAGCAGCAGGCTTTCGGGCCCGGCCAGGCGGGGCACCAGCCCGGCGGCCGCGTCGGACAGGGAGCCGGAGTCCAGCACCTGGTAGGCGAAGCAGACCAGCACGACGGCGAGCATGGCGCCGATGACCGCCTCGAAGCGGTGCCGGCCGCGCGGCGCCAGCCCCAGCAGCGCGAACGACACCGCCGCCACCAGCGCCGCGGCCGGCAGCAGCGGCAGGCCGAACAGCAGGTTCAGCGCCAGCGCGCCGCCGATGAACTCCGCCAGGTCGGTGGCGACGGCCACCAGCTCCCCCTGCGCCCACAGCAGCAGCGTCAGCGGGCGCGGCAGCCGGTCGCGGCACACCTGCGGCAGGCTGCGGCCGGTGGCGATGCCGAGCTTGGCCGACAGGGCCTGGACGAACATGGCCATCACGTTGGCGCCGGCGATCACCCACAGCAGCATGTGGCCGTAGCGGGCGCCGCCGGACATGTTGGTGGCGAAGTTGCCCGGGTCGATGTAGGCGACCGAGACGACGAACGCCGGGCCGCACAGCCGGGCCAGCGCCGTGAGGCGCGCCGCCCGGCGCGGGCCCGGCGGGCCGAGGAGGGCGGGCGCCGGTCCGCCGGCCGGCGTCCCGTCCCGGCCGCGGGGGGAATCGAGCACGCGCGCCTCCCATCGTCTGAGGCCGCCCGCGGGCGGGTCAGCTCAGTGCGTCCTTGATCTTTCCTATCGGGCCGGTCTCGGTGCCCAGGACCGGGCCGCGCGGCTCGCCCAGGCTGCCGTCGTAGGTGTCGTACAGCTTGGGATCGGGTGGCGGCGGCATGGCCACGTCGCCCAGCGCGCGGGGCTCCATGTAGTAGGAGAACTCGTGCCTGCCGTCCGGCTGCGTGCCCGACGCCCAGCCGCCCTGCGCGCCCTCGTTACCCTCCGACAGGTTCCAGATCGCCGAGGCGTGTTCGGCGTGCTCCTCATCGAAGAGCGCGTTCGGCGCGACGGGCAGGGGCTCCAGGCCGTCGGACTGCAGCTCCTCGATGGCCTTCAGCCACATGTTCTGGTGCAGGGTGTCGCGGGCCAGGTTGAACTTCAGCATGTCCTTGACGCCGGGGTCGTCGGTCATGTTGTACAGCCGCGCCGCCTGCATGCGGCCCTGGGCCTCGGCGGCGACGTTGGCGTAGAAGTCGGCGAGCAGGTTGCCACTGGCTATGACGTAGCGGCCGTTCCAGGGGTAGCCGTTGCTGTCGGCCAGCAGCGGGCCGCCGCCGGAGACGATGGCCTGCTGGGGGTCCATCCCGCCGATCACCGCGCCGACCACGGGGTCGGCCATGGCCATCTTGGTGGTCGCGGTGGCCGGCGCCCCCTCCAGCAGGCGGGCGATCATCGTGGCGATCATCTCGACGTGGCCGATCTCCTCGGTCGCGATGTCCATGATCAGGTCTTTGTACTTGCCGGGGAGCCGGCAGTTCCAGCCCTGCATCAGGTACTGCATGGTGACGGTCATCTCGCCGTAGGCGCCGCCGAGCAACTCCTGGAGCTTGTGGGCGTAGACGGGGTCGGGCTTTTCCGGCTTGGCCTCGAACTGCAGGCGTTTGGTGTGGAAGAACATGCTCGCTCCTCGGGTCATGCCGGATGAGAGCCGCCCGGAGCCGTACGCCGCCCGCCGGGACAAGGACTCCTTTTCCGGTGGATCTCGCGGGGGGCGCCTGAGAATTCCATCACGGCCCCCCGGACCCGGGCCGGATCGCCACACCCTGCGCCGTTCCGTGCCGGGCAAAGTTCCTGCCACATCCCTAATCGGAGATATCACGCAACGATTGGTAATTAAACGGTCACTTTCCGTCGCGGTCATCAATGGGGATCTCCCGTACGGCTCGGCGCCGCGCGGGGTTTCCCGCGGCCGAGGCCGATCTTCTGTAGACACTGTCTACAAGGGGGTGGTAGACAGTGTCTATGGATTCTGAGGGCTCCCTGCGGGAGCGGCTGGTCGACGCCGGTGTGGAACTCGTGACGGCCGGGGGCAGCGCCTCGGTGGGCCTGCGGGAGATCGCCCGCCGGGCCGGGGTGTCACACGGCGCGCCGCGCCGGTACTTCCCCACCCACCACGCGCTGCTGTCGGCGATCGCCCACCGCGGGTTCGCCGACCTCGCCGCCCGCTTCGCCGCCGCCGGTGAGGGCACGGCGACGCCGCGCGAGCGGCTGCGGGCGATCGGTGCGGCCTACGTCGCCTACGCCGTCGAGAACCGCGGCATGTTCGAGCTGATGTTCCGCCACGACCTGCTCGACGGCGACGGCCCGGCCGCCGTCCCGGCTGGCGGCGGGGCCGATGACCGGGCCGGCGGGCACCCGGGCGACCGTACGGATGACCGCGCGCCCGGCCGGGAGAACGGTGAGGCGGGCGGTTCCGCGCCGGAGCGGCCGCGGCTGCGGGAGACGACGCGGCCCCTGTTCCGTGAACTCGTCGGCCTCGTCGAACTCGTCGCCCGGCACCGGGCTGAGCGGAAGGGGCACGAAGGGACCGGTCCCGGGGGCCGGGAAGGGGACGCCGAGCCGCCGGAGGTGACGGCCGCCGCCCTGTGGGCGAACCTGCACGGTCTCGCCCAGCTGTGGAGCTGGGGAAGCCTGCCGCTGATGCTCGACGCCGCGCCCGCCGACACCGGTCGCCTCGACCGGCTCGTCGAGGCGGTCCTGGAGGCCCACCTCGGGCCGGCCCCCCGGTGAGCGGCGCCGTACGACGCCGCCTGGCGCTGACGGCGAGCGTGGCCGGCGCGGCCATCGTCGCGCTGGACGGCACCGTGCTGCTGGCCGCGCAACCCAGCCTGCGTCGCGAACTGGGCGCCGACCTGGCGCAGGCGCAGTGGGCCGGCACCGCCTACCTGGTCGCGGTGGCCGCGCTGCTGGTCCTGGCCGGCCGCCTCGGCGACCGCCACGGGCACGTCCGGCTGCTGGTCATCGGCACGCTCGGGTTCGGGGCCGCCTCGGCCGCCATCGCCTTCGCACCCACCGCCGGCTGGCTGATCGGCCTGCGCGCCGTCCAGGGCGTGTTCGCCGCGCTGCTGCAGCCGGCGACGCTCGCGCTGCTGCGCCTGGCCTACCCCGGCGACCGGCTCGCCAGACCGGTCGCCCTGCGCACCGCCGCCATCGGCGTCGCCTCGGCGGCGGGCCCGGTCCTCGGCGGGTTCCTCGTCGCGCACCTGGGCTGGCGCTCGGTGTTCGTCATCAACATCCCCCTCGCACTCGCCACCGCCGCGCTCGCCCTGGCGGTGCGCACGCCGCGTGCGCCGCGTGCGGCGGCGGAACGGCTGGACGCCGGCGGCGCGGCGCTGATCGCACTCGCCCTGGCCGTGCTGACCGGCACGCTGTCGCAGGCGCCGGGCCGCGGCTGGAGCGCCGCGCCGACGCTGCTCGGGCTCCTCACGGCCGCGGCGGCCATGGTCGCGTTCGCCGCGCACGAACGCCGGGCCGGCCACCCGATCGTGCCCCGCGCCGTGGCCCGGTCGACGCCGGTGACCGCGTCGATGGCGATGCTGCTGGTCACCGCGGCCGGCATGTTCGGCGCGCTGTTCTCGGCCACGTTCCGCCTGCAGGACCTGCTCGGGCTCGACGCGCTGGCCGGCAGCCTGCGCGCCCTGCCGCTGACCGTGCTCATGGTCGTCGGCGCCCCCGTCGCCGGCGCCGCACTCGGCCGGTACGGGGCGCGCCGCACCGCCGTCACCGGCGTGCTCCTGGCGGCGTCGGGCATCGCGGCGCTGTCCTTCCCGCTCGACGGGTGGACGGCCGGGGCGGGCTTCGCCGTCCTCGGCGCGGGCTTCGCCGCCGTGATGGTCACCGCCACCGGCACCGTCGTCGGCGACGCGCCCGCCGGGTACGCCGGGGTCGTCGGCGGCCTCAAGCAGACCGCCGGCAACATCGGCACCGCCCTCGGCACCGCCGTGGCCGCGGGCCTCATGCCCGCCGTCGCGGCCGGGACACCCGCGGCGGTCCCCGGCCGGGCCGCGGACCCCGTCATGTTCACGCTGGCGGCGCTCACCGCCCTCGCCGTCCTCCCGGCGGCCCTGCTGCCCGCCTCGCGGCCGGCGACCCGGAAGACGGCGCACGGCGCCCGCGGTGACCGCGGTGATCATAGTGATCATGGTGACCGTACGGTCTCCGCCCGGTGACAGCGGTGGCCGGCTCCGGTCCGGG
This sequence comes from Streptosporangium sandarakinum, assembly GCF_050942225.1. Lineage (NCBI taxonomy): Bacteria > Bacillati > Actinomycetota > Actinomycetes > Streptosporangiales > Streptosporangiaceae > Streptosporangium > Streptosporangium sandarakinum. The sequence goes on from NZ_CP192034.1 coordinate 3,762,783, forward strand.
CCCGCGATCACAGGCCGCAGCCGCGCGTCTCGCGACCACGGTGAGGGCGGCGGCGCCGGTCAGGACGGTGCCAGGACCGCACGGGCGATCCCGGCCAGGGCGGACGCGACCTCCTCGCGCGGCACGCCGTTGCGTCGCTGCAGGTCGTAGACCTCCGGCCCCAACGGGGCCAGGAGCGTGTCGGCGAGCACGTCCGGTCCGGGCACCCCGGCGGCCACGACCAGGGACCGCACGTGCGCGCGCCAGAAACCGTAGGCTCCGGTGGCGAAGCGCGAGGCGCCGGTCTCCGCGCCGAGCAGCAGATGCCCGTGTCGCTCCAGCAGCTCCGTCATCGCGTCGTAGAACGCGGCCAGCCGCTCGGCCGGCGGTGCGCCCGGCCCGAGCGGAGGGTCGCCGCGCAGCAGCTTTTCCTGCAGCCCGCGCTCGTGCTCGTCGAGCAGGGCCAGCGCGATCGACGCCGGGTCGGGGTAGCGGCGGTAGAGCGTGCCCCGCCCCACCCCGGCGGCCCGGGCGATCTCCTCCATGGTCACCGGGCGGCGCTCGGCGAACAGCCGCTCGGCGGCGGCGAGCACCTTCTCCCGGTTGCGTGCGGCGTCGGCCCGCTCGCGTGGCCGCGTGGAGGCGTCGGTCAGCAGGTCAGTGCGCTCGCGCGGTCGCGCGGCGGTGTCGTTCGGCGGATCGGTCCGTGGCGTCACACCTCCGATTCTAGCCAAGTGGACACCATGTCCGGTTGTGCTACAGTCCTCTCAACCGGACGGAGTGTCCGTTTGAGAGGAATCCGTGATGCCCCGACTGCTGCACCTGGACGCCAGCGCCCGCCGCGCGTCCTTCTCCCGAGCGCTGAGCGCCGCCTTCGCCGAGGAGTGGCGGGCCGCGGGCGGTGAGGTCACCTACCGCGACCTGGCCGCCGACCCCGTGCCTCCGATCGGCCAGGCGTGGACCGAGCTGTGCGACCACGTCCTGCGCCACGCCATCACCGACATCGGCCGTTACGGCGAGGCGGTCCGCACCCCCGAGCAGGCCGCCGCCTGGGCCGTCCTGCAGCCGCTGCTGGAGGAGGTGGTCGCCGCCGACGTCGTGCTGATCGGCACCCCGATGTACAACTTCTCGATCCCCGCCGCGCTCAAGGCGTGGATCGACCAGATCACCTTCCCCCGCATGTCCCTGGCCGGGCGGCGCTTCGTCGTGGCCTCCGCGCGCGGCGGCGCCTACGGGCCCGGTACGCCGCGTGAGCCGTACGACCACCAGGAGCGCTACCTGCGCGACTTCTTCGCCGGGCACTTCGGCATCGACGACGCGGTGTTCGTCAGCACCGAACTGACCAACTCGCTGGTCGATCCGGCGCTGGACCACCTGCGCGGTGAGCACGCCGCCTCCCGCGACGCGGCCGAGGTCGCCATACGCCACCTGGCCCGCGAACTGACCCGCGAGGGAAGGCACCGGGTTCCAGCCCCCGAGCCGCGACACGAAGTGTCGCAATGAGCCCGCGAGGGGGCGCCGGTGTCTGGACTGAGAAGAGAACGAGCGCAGCGAGCGAACGACGAGGGAAGACACCGGACCAAGAGCCCCGAGCCGCGACACGAAGTGTCGCAATGAACACAGCGAGGGGCGCCGGTGTCTGGACTGAGGAACGCAGGAGCGGAGCGACGGAGTGACGAGGGAAGACATCGGGTTCCAGCCCCCGAGCCGCGACGCGCAGCGTCGCAGTGAGCACAGGCCGTCATGAACACGAGCTGGATCCTGCTGGTGGCGGCCGGGCTGGTGGAGATCGCCTGGTCGCAGAGCATCAAGCCGACCGACAACTTCACCAGGCCGCTGCCCACCCTGCTGTGCCTGGCGCTGGCCGTCGTCGCGGTCTACCTGTTGTCGCGGGCGATGGAGACGCTGCCCGTCGGCACGGCCTATGCCGTCTTCACCGGCATCGGCGCGGTCGGCGCGATCGTTCTCGGCATCGTGGTCCACCGTGACCCGGTCACGGCCGGCCGCCTGGCCGCGTTGTCCCTGATCATCGGCGGTGTCGTCCTCGCCCGCCTCACCTCCCCCGACGCCGGATGAGATCCGGTACGGCCCTCGTCCGGGTCCGCGTCCCCGGGCCCGGAGACGGGGGCCGGGGGCCGGGGGCGCGGGCCTGAAGGCCGGGGACCTCCCGTCGCGCCGCGGGTCTGCCCGAGGAGCTCCCGCAGCGAACGAGGCCGGCGTCCCGGGGTGCCGGCCACGGTCGTGGCCGTGCGGCGCAGCGGGGTGCGCGCGTTGGGATGGTCGACGACGCCGGGTTCAGGCCTCCGAGTCGTGACGCGCGGCGTCGCCATGGACACGACCGGGCCCCTCCGTCAGCCCGGCCAGCCGGCACAGTACGGCGAAGCCGTCCTCGGTGCCGGGCCAGTGGCGGCGCACCGCGGGCAGCCCGGCTCGGCGCACCACCGAGCGCAGCGTCGCGGTGACGACGATGGCGTCGTCGGCGTAGCCCAGGACCGGGATGAAGTCCGGCACCAGGTCCAGGGGGAAGGCCAGGTAGGCCAGGAGCAGGGCGAGCCTGATCCGCACGCCGCGCGGCAGTTCCGGGTCGGCGGCCAGCCGGCGCACAAGACGCAGCACGTCCGGCAGCAGCCGCAGTGCCTCGCGCAGCAGATCGCCGCGCGGCCGTACCGCGACCAGTACGGCCACCAGTGCCACCCACGTCAGCGCCAGCGCGGCGGCGACGCCCAGTAGCAGGTCCCACCCCCACGAGCCGGTCATGCCACTCCTTCGTCGGCCGCGCCACGGCGTCTCTTCCCCGGATCCGGCACTTCTGTCCGGCACCGCTGTCCAGTGCCGCTGTCCGGTGACGCGAACGTACCAGCGGCGGCCGCGCAGGGCCTGTACGGGTCGCGCCGGTCCCTGGAAAAGCCTGCGATCCCGGCGGGGCATCGGCGACGATCTTCGCAGCACCGACCGCCGGCCCCCGCACGCGAAAGGCCCCCGATGGCACACCCCACCGATGGATCACGGCCCAGCTCCGCCCGTATCTACGCCCACCTGCTCGGCAGCGCGGACATCGACGGGGCGGATCGCGAAGCCGCCGACACGCTCGTCGGCGCGTTCCCCAGTGTCCGCGACGCCGGCCGCGCCAACCGCGGGTTCCTCCTGCGCGCCGTCCGGGAGATCGCCGCGACCGGCGTCACCCAGTTCCTCGACCTCGGTTCGGGGCTCCCGGTCCATCCCAACGTCCACGACGTCGCCCGCGCCCTCCACCCGGACGCCCGCGTCGTCTACGTCGACAACGACCCCACCGTGGTGTCGCACCGCCAGGCGACCGTCGACGGTGACGGCGTGGTCACCGTCGAAGGGGACCTGCGCGACCCCGAGAAGATCCTGGAACACTCACGGGTGCGCGCCACCCTCGACTTCGACCGGCCGATCGGGCTGATCGCCGTCGCGGTCCTGCACTTCGTTCCCGGAGACGCCCAGGCCATCATCTCCTCCCTGCGCGACGCCCTGGCCCCGGGCAGCCACCTGGTCGTCACCCACGCCTGCTCCGAGACCATGTCGGAGGAGGAGATCAAGATCGGAGAGGCCATCTACCAGCGGACCAGCAGCCCCGTCAACCTCCGCACCCGCGCCGAGATCAACGCGCTGTTCGACGGGTTCGACCTCCTGCCCCCGGGTCTCGTCCCGCCCGCGGACTGGCGGCCGGTCGCCCCCGGACTCGAGCCCTACCCCGAGCGGTCACATGAGATGCTGGCGGCCGTCGGCGCGCTGAGCCGCTGACCCCCTTCCGGCCGGGCCCGGCGGGGGTGGCCGTTCTCGCCGGGCCCGCCCTCGGTGCATCCGAGGGCGGCGCCGTGAACGGCCTTCCCGGCGTGTTCCACCTCGCCCGGCGTCTCGGTGACGGCGGGTACGGACGGACCCGCGTGGGTCAGGTGTTGACCTGCAGGACCCACACCGACACGTGGTCGCCGCCCCGGGTGTAGACCAGGCGGAACGTCTCGGCGCGGAACTCGAAGGCGTCCGGGATGCCGCCGTACGGCCGGGCCCCGATGGGCTCGGGGTCGGCGGTGAGGTCGAGCAGGGTGTCGGCGATCGTGGCGCGCAGGCCGGGCGCGGCCGCGCGCAGGAGTTCCCGTACGGCGGGGGTGAGCAGGAGGCGGTGCTTCAAGAGCGCCCGCCCGGGGCGGGCAGGTCGAGGTCGGCGTACAGGTCGGCCGCGCTGTCGTAGGCCGCCATGTCCGTCTCGCCGCGGTCGTGGGCGGCGATCGCCGCGGTGACGCCGGCGATCTCCCGTTCCCGGCGCAGGCGCAGCAACTCCTCGTACTCCTCTTCGGAGATGAGGACGGCGCGTTCGCCGGCGGAGCGGCGGATGCGGGTGGCCTCGTGGCGGTGGGCGGCGCGGGCCACCAGGACGCCGAGGTTGTTGCGCGCCTCGACGATGCCCAGTGCGTCGTTCGTCATGCCCTCCACCATACGCACATGGTGTACACCCTGCGCAGGATGCTCAGGATGTACACCCCCGGACGCCGGTGGGCGGGCCCGGCGACGTCCGGGACGGCCCCGGCGGTCCGGCCGTGTCAGGCCGTGTCCGGCCGTGTCAGCCTCCGGAGGCACCCTCGTTCCGGCCGGTGAGGGCCTCGAGCTCGGCGACCGCCCGGTCGGTGGCCGTCTCGGCGGCGATCTCGGCCGCCAGCCGCCGCGCCTCGCGACGGTAGGAGGGCTCGTGGAGGACGCGGCCGACCGCTCGGGCGATCGTGCGGGGTGAGGCGTTCTTGCTCACGATGATCCCGGCGCCGGCGAGCTCGACATGCCGCGCCACCTCCGTCTGGTCGCGGCCGAGCGGCACGCAGACCAGGGGCACCCCGGCGGCCAGGGACTTGACGGCCGTCCCGTGGCCGGCGTGGGTGATCGTCACCGCGGCGTGGCGCAGCGCGACGCCGTGCGGGGCGGCCGCGGTGACCAGGACGTTGCCGGGCGCGCGGATCGTCGCCGGGTCCACGGCCGGGCCGGTGGTCAGCAGCCCGCGCACCGGCAGCGTGCCGAGGGCTTCGGCGATGCGCTGGAGTTGCGTGCGCTGGTTCATGAACGATGAGCTCAGGCCGACCAGGACCAGGGGCGCGTCGCCTTCCGGCAGTTCGGGAAGCTCCGGCTTCCCGGCCCAGGCCGGGTCGTCGAGCCGCGGGCCGACGTGCCGCAGGTGCGCGGGGAAGCGCCTGCCGGGGTGGTCCAGCGCACGCGGGGACAGCACGAGCAGCCGGTCGACGCGGTCGAACGCCTCGACCACCGAGGCCACCGGCGGCAGGCCGTGTGCGGCACGGGCGGCGTTCAGCGCCGGCAGTCCCTTCCCCCACGGTTTGACGGCCATTCGTGCCAGCGCCCGGTCGCGCAGACGTCCCAGCGCGCCCGAGGCGGGGGCGAGGCCCAGACCGGGCGGTGGCGCCCCCGGGGTGGGGAACGGATAGAGGGTCGTCACCAGCGAGGCCACCGGGATCCCGGTGGCCTCGCCGCCGGTGAGCGCGCCGAGCAGCATGTGCTCGGCGACCAGCACGTCGGCCGGGCGGGCCCGCAGCTCGGCCAGTGTGTCCCGGGCGTAGTGGGCCGCGGGGCCGCAGACGATGCGGTCTCTCAGCCGGGCGAGCGCGCCCAGCGGCGTGCGGGCCTCGAAGTCCTTGATGACGTCCTTGGCCGGATCGGCGGCGTCGCCCTGGGGCGCCGTGGTCCAGGCGATCGCTTCCACGCCGGCGGCGGCGACCTCCTCGTGCAGTGACGTGTCGGCCAGCACCCGGACGCCGTGGCCGCGTTCGTGCAGCGCGCGGGCGATCGACAGGACGGGCGGCACGGCTCCGCCACCGGACCAGGTGGCGAACAGGAAGTCCTTACGCATCGCGTCTCTTTCGGGGGTCGATGGAGGTCAGCAGGTCGCGCATGGCACGTTCGGCGTCCTCGCGCGACAGGCCGAGGTCGCGCCGCCACAGTTTCCACAGGTAGACGTCCGTGGCGGCGTAGTGCAGGTTCAGCGTGTGCTCGCGGGCCGGGCCCGGGGCCGGGAGGCGGTCGGCGAAGACCCGTTCCAGCCACGCCCGATGCTGGGCGCGCGCATGGGCGGCCGCCCGGGCGGCCGCCGGGACACGGTCCATCTGCGCGATCCAGAGCACGCCGGCGTCGCCGCGGTGCTCGTAGTCCGCGAAGAGCGTCGCCACGATCGCCGCCACATCGCCGACCGGCGCCTGGCGGGCGACCTCCGCCTGCGACGCCACCTGGTCGGCGACGGCGTCGGCCAGTCCGTCCTTGCCGCCGAAGTGGTTGACGATCGTCTGCACCGACACTCCCGCCTCGTCGGCGATGTGCTGCAGCGTGACGTCGTCGTACCAGCGCCGCGTCCACAGCGCGGCCGCCGCCTCCAGCACGCGCGCACGCGTGGCCTCCACGGCCGCGGCGCGGGCGCCCATGCGGTACGGGCGCCTGGCCCCACTTTCCATGGAGTCATGTTTATATTCAATTGAGGGAAAGGTCAACCGAAAATCGGCTCGCCCTGGACCAGGCCGGGGTCCACGGTGACGGCGGCCTGAGACCCCGGACGATCGGGCGTGCCGGCTCGCCGCCTCCGGCTCCGCCCTGTCAGCGTGCCGCCGGGCGCTGGCGGCGGGCGACGACGAAGAGCGTCCCCGCGCCGGCGAGCGCCATCAGCGCGGTCAGGGCGAGCAGCGTCGTCATCGAGGAGTCGAGCGCGGCCGGCCTTCCCCGGCCGCGGTTGGCCGGGAAGGCCAGGCTGCCCGAGACGGTGTGCGTGATGCGCCCGCTTCGCAACGTGAGCTGGAACTTCCACGGCCCGTCCGGAAGCCGGTCGCCCAGCGGGATGGTCACCCTGCCCGTCTGGTCGGGGGCCAGGGTCGTGCCGGGAGGGACCTGGTAGGGGCCCGCCCGTATTCCGCTGGGACCGTCCGACAGCGTGAGCTGCCCGGACAGGTCGATGGCCCGCTCGCCCGTATTGCGTACGGTCGCCGCGATCGACGGCCGGCCGTCGTCCAGGCGATGGGGCACCACCTCGCCGATGCGGAACTGCGACGGCGGCTCGCCCTCGGGGCCGACGTCGAGATAGACACGGATCCCCACGCGGTTGACCAGCGCGATGTTCCGCCTGGCGTTCGGCCGCCCGGTGGACACCTGCGCCCAGATGACGCCGTACTGCTCGCCCTTGGTCGCCGGCTCCGGGACGCGGACGGTGGCCGTCACCTGCGAGCTGCCGTGCGGCGGCACATCGACGGCGGGACGGTTGAGCTTGATCCACGAGGTCAGCTCGTTCTGGGTGCGGCCCGGCGCGAAGGTGAACCTGCCCTGTCTGATGTCCGCGGCGGCCGCGTACAGCTTCACGTGCTGCCGCCGCGGGGAGCTGTTGGTGATCTGCAGGCGCCGGCTGAAGGTGGTTCCCGGGTTGACGTGGTCGACGATGAAGATGCGCGCGCGGGGGTCGTCCATCCGGTTCTCCGGCGCCTCCAGCAGGACGATCCCGATGGCGCCCTTCGCCTGGGGGCGCGGCGGGTCGGCGGCCGCGACCGCCGCGCCGAGCCCGCCGGACACCGCGAACGCGAGCAGCGCGGCCGGCAGGCTCACCCGCGGGAGGATGTCAGGCGACAGAGTGGTTCACCGTCCCGGTGTAGACGCCGGCGACCGCGCCGGCGGGGACGTTGATCACGACGGTCGGGTTCCAGGTGGCGGAGTTCGCGCCGGAGCCGGTCGTCTTGCTGAAGGCCGTGCGTGAGAGGTCGAGCGACTGCGCGGCCGCGGCGTTGGCCTGGCCGGGCACGAAGGTGCCGCTGCCGGTGGTGCCGGTCGCGGCCCCCGACCAGTACAGGACGGCGGTGTTGGGGATGGTCTCCGGTGCGGTGCCGCCGCCCGTGGTGAACCCGCCGGTGGCCGCGACGACCGACGCGGTCCAGGTGGCGGCCAGCGTGGCCCGCTGGTCCGACACCGTGATCGAGCCGAGCTGGCCGCTGATCTGCCCGCCCGGGGCTCCGCTGCCGATGTTGACCGGCCCGCTGGGCACGGTGATCGTCAGCCCGTCGGGGGCGGTGACGGTGAAGGTCACCGTGGTGGAACAGGTGGTCGAGGCGGGACAGGTGCCCGCCGTGGCGGGCAGCGCGGCCGTCAGGGCCGCCACCAGGCCCGTGACTCCCCAACAGACTGTGCCGAGACGGCGTGCGGACATGGCCGCTCCTTTTTCATCCCGTCCAGGCCCACGTCAGGACCTGTGTACGCGGCCCATCCTGAACAGGGAGATCAACGAGGAGAACCGTTGGATGTGGTGTCTGCCGACTCTTCATCACCACCTGTACAGTCTTGGCGGTCATGCGGGATCACCAGACCCCGTCCATGCCGCAGGGCGGCCGATCGGACGGCCGCGCCTTCGGCGGGCGGCGCCGCCGCCCGCCCCCGCCTGCTCCGCGCCCGCCGCCGCACCTGCCCGCGGCCCCGGAGCAGGACTTCCAACCCGGTCATTGCCAGGGGATTACCTGTCCCGGGCGGCGAAGGGGAAGGAGGCCGTACCTCGATGATCTAGGCTGTCGATCGGTCCTCCCGCCGACGGCGAACCGGTGCCTGGGCACGTCGCCAAGACATCTGTGAGGAGTCGGCATGAGCAAGGCCCGTACCGGCGTCTTTTCCGCGAGAGCTCCGCTGGTGCCGCCGTGCCTGGCCGGGATGCTGCTCGTCCTGGCCGCACCGGCCGCCGCCGGCCCCGTCCCGGGCTCGCCGGCCGTCCGCATCGCCACGGTCGCCCTGCGCGCCGATACCCTGACGATCACCGTGCCCGGATCGGTGGACCTGGGCAGCGGCCCGGCCGGCGACTCGATCAGCGCGTCCATGGGCACGGTGACCGTGGCCGACAACCGGGGGGGAACCCCGTCGTGGACGGCGACCGCGGCGGCCACGAACTTCACCACCGGGTCCGGTACGCCCGCGCAGACGATCACGAAAGGCAACGTCGCCTACTGGTCCGGCCCGGTCACCACCTTCTCCGGCAGCGCCGCCCGGAGCGCCGGGCAGCCGACGGCCGACCAGCAGGTCGCCCTGTCCTCGCCGGTGACCGCGTTCACCTCGCGCAAGCTGGTGGGGATCCCCACCTCCACGAGCTGGGCGCCGACGCTCGTCGTCACCGTCCCCTCCACCGCCGCCCCCGGCGTCTACACCGGGGTCGTCACCCACTCCGTCGCCTGAGCCGCCCTGCCGGAAGGCCCGGCCCGCGATAAGTTGGGGCTTTCCTGACCGGCCACGGACCGTGCGTGATCGAAGGCGGCCGGTGACCCTGCCAGATTGGGTTCGCCGGGCCGGACACGGGCCGACGACGGCGCCCGGAGCGCCGCCCGGGACGAGGTCGTGCCGATGGCGCGGCACCCACGACTCCCCGGTTCCACAGCGCCACGGCGCTCGACGTCCCGGTGCTCCGCCGCGGGGTCTCACGGGGTGTCTCGGACCGCCGGGCGTGACCCGGCGACCGGCCCGCGCCCGTGCCGAACGTCTGCTGAAAGGGATGTCATGCGTCATCGCACTCGACGCCTCGGGTATCCGCTGGTCGCCCTGGCCCTGGCCATGACGGCGATCGCGCCCGCGTCCGCGGCGGTCTCCGCCCCGCCAGGGCCGTCTCCGCTGCGGCCCTGGGTGAAGCTCTGCCTCACGCTCAAGCGGATGCCGGAGCATCGCGGGATCCGCTGCCACTACCCGCCCGCGCCGCGGCCGGCGCCGCGGCCCGCTCCCCGGCGCGTGGCCGAGGCGCTGCGCGCTCCGGCGATCGACGAACTGCAGATCCCCACCATCCCGTCGACGCCGGTGGGGCTCACGTCCGGGCCGGACGACGCGATCTGGTTCACCGAGAACTACGCCAACAAGATCGGCCGCGTGACCACCGGCGGCGCGTTCACCGAGTACTCCCTCCCCACCTTCGACGCCGAACCGGCCCACATCACCACCGGTTCCGACGGCGCCCTGTGGTTCACCGAGTCCAACGCGGACAAGATCGGGCGGATCACCACCTCGGGGACCATCACCGAGTACAGCCTGTCCACCCCCGGCGCCTTCGTCTGGGCCATCACCGCCGGCCCCGACGGCGCCCTGTGGTTCACCGAGTCCAACGGCAACAAGATCGGGCGGATCACCACCTCGGGGACCATCACCGAGTACAGCCTGCCGGCCGCCGATTCGTATCCGATGCGCATCACCACGGGACCGGACGGTGCGATCTGGTTCACCGAGGCCCTCGCCGGGAAGATCGGGCGGATCACCACCTCGGGAACCATCACCGAGTACACGGTCCCGTCCACCGGGGCGATGCCCATCGGCATCACCACCGGCCCCGACGGCAACCTGTGGTACACCGACGGGAACGGGAAGGTGAGCAACGTCACCACCTCGGGCGTCTTCACCGAGTACGCGGTGAGCGATCCCAACAGCTTCCCGTGGGGCATCACCAGCGGCCCGGACGGCAACCTGTGGTTCGTCGAGCAGGTCGGCGGCAACGTCGCCAGCGTCACCACGGCGGGGACGATCAATGAATACCCGCTGCCCACGAACCTGGCCGGGCCGTTCGACATCGTCCTGGGGCCGGACGACAACCTCTGGGCCACCGAGGACTACGTCGACCAGCTCGCCGTCATCACTCCCTGACCCGTGCCGGACCGGCCGGTCCGGCGGCCCTCCCCCGGTGGGAAGGCCGCCTGACCGGTCGCGCCGCGGGACCGTCTCGTCCGCGCATCCGTTGAAGCGCCGCCGGAGGCCGTCCGGCTCCATGTGCCACCGCCACCCGGTTGACGTGCCGCCGGAGGCCGTCCGGTTCCCCGTGCCGCCGTCACCCGGCCCCGTGCTCGCCGCCGACGGCCGAAAGGGCCGCCATCTCCTCGTCGGAGAGCCGCAGCTCGCCGGCGGCCACGTTGGCGGCCAGGTGAGCGGGGTCACCGGTTCCCGGGATGGCCAGCACGTGCGGTCCCTGGTGGAGGGTCCACGCCAGCCGGACCTGCGCGGGCGTCGCGCCGTGCGCGCGCGCCACGGCGAGCACCGTCTCGTCGTCGGTCCCGAGCGCGCCCGCCTCGCGCCCGGCGCCGGCGATCGCGAAGAACGGCACGAAAGCGACGCCCTGGGCGCCGCAGGCCCGCAGGAACTCCCGATCGGCGGCCGGCGCGCCGAGGCCGTAGGAGTTCTGCACGCAGACCACCGGCGCGATGGCCCGGGCCTCGGCCAGCTGGCCGGGCGTGACGTTGGAGACGCCCAGGTGGCGGATGAGCCCGGCGTCGCGCAGACCGGCCAGCGCGCCGAAGTGCTCGGCGATCGAGCCGGACCCGCGGCTCGGCGGAACGCGGAGGTTCACCACGTCCAGGTGGTCGCGGCCGAGCTGGCGCAGGTTCTCCTCGACCTGGCCGCGCAGCTGCTCCGGAGCGGCCCACCACCACTCCCCCGACGGGTCCCGGCCCGGCCAGACCTTGGTGGTGATGACCAGGTCGTCCGGGTACGGGGCCAGCGCCCGGTTGATCAGTTCGTTGGCCGAGCGCAGCGAGGAGAAGTAGAACGCGGCGGTGTCGATGTGGTTCACCCCCAGCTCGACCGCGCGCCGCAGTACGGTGATCGACCGTTCCCGGTCGCTGGGCACGCCCAGGTCGAAGGCGGCGCTGCCGGTGAGGCGCATCGCGCCGAGCCCGACGCGGTTGACCGTCAGGTCGCCGAGCTTCCAGGTGCCCGCGGCCGCCGCGGTGGTGGGCACATGCAGGTCTGACATGGGTCTCCTTGGTGAGAACGGTGAACGGCGGAAGCCGGATGCCCGGCTCGCCGCCCGGGAAGCGGCTCCGGCGCAAGGGGCTCGGCCGTACCGGGAACGGCTGCCCCAGGCATGAAAAAGAGCCTCCTCGGTGGACGGGGTCCGTACCGGGGAGGCTCAGGTGTCAGTGGAGATCATATCGCGGACCCGGGGCCCGCCCCCTCCCGGCGGCGGCCGGCGCGGTGGCGGTGACCGGGCCCCGGCCGCCGGGCGAGGTCAGTCCGGCAGGTAGTCGAAGGTGTCCGGATTCGGTCCGACCCGTCCCCGCTCGCCCTTGTCGAGTGAGCTGATCGCGTCGACCTCCTGCGGGGTGAGGGAGAAGTCGAACAGGGCGAAGTTCTCCGCCATCCGCTCGCGCCGCATCGACTTGGGGAAGACGATGTCGCCGCGCTGGATGTGCCAGCGCAGGACGATCTGCGAGGCGCTCCTGCCGTGGTCGGCGGCGATCTCGGCGATCTTCGCGTCGTTCAGGACGGCGCCCTGCCCGAGCGGGCTCCACGCCTCGACGGCGACGCCGTGGCGGCGGGACGCCTCGCGCGCGGTGTCGTTGGTGAAGTAGGGGTGCGCCTCGATCTGGTTCACCGCGGGCACCACCCCGGTCTCGGCGATGATCCGGTCGAGGTGGTCCGGCTGGAAGTTCGACACGCCCGCGGTACGCAGCCGGCCGTCGGCGACCAGGTCGGTGATGGCCTTCCAGGTCGAGACGTAGTCACCGTCGTACAGGGTGGGCAGCGGCCAGTGCATCAGGAACAGGTCCAGCCGCTCCAGGCCGAGCCTGGCCATCGTCTCGTCGAAGGAACGCCGCACGTCGTCGGGGCGGTGCTTGTCGTTGGCGAGCTTGCTGGTGACGTACAGCTCCTCGCGGGGGATGCCGGAGGCCGCGATGGCCCGGCCGACGCCCTCTTCGTTGCCGTACATCTGGGCGGTGTCGACATGCCGGTAGCCGACCTGCAGGGCCTGGCCGACGATGTCGGCGGTCTGCTCGGGCGGGATGAGATAGGTGCCGAAACCCAGCTGCGGGATCTGTGTCTTGTCGTTGAGGGTGATCGTTGGAACCATGCCTTCAACGTACCCACGAAACCCCAGGTGAACGGGGGTGCCGGTGATGCCGCCACCTATGGAGGCCGGAGACCGTGTCGCGGGCCGAGGGCCGCAGCCCTCTCCCCGGCCGGCGTCCACCGCGTGCCGGGTGAGGACGGCCGGGGCCGACGGCAGGTCTGGGAAGCCTTCCGGTGAAGGACGGCCTGCCGTCGGCGCGGTCCTCACAGGAACAGGAAACCGATGGCCAGGGCGGCGATCACGGTGCCCAGCGCGATGGCCAGGGCGATCTCCCTGGCACCGGCGCGATCCTCGCGGCGGATCCAGGCCAGGTCCGGACGGCGGCGGGGCCGGCAAGGGGGGATGCCATGGGGGCTCTCCGAACGAGGGGGTGGGTGTCGTGGGCCTGGAGGTGGCTCACCAGTTCAGTTCGTCGCAGCCGCGGTGGTCGGCCGGTTCCACCTGCAGCGTGGCGTGGGCCACGCCATGACGAAGGCGCAGCAGGTCGCGGGCCTGGTCGAGGACGGCGTGGTGGTCTTTCTGGTCGGCGGTGACCAGGTGGGCGGTGGCCACGTTCATGCCGGAGGTGAGGGTCCACAGGTGCAGGTCGTGCACGTCGCGCACGCCGTCGATGGCGGCCAGGTCGGCGGCGACGGCGGAGGCGTCGATGCCCTCTGGCACGTGCTGGCCGAGCACGGCGAAGACCTGACGGCCGAGCGAGATCGCCCGTACGGCGACGAACGCGCCGATGGCCAGGGCGATGACGGTGTCCCAGTACGCCTGCCCGGTCGCGGCCACCAGCCAACCGGCGGCGATGACGCCGACCGAGCCGGCGGTGTCGGCCACGACCTCCAGGTAGGCGCCCTTGACGTTGAGGCTTTCGCTGGCGCCGGAACGCAGCAGGAGCAGCGCGACCAGGTTGACGGCCAGGCCGAGAGCGCCGACGATCAGCATCGGCCCGGTGGAGACCTCGGCGTTCTGGCCGATGCGGCCGATCGCCTCGGTCACGACGTAGACCGCGACGCCCAGCATCAGCACGACGGCCAGCAGAGAGGCGAAGATCTCGGCCCGGTAGGAGCCGTAACTGCGGCGGCCGGTGGTGTCGGGGCGGGTGGCGATCCTGGTGGCGACCAGCGCCGCGCCGAGGGTGACCACGTCGGCGGCCATGTGCCCGGCGTCCGACAGCAGTGCCAGCGAGCCCGACAGCAGGCCGAAGACCAGTTCGACCACGAAGAAGCCGCCGATCAGGACGAAGGAGACCGCCAGCCGCCACCGGTGCCGGCCGCCCGCGTGTCCGTGCCCGTGTCCGTGTCCGGTGCCCATCAGGTGGTCCCGTCGCGCTCGGGGTGGAGGAGCTCGGTGTGCTCGATGTGGGCCAGCGCCACATCGAGCAGCATCCGCACGTGCGGGTCGGCCAGCCGGTAGTAGGCCATCCGGCCGGCGCGGCGCGCGGTGACGATGCGGTGCGCGCGCAGCAGGCGCAGCGCGTGGGAGGCGGCCGACTCGCTCTGGCCGGTCACCGCGGCCAGGTCGCACACGCACAGCTCACCGTCCAGCAGCGCGACCAGCAGTCGCAGCCGGTTCGGGTCCGACAGCAGGCCGAAGACGTCGGCGGTGTCGGCCAGGTCCTCGGCCGCGGGCATGCGCTCGCGTACGGCGACGACCCGGTCGGCGTCGACCACTTTGACCGTGCAGCCGTCCACCGCGACGACGCCATCATCTGAATATTTATTCATATGAGCAATATAGGGGGAGATCGGGAATATCTGTCAAGATCGACGCTCCGGGGCTCGATGCCCGCTCCACCATCCCCTTGCCACGGCATTCCCAATTCGAGCTATCATCGCCATATGGCGATTGATGATGATGCCGGCCGCTGCGTCAGCGCCGACATCGCCGCCGGCATCTCCCCGGCGGCGGCTCTGTTCCACTCCCTGGCCGATGAGAACCGGCTGCGCATCGTGGCCCGGCTCGCGCGCGGCGAGGCCCGGGTGGTCGACCTGGTCGGCGAGCTCGGCCTGGCCCAGTCCACGGTCTCCAAGCACCTGGCCTGCCTGCGCGACTGCGACCTGGTCGACTACCGCGCCGAAGGCCGCCAGTCCTTCTACTCCCTGACCCGCCCCGAGCTGATGGATCTGCTCGCCTCGGCCGAGCATCTGCTGGCCGCCACCGGCCACGCCGTGGTGCTCTCCCCCATCCACGGCACCCGGCACGGCACCGCTCACGGCGCAGCCGACGCGCGCGGCACGCTGCGGGCCGAACTCGACCACGACCTGGAACACCTCGACCAGCGGGCAGGCGAGATCGAAGGGAAGACGGTGTCATGACCACGCTCAACCTGCCCGCCCCGGACCGGCGCACCTTACTGCGGCGCCGCATCCGGTTGCTGGTCGCGGCCACCATCACCTACAACGTGATCGAGGCGGCGGTGGCCATCACCGCCGGCACCGTCGCCTCGTCGGCCGCCCTGATCGGCTTCGGCCTGGACTCCATCGTGGAAGTCGCCTCCGCCGCCGCCGTGGCCTGGCAGTTCTCCGCCACCGACCACGAGAAGCGGGAGAAGACCGCGCTGCGGATCATCGCGATGTCGTTCTTCGCGCTGGCCGCCTACGTCACCTTCGACGCCGTGCGCGCCCTGCTGGGCGTCGGCGAGGCCGAACACTCCACCCCCGGGCTGATCCTGGCCGCCCTCAGCCTGGTGATCATGCCGTTCCTGTCGTACGCCCAGCGCCGCGCCGGTCGCGAGCTCGGCTCCGCCTCCGCGGTCGCCGACTCCAAGCAGACCCTGCTGTGCACCTACCTGTCGGCGGTGCTGCTCGTCGGGCTGGCGCTCAACAGCCTGTTCGGCTGGTCCTGGGCCGACCCGATCGCCGCCCTGGTCATCGCCGCCGTCGCGGTCAAGGAAGGCCGCGAAGCCTGGCGCGGGGACGCCTGCTGCGCCGTCCCCACCTCCGCCCCCACCTCTCTCTCCGCCGACGACACCGTGCCCGTCACCGCGTCCGTCACCGCGTCCGGGGCGGACGGCTGCGCGGACGGCTGCTGCTCACCCATCCAGAAGAACACGCGGGAGGACCAGCGATGATCGGCCGTCCGATGCCCGAGCGGGTGCGGGGCGCCTACCGCGCCGAGATGCGCGCCGCCCGCACCGCCACCGAGCCCGGGGCGCGCTGGCGGCACCTGGAGCGCGCGCACATCATCTCCCAGCCCTGGCCCTGGCCCCACACCCGCAACCACATCGCCATGTTCGCCCTCGCGATCGCCCAGCGCGACCGGCGCGAGGCGTTCGGCCAGGTCGTCCGGATCATCGTCGCCGCGCCCGGCAGCGCCCTGGGCCGCTACCCCGAGGGCAACACCGGCCGCGCCACCGTGAGCCTCACCCAGCCGATGCCCCTGCCCGACGATCTGGCCGCGCTGCTGCAAACCGCCTGAACCGGCTCCCTGTCCGCCTCGCCTGCCCCCTGCCCGACCTCGGTCCTGCGGTCCCGTCACGCCGCGTGGCCCAGCACGCGTCGCGGCGTGATCCGGATCACCACGCGCACGTTCTCCGGGGGGAGCCGGAGGTACTCCTCTCCGCCGCCGGCGCCCTCGTACTTCTCCGCCAGCTCCACCGCCAGTCGCCTTCCCTCGTCCTCGGTGACCGTCGCGAGCCCGCGGACCTCGATGTATCTGTCGGGATCCGAAAGGTCGAACACGCTGAGGCTGGCGCGCGGATCCCGTTCCAGGTTCAGGACCTTGCGTCTGCCGGCCTGGGAGGAGATCACCACGTCGTCACCGTCGGTGCCGACCCAGACGACCGAGGTCTGAGGGCTGCCGTCGGGGTTGAGAGTGGCGAGGATGCCGATGTTGGGGGCGCCGAGGATCTGCCGTGCGGAGTCGCTGAGGGTAACGCTCATGATCGGCAGCCTACGCCCCGGAATGTTCCGACGGCCTGGCATCCGCGCACCTGACGCGCCTTGCCCGGCGAGCAGATCGCCGAGCGGCGCCGGAACTCCCATGACCGAGGTCGGGGACGAATTGGGTGTTGGTCCCGCGTTCCGGCCGGGGCTTTCCGGCTCCGGAGAAACCGCCGCGCCGAAGCGGTCCGCCTGGCCGCCCGGGCTCAGCGGGGCCTTACGCCAGTACCGGTCGAGGTCTTCGGGAGTGGAGACCAGGCCGCCGCTGGGACCGAACTCTTAGATGGGCAGCCGGTCGGTCGGAATGGCGGAAGAAAAGGGAGAGCGCTATGCTCAATCCCTCTCTCAAAAAGCTCAGAATTCCTCGTTAGGAGTTTATCAGAGAGATGGAGATCCGTCAACACGAATCCGCTCTCGCCGCCGCGCTGCGCGCCGAGCAGGCCTACGTCACCCGGACCTACGAGCGGCTCGACGCCGTCCGGCGGCACACCCGCGCCGCGCTGGAGGAGGCATACGGGCGCGAGACCGGCGGCCTGCACCAGGCCCGCTACGAGCGGGAGGTCACCGCGGGCGAGTACGCCCGCCGCCTGGCCCGCCTGGAGGCCGTCGAGCACGGCCTGTGCTTCGGCCGGATCGACGACGCCGACGGTGACACCCGCTACATCGGCCGCGCCGGACTGCGCGACGCCGACGGCGAGATCGTCCTGACCGACTGGCGGGCCCCGGCCGCCCGCCCCTTCTACACCGCCACCCCCGGCGACCCCGGCACGCTCGTGCGCCGCCGGCACCTGCACACCCGCGACCGCGTCGTGGTCGGCCTCGACGACGAGGTGTTCGACCTGGAACGCCTGGCCGAGGGCGAGCGCCGCGCGCTCGTCGGCGAGGCGGCGCTGCTGGCGGCCCTGCGGCGCGGCCGTACCGGGCGGATGGGCGAGGTGGTGGCCACCATCCAGCGCGAGCAGGACCGGGTGATCCGCTCCGGACTGGCGGGCGCGCTGGTGGTGCAGGGCGGGCCCGGCACCGGCAAGACCGTCGCCGCCCTGCACCGGGCGGCCTTCCTGCTCTACACCCACCGCGACGTGCTGGAACGCCGCGGTGTCCTCATCGTGGGCCCCAACGCCACCTTCTCCCGCTACATCGGCCGGGTGCTGCCGTCGCTGGGCGAGACCGACGTGGTGCTGTCGTCGGTCGGGCAGCTGTACCCGGGCGTGCACGCCGTCGCCGCCGACTCCCCTGTCGCCGCCGCCCTCAAGGGCGACCTGGGCATGGTGCGGGTGCTCGCCGCGGCGCTGCGCGACCGCCGGCGCGTCCCCGACGGCGACCTGGAGGTGGACGTCCCGGTGCGCACCTCGCTGCGCGACGGCGTGGAGGTGGTCGTGCGGTGGATGACGTTGCGGGCCGGCCACGACGACTGCGTGCGCGCCCGCGACCGGGCCGCCCACGCCCGTCTGCCGCACAACGCCGCCCGCAAGCTGTTCGTGATGGACATGCTCAGGGCGCTGGCCCTGGACGAGGCCCGGCGACTGGACGCCCCGGACACGGAGGAGGACCTGCGCCACGCCCGCCGGGCGCTGTGGGCCCATGAGCAGGTCCGCCGGGCGCTGGACGC
Organism: Streptosporangium sandarakinum; assembly: GCF_050942225.1. Taxonomy (NCBI): domain Bacteria; kingdom Bacillati; phylum Actinomycetota; class Actinomycetes; order Streptosporangiales; family Streptosporangiaceae; genus Streptosporangium; species Streptosporangium sandarakinum. The sequence goes on from NZ_CP192034.1 coordinate 3,781,087, forward strand.
GCTGTGGCCGCCGCTGACCCCCGAGGAGCTGGTCGCCGGCCTGCTGTCCGACCCGGCCGCGCTGGAGTCGGCCGCGCCCGGCCTGACCCCGGCCGAGCGCGCCGCGCTGCTGCGTCCGTACGGCGCGCCGTGGACGACGGGCGACGTCCCGCTGCTGGACGAGGCGGCCGAGCTGCTGGGCGAGGACATCGGCGACGCCGAGGCCGCCGGGACGTTCTCCCGCGCCGAGCGTGAGCGGGCCGAACGCGAGGCCGACGAGCGGTACGCGCTGGGCGTGCTGGAGTACACCGGCCTGTTCGAGGACGACATGATGGAGGCCGCCGCGCTGGCCGACCGCCACCGCGCGCCGGACCCGGAGACCACCACCGCCGAGCGGGCCGCCGCCGACCGCCGCTGGGCCTACGGCCACGTCATCGTGGACGAGGCGCAGGAACTGTCGGCCATGGCCTGGCGCACCGTGATGCGCCGCGTCCCGGCCCGCTCGCTGACCATCGTGGGCGATCTCGCCCAGACCGGCTCGCCGGCCGGGGCCCGCTCGTGGGACGAGATGCTCGACCCCTACCTCGAAGGCCGCCTGCGCACCGAGCAGCTACTGGTCAACTACCGCACCCCGGCGGAGATCATGGAGGTGGCCGCCGACGTCCTCGCGGCGGTCGCCCCCGGCTCGCAGCCGCCGGAGTCGGTGCGCGACGGCGGCGCTCCCCCGCGCGCCGTACGCCTCGACCCCGGCCTCCCCGGAGGCCGCGCCGCCCTGACCGCCCTGGTGCGCGACGAGTTCGCCGCGATCGGCGAGGGCCGCCTGGCCGTCATCGTCCCCGACGCCCGCCACGAGGCGCTCACCGCGCTCTTCCCCCGCGACGGCGACGTCCTGGACTCCCCCGTCGCGGTCCTGACCGTCACCGCCGCCAAGGGGCTGGAGTTCGACGCCGTGGTGGTCGTCGAGCCCGGCGAGATCCTCATCCAGTCCCCGATGGGCGGCAACGACCTGTACGTGGCGATCACCCGGGCGACCCGGCGCCTGACCGTCACCTGCCGCGGCGAACCGCCGCCGATGCTGTCGCGTCTGCGCCTTTGACGTCCCGCCCTGTCACCGGGCGGCTCCGGCCGTCGGGCGGGACGCGCCGCGATGATCGGTCGCGCCGGATCCGCCGGCCGGGGGACGCCAGGGTCCCGTCGCTCCCGCCGGACGGCCCGGCGCGACCACCGGGTACCCTGGCGATTGGCTTATTGCGAATATTCGCAATTCATAAGATGCGACGGCCGGGTGGGCCGGACGGTGAGGAGGCCCCCTGATGTCAGTGCCGCTGTACAAGGCCAAGGCGGAGCTGTTCCGGCTGCTGGGTCATCCGGTGCGGATCCGGGTGCTGGAGTTGCTGCAGGACGGGCCGATGCCCGTGCGCGACCTGCTGGCCGCCATAGAGGTCGAGCCGACGGGCCTGTCGCAGCACCTGGCCGTGCTGCGCCGTTCGGGGATGGTCAGCGCGCACCGCGACGGCTCCACCATGGTCTACGAATTGTCCGGCGGGGATGTGGCCGAGCTGCTGCGCGCGGCCCGCAGGCTGCTGACGCAGATGCTCGCCGGACAGCGTGAGCTGCTGGGCGAGCTGCTCGAGGCCGAGAACGGCGCCTCGTGAACACTCCCCCGTCCTCCCTGGGGGCCCGGGTCCGCTCGCTACTGCCCGAGCGCGCCGAGCTGGCCGCGATGGGCCGCCGCCCCCGCCGCGACCTGCTGGCCGGGCTCACCGTGGCGATCGTCGCGCTGCCCCTGGCGCTGGGGTTCGGCATCTCCTCGGGAATGGGCGCCGAGGCCGGACTGGCCACCGCCGTCGTCGCCGGGGCGCTGGCGGCGCTGTTCGGCGGCTCCGGCCTGCAGGTGTCGGGCCCCACCGGCGCGATGACGGTCGTGCTGGTGCCGATCATGCACGAGCACGGCGCCTCGGGCGTGCTGACCGTCGGCGTGCTGGCCGGGCTGCTGCTGGTCGCGCTGGCGCTGGGCCGCGCGGGCAGGTACATGGCCCTGGTGCCGGCTCCGGTGGTGGAGGGCTTCACCGTCGGCATCGCCTGCGTGATCGGCCTGCAGCAGGTGCCCGCCGCCCTCGGCGTGCCGGTCCCGGACGGCGACAAGGTCACCGCCGTGGCCTGGAACGCCGCGCGTGACTTCCTCGCCCACCCGGGCTGGCAGGCCCCGACCGTCGCCGTCGCGGTGGCCGTGTCGATGCTGGCGGGCGCCCGGTGGCGGCCCGCCGTGCCCTTCTCCGTGCTGGCCGTCGCCGCCGCCACCGCCGCCGCCGAGCTGGCCGGCCTGCCGGTCGCCCGGATCGGCGACCTGCCCGCCGGGCTGCCCGCTCCCTCCCTGGCCTTTCTGGACGTGACCGCGGTGCCATCGCTGCTCGCCCCGGCGGTCGCGGTCGCCGCGCTGGCCGCGCTGGAGTCGCTGCTGTCGGCCGCCGTCGCCGACGGAATGAGCGTCGGTCACCGCCACGACCCGGACCGGGAGCTGTTCGGCCAGGGACTCGCCAACCTCGCCGCCCCGCTGTTCGGCGGCGTCCCGGCCACCGGGGCGATCGCCCGTACCGCGGTCAACGTCCGCTCCGGCGCGGGATCCAGACTGGCCGCCCTGGCCCACGCGGGCATCCTGGCCGTGATCGTCTTCACCGCCTCCGGCCTGGTCTCCCGGATCCCGCTGGCCGCACTCGCCGGGGTGCTGCTGGCCACCGCCTTCCGGATGGTGGAGGCCGGATCGGTCGCGGCGATGCTCCGCTCCACCCGGGGCGACGCCGCGGTCCTCCTCCTGACCGCCGCCGCGACCCTGGCGCTGGACCTCGTCCAGGCCGTCATCATCGGCCTGGTCGTCGCCGGGGCGCTGGCCCTGCGCGCCGTCGCCCGCGACGCCCGGCTGGACCGGATGCCGCTCCGCCCCGACCTGCCCGGCGACCACACCGAGGAGGAGCACGCCCTGCTGGCCGAGCACATCGTCGCCTACCGGCTGGACGGGCCGCTGCTGTTCGCCGCCGCGCACCGCTTCCTGCTGGAGCTGTCGGAGCTCGCCGACGTCTCCGTGGTGATCCTGCGCATGTCCCGGGTGACCGCCGTCGACGCCAGCGGCGCCCTGGTCCTCGGCGACGCCGTCCGGCGGCTGCAGCGCCGCGGCGTCACCGTCTACGTCTCCGGTATCCGCGACGGCCACCACCAGCCGCTGCGGGCACTGGGCGCCATCGCCGGCCTCGACGAGGCCGGGCGTGTCTTCGCCACCACCCCCGAGGCCATCGCGGCGGCCCGTGACGGTCTGCGGCGGGCCGGGGTGCTGCCGCCCCCGGAGGCCGATGCCGCCCTGCCGGGGTAGCCCTGGCAGGGCGGGCCGGGACGGCGCGGCGTCAGCCGAGCGCGTGACCGGTGGTGGCGTCGACGTGGGCGGGAACCTCCTCGTGCCGGTCCCCGACGCTCAAGGTGCCCGACGGCTCGAACATCAGGATCGAGGCGCCGCCGTCTGAGGACGGCCGGTGCTCGACGCCGTGCGGGACGACGAACACCGAGCCCCTGGGCAGGACCACGACGCGCTCGCCGCGCACCCCGGAGCCGTCCGCCCCGGAGCCGTCCGGGCCGAGCCCGCCGTCACGCAGGGCGATGCGCAGCTCGCCCTCCAGGACGAGGAAGAACTCGTCGGTGTCGTCGTGGGCGTGCCAGACGTGCTCACCGGCCACCTTGGCCACCCGCACGTCGTAGTCGTTGACCCGGGTGACGATCCGGGGGCTCCAGAGCCGGTCGAAGGAGGCCAGCGCGGCCCCCAGACCGATGGGTTCAGGTGTCATGCGGCCATCGTGGCCGGTGGCGGCCCGCGACGGTGAGTGCTAGGAATCGCATATATCGCATGAATCCTCGCAAGGACCGGCCGGACGACCGCACCGGGTGGTCATGATCGTCGATGCGGGGTCCAACCCGTTCGAGATGGGCGTGGCCACCGAGCTGTTCGGGCTGCGCCGGCCGGAGTTGGAGCGGCCCTGGTACGACTTCACGCTGTGCGCCGCGGCACCGTCCGTGCCCATGCACAACGGGTTCTTCACGCTGTCGGACATCCCCGGGCTCGATGCCGCCGACGATGCCGACACCCTGATCGCGCCCAACCGGCCCGACCCGCTGACCAGGCCGGACCCGGCGGTGCCGGCGGCCGTACGGCGGGCCGCCGCGCGAGGCGCCCGCCTGGTGAGCTTCTGCACCGGCGCCTGGTCTTCGCCGCCCACCGCGACGGCGGCCAGCGGCAGTTCGTCGAACGGTCCGTGCCCGCCGTACCGGACACCTCCCTGGCGCCGGTGCTGGCCTGGGCCCGGCGGCGCCTGGACCGGCCGCTGACCGTGGCCGACCTCGCCGGGCGCGCGGCGGTCAGCCAGGCCACCCTGCACCGGCGCACCGGGCTGACCCCCACCGCCTACCGGGGGCGGTTTCGGCTGACCCCCTGAGCCGATGCGCGGGTTTCCGGCGCCCCGCATGAATCCGCCGTCACACGCCGCGCCCCGGCCTTGGAGGTCCCGGCGGGACAGCGGGCTCGTATGGCCTAGCCTGGGACCTCATCAGCGTCAGGACATGTGAAGGAGCAGATGGTGGCACCGGTTCTGGAGGGTACGGCCCGCGCCCTGCTGCGCAGGATCGCGCAGGAGCAGGCCGGCTCGCGGCTGCCGTCGCTGGCGGCGGTCGTGGTGCGCGACGGGCGCCCGGTCTGGTTCGGCTCCCGCGGCCGGGTGGACGGCGCCGCGCCCACCGAGGCCACCCAGTACCGCATCGGCTCCATCACCAAGAGCATGGTCGCCGTCGTCGTCATGCGGCTGCGCGACGAGGGCCGGATCGCCCTGCTCGACCCGATCGGCAAGCACGTCCCCGGCACCTCGGTGGGCGAGGTGAGCATCGCCCAGCTGCTGTCGCACACCGCCGGGCTGACCGCCGAGCCGCCCGGCCAGTGGTGGGAGCGCACCCCCGGCATGCCGGTGGAGGAACTGCTGGCCCTGCTCGGCCCGGAGACCGCCCGGCACCGCCCCGGCCGCCTCTTCCACTACTCCAACCTCGGCTTCGCCCTGCTGGGCGAGATGGTCGCCCGGCACCGGGGGACGGACTGGGCGCGGGCCGTACGGGACGAGGTCCTGGAGCCGCTGGGCATGCGCGACACCACGCCCCGGCCCCGCGCCCCGCACGCGACCGGCTACGCCGTCCACCCGTGGGCCGATGTGCTGCTGCCCGAGCCCGAGCACGACGCGGGGGCCCTGGCCCCGGCCGGGCAGATGTGGTCCACCCCCGCCGACCTCGCCCGGTGGGCGGCGTTCCTGGCCGGCGACACCGGTGACGTGCTGAGCGCCGACACCCTGGCCGAGATGCGCGAGCCGGCGACCGTCGACGACGGCGAAGCCTGGACCAGCGGCTTCGGCCTGGGCCTGCAGTTGGCCCGCGTGGGAGGCCGCCGCCTGGCCGGTCACGGCGGCTCCATGCCGGGCTTCCTGGCCTCGGTGTGGGCCGATCCCGGCGACGCGACCGGCGTGCTGTTCCTGACCAACGCCACCTCCGGGGCCAGCCGGGCCCTGACGACGGACCTGCTGGCCATCCTCGACGAGCACGAGCCGCGCCTGCCCGCCGAGTGGGAGCCGGCCGCCGTCGATCCCGCCCTGCTGGAGCTGACCGGTCCGTGGTACTGGGGGCCGGCCGCCTACGCGCTGCGCCTGCTGGGCGGCCGGGACCTGTCGCTGTCACCGATCGGCGGCACCGGCCGGGCCTCGCGGTTCACCGCCCGCGCCGACGGCACCTGGATCGGCCTGGACGGCTACTACACCGGGGAGACGCTGCGGCTGGTGCGCCGCGCGGACGGCTCGGTCAGCCACCTCGATCTCAACACCTTCGTCTTCACCCGCACCCCCTACGACCCGGCGGCCGAGGTGCCGGGCGGGGTGGACGAGGGCGGCTGGCGCGCCTGAGACGGGGCGCGGCGCGCGACAAGGCGCGGACCTGGCCCGTACGGCAGGGGCTTCCCGGGGCGGAGCCCTGCCCGGGTCGCGCGCCTCGCCGGGGCCCCGGGCCGGGGAGGGACGGCCGGGCCACCGCGCCCGCCGCCCGTCGTCGCCCTCCGGGGGGAAACCGCCGGAGGGACGGAACCTCGTGTGCCAGCATTGTGCGGGTGACCGAGCCATCGCCGCGGCGCGGCGTCGCACTCCTGGATGTGCACCGTCTCCGTCTGGTCGAGATCCCCGCGCCCCCGGTGCCGCCCGGGGAGCGGGCGGCCATGGACCGCGCGTGGGACGAGGCGGTCCGGGCCAACCCGAGCTTCTTCGACGGGCCGGTGGCCGCCTCGGCGGGACTGGAGTGGGAGGGGCCGCGCAGCGCGGTCCTGACCTGGGCGAGGATCACCTACCGGCGCTACGCCCTGCGCCTGGTCCCGGGCGCCACCGCGCGGCTGCCGCCCCTCTTCGTCAGCATCGCGCAGCCGACGGACGACGGGCGGCTGCTGGTGGGACGGATGTCGTCGTCGACCGCCGCTCCCGGCCGCTGGCAGCCGCCGGGCGGGTCGGCCGAACCGCCCGAGGACTCCGGATCCCTCGACACGGCCGCGCTCGCCCGGCACGCCGCCCGGGAACTGGCCGAGGAGACGGGCCTGGACACGGCGCCGGACGAGATGACCCTGCGGTCCATCGTCCACGGCGAGGAGGGCGACGTCGGCGTCCTGTTCCTCGCGCCGCCCCGGCCGGAGCCGCTGCTGCGTGAGCGGTTCGCGGCCCTGGTGGCGTCGGAGACGGCGCTGGGCCGGGAGCCGGAACTGGACCGGATCGCCCTGGTCCGCTCCCCTGCCGAGCTGGCCCGGCTCGGTGGGACGCAGGTGGACTACCTGGAGCCGATCGTCCGCCGGTACGCGGGATCGGCGCCCCGGAGCGACGCGGGCCCCGCCTAGTGCCGTGACCGGCCGGCGGTTCCCGGGCGGTCACCGATTCTCCGGCGGCGGCCCGGGACCGCGACGCGGGTGGCATCCTGAGGGGCGACGTCGATCACGAGGAGAGAAACGATGACCTCCCACTCCCCCGCCACCCGGTCCGCCCCCCGGCACACCCCGCTCGACGCGGACGAGATGGCCCGGAGCGAGCTGGCCTTCTCCCCCCTCGTCACCGAGCACCTCCTGGCGAGCGGGCGGTTCCGGGTGACCGCCGAGACCCCGGACATGGTGGAGCTGTTCCAGCGTGTGGCCCGCAGGGTGGGCGAAGCGCTGGGAAGGCCCGTGGTCAGCTACGCCAACGGCAGGGACATCGTGATCGCCTTCCCCTCGGTTTGACCGGCGCGTTCGATGGGTGGTTCCTGTCCTGACCGGTCGTGACCGGGTGCGCCCGGGAACCGGGCCCGCCGACGGGCGGCCGGCCGGTCGGTCGGTAGACCGGCGGATTTGAGAGTCCGGCAGGAGGAAAGACCGTCATGCGCGCCACCGTTCTGCACGCTCCGGGGGACGTACAGGTGGAGGACATCGAGGACCCGAGGGAGGCACGGCGCGAGCGCGAAGGCCGCCGGGGGCACTCCCGGCGGCCTTCGTTTTCGCGTCCGGACTCCTTTCTGGCTCATTTACCGGCAACAGTGAAGTTATTCAGTGAAATGTTCTTCCGGTCGCTGGTTCTTTTCCGCCGGGCCGTTTCCCCTCAGGCGGGAAACGCCGGGCTGGCGGAGGTCAGCGGAAGGACAGCTGCGTGGACCCCAGGAGGCCCTTGGGGTTTCCGGCACTGACGTAGCAGGCGGTGACCGAGCAGTCCACGGAGCCGGCCGCCGCCCCCTCGGGCGTGGAGGCCTGGAAGCTCTTGCGGACCACGAACGGGACGCTCGCCGAGCCGGCACCGTCCACGGTCACCGTCTTCACCGTCGCCGGGTTGCAGGCCAGCTGGTCGTTCACGGTGGCGCACTGGAGGATGGTGACCTGGTCCCCGGCTGCGGCGCCGGTGACCGAGGCGGTGACCGAGGCGCCGTCCGACAGGCCGGTGGCCGGCGTCACCGAGAAACCGGAGGCGGCGGCGAAGGCCGACGGCTGCGACACCAGGGCCATACCACCGACCGCGACCGCGGCGGCGACACCCAGCTTGGCGAAAAGACCGGTCTTCTTCTGCATTTCTTGCTCCTTCTCTCTCTTGCCTTCTCTGGCTTTTCCCTGTTTTTCTCCGGCGATCGCTCGCCCTTGCAAGAACAACTTTGCGCCATTCGCGGGGGACATTCCAGAAAAAGCCGTTTCAGCAAGCTGCCCGCCGATATCAACTTCCTGTCAACGCCGAAGTTGCGTTGCGGGCGAAAGCGAAGTAAGGGGCGCAACCGGGTTGCGGGCCGTACATCGCGGCTGAGCGCCGGCGGCGTGCCGCCGGGGTGACGCCGCCCGGGCCCTCCCCGGGGGCGACCGAGGAGGGCCCGGGCTTCACGACGAGGCCGGCCCGGGCTTCATGACGAGGCCGGCTCGTCAGAGTGTCGCCGGTCGCCCGTCGGCCACCCGTTCGTCTTCCCGGCCGGGCGGGCGGGTTCGTCCCGTGTGGTCCGCGTGTCCGGTCACCGGGCGTTCCGGGCGGCCTGGTTCTGCCGCCATCGCTCCACGACCTGCTGGAACGCCTCGCTTACGAGGAGGAGGAGCTCGGCGGAGGACTCGAAGCGGGCACCCGCCGGGGTCGCGGCCCCGAGGATCTCGGCTCCGCGCTTCGACGCGGCCACCAGGGCGTCGTTCATCTGCAGAGAGGCGAGCATGGTCCGGAGCCAGACCTCGTCGTCGATGACGTAGCGTTCGCGCCGTGTGCCGGGAACCCGTTCCCGGGTGAGCATGCCCTGCTGTTCGAGGAAGGCGACGGCGTGCGAGACCGACGCCGGGCTGACCTGAAGTCGCTGGACCAGGTCGGCGGCGGTGAGAGCGCCGGAGTCGGTGATGTACAGGCAGGCCAGCACCCTGGCCTCCATCCGGGGCAGCCCCTGCTGGACGAGGAGGGTGGTGAAGGACTCCGTGAAGTCCCGCACCTCCCGGGGGTCGCGCCCGTGACCGTCGTCGGGGACCGGCGGGGCCGGAGGCCGGGCCTGCCTGTGGCGGCGCGCGCGGTGCCGGGTGGCCTCGTGCGCCTGGTCCGCTCCGTAGCCGTCGGGGCCGCCGTTGCGGGTGACCTCCCGCATGACGGTCGAGGCGGGTCGTCCCAGGCGCCGGCCGATCTCCGCGTATCCGAGTCCCTCGGCCAGTCCCGCGGCGATGCGCCGGCGGTCCTCATCGGTGAGCCTGCCTCCGGGCATCGGTGGTCGTCTCCCATCTGCCGGCACGCGTGGGGCTCGGCGCCCGCGCGCTCGCTGCACAGTATGCATTCACTCGTAGGTCATTGCAATGGGCGCTCGGCCCTCCGTTGCGTTCGACTTCACGCTCATTGCAATGAACGGCTCATTCATCTCTATATACCAGGCGTAACTGGCCCATCCATCATGTTGATAGATTCGTAAACGCAATGTAGTGTCGCCTGCGTTCAGAGATTTCCGAACGCAGGCGGGCACCCGTGACGCCGCGGAGGGAGTCCCCATGACCGAACTCACCTCCCACCCCGCGCGTCGCCCGTCGAACCCACGAGCGCCGGACCGGGGCGGGTCCGGCGGATCGAACGCTGTACGCAAGGAGATTCATGATGGAACAGGGCAACGGCGGCTTCTCGGCGACGGGGCTGCACAGGCTGCGTGACGTGCTGACCCGGCATGTCGAGTCGGGGAGGATCCCCGGGCTCGTCGCCCTGTTCAGCCGGGGCGAGGAGACGCACGTCGAAGCGATCGGGACGATGCGTCACGACGGTGGCGCGCCGATGAGCCGGGACACGATCTTCCGGATGGCCTCGACGTCCAAGCCGGTCTCGGTCGCGGCGGCGATGGTGCTGCTGGACGAGTGCAGGCTGCGGCTGGACGACACGGTGCAGGAGTGGCTGCCGGAACTCGCCGACCGGCGGGTGCTCAAGCGATTCGACGGCCCGCTGGACGACACCGTGCCGGCACGGCGGCCGATCACCGTCCGGGACCTGCTGACCTCCACCTTCGGGCTCGGCATGGACATGACGTCACTGGGCACGCCGATCATGAACGCGGTCTTCGAGCAGGGGCTCACCCCCAACCTGCCGGTGCCGGTGCCCGAGCCGGACGAGTGGATGCGCCGCCTGGGCGAGCTTCCGCTGATGCACCAGCCCGGGGAGCGCTGGCAGTACCACATCAGCAACGACCTCCTCGGTGTGCTCGTCGCCAGGGTCACGGGCCGGCCGTTCGAGACGTTCCTGCGCGAGCGTGTCTTCGACCCGCTGGGCATGAAGGACACCGGTTTCCACGTGCCCGCCGATCAGATCGACCGGTTGCCGACCCTCTACGCCCCCGACCCGCAGACCGGGGAGTTCCTCGTGTGGGACGAGGCCGAGGGGGGACGGTGGAGCCGGCCTCCGGCGTTCGCGGGCGGCGGCGGCGGACTGGTCTCCACCGCCGACGACTACCACGCCTACTTCCGGATGCTGCTGAACGGCGGGAAGCACGGCGGTGAGCGGATCCTGTCCCGGCCCGCCGTCGAGCTGATGACCACCGACCGTCTCACGCCCGAGCAGAACGCCGCCCGCAAGGCCATGGCCACCGAGAACGTCCACATCTCGCACGGCCAGGGCCAGCACGGCGGCTGGGGCTTCGGGATGGCGGTGCGCACCTACCGCGGTGACTACGCGCCCATCGGCCAGTTCGGCTGGGACGGCGGAAGCGGCACCGCGAGCTACGCCGACCCGGCCAACCGGCTCATCGGAATCCTGCTCACCCAGGTCGGAGCGTCCACCCCGGACTCGATGCGGCTCGTCCACGACTTCTGGACCACGCTCTACCAGGCCATCGACGACTGACGGTGACGATGCGGGCGGGTGTCTCCCGGCGAGGTCCGACCCGGCGTCCCGCCGGACCGCGGGGAAGAACGGACCGCGGGGAAGAACGGACCGCGGGGAAGGACGGTTCAGAGCGGGATGTTGCCGTGGCGGCCCCGGGCGGCGGGTGCGGCGGCCAGCGCCTCGGCCAGGCGACGGCGGGTGTCGGCCGGATCGATGATCTCGTCGACCACGCCGATGTCGCGGGCCCGGCCGACACCGCCGGCCAACGCGACGTGCTCGGCCACCAGGCGGGCGCGCAGCGCGTCGCGCTCGTCGTCGGGTGCCGCGGCCAGCGCCCGCCGGTGCAGCAGGTTGACCGCGGCCTCGGCGCCCATCACCGCCACCTCCGCCGACGGCCAGGCGTAGACGGCGGTGGCGCCCAGGGCGCGGGAGTTCATCGCGATGTAGGCGCCGCCGTAGGACTTGCGGACGACCAGCGTGACGCGGGGCACGCTGGCCTCGGCGAAGGCGTGCAGCAGCTTGGCGCCGCGGCGGACCACGCCGTTCCACTCCTGGTTGACGCCGGGCAGGTAGCCGGGGACGTCGACGAGCACCACCAGCGGCACCCCGAAGGCATCGCACATGCGCACGAACCGGGCGGCCTTCTCGGCGGAGGCGGAGTCCAGGCAACCCGCCAGCCGCAGCGGGTTGTTGGCGACGACGCCGACGGTACGGCCCGCGAGCCGGCCCAGGCCGACGACGACGTTGGGCGCCCACCTGGCGTGCAGCTCCACGAACGAGCCGGCGTCGAGGACCTTGCCCACCAGCGGCTTGACGTCGTAGGCGCGGTTGGCCCGCTCGGGCAGCAAGCCGGCCAGCTCCGGCTGGCGGCCGATGCCGTCCGGCTCCGGTATCCCCTGGCCGCCCAGCAGGGCGGCCAGGCGGCGCGCGACGGCGACGGCCTCCTCCTCGCCGCCCGTCGTGACGTGTGCGACCCCGGAGCGACGGCCGTGGGCGTCGGGGCCGCCGAGGCTCTCCATGTCGACGTCCTCGCCGGTGACGCTGCGCACGATGTCGGGACCGGTGACGAAGACGCGCCCGGCGTCGCTCATGATGACGATGTCGGTGAGCGCCGGGCCGTAGGCGGCGCCGCCGGCGGCCGGGCCGAGGACCACCGAGATCTGCGGCACCTTCCCCGAGGCGCGCACCATCGCGGCGAAGACCCGGCCGACGGCGTCCAGCGCCGCCACGCCCTCGGCCAGGCGGGCGCCGCCGGAGTGCCAGACGCCGATCACGGGGACCTGGCCGCGCACCGCGGCGTCGATGGCGTCGACGATCTGCCGGCAGCCGTCCTCGCCCATGGCGCCGCCCATGACCCGGGCGTCGGTGGCGTACACGACGACCGGGCGGCCCTCGACGGCGCCGCGGCCCCACAGCGCGCCCGAGCCGGCGTCCGCCGGGACGACGCGCAGCGAGCCGGGGTCGACCACGGCGCCGAGCCGTACGAGGGGGTCACGGCGGTCGGTGGCGGGAACGGCCGAGGCGGCGGGGACGGTCAAGGTGGCGGGGACGGAGGCGGGGGCCGGGATGGGCGGCGTGAGCAGCGCCGTACCGGGATCAGCGGTGATGGTCACGGGGTTCACCTGCTTTTGGCGGGGGCGGAGCCGTCCACCGCAGGCGGCGGGCGGCGTCGGTGGGTCGGACCGGGTACGGCGGGCCGCGCGGCGGGCCGGACGGAGTGAGCGGCGGGACCGGACGGGGTGAGCGGCGGGGCGGGGTGAGCGACGGACCGGATGGGACGGGCGGCCCGCCGTACCCGGTCCGCCGCGCGGGCGGACCCGGCGGGTCAGGCCAGCAAGGTCCTGCGCAGGTTGTGGACGGTGGCGGCGTCGACGCCCAGGCCGCGGGCGAGGTAGCCGGCCAGCGAGCCGAAGGTGGTCCTGGCCTGGTCGATGCCGGCGTCCAGGTACTCCGGCCAGGCGTAGTTCACGCCGAAGGTCAGGTTGCTGAGCAGGAACTCGGTGTCGATCTGCGCGCGGTCGACGCCCAGGAGGCTCATCAGCAGCGCGACGGTCCAGCCGGTGCGGTAGGTGCCGGAGTTGCAGTGGATGTAGACCGGCCTGCCGCCGTTCCCGGCGATCTTGCGGATGGCCGCGCCGAAGGACGCCTGGGACTGCGGGCTGGTGACGTACTCGCGGAACTCCTGCAGCACGTAGGCGTCCGGCCTGGTGGTGTCGATCGTCGGCGGCATGGGGTTGGCGGAGTCGTCGCCGACGGGGGCGCTGAACAGCTGGACGCCCTCGGGCAGCCGGTCGGGCCGGCCGGCGGCCAGCTCACGGTTGCTGAGCATGTTGATGTCCCAGGTGAGGCCGAGGGTGGCCAGCTGGGTCAGGCCCAGGTCGGTCACCCGGCCCAGCCCGGCGCCGCGCCAGACCACGCCGCGCTTGACGCGACGGCCCAGCCGGTTGGAGTACCAGCCGATGTCGCGGATGTTGAAGGAGCCCTCCACGTCGAAGAAGTGGGTGCGCGGGTCCTCGGTGCCGGTGGCGGCGGCGCGGGCGGGGGCGGACGGCAGCAGCAGCGCGCCGGCGAGGCCGGTCCCGGCGACGGTCAGGAACCGGCGGCGGCCGAGCCGTGAGCCGGGCGGGGTGATGAGGTCGGCAGCGGTCATCGGGGGGTGCCTTTCAGGTGGTGCGAGAAGGGGGGTGCGCGGTGTCGCGGGGAAGGGGACGCGCAGCGGGCGGCCGGCCGCGTGGGGCGCGGGGCGACGAGGTGCCGCGTGCCCGCGTCAGATCGGTTTGCGGCCGATCACGAGGGTGTCGGTGCCGCCCAGCGGCCGGACCTCGGTGTCGGTGCACCCGGCGGCGACCAGCCAGCCCAGGCACTCCTGGGCGGTGTACTCCGAGCCGCCCTCGGTGACCAGCAGCATGTTGAGGCTGATCAGGATCCGGGCGAGGTCGGCGGGCTCCTGCGGGAGCATCGCGTCGTAGATCAGCAGGGCGCCGCCGGGGGTCACCGCGCGGTAGGCCTTGTCGATCAGGTAGGCGCGCTGCTCGGGCGACCAGTTGTGCAGCACGTGGCCGAGGATGACGACCTCGCTGGAGGGCAGCTCGTCGGCGAAGAAGTCACCGGCGCGGAACCAGGCCCGGTCGGCCACGCCGAGCCGCTCGGCGTGCTCGGCGTGCGGGCCGGCCAGCGGCGGCAGGTCGAACACCCCGGCCGTCAGGTGCGGGTGGGCCAGCATGAGCCGGGCGCCCAGGTTGCCCCGGCAGCCGCCCACGTCCAGCACCCGGCGGTGGGCCGGCCAGTCGAACCGCTCGATCAGGTACGGCGCGACCAGGCTGTTGGCCGAGTCCATCATCCGCAGGTACTGCTCGCGCTGGGCGGGGTCGGACAGCATGCGCAGGAACGCCCCGTCGTCGGCGGCCCCGGCGGTCTGCGGCCGGCCGGTGGTCAGGGCCTCGGTCAGCCGGCCCCAGGCCGGGTAGAGCATGTGGTTGGCGCGGTAGAGGAAACCGCCGATGTAGTCGGGGCGGCCGGGCACCAGCGTGGCCGAGGCGGTGGCGCTGTTGCGGTAGCGGTCGCCGTCCAGCTCCAGCAGGCCGAGCAGGACCAGGCCGTGCAGGAAGTCGCGGGCGGCCCGCGGGTGCAGCCCGACGCGGGCGCCGAGCTCGTCGCGGGTGGAGGGGCCGTGCTCCTCCAGGTCGGCGAACACCCCGAGCTCGCCGGCGGTCAGCAGCAGTTTGGCATGGCAGAACGCGTTGCTGAGCCGCTTGACGTCGATCGCCGAGGGCCCCAGGACGGCGCCGGAGGACTGACTCATGAGGAGCTCCTTTTCGGTTGGGCCCGGGCACTAGCCGGCCAGGACGACGGCACAGACGTTGGCGAGGCTGGCCAGGACGGCCATGGCGGTGCGCGTCAGGTGCCAGGCGCGCCAGCGCGGCCGCGGGTCCCGCCAGCCGGCGGGCATCGCCGCCGGCGACAGCCGCTTGACCGCCCGGTTGATCGGCACGTTGCCGAACTGCGAGACCGCCGAGACCCCCAGCTGCAGCGCCGCCGCCGTCGCGAACAGCGGCCGGTACGGCGAGGCCGGCGCGGCGGCGAACAGCACCAGGTCGGCGGCGGTGCAGGCGAGCACCAGCGGCGGCATCACCTTGTCGAAGTGACGGCCCACCAGCTGGTGGACGCGAACGTACTCCGCCGGGGCCATCGCCAGGAACGCCGGGACCACGCTGAGGGCCACCGCGAACAGCACACCCGCCAGCAGGCCGCCGCCGACGACGACGAACACACTCAGGACAACGGTCATGGCAGGCACGATCCGGCCCCGGGCTGAAGCGGCGCTCGACGCGGGCTGGCGCGGCCCGGCCCGGCCTTCGACGCGCGCTGGAGCGCGGCTCTAGCGGGCGGCGGGAACATCGGCGCTGTGACCCGCCCCCGCCGACGCGCCCGTCGGCCGCGGCCTGAGAATCGGAGGACCCATGACGTCGAGCCTCGTGGTCGACCAGCAGCCGGCCGGACCCACCTTCGGGTCCGGCGGCCCGCAGCACCACCTGCTGACGGTGCTGGCCGGAAAGATGATCTCCTCGACGGTCTGCGTCCTGGCCCAGGTCGGCGTGGCCGACCACATGGCCGACGGGCCGCGGACGGTCGAGCACCTCGCCGGGGCGACCGGGACCGACCCGGGCATGCTGTACCGGTTCCTGCGCGCCGCCGCCTCGGTCGGCATCTTCGCCGAGCTGCCCGACGGCCGTTTCGAGCTGACCGGGACCGGTGAGTACCTGCGCAGCGACGTGCCCGGCTCGCTGCGCTACCTGGCCTGGCTGTACGGCGAGGAGAGCATCTGGAACTGCTTCGGGTACGCGGTGGAGACGCTGCGCACCGGCGAGTCCACCGGGCCGAAGGTGCGCGGCGGCAAAGGCTGGTTCGAGTACATGGAGGAGCACCCGGAGTACGCCGAGGTGTTCCACAGGGCCATGACCGGCACCAGCAACATGGCCGCCCAGGTCGCCGACTCCTACGACTTCAGCCGGTTCGGCCACATCGCCGACGTCGGCGGCGGCCAGGGCCGTCTGCTGGCGGCAATCCTCAGCAAGAACCCCGACGCCAGGGGCCTGCTGTTCGACCAGGCATCGGCGATCACCGGCGCCGCGGAGGTGCTGGAGCAGTACGGCGTGGCCGACCGCACCGAGTGCGTGGTCGGCGACTTCTTCGAGTCGGTCACCTCCGGCCCGGACGCCTACCTGCTCAAGGCGATCCTGCACGACTGGAACGACGACGACAGCGTCGCCATCCTGCGCAACATCCGCGCCGCGCTGGGCGACAAGAAGGACGGGCGGGTGTTCATCGTCGAGGCCGTCGTCCCCGACGGCAACGACTGGCACTTCAGCAAGGCCATGGACATCGCGATGGCGGTCAGCCTCGGCAGCAAGGAGCGCAACCTGCGCGACTGGCGCGGCCTCCTTTCGGCGTCCGGCTTCGAGCTGGTCGGCACCACCAAGACCATGCCGCCGCACTGGATCATCGAGGCGCGTCCGGTCTGACCGGCCCGCCGCTCCCCCGCTCCCGGCCCCTGCTCTCCGGGCGCCCGTGACCGCGCCCGGCCGCCCCGCGGACGCCTGCCGCCCGACCATCGCCGCCCCCGAGGAAGGCCCCATGACGACGCCGTCGCACTCCTACCCCTTCGGCTGGCCGTCTCCCGTCGACCAGCCCAAGGAGCTGGCGGACCTGCACGCCGAGCCGATCGTGCCGGTCACGCTGCCCAGCGGCGACACCGCGCTGCTGATCACCCGCTACGACGACATCCGCCAGGTGCTCGCCGACCCCCGGGTGAGCAAGAACCGCAACCGGCCCGACGTGGCCCGGATGACCGCCAAGAAGGTCAAGGTCTTCCAGCGGCAGGTCGACATGGACCCGCCCGGCCACACCCGGATGCGCCGCCTGATCGGCAAGGCGTTCACCGCCCACCGCGTCGAACGGCTGCGCCCGCGCATCACCGAGATCGTCGAGGAGCTGCTGGACGAGCTGGAGCGCGCCGGCGGCCCGGTGGACCTCAACCGCGCCTTCTCCTACCCGCTGACGATCCGGATCATCTGCGAGCTGCTCGGCGTCCCCGAGGAGGAGCGCGCGAACTTCGGCGACACCAGCTCCCCGCCGTGGGGGTACATGCGCGACCTGATCGCCCGCAAGCGCGAGAACCCCGACGACGAGCTGATCAGCGCGCTGATCAAGGTCAGCGACGAGGACGACGGCCGGCTCAGCGAGGAGGAGCTGCACTGGTGGTCGACGCTGCTGCTGCTGGCCGGGTACGAGACCACGGCCAGCCAGCTGTCGGGCTGCGTGGTGCTGCTGCTCGCCCACCCCGGCCAGCTCGCACTGGTGCGCGAGGACCCCGACCGCGTCCCGGCCGCGGTGGAGGAGCTGCTGCGCTGCCAGGTCGTCGGCTCCTCGCTGTCGATGCTGCGCTACGTCACCGAGGACATCGAGGTGGCCGGGACCGTCATCCCCAAGGGGACGAGCATCATCCCCGCGCTGGAGTCGGCCAACCACGACCCGGCCGCCTTCGGCTGCCCGGCGCGGTTCGATGTCACCCGGCGGGACCGTACCCAGCTGACCTTCAGCACCGGCCAGCACTACTGCGTCGGCGCGCCGCTGGCGCGGGCGGTGCTGCAGATCGGCCTGGCCGGGCTGCTGCGCCGCTTCCCCGGGCTGCGGCTCGCCGTACCGGCCGCGGAGCTGAACCGGCAGCACGACGTGTTCTTCCAGGGCTTCACGGAGGTGCCCGTTGCCTGGTGAGACGCTCCCCGCGAGCGAGACCCCGCGTTCCTGCCCGTTCTCCGGTGGGCCCGGCGAGCCCCGCCGTTACCCGTTCCCCCGCCCGTCCGCCCTGGAGGTGCCGCGCGAGCTGACCGGCCTGCGTGAGCGCCCCGTCGTGCCGGTCACGCTGCCCAGCGGCGACCACGCGCTGCTGGTGACCCGGCACGCCGACGTGCGCCGGCTGCTCACCGACGAGCGGCTCAGCCGCAACCTGAACCGGCCCGGCGCCGCGCGGATCGCCAGGAACAACCGGATGTTCCAGGACCCGAAGATCGACCCCGACCCGCCGGAGCACACCCGGGTGCGCCGCCTGGTGATGCGCGCCTTCACCCCCACCCGGGTGGAGTCGCTGCGGCCCCACATCCACGAGGTCGTCGACGAGCTGCTGACCGCCATGGAGAAGCGCGGCGGCCCGGCCGACCTGAACGAGACCCTGGCCTTCCCGCTGCCGATCCGGGTGATCTGCCGCCTGCTCGGCGTGCCCGAGGGCGACACCGCGCTGTTCCGCTCCTGGACCGACCACTTCCTGTCGGTCAGCCGGTTCCCGCCCGAGCGGATCAGGGCCGCGATGGCCGACATGAACCGCTACATCGCCGAACTGATCGCCGCCAAACGCCGCTCCCCCGGCGACGACCTGGTCAGCGACATGATCAGGGTCCGCGACCGGGAGGACGGCCGGCTGGCCGAGTACGAGCTGCAGTGGTGGTGCCGGCTGCTGCTTCTGGTCGGCTACGAGACCACCGCCACCCAGCTCGGCGGCGGCGTCGCGCTGCTGCTGGCCCACCCCGGCCAGCTCGCGCTGCTGCGCGAGGACTACGGCCGCATCCCGGACGCGGTCGAGGAGACCCTGCGCTGGAAACTGGCCGGCTCGTCGGTGTCGATGCTGCGCTACGCCGTCGACGACATCGAGATGGACGGCTACACCATCCCCAAGGGGGCCAGCGTGATCCCGGCCGCCGACTCCGCCAACCAGGACGAGACGGTCTTCGACCGGCCGGAGGTCTTCGACATCACCCGCGACGCGGGCCGGCACCTGACCTTCAGCGTCGGCCCGCACTTCTGCGTCGGCGCCGCGCTGGCCCGCGCCGAGCTGCAGATCGCCACCGAGGCCCTGCTGCGCCGCTTCCCCGGGCTGCGGCTGGCCGTACCGCCCGAGCGGCTGCGCCGCCACGAGGGGTCGCTGCTGGAGGCGTTCACCGAGATCCCGGTCACCTGGTGAGGAGGGTACGGCCATGCGCGTGCTGGTGACCTGCTGGGCCTGGTCCTCGCACTACCTTCCGCTGGTCCCGCTGGTGCAGGCGCTGCGCGCCGCGGGCCACGAGGTGTGCGTCGCCAGCCAGGACTCCATGGCCGGCGTCGTCACCGGCTCCGGCGCCGCGTTCGTCGCCGCCGGCCCGGACGTCGACCACGCCGAGCTTCGCGCCCGGCACATGCGCGGCCTGAGCCACGACCGCGTCCCGGCCGCGCCGCCGCCGGGCGCGGAGGCCGCCGGGCACTGGCGGTCCGGCCAGAGGGAGAAGGTCGCGCGGGTGTTCGGCGCGTTCGCCGCCCGCGCCGACCTCATGGTGGACGACACGCTGCGCTTCGCCCGGCACTGGCGTCCCGACCTGGTGGTGTTCGAGCCCACCAGCTACGCGGGTCCCCTGGTCGCCGCGCTGCTGGGCGTTCCCGCCGTCCGCCACATCCACGGCGTGGACATGACCTACCAGGCCCGCGACATCGTGCCGGAGGTGCTGGCCCCCACGGCCGCGCGGCTCGGCCTGGACGGCTGCGCGGTGCTGGGCGACCTGACCGTCGACCCGTGCCCGCCCAGCATGCAGATCCCCGCCGAGGTCGAGCGCGCCACGGTCGGCTACGTCCCCTACAACGGCCGGGCGGTGCTGCCGCGGTGGCTGTGGGAGCCGCCGGACCGGCCGCGGATCGCGCTGACCTGGGGGGCGACCACCACCAGCGTCGGCGGCGCGAAGAGCTTCCTGCCGCCGAGGGTGGTGGCCGCGCTGGCCGGCGCGGACGCCGAGATCGTGGTGGCGGTCGGCCGGGACGACCTGGAGCGGCTCGGCCCGGTGCCGGACGGCGTCCGCGCCGTCACCGGTGTCGCGCTGCACCAGCTGCTGCCCACCTGCTCGGCGCTGATCCACCAGGGCGGGTTCGGCAGCACGCTGACCGGCGTCCACCACGGGGTGCCGCAGCTCGTCCTGCCGCAGCTTCCCGACCAGGTCTTCGGCGCCGCCCGGCTGGCCGCCACCGGGGCGGGGACGGTCCTGGCCCCCGAGGAGGCCGACGCCGGGGCGCTGCGCGCGGCGGTCGCGGACCTGCTGGGCTCCGCTGAACGGCGGCGGGCGGTCGCCCGGCTGCGCGCGGAGATGAACGCCCAGCCCCGCCCCGCCGACCTGGTGCCGGTGCTGAGCCGCCTGGCCGAACGTTCCCCCCAGCCCGCCTGAGGTACGGCGCCGCCCGTCCTCACATGTCCGCAAACTCCCAAGGAGCCGCCATGTCCCCGGTCCCCGCGCCCGCCGTTTCCCGAACCGGCCCGCCCGCCGGGCCGCCGCCCCGCCCGGCCGCCCGGCGCCGGGCCGACATCGAGGAGATGTTCACCGGTGAGCGGCACCTGTGGCTGGCCACCGCCGGGCCCGACGGCCCGCACATGATCCCGCTGGCCTTCGCCTGGGACGGTACCGACCTGGTCATGATGACCAAGCGCGGCAGCCGTACGGTGGCCAACCTGCGGCGGACCGCCCGCGCCCGCGCGGCCCTGGGCACCGCCCGCGACGTGGTGCTCGTCGACGGGCCGGTGAGCCTGCGCGAGCCCGCCGAGCTGCCCGGCCGGGTCCGCGCGCTGTTCGACCGGCTGCCGCTCAACCCCGACCGGGTCCCCGGCGTGATCGCGCTGTGCCTGCGCCCCGAGCGGATCTCCGCCTGGCGCGGCCTGCCGGAGATCCCCGGCAGGACCGTCATGTCCGGCGGCGACTGGCTCGGCTGACGGCGTCGGCCAGGTGCGTGCCGCGCTGAAATCGACCGTCGCGGCGTGCGCTGTCGTCGGCATCAGTGGCCGGTGAAGGGCGGGCGGCCCGGCGACGGCAGAGACTGGTACTCTGGGCGGCGCAGCGACGACCGGTTCCGCTGCGGAGATCGAAGGAGGTGAGTTGATGACCGTCGTGGAGACCGCTGCCGTGCGCAGCGCCCGGATCATCCTCACTTCCCGGGCCTCGTCCTGACCCGCACCTGCCTTCCTCTTCCCTAGCGGGAGTTCTCGGTCGCACGTGCCGTCCGGAGAGGTCCTCT
Organism: Streptosporangium sandarakinum; assembly: GCF_050942225.1. Lineage (NCBI taxonomy): Bacteria > Bacillati > Actinomycetota > Actinomycetes > Streptosporangiales > Streptosporangiaceae > Streptosporangium > Streptosporangium sandarakinum. The sequence goes on from NZ_CP192034.1 coordinate 3,802,011, forward strand.
CCCAAAGGAATTCGGTCATGGATCTTCCCCGCATCTTCACCATCCGCGAGAGCAGCCACCGCATCCACAACCCGCTGACCGCCGACAAGCTCGCCGTCCTGGGCCAGGCACTTCACCTGGCCCCCGGGACACGAGTGCTCGACCTGGCCAGCGGCTCGGGCGAGATGCTGTGCACCTGGGCGCGTGACCTGGGCTTCACGGGTACGGGCGTGGACATCAGCACGGTCTTCACCGAGCAGGCCCAGGCACGTGCCATCGAGCTCGGCGTCGCCGACCGGGTCGAGTTCGTCCACGGCGACGCCTCCGGCCATGTCGCGGACGAGCCGGTCGATCTCGCCGCCTGCGTCGGCGCCACCTGGATCGGGAACGGCGTCGCCGGAACGGCCGAACTGCTCGGCCGCAGCCTCCGCCCCGGAGGTCTGATGCTGATCGGCGAGCCCTACTGGCGTCGGACTCCGCCGGACCAGGAGACCGCGGAGGCCTGTCACGCCACCGGCCCGGCCGACTTCCTGCCGCTGCCCGAGCTGATCGAGCAGTTCGGGGACCTCGGGTACGACGTCGTGGAAATGATGCTGGCCGACCAGGACAGCTGGGACCGGTACTGCGCGGCACAGTGGCTCAACCTCCGCCGCTGGCTCGACCGGAACCCGGACGACGAACTGGCGCCCGAGGTACGGGTCGAGCTCAGCACCGAGCCCGCACGCTACGCGCGCTACATGCGTGAGCATCTCGGCTGGGGAGTCTTCGCCCTGATGAAGCGCTGATCGTCAGATCCGCGCGGGGCCGGGCGTGGCTTGTATCCCGATAGTTCGCACCGCGCCCGGACCGGCTCCTCCAGCGGTGTCTTTCCGCCGTGTTCCGGCCTCCCCCCTCAAGACCCTCAGACGTGTGGGATGTCGCGTCCGCCATGATGGGGCGGTGGATTTTGAGCCGTATCGGGCTGAGTTGGTGGCGTACTGCTATCGGATGGTGGGTTCGTTCCACGAGGCTGAGGACCATGTGCAGGAGACGATGCTGCGGGCGTGGAAGGCCCGGGAACGGTACGACGCCACCCGCGCGTCGCTGCGGACCTGGCTGTATCGGATCGCGACCAACGTCTGCCTGACCGCGCTGGAGGGCCGCGCGCGGCGGCCGTTGCCGTCCGGGCTGGGCGCGCCCAGCGATGATCCCGAGGCGCCGCTCGCACCGGCCTTCGACATTCCCTGGCTTCAGCCGTTTCCCGACGCCCGGTTCGAGGTGGAGGTGCGGGCCGACATGCGGCTCGCGCTGGTGGCGGCGATGCAGACGCTGCCGCCGCGGCAGCGGGCCGTGCTCATGCTGCGCGAGGTACTGGAGTTCAGCGCCGCCGAGGTGGCCGTCCAGCTCGGCACCACGGTCCCGGCCGTCAACAGCGCCCTGCAGCGGGCCCGCGCCGCCCTCGCCGAGGCGGGCGAGGCCACGGACGTCAGCGAGGTCAGCGAGCCGGACGACCCGAAGGTACGCGAGGTGATCGAACATTACATGCGGGGGTTCGAGACGGCCGACGTTCCCGCACTCGTGCGGCTCCTCACCGACGACGCCGTCCTGGAGATGCCGCCCGTGCCGCTGTGGTACCGGGGCGGCCACGACTACGGCCTGTTCATGCGTCGAGTGTTCGGCATGCGCGGGACCGGCTGGGCCCTCAGGCGCCTCACCGCCAACGGCCAGCCCGCGCTGGCCGCGTACGCCCCCGAGCCCGGTGGCGGGCATCGCCTGCACACGCTCCAGGTCCTCACGGTGACCGGCGGCCGGATCGCGCGCAATGTCGTGTTCGCCGATCCCGCCGTGTTCGAGGCGTTCGGCCTGTCCCAGGAGATCGTCTTCGACACGTTCGACGGGTTGCGATGAGTCCGGCCGATGCCGCCGGTACGTACGGGTGAGCATCCAACGAAAGGGACACCCATCGTGAGCGTCATCGTCATCGAGTTCATCACCCTGGACGGAATCGTGTCCGACCCGGACGGCTCCGCCGGCACGCCGGCCGGGGGCTGGGCGTTCCGGCACGGGCCCGAAACGGTCGCCGGGGACAAGTTCCGGCTCGGCAGCGTCCTCGATGACGGCGTCATGCTGCTGGGACGCCGCACCTGGCAACTGTTCTCGCGGCTCTGGCCGGGACGCGACGACCCGTTCTCCGCGCGGATGAACGCCGTGCCGAAACTGGTCGCCTCCCGCACGCTGATCGACACCGCGACCTGGTCCAACTCCCAGGTCATCGACGGTGACCTCATCGACGCCGTCAAGCGCGAACAGCGGGATGTGATCATCACCGGAAGCCTGAGCGTCGTCCATGCCCTGATGGCCGAGGACCTGATCGACGAATACCGGCTGCTGACCTTCCCCACCATCCTCGGCACCGGCGATCGGCTTTTCCCCGCCGGTGGGCCACCCGCCTACCTGGAATGCCTGTCGGCCGCACCGGCCGGCGCCGCCGTCCTGACCCGGTACGGACGGGAGGCACGATGACCGCTCGCTTCCCGGCCCTGTACGAGACACCAGCCGGCCCCGTTCGGCCCGGCACTGCCTGAGCGGCTCCTCGCGGACCAGGCCGGGCTGTCGTTCGGCGTCACAGAAGGTCAGGCTGGGGATCTTCGAGGTTCGGCGGCCGGTGGCACGTTGGTCAACGGCACCCCGAGCAGGGCCGGCGGCGGGGTTCGCGGCCTTGGAAGTCAGGCGGGCGGGCGGCCTTCGAGAGGGTTGGCGGCGATCCGCCCCGCGACGTCGCTCCTGACCGACGCGGCGGCGGCGCTGTCCGGCTTGCGCCTCGCCTGGTCCTCGAAGCACGCCAGGAACTCCGCGCCGAATCCCAGCCGGGGATAGCGGGCGAGCACCTCCGCTCTGGCGTCCGGCGGGAACTCCTCCGGCCGCCGTCCGGCCACCTCCCAGCTTGTGGCGACCTGCAGCAGGTGGGCCTCGGGGTCGACGGCCGGGGACACATCGTCGCGCATGTGCAGGACGATGATCTCGGTGGCCCTGGCGGCCCGTTCCGCCGGCCAGCCGGCCGCCACGCCGAAGACCCAGGCCAGCTGCCCTCCCGCCTCCTCGAACGGCAGCCTGTGGCTGTCGAAGGCCTCCGTCAGCCCGATGTCGTGGAGCAGCGCCGAAACGTGGTAGAGCTCGTCGTCGAAGGCGATCCCGTGCGCTGCGCCGTACATCGCTCCCCACAGGTAGGAGCGGACGCAGTGGTTGAACAGCGCGGGTGGGCAGAAACGGGTGACCACCGACAGCGCCGCCGCGGCGGCGGGAGTCTCCGGAAACACGGGGCCAGCTTCTCATCTGCTCGTCGGTTCCCGATGTCCGACCTCGGTCGCATGCCGGGGGCGGTACCCGATGCGGGGGCCACGCTGGTCGGACTCGCGCCGCCGCGCCCGGCCGATGGCCCTACCTTGGCGGATCGTCGACCTTGAGCCTGTCCCCTGTGTCGGAGATGAAGACGACCAGCAGCTTCGCCGGTCGCGTCCGGCTGGTGTTCTCCGTGAGCAGATGGTGGGCGCCCGGCTGCTCGACCCAGTTCTGGCCCGGGCGATACGTGCGCACCGGTTCGCCACCGAGCCGGCTGCGCACGATGCCCTCGAGTACGTAGGCGTAGACGAAAGCCCTGCCGTGGCGATGCGGCGCCGCGCGCGCGGCGGGCGGGAAGTTCACGATCGCCGCGGTGAACGTCTTGCCCTTGACATCGGGAAGCGCCTGTTCCAGGAGAGGCGACAGCGTCTCGGACGGTGGCTGCGAAACCATGGCGGTCACCGGCGCCTGGCCGGTCGCGCGCTCTGCCGTGGGCGCGCACGCCACGGACGCGACCACCATGCCGGCGACCAGAAGGCCACCGGCGAACCGTACTCGGATCATGACCTCTCCCATCCTGCTCAGACCTTTCAGACGCGCCGGGTGGTCGCGAGACGTCCCGGATTCCGTCCCCACGCGGCCGCCGTGCTCGGGTTCCCGGTCAGGAGGAGTGATGATTACGCTGTCCAGGCATCCCGGAGGCTAACCATGAGCGAGTCCAAGCCTTGGTGATGGTCTGCTCAAACGCGGCCGAGCCGATACGACGCCGCCGGCACCTGAGCCGGGCCTGCCGGCTATTCGTCTTCCGTGACCCGGATGATCGTCCTGCCGGGGGTGCGCCGGGCGGGCGCGAACGCGGAGGGCGCCTCGGCGAGCGTCCGTACGGCCCCGACGATCGGGCGGAGCCGTCCGTCCCGGACCCGTCGTGCCAGGTCCGCGAGCCGGACACGATCGGACTCGACGACGAAGAACACCGCCCGCCCGTCCCGGGGCCGGACCGTGGGTGGCGAGGCGATGGTGACGAGCGTGCCGCCGGTGCGCACCAGCGCGGCCGAGCGGTCCAGGATGTCACCGCCGATCACGTCGAACACCACGTCGACCTGACCGGCGTCTTCAAGGGGATCGGACTGCAGGTCCAGGAAGGCGTCCACACCGAGGGCGAGTGCCGTGTCCCTGTCGCCGGCCCTGCCGGTACCGATCACCCGGGCTCCCGCCTCGCGTGCGAACTGCGCCGCGATGGAACCGACACCGCCCGCGACGCCGTGGATCAGGACGGTCTGGCCGGCGGCCAGGCGGCCGTGGTCGAACAGTCCCTGCCACGCGGTCAGTCCTGAGATCGGCAGAGCGGCGGCCACGGTGTGGCCGACATCGGCCGGCAGCGGCGCGAGGTCGCGGGCCTCCACCGCCACGTACTCGGCCAGCGAGCCGTTGCGGGTCCAGTCGGTCAGCCCGAACACCCGCTGGCCGACGGTCAGGCCGGTCGTTCCGTATCCCAGTTCGGCGACGACACCCGACACCTCGTGTCCGGGCACGCTGGGCGTCCGGTCGCGGCCGGCGCGGTCGGACCACGTTCCCGGCCAGTCGAGCTCTCCGGGGGTGAACCCCGCGGCATGCACCCGGACGATGACGTCGTTCTCGGCGGCGTGCGGGTACGGCTCTTCCGTCAGGGAAAGCCCGGCCAGACCGGCGGCGCGCTCTCGAACGGTGATGGCTCGCATGACGGGTCCTCGCTCGTGACGGAGACATCGAACAGGACGAACGTAAAGGCGTTCTCCTCCCGAACGTGTCCCGACACGGTGCAACTTGCCGATCCGTTCCCAAAAGGGCTGACCAGCACCGCCCCTCGCGCTATGGCAGCCGTGAGGAGCCTCCGCGGGAGGCCGGGCCGCGGCTGCTCGGGTTGGGGCGGCCCGCGCTGGCCGTGGACGGGACGCTGCCGTACGGGCCCGTCAGGAGCCGTGGTCACGCGGCCGGAAAAGGACTGGACGGGATGATGTGCCGGCTTGTAGCTTGCGGTTGACCGCGACACCGCCCGAGGAGGTGAGACCCATGAACGCTGTATCGCCGTGGGTGCTCCCCCTTCCCGTCACGGTCGGGCGATCGACGTAGGTGTCGCCGGGAGCGCCTCACCACAAGGCACTCCCGAAAGGCAACACCTATGCATTCTCAGTTCGCCGCCGAGCCGTCGTCGAACGATACGGCCGAGCGCGACCTCACCGTGGACGACGTCCCCGGACTCCGGTCGCCGGCCTCCGGCGCCGATCGCGCGCCCCTCGTGTTCGACGTGATCATTGCCGGGTGCGGGCCGACCGGCGCGATGCTGGCCGCCGAGCTGCGGCTGCACGACGTGCGGGTACTCGTTCTGGAGAAGGAAACCGAGCCCAAGTCGTTCGTCCGCATAGTCGGTCTGCATATTCGCAGTCTCGAGCTGATGGCGATGCGCGGACTGCTGGAGCGCATGCTCGAACACGGAAGACGGCGTCCGGCCGGCGGTTTCTTCGCCGCCATCCCCAAACCCGCGCCCAAGGGCCTGGATTCCGCGCACGCCTATCTGCTGGGCATCCCGCAGCCGGTCATCGAACGTCTGCTGGAAGAACATGCGATCGAACTGGGCGCGCAGGTCCGGCGCGGTTGCGTGGTCGCCGGTTTCGAGCAGGACGACGAGGGTGTGACCGTCGAACTGGCCGACGGGGAACGGCTGCGTTCGCGCTATCTCGTCGGCTGTGACGGCGGGCGCAGTACGGTGCGCAAACTGCTCGGTGTCGGCTTCCCCGGCGAGCCCTCACGGACCGAGACGCTGATGGGCGAGATGGAGGTGGGCGTGCCGCAGGAGGAGGTCGCGGCCAGTATGGCCGAGATCCGCGAGACTCATCAGCGATTCTGGCTCCGGCCCTTCGGCGGAGGGGTCTACAGCGTCGTGGTCCCCGCCGCGGGAGTCAGCGACCGCGCGGAACCGCCCACCCTCGAGGATTTCAAACAACGGCTGCGCGCCATCGCCGGAACCGATTTCGGCGTGCACTCCCCGCGCTGGTTGTCCCGCTTCGGGGACGCCACCCGGCTGGCCGAACGTTATCGGGTCGGGCGGGTGCTGCTGGCCGGCGATGCGGCACACATCCATCCACCAACCGGCGGGCAGGGCCTCAACCTGGGCGTTCAGGACGCGTTCAACCTCGGCTGGAAACTGGCCGCGCAGATCCGCGGCTGGGCGCCGGAAGCACTGCTGGACACCTACCAGGCCGAACGTCATCCGGTCGCCGAGGAGGTGCTGGACAACACCCGCGCCCAGACGGAACTGCTGTCCACCGAACCGGGCCCGAGGGCCGTGCGCAGGCTGCTCACCGAACTGATGGACCTCGACGAGGTGAACCGCCATCTGATCGAGAAGATCACCGCGATCGGCATCCGCTACGACTTCGGCGAAGGCCCCGATCTGCTCGGCCGCCGCCTGCGCGACATCGACGTGGAACAGGGCCACCTCTACGGTCTGCTGCATCGCGGCCGCGGCCTGCTGCTGGACCGCACCGAACGCCTGACCGTCGGCGGCTGGTCAGACCGGGTCGACTACCTCGCGGATCCCGCTGCGGTACTGGATGTTCCGTGCGTCCTGCTACGTCCCGACGGCCACGTCGCCTGGGTCGGCGACGATCAGCAGGACCTGGACGGCCATCTCTCCCGCTGGTTCGGCGAGCCCGCCTGTTGATCCCACCTGATTTCGCCTGAGCGACCGAAAACGAACACGAACGCGTCTGTCTCGGGTCGAGATCACGGCGTGGACCGGTTCGTGCGGTCATCCCGCATGTATCGGGGGTGAGGAGTCGTCGTTCAGTCGAACCCGAGGGTGGCCGCCCTGATTCCGGGGATGGACCCGTGGGTTCTCGTCCGCGACCGGGAGCGCCCCGCCCAGGTGCTCGAAGAGGGAGTCCACCACCGGGTGGGACGGGTACGTCACCGTGACGGAGCGGCGTTCGCGTACGGCGGGCAGGGGGATGGCCCGGACGATCGGGGCGTCGGTGGCCAGCGTCCTGCGCAGGTCGTCGCCGCCGGCGCCGGACATCACGTTGATCACGATCTTGTCGTCGGCCACCGTCAGGCCGGCGAGTGCTTCGTGCCTGTCCTGACGGCGTACGGCGATGATCACGATCTCGGAGTGGTCCACCACCGCCTGGTTGCCGGGACACACCCGCACGCCCTCGTAGCGCTCGGACAGCTCCGCGGCCCTGCGGGCTCCGCGAGGGGAGAGGAACACCTCGGGCGCGTCGTCTCCCCGGCCGCACAGGCCGTCCACGATGGCCCGGCCGATCTCGCCTACCCCGATGACGCCGATGCGCTTCACCGTTTCTTCCTCCATGGTGCGTGGTGGTCGTGATCCGTGTCGGAGACGCCGTTCGCCACGGGGTTCATCGGTCGATCATGCCGATGCCGTGATCGCCGTATCGGGCTCCCCGGGCGCCGGTGGCGGGGCCCGCCCGGGGGCTCCCCCTCGGACGGGAGGCGGTTGACGGTGCGGGTCATGGCTTCTCCCTTCTTAAACCTACGGCGTAGGTTTCGCCGACACAGTAGATTCTACGGTGTAGATTTGGCAAGGAGGAGGGGCAGACGTGACCAGACGCACACGGGGCACCTCGGCGGGGCTCGACCGCGCACGCATCGCGGCCGCCGCCGTCGCACTGGTCGACCGCGACGGCCTGGACCGCTTCGGGGTACGGCGGCTCGCCGACGAGCTCGGAGTCGACCCGATGTCGATCTACCATCACCTCAAGGGCAAGGCGGCGCTGCTGGACGCGATCTCCGAGGCCGTGATCGCCGAGATGGAGGCCGGCGCGGAGGAGGCGCCCCACGGCTGGGAACAGGTCGCCCGTCAGACGGCGCACAACTACCGACAGGTGGCCTACCGGCACCCTCGGGTGTTCCCACTGCTGGCCACCCGCCCGCAGAACTCGCCGGTGGCCCTGGCGGCCCTGGAACATCTGGTCGCCGCGATGCGCCAGGCCGGCCTGCCCGACCGGGTGGTCGCGGACGCGCCGATGGCGCTGTTCGGCTTTCTCAACGGCTATCTGCTGGCGGTCCTCAGCGGTGGCCCCGACGGGCCCGCGATCGACGCCACCGCATACCCGACGATGGCCGCCCTCGCGCCTCTCCAAGCCGACTTCGGGTCCGCAGCGGAGTTCGACCGATTGCTCGATGTCGTGCTGAGCGGGATCCGGGACCAGGCCGCACGGCAGGCGACCCGCTGAGACGCGCCCTGCCGCGAGTCTTCCCGGTGCACGCGACGACGCGCTCATCGGTCACGCGGGCCACCGGGTCATCGGCGCGGGAGCCGGGGACGGCCGCATGTGACCGTCTTTTTCGAACCGGTCACCGTCCCGTGTTCGACCGACGGGACGGGGCGGCCTCGGCGCGGTCGCCTCGGGCGGTCATCGGGCTGAGGTTCGCGTGTCCGGGGCGGGCCGTGCGAGCCGGGCCGCGAGTTCGCCGGCCTGTTCGGGACGTGGGTTGGCGCCGGTCAGCACCGTCGCCGGCCGATCGCCGGGGACCGCGCCCTCGGCGATCGCCGCCAGGCCCGCCGCCCCCGCCGGTTCCAGGACGATTCCGAGCGTGCGCGCCGCCAGTTCCATGGCGGCGGCGATGGCCTCGTCCGTCACCAGGACGATCTCGTCCACCAGCGCGCGGGCCCGTCGCACCGAGGTCTCCAGCGGGGTGCGCACCGCGATGCCGTCGGCGAAGGTGCGAGCGTGTTCGATGGAGACCGCGTGGCCAGCGCGCAGGCTTTCCAGCATCGAGGGGGCGCCTTCGGCGTTGACTCCCACGATCCGGGTGCCGGGTGCGTGCTCCTTCATCCAGCGCGCAACGCCGTTGATCAGCGCGCCGTCGCCGACCGGGAGCACGACGACGTCGAAGCCCGGACCGCCCGCGCCGCCTGGCGCGCCGCGGGTCAGCTCGACCCCGATCGTCCCGGCGCCCTCGGCGATCGCCGCCTGGAGACCGTCCTGCAGGTGGACGCGGTCAGGATGGCGCTCGGCGTGGGCGGCCGCGGCCTTCCGCGCCGACGCGCCGTCCGTCCCGGCCATGATGACCCGGGCGCCGAAGGTCTCCATCCTCTCCCGCTTGGCGGGGTTGACCGTCTCGGGCACGAACACCTCGACCGGCATCCCGCGGGCCCGTCCCGCGTAGGCGACGGCCTGCCCGAAGTTGCCCGAGCTGGCGCACACCACCGGCGTGCCGGGGGCGAGCGTGCTCAGCATCAGATCGGCGCCCCGGCCCTTGAAGCTGCGCACCGGGTTGGCCGTCTCCAGCTTCACCGTCACCGTGCGGCCGCCCAGCGCCCGGCACAGCTGCTCGTCGATGTACTGCGGAGTGTTGAGGAACACCGGATCGATCACCTGCATGGCCTTCTCGATCCGCACCACGTCCAGATCCATGCGCGTCGCCTTTCCTGGGGGCTTTCCGGACCCGGCCGACGCTAATCGAGCACCCGATCGAGGCGATTGAGGGTTTTCGCGCCGGCGCGCAATAATCTTGCGTGCCTGAACCGCCGCCGCCCCGCCTGGACGAGATCGACGTGCAGCTCCTGGACCTCCTCCAGCGCGACGCCGGACGCACCCTGCACGACCTCGGCGAATGGGTCGGGCTCTCACCGAGCGCCGTCCAGCGGCGGATCGCCCGCTACCGCAAGGACGGTCTCATCACCAGGCAGGTCGCCGTCCTCGACCCACACCGCTTCGGCCCCACCGTCCTGGCCACGGTCCTGGTGACCCTCGACCGGGAATCGTTCGAGCACCACCGCGCCTTCGCCGAACGGATGCGCTCCACCCCGCAGGTCCAGCAGTGCTACCAGGTCGCGGGACCGTGGGACTATGTGGTCGTCCTGGCCGCGCGGAGCATGCGCGAATGCAGCCGCCTCGGCAACCGCCTGTTCAAGGCGGACGACAACATCAGGCGCTACGAGACGCTGCTCGTGTTCGACACCGTCAAAACCGGCCTGGCCCTCCCGCTTCCCGCGCCACAGCCTCCTCGATCACAGGACGGGCGGTCATAGGCCGGGAGAGGGCCGGTCGTGCTCCTGCTCGCCCGCTGCGTGCTCGCCGAACGCGTCCACCGCGGCCGGTTCGTCGGCCTGGGCGCCGCGGCCGCCGCCGTCAGCCTCCTCGCCCTGGTCTGAGCGGGACCATGCGCCACGTCGAACCCGGCCCCGAGACGATCGCCGGCCCGCGGCGACAGCCGGGCGATGCCGAGGCGGCGTGACCACGTCCGGCCTTGGCCGGAGGGTGACTTGTCCCACTCGGAAGGGACTTGATCCGAAAGTATTGTAGGTTAGGCTTGCCTAAATGGTTCAAGGCTCAGGTTATGGCCTGTGCGGCACCGCAACCTGACGGTGGTGGTACGCCTGCGCGGTCTCCCAAGTGTGACGACGTACAAGGAACATCCATGCCGTTCAGGTTCACCCGCCGCCGCGCCTTCTCGGCCGTCGCCGCCACCGCCCTGCTGGTCATCACCGGCTGCGGCACGTCCGACCCCAAGCCCGCCGAGCCCGCGACGTCGGCGGACGCCTCCGCGGCGAGCGGCGGCGCGGCCGGCGCGTTCCCGGTGACGATCGACAGCGCCCTCGGCAAGGCGACGATCACCAAGCAGCCGGAGCGGATCGTCACGCTGGGCCAGGGCTCCGCGGAGACCGCGATCGCACTCGGCCACACGCCCGTCGGAATCGAGAGCTACGCGTGGGGCAGCGACAAGACCGGCTACCTGCCGTGGATCCACGAGGCGGTCACCAAGGCCGGCGGCACGCTGCCCAAGCAGTTCACCGGCGGCGAGGACATCGACATCGAGGCCATCGTCGAGCTCGAACCCGACGTGATCCTGGCCCCGTGGTCGGGCATCACCGCCGACCAGTTCAAGATCCTCTCCGACATCGCGCCCACCGTCGCCTATCCGGACCTGGCGTGGAGCACGAACTGGGACCAGCAGATCGAGATCATCTCCAAGGCGCTGGGCAAGCCCGAGCAGGCCGCGACGCTGATCGCCGAGGTCAAGAGGCAGCTCGCCGACGCCGCCGCGACCCGGCCGCAGTACAAGGACGTGACCTTCTCCTACATCTACACCACCGGCCCCGGCACCCTCGGCGTGTTCAAGCCTGAGGAGCAGCGGGTCAAGATGGTCTCCTCGCTCGGCCTGACCGTGGACCCGGTCGTCGACACGTTCAAGGAGACCGAGGGCACCGACTCCGCCGTGATCGGCCTGGAGAACGGGCAGAAACTGGCCAAGAGCGACCTGATCTTCACGTTCTACACCGACGCGAAGACCCGCAAGGAGATCGAGGCCCAGAAGCTGTACGCGAGCATCCCCGCGATCAAGCGCGGCTCGGTGGTGGCGAGCGACGACCAGCCGTTCGTCACCGCGTCCTCGATCATCAACCCGCTGACCGTGCCGTGGGTGATCGAGCGCTATCTGCCGCTCATCGACGAGGCGGTCGCGAAGCTCGACCGCTGACCGTGACCGTCACCGTCGTACGCACCGCGCCGGGAGACGCGGGCGCCCCCCGCGCCCGAGCCTCCCGGCTCGTGTGGTTCCTGATCGTCGCGCTGGCCGTGCTGGCACTGGTGATGCTGGCCAGCATCACCTTCGGCAGCCTGCCGACCTCCGTGGGCGACGCGGTGGACGTGCTGCGCGGCACCGCCGACGAGAGCACCACCGCGGTGGTGCAGAGCCGCTATCCGCGTACCGCGCTCGGCCTGCTGGCCGGGCTGGGCCTGGCCGTCGCGGGCACCATCATGCAGGGCGTCACCCGCAACCCGCTGGCCGACCCCGGCCTGCTCGGCATCACCGCCGGCGCCTCGGCCGGAGTCGTCAGCGCCACGGCCTTCCTGGGCGTGTCCGGCCAGTGGAACACCGTGTGGTGGGCGCTGCCCGGCGCGCTGCTGGCCGGCGTCCTCGTGCACGTCATCGGCTCGGCCGGCTCCGGCGCCGGGCTGGCCAGGCTCGTGCTGGCGGGCGCGGTCGTGACCGCGGTGCTGAGCGCGTACGTGCAGGCCGTGACCCTCGGCATGCCGAAGGTCTTCGACAGCTACCGCTACTGGGTGGTCGGCGCGCTCGGCGGACGGGACTTCGACGTGCTGCTGTCGGTGCTGCCGGCGGCAGGACTCGGCCTGCTCATGGCGCTGCTGCTGGCGCCCGCGCTCAACACGCTCGCGCTCGGCGACGAGACCGCCTCCGCGCTCGGCGCGAGCCCCGGCCTCACGCGGGCGTTCGGGCTGGTCGCGGCCACGCTGCTCAGCGCGGCGGCGACCGCGGCCGTCGGGCCCATCGCCTTCGTCGGCCTGGCCGTGCCGCACATCGTCAAGGCCGTCGTGGGCGCGGACGTCCGGGCCCAGATCGTCTTCTCGGCCATCCTGGGGCCGGCGTTGCTGCTGCTGGCCGACGTGGCGGGCCGGGTGGTGCTGCGCCCGCAGGAGCTGATGGTCGGGATCGTGACGGCGTTCATCGGCGCGCCCGCGCTGCTGGTCGCCGTGCGGAGAATGAGGAGCGGGACGTGAGCAGGCCCAAGGGGTTCCTCGTGCTGGGGCGGGCGATGGCCGTGCCCCTCTCGCGCGTCTCCGCCGTCACCGGTCTCGCCCTCCTCACGCTCGTGCTCGCCGCCTGCGCGGCCACGCTCTCGCTCGGCCGCCTCGGCATCCCGCTCGCCGACCTCCCCGGCGCCCTGACAGGCGGCGCGGGCGGCAAGGCCGCGTTCGTGCTGGAACGCCTGCGCGGCCCCCGCCTGGTCGTCGGCGTCGGCACCGGCGCGGCGCTCGGCCTGTCGGGAGCGCTGTTCCAGACCGTCACCCGCAACCCGCTGGGGAGCCCCGACGTGATCGGCCTGGCCGCCGGGGCGGGCGCGGGCGCGGCGGCCGTCGCGCTGCTGCTGCCCGGCGCGGTGCCGGTCCCGCTCGGCGCGCTGGCCGGCGCGGTGCTGGCCATCGCGCTGGTCTACCTCTCCACGGGCACCGGGTTCCGCAACCCCGGCCGTCTCATCGTGGCGGGCATCGGCGTCTCAGCGATGGCGGTGGCCTTCATCCAGTACGTCGTGTACGCCGTCGAGCGCGACAAGGCCACCGTGCTGACCGCGTACGTCAACGGCAGCCTGTCGGCCCGCTCCTGGGAGCACGCCGCCACCATCTGGATCGTCCTGCTGGTGACGGCCCCGTTCGCGGCGGCGATCGCCGGCCGACTGGGCCTGGCCGAGATGGGCGACGAGACGGCCGCCATGCTCGGCGCCGAGCCCGGCCGCACCAGGACGGCGGCCGTGGCGCTGTCGATCCTCCTGTCGGCGGGAGCCGTCGCGGTCGCCGGGCCGATCTCGTTCATCGCCCTGACCGCGCCGCAGATCGCCCGCCGGCTGACCCGCGGCACCGGCCCGCACCTGATGCTCTCGGCGCTGACGGGGGCGCTGCTGCTGGTGCTGGCCGACCTGGCCGCGCAGCAGCTCCCGCTGCCCGTCAGCCTGCCCGTCGGCATCTACACGCTGGGCCTCGGCGGCCTCTACCTCGGCTACCTGCTGATCCGCGAATGGAAGAAGGGCACGCTATGAGCACGACCGGCCTGGGAGTACGGGACGTGACTGTTTCCTACGGTGGCGACCCGGTCGTGCGCGACGTCAGCCTGGACATCCCGCAGGGCGAGCTGACCATGATCATCGGGCCGAACGGGTGCGGCAAGTCCACACTGATCAAGACGCTGGCCCGGATCATGAAGCCGGAACGGGGGCAGGTGCTGCTGCACGGCCGCGACATCTGGTCCTACCGGGGCAGGCAGGCCGCCCGGCACGTCGCCCTGCTGCCGCAGAACCCGGTCGCGCCGGACGGCATCACCGTGCGCGGCCTGGTACGGCGCGGCCGCTTCCCACACCACACACTGCTGCGCCAGTGGTCGCCGGACGACGACGCCGCGATCGGCTTCGCCCTGGAGCGAACCGGCCTGCACGACCTGGCCGAGGCGCAGGCCGGTGAGCTGTCCGGCGGCCAGCGCCAGCGCGCCTGGATCGCGATGGTTCTCGCCCAGCAGACCGACCTGCTGCTGCTGGACGAGCCCACGACCTTCCTCGACATCGCCCACCAGTACGACCTGCTGGAGCTCTGCCGCGAGCTGCACCGCGAGGGCAAGACGATCGTGGCCGTGCTGCACGACCTCAACCAGGCCGCCCGCTTCGCCTCGCACCTGATCGTGATGAAGGACGGCCGGGTGGTCACCCAGGGGCCGCCGTCGCAGGTGCTGACGCCCGACCTGGTCGCCGAGGCGTTCGGCCTGGCCTGCGACATCGTGGCCGACCCGCGTACGGCCACGCCCATGGTCATCCCGCACGCATCGCTCGCGCACGACGTCCACTGATCGGCGTCTCCCCGGGGCGTCGTCCGCCGGGTCATCCCCGCTGCAGCCGCAGCGCCTCCTCGGCCACCCGCAGGGTCTCCAGGTGGCCGTCCAGGGAGGTGGCCAGTGAGGTCAGCCCGAGCGTGGTCACCCCGGCCGCCGCGTACTCGGCCATCCGCGCCGAGATCCGCTTGGCGTCGCCGACCAGCGAGGTCCGGTCGATCAGCTCGAACGGCACCGCCCGAGCCGCCCCGGCCCGGTCCCCGGCGTGGCAGCGGTCGTGGATCTCCTCGGCCGCCGCGCCGAACCCCATCGAGGTCGCCAGCGCGAAGTAGGCGCTCCGCTCCCTGCTGCCCATGCCGATGAAGTTGGCGAAGTACGGCCGCAGCGGCTCGGCCGCCCTCTCCGGGTCGTCGCCCACGCCGATCGGGATCGACGGCATCACCTCGAAACCCTCAAGTCCCTCGCCGGCCCGCGCCCGCCCGGCGCGCACGTGCCCCAGCGACTCCGCCAGCCGCTCCGGCGGGCAGAACACCCCGATCCAGCCGTCGGCGATCTCCCCGGCCAGCTCCAGGCTGCGCCGTCCCACCCCGGCGAGGTAGATCGGGATGTCGGCGCGGACCGGGGCGGCCCGCAGGTGCGCGGCCTCCCGGGTGCCCGGCGGCGGGAGCCGGAAGTGCTCGCCGCTGTAGCGCACCGGGCCGCCGGTCAGCGCCAGCCGTACCACCTCGACGTACTCGCGGGCGCGGGCCAGCGGCGCGTCGAAGTCGACGCCGTACCAGCCGCGCGAGACGTCCGGGTTGGACACCCCGAGGCCCAGGCAGAACCGGCCGCCGGACAGCCCGTCCAGCGTCGCCGCGGCCAGCGCCGTCATCACCGGGGTGCGGGCCGGGATCTGCATCACCCCCGGCGCGAGGCGGATCCGCTCGGTGGACGCGGCGACCGCGCCCAGCACGCTGACCGCGTCGGACCGGAACCCCTCCGGCGCCAGCGCGTAGGCGAAGCCGAGCCGCTCGGCCTCCCGGGCCACCGGCACCGCGCCGTCGTAGTTGAGGAAAATCCCCAGTTCCATGAACCGCTCCCTTTTCTCGCGGATGTCCTGCGGACGTTCCGCGGACGCTCTCCGGGCGTTCTCGCCGGCCCGGACGTGGCCCGCCGGGGTCCGTCCCGACCTGTCCGCGCGGACACCGTCGCCGGGACGACGGCGGCGTCCGCGCGTTGCTCGCGCCACTGTGCGCCATGCCGCTCGAGGATCGCCCGAGCGATCGAGCGGCGCTTGAGGACGCCGCGAGTCCGGCCGCCCACGATGGCCCGGTCGCCACCCCGGGACGGGCCGCGGCGACCGGTCACCGATCCGCCGTCACACCGATACGGAGGCAGGCGTGCGAGTTCTCGCCGCGACCTGGGACATGCCCGGGCACTTCAATCCGCTGGTTCCGCTGTGCTGGGCGCTGCGCGCCGCCGGCCACGAGGTGGTCGTGGTCAGCAACCCCGGCCTCGTCCCGGCCATCGTCCAGGCGGGGCTGCCCGCCCTGCCGGCCGGCGACCCCGGTTTCGACTCCTACGCCGTGCTGCGCGAGCAGCTCGCCGCCCGGTCCTGGCGGCCGGTCCCGCCCGCCGACACCGCGGCCACCGGCACGGCGAACGCCCCCGCGAACCCCGCGGGTACGGCGGGCGGCCCGGCGGGCGCGGGCGGGACGGACGGCTCCGCGGCGGCGCGGCCGTCCGCCGGCGGAAGCACCGGCGGGGACGCCGGTGGAAGCGCCGACCACACCCGCCGCCGCCTGCACGGGTTCCGCGTCGCCACCCGCTCCGCGCTGGCCCAGGCCGACGACGTCGCCGCGTTCGCCCGCCACTGGCGCCCCGACCTGGTGCTGTTCGAGCCGGTGGCGTTCGTCGGCCCGCTCGTCGGCAAGCTGTGCGGTGTCCCGGCGGTGCGGGTGCTGTGGAGCGTCGACTTCACCGGGCCGATGGCCCGGTTCGAGGCCGACGTGGTCGGCGACCTGCTGGACCGCTTCGGCCTGGAGCGGCTCGACGTCAACGGCGACCTGACCCTCGACCCCTGCCCGCCGGAGCTGCAGTACGACCTGGACCTGCCGCGCAGGCGCTTCCGCTTCGTTCCCTACAACGGCGCCTCGGTACTGCCGTCCGACCTGGAGCCGCCCACCGGCCTGCCGCGGGTCTGCGTCACCTGGGGCACCTCGCAGGAACGGCTCGGCTTCGACCGGATGATGATCGCCCCCCGGGCCGTCGAGGCCCTGGCCGGTCTGAAGGCGGAGGTCGTGGTCGCGGTGACCGACGGGCAGCGGGCGGCTTTCGACCCGCTGCCGGACAACGTCCTGCGGATCGGCCGGATGCCGCTGGACACGCTGCTGCGCGACTGCGACCTGCTCGTCCAGCAGGGCGGCGCGGGCGGCACGATGACCGCGCTGGTCAACGGCGTGCCGCAGCTCGTCGTGCCGCACATGCCGGACGAGATCTTCCACGGCCGTCAGGTCGAGCGCGGCGGGGTGGGCCGCTGCCTGCCCGGCGCCGAGGCCACCGTCGAGGCCCTGCGCGAGCAGATCACCGCCGTGCTGGACGATCCCTCCTACCGCGACACGGCCCGCCGGCTGCGCGAGGACATGCTCGCCCTGCCCACCCCGGCGCAGCTGGTGCCCGAGCTGGAGGAACTGGCCCGCGCCGGCGTCCGGTCCGGCGCCTGACCCCAGGCCCGACGCCCCGGCCCCGGCCCCGGCCCCGAGCGTGGGGCCGGGACCGAGGCTCGGCACGGGGATCGAGCCGGGCTCCACCGCGGCTCGCGCCGGCCTCTAGCGGCCCTTCCTAGCCTCACAGGCGTGAGTGGCATCGACATCTCCGCATACCTCGCCCGGCTCGGCCTCCCCGCGGCACCGCCGTCGGCCGACGCGCTGGCCGCGCTGCACGCCGCGCACGTCGAACGGGTGCCGTTCGAGACGCTGGACCGGCCGCCGGGCATCGACCCGCGGCGGTCGCTGACCCGCATCGTCGGCCAGGGCCGCGGCGGGGTCTGCTACCACCTCAACGGGGCCTTCCACCTGCTGCTGCGCGAGCTGGGCTACCGGGTCGGCATGCACGCCGCCGGCGTGCAGAGCGGCTACAACCCCAACCCGGTCGGCGCCAACGGGACCCACAACGTGCTGACCGTCTCCGGCCTGCCCACGCCCGGCAACCCCGGCGGCCGGTGGATCCTGGACGTCGGCTCCGGCGAGGGCTTCCACCGGCCGCTGCCGCTGGCACCCGGCACCTACACCCAGGGCCCCTTCACCTATCGGGTCCGCCCCTCCGAGGCCACCCCCGGCGGCTGGCGCGTCGACTACGACCGGCTGGAGTCGTGCAGCGGCGTCGACTTCACCCTGGAGGAGGCCACCACCGAGCAGTTCGCCGCCACCTTCGACCGGCTCGCCGACCAGGAGATGTCGATCTTCTTCGTCTACGGCTGGGTCAAGCGGCACCACGCCACCGGGTTCGACGAGCTGATCGGCTGCCAGCTCAGCGCCGTGGGACCCGCGGGCCGTACCACCCGCACGCTCACCACCGCCGAGGACTACCTCGCCGCGCTGTCGCAGATCTTCGGGCTGACCCTGCCGCACCTGACCGACGAGGAGCGCCACGGCATCTGGGAGAGGTTCCACCGCATCTGGACCACCCGGGACTTCAGGAAGGACATGTTCCCGGCCGGGAACCGACGGCATCGACCGCAAGGAGACAGAAACCGTGAACTCTCGCCTCAATGACCTCGAACCGCTGCTGCTCGGTCTCGACGGCGTGCTCGACGGTGTCGTCCTGCGACGGACCTCGCCGGACCGGCCCGCCGAAGACGGCCCCGGCCGTCCTCTCGACGGAGGCGGCTCCGGCCCCACGACCGCCGGGACCGCCCCGGCGCTCACGGTGGCCTACCCGGTCGCCGCGCACGACGCCGATCTCGGGGAGCTGCGCGAAAGGATCGCCGAGGCCCTGGCCGGGCACGCGGCCGGTGCCGTGGCGACCGTACCGGTCCGGCGCGTCCCGCGTACCGGCGACGGCGAGCCGGACCTCGCGGCGCTGACCCGGATCCCGGTGCCGGCCGCCGAGGCGCTGGACGCCTTCGCCGCGCGGTGGGGCGTGCGCGCCGAACCGGTACCGGTCGGCGAGGAGGCGCCGCGGGTCGTCCTGGCCGACGACGACGCCCCCACCCGCTCCACCGGCACGGACGCGGCACCGGACACCCCGGACGGCGCGGACGGCGCGGCCCGGCCCTCCCTGGCCGAGGGGCCGCCGCTGGGGCGGCTCGCCGGCGACCCCGAGACCGTCACCCAGGCCATCGTCTCGGCCGCCGAACGCTTCCCCCACCTGGGCGTGCGGGCCGTCACCCGCGACGGCGACATCTTCGTCGGCTACCCCGAGCTGCTGCGGCGCGGCAGGAGGATCCTCGGCGGCATGCGCGAGCACGGCATGCGGCCCGGCTCCCCGGCCATCCTGCTGGTGCCGGGCCTCACCGACTACTTCCCGGCCGTGTGGGCGTGCGTGCTGGGCGGCGTCACCTGCGTGACCGTCACCGCGCCGCCCTCCTTCGACGACCGCCACCCGGTGCTCGACAAGCTGATGCACGCCTGGCGCGCCCTCGGCCGCCCGCCGATCATCACCGACGACGCCTCCGCCGACGGCGTGGCCGGCTTGGCCGCCCTCTACGGCGAACCCGAGCTGAACTGGCTGTCGGTCGCCGAGCTGGAGATCTCCCCCGAGAACGACGACGTCCACCCCGCCCGGCCGTCCGACGTGGCGATCATGGCCCTGTCGTCCGGTAGCACCGGCGCCTCCAAGGTCATCCCGGTGACGCACCGCGCCATCGTGGAGAACGCCCTGTCGGCCCGCCAGGTGGACCTGGTACGGCCCGGCGAGACCAGCTTCAACTGGCTGCCGTTCGACCACGTCGCGCCGCTGGTGATGTACCTGCTGCGCGACGTGGTCCTGGGCTGCGACGGCGTCCACGCCCCCACCGGCCACATCGCCGAGCAGCCGCTGCGCTGGCTGGACGTGCTGAGCCGGTACGGCGTGCACCACACCTGGTCGGCCAACTTCGCCTACCGGCTGGTCGCCGACGCCCTGCGCGACCTGCGCCGGGACGGCGGCGACCCGACCGGCAGGTGGGACCTGTCGTCGGTGCGCACCATGCTCAACGCCGGAGAGCAGTGCCTGCCCGCGGTGATGCGCGACTTCCTCGCCCAGGTCGCGCCGCTCGGCATCGACGAGCGCGCCGTCGTCCACATGTGGGGCATGGCCGAGACCGCCACCGGCGCCACCTGCAAGTTCTTCGCCGAACCGGCCAGTGTGCTGCGCGTCGCCAAGTCTTCGCTCAACGGCACGCTGCGCCTGGCCGGCCCCGGCGACGCCGCGGCCGACTGCCTGGAGTTCATGAGCATGGGCCCGGCCGCCCCCGGGGCGGACCTGCGCGTGGCCGACGACGAGGGCCGCGTGCTGCCCGAGGGGGTGATCGGCCGCTTCCAGGTCAGATCCGCCCGCGTCACCCCCGGCTACCTGGACGACCCGGCCGCCAACGCCGAGGCGTTCACCGCCGACGGCTGGTTCGACACCGGCGACCTGGCCTTCATGCTCGACGGCGAGGTCGTCATCAGCGGACGCGCCAAGGAGCTCATCGTCATCAACGGCGAGAAGTACTACTGCCACGAGATCGAGGACCTCGTCGGTGGCCTGGACGGGGTGGCCTCCGGGCTGGTGGCCGCCTGCGGCGTGCCCGACCCGGCCACCGGCAGCGAGGTGCTGGCCGTCTTCTTCGTCCCCCGCCCCGCCCCCGGCGAGGAGGCCGCGGGCCCCGGCGGCCGGCCGTCGGCCGCCGTCGTGGAGACCGTCGAACGGGTCCACCGGGCCGTCGCCGAGCGGATCCGGCTGACCGCCGCCCACGCGCTGCCCATCACCGAGGCGGAGTTCCCCCGCACCACCAGCGGGAAGATCCAGCGCGCCGCCCTGGTGCGGCGCATGGAGTCCGGCGACTTCGACGAGCCGATCCGCGCGATCGCCGCGGCCCGCGGCACCGCGGCCACCGTGCCGGACTGCCTGTCGCGGCCCGTCTGGCGCGCCGCCGAGCCCCGCCCGGTCGCCGCGCCGGTCACGGACGGCGTCACCGTGGTGTTCGCCGACGACCTCGGGCTGGCCGCCGCGCTGGAGCCGCCCGGCCCGGTCGTCGTCGTCCGCCCCGGCCCGCACTTCAGCACCCTGGACGACGGCGGCTACACCATCGACCCCGCCTCCGCCGTCGACTGGTACGCCCTGCGCGACGCCCTGCGGCTGCGCCGGACGCCGCCCGCGACCCTGCTGTACCTGTGGAGTTACCTGCCCGCGCCCGACCCGGCCGGTCCCCGCGAACGGGTCGAGGAGGCGCTGCGCCGCTGCGGCCGCGACCTGCTGACGGCCTGCCGGACCTTCCTGTCCGGCAGGCCGGGCGACCCGCGGCTGGTCACCGTCAGCCGCGGGCTGCGGCCGGTCACCGGCGAGGAGGACCTGTGCTACCCCGCCGCCCAGGCCGCGCTCCTCGGCGCGGTCGCCGGGCGGGAGAATCCCGCGAGCCGCGCCTGCCACGTCGACCTGGCCGGTGCCTCACCCGCCGAGGACGCCCGCGACCTGCTGGCGGCCCTGTCCGACCACGCCGCCGGGCAGGGCGAGGTGGCCTGGCGGCGTGGCCGGCCGTACACCGTGCAGCTGGAGCCGCTGACCGGCGCCGGCAACGGTGAAGGCGCCGGAGCCACCGGGACGGGCCGGGCCGCCGGGGGCGGGACGCGTTGCGCCGCGGCGGCCGCTACCTGGTCACCGGCGGCGCGGGCGGCGTCGGCGCCCCGCTGGTCGCCTCCCTCGCCGACCGCTACGGCGCCCGCTTCCTCCTCGTCGGACGGCGTGACCCGGAACGGGACGCCGCGCTGCGGACCGTCCTCTCCGGCCTGGCCGTCCCCGGCCGCGACGTGCGCTACCGCAGCGTGGACGTCCGCGACGCCGAGGCCCTGGAACGGGCCGCCGCCGAGGCCGAGGCCGCCTGGGGCGGACCGCTGGACGGCGTGCTGCACCTGGCCGGCGACTACCGCTTCCGGCCGATCGCCGAGGAGGACCCCGCCGACTGGGAGCCCATCCGGCAGCCCAAGGTCATCGGCCTGCTGAACCTCGCCGACCTGGTACGGCGCCGCCCCGGCGCCCGCCTGGTCACCTTCTCCTCGCTGCTGGGCCACCTCGCCTCGGCCGGCTGCGCCGCATACGGCGCGGGCAACGCCTTCGCCGACGCGTTCACCGAGCACCTCGTCGCCCGTGCCGGCGTCACCGCGCACAGCCTGGCCTGGGGCCTGTGGCGGGGACTCGGCGTCAACGAGGACAACCCCTACGAGGCGGCCGCCGTCCAGCGCGGCGTGCTGTCCCTGCCGGCCGACCAGGGCCACCTGCTCACCCGGGTCCTGCTGCGCCGGCCGCCCGGCGTCCTCTACGCCGGGCTCAACCCCCGCGCCGCGGAGATCCGCACCCGGATGAGCGGCACCGGCCCGCTGGAGCGCCTGTCGTGCCACTCCCCCGGTCTTCCGGGGGAACCGCTGGTCTACACCGACCCGTTCGGTGTCACGGCCGAGGTGGTCCGCGAGGAGAACGCGTCCCCGGCGGACGGGGACGGGTCCCTCACCCCGGTCGAGAGCGCCACCTGGGAGACCCTGCGGCAGACGATGACCGACTTCACGGGCCAGCCGGTGCAGCCCGGCGACCGGCTCTACGAGCTGGGCGTCAGCTCCATCCAGCTGTTGCAGCTGCGCGCCCGGCTGGAGGCGGCGCTGGGGGTGGACGTGCCCAACGCCGCCCTGTTCGAGCAGCCCACGCTGCTCGACCTGGCCTGCTCCCTCACCCGCTGACAGCCCGCGCCGGCTCCGTGCCGTACCGAACCGCCCGTCCCGGCCTCGCCGTACACCGGCCCCGTGCCCTGTCGAACCGGACCGCCTGCTCCGGCGCCGCGCCGTACACCGGTCCGTGCCAAACCGAACCGTATCGAACCGAATCGAACCGCCCGTCCCGGCTCCGCGCCGTACAGATCGGAGGGAAACCCGTGGGCCCCCTCACCCGCGAGATCCTGACCAGCTGGCTCTACACGTTCTGGGGCGCGCCCACCTGGCCCCTCGACGACCCCGGCGGCCCCGGCGACCTTGACAAGGTCCCCGCCGCCACCGTCACTCCCGCCCTGCCCGCCGTATCCGCCGGTCCCGCCCGTGGACGCCCCGCCTCCGGCCCGGTCCGCCTCGCGGCCGCCGACGGCGGCGACGTCCCGCTGTACCGATCCCCGAGCGGTCCTTCAGCGGCCGCGGGGATCCTTCCGGAAGACACGCGTCCATGACCGCTCCCGCTCCCGCGCCCGTCATCGAGTCCGTGATCGCGCCCGTGAATGCTCTCAGCCGCAACGAGGGGAAGTCCCATGTCTAGCCGACAGTTCGACGTCATCGTGATCGGCGGAGGCCCGGCCGGCAGCTCCGCCGCCGGCCTGCTCGCGAAGAAGGGCGTCAACGTCCTGCTGCTGGAACGCGAGAAGTTCCCCCGCTACCACATCGGCGAGTCCCTGATCACCGGATGCATCGAGGTGCTGGAGGAGCTCGGCGTCCGCGACCGCGTCGAGGCGCTCGGCTTCGTCAAAAAGTACGGCGGCAGCCTCGTCTGGGGCAAGGACGGGCGGTGGAACTTCTCGTTCGACCACGGCCAGCCCGAGTACCCCCACGCCTACAACGTCCGCCGCGCCGACTTCGACGCGCTGCTGCTGACCCGGGCCAGGGAGCTGGGCGCCGAGGTGGTCGAGGAGGCCGTCGTCAAGGAGCCCGTCATCGAGGACGGCCGCGTCACCGGCGTCCGCTACGCCGTGCGCGGCGGCGGCGAGCAGGAGGTCCGCGCCTCCTTCGTGCTGGACGCCTCCGGTCAGGGGCGTGCCCTGGGCCGCCATGTGTCCGAGGTCCAGTGGCACGACGACCTGCGCAATGTCGCGGTGTGGACCTACTACCAGAACGGCGAGAGCCTCACCGGCGACGAGGCCGGCAACATCTTCATCGAGCACGTCCCCGGCGGCTGGTTCTGGTACATCCCGCTCAACGACGGCACCCACAGCGTCGGCTTCGTCACCCCCGTGGACGAGGCCAAGGCGAGCGGGCTGGACCTGCCCGCGCTGTTCGCCGCCAAGATCGCCGAGTCGGTCCACGTCAAGCACCTGCTGGCCGAGGGCAGGCAGGTCAGCGCCTTCCGCAACGCCCGCGACTGGTCCTACACCTGCGAGCGGTTCACCGGTCCGGGCTGGATGCTCGTCGGCGACGCGGCGGGGTTCGTCGACCCGCTGTTCTCCACCGGTGTGACCCTGGCCATGATGGCCGCGCGGGCCGCCGCCGACGCCGTGCCGCACATCCTCGCCGACCCGGCCAGGGAGGAGGCCGTCCGTGAGCGGTACGAGAGCTCCTACCGGGAGTTCCTGGGGAACATCATCTCCTTCGTCCGCTTCTTCTACGACGCCGGGCTGGACCGGAAGGCCTACTACGAGTACGCCCAGGCGCTGGTGGATCCGAAGAAGCTGTTCTTCCCGCGCGAGGACTTCGTGACGCTGATCTCCGGCCTCAACCGGCTGCGCCCCATCTTCGACCTGTCCGGCGACCCGGCCCCGGCCGGCCCCTCCGGCACCGCCGGCTCCGGCTCCGAGGCCGGTCCGTCCGACGTCGTCCCGGACACCGTCCCCGACGAGCCGGTGCCCGCCCCCGCCTGACCTGCCCCGGTCGGGCCCGTCGTGGGCGTGCTGCGCGCACCCGCGACGGGCCCGATCTCTTTCCCGGCCGTTCCTCCGGTCCGCCAGGAGGTGCGTCCCGGCGCCCGCCATCGTCGCCCCGAGCCGAAAGGAACCCCGGACCGACAAGAACCCCAGACCGACAAGGACCCCGAGCTGAAAAGAACCCCTGACCGAGAAGGACCCCGGGGCGACGAGACGCCCCGGGGTCCTTCCGTTCTCCTTCCCGCTCAGCGTCGCGTGCCGTCGAGCAGGTCCTTCCAGAAGTCGTCGAGCGCGTCCCGCAGCGTCCGCCGGGCCGTCCAGCCCAGCACCCGCCGCGCCGTCGCCGGATCGACCTGGAGCCATTCGGCTATCGCCCCGGGCGAAACCTGCGCCGTCGAGGCGGGCTCACGCTCGACGATCTCGGCGCGGACCCCGCTGACCTCGATCAGGTCGCCCACCAGCCGCCTGATCGGCACGGCCCGGCCGGTCCCGATGTTGACGACCCGGCCGCTCGCGTCGGCGCCGGCCGCGGCCACGACGGCCTCGGCCAGGTCGCGCACGTCCAGGTAGTCGCGCACCGCCCGCAGCGGCGCCAGCTCCAGCGTCGCGGGCCGGCCCCGCCGTACGGCGTCCAGCAGCGCGTGGCCCACCTTGCCTAGCAGGCTGGAGGGGTGGGCCCCGGGGCCGACGGAGTTGGTCACCCGCAGCACCACCGCGTCGGCGTCCGAGTCGAGGACCGCGCGGGTGGCGGCGTACTTGGTGCGGCCGTAACCGCCGACCGGGTCGATCGGGGCGTCCTCGGTCAGCGGCGCGCCCTCGGGCAGCGGGCCGTACTCCAGGACGGTGCCGAGCTGCACCAGCCGTGGCCGCCGTACGGCGAGGCCCGCGGCGGCCAGCACCCGCTCGGTCACGGTGACGAAGGAGTGGCGCATCCGCTCCTCGCTCAGGCCCCAGTAGTCGCCGGCCGCGTTGACCACCGCGGTGGCGCGGTGCCGGTCGAGGGCCGCGGACAGGGCGCGCGGCGGGACGGCGGTGAGGTCGAGCGCGACGTCGGCCGCGGCGGTGCGGCCGACGGTGAGCGCCTCCCAACCGGCGGCGGTGAAGGCGGCGTGGACGTGCCGGCCCACGAAGCCGGTTCCCCCCAGGACGACGACTCGTTTCTCCGGGTCGTGGTGAGCGCGCACCGTGCCTCCTTTGCGGTCGGATGTCGGTCGAGTGCCGGTCAGGTGCGGTCGGATGTGGTCGAGTGCCGGTTAAGTGCCGGTCAGGCGGGGACCCGCCGGGCCGTCTCGCGGATGCGGTCGACCAGCCGCGCCTGGGCCAGCGACGCGGCGGCGTCGCCGTGGCGCTCCCCGGTGCGCACCGCCCGGGCGAAGCTCCGCAGCAGCGCGGCGAACTGGTCGTCGGCCCGCAGCGGCAGGTCACCGGTCCGGCCGTCGAGCCCGGTACGGCGGGCCACCGGCGTCAGGTCCGCGGGCGGGGTGAAGGCGCGGTCCAGCAGCAGCCCGCCCCGGCTGCCACGGATCTCGTAGGAGCAGCGGTAGGGCCGGTCGAAGCCGAACTCCACCTGCGCGGTCACCCCGCGCGGGGAGACCAGCAGGGCGGCGCCGCCCACGTCGACCTCGTCGCCGCAGCGCAGCACCGCCCCCAGCACCTCCAGGTCGCCGCCGAGCAGGTGCTGGGCGGCGCGCAGCGGGTAGACGCCGGTGTCCAGCAGCGCGCCGCCGCCGAGGCCGGCCCGGTAGCGGATGTCGCCGGGGTCGCGGGGCGGCACGGTGAAGGCGGCGGTGAACGCCAGCGGGGTGCCGAGGGCGCCGCCGTCCAGCAGCCGGCGCACCTCCTCGTGCTGGGCGTGGTGGACGAACATCATCGCCTCCATCAGCACCAGGCCCCGCTCGTCGGCCAGCCGCTGCAGGCGGGCGGTGTCGGCGGCGCAGGTGGTGAGCGGCTTCTCCGCCAGCACGTGCCGACCGGCCCGCAGCGCCCGCTCGGCCCAGGGGGCGTGCAGGGCGTTGGGCAGCGGCAGGTAGACGGCCTCGACGTCGTCGCGGAGCAGCGCGGTCTCGTAGTCGCCGGCGGCCTCCACACCGAACTCGGCGGCGAGCCGTCCGGTCTCGGCCGGGCGGCGGCCGGCCACCACGACCGGTTCCACCCCGGCGACCCGGGTCATGGCGGGCAGCATGCGGCGCCGGGCGATGTCGGCGGCGCCGAGCACCGCCATCCGCACGGGCCGGGACGCCATGTTCACGCCGCCCGCGGCGCTCAGACCCTCCACGGCGTTCACGCCGCCCGTGACGCTCATGCCGCCCGCGGTGCTCAGGCTCCCCGCGGCGTTCACGTCGGTCACGGCGTTCACGTCGCCCGCGGCGCTCATGCCGTCCATGGTTCTCACGCCAGCGACAGCAGACCGGCGAAGAGGCTGCGCGCCTGGATGCTGACGTAGTAGCTGTGCCGCAGCAGCGCGCTCATCTGCCGCGGGGTCATCCAGCAGAACTCCGGCGGCGTCTCCAGCGGGAAGCCCTCCCCGACATCGATGATCATGCTGCGGTTCTCGGCGTGGTAGAATCGGCCGCCCTCCTCCGACTGCACGGTGTCGTAGCGCAGCCGGGCGGGGTCGGGCCGCAGCGCCTCCTCGCGGTAGCGGGGGACGCGCTCGGGCGGCAGCCCGGCGTAGTTGCCCGGCTGGAGCTGGACGGTGGGGGCCAGCTCCACCACGTCGCGCGACCCGGCCTCGGCCCGGGCGTGGACCAGCAGGTGCGTCACGCCGCCGATCGGCCGGGTGAGGAACGCGCTGACGCCCCGCTCGACCGGCTGGACCAGCGGCTGGGTCCAGGCGGGCACCTCCCGGTTGCCGGCGTGCACCTCGGTGGCGATCACCCTGAAGTACCGGCCGCTCTCGTGGGCGATCTGGTGGTCGTCCCGGTGCCAGCCCTTGACGGTGTCGAGTCCGTCCTGCCGCTGGACCATCTCGTGGCGGGACTTGAGGTCGGTGAGCCAGTGCAGGATGTGGGCGTCGGTGTGCAGCGCCCACACCGACGGCGACAGCGACGCGCGCAGCGCCGCCCGATAGCGGTCAGGGTCGTCCCCTGTCCCGTCGCCGTCGCCGTCCGGAAGCCGCGGAATGCACGACAGGACCGTCCGCGCGTCCATGTTGATCACATTGTCCCGCTGGAGCAGCCGATGGATCTGCCCCAGCGTCAGCCAGCGGAAGTCGGGGTGCTCGGGCACCTCGCCGGTCGTCTCCACCACCATGTTGCGGTTGCGCTTGCGCAGGAACCACGACCCCTGCTCGGACTGCAGCACGTCGACGAGCACGGCGGCGCGGGAGCGGTCGGTGAAGAACTCCAGGTAGTCGATCGGCCGGCCGCCGTGCACGCCGGTGTAGTTGCTGCGGGTGGCCTGCACCGTGGGCGACAGCTGGATGGTGTTGACGTTGCCCGGCTCCATCTTGGCCTGCATGAGGAAGTGCGGGACGCCGTCGAACTCCTTGACCAGGAGACCGAGGATGCCGATCTCCGGCTGGTTGATGATCGGCTGGGACCAGTCGCCGCCGCCTTCGAAGTCGGTGCGCACGTGCAGGCCCTCGATGCTGAAGAACCGGCCGCTGTCGTGCGTCAGGTTGCCGGTGCCGGGCCGGAAACGCCAGCCGCGCAGCCCGGAGAACGGGATCGGGGTCACCGAGAAGCGGTTGGCCCGGTGCTGCTCGGCCAGCCACGTGTCGAGGTGGTCGTTGGAGGCGACCCAGCTGTCGGTCACGCGCGCCGACCGGGCGAACCGGCGGGCGAGGTCGGGGCCGCCGACCGCGGCGGGCTGGGCGGGGTGCCGGGTCAAGGTGGCGTTGCTCATGGACGTTCCCATCCTGACGGTGGCGAACAGGGCGACGCCCCAAGCGTCGGCGCACCCGGTCGAGAACCGCTCGCGGATCCATCTGAGCCGCGGTGCGGGGGCCGGTGCCGTCCGGGGCCGGCGGGTGCCGTCCGGAGACCGCCGTGGACCCGGCCGGGCCGCCGCCGCCCGGCTCAGCCCGGCTCAGCCCGGCTCAGCCCGGCTCCGACCGGTACTCGAACCGGCTTCGAGCACGCCCTCCTAGCCTGCCGCCATGGCTGTTCGCGACGTTCACACCCGCAGCATGCATGTCCGGCAGATGGCCGTACCGGGGGCGTTCCTGGTCACGGCCGAGAGGTTCGACGACGAGCGCGGCACGTTCTACGAGGCGTACCGGGAGGACGTCCTGGCCGAGGCGCTGGGCCACCCGCCGAAGGTCGTGCAGACCAACTTCTCGGTGTCGCACCGCGGGGTGCTGCGCGGCATCCACGGCGCGGTGGTCCCGCCGGGGCTGGCGAAGCTCGTGACGTGCGTGCGCGGCGCGGTGCTCGACGCGGTGGTCGACCTGCGGGCCGGCTCCCCCACCTTCGGCCGGTACGAGGTGACCGTGCTCGACCACCGCAGCCGGGCCTGCGTCTACCTCGCCGAGGGGCTGGGCCACGCGTTCCTGGCACTGGAGGACGACACCTGCGTGCAGTACCAGTGCTCGGAGACCTACCGCCCGCGGGACGTGATCACGGTGAACCCGCTCGACCCGGAGATCGGGCTGCCGTTCCGGACGCCGGAGCCGCCGATCCTGTCACCCGGCGACGCGGCGGCGCCGACCCTGCGGGAGGCGCTGGAACGCGGCCTGCTGCCCTCCTACCAGGACTGTCTGGACCACCGCCGGACGCCCGCCGCGGGGCGGTGATCCGCAGCGGCCCTCCGCACCCGTCGCACCCGGCGCCGGCTCGGCCGGTGGCGGGTGCGGATCCGATGCGGCCCGGTCACGCGCGATCGTAGGCGAGCAGCGCGCCCGCGGCGAGCGCGCACGCGCCGGCGACTGCGGCCATCACGGCGCCGTAGCCGACGGCCTGGGCCAGGGCGATCGCGCCCAGCGGGGCGGCGGCCCTGTTCGCGACCGAGAACAGCGCGACGCGGCCCGACAGGCCGGCGTAGGCGGCGGTACCGTAACGTTCGGCCAGCAGGTGCGGCAGGGTGATGGTGCCCACCCCGAACCCGGCCCCGAAGGCCAGCACGCAGCCGATCGCCCCGGCCGGGGTGCGCCCGGCCAGCGGCAGCAGCGCCGCCCCCGCGCCCTGCAGCACGAACACCGACGCCGCCACCGGCGCGGCCGGCCAGCGGCGGCGCAGCGTCGTGGTGACCAGGCGCCCCGTCACCGACAGCACCCCCAGCAGGCCGGCGACGGTGGCGGCGAAGGCGGGGGAATGCCCGAGGCGGATCAGGTAGGTGACAAGCAGCACGGCGATGGTGGCCATCGCGCCGCTGTGCGCGGTGAACGCCAGGACCAGCAGCCGGAACGGCCGTGTCCGCACCACGGCCCGCACCGGTTCGCCTCGCCGGGCGGGCTTGACCGCGGCGGTGGGCCGGCGTCGCAGCACCAGGGCGTGCAGCGGTACGGCGCCGGAACCGTAGATGACGGCGAGGACGACCAGGGCCGTGCGCCAGCCGTAACGCTGGACCAGCATCCCGCTCAGGGGCAGGAAGATCGAGGAGGCGAATCCGGCCACGATGGTCACCGTCAGCAGCGCGTTCGCCCGCCGACCGGCCTCGGGCCCGTTGAACCAGGTGACGATGACGGCGAAGGCCGGCTCGTAGAGCACAAGCGCCGAGGCGACGCCGATCGCGGCGAGCACCCCGTACAGCTGGGGCAGGCTGTTCACCTGGGACCAGGCCAGGAGGGCGAGTGTGGCCAGCACCGACCCGACGCTCATCGGCACCCGGCCGCCGTGGGCGTCCAGCAACCGGCCGACCAGCGGCGCGCACGCCGCGGTGGTCAGCACCGCCAGCGTGAACGCGGCGGCCACCTGCGGGCCGGTGGCGTGCAGGTCGGCGGTCATCGGGACGAGGAAGACCGAGAAGGCGTAGTACAGCGCGCCGTAGCCGATGGTCTGGGTGACGGCCAGCGCCGCCACGATGCGCCGGCCGTGGGAGAGGCGGGACCGGCCGCCGTCCCCGGCCGGGACGGCGGCGCCGGCGAGCCCGCTCATGTCGTGCCCGGAGGACATGCGCCGTGCTCCTTCTCGCTGTCCCTCTCGCGGTCCTTCCTGTGATCCCGAAGGTGAGCCGGTCGCGCCGGCCGCCGCCGTACCGCCTCGCTCACGGCGTCGGAGCAGTGCCGCGACACCTGCCGCAGCGCCTCCAGCAACGCGGCCGGCCCGTCCACGGTGAACGGCAGGCCGAGCGCGGCGAGATAGACGGCCAGCGTCAGCGGAGTGGCGGCGCCGATGTGCAGGAGGCACCGCTCGTCGTCGAGATGTTCGACCCTGGCCACCGGCGGCACCCGCTCGCTGACGGCCGAGGCCGGCGCCGACACCGTCGCGACCGTGCGGCAGGGGCCCAGCGTCGAGGCCACTCCCCTGCTCACGACGTCGATCGCGTCTTCCGGCGGCAGCCACCGGCCGGGAAAGACCGGCCCCAGGGGCGTGCGCGGCGTGAGCCGGTCGATGCGGAACGTCCGCCAGTCGTCGCGATCGACGTCCCACGCCACCAGGTACCAACGCCGCCCGGTCGGCACGAGCCGGTACGGCTCGGCGTCCCGCACGGTGGCGTTCCCGTCATGGTCCCGGTAGTCGAACCGCACCCGCCGCCGGTCCCGGCAGGCCGCGGCCAGCGTGGCCAGCACGCCGACGTCCACCGCCGGATGGTTTCCGGGCATCGGTACCGTGGAGGCCGCCAGCGCGGCCACGCGGGGACGCAGCCGGGCCGGCAGCACCAGTTCGAGCTTGGCCAGCGCGCGCAGTGACGTCTCCTCGATGCCGTCCACCGCCTGAGCCGCCGCCGTACGCAGGCCGATCGCCACCGCGACGGCCTCCTCATCGTCAAGCAGCAGGGGCGGCAGCCGGGCGCCGGGCCCCAGCCGGTAGCCGCCCGCCGTACCGGAGACGGCCGACACCGGGTAACCGAGGTCGCGGAGGCGTTCGATGTCGGAGCGGATGGTCCTGGTGCTGACACCGAGCCGGTCCGCCAGCTCCGGTCCCGGCCAGTCGGTGCGGGACTGGAGCAGTGACAGCAGCCGTAGCAACCGCCCCGCGGGATCTCTCGTGGTCATGGCATCCAGCTTCTCCCACCTCGCGGAAGCTCTGCTTCCGCGACGCCTGCCATGGTGAGGCTCCTTCTGACGAAAGGGGCATACATGCATGCGGCGGTTGTGACGGGCGGGTCACGCGGGATCGGACGGGCCGTGGTCGAACGGCTCACGGACGACGGCGCCACGGTGGTGTTCAGCTACGTCGCCGACGAACGGGCGGCCCGGCAGGTGGAGGAGGCGTGCGGTGGGCGGGCCGTCGCCGTGCGCGCGGACGCGGCCGACCCGGACCAGGTGGAGCGGTTGTTCGCCGCGGCGGACGAGGTGTTCGCCGCCAGGTCCGCGGGTCCGCTGTGGGCGCTGGTGAACAACGCGGGCGTCATCGACCACACGCCGATCGACGAGCTCACTCCGGAGGTGTTCGAGCGGGTGATGGCGGTCAACGGGCGCGGCGCGTTCTTCTCGGTACGGGCGGCGGCGCGCAGGATGGCCGACGGCGGCCGGATCGTGACCGTCTCCTCCGTCGGCACCGCCTGGCCCAGCCCGGGAGAGTCGGTCTACGCCGCGAGCAAGGCGGCGGTCGAGCAGCTCACCCGGGTCGCCTCCCGGGAACTGGGGCGGCGCGGGATCACGGTCAACACGGTGTCGCCCGGCCCGACGGACACCGACATGCTGCGCGCGGGATCCCCGCCGGAGGCGGTGGCCGGGGTGGCGCACATGACGGCCCTGGGCCGGGTGGGCAGGCCCGCCGACATCGCCGCCGTCGTCGCGCTGCTGCTCAGCCCGGACGCGGCGTGGCTGACCGGCCAGAACCTCACGGCCGACGGCGGCCTGGTGTGACGCCATACCGGTTCATTACCGCCTGGTGACCGGTCGGGCTCGGCGGGGCGGGTCGGGTTCCTCAGCGGACAGGGTCACGGCTGTCCAGCCACCGGGTGAGGGTGTCACGCAGTTCGGTGATCTGGTCGCGGTCGAGCACGACGACGGCGCTCGCCTCGTCGTCGTGCTCGGTGACCCAGAGGCGGGCGTAGTCCACGGACGGGCCGTCGTCGGCACCGGTGCCGCGCACCGAGGGATGACAGTGGCCGGGGACGGCGCAGAACGTCACGGACCCGCCGCGGCGATCGTCCGGGGCCGGGTTGATGTGGGAGCCCTGGTAGATGAGGGGCGGCCGGGTGTCGTCGTCGAAGGCGAGCCAGGTGGCGTAGATCGACATCAGGGGTGGGTCTCCGGGTAGGCGAACAGGCGGGCCCGCGGCTCGGCGCAGCGGTGCGGCGGCAGGGACGCCAGGGTGCGCGACCGGGCCCGGGTGTCGCGGTCCGCGCACGGCACGGCGGTGACGGCGAAGTCGGCCTCGGCGCCGTAGTCGTCGGGAACCATCGATGATCTCGCCTTTCAGTCGGAGATGTCCCTTCCGGTGACGCACCGGACGGAGCGGGGGTCAGCGGCCGGCCTGACGTCGCCGATCGACCCTCACCGGCCACCGCCATCCTCGCGCACACCGCCGGGTGACGCGGGCTCTCTAGCGGCGACGAGGCGGCCATGGCCGGTCAGGGGGCCGGTTGCGGAGCGGGCGCGCCCGGTCTCGCGGCGGATGCCCGTCTCGCCGGTGACCCGCCGGGAGGCGGCGGGTCCTCGGACCGGTGGGCGGGGCCGTGCGGGTCCGCGCAGTGGAACGCGCCGGAGTCGCCGGTGGGCGGCTCGGCCGGGGCGTGGTCGACCTGCAGGGTGGTGTGCCTGATGCCGTAGCCGTCGTGCAGGAGGTGCTCGACGGCCTGCCGTACGGCGTGGCAGTCGGCTCCCGGGATGACCAGGACGTGCGCCGACATCGCCGGGTAGCCGGAGGTGACCTCCCACACGTGCAGGTCGTGGACCTCGACGACGTGGGGCAGGGCGGCGGCCCTGTGGCCGATCTCGGCGGGGCTGACGCCCACGGGGGCGGCCTCCATGAAGACGCGGCCCGCGTCGCGCACCAGGCCCCAGCCGGCCTTGAGCATCAGAGCGGCCACCACCAGGGCGGCGACGGCGTCGGCCCGCGCCCAGCCCGTCGCCATGATGACCGCACCGGCCGCGGTGGTGGCGATGAAGGCGTACAGGTCGTTGAGGATGTGCTGGAAGGCGCCTTCGACGTTGAGGCTGGACCGGTCGGCCCTGCGCAGCAGCCAGGTCGCGGCGAGGTTGACGGCGATGCCGGCCAGCCCGGTGGCCAGCATGTAGCCGCCGGCGACCTGCGGAGGGGCGATGAGCCGGTGGACGCCCTCGTAGACGAAGTAGGCGGCCAGCAGCAGCAGGGTGATGCCGTTGAGCTGGGCGGAGACGATCTCGGCGCGTTTGAGGCCGTAGGTGAATCCGCCCCGCGGCGGGCGGGCGGCGATCCGCATCGCCACCAGGGCGAAGACGATGGCGAAGGCGTCGGTCAGCATGTGCCCGGCGTCGGAGATCAGCGCGAGGGAGCGGGCGATGACGCCGACGACCACCTCGGCCGCCATGAAGACGACGATCAGGGCGAGCGCACCCGTCAGGTAGCGGCGGTCGGCCTGTGCGCTGACGGCGTGCCCGTGCCCGTGCCCGTGTCCGTGGCCGCGGGGGGCGGGAGGGCCGGGCTCACCGGCGCCGTGCAGGCCGGAGGTGTGCAGGTCAGTCATCGCGTTCTCCTTGTTCGTGCCTGATGTGGGCGAGGGCCACGTCGAGCAGCATCCGCACGTGGGAGTCGGCGAGCCGGTAGTAGGCCATCCGGCCGCTGCGGCGCACCTTCACCACCCGCTTGGCGCGCAGCAGCCGCAGCGCGTGCGAGGCGGCCGACATGCTGTGGCCGGTGATCGCGGTCAGGTCGCACACGCACATCTCACCGCCTTCGAGCAGGGCGGCGATCAGCCGCAGCCGCCGGGGGTCGGCCAGCAGCCCGAAGATCTGGGCCAGTTCCTCGATGGACCCGTCCGCCGGCAGCGCCTCGCGGACGCCGGCCACCCGTTCGGCGTCGACCACCGTGACCGAGCAGTCGCGGTCCGGCCGCAGAGGAACAACTGAATGACTGTTCACCTGTGCAATTGTGAGGACTCTCCTGTCGCCCGTCAATGCACTCGGTGATTGCCCGGCTACGCAGACCTTCGACCCTGAAGGGGAGCGAAACCTCACTTGCATGGTTGCTCATATGTGTGATGCTTCAGTAGTCGGGTAACCACGAAGAGTGAACATCGCAGGTCGATCCCCATTAGACCCGTCCGGCCCCCGGCGCTCAACCGGTTACGGCGATGCTCACCGGAAGGAAAAGTCCCATGCGAAACACCCAGCGGATCCTCCCCGCGCTGGCCGCATGCGCCGCGGCCGGCCTGCTCGCGATCGGCGTTCCATCCGCGCAGGCCGACTCCGGCAGCCCCGGGCCCACCGGCATCGCCACCCCCACCGTCGCCGCTCCCCGGCCCACCGGCGTCAACCCTCCCGCCGCCGGCGCCACCACCTCCTCGGCGCGCACCTGCGGCTACCGGGTCGTCCACGTACGGCGCGGCAGCTTCCTGCGCGTCCGCTCCGGACCGGGGCTGAACCGCCGGCCCATCGGACGGCTACGGGTGGCCGACGGCCGCGTCTACGGCTCCTGCACCGCCCGCCACGGCTGGATCGCCGTCAAGACCCCCACCGGCACGTCCGGCTGGTCCTTCGGCTACTACCTGCGCCGGGTGAGCTGGAGGTGAACCGCCCGGTGGCGCCGGCCGGCCGCCGAACCGCGCTCCTCGCCGCGAAGGCGGCGTCGCGCCCGGCATCGCGTTCCGCGCCGTGGTCTTCCGCGGCGACCCCATCGAGCCCATCGATCCAAGTGTGATCTCAGCGAACAGAACACACCGGAGGCGTTTCCATGACAGACGAACCCGGCACCCCGGCCCAGGACCCGCGGTGCGCCGACACCGGCTGTGACATTCCGGCCGATCAGCGCGTCGCCCATCCGCAGTGGGGCGACCGGCACCCCCATCACCACGGCGGTGACGGCCACGGGGACGACGGCCAC
This sequence comes from Streptosporangium sandarakinum, assembly GCF_050942225.1. NCBI lineage: Bacteria > Bacillati > Actinomycetota > Actinomycetes > Streptosporangiales > Streptosporangiaceae > Streptosporangium > Streptosporangium sandarakinum. Next base: position 3,837,486 of record NZ_CP192034.1, read on the forward strand.
GGGGACGACGACTGCCCCTGCGGCCACGACTGATCACCGGTACCGCCCGCCATCGGGTTCTCACCGCCCCCGGCGAGGAGAGCCCGATGGCGAGCCCCCGGCGGAAACAGCGAACCCGCGGCCGGTGGAACACATGCCCGACCCCTTCTGTCCCTTTCCAGCTCATCTCGGAACCTCGGAACCTCGAAACGGCGAAAGAACGGTGAAGACGTCCATGGGCGAAGAACACGGACACGGACACGGATCTGCCGAGCACGCCGGACAGGACGGCCCGCCGGCCGCGCCGGCGCTCCCCGATCCGCCCGCGGCCGCAGGACTGCTGACCCCCGCCGCGGTACGCAACCAGGTGTTCACCGTCGTCCGGCTGCGCGAGGGCTACGACCTGACCGAGGTCGACCAGTTCCTCGGACAGGTCGAGACCACCCTGATCCGGGTGCTGCGCGACAACGCGGAGCTACGGGCCCGCGCCGCGGTGAACGGGAACGGCGAGCGGCCGGCCGGCGGTGAGGGCGCCCACGTCTCCGACATCGTCCGGCAGGCGGCCGACCGCGCCCTCGCCCTGGCCCATCAGGAGGCCCGGGCGATCCTGGAGCAGGCCCGCCGTACGGCCGAGCAACTGGAACGCGCCGCCTGGCGCGACGCCTCGACACGGCATCCCCGGGACCCCGCCGTCTCCCCCGAGGTCCTGAACGAGCGGATCCAGAGCCTGCGCGCCGTCGTCACTGCATCCGGCGGTGACCTCAAGGACGCGCTCGACGGTCAGATCAGCAGGCTGCACGCCCTGCTCGACGAACTGCGGGACCTCACCGGCCCCGCACAGGCCCCGCCGTCCGCCCGGCACGCCGCCCCCGAACGGCCCACCGGCTGACGGCCACCGGCCGTCCCGCCCTCTTTCCGGAGGGCGGGCGGCGCCGATCCGGATCTCACCGGCGACGGCCGCGCCGCGCCGTACCCCCTGCCTCCCGTGCGCTTTCCACCGTGTTCACCCACCCCTTCAGATCATCAGGAGGTGCTCACCAATGCCACCATCGGCCTTGGCCTGGGCAATGGGGCCGGTCCCGCAGGCACAGCCTCCCCACCAGGCGGCCTGGGGCGCGGTGCTCCTGGTCTGCGTCTCCACCCTCGTCGGCGCCTACCTCGCCCGGCGCGACTCCGAGCGCATGACGCTGTGGCTGGCTATCGCGTCGGCGATGATGCTGGTCACCGCGCTGGTCGACCTGCTGCCCGACGCCTGGAGCGAAGCGGCCGAGACCGGAGTCCCGCTGTGGGGCCTGGCCCTGGCCGCCGCGTTCGGCTTCCTGGTCATCACCTACTTCACCCGCCACGGCTGCGCCTGCCCCGAGGACGCGGCCGCCCGCACCGCCCTGCACGGCCCCGGGCTGCACCGCCGCGTCAAACAGGGCATGGACGCCGCGGTGTTCGGCGGCATGGGCACCGCCGCCGCGCTGACGCTGCACCGCGCCATCGAGGGCGCCGCCCTGGCGCTGACCGCCTCTATCGTCGTCATCATCGCGCTCGTCGTGCACTCGGCCAGCGAGGGTCTCGCCCTGGCCGCTCTGCTGGACATCGCCAAGCAGCGCCTGACCCCCTGGCTGATCGTCTCCTGTATCAGCCCGGCCGTGGGGGTCGTGATCGCCACCATCAGCCCCCTGCCCGCCGCCCTGGTGCCGATCCTGCTCAGCATGGTCATGGGTGTGCTGTGCCGTACCGCGATCGTCGGGATGAAGCTCGCCGCCAGTAAGCGGAGAAGCGGCCGGCTGTCCCGGCGGCAGATCACCGCAGCGGCCGTCGCGGCGGTCTGCGCGGGCGTCCTGCTGATCACCGCGAACATCCTGGGCGGCGACGACGACCCCGTGAAGGCGTCCCGTCCCGCCCCGGCGGCCACGCCCTCCGCCGGACTCCCCCGCACCGGACCGGACGCCACTCCGCCCGTGCCCACACAGGCTCCGCCGCCGCACCGCCCGGCGCCGGCCGCCACCCTCAGCAGGGCGCAGTTGCGCAGGGCGCTGACCGCCGGGCAGCTCAGCCTGGCCGAGGTCTTCCAGCGCGACGACGAGATCACCCGCCGCACCCCGATCCGCCGGATCCTGCTCGCGCTGCCCGGCGCCACCCCCGTCACCGTCCACGCCCTGCTGCTGAGCACCGGACTCGACGGCAGGCAGTGGGTCGCCGACCTCACCGAACGGCAACGGCGCGCCCTGCTGACCGCCCTCGCCTGAAGACGCGATCCCCCGCCGGTCCCGGCCGCCGCTCCATCAGTCGTACACCCCGATGGTTTATGTTGTACACCGTGAACGCGACAAAGGAGCGGGTCGCCGAGGCCGCGCGGGCGATCCTCGTCGGTGAGGGGGCCGACGCGGTGACCATGCGGAGAGTGGCGGAGATGGCCGGCGTCACCGCCATGGCGATCTACAAGCACTACCCCGGGCGCGAGGCCCTCCTCGCCGCCGTGGCGGACCGCACCTTCGACGAACTGGGCGAGGGCTGGGGAACGAAGGTCCCGGGCGGCGACTGGGAGACCCGCTTGATGTGCCTGCTGGACGACTTCCTGGACTTCGCCCTCGGCCGCCCGCATCTGTACACGTTCCTGATGACCGACCGGCGCGACCGGGCCAGACGCTTCCCCGACGACTTCCGGCGGAACGGGTCACCGGCGTTCACCCGCGTCGTCGAGCTGACCGAGGAAGGCATGCGCCTGGGCCTGCTGCGCCCCGACGACCCGCTGGAGACCGCCCTGGCCCTGACCTCGCCCGTCCAGGGACTCGTCCAGCTGTACCTCGGCGGACGCGTCGGCCTGGAAGAGGGCGACTTCAGGGCCCTCTGCGCACGTACGGTGAGGAGGAACCTCCGCGGCCTCCGGGCCTAGGACCACCATCGCCGCCGGCGCGCCGCTCGTCCTGGCCGCGGTGACGGCGTCCGCCGCCTCACCCCCGCCACCGGGAAGGCCCACCGAAGCGGATAGGGCCCGTGCGATGGGCCGACTCACCATCGACCGGTGGACGGGCTGCCTCCATATCCTGTGGCGATCCTTCTCGGCCCCTTTTCTCGACGGCATCCCGTCCAAAGGTCACGAGGCCGTGTTATTTTCCTGCTGCCTGCGGCGACCGACAGATGTGGGGCGATGATGTTCCGGTATGAATTCGGCGTTGTCGAGTGGTTATGGGATCTGGAGGCCATCCGGGTGAACATGCCCGGGAGCGGCGAGCGTAAGTTCTCCGGCAGCTACGACGAGGTGGTCGCGGTGCTTTCCGAACTCGGCGGTCAGGGTTGGGACGTGGCCACGTGCGCGGCCAATGGCAACTGGTTGTTCTGGACTCTGCGGCGCCAGCACTGAGAGGTCTCGGTGGTATCGGCGAACTGACGGCCAGGGAACACATCCGGCGGGCATATCGGGTGTGAGGCTCCGCCTGAATCGATACGCTCCGATATCCGAACCACGCGGAGGGTGAGAGCATGGCGAAGTGCAACGCTTGCGGCAATGAGGTGTCGGAGGGAAGACTCTGCGCACTCTGCGCCGCGAAAATGGTCAATTACCACAACGGGGACTATGACGACGAAAACGACCCCGCCGTGAAGCTCTACCACGAGACCGCCGCCAAAATGAATTCGCCGAAACCTCCCTCGGGCGGGTGCGCTCTCGTCGTGCTCGCCATCACATCCCTTTCCGCCGTCCTCGCGGCCGCGGGGATCGGTATGGAGAACCTCGTCGGCTGATGCGGCACCGTTCAGCCCCGGTTCGGGGACCTCGATCTGGGCGCTGATCGAACAGATCTCATGTTCCGTCGGGTTCGGCCACCATGTTTCCGCGTGTGGCTGCCTCTACCGCTGATCTCTTTACCGATCCTCCTCGAAGGCCGGTCGGGAGGCACTGGCGCGGCCCGAACCTCGTGATGGGGGGTCGCGCTTTCGTGGGTCGAAGGAGATCCGAGCTTCGTACAGGCTCTGGTACTGCCATGCCGCCGACTGGGTGTTCTGTCCCGTTCGTGATGACGTCATGGGTCTTCGATGACCAGGTCTCTGGGTTGGAGATCAACGGTGCGGCAGTGTCGGTGACACAAGCCGAACGATCACTAAAGGGAAATCCTGATGCGAAGCCTCGCGAGACTGTCCGCCGTCGGAGCGTCCACCGCCATCCTTGCCACGGCCCTCATGACCCCCGCCCAGGCGGCGGCCACCTCGTGGGCCTCCTGCCCCGCGGGCTCCGGCGTGGATCCGCGCCAGGAATGCGCCACCCTGCGGGTCCCCATGGACTACCGGAAGCCCGGCGGGCCGACGATCTCGCTGGCCGTGTCGCGGATCAAGACCGCCAAGCCCGCGTTGCGCCGTGGCGTGCTGCTGCTCATCCCCGGCGGACCGGGCAGCCCCGGCCTGAACCGCCCCAGCGTCCAGGTCAAGAAACTGCCGCAGGACGTGCTCGACCGCTACGACATCATCGGGTTCGACCCGCGCGGCGTGGGCCAGAGCTCGCCTGTCTCGTGCGACCTCGCAACCGGCGACCTGTCGGTCACCAAGCTCAAGCCGTATCCCGACGCCGACGGCGGCATCGCGGACAACCTCGCCTGGTCACGCAGGATCGCCGAGGCCTGCGCCCGCAACGGCGGACCGCTCATCCGGCACATCAGTACCCGCAACGAGGCCCGCGACATCGACGGCATCCGCCAGGCGCTGGGCGAGAAGAAGATCTCCTACTGGGGCGTCTCCTACGGCACCTACGCGGGCGCCGTCTACGCCACCATGTTCCCGCAGCGCACCGACCGGGTCATCCTGGACAGCAACGACGATCCCGATCCGCGCCGCGTGGCGCGCCAGTGGCTGGCCAACTACACCGTCGGCGTGGAAGACCGCTTCCCCGACTTCGCCGCCTGGGCCGCGACCCGCGACGGCGAGTACGGCCTCGGCACCGACCCGGCGCAGGTCCGCCGAACCTTCCTCGACCTCGCCGCCGAGCTGGACCGCGAGCCCTTGCCCTGGCCGGGCGCCGATCCAGAAGAACTGAACGGCAACCTCCTGCGCGAGACCATGCTCAACGCCCTGTACTCCGACGCGAACTTCCCCATGCTCGCCACCCTCATGCACGCCGCCCTGACCACCGGCGAACTGCCTCCGCCGAACACGCCCCCGGCCGCCGCCATGCAGAACACCGCCGCCACCGCCGGCGCCACCATGTGCAACGACGTCGAATGGCAGGACTCGACCAGCGGATACGAGCGCCAGGTGGCGAGCAGCCGGTCCGCCCACCCGCTGACCGCGGGCATGCCCGTCAACGCGGGGCCGTGCCAGTTCTGGCCCTTCAAGCCCGCCGAACCCCCCGTGCGCGTCACCTCGCGTGGGCCCGCCAACGTCCTGCTCATCCAGAACCTGCGTGACCCCTCCACGCCCTACAGCGGAGCGCTGAAGATGCGCCGGGCGTTCGGGCAGCGGGCTCGCATGGTGGCCGTCGACTCCGGCGGTCACGGTGTCTACCTCGCCAACGGCAACACCTGCGGCGACCAGACCGTCACCTCCTTCCTGACCACCGGAAACCTGCCCACCCGCGACAAGAGTTGCTGATCGCATCGCCGGGCACGCCGGAAGAGGAGACGTCACACACCCGGGCCGTGGCGCGACCACGGGCACCGCGTGACCGGTCAGCCGAGGGCGGCCCGGGAGCGGGCGATCTGGTCGCGGGTGCGGGCGGACCAGACGTGTTCGTTGAGCGGGTCGAGCCGGTGGAGGCAGGCGGTGAAGTGGGCCAGCGCGGCGCGCTCGTCGCCCCGCCACCGGCTGATCTCGCCCAGCGTGTAGGCGATCAGCGCCTCTCCCTGGGTGTCTCCGGCGTTGACGTACATCTCCGCGCACCGGTCGAGAATGCCGATGGCGGTGTCATGACGGCCCAGCGCGGCCTCGGCCTGGGCCAGCCGGCGCAGCGCCAGCCGTTCCCCGGTGGCCCACCGCAGGTCCCGGCAGAGGTCCAGACAGGCCCGGTAGTGGCCGATCGCCTCCTCGACGTGGCCCGTCTCGTAGCGGGCGACGCCGAGCGTGCGCAGGAAGCGGGCCCGGTGGACGGCGCTGTGTCCCTCGGCGTGGGCGAGGGCCCGGCGGCAGGTCGCCGCGGCGTCGTCGTAGCGGCCCAGGTAGAACTGGACCGCGGCGATCTCGGTCCACGCGCTCAGCAGGCCGTGCGGGTCGCCCAGCGCGTCGAACCGCCTGGCGGCCAGGGTGGCGGTGGCGAGCGCGGACCCCAGGTCCGTCTCCAGGGTGGCGGCGACCCCGAGCAACGCGTACGCGGCGGCGTGCCGATCCCCGTCCTGTGAGCAGCGGCCGAGCAGACGGCGGAACTCGCCGGCGACCCTGCGGGCGCGTATGCGGTCCACCTCGACATCGGCGCGCACCAGCCGCAGGTGCGTCTCAGCGGTGACGTCCCCCGCCGCCGCGGCGGCGTCGGCGGCCGTCCCCAGCACGCGGACGGCGTCGTCGTGGAAACCGCGCACGATCAGGAACGGCGCCAGCGCGTAGGCGAGTTCGGCCGCCTCGCGCACCAGCCCGGCGCGGGCGGCGGTCTCGGCCACGGCGACGAGCACGCCGCGCTCCGCCGTCAGCCAGGCGCCGCCCTCCGGACAGGGCGGTGTCCGGGCCGGGACACCGGGCGGCGGCGGGGCGAAGGCGAGGGGCAGTTCGCGAGCGGCGGCGGCGGCGTGGTCCCGGGCCGTGGCGGCGACCCGGCGCAGCGCCGCCGTCCGGCTCCGCCCGTTCTCCTCGGCGGCGAACAACTCGGCGGCGAAGCCGCGCAGCAGGTCGTGCATGCGGTAGCGGGGTTCGGCCGCGGCGTCGGCGTCACCGGCGGTGACCAGCCCGGCGGCGGCCAGCTCCTCCAGGGGGCCGTCCACGTCGTGCGTGCTCGTGCCCGCCAGCGCGGCCACCGTCCAGGCGGCCACGCCGTCGGCGGCCACCGACCCGAGCAGCCGGAACGCGTGCCGCGCGGGCGCCGACAGCGCCGCGTAGCTCGCCTCGAACGTGGCACGGACGTCCAGGTGGCCCGCACGCAGTTCGTTCAGCGCCGAGGCGTCGGCGAGCCGCCGCGCCAGCTCGGCCAGCGGCCAGGCCGGCCGGGTCACCAGCCGCGCCCCGGCGATGCGCAGCGCGAGGGGCAACCGCCCGCAGGCGCCTATGATCGCCTCCGCCGATTCGGGGTCGCTCGCCACCCGGCTCGCCCCGGCCACGCCGGCGAGCAGATCGCGGGCATCGGCGGGCGGCGGCACGTCCAGCGCGTACGCGATCGCGCCGGGCAGCGCGGGCAGCGGCCCACGGGAGGTGACGAGGACCGCCGATCCGGGGGTCCCGGGGATCATCGGTTCCACCTGGGCCTCGCCGGCCGCGTCGTCCAGCAGCACGAGAACCGCCCGGTCGGCGATCTTGGCCCGGTACATCGCCGCCCGCTCCCCGACGGAGGAGGGCATGCCGGCGGAGTCCACGCCGAGCGTCCGCAGCAGCTCCGCGAGCGCGTCGGACGGGTCGCGGGGCGACGCCGAGGCGTCGCACAGCCGGACGAACAGCTGCCCGTCGGGATACCGCTTCCGCACCAGATGCGCGACATGGACCGCCAGCGTGCTCTTCCCGACCCCGGGCGGCCCCGACACCGTCACGATCACCGGTGCCGTCCCGGTGCCGTCCAGCGCGGCGACCAGGTCGCGGGTCTCGCCCTCGCGGCCGGAGAAGTCGGCGATGTCGGCCGGGAGCAGGCAGATCCCCGTCCAGGCGGGTTCCCGGACCGTCTCCAGCGCGGGAGCCGGGACGGGGGCGTCGTCGAGGATCGCCGCCTGCAGGCCGCGTAGTTCCTGGGAGGGTTCCACGCCCAGCTCGGCGACGAGCGTCGAGCGGGCCCGCCGGTACGCCTCCAGCGCCTCGGCGCGGCGGCCCGCCCGGTGCAGCGCCAGCATGAGCCGGTGCCACAGGCGTTCGTTGAGCGGCGCGGCCTCCACCAGCGGCGTCAGCTCACCGACGAGCTCGTCGTGCAGTCCGAGCCGCAGGCGCACGTCGATCCAGCCGAGCCGGGCGTTCTCCCGGCGCTCCTCCAGTTCGGCGACGCGCGCCTGCATCGCCGCGGCCAGCGGCACGTCCTCTGCCGGCCGGCCGCGCCACAGCGCCAGCGCCTCGGTGAACAGCCGGTTCGCCGTGGCGGCGTCGCCGCGCGCCGCCTCCAGCCGGGCCTGCCGCACGGCCTCGTCGAAGGCGAGCAGATCGAGCCGGTCGGGGCCCAGGCACAGGCGGTAGCCGTACGGCACGGTCTCGACCTCGATCGCGGCGCGGCGCAGCGCGGTCAGGTACGTCTGGAGGTTCGGCAGGGCGGACCGGGGCGGGTCGTCCCACACCGAGGCGATCAGCCGGTCCCTGGACAGGACGGTGTTCGGGTGGAGCAGGAAGACGCCGAGCACCGTACGAGCCTTGGAAGCCAGCCGGATCGGCCGCCCGGCGTCGGCGGCCCGGACCGGTCCGAGGACCGCGAAATCCACTTCGTCTCCCCGAACGATCAGCGGTTCTGTCCCTTCTATGGCGACCATATGCGGTTTCTGTGGGCGAAGGGAGGACCTTGATCAAGGACATCGGAAAGAAGGAGGTGGACAAGGTGAAGATCGAGGTTCGCAAGGTCGAGGCCGTCAAGGCGACCCAGTTCATGACCTGAGGCACCGCCTCTCAATAGGCCGGGAGGCGGCTCTGGCCGCCTCCCGGTCCTCTTCCTCCCGACGAGCGATGCGGATGAGCGATGCAGGTGATGTTGAAAGAGTGCGCCTGGGAGTCTCTCGGTGACGAGCTGGTGGTGGTCCACGACCCGCGCGAGGCGTACACGCTGGCCGATCCGGACGGCCGGATCGCGGCGCTCCTCGACGAGCTGGCCCGCGGGCCGGCCACGGCGGAGGAACTGAGCGCGGCGCTGAGCGCGCGAGGCGTGGCCGTCACGGAAGACGACGTCCGCGACGGTCTCGCCGGGCTCGACTCCCTCGGCCTGGTCGAGGACGCCGCCGAACGCCTGCTGGGCGACCCGGACGCCGACGAGCGGCACTTCTCCAACCTGACGTTCTTCGGGGTCTTCGCCCGTCTCGGCAGGTCGCGGGCGGAGTTCGTCCGGCGGCTGCGAGACTCCCACGTCCTCGTGCTCGGCGCGGGCGGCGGCGGCTCGTCCCTCGTGCAGTGCCTGGCCGGGCTCGGCGTCGGCGCGCTGACACTGGTGGACCGCGACGACATCGCTCCGCGCAACTTCGCCCGCCAGTTCCTCTACCGGCACGCCGACGTCGGCCGGTCGAAGGTGGACCGCGCCGCCGAATGGGTGCGCGAGTACGACCCGGGCATCGAGGTCCGCGCCGTGGACCGGTGGATCTCCGGCCCGGACGACCTCAAAGACCTCACCGGGGACGTCCACCTGATCGCCGGCGGCCTCGACGGCGATCCGGACGCGAACCTGTGGGTCAACGAGGCGGCGCTGCGCGCGGGCGTCCCCTGGGTCGCCGGCGGGATGACCCGCACCCAGCTCATCTACTTCTCCGTCGACCCGGGCGTGAGCGCCTGCCTGCGCTGCGACGAGTCCGACCTCCCCGATCCGCGGGAGCGCACGACCGCGGCGGTCGCCCAGCGGCTCACCCGCGGGCTGCGGCTCGCCAACGGTCTCACCGGGCCGATGGCGATGCAGGTCGGGTCGCTGGTCGCCTACGAGGCCATGCGCTACCTGACCGGCGTCGAGCAGCCGCGCGCGGCCGGGTCCCGGGTCGTCATCGACCTGCTCGACGGGCTCGCCCCGGTGTGGCAACCGTTCCCCCGCGACCCCGATTGCCCGGCGTGCGCGCTGGCCCGGCGGTGAGCCGATGAGCGGCACGGTCCAACTGCGCCCGCTCAGCGTGGTCGAGGAGGGCGACGAGGTCCTGGTCGGCGATCCCGCCACCGGCACCTTCGTGTCCATGCCCGCCGTGGGCGGAGTGGTGATCTCGGCGCTGCTGCGCGGCGCGACCGAGGAGGAGGCCGCGGCCGAGGCCGAGGCGTTCGCCGGTGAGCCCGTGGACATGCCGTCGTTCGTGGCGACCCTCGCCGAGCTGGGATTCGTCGACGACCGGCCCGACGTGGAACGCCGGGCCGTGCGCACCGCGCCCATCCAGATGCGGCGCTGGATGGCGGGGGTGAGCCGGCGCGTGGCCCGCCCCTTCTTCGGACCGGTGGCCTGGGCCTGCTACGCCGTCCTCGCACTGCTCTGCCTGGCCGTCTTCGTCGTCTCGCCGTCCCTTTTCCCGGACCCGGCCCGGGACGCGTTCCTGCTCGACGACATCGGGCTGAGCGCGCTGCTGCTCATGCCGTTCGTCCTGGTCTCGACATTTCTGCACGAGTGCGGGCACTGGCTCGCCGCCCGGGCGATCGGCGTCGAGTCCCGGTTCGGGGTGGACCGGCGGATGATGCTGCTCGTCCTGGAGACCGATCTCTCCCAGATCTGGACGGTGCCGCGCCGTCGCCGCTACGGGCCGCTGCTCGGCGGGATGGCGGTGGACGTGGTCCTGCTCAGCCTGCTGCTGGGCGCCCGTCTGCTGATCCGGCAGGGAGCGTGGTCGCCGGACCCCGTGGTGGACGCGACGCTCTCGACCTGGGTGTTCGTGAAGCTGGCGGGCCTGCTGTGGCAGTGCATGGTCTTCCTGCGCACCGACCTGTACGGGGTGCTGGTCAACGCGCTCGGCTGCCGCGACCTGTGGCGGGTCAAGACGCTGCTGCTGCGGCGTGCGTTCGGCGGGCTCACCCCGGCGCAGGCCGCGGAGCTGGACTCGGCCGCGCCCGCCGACGTGCGGGCCGGGCGGTGGTTCCGGTGGGTGTGGCTGGCCGGGTTCGCCGTGGTGCTGGCCTGGTTCGTCTTCTTCGTGGCCCCCGTCGCGGTGGCCGTGCTGGCGTGGGCGGCCGAGGGGCTGCTGCTCGGACCGCTCAGCTCGCGGTTCTGGTACGCGCTGCTGTGCGCGGCTCTGCTGCTCGGCCCGTATCTCCTGGCCGCCACCCTGGCCATCCGGGAGTACGTCCGGCGGTAGCCTCCTCGTCGCGCGCCCGGACGGACGGCTCACCCGCCACCGGCCGGACGGCTCACCCGCCACCGGCCGGACGTCCTCACCGTCGGCCGGCGCCGGTGACGTGGAGCGGGGAGACCGATCGCTCGTCTCAGGTCCACGGTCGCCGTCTTCCGGGGGAACAGCGGGCCGATGTGGAAGAATCTTGTTCCATGGCACCGCCTCCATCCGCCGCCCCGAGCGCGTTCCGGCCCTGATGGCGGGCAAGCGCGCCGCGCGGGCCGCCCGGTCGATCGACGTCACCCGCCTTCCCGAGGATGTCCTGGCGCTCGTCGACGCCCTCGAACCCGGGGAGGAACTGGCCGTCACAAAGGGTGGCGAGCGGATCGCGGTGATCTCCAGCACCCTTCCCGTGCTCCACGGCGCCGTCGTCGACCCCGCCACCGCGGAGGAGACCGGCGAACGACCTCCGGACGAACGACCTCCGATCGACTACGACGGCGTGACGGTCGTCGCCACGGCGATGAAGCTGTCGGCGTCGGCCCGGGTGTCGCTGTCCGACAAGCTCGGCCCGGACTACGTCGTGCTCGACATGCACGCCGCCCCCAGGACGGCCGACGTACTGCTGACACCGCCGATCAGCCCCCAGCTGATCGGGAGCCTCCGGTCGATGTTCCCGGAAGCCCGGCTCGTCATCACCGAGATCGATGACGACGAGCTCGGGGTCAACTACCACGGCCCGGTACGGCGCATGCTGGACGCCGGCGCGGAGGCGTACCTGCCGCCGGCGACCATCCCCCACCTGGCGACACAGCTCGACCACACCCTCACCCGGCTGCGCCGGCTCACCGGTGACACCGCCACCGCGCCGGAGATCGAACCCGCCGCGGCGGCGCCGGATGACGACGGGGACGGCGTTCCGGCGGCGCGGCAGATATCCGGTGGATCCTCCTGACGCGCCGCCGGAATGGTGAGTGACGCGGTCACACCTGCCGCTCCCCGTGGAGCCGGCCGAGGGCCCGGTCGCACACCGGGTCCCGGTGCGCGAGGTGGCGCCGGCGCCGGGCGTCAGCGGTTCGTTCAAGACCGGGGCGGGCCGTACGGCCGACACTGCGGACATGACCGAGCAGTCCTTCACCCCCGCCCTGGGCCGTTTCGCTCCCACCCGTTTCTACGACGCCGTGATCACGCTGACCCGCGAGCGTCTGTGGCGGTGCCTGCTCGCGATGCACGTCGCGCCGCGGCCGGACGATGTGATCGTCGACGTGGGCTGCGGCACCGGTTCGACGGCGCTGCTGCTCAGCCGTATCGAGCCGCGCGCACACGTCATCGGCGTCGATCCGGACCCCGAGGTGCTGGCGGTGGCACGGCGTAAGGCCGACGCCGCCGGGGCGGCGGTGCGGTGGCGGGTCGGCATGGGCGACGCGCTGACGGAGGTGACCGGTGGCGGTGGGGTGAACACCGTGGTCTCCAGCCTGGTGCTCCACCAATGCCCGATGGCGATGAAAAGGGCGGTGCTCGCCTCGATGCACGAGGTGCTGCGGCCCGGCGGGAAGCTGGTGGTCGCCGACTACGGGCTCCAGCGCACCCGGTCGATGCGGCTGGCGTTCCGCACGGTGCAGCTCGCCGACGGCCGCCGGGACACCCAGCCGAACGCCGACGGCGTCCTGCCCCGCCTGATGTCGGAGGCCGGGTTCCGCGACGTCCGGGAGGCCGAGGTGGTGCCGACGATCAGCGGCTCGATCTCGGTCTACCTCGCCCGCCGGGCCTGATCGGCGGTGGAGGCGGAGCGCAGGAGGGACAGTACGGTCGCCGGGGTCAGACCCATCATCTCGCGCATCTGACGGGTGAGGTGCGCCTGGTCGGCGAAGCCGCCCAGCACCGCCGCCGTGGCCACGGGCCGGCTCTCGCGCAGCGCCTCGGCCGCCCTGCGCAGGCGCTGCCAGGCGCGCCAGCGCGTCAGCGGCATGCCGAGCTGCCGCCGCGCCAGGCCGCGCAGGTGCTGAGGCGACAGGCCGACCCGCGCGGCGAGGTCCGGCATCGAGATCCGCTCCCCCGCCATGACGTTCATGGCCTCCCGCAGCCGGGGGTCGAGCTCCCCCGCCGAATGTACGGCTGCGCGGCGGATGTCGTGTTCGCCGAGCCCGTACAGCTCGGGAGCCGGGGCCACCCCGGAGTCGCGGCGCTCGCGCAGCCGGTCGGCGAACGCGCAGTGCGGATCGACGAAGAAGGTCCGCAGGTTCCCCGTGGGGAGCAGCCGGTGCCGCACCATGGGCGGCACGATCAGCGCCGCCGCCCGGTGCGGTGTGCCGGCCGCGTCGACGATGACGACCTCGCCCCGGACGGCGACGGCGACCTGGAAGGCGGCGTGCCGGTGGAAGACGCCGTCCGCCGACGGCCCCTGGTAGAACGCGTAACCCTCGCCGACGGCGAAGCGCGGCGGTGACAGTGGTGACATCGGCTCAGGCGTCCATTCTGGTGTCGATCGCATCCGGGGGGCCGACGGGCGCCGCCATGAGAGCGGCGGTGGCGGCCGTGGCGGCGACCAGCCCCGTGAACAGGACGCGGAGCCCATGTTGCGGAACCAGCCGGGCGCCGGAGAGCCATGAGGCGACGGCCATCGCGGCCGACCACGGCAGCAGGGTCAGCCCGGCCGCCAGGATGTCACGGACCGCGCCGAGTCGCACCCGCAGGACGATCACCACCGTGAGTCCGTTCATCACCGCGAAGAGCAGTGTGGAGGTCGCCGGATCGGTCGGTCAGGTAACGGCCGGTGGTCACCGGTCGATTTGAGTTCGCCTATAGGCGAACTTCTAGCGTCGGTGCCATGACAGAAGGCAACTTCGATAGCCGGCTCCGGATCGCCGTGGTGATCGGAAGCGTGCGCAAGCCCAGATTGGCCGACCCTCTCGCCGCGTGGCTGGAGCGCGAGCTGACCGCGATCGACTGGCTCGACCTCGACATGATCGACCTGGCCACGGTCTCGCTGCCGATGCACGAGCTGCAGCCGGGCGGCGCGGCCGCGTCCCCGGTCGCGGACCGGCTCGCGGGCGCCGACGGATTCGTGTTCCTCATACCGGAGTACAACCACAGCTTCCCGGCGCCGGTGAAGAACGCGATCGATTGGCACTTCACCGAGTGGGCGTACAAGCCGGTCGCGTTCGTCGGATACGGCGCTTCCGGCGGCATCAGGGCCGTGGAGCAGTTGCGGACGGTCTTCCCCGAGCTTCGGGCGACCACGGTCCGTGAGTCGGTGCTGATACCGATGACGTGGGAGCACCTGGACACCGAAGGCCGCTTCCTTCCGCCGCCCGGCACGGCGCAGGCGCTCCACGCGATGATGAGCGAACTGCGTACGTGGGCGCGTGCGTTGCGTTCCCTCCGGCTCACGGACCTGGCCGGTCGAAGGTGAACAAGCTGACCCGGCCGGAGCTGCGCGCCGCGGTCGTGCTGGCGTCCGGCGGGCTGATGGCGGTGCTGGACGCCACGATCGTCGCGGTGGCGCTGCCGCAGCTGATGGCGGCGTTCGGTACGTCGCTGACCGTCGTACAGTGGATCATCACCGCGTACACGCTGGCCATGGTGGCGACCATGCCGCTCGCCGCCGGTCTCGCCGCACGCTGGGGGGCCCGGCGGGTGTACCTGGTGGCACTGGCCGGTTTCGCGGTCGCCTCCGGTGCCGCCGGCGCGGCCGGCGGCCTGGGCTGGCTGGTCGCCGCACGGGCGGCGCAGGGGCTCAGCGGTGGTTTGATGGCGCCGTTGGGCATGGCGATCGGGTTCGGCGCGGTCGCGCCCGAACGGCGCGGCCGGATGATGGCGGTCACCGGCCTGCCGATGCTGATCGGGCCGATCCTGGGCCCGGTACTCGGCGCGGCCTTCCTGGGCGCGGGGTCGTGGCGGGGACTGTTCTTCATCACCGTGCCGCTGGCGCTGCTGGGAGCCGCGGGCACGCTGGCCTGGCTACCGGCCGACCCCGCCCGTGGACGGGGGGTCCGGCTCGACCTGGCCGGAGCGGCGCTGCTGGTTCCCGGCATCGTCGCGGTGGCCTACGGCATCAGCGCCCAAGACGGTCCTGCCTGGGTGCGGATCGCCACAGCCGCCATCGGTGCGATGCTGGTCGCGGTGTTCTCGGCCCGGGCGTTGACCCATCCCGAACCGCTGTTGCGGATCGGTCTGCTGCGGAACCCGACGTTCGGCAGAGGCGCCGCGATCCTGGCCCTGTACGCGGCTCCGTACTTCGGCTCGGCCCTGTTGATGCCTGCCTACGTGCAGGTGCTGCGCGGCGACGGCGCGTCGGTCACGGCCGCGCTGATGGTTCCCGGCGCGGTCGGCATGGGCGTCAGCCTGCAGATCGCCGCCCGGCTCCTGGAACGGCTCGGTCCCCGGCTGGTCGTCGGTACCGGGCTTGGCCTCGCCATCGGCGCCGGTCTCCTCCAGGTGGCCATCCTCCGGCCGGACACCCCCTACCCGGTGCTCGGCGTGCTGGGGCTCCTGCAGGGGGCGGGCACCGGAGCGGTCATGATGCCGACGATGTCCAGTTCCAGCCGGGACCTCCATGGCCCTGACCTGACTTCCGGTTCCGCGCTGTTGTCCCTGGTGAACACGGTCGCCAACGGCATGGGCACGGTGGCGGTCAGCGCACTGTTCACGGTGCTGGCCGCCGCGATGACCGGCGGCGCGTCGCTCATCGACATGGCCGGCTCGGGCACGGCGGACAGAGCCGCTCAGGTGATCGCCGCCGTGGATGCCCTGCGGTCGACCCAGGCGGCAGCCTGCATCGTGATGTCGCTTGCCCTGGTCGTGCGGTTGCGCTCCCCAGGACGGGTTTCGGCGATACTGGGCCGGCGAGATTCAGCTGTGAAGGCGGAAGGTGTGCGATGACCATCACCGACCACCTCGCCTTCGAGGCGAACCCGGCCTCGCTCACGGTCGGGCAGGTGGCCGCCGCCGCCGGGGTGACGGCCAACGCCGTGCGCTTCTACGAGCGCTACGGTGTGATCACCGGTCACCGCAACAGCGGCAACGCCCGCCGCTTCACCGTCGATGCGATCTGCCGGATCAAACTCGCCCTCGCCGCGCAACGGGTGGGCCTCACCCTCAAGGAGAGCGCCGACATTCTCGCCGGCATCCCGCCTCTTTCCCGCGATCTCGAACAATGGGTCGCCGTGGGTGAAGAACTCGTCCGGATCGGCCGCGCCCGCGTCGATGAGCTTCAGGCGACCGTGAACGAACTGGCCACCCTGGACTTCCTTCAGAGCACCCGGCAGGGCCGGCCTCAAGCTTGATCGCCCTGGCATCGAGCAGCGCCACCCAGCGTGGCCGAGATCATCGCTTGGCACATCTGTTCGCGGCCCTGTCAGGCCCGCCATGTGCAGGCCATCAGCCCATCGCATCCCGGGGTCATGCCCTCCGCCCTCACGGATGATGACCCGGCGCGCGTCGGGCTCGACACGTGCCCGCAACGCGCCCGGCCAGGTCCGCGCACCGCCGGCAGACGACCTCCGCCTCCTTCATCTCACACTGCAGGAAGACAATATGCACACCCTTCATGGCAAGACCGCCCTCGTCACCGGTGCGAGCAGGGGAATCGGCCGGGCCATCGCCCAACGCCTGGCCGATGACGGCGCCCGCGTCGCCGTCCACTACGGCGGCAACGAGCAGGCCGCCGAGGAAACCGTCGCCGCCATCGAGGCGGCAGGCGGGCAGGCCTTCGCCCTGCAAGCCGAACTGGGCACGCCCGGCGACGCCGAACGCTTGTGGGCCGCCTTCGACGCACGCGCCGACGGGCTGGACATCCTGGTCAACAACGCCGGCATCCTCAACGACGAGCCCGGCATCGAGCACGTCACCAGACGGCAGTTCGAGCGCATCTTCGCGGTCAACGCCACCGCTCCGTTCTTCATCACCCGGCTCGCACTGCCCCGGCTACGCGACGGCGGCAGGATCATCAACATCTCCACCATGCTGACCCGCGGCTCGGCCATGCCGCAGTCCATCAGCTACGCCATGTCCAAAGGCGCGCTCGACGTGCTCACCTCGACGCTCGCCAAGCAACTCGGCCCACGCGCGATCACCGTCAACACCGTGGCGCCCGGCGTCATCGACACCGACATGCACCAGGGCAGACTCGTCGGGGACGCACTGACCTGGCTGTCGTCGCTGTCTCCCATGGGCCGCGTGGGCACCCCCGCGGACGTGGCCGACGCGGTGGCCTTCCTGGCCTGCGACGACAGCCGCTGGGTGACCGGCCACTGGCTGGACGTCTCAGGAGGAACCCTGCTCTGACGGGCTCTGAACGTCCGAGGCCGTGAGGTCGAGCCGGGTTTCCATATCCAGGCGAACTCGGCCGTAGGGACTCACATGAGCCCAGAACAATGGCCACCTCGGAGACTGATTTGACTTTCATCTAAGCAGTGGCGCAAGATGGCTACTGCTTAGATGAACTTCTATATAAATGGATGCGTGATGCGCGCTCTGTTCGCCCGACGCCGCCGCTCGGCCGCTGAGCGGACGGCTCTCACCGTCGACAAGGCCACCTCGCGGGTGTGCCACCTCGACTGCCGCGCCGATGCCGCCATCGAGCGCGCCCGCCTCCACGCCACGTTTCCGTCCTTCCGCCAACCCCCCTTTCGCCACCTGGAGAAACAGTCATGAGCGACATTTGCTGCGGCCCCACCACGATCGCGATCGAGCAGGTCACGGCCTCCCGGCAGGCCACCTCGGGGTGGCGGGACGATCTGCCGGTGGCCGTGATCGGCGCGGGCCCCATCGGCCTGGCCGCCGCCGCGCACCTGGCCGAACGCGGCATCGACTTCCTGCTCCGGCGCCGAGCGGTCGATCACCGTGGACCGGATCGTGAGCGCGACCGGCTACCGCCCCGATCGCTCCGTCGCCGCCGAGCTACGCCTGGACCTGGATCCGATTCTCGGTTCCACTCGCGCGCTGGCGCCGCTGATCGATCCCAACCGGCACTCCCGCGGCACCGTCCCCGCCCACGGCGTGGACGAGCTGGCACACCCCGAGGGCGGCTACTACGCCATCGGCGTCAAGAGCTACGGCCGCGCCCCCACGTTCCTGCTGGCCACCGGGTACGAGCAGGCCCGCTCGGTCGTCGCCGCGCTGGCCGGCGACTGGGAGGCCGCCCGGGACGTGCGACTCGACCTGCCTGAGACCGGGGTGTGCTCCTCCAGCCTGGCCGAGGCCCAGGAGCAGCGGGTCGGCCTGGCCGGCGGCGTCAGCGGTGGCCTGCTGTCCGCCCCGCTCCCGCTCGCAGGCGTGGGTGCCTCGGCGGAGTCGGGCGGCGGCTGCTGCGGCTGACCCGCTGCGCATCCGCGCCGTCCCACTGCCGCCGGCGCGCTGAAGGCCGGCAGCACCCGGCCCAGGTGGTCGGGTACGGGTGGGTGGTGGGGGCGGTGGCCGCGGCCTGCGGACTCGCGGCGTTCGCGCTGCTCACCCACCACCGCCTATAGTTTAGACCGGCATCGAAATAAGGAGTCGCGTCATGGCCGCCCCCTCCACCACCCAGTGCTGCGCGCCGATCGCCCGCGAGCCGCTCGGTGAGGCCGACGCCGCCGAGCTGGCCACGCTGCTCAAAGCCGTCGCCGACCCGGTGCGGCTGCGCCTGCTGTCGCTGATCGGCTCCCACGCCGGCGGTGAGGCGTGCGTGTGCGACCTGACCGGCGTGTTCGACCTGACCGCCCCCACGATCTCCCACCACCTGAAGGTGCTGCGCACCGCCGGGCTGATCGACGGCGAACGCCGCGGCACCTGGGTCTACTACCGGATCATCCCCGAGGTGGTGAACAAGCTGGGCGCGCTGTTCGCACCGCTCGCCGCCCCGGCCGGGGCGCAGAACGGCCCGGTGGACGTGGAACTGCTCACCGTATGACCGACGCGGCGCGCCCGGTCGATGTCGTGGTCATCGGCGCCGGGCAGGCCGGGCTGGCGGCCGGCTACCACCTGCGGCGGGCGGGCGTCGACTTCGTCGTCCTGGACGCCCAGCAGACCCCAGGCGGCGCCTGGCGGCATGCCTGGCCGTCGCTGCGGCTGTTCTCGCCCGCGCAGTACAGCTCGCTGCCCGGCCGCATGATGCCGATCCCGGCCGACGGCGGCTATCCGGACGCCGCTCACGTCGTCGCCTACCTCACCGACTACGAGCAGCGCTACCGGCTGCCGATCGTCCGCCCCGCCGCCGTGCGGGCCGTCCGGCGCGCGGGTGAACACCTGGCCGTGGAGTCCGGCACGGGCACCTGGCACGCCCGCATCGTCATCAGCGCCACCGACACCTGGTGGCGCCCCTACGTCCCTCACTACCCCGGCATACGTGACTTCGGCGGCGAGCAACTGCACACCGCCGGCTACCGCGGGCCTGAGCCGTTCCGCGGCAAGCGCGTGCTGGTCGTCGGCGGCGGCAACTCCGCCGCCCAGATCCTCGCCGAGGTCTCCACCGTGGCCCAGGCGACCTGGGTCACCCTGCGGCCACCCCGGCTGCTGCCCGACGAGATCGACGGCCGCGCCCTGTTCGACCTGGCCACCCGCCGCCACCAGGCGATCCAGGCCGGGCAGAACGCCGCAAGCATCGGTGACCTGGGTGACATCGTCGCCGTCGCCCCGGTGCGCCAAGCCCGCGACCGCGGCGTCCTGAAGGCCGAGCCGATGTTCTCGGCCCTCACCGCTGACGGAGTGGTGTGGGCCGATGGCAGCACGGCGGCATGCGACGTGATCGTGTGGTGCACCGGGTTCCGTCCCGCGCTCGGGCACCTGGCCCCGCTGCGGCTGCGCGCCCCCGGCGGCGCGGTCCCCACTGACGGCACCCGCGCCGTGGCCGAGCCACGCCTGCACCTGCTCGGCTACGGCGACTGGACCGGCCCGGCCTCGGCCACCCTGATCGGCGCGGGCCGCACGGCCCGGCAACTGGTCGCGGAGATCACCACCCAGTTGTAGAGGCGGGGGCCGGGCCCCGGCCTTGTCCGCGCTCGCAGGTGCGCAGGCCGGCGAACAGGTCGTCCTCGGGCAGGACCACCTCGACGCGCGAGCGCGCCAGGCGATAGTCCTCGGTGGGCCAGACCTCCCGTTCGACGTCCCGGTCGTGCAGCATGAACCCGCCGTCCGGGTCGATCTGGGTGGCGTGCGCGAGCAGCGCCCGGTCCCTGACCGCGAAGTACTCCGCGCAGGGCACGCGCGTGGTGAACTCCGGCTCGGGAGCGTCGTCGGGGAACTCGGCCAGTACGGCGTGCATGGCCGAATCCAGGCCGCGCGCGGTCAGCGCGTCGTGCATCGTCCGGAACCACGCCTTCGACAGGGCACCGTGGTAGTACAGCTTGGCCGGCCGCCATGGTTCGCCCGCCCCGGGGAAACGGCCGGGGTCGCCGGCCGCCTCGAAGGCGGCCACCGTCACCTGGTGGGTTCTGACGTGGTCGGGATGCGGGTAGCCGCCGGTCTCGTCGTAGGTCACGACGACGTGCGGGCGGAACTCGCGGATCAGCGCCACGAGCCGCCCCGCCGCCTCCTCCTGCGGGGTGACGGCGAAGCAGTCCTCGGGCAGCGGCTCGCCCGCGGCGGGGAGCCCGGAGTCGGTGAATCCCAGGAAACGCTGCCGCACGCCGAGGATCTCCCGGGCCGCGGCCATCTCCGCCCGCCGGATCCCGGCGAGGTTCTCCCGCACGCCCGGCCGGTCCATCGCGGGGTTGAGCACGTCGCCGCGCTCTCCTCCGGTGCAGGTGACCACCAGGACGTCCACGCCCTCGGCGACGTATTTGGCCAGTGTCGCGGCGCCCTTGCTCGACTCGTCGTCGGGATGGGCGTGCACGCTCATCAGGCGCAGCGGTTCTCCTGGGGTGACGCGCAGGTTCATGCGGGTTCCTCTCGTTCGGGACGCGACCGAATTTATGCCGAACCTAAATTTATGTCAATTACATATTTTGGTCGGTCTGTGAGAGGATGGGCGCCATGACCGCAGGACTCCGCGAGCTGAAGAAGCAGCAGACCCATCAGTCGATCTCCGACACCGCGACCCGGCTGTTCATCGAGCACGGGTTCGAGAAGGTGACCATCGCCGAGATCGCGGCCGCGGCCCAGGTGGCCAAGATGACCGTCACCAACTACTTCCCGCGCAAGGAAGACCTCGCCCTCGACACCCACGAGACCTTCATCGCGAGCCTGGCCCGCACCGTCGCCGCCCGGGCCGAGGGCGAGTCGGCGCTGGCCGCCCTGCGCCGGGAGTTCCTGGCCGCCGTCGAACGGCACGACGCCGTGATCGGCTTCTCCGGCCCGGACTTCGCCCGGATGATCGCCGACAGCCCCACCCTCACCGCCCGGCTTCGCGAACTGCACGAACTACGCGAGGACGCCCTCGCCCGGGTGCTCGCCGCCGACACCGGGGCCACC
The DNA here is from genome assembly GCF_050942225.1 of Streptosporangium sandarakinum. Taxonomy (NCBI): domain Bacteria; kingdom Bacillati; phylum Actinomycetota; class Actinomycetes; order Streptosporangiales; family Streptosporangiaceae; genus Streptosporangium; species Streptosporangium sandarakinum. The sequence goes on from NZ_CP192034.1 coordinate 3,858,875, forward strand.
CCCGGCGACCTCACGCCCCGGGCCGTGGCCGCCCTGCTCACCACCGCCCACCGCACCCTGTTCCAGCAGGTCATGGACCTGTCCCTGGAGGGCAGGGACAACCGGGAGATCGCGACCGTCGTGGCCGGCGCCGCCTGCGGGATCTTCGACCTGCTGGAACCGTCCCTGGCCGGCTACGCGGTGCGCGCCCGGCCATCGTGACGACCGGCGCGCGCCCCCGGCCCACCGGAGGGCGGGCTCCCGGGCCGGCGGTTCCGCGTCGGCCGCACCGGCTCCGCTCACCGCGTGGCGGTCCGGTGCCACATCGCGGCATAGTGACCGCCCGCGGCGATCAGCTCCTCGTGGGTGCCGGTCTCGGCCAGGCGGCCGCCGGCCAGTACGGCGGCGCGGGCGTCGGTGAGCTGGTGGGTGACCATGACCGTGGTGTGCGCGGCGGCGGCCCGGCCGATCGCCGCCGCGGCCCGCGGGTCGGCGTGGGCGCCCGCCTCGTCCAGCAGCAGCAGATCGGGACGGACCAGCAGGGCCCGGGCCAGGCAGATGAGCTGCCGCTGCCCGACGGGCACCGAGCCGGCCCCTTCGGTGACCACGTGGTCGTAGCCGCCGGGCAGCGCGGCGATCACCTCGTGGGCGCCCGCCGCGCGGGCCGCCGCGCGGACCTCCTCGTCGGTGGCGCCGGGCCTGCCGTAGGCGATGTTGTCGCGGACGCTGCGGGCGAACAGGAACGGCTCCTGCGGCACGTATCCCAGCCGGGCGCCGCGGCCGTCCTGGACGCCCGGGTCCGTCCCGCCGTCGAGGCGCAGCCGGCCCGCCGTCGGGTCGTGGAAGCGGGCGATGAGCTTGACCAGGGTGGACTTGCCGGCCCCGGAGGGCCCGACGACCGCCAGGGTCTCCCCCGGGCGGACGGCCAGGTCGATGCCGGTCAGCACATCGCGGGCGGCGCCCGGGTAGCGGAAGCCGACCCCGGCCAGCTCCAGGCCCCCGTACGGAGGACGCGGCGGCTCACCGTCCCCGGCGGGCGCGGCGGCGGCCGGGGGCTCGGCGAGCAGCCCGTCGATCCGGTCCAGTGAGACGCGGGCCTGCTGCCAGGCGTCGAAGAACCCGAACGCCTGCTGCAGCGGGGTGAAGATCAGGGCCAGGTACAGCACGGAGGCCACCAGCTCGCCGGGGGCCAGTTCGCCGGAGGCGACCAGGGACGCGCCGATGACCAGCAGCAGCGCCGTACCGGCCTCGGCCAGCAGTTCCAGCAGCGGGAAGAAGGTGGCGATCAGGCGCTGGGTGGCCAGCCTGGCCCGGGCGTAGCCGTCCGCGGCGCGGCTGAACTCGGCCTGCCTGCGATCCTGCTGGCCGAACGCCTGCGACTCACGGGTGCCCGCCAGGCTCTGCTCCAGGTGGGCGGTGACCTCGGCGGTGTGCTCGCGGGCCCGCCGGTAGTTCACGACGGAGCGGCGGCCGCACAGCGCGACGAGCGCCAGCAGCGGGACGAGTACGGCCGGCACCACCGCGGCGAGCAGGAGGTCGACGGCCGCCAGCACGGCCAGCGCCGTGACCGCGGTGAGGCCCGCCACCACCGTGGTGGCCAGACCGGAGGAGAGGACCTCCGACAGGGTGTCCACGTCGGTCACGACGGTGGTGAGGAGGTCGGCGCCGCGGCGGCGCTCGTGGGCCTCGACGGGGAGCCGCTGCACGTGAGCCCAGACCCGCAGCCGCAGGGCGTGGACGAGCCGCTGGCCGACCGTGCCGGAGACCACCAGGGCGGCCCAGGTGATCAGGTACCCGGCCGCGGCCACGGCCAGGAACCGGCCGGAGGCGGTCAGCAGCGCCCCCGCGGAGCCGCTGACCATGCCCTCGTCGACGCCGCTGCCGGTGAGGTACGGCCCGGCCGCACCGGTGAGGGCGCCCAGCGCCACCAGGGCGAGGACGGCCGCCGGTCCGCGCCGGTGCCCGCCGAGGAGTTCACGCGCCGACAGCCGCGCCGGCCGCCCGGCCCGTCTGAGGACCTCCGGTCGCCCGGTGCCGTCCCCCGGGAGCCGGGCGGCGGGCGGCTCGTCTCCGGGCCCCTCCCCCGGTTCCGCCGGTGCGGCGGGCGGGAGCCGTTCCGGGAGGTCCTCGACGGCACGGCGGGGCGCCGGCACGGCCGGGACCTGCTCGGCCGGAGTCGGCTCGGCCGGGGCAGGTTCGGCGGGAGCCGACTCGTCCGGGGCGGGTTCGGCCGGAACAGATTCGGCCGGAGCGGGCTCAGCCGGGGCGGGCTCGGCCAGCACCTGGCGGTAGTGCTCCGACCTGGCCCACAGCTCCTCATGAGTGCCCTCGTCGGCCACCCTGCCGTCCCTGAGCAGCACGACCCGGCCGGCCAGGGCGAGCGTCGCCGGGCGGCGGGTGACGAGCAGCGTGGTGCGGCCCCGGACGGCCCGCCGCAGCGTGCCGGCCATCCGCCGCTCCAGCGCGGGATCGACCGCGCTGGTGACGTCGTCCAGCACCAGCACGCGCGGCCGGGTCAGCAGGGCCCGGGCCAGCGCGACCCGCTGGCGCTGGCCGCCGGACAGGGCGGAGCCGCGCTCGCCGACGGCGGTGCCGTACCCGCCGGGCAGCCCGGCGACGAACTCGTGCAGTCCGGCCGCGACGGCCGCGGCCTCGATCTCGTCGTCCCCCGCGTCCGGCCGGCCGTAGGCGATGTTCTCCCTGATCGTCCCGGTGAACAGGAAGGGGTCCTCGAAGGCCATGCCGATCTGCGCGCGCAGCGACTCCAGGGTCACCCGGCCGACGTCCGCGCCGTCCAGTAGGACGCGGCCGTCCCGCACGTCGTGGAAGCGGGCCGCCAGCAGGCCCACGGTGGACCTGCCGCTGCCGGGGGCGCCGACCAGGGCGACGGTCTCCCCCGGTCGCAGGCGCAGGCTGAACCCGTCGAGGACGGGCGGCCGGCCCGGGTGGCCGAACACCACCCGGTCGAAGACCAGCTCGCCGGGGCCCGGTGGCAGCGGGCGGGCGTCCGGCCGGTCGGCGACGGTGGGCAGCGCGTCGAGCACCTCGAAGATGCGGACGGCGGAGGCGCGGGCGCGGTGGGCCAGCACGACCATTCCGGCGATCATGTTCGCCGGGTTGACCAGGAGCGCGAGGTAGCTGGTGAAGGCCAGGTAGGCGCCGACGGTGATCTGGTGGCGCAGCACGAGCCACCCGCCGGCCGGCAGCATCAGTGCCTGGCCGAACACCGGGATCGCGGTCAGCAGCGCCTGGCTGCGGCCCTGGACCCGTACCGCGCGCACCCGGGCCCGCAGCAGCTCCGCGGAGCTCGCGGTGATCCGCGCCAGCTCGCGGTCCTCCTGGCCGAACGCCCTGACCACCCGGATGCCGCCCAGCGCCTGGTCCACGGCGTGGGTCAGCTCGCCCTGGCGGTGCTGCGCCTCGGCGGTGGCGGGGGTGAGTCTCCGCCGGGTCCTGACGGTCACCAGCGCCATGGCGGGTACGGCCGAGGCGGCGCACAGCGCCAGCGGCCAGGAGATGGACGCCATCATCGCGAACCCGAAGACGGTGAACAGCACCGCGCCGGACAGCTGCGGCACCATCCCCAGGACCCGGACCAGCGCCCCGGTGTCGGAGGTCACCCGGGAGACGATCTGACCGGCGGTCAGCCCGTGCCGGGCCCGCGGATCCAGCCGCTGGGCGCGGTCGTGGACGGCGGCGCGCAGCCGGTACTGCACCCGGGTGATGACCTCGGCCTGTAGCGCCAGGCACAGCCGCCGGGCGGCGAACGCCCCGGCGGACAGCAGCAGGAAGACGGCGAGCCAGGGCAGCAGCGGGGTACGGCGGGCCAGCACCGCCTCGTCGAGGATGCGCTGCTGCACCACGGGGACCGCGGCGGCGAGCAGCGCGCTGAACCCGGCCGCGGCGAACGCCGGCGCCAGGCGGCGGCGCTGGTCGCGCAGGTGGGGCCACAGCCGCCGCACCCAGCCCGCCCCGCCGTCCCCGCCCGCTCCGTCGGCCCCGCTGTCCCCGCCGGAGCCCGCCGCGCCGGTGGCGGCGGGCGGGGCGGCGACGGGCGGAACGGCCGCCACGTCGCCGGGCAGGGAGGTCATGCGCCGGGCCAGGCCGGCGCCACGGCGGCGGGACCGGCGGGCACGGTGGGCACGGTGGGCACGGCCGCCTGGCCCTCCCGCGCGTCCCGCTCCGCCGTACCCGCCGAGCCCGCGGGTACGGCGTCGCCGGCGACGCCGGGGACCGTGGCCCCGGCGGCCCCGGCGGCCTGGACGGCGGCGGCCCGGGTGTGCAGCGCCGTCAGCAGCGGCGCGCTGAGCGGCCGGGTCACCAGGATCAGGATCACCAGCCCGCCCAGGGTCGGCACCTGCCCGGCCACCACCGCCACGGCCAGCGGCACGTTGTAGACGATCACGACGCGCAGCACCGCGCTGGTCAGGAAGCCGATCCCCCAGAGCAGGTTGATCAGCCGCAGTCGGCGGGCGAAGGCCGCGTCGTTCTCCCAGCAGTCCTCCCAGCCCGCCGTCAGGCGCTCGTCGCCCTTGGTGACGAAGGGCGTCACGACGTCGTTCAGCACGGTGCGGCCGAAGAACGTGGTGAGGATCCCGTAGGCCCCGCCGAGGGCGGGGATGACGGCGCTCTTGGCCAGCAGCAGCCGGGGGTCGCCGGTGACGAACACCAGCAGCAGGGTCGCGGCGAGGATCAGCAGCATCATCGCCGGGAAGGCGCTGAGGCGCCGTTCGCGCACGCTGCGGTAGAGCGTGCGCGCCCCGGCGACGACCGCGCCGGCCGTCAGCGCGACGACGGGGCTCAGGCCGAACAGGAAGTGCAGCAGGAAGAAGCCGACCGCCGGAGCGGCCATGTCGAGCAGCAGCGGCAGGGTGGCCCGCAGGCGCGGGTTGTGGACCAGGGACATGGCGGATCGCCTTTCACCGTGGGGGAATCGGCTGGGAGCCCTCCGCCGCGGGGCGGCCGTTCCCGGCCTCACCGGCCTCACCGGAAGCGCCGGGAGCGCCGGATCCGGCCGAGTCCGTCTGCCGCTGGACGCCGTCGACGATGCGGCGCAGGGCGGGCACCTGCAGCCGGAACGACAGCAGGACCAGCGCCAGCAGCACGATTCCCGGCAGCTGGGAGAGCAGGAAGGACCGTTCGATCTCGGCGGCGGAGTAGTGGTAGACCACGACCACCCGCAGGACCGACTCCGCCAGCAGGAACACCGCGAAGGTGGCGGTCATCAGGCGCTGGCGGGCGCGGAAGGACGGCGAGACCGTCCAGGCGGCCCGGTAGGCGGCGGTGCGCACCGGATCGCCGCGGGTGGCCAGCGGCTGCGCGGCGACGTAGGTCGCGGGCCGGCCGACGAAGCAGGTCACGAGGAGGAACACCGCGGCCAGGGCGGTGTAGAACGACGGCTTGATCGCGACGATCCGGGGATCGTCGGTGACGAACAGCAGGGCGACCGACAGCGCGATCTCCAGCAGGACCAGCACGCCGAACATGTCGAGCTTGCGGCGGCGGACGGTGTGCACCGTGACCGACACGCCGGTGGCCAGGCCCGCCAGCGTCAGGGCCCAGAAGTCGCCCACCCCGAGCCGCTTGAGCAGCAGGTAGAGCACGATCGGCACCAGGACGTCGGTGAGCAGGGGCAGAAGCAGGCGGAACCTGTCGGTGAACGCGTTGGTCATGCGTGGGCGCCTTCCGTGGAGGGGGTACGGGTGCCGAAAAGAGTCTCCGCGCCCCACAGCGAACTGCTGATCGCCTCGTAGGCGTAGTCGCGCATCTGGGCTTCGTAGTGGCTGATCGCCGAGATCAGACCGCGCCGTCCGGCGTCGGCGTCGGCCAGCGCCGCGGCCAGCAGCGCCGCGTCGCGCAGGGCGGCGTTGGCGCCCAGCCCGCCGACGGGTGTCATGGCGTGGATGCAGTCGCCCAGGACGGTGACGTTGTCCGACGGCCACGCGGGGGTGGGGATCATGGTCTGGATCGCCAGGGCCGTCGTCGTCTCCGGGCGGGACTCGGCGATGATGCGGCGCAGCAGCGGGTGCCAGGCGCGGGTCGCCTCAGCGGCCAGGCCGTACAGCTCGGCCGGCGCGGCGGCGCGCAGGGCCTCGGGCGGGAGCGGGTGCGCCTCGGCCGGGGCCAGGAGGGTCCACTGCAGGTAGGCGGGCACCGGCTGCAGGGCGGTGCCCGGGGCGGTCTGCGCCAGCGCGTCGGCGGTGGGCATCTGCGGCTGGAAGGCGCCCAGCACCATGGTCCAGCCCTCCGGCGACAGCACCGGGCGGGCGCCGCCCAGCAGCTCGGCGGGGATCCACGCGAGGACTTCGTCGTCCAGGGGCAGGTGGCCGTAGACGCCGCTCAGGTCCAGGTCCAGCACCTCGGCCTGGGGCAGCCGCCGGCGGCGGACCGCCGAGCCGACGCCGTCGGCGGCGACCAGCACGTCGCCGGTCGCGCTGCCGCCGTCGGCCAGCAGCACCCGCACCTGGTCGCCGACGTGCTCGTAGTCGACGACCGGCTGGCCGAACCGTACGGCGTCGCCCAGCCCGGTGAACAGGATCTCGCGCAGGGTGCGGCGGTCGACGACCATGGCGGCCGCCGCGGGGTCGAGCGGCAGGTCCGGCGGCCGGGCCGTGACGACCTCGTTGAGCAGGTGGTCGTAGACGGCGCCGCGCGGGGTGTAGAGCCTTCCGGCGGTGGCCTGGGCGAGGTCGTAGAGGCCGGCGGGTAAGCAGGAGACCAGGGCGCCGCGACCGGACCGGTCGACGCGTAACCGGAATCCCCGCTGCCAGGGACCCAGGTCGTGTTCGCTCTCGAACACCTCGACGCTGACGCCGCGCTTGCGCAGCCCCTGCGCCAGGCACAGGCCGCCGATGCCGCCACCGGCGATGATCACTCGCAGGCCCACTGCATTCTCCAGGTAGTAGTCGGTTCGTCGGCTCCGCCGGTCAGACGCAGGCGGCCAGCCGCCGTGCGACGCCGGGGAACAGACCGAGTGCGTTGTCGCGGTCGATGAGGGCGCGGCTCGACTCCGGCAGGCACCAGCGGCCGGAGTCGAGGTTGCGCACGCACTCGGTGACCGCGGCGCGCGGGGCCGCGCACCAGTCGGTGCCGAAGAGGATCCGGTCGGCCGAGACGGTCTCCAGCAGGCTCGGCAGGGCCGACGGGCCGGTCAGCGCCAGGTCGTAGTGGAAGCGCCGCAGCCCGGCGGTGATCCGCTCGGGGTCGGCGCCGAAGAACGGCGGGCCGAGCAGCTCCACCCGGGAGGCCGCGTACGGCAGGAAGCCGCCGCCGTGCGACAGGATGAAGGAGATGTCCGGGTAGCGGTCCAGCGCCCCGGACAGGATGAGGTTCAGCGCGCCGCGGGTGGTGTCGAGCAGGAAGTCGGCCAGCACGGACGGCACCGGGACGGGTCCCGCGCCGGGCAGCGGCATGGGGTGGACCAGCACGACGGCGCGGCGGCGGTTCAGCTCGGCGAACAGCGGCTCGTACGGCGCGTCGCCCAGGTAGGCGTCCCCGGCGTGCGGGACCAGCACCACGCCGTCGGCGTGCAGCTCGTCGTAGGCGTACTCCAGCTCGGCCAGGGCGGCGTCCACGTACGGCATGGGCAGCGCGGCCAGCAGGCCGAACCGGGCGGGATGGTCGGCCACCAGCTCGGCGGTCGACTCGTTGGAGGCGCGGTTGAGCGCGGCGGCGGCGTCCCGGCCGGGTGAGAAGTCGGGGATGGCGTTGGACAGCAGCGCGAACTCGGTGGAGGTCTCCTCCATCACCTCCAGCGTCTCCGCGAGAGACCAGGGGATGACGTGCGGGGCGCCGGCCCGGCGCATCAGCTCGGCTTTCTTGGGCGGGATGGCGTGGTGGTGGACGTCGATCCGGCGGGGATCGGGCATCGGGGGGCTCCTTGCCGGGGTCGCTCGGTCACGGATCGTCGGGTGCGGGTCACCCGGCCGCCCCGGCCCGGGACGCCCTGCGGCGGGTCTCCCGGGCGCGGGGCGCCGGCACGGGTCAGGGGTCGCCGGCGGGCCGGACCAGGCCGGTGGTGCCGTCGACGGTCAGCAGCTGGTCGTCGCGGAAGGCGGTGGTGGCGGTGCCGGTGGCCACCACGGCGGGCACGCCGTACTCGCGGGCGATGATCGCCGGGTGCGACAGCAGGCTGCCGCGGTCGGTGACCAGCGCGCCGACGCTGGGGAACAGCACCGCCCACTGGGCCGTGGTCTCCGGGCAGACCAGCACGTCGCCGCGGCGCAGCTTGCCGAACTCGGTGACGGAGGTGATGACGCGGGCCGGTCCGGTGTAGCGGCCGGCGGAGGCGGCGACCCCGCGCAGCGCGCCGGCCTCGGCCTGCCCCGCGCCGCCGGGGCCGCCGAACAGCCGCATCGACCACTGCATGACCGCCATGACGTGCTCGGCGCCCGCGGAGGGCGGCGCCATGCCGGGCGTGAGGGCCATCGGGGCGGGCGGGGCGCCGTAGAAGGGCGGGCCGGGGTGGGCCAGCGCCCAGGCGTGTTCGCCGCGGCCGCGGTCGACCTGGTCGTGGCGGGGCCGGTGGTCGGCCAGGGCGGCCAGCGCCTCGGGGTGCTCCAGGAAGAACACGTCCCCGGCGTCGCCGACCGTGCCCGCGGCGGCCAGCCGGCGGCCGATCTCCAGGGCGGCGTAGCGCACCAGCGCCCACAGCGACACGGCGTAGAAGACCTTCTCGTCGCGGACCGGGCCGCCCAGGTCGCTGCCGGCCAGCGCCGTCGCGAAGCGCTCACGCTCGGCGTCGGTACGGCCGGCCAGCGCCTCCCGGGCCTCCTCCATGGCCTCCTGCCGGCGGGCGTCCAGGCGGGCGCGTTCGGCGGCCAGGTCGTAGGGGGCGTCCAGCTGGGCGCGCACCAGGTTGAGCAGCACCTCGGGCTGCTCGGCGAGGGTGGGGTCGGTGAGGGTGAATCCGATGGTCCGGTGGCCGTAGTTGCGCACGTAGTCGTCGAAGGCGTCGGCGAACCCGGGGTCGGTCTCACGGAGCCGCCCGGGGGTGAGCGGCTCGCCGGACTCCAGCAGGGCGCGCGTCGCGGGCCGGGCGGCGGCGGCCCTGGCCAGGTCGCCCAGCCCGGTGGTGGCCGGCACGTGGTCGCCGGTCAGGCCGCCGCGCAGCCGCAGCGTCCGCACGGGGTCCCAGCCGAGGAGTTCGGCGCAGGCGACGCCGAGCCGCCCGAACAGGAAGACGGCGGCGCCGGTGAGCCGGAAGTAGACGTCGTGCATGCGGGCGAAGTGCCGCAGCAGCTCGCCGAAGTGGGCGGCGAGGTCGACGTTGGACAGCGCGGCCGGGTCGATCCGGCGCAGGCCGGCCAGGTCGGCGGCGACGCTCGGTTTGATCTCCTCGTTCCACTCGCGGATCAGCCGCTCGGGCTCGCCGTCCTCGATCCGCGCGGCGATCTTCTCGACGCGGGCGACCATGTCGGTGATGGTGTCGGGCGGGGTGGTGACGTAGGTCCAGCCGCCGATGGCGCGGGCGCTGGGCGTCACGCCGGTGCTGAAGGCGAAGACGTGGCGGGCCGCGTCGCTGAAGACGGGCATGAAGATCGAGCGCTGCAGCGGGACCCAGGGCCGGTCGGTGTTGCGGTCGCGGCTGGAGAAGCCGGGCGGCGGCTCCCCGATGGCGATCGGGATCCGCCGCTGCGGCTGACCGGGCAGGCCGGTGATCGGGCGGGCCTGCACCAGCCACACCTGTTCGTCGTCGATGACCCATTCGATGTCCTGGGGGGCGCCCAGGTGGGCGGCGACGGACCGGGCGAGATCGGCCACCTCGCGTGCCTGCTCGGGGGTCAGGGCGTCCTGGTCGCCGGAGGTGTGCTCGGCGTGCTCGCCGCGCACCACCCACTCGTCGGCGGTGACCTCGCCGGACATGAGGCGCTCGCCCAGGCCGCGGACCGCGCTGATGACGACCTCGCCGTCGTCGCCGGTCACCGGGTTGACGCTGAAGGCGGCTCCGGCCGCGCGGGCGGCGACCATGCGCTGCACCAGCACGCCGACGCCCTCCGGCGCGTCACCGCCGCGGTAGGCCCTGACCCGCTCGGAGAACCCGGAGGCCCAGCAGGTCCGCACCGCCTCCGCCAGCGCGTCCGGGCCGCGCACGTCGAGCACCGACTCGTACTGGCCCGCGTAGGACATTCCGGCGAGGTCCTCGGCGACGCCGGAGGAGCGCACCGCGACCGCTTCGGCGCCCAGCCGGTCCAGGGCGGCGGCCAGCTCCCCGGCCAGCCCGTCCGGCAGGGGCGCGTCGGCGGTCCACCGGCCGGCGCCGGCCGCCGCCAGGCCGTCCTCCAGCGCCCCGGTGGTCACCGCGAACCCGTCGGGCACGGCGAATCCGGCGCGGCCGAGCTCTCCGAGCACGGCGGCCTTGCGGCCGACACCGGACACGTCGTCCAGCCCGATCCGCGACAGCGCCAGCACGTAGCTCACGTCAGCACTCCTCTCGACGAACGTCGCTCCCCGCCACTTCAACAGGTCCACCTCGAGGATGACTTGAGCGGCACTCGAACGGGGGTCGAATGATCATTTCTGTGAGATCGTTATCGCCTGGACCGGGCAGCCGGTGGCGGCCCGGCTGACGGCGGCGCGCCGCCCCTCGGCGGGGCCGGGGTCGCGCAGCAGGACGTGGCCCTCCTCCTCGCACTGGCCGAAGACGTCGGGCGCGGCCATGACGCACTGGCCGGTGCCGATGCAGCGCTGCTGGTCGACGGTGAGGCGCATCCGGGGTCCTCCTTTCCGGTTCCGCGCGGCGGGGGCCGCGGCAGGGGTCATGACGGGGCTGTCACGGGGTTCGCGGAGGTGGTCACGGCGGGGCCGCCGCGGGTGTCACGGGACTCCCCCGGCCGGTGCGGCCTGCGTCAGGGCGTAGGACATCACCGGCTCGGGCAGGGTGAAGGCGGTCTCCTCCCGGCAGAGGGCGTCCAGCCCCTCGGGGCGCAGGAACCGCTGCTCCACGAGCTGTTCGATGAGGGACTCGGCGTCGTTGAGGTCGGTGCCCAGCAGCGCGGCGGCGCGGCTGGCGGTCAGCGTGCCGGCGTCGTGCTCGGCCAGCAGCCGCAGGGTCCGCTGGGCGCGGGGGTTGAGCCGCAGGTAGCCGGGGGCCAGGCGGGCGGCGACGTCGAACCCGCCGAAGCGCAGCTCGGTCAGCAGCCGGCGCCGGTCGCCGAGCCGGTCGGCGAGCCTGCGCAGCGGGTAGTTGGGGTCGGTGCCGAGCTTGGCCCCGGCGGTGCGGACGGCCAGCGGCAGCCGGCCGCACCGCTCGACGATGGCCAGGGCCGCCTCCTCCTCGGCTTCCACGCGGGCGCGGCCGATGGCCGTGCACAGCATGCGCAGGCACTCCTCGGGGCTGAGGGCGCCGACCTCCAGCTGGCGGGCGCCGGGCAGGGAGGACAGGCCGTTGGAGCCGGTCACCAGCACGGCGCACCGGGAGCCGCCGGGCAGCAGGGGCAGCGCCTGCGCCGCCGAGACGGCGTCGTCGAGCAGGACCAGCAGCCTGGACTCGGCGGTGCGGCTGCGGAACAGCTGGGTGCGCTCCTCCAGCGTGGCCGGCAGCTGCGCGGCGTCGATGCCGATGGCCTGCAGGAAGGAGCCCAGCACGGCGAAGGGGTCGACGGCGCCGGCGCGGCTGCCGCCCAGGTCGGCGAAGAGCTGGCCGTCGGGGAACTGCACCCGCACCCGGTGGGCCACCCGGGTGGCCAGCGTCGTCTTGCCCGCCCCGGACATCCCGGTGATGGAGACCAGGCGCAGCGCGGTGCTCTGCGGGGTGTCGGTCAGCAGCGTGGTCAGGGTCTTGACGAGCTGGTCGCGGCCGGCGAAGTCGGCGATGTCGGGGGGAAGCTGGGCCGGGGTGACGAACGAGGCGGTCCTGGCCGGGGGCGGCGCCTCGGCGGCGGACGGCGACAGTTCGGCGTTGAGCAGTTCCCGCTGCAGCTCGCGCAGGGCGGTGGAGGGTTCGATGCCGAGCTCCTCGCGCAGGTTGCGGCGCAGCGTCTGGTAGACCTCCAGTGCCTCGGAGCGCCGTCCCGACCGCTGCAGGCTGATCATCAGCTTGGCGTGGAAGCCCTCGTGGAAGGGGTGGTGGCAGATGAGCAGCTTGAGCTCGGAGATCAGCTCCCGGTGCAGCTTGAGCTGCAGCCGGGCCTCCACCCGCATCTCCAGCGCCTGCAGCACGTCCTCGGCGACCTGGTTGACCTGGGCGCTGAGCACCGGGCCCAGGTCCACGTCCACCAGCGGGGTGGCCGGGCACATCGCCAGCGCCCGGTTGAGCGCCTCCAGCGCCTCGCGGGTCTCGCCCTCGCCGAGCAGGGCGCGGGCCTGTTCGACCAGCTCGTCGAAGACGTCCTTGTCGAGCGCCTGGGGTTCCAGGTGCAGGATGTAGCCGAGCGGCTTGGTCTCCAGTATCTTCTCGCCGCCGCGGTCGACCGCGGTCAGCGTGCGGCGTACCTGGTAGACGTAGGTCTGCAGGGTGGCCAGCGCGCTGACCGGCGGGTTGGCGCCCCACAGCTCCTCGATCAGGGTGCCGGTGGTGACGACCCGGCCCCGGCGCAGCGCCATCAGGGCCAGGACGCTGCGCAGCTTGGGCGCGCTGGGGGTGACGTCGACGTCTTCGTAGGTGGCCTTGAGCGCACCGAGTACCGAGACCTTCATCGGGCGCCCACCTCCATGGGGACGCGCTCGGCGATGGCCTGGCTGTTGACGACGACGACCCGGATGATCTCGCAGATCTTCGCGACCTGCGCCCGGGTGACGCTCATTCCGGTCGGCAGGGCCAGCACCCGTTCCGACAGGTGCTCGGTGGCCGGCAGCGGGGGCCGGTCCGCGTACGGCGCCATCCGGTGGCAGCCGGGATGGAAGTAGCGGCGGGCCAGCACGTTCTCCTGGTGCAGCAGGTGCCGCAGGGTGTCGCGGCTGATCCCGGCCCGCCGCGGGTCGACCTCGATGACGACGTACTGGTAGTTGTGGCGTTCGCCCTCGTCGAAGGGGATCAGCCGGATGCCCGGCACGCCGGCCAGCCCCGCCCGGTAGCGGCGGTGGTTGTCCAGGTTGCGGGCGACGAAGCGGTCGATGCTGTCGAGCGAGGTCAGCCCCATGGCGGCGGACGCCTCGTTCATCTTGGCGTTGATGCCGACGTGGCTCACCTCGTCCTCGGCGGTGATGCCGAAGTTCCTGATGCTCTGCACCCGCCGGGCCAGGGACTCGTCGTTCGTCACCAGGGCGCCGCCCTCGAAGGCGTTGACGAACTTGGTGGAGTGGAAGCTGAAGATCTCGGCGTCGCCGAACCCGCCGACCGGGCGGCCGCCCCGGGTGCAGGCGAAGGCGTGGGAGGCGTCGAAGAACAGCGCCAGCCCGTGCCGGCGGGCGATGGTCTCCAGCCGTTCGGCGGGCGCCGTCCTGCCCCACAGGTGGACGGCCAGGATGGCGCTGGTGCGCGGCCCGATGAGGGTCCGGGCGTGGTCGGGGTCGATCTGGCCGGTCAGCGGGTCGACGTCGCAGAACACCGGGGTCAGCCCGAGCCAGGAGACGACGTGGGCGGTGGCGGCGAACGTCAGCGACGGGACGATGATCTCGCCGGTGAGGTCGGCCGCCCGGATCGCCAGCTGCAGGGCGGCGGTGGCGTTGCAGGTCGCCACGGCGTACCGGGTGCCGGCCGTCTGGGCGACGCGTCGTTCGAACTCCTTGGCCAGGGGCCCGTCGTTGGACAGCCAGCCCCTGGCGAAGGCCGCGTCCAGGCGGGCGGAGAAGCGTTCGCGGTCGCCGATGTTGGGCGCTCCCACCCGGAGAGGGTGCTCGAAGGCCGGTGCTCCACCGAACCCCGCTAAATCCTCCAAAATGCGCTTCACAGACTCACCGTCGCATTCCACGGAGATCACCTATCTCTGATGCGTCCGATGGTGGTCCCCCGTACTCGCGGGCCGCTGTGGCGCTGCTCGGACCGAACTTGAGCGAAACTCGATCAGATCACCGCGAATCGGACAAAGCCAAGGCCGTGGGCGGCGGTGAGCCGGCCCACGGCCTCGACGATCGGCGCATCCGGCGGGTACGGCCCGCTCAGGGCCTGCCGCGCCCGGCGACGAACTCCCTGATCGAGCCGACCATGTAGTCGGTCATCTCGGCGGTGATGCCCGGGTAGACCCCGACCCAGAACGTCCGCTCGGTGATGAGGTCGCTGTTGGCCAGGTCCCCCACCGTCACGTGCGGCACGTCCCGGTAGGCGGGCTGACGGGTCAGGTTGCCGGCGAACAGCAGCCGGGTGGCGATGCGCCGCGATTCCAGGAAGTCGACCAGCTCGCGGCGGGTGAACGGCGCCTCGGGCAGCACGGTGATGACGAACCCGAACCAGCTCGGGTCGCTGCCCGGCGTGGCCCGCGGCAGCAGCAGGCCCGGCACCCCGTCCAGCCCCTCGCGCAGCCGGCGCCAGTTGCGCCGCCGCGCCTCGACGAAGTCCGGCAGCTTCCTCAGCTGGCTCAGCCCCAGCCCGGCCTGGATGTCGGTGGTCTTCAGGTTGTAGCCGACGTGGGAGAAGATGTACTTGTGGTCGTAGCCGGACGGCAGCGCCCCCATGTCGTGACTGAAACGGCGCAGGCAGCGGTTGTCCTCGCCCGGCTCACACCAGCAGTCCCGCCCCCAGTCGCGCATCGACTCCACCACCCGCGCCAGCGCCAGGTTGTCGGTCAGCACGCAGCCGCCCTCGCCCATGGTGATGTGGTGGGCCGGGTAGAAGCTGACGGTGGCCAGGTCGCCGAAGGTGCCGGTGTTGCGGCCCTGGTAGGTGGAGCAGACCGCGTCGCAGTTGTCCTCCACGAGGAACAGGTCGTGCTCCTCGGCGAAACGGGCGATCTCGGCGACCGGGAACGGGTTGCCCAGCGTGTGGGCCATCATGATGGCCCTGGTCCGCGGCGTCAGCGCCGCCTCGACCCGCTCCAGGGTCGTGTTGTAGGTGCCGAGCTCCACGTCGACGAAGACCGGGACCAGGCCGTGCTGCAGGATCGGGTTGACCGTGGTCGGGAAGCTCGCCGCGACCGTGATGACCTCGTCGCCCGGCCGCAGCCGCCGGTCCTCCAGCTCCGGCGCGGTCAGGGCGGCCACGGCCAGCAGGTTGGCCGAGGACCCGGAGTTGGTCAGATGCGCCTTGCGCAACCCCAGCGTCTTGGCGAACAGCCGCTCGAAGCGCAGGGCGGTCGCGCCCGAGGCGATGCGCATCTCGATGGCCTGCTCGGCCAGGGCTACGCGGTCGTCTTCGTCCAGGACGGCGCCTGAGGTCTGGATCGGCGTGACGCCGGGGACGAAGACCGGTGCGGTCGTCCGCTCATGATGGAGTTTGCGGACGTGCTCAATGAGGATCTGCTTGACCTGATCAGCCACGGCCGGATGCCCTCCATTTCGATGCGTTTGCGGTCAGCCTGACGCGGCCCGCCGGTGAAGCGCTGGAGTATCGCTGGCAGTTCGCCAGAGGGCGTGCAGCGACTCCCCCGGCCTGTGCTGGGGGATCCAGCGCAGCGTGCGGCGCGCGGCGGAGACGTCGACGAGCTGCGGGCCGGCGTCGGCGTCGCGCCGCCCCGCCGGGCGGGGCACGGTGACCGTCCGCACCGGCACCCCGCTGATCCGGATGAGCCGGTCGACCAGGCCGGCGACCGAGGACGGGCGCCCCCGGGCGACGTTGAGGACCGGCGGGGTGGCGGAGATCTTCACCGCCTTGACCACGGCGCAGGCCGCGTCCCGCACGTCCAGGAAGTCCCGCTCCCCCGACAGCTCGGGCACCTCCAGTGTCTCCGGCCGCCGCGCCAGCCGCCCGGCCAGTCCGCCGAACAGGCTCTCGGCCGGAGCGTGCGGGCCGATCGTGGCGCTCAGCCGCAGCACCACCCCGTCGAGGCGGCGGGCGGCCACCGCGTCGGTGACGATCCGGGTGCCGGCCAGCTTGGAGCGCGCGTACGGCGTCACCGGGTGCTCGGGGGTGTCCTCCGTCAGCACCCGGCAGCCGGCGGGCTGCGCGCCGTACTCGTAGACCGAGCCCAGGTGGACCAGGCGGATGTGCTCGCGGCCCGCGGTGATCACGGCCACCAGGCGCGTGACGAGCTCCCGGTTGGAGCGCGCCATGTCGTGCCCGGTGACCCGCCACAGCGCGCCGGCCGCGTTGACCACGACGCGGGGCCGTACCAGGTCCAGGAAGCGGCCCAGGTCCGCGGTCGTGGCCGCGGCCAGGTCGGCGAGGTACAGGTGGCAGCCGGGCGGCAGCGCAGCCGCCCGGCGGGCCACCGCCGTCACCTCGTAGCCCGCCTCGGCCAGGCCGGCGCAGACGAACCGGCCGAGGTAGCCCGTCCCGCCGACCACCAGCGCGGCCGGGCGGGACGACCGTGCGATGTCGTCCGTGAAGTCCATGAGGCGCTCCTGTCCGCCGCGTCAGCTGTAGTCCGCGACGACCTCGTAGATGCCGAACGTCTCGGTGCGCCCGCGGTCCTGCAGGGGCCGCAGCGGCGAGGTGGTCCCCCGGTGGCCCGCGCCCTCCTCCCAGGCGCGGAAGGAGGCCATGTCGCGCCACCGGCTCAGCACGACGAAGCCACCGGTACGGCGGGCGTCGCCCAGCAGCTCGTTGCCGAGCAGGCCGGGCGTTCCGGCCAGCCGGCCGCTGACGGCGTGGTAGGCCCGTTCCACCGCGCCGGGGTCCCCGGCGGGCGCCGCGGCGTACAGCAGGACCCTGACCTCACCGACCATCGCCGGCCCCGGCCATGGAGTGGACGACGTTCATGGTGACCATCGAGCCGCTGCTGCGGTAGGGGTGCAGCGTCCTGCGGTGCTCCAGGTGCTGGTCGCTGCGCTCGTACTCGCGGAAGCGCGCCTCGTCGGTCCAGTCGCTGACGATGTAGTAGACGCCCTCCTCCTCGGCGCTCTTCGACAGCCACTGGCCCAGGTTGGCCGGCTGGCCGGTGATCACATCGGCGCCGGCCAGCCAGGCACGTTCGAACTCCTCCTCGCGCCCCGGCACCAGCTCCATGCGCAGCAGCACCCGGAAGGCCGTCTGACGCCCCGCCATCTCAGATCCCCCCGTCGACGTTGACGGTCTCGCCGGTGATGTAGCCGGCCAGGTCGCTGGCCAGGAACAGCACCGTGTTCGCGATCTCCTCGGTACGGCCCAGCCGCCGCACCGCCGTCATCTGCCGGTAGCGCGCCAGCACCTCCGGCGAGAGCTCGGCCTCGGTGGCGATGACGCCGGGCGCCACCACGTTCACCCTGACCCCGCGCGGGCCCAGCTCCTTGGCCAGCGAGCGGCACAGCCCGGCCAGGCCCGCCTTGGCGGCGGTGTAGTGGGCGCGCAGCGGGATGCCGACGGTCGCGACCCGGGAGCCGACGTTGACCACCGAGGCCGACTCGCCGAACAGCGGCAGCGCCTTCTGCGTGACGAGGTAGGCGGCGGTGAGGTTGGTGTCCACCACCCGGTGCCACTCCTCGACGGGCAGGTCGGCGAAGGGGACGTGGCTGATGACGCCGGCGTTGTTGACCACCACGTCCAGCCGGCCCAGCCGGGTGCGGCACTCGTCGATGAGGCGGTCGATCTCCTCGGGGCTGCCGACGTCGGCGCGCACCACGTGGTGGTCGCCGCCGATGGCCTTCAGCTCCCGTTCGAGGGTCCCGACGTGCTCGCTCTCGTTGCGGTAGCAGGTCAGCACGTCGGCGCCGGCCCGGGCCAGGGCGAGGACGACGCCCCGCCCGATGCCCCGCGTGCCGCCGGTCACGAGCGCTTTCTTTCCCGCCAGTGAGATTCCTGCGTTCGCCGTCATGGCGCTTCGGCTCCTTCGGTCGTTCGGGTGCGGTCGGTGGGTCCGTTCAGTGGATCCGTACGGTGAGTCCGTTCTGTGGGCCGTACGGTGGGTCGTTCGGCGGGCGCGGCCGGGGCCGGCCGCGCGGTCGTGCGGTCGTGCGCCGATGGGGCGCTGATGGGCGCCGGTGCGGTGCCGTACCGGCGCGGTCAGGCCAGCTGCGAGGTCGTGACGACGTTGACGAGGAAGGCCAGCAGCGCCAGCGAGGTGCGGAAGGCGTTCCACGCCCGCCAACGGCGGCGGGGGTCGATGGACTCCCAGTCGCTCGGCTGCCGGTCGGGGTCCAGCGCCCTGACCATCCGGTTGACCGGGACGTTCCGGGTGACGGAGACGCCCATGACGGCCGCCTGCAGCAGCGCCGCGGCGGCGAAGGCCCACCGGGCGGGGCCCTCGACCAGCACCGCGGCCAGCAGCACGTCCAGCACGAGCGTGGCCCCGTTGGTGATCGGCATGATCGGGTCGAACCGCGGCCACATGAACTGCACGAGCTGGACGTAGCGGCCGTAGGACAGGCTGAGCATCATCGGGGCGATGCCGATGACGGTGGACAGCATGATCCCGGCGGCGACGCCGTTGGCCAGCACGGCCACCGCCGCGGCGGTCTCGCCGCCGACGAGACCGCCGGCGAGGCCGCCCGCGACGGGGTTCGCGGCGGCGGTGCCGGCCAGGACGCCGGCCGCGTGCGCGGCGACGCTCATGACACCGGGCTCGCCGTCCGGGCCGCCCGCTCGACCAGGCTCTTGATGCGGCCCATCTCCCGGACGCTGTTGCGGTTGATCCGCGCGGTCATCCGCTCGTCGTCGACGGGCGCCTGGGGCTTCATGTGGAAGTCCTGGATCCAGCGCATCCGCACCCCGCCGGGCGTCTCGGTGTACTCCCAGCGGATGTTCATGTACTCGAACGCCCCGGTCTCCACCCGGCGGGCCCGCACGGTGCGGGTCACCGGGTCGGGGGTGCGCTCCGACACCCAGCTCCACACCTTCCCCTGCTCGTCGGGGCGCATGGTCAGGCGGAACCGCACGGTGTCGCCGTCGCGGTGCAGGATCTCGGCGGAGGCGTACTCGGTGAACAGCCCCGGCCAGGACTCCACGTCGTTGGTCATCGACCAGACCAGGTCGAGGGGGGCGTCGATCACGACCTCGTTGTCGGTGTGGCCGCTCATGCCGCGACATCCTCCTTCAGCAGGCCGTTGATGTAGTCCAGCGTCCGGCGGGGGGTGGCCATCGTCTCGTCGAGGGATTCGTCGGGGACCCTGACCGGGTACCTCGCCTCGATCTCGCGGGCGACGTTCATCACGGCCAGCGAGTCGAACCCCAGGTCGCCCATGGGCTCGTCCAGGATGTCCTGCTCCAGGTCGATCGACTCGTCGTAGCCGACCGCCAGCAGCATGCACTCCCTGAGGTCGTCCAGCGTGAACTGCGTCATCTTCTCCTCCTGTCCGATCGGGCCGATCGGGCCGATCGGGCTGTTCTGGCTTTCGGGTCGTTCGGGTCGTTCGGGCTGTTCGAGGTGTACGGAATGTCAGGTCTGCGGGCCGGCATCGGTTCAGGGCGCGGTGAGGACCATCGCCGAGTTGAAGCCGCCCGCGCCACGCGCCAGCACCAGCGCCGTGCGCACCCGGGCGTCCCGCGGCCCGCCGTACACCAGGTCGATGTCGCAGACGGGGTCGAGGCGCGCGGTGCCGACCGTCGGCGGGATCACCGCGTCCCGGATCGACAGCAGCGCGGCGGCGGCGTCCAGCGCCGACCCGCCGGCGTACAGCCGTCCGGTCATGGTCTTGGGGGCGGTCACCGGGACGCCGCGGGGGCCGAACACGGCGGTGATCGCCTCGGCCTCGGCCCGGTCCAGCTCCGGGACCCCGGCGGCGTCGGCGAAGACGACGTCCACCTCCTCCGGGGCGCGGCCCGCGTCGGCCAGTGCCTGGACGATGGCCCGGCGCAGCGCCGGGGGCCGGCCGCTGCCCGGCCGGGGGTCGAACGTCGCGGCGTACCCGGCGATCTCCCCGTAGGGGTTCGCCGCGCGCGAGCGCGCCGACTCGTCGGTCTCGACGACCAGGATCGCGCCGCCCTCGCCCGGCACGTGGCCGCGGGCCCGCCGGTCGAAGGGCAGGTAGCACTCGTCGGGGTTGCGCGCGTCCGACAGGCGGCCGCTCTTGATCTGGCAGACCAGCGCGTACGGCGACAGCGGCGCCTCGGTGCCGCCGGAGACGACGACGCCGCCGTCCTCGCGCAGCACCCGCCGGGCCTGGCCGAGGGCGTCCAGCCCGCCGGCCTGTTCGGAGACGACGACGCCGCAGCGGCCGCGCGCCTTCTCCCTGATCGAGATCTGCCCGGTGGTGGCCGCGTAGAACCAGGCGATCGACTGGTAGACGCCGACGGCGCCGGGGCCCTGCGACCACAGCCGCCCGATCTCGCGCTGGCCGAACTCGTTGCCGCCAGAGGAACTGGCCGTGACCACGCCGACGCCGTACTCCGGCATGTCGGCGGCCTCGACACCGGCGTCGCGCAGCGCCATGGCGGTCGCCGCCAGCCCGAACTGGGTCCAGCGGTCGGTCTGGACGATGAGCCGGCCGGGCACGAACTCGGCGGCGGCGAACTCCTCGACCGACCCGGCCAGGGTGGTGGAGTAACCGGAGGGGTCGAAGGCGCTGATCTGGTCGATCCCGCTCTTTCCTGCCAGGGTGGCGCTCCAGTACGCCTCGGTGCCCACGCCGTTCGGCGCGATGATCCCCAGGCCGGTCACCAGTGCTCGTGTGCTCATGTCTCCCGCCGCTCCGGTCGTCGCAGCAACATCGCCGTCTGGAAGCCGCCGAACCCGCTGCCGACGGTCAGCGCCACGTCCACCCGCCGCCTGCGGGCGACCTTGGGCACGTAGTCGAGGTCGCACTCCTCCTCGCCGTTCTCCAGGTTGGCCGTGGGCGGCACCACGCCGTGCTCGATCGCCAAGGCGCACGCGGCGATCTCGATCGAGCCGATGGCGCCCAGGGAGTGGCCGACCATGGACTTGATGGAGCTGACCGGGACCCGGTAGGCGTGCTCGCCCAGGCTCGCCTTGAACGCGGCGGTCTCGTGGCGGTCGTTCTGCCTGGTGCCCGAGCCGTGGGCGTTGACGTAGTCCACGTCCTCGGGCCGGAGGTCCGCCCGGCGCAGCGCCACGGTGATCGCCTCGGCCATCTCCCGCCCGTCGGCCCGCAGACCCGTCATGTGGTAGGCGTTGCCGCGGCTGGCGAACCCGGCGATCTCGCTGTAGACGCGCGCGCCGCGCCGGGCTGCCGCCCCGGCCTCCTCCAGGACGAACACCGCCGAGCCCTCGCCGATGACGAACCCGTCGCGGTCGCGGTCGAACGGCCGGGAGGCGCGCCCGGGGTCGTCGTTGTTGGGCGAGGTGGCCTTGATGGCGTCGAAGCAGGCCACGCTGATCGGGGAGATCGGCGCGTCCGTCGCGCCGGCCACGACGACGTCGGCACTGCCGTCCTCGATGAGCTGTACGGCGTGCCCGACCGCGTCCAGGCCGGAGGTGCAGCCCGTGGAGATCAGCGCGACCGGCCCCTCGGCGCCGCAGCGCCAGGCCACGTCGCGGGCGATGCTGCTGGGCACCAGGTAGTCGTACAGGTGCGCGGAAGCCCTGGACTCGTCCACCAGCCAGGTCCGGCCGCCGTCGCTGACCGCGAGGTAGCCCTCCTCCAGCCGCATCGTGCAGCCGACCGCGCTGCCGATGACGACCCCGAGGCGCCCCGGGTCCGCCGCGGAGAGGTCGAGGCCGCTGTCGGCGATCGCCTCGTCGGCGCTGACCAGCGCGAACTGGGTGGCGCGGTCCTTGGTGGCGGCCTCCTCGGCGGTCAGGCCGCAGGCCACGGGGTCGAAGTCGCACTCGGCGGCGATGCGGGACCGGAAACCCTCCGCGTCGAACAGCGACAGCGCCCGCGTCGCGGTGCGCCCGCCGGTCAGCAGGTCCCAGAACCGCGCCACGCCCACCCCGCCGGGCGCGACCACGCCGATGCCGGTGATGACGGCTCTGCGGCGGCCCATCACACCCTCGCGATCTCGGGGTGCGGCGCCTCCGGGTGCGGCAGCTCCTCGGTGTCGACGTGCCCCAGGCTCGGCTCGGGCGCCAGCGGGCACAGGTGGAAGACCACCTCGGCCGGCTCCGCGGCGAGGTTCGTCACCCGGTGCCGGGCGCCGATCGGGACCAGCAGCCCCTCCCCCGCCGCCACCGGCGTGTCGGCGCCGTCCACCCGGACGGTGACCGCGCCGCGGACGACGTAGAGGAACTCCTCCGAGTACGGGTGGTAGTGCTCGGAGACGTGCTCGCCGCCGAGCAGGGTCAGCACGCCCAGGAAGCCCGTCGTGGCGCCGGCCGTCTTCGGGCCGAGCACGACGCGGATGTCGCCTCCGCGGCGGCGGTTGGCCGGGACGTCGCGCAGCCGCACTGCTCGCGGCGTGGCCCGGGGCGGCTCGGTCATGGGTCCTCCTCGCGTCGTTCTGTGGTCGCTCACGGGCGCCGCCACTCGTAGAAGGGGGCGGCCATGGCGTCGGCGGGCTCGCGCCAGCCGGGGTCGTAGGGGCGCACGTACTCGGCGAGGCCCTCGTCGACCGAGCGGAACAGCGGGTGGCTCCGCACGTCGCGCAGCGGCCCCGACAGCTCCTCGTCGGTCTCCACCAGGTGGAAGTACAGGTCGTGGAAGGCGAACAGGGTGCGCCGGGTCACGCCCAGCATGTGGGGGAGCTCGGTGGCGTCCGACTCGGCGAACAGCCGGGCGACCGGTTCGGTGTGCCGCCGCTCCAGCCGGGCCACGATGAGCTTGCGGTGGGACAATCTGCGGCCTCCTCTGCTCCGCCGGCCCGCTCGCGGCCGGCCACCCGCAAGTAGCTGATGAGCAGATGCTGACCGCGCCCGGTGGTGGCCGGATCGAAGATGCCTTGCGCCGCTCTGGCGAGCCGCCGGAACCTAGGTGCCGCCGTCGCCGCGCGGCGGCGTGACAGCGCAAGGGGGGCCACCGGAATACGGCGGAAACGGGCCGCGGGCTTGGTCGCCGATCGTTGAGATCCCGGCGTTCCGGCTGCTACCAGACCAGGAGGCTTGGGAAACCACGGAACGCCGGTGACGGTGACCGCCGGAGTGCCGCGCCGGTCGGCTGATGCGTTCGGGGCCTGCGGAGGTCGCGCGGGTTCAGGGAGGTTCGCAGCCGCCCCGCCCGCGCGGGGACGGGCCGGTCCGAGAATAATGCCATCGTGGCGGGCCTGATCTTGCATTTGCGATGACGCCCGAGGAGAGAGGAAACCGATGACGGCGATTGAGATTCCACAGTGGCAGGGTTCGTCCTCTCCTCACGCTCGACTTCTGGCGGACGGCGCCGCGCGGCTCGCCGCGCTCGTTCCCGCCGACCTCCGCGTCCCGGTGACCGGCCACGCCGGCGAAGAGGCGGCCGGAGTGCGCGCGCTCGACGTGCTACGCGCCAACCTCGCCGCCGCCCGTGCCGCGCTGGACGGCTCACCGACGATCGTCGTCGGCGGCGACTGCGGCATCGAACTGGCCCCCGTCGAACGTGCCGCCGAAATCCACGGTGACCGGCTGACGGTCGTCTGGTTCGACGCGCACGCCGATCTGAACTCCCCCGAGTCCTCACCGTCCCATGCCTTCCACGGCGTGGTGTTGCGCGCCCTGCTCGGCGACGGCCCACCCGGCCTGTCGCCCAGCCGGTCGATCCGCCCCGAGCAGGTCGTCCTGGCGGGCGCGCGGGCCCTGGATCCGGCCGAACACGAGTTCGTCGCGGCGCACGGCATCCGGCACGTTCCGGCCGCCGAACTGGCCGAGCTCGCGGAGACCGTCGACGCACCCGCCGTCTACATCCACATCGATCTCGACGTCCTCGACCCCGCCGAGTTCGGATCGGTCGGCTTTCCCGAACCCGGTGGCGTCACCCCGGACGCACTTCTCGCGGCCGTCCGAGCTCTCAGCGCCCGCAGCACCATCGCGGGCCTCGGCATCACCGAATACCAGCCCGGCGACCCACACGACGAAGAAATCCTGGCTTCCCTCGTCCCGGCGCTCGTGAAGGCCGTGCGATGACCGGCGGTATTCCGGCGGCATCCCCAAGGCGGCCTTCGTCGTCTCAGCGCTCCGGGTGGCGGCCGGCGAGGGCGGCCTCGGGGTCCCGGGGCATGCCGGGGCAGGTGGTTCCGAGGCGGTCCTCGTCGGTCCAGTGCAGGACGACGTACGGCTCGGCGTGCCCGTGGTAGCGGACGCGTTCGCCGGTGACGCGGTAGCCGGCGTCGCGCGCCGGCTCGTCCGGCGAGCGGCGCGGAATCGGCACGGCCAGCAGGCCGACGTCCTGGGTGATCCGGGTGAGCAGGCCGTGGCAGGGCCCGCCGAGGCAGATCGCGGGGCGGTTCATGCCGGGTAGGCGTGGGTCTCGGTGGCCTTGACCGAGGCCCAGACCCGCAGGCCCGGGGTCAGGTCGAGGTCGGCCAGGGCGGCGGGGGTGATGTCGGCGAAGGCGGTGACGGGGCCGTCGAGGTGGACGCGGACGTTGTCGCCGTGGCGTTCGACCCCGCCGATGACGGCCTGCCACAGGTTGCGCGGGCTGCCGTCGGGACGGGAACGGTAGAGGGCGACGGCGGCGGGCGGGAACGCGACGAACACCGCTCCGTCCAGCCGCTCGGACGTGCTGAGCGGCAGTTCGCCGACCCTGACCCGCGTGCCGTCGGCCACGCCGCGGTACAGGTTGAGCCCGACCAGGCGGGCGACGTAGTCGGTGCGCGGATGCCGGGCGACCTCGGCCGGGGTGCCCTGCTGGACGACCGTGCCGTTCTCGATGACGACCAGGCGGTCGGCCAGCACCATGGCGTCCAGCGGGTCGTGGGTGACCAGGACGGTGGCGCCGTCGAAGTCGGCCAGGTGGCGGCGCAGACGGGAGCGGACCTCCAGCCGGGTGTGGGCGTCGAGGGCGGCCAGCGGCTCGTCCAGCAGCAGCAGGCGTGGCCGTACGGCCAGCGCGCGGGCCAGCGCGACCCGCTGCGCCTGCCCGCCCGACAGCTCCCGGGGCCTGGCGGCGGCACGGTCGGCCAGGCCGACGCGCTCCAGCAGCTCGGCGGCCACCCGCCGGGACTCGGCCTTGGAGCGCCCCTGGCAGCGGGGGCCGAAGGCCACGTTGTCCAGCGCCGTCAGGTGCGGGAAGAGCAGGTAGTCCTGGAAGACCACGCCGATCGGCCGCTCGTCGGCGGGCAGGGTGTGCAGCGCCCGGCCGTCCAGGCTGATCCGCCCGGCGGCCGTCATGGCGGTGAGCCCGGCCAGGGCGCGCAAGGCGGTGGTCTTGCCCGCGCCGTTCGGGCCGAGCAGCGCGACCACCTCGCCCGGCGCGACCTCCAGCGTCAGGTCCAGCTCGAAGGCGGGCCGGGTGACGACCAGGCGGGCACGCAGGCTCATGGCGCGCTCACCCAGCGATCACGCAGGCTGGCCAGGATGACGACGGAGACGGCCAGCAGGACCACGCTGAGCACGATCGCCGCCTCCGGCTCCGTCTCCAAGGCGAGATAGACCGCCAGCGGCATGGTGCGGGTGGTGCCGGGGAAGTTGCCCGCGAAGGTGATGGTGGCGCCGAACTCGCCCAGGGCCCGGGCCCAGCACAGCACCGCTCCGGACACCACGCCGGGCGCAATCATCGGCAGTGTGACGCGGCGGAACACGGTCCACCGCGAGGCCCCCAGCGTGGCCGCGGCCTCCTCGAAACGCCGGTCCGCGCCGCGCAGCGCGCCTTCGACGCTGATGACCAGGAACGGCATCGCCACGAACGCCTCGGCGACGATCACGCCGGCGGTGGTGAACGGCAGCGTGACGCCGAACGTGGTCTCCAGCCACTGGCCGATCAGGCCGCGCCGGCCCAGCACCAGCAGCAGCGCCACACCGCCGACCACGGGCGGCAGCACCAGCGGTACGGTGACCAGGGCGCGCACCAGGCGGCGGCCGGGGAACTCCACCCGGGCCAGCAGCCAGGCCAGCGGCACGCCGAGCAGCAGGCAGGCGGCGGTGGCGACGGTTGCGCACACCAGTGACAACCGCAGCGCCTCCAGCACGTGCGGCTCGGCCAGCCGCTGCGGCAGCGTCGGCCACGGCGCGCGGATCAGCAGCCCGGCCAGCGGCAGCACCAGGAACGCCAGCCCGAGCAGCGCGGGCAGCAGGAGCATCCACGGCAGGCGGCCGGAAAGCCGGCCGGGCGACGGCGACGGGCGGCCGGGGAAGCCGCGCCGCGGCTTCTCCGGCCTGATGCGTTCGGTGGTGGCCATGCGGGTCAGGGGGCCTCGAAGCCGGCCTTGGTCAGCACGTCCCTGCCCTGCTGCGACAGCACCAGGTCCACGAACCGCTCGGCCAGCTCACCGGCCGGTGCCTTGGCGAGCGTCGCGATCGGATAGTCGTTGATCGCCTTGTCCGCCTCCGGGAACTCGATGCCGGTCACCTTGCCCGCCGAGGCGATCACGTCGGTCCTGTAGACCAGCGCCGCGTCCACTTCGCCCAGTTCGACCTTGGTGAGGGTGGCCTTGACGTCCTGTTCCAGGGTGACGGGGGTGACCTTGAGCCCGGCCGCGTCCAGCGCCTTGACCGCCGCGGCGCCGCAGGGCACCTGCTCGGCGCACAGCGCCACCTTCACCTTCGCGTCGGTCAGGTCCGCGAGGTCGTCCACCTTGGCCGGGTTGTCCTTCGGCACGGCGATCTGCAGCTTGTTGCGCGCGAACGTGGTCGGTGAGCCGGCCGATGACGCGTCGGTGACCGTCTTCATCGTGGCCGGGCTCGCCGCGGCGAACACGTCCACCGGCGCCCCCTGGGTGATCTGCTGAGCCAGCGTCGCGCTGGAGCCGAAGTTGAACTTCACCGTGGTGCCCGGATGGGCGGCCTCGAAGGTCCTGCCGAGCTCGGTGAAGGTGCCGGTCAGCGACGCCGCCGCGAACACCGTCACCTCCTTGGTGCCCGCGCCGGCCGCCGGAGCCGATGCCGAGGCCGAGGCGTCCGGTCCGCCGGAGCCGCACCCCGACAGCCCCAGCACGAGTACGGCGGGCAGGACCACGGCCCATCGGGAAAGATGCCTGAACACCAAGGGGGCTCCTCACGGATGACTGGCCACGCGCTCGTGACCGGGGATCTCCACGACGACGTTGGTGGACTTGATCACGGCGACCGCCACCACCCCCGGCTCCAGGCCCAGTTCGTCGGCGGCCTGGCGGCTCATCAGCGACACCACCCGGAACGGCCCGGCGGCGATCTCCACCTGCGCCATCACCGCGTCCCTGATCACCTCGGTCACGATCCCGCGGAAGCGGTTACGCGCCGAGGAGCGGCCGTCGTCGACCGACTCGACCTGGGCGCGGGCGAAGGCGGCCAGGTCGGCGCCGTTCACCCGCCGGTGGCCGTGCTCGTCCCGCTCCGCCCGCAGCCGGCCCGCGTCCACCCACCGGCGGACGGTGTCGGCGCTGACCCCGAGCAGCGCCGCGGCCTCGCTGATCCGAAACGTCGTCACAAGCCTCACCTTACCCCTTGCACATTCCAGCCTGAATACCTGCCTTCCTTCGCAACAGCGGTATAACATGCGGCCCTGCCATGGCATCCACGAGATCGGACGGAATCGTCGCGAACGCCGGTCCTCCGCGCCGCCGGGCCGTCACGTCCGTGGTCGTGACCGCCTTGCCGGTCGCACCCCCGCCCGCCACCACCGCTGCCGCCGCGATCGCCGAGGCCACCGCCGTTGCGGGCCCATCCTCCCCGCAACGGGCGGTCATCGGCACCACCGGCGTCCTCGCTCCGGCCTGACCGATGGGAAGCACGCCGCCGCGACGGGCCGGCCTCTCCGGCCGGCCCGCCGCGGGGCGAGGGATGTCGGTCTCAGCCGAGGAAGAAGTCCGCCAGGATCTCCCCGATCCTGTCGGTGGCCTTGATCAGGGCGTTGGCGTGCGCGACGTCGCGGATCATCTCGAAGCGGGCGTCGCGGATCAGTCCGGCGGCCTGCCGTACGGCCTCCGGCGGCAGCAGCAGGTCGTACTCGAAGGCCATCAGCAGGCACGGCACGTCGATCTTGTCCCAGAGGGCGTGGCGGTCGGCGCGGACCAGCCACTCGTCGCCCGCCCGGCCCTGGTCGTGGAACCCGTCGGGGTAGCCGCCCCGGCGGGTGATGAACGACAGCCCGGTGCGCGCCATCGGGGTGTCGTCCCGCAGGTCCTCGGCGGAGACGGTGATGAGCAGCTCCAGCAGCCGGTTCACCGCGTCGGAACGCGACGACGAGCGCGCCTCGGCGTAGGCCCGCTGGAAGGCGGTCGGGACCGAGGTGGAGGCGATGAGTGCGGCCCGGGTCACCACGTCGGGTCGCAGCGCCGCGAGATACTCCCCCACCATGCCGCCCAGCGAGACGCCGGCCAGGCCGGTCCGGTCCCAGCCGAGCCGCCGCAGCAGCGCGAGCAGGTCCTCGGCCAGCCGCGGCACCGAGTACGGGCCGGGCGGCGCGGAGGCGTCGCCGGCGCCGCGCTGGTCGTAGCAGAGCACCTGCAGGCCCGCCTTCACCAGCGCCGGCACCACGGTGAGCTGCCACATGGCACGCGTCATGCCCTGGCCGCAGACCAGCACCAGCCGGGGACGGCCGTCCTCGCCGTGGACGTCATAGGGCAGGACGGCCCCGCCCACCTCGACCCGGCCGCCCTTCACACCGGCCGCTCCGGTCACGCCCGCCGTGCCGGTCATGTCCGCTCCGGTCACGCCCGTCGTACCGGTTACGTCCGCTCCGGTCACGCCCGCCGTGCCGGGACCGGCCGCTTCCTCCGCGCCGAGTGCGCCGGGCGCGCCGGCCGCCGCGTTCACCGCGCCGCCACGGCGTGCGCGGCGGCGAGGGTCTCCAGCTCCGCGCGCCACAGCGCGGCCAGCTCCTGGGCTCCGGCGGCGGAGATGACGTCGCCGCGGTACCACAGCCGCACCTCCAGCCCGGTGCCGCACCACAGCTCCAGGGTCACCTCGAAGCTGGAGGCGGTGCGCTGGTGGCGGCGCTCGGCGCAGGCGACGCCGTCGAACTCCAGGGCGGGCGGGACGTTGTTCTGCACGACGAACCCGGCCTGGCAGAACGGGTTGCGGCTGCGGTCGCGCGGGGCGTCCTCGCGCAGCAGCCGCTCCATCGGGGTGAACTGGAAGCGCAGCGCCTGGCCGAGCTGCTCGGCGGCCGCGGCGATGTCGGCCGCCGGGTCGGTGTCGTGGCCGCCGGTGAACCGGACCGCCACGGCCGAGGCGAAGCAGCCGATCACGTCCTGCGCCGCCGGGGTGGTACGGCCCGCGACGGGGATGCCGACGGCGAAGTCGTCGGCGGCGGTGAAGCGGCGCAGCGCCCGCGCCCAGGCCGCCAGCAGCGTCGCCTGGAGGGTGCCGCCGTGCGGCGCCGCGGCCCGCTCGGCGGCGGCCCGCAGCGCGTCGGGCACGTCGACCCACACCTCCCGCACCGGGCCGAGGGGGCCAGCTCGCCCTCGGCGACCAGCGGCAGGTCGGGCACGCCGACCAGCCGCCGCCCCCAGGCGGCGAGGTCCGCCCGGTCCCGCTCGGTCTCGCCGAGGTCCTGGTCGAGCCAGGTGTCGGCGAAGCGCAGCGGTGCGCGGTAGGGGACGGCCCGGCCCGCGGCGTGCGCCCGGTAGGCGTCCGACAGGTCGCGGCACAGCAGCCCGGCCGACCAGCCGTCGAAGGCGGTGTGGTGCACCGAGATCGCCAGGATGTGCTCGTCCGCGCCGACCGGGACGACCAGCGCCCGGATCGGGATGTCGACCTCCAGGTCGAACGGCCTGGCCAGGAACTCCCGGACCTTCCACTCGGCCACCCGCTCCTCGCACGGAGCGCCGACGATCAGCGGGTCGGGCACGTGCCTGGCGGCCACCACGTCGGCCCGCACGTCCCGCGCCCCGACCCGCACCAGGCGGGTGCGCAGCGCCTCGTGCCGGCCGACCACGGTGCGCAGCGCGGCGGCCAGCGCGGTGACGTCCAGCGGCCCGTTCAGCCGGAACTCGAAGGGACAGCGGGTGTCGTCGGTGCCGGGGTTCATCATCTCCAGGTACCAGAACCGCCACTGCGGCACGGGCAGCCCGGCCAGCCAGCGCTCGGCCGACGGCTTCGCCGACCGCCTCGCCCGGCGGGCGTCCGCGCCGGAGGGCTCCCGCCCGGCCGCGGCGGCCACGGCGGCTTCGACGGCCGCGGCGATGGCGCGGGGTGTGGCGGCCTGCATGACCTCCAGTGCGTTGACCTTGACGGAGGCGTGCCGGCTGAGCCGGTGCGCGAGCTGGATGGCCATGATGGAGGTGCCGCCGAGCTCGAAGATGTCGTCGCCGGGGCCGAGCCGCACGTCGAGCAGCTCCTGGGCCATGGCGGTGACGTCGCGCACCAGCACCGAGTCCGCCTCCGCACCGCCGCCGGCGCCCGCGTCCGCGCCGGAGCCGGCGTCGGCGGCGGCGGCGCGGGCGGCCCGCTCGGCCCGGTGCCGCGCGGCGAGCCCGGCCAGCGCGGCGTGGTCGGTCTTGCCGTTGGCGTTCAGCGGCAGCTCGGTGACAGAGAACAGCCGGTCGGGCACGAACGCCGCCGGCAGGTGGTCGCGCAGCGCCCGCCTGATCCCGGCCAGCTCGGCCTCGCCGAGGTTCCCGCCGACGCAGGCGGCCAGGTGGGTCTTGACGGGCTCGCCGTACGGCAGCGGCACCACGGCCACCTGGGCGGCGCCGCAGACGCGGCCGATGACCGCCTCGATCTCCGCGGGCTCCACCCGGACCCCGCGGATCTTCACCTGCCGGTCCTTACGACCCGCGAAGACCAGTCCGCGGTCACCGTCCAGGCGGCCCAGGTCACCGGTGAGGTAGACCCGCACCGGCGCCGCGCCCCCGCCCTCCGGCTCCAGAAGCACGAAAGCCGTGCGGGTGGCCTCCTCGTCGTTGACGTACCCGGCCGACAGGCCGTCACCGGAGACGGCGATCTCACCGGTCTCACCGGGCGGGACCGGCCGCAGCCGCTCGTCGAGGAGATGCACGGCGGTGCCGGTGACCGGCAGGCCGATCGGCACGTCCCCGCCGGGACCGTCCTCGAAGTCATCGCCGGTGACCGGGTACGCGGTGGTGTAGACGCAGCTCTCGACCGGCCCGTAGACGTGCAGCAGACGCAGGTCAGGGTGCTCGGCGCGGCAGCGGGCGAAGCAGCCGGGAGTGGCGCGCTCACCGCCGACCATGAGCGTCTCCAGCCCGGCGAAGGCCCCCGGGTCGGTCTCGGCCACCACGTTGAACAGGGCGGTGGTCAGGAACAGGGTGGTCGCCCCGGCGGCGACGGCCTCGCGCACGTCCTGCGGCGAGAAGTGCCTGCCGTCGTGCAGCATCGAGGTGCCGCCGTGCGCCAGCGGGCACCACAGTTCCATCGCGAAGGCGTCCCACGGGCAGGGCGCGGTCTGCGGCATCCGGGTGCCGCCTCCGAAGCCGAGCACCGGGTCCAGCGCGATCCGGACGATCGCCTTGTGCGAGGCCGCCACCGCCTTGGGTTCGCCGGTGCTGCCGGAGGTCAGGAAGACGCAGCAGGGGTCGTCGAAGTCGCCGCCGGCGGGGGTGAACGGGCCGTCCTGCACCCCGGCGAGCAGCCCGGCGGCGTCCAGCGCGGTCGCTCCGCCGGGGGCGCCCCCGCCGGGCTCGTCGGTCAGGTACCAGCGGGCGCGGGTCCGGCCGACGAGCTGGGCGCGGCGGGCCTCCGGCCAGTCCGGGTCGACCGCCGCGTAGACGGCGCCGCACTTCAGTACGGCCAGCAGCGCCTGGACCAGCAGCGGGCCGCGCGGTATCCGCACCACCACGACGTCACCGCGGCCGACACCGGACCGCGTGAGCCCGGCCGCCATCGTGTCGGAGGCGCGGGCCAGCTCCCGGTAGCTGACGGACGTGCCCCGCCAGGTCAGGGCGGCGGCGTCGGGGGTGGTCCGGGCCCAGTGGTCCACCCGCTGGTCGAGACGACGCACATCGTCACGGGCCAACACGGCCCCCCGCAGAATCGAACTGTCGGCCTTCATGGGTCTCCCTGCTCATGGCGACGCTGCGCGTCGCGGCTCGGGGGCTTAAGCCCGGTGTCTTCCCTCGTCACTCCGTCGCTCCGCTCCTGCGTTCCTCAGTCCAGACACCGGCGCCCCCTCGCGGGCTCATGGCGACGCTGCGCGTCGCGGCTCGGGGGCTTAAGCCCGGTGTCTTCCCTCGTCACTCCGTCGCTCCGCTCCTGCGTTCCTCAGTCCAGACACCGGCGCCCCCGAGCTGTGACGGTTGGGTGAGATGGCCAGGTGTTCCAGTCGGCGTAGGTCGTGTCCGCCGTCCGGGGAGGTGGGGATCGCATCGACGATCGCCCACCGGGACGGCAGCATGTAGCGGGGCAGCCCCTCGGCGGTGAACGGGACCAGGACGCCGAGCGGGTCGTCGAGCGGGCGGCGCAGGACGACGGCGGCCAGCAGCAGGCGGTGCGCCGGGTCGTCGGCGCCGGTCCCGGCGACGACGGCGTCGGCCACGTCGGGGTGGCTGCGGATGCGGTCGCGGATCTCGGTGAGGTCCAGGCGGTGCCCGAAGACCGTGACCTGCTCGTCGCGGCGGCCCAGCAGCCGCAGCCGGCCCGCGCCGTCCCAGCGGGCCAGGTCGCCCGAGCGGCGCAGCGCGGCCGGGCCGGCGTCGGCGTGCCACAGCTCGCCGACGCCGCCCGGGGGCACCAGCCCGCCGCGCTCGTCGAGGATGACTAGGCCGCCCCCGGGCGACCGGGCGTCGCGGCGGCGGCGCAGCCACCGCCGCTGGCGGGCCGGGATGGTCCGCACCCGGGCCAGAGGCCGGCCGTGGCCGGAGTCGAACCCGCGCAGGGCGGCCCGCAGCGCCTCGGCCAGGACGCGAGCCTCGGCCGCGGTCAGGACGGCGGTGGCGTGGTCCAGCGCCAGCCGGGGCGTGGGGTCCCAGCGCAGCACCGAAAGACCGGCGTCCGCGGCGACCAGGCCGGTGAACGCCTCGTGGTAGCGGACGGTCAGCCCGCCCGCCCGCACCTGTTCCGGCAGGACCGTCTCCTGCGCCGAGAAGGTGATCTGCAGCAGCGGGACGCGCCGCCGGTCCGCCATGGCCCGGCCGCCGGGCAGGCCGCGGCTGATGACGCCCAGCGGGACGTCGGCGGACACCACTCCCTCGGCGACGGCCCGCGCGGTCCGCCGCAGGTACTCCTCGACCGGTTCGGCGTCGTCGATCACGCACCGGATCGGCACCGTCCTGACGCACGGGGCGACCAGCCGCGTCGCGGAGGCCCGGTCGCGACGCGCGACGCCGACGCCGACCAGGAACCGGTCCATGGCGCAGCGGCGGGCCACGACCAGCTGCCAGGCGGCCAGCAGCACCGCGGTGACGGTGACACCGGCGCGTCCGGCGGAGCGTTCCGCGGCGTCGCGGGTCCGGGCGTCGAGGGTGAACGTCAGCCGGCTGCCCCGGAAGTCGAACTCCGCCGGGCGGGGCAGGTCGCCGGGCAGTTCCACGATGGGCGGGAAGCCGCCGAGCTGCTCGACGCGCCGCCGGGTCAGCCGGTCGAGGTCGCCGGTCGCGGCCAGGTCCGCCCACCGGTCCAGCAGCAGGTCCGGGCTGGGCGCCGGGGCCTCACCGCCGGGATCGGGTACGACGGAGCCGCCGGATGCGGCCCCGGGACCGGATACGACGGCGCCGGGGCCAGGCGGGACGACGGGGACGGCGGGGCCGGCGGGAGCGGTCAGCGCCGCGTAGCGGCCGGTCAGCTCACGCCAGAGCAGCCCGATCGACCAGCCGTCGGCCAGCGCGCGGTGCACGACCAGCGACAGCAGGTGGTGGCGGTCGGCGAACCGGGTGAGCACGAAGGCGACGGCGGGCCGCCCGCCGTCCGCCAGCAGGTCCGCGGAGGTGCGGGCCAGCTCGGCGTGTACCGCCGCCACCGGGTCGCCGCCGGCCGTACCGGGGGGTTCGAGGCGCACGAGACCGGGCCGCCAGTCCGGCAGCACGTGCCGCAGGTGCCCGTCCTCGGTCTCCTCGAAGACCGTGCGCAGCGACTCGTGCCGCGCGACCAGCAGGCGCACCGCCTCCCGCAGCGCCTCCTCGTCCAGCGGGCCGGTCAGCTCGGCACCGCTGACGTGGTGCATCGGGGCGCCGATCAGCCGTTCGGCGCTGAGGAAGCTCTCCTGCTCCGGCAGTACGGGGCGGCGGTCGGCCGCGGGGGCGGGCGGCGGCACGCGGGCGGGCACGCAGGCGGCCAGCACGGTGGACAGCGGCGCCATGCCCAGCAGATGGCCCACGTCGACGGTGAGGCCGAGTTCCTCCTCGGCCCGGTCGACGACCTCCATCGCGTCCAGCGACGTGCCGCCCAGGCCGAAGAAGCTCTCGCCGAGCCGCGCGGCGACCTCCTCGGCCGGCATCTCCAGCACAGATGCGAGCACGTCCAGCAGCGATCCGGCACCGGGAGCGGGATCAGGCGTCATGGCGTCCCTCCGTCGTCAGGCACACGGCAGATCGTGGGAGGCCCGACTCGAATCCCACTCAAGCGGGCGTCGGCCGCGGCCCGGCGGTGTCCGGATGGTGCCCGCACCCGCCGGGTCGGGCGATCCTCCAGCGGCCCCCAACGATCCCTTGACCGCTCCTCGAACCGGCCGGGTGACAGTGGCGACGCGTCCGGCCCCCGGA
Source organism: Streptosporangium sandarakinum (assembly GCF_050942225.1). Lineage (NCBI taxonomy): Bacteria > Bacillati > Actinomycetota > Actinomycetes > Streptosporangiales > Streptosporangiaceae > Streptosporangium > Streptosporangium sandarakinum. The sequence goes on from NZ_CP192034.1 coordinate 3,893,334, forward strand.
GCCGTGCCCCCGCGGCGGCGGGGCCGGGACGCGGGTTCCTTCCACGTTCGAGACGGAGGTGGCAGATGCGCGTCCTGTTCGTCACCTGGGCCTGGCATTCGCATTTCTACCCGTGCGTCCAGCTCGGCTGGGCGCTGCGGGCCGCCGGCCACGAGGTCGTGGTGGCCAGCCAACCGGCCCTGACCGACGTCATCGCCGCGTCCGGCCTGCCCGCCGTGGCGGTCGGCCACGACGTGGACGTCGGCGCCATGGCAGGGCGGTACTTCTCCTGGCTCATGCGTCAGGAGCGGCCCGTGGAGTGGGAGGAGATGCGCGCCTGGGGAGTGGGCAACGTCATCACCTACAAGCGCATCGCCCAGGCGATGACCGCGGACACGCTGCGCTTCGCCCGCGGCTGGCGGCCCGACCTGGTGGTCTTCGATCCCACGACGTACGCCGGGCCGCTGACCGCGGCGGCGCTCGGAGTTCCGGCCGTCCGGCACATCTGGGGCATGGACTACACCTGCCGGACCCGGGAGTTCGAGGACGAGGCGCTCGCGGACATGTGCGCGGAGCTGGGCATAGGCGGGGTGGAGACGCTCGGCGACGTCACCGTGGACCCGTGCCCGCCCTCGCTGCAGGTGCCGACGCCGAAACCGGTGCGCCGGCTGACGATGCGCCACGTCCCCTACAACGGCCCGGCCACCGTACCGGAGTGGCTGACGCGGCCAGCGCCGCGGCGACGGGTCGCGGTGCTGGGCAGCAGCGCCGTCGCCAGCTGGGGCGGGCAGGAGCCGTCGCTGCTCCCCCACGTCATGGCGGCCCTGGCCGGCACCGACGTGGAGATCGTCGCCATCGGCGAGGACCCCGGCGGCGGGCACCGGCTGCCGGCGGGCGCCACGGCCCGGCTGCGGCTGGTCGACCGGCTCGCCCTGCACCTGCTGCTGCCGACCTGTTCGGCCCTGATCCACCAGGGCGGTGGCGGCGCGGTGATGACGGCGCTGGCCGCCGGGGTGCCGCAGCTGATCCTGCCGCGCTTCACCGACCACGTGTTCAACGCCCGCCGGGTCGCCGAGGCAGGCGCCGCCCGGCAGGTCTTCGCCGGTGACGGCGACCCCGCTCTGATCCGCGCCGAGCTGGACCTGCTGCTGGGCGACGACGGCCACCTGCGGGCCGCCGAGAAGCTGAGCCGGGAGATGGCCGAGCAGCCCTCCGCCGCCGAGGTGGTGGACCGGCTGGCCGGCCTGGCGGGGCAGGCCGCGGGACTCGCGACGGCGAGGTCGTGATGGCGCGCATCCTGTTCACCACCCAGCCCGCCAGCGGTCACCTGCGACCCCTGGTGCCCGTCGCCCAGGCGGCCCGCGACCGCGGCCACACGGTCGCGGTGTGCGCCCCGGCCTGCATGGCCGAGGAGATCCGCGGCTTCGGGCTGGAGCACCTGACCGGCGGCTACGACTGGCGCTACGAGATCTACCGGACGCTCCCGCCCGGCTACCGCGACCAGGACTTCGCGACGGCGGCCGACACCTTCCGCGCCCTGGGCGAGCCGCTGACCCGCGCGTTCGCCGGGCACATCGCCCGCGGCACCGCCGCCGACATCCTGAAGCTCGCCCCCGAGTGGCGGCCCGACCTCATCGTGCGCGAGCTCGACGAGCTGGGCGGCTACCTCGCGGCCGAGGCGCTGGGCGTCCCGCACGTCCCGGTCGTCTCCTTCGGCGGGCTGGACGGCGTCACCGGCGAGGTCCTCGGCCCCGTCCTGGACGAGGGCCGTGCCGAGCTGGGGCTGCCGCCCGACCCGGAGGGGCGGAACCTGTACCGGTACTTCACCGCGAGCTTCCTGCCCGCCGCGTTCGGCGAGTCGGAGATGATCCTGCCCGGTACGCGCTGCTACCGGCACGTCAACAGCCACCCGGACGACCTGCCGCTGCCGCCGTGGTTCGCCGGACTGGACCCGGCCCGGCCGCTGGTCTTCGCCGGTTTCGGCACGGTCGTCTACAGCCTGCCCGGCTCCGGGGAGTTCGTCGCCCGGGTCATCGAGGAGCTGGGCGAGCTGGACTGCACGACCATCCTGGCGGTCGGCTCCGGAGCCGACCCGGCGCGTTACGCCGCGCCGGACAACGTCCGCCTGGTGGACTTCGCCGACCAGGCGCTCATCCTGCAGAGCTGCGACCTGTTCGTCACCCACGGCGGGCTCAACAGCATCAAGGAGGCCCTGTGCCTGGGCGTGCCGATGGTCGCGCTGCCGGTCCTGGACGACCACCGGCACAACGCCGCGCTCTGCGCCGGGTTGGGCCTGTCGCGCACGGTGCCGCTGACCGCGCTGACCACACCCCCCGGGCCACCGGGGCCGTACGGCTCCGGAGCGGCGGGCCGGGCGCGTCCGCTGGCCGCGGCGGTGCGCGCCGTACTGGACGACCCCGTGCACCGGGCCGCCGCCCGCCGCGTCCAGCGACACCTGCACGCCCTGCCGCCGGTCGAGCGGCTCGTCGACGACCTGGAAGCCCTGATCGCCACCGAGGAAGGCTGAGCCCGCCGTGCCCCTCATCACCGACCCCGCAGCACCGCGCCGGCCGGAGGACGCCTCCGGCCCGGTGCCACGGTGCGAAGTGTGGTGGGCGCGGCCGGCGGACCAGCACGAGGGCCTGCTCAGCCTGCTGCAGGACGTGGAGCTGGAGCGGCGGTCGGCCTACCGGCGGCCGGAGGACCGCGCCCGCTTCACCGTCGGCGCCGCGCTCATCCGGCTGACCGCCGCGCGGCTGCTGGACTGCGACCCCATCGACCTGCGGATCGTCCGCGACTGCCCCGACTGCCGGCTCCCGCACGGCCGCCCCCGCGTGGAGCACCGCGACCTGGAGCTGGCCGTCTCCCACTCCGCCGACCTCGTCATGATCGGGCTGTCCACGTCCGCGCCGATGGGCGTGGACGTGGAGAAGATCGATCCGGCCAAGTCGCGCAAACTCGCCCGCCGCGTGCTCAGCGTCACCGAGCTGGCGAAGTTCCAGACGCTGACCGACGACGAGCGGACCCGGATGTTCTTCCAGGCGTGGACCCGCAAGGAGGCGGTGCTGAAGTCCACCGGCGACGGGCTGCGCATGCCGATGAACGCCGTGGACTTCGACGAGCAGGGCCGCCTGCTGGCCTACCCGGGCCGGCCCGACCTCGCGGGCAACGCCTGCGTCATCGACCTGACCCCACGGGCCGAGGGCTACCGGGCCGCGCTGGCGATCCTGAGACCGCCGCCCGCGGAGGTGGTGCATTACGACGCGCAGGGGCTCCTGCGGTCCTGGTGATCCGGGGAGGGGCGCACCCGCCGCCTCTCCGTCGACCGAGCGAAAGGTGAGGCACGTGAAGGCACTGGTCCTGGCGGGCGGCTCGGGGACGCGGTTACGTCCTCTGAGTCACGCCATCCCCAAACAACTCATACCGGTGGCCGGGAAGCCGGTGCTGGCGCACTGCCTGGAGAACATCGCGGCGATCGGCGTCACCGACGTCGGCCTGATCGTGGGCGACCGCGGCGACGAGATGCGCGCCCAGCTCGGCGACGGCGCCGCGCTGGGGCTGCGCATCACCTACATCCGCCAGCATGCGCCGCTGGGCCTGGCCCACTGCGTGCGGCTCGCCGCGGACTTCCTCGGCGACGACGACTTCGTCATGTACCTGGGCGACAACATCCTGGCCGACGGCATCGCCGAGGTCGCCGCGGACTTCGCCGCCAACCGGCCCGCCGCGCAGATCCTGCTGGTCAAGGTGGCCAACCCCCGCGAGTACGGCGTGGCCGAGCTGGACGCCGACGGCCGGGTGACGGCGCTGGCCGAGAAACCCGCCGAGCCGCGCAGCGACCTGGCGCTGACCGGCGTGTACTTCTTCACCCCCGCCATCCACGAGGCGGTCCGGGCCATCGCGCCCAGCCCGCGCGGTGAACTGGAGATCACCGACGCCATCGCCTGGCTGGTCGCGCGCGGGCTGCGGGTCGACGCCAGTCAGTTCCACGGGTACTGGAAGGACACCGGCAAGATCGACGACCTGCTGGAGTGCAACCGCGTCCTGATGGAACGCCGCCGCGGCGAGGTACGCGGCGCCGTCGACGCGACCAGCCGGCTGTACGGCGACGTCGTGGTCGAGCCCGGCGCCCGGATCATCGGCTCCGTCGTCACCGGCCCGGCCGTCATCGGCGCCGGGACGCTGGTCCGCGACAGCCTGATCGGCCCCTACACCGCGCTGGGCCGCAACTGCACCCTGCTCGGCGCGGGCATCGAGCACTCCATCGTGCTGGACGGGGTGTCGGTGCGACGGGTCCGCGGCATCTACGGCTCACTGATCGGCCGCGAGGCGGCGGTGTGCTCCGCCATCGACGACGGTCACCGTCGCCTGGTCATCGGCGACCACGCCACAGTGGAGGTAGCGTGAACATCCTGGTAACCGGCGGAGCCGGCTTCATCGGCTCCCACTACGTCCGGACCCTGCTCGAAGACGGATACCCCGGCTTCGCCGGCGCGCGCGTCACCGTCGTGGACGCGCTCACCTACGCGGGCAACCGCGACAACCTGCCCGCCGCCCATCCCCGGCTGACCTTCGTCCAGGGCGATGTCTGCGACCTCGCGCTGCTGCGCGAGGTCCTGCCCGGCCACGACGCCGTCGTCCACTTCGCCGCCGAGTCGCACGTGGACCGCTCGGTGCACGGCGCCGCCGAGTTCGTCCGCAGCAACGTGGGCGGCACCGCCACCGTGCTGGAGGCCGCCCGCCTGACCGGGACCCCCCGGGTGGTGTGCGTCTCCACCGACGAGGTGTACGGCTCGATCGCCACCGGCTCCTGGACCGAGGACTTCCCGCTGCTGCCCAACTCGCCGTACGCGGCCAGCAAGGCGGGCGCCGACCTGATCGCCCGCGCGTACTGGCGGACCTACGGCATGGACGTCCTGGTCACCCGCTGCTGCAACAACTACGGCCCCTACCAGCACGTGGAGAAGCTGATCCCGCGCTTCGTGACCAACCTGCTGTCGGGCCGGCAGGTCCCGCTGTACGGCGACGGCTGGAACGTCCGCGAGTGGCTGCACGTCGAAGACCACTGCCGGGCGGTGCAGCGGGTCCTGACCGACGGGACCGCCGGGGAGGTCTACAACATCGGAGGCGGCCACGAGCTGTCGAACCTGGAGCTGACCTCCGCCCTGCTGGAGCTGTGCGGCGCCGACTGGTCCATGGTCCGGCACGTGGCCGACCGGCCCGGCCACGACCTGCGCTACAGCCTCGACGACACCAGGCTGCGCACCCGGCTCGGCTGGGCGCCCGAGGTGGGCTTCGACCGCGGCCTGGCCGAGACGGTCGCCTGGTACCGGGACAATCCCGGCTGGTGGAAGCCTCTGTGCGAGACGGGGGAGGTCAGGCCGCTGGCGGCCGTCACGGGGTGACCCCTGCCGCCCGGACCGCGCCGGGCGCTCAGAGCCAGCCGGAACGCACCGCCAGGATGCCCGCCTCGAAGCGGCTGCGCGCGTTCAGCCGCTTCATCAGGTCCGACACCAGCCGGCGGATGGTCCGCAGCGACAGCCCCAGTTTGCGGCTGATGGACTCGTCGGTGTGGCCGTCGGCCAGCAGCGCCAGGATCTCCCGGTCCCGCTTGGACAGGCCGTCGCTGTCGGCGGCGGGTTTGGCGTCCCATGGGCTCGCCGCCGCCCAGACCTGCTCGAACAGGACCTTCATCGCCGCGACCGCGCCCTGGCTGCGCAGCTCCAGCGCGCCGCGCCGCCCGTTTCCGGGGTCGAGCGGCACCAGGGCGACCTCGCCGTCCACGATGATCATCAGCATCGGCAGGGAGGGGACGATCCGCGCCTTCTCCCCCAGCGAGGTCAGCAGGCGCACGTACTGCAGGGTCGCGGGGTCGTTGCGGAAGCTCTCCTGGTAGATGGTACGCAGCGCGACGCCCCGCTCCAGCGCCTGCTGGTTGAGCGGCTTGCCCGCCTCGATGGTGTCCGACAGCTGGGCGCCGCCCGGCAGGAACGACAGGCACTCGTGACGGGCGGTCTGCGCCAGCTCCTCCAGGCGGTACCGCACCGCCTCCAGCCCGACCAGCTGGTGGACCAGCTCGGGCGCGTACCTGTCCTTGCCGCTGTAGCGGGACGCGAGGGTGGCCACGGCGGTGCGGGTGGCCTCGATCTGGCGCTGACGGGCCGCCAGTTCCAGCTCGCTGCGCGCCAGCAGGGCCGACAGGCCGACCTCAGGGCTCACCGGGTAGAGCCGGCCGGAGTCCTCGTCCATCGGCCGCAGCAGGTGCTTGTCGGCCAGGTCGTCCAGCGCCGAGCGGATGTCCGCCTCGGAGATCTCCAGGTGAGCCGCGAGCAGATCGGGCCCCCACTCCGGATGATCGAGCATCAGCAGGTAGACGGTCTGTGTTCGGGCCCTTAACCCCAGAGCTTCCAACATCGATACGGCTCCCTCGCCCATGGCCGCCGCAGCCACGAGGCCCCCAAACAATAATTGGGACTAAGAACCTGGACAACCACGAGCAACCTCAGAGTGATTGAACGTTCAATCACTCAGCGGCGGGCACGCCCGCCCCTCCCCCGTACGGCCGCGCGGCGTCACGGCCCGACGGCACTTTGGTGACGCGACCACGACGTCCGCACCGGAGTCGTGGCGTTCACGCCGGAGGCGTGGCACCGGCGTGCCATGACGGCCGCCCCGGGCACGGTACGGCTGGCACCAACAGGCCAGGTCAGATGGTGTCACGGAAACGAACGCGCTGCTCAACGAGGTCGCCGTACCGTCCCCCGGCGCAGCACCATGATGACAAGCACGTTGGTGCAACCCCAGATCGTGGAAACCGCCCCCTACCTGCTCCAATAATCGGCTTACCCGATACGGTCCCGGCAGGTCAGGGAGCCGCAAGCGGGAACCACCCCCCTCCGGAAACGGACGACTCCCAGGAGCGGTCACCATGAACCTCATCCCCCGCCTCGCGTCCCGCGCCCTCGCCACCCTCGCCCTGGCCACCGCGGTCATCGCCGCCGGCGCGGCGGCCGGCGGTGTCGGCGCCTCGGCCGCGGTCACCGGCTCGACGGTGGCGTCCGCCGGGTCCGGCCAGTTCTCCGACCCCGACGACAGCGGCTTCGACTGGGGCGTCTCCGACCCCGACGGCGTCGGCTTCGACTGGGGCGTCTCCATCTCCCACGACGGCGGCTTCGACTGGGGGACCCCCACCCCCGCCCCCGCCCCGGGCGGGGGCGGCCAGGGCTGACGAGACCGCCCCACGGCCAACCCCATCCAAGGACACCCCATGTACATGGTCACCGCCTCCCTCACCGCCCCCGAGGGCTCCCCCTCCCCCGACGGCACCGTCGTCTCGGACGTCTTCTGGTCGCTGGCCCTCCCCGAGGACGGCCTCGAACACCTGCGCCTGGCGACCCACCGGCCGGCCCGCGTCGACCTGGTCGTCTTCCTGCGGGCACCCGGCGAACAGGAGGCGACGAAGGCCGCACGGCGACTGTGCGACCGGGTGATCGCGACCTCCTCCGTGCTCTCCGGCTGGCGGGTCGACGCGGTCGCCCCGGTCGACTACGAGACCGGAACCGGCCACTCCCCCGACGGACGACCGGCCGGCACCCCTCCCCCTGAGAACCTCCCGGAACCGTGAAGGAATCCAGAGAGGACCGAAAACCCGTGGAAATCAGAATCCTGGGACAACTGGAAGCGTGGGAATCGGGAACCTCGGTACTCCCGACCGCGGGCAAGCCGCGACAGATCCTCGCCCTTCTGGCCCTCAACCGCGGTCAGGTCGTGACCGCCGCCGCCCTGGCCGAGGAACTGTGGAACGGCAACCCCCCGCGCAGCGCCAGCACCACCCTCCAGACCTACATCCTGCAACTGCGCAGGAAGCTCGACAGTGCGCGCGGCCTCACCCTCAAGCGCACCGGAAAGGACGTGCTCGTCACCCGGCACATCGGCTACCAGCTGCAGATGTCGGACGTCGAGGTCGACGCCTGGGAGCACGAGCGGCTTGTCGCCGCCGGCCGCCGGGCCGTCGACGAGCATGACGACGCCCGCGCCGCGCAGCTGCTGTCGAAGGCCCTGAACCTGTGGCGCGGCGCGGCCCTGGTGGACGTGCCGACGGGGCCGCTGCTGGAGCTGGAGGTGATGCGCCTGGAGCACCTGCGGCTGTGCGCCGCCGAGATGCGCATCGAGGCGGAGCTCCGGCTCGGACGCCACCAGACGCTGCTGGGCGACCTGGCCGTGCTGTGCGCGCAGCACCCGCTGAACGAGAACCTGCAGATCCACTACATGCTCGCCCTGTACCGCTCGGGACGGCAGTGGCAGGCGCTGACGGTGTACCGGCAGCTGCGCCACACCCTGGACCTCGAACTCGGCGTGGAGCCGTGCCCGCGCGCCCAGCAGATGATGCGGGCCATCACCGCCTCCGACCCCACTCTGGACCAGGTCCTGCACCCCGCGCTGGGCCGCCTGGTCGGCTGAGCGCCGTCCCGTTCGTGCCCGCCCCGCGCACGGGGCACGGGGCGCCGCCGATCTGACCTCCCGGCTGGAGTCCGCCCTGTGACGGCCTACGGCAACAGCCGGAAGCCGAGGTTCCCGGCCCTCCGTTCTGCTGGGAGTGCTACGATGATGATCGTTTGGTGTTGGATTTCGGGATGAGAGGGAGGTGAGGTTCGATGACCGCGGTGAAGACCGCTGCCGTGTGCAGCGCCCGGACATTCCTCACGTCCCGGGCCCCGGTCTGACCCACTTCTCACCCTCGCCGTGAGCCGTCCGGCTTACGAGGCAGGGTGGTGCCTGCGTCTCGTCGGGGCCCCTTCCCGCAAGGTGTCTCACGTTGCAAAATCTCTTCACGGATCCATCCGACGCCGGCCTGACCCGGTACGGATGGACGGAAACACTCGACAACGCCTTCGCCGAACACCGCGAGGCCGGCCTGGTGCCGGCCCGGATCGCACGGGTGGATCGCGGCCTGTGTGACGCGGTCACCGAGTCCGGCCCGGTGCGGGCCGCCCTCACGGCGCTGTACTCCCCCGACCCGCTCCTGGCGCCCTGCACCGGTGACTGGGCCGCACTGCGCCCGGGCCGCGAACCGGGACTGGTGGCCCTGCTGCCGCGTCACAGCGCGATCGTGCGCTCATCGGCGTCACGCACCTCCCACGCGCAGGTGCTGGCCGCCAACGTCGACACCGTCGTCGTCGCCGTCTCACTGACCACTCCGCTGGACGCGGCCCGGCTGGAGCGACTGCTGGCCCTGGCGTGGGACAGCGGCGCCAGACCGCTGATCGTCTTGACCAAGGCGGATCTGGCCGCCGACGCCGCCGCCGTGCACGCCGAAACGAGCACGCTGGCACCGGGCGTGGACATCCTGATCACCAGCGCGGCCACCGGTCAGAACATCGATGTGCTGACCGCGCTGCTGAACGGCACGACGGTCCTGCTCGGATCCTCCGGCGCGGGCAAGTCCAGACTCGGCAACGCACTGCTCGGCGACGAGCTTCTGGCCACCGGCGAGGTACGGGCACAGGACGGCAAGGGCCGCCACACCACCGTCCGCCGCGAGTTGGTCCCCCTTCCCGGTGGCGGTGTCCTCATCGACACGCCCGGCCTGCGCGGGATCAGCCTCTATGACGCCGCCGACGGCCTGGAACAGGTCTTCGCCGAGATCGAACGCCTCGCCCGGGACTGCCGCTTCGGCGACTGCTCCCACGACACCGAACCGGGTTGCGCGGTTCAGGCCGCCATCGGGGCGGGCGAGCTGACAGAGCGCCGTCTGAGCAGCTACCGCAAGCTGCAACGCGAGAACGAGTGGGCGGCCTCGCGCACCGATGACCGGCTGCGCGGCGAGCGCGCCAACCGGCAGAAGGCCATCACCAGCCACCTCCGCGCCACCTACAAATTCAGGGACCGCCAATCATGACCACCTCCTGGACCACCCGCTCCGAGACCGCCGCCGACCTCGCCCGGATCCGCGAGGTCAATCTGGCCGCCTTCCCCACCGCGCACGAGGCCGACCTGGTCGAGGCCCTGCGCGACGACCCCGAGGCGTGGATCCCCGGCCTGTCCTGGGTGGCCGAGGCGCCCGACGGCTCCATCGCCGGATTCGCGCTGCTCACCCGCTGCCACATCGACGGCGCCCCCGCCCTCACGCTCGGCCCGTGCGCCGTCAGTCCGGAGCACCAGAGGCGGGGTGCCGGGTCCGCCGCCATCCGCGCCGCCCTGGCGGCCGCCCGTGAGCGGGGCGAGAACCTGGTGCTCGTGCTCGGGCACGCCGAGTACTACCCGCGGTTCGGCTTCGCCCCGGCCTCCGGGCACTCCATCCGGCCGCCGTTCGAGGTCGAGGACAGGTACATGATGGCGCTCGTCTTCGATCCCACGCGGCCCGTGCCGGCCGGCACCATCCGCTACCCCGCGGCGTTCGGCGTCTGACCCCTTCCGGATGCCCCCGTCCGGATGGCCTGCCCATGATCGCGGGCAGGCCATCCGGCCCGGGCCGGCCTCGTCGAACAGGCGGCTGACGAGCACGCCGAACCGGCCCTTCACCCAGGCCGCCGTGGCCGCTGCCGCCACCTGTTCCGGGCGGGGGCCGACATCGCCGGGTCGCCCGTCCGCGAGTTCGCAGGGTGATCCCGCGGCGGTCCACCGGGAAAGGGCCCAGGTTAAACGCCGAGATCGACAGGGTAAATCTGGCCATGTTTGGGGCGTTCTCGGCGACGCCGGAAACGGGGGGACATTCGGGAGGGGGGACGATGCGAGCGTTCGTGATGAAGGAGATCGGACGGGTCGGCTTGATGGACAAGCCGATCCCGCGGCCAGGTCCGCTGGACGCCGTTGTGCGAACGACCACCGCCCTGATCTGCACATCGGACTCCCACACCGTCAATGGCGGCATCGGGCCGCGGGAGAACCTGACGCTCGGCCACGAGGGCGTCGGCGTGGTGCACGAGGTGGGCGGCGAGGTGACGGTCTTCCGGCCGGGCGACCGGGTCCTGGTGGGCGCCATCACCCCCGACTGGGGTGATCTCGCCTCCCAGAACGGTCATCCGTCACAGTCCGGCGGACCGCTCGGGGGGTTCAAGTTCGCCAATTCCAAGGACGGGGTCTTCGCCGAGTACTTCCACGTGAACGAGGCCGACGCCAACCTGGCGAAGATCCCCGACGGCATCCCCGACGAGATGGCGGTCTACTGCGCCGACATGCTCTCGACCGGGTTCATGGGCGCGGAGAACGGCAACATCCCCATCGGCGGGACGGTGGCCGTGCTCGCCCAGGGGCCGGTGGGCCTCATGGCCACCGCGGGCGCCAGGCTGCGCGGCGCCGGCCTGGTCATCGGGGTCGAATCGGTGCCCGGCCGGCAGAAGCTCGCCCGCGACTACGGCGCCGACGAGATCGTCGACTTCACCACCGAGGACGTCGTCGAGCGCATCCTCGACCTGACCCAGGGGCAGGGCGTGGACACCGCCATCGAAGCCCTCGGTGCGGACATCACCTTCCAGACCGCCATAAAGATCACTAAACCCGGCGGAACGGTGTCAAACATCGGCTATTACGGAGAAGGCGAGTTCGTGCGCATTCCCCGCATCGAGTGGGGCGTCGGGATGGCCGACAAGACGATCACGACCGGCCTGTGCCCGGGTGGCCGGCTGCGCATGGAACGGCTGCTGCGCGTCCTGGAGGGCAAGCGGCTCGATCCCACGCACATGACCACTCACACGTTCCGCTTCGACGAGATGGAGCGCGCCTTCGAGGTCTCGGACAAGAAGCTCGACGACATGGTGAAAGTGCTGATCACCTTCTCGTGAAGAAGCTGATCATCATTCGGTAACGGACAGCGGCGACGTCCGCCTGCCAGGAGCACTCCCCCTCTCCGACGGTGCACGTCGGCATGGAGGAGAAGGCCAGGCATGCTCGATCTCGATCCGCCCTTCCGCCCGGTGCGTCACCGGGAGGGCTATCTGGCGCTGGAGGACCTGGGCCTCATCGGCGACGGCGCGACGGCGGCGCTGGTCGGCCTCGACGGTTCGATCCCGTGGCTGTGCCTGCCCCGCTTCGACAGCGACCCGCTGCTGTGCGGCCTGCTGGATCATGAGCGCGGCGGCCACTTCACGTTGACCGTGGACGACCTGCGCGAGGCCCGGCAGTTCTACGAGCCGGACACCGCGGTGCTGGTGACCGAGTTGCGCGGCCCGACCGGCCTGGTCCGGATCACCGACGCGCTGGCCCTGCGCACCGGCGCCGACCTCAGCGACGACGCGGGCAGCGGCCGGGGCGAGCTGGTCCGGTCCGCGGTCGTCCGGGCCGGGACCGTACGGCTGCGGACGGAGTTGGAGCCGCGCGGCGGCGGGCAGGCGCGGGCCCTTTACAACGGCCTGGAGGTGCGCGTCTCCCGGCGGCCCGCCCTGCGGCTGCACCTGCGCTCCAACCGCCCGCTGGCCGACCTGCGCACCACGCACGACCTTCAGGAGGGTGACCGCCTCGACCTGGTGCTGTCCTGGGGCCGCATCCACCGCCACCACCGGTTCGACCCCGAGGCGATGCTGCGCCAGACCGCCGAGGCCTGGCGACGCTGGATGCGCAAGTGCAGCTACCACGGTCCGCAGGAAGCGCTGGTCCGACGCTCGGTGATCACGCTGAAGCTGTGCGACGACTGGGGCAACGGCTCACTGGTCGCGGCGCCCACCTCCTCCTTGCCCGCGCCGATCGGCGGGGTGCGCAACTGGGACTACCGCTACACCTGGATCCGCGACGCCGCCTACGCCGTGTTCGCGCTGCGCCGCGTCGGCTTCGAGGAGGAGGCCGACGCCTTCCTCGGCTGGGTCCTCGACGCCTTCGAGCAGAGCCGCAATCTACGCATCATGTACACCCTTGACGGCCGCCCCGTACCGGAAGAGATCCACGACGCCGACCTGGAGGGCTACCGGCGCTCAGCCCCGGTGCGGTGGGGCAACGGCGCCGCCGACCAGCGCCAGCACGACGCCTACGGCGAGGTGCTGGACTGCGCCGACCAGTGGCTGCTGCCCGGCCGCGAGCTTCAGCCCGCGCTGTGGTCCGGCCTGACGAAGCTGGCCGAGGCCGCCGCGCACACGTGGCGGCAGCCGGATCAAGGCATCTGGGAGGTCCGCAGCGAAGGCCGGGTCTTCACCTACTCGACCGGGATGTGCCAGGTGGCCCTGGACCGGGCTGCGGCCATCGGCGAGCGACGCGGCCTGTCCGGGCCGATCGCCACCTGGCGCGCCATCGCCGAGAAGCTGCGCCGGCTCATCCTGGACGAGGCCTGGAACGAGGAGGCGCAGTACTTGAGCGAGCACCTCGACGGCCACGGCGGTCTGGACGCCAGCCTGCTCGCACTGCCGCTACGCAAGGTCGTACCGGCCGGCCATCCGCGCATGAGGGCCACCACCGCGGCCATCGCCGAACGCCTGTCGGCCGGTGACGGCCTGCTCTACCGCTACCTGCACGAGCACTCGCCCGACGGCCTGCCCGGCGACGAGGGCGCCTTCGTGCTGTGCAGCTTCTGGCTGGTCGACAACCTGATCCTGCAGGGCCACCGCGACCGCGCCGAAGAGCTGTACGCCTCGCTGTGCGCCCGCGCCAACCCGGTCGGGCTGATGCCCGAGCAGATCGACCCGTCCACGGGCGCGTTCATGGGCAACTTCCCGCAGGCGTTCAGCCACATCGGAATCATCGCCAGCGGCGTCAACCTGGCACGAGCGGAAGCAGGCACCACGGCATGATCGACCGGCTCCTCATCCTCGGTGCCACCGGCGACCTCAACGCCCGCTACCTACTGCCGGCCCTGGCCGCCCTGCGCACGGCAGGGCACCTCGGCGACCGGTTCGAACTCACATACGCCGACCGGCAGGACTGGACCGGCGAGGAGTTCCGCCGCTGGGCGTCCGCACAGCTCGACCTGCACGCCCCGGCGGAGCCCGGCGAGACCAGGAAGGCGATCGCCGGCTCCGCCCGATACCGGCAGGCGGACGCCACCGACGCCGCCGACATCGCCTCGCTCGTCGCCGGTGACGGGCCCGTCGCCGTCTACCTCGCCCTTCCGCCGGCGATCTTCCCCGGCACGGTCACCGCCCTGGGCGCCGCGAACCTGCCGCCGGGCAGCCGGATCGTGCTGGAGAAACCGTTCGGCGAGGACCTCGACAGCGCGGTGGAGCTGAACCGGCTGCTGGCGGGGGTCGTGCCCGAGCAGGCGGTGTTCCGCGTCGACCACTTCCTGGCCATGACGACCGTTCAGAACGTGCTCGGCAGCCGGCTGGCCAACCGGGTCCTGGAGCCCATCTGGAACGGCGCGCACATCGCCGAGGTGGAGATCGTCTGGGACGAGGTCCTCACCCTGGAGGGCAGGGCGAGCTACTACGACGGCGCCGGGGCGCTCAAGGACATGGTGCAGAACCACCTGCTGCAGGTGCTGTGCCTGGTGGCCATGGAACCGCCGCTCAGCCTCGGCGAGCGCGACCTGCGCGACCGGAAGATCGACGTGCTGCGCTCGGTACGCCTTCTGACGGACGACGACGTCGTACGCCGCACCCGCCGTGGCCGCTATCTGGCCGGCCGCATCGGAGATCGTGACGTTCCCGCCTACGCCGAGGAGGAGGGCGTGGACCCGCGGCGCCGTACCGAGACCTTCGCCGAGGTGGAGCTGGAACTCGAAAGCTGGCGCTGGTCCGGCACGACCTTCCGGCTCCGTACCGGCAAGGCGCTCGGCCATGACCGCAAAGAGGTCGCGGTACGCTTCCGGCCCGTACCGTACCTGCCCTTCGGCTTCGACCAGGAAGCCGCGCCCAACGTGCTGCGCTTCGGGCTGGAGCCGGAGAGCATGACCCTGACGCTGACCGGCATCGGCGCCGATGCCCACAACCTCGCCCCGCTCACCCTCGCCGCGCAGCCGGCCCTCCCCGAGCTGCCCGCCTACGGTCGGCTGCTGCTGGACGTGCTGCACGGGAACGCCGCCCTGTCCATCCGCGGCGACGAGGCCGAAGAGGCCTGGCGGGTCCTCGCACCGGTCATGTCGGCCTGGTCCAGGGACCTGGTGCCGCTTGGTGAATACCCGGCCGGATCGGACGGGCCCGCCTCGGTGAGGAGCAGCTGATGCCGTCGACGAAGCACGCCACGGGTGGCCTGCGCAGCCAGGCATGGTGGGACAACGCGGGCAATCCGGAAATGACAGCTCTGTATCTCGAACGCTTCCTCAACTTCGGGCTGACCCCGGCCGAACTCCAGTCCGGCCGGCCGATCATCGGCATCGCCCAGACGGGCAGCGACCTCGTTCCCTGCAACCGCCACCACCTCGCCCTGGCCGACCGGGTCAGGGACGGGATCCGCGACGGCGGTGGCATACCGCTCGAGTTCCCCGTCCATCCGCTGCAGGAGACCGGTAAACGCCCGACCGCCGCGCTGGATCGCAACCTCGCCTACCTCGGGCTGGTCGAGGTGCTCTACGGATATCCCCTCGACGGAGTCGTTCTGACGACAGGCTGTGACAAGACCACGCCCGCGTGCCTGGCCGCGGCGGCCACGGTGAACATCCCGGCGATCGTCCTGTCCGGAGGGCCGATGCTCAACGGCTATCACCACGGCCGGCGGATGGCCGCATCGGGCTCGGGGCTGGTGATCTGGCAGTCCAAGCGGCTGCTCGCCACCGGGGAGATCGACTACGACGAATTCATGGCGCGCGTGGCAGCTTCCGCGCCCAGCATCGGTCACTGCAACACGATGGGCACCGCGCTGTCGATGAACAGCCTGGCCGAGACCCTGGGCATGTCCCTGCCAGGCTGCGCGGCGATCCCGGCCCCCTACCGCCGGCGAGCGCAGATGGCCTACGACACAGGCCGCCGAGCGGTGGATCTCGTACGCGAGGACCTCACCCCGCGCAAGATCATGACCTTGCGGGCCTTCGAGAACGCGATCGTGGTCGCCTCGGCCATCGCCGCCTCCACCAACGTGCCCATCCACATCAACGCCATCGCGCGACACGTCGGGGTGCCACTGTCCATCCAGGACTGGCAACGCGTCGGAGCCGACATCCCGGTGCTGACGAACGTCGCCCCCGCCGGTGAGTTCCTCGGTGAGGACTTCTACCGCGCCGGCGGGGTGCCCGCCGTCATGCGGTCGTTGCTGACCGCAGGGTGCCTGCACGGCGACGCCATGACCGTCTCCGGCCGTACGGTGGCCGAGAACCTGGCCGACACCCCGCCCGGCGACCCGGCGGTCATCCGTCCCTTCGACGAGCCTCTTGCCGCGCGCGGCGGACTCCTCATCATGACGGGCAACCTGTTCGACTCCGCGGTCATGAAGACCTCGGTCCTCACCGACGGCCTCCGCGCGGTGTCCGACTATCGCGCCATCGTCTTCGACGGGCCCGAGGACTACCACGCCCGCATCCAGGATCCCGAACTGGGCATGGACGAGAGCTGCATCCTCGTCATCCGCTACACCGGGCCGATCGGCTATCCGGGATCGGCCGAGGTCGTGAACATGGAACTCCCCGCCGCGCTGCTCCGGCGGGGCGTCGCCACGTTGCCCACGCTCGGTGACGGCCGCCAGAGCGGCACCTCGGACGCACCGTCCATCCTCAACGCCAGCCCCGAGGCCGCGGCCGGCGGCAATCTCGCCATCCTGCGCACCGGCGACCGGATCCGGATCGACCTGGACAACGCGCGCGTCGACGTCCTGCTGTCGGATGAGGAGATCGCCGAGCGGTGGGCCCACCACACACCGCCGGTACTGGACAACCAGACACCGTGGCAGGAGATCTACCGCTCCACGGTCGGGCAGCTGGACAGCGGAGGCTGTTTGGAGCTCGCCCTGGCCTACCAGGATCTCGTACACACCAAGGGGATTCCCCGTGACTCGCACTGACGCCAGAGGCACGATCATGATCGCCGATTTCGACTTCGGCGATGTGGACATCGAACGTGCGATCGTCGAGGGCGCCGGATTCGAGCTCCTCGCCGCACAGTGCAAGAGCGAGGACGAGGTGATCGAGAAGGGCCGGGACGTCGATGGCGTGCTGACCCAGTACGCCCGGGTCGGGCGCCGCGCCATCGACGCGTTCACCCGTTGCCGGGTGATCGCCCGCTACGGCACGGGCGTGGACATCGTCGACGTCGACGCCGCGACCCGGCGGGGCATCCAGGTCACGAACGCGCCGAACGACTGGTGCGCCGAGGAGGTCGCCGACCACGCCGTCGCGCTCTGGCTCGCCGCCGCCCGCAAGATCTGCGCATACGACCAGGCGACCCGCCAGGGCGTATGGCGGTGGCAGAGCGGGGAGCCGATCTGGCGGCTGCGGGGACGGGTGTTCGGGCTGCTGTCCTTCGGCTTCATCGCACAGCTCATCGCCGAACGCGCCAGAGCGTTCGGCGTCGAGCTCTGGGCGCACGACCCGTTTCTCGACGAGTCCGAGATCCGATCACGTCAGGTGCGGCCGGTGTCCTTCGACCGACTCGTGGAAGGCGCCGACTACCTCGTGATCCAGGCGCCGCTCACCCCCGGGACACACCACGCCTTCGACCGTGCGACGCTCCGCAGGATGAAGCCGACCGCCATCCTCATCAACACCGGTCGCGGCCCGATCGTGGAGGACGCGGCGCTTCACCAGGCGCTCAGCGAAGGGTGGATCGCCGGTGCGGCACTGGACGACCTCGAGGAGGAGCCCGCGAAACAGCGCGACTGGCGCCCCCGCAACCCCCTGTTCACGCTGCCCAACGTGATCGTCACCCCTCATGCCGCCTACTACTCCGAGCAGGCCGTCGCAACAGTGCGGCACTTCGCCGCAGAAGAGGCCGTACGGGTCCTGACCGGGCGAAGCGCCCGTAGCCCGGTCAACGACGTGACGACCGGCTCCTCCTGAGGAATCCAGGCAGGAGCTCGCTGGTCATGCCGCCGGTGGCGCCGAGGACGAGCGGCTTCATGGCGCGTCGGCGAGGGCGTCGACCAGAGCGGCGGCGAGCGCCCGCTGACCGGTGAGAGAAAGGTGCAGCCCGTCCTCGGTATGGAACGGCTCCGCCGTCCGCCCGGCGATGACGGGCCGCGTGTCGACGGTGACGTCCGGCAGCCGGGTCACGATGTGGCCGACGGCGTCGATGTCGTGATTGGCCCATGTGATCCCCAGGTGCTGGAACGGCGGGTAGGCCGCGACCCGCGCCTCGTCCACCGTGGGAGGCGTCAGCCACACCCGGCGCGCCGCCGTGCGCCGCGCCGTGAGCTCGCGTAGCGCGCGCAGGTTGCGTTCGGTCTCGGCGAGGCTGACCAGGGTGGGCCCGTCGGCCGGCTCTTCGGCGGATCGGAGACGCTGGACGTCGTTGGCGCCCAGCATGCACAGCACCCAGTCGGGGCGTTGCAGGCAGAGGCCGGGCAGCGCGGCCAGGGCCTGGGTGGTGGTCTGCCCGGAGACCGCCGTGTTGATGAGGGTGATGGCGTCGGCCGGGCGCCGCAGGTCGAGGAGGTGGCGCAGGATTTCGAACCAGGACAGCAGGTCGCCGGTGGTGCTCTCGCCGATGGCCATGACGCGCTGGCCCGGCTTGAAGGGAAGGCGGTCCACCTTCGCCGCGAATCCCGGGTCGGTGAGCAGGTCCGTCGCGGCGTCGCGCGCCTGCGCGCCGTACGCTTGGCGCGTCCGGCGGTAGACGTCGACGTCGAGTCCGAACAGGTTGGCGATACGGTCGTCGCCGAGCCTGCCGAGGTAGCCAAGGACCTTCTGCGGGTGCTGGAAACGGATGAGTCGTTCGGAGTTCATGCGGCTTGCTCTTCTTCTCGATCTTCTGATGTCGTCACCCGGTCGCGGCTGGAACCGGTCTTTCGAGTACGGGTGCGGGGCAGCAGGAAACCCGCGGCGATGAGCCAGGCCAGGGCCGTGAAACGGGCCACGGGCAGCAGGAAGGCCGCCTCGGTGACGAGCAGGGTCAGGGTGGAGATCTCCGCGACGGCGGCGATCACCAGACCGGCGAACGCGAGCGGCCGGGGCAGCAGCCCTGCCAGCAGCCCCGGTACGGCGACGCCCGCCACCAGCAGCCCGAGGAACACCACGTGTGCGACGCCTCCGGTGGCGAACGCGAGATCGTGCAGCACGCGGACCAGAGCGGGTTCGGTGAGCGCCGCCGGCCGGGACAGCGCCCACTCCAGCAGCGCGGACAGGGCGAGCAGGCCGGCGGCCAGCAGGCCCCCGGCCAGGGCGATGGTGGCGCCCGGGGCGCGGATCCCCAGGTCGCGAAGCCGCACGGACACGGTGGCGGCGTAGATCGCCATCGGCACGGAGGCGGCGAAGTGCAGCAACGCGCTCACCCGTACGGCGTCGTGGTGCCCGGAGAAGAACGCGAGGATCTCCTGCGGGGAGCCGAACGGAGACGGGAAGACGGCGCCGCCCGCCAGCGCCGTACTGACGGCGATTCCCCCGGCGAACAGAACCGTGAACACCACGGCGAGAACGCCCGGCGGCGGCCCGCCCTGCCTCTGGGGCCGGGTGTGCTGCGCGCTCATCACACGCTCACCCGCCCGCCGGTCAGGTCGAGCGTCGCCCCGCTCACCCAGGACGACGCGTCCGAGGCGAGATACAGCACGGCCTGGGCGACGTCGTCGGGCCGGCCGATGCGGCCCAGCGGGTAGGCGGCGGCCAGTTCGTCCCGTTGCTCCGCGGACATGAAGCGCCGCATGCGATCGTTGAGCACCGCCGAGGGGGCGATGCAGTTGACCCGGACGCCATGCCGGCCGACCTCGCCGGCCAGGTGCCGGGTGAACATCACCACGCCGGCCTTCGCGGCCGCGTACGCCGCGTTCGAGCCGCCCGGCCGGCGTCCCGCGGCGGACGACATGGTGATGATCGACCCCGCGCCCTTGCTGATCATGCCGGGCAGGAACGCGGCCGCCGTCAGGTAGACCGAGGTCAGGTCGGAGGCGATGATCGCACGCCACCGATCGGCACCCAGTTCGACCGTCGGCGCGGGGGCGCCCTGGCCTCCGGCGAACGCCGCGAGGATGTCCACCGGCCCCAGCTCGCGCTCGACGATGTCATGTATCCGCCGTACGTCCGCCTCGTCGGTGACGTCGCCCGGCGCCGCCACCGCCGTGCCCCCGGCTGCCGCGATGCCGCCGACCACGGCGTCGATCGCCGCCTGGTCCCGGCCGTTCACCGCGACCTTGACCCCGTTCTCCGCCAGGGTGGCGCAGGTCTGCGCCCCGATTCCCCTGGAGCCGCCCGTGACCAGCGCGACCTTGCCCGCCAGGTCCGGATGACACGGTCGTGCTCCGCCAAGCTCTGCGACCATCTCAAGTCCCTTCTCTATGGTGAATCATTCATAGCACAGAACTGTTCAGTCGGTACTAATATCACCCCATGAGCACACCGCCACCGGCCGGCGCCACCGGGGAACCGGCTGCGCGATCCGCGCCGAAGAGAACAGCGTTCCTGCTCGCCCAGGTGGGCGCGCACGCCGCGGCACGGTTCGCCGAGCGGATCAGCGAGCTGGAGGTGGTGCCCGCCGACGTCGGCCTCCTGCGCATGATCGCCACTCGCCCCGGACGCAGTCAGCAGTCCCTGGCCGAAGAACTGGGCGTCGTGCCGAGCCGGGTGGTGGCGCTGATCGACAACCTGGAGCGCAAAGGGCTCGTCGAACGACGGCGGAACCCGCAGGACCGCCGCAACTACGCCCTGCACCTCACGGAGCAGGGCGCCCATGTCATGACACAGATGCGCCGGCTCGGCAAAGCACATGAGGACGACATCTGCGCCGCGCTGGACCACGCCCAGCGCGCCCAGCTGACCGAGCTGCTGGAGGCCATCGCCGCCCAGCAGCAGCTCACACCCGGCGTCCACCCCGGCTACCGGTAACGGCGCCCCGGCCCCCTTCTCTCCCCATCCTCCACCCCGCGTGCGGGACGTCCTCGCGCCCGCCTCGTGCGGAACACGGACGACCCTCTACCGCGGTGCGATGCGCCCGGCGCAGGCTGGTGACACGACGCTCCCCTTCCGCCGTGCCCGCCCGGGAGCGCCACGCCTACCCAGGGAGAGAAGACATGCCCCCTCACCTGTTCGCCTCCGGGCCGACGGCCGCAGGCCGCCCCGGCGGTACGGCCGGCCGTACCGCCCCCGCGAGCGGGCCGTGCCCCGGACCGGACGCCACCGGAGCCCTCCGGTGAGCCCCGAGCAGGTCGCGGCCCTCCTGCTCGGCGTCGCCGTGATCATCATCGCGACCCGGCTGGCCGGCACGCTGGTCGCACGTCTCGGCCAGCCGCCCGTGATCGGCGAGATCCTCGCCGGGATCCTGCTGGGACCCACCCTGTTCCACGGGGCGGTGACCGACGCCCTGTTCCCGGCCGACATCCGCTCCCACCTCGGAGTCCTGGCCAACATCGGGGTCATGGTGTTCATGTTCCTGGTGGGACTGGAACTGGACCACGCCCTGCTGCGGGGCACCGGCCGGCTGGCGGTCAGCGTGTCGCTCAGCTCCATCCTGCTGCCGCTGGTTCTCGGCGCGTTGCTGGGGCTGTACCTCCTGGAAAGCCACCCCAACCCCCACCGCCTGGGGTTCGCGCTGTTCGTGGGGGCGGCGATGGCGGTCACCGCCTTCCCCGTGCTGGCGCGCATCCTCACCGACCGCGGCATGCACCGCACCGCCACCGGCGGGCTCGCCCTCACCTGCGCCGCCGTCGACGACGTGCTCGCCTGGTCGCTGCTGGCCGTGGTGGTGGCGGTCACCGGCGCGGACACCGGCCAGTGGCACGCCGTCCTCGTCCTGCCCTACGTGGCGCTGATGTTCTGGGTGGTCCGGCCGCTGTTGCGCCGCCTGGCAGCCGCCCACCGCCGGACCGGGCACCTCAGCCCCGGCATGCTCGCCGCCGTCCTGGCCGGCCTGATGCTGTCGGGCTGCGTCACCGAGTGGATCGGGCTGCACTTCATCTTCGGCGCCTTCCTGTTCGGCGTCGTCATGCCGCGCGAGGGCGCCGACCGGCTCCGCGAGGAGATCTCCGAACGCGTCGGACAGGTCAGCACGGTGCTGTTGCTGCCGATCTTCTTCGTGGTGAGCGGCCTCAAGGTCGATCTTTCCACCGTCGGGATGCCGGGCCTGGCCGAGCTGGCGCTGATCCTGCTGGTCGCCGTCGGCGGGAAGTTCGCCGGCGCCTTCACCGCGGCCCGGCTGAACGGCCTGCCCCCGCAGCAGTCGGCCACGCTGGCGACGCTGATGAACACCCGTGGCCTCACCGAGCTGGTCATCCTCAGCGCGGGCCTGCAACTGGGCCTGCTCGACACCGGGCTGTACTCGCTGATGGTCGTGATGGCCCTGGTCACCACCGCGATGGCCGGTCCCCTGCTTCAGCTGCTCCGCCCGGGGCGGACGCCCGTGGCGGCGGGCGTCCGCGAAGCGGAACTCAGGAGCAGTTCCACCTGATGCCCTGATAGTTCAGCCCGTTGCCCCACTTGTACGACCGCCAGCGGTTCGGGCCGACGATGAAGCAGGGACTGTCGGGCCCGACCCGCCGGACGGAGAAGGAGACGGTGGAGGTGCAGTTGTTGGTGACCTTCACGGTCTGGGTGACGTAGCCGGACGAGTGGCTGACGCGCACGCAGTTCGCGGCGCGCGCCTGGGCGGACGTGGGCGCGGCGGCGCTGGCACCGGCCTGGCCTGCGGCGACGACGGCCAGCAGCGCCGCCGCGGACAGGGTCAGTGCGCCGTTGCGGATCCTCCGGTGAGCCATTCGCGATCCTTTCTCGGGAATCCACGGAAGAGATTCTCCCTTCCGCTCCACGGCCTTTTAGATGGCCGTCCGGCTCCCGGCGTTCGGCGTTTCACCGATTTTTTTCGGCCCACCCCCATTCGATTTCCTGAATCCCCAAATTTTGTGCTTTAAAATAAATAACCAGAAATTTCATTAAAAGATGGCAGGGTACGGCGAATCAGCCCGGAGTACGGCCGGGGCCCACGCGGCGCCTGGCCGATGATCGCGGACGGCCGTAGATTCGGTGGTGACGAAGCAACCGATGATCGTGGGGGTCCCGATGACACCGCTGAAGGGCAGGGTCGCCGTCGTCACCGGAGGGTCGCGGGGCATCGGCCGGGCCGTGGTGGAGCGCCTCGCCCGGGACGGCGCGGAGGTCGTGTTCAACTACGCCAGCAGCGCCGACGCCGCCGCCGAGGTCGAGCGGGCGGTGGCGGAGGCGGGCGGCGCCGCCCGCGGCGTCCGGCTGGACCTCGCCGAGCCGGACGCCGCCGAACGCCTGATGGAGACCGCCGCGAAGGAGTTCGGCGGCCTGGACATCCTGGTCAACAACGCCACGCTGAGCTTCACCCCGACCCCCATCGCCGAGACCACGGACGAGCTGTTCGACCGGGCCATGGCCGTCAACGTCAGGTCGGCGTTCCTGACCATCCGGTACGCGGCCCGGCGGATGCGCGACGGCGGGCGCATCGTCAACGTCTCCACCCTCAACACCGTGCGTCCCGCCCCGGGCCTGGCCCTCTACATCGCCGGCAAGGGCGCTCTGGAGCAGCTGACCGCCGCGGCGGCGCAGGAGCTCGGCAGGCGCGGCATCACCGTGAACACCGTCTCCCCCGGCGCCACCGACACCGACCTGCTGCGGGCCACCAACTCCGCCGAGAACCTCGAGATGGCCGCCAGGATCACCCCGCTCGGCCGGCTCGGGCAGCCGTCCGACGTGGCCGACGTGATCGCGTTCCTCACGGGCCCGGACGGCCGCTGGGTCACCGGCCAGAACATCCGCGCCACCGGCGGCCTGGGCTGAGTCACTCGGCCGGGCAGACCGTGCCCGGCGCGGGCGGCGTCAGGTCGGTCAGATACCGGGTGGCGTACCGGATCGGGCACTTCTTCCCCGACAGGTACAGGACGTGACCGGGCCCGTCGTAGGCGACGGTGACCGACCCCGGCACCAGCCGGGTGAAGCTCTCGGTCCACGCGTAGTCGCCCCACGTGCTGCCGGCCCCCAGGAACGGCGGCAGGCCGCGCACCGGCAGCGGGCGGGACGGGTTGGCCACCGGCAGCGGCCACCCGGCGCAGCCCAGCGCGTCGAACCCGGCCCCTCCGAAGTCCGGCGAGACCTTCCGCGCCTTCCGGCGGAACGCCTGGAACTCGGTGTACCCGGCGTATCCCCGATCGTCCCCGCAGGTCATCGCCAGTATTCCCGGCATGGTCCAGACCTGCGCGTTGCCCAGGGCGAAGTCGGCGAAGCCGGATCCGTCCCCGCGCCGGGCCCTGTCCACCGCCTCGGCGAAGGCCAGCCAGCGGGAGTTCCCCGGTCCGGGGTCGGTGGCGAAGCCGAAGCTCCTCAGGTGCCATCCGGTCAGCTCGCCCTTCCCGAACTGCGCGGAGGTTACCGGGATCGGCCTGCGGTCGGCGTCGCGGACGAGGCGGCGCCAGACCTTCCCGGCGTCCTGCCCGTGCAGCGCGCAGGTGGAGGTGGTCGCGCACCAGCGGGTGAACCCGGCGAACACCTTCTCGATGACGGGGAGGGCCCGCAGCGCCTGGTCGGGCCAGCCGTTCACCTGGTTGATCGTGCCGTCGAGGTACATGGCCCGGATGCGCCGCGGGAACAGCCGGGCGTAGGCGGCGGCGGGGACCCCGCCGTAGGAGTTGGCCATGAAGCTCAGCCGCTCCTCCCCCAGGGCCTCGCGGACCGCCTCCATGTCCCTGGCCGCCGACAGGGAGTCCAGGTGGCCGAACAATCCGGTGCGGTCCGCGTCCCGGCACGCCTTGAACGCCCGGGTCATCGCCGTGGTCAGCGCGGCGTACTCCTTGCGGTCGCGGGGCTCGCGCAGCGTCGCCCCGGGCTGCCTGCAGACCGGGGGCATCCGGTCGCGCCATACGGTGGTCCGGGGGTCGTAGGCGACGAGGTCGAACCTGCGCCGCAGGTCGGTGAGGTCGATGGCGGCGCGCTTCAGGTCGTCGATCCCCTTCGCGCCCGGACCGCCGGGGATGCCCAGGACGCCGCCGATCCGGTGCCGGGGCTCGGTGGCCGCCAACCGGGCCAGCTTCAGTGTGATCTTCGGCCCGTCCGGCCGGGACCAGTCCACCGGCACCTCGATCGCGGCGCACCGCATGTCCGCGGGCGCGTCCTTCCCGGCGCAGTCGCCCCACACCGGCCGGTCGTCCCGGGCGGCCGACGCCGCCGGGGTCGTCCCCGCCAGCGCCGCCGCCGTCATGCCGATGACCAGCCATCCGGTTCTGCCGAGGGAATGTCGTCGCTTCGTCGTCGTCATGACTCCACCGTGGCCGGGCCGGGCGGGCGCCCGCCACGGGGATGTCCTCCGTACCGGGTTCGGGATGTCCCCCGGGTGCCGTCCGGCTGGGCCCGCGCCCGCGCGTCCGCCAGGCTTTACGACGACACCGCCGGAAAAGAGCCGTCGGCGGCGCCGCGGGGTGAGGAGGGGCATGGAGAGCCAGGCGGGAAACGGGCCACGGCGCGCGGCGGGCGCGGCCCCGGTGTGGGCGCGGGCGTGGCGCGAGCTCATCTACGCGCTGGTGACGCCGCTGATGGCCGTGATCGGCCTGGTCTGCACCGTCGTGGTGGCGCTGAGCGTCGTCTCGGCGGCCGGTGTCGTCGGCCTGCCGCTGCTGGCGCTGGGCGTCCCGGCGGCCAGGGGTCTCGGCGCGGCCAACCGGCGGCTGGCGCGCGCGCTGGCCGGGGTGCGGGTGGCCGATCCCGCCCCGTTCCGGTCCCGGCCGGGCCTGGCGGGCCGGATCGTGGCGGCGCTCGGCGACCTGACGGGGTGGCGCGCCGTCATCCACGGCCTGGTCCGGCTGCCGGCGGCCGTCCTGGCCTTCACCGTCGCCGCCGGGCTGTGGGGAGGCGGCCTGGTCCTGCTCGGCTGCCCCCTGTGGTGCCGCTCCGCCGCCCTACCGGTCCTTTCCTCGTACGGCTGGCCGGGCGCGGTGCCGGCGAGCGCCGCCGGGGCGGTGCTGCTGCTGGCGGCGCCGTGGGGCGTCCACCTCGCGCTGGCCCCCGAACGGCTGCTCGCCCGGACGCTGCTGGGGCCGGCTCCAGGCGAGGCCAGAACCCTGAGGCTGGAACGGGCCCGGGCGATGGCGGTGGACGGCGCGGCCGCCGAGCTGCGCCGGATCGAACGCGACCTGCACGACGGAACGGCCGCGCGGCTGGTCACGCTGGCCATGAGGCTGGGCATGGCCCTGGAGGAGCTGGAGCACGCCGACCGGCCGGAGCGGCCGGCCCGCGCCCGCACCCTCGTCGAGGACGCGCACCGCGACGCCAAGGAGACCCTGGCCGAGCTGCGCGACCTGATCCGCGGCATCCATCCGCCCGCGCTCGGCGAAGGGCTGGAGACCGCCCTGGCCACGCTCGCCGCGCGCAGCCCGGTCCCCGTCCGGTTCGACGCCGACCTGCCGGAACGGCCCACCCCGGCGATCGAGGCCATCGCCTACTTCTGCGCCGCGGAGCTGCTCGTCAACGTGGCCAGGCACAGCGGCGCCCGCCGCGCCGTACTCGGCGTGCGGGCGTCGGACGGGCTGCTGACCCTGCTCGTGCGCGACGACGGCGCCGGCGGCGCGGCGATGAACGCCGGATCCGGACTGCGCGGCCTGGCCGGCCGGGTGGCGCCGGTGGACGGGACGATCGACGTCCACAGCCCGCCGGGAGGGCCTACGGTGGTCACCGTCGAGCTTCCCCTGCACGTCTGAACGGAGGACGAGCCGGTGCGCATCGTGATAGCCGAGGACGCCGCGGTGCTCAGGGACGGGCTGCGCATGCTGCTCACCTCCCGGGGTCACGAGGTGGCGGCGGCCGTGGGCGACGGTGAGGCGCTGGAGGCGGCCGTGGCCGAGCACCGGCCCGACGTCGCCGTGGTGGACGTGCGCATGCCGCCCTCCCACACCGACGAGGGACTGCGGGCCGCGCTCCGGATCCGCCGCGCCCATCCGGGTCTGGGCGTGCTGGTGTTCTCCCAGTACATCGAAACGCGCTACGCCGCGCGGCTGCTCGCCGACGGCGCCCACGGGGTGGGCTACCTGCTGAAGGAGCGCGTCGCCGACGTCGGGGACTTCATGTCCGCCCTCGACCGGATCGCGGCCGGGCAGACCGTCCTCGACCCCGAGGTCGTCACCCAGATCATGGGCGCCGGCCACCGCGCCGAGGCGCTGGCCGCGCTCACCCCCCGGGAGCGCGAGGTGCTCTCCCTCATGGCCGAGGGGCGTTCCAACAACGCCATCGCCGCCGCGCTGTTCCTGTCGTACGGCTCGGTGGAGAAGCACGTGGCGCAGATCTTCACGAAGCTCGGCCTGTCCCCGTCCGACGGCGACCACCGCCGGGTGCTGGCGGTCCTGCGCTATCTCCAGGGCTGATTGTGTTCATTGCGACGCTGCGCGTCGCGGCTCGGGGCTCTTGGTCCGGTGCCTTCCCTCGCTGTGTTCATTGCGACGCTGCGCGTCGCGGCTCGGGGGCTGGAGCCCGGTGCCTTCCCTCGTCACTCCGTCGCTTCGCTCCTGCGTTCCTCAGTCCAGACACCGGCGCCCCCTCGCTGCGTTCATGGCGACGCTGCGCGTCGCGGCTCGGGGGCTGAAGCCCGGTGCCTTCCCTCGTCGTTCACTCGCTGCGCTCGCTCCCTCCTCGGTCCAGACACCGGCGCCCCCTCGCGGGCTCAGGCCGGCCGCGTCACGCGACGGCGGTCCCCTCGAGCTCGACCATCAGGCTGGGGATCGCCAGCCGTGTCACCCCGAGCATCGTGGTGGACGGTGCCACCCCGGCGGCGCCCAACCTCGACGCCAGCACGCCGTAGTGCTCGAAGAGCCGATCGACGTCTGTGGTGTAGACGTTGAGCCTGACGAGGTTCGCGAGGGACATGTCGGCCTCGCCGAGCACGGCCTCCAGGTTGTCGAGGCTCAGCGCCAGCTGCGCCGCCATGTCACCGGCATGCTGGGGCCTGCCGTCGCCGCCCATCGCGGTCTGCCCGGCGCAGTACAGGGTCCGGGTGTGCTCGGAGACGATCTCACCCTGGTTGTACCCCAGCTCCACCGACCACGCCCACGGGTTGACCGCCGTTCGCTCCATCTCCACATCAGCTCCATTCGATTCCTCATCACATGCGGCGACCGGCTCGGTCGCCGCCGTCTTTCGATCGCGTTGATGAGCCTCCCAGCGAATCACGACATCCTGTGTCGTATATTTCGGTAAATTCCTTATATGCGCGCCGACCGGCTGGTCTCCCTGGTGTTGCTGCTGCGGCAGCACGGCCGGCTGTCCGCGGCCACGCTGGCCCGCGAACTGGAGGTGTCCACCCGCACGGTGCTGCGCGACATCGAGGCGCTGTCCGCGGCCGGCGTCCCGGTCTACGCCGAACGCGGCCGGCACGGCGGGTTCGCATTGCTGCCCGGTTTCCGGACCGAACTCACCGGACTGAACCCCGACGAGGCCCTTGCCCTGCTGGTCGCCGGATCGCGGCGCGGCGCGCAGGCGTTCGGCCTCGGCTCGGCGCTCGCTTCGGCGATGCTCAAGGTGGTCGACGCGCTGCCCGAGAGCTATCGGGACACCGCGGCCGGCGCGGCCGAGCGACTGCTCGTCGACCCGGAGACCGACCTGCTCTCGCGCCGGCTGGCCGCCGAGGAGGTGCCTGACGCCGTGGCGGCCGAGGTCCTGCGCGCGGTGTTCGCCGGACACCGGCTGCGGATCCACTACGCGGCTGTGGACCGGACCCCGAAGTGGCGCACGGTGGACCCGATAGGCCTGGTCACCATACGTGACCGGGGCTACCTGCTGGCCATGAGATCCGGCGAGGACCGCACCTACCGGTTGTCCCGGATCCTGTCCGCCGAGGAACTCGCCGAACCCGCACGGCGACCGGACCGGGTCGATCTGGAGCGGGCCTGGCAGGAGCGCAGCACCCGGTTCCGGGCCGGCGGCGACCAGGTCACCGTGCTGGTGCGGATGGACCCGGCGCGGCGGGAGGACCTGGTGGGCACCGCGCTGGCCGTCCTCGCCGAGGAATCCGACACCGACGGCCGGCTGCGGCTGGAGGTGACCTTCCAGGATCCGAGACACGCCGAATGGGCGCTGTGGCAGCTCGGCACGAACGCGGAGGCCCTGGCCCCACAGTGGTTGCGCGACTCCCTGCGCGACCGCGCAGCCGCGGTCGCCGCCCGCTACGGAATGTGATCCTGAGAGCCGTCGCCTTCCGCGGGCCGCCCATCCCCTTCCCGCGGCGGCCCTCGACGCGGCGGGAGACGGGCCGGCGCGCGCCGCCCGCCCCACTCCCGTCGCGCCCTCGTCGGCCACACTGCCTCCATGGAATACGTCGTCCGGGTGCCCGCTCCGCCGCTCGACCGGTTCATCGACGACATCTACTGCCTGACCGGGACGCCGCGCCACCGCCGGATGAACGTCCCGCCGATGCCGTCGGCGCACCTGTTCGTCAACCTGGGCGGACCCGTCCGCCTGTGGGACTCCGATCCTTCGGTGCCGCCGGCGGTGTTCACCGATGCGTGGTTCATGGGTGTGTGGACCAGACGTTTCCTCTTCGAGTACCCCACACCGGTGCGGCTCGTCGGGGTGCACTTCAAGCCCTGGGGGATCTCGCCGTTCACCGGCATGCCGGCGACCGAGCTGCGGAACCGGTGGGTGCCGGTCGACGCCGTCTGGAGACGGTCCTCGGACCGGATCCGCGACCAGGTCGGTGACATCGCATCACCCACCGAGAGACTGCGGGTGTTGGAGGAGGAGCTGCGATCGCGACTCGCCGAGGCGCCATCGCGCGGTCTCAGCCTGGTCCAGCACACGGGCGGGCGTTTGGAGACCTCCCACGGCGGGATCCCGATCGGTGCGCTGACCGATGCCGCCGGGGTGAGCGGCAATCACCTGGCCATGCAGTTCAAGTCCCATGTCGGGGTCACCCCGAAGCGGGTGGCGCGGATCTACCGTTTCGCGCGGCTGATCGTGTCCGTGGACGCCCTGCGCCCGGTCGACTGGTCACGGCTCGCCCATGCGGCGGGGTACTTCGACCAGGCCCACTTCAGCAGGGAGTTCAAGGACTTCACCGGCCACACCCCGACGGATTACCTGGCCCTGCGCCGCCGGTTCCCCGCCGAGCGGGGGTTCCCACCGGACAGCGGCCCGATGCCCGCCGATTGATTTTTTACAAGCCCGCCCGCCCCCGAGAGCGGCAGGATCGGGGGCGGATACGCGAGGGACTCCGGGAGAACCTGTGGGCACAGTGATCATGCACAGTGTGGTGTCGGTGGACGGCTTCATCGCCGACGGGAACGATGACGTCGGACCGCTCCACGACTGGTATTTCAACGGTGACATCCCGATCACCGAAGGCGGCGACCGGCAGTACGACCATTCCGGAGCCGGAAGCCGCATCAAGGTCTCACGGGCCTCGGCAGAGTACATCCGGTCGACGTGGGAGACGATCGGCACGATCGTGATGGGCCGCCGGCTGTTCGACCTGGTGAACGGCTGGGAGGCGCGGCCGCCCGCGGGTGACCACGTGGTGGTGGTGTCCCACCGGCCCAAGCCCGAGGGCTGGCACCCCGAGGCGTCGTACCACTTCGTCGATGACGTGACGGCTGCGATCGACAAGGCCCGGGAACTCGCCGGGGAGCGGACCGTCGCGGTGAACGCCGGTGAGGCGGGCAGCCGGATCCTGGCGGCCGGCCTCGTGGACGAGGTGGCGATGGACGTGGTGCCGGTGGTGTTCGGGTCGGGCAAACGCTACTTCGGCGGCATCGACGGACGACATCTGCTGGAGGACCCCCACGTGGTCATCCAGGGCGAGGGGGTGCTGCACCTGAGGTTCAAAGTGCGCCGTTGAATCCGATGGGGCGCGAAAACGCCGGCGGGCCCCGGCACCGCGGTGGTGGCGGAGTTCAGCCGGCCCCGGACCGCCTTGCCTCACAGGGCGGAAGTACCTAAGCACGTCAGATTCCCCGTCGTTCCCGTCTGCGTAATTTGGTGGTCACAAGAGAGAACGACCACTGAGGAGACAGCCATGAGCGACATGAACGAGCTGGTCCAGCGCTACCTCGCCGCGTGGAACGAGACCGACGCCGCCGCGCGGCAGGCCGTGCTGGCGGAGGTCTTCGCCGAGGACGCGGTGTACACCGACCCGCTGGTCTCCGTCAGGGGCAGGGACGGGCTCGACGCCACCATCGCGGCGGTCCAGGGGCAGTTCGGCGGGCTGGTCTTCAGCCTCGGCGGCGCCGTGGACGCCCACCACGACATCGCGCGCTTCACCTGGCACCTGGGACCTGAGGGCGCCGAGCCGATCGTCATCGGCTTCGACGTCGCGGTGATCGGTGACGACGGGCGGATCAGCCAGGTGCTCGGCTTCCTCGACAAGGTGCCGGCCGGAGCCTGAACGGCTCGGGGAGACGGCCGGGCCGTACCGCTCATCCAGGAACAGAGGAGGAACCATGACCGCCTATGTCATCGCTCACCTGCAGGACGCCGCTCCGCACCCGGAGATCGCCGAGTACATCGAGCGCCTGCCCGGGACCTTCGAGCCGTACGGCGGCCGCTACCTCGTGCACTTCACGCAACACGAGGTGAAGGAGGGCAGCTGGCCCGGGAGCGTCGTGATGCTCGGCTTCCCCGGGATCGCCGAGGCGCGGGCCTGGTGGGACTCACCCGCGTACCGGGAGATCGCACCGCTGCGCTCGCGGCACATCGAGGGCGACCTCATTCTGGTGGAAGGCGTCCCCGAGGGCTACGACCCGGCCGCCGCCGTGAAGGCGATACGAGATGCCTGCCTGCCGAGTAGCGGCCAGGTCAAGCGGTGACGTCGTAGTTGAAGCCGAAGACGCGCACACCGGTCTCGGTACGGGGCCGGTGGCTCGTCCTGGGGCCGAAGGCGACGTAGGTGCCCGGTCCGTGGGTGCGGTCGCCCTCGATGAGCTCACCGCTCACGACGAAGTACGCCTCGCCGTAGGTCTCATGGACGTCGAGGCCCGGCCATTCGGCGCCCGGAGCGAGGTCGATCACCCACGGCCTGATCCCCGGCATGCCCGGGAGCATCCGCACGTGGACGCCGGGGCCCAGCTCGATCGGCGTGACCTCATCGACGTCCACGGGGAGAATCCGCCCAGGTGGAACCTGCTCCATCATCGATGACAGGATCTCACAGCCCCAGTTGATCGGCGAAATCCCTGAGCTCGCTCCGGGATGCGACGCCGAGCTTGGGATAGGCCTTGTAGAGGTGGTAGCCGACCGTCCGGTGGCTGAGGAAGAGCTGCGCCGCGATGTCGCGGTTGGACAGGCCCTGCGCGGCGAGCCTGGCGATCTGCAGTTCCTGCGGAGTGAGGCCGGCCGCCACGCCTTCGGCGGGCCTGGGGCCCTGGTCCTGGGCGCCGGTCGCGGTGAGCTCGCCGCGGGCGCGTTCGGCCCACGGCCGCATGCCGAGCCGGTCGAAGACCTCCAGGGCCTCGTTCAGCGGTCCGCGCGCCTCGGCCTTCCGCCGGGCCCTGCGCAGCCATTCGCCGTAGAGCAACGCGGTCCTGGCGTACTCCAGCGCGCGGCCGTCCTGGTCGTGCAGTTCGAGGGCCGCCGTGTAGAACTCCTCGGCCCGGTCGTCGGCGGCGAGCAGCCCACGGCAGCGCATCACGAGCGCGTCGGCCCACGGCTGCCTGACCGACGCGGCCCACCGCTCGAAGCGCGCCAGAGGCTCGGCGGCGCGTTCCTGCGCCCCCACTCGTACGGCCGACTCCACCAGGTCGGGAGTGGAACGGATGGCGCAGATGTGATGGCGCATCGGCTCACGGGTCAGGCGCTCGAAGCGGGCGAGCGCCGCCTCGGCGCGGCCGAGGCCGAGGTCCAGCAGGCCGAGCGACCAGTGCGCCCACGGCGCACCTGGGGAGATGGTTCCGGCGGTGGCCCCCGCCAGTCCCTCATCGGCGTTGCGCCGGCAGGCGGCCTCCTCTCCCCTGGCCGCGGCGAGGTAGGCGAGCACGCTGC
This sequence comes from Streptosporangium sandarakinum, assembly GCF_050942225.1. NCBI lineage: Bacteria > Bacillati > Actinomycetota > Actinomycetes > Streptosporangiales > Streptosporangiaceae > Streptosporangium > Streptosporangium sandarakinum. The sequence continues at coordinate 3,926,206 of NZ_CP192034.1, forward strand.
TGAACTGGCTGACCCACTGCTGCTGTCCGGTGTCGTGGGCGAGCCTCAGCGCCTCGGTCGCCGTGGTGAGCGCGTCCAGGTGCCGTCCGGTGAACACCTCGCCCTCGACCACGAAGAACAGCACCGTCGGCAGCCGCCCGGCGCCGCCCCTGGCGCGGTGCCCGGCGGCGAGCGAGGTCGCCAGCTCGTAGGCGTCGGCGTCCTGGCCCAGCGCGAGTGCCGCGCCGCAGAGGATCATCAACACCTGGTCGGGGGTACGGCCCCGCCGCCGCACCGCCGCGAGGGTGTCGCCCAGCGGCGGCGGGTTGTCGGACCGGTTCCGGTCGAGGTGGACGAGGTAGGGTCCCACCGGCGCGAGGGGATCCGCGTCGTCCAACGGCAGCGCGATCAGCCGTTCCAGCGTTTCCGCAAGCTGCTGCTCCCCCAGGTACCAGGAGGTGTGCACGGCCTGGATCAGCAGCACGGCGGCCTGGCCTGGATCGGTGTCGCGGATGAGCCCGGCGCCGTCGAGCAGCAACCGGTGGGCGGTGGAGTAGGAGCCCTGCCAGAAGTCCGCGAGCGCGCGCACGTGCGCGAGCCGCGCGTTCACCGCCGGGACCCCGTTCAACCGACGGGCCGCGCGGCCGCCGAGGGCTCTGGCCCGCTCCAGATCGCCGGCCTCCAGTGCCGCCTCCGCCGCCAGGGCCTCGCGGTGAGCCCTGGCGCCGGGCTCGGCGCTCAGGCGGGCGGCCCGTTCGTATGCCGCGGCTGCCGCCTCGTGGCCGCTGCGTTCGCGGGAGCGGGCGGCGGTGCGTTCCAGCGCGGCGGCGGCCTCCTCGTCGACACCGGTGGCGGCGGCCGCCAGATGCCAGGCCCGGCGGTCCGCGTGCTCGGGCGAGTCGAGGGCGGCGGCGAGCGCGCGGTGGGCGGCGAGGCGTTGCCCGAGCGGCGCTCGCTGGTAGACGGCGGCGCGGATCAGCGGATGGCGGAAGCGAATCGTGGTGCCGTCAGCGTCGCCGCGGACCACCAGGCCGGCCCGCTCGGCGGGAGACAGGTCCTCGACGGCCGCTCCCAGCGCGGCGGCGGCACGCAGGATCACGGTGAGCTCGCCGGTCTCGTCGGCCGCCGCCACCAGGAGCAGACTCTGGCAGGCCTCGGACATCCGGCTGACCTGGCCGTGGAAGGCCAGTTGCAGGCGGCCGGTGAGGGGAAGCGCCCCCGGTGAGAACGCGCTGCCGCCTTCGGCGGCCAGGGCGACCGGCAGCTCCAGCAGAGCCAGCGGGTTGCCGCCTGCCTCGGCGAGCAGGCGGTAGCGCACGGCGGGCGCGAGTGGATGCCGGTCGAGCAGGGCCGCGGCCGCCTCAGGGGCCAGCCCGGACAGGCGTGACTCGGGAAGGCCCGGGGCGGGGAAGGATCCCTCGCCGTCCCTGGCTGCGAAGATCATGACCACGCCCTCGGCGTGCAGGCGCCGGGCGGCGAACAGGAGCGCGTCCCGCGACGCCCGGTCGAGCCACTGCGCGTCGTCGACGAGGCAGAGCAGCCCCGTCTCGTTCGCGTGTTCCGCCAGTAGGGAGAGCACCGCCAGTCCCACCAGCATCGGCTCTGAGCCGGCCGCCGGCCCGAGCCCGAACGCCGCCTCCAGAGCCTCGCGCTGCGGGCCGGGCAGCGCGTCGAGGGATCCGAGGGCCGGGCGCAGCAACAACTGCAGTCCCGAGAACGGCAACTCCGCCTCGAACTCGACCCCCGCGCCGCGCATCAGTCGCATGCCACCGGCCGCCGCGGCGGCGTGGTCGAGCAACGCCGTCTTGCCGATGCCCGGTTCGCCGCGCAGTACCAGCGACGAGCTGGTGCCCGCCCGGGCTCCTGCCAGCAGTTCGGCGATCGTGTCCTCTTCGGCCTTTCGCCCGTGCAGTTCCCCCGCGCCCATGACCCCATCCTGGCATTCGTCCGGGACTGTCCCGTACAGGCGGGAAAGGGTGAGGCGGGCCGGTCGTGAGGAAGGCTCGGGAGCTGAATATGCCAGTAGGCCCATGGGGCCCACCTGGAATTGAACCAGGAGAGAAGGAAGCCCTCGAATGGCCTCACGACCGGCGTGCGAGGAAGGCGGGAGAACTGGAGTTTTCACTAAAAGGTGAGAGAAGGAAGCCCTCCCATGGCCTCGCGGCCCCAACCGTATCAGGCGGGAATCAGCTCGTGCAGCGTCCCGGGCGTGTACACCCGCGATCCCGGCGGCGGATCGGCCGGCGTCTCCAGCCCGATGTAGGTGGTGTGATCGGCCGCCGAACCCCTGGCCCGCAGCAGGTCGGCGAGATACCGGACCCGCAGGTGGTCACGCTCCACGATCGAGCGCGCCAGTAGCGAGGTGGTGACCCGGTTGCCCTCGACCTGGTTGAAGCGCGGGAACCCCTTCAGGTAGAGGTGCAGCCACTTCACCCGCCACCGGCCGTCGTCTTCGCGCAGCAGGACGAACGGCAGGGCGACCCGGCCCGACCCGCGCAGGTCGGACTTCATCCGCACGGTCCGCGGCTCGAACGGCCTGCCCTCCTGGGCGGCGTCCCTGGTCATGTAGCCGAAGAACGCCTCGGCGGCCTCGTCGAACGGCTCCCCGCCGTAGATGTTCACCTGGGGGATGATGATCGGCCGGGTCGCCTCGGCCAGCCGGATGTCGATGAACTCCGACGCGCCGTCGGGCGCCTCGACCAGGTCGCCGGAGTAGGTGGCGAAGCCGGTGCCGTAGTTCGTCCACGAGATGTGCTCGGGGTCGCCGTAGGAGGCGTCGAGCATGAGCGCCGATAGGTCGTAGTCGGTGCGCCGCGCGGCCTGCCGCCAGTGGACGAAGAACCGGAACAGCTCGCCGTCCACCGCCGACAGCGAGCCGCGGGGCAGCACGCCGATCCCGGGTGCGACGGCCTTGCCGGACAGCGGCAGGGCGACGTCGAGCACGTCGGGGTCGACGATCAGCTCGCCGGGGTCGGGGAGGCGGCGGATGATCTCCTCGTCCAGGACGGCGAGCGCCCGCGTCAGGAACTCCCGCGCCAGCGGCGGGCGGGAGTCGGGCGTCGTCCACGCCCTGCCGTACCGGTTGGTGAAGACGCGGCCCGCGGCGGGGGCGAGCCGGTTCTGCAGGTGCTCGCGCAGGGACAGCAGCACGCGGCCGGAGGCGCCCGCCGCGGCCTTCTCCGCGGCGTCCAGCACGGCCGGCGCGGAGCCGGTGCGCAGCAGGTGGTCCAGGCGGCGCAGCAGCGCGCCGGGCGCGTTCCCCAGCAGCTCGACGGCCTCGGCGGTACGGCCCGCCGAAAGGGCGGCCTCGACGCGGCCGTCGAGGCTCACCACTCGGCGCTCGCCCCTGGCCGCCTCGAAGACGCGGGCGGCGCGCTTCAGGTGCGGGTACTCGTGGGGGTGCAGCCGCTCGCCGAGCCGCTTCCATCGCTCCCGGTGGCGCGGCACGTCGCCGAGCGCGGCCGGGGAGGCGACGGCGTCCAGGGCTTCGAGCAGGGCCCGCCGCTCGGCTCGGCGGAACGAGCGGAACCGGGTGGGTACGGCCAGCGTGACGTCGCCCCCGGAGCAGCCGCAGGCGAGCCGCAGCACGTCGGTCACCGTGTCGACGAGCAGCGGCCGTCCGGCGGTCAGCCGTGCCTCGTTGACGACGGCGCGGTTCTCCCGCACCGGGATGCGCTCCGGCTGCTCCGGCCGGTCGGCGCAGAACGCGGCCAGGGCGCGCAACGCCGCCAGGTCCTCGGCGGCCAGCGGCGTCTCCGCGCCCGCCAGCGACAGGTAGAGCCCGGCCGCCTCCGCCTCCAGGCTCCCGCCGAGCTCCAGCACGGTCACCCGGTCGGCGGCCAGCGGGAGCAGTTCGGCGTGCGCGGCCAGCAGGTCGGCGTAGGAGTGCCGGTAGCGGCCGTAGCCCGGCAGGGTCAGCAGGTCGAGCACCGGCGGCCGGACGCGGTCGGCGGCGACCGGGTCGAGCAGCGCCTCCCGCATCAGTCCGGCCCAGAACTCCAGGGTGTCCGGCACGTTCGCGGGGAAGTCGATGAAGTAGGCGTTGTGCCGTACGTGGTCGCCCACCAGCTCCCGGACGGCGGCCAGGACCCGCACGCCCAGATCCACCACGGTCTCGCCGGGCAGCTCCGCCAGGCGGCCGAGCAGGGCCGGCGAGCACGTGAAGCCGACGCTCAGCAGCGCGGCGTCGAGCTGGCGGGCGGCCGTCTCCCCCCAGCCCGGTACGGCGCCGGCGGGAGCGTCGACGGGGACCCGCAGCCGCCTGGTGATGACGAGCCTTTCAAGATTGTCCACGGCCGCACCCTATGCCGGGGAAAGCTGGCTTTTCCTGGATTTTCCGGTGCCCGGCGACCGTCCAGGTGCCGGCCGGACGGTTCAGGGCCTTCGGGCCGGCGCCCGGGCGTCGCGTCCCGTCCTCCTCGTGTGTCCTGGTGAGTGCTCGCCGGCACCCCGGAGGCGGCCCGCGAGCCTCGATACGCCTCCGGTGTGCTTCAGATCACATCGGGATCGTGTCGAGATGCCGGATTCCACCCCGAGGTAGCGGCAGGAATCCCACCAAGGAGGAAACCATGGCCACCACCGTGACCACCGCCGGCGTTCCCGGCGTCCGCCGCTCATCCCACCGCCTGCTGCTCGCCGGCGCCCTGGCCGGGCCGGTCTTCTTCACCTCGGCGATCGTCCAGATGCTCACCCGCGAGGGCTTCGACATCACCCGTCATCCGATCAGCCAGCTCGCCACCGGCGACCTTGGCTGGATACAGATCACCACGTTCGTGCTCGCCGGCGTGGGCGGCGTGGCGCTGGCCACCGGCATCGGGCGCACCGTCACCGAGGGGGTCGGCCGGCGGGCGCTGCCCATCCTCGTCGGGATCTTCGGCGCCGGGATGATCGCCGCCGGCCTGTTCACCATGGACCCGGAGAAAGGGTTCCCCGCCGGAACCCCCGACGGGCCGGTGGCCCAGATGTCCTGGCACGGCATCGCGCACTCGGCCGTGGCCGCCGTCTCCTTCACCTCGCTGGCCATCGCCGCCATCGTGCTGGCCGTCCGATGCGCCCGCCGCCGAGCCGCGCCGCCGGCCATCGCCGGCGGCGCCGCCGGGCTCGTCCTGCTGCTGCCCATGTCGCCGGAGCACATGAGCATCCAGATCGCCGTCAACGGCCTGGTCGCCTTCACCTGGACGACCGTCGTCGCACTGCGGCTGCGCCGTTCCGCCTAAGCTGGCCCGAGCACGACCACGAAAAGGAACAGCGGTGAAGTACCCGCCGCCCGGCTGCACCCCGGCCGTCGTCTGGGACGCCGCGACCGCTGACACCCCTTCCGGGGAGGCGTCGGCGATGTTCGCCGCCTGCCGGAAGTCCGAGCGGGAGCCGATCGCCATCGGCGAGCCGGCCGGCGGCGAGGACCTCACCGCGTGACCGACCAGGCCGGGCGGCGCCCGGCGCGGGCGGGAGACCGTCGTCACCGGGAGAAAGGCGCACCTGGCATGAACACCGACATCGAGCATCTGTTACGCGTCGAGGCGCCACAGGTGCTCGGTGCGCTGGTGCGGCGCTTCGGCCGCTTCGAGGTCGCCGAGGACGCGGTGCAGGAGGCACTGCTGGCCGCGAGCCGCACCTGGCCGGCCGAGGGCGTGCCGGACAACCCGCGTAGCTGGCTGATCCGCATCGGCTACCGGCGGATGGTCGATCTGCTCCGCGCCGACCAGGCCCGGCGCCGGCGTGAGCAGGAGGCCGGCGCCGCCGAACTGGCCATGCAGGAACCGGCCCGCCGGGCGGACCCCGCGCAGGAGACCGACGACAGCCTCGCCCTGCTGCTGCTCTGCTGCCACCCCGCGCTGAGCACCACCTCCCAGGTGGCGCTCACGCTGCGCGCGGTGGGCGGCCTGACGACCGCCGAGATCGCGCACGCCTACGGGATGACCGAGAACACCATGGGTACCCGGATCAGCCGCGCCAAGCAGCAGCTGGCCCGCGCCGGCGCCCGCTTCACCCCGCCGACCGACGCCGATCGGGACAGCCGGGTGACCGCCGTGACGCAGGTGCTCTACCTGATCTTCAACGAGGGCTACACGGCCTCCGCCGGCGACCTGCTCGCCCGCGTCGACCTGACCAGCGAGGCCATCCGGCTGACCCGCATGCTCCACCGGTCCCTGCCCGCCGACGCCGAGGTCACCGGCCTGCTCGCGCTGATGCTGCTCACCGAGGCACGCCGTCCCGCCCGCACCGGCGGCCACGACGAACTGGTGCCCCTGGACGAGCAGGACCGGACGCGCTGGGACGCCGAGCTCATCCGCGAGGGCACCGAGCTGATCGACGGCGTCTGGAACCGCGGCGAGGCCGGCCCCTACCGGTTGCAGGCGGCGATCGCGGCCGTGCACGCCGCGGCCACCGCGCCGGAGCAGACCGACTGGCCGCAGATCGCGGCGCTCTATCTGTGGCTCGAACGGCTCAACCCCACCCCACCGGTACGGCTGAGCCGGGTGGTGGCGGTGGCCAAGGCGTACGGGCCGGCCCGAGGGCTGGCCCTGCTCGACGACCTCAACCGCCGCTTCCAGCTCGACCAGGACCCGCTGATCCGGCAACGCGAACGCGCGGTGCGCGCGCACCTGCTGCGGATGACCGGTGACGCGGAGGACGCGGCGAGGCTGTATCGTGAGGCGGCTTCCCTGACCGGCAACCAGATCGAGCGGCGGTACCTGCTCGACCAGGCCGACCGCCTCGGCTGAGGACGCGGCCGCGGTGGGCGAAGGCGCCGCCCCACGGATCATCAAGACCGATTCCCCTCGGGACCATCGGGAACGGATCCGCCGACTCCACCAGGCCGGGAGAGGCGTCTCCGAGGCCATCGGGGAGAAGACCGGACTCCCCGCCCTCCGACCACGCCGAGGTCCGAAGGGCCGGTCAGGCGTTCGGACCTGGCAGGTGGCCGGGAAGGTCGGTGAGGCGTTCGATGCGGAGTACCGTCTCGTCCGCCGCCGGCGATGGTCCACCGGTGACGAAGTCGATGCCGCGGTCCAGCCAGATGCCGGTGAGTCCGGCGAGGGCGGCCGCGTTCACGTCGCTTTCCAGCATGTCGCCCACGTTGACCGCCTGCCCGGGGTCCGTCCGCATCCACCGGCAGGCGGTGGCGTAGGCGACGGGCTTGGCCGCACCGAGCTCGGTCGGGGTCAGGACGGCTTCGAAGTACTCCAGGAGGCCGAAGCGGGCGAGCTTGGCGCGCTGCTGCGCGGGGTCCCCGTTGGTGAGAACGGCCAGACGCGGTCCCCGGGGAAGCCGTCTCAGGTTCTCCAGGCAGGGCTCGACGTCGGGGTAGCACCGCCAGGAATCCTCGAACGCGGTGAGGTAGCGCTCGGCGATCCAGGCGTCCAGGAGGCCGGGATCCTCAGGGACCGGTTCACCGAGCGCGGGCAGGAAGGAGCGGAGCCTGCGTCGATGGTGCTCGGCGAAGGAGCACTGACCGGCCAGGTACTCCCGCATGTGGCGTCCCTCCAGCGTCCACCACAACGTCACCAGCTCCTCCGGTGAGACCGTCGCGTTCGGCGCGGCCCGGACGATCTGGCCGATCGCCTCCCAGACCGCGCTTCGGTGATCGACCAGGGTGCCGTCCAGATCGAAGAAGACCACATCCGCCATGGGATGATCATCCCGTGGCGCTCGTCCCTGACGCCAGACAGGTCGCGCAGCACCTTGGCGCCCGATCCGGTGGACCACGCCATCTGAAGGCCGGCCACCAGGGCGTCGAGCCGGAACTGCGGGTTCTGATCACGCGTCGAGACTCGCGCGTACACCCAGACGGTCATCGACCATCGTCTCGTGGGCAGGGCCGACCCCGCCGTCTCCTGGGCATCATGACGCCGGCCACCCTGTTCGCGATGATGATCTCCGGAAGGGCCGGGTTGCGCGCCCGGATGTGGGCCCAGGCCGAGACCAAGTCCCCGCGACTGAGCGGCCTGCGCCGGGTGATCGGCAACGTGGTGGCGTTCACGTTGGCGTTTGAGGCGCTGACCGCCGTCGCGCTCGCGGCCCGGTTCGCGTTCGGCTACGGCGAGCCGCCCGCGTATCCGGGGTCTCATGGTCGTCCACAGGTGCGGACCGGCAACGAGGTGAGCGCGCGCTTCATGCCCGGCTGCCAGGTGATCTCAGCCGACGGCACGGCGAGGGCGAGCCGGGGGAAGCGCTCCAGCAGGGAGCGCAGCGCGATCTGGGTCTCGGCGCGGGCCAGGGCGGCGCCGAGGCAGTAGTGGAGGCCGTGGCCGAAGCCCAGGTGCCCGTTGTCGGGCCGGGCCGGGTCGAGCAGGGCGGGGCCGTCGAAGCGGCGCGGGTCGCGGTTGGCCGCGGCGTACACCACCTGCACGGCCTCACCCGCCGGGATCACCGTGCCGCCGAGCTCGACCGGCTGGAGCGCGTAGCGCATGACGGCGATCTCGGCCGGGCCGGTACAGCGCAGGAACTCCTCCACCGCCGCCGGGATCCGCTGCGGGTCGGCGCGCAGGAAGGTGAGCAGGTCCGGGTGGGTGAGCAGCAGATGCACGCTCTGGCTGAGGAGGCCGACCGTGGTCTCGTGACCGGCGATCAGGATGCTGATGGACATCGCGATCAGCTCGTCGTCACCGAGCCGGTCGCCGTCGCCGTCGCGCACCGCGGTCAGGGCCGACAGCAGGTCCTCGCCGCCGCGCTCCCGTTTACGCTCGATCAGCTCGGCCATGTAGCCGACCAGGCCCCTTGCTCCTCCGGCGATCCGCTCCAGGTCGGGTGCGCTCAGGTCGGCGGCCCAGCCGCGCCAGACATCGAGGTCGGCCTCGGGGACACCGAGCAGCTCGCAGATGACCCGGATCGGCAGTGGGTAGGCGAAGTCCTCGATGAGGTCGCACTCCTCGGGCAGTCCCGCGAGCAGGTCGTCGACGATCTGCTCGATGCGGGGGCGCAGCCGTTCCACCCGCCGGGCGGTGAACTCCCGCGACACCAGCCGCCGCAGCCTCGTGTGGTCCGGTGGGTCGTAGGCGCCCAGCGTGCGCATCAGGTACGGGGCCACGTCCTCGGGCAGGCCTATCGCGCCGGCCACGTCGATCGCGGACTGCTTGGCCACGTCGCTGCTGAAGCGCGGGTCGGTCAGCACGGTCAGGCTCTCCGGGTAGCCGGTGACCAGCCAGATCTCCGTGCCGTCGAGGTAGTGGCCGCGGCTGACGGGCCCGTCCGCCGCCAGGGCGGACCAGAACGCGTCCCGGTCGCGGGCGGTGAACAGATCGGCGAAAGATGGGCTCATGGGGTCTCCAGAGTCGCTGCGGACTGTGCGGGGCCGTTCTCGGTGCGGACGCGCTCGCCGAGTGCTGCGGCGGCGCGGGTCATGGACGGGTCGGTGACGGCACGGCCGATGGCGGCGGCGAGCCCGTCGGCGGACAGGCGCCTCTGCGACCGGGGCGGGTGGCGTACGGCTGGACGCCTCCGCGCGTGCCGTGGGTGACGATGAGAGCCTTCATCGCGCTTCCCGCTCCCTTTCGACCGCGTCCCAGGCGGTCAGGACGCGCTCGTCGGCGAACACCCCGCGGGTGAAGATCTCGATGCCCGCGCGGGAGAAGCGCAGCGTCGCCCCCATGTCGTGCACATCGGACACACCCAGCGCCCGCGACAGGTGCTCGCCGAACGCCAGCGGCGCCAGCAGCCACGTCACGTACAGTGCGGCGCGGGCGCGCGGGTCCTCACTCGGCCGCACCCAGCCCTCACCGACCCCTTGGTCCAGCCAGCGTCCGGTCGCCTCAACGATCTCATCGAACAGCGCCGCCGCCTGCGGGGTGCCGTCCAGGAACGCCCGGCCCAGGTAGCGCCGGACCGCGGTGCCGGCCTCCAGCATCGCCGCCAGCCCGGCCGTATCGCCGAGGTCGGCCTCCGGGCCGCCGCGCACCAGCGAGATGACGTATTCGTCGCACGCCTTGCGCAGGCCCTCCTTGGTCGCGAAGTGGTGCAGCACCAGGGCGTGGGAGACGCCGGCGCGGGAGGCGACCGCCCGCAGGCTCACCCGGTTGACGCCTTCGGCGCCGAACAGTTCCAGCGCCGCGTTCCTGATCCGAGCCCGGGCGGTCAGATCCTCATCTGCTGATCGCATGGTCAGCATGCTAACCAAATGGTCAGTCTTCAGGGAAGACGTTCCCTGGTGCGGACCTCCAGCAGGACATGCCGCTACGAAAAGGCCGGGCAGCGCGTAGAGGCCTCCGGGCTCTACGCGCGGCTCACGTCGTCGACCGCGACGACGTCACCGCGGCGTTCGCTCACCGCGGTGGTCCGGACGGCGGGCACGGCTCCAGCGCGGTGCGCGATCCCGCGCCTCCGTGCTCATGGAGTGGGCTCCTGACGGACCCGGTCGCGCAGGCGGCGGGCGACGCCGTACCAGGCGGGCACGTCGCGCTCGTCGTCGAACCAGCGCGCCACGACGATGTCGGTGGAGGAGTGCAGCAGGATCGAGGCCACGATGGTGACCGCGATCAGCTGAAACTCCTGGCCGGCCGCGGCGATGCCCGAAGACAGCACGATCAGGCCGTACACCACGGAGGCGAACCCCTTGGGCCCGAACCACGCCACCGCGGCCTGCTCCCGCACCGACAGGCCGGAGCCCAGGAAAGAGACCCAGATGGCGATGGGCCGGGCCGCCACCAGCGCCAGGACGGCGAACAGCCAGCCGGTCCAGCCGACCGCGCCCAGCAGGGCCGGGGTGATGAGCGCGCCGAACACCAGCAGGGCGGCCAGCTTGAACAACTCGGCGATCAGCTCACCGAAGTGCTCGAACGCCTCGCGCTGCCGCTGCCCGAAGGTGGCGACCGTGATGCCGGCGGCGAAGGCGGCCAGGAACAGGTTGCCGTGGGTGGCCTTGCCCAGCGCCAGCACGAGCAGGCCGATCGCCAGCGCGTTGAGCGGCTCGTAGGCGGTGGAGGCGGAAAACCAGCGGGTCTGCTCCAGTTTGATGGCCAGCCACGGCACGGCCACGCCGATGATCAGACCCAGGGCGAGTTCGAGTCCCAGCTCGCCCAGATGCAGGTTGCGTGAGCCGGCGGCCAGAGCCAGGAAGACCATCACGAACGGCAGCGCCAGGCCGTCGTTGACGCCGGATTCGACGTTGAGCAGCTGGCGCAGCCGGGGCGGCACTTTCTCGTTGCCTACCAGGGCGGCGGCGAAGACCGGGTCGGTGGGGGCCAGGACCGCGCCGATCAGCAGGGACTCGATCCAGCCCAGGCCGATCAGGTAGTGCGCGATCAGCGCGGTGATCACCAGGGTGAGCGGCAGGCCCCAGCCGAGCGCGCGGCCGGGCAGCCGCCAGGCGCTGCGCAGGTCGGCCCAGCCGACCCGCATGCCGTCGGTGAACAGCACCGCGAACAGCGCCAGCTCGGCCAACGTGCCGACGACCTCGTCGCCGGCGGTGATCGACACCACGCCCAGGACGCCGTCGCCGAGCACGAACCCGGCGACCAGGAACAGCGCCGCCGTGGACAGGATCGTGCGATGGGCCAGGCTGGACAGCAGGACCGCCACCAGCAGCACGCCGGCGAAGGCCGGCAACAGGGCGTTCACTGATGACCCGGCCCGTACGGGCGGCGTCCGTTGACCGAACGCTTCGCCGATTGCCGTACCACGGCGCCTCCATCTGGACCGACGTCAAAGGACATTGCCGACCAGACTTCCCGGCGCACCGCGCTCTACCGTAACAGCAGGCATCCCGCGGAAAAGCGGACAGGTGCGGTGAACACCGGTCCGGCGGGTTCGGCATGATCAAACATGCGCGACAGCGGGGCACCGGCGGTCTTTCTCCGGCCGATATTCGCAGATGACCCACCGACATTGCCCGGCACGTGCCGGTGTGTACGCCTGACACGTCTCCACACGGCAAGATCGCGCCCTGGTCCACCGGCACCCGCAGGACGCCTTGGACCTGGTCTGCGACCTGTGTCGTCGGCATCGGCGCCTGAACGCCGAAAGATGTGGCTCCTCATGCAGATCACCCACGTGTGCGGAGGGCCTGGACGGCGGCGGTGATCGCCTTCCTGTCGTAGCCGCCGGTGGGCATGGTGGCGCCGTGAGCGTGGCGGACGATGCCCTGGGAGTCGATGAGGACGCTGCCTGACTGCTGCAGCGAGCCGAAGACCTTTCTGCCCAGGCCGATCATCTCGTGCGGGGTGCCGTGGCGGCCGGTGAGGACGGGGAACGGGATCTGACGCCTGGCCTTCCATTCGGCCGCCGCCCGGCGGTCCTCGGGAACCGCGACGAACACCCGGACGTTGTCGGCGGCGAGCTCGTCGCGGCGCCGGATGAGGTCCTGGACGTGCCGGTTGCAGACAGGGCACGACGTCGACCGCATGAAGTAGATGAGCACGGCGTGATCGTCCTGGTGGCCGGACAGGCGGACGGCCTGGCCGTCGGTGTCCTCCAGTACGACGTCAGGCGCGGGCGATCCGGTTTCAAGCATGGCGGAACTCCTCTTCAACTCGGGTTGTGGAAACATGGCCTGCTCAGGTCAGGCGCTGGTGGGTTCCTGGGTCGTGCGGCCGCCCGTGGCGCCGGTCTTTCCACCCAGGCCGAGCCGTACCGTGCTGCGTGCCCGGTGTAGCTGGGACTTCATCGCGGCGTTGCTCAGGCCGAGCCTCTCCGCGACCACCCGCCCCGGGTAGCCCAGGACGTCCCGCATGATCAGCACTCTGCGCTGAACGTCCGGCAGCTCCCTGATCGCCTGCGCGACGATCTCGGCTTCCAGACGCCGGATGACCTCCTCCTCGGCCGACGTCACCAGACCGGCGCCGGCCTCGTCATGGCGATCGACCAGCAGTCGCGCCCGGCGCAGGCACTCGTTCCGGACGATTCTGAACATCCACGATGCCAGTGCTCCGGTGGCGCGGAGCGAACCGATCTTCCGGTAGAGAATGATCAGCGCTTCCTGCGCGGCGTCCTCGGCGTCCTGCGGGGACGCACAAAGATGCTCCGCGAAGCGCCGCACATGAGAATGGGCGCCATGGACCACCGCGGTGATCGACTCTCGATCACCGGCCTGGGCGGCCTCGATGAGCCGTGTGCTCACCCAGCCGCGGTCAGCCACGTCCGCACCCTTGCCACCGGAACGAGGCCGTGAACAGTGCCTGCCTTACGGCCGGCATCACGACGTCACTCATCCGAATCCCCTTCCCAGCATGACCGTCATCCCATAAGAGGCTCCCGCACCGCGAAAGGATTCACCGTTTCAGGATCGATCTCGCTCGGCGCACCCCGAGCGGTACCCGGGGATCGAGGAACATCCGTGTCAGATCGTGCGCTAAGCGTTCTGGGTCCTCTTGGGTGGTTTGACCAGGCTGGGGCTCCAGCTGCGCCGCCTCACCCGTGGCGGCCCCGAGCACCCCACCTGCAAGGCCATCGAGGAACTCGGCAAGGCGGTCGAGAGCATCTTCGTCGTCAGGCCTTCTCGGGTTGGCTGGGAAGGGCGGCCCAGGAGGTGTGCTGCGCGCTCTTCCATGCCGTCAAGGACCCGCCGGGCCACCTGCGTCGCTTCCTCACCTGGGACCGGGGCACCGAGCTCGCCCAGCACGCCGCCCTCACCCTCCGGACCGACATGCCCGTCCATTTCGCCCACGCCCGTTCCCCCTTGGGAACGTGGGACCAGCGAAAACACCAACGGCCTCATCTGTGATCACCTGCCAGAATCGACGGAAATCCCAGGAGATCTACAACACCTTCGGGCCATGGCTGATTGGCTCAACGGCCGGTCCCGTGCTCCATTGGGATTCAAAACGCCAGGGGAAGTGTTCGCGGAGCTCCTTCTCCAAGAAGCCGAGCCACCCTCAAGGCCAATTCATTCCACCGATTGAGCTCGTCATCCTACTAGGCTTGAGACCACTCCGAACGCCCCTTCACCATTCTCGGTCTTACATAGCGAGAATGCGGTCGGCTCCGTCCCCCTGCCTCTCTATGCATACCCCGGCGACTTCTGTTCCGCCGACCCGGGCGAATTCCAATCCTCCCATTCAAAAATTCGCGGGGAAGAACGTCCGGCCTGTCGAACCGGCAGGCCGAAAGGACCGCTCGCATGGGGCCCGTCCTGGGTGCTCTGCCGCTCCCGGCGCCCCAGGACGGGCCCCGGGAGCGGCCGCACCGGCGCCGGCGCCCACCCCCTTCTTGTCCCCGGTGCGGTGCACGACGCGGGACACGGTGCCGGTGGCCATCCAGGAGCCAAGGCATCACCGGATCCTGGCCACGTACTCCTAGTTCTCAGCGGCCACCACCACGCGGGGCGGGACAGGGCGCGGAGCAGAGGCAGAGCACGGGGTGGGGCACGAAATTCACGCGAAGTCAAACAACGGGATCAGAAATTGACAGAGCGCTTGGCGGTATGCCCACGGGGGCGCACCGAGCCGCCGGTCCGCTCACATCTCCAAGAATTGACAGAACACTTGGCGGCATGCCCTCGGGGCCCTGGAAAATCGCCGACCGTTACCGGCCACCCGGGAATTGACACGCGCCCGATGGTTGTCTACGGTCCGCTCGTCAGCTTTTCCAGACCGCGTCCGAAGGTATTCATGACCACATCCATGTTGCCGAAGTCCAGGCAGCAGTTGATTCTTGTCGTTCTCATGGTGTGTTCACTGCTGATCTGGCTGGACAACACCGTCCTGAGTACCACCCTGGAGACCCTCGCGGACCCGGTCCGTGGGCTGAACGCCGGCCCGGCCGAGCTGCAGTGGGCCACCGGCTCGTACACGCCGGCCTTCGCCACCTCGATGTTCACCGCGGGTGCGCTGGGCGACCGCTTCGGCCACCGGGCCGGGGCCGAGGACCTGACCGCCCGCGAGGGCGACTACGCGGGCGCCCGCTGACGCCATGGGAACCAGGCAGAGACTCCCCGAGGCGCGGTCGGGCAGTCAGGCCACGTACCTGCCCGACCGGCACATGTTCGCCCTGTGGACCTGGGCCGACGGCGCCGTGGGGGCGGCCCCGCCGGTCGGTGACGTCCAGACCGTCCCCCTGGTCGTTCCGACACCGGACCCCGGCAGGCTCAAGGTGTCCGACGTCGACTGCGTGCTGATCGAGCCGGACCGGCTCGTGGCCGTGCCCCTCGACTCACCGGGCCGGTCGGTGGACGTCTGGCGGTCGTGGATCGCGGGCGGCGAGCCGGCTCTGCCGATCGCCGCGCACGCGGTCCCCGACGCCACGGGGGTCGCCGTCACGACAGCGGAACACGCGAGCGGCGTCTTCCGCCGCACCACCGCGGTGGGGGCCGAGATGCGCACGGCGCTCACCGCCAAGCTGCGCCCGTATCAGGTGCGCGGGGTGAGCTGGCTGCGCGAGACCGTCGAAACGCACGGCGGCGCGGTGCTGGCCGACGAGATGGGACTCGGCAAGACCTTGCAGACCATCGGCTGTGTCGCCGGACGGGCCGAGAAGGGGCCGCAACTGGTGGTCTGTCCCACGTCGTTGGTGGGGAACTGGGCACACGAGATCGGGCGGTTCGCACCCGGCCTGCGGGCCACGATCTGGCGCGGCGGGCCACTGCCCGCGGTGGACGGCGGCACGGTGGTGCTCACCGGCTACCCCACGCTGCGCACACACAGCCCGGCCCTGGCGGGGATCCAGTGGAGCACCGCGGCCTTCGACGAGGCGCAGGTCCTGAAGAACCCCCGTACGCAGGTGTCGAAGGCCGCGCGCACCATCGCGGCCGACGCGCGGATCGCCCTGACCGGAACGCCCGTCGAGAATCACCTCGACGAGCTGTGGGCCCTGCTCAACCTGGTCGCACCGCACCTGTTCGGGAACCGGACGCAGTTCCACCGTCGCTTCGTGCGGCCGATCGCGGACGGCTCCCCGGCCGCTTCCGCCCGGCTGCGCGGGGCCATCGAACCGGTCGTGCTGATGCGGAAGAAGTCCCAGGTCGCGGTGTCGCTCCCGCCCAAGATCCACGCCGATCTCATCTGCGACCTCACCGAGGAGCAGGAGAGGCTGTACGACCGGCTGCTGGAGCAGGTCATCGACGACGGCTTCGGCAGCGGCGCCCAGCGGCAGACCAGGGTGCTCGCGGTCCTGACCTCGCTCAAGCAGGTCTGCAACCATCCGGGCCTGATCACGGACGACCTCGGTGAGCTGTCGGGCAGGTCGGGAAAGCTCGACCTGTGCACCGACATCGTGGCCAGCAATCTGGAGAACGACTCTCCGACCCTCGTCTTCACCCAGTACCGGCAGACCGGTGAGCTGCTGGTCCGGCACTTCACCGAACAGTTCGGGGTGAGTACGCCGTTCTTCCACGGCGGCCTGAACCAGGAGCAACGGGCCGGCATCGTCCGCCGGTTCCAGTCCGATGACGGTCCGAAGGTGCTCGTCCTCAGCCTGAAGGCCGGGGGCACCGGGCTCACGCTCACGCGCGCGGCCGACGTCATCCACTTCGACCGGTGGTGGAACCCGGCCGTGGAGGCTCAGGCGTCCGACCGGGTCCACCGGATCGGTCAGACCCGCACGGTCACCGTCACCACCCTGACCACCGGGACCACTGTCGAGGAGCACATCGCGGCCATGCACGACCGCAAATCCGCACTGTCGGACATCACCGATATGTCCAGCGTCGCCGAGCTGACCCGCCTGGACGACGATCGTCTCATCGAGGTCCTGCGCCGGAAGCGAGTCAACTGACCATGGCCGACCACGACTACGGTTACACGAAGTGGGGCAAGGACTGGGTCCGGTTCGCCGAGTCGCTGCGCCAGACCCGTCCCGATCCCCAGCTGCCGAGTGCGCGGCGCATGGCGCGCGACGGGAAGGTGCAGATCACGTTCGACGGCCGGACCGTGCGCGCCGTCGTGCACCGAGGCCGCGGCACCTCGGTGGTCACGATCGAGGTCGCGCCGATGTCCGCGGGGGCGACGGCCGGGATCTCCCGTCAGCTGAGCGGCATCCAGCCCCTGCTCACCGACGATCTGTACCGCGCGATCGCCGACGCGGGTCATCCGCCTGCGCCGGTCCTCGACAGCGTCGACTGCTCCTGCCCGGCCGCCACCCCGCGGTGCGTCCATGAGCTGGCCGTCTACTACGACATGGCGCGGCGCATCGACGACGATCCCCGCATCGCTCTCGACGTGCAGGGCTTCTTCCGCGCTTCGGCGGGCGGCGGCCAAGCACCCGCCGAAGCGACAGCGCAGCGCTGGATCGCGCTCAACTCCCTTGATCCGGCCGTCTACTTCACGGCGGCCGAGTGACCGGGGGTCGGGGTGATCCGGACTCCCGCGGTCCGCGTCTGGTGGGAGAAGGACACGCTGGCCGGGCTGCGCGCCGAGGGTGTTCCCGAGGAGGGCGTCGACACCCTGGTGAAGGGGCTGCGGGAGGTGGATCCGCGAGGCCTCGACCGGATCCGCGCCACTGCGATCGCCTACGACCACTGACCCGACTTAGGACTTACTCGTCTAGAGCTGGACGCCTGGCCGTGGTGCAGGAGGGCGAGCCAGGCCGGGTCATGGGCGGTGGCGATGTAGTCGGCGAGCTCCTCCGGCGGAAGCGCCGTACACCCCACGTAGGGGCGGGCGTATCTGCCTCCACATGCCTCATGCACACCCCACATGCGCCTCCTACGCTGGCATGTCAGCACGCTGGAATGCCGGCGTGCCGGCGTGGAGCCCCGGGCCGCAGGCAACCTGGCGGCCGCTCCAGGCGTCCTACGTCCGTTTTCGGCCCTCCGCTCCCGAACGTGTCCCCAGCCGCCAACTAGCGCCGACCACTCAGAATCTTGATTCTGTCCGCTTTCTGAAGTGGCATGGCCGCAGGTCAGCGCAGGGGTCATGTTCTCTGAGCGGATTCGGCCACATCTCAGCATCACCTTCCCGCCGCCGAAATCCCAGCCTCCGCGCCGTTCGGAACACGCCCCTGGCCTGCAACGATCGGCCTACTTCGGGTCTGGGGACGCCTTCGGGAGGAAGCCGGCACGGTGCTCTGTCTCTGGCACGAGGCGGATGCGTCGTCCGCCGTGTGCGGTGGGGAGATGCACGCCCGGTGGGCTGACGGCGCGTCCGCGGCGCGGGGGTCCGGGGGCGGTGGAGCCCACAGGGCGCCAGGGACCAGCCGTTCTTCCCCAGGGAGGACGGCCGGAGAGGCTGCGGCTTTCGAGTGGGGTCAGGCGGTGGAGGCTCGGACGTTTCTTAACGGCACCCCATGACCGGCGGCTCGCTCGCCGCTGCGAATGACCCAGCAGACCTACGCCGAGCGGCTCAAGACGTGGGCCGACTGGGAGGAGCTGTCAGCGACTGCTTGACCTCCTGACTGTTCGGCCTGGACGTCCCTCGGCGTCCGGGCCGCGGTCAGCCACAGGCCGGTGAACACGGCGCAGGCCAGCGTCACGGCACCCGCCGCGAGGAAGGCGCTGCTGAGGCCGGACTCGAAGGAGGCGCCGCTGGACTCCCGCGTGTGGACGATCGCCCCGAGCACCGCCACGCCGAGCACCGCGCCGATCTGCCGGGTGGTGCTGCTGACGCCCGAGGCGAGGCCGCCCTCCTGCGGGCTGACCGCCTGGATCGCGGCCCCGGTCAGCGGCGACATGGTGAGAGCGAACCCGATGCCGACGACCGCCAGCCGCCACCACACGTTCCCATAGCCGGTATCGGCGTGGACGAAGCCCAGCGCCAGCAGCCCCAGCCCGGCCAGCGCCAGGCCGATGCTGACGACGACGCGGAAGCCGTACCTGGCCGCGAGCCGGCCCGCGTACAGGCTGACGATCACCATGGCCAGCGAGGTGGGCAGGGTCCGCAGCCCGGCGACCAGGATCGAAGTGCCCTGGACGTAGACGAAGAACTGGGAGAAGAAGAACGACGACCCCATCAGCGCGAACCCGACCACGACCATCGCCGTGTTGGACACCGTGAACAGCCGCTGACGAAACAGCCGCAGCGGCAGCATCGGCGTCGGCACCCGGCCCTCGACCACCACGAACGCGGCCAGGAGTACCAGTCCGGCGGCGAAGCCGCCCAGGATCACCGGCGAGGTCCAGCCTCGGGAACCGCCCTCGATCAGGCCGTAGGTCACAGCGCCCACGCCCGCGGCGGACAGGACCGTGCCGGGGACGTCGATGGGCGGCGCGCTCGGGTTGCGGGACTCCCCCAGCACGCGCAGCCCGGCCAGCAGCAGGACCGCCCCGATGGGCACGTTGACCAGGAAGATGGCGGGCCAGCCGAAGGACTCCACCAGGATCCCGCCCGCCAGCGGTCCGGCGGCCAGGCCGATGCCGCTGAACCCGGCCCACAACCCGATCGCTCTGACGCGCTCCCTCGGGGCGGGATACGCGGCGGCGAGCAGCGCCAGTGAGGCGGGGCTCAACGCCGCGGCGCCGACGCCCTGCAACACTCGCCCGGCGATCAGCCAGCCGATCGAGGGCGCGAGCGAACACACCACCGACGCGGCCGTGAACACCACCACCCCGGCCAGGAACACCCGCCTGCGGCCGAACCGGTCGGCGAAGACGCCGCCCGACAGCAACAGCATGGCCACCACCAGCACGTAGGCGTCGACGATCCACTGCAGGCCGGTCAGCCCGGTGTGGAGCCGCTGCTGCATGTCGGGCAGGGCGGCGCCGACGATCGTGTTGTCGAGCAGCACCATGAACTGACCTGCGCAGGTCAGGGTGAGTAACGCTCTCACGTGCATCTCTCCTAAAAGCAGTTAGTGACTGCGTTAACGTAGACCCTCTCAGGCGCTAACGCAAGTCCCAACTGCGTTAAGGTGGACGCATGGATGAGCAGGGGCGGGTCAAGCGGCCCGGCGGGCGCAGCGCCCGGGTCCGCGCGGCAGTGCATCAAGCCGTTACCGAGCTGGTCAGGGAGCGCGGCTACGGACATTTCACGGTCGGCGACATCGCGGCCCGCGCGGGCGTGGCCGACACCAGCCTCTACCGCCGGTGGGGGAACCTCCAGGCCCTGCTCAGCGATGTGCTGCTGACCCGGCTCAACGCGCAGTCGCCGATGCCTGACACCGGCAGCCTGGCCGGCGACCTGCGGACCCACGCCGCCAACGTGGCCCGCGAGGTCACCGGCCCCGACGGTCTGGCGCTGGTGCGGCTGACGCTCGCGCTGTCAGGCGAGGGTCAGCAGGGCCTTCAGGCGCGCGACGAGCTTCTGGCCGACCGCACCAGCCAGCTGCAGGCCGTGCTCGACCGCGCCCGCGACCGCGGCGAGGACCCGCCTGACGTACTGGAGGTGCTGGACCATCTCCTGGCGCCGATCTACATGCGCGTCCTGTTCGGCGCGGGCCCGCTCACCCCTGACTACCTCGACGGGTTGGTCGACCGGTTGCTCGCCTGATCCAGTCCGTCGCGCTGTGGAAGGGGAGCAGACCAAGTACGTCGGAAAGGGTTGATAGGGCTGGTCAGGCGGTGGGGGCGGAAGTCGGGGTTTCCGCTGTGGATGGCCGTGCCCGGTGTGGGGCCGGATTGGCTCCCGCAGCGGTCTGGCTGCGCTGACCCGGTCAGACGCCGTCCCGGAAACCGGACAGAGCGTTCATTCTGTCCGGTAGAGCTCCCCCGACCTAATGCACTGACCTGAGGGAACGTCTCCCTGGCCTTCGGTACAGCTGCCGTGGCGGCCAATGCATTCAAGGTCAGCGCAGGCGCGGCGATGGCGAAGCCGCTCCAGGATCCGGTCAGGTACACGGCGCGACCAGAGCAGCCTTGTTCACCGTCGGCGCCCTGGGTCGGCGGTGAATGGGAAAGAGCCCGTACCAGTCCGGGGGCCGGCGGCGGATCGGCGGTGATCCGCGGAAACCATCAGCGTCGGCGGGACGTCTGCTTTACGGTGAGTGATCCCATGATGCGTCCCGGAGCCGATGCCGTACCGGGGCGCGCGGGCAGGCGTGTGGTGCTGAGGAGGCGTGGTGGAGATCGAGCTGGCGGACGCGGTCGAGGCGGTCCGGGACGAGTTGCTGGCGGCCGCGGTGCGCGGCGCGGACAGTGAGATCGCCTTCACCGTGGGGCCGATCGAGCTGGAGTTCACCGTGGAGCTGAAGGTGGACGCCAAGGCCAAGGGCGGGTTCAAGGCGTGGGTCGTCACCGCCGACGCCGAGACCGGCGTCGCCCGGGGCCGCACGCACAAGGTCAAAGTCACCCTGACGCCCAGGCACCGCGACGGCGCCGACCTGCTGATCAGGGGCGGGTCCGGCCCCGGTGACGGGCCGGGTGAGGTGACGGGGCACCTGGGCCGCTGACCTCAGGGGGCCGGTGCGGCCAGGCCACGGCGTACGGCGGGCGACAGGGAAGGCGGAAGGGCATGCAGGTGCGGCGGGTCGTCGGCGTCACCCGTCCCGGCGGGCGGGGATCGGGGTATGTGGTCGCACCGCGTCTGGCGCTGGCCTCGGCGCACGTGACCGGCCCGGCCGGCACCGCCGTGCGGGTATTCCACCCCGGGCGGGCCGGGTCCTACGGCGGTGCGGTGGTGTGGGCCGGTACACCCGGCGGCCGCGACGACGCCGCGCTGGTGGCCGTCGACGACCCGGCCTGGGAGCCGCCCGCGGGCGGGGTGGTGCGGTGGGGCCGCACCGTCACCTACCGGCCCGGTATCCGGTGTGAGAGCTGGGGCCTGCCCTCCTTCGCCCAGCGCGGGGACCGTCCGGCGGAGCTGTGGCAGCCCGCCGGGACGCTGAACCCGGGCGACCGCTACGTCGGCGACCGGTACGTGATGACCCCGGACGGCCACCCGCCCGAAGCTGCCGGGGACGGTGCCTCGCCGTGGGAGGGCATGTCCGGGGCCGCGCTGGCGTGCGGCGACCTGCTGGCCGGGGTCATCACCGCCGACCCGGTCCACCTGGCGCACGCGCGGCTGGAGGCGGTGCCGGCCTACGTGTTGTTGGCGAACCCGACCTTCCGGCGGGTGCTGGCCGCGCACACCGGCCGGGCCGATCAGGTGCTGGAGCCGATCGAGTACCAGCACCTGGCCGAACCCGCCGAACCCGCCGGAGCGCAGGCGGCCTCTCCGGCGGCGCTGCTGCAGCCGCACCGGCAGGTGGTGCCCTTCCACGGCCGCGAGGAGATCCTCACCCGCCTGCACGCCTGGGCACAGCGGCCGGGGTTCGGCGCCTGCCTGGTGCACGCCGCCGGTGGGCAGGGCAAGACCCGGCTGGCCCGGCACCTGGCCGGCCGGCTGGCCGGTGGGGGGTGGGCGGTGGTGTGGCTGGACGCCCGGATAACGGCTGCGGACCTGGGCGCGGTCAAGGACGCCGCCACGCCGTTGCTCGTCGTCGTCGACTACGCCGAAGCCCGTACCGAGCAGGTCGGTGCGCTGCTGGAGGCCTGCGCCCGCCACGACGGCGCCTCGCCGATCAAGATACTGCTGCTGGCTCGCACCGCCGGCTCCTGGTGGCAGGCGCTGCCGGAGACCTCCCGGGACGCCGAGCAACTGCTGGACAGCGCCGTGGTGATTAACCTGCCGGCGCTGGAGCCGGACGCCGACTCCCGGGTCGGGGCCTACCGGCAGGCCGCAGCCGCGTTCGCCGGCGCGCTGGCGGCGCTGCCCGGCCGGCAGGGCCACCCGTGGGCGCGGCTGGCCGCCACCCTGCCCGGCCCCGCACGGCGCGACGAGCTGGGCAACGCGCTGACCCTGCACATGACCGCGCTGGCCGACCTGCTCGACCGCGCCGCCCCCGCACCGGACGAACCCGGCACACTCGGCAGCGATGAGGGCGCGGAGGGTGCCGAGGGGGTGGAGGATCGGCTGCTGGTCCACGAGCGCCGCTACTGGCGCACCACCGCCACCGGGCGCGGCCTGCACCCGGCGTTGAGCATGGAGACCCTCACCGACGCGCTGGCCGCCGCGGTCGGCTGGGGCGCCGCCACCGGCCCCGAAGTCGACGCGCTGATGCAGCGGGTGCCGGGGCTGGCCGACCAGCCCGCCGACCGCCGCTCCGGGGTGCGCGCCTGGATCGGCGGCCTGTACCCGTCGGCCACCGAGCTGCCCTGGGGCCAGCTGCAGCCCGACCGGCTCGCCGAGCGCTTCCTCGGCCGCCATCTAGAGAACAACGCCGACCTGGCCGACCGGCTCACCCCGGCCGCGAGCCCAGCCCAGGCCACCCGGCTGCTGACGGTCTACGCCCGCGCCGCCGCCCACCCCGTCTTCACCCACCGTCTGGATGAGGCCCTGACCGACCTGTGCGTGCGGCACGCCGAGGTCCTGGCCGTCCCGGCGATCCAGGTCGCCACCCAGGTCGAAGTCCCCCAGCCGCTGCTGGACGCCCTGCACCGGTTGTTGTCCGACCCCGGCATCGACGCCGAGACTCTGTGGCGTTGGCACGACCAGCTTCCGCTGGCAAGCCATGCCCTGGCCGATTGGGTCGCCCAGCTGACCGCACGCCTGGCGGACCACTCCCGTCACCACGCCGACCTTCCCGCTCTGGTCATGAGCCTGAGCAACCTTTCGGTCCGGCTGGCGGCCCTGGGACGCCGTGGGGAAGCGCTGGAGCCTGCCGCCGAAGCCGCTCGGATCTGCCGTCGGCTGGCCGAGGCGCATCCTGACGCCTTCCTGCCCGACCTCGCCGTGATTTTGAACAACCTCTCCAACCGCCTGGCGGAGCTGGGTCGGCGGGAGGAGGCGCTGGAGGTGATCACCGAAGCCGCCACCATTCGCCGTCGCCTGGCCGTGGCCCGCCCCGACGCCTTCCTGCCCGACCTCGCCCTGAGTCTGAACAACCTCTCCATCCGGTTGGCGGACCTGGGACGGCGGGAGGAGGCGCTGGAGGCTGTCGCCGAAGCCGTTCAGATCTATCGGCGTCTGGCCGGGGCCCGCCCCGACGCCTTCCTGTTCGATCTCTCCGCAAGCCTGAACAATCTCTCCAATCGGTTGGCGGACCTGGGACGGCGGGAGGAGGCGCTGGAGGCCATCACCGAAGCCGTCGCCATCCGCCGTCGCCTGGCCGAGGCGCGCCCCGACGCCTTCCTGCCCGACCTCGCCGGAAGCCTGAACAACCTCTCCAACCAGTTGGCGGAGCTGGGACGGCACGAGGAGGTACTGAAACCGGTCACCGAGGCCGTCCGGATCTACCGCCGTCTGGCCGTGGCCCGCCCCGACGCCTTCCTGCCCAACCTCGCCCTGAGTCTGAACAACCTCTCGGTCCGGCTGGCGGAACTGGGGCGGCGGGAGGAGGCGCTGGAGGTGATCGCCGAAGCCGTGGCCATCCGCCGTCGCCTGGCCGAGGCGCGTCCCGACGCCTTCCTGACTGACCTCGCCGGAAGCCTGAACAACCTCTCCAATCGGCTGGCGGAGCTGGGCCGCCACGAAGACGCGCTGGAGGTGATCGCCGAAGCCGTGGCCATCCGCCGTCGCCTGGCCGAGGCGCGCCCCGACGCCTTCCTACCCGACCTCGCCATGAGTCTGAGCGACTTCTCCAACCAGTTGTCGGACCTGGGACGGCATGAGGAGGCGCTGGATCGCGTCACCGAGGCCGCCCGGATCTATCACCGCCTGGCCGAGGTCCGCCCCGAGGTCTTCCTGCCGGGCCTGGCCATGAGCCTGAACAACCTCTCCAACCGGCTGGGTGACCTGGGGCGGAGGGAGGAGGCGCTGGAGGCCATCACCGAAGCCGTCACCATCTTCCACCACCTGGCCGCGACATACCCCGGGACCTTCCTGCCCCGCCTGGCCATGAGCCTGAACAACCTCTCCAACCGGCTGGGTGACCTGGGGCGGAGGGAGGAGGCGCTGGAGGCCATCACCGAAGCCGTCACCATCATTCGCCACCTGGCGAAGACTCACCCCTCTGTCTACCAGGAAAACTTGGAACAATTCTTGAGGACCATGGAACGGCTGCGCAGCGGCGCTTGACGGGAAGCGCACATCGACATGTCGCCGTCGATGATCCGCTGTAGGCCCTCGGCTGATCCTGTGGGGTCATGAGCCGTCGTCTTCCAGGGCCCGATACAGCGTGGAGCGTCCCACGCCGAGGGCTTCGGCGATCGTGGTGACGGACTGGCCGCGGGCCCGCCGGGCGCGGGCGGCGGCCAGGACGTCGTCGCTGACCGCTGGGGGCCGGCCGCCTTTGCGGCCATGGGCGGCCGCGGCGGCCAGGCCGTCAAGGATGCGTTCGCGGATCAGGTCGCGTTCCATCTCCGCGGCCATGGCCGCGACCATGAAGAGCATCTTGTCGGCGACCGTCTGCCCGCCGGGCCGGTGGAGGCTGGCGCAGATGCCGCTCAGGATCTCCAGGTTGATGCCGCGCGGGGCGAGCTCATCTTCGAGGAAGACCAGCAGCTCCTTCACGCTTCGGGCGATCCGGCCGGGCTTTAGATGACCAGGGTGTCGCCGGCGCGCATCCGCGTCACGGTCGCGGCCGGCTCGGGCCGGTCCTTTCGGGTGCTGGCGGTCTCCTCGACGGCCTCGCGGCAGTGCACGACTGCGAGGGCCTCCATCTGCAGCAGGTGGTCCTGGGCGCGAGTGGAGACACGGGCATAGCCGATCCGGATCGCGTTGGACGGCGCGGCGGCCGTGCGGGTGAGGGCGGTCACCTCGCCACCGTTTCAGAGACGCTCCTCAGCCTCCTTCGTCCACCGGGCAAGGCCGGCCCGGGCGGCTAGCGTGTCTGGATGCTTCGGACCCATTACCCGCTCGAACACCGGGAGTAACACCTCGTACTGGTCCCGGGCACCGGCCGCATCCCCCGTTTCCCCCGTCACAGCCGCGAGGTTGGCCCGGGCGGTCAGTGTGCCCGGACGCTCCGGACCCAGCACCCGCTCAAGTACCGGCACCAGAGCTGCGTACCGATTCCGGGCACCGGCCATGTCCCCCGCCTTTCCCGTCCAGAACGCCAGGCCGGCCCGGGCCATCAGCGTGCCCGGATGCTTTGGACCCAGTACCCGTTCGAATACCGGCAGCAACGCCGCGAGTTGGTCCCGGGCACCTGCCGCGTCCCCCGCATTGCCCGTCCAGGACGCCAGATTGCCCCGGGCCGTCAACGTCTCCGGATGCTCCGGGCCCAGTACCCGTTCGAATACCGGCAGCAGCGCCGTGAGTTGGTCC
Source organism: Streptosporangium sandarakinum (assembly GCF_050942225.1). Taxonomy (NCBI): domain Bacteria; kingdom Bacillati; phylum Actinomycetota; class Actinomycetes; order Streptosporangiales; family Streptosporangiaceae; genus Streptosporangium; species Streptosporangium sandarakinum. The sequence goes on from NZ_CP192034.1 coordinate 3,952,170, forward strand.
CGGGCACCTGCCGCGTCCCCCGCATTGCCCGTCCAGGACGCCAGATTGGCTCGGGCCGCCAGCGTGTCCGGATGCTCCGGGCCCACTACCCGTTCGAACACCGGCAGCAGCGCCGTGAGTTGGTCCCGGGCACCTGCCGCATTCCCCATCTGCCCCGTCCAGGACGCCAGATTGGCTCGGGCCGCCAGCGTCTCCGGATGCTCCGGACCCAGTACCCGCTCGGCGACTGGTACCAGGGCCGCGTATCGATCCCGGGCACCGGCCGCATCCCCCGCCTCCTCCGTCGCAGCTACGAGGTGGATCTGGACGATCAGCGTTCCGGGATGCTTCGGACCCGCTACCCGTTCGAATACCGGCAGCAGCGCCGTGAGTTGGTCCCGGGCACCTGCCGCATTTCCCGCCCTCCCCGTAAAGAACGCCAGGTTGGCCTGGGCGCCCAGCGTCTTCGGGTGTTCAGGTCCGAGGGCGTGGTTCAGCGCGATGTAGCGGCGGTGTTGCAGGGTCCGGGCGGTGCGGTAGTCGCCGCTGGCGTGCAGGTAGCGGAGGACCGCATCCATGGCGTCGGAGCCGGCGTCCAGGACGGCCTGGGCATGCGGCAGCAGCCGGGCGTAGGCAGACCAGGAGGAGATGTGCTCGGGGCCGTCGGGCAGTGCGGCCTGCAGCAGGCCGGCGGCGACGGCGCGGGCAGCAGTACGGACGTCATCGGGCAGGGTGGCCAGGGTGACGGCCTGGACCAGGCGGTGGACGCTCACCGCCCGCCCGTCCCGCGACCGGTTGATCATGCTGTAGGAAGCCAGTACGCCCAGTGCGTCGGCGATGGCGGCCGCGTCGGCGTCCTCGAATCCGGTCAGCGCTTCACACGGCAGGTCGTCGGGGGCGTAGCAGGCCAGTATCCGCAACAGCCGCATCGCCCGCGGGTCGATCCGCTCGATCCGTGCGCACGTCACCTGCCAGACCCGGGTGACGACCCGGTCGGTCGCCGTGTCGTGCCGTGGGTCGGCGCTCAGTGCCCGCGCCGGGGTGGTGCGCAGCAGGTCCAGGTAGGCGGTCGGATCCATGCCGGGGGTGGCGGCGATGTAGGCGCCGGCCTGCTTGAGGGCCAGCGGCAGCTCCCCCAGCTCCGCTGCCAGCTCCTCAGCCGTCGCCCGGTCGACCGGGGTCTCGGCGCCGATCATCTCCAGCAGCAGCTCCACCGCCTCGGCCCGCGGCAGCACCTCCAGCCGCAGCACCTCGCCGACGTCGCGCCAGCCGACGGCGCGGCGGCTGGTGACCAGCACGTGCCCGCTGCGCAGGCGGCCAAGGTAAGGCTGCAGGTCCTCGGTGTCCTCGGCATTGTCGAAGATCACCAGCCAGTCGTCATGGGCGGCCAGCCAGGCCAGCGCCCAGGCCTCGGCCTCCTCGGCCGGCGCCTGGGCCGCGGAGCCGGAGGCCACGCCCGCGCACAATGCGCGGCACAGCCCGGCCAGCCCGGCCCGGATACGCTCCGGAGTGTCGGCGGCGATCCACCACACCAGCCGATAGGCGTCCCGGTGCCGATGGGCGTACTGCAGGGCCAGCTCGCTCTTGCCGATCCCGCCCAGCCCGACCACCGCCTGGGTGATCACCCCGGGGCCGGAGCGCAGCGCCGCCTCCAGATGCTCCAGTTGCTCTGCCCGGCCGACGAACACTCCCGCCGGGCGGCGCGGCAGCCCGGTCAGTCCGGCCACCGGCACCTCCACCGCGTTCACGGGCGGCAGCGGCGGGCGCGCCTCGGCGGTCGTCGTGGTGACCGTGGTTCCGTCACCGGTGATGAGCATCCCGGCGGTGAGGTCACCGGCGACGGCCACCGCCCGATCTCCACCGGCCACGGCGCCGCCCGGGCCGGTCACCGTACCGCCGGAGACCTGCCCGACGACCATGCCGCCCGACATCGCCCCGCCCACCACCGGCGACCCCGGCCCCGAGGAGGGGACGGAAGGCACGGCGGGCGCATCAGAAGGCGGCGGGGCCTGTTGACGCAGCTGGGCCAGCAAACCTACTCCGGCCACCGCCAGGCCCGCGATGCCGACGAACAGGCTCAGCACGCTGGCCCGCTTGTCCAGCACGTCCAGCACCGCATCGGGCAGGTGCAGCGGATCGGCGAAGAACCCCACCAGCCCGGCGGCCAGCGCCGGCACCGACACGGTCACGACCACGGCCGTCACCACCCGGCGTCGGCGATGCCGAACCGATGCCGGCGGTGCGCTCGGGGGCTGCGGGGAGGGAGATGTCGACACCCTTCCAAGATTGCCGTTTGCGGCCGACAGCGCGCCAAGGTGTCACGAACCCGTTACTGGCATCGTCACCTAGCCGGCATCGCTCGTGGCCAACCGGGACGAACCCGTCCCCACCTCGCCTGGTACGAATCCCGCGCAGACCACCACTGGCGAAGGCCTGCGGCTTGCCCGGATCGGCCCGGTCCTCGCCCTGGCCCTGATCGGCTCGGTGCTGCTCAGCGTCGGCCTGTTCGCCGGCGCGCTGTGGGCCTTGGGCTTTCCCGTGCTCGCTCCGGTCGGCCAGAGCGGTATCCCGCTGGCCCGGCTACCGGATCTGCTGAAACTGTCCTTCGCCGTGGTCGCCGACATCGGTGGTGTTGTCGCCCTGGTCGTCGCTTACCGTCGGCAGAAGGTCGCCGAGGCTGCCGAGTACCGTCAGCAGGCCGCAGAGCTGCGCGCTGATGAGATCCACCAACGTGAGGCGACGGCCGGCTTAGCCGATGACGCTCCCATTTGGCGGCCGGCCGGGCCAGGACCTTGGCTGCGGGCGATGGCGGCCGCCCTGCCATGAGATGAAGGGCGGCAATCGAGAGTTCGCGTGATCGAGCCGGTTCGCGGCGGGACACTACCGGCTGTGCGTTCCTCATCTCTGATCACCATGACCTCCGCCCTGCCCGTGGCTCTGGCGGCCCTGGTCGCCGTGGGATCCCTCGTGGCGTGGCTGGGCCGCCTCGGCCACGGGCGGGCGGTGCTGACCGCCTGCCTGCGGGCGGCCGTGCAACTCGGCGCCGTCTCCCTCCTGATCACCTGGGTGATCGGCTATTCCGCGGCCACCGCCGGGTTCATCCTGCTCATGTACGGCGTCGCCGCCCTCACCGCCGGCCGGCGCATCACGCCGAGCCGATCGGCCTGGTGGGCGGCGGTGCCGGTCGCCGCGGGCACCGCGCCGGTGCTCGCCCTGCTGGCCGCCACCGGAGTGGTCGCCATGGACGCGATCGTGGTGATCCCCATCGCGGGCATACTGCTGGGCGGCTGTATGACCGCCACCTCGCTGGCCGGCCGACGGGCCGTCGACGAGCTCAAGCAGCGCAGGGGCGAGGTGGAGGCGGCGCTCGCGCTGGGCCTCCCGCCGAGGGACGCGGCGCTGGAGATCTGCCGCCCGGCGGCGAACCAGGCTCTGATGCCCGCCCTGGACCAGACCAGGACCGTGGGGCTGGTCACGCTGCCCGGCGCCTTCGTGGGGATGCTGCTCGGCGGAGCCAGCCCGATCCAGGCCGGGATCGTGCAGCTCGTGGTGCTGGTGGCCCTGCTGGCCGCCGAGGCGATCGCCATCCTGGTCACGACCGACATGGTCGCGCGCGGATACTTCGCGTGAGACGATCCGGGCGAGCGCCGGCTCCGGCCGGAGCCGGCGCTCGCCCGGTGCGCGAAGCGGTCGCCGCCGGTCAGCCGAACAGCGAGCGTCCCCAGTAGTCGCCCGCGTCCTGGACTCCCGGCGGGCAGGCGAACAGGCCGCTGGAGACGTGCTGGATGTACTCGTTCAGCAGATCGTTCTTCGCCAGGCCCATCTGGATCGGCACGAACTGCTTGCGCACGTCCCGCTGGTAGGCGATGAAGAACAGCCCCGCGTCCAGCCGCCCGAGCCCGTCGGAGCCGTCGACGTAGTTGTAGCCCCGCCGCAGCAGGTGAGCGTTGCCGTGCGAGCTGGGGTGCGCCAGCCGTACGTGGGACCTCTCCGCGATGTACGGCTGGCCGTCCGGCCGCCGGGCCGCGAAGTCCGCCGCGTCGAACTCCTGCTTCTTGCCCAGCGGGGCGCCCTCGCCCTTGTCCCGCCCGAAGATGTCCTCCTGCTCCCGCAGCGAGGCACGGTCCCAGGTCTCGATGTTCATGCGGATCTTCCTGGTCACCAGGTAGCTGCCGCCCGCCATCCACGCACTGCCGTCCTGCTCCGCCGCCCAGAGCTGGTCGCGCAGCAGTTCGGTGTCCTCCAGCTTCATGTTGGCGGTGCCGTCCTTGAACCCCATCAGGTTGCGCGGAGTCGCCTGGGCCCGCGAGGTGGATGAGGTCCGGCCGAAGCCGAGCTGCGACCAGCGTACGGAGACCCGGCCGAAGCCGATCCTGGCCAGGTTGCGGATGGCGTGCACGGCGACCTGCGGATCGTGGGCGCAGGCCTGCACGCAGATGTCACCGCCCGAGATCTCCGGGATGAGCCGCTCACCCGGGAACTTCGGCAGGTCGGCCAGCGCGGCGGGCCGTTGCGCCGCCAGACCGAAGCGGTCGTCGAACAGCGTCGGGCCGAACCCGATCGTCAGCGTCAGGCCCGAGGCCGGCAGTCCCAGCGCCTCGCCCGTGTCGTCCGGCGCCGCCTCGGGGTCGCCGCCGGCCGCGCCGAAGGAACCGGCCTCCTTGCCCTGCGTGAGCCGGGCGGCCGCGGCCGTCCACTCCTGCAGCAGCGACACCAGTTCCGCCTTCTTCGTGGTGGTCACGTCGAAGGAGACGAAGTGCAGCCGGTCCTGGGCGGGCGTGACGATGCCCGCCTGGTGTGGGCCGTAGAACGGGAAGGGGTCGGAGGGAGAGGGGGCGTGCGCGGTCGTCGGCTGCTGCGGCGCCGAGCGGGTCGCGAGAGCGCCGGCGCCCGCCGCCGCCGCGAGCCCGGCCGCGCCGAGGCCGAACACCGTCCGGCGGCTGATCCGCTCGCTCATGACATCACTTCTCTTCTCCTGGGACTTCTTCTCCTCGCGCTACTTCGCCACGATCGGCGCGATCCTGCTGATCGGCTCGGCCAGCGCGTTGATGGCATCGGAAAGGGCCTTCAGCTCCGCCTTGGACAGCTCGTTGTGCAGTCGCCAGCCGTCGCCCTTCCGGTGTGCGCCCAGCGTGGTCTCGGCCGCCGTGAACTTCTCGTCCAGCGTCTTGACCAGGTCGGGGGCGCGCTCCTCCAGCACCGGGCGCAGCGACTGGACGGCCGCCTTGGAGCCCTGCAGGTTGGCGTCGAAGTCCCACAGGTCGGTGTGCGACCAGATGTCCTCCTCGCCGGTGATCTTACCGGTGGCGACCTCGTCGAGCAGTCCCTTGGCGCCGTTGGCCAGGTTGAGCGGGGTGAGCTGGGCGGTGCCGGCCTTGGCGACGATGGTCTTGACGTCGGCGAGCAGCTTGTCCGCGATGGGCCCGTCCTTGCTGATGTCCTTGCCGACCCACAGGTCCTTCTCGATCCTGTGATAGCCGGTCCACTCCTCGCCTTCGGCCAGGTCGGCCTCGCGGGCGTCGATGGCCGGGTCGAGGTCGCCGAAGATCTCCGCGACCGGCTCGATGCGCTCCCAGTACGTCCGCGAGACCGGGTAGAGCTCCTTCGCCTTGCCGATGTCGCCGGCCTTGACCGCGTCCACGAACTCCTGCGTCTTGACCAGCAGCGTGTCGCTCTGGCTCTCGATGTAGCGCTTGTAGCTCTTCGTCGCCTCGGCGAGCTTGGCGTCGGCGTCGAGCGGCGTGTGCTCGCCGGTCACCTTCAGCGCGTTGCGGATGCCCTTGCCGACCATGCCGGGCTTGCAGGCCGTCTCATAGGTGCCGGCCGGCAGCTCGGCGATGAGTTCGCGGGTCAGGCCGGGCACGATGTTCTCCATCTCGGCCATCACCCGGTCGCCGGGCGCGTACACGTAGAACTCGGTGACCTTGCTGCCGCCGTTGGTGATGGCGAAGGTGCTGGTTCCCGCGGCGATCTCGGAGACGGCCACCTTGCACTCGGTGTCGGTGGCGGCGACGGTGACCTTTCCCGGCGACTTCCGCTCCGCGGCGGAGCCGTCGGAGGCGGGGGTCTCGGTCGCGCAGGCCGTGAGCGTGGCCAGAGCGAGCACGCCGAGGGTGAGACGGGCGATGGTGGACATGACGCTCCTGTTCAGGCCGCGGGTGCGGGGGTGAACTGCGCACGCGCGGGGCGCAGGAAGAGGATGAGGACCGGGATCAGGTAGGCGGCCCAGGCGATGACCTCCAGGACCGTCGGCTGGGGGGTGATGTTCAACATCCCCGACAGCAGCGCGCCGTACCAGGAGTCGGCGGGCAGCGCGGCGCTGAGGTCGAAGGCCGGGGTGCCCAGTCCGGGCAGGATGGCCGCTTCCTGCAGGTCGTGCACGCCGTACTTGAAGATGCCCGCCGCGACGAGGATGAGCAGCAGGCCCGTCCAGGTGAAGAACTTGGTGAGATTGATCTTGATGGCCGACTTGTACAGGCCGTAGCCGATCGCGACCGAGGTGAGCACGCCGAGGCTGATGCCGATCAGCGGCTGGGCGGTGGTGGTGGCGCCCTGGGCGGAGGCGAAGAACAGCAGCGCCGTCTCCAGGCCCTCGCGCGCCACGGCCAGGAAGGCCATGACGACGACGGCGGTCGAGCCCAGTTCGAGGGCGTCACTGAGCTTCCCGCGCAGCTCCTTCGACAGCGCGCGGGCGGCTCTGCGCATCCAGAAGATCATCCACGTGACGAAGACGACCGCCAGCAGCGAGGCGACCGCGTCGAAGAGCTCCTGGCCCGTATGGCCGAGATTGGCCGAGGTGAAGGTCAGCACCGCCCCGAAACCGACGGACAACGCCACCGCTGCGAGCACACCGGCCCACACCGAAGGGAGCCGGTCTCTCCGCTCGCTTTTGACCAGGAAGGCGACCAGCACGGAGACGACGAGCGCCCCCTCCAGCCCTTCGCGCAAGCCGATGAGATAGCTGGCGAACACTGTGGCTCCAAGACAGTTAGGAAGGCTTACCTGATTGGGTTGCGCGGCGGGCTGCTCGGACCGTTCGTCGCGGGGGATGCGGAGGATGCGGCGAGCACGGCAGGCTCCTCAGGTGACCGTGGGAAGCGAGCCCCGCATCCAAGCTCTTTTACACGATAAAAGTTAGCATAGGCTCACCTAATGAATAAGGTGGGTGGCCCCCGAACCCCACCGGGGCGGCTCGAACTTTCCGTGGCCACGGGGTGGCCGCCGAGGGGACGGCCTCAGCCGGCGTCGTGTGGTCGCGCCGGCTGCTCCCCCGCCGGGAGGTCGCGCAGCGCCCGCAGCGGCGAGCACACGATCGGCAGGCAGCTTATCGCCAGCACGCCCACCCCTGCCCACAGGGCCGCCCGCACCCCTGCCAGCTCGCCGACCAGGCCGGACACCCCGGCGCCGATCGCCAGCGCCCCGGTCAGCAGGAAACGCATCGTCGCCCCGACCCGGCCCAGCAGCCGGTCCGGGGTGACCCGCTGCCGGTAGCTCACCTTGATCACGTTGCTGACGCCGACCTTGACGGTGAGCACCGTCCACGCGGCTCCGGCCGCCCACAACCCGGTGCCGCCGTCCAGCATCGGCACCAGCGGCAGGAAGGGCACGATCCCGACGCTCGTCAGCAGGATCAGCCGCCCCTCCCCCAGCCGCCGGCCCAACCGGCGCGCGGCGGCCGAGCCGAGGAGGGAACCGGCCCCGCCCACGCCGAGGAACGCGCCGAGCCACAGCGGGGACAGTCCCGGCTCCCGGACGAACAGCACGGGCAGCATCGTCTGGACGACCTGGATGCCCAGGTTCGTCAGCGCGCCCTCGGCGGTGAAGGCCCGCAGGATCGGATGACGCGCCACCAGGCGGACCCCTTCGGCGATGTCACGGCCCAGGCTCGCCCCCGCCGGGTGGGGCCGCGGCTCGGGGCGGCGGATGGAGCGCAGGCACAGCGCCGACCACAGGAAGCTCAGCGCGTCCACGGCGATCGCCACCGGGGCCGACAGCAGCTCCACCAGCAGACCGCCGACGCCCCGGCCGGCGAGCTGGTTGGCCGCGTCCATGCTGACCAGCGCGGTGTTGGCGGCCGTCAGTCGTCCGGGCCCGACCAGGTGCGGCAGGTAGCTCTGGTCGGCGACGTCGAAGAACACCGTGGCCACCCCGCACAGCAGTGCCACCGCGTACAGCTGGGTCAGGGTCAGCGCCCCCGCCCACCAGGCGAGCGGCACCGATCCCAGCAGTACGGCCCGCGCCAGGTCGGCCGTCACCATCACCGGCCGCCGCCGTACCCGGTCCACCCAGGCCCCCGCGGGCAGACCGATCAGCAGGAACGCCAGCGTGCTCGCCGTCGCGAGCGTCCCGACCTCCGCGGGACCCGCTCCGAGCGCCGTCACCGCCGCCAGCGGCAGCGCCAGCTGCCCGACCGAGGTGCCCAGCCTGCTGGCGGCCGCCGCGGCGAACAGCCGCCGGAAGCCGGGATCGGCGAACACCGGGCCGCCATGTGTCGTCACAGTCGTCATGCGCCGAACCCTGCCGCCGCCCGGCGGCCCGCTCCATCGATTCGCGCTGGAGCGAATCGGCCGGCGCACGGTACCGTTCCGGCTGCGGCGCAGAGCCGCCGGGGCGCGGGTGGAGAGGAACGGTACGGCGTGCTGCGGCTGGAGTTCGGGCTGGCCGACCTGGCCTGCACGCGGTTCGCGTTCTCACCCCTGTGGGAGGTGGTGGCGAGCACACGGGTGCTCAGGAGTCCCGGCGAGCACCCGCTGCACCGCCCCTGGGTCTCGGCCGTCACGCCGAGGCTGCGGGCTGCGGGCGTCGACTGGGGCGTGCTCGCCGAGCTGGTGCCGGTGCCCACCCGGGTGATCCCGGCGTTCGTCTGCCCGCCGCCGGTCACCACCGCGCCCGGCTTGGATCTGGAGCTGGCCACCATGCGCGCCACCCCGCCCGAGCGGGTCCGCGCCGACCTCGCCGGAATGGACGGTCCCCGACTGGCCGCCTTGCGTGAGGACCCCGCGCGCGGGCTGGCGGAGCTGTCGGAGGTGATCCGCGCCTACTGGGACGTGGCGCTGGCGCCGTACTGGCCGGGCATCCGCACCCTGCTCGACGGCGACATCCTGCACCGGGCCCGGCTGCTGGCGGAGGGGGGCGTGGAACGGCTGCTCAACGACCTGGACCCGACCGTCCGGTGGGAGGACGACGCCCTGCTCGTCGGGCACCGGCACGTGTCGGGCGGGCGGAGGCTGGGCGGGCGGGGGCTGCTGCTGGTGCCCTCGGTCTTCATCTGGCCCCGGGTCTTCTCGGTCACCGTCCCGCCGTGGCAGCCCACGCTGCGTTACTCGCCGCGCGGGATCGCCACGCTGTGGGAGCGCCGCCGGACCGAGGTGCCCGAGGCGTTGGCGGCCGTGCTCGGCCGCTCCCGGGCGATGCTGCTGGGCGAGCTGGCCGCCCCGGCCTCGACCACCGAGTTGAGCCGGCGCACCGGTATGTCCATGGCCGGGGTGTCGCGGCACCTGACCGCTCTGCGCGCGGCGGGGCTGACCGGCGCGCACCGGTCGGGCAGGTTCGTGCTCTACGCGCGTACCGAGGCGGCCGAGACCCTCCTCTCCGGGCAGCCGCGCTGAGCCGATGCCCTCACGACCGTCCCCGGGTCAGGGGAGGCCGTTGCGCCCGCGGTAGTCGTTCCACGCCCGGACGCAGAAGTCGTGGCGCCAGTCGTCCTCCCGGAAGTTACGGCAGGCGTAGGCGGCGTCGAACCGGAGGCCCACGCCGCCGGGGCCGCCATGGCCGCCGGGACCGGCGGGACCGGCGGGGGCGTCACGACCGTCGCGGGCCGATGCGCCGGGGGCGCCGGGGGCGCCGCCGTCGGCCCGGTCCCGCGGCCCGGCCCCGGAGCCGGGCGACCCCGGACCGTGCCCGTGGTCGTGGCCGTGCGGGGTGCGGGGGGTGCGCGGCGGGTTCGGGAGGTCCCGCGTCTCCCGGTGGCCCGGCCCTGCGCCCTCCACCCGCGGTCCCGCGACGCCCTCGGTCCCCGGCCCCGTTCCCGCTCTCCCCCGCGCGGCGGCCTCCGGCGTACGGCGTGCCGCGGCGTGCCGCCGCTCCCCCGCCGGGCGCGGCCGTCCAGCGCCTCCGCCGCGCCCGCCCGGGGCCGTACGAGACGGGGCTTCAGCTCGCGGACGACCATGACCCTGCCGGGTGCGGAGGACGGCGTGCGGGCGGCCCGTGGCGGGTGGACGACCGCCGTGCCGCGCGGGGCGAGCGACGGCGCGGGCGCCTGGGCCGCCATGACGGAGGGCCGGTCGGCCACCGGGGACCAGCCGGAGGACCAGACGCCGAGCCCGGCGGCCACCAGGAAGGCGCCGATCAGCGCGGGGCGCAGCATCCGGTCGCGCCGGGGACGCGGACCCGTCCAGGAACGCGGCGGCTCCTCGCGCGGGGAGCGCGACCTGGCCGAGGTGGCGATGCCGGCGTCCACCAGCGACCCGTGCACGAAGGGGTCCCCGGGGTTCTGCGCCGGGCCGTCGTACCGGGCCGCGGGGCGGACCGGCGGACGGGCCGGGGACGCGGCGGGTCCGGACGAGGTGTCCGGGGGCCCGCCGTACGGCCTGCGACCGCGGGGACCCGCACCGGGTCCGCGCCCGCGGGCCGGATCGTGGTCATCCTGCATCTCGCCTCCCCGTCGCCGGAACCGATCCGCCCTCCAGCCTGCCGAACATCACCGCCCGTACGCGTCAGGTAACGGCGTGCTCTTACGGAGCTGTTACCAAGGGGACACCACGAATCCCCATAGACCGGACGTCATGGACGGGGTCGCCGTCGGCGGCGACCACCCGGGAGCCCGGCCGCCACGGCGGGCGGCCCGGTCTCCGGCCGGTCCGCGCGGTGAGGCGTCAAGTTTTTACCATGGGCCCGGATCCCCGGCGGCCACGGCGGTCCGGAGCCCGCGGAAACCCCGGCGCATCCCGCTCCACCCCAGGTCACTTGCCCTTTCCGTGGGGCGGCGCATACCTTTGGTCATCGCGGCCCGAGAGCCGCTTCATTGACCGGACCCGACGCCGTCCTGTGGCGATACCCGCCGACGGCGTACGGACGCCGAATCCGCGCCTTCTCAGCGGAACCGGGGACCCACCTTTCCGGGGTGAATCGGACGCCCTCCATCAGCGCGCCCGTAGGGCACTTCCAGGCCCGAACCCGTCAGCTAACCCGGTAGGCGACATGGAAGCAAGGAGTCGACACCCCATGCGCAACCCCCGGATCAGCAGGTTCGGAAACCGCCTCGGCCTGGCCCTCGCGGGCACGGTCCTGGCCGGTGCCGCCGTCGGCGGCGCCGTCCCCACCGCGGCCCTGGCCTCGTCCGCCGGGCACGCCACGGCCGCCCAGCACGTCTCCCAGCAGGAGGCGCATCCGCTCACGTACGGCCTGGACATCTCCAACTACGAACCCACGTACGACTGGAACGCCAGCTCCGCCCAGTTCGGCATCATCAAGGCCACCGAGGGCACGGGATTCCGCGACGGCTCCTTCGCCCGGCACTGGAGCGAGCTGGGCAAGAAGGGCATCGTGCGCGGGGCGTACCACTTCGGTCACCCGGGCAACGACCCGATCGCCGAGGCCGACCACTTCCTGTCCGTCGTGAACGCGCAGCCCGCCAAGCGCGGCGACCTGCTCGTCCTGGACCTGGAGGCCACCGACGGCCGCTCCGTCGAGGAGGTCAACGCCTGGGCCAAGACCTGGCTGTCGTACGTGAAGGACAAGACCGGCGTCACGCCGATGTTCTACAGCGGCCTGAACTTCGCCGAGACCTACGGCAGGGGGCTGGAGCAGTACCCGCTGTGGGTGGCCGCGTACAGCATGGACAAGGGCGCCATCACGCCGCCGGCCGACTGGAAGACGTGGACGATCCACCAGTACACGGAGTCGCCCATCGACCAGAACGTCTCCGCGCTGAGCCCGGACCAGCTCCGCGCCCTGGGCCGCCAGACGGCCTGACGGTCAGGCGTCCCAGGTGACCGGGAGGCTCCTCACCCCGAAGATGTCCGCGATCTCCGGGCGCAGGGAGACCTCCTCGGCCGGTACGGCCAGGCGCAGCGTCGGGAAGCGGCCGACCAGCGCGGGGAACGCCACCCGCATCTCGACGCGGGCCAGCTGCTGACCCAGGCACTGGTGGACGCCGTGTCCGAACGCCACGTGCCCGCCCTCCTCCCTGCGGAGGTCGAGCACGTGGGGGTCGGTGAAGCGCTCGGGGTCGCGGTTGGCGGTGTGGTTCGACAGGACGACCGTCGTACCGGCCTCGATGGTCCGGCCGCCCAGCTCGACGTCCTCCAGCGCCGTCCTCATGAACATCTTCGCGACGCTCAGATACCGCAGCAGCTCCTCCACGGCCCGGTCGGTGAGCGCGGGATCGGCGCGCAGCGCGGCCAGCTGGCCGGGGTTGCGCAGCAGCGCGAAGGTGCCCAGCGCCAGCATGTTCGCGGTGGTGTCGAGCCCGGCCGCCAGCAGGATCAGGCTCATCCCCCTCAGCTCCTCGTCGGTCAGGTCGCTGTCGGTGAGGTCGCTGAGCACGTCGTCGGTCGGGTCGGCGCGCTTGGCGGCCACCAGCTCCGCGAGGTACTCCTGGGTCGCGGTGTAGGCCGTGATCAGGGTCTCTTCGTCCGTCTCCCCGTTGAGGAACGAGTCGATGTGCTCCTGGAAGGAGCCCCGGTCCTCGTACGGCACCCCCAGCAGCTCACAGATGACGATGGCGGGGATGGGCTTGGCGAACGCGGTCACCAGGTCCGCCGGCGGCCCGGCCTTCTCCATGGCGTCCAGGTGCTCGGCGGTGATCTGCTCGATCCGCTCGGTGAGCAGGCGCATCCGCCGTACGGTGAACTTGCCCATCAGCGGTTTCCGGTACCGGCTGTGCTGCGGATCGTCCATGAGGATGAACTCGCCGGGGGACGCCGGAGGGGCCTCCATGCCGGAGTAGTCGATGAACGGGTGGTGGAGCATGAACTCCTTGCGCGAGCTGAACCGCGGGTCGGCCAGGACCGCCCGGACCAGGTCGTATCCGGTGACCAGCCAGCCCCGGTGCCCGTCGGGGAAGACGTAGCGGCTGATGGGGCCGTGCCTACGGGCGTCGATCAGCTCCGCCGGCGGGTCGAAGGGGCAGCCGGGCCGGCGCTCGGCCGGTAGCGCGGTGACGGTGTGTTCCATGATCGTTCCTCTCCTCGGCCCGGGTTCCAACGGCATCCACCATCGTCGGCCGCGCTGACATCGGGCCGTCGCCGTACTGACACGGCCGCTGACACGGCCACCGCGTGCGGGCCGCCGGCCGGCGGGCTCGGTCACGGCGGCGATCACCCGGTGTGCCGGGCCCCCGTCGATCGGCCGCCCGCGGTCGCGCGCGGCGTTCAGGGAGCGAGGGTGATCTCGGCCAGCTCGCGCCAGTCCCGCCGACGGCCGTCACGGGTCGCCTCGGCGAACGCGGTCTCACCGAGGCGGCTCCGCGTCTCCGCGGCGATCCTGGCGCCGTCCGGCTGCGAACGGTCCGGTGTGCCGCGCACGCCGTCGCTCGCCGCGAGCAGTCGTGCGGCCTGTTCGTGGTCTCCCCGGCGCAGCGCGAGGTCCGCGATCCCGAGCAGCACCCCGGCGATCGCCGGCGGATACCCCGTCTCCGCGGTCTCGCGGAGCGTCTCGCTCCAGTGCGCGCGGGCCTCGTCGAGATCCTCGATGAGGTAGCCGTACAGGCCCGAGGCCCTAACGCAGAGCCAGACGCCCGGTTCCCCGCCGTCGCCCAGCGCCGCCCGGGCCGCCGCCAAGTGCCGGCGCACCTGGTCCGGCTCGCCGCGCCAGCGCGCCAGTTGCGCCTTCGAAAGCGCCAGCTCGGCGAGCACGTGCGCGTCCGGCCAGGCGATCCCGTCCGCGCACCGCTGCGCCTCGGCCATGGCGGAGGCGCAGGCCCGCTCATCGCCGAGCAGCCAGTGCAGCTGGGCCTGCCGCGTCCGCAGGCCGACCACGTCCTCGGTCGCGCCCATCTCGGTCAGCGCCACGGCCGCCTCCTCGTAGTGCTCGCACGCGCGCGCGAACTCGCCGCGCATGGCGAGCCGATCGGCCAGAAAGGCCAGCGCCAGCGAGATCCCCGACCGGTCGCCCAGCGCGCGGAACTCGGCCAGGGCGATCCCGGCGTCGACGTCCACGCCGGTCTCGTCGCCGTCGTGCGTGAGCCGCAGCCGGCCGCGCGTGAGCCTGGCCTGCGCGCGCACCCATGGATCGTCGCCGGCGATGAGCGGCTCGAACGCGGGCAGGAACTCCGCCGGCTCCCGCAGCATCCGCTCCAGCGGGGCGACGAACCCGAGCAGCGGGTTGCGATGCCCGCCGCGCCGGGTGAGCCGGTGCGCCCGGAGGATCCACTCCCGCGCCTGGTACTGGTCGCGGCCGGGCCCGGAGGTCGCGAACACCGTCACGATGAGATACGCCGTCGCCCGCACCTCGTCGGGCACCGCACCGGGCACCTCGTCGGGCAGCGAGGCCGCCGCGACGCTCAACTCGGCGCCCTCGGCCCGGTGCCCGCTGAGGAACCAGTACCAGCCCACGGCCGAGACCAGCCGCATCGCCTCCTCGGCCCATCCTTCGGCGATCGCCCGGCGCAGGGCCGCGGCGACGTTGTCGTGCTCGGACCTGAGCACGGCCAGCCACTCCAGCTGCCCGGCCCCGCGCAGGTGCGGCTCGGCCGTCTCGGCCAGCTCGGTGAAGCAGGCGAGGTGCGCCCGGCGCGTCCGCTCGGTCTCCCCGGCCTCGGCGAGCCGGTGCGCCGCGTACTCCCCGATGGTGTCGAGCATCCGGTAGCGCGGCGCGCCGTCGCCTTCGGCGAGCAGCAGCGACTTCTCGACCAGCGCGGTCAGCAGGTCGAGCACCTGCTCCCCGGCGAGCGTCTCGTCCCCGCACACCCGTTCGGCCGCCTCCAGGCTCGCACCGCCGGAGAACACCGAGAGCCGCCGCAGCACGCGGCGTTCGGCCTCGGTCAGCAGATCCCAGCTCCAGTCCACGACCGCGCGCAGCGTCCTGTGCCGGGGCAGCGCCGTACGGCTGCCGCCGGTCAGCAGGCGGAACCGGTCGTCGAGCCGGTGCGCCAGCTGGCCGACGGACATGGTGCGCAGTCGTGCCGCGGCCAGTTCGATCGCCAGCGGCATCCCGTCGAGCGCCCGGCAGATCCGCGCCATGGCCGACAGGGTGTGCGCGTCCGCGCCGATGTCCTTGCGCACCAGGCCCGCGCGGTCCCGCAGCAGCCGCACCGCGGGCGAGGCCCCGGCATCGGAGGGGCCGGCCTCCTTCGCGGGCAGGGCGAGCGGCTCGACCTGCCACAGCACCTCCCCGGTGATGCCGAGCGGCTCCCTGCTCGTGGCCAGGATCCGCAGGCTCCGGCACTCCCCCAGGAGACGGTCCGCGAAAGCCGCGGCCGCCTCGATCACGTGCTCGCAGTTGTCCAGGATCAGCAGGGCCGCGCGCTCGCGGACCGCGGCGATGAGCCGGTCCATCGGCTCCCCGCCCCGCGCGCCGCCGAGCAGCCCCTGGCCGCGCAGGCCGATCGCGGCGAGGGCGGCCTGCGCCGGATCACCGCCCGCCGGCACCGGGGCCAGTTCGACCAGCCACACCCCGTCCGGCAGCCCGGCGAGCATCGTCCGGGCGGTCTCCGTGGCCAGCCTCGTCTTGCCGGAGCCGCCCGCCCCCGTCAGGGTGACCAGCCGGTGCCTGCCGGCCAGCTCGGCGACCGCGGAGACGTCGTCGTCCTTGCCGACGAAACTCGTCAGCTCGGCGCGCAGGTTCGTCCTGCGGTTCCCCGCCCGCTCGCCCAGTTCTCCCCGCTCGCCCGGATCGCCCAGCTCGCCCCGGAGCAGAGCGGTGTGCAACGCGGAGAGCCCGGCCGACGGGTCGGCGCCCAGCTCCTCGGCGAGCCGCTCGCGCGTCCGCTGGTACACGGTCAGCGCCTCGGCCGTGCGTCCCGTCTCGGCGAGGGCCCGCATCAGTGCCGCCACGAGCCCCTCTCGCAGCGGATACGCGGTGACCAGCCCGGTCAGCTCGGAGACCAGTTCCGGGCCGCGGCCGAGACGGATGTCCGCCTCCACCCGGTCCCCGAGCGCGGCGGCGCGGAGCTCTTCCAGGCGCGCGACCGCGGCGTCGAACGCGTCGCTGTCGCGCAGTCCGACGTCCTCCATGGCCGTGCCGCGCCACAGTGCCAGGGCCGAGCGCAGCAGATCCGCCCGCGCCGCGGGCCCGGCGGCGCGGGCCTGATCGGCCAGGCGCTCGAAACGGCACACGTCCACGGCGTCGGGGGCCACGGCCAGCCGGTACCCGCCGGCGTCCGCCTCGATCACGCCGTCCGGCAGCACCCTGCGCAGCCTGGACACCAGCGCCTGGAGGGCGTTCACCTCGTCCGCGGGCGGCCGTCGCCCCCAGATCCAGTCGACCAGCCTCGCACGCGTGACGGTCCGTCCGGGTTCGAGGGCGAGTACGGCCAGCAGTGCGCGCAGCCGGGTCCCGGGGACCTCCACCACGGCTCCATCGCCGTTCCGGACCTCGAACGGCCCGAGCAGTCCGACTCGCACACCGGTGATTGTCCCGCACACCGGTGGTCGGGCCGAACTGCGGCGACGGCCGGCGGCGGCCGTAGCCGGGTGGGCGTCATCGGCGTCATCGCCGGCGATGGAGCGTCGACCCTGTTCCTGCGCGCGGGCGCGGGTCACGCACGCCGGTCGTTCCCGCTGAACAGCCTGTCCAGATGCAGATCGATCGCGGCGAGTGCGTCCCGGGGCCCGATCACGCCCAGTTCGATCAGGGGGGTGAGGCCGGTGAGGGCGAGGAGCAGGTTGGTCTCGGTCGCCGGGTCGCGGTCAGAGTCGATGTGTCCGTCGGCGATCGCTTGGCGGACCAGCCGCTCGATGAGGGCCCGTCCTTGGACGAGGCCACGGCGCGCCTGCTCGTGGACGGCCTCGTCGTGCAGCGCCTCCAGGACGTAGGCGGCGCTCATCCGGCTGGTCGCGCGGGCGTCGGCATGGAAGGGGAGCATTTCCACGAGCGTCAGCCGCAGCACGTCACGGGGGTGCGGACGGTCACCGAGCTTCTCGAGGCCCTGGCCGACGCGCAGCGAGGTCTGCTCGGACGCGAAGTCCATGGCGAAGGAGAGCATGGCGGCCCGGGAGGCGAAATAGTGTTGCAGCTGCCCGAGGGAGATGCCCGCCTCCTGCGCCACCACGCGCATCGTCAGATGCGCGACGCCGCGCTGCCCCACCACCCGCCACAGCGCGCGGGCGATCGTTTCGCGGCGTCCGCGGTGATCCACCTGTTTCGGCATCGCCGGCCTCTTCCTCGTATCCCGGGCCTTTCCAATACAGTTGACATAATACAGTTGACCCATAATCCTGGGGCCCGACAGGGAAAGGAAGCGCCATGCCCGAACAGCCAAGGGTGCGGACCACGGAAGGTGTGGTGCAGGGGCGCCGACGGCAGGGGCACGCGGTGTTCCGCGGCATCCCCTATGCCCAGCCCCCGGTGGGAGCGCTCCGCTTCGCCGCGCCCGCCCCGCCGCACCGCTGGGAGGGGACGAGGCAGGCGGCGGAGTTCGGCCCCGTGGTGCCGCCGTCCCTGCCGGTCGACGCGGGTCCGCCGCAGGGCACGGACTGGCTGACGCTCAACGTCGGCACTCCGGATCCGGGTGCGGCAGGACTGCCGGTGCTGGTGTGGATCCCCGTGGGCGGCTACATCTCGGCGGCGTCGAGCGACCCGATGTACGACCCGGCGGCGCTGGCCGAGGCGGGACTCGTCGTGGTGACCGTCAACTGCCGCGTGGGCGCGGAGGGCTTCGCGTTCCTCGACGACGCGCCGCCCAACCGCGGATTCCTCGACCAGATCGCGGCGCTGGAGTGGGTACAGCGGAACATCGCCGCCTTCGGAGGCGACCCCGGCCAGGTCACCGTGGCCGGACAGTCCGCCGGGGCAGGGTCGGTCGCCGCCCTCCTCACGATGCGGCGGGCGCGCGGTCTGTTCCGGCGGGCCATCGCCCACTCGGTGCCGGGGCTGTACAGCACCCCCGCGCTGGCACGGCAGGTCACCGCCGCGCTCGCGGACCGGCTCGGCGCGGCGACCCCCACCGCCGCGGCCCTGCGCGACACCGACCCCTGGCGCCTGGCCGCAGAGCTCACCTCCTTCAACGCCGGCCTCCATGCACACCGGGAGAGCTGGGGACGGCTCACGGAGACCGGCACCGCCCTTTGCCCCGTCATCGACGGCGAGGTCCTCCCCGAGACGCCCTGGTCCGCGCTGGCCGGCGCGCGCGCGAGCGGGACCGAGCTGCTCGTCGGCCACACCCGGGACGAGTTCCGGCTGTTCAGCGTCATGAGCGGACGGCAGGGCACCTTCACCGAGCAGGACGCCCGTGCGGCCCTGGAACTGCTCGCCCCCCAGCCGCACGGCGCGAAGGCGTACCGTGCCGCGTTTCCGCAGGCCGGCCCGGAAGAGCTGGTGGAGACGGTGTACTCCGACGCCCTCTTCCGCATGCCGTCACAGAAGCTGGCCGAGACGAACGCCGCAGCCGGCGGCACCTCGTATCTGTTCGAACTGCGCTGGACCGCCCCGGTCCTCGGCGGCGCCCTGGGCGCCTGCCACAGCCTCGACGTCCCCCTGGCGTTCGGCACGCTGGACAGCCCCATCGGCGCGCGGCTCATCGGCGACGAGCCCACCCCTGAGGCCATCGCGCTCGCCCGCGAGCTCAAGGAGACATGGATCCGCTTCGTCACCACCGGCGACGCGGGATGGGCCGCCTACCGACCCGGCCAGCGGCTCACCCGCGTCCTGGACGCCGAGTCGGAGACCCTGCCCTACCCCGAACACGCCTCCCGCCGGATCTGGGAAGGCCACTCCCCCGCCCCCTTCGATCTCTCGTAGGGCTGCTCACGATGGTCGGCCGGAAGACCCGGTGGTTCCTCGTGTGCCGCGGCCTCGACCGTGGCCGGCGGGTGTTGCGCGTCGATCGGATCGCACGGGCATCGGCGACGGGCGTGCACTTCGAGCCGCGGGAGGCCCCCGGAGGCGACCCGCGCTGAAGCCGACTCACCGGGCCGTTCGGGCCGTCAACGCGGATCGGGCGAACGCTCCCCGGCGGCGGCACGCAGCTCGGCGATCACCGCCCGCTCCCGCAGCGCCGCGGCCTCGGCCTGCAGCGCCTCGATCCGCTCGCGCAGGTCCGCGCTCCTCATCTGCTCCAGGGTCAGCAGGGTGCGGACCTCGTCCCGCTCCGCGCGGGCCTGGGCGGCCTCGGCCGCGGCCCGGTCGGCGGCCTCGGCCACCCGGCGTGCCGCCCGCTTCTCGGCGTCGGCCGCCCGCCGTTCCGCCCGGGTCGTCCTGATCCTGGCCTCGGACGCCTCGGCCTGGGCCTTGGCCCGCGCCCGCGCCTCCTCGTCGGCGCGGGCCAGCGCCCGGTCCCGCTCGGCCTCCAGCACCCGGGCGCGGGCCTCGGCGGCGGCGACGGCCCGTTCGGCGGCGGCCCGCGTCTCCTCGGCCTCCGCCGCCGCCCGCCGGGCCAGGTCGCGCTCGGCGTGCGCCCGTTCGGCCAGCTCCCGCTCGTGCGCGGCCCGCGCCTGCGCCTGCCGGGCCGCGGTCTCGGCCGCCTCCACCCGCTCGGACATCTCCCGCACGCCCGTGTCCATGGCGGCCTCGGCCCGCTCGGCCCGCCGCCGGGCCTGCTGTTCGGCGTTCTTGGCCAGGCGCTCGGTGGCGGCGGCCTCGTGCAGCGCGGCCAGGGCCTGCTCCCTGGCGGTCTCGGCGTCGGCCAGCGCGATGTCCCGCTCGGCGTTGGCCTCCTCCACCTGCCGCACCATGGCGTCGCGCTCGCGCCGGGCGTGGCCGGTGGCCTCGCGGGCGAGCCGTACCTGTTCCAGCGCCTGCTCGCGCTCGGCGTGGGCGAGCGCCACCCGGGCGTGCGCCTCGGCCTGCACGGCGCTGAGCCTGGCCTCCACCCCGGCCGGGCTCAGCTCGTCGGACAGGGCCTTGGCCAGCGGGGCGATCGCCGCGGCCATGCCCTTCTCCATGCGGTCGTAGAACTCCTCGGCCCGCGCCAGCGTGCCCTCCAGGCCCGGCGCGGCCCGCTTCAGCTCCCGCTCCCGTTTGGCCATCGCCTGGCAGCCGCCCTGCGGGCAGTAGGCCCGGGGGCGTCCCCGCCCGGGGCGCTGCTCGATCGGCGCACCGCAGTGCTTGCATGCCGTCACCACGCCTGCCTCCCTGACCACCGGACGAGCGTAGCCTTTTCCAATTTCCAGAAATAAAAAAACAGTAATTCGGGCATGGGCGTGTCGCGAGGATCGTCCGCCGGCCGTGTGTCCGGGATCATCCGCCCGGCCGTACGTGCGGAACCCGGCCCCGGAACGGCCACCGGCCCCCGGACGCGACCGCTGTCTCGTCGTTCCCCGGGGACCGGTCCCGGCCGCTTACGATCCGGAGACGGCGGGTGCGGCCGGTTCGGGGGTGAGGCGGTTCCGCGGAGCGACGCGCGACCGGGCGGGCCGCCAGGTCGTCACCAGCGCCAGGGCCAGCAGCAGCTCGGCGATGTCGCCGCCGTAGTACATGATCTCCGCGGCGCCCAGCAGCTCCGGCCCTGGGGCCGTCACGGCGACGAACAGCCCGGCGTACATCAGTTGCGACAGGGTGGCGTGCGCGGCGATCGACACGCCCAGCACGACCAGCCGCTTCGGCACCGAGGGGCGTCGCGGCGCCGGGTCAGGCCCGGCGATCACCCAGGCGAACAGGAAGCCCGCCAGCACGAAGTGCAGGTGGACGAGCGGGTGCAGCAGCGGGTCGGCGCAGGCGATGCCGTACAGGGGGGTGAAGTACAGCGCGGCCATGCCGCCGACGTTCAGTGTGAACGCCACCCAGGGGTCGGTCAGCACGTGCGCGGGACGGCTGCGCAGTACGGCGGTGACGCGGCGCGCGCGGGCGGCGGGCAGCGACCGCAGCAGCAGCGTCACCGGGGCGCCCAGCACCAGCCCCAGCGGGGCGAGCATCGCGATGAGCAGGTGCTGCAGCATGTGCCCCCGGAAGTCGGTCTCGGCGAACGCGGCGACCGGCCCGGTCAGGCCCGCGGCGAGCAGCACGGCCCCGGTGGTGAAGGCCGCCGTGCGCCACCGGCTCCACCCCTGGGCTCGCGCCGCCGCAGCGCCGCCGCCGCCAGGTACGCCGCCAGCAGTACGGCGACGCCCGCCACCGGCAGCGCACCGGAGAGCCCGCCGTGGTGCGCCTCGTGCGCCAGGAGCGAGGCGTCGCCGGCCCGCCGGGTGAGGAGGTCCGCGGCGGCGACGGGCGTCCCGTGCGCCGGGGGGATCACGGCGGAGAACACGGTGGGGCTCACGGTGGGGCTCACGGCGTCGCCATGGTGGCACGCGGGGTGTCGCGGCAGAGGTCCACCGTCGGGCCGCCGCGCTGCAGCAGCCAGCCGGCGACCATCAGCAGGACGCCCAGCAGCAGGAAGCCGATGTCCCACCACGTCTGGTAGGCGTCGGTGCGGACGTGGTGGATGCCCAGGACGTGGTGGTCGATGATGCCCTCGACGAGGTTGAACAGTCCCCAGCCGAACAGGATCCAGCCCCACAGCATCCGCGAGCCCCACACCCGGCCCCTGGAGCGGGTGACCCGCGCGTGCAGCAGGCTCAGGCCCACCAGCACCGCCAGCCAGCAGAACACATGGAAGAGCCCGTCCCACAGCGTGTTCATCCGCAGGCCCGGAACGGTGTCGGCCGGGTAGTACCCCACCCCGATGTTGTCGGTGTTCGTACTGGTCAGCATGTGGTGCCACTGCAGGACCTGGTGCAGGAGGATCCCGTCGACGAACCCTCCGAGCCCGACCCCCAGGAGCGTGCCCGGCAGGGCGATCTCCCGTCTCGTCGCCACCGCTCCGGCCGTGGTGTCTGTCATCTGCGAGCCTCCTCGTCCGTCTCCGTCCGGTGCAGCCGCCGCGTCGTTCGTCCCGAGCCCGGCGGCGGCCCACCGGCACCTGCCGCCGATCCGGAGGAATATGCCGGAGCTCTCCCCGTTCCGGCGGGGCGACGTGGGAGAACGGGCTGCGAAAAGCCCGGAGCAGATCGAATGGTAGGTCTCCGGATCATCGCGGCGGGGTGCGGAAACGCCGCCGCGGAGGGTCCTTGGCCCGGCCCTTACCCGGGTACGGCGAACGCCCGGCGGGCGTGCGCGAGCAGCTCGCGCACCGCGGGGTTGGACGTGCTCTTCCACACCAGGACGAGCAGGGCCGGCGTCTCGACGTCGTCGAGGGGCAGGGCGACGAGCCGGTCGCGATGGTGTTCGGTCATCGAGGCGCTGAGCACGGCGACGGCCAGCCCGCGGGCGGCGAGGTCGGCGACGGCGTCGGGGGCGCTCGCCTGCAGCGTGACCGCCGGTTCGAGTCCCCGCGCGGCGCAGGCGCGGTCGAACACGGTGCGCACGCCGGTGCCGGGCGGCATGCACACGAGCGGGTGCGCGCACAACTCGGCCAGGGTCGTCCGCGGCCGTCCCGCCAGGGCGTGGTCCGCCGGGACCGCCGCGACGAGCCGCTCGCTGACCACCGTCAGCGTCTCCAGCCCCTCGGGGAGGGCGGCCGTCCCGGCGAGCGCCAGGTCGAGGGCGCCGGTGCGCACCCCCTCCGCGAGCCGGTCGGAGCCGTCCTCCAGCAGCGAGATCTCCACGCCGGGGTGGGCCCGGTGGAACGCGGCCAGCGCCTCGAACAGCGGCGTGACGGTGCAGCCGACCACCATCCCGGCGGTGAGCCGTCCGCGGACGAGGCCGGTCACCTCCCCCACCGCCCGGCCCGCCGCACCGGCGGCGGCGAGCGCGGCGCGGGCGTGTTCGAGCGCGGCCTTGCCCGCGACGGTGAGGGTGGCGACGCGCGCCGAGCGGTCGAACAGCTCGGCGCCCAGCTCGCGCTCCAGCCGGCGGATCTGGGCGCTGACGCCGGACTGGCTGATGTGCACCCGTTCGGCGGCACGGGTGAAGCTCCGCTCCTCGGCGACGGCGACGAAGTACTCCAGCTGACGCAGCTCCATAAGCGTTGATTCTAGATCTCAGCAGAATCATCTGTTGGACTTCTGGCTCGGAGCCGTCCAGGCTGGAAGACGCCGGCGACCCGCGCCGGTTCCCGAGCCGATCGACCGATTCAAGGAGCACGACCTTGGCGACCTTCGTCCTCGTCCCCGGCATGTGTCACGGCGGCTGGAGCTACCGGCCCCTCACCGACCGGCTGCGCCGGGACGGCCACGAGGTGTACCCGCTGACGCTGACCGGGGTCGGCGAGCGCGGCCACCTGCTGAACGCCGGGGTGAATCTGGAGACGCACATCCTGGACGTGACCGCCGTACTGGAGGCCGAGGAGATCCGCGACGCGGTGCTGGTCGGCCACAGCTACGGCGGCATGGTCATCACCGGGGCGGCGGACCGCGTCCCGGACCGGGTGGACTCCCTGGTGTACCTGGACGCCGTCGTGCCCGGGGACGGCGATTCCTGCTGGGACCTCGTCCCCGGCCGGGAGCGCGAGTGGTACCTGGACGTGACGGAGACCGGGTACGCGACACGGCCGCTGCCGTTCTTCGACCCGCGCGCTACGCCGCACCCCCTCGCCTCGCTGCTCCAGCCGATCCGGCTGACCGGCGACCTCGCGCGGTTCCGGCGCAGGGACTACGTGTACGCCACCGAATGGGACGGAGAGTCGCCGTTCACCACCGTCTACCGGCGGCTGCGTGAGGACCCGTCGTGGACGACGCACGCGCTCTCCGCCCGGCACAACCTCATGCGGGACGCGCCCGACGACCTGCTGAAGATCCTCCTTGAGGTCGCCGGGACCGCCTGAACCTGCCCCGCCCGAGTCCGGCCCGTCACGCCCCGGGGCGTGACGGACGCCCGGCTAACGGTCCCGGGCCACGTAGGTGACCGTCGCCGGATGGGCGACCCGGGTCGCACCGTCGTAGCAGGCGTGCGTGATGGACACGAGCCCCGTGGCGGATGCCTCCGTCCAGTTGCCGTACAGGTTGCAGAACTCCGCGCCGTAGCCGAACGCGGTGACCTGGACGTTGCCCGGGTAGCCGTATTCCACGTTGACGCTGCTGAAGGAGACCCGCCTCAGGCCGGACCCGGCCCCTCTGAGGTCTATGCTCCCGGGCACCGAGTTGTAGCTGACCGGGTACGGCGTCGGCAGGTAGGGGCTCACGGTGTCGGGGGCGTTGTCGAAGGTGTAGGCGAACGCCGTGTACGGCGCGACGGGCGCCCAGACGACGGCGTTCGCCCGATGGTAGGTCAGGTTCCACCCGGTGTTCAGCGGGGCGCCGGCGGCGTCGTGGCAGCGCACCACGATGTTCTGCGCGGCCGTCGTCGCGCTCCAGCCGCCCAGCTTGCAGCGCGCCGGAACGGCCGGGTCGACCGCGGTGACCTGGATGCTCCCGGCCAGGCCCGTCGAACCTAGCCCCGGCAGGGCGACCCGCCACAGACCCGGGGACGTCCCCGGCGTCACGGTGTTCACGGCGGTCGGCGCGGAGGAGTTGAACTGCGTGGCCACGGCGGAGCCGTTCCAGCGCACGTATCCCAGCGACTGGGACGGTATCGGGTGTATGTACTTGCCGCTGTAGCTGAAGGTCACGGAGAACCACGGGGCGGCCACCGGGCCCACGCCGTACCGGTGGCACTGCACCGCCACGATCAGGTCGTCACCCGACGGCCACTGATCCTGGACCTGGCACCAGTCGGGAGAGGAGGAGATCGCCGTGACGTGGGCCACTCCCCCGGCCGCCAAGCCGAACTGCGGGAACCTCACGAGCACCTGGCCGGGGTCCCCGGTGGTGGCGTCGGCTTTGAGCCCGGAGGTCCACGTGCCGAACTGGTAGGAGACGGTCGGGGTGGAGCCGCCCCTGACGACGGCCCACGCCCAGCGGGGCAGGTCGGCCGCGCCGTCCGCGGCGGACACGGCGGGCACGGCGGGCACGGCGAGCCCGGCCGCGACCAGGACGGCGGCACAGAGCGTGCGGGTGATCGCCTTCCACAACCGGAGCATGACGTCCTCCATCCGCGGCGGGGCGGTGGTCGTGAGCGTGGACGGCGCGGGTGCGCCCCTGGGCCCTTGATAACCCGCCGCCCGACCGCCGGGAAGGCCCAACCTCTTCGCCGTCCGGCCCCCGGCCGGCCCGCCGCCGGGTCGGCGTCCGGCACGTGAGGTTCGCCGGCGCCGCCGGTCCCGCCGAGCTCAGCGGGTGACGGCGGTCTCCCGCTCCACACGCGACAGCTTCTCGGGATTGCGCACGTGGTAGGCGCCGGTGACGTAGCCGTTCTCCACGCGCACCGCCACCACTCCGTCGATCTCCCCGTCGACCCTTACGAGCAGCCCGGGGCCGCCGTTGATCTGAACCGGCTCGACCGACCGTTCCGCGTCGCGTGTCCACCAGCCGACGGCCAGCAGGCGAGCCACGTTGTCGATCCCCACGACGGGCCGCAGCAGGGCGTGCCTGATCCCGCCGCCGTCGCTCAGGGCGACGACGTCGGGGGCGAGGACGTCGAGCAGGCCCTGCAACTCGCCGGTTTCGACCGCCCGCTGGAACGCCTGGAGCGCGGCTCGGGTCTCGGCCGGGGAGGCGGTGCCGCGCGGCCGGCGCGCGGCGACGTGTGCCCGCGCCCGGTAGGCGATCTGGCGTACCGCGGACGGGCTCCTGCCGACGGCCTCGGCGATCTCGTCGTAGTCCAGGCCGAACACCTCGCGCAGCACGAACACAGCCCGCTCGGTCGGCTGCAGCGTCTCCAGCACCAGCAGCATCGCCATCGAGACGCTCTCGGCCAGCTCGACGTCCTCGGCCACGTCGGGCGCGGTCAGCAACGGCTCGGGCAGCCACGGCCCGACGTAGGACTCCCTGCGCCGGCCGAGCGCGCGCAGCCGGTCCAGCGCCTGCCGGGTGACGATCCGCACCAGGTAGGCGCGCTCCTCCCGCACGGTGCCGAGGTCGACGTCCGCCCAGCGCAGCCAGGTCTCCTGCAGGACGTCCTCGGCGTCGGCGGCCGAGCCGAGCATCTCGTAGGCGACGGTGAACAGCAGGTTGCGGTGGGCGACGAACGCCTGGGTGGCGGGGTCGACGTGGCCGGCGCGGCCAGGCGGCTCGGCCGGGTCCGCGCCTCGTTCGCTCCGCTCGGTCATGTCCCGCTCCCGCCTGTTCGTTCTCAGCGCCGCCACACGCACAAGACGCCGGTCCCCACCGCTTCGTAACACCTACGGCGGGTGGCCTATGTCACATGGCCGTGCTGTTACAGGGACAGGGGCTCCGGCGTCTCGTGGTCGTCAGGACGCCGCGCGAACGATTCGCACGGCACCACGACGAGTTGAGAACGAGAAGGGAAGCCTCCCCCATGTCCACGCCCACGACGACCGGCCGCCGGTCGCGCATGCCCGATCCACTCCCCTTCCTCCCCGAGATGGCGGTGGTCGGCGAGGGCCTGCACAAGGCCCTCCGGAACGGTGTGATCCCCCCGACGACCATCAGCCTGCTGCAGCTGCGCGCCGGACAGATCCTCGGCAGCACGTACTTCACCATCAGGGAGACCGCCGGCCTCCGCAAGCTGGGGGAATCGGAGGAGCGCATCACCGCCGTGGCCACCTGGCGGGACGCCACCTGCTTCACCGACGCCGAACGGATCGCGCTGGAGCTCGTGGAGGCGGTCCTCACCCCGAACCCGTCCGGGGAACGCGTCCCCGACGAGCTGTACGCCAGGGCGTCTGCGCTCTACGACGACAGGGCGATGTGGTCGCTCATCATGGCGATCGCCCACATCGGCTTCTTCACCCCCGCCGCTCTCATCGCCAAGCCGATCCCCGGCATGCCCCCCGGCCGGAACTACAGCGAGTGAGAAAGGCACACCACATGAGCATCACCACGTTCGCGGTGGCCGGAGCGACCGGGCGGCTGGGCCGCCACGTCGTCGACGTCCTGACCGAGAGGGGGCACCGGGTCGTGCCGATGTCCCGCGCCACCGGCGTGGACATCATCACCGGTCAGGGTCTCGCCGAGGCCCTCACCGGGGCCGAGGTCGTCATCGACGTCGCCTCCTGGCACTCCTCCGACCAGGACGCCGCGACGGAGTTCTTCCGTACGTCGGCCCGCAACCTGCACGAGTACGGCCGGAAGGCGGGGGTCGCCCAGATCGCCATGGCGTCCATCATCGGCGCGGACAAGGCCACCGCCGGTTTCCTCGCCGCCAAGAAGGTGCACGAGGAAGCCCTCCTGTCCGGTCCGATCCCCGTCCGCATCCTGCGGGCCGCGCAGTTCCACGAGTTCGTCGGACAGCTCCTGGACTGGCAGCAGGGCGACGTCGCCTACCTCCCGGAGCTGCCCACCCAGCTCGTGGCCTGCCGCACCGTGGCCGAGGAACTGGTCGGCCTGGCCACCGACCCCACCGCCCCCGCCGCCCCGGGAACACCGATCCCCGAGATCGCCGGACCTCGCAAGGAGAGCATGGCCGAGGCGGCCCGGCTCCTCGGCGCCCGCCGGGGCATCAAGATCGTCGGCGTCGACGGGTCCGGCATGCCCGATGCCGAGCTCGCCGCCGCCGGCGCGTTCCTGCCCGGCCCGCACGCCACGCTCGCCGGACCCACCTTCCAGGAGTGGCTCGACACCCAACCCTGAGCCGACTTTGCCCTTGTTCTCGGAGCCCCCACCACCCGGAGTCCCGAGAACAAGGGCCCCTTCCGAGGCGTGGCACAGCTCGTGCCGGCCGCCCTACACGGTCACGCCCGTGAGCCGGAGGTCGTGGGGCATCTCCCAGCCCGCGGCGAGCCGGGAGGGATGGATGTTGTCCCCGCCGCCGAAGAACTCGCAGAACTTCATGATGAGCGGGTCCCAACCGACCGGGTCGATGTGATTCGTCCCCGGGATGATGAGCTCCTCCTCGACGTGGACCCGCACGACCTCGACCTGGAAGGCGGTGGCGTGCGGCTCGGGGACGCCGAACGGGTGGACCCCGATGACCCGGCACTCCAGCTGGATCGGGCACTCGGCCACCCGGGGCGCCCGTACCAGGTCCGCGGGCTGTTCGGTCAGCCCCGCGACGGCGAACTTGTCCGGCTCGTACCGGTAGCCCTGCCGTGCCTTGTGCGGCGGGACCACCCGCGTCCCGGTGGTCAGCGCGAGCCGGTCGACGGCGTCGACCATCGCCGAGGAGGGCAGGTTGAGCACGCACTCGCGCTCGCGCAGCAGGTTCGCCGTCGTCTGCGCGCTGTTGCCCAGGCCCAGCATGCAGCACTCCCCCAGCCACCACGCCGAGGACATCGGCGCGAGGTTGGTGGTGCCGTCCTCGTTGCGGGAACCGATGAGCACCACGGGCGTGCCGAAGTACATCACCTTCAGGTCGAGGGGCTTGTGCACCGAAGAGTCCTTTGCGAGTTCTGTCCGATCAGGTCGTCCCCCACTATGCGGAGATCCGTCCCCGGGCCGCTGGCGGTGATCGGACGCCGTTCTCAGAACGGCGTCCCCGCCGCTCCGGCCGGCCTGCCGTACGGCGGGGCCGCGCCGCTTTCAGCGGGTGAGCAGGTCCCGCAGGGCCGCGGCGACCTCGGCGGGCGCCTCCTCGGCCATGAAGTGGCCGTGGGCGACGGTGGCGTGCCGCAGGTCGGACGCCCAGGCGCCCCACAGCGCGGCGGCGTCGTAGCCGAGGGCGGCGCCCCAGTCCTGCTGGAGCACGGTCACCGGCATCCGCAGTCGGTTCCCGGCCTCCCGGTCGGCCCGGTCGTGCTCGACGTCGACGCCGGCCGAGGCGCGGTAGTCGGCGACGATCGAGGGCACCGCGTCGCGGCAGGCGTCCAGGTAGGCGGCGCGGACGTCGGCGGGCACGGCCCCCGGGTCGCCCGTCCAGACGTCGAGGAAGTGGCCGAAGAAGGCGTCGGCGCTCGCGGCGATCATCCGCTCCGGCAGGCCGGGCGGCTGGGCCATCAGGTAGAGGTGGAAGCCGACGGCGGCGGTCACGCCGTGCATCGCCTCCCACATGTCCAGGGTCGGCAGCACGTCCAGGCAGGCCAGGTGGGTGATCGTCTCGGGGTGGTCGAGCCCGGCGCGGAAGGCGACCAGGGCGCCGCGGTCGTGCCCGGCCAGCGCGAAGCGCTCGTGTCCCAGCGCGCGGGCCAGGGCGACGACGTCGGCGGCCATGGTGCGCTTGGCGTAGACGTCCGGGCCGGTCTCGGCGGGTTTGTCGCTGGCGCCGTAACCGCGCAGGTCGGGGCAGATGACGGTGTGGTCGGCCGCGAGGTCGGCGGCGACATGCCGCCACATCAGGTGCGTCTGCGGGAAGCCGTGCAGCAGCACGATCGGGCTGCCCGAACCGGCGACGGCGACGTTCAGCGACACCCCCTCGGCGACGGGGACGCGCCGGTAGTCGAATCCGGTGATGACAGGCGGCATGGTCTCGCTCCTGGTTGTCTTCTCGGGTGGGACGTCCTCAGCCTGCCGGGCGCCGATGAGCATCCGATGAGCACGCGCCGGACACCCCGAGCCGGGCGTCCGGCGGGCACCCCGGACCGGGATGCCCGCCGAGCCGAACCCCGTGCGGCCGGGTTCCCGCCGGACCGGACGCCGTACGGCCGGGCGCCCGCCGGTCCGGGCACCATGGCCCGAGCGGGTAGCTTGACCGGGGGCGATGCCGGAGAAAGGAAGCCGGGGAAGGACGGCCGGACGCCCGGAGAGGACGGTCGGGGGATGCGGGTCACGTTCGGGGTGCTGGGGCCGGTGGCGGCCTGGGACGGCGCCGGGGACGCGATCGCGCTCAGGGGGCCGCGGCACCGCGCGGTGCTGGCCCGGCTGATCGTCGCCCGCCGCCGCGTCGTCCCGGTCACCCGCCTGGTGGAGGACCTGTGGGAGGACCCCTCCCCCGACGCGATAGGCACGGTGCGCACCTTCGTGGCCGCGCTGCGCCGCGCCCTGGAGCCGGAGCGCCCGCCCCGGGCCCCGGCCCGCCTGCTGGTCACCGAGGGGCCGGGGTACGCGCTGCGCGCCGAGCCCGGCGCGGTGGACGCCTGGTGCTTCGAGGATTCGGTGGCCGCCGCCGCGACGCTGCCTCCCGCCGAGGCGCTGACGCGGCTGGAGGAGGCGCTGGACCGGTGGCGTGGACCCGCCTACGCCGAGTTCGCCGACGAGGACTGGGCCCGCGCGGAGCGCTCCCGCCTGACGGAGCTGCGGCTGCACGCGGTCGAGCGCCGGGCCGAGGCCCGGCTGGCCCTGGGTCTGGCGGCCGAGGCGGTGCCGGACCTGGACGCGCACGTGGCCGGGCATCCCTGGCGTGAGGACGCCTGGCGCCTGCTGGCCCTCGCGCTGTACCGCACCGGCCGCCAGGGTGACGCCCTGGCGGTGCTGCGCCGGGCGCGGACGCTCCTGGTCGAACAGCTCGGGGTGGACCCGGGGCCGCGGCTGCGCCGCCTGGAGGCGGACATCCTCGGTCAGGCCCGCCACCTCGACCCCGACTCCGCGGCGGCCGGCGCGGCCCGGGTGTGGGCGCGGGCGACCGCGGCCTACGACCGCGCCGTGGCCTCCGGCGCCCGGGCGCGACTGGAGTCGACGGTGGGCCTGCTGCGCAACCTCGCGGTGACCGGCGCGGGCGGCCTGGAGGAGTCGCGGCGGCACCGGGTGGCGGCCGTCGCGGCGGCCGAGGAGCTGGGCGACGCCGAGCTGACCGCCCGCGTGATCGGCGCCTACGACGTCCCGGCGATCTGGACCCGGGTCGACGATCCGAAGCAGGCCGCGCGGGTGCTCGCGGCGGCCGAGCGCGCCCTGGCCGCCCTCCCGCCCGGCGGGCACGAGGCGGCGCGGGCGCGGCTGCTGGCCACGATCGCCGTGGAGTCGCGCGGCAGCCGTACGGCGCGCGGGCTTAAGGCGGCCCAGCAGGCCGAGCGGCTCGCCCGCGACCTGGACGACCCCGCGCTGCTGGCGTTCGCCCTCAACGGCGTGTTCATGCAGACCTTCCACCGGGCTGGCCTGGCCGCGCGCCGCGACGGGATCGGCGCCGAGCTGGTCGCCCTGTCCGCCCGGCACGGCCTGGTCACCTTCGAGGTGCTCGGGCATCTCATCCGCCTGCAGGCCCGCGGCGCGCTCGGCGACTTCCCGGCGGCCGACCGCCACGCGGAGGCGGCCGACCTGCTGGCCGGGCGCAACGAGCTGCCGCTGGCGGGGGTGTTCACCCGGTTGTACCGGGCGATGCGGCTCGCCGAGGCCGGCCGCGCGCCGCAGGCGGAGGTGGAGGAGGCCTACGCCGCCGCGCGGCCGGACGGCACCGGCATGCCGGGGCTGGAGCGCGGCCTGCCGCCGCTGGCGCTGCTGTGCCTGCGGGTGCGCCGGGACCTGCCGCTGGGGATCGGCGGGCACACCGACTGGGGACCGTACGAGCCGTGGGTCCTGCCCCTGGTGCTGCTGGACCGGGGTCGCCACGACGAGGCGGCGGCGCTGCGCGCGGTCCCGGACCCGCCCGGCGACCTGCTGCAGGAGGCCCTGTGGTGCCTGGTGGCGCGTGCGGCGATCGCCGTCGGCGACCGGGAGGCGATGGAGCGTGCCCGGGCCGCGCTCGTTCCCGCGGCGGCGGAGCTGGCCGGGGCGGGCAGCGGCGTGCTCAGCCTGGGCCCGGTCTCCGCGTACCTCGACGACCTCGCCGCCGCCCTCCGCTCATCGACGTAACCTCCTATGACTCGGGATCCTGTGCGAGCACCGACCGTCCGCCGTCGACGGGCACGGTCGCGCCGGTGACGAAGCCGGCGTCGTCGGACAGCAGATAGGCGATCGCAGCCGCGACCTCTCGGGACCGCGCCACCCGGCCCAGCGGGTGCAGCAGCGCCATCTCCCGCTCGATGCGGGCCGCGGCCGCGGGCTCCTGGGAGTCGAGGAACTCCGCGTAGCGCTCGGTGTCCACCGAGCCCGGCGCCACGGCGTTGACGCGGATGCCGTGCGGCCCGTACTCGACCGCGAGCGCCCGGGTCATCCCCTCGATGGCCGCCTTGGCCGTCACGTACGGCAGGCAGCCGGGGACCGCCCGGCGCGCCTGGTGTGAGGAGAGGTTGACGATCGCCCCCGGCGTGCCCGCCGCGAGAAAGCGGCGGATCGCAGTGGCGCACCCGACGACGGCGGCGTTGAGGTTGGCCGCGATGAGATCCAGCACCTGTTCGGTCGTGGCGGAGTGGACGGAGGCGTCCTGGAACACGGCGGCGTTGTTGACCCAGCCGGCGAGGGGGCCCGCGGCCTGCGCGAGATCGGCGGCTCGCCCCGCCACGGTCTCATCGGCGGCGTCACCGGTCACACCGATCAGGCGTGCGCGGGCGGGATGGCCGTCCATCCACGCCAGTTCCGCCGGGTCGCGCTCGATGGCGACCACGGCGCCGGCGTCACCGAGGAGATGCTCGACCACCGCCTTGCCGATGCCACGGCCCCCTCCCGTCACCACGTACGAACGGCTCATGCTCCTCTTCCTTCCGTCGATGCGCTCTCGGCCGCCGAAACGCGCCATGCGGCATCATGCGGGCTATCGGGCGGCCCTGACCGAAGCCGGCCACATCCTCGCCGACGGCAATGTGCGGCTGACCGGACACGGGCTCGCGCCGACCTGCGCCGCCGCGAAGGAACTGCTTTCGACGCCGGACCGTCCCTCCGCCGTCTTCGCCGCCGACGACACGCTCGCGGCGGGAACACTGCGGGCCGCACATGACCTCGGCCTCGCCGTACCCGGTGATCTGGCGGTGGTCGGTTTCGATGACAGCGAGCTGGCCGAGGCCCTTGATCTCACCACCGTGCGCCAGCCCCTGGAGGAGTCCGGCCGTGCCGCGATGGAACTTCTCATGCAACGGCTCGACCGGCCCGGAACCGTCCGCGAAGTGGCGCTGCGACTGCAGCTGATCCCACGCGGCACAAGCTGACCCCAAGAGATGGGGCTTCCCCTCTCAGGCTTCCTCATCGTCATCGGATGCGCCGGGGTCACGAAGCGTACGGCGGCCGGATCGGACCGCCACAGTTCGTGATCAGGCGGGCCGGAACTTGCGGCCCAGCACGTGGATCATTCCCGCCGAGGCCGGCCGTCTGGTCATTGATCGGATTCAGCCGCTGAGCGTCTTTTCCTGCGGCCGGAGCGCTCGGGCCGGGTCGGGCGTGGACGGTGGGGACCGGGACGACGAACCGCGCCCTCCTCGACGAATGGGCTTACATCCGCGCTCACGCCGGCCACCACACATCGTTGGCGTTGCCAATGAATCCATGTACAGTTGGCCATGCCAACATTGTTGCGGCCAACGAAATGGGCGCCATGGTCACGGATGCCCTCCGGCCATCAGGCGTCGAGTGAACCCCCGGAGTGAAACCATGATCAAGCCGTTCCGCATCGACATCCCCCAGGCGGACCTCGACGACCTGGCCGACCGGCTCTCCCGCACCCGCTGGCCCGACGAGGTCGCCGACGCCGGGTGGGACTACGGCTTCCCGCTGGCGCGGCTCAGGGAACTGGCCGAACACTGGCGCACCGGCTACGACTGGCGCGAGCACGAGGCCGAACTCAACGGGCTTCCGCACTTCACCACCGAGATCGAAGGGCAGAACATCCACTTCGTCCACGTCCGGTGCCCGAAGCCGGACGCGCTCGCGCTGATCCTCACCCACGGCTGGCCCGGATCGTTCCTGGAGTTCCTCGACGTGATCGAGCCGCTGTCGCGCGACTTCCACCTGGTGATCCCGTCCATCCCGGGGTACGGATTCTCCGGGCCGACCCACGAACGCGGCTGGGACATCGTCCGGGTCGCCCGCGCCTGGGCCGAGCTGATGCGCCGTCTCGGATACGAGCGCTACGGCGCGCAGGGCGGCGACTTCGGCTCCGGCATCTCGATGGCGCTCGGCGCGGTGGCCCCCGATCAGGTCGTCGGGGTGCACGTCAACTACCTGCCGACCCGCCCGGTCCCGGACGCCGGCATCGAACTGTCCGAAACGGATGAGGCCCGGCTGGACAAGATCAGGAAGCTGATGGCGAACCGCCCGCCGTACCAGGCGTTGCAGGCCACGACCCCGCAGACCATCGGCTACGCGCTGACCGACTCGCCGGTCGGCCAGCTGGCCTGGATCGCCGAGCGGTTCGCGCAGTGGACGGATCCTCGCTCGCCGATCAGCGACGAGCGGATGCTCACCGACGTCTCCCTGTACTGGCTGACCGCCACCGCGGCCTCCTCGGCGCGGCTGCACCGCGATGCCCCGCGGCGGACCGAGCCGTGCCCGGTACCGGTCGGCGTGGCGGTGTTCGCGCACGACATCACGCAGCCGGTGCGACCGCTGGCCGAGCGGCTGTACGACATCAGGCACTGGTCGGAGTTCGAGCGCGGCGGCCACTTCGCCGCGATGGAGGTGCCGGAGCTGCTCGCCGAGGACGTCCGGGACTTCTTCCTCGCCCGCGTCGAGGACGACCCTCGGGACGGCGCCGGACGGGACGGCGCCTGAGTGCGCCCGCGACCCGTGCGGAGGGTTCACCGTCCCGTCACTTCGAACAGGCCGTGGGCGCCTGCCTCGGCCTGGCGCATCGTGTGGTCCACCACCGGATAGGTGCCCTTCTCCGGGAAGACGAGCTCGACGAAGCCGCCTTGCGCGGGGGCCAGGCCGAGCACCTGCGCGCCGCCCGGGTCCTTGGCGCGGAGCCGGTAGGCGCCTTCCTGGTAGACGGTGTCGAACGGCACCCCCACCACGTGCAGTGCGGTGCCCGAGTTCGGGCCGGCGGCGACGGCCCAGATGCGTACCCGCTCTCCGGCTTCGGCCCGCAGCGGGGCGTGGTCGTAGCCGGCGGCGGTGCCGTTGAACATCCACCCGTCGGGATCACCCTGCCGGATCTTGGCGACCTGGGGCTGTCCGCCCGGATCGCCGAGATACAGCTCGCCCTGGACCAGGAGGTACTCGCGGTCCACCTTCGGCAGGTCCGGCGGGTCGATGATGACGGCGCCGTACATGCCGTTGGCGATGTGCTGGGTCATCGGCATGGTCGAGCAGTGATAGAGCCACGCGCCGGCGAAGTCGGCGCGGAAGCGGTAGGTCAGCCGCTCGCCCGGCTGGATCGTGCGCATCGGCCCGTCCGGCGCGGTCGCGCCGGCGTGGAAGTCGATGCCGTGGCCCATCGTCGCGCCGTTGACGAACGTCACGACGAACACGTCGCCGACTTCGCCGCGCAGCACCGGCCCCGGCATGGTCCCGTTGAAGGTCCACACGCGTTGCCGCACCCCGGGTGCGACCTCCTGGACGAGTGTGTCGTCGGCGCGGATCTCGACGTGGTGCTCCGTGCCGCCGGGAGCGGGCCTGAGCGTCGCGTCGTACGGTTTCCAGCCCGGTGACATGGGCGCGGCCAGGTCCAGCCGGGCGGGTTCGCCGGCGGTCGTGCCGTGCCCGTCGTGACCGGTGCCCGGCTGGGGCCGGGACGCCGTGACCGTGCCGGTCGGGACGAGGCGCATGGTCATGCCCGCCGCGCGGTGCCCGGCCACCGTGCACCAGCCGTCCACCGGCTCGCCCAGCGGCGCCGTCTTCAGCGTGACGCTCTGGCCCGGGGCCAGCATCGGGGTGCGTTCACCGGTCGCCAGGCGCAGGTCGTGCCGTTGCGCGTCGGCGTTGGTGACGCGCAGCGTCAGCACGGTCCCCACGGGCGCCTCGATCACGGAGGGTCGGATCCTCATCCCGGACAGCGTCACCTCGACCGTACGGGAACCGGTCGCGGTCACCGTCGCCGGTCCCGATCCGCCGGTCGTGGCGACGACGATCGCGGCGGCCGTCAGCAGGCAGCCGACGACGGCCCCGGCGGTGACCGGCAGCGATCGCCGCCACGTCCCGCCGCCCTTCGCCGGGTCGTCCGCCCCGGCGGCCCCTCCGCGGCGGCCGCGGGCCGGGTACCGGCCGGGCGGGCTCGGGTCAGGGCGGTCACGGCCAGGATGATGAAGGCCAGCACCGAGCCCAGTACCAGCGCCCAGCCCAGCGACGTCACCGGCCGCGGCAGTGGTAGCAGCAGCAACGGCAGCCCCAGGTTGAGCGCCGCCAGCCGGACCGTCCAGCCGCGCTCCAGCAGCGCCGCGTTCCGCTTGAACCGGGCCGGCCCGCCGCCCAGCACCGCGGGCAGCAGGTGCAGCAACGAGCCCAGCAGCACCTGGGCGACGAACCCGACCAGCACCAGCGGTCGCAGCGGGTCCAGTGCCGCGGCGACCTCGTGCGCCGGGCGGGTGGCCACGACCACCAGATCGGCGGCCAGCGCCACCTCGAACCAGATGATCGCCGCTCCCAGCGTCCATGCCGCGCCGGTGCGCGGCCGTCTGCGCCGTAGCGCGTCGGCCAGCGGCGCGAGCACCGCCAGCGCTCCGGCCGCGTACACCGCCAGCCCCGCCAGAGCCGCCCACCGCCGGTCCGTCAACAGCCCGGCGACCGCCACCGTCAGACCCGGCGCGGCCAGCCACAGCCCCACGCGCGACGCCTTCCGGGTCACCTCCGACATGCGGGTCCGCAGGACCGTCGGCCACAGCGTGAACAGCGTGCCGAGCACGGTCAGGCCGATCCAGCCGAACACGTTCACCTCGGCATGCGCGGCGCGCAGCCGCTCATGGACCGCGCCGTGCCCGACGTCGGCGGCCAGCAACCCGCCCAGGGCGCCGCCGACGGCCAGTGCCGCGGCGGCGGAGACGTACCAGCCGATGACGTGCCCGAACCGGCCGGGCAGCGCCTGCCGGACGAGCAGGGCGAGGACCGCCCCGTGCCACAGGATCGTCCCCACCACCAGCGCCGCACCGGCGGCGGCCAGCTGCCACGGTCCCACCGACATCCCGGCCAGCACCGCCACCGTCGCCGCGTTGAGCAGGGCGAGCCTGGTCAGGCTGTCGCGCTGCGACGGGGAGCGGACGCGCGTCAGCGCCACGGTGAAGTGCTCGCTCCAGATGAGGACGGCGGTGCTGACCGCGCCCAGCAGGAACACGTGGATCAGCAGCCAGCGCGGTGCCGGGAGCATGTCGCCCGCCAGCGCCACCACCGGGGTCAGGCTCAGCCAGCCGACGACGATCGCGTTCGCCCGCAGGTGCCACGACGCGCGGGGGCGTGGCGGCGGTGGCGGGTCGGGCGGCCGGCGCTGCTCTATCTGGATGTAGGTCGGCATTCGGGCATCTCCCTATCGTGACCGGAGCGCGTCAGCGTGTTCGCGCATCCGTCGAACACCGTCTGAACGCCCTGCCCGGACGCCCACCCCGCTCCGGAGGAGCGTGAGTCGCACCGGCTCACACACGGCGGTCCTCCCACCGGTCGAGAACCTCGGACACGGGACGGCGGGGCACGCGCGGGACCGGCGGGCCGGGGGCGGCACCACCAGCGGCACCGTGAGCTGCCCGCCGACCCACAGCGCCGCGAACAGCACGTGCAGGAGTCGGGCCACCGGCCACCACGTCATCGCGCGCTCCCGGAGCAGGCCGTGTGCGCCGTACCCGAACGGCTACGCCGACGCGGTGCGGCGCCGCGAGGCCGTCAGGCGGACCACGGTCATCGTCAGCACCACGGTCAGCCCCGAGACCAGGGCCAGCAGTCCCAGGCCGAGCCCGTAGGAGCCGAGTTCACCGTAGATGAAGCCCATCAGCAGTGGCGGCACGAATCCGCCCAGCCCTCCCGCGGCGCCGACCAGCCCGGTGACCGCGCCGACCTTGTCGGCCGGCGCGGCCTGCGCGACGAGCGCGAAGGTGGCACCGCTGCCCGCGCCCAGCGCGGCGGCCATGGTCAGGAAGGCGATCGTGCCCACCGGCATCAGGCCGGGCGTGAGGGCCTGGACCGCCGCCCCGGCGGCGACCACGGCGAGCACGCCGACCAGAACGGGGATCGAGCCGATCTTGTCGGACAGCCAGCCGCCGATCGGCCGCATCACGACCGCGAGGAGCACGAATCCTGCCATGCGGTTGGCGGCGTCGGCCTGCTCCAGCCCGTAGCCGGTCTGCAGGTAGGCGGGCAGGTAGACGGAGAAGGCGACGTAGCCGCCGAACGTCACGGCGTACAGGACGCAGGCCTGCCAGGTGATCGGCAGCTTGGCGGTGGCCGCGAGCCGTCCCAGCAGCGGCTGCGCCGCGACGGTGCGGCCCGGGGCGTCGCGCATGACCAGCCAGGCGGCGACGGCGTAGAGCGCCAGCGCGGCCGCGGTGATGAGGAAGGGGGTGGCCGAGCCGCCGAACTTGACGAGCTTGACCGTGGTCAGGGCGCTGATCGCGGTGCCGCCCATGCCGGCGCCGAAGATGCCGATGGCCAGGCCACGGCGGTGCGGCGGGAACCAGGCGTTGACGAACGGCACGCCCACCGCGAACACCGTTCCGGCGATGCCCAGGAAGAAGCCGCCGACCAGCAGCATCGGCAGCGAGCTCTGCCCGGCCAGCCCGATGAACAGGACGGGCACGATGCTGGCGGCCGAGATCAGCGGGAACATCACCCGGCCGCCGAAGCGGTCGGTGAGCGCGCCGACGGGGATACGGCCCAGCGAGCCGACGATCACTGGGACGGCGACCAGCAGGGCCTGCTGGGAGGACGACAGGTCGAGCAGGTCCTTGAACCGCGGCCCCAGCGGGCTGAGCAGCGCCCAGGCCCAGAAGTTCAACGCGAATCCGAGGGTCGCGAAGCCGAGCATGAGCGCGGGTCTGCCGCTGACGACGGCCGGGTCCTTCTTGTCGGACATCATCATCCTTCCTCATAACTGTCATCACGCACCGAAGCGTGCTTCCTGGTACATCCCAGCGGAGGGGCCCGGCGCGGGGTATTGACCAAGGTCCCTGTTCCGGATGACCTCCGGTCCGTTCCGGGAGGGCGGTGCACCGGCACGAGACGCCGGTCACATCCGGCCGGAGACGGGCGGCCTCATCGGAGACGACCGGGGTGAGTCCGCCGGAAGCGGCCAGGGGCGGGCCGGCCGGCGCCGGGCATCTCATGCACCGCTCGGGTCGGCTGTACGGCCGCTCCCGCGTACGACTTGCCAGCCATTGAACAAGTGTTTAATATCTTGAACATGTGTTCAGCGTCCCCGGATCTGACCGCCCAGGCCAAGATCCGCAACGCGGCCATCGCGCACTTCGCCCGGGACGGCTTCCAGAAGGCCAACCTGCGCGCCATCGCGGCGACCGCGCGAGTGAGCCCCGGCCTGGTCATCCATCACTTCGGCAGCAAGGAAAAGCTCCGGAGCGTCTGCGATGACCACGTCCTGCGCATCTTGGTCCAGCGGGCCGACAACGCCCGCCCGGGCGGCATGCAGGACCTCTTTCGCGAATATCTGTCCAACCCGGAGGAGTACCGCCTCCAGGTGCAGTACATGCTGCGCGCGATCGAGGAGGACACGCCCGCCGCGGCCACGTTCGTCAACACGCTGGTGGACGAGTCCGAGGAGATCCTGCGGGCCGGGATCGCCGACGGCTCGATGCGGCCATCCTCGGACGTGCGGGCGCTGGCGGTGCTGAGCGTGCTCAACAGCGTGGCCACGCTGACCATGCCGCCGCCCCTGGCGCGGGCGCTGGGCCACGAGCGGTTCGGCCCCGACGTGCTACGCCGCCTCGCGCTGCCCACGCTGGAGCTCTACACCCACGGGCTGTTCACCGACGATGCCGCACTGAAGGCGGCCCGGGCCGCGCTGGACGAGTCACCACAGAAAAGGGACTGACACGATGGCCATCACCCTCCCCGATCTCACGCCGCTGGAGAACACGCTCTGGCTCACCCTGGCGGGCAAGGCGCTCGACTACCAGGCCGAGCACCCGATCCTGCGCGACAAGACGGCCTATGACATCGTCAGGAAGCTCGACTACGACGCCGGGCGGTTCAAGCTCTCCGCCAGCCCCATCGTGGGCATCGCGCACCGCTCCCTGGTCATGGACAACATCGTGCGGCGGTTCATCGCCGAAAATCCCGACGCGGTCGGGCTCGACCTGGGCGCCGGACTCGACACCCGTGTCTACCGCGTCGACCCGCCCGCCACCGTCGAGTGGTACGACGTCGACCTGCCCGGCGCGGCCAAGGCCAGGCGACTGCTGCTCCCCGAGCGCCCCCACGCCCACACCATCGGCTCAGACCTCAACGACCCCCGGTGGCTCAACGAGGTCCCCACCGGCCGTCCCGCCGTGATCGTCGCCGACGGCCTGATCGGGTTCCTGTCCAAGGAAGAGCTGGCCACCCTCCTCGACCGCCTCATCCGACACTTCCCCACAGGCGAGATCTGCTTCAACGGCTACACGAGGTTCCACGTGTGGGCGGCCAGGAAGTACGCCGGCACCCAATCCGTCGCCCCCTTCCTGAGGTCTCCCGGCTTCGACACCCCACAGGACATCGAGCGCCTGGAGCCTCGCCTGAAGCTGGTGCGCGAGATCTTCCTGGCCCGCGAGCCCGAGGCCGCCGACTACCCGTGGACGACCCGCCTGGCCGGCTTCCTGACCGCCTGGAGCACCTCCATCTCGCGCAAGGGCACCGCCGTCCAGCACTACCGCTTCTAATGCCTGTACGGCGTACGGATCTTCACCTGGGCTGAAGGCTCCGGATCCACAAGATGGCTCCGCGTGGATACAGGTGTCGATCGAGCCCCGGGTCCCTCGCCTTTTCAGGCGAGGGAGATGTCACACATGGGGGGCGAGTTCTCGCTGGTAGGGGAAGCTCCCCGGCTGGTAGGCGCACCAGGGTTCCTCGCCGAAGACGTCACCGCCGCAGGCGTAGGCGCGCGATCGGGAGCCGCCGCAGATCGTCCGGAACTCGCACGCCCCGCATCGCCCGCCCAGCCGATCGGGGTCGCGCAACCCGGTGAACAGCGGCGCGGACCGGTAGATGTCGGTCAGCGGCCGCTCGCGCACACTGCCGGCTCCCACCGGCAGGAAGCCGGACGGGTGCACGGTCCCGGTGTGGGAGACGAACACGAAGCCGCGTCCGGCGTTGACGTCGACGGGCGGGCGGCGGACCCGCCGCTCCTCGAT
Source organism: Streptosporangium sandarakinum (assembly GCF_050942225.1). Taxonomy (NCBI): domain Bacteria; kingdom Bacillati; phylum Actinomycetota; class Actinomycetes; order Streptosporangiales; family Streptosporangiaceae; genus Streptosporangium; species Streptosporangium sandarakinum. The sequence continues at coordinate 3,993,094 of NZ_CP192034.1, forward strand.
CAGCCCGTCCCGCTCGGCCCGCCGGCGCAGCGTCCGGTAGAGCGGGCCGAGCGCGAGCGCGTCGGCGTGGTCCACGCCGCGTTCGGCCAGGATGAGCCGCTGCACGGCGACCCGGCGGAAGTGGTGCGCCTCGGTGGTCTTGACCGGGATCGTCGTGCCGAGGTCGTGGACGAAGTGCAGCACGTCCTCGACCTGTGCCGGGCTCAGCTCCGGCAGGGCGCGCCCCCTGCCGGTGGGCACGAGGAAGAAGACGCTCCACAGCAGCGCGCCCTCATCGCGGACCAGGCGGGCGATGCCCGGCAGGTCGGAGAGGTTGTGGCCGGTCACCGTGGTGTTGATCTGCACCTTGAGCCCGGCTTCGCGGGCCGCCCGCCAGGCCCGCAGCGTGTGGGTGAACACGCCGTCGTAGCCGCGGAAGGCGTCGTGGACGGGAGCGCTCGCTCCGTCGAGGCTGAGCGAGACGGCCGCGGCCCCCGCCTCGCGCAGCCGGGCGAGGTTGCCTGAGGTGAGCGCCGGGGTGGCCGACGGCGACACGGCCGGGGCCAGGCCCTGGGCGCGGCCGTACCGTACCAGGTCGAACAGGTCGGGCCGCTCGAAGGGGTCGCCGCCGGTGATCACGAACAGCGGGGCGGGTGAGCCGAAGGCCGCCACCTGGTCGATGAGCCGGTACGCCTCGTCGGTGGTCAGCTCCAGCGGGTGCCGGTCGGGTACGGCTTCGGCGCGGCAGTGCAGGCAGGCCAGTGGGCACGCCCGGGTGGCCTCCCAGATCACGATGAACGGGCCGGCGGCGACGTCGCGCCGGACCCGGCGAAGCGGCCGGGTGTGGTGCGGGGTGTCGGTCATGCGGGTGCTCCCAGCAGGATGCGGTGCACGACGTCGGCGGCCGAGTGGTTCTCCGGCAGCCCGTCGAGGAAGGAGGTCTCCTGGCCCAGGGTGAGCAGGGCGGGCTCCCGGTAGCCGTCGCCGCGGTGCTGGCCCAGGCCGATGGCGGCGGTCAGGCCGTTGCACAGGCACTGGCGGCCCGCGGCCTCCTCGGCGGACCCGCCCTTGCGTACGTAGGTGTCGACGGGTTCGGCGGGGCAGCGGTAGCCGATCGCGCCGCCGGGCTTGACGTACGGGGTGCGCAGGTAGCCCAGGTCGCACAGCCGGGGCCGCCGCTCGTGGACGCCGGGCTCGGACAGGGTCCCGGGCACCTGCGCGACCTTGAACGGGAAGCCGGTCGGCGAGGCGCGCGGGTCGTTGCGGACCTCCAGGGTCCCGGCGGCGGCCTCGCGCAGCAGGCGGCGCCTGAGCCCGTCGTCGAACCCGGATTCGCGGCACAGCGCGAACGCCGAGCCGACCTGGATGCCGGTGGCCCCCACGGCCAGCGCGCGGGCCAGCCCGCCGGGCGTGCCGTAACCGCCGGCCAGCCAGAACGGTAACCCGAGCTCCGCGACCTTGCCGGTGTCGACCTCGTCGCGCGGGCCGTACAGAGGTTCGCCGGCCTCGTCCAGTCGCAGGCGGCCGCGCGGCGGCGCGCTGTGCCCACCGGCCACCGGCGTCTCCACGACGAACCCGTCGGGCCGCGTCTGCGGGGATCGGGCCAGGTAGGCGGCCAGCACGTGCGAGGAGACGATCGCCAGCAGCTTCGGCCGCCGCAGCGGCTCGGCGGGGCGGGGCGACAGCGCGGCCGGGTCGAGGCCGATCGTGTGCCGCGTGTCGTCGGCGCCGGCCACGGTGACCGTGATCTCGGCCGGGCGGTGCGCGGCGAACTCGTCGAGCAGGTGCGGGATCTCCGCCGGGATGCCGGCGCCCATCAGCACGTAGTCGGCGCCGGCCAGCATCGCCCCGTAGACGGCGGCCGGCGTGGCCAGCTGGACCTTCTCCAGGTAGTTGACGCCGATCAGGCCGTCGTGCCCTTCCCGGGCGAGGAAGACCTCGGCGAAGTTGGCGACCGCGATCAGCTCGTCGCGGGCGTGATTGGGCCGCAGCCCGAGCCGGGGCACCGGCCGGTACGGCTGCCCGGGCTCCGTCCCGCCGGGCACGAAGTAGCGGCCCAGCACCCGCTCGGCGATCTCGGGCACCGGGAAGCGGGCCAGCGCCCGGCGCAGGTGCCCGCCGGGATCGCCGCGCTGCAGCCGGCGGGCCAGGGTGATGTCCAGCGCGGTGCCCGACACCACGCCGAGCTGCCCGGTCCGGGCGACGGCCCGCGCCAGCCGCCACCCGGACACCGCGACGCCCATGCCGCCCTGGATCAGGACGGGGGGCGCGGCCTCAGACACGACGCGCCCGCATCGTACGCGCCCAGGTCAGCAGATCGGTGGTCGTCTCCCTGGCCGCGTCGCGGGTGGCCAGGATGTGCACGACGTCGTCCTCCGGCAGCGTCTCCACCATGATCGACAGGCCGTCGCAGTCGCTCACGTGCGGCAGGATCTCGCGCACCAGCTCGATCCCCCACGCGGCCTGGTCCGCGCCGATCTCCTCCAGGTCGTTGAGCATCACCAGCTCCGCCAGTTCGGCGAGCTCGCGGATGCCCCGGATCGTGTCGTCGTGGTCGCTGAGCAGCTTGTCCACGTGATGTCTGCCGAAGATGGGCAGCAGCCCCGGGTACACGGCCTCCTCCTCGTAGCGGAAGTGCGGCCCGATGGCCTCCGAAAGCGTCTCCACCAGTTCTCTGACCCGCGCCGAGTCGCCGCTCTTGAAGGCGTCGATCAGCGCGAGCAGCAGATCCCTGACCTCGCGATGCTCGGCGTGGAACGCTTCGGTGAAGTGATCGGCGATGGACAGCACACAGTCCTCCAGCTGTGGGATGGGTGCTCGTGCGGTGACGGAAGTGCCGGTTCGCATGGGTTCACCGTTCCGGGCTCGTTACTCGGCGGCGGAGAGCGTGGTGCTCGTCGCCAGCAGGGCGGCGCCGGTGACGGTCAGCAGCGCGCCCAGGCCGGTGACCAGGGTGCTGAGCTGCCAGGCCTGGTAGGCGTTCAGCAGCGAGGCCCGCAGCATCTGGCCGGTGAAGGCCGTCTGCCGCAGCGCGGCCAGTTTCTCGTCGTCGCCGCCGGCGGCGAGCAGTTCGGCGCTGACCTCCGCGTACGTCCGGCCGCCCGTGGCCGTCAGCACGTTGTGCCCGATCACCTGGGCGTACGCCCGGGCCTGCGGGCCGGTCAGGACGGGCTTGCCCTCGTGGGCGGCGAGTTCGGCGGGCAGCCCCTTGCCGGGGAAGCTGATCGACTGCTCGCGCAGTTCCGCCTGGATATCGGCGCGGGCCTTCCACCCCCGGACGGCCATGACCGGGCCCGCGGCCGTCATCGCGGCGCCCAGCAGCCCCGCGGCCGCCGCTCGGACAACGTTCATTTCTCACTCCTTGCCGTGAAACGCTGGATGCCGGTCGTCAGCGCACGCCGAGCGGGCTGCGTCGCCGGTAGACGACGTAGGGCCGCCACAGGTACGCGATCGGCGCCGACCACACGTGGACGAGCCTGGTGAACGGCCAGATCGCGGCGAGCGCCCACGCCGACAGCGCGTGCAGCTGGAAGATCAGCGGCACGTCCGCCATCAGGTCGGGGTCGGGGCGGAAGGTCAGGACGCCGCGGAACCAGACGGCGATGGTGGCGCGGTAGTCGTAGCCGCCGCCGAGCAGGTTCTTGCCCACGGTCGCGGTCATGCCGAGCAGGATCACCGCGGCCAGCACGGTGAACAGGACCTTGTCCGCGCGGGTCGTGGTGCGGCGCACGCGCGGGCTGGTGAAGCGGCGGGCCAGCAGCAGCCCCAGGCCCGCGACCACCATGAGCCCGGCCACGGTTCCGGCGCTCACCGACACCAGGTGGTAGAGGTGCTCGTCGACGCCGACCGCCTCGGTCAGGCTCTTCGGGATGAGCAGGCCGAGCACGTGACCGCCGATGGCGGCGAACGCGCCGAGGTGGAACAACGGGGAGCCGAGCCGCAGCAGCCGGCTCTCCAGCACCTGCGTGGTACGCGTCGTCCAGCCGAACTGGTCGACGCGCCAGCGCCAGATGTGACCGACAACGAAGATCGTCAAAGCGATGTAGGGCACGACCACCCAGAGCGCGACGCTCACGGCCGCACCTCCAATTCGTTCAGGGGCGGACCGAACGGGGCCAGCCCCACATCCTCGGCGGGCGGTCCCGCCAGTGCGAGATCGGCCACCGCGGCCCGCTCGGCCTCCGACAGGTCGGGCAACTCGGCGCAGAGCGCGTCGAGGACCCGCGCGTACGGCGAGCCGCCGTCGTGCAGCGCGGTGCGGATCAGCTCCAGGCCCTTGCGGTGCTGGCGCAGCGCCGCCTCACCGGCGGTGGGACCGGCCAGGGCGGCGAATTCGCAGACCACGGGGAGAAAGTCGGGCAGCTCGCCCTCCGGCGGGGTGAGCCCGGCCGCCCGGTAGCGCTGCTTGAGCGTCAGCAGGGCCATGCCGCGGCGACGGGTGTCGCCGTGCAGGTAGTAGGTGAGGTAAAGACTGGACTTGCGGCGCAGGTCGAACGTCTCGACGTAGGCGCGCGCCAGCGCCATCGGCTCGGTGGCGCGGAACCACTCGACGAACCGCGTCAGCGACTCGCGCGCCGCCGACTCCGGCAACCGGCCCACGGCCGCGGCCAGTTCGTCACGGGCGGCGATCAGGCCGGGGTCGGGATACTGCAGCAGCAGCGACACCAGCCGGAGCAGCGTCGCCCGGTCCTGCGGGGAGAGCTCGGGCAGCGCCCGCCCGGCGCCCCGGGCGGGCTCGCCGGGCGCGGCGGGCGTGAGGCGGCGGGGCCAGGTGCGGAGCTTCACGCCGCCCCTCCCCTGCCGACGAAGAGCTTGAGCCCCACGCGGCCGTCGCCGCGGCGCCCGGTCACGCCGGCCGGGTGGAACTCGCTCATCCCGGGCCCGCCGTCACCGTCCAGGCTGCACCCGTCCACCTGCGCGGACAGCGCGGCGGCGTCCTCGCGGTGGGCGGCGGGCACGACGTAGCGCTCGTCGTACTTGGCGATGGCCAGCAGCCGGTACATGTCCTCCATGTCCTGCGCCGTCATCCCGGCCGACTCCAGCAGGTCCGAGGCCACGCTGCCGTCGAGGGTGCGGGCCCGCATGTACGAGCGCATGGCCGACAGCTTCATCAGCACCCCGGCCACGACCTCGGTGTCCCCGGCCGAGAACAGGCTCGCCAGGTACTCCAGCGGGATGCGCAGGTCGGTGATGGCGTGGAAGACGTTGTCGGGGTCGTCGGCGTCGGCGCCCATGCCGGTGACGGCGTCGAGCACCGGCGACAGCGGCGGGATGTACCAGATCATGGGCAGCGTGCGGTATTCGGGGTGCAGCGGCAGCGCCACCCGGTAGCGCATGGCCAGCCGGTAGATCGGCGAGCGTCGCGCGGCCTCGATCCAGTCCTCGCTGATCCCGCTCGCCCGGGCGGCCGCGGCCACCTCGGGGTCGTCGGGGTCGAGGAAGACCCGGCGCTGGGCCTCCAGCAGGTCGCGCGGGTCGGCGACGCGGGCGGCGTCGAGGACGGCGTCGGCGTCGTACAGGATGAGGCCGATGTAGCGCAGCCGGCCGACGCAGGTCTCGGCGCACACGGTCGGCTGCCCCGCCTCGATGCGGGGGAAGCAGAAGGTGCACTTCTCGGCCTTGCCGGTCTTGTGGTTGACGTACACCTTCTTGTACGGACAGGACGAGACGCACATGCGCCAGCCGCGGCAGCGGTCCTGGTCCACCAGGACGATGCCGTCCTCTTCCCGCTTGTACATCGCACCGGAGGGGCAGGCGGCGACGCAGGCCGGGTTGAGGCAGTGCTCGCAGATGCGCGGCAGGTGGAACATGAAGGTCTTGTCGAACTCCATCTTCACCTTCTCCACCATGGCCGCGAGGTTGGGATCGGCCATGGCGTGCTCGGGGGCGCCGCCCAGGTCGTCCTCCCAGTTCGCACCCCAGGTGATCGCCATGTCCTGCCCGGTGATGGCCGACTTGGGGCGGATGACCGGGACGTGCGGCCCGGCGGGGGCGTTGATGAGGGTGTCGTAGTCGTAGGTGGCCGGCTCGTAGTAGTCGTCCAGCTCCGGCAGGTTCGGGTTGGCGAACAGGCTGAGCAGCCGCTTGCCCCGGCCGCCGGAGCGGAGCTTGAGCCGCCCGTGCCGGTCGAGTTCCCAGCCGCCGCGCCAGCGCTCCTGGTCCTCGTAGCGCTTGGGGTAGCCGACGCCGGGCTTGGTCTCGACGTTGTTGAACCAGACGTACTCGACGCCGTCCCGGTTGGTCCAGGTCTGTTTGCAGGTGACGGAGCAGGTGTGACAACCGATGCATTTGTCCAGGTTCATCACCATGGCTACCTGTGCCATGACACGCATCAGTAGGTCACCTCCTGGCCGCGGCGGCGGATCACAGTGACCTCGTCACGCTGGTTGCCGGTCGGCCCGTAGTAGTTGAATGCGTAGGTGAACTGCGCGTACCCGCCGATGAGGTGGCTGGGCTTGAGCAGCAGCCGGGTGAGGGAGTTGTGCACGCCGCCGCGCCGGCCCGATCTCTCGGTGAGCGGCACGTTCACGTTGCGGTCCTTGGCGTGGTACATGTACACGGTCCCGGCCGGCATGCGGTGCGAGACGACCGCCCTGGCCACGACCACGCCGTTGCGGTTGTACGCCTCGATCCAGTCGTTGTCGGCGACCCCGATCGTGGCGGCGTCCTCGTCGCTCATCCAGATCGTCGGCCCGCCGCGCGAGAGGGCGAGCATGTAGGCGTTGTCCTGGTACTCGGAGTGGATGGACCACTTCGAGTGCGGGGTCAGGTAGCGCACGGTGACCTCGGCCGCCCCGCCGTCGCCCTGGTCGCCGTAGTGGCGGCCCATGTTGAGCGGCGGCCGGTAGGCGGGCAGTTGCTCGCCCAGCTCGGTGATCCAGTCGTGGTCGAGGAAGAACTGCTGGCGGCCCGTCAGGGTGTGCCAGGGCTTCTCCCGCTCGACGTTGATCACGAAGGCGGAGTAACGGCGCCCGCCGGTCTCCGACCCGGACCACTCGGGTGACGTGATCACCGGCTGCGGCCTGGACTGCGTGTCGGCGAACGTGATGCGCTTGCCCTCGTGCTCGGCCGCCAGGTCGGCCAGCTTCGTGCCGGTGCGCCGCTCCAGGGTCTCGAATCCCTGGGTGGCCAGGCGGCCGTTGGTGGTGCCCGACAGCGCGAGGATGGCCTCGCACATCCGGTCGGCGGTCTCCAGCGAGACGCGTCCTTCGCCGGTGGTGCCGTTCTTGCCGGCCAGGTAGTCGAGCTCCGGGCCGACCCGGTAGGTCACGGCCTTGGTCGTCAGGCCCAACTCGGCGAAGAGCGGCCCGATGGAGCGCATGCGCTCGCCGACGGCGGCGTAGTCGCGTTCGATCGTCACGAGCTTCGGCATCGTCTTGCCGGGTACGGGCTCGCATTCACCGTATTTCCAGTCACGCACCCGGCCGCCCGGCTGGGCGAGCTCGTCGGGGGTGTCGTGCGTGAGCGGAACGGCCAGCACGTCGGTGCGCTTGCCCAGGTGATCGGCGGCCAGCTCGGAGAAGCGGTCGGCGAGGGCGAGGAAGGCGTCGTAGTCGCTGCGTGTCTGCCACGGCGGGGCGATGGCCGGGTTGAACGCGTGCACGAACGGGTGCATGTCGGTGCTGGACAGGTCGTGCTTCTCGTACCAGGTGGCGGCCGGGAGCACGATGTCGGAGAACAGCGCCGTGGACGTCATCCGGAAGTCGATCGCGGTGAGCAGGTCGAGCTTGCCCTCGGTGGCCTCTTCGCGCCAGGTCACCTCGGCCGGGTGCAGCCCTTCCTGGTTACGGGTCTCGGCGTCGGTGCCGAGCAGGTGCCGCAGGAAGTACTCGTTGCCCTTGCCGGAGGAGCCGAGCAGGTTGGCCCGCCACACGGTCAGCACGCGGGGGAAGTTGGCCGGGTCGCCCGGGTCCTCGGCGGCGAAACGGAGATTTCCGGACTTCAGTTCGTTCACGACGTGCTCGGCCACCGGGATGCCGGCCCGGCCGGCCTCGTCGGCGAGGGTGAGCGGGTTGCGGTTGAAGGTCGGCTGCGAGGGCAGCCAGCCGAGCCTCGCGGCCTGGGCGTTGCAGTCGGCGAACGACTTGCCGTCGAAGGCGCCGGAGCCGAGCGGGCTGGCGAGCTCACCCGCTCCGAACTGCTCGTAACGCCACTGGTCGGTGGCCAGGTACCAGAACGCGGTCCCGGCCATGTGCCGGGTCGGCCGCTGCCAGTCGAAGGCGAAGGCGAGGTGCTGGAAGCCGGTGATGGGGCGGACCTTCTCCTGGCCGACGTAGTGCGCCCAGCCGCCGCCGTTGACGCCCTGGCAACCGGTCAGCAGCACCAGCGTGAGGAACGAGCGGTAGATCTGGTCGGAGTGGAACCAGTGGTTGGTGCCCGCACCCATCGCGATCATCGACTTGCCCTGGGTGCGCTCGGCGTTGCGGGCGAACTCGCGGGCGATTCTGGCGGTCGTCGCGGCGGGCACCGAGGTGATCTCCTCCGCCCACGCCGGCGTGTACGGCTGGCTCGCGTCCAGGTACGACTCCGGCCACTCCCCCGGAAGGTCGCGGGTGACGCCGTACTGGGCCATGAGCAGGTCGAAGACCGTGGTGACCAGTTTGCCGCCCACCTCGGTGACCGGCACGCCACGGCGCATGACCGTGCCGCCCTCGGTGGCGCCCTCGTCGAAGCGCGGCAGGTCGACGGCGACCGCCCGCTCCGACCGGTCGAACAGCGTCAGCTCCGGGTTCGCGCCGTCCAGGTCGAGGTTCCAGCGGCCCTCGCCCTCCTGGCCCCAGCGGAAGCCCAGCGAGCCGTTCGGCACGACGGGCGCGCCCGTCTCGGAGTCCAGGAAGACGGTCTTGAACTCGGCGTTCTCACCGGCGTCGTCCCCGTCCCCAAGCAGGTCGGCGGCGGTGAGGAAGCGGCGCGGCACGTACGCGTCGCCGCGCGGTTCCAGCGTCACCAGGAACGGAAGGTCCGTATATTTCCGGACGTAGTCGGTGAAGTAAGGGACCTGGCGGTCGCGGAAGAACTCCGTCAGCACGACGTGCCCCATGGCCATGGCGAGCGCGCCGTCCGTGCCCGGGTGCGGCGCCAGCCAGTCGTCGGCGAACTTGACGTTGTCGGCGTAGTCGGGGCTGACCGCGACCACCTTCGTGCCCTGGTAACGGGCCTCGGTCATGAAGTGGGCGTCCGGAGTGCGGGTGACCGGGATGTTGGAACCCCACATGATCAGGTAGCGGGAGTTCCACCAGTCGGCCGACTCCGGCACGTCCGTCTGGTCGCCCCACACCTGCGGGGAGGCGATCGGCAGGTCGGCGTACCAGTCGTAGAAGGACAGCAGTGTGCCGCCGATCATCGACAGGAACCGCGTGCCGGCCGCGAACGACGCCATCGACATGGCCGGGATCGGCGAGAACCCCACCACCCGGTCGGGACCGTACTGCTTGACCGTGTGCACGTGGGCCGCGGCCATCAGCTCCAGGACCTCGTCCCAGCTGGAGCGGACGAACCCGCCCTTGCCGCGCGCCCGCTTGTACGCCCGCGCCCGCTCCGGGTCGCCGGTCAGCTCCGCCCACGCCAGCACCGGGTCGCCCAGCCTGGCCTTGGTCTCGCGCCACATCTCCAGCAGCACGCCCCGCACGTACGGGTAGCGCACCCGCGAGGGCGAATAGGTGTACCAGGAGAAGGACGCGCCGCGGGGGCAACCGCGCGGCTCGTACTCGGGCGAATCGGGTCCGACCGACGGGTAGTCGGTCGCCTGGTGCTCCCACGTGATCAGCCCGTCCTTGACGAACACCTGCCACGAGCACGATCCCGTGCAGTTCACGCCATGCGTCGAGCGCACCACCTTGTCGTGCGCCCACCGATCCCGGTAGAAGCGATCCCAGCCACTCGGGTTTATCTGGTGCAGGGTGCGGCCGTCGGCCGATACCTCTGATTTGGTGAAGAACTTCCGGGCGGCGAGCAACGGCCCCATGCCGGGGGTGGAGTCGATATCAGTCACAGGTCTTCCTCGCCCCAGGGGTAACAGCGGACATGGGTCAAGACTCGTGCCCGCCTCCCGGCCGGCGGCAGGGACCAAAGTCACCCGCCACTGGCCCGATGGGCCATTGGTGCAGACCCACAGGCACAGAGACGGCCCCGCCCTTCGCGGCGCGTTCGGGGGATCAGCGCAACCTCGTGTTCACTTACCGGTGGCGGCCGGCGTAGTGAGCCGGCCGGGCTTCCGTACCCCGAGTCGTGGGGGCCACGGAAGCCCGGGACCGGAAGCCGGCGGATCGTCGGCCGACCGCGACCAGGGCGGCGCGGTACTCTCGGCCGATGGCGAAGATCTTGGTCACGGGCATGTCCGGCACCGGCAAGTCCACCGCGCTGGAGATGCTGGCGGCCCGGGGTCATCGCGCCGTCGACACCGACAGCGACCGGTGGAGCCACTGGGTGACCCTGCCGGACGGATCCACCGACTGGGCGTGGCGGGAGCCGGCCATCGGCGACCTGGCCGAGGTGGAGCCGTTGCTCAGAGCGACCTGCACCGCCTCGGCCAGGTCGTCCGGCAACTTGAGGAACTGGCACAGACGACGCCCTGACCAGGGGTCGCAGGAACGGGCACTCCGGTCCTACCGCTTGTCGGTCAGGTTCCCGTCCGCCGGCGTCCCTCATCGACGTGTTGAACGTTCTGGACGGCGACGCTCACGTAGCGGCCGGCCGCCGAACAGGGCCGCGCAGGACCCGACGGTCAGCAGCCCACCGGCGAGGAAGGTGCCCCGTACACCGCCGCCACCTGATGAGCGCCGAACGCGTACAGGCCGAGCATGCCCACCGCCTGCGTGGACACGGCGGCGGTCAACGCGGACCACGGAAAGCGGTCCAGGAACGCTCCGGTGACGCTCACTCCGGCCAGGCACGCGACACCGAAGACCACGAACAGGACGCTGACCGCGCTCGGGGAAAACCCGCTCACGTCGCCCAGGAACGTCACGATGTAGGTGTATCCCGTGAACGCCTCGGTGGCGGACAGGGCCCCGGCCGCCAGTACCGTCCCGAACCGCCGCACGTCGGGACTGCTCGCGTACGCGGCGGGCTCCTCTTCCGGACGCGAGGTCGGCAGCAGAACGGCGATCGTCACCAGAGAGATGAACCCCAGAGCCGCCAGCGTGGCGATGGGTACCTGCCAGTCACTCCGCTGGCCCAGCCAGGTCCCAGCGGGAACACCCAGCACGAGAGCGAGCGAACCGGCGACGGACAGCGCCCCGACCACACGTCCCCGCACCTCGGACGCGAACAGGCCCACCGCGACCGGTCCCATCACGGCCCAGAACAGCGCCTGGGCGAGCGCGGTCAGCAGCCGCGCCACGAGGAGCAGCCAGTAGGAGGCGGCCAGCGCCGCGACGAGACTGGACACCACGAGCGCGGCCAGCAGTCCCGTGAGCACATGACGTCGGGGCACGGCCCGCACGACGTGGGCAAGCGGCACGGACGCGATGGCCACCGTCACGCCGTATTCCGGTGGCACCCCCACCACGGCGACGCCTCGACCGCCACGAGCCGGCATGGCCGGAGAGTGACCGTCATCGATTCGGCGCCGGGGCCTGTATCGAAGTCCGCTGTGGCGTCCCTGCCGCGTTGAAACCCGTGTGCGTGCAGAAGATCGACAACGAACGAGGTCTCCGGCAAGAGGGTTGATCGACCAAGACCAACCTGAATACCGGAGACCTCGTGGCCACCTCAGCGGTGACGAGGCGGTTCGACCTGACCGATGCGCAATGGACGGCACTGGAACCGCTGCTGCCGGAGCCGAAGCGGTCAGGACGGCCGTCGCCGTTCAGCGAGCGGCAATTGATCGACGGGATCCGCCGGCGGGCCCAGGGCGGGGTGCCGAGAGGGTCAGCTGGGCTGGCGGGTGGGCATGATCGTGACCTGCTGGAGGTTCACGCGCGCCGGCAGCGTGGCGATGAAGCCGACGGTTTCGGCGATGTCCTGCGGCGTGAGCCACTCCATCGTCTCCTTGGAGCCCTCCAGCCACTGAAGCGCGCCGTCGTCGGTGACGTGGCTCTGCAGCTCGGTACCGACGATGCCCGGTTCGAGCGCCGACACCCGCACGTTCTCGGCGCCCAACTCGACGCGCAGATGACGCGAGAGGTGGGTGACGTACGCCTTGGTACCGGAGTAGACGGCGAAGTTCGGGAAGATGTTCTGCGCCGCGATCGACGAGGTGTTGATCAAGTCGGCCACGCCGCGCTCGCCGGCGGTCTTGACCAACTGCGGGGTGAACGCGCCGATGACGTTCATCAGTCCGGTGATGTTGAGGTCGATCTGACGCCGCCACTGATCGGTGGCCAGCTCCTCGATCGGGGCGGGCAGCATGACGCCCGCATTGTTGAACAGCAGATCGGCGCCGCCCAGCTCGGCGGCCACCCGGTCGGCGGCCGACCGCACCGCCGCGGCATCGGTCACGTCAACGGCGATCGCCAGGGCGGTGCCGCCGTGCTTCTCGATCCGAGAGACCAGTTCGTTCAGCCGGTCCGCGCGCCGGGCCAGGACGGCGACGCGCGCGCCCAGCTCCGCCAGGTGTTCGGCCGAGGCCTCGCCGATGCCGCTGGAGGCGCCGGTGACGACTGCCACGCGGCCGGTCAGAGGCTTGGTACGGGTTTCCGTGGACATGGGTGCACGCCTTCCGAAAGGTGAGGGGTCAAGGGACGGAACGGTGGCCGACAGCCGTCGGCCGCATCTCCAGCACACCACCCCTGAGCTCCGGTTACGGGGCTTGAGCAGGCCCTGAGCAGGCAGGTACCGGGAAGGCGGGTACTGGCAGGGCCACCCAGCCAGGAGGTCGCCACACATGGCCGCCCCCATACTGGTGGCATGGACCGTGGTAGCGAGCTCGCCGACTTCCTGCGCTCCCGTCGCGCCCGCCTGACCCCCGATCGCGCGGGGCTGGCCCAGGACGGCCGCGCCCGGCGGGTGCCCGGACTGCGCCGCGAGGAGGCCGCCCGCCTCGCCGGTGTGAGCACCGAGTACTACACCCGTCTCGAACAGGGCCGTGCCGGAAACCCCTCCCCGGAGGTCGTCGAGGCCCTCGCACGTGCGCTCCAGCTCGATCTCGCGGAGCGGGAGCACCTCACCGACCTGCTGGCACGACCGACACCCGCCCGCCGCGCCCCTGTCGCTCCGCAGCGGGTCCGCCCGGGCCTGCACCTGATGCTCCAGACCCTGGAGCACGTCCCCGCCTTCATCCTCGGCCGGCGCACCGACGTGCTGGCCACCAACCGCCTGGCGCGCGCGGTCCTGACCGACTTCGACGCCCTCCCCGTCCCACAGCGCAACCTCACCCGCTACTACCTACTGGACCCGGACGCCCGTGACCGCGTCGGAGACTGGGCACAGATCGCCGCCGAGACCGTCGCCATCCTCCGCCTCGAGGCCGGTCGTCACCCGCACGACCGGCGGCTCGCCGACCTCGTGGGCGAGCTCACCCTGCGTTCGCCCGAATTCACCACCTGGTGGAACGACCACCGCGTCCTGCGCCGCACCCACGGCACCAAGCGCTACCACCATCCCGTGGTCGGCGATCTCCACTTCGCCTACGAGTCCTTCCAGCTTCCCGACGACCCCGACCAGACCCTGTGCGTCTACAACGCCGAACCCGGCTCCACCACCGCCGAGTCCCTGCGGTTGCTGAGCAGCTGGACCACACCCGGTCCCCGGGAGCATGCCCCCTTCACAGACGCACGGTGAGCGCCGAAAGCCGGGTTTCAACGCGGCAGGGACGCCACAGCGGACTTCGATACAGGCCCTAGGCGAGAGTGCGCGGGGCCTTGTCATCGGTTGAAGCGTCGTCTCCGGCCGTGGAGGCTTCTCCGGTGAAATGGCGCAGCTGCGGGCTGAGCGCGGCCACAGCGGCGGTCAGGCCGAGCAGTCCGCCCAGCACGATGAGGGCCGCCGCGCCGCCCAGTGCCGCGGCCAGTGCCCCGCCGAGGACCGGCCCGAGGGGCTTGAGCGCCATCCCGCCCATGCTCAGGACCGCGCCCATCCGGCCGAGCATCGCTTCCGGCACCATTCGTGTGACCACCACGTCCATCACCACGTTCAGTGAGGGCGTCGACAAGGTGATGAACATCAACGGGATCATCGGCCACCACGCCCCCCAGGGCAGTGCCGTGGCCGCCAGCGCGGCACCGAAGACCGTCACGACGGCCAGCAGTAGTCTGCCGGGAGGCAGGAGCCTGCTGATGCGGCCCGACAGCAGCGCACCGGTCAGTCCGCCGATACCGAGACCGGCCAGGACCGTGCCGGTGACGCGCGCGTCACCGCCGCGTTCGCCGACGAGCACGATCAGCGGGATCAGGAACGCTCCGCCCAGCAGGTTGAGGACCATCACCGCCGCGGTGACCTCCCGCAGGCCGTGCCGGCGCCACAGCCATGTGATGGCCTCAGCCGCTTCCCGGCGCATGCTGCGCCGGATCGGCCGTTGCTCCCCGCCATCATTTCGCGCGGAGGTTCGCGGCTCGTCCGCCGGGCGGCGCGGCACCTTCGCAAAAGCATAGAAAAGCGTGGCGGCAAGGAAGGTGATGGTGTCGACGACGAAGGGCACCGCCCGCCCCAGGCCGTACAGCAGGCCACCGAGCGGAGGGCCGATCAGCCCGGCCGCGTGGGTACGAGCCTCCTCCTGCGCATAGGCACTGTGCAGCTGGCCCGAGGGGACGATGCCGCGGATCGCCGTGCCTTGGACGGGACCGATGAACGCGGCGCACAGCCCGTCCAGCGCTGCCAGCGTGACGAACTGCCAGGCCTGTACATGACCGGTGACGATCAGCGCCGTCAGCAGCGCGGAGACAACCGCTTGAAGGCCCTGAGCGGTGAGGAGCGTGCGGCGGCGGTCCCACCGGTCCACCCAGACGCCGGCCGGTATCTGGACCGCGACGAAGGCGACGGTGCGGGCTCCGGCGACGATGCCCGCCAACCCGGGCGAGCCGGTGAGCGCCAGCACCAGCAGCGGCATGGCGAGCCTGGTGAGCTCCGACCCCAACTCGGAGACCGCGCTGCCGACCCACAGCAGCTGAAAACGCACGTTCTTGCGCAGCGGGACGATGTCGGTCACGAAGCGTCTTCCTTGGATGCGGGGGCGCGGCCACCTGGCCTGAGGCGCCGCTTTCGGAGGCGAAGGCTGCGCCGGTTCCGGCTTCGGACAGGCACGGCGGGACCCGGAGAAGATACCTACCGGAGATGACGCTGTCTACTGAATAGAGCGGTCAGCGGCATACGTGCTTTCCAAATCGGAAGCGGGCCCATGAAGGCGGTCGTCACCATTTGGCGCGGGACCAGCCGGTAGAGGCGATTGATCGAAATCACTTCACGGTCGCCACAATCGCACTGCCATATCCTCGCCGGGGCCAGGGTCTTGCCGCCCGGGCGACGATCCGCAGCGCATCCCGTCGACGCTGCCCGAGACCCGCTGCCGACAAGTACGGAACAGGCCGGCCCCGACCGGGGCGAGGCTGATCGCGTTGATCGTGAACTGCCGAGACGGCGCCCTTGGACGCACCGTACGCACCGGTGATCGGCGTTTCGGTGTGCCCACCCCCGTTCGAGGCGGTGGCGACGATCACACCGCCGTCGTGCTCCCGGAGGCAGGCGATTCGGGCGTGCTCGTCCTGGGCGGACTCGTGCTGCCGCGAAGACCTCCTTGCGGCAATCCGAGTTCCCGCTCCGCGATGGTGAACACCAGATCCACGGTCGCCGGGTGCGGGGCCGAATCATCGTTCGAATACGAGTCGAGTCCGTCGATCACGACGAGAATCACTACGCACGCGCTCTCGGGATCATCGGTGATGAAATCGCCGGTACGCACGCCCTCTCTGATCACGACGGTCAAGGCGTTGCGGGTGATGGTCTCTTGCTCGGCGACGATCTGCCGCAACCTGGGGCGGTACCGGGAGAGGTGCCGCGCGTTGAGCCAGAGCCGCCCGAGGTTGAGGAACTGGGGGTCGTTGATGCGTTGCAGGAACCGGGCGAGTTGCTCCCGTGGTTCCAGATCCCGCTCTGCGGGCGGCAGCAACGCCTCACGTTCCTGCGAGGCCGCGCTCTCGAACGCCTCGCAGAGGAGCAAGTCGATCGTCGCGAAGTAGTGGCTGATCAGTCCGGGTCTCACCCCGAGCGTGTCCGCCACGGACTTCATCGTCACGCGTTCCAGGCCGTGCTCCAGGGCGAGGCGTCCCGCGGTCTGAAGAATCTCCGTTCGACGTTGGACGGGGTCCTTGCGAGTGCGAGGAGCACGAGGGCTTGACGTCATATAGATCACACTATTGAATTGGCAGCCAATAGTCTATTGGCGCCAACACCAACAGGCTGTGGTCATAGCGGCTCCTCTACTCGTGCGCGGAAGGCGGCGAGGACTCCATCGTCTCGCTTCGTTGAAGGAAGTACCTGATGACTCAGCCCTGCACCGCCCACGACGCGAACCCGGAAGCCGCGGGCCTCGATCGCGCCGGACGCATCGAAACCCGCGGCATCGATGTCGTCCCGGACAGCGAGCGGCATGGATCGCCACGAGAACTCTTCGCCATCTGGGCGGCACCGAATGTCAGCTACCTGAGTTTCGTCGTCGGCGCCGCCCTCATCCTCATGGGGCTGTCCCTGATCGAGTCCGTCGTGGTGATCATCGCCGGCAACCTGCTGTGGATCATCACAGGATTCATCTCCGTCAGCGGACCCGTCGCGGGCACCACCGGCTCGGTCGTTTCCCGCGCCATGTACGGGGTCCTCGGGAACAAGGTCGTGATCACCGTCACCGGCTGGTTGATCTCGGCACTGTATCTCGCCTTGAACTGGTCGGCGGCGTCCGTGGCCGGTATCGGACTGGCCAAGCAGATCGGCCTGCCGGACTCCGCCGCGCTGGACGCGGTGGTGATCTGTGCGATCGCCGCTGCCACAGTGCTCATCGCCATCTACGGGCATGCCACGATCGTCCGCCTGTACACGGCGCTGACCGTCCTGCTGAC
Source organism: Streptosporangium sandarakinum (assembly GCF_050942225.1). NCBI lineage: Bacteria > Bacillati > Actinomycetota > Actinomycetes > Streptosporangiales > Streptosporangiaceae > Streptosporangium > Streptosporangium sandarakinum. Next base: position 4,010,058 of record NZ_CP192034.1, read on the forward strand.
CATCGTGTTCCTCGTGATCTCAGTTCTTGTGCTCGGCCGCACCGACTGGTCGTACGCGCCGGCCGAGCCGCTCACCGGGCTCGCCCACTTCGTGGTCCTGGCCTCGGGGTTCACCATCGTCGCGTCGACCCCGCTGTCGTACGGCAACAGCCCGGACCTCGCCCGCTACCTGCCACGGAACACAAGCGGCACGGCCATCACCCTGTGGGCCGCCGCCGGCGCGTTCCTGCCGAGCATCGTGTTCACCTCCATCGGCGCGTTCGCCGCGACGACCCTGGACATGAGCGACCCGCAGGCGGCCCTGGAGAGCATCATGCCCGCCTGGTTCGCGCCGATCTTCGTCATCGCCGTCGTGGTGAACACCATGGCGAACAACGGCATGACCGCCTACAGCGCCGGCCTGTCGATGCAGTCGATCGGCGTACCCCTCCCCCGTGTGCCGGCCGTGCTGGTCGTCGGCATCATCGGCACCGTCATGACCCTGTTCGCGATCCTGGTCTTCGACTTCCTCGCCACCGTCAACACGATGCTGGAACTGGTCGTCGTCGTCACCGGCCCCTGCATGGCCGTCTACGCCACCGACATCATCCTGCGCCGGAACCGCTACGACGGCGTGGCACTCCACGACCAGAGCCGCACCGGCCCCTTTTGGTATCGGGGTGGCGTGAACTGGGCGGGCGCCCTGGCCACCGTACTCGGCGCCATGGCGGCCACCCTGTGCGCAAGCTCCAGCTTCTGGTCCGGGCCGATCTCCGCGCGCATGGGCGATCTGAACCTCGCGCTGCCCGTCGGCGTCCTGGGGGCGGCTCTCCTCTACTGGCTTTTTTCGAAGGCACTGCGGACGATCCCCGCCGGCGGAACAGGAGCAGCATGATCGCCGATCACATCCTCCGCGCCGCGGGGATCGAGAACTTCGACGACACCTGCGAACCAGGCGCGGCCCACGCCCTGGCCATCAAGGACGGCACGATCATCGCCGTCGGCGGCGACGAGATCCTCGACCACCTTCACGGGCACGACACCGTGCTCCATGAGTTCCCCGGCGCGACGATCACTCCGGGGCTGACCGACGCCCACGCCCACCCTGTGTGGGGATCGATCGAGATCGGAGGCGGTCTTGATCTCGGGAGCGCCCGGACGCTCGACGAGGCGTGCGCCGTGATCGGGCAACGGCTTCACCGGCTCCCGGAAGGAGCATGGATCACCGGATTCAATCTCGACATCAACGTATTCGGCGGTGATCCCACCGGCGCGGTGTTCGAGGAGCGTTTCCCGGGCGCCCTGATCTCACTGATGACCCGCGACGCTCATGCCCTGGTCGTCAGCCCAGCCGTCGTGGAAGAGGTCGGGCTCACCGGAGATGAGACCTTCGACGATGCGTCACAGGTCGTCGTCGGCGCAGACGGGAAACCCACCGGCTTCATCGTCGAACTGCAGGCGATGGCCCTCATCCTCGATCACTATCCGGACATCCCGGTCGACACCGCGGCCGGCTACGTCGCTCATCAGCTGCGCCTGCTGGCCGCTACCGGCCTGACCGGCCTGCACGCCCTGGACTTCACCGACCCGTCCGAGGCGGTCTACCGGGAGATCGAGGCCACCGGTGAGCTGCCGCTACGGGTGCGGTGTTCACCGCTGGTCCCCGCCGACTCCGGTCGCGGCGTGTGGGAGACGATCGCGGCGCAACAATCGCTGGCCGGGCGACGCTGGTCTGTCGAGGGCGTGAAGTTCATGCTGGACGGCACCGCGGACAATGGATCGGCCTGGTTCGAGCACCCCGACGTCTTCGGGCAGAACCAGAAGCCTCTGTGGAAGGACGTCGGAGCGTACCGAGACGCCGTTCGCTTCTTCACAGAGCGTGGAATCCCGACCGCCACCCACGCGATCGGCGACCAGGCGGTCCGCTTCGCGCTCGACGTGATCGAGGAGGTCGGCCGTCCCGAGGCCGGCCCGCACCGGATCGAGCACATCGAGTCCATCCCCGACGACCTGCTGGACCGTTTCGCCGCGCTCGGCGTCGTGGCGAGCCTCCAACCCGTCCACGGGACACGGATGACGAACCCCGACCAGAGCGACAACTGGTCACACCGCATCGGACCGGAACGGGTCGCTCACGGATGGCGTACCAGGGATCTGATCGACCATGGAGCCGTGGTCGCGCTCGGGTCGGACTGGCCCATCGGTCTCGGCGACCCCCGGGTCGCGCTGGCCGACGCCCAGCTGCGACGTCCCGTTGACGCCCCCGCGGCAGCGCCGGTCCAACCCGATCAGCGCATCACGGCCCGTGAGGCCTACGCGGGAATGACGCAAGCCACCGCGTTCGCGGCCGGTGCCCAGCGCCGTCTGGGCCGCATCGCCCCCGGCTATCTCGCCGACCTGACCGTCTTCGCCGACAACCCCCTGGCCCTGTCCCCCGAGCAGCAGGCCGTGAACCCGGTACTGGCGACCGTGGTGGATGGTGACGTGCTGCTCCACACCCCGAATGAGGCCCCCACGAAATGACGCAGGTTCCGTTTCATCGCCCCGAGGCCAGGTTGCACGTCACGGCCGAGGACACCCGGCCACGTCACCGTGGCCGAAGTCGCGGCAGGCGGCTCGCCGCCACCCTGCCCGGCGCCATCGACGCCTACGACCGCCTCTTCGCCGCCGGCGGCATCGACCCTGACGTTGTTCGGGACGACGCCCACCGTACTCTTGACGCCGTCAACGCCTTCCGGCCGCACCTGGCCGAGCAGATCAAAGGCATCGCCGATGGTGCCGGCGTCGAGACCTGGCGCGTCGCGGCCCTGAACGCGCGCACCGAGATCCTCGCCCGCAGCCGCACCGTCCCACCCGGCGAGTGCTCGACGATCGTGCGGGAAGTCACCGACGCCGAGGGCAGGCGCACTCACCTCGGTGTGCAGACGTGGGACTGGCACGTCGAACTCAGCCCCTACTGGCACACCATCGATTCCGGCGGTGGCGCCCACCGCTACGTCGGCATCACCGAACACGGGATCCTCGCCAAGATCGGGGTCAACAGCGCAGGACTCGCACTCCATTTCAACATCCTCGGGCACCAGGGTGACCGCGCCGGCGGCATCCCCATGCACGTCCTGGCAGCGCTCGTTCTCGAAGAGGCCGATCACGTTGATCACGCACTCGAGATCCTCCATGAGGCCCCCATCGCTTCATCGGGGTCCTTCATGCTGTTCGATCAGGCACGCGCCGTGCTGCTCGACCTCAGTCCCGCCGGAGTGTTCGAGGTACCTGCGGTGGCGCCCGGGACGTGTCTTCGCACCAACCACTTCCTCACGCCGACTCCCTCCCAGCACGAGAAGGCCTGGCTCTATCAGCCCGACTCCGGCGAGCGCTTCACCTTTCTGAAGGACCGCCTCGCACGCACCAGACCGGCGAATGCCGATGAGATGCTCCAGCAACTCGTCACCGGCCCCGGCGAACCTGGAGTGACGCTCCTCCCCGATATGAGCAGAGAACTCGGGCTACGCTGGGCCAGCCTCGCCACAGTGCATCTCGACCCGGCGGCGCGAATCGCCCGGGTGCTCGACGGTACTCCCGCCGAACACGGTGACCGCCCCTGGTACGACCTTCACGCCTAGGGTCTGTTTTGTGGATCACTGACCCGCAGGCCCGGCGCGCTGGTGATGGGGAAGGTCTCGGTGCGCAGGTGCAGGTCGCCGACGTCGGGGTGGTGGAAGTGGGTGCCGGGCGTGAGCCTGCCGGATCGAGGAAGATCATGCGCAGCAGGTTGTCACTGAAGATGAAGCGGTTGTGGAGCACGTTCGCCAGCGGGTTGCGGACGAGTACGTCGCCGGACCAGCCCAGGATGTAGGCCAGGGCCACCGTCCAGTCGTTGAGCAGGGCCAGCACTTCAGGTATGACGCGCTCGACGCCGTGCCAGGAAGACGAACTCTCTTCCTGGCCGGTCAGGCGCATCGCGAACGTCCTCCACCACATAGCCGTGGGCGACCAGATCCCCCTCGACCTCTTCTCGCTCCCGGAAACGCAACGTCGAATCCGACGTCAGCACCTGTCCGTCCGCAGCGAAAACGTAGGTCCAGCGGAACTTCACCAGAGGCAGGCTCACCTCGATCAGTTGAACCCAGCTCTCGACGGAGCCGACGCCTGGGATCTCCGTCACGCGGTAGGAGAACTCGCGGGTCCATTCTTCCCGGGCGCGTCCGGCCGGATCGCGGGTCTCGAAGACCAGATGCCCTCCAGGCCGCAGTGCTTCGTAGGCTCCCCGCAGCGTCTTCTGCCATGTCTGCGGATCAGCGATGGCCTGGGCGACGTTCGCCGTCATCGTCGCCAGATCGACCTGTAGCGGCGGCAGGTCTGTCGCGTCACCGCAGATCCAGCGCACTCGCTCACTGCCCGGTTTGGCGTAAGCGACGTCGATGGACGCCAGAGCGGGATCGACGCCGACGACCTCGATCCCGCGGTCAGCCAGAAGAAGTGCGAACACCCCTGTGCCGCAGCCGATGTCCAGCACTCGGCGTGCCTTGAACTCTTCCGCCATCCGAAGGTAGGCATCAAGATCGCTGCGGTCGGGGTCGAGCGAGTCGTAGATCGCGGCGAGCCGTGGATGCCCGAAGCATTCGTCAGCCATACGGCCGAACGTATGCGGGGCCAAGGCCGAACGGCTACCGAGTTTCGAGGCGGGAGCGGCGCTGCGTCTCGGCCATACCCTGGCAGTGATGGCGGGAAATCCAACGGATATCGCCGGCCAGCGTCGACGTAGAGCATCCAGGCAAGGCCGGCGGCATCCTCGGCCCGATGCGCGGCGCCCGTCAACTGGCGCACCAGCTCTGCGACGCTCTTGCATCGGAGCAGTTCAGAGGCATACCCGTTGGGTTCTCCGCGGGTGGGGCCTGAACACGTGGCGGCGGCGCGTTGACTTTGTCGCAAAGTATGACTCACCATGTTGATACAAAGCTTGCGACAAAGCCTGCGACAAGGGAGGCGCCATGACTCGTGAACCATCACCGGACGCCGGTCCGCCGACGCGTGCGACCGACCTGCGCCTGGCGGGCGAGTGGCTGGCCCGCCACGACCTGGCCGGAACTCGCCCCACCCGGCTGCTGGCCAGCCGGCTGGCGGTACGGAGGCAGGCCCGCCTCGCCGCTCACGTCATCCTGGGGGCGCTGATCATCGCGAGCGCGCTCGCCAGCGTCACCTTCGGCGGCACCCGGTCGCAACTGCCGGCCCTGACCGTCGTCGTGGCCGGACTGCTGCTGGCGCAGTTGCTGCTCGACCGGTGGGTGCGACGCGTCGACCAGCGGGCGGGCGCGACGCTGTCCCGCAGGGCCGCCCATCTGATCCAGCCCGGCTGGCGAACCGTGCTCGGCCGGCCGTACGCCGTCTTCACGGTCGCCACCTTCGCCGGTGCGATGGTGCTGGCCGGGAGCGCCCTGGCCGTTCCCGGCCCCACCGTGCGGCGGCTGGCCGTCGTCCTGCTGATCGGCCTGCTCGGCGCGACCGCCATTTTTGCCCTGCAGCTACGCCATCTGCTCAGGCATCCGGTCGTGGCGGAGGACGAGGAGTCGCTGACCGCCGATGTCATCATGCGCGTCGAAGACGCCCGCGTCCTCGCCACGCCGAACGTGCAGTGGTCCCTGCCCATGGTGCTGCTCTTCGGCACCGCGCCCGGCTGGTGGAGCGCCGCTTCGGTCGCCTACCTGATCCTGGGCCTGGCCGCCTTCATCGCGCTCCACACCAGGACGCCGTCGAGCGCGACGGTGGCCCGGCGGGCGATGAGCAACCGGTGATCGTCATCGACGCGGCCTCGCCGGTGCCGCCATTCGAGCAGCTACGGGCCCAGCTCGCCCGGCAGATCCAGGACCGCACGCTGGCCGTGGGTGCCCGGCTGCCGACCATCCGCCACCTCGCGGCCGACCTCGGCCTGGCCGTCAACACGGTCGGCCGGGCCTACCGGGAGCTGGAGGAGGCGGGGTTGATCGAGACACGCGGGCGGGCGGGCTCATACGTGTCGGCCGCCGGCGAGGAGGGTCGGCAGCGGGCCCGCAAGGCCGCCGCCGACTACGCGGCCGTGGTGGCCAGCGTCGGCATCGACGCCGGCGAGGCGATCCGCATCGTGCAGGCGGCTCTGACATCCCGCGGGGCGGCACCGACCTCGTCATGACCGCGAACCGTCCAACGCCTTCGCCGACCGCCTGGCTCCGGTGCCGCTGGAGTGCCGGGACGCGTTGGAGGTCATCGCCGCCTACGGTCGTTTCCGGGGCGGCCTACGTGCGTGGATCCGCCGTACCTCGGCGGCACGCAGGAACAGACCCCGCCACGAGGCGGTGCGCGCCTTCTAGGCGGGGCCGGGGGGCAGGTGGACGGTCATGATCAGATGGCAGGTCCCGTTTCCCGAACCGCGGTAGGTGTGGGCGGTGTCGCCGTCGAAAGTGACCGTCTGTCCCGCCTTGACCGGGTACTCGGCGCCGTCGACCACGAGCACCATCTGTCCGGCGGTGACGCTGATGGTTTCGGTCACACCGGCCTGGTGGGGGTGGCTGGGGTACTCCTCGCCGGGTTCCAGCGTCCAGCGCCAGATCTCGGTGGCCGCCGGGCCGCTGGTGGTCAGCATGAGCCGGGCCTCGCCGCCGTGCTCGCCCCTCCACAGGGGCATGACGGCATCGGCGCCCACCACCCGGACGCGTTCTTCGGGGCGGCCTTCCATCAGGGCGGACACCGAAACGCCGAGGGTGTCGGCGAGGCGGACCAGGGTGGCGAAGTTCGGGTTGCCCTGGGCTTTCTCCAGCCCGACCAGGGCTCCTTTACTGACCTTGGCACGGCGGCCGAGTTCGTCCAGGGACAGCCCGGCGCGGGTGCGGGCCGCGCGGACGTTGTGCGCGAGTGTCCGCAGTGCCGCCTCGGTCTCGGCCATCGCTTCACCCCTCCATGAGCGGATCAGTGGAATGAACCACTCAGTCGTTCTGTTGACGACTTACGGTCGGTTCGTTGTACAGTGTAGTCGTTCCATTGATATTAAGGGATGTACCCGTGATCGCTCTGCTGCTGGCCCTGGGCAGCTCCCTGGCCTACGGTTGCGCCGACTTCCTCGGCGGCCTCGGGGCCCGAAAGGCTCACGTTCTGCGCACCGTGATGATCGCCGCCCCGGCCTCGCTCACCGTCGAACTCCTGCTGTGGCCCTTCCTCGGTGCCTCCTTCGCCCCCGCGACCCTTGCCTGGGGCGCGGCGTCCGGTGTCGCGTCGGCCGCCGCGTTCGCTCTGCTCTACCGCACGCTCGCGATCGGTCCGATGAACGTCCTGTCCCCTGTCACCGCGCTGGTCTCGGCGATGCTGCCGGTCGGCGTCGGGCTGCTGCAGGGTGAGCACCTGGGCCTGGCCGGGCTGATCGGCCTGCCGCTGGCGCTGGCGGCCGTGGTGCTGGTCAGCGCCGGACACGGCGCGAAGTCGGCCCGCCCGTCACGCACCGCGCTGTTGCTGGCCTTCGGCGCCGGGGCCGCCATCGCCCTGCAGCTGGTCTTCCTGCACCAGGCGCCCTCCGACAGCGGCGTGGGCCCGCTGATCATCGGCCGCGCCGTCTCCTCCGCGACCACCCTGGCCGCGGCCGGGCTGATGTACCGCAGGCTCGGCTCGGAGAAGCCCGCGTACGCGATGTCGGCGACGGCCGGCGTGCTGGACTCGGTGGCCAACCTGCTGTTCCTGCTCGCCGCCCGCAGCGGCGACCTCGCCGTCGTCGCCGTGATCACCGCCCTGTACCCCGCCGGCACCGTCCTGCTCGCCCGCGGCGTCCTCGCCGAGCGCATCCACCGCGGCCAGCTGATCGGCCTGGGCACCGCCGCCGTCGCCGTCAGCCTCCTCGCCCTCACCTGATCCCGCAGCCCCACTGCCTTCCCGGAACGGACCACCCGATGACCACCTTCCGTATCAGCCCCGCCGTCGCCGGTGCCTTCCCTGACACCCTCATCGCCGTCGTCACCGCCACCGGTCTGCGCGGCGACGAGCCCTGGCCCGCCACCATCGCCACTCTGGAGGACCTGGAGGCGCAGCTCGCCGACGGCGCCTGGCAACCGGCCGACGAAAACGACCCGCGCATCGAGTCGTGGCATACCGCCTACCGCTCCTTCGGCACCAACCCCCGCCGCATCCGGCCCAGCGTCGACGCCCTGGGCCGCCGCCTCGCGAAGAAGGGCACCCTGCCCCGGATCAACCCGGCCGTCGACTCCTACAACGCCGTCTCCGTCCGCCACGGCCTGCCCGCCGGCGCCTTCGACCTCGACCACGTCACCGGCGACGTCGAGATCCGCCACGCAGACGGCAGCGAGACCTTCACCCCGCTCGGTGAGGCCGGCACCGTCGAGAACCCCAAGCCCGGCGAGATCATCTACACCGACACCACCGACGTGCTCACCCGGCACTGGAACCACCGCGACGCCCACCGCACCCGCGTCACCGAAGACTCCACCCGCGTCGCCTTCATCCTGGAGACCGTCGCCGCCACCCGCGACGGGCACCTGCTCAAGACCGCGGCCGACGACTTGCAGACCCTGCTCCAGCCGCACTGCGAGAAGAGCACCGTGCACTACCTCAGCCCGTCACACCCCGACACCACCGCCTGACCACCACCCCTGGGCCCCTTCGTCGCCCGCAGCCTGGACACCGCACGCGCGGCTGCCTACCTGGCCACCTTGTCCGGTCCCGAGCGGCGCGCCCGCGTCGCCCTCGCCGCCGACGACCTGGACCCGGTCACCGGGCGGGCCCGGCTGTCCTGCCGGCGCGCTGAAGAGATCTTCAACGACCTGACCAAACCGCTCGCGCACCCGGATCTCACCGACCTGGAAAACCTCGTCGCCCATGCCGAGGGGCAGGTCGCGTACCTCGTAGTCGACCGTCTCGAAGACCGCGTACACGTTCGTCCGGTTCCTCTCGCCCGGTGTCATCGGAACGACGACGCAGCTCCGGGAAACGTCCGGCCGTGCCCGGTCCGCTAGGTGGTGGTTCGCGACCGGGCCTCGGCGGCCCAGTGGGGTGCGTTCCATTGGTCGGCGATGATGGCGGCCTGGGCGAAGTGGGCGGCGGCCTCGTCGGCGCGGCCGAGGAGGCCGGCCAGTTCGCCGAGGGTGTGAGCGACCGGGCGCAGCGCCATCGACAGGCTCGCGGCGCCCGCCGGAGGGCCGTTGCGGTGCGGAAGCAGCGTCGCGTAGATCTCCTCGGCGGCATCACGGTCGTTCAAGGCGACGACGGCCATCGCGCGCAACGTCGCGAGGAAGGTGAAGAAGAAGTCGGGGCGGATCGGGCTGGATGACGCGCGGACCTCGCGAGCTTCGGCGTCCAGACCGTTGGCGTGGAGAGCGAGCGCGAGCAGGTCGGAGGTCATGGAACCCAAGGTCGCGTGGAGGGCGCGGACATCGTCCAGGTGCGCACCGAGCGTGCCGTCGTTCAGCCGGATCGCCGCCAGGGCGAGTTGGAGAAAGCCCTCGGCGTGCACCGATCCGGCGCGCCGCATGCCCTCGTCGGCCTTGACGTAAAGGAGCTCGGCGTCGGCGGATCGGCCTTCGATGAGCGCCAGGGACGCCAGCGTGATCTCGGTGGCGGCGATCGCCTCGCGCATTCGGTAGGCGCGCGCGAGTTCCAGGGCCTCGGTGGTCATCTGTCGCATGGTCACCGGGTCGTTGGCGGTAGCGGCGACGGCAGCATGGTTGAGCAGCCCGGTGACGCGGTAGACGGGTAGGTCGTGCTCGATGCCGATCTCCACGAGCTCCCGGCAGAGGGCGGCGTCGCCGTGGACTTCGGACAGGATCTGGAGTGCCGCGGCCCGCAGCCGGGGGCCGGTGGCGAGGTCGAGTGCCTCCTGCGCCGCCTCCAGAACGGTCGGGTCGTCCTCGCCGACCAGTTCGTTGGCGTACGCAGTCAGGAGCCGGGACCGCACCGGAGGGGGCAGGTCGCGCTTCAGCAGGCGGCTCAGGCGGTCGACGATGGGCCGGTCCACCGTGCCGTACGTACGGGCCTGCCAGGCGGTCGGTTCTGTCCATGCGGTGAATGCGGCGATCATCAGGTCGTCGCGGCCCAGGGACTCTGCGTACTCCACGGCTTCACGGCGTGTCTCGCGGGCGGCCGCGACGGCTCCCGCCCGGATCTGCGCGCGCAGCAGCCTGCCGAGCAATTCGACGCGTTCGTCCGGGCCGGTCGAGTTGGTGACGGCGTCGGTGAGGAGGTCGGCCGCCACGTCGTGGGCGTAGCGGGCCTCGGCGAGCTCGGCGGCCTGGACGCAGTAGCCGACGGCCTTCGGTGAGCCGGCGCGCGCGTAGTGGTGGGCCAGCGCGGCGATGTCGTCGGTGCCTTCAAGGGCGGCGGCGATCCGGCCGTGCATCCGGGTGGCGCGCAATCTGCTGAGGTCGGCGATGAGCGTGTCCCTGACGAGGGCGTGGACGAAGCGGACGCGTCCGGGGGCGGGCTCGTCGAGGAGCCCGGCGATGACGCCCGCGTCGAGGGCGTCCATCACGCCGTCCTCGTCGGTGTCTGCGGCCTTGACGAGGACGTCCACCGAGCTTTCCCGGCCTGCGACCGCGGCCAGCCGGAGGATGGCCACGCCTCCTTCGGGCAGCCGTGCGAGCCGGCGGCGCAGGACGTCCCGTACGCCTTCGGGGACCTCGGAGAGGGCGACCAGCGCGCCTTCGCCATTCAGCAGCCGGGCGCTTTCGCGCACGTAGAACGGGTTTCCGCCGGTGCGCTCGGCGATCCTTGCGATGGTCTCCTCGTCGGCCTCGCATTCGGCCCGTACGAGCCGCGCGACGGCCTCGCCGTCCAGCCCCGGCAGCGCCAGGCGGAGGGGCGTGGCGCGGGCGAGGGAGGCCAGCGTTTCGGTGAGGTGCGCGCTCTCGTCCGCGCGGTACGCGGCGACGACCAGGAGCGGGGCCCGCATGCCGAGGCCGCCGCCGAGCAGTTCCAGCGTGGCGGCGTCCGCCCAGTGCAGGTCGTCCAGCATGACGGCGACCGGGCGTTTCGTGGCCACCGCCGCGAGCCACCTCCACACGGCTTGGCGCAGACGGAACCGTCCCGCGGTGGCGTCGGCGTTCACCGGCCCGGTGTCGGTGAGCAGCGGCGCGAGGTCGCCCGCGAACTCCCCCGGCGACGTGGTCGCGGCGACGGCTCTCAGCGCCTCGGTCCAGGCCCACGCGGGTGGCGCGCTGTCGACGTCGGGGCAGCGGCCGACGGCGACCAGCCACCCGTCACGTTCGAGCCGCCTGCCCAGGTGTTCCAGCAGCGTCGACTTGCCGAGCCCGGCCTCGCCGGTGACGAGGGCGATGCCGGCGCCGTCGGCGGCGGCCTCGGCGGCGGCCGTGACCAGGGCCGACAGCTGTGTTTCGCGTCCGATGAACGGCGCCTCGTTGATCGGAGCCGGCCGCGGCCGCGGCGCGGTCGGCGGCGGCGGGGGTACGGCCGCGCGCAGGACGTCCGTGCGCCGGGTGAGGATCGCCTCCTCCAACGCCGTCAGGTCCGGGCCGGGGTCGAGCCCGAGCTCCTCGGCGAGGATGCCGCGGGCGCGGCGGAGCGTGGCCAGCGCGTCGGCTTGGCGACCGCTGCTCCACAGTGCCAGGGCGTGCAACCGCCAGCCTTCCTCGCGCAGCGGCTCGTCGCGGGTGAGCCGCTCGGCCTCGGGAACGACCGCGGCGGGGTCGCCGGTTCGCAGACCTGCCGCGACGTGCAGTTCGGTGGCGACCAGGCGCAGCTCGTTCAGCCGGGCGGTCTCGGCGGCGGCCCACGGCTCGTCGGCGACCTCGGCGAACGCCGGCCCCTGCCACAGTCCGAGCGCCTCGGCGAGCCGGGCCTGGGCGAGGCGCGGGTCGGTGTCCGTACGGGCCTGGCCCAGCAGGTCCTCGAACCGCCACGCGTCCACCGACTCCGGGGCAGCCGCAGCGCGTAGCCGGGCGGCGCGCTGACCAGCAGCCGGGCCGGCGTGCGCGGCGGACGTCCGGGCTCCAGCAGCCGGCGCAGGTTGGACATGTACGCCTGCAAGGACATCAGCGCCCGCGCCGGCGGCTCCCCGCGCCACAGGTCCTCGATCATCCGGTCGACCGGCACGACCTGCCCGCGCGCCGCCACCAGCAACGCCAGCACGCCCCGCTGCCGCGGCCCGCCCAGGGGAACGGGCTCGCCGCCGACCTCGGCCGCGAAAGAGCCCAGCACCCGGACGAAGACCATGATCCGCACATTTTACGTGGACGTTCCAAACCTTCTCCAAATCCCTTCCAAACACCCGGGAGCAGTCTGAACACGTCGCAACCGATGAAGGGCCGGAACAGATGAGCGTCAACACCCGGGACATGGAGATCGTCCACCGCGTGCTCCGCCGTGTCCGCGGCTGAACCCTGCCCGTCCGTACACGCAAGGAGAACGACCATGTCGCTGAAGAAGCTCAACACCGTCCTGGCCGCCGTCGTCGTCCTGTTCACCCTCTACCTCGGGTCGTCCTTCGTCCTGCCCCTCGGGACCACCTTCCCGGGGCTGGCGAACTGGCCCTCTGACGGCAGCGGCTTCTCCATCGTGAAGGGCAGCCGCGAGATCGCGATGGGCCTGACCATGGGCATCCTGCTGGTGACAGGCCACCGCCGCCCGTTGGGCTGGGTCCTGCTGATGGTGGCCGTCGCCCCGTTCGGCGACATGGTCAACGTCCTGGCCCACCACGGATCCACGGCCGCCGCGCTTGGCATCCACGGCCTGACCGCGGCGCTGATCGCGGTCACGGGGTCGCTGATCCTCCGCGAGACCAGCAAGGCCCGCAAGGCCCCGAAGGCCACCGCCCCGGCGCCCGCCGCGCAGCCCGCCTGACGTCCGCGCCCCCGCAGGGGTGGCCCCAGAACACGTATTCCTTCGCATTTCTGAGAACTCGACCAAGGAGAAGACGATGACGATCAACGATCTACGCGGTGTCCTCAAGGGGCGCGTGCTCCTGCCCGGTGACGACGGCTTCGAGCAGGCGGCCACCGCGTGGAATCTGACCGTCAGGCAGCCGGTGGCGGCCGTGGCGGAGGCCGCGGATGCCGACGACGTGGCGGCGCTCGTGCGTTACGCGCGTCGGGCGGGTATGACGGTGACCGCGCAGCCGAGCGGCCACGGCGCCTCCGGCGACGTGGAAGGCCTGATCCTGTTGCGTACCGGACTGCTGAACGAAGTGGAGATACGCGCGCAGGAGCGCGTGGCCCGGGTGGGCGCGGGCGTGAAGTGGGGGCAGGTGCTCGCGGCGGCCGGCCCGCTGGGCCTGACCGGCCTGTCCGGCAGTGCGCCAGGGGTCAGCGTCACCGGCTACACCCTGGGCGGCGGGGTCGGCTGGTTCAGCCGCAAGCACGGCTTCGCCTCCGACAGCGTGCGGGCCATCGACATCGTGGACGCCGACGGCGAACCCGGCCGGGTGACCGCCGAATCCGATCCCGACCTGTTCTGGGCGTTGCGCGGCGGCGGCGGGGACTTCACGATGGTGACCGCGCTCGAACTCGAACTGCATCCCGCGCCGGTCCTGTACGGCGGGCGGGTGATCTGGCCGGAGCACCGCACCAGGGAGGTGTACGACGCGTTCCTGGACATCACCAGCGAAGCGCCACGTGAACTCAGTGTCTGGATCAACCGGCTCCAGCCCCCCGGCGCGCCGCCGATGGTGACGCTGGACCTGGCCTACCTGGGTGAGGCGGCCCAGGCGGAGGACCTGCTGGCGCGCATCGACAAGATCGACGGTGCGATCTCCGACAGCCGCGGCGTCGTCCCCGTCGCCGACCTGGGCACCATCACCGCCGAGCCCACCGATCCGGCCCCATCCATCGCTCGTGCGGAACTGCTCACCGGGCTGGACGCGGACGCGGTGGAGCTGCTGCTGGCCAAGCCGGTCGAACCGCTCATCAACCTGCAGATCAGGCATCTGGGCGGGGCGCTCGCCGAGCCGGGCGACGGGGCCGGTGCGAGCGGCGCGGTGGCTGAGCCGTACCTGCTCGGCCTGCTGGGCCTCGGCCTGCCGCACGCGGCCGATGCGACGCGCGCCAAGCAGGCCGAGGTCGTCGCCGACCTGGGGGCCTACGTCAGCGGGCGCAAGCCGTACACCCTGCTGTCCCCCGGCGAGACGGCGGCGCAGTCCTTCTCCGGCAGCGCGCTCACGCGGCTGCGGGAGATCAAGCAGGCCCGTGACCCGCACAACGTGTTCCGCGCGAACTACCCGGTACTCGGATGAATCGGTCCCCACAGGTCACGGCCCCTCCCCCACCGGGGCGGGGTCGCGCCGAACCCCACGTGACAGATGTCGCCGCGAGCGCTGTGAAAGGCGCACCCCGTCCGGAGACATCTCCTGGTCAGAGGAACCAGGCCGGATGATCGAAGCCCGCCCGCCAGCTGGAGCTGCTCGTTGAGGTGCCCGTGCTCGGGCCGGATGGATCCGCGGTGCTGGCGTCCGGGTGCTCGCCGGGTCGTCACGCCGGCTCGACGGGCAGCCAGAGCTCACAGGTCGCGGTGCTGAAGTCGTTCGTCGGTTCGAGCACCGCGACGATCTCCGGGCCTGGCCGCAGACGCCACGGGTTGAAGGGGAACCACTCGGCTGCGGCCGCGGCCCAGGTCTTCTGCAGGGTCCGCGGATGCGGCCCCGCGGTCCGGATGACCACCCATGTGCCGGCCGGGGCCTCGATGATGTCGAGGCCGCCGGGGATCGGCGTATCCGGGGACACGGCGACCCCGTGCAGGTAGGTCAGCTCGCTGCCCTCGTCGCAGTCAGGATGGAGGTCGTCGCTGACCGCGAGCAGACCGCTCGGCTCAGTGTTGCCCAGTGCCTTCAAACGCAGGTGCTCCTCCGCCGACAGCGCGGCGATGTGCCGCTGGATGTGCGGGTTGATGCCATGGCGGATCAGCGGAACGCGGGCAGCGTGCCCCACGAGCCGGAACGCGGGATGGTCGACGATGCGGGTGTCCATGTATTCGCTCCCTTCGGCGGTCAGGCGGAACTTGAACCGGTGGTGCGACGGGGCCTCCGGCGCGTCGCATGTCACCAGGGCCGACGCCGTGGACCGCCCGGAATGCCCGCCCGAATGCCTCGTCGAGCCGCGTCCGTGCCGAATGGCGGCATTTAGCCTGCCCTATCGGACCTCGGATGACGTCGGCGGAGTCGGTCGGGTCGAGATCATCAGACCTTCTCCCGACGTCGACCTTGGCTGAAGGCGCACCGGTCGCGGCCGACCGCTGCGGTTCGATCCGATCGTGCGCCGGCGCTGTTGCCGCACACCCGACAGAAGCGGCGCGGAAAGTGTCGGGCGATCGGGACCGATGTCGCCGCACGATGGGGGCATGGATGACACGACCTTGGTATCCCGCTTTGTTCGCGACGGCTTCGTGAAGTTGGAGGGTGCCGTCGCGCCGCGTGTGGCCGCGGACTGCGCGCGGCTACTGTGGCGAGAGACGGGCTGCGAACCGGACGATCCAGCGACGTGGACACAGCCCGTGCACTGGGTGGCCGGCATGGCACAGGGGCCGTTCGCCGCCGCACCCAACTCCCCGTTTCTCCACCATGCGTACGACCTCCTCGTCGGCGCGGGGCGCTGGGAGCCGCGCTACTCGCTGGGCACGTTCCCGCTGCGCTTCCCGCACCAGGAGGAGCCGAACGACGCGGGCTGGCACATCGAGGGCAGCTATCTACCGGAGGGCGAGAGCTGGTACTTCACAAATGTGCGCTCCCGCGGCCGGGCGCTGCTGATGCTGTTCCTGTTCAGCGAGGTCGGTGAGGAGGACGCCCCGACCCGGATCCGGGTCGGCTCACACCTCGACGTGCCCAAGGTGCTGGAGAAGTACGGGGAGGACGGGGCGAGCGGGCTGACCCTCGCGCCCGATCTGGTGGCGGCGTCCGACCACCGGCCGCTCGCCCTTGCCACCGGGTTCCCGGGTGACGTCTTCCTGTGCCACCCGTTCCTGGTGCACGCGGCGCAACCACACCATGGGGTGAGGCCGCGCCTCATGGCCCAGCCGCCGCTGATGCCGGCCGCGCCGTACGAACTGGAGCGGGCCGACGGCGCGTACTCGCCCGTGGAGATCGCGATCCGCCGGGGCCTGGGACGGGATACCCCCGGCCCGGACGGGGACGGCGCCAACGACAGCGCCGGGTAGACGCGCTCGGCGCGGCAGGCGGGGCATGGGTGGGTCATGTACGACGGAGGCATGGATAGCGGTGGGTCTGCGGGTGAGTGGCCGCAATGCACGATTCCAGCAGTGGCAGGCTCTCCTCCGGAATCGGACCAAGCGGCAGCGTCGCGGTGAATTCCTCGTGCAGGGCGTGCGCCCGATCGCCATGGCCGTCGAACACGGCTGGCAGATCCGGGAGCTGCTCTACAACACCGGCGTTCAGTTGTCCGGCTGGGCACATGAGGCTCTGGACACAGTCCGAGCCGAGAAGATCGCCGTCTCCCGTGAACTGATGCACGAGCTGGGAGGTAAGGCGGACACGGTTCCGGAGCTGCTGGCCGTGGTCGCGCTGCCGGAGGACGACCTGTGCCGAATCCCGGCCGCGCCGGCCATGCTCACCGTCGTGTTCGATCGGCCCACCAGCCCCGGCAACATCGGGACCCTCGTCCGGTCCGCAGACGCTTTCGGCGCCTCCGGGATCATCATCACCGGCCATGCCGCCGACGTGTACGACCCGAAGGCGGTCCGGGCGAGCACCGGCTCGCTGTTCGCCCTACCCGTGGTCCGGGTGCCCTCACACCAGGCCGTTCTGTCCTGGGTCGCTGACGTCCGCGCCAACGGCATCGGCATGAGCATCGTGGGGACCGACGAGCACGGCGCACTGGATGCCGCCGAGTACGACTTCACGCAACCCACGCTGACCTTGATCGGCAATGAGACCACCGGTCTCAGCTCCGGCTGGCGTGAGGCCTGCGACCAGCTCGTCCGGATCCCGATGTCCGGGTCCGCCAGCTCCCTGAACGCGGCGACCGCCGCGACTGTCGTGCTGTACGAATCGGCACGCCAGCGGACCGCTGCCGCCCGGCGGTAGCGCACTGATCGCGGGCGACGGCCCGGCGCCGAACCGGACACCATCGCGCTGCCTGGCCTCTCGATGATGCGCGCCCAGCCGGCCCACGGCGCCCTGTCGGGCCCGGCAGGTGACTTTCGCGGCGCCGTGTTCGCGCCGCCGTAGTTCGGCGCCGCGATCCGCGATCTCAGGGGTCGATCTCCCAGAAAAGCGCACCCGCCTCTTCCGGGCCGGTAAGGATCTTCACCAGGGGATCCGGGTCAGCGCCCGGAGGGAGATCGACAGAGAGGCAGGTGCCCTGCAACCACTCGTGAGCCAGGCCGGAAGTCGCCACCTCACCATGAAGGAGCCTGCGGTCCCCGCCGTGATACCGCACGACGGCGGACTGCGGTCATTCCGTCAGGCGGGTGCCGCGACGCCAGATGGCGCGGGTGTTGAGGGTGTCGCTGATGTTGCTGGTCGGGTCGCCGTCGACCAGCAGAAGGTCGGCACGGAGCCCCTCGGCGATGCGGCCTCGGTCGCTGAGGTGGAAGCGGCGGGCTGTGGTCGCTGTGGCTGCTCGCAAGGCCCGTGAGGGTGTGAGGCCGGCGGCCACGAGGTACTGCAGTTCGTGGTGCAGGCTCGCTCCGTGTGCCAGGCCCCCGAAGAACGTCTCTGGCATGGAGACGTCGGTGCCGGCCAGCACGTCGATGCCGGCGGCGTCCAGAGCGCGCACGGTGTCGTACACGTCGTCGAGCTTGCCCTGCGGGTAGCGGTTGTAGCTGGAGCGCAGGGTCTGGTCCCACTTGCTGTCGAGGCGTGCGGCGACTCGGGGGTCGCCGGCGAGTGCGCTGCCGGTGATCCCCATCATCGAGGCGTTGAGGCTGATGCAGGGAATGACGAACATGCCCGCGTCCTTGATGAGGCTGATGATCTCGGCGGTGTGCGGCTGGTCCATGAACACGTGGGTGACGCCGTCGATGCCGGCTTCGGCGGCCATTCTGGTGGCCTCCACGGTCAGCGCGTGGGCCACGGTGAGGGCACCGTACTTCTTGGCTTCCGCTACACCGGCGTTCACGGTGGCCTGGTCGAGCGATGGCAGCCCGGGATGTCCCTCCACGCTGCCGTCGTCGATCATGAACTTGATGAAGTCAGAGCCCCGAGCGAGGAGTTGGGGGACGAAGGCGGCCGCTTCCTCCGGAGTGGTGGAGAACGGCATCAGGGGCATCACCGGCGGGAGGTCCCACTTCGGCCGGAATCCTTCGGGCATCAGCTCGCTCGGGTGACCGCCGGGCGGTGTGATGGCGAAGCCGGCGGAACGCACGTCGGCCACGGTGTCGTCGTCGGTGATGAGCCCCCGGTTCTCCCGGGTGTTCATCCCCTGCATCTCCAGTTCGGTCGTCACCCCGAACCGCAGGGCGAGCGCCAGGGAGCCCGGGGCGGAGTGAACATGGGCATCGATGAGTCCCGGCAGCAGTGTGGCGCCGCTGCCGTCGACCGTTTCGCTGCCCCGGGGAGCATCGCCACCGACACGAGCGATCCTTGCGCCGTCGATGACCACGGTCTGCACGCCGAGGGTCTTCTCCCCGTCGAAGACCCGGGCGTTGGTGATCGCGGTGAGTGCCATGGCAGTCCGCCTCGTTTCCTCGCTCGTGACATTTGCATACCCGATGCTATGTATTTGCAAGAAGGTATGCAAATGTGCGGGTGCGGGCCTAGACTCGGGCACATGAGCAGCGCGTCTTTCTCTGAGCGGCCCCCCGACGACCTGGTGCTGGACCAGATCGGCCCGGCGCTGTCACGTCTGCGACGACGCGCACCGGCATCGAGCAAGGATCTCTCCCGCAACCTCGTACTCAATGTGATCGCCGATGCGCCGGGCGAGACGACCGTCGGCGGCCTCGCCGCCGAGATGGGCGTCACCCAGCCGGTGGCCAGCCGGACCGTCGCCGCCTGCATAGAGGAGGGGTTGCTGCGCCGGGCGGCGTCCCAGTTCGATGGACGCCGTACCGTGCTCGAACTCACCGAGCACGGCGAGGCCGAACGCAACCGCTTCGCCGCCGAACAGCGAAAAGCGTTCCAGGAGATCACCGCCGCCTGGTCGCCGGAGGAGCGGATCCGGTTCGCGCGCCTCTTGGTCCGATACGGCGTCGACGCCGCCGCATGGTCCAGGAAGCAGGCCGCAAGGCACGACTGAGCGAGCGGGCCCCGGCATCGGGTTCGAGACCGGCCGACATCCGGACGGCCGACGAAGAGAGCCTTTGAGGTCGCGTCGAGGCTGCCGGAAGCCGTGATGGCCGGGCCCTGCTTCGTTGGGTTCACGGCCGAAGTCACGAGGACTCCTCCCGGGGGCTGGAACACGTTTTCCGGCCCCCGGCCCGTGCGCCCATCGAGAGGCCATACGCCCGAAATATGAGGATGTGCAGGGTTCTCCGCCCCTCATGTCGATGTCACCATTGGGGCAGCCCTGGCCGGCCACGGCTCCTTGCGCTTGCGGATGAGGAGTCATCGCGTATGAACCCCAAAACCACGCTGGGAGTGTTCGCCCTCATGACGGTCGTCGCCACGGGCACGCCGGCGCCGGCGAGCGGCGCGCAGACCACGGGCACGGTGCCCCGGCTCGCCACGGCACACGGTGCGGGCACGGACGGGAACCTCTCCTCCGGCCAGACGCTCCTCGGCTCAGGCAACGGTCACTTCAACGGCAACCCGGTGACCATCCAGACCACGTACTCCGGGGGCCTGTACTCCCTGAGCGACCCCACCCGCCCCGGCCTGAACTGCGGCCGTTTCAACGGCCCCGTCTTCACCAAGTCGACCGACACCTGGGGAAACGGAACGGCCCTCGACCTGGAGACCGGCTGCGTCGACGTCATGTTCGCCGCGCAGAAGCACTGGGACATGCTGCGCGACTGGCTGGGACGCAACGGCGTCGACGGAGCCGGCCACGCCTACCCGGCGTCCGTCGGCGTGAACCAGGTCAACGCCTACTGGGACGGCGTCCGCGCCGCCTTCGGTTACAACACCGCCCACACCAAACAGCTCACCTCCCTCGACGTGGTCGGCTTCGTGTACGGCGGCATCGTCTACGAAAAAACCGGCTCCTACGGCGGCGACGGCCTGGAGGCGCAGTCCCTCAACCGGTCGGCCAACGAGATCTTCGGCACCCTGACCGAGCACTACGTCGACCACCCCCTCGCCCTGGACGAGCCGGACTACCTGATCGGCGAGGAGGTGAACGTGGATGGCGGGGGACCGATGATGCACATGTACGACCCCTCACTGACGGGTCACCGGAGCTGCTACCCTCCGCCCCAGGGCACACTCCCCGACGGCGGACCGCAGGACCACTGGTTCTACCTGCTCGCCGAGGGCACCAACCCGCCGGGCAAACCCGCCAGCCCGGTCTGCGCGGGCCCGTCCTCACTGACCGGCATCGGCATCCAGAAAGCCGCCCGGATCTTCTACCAGGGACTCCAGCGCAAGGCCCTTGGCTGGTCATACGCCAGGGCACGCCTGGCCACCGTACTGGCCGCCAAAAACCTCTACGGCTGCGCCGAGGCGAACGCGACCAAGGCCGCGTGGACCGCCATCCGCGTCGGCCCCCAGAGCGGCGAGCCTGCCTGCCCGTTGCCCACTCCTTCCGCTGCTTCCAGTCCTTCCGGCCCCTTCCTCTCTCCCAGCGAGATCACGGTCACCCCGCCCTCGGCCAGAGTCAGCCCCGGCGGATCCATCACCGTCCGGTTGACATCCTCTCCTTCCTGAAAGGAGGAGATTCCCACGGTCACCCGCAGGAGTTCCTGTTTCATCGGGCCGCGCCTCCCCGGAAGCCTCCGGGGCCGGTCTCACCGACCCTCCGCAGGCGTTTCACCCGTCCGCCAGGATGTCGGTCGCCGCGTCCACGTCCCGGTCGTGGACCGCACCGCAGGAGAGGCAGGTCCACGACCGGACGGAAAGCGGCATCGAGTCTCCGTTGGGTGCCGAAAGCCCGTTGCTGTCAGGTGAGGCTCACATCCGGGGTTCGTGCGCGGACAGGCCCTCGGCCGTGAGTGGGCGCTGGGCCTGGAGGAGGGCGGATATCCGCCGGGCCTCCGTCGGCACGTTCTGGATCACGGCCAACTCGTGAGCGCGGCGCAGGCAGGCGGCCGCTTCGGCCGGGCGCCGCAGAGCGGTGAGACTGTCGGCGCGCAGGCACAGTGCCACTCGTTCCAGCACCCGGTCGCCATAGCGGCGGGCGTCGGTGAGGAGCCGTATCGACAGCGTCTGCGCGTCAGCGTGGCGACCGGCTCTCACCGAGGCGTGAAGGTCGGCCAGCGAGATCAGCGAGGACATGCGCGGGTTGCCTGCCGCGAGCTGCATGGCCCTGTCCAGCATCGGGCGTGGGTCGCCCCCTGAAGGGGGGCCAGGCGCGCGAGCAGGACGGCCTCGCTGAGGGCGTCACCCACCCTGGCGGCCATCGACACGGCTTGGGTGAGGTGTGCCAGGGCGGCCTCTGTGTCTCCCAGCGCCAGTTCCGCGGCGCTGAGGTTGGCCAGCGTCAGCGCCTTGATGGAGCTCTCGCCCAGCAGCGGCAGTGCTTCCTCGGCCAGGGCGAGGGCCTTTTCGCGCCGATACCGAAACGCCTCGACCGCGCACAGCGAGGCGAGCATCGCCCCCGCGCCTTGCGTCTCGCCGTGGTCGCGGCACACCCGTAGAGCCAGCTGCGAGGTCTGCTCCCAGTCCACGAACTGTCCGTGGATCTCGAACAGCCGAACGCCGGCCAGCGCGAGGTCCCAGCACATGGCGGCGTGTCCGCGTTCGGCGGCGTGACGAATGCCGGCGATCAGGGTCTCGCGCTCGGCCGCCATCCACCTCATCGGCTCATCGGGCAGCACCCGGCCCCGCGGCCGCCAATGCGGGGCGCCGCTGTCCAGCAGGCGGAACCCTCCCCTG
This sequence comes from Streptosporangium sandarakinum, assembly GCF_050942225.1. Classification (NCBI taxonomy): domain Bacteria; kingdom Bacillati; phylum Actinomycetota; class Actinomycetes; order Streptosporangiales; family Streptosporangiaceae; genus Streptosporangium; species Streptosporangium sandarakinum. Next base: position 4,031,935 of record NZ_CP192034.1, read on the forward strand.
TACTCATCACGCGCACAGGCGTCTTTGACGAGCGCCAGCAGGCACGACAGGAAGCGGTCACGAACGGTGTCCTGCACCGGCCCGTTCCCGGCACGCTCGCGGGCCAGCAGCCGGATCAGATCATGAAAGCGGTATCGCTCCTGTCCAGCGACGTCGAGGCCCTCAGGCTGGAGCAGCTGCCGTTCGGCCAACCGTTCCAGCAGGTCCCCGCCTGTGCTGACAGGAACCATCAGCAGGGCGGCGGCCATCCAGGCGGTGAAGGTGGGCACCGGCAACAGACCAAGCCGCTCGAACAGGACCCGCTCAGCGTCAGGCAGGTCCTGATAGCCGGCCTCCAGACTGGCGCGCACATCCCGGTCACCCACACGCAGCTCATCCAGCCGCCGTTCCTCGGTGAGTCTCGCGGCCAAAACCTCCGGGGTCCAGCCGGGCCGGGTCACCAGCCGGGCGCCGGCCACGCGAAGAGCGAGCGGCAGCCTGGCGCACAGCTCGACCAGCGGGGCCGCATGGCCCGGTTCGATGCGGGCGATCCGGCTCACCAGCAGCGTGGCGTCGGCGGGAGGCAGCACATCAAGCTGAATCAGCAACGCCCCGGAATCGACTACCAGCTTCTCGAATCTGCTGCGCCCGGTGACCACCGTCACGCAGCCCGCTGCTCCTGGGAGCAGCGGCTCCACGTGCGCGGACCCGGGCGCGTTGTCGAGGATGATGAGCATCCGTCGCTCCGCCAGGATCTGGCGGTACAGTGCGACGCGGGCGGTGTGGTCCTCAGGGATGAGGATGACGCCGAGCGCGGCCAGAAAGCGGGGCAACACGTCGGCTGCGGGGTGCCGGCCGAGGTCGGCATAGAGTTGCCCGTCGGGGAAATGATCGCTGGAATGATGGGCCCAGTGCAGCGCCAACCCGGATTTGCCGACGCCGCCCACTCCGCTGATGACGGCCACGTTCGCCGGGCCGTGCAGGAGCTGATCCAGCACGCCCAGTTCCTTCGTACGGCCGGTGAAGGCATGCACGTCGGGCGGCAGCAGGCGGGGGGCCGGATCATGGCGGAGCAGTTCCTCATGGAGGCGGCGCAGCGGACCGCTCGGCTCGACGCCGAGTTCCTCCACCAGCTTGGCGCGGGTCTGACCGTACAGCCGGAGTGCTTCAGCGGGGCGACCGGCTGCGGCCAGGGCACGCAACCACAGCTCGATGAACGATTCACGCAGCGGTTGTTCGGCCACCGCGGTGGCCATATCACCGGCGCATTCGGCGAAGCGCCCCAACAACATCAGAGCCTTCGCACGTGCCTCGATCGCTTCCAGCCGTGCCTCCCGCAGTGTGGCGGCCTCGACTTTGATCTCCTCCAGATCGTGCAGCCCGCCGTACGGCGCGCCTCGCCACAGGGCCAATGCCTGATCCAGCAAGGGCAAGGCACGCTCGGCCGGCGCGGCGGCAGCGCGTTGGATCAACTGTGTGAACCGGAGCGAGTCCAGTTCGTCATCGGCAACGATCAGCATGTAGCCGCTGCCGCGGCGCACCAGCCTGTCTCCGACCATGGCGCGTAACCGATGCAGATGCCAGCGGAACGTGCTCGGCGAAGGCGCCGCGGATGGCCATGCCGCCTGCGCCAGGGCATCGCCGGACACCGGCCGGTTGGCGTGGCACACCAGCGCCGCCAGCAAGGACAGCTGCTTGCCGGCCGGAATCGTCGCGCCGTCGACCGTTACCGCCCCGAGCACCCCGAAATCCACTCAGCCGATTATGAGGTTCCCCCAGCCGGCAATCCATACCGCGACCTGAAGAGGTCGGTCGTGATGCGAGCAGCGGGTGTGGTCCAGGCTGATCGCCAGGGAAGCTTGGAAGGCGGGATGACTGCCGTCGGCGGGCTCCGATCCTGTCCGTGCGTTGACGTCGCGGCCGAGCGGATCCGATGACGTCTCTGCTCGAGAGGCGACCCGGAGCGTGATCACCCGGTCAGAGTGGGCCCGAACGGGCCGCCACGGGCCACCTCACGCAGCGATTCCAAGTGACAGGCTCCGAACTGTGCGGAGCCACGGGAGTCGTTGGCGCGGGGCCGTCTTCGCGCGAGTAGATCTCGCTCGGGCAGCCCTCGACGTCCATGCGGCCTCAGCAGAAGCCGAGACCGCCGCCGCCCGACGTCTGGACCTGGCTGGAGTGGATCCAGTAATTCGTGCCGTCATGCTGGTTGGGAAGGGAGTACCACAGATTGCTGCCGTTGACCGTGGAACCGACATGGGCAAAGCAGTCCGGATAGATGGTCGTGCCCTTCTTGCAGACGTACGCGATGTTGTCCTGGTTGGTGAATGGGGTCGTCCTCACGTTTGCGTCGTACTTGCAGGAAAAGACCATCATGGTGGTGGCCTGCGTGGTGGCCTGGGCCTGAGCCGGAGTCATGAGTGTGAAACTCGTCAGAGCCGCGGCCATGCCGAGCGCTGACATCCACAGGCGGCGGGTCTTGCGATCGTTCACGATGATCTCCCTCGGGTCGTTGATCGTGAAGCACACTAGGGGCCGGCTGTTGGGCCGCTGTTGGGTCTTTGTTGGATGCCTGGCGTTGATCCTCCGCAAGGGCGTGTACTCCTCGCTGATCTCCGGTTGGCGAACCGCGCGGGATCATGGCGCGGCGCAGGCGCCGGCCCACCCGGTTGGCCGGCGGCACGTTCATGGCCGTCGTCGCGCACCGTGGTACGGATCGTCTTACCGCGGAGGGCACCGTGCAGGCCGAGCTCACGCATCAGCCGGGCGACGGTGCAGCGCGCCACCTCGATGCCTTCACGGTGCAGTCGCCGCCAGACCTCACGAACCCCGTAGACGCCGTAGTCGCCGGCGTGGACACGGCTGATGTGCTCCGCCATCTGCGGCGTCCCGGCTCCAACAGGGAACCAACGTGAACCAAACAGAGCCCTTCTACCTTGACGGCATGAAACTGCAAAAGCTGCCCTTAGCCCTCGCCGGTGCCGCGATGCTCTGCTTGCCGGCCCTGACTCCGAGTGCGGCCTGGGCCGACCCTCTGCCGTCAGGCTGCATCAACAAGCTCTATACCGCCTCCGCCTCATCCCAGGCTTGGTGCACAAGCGGGGTCGGGTACGTCGCCGCCGGCGTCCAGTGCCGGACCAGCGGTGGAAGCACGAAGTGGTTCTGGGGGGACTGGGCAACCGTCCCCGGCAGGACGTCGTACGCCTACTGCGAAGTGCCCTACATCCACGCCATCGCCAGCTGGTACAGCGTCACGCGGTGACAGAACCCGCCCGGCCGCCCGTTGGCGCTCCGGTGACACTTCGCGATCTTTAAGCGTTGGGGCCACAGGGCAACGGCCACCGCGTGATCATTCGGAGTTCGTGAAGACAGCGCGGCTGTCCGGCGCGCCCAACCGGACCGCTTCCGCGGCCGAGTCGTCCGCTTCCGCGTGCGCGCGCCGCTCGGCCTCGACCCTGGCCCGGTAGGCGTCGATCTCCCGAGTCCTCCGTGCGTCATCCCAGGACAGGGGGTCGGCGACGATCGCGGACACCTCGGCGGCGGCTTCCGTCCCCCGGTGGGTGCTCTCGATGGAGACCCGCGATCTGCGGGTGAGCAGGTCGTCGAGGTGCAGGGCGCCCTCGTGCGTGGCGGCGTAGCGGAATTCGGCCTTCAGGTGGCCCTCGGCCCCGGTCACCGGCTCGAGGAGTGACGGATCCGCTCCGGAGGGCGCGAGCACCTCGCCGATCAGCGAGCCGTACCGGCCGAGCAGGCGGTGGATCGTCCACACCGGTACGCCGTAGCGTCCGGCGAGGAGGCCGGCCTGGTTCTTGAGCGCCGGGTAGCCCTCCGCTCCGAGCAGCGGCACGCGGTCGGTGACGCCGGCCGGGAGCGGACGTCCGAGGTCCGTGGCGGCGGCGTCGACGGCGTCGGCCGCCATGACGCGGTATGTCGTGTATTTGCCGCCGGCCACGGAGATCATGCCGGGCTGGGTGCGGGTGACGGCGTGCTCGCGGGACAGCCTGGCGGTCTGGTCCGTCCCCCCGGCGAGCAACGGCCGGAGCCCGGCGTAGACGCCCTCGATGTCGTCGCGCGTGAGCGGTGTGGTCAGGACCTCGTTCACGTGGTCGAGGATGTAGGAGATGTCGGCCTCGGTCGCCGCCGGATGCGCCTTGCCCAGCGACCAGCTCGTGTCGGTCGTGCCGACGATCCAGTGCGCGCCCCAGGGGATCACGAACAGCACCGAGCGCTCGGTGCGCAGGATCAGCCCGGTGGTGGAGTGGATCCGGTCGCCCGGCACCACGAGGTGCACGCCCTTGGACGCCTGGATGTTGTACTGTCCCCGCCGCCCGGCGAGGCGATGCAGGTCGTCGGTCCACACGCCGGCGCAGTTGACGACCACCGTCGCGGCCACGTCGGCGTGCCGGCCCGTCTCGACGTCGCGTACGCGGGCGCCCACGATCCGGTCGCCGGCCCGGCGGAACTCCACGACCTCGGCCGAGTTCAGCGCCGTGGCTCCGTAGCCGGCGGCGGTGCGAGCCACCGTCATGGTGTGCCGGGCGTCGTCGACCTGGGCGTCGTAGTACCGGATCGCGCCGACCAGCGCGTCCGGGCGCAGCGACGGGCACAGCCGGCGCGCGGCGTTCCGGGAGAGCTGCCGGTGGCGGGGCACGGACCTCTGTCCGGCGATGGTGTCGTACAGCGTCAGCCCGGCGGTGACGTACGGGCGTTCCCACAACCGGTGCCGAAGCGGATAGAGGAACGAGACCGGCTTCACCAGGTGCGGCGCGATGCGGGTGAGCATCAGCTCCCTCTCGCGCAGCGCCTCCTTCACCAGGCCGAAGTTGAGCTGTTCCAGGTACCGCAGGCCGCCGTGGAACAGCTTGCTCGACCGGGACGAGGTGCCCGCGGCGAAGTCGCGCGCCTCCACGAGGGCGACCCGCAGGCCCCGGGTGGCGGCGTCGAGTGCGACCCCGGTGCCGGTGATCCCACCGCCCACCACGAGGATGTCGAAGTGCTCACTCGCGAGCCGCCGCCAGTTCTCGGCGCGTTCACGCGGGCCCAACCTGGTCGTTTCGATCATGTGGTTACTCTCCCGTCCAGTTCAGGGATCGGCTGACAGCCTCCCGCCAGGCGCGGCGCCGGCCCCGTCGCCATCGCTCGTCCTTCTCCGGAAGGAATCGTGCTCCTGTCCGCCAGTGGCCGCGCAGCGTGTCCAGATCGGGCCACGCCCCCGTGGCGAGACCGGCCGCGTAGGCCGCGCCCATCGTGGTGGTCTCGACGTTCTCCGGCCGCACCACCGGCAGGCCCAGATGGTCGGCCTGGATCCGCAGGAACAGGTCGTTGGCCGCCATGCCGCCGTCCACCTGCAGTTCACGCAGTCGCATCCCGGTGTCGCTCCGCATCGCGTCGAGCACCTCGCAGGTCTGCAACGCGGCGGCCTCCAGCGCCGCTCGCGCCAGATGCCGGCGGTCGGCGTACCGGGTCAGGCCGACGATCGTCCCCCGCGCGTCCGGCCGCCAGTGCGGGGCGAAAAGGCCCGAGAACGCCGGCACGATGTACACGCCGCCGTTGTCCTCGACGGCGCCGGCCAGTTCCTCGACGTCCGCCGCCCGCTCGATGATGCCCAGGTTGTCCCGGAGCCACTGCACGAGCGCGCCGGTGACCGCGATCGACCCCTCCAGCGCGTACACGGGAGGGTGGCCGCTCCGCTGGTACGCCACCGTCGTGATCAGGCCGTGCTCGGAGGCCACCGGTTCGGCCCCGGTGTTGAGCAGGACGAACGACCCCGTCCCGTACGTGTTCTTCGCCTCGCCCGCGGCGAAGCGGGTCTGACCGAACAGCGCCGCCTGCTGGTCGCCGAGCACGCCCATGATGGGGACGCCGGGGATCGGCCCGTCGCGGTGCCCGCGCCCGAACGCTCCGATCGACGGCCGGATCTCCGGCAGCATCGCGGTGGGCACGCCGAGCTCGCCGGCGATGGCGGCGTCCCAGCGGGTCGTCGCCAGGTCCATCAGCAACGTCCGGGACGCGTTCGTGACGTCGGTACGGTGCACGCCGTGGCCGGCGCCGCCGGTGAGGTTCCAGACCAGCCAGCTGTCGATCGTCCCCGCGGCCAGTTCGCCCCGCTCGGCCGCCGCCCGGGCACCGCCGACATGATCGAGGATCCAGCGGATCTTGGGCGCCGAGACGTAGGTGCTCAGCGGCAGCCCTGTGCGCTTCCGGTATCGGTCGGCCCCGTCCGGCCCGCCCAGCTCGCGGCACAGATCCTCGGTCCGCGTGTCCTGCCAGACGATCGCGCGGTGGACCGGCCGTCCCGTGCGGCGGTCCCACACCACCACGGTCTCCCGCTGGTTGGTCACGCCCACGGCCGCCAGCGCGCCGGGGACGAGTCCCGCCGCGCCGAGGGCCTCTGCGACCACCTGCCGGGTGTTCGCCCAGATCTCGTCCGGGTCATGTTCCACCCACCCCGGCCGGGGAAAATGCTGGCGGTGCTCGACCTGGGCGGTCGTCACCACCCGGCCCCCGAGATCGACCACCAGGGCCCGGGTGCTGGTCGTGCCCTGGTCGATGGCGAGGACGTGGCCTTCGGCGGCGCCCGTGCTCACGGCTCGTGACTCCCTTTCGGCTCTCAGTACTGGATGGACTTCGGCTCGCAGAAGTGCTCGACGCCGAACACGCCGAGCTCGCGGCCGATGCCGGAGGACTTGAAGCCGCCGAAGGGCGCGAGCGGGTTGAACCGCCCGCCGTTGACGTCCACCTGCCCGGAGCGGATTCGGCGGGCGACGGCGGTCGCGCGCTCCTCGTCGTCAGACCACACGCAGGCGGCCAGCCCGTACCGCGTGCCGTTCGCGATCTCGACGGCTTCCCGCTCGTCGCCGTACGCGATCACGCTCAGCACGGGGCCGAAGACCTCCTCCTGCGCGACCTGCGACGAGGGGTCCACGTCGAACAGGACGACAGGGGTGACGTAGTGGCCGGTCCGCGGCCTGCGCGCCTCCGCCTCCCGGTCGCGCAGCATCCGGGCGCCCTGGTTCAGCGCGCCGGCGACGTAACGCTCGGCCCTCTCGGCCTGCTCCTTGCTGATCAACGGCCCCATCGTCACGCCCGGGACGTGGCGGGCGAGGTACGTCGCGAGCAGCTCCTCGACGCGTCCCGCCATGGATCGCGGGACGAGCAATCGCGTCCACGCCGTGCAGGTCTGCCCGGAGTTGAGGAAGCAGTTCGCCAGCGTCACCTTGACGGCCGCCTCCAGCCGGGAGTCCGAGACGTCGTCCAGCACGATGCTGGGCGACTTGCCGCCCAGTTCGAGGGCGACGCGGCCGCAACGCTCCACGACCTGCGCGCCGACCCGCCGGCCGACCTCGGTGGAGCCGGTGAACGAGAGCATGTCGACCCGTGGGTCGCCGACGAGGGCCGCGCCGATCTCCGGGCCGCCCAGGACCAGGTTGAAGGCCCCGGCGGGCAGTCCGGCCCGGTCGACCGCGCGGGCGAGGCCGAGCGCGGTCAGCGCGGACTGCTCGGCGGGCTTGAGCACCATGGTGCAGCCCGCCATCAACGCGCCGGCCAGCTTGGCGACCGGCTGGTGCAGCGGATAGTTCCACGGTGTGATGGCGGCCACGACGCCGACCGGCTCCAGTTCGACGGACGAGTTGCCGATCCGGCGCTGCCACGCGATCTCACCGGCGGCCTCGGCGGTGGCGTCCAGCACCGTGGCGGGCAGCCCGACGTGCAGCTTCTCCGCCAGAGCGTCGGGCGCGCCCAGCTCCTGGACGACCAGGTGCCTGAGCTCGTCGGCGTCCTGGCGAAGCTGCGCGGCCAGCGCCCGCAGGGCCTGCGCCCTCTCTTCGACGGACGTCGCGGCCCAGGCCGGCCCCGCTTCGGCCGCCGCCGCCACCGCGGCGGCCGCCTGCTCCGGGGACGCTTCGGAGACCTCGGCCACCGGCAGCTCGGTGCGCGGGTCGACGACCGTCCTGGTCTCGCCGGCGCCGGGCTGCCACGCGCCGCTGACGTAGGCGCCGTGCGGTTCGACGGGGACGGGAGTGTTCTCGTGCCGGGTCATGACAGTTTCGGAGTCTTTCCTTCGTAGCTGATGGGTTCGCCGAGCATCCGCCAGTTCTTTCCGTCGAACTCCTGGAGCTGCAGCGTCTCGATCGGGAACGCGTCGCCGGCGCCGGTCTTCACCTTGAGACCGGGCGCGAGGTACGGGTTGTCGAAGTCCATGGCGCGCACCGCGTCCATGAAGGCCTGCCGGGTGGGGCTCTTGGTCTGTTCGAGCACCTTGACCAAGGTGTCGCAGATCGCGTAGCCGTTGACGCCCCAGACGCTGGTGACGTCGAACTTCCCGTACTTCTTGGCCGATTCGAAGTAGTGCTTCATGCCCTCGTCGCCGGACCAGCGCGGGTCGGTGGGGTCCTTCAGGTATCCGGCGGTGATCACGCCCTTGGACGCGTCGAGCCCGGCGGGCTGCAGGGTCGACTCCACTCCGGCGGAGATGTTGTTGAGGTAGATGACGGTGTCGGCGCCGAGGTCGGCCTTCTTCTTGATGGCCTGTGCCCCGAACTTGGGCGTGGTGGCGGCGAGCAGGAAGTCCGGCTTGCCCTGCAGCAGCTTCACGACCTGGGAGTCGACGGACGCGTCGGACGTCTCGTAGCTCTCCTCACCGACCAGTTGCAGGCCCGAGTCCTGCGACAGCTTCTTGAAGGCGTTCAGGTAGTCCTTGCCGAGGTCGTCGTTCTGGTAGAGGATCGCGACCTTCGCCCCCGGCTTGGACTGCTTCATGTGCTCGACGTACACCGCGGTCTCGGTGGCGTAGGCCGGCTGGTAGCCGATGGTCCACGGCCACGTGTCCGGTGAGGCGCCCCATTTCGTGGCGCCGCTCGAGATGAAGATCTGAGGTGTCTTCTGCTCGTTCAGGTAGGGGTAGATGGCTCCGTTGACGGCGGTGCCGATCGAGTTCAGCACGCCGAAGACCTTGTCCTGCTCGACGAGCTTCTTCGCGTTCTGTACGGCGCGCGAAGGCTGGTAGGCGTCGTCGAGCATGGTGAACTCGACCTTGCGCTTCTTGCCGTCCCCCATCGTCACGCCGCCCTTGTCGTTGACCTCGGCGAGGCAGGACTGGATGCCCATCGGCAGCGGCGCGTAGGCGGAGGTCGGGCCGGACAAGGAGGTGGTGGTTCCGAACATGATCGAGTCGTCGGTGATTCCGGGGTCGCCGTCCCCGGCGGCCGTCGTGCCGCGACCGCACGCCGTCAGCAGCAGGGGGATGGTCACGAGGACGAGGGGGGCTCGTCGCAGCACCCGCCGAGATGAGGGCATGGTGGCTCCTTCTAGGTGGTCTGTGATGGTGTGCGGTTCAGGGGGAGGCGGTCGCGGCCGCCGGTGGAACGGCGAAGTCTCGCCACGATGTCGGTGAGGCGCCCGGGCAGCAGGATCACGGCGAGGATGACCGCGACGCCGTAGACGACGCCGCCCATGGCCTCGTTGACGCCGGACGTCCAGGCGGGGACGAAGACGATGAACGCGCCGCCGATGACCGCGCCCCACAGGGATCGGGAGCCGCCGACGATCGCCCCCACCACGAGGTTGATGGCGAAGAGGAGGGTGAACGCCTCGGCCGCCACCAGTCCGACCACGTACGCGTAGAGGACGCCGCCGACCGCCGCCATGCCTGAGCTGACGGCGAACGCCATGATCTTCGTCTTTGCCGCGTTGACGCCGATCACCCTGGCCGCGAGCTCGTTGTCGCGTACGGCGGTGAGCCTGAGGCGCCATGGCCGGCGCAGTGCGTAGGCGAGGGCGGCGAAGACCACCGCGCCGACTCCCAGGCACACGACGTACATCCACTGGTCCTGGGCCAGTCCGGCCGGCGCGGACGCCTGTCCGGCGTGCACCGGCAGGCCCTCCGAGCCTCCGGTGAACTCGAAGCGCTTGATGACGATCGGGGTCAGCACGCCGAGCGCCACCGTCACCAACACCAGGTAGACGTCGGTCAGCCGCAGCGCGCACGCGCCGACGAGCAGCCCCACGACGGCGGCGACCAGGAAGGCCGCGACACTCGCGATGGGCACCGCGAAGGGCATCCCGGTGTTGATCAGCAGTGCGCCGGTGTAGGCGCCGATCGCGACGAAGAAGTTCTGCCCCAGCGAGATCGGTCCGGCGAACCCCGTCAGAAGGTTGACGGACAGGACCATCACCGCGAAGACGATCACCTCCGTCATCTGGTGCACCTGGAACGGCGGGGACACGAAGGGGAAGATCACGAAAGCGAGGAGAACGGCTGCCTGGATCGCGGTCTTGACGGTGACCACGTCCCTGAGCCGGGTGACGACACCGGTCCGGCTCATACCCGCACCACGCCCTTCCTGCCGAACAGTCCCGTGGGCTTGACGAGCAGGACGCCGACGATGATCACGAACGGCACGAGGATCTTCAGGTCGCCGCCGACGAACGGCAGGTAGGTCGAGCCGAGGACCTCGCTGATGCCGACGATCATGCCGCCCACGACCGCCCCCGCCGCGCTGTCCAGGCTGCCGAGCACCGCCGCGGCGAAGGAGTAGATCATGATGCCCGACATCATGTTCGGCTCCAGGAACACCTGGGAGGCGACCATCGGGCCCACCAGGGCGCCGAGCGCGGCGGCCAGCCCCCACCCGAGCATGAGCATCCTGCTCACGGGGATGCCCACCAGCCGCGCCGAGTCCTGACTGTTCGCGGCGGCGCGCATGGCCAGGCCGAGCTTGGTGCGCTGGAAGAACTGGAAGACCGCGACCATCGCCACCACCAGGACGGCGAGCATCCCGATGGTCTCCTTCGGGAGCTGCACGGCGCCCAGGTGAATGTTGCCCGCGGGGAACAGGGACGGGAAGTCCTTGACGTTGAACTGCCAGATCCAGCCGGCGAGCTGGTTCATCACCAGCATGAGGCCGATGGTGACGATGACGACCGAGAGTGTCGGCCCCCCTTGGATCGGCCGGAGCGCGACCCGCTCGATCGCCGTGCCGAGGCAGAAGGAGAGGACGACCGACAACAGGACCGCGAGCCAGATGTGCAGGCCCCAGTGGTTGAGCTGCCAGGCGATGAACGCGGAGAACATGGCGATCTCGCCCTGCGCGAGGTTGACCACCCCGGTCGTGCGGTAGATGATCGCCAACGCCAGCGCCAACGACGCGTAGATGGCTCCGTTCGTGAGCCCGACGAGAAGTTGCTGGAGGAACAGGGTCATGTCATTCCGCCCCTAGGTACACGCGCCGGATGGATTCGTCGGACCGCACCGTCTCCGGGTCGCCCTCGAAGACGACCCGCCCGGTCTCCAGCAGGTAGACCTTGTCGGCGAGGCGGAGCGCCTGGTCGGCGTTCTGCTCGACGATGAGCATCGTCGTCTCCTCGCCGCGCAGCGTTCCGAGGATCTCGAACAGCTCGGCGATGACGATGGGCGCGAGCCCCAGGGAGGGTTCGTCCAGCAGCAGGAGACGGGGGCGCAGCATGAGCGCGCGGCCGATCGCCAGCATCTGCAGCTCGCCGCCGGACATGCCGCCCGCCTGCTGGCCGCGCCGCTCGCCCAGCCGGGGGAACAGCTCATAGACGCGTTCCATGCCGGCCCGCAGTTCGGCCTTGGACTGCTTCACCGAATAGGCGCCCAGCCGGAGGTTCTCCTCCACGGTGCACTGGGCGAAGGTCCCGCGTCCCTGCGGCACGTGCGCCACGCCCATGCGCACGATGTCCTCCGTCCTGCGCCCGGTGAGCTCGTTCCCGTCCAGGACGATCGAGCCTGTGACCTTGGGCACCATTCCGGTCAGGCTGCGCAGCAGGGTCGTCTTCCCCGCGCCGTTGGCGCCCAGGATGACCACGGTCTCGCTCCGTCGCACACTGATCGACAGGTCGTGCAGAACGTGGACCTTGTCGTACTTGGCGTTGACGGCGTCCACCGACAAGAAGGTCATAGCCCGCCTCCCAGGTATGCGGCGATCACCTGAGGGTCATCGCGGACCTCGGCGGGGGTGCCGTCGGCGATCTTGACTCCGGAGTTGAGCGTCACGACGTGCTGGGCCAGTCCCATGACGAGCCGCATGTGATGCTCGACGATCAGGATCGTCAGGTCGTACCGGGCCCGGATCCGGGTGATCAGCTCGCCCAGTTCCTCCACCTCCGAGTGGCTGAGCCCTCCGGCCGGCTCGTCCATCATCAGCAGCCGGGGGCGGGCGGCGAGTGCCCGCGCGATCTCGATGCGCTTCTGCGTCCCATAAGGGAGGCCGGGCACGCGCTCATGGGCGATGTCGGCCAGGTCGATCTCGTCGAGCAGGCTCATGCAGTAGTCCTTCAGCTCGCGCCGGCGCAGGCGCGGCCCGCCACCGGCGCGGTCGAGGAGCACCAGGGCGCCGCTGACGACGTTCTCCAGGACGGTCTGGTCGGGGAACAGTCCGACGTTCTGAAAAGTGCGCGCGATCCCCAGACGGCTGATCCTGTGGACCGGAACCTTGAGCAGGTCCTCGCCGAGAAAGCGGATGCGCCCTGATTTTGGCTGGTAGATCCGGCTGATGCAGTTGAACAGCGTCGTCTTGCCGGAGCCGTTGGAGCCGATCAGCCCGGTGATGGCTCCCTGCTCGACCGTGAAACTCACCCCGTCCAGGGCTTTGACCCCGCCGAGGACGATCCTCAGATCGTCGATCTCCAGTAGCGGCATGTGCCCGCAAACCTTTCCGCGTACCGACCAGGCGTCACAACATGGCCTACGAGAGCGACCACGGCTCGATCGGCGTCTTCGACAGACACTCCGCACCGTCCTTCGTGATCACCACGGGCCGTTCGAAGCGCATTCCGCCCACGCCGGGGAGGTTGCAGGTGAGGGCCATGACCTCCATGAACCCCTCCTCCAGCACGATGTCCGGGTCGCTCACGTACGGCATGCGCACGTCCGTGAACGAGGGGAACCACTCGTTGCCGAAATGGCCGATGCCGTGTCCGAAACCGCGGATGATGTCCTTCCAGCCGTTGGAGACCGCGAACTCCCGCGTCTCTCTGGCCACCTCGCCGATGGTGCGGCCCGGCTTCAGACCGGCCAGCAGGAACTCGCAGCTCTGCACGTACGCGTCGATGAGCTGCCGCTTCTCCGGCGTGACCTTGCCGAGGACGGCGTTGTGCGACACGTCGCCGAGCATCAGCCCGTACATGCCGTGCACGTCGAGGACCAGGAACTCGTCGCGCTGCGTGATCTTACGGGTGGGAGGCGTGCACGCCCCCGTCCAGCTCCGGTGGCCGGAGCCGATCTCCTGGCCGCCGGTGAACGTCCAGGCGAACTCGCTTCCCGCGTCGCGGAGGGCCTTCTCGGCGATGCCGGCGATGTCGATCTCGGTCAGGCCGGGCCGCACCTCCTTCATCAGCACGTCCTGGGCGGCGTCGCACATCGCGCACGCCTGCCTCATCAGCTCGATCTGGGCGGGGTCCTTCAGCAGGAACCACCTGTCGATCTCCACCGTGTGGTTGACCAGCTCGGCCTTCGGACACAGATCCCGCAGGATCTGGTGCTCCTCCCAGGTGATGTTCCCCTCGGGCAGGTACCAGGAGTACCCGCCCTCGAAGGCCACGGTTCCCGCGTCGAGTCCCAGCTCGCGCAGCCGCTCGGCCGCGCATTCCATCATCGACTTGCGGCCGTAGGGCCGCACGTTGGGCATGAACCCCTCTTCCCGGATGCGCACCGCGTCCATGTTGACCGTCAGCAACTGCGGTTCACCCTTCGCGGGGATCACCAGCGCGCTGCGCCACGGGACGAAGAGCCCGACAAGGTGGGTGATCATCTTCAGGCGGGTGGCGACCAGGGCGTCGATGCCGTCGCGGGTCAGGGCCTCCTGGATATCGGCCAGGCGCTTGGCGTAATCGATCTGGACATGCATTCGGACTCCTCAGTCTTTGTTCTGCGCCGCCGAAATCCGCCGGAGATCCGTTTTCAGAATCTTTCCGGAGGCGTTCCGTGGCAGGTCGTCAACGAAAACGAAAGTTCTCGGGCACTTGAACCCGGCGATCCGAGCGGCGCAGTACGCCCTCAGCTCCTCGGCGGAGGGGCGCCGTTCGGCGTCCGCGGGAACGATCCAGGCCTGGACGGACTCGCCCCACAGTTCGTCTGGCACACCGATGACCGCACAGTCCCTGACCTCCGGATGGCCGGCCAGGCAGTCCTCGATCTCGCGCGGGTAGATGTTCTCCCCGCCGCTGATGATCATGTCGGTCTTGCGGTCGACGATGTAGACGAACCCTTCCTCGTCGACCACGCCGAGGTCGCCGGCGGTGAACCACTCCCCCTGCAGGGCCTGCGCGGTGCGCTCCGGGTCCTTGTAGTACTCGTCGAAGCGTCCCGCGCACTTGCTGAACACCTCGCCGACCTCGCCCGGGGGCAGCACGCGACCCTGCTCGTCACGGATCTCCACCTGGGAGCCGAAGGCGGGCTGGCCGCAGCAGCGGTCCTTGCGTCGCTGGTCACGGGGGTGGAGCCCGGTGATGTACCCGCTCTCGGTCGATCCGTAGAACTCGTACAGCACCGGCCCGAAGTTGGCCAGGGTCCGCTCCTTGAGCCGGGTGCTCATCGAGGCCCCGCCGGTGAACAGCATCCGTACGCCCCGCGGCGCCGCGCCGGTGACCTCGGCCCGCTCGTTGAGCATGCCGAGCATCGTCGGCACCATGAACGAGCAGGTGAGGTCGTCCTCCTGGAAGGCGCTCAGGACGGCGGCGGCGTCGAACGATGGGCGGACGAAGACCGAGCCTCCGGCCATCAGGCACATCAGCGCATAGAACGTCACACCATGGAAGAAGGGCGCGAGCGCCAGGAACCTGTCCTCGCGCCGGAACCCGAACTCCACCACTCCGTACAGCGTGCACACCGACGTGCGGTGCTGGGAGCGCACGACACCCTTCGCGTTGCCCGTCGTCCCGGAGGTGTACATCATCCAGAAGGGGGCGTCGGGATCCGGCCGTACGTACGGCTCGGCGGGTTCCATCGCCGCGGAGAGCGCGACGAGGCTCGGCAGACCTGATCCGGCGACGTCCCGCAGGGCCAGGACGCGCGCGTCGCCCAGCCGACCGGCATCCAGGTCGTCCGCGACGATCGGCAGGGTGTCGTCGTCCACGAACAACCATCCGGCGTCCGAGTGGGCCACGAGCCGCCGCAGTTCAGCACCGCGCAGCCAGAAGTTGAGGGTCACGAAACGGACGTTCAACTTCGACGCGGCGTGGAGTAGTTCCAGATATTCGATGGAGTTTCTGGCGCAGACGGCGATCGCGTCCCCGGGGCGCACACCCAGTTCGAGAAGCGCGGCCGCGGTCCGGTTGCTCCGCGCGTTCACCTGGGCGTATGTCAGCCGTCTCGTTTCGTCGGCGAGGCACAGGGCGTCCGGGCCTTTCACCGCCCACAACTTCAACGACTCACCAATGGTGAACACGGATTCCCTCTCCTCCCAAAGTCGGCGCGTGCCATGACATGCAGGAATAGCCTCGTATGTCGCGCTTGGCACTTGCGAGTGCCATGTTGGCACTGTACGGTGCCACGAGTATCCTGACCGCGTCAAGGGGCTTCTCCGGGAAACGCCTGAAGCGTTCGAGTCCCAGAGCTAGGAGGACGATCGAGTGGCCACGACGCCCAATGAGCAGGCGCCGCACGACGACCCGCAAGCCACGCTGGCCGAGGAGCAGAAGAACGCGGCGCGCAGGCACATCTTGCGCACCGCGCGCTCCGTCGGCGCCTCACGCGGCATCAAGCTGCGGATGGAGGACGTCGCCGAGGCCGCGGGGGTCAGCCGCCGCACGTTGTTCCGCTATTTCGGGACGCGCACCGAGCTCATCAGGCAGTCGTTCGCGGATGGCATCGCCGAGTACGCCCGGCGAATCCCCGCGCCCGAGGCCGGAGAGTCACCGCGGGACTGGCTGTACCGGGCAGTGCGCGCCAGCCACAATCTCAACTCTCACATAGGACGGCTGTGGTGGGATCTGGCGGCCGGGGCGGACGACGCCGAGGGGTTGCAGGGCGTGTTCAACCCGCAGGCCCGCGGCGAAATCATCCGGACATTCCTCATGAACAGCTGGCGCATCTACGGAGGGCACGGCGAACCGCCGGAATGGCTGTTCGCGGCGTACTGCATTCACATGAGCGCCTTCTCGACGCAGATTCTCACCGGCGACTGCGAATACGACATGGAGCATGCGACCGAGATCACCACAACGGTCCTGGAATGCCTCGTGATCAAGGCGATCAACGAGACCTCCGCGTCGCAGGACTGATCCGGCGCCCTCCTCCTGCCCAGGCGAATCCGGGCGTGCGGGGGAACCGCGGGCGATGACCGTCACCCGGATGCGGTCTGCACGGCGATCTCTTCGGCGGGGTCCTGGCCGGCCGGTTCGGCTTGCGGGCGCGCGCTGCGCAGTGCGGCCTCGACGCGGCGGTTGCCGGTCATGGTCGCGGTGACGGCGGTCATGGTGAGCAGGAGGCCGGCGGCGGCGTAGAGCGGGGTGCGCAGGTCGTAGGTGGTGGCCAGCCAGCCGCCGAGGAAGGCGCCGAAGGGGGCGGCGCACATGGCGAGCATGCGGGAGGTGGAGGCGACGCGGCCCATCAGGTGGGCCGGGACGATGGCCTGCCGGAGGGAGGGGCCGAGCACCATCGTGGCGCCCATGCCCGCTCCGCAGACGGCGAGCGCGAGCCCGGCCACGTACGGGTTCGGGGCGGAGGCGAGCCCCAGGATGGCGAGGCCCTCGACTGTGGCGGTGCAGGTCAGCGCGGTGCCGGTGCCCAGGCGCCGGCCGAGGAAGGAGGCGATGCCCGCGCCGAGCAGGCCGCCGGCGGCCTCGGCGGTGAGGAGCAGACCGAAGCCGAAGGCGCCGACGCCGAGGCGTTCGCGGGCGAACAGGGCCAGGATGGTCTCCACGGCGAGGAAGGCGACGTTAGGAGCGCGGGGTCGCGGCCGAGCAGATCCGGCAGATACGCCGTGGCGGCCGTGTCGAAGAACAGCCCGCCGAGGGCGAGCAGGAACGCGACGGCCGTCAGCAACGGGATGCTCAGCACGTCGAGCGCCGCCGCCGCGGCGGGTACGGCGAGCAGCGCCGCACGCGCGGCGTCCGTTACCCACATCGTGCGGCGGCGGTCCCAGCGGTCCACCAGCGCACCGCCGAGCACTCCGAACAGCAGCCAGGGCAGTGTCCCGGCGGCCGTGACGACGGCCAGCGCCATCGGATCCCGGGTCAACGTCAATGCCAGCAGCGGCAGCGCGGCATGCGTCACCCCGTCACCGAGCGAGGACACCGTCTGCGCGGTCCACAGCCGCCCGAACCCGGTGGGTGACTTCGCCGCGTCATTCGTCGGATTCGGGGTCACTTGGCGTCCTCCTCGACCTGCCGGCGCGGAGCCGGCCGGAACAGCGCGAAGACCAGCGACACGTCTGGAAGCGATGGATCGGACAGCGTCCGGTACTCGTCCGCCAGTGCCTGCAGGCGTGCCCCCAGCTCCGTGAACTGCTCCTCGGTGAGTCGCAGATGTGCCATCCGTACGTGCCGCTCGCCATCCACCGGTGACCCCTCCAGGTCCGCCACCGCATTCCGCAGCAGCACGTCCGGCTGCCCCGGCCCTGGATCCGGCAGCTCGATCGACTGCGCGGCCATCGCGTAGTACCGCTCGGTGACCCCTCTCACTTTCCGCGTCCGCACCACCTTCACCAGGCCGGCCCGCTCCAGCAGCCGCACGTGATAGCTGGAACTCCCCTTCGCAAGGCCCACCCGCTGGGCGATCTGCGTGATCGTCGCCGGCTCGAAGCGGAGCTCGGCCATGATCCGGTGACGCGTGAGATTGGAGACGGCGCGTAGCTGCTCGTCGGTGGTGACGTGGAACGTCTCGGGGAGATCATCGGTAGGCACGCGGTCAATGGTCAATGACTCTTGACCATTGCGCAAGAGGTCTCCCCGCCAGGCACAGAAGGCGTCAGTAGTGACAGACCCGACAGGCGATCCGATCCGGTGCCAGCGCGCTGAAAGTATGCGTTCAGCTCATGTTCAAGGCCACTGAAAGT
This sequence comes from Streptosporangium sandarakinum, assembly GCF_050942225.1. Classification (NCBI taxonomy): domain Bacteria; kingdom Bacillati; phylum Actinomycetota; class Actinomycetes; order Streptosporangiales; family Streptosporangiaceae; genus Streptosporangium; species Streptosporangium sandarakinum. Next base: position 4,049,931 of record NZ_CP192034.1, read on the forward strand.
GGTGATTCCTAACGTTCTGCGCGGGAAACTTCAACCGCAAGGAGCGACATGAGGTCAATCGCAGCAATCGCCGCCACAATGGTGCTCGTCTCCTCCCCGGCCGCGGCCGAACCCGAGGAGAGCGACCGGGAGATCCCCCTGGCGCACATCGAATACACGAGCGGTCTCACCGTGGACTTCTCCGACAGCCAGCCCTCCAACGAAGTGGGGATGTCCCAGCTCGGGATCATCGGCCGCGCGCCGCTCATCGCCTGGGATCGGAGCAACAGCTACCTACAGACCTACCTGGAGATCACCCCGCCCGACGTGCCGGTGCCCCAGCGTCTCGTCGACGACCACGGCCCCGACCTCCCCGCCGAGTTACAGCGGCGGCGGATCACCAGCGAGCCGGTCACCGTACGCGGCCTGACCGCTCCGGCCGGCGCCGTGCTCTCCGCCTCGTGCACCGCCGAGTACTGGAGCTGGCACCTCTGGCACGACAACGCCAAGGCCGGTATGGCTCCCAAGTCGTACACCACCCACGACTTCGGCGGTTTCAAGGAGCGTCGCGCGGAGAGCTTCGTCTTCAACTGCCTGCCGGAGGGCTCGCCGAGTCACCTGTGGGCCCAACACCGGGTGTACTACTGGAACGGCACCAGCTGGTGGAAGCACGCGGATGAGAAGGTCGGCCCCGGGCTTCAGGCGGAAGAGGTCAAGGGCAGTGTCAAGCGCCACCGCAAGGTCACCTATGGCGACAACTGGGGGTCCAGCCCCGACTGTCTCAGCGGGGCTTGCAAGTACACCCGTGAGGGGCGTTTCACCAGCTGACGGGTGACCGGTCGCCCGCGGAAGGCTCAGCCGCACAATATCGATCAGCGATGGGCCGTTGCGATGAGGCGTCGCAGCGCCGCGTGGGCGGGTGGGCCCCATGTGGCCTTGCCGCCTGGCCGGCCGTGGACACCGGCGTCGCCGACGTGGAGGCCGACGAGGGCGCGGATCACGGTTCACGGCTCACGGCTCACGGCGGAGTGCGCTCGCCGTACGGTCGCGGAGCGTGTCAGTGCGAGTGGGCGGGGACAGGTGAGAGCCGGTAGGCGCCCTGATCGGCGATGACGCGGCCGGCTGTGGGCGGTGCGAAGTGGGTGCCCAGAACGAGGGTGTCCGTGTCGGCGAGTGAGTCGAGCAGCGTGCGGCGCGTGGTCTCGGACCGCTGCGGGTCGATGTCGACGCAGGCGCCGATGGCGGGGTGGGCGAGCTGGACGGGGTGGTGGATGCAGTCGCCGGTGATCAGAGCCGTCCGGCCGTGGCTGGTCAGCTCGACGGCGACATGGCCGGGCGTGTGGCCGGGCGTGGGAAGAAGGCGCAGGCCCGGGGCGACGTCGACGCCCTCGGCGGGGACGTCGACGAGGTCGAGCAGCCCCGCGTGCTCCACCGGGATCACGGAGTCGCGGAACATCTGCCGGCGTGCCTCTTCCATGTCGTACCCGGCCCAGAACTCCCGCTCGGTGCGGGAGGTCAGGTAACGGGCGTTGGGGAAGGTGGGCACCCAGTCACCGTCCACCTTCTGCGTGTTCCAGCCGACGTGGTCGGCGTGCAGGTGGGTGAGGATCACCAGATCGACCGAGTCCGGGGGGAATCCGGCGGCGGTGAGGCCCCGAAGGTAGTCGGTATCGAGGTCGTGCCAGGCGGGGTTGGCGCGTTCCTTGCCGTTTCCGATGCCGGTGTCGACCAGGATGCGCAGGCCACCGAGGGTGAGCGCGAAGCTGTGGCTGTCAAGGCGGAGGATGCCCTCGTCATCGGCGAAGTCGGGGCGAAGCCAGTCCTGAGCGGTGACGAGGGCGGGGGTGGCGCCGGGCAGCAGCCACGGTCCGGTGGCGGGCGGCAGAAGGGTCTCGTCGATGCGGTGGACGGTGACGTCGCCCACGGTCCAGGAGGTGGCGGTCGGTTCGGTGGCCGGTGCGGTGCTCATGTTCAGTCTGTCCTCTGGATCTCGTTACGGAAGGTGGTCGTGTGCGTGGTGGACCGTCCTGCCTCTCGACACGGTGAGTACGGCCAGGGCCGTGACGGCGAGCAGGGCGCAGGCGATGGCGTAGGCGTGGGCGGCGGTGCGCAGCCCGTAGTGCTGGGTGGCGGCACCCGCGACGATGGCGGGCAGGCTCATGGAGAGGTAGCTGAGGACGTGGTAGGCGGCCAGGGTTGCGGCACGGTCCTGCTCGTAGAGTGAGGCGAGTGTCATGCGCAGTGCCCCTTGGGAGACGGCGCCGAAGGCGACCCCGGCCAGGGCCGCGCCGGCGTAGACGGCGGGCAGGCCGGTGCCGTGCAGACCGCTCACCGTCAGGGCCGCGGCGGGGATGACGGCGAGGCTACCGCCGGCGGTGATGCGGTGCGGCGCCGTGCGACGCAGTGTCCACACGGTCAGGGTGGCCGCGGCGGTGAGCGTGAAGAAGACCATGCCGCCGACCGCCTGCGGGGCATCGGGAGCCACCAGGTGCACGAGCGCCGGCCCGAGGGAGGAGTAGAAGCCGCCGAGGGCCCAGATGGCGACGACACCGGCGCCGGCCGCCAGCAGGGCGCGACGTGCCGACGGGGGCACGGCGAGTCGGGGGCGAAGGGAGCGCAGGGCGCCGGGGTGAGGGCGGGCCGTCTCCGTGGTGAACATGACCGCGAGCGCCTGGGCCGCGAAGAGGACCGCCAGTACGACGTACACGGTGACCGTGGGGGCGGGTGCGAAACGGATGAGAAGTGTGGAGGCCAGGACGCCGGCGGCCATGCCCGCCACCGGAGCGATGCTGTTGGTCAGGGCGGACCGGCCGGGACGCCGGGGGTCGGCCAGGTCGAGGAGTGCCGCGCCCGCGGCGCTGGTGGCCGCGCCGGTGGCCGCTCCCTGCAGGATGCGGGCGGTGATCAGTGCACCGGCGCCGTCCGCCGTGGCCAGCAACACCATGGAGGCGGCCTCCACCAGCAGGGCGCCTACCACGACGGGGCGTCGTCCCAGGTGGTCGGAGAGCGCTCCGGTGGTGAGCAGAGCCAGCAGCAGGGCCAGGGCGTAGGCGCCGAACACCACGGTGATGGTGAGCGCGGGCAGGCCCCAGGCGTCCTGGTAGCGGGGGTAGAGCGGGGTGGGCGCACCGGATGCCGCGAGGAGGGCGGCGAGGACCGAGGCGTTCAGGCCGAATGACGCCGCGCGATGGTTCGTGCCGTTGGGGACGACATGCCGTGGGGACGGTGCGGGGGCCCGCGGTGCGACGGTCGACGACATAGGACTCCTCGGACGCTAAAAGCAATCGGTTTGCCTTAAGAAACCGTAGGTCGTACTGTCGACTAAAGCAAACCATTCGCTTTTGGAGTGGGGTCGCTCCAACGCTCCAGCCCCGATCAGGAGAGACCGTTCATGCCAGCCGTCGAACTCACGCCGCCCGAAGCGGCCCGCTGGGCCGCCCGCGCCGGGCTCCCGCTGCCGGCCGACCGCCACGCCGCGGTCGCAGCCACCGCCAACCACATCCACTCCGTCGTCGCGGTCCTGCGAGAGCTGGACTTCGGGGACACCCCGCCCGCCCCTGCCCACCGCACGGAACAGGAGAAGCCCGATGCAGCCGTATGAACTGTCCCTGACCGCGGCCGCCGAGGAGATCCGGGCCCGGCGGCTGTCCCCCGTCGAGCTGGCGGACTCCGTCCTTCAGCGCGTCGCGCAGTTGGAGCCGCACCTTCAGGCCTACGTCACCGTCGCCGCCGAGCACACCCGCGGGGCCGCGCGTGAGGCCGAACACGACATCGCGGCCGGCCGCTATCGCGGTCCGCTGCACGGCATACCCATGGGCCTCAAAGATCTGATCGACGTCGCGGGAGAGGCGACATCGGCCGGCTCCCGGGTCCGCGCCGACCACCGCGCGCAGGCCGACAGCACGGTCGCCGCGCGCCTGGCGGAGGCCGGTGCGGTCCTGCTGGGCAAGACGCACACGCACGAGTTCGCCTATGGCCTGACCACTCCGCAGACCAACAACGCCTGGGACCGCGGCAGGGTCGCCGGCGGTTCCAGCGGCGGGTCAGCCGTCGCCGTCGCATCGGGCATGGCGACCTTCTCAATAGGGACCGACACCGGCGGATCGATCCGGGTACCTGCCGCGCTCAACGGGGTCGTCGGCCTCAAGCCGACCTACGGCCTCGTCCCCCGTCACGGCATCACGTCGCTGTCCTGGTCGCTGGACCACGTCGGCCCGATCACCCGCACCGTCGAAGACGCGGCTCTGGTCCTGACCGCTCTGGCAGGACACGACCCGCGCGACCCGGCCTCGCTGGCCTCCCCCGCCGTGGACTACCGGCCGGGTGAGGTCACGCACCTGACGGGGCTGCGCGTCGGTGTGCCGCGCACCTACTACTTCGACCACGTCGACCCTGAGGTGGAGTCTGCCGTCCGGCGCGCCATCGGGCGGCTGGAGGCCCTCGGCGCACAGCTCGTCGAGATCGACATCCCCATGACCCGCTACATCCAGGCCACCCAGTGGGGACTGATGGTGCCCGAGGCCACCGCCTACCATGAGGGCACCCTGCGTACGGTCCCCGATCTCTACCAGGCCGACGTCCGCGTCCTCCTCGAGGCCGGTGAGCTGATGACCGCCGGGGACTACCTGCGCGCCCAGCGCTCCCAGACGCTGATGCGGAGGGAGTGGGCCCGGGTGCTCAAGGGGGTCGACGTGATCGCCGCCCCCACCGTCCCGGCGACCGCCGTCAAGGCCGGCCAGGAGACGATCAGCTGGGCCGACGGCACCGTCGAGAGCGTCTCCGACGCCTACGTGCGCCTGTCGTCCCCAGCCAACATCACCGGAATACCGTCCCTGTCCGTACCGGTCGGCCACGACACGGCCGGCTTGCCGATCGGCATGCAGCTGCTCGGCCGGCCTCTCGGTGAGCGCACTCTCCTGCGGGTCGGTCATGCCCATGAGCAGACCCAGCCCGCCCGCGAGCTCGCGCACGCAGCGTGAGCAAGTGCCTGGCCCGGCCGAATCACCCCGGCCGGGCCGACAGTAGGAGTCGCATGGCGGCCAGTTGATCGCAGGAGGGAGGACGGATCACTAGACGCAATGATTTTGCTTTAAGGTGGGTGTCATGAGCAGGCAGATGGTGCGTCCTGGCGGGCGCAGCGCCCGGGTCCAGGCGGCGGTGCACACCGCCGTGCGCGAACTCACCTCCGAGGTGGGGCGGGACGCCCTGACGGTGCCGATGGTCGCCCAGCGCGCAGGTGTGACGCCGTCGACGATCTACCGCCGATGGGGCGACCTGCAGGAGCTGCTGTCCGACGTAGCGGTCGAGCGCCTGCGGCCCGACACCGCACCCAAGGACCACGGCACCCTGCGAGCCGACCTGACGGCCTGGGCCGAACAGTTCCTCGATGAGATGTCCTCCCCCACCGGCCGCACCTACATCCGCGACGCCCTGCTCGGCGACCAGGACGGCGGCAACGCCGGCCAGTGCTCCGCCTACGCCGCCGAACAGATCGATGTCGTCCTCACCCGCGCGAGGACACGCGGAGAGGAGACACCCGACGTCGAGACGGTCGTCGACCGCGTCGTCGCCCCCCTGATGTACCGCATCCTCTTCCGCCCGGACGGACTCGATGCCGACTACGCCCGCCGGCTCGTGACACGAGCCCTCGTCTCGACCGGCCGGTGACCGAGAAGAGCCGCAGGAACCGCAGGTGGGCCGGGCGCCGATGAAGTAGTGAGGAAGACGCGTTCAAGCCCTACCGCCGACGACGCCCCGGCGAACCCGCTGAAGGTGACCATGGACGTGGTCGCCGCCTACGCCGACGCCATGCGCGAGATGACCGGCCGGTACGGCAAGCCGCCGGCACCCGCCACCCGCGCCCGCCGCCTGGCGTCGCCGTCGGCGCCGTACAAGCACCTGGCCGCCCACCGGCAGGTGCCGACCATGACCCCGAAGTGTCGCCGGAGCATCAGATGAGCCCCCGCTCCATGGCCACGACGACCGCCGCGGCCCTGCTGTCGACGCCGAGCTTGGCGAAGACGTGTTTCAGATGCGTCTTCACCGTCGTCTCGCTGATGAGCAGGGCGCGGGCGATCTCCTTGTTCGCCGAGCCCCGCGCCACCAGGCGCAGCACCTCCAGTTCGCGCGGGCTCGGCTCCTGGACCGGGGGCCTGCCGATGAGCGCGGACGCGATCGACGGGGCCAGGACGGCGCCGCCGGCGGCGGCCGTACGGACCGCCCGGTGCAGGTCCTCCCGCGGTGCGTCCTTCAGCAGGTAGCCCGCCACTCCGGCGGCCATGGCCCGCGTCACGTCGGCGTCCGTGTCGTACGTCGTCAGCACGATCACCTTGATCTCCGGGTGGTCCACATGGAGCCGCTGGATCGCGCCGACACCGTCGAGGCCGGGCATGCGCAGGTCCATCAGCACCACGTGCGGCCGCGCCCGCCTGGCCATGACCAACGCCTCGAACCCGTCGGACGCCTCCGCCACGACCTCGATGTCCGCCACGTGGTCGAACATGCCGCGCAGTCCGTCGCGGACCACCGGGTGGTCATCGACGATCATCAATTTGAGGGGATGCGCAGGCACAGCGCCGTCCCTTCTCCCGGTGCCGACTCCACCGTCAGTGTGCCACCCACGCCGCCGGCCCGCTCACGCATGGCCGCCAGCCCGTAACCCGCGCTCCGTACGGCCGGGTCGAAGCCCACCCCGTCGTCGAACACGTCGAGCGTCACCTCGTCGTCCATATAGGTCAGCGTGATCGCCACCCTGCCCGCCCGGGCGTGTTTCGCCGCGTTCGACAGCCCTTCCTGCGCCGCCCGCACCAGCGTTGTTCCCACCTCGCCGGACAGCGGCCGGGGCGTGCCCTCCACCGCCACGGTCGCCGTCACCCCCGACGTCCGCGACCACCGACCGGCCACCTCGGTGAGCGCCGCGTCGAGCCGCGCGTCGGCGAGCGGGCCAGGCCGCAGCGCGTCGACCGAGCGCCGCGCCTCCCGCAGGTTGTCGCGCGCTAGTTGTATTGACCACAAGCGTTGTTAACGCTGATTGGGCTTGATCATGGCGAAGACCTCCGGTGTGGTGGAGCTGTCTAGGAACGCACCACACGGAGGTCTTCGTGTCCCACCGTAACGCCCGGCTGACCGTTCACGGCAGGCGTCTGCTCATCGAGCGTGTCCGTTCGGGCCGCCCCGTCGCCCATGTAGCCGCCGAGATGGGCATCTCCCGCACCACGGCACACAAGTGGGTGCGCCGGTGGAAGCAGGAAGGAGACGCCGGGCTGGCCGACCGTTCCAGCCGCCCTCACAAAACACCGCACCGGACCGCGGCGGACGTCGAGGCGCGTGTCTGCCGGCTGCGACAGGACCGCAAGCTGGGCCCGGCACGCATCGGCCCGATCCTGGGCCTGCCCTCATCCACGGTGCACCGCATCCTGACCCGGCACCGGCTGAACCGTCTTGCGTTCCTGGACCGGCCCACCGGAGAAGTGATCCGCCGCTACGAACGGGCCCGGCCCGGCGAGCTGGTCCACGTGGATGTGAAGAAACTCGGCCGCATCCCCGCCGGCGGCGGCCACAAGGTCCTCGGCCGCCAAGCCGGCCGGGCCAACCGCAGCAGCGTGGGGTTCGACTACATCCACTCCGCCGTCGACGACCACACCCGGCTGGCCTACAGCGAGATCCACAGCGACGAGAAGGCCGCCACCTGCGCCGCCTTCCTGCGCAGGGCCGCCGCCTTCTTCGCCGCCTGCGGGATCGACCGCGTCGAACGGGTCCTGACCGACAACGCCTGGCCCTACCGCAAGAGCTTCGCCTGGCGGCAGGCACTAGCCGACATCGGCGCGACAGGCAAGCTCACCCGCATCTACCGGCCACAGACCAACGGCAAGGTCGAACGCTTCAACCGCACCCTGCTCGACGAGTGGGCCTACATCCGCACCTACACCAGCAACGACGAACGGACCCAGGCCCTGGCAGACTTCATCCACACCTACAACCACCACCGCTGCCACACCGCACTCGGCGGACAGCCACCAATCACCCGCGTCAACAACCCTGCGGGTCAATACAGCTAGTTCCTTGGCCAGTGCGATCCTCTTCTGTGCGGCGGGCAGATCGGGCATCGCCTGCTCGGCCGCCTCCAGCTGGGTGATGATCCCGCTCAGCCCCTGCGCGAGGGTGTCGTGGATCTCCCTGGCCAGCCTCGCCCGCTCCTCCAGCGCGCCGACCGTCCTGTTCTGCGTGCTCTGCCTGGACACGTAGTCCACGAACAGCCCGATCGCCACCACCAGGCCCGAGCTGCCGATGAGCCGCCAGACGGAGTTGGGCTCGTCCAGGTAGCCCCTGGCTGCAAACGTGCTGAGGACCGTCGCCACCGCCCCCACATAGGACCAGGGAGCGGCCAGCATCAGGTACGGCTGGGGCATCAGCCCGAAGATCACCACGTCGAAGGATCGATTCCGCGTCACCAGCGCGATGTAGAGCGCGCAGATGACCGCCAGGTGTATCGCCATCGGGCTGAGCCGCCCGAGCAGCCGCGGTCGCCGTACGACGAAGAAGCCGTGCCAGCCGGCCAGCAGCGCGACGATTCCCAGAGTCAGCGGGTCGGGGGCCGCGTCCTCGCCGAACGAGAGGACCAGTCCGAGCGCCAGACAGGCGTAATAGAGCACGTGGAAGGCGCGCAACCAGCGCGCCTCCCAGATGTTCACGCCCTCACTCCCATCGGAACAGCGTGGTGGCGACGGCCGTGGCCACCACGATTATCCCGGCGAGGACCAGCAGGGGGAAGACCGCGGCGGTCCCGGACCAGGCGACGTGAAGGGCGTCCACGCCGGGGGTCAGGGGCAGGAAGTCACCGATCCGGCGCAGCGAGTCGGGCAGGGCCTTCCTGGGTACGGCCGCGCCGGACAGAAAGATCATCGGGAACATGACCAGCATGCCGATCAGGCTCGCGCCCCTGGTGTTGCGCACGACGGCGGCTATCACGAAGCCGAGCGAGCAGACCATGACCGAGCAGAGCAGGAAGGCGGCGGCCAGTACGGGGACGTTACCGGGCGCCTGCGCGCCGAACACCGCGACCGCCGCGGCCACCAGGAGCACCGAGCCCACCAGGCCCGCGGCGACCTGCGCCACCAGCTGGGCGCCGAGCAGCAGAACGGGTGAGATCGGCGTGGTGGCCAGCCGCTTGAGCACCTTGCGCTCCCGGTAGGAGGCCACGATGCCCGGCAGCGCGCCCATCCCGCCAATGGCGACGATCATCGCGAGATACCCGGGGACCGCGTCGCCGTCGCCGCGCTTGAGCACCAGCAGCATGAGCGGGAAGGCCATCATGAAGAACAGTGAGGCGGGATCGCGGAGCAGCAGCCTGAGCTCGATGGCCGTCAGAGCGGTGAACGCCTTCATCGGTCCGCTCCCTCCAGCGCGAAGTAGGCCTCTTCCAGCGAGGCGGTCCCGGTCTGAGCGACGATGTCGCCCGGCGTGCCCATGGCCCGCACACGGCCGCGGGCGAGGACGGCGACCCTGTCACAGAGCGCTTCGGTCTCGTCGAAGTAGTGGCTGACCAGCACGACGGTGGTGCCCGTCATCTTCAGGTCGTTGACCAACCGCCAGGTCTCGCGGCGCGCGATCGGGTCCAGGCCCGTGGTCAGCTCGTCCAGCACGACCACCTCGGGGGCACCGACCAGGGCGAGCGCGAGCATCAGCCGCTGCTTCTGCCCGCCGGACAGGTCGCCGAACGCCTTCCTGGCCAGAGGCTGGAGACCCCAGCGCTCCATCAGCTGCCGCCAGTCCGCCGCGTCGCGATAGAAGGAGCCGAACATGCGCAGCGCCTCGGCGACCTTGATCCGCTCGGGCAGCGAGCTCTCCTGCAGTTGCGCGCCGATGCGCCGGGCCAGGGCCCGCCGCCGGCGCGCGGGGTCCTCGCCGAGCACCCGCACCGCGCCCGCGTCGGGTCGCCTGAGCCCGAGCAGACACTCAACGGTCGTGGTCTTGCCCGCACCGTTGTGGCCGACGATCCCGAACGTCTCACCGGCCCTGACCGTGAACGTCACCCCGTCCACGGCCCGTGTGTCTCCGTACGTCTTGCGCAGGTCTGTCACCTCGATGGCTTCCATGCCTCAAGGTTCGTGCGGGGGCGAGCCGTACGGCATCATCCATCACGTCGTCCGGCATCCCCCGTTCGGAGGATGGTCGCGCGGTGCGCGACGCCGCCGGGCAGGTGCTGCTGGTCGACCCGACCTGCAAAATGCTCCGCGGCCTCCAGCTGAGGCCGATGCCGTTTTCCGGCCCTTGAGCGAGACAGCCATGGGATTGTCTGACCCGGCGAGCGCATCACGCGCGCGGGTGTGACGTCGCCGGATGAATCGCCGTGTGCCACTAGCATCTTCATCATCCGTTCACCCGTTCGTCGGCCGCTGGAGCTGCTGCTGTGACGTTGCCGCGCATCGGAGTCGTCATCGTGACCATGGGCACCCGCCCTCGGGAACTGGACGCTCTTCTTGCTTCTGTGGCCAGGCAGGACGTGGCGCCCGAGCGCGTGGTGCTGATCGGCAACGCGACCCCGCTGACCGAGGTGGCAGCGGACGTGACCAAGATCCCGCTGGAGGAGAACCTCGGTTGTCCGGGAGGCCGCAACGTCGGCCTGGAGCTGCTGTGCGCCTCCGGTGAGGTCGACGTCATCGTCGAGCTGGACGACGACGGGCTGCTCATCGCCGACGACGTGTTCCGCACGATCCGGCAGCTGTACGCCGCCGACCCCGCCCTGGGGGTCGTCTCCTTCCGGATCGCCGATGAGCAGGGGCAGACTCAACGCCGGCACGTTCCGCGGTTGCGTGCCGGCGATCCGATGCGCGGCGGCCCGGTGACCGCCTTCCTCGGGGGTGCGCATGCCCTGTCGGTGCCGATGCTCAACGAGATCGGCGGCTGGCCCGGGCGGTTCTTCTTCGGGCATGAGGAAACGGACCTGGCGTGGCGGGCGCTCGACGCGGGGTGGAAGATCCTTTATGAGCCCGGCCTGGTTCTCCAGCATCCCAGGACGTCACCGGCCCGGCATGCGGTGTACTACCGGTTGACCGCCCGCAACCGGGTGTGGCTCGCGCGGCGGCGGCTGCCTGGTCCTCTGGTCCCGGTCTATCTGGGCGTGTGGATCGTGCTCACGCTCGTGCGGACCCACTCCGCCTCCGGGCTGAAGACGTGGGCCGCCGGGTTCCTGGAAGGGCTGCGAGCGGACTGCGGCGAGCGTAAGCCCATGAGCTGGGCCACGGTGTGGCGTATGACCCGGCTGGGGCGCCCGCCTCTGATCTGATCCGGGAACGGGAAAACACACGGATTCTGCCGGCCTGCGGCCCGGCGTGGCCCGCGCGGGTTCGTTGGATCTCCGCGATGGCTGCCGGCGCCCCGCGAGTGACTCCAGAAACGATGCCGGTGGAGTGAGTGAGCACCCGGGAAGCGGCTCACGCTTGTTGGCGCAGGCGGTCGATGCGGGTGAGCACGTCGTCCACGTGCGGGCGCACCTGGGCCTTCATCTCCTCGCTCCAGACCTCGTCCTGATAGTGGCAGGTGAGGTACAGGTCCCTGGCGTGCTCCAGGACGGGGCGGTGTTCCGGGGGTAGGCGGGCCATGGCCCAGTCCGCGGCGGCGTCCTTGGTTTTGATCTCGCCTGTGGCGAGGGTGGTCCAGACGCGGGCGAGGGTCAGCAGGACGTTGCGGGTGTCGTCGTCCAGGTCGGCCAGGAGTTCGGGGATTCCCGCAACGCTCGCCCGGACGAGGTCGGCGTGCGGCACCGGGTCCAGGAGCTCGGCGGGAGACGGACCGTTCAGGGGGTGGTCGCCGGCCAGGACCACCGTGAGAACCAGGGCCAGGTCCGGCATCGGGCCGGGCCGGGGAGGCCCGCCCGTCTGGAATTCGCCGCGCAGCCACTCGCCGTAGAGGAAGTCCCCGATCGGCGGGAACCGCCAGGGGCGGACCTCGGACTGGACGACGACGGTGAGTTCGACCGGCCGGACGGTGGGCGTGAGGCCGGAGATCTCCAGCAAGCCCTCGACAAGCGCCCGCCGCTCCCGCTCGTCGAGACTCCGCCGCGTGACGGCCAGGACGTCCAGGTCGCTGGCCGGAGCGAGACCCCCGAGTACGGCGGAGCCGTGGAGATACGTCCCCAGGAGCTCCGGCCCCACGACGCCGCGGACGAGGCCGACGGTCTGCTCGAGCTGATCCATCGCATCAGTATCGGACACGCCCGCTCACCGGCATGACCGTCGGCCATGCCTGCTCAACGACGCTCTGCCCGCCGAGGCCGGTTCACCCGCGCCCGTCGGCCAGGGCGCCCAGTACGGTGGTGATGTCGGTGCGCGGGCCGCGGTTGTAGGGCAGCTTGGCCAGCATCATGCCCATCGCGCAGGTGTCGGACAGGGCGGCGAAGGTCAGCCCGCCGCCGATGGCCGCGGCGAGCCACTTGGCCCGCGGGACCGCCGTACTGGCCAGGATCGAGCCCAGCACGACCGAGCCGGCCACCAGGCGGACCTGGCGCTCCAGGCTCCAGCGGGGCTTGCCCGACGCGACCGGCGCTCCGGCGGCCTGCCAGGCGGTGATGCCACCGGTGAGCACGCGCAGGCCGGACAGGCCCGCGGCCGCGAGGTCCTGCCCGGCCTGGGCGGCGCGCCGGCCGGACAGGCAGACCAGCACCGTCTGCTCGTCCAGGTGGGCGCGCAGCTCGGCGCGGTGCTCGCGCAGCAGGTCCAGCGGCACGTTGCGGGAGCCGGGGATGTGGGCGGTCTCGAACTCGCCGGGGGTGCGCACGTCGATCAGCCGGGGCGCGCGGCCGGACTCCAGCAGGTGCCGCAGGGACGCGACGTCCAGGGCGGGGGTCTCCGGGTTCGCGGCGGTGGTCATGTGGTTCTCCTTGTCGGACGTGATGGTGGCCGGCCGGTTTCCCGGGCGGTCGGCTCCCGGCCGGCCGGTTTCCCGGATGGTCGGCTCCCGAGCGGGCGGTTCCCGGACGGTTCCGGGCCGGTTTCCGGGTGGTCAGCTCTCGGGGGCGGTGATGGTCAGGCCCGCGCCGGCGGCGTCGGCGTAGGCGTCGTCGATGTGCACCGCCCGGCGTCCGGCCCGCCGTAGCAGGCTGGTGGCCGCGGCGGCCCGGTAGCCGGAGCCGCAGTGCACCCACACCGTCCCGTCCGGCACGTCGGCCAGCCGGTCCGGCAGGTCGGGCAGCGGGATGTGCACGGCGCCGTCGATGTGCCCGGCGCGCCACTCGTTCGTCAGGCGCACGTCCAGCACCGCGTCCGGGGCGGGCAGCCCGTGCGGCGCCTGCCCGGCGCGGGCGGCGGCCAGGTCGGCGAACGTTGCGACGGCCAGCGTGCCGAGGCGGATCTCGTCGCCGCCGGCCCACTCCTCCGGGGTGCCGGTCGCGGCGGCGGCCGGCCGGTCGACGCCGATGCGGGCCAGCTCGCGCTGGGCCGCGGCGACCTGCTCCGCGGACTCGCCCAGCAACGTGATCGGCGCGCCCCACGGGGCCATCCAGCCCAGCCAGGTCGACATCGGCCCGTCCAGGCCGAAGCTCAGGGTGCCGGTCAGGTGCCGCTGGGCGAAGGCCTTGCGCGAGCGGAGGTCCACCACCCACTCGCCGGCCGCGATCCGCTCCCGCAGCCGCCCGGCGTCGGCGATCTCGGCCGGGGTCAGGTCGATCAGGCCGGCGCCGGCGCTGTTGCGCGCGCCCATGTGGGCGTAGTAGGCGGGGTAGGCGTCCAGTCCGGCCAGGGTCTGGGCGACGAAGTCGTCGGCCTCCAGCCGCAGCGCCGGGTTGGCCCGCCTCTCGCGGCCGATGGTGGAGTCCGGGGCGTCGGACTGGGTGGCCGAGCAGAAGCTGCCGAACCCGTGGGTGGGCCAGACGTGCGCGCCGTCGGGCAGCAGGTCGGCCAGGCGGCGCACCGAGGCGTGCTGGTGGTGGGCCAGGGTGTGGGCGTGCTGCTCGCCGAGCAGGTCGGTGCGGCCGGTGGTGCCGAACAGCAGCGACCCGCCGGTGAACACCCCTTCGGGGCCGTCGGGGCCGGACAGGACGTACGACAGGTGGTGGAAGGTGTGTCCCGGGGTGGCCACCGCCGAGACGCGCATGGCCTCGGACAGGGTGATCTCGTCGCCGTCGGCCACCGGCAGCCGGTCGAAACCGACGGTGTCGGCTCCGGCGACCAGGTAGGTCGCGCCGGTCACCTGGGCCAGGGCCAGCCCGCCGGAGACGTAGTCGTTGTGCAGGTGGGTCTCGGCCACGTGCGTGACGCGCACGCCGAGCCGGCCGGCCAGGGCCAGGATCCGGTCGATGTCGCGCTGCGGGTCGACCACCAGCGCGACGCGGCCGTCGTGGGCCAGGTAGCTGCGGTCGCCCAGGGAGGAGGTCTCCACCACCTCGACGTGGATCGTGGTCATCGTCGTTACCGCCTTCGCGTTGTCGGGTTCGGAAGCAGGGCCGGGCCGCCGCGGTACGGCTCGCGGGCGGCCGTCCCGGTGACCGTCATCGTGCGTCTCCTTGTCGGAAATACCGGGTGGGGTATCCACCGATCAGCAGGATATACCTAGGGGGGTATCTATCGGTCAGGGGTATCCGCAGTTCAGAAGGGATGCCCGCCCGCCGGGACCGGCGAACGGGCATCCGGGCCGGACGTTCCCGCCGGGCCCGCGAGGCCCTGGGGCGTCTCAGGACAGGGCCAGGAACAGCTTCTCCAGCCGCTCAGGGCTGATCGGCGGCTTCTCGCCGTTCTCCCGCGCCAGCTGGCACTGCTGCAGGCCGGTTGAAATGATCTTGAATCCGGCCCGGTCCAGCGCCTTGGACACCGCCGCCAGCTGGGTCAGCACCCGCTCGCAGTCCTCGGCGTTCTCGATCATCGCGATCACCCCGCCCAGCTGACCGTGGGCCCGCTTGAGCCGGTTGAGGGCGTCGGACAGAACCGCCGCGTCCATCTCCATGCTTCACCTTCTCGCCCGAGGTACGCCCGGCCGCGGGAGGAACGCGGGTTCTCACCACCCCGGGCAGGGCGGCCCGGCGGCGCCCTCACTTCCCTGCAACCATACCCCCATCGGTATTCTTCCCCGCAGCACCGTCCGGCCCCGCCCCCCGGCCGCTCTCCTCCCGCCCGGCGAGCAGACGGCGGACGGCCTCCTGAGCGGCCGCCTCGACCTGGCGCAGCGCCTCCTCCCTGGCCTGGGAACGCGCCTCGGCCACCGCGACGGCGGTGCGCGCCTCGTCGCGCTCGGCGCGCGCCGCGTCCCGCTCCGCGCGGGCGGCCCGCAGCTCCTCCCCCACGGCGTCGCGTCCGGCAAGGGCCCGGTCGCACTCGTCGCGCGCCTGACGCGCCGCGGCCCGCTCCCCTGCCAGCTCCTCCCGCAGCCGGGTGAGCTCCGCGGTGAGCTCCTCGCGGACCCGCCCGGCCTCCGCCCGGGCCTCCTCGGCGTCGGTCAGGGCCCGGTCGCGTTCGGACTCGGCGCGCTCGGCGCGGCCGGCGGCGGCGGTCAGCCGTTCCCCCGCCCGGGTGAGTTCGGCGGTGCGCTCGGCCAGCGCGCCCTCCAGCGCGGTGATCCGCGCCTCCTGCTCGGCCTGCGACGCGGCGGCCCGCTCGCGCTCGCCGGCCGCCGCCGCGGTCAGCGCCGCCAGTTCGGCGGCCCGGTCGCGCGCGGACTCCTCGGCGGCGGCGGCGTGCCGTACGGCCTCGGCGGCGGTCTGCTCGGCGCGGGCACGCTCGCTCTGGTGCTCCCCGACCGCCCGCCAGGCCGCCCGCTCGCTGTCCTCCGCGCGCTCCCGTACGGCGGCGGCCTCGCTCACGCTGGTGCGCGCGGCCTCGACCTCGGCCTTGGCCCTGTCCTGCGCGGCGGCGGCGCGGCGCTCGGCGGCGGTGACGCGTTCGGCGGCGCGCTGCTCGGCGAGCGCGGCGGCGGCCCTGGCCTCCTCCGCGGCCTCCTCGGCGGCGTCGAGCTGGGCCAGGGCGCCGGTGGTGGCGGCGTTCAGCTGCGCGGTGAGCGCCGCCAGCGCCGCGGCCCACTGCTCCCCGCGCTCAGCAGCGGGGCGGCCAGCGCCTCGGCGCGCCGCAGCGCCTCGGCCACGACCGGCGTGTGGGTGGCGGCGCGGGCGCGGTGGGCGGCGGCCCGGCAGGAGTCGCTGCAGTACACGGCCGGGCGCCCACCGCGCCGTCCGGAGATCTCCAGCCGGTTGCCGCAGCCGGAACGGGCGCACACCGGCCCCTGGCGGTCGCGCGGGTCCTCGTCTCCGGACGGCCGTGTCACGGGCCCGGTGTCCTCGCCGCCGGGCGGGCGCGCCGCGAGGCCGATGTCCTCGCCCGCGGGTTCCGTACGGGGTGCCGGTGGAGGGGATCCTGTTTCCGCCATGAGCGTGAGTGACCGCCTGTCGCAGGAGAAGGCCGAGGCCGGACCGGTGAACGCGGCACAACGTTACCGGTGACGGCGGGGCCCGCGTCGGCACGGGCGGACGGGAGACGCCGGCGGCGGTGGGGGCCGGCACCACGACCGAGGTGTCGGCGAAGTCGACCCCGGCGGCGGTGACGCGGATCAGGACCTCGCCCTGGCCGGGGCTCGGCACCGGTCGCCGAGGGCCGGGTCCGGCTCAGCGAAGATCGCCGGTGATGATCCACAGATGCCCGAACGGGTCACGAACGCGGCCCGAGCGCTTGCCGTAAAACCGGTTCTCGATCGGCACGAGCACCTCGGAGCCGTGTTCGACCATGCGTTCGCCGACCGCATCCGGGTCGTCGACGTCGATCTCAAGGAGGACCGCGGAGCCGCCGAGGTCGCTTGGCGACAGCCACCCCCACGAGGAGACGGCAGGCGAGACCCGGAAGGACGAACCACCGATGCGGTGCTCCACGACGGAGGGCCGGCCATCGTCACCCAGTGGGGCCCGGAACACTTCCTCGGCGCCGAGGACGTCATGGTAGAACGCCGATGCGCGGTCCGGGTCGGGCACGATCAGACGGGGAGTCAGGCGGGTATTCGGTGTCATGCCCCCATCGTGGGGCCGGGTGGCGGCGGTGTATTGAACATTTGGGAACGAACCACGCCCGTACCGGCCGGCCGTCAACCGGAGGCGCGACCCTCCCCCGGTGGCCGGTCGCCGGCCGACGGACCCCGCACGGCCAGACCCTCGGCGCGCAGCCACTCGGTGGGCGTGCACCCGGCCATGGCCCGCCACTCCCGAGTGAAGTGCGCCTGGTCGGCGAATCCCGACATGGCGGCCACCTCCGCCAGAGCGGCTTCGCCGGCGGCGGCCACGAGCCGGCCCCGGGCGGTCTCGAAGCGGACGAGCCGTTGGTATTCCTTCGGCGTCACCCCGAGCTCGGTACGCACCATGCCGCTCAGGTGCCGCCGGGAGCACCCCAGCAGTTCCGCGGCTTCCCGCACCCGGGAAGTGCCGGCCAGGGCCGCGAGCGTGGCCCGCATCCCGCGGTGGTCGGCGCGCTCGCCGTACCGGGCCAGGCCGGTGAGCAGGGAGCGTTCGACGAGGGCGCGACGTTGTGGCCAGGACCGGCAGGCCGCCAGACGCTCCGGCAGCTCGGCCATAGCCGGGACGACGTCGGCGAGGTCGATGACATGCCCGGCCAGCGCCGCCGCCGGGACTCCCAGCAGCGCGCCGACACCCGATGGGCGGAGCGTCAGCCACACGCCGCGCGTGCACCCCTCCTGCCTGAGCTCGGCCGCGCTCAGATGGAGCCCGGCCACAACGGCCCGGAGCCGTGTGCGGGACCCGGGCCGCCCGACCCACGCGACCTCAAGCGAATCCTCCTCGGGGATCGTGATGGACACCGTGGACGAGGGAAGCCCGCGATGAACGCCGGCCCGCCCCGGCCCGAGATCGTACGGATCCAGTGTCGCCACGAACGGCGCCAGGGCCGTGGACATCGGATTCGCGCGTACGGTCACCCCGTCACCGTACGCGCCGGAGTCCACAGGGGTGATCTGCGAGCGGCCGGACGGCGGGCGCCGTCCCCCACGGGCGGGGCGGCGGCGCCCGGGGGGGAGAGAGAACGCGCCCGGCGCCCGATCGGCGCCGCCTGGGGAAGGCTGAGCGGCATGCTCCGGGCCCGGCCTGCGGTCCTTCGGCGGCCCTCAGCCGAGCTGTTCGGCCAGTCCGACGATGATGCCCTCGGGGCCGCGGACATAGCAGAGCAGAAAGTCGTCCTCGTACCGCGTCACCTCGCCGACGAGTTCGGCGCCGTGGGCGCGCAGGCGGGCGACGACGTCCTCGATGTCGTCGACGGCGAACATGACGCGGCGAATGCCCAGCGTGTTCGACGGCGCGTTCTTCGGCTCGGGGCTGATCGCCTTCGGCGTGTGGAACATCGCCAGCTCGATCCGGCCGTGGCCGTCCGGGGTCCGCAGCATCGCGACGTCCTGCCGGACGTCGTCGACCCCGATGACACGCTCCACCCAGCGTCCCTCGATCGGTCCCCTGCCCTCCAGTTCCATGCCGAGTTCGACGAAGAACGCGATGACGGCGTCGAGGTCGTCGACGACGATGAGGACGTTGTCCATCCGCTGGATCGTCATGCCGGGTCTCTCCTCGGTGCGGTGCGGTGCGGCCACGGTGGCCGCATCCGTCCATGGGACGGAGCCGCCGGGCCGTTCTCGACATCTTCCATGACATCCTCTTCGAGTCGCGCCCGTGTCGCGGCGGTGCGCACGCCGAGAACGCGCGGCCCGCTCCGTCCGGCTCATGGACGCGCCGGACAGGCACGTCGGCCCCGGACTCCCGGCTCCACCCCGGCTCCCGGTCCCTCGGTCCGGCCCGACGGGGCGGTCGCGTTCAGCGCGGGATCGCCCAGGTCGGCGTCCAGGTCCCGGCGGCGTCGTGGCCGGCCGCCGCGGCGGCGAGATGGGCTCGGAGGGTGGCCAGCGCGGGGTGGGCGTTGTCGCGGTGCCACAGGAGCGAGTGCGGGTAGACGGGTGTGGGGTCGGTCACCGGGATGCGGCGCAGGCCGTGGTCGGCGGGCCAGACGAGGCGGGTCTGCCCGCCCATGAAGGTGGCCAGGGCCGGGGTGTCGGCGATGGTGTCCAGGAGCGCGTCGGAGCCGAAGTTGGGACCGGTCGCCTCGATGGTGAGACCGAACTCGGCGACGAGGTCGTCGTAGTAGGCGGCCCACTCTGTACCGGGGACGACGCCGGGCATCCAGATCCGGTGCCCGGCGAGCTGGGCGATGGTCACCGACCGGGCGCCCGCCAGCGCGTGGGCGGGACCGGTGAGGAGCTGGAGCGGCTCGTCGATCACCCGGACGGACTCGATGTCCTCGGGAAGGGGCCGGCCGGGCATGGCGACGGCGCGGAAGGACGCGTCGATCACGCCAGACCGGATGGCGGTGACAGCCCTCTCGATGTCGAACAGCATCACCACGTCGAGGTCGATCTCGGGGTGCGCGCGGTGGAAGCCGCGCATCATGCCTGACTGTGCGCTGCGCGAAGTGATCACGTCGACGCGCAGCGGACGGCTGCCGGCGCGCACGGACGCGACCGCGCGCTCGGCGACGCGCAGCAGCTCGCGCGCGTGGGGCAGGAACGCCTGCCCGTCGATGGTGAGCTCGGCGCCGCGCGGCGTGCGGGTGAACAGCCGCACGCCGAGGTCGCGCTCCAGCGCGGCGATGCGCTTGGAGACGGCCTGCTGGGTGACCGCCAGCTCGGCGGCGGCCTCCTGGAACTGCCCCGCGTCGACGGCGGTGACGAAGGTCCGGACGATGTCGAGATCCATGCGGACACCCTATGAGTACAACCACTGGTTGTAGCCAAGTGACCCTGCGGTTGTTTGATCTCCAGGCACGGTGCTCGCTTTGATGCTTCCGATCGCGGATCGGTTGTACGGGCGAGAGACGAGGGGCGTCGGACATGCGGAACGGGCACCGGCTGGGACGGCCGTTCGGGTGGCTGTGGGGAGCGTACGGGACCAGCGCGCTCGGCACGTGGCTCGCCTTCGGCGCGTTCCCGCTGATCGCGGTCCAGGTGCTGCACGCCGGGCCGGCGGAGGTCGCGGCGCTGTCCTCCGTGGGGGCGGCGGTGGGCGCGGCCGTGGCGGTGCCGCTCGGCCCATGGGTGGAGTTCCGCCGTAAGCGGCCGGTGCTGATCGGGATGGACCTGGTGCGGTTCGCGGCGTTGCTGACGATCCCCGCCGCGTTCGCGCTCGGCGTGCTCTCCTTCGTCCAGCTCATGCTGGTCTCGGTCGTCGTCGCGGCGGCCGACATCACCTTCCGCGCCGCCTCCGGCGCGTACCTGAAGACGCTGCTGCCGGCCGAGGACCTGCTCGTCGCCAACGCCCGGTTCGAGTCCACGACCTGGACGGCCACGATCGTCGGGCCGCCGCTGGGCGGTGCCGCGATCGGGCTCCTCGGGCCGGTGGCGACGGTGATGGCCGACGCGCTCAGCTACCTGCTCTCGGCCCTGGGCATCCGCGCGACGGGCGACCAGGAGCCGCGGCCCGAGCGCCGGGAGGCCGCGCGCATGCGGGCCGGGGACCTGCTCGACGGCTGGCGGTACATCCTCGCCGACCCGGCGCTGCGCCCGCTGTTCTTCAACACCGCCATGTTCAACGGCCTCGTGATGGCCGTCGACGCGCTGCTGGCCGTCCTGATGCTCGGCCCGCTCGGGTTCACCCCGTGGCAGTACGGCCTCGCCTTCGCCGCTCCCGCGATCGGCGGGCTGCTCGGTTCACGCCTGGCCCGGCCGCTCGTCGCCCGGTTCGGGCAGCACCGGGTCCTGGTCGTGACCGGGGTGCTGCGCGTGCTCTGGCCCGTCGGCCTGGTCTTCCTGGGACCGGGCACCGGAGGGCTGCTGCTGGTGATGGGCGTCCAGCTCGGGCTCATCTTCTGCTGCGGGGTCTTCAACCCCGTCTGCGCCACCTACCGCCTCGAACGCACCGCGACCGACCGGATCACCCGCACGCTGTCCGCCTGGGCGGTGACGACCAAGGCCTCGACCGCGCTTCTGACGGCCGTCTGGGGAGTGCTGGGCGGACTGCTCGGCCCGCGTACGGCCATCGGCCTGGCCGGCGTGCTCCTGCTGGCGACCCCGCTGCTGCTCCCCCGGCGCGCCGCGGCGCGGCGAACCGCGGCTCACGCATCCGATGTGCAGTCGGCCCCCGGCACGTGATCGCGCGTGTCAGGGGCGCCCTCATCACCCAAGGAGAGAAAATGACCGTCACGACCCCGGCGCTGGACCCCCGGACGACCGCGCTGCTCGTCATGGACTACCAGCGGGGAATCCTGGCCTCGCTCCCCGGCCCGGCAGGCTCGGAAGCGCTGCTGTCACGGGTGGCCGGCGCCATCGCCGACATGCGGGCGCACGGCGCCGCCATCGCCCACGTGCGGGTCGGATTCACCGAAACCGACTGGGCGGCGATCCCGTCGGCCAACAGGACTTTCTCCCTCATCGGCGAGCAGCGCCTCATGCACCACGCGGATCCCGCCACGAGCATCCACCATCGGCTCGCCCCCGAGCCCGGTGACATCACCGTCCGCAAGACCCGCTTCGGCGCGCTGTCCACGACGGACCTGGACCGGCGGCTGCGGGATCGCGGAATCACCACGCTGGTCATCGCCGGCGTCACCACCAGCGGCGCCGTACTGTCCACCGTCACCGACGCCGCCGACCGCGACTACCGGCTCCACGTCCTCTCCGACGG
This sequence comes from Streptosporangium sandarakinum, assembly GCF_050942225.1. Classification (NCBI taxonomy): domain Bacteria; kingdom Bacillati; phylum Actinomycetota; class Actinomycetes; order Streptosporangiales; family Streptosporangiaceae; genus Streptosporangium; species Streptosporangium sandarakinum. The sequence continues at coordinate 4,071,547 of NZ_CP192034.1, forward strand.
CGTCGCCGACCCGGACCCGCAGGTCCACCAGACCCTGATGACCGGTGTTCTCCCGAGACTGGCCCACATCATCGACACCGCCGAACTGCGCTCGCTCCTGCACGAGAGCCGTCCCGCCAGGACGGAGACCGGCGGGACGGCCGGGCCCGGCCGCTGACCGGGTCGGCGTCGCGCGCCGGGCGCGGATCAGCCGTGGTGTCTCGCCGGGTCGCGACGCGCGCGGGTCCGCTCGGCGCGACCCGGTGGCCCTTCTCCGTCTCCCGGCGGTCACCGAATTTCAGCGATAGGCCGCTCGCTCGCCCAAAAACGCCCAAACTTATACCTAGCCGTCAATTGTTGAAAATACCAGCCAGAGCCCCTGGAACCAATTCGCTATTTCCCACCACGGCGGGCTTGAGGGCGTCTTTCGTGGTTCACTTCAATTTAAAAACATCCTTTACGGGCGAGGGGGTTTACGTGCGGGAAGAGAATCCTGCACCTCGGGACGAGGTGCTCTATCTGGCCGCCGGTTTAAGCGATCTCCTTGTGGAGGGGCTGCGAAGTGTCACCCACCGCCTTCCCGGCCTGAGCCAGGTGCGTCAGGAACTGCGCGCCCGCGGCGAGTTGGCGGTCAAACGGCTGGACACGACCCCGCAGCCGCATCTGGAGCTGCTGGCCCGGCAGGTTGTCGAGCGCGGCCTGCATGAGTGACCTTCGGCTCCGGGTGGACCGGGCGCTGGAGCGGTTCGTCGAGGCGGAGATCGCGGAGTTGCTGGCGCTGGACGCCGAGTTGACCCCCATCGCCGACCAGGTGCGCGTCTCGATCGCCGGAGGCAAACGGATCCGCCCGGCATTCTGTTACTGGGGATGGCGAGCTGCGGGCCGGCCCGACGCCGACGCGGTGGTCCGCGCCGCCGCGGCGTTGGAACTGGTGCACGCCGCCGCGATCGTGCACGACGATCTCATCGACCGCAGCCCGTTGCGGCGCGGCCGGCCCACGGCTCACGAGAAACTCGGCGACGCCCTGGCCGTCATGATCGGCGATCTGCTGATGGCCTGGGCGGGGCGGCTGTTCCACACCTCGGGCCTGCCACTGACGTTCCTGGCCCGAGCCGTTCCTTCATGGACGACGCTGGGCCGTGAGCTGGTGGCGGGCGAGTGCCTGGAGATCCTCCGTACCGGAGGCGCCCCCGACCTCGCTCGGTCGCTGACCATCGTCCGGTTCAAGACCGGCTCCTACACCGTCGAGCGGCCACTGCAGATCGGCGCCGTGCTCGCCGGCGCGAACCCCGCGACGCTGAACACGCTGGCGGCCTACGGGCGTCCGCTCGGCGAGGCGTTCCAGCTGCGGGACGACTTGTGGGGCGTGTTCGGCGACCCCGAACGAACCGGCAAGTCGGCCCTCGATGATCTGACGGGCCGCAAACCGACCGCGCTGCTGGCCCTGACGCTGGACAAGGCGTCCGAGCCGGACCGTCGGCGGCTGCATGACCTGCTCGACGGACCGCCCACCCCGGACGACGCCGCGGAGATACGGGACATCATGCGGCGGTCGGGAGCCGTGACCCAGGTACGGCAGATGATCGACGAACGCGCCCGGGCCGCACAGGCGGCCATCGACGGGGCCCGGCTGGCGACGGACGCCGCCGAAGCCCTGACCCGACTGATATGCGAGGTCACCGCGGATGCATGACTACACCGAGGAGTACATGAACGGGCTCCGGCTCGAAGGCGACCGGCTTGCCGACGCGACCGTCGAGGCCCTGTTCGCCGGTGGCGACGTAGGCAGGTTCAACACCCTCATGCGCTGGTTCACCACCTCCGGTCAGGCGTTGCCCGAAGGTCTTCCCGACGCCGCCCGCGAGTATCTGAACGCCACGGCCACACCGCCGGACTGGGTCGACTGGACGGTCATGGAGCAGGCCAGGCAGTTCTTCGTCGACAACGACGTGCACATCTCCACCGCCCTGTCGTTCGCGGCGATGCCGGCGTGCTACATGATCCCGCACGTGGCCAAGCTGCTGTCGGCGACGCACTCGCTGGCCTACCCCTCCCGGCGAATGGCTGAGACCGGACAGTTCACCGTCTATCTCATGCAGCCCGACGCGTTCCAGGCGGGCGGGCGGTTCCTCCCGGCCGCGCAGAAGGTACGGCTCCTGCACGCCTCCATCCGCCGCCACCTCAAGCAGGAGGACAGGTGGCCGGAGCCCGTTCCGATCTGCCAGGAGGACATGCTCGGCGGGCTGATGATGTTCAGTCTCCAGGTGCTGGACGCCCTGCACCGGATGGGCGTCCACATCAGTCCCGACGGGGCCGAGTCCTACTACTACGCCTGGAAGGTCGTCGGCACCATCCTGGGCGTGGATCCGGCGGCCATCCCCTCGGATCTGGAAGCGGCCCGCCGGTTCTCCGACCGGTACATGCTCCGTCATATGGGACCTTCTCCAGAAGGGGCGCATCTGACGCGGCAGCTGATCGACATGTACGAACAGGTCGTCCCTGGAACGTTCCTTGATCCCGTCGTGCCCGCCCTCGTCCGCTTCCTGATCGGTGACACCGCGGCCGACTGGCTTCAGGTCCCCGGCTCCCGCTGGGACTCCATCGCGAAGATCGGTCCGGTGCTCCTGGACGCGCTCGAACGGTTCGAAGACAGCGGCCCCTGGGCCGAGCAGCTGTCCGACCGGCTGGGCCGCCTGGTCACGAAGCTGGAACTGTCGTCGCTGACCCGAGGCCGCGTCATGCACTACGCCATCCCCGAGGAGCTCAAACCCGACTACGGGATCGCCCCGCGAGCAGCACGCTGGACTCCGCCTCCGCCCGCCTCGACGTCAGCCCCCCCGGGGAACAACGGAAGCCGATAGCGCTAGGCGCTCCCGGAACCCCGAAAGCGTGTCACCGTGCGGGCTGTGACTCGGCCCGGGGCTCGGGGGCCTCTCCGGCCTGGATGGCGGCGAAGTCGGCACGGACCTGGGCGACGGCTTCGGGGTACGCCTCACGCTCGGCGTGCTCGGCGAGCGCCCGGGTGAGGCGCCCCTCGCGGCCGATTCGGCGGCGTCACGCGGTGCCACGGACGTCACCCGGAAGTCCTGGGCGTCACGCCGGCGGCCGGGTGAGTTTGGCGGCCACGGCATCGAGGACCCAGTCCAGGCCGGTCGCGAAGGACGTCTCGGCGTCCACCTCCGTGCCGTCGTGCACGACCCTGGCGAGCGCGGGGAAGCGGCCCGTGGCCAGCATCCTGGTCACATGCGGGCCGTGGGCACGCTGCCAGTCGAGCTTGGACAGGCCCGTGGCGCGCTCGGCCCGCAGGTTCGCGATCTCGCGCCTGATCGCGCCGGTGGAGTAGGCGCTGACGGTCTCCACGGCGCGCATGACGGTGTCGAGGTCGGCGAGGCCGTCGAGGGCGGCCAGCGTGCCCTCGGCCACGGCGAGGGCGTTGGGGCCCAGTGCCGGACGGCCGCCGAGCAGGTCGGCCAGCCATTCGTGACGGAGGGCGGCTTGCCTGATGCGGTGGGAGTGGACGCGGAGCGCCTCCCGCCAGTCGCCGGGCCGCTCCTCGGGGAGGATCTCCGCGTAGACCTCGTCCACCATGAGGTCGAACAGCTCCTCCTTGGTGGAGATGTATCCGTACAGCCGCATCGGGCCGACGTCCAGCCGGGCGGCGACCTTGCGCAACGAAACCGCCTCCAGCCCGCCCTCGTCGGCCAGCGCGATGGCGGCGGCGACGATTCGCTCCCGGTCGAGCGGCACGGGGCGAGCCGGCGGCTCCGGCCGATCCCACACAGTCATACGGTGCATCGTACTGTTGCGATACAGCGTAATAATAAAATACAGTGTATCGATATGAGACAGCGTATCGCCGTGATCGGGGGCGGCCCCGCCGGCCTCACCTTCGCCCGCGTCCTGCACCGCCACGGTCACCCCGTCACCGTCTTCGAACGCGACCCCTCCCCCGGCGCCCGTCCCCCAGGCGGCACGCTGGACCTGCATGAAAACCTGGGCCAGCTCGCGCTGGACAAGGCGGGGCTGCTGGCGGAGTTCCAGGCGCTGTCCCGTCCCGAGGGGCAGGCCATGCGCATCCTGGACGTGGACGGGACCGTCCTCCGCGACTGGCGACCCCGCCCGGATGACCGGGCCAATCCCGAGATCGACCGCGGGCAACTCCGTGACCTGCTGCTCGGCCCCCTGGACGTTCAGTGGGGGCGGGGCGTGACGGAAGTGGGGCCGGGAACCCGGGACGGCGTGCCGGTCCGTTTCGCGGACGGACGACAGGAGACGTTCGACCTCGTGGTCGGCGCGGACGGCGCCTGGTCCCGGGTCCGCCCGGCGGTATCGTCCGCGACGCCGCACTACACCGGCGTCACCGTGGTCGAGACCTCCCTGGACGACGTCGACACCCGCCACCCCGACCTCGCCCGGCTGATCGGTGACGGTTCCATGGCCGTGTACGGCATGAACCGCGCCCTCGTCGCCCAGCGCAACAGCGGCGGCCACGTCAAGGTGTACGCCCAGTTCCGCGCGCCGCTGGACTGGCACACGAACCTGGAGCGGCATATGGGCCTGAACCGGCGCGCGGGCCTGGACGCGGGCCTGGACCTGGCCGACGCCGAGGCCGTGCGATCAAGCCTGCTGGCCCTGTTCGACGGCTGGGCCGCTCCCGTCCTCGACCTCCTCCGCCATGGCACCGCTTTCGTCCACCGCCCCCTCTACGTCCTGCCCGTGTCCCACACCTGGGCCCACGTCCCCGGGGTGACACTGCTGGGCGACGCCGCCCACCTGATGCCCCCGCTGGGGGTGGGCGCGAACCTCGCGATGCTGGAAGGCGCCGAACTCGCCGAGTCCGTCGCCTCCGCCCCCGCCCCCGGCGATCTGGACGAGGCCGTCCGCGCCTTCGAGGAACAGATGTGGGCACGGGCCGGCAGGTGGGCGAAGATCACGACGGCCGGCCTGGAACGCCTCGTGAGCCCGGACCCCGCCGAAGCCCTCGCCCTCTTCGACGAGCTTCAGCCGTCCTGACCGCCGAACGCGAGAGCGCCGACACCAGCGGCTCGCCGGGTCAGGCGACGTCCCCGGCGGGCAGTGTTCGCCTGGCCCGTCGCCACAGGAGCCCGCGGAGGTCGTTCAGGGCCTGCGGCCGTGGAAGGTGCGGCGCAGGTCGTTCACCCAGGCGTCGGGGTTCTCCCAGGGGATGAAATGGCCGCCGTGGTCGTGAGCGTTGACGTTGACGTGGTTGAACCAGTCGCCCTGAGGGCCGGTCTTGAACGCCTGGACGCGCTCGGCGGCGGTGTGGATGCCGGGCGGGTTCTCGTATGTGACGAAGGTGATGCCGACCGGGGCCTGCACGACCGGGGTGCGGTCGTGGGCGGGGGCCCAGGGGTAGCGGTTGGCGTTGGCGTAGTAGCGCATCGAGGTGGCGATGGAGTTGTTCACCCAGTAGATCGTGGCGTGGGTGAGCAGGTCGTCCTTGGTGAAGACGGATTCGACGTCGCCGCCGTTGTCGCTCCAGGCGTTCCAGCGCTCCAGCAGCCAGGCGAGCAGTCCGGCGGGTGAGTCGCTCAGCCCGTGGGCCAGGGTGGCGCCGTCGAGCGTGTGCACGGCGAGGTGGGACGCCGAGCGGTGGTCCAGCTCGATGATGCGGGCGCGGACATCGGCGGGCTGGTCGTCGGTGAGGGGCCGGTTCCGGGCGAAGTCCCAGGCGCGGGGGCCGTTGAAGAAGTCGAGCGGCAGCCCGGAGCCGATGTGGATGCCGTACAGCTCGTCGGCGTACTTGTGGCCGAGCTGGCTGGAGACGATCCCGCCGATGTCGCAACCCCCGGCGGCGTACTTCTCGTACCCCAGGGTCTCGGTCATCAGGGTGTGCCAGAGGTCGGAGACCTTCCAGAAGTTGACGTCCGGGAAGCCGGTGAGCGGGCCGGGGAAACCGAAGCCGGGCAGAGACGGCACGATGACGTCGAAGGCGTCGGCGGGGTCGCCGCCGAACGCGGCCGGGTCGGCGAGCGGGTCGATCACCTTCGACCAGTGCCAGAACGTCCACGGCCAGCCGTGGGTGAGGATCAGCGGGATCGGACGGGGGCCGCGGCCGGGCTTGCGCATGAAGTGCACCGGGACACCGGCGACGCTCACCCGGTAGTGCTCGTGGACGTTGATGGCGGCCTCGGCCTTGCGCCAGTCGTAGCCGTCCCGCCAGTAGGCGACCAGCTCGCGGAGATAGCCGCCGGGGACGCCGTAGGACCAGTCCCCATTCCCCTCGTCCAGCGGCGGACGGGTCGATGCGAGGCGGGCGCGCAGGTCATCGAGGACCTCGTCGGGCACGTGGATCGGAACGGGCTTGAGGGGGAAGGCATGCGGGGTGCTCATCGCGTGGTTCCTTACTGGGGTGTGCCGTCGGCCTGCTGGGCGGCGAGCCGATGGTCTTCCGCCAGGATTCTCCGGCCGCCCGGCCCGTCGGCCGACCATCGAATGACGACAGACACAGCGAGTGCCCAACGAACCAGGACATTCTGGTGCGAAGGTGCGTCGCCAATCCAATCACATTCGATTCCGATTCATGACAGGGTTCAACCACAGATAGGCTCCGTCCTCCGCCCGGAGAGGACCCCGACGGCGGACCTGGTCTGCGAACGGGTCTCGACCGGCCGGCGGTCGGCCGACCGCCGGCACCTCGTCCTTACCGGGGCCCAGATCGAGGACCCGGGCCGCTTCGGCCGCCTCCATCCGCTCCCCCCTGCCCGGGTAGATCATGACCAGCAGGTGCTGCGGGGTCCAGGCGTCGTCGTCGGGTCGGCCCGATGCGCGACGCCGAGGTCGGTGAGAGTTCGGGGTTGGCTCGTGTCGGCCGTCCGACGGCAGGGCGGCCTGTGGCGGGCTCGGGGACGTACTCGTGGATGGTCGAGCGGCTGACGCCGAGCAGATGGCGATGGAGGGACAGCGTTCCGCGGCCGTTGACGGCCCCGCACGGAACGCCGGCCCGGCGGTCTGAACGGGTGGGATGCGCCTGTCAGGCGGCGCCGTAACCGGACAGGGCGGGCTCCAGCAGGTCGAATGCTTCGTTGGCATCGGTGGCGATCGTCTGGGCGATCTGATCGTTGGGGTGTCCGGCGAGGGTGAGGGTCTGGATGCGGTGGAACAGCATGCGGTGGACGGCGCCCAGCAGGGCGGCGGCGGTCTGCACGGTGATGTCGTCGGGCTGAGCGGCGGTGACGTCGGCGAGGGCCCGGGCAAGGTGGTGTTCGCGCTGGTCGTGCAGGCCGCGCAGGCAGGCGCTCAGAGTCGGGCTGTCGGCGATCATGCGGGCGAATCGCCGGCCGGAGAAACCGGCGACGGGGTCCTGGGCGGCCACGGCGTCGGCGAACACGCGGCGCAGTGCGGCCAGCACCGACTCTCCTGGGCGCCGGGTGGCGACGGCGTCGGCCAGGGAGGCGGCGAACTGCTCCTGGTGGTCCAGGGCCAGGTCTTCTTTGCGGGGGAAGTAGTTGGTGACGGTCTTCTTGGCCACGCGGGCGGCGGCGGCGATCTCGGCGATGGTCGTCTGCTCGAAGCCCTGGGCGATGAACAGCCGGGTCGCGTGGTCGGAGATGAGCTGCCGGGTCTCGTGCTTCTTGGCCTCGCGTAGCCCGGCGGCCGGGGCGGGAGTGTGGGTAGCCATGACGCAATCTTACCCTCGTAGCATCTTTATGTTGACACCATCGACGCCTTGGGCTAAATTTACCTCCGTCGTAAGTTTACGATGATGGAACACCGAGTCCGAAGGAGGGCGTCCATGCTCCGGCACACCCACGACGCCGCCGCGCCCCGGGTCGAGCCTGGTCGTGTGTCTCAGACGCGACAGCCCGAGCAGGCCCCGCTGCGCGGCGCCGAACTGCGTCGTCCGCCGTCCGACCACAACATTCGTGTGTCGCAGCAAGCCCGGGGCCGGCGCATCGCCCCCCGGCGCCGCAGCTACTGACCCCACCCCACCCCACCAAGAGGAGATGCCGTGCAGTTCATCGCTTCCACCGTCTCGCTGACCGTCGACGACGTCGCCGCCTCCCAGGCGTTCTTCACCACCCACCTGGGCTACACCGTCCAGCGGGCCGCCGACGGCTTCGCCTCCCTGTCGCGCGACGACGCGACCGAGATCGTCCTGCTCGCCCGCGGCATCGAAGTGCTGCCGCCCGAGCAGCGCGACCAGCGTGCCAGCGGTCTGATCCTCGCCTTCACCCTCGCCGGCGGCCTGGCCGAGCAGGAGAAGCGGCTGCGTGACGCCGGGGTACAGATCACCATGCCGCTGCGCCAGGAGCCCTGGGGCGAGGCCCTGTTCCAGGTCACCGACCCCAATGGCGTGATCGTCCAGTTCGTCGAATGGGTCGCCTCCGAACACGGCTGACGCGGCGTCCACTTCGGCGCCCCGACCGGGCACACCATCGAAATGATCACGGAAGGAACCCCGCTTGGCCCCCGACCCGATGACCGTGCACCCACTGCCCGCCCACGAACGAGTGGTCTTCCTCAAACCGCTGGTCAGCTCGCCGACGATCACCGTGGGTCAGTACACCTACTACGACGATCCCGACGGCGCCACCGGCTTCGAGCAACGCAACGTGCTGTACGCCTACGGGCCGGAGCGGCTGATCATCGGCAAATACTGCGCGATCGCCTCCGGCACCCGCTTCCTGATGGCCGGCGCCGGCCACCCGACGATGGGCGTGTCCACCTTCCCGTTCACCATGTTCGGCGGCGAGTGGGCCGAACGCACCCTCGACATCATCACCGGCATGCCCAGCCGGGGCGACACCGTGGTCGGCAATGACGTGTGGTTCGGCTACCAGGCCACCGTCATGCCCGGGGTGACCATCGGCGACGGAGCCGTCATCGCGGCCGGCGCCGTGGTCACCGCCGACGTGCCGCCGTACACGATCGTCGGCGGGAACCCGGCCAGGACCATCCGCCGCCGCTTCGCCGACGCCGACGTCGAAGCACTGCTGCGGGCCGCCTGGTGGGACTGGCCCGTCGGCCTGGTGACCGAGAACGCCCGCACCATCATGGCCGGCGCCCCGGCCGACATCGCACGCATCGCCGCCGCGCACGGCCTGGAGAAGAGCCTTTGACCCACCTGACCATCGAAGAGTACGCCGTGGCCGACCGCGCCGCCGGGCCGTACGCGATCGCCACGGGACCGGACGGCGCCCTCTGGGCGGCGCTGGAAACCGGCGCCCCCGCCCGCATCGCCCCCTGACCACCGCAGCGCCGAAAGGATCCCATGACGGCAATCGACGCAGCCGCGGAATTCGACCGTCAGGTCCACAACCTGATCGAACGGGAGTACCCGGCGATGGCCGGTCTGACGCCCGAGCACTTCCGGTCTCTGGTCGCTCCCCTGCGCGACCTCGCCGCGACGACCGGAAACCTCCCCCGCGAGCCCGGCAACGGCCGGTTCCCGTTCGTGCTCGTGGTCACCCGTCAGGTCGTCCCGATCGAGCAGATGATGCCGCGCACCACCCTGCGCGGAAAGGCCGGACCGGGTTTCGTCGACCATTCCTTCGAGCCCGGCTCCCTGGAGCGATTCGTCGCCATCACCGAAACCGAGCTTCCGGACCAGCCGGTCCACCTCCTGGTGGACATCGAACGCGGCGAGGAGTTCTGCGGGGCCGTACCCCGGGACGCCATGGACACCATCACCGCCCGGGGGCGCACCCTGCTCACCATTGAGGAGGGCATCGCGGTGATCACCCAATTTCCGGAGGCCCTGGTCAAGAACAAGTGCTTCTCCCTCGGCGGCTCCCGCTCCGGTGACCGCCGGGTCCCGGCGCTGTGGATCAGCCAGAACGCCCCCAAACTCGGCTGGTGCTGGGAACGCAATCCGCACACCTGGCTCGGCATGGCCTCCGCAGGCGATCGTCACGCGGCCGCATAGAGGCCGCACCGCGCTGCTCACGGTCACCGCCAAGGACGAGCCACGCCGTCAGCCTCGGAGAGAGCTCTGGGCATTGACCATGGAAGAAGGCGGCCGTGCCGGATCGGGCCGGGACCGTTCGGACGGGGCGTCGCCATGATGTAGTCGTGATCGGCCGGCTCGGGAAGAGCCGGCGGGCCCTGCGCGGTCAGGAGCGCGCGCAGGGCCTGCCGGGAGATGCCGGCTGACCCGGCTCAGGCCCGGGTGGCGCGTTCGACCGCCGTCTCCACCCCGTCGAGCAGGTGGTCCAGGCCGGCGCGGAAGTCGTCGTCCGGACCGGCCCCCGGGCGGGGGGCGAACACCCCGGCCTCGACGGCGCGGGCCAGCGCCGGGAACCGGCCGGGGTCGGCGAGTTGGGTGAGCAGAGCGGCGTACGCCTCGTCGGCCCTTTCCTCCGGTTCGGCGGCCATGGACGTCAGGAGCTGGGCCGCACCGCGCACGTAGTGCAGCACCAGCATGACCACCGAGAACCGGGCCCGCGGGTCCAGCGGCGTGCCGCCGAGGGTGCGCAGTGCGGCGTCCAGCCAGGCGAGCTGGCCGGGGTCCACCGGCGGGGAGTTCACCAGCTGGACGATCCACGGATGCCGCCGGTAGACGCCGAGCAGCTCGACGGCCCACCGGGTGAGTGAGCCGCGCCAGTCGGCCGGCGCCATGCCGAACTCCGGTGGCGGGCCGGGCGCGGCGTCCAGCATGAACAGCTGCAGGTCGTCCTTGCCGGCCACGTGCCGGTACAGCGACATGGGCGCGCAGCCGAGCCGTTCGGCGAGCCGGGCCATGGACAGCGCGGCCAGGCCCTCCTCGTCGGCGAGGGCGACGGCCGCCGCCACGATCCGCTCCAGGCTCAGCGCGGGCGTGCGTCCCCGCCCCTTCGGCTCGGCCCGCCCCCACAGCACGTTCAGCGCGTGCGGCAGCTCGTCTCCGATGTTGTCCGGCATTCCAGGAGTTTATCAGTTTGCGTATGCCCTACGCTTCGCGTATATGATACGCAATAAGCGTATGCCATACGCATCTGCTCGACCCTCCCCCTTGGAGCCGTCATGCACACGACGATCGACAGTCCTCCGCCGGTACCGGCCCACCGGCGTCCGTGGTGGCGGCGCCGCTGGACGGTGCCGCTCGGCCTGGTCACGGCCGGGTTCCTCGCGTTCTCGCTGCCGCCGTACCTGACCGGGGACTCATCGCTGTCCCGGGTGCCGCAGCCGGAGGGGTTCGGCCTGCACTACCCGCTGCTCGTGGCGCACGTGCTGTTCGCCTCGGTCGCCATGGTCACCGCCTTCTTCCAGGTGTGGCCATGGTTCCGCCGGCGGCACCCGGTATGGCACCGGCGCGCCGGGCGGGCCTACGTGTTCGCCGGGGTGCTGCCGGCCGGGCTGACCGGCCTGGTCATCGGGGCGCGCACCCCGTTCGGGCTGTTCCTCGCGGTCAGCGACGTGCTCCTCGCCCTGCTGTGGCTCGCCTTCACCGTGGCGGGCTGGCGCGCCGCCCGCGCCCGCCGGTACGTCGACCACCGGCGCTGGATGCTGCGCAGCACCGTGCTGACCTACTCCATCATCACCAACCGGGTGTGGACCGGGATCCTGATCGTCGCCCTGCCCCCGCTGCAGGACACCCTCTTCCACGGCGACCCCGACCTGATGGCGTGGACGATCTCCGGGCTGTCCGGCTGGCTCGGCTGGACGATCCCGCTGCTGGCCGTGGAGTGGTACCTGGAGCGCGAGGTGGCCCGCCGCGGCCGCCGCACCGGGGGTGCGGCCGGAATGCGGCAGGAACGGGCCGCGTCCCGCTGAAAGCGCAGGCCGGGAGGCGGGGTCGAGAGCAGCGGTTTCGGCGGTGGCCGCCGTGCGGTGCGCGGGACCGGAAAGGCCCGGGAATCGAAGCGAGGGCGTTTACCTGCGGTGATGCGGCCCCGGAGACCGCACGGAGTTCAGGTTGTGGTGTACGGCCCCCGCGTGGCCGGTCACCCGGACCCGGCGCACCCCGTCTCAGTCCTTGACCCCGCCCCGGCCACCACGAGGCCGCCGTCGCCGACAGTTTTGGCCGGATCGGCTAATACCGGTACAACACGCCTTCCGCCGCTTTTGATCATAACGGCGGGCAGGAGCACCTTCGGTTAGGTTCGTCTCACCGAGGCGTTGTCCGGGAAAGGACACCGTCATGGCGGCGGGAAAACACACCGGCCTCCGGCGCATTGGGCTCACCATCAAGCAGGTGGAGCGGAATGCCCCGGAGCGTGGTCGTCCTCACCCGCCGAGGAGCCGGATATTCAGCCACAAGAGGTGCCGATGCACATGCGTTTCCTACGGGGATACAGGCCGATGCGCCTGCCTCTAGCCCAAGAACATCATGTGAGCGTCACATTCGAAGGCCGCGCCGGTCTGCGCTCTCGACTTCCGAAGAGCAGGGACGTATGTGCGGGATAGCCGGAATGGCGTCGCGATTCGCCTCCGACCTGGAGCTCGTCCGCCGCATGTGCGAGGTGATCACGCACCGGGGCCCCGATGGCGATGGCTTCCACAGCGACGAACACGCGGCGCTCGGCATGCGCCGGCTGGCGATCATCGACCTGACTACGGGCGACCAGCCTGTCTACAACGAAAACAGCCGGATCGTGGCCGTCTTCAACGGTGAGATCTACAACTTCGCCGAACTGCGGCGGGACCTGATCCGGCGAGGACACCAGATGCGCTCCGCGGGGGACTCCGAATGTCTCGTCCACCTGTACGAGGAGTACGGCGCCGACATGGTCCAGCGGCTCCGTGGGATGTTCGCCTTCGCCCTCTGGGACCGTGACAGGCAGCGGCTGATCCTGGCTCGGGATCGAGTGGGGAAGAAACCGCTCTACTGGCGGACCGATGACGCTTCGATCTGGTTCGCCTCGGAGCTGAAGTCCCTGGAGCAGGACCCCCGGATGTCCCGGGAGACAGACCCGGTCGCCCTGCATCACTACCTGAGCTACCAGTATGTTCCGGCTCCGTGGTCGATCTACCAGGGCGTGTACAAGCTCCTTCCCGGACACGTGCTCATCTGGGAGCGAGGCCAGATCACCGTGCGCCGTTACTGGGAGCTGGACCGCACCCCACAGCCGGTGTCCGACGAACGGCAGCAGGAGGAGCGGCTGCGCGAGCTGCTGCTGGAAGCGACCCGGATCCGCATGGTGAGCGAGCGGCCGATTGGAGCGTTCCTGTCAGGCGGAATCGACTCCTCCGCGGTTGTGGCGGCCATGGCCATGCAGAGCCCCGGGCAGGTGAAGACGTTCTGCATCGGCTTCGAAGACAGCCGCTACGACGAGCGCCGCAAAGCGCGCCTGGTCGCCGACCGGTATGGCACCGACCACCACGAAATGGTCGTGACGACCAGCCTGCTCGATGTTCTGCCACGGCTGGCGTGGCACTTCGACGAGCCGTTCGCCGACTCCTCGGCGATTCCCAGCTTCTATGCGGCGCAACTGAGCCGGCGGCATGTCACCGTCACACTCAGCGGTGACGGCGGGGACGAGTGCTTCGGTGGCTACCAGCGCTACGCCCTGATGAACCAGGCCGGAAGGATCCCGGCTGTTCCCCGCGCCCTGGCGGCTGTCTCCTCCCGCATCGGCACCGTCTTCGCCGAGCGGAGTGCCGCCAGATCACCGTTACGACAGCTTGGCCGGCTGATGCGATTCGCCGCCGAGTCTCCGCCGCGGCGCTATCCCAGCTTGATGTCCTGCTTCACGCAGGAGCAGAAGCTCGGGATCTACAGCGACGCGCTCGGCCACCGGCTGGCGGAGGTGGACAGCCACAGTCTGCTGAAGACCGTCTTCGAGAATTCGTCGGCCGACACCGACCTCGGCCGCGTTCTGGATGTCGACACTCTCACCTACCTGCCGAACGACCTGCTGGTGAAGGTCGACATCACCAGCATGGCCAACTCGCTGGAAATCCGCTCCCCGTTCTTGGACCACCATCTGATGGAGTGGGCGGCCACCCTCCCCTCCGCGCTGAAGGTCCGTAACCGCAAGACCAAACTGCTACTGAAACGGGCGGTCGCCCCCTGGCTGCCCGAGGAGCTGCTGCGCTATCCGAAACAGGGCTTCGGCATACCGCTCGCCGCCTGGCTCCGCGGCGAGTTGCGAGAGCTGGTCTGCGACGTCCTGACCGACGATACTGCTCGCGGCAGGAACCTGTTCAGGCCGTCGGCGGTCCGTGACCTGCTTCAGCGGCACATCGATGGCGCGGATCACGGTGACCAGCTGTGGACGCTGCTGCAGTTGGAGCTCTGGCACCGGGCTCATGGGGCCGGAAGCGACCCCGTCGTGACCAAGGCCGAGTGCCCGGCGCTCCAGCCGGTCGGCCCTGAGGAGGTGTGTCTCGTACGTCTTCCCGGGGCGTCATGGAGCGAACAGGACGCGGGGTTCGAGATCGGGACGAGTGGTGGGTTCGGCGGCAGGCGGGGTGAGGTTGAGGGGCCGGTTGCCGAACCGGCGGACGGTGTGGGTTATGTAGTGGGAGATGGTGGCCGGGTCGTCGGGGTCGACCGGGTGGTCTTCGGCGGTGATGGCGTCGGCGACGTCGGTGATATCGCAGGCGGTGGAGTAGATCACGCAGTTGGCAAGTAACTCGTTGAACTTGATGACCTTCTCCTGGTAGCCGGGATCGTTGTGGCCGGACCGGCGGTCCAGTCGGTGATGGCGCCTGGGGCATCGGTGAAGCGGACGGACAGATGTCCGCGACCACTGCCGTGAGTGAACACCACCAGGGCATCGACCCCGGCGCCGACCCGCTCGACATCGCCCGCACCGGCGGCTGGATGGACGGCTCCCAGGCCCTGTGACGCCACTTCGAGGAGGTGGACCGCTGGGCCGACTCCCCCCGGACGACCTGTTGTAGGCCCGCGACTTCCGAAGCCACGGCCAGGGTGAGGTGGCTGTGAGCCATCGGAAAGGCGAGTCACGACCGTGGTCACACACCTCTGGCGAGGCGGGAATCGGGGGCCGGTTCGTTCCCGATGAGGAACTCGATCCCCGTGACCACGTCTGTGACCACGCGATCAGGCTCGGTAGAAGGGAGGGTGTTCAAGCCGCGGCCGATCCATATCGTGCTGAGCCCTTTCGCAGCTCAGGCTCTGTTCGGCGGCTGGTGTCACGTTCGTTGACGGCACCCCGGCATGGCCGTCAGGCGAGCCCGGCGGAGGGAAGCTTGATCAATATCCGACAAGTCACCGGGGCTCCGGCATACGATCATGCGCCTATGAGCGACATCACCGAACCCCCGATCGCCCGGGTGGACGTCGTGCGCGAAACCCTCCACGGCATCACGCTCGAGGACCCCTACCGGTGGATGGAAACCGAAGGCGAGGAGTTCCACCACTGGCTGGACGGCCAGGCCAGGCACGCCCGCGAGCACCTGGACGCCCTGCCGCACCGCGCCGGCCTGCTGACCCGGATCCGCGAACTGGGCAGCGCGCTCACGCGGTACTTCGGCCTCGCGATGGCAGCCGACAAGATATTCGCCCTGGTACGCGAGCCGGACGCCCGCGTGCCGGTGCTGACGGTGACCGAGGCCGACGGAGCGAGCAGGGTCCTGTTCGACCCCGGCACGGTGCCCGGCGACGGGCACCACGCCATCGACTGGTACGTGCCCTCCCCCGACGGCCGCCACGTCGCCTGCGCCGTCTCCGCCTCCGGGTCGGAGGACAGCTCCATCCACGTGATCGACGCCGACTCCGGAGCCCTCCTGGACACGATCCCGCCCACGACGCGTTTCGCCTTCCTGAGCTGGCTGGAGGACAGCCGGTCGTTCGTCTATCACCGCTACGCAGAGCAGCACCTGTTGGACAGCCGCACCTTCCTGCACCACCTGGGCGCCGACCCGGCACAGGACACGGTGGTGCTGGCCCGCGGCCTCAATCCCAACGTCGAGCTGACCCCGCGGGACCGGCCCTTCCTGGTGGTGCCGCCGCGAGGCGAGTGGATGCTGGCGATCATCTCCCACGACGCGCTCAGCCCCTGGCCCTGGACCAGCGAGCAACTGAGCGACTGCACGATATACGTGGCGCCGCGGACCGGGCTGGCCGACCCGGCCGCCTGCCCGTGGCGGCTGGTCGCGGGCGTGGCGGACGGCGTGACCACCTTCGCCACCAGCCACGACACCCTCTACCTGGTCTCCCACCGGGACGCGCCGCGCTCCCGCGTGCTGGCCGTTCCGCTTGCCGCACCCGATCTGTCCCGAGCCCGGGTGGTCGTGCCCGCGGGTGAGCGGGCGGTGGAGTCGGTGCGGGTGGTGGGCGACCGGCTGCTGGTGCGCGATCTCGACGGCGGCGTCAGCCGGATACGGCACGTGCCCCTGTCCGGCGGCGAGCCCGCCGACCTCCCGATGCCGGTGGACGGCACCATCCTGGAGTGGACCACCCACCCGACGCGGCCCGAAGCCCTGCTGCTGGTGGCCGGCTGGACCGACGCGCCGCGGCTCTACCGCTACGACGGCCGGTCCCTCCAGGACACCGGGCTGGCGCCCCGCTCACTGGTGGACTTCGGCGACGTGCACGTCCGTACTCTGCACGTGCCCGCGAGGGACGGGACGCCGATCCCGCTCACGGTCATCCACCACAAGGACCTGGAGCTGGACGGCGACAACCCGGCCGTGCTCACCGGCTACGGCTCCCACGGGTTCATCGACCTGCCGGAGTTCCGTCCCGAGATGCTCGCCTGGTACGAGCGTGGCGGCGTCTACGCCGTCGCGCACCTGCGTGGCGGCGGCGCCTACGGCCGGGAGTGGCACGAGGCCGGGCGCGGCGAGCGCAAGGAGGCCACCATCACGGATTTCATCGACTGCGCCGAGCATCTCATCGCCCTCGGCTACACCCGTCCGGGACGGCTGGCCGCCGAGGGCGCCAGCAGCGGCGGCATCCCCACCGGCGGCGCGCTGGTGCGCCGCCCCGAGCTGTGGGCGGCCATGGCGATGCACGTGCCGACGGTGAACACCACGCGCAACGAGTTCACCGAGAGCGGGCCGATGAACGTGCCGGAGTTCGGCAGCGTCACCACCGAGGAGGGCCTGCGTGCCCTGCTGATCATCGACGCCTACCTGCGGGTCCGGAACGGCGTGCCGTACCCGGCGGTGCTGCTGACCACCGGCCTGCGCGACGCGCGGGTGCCGCCGTGGCAGCCGGCGAAGCTGGCCGCCCGCCTGCAGGCGGCCACGGCCTCCGGCCGGCCGGTGCTGCTGCGCGTCGAGGAGCACGGCGGGCACGGCACCGGCTCGACCAGGGATCAGGAGCAGGCACTGCTCGCCGATGTGCTGGCTTTCGTCCTCCACGCGACCGACGGATCGTGATGACAACACCTCTTTCAGACACGGCACGCGCACGCACCCCAACCACGTCGCGGCCCTGCCGTCCGGCGGCCCGGTCGATCCCGGCCTGCGTGTGACGCTCGACTTCCATCCCGACCGCCCGGTGGGCGAGCCGGTGATCCTCGACAGGCTGGCCAAGGACGGCGTCCAGGGGCTTGAGCAGCAACCGAACGGTCAGTGGCGTCAAGGAGCCGTCGAGGCTCGTCTTATCGCCACTGACCGTTCGGTTGTGGGTGGTGGCGTCAGGAGGGGCGCACGTCCGCGATGTTCCAGCCCGGACCTGCCGTTCGCGACCGCCGACCCGGCAACGCTCGACGCCTTCCGCGCGGCGGCCCTAGGCGACCTCGAGACGGCGGACCCCTCCGGCGCCCTCGTCGAAACCCTCGCGGCCTGGTTGGCGGCCCAGGGGTTCACGGAGGCCACCGCCCGTCGCCTCGGGGTGTACCGGCACACGGTCACCAACCGCATGGACCGGATCGCCCGGCTGACCAATTCGAGGTTGTCCACCCCGGAAGGAGCCCTCGAATATCAGCTGGCGCTTCGCATCCGTGACCTGGGCCGTGCCTGACCCCGGCCGGATGCCGCGGACGCCCCGGCTGCTCACGCCATGAGGTGGGCGCTGATCGCGTCGAACATCCGCAGCTCCGCGTCGCCCGATCGAGAGGGTGGAGGGTGAAACTTTCAGGGCGGCCCGTCCGGAGCGTCGGGACCACTCCCAGCAAGAGGGCGGTGAGCCCCGCACGGTGAGGTGGGGAGCCCGGAAGGGGGCTTGACGCGGTCCGGCGGCGTCAGGTTTGCTCCGCTCCACCGTCACCGACAGAAGAGGACCGGCCACGAGAAAATGTTAACGCTAACATCAGCGGATTCCTTCGAGCACCGGAGAGAGGTCGCCATCCCTCACCGAGTACGGCGACGCCGCAGGCGGCACCCCGTCTCGCCGTCTCCATCGAACCTGTGCTGGGACACCGGCCGAGCTGCGACTCTCCGCCTTCGGAGCGCTCGCGACGACCTCTCCCGGCCGGCCGCGGCCGAGCGCATCGAGAAAGACCGGCGCCGATGACAGGCGCGCGGGAACGGCCCCCCGGCATGTCCACGGCGGCCCACCCGATCGTGACCGAGACCAGCGCGTGAGGATGCCGGGATCTTCACACGAGCATCGACGATTCCTCATCGCAGAAACGCACCCCAGGAGTACGCATGAAAATCCCCCGTCTCCGGCTCTGGCTCTCCGCCGGGGTCGCCGCCGCGGTCGGCGTGGTCGGCACGGTCGGCGCGGTGACCGCACCGGCCGCCGGCGCCGCCGCCGGATGCCGCGTGGACTACACGGTGAGCAACCAGTGGCCGGGCGGCTTCGGCGCGAACGTGAACATCACCAACCTCGGCGACCCCATCAACGGCTGGCGCCTGACCTGGTCGTTCCCCGCGGGGCAGACCATCACCCAGCTGTGGAGCGGCTCCCACACCCAGTCCGGCTCCCAGGTCACCGTGACCAACGTGGACTACAACGCCGGCCTCCCCACCGGGGGCAGCGCGAACTTCGGGTTCAACGGCTCCTTCAACGGCAGCAACCCGGCACCGACGAGCTTCGCCCTCAACGGTGTGACCTGCACCGGCGGCGTGACCGCTTCGCCCAGCCCGTCCACCAGCCCCTCGACCGGCCCGTCGCCGTCGTCCACGCCGACGTCGCCCGGCACCTGCGCTCTTCCGTCGACGTACCGCTGGACGTCGACGGGCCCGCTGGCGAACCCGAAGTCGGGGTGGGTCTCGCTCAAGGACTTCACCAACGTCGTCCACAACGGCAAGCACCTCGTCTACGCCACGACGCACGACACGGGGACGAGCTGGGGCTCGATGAACTTCAGCCCCTTCACGAACTGGTCCGACATGGCCTCGGCCGGCCAGAACAAGATGAACTTCTCCACCGTCGCGCCCACGCTCTTCTACTTCGCCCCGAAGAACATCTGGGTGCTGGCCTACCAGTGGGGCGGGACCGCCTTCTCCTACCGGACCTCCAGTGACCCCACCAACGCCAACGGCTGGTCGGCGCAGCAGACCCTCTTCACCGGAAGCATCTCCGGCTCCGGAACCGGGCCCATCGACCAGACGCTCATCGGCGACGGCACCAACATGTACCTGTTCTTCGCCGGGGACAACGGCAAGATCTACCGGGCCAGCATGCCGATCGGGAACTTCCCGGGCAGCTTCGGCTCGAACTACACGACGATCATGAGCGACACGACGAACAACCTGTTCGAAGGGGTCGAGGTCTACAAGCTCCAGGGGCAGAACAAGTACCTCATGCTCGTCGAGGCGATCGGCTCGCAGGGTCGCTACTTCCGCTCGTTCACGGCCACCAGCCTGGACGGCACATGGACACCCCAGGCCGCGACCGAGGGCAACCCCTTCGCCGGCAAGGCCAACAGCGGCGCCACCTGGACCAACGACATCAGCCACGGCGATCTGGTCCGCAGCAACCCCGACCAGACCAAGACCGTCGACCCCTGCAACCTGCAACTGCTCTACCAGGGCCGCAGCCCCAACTCCGGTGGCGACTACGGCCTGCTGCCCTACCGGCCGGGGGTGCTGACACTGCAGCGCTGACGGCCCGGCGCGGGTCCGGCCCGGGTGTTCCCGACGTTCACGGCGAAGGCGTATGCCGAATCGGGTGAGCGTTGTCGCGGCACGCGATCAGGACCGGGCGGGCCTGGAGCGGGCGGGCTCGGCGCAGGGCCGAGCCCGCCCGTGTCACGCGGTGGAGGGCCGCCGTGGCCACGCTTTGGCCATGGCACATGGCTGTGAAGCCACGGCCTAGCTTGCTTTTATCAGGACATTTCCGGATGTGCTCTTAGCGATGATGGTCTTGTCGCTCCCGGTGTCCTTGAGCTGGGACCGTTCGCTGCCGTGCGTGCTCTTGGCTGTCACGCCGTAGGCGCCGTCGGGCACGGTCGCCGTCACCCGGCCGTCGATGGACAGCACGTCCACCTTGGACGGCGGGGCGGCGAACGACAGGGTGATGTTCCCGGCCGTGGTGCGTGCCCTGACGTCCGCCGACCTGAGCCGATCTCCTGTGATCACCTCATCGTTCCCCCGTAGCCGCAGCCTGCCTTCCGTCTCGTAAACCCTGATGGGGCCGGAGGCGGACACGTCCACGTCCTGAGCCAGCC
This sequence comes from Streptosporangium sandarakinum, assembly GCF_050942225.1. Lineage (NCBI taxonomy): Bacteria > Bacillati > Actinomycetota > Actinomycetes > Streptosporangiales > Streptosporangiaceae > Streptosporangium > Streptosporangium sandarakinum. The sequence goes on from NZ_CP192034.1 coordinate 4,091,943, forward strand.
GGTTGAGGATCACTCCGTCGTCCCCGCCCTCGACCACGAGCCTGACCCCCGGCGGCACCGTGACGTGGTAACGAGCGCCGCAGTCACCGAAAACGCCGGTGCAGTTCCCGCTGAGGCGCAGCGTGTCGCCCTTGAGCGACCACGATGCGTTCCCCTCCGTGGCCGCCTTGCCCCGGACCCACCGCTCCACCCGCACGCTCCCCGCGGCTCCCGGCAGGATCCTCAGCCCGCCGAGCGAGGACTTGATCGTGAGTGCGTCACCGGAGAAGGCGAACCCCCGGGCGGAATGCACCTCCTTCGCGTCCAGTTCCACCCCACAGCCCCCTACGCCCACAACGGCCAGAGCCGCCACCGCCACCGCCATGATTCGCCTCATGCCCATGATCGTGGCCCAGCGCCGGCCCTCCGCCATCGGCCATCCGACCGACCCGCCATCCCCCATTCGGCCGGATTCCCCCACCGGCTTCGCCTGAGGCGGGAGTGCTTTCGGAGCCTCCCTCGTACGGCGGGCGACGTGATGACCCATGGCGATCTCATCCCCGGCAACGTGCTCGTTTCGGCTGGCCGGGATCCGCGATGTCGGCGATCTGCGCACGGCGATCGCCTCCAGGATCAGGCCGTGCAGCACGCCGGCCTGCACCGCCTCCCACTGCGGCCCGTCCAGCAGCCGCGCCCGGGGGTCGGGCCGGCGGTTCGACGGGAGGCGAAGACGTCGCGGCGCCCGAGCGCCCGGTAGAGCTGCTCCAGCACGCGCACCACGTATGCGTCGCGGTCCACCGACCCCTGCGGCAGGCCGGGGTTGGAGAACACCGCCTTCTTCCAGGCCGGCGGCCGGCCAGCTGGCGGCGACCGTCGTGGCCCGCGCGTCCGGCACAGAGCCCGCTACGCGCCTCTGCCCTCGGAACCGATCCTCCCGCCACCGCCATGGTGGCCGGGCGGCGTCGCCTCTCACCCGATCCTGAACCGCTTCCTGTATTCGCCCGGCGTGACGCCGAGGGCGCGCCGGAACGCTCGGTTCATCGTGTCGACGGTGCCGAAGCCGCAGCTGGTCGCGATCCGGCCCATCGTGTCGTCTCCGGTCTCCAGCCGGTTGCGGGCTGCCTCCAGGCGGGCGGACTCCACGTAGGCCGCCGGCGTCATACCCAGCTCGTTCTTGAAGATCCGGGTGAGCTGTCGGTCGCCGATGTGCAGGAACTCGGCAAGGTCGGTCACGGTGAGCGGGTCGGCGAGGTGCCCGGCGATGTAGTGCCGCAGCTCGTCAACCCGCCGGGTCGTGGAGATCGGCTCCAGCGGGACGCTGAACTGGCTCTGGCCGCCCGGCCGCTTGAGATAGACCACCAGCTGGCGGGCGACCTTCTGCGCGAGCAGCTCGCCGAAGTCGTCGGCCACCAGCGCCAGCGCCAGGTCGAGGCAGGAGCTGATGCCGGCCCCGGTCCACACGTCACCGTCGCGGATGAAGATCGGTTCGGCGTCCACGGTGATCTGAGGGTGCTCGGCGGCCAGCTGCGCGGCGGTGGACCAGTGTGTCGTCGCGCGCTTGCCGTCGAGCAGGCCCGCGGCGGCGAGGATGTGGGCCCCGACGCACACCGAGGTCATCCTCCTGGTGCGCTCGGCGAGCCTGGCGACGTGCTCGACGATGTCCGGCTCGACCAGCGCGGTGACGCGGCGGTCCTCGTCGACGGTGACCGCTCCGGGCACAATCACCGTGTCGATCGAACGGCCCTCGAGGTCGTCGAAGGTCGCGTCAGGCAGGATCCGCACGCCGGCCGAGGTGATGACCGGATCCATGGTCCTGGCGACGAGCAGGACGCGGTACCCCGTGGGCTCGTCCATCTCCCGCTGCAGCAGCGAGAACACCTCGGGCGGCCCGGTCACGTCGAGCAGGTCGACCTGGTCGAAGACGACGACCGTCACCAGGCGTTCGATCGTGGTCATGCTGGGCCTCCGTTCGGCGATGTCGGTATTTGCAGGTTACGCGACATTGCCGACATGACGCGGGCTCCATAGCGTTGGAAGCGCCCATGGACCAGTGGGCACGACACGCGGCGAGAGGACATTCCATGGCACGCACCACCCTGCGCCGGCTCAACGGCTTCGACGACACCCCGGCATCGCTGAAGGACGCGACGCTGGTGATGGTCGACTACCAGAACACCTACACCGAGGGCGTGATGGAGCTCGAGGGCTGGGAGCAGGCGCTCGACGCGGCAGCGGACCTGCTGGCCCGCGCCCGCGAGGCCGGGGCGACGGTCATCCACATCGTCAACGACGGCGGCGAGGGCACCCCGTACGACGTCAAGGCCGAGATCGGGCAGATCCATCCGAAGGTCGCGCCGGTGGGCGGCGAGGCGGTCGTGGTGAAGACCGCGCCGAACGCGTACGTGGGCACCGAACTCGGGCAGCTGGTCGACGAGGCGGGCAATGACGATGTCGTGGTGGCCGGCTTCATGACCAACATGTGCGTGACGTTCACCGCCGAGGGCACCTTCCTGCACGGGAAGAAGCCCACCGTGGTCGCGGACGCCTGCGCGACCCGGCCGCTGGAGACCGCCGTGTCGGCGGTGTCGGCGCAGCAGCTGCACGACGCCGCGCTGGCGACGATCGGCGACCTGTACGGCGTCGTCGTGAAGACCGCGGGCGACCTGGGGTAGGCCCGCCAGGGAAGGCGACCGGATGGACGAAGACCCGTGGAGCCGACCTCCACGGGGTTCTTCGCGTCCGGACGGCACCGTCGACGGCGACGCCGAGACGGGCATGCCGACCGTCCGACAAGAGTTCCTGCGTTGCCGTCGCGACGCCGCCCACGACCCGCTGGCCACGAGACGCTGGGAGCACTGGTCGACCCTGAGGCGCATTCGCTCGATGCGGCAGTCCGGCCGAGGGCGACCACCGATGACCCCGCGCTCGCGCGACCTCCATGCCTGCTCTGATCCGATCTCCGTGGTGCTCGCGGCGCAGACGAGCGATGTCGCGTCCGAGGTCGCCGACGTCCGACCAGACGACGTGATCGCCCGCTGCGCTGCCCTCGAGCACCTTGACGCCGAAGCCCCGGGAAAGCCCATATTGAACCGTCTCGCCGGCCGTGACCGTGCCGGGATGGGGCTCGGCTGAGCTCATTGAATGGCCGGGCAGTTGGGCTGACGGTACGGCGCGCCGGGGATGTATCGCCGCCACTCCTCGGAGGTGAACGGCCTAACGTGCCTGACAGGCCTCCAACCAGCTATTTCGCTTAACTACCCCAGATAACGATCACCGCGCCTGCTGAGCGGCGGCTCAGCGGCCCTCGTTGAGGAAGGCCAGCACGGCGAGCACACGCCGGTGACCACCATCGGACACCGCAAGGCCGAGCTTGGCGAAGATGTTGCCGATGTGCTTGTGCACCGCGTTATCGGTGATCACCAGTTCTTCACCGATCTCGGCGTTGCCGAGGCCGCGGGCCATCAGTGACAGCACTTCCCGCTCGCGGTTGGTGAGCGTCTCGAGTCCGCTGCCCGCCATGAGTTGGGCGACCACCTCCGGGTCCATGACGGTGCCGCCCGCGGCCACCCGCCGCAGGTCCTCAACGAACTGGCTCACCCGGCTGACCCTGTCCTTGAGCAGGTAACCCACTCCTCCGGAGCCGTCGGCGAGCAGTTCGCGGGCATAGAGCTTCTCGACGTACTGGGACAGCACCAGGACGGGCAGACCGGGATCCGCCGCCCGCAGAGCGACAGCGGCCTTGATCCCCTCGTCACGAAAAGACGGCGGCAACCGTACATCCGCGATGACCAGGTCGGGCCGGTGCTCTGCGACCGCGGCCATCAGGCCGGGCTGGTCAGGCACCACCGCGGCGACATCGATTCCCTTGCTGCCCAGTAGCAGCTCCAACCCGCTCGAAAGGAGGACGTTGTCTTCGGCGATCACGACGCGCACGGCAACTCCACGGTGATGGCGGTGGGCCCGCCGGCTGGACTGTCGACGGTGACGGTCCCATCCAGCGCGGCGGTTCTGAGGCGGATCCCGGTGATGCCGGTGCCGCGGCTCTCGTCGATGCCGCCCCTGCCGTCATCAGTGATCTCGATACGGAGCGTATCGGCCACGGCCAGTCGTACAGAGACCTGGGTGGCGCCGCTGTGCTTGGTCGCGTTGGTGATCGACTCGGCCACGATGAAGTAGGCGGCGGTCTCGACCGCGGCGGGAACGGGCGCGAGGCCGTCCAGGTCGGTCTCGACAGGCAGGCCGGCTCGCGCCGCGATCGCGGTCACCGCGCCGGACAGCCCCCGGTCGGCCAGGATGGGCGGATATATGGAACGGATGACCTGCCGCAACTCGATCATCGCCTCCTCGGTACCCTCGTGCGCTTCCTTGACGAGCCGCGCGACGATCCCGGTGTCGTCGCCGAGTGCTTCCCTGGCGACGGCCAGCCGCATCGCGATGGCCACCAGCCGTGCCTGCGTACCGTCGTGCAGGTCGCGCTCGATCCGGCGCAGCTCGGCGGCGTGCGCGTCGAGCACCCCCGACCGGCTCTCGGTCAGCTTGCCGATCCGCTCGGCCATCCGGTCGGCGACGGACGGCTGCAGCGCCGCCAGGCAGATGCGGGCGTGCAGGCGGGCCAGCTTCGGCACTCCCCACCGGCTCAGTGCCGCTCCGAGGCCGACCTGCGCGAGGCCGAGGCCGATCGCCGCCGGCCAGTCCCGCACGGGGAACACCACCAGCAGCCGCAGCGGGTCATCGTGCGGGAACAACCACCACAAGGGCGCTTCGAGGAGGGCGCTCACCACCTGGCCCACCGCCGCGATCGCGGCAAGCGCGATGGGCAGGCCCACCCCGACGTGCAGGAGCATCCATCGCAGGTCGCGCCGGCTCTCGGGGCTGCGGACGAGCTCCCGCCACTCGACCACGCTCGCCTGCTGCTTGTCGACGGTCACGTGCAGGAGGCCGGCAGCCCGCCCGCGGTGCCACTCGGCCCATCTGCGCAGAATGAACATCATGCGCGGAACCACGATGAGTCCGATGCCGCCGACTCCGGTGAGCAATACCCCCGTGACCAGGAGCGGCAGGGCGACCATCATCGCCAGCGCCGAGGGGAACACGATCAGGCAATACCCGACATATCTCCAGAAATCTCTCAATTGATAATCTTTCTGGCAGGGACCTCCATAGCTAGACAAACTATCAACATCACCCCTGCAACAGAGACGGGTGCCAGCCACAGCGGCCCCGCCGGCAGTGGACGCCCAAGAAACCCGATGCCGAGCAGGCTCAACGGCACGGCGCAGAGCGCCAGCCCCGCCGCCGACGCTCCCGCGCCCACCAGTAGCGCCTCCCAGCGAACCATCCTCCGCAGCTGCCGGGGCGCCGCGCCCGTCCTGCGCAGTCCGGCGAACTCCTCACGCCGTGCCGTCGTGGTCGCGACGAGGCGGTTGGCGACAGCCACCAGCACGTAGCCCATCAAGACGGCGAGCACGGCGAAGTTCACCAGCGACTGAGCCGAGGTGGCGGCGTGCTGCGGACCGTCCGGCGTGCTCGCCAGCGTGATGCCCGGCCGCCGCGCCAGGGCGCCGAGATCGGCACCGTCGGCGGCGCGGGCCAGGATCGCGCTGTCGAGCCCAGTCGTGGTGTGGGCGGAGGCCAGGTCACGGGAAACCACGATCGGCCCGAATCCGAGGCCTCGGCGGTAGGTGGCGACCACCCGCGCGCGTACCTTGGCGCCGTCCCCCATGATCACGTCCAGGTGTTCCCCCACCCGGCCGGCCTTCTCGTCCACCGCGACCGCGTCACCGGTCAGCCTGGCCAGGCTGCCTGCGGCGATGTCCAGGTCGATCAGGCCCTCGGCGTCCGGACCGAGAGCCATGGCAGGTCTGGCCATCAGACCGGAGTCGTCGCCGAGCAGGAGCGGTTCTGTCACCACGGTCGTCATGGTCACGGCTGTGGCCTTCGTGGTCGCTCGAACGTCAGTGAGCAGGTCGTGGGGGATGCCGCCGAGCTCGTGGGCGGTGATGGTGACCAGGCCGCGCATCCCCTCGGCTGCCTGAGCGGACTGGGCCGTGGCGATCGTGGTCTGGGTGAGGGCGACGCTGAGCCCTAATGTGAGCGTCATGCCGAGGGCGGCCACGGCTCCTGCGGTCCTGAGGGCATAGCCATGGCTGTTGTGGACCGCCAGCCAGATCGGCCCGGGTGCCCGCGCCATGAGACGCGACCCGGCCAGCGCTCCCGTGAGCTGCTGGATCAGCCAAGGTCCGGCCAGCGCCAGGCCGATCACGGCCAGGATCGCCGACGTCGCCGGGCCGACCGCGGCCGACTCGGTCCGGACGAACAGCGGCAAGGTCGCCAGCACCAGTGAAGCGAGCATGACCAGCAAGCCGGCGTTGGTGCGCACCTTCGACGGGGTGCGCGGCTCGGGCAGCCCGGCGATGACCGGCATGCGCGAGATCCGCAGGGCCGCCGCCCACGCGGCCACCCTCACGACGCCCAACAGCAACAGCGTCGCGGCCACCGCCGGCAGCGGTCCGTAGACCAGCGACTGGTCGGCGCGCAGCAGTCCGACGCCCGTCAGCAGATCACCGAAGCGCGCGGCCAGGAGGTAGCCGAGGGCGGCGCCGGGGAGCGCGGCGGGGAGCGCGGCCGCGACCGCCTGAACGGTGACGACCCGCCGTACCTGGCGTGGGGTCGCGCCCGCCGCGCGGATCAGTGCCAGGTCGCGGCGCTGCCGGTTGACCGAGAGTGCCAGCCCGCCGCCCACTACGAAGCCGACCACCATGAGGCTGATGCCGCCGATCGAGCCGGGCAGGAGCAGCAGCAGCCCCCGGCTCGCGGCCGCCCCTGGCGACTCCGCGTCGGCCCTGTCCCTGCCCGCGCTCACCTCGTACCCGCCGGCCGGCCCCGCCCCCAGGCGGTCGGCCACCTTCTGGGCCAGCGCCCCCGGATCGATGCCGGCCGCCGCCCGAACCGCGACCAGGTCCACGGCGCCACCGGCCCTGTTGGCCAGGGCGATGGCGGCGGCGTCGGTGAAGTACACGCCGGGAGCATCGACCACGGCCGTGACCCGGTAGGTGCCGGGCTTTCCTGCCGCCATCACCTGGAGCCGCTGCCCGACCTTCCCGCCGCTCACCGCTATCTCGTCGGGAGCGCGTGGGGCCCGCCCCGCGATGATGCGCCCGCTCATGGCCAGGGAGGACCATCCGTGGCCCGCCGTCGCAGGATCGCTGGTACGGCCGGCCGTGCCGGACAGAGCGGCGGCGGGGAAACTGAGATCGCCCACCGCGTGAGCCACGCCGGGTACCCCGGACACCGTGGCGACCAGCGAAAGAGGCAACCGTGCCCGCTCCGGGAGCGCGACCGGCAGATCCTCCTTGCGCGGTATCGACTGCCGGGCGGACACCACCACGTCGGCTCCGGCCAGCCGTAGGGGCGGCTGGGCACGGAAGGCCGAGTCCACCAGCACCCCGGCCCCGGTGACCAGCGCCATCCCGCCGAGCACCGCCGCGAACACCACGAACAGCCCGCCCACCTTGGCGAGCGCCAGCGACAACCGGATCATGCCACGGGCTCCGCGGCCAGGTGCGCCAGCCGTACGGCGAGCTCGTCGGCCGTCGGAGCGGCCAGCATGTCGATGACCTTGCCGTCGGCCATGATCAGGGTGTCGTGCGCCCGGGCCGCAGCCGCCGGATCATGGGTGACCATCACGACGGTCTGCCCCAGCTCGTCGACCAGTCCACGCAGCACATCCAGCACCCGGACGGCGTTGCGCAGGTCCAGCGCTCCGGTGGGCTCATCAGCGAAGACCACGTCGGGACGCGCGACCAGCGCCCGTACGATGGCGGCCCGCTGCTGCTGGCCTCCCGACAGCTCCGTCGGCCGGTGCCGCAGCCGCTCGCGCAGTCCCATGCGGCCGACCAGTTCGTCCAGCCACGCCCGATCCGGGCGGCGGCCCGCCAGGCGCAGTGGCAGCGTGATGTTGTCCTCGATGCTCACGGTGGGCAGCAGGTTGTAGGACTGGAAGACGAACCCGATGTGCTTGCGGCGCACCTCCGTGCGCTTGGTCTCGGACAAGCGGGTCACGTCGACTCCGCCGATCAGCACCTGCCCCGAGGCCGGCGGTTCGAGCCCGGCCGCGCACTGCAGCAGGGTGGTCTTGCCCGACCCCGATGGCCCCATCACCGCCACGAACCTGCCGCGCGGAAAGTCCAGCGAGACGTGATCGAGTGCGGTCACCTCGCCGTAAGTCTTGTGCACCCGCTCCAGCGACACCACCGCGCTCATGAGCGGCGTCCGGTGATGTACAGGCCGATCAGCCCGGCGATCGAGGCCACGCCGACCACACCACCGGCCAGTCCTACGAGCGTCAGGTCGCCGCCCGCGGCGAAGTTGGATACCAGATTCACGGCCACCCCGGCCACCATGGCAACCCACAGAAGTTTCTTCATGCGGATCACGCTAGGGACGCGGGCGCCTCGGCAGAATCCAGCAGACAACCCAGGTGAAGGTACAGCCAGCTGTAGCAGGACCATGCGTCCGCTCCAGCCGCGAGCCGTCCGCGCCGTCACGCCTTCGGCGCCGCCGCGTGCTCCGCACTCAAGGTCACCGGCCCGCCAGCGCCCCTTCAGACCACGTTTGCCTTCTTGACGATCCTGCGTAGCCGCTCGTCGTTGGTGTGACGGTTGCGCCAGGCGACGTAACGGCGGATCACGCTGCCCTGCTCGCGGTGGCTGTCGTGGTCGGCGCCATTGAGGGTGAACTCGCGCAACGCGCTCGGGGCCCTTGTTCTCTCCGCCGACGTCGGTCCACTGCTTGCCCGAGCGCGGTTACAGGTTGAGCGGCCCGAACTCGTCCACACAGAAGATGACCGAGGGTTCGCCGTCGTCGGGGATGACCTGACCGTCAGCGATCGCGTACAGATGCTCGATGCGGGCCTTCTTGGCCGCGTAATCCGGATCGCGAGAGCCCTTCCACGTCTTTATGGCTTGAAATGCCACCATTTCCGCACGCAGAAGCTCGCGCAAGCCCTCATGGCTGATGTCCTCGACCACCCCCTCGGCCACCAGGAAGCCGGCCAGCTTGACCAGGCTCCACCGGGAAAACGGCAGGCCGTGCCCGGCGGGCTGGGACTTGGTGATCTTCCTGATCTCCACCCGCTGGGGCAGGACGAACTTCGGCTGCCGCCCGCCCTTGTATTTGGGATACAACGAGCCGAACCCGTCGGCGTTGAAGTTGCGGATCACATCGCGAACCCGGTCTTCGCTGGGGAACGCCAGCTCCGCGGTCTTCTGGACGGTCATGCCCTGCGCCGACCACAGCGCCATCTGCGCCCGCCGCCAGGTGACCACGGAGCCGGAGCCCCGCCGCACGATCCGTAGCAGCCGGTTGCCTTCGTCATCATCGATCTCGCGTACGCGAACTCGCTCAGCCAGGCCCGCATTCTGAAGTGATCACGCCCGACGACCCGGGAGGCCGGCCTCGCCGCTCTCCGCGAGCCACTCTGGACAGGAGAGTGACGAGGCCGCGCGAAAATTCTCCGGTTCCGGGCGAAATGATCGGGGCGCCTCCACCCATGAAGAGAGCGCTCGTACCCGTACCGGAAGTGGAGGATGTCACGATGGGAACCGCCTGTGTCAGATGACACTCACAGGTTCGAAGCGGTCTACCGGGCGACCTACGACCAGATCACCGCCTACGCCGGACGCCGCTGCGACTCGCCGCAGGACGCGGCCGACGTGGTCGCTGAGACCTTCGTCATCGTCTGGCGCAAGATCGAGGAACTGCCCCCGGGCGCGCAGGCGAGGCTCTGGGTCTACGGAGTGGCCCGCAACGTGCTGGCCGACCACCGCCGCAGCGCGCTGCGCCGCCAGGCGCGGCACCGGGACCTCGACGCGGAGATGGCCGACCTCTACGGTGATCTCGCCGACCGCAGCGTCGAGAGGAACGCGATCGCCCAGGCGTTCGCGACGCTTCCCGAGGACGACCGCGAGCTGCTCGCGCTGGTCGCGTGGGAGGGCCTGGACCGCAGGGAGATCGCCGCGATGCTGGGGCTTTCCCGCAACGCCGTCCGTATCCGGCTCCATCGCGCGCGCAGACGCCTGTCCCGGGCGCTCGAAGTAGCCGACGTTCAAGTCACGCCGACCGACGCGGTCGTTCCCGCGGGGAGATCACTATGAGGGACATCGACGAGATCAACGAGCTGCTGAGGCCGCTGGCCCGGATCAGTCCGGACGAACCAGGCGGGCGTGCTGGCGGTGCCCGCGCGCAGGCGCTGTTCGCCGACATCATCGCTCAGGAGCGGGACACGACGGCGGCGGCGGCGCTCCTACGGCGCCCGCGCGGGCGTCGCTTCGGGCATCGCGCGCTGCTCGGGCTCGCCGCCTCCGCGGTCCTCGCCCTCGGCGTCGTCCTTGGACCGAGCCTGCTCGGCGGCGTCGCGACCTCCTACGCCAACTCCGCGGTGGAGATCCACGAGGAGGCCGACACCTACGTCGCCCGGATCAAGGACCCCTACGCGGACCAGCGGAAGTTCTCCGAGGCGTTCCGTTCCCTCGGCCTCAACGTCGAGCTCAGGGTGATCCCGGTCTCGCCCAGCGCGGTCGGCGAGATCGTGAGCCTGGGCGGCGGCGACACCCCGGTGAACGTGCCCATCGGGGCCCGCAAGGAGCCGGCGGACTGCGATCTGGCCGACAGCGACTGCTTCATGGTGGTGACCGTCCCGGCGGCGATCAAGGGTACACCTGACGTGGTGCACTTCGAGCTGGGCAGGCCGGCCAAGCCGGGGGAATCCTACGAGAACAACTGGCAGTCGGCCACCCGTCCCGGAGAGCCGCTGGCCGGCGTCAAGGTGAGCGGCCGGACCGTCGACGATGTGCTGGCCGAGTTCGGCAAGCACGGCCTGAGTGCGGAGTTCCGCCGCGTCGTGGTCCATGAGGGCGGGTACACGGTCGAACCACTGGCCGCGGATCAGGTGGGCGGCGACTGGATCGTGTTCAAGGTCATACCTGCGCGTGAGGGTGTGGTCGGTCTGGAGGTCACCGCCGAGCGCCAGACGGGCCTTGAGTACGCGGACTGAGCACCGGAACCCCGCCGTTCCATCGCCTGGCGCAACCGCCACACCAACGACGAGCGGCTACCGTGGGCTCTTTGCGCAGACGGATGGCCGACATGACCTGTGGCGAGCACGGACCGAGCCTGGCCCAGCCAGCGACCAGACCGCGGCGACCGAGCGGTGACCGGGTCCGGGTGACACCCCGATGCTGTCCGGCAGAATCGACCGGAGTTGTCGTATCTGGGCCGCGTCGTTCGTAGCCAGGGTGAACGGTCGCCCACGAGGGCGCTGTCACGACCAGCTGTCACGACCAGCTGTCACGACCAAGGGAGATGCCGACCGATGCAGCAGCACCCACAGGCCAAGATCCACCGCATGTTCGAGCTCGTCGAGCCGATCGCCACCGTCACCTTCTCCGAGGTGGTGAACGAGGCGTTCCTGGCCCTCGGCATGCGCAACTACTGGGACGGATACTTCGCGGGCCGGGCCGCACCGCTGGGGCCGGCACCGGCTGCGGTGGTACACGCGGTCTTCTACAACTTCGCCGACGGCGAGGTGGCACGCCACATCCCCTGGGTGTGGGGAAAGATCACCCCGCAGGAGGCAATCACCGTGCGCGAACGGGGCAGCGCCGCGGCCCTGCGGCAAATGATCGGAGAGCTCGCCGACTCGCCCGGTCTGGTGCGGGCCGCCGACCTCGCCACCCGAGCAGCGGTCAGCGCGCCGACCGAGGGCCGGCCACTGTACGCCGGGCTGCGGGCGCTCGACGTGCCCGAGGAGCCGGTGGCCAGGCTCTGGCACGCGGCGACGCTGCTGCGGGAGCACCGCGGGGACGGCCACAACGCCGCCCTTCTCGCCCACGGCATCGGCGGCACCGAGGCCCACGTCCTCATGGCTGTTTCCCTCGGAATGAGGGCGGAGGAGTTCGGCCGGATCCACCACCTGCCCAAGGCACGGCTGACCGCCGTGGTGGACGGGCTGCGCGGCCGCGGCCTCGTGGACGCCGCCGGCGGGTTCACCGACGCCGGCCGGGAGACCAGGCAGCGGATCGAGGCGCTCACCGACGAGCTGGCCGCGCCGGCGTACGACGTGCTCAGTGCGGACGAGTTCGACGAGCTGGCCGCGGGGCTCGAGCCGATCGCCGCCGCGGTATGGGCCTTCGACAACTGAGCGGGCGCATCAAGCTGCCGGGACGGCCACGACCCAGCCCGGCCACCGAGGTGAGCAGGTCGTTGCGCGGGATCACCCGCCTGGCGTAGATGCCTGAATCGTCCCGAGCAAAGACGCCCCGAGGGCGGTCGTCATGTACAGGACGTCGCGGCCGGATCGCTCGCGGGCGACCAGCCCGCTCGACAACACGTCGGAGTGGGCGCTCTCGTCGGGGGCCCATGCCCAGGCGCGGCCGCTGAACCCGGGATCGGGTCCGGCCAGGACGGTGCGCACGTCGGAGGCGGCCGACCGCAGCGTGGGGGCGCCGTGCGGATTCAACTCCTTGCCGATGCGCCTGCTCACGCGCAACCACGTGGCGTACTCCTCACACGGCCCGTCAAACCACACAGGCCGCCGCCGCGCCGTGCGTCCGGCAGGGACAGCGGACCTACCTCGCCAGTTACTACTGGAAGAACGTGCTCGGCATGCAGCTGGGCAGCGGCTCGGTCTCAGTCGACACCTCCCCGTCCCTGTGGGCCCTCCGCTCCCGAAGCTGGCCCCAGCCCCAAGGTAGGTCTTGATGGCACCGTGGTGCCTCGCAGACCTCATAGCGGTCTCACGGTAGGAGCGCCAGGGCCTCCTCGGTGTTGTGCTCGGCGATCGACTGCATGAACGAGCGGTCGGGGAAGTCTCCGTCGAGGAGGCGCAGCGGACCGGCCACCAGTGACAGGCGCATCGCGAGCATGAACAGATCGAGGCGTTGCGGATCGAGACCGGGCTGGGACAGTGCCGCGTATCGCTCGCCGAAGCGGAGCCGGAGGAAGACGTGCTCCCACTCCACGTCGAAGTACATCAGCCCCTCGATGTCGATCAATACAGCGTGCCCGTCACCGTCGACCAGGACGTGGTCAGGACCCAGCTCTGAGTGGATCAGCCCGTACTCCGCGCGCGGGGTCACCCGGACAGCCAGTTCCCGCAGCCGGTCGCCCAACGCTCCGGTCGCTGCCGCGATCCTGCCGGCCCGGTCCGCCGCCTCCTCCAGGTCCCGCAACGCGCGTTCGAGCACCAGAGCCTCACACGAGGCGCCACCCGCTGTGACGCCCTGCTCCAGCAGGTCCACCCGGCCATACCGTGGGGAGTGGTGGCGGTGCATCACCTTGAGCATCCCGGCGAGGTCACCCAGGGCGACCGCCGCACGCGCGGGATCGGTGTCGAAGAGCCCCTCGAGCGGGCCGCCACAGACGTCCTCGACTACGGCGACGTCCGCCCGATAGCGGTGCCGGCTGTCATCGGCCAGGAGTAGTCGTGGAACCCGCACTCCAAGTCTGTTTAGGCTCCGCTGCGCGGCCAGGAAAGCTAGCAGGCCGGACGCCGGCGCAAGTGGGTCGGCGGTGCCGACCTCTTGCGCGGCAGGCCAGAAATTCTCCGTCTCGGCCCAGCTGTACACGACCACGCTCGCCACGCCAGCTCCATCAACGCGGACCCGGTACACGCCCTTCTTGCTCCCCCCGCGCAACCGGTCCACTGCGACAACACGGCACCCCGAACCCAGCGCCTCACGCACAAGTCCAGACAGGTCTTCGATCTCCGCGAATCTCCGCATCCCCACAACCTAATGAAGACGTCGAGACGCCGACGCACCACGATCGCGCTGCCGTGCCTTCGCAGGGGTGTCGGGATTGGAAGATTTAACGACACCCTCTGACCGGGCCCCACAAGCCCTCACAAAAACCGGACATCAAGTGACGAACCGTGACATCGGACGGCCGGTTCCGCACACGAATTGACGACAGGTTTTTCCGACAGGAGGATCGGGCTCCGATCCTTCCCGAGGAGAGCCCGGTGCAGATCGTCTACTCCCGCGTCTCCACCGCGACCCAGTCCCTGCTGCGCCAACGCCACATCCTCACCGAGGCAGGCCTACTTGTGCGCACCGAAGGCGTCGCCGAGGGATTCCGGCCCGCCGACGGCGTCCTCCTCTTCGAGGACCCAGCCATCACCTCCAAGATCCCCGCCCTTGACCGGCCCGCGTTCGGCAAGATCGCCGCCAAGGCCCACCCCGGCGACACCCTGACGGTCTCGGAGCTGTTCCGGCTCTGCCGCGACCTGCTCGACATCCACGCCGTCCGCAACTGGTGCCAAGCCCGTGGCGTCGCCCTGCGCGTGCTGTCCGGGCCGCTGTCGAACTTCCACGACCTCGCCGCCGAAGACGCCACCACCGCCGTCATCATCAATGTGATCACCGCCGTCGGCCAGTTCCAGCGTGACATCCAGAACGAGCTCACCGTCGAGGGGATCGCCGCCGCCGAGGCCGAAGGCCGCTACCGCGGGCGCCCGCCCGCGCTGGACGGTGACCAGCGCGAGGACGTGCGGGCGGCCTTCGGTGAGGGTGCCTCGATCGCGGCCCTGGCACGGGCTCACGGGGTGAGCCGGGCGGCCGTACGAACCGCCCTGGCCGATCTGCTACCCGGTCAGGGCGTCCCGCCCCGGCCATCGGCGTGATCAACGGGAAGGGTCAGGCGACCAGGTCGAGGTCAAGACGGCGGCCCATGTCGATGTCGATCGTGCCGTACAGGTTGGCGTTGGACCAGAACAGGGGCGAGAGTCCTCGCCTGTCGGCGTCGGTCATCTTCTTCTGCCAGGCGGGGTCCTTCAGGACGGACTGAACCAGCAAGGTGTTGATGAAGACCAGCGCCGACTGGAGCAGGTGAAGGCTGAGCATGGAGACCTCCTGGTGCTCCTTGTCGCTGCCCGGCAGGGTGCCGGCGCTGCCGTAGAACAGGGCGGTGTTGGCCGAATTCCAGTTCTCCACGACCTGCAGACCCTCGTGAATCTCCCGGCGCAGCCCCTCGGAGGCGACGAACACGCTCTTGACCGCCTTGCCGAGTTCCTCGATGGCCTTATAGGTGGGGTGCTTGGGGCCGCCGCGAGTGAAGCGGCCAGCACCTGCTCAGCCTCGGCCGTGCCCAACCTGAGCGCGGTGGCGTACTTGACCATCTGGTCGTACTGCTGGGCGATGATCTCCCAATCGATCGGCTTGTCGGCCACCATGCCCTCCAAGCAGGCCGGGACCTGGTCGCCGGCGTCGATCTTCACCAGCTTTTGGTGGGCGATCCTCTTCATCCGCGGCAGCAGCTTGAACCCCGGCAAGTAGGAGAACGCGAACCCCACCAGGGATTGGCCGTGACTGTCGGTGTACTGGCGGTCGATGGTGGTGTCGGTGCAGTGCCGCAGCACACCTTCCATCATCGCGGCGACCTCGGAGGCGTTGCAGGAGCGCAGCCGGGAGTAGACGCACACCGACTTGCGATCCACATGCCAATAGATCATGACGCCGGGGCCGCCGTACCGGGCGTGGTACTCGGTCATCAGGTTCGACGACCACGACCCGAACTTCTTCGAATCCGACGCGCACGCGGTCCCGTTGCCCCACCACAGCGGATCCCGCATCCTCAAGGTGGCGTTCACCAGCGTGGCGATCGCGGCGCGCAGGTTGTCGTGGTTGACGAACAGATGCCGGGTGGCGCGCAGCGCGGCCTCGCTCTCCCCGTGGCGGCCGCCGTCGGCGACGCGTCTAATCCCCACGTTCGTGCCGAGCTCGATGCCGACATCGACGCCACCGGCGTCACGGCGGGAGTGGATCTTGAACTGGCTCAGGCAGGCCATCGCGACCGGCGAGATGAAACCGGGAGACCGCCTGGTCGAGCGAGAGCTGTCGGCTCGCTCCGGAGTCAGCCGCGGCCCCGTCCGAGAGGCGATCATGATCCTGGAGCAGGAGGGGCTCGTGGTGACCCACCCCTACCGGGGGGCCGAGGTCGCCGGGATCTCGCAGCGCGAGGTACGAGAGGTCCTGGTGCCGATCCGGCTGACCATCGAGCGCTTCGCCTTCCGCGAGGTCGCCGAGAACCGCTCATCCGAGCTGCTCGGCCGTCTCGAGCGGCTGGTCGAGGAGATGTCCGACGCCGCCGCGAGCGGGGCGTCCCCGGAGCGCCTGGCGGACCTCGACGTGGCGTTTCACGAGGCGGTCATCGCCGCGAGCGGGCACACCCAGGCGCTCCAGATCTGGCGCACCATCCAGCCCCGAGTGCGCGCCTACTTCGTCCGAGACGCGCCCTCGCACCCTTCGCCCGGGGAGATCCCCAGGCAACACCGGGCGCTGCTCGCCGCGTTGCGGTCCGGCACGGCGGAAGAAGTGGACCGCGTCGCCATGGAACACATCGAGACCTACCTCGGCGACGATCCCCCGGCGAACGCGCGTCCCTGATGGTCGAAGAGGCGCCCGCGCGGCCTCGGCCGGCGCCCCGCCGATGCCGGCGCGCAACATGGCGACGAAGGTGCCATGCTGCGCCCGGCGACGAGACCGGGTGTGCGGCGACCGGCGGGAGCCGTGCCGGCTCGGGCGCATTCCGCCGGGCCGCCGCCGGTACGGAGTCTCCACACGATGCCGTTCGGCACCCGGCGATCGTCCCGCCAGGACGGCCCGGCCATCCTGGCGGGAGCGGCTTTTGGAGGATCTCCCACTCCTGACCGGTCAGTTCACGACGGCTCCTGACCGGTCGGTTTTCACGACGGCGAATCACCCGGACATGGGCACGACCTGGATGCTTTCGAAGACGCGTCTCAGCGGCCCTGCAGCGCCTTGACGTTGTCACCGAAGGTCCAGCTCTTCGAGCCGTCCCAGTTGATGGACCAGGTCATCAGCCCCTTGAGGTCGCCGCTGAAGCTGTTCCAGCTCTGGGAGACCAGCGAGGGCGACATGTATCCGCCGCCGGCGCCAGGCTGGGCGGGCAGGCCGGGGACCTGCTTGTCGTAGGGAACCTTGATAGTGGTGCCCTGGATGACCAGCCCGTTGTTCAGGCAGGTGGTCTGGGCGACGAAGCCCTGCACCGTGCCGGCGGAGTAGGAGTCGCCGGCGCAGCCGTACATGCTGCCGTTGTAGTACTGCATGTTCAGCCACCACAGGCGGCCGTTGTCCGCGTACTTCTTGATGATCGGCAGGTAAGCGCCCCAGATCGACCCGTAGGTCACGCTGCCGCCGGTGACGTAGGCCGTCTCGGGTGCCATGGTGAGGCCGAAGTTGGACGGCATCTGGGCGAGCACGCCGTCGATGATGCGGATGAGGTTGGTCTGGGAGGCGGAGAGCTGGTTGATGTTGCCGCTGCCGGTGAGGCCGGTCTCGATGTCGATGTCGATGCCGTCGAAGTTGTACTCCTTCAGGATCGGCACGACGGTGGCGACGAAACGGTCGGCGACGGCGCTGGAGCTGAGGTCGATGCCGGCGGCCGCACCGCCGATGGACATCAGGATCGTCGCGCCCGCCGCCTTGGCCTGGCACATCTCGGCCGGGGTGGCGACCTTGACGGTGGCGTCCATGCCGTCTTCCCACAGCACGGTGCCGTCGGAGCGGATGACCGGGAACGCCGCGTTGATCACGTTGTAGCCGTGCTGGCGAATGCGGGGGTCGGTGATCGGCGTCCAGCCGAAGGGCGGGTGCACGCCGTTGATCGCGCCGTCCCAGTTCTCCCAGTAACCCTGCAGGACCTTCCCCGAGGGCTTCGACTTCACCGGGCACGTCGTGCCGCCCGTCGGCGTCGGCGTGGGAGTAGGAGTGGGGGTGGGGGTGGGGGTGGGCGAGACCGTGGGTGTGGGGCTGGGCGTGGGCGAGATCGTGGGGGTGGGAGTTGGGGTGGGGGTGGGCGGGATTCCGGGACCGTCGAAGCTGACGTCGTCGGCGTAGTACGTGCCCTGGCCGTACCAGCCGTGCAGGTAGACCACGGCGGTGGTCTGGTTGGCCGCGGTGGTGAAGGGGACCGTGAGCTGGCTGTACGCCGAGGGCGAGGAGGTCCAGGTGGAGCCGCCGCCGTTCACGCCGAGGTGCACGTAGCCGCCGCGGACCCAGGCGGTCAGCGTGTAGGCGGTGTTCGGCCGGACCGACACGGACTGGCTGCACCGGGCGGTGTCGGAGGAGTCGGCGGCGCCTGCGAGCGCCTTCGTGCCGGAACGGACGGGGGAGGCGACCACGGACCCCAGCCCGCCGGTGCAGGACCAGGGTGACAGGGCGCCGGTTTCGAAGCCCGGATTCGTGAGCAGGTTGGCCGCGCGGGCCGAGGTCTGGGTGATCAGAACACCCAGGGTCGCGAGCAGTAATGAGACGACTAGCACGAGCGGGCGCGGTATTCGCGTCATCTGGACAACCCTTCTCCAGCCCGGAGACCGGGCTTTGACGGGCGCGGCGCAGGGCATGGAAGGCCGCGATGATGGGGGTGCGCGAGCCTCATTATTGTAAAGAAACCTGCCAATTGTCTACGGTGGCGCAGGTACCGGCGCCACGGAGGCCTCTCACGCAGAGGGGCGTCGGCGTGCTTGTTCTCCGGGTGACCGCTGTGCCCGCGCACCCCGGCCGCTCGATGTCGACCGGACGGCGGCTCTTTCGTCCACCGGGAGGGCCGTCTCTCGCCGCGAGGGGGCCGCACACTGACGGGCCCCGCCGGCGGCGAGGGCGCGAAGTTCTGGCTGCACGTGCTGACCGAGATCAAGAACCGCGGCGTGGCGGACGCGCTGATGGTGGTCTGCGACGGCCTCAAGGGCCTGCCGCAGGCCATTGAGCAGGTCTGGCCCCAGGCCGTCGTCCAGACGTGCGTCGTTCATTTGCTGCGCGCGTCGTTCCGGTATGCCGCCCGCCAGCACTGGGACGCCATCGCCAAGGCCCTCAAGCCGGTCTACACCGCCCCGACCGAGGCCGCGACGCTGGAGCGCTTCATGGAGTTCGCCGAGGTCTGGGGCGGTAAGTATCCGGCGATCGTGAAGCTGTGGGAGGACGCCTGGGCCGAGTTCGTGCCCTTCTTCAACTTCGACACCGAGATCCGCCGGGTGATCTGCTCGACCAACGCCATCAAGTCCGTCAACGCCCGCATCCGGCGGGCGGTCAAGGCCCGCGGCCACTTCCCGAACGAGCAGGCCGCGCTCAAGTGCGTCTACATGGCGATCACGAGCCTGGACCCGATCGGCAAGGGCCGCAAACGCTGGATCACCCGCTGGAAGGCCGCCCTGAACGCCTTCGACGGCCGCCTGACCCCGACCGCCCGCTGAAACCAACCAAGATCAAGATACACCGATTACTGGACAGACCCCGCCGCAGCCATAGGAGCTCCGGGACGTTTCGGCCGCGAAGCAAGAGGGTTGACCTGCACTAACGCAATCGCGTGTACCTGGTGACAGCAGTCTTACCGACACCCCTACTAGCGAGACCTCTTCCAGAGGCGGCGATCCTGCTCGGCCAGCGGGATCAGCGCTCGCCAGGATCGTGCATGGGCTCGGAGATTCAGAGCGGCCACGAGCGGAGACGCCCCCACGCGACGATCGCGGCGATGACGATCACGGCGAGGTTTCCCCCGATCAGGTGTGCCTCGCCTCTTCCCAGGTGCGTGACCGTGGCACCGGCCATGAGGATCACGAAGCCGATCGCCGCCAGCGGTGTCAGTACGGGCGCAATTCGGGTCATCCCGGGAAGGACCAGGCCCGCCGCACCGCACACCTCGATGATCCCGATACCCGCCACCTGGAGCCGGGGGAAGTCCTCCACCCACGGCATCAGCCCGCTGATGGCCTCCAGCGGCGCGACGATCTTGAGCCCGCCGGCGATAAGGAACAACACGGCCAGTAGCGCCTGGAATACCCACAGAACAAGAGACATGTCCCTTAGTGCAGCTCATCGCCCGCAGTACTGTCCAAGACCACTTTCCACCCGCCCGATAGGCTGGACCTATCATGGCCGGAATGGGATGGGACCTGCGCCGGCTGCGATATTTCCAAGCAGTGGCCGAAGAACTCCACTTCGGCCGGGCGGCCCGCCGGTTGCACATCGCCCAGCCGTCGCTGAGCCAGCAGATCAAGGCCCTGGAAAAGGCGGTCGGTGCCACCCTCCTGGAGCGCACCCCACGTGGTGTGCGGCTGACCCCCGCAGGGGCGGCAGCGCTCGACGCGGCCCGCGGCCTGCTCGCCCTTTCCGAGCGAAGCCTGCGTGACATTCGGGACCTCGCCTCCGGCTCCCTGCCCGCGCTCAGGATCGGGTTGTCCACGGGGATCGGCCCCGGTCTGCTCGGTCGGATACGGCTCGCCGCCGGTGCCGCGGGTGTGAGCATCGCCTTCCACGACGCCACCTCCGCGGAGCAAGCGGATCTGCTGGGCCGGGACGAGCTCGATCTCGGCCTCATGCTCGAGCCCGTGGGCCACACGGACCTGCACCTGCTACGTCTGGTCGACGAACCCCTTGGCGTGATCACCGGCAGACGGCATCGTCTGCCGGATCAGCTCACGGCCGACGATCTCGCCGGCAAGCACCTGCTCTGGTTCGACCGCGAAGAAGCCCCCGGCTACCACGACTACGTGCTGGACGCCTGTGCTGCGGCCGGGTGGCGGCCCGAGGTCCAGGTATGCCACAGCCGGCGGCTCAGCGCCATCGTCCTGCTGCTCACCGCCGAGCCTGATCTGGTCTCGCTGGTTCCGGCGGCCAAGGCCACCCATCCTGAGCTGGTCTGGCGCCCTCTCCAGGCTGCCCCCCGCCACCGCATCGCACTGGCCTGGCGCGGCCACGACGATAAGGAGGCTGTCAGCCGCCTCCGCGACGAGCTCGCTTCCGGTCTCGCCCGACCCTGACGCCGGGATCGCCGTCGGCGGGCGGCTGCCGCGCCGGCTGCGGCGGGCCGCGGCCGCCGCCCGCCACGTCAGCGCCGGTGATCACACCGTCCGGGTCGGCGCGGCGATCGGCGGCCGCTCCCACGACGAGGCCGCCGAACTCGCCCACGCCGTCGACGCCATGGCCGAGGCCCTGCAGGCCCGGCTGGAGGCCGAACGCCGGGTCACCGCCGACATCGCCCACGAGCTGCGTACCCCGCTCACCGGCCTGACCACCGCCACCGAACGCCCCGCCCTGACCGACGTCGCCCTCGGCGACTTCACCACACGCCGGACGGCCGCCTTCGCCCCCGACGCGCAGGTGCACGTCCACACCGGCACCGTGGTCGCCACCGACCCGCGCCGCCTGGAGCGTATCCTGGCCAACCTGCTCACCAACGCCGTCCGGCACGGCCGCCCCCCGATCACCGTGGTCGTGGACGGCCCCCGCATCACCGTCCACGACCACGGCCCCGGCTTCCCTGGCCACCTGCTGCGCGACGGACCGATGCGTTTCCGTAAAGGCGGCGACCCGGCCACTACGGGCCACGGGCTGGGCCTGACCATCGCCGCGGGCCAGGCCGCCGTACTGGGTGCCCGCCTCACCTTCACCAACCCGCCCGAAGGCGGCGCGCTGTCCACGCTCGACCTGCCCTCCGTTCCCGACGTCTCGTGACGCGGCCTGCTCGAGAAAATGGACACACGCTGTCTGCCGCTTCAAGGGGTGCCGGTAAGAAACGTGTCATGAGCCCCAAACGGCGTTGATCTTGTTCGGGAATCAATCCAGGGACGCTGGCCGTGAGGTCAAGGACGCCAATGCCGCCGCTTGCGGGCTGCCCGGGTTGAGGACGGAGGTCAGAGAGATTTGGAACGGAATCCGGCGTTAACGGGGTTCTCCCAGGTCAGTGACCCCCTGCCGCTGGGATCTTCCGGACGTGGTTGACGCCGGATTCCGTTCCATCGCACAGACGGGGTTGGCGCTGATAATGATCACGGTGTGGGCGGCAGCCCTGGGTCTCGATGTGGTGAAGGTGCGGCGGGCGGCTGGTGGGGGTCTGGGACGATCTGAGGCATGGCGCGTGGTGATGGCGGCGGCCGGGATGGCCGGGGCGAGCCCGAGTGGCGGCCGGTGAGCGACGTGGACATGATGACCGCAGTCGTGCTGGAGCAGCTGGGTGCCAACCGCGATCAGTTGCGGACTATGGAGCCGGCGCGGCGCGCTCTGCATCTGCTGGACGACCACACCGTCGGGCGGATCAAGCAAGTGTTCGGGGAGCAGCGCGATGACATGTGGTTGTGGGTCGAGACCGGCGAGCGCTGGCAGGCTCAGGACCTGACGGCCGCCGAGGCTGCGAAGGTCGATCAGTACGTGGCCGCGGTGGAGGCGTTCGCGGCGAGCAACACGGTCATCTTGGCGCTGGCCGATGAGCTGGCCGCGGGCACGATCGAGGCGACGCTGGCCAAGTCGGACCTGGAGCTGGGCGTGGAGACCTTGGCGGGGGCGCTGGCCCGGCAGGCGAACCCGTTCCTGGACGCGTCGCCGGTGCAGGTCTGATTGCGCCCGGCGAGCGCGGCCGACGTCGCCAAGGTCTTCGCGGCGATCTGCTCACGGCGGCCGCCGACCTCTGCCCCGCCACCGGGCGAGGTCGGCTGTCCTACCTGCGCGCCGAATACCTGTTCAAGACCGCCTCAGCCCCGCTCGACCCGCACGGCGAAGGCTGGACCCTGCACCAGCTGCGCCACAGTGCGCTGCAACATCTCGCGGAGGCGGGGCGGACCGCGCCGGAGCTGCAGGCCAAGTCCCGCCACCAGCACCTGGCAAGCCTCGGCCGCTACGTCCGCCTGGGCGAGGAGACCTCCGCCCACATCACTGCCGAGCACGACCCCGCGGCCCGGCGACGCAGGCGCTGAGAACTGGTTCTGCGTCGTCCGGCGCGTTGCTGCCTGTACCGGATGCGCTCGTCGTGCGTAGCGCCAAAATCCGGTTGTCCGATCCTCCCCGGAGGCCGGTGTGCGCCTACGACCTGCCGCACATGTTCGCCCGGTCGGGGGGTGACGGTATGGGTGTGGTCAGTCCGGCAGCAGGTGTGACACCAGGGTGCGTGCCCATTCGGGAGTAGGGGCCTGGTCGGTGAAGACGGCGCGGTAGTAGGGGTGCCGTTAAGAACCGTGTCACCAACCGCAGACGAGAGAGAAGGCACAGGTCAGCGGCTTGCCTCGGAGATGCCGAGACGGGGTCGGCGTCTTCGATGCCTCTAGGGGGGCACACCGTTCTGATCTGCGAAAACGTTGCCGTTGGCGGTTGGTGACACCGTTCTTAACGGCACCCCGTCACGGACGCGCATCACGCCCGCGGGCAGGGTGGCCGGTTCGGCCGGCTCGATCCGGGGGGCGGCCGGGCCGGGGGGCGGCGGGGCGGACATGGCGGGGGTCCGTTCGTCAGCTGATGCCCATGCTGGGAAGCCGGACGTCGGCGGGAGCAGCGCAAAGCATTGCTCGCCTACGTCAGGTGGCGCGCTACCCTGCCGGACTTGTCCGGCCTGCCCGAGGAGCAGGCGTGGCGTGCGTTCACGAAGGCCCACCACAACCGGTGCGCACTATGCCGCGTTCCTGACAATGAGAGGGTGGTCGACCACGACCACACCACAGGTCTGGTGCGTGGTCTGCTCTGCCGTTCGTGTAACCGCAAGGCGTTGTCCGGAATCCCGCACATGGCGCTGAGCCGGTACACCGACATCTCACCCGCGCTCGCCCTGTACTGCCAATGGCCGCCGACCTCTGTGGCCGGACAATCCCAACCACGCTGTCAACGAGATCGTCGCCGCCCACGGCCCGGGCTCCGGTCTCCACCGCCCGGCCCCGCTCGCGAGCCATGGGTGGGAGGAGGAAGCCCTCTCGTGATCCGCGAGGCCGCACACGCCCGGACGGGGGCTCACTCCACCCACTCGTCGCCCGAATAGAGGGTGCCGCCCTTCCAGATATAGCGGGCGGCGAAGGGGTCCCAGACGGAGACCTGTGCTTCTACCTTCGTCCGGTACCAGCCAGGACCGCCAAGGCGACGCACACTGGTGTAGTCCATGCCATAGCCCGGCCCGGTGGGGCCCCAGGCGTCCGAGCCCGTCTTTCCCTCCATCCAGTAGCCCGCTCCCCCCATGAACCAGTGCCAGTGGCTTCCATCCCATTGCCAGAGCTCCACGCTGACCCTGGCCTGCATGACCTTCGGGGTGACGCAGTCCGCCTCCAGTGCGTAGGCCGCCCCCCACGCCTGGTTCGCGGACCAGACACCCGGCGTAAGGTGGTCGATGCCTGCCGTGGCCTGGACGCAGTAGGAGGATCCCTGCGCCACCGTGACGTAGGTCCTTTGCGTGTACGCCTGGGCGGGTTGCGGCAGCGCGGTCATCAGCAGCAGCGCGAGGATGGTGGATAACGGGCCGAGGAGCAGGGTGCTTCGTCGCGACATGGCGTCCTCCTTGCGGATCGAACATGGAGTCCACGTATCGCGTCGGCGACACGACGAACGTCAGGACCCGCGCGCAGTGGACCGATGGTGTGCAGGAGCATCGCTTCATTACCGGCGGGCCGATGCGGGAGGACACCCCTCCCCCAAAAGTGATCGGAGGCCTAGCAATCGTCAACCCGGTTCCACGCGGGTTTCGGTGCTCGGTCGCCTCGTCACGCATCCGGCACCCGCAGGCAAGCGGCCAACCGGCGAGGGCTGCGGTCCCGCATCTCCCACGTGGCCGCCACCCTCACCTGCAGCGGCAGGTGCGCTCGCGAAATGCGCCGCCGGTAACGATCAGGCGTTGCACGAGGCGATGGCAGGCCACAGGCCGCTGGAATGGGAGGCATGCCGTTACTGCCGCGCCGCCGTGCTGCCCGCTCGCAACACGATCCCGCGCCGGTCCCTCCGGCGTTATGCCCGCCGCGGGCCGCGGCCTGGTGGATCGTGCTGGCCGTCCTCTTGGTCGGCGCCGCCATCGGCGGCGCGGGCCGAAACCCCGGGAGAAGGGGATGCCGGCACTGGCGAGGGTGCGGCGGGCCACCGGCGCGCCCGCGGAGGTTCGCCATCCGACCGTGGGGCACGCCGCCGGTGTCCTGCACGCCGGAGCTGATCCGCCCCGCATCGTCGCCTCCGGATTCCCCCGTCTCCCCCGCCGGTGACCGCCGCCCGCCGTGTCCGTGGCGGGCAGGGCGCCGCTCGCCGTGGGCGGTGCCGATCCCTGAACCGATTCCTCCTCCGAGGCAGGTTCCCGAGCCGTCGACGATCATCGCCGCGCCTCCTGCCGCCCGGCGGGAATGGTATCGCCGCAGGTCAGAGGGGTGGCAATTGCTTCGGTGATGCCCCTGCCGATTCCTAACCATTCCTTCTGCGGATGACGGTGTTCCGATTCGTGGCGGAGTCGGTGGAAGGATTCGGCGAACGCCGGCGCGTAGCTATCCTTTTGCGGATCGCAAGACGGGATGGCAAAGATGGAAGATGAGAAGCTAGTGATAAGAGATGAGTGTTAAGACGTTAGCGATAGCGGATCATATTGCCGATTCGCTTCCGCGGAGAATAATCCCAAAGCGTGTTGCGGTAGGATTAGCGCAACGAAACCTACAACCGTGCTTCGTGTACTACGCTTAGGAGAGAAGACAGACGGGCCCCGAACCGGGGTGCAGCCAAGAACGGGGACCCGCTGCCTCATCAGGCGGGGGCCGGGCCTGTTAGCAGGGCCCGCCCCCGTTGAGCAACCAGTCCAGCAGGATCAGTATCAGCTGTAGCCCCAGGCACAGCCACTTCTCCTGGTCATCTGGTTGCCCCGGCTCGTGAGCCATCGGTGCTCCGTTTCTGGGACCGGTCCCCTGGAGGCGGTTGCCTCCGCGAAGACGGCCACGGTCCCACTCGGCCGTCTCAATGGAAGGCGGCCGCATGCGACGGAGAGTCGAAGGTCATCGAGCTCACTGGAGTTTAGCAATTCTTGAGGAGTCCCGGCGCCTTTCTTCTCGTGTTTAGGGGCGTTTCCGGAACGCGTTGTAGGAGACCTACAACTATAGTTGTAGCGCTAGCTGGAATATGCCGAGGTCAGCGCCGTGGGGTCCGCAAAAAGTCCGTAAGAGTGCGGCGTGACCACACCGTTTTGATCTTCATCGTGTCGTCCGCGCGCCGCAGGGGAGCGGCCCGGGTGCCCGCCTCGCCCGCTCGTCATGGTCGCCGGCGGGCCGCCGCTCCTGAGTGCGGTGGCGCAGATCTCGGTGGCACCGAACCGTGGCAGGGCGGAAAGCGTCTTTATGATCATCTTCGTCGAAAATTCGACGCGCTGAGGGAGTCGCTGGCGGGCGAACGGCGGACGGCCGGTGTGATGGACTGCGCGAGCCGACCCGGGCCGCAGAGGGGCGCTCAGGGCGCCGGCCGTCGGGAAACCGGATGTATGGGCGGTAATCCGGCGGCGCCCGGGAAGGGGCGGGGCGGCGTGCCCTCCGTGAGACGGCGGGCCGTGGCCGACAAGCCCGTCCCCTGCCCGCCTTTCGTGTGCATGATCGCGCTGGCCGGCGTCAGGGGGAAGGTTCCGCGGCGCGGCCCGGATCCGCGGGATCGGCCGCTGGCCGCGCCTGGGTGGTGAGCTGGGCATACAGGCGCTCGCGCTGCGTGCGCAGGTCGTCCACCTGACCGCGCAGGTCGGCGGCCTGGGCGCGGGTGGCAGCGTGGGTGGCGCGTTCGGCGGCCAGCGCGCTGTGCTGCTCGGCGGCCTGGGCGCGGGCCTGGTCGAGGTCGGTCCGCAGCCGCTCGGCCTGCGCGTCGGCCACCTCCCGAGCCCGCTCGGCCGCGGCGATCGCATCGCGCAGGGCGGCGTGCTCGGCGGCGGCGACCCGGGCGGCGGCGCGGTCCTCGGCGGCGGTGGCGCGCTGCTCGGCGGCCACGGCGTCGCGCTCCAGGTCGGTGTTGCGCTCCAGCAGCCCGTCGCGCAGCTCGGTCAGCAGCCGCAGCTGGTCGGTGGCGAGGGTGATCTGCTCGCGCAGGGCCGGGGCGTGCCGGGCCTCCAGGTCGCGCAGCCGGGCCAATCGCTCGTCGACGGCGGCCTGGGCGCCGCGGGTGCGGGCGGCCTTGGCCTCGGCGGCGCAGGGCTTGTCCGGGCAGTACTCGGGCGGCCGGCCGGTGGTCCGGGGGCGGGCGAAGGAGGCGCCGCGGTGCCGGCAGGTGCGCTGCTCGCTCCCGGCGTCGGGGTCATGGCGATCACCGTAGCACTCCCCCACTTTTCCGGAAACGCGAAACGTTTCGAGTTTCCGGAAAAGAGATCGTCCGGGCTCCATAATTAGTATTATGGAGCCCGTGCCGATTGAAATGATCTTGCTTAGGGCCGGGCCGGACGGCGGCCTGCATCCGGACATGTCTGTCCTGTCTCATTGAAGTTGAGGCAGTCCCACTGATCCGAGGTATCCGGCGTGTCGGCTCATCCTGTTGAAGCAGAACGCCGTCGGGAATGGCGCGGCCGGAGTTATCTGGCGTTGTCAAACGAACCTGCTGGTCAGCCGCTTGAATGCCTGTCAGGCACGTCAGGCACGTAGACTGCCCGGACCGGCCAGGGTGGTCATATGTGGGCAGTAGGTTCGTCCCGGTCTGCCGCTGTCGCGATTGCGTCATCGGCGGTTCTTGGATCAGGGGCGGGATCGCGGGCGTTTGGATCATGCTGGGTGAACAGATTCCCAGAAGGGCCTGGATCGGCAAACTGGCTGAGCTTGCTACAGAAGATGGCGGGGCGGCCGCGCCGGGCGGCGATCGGCGCCGTGCATAGTCGGGCGGATCCGGTTTCGGAGGTTCCTGCCCGACCATCGCGTCTGCTCGATCTCGTCAGGCGGCTTCGAAGTCGGCTCGGTGGTCGGCGGCCCACTCCGCCAGAGTGCGGCCCGGCCGCCCGGTCACCGCGGTGATGGGACGCGGGACGTCGGGGGCGGTGAGGGTGTCGTGCCAGTAGTCGAGCAGCATCTTCATCACCGGCTCGGGGATGAACTGCGCGGTCTCGGCGCGGAACTCCTCTGGTGTCATCTCCACCAGCGGGATCTCCCGTCCCAGGGCCTCGCCGATGATGGCCACCTGCTCGGAGCGGGTCAGGGCCTGCGGGCCGGTGAGCGCGATCGCGTCACCCAGATGCTTGTCGGAGAGCAGGGTCTCGGCGGCGGCCTCGGCGACGTCGTACTCGTGGATCGGGGCCTGCGCCGATGCCAGGTACGGCGCCCGGATCGGTGCGCCGGATCGGATCTGCCAGGACCAGGAGAGCAGGTTGTTGGCGAAGGTGCCGGGCCGCAGGATCGTCCAGGCATCGGTGCGGCCGGTCACGATGGCCTCGACCGCGCTGTGGTGAAGCTGGCTCGCCGAGCCCTGGTCACGCTGGAACTCCTTCGCGGCGGCCAAGGAGGACAACACGGTGAAGCGGTGGACGCCATGCGCGATGGCCGCGGTGACGAACGCCTCGACGCCCTCGGCGGGGAAGACGAAGGCGCGATCGACACCGTCGAACACCTGCGACCCGAGCGTGGTGCCATCGGCCAGGTCACCGGCGACGACCTCGACCCCAGCGGGCAGGTTCGCGTCATCGGGCTTGCGGCTCAGCGCACGTACGACGGCGCCGCGGGCAAGCAGGGTCGCGACGAGGTGACGACCGACGGCGCCGGTCGCTCCGGTGACAAGGATGGTCACGATTGTTCTCCTGAGGGAAGTAGCCCGATCTGTCCGGCTTCAACTGCAATCTAGAGCGGGTTTAGGTCATTTTCTGTCCCTATTTCTCCTAGACTCACGGACCATGCCGGAACAGACCACGACCGAGCGGGCGCTGCGCCTGCTGGAGCTGCTGCAGGCCCGCCGGTCCTGGAGCGGCGGCGAGCTCGCCGACCGCCTCGGCGTCGACGGCCGCACCCTCCGGCGGGACGTGGAGCGGCTGCGCGGCCTGGGCTATCACATCGAGGCACGCCGCGGCCCCGATGGCGGCTACCGGCTGACCACGGGCAGCGACCTGCCGCCACTGCTCTTCACCCCGGACGAGGCGCTCGCCGTGGCCGCGGCCCTCGCCTCGTCGGCCGCGAACGGCGCCGCCGGCGGGGGCGAGGTCGCGCTCACCGCTCTGGCCAAGATGGAGCAGGTGATGCCCCAGACGGTGCGGCGGCGGGTGCGGGCGCTGCGCTCCTCGGTCGCCCTCGGCGACACACCGAACGCAGCGGCCGGCGCGTATCCGGCTCCGCTGAACGCCGATGTGCTGGCAGTCCTGGCGCTGGCGTGCCGGGACGCGGAGCGGGTCCACCTGCGCGTGATGAGCACCAAGGGCGCAGAAACCGGACGGGAATACTCCCGCCACGTCGAACCTGCCGCCCTGGTGCCCCGGCAGACCCGATGGTTCCTCGTGTGCCGCGACCTCGACCGCGGCTGGCGGGTGCTGCGCGTCGATCGGATCACACGAGCATCGCCGACGGGCGTGCGCTTCGAGCCGCGCGAGGTCCCCGGAGGCGACCCGGTCGCGTTCGTCACCAGCCGGCTCGGCGCTCCGCCTCGCAAACATACGGCGACGATCCTGATCCACGCCCCGATCGAACAGGTACAGGCGTACATGGGCGGTTTCGCCACCGACTTCGCTCCGACGACAACCGCCACGGGTCAGGCGGCGACCCACTGGCGCATCGCCGACGTACGCCTGGAGGTCCTCGCCGGCGGCCTGCTCTGGGTACGGTGGCCCTTCGAGGTGATCGACTCCCCCGAGCTCGCCGCCCTGCTGCGGGACCGAGCCGCAGCCTTCGCCTTCGCCGCCGACCCACGCTGATGCCAACTCACCAGGCCGTCACCACCGAGGGTCTCGCGCGGGCAAAGGGACACGCATTCGCGGGCTCCTGCGCGGGCTCGGGCGATCGCCGCCGCGAGCCACCTTCGTCGGCCCACGGCATCGAGCCCGAAGGCCACCTGAGGTGGCGTGATCACGGCAACGGTGACGTAGACACATACGACCGAGCCCTGACGAGATTTCGCAGGTGACGAACGTGCCTGACAACCCCGGATAACGTGCCAGGCACGTTCCTTCATAGCCCAGTTACCTGACATGCCTGACGCTTTCTCGGCACCCCAGATAACAGAGGAGCTTGGAGCAGGTTCGAGCTGCAGATGGCAACGCTTGGGCAATTCATCGGCCGGCCCGGCGCGGCTGGCCGAGGTCACTCCTGAGCCCAGGGCCCGGCGCCGCCGTACCGTACGCCTTTGCCCGGTCCCATCACACTTCGGTCATGCTTCCCCCTGTGGTGAAACGCTCCCGATAGGCCGTAGGCGTGACGCCGAAGCGTTGTTTGAACAGCCGGTGGAGTGTCTCGACCGAGCCGAGCCCGACCGCGTTCGCGATGGCTCTGAGCCCGTTGCCGGTGTGGAGGAGTTGCCGCGCGGCGGCGTCGAGGCGGACCGACTCCACATACTGTGCAGGCGTCACCCCGACCTGCTGACGGAAGAGCCGCGAGAAGTGCCGGACGCTGAGGTTCGTCCGGCGCGCGAGCGCGTCGTTGGACAGGTCCTCGGTGAGATGATCCGGAATCCATGCCTGCAGACGGGCGACCTGAGCGTCCGTGGCCGACGAGTACGCCAGAAGCTCGCTGAACTGGCTCTGACCACCCGGTCGCCGCATGTACATGACGAGCCACCGGGCGACTCGGCGGGCCAATTCGGCATGGTGGTCGTGGGCGACCAGGGCGAGCGCGAGGTCTATCCCCGTGGACACGCCCGCCGACGTCCAGACGTGCTCGTCACGCACGTAGATCGCGTCGGGCTCGACGGTCACCTCGGGATGGTCGGCGGCGAGCTGACCCGCCGTCGCCCAGTGCGTCGTCGCCCGCCGCCCGTCGAGCAACCCGGCGGCGGCCAGCATGTGCGCTCCCGCGCAGACCGAGGCTATTCGAGTCGCGCCATGAGCGGCACCGGCCGCCAGCCACTGAACAAGCGGCTCCGCCTCCAGCGCCTTCACCCCGCTCTCATCGAACACCAGGCCACCTGGCACGAGGAGAGTCCCGATCTCGCGAGGCAGTTCCTCCCATGAGACGTCGGCCGCGATCGAGGTACCCCCGGCACAGCGAACGAGCCCGGACTGGGGACCGGCGACCAGGGTCTTATAGCTGGGGGCATCCTCGTTCAGTAGGCGATCAGCGGTGGAGAACACCCCGAGCGGTCCGGCGACGTCGAGAAGCTCGACGCCGTCGAACACGGTGATCACGACGAGGTGAGAGGTCATGTCACCAACCCTGCAGGATCACCGATAAGTCCGCAATGACAAGAACATGTCATATTCGGACGCGCCCCGCCGACCCAACCGTGTCCGGATCTGACATACCTGCGTCCTTGCGGACACAGGTCGAGCCGCCGACGATGGTGACCGTTCAATTCCTCTGACGAACGGACCAACCGATGATCCCCGCGATTCCGCAAACGCCCACCAGCCGGGCAGCCGCCGACCTCGCCACCGAGGCCGCACCCCCTTACCTGCTCAATCACAGTTACCGCACATACCTCTTCGGCCGGTGCATCGTCCCCGAGTCCGGAGTCGACGAAGAGGCGGCCTTCGTCGCGGCGATGATCCACGATCTCGGCCTCACCGACACCTACGCCGGCGAGAGCGAGTTCGGACGCGTCGGTGCCGATCTCGCGTGCCGCTTCCTCGAAGGGCGCGGATGGGACCTCGAGCGCATCCACCTGGTCGAGGAGGCAATCCTGCGGCACACCAACCTCGTGGCCGAGCAGGTGCCCGTGTTCCGGTTGGTCCAAGCGGGAGCGGCCCTCGACGTCGCCGGACTCGGCCGGGAAGGGCTCGCGACCGATGATCTCGCCGACATCTTGACGGCCTATCCGCGGCTCGACTTCGCATCGAGCATGCGAAACAGCTTCCTCGATGAGGTCCAGCGGCATCCGGAAGGAGCCTTCGCCCACCTCGAACGGGTCGTCGCGCTCTCCGACCGTTTCGGCAGCAACCCGATCGACGCTCCGAGAGCGTGAATCACACCGCAGCATCGTCAAAGCGATTCGGATCCCGAGCTCGCCTACGCTTACGGGCCGAGACATCCAATAATCTGCCTCATGCTCAGTGAGACGCGACTTCGTTGATTCGTCTCGTCGATTCCAAGGCACTGCAGTTCAAGGAGGTCTCACACCTCAAGTTCAACGAGACAGGACAATGTCGGGAGGAATGCCCTGCGCCCCGGGGGCCCATCGCGCCGCGCCGGCTGTCCTGGCTCAGCGAAGGTGGCACGACGCAGCAGACGCGACGCGGACGGCGGTGACCGTGGCGCGCGGCGTAGCGAAGGTGGCCCCTCGCCGGGGCGCGTCATCACCTCCTGCGCCGGAAAGGTCCGCGTGCGTCGGTCGCACCGCGCCGATCGGCTTCCCAGGCGGCTCCGTGAAACCGGCGCACCGCCGGGCAGCGCAGCGCACCCGCGCCACTTTCCCTGAGCCAGGATCGCCGGACGGCGGCCTATCTGCGGGCGAACCCGGCGCACCCTCCGCGACGCCGACGCCGCCGTCCCGGACGGGCGCGCCGGGCCGAACCCGCTGACCCGCGCCCACCCCCAGCCCCGCCATGACAGGACACCCGCATGCCCCACTCCGCACTCCCGACCGACGCCGCGCCATACCCGCCGCCGGACGCCACGGCCACTGCCACCGCCGCGCAGACCAACAACGCTCCGCCTGCGGCAGCGGGTCTTCCCGAGCGGCGGGCCAGCACGGTGGAGCGGCCGCGGACCGGGGTGCGCCGCTGGCTCACCGCCGCCGAGCGTGCCGCGCTGGGCGCCGAGCACAAGATCGCCCGTGAGGCGCTGCGCCGCGCCATCGGGGACGACTCCCCGGCCGCCGGGCCGGTGGAGACCTGGCTCAGCACCGTCGACTCCGACAACACCCGCGCGTCCTACGCCGCCGACGTGCGGGCGTTCGTCGAATGGCTGCGCGAGCGGCACGGCATCAGTGCAGACGACGCCCCGGTCAACCTGCTGGCCGTCACCATGGACGTGGTCGCCGCCTACGCCGACGCCATGCGTGAGATGACCGGCCGGTACGGCAAGCCGTTGTCGGCGGCCACCCGGGCCCGCCGCCTGGCGTCGCTGTCGGCGCTGTACAAGCACCTGGCCGCCCGCCGGCAGGTGCCGACCAACCCGGTGCGCGAGCTGGAACGGCCGCGCGTCAGCACCGAGGGCGTCACCCCGGCGCGCGACAGCGGCGAGATCGGCCGGATGGTGAAGGCCGCCGGCACCCTGCGCGACCTGGCGCTGGTGCTGCTGCTGTACGTCTCGGCGCTGCGGGTCAGCGAGGTCTGCCGGGCCCGCGCCGACCACCTGACCGACGAGCGCGGCCGGACCTTGCTGCGCGTCACCGTCAAGGGCGGCAAGACGCGCACCGTCCCGCTGGACCCGGCGGTGATGGAGGTGGTGCGCCACTACCTCGACGGCCGCACCAGCGGCCCGCTGCTGCGCGCCGACACCGGCACCGCGCTGGCCCGCCACCACGTCCCGCCGATCCTCGCGCGCCTGGCCGCCGCCGCCGGGCTGCACGACCCGGCGGCGATCCGCCCGCACGTCCTGCGCACCTCGGCGATCACCGACCTGCTGGAACGCCACCCCCTGCAACGCGTCCAGCACCTGGTCCGGCACGCCTCCCCGCAGACCACCGAACGCTACAACCGCCGCCGCCGCGGCATCGAGGAAGACGCCGCGCTGTCGGCCACCTTGGCCGCCGAACTGCCACTCAGCGAGGTCCTGGACCACCTGCGTGAGGAGGACGAATAACCGCCGCCCCCCGGCCGCCCGCCGCGGGCGGCGCACGCCCGCGCCGCCGACGCCGACCCGTTCACCATCGCCTGCACCGGCGGCTGGATGGACGGCTCCCAGACCCTGTGGCGCTACTTCGAGGAGGTCGACCGCTGGGCCGACTCCCCTCTGGACGACCTGTTGTAAACCGCTCGAAAGGACACCCGCGTGCCTCAGCATGCCCTCCGGCACGCCGTCGGCGACCCCGACCCGCTACTGCTCAGCCTGCTGCAGCGCCGCATCACCTGCTGCCTGACCCCGGCGCAGGTCGCCGACGCCATGAGCGTCAACGTCCAAAGCGTCTATGAGCTGGAGCGCAAGATCCGCGCCGGTGGCGGTGTCCTGCTCGGCACCGCCCGCAGCTACGCCGCCGCGGTCGGAGCCCTGCTCATCGACGTCGACGACCCCGACTTCGTCCCGCCGTCCCGGCCCGAACCCGAGCAGCCGTCGTGCACCCACTGCCACGGTCCCGTCGTCCCGGGCAGCGGCCGCAACGGATTGTGCGGCGGCTGCCGGATGCACCTGCGAAAGATCGGCCGCCTTCCGCAGGCAGCGCTGAGCGTCTGACCGGCGGCCCGGTGCGGGCACGGCCGCGCCGCGCACTGCTTGCTGCCTCAGTTTGGTGACCGCGGGTCCTCTCCGAACCGAGATGATGCGCGGTCACCCGCAGTCGTTGATGTCACCTGCACGTCTGCCGACCATCCCGCGTGAGGCGACGAGCCATTGCCTTCTTGCTTCTGGTTGCGGCGCAGGAGTAGCGATCTAATGCTTATGTGGAAGCAGGCGATGCGGCAGTGATCGGCGCAGCAATCGGGGCGATAGGGGGACTCGGCTCAGTGGTCGAGGCCGCTGACTCCCTACGGCAGGGCTTCTATGAGCTCGACATGACGGGATTGTCGTGGTTCCGAGCAGCGGAACGGGAGGGTGTTGGTCGCATAGGGGATTTCGAGGCTCGCTTCAAGACAGCAGTATCGGCGAAGCGAGAGGCGGAAAGGGTCTTCCAGCAAGCGGCACGGAAGGCCCTCAACACCGAGCACTAGGACGACCGAGCGTAGGCGCACGAATCAGCTAGCACCGCTTCAGGAGCCAGGTGGGGTCGCATCCTGCGTGAGCAGCCCTTTTCTGGACTGCGCTGCTTCGGCGGAAAAGCCCCGATGGGGGCCTAGCCCCCGTGGTTCCCTCGGCGATCTGGCGCGGTTGTGGCACGCGACCACGACGCCCACCTCCTCGCCAGGATCGGCGCGCCGACGCGGAGGCCGGCGAGGACCTGCCAGCGGTCCAGGCCCTGCTCGGCCACGCCAGCCCCGACACCACCCAGGTCTACGCCCACCCCGACACCCTCAACCGCTCCCCCGCCGACACGATCGACCAGCGCATGGCCGCAGCCGCCGAACGCCGCACCCGCCATGCCCGCTGACAGCGTGTCCGCCCGGCCGGGGAGCGATCGGTGCCGGGAGGCGTGTGCGGTGACGTCGGTGGAGCGGACGGCTTATCGGGTGTTCCCGCGGCTGATGACGACGCGTGAGCTGTATGTCTTCTACTCCCCGACCCAGGATCAAAGGCGGCGGCAGCCGGCCACCCGCAAGGCGGCTGTGGCCGACCTGATCGCCGCTGTCCACCACGCCTGGCAAGCCCAGCAGCGCGGTCACCGCAGACGGTAGCACCGCACCTGCCGCGGGCCTTGTCCTTGCTCTCCCCGTCGTGCTCTCGCCGTCGCCCGATGGCATGCGCGTCGCCAGGGGCAGCGGCGGCACATGCGGTTACTCCTCGCGAGTCTGGGTGTAGTGGATTACTTGTAGTACTGCGCCCAGTACTCGACGGTGTGCTTCTTTCCGAGAACGAATCTCGCCCAATACCATGTGTGCCCGGCGTTGTGGATACGGACGATGCCGTATTTGCCGTTGCAGCGCCACGAGCCGGATTTGGCAAGTTTCTCGGCGTGCCAGCGGGACCTGTAGTAGAGCTTGACATACATCCGTGTGTCGTTGCCCCAGCAGCGGGCCTTGACCTGCATTACGCGGTCACCTGCGGGTCGCTTCCAGGCACGGGTCTCCAAGAACGTGCCGGGGCCCAACGCCTCGTGCCGGATGTTGTACCAGCCGCCTCTTGCCGTTGCGCTTGCGTTGGTCGAGACCTCCCTGCGCGCGATCGGTGCCGATTGGGCGGGGTCCGCCATGGTCCGCACGGCCAGACGGGTGGTGGCGTTGGCGGAGGGGATGGGGGCGCTCATGCTGAGCGCCGCGCCTGCGGTGGCCAGTCCAATAAGTCCGGTCGTGGCCGTTTTGATGAGGGACACTTTCGCTCCTTGGTAATCGATTGGGGGCGATCGTGGGCGGTGGCCCGAGTGGCCGCCGCTGGTACCAATCGTGGGCGTCCGGCACGCTCCACGGCGGGGCGTCTGGGACTTTCAGGGACGCGTCTGTCCCCGACCTGCGGGGACGCGCTGTCCCTGCGGGAGGTTCCGGGACGGGCCGACCTCTGGGGAGGACCGGATCGGATTTTGGCGGTAGCACTCTCTGTGACATAGGTGGCTGACAGTGCAAGCGCGCATTTCGATTCAGATGTTCTTCGCGGCGTGAGTGTGTCGGAAAACGAGGGTGCCAGGGTTATTCGACACTGAGATGAACCAACCTCGCGACTACAAAGAGTGGCAATAGTTGCTCAGCGTTACTCTGCCCCTGGTGACGGCGACCCGAGCACCGGGCCCTGAAGGCAGCGCATCTTCTTGATCGTTACCGGCTCCCACTTACCGTGCGAGCAGGCAGGGATGAACTTCTTCACGATCCGCTTCCCGCAGAGCCATTTGATGCTGGGCCTCGGCGAGCCGGCCTGGACACCCGAGGTCACGGATGCCGAGGCAATGGATGCCGAAGTGGCGGGCGATGCGGCGCTCTACGCTGACGCACTCGGCCCTCCCGCCAGCACCAGCGAGAACACCCCCGCCGCGACAACCGCGCTGATCTTCGTCGTGGCCTTCATGTTGTTTCCTTCCTTCTCCCGATGAGCACGTGGTGCTCGGTTGTGGAGAAGGTAGGGCGCCTTGTGTTGAGAATATGTTGAGTTTCTGTTGAGCATGGCTGCCGGCAGGGACATCTCAGCGGACGATGACGAGCTACGGTGGCGCTCGAAAACCGGAGCGCTTACCCACTCGAAAAGAGTGTCCGGGCGTCCCGTCCGTCGAGGCTCGACGTTCCGGAAACGCCCTGCCGCTGACCGCCCGCCTGGCTCGGGCTGGTACAGCGGTGAGCCCGGGTGGTCGTCTCGGCGCGTCATCCACACACCCTGAAGCGCTGGATCCCGGGGAGGTGTCGCTGCCATTCCTGTGGGGTCATGGTCCGGCCGGCTCTGGCGCAGACGGCCGCCGTGACCCGCTCCTCATCAAGAGGGTGCCGTCGCACGACGCCCTCCGGCGTCGTGCTGTAGAGCGTCTCGCCGTCCGCGCTGAACGCCATCGAAGCGCTCGCTCCGAAGCCGAGGCCTGTCAGGCCGTCGAACACGACACCGAGCAATTGCCTGCTCGGCACGTCCCACAGCCGGATCCGGTCGCCGGCCTCGTAGGAGGCGAGCGTGCGCCCGTCGGGCGACCAGGCGAGGGAGGCGCTTTCGCCGGCGGCGGGCAGGTCGCCGACGGCGGAGGTCAGGGCGGAGTTCCACAGGGAGATCCGGCCGGGTCCGCTGAAGGCGATGAGTCCGCCGTCGGGACGGAAGGCGTAGGGGGTGGAGAGGCTGCCGAGCCCTTCGGGACGTGGGCGGCGGGAGCCGCTGACCGGGTCGAGGGGTTCGGGGACCACGCCGGCCACGAGAAGCCCCCCGCCGGGGCGGAAGGCCGGGGAACCGCCGGCGGCCACGTCGGTGACGGTGACCGAGCCGGTCTTCAGGTTCCACAGCTCCATGGGCAGGATGCCGTCCACCCCGGTGACCGTGATCGCCAGCGTGCCGCCGTCCGGGCTGAACGCCAGGCCGTCGACGCCCGTGGCCTGCCTGTTCGAGACCTCGAAGGAGGTGAGCAGCCTGCCCGAGCCCGCGTCGGCGACCCGTACCCGCCTGCCGGCTCTGTCTCCGGCGGCCACGCGTCTGCCGTCGGCGCTGAAGGCGAACACATTGGCCGGCCCCGGGACGGGCGCGCCGGCCTGCCGGCTCTCGCGGATGTCCCAGAGCCGCGTCCCGTCGCCCACGCCGATCGCGAGGGTCCGCCCGCCCGGTCCCACCAGCGCGCCGCCGTCAAGGGTGCCCCTGGCCACGGGGTGGTCGAACAACGGTGAGATGTCGAGCGTGTGGACCCTTCCCCCGTCCGTCGCCACGCGCAGCACCCGGTCGGCTTCGTCGATGCGGAGGGTGTCCGGCTGCTCGGGCAGCTGTCGCTCCATGACGATGTGCTCGTCGGTGTTCCGGCGCACGATCAGCCCTCCGAGCAGGCTCCAGTGCGCCACGAACCGGGCGCTGAACGCGATCTGCATTCCGGCGGCGCCACCGGGGTAGTCCGTCACGAGGCCACCCGAGGGCACGCGTCTTATCAGCACCCGTCTCTGTTGCGCCCCGTCCACGACGAACGCGAGGGTGCGGCCGTCCTCACTGAACTGGACCTCGCTGAAACGATGCTTCACAGGCAGCCAGGGCGCAGGGACGCGCCTGCCCCTGCGCAGATCCCACAACTCGGCGCGGCCCTGCCCCGTGGAGGCGACCACGCCGAGGCTCCGGTCGGCGTTCACGGCGTCCAGACCCGCCCCCGATCCCGCCCGGAGCGGTGTGCGGCCGACCACGTCCCACCATCGGGCCGCGTAAGCGCCTTCGGGTACGGCCAGCAACCGCCCGGTTCGGTCGAAGGTCATCTCACCCGGCTGGAACTCCTCGACCCCGGCCGCGAATCCGCCGCCGACGGGCCTGCCCGTGGTGACGTCCCACAGCCGCACGTTCCGATCGTCCTGGAGGGCGAGCGTCCTGGCATCGGGGCTGAGCGCGGCCTTCCTGACCGTCTTTCCCACGCCGGAGAAGGCGCGGGTCTGACGGTGTGCCCGCACGTCCCAGATCCGCACCTGGCCGCCGAGGACGGCCGCGAGCGCGCGACCGTCGTGGCTGAGGGCATAGACGGTGCCGGGACTCGCGTGCGGATCGGTGAAGGAGTCGGTCATGGGCTGGGACAGCGCCTCGTAGAGCGCTCCGCGTGACTCGGGCAGTGAGGGGGTCAGCCGCCACGCCGCCACGCTCAACAGCATCGCGAGCCTGGGATCGCTCTGCCGCAGGCCGGCCGCGCGCAGTGCGAGCGATCGGGCCGTGGCCGCGTCCCGTTGCCGGTCGGAGACCCCCCGGCGGTACTCCGCCAGGCCGAGCCCGCCAAGCGCGGCCACCAACAGGACGGCGAGCGCGGCAGCGAGCAGGCCGCGGCGCCTGGACTGCCGTCTGGTCCGTCCCGCCGCGGCGTCGAGGAACTCGCGTTCCAGCTCCATCAGCGTGATGTCCCTGCGCTCGGTGGCGGCCCACCGCAGGGTCCTGTCGAGGTTGGAGCCGTGCAGCAGATCACCGGGCTTGCGACCGTGGCCGTCCCAGAACCGGGCGGCTTCGGTCAGCCGCCGGTGGACGGGCAGACCCTCACGGTTGTCGTCCAGCCACTGCCGCAGCCGCGGCCACGCCTGGACCAGGGCGGGCCTTGCCAGTGTGTAGCCGCGGTCCACGGCGGAATCCACCGTGGCGTCCACCTGGACGATCAGCCCGGCGGCGGCGTAGAGGGACAGCAGCGCATCGACGGCCTCGGAATCCGGGAACTCCGAGCGAGGGACCTTCCTGATCGTCTCGTCGACGTCGATCATCCGCAGGAAGACCTCGGGCGCGACGGCCCTCTCGCGTTCGGAGAGTTCCTCGAAGAGCTCCTCGGCGATCGTGCCCAGATCCGGATCCGCCGGACCCTTCAGCGCGGCGGCCGCGGCGCCGCCCTCGATCAGCAGTTCGCCGCCGTCCAGGTCGTCGGGCAGGCCGAGCAGGCCCAGCAGGACGCCCCTGGCCGAGGGCCGCCGGGCGGGATCCCGTGAGAGCGCCGCGGCCACCAGCCCGCCGAGAGGCTCCGCCAGGCCGTTCAGATCGGGCCGGAAGCCGAGCACGCTCCCGATGACCGTCACGGGGTCCCGATCCTGCACGGCATCGCGCCCCGACGCGGAGAACAGCACCACCAACGCCCAGGCCCAGATGTCGGCGGCGGCCGTGGCGCCGCGACCCGTCAGAACCTCCGGCGCCATGTAGGTGGGCGTACCCATGATCGGACCCGTCGTGGTCGGCCCCACCTGACGGGCCACACCGAAGTCGATCACTCGCGGCCCGTCGGGGCCCATGATGATGTTGTCGGGCTTAAGGTCGCGGTGGACCACCTCGACCTGGTGGATGGCGGCCAGCGCGGTGGCGACCCCGACGGCCAGGCGCCGCAGCGCGTCCCCTTCGTACGGGCCCGTCTCCTCGACCACCTGGCGCAGGTTGGGCCCGGGGACGAACTCGCTGACGATGTAGGGCTGGGCCGCATCGAGATGGGCCTCGATGACCCTGGCCGTGCAGAACGACGCCACCCGCTGCGCGGCCGCGGCTTCGGCGGCCAGCCGACTTCGGGAGGCCGGGTCGTCGATCCTGGGAACCTTGACCGCGACCCGCTCGCCGGCCTCGCCGTAGGCCTCGTAGACCACTCCCTGACCGCCGGCGCCCAGCCGCCCCGCCAGCCGGTAGCGGCCCAACCGCTGCGGATCAGAAGGAGCCAGAGGAGTCATCAATATGGAATTCTGAGGATCAAATGATCATCTGTCCGTCGCATTGAGGAAATTCACATGGAATTTCGCATCATGGGCGCACTTGAGGTACGCGACGATGCGGAGGACCGCACCCCGACCGCGCCCAAGCACCGGGATCTGCTGGCGGTGTTCGTGTTGAACGCCCGGCGGCCGCTGACGGTCGGGCGGCTGCGCGCGCTGCTGTGGCCCCGTGAGGACGGGGAACGCTCCGATTCGCTCGTACGGGGATACATCGGCCAACTCCGGCGGCTGATCGGCGAAGATGTAATCACCACCGTGTCGGGGACCTACACGCTCGCCATCGATGAGGACCAGCTCGACGTCGAGCGCTTCAGGCGGCTTGTGGCGCGGGGATCGCGGGAGGACCTCCGGGAGGCGCTCGCCCTGTGGCGAGGACCGGTGCTGGAGGACGTCGACCCCGACGCCGGGCGCTGGGCGGAGACCGGGCCGCTGCGTGAGGAACTGCAGGAGCTTCGCCTGCTGGCGCTCGAACGCCGGATCGGCTACGAGCTCGACGCGGGTCTCCATCGTGAGGTCCTCGCGGAGCTACGGCGGCTGATCGCGCAGCACCCGCTCTGGCAGGGCTTCCGCGGCCAATACATGCTCGCGCTCTATCGCAGCGGCCGCCGGGTGGACGCGCTGAACGCCTACTCCGCGCTGCGCGACGAGCTCGACGACGGACACGCCATCGAGCCTGACGCGGACCTTCAGCTGCTCCACCACCGGATGCTCCACGACGACGTCTCGCTGCACGTCTCCGCCGGCCCGCCCGTGCTCCTGCCTCGTGACGTGGCCGACTTCACCGACAGACGGGACCTGGTCGACCGGGTGATCGGCGACCTGGTCGTCGTCCACGGCCCGGCGGGCGTGGGCAAGTCGGCGCTGGCCGTGCACGCCGCCTGGCGGCACAGGGAACGCTTCCCCGAGGGAATCCTCTACGTCGACCTGCGTGAGACGACCACTCCCGCCGCGGTGCTCGAGGACTTCCTGCGCTGGCTGGGCTGTCCCGCCCAAGCCGTCCCCACCACCCTCGAACGGCGTGAGCGGCTGCTGCGTACATACGCGGCCAACCGGCGCCTGCTCATGCTGCTCGACAACGCCACCGACGAAGGCCAGGTCCGGCCGCTGCTGACATCGTGCCCGACGGTCGTCACCAGCCGCTCCACGCTCGGCGGGCTCACCGGCGCGACCCACGTGCCCGTCGGCGTCCTCGGCGATGACGACGCCTGCGACCTCATCACCCGGCTCGCCGGGCCGCTGCGGGCGGCTCCGGACGCGACGGCACGGCTCGTGCGCCTGTGCGGCGGCCTGCCGATCGCGCTGCGCGTCGCCGGGTCCCAGCTCGCCACCCGCCCCGCCTGGACGGTCGATCACCTGGTGGGCCTGCTGGAGGACGAGCATGGGCGGCTCGACCGGTTGCGTGTGGGCGACCAGGCCGTCCGTGGGGTGTTGCGTCTCGGTTACGACGGCCTTCCCGAGCCGGCCAGGCGCACGCTGCGTCGGCTCGGCGCGCTGTCGGCGCCCGACTTCGCCGACTGGGCGGCCGCGGTCTTTGGCGATCACGCGGAGGCGCTGGTGGAGGCGGGCCTGCTGGAGACGCACGTGATCGATGTCGCCGGCCAGGTCCGTTACCGCCTGCACGCCCTCACCCGGCTCTTCGCGCGAGAACAGCTGAACGCCGACACCGCCCAGGAGGCGCTGTCGAATCTCGCGGCGGTCGCGACGGCCAGGGTTCTGGCCTCACGGTTCACTCTCGTCTCCGGCGAGTCGGTCTCCTCGCCCGCCGCGACGACGGACATCAGACACTCGATGGAGTGGCTCCACGCCGAGCGGGTGTTCCTGGTGTACCTCGTCGACGACCTGCACGAGGCCGGACTATGGGAGGAGAGCTGGCGGCTGGCGCACCTGCTCACCCCCTTCCTCGAACGACAGCGGTTCCTGCACGACTGGCGGCGGATCTGCGAAACCGGCCTCGAAGCCGCCCGCCGTGCGGGCAGCGCCCGCGGCGTCGCCCTGAGCCTGCGCGACCAGGGCGACCTGCATCGCGCCGAACAGCGGTGGGATCTGGCCCACGACCGGCTCAGGCTTGCGCTGAGCGCCTTCCTGCGCGAGGGCGCCGTGCGGGATGTGGCTCGCACCCGGCACAGACTAGGCCGGGTCTACCTGGAACAGGGCAGACTTGACGAGGCGGAGCGTAACCTCGTCAAGTGCCTGGCCGTGGCCGAGAACGCGAAGGACACGGCGGAGACGATCTGCGCTCTGGGCTCGGTAGCGCACCGGGCGGGCCGCCTCGCGGAGGCGGCCGAGCGGCTTGCGGACGCGGCCTCGCGCCTGGCCGGTCTGGGCGACCGCCACCAGCACGCGGACGCGCTGCTGGAGCTGACTGCGGTACGGCTGGCGCAGGGCCTGGTTCCCGACGCCAGGCAGGCGGCGCAGC
The DNA here is from genome assembly GCF_050942225.1 of Streptosporangium sandarakinum. Taxonomy (NCBI): domain Bacteria; kingdom Bacillati; phylum Actinomycetota; class Actinomycetes; order Streptosporangiales; family Streptosporangiaceae; genus Streptosporangium; species Streptosporangium sandarakinum. The sequence continues at coordinate 4,134,763 of NZ_CP192034.1, forward strand.
AGGCGAGGGGCATCGCCGTACGCCTCGGCGATCGGCTGCTGGACGCCGATGGGCTGCTGATGCTGGCGCGCGTCAACCTCGCGGAAGGCGCCGCGAGCCGAGCGCGCGACCTGGCCGAGGAAGCACTGAAGATCTTCGACGGAGTCGGTGACGACCGAGGCAGGGGCGAGGCGCTCGACGTGCTTCACCGGCTCTGACGGATCCTCGACGTTTCCTCGGCACGCCCGGCCCGTCTTCCTCTCACACCGCACGACACGAGAGGAAGACGACGTGAATCGGCATCCGAACGATGGTGACCAGGAGACCGGCAGCGATCTCCGCACTGTCGGCCGCGATCGTCACGGCCGCCGCGTTGACGGTCGGCGTCGTACCCGGGGCCCGGTAGTAATCGCGGAAAATCCAACGGATATGCCCCTGACCTGCTCTGATGCAAGAGCGTCGCAAGGCTGATGCGCCAGCTGGCGAGCACTGCGCACCGAGCCGAGGGCGCCGCTGACCTTGCCCGGATGCGCTACGTCGACGTTGATCACGATATCCGTTGGATCTTCCGCGATTACTACCGGAACCCCAAGCGGGGCGATTCAGTGCCGATGATGCCGGGCGGCTCGGATGGCGCCTCTCTCTGGTGCGCCGGTCAATCACCGTGGCCGACGATGGCGGTGACGCGGATCTCGACGCGCATCTTCGGGGCGCCGAGGGCGGGAACACCGGTCTCGGTCCAGATCGGTACGCGGTCGCCCATGCGCTTGCGGAACTGCTCCACCATGACGCGATTGTGGACCTCGCCGATGAAGTCGGCGGAGTCGGGGATGTGGTACGAGTTTACGGCGATGACGTCACGCCACGTGGCACCCGCTGTGGCGAGGGTGCGTTCGACGTTCTCGAAGGCTTGGACGATCTCGTCCTCCAAGGCTTCGGGAAAGTTCCAGTCATCGTCCCACCCTCCCTGACCTGAGGTCTCGACGCGGTCGCCGATGCGAACCGCCTGGTTGTAGTGCATGTTGGTGAGCTGTGTCGCGCCATACCCGGGCGTGGCGAAGAACTCCGGCTTGCTCATGGTGATCCTCTCGAAATGACTTCACGTGTGAAGTGAACATATCAGCCTTTCACTTCACGCGTGAAGTCATTGGTGCTCGGTATCGTGTCCCCATGGCCATCACCGCGACCCCGAACCCCAGTGAGGATGCTCCTGGCGAGCCGCTGTGGCTGACGGCGGACGAGAAGGAGGCCTGGACCGGGCTGGTCTCGTTGGTCCTGTTGCTGCCGGGGCGGCTGGAGGCACCTCTGCAGAAGAGCGCAGGCCTGACGTTGTTCGAGTACCTCGCCCTCAGCCACATCTCGGAGGCCCCTGAACGCCGCCTGCGGATGAGCGAATTGGCCTACCTGGCCAACGGCTCCCTCTCTCGCCTGTCCAACGTCGTCAAGCGGTTCGAGCAGCGGGGCTGGGTGGAGCGTTCGCCCGACCCCGAGGACGGTCGATATACCATCGCCGCCCTCACCGACAGCGGCTACGCGATGGTCGTCGCGGCCGCGCCCACGCACGTACACTCGGTACGGCAGCTTGTGCTCGACCCGCTCAGTGCCGCCGACCAGCAGGCGCTGGTCCGCATCGCCGCCAAGCTGCGGGTACGGCCTGTCGACCCGGCCTAGCCGGGCGCCTTCCAGAGCTTGCGCACATCTCGGACGGGGGTCGGCCCTGGTCTCGCGTTCACTCCCGCGGAGGCCGCACCATCAGGTCCCGAAGGCGGGTCCCGGCAGGTCTACCGCAAACTGTAAGCAGGGCAGGCGGTAGGAACGGTGACTGGGCGGGTGACGTCGGACGCGATGGGGACTGCCTGGGGTCCTGCTGTGGTTCGGCCACGTGGCAACGGATGGTCAACCTACCCGCGGCTGATAGGTGTTCCGGACCGGAACTGGTTCATGAACTCAGACGCGGAAGGCCGTCGGCGTAGTCCAACCCTTTACCGACCCCGCCCTCGACGTGCGGGCGGGGGCAGGCCCGGGTGTCGGCGTGGGCGGCGAAGCGTGCCGGACGCCGGCGCTGGCGGCCGCCGTCTCCGGGTTCAGCCTCAGCTAGCCTAGGCCGTCACGTCGAGCACGTCGGCCTCGACCACGTCCGCTGACCACTGGCGGTCAGTAGTGGCCGACTCCTGATCTCGCCGACATTTCTGAGCGAGGAAGATCGCCAAGTGGCTCTCAAAGTCGTCGATGTCTGGCTCTTTGAGTCAGTGACGTAGCCGTGCAAGGAGATCCCGAGCGCGCGGCCGAGCAGGACGATGGTGAGCGCCGCCGTCCGCTACGCGGTGAGCCCGACGGTGCCGTTGCTGGCGGGATCGGCGGCGATGACGGTGGAGTCGTTCCACCCCTCGGGCTGGCCGGTCGGCCATTCCGTGGCCAGGAGCGGTTCGGTGCTGTCGCGCCGTCGTGGGCGAATTCCACCGTCAGCCGACCTGCCCGGTCCTTGCCCACCCAGGTGACCTTGGCCTGTGCCTCGGCGACGGTTCCGAACTCGGCCTCGGAGGCCGGGGAGATGTCGCTGGCGAGCAGCTGGGCGAACCGCCGGGTCGGGCGAAGGCGTTTCAGCTCGTCCCCCTCGACGGGAGTGAGGGTCTGGCGCCACTGCTCCACCACGGGCCCGCCGGCGGTGATCACCTTGCGGACGGTGGCATCGAAGACCGCCTCCGGTCGCTGCCGGTACAGCAGCGACCCCAATACGCGGACCGCGTCGCTCAAGGCTTCTCCAGTCGTTCCCGGATGGCGCGCCTCGGCCTCTTCCTGGCGCAGGCCCACCAGTTCCGCAGCCGCTGCCTGCAGATCCACCGGCGCCTCGGCCGCGCTGCGGGCGGCCTGCTCCAGGTCGATAGGCCAGTCCGGCCGGGCCGGGCGGGCCACCAGACACCAGCCATCGCCGCGTTCGCGCTGGGTAGCGTGTCCTTGGCGTACCTCGGCCAACGTGGCCAAGGCATCGCGGGCCAGTTGCGCGAACGCCTGGGGGTGGCTCTCGGGCATGCCCCAGGCACGAGCCTCCTGGAGCTTGTCGCGTACGGCCGGCCAGTCGGTCGTGGTGTCGGGGATGGTGAAGGTGGCCTCCTGACCGAAGGCCTCCATCCGTTGCACCGCGGCCGGGGTGCAACTGCCCGTCAGCCACATCGGGATGGGGCGGCTGATGACCCGGGCGATCTCGGAAGGGTCGTACAGGCCCGCGGGCTCCACCGGCACGGTGTCGGGGTCGGGGTCGGGGTCGGGGAATTCTTCGTCGTCGTCGACCGGGGCTTTGAGAAACGACAGCAGCCGGTGCCCCGGCTTCGGCCCTGCAGGGCTCGCCTCGGGCACCAGCCGGTAGCCGTCAAAGTTGTAGTAATCGTAGTTGGAGCCCCCGAAGATCCCCATCGGCGTGATGACGATGATCGCGTCCTACCAGAACGTGGGCTCCAGCAGGTGGGCGCGGCCCGACGAGTCATGTCAATACCTCTCAGGTCAGATCTTCTCTGGACCCGGCGCAGACGCGGCCCGCAGACCGCCGCCGGGATCGTTGGCGTCATGCGACTTCAACGAATGCAGATCTCGGCGCTGATCGTCCTGGCGGTCGTCGCGGCACTCGCGCTCGCGCCGCTGCCGACGCTGCCCTACACCACGGGCTTCGCGCCGCACTGGGTAACCGTCCTGGCCGCCGCGCTGGGCGCGATCTTCGTGGTCCGGCCACACCCTGCGGGGCTGCTGCCCGCCGTCCTGCTGCTGTGGTCGGCAGGCGGCGTCGTGCTCGACGGCTTCCGCGCGTTCTTCGCCGTCACGGGCATCCCGGCGGGCGACTTCGCACATGTGGACTGGCCGGGGATGGCCCTGCGCGGGCTCAGCCTGGCCGGTTGCGCGCTGCTGGGCGCGCTGCTGCTGCCTCGCCTCAGGGTCCCGGGCGGGGCGTGGCTCGGCTACAGCGCCTTCGCGATCGGGTTCGTCTATCCCATGGCCAAGCTGTACTGGTCGGCGGGTGGCACGCTGCTGCGTCCGGAGGGTTATGCCGAGGGCTTCCCGTCCGGAGAGCTGATCATGCTGCTGATCGGGGCGGTGGGTTCGCTGGCGCTGGTCCAGCGGTGGGGGCGGTGGCTGCCGCGGCGGCTGGTGCTGGCAGGCGGTTGGACGGGCGCTGCTATGTTGACCACCATGGGGGCCATGTCCGTTTTCGGTACGTTGTCGCAGATGCTCGGCCTCACCCGAGGACCTGTGCCCCTGTCCGACCTCGCGGCGGTGGTGACGGTCGGGTTCGTGTACGGGAGCTGGCTGCTGTTCGGGCTGGCGGTCGGCGGGGCCACGCTGTCCTACCAGCGGGAGACGCTGCGGTGATGCCACAGTGACGCCGCAGCGCGCGGACCTGGCCCTGGCCTTCGTCGTCGGAGTGCCGCTGCTGTCGCTGTCGGTGGTGGTGGCGGTGCTGTCGGTGCCGGGCGGGAGCGCGGCCCTGCTGGTGGGCGCCTGCCTGGTGGCGCAGGCGGCCCTCATCTACCGGCGGAAGACCTGGGCGTTCTTCGTGGTCGCCGCGGCCTTCGCCGTCCAGGTCGCCGTGACCGGACTGTTCCTCGTGCTGCCGTCCGTGGCCGTCTTCCCGATCGCCATCTATTCGTGCACCGCATACGGCAGGCGTTTCCTGCCCTTGGCGACGGGGTTCGCCGGGGCCGGGGTGGCGGCCTATCGATTCGCCCACGACCCGTCGGTCACCGCCGCTCACTTGGGGCCCAGCCCGTGGCTCCTGCTCGGCCTGCTGGCCTCGATCGTGCTGGCGGCCTGGGGATTCGGGCTGTACCGGCGGACCCAGCTCGCCTACATCGCGCTGCTGCAGGAGCAGGCCGAGGTGTCGGCTGCCCGGGCGAGGCTGGCCGAGCGGGCGAGGATCGCGCGTGAGATGCACGACGTGGTCGCGCACGCCCTGGCCGTGATCGTCGCCCAGGCCAGAGGCGGCCGGTTCGCGTCCGAGCGAGCCACCGAGGTCCTGGCCACCGTGGAGGAGACCGGCCGCCGGGCCCTGACGGAGATGCGCGGCCTGGTCGGCGTGCTCCGCACCGATGCCGCCCCGCTGGACCCTTCGCCCGGGCTGGCCGACCTGCCCGCTCTGCTGTACGCATCGAGGGCGACCGGCCCAGCCGAGACGGGTACGGCCGGCTCCATCGGCCCGGCCGCCGAGCTGGCCGCCTACCGGGTGGTCCAAGAGGCGCTCACCAACACCCTCAAGCACGCGGGCCCGGCCGCGACGGCCGCCGTGCGCCTGGACTGGACGCCCGACGCCCTGGTCGTCACCGTCACCGACGACGGCGCGGGATGGAGGACGACGGACGGACGGGGAAACGGCCTGGCGGGCATGCGCGAGAGGCTGTCGGCCGTGGGCGGCACGCTGGAGGCGGGGCCGCGCGAAGAAGGCGGGTTCGCGGTGGTCGCCCGCCTGCCGTACGGGGAGGTGAGCAGGTGATCCGGGTGTTCGTTGTGGACGATCAGGACCTCGTGCGGACGGGCACGGTCATGGTGCTCCAGGCACAACCGGATATGGAGGTCGTGGGGGAGGCCCGCGACGGTGCCGACGCGCTGGCCCGGCTGCGCACCGTGCGGGCCGATGTTGTGCTCATGGACGTGCGCATGCCCCGCATGGACGGCGTGGCCGCCACCCGCGAACTGCTCGCCGAGGCTCCAGGGGCGCCGAAGGTGATCGTGCTGACCACCTTCGACCTGGACGAGTACGCCTTCGCCGCGCTGCGCGCCGGAGCCTCCGGGTTCCTGCTCAAGGACGCCCCCGCCGAGGACATGCTCGCGGCCGTGCGCGCCGTGCACGAGGGCGACGCGGTCATCGCGCCCTCCACCACCCGCCGCCTGCTCGACCACGTGGCTCCCACCCTCCCCGCGCCAGAGCCCGACCCGCTGACCGGCCGCGAACGCGAGGTCCTGCGCCATATCGCCAGGGGGCGGACGAATGCGGAGATCGCGGGCCTGCTGTTCCTGTCGGAGGGCACGGTGAAAACACATGTCGGCCGCATCCTGGCCAAGCTGGAGTTGCGAGACCGCGTCCAGGCCGTCATCTGGGCCTACGAACACGGCCTGACCCACCCGCGCTGACCGCCACTCCGGGGGAACGATCATTCGACGCGACCTCGTCAACGCACCTCGGGCCTCCTGCGGATGGCAAATCTTGGCGCCGGGTCGTTCCTTCAGATCCTCGCCGCCGGGCACGGTCTCCCAGCTGCGGTCTCTGCGGCATTGAGGAGGACGCGGGCGACGACGGCCTGCGCTGACCTCATGTGCCGCGTCCAGTACCCCAACCTTCGCACCCTCGCCGCCGGCGACCACATCCGCTTCGTCTGCGGCCACGACGACGCCCTCACCCGCGTCAAGCGCGTCACCCGCTACCGGACCTTCGAGGACCTTCTCGACTCCGAAGGCCCCGAGCGGGTCAACCCGGCCAGCCCGCGCGATCAGCAGCTGGCCAACATCCGCCGCATCTACGGCCCCGGAAAGGGAGCCCTCGGCGTCCTGGCGATCGAGATCGAGCTGGTCGGCGAACCCACCACCTGATCCCCAGGCACCGCGCGTCAGACTGCGCACGAGGGCGGAGTGCGCCTCCCGCCCTCGTGCGCACGGTCATCGTGCGCACGGTCACGTGGGCTCGGCGTAGGGGTTTACCTCGGCGTAGGCGTCGTCGGCCTCGGTGGGGTCGAAGCCTTCCTCCCACTGGCTGGAGGAAGGCCAGTTGTCCGGGCCGCCCACCCGGACCCCCTGGTTTCAGCGAGGTTCGGCGACGTTCCAGGCGTGCAGATCGGGTGCCCCGCGTTCTGGCGCCTCAGGACCACCGGGGCCGATTCCCAAGCGGGCTTCCTGATCCACGCGGCCATCATGTTCACCAGGATCGGCGGCGCCCCCATCCACCCACCCGTTCGCAACCCTCCTTGACCTGCGGCGGAGGCTTATCGTTCAATTTCGGCCGGATAGTCCCAAGACCCCACAACCGGAGCGTCGCTGGCCTTATGCGACCAGCAGACATTCACCTGAAACGATCACGAACCGCCGGGCGCAGCATGACCATCCGCCCGACCGGGATCAGCAGCGTCCTCGCCGCCCCAGGCCGGCTCGGGAACAACACCCCCGCCCCACCGATCCAGATCGCAGGCGGCCAGTCGATCTCGCCCACCAAGGCCGTCGACGATATCACCAGCACCCAGGGCAAACCCGTCAGCGTGTCCGTCCTGGTCAACGACACCGCGACCGCACCGGTGATCAGCAACGTCGCTACTCCCGGCCACGGCACCGCGACCATCTCCGGCAACACCGTGGTCTACACGCCCGGCCCCGGCCTCGTCGGCAGCGACGCCTTCACCTACACCATCACCACCGCCTGCGGGACCGCCACCGCCACGGTGGAGGAGGCTTCCGCCCGCACCGCCACCGAGCACGATCGGGCCAATCCCCATTATCTGGGGTAGGCGAGCGAACGCGCTGGTCAGGGGCTCGGGGAGATGTAAGGCATGTCAGCCACGTAGGAGTTCCCCGAGTTGTGCTTCTCGATCCTCGCGGGTGCGTTGGAGGGCTTGGCGGAGGCGTTCGGCGGGGACTTCGAACGCTGTGAAGTGGTGGGGATTGCCGTACTGGTAGGGCCCGTACATCGGGGGCCGCCAGTCGCCGTCGACCATGGCTCCGCGCTGGAGCACGCCCCGGTCGAAGAACGGCGCGGGTGCCCAGCGGCCCCGGTCCGGCCGGTCCGGATCGCTCCCCCAGGCTGGCTCGCCGCTCATCTTGTCCTCGGCCCGTCCGGTGAGCTCCCAGCCCCGGTAGGTGTCGGGGTGCCACCCGAGGGCGGCGGCGATCTGGGCGCGGTTCTTGCCCACTCGGACGCGCAGGTGCACGGTCCGACGGTGCGCTGCGTACGCTCCCACCGTTCGTTCAGGGCGAAGTCTGGAGCACGGCACGTCCCTTACGTGGCTGACGTGACGGAACAACCCTTGGATATCCGTAAGCCACGTGCGCACCACCCCACATGCCTTACGTGCCTGACGCCTCACGGCGACCCCAGATGACACCGGCTTCACGATCCCGATGAGCGCGGCGGCGAGCGCCTCGGTCGGCCAGCAGCGACCTCGGTGATGTCCGTCATGTCGGGCTGCCAATCGTGGATGCTGCCGGGGTCTCTCGGCTCGACCAGTGCGGCATCCGACGCTGATCGGATCGTGCGGTCGATCATGATCGTGTTCGACTTTTGATCGTTTCGCGCCGAACGAGGAGTTGCGAGCTCAAGGCCGACCCGACGGCGACGAGGACGACGATACTGATCAAGGCAAGCGACGTCGTCGCGGCCTCTCGGGGCAATAGATTCATCTCGTTCCGGAAGATTTCGCCAGCGCCGTGGAAGGCGAAAGCAGTCGCGCCACAGCCGAAGACGAGCCCGGCGACACCGACGACAGCAATGACGATCTTGCCGACGTTCACCGGCATGAACCGCGCGAGACTGGCGCACACCAAGCCAGCCAGAACGACATCGGCAACGCTGAGCACGACGGCGCCCTCGAGATGCTCGAATTCCCCCCACGTTTTGCCGGCATCGGGAAGTCCGGCGACGGCGAGTGCCGTGATGACCGCCAACGCTGTCATGACCCCCATCAGCGCGGCAACTGCGACCGGCTGCCGCTTCTTCGGCCAGGCCGGCAGGATCTTGGTGTCGTGCCGCAGATGGACGGTGTTTGCGGGCTGCTCACCTGCCATGTCTCCTGCCATGGCCAGTGCTTCGTCGACCGTCGGCCTGCCGCCCGGGTCCTTGTCCAGCAGTCGGGTGATGAGCCGCGTGAGCGGCCCGGCTCGTTGCGGCGCTGGCGCCTCCTCCAGGAGCACCGCGGCCAAAGTCGCTTCCTGGGTATCACGGCGGAACGGCGAGAACCCCTCGACGGCTTGGTAAAGAGTCACGCCGAGGGAGAACAGATCCCCGGCGGGAAGGCCGTCAATGCCGCGCAACCGCTCGGGTGCCATGTACTCCGCCGAGCCGATGAACATCCCGGTGGCGGTCAGCGCGGAGTCAGTGTGGTGGATCGCTGTCCCGAAGTCGGTGAGCAGGACCTTCCCGTTCTCGGAGAGCATGACGTTGGCCGGTTTGATGTCGCGGTGCACGACACCTTCCCGGTGCGCTGCGCCGACTGCCGTCAGCAGTGCCACAGCGACTGCGATGACCCTGTCCACCGGAAGAGGGCCGTGCTGCTTGATGTGCTCGCTCAGCGAGCAGCCGTCGATCAGTTCCATGACGATCCAGGGAAGGCCGTCATCGATGACGACGTCGTGAATCGCGACGATGCCGTCGTGTTTGCGCAACCGTGCGGCATTGCGGGCCTCGCGCGTGGCCCGCGCCAGCCGCTCGGCTCGTTCGGTTCCCGGCATCTCCGGCGGCAGTCGCAGTTCCTTGATTGCAACGTCTACGTCGAGAGTCTCGTCGTGAGCCCGCCAGACCCGCCCGAAACCACCGGATCCCAGTTCGGTGGCAAGCCTGTAGCGCCTGCCGACCACGTCACCGGCCAGCCTCGAAGTCATGCCCCGTCTCCCGCCATCGCGCTTGGCCCGAACAGTTGATCAGGGTACAAGTCACCATCATGGTCAGTGGGGTTGCCCTCAGCAGCGGCTGCGAGGGTTTTGCGGACGACGCCGACGGAGACCTTCACTGTCCCGTGCCGCCTTCGCCCGGCGATTCACCCATCTGGTCGGCCAGCCGCCGCTCACCTACCTGACATGGTGGCGGATGACCACCGCCGCCCGGCTTCTGCGCGCCTCCGACGCCCCCGTCAACACGATCGCCCAACAGGCCGGCCACAGCTCGCAGTACACCTTCACCCATGCCTTCAAACGCCAGTACGGGTCACCGCCCGGCAGTTACCGGCACCACGCCGGCTGAAGCACAACACCCGCGCGTCCGGGGCCGACGTGGACGCCCCCGCCGGCGGCCGAAGGCGTTGCACGCCGACCGGGGCATGATCGCCTCGCCTTCGACGATGCCGCTCAGTCATCGGTGGTGTCCTTTGAGCGGGTTCGGCGGTGACGACGGTCGAGCCAGACGGAGAGTACGGCGCCCAGCAGAGCGAAGGCGGGGAGAAGCGAGCCGAGGATCATGCCGAGCACAGACGGTGTGCCGCCGTCGCCGGTGAGGGCGTGGGCAAGGACGTCCTGGAGCACGATCGCGAAGAGCAGCCCTCCGATCAGCCCGAGGACGCCGATCCCGGCGGTGCGCATGGCGGTTTCCCTCTCGGTTGTCGCGCTCGTGCCGCTCGTCATTCGCCTCCGGATTCGCCCCTGGGAGTGGTGGATGGCCGGATGCCGCGCGCACGCTGGAGCGCGAGTGCGACTCCTCCCGCGGCCGTGCCCCAGACGGCGTTGATCAACAGGGCGGGCACGATCGCGATCGGATTCGCCAGCGGGCCGTCGAGGTGTCCGTCGATGATCGGGGACAGGATGCCGCTGAGGACGATGGAGAGCACGCCGTAAGCCAACCCGGCGAACAGGAGGGTCGGTACGGGTGCGGGGTTCGCGCTCAGCCCGACGACCGCGATCCAGACGATCGAGATGACGACGGTGAGGATGATCGGGACCGCTGGCCGGTTCTCGATGCCGAGCCCGGATTCGGCGATGCGGACGAGGGGGCGGATCAGCGCGAGGGCGCCGAGCCCGATGATCAGACGCCAGTTCAGGGCGCGGATGTTGGTCATGACGACGACGCTACGAATGCGCGCGTCGCCGGTCATCGGCCCTGACGCTCGGCCCGGATCGCTTCTCGGCGTGACACGAGTACGTCAGAAAGCGACATCGGGATGGTCCCGGCAGCGCATGCCCGGATTCGGTCCCGGCTCCTACCCTGGACGGGTGACGGAGTGGCACGGGGATGACGGTGCGGGGCGGGTCGCGCCCCGGGTTCTTGATGTGCTGCTCGCCGTGGTGGTCGCGGTCGTGTTGTCGGCGATCATCGCCGTGTCCCGGGCCGGCGGCGACGCGCCCGCGAACGTGATTGCCTACGTGTTCGCCCTGGGGTTCGGTGCGGTCCTTCTCCTGCGGCGCCAGATGCCGGCCCCGGTGGTCGTGCTCAGCGTGCTGGGGACGTTCGCGTACTACACGCTGGGATATCCGCCGATCGGCGTTGCCCTTCCGGTTGTGGCGGCACTGTACTCGGCCGCCGAACTCGGGGCGACCCGATGGGCGGCCGGAGCGGCGGCGGTCGTGTTCGTCGTCTCGCTGTACTTCCGGGTCCGCGACGACCCGCAACCCGTCGGGTATGTGCTCGGGACCGACTCGGTGTCCAACGTCGCGCTCATGGCGGTGGCGATCGCCCTCGGCTACGGCATCCGGGCACGCCGCCTGCGCGCCGCGCAGCAGAGGCGGATCGACCGGCTCATCCGGGAGCAGTCGGCACGAGAGGCTGAGCTGCGGGTACAGAGTGAGCGGGAGAGCATCTCCCGCGAGTTGCACGACACGCTGGGGCACGCGCTCTCGGTCATCGCACTGCACGCGAGCGTCGGCAGCGAGGCCGTCGGCCGGGACGACCGGGCCGTCGTGGCCGCTCTCGACCGAGTCCGGGAGCAGAGCACCGCCTCGTTGCGGGAGCTGCGGTCGATGCTTCGCCTCCTGCGCGCCGGTGCCGACAACGACGGGACACGCCACGTCCGCTCGCTCGCCGACGTGCAGGCGATCATCGATGAGGCGAAGGCCGCGGGAGTCGACGTCACCGCCGACATCGACGTCGCCGTCCACGACCTGCCCGCTGCCGTTGACGCCGCCGCCTACCGGGTCATCCAGGAGTCACTCACCAACATCCTCCGGCACGCTCATGCGACGACGGCGCGGGTGAACGCCGTCATGGAGGCCGGCCTGCTGCGCATCACCGTCGCCGACGACGGCCGTGGTACGGCCGGAGGCGACCGAACGGGTGGGTACGGCATCACCGGCATGACCGAGCGAGTGCGTCTGCTCGGCGGCTCCCTCTCCACCCGCAGCGCACCAGGCGCCGGGTTCACCATCGAGGCCACGATCCCCGCGAGGCTGGCATCGTGATCCGCATCGTGCTGGTCGACGACCAGGAGCTCGTACGCACAGGCCTGCGGTCGCTGGCCGAGTACGACGGCGACATCGAGGTCGTCGCCGAAGCCGCGGACGGGCAGGCGGGCCTCGATGTCATCCGCCGGCACCGCCCCGATGTCGTGCTCATGGACATCCGTATGCCTCGCCTCGACGGCATCACCGCCACCGAGCGGATCGCGGCGGACCCCGGCCTCGGCGACGTGCGTGTCGTCGTGCTGACGACCTTCGACGAGGATGAGAACGTGCTGGCCGCCATCCGTGCGGGAGCGGCGGGGTATCTGCTCAAGGACGTGGCCCCCGGCGATCTGCGCGCGGCGATCCGCGTCGTCGCCGCGGGCGGGTCACTGCTTTCACCGGCGATCACCACCAAGGTCATGGGGCACCTCAGTGCCCGCCTCGGCACGCGGGTACGCCCCGAGCTGCTGGACGCGCTCACCGAAAGGGAGCGCGACGTGCTGGCCGGGATCGGCCGAGGCGAGTCGAACGACGAGATCGGCGCCAGCCTGCACATCAGCCCCGCCGCCGCCCGCACCTACGTCAGCAGGCTCCTGGCCAAACTCGGGGCCCGTGACCGCGCCCAACTCGTCGTCCTCAGCTACGAATCCGGACTCGTCACCCCCGGCGGCCCGGCGGAGTAGTGAACACCACGCTGCCGCACCTCCCATCGACGGCGGGCTGCACCCCCGTCGCGGCGATATGTACCGTGGCGATCACTCCTCTGCTCGACCCGCTCCCCCGGCTTCGGGAACGCATGACGGCGGCCACCGCGACCGACAGGATGCCCCCCTTGCACCCTTCACGTTGATCTGAGCGAATCGAAGTACTACGACGAAGCGGCCGTCTGTTGTCACATGGATCTCACCCGTGCCGGCGCCAGGCCTGGGAGCGCTTCGTCAGGTCGACCTGTTGCGACTGGTCGATGTCACTGCGTGATGGTTCGCACCGGATGTGACCCGGGCGCATGCTTGCGCGCTGCTGCTGTCTCCACCGGCGGGACACGCGGCGCGCACCGTGCCGGTGGTGACCGACGACGCCGGTGGTCTTGCTGACACCTCGTGGCCCATCCACTGACACCCACTGGCAAAAGCCCGGGACGACTTTGCGGCACTCCGCAGCCGAGCGAGGACAACACGTTCGGGAGAAGCCCCCGTACCTGGATATTAAGGGTTGCGATAATGGAGCTTATCGAAACCCTCCTTCATTGAACCCATCAACCCTTGTTTCGTTTCGTATCAGAACAAAATCCTATCGTTCGCAAACGAAACGCATCTAGAGGAGCATGTGCGCCTGGGTTTCCCTGGGGAGGTCCGGCGGGACCGGATCGTGGTCGTGGCTTCGCAGTTGAGTTGGCGAGTTCTCGCTGACTTGGCGAGAGAGGTGGCGCATTCTCGCGATCGCTACCGGAGCGGATCGCACAGCGCCGATGCACGCTCGGATGAGCCGGGCCCCGGCGGGTCGCCGGCCGCGCGGGGCGGGCCGCTCGGGTGACCCGCACCGCCGGCCAGGTCCGCGCCAGGAGCGCTGATGCTTTTCTCGGACCTACCGGCCGGCGTCGGTGGCGTCACTGCCTCACCCGGGGCGTCCGGCCCTACCTGCCGCCCGAGATCCGGCCGGCGACTATGCGTCGCGCATCCGTAGGAGCAGCCCGCCGCCCAGGAGCGCCGCGGTGGCCCATGCGGCGAGTACGCTCAGGCCGGCCCATGGGCTGAGGGGGAGGCCGACGAGGTTGGTGGTGGCCTGGATGGCCAGCCCGGCATTCATCGGGGAGATCTGCCAGAGGAGCCGCTGCCAGTCATCGTCGGCGATCATGAGGATGAGGGCGGGGAAGAGGTAGAGCAGGCCGAGCACGACCCCGACGGCGGCGGCGGAGTCGCGTACGGCGGTGGCGACCCCCAGGCTGAACAGGGCGATCAGCACCAGGTAGAGGACCGAGCCGACGGCGGCGCGCAGCATGGGACCGCTGGTGAGGAGGAGCGTTTCGGCGGGGAAGCCGTGGTCGAGCAGGATGCGCCGCGCGGCCAGCGCGGAGGCGAGCACGGCGACGCTCCCGGCGACCAGGGTCAAGCCGACCAGAATGATCGCCTTGGCGGCCAGGACGCCGGTCCGGCGCGGCATGGCGGCCAGGGTGAGGCGGATCATGCCGGTGCCGTATTCGCCGGTGATTGCAGAGACGGCCAGGATGGCGACGACCGCCTGGCTCACCTGGACCCCGAAGAGGCCGATCTTGGCGGGGTCGTAGCCGCAGCCGCGCGGGACACAGGACACGACGGCGGAGGCCGCGACGCTGACGGCGACGGTCAGCACCACGATCGTGAGCAGCAGCCAGCCGGTGCCGGCCAGGGTACGGAGTTTCGTCCACTCCGCATGCAGGTGCTCTCTCATACGACACCAGGAGAGGTTCCGATGATGATGTCTCATGCGTCCCTCCTGCGGAGTTGAAGGACGGCCAAGCAGAGAGCGAGCGCGGCATAGCCGGCCGGCACGGTCAGACCGGCCCATGGCGGCAGCGGGTAGAACCCGGCGATGGGCGCGTAGTGGCCGAGCACGTGCGCGTACTGCGGGATGCTCTGCTGCGTGGCGAAGCCGGCCGCCGGGGTGAGGCGCAGCAGCCATTGCGCGGCGCTGTCGGGCAGGACCGAGGTGGTTGCGAGGACGTGCGGGACCACGATCAGCGCGGTGGCGGTGATGACCGCCGTCACGCCGCGTCGCAGCAGCGCGCCGAGGGCGAGGGAGAGCACGGCGGCGAGCGCGAACAGCGTCGCCATGCCGACCACGATGCGCACCTGGGTGAGCGGGGACACCGGGAGGACGGCGTTGCCGTTGTCGCGCAGAATCCGCCCGCCGGCCGTGAACGTGATCGCGGTGGCGGGCAGGGCGGCGGCGAAGGTGACCAGGCCGAGCGCCAGCGCCTTGGCCGCCAGCATCCGGCCGCGGCGCGGGCCGGCCAGCAGGGTGATGCG
This sequence comes from Streptosporangium sandarakinum, assembly GCF_050942225.1. NCBI lineage: Bacteria > Bacillati > Actinomycetota > Actinomycetes > Streptosporangiales > Streptosporangiaceae > Streptosporangium > Streptosporangium sandarakinum. Next base: position 4,149,792 of record NZ_CP192034.1, read on the forward strand.
GATCAGGCCGTGCCGGTACTCGGCGGTGATGAACATGACCGCCACCACGATCACCAGGACCAGGCCGGTCAGCGCGCTGCTGAGCGGACGTTCGGGGGTCGGGCCCTCGATGGCCGGCGCGATGTCGCCGACACCGGTTACGGAGAAGGTGCCGCCGGACTCGCTGGCACGGCCCGGGTGATGCTCGGCCCCGTCGGGCGCGACGGTGACGCCGATGTCGTCGTTGCGCCACGCGCCGGATGTGTTGCCCTGGAGCTTGACCTGGTCGAACTCGCCGGTGGCTTCGGTGAAGCGGGACGCCGCGACGGACCCGCCGAGATCTCCCTGCGTGACTGTGAGGTCGCCCGGGGAGGTGGCGAACAGTCCCATTTGGATGGTCTGCGGTAGTCCGGCCAGGGTCGCGGTGCCGATCGGGGTCCAGTTCGTGCCGTCGGCGGATTCGTACCCGGTGAGGGTGTCGCCGGAGCGGGTCAGCCGGAGCCAGCGCGGCGATTGCGGGGAGACGCCGCCCGCCCGGCCGGCCACGTCGTGGGTGAAGTTGTGCTGCATCCGCACCCCGTGCTCACCGGTCATCATCACCGCCGCGTAGGCAGAGCCCTGCCTGGTGCTCTCCTTGATCATGACTCCGGCCTTCGCCCACGGCACGAGGCCGGGAACCACGTTGCGCTGTCCCGGGGTGACATCGGGCTTACGGATCTGGCCGGTCATGGAGGTGAGGCGGACGGTGATGCCGCCGTCCCCGGCCAGCGGCCGGTGCACGAAATAGAACTTGTCGTCCACCGCTTCGCCGCCCGGACCCACCGGAGGCGGGGGGCAGGCGACCTCGATCGGACCAGAGCCGCACGAGGCGTGGTCGCCGGACGCGGACAGCAGCCCGAGCAACACGGTGACCAGCGCCGCGGCGGTCATGGCGACCATCCAGCCGCGCACCGTCCTGAACTTGGTCCACTCGGCGCGCAGCAACCGCCCGAAGTCCCCGCGTCCGGCCTGCGGTTCGGAGCGGTGCGAGGAGCGGTGTGAAACGGCGCTCATCGTGCCGCTCCCCGGTATTCGGCCGCATCGGCGGTGAGGTCCATGTAGGCCTGCTCCAGCGTCACCCGGTGCGCCGCCACCTCGGAGAACGGCACCCCGTCGGCGTTGAGTGCCGCCACGATGCGCTCCGACGGCAGCCCTGAGACGACGATGGTGTCGCGATCGGTCACGGCCATCGTGGCGCCGGCGTCACCCAGCACGGACATCGCCTCCGAGCGCGCCGCCGTACGCAATGTGACCCGGCCGCGGGAGGCGGTCGTGATGAGGTCGGCCACGCTGGTATCGGCGATGACGCGGCCTTTGCCCACCACCACGAGGTGGTCGGCGGTGTCCTCCAGCTCGCTCATCAGATGGCTGGACACCAGCACGGCCCGCCCCTCACCGGCCAGCGACCGCAGGAAGCCGCGCATCCACACGATGCCCTCGGGATCCAGGCCGTTGACCGGTTCGTCCAGCATGAGCACCGGCGGATCCCCGAGCATCGCGGCCGCGATACCGAGCCGCTGCCGCATGCCCAGCGAGAAGCCGCCCGCCTTGCGCCGGGCTGCGGACCGCATCCCGACCTGTTGGAGCACCTCGTCGACCCGACGGCCGTCCAGGCCCTGGGAGTGGGCCAGCCACAGCAGGTGGTTGCGCGCGGTACGGCTCGGCTGAAGCGCGCCGGCGTCGAGCAACGCGCCGACGTGGGTGAGCGGGTTGGTCAGGCCGGTGTACGGCCGTCCGCCGATCAGCGCGTGGCCCTCGTCGGCCGCATCCAGGCCGAGGATCACCCGCATCGTGGTGGACTTGCCCGCCCCGTTGGGGCCGACGAACCCGGTGACCTGGCCGGGCGGCACGGTGAACGACATGCCGTCCAGCGCCAGGGTCGCGCCGAACCGTTTGCGCAACCCGCTGACTTCGATGCTTGCTTGCATGCGATCGGTTGTACGGACCCGGCCCTAACACGAGCCGAACAGGAGCCGTCACATTGCCGTCAGGGGTGCCGCCGGAGCACGGCGGAAACGCACCGCGCCGGGGCCGCGGACCAGCGGAACCTCAACCCCGTGCGGTCTCGGGAATCGCATCACCACAGGTCATCGCCGGCTGTTCGGCGAACATCTCACCGACGTGGCGGCCGAGATCACCGCCCGGCTGGCCGGACACGGGAGAAGCGTGCGCACGGTGGGATCACCGGTGATCCGGCTGCGTCAGGGGCCGGCCGGCTCTCACGCGTTCACCGGGGACGGGCGGTGTTTCGACGGCCTGGACCACGTCGCGCTGTGTGTGGGCGTCGACAGGCCCGCGACGGCGGCGCGCTCTGGCAGCCCGTCACCATCGAGGCGATGCACGAGTCGGTCGAGCTCATCTGGCACGCCGTGCCCGACGCCGAACGGCGCCGGTTCCTCACTCGCTGGCACCGGAAATTCATCAGCCTGCTGAGCCCGTTGCCCCAGCAGAGGGCCATCCGGCTGCAGCCGGCCGCCGACACGGGACAACTGCGGGTCGTGCGCGGTGTCCGCGGGATAAGGCCCGGTGAATCCCCGCTTCCCGCCTTTCTCGCCTCGACCGGTGCGGGCGACGCCGCGGCCGACGTCGTGGTCAACACGATGCGCCCGGCCGCTCGGCCCGCTGCTCCGGCGTCAGCGCGCTGCGGCCCGATCCGAGTTGAACGCCGTGACGGGCCACGTCACCGCGCTGCTGCTGGCGGACCTCGTCACCGGGCGCGAAGTGCGGGCCAGCCTGCCGGGCCCGCTCGGGCTGCCCGGTGGTCATCCCGTCCGCATCCACGGGCGGAGCCTGGCACTGGATCTGCCCGCGGACATGCCGCCGGCGCGGGCCGTCGCCCTGAACAGCGCGTGGGCGGAACGGGACGGGGTCAGCGTCGGGAGGAACGGGGAGGTCGGGTTCCCCACGCCGGCCTCGCTCGCGATGAGGTCCGAGCTCCCGGACTTCCCGGGCACGGTGTGCGCGAGGGACATCCCGGAGCTCCGCTCACGGCTGCCGGACCTGAGAGACCGCCTGCGACGGGCCCAGGCCGCCCCGGCCGGCCACCGTTGAACGGTCCGCCGTGAGGAACCCGCCGTGGACGAACCGCCGTGCCACAGCCCCGCCCAAGGCGGCCCTCACGCGCCAGGCGCGCCCCCGGATCACGGCCTCCGGCGACAGGTCATTGCAGATCTTGCCGTTGCTCCATCGGGAGATGAACGGCTCGACCATCGCGATCAGCTTGCGGTCGTTGAGCTCGTTGACGGCCCGGGCCGTGTTCTCCAGGCCAGAAGGCGTCGCCGCGTCCTCCAGCGCGATCCGGGTCAGCGTCCTGCCTCCGTCGAAGCCCATGGAGGCGATGGTCTCCGCGTCGTAGGCGGTGAAGCGGTCATCGATCTCGAACGTCGAGCCGGCCAGGCCGGTCCGGTTCATCGATCCGAACACCGACTTGCCGTCCAGCACGCCGAGCAGCAGCAGGTCCTCCAGGATGTCGGCGGTGCCCATCACCCCCGTCACCCCTGGGCGTTCCAGCGCCACACAGAGCCGGTCCAGGAGCGCGCCCCGATCCGCCATGGCCATCGAGTCCCCGCCGGCGCCCTGCGCCCACTGCACGACCCGGACGCGCCGGAGCTGGACGAGGACGACGACGGGGGCCAGCCGGACTAGGCGGTTTCCTCCGGATCAAACCCGTCTGATGCCCCTGATCAAAAGATCTCGAATCCGTCGGACAGGCGGCCTACGCTGAGCCCCGTTCGTACGATCTGGGAGAGGTATGACAGGCAGGTTCACCGAGTTGAGTGTTGACTGCCACGACCCGGAGCGGCTCGCCGCCTTCTGGTGCGAGGTCTTCGATTTCAAGGTGATCGACCGTAGCGAGGACAGCGTCGAGATCGACTCCTGGGTGCCGACCGTCTAAGAGGTCCGGGCCCGTCAGATGCCAACCACCCTGGTGTTTGTCCAGGTGCCGGAGGGTAAAGCTGTGAAGAACCGGCTTCACCTCGACGTCAGCCCGGTCGACGCCGGCACCGAGGACGAGATGACCAGGCTGCTCGGCCTCGGCGCCACCAGGACGGATGTGGGCCAGGGCCCGGACCGGAGCTGGGTGGTCATGGCCGACCCCGAGGGCAACGAGTTCTGCGTCCTGCGTTCCCTGGCACCACAGGTCTAGGCCGTTCCTGTCAGATCATCGGATCGTTGGTTGATGTGTGTCGTTGACTGACGCCCAGTGGGCGCGCATCGAGCCCTTGCTGCCGGACCGGACGCCTCGGCGGGGAGGGCGGTGGCGGGATCACCGGCAGGTGATCGACGCGATCGCGTTCAGGTTCCGCACCGGGACTCCGTGGATGGACCTGCCCGAGCACTTCGGATCGTGGAAGGGTGCCCACGACCGGCTGCGGCAGTGGGCGGCCGACGGCCGCCCCACCGGCCTGGGCGAGGCGTTCGTGCGCTACGGCCGCATCTTCAAAACCCTGCATCTGCTGCAGTTCCTGCATGATGAGGGCTACCGCAGGATGATCGGCACGCAACTGAACGTGCAGGAGGCCCGCCACCGGCTCGCCCGCAAGATCGCCTTCGGCAGCCGCGGGCAGTTGCGCCGGCGCTACCGCGAGGGCATGGAAGACCAGCTCGGCAGCCTGGGCCTGGCGCTGAACGCGGTCATCTGGTGGAACAGCCTCTATCTGGATGCCGCCGTGCAGCGGCTGCGCGCCCAAGGCTTCCCGGTCACCGACGAGATGTGCGCCCGGCTGTCGCCGATCGCCTACGAGCACATCAACTTCCTGGGCCGCTACGCCTTCACCCGCGCTGACGTCGGCTCCGGGCTGCGCCCCTTCCACGACGTGCCCGCCCCGGCCGGGTGAGCTCGCCGTCGACGGGCGGTCAACAGCAGAACTTCAGGTAGTTCTGCAGGTCGGCGAGGATGCGGGCGACACCGTCGCGGTCGCCTCGATAGAGGACCTCTTTGCCGTCGCGGCGGGAGGTGACGATGCCGCCGCGACGCAGCAGGGCGAGCTGCTGGGAGGCGGCGGACTGGCTGATGCCGGCGCGTTCGGCGACCTGGTTGACCGACAGCTCGGCGCCCTGGGCGAACAGCAGCATGATCTGCTGGCGTCCGGGGTTGGCCAGGGCCTTGAGGAAGTCCTGGGCGGCCAGGGGTAGCTGTGGCGCGCACGTGGCGCCCACCGTGCTGTCCGCCGTCGCGTCCGTCGGCGCGGCTGGTGATGTCGTGGGTTCGGCCATGGGGTGCTCCCTCCTGCTCCGGCACTCTACCCCTCATACCAAGATATTGACATATTAGAAAATGACGGTACGTTCTGCGGCATGCCCATCGCCAACGACAACATCGTGATCGTCGGAGCCGGACAGTCCGGCCTGGCCGCCGCGCATGCCGCCCTGGAGCAGGGACTACGGCCCATGCTGCTGGAAGCCTCCGATCGGGCCGCCGGATCCTGGCCGCGCTACTACGACAGCCTCGCCCTGTTCTCGCCCGCCCGCTACAGCAGCCTGCCCGGCATGGCCTTCGGCGGCGACCCCGAGCGCTACCCGCGCCGCGATGAGGTGGTCGCCTACCTGGAGCGGTATGCCGCCGCCCTGGTCGAGCGCGGCGCCGAGCTGCGCGCCGGCGCCCGCGTCGAGGCCGTCCTGCCCGCCGGCGAGCCCGGCGCGAGCGGCTTCCTCGTGCGCCTGGCCGACGGGCAGGAGCTGACCGCTCCTGCCGTCATCGCGGCCAGCGGTTCCTTCGGCCGCCCGCACCGGCCCGCGCTGCCCGGCCTGGACACCTTCACCGGCCCGGTGCTGCACGTCGCCGGCTACCGCTGCCCGGCCTCGCTACCCGGTGAGCACGTCGTCGTGGTGGGGGCGGGCAACTCGGCGGTCCAGGTCGCCTACGAGCTGGCCGCCGAGCGCCGGGTGACGCTGGCCAGCCGGGAGCCGATCCGGTTCGTGGCCCAACGCCCGCTGGGACGTGACCTGCACTTCTGGTTCCGCCTGGCCGGGTTCGACCGGCTGCCGCTGGCCCGCGCCGAGGCCCCGCCCGGCTCACCGGTGCTCGATGACGGCCGCTACCGCCGGGCGCTGCGCGAGGGCCGCTACACGCGCAGGGCGATGTTCACCCGCCTGGAGGGCGATCACGCGGTCTGGCCCGATGGCGAGCGCGAGCGCGTCGATGCGGTGCTGCTGGCCACCGGCTACCGGCCGAACCTGCCCTATCTCACCGACCTGGGCGCACTGGACGACGGTGGTCACCCGCGCCAGCGCCGCGGTCTGTCTGTGACCCATCCCGGTCTCGGCTACCTGGGCCTGGAGTGGCAGCGCACGCCCTCCTCCAACACTCTGCGCGGCGTCGGCGCGGACGCCGCGTACGTGGTGGGGATGCTCGCCCGTCACCTGCGCGGCGCTCCCCAGCGCGCCGGGGAGCGATCCTGAGGCCGCTCGGGGTCTCCTGTTCCGCCTCGACCACAATCTGATTTGACTTACGTCTAAGCAGTGACGCATGATGACTCCTGCTTAGATGAACTTCTATCCAAGGGGGTGCGTGATGCGCGCTCTGTTCACCCGCCGCCGCCCGTCCATCGACCGGGCCGGCTTCACCGTCGACAAGGCCACCTCACGGGTGTGCGACCTCGACCGCCGCGCCGATGCCGCCATCGAGCGCGCCCGCCTCTACGCCACGTTCCCGTCCTTCCGCTAGCCCACGCGCCTACCTGGAGAGCCGTCATGAGTGACAGTTGCTGCGGCACCACCGCGATCGAGATCGAGCAGTTCACCACTGCCCAGCAGACCGCCCCGGGGGTGACCGGCCTGCCGGTCGTCGTGATCGGCGCCGGGCCCGTCGGACTGGCCGCCGCCGCCCGATTGGCCGAGCGCGGCATCGACTTCCTCCTCTTGGAAGCCGGTGACCGGGTCGCCGCGTCGATCGCGCAATGGGGACACGTGCGGGTGTTCAGCCCGTGGAAGTACAACATCGACGCCGCAGCCCGCCGCCTCCTGGAAGCCGACGGCTGGAGCGAGCCCGACCCCGAATGGCTGCCGACCGGCGCCGAGCTGATCGATGACTACCTGGTGCCGCTGGCTGAGCTGTTCGGTGACCGGATGCGGCTCGGCGCCACGGTGAGCGCGATCAGCCGCCTCGGCTACGACCGCGTGCGCACGGCAGGCCGCGAGCAGGCCCCCTTCCTGATCCGCCTGGCCGACGGCACCGAGCTGCAGGCCCGTACGGTCATCGACGCCTCCGGCACCTACACCAGCCCGAACGTGCTCGGCGCGAGCGGCCTGCCCGCCCACGGCGAGGGCGAGGTGTTCGTCGACCACGCGCTGCCGGACGTGCTCGGCGCCGACCGTGACCGATATGAGGGCAAGCGCGTGCTGGTCGTCGGCGCAGGCCACTCCGCAGCCACCACCCTGCTCGCCCTGGCCGAACTGGACGACACCCCGATCACCTGGGCGATCCGCGCCGGCAACGCCACCCGTACCTACGGTGGCGGCGACGCCGACGCTCTCCCGGCCCGCGGCGCGCTCGGCACCCGGCTGCGCGCCCACGTCGAATCCGGCCGCATCCAGTTGCTGACCGGCTTCTTCACCCACCGCGTCAACGCCACCGACCAGGGCGTCGAGGTGATCAGCCGCGACCCGTCGGGCCACGAGCAGACCGTCACCGTGGACCGGATCGTGTCGGCCACCGGCTACCGCCCCGACCACTCCATCGCCTCCGAACTCCGCCTCGACCTCGACCCGGTGCTCGGCTCCACCCGCGCCCTGGCCCCGCTGATCGACCCCAACCAGCACTCCTGCGGCACCGTCCCGGCCCACGGCGTCGACGAACTCGCCCACCCCGAGCCCGGCTACTACGCGGTCGGCGTCAAGAGTTACGGCCGCGCCCCGACGTTCCTCATGGCCACTGGATACGAGCAGGTCCGCTCGGTCGTGGCGGCGATCGCCGGGGACTGGGAGGCGGCCCGGGAGGTTCGGCTCGACCTGCCCGAGACCGGCGTGTGCTCCTCCAACCTTGCCGAGGCCCAGGAGCAGCGGGTTGGCCTGGCCACCGGCATCAGCGGCGGCCTGCTGTCCACCCCGCTCCCGCTCGCCACCGTCTCCGCTTCGGCTCAAGGCGGCTGCTGCGGCTGAAAGGAACAACCCCGATGTCCGACGGCTACCCCACCGCCGCCCAGAAAGAAGCGTTGCGCCTCATCTGCGACCACGAGCCGATGCCCGCCCACCGGCTGGCCGGCGAACTGGTCGCCACCCGCAGGCCCAGCACCAACCCCGGCTACACCCCGGCGGCCGCCCGGATGGCGGGAACCCTCGCCTGGCGGCTGCAGGCCCAAGGCTTCATCGTCGAAACCCCCGCGGGCGGGTGGGCGACCACGGCTGAAGGCCGCGCGCTGATCGCCTGCCCCGCATGAGGTCCCCCGCCGAGACCGCCGCCCTCGAACAGCAGGGCGGCGGTCCGCCGCGTACCGGACATGGCCGGCGGGTCGTCGCCGCGCTGGCAGTCACCCAGACCATCGGTTACGGCGTGCTCTACTACGCCTTCTCCGTCTTCCTCGCTCCCATGGCCCGCGACCTGCACGCCACCAACGCAGAGATCGCCGCGGCGCTCACGCTGTCCATACTGATCGCCGCCCTCTGCGCGCCGCTGGTCGGCCGCCTGCTGGACACCCGCGGCGGACGCGCCCTGATGACCACCGGATCGGTGCTCGGCGCCGCGGCGGTGCTGGCCTGGTCGCGGGTGGAGAGCCTGCCGCAGCTGTACGCGGTGTTCGCCCTCGTCGGCGTCGCCTGCTCCATGGTGCTGTACGAGGCCGCCTTCGCCGTCATCGTCTCCCTCTACGCCGGCAACGAGCGCGGCCGGGCGAACGGGCTGCTGGCGCTGACCATCGTGGCCGGGTTCGCCTCCTCGATCTTCCTGCCGCTAACCGGCCTGCTGGTCGACCGGTACGGCTGGCGTGCGGCGCTGGTGATCCTGGCCCTGGTCTACGGGATCGCGGCGATCCCGCTGCACGCCCTCGTGCTGCGCCGCCGCGCCCGTACCGCGAGGACGCAGGCGTCCGCCGCAGCGCGGGAGCGGGCCGCCATCGTCAAGGCGGCCACCCGGGCGCGGCCGTTCTGGCTGCTGGTGATCGCCTTCACTGCCAACGGCGGCGCGGTCGCCACCGTGGCGGTCCTGCTCATCACCTACCTGATCCATCTGGGCCACCCGCCGGTGCTGGCCGCCACGCTGGCCGGGCTGCTAGGCGTGCTGTCGGTGACCGGACGGCTGATCACCACCGGCCTGCAGACCCGGCTGCCCGCCGCCCTCATCGCCGCCGCCATCTTCGCCCTGCAAGGCGTGGCCGTCTTGCTGCTGCCGCTGATCGGGCGCGGCGTGGTGGGCGCGATCGGTGCGGTGCTGCTGTTCGGGCTCGGCTTCGGCATCGCCTCGATCACCCTGCCGCACCTGCTGGTCGGCAGGTACGGCACCACCGCCTACGCCTCGCTGGCCGGCCGCATCGCGATCTTCTCCGTCGCCGACAAGGCATTGGCCCCACTGGGCGCGGTCGCCCTCGCTCAAGCCGTTGGCTATGGCTGGGTGATGAGCGCTGTCGCCGCCGCCTGCGGGGTCGCCGCGTTCGCACTGGTGGCCTATCATCGCCTAGGGTTTAGACAAGCTTCGAATCAGGAGGGCTTGTCATGACCGTCCCGTCCGGCCAGTGCTGCGCCCCGATCGCCCGTGAACCGCTCGGCGAGGCCGACGCCGCCGAGTTGGCCACGCTGCTCAAGGCCGTGGCCGACCCGGTACGGCTGCGCCTGCTGTCCATGATCGGCTCCCACGCCGGCGGCGAGGCGTGCGTCTGCGACCTGACCGGCACCTTCGACCTGACCGCGCCCACCATCTCCCACCACCTCAAGGTTCTGCGCACGGCAGGCCTGATCGACGGAGAGCGGCGCGGCACCTGGGTCTACTACCGCATCATCCCCGAGGCGGTGAACAGACTCGGCGCCCTGTTCACCCCGCTCACCGAGTCCGCTCCCAGGCCCGCCCCCCAGCCTGCGGCGGGACGCACCGAGCTGGAGCTGCTGCCCGCATGACAGACGGCCCCCGGCCCGTCGACGTCCTGGTGATCGGCGGCGGGCAGGCGGGCCTGGCCGCCGGCTACTACCTGCGCCGCGCCAAAGCCGACTTCGTCATCCTCGACGCCCAGGACGCCGCCGGCGGCGCGTGGCAGCACGCCTGGGACAGCCTGCGCCTGTTCTCACCGGCCCAGTACAGCTCACTGCCCGGCCGCATGATGCCCATTCCACCGGACGGCGGCTACCCGAGCGCCGCCGAGGTCGTCACCTACCTGACCGACTACGAACGCCGCTACGACCTGCCGGTACTGCGCCCGGTCACCGTGAACGCCGTCCGGCGCGGCGACGGCCGCCTCCTGGTCGAGACCGGCCACGGCACCTGGCAGGCCAAGCACGTGATCAGCGCCACCGGCACCTGGTGGCGTCCCTACGTCCCGCACTACCCCGGCCTGCGCGACTTCGGCGGCGAGCACCTGCACACCGCCGGCTACCGCGGCCCTGAACCGTTGCATGGCAAGCGCGTGGTCATCGTCGGCGGCGGCAACTCCGCCGCCCAGCTCCTGGCCGAGGTGTCCACGGTCGCCGAGGTCATCTGGATGACCCAGCGCCCGCCCCGCCTGCTGCCGGACGACATCGACGGCCGCGCCCTGTTCGACCTGGCCACCCGCCGCCATCGCGCCGCCCAGGCGGGCGAACAGGCCGAGAGCATCGCCGACCTGGGCGACATCGTCGCCGTCCTACCCGTGCGCGAGGCCCGCGATCGCGGCGCATTGAAGGCCGAGCCCATGTTCGCCCGTTTCACCCCGTACGGCGTTGCCTGGGCCGACGGCAGCACCCTGGCCTGCGACGTGATCCTGTGGTGCACCGGCTTCCGTCCCGCCCTGCGCCATCTTGCGCCCCTGGGCTTGCGTGGCCGGGACGGCCTTGTCCCCACCCGTGGCACCCAGGCGGTCGGCGAGCCCCGCCTGCACCTGCTCGGTTACGGAGACTGGACCGGCCCCGCGTCGGCCACCCTCATCGGCGCGGGGCGCACGGCACGGCAAGTGGCCGCAGAGATCGTCGCCCAGCTGTAGATCTGCGGTCCCCGGACCGCCACCGGCCTGCGCATGGTGCCGTCAGCCTCGGGCGTGACGGGCCGTTTTGACCGCTGAGATCAGCAGGACGACGGCAAGGGCGGGAATGAGCACAAGATCGGGCACCACCCCGAGCAGTAGCCCGCCGAGGAGCGCGCCCGCGACAGAGCCGGCGACCATGATGACGGAGAAGCGCAGATTGGCGCCCAGGACGGCGAAGCTGCCGTCCCGGCTGTAGCGGGCGAACGCGACCAGCATGGTCGGCAGCGACACCACCAGCGACAGGCTGCCCGCAGCCTTGATATCCACGGCGTACAGCAACACGATCGCAGGGATCAGCAACTCGCCGCCGGCCACACCCATGATGGCCGCCACCATCCCGATGCCGAACCCGGCCACGACGCCGGTCACTACCAGCAGCGGGCCGGGCAGGGCGAGCGAGCTCACTGCCGTGGTATGGGTGAGCACCAGAGCCGCGGCCATGAGCACCATCAGCGCGCCAAGGACCTTGTAGAGGGTGGCGGTGCGCATCCGGACCGCCCACGAGGCTCCCGCCCAGGCCCCCAGCAGACTGCCGGCCAGCAGGTTGACCGCGACCGTCCAGTGCGCGGCCAACTCGGCCAGGGGGACGGCGGCCAGCCGGGCAGGTAGCGCGACCAGCACCACGATCAGGCTCATCGCCTTGTTCAGGATGACCGCCGACAGTGCGGCGAACCCGAACAGGCCGATCAGCAGGGGAAGTCGGAACTCGGCCCCGCCCAGGCCGATCATCCCGCCCAGCGTGCCTACCGCCGCGCCGGCGGTGAAGGCCAGTGGCAGCGAGCGTGCCGCCGGCGCGGGCATGGTGCTTTCCTTCAGGGTCACCGACCACGCTCCTGGCTCGCCACGCCGCCCGCCGTGTCCGGCGTGATCGGCCCCCTTGTGTCCGTTCGGCTCACGCTATCGACGGAGCCAACGGGCACGTCACTGCCTCAGTCGCCTGCCGGGATAATTCGATTCTTGTCTATCTTGACGTCTATCTAAGTAAAATGAGACCATCGGACTGCTTAGGCATATATCTAACTACTGGGCGGCGGCCCTGCCGCTGTCCAACACGAAGGGGACCACGATGACGAACCAGACCAGCGGCGGCTTCATCGGCGACCTGGAAGAGGCATTCGCCCCGTCCGCAGCCGGCGGCTGCTGCGGAGCCCCTGCCGCACTCAGCACGAGCGAGGCCGACCAGGCGGCCACCAGCTGCTGCGGAAGCCCGGCCGCGGCCCAGGAGGCCGCTCAGTCCGGCTGCTGCGGCCAGGCCCCGGCCCCCGTCGACGCTCAGGCCGCAGACGCCGCCGGGTGCTGCGGATGACATCCACGCCCCCGGACGTGGACTCGCCCCCGGCCGGCCTCGCCACACTGCTGAGCCAGGTGTCGGCACAGCGGATGGAAGCCACGGTCCACGAACTGGCCCGCGACCACTACACCGGGCGGCGCGTGGGCACCCCCGGCGGCCGCGCCGCCGCCACCTGGCTCGCCGAGCGGCTGCGCGAGCTGAGCGCCGACGTCGAGCTCGACTCCTTCCCCGTCGCCGACGTGCGGGAGCTGTATGCCACCCCGGTGCTCGAATGGAGCGCAGGCGGCCAGGTGCTGCGCCTGGAGCACCGCCGGGACTTCGTCGAGCACCTCGCCTCCGCCGAGCTGCCGGACCCGCGCACCGCGCCGCTGGCCGCGGCCTCCGAGGCCGATCTGGGCGGCCGATGGGTGCTGGCCGCGGCCGGGGACTGGGCGCGGGCGTGCGAACGAGCCGAGGCCCACGGCGCGGCCGGGGTGCTGACCGCGCGCGGCACCGACTCCGAAGGGTGGATGCCCAAGATGATCGCCGGACCGGCCGCCCGCGCCGTCCCGATCATCGCCCTACACCCCGACCGGCACACCCATCTGGCCGAAGCGCTGGCCGCCGGCCCGGTGCAGGTGACCGGGTCGATGCCGCTGCGGCAGGTCTCCGCGGACGGCCACAACGTCTGCGCCCGCTTCCCCGCCCCCTCCCACGCCGGAGGGGCGGGGAGCGGGCCGCGGGTACTGCTGACCGCGCACTACGACGGCGTCGGTGACGATCCCAGCATGCGGCTCCCCGCGGCCGCCGACAACGCCTCCGGCGTGGCCGCCGTCCTGGAGGCCGCCCGCGTCCTGACGGCGGTCCCGGCCCTACGGGCTGGGCTGTCGGTGGCCTTCCTGGACGCCGAGGAGAGCGGGGCATGGGGCTCGGCCCACCACGCGCCCGCGTTGCCGGCCGACACGCTGGTGATCAACCTGGACGGCGCCGCGCACCTTCACGAGGCCGCCTCCGTCGAGGCCGGCGGCCCCGCCCACGCCCTGCTGGCCACCCTCGACCAGGCCGCCCGCCTGGTCGGTGTGCCGCTGCGAGCGGGCGCGATGGCCTCCGACAACCGCCGCTACGCCGCCGTCGGCCTGGCCTCTATCGGCGTCGGCATGGGCATGCCCGGCTACCAGACTCCGGCCGAGACTCCGGATCGCGTGCAGCCGAACACACTGATGGCCGCCGCCCGGCTGCTGGTGGCGACTGTCATGCTGCTCAACGCCTAGGAGGAACGCCAAAGCGGGGAACAGCTCCCCGTCACCTGAGCCATCACGTCGGCCAACGCCCATTCGACGGCAGGCCAGAGAGCCGGCCAGGCCACAGCCAGGACGATGATGACGCACGACGGCCAGCGTGCCGGGACGCTATCTGGTCGGCGGTGCCCCGTATCGCGCGGTGAGAGGGGCGATCCTCCAGATCAGGCCGATCACCAGCCGCGCCGGCGGCGACCATGAAGCTCAGCCGGCCGGGGCCCGACTCATCCGGCAGGCCGGGCGGCCCCGAGCTGTGAGTGATCGTACCGTCGATGTCGGCGAGGGGCACGCCGTAGCGGAGGAACTCCTCCACCGCCTGTCGCTCGGCCGAGTCGACCGGCACCTGCAGCTCCAACGAGCCGGTGATCGGACGCAGGCTGAACGACTCCACCGCTCGCGCCACCAGGCGCATCACCAGGTAGTGCCGCTCGTTGAGCTGCAGGTAGCGCACGAAGGCAGTGCCGTCGAGGTGATCGCGGTCCATCCAGCTGATGCGCAGCCCGCTGCCCGCGGCCAGCCGCTCATGGGTGGGATTCCAGAGCGTGACCAGCGTCCATGAGCGGACCGGCAGCACCGACAACGTCTCATCGACGAAGCGCTGCCAGGAGTTCTCCACGTCGGTGACCTGCCGGGAGGTCAGCGGCCGGCAGAAGCGTTTGACCTGGTAAATGTCGTAGCCATCCGGGTTGGCGACAGCGTCATACAGCACAGCAAACCACCCAGCGCCGACAGTCATCCGGGGCGCGGACCTGCCGCAGGCCCCGCCATCTGATCTTGGGCGGGGCCTGCGGTGGAGGATCAGGCCGGCACAAGGTCCGCCAGCAGCTTTTCGATACGGCGGCGGATGTCGTCGCGGATCGGCCGGACGGCTTCGATGTCCTGTCCGGCCGGGTCGTCGAGCTTCCAGTCCTCGTAGCGCTTGCCGGGGATGATCGGGCAGGCGTCGCCGCAGCCCATCGTGATCACCACGTCGGATGCCTGGACGGCGTCGGCCGTGAGGATCTTGGGCTGCTCAGAGGTGATGTCGATGCCGACCTCGCGCATCACCTCGACGGCGACCGGGTTGACCTGATCGGCCGGGACCGACCCGGCGGAGCGGACCTCGACGCGGTCTCCTGCCAGGTGGGTGAGCCATCCGGCAGCCATCTGGGAACGTCCGGCGTTGTGCACGCAGACGAACAGCACGCTGGGCTTGCCGGGGACGCGGTCAGGCACGGGCGGCCTCCTTGGCGGCGAACAGGCGGCGGCCGGCCAGGCTGACGTAGACCAGGGCGACCAGGACGGGAACCTCGATCAGCGGGCCCACCACGCCCGCCAGGGCCTGGCCGGAGGTGACGCCGAACACGCCGACCGCGACGGCGATCGCGAGTTCGAAGTTGTTGCCAGCGGCGGTGAAGGCGAGCGTGGTCGTCTTGTCGTACGGCAAGCCGATCGCCTTGCCGGTCAGGAAGCCGCCACCCCACATGAGGGCGAAGTAGGCCAACAGCGGCAGCGCGATGCGGGCCACGTCGCCAGGCTGGGAGGTAATGGTGTGGCCTTGCAGGGCGAACAGGATGACGATGGTGAACAGCAGCCCATACAGTGCGATCGGGCCGATGCGCGGCAGGAAGCGCTGCTCGTACCAGTCGCGGCCCTGAGCGCGTTCGCCGAGCTTGCGTGAGGCGTAGCCCGCGAGCAGGGGGATGCCGAGGAAGACGAGCACGTAGAAGGCAATGTCCCAGGCTGAGACGTCGAGCGCGGACTGGGGTAGGCCGAGCCGGCCGGGCAGCACCTGCAGGTAGAACCAGCTCAGTGCGCCGAACGCGACGACCTGGAAGACCGAGTTGAGCGCCACCAGGACGGCGGCGGCCTCACGGTCGCCACAGGCCAGATCGTTCCAGATGAGCACCATGGCGATGCACCGCGCGAGCCCGACGACGATCAGCCCGGTGCGGTACTCGGGCAGGTCCGGCAGGAAAACCCAGGCCAGCGCGAACATGACAGCCGGGCCGAGCACCCAGTTCAGCACCAGGGAGGAGAGCAGCAGGCGGCGGTCACCGGTGACGGCGCCCAGGCGGTCGTAGCGGACCTTGGCCAGCACCGGGTACATCATCAGCAGCAGCCCGAGCGCGATCGGCAGCGAGATCTCGCCGACCTTCACCGCTTCCAGCGCGGTGTTCAGCCCCGGTACGAGCCGTCCGAGCAGCAGTCCGGCGGCCATCGCCGCGATGATCCACACCGGCAGGAACCGGTCGAGGGTGGACAGGCCGGCGATGACGCCCTGTGCGGGCGCGGCGGCCGGCGAGGCCGATGAAGCCGGGGACGTGGAAGAGGACATCGCGCTGCTCCTCAGACGGTCGCGGGCACGTCGAGCAGGGCCGACAGCTCACCCAGCGTCTCGGGCACCAGCCGGTAGTACACCCAGGAGGCGCGCCGCTCGGAGGTCAGCAGCCCGACCTCCTTGAGTACCTTCAGGTGGTGGCTGATGGTCGGCTGGGACAGCTCGAAGGCGCCGGTGATGTCGCACACGCACACCTCGCCGCCGGCGCGGCTGGCCACGATCGACAGGATGCGCAGCCGCACGGGGTCGCCCAGTGCCTTGAACACCCGCGCCACCCCGGCCGCCTGCTCGGTGTCCAGCGGCTCGCGCATCAGCGGCGGGCTGCACTCCAAGAGCTCCAGAGGTTCCACATCTTCTCCGTATAGACAGTCATCGAAATCGATGTCTCTCTATATTGACATACATCGAACCCAGGAGGAGCCGGCGGAGGGTGTGTGAGATCTCGTAACGGCGAAGGCCCTCGCCAGCTCGGCGAGGGCCCCTCAGCCATCACGTGTGCGTACCGGTGTGCGTGTCGCCTCTCGGCGAAGGGCACAACGCGGCTCCAGCCGAACGGTAGTCCGCGAAGGCGATAGGTGAGGCCCGGGGACACTGAGCACACCGGCCACGACGGATGTAACCACCAGGCGGCCGCCCATGTTCCCGCCCGCGTTCCCGGCCGCCGTCCCGAGTCGCGACTCAGATCCCGGTCAAGGTGCTGCGGCGCTCGATCATCACCACGTCCCGCCAAAGGCCGCGGTGACAGCCGATGCGCTCGCGGGTACCGACCACCCGGAAACCGAGCGCCTGGTGCAGGGCCAGGCTGGCGGCGTTCTCCGGGAAGACACCCGACTGGATCGTCCAGACACCGGCATCCCCGGCGGCGGCGATGAACGCCGCCAGCAGCGCCCGGCCGATGCCGTGGGCCTGGCAGCCGGGGTGGACGTAGATGCTGTGCTCGACCACTCCGGCGTAGACCGGGCGGGACGACACCGCCGAGGCGGCCACCCAACCGAGTACCTGGCCGGTGCCGGTGTCGCAGGCCACGTAGCGCAGGTGCGGCAGCCGGGCCGCGGTGAAGCCCTCCCAGCTCGGGGTGAGAGTCTCGAAGCTGGCCTGGCCGGTGTCCAGCCCGGCCTGGTAGATGGCCAGCACTTGTCCGGCGTCGCTCTGGCGCATCGGCCGGATCTCCACCTCTGGCGGGGCGTCGGGCTTGGTGGCCTGGACGATCGCCGAGTGCACGCCGTCGCCATGGTCGGCGGTCAGCGTGATGCGCATGCTCGTGAACCCGGCCCCGGCCAGCAGTCGCCGGTATTCAGCCACCGGCAGTGCCCCGGCCGCGCAGCCGATGCGCTGCTCGGCCGCCGCCCGAGCATCCGCGTCGAGCGCGCCGTCGACCACCACGTCGCTGACGCCGAACCGGCCGCCCGGCCGCAGTACTCGGAACGCCTCGGCCAGCACCGCGGCCTTGTCGCCGGACAGGTTGATCACGCAGTTGGAGATGACCACGTCCACCGACCGGTCCGGCAGCGGCACGTGCTCGATGCTGCCGTGCAGGAACTCGACGTTGCGCGCGCCGGCCTGTTCGGCGTTGCGCCGGGCCAGGGCCAGCATGTCGGCGCTGGCATCCACCCCGTACACCGTGCCCTGCGGGCCGACCCGGCGGGCTGAGAGCAGCACGTCGATGCCGCCGCCTGAGCCGAGATCCAGCACCGTCTGGCCGGCGCGCAGCTCGGCGACGGCCACCGGGTTGCCGCAGCCCAGGCTGGCCCGCACCGCCCCCTCGGGCAGCATGCCGAGCTCCTCATAGCCGGCCGCGCCGAAGCCGCCCTGCTCGAACGCGTCCTGCCCGCAGTCGGCGACCGACCTTCCGGCATCCGCGGCACGGGCCAGCGCGGAGTAGTGGTCGATGATCTCGTCGTACGCCATGAGCAGGCTCCTTCACTCGCAGGTGGGCGCGATCGGCGCGGGGTTGCCCATGACCACGTCGGCGGCGGTCGGAAAACAGCTCACGCAGTTATCGTTGATCCGGTACAGGCTGGAGGTGCCTTGCCTCTCGACCAGCACGAACCGCACCTCGGCCAAGATCTTCAGGTGGTGCGAGACGGTGGACTGGCCCACCCCGGACGCGGCCACGATCTCGCCCACGTTCATCGGCGCGCGTCGCCGGGCCAGCAGCGACACGATCTGGATGCGGGTGGCGTCGGCCAGGGCCTTGAACCAGCTCGCGTACTCTTCGGCCTCCGCGCGCGGCAAGGGCTCCTTGTTCTCATTCATCGCCCATCGACGATATTCGATGAAGCGGAAAAGCGGAAGCCCGGTGACCCCTGCTCGCGGAAGACTCCATGCCGTGCACGGCCAACTCCAACACTCACCGCGCCTACGCCTCGGCCATCGACCGCGTCATCGCGCTGCTCGGCCGGGACCGGTCGCTCGCCGACGTCACCGACGCCGAGATCGGCGCTGCGCTCACCGAGCTGTGGGGCCGATGCGCGCCGGCGACCTGGAACCGCAACCGCGCCGCCGTCACCTCCTGGCTGCTCTGGTGCCAGACCAAGAAGCACTGGGCGGCGCCCTGCGTCCCGGCCGAGGCCGAACGCCGTAAGGAGAGCGCCGGCGAGACCCGCGCGGTCGCCAAGACCATCGTTCACCGGCTGCTGTCGCGCCGCGACATCCCGCTGCGGGAGAAGACGCTGTGGCGGATGCTGTACGAGACCGCAGCCCGGGCCGCGGAGATCCTCGCCCTTAACGTCGAGGACCTCGATCTGGAGCACCGTCGCGCCCCTGTCCGCTCCAAGGGCGGCGCGATCGAATGGGTGTACTGGGACAGCGGCGCCGCCCACCTGTTGCCCCGCCTGCTCCGGCTGCCGGACGGCAGTACCCGCACGCACGGCCCGCTGTTCCTGTCCGAACGGCGCCCCGTGCCGGCCCGCCGCCCGGGCGCCGGCGACATCTGCCCGCACACCGGCCGCGCCCGCCTGGGTTACGACCGCGCCCGTGTCCTGCTGGAGAAGCACGCCGGGCTCGGTCTGCACCAGCTGCGCCACAGCGCCGCCACCCACCTCGGCGACGCCGAGATCCCGCTGCAGCTCATCATGGGCAAGACCCGGCACAAGAACCCCCGCACCGCCATGCGCTACGTCAAACCCGGCCCTGAGGCCATCGCCAAGGCCACCGAGGTCCTGGCACCCCGCCGCCGAACCCACTGATCACCCCAGTGGCGACTGGCCGGAGCTGCGGGAGTTCCTGGCCATCACGGATCACTAACAGGCGAAGAAGCCCCAGGTCGCCACCGCCAATTCCTGCACTCAGCCTCCTCGAATGCCACGATCGCTGTGGGGACCGCAGCGGGACGGTCCGCTGGGGAGATTCGTCATCGGAACCGGCGGCAGGGACCGCCACCAGCGGCGCGAGGGCCACCGGCGGAAGAGGCGGGCGTGGACCCCTCGGGAGCCGCCGCCGGACTCGCCGGCGCCGCCGGCCGATCAGATCAGGGCCGCCGCGGCGCCCCGGCCGGCGGCGAAGGCCTCCATGACGAGGCGGGACCGGCCGCCCCGTGAGGGAACGGCCGGAGGAAGGCCCCACCTCGCCTCAGGTGAGGCGTCTGCCGAGGGTGATGCGGCGCTATGGCTGCCCGGTGCGCTGCGGCGGGGTGGCGGGTGAATCCGCGGCGGGGCGCCGGTCGCGGCGATGAGCACGGCGGCGGCGTAGCAGCCGGAAAGCGCCGGTGAGCGCGATGAGCACGACGGCGGCGGTGATGACGGCGACGTTGGAGATGTCGGCGCCGAGCCGGGCGATGCCGGTTTCGAGGGCGTATTGGGCCCCGATGGGCAGCAGCCCGGTCGCTTCGGGATCGCGTGCGGTGATGAGCAGAAGGGCGCCGAGTAGAAGTGACAGCGTCCCGGAGATGAGGGCGTGCCAGCTGTTCGTCCAGCGGCCCAGGTGGAGCATGCGATGCCGGAGCCAGGCCCGCAGGCGGCCGGACCAGCGTTTCCAGGCCAGGGCGAGCAGTAGCAGCGGCAGCGCCATCCCGGCGGCGTAGATGGCCAGCAGGACGGCCCCGTAGACGGGATCGGCGCCGGCTGCCGCGATCATCAGCACGGATCCGAGGATGGGGCCGGTGCACACGCCGGCGACGCCGTAGGCGGTGCCGAGCAGGAACACCGTCCACGCGGTGCCGGGCTCGCGCCGCCCCGCGCGGCCGAACGCCGGCAGGGGGACGCCGAGCACCTGAACGAGACCGAAGGCGATCACCACGATGGCGACGACGGTGAGCAGGGTGGCGCGTTGCTGGGACAGGAACGCACCCGCGGTCGCGGTGAACACGCCGAGCGGCACGAGCGTGGTGACGAGCCCGAGGTAGAACACGCCGGTGCGGGCCACCAGGAGCGCGGGCCGGGAGAAGGCGTAGGCGAAGAACGCCGGCAGCAGCATGGCCGAGCACGGCGACAGCAGGCTCAGCAGACCGCCGAGGAACGCGCCGAGGTAGCCGATGTCCATCTCAGCCCTTCCCGGCCTCGGCCAGCTGGGCGTCGATGAGCCGGCGGAACACCTCGATCGGTTGCGCGCCGTTGACGATCTCCTCCCCCACCACGAACGTGGGGGTGCCGCTCACACCGAGCGCGGCGGAGGCCTGCGCCTCCTTCTGCACGAACTGCGCGACGGCGGGGTCGTCGAGCGCCTTGGTGAACGCGGGCACGTCCAGCTTGTCGATGGAGGCGGCGATGTCGATGAGCTCCTTGCGGCTCCAGCCGGAGTCTCCGGCGAAGGTGCGCGCATACAGGGCCTCGTAGTACTGCCAGAACAGGTTCTGGCGGGCGGCCGCGCGGGCGGCGACCGCGGTGTCGACCGAATGCTGGCTGAGCACGGGTGCGTCACGCCATTCGATGCGAAGTTTGCCCTGCTCGACGTACTGCGACAGAAGGGCGGGCAGGGTCTCCTCGGCGAAGGCGGCGCAGTATTTGCAGGTGAAGTCGGCGTACTCGATGAGCACGACGGGCGCGTCCACCGGGCCGATGGCGGCGGGGTCGCCGGGGTCGCGCCGTACCAGCTGCGCCAGCGGGCTCTCACCTTTCGCCGTGGTGGGGGTGGCGGCCGGTGCCGCGGCGCCGGTGTGCGGCTGGGACACGGTTCGCTGCGACGTTTGCGCCAGGATCCCGATCACAGCGACAACGACCATCCCGAGCGACACGGTGATCAGCCGTGCGGTGCGTGAGCGGCTCTGCTCGGTGCCGGTCCGGGGCTGCGCCGTACCGGAGGTGGAGGTGGTGCGCTCGCTCACGGGAGGACCTCCGCAAGGCCGGTCTCCAGGGCGTGCCCGGCGGCTGCCTGCCGCGGGATCCGGGCCGTGGCCTGGGATGGGGCCGGCCATGTCGCCTCGATGTCCACCGGCATGGGTCCGCCGGCGTCCGGCACCTCCTGCCGGATGGTCGGGTCGGTCACGTCTCGCATGTGAGGCATAGGTGTGCTTTCAAAGGTCCGTAGTGTGGTGGGAACACCGGCCGAGCCGACGGCTCGGCCGGCGGTGGCCGGGCGTGAGCGGCGGGGACGCGGCGCCGCTCGCGGCATGGCTGGATCGGCGCTGCTCACGAAGCCGCTCAGGGCCGGACGCTCATGACCGGCGCGTAGGTGTGATCATACGTTCCATCCGCAGACGACCAGGTATCCGTCGACGGTGGTGAGCCGATCGGAGATCGGGGCGTCGGGCAGGGCATGGCCGCGGTCGCGGTCGCGGACCTCCAGGTCGGGTGCGGGGCCCGGTTCGGCCGCGGTGAGGTTACGGATCATGAAATGGGCCACGTGCGCCTGGTGCCCGAGGTGCCGGCCGATGGGGCTGGAGTCCCGCTGTGGCTTTCGGGCTCACCTCGGAACCCCGAAGGCCAATCTCTTGATTAGATCAAGAGTTGACAGTATAAAGAGATGGTGCATGAAGAGACGTCCGAGGACAGGTTCTTCCGCGAGCTCGGCGGCGTATGCGCCGATCTGCGGCAGGCGTTCGCCCGGCACGTGGGCATGAGCCCGCACCGAGTGCAGGTGCTCGTCCGGCTGCGGCGTAACGGCGAGACCAGCCACAGTGATCTGCGCCAGGCGCTGGGCATCGACGGTGCAAGCGTCACCCGGCTGGTCAAGGAGTTCGAGGCCGAGGGGGTTGTCAGGCGTCGTCTCGACCCGACCGACAACCGCTACACCCTGGCCGCGTTGACCCCCGCCGGCGAGCGGGTAGCGGCCGACCTGGAGCGATCGCACCAGGCGTACCAGGAGCGGCTGCTCGCCGGCGCCACCGCACAACAGCAGGAGATCGTGCTGGACGTCCTACGGCGCATCCGCGCGAACGTGACCGAACAGGAGAACCGATGACGGACGAAGTGCGGGCCGCCGCGTGGCGCATGTACGCGGCGTTCAACGCCCACGAGCACACCGCCACGGAGGAGATCTTCACGACGGACTTCTTCAGCCATCCCCTGGGCGCCACCGGACCCGAAAGCGTCACCCGGGCATGGCAACAGTTTCACGAGGCCTTCCCTGACGCGCAGGTCATCGTCGAGGACATGATCGTCGAGGGGAACACCGCCGCCGTCCGCTCGAGCGTACGGGGCGTTCCCGGCCGGCAGCCACCGACCATGCTGGAGATCTTCCGGGTGCGCGACGGGCGCATCGCTGAACTGTGGGCGCTGTCCTCCCTGCGCCGCGACTCCTGAAACCGGCTGCCGGCCTTCACGTCGCAGGCGTTCGTACGGCATCGGCTACCGCGGCCAGATCTGACGGGCGCGTGGAAGGTCCTCGATTCCACCGCCGAGAGGAATCACGCCCCATAGGAACGGGATGACGTAGCCGGGCGGCCCGCCGAGAAGGTCCGGGAGATCATCTTCGGTGATGTCGAGGGAGAAAGGCCTGCCCCTGCGGTCCGGCGCCCATCCCTTGTCGAGTGCACGTCGGATGGTCGATTCCACCAGGACCGGGCGTACAGCGATGGCCCGCTCTCCGAGCCAGTTGTCGGGCCGGGCACAAGGGAGGGTGACCTTGAGGACGCCGGCGGGTCGTGCGGCGTGTTCCACCGAGAAAGAGAGAGGAGTCCAGCCGCCGCCCTCGCAGTAGGTGGGCCTACGGCGGATGCGCCACCGGAACACCACGTCGGCCACGGTGATGAGCCGAGAGCCCTTCCTGGGCATCGCCATGAATCTCTCCTGCTCCGCCCATGTCCCGCGAGGCGCCGGAACCAGAGCCGCACCATGGTGGCCCCCTGGGAGCGTAGCGTGCGGCTCGACCTCGCGCGCGGTGACGCCGTCGCGCCCCCCGGCAGCTCAGGCGTACGCGGCGCCCGGCGCGGCCGGGCGTCTTGCGCCGCGAGGCCATGGCCGGACCGTCCCCGCCTTCGCCCGACCGCCTGGGGTGATGGCCGGCATCGGACATTTCGGCCGGCACCCCTCCCCCAGCCACCGTCATGCGCATGCTCCGCGCCCACGACACCGGCATCACCGAGCCGGGCGCCGGAGCCGACGATGGGAGGCAACAGCCGTAGTCCCTGGCCGGCACCCGGGCCACGAAGCATCCTCGGTGTCATGACCCAGCACCGCGATCAAACCGGGACGCCAGTCGGACACTCCTGCGTTACCGCAGGTCAGGCGCAACTTCATTGAAAATTTCTTCGCTGCCGCCGAAGCCCCTCGCCGATCGCGGGCACCACCCAAGAACGTATACTATTTTTAGTAAATGGTGAATTTGAAGTCGGCGCTGCCGCTGCACGGATGCGCTCTCCGTTACGACGACAGCGGCGGGGACGGCGTGCCGATCATGTTCTCGCACGGCGCCGGGGCCGATCACGTGATGTTCGAAGCCCAACGCGAACACCTGCGCGCCCAGGGGTATCGGGTCGTGCTGTGGGACATGCGCGGCCACGGCTCATCCCGCCCGGCCGGCACCCGTTTCACCGCTGAGCGGGCGATCGCCGACCTGCTCGCACTGATCGAACACCTGGCACTCGACCGGCCGGTGCTCGTGGGACAGTCGCTCGGCGGCAACCTCAGCCAGGCCATCGTGCGCCGGCATCCGGACCTGGCTCGGGCGCTGATCGTCATCGGCGCGGCCTGGAACACCGCGCCGCTGTCATGGCAGGAACGCCTGCTGGTGAAGGCGGCCACACCGAGCCTGGCGATGATCCCGGCCAGGAAACTCCCCCGCCTGATGGCGGAGACCTCCGCGACGACCCAGGCCGCGCGGGCGGATGCGCGGCGAGCCTTCGCACAGGTGCCGAAGAAGGAGTTCCTCCAGGTGTGGCGGGCCACCGTCGACTTCCTCACCCCCGACCCCGGCTACCTTACGCCGGTGCCGCTGTGCCTCATCCGCGGCGAGCACGACCGCACGGGCAACATCGCCGCGTCCATGCCCATGTGGGCGCGGGCCGAGGGCATCGACGAGATCGTCATCGCCGGCGCGGGACACATCGCCAACCAGGACGACCCGCAGGCGGTCAATGAGGCGATCGAGACGTTCTTGCGCACGGCCTCGGCGTCGAAGCGGACACGGCGATGAGCGCGACCCGGCGCCACTCGTTCATCACGTCGGTGGGTGACCTGCTGGCCTCGTGGAACCTGCCGCACGCGACCGGACGTGTCTATGGGCTGCTCCTCGTCACCGAGGAGCCCGCCTCCCTCGACGCGATCGCCGCCGAGCTCGGGCTGAGCAAGGGGGCGGTGAGCACCGCGGTGCGGCAGCTGGACTCCTGGGGACTGGCCCGGGTGATCCCGCAGCCCGGCAGCCGCAGGCTGCTCATCGAGGCCACCGCGGGGATCGAGTCGCTGCTGGCGGCCAGCCACGCGCGGGCCAGAACCCTGATCGCCGCCCTGCGCGACGGCGAGAACCTGGTTGAGCCCGGCCCGGCACAAGAGCGGCTCCGTGACGTGATCGGGCTGTTCTCCGGCTATGTCGACGTCGGTGACCAGATGCTCAGCACAAGCCGCCGGCAGCGGCGTGAACCCGGCGCGCGCGACCCCCGGCCCTGAGCCGGCAACGGTATCGTGCGACCCGATCCAGGGTGCAGCAGTCCGAGCACCCGTGCACGACGGTCCGAACAGCTGACGAACCCGCCATCACCCAGGTCCGGCTCAGCGACTCCCCGGCATCCCTGTCGAGGGGACCTCCGGTGAGACAGCCGGGCGACGGCCTCCCGGACCGCCTGCCCGTCTCGACGCCGGGGAACTTTCCAGCAGCATCACGCATCTAACAGCCCATGATCGAAATGTCTGGCAAGAGAGCGATGATATCGATGATCGCAACGGCGGTCATGGTGGCCTCGGCGGTCGGCGCGGCCAGTACGGCCCAGGCGGAGACCGCCAAGATCCCCAAAGGGTTTCTGCTGACCGAGGCCGAGGCGACCAAGCCCCTCACCGAGGATCAGGCGGCCGAGGAGTGGTGGACGGTCAGCGACAAGCTGACCAAGCCGCTTGAACTCAACCCCTGCCGCTCCAAGGACAAGCCCCGCGATGGCCGCATCGCGATGCGGACCATCATCGGGGGGACCAGCGCCCCCTCGTACGTCACCGAGCAGCTCGTGCTGTATCCCAGCGCGAAGAACGCCGGGACCGCTTTCCGCAAGCTCCGCGCCGACGTGGAAAAATGCGCCAAGGCCAAGGCTCCGCGGACGGCGACCGTGGCCGGGGACTTTCACCGCTACACCGGCAAGAAGGTGAACATCGCAGACGAGGCCCTGCTGGTCAAGGGGAGCTCCTACGAAAGGGGCACGGAGGAGCCCCTCAAGGGCGAGCTGTACGTCTCCGGCGGAGAGCGGTACGTCGCCGTCCGCCGCGGGAGCGCCCTGGTCCTCTACACCGCCGACTCCTACTGGGCCGGCGAGGACACGACCAGGATCCTCACCAACAGGGCGAAGAAGATGGCCAAGAAGGTCTGCGACCTTCCCGGCGTGTGCACTCGGCGAGCAGGGCTGCCGACCCGGGCGGCAGCCGCCGTGGCACATCGAACAACTTTCCGATCATAGTCAGGAACGGTAGGCCGAGCCGCCCGCCCGGCGGAATGAGGCGTCCGCCCGCCTGAACCTGCGGTTTTCCGCACCCCTGGTACGGCCATGCGCCTCCTTCCTGTCCCCGACCGCCCCTTCATGGCCTCGGAAGCATGACACGCCGGCTGGTCGAGACCGCGCCGCGCGAACTCGTGGCCGACACGGTGTTCCGTCGGCGAAAGCGTGCCTTGACCCGCTTTCCCCTGCGCTCTGCGCCCCTGCCATGACCTGGTCTTACCGATTCTCGGCCGGACTCGCGTCACCTCGGCCGCGTTCGGTCGCCCCTACGCGATCATGTAAGGGATATAGTTTTATTTATTCGGTTACCGAGGTGAGGTGAAGCGTGCGGATCTCCATCACCGACTACACGGTCGGGGCGACTCTGGCCGGTGACCTGGCCAACACCTCGTCCACCGTGCAGGCCGCGGCGGGCGAGGCCCTGCCGACCCCGGATGCGTTGCTGGAGTTCCTCACAGGGCACGGGCTGCGGCTCGACGCCGTGGCGGAGGGGCGGTCGCCGACCGGCGACGACGTCCGCGAGGTCCACCTGCTGCGCCGGGAGGTGCGCGGCGTCGTGGAGACCGAGACGGAGAACCAGGCCGTCGCGGGCGGCACCGTGCTGGCCGGGCGGGCAGGGCTCAGTCCGGTGCTGGACCGCGATCCCGGCGGGCGGTGGCAGTGGTACGTCCCGACCAGGCCGGGCGCACCGCTGGCCGAGGAGCTGGCCACGCTCATCGGCATCGGGCTGCTCGGCGCCGTCCGGACGCTCGGGCACGACCGGTTCCGCGCCTGCACCGCCCCGGGCTGCCGCGGGGTGTTCGTCGACATCAGCCGCGGGGGGCGCCGCATCTACTGCAGGCCCGACATATGCGGAAACCGGATCAATGTCGCGAATCACCGCGAACGGCGGCGGCTTGACAGCACCGCTCGCTGAAGAAGACGTCTCCGCTTTCTGAAAGACACAAGGAGAACCCCATGAACGACTCCATGGACGGCACGACGGCCCGTCCGGTGAGCGGGCCGCCGCTCACCGGCGCTTTCCGGCTCCCCGACGGCACCTGGATCCGCGGCCGCGGCCTTCGCCATCCGCTGCCGGAGGGGCCCATACCCGATTTCGGTCTTTACCTGGGCTCCGACGGGCTCCGCCGCCGCCACGAGGGTGAGCTGCAGTGGCCGCACGCGTGGATCCAGTGGCCCGATTTCCTGCTGCCCCGCGACCGCGACATGGCCGTACAGCAGATCCGTGCGCTGCACGAGCGGGCACGGGCGGGCGCCGCGGCTGAGGTCGCCTGCGGAGGCGGCGTCGGCCGCACCGGCACAGTCGTCGCCTGCCTGGCCATCCTGGCCGGCCTCGACCCGGCCGACGCCATCACCTGGACACGCGAGCACCATCATCATCGGGCCGTCGAAACCCCATGGCAGCGCCGCTGGGTGCTGCGCTTCCCCCCGTCCCTCCGCCCAGATTCACACGACCAGGCCGCTGACCGCGAGACATCACGCTGAACCCCATCGCCACCGGCGCAGACTCAAGCGCCCTCAGTCTCCCCACGAAGTCTGCCCGGACCGACCAGCCGTCGACCTCACCTGACCGCGACCACGGCCGGGAGACGACCCTCGCCCCCGCGTGCTGCCCGATCCGCTCCCAGACCGGGCCACTGTCGCCGCCTCCGGGCAAGCCCGCACCCTGGGCCATGGTGCCAGACTGGACAGTAGCGCGGGCGTCGCCGTATCGGAGGGCTAGCTCCCCACAGGCGGCCATCCTGATGTGTCGCTGCCGTCAGCGTCCCGCTGCGGGTCGTCGATGACGACACACGGGCCGACATCACCGGAGACCAGGAGCATAGCGAACCTCCAGAACACCTTTCCCGTCACGAGGGGCTCCTTCTCATCGTCCTGCTTGCCGGCGAACTCCAACACCAACGTCTCGTCCACGCCGATGAGCCGAGGCTTGATATCCAGCCCGCCCTCCCCCGCACGGTGACGAACCCGTCCGGAGCCAGAACGCTCCCTCCTCTGTTCTCCTGGCACTGCCCCGCAAGCGGGCGTCATCGTCGCGCAGCACCTGCGCGGGAAGAGCGTTCATCAAGTTCTCGGCGTAGTAGAACTCCTGCGGCACCGGGGCCGGCGGCCAGCAGGGCGCGCATCGCGGAAAACCACACCCGCTGGTAGGTGGTGGCCGCGCCGGCACAGCCCAGCGACACCGCGCCGCGCACCAGCTCCAGCCGGATATCGGCCCGACGCGGCTCGGCCGCGCTCCCGGAAAGCCGCCGCCCGAGCTGTCGAATGACACACCTGGCAGCCGACCGGCAAAAGCCGTCACCGGCGCGACTTGGAACAGGCACGCCCACAACTGCAACACAAGCGTCAGTAGACCTTCCACTCCCTCCCCTTCGGAGCTGGGTTTTGTCGGTAGAGATGAGGGAGGTGTTCAGAGAAGACGCCTTTACAATGTAGATTCGAACAATTCGGATTCCGACCTTTCGGGAACCATCCGTGGCGGACCTGTGCATGGCTCGCCAAGCGCGACACTGAGCGCGGCCGGGGCTGGGGCCGGGCAACTGCGTCGATTCGCCTGCCGCTACGGGCATCGCTGTGGCGGCCCGGATGGACGGCTCGGCTCCCCCAGCCTTCGGCTGCCGTTCCCTAACAGGATGCGGTGCTTGCGCGGCCCCGGCTTCACCACGGCGACCGGCGCCCTCTCGGGCATCTCCCTCTCCCCCACCGCGCCCGCGCGAGCCAGCACCACACGGTCCACTCGGAGGCGGCCAGGCACGAGGCCACCAGTCGTACATGCCCGGTCGTCAGCTCACCGCGCGTGTCCAGGTGGTGGAGTCGCTGATCGGGCCGATCCACCGGACCAACGCGCGCGCCGAGCGGCGAGTGGAGAAGGAGTTGGTCGGGCAGCTCGCCGCGGTTGCCAGGGAACCGATGGCTATTGCGCGTGTGGTCGCCGAGCGGATCCACTACCAGTTGCGGAGGTCCTACTCGCACTACTACCGGCGGATGCTGGCGCCGCTGCTGGCCGCGTTGGAGTTCAAGTGCCACAACATCGCCTACCGGCCGGTGATGGATGCGATCGAGTTGCCGGCTCGCTACGCGGGCGTCGATTCCGACCAGCGGCACTACGCGCCGGCAGAGACGGTGTCGATCGACGGGGTGGTGCCCAAGGCGTGGCGCGCTGGTGGGCTGCCTGCGATTGCACTCCAATGGCGCCGCGCCCATAGGGCGGGGGTCAGCTGCTGGAGGGTGGTGCGGGCGAGGGCGTCTGAGGGGTGGCGGCCAAGCGCCTGCAGCCGGGCCTGGGGGTGCTGGTGCTGTCGGCGCATGTCGAGCAGGCGTTCGCGACCGACCTGCTGGCCGACGGCACGCACGAGGTCGGCTATCTGCTCAAG
The DNA here is from genome assembly GCF_050942225.1 of Streptosporangium sandarakinum. NCBI lineage: Bacteria > Bacillati > Actinomycetota > Actinomycetes > Streptosporangiales > Streptosporangiaceae > Streptosporangium > Streptosporangium sandarakinum. The sequence goes on from NZ_CP192034.1 coordinate 4,179,222, forward strand.
GAGCGGGTCGGCAAGGTCGAGCAGTTCCTTGAGGCGCTGAACCGGGTCGCCGGCGGCGGCACCGCCATCGACCCGGACGTGGTGGCCCAGCTGTTCACCCGCCGCCGCGACCCCCTGGAGGAGTTCACCCCGCGCGAACGCGAGGTGCTCGCGCTGATGGCCGAAGGACTGGGCAACCTGGCCATCGCCGACAAGATGGTGATCACCGAGGGAGCGGTGCACAAGCACATCCGCAACATCTTCGCCAAGCTCGGCCTGGCTCCCAGCGACCGCGTGGACCGCAGGGTCGCCGCCGTGCTGCGCTACCTCGGCGCCTGAAGCCGGCCTCTGACACCCGGCCTCTGGGTAACAGCCTCGGGGAACCGGCCTTGTGAGCTGGGCCGCGGGCGGCGTGCGGTAGCCAGCACCACCATCGACCGGCCAGCAGGCGGGATCGAAACCGCCTGCGCCCATCCCTACGTTGGTGATTGCTTCATCCGACACCCAACGTAAGGATCTGTCTTGGCGAGCAACACTCTGCGTCGTACCGTGCCGGTCACCCTGGCGCTGGCGGCCTGTCTCGCGAGCGTGAGCGCTCCGGCATTCGCCACCCCTGCCCCCGCCCCCGCCGGCGTTGCCACGGCGGCCGTCGCCGCCGGCCAAGAGCGGGTGGTGGCGAACCTGGAGCGCCACGCCCAGGAACTGCGCAGCACCGTCCCGGGCGGCCCGTCCCGCGACCTGCGGGCGTTGTCGGCGATGACCAAGGGCGCCACCATCGTGGGGATCGGCGAGGTCACGCACGGCTCGAAGGAGCTGTTCACGCTGCGGCACCGGATGTTCCGGCACCTGGTGCAAACCCAGGGCTTCACCACACTGGCGCTGGAGGCGACCTGGTCGGCCGGCGTCCGCCTGGACGCGTACGTGCGCACCGGCAAGGGCGACCTGCGCACGATCATGGCCGAGGAGTTCCAGCAGTCCTACGGCTCGTGGAAGACCCAGGAATGGATGGACCTGTATGAGTGGATGCGCGACTACAACCGCACCGCCTCACGCAAGCTGCGCGTGATGGGATTCGACATCGGCGACGTCCATCCCGAGCAGTACCGGCGCATCCTCGCCTGGGCCGAGAAGCACAAGCCGTCGCTGGAGCCCGAACTGCGTCGCCGCTACGCGGGCCTGCTGGCCCTGCCCGCCGGTGTGGAAGAACGGATGAACGCCCTGGCCGCACTGCCGGCCGAGCGGCGCGCCGCCCTGGCCGGCGACGCTCAGGCCGCCTACCGCCTGCTGGATGACAGCGGCAAGGTGAGCCCGCGGGTCCTGCAGGAGGCCCGCGTCATCGTCCAGATGTCCACCATGTACGCACTGGACGGCGCGGCCCTGCACCGTCACCGTGACCAGGCCATGGCCGACAACACCGTGTGGTGGCAGCGCCACACCGGCACCAAGACTGTGGCGGCCGCGCACAACGGGCATATCGGCTACGTCTCAGCCTGGCCCGACCATTACCCGGTCACCCAGGGCGCCGTCCTGCGCTCCCTGGCAGGCACCTCCTATGTGGCGATCGGCACCACCATCCACAGCGGCCGCTTCCGCGCCATCGACCCCAAGACCGGCCAGGTCGCAGTCTTCGACACCGGCGCCCCTGTCCCGGACAGCAGCGAGGCCGTCCTGGACCGGGTACGTTACCGCGACTACTACGTGGACCTGCGCCGCGCCGGCCGTACTCCGTCCACCCGAGCGTGGCTGGACACCGCCCGTCCGACCTTCACCATCCCGGCCACGTACGTGCCCGAGCAGTTCAACCGGCCGCTGGCCCTGGGAGCGGCCTTCGACGTGATCGTGCACCTCAACCGGGTCGAGGCAGCCACCCCGCTGCCCTGACCCTCCTTCCCGCAGGCTGGTCGGCCGATGGTGAAGCAGGTCACAGGGCTCCCCAGCAAGAGACGTCATGTAGTTGACCAATGACACAAAGTGAACCTTTTCCAGCTTGCGGCGGGAGATCGGCTGTTGGGCTGACAACGAGGTGAAGCCCCTGGTAGATGGGTCTTCGACCAAGAGAACCGTCTCCACCAGAGGCTTCGCATGCTTGTCTACCCGTCCGGCGTCGACGTGTCCGGCTCCGCCTTGCGCTTCCCGTCCGCCCGCCTGCGGCGGCACCGCCGTGTGATCGGCTCTTGCCGGCGGCGGCTGAGCGCCGGTCGCCAGGCCCTGCTGCCCCTCGCCCACCTACGCATGGACACACATATGCCCAGCTCGCAGCCGGATTCGGAGTCGGCACCACGACCGCCTACCGATATGCGACCGAGGCCGTCGAGCTCTTGGCCGGCCTCGCACCCACGCTGGCCGACGCGACACGGACTGCCGCGACGAAGACATTCGTGATCCTCGACGGCACCCTCCTGCCTATCGACCGCATCACCGCACTGGTCCAAGCCATCCTCGCCCTACATCCGGCCGGCTTAAAGTGAGGCTAGAAGAGGCTCAGTGTGTCGAGGTAACCCAGAGCGACGCCTGCCCCACCGTTCCCGTCCGCGACAGCAAGAACCCCACCGGCCCGATCGTGACCATTGGCGCGGACGCCTGTGAACAGCCTTCGCCAGCCCCCCGGGACAGAGGTGCGTCGAACCTGGTCACGGGGCCTCGAAATTGGTCACGGTGAGCGCCTTGTCCCACCGAGCGGCGGCCAGGTCGTCGTGGCGGATCATAAATTTCGTGTAGTACTCCGTGTAGATCCGTCCTTCATTGGCGAGCGGTATCCATTCGCTCGCCAGCTGGAGCGCGTCCTCGTCCAGATAGGAAAACCATCCTCCCTTCGCGAGGGTCTTCGCCATGATGCTGCCGATCGTCTCCTCGTCATCGGCGTACCCGCCGATGACGAGGTAGGCGCCGGACGACCAGAGGCCGTAGGCCAGAGATCGAAGTTCGTCCAGGTGCGGCAGTTCACGCTCCATGTACCGGGCCAACCGCTGCTGGAAGGCTGACATGTCGTCCCACTCGAGATCCTCCCAGAACTCGTGCCAGTCCTCGTCCTCGTCGCCCTCCTCGAGCCAAAGGGGTAGATCGGCTCTGAGCTCGGCGCAGACGTCGATCCGCTCGCCGACACACGCGGAGTCGGGGGGTTCCGCGACCGCGGTTTCGGTGCCGTCCGGTACATACACGACTCGCGAGTACTGCCCCGGATCGGTCGGCGATTCGTCGAAGTCCATCTCTTGGTGAACGAAGAAGAGCAGCGTCCCGTCCGCCGGCAGGTCGAAGCCGTCGACCCTCGGCAGCGCCCCACAATCGACGGAAAGGAGTAACGGCAACGGAATGTCCCCGGCGGACGGCCACTTCATGCCCACCGGCAGCCGGGGCAACCCACCGATGTGCCCAACCGGAGAACCATCGCCACCCCCGAACAATCCGATCGCCAAACGAAGGTGCTGGCTGAACCTGCTGATCTCGTCGTCCGGGATGCCCAACTCAAGCGCTGCCCGACGAAACTCTCCCTGGTGATCCATGCCCGAGAAGATAAACCCTTTCCAACTCGGCTGTAGAGCTGCTTCTTGCCGTCTCGAAGAGCTGATGGTCGCCTTGCCCTTGGCCTCCTGGGAGACGCGCTTCATCACGCCCTCGCCGAGCCGCGGTTGAAGCTTGACCAGCGTGCGGCCAACCTCGTTCTGCTTGCCGAGGCTGACTATCCTGAGGCTTTTCCAAACTGATCTTGCAGCTCAGGATGGGTGTGGCGAGCCTGGAGACCGATGAGGGCGAGGCTCCAGGCAAGACAGCAGCCGACCAAGATTTGATGCCCCGACCGGGAGCCTCGCCCGCGCTGTCTTGCCCCTCCACGATCCCGCTGTCCAGCCGCACCCTGAACCACCTCGCCGACCTCATCCGAGCGCACCGCAACCGGCATCGATCTCGGTGGCGGCGTCTCGGCCCCGGCCGACAGGCGCCGCTCGCCCTGGCCCACCTGCGCAACGGTGACACCCACACCCGGCTCACCGCCGGATTCGACGTCGGTGCCGCTACCGCCTGGCGGTATGCACAAGAAGCGATCGTGCTGCTCGCAGCGGTCACCGAGGACCTGACCATCGCAATGCCGCGCATCCAACGCCTGGCGTACGCGATCCTGGACGGCACGCTGATCCCGATCGACCGCGTGGCAGACCAGCGGCCGTACTACTCCGGCAAGCACAAGCGGCATGGCGTGAACGCGCAGGTCATCGCCGACATCGCCGACCGGCTCGTGTGGGCTTCACCGGCACTGCCGGGCTCAACGCACGACCTCACCGCCGCCCGAATCCACGGCATCATCGATGAGCTGACCAACTCAGACGTGATGACCTTCGTCGACAAGGGCTACCAAGGCGCCCGTGGCGACGTGCGCACGCCGTTCAAGCGGCGCCGCTTCCGACCGGAGCTGTCACGCCGGCAGAAAGCGGTCAACCGCGCTGACGCGAGAATTCGTGCTCGTGGCGAACGAGCCATCGCCACCCTCAAGACCTGGAAGATCCTGGCTAAGCTGCGCTGTTGTCCGCGCCGAGCGATCGCGATCGTGCAGTTCATCCTCGTTCTGCACCACGTCGAAGCCAACCGCTACGCAGGATGAAAACGGCTCAATGAGGCCGAACAGATCACCCTGAACCATCTTGGGTGGAGGTTACTGTTCTGTAGAGCAGTCATCCAGTTCATCCCGGGAGAGGGCGTCTGTTGCGTAAGCGAGCCAGACCTCGCTGGTCACCCGGCCCCGCGCGCCCAGCTTCTGACCGTTGAGCTGTGCCCAGTGCTGGACGCGTGCTTCTTCGAGGAGGCCGTCAGCCCCCAGGACATCGAGCCGTCCCGCCTGGCTCAGTCGGTAGGAGGCTGTGATCCGAGCCGGGACTCGGCCGTTCTCCCCGGTTTCGATGCCCCATCCTCGCGCCCAGGCACGTACAGCTTGCGTCTCAGCGCGGGATATGACAGAGCGCCGCTGTCGTCTGGCCTGGTCGCGTAGACATCCGCCACTCTTGGTGTTGCCCGAGGTGACTTGGGCCTGGACCGCCGTGAACGGGTGCGGGTTGCCGCAAGCACATCGATAGTCGCGAACGATTTCCGCAGGTCGGTCAGGGTGGCTGTACGGTGCGTCGACGGGCGTTAGAAGACTGTCGCGATGGGGTGGCGTTCCTCTGAGGTCGCGCAGGTGTCGGGCCTTCGCCCGTTCAGGTTTACGCCGCGGGGGACGCGGTTCCCCCCAGGTGGCGAGAATGTACGCGTCTGCCTGATCTTGGAGCTGTGCTCCTCCGCGCGCAAGGTGGCGATTGCTTCGCCACATCAGGGATATCGGCGACCATGGTCTTCCCTCGCCCACCCGTACGGTCGGCCCACTGCCCCTTCACAGTGATCTTGTGCTGGTCCCAGAAAGCTTCGACTTCCGCCTGACGGGCCTTCGCCACTTCAACCTCGGCCTGTACGCGTTCACGACGAGCGCGGTTGAGGTCGTTCCAGAAGCCGCGCATGCGCTGAAGCATCCGCATCCGGGCCTCTTGGCTGCCTCCGGCCGGATCCAGCGATTCCGGGCGAGGCGGCCATGTGGCGAGCGTGACGTCGGACGCCGCAAGAACACACTCAGCGGTGGTGCCCTCAGAAACATCGGGAGTGCCGGCTCCGGGCATGGGGTGAGGTTACGAGACAGGGCCGACAATAGATTCATTCCAGTAGCCACGGGCTATCTGCTCCGGCCGCTCGGTTGAGTCGGCTCATGAGTTCGCGGCTGGCCGCGCGGACGGTCATCGCGTCGGGCTTCGTGCGGCCCGGCCCGAGCCCGGCGCCGGTTCCGTGCGGCCCGACCGGCGTCGGTCCGGCTCGGCCTGAGTCCGGCCCCCCGGCCGCGCGGGCCGCGCCCTCACCGGGGAAGGCCGGGCAGCACCCTCTCCGCGAAGAGCTCGGCCTGGCTCAGCACGTCCGCACCGAAAGGCGCGAACACCACCGAGTCGAACCCCAGCTCCGTGGTGTAGCGGCCGATCATGTCCACCCAGAACTCCGGCGGCCCCTGCACGGGCCGCGTCTCCTCCTCCGAGCCCCGCCCGCCGGCCGTGATCGTCCCGACCACGTTGTAGCTGCGGTGGATCTCGCGTGGATCCCTTCGCGCCGCCATCGCCGCCGCGTCGATGAGCCGCTGCCGCTCGGCGACCTTCGAGGGGGGCACGTAGATGTTCGCGGGGGCCTGCCAGCCGTCGCCGTACCTGCCGGCGAGCGCGAGCGCGCGCGGCCCGTGGGCGCCGACCCAGATCGGCACCTCACGGACCGGGCCGGGCATCGCCTCCTCCAGCCGGTGGTGACGGCCCGCGAAGTTGACGGGTCCCGGCTCCCGCATGAGTCTGAGCACCTGCAGGGCCTCCTCGAACGCTCCGAGTCCCGGTGCGGCCGCGCCGTACGAGGGGGCGTCGCCCGCCGGGCTGCCGGCTCCGACTCCGAGCAGCACCCGCCCACCGCTGATGACGTCGAGGGTGGCCGCCGCCTTGGCGAGCATGGCCGGCGGCCTGAGCGCCAGGTTGGCCACGTTCGTCAGTACTTTGAGCCTGGTCGTGCGGGCCGCGACGGCGGTCAGCAACGTCCAGATCTCCAGGTGGCCGGGGATGTACGGGTGGTCCTGCATGGCGGCGAAGCCGAAGCCCCCCTCGTCGGCCAGCCGGGCCGCGGCGAACGCCGTCTCGTGGTCGGCGGGGTCGACGTAGAGCCCGATCACGACGGCCACCTGTCCAGTTGTGCGAGCAGCGGCGCGAGCTGCTCCTCCTCCCAGTCGAGGTGCGCGAGCAACTCGTCGGCCAGCCGGTCCAGTTCCTCGCGGAAGTCCGCCGCCTGCTCGATCGCCCGGAGGATCTCCGCGACCTTCGCGTGCTCCTCCTCCAGCCGGTCGATCACCTCTCCGGACGCGGGGAACCGCTCGCGCAGCGCAGTGAACAGGTAGAGGCTCTCCACGGTGTGGTGCGTCTCGACGTGGTGGCAGTAGTACATGCAGCGGACGCGCAGGTCGTGGGTCACCCGTTCCGCGCCCCTGAGTTCCTTCAGCTCGCGTCTCAGCCCGTCGTGCACGGCGATCAGCTCGCGCACCAGCGCGTGATCTCTCGACATAGCATCTCCTACAGTTATTTCTGGTAACTAACCACACCGCCGACTACTGTCGACAGATCGCACTTTTTCCTGTGTTAGTGACATGGAGAGAACCGTGCAGTTCATGACCGAGACCGAGGCCAACTGCCGGGCCCGCGAGATCCTCGACCGGGTGGGCGACAAGTGGTCGGTCGTCGTGCTCTACCAGCTGAGCACGGGCACCATGCGCTTCACCGAGCTGCTGCGCGCCATCCCCGGCATCAGCCAGCGCATGCTCACCGTCACCCTGCGCGGACTCGAACGCGACGGGCTGGTCCGCAGGACCGTGCATCCGGTCATCCCGCCGCACGTGGACTACGACCTCACCCCGCTCGGCGAGACACTGCGCGAGATCGTCTCCGCCCTGCTCGACTGGACGCACGAACACCTGGAGGAGATCGGCCGGGCACGCGACAGCTACGACGCCGGCGTCCCGACGGGGTGACGACCGGGCATCGTGACATGCCAGGGCGTGATCACGTGCGGAGCGGAGCACGGCCGGCGACAGCGGGGCGGCATCGACACCGCCCCCCACCACCGGCGGAAAGGGTGTCGGCGTTCACGGTTCTCCTTCGTTTCCGCAGGTGAGGGAGCTGCCCGACACCGTAGTGCGCAGCGGCCGGTCAGGGCCGATGGATGCGCCAGGCGGCCCGGGGGTCGTGGCGGGTCCAGGCGTGGGCGGCGGGGGTGAGGCGGCAGCCGATGCACCAGCGGGCGCGGTGGGGCCGTTCTTGAAACGGCTGATGGTTGGTTGACGGGATCCCGTCCGATCTTGAGGATCGAGCGGGATCTTGTCGTTCCAGGAGTTTCCGAATGGGGTTCGTCCTGGTTGGGGGCGTGTGGAGCGGGTGCCTGAGAAGGCTCGAGTGGTGTCAGGCCTCCGGCGGAGCGCGGTGAACACGCTGCCGGGCATGGTGAAGCCGGCGACGGGCGGGTGCAGGGAGATGATCTGCTGCGCGTGATCCTGGGGTTGGGCAAGATCGCCTTATGGGCCTGACTCGCAACCGCCGCGCTCTGCTCTTCACCGGGGCGACCGGACTCGCCTCGCTCCTGACGCTCTTTGAGGTGAGCACTCCCGGCCTGTCCGTCCGGGCATTGGCATTGGTGCCGTACTGACTGGCGCTCGCCATTGCCTGGTCGTGGATGTTGGGTCGCGGGCCGGGTCGGCGGGGGTGGGCGCCCTGGATGTCCGTCCCGCTCGCACTGGTGCTGGGCACCGTGCTGCTCGTCAAGACCGACGCGCCCCTTCGGGAAGGTATGAGCACTTCGCGGGCCCCTGGTACATCTGGTCTGACGGCCCCTGAACCTCACGTGATGCATGACCTCCCGGTTCCTCACCGATGTGTGCCGCGCGCAGAGCGCTGTCAGTACCCGAAGGCACCGAACAGCTGGGAAACGATCAGCTACGTTGCGGGAAGCGATCACCACCGTGACCGACTCGGTGCAGGCCACGCCCATTCGTGAACGCCCCGGTAGCCGCACAGCCCGGCCGCCAGGCAGGCGGCGGCCGGGCCACCGGCAGACAGCCCGGTCGCGGGCCGCCGGCGCCCACGCGCAGACCGAGCCGCTCGCGCCCTCCAGACGAGTACGTCCGACGCGTCGCCGCCGACCAGATCCTCACCCAGCGGAAAACGTCGCCGACCTCCCCCGCCCAGACCCGGGCGGAGGAGCGGGACCCCGGCGCCGCCCTCGTCCGCCGCCGGCTCACGCTTCCGGGCGGCGAACTGAACAACGCCGCCCAGCCCCTGATCCGCCACATCGAGGTCGACGCCGTATCGGGCGCCGGAGGGCTAGGACCGCTCCCGAGTAAGGAAGGCTCAGCCGGTCAGACGCTGACGTAGGTACTGTTTGCCCTGCTCGGCGCCTTTACGGCTTTCGGCCTGCGCGCGGCGGAACAGATCGGCCAACTCCGAATCACCGGCCCGTTCGGCATCGGCGATGTAGGTTTCCAGCCGTAGCGCGTTGCTCAGGCACTGCTCGACGAACCAGATCAGGTTGTAGTCGGCGTCCTTGGTTCCGGTGACCTCGCCGCTCTCCTGGTGGGCCGAACTCATCAGCACTCCCCCTCGCATGCTTGCCTGGCGACACCACGGGCGGTGTAGCCGACCCCTACCCGGGGGGCGGACAAGGTAAGGCGTGACAGGGGCAATGCCCTGGTCAGAGGCCATGCCGATGGATCTGGGCTGCAGAGGCGTCTTGACCGCGGCCACCTGTGCGATGTCCATTCGCGGTCGAGCGGGCCAATCAGGTCGGTCAGTCCGCTCAGCATGCCGAGCAGGATGTCGACGTTGCCGATCGCGCCGACCAGACACTGGCGGGCCGCCTTCATCTCCGCGATGTGCTCGCGCGCCACCTCCACGTCGGGCAACCGTCCGCCGCAGATGACGCCCAGCAGCTTTTGCAGGCCCTCGGCGGTGTGCGTGGCCACCAGCGGGATCGGCCCCGTGCTGGGGTCCTGGCCTACCAGCTTCAGGAGGCCGGCCACCCGCGGCGCCTGCCAGCGCAGGAACCCGGCCAGTTTCTCGACGTCGTCGGCCATGCCCGCGGTCGCCGACCGCTGACGGTGTGCGGCCATCAGCTCGTCGGGATCGGTGGCGGTGGTCTTGGTGAGCATCGCCTTGATCTGCACTGCGCCGAGCAGGGCACCTGCCAGCCGCTGTGGGGGCGGGCAAGATAAGGCCCAAAGGGGACAATGGGCTGGTCAGGGCCCCTACCGGAGCTTGACATGTGATCGGTTGTACTGGTCGGCCGACGGCAGAGACTCCTGAGCAGCGCCGCCTTTAGCCCGGTGGGGGGTGCCGATCACCGGCTGCCCGCTTCCGGATCAGCCGGCCGCCGGGTCACCCGCAGATCGCCTACGCGAGCAGACGCCACAGCACGCCGGGCCGATCAGCAGGACGATTCCGATGGTGACGGCCGGCCCAGCCAGTTCCGGATCCGGAGCCGGATGAGCTCATTTACAGCGGCGCCAACAGCAAAGGGGATGCCCCGGTCGGTGGCGTTGGCCACGATCGCCGGGGGAAGACTGATCGCGTGCAAAGCCGCGACTACGCGGCCGCCACGGTCCTGGACGGCCAGGGGAGCCGACAGGCCCGCCATGGCGCAGAGCACGGCCTGTTCGGTTCGTGCGCTGACCACCTCGAGGAAACGGCGCCGCATGACGGGCGGTCCATCGGCCAGGCCCACAGGCAGCAGCCAGCCGAGCCATCTTGCGTCGGGAGGCCATGGCCGGACCGTACCCGCCTTCGCATGGCCGTCTCGGGTGACGACCGGCATTGGACATCGCGGCCGGCAAAGCGAAGATCACCAAAGAGCAGCGGAAGAACCGCGAGGCGCGGTTGCAGGTGCCGGAGGAATACAACCGGGATTCGCGGCTGCAGAAGGCCGGCAGCCAGGATGCAGCCAAGGAACAGCTACGGCAGGCTCGGGGCGCGCTTCGGGACTTCGCCATCTGAGCCGGCTCAGGCCCCCGCTCAGCCCTGCCGCCGCTCCTGGGTCACGGGACAGCCGCGAACGGTCCTCGCGCACATGGCCGGCGGCAACCAATTGTTGTTGGCCAGAAGGTTGGTGATGCCCGCTTTCAGCGCGGCGTGCAAAACCACGATCACGACACTGGACGCCGCGCTGGATTCTTCGGGTCAGCGCCGGGGCAGGGCGAGCGCGCATAGGGCGAACGTGAGGGCGAACGCCGCCTGGACGAGCATGCAGATCGCCAGCGCGCTCATGTAGGCCTGACCTGTCGGGGCCGTGGAACCGGTCAGGGCCGCACCGAGCAGACCTCCGGCGACGGCGACGCCGAGGCCCATCGCGGCCTGCTGTGTGGTTTGAAGCACGCCGGATGCCGCTCCCGCGGACGCTGGAGGGACCTCGGCGATCATCGCTCCGACGAGCGGCCCGAACATGAAGGCCTGACCGACACCGACTCCGACTAGGAGGGCGGCGAACGTCCACGAGTTCAGGCCGGCACTCTGGAGGAACACGGAGGTGGCTGTGATGCCCAAGAGTGCGGCTTGGATGAGTCCGCCGATGGTGAGGAGCCTGCGGAACCCGAAACGGGGCGCGAGCTTCCCCGACCAGATCGACACGGTGAGGAAGCACAGGGAGAACGGCAACAGCACAAGGGCCGTGTGCATGGGAGACCATCCGAGCCCCGTCTGCGTGGAGATCGCGTAGAGGAACGTGAACGCACCGAACGCGGACTGGAGCATCAACGCCATTATCAGCCCGATCCGGTAGGAGCTGAGCCGAAACAGGGGCGGCGGAACGAGCGGAACGCGGTCACCGCGGTGCAGCCGCAACTGCCACCGCCAGAACGCTGCGAACAGCACCGGCGTCGCCCCCAGCAGCGCCCAGCACCAGACCGGCCAGCCCAGCGCGCCGCCCTGGGAGATCGGGATCATGAGTGCCAGCAGGGCGAGCCCGAGCAGTGTCGTCCCGACCAGGTCGAGCGACCGGTGGCCGGGCGCGCTGGTATCGGGCAGCCAGCGCAGCGCGGCGCCGAACGCGATCACGCCCATGAGCACGCTCATCGCGAAGACCATGCGCCAGGGGGCACCGAGCAGGGGGACGGACAGCACCAGGCCGCCGAGGACCTGACCGATCGCCGTGGCCCCACCGGCGGTCGCACCGAACAGCGCGACAGCACGGGCACGTTCGGGCCCCCGGGTGGACGTCGTGATCGTCGCCAGCACCTGGGGAACCATGGCCGCCGCAGAGACTCCGGTGAGGGCCCGCGCGGCGATCAACACGGTGATGCTCGGGGCCAGGGTCGCGACCAGGGAGAACAGGATGAAACCGGCCATGCCGAGCAGGAAGAGCCGGCGTCGCCCGTACAGATCCCCGAGCCTGCCCCCGAGGACCATCGGAACGGCGAACCCCAACGCGTACACCGACACCACCAACGACTGCTCGGCGGCCGTGGCCCCCAGGGAAGCACCGATGTCGGGCACGGCGATACCCGCCGCCGCGAAGCTGACCACCGACAACAGCAACGCCGACAGCGTCGTCAGGAGCCGGCCCATCCCCAGCCCCGGGGCCGGAGGCTCCGACGAACCCGGGGCTGGCGACGGCGTGGCACGGTCGTTCTCCCTGTCGGGTTCGCCTGTGCGGGAGGAGAGGTTGTCATTCAGTGCAGAGGATGTGGCCATGCCGTCAACCTTGAAGGGCCGCCTATCCTGGCACCAGGAGCCCGTTTATGGGGGTACTGGCCGCTACCTGGATACCGGGTTCTCCGCGCGGGAGGATGAGGACATGACGGAGACCAGGCCCGCCGCGATCCGGCGTGAGATCGGTGACTTCCTCCGGAGCCGGCGCGAACGAGTGACCCCGCAGCAGGTGGGTCTCCCGTCCACAGGGCGACGGCGGACACCCGGGCTACGGCGCGAGGAGGTCGCCGTCCTCGCGGGGGTTGGCGTCACCTGGTACACCTGGCTCGAACAAGGCCGTCCCATCAACGTCAGCGTTCATGTCCTGCAGGCGATCGCCCGAGCCCTGCGTCTGGATGACATCGAGAGACGGCACCTGCACCAGCTCGCCGGATCGAGTACGCCGAGGGCCGAGCCCACCGAATGCGCCCCGGGACTCACCGCGGCGTTCCAACCCGTCCTGGACAAGCTCGACCCGTTCCCCGCGTGCCTGCAGACGCCGCTGTTCGATGTGGTGGCGTACAACCGTGCATACCGGTTCCTGTTCACCGACCTTGACCTCATCCCACCTGGTGAACGCAACTGCGCGGTGCAGTTCTTCACCGACCCCGACTGGCGCAGCCGCTACGTCGACGGTGAGCTGGTCGCCGCCCGGATGGTCGCAAGGATGCGCGCCGAAGTCGGCACCGACCCCGGCGCCCTCGCCGGAGTCGTCGACGACCTCCGGGAACGATCAGAGGACTTCGCCCGGCTGTGGGCTCGTCACGACGTGCTGCCACAGCAGTACGAGACGAAACGCCTCGACAGCCCTCTGGTCGGGCAGCTCCGGCTGAACTTCGTCTCCACCAGCGTTTCGGCGACAGGACACCGGATGGTCGTGATGACGCCGGCCGACGAGTCCACCTCCCTGCGTCTGACCCAGATGGCAGACCTCACTGTCGCGACTGCGCGGATGTAACACCTGAAGAAGATCATCGCTCGGAGCGGCGGTCCTCAGGAAGGACGTTCCTTGGCGCGGCCGGGCTCCGCGGGCTCGGCAACGGACGCCGGTAGCCCGCCGTGCCCGGGTGGCGACTCCTTCGCGCCAGAGGGGGTGGCAGCTTCGCGCGCGGCTCCTCGTCGCGCCGCGCGTAGCGTGGCGCTCACCCGCTGCCGGGACATCGGCCGATCGGCCGGGCACGCGACAGCTACGACGCCGGCGTCCCGACGGAGTGACGACCGGGCATCGTGACATGCCAGGGCGTGATCACGTGCGGAGCGGAGCACGGCCGGCGACAGCGGGGAGGCATCGACACCGCCCCCCACCACCTCGGGCCCGCCGTACGGCCGGACCGGACGGTGCTGTCATGCGGTAACCGGTGGCGGCACTGGCTGCCTGCCCACTTCGGCGTCCGGTGCTTAGGCCTGGGTCGGTGAAGATGAGTGCGCCGACTCCCTCTGGGCTGCGTAGCGACTCCGCGCCAAGCGTGTGGCGGTTCCTCGCCCGTGACGTCGCTGCCGACCCCTGTCAAGGTGATCGACAGGGGACTGGGGATACCCGGCGGCGAAGGGACATATATGTGAGACAAGGTCACCAGAGCCAGCGGAACAGCCGTCGCAACGACGACGCGCCGAGGCACCCGTCCTGGGTGTGGGGGCTGTCGCGGCAGGCGTTACGGGTCCAGTTGGTCACGGGCGTGCTCCCCGTACTGGCGTTCGGTGTCTCACTCATCCTGTTCGCCGGAGTCTCCTGGTCTGCACTGATCGCGGGAGTCGTGCTCTATTTCGCGATGTTTGCGCTGCTTGGCCTGTTGGCCCTGCCACTCCCACTGCCCGTGCTCGAACGGCCGGGCACACGCGCGACGATCCCGCCTCTTGCCGGAGCCGTCTTCGAGCTGATCCGTCTGGGAATGGTGCGGCTTCTCGACGCCGACCTGGAAGAGGCCCTGTGGCTGGCCTTCGGACGCGAGAGGGAAGGCGGCGAGGACCGGCGGCCCGCTCACGGTCGAGGCCAGGCCGGATGAGCGCCACCGGGGACGGTCTCTAGCCGGCCGGGGGCGGGCGGCGGAACCGGTCCCGGCGGATCCGCCGATCACGCTTCTGCTGGTGGAGGACCATCCGGCCGACGTCACTGTCGAGCCGGCGCTGGAAGGCCTCAGGGCTGAGCGCGGTCCGGCTCGTGCCGGCGGCCGCAGCGGCATCCATCAGGGCGAACGCCTCGGTTCTGCTCAGCGGGCGGCCGCCGCTGACCGGGCAGCCGTGCGGGCAGGCCAGGCCCTCGGTCGCGCTGTGGATCCGGCAGATCGCCGACCGGACCTCATAGGCCGAGCAGCGGCCTTCTTCCAAGGCCGGGCAGGGGCCCGACCCGGCGACGCCTCGGGCGCCCCGTCTCCTCAGCCGCGTCCACGCCGTTCACGGTAGCCGCTCGTCACGCCTCTCCCGCGTCGCCTCTCCCGCCGCCGGGAACGGCCCGCGCCCGGCGGGCGGTACGGCTGCCCGACCGAGCCGAGTACGGCTCCCCAGGGCGACGGTGAGCATCCCGGCACCGGCGGAGCCGGACAGGGCGAGGGCGAAGATCACCGTGGAACGCCAGGGCCAGCCGGCCCCGGAAAGGCGTAGTTGTCCGACGGGATATTCGGAGAACTTGGCGGTGATCCGGGCAGTCAGATCACCCGCATGGGTGGCGAGATCACGGAGCATCGGGTCGAAACCGAACTCGTCGTCCCGCCGTCCGCCGCCGGGCAGCTCCGGTGTGAGACCTCGCCCCGACGCCCAGCGCACGAGCGTGGGCGTCACGTCGCCGTCCACCCCTGGAACCACGAACCGGTCCAGGCGGGGCACCGCCGTACCCGCCGGCTCGGTGAGCAGGACCATGCCGTGCCGCGTGGTGACCGTTCCGGTGGCGCTGATCGGGATCGCGCGGGAGCTGAATGAGACGCCGGAGTAGACCTCGAACGCCGCGGCGGCGTCGATCTCCCCCACTCCCTCCTCCAGTCCGATGCCGATCGTGGGGCGCAGCCACGGGAACGCCGCGTTCAGTGCGTACGGCAGGTCGGACAGGTCGAGGCGGTTGGGGGTGATCGCGGTGGGGCCGTCCAGGCTCCAGCCGGGATAGCGGAGGGCGCCGCCGATCCGCCGGGCCTCATCCGCACCCGCGAGCCGCTCGACCAGGCGGAGCGCGCCGACGGTTCCGGAGGTGATGCCCGCCGTGGTGGTGATCGAGCCGTCCTCCACGTAGCGTTCGCCGCTCTGCCATCTCACCTCGGGGTGGTTCCGCTTCAGGGAGCCGATGTTGGCCCAGAAGGAGGTCGCCCGGCGGTTGTCGAGCACGCCGGCGGCCGCGAGGAGTTCCGAGCCCGCGCAGACGCCCAGCAGGCGGGAGCCGTGCCGCGATCGTACGGCGATCCACTCGCGCAGCGGCTTCTCCGCCGTGCCGGTGGGATCGACGACGGCGGGCACCACCACCACGTCCGGTTCCGGGACGGCGCCGGTCCCGACCTCGTCCAGGATGTAGTCGGGCAGCAGGTGCACACCACCGGAAAGCGGGGACGGGATCCGCCGCGCCGCCACGGTGTAGACGGCGAATCGTTCCGATCGGGCGAACACCTCGTAAGGGGCGAGAACATCGGCGGAGACCGAGCCGGCGTTGCTGACCACGACCGCGACGGTGATCCGTCCGCCGGGTATCGCCTTAGGAGCCGGCCGGCCCTGGGCGGGCAGGCGTCGACCGAACTCGGGGTAGCTCTGGCCCATCGTGGTCGCGACACCGGCGGCGCAGATCCCGCCCAGGGAGGCGAGGAACACGGCGGTGCCCAGCAGGACACGCCCGATCCGGCGCACGACGGGCCTTCTCGGGCGCGCGGTCGGACGGCTTCGGACAGGGGACACGGGAGGCTCTCTTCTCTGTACGGCCATGAAGGCACGACGAGTCCACGGCAGCACGGATCGGCAGCGCGCGTCAGCAGCGTGATCGGCGCCGTGGAAGGGGAATCAGGGGGAGGTCCGCCGCTCAGCGCGCGTGCCGGCGCGCCTCGGACGGAGGCATCCCGTACCGGGCGGAGAACAGGCGGCGGAAGTGGCGGACGTCGCGGAAGCCGCAGCGGCTCGCCACGGCGTCCACGCCGAGGTCGGTGTCGGCCAGCAGCCTCGACGCGCGTTCCAGACGCAGTCGCTGCTGGTACTCCAGGGGACTTATGCCGATCGCCATGGCGAACGCCCGACTCAGACCCCGCGGGGACAGATGGGCCACGGCGGCCAACTCGGCGAGGGTGTGCGGGGTGTCCAGGTGCTGGGCGAGATGGTCCTGCACCCGATGGACGGCCGGGTGCAGGTGCGAACGGTGCTGGAGAAAGGGGCTGATCTGAGATGCGGAGCCGTTCCGCCGCAGGTAGACCACCAGTTCCCGGGCGACGGCGGCGGCGAGTGCGGGACCGTGATCGCGTTCGACCAGCGACAGCGCCAGATCGATCCCGGACGAGATCCCCGCGCTGGTGCTCACCGGGCCGTCGTGGACGTACAGGACGCCGTCCTGGATCCGGGCCGCCGGGTATCTCCGCCGCATCGCCTCGACGAGCGACCAGTGGGTGGTGCACCGACGTCCGTCCAGCAGTCGGGCCTCGCCCAGCGCCGCCGCGCCGGTGCACACCGTCGCGATCCGGGCGCCGCAGTGGTGCGCCGTACGCAGCCACTGCGTCACCGAGTCGGGAACCAACGGCTTACCCGGCCCGAGATCCTTCAGCCGGGTTCCCGGCACCAGCACCAGGTCGCCGGGTTCGGTCGACGGCAGGCTGGCGAATCCGGCCAGCCGCAGCCCCTGCGCGGACACCGCCTCTTCGGTGTCGGACACGTACTCCAGCCGGTAATCGGCACCCAGATGCGCCGCGGTGTCGAAGACCTGCACCGGACCGCCCAGGTCCAGCAGGTTCACGTCCGGAAGGACCAGCACCAGGACCCGGCCCGTGCTCGCCACTCGCTCACTCACGGTGCCTACGCTAGACCGCCCGCACCGGGCTCCGGGAGGGCCGTACGGACCACATGCCGGACGGATCAGGCACTCGCCAGAGCCCGAGAGCGTCCAGTGAACGCCGCTCTCCGTGGGCGCGGATCTGGATGGGCGGGTGGACCAAGCGGGTGAGAAGCGGATCCCACGTTCCGTGGGACCGCACGTCACCGGCTCGCCGTACCTGGGGCTGCGACACCACTTGAACAGCGCCGACCCGGAAGAGGAGGTGGTCGTGTGCGGCGAGCTCGGCCTGCGCCTGACGTACGAACCGGGGTCTGAGATTGGTAAGTGTCGTTAATCGGGTGGCGTGTATTCCTCGCAGGGGGCCCGGTGTCTTTCACCGTGTGTGCTCCGTTGGACGAGTGGCGGGTGACGGTCAGGGTCCGTGCAGCCAGATGCGGAGTGGGCCGAGTGCGGTGAAGCCGCTGGCGAGCGCGTGCGCGAGATCGTCTCCGTGCACGTAGCCGACCAGGGGAAGGCCGGGGAAGTGGTTGGCGGCTGCGGTGATCGCTGATGACCAGGCGATGGCAACGTCACTGCTGTCGACCGCGAAGAGGTTGGAGAGGCCGACCATCCCGGAGCTGTGGTTCAGGACGACGCCCCCGCAGAGGTCTTCGCCGTTGTGAAGGGCGAGTACCAGCACGGACGGGTCGTCAAGCAGCGCTGGACGGAAGACGTCCGGGGTTCCGTCACCGCCGTGCCAGGTGGCCTGCCAGTCGCGGAGCTGGGCGGCTGTGGAGACCCGCTCGGTGCGCAGGGTCGGCGTTGTTGCCCTTGTGGGGGTTTCTGCTGGGCGGTGGATCCACTGGGCGGTGAAGAGCTTGACGAAGCCGTCCGAGGTGAGGTCGAGAGCGGCGAAACTGTCCTTGATCGAACACCCGGGTGACGCCGTGTCGATCTCGGACAGGAAGTCGGCCGGCACCGCGTCGGGGTGCAGGGTGACGGCATCGGGGTAGTACGGCGGCGTGCGGCGGGCACTGTGCCAGGCCGTCTCGCTGAAGGTGTTTGGTATGCCGTGGGAGCGGCAGACTGAGGCGCACCAGTCGGCGTTGTTTCGAGCCGCGGCGACACGGATGAAGGTTGTCTCGGCTGAGGTCACCCAGGAAGGTTGGCACTGCTCAGGCCCGACCGCATGCGCGTTTTCCAGTCGGGCTGGTTCGGCTGTCATGGGTGGTCTCCGGGGGCGTAGTGCTTCCAGAGGGCTCCGGCGGCGGCGATGCGGGTGGTGCTCTTGTCGTGGTGGCCGAGTGCCTGGGCGATGACGGGGGCCGGGGCCTGGAGGACGAGTTGGCGGATGGCGGAGGTCCGGCCCTTCTCAGCAGGGACACCAAGTGCACGAAGTGCGTCGCGCAGGGTGGCGGGGTTCATGGGCTGGCTCGCTCGGCGGCCGGGGAAGAGCCAGGGCGAGTTCTGGTTGATGGCGGGGGTGCCGGCGGGTGAGCCGCCGTCAGCTCTCGGACGACCGGGCGAAGGGCCACGGCCCTGCCCTGAGCCCGGGATACGCGCCGGATGTCATGTCTTCAGTCTCGGGCGGGCCTGGCATCCGGCGACAGCGGCAGCAATGCCAGGATGCGGGAACTTCCTGCCATACTGGCGTCCGTGATTCGCAGGGTCGTGGCCGTGGTCGGAGACAGGGTCGCCGCGTTCGAGCTCGGTATCGTCTGCCAGGTGTTCGGCCTGGATCGCAGCGATGACGGGTTGCCCGTCCACGACTTCGCGGTCTGCGCGCCGGAGCCCGGCGTGATCCCCACGACCTCGGGGTTCGCCGTCCAGGTCGAGCATGGGCTGGACCGCCTCGCCGACGCGGACCTCGTGGTCGTCCCCGCCTGGCCGCAACTCGACGCGCCCGTCGCCGAGCCGCTGCCGGCGGCTCTGCGGGAGGCCGCCGGGCGTGGCGCCAGGGTGCTGACGGTCTGCACGGGCGCGTTCCTGCCGGCCGCGGCCGGGTTGCTCGACGGCAGGCGCGCCACCACGCACTGGCAGTTCACCGACCTGCTCGCCCGTCGTCACCCCCGCATCAGCGTCGACCCCGGCGTCCTGTACGTCGAGGACGGCCCGGTGCTCAGCAGCGCCGGGGCCGCGGCCGGGATCGACGCCTGCCTGCACCTCATGCGGCTGGAGTACGGGGCCGCCACGGCCAACGCCCTGGCCCGGCGCCTGGTCGTGCCGGCCCATCGCTCCGGCGGGCAGGCCCAGTACGTGGAGGCGCCCATGCCGCCGCGGCGCACGCCGTACGAGTTGTCGGAGCTGCTCGACTGGATGCTGGAGCATCTGGACCGGCCGCTGACGGTGGAGGCGCTGGCGGCGCGCGCGGCCATGTCGCCGCGTACGTTCGCCAGGCGGTTCAAAGCGCTGACCGGCACCACCCCGCACCGCTGGCTGCTCGAACGCAGGCTCCAGCTCGCCGAGGAGCTGCTGGAGACCACCGATCTGGGGGTGGACGCCGTGGCCGTCCGAGCCGGGTTCGGCGGCGCCGACACCCTGCGCCACCACTTCGCCGCCCGCCGCGGTGTCGCCCCCGCCGCCTACCGCCGCGCCTTCCGCCGCACCCCGTGACCGGCCGCCCGCGCGAACGCGGGACGTGCCGCGCCGGGCCGAACGGGTGCGCCGGGTCGCCCGGTGCCGGTCAGCCGGGGCCGCCGGATCGTGTGGATCGTGCGCGCCGATCGCACCAGTGGCTTGCGGCCAGGCGGTACGGCACGTGCCCTGCGGAGCCGGTGACCGGGCGGCAGAGCGGGATGGTCGAAGTCGCCGGAGCGGTCATGGACCGTGCCGAGCCGGCATGGCAGGAAATTCCCGCATGTGAGCAGTACTGCCACTGCCCTGTGGTTCTCCCTACCGCACAGACTCAGGGGCATGACATCGAGCACGCACCCGCGTCCCCGGTCCGCGCCGTCCTTTCCCCTGCCCGGGAAGGAGCGCCACGTGGTCGCCGTCCCCGCGCCCGGCGCCGGACCGCAGCGCTGGGCCGGCGCGCCGAGCGCCGCACTCGACACCGACGGCACGTTCGTCCTGGCCTACCGCGTACGTGACGGCGGCGAGGACCACAACGTCGTGGCCCGCTCCGCGGACGGTGAGCGCTTCACCACCGTCGCCGTCCTGCCGCGCCGCCGCTTCGGCGCGGCGATGGTGGAGCGCCCCGCCCTGGTGCGCACCCCGTCCGGCCGGTGGCGGTTGTACGTCAGCTGCGCCACGCCCGGCACCAGGCACTGGTGGATCGGGGTCGTCGAGGCCGCGTCCCCGGAGGGCCTGGCCGAGGCGCAGGTGCGGCCGGTCTTCACCGGTGACGCCCATACCGGCGTCAAGGACCCGGTGATCCGGTACGGCGGCGGGCGATGGCATGCCTGGATCTGTTGTCACCCCCTGGAGGTGCCGGGCGCGGAAGACCGCATGAGCACCGCGTACGCCACCAGCCGGGACGGGCTGTACTGGCGGTGGCACGGCACCGTCCTCACCGGCCGGCCCGGCGCGTGGGACGCCCGCGGCGCCCGGCTGACCAGCGTTCTGTCCGACGGCCGTGCCTGCTACGACGGCCGCGCTTCGGCGGCGGAGAACTGGCGCGAACGCACCGGGCTGGCGACGCCGGCCGGACCGGGCGGGGCGCTCCGCGGCCCCGGTGGAACCTTCGGCGGCGGGGTCCTCGACGGCCTGCCCGCTCATCGCGGCATCCCCGGCGGTGGCGCCGGCGGCGTGCCGCTGCTGACGCCGGTGGACGGCCCGCCCGTCGCGGACGTCCGCTACCTCGACGTGCTCGCCCTTCCCGACGGCTCCCACCGGATCTTCTATGAGGCGCGGCTGCCCGACGACAGCCACGAACTGCGCACCGAACCGGTGAGGTGAAACCGCTGAGATGTGCCGCTCCCCCGCCCGCCGAGCGCGGCATGCGCATCACCGGCAAAGCGGAGATCACCACGTCGGGACGACGGGCACGGAGACGCGGAAGTAACGGCATGCCCACCATTCCAGCCGCCCGCGGCCCGCCCTTGGCCGGACTGCATCCGATCGTTACCGGAGCGGATCGCACAGCGCCGATGCACGGCCGGATGAGCCGGGCCCCGGCGGGTTGCCGGTCGTGCGGGACAGACGCTGCTGCCTGCCGGGTCGACGGCGTACCTGCTCGCCGATCGGGAGCCGAAGGACCGCTACGGTCGCGCGCTCCGGTACGTCTGGGGCAGTACCGGGGTGTTCACCGACAGGAACCTGGTTCGCTACGGGTACGCCAAGGCCGAGCGGGAGCGGCCCAACGACCGCTACATCGACGTGATGCGCGCCGAGCAGGCCAAGGCCGAGCGGGAGCATCTGCGGATCTGGTCCGGCCGCTGCGACACCGGCACCCCGGCCCCCACCCCGACCCCTGCTCCGACGCCCGACCCGCCGGCCGACAACGATCCGCGGTTCGGCACCTGCGCCGAGGCCAACCGGAACGGGTACGGCCCGTACCGCCGCGGCGTCGACCCCGAATACGCCTGGTACCAGGACCGCGACGGCGACGGCCTGGTCTGCGAGCGCTGATCCGGTCAACAGGCGCCCCTCCGCCCCATAGGGGAGGTGCGAGCCCGGCGCGCTTCCTGGGACCGGCCACGACGCCATGTCCTCTCCGTACAGGGAGGGCGGGGGGCGGGGCCGCGGCCATCGTGGCCGATGAACAGCGCGTCGCCGGTCAGCACGCCGTACGGCACCGCGTCGCCGGCGTGCGCGTGGACCAGGATGCTGATCGACTCCGGCGTGTGGCCGGGCGTCTC
The DNA here is from genome assembly GCF_050942225.1 of Streptosporangium sandarakinum. Lineage (NCBI taxonomy): Bacteria > Bacillati > Actinomycetota > Actinomycetes > Streptosporangiales > Streptosporangiaceae > Streptosporangium > Streptosporangium sandarakinum. Next base: position 4,201,178 of record NZ_CP192034.1, read on the forward strand.
CATGATCTCCAGCACGACGTCGCCGAGGTGGATCCGCTCGCCGTCCGCCAGCGCGCGGATCGGGTACTCGGCCTCTGCGACGCGGCCGTACCCGATCCAGGCGCCGGTGCGCGCGGCCGGCTCCAGGTGTCCGGCGAGGAAATCGGCGTGGAAATGGGTGTTGATCACCCCTCGATCCGCAGCCCGTGCGCCTCGGCGTCGGCGAGGTACTCGGACACGTCGCGCCGGGGGTCGACCACCACCGCCCTGCCGGTCGACGAATCTCCGATCATGTACGACGCCTGTGAGAGGCAGTCCAGGTAGTACTGCGCGAAGAACATCCGTTTCCTCCTCGGTGGTGAAATATACGCCCGGGGGTATTCGGCCTGGGCATAGGGGTGTGAAAGGCGGCGGTATGAGAGCGGCCGATCTCGATGTCGACCGTTGGGGCGTCGGGCACGGTGTGCTCCGCCCGTCCGCTCAGCGCCGTGCGGGCCGCCCCTGCACGTGGCGGCGGATTTCGGTCATGTCAAGCGCTCTGACCTGGCCGACGAGGTCCTCCAGCGCGGTTTCGGTCAGCGCCCCCGGCTGGGAGTAGACGATGACCCCGTCACGGATCGCCATCAGGGTGGGGATGGAGGTGATCCGGAAGGCGTCCGCGAGCTCCGGCTGCGCCTGCGTGTCGACCTTGCCGAAGACGAGGCCGGGATGACGGGCGGACACCGCCTCGAAGACCGGGGCGAACCGGCGGCACGGACCGCACCAGGCCGCCCAGAAGTCCACGAGCATGATGCCCCCGGAGGTGACCGTCCCGCTCCAATTCTCCTTGGTCAGTTCGGTGACCATGGCGGTTCCTTTCCCGGCTGACGCCGTCAGGTGCGGTTGAGGTGACCGGTGCGCAGGTCCTGGCCGCCCCGGCGCCTGCGCACCAGCAGATGGACGATCCCCGCCACGACGGCCGCGCCGCCGGCCACCAGCGCGGCGACGCCCCACCTGGTGTGGAACAGTTCGGGAGGGGCCTGCTGAATGAGCACGAAACCGCCCATCACCAGGACGAACCAGCCGAAGCCCTTGCGCAGGCGGTCGGCGTCGATGCGCCCGGCCAGCCATCCGCCGACCAGACCGCCGGCGACCGCCGCCACCGTGACCGGCAGGGCGATCGACCAGTCGACCGGGACGGTCTGCAGGTATCCGGCCAGACCGGCGAACGACTTCATCGCGATCACCAGCAGGGAGGTGGCGACGGCCGTGCTCATCGGCATGCCGCCGAGCAGTACCAGCGCGGGGACGACCAGGAAGCCTCCGCCGGCGCCGACCAGCCCGGTGACCAGGCCGACGACGACGCCTTCGACGACGACGTGGAGGATCGGCAGGTCCTTGCGGGCCGTCGCGTGCTCGGGTGTCCGGCGGCCGCGGATCATCGCGATGGCGGTGGCCAGCATCATCAGCGCGAACGCCGACATCAGCACCGCCGCGGGCAGGTGCGGCCCGATCAGGCCGCCGCCGTACGCGCCGGCCATTCCGGCCAGGCCGAAGACCAGGCCGGTCTTCCATCGGATGCGGCCGGCGCGGGCATGGCTGGCGGCGCTGACCACGCTGGTCACGGCGACGACGAACAGGGACATGGCGATCGCGGACTTGGCGGGAACGCCGGCGAGGTAGACGAGCAGGGGGACGGTCAGGATCGATCCTCCGCCGCCGAACAGGCCCAGGGTCAGGCCGACGACGATGGCGCCGGCCAGGGTGAGAGTGGTCATGTCGTCGTCTCGACCCGTCAGGCCGCGTTGCGCCCGGGGCGGCGGATACAGGCAAGGGCGGCGTCCACGTCGGCGCCCTCGCCGCGGTTGTACGGCAGGCGGGCGAGCAGCATGCCCATGGCGCAGGTGTCGGTCATCCCGGCGAAGACCAGGCCCGCTCCGACGAAGGCGCCGACGAACCGCGCTCCGGGCAGCCACAGGTCGGCCACGATGGACGCCAGCACGATGCCGCCGGCGACCACGCGGACCTGACGCTCCAGGCTCCACCGCTGCCTGCCACGCGCCACCGGGGCGCCGGAGGCGATCCAGGCGTTCATCCCGCCGGTCAGGACGACCGCGTCGGGCAGTCCCGCGTCGCAGAGCTTCTTGTGCGCCTGCGTGGCCCGGCCGCCGGACTGGCAGATCAGCAGCATCCGCCCGCCGGCGTCGGCGACGATCCGCCGCAGGTGGGTATCCACCTGGTCGAGCGGCAGGTTGATCGCGCCGCTGATGTGCGCGGTCTCGAACTCGGCGGGGGTCCGGACGTCCACGACCAGCACGTCCGGGTTGGAGGCGATCAGCGCGCGGGCCGTAGCGGTGTCGATGGTGTGGGAGTCGGTGTTCATAGCTCTCTTCTCGTTTCGTCAGGGTGAGAGGTCAGGCGGTCTGGAGGGTCCGCAGCGCGGCGACCAGGTCTGGCACGCCCGCGCCGTTGAGCACGACGGGGACGTATCCCTCGCGGGCGAGCAGGGTGGCGGCGACGACCGCGCGCCGGCCCGATCCGCAGGCCACCAGCACCGGGCGGTCGCGGTCGAGCTCGGCGGGGATACCGCCGGTCACCAGGTCGGGCAGGAAACGTTCGACGGCCCCCTGCAAGGGGGCGGCCGCCTGCTCGTTCGGCATGCGGACGTCCAGTACCTGGGCGCCGGGCTGGTTGGCCCGCGCCGTGAAGGCCGCCAGGTCCAGCAGTTCGAACGTCGCGACCGCGGCCTGGCCGAGGTCGCGTACGACGCCGCGCACGGTATCGATTCCGATCTGCGCCAGCTGGGTGACCGCCTCGACCGTGTCCTGGCCGGGCTCGGCCACGAGCACGATGGAGGACTGGTACGGCATCAGCCACCCCGCCCAGCTGCCGAAGTCGTCGGCGAGCTCGATGCCGATCGAGCCGGGCAGGAAGCCGTCCGCCTGCTTGCGGCGCGGGCGGATGTCGACCACCTGCGCGTCCTGGGGCAGGTCGGTGACGGCGAGTTCGGGCACCTCGGCCGGGGGCATCGGCGGCACGCCGAGCGTGTTGGCGGGGCCCATGTACTGGTAGAAGGCCGGGATCGGCATGGGCGCGGCGAGCAGCTCGTCGGCCAGGCGTTCGGCGTCCTCGATGGCGAGCAGGGGGTTGGAGCTGATCTCCTCGCCGATGGTCGAGGTGTAGCGGCCCGCTCCGCTCGCGGTGCAGAAGGAGCCCTCACCGTGCGTCGGGAACAGCCCGATCTCGGGCGGCAGAGCAGCCAGCCGGCGCAGCGAGCCGTACTGTAGCCGGGCCAGGGTGCGGGCCCGGGCCGTGCCGAGCAGGTCGGGTCGGCCCGCCGAGGACACCAGAAGGCTGCCGCCGGAGAACACCGCGACCGGCAGGCCCTCGACGAGCACCAGGTAGCTGGTGTGCTCGGGGGTGTGCCCCGGGGTGTGGACCGGCCGCAGCGACAGGCCGTTCCCGCCCTCGATGTCCTCCAGGTGGAAGGCGGGGGTGTGCGGGTAGGCGGGCGCGGCGGCGGCGGGCAGGACCAGTTCGGCGCCGGTGCGCACGGCCGCCTGCTCACCCCCCGACACGTAGTCGTTGTGCAGGTGGGTCTCCAGCACGAAACGCAGTTCCACGTCGCGTTCGGCCGCCGCCCGCAGGAACCGGTCGATGTCGCGCTGAGGGTCGACGAGCACCCCCTTGCCCTCGTGTGTCAGCAGGTAGGTCTGGTCACCGAGACCCGGGGTGCGAAAGGACACGACTTCCATGGGGAACACCTCTTTCCTTGATACCCAGGGGGGTATATGACGAGCAAAAAAAGGGACGGGTCAGGACATCTGCACCGCTCGCCAGCCGCCCGCCCGGGCCTCCGACGCGATGCGCCACCGGCCGCCGAGCACGTTTCGACGCCGGCCTATACCCGGGGGGGTATGTTCGAGACATAAGAAGGCCGACCTTTACCAGAAAGGCCACCTAGGCGAGGGCCAGGAACAGCTTCTCCAGCTCCGCCACGCTCATCGGAGCCTCCTCGCCCCGCGTTCGCGCCGCGTGACAGTGCCGCATACCGCTGGCGACCAGCTTGAACCCGGCCCGATCGATCGCCTTGGAGACCGCGGCCAACTGAGTCAGCACCTTGGTGCAGTCTTCCCCCGCCTCGATCATCGCGATCACACCGGCGAGCTGGCCCTGCGCTCGGCGCAGGCGCGTCACCGAGTCGCCGACCATCGCCTCGTTCATCTGCATGCCGCATGTATACCCCCGGGGGTACAAGAAGGCAAACGGGCGGAGTCCCGTCATGACGATCATTCGCCGAAGTCCCCACGTGACGACCCCGGTCCGCCCGGCGCGAGGGCTTGGCGGTACGGGGTTGTGATGAACCTCAAGCCGATCCAAGAAGCGGCACCGGCTACCCGACGGCCGGGAGCGGACTCGCGCGGCACCGGTTCCTCACCCCCCGATCCGCCATGGCCGACCGATCGGCGACCCGCACGGCCGCCTCACCGCCGAAGCCGTCACCGACGTTATCGCCGCCGCGGCAAAGACGGCCGGGCTGACCGGCACATGCACCGGCCACTCGCTCCAGCGCGGGGCTGGGGTGGCCGGCCTCTCATCGCCGTCTCATCAGAGCCATCTAGCCCGGTGATCGTTTCCGGTCACAGTGCTGCAGACAACGGGGCGGCGCAGAGCTGTGATCGTCGTGCCTGCTGCTCTATCCGCCGCGCACGCAGGTGAAGATCCGCTCCCCCGGGTCGGCCTGGATGCGAAAAGGAAGGCCGAGACGGTCGCGGAGGCTGAAGACGGCTCCCTCATCCAGGACGTCGAAGCCCTGCCGGGCATAGAAGGTCTCCAGGCCGCTGCCGGTGCGGAACTGACCGTAGGCGGCACCGAAGCCGAGCTGGAAGTACAGGTGCAGGCAGCGGGTCAGCAGCGCCGAGCCGATGCCCTGGCCGCGCGATGGCTCGTCGACGGCCACGGCCCGGATCTTCACCACCGCGGTCAGGGCGGCGATCGTGGTCTCGAAGGGGACGCCCCGGTCGGCGGCGCTGGCCACGATCGCCGGGGGAAGGCTGACCGCGTGCAACGCCGTGACCAGGCGGCCGTCGCGGTCCTGGACGACCAGGGGAGCCGACAGGCCCGCCATGGCGCAGAGCACGGCCTGCTCGGTTAGCGCGCTGATCACCTCGAGGAAACGGCGCCGCATGACGGGCGGTCCGTCGGCCAGGCCCACAGGCAGCAGCCAGCCGAGCGTCCCATCGCGCACCGCCGCCCAAAGAGCGTCCTCGCGTGCGGCGCCGGCCATCTCCACCAACTCCAGCCGGCGTTCACCCCGGCCGTCGGCCGCATACGGATCCTCGTGCCGTTCGGCCCGACCATCCGCGCGCGAGGCGGTCCGGGGAGATGGCCGGGATGCGGTCAGTGCGGCCGGGCGTCTTGCGTCGAGAGGCCATGGCCGGACCGTACCCGCCTTCGCGTGGCCGTCTGGGGTGATGACCGGCATCGGACATCGCGGCCGGCCGCCGATCGCCGCCACCGGCCTCGACGTCCCCCGGCCGGGCGTCCCCCGGGCCCGGTCGAGTCGTGACAAGCACCGAGCGAGCGGGCGTCCGGCATCCTTTGTGATTGTGCGAGGCATGCAGGACCTGGCGGCACTGCTGCGTCTCGGCGCGGGCCTGGTCGCGATCGTGCACGGCGGCGGCCAGCCGCCCGCGCAGGCCTTCGGCCACGCGCTCACCATCGCGCCGGACCTGGGCGGTCCCGGCGCGCAACGCGCCGCGGCTGCGATCCCGCTGCCATCGCCTCCGCCCGTGTCACACGATCCATGTGTAGTTGTCGTCGGTGACCGCAGGTAAGCCCGCGTCAGTGATGGCGGCGTGAGGGGCCGACAGGCCGGCCAGGGCGGGGCCGATCGGCGGGAAGATCGGCAGATCCCGGGTCGTGCGGTAGTCCCTCCACTCGATATGGCCCACCTCGTGGGTGCCGTCGGGGAGTTCGTCGTATTCGACGGTGGCCAGACCGGCGCGCACCCGCGGGGTGACGTGAACGCGGTGGATCAGGTGGAGCTTGCGCGGTGAGGGAGCCTGGCCGGGGCGGGAGACCATTTGATCGACCACCCACAGCAACTCGGGCGCGGTGGCCTTCCCCGGGTCCAGGCCCAGTTCTTCGTGCAGCTCGCGGCCCAGCGCGGCGAGCACGTCCTCCCCCGTTTCCACGTTTCCCCCGATCGGCGTGTAGTGGGTGGAGGTGGGCCGGTCGCGGCGGATCAGGGCGACGTCATCACCACAGAAGACCAGCGCGGCCACGCGGATCATGATTCTGCTGAACGGTGCCGCCGCGCCCGCTGGAAAGGTGTCCGTCATGGCGTCCAGTATCACCGGGGGCGCGGGTTGCCAGCCGGGAAAGCGGTGGCGGCGTCTTGTGCGCCGGCGTGGCCGCGGGAGCGCCGCGCCCACGACAGGACCGAGGTGGAAGGCAGGACATATGGATACACGCACCGTACGCCGGACGAGCGTCACATTGCCCGACCTGGACGACGCCGGCCTGAACAAGGTCGATTCGCTGGAGGGTGAGCACGGCGAGCTGCGTGACTTTCGATGGCGGCACCTACCGCGGCTGTGACCTGCGCGGCAACGACCTGTCCGGCCTTCGCGGAGTGGGCGCGCTCAAGAAGGTCATCGTCGATCGGTCGCAGCTTCCGGGCCTGGCCCAAGCGCTCGCGGCCGACCTGGAGATCAGCGTCGATTAGCACCACAACCCTCTGCGGCGCGCAGCCATCCAGAAGAAACCCGCCGTGCTCGTCGACCTGGCCGCCGACGGGATGAACGGCCTCGGCGTCGACGACCTACGCCGCCGGTACGGCGTCCGCCTGGCTGTTGGCGGCCCGCGCGAGCCGGTTACCCTCGACGCCGGCGGAATCATGGTCAGGTTCGACGGCGGCGGAGACGGCCACCGGCCGGTGCCTGGACGCGACCGGGTAGAGCTCGGCCGACGGTACCCCGTTGCAGATCTGGAGCTGCACCAACAACGCGAAACAGAAGTGGACCTTGCCCGCATGAACTGAGCGCTCACCATCCTCACGTCCGGGGCGGCCGTCCCGGCCTGGGCGCTCAGTGAGGGCGTGCTCCACCGATTGGTTGATCGGCTCCACCACCTGAACGGTCGCCCGAATCCACCACCCACCCGGAGGATCGGGCGATCCACGCGGGGTGCCTCCGTTGCGACGCTGGATCCTGTCGGCGAGCACCAAGGACGGAGATGGTCGAGATGCGCAATGTGGGGTGGCTGGTCAGGGGGTACGTCGCGGTCAGCGTGCTGACGCTGGTGACGATGGTCGTGTTCAGGAGCGACGGGGTGATGGTCACCGACTCGGTGTGGATCCGCGGCACGCTCGTCGCCGTCGCCTCGCTGGTCACGTTGTTCTTCGCGGTACGGGCGGCCAGAGGCGAGCGGAAGATGCCGCTGCGACTGCGGATCATCACCTCGATCATGCTGGTCGCGATCGTGGTGATCATCGCGTTGCCCGGTCTGTTCCCGCTCTGGTTCAAGCTGGAGCAGGGTGTCTGCGGTCTGCTCCTGCTGCCCGTGGTCGTCCAGCTCAACTGGCGGCCGGCGGACCGGCGCTGAGCGCGTCGATCGACGCGGCGGCCCTGGAGCGCGCACCGACCCGAGGACGGGCGCTGGACGTGGCGGCCGGGGTGCGCGGCGACGTGCTAGCGGCGCTGGACGAGCGGGAACGGGCGCTGCCGCGCGACCTGCTCCGCAAGGCGTTCGCTGGCATCGAGCCGCGCCCGCGCGACCCGATCAGGGCTATGATGCGCGAGATCATTAGTTGCGGGGTGAGATGGTGACCGGGCGTTCGCAGGCGGAGGGACAGCCGCGGCTGTACGTGTGGATGATCGTGCTGGCCGCCGTGGTTCTTCTCGCGGACCAGATCTCGAAGCTCTGGGCGGTTTCCGCCCTCTCCGGGGGAGAACGCATCACGGTGCTCTCGCGGCTGCTTGAGTTCCACCTGGTGTACAACCCCGGTGCGGCGTTTTCCTTCGCAACGGAGGCGACGCCGGTGTTCGCCGTGGCCGCCGCCGCCGCGGTAGCCGGCATCCTGTACGTGGCGCGACGGCTGCGCTCGGCCGCCTGGGCCTATGTGCTGGGTGCGCTACTGGGCGGTGCCGCGACCCACCTGCTCGATCGCCTCCTGCGCTCTCCCGGATTCGGCCGAGGGCATGTCGTCGACTTCATCGACTACGGCGGCCTCTTCGTCGGCAATGTCGCCGATATCGCGCTCACCGCGGGCTGTGTTCTGATCGCACTGCTCACCCTGCGCGGGATCTCCATCGGGGCAGAACCCGTCGACGAGCGCCCCTGAGCCGCCGCGCCCGTCCTCTGCCGATCAGGGCCACGCTGTCTCACTTTCGGCAGAGGAAATGAACTCCTTGACGTACGTCGAATCACCCGAGCCCCATCGCGAGATCCCGCCCATCGTCGGGGACCACCGCCGTCCAGCACATGCCGGCAGCGCCGGGCCACTGCCTGCTGCTCCTCAGTCGCCGGTAGTACTCGCACAGGTCGGCGGCCAACGCCACCTGCTGGACCGCGCGGCTCCTACTTCCCCGACAATCAGTACCCGCGCTTCGTCGATGTGCCCGTCACGGCGTTCTTCTCGCCGAAGGTTCCCTGATGGTCCTCGCCGTCGTCTGGCAGGCGGCCCGGGCCGCCTGCCGCTTCGAGAGAGGATGAGGGCTCTGTCAGCACCCCGTGACAACCGTGCGGTCGCGACCGCGTTGATGGTCGTGGCGCTTGTTTCCCTGAGCGCCTGCCAGGTCGGGCCGGATGAGCTGTTCACCGTGGTCAACGGCACCGAGGACACCGTCGTGGTGACCTGGAACGGCCACATGTACGCGACGCTCCCTCCGGGAGAGCAAAAGCAGATCGGGTTGCCGGGCGACTGCGACAGCGTTCCCCCACCGGTGGACCGGCTGTCCGCCACGTCGGACAAGGGCGAGCGTTACGACTACCCCGGTCCTGTCTGCAACGGCAGGACGTGGCGGGTGGGTCCGACGGCCTCCCCCTCGCCGAGGTGAAGGGCTCAGCGGCGGCGGCGCGGGATGGTGGGGCGGTGGATCTGGGGCGGTGAGCTTGCCGACGACCCCGGAGGAGACGGCCGAGGACAGCGCCTTCTCACCCACCTGCCATCCAGGGCCGCAAAGCCTCCTTGCTGAAGCTCAAGCTAGCTGCCGATCAGGTCGACAACAGCGCAGCCTTCGAGGCGGCCTGCCGCACGCGGGCGAGAACATCGAACATATTTCATCCTGCTTCGCGATCCTGCAGGACGAAGATGGCTGTGACGAGCTGACCTGCACGAAGTGGGTAGCAGCGTGGCTTCCGCAGGATACGCCAGGTCTTCCCGTCAAAGATCACGTGCGTCAGTCCATCCTTGGCGGCCCTGCGCAACGCCTGATCGAGCTTGGGCGAGCGAGCCGTCGGCGCCGTCCCGGACGCGCATCACGCCCGCGGGCAGGGTGGCCGGTTCGGCCGGCTCGATCCGGGGGTAGGCCGGGCCGGGGGGCAACGGGGCGGACCTGGCGGGGGTCCTTTCGTCAGCTGAGGATCATGCTGGGGTGCCACCGGGATACGGCGGAACCGGGCCGCGGGACGGTAGAGCCGCTGGTCAGCGCTGGGTTGGCGCCTCGTAGGCGGTGGAGCGGCCGATCTTGAGGGTGCGGGCGGCCTCGGTGCCCGAGACGCCGTCGTCGAGCAGACGGCGTGGTGTGGCCGGTTCGGCGGGGGCGCCGCTCAGTGGCCGCCACCGGTGGCGTGCTCCCGGCGGTCGAGGCCGGCCTGCATCTGGGCGAGCCACTGTCGGCCCCTTCTGCGCCCGTCGGGGAGTTGGTCGTCGCGGTCCCAGCGCCAGGAGACCGCGAGGGCGAGGCTGAGGATTCGGCAGTCGGCGAGCAGTACGGAGTCGGCGCCTGGGTAGTGTGCGGCGACGTCCTTTGGAGCATGCGCGAGGTCGAACTCGACGGGTCCGCGGCAGGCGGTCTCCAGGTCGATGAAGAGCGGTCCGTCCGCGGTGGCGAGCAGGTTGTCGGGGTGCGGTTCGCCGTGCAGGAGCTGTCGCCGTGTGCCGCGGTCCAGGATCGCGCGGCTGATTTTGTGGAGGGTGTCGGTCAGCAGGGCGCGTTCTGCGGTGCCGAGGTCCGGGCTGACGGTGGGGTCCTCGACCACCCGGAGGGCGTCGGCGACGCGGTCGGTGAAGTGCGGTGCGGCGAAGTCGATGCGGCGCAGGCCGGCGTGCAGCCGGGCCAGGGCGTCGGCGTAGGCGGCGGGTGGGTGGTTCCCGGGTGCGGCGGTGGGCTCGTAGTAGGTCCAGAGGGTGACGGCGAAGCCGTCGCGGACATGGACGCGGGGCTCGGTCCTCGGATCGGGACCCGCCACCGGGCTGCCGGTCCCGGCGAGGCGCCGGGCGATCTCGACCTCGAGGTCGAGGTGGTACGCGAGGGGCGCGACCCGGGCGAGGATGCCGCTGGGCCGCAGCCGGACGGCGATCCGGTTCGATGTGTGCAGCACAGCGGCGTCGTCGGCGCCCAGACCGTACTCGGCGGCCGTGTCGACGGCCGCGGCCACCGCCCGCGGGATCTCGGTGTCCTTCACGTGTTCGAGTTTTATCTAGGGTTGGAGGACCCTTCCAGCAGATCAGAGGACGATGATCTCTTCTTTCACGTAGGCCAAGTTGACCGAACGCAGCCCGGACCCAAGAAGAACCGGGCGTGCGGAGAGCGCCTCGAGGTCGTTAAGAGGTCGCGCAGGTAGGTGCAGAGGCTGATGTTGGTCATGCACGACAACGGCACCGTCCGCCGCCCGGCGGTTGATAGCGTGATCGTCGTGACAGAACTGGAAGAGCTGGTCCTGAGCCCCGGCGAACGGGCCCGGGGGGTTCACGTCGACAGCGTGATGTTCACGATGGACTGGGCCGGTGAGGACTACCCGGGCCGGCTGGCTGCGTTCGTGGCTGGTCGAGTACGGGCCTTCGGGGCGGAGCTGACAGACGTCGACACCAACGTCATCTACCGAGCGGCCGAGACCGACCCGACTCTGCGCCGCGGTGATTTGCCGGTCCGTCAGCTCGATCACCTGTCCGGTGTGCTGGCAGATCTCCGCTGCACGCTCATGGTGTGGGAGAACGGCACCGACACCTACGAGGTACTGGTCGCGCTGACCGATGAGCGTGAGCCGACCGGGTTGATGCACCAGGGCCTCCCGGTGCGGGCCTGGGGCTCGGAACCCGAAGAGACCCTGGTCAGCCTGGACTGCCCGAACTGCTCGCAGATGCTGGTCTGGGAATTGTCGGCGGACCAGACCCTGGCCGACGAGCGCTGCGATTGTGGAGCCGCGTTGTTCGACGCCACTGGCCGTCCGCTGCCCCACGTCACTCTCCACGGCTGAGCCGCTCAGCGCCCTCTGACCCCGACTCGTCCTCACCGATGCACTGCTCATCGAATGCAGCGCCTACTGATCCGCACGAACCGCGCCTGCCCGTCTTCACGTCACAGCGATCTACACTCGGCACTTCATGCTCGTCGGGTGCGGATCGCGCACAGAGACGCCGGTGGTCAAGGCCGTGGCTCGATGGTGGGGCCCGGCAGCAGGACAGGCACGGGTGCCAACGATCAGGGAGTTGCGACGCTCTGTGATCACTGGGGAGACTTGTGGCCGCGCTTCCATCATGGCTGACAGAACCGCCCTGGGGCCAATTCACAGCCCTGCTGCCCGAGCGGCCGGAGTACCACCCCGGCCATCCGCTCGGCTGCCACCGTCGGCGCATCAGTGACCGGGTCATCTTCGACCAGCTCCTGCAACTGCTTCGTTTCGGCTGCTCTTACGAGGCGATTGCCGACACAACCTGCTCGGCCACCACGATCCGCAGCCGTCGCGACGAGTGGATACCGTCATCGACGCATTCTTCGACCTCGCCGACACGATCATTACCGTGCGTAGCCTGATCAGGCAGGCATGGACGACTCACCGCCGGGACGAACGCCCGGACCGCCGACCGTGACCGCACGCCTATCCGCGCGACCTCTAAAGCGATCGGGTCATCTCGTTCCGGCCACGTCTTTGCCGAACCCGGCGTTCCGCTCAAGGCCGGCCAGGCGGCCAGGCGGCGCAAGTGAGGCAGGCGCGGTCGACGTGAAATACGTCTTCGAGACGCGGAGGCGTTTGATGGTCGGCAGGCGTCCGGCCGGGGACCGGTGACGTCGTCTTCCAGGGGCGCTTCGCTTTCCGTGGCGTAGCACGGATACCGCAGCGGGACCCCGCGACCCGGGGATGATCGCACGAGCCGGGCCTCTACCGCCGATGAACGCACCCCGGGGCCGGTGAGCACGCTGGTGTCGATGCTCGGGGTCCCAGCAGCAATTGCGGAAGATCCAACGGATATGCGCCTGACCTGCATCGATGGGCTCTGGGGCAGCCGTCCCGCGATGGTGTTTCTCAAGGAGTTCCCGCAGGTCAGCAGCAACATCGTTGGATTCTGCTCCGTTGCTACTGGGACCCCTACAGGAGGTCCGGGCCAAGACCGGCGGGTGCGGTCCACGTGCACGTGCGCACCGGGGACGGCCGGCGATCGCCATGATGGCCCTGTGAACTCGGAGCGGACGGCCAAGACCGCGCAGCTGCGTACCACCCGTGAGGTACGCAGCGACAGACGGAGCGTTCGGGAGTGCCGTAGCTCCGGCCGTCCCATCAGTGAGTCCCTTTCGAACCCCAACGGCCGCATGGGCTACGCCCATGAGACGGCCGTCCGGAATCACCGCGGCCCCTCAGTGTTCGCCGGCGTGTCGACGCCGGGCAGGGGCGCTCCCCCCCGCGGTGACCTCGTCCCGGCGGCCAGGCCGAGTATCGCCCGGGTGTTCAGCTGGCCGTGCGGAACTCGAAGAGCCGCGCAGCCTGGGAGGGGGTGCGGTGTTGCGCGCGTCCGGGTACGTCCTGCACCAATGACATGCCTTCTGCGTAGAGCTGACCGGTGCTGGCATGCTTGGCCATGAGTGCCGCGTAGCGGGAGACCTCGGCTGCAGGCACGGCATTCCTCCGTTCCTGGTTCTGCTCCAGCAGGACCTTCTCGGGCTGGATGAAGCGTAGTGCGGTGACCGGCATCTGAAGCCGGTCGGCTATGGCGAGCAGTCTGGCGCGCGCGTGAGGGAGCACGTTGGTTGACTCGGCGATCGCGGTGCGGCCGGACGCAAGTCGCGCAGTGACTCGGCGATCTCGCTCCTGGAAGATCTGGGGGTCGGCTGATTCACGGTCAACAGAAGTGTTGCGGTAGTGCTCGGCGATGGCGTCGCTGGACACGACGGCCTCAGGAACGATCTTGTCTTGGTCGATCAGCGCCTGAATGAAAGAGCTCTTGCCCGAGGCCGGCGGCCCGGCCAGCAGCACGAGCCCGACAGGGATCCAGACCTGTTCAGGCTGTCTGCCGTCGCCGGCGCCGGCGCCGTTGCGGATCTCACTCCCGAAGGCCATGGTCAAACAATAGATCTGCGCCCTGCGTCGTGACTTCATGGTTTATCGGCCAGGCCCTTGGCGTCATCGGCAGCCTCTCGCCGGGCGGATCACGGGGAGAGCAGCGGACCGGCACGTCCCTCAGCGCCGACGGTGCAGCGGAGTGACGGTCGGTCCGGGCAGCTCCGACTGCGCCCTCAGCTCCTGGTTCTTTAGGGTGAGCTGCTGGACGGCCCGGACGGCCCCATCTGAACACCGCCACCAACCCCGCTGCCCGCTGGCTCTTTCCCGGCCGCCGAGCCGACCAACCCGCCAACCCCGGCACCCTTCGCGAACATCTACGTCTCGCTGGATTCCTCACCGGCACCGCACGACCAGCAGCACTACGCCAACTCGTCCTCCAGGCGCCCGCAGCGGTCATTGCCAGGGCCCTCGGCTTCCACGACAAGACCACCACCCGAGTGGCCGCTGACGCAGGCGGCACCTGGAACCGCTACGCCCCCAATGACCACTCACAGTGAACGCCCTCAGCGTGACTGGCTCGAATACAGACCACTTGATCAACGACTTCTACCAGTCTCAAAGGCCTCTCCAGCCGCCCTCCGTCCGGCCACACCTGAATGACGGCCCCGAACTCCTGAGGCTACGGCGAGCCGCAAAGTGGAACGAGACCAAGAGCCCGACCAGGAGATCAGGCGTGTGGCCATACCGTTAGGGCTCGCCGTGCCGGCGCGCGAGGTGGACAGTGATGTCGGCGATGATCTCGACCGTTTCCGGCAGAACCTTGATGATCTGGCTGAACACCTGCTCGCGCTCCGCGTCCGGCAAGAGGAGATAAGCCGAGACGGTCGAGAGATGACCGATGTAGTCGTAAGCGGTCAGCGTCAGGCGGCGTTCGACCACGGCCTGCCGGACATCGGTGAACCACTCCGACCGTTGAAGCTCCGTGCCCGGCCACTGCATCTCCGCCTCCGGAGGCGTCCCGTCCGGAGAGGGAACACCATCACCTGCCAGGAACGGCGATCGCGCCGCGCGGACCGCCCGTTCCACAGCCGGGTCGGCCAGTTCGATCGGGCCGCCGAATGAGGCGAACACACCGCCCGGCTCGACCAGCGAAGCCACCCGTGACCACCTACCTTCCGGGTTCGTCCAGTGCAACGCCGCGGCCGCGTAGACCAAGCCGTACCTCTTTCCCGGCCGCAGGTCCTCCAGCGCGGCCTGCACGGTCCTGACGTTCGCCAGCACGTGTCTGCGCAGCTCGGTGAGCATGGCCCCATCGGGATCGGTCGCGGTCACCGCGATCCCCCGTTCAGCGAACAGGCGGGTGGCCTTGCCCGTCCCGGCGCCGATCTCCAGGGCGGTCCTGACCGGCCGGGCAGCGTACGCCATCACCATGTCGAAGAGCTCCACGGGATATCCCGGCCGGAACCGCTCGTAGGCTTCCGCCACTCCCCCGAAGCTCAGCGCGCGATCAGACATGCCGAACATCCAACCGCTACTTTGCGGCTCGCCGTTACTTCAGGAGCCCTGGGCCATCGCCGGGCGGATGATTTCGCCCGGTACCCGTGCGTCCGGTGTCGCCGGGGCCCGGCCGTATCAGGCCCACGCGCTCGGCTTCGGCCATAGAGCGCCAGGGCAGCCGCGTCCATGCGCGCTTCGGGGAGAGGCCTGGCGCTTCCTCCTTCCTGGCCGTACGGCAGTCAGTGGGTCTCGGCCGTGGGCCGGCGCAGGAACAGCACGGCAAGGAGGGCACCGGCTATGCAGACGATCCCCGCCGTGAGCATCGCCGTGTGCAACCCGCCGAGTGTGGCGAGCGTGGGGCCCGTCGCTGAGAGCGCCTTGGCGCGTGCGGTGGCGATGGCCGCCAGTCCCGCGGTTCCGATGGCGCCGATGAATTGCGGCAGCTGTGACAGACCGGCCGCGATGCCTTGTTCGTCGTCCCGCAGTCCGGACGTCAGCGTGGTGATGAAGGAGACCACGGTCAGCACGTGTCCGAAGCCCATGGCACCAGATGTCAGGAGCAGAAGCGCCAGACCGCCGCCCTCAGGCAGCAGGAACATCGCGGCAGTGCCGAATCCCTGTACGACCAGGCCGGTTGTCATGGCCCCCACCTTGCCGAGCGCGTCGATCAGCCGGGCAGCGAGCAGGCCGGCGACAAACGCGGTGATGCCCTCTGAGAGGAAGCCCGTACCGGTGGCCAGCGGCGAGTAGCCCAGCACGTCCTGCATGTACAGGCTCAGCAGAACCGTCGTACCGCCGCACATTCCGAGCGTGATGAAACCGATCAGCCCGCTCCACTTCACCGTCGGTTTGTTCAGCAGCCCCAGCGGGATCAGTGGTGCGGCATGCCGCCGCTCTAGGAGGAGGAACGTGGTGAGGGAGACCGCGGCCAGGGCGAGGGAACCCAGGGTGGATGCGCTGTTCCAACCGGCCGCGGCCCCCGTGGAGATCCCGTACACCAAAGCGAACAGGCCGATGCTCGCCAGGACCGCACCCGCGATGTCAAGACGGGCCGGTGCACGCGTATCGGTTGTCTTGGGCAGCACGGTGGTCGCGCCGACCAGCACCAGAGCGCCGATGATGACCAGGATCAGCATGGTCCAGCGCCAGTTCAGGCCGCTGGTGATCACCCCGCCGCCGAGGGTGCCGAGCACGAATCCCAGAGACAGCACCGCGCCGTTGACGCCGAGCGCCTTCGCCCGCTGCGGGCCCTCCGGGAACACCGTCGTCATCAGCGCGATGGCGGTCGGTGCGATCATGGCGGCCGATGCGCCCTGGCCCACGCGGGCCACGATCAGCATGGCCGGGCCGGTCGCCAGCCCCGCGAGAAGAGAGAACCCGGTGAACAGGGCGACGCCCGTGGTGAACAGCCGGCGGCGACCGACCAGGTCGGAGACACGGCTGAACAGCGGCAGCAGACTCGCCGTGGGCAGCAGGCAAGCCGTCGCCACCCACTGCAGCGAACCGGTACTCGCGAAGCCCAGATCGCGCCCGATCTCTGGCAGGGCCACGGTGTTAGCGGACAGCAGGAATTCCACAGAGGTGGACAGGCGAGGTCACACAACAGCGGACAGGCAATTCCCCATGCTCGCCGAAGCTGAGCGCTGTGTTTTAAGGGTTCTTCACTCGGTGTGAGTGGTCGGTTGAGTCGCAAGAGTCTGGACGGCCGCGCTGATCGCGGATCGCAACTGCTCTGGGCTTCGGTCCGGCCCGAGGACCATTCGGCGTACCTGGGGCATCGCCAGGCTCCAGCCGACCAAGCCGAGCGTGAAGAAGAGCAGCGTTCGGGGGTCGAGTGTGTCCGACGCGGTTTCGGCGGCCTTGACCTTGCCGACGTAGTGCTCGGCCCGAGCTTCTTCACCCGGAACGGGGCCGTCGCCGATTTCCAGCGCCTCCCACAGCAGTAGTCGGAGCGTTTCGGGGTGGGCCCGGTGGTAGTCATACAGCCTCGCGGCGTAGGTGCCCAGGTCGGATTCGTCGGGTGGGACGGCCTTGGCCAGATCGGTCATCAGATGGTGCAGGACCGCGGCGAACAGCGCCTGCTTGTCTCCGAAGTAGTCGTAGATCGCCCGCTTGTTGGCCTTGGCGCTGGCGGCGATGCGGTCCACCCGGGCGCCGGCGACGCCGTATTCGGCGAACTCGGCCGCGGCTGCGGTGAGGATGCGTCCCTTGGTGGCCGCTGAGTCGTAAGCCATACCGTCCAGTTTAAACGAACTGGTTCGTTTGACATGTTCCGGTGATCCCTCCTAGCATCCGAACCAACTAGTTCGATCGATTGGAGGAGCCCATGGCGGCTACCCATGCCCATCCCACACCTGCAGGTCAAGTACGCTCACCCAGCAGCCGACGGACGCGGCCGCTGTTGTTCACCGTGATGGCGCTCTGCAGCGGCGCCGCCGTCGCCAACGTCTACCTCGCTCAGCCGTTGCTGGAGCTGTTCGCACGCAGCCTGCATGCGAGCCCGTCATCGACCGGCGTGGTGGTCACCTGCGCCCAACTCGGCTACGCAACAGGGATCATGTTCCTCGTGCCACTGGGGGACGTGCGACGGCGCAAACCGCTGCTGGCCGTCCTGACCGTTGCGACCGTGGCCACGCTGCTGGGCGCCGCCGCCGCCCCGAGCCTGGCGGTCTTGGCTGCGGCCACTGCGCTGATCGGCGGCGCCACCGTGATCCCCCAGGTGCTGGTGCCTCTAGCGGCCGAGCTGGCCCCGCCCGAGCGGCGAGCCTCGATCGTCGCATCCATCCAGATCGGGCTGATGACCGGGATCATCGCTTCGCGGGTCGTCGGCGGGACGGTGGGCGAGTTGCTCGGCTGGCGAGCGGTCTACCTGCTGGCAGCTGCCCTGACCGCCGCCGCAGGGATCGCGACCATCAACCTGCTGCCTCGCGAGCACGCCCGCCCAGCAGCCACCGGCTACGGAGCCTTGCTGGCCTCGCTGCCCCGCTTGCTGGCCACCGAGCCGGTCCTGCGCCACTCGAGCCTGCTGCACGCACTGCTGTTCGGCGCCTACACCGCCACCTGGACCTCGCTGGTACTGGTCCTCACCCATGAACCCTTCCACTACAGCAGCGCGATCGCCGGGCTGTTCGGTCTGCTCGGCCTAGCCGGAGCGATCGCGGCCCCATGGGCGGGCCGATTCATCGACCGCCGCGGGGCACTCCCGATCATCACCGCGGCGCTGCTGCTGACCCTGCTGTCCGCCGGCGCCTACGCACTCGGCCAAACAAGCCTGGCCGCCATGATCGTGGCCATCGTGCTGGCCAACGTCGCCGTGCAGTGGAGCCAGATCGCCAACCAGGCCCGCATCTTCACCGCATTGCCGCATGCCCGCAGCCGCGCCAACACCGTCTACATGGTCGCGGTCTTCCTCAGCGGCGCCCTCTGCGCGGCACTGGCCGCAGCCTGCTACGCCGCAGGCGGCTGGCCAGCCGTCTGCGGCCTGCAGACCCTCCTGGCCACCGCCGGCCTGCTGGTCATGCCCGTGGTCCGCCGGCATGACCGCACCCAGCCAACCCCAGCCTGACGACCTTTCCTCCCCGCCAACCCATCCCGACGAACAGGAGCACACATCAATGATCATGCCTGCCATGCCCGCCGCCGTCATGCAGTTCTTCACCGCCTCGCAAGCCGGCGACACCGACGCCTGGGCCAACGCGTTCGCCGAGAACGGCATCTTCCACGACCCGGTGGGACAGCCGCCCATCGTGGGCCGGACCGCGATCCGTGACTTCATCGCCGGAGTGCTGCCCGCCTTCCAACCGTTCCTCGGCCTGACTGCGCGCGAGGTCCACATCGTCGGCGGTTCGGTCGCGGTCGCGTGGAGTGGCGCGGCCATCGCAGCCAACGGCACCGCGGTCAACTGGTCGGGGATCAACATCTACGACCTGGACCAGGACGGGCTCATCCGCGAGGCCAAGGCCTACTTCAACCGTTCGATCTTCCAAGCCCAGCTGTCGAACTAACGAGGGCGGTCGTGAGCCGGTCGGTGTCGGCGACTCGTAGTGAAAACGAATGAGGAGATCATGGAGATTCTGGCCGCCTACGATCTGACCGGCAGCTACCGCAAGGCCGCGGCGGTGGTCGGCTGCGACCACCACACCGTGCGCCGTTACGTTCGCCTGCGCCGGGCCGGAACGGCGGCCCCCGAACCGGTCCGGCGCGCCAAGCTGATCGACGCATTCATGCCCAAGATCGAAGAACTCATCGAGCAATCACACGGGAAGATCGGCGCCGATCAGGTGCACAAGCGCCTGGTCGCCGTCGGGTTCGTCGGCACCGACCGGACCACCCGCCGAGCGGTGGCCGCCGCCAAGCAGTCCTACAGGGCCGGGCACCGGCGAGTGCATCGCCCCTGGATGAGCGAGCCGGGCCTGTGGGTTCAATGGGACTGGGGCAACGGCCCACGACTCGGCGACCGGCAGGTCACCTTGTGGTGCGCCTGGCTGGCCTGGTCACGGTTCCGGGTGGTGATCCCGGTGTTGGACAAGACCATCCCAACCATCGCCGCCTGCCTGGACGTCACCTTCCGCGCCTTCGGCGGGGTGCCGACCTACTGCCTGACCGACAACGAGAAGACCGTCACCACCAGCCACATCGCCGGGATCGCCGTGCGCAATCCCGACATCGTGGCGATCGGCCGCCACTACGGCACCCAAGTCCGCACCTGTATCCCAGCCGACCCCGCCTCCAAAGGCGGCGCAGAGCACACCGTGAAGATCGCCAAACGGGACCTGCTGCCAACCCAGGTGAACCTGCGCCCGGCCTACGCCACCTTCGCCGAGGTGGAGGCCGCCTGCGATGCGTTCATGGCTGAAGTCAACGCCCGCCCGCACCGCGAGACTCGCCGCACGCCGCTGGAGATGCTCGCCGAGGAGCGCTTCCGGCTGCACCCAATCCCCGCCCAGCCCTACACCGCCGCCTTCGGCACCACCCGCCGGGTGCATGACAAGGACGCCACCATCCGCGTCGACCAGGTCCGCTACTCGGTCCCGCACAGGCACGCCGGACAACAGGTGTTCGTCCGCTGGCACGGCGACGACCTGATCGTCACCGCCCTGATCGACAGCGCCCCCGTCGAGATCGCCCGGCACCACCGCTCCAGCCCTGGCAGCCCCGTGATCCTAGACGAGCACTACCCACCCTCGGCGCGCGGGCAACGCACACCGCGGCCGGTCAACGCCGCCGAAGAAGCGTTCCTGGCCATCGGGCCTGGCGCAGCCGCCTGGCTGGAAGAGGCCGCCGCTGAAGGCGTGCGCTCCATCGTCTCGAAGATGGCCGAAGCCGTCGCGCTGGCCAAACTGCGCGGCGCCGCAGCCGTCGACCGGGCGCTGAGTACCGCCGCCACCGCCGGCCGGTTCACCGAGGGCGACCTGCGCTCAATCCTGGACCATCAGACCGTCCGCGACGGCGCCACCACCAGCCTCACCTGCGCCGGCGAGAAACACAGCCTGCAACCGGGCACCGGCGGCTGGACCGGCTTCGGTCAACAACTCGACCCTCGCTCCCACTGATCTACGACAGAAACGAGGACCGCATGCCGGTCGACGCCCCCGCCCCATCCCGCCTCAAGGCCCCGGCCACAGCCACCGCCGCCGCGCTCGGATCGGCCTTCGATGAGGCCATCGCCCTGGCCAAAACGCTCAAGCTGCCGCACTTGCGCCGAGCGTTGGCCGAGGTCATCCCCACCGCCAAGGCCCAACGCTGGGACCCCGCCGAGATCGTGCGGGTCCTGCTGACCGAAGAAGCCGCCGGACGCGCCGCTTCCAATCTGCGCACCCGCCGTCAACGCGCCAGCTTCCCCACCGGCAAAACCTTCCATATCTGGAACGAAGACGCCTCCTCCATCCCCGTCCCGACCCAATCCGCACTGCGCACGCTGGAGTGGATCGGACGCCGCGAGAACCTATGCGTCTGCGGCCCCAGCGGGACCGGCAAGAGCCACTTCACCGAAGCCCTCGGTCAGGCCGCTATCGACTCCGGCATGACCGTCGCCTGGTTCACCATCGAAGACCTCGGCGGCCTGGTCCGCCGCCACCGCGTGGACGACACCGTCGCCAAGGCCTTCGCCCGCCTGACCCGCACCGACCTGGTCATTGTCGACGACATCGGCCTGCTGCCGGTCTCTACCGACGCCGCCGAAGGCTTCTATCGCCTCGTCGACGCCGCCTACGAGCGCCGCAGCCTGGCCGTCAGCTCCAATCTGCACCCCAGTGGATTCGACGAGATTATGCCCAAGACCCTGGCCACCGCCACCGT
This sequence comes from Streptosporangium sandarakinum, assembly GCF_050942225.1. NCBI lineage: Bacteria > Bacillati > Actinomycetota > Actinomycetes > Streptosporangiales > Streptosporangiaceae > Streptosporangium > Streptosporangium sandarakinum. The sequence continues at coordinate 4,222,373 of NZ_CP192034.1, forward strand.
CGACCGGCTCCTCCACCACGCACACGTCGTGGTCACCACGGGTGATAGCCACCGCCTCACCGAAGCCACCACTGGCAACGGCGTCGTCGCCCTGTCATGACTCGGCCCCTGCGAACGCCCGGACCAGACCCCTCTCGGTCTGTGGAGTTTCATGTCCGCGCCAGATCAGATGGGGAGGAAACCATGTCCGCTGACAGCCACGGTCACGACCGAGAAGTCCAGACCTGTCATGAAGGTGGCACCGCACAGCGTGACCAGGATCAGCCAGCCTTTGGCGCCGAGCCTGTCCGTGACACCCTCATCAGGGTGGGCGCGTGAGGTATCGGTTACTGCCATGGGCTGCCTCCGGTATGAGTCGATGGACATACGCAGATCGCGGCACCGATTGCGTCGCCGCGCCCTCAGCCTGTGCCGTACGGCACGCGTTACCCAGCCCTCTGCCAGAGGTACCCCTGCCGTGCCTACACCTGGCGGGTATAGGCAGGACGCGGCGGAAGACGGCATCCTGGAGCTCATGGAACGGGGATCGGAACTCGGTGAATTCCTGCGCGCCCGGCGAGCCCGGCTGCGGCCTGAAGACATCGGGCTGCGCGACTACGGCGGCCGGCGACGTGTCCCCGGCCTGCGCCGCGAGGAGCTGGCACAGCTCGCGGGCGTCAGCGCCGGCTACTACACGCGTCTGGAACAGGGCCAGAGTCCTAACGCCTCCGACGCCGTGCTCGACGCGATCGCTCGAACCCTCCGACTCGACGAGACCGAACGGTCCCACCTTCACAGCCTGGCTCGCCACAAGCCGAAACCCCGCCGGCGCTCCCGCCCCGAGCAACTGCGCCCGAACGTCCGGCTGATGATTGAGGCATTCGGCGACGTTCCCGCGCTGATCATCGGCCGTTGCAGCGACGTGCTGGCCTGGAACCGCACGGCGCACGCTCTGCTGGCCGGGCACCTGCCCTACCAAGCGCCCGAGCAGCCCCGACAGCGACCCAACATCGCGCGCCTGGTCTTTCTGGATCCCCACACCCGCGAGCTGTACGCCGACTGGCGGAGTAAGGCCCGCGACACCGTCGCCGACCTGCGTATGACCGCCGCCCGCTACCCGGACGACCCGGAGCTGGCCGAGCTGATTGGCGAACTCGCCCTGAACAGTTCGGAGTTCGCATCGTTGTGGGCGGCTCATCCCGTCCACAAGTGCATTGCGCCCACCCGCGTTTTCCAGCACCCGCTAGTGGGCTCCATGACGCTGAACAACGAGCTCATGGAGCTGTCCCATGACGAGGGCCAGCGAATGGCGGTGTTCACCGCCGGCACCGATTCCCCCGCTGCGGCGGCCCTGCGGCTCCTCGCGGACCTCAGCGCCACACCCCGGGAACACGCCCCGACACGGCCATGGACGCCAACGGCTCTTATCTCTGACCACTAGACGCGATGGCGCGATCTCTGTCGCTGCCGAACCGGAAGCCTTGCAGGTATGTCCATCAGCCGCCTCAGAGTAATCCGCTGCCCCACGCGGCAGACCCCCAGCGGTGACAGTGTCCCGGCTGCGGTGGCCACATCGTAGGTGCCGTGGGCGTTCGCCTCCGCTTCGCCCGGCAACTGCCCGCTGTGGGCTCGGGCGATGGCAGACGCCGACGTTGACGCCCGCCTGCGGGCGTTACCGGGCTGAGCCGGCCGGATTCAGCGCGGCCGACGGTTTGGCGACGAACCGGTGCATCTACGGGTCCAGGCGCGCGCCCGCCCACGCCGCGGCGTCATCGAGTCCGAACCAGCGCACCTGGGAGAACTCCCGCGGGCCGGGCTCGATGGCCGCGCTGCGATCGGCGGCGAAGACGAACCACAAGGTGACGTCGGTATGGCTGCCGACGCCACGCGTCCGGGTAATGGTCAGGAAGAACGGGTCGCCGCCGAAACGCTCGTGAAACGGCGGGGCGATCCCCAACTCCTCGGCCAGCTCCCGCCGCACGGTGATGCGGGGGTCCTCCCCCGGGGTCCACGTGCCCGCCGGGCAGCCACGATTGCGCCTTGACGTGGTCGACGAGCATGAGGCTGCGGACGGCCTCCTCCAGCAGTGCCGCATACACCGCCAGATGCCGCGGCGGCGTGGCGGGCTTTTCGGTCCGAAACAGCGGAGCGCCGGAGCCGACCCACTCCACGATCGCGGCCTGATCCGCGGCTTCCTCCTCATCCCAGGGAGAAATGGCATCCACCAGCGCCTGAACCCTCACCCGCGCAGCATCGACCGGCAGCATCGCCCATCCTCTGGAGGTTCGACAAAGACCGGCACGCCAGGCACGCAAGGACACATGCCCCCATGCGTCACCGGCGCCAGAAACTCCAGCGTCAGCTCACCCGCGCTGACAGATGATCGGCCGTCCACCAGGGGCGCCCGGATCGCTGAGCGCCACGGCCGGGCCACGTCCCGGGCGCGCCGCTTCAGCCGGGCTGACCGGTCGGTTCGGCCGAGATCCTGGCGTGCCGTTCCTGCTCCGGGGCCGGTTCCCGGCAGCGGTCAAACCCCTGGCACCCGCCGCACGGATCCGCCGCGTCTTCGCCCCCGGCGGCACCTACCTCACCGTGCTCGCCGCCCCGATCGTTATCTTGGGTTGTCAAGCGAAATAGCTGGTCAGCTGCTTGAAGGTCTGTCAGGCACGTAAGGCAAGTTGACTTACTGGATGCGATGACGAGGCTCCGCGTCAGGACGTCCGAGTAGCACTGGGCGGGCTAGTCGACGGGCCCGGAGCAGTAGGGCGCGCTAGTTCTGCTGAGGTTGCCGGCCAGTGTAACGCCGAGTTCCCTAATCACGATGCGCACTTCGTCCCCATCCTTGTTGAATTCGATCTGGCGCCTCCCTCTGGAGGAGCCTTCGAATCGGGCGAGCAGGCCAGAGCGCTCGCGGCTCCATGCGATGCCAGCGGGATCAACGAACACGACGCGGGCGACGTCCAGATCCAATCGGGAGCCGGAGTCGCGGTCCTTGAAAGTCAACCTCAGCCTGCTGATGCTGCAAGGGGGAAGACCGATCTGCATCTGGCCGGACTCTGCCAGGAACTGTGGGGTGTTGTGCGCTGGGGAGGTGCTGGATTCAGGAAGGGAGTGCCGGCGAAAGGAGAGGATGAGGGGCTCGATGGACGCGGGCATGGGCTCGTGGCTGCTGTTCTGGATCGTGAGAGTGGTGACCCGATCCTGGGTGGTGTGCTCGGTCCACCAGGTGACCTTGGAGGCGAAGCCGGCGACTCTGCGCTGCTGCTGGTCGTCGTTCTGTTGCTGCTGAATGATGAAGGTCATGTAGGAGACCACGAGAGCGGCCAGGGCGGCAATGCCTGCGAGCACGGTGCCAATCATCGTCCAAAGGGAGATCACGCGGCCGGTGGCGTTGGTGGTGTCGATCGGTGGGGTCTGCGCCGCTAGCGTGCTGCCCAGCTGGTGTACTGCCTGACCGGTGTGCTGCGTGGTCTTGCGGCGCTGGGCCGCGCGTGCGCCGACGAGGAAGATGACGGCCAGCGTCAAAAGCGTCCGGGGGCGTCCCATTGCGTAATTGTAGGTTTCGCCCTGTGCCAGGCTGAGGGCTCTTGCGGAGGTTCCCCGATCTTGACGGCTCAGTCGAGAAGCCCCAGGATTTCCGGCGTTTCCCAGGCCGTCGAATGCCGCTCAGGGTCGGTTTCCTCCTGCGGGAATTGGTGGATCAGGTCGGCGAGGGCTTGCTGGTCCTGTCCGGGGAGGCGCTGCAGCTACCGGTCAAGAGCGGCGGCATCCACCCCGTCAAGGTCAGCTCGTACATGGGCGCGCTGATCGACGGCTACCTCACCGAACGCGGCACCGCCCCCGGCCCCCTGTTCGTCTCGCGCACCGGCCGCCCGTTGCAGCGCACCTACATCCGCGAGCTCATCCAGCGCCTCGCCGCCGCCGTCGGCGTGCACGACGCCCGGCAGCTGTCCATCCACGGCATCCGCCACAGCGTCGCCACCGCCCTGCTCGACGCCGGCGAGGACCTGTCGGTGGTCCAGGCCCTGCTCGGCCACGCCAGCCCCGACACCACCCAGGTCTACGCCCACCCCGACACCCTCAACCGCTCCCCCGCCGACAGGATCGACCAGCGCATGGCCACAGCCGCCGAACGCCGCACCCGCCATGCCCACTGAGGGGAGCATCCGCCCAGCCGGGGAGAGGGAGGGATGCCGGACAGAAGCGGGGTGCGGGCCGAGACCGCCGGTAGGCCGCCGCACCAGGTCATGGCGGATGCGGTCGCGCCGTCATGGTCGCACCCGGCGCGGTGCCCGGCGCAGTTCGGGGGCGGCCACAGCCAGGCCGGCAGAATCACCAGCGGGCCGGCCTGGCTGCGCAGAGGCAGAGGGCCGGATTGGCCCCTGCAGCGGCCCTACTGGGCTCTCCGCTCGGGGCCGTGCGGTGAGCCCCAAAGTAGAGCGCTGCCGCAGGCCCGGGAACCGACGTGGGAGTGGTGACCTGCGGTGATGCGATTCCGGAGGCCGCACAGTTGAGGTTCTGTCCGGTCAGCGCCCCGGCTCGGCCCATTTCTGCCATATTCCAGTGACACCTCTTTTGGAATCATCGACACCGACCGGCGAAGATCTCGACGAGGAATGAGCCACCATGACCGACCCCCTGCGCGACGGCGACCCGGCTCACATCGGCTCCTACCGGCTACACGCAAGGCTCGGCGGGGGCGGGATGGGAGAGGTGTTCCTGGGCCGCTCTCCGGGCGGGCGCCTGGTCGCCGTCAAAGTGGTGCGCCCGGAGCTGGCCGGCAACAGCGACTTCCGGCGTCGCTTCGCTTCCGAGGTGGACGCCGCCCGCAAGGTCGGCGGGTTCTATACCGCCCAGGTCGTGGACGCCGACACCGACGCCGTCCGGCCGTGGTTGGCCACCGCCTACATCCCCGGCCACTCCCTGCACCAAGCCGTCGACGAGCACGGGCCGCTCCCTCTGGAGTCGGCCGCGGTGCTCGGCGCAGGGCTGGCCGAAGGACTCGCCGCCGTGCACGCCTGCGGGATGGTGCACCGCGACCTCAAACCCGGCAACGTCATCCTTGCTGAGGACGGGCCTCGCCTGATCGACTTCGGTATCGCCCGCGCCCTGGATGCCACCAGCCACACCCAGACCTCCACCGTGCTGGGCACCGCCGCGTTCATGTCGCCTGAACAGGCCATGGCCCGGGAGGTCGGGCCGCCCTCGGATGTGTTCTCGCTCGGCTGCGTGCTCGCCTTCACCGTGACCGGCCGCAGTCCCTTCGGAACGGGGCCCGTTCACGCGGTCGTCTTCCGCGTGGCGCACGCCGATCCCGATCTTCAGGGAGTGCCCGCGCCCCTGGCCGCTCTGGTGGCGGCCTGCCTGGCCAAGGACCCCGCCGCGCGGCCCAGTCTGGAGCAGGTGCTGACCCGGCTCACCGCGCTCGCTTCGCCTGACCAGGGGCGGTGGCTGCCTGAGGCGTTTACCCAGGTCATCGCCGACCGCCGGACCCTGGCGCTGACCGCCTTTCACGACCCGGCCACCGCGGCCGACGGTGGCGGCCCCCGAACGATGGCGCCACCACCGTTCGGCCACGCGGATCAGCCGCGGGCCCCCCGGCCCTCGTTGGTCAACGAACGCCGCCATATGCGCGGCCGTGACCTGCTGCACTCTGCCACCGGCTACGAGATCACCGGCTCTGTGCTGCTTGCCCTCTTCACCCTGGTCTCCGTGAGCACAGTGATTCACCAGCTCAATGTTGCCAAGGATGCAGGACGGTGGTACCAGGCAGAGACCTACGACGGCCTCCGCAATTTCGATGAGACGGCCAGCAAAATCATGTTGGTGGCCCAGATCGTCTCCGGCCTGGGACTGACGGCGTGCTGGCTGCTCTGGTTCTTCCGGGTAAGAGTCGTCGCCGAACGGCTCGCGCCCGGCGGGCTGCGCTACCGCCCCTCCATGGCCGTATTCGGCTGGTTCATCCCGATCGGCAACCTGTGGCTGCCCAAGCAGATCGCCGACGACATCTGGCACGCCTCCAGCCCCCCTGGACGCGGCGGCACGACAGCCCCGGCCGGTCTCCTGCACACATGGTGGGCCCTGTGGCTGGTCACTTTCCTGACCTGGCCTCTCTTCTGGATCGAGTGGACGAAACTCCTCACCACAGATTATGACTACAGCACCTCTAGCCTGAGGTACGAGTTCACGCCAGGCGCCTGGGCCAGCCTGGTCCTGCACGTGTTGGTCGTGCCGACGGCGATCGTCACCGCTCGGTTCGTGCGGCGGCTCGGCACCATGCAGGCGGCCAAACTCGACAGCTGACGACCAAGTCCCGCACGTCGGCTGTCGAGCATCCCGAATCGGCGTCCTCCTCCCGAGCGTGGGCCCCAACCGTCAAGTAGACCGATCGTTACAGGTCGCGTGGGGGTCCGCGCCGGATAGCGCGAAGGCCGAGGTTTCGGCACCGGAGGGTGGCACTGGGATGCTCCCTCACGCTGCGTAGCATCTCGATAGTCCCACTGCAACCATTGGGGTGGTGTCAAAACTCAACAACACACTCCGGCGCCCGTCAGGACTGGTGTCGAAGCTGGCCTACAAACGGTGTCGCGAACCGCCTACAGAACCACCGCCGGGTTGCCCGCAGCCTGGGGCTCCACCTGCGCATCGGTGCCGACGAAGCAGACGCGGCGCTGCCGCACCTGGCTGCCCGCCTCCAGAACCCGCCTGTCCTCCTGAAGCTCAGACAGCGTTACCGGGGCGCAGACCAAGTAACGCCGAAAGGGACAGCCTCCTGGTCACGGCGGGTGTGTGCGCGAGGATTACGGCTCGAACATGGCGGGATAAGTCCGGCGCGATAGCGATCACAGGGGCGTTTCCGCAGGTCGGGTTGCTTGATATCAAGCTTTGTGTCAACCGGCTGTCCCTTCCAGCCGTACTTGGGCTATGGGCCACTCACAGCTACTTTGCGGCTGGTGACACGAACCCGAGCGGAGGGCCGAGAAGGGCCGCATCCGGGTGGCCTGCCGCCGCCACCCCTTCACCGGCCAGGACGTGGAGCGGGAGCGTACGCTGACCGCCCTCATCCAGGAGGACGCGCCGTGACGTTTACCGCCGAGCCTGAACGCCGGCTTCTGGAGCGTGGCCGCGCAGGCGGCCGGCCCCCGCGCGGTGAGCGAGGACGTCCTGGCCGCCGCCCGCGCCCGGCGGAGCCGCGGCCAGGCGGCCACCACGATCGCCAAGGATCTCGGGGTGGGCCGGTCGACGCTGTATCGGGCCCTGGAAGGCGGCAGCTCATCACTCTGTTGAAACCTGTTCCAAGCCCTCATGGCAGATAGCGAGGACATCTCCGCCGAGCCCTCGCCGAGGGCGGCGGATTCGGTGATGGCTTCCGGTGCCTCGTCGCGCCGCACCGGATCCACCATCCGGATCGAGAGGTTGTTCAGGCCGGTGGCGAGGCTGGGCAGGAAGGCGCCGGGATGGGCCTCGGCTGACCTCATCGAACGGCCGGGCAGTTGGGCTGACGGTACGGCTCGCCGGGGATGTATCGCCGCCACTCCTCGGGGGTGAACGACCGGCCCGCGATGCCGCACACCGCCCGCAGGAGATCATGTGGCAACGCCACATTCCAGATCCGTACCGTCTTGTCAGGGCCGCCGCTGGCCAGGCGGGTACCGTCCCGACTGAAGGCCACCGAGGTCACGGCCTTCGAGGAAGCTGAGTGCAGGAATTGGCGGTGGCGACCTGCGGCTTCTTCGCCTGTTAGCGATCGGTGATCAACCAGCAGCCGCCACTCAATTGATCAGTGGGTTCGGCGGCGGGGTGCCAGGACCTCGGTGACCTTGGCGATGGCCTCAGGGCCGGGTTTGACGTAGCGCATGGCGGTGCGGGGGTTCTTGTGCCGGGTCTTGCCCATGATGAGCTGCAGCGGGACCCCGGCCTCGCCGAGGTGGGTGGCGGCGCTGTGGCGCAGCTGGTGCAGACCGAGCCCGGCGTACTTCTCCAGCAGGACACGGGCGCGGTCGTAACCCAGGCGGGCGCGGCCGGTGTGCGGGCAGATGTCGCCGGCGCCCGGGCGGCGGGCCGGCACGGGACGTCGTTCGGACAGGAACAGCGGGCCGTGCGTGCGGGTACTGCCGTCGGGCAGCCGGAGCAGGCGGGGCGGCAGGTGGGCGGCGCCGCTGTCCCAGTACACCCATTCGATCGCGCCGCCCTTGGAGCGGACGGGGGCGCGACGGTGCTCCAGGTCCAAGTCCTCGACGTTGAGCGCCAGGATCTCCGCGGCCCGGGCTGCGGTCTCGTACAGCATCCGCCACAGCGTCTTCTCCCGCAGCGGGATGTCGCGGCGCGACAGCAGCCGGTGGACGATGGTCTTGGCGACCGCGCGGGTCTCGCCGGCGCTCTCCTTACGGCGTTCGGCCTCGGCCGGGACGCAGGGCGCCGCCCAGTGCTTCTTGGTCTGGCACCAGAGCAGCCAGGAGGTGACGGCGGCGCGGTTGCGGTTCCAGGTCGCCGGCGCGCATCGGCCCCACAGCTCGGTGAGCGCGGTGCCGATCTCGGCGTCGGTGACGTCGGCGAGCGACCGGTCCCGGCCGAGCAGCGCGATGACGCGGTCGATGGCCGAGGCGTAGGCGCGGTGAGTGTTGGAGTTGGCCGTGCACGGCGTGGCCAGGAAGGCGCCGGCGGCCGCGGCGAGGCTGACGCCTCCACCACGAAGGGCGGTGACCTTCGGCACGGCGCTCATGCCGCCCGCCTGGCGACGCTTGTGGTGATGCACCGGATAACGTACCGGAATCGCGCACCGCCTCGGCGGACGGAGCTCCAGGTCGCCACGCCGCCATGATCGCCCATGTACGTGACAATGGGCTGTTATCACGTACATCACTATCGGGTGAACGCCGCCTTCGATGGGGTCTTGCAGGAGTGCCTGCACGCGGATGCGGCCGTCGGCGAGAAGCAGAACTGGGGCGCCGCACGCGGTGCTGCCCGGGTACCGTGCCTTGCAGGGTCGCCCGGCACCTTGGGGCGGTGTGGCATCTGCTGGACGTCGCCCGGGCGCTGGAAGCCGGCCTGGACCGTTGACCGGGTGGTTGTCCCGGGGAAGTGGGAGAGGACATGCGATTTCTGGAGCGGGAACGCGCCACTGTGGCGAAGCTGCTGCCGGGGCTGGACGAGAGCCTGCGGGCGTTACCCCTCATGAAGCTGGAGGGCCCTGATAGCCCCGGCCTCCAGCTCTTCCGCGACAACGGCGGCCTCGGGCTGGTGGCGCCGAGCGACCAGCGGGGGCGGGGAGCCACCGCCCTGGACGCTCTGCGGGTGCAGCGCGCGCTGGGCAGCAGGACACCGTCGCTGGCCGTGGCCACCACCTGGCACCACCTCTCGATGGCCATCCTGGTCGGCCTGGCCACCCCCGACGATGACCAGAGGTCGATGCTGGTCGAGAGCTTGGCCGTCGGCAATCAGCTCGTGGCGTTCGGCTTCGCCGAGGAGCGTCCCGGCGCCGGCATCCTGTCCCCCGCGATGACCGCCACGCTGTCGCCCGACGGCCTGCTGACCAGCGGGAGGACGCGCCCGTGCAGTCTGGCCCGGTCGATGGACCTGCTCGCCGTCAGTGTCATGGCCCCCAACTGGGAGGACGACCGCCGCGAGGGGATACCGGTGGTGGCGCTGGTGCCCGCAGGGCTTGACGGTATGAGCGTCGGCGGGGCGGGGGCGGGCAGCGAGCAGGTCACCCTCGACAACGCCCTGGTGGAGCCGGACTGGCTGGTGCGCGCCTCGGCCCCCGAGGGGCAGCCGGAGGTCATACTGACCGCGGGCTTCGCCTGGTTCCAGCTGCTGATGACCGGCAGCTATCTCGGGGCCGTCAGCGCACTGGTCGAGCGGGTACTGCTCGACAACCAGGTGCCCGAGGCCGAGCAGGTCGGGCTGCTGGTGGAGGCCGAGGGCGCGATGTCGGCCGCGGAGAGCGTCGCCCGCCGGATCGACGACGGCAGCCCGGACGAGTCGACGCTCGCCGAGTCGCTGTACGTCCGCTACTGCGTGCAGGACACCCTCGCCCGGGTGGTCCCGCGCGCGGTCCAGCTGCTCGGCGACCTCGACTCCATGGCCTCCACCGAGGTCGGCCACCTCGCCGCCTGCGCCAACGGGCTGGAGCTGCATCCGCCGGCCCGGGACCGGATGACCGCTCCGCTGGCGGCGTACCTGGGCGACGGGCCGCTCACCATCGCCTGATCCCCGGCGTGCCCGGCAGCACCTTCGGTCGCGCACTGACCGGTGGGTCGTCGGCATGCGCCAGGGCCGCGAGCACCCCGCTCACCCGGCCGCGCCACGTCGATCAGGCCAGGCACTGACGCTCCCTCCTGCCCGCCGTCGCCCTGCACGGGCCGTTCGCGCCCTGCGACGGCGCGGCTTACCGCCACCGGCTGTTTCGCCGTTACTCCGCCCCGGGAGGCCTCGCCGCCGGTGCAGTTGTTGGCCGGCGGCGTCCCATGTCCATGATCACCGTCGGTCGCGGCCGGGGCGGTTCTTCCCTCCTGGGTCCGGTGAGGGGGCGCACGAGCCGCTGGAGCGGGACAGACGCGACGCGCTTGGCAGGGCGCTGGTGATCAACGCGCCTTACCTGCATCACCTCCACGACGACATGGGCCGGAGTATCCTCCGGGCCCATGTCGTGTGCAGGGGTTGTTTCCTTGAGCGGTGGTGAAGTCAGGAAGTTTCGTAGCCGACCCAGTTGAGGTGCCAGCCCATCCGCTCGGCATCGGCGACCGTCAGGGGCTGGTTGTCGCGCCATCTGAGGTAAACGGTGAAGCCGGTGGCGCTGGGGTAGAAGATGACACTGGTGCTGATGTCATATCCCAGGCCGTCGGTACCTTCGATGGCGATGAGGTAAAGGGGGCTGCTGGTGAACCCGGCGGCGGAGGTATCGACGGTGATGGCGAAAGCGTTCCCTCCAGTTTGCCTCCAGCCATACCTAGGGGTGCTTCGTCCTGAGGCCACTCCGCCGTTGACCTTGCGGGCGTACAGGGTGCCCAGGTCGTTGGAGCCGAGTGCGCTCCAGAGTTTCATTCCGCCTTGGAGGAACCTGATGTCTCCGTCACCATCGTTAGGTCCGCTCACGTAATCGGCTCTGATGCCGCTGACGTGCAGGGTGCCCGGATCGTTGGAGCCGAGTGCGCTCCAGAGTTTCATTCCGCCTTGGAGGAACCTGATGTCTCCGTCACCGTCATTAGGTCCGCTCACGTAATCGGCTCTGATGCCGCTGGCCTCCAGAGTGCCCCGCACGCCGGAGCCGCCTTCATGCCAGATCTTCACCCCGCCGGGGTAGAAGCCGATGACTCCCTCGCCGCTGTTGAACCCCTGCACATACCCGGTGTACAAGCCGCTGGCCTCCAGGGTGCCCCGCTCGCTGGAGCCGAGTGCGCTCCAGACTTTCACCCCGCCCTGGAGGAAGGTGATGTCTCCCTCGCCGGCGTTAAGCCCCTTCACATACTGGGTGGCCACGCCACTGAGGATGGCATCGCCGGCCGTCAACGTCCCCTTTACGCCGGAGGTGTCGGAGATCTCCGCCCCTGTGCCGGTGATGGTGAGGCCCCAGTTGCTCGCGATCCCTTGGACCCGGGGTGTCTTGATCTCGGTGGTGGCGGTGAGCGTTTCGAGTTCGGGATTGCGCACCTGAACGGTCGTGGTGAGGAAGTGCTGCTGCTGCGTGGCGGGGTCGGTGGCGATGAGGATGTAGGTGGTGGCCCGCTTCGGGGCGGGCGGTGACCAGCTGCTCCCGGAGACGGGGACGGGCTGCGGCGCGCCCGGGTACATGATCTGGTAGCCGAAGCCGGCGGGCCCCTCCCAGCGCAGCACGGGCTTTTCACCGGCGTCCACGTCCACCATGGCCTTGTCCGGACGGAAGCTGTGCGGCGAGAGCTCCTTTGAAGCGGTCTTCACCACCGCCACCATCGTGTCGCTGGGGGGCAGGCTCTTCCCGGGCTTGGGGTTGGTTCTGCCGGTCGTCTCGGTCACCGTCAGCACGGCCAGCCCGGCGGTGCGGGCGACGGTGACGTCGTTCAGCGTCAGCACCATGTAGTCGCCGCGGTCGAAACGGCCTGTGCCGGCAGAGGCGGTGACCTGGAAGGCGTTGGAGCCCTGCCGCTGGACGTTCACCGACGGTGGGGTGCTCGGCGAGGTGCCCGGCTTCGGGACGTACCGGACCTTGGGCTTGATCTTGTTGAAGTTCGAGGTGAGGTGGCCGTCGCCGTTGCCGACGGGCATCGACACCGTGATCGTGGACCAGTACGCCGCCTGCTGTCCGGTGTTGGTGACGAGCAGGTACACCGTCCCCATGGACGGCCGCCCGGCCGCTGACGCTTCCAGGGACGCCGGGTCGGTGAGGACGGTGTAGGTCAGCATGGGCATGGTCACGATTCCTTCTCTTCGAGGACGGCGCGGGCCGATGACTCGCCCGCGGCAAGAGAACCGGGCCGGGCGGGACAGGCAGTGACATGGATGGCGCCTCGGCAACCCGCCTGTGACGCACCGGAGAAGATCACCTCTTGATCCAATCGTCCAGCGTTGGAGCGTGACAATGCCACTCAAGGCGGCCATAACAGGGCGGACCGGCAACATCATCAGCGTCTTGACGAGCATCGGGACCATGCGTCACCGGCGTCAGTGAAAGCATCCTCCCGAATATGTCCTCAGCCCCAAGGCGAGCCGATCTGCGCAGGTCACGGCACCTCCGAGAGGATCATGTTTCGGAAGCGGAGACGGCCACGACTTCCGAGCCCCGCCAGCGCGGCCGCGGTGGCCAGGCTGTTGGCCAGGAGTTGCGCGCCAACGTCGCCCGACAGGGGGGCGGCCATGATGCCAGAGCCGGCTACCACCCTCACCAGCGCGCCGGTGCCGACCAGCTCGGCCGGCGCCCGTCGCGCCAGCAGGCCGGCGCGGAAGCCAGGCCGCCGTGGGCGGGGCGGCTGCTGAAGCGGTACCTGCCCCGGCCTCGTACGGCCCCCGCCCTGACGGCTCCCGCGCTCTCGGGTGTGGGGGTCGTCAGAGCGGGTCGCCGGTGTGGAAGGGCCGCAGCCCGTCTCCGGCTCCGGCACGGGCGAAGGCGTAACGGCCCAGGAAGTTGGTGTGCTCGTAGGCGATCGGCGACAGCCGGGCGCACATCTCGTCGGTGACGGGGAAGCCCTGCTCGCGCAGCTGGGTGACGGCGGCGTCGAGGTAGAGGCTGTTCCACCACACCACGGCGTTCAGCGCCAGGCCCGGAGCGCCGAGCTGGTCTTCCATGCCTTCGCGGTAGCGCTGGCGCAGCTGGCCGCGGTTACCGAAAGCGATCTTCCGCGCGAGCCGGTGGCGGGCCTCCTGCACGTTCAGCTGGGCGCCGATCATCCGCCGGTAGCCCTCATCGTGCAGAAATTGCAGCAGGTGCAGAGTTTTGAAGATGCGGCCGTAGTGCACGAACGCCTCCCCCAGGCCGGTGGGACGGCCGTCGACCGACAGCATCCGGATCAGGTCGTAGGCACGCACCGTGCCCATCGTCAGCGAGCCGGCCACGCGCAGCTGTCGCCCCAGTGGGAGCGGATCCGATCCAGGCGGACGACATGGCGGGACATGTTTTCCAGCGGGCCGTAGGTGGCTGCGGTGTTGGTGCGCCACAGCCGGGTGTCGGCCAGGTCGGCGATGCGCGGGGAGAACTGGTAGCCGCAGATCGCGAACAGGCCGAAGACGATGTCGGAGTAGCTGGCGGTGTCGGTGACGACGGTCTCCGGCCGCGGTCCGCCGTCCAGGTTGAAGATGGCGTCCAGGATGAACAGCGAGTCGCGCAAGGTGCCGGGCACGACCAGCCCACCGATGCCCATCACCTGGTCGTTGACGACGTTCAGCCAGGTCGCGCCACTCTGCCGACCGAAGTAGATCGGGTTGTGCACGGCATGCAGACTCTGCACTGGGACGACGAAGCGCAGCCCGTCGGCCGATGCGATGTGCCCGCTGCCCCAATGCCGGACGATGCCGATGCCGGACTGGGCGGCGATCAGCCGGGCGTTGGCGGCCGCGATCGTCTCGCCGCGCAGATAGCCCTGGTCGACCTGCTGCAACCGGGCCCGCGTGAGGGCGGGCACGTTCGGTTTCTCGATCGGCACTAAGCCCACGTTGCACGCCTCGGCCACGATCAGCGCGGCCAGACTCATCGGGAAGTCCTCCATCGCGGTGTCGGCGCCGGAGACGTGGGTGAAGTCGGCCGGCAGGCCGGTGCGGTCGAAGACCTCCAGCAGCAGCTCGGGGAAATCCACTCGCGGCAGCATGCCGCCGACCAGCGCCCGTAGTTCCTTCATCAGCGGCGGCTCGGCCAGCGCGCCGAGTTTCTCCAGCCGTAGCCGGCCGCCGACGAACTGCACCGCGGTGTTGCCGCCGAGCCCGTCCAGTACTCGGGTGTAGGCGGCCTCCAGCGCGCCGGCGAGCTCGGCCAGGTGCCCGGCCGGCTCCAATTCGTGTTCCAGTGAGGCCAGCACCTGCGGTCGCGCCCGCTCCCACGCCTGCCCGGCCAGCAGCCGGGCGCGGGGGTCGCTCCAGCGTTCGGAGCCCTCGGCGAACACATTGCACCGCCGCAACGCGCCGTGCAGGTGCATGAGTGCACACAGCACGAACGCCGCCTTGTCGACCTGCCCGGCGGGCAAGTCCGGGTTGCGGTGCACCAAGCCCCGCCAGGAGCCGGTGATCAGCTCGTCGTGGGCGGCGATGTCGGCCGGGCTGTAGCGGCGTCGGCTCTTGGCCATCGCCGCCGCGGTGCGCACCATCGCCAACATCGATGCGCCCGCCTCCACCGCCCGCAACCGGATCACCTCCAGCAGCGGCTCGATGAAGCCCTGCACCGTCCGGTAGCGCTTGACCAGCTCAGCCCGCCACTCGGCCGCCGCGTCGTCGTCGGTGACCGGCACGAACTCCACCACCGTCTCCACCGCGGCCGCCAGCCTCTCGCGCGGCACCACCTCCTCGATCGCCTTCCACACCTCCACCAGCGACACCAGCCGATCCTCCGTCGCCTCCGGCGCGGCGATCAGCACCTCCATCGCCGAAGCCATCGTGCGGGCCGCCTTGCTGGTGCATGTCATCCGACAGCCGGCCCGACAGCAGCGCGTACACCCGCTCGGTCTCCGCCCGCCGCACCTCGCCGACCAGCCGTACCAGCACGCTGATGCCCGGCAGCAAGATGCGCTCCTTCAGCAGGTGCACCTGCGCCCGGTCGAACAACGCCCGCGGCCCTTCCACTGAGGCCCACACCCGCGCGGCCACGAACTGCCGCACCTCAGCCTCACATGCGCCGAAGTCGGCGGTAGCCAAGCAGCTCGCGGATCTCCCACGCGTGTTCGTAGGCGGTCTTAGGACGCCGGCCATAGTCAGCCAGGCAGGCCGGGTCGAGGTCAAGCTGCTCGGCGACGAAAGCGACTGCGCCGGAAGGCACCACGAGCGGGTCCTCGGTCAGGAACACCCCGAGCATCCGGACCGTCCCCCACTGCACCGCCCACCCCAGCATCGTCGCAGGGCGCCGCTTGCTCGCCAGAGCGTCCAGGGCCGCACGGTCCAGCCGGAAGAACTGCTCCAGCTCTGCCGGTGAGGGCTCCTCAGGGAAGCGACCATAGCGGGCGATCTGCTCATCAGAGAGAAATTCGAAAGGCATGGCCCAGGAACGTAGGCCCCGCAACCAGGACAAACGAGAGCAGTCACCGAACCGAAACGAAGATCACGCTCCAAGCGCCAATTTCTGCACCCAGACTCCTCGAAGGCCCTACGGTCGCGCGCTCCGGTACGTCTGGGGCCGTACCGGGGTGTTCACTGACAGGAACCTGGTGCGCTACGGGTACGCCAAGGCCGAGCGGGAGCGGCCCAACGACCGCTACATCGACGTGATGCGCACCGAGCAGGCCAAGGCCGAGCGGGAGCATCTGCGCTTGTGGTCCGGCCGGTGCGACACCGGCACACCGGCCGGACCACCCCGACCCCGGCTCCGACGCCCGACCCGCCGGCCGACAACGATCCGCGGTTCGGCACCTGCGCCGAGGCCAACCGGAACGGGTACGGCCCGTACCGCCGCGGCGTCGACCCCGAGTACGCCTGGTACCAGGACCGCGACGGCGACGGCCTGGTCTGCGAGCGCTGATCTGGGCAACAGGCGCCCCTCCGCCCCGTAGGGGAGGCGGGGCGCCTGTCGCGTTCCGGACGCAGGAGGAGCGGGAGGGCTTGGCGGCCAAATGGCAGGCCCTCGGCGAGGCTGGGAACGCCGCCGACGTCCGAGGGTGCTTCGTGCCACCTGAGCGGGCAGAGAGGCGCTGCTTGATCGCACTCGTGGTCGGCCTGGATCGCCGCATGGCCTACGAACCACCTCCTGACCTGCTGAAGCTCAAGACCGACTTCCTCACCAACGAGGCCGAGCTGCCCACGCTGGCGGGCGAGAAGTGGCAGACCGCGTTTGCGCGCAGCCAGAAGTTGGCTCTGGAGATTCATCGGCATGCGTGGTGGAGCGAGGTGGACAACCGTCATTCGGCGTGGATGGCGCTCCTACAGGCCGCCAAGGAGCAGCAGGCCCGCCGGTAGCTCGCCGGCCGGTACCCCATGAGGCAACGCGGCCCCGTCCTTGTGCGGAGGGCGGGGCCGCTGCTGGGTGTGAGGTCAACTGACCCGGCTCTCGGGGCAGGGCTGCCCGCACCTGCCGTCCCCTCTCGCAGGGCGGGGCCATGATGGCGAGGTGCTCCGGTTCCGGCCTTCCTTCGCCCTGGCTGAAGACCGCCGCCGCGACACCGAGAACGGCCCGGAGGCCGCCCGCAAACGCGGCCAGGCCGGCGGCCCGGCGCAGTGCGTTTCTGCCGTACCGCGGTGGCACCCCCATCTGAAGGGAAGGGGTCAGGTGAGCTTCCACAGCCGGGCGGTGTTGTCGCGGCTGCCGGTGGCGAGAGTCTCACCGTCCGGGCTGAACGCCACCGAGCAGACGCCGTCGGTGTGGCCGGTGAGGATGGTGTTGATGAAGCCGGTGTCCACCTCCCGCAACCACACGGCGTCATCGCCGCTGCCGGCGGCGAGGAACCTGCCGTCCGGGCTGAACGCCACCGAAGAGACCGGTTCGGTGTGGCCGGTGAAAGTGGCGGTGCTATGTCTGTTGAAGAAGAAGGGGACGGTGCGGCCGATGACCACCTCCCACAACCACACGGCGTCATCGCCGCTGCCGGCGGCGAGGAACCTGCCGTCCGGGCTGAACGCCACCGAGTGGAAACCGCCGGTGTAGATGATGGGAGGGGACAGGGGGGCGGTCGGCGAGGGGACGGTGCTGCGGTTGGTGAGGGTGGCGGTGGTGCGGCCGGTGGTCACCTCCCACAACCGCACGGTCTTATCATCGCTGCTGGTGGCGAGAAGCTTGCCATCGGGGCTGAACGCCACCGAGGAGACCGGTTCGGTGTGGCCGGTGAGGGTGGCGGTGGTGCGGCCGGTGGCCGCCTCCCACAATCGCACGGTGTTGTCGCCGCTGCCGGTGGCGAGGGTTCTGCCGTCGGGGCTGAACGCCACCGAGGAGACCGGTTCGGTGTGGCCGGTGAGGGTGGCGGTGGTGCGGCCGGTGGTCGCCTCCCACAGCCGGACGGTGTTGTCGCCGCTGCCGGTGGCGAGGGTTCTGCCGTCGGGGCTGAACGCCACCGAGGAGACCGGTTCGGTGTGGCCGGTGAGGGTGGCGGTGGTGCGGCCGGTGGTCGCCTCCCACAGCCGGACGGTGTTGTCGCCGCTGCCGGTGGCGAGGGTTCTGCCGTCGGGGCTGAACGCCACCGATAAGACATCGTCGGTGTGACCTGTGAGGGTGATGTGGGGGTCGAATGCGGTGTTCAGCAGTAATGCCACGGAACCGCCGGCGAGGACGGCCACCCCGAGACCGCCGAAGAGAACGGTGCGGCGCCGTATTCGGCTCGGGGCGTGCGCTGGTGGCGGCGTAATGTGCCGTACCAGCAGGAGCGGCGTTGGTTTCACCGCGGGCGCGTCCGGGGTGTCGATCGTCTCTGCCGGAGGGCGTCGGCTCTTTTGCGCCTGAGGTGGCTCGTCAGGGAATCGGCGCAGGCGTTCGGCGACGGACGCGGCGCTCTGGGGCCGGTCGCCGGGTTGCTTGGCCAGCAGGTCCAGTACCAGCGCGTTGAGATGGTCGGGGATCTCCGGGCGTGACGATTTCGGTGGCGCCGGGTGCCGGTCGAGGTGCTGGTAGAGGATCGCGCCGACATTGGAGCCGGTCTCGATCCAGGTGGTCCCGGTGAGCAGTTCGTACAGGACGCAGCCGAAGGCGTACAGGTCGGTGCGGTGGTCTACCTGCCCGCCCCGGATCTGCTCGGGCGCCATGTACAGCGGGGTCCCCGCCGAAGAGCCGGTGGCGGTGATCTTCGTGGCGTCGGCGAGACGGGCGATCCCGAAGTCGCAGATCTTCACCCGGCCGTCCTCCAGCAGGAACAGATTGGCCGGTTTGATATCACGGTGCACCACACCACGGCGGTGGGCGGCGGCGAGCGCATCGGTGATCTGCACGGCCAGCTCCGTCACCCGCTCGATCGGCAGGCCCCCGGGGCTGGCGGCGAGCAGGTGACGCAGGTCGCGGCCGACCATCAGCTCCATCACCAGAAACAGCCAGCGCTCATCCCCGTGCAGGTGTTCGTCGATGTCGAACACCGTGGTGATACCGGGATGATTCAACGCCGCGGCGACCTCGGCCTCCCGCCGGAATCGGGCCACCCCGGCCGGGTCCGCCGCGATCGTCAACGGAAGGATCTTGACAGCGACCGGACGCCGCAGCCGCAGATCGACCCCCCGCCACACCTCCCCCATCCCGCCCCGGCCCAGCGGCTCCTCCAGCCGGTACCGGCCGGCCAGTTCCACCTTCGGCTGCATCCCTCGCCTCCAGCCCTGCCCGCACCCAGGGAAAGATCACAACCGCTACATTCCATCAGATATGCGCGATTTGGTACCCGTGAACAAACCGATCGTGACCGTTCCCGGGCCGGGTGGGGAGAGCCGGCACAACGCCTCCTGCGAAGAGTGACCTTGCCGGTGGCACCAGCGGCGTCGAAGCCCTGCCGCCCCCCGAGGGTCTGCCGCCGTTGTACGCCCCCGCCCTCGCCGCTCTCACCTCGAAGGAGGGGCGCCATCGGAGCACGGCGGAAATGCACCGCGCCGGGGCCGCAGACCAGCTGAACCTCACCTCTGTGCGGCCTCGGGGATCGCATCACCGCAGGTCATCGCCATTGCATCGGTTCGCGGGCCATTCCGGTCCCGCGCACCGTACGGCGGCCCACCGCCGAAGCCGCTGCTGTCGGCTCCGCCTTTCGGCCTGCGCTTTCAGATGGACGTGGCTCGTATCTGCCGTATCCCGGCCGCATCCCTCTTTGACCGGCTCGCTCGTCCTCGGAGTCGGGCTCGGCCCGCACCCCGATCGCCCTCAGCGCCGCCGCATACACAGCAGCCTGCTCCCCGGCCCCGCGCGTCGCTCGGGGCTATGACGGGGACGGGGTCGCGCACCGGGTGGCGAGGCCGTCCAGGAGGCAGCCGAGGCCGAACGCGAAGCGCCGCTCGCTCTCGCGTTCGACGTCGATCTCGCCCGCGGCGGCCATCCGGCCGGCCAGCGTCGGGTGGCGTTCGGTGACCTGGCGCAGGTACTCGGCCGCCCGCTCGTCCCAGCCGGACCCGGTCCCGCTCATGCGGGCCAGCGTGTCGCGCCAGGCGACCTCTGTGATGACCGCGCCGACCACGTGGTCGTTGACGGCGGCCATGGCGGCGTCGAGGTCGGAGCCGGCGAACCCGGCGCGCTCCAGCAGGCGCAGCCCGGTCTCGGCCAGGGCGAGCGCGTTCGGGCCGAGATTGGGTCTGACGGTCAGCTCGGAAAGGGCCCACCGGTGGCGCAGCAGCATGGCACGGTTGCTGCGGGCCAGCGCCGCCAGGCCGTCCCGCCAGTCGGACGTGCCGGGAGCGGCACGCACCTCGGCCAGCACGCGGTCGAGGGCCAGCTCCAGCAGGTCGTCCTTGGTGTGGACGTACCAGTACAGCGACCCGGCGGTCACCCCCAGCTCGGTGGCGACGCGGCGCATCGACAGGCCGCGGTGACCCTCGGCGTCGAGGACGGCGACCGCCACGTCGACGATCCGCTCGCGGGTGAGCTGACGGTCGCGCGGCGGCCGCTCGGGACGCAGCCACACGGACCCGCCGGAGGACTCTGACGACGGCACGCGATCACCCTACCTGCCTTGACGTCGCCTTCAATTTCCTTATACAACGTTCAAGAGCATTAAACGCCGTTCAAGGAGGAGTCGGATGTCCGCCCCCACCCCGATGTTCCGCGCGAACGGCCCGCTGCCGGGCGACGTGCACGTGACCGCGCTCGGCCCTGACTCCGGGCCGCCGGCGGTCTTCGTGCACGGCTCCACGAGCTGGGGCGACGACCCGGTGTACGGGTTCGCAGCGCAACGCCCGCTGGCCGGCCGGTTCCGGCTGCTCCTGATGGACCGCCGGGGCTGCGGCGGCAGCCCGGACGCCGGGGACAGGTTCCCCGGCGACTACCTGGCCGACGCCGACGACGTCGCCGAACTCCTCGGCGCGGGCGCGCACCTGGTCGGCCACTCCTACGGCGCCGTCGGAGCCATGATCGCGGCGGCGCGCAGGCCGGAGGCGGTGCGCTCGCTCACCTTGGTCGAGCCAGGCTGCTACCAGGCGGCCGCCGACCACCCCGCCGTGGCCGAGGCGCTGCGCGCCAACCGCGCCGCCTACGCCGGCCTTCCCGACCTGACGCCCGAGGAGTGGCTGCGAGCCGCCGCCGACTCGGCCGGCACGCCGGAGCCGGAGATGGGCGATAGGCGGTTGCGCGCGGCCGCCACGGCGCTGCGCGAACGCGTCTGCTGGGAGGCGGGCCTCCCGCTGCCGGCGCTGCGGGCGGCGGCCTTCCCCAAGCTGGTCGTCTCGGGCACCTGGGAGGGCGCCCCCGGCCCGTACCGGGAGCGCGGCGGCGTTCCTCTCATGGCCTGCGCACGGGTCACGGCCGAGCGGATCGGCGCCCGGCACGAGCAGGTGCCAGGCAGTGCCCACTACCCGCACGTCGAGGCGCCAGAGCGGCTGAACGCGCTGCTCACCGCCCTGTGGTCCGGTGCCTGAACGGGCCGCGCCGGTCCTGACCGGCCCCGAGAGCGTCATGACCAGTTGGGCCAAGGCTGCGGTCAACGCGGCCGCGGTGGCGATGAGCGGCACAACGTAGCCATGATGCTCTGTGCGCGACCAAACCACGGCGTCGACATGGGCAGACGAACACAAGCTCCAGGTGGTCAGCGTGCTGGAGCCGAGGACGCGACCGAGCACGTCAGGCTGCGTGAGCGCGGCGGTGCCGCGTCTGCTGCCCCGAGGTCACACCGCCGGCGTGCGGGTCGAGCCGGTTCACCGCGGGCGGCGGCCGCGACGGGTAGGTCATCATCGGTTCGCAGTGCCCGGGATCGGTCCATGCACGCCATCGCCACCCACCAGGCCACCGGAACCGGGATCGGCTATGTCGCGCGGGAGATCGCCCACGTCATAGCGCCCCTTGTCGGGTCTCAACGACAGACCCGCCGCTCACGCCACTGTGCAACCGCTCTCCTCCCGGGCACCGTCCGCCCTGGAGCACCGGGACGCGGTCACCGTTCGCACCCGAGATCCGCCGGGCCGGCGTCGGCTGACGATAGGGCCCCGGCCCGGGCCGGAACCCCGGACGGTACGGCCGAGCAGCGCAGGACTCGATCGCCGATGCACCGGTCACGCGACCCGGGATGCCGTTAAGACTCGTGTCACCCGGTACACGCGATCGCGTCAGACCTGGTGGCGAGCATGGCGACACCGGACGACACTGTCGTTCCGTCGGGTCTGCCGCTCAGCAACGGAAACTGCTGAGCGGGCTCAATGCGATCGCGTGTACCTGGTAGCAGCTTCGTTGACGGCAGGCCCGGTTTCGTTCACGGGGTCGAACAGGGCCTCGTGGGCGTTGAGGGGGCGATTGGACGACAGCACTGGAAATCCGGGACACAATTCCAGCGGTCCGATCACGGCGGGAGGTCGCGCCAGCGTTCGGCCGACGCCAGAGCGTCCAGGCTGATCCGCTCCAGGAACGCACCGCCCCTGACCAGGCGGCGTCCCACGGGCGTGTCGAGCCCGAGCGCCTCCCCAGCCGCCTTCGTGATCTCCGCCGCCGCGAGCGTCTGCCGCGCGCTGGTCACCGTCGAGTGGTACCAGGCGTCGTCGTCGACCACGTAGACGTCGCGCCGCCGCTGCGGATCACGCTCGCGCCTGATCAGCCCTTGTCGGGCCAGGTAGCCCACCGCCATGGAGATCGAGGCGGGACTGACGTTCAGCCCGCGCGACAGCTCGGCCGCAGTGAGCCTGCCGTCCTCGCTCAGCCACAGGCCGATGAGTACCCGCGCCACCATCTTCGGCAGGCCCATCCCGACCGCCATCTCGACGGCCCCCTCTTCCACCTCCAAGACCTTGCGCTCTCGGGGTTCGGCATCGGGCGAACGGGCCGGGGTGCCGCGCCGCGCCCGCCGCGCCGCCGCCTGGTGCGCCCGCTCGGGACGGTAATCACCGGGGCCGCCGCTACGGCCGACCTCACGGCTGATCGTCGAGGTCGGCCGGTCCAGCCACCTGGCGATCTCGGCGTAGGAGCGGCCTTCGGCGAGGCCGGTCGCGATGCGCTGGCGCTCCCGCAGAGTCAACCTTCCTTCGGGCATGACACCACTATTGCGTTCGACGCCACACAATGCAACGTTTCGTTGCATTCAGCTTCAGGATCAACGCATCAATATACCCGTCTTTAAGTGCATTTATGCATATCGACTGATTGACGGAATTTTTGAAAGCAACGTAGCTTTCAATCATGTCGAACACGCACTGTCGCGACGAGCCGGCCACTCCGTCTCTCGATCGCGTATCCGCCTGTACCTTCGCCCCCGCCCCTTCGCGGACTGCCCCGCATGCAGAGCTCTGCAACCGGTGAGGGCAGACGTGTTCAAACGCATTCTTCCAGCGCTGAGCCTGCTGATTCTCGCGCCGCTGGTCGGTGAGTATCTGCTGGGCAACATCGCCATCGACGCCCTACCGATGATCATCGGGCTGATCCCACTCTACGGCGGTGGCGCGCTGCTGATCCGCGAGGTCGCCCGCCGGTGGCGGCTGGGGTGGCCGGGGATCATCCTGCTCGGGCTCGCCTATGCCGTTATCGAGGAGGGCCTGCTCACCCGGTCGCTGTTCGATCCCGACTATGTCGGGCTGCGGTTGCTCGACTACGGGTTCATTCCGGCGCTGGGCATCGGCGCCTACTGGACCGTGTTCGTCCTGGCCATCCATGGGGTGTGGAGCATCGCGGTGCCGATCTCGATGGTAGAGGCGGGCTCACGCCGGCCGGACACCCCCTGGCTCGGCAAGGCCGGCCTCACCGTGCCAGCCATCCTGTTCCTGCTAGGCGGCGCGGTGCCCATCGCCCTGGCAAGTCCGGCTGCCATCTACCCGTTGTCGGCCGCTCAGATCACCGGGACGACGATCACGGCCGTCACCCTGATCATCACCGCGTTCCTGTCCGCTCGATTCCGCCGCCCCCTCCTCCCGGCCATGCCGGCCAGCCCGTGGACCGTCTTCGCGATCACCATCGCGGCCGGGCTGGCGTTCTGGATCCCCAACCTGCTCGCCATGGTGGGGATCAAGCTGGAGTCCGTCGTGCCCGCGTGGATCACGGTCGGCTTCTACCTCGCGCTCTACGCCACCATGACGCTGCTCATCCTGCGCTGGTCCCGGTGCACGGGCTGGGGATCCTGGCACAGGTTCGCCCTGGGCGCTGCCGGCCTGGTCACCTACGCCTGGCACGGCTTCCCGCAGCCGCCGAGTTTCCCAGCGCCCGCGCATGTGGACCTCATGGGCAACGCGGTCTTCGCGCTGGCCGCCCTCGGGCTGCTCGCCTTTGTGGTGGTACGGCTCCGCCGCACCGCTCCGCCAATCTGATCTTTAACCTCGGCGCTTGCGAGATCGCTCCAGTTCCGGGAGCCAAGGAGGTGCGGCTTCGCGCGAGAGCATGAGGCTTCTCGTGGCGTGAAGCCAGCCGGCCCCCGAATTCAGCGGTGGAGCTCGGCCGGCGCCAGGCCGCGGCCGAGCCGTTTGTGTTCGTGGACGACCAGGGTGACCGCGACGCCGGAGGCGCGCACCTCCCGGGCCAGGGTGATGGTCCGTTCGAGTTCGGGGCGCCGTGTGGTGCGGGTGGAGATCTTCTCGGAGAAGGCCCGGGTGACCCCGGCGGTCCTCGAGACCTAGAAAGCGATCTCAAGACTGGCCAAGGTCACGCTCAACGTCGTGTGTGCGGTCAACGAGATGCGCATGGGGCGTGGCTGCGGATCATCGTCAGCCGAGGTCTGGCATCGCCGCCCGCTCGATGATCACGATCGGGATCTGTCTTGACGTCTCTCGCTGGTAACCGGTGTAGCGCGGCCATATTCCGGTCATCGTCTCCCACAGGCGCAGCCGCTCGTCCTCGGCCGCCAGATGGGCCACCGCGTCGAACACCTCGGCCCCGACCTGCACCTTGACCCGTGGCTGGGCGAGCAGATTGTGGAACCAGAGCGGA
Organism: Streptosporangium sandarakinum; assembly: GCF_050942225.1. Lineage (NCBI taxonomy): Bacteria > Bacillati > Actinomycetota > Actinomycetes > Streptosporangiales > Streptosporangiaceae > Streptosporangium > Streptosporangium sandarakinum. The sequence continues at coordinate 4,246,956 of NZ_CP192034.1, forward strand.
TGGTCGGCGGCACCGCCGTTGGAGGCGACCACGAGGTAGCGGTCGCCGTCGCGGCCGTAGATGAGGGCGGTGCGCCGAGGAAGTCCTGAGCGGCGGCCGATCGTCGTGATCAGTAGCGTGGGGGCGCCGTGGAAGAGGTGACCGCGAGCGCCGCCGGACTCGGCGTAGCTCTTGACGTGCCTGGCCACCCACCCGGTCGGGCTGTCGATCGGCTCGTGGCTCATCGCGCCGCTCCGCCCACGCGGCGGTCGGCCCACGCGCGTGCCTGGGCGAACCAGTGGGGCGCGGTGCGGTGGCCGTTGAGCACGTGCCCGGTGCCGGGGACCACGACGGTCTCCAGTTTGGCGCGGGGACTGTAGAAGGGGGCCTCCTGGGCGTGCAGCGCGGCGGAGGAGGAGCGGGCTCCGGCCAGTAGCTTGTCGTGCTCGCCGTTGATGATCAGTACGGGGGCCTGGATGTGCTTGTTGATCGAGGGCGGGGTGTAGGAGTCGCCGGGAGGGAAGACGTCGGTCGTCTTGGTGGCCTCGTCGGCGGTGATGACCTTGGAGTCAGCGTTGGGCCGGTGGTAGAACCAGGTGGCCCGCAGGCCGGGCCGGGTGGTGAGGTAGCCGTCGTCGAGCCCGCGCCCGGCGAAGGCGGGGTCGTCGGCGGCGCGGTGGATTCCCGCACCCATCTGCTCGAAAGCGGCCTCGTTCGGCACGCTCGATTCACCGGTCAGGATGACGCCGTCCACCTCCGCTGGATGTGCGGCGGCCACCGTGCGGGCGAGGGTCGAGCCCAGCGAGTGGCCGACCAGAACGACCTTGGCGAACCGTCCGCCGCCCAGACGGCCTTCGCGCAACTTCCGGATGAGCTGGCGGATGACGATCTGGTGGGTGTCGCGCCCGAAGCGGGCGCTCGGCGGGTAGGAGCTCGCCCCGGTACCGAGACGGTCTATGGCCAGCGTGGCGTACCCGGCGGCGGTCATCGTCTCCACGTAGGAGGGGCGCTGCCGGTCGCCGTGCATCCGCCAGTAGGCCTGGCCATAGAAGCCGCCGGGAATGAGCAGCTGAACGGTGGCGGCATGGCCGCGTGGCAGGCACAGGGTGCCGGCGACGTGCTGGTCGGCGGGGCCGCTGGAGGTCATCGCCACCTTGGCGCTGACCGGCCGGCAGACGGGGGCGGTGATCGCCGCCACTGGGATCGGGGTTGCGGGGATCGAGACGAGCCCTAGAAGTACCGCTGTCGTGATGCGCATGAGACTCCTTCGAGATACCCAAATTTGGTTAACCAAATTTGGGTATCGAACTATGGCTCATCCACCCTCGTACCGTCAAACCGGTCTGCGGCCGATCAGGCCGACTCCTCGCCGCGTTCCAACCGCCCGATCAAGTCACGGATCCACGCCGCCTCGCCCGCCGCCTGCGCCGCGCGCAGGGCGAACAACTCTGTCACGGCCCTTGGGCGCTTTCCCTCCTGGGCCGTGGCCACGATCTGCGCCCGCTCACCCTCCAAAGCGCGCACCCGCTCCTTGAGCAGCGCGATCACCTCCTCCTCGGGCAGCGCGGGAAGCAGCACAAGGGCTGCGTTGAGCAGTTCCGGACGCCGATCGGGAACCCTCAGGGCGCTTCTGAGCAGCCCGAGGAACTCCGCCTCGCCCTTGTCGTTGATGGCGTAATCGACGCGCCCCGGCCATTCGTGCACCTCGCTGGTGTCCAGAAGACCTTCCTTGGCCAGCTGACGCAGCGCGTGGTAGATCGACCCCGACCTGAGCCCTGCCCATTGCCCGGCCTCCCACGACTCCAGTTCAGAGCCCACCAGATAGCCGTGTGCCTGACCGTGCAGCCGCACCACGCCAAGGACCAGCAGTCGCGTCGCCGACATCGTCTCCCTCACTCGCCGGGGCCCGGCACCCGTCAAAGCCCTGCCGAACAGGCTATCTGTCGTGCCCGTGGAGGCGAGAAGGCGACGGGCGAGGCAGCGTCGCCTTCGATGCCGAGACCATGACGGCCGCCTACAGCATGCTCCACGTCATCGTCGCGCTCACCCAGACCGGGCCGTAAGCACCAGAGGGTGGCCCGCGCCCGGCGCAGACCACCCTGACGATCACCGCCTAGCGAGGGGGAAGGCGGCGAGGACCGGCTGCCTGCTCCCGGCCGAGACCAGGCCGCAGGAGCGCCACCGTGGACGGTCTCTAGCCGGCGGGTCGTGCGGCGTGTTCCACCGAGAAAGAGAGGGGAGTCCAGCCGCCGCCCTCGCAGTAGGTGGGCCTACGGCGGATGCGCCACCGGAACACCACGTCGGCCACGGTGATGAGCCGAGAGCCCTTCCTGGGCATCGCCATGAATCTCTCCTGCTCCGCCCATGTCCCGCGAGGCGCCGGAACCAGAGCCGCACCGCGGTGGCTCCCCGGGAGCGGAGCCTCTACCCGAGGACCTGAGCGACCGAGTGATCAGATGAGCGGCGGGGGCGTCCACGCGGACCTCCTGGGGACCACGCTGGGACCACACGTCATGCGCGTAGCCGCACGACCCGCACGTCACCGAACGTCGTTCGTCGCTCCCTGAGGGGGCCACCGGAGTACGGCGGAAATGCACCGCGCCGGGGCCGCAGACCGGCTGAACCTCACCTCTGTGCGGCCTTGGGGATCGCATCACCGCAGGTCATCGCCATTGCATCGGTTCGCGGGCCATGACGGTCCCGCGCACCGTACGGCGGCCCACCGCCGAAGCCGCTGCTGTCGGCTCCGCCTTTCGGCCTGCGCTTTCAGATGGACGTGGCTCGTATCTGCCGTATCCCGGCCGCATCCCTCTTTGACCGGCTCGCTCGTGGCGAACGGGCGCGGTCTTTTCGGGCCGCACCGGGCATGGTGGAACGGTGAACTGGAACACGCGAGCGCTCGACGTGCTGACGGTGGGCGAGTCCACCCCGCTGATCGACTTCCCAGTAGCGGCACCCGGGATCAGACTGCTGCTGAAGGACGAGTCCGCTCAGCCGACCGGGAGCCTGCGGCACCGGCACGCCAGGGCACTGTTCCGCCAGGCCGTGCTCGACGGGGCGATCGCCGAGGGCGTGACCGTGGTAGAGGCAACCGGCGGCAACGCGGCCGTGGCCCAGGCGTGGTTCGCGCGGCGGCTCGGGCTGCCGTACATCGTCGTCATGCCGGGCGAGCGCAGCCGGGCGCGGGCGCGGCCGGTGGAGGAGCTGGGCGGGGAGTGCCGATTCGTGACACCGCCGCTGGCGATCTACAACGCCGCACGGGAGATCGACGGGCACTTCCTGGACCAGTTCGGGCGGGCCGCGCCGCACGACCTGGCGGAGGAACTGTTCGGGCAGGTGCGGCCGGACTGGGTGGTGACGGGCGCGAGCACCGGAGCGACCTCGGCCACCCTCGGCCAGTGGATCCGGGCCCACGATGAGAGCTGCCGGGTCGCGGTGGCAGATCCCGAGAATTCGGCCTACTTCCCGGGATGGACCCTCGACGCGCCCGACTACAGCACCGGGATGCCCTCGCGGATCGAGGGCATCGGACGCCCGCGCGTCGAGCCCGCCTTCCGGCCCGACCTCGTGGACCTGATCGTCCCCGTGCCCGACGCGGCCGGTGTGGCGGCGGCCCGGCATATCCGCGAGGTCACCGGGCTGCCGGTTGGCGCCTCGTCGGGTACCGCATTGTGGGCGGCGCTGGAACTGGTCGAGCGCATGCAGGCCAAGGGCGAGACCGGCACAGTGGTGTCGCTGATCGGCGACGCGGCCGACCGACATCTGGCGACCTATCACGACGACGGGTGGGTCGCTGGGAAAGGGCTGGACGTAGGACGGTACACGGGCACGCTGCGGCAGCGAACCAGCCTGTAGCCGGCGTGCGGCTTGCGGCGGCGAGACGAGCGGCGAGTGCTGGTTCCTGCCCTTGGTCCGAGGTGCTATCCGGACCTCGTCGATCTTGGAAATATGCATGATCACTGCTCGGCCTCCTGTCGCTGCCCGTCTCGCCGTGACTGCTCATCTGTCCAGCTCGCGGAGGTAGGCGGCGAACTTCTCCAAGCCGTCGAGGTTGCGCGGCCCGCTGATGCCCTCGTTGTAGTCGAGGATGAAGAAGCGGTCGTTGACGACGGCGGGCAGCTTGCTGGTGGCGGGGAACTCCTTCAGGAACTGGATCTTCTCCTGGGCGGGCTTGTCCCCGTAGTCGAGGATGATGATGACCTCCGGCTTGGCCTTCATGACGGCTTCCCAGGTCACCTCGGTCCATCGGGCGTCGAGGTCGGCGAAGACGTTGCGGCCGCCGGACAGGCGGATGATGTCGTTGGGCGGCACCTGGCTGCCGGCGGTGAAAGGCTTGTCGGTGCTCGAGTCGTACAGGAAGACGGGGACCTGCTCGTCCTTGGGCGCCTGTGCCCGCACCGCCTCGACGCGCTTGCGGTACCCGTCGACCAGGGAGCGGGCCCGGTCCTCGACGCCGAAGATCTTCCCGAGGCGCTCCAGGTCCGTGTAGAGGCCTTCGAACGGTGTCACCCGCTCGGGGTGTCCGGGGTAGTTGAAGCACGATTCGGTGTGCATGAAGCTCTGGATCTTCAGCCCGTCGAGGATGGCCGGGGTGATGCCGCGCTGGTCGCTGAAGCCCGAGCGCCAGCCGGCTACCACGAAGTCGGCCTTGGCCTCCACGACCAGCTCGCGGTTGAGCAGGTCGTCGCCGAGGAACTTCACCTTGGCGTACTCGGCTGCCCAGGGTGACTCGGTGACGGGCGGGTTGGCGGGTGGCATGACGTAGCCGTGGACGTGCTCGGTGAGGCCGAGGGCGAACATCTTGTCGGCGCTGCCGCCTTCGTAGACGACGGCGCGGTGCGGAGTGGTGTACTCGACCGGCTGGCCGCACCGGTTGACCGTCACTTTTCGGGCGGCTGCGGGGCCGTCCACCCGGGCTCCGCAGCCGGTCAGCAGCAGGACACCCACCAGGGCGGGGACGGTGAGGCGCAGTGGGCGGGACGCCAGCGGGGAGCGCGTGGTCACGCGGGGTTTCCTTTCGCGGTCGGGGTCGAGCCCAGGTTGTAGAGCACCTGGGGGACGCCGGTGAGGGGGTGGGGGACGATGCTCGCCGCGACGCCGAAGACGTCGCGCAGGAGCGCTTCGGTGAGGACTTCGGCGGGAGGCCCGCAGGCCACGAGACTCCCTCGGGACAGCACCGCCAGCCGGTCGCACGCGGCGGCGGCGAGGTTGAGGTCGTGCAGGGTGACCAGCACGCTGAGACCGGATTCCTTGAGCATCGACAGCAGCCGGAGCTGGTGGTGCAGGTCGAGGTGGTTGGTCGGCTCGTCCAGGATCAGCACCCGGGGTTCCTGCACGAGCGCGCGGGCCACCAGGACCCGCTGGCGTTCACCGCCGGACAGCGACAGCACACCGCGGCCGGCCAGGTGCGCGATCCCCGTCTGCGCCATGGCCCGGCGGCACAGCTCGCGTTCGGTTGCGCTGAGCGCCTGGTTGCCGCGCAGGTGCGGGGTGCGGCCGAGCGCGACGACCTCCCCGACGGTGAAGTCGAGGTCGGCCCCTCCTTCCTGGGTGAGCGCCGCGATCATCCGGGCGCTCTCGCGCAGGGGGATCCGGTCGAGGTCCCTGCCGTCGATGCGCACCACACCGCCGGTCGGCCGCAGCGCCCGGTACACGCAGCGCAAGGCCGTGGTCTTGCCTGAGCCGTTCGGGCCGATCAGGCCGACGATCTGCCGGGGCCCGACGGTGAGCGCCAGGTCGCGCAGCAGGGCCGCCCCGTCGACGGAGACCGAGATCTCATCGAGCAGAAGGGTCATCGTCAGCGGCCTCCGAACAGGTAGCCGCGGCGGCGCAGCAGGAGAAGGAAGACCGGGACGCCCACCAGCGCGGTGATCACACCGATGGGGAGTTCTCGCGGGGCGACCATGGTCCGGGCCAGCAGGTCCGCCCAGACCATGAAGACCGCGCCGGCCAAGGGGGCGATCACGAGTACCCGCGCGTGTGCCGCGCCGGCCCACAGGCGGACCATGTGCGGCAGCACCAGTCCGACGAACCCGATCGCGCCGCTGACGGCGACCATCGCTCCCGTCGCCAGCGAGGTCAGCACGAACAGTCCCCGGCGGAGCCGGCGGGCGTCGACCCCCAGGCTCGCGGAGGTCTCGTCGCCCAGGGCGAGCACGTCGAGGCCCCGGCCGAGCCGGTGCAGGACGACGAGCGCGGCGGCCACGGCGGCGGTCACGACGGGCAGGGCCCCCCAGGTCGCCGCCCCGAAACCGCCCATCGACCAGAACAGCACCGTGCTGGTCGCCTCACCGTCCGGCACGAAGTACACGATCACGCTCATCACGGCCTGGAAGCCGAACGCCATCGCCACGCCGGTGAGCACCAGCCGTAGCGGCGCCAGGCCCGCGGCACCCCGCGAGGCCAGGTAGACCAGAGCCGAGACGAGCAGCGCCCCGAGGAACGCGCCGGCCGACACCGCGTAGACCCCCAGCGCCGCGAGGGAACCGGAGACGGTGACCAGTACCGCTCCCGCCGAGGCCCCCGAGGACACGCCCAGGACGAACGGGTCGGCCAGCGCGTTGCGGACCATGGCCTGGATCGCCACGCCGACCGCGCTGAGCCCGGCTCCGACCACGGCTGCCAGGAGCACGCGCGGGGTCCGCACCTGCCAGATGATCTGGTACGACGTCACCTCCTCAGCGGTGATCCGCCCTCCGGTGAGAGCCGCCCACAGATAGCGGAGCGTCTCGCCGGGTGGCACGGCCGCGGCGCCCAGGCCGATCGCCAGCAGCACCGAGACGGAGAGGGAGCAGACCAGCAGGATGACGGCTGCGGACATCGGCAGCGCCCGCGCTGTTGGCCGGGGGGGTTCCTCCGGCGGAGCCGGAGCGGGAGGGGTGGAGCGCACGTCAAGGTCCGGGCGCTGTGGGGCGGAGGACGAGCCCACGAAACACTCCGATAATGAGAACCGTTTTCACGAGACGGTATCAGTGATCGGAGGAGTCGGATCCATGGGGTTCACCCTCGATCCATCAGTGGACGCCTGCCGATGCTCGGCGCCGCTCGTCTTGGCGGCGTGCCCTGCGGGGTGAGCATGGTCCGCCGCCGGTCATCACCACTGCGCCCACCTCGGCCTTCACACCGCTTCGCCGGTCCATATCAGGATGCGACCTCTGTGCCGACAAGGTGCTCATGGGGAATTCTGCCGCTTCTGTTCCCGCTCTCCTCATGTATAGTCCCCGAACATGAAAACCATTCCCATCGGGATGGCCGGATGCCTGCTGGTGGCTCTCACCGCCTGCGCAAGCCCCGGCGGCGTATCCTCCAGCGGCACCACCGGCGCCCCGCCGCCCGGCACGCATGCCGCCGTTGAGCTGATCAGCTGCGGCCTGCCTCTTCGCATCACCTCACCGCCGCGCCGGGCGGTCTCCATGGAGCAGAACGCGACGGAGATCATGTTGGCGCTGGGCCTCGCGGACCGGATGGCCGGCACCGCCTACCGGACGGACCCGGTGCTCGACGAGCTCAAGAGCGACTACGGCAAGGTCCCCGTCCTGGCCGCCCAGTACCCCGGCCGTGAGGCCCTGCTGGCCGCCACTCCCGACTTCGTCTACTCGATGCGCGCCTCCGCCTACGCCCCCGACGCCGGCGGCACGCGCCAGGACCTGGCCAAGCTCGGCGTACCGGCCTACCTGTCCCCCAACGACTGCGAGGACCGCGCGCTGATCCCCGCCGCGGTGTCGTTCGACGCCATCTTCGCCGAGATCGGCGACATCGCGAAGATCTTCGGTGTCGAGGAACGCGGCCGCAGCGTGGTGGCAGACCTGCGCCGGCGCCTGGACACCGCCACGGCCGCGGCCGGCACCGGCAAGGAGGTGAAGCTGATGTGGTACTACTCCGGCACCAAGACCCCGGCCATCGCCGGTCGCGGAGGGCTCCCCGACACCATCGGCACGCTCCTCGGCGCCGGCAACGCGTTCTCCGACATCACCCGGCAGTGGGCGGAGGGCGACTGGGAGACGATCGCCGAGCGCGACCCCGACATGATCGTGCTGGCCGACCTCACCCGCGGCGGCGACGGCGACAGCGCCGAGGCCAAGAAGGCGTTCCTGCGCTCCGATCCCGTCGCCTCCAAGCTCACCGCCGTCAAGAACGACCGCTTCATCATCGTGCCCGGCTCGGCCATGGATCCCTCGATCAGAAGCGTCAGCGCTGTGGAGCAGGTCAGCCGGGGGCTGCAGAACCTCTACGACTGATCATCCGCTGCGTCGTCACCCGTCCAGCCACACCCGGTCCGGCGACCGCCGAGACCTTCACGACCGGTCCGCAGCTCGTCCGACGCTCCGCCGACCATCCCGCTCAGGAGTCCTCGATGACCGTTTCCCTCACCTCACCGACCTTCAACGACCTGTTCGTCCAGTGGGAGCGACAGCAGGCCGCCTACGTGGCACATCGGCAGAACCGCTTCCAGGTGATGCTCGACGTGCTCGGCCTGCACGGCCCCACCGATCCCACGGTGCTCGACCTGGCCTGCGGACCCGGGTCGATCGCCGACCGGGTGCTGAGCCGCTTCCCGGGCGCGCGTGCGGTGGCCGCCGACTACGACCCGGTCCTGATGCGGATCGCCCGATCCGTCCTCGCACGACACGACGACCGCGCCACCGTGGTCGAAGCCGACCTGGTGAGCACCGACTGGTCCTCGGCCCTGCCTGAGTGGACCTTCGACGCCGTCCTCAGCTCCACGGCACTGCACTGGCTGTCTCCCGGGCACTTGCTGGCCGTCTACACCGAGTTGGCGCGGCTGCTGCCTCCGGGAGCCGTGCTGCTCAACGCCGACCACCTGCGATTCGGTGACGACCGGCCGGCCCTGCGGCGGCTGTCGGCCGAGCACGACACCGCCGTCCAGCGGGAGGCGTTCACCGATGGCGCCGCGACCTGGCAGCAGTGGTGGGATCTGGCGGCCCGCCATCCCGAACTCGCTCCTTTGCTGCCCGAGCGTGAGCGGCGCTTCGCCGACCGCCCGCCGCAGCCTCCGGCGTCCCTGGAGTTCCACCTCGCGGCCCTGCGGACCGCCGGCTTCACGGAGGTGGGTACCGCCTGGCAGTACCTGGACGACTACGTCGTCTTCGCCCGGCGATGACCTCCCACGCACCGCCGCCGACGGCGGCACCCGCCGGCCCGGCGGCACCCGGCACCGCCGCCGCCCGTGGCAGGCGGTGGCCGGGCGCGGTCTCGCTGGGCGGCGCCGGTCTGGTGGCGCTTCCGCTGTCCGTGGCGCTCGCGGTGACCGTCGGCGCGGCGGGCCTGTCGGTCGGTGAGGTGTTCCAGAGTCTCGCGGCGCACCTGGGCCTTCCGATGGCGCCGCCTCCCCCGCTGCAGGACGCGATCGTCTGGGAGCTGCGCCTGCCTCGCGTGCTGCTGGCGGCACTGGTCGGCGGTGGCCTCGCCGTGTGCGGGGCGGTTCTCCAAGCGCTGACGCGCAATCCGCTGGCCGACCCCTACCTGCTCGGCATCTCCTCCGGCGCCTCCACCGGGGCGGTGGCGGTCCTGATCCTCGGCCTCGGATCCGCCGCCACCGTGACCACGGGGGCCTTCGCGGGAAGCATCGCGGCCTTCTGCTGCGTCCTCGCGCTGGCCGGCACGGGGACGAGGAGTGCCGTCCGCGTCGTCCTCGCCGGGGTCGCGGTATCGCAGTTGTTCAGCGCGGTGACCAGCTTGATCGTCATCTGGGCCGGTGACGCGCACAGCACCCGCAGCATGACGTTCTGGCTGCTGGGTTCGTTGGCTTCGGCGTCCTGGAGTGGTGTCGCCCTGTGCGCGGCGGCCGCCGGAATCGCGCTGGCCGTCTGCTGGAGCGCCGCCCCCGCATTGGACGCCTTCGCCTTCGGGCGCGAGACCGCGGCCTCCCTGGGCGTCTCCCCGGCCAGGACACAGCTCACGCTGATGGTCACCACCGCGCTGAGCACATCGGCCCTGGTGTCCGCGAGCGGAGTCATCGGGTTCGTGGGCCTGGTCGTACCGCACGCCGTCCGCTTCCTGGCCGGCTCCCGTCACCGCCTGCTGCTGCCGGCCTGCGCCCTGTACGGAGCGATCTTCCTCGTGTGGGCCGACACCGCTGCGCGGGCGCTGTTCGCCCCCCGGGAGATACCCGTCGGCGTGCTCACCGCGCTGATCGGTGTGCCCGCCTTCGCAGCCGTCATGCGCCGAAGGAGCACCACGAGATGAGCCTGGACGCCCACGACCTCACCTGGAGCGCCGGCGGCACCCCCGTCATCGACGGGATCACGGTCTCGATACCCCAGGGCCGCCTCACCGGGCTGCTGGGACCCAACGGCAGCGGGAAGTCGACCCTGCTGCGGTTGCTGGCCGGGCTGCTCCGCCCACGGGCGGGAACGGTCCTGCTGGACGGGCGCCGCCTCGGTGAGCTACCGCGGCGCGAGGTCGCCCGCCGCCTGGCCACGGTCGCCCAGGAGACGTCCACCGACATCGACATGACCGTGGCCGACGTCGTGATGCTGGGCCGCGTCCCGCATCGGAGAGGGCTCGCCATGGTGAGCCACGACGATCCGCACGACGTGCTGGAGACCGAGAAGGCCCTGGCCCGATGCGGCCTGGCCGGCTGGGGAAGCCGCCGATGGTCGACACTGTCCGGCGGGGAGCGTCAACGCGTCAACATCGCCCGCGCCCTGGCCCAGGACCCCACCGAGCTCCTCCTGGACGAACCCACCAACCACCTCGACATCCACCATCAACTCGACCTGCTGCAGATGCTGGCCGATACCCCGGCCACGGTCGTCGCCTCGCTGCACGACCTGAACCTCGCGGCCCGGTACTGCGACCACCTGCTCCTCATGGAAGCCGGACATCTGGTCGCCTCCGGCCCCCCGGCGCAGGTGCTGACCGAACAGTGGATGGAACGCGTCTACCGCATCCGCGCGACGGTGAGCCTGTCGCCGGACGGCCGCCCCCACCTGCGCTACGCTCCGCTGATCTCCACCCCCGTACGGCGACCCGCAACGGACGCCGGCCCGGGCACGAAGAGGTGACGGCCAAGCCCGCGCAGCGGCCTTCGCCCTGCTCGGAGCTGGCGTGACGGTTCTCGACATCTCCTCCGGGCAGTTGGAGCGGGACCGCTTGGCCGCTGAGCACTACGGCGTCGGCATCCGCACGATCCAGGGAGACATGCGGGACCTGTCCGCCCTCTACGACTCCACATTCGATCTGGTCTGGCATCCGTACTCGCTGACCTTCGTCCCGGACTGCCGGATCGTTTTCCGCCAGGTCGCGAGGGTCGTCGGGAAAGGCGGCCACTACTACCTGATGTGCGCCAACCCGTTCTTCGCCGGGCTCACCCACGACTCCTGGAACGGGGAGGGCTACACGCTGAGGCAGCCCTACATCGACGAGGCCGAGACCAGCTATCCCGACCAGGACTGGGTCTACGGCGGGAAGCCGGCCGGTGACCGCATCCGCCAACCCAGGGAGTACACGCAGACACTGAGCCGGATCGTCAACGGCCTGATCCAGGAAGGCTTCATGCCGACGCGCCTGTCCGAAGTCCGAAGCGACGACCCGGGTGCGGAACCGGGCAGTTGGCCGCACTTCACGGGGGTGGCCCCGCCGTGGCTGGAATTCGTCTGGCGGTACCGGCCCGGCGTCACGTCCCCGGAAGGCGAGGGCGTCCAGGGGCACGGGTGACCGCGAACCACTCGAACGGAGATCGCGCGGCCACGCCACCGCTACCCTGCGATGAGGAACAGCGCGAGACAGGCCGTGACCATGATCTGAACGGGCACCGAGAAGTGTCGGCCACGGCCATCACGAGATCTTCAGATGTCTTCACAAACTCCGAATGATCACGCGGTGACCGTCTCCATGCGGCCTCAGTCGGCAAGATCGCGAAGTGTCACCGGAGCATCAGACGTCCCCGTGCCGCAGATGCTCGAAGAGCTACGCCGCGACCTCCTCATGTTCTGAGCGTCGTCAGGCCGGAGCACCAGGGTGTCCGTCCAGCTCGTATGCCTGCGGCGAGATGCTCATAGGCCGGATCCGGTAGAGCCGCAGGGCGCCGACGATCGTCGAAATCAACATCTCCGGTGTTGGGGTCGCACTTTCGGGTGCCAAGCGCCTAGGCCCCACAGTTGGGCTTGCGCGAACCGATCCCGCCTTGCTCGCTGCAAACCGACTATGTTTGGGTTCCTATGGGCACATGGGCCGCTTACCTCGCGTGTCAAGCACCGAGCGACGCTGCGAAGATCCTTCCGGCTGGTGATTCCTGGGGCCCTGACCCATGGGAGGAAGCAGTCGCCCCAGGTTGGTCGGTCGCCCAGACGGAGCTTCTTGCCATTGAAGACCCTGTAGCCATCTTGTCGCAGATGGCTGGGCATGCGTTGTTGGCGTTCGTATTGGATAGCGACTTCGCACATGTCATAGGGGCGGCGGAGGGTGGGACTTGCTGGGAGCTATATCTCAACGAGCAACATGCCGAGGCATACGACGCTCCACTACCGGCGATCGCCTATGCCGAGGACGTTGACCTTCACTTGCGGATAGCTGCCTGGATCGAGGCTGCTACAGGCAACGTCGTGTCACCAGAGCAAGTTTGCGAGGTCATCTCTACTCGTCGCACCTTCGCCGATGACGCCCTGCGCTCTCTGCTGTACGTCTTCGGCATTGTCACCGAGCACATGTCGTTCAGCGTTGATCGCCCAGGTTCATGACGCTTACGAGACGCCATCAAGATGTTCGCGCGCAGACTCGCACGTCTCGCCTCCCTGATCACCCCGTCTGCCTCGGCCCACCGTGAAGCGGCAGCGGGCCGGGGAGGGAGGTGCGAGCCCGTCCTCCCGTGCTCCATGTTCCCGGTGGCCTTCCTCGCCCGCTGATCGTCCTACCGGTACAGACGGGCTTGCACTGAAGGGGCCGGTCTGCTGGGCTCTGCCTGGGGCGTGGCAGACGGGGTGATCAGGCTCCTACCTCAGTCGACTACGGACTCCTGCTCCAGTAGTGCTTTGTCAGGCGGTTTAAGTGGCTCATCGCAGAAGAGAGCGTAGTCGGGGTCTGTCGGTTTTCGAGGTCGCCTGCACTCCTATCCGGGCGCGACGAGACGTGCGCCGGGGAACGAGCTATGCACCGTCGTTGCCATCGCGCAGGGAACGGATCATGCTCTGCAGGATCCGGAACGCGTCCGACTGCTCGGTCTCGGTCATGCCGGCCAGCATTCTGACCTCGACGGACCGGACCGCTATGGTCGCCTTCTCGAGGCTCCGTCGGCCGCGAGGCGTGAGCCGCGTGGGAAGAACCTTCCCGACGGGTGCCTCCGCAGGCCTGGTCACGTAGCCGTCTCGTTCCAGGGCCTGGAGCAGCACGTTCATCGTCTGCCGTGTCACGAACGCGCCCCGTGCGAGCTCGGAGTTCGACAAGCCCGGTCGTTGAGCCAGCAACTCGAGGCAGGAGTAGTGCGTCACGCTCATCCCGAGCGGTCGCAGCACCTCCTCCATAGCTGCGCGGAGCGCGCTCGAAGCCTCTTTCAGCAAGTAGCCCAGTGATTTGTCCAGGTCGATGCCGACACCGTTTTGACTCATGTCAGTATTCTGACATAGGTTAGCCCGTGTCAGAAAACTGACACGAAGAGAAGGAGCATCATCATGCCCGCCACCGGCCCCGACTTCATCTCGCTCCAAGCGCGCGACCTCGACGCTTCGCAGGCGTTCTACGAGCAGTACCTCGGCCTCATCCGCTCACAGGCCGGGCCTCCGCACGCCGTCGTCTTCGAGACGAAGCCGATCGCGTTCGCACTCCGCGACATCGTTCCGGGCACCGATCTCGCATCCGCTGCTCAACCCGGCATCGGTGCCGCGATCTGGCTCCACGCCACAGACGTCCAGGCCATTCACGATGCTCTCGTCGCCGACGGTCACACCATCGTCTCCGCACCGATCGACGGCCCCTTCGGTCGGACATTCACCTTCGCCGACCCCGACGGCTACCAGATCACTCTCCACGACCGCGCCTGACAGGCCAAACGCCACCGGACGATCACCGGCCCCCAAAGACCGCGGTTGCGCCCGAGGCTCGATAATCCGGGCGACGTTTGTTCACCCGGCGTGAGATCCGCCGTTACCGGTGCGGCGGCTGCGGGCATGTGTGGCGCCAGGACACCACCCGTGCTGCCGAGCCACGAGCGAAGCTCTCGCGCCGCGGGCTGCGGTGGGCACTGGAGGCGATCGTGGTCCAGCACCTGACCGTGGCGCGGCCAACGCGGTCAGTTCGCTCTTCCAGACCCGATAACGGTAGCCGTTGGAGCCACCCGCGTCCGCGGTGATCAGCAGACGGGTCGCCGCCGGGTAGTCCAGGTGGCCGCGCGCTTTCCACCAGCGGCGGATGGACTCCACCGCGAACACCGAGGTGTCATGGTCGACCCCGACGTTCACCCAGCCGGTGTTGGCTGTGATGTCGTAGATGCCGTACGGGATCACCTGCTCGACGTCCGGACCGGAGAAGAAGAAGTGGTGGTCTTCAACCTCGATCGGCTCGCCCTTGGGCCGCCACTCGCGTCCGGCCATCGGCAGCCGGCCCAGTTGTTCCCGCTTCTTGGTGACCACGCTGATCACCGGCTCGCCGTCGGTCTGATGGGCTTTGACCTGCTCGTTGATATAGCGGAACTGGGCGTCACGGTCAGGGTGCTGGGCCCCTTCCAGAGTCTTGACGTTGGCCGCCAAGGAGCAGATCGCCAAGGAGCAGCAGGCCCGCCGGTAGCTCGCCGGCCGGTACCCCCGTGAGGCGACGCGGCCCCGTCCTTGTGCGGAGGGCGGGGCCGCTGCTGGGAGCGAGGTCAGCGGATACGGCCCTCAGGGCAGGGTCACCCGCACCTGCCATCCTCCCCCGCCGGGCGAGGCCATGACGGCGAGCTGCTCTGGTCCCGGCCGGCCCGCGCCCTCCCACTCGGTCAGGGCGTCACGCAGTTCGGCCAGTGCGGATGAGTCCTTTCGGTCGGCGCGCAACTGCCCGCTGTCGGTGAGCACCGCGGCGTGGCGGCCGCAGCTGAAGCCGACGCCGTTATCCCAGCTGGGGGCGCCGCTGCCCCAGGTGGTGAGGCTGGAGGTGTCCAGGGCGTGGTCACGGGCCGCCAGGTAGGCGCAAGCGTCACGCCAGGCGGCGGCCCGCTGCGGACCCTCCTCACCGAGCGGGTGGTCCTCGAGGTGAGCGGGCGCGTTCAGCAGGGCCAGGGCCGCGTCCGGGTCGTCGCGACCTCGCCACGCCACCGAGAGGTAGGACTCGCCCGCCCGGGCATCGACGTAGAACAGCGGCGTCCCGAGCGTGGTGTTGACCTCGTGGCCCATGTCGACGTAGGCGGCGCCGCCGAGCCGCAGGCCGGTGAGGGTGGCCTCTTCGGTGACGGTGGCGCGCAGATGCCCGACGGCGCGGGCCACCGGCGCGATGGAGACCGGGGTGGAGATGATCCCGCCCGGGCGGATCTGCTTGATCCAGGCGCCGGGCACGATCGTCGGCGCGCACCAGCCGATGATCACATCGAACGGGGCGGCGTCGGGGACGCCGTCGTGGCCGTCGCCGCACACCACCCGCACCGGGCGGTTCCGTTCGGCGTGCAGGCGGCGGGCGCGGCCGACGAGCCGGGCGTCGATGTCGACGCTCATGACCGTTCCGCCGGGGCCGGCGAGCTCGGCGAGCAGCGCCCCGGTGTAGCCGGTGCCGGTGCCGATCTCCAGGATGCGCCTGCCCGTCAGGTCCCCCTCCCCCGCGGCGCGCAGGATGTCCCGCTCGATCGTGGCCTGCGCGGTGGTCTGCGGTGGGCTGCCGTGCACCGGGTGGTCGGTGTAGTGCTGCCGAGGCACGGCGGCCACGGCGGCGGCGAGGGTGTCGGCGTTCACGGTTCTCCTTCGTCTTCGCAGGTGAGGGAGCTGACCGACACCGTAGTGCGCAGCGGCCGGTCAGGGGCGGTAGATGCGCCAGGCGGCCCGGGGGTCGTGGCGGGTCCAGGCGTGGGCGGCGGGGGTGAGGCGGCAGCCGATGCACCGGCGGGCGCGGTAGGGCCGTTCTTGAAACGGCTGATGGTTGGTTGACGGGATCCCGTCCGATCTTGAGGATCGGGCGGGAATCTTGTCGTTCCAGGTGTCCTGTCGCAGCGAAAACTGAGCACTGTCATCGAAGGTTGATGACCACTACGGTGTCTCACCGAAGGTTGAGTGACTGCTGGGGCTTGATGTCCGTTGCACCTCACCGACAGCGCGTTCGAGGTCCGCTACGTCATGGAGGGCCGCGGGTCGTGCGGCGTCCCGTTGGATGAGGCGGGTTGCAGTGCGCGGGTTGGATTCACAGGTTGGCGGGAGAGCGTCCTCACATGGAGCAGTGCTCGCCGACCGGGTCTGGAGGCGTGATCGACGAACGATCGCATGCGTTAACCGCGACCATGGTGGCGAGCTGGCTCGTGGTCGTGACTGGACGGTATCTGCTGTGGCTGGAGTACTACGATCGGATCATCGAGCAGCTGGTCCTTGGGATCGCGTTCGTCGTGGCCGTGCTTTCCACGTCGTGGTGGGCGCAGAGACTCGTACGCCGCCGTGGTGACATCCGCAGTTACGTCGCGGCCGGTGCGGCGGTCGTCCTGTGCGCCGCCGTTGTGGTGCTGCCCTGGGACGGGATCTTCGGACGTACGTGGTTCGCGGTCCATCACGGCAAGTTCACCGCGCTGGCCCAGCTGGCCAAGGACAGGAAGCTGTCGGCGGACATGCCTTCGGGTGGCTGGGTGCATCTGCCTGATGAGTTCGATGCCCTGCACTTTGATCATCTCGATACGCAGGATGTGCCGATCGAGCTTTACCCCGGACGTGTTCTCACGATGGGCCTGTCGAACGAGGAAGTGTCGGAGAACATGTTCCTCCACATCTATGACCGGCCTGACGCCGCGCGGGTAAGTCCCTGTGAGCTCACCGCGACCACGTTCGACGATTACTGGTGGTGCAGCCGGCTGGGTGACGGCTGGTGGTGGCTGGCGCGCAAGTCGAACTATCCGAATGTGGACGAATAGGCGCGAGGCTGAGCGGGGCCGGTATCGCGACCACAGGGACACTTGAGTTCCAGGAGAGACGGTGAGGGAACCGGCAGGTGCGTACGGCGATCCCGCACTCAGCGCCTTTGACCTGGAGTTCTCCGATGGCGAGCGGCGACTGCGGGCCCGGTTGGGCGACGGCGCCGGGGCCGAGGGGGGCGCACTCTTTGTTCCGGTGGGGTCTTCCTACGGACGCGAGGAGGAAGGCGGCGAGGACCGGCGGCCTGGCGCAGCCGCCGGCGCTCGCGTGCTCCCCTGCCGATGACGTCGGTGCAGTCGATCGAACCGCACCACCCCTGGCAGGCCACCTGCGGGATGCGGTGGAAACGAGCCGCGCGGCTCGTCAGCGGCGGCACTCGCCCGGGTGATTGCAGCTCTCATCGCTCTCCGTGATCATCTCTGGCAGAAAGTTATTGATCGATTTGCTCGGCTTCTAGGAGGTTCCATACCGTCCGCCACCGCCGCCGCCTGCCTGGCCACCGCAGCCCTGACGGTCACCGCGCTGACCGGTCTGGCCAGCACCGCTGCGGCCGAGACCGACGCGCCCTACGCCCAGGCCACAGCCTCCGTCGCCACCGACGGCACGGTCGTACACAGCAAGAACGTCACCTCCGTCAGCAGGAAGAGCACCGGCGTCCACTGCGTTCAGGTCGACGGCCGTATCAACCTGTCGAACGTCGTCATCCACGTCACCTCCGGCGGATGGCGGTTCGTCAGCGCCGCAACCCCCTCCGCCTTGTGCGGCAATGCCGCCGACAGCATCGCCGTCGCCTTCGCCAACAACAGCGGAACCGCCACCGACAGCGCCTTCTTCCTGTCCATCCTCCAACGCTGAACCCGGGATCCCAGGGCGGCGGGTTGCCCACCGCCCTCGCCCTGACATGGCCCGTTTCTGCCGTATTCCGGCCGCACCCCTGATGCTGCTGCCGGCCTGCGGTGTCCTGCGACAGGAGATCGTCCTCAGAGCTGAGCTCTGACCTGGTGTGAAGAATCCTGAGCGGCGAACCGAGGGAGCACAGCCGAAGGTTTCGCCAATGGGTCTCGCTCAATGCCGTAGGTGCCGATGCGTTTTCCAAACAGCACCACTAGCGGCCGGGTTTTTCCCAGGTCAGTGAGTACCGGCGGAGCACGTGCCGGCGATAGCGCGCGCCGGGCAGCAGTCGCCGCGCCGCGGCCCGCACCTGTCCGTAGCTCATCTGCGGCTCGGTGACCGGCATCCCCTCCGGGCCGTGCGCGCGGCGCAGCACCTTGGTGATCCGCACGACGGGGGCAGCCGCGATCGTCACCGCCCACTCCGCCGGCGTCGTCTCGCGGGCCAGGCCGATCACCACCAGCGTGCCACCGGGGCGCAGCATCTGGCGCATGCGGGCCAGCGCCGCTTCGAAGTCCATGTGGTGGATCGCAGATACCGAGCAGATGAAGTCGTAGCCCGCGGTGGGCAGGTCGGCGGTGAGAAAGTCATCCTCGACGAAGGTGAGATCCGGGTGGCCGGCGGCGAGTTCACGGGCGCGGGCGATCATCTGGGGAGAGTTGTCGATGCCGGTGACGCGCTTTGCCCTCTCGGTCAGCTTCCGCGCGAGCAGGCCGTCCCCGCAGCCGACGTCCAGCGCATCGCCGCATCCCTCAGGGACGGCGCGGAGGATGCCCGGGTGCCGGGCGACGTTGGTGTTCCAATAGGGCTTCGGGTCGGCCTGGCGCATCAGATCATCGTAGGGGTGCCGTTAAGAGACGTGTCACCAACCGCAGGCGAGAGAGAAGACGCAGGTCAGCGGCTTGCTTCAAAGATGCCGAGACGAGGTCGGCGTCTTCGACGCCTCTAGGGAGGAACACCGTTCTGATCTGCGAAAACGTTGCCGTTGGCGGTTGGTGACACATTTCTTAACGGCACCCCAAGGTGATCCGGAAATCGTGAACCTTCTTGGCTTCTCGCCCGACTGTGCAAGATGACGGGAGGGCGAGATGACCGATGAGCTGCTGGTGGTGCGCGCTCAGCTGGGCGAGCGCGCGGCGCTGGCCGAGCTGCTGGCTCAGTGGCGGGTGCCGGTGTGGACGTACGTGCGCCGCATGCTGGATGCCGACCGGGCCGACGACGTGACCCAGGAGATTTGGCTGGCCGTAGTCCGCGGCCTGCCCCGGCTCAGGGAGCCCGGCCGGTTCGCGCCGTGGCTGTTCACGATCGCCCGGCGATCGGTCACCGACCGGCTGCGCGGCGAGTATGCCCGCGAGCAGGAGACGCTCGCGGCCGACGACGTGGCCACCGAGGACCCGGTCGAGGCCATGGTGGATCACGCCGCGCTGATGAACGTGCTGTCGGAGCTGCCTGTGCTGGAGCGGGAGATCCTCGTGCTGTTCTACCTGGAGGACCTGCCGGTCGAGGAGTGCGCGTACATCTGTCGGATCCCGGCCGGGACAGTCAAGTCCCGACTCAGCCGCGCCCGTCGTCTGCTGCGTGAGCACCTCAAGGAGAAGGGATACCGGCCATGACAGAAGAGCCTCGTCTGTCGGCGCAGGACATAATCGATCGACTGGCGCCTGTGTTGTCGCCCAGAGTCCGGATCCGGGCGGTGGCGGCACTGCTGGCCGGCGTCGGCGGCACGGTGTTCGTGGGCACGTTGTGGTGGTCGGAGCCAGGACCGCTGCCAGGGCGCACGCATCTGGCGTTCGCGTTGTTCACCGTGTTCTGCCTGGCCTGGGCGACGTACGGCGGGTGGCTGCTGACGCGCCGGGTTCCGCTGTTCGCCACCGATCGGGTGATCGCCGCCTGGATCGGCCTGGCCGCCTCGCTGGCCACCACGGCGGTCGTGACCGTTGTGGCCGTGCAGCGCGGCACCGGGTCGGGGCTTGCCCTGGCGGTCGGGGGCTTGTTCGTCGCTGTGGCCCTGGCGCTGGCGGTGCGCGCCCATGCCCGGCGCGCAGCGCTGCTGCGCCGTATGCACGAGCTGACCGGCCGGGAGGAGCGGTGAACGCGCTGCGGACCAGCGGCCTGGGCAAGCGTTACCGGCAGCGGTGGGCGCTGCGCGAGGCCACCATCGCGGTGCCCGCCGGGGCCAGGGCCGCGTTGGTCGGGCCGAACGGGGCAGGCAAGTCCACGCTGCTGAACCTGGCGGCGGGCCTGCTGACGCCCACCACGGGACGTGTGGAGGTCTTCGGCCGGTCGCTGGAGACGGCCGCGGTCGCGTTCGTCGCCCAGGACAAGCCTCTGTATCGCCGGTGGAGCGTCGCCGACCTGCTGCGCTTCGGCTCCGCGACCAATCCCCGATGGGATCGCGCGGCTGCGCAGTCTCTGCTGTCCGGGCACGACATCAGCCTGCGCGAGCGGGTGGACCGATTGTCCGGCGGCCAGCGCACGCTCCTCGCGCTCGCGCTTGCCGTCGGCAAGCGCGCCGATCTGGTGGTGCTGGACGAGCCGCTGGCCGAGCTCGATCCGCTGGCCCGCCTGCAGGTGATGAGCGTGGTACGCGAGCTGGAGGCCACCGTGCTGCTGTCCTCCCACATCCTGACCGACCTGGCCGAGGTGTGCGATCACCTGATCCTGCTCGGCGCCGACAGGGTCCGGCTGTGCGGCAGCTTCGCCGACCTGCTGAACAGCCACTCCGCCACCGATCTGGAGGACCTCGTACTGCACTATCTCCGCAACCCCGAGGCGGTTCGATGAGCGGCCCGCTGTGGGTGGCCTGGCGCGGACAGCGCGCCCAGGCCGCCGCCATCGCCGCACTGCTCCTGCTCTACGGTGCCGCCGCCGCGGCCGAGCGGCTGGAGCCGGACCTGAGCGGACTCACCTTCCAACTGGCCGGCTTCCTGGCCGGCGCAATCTGCCTGATCTGGGGCGCTCCCCTCATCGCCCGGGAGTTCGAGGCCGGCACTCACAAACTTGCCTGGACCCAGAGCCTGTCACGGGGCCGCTGGCTGGCCGCCGTCCTCGCCGTCGCGACGGCCGGCGCCCTGACCGCGACCGCCGCCCTCGCCGCGGTGCTGACCTGGACCCTGCCGGGCACCGAGGGTAACCCGATGGCCTGGCCGTACTACGAAAGCCACGGCCTGGTTCCGTACGCCAGGGCGCTGTGGGCGCTGACCCTCGGCGTCGCACTCGGTGCGGTGACCCGGCACACCCGCATCGCCATGCCGCTATCGGTACTCCTGGCCGGTGCCGGTCAACTCGCCGGTCGGGCCCTGCGCGGGCGATTCGATCTGTCCTTCTGGACCGTGCAGTGGACCGAAACGGCCGTCTACCTGGCGTTCACCCTTGCCCTGACCGGAATCGCCTACTTGGCGATACGACGCCGAGCCTGACCATGAAGGAGATCACGATGGCCCACAACCCGAAATTCGTCCGCCGACGCCTTGGCACGACAGCCCTGGTCGTGGTGACCGTGCTCGTCGCCGCGATGCTCCTGGCCGGCGTGATCACGCTGCTGGGCTGAAGTGCCTGCGTGGTGAGCCGGACGGTGGTGATGGTGGCGCATCGGATGCGGACCGTCCGGCGCGCCGACCGCATCGTCTTTCTGGACGGCGGCCGGATCGTGGAGGAAGGCACCCACGACGAACTGCTCGACCGCGGCGGCCGCTACGCCGGCTTCTGGAACATCTCCATGGCTCCCGCCGCGCGGGAATGAGCCCGCCGGGCCCGTGTTCCGGCCTTGGGGCCTTGGTACAGCCGTCATGGTGACGGCCGCGCGGGTTTCGACTCCGCGGGAACATTTGTCCAAGACTGGCGGCCGGCCGCCCGTGCACAGTCTCCCTATGAGTGAATACGACATTGAGCACTCGCATGGGATGCACGTGGTCCATGACGGCCCGCGGCAGGCGCCGCCGTTGCTGCTCATCCACGGGTCGGGGGCCTCGGGCGGTTTCTGGGGTCCGGTGGTCCCGGCGCTGGCCGGCCACCATCACGTCATCCGCATCGACCTGCCGGGTTGCGGCCAGTCTCCGCCCGCGCCGTCGTATGACGTGCCCGCGCAGGCGGGCCAGGTGGCGGCGCTGCTGGACGACCATGGGCTTCGTCATGTCGCCGTGGCCGGGCATTCCAGCGGCGGCTACGTCGCCACCGCGCTCGCCGAGCAACGTCGCGACCTCGTCGGTTCGCTTTCGTTGATCAGTAGCGGCCCGAGTCCGGCTGCGCTCCTCCGGCAGCCGTTCATTCTTCGGGTGCTGCTGGCCCCGCCGTTGGGCCCGCTCATTTGGCCGAGGCGTTCGGATGCGATGATCCGCAAGGGGATCAGCGCGACGGCCGTTCGCCCGGTGGACCTCCCGGACGACGTGGTCGCCGACGTACGGGGCATCACTTACCGCGTGATGCGGACGGTGCTGCGCCAGAACACCGCCTACATCGCCGAACGGAGCGTGCCTGAGCGTCTGGCCGCCCTCGGCCTCCCCGTACAGGTCATCTTCGGCGCTGCCGACCCCCGCTGGGAGCCGTCCTCGGCGCACCGCTACGACGCGGTGCCGAACGCCCGGGTCGAGCTGCTGCCCGGCGTCGGGCACCTGCCCATGCTGGAAGCGCCCGAGACGGTCGGCGAACTGCTGCTGCGCTTCACGGCAACGGCCGCCGACCACCCGTAATGCCTGATGCCTAGACTGGCCAGGTGTTGCCGACCGGGACGTCACCTGACCGGGCCTGGGTGGACGTCGCGATCCCGCGGCCGCCGGTTGGGCTGCCGGGAGTCAGCATGGCCGGGTTCCGCCATCGCGCCCCGGCCTCGGTGGACATCGCCATGGTCGCCTACCCGTCCGTCACCCTGCTCGTCGATCTGAGCGAGGGAGAAGGCGTCGCCTACGAAACCCATGGCCGGCACGAGCACGGCAGTGTCGTCGTCGGGCTCCTGCCCGGCGACCTCCGGATGACTGGCCGGGGAGTCGGCGAGCTGCTCCAGATCCGGCTGGAGCCGGTCGCGGCGGCCACGTTGTTCGGCGCATCGGCCGAGCTCAGCGGGACGGTGGCAGCCCTTGAGGACGTCTGGGGCCGCGACGCCGGGCGAGCCGAGGACAGGCTGCGCGCCGCCTCGTCATGGGACGAACGCTTCACGATCGCGGCGGACATCCTCGGGCGGCGGCTGGGCGCCCACCCGCCGGTCGCCCCCGAGGTCGCCCACGCCTGGCGGCGGATGTTCACCAGCCGGGGGCGGGTGCGGATCGACGGCCTGGCGGACGAGGTCGGCTGGAGCCGCAAGCGCCTGTGGTCCCGTTTTGGGTCCCAGCTCGGCATCACACCCAAACGCGCCGCCCGGCTGCTGCGCTTCGACCACGCCGCCCACCTACTCGCGGCGGGTCACGCCGCCGCCCGCGTTGCCGCCGAGAGCGGCTACGTCGACCAGTCCCACCTCCACCGCGAGGTCACGACGTTCGCCGGGCTCACGCCCACGGCCCTGGCCGTCGCGCCGTGGCTCGCGATCGATGACGTTGCGTGGCCGGCTTCATCGCCGACCCAGTGCCCGGCGAAGGATGGCGAACGCTTGCAAAGACGCCTGCCGATCTTGCCGGACCTGGACAGACCCAGCTCAGCGCATTGATCGCGTTCCCCGTGACTTCCCTCGATCACCGCCTCATCGCGCACGCAACGCGGCATGGCAACGGGGGCCGCCCCTTATCGGCTCGATTCCCCTGCCTGGCACGGAGCTTCCAGCAGGCCCGGACGAAAGACGGAGTGAAAGATCATCAGGTGCTGCTCGGGGCTCCCGCTGCATGCAGCGCACGTTGCGATAAGAGACCAGGCATCAGCGGTGCTGGACCCAGACATTCGGTTCGATGAGTTCTCCCAGGTCATGCACTTGATCAATCACAACCAGGGCGAGGCACCAGGAACTACGTAGGAGCCAGGATCAGGAGAGGCCATGCCGACCCAGTTCTCCCAGTCTGCGACGGAACCCGTCATGACCATGGAGCGCTCCGCCGGGCACAGCATGTGGGCGCCCATCCTTTGGTGGGTTCGCAGCCATGGGTCCAGCGGAGCGCCATCCGGCCGCGTCCAAGTCATGAATCGCCCCGTCGGCGTCAATGGGTAACGCGCCTTCAGCGTCGGGCGGACCGGCGCGATCACTCGCGTCAGCCCGGCCTGCTCACCGGCGTCAGCGAGTCGCCGGAGCATCTGTGCTGCCGGTCCCTGTCCCTGCAGGTCCCGACGTACCTGGGCCGCGGCGATGACCAGAGTGTCGGGCCGGCCACCGTTCTCATGCAGTTCTACTGCCTGCCTCAATGCATCGTCGTAGCCGCCAGGCAGCTTGTCGGCAGTGCCGTCCCATCGCACCGGGACGCCCCACCCCCCAGCGACGATCTGATCATCCCCGTCGACTAGGAGCAGGCTCATGTCCTCGAAGAATTCCCGCACCCGTCCCATGTACTGATCGGCCACCGGGTCGTGAAAGATGAACTCGGGCCAATCGGCGCTGAAGATCTGGTTGGCCTGCTGGTGCAGGTCAGGTCGTTCGGCGAAGATGAAAGATCGGATGCCCACGGTTGCAGAGCCTGCGCAGCATCGCAGTCTCATGTGCCTGGAGCCTTGGGTCCGCGCAGGCCAAAGCGGCCGATGGCACCGACACCCGGTGGGCCGGGGCTGAGGCACGAAGTCCCGACCCGTCGATCGCCCTCAACCCCGTGTGATGGCCAGCCACAGCATGGCGATCGTCGTGCTGCATCTGTGTGCGACGGCGCGTCCCCGGCCGGCGGGTGAGGCTTGGTACGTGTAAGCGGCCATCAGCTTCTCCGGGTCGGCGGACACGCCGTTCCAGGTGGACGGCCAGGCGGGTCTTGGTGGACGGACAACGAGAATCCTGGTCGGCGGCCAGGTAAGCCGTGATCGCGTCAGGAACATCCGCAGCGCGGCTATATGGCGCGGAGCGTAGGCACGGTAGCCGTGTGGTGAGCACTCGGCCGGCGGCAGGGTCCCCGCCTTCTCGTGGTCGCGCACCGCCCGCACGGACAGGCCGTGCTCGCCTGCCAGAACGATTAGCCGCCACCGCATTTGAAAGTTTGCCCGCGTCAACCGTAGTAATTCGCGCCAAAGTTTACACCGGAGATTCAACATTACGGTTGAAGTGACTTCAGCCCCACACAGAAGGGACGGCGTCATGGTGGGGGACTCCACGACGATCGAACTCAGCCTGTCCGAACTCCGCGAGGTCGCCAGCTATGCGGTGGCGTGCGCGCGGCCCGCGTTGGCGGTCTTCGAAGGTGAACGCCCTGACGATCGGCGCCCACGAGCCGCGATCGAGGCTGCGCAGGCGTTCGTGGACGGAGCCAAGCGGACCAAGGCGCTCCGTGACAGCGCGTGGGCGGCAATGCGCGCGGCTCAGGAAACCCGCGATGCAGGATTCGCCGCGGCAAGTGACGCCGCACGCGCGGCCTTGGCCGCGGCCAGTGCGGGGTTCCTTCATCCCCTGGCGAAAGCCACCCAGGTCAAGCACATCCTCGGATCGGCCGCTCATGCCGCACGAGCGTTCGAACTCTCCGCCGGAGACGATCCCAGCGTCGGAGCCGATCACATCGCACAGGCGCGGCTCCTGGCCCATCCCGTCGTGGTGGACGTCCTGAGGCGCTACCCGCCCGCCCCACCCGGCGGTGGGCGGGTCGGAGAACTGATTCGTCAGCTGGACGCGTCGCTCCGGTGATCCCCGACGATGACCGCGGCGTCGTCCCACTGGTCGCCGACCCGCCTCCAAGTGACCACCTACCAGGAACTTTGATGGCCGCCATCCTGGAGAAACTCCTGACCGTTCACAGTACGGCGGGCGCCGCGTACGGCGGACGGCCCGAAGTCCCGCCGCTGGCCGGGACCGGCCCCCGGGCCGCATGCCCGGCCGGCTGGCCGCCGGGCGCGCGGCGGGCCGCGCGGCCGTAGGGCCGCCGCCCTTGATCCCTATAAGAACAATTCGGCAACGCCGCTGCGTTTGAGGGGGATGCTGGATGTCAAGACCTGTCATCTGCTCGACGCTGAAGGATCGTGAGCACCGTCCGACCGCCTCCGGAAAGGTTCGCCGATGGACACCTCAGGCCTGACCCGCTTCGATGAGCTCGTCCAGACCGCAGAGCTACGCCCCCTGGAGCTGGCCGAACTGCACGAGATCGGTGCTGTGCTGAGCAAGGTGCTCCAGACCGCCTCTGCCCTGGCCACCCGGGTGGAAGCCGGGACCGCGACCCTGCCGGAGCGGTACGCCCTGCGCGACACCACCGGCGACCCCGATCCACAGGCGCGTCTGGCCGAGGTCGGCGAGCGTATGAGACGGATGGTCGATCTCCTGCAGAAAGCCGACCTGCAGGCCCGCCGCTCCCATGCCACGATCGGCCGCATCGTGCAGACCGGCCCCGACGCCGCCACGGATCGGCCCGTAGCGTCGGGGGGTTGAACGAGGCAACGGGACACCTGTAGATCAACTTGCGACCAAGCTCGTTGACCAAGAGGTGCCCCGTTGCGGGAGAAGTCTGTCATCACACGACGATCACGGTAGCCGCAGACGCGTTCGCCCCCGGCCACCTGGGCGAGCTGACCCAGAGCGTGGCGGTTCCTCGCCCGTGACATCGCTGCCGACCCCTGTCAAGGTGATCGACAGGGGACTGGGGATACCCGGCGGCGAAGGGACATATATGTGAGACAAGGTCACCAGAGCCAGCGGAACAGCCGTCGCAACGACGACGCGCCGAGGCACCCGTCCTGGGTGTGGGGGCTGTCGCGGCAGGCGTTACGGGTCCAGTTGGTCACGGGCGTGCTCCCCGTACTGGCGTTCGGTGTCTCGCTCACCCTGTTCGCCGGAGTCTCCTGGTCTGCACTGATCGCGGGAGTCGTGCTCTATTTCGCGATGTTTGCGCTGCTTGGCCTGTTGGCCCTGCCACTCCCACTGCCCGTGCTCGAACGGCCGGGCACACGCGCGACGATCCCGCCTCTTGCCGGAGCCGTCCTCGAGCTGATCCGTCTGGGAATGGTGCGGCTTCTCGACGCCGACCTGGAAGAGGCCCTGTGGCTGGCCTTCGGCCAGACACTGGCGGGAACCTTCTTCTTTTTCATGACGACGGGGCTTTTCGTGTTCGCGCGTCCCCCGTCGCTCGATGAGGACCAGGTCGCGGCAGGCAGGTCCCATGCGGCTTCCTACACTCGCGGCCTGCTCAACTGGTTCGGGGACCCACCGTTGAACATCGGTCTCTGCCTGCTGGTGGCGTACAGTTCCTGGCTCGGGTGGGTCACCGTGCCCGCTGGAGCGGCATTGGCGGCCATCGGACTGATCCCGGGCCACGACGAGGGGGCTGTCTTCCTGCGAGTGCAGTTCGGGACGCTGCTCGCCGGGATTACGGCGACGGTCACCGGGCTGGCTCTGTTCGGGGCGCTCGGATAGTGCCCGACGCCGTGAATTCAGCGGAAACGTTCTTTAGAACTTACTCATCTAGGGCCTGTATCAAAGTCGGCCAGAGCCATTCGTTGATCACGGCGACGAGAACCGTGGCTTCGTAGCGCACGGCGCGTTCGTCGTATCGCGTGGCAACAGCGCGGTGACGCTTGAGCCGGTTGATGCCGCACTCGACGGCGTGGCGCTGAGCGCGGGTCTCAGGGGCGAAGGCGGGTGGCCGCCCGCCCCTGGACCCCTTGGCCCGGCGGTTGACGTTCTGGTCGGCCTTGCTCGGGATGGTCGCCTTGATGCCGCGCCGCCGCAGGTAGGTGCGGTTGGCCGTGGAGGTGCAGGTCTTGTCGGCCAGGACGCGGCACCGCCTCCGCCCGTGTCACACGATCCATGTGTAGTTGTCGTCGGTGACCGCGGGTAAGCCCGCGTCGGTGATGGCCGCGTGAGGGGCCGACGTCCCGCACGAATACCCGCATGCCGCTTGACTTGCATGGATGCTCCAGGCCTTACGCCGTCACGGGCGTAGCGGAAGACGGGTGCCGCGTTCGCGTGTGAGACTGGGACTCGGCGCCGCACCATGGGACAATAGGGTCAGTCGGGTCGCTTCACCCTTCCTCCCATGAGCACGTCGAGGGGGGAGAACGGCCATGGAGATCAGGCCGCAGGCGGTCGTCATCCCGAAGGAGACCGACCACCTGGAGCAGGGGAAGTACGGGCCCGTCTTCCCACGCAGCCCCGCGTGTTACGGATTCACCATCATCGCCAGGGTCAAGCCCGGCCGGGCCGATGCGATCCGGGGCTACGGCCACACGCTCGCCGAGGCGCTGGAGGACGACCCCGACCTGCTGGCCCCCCTGAAACTGCACTACCTGCGCTGGGTGCTGTTCGACGACGACACCCGCTTCATGTACCAGGGGATCTTCGACACCGACTTCGACAAGTACACCGAAGACGCCATCGCGCTGTTCACCAGGGCGGGAGTGAACACCGTCTTCGAGAACCTCGAAGGTTTCCCCGAGGACTGGAAGACCAACCCGGAGGCTTTCGTCAGGTTCGTCCGCGCGCATCACTGCCCGAGCTTCATCGAGTACGGCGAGTACCCGTACATCACCGCCGACGAGATCAAGAAGGCTCTACGGATCAAGAGCGCCCTGTCGGAGATGCTCGACCAGCTGCAGTGACGCCCTCGGACAACGCAGGAGATCAGATGAGTGAGTTCGCAACGGCGCGCACCTACAACCAGAACCACGTGCCGCGCCCGTACGCCCCCGGCCGGCGGCGGGTGAGCATCTACGTCGCGTGGAGCTACCCGGCCGAAGCAGGCAGGAACACGGCCGAGCTGGACAACCGGTTCTCCACGATGACCGAGGTGCGCCGCGTACAGTGGCCGGCCTACGAGGACCCGCAATGGTCGGATCCCCTGCGCTTCCAGCAGGGCATCGCGGGCGGACTGGAGCTGTTCTTCTGGGGCTGGCTGCCCTTCCAGCAGTTCGTCCAGGAGGCCACCGGATATCCGGTGCCGGTGTACCAGCGCGTCGACCAGGCCGGGTTCCACACCCCGCTGGACGAGCGGGTGCTGGCCGACACCGACACCCTGTTGGTGTGGGGACTGGACCACATGATCACGGGGCAGGACGCCGCGGCCGCGGAGATCGAGGCGGTGCGCGCGTTCCTCACCCGCGAAGGGACCTGCCTGGCCCTGGGGCCGCATCATGACGTCGGCGCGACGGACGACCTGGCGATGCGCGACGTGGAGTACCACCATCACGGCGACGCGCTGGTGCCCCGGCAGCAGCGGTTCGGCAGGTACACCCGATCGCTGATGGCGGGCCTGGGGCTGCCGGTGGAGAACCGTTACGGGCTGCGTCCCGCGGTGATGGGAAAGGGGCAGAACGCCCCGCTGTCCATCGCCGGGGATCTGGACACCAAGGGGTGGCTGGAAGGGGTGTCCCACTTCAACTTCCACATGCACCTCCCCCACTACGCCGTCACCACCGACGACCCGGAAGCCGTCCGGGTGCTGGGCCGGCAGCCGATCGACCTGACCAGGCCGCCGCACCCGTTCGTCGAGGCCGGGAACACCGAGTTCAACATGTTCCTGTGGCTGCCCCCGCGCGGCGACCGGGCCGGGGATGTGATCTTCGCTGACTCCACGATCTTCAGCTCGCTGTTCGGCATCGACGACAGCCTGCGCGCCTTCTGGAACAACCTCCTCAGAGCCAGGTAGCACGACAGGGAGGCGCAATCCGGTGACCGAACACACTGCGGCCACGCTCGAACTGGACGACATCCAGCGCGGAGTCCTCAGCCCGCGGCCGACCCCGTACGCGGCGACCTACATCCTGTTCCGCATCGACGATCGCGCGCAGGGCCGGGAACTGATGCGGCGCCTGAGCGCGGCGGTGACCTCCGCCGCCGACTCGGTGAGCCCTTTGGGGGACACCTGGGTCAGCGTCGCGCTCACCTACCAGGGCCTCAAGGCCCTCGGCGTGCCGCAGGCGTCGCTGGACACGTTCGCGTGGGAGTTCAGGCAGGGCATGGCCGCGCGCGCCGCCGCGCTGGGCGACACCGGCGACAGCGGCCCGGCCCGTTGGGAGCCGCCGCTCGGCACGCCCGACGCGCACGTGCTGCTGGTGGCGCTCGCGCCCGACAGCGCGCGGCTGCAGGCCGCCGTCGACAGCGCCCGCCCGGCCTACGAGGCCCTGCCGGGTGTGACGGCGATCTGGCGGCAGGACTGCCACGCCCTGCCCACCGAGACCGAACCCTTCGGCTACCGCGACGGCGTCAGCCATCCCGTCATCCAGGGCAGCGGCATCGCCGGTTCCAACCCGTTGGAGGTGCCGCTCAAGGCGGGCGAGTTCGTGCTCGGCTACCCCGACGAGCTCGGCGGCGTCCAGGCGCCGCAACCCGACGTGCTGGGACGCAACGGCACCTACGTGGCCTTCCGCAAGCTTCACCAGCGGGTCGCGCTGTTCCGGCGCTACCTCAAGGACAACGCCACCGGCCCGCAGGACGAGGAACTGCTGGCCGCGAAGATCATGGGCCGCTGGCGCAGCGGCGCGCCGCTGGCACTGTGCCCGCTCCACGACGACCCGGACCTCGGCGCCGACGCCGCACGCCGCAACGCCTTCCTGTACCAGCAGAACGACCCGGCGGGCTTCACCACTCCCGGCGGCTGTCACATCCGCCGGGCCAACCCTCGTGACGCGGCAGTGGCCGGAGTCCCGAGGCTGCACCGCATGATCAGGCGCGGCACCGTCTACGGGCCGCCGCTGCCCGACGGCGTCCTGGACGACGACGGCGCGGACCGGGGGCTGATGTTCGCCTTCATCGGCGCCCACCTCGGGCGGCAGTTCGAGTTCGTCCAGACCGAATGGCTGAACGACGGCGTCTTCTTCGGCGCGGGCCCGGCCAGGGACCCCCTCACCGGCTCCACCGACGGCTCCGGCGATTTCACCATTCCCCAGCGTCCCGTCCGGCGGCGCCTGTGCGGCCTGCCCCGGTTCGTCGTCACACGTGGCGGCGAATACGGCTTCATGCCGAGCCTGACCGCACTGCGCTGGCTCGGCGACCTCACGGACTGAGCGTGATGACGCCGCTCAGGCTCGCAGGCCGGAGGTGTCCATGAACACCCTGCACCTACTGTTCAACGCCGTCACCGTCATCTTCATCGCGGCCACCATGTTCGCCGCCGGCCTCGGCACGACATGGCCGGACCTGCGGGCCGTCCTCATCGACGGCCCGCTGCTCGCGCTGGTGCTCCTGGCCAACCTGGTCGTCCTGCCGCTGCTCGGCTGGGGCATCGCAGCGCTCTTCGGCCTGCCCGCGCCGGCGTTCGTGGCGCTACTGCTGATCGCGTCCTCACCCGGCGGGCCGTTCGGCGCCAAGCTCGGCATGGTGCAGCGCGGTGACGTGGCGGCGGGAGCGGCGGCGCAGGTCCTGCTGGCCGCCGTCGGCAGCATCACCTTCGGCCCGACGGTGAACGTCCTGCTCAACGCGGCGAACATGGGCGGCGGGGTCTCGCTGGAGGTCGCCACGCTGATGCTGACCGTGGCGGTCCTACAGCTCGTTCCGTTCGCCGTCGGCCTGGTCATGCGCCATCACGTGGCGCCCACGGCACGAGCGTGGCACCCTGCGGCGGCGACCGTGTCGAACGTGACGTTCCTCGCGGTGCTGGCGGGCATGCTCGTGGGCAACTGGCGTGACATCGTCGCGCTGATCGCCTCATTCAGTCTGCTGGCGGGTTCCCTCCTCGCCGCCGCGGCCTTCGTGCTCGGCACAGTACTGGCCACCGGGCCACGGCCACGCCGCACCACCATGGGCGGCGTCGCGGCCGTGCGCAACGCCGGGCCGGCCCTCGCCGCCGTCGGTATCGCCTTCGGCAACGAGCCGGCCGTTCTAGGTGCCCTCGCGGCCGTTCTGCTGAGCGGCCTGGCCACGGCCCTGCCCATCGCGACGGTGCTGAGCCGTCGCCGGAACGGCCCCATCCCATGAAGCCCTCTGCCTTCTCCAGAGGCCGTTCTTGAGACGGCTGGAATGAAGTCGGGCCAGGCGGCCCGGGGGTCGTGGCGGTCGGCACCGGTGAGCAGGGGCTGGCGGAGGTCTCGGCGTCGCTTCCCGACCTGGTGCTGCTGGACCTGATGCTGCCCGGCATGAGCGGGCTGGAGGTCTGCCGCCGGATCCGCGCGTTCAGCCAGGTCCTCCCTATCGTGATCCTGTCGGCGCGCGGCGACGACGTGGACGTCGTGGTGGGCCTGGAGACGGGCGCCGACGACTACGTGGTCAAACCGGCCAGCGCCGAGGTCATCGAGGCCCGGATGCGCGCGGTGCTGCGCCGCGTCGCGCTCGCGCAGCCGGAGGCCGCCGACGACCGCGCCTTCTTCGGCGACCTGGAGATCGACCGGACGGCGCTGCGCGTGCTCAAGCACGGCATGGAGGTCGCCCTCGCACCCTCGGAACGCAAGCTGCTGCTGTTCCTGTCGGTCTCGCCCGAGCGCACCTACAGCCGTCAGCAGCTCCTGGAGCACGTGTGGGAGCACACCTTCCACGGCGACTACCGGCTGGTCGACGCCGGGGTGATGCGGCTGCGGGCCAAGATCGAGGACGATCCGCGCCGCCCCCGCTACGTCCAGACCGTGCGCGGCTTCGGCTACCGGTTCGGACCGCTGTGAGAGTGCCGCGCGGGCTGCGTACCCGCCTGGTGGTCGGGTTCGTGCTGGTCACCGCGCTCGGCGCGCTCACCACCGCCGCGCTGACCTTCGGCCAGGCCCGCTCGGCGATCCTGGAACGCGTCCAGAGCAGCGCTGTGCACGACCTGCGCACGCAGATCGACTCGCTGGCGCTGGACCTGCCGTCCGATCCAGACCAGGCCGACCTGCGCGCCCTGACCCTCCAGCTGGACCGCGCGGGCGGCTCCCGCGGCTGGCGCACCGCCGCGTCGCTCCACGACGGACCGCTGGTCGTCGCCGCCTCGGCCGCTCCCGCGCTGCCCGCGCAGTTGAGGAGCGCGACGGCCACGGCGACGACGGCTCTGGTCCAGCGCTTCCAGCGGGACGGCCGGCCCTGGCTGGCGATCGCCGTCCCGGTGCGGGACGCCGCGCGGCCCGCGGCCCGGCCTCCGCTGGTGGTGTTCGCCTCCTTCTCGCTGGCGGCCCAGCAACGTGACGTGGATTCGCTGGTCACCGCCGCCCGCGCCGGAGCGCTGCCGGTCGCCCTGGCCGCGACCCTGCAACGCGACACCGCCGTCCTGCGCGACATGGAGGCCCGCGCCCGCCGGTTCGCCGCCGACGTCTCCCACGAGCTGCGCACGCCGCTGGCCGCGATGACCGCCGTGACCGGCCTGCTGGACGAGGACGTCGCGGCAGGCCGGATGCCGCCCGAGACCGCCGAGGCCGTGGGCCTGGTCGCCGACGAGACACGCAGGCTCGCCCGGCTCGTGGACGACCTGATGGAGGTGTCGTGGTTCGACACCGGGGCCGCCGTCCTCACCCTCGACGAGGTCGAACTTGTGCAGCTGGTACGCAAGACACTCGCGCTGCGGCACTGGCAGGACCGCGTCCCGGTGGACATCCCGGACGGGCTGCGCATACGGCTCGACCCCCGCCGCGTGGACGTGATCCTGGCCAACCTCGTCGGCAACGCGCTGCGCCACGGCGGACCCGCGGCCACCGCGCTGGAGGGCGCGACGAGCGGGGCTCCCGCCGTGCACGTGTACTTCTCCTCCGCGCTCGGGCTGGAACGGGTGTCGCGCCTCCACCGGGGCGCCGACGCGCTGCACGTCACGCTCCAGGCGCTGGTGCAGGGCCCGGACGCCGTCGAACGCGCGCGTGGCCTGGTCAGCTTCGTCCCACCGGGCGCTCCGCTCCCCCTTGTCCACATCGGCCTGCGCGGGCCGGTGGACGTCCGCCTGTCCTTCGGCTGGGGCATCGACCGTACCGCCGAACGGCAACTGGTGTGCACCGTGGCCGACACCGTCAGCACGACGACCCGCGCCGCCCTGGGCTTCGTCCGGGTCAAGATACATCGGGTCGACGGCTCGACCGGCACCCGCACCCGCACCCGCACGCCGTGACCGTCCTGATCACCAGCTGACATGGCCTGACCGCCTCCGGCAGGGCGGGGGGCAGCCCAGAGTCGCGGGCCTGACGGGCGAACTCGGCGACGTCCTCTGAGCGGACGATCGCCGCACCGGGGCGAGGTGCGGGTATGAAAACCCGCACGACAGCAGGGAAGGCATCGATGCCCGGCCGCCCCGCCACGGGCCTCAGCCGCAGGCTCGAACGGGGCCAGGACACAGGTCTCAGAGGCCCGCGTCCTCGCGCACGTCGAAGGCGTCGCGGGCGTGTTCGATGGCGGGCATGTGCTCGGACGCCCAGGCCAGCAAGACGTCAATGGGCTGCCGCAAGGTCTTGCCGAGCGGTGTGATCCGATACACGATCGCCACCGGCCGCGTGGAGAGGACCTCGCGTTCGATCACCCCGTTGCGCTCGAGGCGGCGAAGAGTCGCGGTCAGCGACTTCTGTGTGACCGCGGGCATGGCCCGGCGTAGCTGGTTGAAGCGGCAGGGGTGTTCGCAGAGTTCGTTGAGCACACCGAGGGACCACTTGTCGAGCACCTGGTCGAGGAGTTCGCGGTGTGGGGCGTCGATGCGGAGTTCGCTGCCGGTATCCATGGTGAAACCTGGTCTCGTTGAAGTGTCTTTCTCCTACTAGGTAGCTTACAGATACCTACGTTGACGAGGAGAAACAAGCTATGGCCGTCAAGCACTTCACCCCTGAAGGGCTCCTCCAGCCCACCCCTTACCACCATGTCGCCGTCGGCACGGGCACGACGCACGTCCATGTCAGCGGGCAGGTCGCACGGCAGGCCGACGGAACCCCGGTGGCCCCTGGCGATCTGGCCGGACAGGTCGCGCAGGCCCTGCGCAACACCGCCGTCGGCCTGGCAGGCGCAGGCGCCTCGTTCGCGGACGTGTTGCGCCTGACGTTCTATGTGACCCGGTGGAGCCCGGAGAAGATCGGCGACTTCATGGCCGGAGTCGAGGCCGTCGCCGAGGAGATCGGCCTTCAGCTCCCCATGCCGCCGGCCTCCCTCATCGGCGTCGACCACCTCTTCGAGCCGGACGTGCTCGTCGAGGTCGAGGCGACCGCACTGCTCGACTGACTCGGCGCACGCAACCGGGCCCGGTCACCGCGGGAGCACGCAGGCACGAACACCACTCGCCGATCGCTTGAGGGACATCCGCTTCCCAAGCGATCGGCGTCGTCGTTCCCGCGGGTTCATTGGACGCGTCGGCTGCCTGTTATCGAACGACGGCACCCTCAAAGGATCAATGCACCACCCGGGCCTACCGCTGCGAGCGGGAGACCGGGGTACCGATCGTGCTGCTCCACGGACACGGCGCCAATTCCTCCACCCGGTACCACCAGGTTGCTGAACCCGGACGACATCATCCCGTGTACGCGATCGACACCATTGACGACCCGGGTGCCAGCGTTCAGCGCCGGCCAGTCATCGGTTCCGCCGACGCTGCCGACTGGCTGACGCAGGCACTCCTTGGCCTCGGCCTGGACCGAGTGCATTTGACCGGGCTCTCCTACGGCGGATGGCTCGTGCTCAACCAGGCCATCTACCGGCCCCTCGCAACTGCTGGACCGACTCGGCCCGGAAGGCTCAGCCGAGCTCGGAGATTAACCGGCGCAGGGTGTGGAACGCGGGTTTTGGGGAGTAGTCGTCGCGCAGGACGCCGAACCGATGGAACAGGCTGTCCTTGGAGCTGTCGGCGTCGCGGAGGGCGAACAGTTCCCAGTGGGTGACATTCAGGTCCGCGCGCAGGGCATGCACGGTGCGGACAACGCTCTCCAGGACGATCGCCTGCTGCTCCTCTGGCCGGTCCGGGCTGGTCGGCCAGCCGTTCTCGCAGATCCGGATCGGCGTCGAGGCCGAGATGCCCGCCGTCGCCAGGTCGCGTTCTCGAAAGTCGCGCAGCGACCGCTCCACGGCCGCCGGCACCTCGTCCAGGTTCAGCCTCGGACCGAACACGTCGGGGTAGATGTCGATGCCCGCATAGTCGACCGCAGCCGCGAACTCCGTACCTCCCGAATTCCGGATCCCGGCCCAGAAGCCACTGGCCGCGGGATCGAGGTCCGGGACCACCGCGAATCCGATCGCCGCCGTCGCTCCCACTTCCCGCTTGGCCGCCGCGCCGGCCAGCACCCCTTGCACCAGAGCGTCCCGCGCGCCGGGGAACGCCCCGTCCGCGGCGGCTGCGGCCCAGGTCAGATTCGGTTCACCGGTAACCTGCAGCGCGGCGAAGTCCCGCCCGTGCCGGGCCATCACCTGCGACACGAACGCGGCCCACGCCGCCACATCACCGCCGGGATCTCGATAGCACAGCACCAGGTCCACCGGCACGGCAATCGTGGCCAGCTGGGCCACCTGCGCGTTGGCCGCCGCGGTCGACTCCGGCCCGGACCAGATCACATACATCCGCAGCAACAGGGCCTGCCCGTCGCCCCGCAGTTCGCCGAGCGCGCGCCCGATCGCTGCGAAGTCGTCCGGCGGCCCCGCCGCGAGCCCGTCGGAGAGTTTCAGTGGCTGACGTATTCAAAGGTTGCGCCGTCCGGGTGTCGGGCGATCAGCCGGCGGCCGTTTGGTGTCACTGTGATGGGAGCGACGATCTCGGCTCCGAGGTCGGTGAGCAGTTCCTGCGTTGCGGAGAGGTCGTCGACGGTGAGGGTGGCAGCGACGCTCGCCAGGCGCTCGGCCCCCGGACCCGGTGTGAAGAGCAAGAAGGGCCCGACTGCGGCGAGTTGCGCGTTTGCGAAGCTGAAGCGGTGTGCTTGCTTCCCGGTCAGCTTCTCCTAGAACGGGAGGTCGTGGGCGAACCACGGTCGGGCGCGGGCCGTCAGGAGGAGCTTCGGCGACGTCATGGTGCTCTCAAGGAGCCGAGGGCCGGTCAGCGGAGTTGCCCTCGGCGGAGGCCGCGAGGGTCTTGTGGACGACACCGACGGAGACCTTCACCCCGGCGGCGATGGCGCGGATGGATTCCCCACGACGGCGGCGAGCGAGGATCGCGGCGCGCTTGTCGTCGTCGACGACGGGGCGGCGGCCTCCGACCTTGCCTTGCTCGCGGGCGGCCTGCAGGCCGTTCTTGGTCTTGCGGACGATGTCGCGGCGACGGTCCTCGGCCAGGGCGAGGGCCAGGGCGAGGATGAAGGAGCGTTCGGTGTGCTCACCGGCCGCGATGCCCTCCAGGACTTTCACGCCGATGCCACGCTGGAAGAGGTCATTGAGGACGATGAGCCCTTCCAGCAGGTTGCGGCCGAGCCGGTCGACCTCCTGGACGGTCAGCAGGTCGCCCTCACGGATGTAAGACAGCGCAGTGAGCAGGTCGGGCCGGTCAGCGGTGGCGAGCTTGCCGCTGGCCTTTCCTCGATGACCTTCAGGCAGATCGGATCGAGGGCGTCGTGCTGCCGCTGGGTGTTCTGCTTGTCGGTGCTGACCGCCGTTTGCAGAAGTAGACCGGGACGCCGGTGTCGTTGCTGAAGAGGCGATGCTCGGCCATCTCCCGGCCGCGATCCCAGGTCGGCGAACGGCGCATCTGCGGCGACAGGCCGGTGAAGACGCGGGTCAGATGCGGCCGGACCTGCGCGGCCTTGATTCCATCGGGCAGCGCCACCAGCACCACGTAGCGGCTGGTGCGCTCGACCAGGGTGGCGATCGCCGGGGGACGGCTGCCCATCACCGGATCGCCCTCCCAGTGACCAGCGACCAGACGGGTCTCGCCCTCGACCGGGCGAGCTTTGATCGAGACCATGTCGCGCAGCCGACCCCGGCCCGAGGCGTGGCGGGCCGTCCGTGGATGACGCATGGGCCGGCCGGTGCGCAGCTGCCGCGACAGGTCCCGGTTGATCGCCCGGTGCCGCGGGTCGAACAACGAGCGATAGATCGTCTCGTGGGAGACCTGCAGGTGCCGGAGCGAGCGTCGTGCGGCAGGAGGCCGGACGCCGCCGGTCTGGGCGAAGAAGCGGCGTACATGCTGCAGCGGAGCACCGACGCCTCGGGCGATGGAGCTCAGCGACTCTCCGCTGCGCCATCGCTGCCAGACCTCGTCTTGGCGATCGGGTGATAACCCGTAGTCCCGCACACGCACCTCCACTAATGATCAAGGTCATTTGTGGTGACGCGTTGACCCCTTGAGACCGCCTCCGTTAGACGGACACCTGGACGTCTCCACCGATCCGTCCCGCGGTGTCTTTCTGCCGTACTCCGGCCGCCCCCCAGCTAGCGAAACTGGGCCGGCCGTAGGGGGCGCCAGCCACCGGTGTCGAGCTTGACGAGCTCGAGCGGTTCTTCCGGCTGGACGCCAAGGCGCTGCAGGCGCTGGCCGGTAAGCGCCGCCCCGCGACGAAGCTGGGGTGGGCGGTGCAGTGGGGCACCGGGTGGATGCTCGGCACCTTCCTGGCCGAAGACCCACTGGATGTACCGGGACAGGCGCTGGAGTTCATCGCCGAGCAGCCCGGCATCGACCCGGCGTGCGCGCCGGAGTACCTGACCAGGCCGAAGACCGCCTACAAGCACGCCTGGGAGATTCGGGACCTGCTGGAGCTGTCGGAGTTTTCCAAGCGCGAGCAGGAGGTCCGCGACTACCTGGCCGCCCGGGTGTGGTCGACGATCGAGGGACCACGGGCGCTGTTCGACCGCGTCGTGGTGCACATGCTGCGCGGGGGCATTCTGCTGCCCTCGTGATCACTCCTCGGCCGCGGGCGGGAGCCGCAAGGCGATGATGGCGATGTCGTCGAGGCCGGTGCTGGGCAGGCCGCTGAGCACCTGGTCGCAGAAGCTCTCCAGCGGTTCGGCGGCGAGCGACTCCGCCACCCGGCGCAGGCGGCCGAGGCCGAGATCCAGGTGCTCGCCCGACCGTTCGATGAGCCCGTCGGTGTAGAGCAGCAGCGTGCTGCCCGGCGGTAGCGGCTCGGTCCGGGAGGCGCGGGTCTCGTCCTCGGGGAAGCCGAGCAGCGGGCTGACCGCTCCTTCCAGGAAGCGTCCGTGGCCCTGGGCGGTGACCAGCAGGGGCGGCGGATGGCCGGCCACCGCGAACCGCAGCCGGTGACCGCCGGTGCCCTCCTCCACGCGGGCGAACACGCACGTGGCCGTGACGTCGGGGGACAGCGACTCCATCACGACGTTGAGCCGGGTCAAGATCTCGCCGGGCGGCTTGCAGCGGTCCATCGCCAGCGCCCGCAGCATGTTGCGCAACTGGCTCATCAGGACGGCCGCCGACAGGTCGTGCCCCGCCACGTCGCCGATGACCAGCGCTGGGACGCCGTCGGGCAGGACGAAGGAGTCGTACCAGTCGCCGCCCACCTCGGCGGCGCTGGGGCTGGCCCGGTAGCGGGCCACGATCCGCAGGCCGGTCAGGTGCGGCGGCTCTGCGAGCAGGCTGTACTGCAGGGCCAGCGCGACCTGCTGGGTGCGCTGGAAGCGGATGGCCCGGCTCAGGGCGTCGTGGGCGTGGCCGAATATGTTGCCCAGCAGCGTGATGTCGGCCCGGTTGATCGCCGGACGGTCCTCGCACGTCACCACCCCGACCACGGCGGGGACCGCGCCGTCGACCACGACCGGCAGGACCAGCATGCTGTTGGCGCCGCTGGCCGCCAGCCACGCACGGGTGCTCGCCGGCGCCAGGTCGGGCGGCGGGCACCCGGCGGGGAACGTCTGCAGCACGGGCCGCCGCCGGCGTACGACCGTCACGAAGACGTTGCCGTCGCCGAGCTGCTCCTCGCTGTACGGCGACAGCGGCACCAGGCCGCGACGCGCCGCGGTGACCAGCCGCTCGACGACGAACGGCCCCCCGCCGCGCCGCTCGCCGGTGAGGTCGGTGATGAGGTAGACGCCGCAGCCGTCGGCCAGTTCGGGCACGATGACGTCCGACAGCGCGCCGAGCATCTCCTCCAGGCTGGTGAGCTGGGCCGTGGCCGCCGCGGCGCTGTCGAGCAGGCGCTGTCGCCGCTGCTCCTGCCACTGCTCCTCGATGTCGGTGCACGACCCCACCCACTCCACGACCTGGCCGCTCTCGCAGATGGGCACGGCGCGCAGCTCGAAGTGCCGGTAGGAGCCGTCGGCGGTGTGCAGCCGGTAGACGTGCTCCCAGGTGTCGGTGGCCCTGCCGACCGCCCGGGACCACGACCTGATCGTGTCCTGGCGGTCGTCGGGATGGACCATCTTCAGCCAGCCCTGGCCGCGGTGCTCCTCCCACGGCTGCCCGGTGACCCGCTCCCAGCTCGGGCTGGGCTCGTGCACGTAGCCGTCGCGGGTGGTCACCCAGACGATCTGCGCGCTGACCTTCATCAGGCTCTCGTAGCGGTGCAGGATGCGGCGGCGCTCCTCGGCGATGGCCTCGATCCGGCGGGCCGCGGTGACCTGGTCGGTCACCTCCATCACCACTTCGAGCACGCCGTAGTCGCCCGGCCCGAAGACCACGCGCGACAGGCTGGAGGTGAAGAACCGCCGCTCGTCGCACTGCGGCCCGACGACGTACTCCGGCTCCGCCGTGGTGACGAACGGCTCGCCGGTGGCGTAGACCCGGTCGAACTGCGCGCGGAAGTGCACCTGGACGAACTCCGCGAACGCCTCCTCGACCGGCAGCCCGGTGCGGCTGTCGGCGAACAGGGAGCGGTAGACGGCGTTGGTGTAGACCAGGCGGTGGTCGGGGCCGCGCGCGACCGCCACGCCTACCGGCGCCGGTTCCAGTACCTCGAACGCCAGCTCGCTGCCTGCGGGCTCGCCGTCAGCCCCCATCGTGACCTCCCCCGACGGCTAACAGCCTCCCTCTCCCCTACCCGTGCACGATCCGCCCCGAACGCGCGCCGCGGGGGCCGGTCAGCCGTGGACGCCCGGCGGGACCGGGCCCGACGGCTCCTCCGGGTAGGCGATGGCCCCGACGCCCAGCGCATCAGGAGCCCCGCGTGGCGTCGACAGAGTCGGTGTCAGCGTGTGGTGCCTCTCACAATGATCATGGAGAAGGGCAAGCAGCAAGATAGGTGCCAAGAACGCCCTTGCCAGATGACGATCAAGTTCGAATGATCACCAGAAGCGAAGCAGCAAGATGGTAAATCAGAGGTTCTGATCGAAGAACGATCGCCAGGTCAAGATCAACAAGCTTGCCGGCTCAGCCATCGCTCGACGGTTCCCGTGCAAAGGCCGCACGAATACGGCAGGAATGGATCGTGGCGATCGAAAGACCGCAGGCGGCGGTCGGGACGGAGCCGGGGTGACGTACCCACCCAACGTGCTACGGGCGAGGCGGCCAGGCCGTAGCGCTGGACCGAGGGTCGGGGTCTATCAGCACGACCGGGTAGCCGGACGGAACATCGGGAGAGGCGTCGGTTGGGTCGCAGTCGACGATGACCACGCCCTCACCCGGCTCGGGTGCAGGAGATACCACGGGGGCTTTCGTCTTGCCGGTCCCTGCGCGCTGGAAGTCGTCGGCGGACACCTGCATCGGTCACCTCCAAAGGAGGGTGATCACCAGCTCGCTGGCCTCGCTGCGAAGGAGCACCCGTAACCGGACGGAATCGAAGCCCTATCCGGTCAGGACGTGGACATCCCTGCCTACCGTATTCCCGGCGACACCCCTGTCGAGGGGACCTTCGGGGAACAGCCGGGCGACGGCCTCCTGGACCGCGTGCTCGATGTGCCGGGCGGTGTTGTGCTGTGCCTGCTGGAGCTCGTGCAGCCGGGCCTCGGCGACGGTGGTCGCGTCGCGCTCGCGGTGCGCCTCGCGCAGAGCCTGGTCCTGCCCGGCGACCGCATGGCGAAGGTGTCGGTGGCCGCGGTGACGGCGGGCGCGGTGACCGCGGCCCCGAGCAGTGCTGGGGGCCGCGGTCCCGCTGTGGTGGCGCTGAGAAGGCCGGCGGTTACGGGTGTCCCGGCATGTCGGGCAGATGCCAGACCGGGGTGCCCGAGCACGGCACCAGTTCAAGGACGGCTCCCGCGGCGGTGCTCCGGTCCTCGACAGCGACGCATCTGGAAGTGCTGAGGGACACGAGCTGCTGCCCGTCCCCCGACGGACGTAGCTCGAACTGGTAGTCGCCGATCAAGGGCGCGCACGCGGAGTGGGTCAGGCTGTTCTCGATGCCCGCCCTCGGGATCCCCACCTTCAGGCACTGGTCTCCGGACGGGTCGGAGATCTGGTACGTCTTCGTTCCCACGCGGCGGAACAGCAGCCGCTGGTCCGTCCCGCACGCCGCCTGGACGACCTGCGCGCCGGACGAGAAGGACAGGCACTTGTCGGAGTGGCTCGCGACGGCGGTCGAGGTGAAGTCCCGGTTCTTCAGTTCGGACCGCAGCTGCAGGTAGGCGGGCTTCTTGGCCAGGTTCTCGTCCAGGGGGTGGGCCGCACCCCAGCCGGGAACCCCGGACGGCACCCACGAGTACTTGTCGGTGAGGCTCCACATGGTCAGCGACACGCAGCGGGCGACGGCGAGGCACGCCGCGGCGGCCCGGCGGTAGACCTCGCCCTGGGCGGCCAGCTTGCTCTCGTCCACCGGCAGCTTGAGCCGGACGTCCAGCTCGGTGACGGCCACGTCGACGCCCAGCCCGGCGAACCACTGCAGAGTGTCCTTGAGCTGGTTCAGCGGCATCGTGTCGGGCATCGGGTCCTGGATCATGGAGTGGGTCTGGAAGCCGACGCCGTCGATCGGCACGCCCTGGGCCCGCAGGTCGTGTACGAGGTTGTAAAGGCCGGCCCGCTTGGGGGTGCTCCACTCGGTGCCGAAGTCGTTGATGTAGAGCTTGGCGGAGGGGTCGGCGGCCCTGGCCCACCGGAAGGCGTCGGCGATGTAGCCGGGGCCCAGGCGCTTGAGCCAGATGGACTGCCTGAGGGTGCCGTCCTCGGCGAGGACCTCGTTGACGACGTCCCACACGGCGACCCGGCCGGCGTAGCGCTTAACGGTGGTCTCGATGTGCTTCTGGAGCGCGGCGCGCAGTTCCTGGTCGCTGAGCGAGCCGTCGCTGACCCAGGTGGGCAGGCCGCCGTGCCAGACGAGGGTGTGACCGCGGACCATCTGGTTGTTCTCCTCGGCGAAGGAGACGATGGCGTCCGCCTTGGCCCAGGTGTACTCGCCCTGTTCGGGCTCCAGGTTGACCCATTTCATGGCGTTCTCGGGCGTCACGCTGTTGAACTCGTACTTGAGCTTGTCGCGGTAGCCGTTGTCGGTCTCCAGGGCGCGGTCGTTGACAGCCGCCCCAATGCGCAGGTTTCGGCCCGCCGCCACGGTACGCAGGGTCTCCTCGGCGGCGGAGGCGGGGACGACGGCCGTCGCCGCGACGCCGAGCAGGACGGCGCTCATACCGGCGAGGGACAATAGGGATTGTTTCATCTCTTCTTTCGCAATCGGATCACGAGCCGGAAGCTCGTTGTGAGTGTGGCAGGAGGCTGGGCACCCGAACAGGAAGAACGGGCCGGCTCAGCAGGCGAGCCCGCATCCGGCCCCGGCGCCGCCCACCGCCAGAAGAACGGGGTCGATCGGGAGATGGGTGATCGGGTCCTGCGGCGAAGCGCTCGCCGCCCTTGTACGGCGCGGCGGCCGTCCGGCCGGGGACGGCGCGAGCCGCGGCCTGCGCGGGCCCGGAGGCGACCGCCGCCAGCAGTGCCGCCTGCGGTTCCGGCACCGGCCAGGCACCGCTGCCCGCGCGGACCGGACGCGCCGAGGGCACGGACGCCGTAGCCGGGCGCCTGCGAGGGGGCGGGGCGCGCAATCTCGGAAGTCGGGCTGTGGTGATGTGCAGCCGGGCGGTCACTGTCGCTCGCCATAGCTGTGGGCCGGGGCCGTCATCGGCTCAGTGAAACGCCTGACCAGGCGCTTGACCGTCCTTGCGGTGCGGGTGGTGGCGGGGACTTCAAGCCTCGCCTCCACCTCGGCGGTGGGACTGCCGGCCCGGGTTGCGATCCTTTTGATGACGCTCAACGCCACGCCACCGCCGATCTCGATGATGCGGACATCGCCTCGGTCATTCGTCCAGGGCAGCGGGGCACTGAACTCCTGAACGCTGTCGAAGAAGGTGAAGGTCTCGCGATAGATGTGTTCGTCGCCGCTGCCAGCGAAGGGGTCGCGCTCA
Source organism: Streptosporangium sandarakinum (assembly GCF_050942225.1). NCBI lineage: Bacteria > Bacillati > Actinomycetota > Actinomycetes > Streptosporangiales > Streptosporangiaceae > Streptosporangium > Streptosporangium sandarakinum. The sequence goes on from NZ_CP192034.1 coordinate 4,290,927, forward strand.
AGGATCGCTGCGAGTTGGTCGACAGGACGCACGAACACGGCGTCGTCGTAGCCGCTGACCGTCAGCAGCCGTGGCGCCGCCCGGTCCACCACCTCGCGGGGCGAGGTGTCGCCGACCTCGATCAGGACCGTCCCGTTCGTCTGGAACGACCGTGCCGACGAAGCCCCTGCGGCGCGCAGCGTGTCTTCGAGCATCGCCCGGGTGGGGCTGTTCGGGTGGCCTAGGTTCATGTTCCGGTAGAAGACGACGAACGCGGTCGGCATGCGCCTGTTCCCATTCGTGTTCCCAATCGGGTGAAGACCACCGGTGCCGCGGCCGGTGCGCTTGCGGGCGACGTCATCGGCGGAGGGTGAAGAACATGCGGAGGTCGTCGGCGAGGAGTTGGGGTTCCTCTTGCGCGGCATGGTGTCCGCCTTTGTCGTAGGTGTTCCAGTGCACGATGGCGCTGTGGTCGCGTTCGGCGAGCGGGCGGATGGAGGGGAAGAAGTCGTCGGCAAAGCAGGCAAGGCCCAGCGGGATCGATGACGGTCCGGCAGGCGGCCTGTTGCCGTGATAGCCGATCAGGGCCGAGCTGCCGGAGGTGTCGGTCAGCCAGTAGATGGCGGCGTTGGTGAGGATGTAGTCGTCGCTCACCGCGTCGCCGAACAGCTGCAGGTTCCAGGCCAGCTGGCCGGCCGGGGAGTCGGCGAGCGCGTGCGCGAGGGTCTGCGGCTGGGTGGTTTGGAGGTTGAGGTAGGCGCTCCGGCCGGCCATGAAGCGTTCCAGGGCGGCCAGTTTCGCCCGGTCGTCGCTTCCCAGCAGGGCGCGCTCCGCCGGATCGCCGGAGGGCAGGGAGAAGATCTGGGTGACGTGCACCCCGACGACGCGGTGCGGATCCAGGCGTCCGAGCTCGATGGAAATCATGGAGCCGACGTCGTTGCCGTGTGCGCCGTAACGTTCGTACCCGAGCCGGCGCATCAGCTCCGCCCACGCTGCGGCGACGCGGCGGCGGTTCCAGCCCGGCTCACGCGGTACGCCGGAGAACCCGAAGCCGGGCACCGAGGGGATGACGAGGTGGAAGGCGTCGCTCAGGAGGTCGATCAGCGGCAGGAACTCGACGACCGACATGGGCCAGCCGTGGGTGAGAATGAGCGGCAGGGCGTCCGGCCGGGGCGAGCGGATGTGCAGGAAGTGCACGTCCAGCCCATCGATTTCGGTCAGGAACTGCGGGTGGACGTTGATCCGCCGCTCCCAGGCGCGCCAGTCGTAGCCGTCGCGCCAGTACTCGACCAGGTGCTGGACGCGGTCGGCGGGCACGCCGAGCCCGTTGCCGGGCAGCGGGCGGGTGAAGCGGGTCGCGGCCAGCCGAGCGGCCAGGTCGTCCAGGCTCTCCTGCGCAATCTTCACCCGGTATGGCCGCGTCATGACCGGGCCGCCTCGTCCAGCACCCGGGCCAGCGACTCCGGTTCGGTGATCATCGGCCAGTGTCCGGAGTCCAGCATGATCACCTCCATGCCCGGCATGCGCGGCGGGCCGCCTGGGTCGGCCGCGCAGGCGATGTAGGTGCGGGGCAGCCTCTGCGCCGCGCTGAGGTCTGTCGGCGCCGGGTCCTGGTAGGTGCCGATGGGCTGGCCGGCGCCGCGTGCCCGCAGCCAGGCCCGGTCCTCGGGGGTGAGCCCGTGCTCGCCGAAGTTGGCGTCGATGATCTCGTCGCTCATCACCGGGATCCGGCCGTCCCGTACAGTCTGCATGATCGCTTCGGCGACGGGCGCGGGCGTGCTGTCGAACAGGCTCTGGCCCGGCTCGGGCAGCAGCGCGGCGAGATAGATCAGCCGGGCGATCCGTCCGGGAATCATGGTGGCGGCGATCGTGGCCGGGGCTCCGCCGTAGGAGTGCGCCACGAGCACCACCTCGCGCAGCCCGGCGTACTCGATCGCGGCCGTGATGTCGCGGGCATGCGTGGTGAGCGTCGTGTCCGGCGAGCCCAGATGCGCGCGGTCGCCGAAACCGGTGAGCGTCAGCGGATGCACCTGGTGGCCGTAAGCGGTCAGCAGCGGCGTGACGCGCTCCCAGGCCCATGCGCCGAGGAACGAACCGCCGACGAAAACGATGGTCGACATCGCGTCGACTCCTTTCGATCTCTTACCGGCGTAAGGCTAGGGATGATTGTGGACGCTTTCTGTCCTCATTAGGATCGCGACCGTGTCCCGTCCCGCGACCCGTGTCCTAGCACTGCTGGAGATCCTGCAAGACCGCGGCCTGGTGCCCGCCGACGAACTGGCCCGGCGCCTGGACGTCGACGCCCGTGCTGTCCGCCGCTACATCACCGCCCTGCGCGACATGGACATCCCCATCGAGTCCGTCCGCGGACGCTACGGTGGCTACCGACTGGCCCGCGGCGGACGCCTGCCGCCCCTGATGCTCGCCGATGACGAAGCGGTCGCCGTCGCGGTCGCGCTAGCCACCGGCAAGCAGCACGAACAGGTGGGAGAGCCCGGCCCGACCGACCGGGCGCTGGTCAAACTCAACCGCGTCCTGCCCGCGCCCCTGCGCCGGCGCGTCACCGCGTTGATCGCCGCCACCTCGGCGACGGCAGGCCCGCTGACCCCCGAACCACACCTGGCGCTGACGCTGGCTGCGGCCGTCCACGCGCGGCACACCGTCCGGATCGAGCACACCCGCGGCGTACGCGAGGTGGACCCGTACGGGCTCGTCGTGCACGCACGCCGCTGGTACCTGGTCGGACACGACCATCTGCGCGCCGCCATCCGCATGTACCGCCTGGACAGGATCAGCGGCGCCGCCGAACTGCCCGGCACATTCACCCCACCCGACGGTTTCGACCCCGTGACCCATGTCCTGCGCACGTTGACGCTCGGCGCCTGGACCCACCGCACCGAGGTATGGCTCGATACCGACCTGGACACCGCCCGCGACCAGTTGCCGGCCACCTTCGGCGACCTGCATGCCTGCCCTGACGGCGGCGTGCTTCTGGTCAGCGGCGCGGAGAACATGCCCGCCATGGCGCGCATCCTCACCGGCCTGCCCTGGCCCTTCACCGTCCGCAGTCCGCCCGCGCTGGTCGCAGCGCTCGCCGAGCACGTCACCGCGCTCACCCTGGCCGTCGCCCGCTCCCGTCCCGCACCGTAGCCGTCGGCGCCTCACATCCCCGCTGCGCGGCGGTGTCATCGTCGCCGGCCCCCGAATTCAGCGGTGAAGCTCCGCCCGGGGCAGGTCAGGGCACGACCCGGAGGAAGGGGACGCCGGCACCGGCGAGGATGCGGTGGGCCACCGGCGGGGATTCGCCATCCGGCCGTGCGCGCGGCACGCCGCCGGCGTCCTGCACGCCGGAGCCGATCCGCCCCCCACCGTCGCCCCCGGATTCCCCCGTCTCCCCCGCCGATGGCCGCCGCCGTGTCCGCGGCGGGCAGGGCGCCGCTCGCCGCGGGCGATGCCGATCGCCGAACCGATTCCCCTTCCGAGGCAGCGGACGAGGCAGGTTCCCGCGCCGCCGACGATCATCGCCGTGCCCCCTACCATCCGGCGGAAATGGCAAAAAGTCCACAAGAGCGCGGCGCGATCATGCCTTTTTTGATCTTCATCGTTTCGTTCGCGCGCCGCGGGGACGCGGCTCGGGAGTCCGCCTCGCCCGCTCGCCGTGGTCGCCGGTGGGTCGCCGCTTCCGAGTGCGGCGGCGCAGATCCCGGTGGCGCCGACCCTGGACGGGGCGGAAACCACCTTTGTGATCATCTTCGCCGAAACGGCGGCGCGCTGAGGTGGTCGCCGCCGGACGAACGGCGGTACGTCGGGATGATGGGGATGTGCCCGCCCGGCCGGGCCGCAGAAACGCGCTCAGCGCCTCGACCATCGGGGAATCGGATACTCGGACAGGAACCCGATGGCGTCCAGAGGCGCCGATGGTCGCCGGTCCTCCGCGCGACGGCACGAAGCACCGGCCCGCGCGGCCTCTGGTGTCTGTCCCGTGCAACGAGCCCGCCCCGGCCGGCGGCCCGCCCCCGGGCGGTGCCACCCCGATCCGGCGCGCCGCCCCGGTGACGACGGTGAACGCGCCGGGCACGTCGCCGGCACAAAGACCGCTCCCGGATCAGCGCCGCCGAACCCCGGTGCGGCGGGCTGCCTCGGCGATGCTCAGACCCGCGGGAGGATCGGAGCGAGAGGGCCGAGGGACCGGTCGCGGGTTGACTTCGAGCACGCTCTAAAACCTAGCGTCGAGGCATGACAACACTGATCACTGGAGCGAACAAGGGGCTCGGCTTCGAGGCCGCCCGCCGACTCATCGCCGCGGGCCACACCGTCTACATCGGAAGCCGGGACGCCGAACGCGGCCGCCGGGCCGCCGAGCGGCTAGGCGCGCGAGCAGTCCGGCTTGATGTCACCGACGACGCGTCCGTGGAAGCCGCGGCGAAGGCCATCGAGGCAGACGGAGGGCTGGACGTGCTGGTCAACAACGCCGGCATCCAGGAAGAGATGCGTGAGGGCAACGTCGTGATCGGCGCCGCGGACGTGACCGCCGACCTGATGCGGCGCACGTTCGAGACGAACGTCTTCGGCACGGTGCGCGTCCTCCACGCGTTTCTCCCGCTGCTGCAGCGTTCCGCCGCCCCGGTCGTGGTCAACGTCAGCAGCGGCCTGGCCTCGTTGACCCGGGTCACCACGCCGGACACCCCGGCGTACGCCTACCCGGGCGTCGCCTATCCGGCGTCCAAGACCGTGATCAACATGATCACCGTGCAGTACGCCAAGGCATTCCCGAACATGCGGATCAACGCGGTGGAGCCTGGCTTCACCAAGACCGACCTGAACGGGAACACCGGCATCCAAACCGTCGAGCAGGGTGCCGAAATCATCGTGCGCATGGCACAGGTGGGTCCCGATGGCCCCACCGGGGGCTACTTCGATGCCGAAGGCACCCTCCCCTGGTAATCCGAACCGGGCGCCGTCTCAGGCAGAAGGCTCCCCACCTCCCCACGGTGGTCTCAGGACCAAGCACGCAACTGACCCCGGTTCGAGCCGGTGCTGGAATGCCGCAGCGCCGGGCGCGGCCCGGCCCGTACCGGGGTCGCGGCGGCGTCGACCAGGGCGAACGCCTCGGCACTGCTCAGCGGGCGACCGTCCATGACCGGGCTTGCCATGCGGGCAGGCCAGGCCCTCGGTCGCGCTGTGGATCCGGCAGATCGCCGACCGGACCTCATAGGCCGAGCAGCGGCCTTCTTCCAGGGCCGGGCAGGGGCCCGGCGCGGGGGCGGCGGCGGGCGGGCGTGGTGGCATCACCACTCCGGCCTGGCGCAGCCGCTGGCGTTGTCCATCGTTACTCTCAGTCGTTCAACAAGTATTTCAAGTAGTGTCAGCGGCTACTTGACGCACAGTATTCGGGGGTCCGTACGGCATGTTGGGCAGGTCGAGTGGGGCGGAGCGGCACTACTGGGCTGAACGAGCGGTGGCCGCCGATGAGTCGGTGTCGTGGGTGGTGGTGGACGAGGCCCTCGGCAAGCAGGGTGGCTGTGAGCGATAGCCGGCGGAGCCGACGACGCCAGGCAGCTCGCAACCTGAGCCCACCGGCGCAGCCTGACAGAATCGTGACCCATGATCGACGATTTCGCGAAAGACAACCTGCACGAGAGACTGCGGCGAGACCGCAAGGCGCTGCTGTGGAAACTCGACGGCTTGTCCGAATACGACGCCCGCCGGCCTCTGACAGCGACCGGGACCAACCTCCTCGGCCTGGTCAAACACATGGCCACCATCGAGGCCAGGTACTTCGGCGAGGTCTTCGACCGCCCATCCCCGGAACCCCTGCCCCGGTGGCAGGACTCCAACGGCAGCGATCTGTGGGCGACCGAAGACGAGCCCCGCGAACAGATCATCGGGTTCTACCGGCGCACCTGGGAACACTCGGACGCGACGATCAACGAGCTCCCCCTCGACGCCCCCGGCCACGTGCCGTGGTGGCCGGAGTCAACGCCGGCCTGGCACACGAACCTGTTCGCCATCATGGTCCATGTCCTCGGCGAGTCCACCCGGCATGCCGGGCACGCCGATATCCTGCGCGAAGGACTCGACGGCCGGACCGGACTGCGCGCCGAACACGAGAAGCAGATCGACGAGGAAGCCCGCGCAGCCTACTGCGCGAAGATCGAGCAGGCCGCCAGGGCGGCCCACACCAATTAAGGCTTAACCACAATCGCGCCGTGGCCGCGCCCTTGACGGGGGCCACGGTTCACCCCCGCCCCCACCAGCAAGATCACTTAAACGCCACATGTCGGAGTGCTGCGACGCTGCGGGCCGCCGAAGCCGACACCGGGCGGCCCGATCTGGATGCTTCCGTCGTCTTCCCGAGCGAGTTCGACATAGCCGAGGACCTCGCTCCAGAACGCGGCGAGCCGTTCAGGGTCGGCGGCGTCGATGATCAGCTCACTGATACGGCATGCCATGCGCGACAGTGTACGCAGGTGACCCGGAAGTCGATCATCGGCCGTCTCCCCCGCCGGGGGTGACGAGGCCGCTCTCGTAGGCCAGCGCCACCATCTGGGCCCGGCTGCCGAGGTTGAGTTTGGCCATGGCCCGGTTGAGATGGGTTTTGACGGTGGCCTCGCTGACGTTCAGGCGGGTGGCGATCTCGGTGTTGGACAGGGCGTGGCCCACCAGCTTGAGGACTTCGGCCTCGCGGGCGCGCAGCTGGTTGGCCTGGTCGGCGAGCACGGCCTCGGCACGGGCGGTGGCCATCGTGGCAGTGCCGAGCGCGGTGGCGAGCCGTTCCACCTCCGCGCGGCTTTCCCGGGTGATCCGTTCGAGGTCGGCGCGGGCGGCGTCCTCGCGCTGCTCGGCCTGTCGCCGGTCCTGTTCTGTGGCGCGCAGGGCGCGTTCGGCGGCCAGCCCGATCCGGCGCGCCGCACCGGCACCGGTGAGGAAGCGGCCGCTCCCCGGGCCAGCGCCCCGGTGGTGGTCAGGCGATCGGGTCGGCGTGGCCGGGCTCCGCAGGCTCGGCGGAGGGCGCGGAGGCCTGCCGCGGCTCGGTGGTGAGCCGTTCGCGCAGGTCCGCGCGCAGCGTCCGCAGGTCGTCGCGCTGCTGGCGCAGCTCGTGCTCGCGCGCCACGAGGAGCTCGCGCTGCGCGGTGATCTCGGTGGCGAGGCGGCCCGCCTCGGCGCGCAGCGCATCGCGCGCGGCAAGCACGGCGCGGAGCTGTGCCCGGTGCACGCCCTGACCACCTGGATCGCCACGCTGCACCGGCACGGCCGCACCCGCGGCCCGGTGTTCGTCCGCATCGACCAGCGACGATGCCGGGGCACAGGTAGTCCAGAGCCGCGGCCAGCTCGATGGCGTCCGCCGTGCCGCCCGCCCGCTCGTGCAGCGCGCTCCGTTCCCGGTCGCCGGGCAGCGCGCACAGCTGCGCGCCGTGGGCGAGGACGCGCTGGTCGGCCAGATCCTCGGGGAACATCGCATCCGCCGCGGAGGTCTCGCCCCTGGCCGGGCAGAGGAACGACCGCCGCCGTTCCTCGGGCCCAAGGCCGGCCGCGGCGCCGGGCGCCAGCCGGACCTGTGCGCCGAACGCCTGGTCAACGCCTACTTCGACACCGGCTCCCTGCCCGCCCGGGACGTCCACCGGTCCCGTGTCCGCGCCACGCCGTCACGCCGTCACGCGCCGCGTACCCCGGTGGGCTGCTCCGCGGTCGCGCCGGACGGGGTCAGGGCCTGCGCCTTCCCGCGCACGCGGACCTCCGGAAGGAGGCTCAGCAGGCCCAGCGCCGCCAGCGCCGCACCGAGCCAGAGAGGGGCTCGCAGACCGTAGGAGTCGATGGCCAGGCCCCCCACCGAGGAGCCGATGATGACCCCGAGGGTGATGAAGGACGAGTGGACCGTGTTGACCAGCGGCCGGGCGTTGGCGGTGCGCTGGACGCGGGTGACCATGGCGGGGTTCATGGTGACGCCGACCAGGCCGATGCCGAGCATGAAGGCCACCGCGGGGATGCTGAGGTGGGCCAACAGGGCGAAGCCGACCAGGCAGACCAGGTTCAGTGCCAGCCCCCATGTCTGGACGCTGATGGTGTGCCGGTCGGCCAGGCGGCCGACGATGGTGTTGCCGATCACGGTCGCGGCGCCGTACGCGATGAGCAGCACCGGCACCGTGCCCTCGCCGACCCCGGTGACCCGGGTGAGGATCGGGCTCAGGTAGCTGAAGGCGGAGAAGGTCGCGCCGATGATGAGGGTGCTGGTGGACAGCACGAGCCACAGCTTGGCGTTCTTGAAGACCTTCAGCTCCTCGTGGAGGTCGGAGGCTCCGGCCCCGGCCCGCTCCAGGCGGGGGACGCCGATGAGCGTGGCGAGGGCGGTCAGCACGGTCAGCGCGCTGATGGCCCAGAAGGCGGCCCGCCAGCCCAGGTGCTCGCCGATCAGGGTGGACAGCGGGAGCCCCAGCAATGTGCCGACCATCAGCCCGTTCAGGACCACGGCGATGGCCCGCCCGCGCACCCGATCGTCGGTGAGCTGGGCGGCCAGGGAGATGGCCACCCCGAAGAACGCCTGCGAGGCGATCCCAGTGATCACCCGGGCGACCATCATGACCGCATACGAGCCCGAGGCCGCGGCCAGCACGTTACCCACGAGGAAAATCACGAACAGTGCCGTGAGTGCCGATTTCGGCCGCAGCCGCGCCATGGCCATGGCGAGGAAGGGACCGCCCACGGCCATGGCGACCGCGAAGGCGGTGATGAGGTAGCCGATCTGCGGGATGGTCGCACCAAGTCCGGCGGCCATCTGCGGCATCAGTCCTGCGACGGCGAACTCGCTGGTCACCATGGCGAAGATGCCGAGGGCCAGCAGGTAGACGGTACGGGGCAAAGCAGTCGCTCCTTGGTCACGAAAATTTTGTATCGAACGGTGTAGAACCCGGGCATGCGAAGCCCGCCCGGGACTGACGGGAAGGTGTCAGGTGAGGGCGTCCATGGCCGTCGCGGCGATGGATTCCAGGACGGCGGGGCCGGCGCCTCCCTGGGCGGCGACCCGGATACCCGCGATCACGGTGTTGACGAACCGGGCGAGCGCGTCCGGGGTTCGGGCCGAGGTGATGTCGCCGGCCGCCAGCCCCGCAGCCAGGACCACCCGCAGCGAATCCAGCCGCCGGGTCAGGTCGCGATCGAGCAGCTCGGCGATCTCGGGGTCCCGGCCGGCCAGCTCCACCGTGGTGTTGACGGTCAGGCAGCCGCGGCCGTGGCCGTCCCGGTAGGAGGCGGACTCCAGCTCGACGATCTCGGCGAGCAGGGCGCGGATGCGCTCCAGAGGCGGCCGCTGCGGGTCTTCCAGGATGCGCTCCTGGTTGGCGGCGGTGGCGTCGACGTAGCGCGTCAACGCGCGCTTGAACAGCTCGTGCTTGCTGGTGAACGCGTTGTACAGACTACTGCGGTCCAGGCCGACGGCCTCGCACAGGCCCCGGGTCGAGGTGGCCTCATAGCCGTACGCCCAGAAGAGGTCCGTCGCGGTGGCCAGCACCTGATCCTCGTCGAATGTCCGCGGTCGCGCCATGGAGGTAACGGTAGCCGTTTTACACCATTTGGTGCAATACGGTCGGCGCCGCTGGACGCTCGCGGAGCTCCCCGCTTCACCCGTCGCCGAACCGCCACATCATCGCCTTCGCCTTCACCGCGACCCCATGTGAGCCATGCACGGCGAGATCGGCCGGATGGTGTGAGCCGCCGGCAACCTGCGCGACCTGGCGCTGGTACTGCTGCTGTACGTCTCGGCGCTGCGGGCCAGCGAGGTCTGCCGGGCCCGCGCCGACCACCTGACCGACGAGCACGGCCGGACCCTGCTGCGCGTCACCGCCAAGGGCGGCAAGACGCGCACCGTCCCGCTGGACCCGGCCGTGATGGAGGTGGTGCGCCGGTTCGTCTCGCCCAAAGGCCAGAGGCATCTGCCCGGCGACCGGTGGTCGGCGACCACACGGAGCTTGGTCGGGTACGAATCATGGCTGGAGCGTGACCATGTCATGCTGCTCGACATCGACGAGGCGGTGACCGGCATCTCCTCCCGACCGTTCTGGTTGTTCTGGACGACGCAGGACGGTAAGTCGCGTTCCCATGCGCCGAGACCTCAGGAAGCACCAGCACCCCGGATCCTGGCGCCTACCCGACAACTTCGAATACGCCTCCGACGGACATGCCGTGAATGAGGAATTGAAGTACTGATGAGAGCAGGCCTTGGAGAGCGCCACCCGGAACCGGCTCGCCTCCTGCAGATCGATGCTCCGGTGGAGAGCCATGACATCGCATGGGCGGGTGGGCGGCTGCCGCTTCGCGTCGCTGCCCACACCTCCGATGCAGAGGTGCCCCTTGAATTGGTCACGTCGGTGCGCTGCATCGTCTGGGTCGGTGACTCAATCGTCTTCTGCGAGAACAGCGACGGCGCTCATCCGTGGCCGGGCTGGCGGCGACAGGCCGGGAAGTCGTATGCGGACACCATCGTGCGTGAGGCGCGCGAGGAGACCGGCTGGTGGATCGACCGCGCGAGCGTCCGGCGCACGGGTGGCTTCATTTGACGCACCTACTGCCCCAGCCGCCCGATTCTGTGACACCATTCCCCGACTTCCTACAGATCGCCTGCCAGGCGAAGGCATCCGAACGGGAGGACGAGCCCCACACGGCGTGGGTCGACACAGAGGGCTACGAGCTGCGCTCTCGCCTCGTCGCCGTCGAGGAGGCGTTGAAGGAGACCACGTGTTCGCCGCGCTCGCCGAGTTCATCCGTGAACTCATCGTGGAAGGCACTCACGAGGGCCTGACCGCCGCGAAGGCTCATGGTGTCCGACTCGGCCGCCCGCCCGCGATGACCCCCGAGCAGGTCCGGCACGCCCGCGCCTTGCTCACCCAGCCCGACGCCACCGTGCCCTCGATCGCCCGGCTGCTGAACGTCAGCCGCTCCACGATCCACAAGTACGTGCCCGAACTCGCCACGGGCCACCCTGCCGTCGACCAGTCAACAGCGCGAGCCGAGCTGGAAGCGGAAAGCGGGCACTGATTCGTTCACTAGAACGTCTCTTCCTGCGGTTTCTTTTCCGGGCTCTGGCGAGCGGCCCTGATCGCCGATACCGCGCCAAGCACAACGCCGGCCATGCACACGATGATCATGGGATTGACATAGCCGGGTACGAGGTCGAAAACCTCATTGCACTGCCTCCTGAGCGGGAAGCAACTCGATTCGGCCTTCTCCGGTTCCCAAGGCTGGCCGTGCTTGAGCGAGCAGGCCTCTTCGATGTCCCACGCGAACGTGTGCCACAGACCCCAGCAGTACATGATCCCCGCACCCGGCAAGGAGAACATGCCGAACTCAGCCCAGGTCCCGGCCCTACCGCCGATTCATGTAGTCACCAGCACATGAATGCCTATGACGACTACCACCAGCACGATGAGGATCGGACCGGATAACAGGCCCAGACCTACGACCGCTTCCATGCCTTCTCCCCCAGGTCGTACCGCGTAGCAGCCCCGCGTGGTCCTGGTCGATGAGCTGATGGCCTGCCTAGCCGACGGCTCCGCACTGTGTGCAGCGGGGGACTGAGCGGAGGGCCGGATGGATTCCATTCGGGGCTCAACTCAGCCATGGGTAGCGGCGGCCAGCGCAGCCATCACGGGATCCTCACGACCAGGGCCAGCTCATCACCCTGGAATCTCAGCCACCACCAAGAACAACAAGGCCGAGGCCAGGAATGGCTGAGAGCTGAGGTCGTCGATCCATCCTTCGGCGTCCGGCTTGAGATAACCGGCATCGATGGCCCGGGCGACGTTGCGGCGCAGCCCGAAGAGGTGATCGGCGGTCGTGAAGTCGCGGAACACTGGCGCGGCTGTGACTACGGACCGCACCACGAGTCCTGCCTCCCTGCACAGCCGGGCCAGGTTGCGGCCGATAGTCGGATTGCGGATGATCTCTGCGGCTAGGAACCGAACCAGTGCGCGGCTCATGGCCGGCTGGGGGGAATCGATCAGCAGCCCCTCCCAGTCGGGTTCGGCCATGACGATCCGCCCTCCAGGGCGGGCTGCCCGGCGAAACTCCGCCAGCACCTGCGTCGGATCCGCCACGTGCTGGAGCACACGGTCGGTGCGAGCTCGATCGACGCTCCCCTCGTCCAACGGCAGCGCATGGACGTCTCCCGAACGGATCTCGACCAAGGGTTGTTCTGCTAGGCGGGCTCGAGCTTCGGCGATCATCACGGGATCCCGGTCGACTCCGATGACCTGGCCGGCCGGTGCGACAGCGGTCGCCATGGCCGCCAGGTCGGTCCCCGGTCCGCAACCGATGTCGAGCACGGTCTGCCCTGGGTGGAGATCCAGCAGTTGCAACACCTGTTGCTTGTAGTCCCGGCCCGCTGTGCTTGCGGCGACGTGGTCGAGATAGGCGATCGGATCCGGACGAGATCGAGAGTCGTTGTTGATCATGCGGACAGCCGATCAGACGCAGATGCGGCTCTCGAGGAAGAGATGTCGAGATTTCGTGCACCTTGCCTCGTCCCTCCTGGCCCAAGGGCTTTCTGCGCTGCGACCATTGCCGCTTACCCGCTGCGCTCGCCTTGTCAGTCCTAGTCACCTGCCTGGCTGTCGGCCATGGCCCACTCCGGCAGCGTGCGACTGGCTCCCACTCCCGATTCCACGGACGAGGCGGCTTGATGGCAACGGATCCAGAAGCCGTTTCGGCGGTTGGACTGCTTCATGCCGCTGCTGCGCCCTACGAGCCCGCGCCCCGCGGATGAGCGCCGAACAGATGGCGAACACAAGTCCCATATGATCACGCGGACTTACTCCGGCAGGGCTCATGATCAGCTGCACTTGCTCACGGAATCGCCGAATCTTACACATCAGCCAGCACGGCACCGGTCTCCGAACACCCCGATTGCCGCCGAGACGTCCCGCTGCCCTTTGCCTGTTCGTTCGCTCTCATCTTGGTGATCGAACTTCGATCTCCAGGTTTTGGCGGCCCATGACACGCTGGTCAACGGCACCCCGAGTGAGCCGAGTGAACCGTGCCACCCGCCGGCACGTCTACCGATCATGAGGATGCTTGCGGCCGCGGTGCTTCTCCTGCTCGCGACGGCCTGCGGTCCCGCCCAAGCACCGGTCACCGCCGAGGAGTTCGCCGACCGCGCCCGTGAGGTCGCCGAACACTGGCGGGCTTCGGCGGAGCAAGGGCCCTGGAGGGCGGGGTTCGTCCCGCTGCGGAACCTGACCCTGGAGCCCGACTGGGAGCACACGCCCCGCTGGGTCGGACGGAGTGCGATCAACAGCGCCTGGAAGCTGGAGACCGGACTCCCGGCCGAGGCGCCCGCCCCGGCCGAGCTGCGCTGGGCCGACGGGGGCACGCTGAGCGTGCCGGTCCTGACGGCCGCGGCCGCCTATGCCGGGCTCAGCAAGCCCACGTCCTTCGCCGACGAGAAGTGCCCGGCCGAGGGCTGCCGGCCGCTGCGCGTGGTCGCGGTGGCGCGGGGCGAGGCCACGGTGCCCAGCAGCCGGGGGGATGTGCGGGTGCCGACGTGGGACTTCACCGTGGAAGGCGTGCCGGGGCCGTTCCGGCGGGTGGCGGTGGACCCGGCCGCGATGGGTGGGCCGCCCCGGCCGCTGGAGGGCGGAATCCAGGAGGTGAGCACCTACGAGGTGCGCACGCCGACCGAGCTTCGGCTGAGCTACCAGCACGGCGTCTGCGACACGACGTACGGCGCGCGCGTCCACGAGACGCCCGAGGCGGTGGTCGTGGACGTCGACGTCCGGCCCGACGACGTGGAGATCTGCCCCGCGATGGGGAAGACCGACCGGATCGGCGTCACGCTGCGCCAGCCCCTGGGCCGCCGGGTGGTACTGGACTGCGGCAGTGGGGTGCCCCTGCTGCCGCACAGCGGCGTCCGCCTGGCCGAGTTCCGGAACTATGACCCGCGCCGCTCCTGATCTTCGGCGCTCTCGGCTACGGTGTGGGACCGTTGCCGGCAGTTGAGCGTGACGGTGGCCTGGGGCCTGCCCGAGGCGGGGTCCAGGGGCACGGGGAACGTCCGCCCGTCGGCCACTCGGATCTCGCTCGACCTCGGCCCCGTCCACGTGACCGACTCGAAGGCGGCGTCGGGGACGTCGTCGTCGAAGCAGCCGAGCTCCGTCGATCCTTGGAGGGTTGATCATGTCGTCCGAATCCGTGGAAGCCGTGCTGGTCATCGTCGACCAGGACGGTGCCGTGCTGTGCGACATGACCGGCGGCAGTCCGGCGCTGCCGCGGATGCGGTTCGACGTCAGGTGGCCGCCGATGGACAGCGAGCTGACCGATCGCGTGCGCTACGAATTCGGGCTGATCACAGTGGTTCTGGAGCCGTTGGACTTCACGACGGTGGTCCTGCTGGCGGTAGGCGGAGCACGGCCGGTATCCGCCGATGGGTTCGCCTGGCACGGGCATGATGCGGTGAGCGGGCAGAGCCTGGTCCTCGACCGCCGGGCGGCGCGATCCCGGCCGCCCGCCTCCGACTGGTTCAGGCCCGGCTGGTTCGAGCGAGCCGAGTCCTACATCGACAGAGAGATCAAGGCTGCCGGTCGCATGCGGCTCGGTCCGAGCCGTCAGATCAAGCACTGGAGCATGTCCGCCGTGCTCCGCACGCCGACTGACCGGGGTGACCTGTACCTGAAAGCGGTCCTGCCGAGGCTGGCTCGCGAGCCGGACATCACTCGGTACCTGGCGTCATTGCGCATCGCGCCGTTCGCCACCATCACCGCGATCTCCCCCGATGACCGCTGGTGGCTCGCCGAGGACTTCGGTGGCGTGGACGGCTGGGCGGTCTCCACAGAGCAGCGCCGCGCCTGCCTGACACAGCTGGTCATGGTGCAGAAAGAGACCATCGGCCGCGGGGACGAGCTGATCGCCGCAGGATGTGTCCCGCTCACCCCGACCTCGCTGGCCGACGGCGTGCGGTCGGCCATGGCACGCGACGACATCTGGCGGGCGCCCGAACTTCCGAAGAACCTGTACCGGGCGCTGAGCGGCGAGGAGGCCGACCGACTGCAGGCACTGACCCCGTACCTGGTCGAGTGCATCGAACGCCTGGACGAGGCGGCCGTCCCGGCGACGATCGTCCACCGCGATTTCCATCCGGGCAATGTGGTCGTGCGCGACGACGAGATCCTGCTGCACGACTGGAGCTTCGCCACCGTCACGAACCCGCTGTTCGACCTGGCCTCATGGCTGCTCGACGTCCCCGAGCCGGACGCTGCGAGCTACCTCGAGGTCTGCTTCGCCGCCTGGGCCGACACCGTCGCACCGGAACGGATGCGGAGCGCGTGGTGCGTGGCCAAGCCGCTCGCCGCAGTGGTGGAGATCATGAAGCTGATCGAGCTGGCCGACATCGTCGGACCGGATCACGACTTCAACTGGCTACCGATGGCCTACGGCTGGGGCCGGCGACTGCTGAACTCGGCCACCGACCCCGACCTGACCATCAACGGTTGGCGATAGTAAGGCTGATCGGCCGCATTTGAAGACCTTGAGGCCCGGTACGGACGGCGCGCCTGACGGTGAGGCCGGTCTCTGGGAGAAAGATCGCATCACTGGTCGTAGGTGCGCAGCCGTCCGACACGATATCCGTGAGGCCATCCCCTGCACGCCGTTCGCGTCGCGCGCTGAGCCGAGATCGTCGGTTTGGGCGCCGGGGCCGTGCGGGTGGACCCGGTGCCGGCGGTGAAGCTGTCGGCGCTTGCCCGCTACGGGCTGGTCCCCAAGGCGCCGACGTTGCGGGATCTGGAAGGCGATCGGCGGGCGTCCACGCTGCCGGCCACCGTCCGGCATCTGGAGACCTCTTCGGTCGAAGATGCCCTGGACGTGCTGGACCTGCTGATCACCTCGAATCTGCTGGCCCGGACCGAGCGGGCGGGCAAGGCCGAGCAGCTGCACACCTCCCCCGAACTTCGTAAGGCGGCCCGCACGATGGCCTCGGCGGTGGAAGTGCTGATGTCGGCGCCGGAGGCGACCGAGGATCGGCTGGTGTCGCTGTCCGTCGTGCCCTAACGGGATTCCTGCAGGGAGGGCCCGGCCGACGACGCCAGGCGGAAGCCCAGGCCGATCGCCACCAGGTCCCGCTCGTACGCGCCGTGCCGGCGAGCACAGCGGGCTAGGTCCCGGTCGTGGCGGAACGCACCGCCCCGGGTGATGTGCGGGTCGAAGGCCCAGTCCTCGGTCCTCGGCACCTCAAGGGGAGCGCCCTGGTAGGGGGCGTAGAGGGTGGAGGTCCATTCGTCGGCGTTGCCCGCCATGTCCAAGACGCCGAACGGGCTGGCCCCCTCGGGGAAAGAGCCGACCGGCGTGGTCGTGCCGATGCCCAGGTCCACGAGATTGGCCAGCCCGGTACGGTACTCCTCACCCCAGGGGAACTCACGGTCGTCGTCGCCTCGGGCGGCGCGCTCCCACTCGTCCTCGGTCGGCAGGCGTACCTCAACGCCGCCGAGCCGCTCCCCCAGCCACCGGCAATAGTCCGTCGCCTCCTGCCAGGTGACACCGATGACCGGGTGGTCCGCCGGCGCCTGCGGCACCGGCCTGCCGGTGGCCCGCGCGAAGAGCGTCCATTGCCCGACGGTCACGTGGGTGCGGGCGATCCGGAAGCCCGGGACGTGGATCTCGGCGCGCGGGGCCTCCTTCCGGTACCACTCCACCGGCACCCTGGTGTCGGCGTAGCGGCGCGCGACCTCCTCCACATCCTCGGCGGGCGTGCCTCGCCGCAACGTTCCGGCCGGGATCTCGACCCAGTCCACCTGTTCCACGCCCATGACGCCTCCACAACTCTCAATCGAAGAGACACCATGGTCGCGCCGACGGGCCCGAGCGCTCATCAGGCGGCAGACCTAGACCGGCAACGTCTTTGGTCCTAGGCGGTGTCTTCACGGTGATCTCAACTCCATTGCGTTTGACTGAGCGGCCTGTCGTCAATCCCTCGTGACGACACAACGGGACCTCTGAAGAGGACGCGGGATGGACCTGGCGTCGGTCGGCGCACTGATAGGAATGGTCGTCGGGGGGTCGGGAATTGCGGTCGCGGGAGCGGTGGCCGACAGCGAGACGATCACGGCGTGTGTGAGCACGAACGGGACGCTGCGGATTCCGCCGGACTCCTCTCCCACAGGCTCATCCGACCAGGCCGCGCGGGGCTCTCTTCCCGTTCCCACCAGTACGACGGTGCCCCGCGGGTGCCTGGACGGTGAGCGGACGATCTCCTGGAACCAGACGGGTCCGGTCGGCCCGCAGGGCGCACAGGGTGAGACCGGCCCGGCCGGGCCGAAGGGGGAACCAGGCATTTCCGGCAGGGAGATTGTCAGGAACCGCACCGTGTTCGCTGCCCACGCCTGCAATGGAGTCGAGGTCACCTGCCCGCAGGGCAAGACGCCCATCAACGCGCGCTACTACGCTAGGTATGCCGCCGGGCCGGGTCACGTCGACCAGATGCAGGTGGGCCATTGGGGACCCGTCTACGATGAGGGCATCTGGTTCTACGGGGCCTTCAACCCCCTCGATGTTCCCGTCCTTGTTGAGGTGACCGCCATGTGCGCGGTCCTGTCCTGAACCACCGGACAGGTCATCGGGGAGTCCCCGGAGCGGGTTTCCGTCCCGGTACGCGGCCGAGAGCCGACGGGAGCGTCATGGGGTGCCCGGACCGCTCGCCGCCCCTTGCCGCAGGTTCGGACTCATCCGAGACGGTCCTTCATGGTAGAACGGCCAGCACCGACCGGTCGTGACAACTGTCATGCGTGGATGTCCCGGCATGGCCCACCGGCCGGCCGCGAACGCCCCGGGGGCTCCTGAGGGATTTCGGGCTGAACGGTGGTCTACGGCCGGCGCTGTCGGGCGAAGGGGAAGGCATCCGTGACGAACAAGATCGTTAAGGGCAAGGTGCTGTGCTACATCGTTCGTGACGGACGGTTGCTGGTCTTCCGGCACACCGGCTTCAGCTACGAGGAGGTCGGAATCCAAGTCCCTGCCGGAAGCATCCGGCCAACGGAGACACCGCAGGACGCCGCCCTTCGCGAGGCGCGGGAGGAGACGGGTCTCACCCGATTCAGGATCGTCCGGAAGCTGGGCGAGGTCACCTACGACATCAGCCCCTACCGATTCGAGATCCAGCACCGCCACGTCTTCCACCTGGAGCTCACCGAGCCCGCCCCGGAGCGATGGGCCGGCCGGGAGCTCCACGACGGCGAACGGGAGCCCACCGACTTCGAGTGCTTCTGGATCCCGCTCGAAGCCGCCCATGTCCTCCAGTCCGGCTAGGGCGCGCTAATCGGAGCGCTCTTCGACTGACCAAGGGCGACCGTCATGGTCCGCACGTCCGGCACAGAGCCCGGCACGCGCCTCCACCCTTGAGGCCGGTCCTCCCATCACCGAGCACGCCACGGCCACGCTCAGCGGCACGTGAGCGGGTGGTCAAACGGTCGGCGTCAGGTGTCCGGCGGCGGCCGGTCCCGCGAAGGCGATGTCGGCATCGGTCAGCGGGGCCCCGGTAGTAATGGCGGGAAATCCAATGGATATCGCCGGCCAGCGTCGACGTAGAGCATCCAGGCAAGGCCGGCGGCATCCTCGGCCAGATGCGCGGCGCCCGTCAACTGGCGTTCCAACTCTGCGACGCTCTTTCATCAGAGCGGTTCAGAGGCGTATCCGTTGAGTTTTCAGCCATTACTACCGAGACCCCGAGGGGTGCGCGGCCGTAGGCGCTCGCCCTGCGGTCCGAACATGATCAGGTACTCGACCGGACCGCCGGGGCTGGCGTTCGCCACCCCGTGCGGGGTGCGGGTGTCGAATTCGGCGACGTCCCCGGAGGTCAGGATGAGGTCTTGGTCGCCGAGCGCGAGCCACAGCCGCCCGTACAGGACGCACAGCCACTCGTAGCCTTCGTGGGAGACCCGACGGGGCCGCGCGGGCGGGTCCTCGAGGGCGGGCAGGAGGTGCTTGTGGGCGTGCAGGCCGCCGACGTACCGGGTCAAGGGCAGCACCGCCTTGTCGTCACCGAAGCTCAGCGGCGCCCTAGCTGTATTGACCCGCAGGGTTGTTGACGCGGGTGATTGGTGGCTGTCCGCCGAGTGCGGTGTGGCAGCGGTGGTGGTTGTAGGTGTGGATGAAGTCTGCCAGGGCCTGGGTCCGTTCGTCGTTGCTGGTGTAGGTGCGGATGTAGGCCCACTCGTCGAGCAGGGTGCGGTTGAAGCGTTCGACCTTGCCGTTGGTCTGTGGCCGGTAGATGCGGGTGAGCTTGCCTGTCGCGCCGATGTCGGCTAGTGCCTGCCGCCAGGCGAAGCTCTTGCGGTAGGGCCAGGCGTTGTCGGTCAGGACCCGTTCGACGCGGTCGATCCCGCAGGCGGCGAAGAAGGCGGCGGCCCTGCGCAGGAAGGCGGCGCAGGTGGCGGCCTTCTCGTCGCTGTGGATCTCGCTGTAGGCCAGCCGGGTGTGGTCGTCGACGGCGGAGTGGATGTAGTCGAACCCCACGCTGCTGCGGTTGGCCCGGCCGGCTTGGCGGCCGAGGACCTTGTGGCCGCCGCCGGCGGGGATGCGGCCGAGTTTCTTCACATCCACGTGGACCAGCTCGCCGGGCCGGGCCCGTTCGTAGCGGCGGATCACTTCTCCGGTGGGCCGGTCCAGGAACGCAAGACGGTTCAGCCGGTGCCGGGTCAGGATGCGGTGCACCGTGGATGAGGGCAGGCCCAGGATCGGGCCGATGCGTGCCGGGCCCAGCTTGCGGTCCTGTCGCAGCCGGCAGACACGCGCCTCGACGTCCGCCGCGGTCCGGTGCGGTGTTTTGTGAGGGCGGCTGGAACGGTCGGCCAGCCCGGCGTCTCCTTCCTGCTTCCACCGGCGCACCCACTTGTGTGCCGTGGTGCGGGAGATGCCCATCTCGGCGGCTACATGGGCGACGGGGCGGCCCGAACGGACACGCTCGATGAGCAGACGCCTGCCGTGAACGGTCAGCCGGGCGTTACGGTGGGACACGAAGACCTCCGTGTGGTGCGTTCCTAGACAGCTCCACCACACCGGAGGTCTTCGCCATGATCAAGCCCAATCAGCGTTAACAACGCTTGTGGTCAATACACCTAGCGCGCGGCTCGGCCGCGGGGGCGGGCGCCGTGCCGGCCAGTTCGTCCAGGGAGATGCCGTACTCTTTCGACAGCTGCAGCAGCACCTCCAGGGTGGGCTTGCGCCGGCCGGTCTCGATCCGCGACAACGTGCTGGTCGAGATCCCGGTCGCGCAGCTGACACCGGCGAGCGTCGCGCCGTGGTGCTCACGCGCGGCCCGCAACCGGGGCCCCATCGCGGCCAGCGTGCCGTCCACGTCGTCGGCTGCCACCTTCCCCGCTCCTTCTCACCGTGCCGCGCCATCGCTCTTTCCTGCGAGTTTGCCAGAATGGCAAGGCAAATCGCATCGGGCGGGTGCCACGCCGCAGGATCAACGGGTAGCCGCATCCGCCGCGAACCGAGGAGAAGCCCATGCAGCCCGAGCCGACCACCGAGCTCCGCAACCGCACCGTCGAGACCCCGGCCGGGCGCCTGCACCTGGTCGAGCAGGGCACCGGCCCGCTGGTCCTGCTCGTGCACGGCTTCCCCGAGTTCTGGTACTCCTGGCGCCGCCAGCTCCCGGCCCTCGCCGCGGCCGGCCACCGGGCGGTGGCCATCGACGTGCGCGGTTACGGCCGCTCCTCCAAGCCGGAGGCGATCGACGCCTACCGGATGCTCGACCTGGTGGAGGACAACCTCGCCGTCGTGCGCGCCCTCGGGGAGGACGACGCGGTGGTCGTCGGCCACGACTGGGGCTCCAACATCGCCGCCGCCTCCGCCCTGCTCCACCCCGAGGTCTTCCGCGCCGTCGGCCTGCTGAGCGTCCCCTACGCGCCGCCCGGCGGCCCCCGCCCCAGCGACATCTTCGGCCAGATCGGCGGCCCCGAGCAGGAGTTCTACGTCTCCTACTTCCAGGAGCCCGGCCGCGCCGAGGCGGAGATCGAGCCCGACGTCCGGGGCTGGCTCGCGGGCTTCTACGCGGCCCTGTCCGCCGACACCATGCCTGCCTCGGGCGAGCCCGACCCGCACTTCGTCACCCGCGGCGGCCGGCTGCGCGACCGCTTTCCCACGGGGGTCCTCCCGGCCTGGCTGAGTGAGGACGACCTCGACGTCTACGCCGGGGAGTTCGAGCGCACAGGGATCACCGGCGCACTCAACCGCTACCGCAACATGGACCGAGACTGGGAAGACCTCGCCCCGCACCGCGGAGCCCCGATCAAGCAGCCGTCCCTGTTCCTCGGCGGCACCCTGGACGCCTCCACCACCTGGATGTCCGACGCCATCGACGCCTACCCCACCACCCTTCCCGGCCTGTCGGCCTTCCACCTCTTGGACGGCTGCGGCCACTGGATCCAGCAGGAGCGCCCCGAGGAGGTCAATCGCCTGCTGACCGACTGGCTCGCCACCCTCCAGGCCTGAACCAGGCGGGCCACCCGGGCAGCCTGGCGGTGCGCTCGGCCTCGTGACCGGTCTCCCCCAGCAGCTCCCGAGCCGCCGCGACCTCGACCGGCTCATCGCCGTCGGCGTCTCCGCCCGGCAACTCCAGCAGGACCTTCCCCGCCGGGCTGCCCGCGGCCTGGGGCTCCACATCAGCGCCCCGGCATGCCGGCAACGCTGACGGCCGCGC
The DNA here is from genome assembly GCF_050942225.1 of Streptosporangium sandarakinum. Classification (NCBI taxonomy): domain Bacteria; kingdom Bacillati; phylum Actinomycetota; class Actinomycetes; order Streptosporangiales; family Streptosporangiaceae; genus Streptosporangium; species Streptosporangium sandarakinum. The sequence continues at coordinate 4,312,585 of NZ_CP192034.1, forward strand.
TCCAGCGGTGAACGGATCCGCCGTAGCGCAGCGGCATCAGCGGCAGGGGTGGCCCGGGTGGTTCGCTCGTGCTCGGCGGGCGAGCGGGTGGTCACGCTCGCCCGGCGGTTCCGTGTCGGTGGCGTTCTTCGTCATGCCCGGGTGGGGAGCCGGGTCGCCGCCGTGTCGGTGGCGGTGAGGTGGCGGCGGCGGCTCGGCATCATCATGGTCGGGTGGGAGACGCTCCAGGCCGCGCTGGCGCAGATCATCTCCTTGAGGCGGGCGGCGGTGCGGCCCGTGATGACGGTGGAGGTGACCTGGTCGTCGGGGGTCACGCGCTGGATGATCCCGTCGCGGCGTCCGAGGCTGATGCACTGCACGGAGTAGCCGATCGTGGTCTGGGGAACGGTGCGGCCGGTCAGGCGCGCGGCGATGACGTCGGCCGCCAGCCACGCCATCGGGTTGGCCGAGGCGCACGACATCCGCAGCGGCCTGCCGCCCGCTCCCTGGGCGAGCGCGGCGTCGCCGACGGCGTACACGTCGGGGTGGGAGACCGAGCGCATGCCGGCGTCGACGATGATCCGCCCTGTGTCGGACACCTGGAGGGTGGTGGCGGCCGCGATCGGGTGCACGGTGAACCCCGCGGTCCACACGGTCACCTGGGCGGGGATCTTCGCGCCCGTGCCGGTGAGCGCACCGTCGGCGTCGACGCGGGTGATGGCGGCGTGGTCGTGGACGGTGATGCCGAGCCGGTCCAGGGCGCCGCGCAGGTGGCGCTGGGCCTTGTCGCTGAGCCAGTCGCCGACGCGGCCGCGGGCGGCGATCGCGACCTTGAGGCCGGGGTGGGCCTCGGCGATCTCGGTGGCCGCCTCGATGCCGGTCAGGCCGCCGCCCACGACCAGCACGGTCGCGCCGGGCGTCAGCCTGCTCAGGCGCGCCCGCAGCCGGAGGGCGGCCTGCTTGCCGGCCACGTTGTGGGTGTGCTCGGCGGCGCCGGGGACGCCGTGATCGGCGATGACGCTGCCCAGGGCGTACACGAGGGTGTCGTAGGCGAGGGTCTCATCGCCGAGATCGACGGTCTTGGCCTCCACGTCGACGGCGGTGACCCGTGCGGTCCGGACCTGTACGCCGGTGCCCGCGTAGAGGTCGCGCAGCGGGCGGGGCTTCAGGTCCTGTCCGCCGGCGAGCTGGTGCAGGCGTACCCGCTCGACGAACTCCGCATCGCCGTTGACCAGGGTGATCTCGACGTCATCGCGGTGCAGCCGCCTGGCGAGGCGGCCGGCGGCGTTGGCTCCGGCGTATCCGGCTCCCAGGACGACGATGCGGTGCTTCATGGCTGGCTCCTATCCGGTTGCGTTCACCTCCTGAACCGGGCAGCCGCGCGATCCCTGACAGCGAACGAGTGTGATCTGGGTCACCAGTTCTCCGCGGCAGGGCGGTAGGGTCGCGACCGGTGACGGCGTCATCTGGGACCGGAGGCCGGGTGGATCAGGGGTGGACCTGGGAGCAGGATGTGCCGCCGCGGTGGCTGCTGATCGATGACGGCAGCAGTGGTGTGGACGGCTCCGGCGCCCCTGGCGCTGTGCGCCGGTATCGACGGCTTGTTCGTCGAGCCCGCGCCGCCGCTGAACAGGGCGGTAGGCCAGGGGTGGCTCGCCACCTCCTGCAGGTGGTCGAACCGATGTCGCATCACGTCCGCCGCGCCGACGGGGCAGCGCAGCACGTTCTCCTCGACCCCGTTGAACGGGCTGCAGCGGATGCGTTTGATGGTCAGCAGGCGCCCGGATGGGGTGATGAGGACGCCGCGGACCCGTGCGGGGCGTTTCACCGCTCACCTGGAGCGTGGACGCCCCGTCTTCCAGGGCGGGGAGGAAACGCGGCACGGCCCGGCATGGTGGTCCCCCGGTTGTGCCGGTGGGGGTCGGCAGGTTGATCGGCATGTCCCGTGTGCGGCTTCAGCCCTCGCCTGCCCAGGAGGCGGCGCTGTTGAAGCATCGCGGGCACGCCCGGCTCATATGGAACCTCGCGGTGGACCAGCACGCGCACCGGCGTCCAGGCGTGACGTCCGCGCCGGGTTTCGCCGAGCAGTGCCGTCAGCTCACTCCAGGTGCGAGCCATATTCGCGTGGCTGCGGGCATCTGCTGACGATCGTCACGCGGCGAAGGGCTTTCCGGGCCGTGCGGTCACGCCGGTCGGCAAGCTTGCCCGGCACAACAGCGACAGAGGAGACGATGCCGAACACCGACCGCAAGGGTCGACTCGTCGCGGCGAGCACCTATACGGGCACGGTGCATGCCGCGCCCCTCGACACCAGATCCACCCAGCCGGGCCTGGCCCCATGGAAAGCCGTGTGCCCCGTTGAAACGAACCTCACGCGAACCACCAAGCCGGTGACGTGCCGTCGCTGCCTGATCTGGCTTGCCAAGCGAGGACGAAAGATCGGAGACATCATCGAACTGAAGGAGCGCAGGCTGGGAGGCGAGACTGAGAACAGCGGTTTCAGCGGTGGGTCGCCGTGCGGTGCGCGGGACCGGAATGGCCCGGGAGCCGACGCGAGGGTGGTGACCTGCGGCGATGCGATCCCGGAGGCTGCGCAGAGGTGAGGTTCTGTCTGATCTCGGGCCCGGCGCGGCCCGTTTCTGCCGCATTCCGGTGGCACCCCAAGAACCAGTGGCGCGTTGGGGTAGTCCTGGGCCAGCGTGGTCAGGGCGTCCTTTTCCGTGGCATCGACGCTGAGGGCCCAGCGGACTTTGACCGCGGTCCACTCGGCGACATACCGGCAGCGGGCCTGCTCATGAGGCGGCAGCCACTGGCCGGGGAATTGGCCTTCCTCCTGGGCTCCTCGGCGCGACCGAGGAGGGCGAGTTCCTGGGCGAGTCCCCGGTGATCGCCCGCGAGAAGCCGCGGTGGACGTTCCGCTGTGCCGCCGGGGGCGATGCGGGTCTGCCCGAGGGCGTCGTCGCGCGTGCCTGCCAGCGCGTCGCGTAAGCGGCAGAACGCCTGCGCCCGTTTCGGGTGCGGTCGGCGCGCCGCCTCGTCCGCCCCCGGAACGGGGCCAGCCCGAGCATCACGGTCGCCCCTTCCTTGCCAAGAAGGGGCCCCGGTAATGATCGCGGAACATCCAACGGATGCACCTCCGGCCTGCCCTGATGCGAAGGCGTAGCATGGCTGGTGTGCCCGGCTGGTGGGCGCGACGGGCCGGGGCCGTGGGTACCGCCGGCCTCGCCGGGATGCTCCGCGTCGATGTCGGCAAGCGGAAGCGGCGCCGACCGCGGGGCCGGCCCGGGGCGCGGCCGCCGGGCGCCGGGTAGACGGGCCCCGGAACGAGCAGGTTGATGGCGACGCCGATGGGGATCGACACGAAGGCGCCGAGGGTGAGGAACATCCACTGCTGACGGCGCTCGGCGCGGATCATCGCTGTGGTCTCGCCGGCGAGGATCCGCCGGATCTTCTCAGCCTGCTCCGCATCGATGGCGAGGAGACGCTGCTGCTTCTCGGCCCGTACGAGGAGTTCCTCGCGTGCCGCCTGCTGAACGGCGAGGTCACGCCGGAGCTCGTCCATGAGATGCGCGGCTTCGGTGGATGTCCCAAAGGGCGAGAGCCGCTCCGCCTGCCGCCTCACTACTGTGACGTCGCATGACCGGCACCGAGATTGAGATCACTGCAGACCTGGTCCGCGATCTGCTGCAGGAGCAACATCCAGACCTTGCAGGGCTGGCCATCGGTGAGGTGGCGGGCGGCTGGGGCAACCACATGTGGCGCCTCGGGGACGAGTTGGCCGTGCGCATGCAGCGTATGGACCCCACCCCGGAGCTCCAGCTCAAGGAGCGGCGGTGGCTACCCGTGCTGGCCCCGCGCCTGCCGCTCCCGGTGCCGACCCCGGTGCGGTTCGGCGAACCGTCCGAGCGCTTCCCCAAGCACTGGACCGTGATGACGTGGGTTCCCGGCGAGCCGCTGGATCACGGCTCGATCAGCCGCGGCGCCCACGCGGCCGACACGCTGGCGGGTTTCCTCCAGGCGCTCCATGTGGAGGCACCCGCCGAGGCCCCGGCCAGTTCGGACCTCGGCGCTCACCCCAAGAGGTGCACGGGCGGCTTCGAACGGTTCTTGCAGGCCATTGACCCCGCCACCGTCGGCGATGCCGGCGCCGTCCGGGCCGTCTGGGCCGATGCCGTCGCGGCCCCCGAGTGGGAGGGCCCGCCGGTGTGGGTGCACGGCGACCTCCATCCCGCCAACGTCGTCGTCTCGGACGGAACGCTCTCAGGCGTGATCGACTTCGGTGCCCTGTTCGCCGGCGACCCGGCGTGGGACCTCGGCGCCGCATGGGTGCTGCTCCCCGCGGGCACGGCCGTGCGGTTCTTCGACGCGTACGCGCACGCGGACGAGGCGGCGATCCGGCGCGCCCGTGGGCTGGCCGCCATGAAGTGCCTCTTCCTGATGCTCATGGGACAGAACGGAGAGCGGGGCCTTCCCGGCGGCAAGCCGCACTGGGGACCTGCAGGCCGCGCGGCACTTGATCGGGTGCTGAAGGGCGTTTGATGTAAGAGCCGGCCCCGGGCATGGGCCGCACTGCGCCCCGGCGACACGTTGAAGTTCCGAAAGTCCGACCGGTGGGGCCGCTCAGCCGCGCACGTGCGGCCGCTGGTCGCCGAGCGAGATGCCCAGCGCCGGGAACTGCTCGGCGATCTCCAGCGTGGTGAGAGGGCCAGGTGCCGTAGCCGTGTGACCAGGCGTTCGCGAGGGTGACATCGAGATCCGGCCGGTGGTGCCCGAGCCCACCGAGTACGTCGTGCCGAGTCCGGAACGCGAGGACCAACGGAGCCGTGTCAGCCAGGCTCAGGTGCGTCCGGCGGATACGAGAGTGAAGGTGTCACGGAAGGCGGCGTCTGGGTGGGTCCACCGCCCGGCGACCGGGCGAAGAAGTTCCAGGCCATGGCTGAGCCGCTCGTGACGGGCGCGGTGGATAAGACCACGTGGTCGGTGGTGATCAACGTTTGGTATCATTACCTTTCCGGCTGAATGTTGATTTCGGCCGGAAAGTGCTTGTATGACCACTTTCAAGGTAAGCGTGCGGCCCGCGAGCGCCGCAGACTTCTCCACCGTCGAACGACTCTGGCTCATGTTCCGCCACGACATGTCGGAGTTCCAGGGCGGGCTGCCCGCCCCCGACGCCACCTATCGCAGCGACCGGCTGCAGGCCGCGTTCCAGGACGATGACTGGGCGCCCTACCTGTTCACCAGCGACGACCACCCGGTCGGGTTCTCGTTCGTACGCGCGCTGTCCGGCCCGGAGCGGGTGCTGAACAGCTTCTTCGTCGTACGCGGGAGGCGCCGGTCCGGGATCGGGATGACGGCTGTGCAGGAGGTGATCTCCCGGCATCCCGGCCCGTGGAAGATCGCCTTCCAGGACTCAAACACGGCGGCCGTGGCGTTCTGGAGGCGCGTGGCTACCACGGTCGTCGGCGAGGCGTGGACGGAGGAACGCCGGACGGTCCCGCACCGGCCGGACGTCCCGCCGGACGTGTGGATCTCCTTCACGACCGCCTGACGGGTGAAGGGGCCGGCGGCTGAAGGGGTCCTGCCCTGGGTGAGTGCCGCCGGCTGGTTTCGGAGCAACGTTGCGGTTCACGGCTGGTGACATGTTCTTAACGGAACCCCATGTAGCTACGGTTCTACCCAGCACAAAAGCGCCCCGCCCTCCTGAGGGCGGGGCGCTGCGTCTGGGTGGGGTCTCGGGGGTCCTGCCGGAATGCCGCGGAAAGGGGCCGCCGAGTTACTCAGGACGGCGGGATTCGGTTCGAACAGGGTGGGATACGTCGGGCGCGATAACGCGATCTCCGCTGTTTCCGCAGGTCGTACTGCCTGGTAAGGAGCCTTATGTCAATCGCTCTACATCCCCTGGAGCGCACTGCTGGACCGCCCGCGGCTGCCGTCCCGACCCGGCTGGGTCTACCTCGGCCAGCCCGGCGACCCGCAGCCCCGCCTTAACTTCCAGCCGGTGACCGAGCCGAAGCACGGCAAGACACGCCTGCACCTGGACGTCGTGGTCGACGACATCGACCAGGGCATCGCCCAGGTCATCGCCCTCGGAGGTCGGTTCACCGGCGAGCGGCACGACTTCGACGAAGGGGTGGTCGTTGTGATGGCCGACCTCGAAGAGCACGAATTCTGCCTGGTCCAGTACTACTGACCCGCGAACGTAGATCCCCGCCAACCGCGCCAAGCCCGCCGTCAACCCCGCCGGACTACCGCCAAAATCCGGTCCGATCCTCCTCGCGAGCCGACGCGGTCGTGGTCGGTCCGGCCCGCTGGGGCGGGCACCGCCGTGCTACCGGACCCCCGGGCGGCGGTGGGGGAAGGAAGGAAGCAACGCGGCCCGGTCTTCGCCCGTAACCGGAGGAGCTGCAGCTCCCACCGCAGGTACGGCGTGTAGGGGCGTTCCACGACGCGAAGCCGGTGTCCGGTCGACGTGTCACGCCGCCCCAGTCGTGAGGGACGACATGGTGACGATCGCGGGGTCACAGCGCGCCGGATCACTCCCGAATCCAGCACAGGATCAGACCCGGCGCTCCATCGAAAACGGCTGTTTTCGATGGAGCCGTGAAAGAAGAGCGCTGGCTATGTGACACGAATCGATGTCAACGTCGTCGAAGGGGTCTTGTGCAAGGGGTCTTGTGCGTCGAGCGGGTCTCCCCGCGCGAGCTGGACCCCCGAGGACACGAACGGTGGTGTTCATTGCCTCCGCCGGACCGTGGCGGGCGCCTTCCGCAGACCGTTCCCCAGTCGGCCGGGTTTTGACAGCAGGCGGACCAGCGGTGCCGTCGTCGCGGTCGTCAGCAGCGCGAGCAGGACCAGCATCGTGAATCCCGCCTCATTGATCAACCCGTGTTGGAGGCCGATCGTGGCGATGACGATCTCGGTCACACCGCGGCAGTTCATCAAGGCACCGAAGCACAGCGCGTCGCGTGGGGCCAGGCCGACCCGGCGGGCGAAGAGAGCACCACCTGCGAGCTTCGGGGCGCCGGCCACCACGAGCAGCACCCCGAAGAGCCACAATCGACCAGGATCCACGCCCACCGCGCGCAGGTCGGTGTGCAGGCCGGCACCGGCGAAGAAGAGCGGCAGCAGTACGGCGCCGGTGAAGTCGTGTAATCGGCCGGCGGCCCGGTCGACTGCGGGTGCCTGCCGGGGCAGGATCGCACCGAATACGAAGGCGCCGATCGCCGCGTGCAGGCCGATCAGCTGCGTGACCGCGGCGAACCCGGTAGCGCCCACCACCAGCAGTGTCGACAGCATGCCCGTCGTCGGGGCAAGCCGTTCGATGAGCCGGAGGAGTGCCGGCCGGGCGCCGAGCACGGTCAGCAGCGCGGTGCAGGTGATCAGCGACACGGTCATGGCCAGCTGCCGTACCGATCCGGAGGCCGAGACCATCAGCAGCAGCGTCAGCACGGACCAGCTCAGGCCATCGCCGACTGCGGCGCAGGTGAGGGCCAGCCGGCCCGGGATGCTGCCGGCCGTTCCGGTGTCCGCCAGGACGCGGGCGAGGACGGGCAGCGCGGTCATCGCGATGGCGAGGCCGAAGAACACCACGAACTCGAAACGGCCGGCGGCCGGGCCGGCCAGCGTCGGGTATATCGGGACGGCGACGGCCATGCCGGCGGCAACCGGCAGACCGATCGAGCCGACGGCCCCCTTGCATATGGCCCGGGGCGGCAATGTGTGCGCGCCGAGAGAAAGCTCCCGGCCGATGAAGAACATGAACATCACGAGGCCTAGTTGGGCCACCAACTCGCGGCCGGCGACCTCCTCGAAGAGCCAGTGGCTCACGCCCGGCCAGGCCAGGCCGAGCAGCGACGGACCGAGCAGCAGGCCACCTGCGATCTCGCCGACCACGGCCGGTTGACGTAGGCGCGTGGCCAGGGCGCCGCAGAGGCGGCAGACGGCGACCGTCACCGCGACCGCCGCGAGGAGCCGGGTGATCGGCTCTGCGGCACCCGGCATCGACCGTGCCATGGGGGTGCCGGCGGCGCCGAGCAACGCCAAGGCCACCGCTGTGCAGGCGGCCGCGCCCCAGCCGATGGCGCGCCACCGTTGGGCGGTCAAGCCACGGCCCTCTCGGGAAGCGCCTTCAGGTTGTGGTCGGCGACCGGCTGGGCTGCCTCGACCCAGGTCCCGGCGGCGGCGGCGCGCAGGGCGGCCATGATGATCTGGAACGACCAGGCGGCGCGAACCGCGCCCGCCGGGTGGGCGGCCGTGGCTGCCGGGTCGCCCAAGGCCACGGCGATGCTGTCGAAGAGCGCCGCCTGGGCCGGGTCGTCGTGAGTCTCGTGCTGATAGCGCTCTTCTCGGGTGCCTGCGCTGCCGGCACACCACCAGCCGCGGTTGAGGCTCCAGCCCGCCGTGCCGTCGGTGCCGATCAGCTCGATCCCGGCCTGGTGCCAGGGGTTCGTGCTGCCCGGCCAGGTCGGCGCGTCGCGGCCGCATTCGAAGTACAGGCGGGGACCTTCGTGGAAGATGGCGATGCCGGCTGTGTGGTGGGGCGCCGGTGGCAGGCGGCCGTCGTCCGCCCAGCCGACCGCCTGCGCCAGGACGCGGTCGGCGACGAGCGTGTCGCCGAACAGGAACCCGACGAGGTCGAGCAGGTGCGAGCCGTGCTCCAGGATCGACCACTTCGTGGCCGCACGGATCAGCCGTATCCGGCCGATGGTCCCGGAGGCGATCTCGTCCCGGAATCGGCGCAGTGGTGGGAAGTACCGCAGCTGGTGGTTGCCGAAGAGGGCCACACCGGCCTCCCGGCAGTCGTCGAGGATGCGGTACCCCTCCTCGGCACGCACCGCGATCGGCTTCTCGACCAGGATGCCGCGTGGGGGCGTGCCGGCGGTGAGGACGTCATCGACCACCGGTCGCCGTACGGCCGCCGGCGTCGCCACCACGAGGAGGTCTACAGGGTGGTCGTGCAGCATCGCCGCGACGCTGGGGTAGACGTGCGGCACAGCGAACCGTCGCCCGAACTCGGCGCCACGGTCTGCGTCGATGTCGGCGCAGGCGGCCAGCCGGCAGGCCGTCGACGCCGCGAGTGCTTGGGCGTGCCCAACCGCGCGCGGCCCGCAGCCGGCCAGCCCGACCCGCAGTGCGTTGCCGTTTCCGCTCATCATGCCCGTCCTCCGATTCCCGTCAGGTAGCGCAGATCCGGTCCGTGGTTGATGTTCGCCACCTCGAACGGCGCCACGTCGACGCGCCGGCCGGAGTGGCGGACAGCCGTCACGAGCAACTGCCGGGTGTCGCCGCGGCTCATCGGCGTCGAGACCAGCTCAGGCAGCTCAACGCCGGTACCGAGAATCGCGTAGCCGCCGTCCTGGGAGGGAGCGATCCGGACCCGGCCGTCGGGCGCCGACAAAGTCCAGTCGATCTCTTCCGGACGTACCGTCGGCAGGTCCGAGGCCATGAACGCGACCCGGCGGTATCCGTCGGCGAGGCCTCGGCGGATCTCCTCGGCCTGCCGCCGCGCGAACGGCCCGTCGTGCTGTCGAACGAGCTCCGCCTCGGGCGCGCAGGTGGCGGTAAGGTCGGCGAGCTCTAGCGGCCTGCCCGCGACCGACACCCGCACATGCGCGGTGGCCGCGGCGGCCGTGCGCAGGGCGTGGCGCAGGCAGCGTTCGTACGCGTCGCGGGCCGCGGCGGCGCCGACGTCGGCGACCAGCCGGGTCTTGCTTTCGCTGCTGGCCGGCGGTCGGCACAGTACGACGACAAGGGTGTCCGCTGCCATCACCTGTCCTCCTCGGGCATCTTGATGCCGTCCAGCGCGTCCGCGCACGGGCAGCTCCGCTCGACCGGCAGCGCCTCGACCGCGGCGGCCAGGACGGTCCGCAGCCGGGTGATGTTCTCGGCGAAGACCCGGAAGACCTCGTCCTGGCTGACCCCGGCCTCGCCCCGCACCCCGGCGTCGCGGTCGGTCACCAGGGAGATGGCGGTGTAGCAGAGCGCCTTCTCGCGGGCGAGCGCGGCTTCCGGCAGCCCGGTCATGTTCACGAGCGACCAGCCCTGCTCGGCGTACCATTGCGACTCCGCCCGGCTGGAGAACCGGGCGCCCTCGATGACCACCATCGTCCCGCCGTCGACGACCGCCTCGCCGGTGAACCCGCCCGAGGCGCCGGCCGCCCTGAGGACCGCCGAACGCCCCACCGGGCAGTACGGATCGGCGAACGGTACGTGCACCGCGCCGCGGTCGTAGAACGTCTGCTCGCGGCCCGTCGTGCGGTCCACCACCTGGTCGGGTACGACGAGGCTGCCGGCGCGCAGGTGCGGCTGCAGCCCGCCGACCGCGCACGGGGCGATGATCTGGCGGACGCCCAGCGCGTGCAGGGCCCATATGTTGGCCCGGTACGGGATGCGGTGCGGTGGGTACCGGTGGTCGCGTCCGTGTCGCGGCAGGAAAGCGACCGTGCGTCCTCCGACCCGGCCTACCGTGACCGCCTCGCTGGGGGGCCCGTACGGGGTCCGCACGGGGTACTCCGGCGCGCCGTCGAAGAACGCGTAGAGGCCTGAGCCGCCGATGATGCCGATGTCCGCCGACACGTCCGTCATTGATCCTCCTGAGCCGGCTCGATGAGTTCGATGAAGTGGCCGTCCGGGTCGGCGCAGTATTGATAGCGGCCCGTCTCGAAGTCGACTGGAGCACCGACGGCGCGCCCACCGGCTTGGGCCGCCGCACGGGCCGCGGCGTCGAGGTCGTCCACCGCGATCGCGAGGTGCATGGTGGGCACGTCGCACGGGCGGGTGTCGAGCCGCCGGACCTGGGCGCTGGCGTATCTCAGGATCTCCAGCGCGACTCCACCGGGGGTGGTGAGCATGGCACCACGCAGTCCCGCGTCAGGCACGGCGACAAGGCGGGAGGGCCGCGGGTCGTCGCCCGGCTCGATCGGCGACACCTCGGCGTCCGGCCACAGCGCGCGGTAGAACCGCACCGACCGGTCGACGTCCGCGACCGTCAGGCCGTAGTGGTGGATTCCTGGCATTCCTGGTCCTCCTGGGTGGTGTCGAGCCGGCGCAACAGAAGAAGCGCGCCGAGTGCGGCCAGCGCGAGAAGCCCGCCCGCGGTTGCGAATCCGGCGGCGAGGCCCCGCGCGGAGTGCAGGCCGCCGGCGGCGAGCGCGACCGACGACAGGACTGCCAACGCGATCGAGCCACCGATCTGGTGCGACGTGGAGAAAATCGAGGTCGCCGAGCCGTTGTCGGCCTCGTCGATCCCGGCGACCGATGCGACCGTCAGCGGCACGTAGACCATGGTCACGCCGACGCCCACGCAGACGAACCCCGCGATGACCAGTGGCAGCGGCGGGCCGGCGAGCACCGCCGCTACGATCATCCCGAGCCCTGCCGCGGCCAACGCGAATCCGGCCCCGACCGAACGGGCGAACCCGAACCGCTGGAACTTCGCGCTGACCAGCGGTGTGGCGAGCAGCGGCATCGAGGCCAGCGCCAGGAACACGTAACCGGCGTGGTCGGCGGAGAGGCCGAGTACCTGTTGCAGGTACAGGCTGCCGAGGAATTGCGTGGACACGAACCCCACCGGCAGCGCGAGGCCGAGCACAGCCGCGACCGGTACCCCGCCGCGGCGCAGCAACGCCAGGCGGAGCAACGGTTCGCGGGCCCGGCGGGTGGCCACCGCGAACGCGACGGCGAGCAGCGCGGCAACGGTGGCGCCGGCGAGCGTCGGTAGCGACAGCGGCCCCGTCCGCCCAACCTGACCAGCGGTATGTACGAACAGCGCGAGCGCCGCGACCAGCAGTACCGCGCCCTTCCAGTCCATCGTCGCGCTGGTCGTGCCGGCGGGCCGGCGCGGGAAGGCGAGCAACGCCAGCGTGATGGCGAGCAGGCAGATCGGCACGTTGACCCAGAACACGGATGGCCAGCCGAGGTACGCGACGAGCAGTCCGCCGAGCAGCCCGGCGCTGACCCATCCGGCGCCGCCGCCCATGGTCAGCAGGCCGAACACCCGGGACCGCTCACGCGAGTGGGGGAAACTGTCTGCGAGTTGCGCGATGCCGGCCGGGGTGCTGATCCCGGCGCCGACGGCCTGCACGACGCGGGCGCCGAGCAACATCGCCGGTGTGGTCACCAATGCACCCAGCAGCGACCCGGCGAGCAGCAGCGCCTGGCCGGTCAGAAAGACGCGGCGGCGCCCCCACAGGTCGGCGGACTTGCCGCCCAGTGGCAGCAGCCCGGCGAACGCGACCGAATAGGCGTTGAGCACCCAGTGCGCGTCGTCGGCGTCGAGCACGCCATCAGCCGACATGGCGGGCACGCCGATGCTGACGATAAGCCCGTCGACCAGCCCGAGGAACTGCGCCGCGAGGACCGCCGCGACGAGCGGTACGCGCCTCACGTCGGCTCCCGGAACGGGTGCTGCACCGCCGTCCGCTGCCCGACGACATGGCTCGCGTACCGCGCGACGAAGGCATCGTGCGCCGGTGTCGCCTCGTATGCGAGGTAGTCGCCGTAGCTGTCGAAGTCCGCGACGAGAGCGAAGTCGTAGTTGTCCGGGTCCTTGCCACCGTTCACGCCGAAGGCGTGCGCCCGCACGTACGGGTCGGCGGCGAGCAACTCGCGCAGTCCGCCGAGGAAGGCGTCGATCCGTTCGTCGGTGGCGTCGTCCCGCCACCGAAACATGACCACATGCCGAAGCATCCGCAGTACTCCTAACCCGAGCGTCTAACTGATCCAGGGCCATCGGTCGTCGTCGTCGAGCGTGCGGTCCCGGCCGGGAATCCACCGCGTGCCGAGCGCCGAGACCCGGTCGGTGACCTCGACGTAAACCACGTCGGCGATCCGGCCGACCGCACGTAGCTCGTCGTCGACACGGTTCTTCGCGGCAGTCGTAGTGACCAGCGCCTCGCCATCGGCCGGCACGAACCGGGCGGCGGGCAGCCGCTCCCGCAATCGCGCGACGAACGCGGCGCTGACCCCCGGAAGCACGGTCACCGTCGCGGGATCGGCCGGGCGGAACGACGGCGCCTGGCGGCCGGGACGCGGTGGGGTGGCCCGGATAACGGCGATGAATTCCTTCTCCGCCTCCGCTGCGGCCTCCTCCACGCGCCGCCTGGCCCGTTCGGCCATGGCGGTGCGGCGCGCCTCCGGCATGTGGATCGCCGCCGGTACGTCCGGAAGCTCAGCCACCACACACTCCTGACGGGGCGTCAGGTACCGGTCGAGTCCCGGGAACGCCTCGGTGACCAGGACCGATCCGGCCAGCGCTGCCTCGAAGATCCGGGCCGCCGCAGTGTCGGTCCAGCCGGCGAACTCGCCGCGCAGCGTGTTGAGCGTGAACCGGCTCGCCTGATAGCGGCGGAACAGCTCGGTCGGGTCCATCAGCCCGTGCGTGCGGACGTTCGGGAGCGGGCTCGATTCCGGCCAATCCCCGACCAGGGTCAGCGTCAGAGCGGGGTCGGTGGCGAGCCAGCTCCGCACGGCGGCCGCCACCCGGTCCTCTCGCGCCGAGGCCGCCGCGACGGTCACCAGCAGGTCCGACTCGACCGGCGGCGGGACGGGCACGTCCATTAGCGACACGGCGAACATCGCCGGCGACACATGCCGCACGACGGCCCCGGGCCCAGCGAGTGCCGTATAGCCGTCGACCGCCCGCTGCCCGCCGGCGAACAGCAGTACCCCATCGAAGGCGCGCAGCGCCGGACCGAGATGGTGGCGCCCATTCAGGAGCGGCAACCGGAACGGGGCGTCCGCGTCCAGATACCAGCAACGCACTCCGTCCACTGTGGATGCCAACTCCCCGACCCACAGGTCCGCCGCCCAGTCGCCCTCCCCGCCGCCGCCGAGAGCCCCGGCCCACTTCAGGACCGTGTCCCTGGGTCCCACCCGCCGGCACAGCTCTGTACGTACCTCCGCGGGGGTGTCACAGGACACCACGGACACCCCGCCACCGGCCCACCGGGGCGACCCGGCGGGCGGAGGCGGCGCGATCTCGTAGACGGTGGTCGACGCGTGCCGCCCAGCGGCGACGGCGACGGACCGGTACAGTGTCGTCCCGCCCTTGCCGACCGCCGGGTTCAGCACGGTCGGCGCGAGGATGTGGACCTTCACCGCGGGTTTCCCTACACCACTTCGACGGTCAGCGGCGTACCCGGCAAGACGCCCCAGCGGCCGAAGAAGCTGCCCTGGTTGAGGCCAAGGGCAAGCGAGCCGCGGCTGTTCAGGTAGACCAGCTCCGAGCCGAGCTCGACCTCGCCGAACGTCGACAGGAACGGCCACTCCGCGTCGAACGTCGCGGTCCGCACGCGCACCTTGCGACCGGCCAGCTTGTCGATGTTGCCCAGCAGCTCGGCGGGGATGTTCGTCCACACGTTCCCGAAAGCCTTGTCGATCCGCACGATCTCGCCGCGTACCACGCCGCCCTCGGCGACCGGCTGGATGAAAGGCAGGCGCACGAGGTCGCCGACCGGAAGCATCCGGCCGACGTCGCCCAGCGGGAACCCGGCGGCGAGGCGAGCGGCACACGCGGCGACGATGTCCCGCCCGTACCAGGTAGCGGTGACCGTCTCAGCCATCGCGGCCGGGTTGGTGACCTCGTGGGCCGCCACCGCGGGCACATCCCGCAGAGCGAGTGTCAGCAGCCCGTTGTTCGGCGCGACCAGCAGCTGATCCTTCTCGTTTCGCACCACGACGGTGCGGGTTCCGGTACCGGTCTCCGGATAGACATAGGCGGCGATGATCGCGCCGGCCGGGAAGAACTCGGGGACGTTCGCGAGGCACAGCGCGCCCTCCCGAACGTCGAACGGGGGAACCTGGTGCGTGATGTCGACGATCCGCGCCTGCGGGCAGATCGTCAGCATCAATCCCTTGCACAGCGAGACAGCCTCATCGGCGGCGCCGACATCAGACAGGAACCCGATGACGCGTTGCTTCACATGAACCTCCTGGGTATGCGCTGGCACTGCACCACCATGCGGCACCGGCGCGGGGCTTTCCCAGGTCAGCGACCGGACACTTACCGGTCATGTGCTAACAAACGGGCAGTGACGTCGTTGGCCGCCTTCGGCTCTCCGGCGGCCTGATGCCGACAGCCATCGCGTGGTCGCCGGCCGTCGTGCTCAGCATCGCCGACACTGAGCAGGAGCTGCGCAGCCGCGCCCGAACGATCCAGCGAGAGGCCCTGGAAAGTGATGCTGGAGTATTAGGCTCACACCCAATTGATGTGGTCGTTAATATGCCTTTTTGTGCCGTTTACCCTGATTCATCCCGTTGTCGCGGTGCCGTTGCGCCGTGTTCTGCCGCCGGTGGCGCTGGCCGCCGGGGCGATGACCCCCGACCTTCCCTACTTCGTCCCCGACGGGATCATCGATGTGATCCCACTCGGGCCCTGGTGGCCGCTGCTGGATGCCGGATACACCCACAGGGTGCAGGCGAGCGGGCTGGCCGCCGACATGGTGCTGGCGCTGGCACTGGCGGGAGTGATCACGGTGTGCGCCGCCCCGGCCCGCGCTCTGCTGGCCCGGCGGCTGGGGCGTCGCGGCCGGCCGCGGGCAGCACACTGGGCGTGGTGGCCGGTGGCCGCCGCCACCGGGATCGCCACCCATCTGGTGTGGGATCGCCTGGATGAGTGGCTAGGGGCCGCCGGGGACCCGATCCTGCTGGAGGACGAGGGGGTGCATCTGGTGGGTTCCCTGATCACGCTTGCGGCGCTGGGCTGGGCCTGCCGGTGGCTGTGGCGCAGGCCGCTGAGCGAGCCGGTACCTCAGCCGAGCCTAGGGGTGCGACTGGGACTGCTGGCGGCGATGGGGCTGCTGGCGGCCGGGCTGGTCGCGACACTGAGCGCTGGGCTGGGGCTGAGGTCGCTGGTGACGCTGACGATCGACGCGGTCGTGCTGGTACTGCTGGCCTATGCCGCCTTCCGTCGCCTGGCCCCGTCTCGGGCGGCAAGTTGACCCGTCGGGCCCTTATCCCCGGCTGATCTGGGCCGACTTCCATTCGGCCTCCTCGGCGCAGAAGGTGGCGGGCCGCGGTCGGAGCTGCTCGACCGATTCGGCGAACGACCTGGGGAAACGGGTCGGGAGCAATCCCGATATCGCGTCCCAGGCCGACTCAACCCGAGACCACAGGCCGGACGACCATGGCAGGGCTCCGTCTTTCCTGCCCGGGACGCCGACGGGGTAGTCACCGGCGAACCCCGGCGCGAGCCCGTGACGCGAAGGGCGGTCCCGTCTGCCCGGCGTCCTGGCCGGGACGTGCGTTTCCCAGGCCGCGGGCGACCTGGCCGGGTTACGGTCAGGGCTATGACCATGGACGAGTCCCCAGCGGTGCCCCTGGATCCGTATGCGGCGACGCTGGCCCGCAAGTGGATGGCCGCGACGGTTGTGCTGCGCGACGCCGCCGGGCAGGTGCTGCTGGTCGACCCGACCTACAAGCCGCTGTTCGAGCTGCCCGGCGGGGCGGTCGAGGGCAACGAGCCGCCCCGGACCGCCGCCCGCCGGGAGGTGCTCGAGGAGCTCGGTCTCGACCGGCCGGTGGGGCGGCTGCTGGGGGTGGACTGGGTGCCGCCCAGGCCCGGGTGGCCGGACGGGATGATCCTGATCTATGACGGCGGCGTGCTCACCGGCGAGGAGATCGCCGCGATCAGGTTGCCGCCGCAGGAACTGGCCGGGTGGGTGTTCGCGACGCCGGATCAACTGGCGGCGCTGCTGCCCGAGAGACTGGCCCGGCGGGTCATCGCGTGCCTGAGCGCCCTGGAAGCCGGGACGGTGGCCTCTCTGCAGGACGGTCACCCGGCTCCGTGAGCCGGTGCTCCTCAGAAGGCTCGTGCGGCTTCGCCGACTCCGGGTTCGACCCGGGGGGAGGACGGCGCCCGGACGCCGTCGCGGGTGACGAGGCGGCGTGGCGGGCTTTTCGGTCCGAAACAGCGGAGCGCCGGAGCCGACCCACTCCACGATCGCGGCCTGATCCGCGGCTTCCTCCTCATCCCAGGGAGAAATGGCATCCACCAGCGCCTGAACCCTCGCCCGCGCAGCATCGCCCGGCAGCATCGCCCATCCTCTGGAGGTTCGACAAAGACCGGCACGCCAGGCACGCAAGGACACATGCCCCCATGCGTCACCGGCGCCAGAAACTCCAGCGTCAGCTCACCCGCGCTGACAGTTGATCGGCCGTCCACCAGGGGCGCCCGGATCGCTGAGCGCCGCGGCTGGGCCGCGCCACCATCCCGTGCTGCGTTGCACCTCTAGGTGAGAAGCACCTGGTCGAGGACGTGATCGCCGATGGCCGCCATGCCGGGGTCATCGGCCGAGTGGGCGGCCAGAGCGGTGCCCATGGCGAGGGCCCAGCCCCGGGCGCGCTCCCAGGTCACCTCGTCGGCGTCCACGCGTGATCGGAAGACCTCGCGCGCGTTCTCGTCGAACACCAGCCACGCGGCGGAAAGATCGGTGGCGGGATCGCCGCTGGTGAGGTCGCCGAAGTCCAGGACAGCCGCCAGCCCTTCCCCGTCGAGCAGGAGATTTCCCGGGTGCGGGTCGCCGTGGAGCCAGAGCGCGGGCCCCTGCCAGGGCGGGAGGGCGACCAGTTTCTCCCAGAGGGGAAGGAGCTCGGCCGATCGGGGAATGGACCGCAGGCGTTGCCGTACCACTTCGTCGCGGGCGGTGAGCGGGACGCCGCGGAAGGGATTACGCGGGGCGTCAGGCGGTGCGGGCCGGTGGAGGCCCGTCATGAAGTCGGCCAACGGGACGGCGATGCCGGAGCGGTCGGGCGGCCGCGCATCGGCGGCCGTGCGGCCTTCGAACCAGGGCGCGATCGTCCACGGCCACGGGTAGCCCTCGCCGGGCACGCCGGTTCTGACGGGTACGGGCAGCGCGACCTCGACGTAGCCGGCCAACACCGGCAGCCAGCGTTGCTCGTTGACGATGAGGTCGACGGCGACCTGGCGGCGCGGCAGCCGTACGGACAGGTCCTCCCCCAGGCGGTGGATGACGTTGTCCCAGCCGTTGGCAACGGGGGTGAGCGGACCAGCCAGATCCGGGTGCTGCACGCGGATCAGGCGGTCAACGAGGTCTTCGTCGATGTCGACTTCCGCCGCGGGGGTGGTCATGCCGCAACGATAGTGCGGCATGACCTTGACGGGCGTGGGCACTGCAGCCGGATGACGTCCGCCAGGCGGTGGCCGGTGACGAAGTGACGGTCAGACCGGCGGCGGCGATCAGGACCGCTTGGGCGAGAATCATCGACTTGCGCATGTGAAGAGCTCTCTGCGAGGGGACGGTGTTCGTCAGAGCGCCGTCTCTGCGCGGCCCCTCTTACGCAGGTACCGTAGGCGTGCCGTGTCGGCTTCGCGTTGGGTCTCCGTTGGGTGCCGAAAGCCCGTTGCTGTCAGGTGAGGCTCACATCCCGGGGTTCGTGCGCGGACAGGCCCTCGGCCGTGAGTGGGCGCTGGGCCTGGAGGAGGGCGGATATCCGCCGGGCCTCCGTCGGCACGTTCTGGATCACGGCCAACTCGTGAGCGCGGCGCAGGCAGGCAGCCGCTTCGGCCGGGCGCCGCAGAGCGGTGAGACTGTCGGCGCGCAGGCACAGTGCCACTCGTTCCAGCACCCGGTCGCCATAGCGGCGGGCGTCGGTGAGGAGCCGTATCGACAGCGTCTGCGCGTCAGCGTGGCGACCGGCTCTCACCGAGGCGTGAAGGTCGGCCAGCGAGATCAGCGAGGACATGCGCGGGTTGCCTGCCGCGAGCTGCATGGCCCTGTCCAGCATCGGGCGTGGGTCGCCCCCCTGAAGGGGGGCCAGGCGCGCGAGCAGGACGGCCTCGCTGAGGGCGTCACCCACCCTGGCGGCCATCGACACGGCTTGGGTGAGGTGTGCCAGGGCGGCCTCTGTGTCTCCCAGCGCCAGTTCCGCGGCGCTGAGGTTGGCCAGCGTCAGCGCCTTGATGGAGCTCTCGCCCAGCAGCGGCAGTGCTTCCTCGGCCAGGGCGAGGGCCTTTTCGCGCCGATGTCGGCGATCCCGCCGCGACGGCTCGCCGAGCTGTCCCGGTACGGCGTGGACGGCAAGGCATCGCTGTCGCGGGACGGACGGCCCACCCCGCTCGGCGACGCGATCGCGCACTACAGGCGGATCGCCAAGACCCCGCACATCCTGCGCCTGGCCGACGAGCCCGGCTACCGGCGGCAGATCAAGGTGCAGGCCAACCTCCAAGAGGGCCGCCACGCGCTCGCCCGGAAGATCTTCCACGGCCGGGCCGGACAGCTCTACCAGAGCTACCAGGACGGCATGGAGGACCAGATCGGCGCCCTCGGACCGGTCCTCAACGCCCTCGTGCTCTTCGACACGAGGTACATGGACGCCGCCGTCACGCAGCTGCGTGAGGACGGGTTCGATGTCCGCGGCGAAGACGTGGCCCGACTCTCCCCGTTCGTCCGCCATCACATCAACATGCTCGGCCGGTATTCGGGGGTTGAGCAGCAACCGAACGGCCAGTGACGTTAGCGAGCCGTCGGGGCTCGGGTCATCGTCACTGGCCGTTCTGATGCGGGTGGTCGCTCGTCCTGTCCCTCGCCGGCGGCTAATCCCGCACGTGCAGGCCGAAACCCTTGCGGCCCGGCGCTTCCAGGCCCTCCTTCAACCGCAGTGACGGGATCTCGTAGTCACCGAAGTTCTGGCGCCGGAACGCGATCGGCTCGGTTGTCTCCAGCGACAGCAGCCGCTCCTTCCACGCCTTCGCGGCGTCCTCGAAGTCACCGCGTGTCATCTTGTCGGTGCCGTACAGCACGAACGGCGGCAGCACTTCCATGCCCGGGTAGTACAGGATCCCGTGGTGGATCGGGAACAGCAGATCCTCGATCGGGCCGTTGATTCCGCGATCGGTGTAGTGGGACTCCGGGCCCCCGACGGTCACCGACAGGATCGCCCGCCGCCCCTGCAGCATCCCCTCACCGAAACGCTCGCCGTACCGGGTCTCGTCGTGCACTCCGACGCCGTACGCGAAGTGGAAGGAGAACACCCGGTCCACCCAGCCTTTGAGGATCGCCGGCATCGTGTACCACCACATCGGGAACTGGAAGACCACCGTGTCGGCCCACAGCAGCTTCTCCTGCTCGGCCGCCACGTCGGGCGTGAGCGCGCCGGCGTCGTACGCCCTGGCCGAACTCGGTATCACCTGCAGCGGGCTCGTGGCGTGCTCGCCGAAGTCCGCCGCGTCCACCACGGCCTTCCAGTTCATCGCGTACAGGTCGCTCACCCTCACCTCGTGCCCGGCGGCTTCGAGAGTGGACACGGCGAGGTCCTTCAGAGAGCCGTTCAGCGAACGCGGCTCGGGGTGGGCGTAGACAATGAGCGTCTTCATGGCTGTTCCCTTCAACGAGGTGTGTCGCCATAGATGCTCGGCCGCCGAGGCCTCGTCGTTCAGGGACGCCTCTTCCATCGGACGGGACTTCCTGGTAATAGCAGGACCACCTTCACGTGCGTCACCGGAGCCATACTGGGGGGCATGGACGATCTCGCGGGCTTTCTGCGCACCCGGCGTTCCCGGGTCGACCCTTCCGCCGTCGGCATCCCCACCGACAGCCGCCGCCGCGTCGAAGGGCTGCGCCGCGAAGAGGTCGCGCACCTGTCCGGAGTCAGCGTCGACTACTACGTACGCCTGGAGCAGGGCCGCGCCACCCAGCCCTCCGAACAGGTCCTCGACGCGCTCGCCCGCGCCCTCGGCCTCGACGAGACCGAACGCGAGCACCTGTACCGGCTGGCCCGGCAGCGCCGCCGCCGCGCGAAGTTGCCCAGCGGGCGCCTGCGGCCGGAGCTGCTGCGCGTACTCGACCTGGTCATCGACGCGCCCGCCCTGATCATGGACCACCGGCTGGACGTGGTCGCGGGGAACCGCCTCGCCGGGCTCCTCTACGGCCGGGAGATGCCGGGCTTGAACACCGCCCGGCACATCTTCCTTGAGGAGGCCGAGCGCGGCCTGTACGCCGACTGGGAGAAATGCACCCTAGACGTGGTCGGGCACCTGCGTCTGGCGGCCGGGAAGTACCCCGACGACCCGCGCCTGGCCTCACTTATCGGCGAGCTGGCGATGGGTAGCAAGCGCTTCCGCCGCCTCTGGGCCCGCGCGGACGTGCGCTCCCGCACACATGGACGCAAGGCGTACCGGCACCCGCTGGTCGGACTGCTGGAACTGCACCAGGAGAACTTTGCACTGCCGGATGAATCGGGCATGGAGCTGCTGGTGCTGTCCGCGGCACCCGGGAGCCCCACCGAGGACGGGCTGCGCCTGCTGGGCGCGCTCAGTGGGGATGGACATCCCACGGTGAAAGGCCTGCCGGTAACGAATGTGTCATGAGCCGCAAGAAGCCGTTGGGGTCAGCGGCGGCGATCGGCGGGGCTGTCTTCGCGGGTGTTGCGTTCGTCGGCGTCTGCGCCGAGGCCGTCGTGGTGGCCGAGGGTGGGAGGCAGGCATGCCTGGGATTCAGCTGGAGTTCGGGCGCGGAGTGGTGTCCGGGCATCGGGAAGAGAGCCCTCCTCTCCTTGTCAGTCAGCTCCTCCCAGGTCGGGCGAGCGCCCGGTCGTGGGCGAGGCGCTGGCGAGCCCTGGCCAGGGCCAGGACATGCGGGTCGTCGAGCGGGATCTGGGGCAGCGGCATGGCGCTCTCCTCAAAGAGCCGAGGGCTGGTCAGTGGGCTTGCCCTCGGTGGCCGCGAGGGTCTTGTGGACGACGCCGACGGAGACGTTGACTCCGGCGGCGATGGTGCGGATGGATTCGCCGCGCTGGCGGCGGGCCAGGATAGCGGCGCGTTTGTCGTCGTCGACCACGGGTCGGCGGCCTCCGACGCGGCCGCGTTCGCGGGCGGTGTCCAGGCCGTTCTTGGTCTTGCGGGTGATGTCGCGGCGGCGGTCTTCAGCCAGGGCGAGCGCGAGGTCGAGGATGAGGGAGCGTTCGGTGTGCTCGCCGGACGCGATGCCTTCCAGGACCTTGACGCCGACGCCGCGCTGGAACAGGTCGGTGAGGACGATGAGTCCTTCCAGGAGGTTGCGGCCGAGGCGGTCGACCTCCTGGAAGGTCAGCAGGTCGCCATCGCGGATGTAGGACAGCGCGTTCAGCAGCGCGGGCCGGTCAGCGGTGGCGAGCTTGCCGCTGATCGCTCCTTATCGTCACTGGCTGTT
This sequence comes from Streptosporangium sandarakinum, assembly GCF_050942225.1. NCBI lineage: Bacteria > Bacillati > Actinomycetota > Actinomycetes > Streptosporangiales > Streptosporangiaceae > Streptosporangium > Streptosporangium sandarakinum. The sequence continues at coordinate 4,334,709 of NZ_CP192034.1, forward strand.
CGGTTGCTGCTCAAGCCCCTGTTCCTTCCAACTCCCCGAGCTGCCCGGGGGCCTGCATCCGCTGCGCGATCCGGACGCCGCCGACAAGGAATGACACTCGGTGAGGGGTCGTCAGCCGCGCGGGACGCTGACGTCCCCTCACACCGGGCTCAGGGCTGGAGGCTAATCAGGCAACCTGACCAGCGGTCGCCGCCGCGGCGGCGACCCCGGGGACGGTCGGTTTCGCGGCAGCAGGCGGCGTGCGGTAGGCGCGAAGGGGCGCGTTGGTCGCGGCCACGGCGGCGATCGCCAGGATGGCGGACAGCCCGCCGAAGACCAGGGAGAAGGAGGCGGAGGTGGCCGACGCCAACAGGCCACCACGGAAGTTGCCGAGTTCGGGGCCCGCGACACCGATGACGTGTTCCACCGAGGAAACCCGTCCCCGGTACGCATCCGGGGTCTCCAATTGGACCAGGGCACTGCGGGTGATGACAGACACGGTGTCGGCAGCGCCCGCCACGGCCAGGCAGCCGAGCGCCAGCCACAACGGCCCCGCCAGACCGAAACAGGCCAGCGCCAGGCCCCAGACACCGGCTGCGGACAGTTGGACCAGGCCGCCACGGCGCCAGCGCGTCACCGTACCGGAGAGCAGACCAGCCGTGATCCCCCCGACCGCGACGGCAGAGAGGAACAAGCCGAGGGTTTGCGGGTTTCCCCCGAAGCGGATCTCGTTGACCAGCGGGAAGAGCGCGATAGGCATGGCGAGCAGGGTTGCGGACAGGTCGGTGGCCATCGAGCCCCACAGCGTCGGGCGGCGCAGGACGATCCGCCAACCGCCACGCTCCGGCCGGCGCCTGCCGCCTGCCGCGTCGGCGCCTTCGGGCCGCATGGCAGGCAGGCGGATCACCGCGAGCATCGAGACGATCATGGCCACGGCCTGGGCCGCGTATGCGGCAGGGAAGCCCCAGCGGGCGATGATCAGCCCGGCCATCGCGGGCCCGGCCAGCATCGCGGCCTGGAAGGAGACGTTGGTCAGCGCAAGACCGGCCGCGACCTGGTCGCCCGGCAACAGCCGGACCGGGAAGGTGCGCCGGGCAGGAGCGCCGAGAGCGCTGCAGCTCGTCCCCATGGCTACCAGGGCGAGCAGCAGCAGCACGTTGCGGTTGTCCGCCAGGGCCTGGACGCACAGCCCTGCGGCGGCCAGCAGTTGGCCCGCGGTGGTGGCCCGTACCACCGCACGGCGGTCAAATGTGTCGGCCAACGTGCCGCCGAGCAGACCGAACAGCACCATCGGCAGGCCGGTGGCGAGCCCGATGGCACCGGTGCCCACTGGGCTGCCGGTCAGGTCCCAGACCTGGGCCAGCACCGCCACGTTGGCTATCTGTCCACCGATTTGAGAGGCCGAGGTGCCGATCCACAGGTCGCGAAACGACTGACTGCTACGCAGCGGGCGGGTGTCGAGGAACCGGACACGGACGCGCCCCCTCATCCTCATCGCGGTGGCTCGACGAGGTGGTGGAGGATCCTCTGCCGCATCGACCGGCGTTCCAGCGCCCGCCGCACCTCCTCGACAACGGTGGTCATCGCGTACGGGACCTCGCTGTCCAGCTCGGCGACCGTCGCGTGGGTAGCGCGCCACTCCGCCTCCAGGAACGGCACCAGTGACCGGCCGCGTTCGGTCAGGTCGATCCGCCGGGTGCGGGCGTCGGGCCCCGGCTCGGAGGTGACCAGACCCTCCTTGCGCATGGCGGCGACGGTCTGGCTGATCGCGGAGTGCGAGCGGTTCAGGGACTTCGCAAGCTCGCGAATGGTCAGTGGCCCGGTGTGGGCGAGCCGGATCAGCGGATAGGCGAACCGGGGCCGCACCCCCTCGATGCCACGTTCGACGTAGACCTGCTCGATCTCGGCGTCCATGGCTGCCAGAAGCTCGTGCAGGGAATGCCAGGGATCGGGTAGCGCTGTGGGATCCGAAGATGTCACAGCGCTAATATAACAGCGCTGCAGTAATTGGGGATCGTGATCGAGCCAGAGCCTGCGGCTGTACCGCTGGCCCCGATTCTGGGAAGGCGTCGTACCCGCGCTCACCGCACCGGCCCGGCCACGAGACGCCAGGGCCTGCTCTGATCCGGTTCTTCGGTGGAACGCGCGTTCCGCTGAGCCGACCGGTGAACCAGCGGACCGCCGGCATGTTCGGCGAGCCCGCCGGACAGGACAGGCGCGGATGCCTACGTGTCTTTCCGGGCCATGCAGTGCGTGCCCAGGTTCGCCTGCGTCGGCCTGCCGTCAACGAAGCTGCTACCAGGTACACGCGATCGCATTGAGCCCGCTCAGCAGCTTCCGTCGCTGAGCGGAAGACCCGACGGAACGACGGTGTCGTCCGGTGTCACCATGCTCTCACCACCAGGTCTGACGCGATCGCGTGTACCTGGTGACACGAGTCTTAACGGCACCCCGTGACCGGCGCGCGCATCCACCGTCATCATCGCGCCGGGTGACGCCTGGAGCGGGCCGGGCCGAAGCCGGCCGGGGCAGCTGGGCCGCGCCGCGCCGGCGCGGCCTGACCAAGGACAGCAGCCTCTACAGGCGGGCGAAGAAATCCAGCACCAGCGGGTTGATCTGGTCCCCGGCCTCGATCGCGCCGCCGTGGGCGTGGCCGGTGATCTCGGCGAAGACGGCGTTCGGCATCGCCGCCGCGGCGGCGCGCCCGGCCTACGGCGGGAACAGCAGATCATGCTCCAGGGCGAGCACCAACACCGGCTGTGTGATGCGCGGCCACCGGGCGGCGTGGTCGACGTCCAGCATCCAATCGATGCAGGCCAGGTACTGACCGTGATCGCCAGGGGTGTCCCAGGTCTTGGCGGCGATCAGCTCGGCCCAGCCCTGCACGCGGGCGTCGCGGCCGGGGTGCTGGTGTGGCTGACTCCGGCCGTGTGGCCGCCGGTCGATGCCGCCGTGGCGGTGATGGGACTGTCGCCGATGCTGTGCGGGCTACGGCGCGGACGACATCGCCCCTGAAGACCGTCGGCCCAGCTTTCCGGGATCGGCCGCATTCCGGATGACATGATCGCCGGGTAACGGTGAGGGCCGGCAGGGCGGCTCCCCGGCGCCGCTCCTACCGGCCCCTTCCCGTACGCCGGTCAGCGGAGGGCGGCCGCCGAGGCGCGGGCGACGGCCGCGGAGGCGAACGCGGTGATCGCCGGGTGCGGCCGGCTGCCGTCCCCGGCCAGCTCCGGCTGGAAGAGGGTGGCGAGGAAGAACGGGTGACCGGGCAGCTCCAGGACCCGCACGGCCCCCTCCTCACCGCGGCCGGTGAACCTCAACCCGCCCTCCTGGAGCACCGGCACGTAGGCGGGATCGAGGCCGAAGGCGCAGGAGTACTTCTCCACGGTCCGGTCCGCGCCGACGATCCTCTCGATCAGCGAGCCCGGCTCCAGCCATACCGCCTCCTCGTGGCCGGCGAGCGAGCAGGCCAGGGGGACCAGCAGGAACTCCCCGGCATCGGGGTCGTTCTCGGCGTGCGCGACCCGCAGGCCCAGCACGTCGCGGGCGTACTCCAGCAGGGTGTGCTGGAAGCCCCCGCAGGTGCCGAGGAACGGGATGCCGTGCTCGCGGGCGGTGCGGGCGGCGTTCACCGCGCCGGCCTCGCTGCGGTAGGGGCTGCCGGGCAGCATCCAGATGCCGTCGAACCCCTCCAGGTCGCCGGCCTCGTCGGTGGGGATCCAGTAGGCGTCCAGGGTCAGCCCGTCGCGCTCGCGCAGGGCGGCGAGGAGGGCGGGGACGCGGGCGTGGGCCTGGACGGCGGGTGATCTGTCGCCCACCAGGGCGATTCTCGCGATGGTCACGCGCCCATCCTGGCCGCCGCCCACCGATGAGGGCCAACGATGATTCCTGCTGGGGCGATAAGCGATACTGATGCACCGTGGACCCGCATCTGCTGCGCACATTCGTGACCGTCGTCCGCCGCCGGTCCTTCTCCGCCGCCGCCGAGGAGCTCGGCTACACCCAGTCGGCGGTGTCCCAGCAGGTCGCCGCGCTGGAGGCCGACCTGGGCCTGACCCTGCTGCGCCGCCGCCCGGTGGCGCCGACCAGGGCCGGGGAGCGGCTGCTGGAGCACGCCGGGCCGCTGCTGCTGCGGCACCGGGCGGCCCGCGCGGACGTGCTGCGCGCCGCCGCCGGACCGGCCGGGCGGCTGACCGTGGCGGCATCTCCGCTGGCGCTGGTCCCGGCGATCGCCCGCGCCCTGGAGCCGGGCGGGCCGGTGGTGACGCTGCGCGCGGTCGGCCGCGAGCGCGTGGCCGAGCAGGTCGCCTCCGGCGATGCCGACCTGGGGTTCGTCGACGGGATCGCGGCGCCCAGCGACCCGCTGCGCCTGCCCGACGTCGGGGCGCCGGCCGGGGTGCGGGTCGCCGAGGAGGAGCTGGCGGTGATCCTGCCCGAGCGGCACCCGCTGGCGCGCGGGCGGGGGCTCGCACTGGCCGGCCTGGCCGACGCGCTGTGGCTGCACGCCCCCGCCTTCATCCCGGTGGAGCGGCTGCGCGAGGTGGCGGGCGGCGGCGCCTTCCGGACCGGGTTCCGCTACGACGGTCACGACCTGCGCACCGTCCTGAACCTGGTGGCCTCCGGGCACGGCCTGGCCCTGCTGCCCGCGCCGGTCACGGCGGGGGCTTCCCCGGCCGCGACACTGACGGTGCCGCTGGCGGCGCCGCGCCTGGTGCACCGGGTGGAGATGCTGTGCGGCCCGCTCGCCTCCGGCGAGGCGCGGGCCGTCGCCGACCGGCTCGGCGCCTGACCGGCCCCTTTCGCGGAAGCTGCGCGCCGAAGGTCTCGTCCACCATGTGCCGGGGCATGGCCGGTTCGCAGGCCCCGCCCCCGCACGCGACGCCGCCGGCGCGCTTGCAAGGCGCTGGAGGAGGGAAAGGGTTTCGCCGAGGCTGTGGCTCCGCGGTACCAGCGGGTTCGACCTGGAGACGTCCGAGTACATAACGGGGGTCGCCATCGTCAGCCTGTACCCACACCAGCGGGACAAAGTTCCCTCCTAGGGGCCGCTCAGAGTTTTGACCATGTGGTTGAGGTGAGGGGCTTCCGCCATATGACCGAGCCTCGGAGGCAGAGCCCGGCCTCGTGACTTTCCGGGGTTGTGCCGTATCGGGTGGCCAGAGCGCGCCAGGTCTTGACCTTCCGGAAACCGTGTTCGACGGTGCTGCGCTTCCGGTAGCGCTCGGGATCGAAGGCGATGGGCCGCCCGTCTGCTGGCCCCTTCTTCCGGTTGGCCCGCTGATCGGTCTTCTCCGCGATGACCGCGGTGATCCGGCGGTGACGCAGATCGGCACGGCTGGCCTCGCAGGAGAGGGCCTTGGCGGCGGCCACCGCAGCAGGGCGGGTACGAGGCCGGCCAGCCGACCGGGTGTGGAAAGGGGCCGAGACCTGCCGGGCCGGTGGGCGGTGCGAGAACACACCGGTGGTCACCCCATCGCGGCCGAGAACGCCGCGCGAAGCGTGGCGGCCGCCGCGGGGAATGCGGAAGGGGACGGCTTTCCCGGACGAGCCGGCCCGGGTCCCGGGCGTAATGTGACGGCCTGACGCGCTCACCCGGCGCCGGTCACCCTGGAGTCCGGATGACCGTGGACAGGGAAAGGGGCCAGGCCCTGAGTGCTCAGCCTGCCGAACCGCGCGCGATCGGACACGACCCCGATGAGATCGTTTCCCGTCTGCCCGAGCGGTACCGCGCTCGCTTCCTGGCCGAGTATCGGGAGGCGATGGTCGCCGCGGCGCACGAGACCTGGTGTTGGAAGCACCTGGCCGAGGTGCTGAACCTGTGGCATCTGCGGTCGCTCACCTACAGCGCGCCCGGCTACGCGCAGGCGTGTGCCGACGTGGTCGCGGGCATGCCCGGCGTACCCGCCGACACCGTCATCCCCGACTGGTCGCAACTCGTCGCCGATGCGGGCCGCAAGGCGTGAACTAGCAGGTCAACTTCCACGCCGCCGCCAGCGCACAGGCTCCGGGCCTTCCCGTGAACGCGTTCGGCGCCCTGGTCGAGGAACTGCTCGTCATCGGCGCCGACCCGCACCACCGCGGTGTGCCCGACCCTGACGAGGCCCGCCACCTCGAGGCGGTGTTCGGCGGAGTCGGCCTGGTGCCGTATCTGGTCGATGATGCGTCCAAGGCCGTGCACGTGTATGCGATCACCTGGGCGGGCTGAGCTTCACGATCGTCTGTGACATGTTCGCCTCGGCAACCGAAGTCGGCGACCTGCCGTGGGACAGCCATCCATGCTGCAGAAGGTGTTCGGCTTCACCTCTGACGGGACTTCGTTCAGCTGCTTTTCAACGACCGGCCGAAGATCGACGGCCTGCCCTCGGCGGTATCCGATGCGCGACCTGGCTCGGTTAGGTGTGTGCGGCCGAGGCTGGCCAGGTGCTGGTGGCGGGACTTGGCCTGCAGCTCCGGCGCGGTGCGACCGGCGACGGCCAGGTGCGTCAGCGCGCTGTGGCGCAGTTGGTGCAGTGTCCACCCCTGGCCGTGCGGTCGAGCTCGGTGGAGGCGGTCTGATAGATCCGCGCGTGGTCGAAGGCGAACGCCGACGGCCTGACCCTGGGGCAAGCACGAACACGGTTCGGATCTCTCCATCGCGAACACCGCGGCTAGTGCCGCGGATCGCATCCACCAGCTCCGCCGCCGACCACATAATGCACGGTGTCGGCGTGGGCCGTGGACGTGTACAGCACGCCACGACCCACACCGATCTTGCTGAATCTGGTTATCCGGCTTGGGTGGGCTGGTAGTCGCCGCCGCGCTGCCGGTTGATGACGGCGAAGCGGTTGGTGGCGTTGATGAGGGCGATGAACGCGACCAGGGCGGTGAGCTGGTCCTCGTCGTAGTGCTCGACGGCGTTCGCCCAGGCTTCGTCGGTGACTCCGCCGGCGCCGTCGGCGATGCGGGTGCCCTGCTCGGTCAGCTCCAGGGCGGCGCGCTCGGCGTCGGTGAACACAGTTGCCTCACGCCAGGCGGCGACCAGGTTGAGGCGGGTGGCGGTCTCACCGGCGTTCGCGGCGTTCTTGCCGTGGACGTCGGTGGCGTAGCCGTCGCCGTTGATCTGGCTCGCACGGAGCATCACCAGGTTCTGGGTCGCGGTTGGCACCGTCGACTCCTTGATGAGCACCGGGGCCGCTGCGCCGTAGTGGCCCAGGGCCTTGGCGACGACCGGGCTGCCGAAGAGGTCCAAACGGGGTTCCATAGTGCACTCCTTGCGTGGTGACGGTTTGAATGTCGATCAGTTCGCCATGCCGGCGAACTGGCCGGGCTGGTAGGAACCTCCCGGCAGGCGCACGATGACGTTGAGCCGGTTGGTCGCGTTGATCATGGCGACCAGGGAGACCAGCGCGGCGATCTGGTCGTCGTCGTAGTGCTTGCGGACCTGGGCCCAGGTCTCGTCCGACACGCCGTGGTGGGCGTCAGCGAGCCGGGTGCCCTCCTCGGCGAGCGCCAGCGCGGCACGCTCGGCGTCGGTGAACACGGTGGATTCGCGCCAGGCGGCGACCAGGTGGAGCCGGACCGCGGATTCGCCGGCTACCGCGGCGTCCTTGGTGTGGTAGTCGACGCAGAAGCCGCAGCCGTTGATCTGACTGGCGCGCAGCATCACCAGATCTTGGGTGGCCTTGGGCAGCGGCGATTTCTCGATCAGCATGGCGACGTTGTAAACACGCTTGGCGATCTTGGCGCCGAGCTCGTTGGTCATCAGGTCGAAACGGGGTTCCATGACGTGGTCCTCACTCGTTGGCGTGCCGCAGCTCGTTCGCGTGGCGTTGACGAACACAAGATGTCGACGGCCCGATCCGCGTGACAGCGCAGCACTGTGACATACGCCACCGATCACGGGTGTCACAACGCGGCGGCGACCGGCGTCTTGTACGCGTGACACGATCAGGAACCAACAGGAAGGAGCCAGCCATGAACGACCGCAGCGAGCCGACAGCGGACACACCCGCACCGCCCGTTCGTGGCGGCCGCATAGATTCGGCCACCGAAGCTTTCGTCGCCCACCGCAATCTGCTGTTCACCGTTGCCTACGAGATGCTCGGCTCGGCCGCCGACGCCGAAGACGTCCTGCAGGAGACCTGGCTGCGATGGGTGGGCGTCGATCTCGAGACGGTGCGGGAACCGCGTGCGTACCTGGTCAGGATCACTACCCGCCAGGCGCTGAGCCGGTTGCGTACGCTCGGCCGGCGCAAGGAGTCCTACGTCGGCCCCTGGTTGCCCGAGCCGCTGCTGACCGCGCCCGACGTGGCCGAGGACGTCGAGTTGGCCGACAGTGTCTCGATGGCGATGCTGATGGTGCTGGAGACGCTCGCGCCGACCGAGCGGGCGGTGTTCGTGCTGCGCGAGGTGTTCGATCTGGCCTACGACGAGATCGCCGAGGCGGTCGACAAGAGCCCGGCGGCGGTTCGCCAGATCGCGCACCGGGCGCGGGCCCACGTCGCGGCGCGCCGACCGCGCGGGGTCGTTTCGGCGGCCGAGACCCGAGACGCGCTCGAGGCGTTCCAGCGGGCGGTCAATACAGGTGACATGCAGGGCCTGCTCGACATCCTCGCGCCGGACGTCATCCTGCTGACCGACGGTGGCGGCGTCAAGCAGGCCGCGCTGGCGCCCATCGTGGGGGCCGGCACGGTGGCCGATGTGCTGCGCGGGATCGCCGACGCGGTGCTGCAGCCGGCACAGGTCAACGGCTGCCCGGCACTGATCGTCCGGCTCAACGGCGAGCTCGACAACGTCATCGCGGTGCGCATCGACGACGGCCAAATCACCGGCCTCTACGCCGTACGCAACCCCGAAAAACTGTCGTATATCAAGCGAGAGACCACCCTGCACCGCTGAGCGCCATGATGCCGGAGGCCGGGTGCTCGCGCACCCGGCCTGCAGGGCTCGAGTTCAGAGGGGAAGGCGCAAGCCAGGTGGGTCAGGTGGCGGCGGGTGGTGCCGGGGTCGAGGCGGCGGCGGGGCCGGAAGAGGTCTGCGGAGACGGGGCGGGGCGTGTGGGTGTGTTCGCCGGTGCGACCAGATCAGCATCAGGGGATGCGGCCGGCGGAGCGGACACCTTCGGTGCCGGCTCTGCCGGCCGCAGGATTTCACAGTCCATGTCTATGAACCGCGGCCCCTACCGATCTGCCGCTTCCCCACGTCGAAAATGATCCGGAGAAAGATCCGGTCCGCCCCCGCCAGGGTCGTTTTCGGCCCAGTATGTTCAGCGGACGAGTCGGGCCTGCGAGATCAGCCCGGGCCGATGGCGTAGGCTCGGATGATCGTCTGGGTCAGGGTGGTGCCGGACGTGCCGTTGACAGTAGCCCTCAGCGAGGCGAATCCGGGCGTGCGCGGGTTCGGTATCGTGGCGGTCCATCCCGTGGCGGTGCGCCGGGCCGGGACGGTACGCCAGCTCGTGCCGTCGTCGGAGGAGAGCTCTAGCTTGAGCGCGGAGGGAGCGCCCTCGACCCTGATGGGCAGTTCGGTTAGTGAACCGGGCCTGGCGCGGTTGAGGTCGTCGAGTCCGCTGGGCGCGTAGCGCACCGCCATCAGCGGTAGCGGCCGCTCCGTTTCTGTACGCGCCGACCGGAAGGTCCACACGCTTTCCACCGCCGTGGACAGCACGGAGTGGGGAACTTGCCTGCGTATGGACGCCCGCAACGTGTAGACGCTGGACTCCGCCGGCAGCGTGGCTTGGAAGCGGCAGCTTTCCCACTGGTCGAGCGCGCAGCCGGTGAGGGACGCCTCGGCGAGCACGTGCCCGTTCCGGCTGAGGGTGGCGGTGCCGGATGCCGCTGTGTCCGCTCCGACCCTGCCAGGGGCGGGGTCAGTGAACAGCCCGACGGTGGAGAAGGCCAGCGTGTCCCGGGTACGGCTGCCGCGGATCCCGGCGGTCGCGGGACCGGTCACCGCGGCGTTCCAGGTTTGCCGGGTACGCTGTCCGGGCTTCATGGCCTGGCCGCCGTCGGCGAGCGTGTACGTGCCGAGCTCGAGCATGCTGTCCCAAGTCAGGCCGGGTGTGCGGTAGTAGGTGAGCATGCCGGGCAGGTCCATGTCCTGCGCCGGCGAGACCAGAAACACCGGCCAGTCGTCACGGAAGCGCGGCCCGCTGAGGGGCAGGCCGGTGGCCGCCGTGGCGGACGCGCGGAAGGTCGAGCTCACCATGGCGAGGTCTTTCTGTCTGGCGGTGTAGGTGGGATCTTCAGGCAGACCGCCGGTGCGGTGGTCGGCCAGGTCGTACAGGTATGGGCTCGGCACGGCGTCCTTGCTGGACCAGATGGTCCGCAGCAGGTAGCGCAGGCCCTCCTGGCGTGCGGGGACGATGAAGAGCCTGGTGTTGGGGTCCTCGCTCGACAAGCTCGCGATGCCCCAGGCGCCGTGTGACAGGCTCAGCTCGTGACCGCGCCTGGGAGCCGCGCTCGGATCGTCCAGCGTGACCCGTACCGGATTTCCCTTGCGCGCGTCCACGACCACCTGCTGATCGCGATCGGCGATGCGCACCGCGGCGTGCGCGACGGTCTTGCCGTACGCCCGCTCGCTGAAGTCCGCGTAGACATTCCACTCGCCCACAGGCAGGCGGGCCTTGCCGACGCCGTCCTGGACGGCGAGTTCATGGACGGCGCCGGTCTTCGCGTCATACAGCTCGACGTACGGATGCGCGGGGTTGCCGTCCCTGCCGACGACGGTCACGGTGAGGTCGTACGACTCCGGCTCGACGTACGCGCCGGCCGACGTACGGATCACGCTCTGGCCGGACCTGGCGGTGACGACGCCGAAGTAGTCGCCCGGCGCTTTCCGGCTGGCATCGATGGTGAGGGTGAGCGACGCCTCGCCTTTCGCAGGCACCTCCAGCCGCTGGGTGAACAGCTTCAGCATCTCCCCTTCGGTGGTCAAGTCGACAGTGGCCGGGGTGTCCGCGGTGTTGGCGTAGGTGAGGGTCCTGGTGGCCACCCGCTCGCCCTGGCCGTTCCAGGGGAAGGCCGCCCACAGATCGTCCGGCAGGGCCACGATCTGCTGGTCGACGGCGCGGGCCACGTCCACCCGGCCACTGCCCTGCTGGTACGGCGTCGCACCGGCCGAGGGCGCGGCACTGCCGACGAGCGCCGCCTTGAGCTGCCGACCGCTCCATTCGGGGCGCTTCTGGGCCAGGATCGCGGCGGCTCCCGCCACATGCGGCGCGGCCATCGAGGTACCGCTGAGCGTCTGGTGGGCGCCGCCGGGTGCCGCGGCGACGATGTCCACGCCCGGCGCGGTGATGTCCGGCTTGATCGCGTGATCACCCTGCCGCGGTCCCTGGCTGGAGAAGTCGGCGATCCGGTCCGACCTGTCGACCGCGCCGACGGTGAGAGCGGCGTCGGCGCTGCCGGGGCTCGATACCGTGCCGGGCCGGCCGTTGTTGCCGGCAGAGACGACGAACAGCGTGCCCGTCCGCTCCGACAGGGAATTGACGGCCTCTTCCAGGGGGTCGAGCTCCAGCGTGTCGGGCCCGCCGATGCTCATGTTGACGATCTTGGCCTTGACCTCGAGGGCGGCCCATTCCATGCCCGCCAAGACGGCGGAGTCGGCGATGCCGTCGGCACCGCCGACCTTACCAATGGCCAGCTTGGCGTCGGGCGCCACGCCCCGGTACTTCTCCCCGGCTCCGGCGACGGTCGAGGCGACGTGGGTGCCATGGCCGAGGGTGTCGCGGCTGTCAGGGTCTTCGCTGAAGTTGCGTTCGTAGGCCACCGCTCCTTTCAGGTCTGGGTGGTCGGGGTCGTAACCTGAGTCGAGTACGGCCACGGTGACGCCCTTGCCGGTCAGGCCGCGCTCCCAAGCCGTGTTCGCTCCGATCTGCTTGACGCTCTGATCCAGGTCGAAGGAGCGGCGGCCGTCCAGCCAGAGTTTCGTGTTCCCCGTGCCCAGCGCGCGGGCGCCGCTGGTCAGGTCCTTCCACGTCCGGCCCGCGCTCTTCTTCGGCACGCGCAGCGTGGTCATGCCGGCTCCGGCCAGCCGCCGGGCCTGGAGGGCGGCCGCGGGCACCTGCGCCGACTGGGCGATCAGAGGGATGTCGGATCTGCGGGCATCGTCATAGCGCCAGGCCAGCAGCTGGGTGACATCGAACAACCGCCGGTCGAGCATGCCTCCGGCCACCAACGTCCGGGCGTCGGACGGAATCACGTACAGATGCCCTTGGCGCATCTGGCTGGTGAAGTCCACCTGCCGGCCGGGGCCGGGAACGACGCGGAAGCCGTTGCCGGCGACCATCACCCGGTCACCAGTGATCAGCGTCACACTGTTCGATGTGCCGGTGCTGGCGGGCGCGGCGGATGGGGGCATGGGGGCGGCAGCGGCCGCTCCCGCCAGCAAGGCGACCATGAGCGCATTGCGTAAGGTCATCGTGAGCCTCTCGGGGCCGGGAAGATTTCTGGCCCGTTGTCGCCCGCAGCTCCTGGATGGGTTCACGCACCGGGCTCGTGGCCGTCGAGAACTCGATTCGTCCCATCGGGAAACAGCAGGCATGACACAAACCCCACCGGAGGGATGATCGAGGCGGACGACGCTGAGCTCATCCGCCGGTCAATTGACGATCCGGAGCAGTTCGCCAGCGTGTTCGACCGGTATGTCGAGTAGATCCACCGGTATGTCGCGCGGCGGTTGGGCGTGCAGGTTGCCGACGATATCGTGGCGGAGACGTTCCTGGCCGCCTTCCGCCGTCGCGCCTCCTACGATCACGCGCAGCCGCCGGCCAGGCCGTGGCTGTACGGCATCGCGACCAACCTCATCGCCAGGCAGCGGCGCGGATGAGGAGCGATTCCTGCGGGCGCCGGCGCGTACCGGTGCGAAGCCGCCGCCTGAGCCGATGGCCGATGCGATGATCGAGCGCATGGCCGCGCAGGCTGAGGACCACCGGCTGGCAGGGGCGCTGACGGGCCTGACAAACGGTGATCGCGGCGTGCCGCTGCTGGTGGCGTTTCCTGCGCGAGTTCGCAGCTTCACCTGGCCTGACGGACAACGACGGCAGGCTGATCGTCGACCCCGGGCTCCAGCATCATGGCTCCATCCCAGCCGCTATGGTCGCGGTCTTCGCGACGCTCCTGATCGTTGCGGGCCTTGGGTTCGGCGTCGCTCAGGTGAGGCCAATCAACAAATCCTTACTAAGACGTCATCTCATTTGGTGAGGTGTCGTCGGATAAATGGTGCCGTTCCCAGGACGAGTGCGGCGAAGACGGTCAGTCGTTGAAGGCCAGGCTGGGTGGCGAAGCTGCTGTGCTGGATGCCGTAGACCGCGTACCAGTTGGCGGCGAGGTCGGTCGCCATGATGGCGCACGCGAGGTCGGTTCCTCGGCGTTCGCCCCTGATCAGGAACGCAGCGGCGAGCGTGTCAAAGAGCGCCAGCGACGACCAGTAGAGGTTGAGCCAGCTCGGTGCCCAGGCGTAGGGGTGCAGACCGTGGCTGAGAAGGTCGGCTACATGCGCGGAAGCGCCGACGAAGAGCAGCACGGCCGCGATTACGCAGACCGAAATGACCGCCCAGCGCGGGGTGTGGCGCATCCATCCGATCACGCTGTGGATCGTCCCATTTCCGGGCGCTGCCCGTCAGGCCACCAGCCTGCGATAGCAGATGAGAGCGGCTGCGATCCCGGCGAAGGCCGGGAAGTGCTCGGCCTTGCGCTCGTAGCGGCGGTGCAGGCGGCGGCAGCCGCACATCACGGTTGCGGCAAGCCCTGCAACACTTCTCAGCATGGGAGAGCCAGTCGAGATCATGCCTTACGACCCTGCATGGCCAGCCATGTTCGCCAAGTGGGGCACGCACCTACGTGTCGCCCTCGGTGATGCCGTGGCTCGTATCGACCACATCGGGTCCACCTCGGTGCCAGGACTGGCGGCCAAGCCGGTGATTGACATCCAGATCTCAGTGGCATCGCTGGAAGCGACGGATGCATTCCTGCGCCCGCTGACAGAGATGGGGCTCGTGTACCGGGCGGACAATCCCGAACGGACCAAACGATACTTCCGGGAACCTCCAGGTCAGCACCGGACCCACGTGCACGTGCGGCAAATGGGCAGCTTCTCACAGCAGTTCCCACTACTGTTTCGCGACTACCTCCGGTGCCACACGGCTGCCGCGAACGAGTACGCGGCAGCCAAGAAGCACTGCGCAGCCAAATTCCGCAACGACCGTCCCGCCTACGTCCAAGCAAAAGATGCCTTCGTATGGGACATCATCCGGCGCGCTGACGCCTGGGCCCAGCACGCCGGCTGGGCTCCCGGTCCCAGTGACGCCTGACCAAGCTTTCCGATCACAGTCGAAGCCAAGGCCGTCGGAGTCACGAGACAACCCTTACGGCAGGAGTCACCTCATTTGGTGAGTTGAGTCCGCGGTAGCAGATCAGGGTGCAGGCGATGCTGGTGAAGGCGAGGAAGTGCTCGGCCTTGCGTTCGTAGCGTCGGTGGAGTCGTCGGCAGCCGGCGAGCCAGGACATGGTTCGCTCGATGGTCCATCGGTGTCGTCCGAGTCGCTGGGAACTCTCGATGCCTTTACGGGCGATGCGGTGACGGATGCCTCGGCCGGAGAGCCATTGCCGCAGGTGGCGGTAGTCGTAGCCCTTGTCGGCGTGAAGCTTGCCGGGCTTGCGCCGGCGCCGGCCGCGGCGTGAACGGATCGGGGGTATGCCCTTCACCAGCGGGATCAGGGCCTGACTGTCGTGGAGGTTGGCGCCGGAGATCCCGGCGGAAATGGGCAGACCGGTCCGCTCAGTGATCAGATGGATCTTCGATCCGTACTTGCCCCCGGTCGACAGGATTCGGACCCGTCAGCTCCCCCTTTTTCATCGCCCGCACGCTGACCGGGTCGATCGCGCACCTCGACCAGTCCAACTCGCCCCGAGAGCCGAGCTCGTCGAGGACCAGGCGGTGCAGCTTGGCCCACACCCTGGCCTTCGACCACTCGGCGAACCGGCGGTGAGCCGTGGCCCGGGAAGGCCCGAATGATGCGGCAGGCAACTGCTGCCAGGTGCACCCGGAGGTGGCTACGAACACGATCGCCGCCAGCACCTCCCGATCGCCATGCCGACGCCGGCCCCCACCCTGAGGCCGCGAAGGAGCCTCCGGCACCACCCGCTGGAACAACTCCCACAGCTCATCCGGCACCAACCGCTCAACGATCCCCGCCACGGGCACAGCCCACCGAGCCAATTGAGATGGCTTCTAAGGACCGTTCGCGGGAGTCCCGCCTTGGGCAGGCGGTTCACGGAGGCGGGGTGTAGCCGCGGGTGCGGACGAGGTCATGGGTGAGGTGGATGAAGGCGCGCGTGGCGGCGCTTTGGTAGGCGTTCTCGCGGTGCAGGAGGGTGACGGTGCGGGTGGGCAGGGGTGGGTTCAGGGGGACGGGGGTGAGGTGGGGGTGGTCATGGGTGATGGCATCGGGCAGGACGGTGGCCAGGTGGGTGCGTTGGACGATTTCGGTGAGGGCCTGGATGGAGTTGGCTTCGACCGTGATGCGTGGGGTGGCCCGGTGGTGGGTGAAGTAGGCGTCGATGTGGCTGCGGGTGGCGAAGTCGCCGCTGAGCAGGGCGAGTTGTTCGTCCTTGAGGGCGTGGACCGGTAGGGGGTTGGGCATCGCTTGGACACGCGGGGTGCTGGTGACGAGGCTGAGGGTCTCGGTGAACAGGGCGGTGGCGATGACGCCGGGCAGGTGGGGGCCGGCGAAGGCGATGCCGAGGTCGAGGTCGTCGGCGAGCAGGGCCGCTTCGATGCGATCCTGGGTCGTCTCCGTCAGGGTGAGGTTGATGGCGGGGTGGCGGGTATGGAACTCGGCGGTGAGCGGGCCGACCAGGTAGGCGGTGAAGGTGGGTGTGACGCCCAGTCGCAGGTGGCCGCGGGAGAGGTCCTGGACGTCGTGGACGGCGCGTTCGGCGGCGGCCAGGTCGCGCAGTGCCCGCCGGGCGTGGTCGGTGTAGACGGCCCCGGCGTCGGTGAGCCGTACGGTGCGGCCGGTGCGGTCCAGCAGTTGTGCGCCCACCGTCCGTTCAAGCTGCCTGATCTGCTGGGAGAGCGTGGGCTGCGAGATGTGCAGTTCCTGGGCGGCGCGGGTGAAGTTGCCGTGTTCGGCCACGGCGAGCAGATAGCGCAGGTGACGCAGTTCGAGAACGGCCATGGGAAAACTATAGATGAAACCAATAGGCTTCAGGCCTAATGACTCTTGGACACTATAGGGACAGGTCATGCATGCTGGATGCCACCAGCCCGCAAGGGTCGGCCACCGCCGAAGGGAGTGACCATGCAGGACCTCGCCGAAGGCGTCGCCCGTTTCCAGCGGGACGTCTTCCCGGCCAAGGCGGAGCTCTTCGCCCGCCTGGCCACGCATCACACACCGCACACGCTGTTCATCGGCTGCTCCGACGCCCGCGTCGTCCCCGAGCTGATCACCGGCACCGAACCGGGTGACCTGTTCGTCATCCGCACCGCCGGCAACCTGGTGCCCGCCTACAGCTCCGAAGCCGACGGAGTGGCGGCGAGCATCGAGTACGCCGTCGCCGCACTGGGCGTGCAGGACATCGTCATCTGCGGCCACTCGGCGTGCGGCGCGATGACCGCGCTCGCCGAGGGGCACGACCTCAGCGGCGCCCCGACGGTCGCCGCCTGGCTGCGACACGCGGATGCCTCCCGGGCCCGCACCACCGCCCACGGTGACGTGCCTGCCCTGGTACGGCAGAACGTGCTCGCCCAGCTGGCGAACCTGGCCACCCACCCCTCGGTCGCCCGCGCCCTGGCGGAGGAGAAGGTCGCCCTGCACGGCTGGGTCTACGACATCCCCACCGGCCGCGTCGAGGACCTGACGGCCGCGGGCTCCGCGCTCACGGCCTGACCGTCCCGGCTTCGAGGTTCCCGCCCGCAACCGCCCGCCGGGAACCCGTATCCATCCGACACCACCTGAGAGAAGGACGTACCGATCATGGTGCACGCACAGTTCGACCCCACCGCCCGCCAGGCCCTGGCCGCCGCCGCCGTCGAGGCCAAGACCCGTAAGAACCTCTCCTGGCAGCAGATCGCCGACGCCTCCGGCCTGTCGGTGGCCTTCACCACCGCCGCCGTCCTCGGCCAGCACCCGCTGCCGGAAAGCTCCGCCAAAGCCGTGGCCGAGCTACTGGACCTGGACGAGGACGCGGTGATGCTGCTCCAGACGATCCCGGTCCGCGGCTCGATGCCGGACCGGATCCCGACCGACCCGACCATGTACCGCTTCTACGAAATTCTCCAGGTCTACGGCACGACCCTCAAAGCCCTGATCCACGAGCAGTTCGGTGACGGCATCATCTCCGCGATCAACTTCAAGCTCGACGTGAAGAAGGTCGCCGACCCCGAGGGCGGCGAGCGCGCCGTCATCACCCTGGACGGCAAGTACCTGCCGACCAAGCCCTTCTGACGACCCGCCACCGAGACGGCGCCGCACACGGACGGCAACGGGGCGGGCCGGAAACACCTTCCGGCCCGCCCCATCTCCCCCCGAACCCCGCGAAGCCGCCTGCCGGCGGCCCCGCACCCCCTTCCACCTTTGGAGGACCTTTCATGGACTTCGCCCAGCGCACCATCGACATTGCCCGCCAGAACGTCGCCGAGGGCGGCCGCCCGTTCGCGACCGTCATCGTCAAGAACGGCAAGATCCTCGCCGAGAGCCCCAACAAGGTCGCCCAGACAAGCGACCCCACCGCACACGCGGAAATCCTCGCGATCCGCGAGGCCTGCATGAAGCTGGGCACCGAGCACCTGACCGGCACCACCATCTACGTCCTCGCCCACCCCTGCCCGATGTGCCTGGGATCGCTGTACTACTGCTCGCCGGACGAGGTCGTCTTCCTCACCACCCGCGACGCCTACGAGCCCCACTACGTCGATGACCGCAAGTACTTCGAGCTCGACACTTTCTACGACGAGTTCGCCAAGCCCTGGCAGGAGCGCCGACTGCCGATGCGCTACGAGGAGCGCGAGGCCGCCGTCGAGGTGTACCGGTTCTGGCAGGAGCACAACGGCGGCGAGCGCCACGTCGCCGGTGCTCCCACCGCCTGAGCCTGCCGTACCCGATGTGATCGAGAAGGTGGCCTGGATCCACCTGGATGAGGGCCGGCTTCCTCCGCACCACCGAAGGGAGCCCTTACCCGACTTCACCGCGGAGGCGGCGCCGCCGGAGTGCAGCTCGTGCGCGCTGTGGGCGCTTGCCTGGCTTACGTCTGCAGAGAAGGGTTGGTCGGAATGCCCGCCATGGTCGCCCACCTGCTTATGGACGGCCACTGTGAACCCCACGCCTCCTGCTGCAGGACACCTTCGCGGGTGATCTGCAGCGTGCCCACGGCGTTGAACGCCTGAAACAGGTCACTGGCCAGGCGCGCGGTGACGGCGGCCAACGGCTGACCGTCGTCGGCGAGGTCGTCGAGGAGGAAGTCCGCTTGACCGCTCGCGTGCTCCTGGGCCCCAGCTCCGTAGACGCGGCTTCCAGCGCCGAAGTGACTGGGCAGATACAGCCTTGCCGGACGGGCCATCACGGTGAGGACGTCGCCCGCCAGATCCTCACCGCCTGGGCCGCCACGTACGACTGCGCCCACCCCGGGGCACTGACCGCTGTCGGCGTCCCTCCTGTCCGCGGGGCCGCGCTGCTTCGGCTGCCGTCCTGGGCGAGCCGGACCAGTTCCAGGGCGCCGTCGGCCCGGCCGAGGTACAGCAGTTGACGTGCCATCGACGCGAGGACGCTCGCACCGAGCGACGGTCCCCCGCAGGTTTCACCACCTGCAAGCCCAGCACGAAGTACTTCGTCTCCCCCAGCGGCGGCCGCCAGTCTGCACACATCCCCTTCCCTCAGTGGCTGGGTTTTGTCCGGAAGAGAGGGGGGGTATCCAAGGAAGACGCCTTTACAATGTAGATTCGAACGATTCGGATTCCCGCACTTCGGGAACCGTCCGTGGCGGACCTGTGTATGGCTCGCTGCGTGCGCGGCCCCGGCCGCCGCGGGCGTGAGTGTGCGTACGACCGGAATCGGCCGGCGACGAACACCGCCGCCGCACCGTGGCGGCGTGGCGCGGCGGTCGCGCGATCCCACGGGAGTGATCCCTGCGCATGCCGGGAGTCGGGACCGGCTTGTGCTCCACAGCCGCGGCCCGCCACGGCCAGGGGCCGCCGGCGACAGGGGTTCGCGTCATGTGCGCGGCCCCAGGAACAGGCCGCCGCTGGCGTCGATGACCTGGCCGGTGATCCAGCGGGCGGCGTCGGAGGCGAGGAACGCGACCACATCGGCGATGTCGCCGGCGTCGCCGAGGCGGTTGAGAGCCGTCGATCCGGCGATGAACGCGGCCAGGCCCGGTGCTTCGAAGACGGCCGCGTTGGCGGGCGTCCGGGTGGCGCCGGGGGCGACCGCGTTCACCGTGATCCCCCGGACTCCGAGTTCGTTGGCCAGGGTCAGGCTCATCGTCTCGATCGCACCCTTGGTCATGGCGAAGGACGTCTGGGCGGGGTTGGCCATGCGGGTCGCGACGGAGGAGATCGTGATGATGCGGCCGCCGTCGCACAGCAGGGGCAGCGCCCGCTGGATGATGAAGTACGGCGCCCGTACGTTCACCGCGAAGAGATGGTCGAACTCGGCTCGGGTCGTGGCGCCGAGCGGGCCGATGGGCTGAGCCGCCGCGTTGTTGACGACGATGTCGAGGGGCCGTCCGACCAGGCCCGCCTCGATTCCGGCGAAGAGCTTGTCGGCGTCGCCGTCGACGCCCAGTTCCGCCTGGACGGCGAGGGCGGTGCCGCCGGCGCGCTCGATCTCGCCGACCGTCGCCGTCGCGCCGTCCTCGTCCGTGCCGTAGTGCACGATCACCATCGCTCCCCTGACTGCCAGCCGGGTCGCGATCACCTGGCCGATGCCGCGCGAGGCTCCGGTCACCAGGGCCGTCCTGCCGGTCAGATCGTTCATGTCCAACGCTCCTTACTGTTAGTAACTACCTATTTGGTAGTCTCTATCACGGTGGTAGTGTCTACCACATGGCTGAGCGGCACTCAACCCTGCGAGCACGACGACGAGCCCAGACGCAGCGCACGATCCAGGCACACGCGATACGGCTGTTCAGCGAGCGCGGATACGACGCCACGACCATGAACGACGTCGCCGAGGCGGCCGGCGTGTCACCCATGACCGTCTACCGGCACTTCCCCACCAAGGAAGATCTCGTGCTGGTCGACCAGCACGGCGAGCTCATCGCCGAGCGGATCGCCGCCTCACCCGCCGGCCAGCCCCTGGTCCGCCGCATCGGCGGCGCGCTCGTCGACGCGGCCGCCGCCTTGACCGGCGACGACGTGGCGGCGGACCGGCGGTTTCTACTCGTCCGCCTTCAGCTCATGATCTCCACGCCCGCGCTGCGGGCCAGGCATCTGGACAACCAGTACGCCCTCCAGCAGGCCATCATCGGCGCCCTGGAGGGCGATGCCGCCGACCCCGACGCGGCGTTCCAGGCCCAGGCGGCGGCCAGCGCCTGTCTGGCCGCCCTGCACACGGCGATGGTGCGCTGGGCCGAGGACGACGGGCGGACCGATCTGCCCCACCTGATCGGCAAAGCCTTCGCGGCCGTCTTCGGCGACGACGTCCTCGGACCCGCACGATGACCGGCCGCGCGTCGCCGGAGGCGGTGGAGCGGCATCGCGCGGCCCTGCTCCCCACGGGAAGCCCCGGGCTCGGTGACGCGCAAGCAGCCCAGGCTCCTCAACTCCTGGGGAGCTCTCGGCAGGGACCACTTGGCGGGTCGGTCTCAGCGGGTAGCTGATGTCCCGGTCGAAGGTGATCTCGCGCAGGATCGTGGTCGGCCGCCCGTCCCGCGCGCGCCAGATGAACGTGTGTGGAGACCGGTTCGCCCTTACCGGGCGGCCTCAACGCTCCGATGTGATGGCTAGCCAGGCCGCCACTTCGGAGACCGCCTGCCTGGCGGTGGCACCGGCAGCGGTGAGCAGGACGAGGCCGATCGTGCGCAGCAATCGTCTGCGTCGTGGCGGTGCCGGGGAGATGTTCGGTGGCGGGTCTGGTGGCGAGGGTTGCGTAGGTTCGGGCGCGGGGGCTGCTGGCGCGGCGGGCGTTGGGGTCCGGGTTGAGGCCAGGGCCGCGCCCGCTACAGCGGATGCGACGATCGCGGCCATTGTTAAGACTGCGCGGGCCCCCCGGGAAGATCTGACCGCCGCTCCCCTACTGGAGCGCTTCGCGGTGACGGCTCGGGCGGGAATCCGTCACTTCGCGGTGAATGCTCCTGCTGAGGGTTCTTCCATAACCTCGGTACCGGTAGGCATCGTGTTCACCGTGCTCGCCGCTCTCTCGGGGATGGAGCGGGTACATCCGCGACCGCACCCTGGAAGGCAAGAAGAAGGGCCGACACCCCTCACCCGCGACCGTCCTGCGGATGCTCCGTGAACACGACGAATCGCAGGACACGCTTACCAACCCTGACCGTCTGAGCTGCGGTTACCTTGTAATTTCGCGCCCGCCGCAGCTTCGGGAGTCCGGGGCCCCGTTGCTCGGCGAGGGGGTTGGCGTCTGAACATGTCAATGATGCAGCGCTCCGCGGCGCCTTTCATCGCTGTGTCAGGTGCGCCCTTCAAGCGCGGGCGCTACTGCAGTTGGGCGCGGCGGCGGGTGAGGTAGGCGGTCTCGCCGGTGTTGCCGGCCAGCTCGATGGCCCGGTCGTAGGCCGCGCGTGACCGCTGACTTCGGCCCAGCCGGCGCAGCAGGTCGGCGCGGGTGGCGTGGTAGGCGTGGTAGCCGGCCAACGCCTCGGCGAGGCGGTCAACGATGGCCAGTGCCACCTGCGGCCCGTCGAGTTCGGCCACGGCGATGGCCCGGTTGAGGGCGATGATCGGCGAGGGGTCGAGGCGGACGAGCTGGTCGTAGAGGGCAAGGACCTGCGACCAGTCGGTGTCGCGGATGTCGCGGGCGGAGGTGTGCACCGCGTTGATCGCCGCGAGAATCTGGTAGCGGCCCGGAGCCACCCCTGCGGCGGCAGCGGCCAGGCGCTCGCGCACCAGCCGATGACCTTCGGCGATCAGTTCCGCGTCCCAGGCGCCGCGGTCCTGCTCGGCCAGGGGGACCAGTTCGCCGCCGGCCGAGACCCGGGCGGTGCGGCGGGCCTCAGTGAGCAGCATCAGCGCCAGCAGCCCGGCCACTTCTCCGTCCTGCGGCAGGAGCGTGCGGATCAGGCGGGTGAGCCGGATCGCCTCGGTGGTCAGGTCGTGTCGTACGGGATCGGTGTCGGGGCCGCTGGCCAGGTAACCCTCGTTGAAGACGAGGAACAGGACGGCCAGGACGCCGGAGACACGAGCCGGCAGATCGTCGGCGGACGGCATCCGATAGGGGATGCGGGCCGCCTTGATCTTTGCCTTCGCGCGGGTGATGCGCCGCTCCATGGTGGTCCCCTGCACCAGGAAGGCGCGGGCGATCTCGGGCACGGTCAGACCGCCGACCATGCGCAGGGTCAGCGCCACGCGCGCTTCCATCGCCAGCGCCGGGTGACAGCAGGTGAAGATCAGCCGGAGCCGGTCGTCATCGATGGCGCCAACAGGCTCGGGCGGGTCGTCGCACGTCATCTGAGCCTCCCGGTGCTTGTCGTCGCGCTTGTTCTCACGCCGGATCCGGTCGATGGCCTTGCGGTTGGCGGTCATGGTCAGCCAGGCGCCGGGATTGGGCGGCACGCCGTCGGCCGGCCACCGCTCCACGGCGGTCGCGAACGCCTCGGCAGCCGCCTCCTCGGCGATGTCGAGGTCACCGAAACGCCTGGTCAGGGCGGCCACCACCCGCGCCCACTCGCCGTGGTGGGCCCGGGTGATCGCCTCCTCGGCGTCGCTCACAGGAACGGCCGCACCTCGATCTTCCGATCGCAGACCTTCGACGCCTCGGCGGCGAGCTTGAGCGCCACATCCAGATCGGGGGCCTCCCACACCCAGACGCCGGCGAGATACTCCTTCGACTCCACGAAAGGCCCGTCGCTGAACACCGCCTGCTCGCCCCGGTTGTCGATGACCGTGGCCGCGTCGGTGTCCGCGAGTCCACCCGAGAAGACCCAGTAGCCCTCGGCGATCAGTCGTTCGTTGAACGCGCTGATGGCAGGCTGCCTGTCCGTGCTGCCGGGATTGCTCTTGTCATCGATCACGGAAACCAGATACTGCATCTGAAGATCATCTCCTGTGGTGTCAAGACAGCGTGGTTCGGTGGTCAGGGACTTCAGGTCGTTACATACTGAGGGCGCCCGGCCGGCCGGTAGACCTGGACCGTCACGCCCTTCGAGTCGGTCCGCGACTCGACCAGGTCGAGCGCAAGGTCCGGGCCGGTCTCCGGGAACAGTCTCGCGCCCTGGCCGAGGATCACCGGGATCACGATCAGAGTCATCTCGTCGACCAGGTCGTTCTCCAGCAGCCACCGGGTCAGGATGCCACTGCCGTGCACCTGCAGCTCACCCCCGGGCTTGGCCTTCAGTTCACCGATGGCCGCCGCGAGGTCACCGCGGAGAACGGTCGTGTCCTCCCAACGCGGCGCGGTGAGCGTGGTCGAGGCAACGTACTTGGGGGCCTCGTTCAAGGCCACGCCGATGGGATGTGCGCGCATCTGGTCGATTGATCCCCAGGAGCCGGCGAACAGCTCGTAGGTGTGCCGGCCGAACAGGAACGCCTCGGCGCGCTGGTAGGTCTGCGTGATGAACGTCCTGGTCTCGTCGTCACCCTTCCCCCGGGCCCATCCGCCGCGCTCGAATCCGTTCCTGCGGTCATCCGACGCGGCGCCGTTTCCCTGCATCACTCCATCGATGGTGACCTGAGTCATGGTCGTCAGCTTCATGATCGCGGTTCCTTCGCCTTGGCGCCGCCCCCCTTGCGGGCGGCCTCACCCCTGCTACGAACACCACCACCCCGATCCGACACCGCCTCCCGGATTTCTTTGCGGAATTTTCCGGGACGCCGGTCGTCGGCGATCCGACGGCACGGCGGTGTCGCGGCGACCGCGCTCCACTTCCTCGAGCACGCCCAGTGCGGACAAGCTCGTGGACCAGGTCGATCGCGAAGATCCTGATGCGGATGGGCGGTCCACTCGATCCACGTCATCCCAGGCCGTCCCTCGCCTCGATCCCGGCGTCCGGACACCGAAAACCGTAGCGGTGATCAACCCCGCCGAACGGCCGTGCTCATCAAGCCGCGACCAAACCCAGGCGGAGAGTCACATCATCCGACAAAAACCCTCTGAGCAGCACCTCAACACCCCACTGT
Source organism: Streptosporangium sandarakinum (assembly GCF_050942225.1). Lineage (NCBI taxonomy): Bacteria > Bacillati > Actinomycetota > Actinomycetes > Streptosporangiales > Streptosporangiaceae > Streptosporangium > Streptosporangium sandarakinum. The sequence goes on from NZ_CP192034.1 coordinate 4,358,955, forward strand.
CTCTTTCTCCCGTACTTGATCTGCCTCCTGCGAGGAGGCGAGCAGCGTGACCAGGACCCACTCCCCCGGTACGGCATCGACGCCGACCAGTACGGCGACGCCCTGGCGGAGGCCAGGCCGACCGGCAGAGCGAGCGAGGAAGAGATCCGCGAGTCGGTTCCCAGCGTTCATGTCGATGCCGCCCTGCCGGACGACGGCGTGGTGGGGACCCTTCCTGGGCAGGGGCGGGCGTTCTCCCATGGCTGCCGGCTGAGCGCGCCCGCACCGAACGTCAACGTGTGCGCCCGTCGGAGAGGTCGCTTTCGCGGACCCAGCCGCCGGGGATCAGCAGGGCAAGCCGGTCCTCAAGGAATTGTGCGCAGGCCCGCGCCACAGCTTCGGGGAGCACGTCCAGCCGCCCCTGGCGGAGGTCACGGTTCAGGTTGAGCAGGAGGCCGGGCCGGGGCAGGAGCTCGTCAGGGTCGTCGATATGGTCCAGGTAGGCCCGCACCAGATTCGTCAGCTCGTCTTCGAACCGGTCGGCCCGGCCCAGGCGAAGGAGACTGTCGATCGCGTACTGCCAGGCGACGAGGTAACGCCAGTCCTTGTCGTCCCGGGCGAAGGACGCGCGGTCCAGAATCTCGAAGTGGTGCATCACCGAGGCGTGGTCACCCTTCTCGTGGCAGAGGATGACGGCGGCGAGCGCGGCGAAGCCGAACAGGCTGATCAGCAGCGGCAGCCGGAACCCCGCGCCGCCCAACCTGATCAGGGCTCCGACAACAAGGCACTGGTGGCGCCGCTGGGCGGGGGGACAGCGGTCTGAGGCCGTCTCAGATCGCGGGGCTGGGCTACGGCTCCGGCCGGGCCGGCTTGTACGGGCACCCCGTACAAGACCCTGCCGACGTGCGGACGGTTCAGGCGCCTTCACCGTATGATGCGGGCGCCGGCTGCCGGCCGGTACGGCGCAGCCGGCCCTCCAGCCTCGCCACCTGCGGGTACAACCGGCACAGCGCCGGGATGCCGGCCTGGAAACCCTTGTTCTCGAAGAACTCGTACATGTGGGCGAGATCCTCGCTGTAGGCGCGGACCTGCTCGATGTACTGCACTTCGTAGCGCGCCGGAATGCCGGTGACCTTGGTGAAGGCCTCCACGATCTCGGTCATGGTCAGCTCGTCACCGGCGAGGGGAATCCGGCGGCCGACGAGCTTCTCCGGCTGAGAGAAGGCCAGCGCGGTGAACGCGCCGATGTCGTCCACCGCGATCAGCTGCGGTTTCGTGTCCGGCCGCACCGGCCGGCTCATCACGATCGTGTTGTCGACGAGTGGCGGCGCCGCGTAGGTGCTGAAGTTGTCGATGAAGGACACCAGCCGCAGCATCGTCGCCGGGAGGCCGAGGAGGCGATGTACTCTTCACCGCGGTACTTGCTTTCGAAGTGGGGAACGCCGCTGTCCCGTTCCGCACCGTCGATCGAATCGAAGTCGGCGCGCAGAAGTTCGGCGCCCGCCGCGTGCAGCGCGACGGCGGCGGGCTTGCCGGGGTCGCGGACGAGCGCGGGCACACGCCGGCCGCCTGCGGTGAGCAGGTGACGGGCGACGGCGCCGCCCTGCTGTCCGGTGGCTTCGGTGACCAGGATGGTTCAGGTGTCAGGCATGATCGGCTCCCTGGCCGTGGTGGAAAGGGTGGGTCGATGGAGTCCCTGGCTTACGCGCGATGCTTACTGCCGAGGCGCCTGCGCTGATCGGTTTTTCATCCCTGTCGGAACCGGGCGCATGGTGGTGATGGCGTCGCTGTCACGCACGCGCAGCGCGATGAGGAAACCGATCAGCGCGAGTGCGGTGGTGAGGAGGAAGACGTCGTGGTAGGCGGCGAAGAGCGCTTCCTGCCTGTCCGCGAGATCGGCGCCGCGATCGCCTGGGCCGGCGAGCCTGGCGTCCGTGCGCGTGGTGAGCAACGTGGCGACCGCGGCGACGCCGGCGGCGCTGGCGACCTGCCGGGTGGTGGAGAACACCGACGAGGCTCGCGCGATCGCCGCGGGGGCGACCGCGGCGAAGCTGGCCGCCTGCAGAGAGATGACCGTCAGCGCCATCCCCGCGCCCAGGGCGGCCAGTGACAGCCTGACCACCCACAAGGTGGTCCCGGGACCGACCGTGATCAGCACCGCCTGGGCGGCGGCGATGACGCCGAACCCTGTCGTGAGCAGGCGGCGAGGGCCGATTCTCGGGTACAGGCGACCGGCCAGCGGGAGAAAGGCCATCATGCCCAGTGCCTGGAACATGGTGACCAGGCCGGAGTCTGTCGCGTCGACGCCCATCTGATATTGCAGAAGCAGCGGCACCAGGAACAACACGCCCATCAGCGCTCCCGACGCCGGAAGCATCAGCAGGTTGCCTGTTCTGAACAGCCGTTCCTTCAGCAGGCGAAGGTCGATCATGGGCTCGCTGCGGGCCAGCTCGATCACGACGAACACGGCCGCCAGCGCCAGCCCAGCGGCCAGCGGCACGAGCACCGGAGCGGTGCCCCAGCCCTCGCGCGCGCCAGCGTCGAGACCGAGCAGCAGTAGCGCGAGCGCGGCGCCGCCGGACAGGAACCCGGCGATGTCGAAGCGGCCAGGATGGTCCGCGCGTTCCTCACGAAGGGCCACCAGCGTGAAAAGCAGGCCGAGCACGCCGATCGGCACCTTGAGGAAGAAGATCCATCGCCAGCTGATGTTGTCGACCATCCATCCGCCGAGCACCGGACCGAAGGCCGGGGCGATGGTGGTCGGAACGGACAGCACCGCCGATGCCCTCGCCCGCTCAGCCGGCGGGAAGGCCCGGAACAACATCGCGGTACCGACCGGGGTCAGCAACCCGCCGCCGACGCCTTGGACGACCCTGGCCACGATCAGCTCGCCGAGCGAACCGGCGATCCCGCCCCAGGCCGAGGCGGCGGTGAAGACCGCGAGCGCGAACAGGAAGGTGCGCTTGGTGCCGAACCGGTCGGCGACCCAGCCGGAGGCGGGGATGAACACCGCCATGCTGACCAGATAACCGGTGACCAGCCACTGCAGCGTCTCGGTCCCGACCCCGAAGTGCTGGCCGAGTGCGGGCAATGCGGTGTTCAGCACCGTCATGTCGAGGATCTCCATGAACAGCCCGAACACGAACGCGGTGGCGACCAGCCACTTGTACGGCACACGCCTCACCACGGTGTGGCTCCTGCCCGTCCACGCGTCGAACTCATGACCTCAGCCGAGAGGATCGAATCGAGCATCGGAGTCAGAAGCCGATGGATTCCCGGACGAGGACCACGGTGCCTCGATCGGGAAACATCTCGCGGTCGATGATGAGGATCTTGGAGAGCAGAGCCGGCGTACCGTAGGCCTGGCGAGCGCGGGCGTCCTCGCGCGGGTAGGCGTAGGTCTCGATGCGGCGCAGCGCCGTGTCGAGGTCGGGCACGATCTTCTGGGAACCGATGATCCAGAAGGTCCGGCCCGCGCCGAAGCTGTAGGCGCCGAGCTGGCTGCCGCTGCCTGAGGCGGTCAGCAGCCGCCCGTCCTCGGTCACCGCGTGCACGCTCCCGACGACCACGTCGGGGGCGGCGCCGAGGGTACGCATCTCATCGAATCGCCCCTCTTCGCGCAGCCGCATGAGCTTGGGGCGCACGGCGTCGAACCGGCCGGAGGCGTTGATGTCATCGTCCAGGCCGGAGATACGGAGAGTTTCGCTGGAGACGGTGAGGACGCTCCGATCGGTGGGCAGCAGCCGATTGGCCACGGCACGTGCGTCGGCTGCGGTGTCGACGATCTCGACGGCGTGGCCCTTCTCCCGCAGGGCGGCCGCGGTCCGCTGGAGCTGGTCTTCCGTGGCGGGCTGCTGGAAGCGGGTGTCGATGGGAAGGCCGGCTTCGGTCGTGGTGTGAGTGGTCATGGGGATGTTCTTTCTCGTGTCGGGGTGGGTCGGGCCGGCGGGCTGTGCCGGGTTGTGTTTCAGAGGCCGGCCAGCCCGAGGCCGAGCGTGATCGCGCTGAGGATCAGCAGGACCAGCGAGGGCAGGGTGCGCTTGGCGTCGTCGCGGGCCCTGACATGGGCGGCGACGGCTCCGGCCATGAGGAGCGCCAGTCCGGTCGCGGCCGCGATCCCGAGGACCGTGATCCACAGCCCGATGATCAGCCCGATGGCTCCGAGGATCTCCAGGGCGCCGATGACGCGTGTGAATCCGGCTGACACGCCGAGCCTGCCGAGCTCGGCCGCCATTTCGTCCTTGCCGGAGAGCTTCGGGAAGCCGGCCCCGGCGAAGGCCAGGGTCAGCAGGAGGGACAGGGCGACGGTGGCGATGAACATGGACACCAGCTCCTCACGTAGAACGTTCAACAGTTCAGCAAATGAAATATGTTCTACCAGAAGTTATCGCGTCGATGTGAGGGGGGTCAGAGCTCACGGAAGACATGAGATGGTTCAATGGCTGAAACAGTGCAGGCGGCAGGGGAGTCGTGACGGAGCTATACACCGATTGGCCGGACCCCGAGGGCCAGGAGATCGTGGAACGTCTGTTCGCCGCGGATGCGGCTCTACGGGCGCACTTCGAGAAGACCGCCGCCGCGGTCGAGCTGACCGTCCCGCAGGCTCACACTCTGGTCCAGCTCGGCCAACCCCTGCGTATGGGCCAGATTGCCGGCCAGCTGCACTGCGAACCCTCCCACGTCACCGGCATCGCCGACACTCTCGAACGGGGCGGTTTCGTGCGGAGGGAACCGGACCCGGATGACCGCAGGGCCAAGCGGCTCGTACTCACGGCGTCAGGGGAGGAACTTCGGAGCCGCCTCCTGGCCCGGCTGTTCGAGAAAGCGCCGATCATCTCGGTGCTCGACGCCGACCAGCGGACCGTACTACTGTCGCTGCTCCGCCTGGCGCAATAGGCGGTCAGCTCCGCGTTCCAGTTGTCCAGCCGCAGGGCACGGCATCAGCGTTCGGCCCGGTCGTAGGCGAACCGCAGGCCCGCAGCGCCGCCCGCCTCGATGAACAACCGCACGAAATCCCCGACGGTCCCCTTGCGCGGATTCGATATCGGCGCACGGCATCTGAGCCCGGCGGCCGCCAGGTGAACACGCCGGCCCCGCCGGCCGGTGGCACGACTCCACCGTCGGAGCGAAGGGCCGCCCGGCCCAGGCGCCGGCGCCTGCCGCAGGACTCGTCACAGGAACCTCTCGACGAGAATTCCACTCCTTCCTGGAATACCCCCGGAGGGTATATGGTTGTGACCATCGTCCAGAGCGGACAACGCCACAGCGCATCACCCCGAGGAGACACGCCATGAAGAACCACACCGGCCATGACGACCACGGCGCCCACGGCGGAGGCCAGCCCGGCGGGCTGTCGGTCTCGGCGAACGGGTACACCCTCGAAATCGACTCCGCGATCCTCGCCGCCGGCGCGCGGCAGCCCGTCGGGTTCAGGGTGATCGGCCCCGACGGGCAGCCGGTGACCGAGTTCGTCGCCGAGCATGAGAAGGACCTGCACTTCATCGCCGTCCGGCGGGACACGGCCGGGTTCCAGCATGTGCACCCGGTGCGGGACGAGAAGGGCAGCTGGAGCACCGAGCTGGACCTGGAACCCGGGGACTGGCGGTTCTTCACCGACATCCACCCGGTCGGCCATGACGGGACCCTGACGCTGGGGATCGACGTCGCGGTCGCCGGACCGTACGACCCCTGGCCGCTCCCCGAGGCGACGCGTACCGCGCGGATCGGCGAGTACAGCGTCGCCCTCGACGGCACGCTGGTGCCGGGCGAGGCGAGCGAGCTGACCCTCACCGTCAGCCGGAACGACCGGCCCGTCACCGACCTGGAGCCCTATCTGGCCGCCTACGGACACCTCGTGGCCCTGCGCGTCGGCGACCTGGGCTACCTCCACGTCCACCCGGAGGGCCACCCCGGCGACGGCGCCACCGCCCCCGGGCCCGACATCAGGCTCGTCGCGGTCGCGCCCTCGGCCGGCACCTACCGCCTCTACCTGGACTTCCAGCACGAGGGCATCGTCCGGACCGCCGAGTTCACGGTGCACACCACCGAAGCCGCGCCCGCACACGGCGACCACCACGGACACGACCACGGGCACCACGCACACCACTGACCTGCCCGACAGAACCCGTCACCGCCGACTTCCCGCCCCGAGAAGGAGCGTCATGAGCCGCCCGACCCGCCCCGCACCCCACTTCCTTGCAGCCCGGGCCCCGCAGGAATGCGGACCGTGCCCCCACACCTCAAAGAGCGACACCCATGCCTGAGAACTCCCCCGCCTGTACTCGCGGGGCGCGGCCCCCGCCCCGGGGCCGCGCCCCGCCGCATGGACACGGAAGGAACCCGCCATGCGACTGTTCGGCATCCGCGACTACCGTCATCTGTTCGGTGCCCAGGTCATCGCCCTGTTCGGGACCGGGCTGACCACGGTGGCCCTCGGTCTCCTCGCCTACGACCTCGCCGGTCCACGCGCCGGCGCAGTGCTCAGTACGGCCCTGACCATCAAGATGGTCATGTATGTGGCCATCGCGCCCCTGGCCGCCGCGTACGTCGACCGGCTCCCCAGAAGAACCTTCCTCTTCCTCCTCGACGCGATCCGCGGCGCGGTGGTGCTGGCCCTGCCGCTGGTCACCGAGGTCTGGCACATCTACGTGCTCATCGGCCTGCTCCAGGCCGCCTCCGCGGCGTTCACCCCGACGTTCCAGGCGGTCATCCCCGACATCGTCACCGACGAGGCCGCCTACACGCGCGCCCTGTCCGCCTCCCAGGTCGCCTCCACCATGGAGAGCCTGCTCAGCCCCGTCCTCGCGGCCGTCGCCCTGACGTTCATGAGCTTCGACCGGCTGTTCCTGGGCACCTCCGCCGGATTCCTCCTCTCCGCCGCGCTCGTTCTGTCGACACGCATCCCCGACGCCCGCCCCAGCGGCCGCACCAAGGCGTGGGACAAGGCGTCGGCCGGGATCAGGACGTTCCTCAGGACACCCCGGCTGCGTGGCGTCATGGCACTCAACCTCGTGGTCGCGGCGGCCGGATCGATCGTCGTCGTCAACACCGTCAACCACGTCCGCGACGAACTCGGCGGCACGCAGTCGGACGTCGCCTGGATGCTCGCCGCCTCCGGTACCGGCACCCTCCTGGCCGCCCTCGCCCTGCCCCGCGTCCTCGACCGGGTCACCGCCCGCACCGTCATGACGACCGGCGCCGCAGTCCTCGCCGGCTCCACGGTCGCCGCCGTCACGCTCACCACGACCGATCTCCTCACCTGGACAGGCACGGCGATCGTCTGGAGCGTGATCGGCGTCGGCATGGCGCTGGTCATCACACCGACCGGTAAGGTCCTGCGCGCCTCCGTGGCAAGGAACGCGATCCCCGAGGCGTTCGCGGCCCAGTTCTCCCTGTCACACCTGGCCTGGCTGATCACCTACCCCATCGCGGGATGGCTCGGCAGCAGCGCGGGCTTCACCCTCACCTGGTCCGTCCTCGCGGTCCTCGCCGGGACAGGGGCGATCGGCGCCCTCCTCCTGTGGCCGCGCCACGACGGACGAGGAACCCCGACCGGCCTCACAGCACCCACCCGGCACACCCCCATCCCAGACCGGTCCGCCCTGACCAGGGCCGCGTGAAGCAACCCGCACGACACTCCGGCCAGGGATCCCGCAGAGAACACACCCGCGACCAGGCGGCGGCGCCGTCCACGCTCCTCCTGTCGTCAAAGATCGTTTGACGACAGGAGGCCGGCGCGTCCAATGAGCCCGTGCAATCCGGGGCTTCGCGACGACCAGGATCCAATCAGATCCGATGGTGATCACTGACAGGGTTTGACGACAGACAGGGCCCGATCCTCCGTACGGAAGGGGCCCCTCGGTGGCGAACCTGGTCTACAAGCGGGTCTCGATCGACCGGCAGTCGACCGCCCGGCAAGACCTCGTCCTGTCCGGGGCCTGCATCGAGGATCCGGTCGTCTTCGAGGAGGACGGCGGAACTTCCAGCCGCCTCCACTCCCCCCAGCGGCCAAAAGTGGTCGAACTCCTGGCCTACGCCCGGCCCGGCGACACCGTGCACATCTCTGAGACGTTCCGCCTCGTCCGCGGCGCCCAGCACATCCTCGATGTTCTCGACGTCCTCCACCGAGAGCGGCTGGCGCTGCGCATCCACGACGGCGCGTTCTCCGACAAGACCGCCGCCGGGATCCCCCTGAGCGTCTGCCCGTCGTCGAAGGCGACCAGGAGCAGCTTTTCTGAGTTCCTGGAAACCGCTGTGCGTAGCGGATACGGTCGGCCGGTGACCGACGACACCCTGCCTTCCACCGTTCCTGGGCTGCTGCGCACCGGCGTGGTCGCCGCTTTGAAGGAGCGGGGCTGGATCAGCTCCCCCGAGGTGGAAGCGGCCTTCGCCGCCTGGTGGTCTCAGTGGACATCGACCCGTTCGTCGTCGGACGACGGGGACCCCACCTCGACATCGAGGGTGTGCCCGACCCGGACACGTCCCCTGGATCGACCCGACCCATCCGGCCTGACGAACGGCCCGGTGTCAGCGGCTTCACCGCTCAGAAATCCTCCGCCACGTCGTCAGTTCTGGTAGCCCCTCGCCACCCGCGGAAGGATTGACGACCATGACCGACGCCAGAGTGCTGGGCGACGACGAGGCCACGTTCATCGCGGCGGCCCGCTCAAATGACGCAGCACGGCTCGCGCTCATCACGGAGCGCTACCGGCGTGAGCTGCAGGTGCACTGCTACCGGATGCTCGCGAACTACGAGGACGCCCAGGACATGACGCAGGAGACGTTCCTGCGGGTGTGGAACAAGCGGGAGTCGTTCAAGGGCCACGCCGCGCTGCGGACCTGGCTGTACCGGATCGCGACGAACGCCTGCCTCGACTTCCTGGAGAAGCGCAACGACCGCACACCCGTGCCCGCCGAGCTGCCGGGCGCGGGCTCGGAACTGCGCTACCTGCAGCCCTACCCGGACCGGATGCTCCCGGAGGACCCGCAGGAATCGGTGGTGGCGCGGGAGACGATCGAGCTGGCGTTCATCGTCGCCGTCCAGCACCTGCCGCCGCGGCAGCGGGCGGTGTTCATCTTGCGCGACGTCCTCGGCTGGCCGGCGTCGAAGGCCGCCAACGCCCTTGAGCTGACCGTCGCATCGGTGACCAGCGCACTGCAGCGGGCGCGCGTGACGATGCGCGAGCAGCTGCCCGACCGCCGCCTCGACTGGCGGAGCCCCGCCACGCACGAGCTGTCGGATGACGAGCGCGGCGTGGTGAAGTCGTACATGGACGCCCATGAGCGCAACGACCTCAACGGGCTGATGGCCCTGCTGCGCGACGACCTGCGCTTCGCGATGCTGCCCGAACCGGGCACCTTGATCGTCACGGCCAAGGACGCGGTGGACGGCTGGATCTCCGGTGGGCTCTTCCAGCGCGGCTGCGACGACTGGCGCTGCATCGCCACGACGGTCAACCGCATGCCTGCCGCCGTGCTGTACCTCCGCACCCCCGACGACCCGGAATACCGTTTGTTGAACATCGCGGTCCTGCACATCGTCGACGGGAAGGTCGCCGAGCTCACCGGATTCGACGTCACCGACAAACCATGGCTGAGCCTGCCCGCGACGCTGTGATCAGACAAGTCCCCATCGTCGACGAGTGCGGCGCGCGGGCCGGCGTCACCGTCGTCCCCATCTTCAGCGAGTCGGTCAACAGCTCACTCGGAACGCAAGGAAGGGCCGGGAAAAGGCTCCCTCATCGCCGAGGGTCACGGTGAGCACGCCAGGAAGGATTTCGACCTGGCCTTACGAGCCGAGCGTCCGGCCCGTGCTCATCGCCTCGTCTCGTATCGGGTCAGCACCACGCCGCCGGGAAATGTCCGCGTCTCGACCAGGTTCAAGTTCACCCAGCTGTCCAGCGCGGTGAAGAACGGCGTGCCGCCGCCCACCAGGACCGGCACGGTGACCAGCACGTACTCGTCGATCAGCCCGGCCCGCATGGCCGCCCCGGCGAGCGTCGCGCCGCCGATGTCCATCGGGCCGCCGTCCTCGGCCCTGAGCCGGGCGATCTCGGCGACCGCGTCGCCGGTGACCAGGCGGGTGTTCCAGTCGACCTTGTCGATCGTCGATGAGAACACCACCTTCGGCATGTCCCGCCAGCGGCGGGCGAACTCGATCTCCGCCGGCGTGGCGTCAGGCTGCTGGTCGGCGGTCGGCCAGTGGGAGCTCATCGTCTCCCACAGTTTGCGCCCGTACAGCGCCAGGCCCGTCGCGCCCACCCGGTCGGACCACCACTGGAACAGCTCGGCGCTCGGCGATGGGTCCGGTCCATCCCCCCCACCCCAGCCGATGTCGTCGCCGGTCGCGGTGATGTGGCCGTCCAGGGTCACGTTCATGCCGAAGATCGGTTTCCGCATCGTGCCGGCCTTCCGTGTGTCGATCTCACACGTACGGACGGGCGCGGCGCGGAAACCTAATCGGTGCGCGATCGGCGTCCGCGGGTGGTCCTCGCGTTCCGGACTCGGCACGGCGTACTCGGCGGGCTCGGGCACCGCCGACCGGATGGCGCAAGACCGGCCCGGTGTTTCTCACCGACCGCAAGGCGCGCCCCTCGGTGGCGCTGGTCGACGTCGACCCCCGCACCTGCCGCGCCCGGCTGTCGTACCGACGGGCAGCGGAGGTGTTCGAACAGCACACCACCGACCTACCGGGCGGGGGTCGGGGCGAGCGGAGCCGCGCCTGTTCAGAGGCTGGTCGAGCCGGCAGAACATGTGCCGCCGGACGTCGCCACGCACCAGCAGCTGCTTGCCCGCATCAACCGATCGGTTGATGCCGTGATCCACCACCCCGCTCCCCGTACGGACGATCCGTCACCCCCCGCCCCCGCGCGATTCTCAAGGCATGCCAACACACCGGGAGCCCGCCCTCCGCACCACCGGACTCCGCAAAGCCTTCGGCGACCACCTGGCCGTCGACGACATCCACCTCACCGTCCCCGCCGGATCCTTCTACGGCCTGGTCGGCCCCAACGGAGCCGGCAAGACCACCACCCTGGCCATGGCCGTCGGCCTGCTCCGCCCCGACTCCGGCAGCGCCGAGATCTTCGGCGTCGACGTCTGGCGTGACACCGTCCAGGCCAAGGGACTGATCGGCGTGCTGCCCGACGGCAACGCCATGCCGGAACGACTCACCGGCCGCGAGGTCCTCACCTACCTCGGCCTGCTGCGCGGCCTGCCGCCCGCCGTCGTCGCCGAGCGCACCGACGAACTCCTCCAGGTCCTCGAACTCGACTCCGCCGAGCGGACCCTGGTCATCGAATACTCCACCGGCATGCGCAAGAAGATCGGCCTGGCCGTCGCCCTCCTGCACGCGCCCCGCCTGCTCGTCCTGGACGAGCCCTTCGAGGCCGTCGACCCCGTCTCCGCAGCCACGATCAGGACCATCCTGCGCAGGTTCGTGGGCAACGGCGGCTCCGTGATCATCTCCAGCCACGTCATGGCCCTCGTCGAGCAGCTCTGCGACCACGTGGGCGTCATCTCCGACGGCCGCGTCGTAGCCGCCGGGCCGCTGGCCGACGTACGCGGCGCCGGAACCCTGGAGGACGCCTTCGTCGACCTCGTAGGCGCCCGCACCGGAGGGACGGAGGGGCTGGCATGGCTCACCTCCTGACCCCCGGGCCGGCCGCCCTGGCACAGCACATGATCCGCATGCGGCTGGCGCTCATGCGCAACTCCCTGCGCGGCGACAACGCCTCCAACCTCTACACCGGCGTCTCGCTCGGGCTGATCCTGGCCTTCGCGACGATCGCCGTCGCTGTCCTGTGGCCCGTCCACCTGCCGGTCACGCTGGCGGTCTGGCTGTCCGGCTGGATCTTCGGTCCCATCTTCATCGGGGGTGGCAGTGAAGCCCTGCGCCCCGAGTACTTCTCCATGCTCCCGACCACGCCAGGCCGGATCGCGGCGGCGCTGCTCGCCGGAGCCTTCGCCGGCCCCGCACCGGCGGTCAACCTCGTCGCCCTGATGTCGCTGCCGGTGTACGGCTGGCGCTTCGGCCCGGCAGGTGTGCTCATCGGCCTCGCGGCAGCGGTCATCACGCTCATCACGATGGTGATGATCTCCCGTGTGATCGTGGCCCTGATCGGCCTGTTCGTCAGATCCCGCGCCACCGCGGCAGCGGTCGGCGTGGTGACCGGAACCGCCGTCGCCCTGTGCAGCAACGGCTGGGCCCCGGTGGCGGCGCTGGGCGGCGCCGATACCGCCGCGTGGTCGCAGCTCTTCGTCCGCGTCCTGCCGTCGGGATGGGGCGTGGCCGCCATCGAGGCCCCCTGGCTCCTCGCCCTGGCCATCCTCGCGGCCAATGCCGCCGTGATCACCCTCCTCCTGGCCGCCTGGTCCGGCCTGCTCACGCGCCGCGTCGTCTCGGCCGCGCGGGGCGGAGTGCCACCCCGCCGGGGCACCCCGCGCCCGCTTCCTGTGGCGGCCGGTGCCCGGCTCGCGGCTGCGAAGGAACTGCGCGCCTGGTGGCGTGACCTGGTCCGCATCCAGCTCCTGGCCACCGCCCTGTCCTACGCCGTCGTCACGCCCCTCCTGCTCGTGACCATCGACGCCTGGGTCATGGTCCCGTTCACGGGTCTCATCGCGATCGTGATGGGAGCCGCCACCTCGGCCAACCTGTACGGCTCCGACGGCACCGCCCTGTGGCTCACCCTCATGACCCCCGGAGCCGAACGCGCCGACGTCCGCGGCCGCCAGCTTGCCTGGTCGGTCATCGTCGGCCCGGCCGCGCTCGTCCTCTCCCTGGCAGGCACCCTCATCAGCGGCCTGACCTGGGCCTGGCCGTGGGTCCTGGGACTGCTGCCCGCCCTGCTCGGTGGCGGCGCCGGGGTCATCGTCCTGCTAGCCGTCACCTCACTCGTCCCCGGCACCGACCCGCACAAGCGCGGCGGCAACCCGCTCAGCACCGGCGCCGACGAGACCGCCGAGACCAGCCTCGCCTGGCTCGTGCTCCTCGCGGTCCCCGCCACCGCCCTGCCCGCGGCCGGCGCCATCCTCCTCAACCCCTGGGCCGGCGTCGTCACCGGCGTGCTGACCGGCGTCCTCAGCGCCTGGGGCCTGGGCAAGATCGCCTACCGCAGGCTGGAGAGCCACGGGATCGAACTGCTCAACCTCATGAAGTACGGCCCGCCCCCCGAACCCGCCAAGCCCGCCACCGCCGATCTCCCCACCCACCACCGCATCGGCGTCACGATCAGCTACCTCATCGCCTGGCTCCCCCTGTTCCCGCAGGGCCTGGCCCCCCTGGTCATGAAGATCCTGGGTGTCGAGGAGCGCGTCTGGTTCCTGGCCCTGCACCTCCCGCCGGTCTGGCAGTGGCCGACCATCATCTTCATGATCGCGATCGGGCTGCTGATGTACGGCTACGCCATCCTCATCCCGATGCGTCTAAGCTCGTCCACGCCGGCTACCAGGTGAGAAGGAGGGTAAGCCCCGGATGAACGATCCCTTCCCCCCTTCCGTCTGGGAACGGCGCTTCGAGCGCGTCATCGAGATCGTCCCCTACCTCACCCTCGCCACCTCCCTGGTCATCAGCCTGGCCTCCCCCGAGCAGCCCCCGGGCGGGATCCCGCGCACCCTCGCGCTCACCGCCCTGGCACTGGTCTGGATCCTCGGCGCCCGCACCCTCCTGCCCGCCGCCGTTCGTGGGCGGCGGGTGGCGGTCACCGCGCACTTCCTCGGTGTCCTGGCCACCGCGGCACTACTGGCCTTCCACGACCCCATCTTCGTCATCTACTGCATATCCGGCTTCTTCCTGGCCGCCCACTTCGCCCCCTCCAAGTGGACCTTCGCCGCCGTCGCCGCCACCTCCTTCGTCCTGTACGGCTCGACGCTCGACTGGTCGCAGGCCACCATCCAGCTCGTCGCCTTCTACCTGGCGATCATCGCCGTGCAGACCGTCGCCATCGGCGGCGGCTCCATCGCCGGAATCAAGATCGAGGAACGCCAGCGCGTGTACCAGAAGGCGGTCAGCGACCTGCAGACCGCCCTGGAGGAGAACGCCGACCTGCACGCCCAGCTCCTCACCCAGGCCCACGAGGCGGGCATCCTCGACGAACGCCAGCGCATGGCCCGCGAGATCCACGACACCCTCGCCCAGGGCCTGACCGGCATCATCACCCAGCTACGCGCCGCCCAGCGCGTCGAGGACTCCGACACCCATGTCGCGCTCGCCCTCGACCTGGCCCGCGAAAGCCTCACCGAGGCCCGCCGTTCCGTCGCCGCCCTCCACCCCCACCAACTCGACGACGCCCACCTGCCCGAGGCGATGACCACTTTGGCGCGCAACTGGGCGCAGTCCACCGGCGTCGACCTGCACGTCGAGGTCACAGGCGACCGTATCCCGCTCAGCCCCGCCATCGAGGTCACCCTCTTCCGCGTCGCCCAGGAGGCCCTCACCAACGTCGCCAAGCACGCGGGCGCCACGCGCGCCGGCCTGACCCTCTCCTACACCGGCGCCGTCGTCCTGCTCGACATCCGCGATGACGGCACCGGCATCCACGTCCCCGGCGGCAGAGGATTCGGCCTCAGCAGCATGCGGCAACGCCTACGCGGCGTCGGCGGCTCCCTCGAAATCGAGAGCACGCCCGGCGAGGGCACCGCCGTCAGCGCCACCGTCCCCGCGCTCCAAGGAAACCCCCGATGATCCGCCTCCTCATCGTCGACGACCACCCCATCGTCCGTGACGGCCTGCGTGCCGCCTTCGAAGCCGAACCCGGCATCCACGTCGCCGGCGAAGCCGCCAACGGTCGCGAAGGCATAGAGCGTGCCGCCGCACTCGAGGTCGACATCGTCCTCATGGACCTGCGCATGCCCGAAATGGACGGCGTGACCGCCATCACCGCCCTGCGCCACTCCCACCCCCACATCAAGACCCTCGTCCTGACCACCTTCGACGCCGACTCCGACGTCCTGCCCGCCATCGAAGCCGGCGCCACCGGCTACCTCCTCAAAGACGCCCCCACCGACGAACTCCTGCGCGCCGTCCGCGCCGCAGCCGCCGGCGAGCCGGTCCTGTCCCCCTCTGTCGCCGGACGCCTGATGGGCCAGGTACGCAAACCGGTCAAGGCCGCCCTCACCGACCGCGAACTCCAAGTCCTCGCCCTCGTCGCCGACGGCGCCTCCAACCGCCAGGCGGCCGCCAAGCTCTTCATCAGCGAAGCCAGCATCAAGACGCACTTGCTGCACATCTACGACAAACTCGGTGTCCGCGACCGCGCCGCCGCCGTCGGTGAGGGCTACCGGCGGGGTCTGCTCAGCTAGCCGACCGACAACCCGCCTTACCGAGCCCACTCCGTCCACCTGCAGGAACGCCGCAGACGGTGGCTGGTGGAGCAGGCCTCACCCTTACACCCCCTCGGGGACGATCAACACTGTCAGAAGGCGGGGAACGCCCAGCCAGAGGGGTGGAACGGTTCCCGCTCGCCGCGGAAGGCGAGCGAGGCGGCGGCGAGCGCCCCTGGGCGCAGCTCCTCCACCCGGCCCGCGGCCGCCAGGGACGCCAGGGTGGTGCCGCCCAGGTAGGCCGCGCCCAGCTCGGCGGAGGTCAGGCGCAGGTCGGGCCGGTCCCGGGTGCGTTCGCAGATGACAGAGCCGCCGTCCGCCCGCAGGCGATGGCGCCCCGCGTTCCACGGGCAGAACGTGTCCTGCACCTCCAGGACCAGATCCAGCGGGGCCGAGTAACGGCGTGCCGTCAGCGCGCGGTCGACGTCCACCAGGCGGACCCAGAGGTTGTCGATCACGGTGGTGTGGGCCGCGCGCGGGTCGGTCAGCAGGTGCTTCAGCGGTTCGTCGACGGCGCCGTCGTAGGTGAGGCCGGCGTGGGCGTCGAGGTCGATGAGGTAGCGCCACAAGGCGGCGTAGGACTGCCTGGTGGTGGCCGCGACCTCGATGACCTGCGCCAGCCGCGGCTTGGACCGGTAGAGGGCGTAGCCGGTGACCTCGCCGCCGGGCTCGGTGTGGACGGCGAAGCGCAGTGCCGTCCCGCCGTCGCGCACGCGCTCGCCGTCGGCCAGCCTCGCCTCCCAGAATCTTTCCGTACGGTCGACCCAGCCGACCGCGGTACGGCGGGCGGTGTCGTACACCTTCTCCAGCAGCGGCCGAGCCCGCCGGCGGTCGAGCAGGCGGATCGTCCCGTCGCCGAGGTCGGTGCCGGGCCTGAGGGCCAGGAGCTTCTTGTCCGCCTGGATCTCGGCCACGTGGCTGGCGACGCCGTACCCGAAGCGGCCGTAGATCGTGGCCTCGGCGGCGTTGAGCGCGGCGATCGGCTCACCGCCTGATTCGTGCAGGTCCGTGAGCTGCTTGCGCATCATCGCGGTGAGGATGCCGCGGCGCCGATGCGTGGGCAGGACCGCGACGAGCGTGATGCCGGCGACGGGCGTCACCGCGCCGGGGATCGTCATGAGGCGGCCGTAGATCGACGCGCCGCCGACGATCTCCTCGCCGTCGTAGGCGGCGATCGTGCGTCCGGGCTCGATGGAGACGGCGGCGTTCCTGAGGCCGCCCTCGTACCAGTCCTGGCCGTAGGTCGTGGTGATCATGCGCGCCCACGCGTCGAGCTCGTCGGCGCGGATGGTCCGCAGGGGGTAGGTCGCTGTCATGCTTCGAGAGTGGCCGGGTAAACAGGCACCGCACATCGGGTGATCTCTGTATTTATATGCTGGCACGGTGGTGGCGGAGCGCGTGGTCAGCCCGGTGTTCATCGGCCGGGGCGAGGAGTTGTCGGCGCTGGCTGCGGCCCTGGACACGGCTGTCGGGCAGGGGCCGGCGGTGGCGCTGGTGGCCGGGGAGGCCGGGATCGGCAAGTCGCGGCTGCTCGCCGAGTTCGCGCGGTCACTGGGGCCGGGCGTACGGGTGGTCGAGGGCGCCTGCGCGGAGCTGGGCAGCGACGGCCTGCCGTACGCGCCGTTCGTGACGGTGCTGCGCAGGCTGATCCGGGTCGAAGGGGTGCTGCCCGGGCCGTACCGCCAGCTGGCCCGCTGGTTCCCGGAGCTCGGCGAGGCGGGCGACGCGGAAGGCGGCAAGCACCGGCTGTACGAGGAGGTCCTGACGCTGGTCGAGCGCGTGGCCGCGGACCAGCCGCTCGTCGTCTCGATCGAGGACCTGCACTGGGCCGACGCCGCCACCCGCGAGCTGCTCGGCTTTCTGGCCAGGAACCTGGCCCAGGCCGGCGTGCTCCTGGTGATCACCTACCGGCCATCGGAGACGGGCGACAGACTGCTCGGGCCGCTGCTGTCCGAGCTGGCCCGCCGCCCGCGCACCACCGCGCTGCGGCTGGAGCGCCTGGACCGGCGGGGCGTGGGCCGGCAGCTGGCCGCGATCCTCGGTGCCGAGCCGGACGCGGCCGCCGTACGCCGCGTTCATGAACGCAGCGACGGCAACCCGCTGTTCGTCGAGGCGCTCGCCCGCGCCGGCGAACGGACCCCCGACAGCCTGCGCGACCTGCTGCTGCACGGCCCGCGGTCGCTGCCGGGCCCGGCCCGCGAGCTGCTGGGCATCGCCTCGGCAGCGGGCGGCCGGGTCGGCCACCGGCTGCTGGCGCAGGTGGCCGGGCAGGACGGGGCCGCGCTGGACGCCCTGCTGCGTGAACTCGTCGACCGCGGCCTGCTCGTCACGTCAGGGGACGGCTACGACTTCCGCCATGCCCTGATCCGGCAGGCGGTGTACGAGGACCTGCTGCCCGGCGAGCGGTCGCGCCTGCACGCGCGCTACGCCGAAGCCCTGCGCGATTCCGGCGCCCACGCGGAGCTGGCCGCGCACGCCTACGCCGCCGGTGACCGCGGGCTGGCCCTGTCCGCCGCCTACCTGGCCGCGGGCCGGGCGCGCAGGTCCTACGCCTACGCGGAGCAGGTCCGCCTGCTCGACCAGGTCCTCGAACTCTGGGACCCGCAGGCGCGGCTGGGCGCCGACAGGATCGACGTCCTGACCGGCGCGGCCGAGGCCTGCATGCTCAGCGGCGAATACGCGCGCGGGATCGAGTACGCCACCGCCGGCCTGGCCGCCGTGGACGAGCGGCGCGAGCCCGAGCGGGCCGCCCAGCTGCTGGAACATCGGGGCAGGCTGCGGCACCGGCTGGAGGCGACCGGCGTCTCCGACTGGGCACGAGCCTTGGAACTGCTGCCCGCCACCCCCGACCACGTCCAGCGGGGGCGACTGCTGGGGGTACTGGCCATGGGTCTGCTGCCGGAGGTGAACAGGGCTCGCGAGCCGTTCGAGGAGGCGCTCGCCATCGGCCTGCGCACCGGCGATCCCACGGTGACCGTCCGCGGACTGCTGGGCGTGGGGTCCATGACGCGCGACCTCGGGATGCTGGCGCAGGCCCGCACGCTGGCCGAGCGGCTCGACGGCCACGACCTGCTCATGACCGTCCCCATGTACGAGGCCACCCTGCACACCAAGGCAGGCGACCAGCACCGCGCCATCGAGGCGGCCCGCGACGGCATCCGCCACGCCCGCCGGTACGGGCTGGGCCGCAGCCGCGGCGCCGAACTCGCGCGCCACGCCGGATACAGCCTGATCCTGGCCGGGCGGTGGGACGAGGCGGCCGCCGTGCTGGAGGAGAGCCTCCAGGAGGACCCGCCACCGCTGCCGCGGCAGGCCCTGCGCGCGCTCGCCGGCTACCTGGCGCTGCTGCGCGGTGACCTGGACGGGGCGGCCGACGCCGCGGCGGACGTGGAGCACACCGACAACGGAGGCATGTTCCCCCGCTATCGGCTGCTCTGCCTGCTCGCCGTCGCCCAGGGCGACCACGAGAGGGCCGACCTGCTTCTGGACCGGGCGCTGGCCGATCCGGCGCTCACCCGGATCTACACCAGCGACGCCCGGCCGGTCCTGGTCGCCGGCGCACTGGCGCAGCGCGCCCGGCTCGCGCACGGCGACGGCGAGAACCTGCGGGAACGGGTCGAGAAACGACAGGCCGAACTCTCCGCGGCCGATGCGGCGCTCGGCGTGGACGGGCCGCTCGACCGGGCTTGGCAGACCATGCTGCGCGCGCTGATCGAGGATGACGGCTGGGACCACGCCGCGGGTGCCTGGCGGGAGCTGCGGCAGCCGTACGAGCTGGCGCTCAGCCTGTTCCATGGCGCGCGAGCAGCCCTGGCGGCGGGCGACCGGCCCGGGTCGACGGACCGCCTCAACGAAGCCGCGCGGCTGGCCGAAGACCTGGGCGCCGCGCCGCTCACCCGCGAGATCGCCCTGCTCGGGCGGCCCCGACCGGCTCAGGGCGGGCTCACCGAGCGCGAGCGCGACGTGCTCAGGCTGATCGCCGAGGGGCTGAGCAACCGGCAGATCGCCGCCCGGCTGCACATCTCACCGAGTACGGCGGGGGTGCACGTCTCCCACATCTTGAGCAAACTGGGCGTCACGACCCGTACCGAGGCGGCGGTCATCGCCCACCGGCAGCAGCTCGTGGACAGGTCCTAGCGACCAGGTGCACCCGCGCAGCATCGGCGCCGAGATCCGCGCTGCCCACCGACGCCGGGAGCGGCGACCAGCCGAGGAAGCCGCGCGATCAAGATCTTTGCCGGTCCCGGCGGCCATCCGCGGATCGCTCGTCTTCGAAGACGCCGGGTCCGACCTGGCGGGCGGTGTGTGCGAAGGAGCGGATCAGGTCGGTTTCGGTGGCGGTACGCCACAGCAGCGCCCACCGCGCCGGAGGGGCGTCGTGGACGGGCACATAGACGATGTCGGGCCGGGAGTGGTACCGACCGGCATGGGAGTGCACGAGCGCGACGGCTTCGCCGTTGGACAGGATGGGCAGCATCTCGCTCTCGGCGGCCACGGCCGGCCCCACATGGATCGGCCGTCCGCTGGGAGTGTGGCTGGGGACGAGGGCCTCGCGCCAGTAGTCGGGTTTGGCGCCGCCGATGACGATCTCGTCGGCCAGGTCCTCGTACGACACCGTCCGCCGCTGGGCCAGCCGGTGGCCGGCTCCCACGGCGAGGACGACGGGCTCGACGCGGACGACCGGCCCCACGGTGAGGTCGGCCTCCCTGACCGGCAGCCAGGCGATCTGAACGTCGA
Source organism: Streptosporangium sandarakinum (assembly GCF_050942225.1). NCBI lineage: Bacteria > Bacillati > Actinomycetota > Actinomycetes > Streptosporangiales > Streptosporangiaceae > Streptosporangium > Streptosporangium sandarakinum. Next base: position 4,378,989 of record NZ_CP192034.1, read on the forward strand.
CCTCCCCGGCCCGCAGAGGCCCGAACGGGTCCCCGAATCCGACGTAGCGGATCTGTGCCTCACCTCCGGGATGCCGGGCATGGAACCCGTCGAGCAGCGGCCGGAAGTCCTGGACATTGCTGGAGAGCATGCCCAGGCGCAGCACTTCGGTCTTTCCGCCGGCCGCGCGGATGGCGCGCTGCAAGCCGTCGTGCAGGCCGCGGTACATCGGCCCGAGGTCCTCGTAGAGCTGCCTGCCTATCGGCGTCAGGGTCACGGCCCGGTTGTTGCGTTCGAACAGGGCGGCGCCGATACGGCGCTCCTGCTTCTTGATCGCCTGGCTGACGCGGGCGGGCGTCACGTGCAACCGCTCGGCGGTCCGGCCGAAGTGCAGCTCCTCGGCCAGGGTCAGGAAGATCTCGATGTCCCGCAGCTCCACACGTGCTCTTTCGTTGTTAAGTGAGAGGTTAAGGCACATTATCGGACCTGGCGTTGCCGCCGGTGCGGGCTTGCGGCCAGGCTGGAGGGCGTCCGGAAAATCACCGTTGGCCAGTGATGCTCGCCGGGCTCCCGAATTTCCGTTCCAGAAAGACGCCATGCACATCTTCAGCCCGGCCGTGTCGCTGAACGTCGCCGACATGGCGGCCTCCGGCAATTTCTTCACCGCGCATCCGGACTCTTACGAATCCGTGGCGGCCACGGGCTTCATGGCTCTCACCCGTCCCGGCAGCACCGACATGGTGGCCCGGCAGCCGCCGGGGTCGACCACCGCGCAACATCCCGGCTCGACCTCGATGAGTCCACAGAGATCTTTCTAGGCCAAACCAATGAGAAGGTATGGAAAAAGGTATGAGCCTGCACGTCAGTAACAACCCGCTCGACGTCAAGGACATCGAGCAGCAGCCCAAAAGGCGCGGAATGAGGTTCACGCTCAACGGCGTACTTTGGTCGCTGCAAGCATTGTTCGGCTTCTTCTTCGCCGGCAGCGGTTTCGGCAAGGTGCTGCTGTACGACGAAGCCCTGTACGCGGCGGCGCCCCAGGCCGTGGCCTGGTACGCCGCGGTGTCGCAGCCTCTGATCGTCTTCATCGGGGTCTGCGAGGTACTGGGCGGCGTCGGCCTGATCCTGCCGGCGATGGCGAAGGTCGAACCGATGCTGACGCCGCTCGCGGCCGCCGGCCTGACCCTGACGATGATTCTCGCGGCCGGTTTCCACATCATGCGCGGCGAGTACGCGTTGGTGCCCGCGAACCTCTTGCTCGGCGGCGTCGCGGCGTTCATCACGGCCGGACGATGGAAGCTGAGGCCCATCGCGCCCGCGAACATCACCACCTCACGCGCGGGCGGGTCGATCGCGGTCCTCGTCGCGGTGGCCCTGCTGACATTCGTCCCGACGTGGTACACGATGACCAACGTGCATTTCTGATACCTCGCCCGGCAAGGGGTTCGTCACCGGCAGCACGACCCGCCGTTTCTCACCCGACGCAAGCCGGCCATGGACACCCGTGGCGTACGACGGCCACCTCACCACCCTGCCGATGGGCCAGTACCTGGATCGCGCGCTTGGCGGGGACTACGTCGCGCCGGCGCTCACCAGCACCGCTGATCACACCGTCGAGATGTATCCCGATCCCGACGCCGCCCTCGGCTTCACCATCGCCGGCACCGCCCTCGCGCCGCCGGAGCCCGGCAGCGTCGAGGCCGCCGCCCTGGATGCCGGAATCGGCCTGGCGCTGGTGGACCTGCGCCGCGCCCGCCACTCCGAGGATCCTGCCCGGCCTGGAATCGCTGTGGATCAGGCCGTGGGTACGGCCGCGCGGACGAAGTCGGTCACCGAAGCCGGCGTGATCCGCGGGTACCTGGCGTTGTCGAGGACGTCGAACTTGGCCTTTCCGGTCACCATGCACCACTGGTACTGGAGAGCGACGTAGTCGAACGGGTTCTGCGTTCGGGCGGCTCGGCGTTCGATCTCCGCGCGCAGCTCGTCGGCGGTGCCGAGGTGCCGCAGTTTCAGGGTGCGGCCCGAGCCGCGCTGAACGGCCTCGTGGAACCGCCGCATCGACAGCACCTCACCGGCGAAACGCAGCGTGCCGGTGGCCTTCGAGTCCAGGGCGACGGCGGCGGTGTAGGCGGCGGTATCGGCCACCGAGGTCAGGTCGAGCGGCTGATCGGGGTCTCCCCAGTGCGACAGGGTGCCCCGATCCCAGTCGACCAGCCCCATGAAACCGACCATCACCTCGTAGAACGCGCCGTTGAGCACAGAGATCACCTCAAGCCCGGCGTGGGCGTACCCGGCGGCGGCCCGGCGACGCCAGTCGATCATGAAGTTGTCGCCGTCCTCCAGCTTGGTCACGTCGACGGCGAAGTCGGAGGGGATGAACCGGCGGGCACCGGCCTTCGCGGCGGCACGCGCCAGGTTGACCTGACCGTCCACGATCACTTCGGGGCCGCCTTGCACGGCCGAGATGACGGTGGCGGCGTCGCCGACGGCCTCGGCCAGCGCCTCGGCCGGGTCGGTGACGTCGCCTTCCACCACCTCCAGGCCGCGCGACCGCAGCGCGGTGAGCGCGGTCTTCTTGTCCGCGTCGGCACCGGGCCGCACCAGGGCCCGGACGGGCGCGCCCCGATCGAGAAGAGCGCTGATGATCTGGCTGCCGAGCAGTCCCGTGGCGCCGGCCACGAAGACCTCGGGGGAAGTGGACACGTCTACTGGCTCCTTGTTCGGAAACGAATCGGCACTTCACCCAGGCCGGTAACGGCTCTTGGGCGTCTTCGGGGAGTCCGCGCGGGACTCAGGGAATGAGCAGGGTCTTGCCGAGCGTTTCGCGCGCCTCGACGGCGGCGTGCGCGTCGGCTGCCTTCTCCAGGGGGAACCGCTGACCGATCACCGGCGTGAGCCGACCGGCGGCGGCCAGGTCGAGCACCTCGGTCACCAGCTCGCGGGCGAAGGCGGGCCGGCTCCAGATGAGGCCCGCGCTGAATCCGGTGACGGTCAGGCCCCGGCCCATCAGCTCCACGGGCGCGACCTCCAGCGGCGCGCCGCTGGAGAAGCCGAACACGACCTGCCGGCCGGAACCCGGGGTGAGCAGCCCGAACGCCTCCCGTCCGGGTGTCCCGCCGACGTGGTCGAACACCACCTCCACCGAACCGCCCACCGCCTCACGGACCCGGTCGGTCCAGCCGGGCAGCGAGTAGTCGACGACATGACCGGCACCGAGTCCGGCGACGAGGTCGAGCTTGCGTTCACCACGCGCCGCCCCGACGACCGTCGCGCCCGCCCGCGTGAGCAACTGCACCAGAACCGTGCCGACGGCACCGGCGGCGGCCTGGACCAGCACACGATCGCCAGGGGCCACCCGTGCCGCACGAATCAAGCCCTGGGCTGTGGCCCCGTACCGGTAGAGCGCGACGGCGTCGTGCAGGCCGAGCCCCGCCGGAATCGGGATGAGCGAATCGGCGGGTACGGCGGCCGTTTCGGCGTACCCGCCCGTCCCCAAGGTGCTGGCAAGGACCTGCGTGCCGACGAGGGCGGGATCGCCTCCGGGACCGACCTCGGCGACCTCTCCGGCGATCTCCTTGCCGAGAACGACCGGCAGGCCCGCGCCGCCCAGCGCGCCGCGCATCGCTCCCGAACGCACCTGGGTCTCCAGGAACTGGACCCCGACGGCGGCCACCCGTACGGTGACCTGCCCCTCCCCCGGCCGAGGTTCGGGCACCTCTCCGATGGTCAAACGGGCCGGTGGCCCGAATTCACGCAGCACGACGGCACGCATGGTGCTCACTCCGTTCGATCGGCGACGCACGGCCCCGTGGACCGGCGCCGAGGTCATGCGCCTTTTTTGATCGCCTCGGCGAAGGCGGCGAGACCGTCGGCCAGATGCTCGATGTCGGCCAGTTCCCAGCCCTCCATGAGGGCGGCGACGGCGGTCGTCCTGGCCTTCCAGAGCTCGCGGATGGCGAGCTTGCCCTCCCGCGTGACGCTCACCAGCTTCGCCCGGGCGTCGGCCGGGTCGGACCGCCGCTCGATGAACCCGCGCGACTCCAGGCGCCTGGCGGGGGGCGAGAGTGTGGACTTGTCCACCTCCATCAGCTCGGCCAGCACCGACAACCGCACCGGCGCGTGCAGGGAGATCTGCGCGAGCAGTGTGTAGTCCCCCAGCGACAGCTCCAGTCCGGAGGCCGCCATGATCCGCCGCCGCGTCGCCGGGGCGAACATCCAGTTGCCCACCGTGGCCAGCGCCGCCGCCACCCGATCGGTGGCCTCCCGCGGCCGGTCGTCCCCGTTCCCCGCCGTACCTTCCATCCCGGCACCCTCACTCCGGTTAGTTGGTTGAACCCAACCAACTATATAGGAAGGATCAATGATTCATGCAAGTGCATTCACCTGTCGCGGCTCCTCCCGCGTTCGAGGAACACAGCGCCAGGACACCCGCTTGTCGGCGAGGACCGCGATCAGCAGCGGTACGACGGCCCAGGCGCCCAGGACGGCGAAGGCGGCCGCGTCCGGCATGATGTCCGGCATCTGCTCGATGAGCTGGAGCGCCGGATAGCCCGGCAGGATGCGGTTGACCACCTCGCCACCCGGCAGCATCCGCCCGGCGAAGGGAACCAGCGCCATGGGCACCACGAGCACGGAGATGGCCACGACGCCGTTGCGGAGGATCGCGCCGAGTGCGGGCCCGAGCAGCGTGGTCATCACGATCATGAGCGTGCCGCCGCCGATCACCGCCCATGCTCCGGCGGGTGGCGGCGTGGGGTGGAACCCGGAGGCCACCGTGCGCCCGTACAGGTATCCGGGGATCGCGATGAGCAGCGAGGCGGCGATGGCGATCCCACCCAGCACGGACGCCTTGGCGAACGACACCCGTGAGCGCGACGTACGCAGCTTGATCCACTCGGCGGCGACGGCATTCACGACGCGCTCCCTTCGATGACGTTCATGAACGTGTCCTCCAGCGACATCCCGGGCCGCACGAACTGCGTGATCTCCGTGTCGGCCGGCAGCCGGCCCCGCCCGATGACGATCAGGTGATCGGCGGTGACCGCCATCTCGTGCATGAGATGGCTGGAGACCAGCACGGTCCGCCCCTCGGCCGCCAGCGACTTCAGCAGCCCGCGCATCCACCGGATGCCTTCGGGGTCGAGCCCGTTGAGCGGCTCGTCGAGCAGCAGTACCTCGGGGTCGCCGAGCAGGGCGGCGGCCAGCCCCAGCCGCTGCTTCATGCCGAGGGAGAAGCCGCTCACCCGCTTGCGCCCCGCTTCGGCGAGCCCGACCAGCTCCAGCAGCCCGCCGATACGGGGCCAGACCTTCGACCAGCTCGGGCTGGTGCTGGCGATCGTGGTGGCGGCCTGGACCACCGGCACCGCGGTACGGCAGCGCAGGCTCTACACCGAGCAACTGGCCGCCCAGGCAGAAGAGCGGGCCCGTGCCGAGGCGGCGGAGGAACGCCTGCGCATCGCCCGCGAGCTGCATGACGTCATCGGCCACAGCCTCAGCACGATCGCCGTGCAGGCCGGCGTCGAACGGCACGTCGGCGGCGCCGAGGAGATGAGCCGCGCGCTCGGCTCGATCGAGGAGACCAGCAGGTCGGCGCTGCGCGAGACCAGGCGGCTGCTCGGCGTGCTGCGCGAGGACAGCCCGGCGGACCTGGTCCCCGCTCCCGGGCTCGGCGACCTCGACGACCTCCTGGCCAGGACCAGGGCCGCGGGCCCGGAGGTGGAGTTGCGGCTCGACGGCGAGGTCCGGGGGGAAATGGAGCTCACGGTCTACCGGATCGTGCAGGAAGCACTGACCAACGTGCTCAAGCACGCGGGGACCCAGCGGGCCACGGTGCTGATCGAACGGCGGGAAGAGGGACTGGTCGTGGAGATCACCGACGACGGGAGAAACGCGCGGGAGCGACCCTACGGCCACGGGCTGAAGGGGCTGCGCGAGCGCGTGCGCGTCTTCGGCGGCGAGTTCGAGGCGGGAGTCCGCCCGGTGCGTGGTTTCCGGGTGACGGCGAGGTTGCCGCTGTGATCAAGGTGCCGGTGGCCGACGACCAGCCGCTCATCAGGGCGAGCTTCCGCCGGCTGATCGACAGCGTGCCGGGGTTCCGGGTGTACGGCGAGGCCGCGACGGGCGCGCAGGCGGTGGCCGTCGCCGCGGGCGAACCGCCCGACCTGGTGCCGATGGACGTGCGGATGCCCGAGATGGACGGCATCGAGGCCACGCGCCGTATCTGCGCCGCGAACCCGCAGGCCCGCGTGCTCATCGTGACCACCTTCGACCTGGACGAGTACGTCTACGGAGCGCTCCAGGCCGGCGCCGCGGGCTTCCTGCTCAAGGACACCCCGCCGGCCGAGCTGATCAGGAGCGTGCGGGCCGTCGCGTCCGGCGACTCCCTGCTCGGACCCGGCGCCACGCGGCGGCTGATCGAGCGTTACGTGAATCCACCGGCCCGTCGCCTGGACATCACCGAACGCGAGCGGGAGGTGCTGGTCCTGGTGGCGGCTATCCCCTGCACCAGCGCGGAGACGTTGTTGCCGGCACCGACCACCGCGACCTTCACCCGTTCGATCATGAACGCAAGGCTACGGCCGCTCGTCCAAGGGGCCCCGGGCGGGCCCGCGAAACCCCGGTCATCTGGCCTCCGCCGGGCTCGGCGGAGTGCGGGGGAAGGCGACGGCGGGCTCCACCGCTCCCGCCGCGACGGGCCGCCGGGTCAGCGCGGCGGCCCCGGCCAGTCCGGCGTCGCCGCCGAGCGCGGACGGGCGGAGCCGTACGCGGCGCAGGAAGTCCAGCCCGGCCAGCCGCTCGAACCAGGTCCGCAACGGGGTGAACAGCACGTCCCCGGAGCGGGCCACCCCTCCCCCGACCACGACGAGGTCGAGGTCCACGGCGGCCGCGGCGGACAGCATTCCTCCGGCCAGGGCTCGTGCGGCGCGGTCGAACGCGGCCGTGGCGACCGCCCGGCCCTCGCGGGCGTCGGCGGCCAGTACGGCGGCGTCGGCCTCCGGCTCTCCGGCGCGCCATCCCTGACCGCGCGCCCAGCGCACCATGCTCGGGCCGGAGGCGTACGTCTCGACACAGCCGCGCGAGCCGCACGCGCACGGCTCGCCCTCGGGGTCAACGATCATGTGCCCGACATGCCCGGAGTTTCCGGAGGACCCGAGCAGGAGCGCGCCGTCCAGCACCAGGCCGCCGCCGACGCCCGTGGAGACCACCACGCCGAGCAATGCGCGCGACCCGGCTCCGGCCCCGGCGACGTGCTCGCCGAGCGCGAAGCAGTGCCCGTCCCCGGCCAGCACCACGGGCCGGTCGAGCGACTCGGCCAGCCGGTCCACGAGCCGGAACGCCCGCCAGGCGGGGATGTTGACCGGGCTCACGGTGCCGGCGCGCGGGTTCAGCGGACCGGCCGAGCCGACGCCGAGCGGCGCGTTCCGGGCGAGGTCCCCGGCGGAGACCACGACGTGGGCGGCGAGCCGCGCCACCGCGCGGAACACCTCCTCGGGGTCGTCGGTGCGCGGGGTGGGGCGGGTCCGGCGGTGCGAGACGACGCCGCGGGGATCGACGAGCGCGGCAGCGATCTTGGTGCCGCCGATGTCGACGGCCAGGGCGTGGGTCACGGGGACTCTCCGTCAGTGGCGGTGGTGGTTGTCGGGCTGCGCGGGGTCGCCGGGGTGCTCCAGCCCCGGCACCAGCCGCAGCCGGTGGGCGCGCGCGTGGTCGAGCCAGCGCACGAACGCCAGGCGGCGCGCGGCGCCGAGGAGCGCGCCCTCCGGGCCGGGCGATCCCGGTCCCGGTCCCGGTCCCGGCCCCGGGTCCGGGTCCGGGTCCGGTGCCGGTTCGCGGCGGGCGAGGAGCGTGGCGGCCCAGGGACCGGCCGTCACGGTCTGCCCCGGTACGGCGGAGCCCAGCGCCCCGGCCAGATCCGCCGGCAGGGTGCCGGGTTCGGCGTCGAACTCACCGTCCGGGGTGCGCAGCCGCCACACCGGCCCGGCGGGCGGCCGCGCGGTGGACTCCCGGTAGGCGGCCACCTCGGCCGGGGAGACGGTGACATCCGCGGTGACGGCCCCGTACACGGCGCGGACGGCCGCGCTGCCCTCGTAGGCCGCCGCGGCGATGGAGCCCAGTTCGACGGCCGCACGCTGATCGAGCCGGACCGGCGGGGCGCCGTCCGCGGCGAGCCCGCGCGCGGCGGCCTCGGCGGCGCACAGTTCCTCGGTCAGCACGACCTGGGCCACCCAGCGTGTGAGCTGCCGGTCTTCGGCCGTGCCCGGTGCGGGGAGCGCGGTGGACCGGGGTCCGGTCCGCAGGGCGGCGAGCCGGCGGTCCAGCTCGGCGCGCGGCAGGGGCTTCCCGTCGAGCCAGCCGAGCACGGCCCCCACCCCGGGCGCGTCGGGCTCCCCGGTGACGGGCGCGTACCCGCCGGCCGGGTCACCGTACCCGTGGTGGGAGGGGCCGCGCGTCACGGGGTCACCACCAGCTCGACGGTCGGGGCGTACTGGCAGCGGCCGTACCACATGACCTTGACCAGGGCCCAGGAGGAGCCCGGGTCGGCGTCGCGCGGGGCGGCCACCTCGAACTCCACCGTGGCGGTCCCGCCCGCCGGGACGGCGAACCCGCGGACCGGGTCGGCGATCAGGTCCCAGGTCCCCCAGGGGGAGACGAGCTGCAGCTCGCCGCGGATCTCCCCGCGGGTGCGGTTGCGCAGCGTGAGCCCGAGGGAGGCCCGGCCGCCGGGGGCGACGCGCACGGCGGGCCCGGTCACCTCCACCGACAGGCCGGTGTCCCGGCCGGGGGCGTCCTTGCTGCCCTGCGCCGCCACCCAGTCCTCGGGCACGTCACCGGGCACGGGCAGGACGCCGGGCAGGTCGCCGACCGCGAGCGTGACCACGTCCTCGACGACCTGGCCGCCGTGCCCGATCCGGGCGGCGGCGAAGTACATCCCCGCTTCCGCTCCCTCCGGCGGCGTGATCGTCACCGGGAACCGCAGGTGCCCGCCGGCCGCGAGCCGGTACGGCCGCCGCGTCAGGCTCGCCGTCCACCCCTCGGGCACGAGGATCTCCGCCGCCCCCTCCACGTCGGCGTCGAGCAGGTGCGAGGAGAGCACCACCGACACCTCGACCGGCTCCCCCTCGGTCCGTACCAGCCCCGGCGAGACCGCGACGCTCACCGGCAGGTAGCCCAGCGGCGCCGGGCCCCGGTTGTGCAGCCAGTACCGCGAGTGCACCGGCTGCGCCGCCTCGGCCACCGGTCCCAGCACCGCTCCCCCGTACGGCGGGGCCCCCGTCCCGGCGCCGCACGGGGTCAGGCCGGGTCCGGCGATCACGGTGGCGACCTCGGCGCCGGTCAGCGCGATGGCTCCCGGAACCGGTTCGCACCGGCGTTCGAGCAGGTCGGCGCGGTACGCCCCGGTGAGGGCCAGCGCGCCGGAGAGGACGGCGTCGCGGCCGTGGCCGGTGGACTCCATCAGGCGCACGGTCACGCCGGACGCCGGGTCCGGCGCGGCGGCCGACCCGTGCGCGATCGGGTTGCCGGCCGGCTTGAGGGCACCGACCAGCACCTCGCGGGCGGGCTCGACACGCAGGTAGGAGTGGGCCGGCGGGAGCGGCCCGGGGTGCGGCTCGGCGACCACGGCGTACAGCGGGTGGGTGAACTCCTGTCCCTGCGCGGGCAGCGTGAGCGCGCGCCAGTCGCCCTCGCCGGAGACCAGCGCGTAGCGGAACTCGTGGGTCCAGTGCTGGAGCTGGAAGCCCGCGCCGCCGGGCAGCGTGCGGCGGGGCGGATCGATCCACACGCCGGACGGCCAGCCGGTGCACGAGCGCATGAGCGACAGGTGCAGCGTCCCGGCCGGATCGACGGCGAAGCCCGGCAGGCCGTAGGTGAGCAGCGCGACGGTGTGGCCGGTGAGCGGTTCCGACTCCGGGATCTCCCCCGGGCAGAAGGCGCTCACGCGGGCGTCGGCGAGGTCGGCGGTCAGCGCCGCGGGGTCCGTGGTGACCAGGGCGGGCAGCGCGCGCAGGCCGCGCAGGTCGGCGTTGGGCCGCCACACCTCGCGCAGCGGCCGCGCGGCCGGCACCCAGACGCGGCCGTCCCGGGCCAGGGCCTCGGCGTAGGCCGGCCCGGCGCTCTCCAGCACCTCGCGCACCGCGTCGTTCTCCGCCGGCCCGCCGACCATGATCCGGAAGTCGGGGAGGTTGGAGTCCACGTCGAGCCAGCCGTAGCGGGACCAGCCGGCGCTCGCCGTGGTCGCGGTCACACCGGCCCGGACCAGCGCGACGAGCAGGTCGCGGACGCCGGCCGCGTCGTCCAGGGCGGGTACGACCACCTCGGCCACCCCCAGTGCCCGGTCTCCCAGCGGGCGGCCGCCGGGCCCGGTGAGCGTGACGCGGGCGGTGGAGCCCAGGCCGAACCAGGTGTTGGCGGGGTTGTCGAGGGTCCACGGGGCCTCGGCCGCGTCCACGTCGGGCAGGGCGAACCCGCGTCCGATGACGGCCCCGGCCACCTCGCTCACCGGGAGCGCGCCGGGCAGGTCCGCCGGGAAGCGCAGGCGCAGCAGCCGGTCGGCGCCGGCGTAGTCGAGGACGCGGGTGGCGCAGTCCACGCGGTCCACGCCGTCCCAGAGGGTGACGGTCTGCTCGTAGCCGATGCCGTCCACGGTCCCGGTGACCACCAGGCGCTCGCCGAGCGGACAGGTCTCGCGGCGCACCCGGGCCGCGCCCTGCGCCGCGCCGGCCACCGGCCCCTTGGGCACCAGGTGCCAGGGACCCTCGCCGAAGTCGGGGTGAGCCGGGTACTCCTCGTAGACGCGCAGCTCGTTGCCGACCTCGCCGTCCCGGATCAGCTCGCGCCCGGCCTTCCTGTCGAACACCCCGGACAGGCCGCCACCGCGCTCGGGATCGGCGGTGACGCGGTAGCGGGTGTTCTCGATCGTCACGCCCTCCGCGGGGGTCCACGCCGGCTCCGCGCCCGGTGCGCCGGGCAGGAGCCGCCAGGTGCGCCAGCCGGTCGCGGGCACGTCCTCGGCCAGGAAGCGCAGGGTCCCCCGGTCCACGACGCACGGCACCTCCGCGCCGGCGTCGTCGAGCACCCGTCCGCCGTCGAGCCCGGCGGGCAGCCGTACGGCCACGGGCGCCGACCGGTCGAAGGAGAGCGTGTTGGCGACGACGACCGCGACGCCTTCCCCGGTGGTGTCCACGCGGGCGACGAGCGCGTCGAGCGAGGCGTCCCGTACGGCCGCCGCCAGGTCGTACGCCTCGCGCCAGCCGGACAGCAGGTCGATGTAGACCTGGTCGGACTCGCTGCCGGTGATCGCGTCGTGGTGGGCGCCGTAGGCGAGCTGCCGCCACACCTTGTCCAGCGCGGCCTCGGGGTAGGCGCCGAGCCCTTCCAGCGCGGCGATCGTGGCGAGCTTCTCCGCGTCCACCGCGGCGACCTCGCCGGCCCGCTGCGCCTGCTTGGTGTCGATGTAGGAGACGTCCTTGCCCGTGTAGATCGGGTTCATGTCGCGGGTCTGCGGGCTGGGCCGCCGCCCGGAGGCCGCCAGCTCGGCCCGGACCGCGTCGAGGAAGTCCCGCGGGGTGCCGCAGACGAACCGCGGCCAGACGTACCGGGCGTTCCAGGAGCGGTGGATCTCGGTGACCCACTTGTTCGGCGGGGTGTAGTCGGTGCCCACGGGAAGCAGCAGGTTCTTCGTGGCCCCGACCGGCTTGAGCTTGCGGTACAGCTCGTACACGGCCTGCTCGGCGGTGGTCAGGTCGGCGGAGGAGTCCATCCACCAGCCGGCGGAGTAGTGGTGCGGCATGAAGTGCGTCAGCACCCCGAGTCCCGACGGTGAGATCCACTCGAACTCGCTGGGGAACTGCATCACGGTGACGTCGTCCTTGGCCTCGCGGAAGTTCTTCTGGATCGGGCCCCACTGGTGGAACGGGCCGCGGGCCCAGGCGCTGCCGGTCAGCCCGGCCGCCGCGAGGTGGCCGGGGAACTGCGGATCGTGCCCGAACGCGTCGAGCTGCCAGGCGGTCGCGGGCTCGCCGCCGAGGATGTCGCGCTGGTAGCCGACGCCGTACACGATGTTCCGGATCGTGGTCTCGGCCCCGGTGAGGTTGGTGTTGGGCTCGTTGTAGGTGCCGCCGACCAGTTCGACCTGCCCGCGTTCCATGAGCCGCCGCAGGTCGGCGCGGCGCTCGGGGTGCAGGTCGAAGTACGGCTTGAGGTAGTCGATCTCGGCCAGCACGAACCTGTAGACCGGGTCGCGCAGCGCCAGGTCCAGGTGCGCCTCCACGAGGGCGAAGCCGTTGCGTTCCCACAGCGGGCGGGTGGTGGCGTCGCCGGACAGCAGCTCCCACGGGGAGGTGTAGGCGGCCTGCGTGTTCCACCAGACCGGGTCGTAGTGGAAGTGCGAGACCAGGAACATCGTCCAGCCGGGCTCGGCCACGACGACCACGCCCTCGGCGCGGGATTCCCCCGCCGTCACCACGACCGGGATCCCGGCCCCCGGAACCGGATCGGCGATCTCCAGCGGGACCTCGACCTCGCCGGACCCCTCGGCCCCGCCCGTGACGCCGGGGCCGGTGACGGCGACCCGCGCGGGCGGGCCGTCGAGCGTCACGCGCAGCACCTGGCGCGGGGCGTCCTCGGTGCCCACGAACAGGTCCGTGGACTCCACGGAGACGATGGTGACTGACACGGGGTTCCTCTCTGCGGGTCGGTGGCCGGCCGTGCCCCCGGGGCCGCCGGAGGCACCGGGGCCCCGGAGGCACGGCCGGACGGGTGACGCGCGTTACCGCGCTACCTCCCCCACGCCTCGAACTCGTAGATCCGGGCGGCGGGGTCGGTGTTCTGGGTCGGTTTGGTGATGGACAGCCGGAGGTACCGGGCGGTCAGCGTGACGGGGTGGGTGGTGGAGGCCGCCGTGTTGCCGGTGACCGTCACGGCGGTCTGCCACGGGTCGGAGGAGCCGGAGCGCACCTGGATCGTGAAGTCCCGGGTGTTGAACTGCGCGGACTCCCCGCCGGCCTGGGCGTGCCGGACCACGAGGCGGCTCAGCGAGCGGACCGAGCCGAGGTCCACCTCCAGCCACTTCTCACCGGTCGTCGTGCACCACTTGTCGGAGTTCCCGCCCGTGACGCTGCCGTTCACGGCCTTGGCGGGACCCTCGTTCGCGTTGCACTGCCCGGAGGCGGTCGCCGTACGGCCGAGCGCGACGTTCTCCTCGCCGGGCTCGCCGGACCAGGTGACGGTCGCGGTGGCCGCGGGTGATCGGCCGTACTCGGTGGAGACGGCCTCGACCTCGATCGTCGTACCGGTCTCCGAGCCCGCCCGGTCGAGCTGCGGCACGAAGTACGCGTCGTTCGGGGTCGCCCCCAGGTAGGTCCGGGAGCCGCCGGCATCGCGGCGGTAGACGTCGTAGTGGTGGACCTGGCCGGAGCCGGACGGGGTCCAGGCCAGGCGGAGCGACTTGCGGGACGGGGACACGTCGGCCGCGCCGAGCACCTGGAGGCCGGAGGGCGCGGCGGGCGTGTCCACGGCCCCGTCGTACACGGCGAGCTGCCCGACCCGGATGTCGTAGGAGGTGACCGAGCCCTCGGCGCGCAGGCCGAGCTGGGCGATGGTCCTGCCGGCGTACGCCGACAGGTCCAGGGTCCTGCGCTCCCAGCCGGTGCCGCCCGTCGATCCGAGGTCGAGCGTGGTGAAGGTGGTCGGCGCGTCGGTGAAGGCGACCGCCGCCTTCAGGCGGGTCGGGCCCGCGACCGGGGTCTTGACCACGACGGACAGCTTGGTGTCGGCCGTCACCGGCAGCCTCGTCTGGTAGAGCCGCACGGTGTTGGCCGCGTCGAGCCTGCCGGTGAGCCGCAGCGAGGAGCCTCCCTCGTAGGCGTCGCCGTAGTCGATGGACGGCGTGAGCCGGGTCCCGGCGGACTCCACCACCCACCGGTAGGTGGGCGGCACGTCCTGCACCGACAGGTTGTTCCAGCCGCCGGTGCGCACGCGGGTCCCGGCGACGTTGTAGAAATCGCCGTGGCCGGTGTTGAACCCGGTGACGAACGGCTTCGCGGTCACGGCCGTGGACTCGGCGATGTAGTTCGCCAGGCCCTTCCAGGAGGAGGAGGTCGCGGTGTTGGACGGGTCGGCGTTCGCGCCCACCCAGAACCGGGAGTCACGGGTGCGGAAGTCGGCCGGGCCCGAGGAGGACTTCCACGTCCATTCGGGCCGGTAGATGCCCAGCGAGGTGACGTGCGGCTGCCCGGTGGGGAACACCGCGTCCCAGTTCACCCCGGTGTCGTATCCGTTCGCCTCGGTGTCGATGCCCGCGTACAGCTCGTGCTCGTCCCGGCCGAGGCCCCGGGCGTGGGTGCGCGAGGAGGCCAGGGCTCCGGAGCCCCAGCCGAAGTCCAGGAACATGGAGTCCGCGACGCGGCCGCCGTCCTCCAGGAACGCGTCGTTGTTCCCGTTGAGCGCGTCCTGCCAGGAGACCGAGCCGCTCTCGGTCATCGCGTCGTACCACATGAACTCGACCGGGCCCTTGGCGCGGGCGTACTTCATCAGCGAGCGGATCTCGGTCGCCAGCGCGGCGTCGCCGCCCGCCGTCTCCTGGTTGATGAACCAGCCGTCGAACCCGTAATACTGAGCCGCCTGCACCAGTTTGTCGGCGACGGGGTAGGACGAGCCGGATTTCCGGGTGAAGTCGCGTACCCACTGGATCTGCCCGCCGTACGCCGTGGGCGGGAAGAACACCGTGCCGTACACCTTGACGCCGTTGCGGTGGGCGGCGTCGATCACCGTCGCGTTGGGGGCGAGGATCAGGCCCTCACCCGCGGAGCCGCCCCAGAAGACGAGCGTGTCGATGTACTGCCAGTAGGTGAAGGCGTAGTAGTTCGGGTCGAGCGAGCCCTGCGAGGGGTTGCCCGAGGTGGGCGCGAACGACACCAGCGAGGCGATCTCGCCCTCGCCGGCGCGGGCGTTCGCGTTCGCCTTCAGCGCCGGGTCGGAGGTGCGCGGCCGCAGCGGCACCCGGGACCTGTTGAACCGCGCGTCCGGGTCCGTCGCCGGGTCCCAGCCGAGGATCGTGTTCGGGTACCAGTAGGAGGCGTACGGCTGGGCGCCCGGCTCGGCCGCCTCGGCCGCGCGGGCGTGGACGGCCGCGGGTCCGCGGCGGACGCGGTGGACGGGGTGGACGGGATGGACGGGATGGTGGTGCCGACCGGGGACGGGGTCCCCGGCGGTGCCGTGAGGCCCGGGTTCTCCGGGTCCGCGTGGGCGGGGAATGCGACGAGGAACGTCGCGATCACGGCCCCGCACACGGCGGGTAACACACGACGACGCATCGGTGGCTCCTTACGCCTGGGTGATAACTGCGTCGATCCCCCGAGTCCTGAGGTGTTGCGCGTCGTCGGCGCGGTCGCCGGCGACGATGGCGAGCGGGCCGGCCTGGCGCAGCCGTACCCACTCGGTGTGGAAGGGGCCGCCGGGCGCGACCTCGGCCCGGCGCTCCGGCTGGGTCCGCAGGTCGACCGGGCAGCGCAGGGCGCGCCGGCCTCCGGCGGTGCGGCCCGTCCCGGCGATCCGACCGGTCCCGGCGGCGCGGCGGACTTCGCCGATGACGGCCTCCAGTTCCTTGGCCGCGGGCTTGGGGCGGTGGTCCACGGTGAACAGGCCCAGGTCGTACTCCCGCTCGGGGTAGTCGGCCAGCGACCGGTCCAGGTCGTGGGAGCACCACCAGGTGACGCCCCACAGCGCCGGGTTGGCGGTCACGGCGTCGAGCGTGCGGCGGACGAACTCCGCGGCGTCGGCCCCGGGCACGTCGGGCAGGGGCACGCCGATCTCCTGCAGCCACACGGGCCGGGCCGGATCGAGCGCGGTGGCCGCGGCCAGCTCGACGAGGTAGTCGGCGTGGGTGACGGTGGCGGGCCCGAGCGGGCCGTCGATCTCCGAGACGCCGTTGAACACCCATGAGTGGACGGTCGTCAGGTCGCCGAGGTCCACGTTGTCGGCCGGGTGGAACGGGTGCCCCGGATCGTACCACGTGGCGTCGTACAGCGAGTGCAGGGAGAGCAGGCCGGGCGCGGCGGCGCGGACGACGTCGATCAGCTCGGCCGCCCAGCTCCGGGACTCCTGCGGCGTGGTGGGGTTGGCCGGGTAGAGGTTGTTGACCTCGTTGCCGAGCGTCACGGCGAACACGTTGTCCCGGCTCGCCACGGCGCGCGTCAGCGTGTCGGCGTACGCGGCGATGCCGTCGCGGACGTCGCGGTCGGTGAAGACGCTGCGCCGGTGCCAGGTCAGCACCCATGACGGCAGGAAGTCGAAGCTGGACAGGTGTCCCTGGAGCAGGTCCACCGCGACGGACAGGCCGAACTCGGCGGCGACGTCGATGAGCGCGAGCACGTCGTCGACGCCGCGCCGCCGGATCAGCGCGCGGTTGGGCTGGATCCACGGCCAGACCGGGAACACGCGCACGTGGTCCAGGCCGATCCCGGCGAGGTCCTCGAAGTCCCGGCGGTAGGTGTCGGGCGAGGGGTCGAGCCAGCTGTGGAACCAGCCCGCCGAGGGCACGTAGTTGGCACCGAAGCGGGTGGGGCGGGACAGGGGCACACGTCCTCCGGGGGTCGTCCGATCTCCCGGCGGAGCCTAAACCGATTTAGTTATCCTGCCAAGACCCCGGGCGGAGCCGTGCTCTCCCGGACGGTGAGGCGCGGGGTCGCCGTCCTGACGTCCCGGCGCAGGCCGGGCTCGTCGATCACCTCCAGCATCACCTCGGCGAGCCGCCTGCCGAAGACGAAGGTGTCGCGCGAGAGCGCGGTGATGGCGGGGTGCGCGATGCGGGTCAGCACCGAGTCGTCGAAGGCGACGATGGACAGCTCGTCCGGCACCCGCACGCCCATCTCGCCCGCGACGCCCAGCCCGGCCAGCGCCATCACGTCGCTGTCGTAGACGATGGCGGTCGGCCGGCGGGGGCGGGACAGCAGCGTCCTGGTCGCCGCGGCGCCCTCGGAGTCGCTGAAGTCGGTGGGCACGGACACCGCGTCCGCCAGCCCCAGGCGGCGCACGGAGTCGCGCAGCGCGCGCACGCGGCGCTGGGTGTGCCGGAACCCGGGGAGTCCGGCGACGTGGGCGACCCGGCGGTGGCCGAGCGCGGCGAGGTACTCCAGCACCGACAGCATCGCCTCGCGGTCGTCGGCCCACACGCTGGACAGCCCGCCGTGCCCGCCCGGCCCGCCGAGCACCACGGCGGGCACCCCCAGCTCCTCCAGGACCTCGACACGCGGGTCGCGGACCTTCAGGTCCACCATGACGAACCCGTCCACCCGGTGCGCGGAGGCCCACTCGCGGTAGACCTCCATCTCGGCCTCGGCGTCCTCGACGATCAGCAGGTGCAGGGCCACCGACCGCGCCGACAGCCCCGCCTGGAGCCCGGACAGCAACTGGGCGAAGAACGGCTCCACCCCGAGGGTGCGGGCGGGCCGGGCGATGACCAGGCCCACCGCCTCGGCGCGGGCCCCGCCCAGGGCCCGCGCGGCGCTGTGCGGACGCCAGTTCATCTCCTTCGCGACCTGCAGGATCCGCGCGCGGGTGGCCTCCGCGACCCCGGGGCGTCCGTTGAGCGCGAAGGACACCGCGCCCTTCGAGACCCCGGCCCGCTCGGCGATGTCGGCGATGGTCGGCCGGTTCACCGCGGCTCCTTCACAAGTTCGTCTCAGCTATTGACACACGAGTCTAGCCGGGGAGATAGTCCGGCAACTAAAGCGATTTAGAGGCCAAGGAGAGTACCATGCGCAGGCGCTGGGCAGGGCCGGTTCTGGCGACGGTCATGATCGCCTCGGGATGCGGGCTCGGGGGGCCGACCCGGAGGGCGGCGCCGCTCCGGCCGCGGCCGCCACCGGCGAGGTGAAGGGCAAGGTCACGCTGCAGACGTGGGCGCTGAAGCCCAAGTTCACCCAGTACATGGAGGGCGTGATCGGCGCCTTCGAGAAGAAGTACCCGGGCACCGACGTCGAGTGGCTCGACCAGCCCGCCGACGCCTACTCCGACAAGGTCCTCAGCCAGGCCGCGGGCGGCACCCTGCCCGACGTCGTCAACCTGCCGCCCGACTTCGCCCGGCCGCTGGTCAAGCAGGACATGCTGCTCGACGTCGCCCAGGTGGACGCCAAGCTGGCCGACGAGTACGTCGCGGGCGGCCTCGACGCGTACCGGTTCCGCGGCCACCAGGGCACCTACGGCTACCCGTGGTACCTCAACACCGACGTCAACTACTGGAACTCCGAGTTGATGGAGAAGTACGGGCTGGACCCGAAGAAGCCGCCGGCGTCCTTCGACGAACTGGTCGAGCAGGCCCGGATCATGAAGGAGAAGTCGGGCGGCAAGGTCCTGCTGATGAGCCGCCGCCCCGAGCTCGGGGACCTGAAGGAGGCGGGGGTCGAGATCCTGTCCGAGGACGGCACGAAGTTCGTCTTCAACACTCCCGAGGCCGCCGCGGTGATCGACAAGTACCGCGCCGCCTTCAAGGAGGGCCTGATGCCGCGCGACGTGCTGACCGACACGTACGCCGGCAACGCCAAGCTGTTCAACGAGGGCGCGGTGGCCTGGACCACCGGCGGCGGCAACCACATCACGAGCGTGGCCAACGAGAACCCCTCGCTCGCACCCAAGATCGTGCCCTCCCCCGACTTCGGCATCCCGCCGCTGTACGTCCAGGGCCTGTCGGTCTCGAAGAGGACCAAGAACCTTCCGGCCGCGATCGCACTGGCCCGCTGGGTGACCAGTCCGGAGAACCAGTCCGCCTTCGCCCATCTGGTGAGCGTCTTCCCGAGCACGAAGGCCTCGGCGAACGACCCGTTCTTCAGCAAGAGCGACGGCACCAACGTCGGGGATGCCAAGGTCATCGCCTTCACCTCCCTGGCCAAGGCGGAGGTCCTCCAGCCCTTCGAGGTCACCGACGCGATGAGCAAGCTCATCCGGCAGCAGGTCTCGGCCGCCCTCACCGGTGAGATCTCCGCCAAGGAGGCCCTCGACACCGCGGTCGCCGAGTGCAACAAGCTGCTCAACCAGTGACGTCTCCCGCATCGACCCACCAGGGGCGGCTGCGCCGCCTGTTCACGCCCTGGGCGCTGATGGCGCCCGCCGCGCTGTGGCTGCTCGTGTTCAACGTCTGGCCGTCGATCAACACGATCGTCCTGGCGTTCACGAACGCGAAGCCGCTGGGCGGCGGGCGCTTCACCGGCCTGGACAACTTCGCCCGGGTGCTGAGCGACGCCCAGCTCGCCGACGCGCTGCTCAACAGCATCGTGTTCATGCTGGTCTGCCTGCCGCTGCTCACGATCCTGCCGCTGCTCCTGGCGATCCTGGTCGAGAAGAAGATCCCGGGCATCGCGTTCTTCCGCACCGCCTTCTACACGCCGGTCGTCGCCTCCGCCGTGGTGGTCGCGCTGATCTGGAGCTGGGCCCTGAACGACCGCGGCCTGGTCAACGGGTTCGCGCAGTGGCTCGGCGTCATCACCGAACCGATCCCGTTCCTCACCGAGCGCTGGCTGCTGGTGTTCAGCGCCATCTCGCTGACCGTGTGGAAAGGGCTCGGCTACTACATGATCATCTACCTCTCGGCGCTCGGGAACGTCCGGCGGGAGCTGCACGAGGCCGCGGCCGTGGACGGGGCCGGACCGGTCCGCCGGTTCCGGAGCGTGACGATCCCCGGCGTGCGGAACACGATGCTGCTGGTCTCGGTGATGGTGGCGGTCTCGGCGCTGCGCGTGTTCTCGGAGCTGTTCATCCTCTCGAACGGCACCGGCGGCCCCGGCGGGCGCGCCCAGTCCGTCGTGATGCTCATCCAGATGTACAGCCGCGGCTTCTACGGCCACTTCGGCTACGCGTCGGCGCTCAGCATCGTGCTGTTCGTCATCACGGTCGGCCCGATGCTCCTGCTGCTCCGGCTCAACAGGAAGGCGGCCTGACATGCCCGACGTCACACCACGCGCCGCACCCCGGCCGCACGGCGCACCGTACGGCGGACCGGGGCCTAAGCCCGGCCCGGGCCCGAGCCGGCACGCGAGCCGTACGCGGCGGCGGAGGCGGGACGGATTCGGCAGCCCGGGACCTGCCGAGCTGGTCCTGCGCTACGCGCTGCTCGTGCTGGTGCTCCTGCTGCTGATCTCGCCGTTCCTGTGGCAGCTGTCCACCTCGCTGAAGAGCCTGCACGAGGACATCTACACCGAGACCCCGAGCTTCCTGCCGAAGCAGCCCACGCTGGACAACTACGCCCAGGTCGCCGAGACCATCCCGGTGTGGTCGTACGCCGTCAACTCACTCGTCGTGGCCGCCATCGTGGTCCTGGGCAACGCCGCCGGAGCGACCCTAGCCGGTTACGCGCTGGCCCGGCTGAGGTTCCGGGGTGCGAAGCTTCTGCTCGTGGGGTTCCTGGCCACGCTGGTGCTGCCGGGCGAGGTGACGATCATCTCGCAGTACATCACCGTGCGCGGGCTCGGCCTGGCGGACACCCTGCTGGGCGTCGCGCTGCCCGGCGCGATCGGCATGCTGAACGTGCTGCTGATGCGCACCGCGTTCCAGGCCATCCCCCAGGAGATGGACGAGGCCGCGGTCATCGACGGCGCGACCCCGTGGCAGCGGCTGGTCCACATCGGCCTGCCGAACGTGCGGGGCATGCTGAGCGTGATCACGATCTTCGCGTTCATCGGGGCCTGGGACGACTTCCTGTGGCCGCTCATCGTCCTCAACGACCCGGAGAACTTCACGCTCACCGTGGGCCTGCAGTACCTCAACGGGACGTTCACCAACAACCCCCGGCTGCCGGCGGCCGGAACCATGATCTCCTTCATCCCCATCGTCATCCTTTTCGCGTCGTTGCAGAGGTTCTTCTTCCGCGGCGTCGAAGAGGGCGCGATCAAGGGCTGATCGACAACTTCACCGAGGAGTCTTTCCATGCACGACGACCGCGCCCTGGTCGAGAACCGGCTCAAGCGGGTGCTCGACGAGCGGATCCGCCCCGCGGTGTACCCCGCGTCCACGCCGCTGGACGTGGCCGTCTGGCACGCGCCCGGCGAGCCCGTGCCGGTGGCCGAGGGCCTGACGGCCTCCCCCGCGCCGATCGCGGTCGGTGACGCGTGGGGCGCGCCGTGGGGTACGAGCTGGTTCACCGTCACGGGCACGGTGCCCGCCGAGTGGGCGGGCCGGACCGTGGAGGCGATTCTCGATCTGGGCTTCGACGAGAACATGCCGGGCTTCCAGTGCGAGGGCCTGGTCTACCGGCCCGACGGCGGTCCGGTGAAGGGCCTCAACCCGCGCAACCAGTGGGTGCGGATCGGCGCCCCGGTGGAGGGCGGCGAGGAGGTACGGCTGCACATCGAGGCCGCCTCCAACCCGGTGATCCTCGACTACCACCCCTTCCTGCCCACGAAGCTCGGGGACAGGGAGACGGCCGGGAGCGAGCCGCAGTACCGGCTGGCCCGCATGGACCTGGCGGTCTTCGACGAGACCGTCTGGCAGCTCGTGATCGACCTGGAGGTGCTCGGCGAGCTGATGGCGGAGCTGCCCGTGGACGGCGCCCGCCGCTGGGAGCTGCTGCGCGCCGTCGAGCGGGCCCTCGACGCGATCGACCTGCAGGACGTCAACGGCACGGCCGCCGCCGCCCGCGCCGAGCTGGCCGGGGTGCTGGCCACGCCCGCCGCGCCCTCGGCCCACCGGATCAGCGCGGTCGGGCACGCCCACATCGACTCGGCCTGGTTGTGGCCGCTGCGCGAGACCGTGCGCAAGGTCGCCCGTACGGCCTCCAACATGACCGCGCTGCTGGAGGACGAGCCGGAGTTCGTCTTCGCCATGTCCCAGGCGCAGCAGTGGGCGTGGATCAAGGAGCACCGGCCGGAGGTCTGGGCCCGGGTCGTCAAGGCCGTGAACGATGGGCGGTTCGTCCCGGCCGGCGGCATGTGGGTGGAGTCGGACACGAACATGCCCGGATCGGAGGCCATGGCCCGGCAGTTCGTACACGGCAAGCGCTTCTTCCTGGAGGAGTTCGGCGTCGAGAACGAGGAGGCGTGGCTGCCCGACACGTTCGGCTTCGCCGCCGGGCTGCCGCAGATCATCAAGGCGGCCGGGTCGAAGCGGCTGCTCACCCAGAAGATCTCCTGGAGCCAGGTCAACAAGTTCCCCCACCACACGTTCCTGTGGGAGGGCATCGACGGCACCCGGATCTTCACCCACTTCCCGCCGGTGGACACCTACAACTGCTCGATGAAGGGCGGCGAGATCGCCCACGCCGCGCGCAACTTCAAGGACAAGGGCGTGGCGCGGCACTCACTGGCCCCCACCGGCTGGGGCGACGGAGGCGGCGGCACCACCCGCGAGATGGTCGCCAAGGCGGCCAGGATGCGCGACCTGGAGGGGTCGGCCGCCGTCGTCTGGGAGACGCCCGCCGAGTTCTTCGCCAGGGCCGAGGCGGAGTACCCCGCCCCGCCGGTCTGGGTCGGCGAGCTCTACCTGGAGCTGCACCGCGCCACGCTCACCAGCCAGGCCAAGACCAAGCAGGGCAACCGCCGCAGCGAGTCGCTGCTGCGCGAGGCCGAGCTGTGGGCGGCCACCGCGGCCGTGCGCACCGGGTTCGCCTACCCCCACGAGCGGCTCGACCGGATCTGGAAGACGGTGCTGCTCCACCAGTTCCACGACATCCTGCCCGGCTCGTCCATCGCCTGGGTGCACCGCGAGGCCGAGAAGACGTACGCCGCCGTGGCCGCCGAGTTGAACGAGATCATCGACGACGCGCAGCGGGCCCTCGCGGGGAACGCCGGCTCCGGCGAGCTGGTCTTCAACGCCGCGCCGCACGCCCGCAACGGCGTCCCGGCCGGCGGCGCGGCCATGGCCCCGGCCCCCACCCGCGGCGGACTCCGCGCGCGCGACGAGGGCGGGTACGTCCTGGACGACGGCCTGCTCCGGGTGGAGATCGACGACCGCGGCCTCGTCGTCTCCGCCTGTGACCTGCGGGCCGGGCGGGAGACGGTCGCCCCGGGGCAGGCCGCCAACCTGCTGCAGATCCACCCCGACTTCCCGAACATGTGGGACGCCTGGGACGTGGACCAGTTCTACCGGAACACGGTGACCGACCTGGTGGACGCCGACGAGGTCACGCCCGGCGAGGAGCCGGGCTCGGTCCGCGTGGTGCGCTCCTTCGGAAGGTCCAGGGTCACGCAGGTCCTCACCGTGGAGGCCGGGCGGCTCGACATCCGCACCGAGGTGGACTGGCACGAGACCGAGAAGTTCCTCAAGCTGGCCTTCCCGCTGGACGTGCACGCCGACCGCTACGCCTCCGAGAGCCAGTACGGCCACGCCTTCCGCGCCACCCACACCAACACGAGCTGGGAGGCGGCCAAGTTCGAGGCGTGCAACCACAAGTTCGTGCACCTGGAGGAGCCGGGCTGGGGCGTGGCGCTGGTCACCGACTCCACCTACGGCCACGACGTCACCCGAACCGTGCGCGCGTCCGACCGGGGCACGACCACCACGTTGCGGGTGTCGCTGCTGCGCGCGCCGCGGTTCCCCGACCCCGAGACCGACCAGGGCCTGCACCGGTTCCGGCACGCGCTGGTGCCCGGCGCGACGATCGGCGACGCGGTGCGCGAGGGCTGGTTCCTCAATCTGCCCGAGCGGCGGGTCCCGGGCGACGCCGAGGTCGCTCCGCTGGTCACCGTGGACGACGACGCGATCGTGGTGACCGCCGTGAAGCTGGCCGACGACGGGAGCGGGGACGTGGTCGTCCGCTTCCACGAGTCCCGGGGAGGCAGGGCCCGCGCCCGGATCTCCACCGGCTTCACCGCCACTGGGGTCGCCGTCACCGACCTGCTGGAGCGCCCGCTCGCCGGCACGGCCGCGCCAGAGCCGGCCGGCGGGTCGGTGGCGGTGTCGCTGCGCCCGTTCGAGCTGGTCACGCTCCGGTTCAGTCGTTCCTGATCCGCGGGTTCCGGGTCGTCGCCGACGCTCGGATTCCGGTCCCCGGCGCCACGCGGGTGCCGGGGGCCGGTTTCCACCCGCCGCCGGCATGACCCGGGCCCCGGCGCCCCACCCTGTCCGCGCGCCGAGTGCCTGTTCAGGACCGCGGGCTCCAACCTCGGCCCGCACCGCCGGGGCCGGTCACCTGGCCGTCTCCGCGAGCCGTGCCCGTGTGACCCGGACCACCGGTACGGAGACCCCGGCCTTCAGAAGGCGGTGATGGTGGCCGGGGCGCGTTCGGCGCGGCTGAGTGCCCGTAGGACGTCGGTCGGGCCGTGGCGGCGCACGGCCAGGCGGGCCAGCAGGCCGATCACCGTGTCGACGGCGCCGGGCGGGAGCGTGGGTGTCGCCACGCCCACGCTGACCGCCAGGTCGTCGGAGTGGACGGCGAGCTCCATCATCCGGGTGATCAGCATGTCGTCGAGCGCCAGTGACCATGGCCCCCACAGCGGGATGCGCACCGGCCGGTTCGCCGCCGAGGCGAGGGTGCCGTCCAGTTCCCCGAGGGCCGAGTCCACGCGCGCCACCAGTGCCGCGTGTCCTTCGACCGAGACCTCCTGACCGCCCCGCCGGATGCGGACGTTGATGTCGTCGTCGAGGCTCGCGCCGATCCAGCCCACCCGGGTGTAGTGATCCAGCAGGGCGATGGTCTCCTCGTGCGGCACCGGGCCGGTCAAAAGCCGTGGGACGGCCAGGATCTGGTAGGCCATGTGTCCCGCCAGACCGGCCACGCTGAACTCCGGCAGCGCGCTCGGCCGGCTCCAGGCGGCGGCGACCGCCGGATCACGCAGCAGATCCGCAGCCGAGCGGGCAGTGGACAGGAAATCGGCTCTGGTGTCGGTCATTCACCTACTCCTTCCAGCGAATTCCACCTGTGCGGGCCAGGCGGCGTCCCACCGCCGGCGACGGTCGCGGACAGCGGGGTACGGCGTTCCCTGCCCCTCGGGGCGGACAGAGGCCCCCACCCCGGGACAGGGGGCGCCGCGGCGTGCAGGCGTCACCGGCTACAGGCAGAACTCAGGGTCTGGCGTACTCCTGATCAGATGATCGCGCTCGTGAGTCCGCAACACGTCGGCCTCCGCCGCCAGGTACTCGCGGGCGACGTAGCCGCCGCCCCCGCACATCGGCGTGCGGCCCTCGGCCCGGCCGCGGCCGACACGGGCGAGTTCGACGCTCATGGGCTCTCCTTGGGGTCGTGGGGTCAGAGTACGGCGTGCTGTCTCCCCGGGGCAGGGGTATCACTCCACGATCTCGCCCAACGCCGCGTCTTGAGGGTGTCCAGCCGCAAGCCCCGCGACGCAGGGATGATCCGCCTCCAGGTCGCCGAGGACGCCATACCGGGCAGCGGTTCGGTGGATGATGACGCGATGATGGAGTTTCACCGCCCGGATCGAAGGTGTGGTCATGCAATTCGGGGGCGGCGGCCCCAGAAGCGCTGACCGATTGGCCCGCATCGACGTCCACGGATCAGCGGCCTATGCGGAGGCGACTCCGGTCGTCTGGAACGACATCGATTTGTTCGGCTACCCGGCCGAGGAAGTGCTGCCTCTCCTACCGGCGCCTGCCGCCGTGTCTGACAATTCCGCGTGGCGGAGCCAGAGCATCAGAGACGCGATGACGGCACCTGCGAGATAGCGGCCGGCGAGCTTGCCGAAGCGGGTGGCCATGGCCCGCCGCTGCTCGAGCTTGCCGAAACACCGCTCAACCATGTTGCTCCCCTTGCAGATCATCGAGCCGAAAGCGGGAGGGCGGCCCCCTGGGGAGGCATCTGCTTCGATGAACTCCGTGTCCCACCTGTTCTCCGCGCCCGCATGCCGGCATCGACCGGCCCGCCGAGTGCTTGCCGTCGTCTTTGTGATCATGTGCCTCGGTCCGCTCACGCTGACGGGCTGCACCCGGCCGGAGGGTCCGCCGTCGCTGCCGCCCGCCGGCGTCTACGAGCACGACGCGGCGGGTGAGAGCTCGCAGGCCGAACCGGTCCCTGCCGACGGTACGGCAGGGGCTCTCACCCGGCCGTTGAGAGAGACCGGTTGGTTCTGCGCGCAGGTCAGAGCCAACGCGGACGGCCGCGCCGTGTGGTGCCGGATCGGTCGCCGCGACGAGGCGGACACGGTCCATCCGCAGGTGGCGCAGTTCCTGCTCGACCGCGACGACCGGCTCGCCTGGGCGTGGTTCCCATCCACCCGGGTGAACCATGAGGACGACCAGGTCGCCGCGGCCGCGGCACCGGCGCTGACCGCGATCTGGCCCGGCGCCGGTGATCGTGTGCGACAGGAGATCGACGACTTCGATCTCGAGACCCGTACGACGCGGCGGAGTGACGACATCCCCCGGACGGGGTGGCGGGACACACACGCGGACTACCGCTACGACGGGCACAACGGACTGGTCGTCACCGCCCGGGACACCTCCGTGCGGCGCTGGCCGTTCGGCTCCGAGCACTACGCCACCACGATGAGCTCCGCTGTCGATGATCTTCTGGCCGGTGGTTACGACTGCTTCTATCCACCCCGGCAGAGCTGCAACCGCCCCCGGTCGAACGGCTACTTCCGGGTCGCCCTCCGTGGTGATCAGATCGTCTCGGCCCAGTTCGGCATCGGTAGCCTGATCGAGTCCGGGCGGCAACGGCACCTGCTCGGCGAGGAGTTCCCGCACGGCCTCACCTTCCTTACCGAGGCGGTCCGCCGTCCGGTCACGGAGCGCATCGAACGGTCCCGGCGATCCGGTACCGGCTTCGCCGGCATCGTGGCCGGAACGGTCGTGATCATCGACGCGAGCCGGGGCGCTGTCGAGGGAGATGACCTGGTGGCGTACTTCGACATCCAGATCGGCGTACCGCTGACCGCGACCTGATCCGGCCCTCGACGAACCGCACCCGGCTTCCGGCCTCACCCGCGTTGCCGCTGGGTTCCTGGACTCTCGTGGTGGAGGACGTGCCGCGGGAGACGTTCCTGGCGGTCTGGCGAGGGGCCGCGCCGTACCGAACCACCACCATCAGGGACGTGGCCGGATACCGGCTCACCCCGACGGACGGCGAACGCGTGGGCATGGACGCGGGACCTGTCATCCAGGCTGACGGCCGCCTTCCAGGAACCGGCGCAGGGTGTGCCGAGTACACCGAGAGACAAGGCGCCACGGAAATCGCCACCGCGCCGGACGCCACTCGACACGCGACGGAATGAATCCGGCTCGCGGGAGGGCGTCCGGGATCGGCCTTCATCGTGGATGAAGCACGAAAGGAATGTCGTCAGCCGACAGTCAGGCCCACAACGCCCATTTCGGCCCATAGGTTTCCGTGTAGACACAGGTGTAGGAGGTCCACCATCCCCACTGGATGCCGAGGCTTCCGCCATTGACGCAGTCGGAGTAGAGGTAGTAGACGTACCTGATGCTGTCGGCCTGAGCGGGGGCCGTCCCCGCCGACAGCGTCAGGCCGGTGGCCAGCGCCGCAGTGACGGCCAACGATCGAGCTTTGCCCATTGACTCTCCTTCGGGACTCGCGACGGACATCCCGGAAAGAATGACAGCGCCTCCCGCCCCCGGCGAGTCCCGAAGTTCTCGTGGCGTTCCCACGAAATCGTGACCTTGCCAGATATCGCCGGAGGCCCCCGACGTCTCTGAAACATTCACGTACGGCACCACGTGCGATGGCACCCGGAACGTCACCAGCGACGACCCCGAATACCTCCTCTGACTGCCGCTGGCGCGCACCGAAGAGGAACAACTTCGCTCAGAGGCTGCTGAGCGCGCCGCTGACCAGGAGATCCTCGCCCGATGGCGGCGCGGACGGCGTCCATGCTGCCGAAGTGCCGGGCGATCCGGCGGCTCATGGACCGGCCGGTCCCGTGGACGCCCAGCGCGCAGAACACGCGGTTCAGCGGCCGGGTTTGGGCTGCCTCGCTCGCGGCGCTGGAGGACGGCCTCGTCCCGTGCGGGCGGTGGCCGCTCCTCGTCCTCGCCGGCCTTGCGAGCCTCCAACGCGACCGCGTCCGCGGTGAGGGCTCCAGCGCGCAAGGCCGCGGCCAGGCCGGCGACGAGCTGTTCGAAGAAAGCCTCCTGGCCGCCGGAGGCGAACACGCGGTGCACCGCCTTGCCCGAATACGACAGCCGGAACGCGAACAACCAGCAGCGGACCTGCTCACCGGCCAGCCGGACCGTCACGTCCCCGAAGTCGACCTCGGCCTCGACCCCGGGCCGATACGACTGCGGGACGAACGCGTTGCTCGGCCCCCGGCCGGCCTCCGCCCAGATCTCACCCCGCCGGTCAGCCACGTAACGCCGGACCATCTGGTACGACACCTCATCGGCGCCATACTCACCGACCAGTCGGTGATCTCACCCTCCAGGGCGGACTCCAGCACAGGCTTATGTAGCCAACTGTCCGGAATCTGCTGGGCACCTCAGAAGGCCCGATCGCTGGAGGCGGACTGCCCGGTCCCGCGGTCGGCGAAACCGGGCGCATGGCTGCGTCCGGCCACCCGGACTCCGCTGTCGAGTGAGAAGCGTTTGCGCCTCGGGATCCCTTGCGGTTGGTTCGCCTTGCTGCCGGGCAGGCGCATCCGAAGCGACCCAGGGGCCTCGCTCAGGTTGAGACGGCCGCCTCCTCACGGAGGGGGAAGTGGCAGGCGACCTGGTGGATGGTGCCCTGCAACGGAGGCTCGGAGGCACAGACCTCCTGGGCGAGGGGGCAGCGGGTGCGGAAGCGACAGCCGGTCGGCGGGTTGAGCGCGCTCGGGAGCTCGCCGCGGATGGCCATGCTCGGGCTGGCCGGATGGTCAGGGGTCGGCGAGGGGACGGCGTCGATGAGCGCCTGAGTGTACGGGTGCCGCGCGGCTCGGACCACATGTTGGGCAGGCCCCATTTCCACGAGCTTCCCCAGGTACATCACGGCGATGCGGTCGGCCATGTAGTCGACCACGGACAAGTCGTGGCTGATGAACACATACGACAGGCCGAGCTCCCGCTGCAGGTCGCGCATGAGGTTGAGCACCTGGGCCTGGACCGACACGTCCAGCGCGCTGACCGGCTCGTCGGCCACGATGAGCCGAGGGCGCAGCGCCAGTGACCTGGCGAGCCCGATGCGCTGCAGCTGTCCACCGGAGAACTCGTGGGGGTACCGTTCCAGCGACCGCTCGGGCAGCCCGACCTGGTCGAGCAGCTCGGTCACCCGGGCGTGACGGGCCGCCGCGTCGCCCATCTGCTGGATCTCCAGCGGCTCGGTGAGGATGGAGTCGATGCGCATGCGCGGGTTCATGGCCGCGTAGCTGTCCTGGAACATCAGCTGCACCTGCCGGTGCATGCGGCGGCGGGCACGCCGGTCCAGCGTGGCGGTGTCGGCGCCGTCGATGATGATCTGCCCGCCGGTGGCCGGTTCGAGGCCCGCGACGAGGCGGCCGACGGTCGACTTGCCGCAGCCCGACTCACCCACAATGCCGAGTGTCTCCCCCACCCCGACGCCGAAGGACACGCCCGCCACGGCGCTGACCCGCCCGGAGGCCTTGCGTATCCCGGTGCCGCCGGCGTCGTACTCCTTCACCAGGTCCCGGACGGTCAGGAGGGGGGCGGAGTCGTCGGACACGGCCGGGGCCCTTGCCGGCGACGCCGACATCGTGAGCGGCTCGGTGACCGGGTGCAGGCAGGCATACTCATGCCCGCTACCGCTGAGGGGGACGTCCGTGGTGCGGCATTCGTCGGTGACGAAGCGGCAGCGGGCCGCGAAGCGGCATCCGCTCAGGGGCCTTGACAGGTCCGGCGGTAGGCCGGGAATGCTGTAGAGGCGGCCGTCAGCGGCGGACTCGGGCAGGGCGCGCATGAGCGCCTCGGTGTAGCGGTGCCGGGGCGAGGCGAACAGTTCGGCGGTCGTGGCGGTCTCCACCACCCGGCCGGCGTACATGACGGCCACCCGGTCGGCGCGTCCGGCGATCACTCCGAGGTCGTGGGTGACCAGGATGACCGCCATCTTGAACTCCTCGCGCAGGTCGTCGATGAGTTCGAGGATCTGACGCTGGGTGGTGACGTCCAGCGCCGTGGTCGGCTCGTCGGCGATGAGCAGGCGCGGGGAGCGGATGAGGGCCATGGCGATGACCACGCGCTGGCGCATGCCGCCCGACAGCTGGTGCGGGTAGTCGTCGACGATCTTGTCGGGGCGGGGCATGCCCACGCGGCGCAGGATCTCGATGGCCCGCTCGCGCGCCTCGGCCTTGCCGACCCCCTGGTGGACACGCAGAGGCTCGGCGACCTGGGCGCCGATGCGCATGGTCGGGTTCAGCGAGGTGAGCGGATCCTGGAAGACCATGCCCAGGTCGACACCGCGCACTCTGCGCAACTCCTTGGCGTCCAGCCCGCGCAGGTCGCGTCCGTCCAAGAGGATCTCTCCCCCGACGACGCGGCCGCCGGGGGGCAGCAGCCCCATGATCGACAGTACGGTCATGGTCTTGCCGCTACCGGACTCCCCGACGATGCCGAGCGTCTCGCCCTGGTGGACGTCGAGGTTGACGTGGTCGAGTGCGTGTACGGTGCCGCGCCGCAGCGCGATGTCGGTGCTGAGGTCGCGCAGCCGCAGCAGCGGCTGGGTGGATGCGCTCATGTGCGAATGCTCCTGCTAGCGCCGCCGGAGGCGGACCTCGAAGACGTCCCTCAGCCCGTCGCCGATGAAGTTGAAGGCGAGGACGATGAGGATGATGGCGATTCCCGGCGGATACAGCAGCCACCAGTGACCGCTGAAGGTGTCAGCCAGGCCGTCGGAGAGCATGCCGCCCCAGTTGGCTGCGGGCGGCGGCACTCCCAGGCCGAGGAACGACAGGTAGGCCACGTAGAGGATCGCGTCCGCGATCTGGAAGGTGGCGTTGACGGTCACGGTGCCGATGGCGTTGGGGATGATGTGCTTGCGTACGGCGCGGCCGCCGGTGCCGCCCATGCCGCGCATGGCCATCACGTACTCACGGGTGCGCAGGGTGAGCGCCTCGCCGCGCACCAGTCGCGCGGGGCCGAGCCAGGCGAAGGCGCCGATGATGACGATGAGCATCGGCACCGTCGGGGTGACGATGGCGGCCATGAGCATGAACAGGAACAGCGCCGGGATCGACATCATCGCGTCGACGACGCGCATCATGACGGCGTCGGCCCAGCCGCCGGCGAATCCGGCGATGGCGCCCCAGACGGTGCCCACGACCGTGGCCAGCAGGCCGGCGGCCAGGCCGACCACGATGGAGGTCTGGCCGCCGAGCATCAGGCGTCCGAGTTGGTCGTAGCCGACGCCGTCGGTGCCCAGTGGGTGCCCGGCGGTGCCGGGAGTGAGGTAGACCTGGGTGAGGTCGGTGTGGACCTGGTCGGTGTGGTAGAAGACCGGCCCGAGGAAGCAGAAGAGCGACAGCAGGCCGAAGATGCCCACGCCGACCAGGGCGAGCCGGTTCTCGCAGAAGACCTCGAAGCCCTGGCGCCACATCCCGCGGACGGGCACCTCCTCGTGCGGGGTGGCGGTCATGAGCGGCCTGCCTTGAGTCGCACGCGCGGGTCGACCGCGGCGTAGAGGATGTCGGCGATCAGCGCGCCGAGCACGGTGGCCACCGAGATCAGTAGCGTGACGCCGAGCAGGATCGGATAGTCGCGTTTGAGCGCCGCCTGCCAGAACAGCAGCCCCATGCCGGGGTAGTTGAACAGCCGCTCGACCACCAGGGCGCCGCTGAACAGTGCGGGCAGGTACATGCCGAGCAGGGTGATGACGGGGAACAGGCCGTTGCGCAGCGTGTGTCCTGCGATCACCCGGCCCTCGGACAGACCCTTGCTGCGTGCCGTGCGGACGTAGTTCTCGTTGAGGTTGTCGACCATGGACGAGCGGATGTAGCGGGAGTAGACCGCCACGGTGAGGATCGCGAGGGTGAGCGTGGGCAGCACCAGCCCGGCGGGATCCGCCAGCACCTCGGTCAGGGTGAAACCCTGCGGCGCCTCGGGCGGCAGCACCGGCCACACCTGCGAGAACAGGATGATCATCATGAGGCCCATGAAGAAGATCGGTGTGGCGTACGCCAGCAGCGACACTCCGTTGATCGCGTAGTCAGGCCAGCGGTTGCGGCGCACGGCCTGCGCCACGCCCAGGGGGACGGCCACGACGACCGCCAGCAGCGTCGAGGCCAGCGACAGCAGCATGGTCTTGGGCATGCGCTGGGCGATGGCCTCGGTCACCGACTGGTTGAGCTGGAAGGAGTAGCCGAGGTCGCCCCCGGCCAGCCGCCACAGGTACAGCGCGTACTGTTCCCACAGCGGCCGGTCGTAGCCCATCTCGTGGTTGAAGGCGGCGATCTGCTCCAGCGTCGCCTCCTTGCCCAGGATGGCCCGCGCCGCGCCGCCCGGCAGCAGGTGCAGGATCACGAACGTGATCAGCGTCACCAGGATGATGATGACCAGGGCCTGGCCCAGGCGCGTGAGGAGATACCGGGTCAACGGTCAGCTCTTCCAGGACCAGTCTTGGAAGTACATCAGGTTCATCGGGTCCTGCGGCTCCACACCCTGCAAACCGGACTTGTAAGCCGAGATCTGATAGACGGGGTTCGGCATCCACAGCACCGGCAGGTCTTTGGCCAGGAAGTCGTTGTACTCCTGCAGGGCGCCGGCGTCGGCGGAGAACTGAGCCTTGTCGATGAGCTTGTCGGCCTCGGGGTTGCTGTAGCTGCCGAGGTTGACGGGAGCGTCGGTCTGGAACAGGCGCTCGCCGGAGGCGAAGGCCGGATAGTACCAGCTGCCCTGGGAGCCGAAGAACGACATGTCCCAGTCGCACTTGGACTCCTCCGGCTTGCAGGCCGGGGTGACCGCGACGGAGTCGGGCACCTCCTTGATGGTGAGCTGCACGCCGACCTTGGCCATCGCCGACTTGATCTCGGCGAACATCTTGGAGGTCGCGGCGAAGCCGGACTGGCTGGTGACGGTGAAACTCAGCGGGGCGCCCTTGGCGATGCCCTCACCGCACAGGGCGGGGTCGTCGCAGGTGGTCTGCCCGTCGGGCGTCACCTTCCAGCCGTGGGTCTCCAGCAGTTGCCTGGCCTTGGCCGGGTCGAAGGGGTAGGCGCAGCCCTGGCCGCTCGGCTGGCCGGGCTTGGCCGGGACCGGGCCGCAGGTGGGCGCGGCCATGCCGCCCCAGATGACCTTGCTGATGGTGGGCTGGTCGATGAGCATCTGCAACGCCTGGCGCAGGTAGTCCTGCTTGAACAGCTTGCCCGTCTCGGGGTTGTTGAAGTTGAGCTGCAGGTAGGTGATCGACCACCCGTACCAGGGGGAGACCGTGTAGCCCTTGGACTCCAGGTAGGCCTTCTGTGAGAGGTTGGTCGGCGGAATGTAGCCGTAGTCGATCTGCCCGGCGCGCAGCACGTTGAACTCGGCGTCGTCGCCGGTGAACGGACGCAGCACGATCTTGTTCAGCTTCGGCTTGTCGGCTCCGGAGTAGGTGCCTTGCTTGGCCAGGACGACCTCGCCGCTGGGCACGTAGCTCTCAAGCTTCCACGGGCCGCTGGTGGTCTTCCACAGCGGGTTGGTGGCGTAGGACTTGGGGTCCTTGGCGGCGGCTGTCAGCTCCTCGAAGGTCTTCTTGGGGTCGCCCTTGTCCCAGGCGTGCTTGGGCAGCGGGACGATGCGGTTGAGCTGGTTGTCGACGAACCAGGCGGTGTTGTACGCCTTCTTGGTCGTCAGGGAGAAAGTCTTGCCGTCCTTGACCTTGAACTCGGCGATGTTGTCGGGGAAGCCGCCGGGGCGGTACGAGGCCCACTTCTCCTTGTTGGTGGTGACGAGATCCCACCAGAACCGGATGTCCTCGGTGGTGATCGGCTTGCCGTCGGACCAGGTGTCGTCCTTGAGCGTGATGGTCAGCGTCTTACCGCCGTCGCTGACGGCGGGCGGCTGCGCCAGGGAGCGCCCGGGGTCGACGTTGTCGGCGCTGGACCCGTCGAGCTTGTAGGCGTACAGCTTGCGGTACAGGGCGGTGGAGAAGATCTCGTTCTCACCCTGGGTGAAGCCGGGGGCCGAGATCGGCAGGATCCAGTTGGGTGTGCGGAAGGCCACGGTCGCCGTGTCCTTGCCCTGCGCACCGCCCTGCTGGGCGCCGCCGCCGGTGCCCGCGCTGCAGGCGGCCAGACTGAGCCCGATGGCCACGCCGCTCACGATGCGGATTCTCGTCCCCATGGTTCTCCTCGTCGAGACGTGGGTGTGCCCTCCAGGGCCATTAGTCCGGGAAATGTATAGAGACGGAAGTTCGAAGTCAATGGAAGATTGAACTTTGTTCAGCAGGCTTATTTCGAGCTATGGTCTGGGACGAGGAGATTTCCCGATGATGATCTCCGTGCTCGATGATGGACCCCGATCGGTTCCTCAGGGAGGAGAGGCATGTCGGACCCCGCCGGTCTGCGGGAGCAGACGTTGAGTCTGCTGTCCAGCGGCAAGGCCACCTCCCGCGCGGATCTGGTGGAGACCCTGCAGGTGGCTCCATCGACCGTCTCCAGCGTGGTGCGCCGGCTGCTGGAGGAGGGCATGATCCTGGAGGAGGGCGTCGGCGTCTCCACCGGGGGACGCCGTCCCAAGATCCTCCGGCTGCGCGACGCCGGTGGCGTGTTCGCCGTGGTCGAGCTGGGCGGCCACCATGCCCGTGTGGGCCTGTGCTCGCCCTCCGGAGTCCTCATCGCCGCCGAGGAGTCCGTCATCGACATAGGAGCCGGCCCCGCATTGATCTTCGATGAGATCACCGGGGCCTTCGACGCCATCAGGACCGCCCACGCGCCCGACCAGCGGCTGCTGGGCGTCGGCGTCGCCCTGCCGGGACCCATCGAGTACCCGCACGGGCGACTCGTCGGCCCGGCCCGCATGCCCGGCTGGAGCGGCTACGACGTGCAGAACGACCTGCGCGACCGCTTCGGCGTGACCGTGCTCGTCGACAACGACGCCAAGGCCGCCGCCATGGGCGAGTACGCCACCCGTCGCGAGACCGGCGACATGATCTACGTGAAGGCCGGCACCGGCATCGGCGGCTCCCTGGTCGGCGACGCCGGGATCTATCGCGGCGGGCGTGGCCTGAGCGGCGACATCACGCACATCCGGGTCGCCGACAGCGGCGAGCGCGAATGCTCCTGCGGCGGCCGCGGCTGCCTGGAGACCGTCGCCAGCGGCGCGGCACTGGTCCGCGAGCTGGCCGGGCGGGGCCTTCCCGTGACCAGCACCCGCGACATCATCGCCGCCACCGCCAACGCCGACCCCGCCGTGGTGACCTTGGTGCGGCAGGCCGGGCGGCTGCTCGGCGTGGCGCTGTCGGGCCTGGTCAACTTCCTCAACCCCGGCAGCATCGTCATCGGCGGCGTGCTGTCGAGCCTCGACGTCTACGTCGCGGCGGTCAAAGGCATGCTCTACGAGCGCTGCCTGCCATCGCTGACCCAGTCGCTGTCCATCGAGGCGAGTCTCACCGGCTCCGACGCGGCCCTGATCGGGCTGGGCCGCCTCCTGCGCGACTCGGCCGACGTCCTCCCCTCCTA
The DNA here is from genome assembly GCF_050942225.1 of Streptosporangium sandarakinum. Taxonomy (NCBI): domain Bacteria; kingdom Bacillati; phylum Actinomycetota; class Actinomycetes; order Streptosporangiales; family Streptosporangiaceae; genus Streptosporangium; species Streptosporangium sandarakinum. Next base: position 4,414,439 of record NZ_CP192034.1, read on the forward strand.
GAAAGCGCTACCGTGTCCCTGCGTATCGCCATCTGCGGCATCCACATCGAGTCCAGCACCTTCTCACCCCACATCAGCGGCGCGGCCGACTTCGACGTCACCCGCGGTCAGGCCCTGCTCGACAGGTACGGCTGGCGCGGCGAGCCGTGGGCGGCCACAGTGGAGTGGGTGCCGCTCGTCCACGCCCGCGCCCTGCCCGGCGGCGCCGTCGAACCGGCCGCGTACGACGCCTGGAAGATCGAGATTCTCCAGGGTCTGGCCGACGGCCGCTTCGACGGGGTGCTGCTGGACATCCATGGCGCGATGAGCGTCGTGGGGCGTCAGGACGCCGAAGGCGATCTGATCACCGCCATCCGAGAGGTGATCGGTCCGGAGCCGCTGGTGTCGGCGGCGATGGACCTGCACGGCAACGTCTCCCCCACCCTGTTCGACGGATGCGACCTGCTGACCTGCTACCGCACGGCACCGCACGTGGACGTCTGGGAAACCCGCGAGCGCGCCGCCCGCAACCTCGTCGACGCACTGCGCCGCGGCGGGCGACCGCACAAGGCCCTGGTATCCGTGCCGATCCTGCTGCCCGGCGAGATGACCAGCACCCGCGTCGAGCCGGCTCGCGGTCTGTACGCCCGTATCCCCGACATCGAAGCCAGGCCCGGTGTCATTGACGCGGCCATCTGGATCGGCTTCGCCTGGGCCGACGAGCCGCGCTGCACCGGTGCGGTCGTGGCCACCGGCATCGACGCCGCCGCCACCGAGCAGGCGGCACGCGAGCTGGGACAGGCATTCTGGGACGCCCGCGAGGACTTCGCCTTCGTCGCCCCCACGGGCTCCATGGACGAGTGCCTGGACGCGGCGCTGAAGGTGGGCTCGGCCCGGCCGTACTTCGTCAGCGACTCAGGTGACAACCCGGGCGCCGGCGGCGCCGCCGACGTCACCTACGCCCTGGAGCGGATGCTGGCCAGGCCCGAGATCCGCAACGGCTCGGTCCGCGCCGTCTACGCCTCGCTGTTCGATCCCCGGGCGGTGTCGCGCATCGAGCACCTGCCGGTCGGCTCACCCGTCAGCGTGCACGCCGGCGGCCGCGTCGACACCCGCCAGCCCGGGCCGCTGCTGCTGGACGGCATGCTGGAGGCGTTGGCCGACGATCCCGACGGCGGCCGGGTCGCCAGCGTGCGCATCGGCGGGCTCAGCGTGTTCCTGACCTCCCGCCGCATGCAATACCGCCTCCTGGAGTCCTACCGGCGCCTGGGGGTGGAAGTCGCCCACGTTGACGTGGTCGCCGTCAAGATCGGTTACCTGGAACCAGAGCTGTTCGAGGCCGCCGCCGACTGGATGCTGGCGCTCACTCCGGGCGGTGTTGACCAGGACCTACAGCGGCTGCCGTACCGGAACCTGAAGCGGCCCATCTTTCCGCTGGATCATGACGCCACCCTGGACCTTTCGCCATCGGTCGGATCCAAAGTCCGCACAAGGCCTTAGGTTCTGTTTTTCGGTATCGTCGCCGTGTGCCCGAGCTGATCGTGCCCACCACCCGCCTCCACGCCGCCTGGCTGGAGGCGCGTGCCGAGTGGGGTCCCGGCGTCCACGAGGACGGTTTCGGGCTGCTGCCGGCCGACGAGGTCGGCTCCCCGGCCGGGTTCGCGGCCTGGGTGGCGCAGCTGACCGGCGGGCCGGATCACGCTTTAGACGTCGTCTCATTTGGAGATACGGCGGTAGCGGATAAGGGCTGCGGCCAGGGCGACGAAGGAGCCGAAGTGGTCTGCCCGGCGCTCATAGCGGCGGTGCACCGTCTGCCAGGAAGCTCCGAAGATCGGCAGGAGCTGCCGCCAGGTGCAGCCGCTGGTCGCCACGAACACGATCGCCGCCAGGACCAAACGGTCATTGGCCCGGCGCCGACCGCCACCCTGCGGCCGCGTCGGCGACGGCGGCATCACCCGCCGGAACAGCTCCCACAGCTCGTCGGGAACCAGCCGATCAACGAAAGCACCCATGATCAACCCAACGATTGACCACCGAACAAGACGCGGTCCAAGGATGCCCTGGAGCGTCGGATCACGTGCTTTCCTCATCTTCGCTGTGACAGAGGGCGCGTTACCGCCTCGCCGGGGCGCGGGGCGTACCCGGTGAGCCAGGCAAACGATCAAGGGCAGGGTACTGCAACAAGATCATTTTCGTCCTGTCCGTTATCCATGGCTGCGGTGGAGAGGTCTCGTCAGCCGGGTATCGCCCCACGAGCGATGTGAGCGGTCCGCCCGGGCTCGCTCGACAGGCGAGTCCGGATCAAGGGAGATCGGCAGGGCGGCGTTCTGGACCGAGATCGGCGGCTCGGCCACGATGGGGACATGACGGGAAGCGGATCAGCGCAACCGCCGACGGTGGGCGGAGGAGCAGGCTCGCGCCTGAACTGGACGGCAGTGAGCGCCATGGCGGGTGCGATCGCGGCCGTGGTCGCGCTGATCGCCTACCTGGCGCCGCCGACCCCGCCTCCACAGCCCCAACCCCAGCCCGACACGGTGGTCCCCGCCCCGGCCCCGGAGTCATCGTCACCGGACCCGGTCACCACCACCCGGCATACGCCGAGGACCCGGCGTCCCACGCATGAGCCCGGCACGCCCGAACCGCCACCGAGCCCCACGCGCGAGATCCCGGATTCCTCCCCAGTGGTGGCGGCCGTCCGGCCCGGCGGCTGCGACGAAGCGGCGGAGGCGCTGACCGCATACCGCCGGAACGCCGGGACCGTCCGCGACAGCCAGGCGGCCGCGGCTCAGCAGACGTACCAGGACCTGATGGGCGCGGTCCTCGACGCGCAGGGAGCGGTGGGGCAGAAGATCAGTCTGCTGTCCCGCGAGTTCCAGGAGCTGAGCTTCCGCTTGACCGGCATGACCGGCGGCGACCCCAACCAGGTGATCGCGGACATCAATACGGACATCGCGGAGCTCAACCGGCTGTGCGAACCCACCTGATGATCCGCGCCCCCGTGGCGCCCCGTCAGGTCGCGTCGACGACCTCTTCCACCGCGCTGCTTCCGCTCCCCGGGCGGGACTCCCACTCCCATGACTCGTCCAGTCGTAGACGTCCGTCGGCCAGCACCGTGATGCGGGATACGCAGTGGCCACTGGAGGTCTCGCCCGCCAGGTTGAGCTGGGTGTAGCGGAAGTCGATGCGGTCACCGTCGAGGGTGCCGACGAGGAAGCCGCGACGGACGGAGCCTCCCGCGTAGGTGCCCCAGATCTCGTTGGCGTCCTGGTGATAGGTGAAGATCGTCTCGGTGCCGACCTCGCCGCCTGCCACGTCCGCGACCGCGCGGAATCGGCGGCCGTCCAGGGAAGGAACCGTCATGAAGGCAGTCCAATCCTGCCGAGGACCCGGTCGCCCGGGCGGAGGGCCCAGGAGGCGAGGGTGCACAGCGCGAAAAGCGATGTGTAGGCCACGTGGTACCACGCCGATCCGGACACCAGGTGAGAGGTGACGGCGCCGGAGAAGTCGAAGAACGCGCCCGCGTAGGCCCATTCCTTCAGCCGGGGGAAGCGCGGGGCCACCAGGATGAGCGTGCCGGGGATCTTCCACACGCCCAGGATGACGGCCACGTACCACGGGTAGCCCAGCTGCCGCTCCAACACGTCACGGACGTAGTCGGTCCGCAGCACGTCCCACACGCCGCCCACCGCCGACTCCAGCGCGATGATCGCCGTGGTCACCCAGTAGAGGATGCTGCGAACGCGGGAGCCGGTATCGGATTCGAGGACGCGCATCGGCGTGATCGTCTTCGCGCCTTCGGACAAGAAGACGTGCTCCTCTCGGGTCACGCCAACGGCCGTCCGCTGGTCATGACCATGACTCCGGAAACCCGAAGAATGTGACAGCTCCGGCTGTCACATTTCCGCCGCGCGCCGGGTCATGGAGGCGACGGAACGGGCTCGGCCGCCGACCTCGCGCGGGCGTCTCTCGCGAGGGTCGTCACCTTCGCCATGCCCGCGCCGTCGTACAGGTGAAGACGAAACGCGAGCAAGTGGGTGTCCGTATATGTCAGAGACTGGGGCGTCTTCGAGGCTGTCCCGCCGGCCGCCGCCCACGAGCAGGGATCACCTGCCTCGGCAACCCCCTTTCAACGAACCCGGAGGGATTCGTCCATGAAACTCACCGTCTTCGGCGCCAGTGGTGGCGTCGGTCAGCATCTGCTCGACCAGGCTCTGGCCAAGGGTCACGACGTCACGGCCGTCGTACGGAATCCGGCCAAGCTGGACGGGAAGCCCGTCCAGGTCGTGCGTGCCGCTGACATGGCCACGGCCGAGGTCACGGCCCTGCTGCCCGCCGTCGAAGGAGCCGACGCCGTTCTGTCGGCGCTCGGCCCGCCGAACAACGCCGCGGCCGGGGTGGCCTCCAGGGGCACCAAGGCGATCCTCGCGGCGATGCGCGCCGCCGGGACCCGTCGGCTGGTCGTGGTGAGCGCCGCGCCGGTGGGCACCACCCCCTCTCCCGGCCGCCCCAACCCGCCCCGGCACGACCCCGGCGACGGGCCGTTCCTGCGCTACCTGGTGTATCCGATCGTCAAGGCCGCGCTCCGTCCGCAGTACCTCGACCTGGCCGTCATGGAGGACGACGTGCGCGACAGCGGCCTGGACTGGACGGTGCTCAGGCCGGTGCAGCTGACCGACAAGCCGGTGACCGGCGCTTACCGGACGGCTGTGGGACAGAACGTGCCGGGCGGCCGGTACGTCTCACGCGCCGACGTGGCCCACGCCATGCTCGCGGTGCTCGACCGGCCGGACACGGTCGAGCAGGTCATCGGCATGGCCGACTGACCCTCTCATCACCGACCACAAGGGAGAAATCATGAATGAAGTTCCGATCACCCGTACCGAAACGCCGGTCGACGAGCCCATCACCATGATCAACGCCTTCACCGTCCCGGTGGAGGAGTCGGAGACGTTCCTGCCGCTGTGGATGGAGAACGCCGAGATCATGGCCAGGCAACCGGGATTCGTCCGGGCGCGGCTGCACCGATCGATGATCGACGACGCCGAGCTGCGGTACGTCAACGTGGCTCACTGGGAGAGCGGGAGGCAGCTCGAAGAGGCGCTGAGCAGGCCCGAATGGCAGGAGAGCGCCCAGCGGCTGCTCAATGACCCCGGCCTGCACATCACCGCGCGGCCCGGCATCTACGAGGTCATCGTCGACCTCCAGCCCTCCCACCACGGAAGCGCCGCACCGGTGACCAGCTGAGAAGTCGGCGCTGTGGCCCGGGCATCCGCTGAAGGACATGCGGATCCCGGGCCACAGTGTTGTGTACGGCAGGTGGCCGGGTGCCCCTACCGAACGGTCGACGCCCGGCCCACCGCCGCGCGGACGCTCCGGTCGTCGAAGGGATGGAGAAGGTCCCGCCAGTCCGCCGGCCAGTTCGCCAGCGCCACGCCGATCATGATGGTCAGGTGCAGCGGCGCCGACACCTCCTCATACAAGGGGGCGACATCGATGAGGTGCGTCGTCACCGCGCCGATCAGCACGAACACCAGCCCCGCCGCGCCGATGAACCTGACCCGCCGCCGCGGGACGAGCATCATCAGCCCGAAGACGAGCTCCAGGGCGCCGACCACGAACCGCATCCACGGCGGCCAACCCCAGTCGACGAACTTCTCCGCGTAGGCCGGACCGAAGAAGGTCGGCCCGGGCCAGAACTTGGTGACGAAGCCGATGAAGAACGACACGGCCAGATACCAGTAGAGGATCGTGGCCAGCCGTCTCGGCCAGGTACGTGCGGTCATGAGCACTCCGTCGTGTTCGCCATGCGACTCAGCCCCACTTCTGGCCGGCGAGCTGCCGGGTGGTGACGTTGAGCCGGTTCGACAGGTTCGTGACCGCGGCCATCAGAATGATCGCGGCCAGCCCCGCCTCGTCGTAATGCCGGGCCGCCTCGTCCCAGATGTCGTCGGGGACCGGGTCGCTGCGGTCGGCGAGCCGGGTGGCGGCCTCGGTGAGGGCCAGCGCGGCCCGCTCGGCGTCGGTGAAGTACGGCGTCTCCCGCCAGGCCACGACCAGCCCCGTCCGCGCGATGACGCCGTCCTCCATGTCGTGCCGCATGGCCTGGAAGAGGGCCTGGATCGCTTGTCCCGCGTCCGGCACCGGGTAGGCGGGGTTGGTCATTCGTGCTTGCATGATTCGTTCCTTTCCGAGAAGTCGGTGCATCGGGAGCGCTCAGGGTGAGGCGCGGACACCGTGTCCTCACCCTGAGCGGGTCCGCCGGCTACTGCCTCCACTGCTCCGTCGGCGACACACCGGGCAGCGGCTTGCCGATGAGGGCCAGGGGGATGAAGAAGCAGACCTGGCCGATCGCCATGATGAGCGTGGCGAGCGCCTTCTCGTCGTAGTGCTCGCGCGCCCGCTCGTACAGCTCGTCGGAGACGCGCTCGCCGGTCGGGTCAGCGGTGAGGACGGCCTCCACCAGGGCGAGCGCGACGCGCTCGGCGTCGGTGAAGTAGGGGGCGTCCCGCCAGGACGCCACGGCGGTGATGCGCTCCTCCGCTTCGCCGGCCTTGCGGAGGTTGCCGGTGTGCAGGACCGTCAGGTACGTGTTGCCGACGATCTGCCCGGCGCGCAACTGGAGCAGGCTGATGGTGGCCTCCGGGATGGTGCCGTTACCGGTCGCCTTGAACAGGACGCCGCCGATGTCCTTCAGCTCGGGGACGAGCACGGCGGGGTTGGACAGGCGCGACTGGCGGTGCTGCTGCTCGGTGCTGGTCATGGTGGTGGGGTTCCTTTCTGAACGGTGTTCCGCCGCTATGACGCATCCAGCGGGCCGAAGGTGACCGGCGATGGGCGTCACCCAGGGGTGCTGCCGAGGGGCTCGGCGCTCCGGCTGACGGGGTGTGGCCGCAGGAGCAGGACGGCGGCGAGGATGGCGGCCAGGTAGAACGCGCCCGCGCCGAGCAGGCCGGCGGTGTAGCCGCTGGTGAGCGCGTCGTGCGGGGGCGTGCCCGGCGGCCGGTTCGCGGTGGCGGTGACGGCGATGCCGGCCAGGACGGCCAGCCCGAGTGCGCCGCCGATCTGCTGGCTGGTGTTGACCAGGCCGGAGGCGATGCCGGAGTCGCGGGACGCCACGCCCTGGACGCCGCCGATGGTCGCGCCGACGAAGCCGATGCCCAGGCCGACGCCCCCGGCGAGCTGGGCGGGCAGCAGGACGAGCAGGGGGTTCTGGTCCGGGGTGAGGAGACCGAACCAGCCCATCGCCGCGGCGGCCACCGCCATGCCGGTCGCCAGGACGGTCCGCGTGGAGGCGCGGGCCTGCAGCGCGGGTCCGACGACGCCGGAGCCGATGCCGATGCCGACGGCGAACGGCAGATAGGCCAGTCCGGTGATCATGGGCGAGTACTGCTTGATCGTCTGCATGTAGAGGGTGAGGAAGTAGAAGGTGGCCAGCTGCCCGGCGCCCATGAGCAGCATGACCAGGTTGACGCCGAGCCGGCCGCGGTCGGCCAGTACTCCTGACGGCAGCATCGGGCTGTGCGCGCCGCGCTGGATGACCACGAACGCGACGAGCGACGCGACGGCCACCGCGCCGAAGGCCAGGGTGAGCCCGTCGCCTACGCCGTGGGACCCGGCCCGGTTGATCGCGTAGACCAGCGAGCCGAGGGCCAGGGTCGCGGTGAGAGCGCCGGGCAGGTCGAGCCCGCCGCGCTCACGGGTGCCGGGCACCAGGGCGAACGTGCCGGCCAGGACCAGGAGTGCGATGGGGATGTTGACGAACATGATCCATCGCCAGCCCAGGTACTCCGTCAGCGCACCGCCCAGGAGCAGTCCGGCGACCGAGCCCAGGCCGCCCATGGCGCCGTACACACCGAGCGCCCTGTTGCGCTCCGGTCCGGCAGGGAAGGTGTCGGCGAGCAGGGACAACGCGGCCGGGGCGACGATCGCGGCGCCGAGGCCCTGCAGGACGCGGGCGGCGATCAGCATGCTCTCGTTGCCGGCCAGGCCGCCCAGCAGGGAGGCGGCCAGGAAGACCGTCAGTCCGGCGCGGAACAGCCTGCGCCGGCCGAACAGGTCACCGGCCCGGCCGCCGGCCAGCAGCAGGCCGCCGAAGGCCAGGGCGTAGGCGGTGAGGACCCAGTCCAGGTCGGCCTCGTCGATGCGCAGGCCGGCTCCGATGACGGGCAGGCCCACGGTCACGATGGTGCCGTCCATCACCATGAGCAGTTGCGCGGCCGCGATCACCAGCAGGGCCAAGCCGGTGTTGCGGGTTTCGGAGTGCGAGGTCATGCGGGCTCCTCAGGAGGCGGTGGCGGCGCGGTGGACGGCGGCGGCGAGCCGGTCGTGTTCGGGGTAGGACCAGGCGAAGCCGAAACGGCGCCGGGTGTAGCCGAAGGCGATGCCGCTGAGCGGGTCGGCGAAGGACTCCGAACCCGCCGAGCCGTCGTGGCCGAACGCGTTCGCGCCGAGGAACGGGTAGCGCAGGCCCTTGGCCTGGAAACCGAGCGCGTAGGCGCCCTGTTCGCCGCGGACCAGGTCGCCGCCGGTGGAGTGCAACTGGGCGAACTCGGCGACGGTGTCCGGCTTGAGCAGCGGCGGGCGGCCGTCGATGCCCCATACGGCCGCCGCGTACAGGCCGGCCAGACCGCGCGCGCTGCCCACCCCGCCGGCCGATGCCGGGCCGTTCGCGCGGACGGCGCGGGTGTTGGCGAAGGCCACCTGGTCCAGCGGCGGCGTGCCGTTGAGCCCGTACCCGACGCCGAGGATGCTGTGCGGGCCCGGCAGGTTCGACCAGAACGCGGCCTCCTGCTCCGGGGTGGCCGTCCACCACTGGATCGGCCGGAAGCGGCGCTCCTCGGCCTCGGGCAGCCCCAGGTAGAGGTCCAGCCCGTACGGGACGCGGATGCGCTCGTCGAAGACCTGCTGCAGCGACCGCCCGGTCACCCGCCGGATCACCTCGTTCACCATGGCGAACGAGACGAACCCGCCGTAGCCGTAGGCCGACCCGGGCCGCCAGTACGGCCGCTGCCCGGCCAGGCGGCGCGCGATCACCGCGTCGTCGGCCAGCTCGGCGGCCGACAGCCCGCCGTCGACGCCGATGACACCGGAGCGGTGGGTCAGCATGTCCCGCAGCGTGATCGCGTCCTTGCCGGCGGCGGCGAACTCCGGCCAGTGCCGGGCCACCGGCTCGTCGAGATCGAGGACCCCCTCCTGCACCAGCAGCGCCGCCACCAGCGTCGCGGCCCCCTTGGTGGAGGAGTAGACGCCGGTCAGCGTGTCACCGCTCACCTCGTCCCCCGCCCACAGGTCCACCACCCGCCGACCGTGCGCGTAGGCGGTCAGTTGCGCGCCCACCTGGCCGTCCTGCTCGGCGGCCACCTCGGCGAACGTTTCGCGCACCTGCTCGAAGCCGTCCGCGACCGTTCCGTGGACATCCGTCCTGCTCATCGTCGGCAACCCTTCGTGAGTGAGTGTTGGTCGCCGGCATGACGGACGGTCAGGGGGAAAGGTGACCGGATACGTTCGCGGTCACCTTTTACTGGTTTGACGCGTCAGCATTCTGACCTGGCCGAGATGAGAGGAATGCGATCGTGACGCCCCATGACTTCCTGGCCGACCAGTTCCAGGGGCACCGCCCGCATCTGCAGGCGGTCGCCTACCGCATGCTCGGCTCGCTGAGCGAGGCCGAGGACGCCGTTCAGGAGGCATGGCTGCGGCTGGCGCGCTCGGACGCGGGGGGCATCGACAACCTCGGTGGCTGGCTGACCACCGTGGTCGGTCGGGTGTGCCTGGACATGCTCCGCGCCCGCAGGTCTCGACGCGAGGAGTCGCTGGAGGAGCGCCTGCCCGACCCGGTGATCAGCAGCGCGGATGCCGCCGACCCGGAGCGGGAAGTGCTGCTGGCCGATTCGGTGGGCCTGGCGCTGCTGGTCGTGCTGGAGTCCCTGACTCCCGCCGAACGGCTGGCGTTCGTGCTCCATGACATGTTCGGCCTGCCGTTCGAGCAGATCGCGCCCATCGTGGACCGCACCCCCACGGCGGCCAAGAAGCTCGCCAGCCGGGCACGCCTGCGGGTCCGCGGCGCGACCCCGAACCCCGACCCCGACCTGAGCAGTCAGCGCCGGGTGGTGGACGCCTTCCTCGCCGCCGCCCGCGACGGCGACCTCGCCGCGCTGGTGTCCGTCCTCAACCCCGACGTGACGCTGCGCGCCGACGGCGGGACGCTCACCGGCGGCATGAAGGTCATCAGAGGCGCCGCGGCCGTGGCGGGACAGCTCGCCACCTTCCAGCGCATGGCCACGAGCGCCACCACCCACCCGGCGCTCGTCAACGGCCTCGCCGGCCTGGTCAACACCATCGACGACGAGCTGATCTCCGTCATGAGCTTCACCGTCTCCGACGGCAGGATCGCCACGATCGACATCCTGTCCGACCCCGACCGGCTGGCGCAGCTCGACCTCACCCACCTGGAGCCGTGACGAAGATGAACTTGACCCTGACACCGTGTCAGACGGCACGGTGCGGAGCATGTCAGTCACCTATGTCGGCTCCGGGCCGTACTGCTACGCCAACTCCCTCGCGATGGTCCTGGGCGGCGAGGCGCCGCCTCCGGCAATGATCGAGGTCCTGACGGGCTCCCCGTACGGGATGCAGCTCATCGGCGGCCGGTTACCGCTGTTCGACGCGTTCGGCTGGGACCCCGAGATCGGGATCGACGCCGCGCTCGGCCTGCTCGGCTGGGAGTGCGAGCGCGCGGACGGCGGGACGGCGGCGGCGGCGCTCGACCGGCTGCGCCGGGCCTGCCAGGACGGCCCGGTGCTGGCCGGGCCGCTTGAGCTCGGTCTGCTGGCATACCAGCCCGGGTCGGGTAAAGCGGCCGGCGCCGACCACTACCTGGTGGTGCTGGAAGTGGCCGGTGACACCGTGCTCGCGCACGACCCGCAGGGCTACCCGTACGCCACCCTGCCGGTCGGCGCCTTCGCCGAGGCGTGGCGCGGAGAGCTGATCCCCTACCTGGAGCGGCCGTTCCGGATGCGGCACAGGTTCACCCGGCGCGAGCAGGTCGGCCCGGAGGAGGCGCTGCGGCGCTCGCTGCCCGCCGGACTGGCCTGGCTGGCGGGACGTACGGACGTGGAGGTCCCGCCCGGCACGCTGGGGTTGGCCGAGGCCGCCGAGCGCACGGCCGAACTGGTGGAGGAAGGGCTGGACCCCGAGATCAGGGCGCTGTGGCAGGCGTTCGCGGTGCGGGTGGGCGCCCGCCGCCTCAACGACCTGGCGGCCTGCCTGTCGTCCCTCCACCTCGACGCGGGCGCGGCCGTCGCCGCCGAGCAGGCCCGCATCGTCGGGGGGCTGCAGGGTCCGCTGGTGTCGGGCGACGACGCGGTGCTGGCGGCCGGCTTGCGCCGATTGGCCCCGACGTACGAACGGCTGCGCACCGCCCTGATCACCGGCAGGAAGGCGTCCTAGGACATGGAGGAAACAGATCAACGAATGATCTGACGATCGATCACGCTTCGATCAGGGGTTACGGCCGGTCGCCAGGATGAATATCGAGGGCGACTTGCTAGACCCCGGGCCGTGGAATGACATGCAGGCCGGGATCGTCCATCAGCCGTTGCATCGAGGCGTGCCATTCAGGGTCGGTCCCCGCCTCCCAGAAGGCCGTGGGCGGACACAGCAGACCACGTTCGCGGCGGCCGTGTTGTTCGAGGTGGTCGGCCAGCCGGTACAGCGGCTGGGCGAAGGGCGGCTCGCAGGCGGGGATCGGCCTCGATGGTCTCGGCCAGGTCCGCCGGCCGCCGGTCGGTGAACCGAAGCGGGGAGGTGATCTCCTCGGCGCCGCCGAGCAGCGCCCGGACCGCCGGTGATCAACGACTGGGCCATCGCCGCGCCCAGGCCGGCATCGGCGGCCGGCCACTCCCCTCCGGATCATTGTCGAACAGCAACGCCAGCTGCTCGGCCAGTTGCCGGCTGGTACGGACCCGCTCCGGATCGATCGCGGCCATCGGCTCCCCCAGCGCTGTTCGGAGACGTCCGGAATCCACCTCTACACCGGCCGCCGGGACTTGGCCATCGAAACGAAACGATCCGTTATCGCCGAACCGTCTCGAAACCGAACGTCGCCCTACGCGACCGTGCTGTCACCACCCCCAAGCAGGAAGGACACCCTGGTGAACCGCACACCCCACACGCCCCGCCCCCGCCGCCCCCACGAGCGCGGCCCCGGCGTCTTCGTGCCGCAGCATGTCATCGCCGCCCTGACCTGCCTGATCCCGGGCGTCGCGGCCGGGGTGCTGGTGTGGCTGACTCCGGCCGTGTGGCCGCCGGTCGGTGCCGCCGTGGCGGTGATGGGACTGTCGCTGACGCTGTACGGGCTCCGCCGCGGACGGCACCGCCCCTGAAACCGTCGGCGCAGCTGTCCCGAACTGGCGGCCCGTCCCTGGCGGGCCGCTGGCGTTCGCGGGCCGGACTGCGACTCTCCGGCCGGTCGTCATCGCCGGGAAGCGCCATGGGGCACAGCAGTCCATCCATTACGTTAGGTAGTTAGATAAATACTCTGTGTAATGTGACGGGTGGTGACCCTGCTACTCCAGAAAGGACATCACACCCATGCGTTTCTCCAGCCACCTGCCCACCCTCGCCCTGGCCACCGCCGCCATAGCCGGCGCCCTGGCCGTCGCGACCCCCGCCCAGGCCGACGACATCCCCACCTACACCTGCGACAAGGTCCTACACGGTGGTGCCATCGTGCTGGGTGAAGACAACTGCACCGCCTCCAATGGCGCGACCGAGCGGGGCGCGTTCCTGGGTGAGTTCATGGTGATCACCCGCGAGGAGCCGCAGTGGACGTTCCGCTGCCACATCGGGGGCGTCGTCCAGCTGCCCGAGGCCGTCAGGGGAGACAACTGCGAGCCCGTCATTTAAGTCGGTACGGCCCTACTCCTGAGCCCGGCCCAGCCGGGCTCAGCAACGTCGGATACCGCCAACGGCCATCCCGCTGTTCCCCGACCCTGTCGGTAAGGTCGGCCCCACCAGCCACCATCTGAGACGTTGCCGCAGGTGAACAGTGGTCGAATCGCTAGCGCAGCGAGGAACTGGAAGCGACCCCGGATCGGGTGAGGCATTGAGATGGCGGTAGAGGTCCGGAGTGTCGTGGCCGGTCACTCCGGACATGAGGTTGGTCGGCCCGGTGGTTGCCGTCACCGCGTCGGACTCGGGGTGCGTGGCCAGAGCGGCACCGACGGCGGAGGGCCGATGGGCGGCGGGAGGTCAGGCCTGACCACCGTAGAGCCGAGCCACTTCGTGGAAGGCTGCTTTCGGCTCCCAGCGATACGATCCCACCGCGTCGTCCTGGATGACTTTGACGATGCCGTAGCCCGCCATGTCGAGATCATGCCGGGGATCGGCGGAGTGTGGGTGGTGCGGCTCGATGAACTCGAACACGTACGCGCCCTGCACGTTCTCCTCCTCGAAGATCCCGATCAGTTCGGCGATCTGCTCGGCCTGGACTCGCTCGTTCCTGACCCACGAGCCGTTGATGACTGGCGTTGGTCCGCCGCGATCGATGATCGCGTGGCTGGAAGGTCCCTTTTCCGCGGCGCCGTCGTAGCCGCCGCAGCCGAACTCGACGATGACCACAGGCTTGCCGTACCGGTGGAATCTGCGCAGGTTCTTGACGTATCCGGAACGGTTGTACGGCATGCGGTAGTAGTCCAGGCCCACGACGTCGAACGGTGTCCAGTCCACTGCCTCCCACAATCCCGCGCCGTAGGTGATACGGCCTCTGAAAGCGGATCTGGCGACCGCGGCGGCGCTGCCCAGGAGACGGTTCAGCTTCCTGTTGAACCATGGGAACAGCGGCCAGTACAGCGGGGAGGCCAGCTTGGCGCTTCTGTCCTCGTGGGAGGCGCCGGGCATGATGCCCGCGGAGAAGACGGTGAGCTCACAACCTACGTTGAGGTCGATCGTCTCATACTCCTTCCTGAGGAGTTCGGCGGCTTCGGCCGTTCGCGCCAAATGGTCCAGCGTCTCCTGCGGACCGGCGTCGATCAGCCGGGGTTGCAGCCATACGTGCAGTCCGTTCTCCAGCGCGACTGTTGCGGTCTGAACGAGCCGGTCGAGGTCGGCGCCGTAGATGCCGACGGAATTGGCGTGCAGCTGGTCACGGATGGCCTGGATCTCCTGACGCATCAGATCGGGCCGCCATTCACCTCGGGACAGGACGCCATCGGGAAGGTAGTTCGTACCGATGTCGTAGTTGACGCCTTTGTGGGTCAGGCCCATGGGAAAGTCCCTACTTCCGGGTGGCACGGTCGAAAAGTGTGATCAGCTCGATGGCATAGGCGGTGAGATCGACGGTGGGGTCCACCGCCCACCGGCTGAGCGCCCCGATGAGGGCCTGGCCGATGGTCACGGCGACCACCTGGGGATCGAAGTCCCGGAACTCGCCGTCATCCAGGCCCTGGCGCAGGATGTCGGTCAGCAGCGTGATGACCGATTCGTCGGTGGTCGTCGCGAAGCGCGGCGTGCCGTCGGCTGCGCGGTGGCTGCCGACGATGTCTCCCACCGCCAGCACACGAGAGCGGTGCGATCGCAGGTAGTCCAGGTTGGACTGGATATAGGCCCGGAGCCTGCCGGCCGCCGTCGTCTCGGTTTCGAGCCGCGCCTGGATGAACGCCCACGTATCGTCGTAGATCTGCTTGACCACCTGTTCCAGCAGCTCATCCTTACCGGCGAAGTGGTAGGAGATCACGCTCTTGCTGATCTGAGCGTGCTGCGCGATCCGCGACAGCGATGCTTGCGCGTAACCGACGCTCGCCACCGTCTCGATGGCGGCGTCGATGATCTGTCTCCGGCGGGCCTCTTCAATGATGGGATTGCGTTTTCGGCCGATCGGCCTACTGTCAGACTGCATGGACTGATGTTAGGCCGATCGGCCTGATCCAACAAGCTGCGTGCCGCCAGTCGGCCGTGCCCCGCCCGGGGGTCCCGGCAGCAATGGAGCAGAATCCAACGAACCCGCTTCTGACCTGTAGTGACGTGGTGTTCCGCGCCGAGGTGGAAGGACTTCGTCGTGGTTGTTGGTGATGACGGTGGGACGGCCGCCGTGGTTGCCCCTGCGGGCTGCGGCGTCCAGTCCTTCCAGCGTCGCCTCGCGGATCGCTTCTCGCTCGGTTTCGGCCATGGCGGCGAAGAACGCGAAGAGCATGCGGCCGGGCCCGGCCGGGTCGTAGATTCCGGCGAGGGGGCCGGCGAGCATTTCCAGGACCAGGCCGTGCGCGGTGAGGTGGTCGGCCAGAACGGTGAGCTCGCCGGCGTCTCGGCCGAGCCGCTTCATCTCGTACACGGTGAGGATGACGCGGCAGTGCGGGGCATGGGCCTTGATCGCCGGACGGTGGCCAGGGCCTTTTCGAACGCGGGGCGGGCCTTGAGGCGGGTGGAGATCTTCTCGCTGAAGATCTTGTCGCGGCCGACGCCGTGCGCGGTCAGGGCGTCCAGTTGGGACTGGAGCTCCTGGGTGAGGGAGGAGCAGCGAGCGTAGCCGAGGCGGATGTCGGCCGAGGGCCGGTCGGGGTCGGTGGGGGCGGGCGGCGGTGTGCCGGACCGCCACGGCCGGCCTGGCCTGCGGTCGGCGGGAGTTTGAACGCGGAGCCGTTCGGCGAGCCGGGGAACCCTGGCGAAGCGGCCGGGTGGTAGGCGCCGGACCGTGACCGGCAGGGCGATCCGGGTGGGACGTCGCATCGCGGACAGGGGTGACGTTCGACCTCATCGGCGTCGCGGGTGACGTCGTCGGCGGTACCGGAATCGGCGGCGGATACGGCGCTCATTCGGGCCTGGGGAACGTCGACCAGCCCCGAATCCTCTCACAAACATTTCTCAGAACCGCCTCGATCAGAAACTTGAGTGAGAACGAGTTGTGAGAAGGATTCGAGACCTCCGGGCCATCCCTGAGACGCATTCATGATCTTCTATCGGAACCGGTCGTTTGCGAGAGCCTCGGATGTCGATCATTTTTCCTCGCCTCGGTCCACCGGATCATCGGACTTGGCCGCTTCACGGACCGCCCTCTCGGGGCGATGCATTCACGGGAGGAGGCCGTTCACGAGGGCACGCACACCCTTGGCGTAGGTGTCGCGGGCGGTCAGGTCTTCCCATCGCCTTGCCACCGCGCTCAGCCGGGGGAACTCCTTGGCATCCAATTCGGCGAAGACCCGCTCCCGGTAGGTGGGTCCGCCTTCTTCTCTCCGCCGGTGAGCCGCCGCTCGGCCGCTGATCTCGCCGGCGGTGTAGCGCCAGATGATCCGGTACGCGTCCACCGCCTCCTCGATCGTCAGCCCCCCGCGTACGGCGGCGTCGACGATCTGCTCCGGGTACCACAGTGCGCCCACCGACATGAGGTCGTCGGCCTTGAGGACGTCCACGGCCCACCGGCATCCCGACACGGCGTCATGCATGGCCATGGCGGCGGCCACCATGCGCTCGCGTGGCTCGTCCGGCAGTTCGGGGCGGGGAATTCCGGCCGCGTAGTCGTCAAGGAGCAGCAGGAGGAGTTCCTCCTTGTCGCGCACGTGGTGGTAGAGCGCCATCGCCGTGCTGCCGACCTCTCTGGCCAGCCTGCGCATGGTGAGTGCGCCCGTCCCGTCTTCCTCGATCACTCGCAGCGCGGCAGCGACGATCTCTGGCCGCGAGATCTTGGGTGGTCGTCCTGTACGCGTCGGCATCCTGCCATGCTACTTTCTATACGTGTATAAAAACTCATGGGTCGTAGCGGTGCTCGCATTCGCGGTAGCCGTGGGGACCCTCCAGATGACCGTCGTCGTACCTCTGTTACCCGGCCTCGAACAGCAGCTCCATGTCCCGTCCACCACCGTCTCGTGGACGCTCACCGCCGGGCTGCTGTCGGGAGCGGTCTCGATCCCGCTGCTGGCGCGGCTCGGCGACATGTACGGTCGGCGCACGACATCGCTGGTCGCACTCGGCCTACTCGTGGCCGGTTCGATACTCAGCGCCGTAGCGGGCACGCTGCCCCTGCTCATCGCCGGCCGGGTGCTGCAGGGAACGGCCGCGCCGCTGCTCCCGCTGGCCATGGGCCTGGTCCGGCAGGTAGTGCCAGGCCACCGGCTGCCCAGCGCGATCGGGGTGCTCAGCGCCACCATCGGGGTGGGCAGCGGCGGCGGCATGATCCTCGCCGGGGTGCTGGATGGGAACCACCGGACGGTGTTCTGGGCGCTGGCCGGGCTGGCCGGGCTGAGTTTCGTCCTGGTGGCGGCCGTGGTACGGGAGGCGCCGGCGCGCGGATCCGGACGACCGGACCTGGCCGGGGCGGCGCTGGTCGCGGTATGGCTCGTCTGCCTGCTGCTGGCCATCAGCAAGGGTGCCGCCTGGGGCTGGACCTCGCCGCTGACGCTGGGCCTGTTCGCCATGGCGGTGGCGGTGGCCGCGGCGTGGGTCACGACCGCCCGCCGCACCACGTCGCCACTGATCGAGATCCCCATGCTGCTGCATCGGGGGACGGTGGGGGCCACCGTGGCGTCGTTCCTGCTGGGGTTCGCGCTGTTCGCCGCCATCACCACCGTGTCGGCGGTGGCCCAGGGCGCGCTCGGGGCCTCGGTGCTGCAGGTCGGGATCTACCTGCTGCCGACCACGGTGCTGATGCTCGTGGTCTCCGTGCTCGCGGGTCCCCTGATGCGCCGTTTCACCGCGTCCGCGCTCGTGGCGGGCGGCTCGGTGCTGGTAACCGCCGCCACCCTGTGGCTGGCGGTTTCCAGGTCCTCAGGCGCGGACCTGTACGGGGCCGCGACGCTACTGGGGCTGGGCATCGGACTCGGCTACGCGGCGCTCGGAACGATGGCCGTCGAGCACGTGGAGCCCGCCAAAACCGCGGCGGCCGGCGGGGTGAACGCACTGGTCAGGGTCGTGGGCAGCAGCGTGGCCGGGGCAGTGGGGGCGGCGGTGCTCTCCAGCGGGGGCGCTGGATGGACCTTCGGCATCGCGGCCGGCGCGGCCCTGCTGGCGGCCCTGTTCTCCGCCGTCCACGGAAACCTCTCTCGAAAGGAACTGGCATGACGGACGAACAGCGCATCGTCGCATGGGGCGACGAGCTGATCAAGCTGCACGACGGCTTCCGCAGGGACCTGGCGGACCTGCGGTCATCGCGGGCGGATGCAGTGGACTTGCGTACATACTGCCTGACGTTCTGCGACGCCCTCCACGCCCACCACGAAGGCGAGGACAATGCGCTCTTCCCCCATCTCGGTACTGAGTACCCCGAGCTGGCTGAGACCCTGACCCGGCTCCGCTCGGAGCACCGGGTGGTGGCCCGGCTCATGGAACGGATCAGGCAGCTTCTCGACCATGACGGCACGGCGATCGGCGAGGAGTTGGACCGGCTCGCCACCGAACTGGAGGCCCACTTGGACTACGAGGAGAAGCAGTTGGTCCCGATCCTCAACAAGATGCTCACTCTCCCCGAGGAGGTCTAGGCTCGCCGCAGGACGGGACCTGGCTGATATCCGCAGTCAGGTCCTGCTTCTTTTGAGAGAAGCCGGGATCGGCCCCGCGGCCGGGCAGCGCGCAGGGGGGCGCTCGGTCCTCCGACACGGCTCTCCGCCGGTTCCTCAACCTCGGGACCGCTGGCGTTCGCGGGCCGGGCATGCGGCCCTGGCCGAATGGCTGGCCCAGCCGCCGATCACCGCAGTCATGACGGTCCCCGTGACGGCCCGCGAGCTCACCGCGGCCAAGGCCCTGCGCCAGGCGACCTGGGACGCGGCGCACGCCCAGGCGGCGCATCGGCCCCTCCCCGCCGAAGCGATCGAGACCATCAACCGGTCCGCAGCCGCGGCACCACTGGTCCCCGAGCTTGCCGCCGACGGCACGACCGCGGGCTGGGCGCCGCCGGTTCGGGCCACGCAAGCGCTGTCGACACTGGCCCGGGAGATGATCGAGCTGCTGTCCGGGCCACTCTCCGGGCGCATCCGCGAGTGCGCGAGCGACAACTGCCCGCTGGTGTTCGTCGACACGTCCCGCCCCGGCGCCCGGCGCTGGTGCGCGATGGAGCGCTGCGGCAACCGCCATAAGCTTCATGGCGCGTCGGTCAGCGAGGCGTAACGTGGCGACGGCCGCTGGCCGGAGTCCTGGGCCGGTCGTGATCGTTTCCGGGTAGAGTAGGGGCATGCTTTGACGCCTGCCCGGCACTCGGGCACCTCCGTGATCTCCTTCGTTCATCGCACCTGACTTCGAGCTGACGAAGGAGACTTTTTCCGTGACCAAGTCGATCTACATCGACGTTCCGGATGTGTTCGCCGCGTCTTATGGCGCGCACGGCGCCGAGGCACGGGCATGGATCGCCGAGCTGCCCCGGCTGGGCGGCGAGTTCCTGGACCGCTGGGGGCTGCGGCCTGATGGCCCGCCCGCATATGGCATGGCTTCGCTGGTCTTGCCCGTGCTTCAGTCCGACGGGACTCCCGCCGTCCTGAAACTTCAGCAGCTCCGGGAGGAGACCGCCGGCACGGCCACCGGCCTGCGGGTGTGGAACGGCAACGGGATCGTGCGCCTGCTTGACCATGACGAGAACAGCGCCACGGAGTTGCTGGAGCGGCTGGACGCGGCCCGGCCCCTGTCCTCGATCTCCGACGACACCACGGCCTTGCAGATCCTGGCTGAACTGATGGCGCGGCTGACCTCGGTGCCCGCCCCGCAGGATCTGCGGAGGCTGGCCGACATCGCCGCCGCCATGCTCGACCAGGCCCCGCGGGCGGTGCCGGCACTGCGCGACCCCGCCGAACAGCGGCTGGTGCGAACCTGCGTGGCCGCCGTGGCCGAACTGGTCGGCGAACCCGGCGACCGTCTGCTGCACTGGGATCTGCACTACGACAACGTTCTTGCCGGGGAACGGGAACCCTGGCTGGCGATCGATCCCGAACCGCTGGCCGGCGACCCAGGGTTCGAGTTGCTACCGGCACTGGACAATCGGTGGGATGAGGTGGAGGCCACCGGTGATGTGGCTCGCGCGGTGCTCCGGCGCTTCGACCTGCTGACCGAGGTCCTCGGCCTGGATCGGAAGCGAGCAACCGGCTGGACTCTCGGCCGCGTGCTGCAGAACGCCCTGTGGGACATCGAAGATGGCAAGGCGACACTGGAACCTGCCCAGGTCGCCATCGCCACGGCTCTGTCGCGCCGTTGGTGAGTGCCCATCTGGTCGAGGGTGGGTCGTCATGCCCACCCTCGGCTGCGGCGTTCGCGGGTTAGCCGGCGACTTGCTGTTGTTGCTTGGCGCGGGTGTGGGCCAGACGATAGGAGTCGGTGCCGGTTTCGGTGATCGTGCCACCGAAGGTGAGGCGGTCAACGATCGCGGCGCAAAGGGGGGCCCGGTAGCGATGGAGCAGAATCCAACGAACCTGCCCCCAAGGGGCCACCGGAGTACGGCGGGAACGGGCCGCACCGGACCGCAGACAGGACAGAACCCAGGTTCTGCCCTGTTCCCGAGATGTCGCCTGCCCAGGTCAGCGCGGTGAGGCCGCTACGGGAGCCGATCTGGCCCCACGCTGGCTACGGTCGTCCACAGCCGAAACCCGGCTTCCACCCTGCTGCTGACCTGCGGTCTCCACCCGCAGGTCAGCAGCAGGTTCGTTGGATTCTGCTCCGTTGCTACTGGGTGCTGTCGCGCCGCGACATCTCGCTGCGCGAGAAGACCCTGTGGCGGATGCTGTATGAGACCGCCGCCCGGGCCGCCGAGATCCTCGCCCTTAACGTCGAGGACCTCGATCTGGAGCACCGGCACGCCCCCATCCGCTCCAAGGGCGGCGCCACCGAATGGGTGTATTGGGACACCGGCACCGCCCACCTGCCGCCCCGCCTGCTCCGACTCCCCGACGGCAGCACCCGCACGCACGGCCCTCTGTTCCTGTCCGAACGGCGGCCTGTCCCGGCCCGCCGCCCGGGCGCCGGCGACATATGCCCGCACACCGGCCGGGCCCGCCTCGGCTACGACCGCGCCCGCGTCCCGCTTGACACCTACGCCGGGCTCGACCTGCACCAGCTGCGCCACAGCGCCGCCACCCACCTCGGCGAAGCCGAAGTCCCGCTGCAGCTCATCATGGGCAAGACCCGCCGCAAGAACCCCCGCACCGCCATGCGCCACGTCAAACCCGGCCCTGAAGCCATCGCCAAGATCACCACCATCCCCGGCCCACCCCGCCGCACCCAGTGACCATGTCGTCGACCAGCCGGAAGACCCTTCAAGATCATCCCAATGTGGATTTTGGGCTTATGTGGGCTGCCCCCTACTAGGCGCCGATCCGGCGGCGCACGGACGCCGAGAGCTGGTCGACCGCGATGACGAGCACCATCACCACCATGAGGTGGGTGACCATCTCGTCGAACCGGAAGAGCTTGATCGACTGGTTGACGAGGAAACCGATGCCGCCGGCGCCGACGAGGCCGAGCACCAGGGACGAGCGCACGTTGACGTCGAACCGGTAGAGCAGCAGACCCACGAACTGTGGCACCACCGCCGGGAGCACGGCGTGCAGGGCCACCTGGAGCCCGGAGGCGCCGTTGGTGCGCAGGGCGTCGCGCGGACCGAGGTCGATCTCCTCCATCGCCTCCGCCCACAGCTTGCCCATCACCCCCGTGTTGTGGAAGATCAGCGCGAGCACGCCGGCGAACGGGCCCAGTCCCACGGCGGTGACGAACACCAGCGCGAAGACGACGTCGGGCACCGCCCGCAGGAACGACAGGACCGACCGTCCGACCTGGTAGGCCCACCGGTTCGGCGTCGTCGTCCGCGCCGCGAGAAGCGCGAGCCCGAGCGCGAAGGGCACGGACAGCGTGGTGCCGAGCAGCCCGATGTAGAGCGTGACGAGCGCGGCGTGGATGCCGGGAGAGAGCACCCGCGACCACGACAGGTCCGGCGGCAGGGCCTGGCCGAGGAAGTCGGCCATTCCCCGCCAGCCCTCCACGAGCGCCGCCGGGGAGAACTCGGTGCCCCGCCAGGCGAGGACGTGTGCGGCCACCAGGACCGTGATGACGACGCCGGTCGTCAGCGAGGGCCGGCGTCGCCGTGGCGGAACGAGCGGTCTACTCGGTGTGAGGACGTCCATGCTCAGCGGTACTCCTGCTCGGCGGTGCGGCGGTCGGGGGCGTAGAGGGCCTCCAGATCCGCTTCGGTGAGGGCCCCGGCGGGGGCGTCGACGGCGACCCGCCCACCCAGCAGACCGACGACGCGGTCGGCGTGCCGGCGGGCGAGGAGGGGTTGGTGGAGCACGGCGGCGACGGCGAGGCCCTGATCACGGGCGAGTTCGGCCAGCAGGCCGACCACCTGTTCGGCGGCCACCGGGTCGAGGGCGGACACCGGCTCGTCCGCGAGGACGATGCTCGCCCGCTGGCACAGGGCGCGGGCGATCGCGACCCGCTGCTGCTGCCCGCCGGACAGGCGCCCGGCTGGTTCGGCCGCGCGGTCGGCCAGGCCGACCCGGTCCAGACAGACCATAGCCTCCTCCCGGAGATCGCGGGGGAACAGCAGCGGCGTGAGCGAGTGCCGCAGTGGCAGCCGTCCGAGCGCCCCGGCGCAGACGTTGTCGAGCACGCTGCGGCGACGGACGAGATGGACCTGCTGGAAGACCATGGCCGTCCGTCGGCGCAGCCGTACCGATTCGGCGTCCCGCGCCGCGCCAGCCTCGCGGCCGTGGATGTGGATCGTGCCGTCGTCGGGCGTCTCCAGCCCGACGACGCAGCGCAGCGCGGTGGACTTGCCGCAGCCATTGGCGCCGAGCAGTGCCAGGAACTCCCCGGACCGGAGCCGCAGATCCAGCGCGTCCAGCACCGTCCTGCCGGAGAAGGACTTGCGCAGCCCCCGGATCGCGAGCGCGACGCCCGGGTCCGCCGCCCCCTCCACGGGGGAGGCGGAGAGGGCGGCGGGAAGGTCGGCGGCCCCGCTCCCGGAGGGGAGCACGGGAGGACCGCTCCCGCCCGGTGCCGCTCGGCCGGCGGGCGGCGGCACGCGCCGGACCTCCTCGGTGGGCATCATCGTCAGGCGTCCTTCTCGGTCAGGTTGAGCGTGGTGGCGAGATCGAACAGCGGCTTGTAGGTATCCGTGGTCACGGCGACCAACGGGCCGGGCGGATCGACGTCGAGGAAGGCGCCGACCTTGGCGACATCGGCGGCGTCCAGTTCGAGCAGCGCCTTGGCGACCGCCCCGCGGAACCGCTGGTCGAGCTTGCCGTGCACGGTGATCGGGTCGTTCGGGATCGGCTCGGAGCTCCAGATCCGGCGGTACTTCGACGGGTCGAAGGTGCCGGCGGCCTGCGCGGTCGCGAGCTGCTGACTGTTGATCTCAGCCGCGTCTGCCTTGCCGTTGACCAGGGCGAGCAGCGCCTCGGGGTGCCCGCCCGCGTAGTCGATCCTCACGCTGGACTCGGTGAGACCCGCGGTCTTGAGCGCGTACCGGGGCAGGGCATCGCCGGAGGTCGAGCCGGGGCTGGACAGGGCGAGGGACTTGCCGGCGAGGTCCTTGACCGAGGTGATCGGCGACTTCGCCGGCACCCAGATACCGCCGGTGTAGGTGGTCAGGGAGCCCTTCGCGTCGGCGAACGAGGCGACGGCCCGCGCGTCGGCCATCCGGCTGGCGAACACGTAGCCGAGCGGCCCGAACTGGGCCAGCTCCAGCTGGCCGTTGCGCATCGCCAGCACCTCGGCCGAGTAGTCCTCGACGACCTTCAACTCCACCGGGCAGCCGAGTTCGCGCTGCAACGCGGAGGCGAGGACCTCGTAGGCGGGCTTGAGCTTGGCCGGATCCTCATAGGGCTCGACGCCGAAGCGGACTCTGCCGCCGGGACAGGTCGCACCGGCGTTACCGGACGCTCCGGTGCCGCCACAGCCGGAAAGGAGCGGAAGCAGTGCCGAGGCCGCCGCCACGGCGGCCAGGAGACGTCGTGTACGCATGGGGTTCTCTCTTCCTAAGGGGTCGGTCGTTCACCGGCGGAGACGGTGCGATCGGTCCCGCACATGTCCGGCGGGCCGCGGTTGATGGGCCGGGGACGGGAGCAGGGGCGGTGAGCGGGGGGCCACGGTCGCGGGCCGGGGTCAGCCCAGCAGGTCGTCGAGGACCTCCGGGGCCAGACCGAGCGCGGTGGTCATCCCGATGCCGGAGGTGACGGAGACCACCCGGACGCCGGACATGGGCGTGGCGACCAGGAACGGCTGCGCGGCCGAGGCGTACACGCCGCGCCAGCGCTCGCGCACCGTGAGGCGGTCGACGCCGAGCAGGCGTCCCGTCTCGGCCAGGACGTGCCGGTCGAGTTCGTCGGCGTTGAACGGTTCGAGGGTGGTGGCGTAGGCGTGGGTGTCGCCGATGACGAGATCGCCGTCCGGGCGCTGGGTGAACATCAGATTCAACCCGGCGGCGAACAGGGCCGGGTGGTTCGCCTCCAGCCGCGCGCGAAGCGCCGGCAGGGTGGGGCAGGCGGCGAAACCGTCGTAGCGCAGGAGCGAGAAGCCGCTGAGCACCGCGGGGTCCACCGCTTGGCCGTGCGGGTCGTGAACACGCAGCATGTGCAGGGCGCAGCGGCGCACCGCGGCCTGTTCCGCCAGCTCCGGGAAGTGGCGGTCCACATCGTGCCCCACCGCCACCACCACCCGCCCGGCCCGGATCCGTCCCCGGCTGGTGCCCACCAGGTCCGGTTCGACGGTGTGCACCGTGGTGCCCCAGTGGAACCGAACACCGTGGGCGGCCAGCCAGCCGGCGATCGCGTGCGTGGCCTCCCGCGGGTCGACGCGCACGTCCATCGGCAGCCAGGCGCCGCCGGTCACGCCCGGACCGGTGGGCACCCTGCCGGCCACCTCGGCCGGGTCGAGCAGCACCACCTGATCACCGCGGGCGGCGTGGAACTCCTCCAGGACCGCGTACTCGTCCTCGGCCCGCGCGACGACGACGGTGCCACCGTCGCGGAGCCAGAAACCGGCCTCCCTGGCCAGGCGCAGCCAGGTGGTCCGGGCGGCCGTCGCGTACCGGAGGGCGTCGCCGTCCTGGACCGTGAAACAACCGTGCCCGAAGTTGCGCACCGAGGCGCCGGTGGCCCGCTCGTCGCGTTCGATGACGGTGACGGACAAGCCGCGGCGTACCGCGTCCACGGCGTGGGCGAGACCCACGATGCCCGCGCCGACGATGACGAGGTCGGCGGAGTCGAGTGGCTGGTTCCGCAGCAGATGACTTGTCATGACAAGTAAGGTGCTCGGCGTCGCGGCCCGCCGTCAAGAGCGGCGAACGACATGTCACCCGCTGTTTGCATGGACTTCATTTCCGCAGCTCGAAGTGCTTTTTAGCGATACTGCCCCTTCCGTCCCCCGCTCGCGCTTCCTGTATTGTCAAGTCGCATGGACGGACCCCTGCACGAGCGCATCGCCTCCGACCTGCGCCGCCGCATCATCTCCGGTGAGCTGCCGGTGGGCGCGGCCGTACCCTCCGAGTCGCAGTTGTGCGAAGAGTGGGGGGCCTCCCGTGGACCGGTCCGCCAGGCACTCGCCGCGCTGCGCGCCGAAGGGCTGGTCGGCGGCGGCCGCGGCAAGCCTCCGGTGGTGCGCAGCCAGGCGATATCCCAGCCCTTCGAGACGTTCCTGTCGTTCTCCCGGTGGGCCAGGGGGATGGGTCGGACGCCGGGCCAGCGCACCCTGGAGATCGCCCGGCGGCCGGCGTCACCGGAGGCCTCCGATGCACTGGGGCTGGATGAGGGGGAACCGGTCGTCCAGGTCCTGCGGCTGCGGCTGCTGGACGGGCTGCCCACGATGATCGAACGCACCACGTTCGTCTGGCCCGTCGGCCGGCTGCTCTTCGACCACGACTGCGACTCCGGGTCGGTCTTCGCCTATCTGAGCAGCCAGGGCGTGGACCTCAGCGTGGCCCGCCACGTCATCGACGCAATCACCGCTGACGACACCGACGCCGCGCTCCTGAAGATCTCCCCCGGGGCGCCCCTGCTGCGTGAGCGCCGCCGCACCTCCTCCGCCACCGGCGAGCCCATCGAGTACTCCGACGACCGCTACCGGCCCGACATCGTCTCTTTCACCATCGAGAACTCCCAGCAGGCCCACCCGGCACTGCTGCGCAGCTCGAACCGGCATGAGCCGCCCCACTCGCGGCGCGACGACCCGCCCACGCCGGTATCGGCCGGCTGAGCAGCCCCACCCGACACCCCTGAGGACACACGTCATGATCGAACTGGCAGTTCTGGATATCGCCGGCACCACCATTGAGGAGCACGGCGCCGTTTACATCGCTCTTGAGGAGGCCGTGCGCGCCGCGGGCGGCCATCCGACCCCCGCGGACATCCGGCGCTGGATGGGCGCCGACAAGCGCGAGGCCATCACCGCGCTGCTCACCGGAGAGGCGGGCGGCGCTCCCGAAAGGAGCACCGTCGACGCCGTCTTCGCCGACTTCCGCGACCGCCTGGACTCCGCGTACGCCGACCGGCCGCCGGCGCCCCTGCCCGGTGTCCCCGAGGCCCTCGCCACATTGCGCGCCGCCGGTGTCAAAGTGGCCCTCACCACCGGCTTCGACCGGGGCGTGACCGACGCGCTGCTGGCACGGATCGGCTGGGAGGACGGGTTCCTCGACGCGGTCGTGTGCGTGGACGACGTCGCCGCCGGGCGTCCGGCACCGTACATGATCTTCCGGGCGATGGAGGCGACCGGCGTCCGTGACGTCAGCCGGGTGCTCACGGCGGGCGACACGGTCCGCGACCTCGAAGCCGGCTCCAACGCGGGCGCGGGCATCGTGGTCGGGGTGCTCACCGGCGGCCTGGACGCCACCGCGCTCGGCGCGGTCCGCCACACCCACCTGCTGCCCGGTGTGGCCGACATCCCGGACCTGCTCTCCCTGGCCTGATGATCTCGGGCTTCGCGCCGAAGGGCCTTCGAGGAGGATCGGTACAGAAATTAGCGGTAGATGCTGCCACCTGCGGAAATGTGATAGCCGAACCCGGCAGAATGGTCGTTCTCTCGGATGTGGCCGGGCCGGGGGTGGCGGTCGTGAACTGGAGAAACGTCTCTGTCCACGGCCCTACCGCCAAAACTCGTACCGATCCTCTTCGAAGGCCTCCAGGACAGCATCGACGCTATCGCAGATAATCGCCAAGTATCTGCGGTCAACCGCACCCAAAAGGCTCAACACGAAACCGCACAGCGATGGCCAGCGCGGACAGGGCTTAGAGGGCGACTCATTTGGTGAGTCGGCGGTAGCAGATGAGGGCCGCGGCGATGGTGACGAAGGACGCGAAGTGATCAGCTCGACGTTCATAACGCCGGTGTAGGCGGCGGTAGCCGACCAGCCAGGAGACGGTCCGCTCCACGACCCAGCGGTGCCGGCCGAGCCGCCGGCCGGACTCGATGCCGCGGCGAGCGATGCGCGGGATGATGCCTCGGCCGCGCAGAAAGGCCCGCAGGTGGGGATAGTCGCATCCCTTGTCACCGTGAAGCTTGGCGGGCTTGCGGCGCCGCGGTCCGCGGCGCGAGCGGATCGGCGGGATGCTTCGGACCAGTGGTTCGACGGCCAGGCTGTCATGGGTGTTGGCGGCACTGATCGCGACAGAGATCGGCAGACCGGTCCGCTCGGTGATGAGATGGATTTTCGACCCGCTCTTGCCGCGATCGACAGGATTCGGGCCTGTCAGCTCCCCCCTTTGACCGCACGCAAGCTGACCGAGTCGATCGCGCAGCGCGACCAGTCCAGCTCACCCCGGGCGCCGAGCTCGTCCAGGATGATGCGGTACAGCTTGGCCCACACCCGGGCGGCGCTCCATTCGGCGAACCGACGATTGACGGTCTGCCAGGAGGCGCCGAAGACCGGCGGCAGCTGCCGCCAGGCGCACCCGGCCGTGGCCACGTACACGATCGCCGCCAGGATCATCCGATCGTCCACGCGCCGTCGGCCACCGCCTTGCGGTCGGGCGGGCACCGGCGGGACGACCCGCTGGAACAGCCCCCCACAACTCATCAGGGACCAGTCGCTGAAGGAACGCATCCACGGACGATCTAACGACTGACCTCCAAATGAGTCACGCTCTTAGCGCCAACGGCTGTCCCCAGGTTCCTCAACCCCGGTGCGGCGCGGGGGCGGGCCTACGGTGGCGGCATGGGGGTCCTGGTAGTAATCGCGGAAAATCCAACGGATATGCCTCTGGCCTGCTCTGATGCAAGAGCGTCGCAGGGCTGATACGCCAGCTGGCGAACACTGCGCACCGAGCCGAGGGCGCTGCCGGACCTTGCCCGGATGCGCTACGTCGATGCTGATCAGCGATATTCGTTAGATTTTCCGCGATTACTACTGGAACCCCCTCTACGCGCGCGTGACCCTGTCGGAAAAGTCGGAGAATTCCGCGCCGACGTGCCGTCGCGAGGGAGCGGCCAACGTGCCAGGATAAATCACGTCAAGCCGTAACTCGCGTGGGCCGGTATCGCAGGGCGACCGCCCCCGACCGGAACTCACGGCGGTCCACGGGCTCGAGCTGGATGCGCTCGCGCAGACCGGCGAGCAACGTCGGCCCGTGTCCGGCAAGGACCGGCTGCACAAGGAACTCGTACTCGTCGATCAGTCCCAGCTCTGCCAACGCCAGGGGGAGCGTCACGCCACCCACCCACAGGCCCTCGCCTGACTCCTGCTTGAGCCGCTGAACCGCTTGCCCGAAGTCGCCTCGCACCAGCTCGGCATTCCAATCGACCGCGCTCAGCGTGCTCGACACGACGTACTTCTTCGCCCGGTCGATGGTCTCGGCGAACGGGATCTGCCGCTCATCCATCCAGTCAGGCCACGTGTCCGTGGCCGGCTTCCGCCACGCCGACTCCATCATCTCGTAGGTCACCCGGCCGAATAGCAGGGCATCGGCTCGCTCCATCTCAGCGGTCCAGTAACGCATCGACTCCTCGTCCGGAGGGAGCCCTGCCTCGTGATGGCAGCAGCCGTCGAGCGTGACGTTGATCGAGTATCGAAGTGGTCTCATCTCGTTGTTCTCCCTTGATGCGCGCAGCGCGTTTTCACCGGACGTCTACTTAGACGGCTGTCGGCGCCATTTCTCATCGGCGCCCGATCGCAGCGCTCCGTCCCGCCCAGGGGGGTGCCTCCCCTCTTCGGTCCCGCACCGGACCGTGGGGAAGAGCCGCACAGGGCGCCGCTGCCGATCCACTTTGCGCGGGCGCCCGGTCCTGCCGGTCGCCCCGGCGGGGGCCGAGCGTAGCCGTCGCGTCCCGCCCCTCAAGGCCGCTCCTCGCCGCGCTCGGACGGCCTTGACCGCCGGGCCCGCCGACGGCTGGAAGACCTCGGCCCGGGGCGCCGAAAGAGCGGGAAGCGCGGAGCAAGTTAGTAGTCAAGTCCGACTTGCCGGGCCAGGCCCCCGCGGGCGCGCCGGTCCGGCCCGCCCGCGGTGAGCGGGACCGAGGCGGCCGGGGCCGGCAGAGCGGGCCGCACAGGCGAGAAGACCCCACCAAGATCACACGACAAGCCAAGCCGGAGAAGGCGGAGACACCACGAAGATCACCAACACGACAAAGACAGCAAGATCAAAGAGAGGAGGCAGACAAGAGGAGAACTGTCCGTTCCAGGTGCCGTTGGCGGATGGAGCAGGGTCTGACCTGCGGCACGGCACCTCGATCCGGACGGTTTCGAGGAGAGCCGTCCAGGTTCTCTTGTCAGTCAGGAGCGGATGTCCGTAAGGAATCAACCGTCCAGTAAACGATCTTTCAGCCATGAACGACCAAGTAGCGGTGCTCAGTCTCGGTGCCTGCCTACGCAGGCGTCTTGAGCAGCGCCACCAGCTATCGACCACGACTCGTGGCTGGCAGTAGTTCGGCGGAGTGGTCACTGATGACGCTGGTGATCGCCGTTCAGGGCGCGGTG
Organism: Streptosporangium sandarakinum; assembly: GCF_050942225.1. NCBI lineage: Bacteria > Bacillati > Actinomycetota > Actinomycetes > Streptosporangiales > Streptosporangiaceae > Streptosporangium > Streptosporangium sandarakinum. Next base: position 4,444,281 of record NZ_CP192034.1, read on the forward strand.
GCAGATCTCCATCAACTCCGGACGATTGCGAGCCAGCTCGCCCAGTGCGAACAGGATGACCACCCCGAAAATGAGCACCACCGAAGTTCCGGAATAGACGGCGACGGCCAGGCAACTACCCGTGAACCCGAGTCTGTCGACGACCAGCGAGGAAGCATGGAACGGGAGGAGTGGCGCAACGGCGGCGACGGTCAAGCAGAGCGCCGCAAGCCAGGTGGGTCGTGCCGGGTTGCGCCCGAGAGACGGAGGCTTTTTCATCCTGATGGCCTGGTGCGGCAAGCCTGCGGAGAACGGCACCGTGGAGCCCGCAGGAGCTTGCAGCGGAGTGGTCCACCGTCTACGGCCAACTCGCGGGGGTCGCGGACGGTGGGTTCTGCTCACCTCGGATCAGGAACGGCTCCGCACAGGTAGGTGGCCTCCTCCAGCAGCTGCGGCGTCATCGTGATCCCGGTGAGGCGCTCGGCCAGGAGGAACGCCGGCCCTTCGTTGGGGTCGGTGTGTGGAGGGTAGACGGAGTCGATCCGCTCCATGGTCTCCGCGAGTTCGTCCGGCATCTCCTCTGAGTAGCCTTCCCAGTGCGGGAACTCGCGCTGGATCTTTCCGTCTTTGATCCAGTGGGAATAGCCGTCCTGGTGCTGGAACTCGAACCGGATCTTTCCGTCTTCGATCCAGTGGAAGTAGTCCATGCACTTGATGTCGAGGTAGAAGTGGGAGACGAGGCGGGTGCCCGCCGACAGCGGCACGATGATCTCGTCGGTGACGCCGAGCCTGCCGTTGGCCTCGACGATGAGTACCCAGTCGCCTACAGCCGTGACGCCGAAGAACATGCTCTTCCCGTCGTAGCCGGAGTAGGCGGTACTCGTCAGCTCATCAAGCGTCATGTGAGAGCAGTCTTCGACCCGGACGCCGAGCCGGGTCACCAGTTCCTCAGGTGTCAGGCCGCGGACGTAGGTGAAGCAGTAGGCACCCCCAGATCGGGGAGGTGCTCGGAGGGGAACCGGGAGTAGTCGCCAGGGGTCGCGATCATCCCGTCATGCTCGCAGCGCCCACCGACACAATGAACCTTTTCCTCATTGAGCGATCCGGCGGTTCTGCAGGACGGCGATGGCCTTGCACAGGTGCCCGGCCTTGTTAGGGCTGCAGCGAAGCCTGCGGAGGATGCACCAGCTCTTGAGCTGGGCATTCGCCCGCTCACCCGGGCCTCGAAAGTAGGCGTGTGACCGGTTGGCCCGCTTCTGGGACTCTGGCTTGTTTCTCCCTCGGCACGGGGTGATGACCGGGCTTTCCGCCCCCTGATAGGCCTTGTCGGCGAGCGTGACGACGCCGGCCCGCTCCAGCTCGCGCAGGACGCCCCAGATCCGGGCGGCGCTCAGGTCGTGGGCCTTGCCGGGCAGCGCTCCGGACGTCCACAGGAGCGTCCCGTCCGGGGTGGCGATGACCTGGACGTTCATCCCGTGCACGCGGTGCTTGCCGGAGAAGTACGACCGGTCGGCTCTCACCCGGTCGGCGCGGATCAGCGTGCCGTCCAGCACCAGATAGTGCAGTCCGTCCTTCTTAGCTTTGCGTACCGCCTGCCGGAGTTTCGGAGACCGCGCCGACAGAGCCTCACCGTCTCTTCCACGTAACGCCAGGCGGTTGCCGTCGACACTCCGAACCCGGCGGCGAGTTCGCTGAATGTCTCGCTTTTGCGCAGGTAGACCAAGACGAGCAGGGCTTGTTGTCCTGGGTTCAGCCGCCGCCAGATCGATCCGATCGCCTTGCGGCGCCGGCGGATCAGCCCGGCCACGTAGTTCAGCGTTGAACGCGACACATCGACCGCGGCACGGTAGAACAGCACCGGTAGCTCCTGGTCGTGACGGGTCTGGGCGTGGTGATCAATCCGTCTACCAGGAGCTTTCTACGCCATCAGGCGAACGTCAGAGTCGCGATCATGCTGTGACCAGTAGGCCCGTCCCCAGAGGGTGGAAAAGGTTCACGGCTGCCCTTGGCAGGAACGATCGAAAGAGCCGGTACAGCAGGACGCCCGCCGCAAACGCGCAGATACCCATCAGAAGGTCATCGCCGTGCGCGGCGACCTGCACGACGACGGTGGAGTTCGCTGCCCGCAGCGTGCCATCCCCGATGGCGTACAAGGCGCCTGCCACTGAGATGTCCGAGCCCATCGACACCTCAAGAGGAAGCTTGTGGGGTATGTCCGTGCAAATGCACGGCCACCACTCCGTGCGCCTGCCCAGCACCTTCGATCGCAGACGCCAGCCCCCAGATCGCCGCAACGATCCCCGCCAGCAGCGAGAGGCTGGCGAACCATCCCACAAACGTGCGACTCACGCGATCCCTCTGGCCATCGCATTCATCCCGTTCGCCCGCGAGCACGACTTGGTCATGGTCGGGCCGCTTCGCGTGGCGGCGCACTGGCGACCTGGCGTCTGCCGGCGAGGTAGACAGTGATCACAAAGACGGCCAGGGCTGCACACATCACGACTATCCCCTGCGTGACGCCGGTACCGGATCCCTCCGCCCACCACGACCACGTCGCTACAAAGAGGACGCCCATCAGCACAATGGGAAGAAAGACGGGGGCGAGTAGCACCATGCTCCTGCGCCCTCGCGGGGATCGTGCGACCAACCCGCAGATGATCGCCGCCAGACAGGGCGGAACCAACATCCCCGACAGAAGTCCCCCGGCAGGCCACAGCTGAATGGTCGTGATGGCCCCCAGCACGATGGCGAACCAGATCAGGATTCTGCGGCGGCAACTCGTTGCACCCCGAGTTGTGGACGGGTGGCGCCCGTCAGGAGTACGGCCACGGCCACGTACGGAAGAAGGAGCAGCCCAAGAGGGAGCAGCTCACTGAAACGCCAGCTGTACGAACTCGAAATGATCATGTCCGCGCCGAACCAGGTGGTCCATGCCCAAGCCAGGCCGGCCGCGATCCACCTGTGGTCATGCCAGACGAGCACCATGACGGCGACGTAGACCAGGAGCCGGAGTGTCTGCTCGACGACGTCCCCCGTCGATAGCACCCCTGGCTCCGGTCCTCGCTGGACATACATCCCAATGTCCCGGACAGCCGCGGGGAACTGCTGGATCAGCAGAACCAGCGGTCCGAGGACGGCGGCGACGCGGGCCGCATCGCGCCACCACATCCAAGATTGCGGACTGATGGGCCGGCGTAAGCGAATGGCGGCCGCTTCACCGATCAGGTCGGCCACGTCCTGCGGATGCGGACGGCGACGGCCGGGCCGCGGCCGCGCGCCGGCGACGCCGCTACGCCGAGATCGTGCGACTCGGCACCGCTCTGGCCCGCGGCCGGGCGGCCGAGGTCGGCCGGTTCTGCCGGTCTGCGGCCTGTGGTTCCTGCCCGGCGTGGGGTTCCGCCGGGACGCGGTCTACGACCGGCCGGCGTGCCGGACGGCGTGCCGGACTGCGGCCTGGCGGGCGCGCCGGGCCGTTTTGCTCTGCCCGAGCCGGCCTCCGGCGCCACCCGCGACCCCGACGCCGCAAGACGACGACGAGATCTGAAACGTTACGTTGCCATCTCGCGGCATATGGTGCGTGACAGCGCCGTACAAGTTGATCGCAGGCAGTCTCTCTACAAGATCGCTGATGGAGGGTTCTACGTGGCCGTTTCGATCCGAAGTGCGAAGTTGGAAGATGTTTCCGCGCTCGTCGAGCTACGCATGGCGAACGCGGAGCATCACGTTGGGCTTGGCCCGTCGGTCCATCGCCGACCGGACGGCGATGTGGTGCGCGGCTACTTCGAGAGTCGTCTGCGCGACGGGCAGGATGACCTGCTGCTCGTGGCCGAGGTGGAGGGCGAGGCAGCGGGTATGGCGGAGGTCGTCCTGCGATCGGCGCCTCCCGACCATCAGATCCTGATTCCGCGCCGCACCGCGGAGGTCCACACTGTGGTTCTTGACCGCCATCGTGGTCAAGGTGTCGGTCGGGCTTTGCTGGCCGCGGCTGAGCAGACCGCCAGGGACCGCGGCGTCGAGTTCCTCCTTGCGGTGATCTTCGCGCCGAACGAGGACGCCGTCGACTTCTACTCTTCGGCCGGATTCGGTGACCACGGGCTGCTGCTCGGCAAGGGACTGGGCGCGGGCTGATCAGCGCCACGGCGTTCGCCTCAGCCGTTGGGTCCAGGCCCCGCAGCAACGCGGCGAGCCGTACGCCCAGCCGTCACCGGCCCGGTCGAGGTGACGGCTGGGCGTACGGCTTCAGGCCTCTGACCTGCGATGGGATAGCGGTCGAAGGTGACCCGGGTCGCGCCGGTCAGTTCTCGCCGATCAGGTCGGATCGCCTCGACCTGCACCGCGCCGAGCAGCGCGTTGGCCAGCCGCATCCGGTACGGCCCCTCCCCACCGGGGCGGGCGGCCTCGGTGGCGTGCTCATCGGCGGTACCGGTGCCGTCGTACAGGCCGAGTGCGGCCAGGGCGGCGGCGAGCTGGGCGGCGGAGGCGGGCTCATCAGAAAGCGGGGGGAGATCCATGAGGGGCCACCGTAGAGGCCCCAGCCCGGGGCACCAGAGGGTTTCGAGCGTTTCGAGCGGCGCCTACGCGCGAGCGCGTGAGACGGCGGCCCCCAGAGCCGGGGGAACCCAAGCGAGGCCGGGCAGCCGTGGGGGTGAAGAGCGGGTCAAGCACCTGGCCGGGATCGGAACCGGTGGATGTCGGACTCTTGGCAGGTGACCGGTGAGGAGTAGGAAAGTGCAGGTCACCACTGATATCGGGAGCTGCGATGCTGCGCGAGCGGGTGAGGAACGCCTGGAGGGCCCCCTGGAGCTCAATGCGCGTCCGGCGAGGACGGGGCCGGCTCTGGGCATGCCGGGCCCTGGCCGCGCTCCTGGTCGCAGCACCGGTGGCGCCGGTCTCCGCCGCCTCGGCCGATCCTGCCGGTCTGAGCGGCCGGGAGTTGATCTATGTCACCAACTACGCCGCCGGCACCATCTCGGTGATCGATGACGCGGCCGGCAAAGTCATGCGCACCTTCCGCGTCGGCGACAGCCCGGGCAGGATCGCCGCCGGCCCCGACGGCCGCCGTCTTTACGTCACCGACTTCGTCTCCGGGAAACTGTCGGTGATCGACACCGCCACCGGCGCCGTGGCCGCCATCCCCGTCGGCAAGGCTCCCATCGGCGTGGCCGTCAGTCCCGACGGCCGGCGGGCCTACGTCGCCGACTTCGGCGGCGGCAGTCTGTCGGTGGTCGATGTCACCACCGGCACGCTCATCGGCACCGTCGACACGGGCATCACCCCCGTGGACGTGACGGTCAGCCCCGACGGCCGGCGCGCCTACGTCACCGACTTCCTGTCGGGGTCGGTGGCCGTGGTCGACACCACCGCCGGCACGGTGGCCGGCACCATCACCCTCAGCGGCGGTCTGTGGGGGGCGCAGGTCTCCCCCGACGGACGGCGGCTGTACGTCGCAGAGCTGCAACGCAGCGTCGTGAATGTGATCGACACCGCGACGGGTGAGCCCACCGCCGGGCTGGACACCGGCAAGAGTCCCCGCTTCGTCACGTTCAGCCCCGATGGTGCCCGCGCCTACGTCAGCAGCGCCTACTTGGATACCGTCTCGGTGATCGACACCGCGGCTCCGCAGGTCGTCGCCGTCATCGGGGTCGGGGGCAGTCCGCGTGATCTGGCCGTCACCTCCGACGGCTCCCGGCTGTATGTGGCCAATCTGGTGTCCGACACCGTCTCGGTGGTCGACACCGCCGCCAACACCGTCGTGGACACCATCGCCGTCGGTGACCAGCCCGTCGGTGTGGTCGCCATCCGTCATCCGGCCCCCTCCGACGGCGACCCATCGCAAAGCCTCACGACGGCCACGGCCACGGCCACGGCCACGGCCCCGATCCGCGGCACGGCGGCCACCGGTCAGCGACACCCGCCGGCGGCCGCCGAGCAGGTCCGCTCCATCCGGCACAGCACCCATAGCCTGGCCGCGATCGGCGTCTCATCAAGCCGGCGCACTCCTGGCTCAAGGGGTGTGAGGCGGCCCGCATCCGGTTCTCGTTTCCGTCCTCACGGCCGATGCCGCTCCGCTGCAGCCGCAGGCAGGTCACCCCTTGCCGGCCGCCCCGGCGGGGGCCGAGCGTAGCCGTCGCGTCCCGCCCCTCAAGGCCGCTCCTCGCTGCGCTCGGACGACCTTGACCGCCGGGCCCGCCGACGGCTGGAAGACCTCGGCCCGGGGCGCCGAAAGAGCGGGAAGCGCGGAGCAAGTTAGTAGTTAAGAGCCCGGATTGTTCGATCAGCCTCGATCGTAGCCCCGCAGATCCCTTGGCCGGCACGCCCTTCCGAGCACAAGCGACGTAAAGGACATCAACCTGCGTAACGCCCTCTCAGAACGCCGACCGCCAACGTCGGCACCTGGGTTCGGCGCGCCTGACGACATGTGCGCTTCGGCGCCGGTGGAAACGTGGCACTCCGCCGGACGTCCTCGTCACCGGTCATGTCGAACAGGGCGGCGCGGCGTTCCAAAGATCGTTGATCAAGTGGTCTGACCGCCTGCCGGACTCAGGCCTTGGAGGCGTGCGTCTCCACTGCCACCCTGGCGAAGGCCAGGGCCTTGGCGGAGACGCTCGCCGTACGCCATATCAGCGCGTACTCGAACGGCCCGACGTCGTGGAACGGGACGTAGACCAGGTTGGGCCGTGGATAGTAACGGGTGCCCTGGGCGGCGGCAATCGTGACGCCCTCGCCCGCCGCAACGAGGGCGAGCAGTTCCTGCCAGTACTTCGTGGTTGTCGAGTGATGGATGGGCCGCCCGGCCGGGGTGCGATCAGGCATGTGACTCGCCTGGAAATAGCCCGGCATGCCGTCGATGAGCCGCAGGTTCTCACCCGCGAGATCCTCGACGGAGATCGACGTACGGCCGGCCAGGCGGTGCGAGGCGGAGACGGCGAGCATGGTCCGGTCGCGCACGAGCACCGGGCCCACGGTCAGATCGGGCTCGTCCACGGGCAGTTCGATCACCTGGAGGTCCAGCTCGCCCCGGCGCAGCGCGCTGTACCTGTCTGACAGGTGGACTTCGCGGATCTGCACCTCACACCCCGGATGCGAGGCCCGGAACGCCTCGACGACGTTCATGACCCGCTCGCTGGCCAGCGGGCTGGAGAAGCCCACGCGCAGCACCTCGCCGATGCCGCGCGCGGTATGCGACGCCTTGGCCACGGCTTCGAGAATCCCGTGGCAATGCGGACCGAGGTCTTCGCGCAGTTGCCTGCCCAAGGGGGTCAGGGCCACCCGGCGGCTGGTGCGCTCGAACAGCGGGCCGCCGACCCGGCGTTCCAGCGCCTGGGTCATCTGGCTGACCCGGGCGCGTGACACGTGCAGGCGGTCGGCCGTGCGGCCGAAATGCAGCTCTTCGGCCAGCACCAGGAACGTCTCCAGCTCCTGCCAGTTCACCGGCACCCCCTTTCGGTAAGGGCACCTTACCGAACGGTGAGAACTTTGCCGTTGTTCATGACCATCTGCCGGATTCACACTGCTTCAGGCAGACGACCACCGACGGCGACGAAGGGCTGAACCACACGATGACCAGGCAGCGCATCGAACTGGCGGAAGCGTCGCCACGAGCCGCCCGCCTGATCACCGCGCTGGAGGACGTGCTGCGGCGCGAGGGGTTGTGCGATGACCGGTTGCGCGAACTGGCGCGCATCCGGGTCGCCCAGCTCAACGGCTGCGCGTACTTCCTGGCCCTGCGCTCCGCGGAGGCGATCCGCCTGGGCGAGCGGCAGGAGCGGCTCAACGAGCTGGCGGGCTGGCGCGACTCGCGCCGGTTCACCGACTCGGAACGTGCCGCCCTGGCTCTCGCCGAAACGATGACCAAGCTTCCGGCCGACGGCGTGCCCGATGACGTGTACGGCGCGGCGGAGAACCTGCTCGGTCCCTACAACCTCGCGAATCTGATCATGGCCGTGTCCGTCGCGAACGCGCTCGATCGCATGTGCCTGACCGCGAGGGTCCCCCCTCCGCACTAGGCCTCACCAGGCCTGACATCCCCACGGGGCGGCTTCGCGCTGCCCTGATACATCCCAGAAGAGGAAAAGATGACACCTCGCGAACCCCTGGAAGCCCCCGACCCTCGGAGATGGCTGGCGCTGACCCTCTTGGTGGCGTCCTTCTTCATGGTCATCGTCGACTCCCAGATCGTCATGCTGGCCCTGCCCTCCATCGAGAGCGAACTCGGCTTCTCCCCGGGCGGCGTCCAGTGGGGGATGAGCGCGTACCTGCTGAGCTTCGGCGGCCTGCTGATGTTCGGCGGGCGCACCGCCGACCTGCTCGGCGGCCGCCGGATGTTCCTGCTCGGCACCGCCCTGTTCGGCCTCGCCTCAGTGCTGTGCGGCCTGGCCTGGAACGACTCGGTGCTGATCACTGCCAGGGTCGTCCAGGGCGTCGCCGCCGCGATCATGACGCCGACCGCGATGGCGGTGCTCATGCACACCTTCGCCGAGGGGCCCGAGCGCAACAAGGCACTGGGCATCTGGACCGGCGTCGGCGCCTTCGGCGCGACCGCGGCGCTGCTCATCGGCGGCCCGATCACCGACGGGCTCGGCTGGGAGTGGATCTTCTACATCAACGTCCCGGTCGTCGTGGCGGTCCTGGTCTTCGGCCCCCGTCTGCTCAAGACGACGCCGGTCCAGGACGGCCGCCGCCGCTTCGACCCGGCGGGCGCGGTGACCATCACCGCCGCCATCGCCCTGCTGGTCTACGCCGTCTCCGAGGCGCCGCTGGTCGGCTGGGGCAGCGGCCAGACCATCGGCCTGCTCATCGGCGCCGCCGTACTGCTCGTGATCTTCACCGTGATCGAGAACCGGTCGCAGGCCCCGCTGGTGCCGCTGCGGATCTTCCGCTCACCGACCGTGGTCGGCGGCAACATCCTGATGCTCATCGTCGCCATGACGGTGTACGGCGGGGCGCTCATCACGTCGCTCTACGCCCAGCAGGTCCTCGGCTACAGCGCGGTGAAGTTCGGGCTCAGCACCGCGATCTACGCGGTCATGTCGATCATCGGCGCGAACGTCAGCGCCCGGCTGGTCGCCAAGGTCGGCTACAAGCCCATCGCGATCGCAGGCATGACGCTGCTGGCCGGCGGCCTGCTGCTGCTGACCCAGATCGACCCCGACGGCGGCTACTGGAGCGACCTGTTCTTCGGCCTGGTCGTCTTCGGCTCCGGAATCGGCAGCACCAACGTCGCAGCCTCCATCGCCTCGCTCACCGGCGCCAAGCCCGAGGAGTCCGGCCTGGTCTCCGGCATCAACAACGCCGTCTTCCAGATCGGAGCCGCGCTCGGCATCGCGATCGCCTCGTCGGTCGCCTTCGCCTCCACGACGGGCGCCGACGCCAAGGGCTTGAACGACGGGTTCCAGGCGGGCTTCCTGGCCACCGCGGTCTTCGCGCTGGCCGGGCTCGCGACGGCGCTGCTCCTGCTGCTGCACCGGGACAAAAAGACGTCCCCGCAGGGCACCGGCAAGCACTCGGTGCCCGTTCACCACTGACCCAACCACCACGCATCACCAAGGAACACGCAATGACAGACGACAACGTGACCGTCATCGGGCTGGGCTCGATGGGTACGGCCATCGCCGAGGCGTTCATCAGGGCTGGGCACCCCACGACGGTGTGGAACCGTACGTCGCACAAGGCCGCACGCCTCGCCTCCAAGGGCGCGATCCACGCGGAGGCGATCGAGGACGCCGTGGCCGCGAGCCCGTTGATCATCACCTGCCTGACCACGTACGAAGACACCCGCCAGGTCCTGCAGCCGGTCGCCGCCGCCCTGTCGGGGCGCACCCTGGTCACCCTGAACAGCGGATCCCCGGCCGGTGCCAGGGAGACGGCCGCCTGGGCCGACGCCCACGCGGCCCGCTACCTCGACGGCGCGGTCAAGAACGTGCCCGCGGCCGTGGGGGCGCCGGACACCCTGATCTACTACAGTGGTGACAAGGCCGTCTTCGATGCCTGCGAGCCGACGCTGACGATACTGGGCGGCGACACCGTCCACCTTGGCGACGAGATCGACCTGGCCGCCCTGTACGAGATGGCGGTGGGCGCCCTCCTGCTGCCCACCCTCGTCGGCTTCTTCCAGGGCGCCGCCGCCCTCCGGGCACGCGGGCTGCACGCGGGCAGCATGGTGCGCTTCACCGGCAAGTGGCTGGACATGATCAAGTCCCTGCTCCCGGTGTACGCCAAGGAGATCGACAGCGGTGACTACAGCGACGCCGCCTCCTCCGTGAACCTCTTCCTGGCCGGAGCGGCCCACGACGAAGACCTCGCCCGGGAGACGAACGTCGACGTGACCTGGCTCGGCCCGCTGAACGACCTGCTGAGGCGAGCCGCCGAGGCCGGCCACGGAGACCACAGCATCTCAGCTCTCACCGAGGTGCTCGGCAAGCCGACCTCATCCTCCGGCTGAGAAGGGGAGGGGCGAGTTCATGGGGCCGCTTCGGAGTGAGCGTACCGGTGGGCTCGCCTCTTCAACGGTCGTGAGTTGTCGTTCCCAGCCGCCTGGTGCCGACCGTCGCGTACGTGGCCGTAGTGCCGTTGTGCGTGGCCGGCTTCTCGACCCTGGTCGACTGGCCCTTGGGCGGGGCCGCGCCGAGTGCGCCGTTGTTCGATCCGACGCACGAAGCCGGCCGCCAGTGTCACCAGGACCACTGGCCGAACGGCAGGACGAGCTCCGGCAGGCGCAGCAGGGCAGGTCTTACGCCGAGAACACGGCGATCGCCCAGGTCACGCCGCCGCAGGCATACGACATGGACGTCATCATCTACTCCCTCGTGCAGCCGGGGCCGCCCACGGGAGCTTTTCCGTCCGAATGAGTGACCGAGTCGTCCGAGGACGACTGGCACCGGCACCACCCCGGCTTCGCCACCGGCTTGGACGAGCGGCTCGCCGTCGTCGACACCGGAAGTCGGCCGCATCGGCGCGAGCAGTCCCGTCGCATAGGCCCGCCTGGCTGTGGTATCAAACGTGTCCTGCAACGCGGCCGTGGCCTCGTTGACCGAGCCGGTCTCTGTGACCGTCTCCCGCAACAGACCGACCCGGCATGCGACACCACGCCCCGTCCGTCCGCGCTGACCATGCCCCGGCGAACCCTCTTGCCACGCTTCACTCGACAAGTGGGTGAGGTCAGCCGCCGACCACCTCGACTGCCGCGGCTACAAGATCATCGACGACGGAGCAGACAGGAGCGTCGCCCCAGGCCTGCTCTGTGGCCCGCCCGTCTCCGGTGCGAACCAGAATCGGCCGAACGCCGGCGGACTGTGCGGCCGCGATGTCCGATGGCCGATCGCCGATCAGATGGCTCTTGGACAGGTCGAGGTTCAGCTCGCCGGAGGTCTGGGAACGGGCCTGCTCGCGTTGTTCGCCGTGGCCGGGCTCGCGGTGGCGGTGGCGGTGGCGGTGGCGGCGAGCGTGGTGGGGGTCGGACTGCTGCTCTTGCCGTTCACGGTCTCGCTGGTACGGCTGGTCGCCGAACGTGAGCGCGCGCGGCTCGGCCGATGGCGGCACCAGGTGATCAGCCCGTACGCCGCCCGCCCCGCCACCGGCTGGGCCGGCCGCACCCGCGCGGCCGTCCATGACCCGGCGACCTGGCGTGACCTGCGCTGGCTCGCCTGCCACGCCAGCATGGGCCTGCTGCTGGGCCTTCTGGGAGTCGTGCTGCCGGTCCTGGCCGTGCGTGACCTGAGCTTCCCGCTGTGGTGGCGGCTGCTTCCACCCGACGAGACCGGAACGTCCCTGGGCTTTCCCGTGCACACCTGGCCGGCCGCGCTGGCGGTCAGCCTGATGGGCGTCAGCTGGGCGGCCGTCCTCGTCGGTCTCGGCCCGGCGATGGCTCGCCTGCAGGCCCTGCCGGGGCTACGGCTGCTCGGCCCGCACCCGTCGGTGGACCTGTCGGAACGCCTCGCCCGGCTGTCGGTGACCCGCGCGGGCGCCCTGCGGGCGCACGCCGCCGAACTGCGCCGCATCGAGCGGGCGCTGCATGATGGCACCCAGAACCGGCTCATCGGCGTGGCCGTGCTCCTCGGCGTGGCGCGCGATGCGCTGACGCGCGATCCCGCGAGCGCGGAGGGAGCCATCGACCGCGCCCAGAGCGCCGCCGAACAGGCGCTCGGCGAGCTCCGGACCGTGATCCGGGGGATCCTGCCGCCGGTGCTGGAAGAGCACGGCCTGGCCGGTGCCCTCACCTCGCTGGCGGCCGACTGCCCCGTACTCTGCCAGGTCACGATGGCCGAACCGGGCCACCTTCCCGTCGCGGTCGAGAGCACCGCCTACTTCATCGCCGCCGAGGCCCTCACCAACACCGCCAGGCACGGCCGCGCCGCCACCGCGTCCGTCAGTGTCAGCCGCGTAGGCGAGGCGGCGAAGCCACAACCACTCGTTGATGGGGTGCCGTTAAGACTCGTGTCACCAGGTACACGCGATCGCGTCAGACCTGGTGGTGAGAGCATGGCGACACCGGACGACACCGTCGTTCCGTCGGGTCTTCCGCTCAGCGACGGAAGCTGCTGAACAGGCTCAATGCGATCGCGTGTACCTGGTAGCAGCTTCGTTGACGGCAGGCCGAGCCCAGCGTGGCCGTTCGAGCGCGCTACAAGAGCGTTGCAGCCGAACCACAAGCGGGCTTCCCTAGCCTCGGGATCATGTTGACGACCCTGGTTGTGACCGCCTCCCTCCTGTTCACCGGCGCACCCGCGCAGAGCGTGGCGACCAAGCCGCTGACCTTCCGCGGCATGACGCTCCAGATCCCCAAGACCTGGAAAGTCGGGAAAGAAGACATGTGGGGCATCCACGTCAAGACCGGCGGTTGCGGCCGGCTCGCCGTCGAGTGCCGTGGGTTCTACCTCGTCGGGCCGGAGGGCATCTCCCTGGCCCGCCACGGCAACCCTTACGACCCCGAGGAGCCGTACCACCCGGGCAACGGGCTCGCGGCCTGCGCACCCGACAAGCGCTACGTGGAGGACTTCCCCGGCAAGCTCGTCGCCCGTGGTCTCCGCCCGGTCGGTGCGGGACACAAGGCCACCTACCGCGTCTGGCGCGTCGGCTGCTCGACGCAGTCGGCCAAGCGGACCGGCGTCTCCTATCAGGAGCGGATCTGGCACCTGCCCAAGTCGAAGATCCTCATCTTCGACCAGTGGAGCGACAGCCGGCTCGGCACGATTCTCAAGCGGGCGACCTGGAGCTGAGCCCGCCGATCACGATGCTCGCGACCACGGCGAAACAGAGCAGGTGCGAGAACGGCCGTGGCGGCAGTGGCGATCAGCACGAACTGCCGTCGCGCCAGGACGTGGAGCGCGCGGATGTGCCGGAGCGCCACTCCCCCGAGCGCCGCGCGATCCTGGTGCTCCGCGATCTCGAAGGGGTACCGGACTCCCCGCGGGTGGCAGCCGGCACGGTGAAGTCGCGCCCGCGAGTGCATTCGCCGTGCCGCCTTCCGGTGGGCCAGGGCCGCCGGCCCCTCTGCCAAGCTCTACATCAACGACTTCAGCGTCGAGTGGAGCACCCCCAAGCGGGCCGGCCTCCACAACCTCGTACGCGACCTGCGGGCCCAGGGCGTGCCGATCGACGACGTCGGTCATGTCGAGCCGGTCGGCACCCGTCAGGCCGGCTGATCGGCCTGCTTGCCGTCGATCCGGCCCAGGGGGTGGGGGGCCGATTCCAGGGCGGCGCGGGCGTCGGGCCATGCGAGGTCGCCGGAGGTCAGGGCGCTGCGCAGGTAGGCCGTGGTGAGCCGCTGCAGCAGGGCCAGGCGTTCGGGGCTCTCGTCGGTCGTCTCGGCGACCTGGTGTCCGGCGACGCCGCCGAGGGTGTGCTCGGCGCCGAACAGCGTCAGCAGGCTCTTGGCGCCGGGGCTCAGGTGGTAGCCGTCGGTGAACCAGTCCGGTCCCCGCAGCGACAGCGGCGAGTCGTCCTTGTCGCCGGCGACCAGCAGGGCCGGGGTGGTCATGAACTCGAAGGCGGGGTTCATGAAGGGCAGGTGCTCGGCGGCGAAGGGCGACAGGTCCTGGCCGCCCGTGCCGGGCAGGGCGAGCAGCACGCCGGCCGTGACGCGGGGGTCGGACAGGTCCTGGCCTGGGCGGCCGTGGGCGTCCAGGATGCGGGCGCCGAGGAGCATGCTGGCGCTGTGGGCTCCCCAGGAGTGCCCGGCGACGGCCAGGCGGTCGTGGTCCACGCGTCCGGCCAGTCCCGGCAGGGCTGCTTCCAGGACGTCGAGGCTGTCGATGACGCGCCTGAGGTCTTCGACCCTGATGCGCCAGATGTGGGGGGTGCGGGGGTCGTCGGCGGGGAGGGCGAGGGTGCGGGAGTCGAGGTGGGTGGGTTGCAGGACGGCGAAGCCGTGGGCGGCCCAGTGGTCGGCCAGGGGGGCGTAGCCGTCCATGGACCAGCCGTGGCCGTGTGACAGGACGACGACGGGCAGATGGTCGCCGGTGGCGGGGGCCGAGACGCGGACCTGGAGGTCCTGGCCCCGTCCGGGGGCGGGCAGGACGACCGGCCTGACCGACACGACGGGGGCGGTGGGCGATGCGGGCATGGTAGTGCCTTCCGGGTGGAGTTGCCGCAGGTGGGCGTGGGAGAGGGCAGGGCTTGGCCGTCGGGCCTTGGCTCTGGCATGATGTGCAAGCGGGACGCTGTCCCGTTTTCGACAATACGGGACCGTGTCCCGTTTAGCAATCCTGACCCCTGGGAGGAACGGCGTGGAGGAGTCGCGTCCGAAACGGGCCGATGCGCGGCGCAACGAGGAGAATCTGCTGCGCGCGGCCGCCACGGTGTTCGTCGCCTCGGGCGTGGAGGCGCCGATCCGCGACATCGCGGCCGAGGCCGGCGTCGGCACCGCCACGATCTACCGCCATTTCCCCACCCGGGCCGACCTCGTCATCGCCGTCTACCGCCACCAGGTCGAGTCCTGCGCGCAGGCCGGTCCGGCCCTGCTGGCCGCCGGCCCGAGCCCGTACGCGGCGCTGCGGCAGTGGATCGGCTTGTTCGTCGACTTCCTGGTCACCAAGCACGGGCTGGCCGCGGTGCTGCAGCCGGACAACACCGGTTTCCAGGCGCTGCACGCCTACTTCCTCGACCGCCTGGTGCCGGTGTGCGCCCACCTGCTGGAGGCCGCGGCGGCCGCCGGCGAGATCCGTCCCGATCTGGACGCCTTCGAGATCATGCGCGGCGTGGGCAACCTGTGCATCGGGGCCGAGGCCGACCCCCGCTACGACGCCCGCCGCCTGGTCGGGCTCCTCGTCGCGGGCCTGCGCTCGTGAGCCCCCCGAGAAAGGGGTGCCACCGGAATACGGCGGATTCGGGCCGCCGAGCGGCAGGGACTTCTTAGACGTAGGTTTTCGGGCAGCATTCGTACAGGTGAGCCTGTCGTCCGAGAACGTGTACGTTTCTGGACACCGCCGCCAGGGGGCTGGTGACCGGATGCTCGGCCGGGCCAAGGGCCTGCGCCGCACATCAACTCCAGCAGGGAGAGGCACCGAACACGTGAAGGACACCGAGATCCCGCGGGCGGTGGCCGCGGCCGTCGACACGGCCGCCGAGTACGGTCTGGGCGCCGACGACGCCGCTGTGCTGCACACATCGAACCGGATCGCCGTCCGGCTACGGCCCAGCGGCATCCTCGCCCGGGTCGCGCCCCTCGCGTACCGCCCCGACCTCGAGGTCGAGATCGCCCGGCGCCTCACCGGGACCGGCAGCCCGGTGGCGGGTCCCGATCCAAGGACCGAGCCCCGCGTCCATGTCCGCGACGGCTTCGCCGTCACCCTCTGGACCTACTACGAGCCCACCGCCGCACCCGGGAACCACCCACCCGCCGCCTACGCCGACGCCCTGGCCCGGCTGCACGCCGGCCTGCGCCGCATCGACTTCGCCGCACCGCACTTCACCGACCGCGTCGCCGACGCCCTCCGGGTGGTCGAGGACCCCACCGTCAGCCCGGACCTCGGCACCGCAGAACGCGCCCTGCTGACCGACACCCTCCACAAAATCAGCCGCGCGATCCTGGACCGCGGCACACGGCGACAGCTCCTGCACGGCGAACCGCACCCCGACAACCTGCTCGCCACCGCGGACGGACCGCTCTTCATCGACCTGGAGACCGCCTGCCGCGGACCCGTCGAGTTCGACCTCGCGCATGCTCCAAAGGACGTCGCCGCACACTACCCAGGCGCCGACTCCGTACTGCTCGCCGACTGCCGAATCCTCAGCCTCGCCCTCGCGGTCTCCTGGCGCTGGGACCGCGACGACCAACTCCCCGACGGGCGCAGAAGGGGCCGACAGTGGCTCGCCCAGATGCAGGCCGGCCTCGACCGCCGGGAGCACGCCACCGGTGGCGGCCACTGAGCGGCGCCCCCGCCGAACCGGCCACACCACGCCGTCTGCTCGACGACGGCGTCTCGGGCACCGAGGCCGCCCGCACCCTCAAGATCGGCCGCTCCACCGCCTACGAGGCGCCAACCCAGCGCTGACCAGCGCCTCTACCGTCCCGCGGCCCGGTTCCGCCGTATTCCGGTGGCACCCCACCAGGGCATCCAGAGCCCGCCGATCCCATCGGATCCAATGCCGGTTGATGACAGGTGGCATGGCGAGCGGGAGTCGGTCCACCACCTGAAGGGGTCCTTGATGGCGAGCCTGGTCTACAAGCGCGTCTCCACCGACCAGCAGTCCACCGCCCGGCAGAACCTCGTTCTCGCCGAAGCCGAAGGCTGGCTTGGTGAGATCGAAGGCATCGACCTCACCCTCACTTTCTTGCGTCAGAAGCGAGACCAGTCCCGTCGCCTCGCCAGAGTCACCCCGACCCACCTCGGCATGCCGGGCATGCCCGCGCCAAGTGAAACATGATTCATGATCAATGTGGCATGACGACGCCGAGCTCACGGAGCCTGGCGACCGCCGACGACAAGCACAGAGCAGCGCTGGCACCATCAGCACGCATGCCGATCTCCAACGGACCGCCACTCGCCGCGAAGGTCCAGAAGGGTCGTCCCTCCGCCAGCCTCTCGGCATCGACCCTGAGCATCGCGTTGATCCCCTGCTCACCGAGCCACTCCAAAATGAGCAGCGCCGCGTCCTCGATGCCGCCCCCCTGGATCAGTCTTCGGCCATCGGCCTTTCCGCCCGATCGCGAGAGGAACCCTGTCGACGGCATCCAGACCAGAGGACTTCGGAAGATCGCGGAGTGCTTCAACCCTCACACAGACGCGACTTGCGTAGTGCAGAGAATGGACTTGCGGCATAAGGTCGAGATCCACCAGATGACCGGCCGGATCATCGAGTGCCCGATCGACGAGATGAACCGGCCCCGCGGCCGACAGCAGGCCAAACTCCGCGTCCCGCCGACCGCCGAGTAGATCACCCGGTTGTTCACCGGATGGCGAGAGGAGTTGGCGGCCCGCCGAAAGTTCGCGCCGACCGCTCGGAACTACGCAGCCTGCCGCTTGATGGCCGAGGTCGGGCTGCGGGTGGACGCCAGGGGTGAGTGCCGACCACCACGACATGCCCGTACCGGTGACCGGGACGATGGCCGCCTGACCGCCAGCGGTCCGGCGATGACAAGACCGCTGACCACCAGGAGGCCACCGAGTCCTCCGCGAACCGGGTGACGGCCCTAGGCTCCTCCCGTGACCGACACGGAAACCATTGACGAGTCCCCGGCGGCGAGGGCCGCCCGCTTCCGCGCAGAGGCCGCCGCACGGGGGATTCCGGCCGCCGAGGTGGAGGCGTACATACGCACCGCTCGCCCGGCCGTCTACCTCGCACCGGACGGCCCAGGCCCGGTCATGGCGCTGACCGGCGGGAATCCGCCGCTGCCGGAAGGTGCCCCCGTGCCGGCGGCGGCGTTCGTCGCGGCCATCGACTGCGCGGCCCTGCCGCCCGGGGCGACGGATCTGCTGCTGCCCACCGAGGGCTGGCTGCTGTTCTTCGCCGACCCCGATCCGGGCTGCGGGGCGGTGGTCGCCGACGCCGTGCGGTACATGCCGGCCGGAACGCCGCTGGCAGAGCGTCCGGTCGACCCGGACGACGGTCCGGGCACCTACCGCCGGGCGCGGCTGGACTTCTGCTTCCACCAGTGGTCGTGGCCGTGGCGCGAGGAGGACGACGACGAGGAGTCGCAGCGGGCGGCCGAGCTGGAGTCCGCCTGGTCGCAGGTGGTCGGCTGGCGCCCTCACTGGCGCTTCCAGCTTGGCGGCGAGCCGGTCCTGTTCAACTGGGACCCGGTCGAGCTGGTCCGAGACGAAGTGCCGCTGCCCGTCGCGGACGGCGACGAGTGGACGCTGCTGGCCACCTGGCGTGGTGAGGACGACTGCGAGGAGCTGGAGGCGGGCCTGTTCCACTGGGTGATTCGCCGCGCCGACCTGGCCGCTCTCCGCTTCGACCGGGTGTACGTGTACGTCGACGCCTTCTGACGGCTCGACTTAGATCCCATCCTCGGCACCACCCGCCTGCCGGCTCCCCTGATCGACCCCAACGACCACTCCTGCGGCACCGTACGGACCCCACGGCGTGGACGAGCTGACGCACCCCGAGCCCGGCTACCACGCCATCGGGATGAAGAGCTACGGCCGTGCCCCGACCTTCCTGCTGGCCGCCGGCTACGAGCAAGCCCGCTCCGTCATCGCCGCTCTGGCCGGCGACTGGACAGCTGCACGCGACGTCCAGCTCGACCTGCCCGAGACCGGCGTCTGCTCGCTCACCCTGGCCGTGCGCGCCATCACCGACGGCGCCGCCATCGCCGTCGTCCCGGCCGGCGACCGGCGCCACACCCTGCGTCCCGGCCTGATCACCGTCGCGCTCGACGGGATCGAGCCTTGCCAGATCGTCGTAGCCACCCGGGCCGCGGACACCAACCCACTCGTCACAGAGTTCGTACGAACCGCGAAGGATCTCCTGGTCGGGCCCATCACCACCGTTACGACCCCTCCCGCCCCCTGATGGGAGGGTTCCCGGGCGTGGTGCCGCAACGGAAAGGACCGCCGTCTTGGCACGGGATACCCCGGCGAGCGCGGTGATCGTGGAGACCAGCAGTCCGCCGAGTCTGGTTTGCCAGGTCGCCGGCTACAGGCACAGGGCCGTTAGACTACATCGATGAACGTCCCCCTGTCCGTCCGCTCATGGCCGGTCCGGTGGAGAGCCCAGCAAGCCTCGGTCAAGGACGGCGCGCTCGCGGCGACGCTCACTGCGCTGGCATTCGTACCGACGCTGTCCGTCATCGGAGCGCAGCTCAGCGACCTGCCGAGGCGCCCGGCCGACGCCTTGGCGGTGGTGCTGACCGTGGCGCAGTCGGCGCCGCTGGCGCTACGCAGCCGTCTCCCGGCGGCATGCCTCGCCGTCATCGGCGCCGCCTTCGCCGTTCATCAGACTCTCTCCTATCCGCAGACGTTCGCCAGCATCGGCTTCTACCTGGCCCTGTATACGGCCGGAGCCCAACAGTCCCGGCACCGTCGCACGCTCGCGGCGGCGGTGAGCGCCGGCTACGCCGCACTCGCGATCCTCCTGAGCCAGTTGGGATCTCCCAACCGGATCCCGGACTTCCTCGCCTTCTACCTGGTTCTGGTCGTGATCTGGATGGGCGGCACCGGGATGCGCCGATGGCGGGCCGAGGAGGCCGAACGGCGGCGGCTCGGCGCGCTGGCGGCCGGCGCCGCCGAACGCGCCCGCATAGCCCATGAGTTGCACGACGTGGTCACTCATCATGTGACCGCCATAGTGGTGCAGGCCGACGCGGCGCAGTTTCTGCTAGGCACCGCACCGGAACGCGCAGGGCAAGGCCTGGCCGCCATCAGCGACACCGGCCGGCGGGCGCTGACGGAACTCCGGTATCTGCTCGGTGTGCTGGAGGCGACTGGCGACGCCGCGCTCACGGACCATACGCCGGCCTTGGGCAGGGTTGCCGACCTGGTCGAACAGGCCCGCATGTCCGGCCAGCCCGTCGAACTGACCGAGCACGGTGAGCGCCTGCCCCGGCCCATCGACGTCGAGTTGGCCGCGTACCGGGTGGTTCAGGAGGCCCTCACGAACGCCGTCAAGCACGCGACGGGCCGGCCCACCACGGTCACGGTCCACCACCGCTCCGGTCACATCGACATCGAGGTGACCACCGACGGGTCCGCTCTCGCGGAGGGCCCCGCCGTGCCGTCCGGGGGACGGGGGCTGGACGGGCTGCGCCAGCGCGTACACATGCTGAACGGTGAGCTGACCGCCGCGGCGCGGCCCGGAGGCGGGTTCAGCGTCCGGGCCTTCATCCCGTCCAGGAGCACTGCATGACCAGTACGCCGATCCGGGTGCTCATCTGCGAAGACCACGAGCTGGTGCGCACCGGCTACACCACGGTCTTCTCCGCCCAGCCCGACATGGAGGTCGTCGGGGAGGCCGCGGACGGCCGTGCGGCGATCGAGGCCGCCCGGCGGCTGCTGCCGGACGTCGTCGTGATGGACATCCGGATGCCCGTCCTGGACGGCATCGCGGCCACCAGGCGACTGGCCGGGCCCGGCGTCGCCGATCCGGTGAAGGTGCTGGTGGTGACCACGTTCAACGTCGACAAGTACGCCTACGAGGCGCTCAGGGCAGGCGCCAGCGGGTTCCTGCTCAAGGACGCGCGGCCGAAAGAACTGGTGGACGGCGTACGCACCATCGCGCGCGGTGATTCCCTGCTCGCGCCCGCCGTCACCCGTGCCCTCATCGGCCGCTTCGCCGAGCGCCTGCGCCCCACCGACTCCTCCCGGACGGCCCTGCAGGAGATCGTGCGGGCACTGACCCAGCGGGAGCTGGAAGTACTCGAACAGCTCGCTGAGGGCCTGTCCAACGCCGAGATCGCCGGACGATTGTCCATCAGCGCCGAGACCGTCAAGACGTATGTGTCGCGGATCCTGGCCAAACTCGACCTGCGGGACCGTGTACAGGCGGTCGTTCTCGCCTACCGGGTCGGACTGGTGCCCGCCGATCAGGATTGACGCGGCACCGGCTCCTGCGGTCGGCGTCGTTCCGGTCAGGCGGAGAGCCTGGTGCGGTGCGGGCGGGGCCGGATCTGGCCGGTGCGGGCGGCCCGCCGCAGCAGGAGGATCGTGGGCACCATGCAGACCAGCAGTGCGAAAAGGCTGGCCTCCGGGCCGAAGATGCCGCCGGTCAGCGCGGACGGGCCGGACAGCGTGACGTTCAGCAGGCCCTCCGGCGGTACGCCCGATCCGGAGACCGTGACACCGAAGATCCCCGCTTGGGTGAAGTTCCAGGCGAAGTGCAGGCCGATGGACAGCCACAGCGAGCGGGTGGCGACGTAGGCGGCGGCCAGCATGACTCCGCCCGTCAAGGCGATCGCGAACGCGCCCCACAGGGTGGCGTTGGCGTTGACCAGATGCATCGCACCGAACAGCAGCATGGATACGACCAAGGCGATCACAGTGCCGGTACGTTCCTCCATGATGCGGAACACCACCCCGCGGAACAGCAGTTCCTCGGCGACGGCGACGCTCGCCATCATGCCTGCGGTGCCGAGGAAGCCGCCGAGGGAACCCCAGGACACCTCCTGCCAGCCGCCGAACACCGCGATCAGCGCCATCAACCCGGTGAACAGGCCGAACCCGAGCAGCGTCCCGCGCCGCAGCCGGGACCATCGGCCCGTCTTCGCGAGTTCGGGGATGTCCCGGCGGAGCTCGACGGCCCGGCACAACCAGTGGTAACAGGCCACAGCGGTGACGGCCAGGCCGACGCCCACCGGCAGGGCGAGGATAGGGATGGGCGAGACGAGCTGGTTGATCCAGCCCGTCACCACCATCACACCGAACAACGCGACCAGCAGGATGGGGAACCGGAACCTGCGCAACCGGCCGCGGCCCTTGGTAGGGCCGGCTTGCGGGAGGGGGTTTTCCGGGTGCTCTGCGGACGCCACAATCGCGATCCTTTCGATCAAGTTCCACCAGGTTTTCGCGGCATCTTCCGCGGCTTAAAGGCTAGGGATCGGAGCCGGGCGTGCCATCCCCCTGGAACGGACATCGCGGTAGCTCTCACGGGGGATCAGAAACCGTCCAGGCTTCTGTCCCCGCGCGTCGCCGATTCTGCGCATCAGCTGCGATCGGATGAAGGCCGCCGGGCGGCGCCTCGCGGCGTCGGCGGATGTGCCTGAGGCGGCCCAGACCCTGCGCCACCTCCTGTTGGATCCAGAGAACACGGCGGTCGCCCAGGAGACGGCGGAAGCTCTCCTGCAACGAGGAGCAAGCACGTCCGCCGCGAGGTGTGCACGCATTACAACCTGCTCACCGACGACGAGTGGGCGCCGGCCCATGACGGCCCGCTGGCCCGCGAGCGCGCTTACGGCTGTGATCTGCAGCCTGGACATCCCGGTCTGCACGTGGCGCAATGTCAGGAGTCCCCCATGACGGGGCGTGGGGAGCGGCTGCGCTGGCGCCGTACGGCCAGAGGTGAGGTCGTCCGGGAGCTGGTCGAGTTGCCCTTTGCCCTACTGTCCGGTGATGGGGCGTGGCGCGGACCCTCGCGGGCTGGATGATGAGACTTGTGGGCTGCCCGTCGAGCATGCCGATGCGCACGCGGTGAACAACCGGCTTGGCGAAGTCCACCCGGGCAGAAACGCCGTTACCGGCCGGCAACGGCACAGTGCGTTCCTTCTGACCGGCGCCCGTCCCCGAGTTCGGCCCCATGACCTGCGCAAACGTTCAGAACGCGCCAGAGTGTCAGCGGACGAGCGAAAGCATGTCCGCCTTGCCCTGATCGTTGAGGTGGTCATGCAGTCCCGCTTCGTGATCATTCAGGCTGGATCGCCCAGATCACGGCGAGAGGCTTCTCATCAGGGCTGCCAATTCAACGTGGGGCTCTGGGTGCCGGTGTATTGCGGGGACCACTCCGGCGGCAGCGGGTCTGTGCCGGTCTGCGCGCTGGCGGCGGTGTAGTAGTAGCCGGCCGTCGGCGGGGTGAAGGCGTACGCGCAGGTGACGACCTTCTGATCGTCGGTCAGGGAGACCGGGCAGGTGTGCAGGCTCTTGCGGTACTTGTCTTTGGTGTCTCGATGGGTCAGCCACACGTAGGCGGTGACCTTTCCGCTCGTCCCGGAAGGCTTCATGGCTTTGATGTAGACGTTCATCCGCACCTGGCCCTCGCTCGACTCGATGCAGGGCTTAATCGCCACCCCCG
Organism: Streptosporangium sandarakinum; assembly: GCF_050942225.1. Lineage (NCBI taxonomy): Bacteria > Bacillati > Actinomycetota > Actinomycetes > Streptosporangiales > Streptosporangiaceae > Streptosporangium > Streptosporangium sandarakinum. Next base: position 4,467,420 of record NZ_CP192034.1, read on the forward strand.
CCCGGGCGACCGGTTGATAACCTCCTCGGCACGCCTCCCCAGTGATCGGCGATGCTGGGGATCCCCAAAGCTGCGCAACCCCCCAGACCCCGGCAGCCACCGGCACCACGGCGGCGGCAATGGCGACGCCCAGCCGTAAGCGACGCGGACGCGGATCGATGGGGATCTCGATGGGCTGGGTGTCTCCCGATACGCCCGCCCCTTGGTCGTCGACGGTCCCGTCAGCCGGGGCGGGGGCAGGCCCTTGTGCCGGCCACCCGCTTTCCAGGCGCCCCCGGGTCCGCAGCCACGGCTCGGCTTGCTCCTCACTCAGGCCACAGGCCCGCAGGAAGACCTCCACGGTGCGCTTGGTCGGCAGACGCTCTCCTCGCAGCATCAGCGAAAGCGTGGACTTGGAGACATCAGCCTCCTTGGCCAGCTGCCGCAACGACAGGCCCGCCCGGGACTGGATCGCCCTCAGTGCATGGGCGAATTGCTGCACTGTGACAATCTGCTCGGGGCTCAGATCGCTGACGTCCATGTAGCCCTTTCCAAAGGCACCTCCCAGGGTGCGGAATCGCCCGGACACACCCGCTGGGAGCCTCCCAAGGTCACGTTCAACGGAGTGATCATAGTGATCGCTTGCAGGCGTGTGTAGCTACAGGATCCTGACCGGTGCCACCTCCTGTCCGCACTCTTTCCGGCCTCTCAAGGCCGTCCTAACGTGGGCCGATTCTGTCCGACTTTGTCCATTGACCTGCCTGGACGCCCCATCGGTGCGCTCTGCTGGGAGCACCGCAAGCCGCCGCCTGCCTGAGCCGGGTGGCGGCGGATCCCCAGTAGAAAGTGGAGCAGTCCATGTCCCGAATCACTCCCCCCGCCATCCGGACCGTCCTGCCGTTCGCCGAGGCGGACTCTTCACGCCGAACGCTGACCCGCCACCTGCGCCGTGCCGTCACCGCAGTCGTGGGGCTGGCTCTGGCCGGCGCCCTCGCCCAAGTTCCCGCCTCCGCCGCGCAGGCCTCCACCAACACTCCCGGACGGGTATGCATGTTCTCCGACCCCAACAACGTCTACACCGGGCTGGCCGGGCACGTTGGCTGGGCGTTCAAGACCGGCCCGGACCTGTGGTCCTGGGGCTCTTACTCGCCCCAGGGCAAGACCTGGAAGTCCAGCTGGACCTGGGCCGCCACCCGGGACTACTTCAAGAGAGCCGGGTACTACAGCTTCCGCTGCAAGGACACCCACCAGATGCGGTCCGCGTCGGCGACGCAGGTGTGGAAGAACTACCCGCGCTACAACCCCTACAGCAGTAACTGCCTGACCTCCAGCGTGGCCATCTTCCGCGCCTACACCCCCGAACTGGGCAGCCTCCCCTCTGCGAGCGGCACAGCTCCCCGTTCCTACTTCAAGAACACGCTCCCGCACTACGGTTTCGCCAATGCGTGGCCGTTGTAGCCGATGCGACGTCACAGTCCCCGTGGGGCTCAAAGGACGAGCCCCACGGAGCGGCGTGAGCTTCACATGCGCGCGTGTGGCCGTTGAGCCGGCTCTCCCATGGCTCACAGGCCGTGCGGGCCAGCCTCGCCGTCGGCTACCAAGGACCGCACCCGGAGGCACAGCGGCTCTTCCGCCTCCTCGGCCTGCTGGAGGCACCGGACTTCGCCACCTGGCCGGCCGCTGCCCTGCTGGGCATGCCGTACGCCGAGGCGGAGGATCTGATGGAGGAGCTGGCCGACATCCGTCTCCTCGAGGTCGCCGGCCGCGACCCGACCGGGCAGACCCGCTATCGCCTCCACGACCTGACCCGGGCGTACGCCCGCGAGTGCGGAGAGCAAAGAGACAGCGAGGACGAACGCGCCGCCGCGCTGCGGCGAGTCCTGAGCGCCTGGCTCACGCTGACCCGACAGGCGCACGTGCGGCTGTGCGGCGGTGACTACCGGCTGCCGCGACCCACCAGTCCTTCATGGGCCGCCGCCGTGGACGTCGCGGGACGCCATGTCCTGCCGGACCCTCTGGGCTGGGCGGACGCCGAACGAGCGGGCATCGTCGCCGCGGTCCGTCAGTGCGCGGCGCTGGGGGCTCACGAGATCGGCTGGGAGCTGGCCGCCGCCGGCCTGCACCTGTTCGAGACCCGCGGTCATCACGACGAGTGGCGCATCACCCATGAGATCGCCCTGCCCGCCGCGCGGGCGGCGGGAGACGTCCGCGGTCAGGCGCACATGCTCAACGGGCTCGGGCGGATGTACTTCTCGCAGGGCCGGCTCGAACACGCGATCTCCTATACACGGCGGGCAATGCGACTGGCGCATGACATCGGCGATGTGCGGGCGCGGGAGTTCACCCGCATCGTCCTCGGCGAGATCGAACTCGCACGCGGTGACCTGCCGGCCGCCGAAATGTGCTTCACCCAGGCGATGGACGGCCTCGGCACGCTCGGATTCCCCATGGGGATCGCCTACGCCCGCCTAGGGCTGGCCACCGCCAGGCTCGCCCGACACGACCTGACCGACGCCGACCACCTCCTCGGGCAGGCTCTGGCCGCGTACCGGGACGCCTTCGACACCGTCGGCCAGGCCCGGGTCCTGCTCGCCTCGGCAGAGGTACGGCGCCGGCAGCGGCGGTTCGGCGAGGCGATCGCCATGCTGACCGACGCCGCGGCCACCTACCAGGCCATCGCCTCACCGTACCGGTACGGCGTCGCCCTGCGGGCCTTGGCCGAGGTGCACCGCGAGGCCGGCGACCTTTCCTCGGCCATTGAGACCTGGGAGCGCTGCCTGAAGACCCTGACGGCTCTGAACGCTCCGGAAGCGAATGAAGTCGCCGCCCTCCTGAGACGGCATGCGCCAGGCCGGCACACGGGCGACAGGACGGTCACGGCCGCGGGTTCAGGAAGCGCTGAGGCGTTTCGCGCCAGTTGAGGCCATGCGGTGATTCTGATGACGCAGGGCCGGCATCTCGACGTCCTTGTCCCGATCGACCTCCGGGAGCAACCGCAGGAGATCGACAGGACCGTTACGGTGGGCAACGCACGAAAGGGATTGATCACGATGAGCGAGTGAACCACGCCGGGTTTCGTGGAGGCCGGGTCAGCCGGCTCCGGCGAGGATAGCCAGGCCGTTGTCGGTTCGGTAGAGAGTCTCGAACTCCGCGGGTGGACGGTCGCCGCAGGCGCTGTGCAGCCGCCGGTCGTCGTACCAGTCGACCCACTCCATCGTGGTGATCTCCACGTCGTCCAGGCCCCTCCAGGGACCCCTGCGATGGATCACCCCGGTCGTGTACGACCCGATCGTGGTCTCGGCCGGCGCAGCTGCCGGTGGATCTTCCGGGTGCCGTAGCAGCAGTGGTTGCCGGTGTAGATCCGCTGGATGTCGGTCTTGAGTTGCTCATCGCGAGTGGCGCGGGCTGAGGGCGGCCGGGTGCGGGAGGCGTAGTAGGTCGACGTAGAAGCTGTTCCACAGCGTGACGCAGCTGAGCCCCAGGCCCAGCGCGCCGGGCTGGTCCTCCATGCCTTTGTAGTAGCGCTGGTAGACCTCGCCCTTGCGGCCGTGGAAGATCTTCCCGGCCAGGGCGTGGCGGTGGCCACGGATCCGAGCAGGAACAGCACCAGCAGCTTGCCGCGCCAGCCGGGCAGCAGGCGTTCCAGCATCGACAGCGACCCGAGCCCGTGGGGACCGGAGCGCTGCAGGCCATGCAGCAGCCATTTCTGCAGGCCGGACCTAGCCTGGGGGGCGATGTGCTCACCGGTTCGTACTCCCCCGCCTTCGCGAGGGCTGGTGTTTCTGGCAAAGACCTGTCGTCGGTGACGGTGAATCCGCCTGACAGAGTCGCGCGACCACAACGGTGCCGCCCTGGTGCTCGTCGTTGTCGTGCGGGCCGCCGCCGTCGTCGTTCATCCTCGGCCACAGGGTGCGCCCGTCGGTGTTCCCGTGCTGTTCGAGGTTGGCGTGCGTGCCGACGACGAACGGCTGGCCGTCCTTGCCCCAGCGCCCGAGCAGCTGTCCCACCTGGCCCCTTCTGCGTGGTAGGGGTACAAGGAGCTGCGACGAGTCCGCCGGGGCGATGCCCTTATGAAGGCATACCTTCCTGACCTGCAGAGACGTTACGGTTTGCGGCGGGTGACACATTTCTTAACGGCACCCCGTACTGGGTCGGACCGAGGCGCCCTACGGTGATGGCTCATGGTGAGTTTCCCCGGCCCGAGCCGACCTGGCACCCCAAGATGGCCCAAGGCCGGGTTACGCTTCTGCCGCAAGGCGCTGATCAGTCGCGGTCAGGGCGATGACGGCGTCTTGGATGGTGGGATACACGTGGAGGTAGGCCATCATCCCGGTGAGCTCCAAGAGCCTGGCCGGGCGGGCATCGAGCGCGGTCAGGCGGAGTTCGTGACCGCGCTGTTCGGCGTCTTGGTGCGCCCTCAGCAGCACGGCTAGGCCGCCGCTGTCCAGGAACGTCATCCCGGACAGCTCCACGACGATGGGGTTGCCCAGCCTCAGGGCTCGGCTGAGCTCGGCCTCCAGGTGGGTGCTGGTGGTGGCGTCCACCTCGCCGCTCACACGCAGCACCGTGTAAGTGGCCAGCTGCCAGCAGGTCACCGTCAGGCCGGTCACCGAAGACTCCGCTCAGCGTGTTCATCCACGCCCGCGCGGCGGGCGAGCTGATGGGCCACCGCATCCTCCTGACATCATCAGCAGGTGACTGCTTCGCCCACCATAATGCCGAAGCAGTTTTCATGAAAGACTGTTCACCAGATGTTGTGGGGGCAGGGGAGCATCCCCGGTGGCGGCCCTGGCCACCGGGTGACAGCGAAGATGCGTGAGGTGTGATGAGCATGTCCGGTCAAGGTCCGTCCTGGACGTTTCTGACCCACCACGCCCGGGTGCTACTGAAGATCGCGCGGGATCCCGAGGCCCGGCTGCGTGACGTGGCCCAGAGCATCGGCATCACCGAACGCGCCGTCCAAGGCATCGTGGCCGACCTGCACGAGGCCGGGTACCTGACCCGGCGCCGGGTCGGGCGGCGTAACCACTACCAGCTCAACCTCGATCACAGCTTCCGCTACCCCACCGAAGCCCACGCGCCGGTCCGCACCCTGGTCGACCTCTTCGCCAGCCTCGAGCCAGGGCAAGACCCCCCGGCCGCCGCTGAGGGTGACCAGACAGATCTCCAACCCATGAGCTCGCCGCCGAACAATGCCTCGGCTACGCCGGTGACTTCCTCACCCTGACGTCCTCACTCCAGTGTCGCCGCCGGCGAGCACTCCGTAGACGTCGGTCACCGGCGGATGCCGGCCTTTGTTCGGTCCGCGGGGATGACCGGCTTGCGCGCGGTGCTGGGTAGGGGCGCAGCTCTGGCGACCTCACGCAATCAACTGTCGCCCATTCGGCTGTGGATGAGCTCGTGGTCGTCACGGGGAGTGGTCTCTGCCTGAGATGTAGCAGCTCCAGGGGCCGGCCAGCTTCTTCGAGCCGGCCGGCCATCTGCTTCCACACCGCGTCCGGCGCCGGCAACATGGCGTCCAGATGGGCCTGCGCACGACGACGCCGCCCGCTTCGCCCTCACCCTCTCTACTAGGCCGTGTTTCATGAGGTGTTGAGCCACTCGCTGGCGATGATCGGACGGGAGAAAGGCAGGAATGCGAAGATAACCGTACTTGACGAAGATCGGAGCCGGGATGGACATGCGCGCGGAAGTGGAGTGGGTGGACTCCCGGGAGAGGCTGCCAAGGGACGGAATACCTGTGGCCGCCGCGATCACCGGCCGTTTCCCGTCCGACGATGCGGACGAGCGCGATCCAAACGCGGGGCAAGAATTCTGGCTGGTGAGGCCGATGTACTTCACGACCCGTCACTTCGCTGAGGACGGGCGTGAGTACCATGACTGCTTCGTCGATTCCGACGGCGTCGTCCGTCCGCCCTACGGCCGAAGTGGTGACAACCCGCAGGACGATGACGACCCGATCACCCACTGGGCCTATCTGCCCACTTTGCCGGGTACGACCGTGCACTACCTGACGGGCGAGGAGGCGAAGACCGCCCGCGCGAACGCTCTGGGTGAGAGGGCATGACGGAAACAGGTCGCCGTCACCCTGGCCGCGCTGATGCCGCTATAACACTCTGACGTGCGGCCCTTGACGTACGTCGGCACGGTGGACGTCATCGGTCGGCGCCCGCCGTTGCCCCGCCGGTTGCCCGGCAGGCAACCGGGCATCCCAGATCAGGTCCGGCGGGCGGCCCAGACGGTGCGCTCGGTGCGTACGGCGAGGTCGTCGCGGTGCAGGATGCTGTGCGGGCTGTCGACGTCCAGGAGTTCATCGAGGGCGGCGAGGTCCTCAGGGCTGAGTGCGGGTGCGGCGACGCCGCGGATGCGTTGCAGGCTGCGGTGGGCGTAGCGGCCGATGGCCTCGCTGCGGTCGCCCTCGATGTTGACGGTGATGGCGCGCTCGTCCTCGACGGTGAATCCGGCGGCGGTCAGCATCGGCCCCCAGTCGGCGCCGCGGTGCGGGACGTGTTCAGCGTGGAAGCCGTCGGTCGCTCTGTGGGCGCGCTCCTCGAGTCCCGGGCGGCCTTCAGGGGCGTCGGCGGGCAGGAAGCGGGGGAAGCCGTCCAGCTCGACGACGGCGAACAGCCCGCCCGGCGCGAGAAGGTCGTGGGCGCTACGCAGTGCGCGGTCGGGGTGGGCCATGTGGTGCATCGACGCGGAGGCCCACACCAGGTCCGGTGTGCCGAGGTCGGGCCAGGGGCTGGTGTCGAGGTCGGCCTGCACGGTGCGGACCCGGTCCGAGACACCGCGGGCGCGTGCCTTCTCACGCAGGAGCCGCAGGTGGCCGGCGGAGGCGTCAACCGCGCTGACGTGTGCCTTTGGGAAGCGTTCGAGGAGCGCGAAGGTACCCGCGCCGGTGCCGCAGCCCAGGTCCACGATCTGGCGCGGCTCGGCCTTCAGCGGCAGCCAGGCGGTGATGGATGCGATGTGCTCGGCGAGGACCTCGGCGTCCAGGTCGAGGATCTCCGCCTGGCCGCTGTCGTCATGCTCCGGGTGGTGGCCGTGCGAGCCGCCGTGGTGAGGGGTGTGCTCGTGCGCTGGGGTCATGACATCACCGTAAGCACCCCATGCGCATACCGCATGATTCCTTGCGAAATGCGCAAACAGATGGCTTGATGTGCTGCCCGCCGCGCAAGATCATCCCTCCTGTGGCGGCGGAACTACTCGCGACGTTGCTATTCGCAGGGGCCCTGCGCGCCGTCGCACTCGCCGGTCTCGCTTGCGTCGCGTTGGTGACCGCGGCGGGCGTCGCGGTCGAAGATGCCCATGGTCTCGCACGGACCGCCCTCGGCTCCGATCGCGTGCGGCATCATGGTGGGGAACTCGGCGGCCTGGTTGGTCTCGATGCGGAACCGGCGGTGGCCGAGCATGAGGATCGCGGTACCGGAGAGCACGACGAGCCATTCGCGCCCGCGCTGGGCGCGGGCCGTCGCGCGCGTCCACCTCGGCCCGGCGAACCCGGAGCCGAACCGGGAACAGTGGGCGTTCTCGCAGGTCGAGGCGTTTTCGGCCAGGAGACGGGGGCCCCGCGCAGCCGCTCCCGTTTCTCTCCCCGGAAGTCAAAAACCTTCACTGACTCCTCGAATCGAGGCCGTTTCGGCCTCTCCCCGGCCGCGCTCGGGGAAGGTTGCGCCCGGCCGCGGGCTACTCGCCGGGTGAGAACGGGTCCAGGGCGCCGAGGTCGCCGGCGTCCGGCAGGAAGACCTGAGGCTCATTGGAGTCGAGGTGCTCCAGGGTCGGCGCCGAGGCGGAGCTCATGGCGACGCCGGGAAGCCAGGGCGGGACATGACCTCGCCCGCGCATGTCGGCGCGCAGCTCGCGCAGGGCCTCTGTGCTCTCCGCGGCTTCCTGCTCGCGGCGCAGTGCCCACAGCAGACGTTCTTCGGCTCGTACGGCCAGGCGCTTGGCCTACTTACCGACACCGTCCACAGCTCCCTGAGCGCACGCTGTGCGGCGTGACCGGCACCCCGGCCAAGGTCGTTGTCCGCACGATGAATCACAGTGCGGGCAGGGGCTTGGATCGCTCGTTGTCGGCGGTCGCCCAGAACGCCGCCCGCCACGCCGCAGCGAGACCGTCGCGGCTCGCCTCGACGGCAGCGGCGGTGTTGCCGCCGGGAACCGCGACGCGGTCCACGATCTCGGCCAAGGGCGTCCCGTGATCCAGCAGCCGGCTGACGGCGTCGATGCTCTGCGCGAGGAGTTGTTCGGCCAGACCCGGGGGTAGCGGCGCGCCGCGCTCGATCTGCGCTGCGATCATCGATTGGGCCACACTGGCCAGAAGTGCCGGACCGCACGATGCCAGGTCGGTGGCTGCCCGGCCCTGTCGCTCGCCGATCACGAACGGCCGGGAAAACCCCTGTAGCAACTCCGTCAACTCGGCAACGGCGTCCTCGCTCAGGCCAGGGCCGGGCATGAGCAGCGTCGCGCCCGCACCGATCTCGTTACCGACGCTGGGAATCAGCTTGGCAACGGGACAGGGAACCGAGTCCGCCAGCCTCGACAGGGGCAGTGCGTTGTTGATCGTGACCACGATGTGCTCCGCCGAAAGTCGAGGACGCACAACGGCGAGCACGTCAGGGAGGTCCACGTTGCGCACACACAGAACAACCAGGGTGGCCCGGTCAGCCAAGTCGGCTGGCGGCAGCACCGTGGCGGTAGGTACGGCAGCGCGTACGCGCTCGATGCTGGATACCGACCGACCTGCGACGAACAATCGTGCCGGTTCGACTGCTCTGCTGAAGCCGGCGGCCAGAGTCAGCCCCATTCGGCCCAAGCCCATGATCCCCACAGTCCGTGCTGTCACGAGCACCATCGTCCCGGAATCTCGCTGCCGCCGTGGACCCGCCTGCCGCCTTGGACATCGATTGACCGGCGGACGGCAGTGATGCCTTCAGTCCAGAAGCCCTCGGGTTTCGGGCGCTTCCCAGACCGTCTCCTGATGTGACCTACTTGCCTGACAAACCCCGGATGACCCGTCAGGCAAGTTCCCGGAAGGCCACTTGCCACACCTGCCTGACGGGTCAGCTGGACACTGGATAACGACATCGTCCTGTCCGGCCTCTCCCGGCCGGCCGTCCAACCGGGAGTGTCCGGATCTCGGCTCGTCCGCCGATCGGCGGTCTCCGTCATCACGGCTCAGCCACGAGCCAGGCAGTCTCGGCACCGGCCTGGTCGACGACGGGCTCGACGAGCCCCTGCCCAGCGGGCCCGCGCAACACGAAGACCTCCGAAGACGATGGAGCGGCTTCTCAGCGGCAGCCGATCCGGCCGGCCAGCCATGCCGCATGCCGGCCGATACGGACTCCACGGCGGGTTTCCCGGCTTCCTGCCTCCGGGCGGCAGTGGTCCCAGACGTACATGTCGCCGGTCGTGGTAAGCCGGCGGCCATTGCCCGGCGTCAGCCGAAGGACCTCGTAGATCTCCGGCAGGGTGTCGATCTCCGGGTCGGACAAGGCGTCGAGCTGGGCTTCAGCGGCCGGGCTGCCCATCGTGATGTCGTACACCTACCGGCGGGCTCCCCGGCGGGCGAGGACCTCGGCCAGCGATGGCCCCGCAGGCCGCCGCCCGGATCGGATCCGCTCGGCCTCGGCGTGCATCCGCTGCCGGTCGTCGGGGTCAGCGGCCGCCCGCACCGCGATGCGCCACCAGCCGGTGAGGAAGTCGTCCAAGGCGGCCAGGTCCACCACGTCCGCGTGGGCGATCGCCGCGAGTTCGGCGTCGAACGCGGTCACGTTCGCGGCGGGCAGCGCTGCCCGTACCGCGGTGAAGGTGCGCTCGATCGCCGGGCCGGGGCGGCCCGCATGAGGCTGGGCGGTCATGATGGCGGCTCCTTCTCCGTTCTCACCTGCGAAAGCGGACAGGCCTCGCACCGGGACGTACTTCGGGGCCGGGGACACGCGGCAGACCATGAACGGGATGATCGAGGTGGGGACGGGGCGGAGGTACAGAGTCCTCATCGGCGATCGGGATCCGGCGTTCCCCACGATATTCGACGAAGTTTCCTGGCCCAGGGCATCCGCATCATCAAGTGGACGTCTCGAGCTCCGCGGGCCAACGCGTTCGCGAAGCCTCAAGGGGGCTTGATCTCAGGGAGCGGCGGTGAGCTCTACGCGCTCGCCGTCTCCGCCGGACAGGAACGACGCCAGGGCCTGCCCCTGCTCGGCCACGCTGTCACGCTCGGCTCGCGAGAAGCGGCGCAGCGGACTGACCAGCACCGTGCCGCCCTCGACGTTCCAGGTCGCGGCGACCCGGCCGTCTACCAGCACGACGCGGGCGCCGGTGACCGACAGGCCGCGGTGGGCGTCGTCGATGATGCGGGTGCGGTCGTGGTAGCCGAGGACGGCGTTGTCGAAGGCCGGTAGGAACCGTACCGGGGCGGGGGTGTCAGGGTCGGGGCGCGGCGCGTCGGGGAGGTCCAGCAGGTGCCGGCCCCGCTCGTCGCGGAAACCGACCAGCTCGTCCCGGATCGCGGAGACCGCGGCCGGCAGCCCGGCCAGGCCGCACCAGGCGCGCAGGTCAGCCGTGGCGGCAGGGCCGAACGCGGCCAGATAGCGCCGTACCAGCGCCTGACCGACCGGGTCGGAGCCGTCCGGGGAGGGCGGGTCGATCTCGCGGCCCAGCCAGGCGGAGAGCGGAACGTTGCGCACCCCCGCCTTCTTGCGCCACAGGCCGCGCGGTGGCAGCTGTGTCATCGGGACGAGGGCGGCGACCAGCATCTCGCCCAGCGCCCGCGGTCCTGGCTCCGGCCAGCGCCCGGCCAGCGCCCGCGCCAGCTCGGTCATCGAGCGGGGCTCACCGTCGGCCATCACCGCCCGGCCCGCCTCCGCGAGCTCGTCGAGGTCCACCCCGGCGAACTCACGACGGTAGGTCCCGAGCACGCGCTGGCGCAGCATGGTGTCGTGGCGCGCCCGCCAGGCCAGGACGTCCTCGGCGGTGAGAAGATGAACGGTGCGGCGCATCAGGTGTGTACGCACCACACTCCGCCGGATCAGCAGGTCTGACAGCGCCGCTGGATCGAACCCATGCAACCGTGACCAGAGCCCCACGAACGGTTCCTGTGGCTCCTGCGCCTGCAGGCCGCACAGATGCGCGACAGCGTCGAGGACCGGTATGCCGGCGCGATCGAGCAGCAACTGCCGGGCGAGCGTCGCACGGTTGAGCGTCCGGAGGTCGAGAACGGTCATCGGATCACGCCGCGGCTCGCTCGCCGCCCGGCCGCCGGCGCAGCCCGGCCCGGGTGACGGCCGGCGGGTCGTAGGACACGTCGAGCAGGCCGACGTCACTGCCCGCAGGCACGATCTCGTCGATCCTGTCGAGGATGTCATCGCCGAGGACGGTTCCGGCACCGGCCAGCAGATCGTCGAGCTGCTCCATGGTGCGCGGGCCGATGATCGCGGCGGTGACGCCCGGGTGGGCGACCGCGAACGCCATCGCCATGTGGGTCAACGGGATCCCGGCCTCCTCGGCCAGCAGGGCGAGCCGCTCGACGGTGTCGTGCGTACGCTCGTCGGTCATATGCCTGGGCACCCAGGCCATCCGGTTCGCAGGGGCCTTGCGGTCCTCGCGGTAGCGGCCGGTGAGCAGGCCCATCCCCAGCGGGCTCCACACGAGCGTGCCCATGCCGTAGCGTTCGCAGACGGGCAGCACCTCGCGTTCGATGCCGCGGTTGAGCAGGGAGTACGGCGGCTGCTCGGTGCGAAAGCGCGCCAGAGCGCGCCGCTCGGCCACCCACTGGGCCTCGACGATGTCCGAGGCGGGGAAGTTGGAGGTGCCTATGGCGCGCACCTTGCCATCGCGCATCAGGTCGGTCAGCGCGGCAAGGGTCTCCTCGATGTCGGTCCGCGGGTCAGGGTGGTGGATCTGGTACAGGTCGATGTGGTCGGTCTGGAGGCGTCGCAGCGAGTGCTCGACCTCGGTGACGATCCAGCGCCGGGAGTTGCCGGCACGGTTGGGGTCCTCCCCCATCGGGCCGTTCACCTTGGTGGCGAGTATGACGTCGTCGCGGCGGCCCTTCAGCGCCTTGCCGACGATCTCTTCGGTCTCGCTGCAGGAGTACACGTCGGCGGTGTCGATGACGTTGATTCCCGCTTCGAGGGACCGGTGGATGATGCGGACGCATTCGTCGTGGTCGGGGTTGCCGACCCGGCCGAACATCATGGTGCCCAGACAGTAGGGGCTGACCTGTATTCCGGTCCGCCCCAGGGGACGCATCCTCATTCCGGTTGTCTCCTTCGGTCTCTTCGATGGCCCTGGGGTGTGGTGCGGAAGGCGCGCTTCCGCACCACGTGCGATGTTCAGCCGTTGTACTCGCTCACGACGTCCACGACCCAGACGACGCCGAAACGGTCCCTGAGCATGCCGTAGAGCGGGGCCCACTGCGCGGGCCCCAGCGGCTGCACGACGGTGGCGCCCTCGGAGAGCTTGTCCCAGTACGCGGTGACCTCCTGCGCGCTCTCGCCGCGCAGGGAGAGGAAGAAGGAGTTCTCGCCCTGGTTCCAGGGCATCCGCGAGGGCACGTCGTAGGCCATCACGTGGAAGCCGTTGTCGGCGAGCACCTGGCCCCACATCACCTGGTCCGCCTCGGCGGGGTCCTGCACGCTCCCGGCGTCCTTGTAGGTGACGGCGGCGAGGTCACCACCGAAAACGGACCGGTAGAACTCGAGCGCCGCACGGGCGTCGCCACGGAAGTTCAGATGAGTCACGGACTTGACGGCCATATTCGGCTCCTGACCACTGATTGTTGTTTCTGAACGCCGTTGTCCGGCGCGAGACAACAGTCACAGAGGAAGAGGTCAGGTTGTGGCCGCTTCTCAGGGCGGTATCAGGTCATGCCGAAGGCCTCCGCACGACTGCCGGCGTTGCTCTCGCTGCTCCAGGCGCGCAGGGACTGGCCGGGGGCGCTGCTGGCCGAACGGCTGGACATCAGTCCGCGTACCGTGCGCCGGGACGTCGACCGCCTACGCGAGCTCGGCTACCCCATCGTGGCGGCCAAGGGTCCCGACGGCGGTTACAGACTCGAAGCGGGCGCTGACCTGCCCCCGGGCCCAGCACCCAGACGATCCCCACCACCAATGCCACACCGACCGCGGCCACCACCGCCGAAACAGGTTTCACGGTCTACACCGTGACCCGAATCACCGCCTGCGGCTAGGAGCTGTTCAGAGTTCGGATCATGTGGCCGAGCGTGAGCGGCGGCGGTGGCGGCAGCGGTTCGGCGTGCCCGGCGCCGAAGGACTGCAGCAGGTACGCCACCAACCGCCGCGACGCCGCCTCCACCCCCTCCCCCGCACCGGCGATGAGGCCGCAGTTGGCCCTGAACAGCAGCACCAGGTCCGCGACGTCGAAGTCGGCCCGCAGCCGGCCCGTGGCCTTGGCCCGCCGTACCATCTCGGCGAGGCCCCGCTCGGCCCGCAACCGCGTGCGCTCGTAGTCGATCGCGTCCGGGAACGCGGTGAGGAAGGCGTCGGTGAACCCCCGGTCGGCGACCTGCATCGCGCACACCTTCTCGATCGCCCCGCGGAACCCCCGCCACGGATCCGGGTCGGCCAGAGCGTCGTCCACGACCGACGCGCACGCCGCCAGCTCGTCCCTGAACACCTCCGTGATCAGGGACTCGCGGGACGGGAACCGCCGGTAGAGGGTGGCCACCCCGACCCCGGCGCGCCGGGCGATGGCCACCATCGGCGCGTCCAGACCGCGCGCGGCGAACGTCTCCCGCGCTGCGTCGAGGATGCGCACCCGGTTGTGCCGCGCGTCCGCCCGCAGTTCCTTGGCCGACGCCAACTGAGAGGGATGATCAGCCATGTTTCTCACATTAGCGTAAGTGGACTAGCCCGTCCGGTTAGCGAGCTAGCGTCTCCCGTATGGAGACGAATCAGATGCGCGCGGCCCTGTTCGACCGGTACGGACCGCCGGAGGAGCTGTACGTGGGCACGGTGCCGAAGCCGGTCCCCGCCCCCGGACAGGTGCTGGTGCGGGTGCACGCCGTCAGCGTGAACGGCGGCGAGGTGCACGGCCGGACGGGCCGGCTGCGCCTGGTGACCGGGCTGATGCAGCGGGGCTTCCCGAAACGGGTCGGGATCGACCTCACCGGCGAGATCGTCGCCCTCGGCCCCGGGGTGACCGGCCCGAAGGCAGGCGACCGGGTGTGGGGCGTGCTGGGACGCACGTTCGGGAGCGCCGCCGAGTACGTGGCGATCCGCCCCCGCCGTCTGTCCCCGGCCCCGGCGGGACTCGACCTGGTGACGGCCGCGGCGCTCCCGGTGGGCACGACGGCCATCACGGCGCTGCGCGACCTGGCCGCGCTCAGGCCGGGCGAACGCCTGCTCGTCCGGGGTGGCAGCGGCGGCGTGGGCGTCGTCGCGGTACAGCTCGGCCGGGCGCTCGGCGCCCACGTCACCGCCCTCGCCGGGGCGCGCAGCCTCGACCTCGTCCGCGACCTCGGCGCGCACGAGGCGTACGACTACGCCGCCGTCGCCCCGGCGGACCTGGGCAGGTTCGACGTGATCCTGGACACCGCCGGCACCGAGCACGCCGCCTTCCGCCGCCTGCTGACGCCGTCCGGCCGGATGGTGGCGATCGCCTTCGACCAGCGCAGGATCGCGGCGTCCCTGGCGTACATCGCCGCCTCGGCCGTTCACGGGCGGCGGCGGGTGCGCTTCTTCAGCGGCAACCCCACCACCCGGCTCTTCACCGACCTCACCCGGTACGTGGACAGCGGCGCCATCCGCCCGGTCGTGGACACGGTCTTCCCCTTCGAAGACATCGCCCAGGCACACCGGACACTGGAGAAGGGCGGCGTACGCGGCAAGGTCGTCGTACGGATCGCCTGAGAACGGTACGGCGCGCGTCGCCGGACACGCCGAACGTCCACCGCGGCGCCGCCGTCGGGAACGAGGACGGCTAGAGCTTGTACGGAGTGCGGATCTCTAGGCCGGCCGGAGGCTTCGGATCCATAAGATGGCCCCGCGTGGGTACAGGCCAGCCAGATAGCTGTCGGGCGTTTTGTCGAACCGGAAAGCCGGCGGTTGAGCCCTCCCGTTCCAGGGCCTCGTTTCGTAGCATGGTGAACAGCGGTAGGACAAGGGGCAGCGAGCCTCCTGCGAAGCCGCCGCCGGGCCCTCCCCGATGAGGGACTGCCTCCCGGCACGGGGTGACCCGAGGGCAGTGGAGAGGAAAGGGATTCCATGCGTACACCCCGAGCCCTGGTGGTGTACGGCCAACCGGCCTGACAACGGCAACAGGAGCCGGGGCAGCGGCCTGGGCGCACCAATCCGTCGTTGCGATCATCCTGGCCTGCCTGACGGCATGCATGTGCATGATCCACATGGGCCTTGTCGCGTGTGCCGCCTTGACCGCTCTGCGAACGGACAAGGCACCTCGGCGCAAGGTAGCCGTCACCGTTCTGCGGGTTCTCCTGGAGCAGCCGCCTGACGATACGACCCCCGACCGGCAGGGCGGGGGGCAGTGATGACATCGGGCACCCCGCGCGGCCCGCCTCACACCGGCCTCCTCGACCGGGGCCCGGCTTAAGGTCTTGTTTTCGAAGGCACGTGGGCCGACCGCGGACAGCGGCGATTCCGGTGTCCACCAGGAGCGGCCTGGCCGGCCCAGCTGACCTTGAGTGTCAATGCATCAGTCTGATTCTGGGACGACGCGGATGGAGGCGTGGACGCAGATGACAGAGACCGACCCGCATGTCCACGTCGAACGGAAGGTGCTGCAGGCCGGGGCCGCCTTCCGCAATGTGATCGTGTCGTCGCTAGGGCTTGTGCCCGACACGCCGCGTGTCGTCACCACCGGTTGCGGACTGCAGGTGCCCTATGTGATGACCTCGTCTCGTCCGGAGAGCGTCACCTGCCTCGCCTGCCGGGAACACGCCCACCGGGAACACCTGGGTTTCGCCGAGCAGGTGGAGCGCCTGAGCCGGATGCCCGGCGCGCCCATCACCGGCGACCAGGCGGCCAAGGTCGCACAGTGGGCCCGGGATCTCGCGAAGAGGTTCTCCGGCTAGGCCCAGGTCGTAAGCACGATGCCGAGCACGCCGAACACCCGCGACACGACGATTGACACCCACGTGGCGAACCATCGGGCGTTGCCATCGTCTGAATCCGCGCCCGCTCCCCGGCGCGCTCCTCCGCCGCCGCCTGAATGCCCGTCCAACCGCTCCGACACCAGCCTGTGGTTGCCGGCCACCATGCCGGCCGGCACGGTGTGCTGCCCCCCGGTGCGCCACCTGCCGCACGATCAGCGCAAGCTGCCCGCGCACCTCGGCCACCTGCCCAGCCGGCATCGCCGCCTGCTCCGTCGCCCCCTCAGCCGCCCCGCGCCCCACACCTTCGGTCGGCTTGTCCGCAATGTGGGGGCGGCACGGTGTGGCCGGTGGAGTACCATGATCATCCCGCCGTGATGGCGGCTCCCGGTCTTTCCGTGCCGCAGTCCACACCCCATCGGCTGCGCCCGGAAAAGGCGCGGGGAAGGGGCCGGCAGGAGTGGCGCCGGGTAGCCGCCCTGCCGGCCCTCACCGTGCGTGACAGGCTGTGGCGCTCCGGCATTCCTCGACCGCGGCCGAGGCCTTGCGCACGCAGCAGGCCAACCGCCCAGGCGGCGAGAGTTTCGGGACGGTCGCCATAATCGAGACATTCGCCGGTCGTCCCGCCCCCGCGCCGCAGGAACCGGAGGGCATCACGGAACGCGAACGCGAGGTCCTCACCCTGATCGCGCGAGGTTTGACCAGTACGGAAATGGCTTCCGAAATGGTCATCAGCGTCGCCGCCGTCAAGGCGTACGTGGGGCTGCTGACCAAGCTCGACGCAGGCGACCGGGTCCAACTCGTCATCCTCGCCTACGACGCGGGCCCGGTGTCACCGTCGAGGTGAACGAGTTCCGGTCATCGCCCCGTACACCGCGACGCCATGACCTGGCCGGTGTTCTCCGGGCGCCGTCCGAGCCCTAGGCTCACCAGAATGAATCTTGACGAGGCGGTACGCCTATGGCATCCGGAGCCGGGATGGCTGAACACCGCGAGCTACGGCATACCTCCGGAGCCGGCGTTCGAGGCGCTGCAGAGCGCGCTGGCCGAGTGGCGCCGTGGAGCAAACGGCTGGGACAAGTGGGACCGGTCCACCGATCGCGCGCGCGGCGCGTTCGCACGTCTGGTCGGCGTCGCGGCCGACGACGTGGCCGTGGGCGCCTCCGCCTCGCAGGTGCTGGCCCCGGTCGCGGCTTCACTGCCGCCCGGCTCGCGCGTCGTCGTCCCCGACATTGAGCAGACGTCGAACCTGTTCCCCTGGCTCGTGCACGATCTCGATGTGCGCACGGTGCCGCCCGCGGACCTGCCCGGCGCGATCGACGAGCGCACTGACGCGGTCGCCTTCAGCCTGGTCCAGTCCGCGACGGGTGAGGTCGCCGCCGTGGACGAGGTCGTCACGGCGGCGCGGGCGCACGGCGCGCTCGTCATCGCCGACGCAACCCAGGCGGTCGGCTGGATACCGGTCGACGCGACGCCCTTCGACGTCCTCGCCGTCTCGGCGTACAAGTGGCTGATGTGCCCGCGCGGCACCGCCTTCTGCTACGTGAGCCCGGCCGTGCGCGACCGCATCCGGCCGATCGCCGCCAACTGGTACGCCGGTGACGGCGACGCCTCGTACGGCCCGCCGCTGCGGCTGGCGAAGGACGCCCGGCGATTCGACATCGCCGCCCCCTGGTTCTCCTATGTCGCAGCCGCCCCCACGCTGGAGCTGCTCCTGGAGATCGGCATCGGTCCGATCCACGACCATGACGTACGGCTGGCCAACCGGTTTCGGGCCGGCCTCGGCATGCCGCCCGGCGACAGCGCGATCGTCAGCGTCACGCGTCCGGGCGCGGCCGAGCGGCTCGCGGCGGCCGGCATCCGCGCATCCGTCCGCAACGGCGCGGCACGTCTCGCCTTTCATCTCTACACGACGGAAGCCGACGTGGACACCGCCGTCGCGGCGCTGATCTGAGCCTCGCGATCCAGTGCGCCCTGGCCATCGAAATGCGTGGACGGGGTACCACCGGAACACGGCAGAAACGGGCCGCGAGGTGAGGCGTTCTCGCGCTCCTCCGTCGTCGGCGCGTCCGGCCACCAGGCCGTGAAGCAGCCGCCGGTGACGGTCGCGGTCACGCCGCCTTTCGCCTCCGTGGAGAGCTCCAGACCCACCACGCCGGCACCGACCCTGCCGGTCACGATACGCACGCTCTCCTCACCCGAGCTCACGACCGAGCCGAGGGCGGCCCGCGCCGACCCCGCGGGAACCGGCGGAAGCGGTCGTGCGCCGGGCCCCGGCGTGGAGCCACCCGCCGCAGCGATGTCGCCAACGCGGAACAGGCACCTGATCTCGGCCAGATGGCTGCTGTCGTCGTTGACGCAGGCGAGCGTCCATGGCCCCCGGCCCTCGGGCCTGTATGGAGTTCGGATCTTCAGGCCGGTCGTAGGCTGCGGACCCACAGGACGGCTCCCCGGCGATGAAGACCAGCCGGGTAACTGCCGGGGGTCTTGTCGAACCGGAAGGACGGCCCACGCCACTCCTTGACCCGGTTGACGCACCGTTCCACCGCATTGCGCTCCTTGTAGAGATCCGGATCATGGCGGACCGGGCGGCCGCCGCGTGAGCCGCGCTTCCTGTGGTGGGCCGCCCGGTCGGCCTTCTCCGGGATGACTGCCTCGATCCCGCGCTTGCGCAGATGGGCACGGTTGCCGCGGGAGGAGTACGCCTTATCGGCGGCCACCGCGCCCGGCCTGGTACGCGGACGGCCGATGGGCAGGCGGATCCCGATGCGCTCCGGCACCGCGCGAACTGCGGGCCGTCTCCAGCTTGACCGGGGGTGAGCACGAAGGACACCGTTCACCGCCCACGAGCGGAACCGGTCATGGACGGTGGACCAGGACCCGTACTCGGCGGCGGGCAGGTCCCGTTCCGCAGCCCAGCCGCATCGGCTCCCGTCCGGGGAACCCGGCAGGATGCAGCACCGTCGGCTCTGGCTCTCGGAACACTGCAGGTAGCAGGGCATGAGCTGATTTCCGCACCCATCCCCCTCGAAAGCCGAAGGGTGCGGCTCCTCCTGAGTGACTGAAGCGATCAAGCCGTAAGGGCGTATCCGTCCTGGTAGTCGGTCTGATGGATGCGGCGCCGGGCGGCTTCGGCGGTGACCAGGTCGAGCTGGTGGCGGGCCCCGTCGACGAGCACGACCCAGGGACGGGCATGCGCGGGATCGCGGGCCCCGGCATGGTCGAACACCTTGGCGATCACAGGGCCGGGGCCGGTGATGACCGAGCCGCACAGCCACTTGCGCGTCGCGTTCGGCCGGGCCCGTGGCAGGCGCCGGCCGGATCGCCCGCCGCCGGGGACGGCGATCACATCGTGCGGCCGCCGCGGCGCCGGTTCGGCGTCGTAGACCACCCCCAGCGTCGCCATCCGTTTGCGCGCCGGTTTCTCCCCGGCCGCCAGCCGCGTTCCACCAGCCGCTTCAGCTTGGAGCGCAGCCCTTCCCGCTTGGCGGCCTCATCCGGCATTCCCATCGCCACCGCGATCTGCCCGGCCCGTATCGCCCGCCCGGCATCGGCCATGATCTCCGCCGCGTCCCGGTACGCGCGCGGCAGCACCGCCGCCTTCATGCCGGGTCGCCAGTGCGGCACCGCGTTCTCGCCCTGCTCATATCAGTTAAGGAACTTGGTCCCTGTTTGTCTCACTTGAGCTTGGCACAGAGGGAACCTTCACGAGGCGAGCTGATCACCCTTCACATGTCCGGCAGAGCAGAAAAAAGTTGATCGGGGCATGCTGTCGATTGCTTCCCCATTCAGGAAGGCCCTGCGCCCTTACGGCGGACAAAGCGGTGACGACGCGAGCTGGATCTGAGCGCCAACAAGAACGGGCAGGACTCCCTCGAGACTGGAGGCCTGCCCGTTCCTATACATCCTCGCGGCCTGAGCTATGTGGTGGTTCCGAAGGACGGCGATGGCCTTGCCCAGGCGACCGGCCTTGCTGGGGCAGCAGCGGAGTTTGCGCAGGATGCGCCAGCTTTGAGCTGGGCGTTCGCGCGTTCACCAGGGCCGCGGAGCTTGGCCTGGGGGCGGTCGTCCGGGGTCACGAGCCCGTCCAGGCCCCACAGGTGCCGACGTAACCCGTCGGACCCTTGTTGCAGGCTCGGAAGTGCAGGTCGGAGTACAGGCCGTCCGGAAGATCGTCCGTGGTGACCCCGATCGTGGCGTCGCCGGGCTCATAGCTTACGAAGGTGGTCGCGGAGTGGTTGGTCCACGTACCTCCGGAGTACCTGTACCCCTTGAACTGGAGCGCGCCGCCGTAGCCGCCGTAGTAGCAGTCGCTGTTATAACCGGTCAGCTGCCCACTCAGATACACCTTGTAGGCCTTCCGGCCGTTGTAGGTGTTGATATAGGTATAGGTGTAATCGAATGACGCCTGCACGCACTCGTTGCCGCTCCTGACCGTGAAGTACGTCAGAGCGGAGCGGTTGGCGGACGCTGAGGCGGGGGCGGCGAGCGCGCCAGCGAGGGTCAGCGCGGCGGCCAGCGAGGCGACGCTGCGGGCGAGGCGAGTGCGGCGGATTTGCATGCGAGACTCCTACGTGGATAGCGAGGTCCGAACGAGGTGTCGCTTCTTGGAGCAAAGCAAGTCTAGATCGCCGCGATCTATGCCGTATGTCACGAGTCCATCACCATCCAGCGCATCACACGCGCTCTCGTGCTGATCGTGACCGCCTACGAGCGTTCACCACCAGGGCGATGGGGATCTACTGACGCGCGCCAGGATCGACGCAGCCGAGGAAGCACCACTGGCTGGGGACCGGCTCGATCATGGTCCACAACTGGCCCACAACCTGCGAGCGTCAACGAGAACGGGCGGGACTCCGTGAGACTGGAGGCCCGCCCGTATCTACAATGTTCACCCTGGTCAGCAGCCAAAACTGCTGGTCAAGATCGTGTGCCCCCTGCAAGATTCGAACTTGCGCTCCCGGCTCCGGAGAGGGTTGCACCTTTCACAGGATAAGCCTCCCAACCTGGGCATACGTCGATTACCCTCCCCCGAGAGATGTACTTGGCCCACGACTGGCCCACGATCAGCGCTGAGGCACGGCCTGCCTGGGAGATTCGGCCTGGATGACGGGTTCGGGGTTCGGGCCTGGGCAGGCTGAGCCGACGGCTTTACAGAGCCCTGGCTATCGAGCGATTACACGCGTCACCATCTGAAATGCCATGGAGGTGACTGCCTGAGCACCCGCGGCGACGCGTATACGACGCAGGCCCCTTCGCCAAGTTGCAACACTGACCCTTTTTCATCCTCGTGCGGCCTGTGCGGCGCGGTGATTTTGGAGGACGGCGATGGCCTTGCACAGGTGGCCGGCCTTGCTGGGGCTGCTGCGTAGCTTTCGCAGGATGCGCCAGCTCTTGAGCTGGGCGTTCGCACGCTCGCCGGGTGCGCGTAGGCGGGCGTGTGAGCGGTTGGCCTGCTTTTGGGACTGGGGTTTGTTCTTGCCTTTGTACGGAGTGACGACCGGGCCCTCGGCCCCCTGATACGCCTTGTCGGCCAGGGTGATGATGCCGGCCTTCTCCAACGCGCGCAGGATGCCCCAGATCCGGGCGGCGGTGAGGTCATGGGTTCTGCCGGACAGCGCGCCCGAGGTCCACAGGATCGTCCCGTCCGGTGTGGCGATGACCGGGACGTTCATCCCGTGCACGCGGTGCTTACCGGAGAAGTAGGGCCGATCGGCTGTCGCAGCCCCTCGATCCGACGCCGAGCCGCAGCCTCCCGCCGCGCCAGCTCCTCCAGCAACGAGCCCATCGCCATCACCGCCTTGCCTCAGACGGTAGGACGGTGATCGCTCACCCAACCAGGCCCCAACCACGAACCCCCAGCTCAGCCACTCCCTCAGAAGGAGCCGCACCCAAAGCCGAATAGGCCCTCCGCCCGCGATACACGCAATGCCCGGCATGCCCGGCATGCCCGGCATGCCCGGCATGCCCGGCATGCCCGGCACCAAGGAACCGGCGCATCCGCCGAGAGACATCGGAACGAGAGGTCACGTTAAGCAGCCCAGTGGACTCGGCTCAGCGTGACTTCTCGTTCCGATGTTCGTCAGGCCTCGAATCGATGCCTCGTCTCGCCAGATCGGCCGCGATGCCGTCCAAGACACCGGCGAGACCTGAGGCGAACAAGGCGTCGAGGTCCCAGGGGGTGGCGCCTGCGCGCATTGCGCGGGCGAGCCGGGGATACGCTCCGGGTACGAAAAGCGGATTCTGCGCCTCGCTCGAGGCTTTCGTCCCCCGGGTTAGGGCGATTCCCGATTGCCGTTCCGCCTCCACATCGCTGACGTAGGTCAGCGCCACGCCTTGCACGTACGAGGCGAACATGAACATGTACCGGAAAGCCTCGGCAGGTTCGAGGTCGAGCTCGTCGAACGCGGAGAAGGCGCTTTCGCTGTCCGCGGCGAGAGCCGGGCTGAAGTGCGCGCGGGTTGTCACCATGACCCTCGGCAGGATCCACGGATGGCGGTGGTACAGGTCCCAGTCACGGTATGCGGCGCGTTCGAGGCCGTGACGCCAGTCCCGCGGCGCCGAGTCGGGCAGGGGCACGTCGGTCATCGCGGCCTCCACCATCAGGGTCACCAGGTCGTCCTTGGACGCCACATGCCGGTACAAGGACATGGCGCCGGTGCCGAGGTCCATGGCGACCCGCCGCATCGACAGCGCGTCGAGCCCCTCCGCGTCCGCGATGGCGATCCCGGCTCGCACGATGCGCTCAACGGTGAGATGCGGCGCGCCGTCATCGTTCTCCGGGGCGTCGGCCGGCGCTTCCGCTCTGCGCGCCCGGTACACCTTCGCCTGGCACGCGCGGGAGCAGTAGAGCCTCGGCCGTCCCCGATCGGCGGGCTCCAGCGACTTGCCGCATGACGCGCATGCCGGTTGCACCGACATCACCACGCTCCTTTTCGTCACACTTTCAAGGTTGTGTCGAAATCCTAGCCCATTGAGGATGCAGGTGCACAGTACGAGCAAATCAGCAGCTCAAAAAGCCGTTGTACGGGATCGGCGTGCATGCGTATTGTGTACGCTCCAGTGCGTACAAAGTACGCATCGGGACGATCGGTCCCGACCTGGCCAACACGACTCAGGAACCGAGGAAATGACTGAAGTAGACAGAACAGCTGGAACCAGGGAGTGGGTCGGGCTCGCGGTCCTGGTGCTGCCCTGCGTGCTGGCATCCATGGATATGTCCGTCATGTTCGTTGCACTCCCGTCCCTGACGGCCGACCTCAAACCGGGCAGCTCCGAACTACTGTGGATCATGGACGCCTACGGCTTCCTCCTCGCCGGCCTGCTCATCACGATGGGCACACTCGGCGACCGGATCGGACGGCGGCGGGTGCTGCTCGCAGGCGCCGCAGCCTTCGGCGCCGCCTCCGTTCTGGCGGCCTACTCGACCAGCTCCGGGATGCTCATCGCGGCCCGCGCGCTCCTGGGCATCGCCGGATCCACGCTGGCGCCGTCCACGCTTTCCCTGATCCGCAACATGTTCCACGACGCCAAACAGCGGGCCACCGCGGTCGGTGTCTGGACGGCGGGCTTCGCGGGCGGCGCCGTACTCGGCCCGATCATCGGCGGACTGCTGCTGGAGCGTTTCTGGTGGGGATCGGTCTTCCTGATCAACGTGCCGGTGATGGTCCTGCTCCTGGTCCTCGGCCCGCTGCTACTCCCCGAATACCGCGACCCCAGGCCGGGCCGTTTCGACCTGCTCGGCGCCGCGCTGTCCCTCCTGGCCGTGCTCGGCGTCATCTACGGCGTCAAACTGCTGGCGGAGCATGGCTTCGGGTGGGTCCCTCTGCTGTACTGCGCCGCCGGACTCGCCATGGGGGCGGCCTTCATCCACCGCCAGCGTGTGACCGCGAACCCGATGATCGACCTTGCGCTGTTCCGCACACGCCGGTTCAACGTGCCCTTGCTCATCGACGCGCTGGCGACGTTCGGACTGGTCGGCTTCTCCCTGTTCAACTGGCAGTTCATGCAACTCGTTCTGGGCATGGGACCGTTCGAGTCGGCCCTGTGGTCCCTGCCCACCTTCCTCGTGATGCCCCTGGGCATCGCACTGGCCACCGCGATCGCGCCCCGCATCGGTAAACCCAACGTGATCGCCGCCGGGCTGCTCGTGGCAGCCGCCGGCTACGCCGTGCTGACCCTGATCCAAGCCGATTCGGGAATCGTCTACCTCGTCAGCGGCATGACGGTCGTCGCGATCGGTATCGGCGGAGTCTCCGCCGTGGTCACCGAGGTGCTCGTGTCCGCCGCACCACCGGAGCGGGCCGGGGCGGCCTCCGCCATGGCCGAGACCTCTGCCGAGTTCGGCGGGGCGCTGGGCATCGCGATCCTGGGCAGCATCGGCACCGCTGTCTACCGTTCGGAACTGGCGGCCAAGGCCCCTGACGCCCTCACGCCCAACGAACTGGAGGCCGCGCGGGACACCCTCGGCGGCGCCGTCGACACAGCCGCGACCCTTCCGGAGGGCACCGCCGGAATGCTGCGCAGCGTGGCATTCGACGCCTTCGCCCAAGAGATGCGGATCGCCTCGGTGGCCTGCGTCGTTCTGATGACGGGCGCGGCCATCCTCATCGCCCTCCTGCTCCGCACCGCGTACACCCGGCCCGGATCCGAAGCCCCGGAATCCGCGACAGGACACAACGGCCGGGGCCAAGCGGATGACCTGGACTTCACGGCGACCTCATCGTGAGCAAAGATCTCATGGGCCGGACCGGCGCCCGCGCTCGACGCCGCCCGGCGCGAAGAGGCGCGGGCGGCGTTCCAGGACCGGGGCGCGTCGATCGTCGCCCTCGCACGCGTCCACGGGGTCGGCCGGGCCGCCGTGCGAACCGCGCTCGCCGACCTGCCACCTGACCAGGCTCAGCCGGACCGGTGACCAGGCCGCCCGCATCGGAACGGCCGGTGGCGACAGCGCGCTCCCCGCGGGCTCGTTGACGCCACCGGTCGTTCGGTTGCCGCTCAAGCCCCGTCCCACATCCGCGACGGCGACATGCTGACCGTCCAGGAGGTCGGCCGCCTCGGCCGCAACCTCCTCGAAGGGTTGAGCGTCCGGTCGCCGAACCGGCGGATCGCGCGGCCGAGCTCGCGGAAGGCCCGGCCGTATTCCGGCCGTTCCCCCGGATGACGCCCTGTCCGCCACATGACCCGCGGAAAGGCGTGCACACACAGGGCGACCCCCGGGCGGGGCCGG
Source organism: Streptosporangium sandarakinum (assembly GCF_050942225.1). Classification (NCBI taxonomy): domain Bacteria; kingdom Bacillati; phylum Actinomycetota; class Actinomycetes; order Streptosporangiales; family Streptosporangiaceae; genus Streptosporangium; species Streptosporangium sandarakinum. Next base: position 4,492,700 of record NZ_CP192034.1, read on the forward strand.
GGGTCGCGCTGAGCGGCGGAGGGTCAGGTCGCCGCGGGCCGGCAGGCGCGGTCGCCGACGAACAGGTCGTCGACGGCCCACCAACCGGACAACTGCCCCCGGTAGTGGAGACGGACCTTGACGTCGGCCTGCCCGTTGGCGGCGGCCAGCGGGACGACGTGGACGGCCGGGCCGGGGGCGCCGGGGAAGCCCTTGGCCGACCAGACGGTCTTCCAGGTGCGGCCCCCGTCCACGCTGAGGTCCACGCCGGTCGTGGAGTTGACCGCCGGCTTCAGGTCGTGGGCGAACTCGAGGGTGGCCGTGGTCCGGCCGGTCAGGTTGTAGGAGGGGCTGGTCAGGTAGGTGTCCTGGAGATGGCCCTTGCCGGAGTGCAGGGAGTCGACGATGGCGAAGCCGCCCTTGCCGCCGGTGTGGTTGCCCCGCTTGCCTGCGTCGGTGAAGACCCAGCCGGGCTGGTAGGCGTAGTTGGGGATGCGGGGATCGACGTCGGTGACGGTCCAGCCCTTGGGCTTGGCGGTGCCGTCGAACGGCTGGGTGCTGCCGTCGCGGACCACCTCGTAGCCTCGGGCGACGCAGGCCAGGGAGACGGTCAGGCCGACGTCGAGCCGCCCGCCCGTCTCGCCCATGGTGACCTGGCGGACGGCCGGGTCGTAGCCGGGTTCGGTGGAGCGGATGGTGACGGTGTAGGCCAGCGACGGGAGCAGGGGCAGCCTGTAGGCGCCGGTGCCGGGGTCGGACTCGGCGCTCCAGGTGTGGCCTCTGCCGTCGTCGGCGGTGATCTCCGCGGCGAGTCCGCGGCCGAGGCCGGAGCCGTCGGCGACGGTGCCGGTCAGGTCGATCCGGGCGGTCGGCGGTAGCGCGATGTCCCGGGTGGCGGAGTCGTCTTTGCTCAGCGTGACGGTCGCGGTCGTGGTCTGGTAGCCGAACGCCTCGGCTTTGACCTGGTACTCGCCCGCGATGAGCGCGTAGTTGTAGGCGCCTTCGGCGCCGAGGGCGGAGGTGCGGGTCAGCGGGCCGGTGACGGTGACGGTGGCGCCCTGGACCGGCTTGCCGGTGGCGGCGTCGGTGACGGTGCCCGCCAGCGTGGCGGTGCCGTTCATGCCGGCGTCGACCAGGGCCAGGGCGTCCAGGCGGCCCTCACCGTAGACGGCGTTGTCGGCCGCCGTGCCGCCGCAGGTGGTGTCGTCGGTGTCGATGGCCGACAGGTCCAGCAGCAGGCGGGTGCCTTCGATGTCGCGGGCGTACTCGGGGCGGGCCGACCACAGCAGCGCGACCGCTCCGGCGACGTGCGGCGCCGCCATCGAGGTGCCGTTGTAGAAGGCGTAGCCGCCGCCGGGGATCGACGAGCGGACGTCCACGCCGGGGGCGGAGATGTTCGGCTTGATCTCGCCGTCCTGGCCGGGGCCGCGGCTGGAGAAGCTCGCGATCTTGTTGTCGACGTCGTACGCGCCGACCGCATAGTTGATGATGCGGCCTCCGGGCGTCCCGGAGGTCTGGCAGCCGGGGCCGTCGTTGCCGTTGGACCAGACGCCCATGATGCCGGAGGCCGCCCAGGCGAGCTGGATGTCCTCCATGAACGGCTGGGTGGTCAGCGGCGAACCCCAGGAGTTGTTGACGATGTGCGGTCGCTTGGACACATCCGGGTGGGCGCCGGACAGGTCGGTGGGTGCGAGCATCCACTGCGAGGTCGCGACGAGGGCCCGCTCCGAACAGGTGTCGCTGGAGCAGCCCTTGCCGGCCATCCAGCGCACACCCGGGGCGACGCCGATCCGGTTGCCCTGGCCGTCGTCGCCCGCCATGGTGCCCATGGTGTGGGTGCCGTGGGAGTTCAGGTCGCACGGCGCGTCGCTCCCGCACTCGCTGAGCGGGTCGAACCAGTTGTAGTCGTGGGTGAAGGTGCCGTCGCCGTTGTTGCCCCGGTAGCTCCCGACCAGCGCGGGGTGGTCGTACTGCACGCCGGAGTCGATGTTGGCGATGACGATGTCCTCGCCGCGGCGGCCGGTCCGCTCCCACACGTCATCGGCGTTGATGTTGGACACGCCCCAGGTGAGTCCCGTCGCGGCGGCGGCCCCGGAGGGCTCGCTCCGGACCGGCTCGGGGATGGTGTACGTCGCGGGCGCGCGGATCTCCTCGACGCCGGGCAGCTTCGCGATCTTCTTGGCGAGCGCCTCGGAGGCGTTCTCCACGTAGACGGCGTTGGTGACCCAGAACGCGTCGGACTTCACGCCCTCGGCCTTCAGCAGCCTGCGCAGCGGCTCCTGGGCGCGGTCGGCGTTGGCGTGCAGCCGGTCGACGACGTCCTGACCGCGGGCGGTACGGCTCTTGGCCTTCGCCGCGGGCGCGAGGTCGGCCTTGCCCGACATGCGCACCCAGAAGTCCGTGGTGGCGTGCTCGGCGAAGCTCGCCAGCACGGCCGGGGCGATCACCGGCTCGTCGCCGGCGGCCCGCGCCGGGGTGGCGCCGGTCAGGGCGACGCCCAGCATGCTCAGGGCGCACGCCAGCGCGGGCGCCGTACGGGGGAATCTCACGTCACTTGCTCCCGCAGCTCAGGTGGGCGATCAGGCGGCGGGACAGCACCTGCGGGTAGCCGATGTCGGAGGGTTCCGTCCGGTAGGAGGAGCCCGTCAGCCACACGTCGTCGGGGCCGCTGCCGTCCACGTCGAAGAAGAAGAATCCGTACGCCTCCGGCTGCTCGCCCTGAGGCTTGGCCTCCTGCCAGGCGGCGCCGTCCCAATGTTGCAGGTGGAACACGCCCATGCTGCTGTCGTTGGTGATGGCCCACAGTTTGCCGGGAGCGGGCGCGTACAGGTTGCGGATCTCGCTGCCGTAGGGGCCCGTCGGCGGTGGGGTCATCGTGGTCCAGCTCCGCCCGTCCCAGTGGAGCAGGAGCGGCTTCGGGTTGCTCTGGCTGCCGGAGATGCCCGCCGCCCAGACGTTGTCGGGGCCGGACGCGGCGACCGCGTACAGCATCCCTTCCGGGCCGGTGTCCGGCAGCGCGGTGTCGGTCCAGGCCGTGCCGTCGTAGTGCAGGACCAGCGGCTGGTACTTGCCGGTCTGCTCGTTTCTGCGGTACCCGGCGGACCAGACGTCGGTGGCCGACACCGCCTTCACCGACCGCAGGCTCGCCCAGGCGTTGCGCGCGGCGGGGTGGTCGGCCACCGTCCACTCCGTGCCGTCCCAGCGCTGGATGAGCGCGCCGCCCTCCGCCCCCTCGGTGCGGCCCACCGCCCACGCCCGGGCGGAGTCCACCGTGGCGACGTCCGACAGCCACGACGGGCCGGTCTCGGGGTTGTGCGACACCGCGGCGGGGGTGAGCGTCCAGCGCCCGCCGTCGAGACGGGCCAGCACACCGGTGCCGTCCGGCTGGTAGGGGCCGTGCAGATTGACGAGTGTCCAGCCGCCGGTGGCGTCGAACGAGCCGCTGCCCACCTGGAAGCGGTTCGCGGTCCGCGCGGGCACGGGGATCTGCGGGCCGTTCTCGACCAGGGAGCGGCCGTTCCAGCGCAGCGACCGGACGCCCCCGCTGAGTTGCTCGGAGAAGCGCACGTCGCCGCGGGCGACCACGTCGACGTCGACGACGCCCTCGCTCGCGGGAGCGGCGAGCATCTTCCAGGTGGGCGCGCAGTCCGCCGGCGTCCCGGCACCGGCCGGGGTGGTGGTGATCGCGGTGAGGGCCGTGCCGAGCAGGGCGGTCAGGCCGGCCGCGACGGTGGCGCGCCGCAACCGCCGGCGCGGGGATCGTGGTGTTCGCATCAGGGGTCTCCTAGAAGGCGCCGGTGCCGTTGGGGGTGCCCATGCCGCTGGGCCCGTCGTAACCGCGCACCGCGGTGCAGATGTCGCCGCCGCCGCAGGCGCCGTTGCTTCCCGCGGTGATGTCGTTCAGGTACCGGGAGGCGGCGTAGAGCCGCTTGCCGGCCGGGGTGGCCGAGTCCGTGCCGGCCAGGCCGTACACGCCGGCGATGAACGCCGCCGCGACGGGGGTGCCCGCGGCGGTGCCCCACCCGCCCAGGCGGGAGCTGTAGACCTGGACCGGGGTGTCGGCGGAGGCCACCGCCGAGACGTCGGCCACGGTGCGCCGGGTCCCGCAGGCTCCGCGCGGCTGCCAGGCCGGGCGGAGCTCGTACATCGAGCAGCCGGAGGCGGTGTCGCGCCAGACGGACTCGTTCCACCCGCGAGCGGTGGCCGGGTCCCGGTGGAGCTGGGTGCCGCCGACGGCGATCACCGACGGGTAGGCCGCCGGGACGGTCTGGCGTCCACCGCTGTTGAAGCCCATGCCCGAGGGGGCGACGACGGCGGTGCGGGTGTGGTCGAAGTGGGCGGCCTGCGCGCCCTGGCCCTCGTGCTCGGCCACGCCCCACATGGGCACGACCGCGGTGGCGCCCTGGGCGGCGGCCTGGTCCACGGCCGCCGCCATGCTGGCCAGGGACTCGTCGTCGGCCTGCACCAGCAGGAGCTTGCAGTTGGGGCAGGCGGCAGCGGCGAGTTCCAACCCGATGGTGCCGTGCAGCGACCAGGCGGGGCTCGGGGCCGGCGGGGTGTCACCACCGCGCTGGTTGACCTTCCTGAAGCAGGGGAAGTCGGCGTCGCACGGGGGCATGCCATTGACCTTGCGGTACTCGGCCAGTTCGTCCTCGGCCGTGACGTTGTCGTACGGGGACACGATGGCCACGGTCTGGCCGCCGCCCAGCCAGTCTGCGGGCAGCCGGTAGGCCTCCTGCAGGTCCTTGGCGGTCAGCGGCCCGCCGCCGGTGGTGGCGGCGCCGTTCGGCAGCGGGCGGTCGCCGCCGCCGGTGGCGGCGCGCAGCAGGCACGTCGCCTGCCCGGTGTCCTCGGGGCAGGCGGCGTTCGCGGCCGGCGGCGCGGCGGCGGCCGAGGCGGCCGGGGCGAGCGAGGTCAGCGGGGTCAGTGTGGTGAGCAGCATCGCCACCACGCCGCCGAGCGTCGTCATCCGATGGATGCGCATGTCATGTCTCCCGGTCAGCCGGCGAGCCGGTAGGCGCGGATGTTGGTCTGGGTGACGGTGCCGCCGTCGGCGGCCTGCGCCGTGACCCGCAGCGACACCCAGCGGACCGGCTCGGAGTAGTCCGGGTGTGTGATCGGCGCGGTGAACGTGCCGCCGGGCCCGGCGGTGGCGGCCTTCGGCTCCGACCAGGTCCTGCCGTCGTCGTAGGACACCTCGACCGTGGCCGTCACGCGGGTGGGCGGGGCCTGGTGCTCCTGGTGCGAGACCCGGAAGCCGACGTCGAACGCCTGCCCGGCCTCGGCCCGGGAGTCGAAGTCGAGCGCCAGGTTCCAGTGCACGAACAACAGCGGCAGGAAGGAGCAGCCCCGCGTGGGGTCGGCGCACTGGACGGTGTCGGGCAGCGCGGCGGCCGCGTCGCCGGGGCCGGCGCGGAACGTCCACTCGGTCCGGCTCTGCGACTGGGCGTTCGCCTGGCTGGCGAAGTTCCACACCAGGCGGTAGTCCGCCGGGCGGGGCAGCAGCGGCAGCGTCACCGGTGCGGGCAGGTAGGGCGAGTAGCCGCCGGCGCCCAGGTCGAAGGCGGGCTTGCCGTCCCGGTAGAACGTCAGCCGCGACGCGGCGTACTGCTCCTCCGCCGAGTGCAGCGGCTCGGAGTCGGCGAAGCCCGTCAGGTAGACCGTGCCGAGGGAGCCCTGCCGGCAGGCCAGGCAGACCTGCAGCAGCGGTTCGTCCACCAGCGTGTCCGGGGTTCCGCCCATCCCGGGGCGGGCCTCCTGCACGTAGGTGGCGCCCGCCGACGGCGTCCTGGGGCCGAGGTTCCACACCTCGCGGACCTCCTGGCCCGGACGCAGCTTGCGGCGCACGCCGTAAACGCGCTCCTGGGTGTCGGTGCCCATGGCGTGCTGCCAGTAGACCTGGTCGGGCTTGGTGCTGTAGACGTAGTCGACGCGCTCTCCGGTGGCCGGCAGGCTGCCGTGGCCGGCGTCGGACCACCCCCACGGCAGGAACACGTACGACAGCCGGTTGAGCGGGCCCGGCGAGGCGTGGTCGGATGCGGTGTTGTACAGCGTCGACCGCACCGCGGCCAGCTCCGACTTCTTGACGGCCTGCGTCATCGTGGCCGGGACGGCGCCGCCGTAGGGGAAGACCAGTTTGTAGGTCGCGCCCATCTGCGGGCCGGAGTCGGCGTTCTCGGCCAGCATGGTGAAGCCCGCGAAGTTGAAGTGTCCCCGCTTGACCGGCTTGGTCGGGGTGATGTACAGGTCGGGGCTGCCGGTGACCGGGTCGGAGATGGTCTGCCACAGGAAGCCCGCCACCATCCCGGACGGGCTGACGCCTGTCTGGTCGCCCGCGACGCTGGTGCGCAGGAACGCCAGCGAGTCGGACCGGATCAGCGGCGCCTGCGGCGGCGTGGCCAGAACCGGCCGGTACGGCACCGCGTCCCGGGCGTCCAGCACCACGCTGGTGTCGGAGGTGACCCGCACCTCGGGCTTGATCACCAGTGCGGTCTTCGCCGTGAGGTCGGTCCCCGGGGCGGTGAGCACGGTGGCCATGATGCTGTAGGTGCCTTCGGGCACCATGAACGACTTCTTGTCCTCGCCGGGGAAGGCGAAGCCGAAGGTGGCCAGGGCCCCGTCGTCGACGTTCTGCACCGCGCCGATCATCGTGCCGGGAGTGCCGTCGCGGTCGATCGAGTCGACGGTCAGCATGTGGTAGCGCAGGCCCCCGGCGGCGGCCCTGGCGGCGGGCGCGTCGGCGGCCAGCGGCGAGGGCGGAGGTTCGGGCGCGCCCTCGGGGACGGCGAGCTCGATCCGCTCGACGCCGGGCAGCGTGCCGACGGCGGCGCCCTTCGCGTCGCGCCAGGTCTCGGCCAGCAGCCTGCCCAGCGCGGCGGCGTCCTTCTTGGTGACCGTCGCGGTGGCCGCGCCGTCGGCGGCGGCGGTGACGCTGGTGGCGGGCAGGGCCTCGGCCCGGGCGCGGCCGGCCCGCACGGTGACGGGGAGGGTCGCGCTGCGTTCGTCGTCCAGCTTGGCCCGCACCAGGTAACCGATGTTGAACAGGCGCATGTCGATGGTCCTGCCGAGGTACGGCACCGCCTCGGACGGCACGACGTAGGTGTCGCCGCCGAGGGTGAACCGCGAGAACGTGCCGCCGGCCGGGGAGCCGCCGGGGAGCCGGCTGACCTGCTGGCCGCCGTACTCGTCGACGTCGACCCGGAAGCGGTCGCCGGTCAGCAGCGTCACCGTGGAGGTGCTCGCCTTGCCGGGTCGGGTCGTGGAACCTGTGGGGCTCACAGGGTTCACAGGGTTCGTGGGGTTCACGGGGTTCGTGGTGATCGCGGCGGGGTCGCGCGGCGGGGCGGCCGCGGCGGGCCCGGCGAGGCCCGCCCCCGCCAGCGCCAGCACCAGGCCGGTCGTGGCCAGGCGCGGGAGGCGCGCGAAGCCCAACCTGTGCATTTTCATCTCTGTTCCGCTTTCTGCCCGCGCCGGTACGGCAGGCGGACGACGTGGTGGTTCACAGCGGCTCGTGCGCGCCGTCGGGCGGGGGCTCGTCGGGGAGGTGCTGCTGCTCCCCGACGGTGTCCGGCTCGGTATCGGGTGTCGTGCCCGACGCTGTGTCCGGCTCGGTGTCCGGCTGATCGTTGCGCATGAAGATCAGGATCGAGCTGGCCCACCTACGTCGCGAGTCGGTAAATCACCCAATTAATGCGGAAGAGGCGTTCTATGTCGGTGTCTGGTCCAGCAGTCCCTCGGCGGCGGCCGCGGTGACCAGTGCGGTGCGCGTGGTGACCGACAGCTTGCGCATGGCGGCGCTGAGGTGGCGTTCCACCGTGCGCGGCGACAGCGTCAGGATCTCGGCGATGCGCTTGTTGGTCCACCCGCGCGCCACCAGGGCGACGATCTCCACCTCGCGCGGGGAGAGGCGGTCGCCGTAGCCCCTGCGCCCGCCGCGCCACGGGCGGGCCACCTCGACTCCCTGCTCGCGCAGCAGGTGGGCCACCCGGTCCGCGTCCCAGCGCGCGCCCAGCTCCGTCAGCAGCCGCTGGCTCTGCTCCAGCACGGTCAAGCCCCGCTCGCGCTCTCCCGCCTGGAGCAGGCGGCGCCCCTGGCGTTCGGTGGCGAGCAGCCGGTCATAGGGGCGCGGCAGCGCCGCCCACGCCGCCGCGGCCCGGCCGAACAGGCCGGCCGCCGCTCGCGGGTCGGCGGTGACCATGGCACGGCAGGTCAGGACGGCCGCGGCGGCGGCGGGGGCGTTACGGCCGGACATCCCGGCGGCGAAGGCCGCCACCAGGCCGCCACGCTCCCCCGCCCGCCCGGCGGCCAGCAGAGTGTCCAGATGGACCGGCAGGACCTCCGTGGCCCACAGCCACACGTCCTTCCTGACGATCATGTCCAGGACCGGCTCGGTGATCTCCAGCGCGGCCTCCGGCTCGCCGCGCGAGAGCAGGATCCGCGCCAGCGCGACGTCGGGGAAGATGAACGGATCGGCGTGCCCGCGTGGGAGGCTGGCGGCCAGGACCTCGCGCAGCCGACGCTCGGCCCGCTGCGGGGCGCCGCGCGCCAGGTCCAGCAAGCCCTGGATCATGCGCGCCTCCAGGCGGGTCGCCTCGTCGGCCGCCTCCGAGCCGGCCAGTTCGGCGGCCACGTCGTCCAGGCCCTCCCACCGCCCGTCGTGCCAGGCCAAGTGCGCCCGCGCCAGCCTCAGGACGTCCTCGATCCGGCGATACCCCACTCGCTCCACCAGTGCCGCCGCCGAGTCCAGGTAGGCGCGGGCGTCGTCGTGCCTGCCCCACAGCGTGCAGAACTGGCCCGCCATCAGGCGCCCGCGGGCGATCTCCTGGCGTTCCAGCCTCCCCGCCCCGTCGGCGGGGAGGCTGCGCGCCACCCGCCAGCCGTCCTCCTCGCCGAGGCCGAGCAGCGCAGCGACCTGGTTGCTGAGGAAGGCGGCCCGCTCGACCGGCCCGCTGACCAGTGGGAAGAGCTCCTCCGCCCGGCCGGCCCAGGCCAGGTGCCGCGTGCGGGGCCAGGCGCGGATCATCGGGTTGGCCAGCAACAGCATGGCCTGGACGGCGAGCTCGGGCCGGTCCTCCAGGTCCGGCATGGCGGCCTCCAGGCCCACCATCGCGGCCTCGAACTCGCCCAGGTGGAAGCGGAGGCGGCCCAGCCGCAACCCGATCTCTCCCCTGGCCTGGGCCGGCAGGCCGGGGTGGGCGAGGGTCTCCTCCAGCGCGGAGCGGACCCGCTCCCCCAACCCCAGCAGGGGCTCGGCGGTGACGGAGACGGCCATGCCGAGCCGCCGCGCCAGGCGGACCCGGCGCTCCACCGGATGGTCGGCGGTGGTCAGCAGGTCCAGCATCATGGCGACCGTGGTGTGGCCGTCACCCGCCTCCAGGGCGAGCTCGGCCGCCGCCTCGGCGTAGCGGCACCACTCCTCGACGTCGCCGGACTCGCGGAAGTGGCGGCACAGCCGTACCACGGGCGGATGCTCGCCCTCACGCAGGGCCAGGGCCGCGCGGTGGTGCAGCCTGCGGCGGGAGGGGATCGGGGTGGCCTCGGCGACCGCGCGCGAGGCCAGCACGTGGCGGAAGGCGAACGTGCCGCGCCCGGCCTCGCGCAGCAGGCCCGAGGCGAGCGCGCCGGTCAGGCCGTCGCGGGCGGTGGGTTCGCCGAGGCCGGCGACCGCCGCGATGAGCGCCTCGTCGGCGGGCGCCTCCAGCACCGCGGCGGCCTCCAGCACGGCGCGGGTGCCCGGGTCGAGGCGGGCGACGCGTTCCAGGACGGAGTCGCGCATCGTGGGCGGGACGCGCAGTTCCTCGGTGATGCGGCGGCGCCAGCCGCTCTCGGACCGGAAGATGTCACGCCGGGCGCGCAACAGGCGCACGGTCTCCTCCAGCGCCAGCGGGATGCCGCCGGTGTGCTCGTGCAGGAAGGCCGCGAAGCGGTCGGACACGTCGGCGGTGGCGAACATCGACTCCACCAGGGCGCGGGTCTGCGGCACGTCCAGCGGCTCCAGCGAGATGCGCTCCCAGGCCATGTTCCTGGGCGGCCGCGAGGTCAGGCGCAGCAGCGGCGAGCCCTCGCCGACGTCCAGTGGCCGGTAGGTGACCACGATGGAGCGCTTGGCGTCCCGGGAGGCGGCCAGGGTGAGCAGCCAGTCGAGCGTGGCCGCGTCCGCCCAGTGCGCGTCCTCGACCACCAGCACGTCCACGCCGAGCGCGTCGATCAGCTCGCTGAGCGCGCGAAAGAGCCGGTGTCGGGTCTCCTGCGGGTCGGGCAGCGCCTCCAGCGCCGGCGGCAGCCACGACGCCCACTCCGGGAACAGCGGGCGCAGCGCGCCGGCCAGTGGGCTCAGTGCCAGATCACCCAGGCGGTCGTGGAAGACGCGCAGCCCGTCGACGACCGCGCCGAGCGGGAAGGGTTCCTCCAGGGGAGGGCAGGCGGCCATGAGCACCACGCGCCCGCGTAGGGCGGGGGCGGCCAGGCACTCGTCCAGCAGGCGGGATTTGCCGATGCCCGCCTCGCCTTCGACGAGCACGAGGGCGGGCCGCGACAGCGCGGCGACCATCGTGGCCATGGCGTCGTCGCGGCCGATGAGCGCCGGTGTGAGCGCGTCCGGTTGTGCCACTTGCGACACATCAGTCTCGTTCATTCTATAAGGGGGTGTATATCACGCTCCTGTTTCACCGGCGGGTGGAGACGGGGGCGAGCTTCGGGCCCGGCCCCCGGCGGAGGTCGATGATCGGGTGGTCCGTGGTCCTTCGTGCACGCGCCGCGCTCACCTTGGCCTCCCGCGCCCAGGCGCTGATCGTGGACCTTCACGACAACCGGGGCGGCGACCCGGACACCGTCGCCTTCGTCGGCGGCAGCGGCTCGATGACCGCCCGCAGCTCGTCACCGACCTCCCACGGCCTCGGCCGCGCCACCTGCCGCTCCTCTCACCGCTGCCACGGCGAGAGATCAAAGCACAACAGAGATCATTCCGTTAGGGGCTCCAAGGAATCAGCCGCCGGCCAGAGCCATGAGGAACCGGGTCTGTGCGCCGTCCCGTCCCGCGCGCCTCCTGGGGACCGCGACGAGGGCGGGACGATACCGGCGGGCGGTCTGCCAACCGGCGCGTTCCTCGTCGCGGGGCGCGAGCACCGGCCCCGGCGCGTCCGGCCGGCCGTACGGCGTCGTCCTGCAGGAGCTCGCTCGAGCCGGCCTGGATCAGCAGGGGCGGCAGTCCGGTGAGATCGGCGAAGACCGGGCTCAGCTCGGGCGCCGACCTGTCGCTGCCGGCGGCGTACCGGTCGAAGAGCCACTCGATGCCGGCCGGAGCGAAGTACGGGTCCACCCCGCGGTAGGCGTGCCGGCACGGCGCCGGGTGTACGGGTGGATCGATCGAACTGCACGTGGTCGAGCAGGGCATCGACACCTCCACCATGGAGGGCCGCGCCATGTTCGGCATGCTGAGCGTGCTTGCCGAACCGCAACGTGAACTCGTCGTCGCCGACACCAACGACGGCCTGGCCGCCGCCCGTGCCCGCGTCGGTGGCCGCCGCCCCGGGCTCACCCGGCGGCGGCTCGACCAGGCCCGGAAGACGTACGACGGCGGCACCCACATCGCCGAAGCGATCGCACGGAACTCGCGGCGAACTCCGCGGATTCCTCCTCCTGCAGCCCGCCCGGCGGCGCGATGAGGCCCAGCAGCGGCATCACCGCAGGTCACAGCCATATCCGACCGAAACCTCGTGAGTGCTACCGGGACCCCACTTCGCCACACCGCCGTAGGTTCCGGATGGACCTGTCGGTGTCCGAGCGCGTCGCCGTGCAGAAGGCGATCAGAACACCATCGTGAGCAGGTCGGCGAACAGCTCCTGTTCGTCGATCTCAAGCCCGCGGTTCGTGAACCACGTGGCCATGTTGTGGCAGTCGCGCATCAGGAAGTCCATGCCCTTCGGGTTGCCGACGATGTCGACGACCTGGGGCAGGTCGATCATCACGATCCGCTCGGCCTGCGCGAGGACGTTGTACGGCGAAAGGTCGCCGTGCGCGAGCCCCGCGCGGGCCAGTTCGCGCATGCCGTTGCGGAGCTGCTCGAAGTACACACCGAGCAGCTCCTTCGACGGCCGGACCTGGGCGAGCCGGGGCGCGGCACCGCCCTCGCCGTCGTCGATGAACTCCATCAGCAGCTCGGTGCCGTCCACCTGCACGGGGTACGGCACCGGGACGCCGGCCTTCCACAACCGGTTGAGGGCGTCCCATTCGGCGTATGCCCACTGACCGGCCGCGACACTGCGGCCGTGCGAGGTCTTCTTCGCCATCGCCCGGCCGTCGCGGCTGTTGCGGGTACGGCGGCCTTCGACGTACGACGTACTGCGGTGGAAGGACCGGTGCTCTTCGGTGCGATACCGTTTCGCGGCCAGCAGCGAGGACTTCGCCGGGTTGTCGCCGATGGCTTCGACGGCCCGTTCGAGCAGGAAGACGTCGGCTTCCTTGCCGGTTTTGAGGACGCCGAGCTCGGTGTCGATCGCGGCCTGTTCCGTCACGACCCACGAGGGACGTGGTTCCGGGCCGCGAGAACCGCGCTCGACCTCCAGCCAGGTGGACCACCGCTGACCTGGGCCCAGCTCCTCGTCGACCGAATGGAACTCGAAGACGAAGGCTGCGGTCGGATCTGGCCGGGACTCCTCACCGGTGAATTCGGACCGGCGGGAGTCGAGGTCGGAGTAGGTGTCAGAGAGTTCGTACTCGGAAGACAACGGGTGTGCTCCTGAACAGAGAGGTGGGGCTGATACGGACGTGCCGCAGCGCAGTGATGGCCATTCGTCAGCCCTCCTTGGTTCAGGCAGCGCTCTCCGCCGCTCGATCGACCCAGCATGCCCCACCCGTTTCGGACCCCGCAACGTATTTACCGGAGCCGGCACCGTGCGGCCGGGCTCAGCCGGAGCTCCCGCGCGGCCCCCACCGCCCCGCTGTTCGGATCATGCTTCTCGCGATATGAGCTGCTCAGTACGATCCCGGGATCTCAGGAGCTTTCCACGAAGCGCGCGCCCGGCCCGGGCGTGCGGCAGACGTCTTCCGGGGCGAGGTGGCTGTGCCCCGCAGCGCACTCGAGGACGACCTTGACCGGCTCGTCGCAGGAGCTCGCATCGTCGACGGGCCGGTGCCGGACGATGACCGACGGGCCCTGCGGGTCGGCGAGGTACGTGTCGCCCCATTCCAGGAGCGCCACGAGCGTGGGCCGCAACGCCCGGCCCTGCTCGGTGAGCTCGTAGGCGAAGCGCTGCCGATCCCCGGGCTCCTGATAGGGCACGCGGCGCATCACTCCCGCGGTCACCAAGGTCTCGAGCCGAGTCGCCAGGAGATTTCTGGCGATCCCGAGGCGGGAGTGGAACTCGCCGAACCGGCGCGCGCCGTCCAGCGCTTCACGAACGATCAGCAGCGACCAGCGCTCCCCCACCACCGAGAGGGCGCGCGCCACCGAGCAGTTCACCGGGTCGATTCGCCGCGTCTCCATGGGACGAGTATACCCATCTGAGTTTACAAGCTGTACTTAGCCCTCGTAGACTCCGGCCTGAGTTGAAGAACTAAACTCATAAAGGAGATCGACTATGCCCATGCTCGACGTGTACATTCCCGACGGCGCGCTCCAGCCGGACGCCGAGGCGGCCCTGCTGAACCGCATCACCGAGATCCTCGTCCGCAACGAGGGATTCGACCCCGCCGACCCGGTGAGCCGTTCCGTCTCCTGGCTTTGGCTGCACCGGCCGGCCGGCATCTACGTCGGCGGAGAACCCGCGGACGCACCCCGCTACAAGGTCGTCCCGTCCGTCCCCGAGGGCCAGCTCGACGAGCAGAAGCGTGCGAGCGTCATCGCCGAGGTCACCGAGGCGATCCTCGACGCGGAGAACGGCGCCTGGCCGCGTGACGCCAGCCGGATCTGGGTATTCCCCACCGAGATCCCTGAAGGTCACTGGGGCGGCTGGGGCCAGATCAGGCCGCTCGCAACGATCCTCGCCCGACTCACCGGCGACGACACCAAGCGGGCCCGTACGCTCGCGCGTGAGCGGATCGCTGCCACCCGAGCCGAACACGCCCGCCTGCCCTGATGAGCGGCGAACGAAGTGGGGATCGATGCGGCAGGTGTTCCTGGCGGGGCCTTCCGATGCCTCACCGTGAAGCGTGTTCCCCAAGGGACCGCACATAGAACGGCTCTGCCAAGATTCCGGACTCGGGGACCCCGTCGAGCAGTGCCCCGACGGCGATGGCGGCTCCGCTCCCCTGCTCCTGGCTGTCACCGGGCACCCCACGCCCGTGGGGCCCTGGATCTTGGTCGCGATTGCCTCCATACTGCCGTGGGTGACGTTGCGGATAGAGATCCTCGGCTCCCTCCGTGCTCATCGCGGGCAGGCGGAACTCGACCTCGGGCCGGCCCAGCAGCGAAGCGTCCTGGCCGTGCTGGCCCTGGCCGAGGGACGCTGCGCGCCGATGTCAGAGCTGATCGACGTCCTGTGGGGCGAGAGATCGCCCGCCACGGCCGTCAATGTCCTGCACACCTACGTCAAACGGCTGCGGCGCATCCTCGAACCCGATCGCCCCAGCCGCGTGGCCAGCCGCCTGCTCCCGCGCGTCGGCGACGGCTACCTGCTCAGCACCGACGAGGTCGAGGTGGACCTCTGGGAGTTTCGCGCCCTGGCCAGGCAGGGTGGCGGTCACGATCCGGTGCGGCGGGCGGTGGCGCTCTGGCGCGGCCAGCCGCTGGCCGAGCTGCGCCCCCTGGCGGGGCATCCGCTGCTGGCGGGACTGGCCCAGGAGCTGATCGTCGCCCTGGAGACCTTTGCCGAATCGGCCGTCCTGAACGGGCACGCGGTCGACGTGCTGCCCCTGGCCGAGGAGATAGGCCGCATGGCGCCGCTGGACGAGCGCGTTCACAGCGTCCTCATTGAGCTCTACCTGGCCACCGGCAGGCGGGCCGAGGCGCTGATGCACTACCGCGACATCAGCCGCAGGCTCGACGAGGAACTCGGCGTGCGGCCGGGTGCGCAGCTCGATGCCGCCCACGAGCTCGCCCTGCACGCCGACACGCTCCAGCCGGGCAAGCAGCAGGCCGCCAAGCCGCAGGCGGGCCGGCAGCCGGTCACGCCGGGGTGGGGAAGATTACCCGTCCCCGCCCAGCTCCCTCCCGACATCAGCGACTTCTCGGGCCGGCTCGGCCAGCTCTCGGCGCTGTCGCGCATCATCGGCTCCCCGGCCGACGGTCGTACGGCGATGCCGACGGCGGTGGTCAGCGGGCTGGGCGGCGTCGGCAAGACCACCCTGGCCGTGCATCTGGGGCATCTGGTGCGGGAGAACTTCCCCGACGGCCAGCTCTTCGTCGACCTGCACGGCACCGACCGGCCCGCCGCCGATCCCGCGGCGGTGCTGCACCGGCTGCTGATGTCCATGGGCGTGAACGGGTCTGTCATCCCCAAGGAGCTCGACGACCGGGTGGCGCTGTACCGCAGCAGGATGGCGGGCCGCCGGGTGCTGCTGGTGCTGGACAACGCCGTGGAGGAGAGCCAGGTGCGCCCGTTGCTGCCCGGCGCCGCCACCTGCGCCACGGTGGTCACCAGCCGGTCGCGGCTCATGGGAATGAGCGGCGCGCACCGGATCGACCTCGACGTCTTCACCGCCGACGAGGCGATGGACGTGCTCGTGCACCTGATCGGCGAGCAGCGGGTGAGGGGTGAGGGCGACGCCGCCCGCGCGATCCTGGAGGCGTGCGGCCACATCCCGCTGGCCGTCCGCGTGGCGGGCGCCCGCCTGGCCGCCCAGCCCTACCTGAGCCTGGAACGTTTTCGCAGGCAGCTGAGCAACGAGCGCCGCAGGCTGGACCACCTGTCGGCCGGTGACCTGGCGGTGCGAGCGACCTTCGGGCTGAGCTACGACGCGCTGCCGCCGGCCGTACGGCGGGCCTTCCGCGTCCTGGGGCTGCTGGACGTCGCCGACTTCGCCGACTGGACCCTGGCGGCCCTCCTGGACGAGCCGCAGGAGCAGGCGGAGCGCCTTCTCGACCAGCTCATCGACGTGCAGCTGGTGTCGGTCGCCGACGAGGACGAGACGGGCGAGCCGCGTTACCGCATGCACGACCTGATCAAACTGTACGCGGCAGAGCGGGCGGCGCTGGAGGACGACGAGGCCGCGCGGGAGGAGGCCAGGGTCAGGGCCTACGCGACCTGGCTCTCGCTCGCCGAGCAGGCGGACACGGAACTGGCCTACCGGACCCTGCCCGCGCTGCGCGGTCCGGCGCCCCGCAGGAGGCTGCCGGCGGAGCACACCGGCCTGCTGCTGGACGATCCGGTGAAATGGTTCCAGAGCGAGCGGGCGAACCTGGCGGTCGTGATCACGCAGAGCGC
The DNA here is from genome assembly GCF_050942225.1 of Streptosporangium sandarakinum. Lineage (NCBI taxonomy): Bacteria > Bacillati > Actinomycetota > Actinomycetes > Streptosporangiales > Streptosporangiaceae > Streptosporangium > Streptosporangium sandarakinum. The sequence goes on from NZ_CP192034.1 coordinate 4,509,040, forward strand.
TCGCGAGGGACGAGCTGACCTGGCGTGGAACCTGGCCGAGGCGTGCGTGGGCTTCCACGAGATGCGCGATCTGCTGGAGGAGAGCCAGGCGGTGCACGCGGTCGCGATGGCGGCGTGTGGCGAGGACGTTCCGCGTGGGCGGGCGGTGATGGCCCGCAACCTCGCCTACCTGTTCAGCGTGCCGATGATCCAGCCGCTCGCGATGCACGAGCACGCCCAGATCGCGCTCGACCTGTTCCGCTCGGTGGGAGACGTCCGCGGCGAGATCCATGCGCTTGCGATGCTGGGCACCGCGGTGCTCGCCGAGGGGCACAGCGAGGGGCACGGCGAGGAGGGTCTGGAGCTGATGCACCTGGCGCAACGGCTGACCAGGGAGCACGGCCACGATGCGGGCTTCGACTTCGTCCACGCGGGCCTGGGTTTCTCCTACCGCGAGCGCGGCGAGCTGGAACTCGCCTCGGCGCACCTCGAGCAGGTGGTCGAGCGGGCCAGGGATCGCAAGGTGAACCGGCTGCACCTGACGGCGCTCCGCTCGCTCGGCATGGTCCGCCACTACCAGGGCCGCTACGACGAGAGCCGCGAGGCGCTGCTGCAGGGCCTGCGGCTCAGCAGGAGCCTCGGAGTGCGGCTGAAGGAGCTGCTGGCGCTGGTCGTGCTCGGCGAGAGCGGGGTGCTCACCGGGCAGCCGGACGCCGACTCCTTCCTCGACACGGCCGAGGAGCTCAGCGAGGAGATGGCCGGCGAGATCACCCGCGCCATCGTCTCGCGGAGCCTGGCCACCAGGGACCTGGTGAACGGCCACTTCGAGCAGGCGCGCGAGCGTCTGCTGTTCTCCCTGCGGGTCTTCCGCGAGCTGGGGGTGCTGCACCTTCAGGCCATGGTGCTGAAGGCCCTCGGCATCGCCCACGTCATGCTGGGCGAGAACGCGCAGGCCCTGGCGGCGTGGGAGGAGGCCAGGGGACTGTACGGGAGGATCGGCAACCGGCATGAGATGGGAGAGATCGAGACGCTCGTCGCCGGAGCCACCGGCTGACGGTGATCCATTCGGCGTCCAGTCGTGATCCATTCGGGTGGTCTAGCCTCCGTGGCGGATCCACCGCCGGATCCGCCACCGGGACCGCACCCCTCCCCGCCTGGAGCGCCCATGATCTCCGTGTCCCTGATCATCGACAATCCCGATCTGCTGGTCATCGCCATCGCCTCGCTGGCGGCCGACCCCGGCTGCAGGCTTCTGGCCAGGGCCGGCAGCCTCCCCGAGCTGACCGAGCGGCAGGGGGACCGGGCGGACGTGATCGTCGTGGACGCCGCCCTGGCCGGGCCGCCCGACGGCGCCGAGACCCTCCGGCTCCTGCGCGCCGCGGGCCACCGCGCCTTCGCGCTCGGCGAGGACGCCACCCTCGTGGAGGCGCCCGCGCAGTCCGCTCTCGCGCCCGGCCGGCTCGCGCCCGCCATCCGCACCTTGCTGGGGGTCGGCCCGCAGCTGTCGGGCCAGGAACGGGCGGTGCTGCTCGGCTACGCCTCCGGGCTCACGCTGGAGACCGCCGCGCGCCGGGCGGGCATCCAGCCGTCCACGGCCAAGAAGTACCTGGAACGTATCAAACGCAAGTACGCCGACTGCGGGCGCAGCGCCTACACCAAGGTGGACCTGGCTCGCTGCGCCCGTGAGGACGGCCTGCTCGGCTGACGGCTCAGCCGGGAAGGCCGACCGGCAGCAGGTACAGCGCGCTCTCGGCGACCCCGTCCAGCCCGAACAGCTCGTGCACCAGGTCGTCGTAGAAACCGCCGAGGGTGATCGTGCCCAGCCCCAGCGCGGTCGCCGCCAGGGTCAGGTTCTGCGCGACGTGGCCTGCCTCCAGCAGGGCGAAGCGCAGGGCCCGCGTGCCGTACCTGGGCCGGTGGATGTCGAGGTTGGCGGTCAGCAGCAGGACGGCGGGCACGCGGGTGACGTCGATCAGGCCGAGCCGCTCGTCCACCTGCGCCGAGGTCAGCCACATCGAGGTGGCCGCCAGTTCGTCGTCCGCCGGCGGCGCTCCGAGCCGTCGCAGGGCGCGGCCGTCCTCGCCGACGTGGTAGGTGCCCGGGTCCAGCCCTTCGACCTCGCGCACGACCAGACGCAGGCGCGTGCCGTACCTGGCTCCTGCGCCGGGGAACGGGCGGCGCCGGTAGGCATGGGCGGGGCCGTCGCCGAAGCGCAGCGTGCGGTCGGCCCTGGCGCCGAACGCCAGGCCCAGCAGCGAGCCCAGCTCCGCGGCGCCCACCGGGCCGGTGAAGGTACGGCAGGAGGCCCGGCGGTTCAGGGCCTCGCCCAGCGGCAGGCTGAGCGGCGGGCCCTCCGGCAGGCGCACCTCGGGCAGTCCGGGCATCGGCGGCCGGTCCTGGGACGGCTCGCCGTGGGAGTCGTCGGGCAGCGACGGCAGGATCCCCGGCGGGTACTTCGACTCCTCCAGGTAGCGCTGGTCGGCTCCCGCGTCGGCGGCCAACAGCGCGGCGACCAGCCAGCACACCGCGCGCTCCTCGTCGGGCTGGACGCCCAGGCGGTTGCAGAGCATGTGCAGCTGCGACGCCCAGATCCACAGCCGGCGCACCTCGTCGAGCCCGCGCGCGGCCAGCTCGCCGTCCGCCTCGGCCACCGTACGGCTCCAGCGGACGCACAGATCGTCGTCCTCGGCGGCGGCCAGCAGGTGGCGCAGCGCCTCGCCCTGGCCGGCCACGAGCCTGGCGGTGCGCGCCAGGGGCACGGCGGGCGGCAGGAGCTCGACCTCGCCGGTGTACCGCCAGCTCGCCGCGTGCCTGCGCAGCCAGGCCGCCGCGGCCCGCTCGTCCAGGCCGAGTCCCAGTGTGGTGGCGCGGACGAGGTGGATGGCGGCGCTCATCCGTCCTTGCGGGAAGCGCCCTGACAACGCCTCCACGGCGGTCTCGGTGGAGCGGCAGAAGACCCGCTCGGCCACGCCGATGCCCTCGGCTCCGCCGTACCTGCCGGTCTCCGGCTCGTAGGCGATCGACTTCACGATCCCGTGCGGCGTCCAGCCGGCGTCGGCGGGCAGGTCGGCGGGCGGGGCGTCCGCCAGCGCGTCCGCCACCGCCCGCTCCAGCTCCGCCGGGTCGCCGACGCCGAGGGCGCGCACGCGCAGGTGCGGCCCGCCCTCCCAGTACCTGATGAAGAACCAACCGGACGTGCGGCGGGCGGCCATGAGCGGGCCCAGGACGCCGGTGAGGAAGTCGTCGGTCCGCTCCACGGACCAGTGCACGAAGCAATGCAGGCTCGTCCAGGTGTCCACGGCAGTCCTCACGTCAGGGGAAGGGGTGGGGGTGGAAGGGCAGGTCGTCGTAGCGCGGCGGTGCGGGCAGGCGGCCCAGCCTCGCGGGCACCTCCAGCAGCCGGGGCAGGCCGCGGGTGCGGCGGTAGACGTGGCCGAAGGTCATCGGCAGCGACCCCGGCACGATCACCTTGGCGGCGTGCAGCCCGAGCCGCTCGCGGGTGACCGGCTCGCTCTGGTCGACCGCCATCACCTCCAGGCCCCGCGCCGCCAGCTGCGCCACCCACTCCGACAGGTACTCGCCCAGGTCGGGTACGGCGGGGCGGCGGGGCCACACCTCGCGCCAGGACACGGGGGTCTCCTCGCCGCTCAGGAAGGAGTGCCAGGGGGCGGCCTCGGCCAGAGCGTTGACGAAGACGTGGTCGTCGACCGTGCGGACCAGCGTGGGATCCTCCAGCATGGGCTGCAGCCGGTCGGGGTCGAAGGAGACGATGCGCGGATCCGCGGCGTTCCTGGCGTTGATGTAGACCTCGACGACGGCCGACCTGACGGCGGTGAGCGGGTCATGGTGGGCCCCGGCCGCGAACAGGGCGTTCGGCCGCCGCGGATCCGGCACGCGTCGGCGGATCATGCTGAGGACGGCCGGCACGCCGAAGTCGTTGGTGGCGTCGAACAGCAGCAGATCGTGCCCGAGCGAGCCGAGCCGGTCGGCCAGGCGGCAGATCTGCGGGTCCTCCATCGGGGTGGCGATCCGCCGCAGCGGGGTGCGGGCGTACCAGGCCATCAGGAAGGCGTCGCGCTCGGCGACCTCGAACAGTCCGTACAGAATCGCCTCGGCCAGGCTGGAGCCGAGCCCGCAGCCGTTGGAGGAGTCGTAGATCGAGCGCCTGCCGCGCAGCCGCCAGTACACCAGCTCCTCGGGCACCAGCCGGTCGCGCCCGTGGGTCAGCGACCAGCCGTGGACCCAGGCGAGCGGCAGGCCGGGAGCGTAGGGCGTCAGGCGGAAGGCCGGATGGTCCGTCAACTCCGGCTCGTGCAGGCCGAGGGCGGCCGGATCGACCGCGACGTGCGGGTCGAGCTCGGCGTGGGCGGCGCGCACGACGGTACGGCTGCCGCGCGGCGTCATGCCGGTCAGCCGCTCCAGCGCCTCGAACAACGCCACCCGCTCGGCGTCGGCGAAGTCCTCCGCCCTGCCGTACCCCGCCTCGGAGGAGTCGGCGGCGCCCGGCAACTCGGCGCTGGCCAGGGGCAGGCTGCGCGAGCCCCAGCGGAACAGCCGCAGCACCGGGCCGACCCGCCAGTCCAGCAGGACCTCACGCAGCCCGCCCGCGCCGGCCGTGCGGGGGTTGGCCTCGCGCAGGCCGGTGCCGGTGACCGGGTGCGAGGCGATCGTGATCGGGCGCGGGGAGTCGTCGGGCAGCGGTGCGCAGACCCGGCAGCCGCCGAAGGGCCGCACCCGGTGGGTGGAGACCTCCAGACTCTCGCCCCTGATCGCCCACATGACGCCGTCCTGCGGTCGCTCCGCCAGGCGCTCGACCAGGGCGGCGACCGTCGGCGGGACCGAGCCGCCCATGACCTGGCCGGTGTGCGGGGTATGGCCGGGCAGGGCGTGGATCCTGGCGTGCTCGGCGCAGGCCACGCACGCGCTCGTTCCCGGTCCGGTGAGCGGGCCGACCAGTACCAGGCCGCCGTCGCAGCGCACCGGAAGGACGGCGGGCCCGCCGTCCACGGCGCGGGCGGCCAGCTCGGTGATCGATTCCAGGGTCCAGGTGTCGAGGACGACGACGTCGAAGTCCATGCTCAGCTCCGCCAGATCTGGAAGCCCGCGGCGCTCACCGCGCAGGGCCGTTCGTCGCGGTGAGGCAGGCAGCCGGTCAGCTCGCGCAGGCGGGCCTGCAGCTCCTCCTCGTGCGCGGAGAGCGCGGCGGGCCACAACCACCGGCCCAGATCGCCGTCGCGCTCCTCCGGGGTGAGATCGGGGCAGGGTACGGCTCCGCAGACCGGCGTGACCGGCCCCGGTGCCAGAAGCGTGCCGACTGCGGCCATGGCGGCCATGGCCGCCGCCTCGTCACGGTCGCGCTCGACCGCCCAGCCCAGGCGGGAGCCGCCGCTGTCGAGGATCTCGGCGTGCCAGGCGCCGTCCAGGTCGCGCAGGCACAGCCGCACGGCGCGGCCCAGACGGCGGGTCAGGACGCGCCACCAGTGGCTGCCGGGGACCGGACCGCGCCACGGGGCGAACCCGGCGGCCAGGCGGTCGGCCAGGCGGCGCAGGAGGACGCCGCAGGCGTGCAGCTCGTCCGCGCCCACGGCCGCGCGCGCCGGGTCCTCGCCGGTGAGCGCCTGGGCGGCGGCCTGAACGGCCGCCAGATGGGCGGTGTCGGTCGTGGGACCGGCTCCGGTGACCTCGCGGCCGGGCAGCGGGCAGACGACCAGGCCGAGGGGGAGCTGGGGGTGGCCGTCCGGGACGGCGGGGGGCAGCGCTCCGAGGTCGGGGTCGGTGAGCAGCGCGGCCCGCCGGAGCGCCTCCTCCAGCGTGACACGGCGGGCGGGCGAGACCGGGGCGACCGGAGGCCAGAGGCGGTAGGAGGCCTCCAGCGGGTCGGTCTTGGCGAGCAGGACCTCGCCGGACCTGGCGGGCCATCCGGCGATCGCCCTCACCATCCGGTCGGCCGCCGCGGCTCCCAGCAGCTCGGCCAGCATCGCATCGGGCACGAGCCCGTGGCCCGCGCCGGGCAGGTGAGGGGTGGCCGGGGGGCCCGCGAGGCGGGTGGCCGGGGCGTCGGGCAGGTGAGGGGTGGCCGGGGGGCCCGCGAGGCGGGTGGTCAGGGCGTCGGCCAGGGCGGCGGCCTGGGCGGGGGGCAGGGCGGGCGTGACGAACCCCGTCGGGCCCAGGCCGGCGGCGCGGACCACCAGTACGCCCGCGATGAGCGTGAGGCCGTCCGGGGCGGGTGCCGTGCGGACGCCGATATGGCAGCGGGCCAGCGCGTCACGCGCCGCCTCCGCCAGCCGCCCCTCGCCCCGCACCGTCACGGTGGCCGCGCCCAGCGAGCGCCACGCCGCGTCCGGGTCGGGCGCCGCCGATTCCAGCCATCCCCGTACGGCCGGCGGCATGCCGTCGCCGGGCCGTACCGCCACCACCAGGTCGTGCTCCCGCAGCCGATCGAGCAGCATCCGCACGGCCTCCCGCAGAGCGGGCTCCGGGCACAGCGCGTCGAGATCGCGCTCGCTCACCCCCTCTGCGAGCAACGGCGCCAGCCGCTGCCACAGCGGCCACAGCCCGGCCGCCCCCTCCAGGCTGACCGCGCCGCTCCACGACCGCAGGTGCACACCCGTGGGCAGGCGACCGGCCCGCACCACAGGGCGCAGCCTCAGGACCGCCTCCGCGCTCACGCCGGAACTCCGCCCAGCCGCTCGCGCCACGTCCGCCCGGTGATGCGCTCGACCGCCTCGCTGAACAGGTAGGCGGCCAGGTAACGCTCCACAGGCCGCAGGTCGCACAGCGCCAGCAGGCGGTAGAGCACGTTGGTGCCGAAACGGTAGAGCCCGAAGGGCTTGCTCAACGCCACCTTCTCGAACCCGGACCGGTTGAGCAGCTGGTGGTACTCGCTGTAGTGGCGGCGGGTGAAGTCCCACCGGATCTCGGTGTCGCCGCCGAAACGGGCGGCGACGGCGGCGTGCCCGTTACGGTCGCCGACCAGGGCGGCGGTGTCGAGAGCGGCGTCGGCGTGCGCGGACGCGTCACGTGACCAGGCGCGCCAGGCCGCCGCGACGCCCTCCAGCCGGCCGGGCAGCACCCCGCCTTCCGCGACGGTGCGGACCAGCTCGGTCACCCCCGCGCCGCGCTCGGCCCACTGGCGCTTGAAGGCCGCCTCCAGGCTGCCGTCGGGATCCTCGTAGGCCAGATGGTCGGCCACGTGCGACAGGAAGGACTGGTAGCCCGCTCCCAGCCCGGTCGGATAGCCGGCGGCATGGGCGGTTATCGCGACCAGGGCGAGGGTGACACGGGAGCCGGGGTCGCCGGCCAGCTCGAGTGACCGCTCCACCGCGCCCAGGCCGAGGGCCAGCAGCTCGCACCGTTCGAGCACGGCGGCCCGCGAGCCCAGCAGGTCGATCAGGGGAGCCAGGTCGGCAGGGCGCACCAGCACCGAGTTGTCAGGGTGGAGGGGTGCGTACGGCCCGGGCACGAGCTCGGCGCGCCCGGCCAGTTCCGCCTGCCGTACCAGCTCGGCCGGATCCACCACGGCGGTGGAGGGGAAGGCCGCCAGGTGGCGTCGGCAGGCGTCGGCGGCCTCCTCCGCGGCCCGGGCGTGATCGCCGGGACCGTGGAAGCGGAGCAGGACGTGCGGCCCGCGCAACCAGTGCCGATCGAGGTGGACGCTGCCGGGAAAAGACCGCGCGAGCGGAATGAGGAATTGCCGCAACAACGGCGCCTTGAAGTCCTCGTAATAATGGCAGACAACATCGATCATACGTACCCGTCCAAGCGCGCAAAAGGGTTCTTGGATGGCCGGGACGCAGTTCCGGCGGAAGCGGCGTCCCGGCCGGTAAATCATTCGATCTCGGTGCCGCCGCAGCAGGACGACGAGCCGCAGGTGGAGCAACCGCCGCAGCTCGACGATCCTGACGAGGCGCCGGTCTCGGGCAGGGCGACGGCGTCACGCATGGCCGTCACCTGCAGACTGGACAGATCCAGGTCGGCGAGGCCGAAGTCGGCGGTAATGATCGCAGGGGACATGATTCACCTCCCAGGTGCTGGAGTTCGACTCCCGGAGTATGGGCCGCGTCCCGCCGCGATCACCTGACAGGTTTTCTGCTGTCTTGACCATGCTGCCGGAAAGGTGTACTGGCAGCGGTCGGCCAATTTTCGGACCTTGACTGTCGGGAGCCCACGTGAATACGCTTCGCCCGTTTCCACGACGCGATCGGTATCGGTGAAGAAATGAACGCTGTCGAGGTCGAGAATCTCACCAAGAATTACCGGGGAAATCCCCGTGCCGCGGTCGACGGGATCAGCTTCGAGGTACGCCACGGAGAGGTCTTCGGCATGCTCGGCCCGAACGGGGCCGGCAAGACCACCACGGTCGGCGTGCTGACCACGCGGGTGCGTCCCAGCGGCGGCCGGGTGGTCGTCGAGGGCCTCGACGTGCTGCGGGAACCGACGCGGGCCAGGCAGGTGCTGGCCGTGGTGCCGCAGCGGACCAACCTGGACCGCTCGCTGAGCATCCGGCAGGTCCTGCAGTGCCACGCCGCCTACCACGCGGTGCCCCGCGCCGAGCGGCGCAGGAGGGCCGACGAGCTGCTGGAGCGCATGGGCCTGGCCGACCGCGCGGGCGACCGCACCGACCGGCTCTCCGGCGGTCAGGCGCAGCGCGTGATGATCGCCAGGGCGCTCATGCACGAGCCGCGCGTGCTGTTCCTGGACGAGCCGTCCGGCGGGCTGGACCCGCAGTCACGGCTGTTCGTGCACGAGCGCATCGCCGAGCTGCGCGAGCGCGGCGTGACCGTGGTGCTGACGACGCACCAGATGGACGAGGCGGCCAAGCTCTGCGACCGGGTCGCCATCCTGGACCACGGCAAGGTGCTGGCGCTGGACACCCCCGGCGCCCTGGTCAGGGAGCTGCCGAGCAGCAACACCCTCACACTCGCGCTGGACTCGGCCGAGGGCGCGGCGGCCGCGGCGCTCGCCGCCGTCGAGACCGTCGAACGCGTGGAGGAGCTGCCGGGCGGGCGCGTACGCCTGTACACCTCGCACGATCCCGGTGAGGTGCTGCCCACCGTGGTCAAGGCGCTGGCCGGCCACGACCTCACGCTCGCCGGGGTGGAGTTCGCCCGCCTCGGCCTGGAGGACGTCTTCCTCCGCCTCACCGGACGGGAGCTGCGATGACCACCATCGACGAGGCCAGGGCCGCGACCCCTCGGCCGCCCGTGGCGCGCTCCTTCGCCGCCATCCTCACGCGCGACCTCGTCGTCACCTGGCGCGAGCTGCCCGCCTTCCTGACCCAGGTGGTGCTGCAGCCGCTGTTCATCCTGTTCGTCTTCGGCACGGTCCTGGGCGACCTGGGCTACGTCGGCGGCGACTTCGGAGCGGTGCTGCTGCCTGGGGTCATCGCGCTCAACGCCTTCGTCGGAGGGCTGCAGAACACCGCGCTGCCGCTGACGCTGGACTTCTCCTACAGCAGGGAGATCGAGGACCGGCTGCTGGCGCCGCTGCCGATCTGGCTGGTGGCCGTCGAGAAGATTCTCTTCGGCACGGTTCGCGGCCTGCTCGCCGGAGCGGTCATGATCCCGCTGGGCCTGCTCGTCCTGCCGGGCACCGAGATCGCCCTCGCCTCCGTGCCGCCCGCCCTGCTCGTCATGGCCCTGGGGGCCTTCGTGGGCTCGGCGATCGGGATGACCCTGGGCACCGCGGTTTCGCCCCGGGGCATCAACACCGTCTTCGCGGCGGTGCTGACGCCACTGATGTTCACCGGGGCCACCCAGTTCCCCTGGCCGCAGCTGGAGCGGCTGCCGTGGTTTCAGGTCGTCTGCGCGCTCAACCCGCTCACCTATGTCAGCGAGGCCATGCGCGCGGTCATGGTCCCCCAGATCCCGCACCTCGCGTTCTGGCTCTGCCTGCTGGTCATGGCGGTGGCCGGCGCGGGGTTCGCGGTCGCAGGCGCGCTCGGTTTCGGCCGCCGCGCCCTGGACTGAAGGAGGTGCCCGCCGCTTCCCTTCCACCCGTCAGCCGCACTCGCACATGTACGGAAAGGAATGAAACCCCATGCCGAACCTGACCTTCAACCTGGAGGACCTGGCTCTGGAGGAGCTGTCGGTCACCACGATGCGCGACGGCGTCGCGCTTCCCGAGACCGGCGCCTCCGCCTGCAGCGCGTTCACCTCGATCGCCACATCCTCGTCCTGCTGCTGCGTCGTCATCGAGTAGGGAGCGTGCGATGACCGCTTTCCCCTTCGAGGTGACGGATCTGAACCTGGAGGAGCTGTCGGTGACGGCGATGCGCGACAGCGTCGCCCTCCCCGAGACCGCCGCCTCCGGGTGCCTGACCACCTCCTCGTGCTGCTCGTGCATCCAACCCACCTGAGTGAGAGAAGGTGCCATGCCCAGTTTCGCCTTCCAGGTCGACGAGCTGGCTCTGGAGGAGCTGTCGGTGACGGCGATGCGTGACAGCGTCGCGCTTCCCGAGACCGGCGCCTCCGGCATCAGCTGCTCCAACCTGTCGATGTCGTGCAGCTCCTGCTGCTCCATCGACCCGATCTAGGAAGCCGCTCACACCCCCCGGCCGCTCACGGGTGGCCGGGGGACCACCCACGGAGGATGCGTGATGACCAGCACATTGGACAGGCCGGCAGGCAGCGGTACGGCGAGCGCTGAACTGGCGCCCTTCGCGGTGGTCAGGCGCGCGGCCCTGCCGTACCCCGAACGTCCCCAGCAGGCCGAGCCGTGGCGTGCGGCCCTGCGTGAGCTGACCGGACTGCTGCGCACCATGGAGGCGGCCGCGCCCGGCCTGGCCGACGCGCTCGCGGCCAGTGCCGCCCACCACTCCCTCGACTTCCACCGCGCCGTGGTGCTGCCGCTGCGGCGCGACGTCCACAACGGCCGGGTGCCGCGCGAATCCCTCACGGCCCGGCTCGGCGACCTGCCCGAAAGGGTGCCCGGACTGGCCGGGTGGCTGGCCGCCGCCCGCGCACGCGCCCGGCTGGAGCAGGAGCTCGCGGCCGGATGGGGCGACGCGCTGACGGCGGAACGCGAGGTCCTGGCCGGCACCTGTACGGCGGAGCCGCTACGCCAGGCCGTCACCCTCACCGGGCGCGACCTGCTGTACGGCGTGGACCGTACGGCCGCGTGCGCCGGGCGCCCCGACAAGCGCGCCCGCCAGGCCGAGCCCACCGTGCTGCGCTACGCGCTGCGCGCCACCTCCAAGACCAGCCCGCTGTCCTGGTACACCTCGGTCGGCCTCGGCTGGTGGGACGGGCGCCCTGGCTGCGACCCCCAGCCGCGCGCCTGCTCGCAGGTCAACCACGTCCTGGTCACACGGCTGCTGAACGCCCTCCTCGGAGACCCGGGCAGACGCGTGAACCTGCCGCACCGGCTCGCACCCGCCCTGCGGGAGCGCGACGGGCGGGTGGTGTACCAGCGCGACATCCCCCAGGCCGACGCCACCCACGTGCACGCGGCCCGAGAGGAACGGGTCGAACTCGCCCTCACCGGGCCGATCGCCTTCCTCCTCCGGCACCTGCGCCAGGGGGAACGCACCCCTCGGGAACTGGCCGAACTGCTGGCGCGCAACATCGCCAGCCCGGCGGCCGCGCAGGCGGCGGGCGCGTACGTGGGACAGATGATCGACGTCGGGCTCATCGTGCCGGTGTGGCCGGTCGACCCGCAGGACCCGGACGTGCTGGGCTCCCTGGCACGCTGGCTGGAGACCGCCCCGGCCACCGGCGGCGTGGTTTCGGACGGCGTGGTCGCTGATCTTCTGGTGGCGGACGGCTCGCTGGCCGGGCGGCTGGCGAGCCTGCGAGAGCGCACCGCGGCCTTCTCCAGCCTGCCCGCCGCCGCCCGCCCGGCCGCGCTCGCCGCGCTGGCCGACGACTGGCGGGAGACGGGCGGGCTCGTGGGCGCCGACCTGGCCGGGGTGCCGGTTCTCATGGAGGACGTCGTCCTCCCCCCCCCCCAGCCCCTGGGCGCCGGGCACGGCCGCGCCGACCTGCCCGCGCTGGCCCGGCTCACCCCCCTGACCATGCTCTTCGACCACCACCTGTTCGTCCGCCGCCTGGTCACCGAGCGGTTCGTCGACCTGTACGGCAGCGGCGCCCGCGTGCCCCTGTCCGCCTGCACGGAGCTGATGTCGCAGGTCTGGAGCCAGGTGCTCGGCAACAGGCAGCGCGACCCCGGCATCGAGGCCGCCCGCGAGCAGGTGCGCGAGCTGATCTCCGCCGCCGGCGACCCGCACTCGCTCGACCGCGAGATCCCCAGGGAGGCCGTCAACGCCGCCGCGGACCTGCTGCCCGCCTGGGTGCACGCCCGGCCGGTCTCCTACTCCTACTTCGTCCAGCCCGTCCCCGGCGGCGGGCTCGCGGTCAACCACGTCTACGCCGGGTTCGCCAGGTTCACCAGCCGCTTCCTGCCCCAGCTCGACCCCTCGGCCACGGCGGCCGTGACGGAATGGCTGCACCGCGTCCTGGGCCCCGACACCGTGCAATACCGCCCGGTGCTGGGCTTCAACGCCAATCTGCACCCCATGGTCACCGCCCGCGAGGTGGGCGAGGACCCGCGCTGGGCCGACCTCCCGCCCGAGGAGCTCGACCTCCTCCACGACGAGGACACCGAGCTCGTCCGGGTCGTCGACCGCGCCACCGGACGCCCCCTGAGCGTGCTCTACCTCGGCTTCCTCGTGCCCTACTCGCTACCGGACCGCACCGCGCCCCTCACCGCGGACCTGGTGTGCGGGCATCCGGCACTGTCCGGCCTCGCGGGCAGGCGCGAGACGGGCGGGGTGACGGAGCTGGGACGGCTGACCCACGACGGGATCGTGCTGCAGCGCCGCAAGTGGAAGTTCGCCGACGACGCGGCCACCGCGCTGCGCGAAGCCTTCAGGAGCGAGCATCCCGCCGTCGCCGCCGCCCGCCTCCGGGCCCGCCACGGGCTGCCCGAGCACCTGTTCGCCGAGGCGTCCACGGCCGTGGACTCACTGGCCGGGTTCCTGCGCAAGCTGCGGGCGGCCAAGCCGCAGTACGTCGATCTGGGCAACGCGCTGCACCTGCGCTGCCTGCCCGCCCACCTGGAGCGGTACCCCGAGGACATCGCCCTGGTGGAGGCCCTGCCCGTACCGGGGACCGTGGACGAACCGGTGACCGAGCTCATCGTCGAATCCTGCTGGAGAGCCTCATGAGCGAGTTGGACGTCGTCTGCTGCTACTACGAGCCCGTCAAGGCGGGGCTGCTCAGGCAGGCCGTCTTTCCCGCGCTGGAGGAGGCGGTCGCGGCGGGCGTACGCGGGCACGTCGAGCGCCACTGGCTCCACGGCCCCCACCTGCGCGTCCGCCTCCGACTTGGCCCAGGCACGATGAGCGCCGCGAACCCGGCGGACGGCATGGCCGCCTCGACGGACGGCCGGGATGCCTCGGTGGACGGCATGGCCGCCGAGGCGCCGGACCGGGTCTCCGCGCTCGGAGCGGCCGCCCCGGCGGAGCTGGCCGCTGCCGCAGAGCTGGTCGCCGATCGGTTGCGCGGCCACCTGAGCCGCCACCCCTCGACCAGCCGGCAGACCCCCGCCGAACTACTCGCCCATTCGCGCGAGGCCGGGCGCCTGGAGCTGGTCGCCGGGCCGTACGAGCCCATTTTTCCCGACAACACCGTCACCATCACCCCCGCCGACCACGCCCCGACCGCCGGGCTGCTGGGCTCGGCCGAGCTGGTACGGCTGCGCTCGCGCGTGCTCGAACGGGGCATGCCGCCGTGCCGTACCGCCCTGGACCAGCTCGCATCGGACGGCGACAGCGCGCCCGGCCGAATCGCCCTGGCGATCACCGCGATGACCGTGCACGCCGACGAGTACCCGCACGGCCTGCAGCACGGCTACCACTCCTTCCTGTCGCACGTGGAGGATTTCCTCACCTGGCACGACCCGGACGGCCGGGTTCGGCATGGTCTCGACACCGCCTGGGAACGCAACCGCGAGGCGACCGTCGACCTCGTGGCACGCATCGCCGAAGGACACCGGCCCTCCGCCGCCGTGTCGGCCTGGCGGGCCTGGAGCGCGGCGGCCCGCGCCGAGGCCGGGCAGGCCTACGACGACGGCGTCCTGGTGATGGAGCTCGGACCCGGCTACGCCGCACGCGCCGCCCTGCTCGACGATCCGCGCACCGCCCGGCGCTGGGACCCGGGCGCCCCGCGCGAGGTCAGTGAATACCACCGGGCGCTGCGCTCGGTGGACTTCACCCGGCCTCCGCTCGGCCGCAGCTTCACCGTTTACCGGTTCGGCACGAACATGCTCTACCAGCTCCTGGCCGTCTGCGACGTCACCCCCATGGAGCGGTACCTGGCCGCCTCGATGATGGCCCGCGCGGTCCAGCAGGTGACGGGCACCAGCTGGCGCGAACAGCTCGGGGCGCCCCTCGGGTCGGTGGCGCGATGACGGAGGTGCTCCGGCTGCGCCCGGTCGTCCACGCCGCCCCCACCGCCGACGGGGTGCACGTACGCGGGTGGACGTCGAGCTTCACCGTCAAGGGCGGAGCCGGGCTGTGGCGGCTGTGGGAGCAGCTCGCCGCGGCCCTGGCGGGCGGCGTGCCCGCCCCCGCGCTGGCCGCCCCACCCGGCACCCCGGAACCGGTCGCCCGCGCCATCGAGCTGATCATCGGCCAGCTGCGCGAGCACGACATGCTCGTGGCCGTGCCGCAGGGGTGGGGAGAACCGGGCCCCGACCTGCCGCCGATCGCGGTGGCCGCCTGGCTTGAGTCCTCGGCGGTCGACCCCGCCGCCGCGTGGCACCGGCTCGCCGGGACGGTGTTCACGGTCTGCGGCGCAGGCGCACCGGCCGCCGCCGCCGAGCGCGCCCTGGCCGCAGCGGGGATGCGCTACCGCCGCGTACCGGGGCCGGCCTCCACGCTGACGCTGGAGGCGTCAGACCAGCTCGCCGTGGTGGCCGGGTGCCTGGGAGAGGTCGGCTACGCCGTACCCCCGGGCTCCGCCGACACGGCGGCAGCGCAGGCCGCCGCCGTGGCCCGCCGCCTGCCGGGCGGGTCCACCGAGACATCGGCGAAGGAGGCATCCGCCGACGCGACCCCCCGCCTGTCGCACGGGCCCGCCGCGGAGCCGCCCGAGGTCCTTTGCGCACTGGTGGCCGGGGCTGCGGTGCACCGGTTGCTGTGCGCGGCGGCCGGGCTGCCCGACCCCTCCCGGGAAGGGCGCGAGACCCCCACACCGCACCACGCGGTCCTGGTCGCCCGCCTCGACCCGCTCAGGATGGCCTATCACCCCTGGCCCGACGCCGAGCCACCCCGCGAGGCGCTCTCCTGGGAGGAGGCCATGGCGGCACTCGACGTCCTCGGCGATCCTGAGCTGGGCCTGGTGCCCGCCCCACAGGCGCAGGATCTGCCCCAGCTCCCCGTCAACCTGGCCGCCTGTGGCGAGATGGTGGGCTACGGCACCACACTGGACGCCGCCCGCCTGCACGCCGCCCTGTCCGCGGTCGCCCGGCCCTCCGACGTGGCCATCGGCATGGATCACCTGCACGCCCGCGGCCTGGCCCTGCGCCTGGCCACCCATCGCGACCGGCTGGAACCGGTGGAGGCCGTGGAGCTCGTGGAGGAGGCGGAGTGGGCCGGCGATCCCGCGGCGCGCCGCTGGTGGAAAGCGCTGACCCTACGCCTGGCCGTACCGGCGAGCATCGAGGTGGTACGGCTCGCGGCCGGCGTGGTGCATGCCCAGGTGAGTGCACGCGGGTGCGTCCTCGGCTGGGCGGTGGAAGCCGAAGCGGGCGAGGCGGCAGCCTTCGCCCTGCTCGCGGCGACGGCGAGGGAACAGGCGCGCCGAGCGGGCCGGTCGATCGCCGAAGGTCCACCGGTCTGCGGCGCGACCCCGGCATGGCAGCCCTCGCCCCAGCCGCTTCCCTGGGGGTACCGGGACCATGCTTGGCCGTCTGGTTCCCGCGAAGGCGAGGCCCGCTTTCAGCAGGCCCTCGCAGCCCTGGCCGGCGAGCATGAGACCCCTGGAGCTGAGGCCACCGAAA
Organism: Streptosporangium sandarakinum; assembly: GCF_050942225.1. NCBI lineage: Bacteria > Bacillati > Actinomycetota > Actinomycetes > Streptosporangiales > Streptosporangiaceae > Streptosporangium > Streptosporangium sandarakinum. The sequence goes on from NZ_CP192034.1 coordinate 4,525,021, forward strand.
TCGGGGCCACCGCGCTCAGGCCGGCCGCACTCGTAGCAGACGAAGCCGGGGTCGGCGGGCCGTGGGCGATTTCGGGTCTGGTCGCGGTCCGGGTACCCCCTGCCCGCGCGGCGCGGCCGCTCGTCCTCGGACGCGCCCAATGAAGATCCGCTCCTGCGCGACAGAGCTACGCGACACGGACGCCGAGGTGCTCTTCCTGACCCGGTACCGCCTGGCCGAGCTGGAGGAGCTCGCCGCCCGCACCAAGAGCAGACGGCATCCGTTGCTGCCGATCTGCCACGAGGGCGCACTGGTCCTGATCGGCCCGGTCCAGGGCCCCCAAGGCGGCGTCTGCCCGGCCTGCGCCGAGACCCAGCGGCTGGCCGCGTTCGGGACCGCCGTCCCGGTGGGCGACCCGCGGCTCACCCTGCGAGGTGTGGCATCGCCCGCCTTCCAGCCCGCTCTGCTGGAGCTGGCGGCCACGATGCTCGCCGACGCCGAGCAGCACGCGGACGTCGTCTACGCCCTGCGGACCGACCACGGCTCCATGACCCACCACACCGTCATGCCCCGCACCGAGGGATGCCCGACATGCGCACCGCGGCCGACGGAGGAGCCCATCGCCCAGCCATCGCCCCCAGCTGCGACGGCCGTCGCACAGACGTCGTCCCCCACCGCAGAATCCGCTGCCCGAGCACCGCTGCCAGCCGTCGCGGGCACCTTGCGGACCCACAACCCAAGGACCGAGGGCTCACGCCTGCACGACACGCTCATCGACTCGCGTTACGGCCCAGTGGCAGGTCTCAGACGCAGTGGCTCCCTGGCCCTACCCACGGTGGCCGCGATGCTGGCCGGTGACCCGGACGGGCAGGTGGCCGGGTTCGGCCGGACGGGGGACTTCGCGCAGTCGGAGCGGGTGGCCCTGTTCGAGGCGGTCGAGCGACTCAGCGGCATGCGCCCGCACGGCGGCCTGGCCGGCGCGGCCGGCACGGGTGGCGCGGGCAGGGTGGCGCGGGCGGGTGGCGCAGGCGGTGCGGTGTGGGCGGCCTTCGCCGACCTGGGCCCGGACCGCGCGGTCGATCCCGCCACGCTGGGCCTGCACGAGCCCGACCGGTACCGGACCGACCCCCACCGCACCCTGGTCCCCTACACCCCCGACGTGCCGACCACCTGGGCTCAAGGTTGGTCCTTCACCCGCTCCACGCCCCTCCTCGTCCCCGAGCACGTCGCCTACTGGGGGCTGCCACGAAGCGACGCGGCCAGGTTCGTGGCTGAGACCTCCAGCGGTTGCGGGCTGGGCAACAGCCTGGCCGAGGCGGTGCTGCACGGCTTCTTCGAGGTCGCGGAGCGCGACGCGTTCCTGATGGCCTGGTACGCGGGCACCCCGCTGCCCCGCCTCGCCGTACCGGACGATCATCCCCTGCTGCCCCACCTGGTCGATCGCCTCGACCACCGTGGGTACGTCCTGGAATTCCTCGACGCCACGAACGATCTCGGCGTCCCCGTCGCCCTGGCGATGGCCCGGCAAAGGGACGGCAGGCAGCCCGCGGCCTTCTTCGCCGCAGGAGCGCATCCCGATCCGGTGGCCGCGATGGTCTCGGCCGCCGCGGAGATCGCCGTGGACGTCGAATCCGCCGCCGACCGGGCCAGGCGGGCGCCGGGCGACTACACGAGGGAGCGGCTGCTGCGCCTGCTCGACGACCCGGACCGGATCCGCACCATGGAGGACCACGTCGCCGTGTACGGCTTGCCGGAGGCGGCAGGGAAGTACGCGTTCCTCCTGGAGGACGCTCCGGAACCGGTGCCCGCCCCCGCTCCACCCGGCGGCGACCTGTGGGCGGTTCTCGACCACTACGTCGGCCATCTGCGTGGGCTCGGCCTGGAGCTCGCCGCCGTGGACCAGAGCCATCCCGTCATCCGCGACCGTTTGGGCCTGCATGCGGCGAAGGTGATCGTGCCGGGCACGCTGCCGATGACCTTCGGCCACGCCAACCGGCGCCTGCGCGGCCTGGACCGGCTCTGGAGCGTCCCCGCCCTCCTGGGCCGCCGCCCCACACGTGGACCCGACCGCCTGCCACCCCACCCATTCCCGTGACGGAGCCTCTCGTGGCGGAGTCCCCTGCCCCGTCGGCCGACGGCATCGACTTACCAGCCGACAGCATCGCCGCCGTCCTGTCCACCGTCTACGAGCACGGACCGGGCAAGGGCCCGCACTCCGAGGGCCCGGTACGGCCCGAGCCGCCCGCCGTTCCAGGCACCCCGCTGAGCTCGCTCGCGGCCTGGGGTGACTTCGGCGCCGCCCTGGCCAGGCTCCTGACGGACGTGCTCACCCCGACCCGCTGGGAGCCGCACAACCCGTTCAACGACCACCGCGCCTACCCCTCGCCGCGCGCCGCCTACCTGATCGAGCCCTGGCTGCGGATCGGCATCAGTGCCTGGCGCGTCGACCTGGTCCGGCGCACCCTGGCCGGTCCCGGCTCGCCGCGCCCCGCCCGGAGGGTCAGGCTGGATCTGCGGCGCCGTCCGGACCGGCTGCCCGCCGGCTACGGCTCGCTCGCCGAGGCCCTGGCCGAGCTGGAAGCCGGGCACCTCATGGGAGCCCTGGCCGAACGCGCGCCCGGCTATGGGCTCACCCTCGTCCCGGATCCCGCGGGCGTCACGATCACCCCCGGCGCCTCGGCCGCCGTCGCCTTGCCGCTCCTGCCCTCCTGGCGCAGCGCTGGTCTGGGGCCGCGCGGCGTGTCGGCCGACCCCAGGCCCTTGCCGGAGTCGGCTGTCCGGGCGGTCGCCGAGGCGCTCACGGATCCGCCGCCGGGCTCACCTGCCGCGACCTCGCGCCTGAGAGTACGGCTGGCGCTCAGGAACGTGACCGGCTTGCCGGACGGCTGGTACGCGCTGTCTCCCTTGGAGCCGCGAAGGTGCGACGACCGCCACCCGCCGTCCCCCCTGGAAGTACGACAACCGGGCGCCGCGATGGCGGCGGTCCAGGCCGCCTTCACCTACCCGCCCGAGCAGATCCACGTAGGCGGCATGAACCTAGCCGTTCTCATCACCGCCGACGTCGGGCGCGTGGTGCGGGAGGAGGGACCCCAGGCCTACCCCGCTCTCCTGCGGGCCGCCGGAGCGCTGGCGCAGCACGCCTGTACGGCTGCGGCCGTACAGGGCCTGTTCTGCCGCCCAGTGCGCAGCGTCAGGGAAGCGTCCCTGGAGGCCGCCGCCGGCGCACCCGCCGCTCATGACCTGCTCTACCTGGCCCTGGTCGGACGCCCACGGTTCGCCTCGCTCTCCTACGACCTGACGCCGCTGGCCCGTGACGCTACTTCGTGATCACGCTCTCGAGGCTCGTCGAAGTGCTCACCGATCTGGACCTGCTCCACGACGGCTCCGTTCCGGAGATCCGATCCTGGATCGAACGCGTCACATGCGACCTCGCACCAGGCTTCATCGAGCTGATGGCCCGGATCGCCGGCCGGTTCGGCGCCAAGGGGCCACGCTGGTACGCCTGGGCCTGGGCCCGCATCGACGAGAACGCGACGGACGGATATCGGTGGCTGCTGATCCGCCGCAACCTGACCACCGGCGAGCTGGCGTTCTACCGCTGCTACGCTCCCGACCGGCAGCCGCTGATGGCGCTGGTCAAGATCGCAGGGATTCGCTGGGCGGTGGAGGAGTCCTTCCAAGCGGCCAAGGGCCAGGTCGGCCTGGACCACTACCAGGTGCGGGGCTGGACGGCCTGGCACCGGCACGTGACCCTGGCCCTGCTCGCCCTGGCCGTGCTGGCGGTCATCGCCGCCGCCCAGCCGTCCAGTACCACCAACGACCGCATCCCGCTGACACTCCCCGAGATCCGCCGGCCGCTCGCCGCCCTCGTACTGATCCGGCACCGCTCCCTCACCGACGTTTCGCACTGGTCACATTGGCGCCGACGCCACCAAGCCACGGCCCGGCACTGCCACTACCAGCGTAGACCCGACCCATGATCGCGAAATGTCACTGGAGTACTAGGCGGGCCAGCGGCCCGCGGTTCTGGCGGTCTCGATCGCGGCGCGGCCTGCCGGGCGCATCCGGCCGGCGGCCGTCAGCGCCTCGGCCTTCGCGACATTGATGCTGGACCAAGGGCTCCGCCGGGTACGCGGCGAGTAGCGCTGCAGGTAGTAGTCGCCGTCGAACGCCCTGCGGTGGCTGTCGATCCAGCCGTGGCACAACGCCTCGTCCAAGGCCTCGTCGAGGGTGACGGTCGTCGCGTTGCCGTTCTTCTTGGCGATCAACAGCCAGACGTCGCGGGCGGTCTCGTGGTGCTCGGCGAGCCATGCCCTCCAGGCGGCGGCGTCGTCCAGGAGCAGGGCGTTGTCGGTCATCGTGGTCAGCCCTTCCGGCCCGCGAGGACGTCCATGTAGTGGTGGTTGACCATGACACCGAGGATGTTGCCGAACGGGTCGCGCACCGAGGCGGTGACGAATCCGGGGCCGCGCTCGGTCGGCTTCTCGAACGGGGTGGCCCCCATCTCCAGCAGTCGTTCCCAGGTCGCCTCCAGGTCGTCGACGGCCCAGTAGACGATCGCTCCGCCGTCCTCGGTGCTCCAGCCGTCCGGAGCGAACCGCGCGTCGATGATGCCGAGCTCGTGCTGGTAGTCGCCGACGCGGAACTCCACGTAGGCCGGGTCGCCCTGCTCGGGCCGCTGGAAGTAGGCCCGCACGCCGAGGAACTCGGCGTACCAGTCACGGGCGGCGGCGACGTCATGGGCGTAGAAGCTGATGGTGGTGAGTCCGCGGAGCATGTCCTTCTGCCTTCCGTTCGGTGGCTTGTGAGAACGATCCTTCCAGGCAAAGTGCTCATCAAATGAGCACTTTCCTGGCATCGTCGAAGAGTGAGAGCGGATCGCCTGGTGGCCGTCCTGCCGCTGATGCGGGCCACGTTGTCGGCGCCGACGACCGGCCGCAGCGCGGCGTGCTTCACACCGCCACCGTCGCCCATATAGACGACCTCAGGCGCGAGCACGTCGAGCAGGCCCTGCAGGTCCCCGTCCTCCAGCGCCCGCACGAACGACTCCGGAGCAGCCCGCGTCTCGCTCTGGGAAACCACCTCGCGCGGGCGTCGGGCGTCCACCGCAGCCAGGCCTCTCCTGTGACATCGTGTGAGTCAGATCACTTCGCAGGGGTGGCCGACTGGACGGATTCCGGCCCGACCGCCGGGACGCCACCGGCGCCATCATCTGCTTGGCCGGTGCCGCCGTCGCGAAGCCGGTGAGGACCGATGGCCGGCCGGGAACAGAGGCGAGGCCCCGGCGGCTTCGCTCAGCCGGTACCTGCACCGCAGCGTCAGGATCGCCCTGATCCCGGCCCAGTCATCGCCCGTTCAGTCCTCGCGGCCGTCGTCACCGTCGTCCGACTCGACCGCGTCCGGGTCGCGCGGCGGCCGCGGCCCCTCGCGCGGGACGGAGGCGGTGAAGCTACAGCGGCCCAGTACGTTGAGGTTGCGATGCTTGAGCGGGGACAGCCGGACGATGTCCTCGACCCGGATCTCCTGGCCCTCGGCGTGCGCCGTCCACGCCCGGCCGTGCGGGAACGCCCGGAACCTCCGGCCCTGAGCGTGGTCCTCGAACGGGTGGTAGCCGTACGCGTCGCAGATCTCCCACGCGTGCTCGTACGCCGTCTTCAGCCGCTCGGTGTACTCCTTGACGCGGGAGACGTCCTCGATCTTCAGCTGCGCGGCCAGGTTCTCCGCCACCGGCCACGGCACCGCCGGAGGGCCCTCCAAAACAGCCCGATGTAGCGGATCGTGCACATCTGGAGGGCTGATCCGTCTTCGAGCGAACGCCGGGTCCCGTCAGTGGAACAGCTTGAGACCGACGACCCCGGCGAGCACGAGGAGCAGGGACAGCAGGCGCATCACGTTCGCCGGCTCGCCGAGGTAGAGCATCCCGAAGATCGCCGTACCCGCGGCGCCGATACCAACCCAGATCGCGTAGCCGGTGCCGACCGGAATGGTGCGCAGTGCGTAGCCCAGGCCGATCATGCTGAGGACCAGGCCGACGGCGAAGATCGATGAGGGGAGCAGACGGGTGAAGCCGGCGGACTTGCTGAGCGCCACGGCCCACACCGACTCCAGCAGACCGGAGACGATCAGAACCAACCACGACATGATGACCGAGCCTTTCGACACGGTCGTCTTTGCAGGCCGGGTACGACACGCCCTCGTCCGGGACGCCGCTGATGCGACATCGGCTCTCAGTCTACCCTGCACCGCCGGCCACGCCGGAGCACGGCGCGGAAACCGGCCACCACTACGGAAACGGATGCGCCGACGGTGCCATGGCAGGGCGCCGGCGGTGCCATGGGGCCGACGTGGGCTGGGCGCGGGTCTCAGCCGGCGTGCAGCCTGGTGATGAGCTCATGCGCGACGTCCAGGAACCGATCGCGCGAGGACGTCGTCGTCTGCAGGTCGATGAACGCCTCGTGGGCACCGGCCTGGGCGAGGGTCAGCAGGTAGTCGCCGATCTGCTGCACGGTTCCGGCGTGCGGCACCTGGTCGGCGGGCGCGGGAGAATCGGTGATCTCCGGATTGACGCGTACCACCATTCGCAGGGCCGACGGGTCCCGGTCGACGCGTGCCGCGGTCTGCAGCGCCACATCCCACAGGGCGGTCAGATAGGGCATGGGCATCGCCGCGCACAGCCAGCCGTCGGCTCGCCGGCCGATCCTCTCCAGGGCCGGAGGCGTGTAACCGGCGAGCAGGATCGGGGGGCGCGGCCACTGGAAGGGCTTGAGGTCGATGTGCGACGGCGGCACGGTCCAGAGCGCGCCCTTGTGCTCGACCACCTCACTGCTCCAGACGGCCTCCATCAGGTCGAGCGTCTCTTCGAGCCGGGCTCCCCTCCCCTGCCAGGGCACCCCGGTCGCGGTGTATTCGTCACGCAGCCATCCGAGACCGATGCCGACGTCCAGCCGTCCGCGGCTGAGCAGGTCGAGCGAGGTCAGCATGCGGGCGAGCAGGACCGGCGGTTGCCACAGCGCGTTGAGCGTGCTGGTTCCCAGCCGGACCTCCCGCGTGCTGACGGCTGCCAGCGTCAACGCGGTCAGTGGGTCGAAGAACGTCGCGAAGGCCGGGGGGATCTCGCCGTCTCCTCCCGGGTAGGGATCGCTGGGTGCGAGCGGCAGCATGATCCGATCACCCGCCCACAGGCTGCCATAGCCCATGGTCTCCAGATCCGTGCTGGCCTGCCGGATGAAATCCGGGTCGGTGAAGGCACCGTACTGCGGGACTGCGTATCCGAGCTGCATGAGAGATTCCTTGGTACTTCGCCGTGGAAAGCCGGGCAGGACTGAGGTGCGCATCGCGTCCGGTCTCAATCCCTGAACGATCTTGGTCGAGCGTCCAGGGAGAAGTTAGGCGGCGCCCCTTGGATGGGACTTGGAGCGGGCTGGGATCCCGGGGCCGAGGAACCCGGGATCCCAGCCCTCCGGCAGGAAGGCCACATGATCCGATCTCGTTCGCGGCCGGTGGCATATCCGTCGACGGCACCCGGCCCGGGAGAGCGGCTGCTGCTCCTTCTTCACCTTCACCCTCAGCATCGCCGGCGGCAGCCTGGCGCTGGAGGTGACGGTGCCGGCGGAGCACACCGAGGTGCTGGACGCGCTGCAGGCCCGCGCCGGCACCGGACGGCCGACGTGAGACAGGACACCGGCGGGCCGTACCTGCGCAGCGGACAGGTGGCCGAGCAGGCCGGGGTCAACCGGCAGACCCTGCGCTACTACGAACGCCGCGGGCTGATCGCCGAACCACGGCGCAGCCCGGGCGGGCACCGCGCCTACCCGCCCGAGACCGTCACCCTGCTGACCGTGATCAAAGCCGCCCGGCGGCTCGGCTTCACCCTGGAGGAGGTGGCCGAACTGATCGACACCGGCCGGCGCGGCCACCCCACCCCGGACCTGCGCGAGCGCGCCCAGGCCAAGATCGCCGAGGTGGACGCGCGGATCGCCGACCTGACCACCATCCGGCACGCGCTGAGCACGGTGGTGAGCGCCGGCTGCGACAGCCTGACCCACTGCACCTGTCCCGACTGCCCGCTGCCCTTCGCCGACCTCGCCACGAACCACACCCCCGAGGAGGGCTGACCGCCCCCGAGCACCCACCACGACCACCGGGCACCCGTCGGCTTCACGTTGACGCCGGAGTTCCTCCACCGGGCTCCGGTCCCGCGGAGCCGGTCGTCTCCGCGAACCACACGAGCTACATCCGGGTCCGCGCGTACGCTCGCAGCGCGTCGCGGACGAACCTCGCCCCCGCGGCGTCGCGGTACATGCCCGCGAAGCGGGGGTCGTCGGCGTACATGTCCCCCAGGCATTCCACCATCTCGATCGAGCGCTCCCGGTCGCCCTCGGCCGTGGGGGTACCCGGGATCCGGCTCAGCCACCGGACGTGCCGGGCGGCCAGTGACTGGGCGTGTTCCGATGTCGGGGAAACCCCGGTCTTCGCCGCGGCGACCCATGCGGCGACGAGGTCCTCGGTGTCCTTCTTCCAGGCCCGCTGCTGGTCAAGGCTCTTGCCGTGCCACCAGTCATTACCCGCTTGGAACGCGCGCTCGCCCCAGCGTGAGATCACCTCGTCCTTGTAGCCGTCGTTGAACCCCGCCAACATGACGTCCATCCGCGGTTCCGCCCCCGACTGCAGAGCCTCCAGCGTGTGCCGCACAGACCGGATCCGCCGTTCGATGCGGTCCCGTTCCTCTTCCAGCGCGGCGATGTGGGCACGGAGCCCGTCGCACGTGTCCACCTCGTCGGCCAGGACCTCGGCGATGGCCGGCAGGCCCATGCCGAGCCGGCGCATGAGCAGGATCCGCTGTAGCCGGGCGACCGCGGTGAAGTCGTAGTAGCGGTACCCGTTCGGGCCGACCCGGGACGGGGCCAGGAGCCCGACGTGGTCGTAGTGACGCAGGGTGCGGCTGGTGATGCCGGCCCTCGCCGCGAGTTCCTGGATCGTCCACTCCATCGTTCCAGTGTCACCCGCGGCGGAGCGTGGCGGCGATGACCTCCGAGCTGTCGGCGTGCAGGGCCTGCGCCGCCGTCTGCCCGGTCGCCGCCAGGTAGGTGTCGACCAGCCGGTTGCCCGCGGCGTACCCGGCGCCCATCGGCAGCCCCACCGGCGTGACACCGAGGTGCTCGGCGCCGGGGTCGCCGTGCACCCAGGCGGTGAAGTCCTGCATGCCTGTCACGTCGAGCCCGGTGAGCACCTTGGCGAAGACCTCGTCGTCGTGCAGGTGCGGCACGCCGATGCGGGCGGGGCCGAGCTCGTCGCCGTAGAGCTGGCGGGCGAAGGCGTCGGCCAGGCCCTCGCCGACGATGTGCTCGCCGACCGTGACGGTCATCGGGTCCCACACGACTCCACCTGGGCTCCATCGCAGGTTGTGGTGGAGTTCGTGCGCGGCGGTGGCCTCCAGCCGCTCCACGTTCTCGGGGAAGGGCCAGAACGTGATGGCGATGTTGCCCGAGATGCCGCCGAACCCCGTCATTCCCAGGCAGGGACCCATGAAGTGCTTGTCAGCCGGATCGCCGAGGACGAACAGCACGGTGATGTCCGGGGCCTCCAGCCCCGGCGTCGCCTCCAGCAGCACGGCGAGAGCGTCGTCGAGCGCGCGTTGCATCCGCTCCCAGGCTCCGGCCGCCGCCAGGGTTTCGAGCGCGTCGAGGCAACGCTCCTCGTCGCGGTCGATGGGGAACCCGGACGTTGCGAGGTGTACGGCCACCAGGTCGACCTCGCCGGGGTGGTAGCGGTACATGCCGCTGTTGGGCTCCAGCATCGAACGCAGCAGGTCGGCGCGGTCCGCGACCGGGGCCAGCAGGATCCGCCGCATGGCGGAGTAGGTGTCAAGGACAGTGATCGACATGGCCCCGATGCTAGAAGTTGACGCAGCGTCAAGGTCAAACCAGCGGCGCTCCGCGTCGAGGTACGGCCGGCATGCCGCCACCCGGTTCCCTCATGACCGGCGGTCCGCCCCATCGAGGCCGCCGGTCCCGCGCTCCGCGAGCGGCTCACCGCTGTTTTGGGCCTTGTAGGAGTACCGAAGCGGAGTTAGCATCCGCCTAACTGTTAGTAAACTTTACTAAAAGAAAGGGCCTCTACATGCGCCGATGTGTCTCCGTGCTGTTAGCCGCCGTCCTGGCGGTTGCTTTCGCGGCTCTCGCCGTACCCGCTGAGGCCGCCGCCCGCCTCACCGCGGCCTTCACCCTGACCGGGACCCAGGGCAAGTTCGTGGTGAGCAACCCCGGCTCGACCCCGGTCACCGGCTGGTCGATCACCTTCGACCTGCCCGCCGGGGTCACCGTCAGCGGCGCCCAGAACGCCACCACCTCCCAGACGGGGACACGGGTCAAGCTGACCCCCGCCTTCTACATCAACACGGTGCGCGCCGGCGGCAACACCGAGCCCTACAGTCCCACGTTCACGCTCAGCGCCGCGGCCCAGCCCACGAGCTGCACGATCAACGGCGCCAACTGCGACGGCAGTGGTGACCCGCCTGCGCCTGACGCGCCCGTCACCGCGACCTACTCGGCCAGCGGGACGCAGGGCAAGTTCGTGGTCAACAACAACACCGACGCCGCGCTCAACGGCTGGTCGATCACCTTCGACCTGCCCGCCGGGGTCACCGCGGGCAACGCCCAGAACGGCTCGCTCAGCCAGAGCGGGCGCCAGGTCACGCTGAGCCCGGCCCACTACAACACGTCGGTGGCCGCGCACGGGTCCAGCGAGCCGTACAGCCCCACGTTCACACTCAGCGCGTCCGCCGAACCGGCGAACTGCCGGATCAACGACGTGAGATGTGACGGCTCGGCCGACACCCCGCCCTCCGCGCCGGGAAACCTGCGCTCACCGGTCAAGACCACCAAGACCGTGTCACTGGAGTGGGACGCCGCGACCCCGGGCAGCCTGCCCATCGTCGGCTACCAGGTCTACAACGGCGCCACCCTCGCCACGACGGTCACCGGGACTACGGCGACCCTCACCGGCCTGACCCCGAACACCGAGTACACCTTCACCGTCAAGGCCAAGGACCGCAAGGGGACCCTCTCCCCCGCCGGCACCGCGTTGAAGGTGACGACCAACAACGCCGGTGACGACACCCAGCCGCCCACCGTGCCCACCGGCCTGCGCAGCACCGGCAAGAGCTCGTCGAGCGTCTCCCTCGCGTGGAACGCCTCCACCGACAACAAGGGCATCGCCGGATACGAGGTCTACACCGGGACGACCCTGGCCGCGACGGTGACCGGCACCTCGGCCACCGTGACCGGGCTGTCGCCGTCCACCGAGTACACCTTCACCGTCAGGGCCCGTGACCTGTACGACAACGTCTCGGCCGCCAGTGAGGCGCTGAAGGTGAGCACCGACGACATCGTCGGCAGCGGCTACGCCAGGGTCGGCTACTTCGTGCAGTGGGGCATCTACGGCCGCCAGTACTTCGTGCGCAACCTCGACACGACCGGCGTCGCGGGCAAGCTGACCCACCTCAACTACGCCTTCGGCAACATCGACCCGGTGAACCTGACCTGCCTGCACGGCGTCACCAAGGGCACCACGGCCGACCCCCAGGACCCGAGCCAGGGCGACGGCGCCGGTGACGCGGAAGCCGACTACGGCAGGCCGATGAGCGCGGCCCAGTCGGTGGACGGCGTGGCCGACACCGGCTGGGAGAAGCTGCGCGGCAACTACAACCAGCTGCGCAAACTCAAGGCGAAGTACCCGAACCTCAAGGTGCTGATCTCGCTCGGCGGCTGGACCTACTCCAAGTACTTCTCCGACGTGGCCGCCACCGACGCCTCGCGTAAGAAGTTCGTGAGCTCCTGCATCGACATGTACATCAAGGGGAACCTGCCGGTCTACAACGCCGCGGGCGGCCCGGGAAGCGCCGCCGGGATCTTCGACGGCATCGACTTGGACTGGGAGTGGCCGGGCGCGGAGGGCCACGCCGGCAACCACATCGGCGCCAACGACAAGGCGAACAACACGCTGCTGATCGCCGAGTTCCGCAGGCAGCTCGACGCCCTGACCCAGGAGACCGGCAAGCGTTACCAGCTGACCGCGTTCACCCCGGCCGACCCGGCGAAGATAGCCGCCGGCTGGGACCTGCCCGAGGTCGCCAAGTCCCTGGACATCTTCAACGTGCAGGGCTACGACTTCCACGGCGCGGGGAGTGACAACTCCTGGGAGCCCAACCGCACCGGCCACCAGGGCAACCTGTACGCCGACACCGACGACCCCTACTCATTCCACTTCAGCGTCGAGAACGCGGTCGACGTCTACCTCAAGGCCGGGGTGAACCCCCGCAAGATCACCGTCGGCCTCGCCTACTACGGGCGCGGCTGGCAGGGTGTCGCCGACGGCGGGAAATCCGGCGAGTGGCAGTCGGCCACCGGTGCCGCTCCCGGGCAGTTCCAGGAGGAGGCGGGCACCCGAGGCTACTCCAACCTGCTGGCGAGTGTGCCGGGGTGCACCGTCAAGCACGACGAGCAGGCGGTCGCGACCTACTGCTACACCGGCAACGGCGGGCAGTGGTGGACCTTCGACGACGCGTGGTCGATCGGCAAGAAGACCGCCTGGCTGCGGAGCAAGGGCCTGCTCGGCGTGATGATCTGGGAGATGTCCGGCGACCCCGGGACCCTGACGACCGCGGTGGACGCGGGCCTGAGGTGAACCGGAGGCGGGAACCCGCGACCCCGGAGGAAGGGACGGCCGGAAGAAGCCGTGACACACGCGTGAAGTGAACCGTAGACGACCTCTAGGACGGGCCGCCCCCGCTTGTACCGCCGGGGCGGCCCGTAGGCGGGGCCTGGACGTTCACGGTGCCACGCGGCAGGGACCCGGCGCAGGTGAGCGGCTCATCCGGGCCGCAGAGCGAGGGGTCCGGGAGTGTCAACGCTTGCTGAGACCGCCATCGACGGCGTACTGGCTCGCGGTGACATAGGTGGAATCGTCGGAGAGCAGGAACAGCGCCACGGCTGCCGCCTCCTCCGGCTTGCCGACCCGGGCAAGCGGCACGCGGCCGATGACATCGGCTTCGAAGGTCTGACGAACCTCCTCGCTCATGAAGCTTCGAAAGCCGGTGTCGATCGCCCCCGGGACGAGTACGTTCACGCGTATGCCGCGCGGTGCCAGCGCGCCCGCCCAGCCACGGGCCACCGCTACGAGCGCGCCCTTGGTGGCGGCGTAAACGCTGGCCACGGCGGCACCCTCATAGGTCGCGGTGGAGGAGGTGACCACAACCGACGCACCCGGATTGAGGTGCTCGGACAGCCGCGCCAGTTGCAGCACAGGGCCGCGGACGTTGGCGTTCATCATCCGGTCGAAGAAATCGGCGTCGACCTCTTCCGCCGGGGACGTCCTGGCGTAGCCGGCGTTCAGCCACAATCCGTCGAGGCCCCCTTCCTTCGCCACCGTGGCCGCGAGTTCTTCGGCGCCGTCGGGCGCGCCCGCGTCGTTGCCCAGGACCAGCGCCGTCGGCAGCGTCTCCCGCGCGTCGGCGATCCGCTGTGGAGTGGTGCCGGTGAGGATGAGCCGGCCACCCTCCTCTGCGATCCGCCGGGCACCCGCAAGGCCGATACCACTGGTGCCGCCGGTGATGAGGATGCGCTTGCCGGTGAACCTTGCCATGACTTCCTCCAGTACTCCCATCGCTCTCAGCAGTGGGCGCTACCCAATACCGGCCTTGAAACCCGTTCGGAGACCGCCTGATCCATGCCGGGTCGGCGGCCTTTCACCGCGCGGACGGTGGCGTTCGTCGCAGCGGTCGCCATGAATTCATTCCGTTAATTCGTCGGCCATTTGCGGCGTGCTAGATTCGGAGCGCATAAACGCATAAAAGAGCATGAATTCCTCCCCATTGGAGAAACATGGAGTCGCTGGTCGTAGAACGGGTGGACGTATTCGTCGTGGAATTGCCGTCCATCCGGTCGTTCAGCATTTCCGGAGGAAGCGTCACCACGGCGGGGAAGCCCGCCGAGCGGGTCCTCGTCAAGGTGACGGCCGACGGGCGGACCGGCTGGGGGGAGGCGACGCCGACACCCGCCTGGACCTACGAGACCGTGGAGTCGATCTCGACGACGATCGCCCGCTATCTCGCTCCCGCGCTGGTCGGGCGACCCGCGTGGGATCTGGACGGCGCCTGCGCGGCCTACGAGAAGGTGATCAACCGCGGTCTGACGATCGGCTCCCCCATCGCCAAGTCCGCGCTCGACATCGCGCTGCACGACCTGCTCGGCCGGGCCCTCGGGGTCCCCGTCGGCGTGCTGTGGGGCCAGCGCCGCCTCGACCGGATCACGCTCGGCTGGATCGTGGCCGGCCAGACCCCCGACGAGGTACGGCAGGCGGTCGAGGAGGGGCGGGCACAGGGCTACAACGCCTACAAGGTCAAGGTGGGCCTGCACGACGAGGCGACGGACGTCTCCGTCGTGGCGGCGGTCAGGGAGGCGGCCCCGGACGCGCCCATCTGGGTGGACGCGAACCAGGCGTACACCGTGGACGGCGCGCTGCGCATGGCGCGCAGGCTCGCCGACCTGGACGTGTCGGCGTTCGAGCAGCCGCTGCCGGCCAACGACCTCACCGGGCTGCGCAGGCTGCGCGACCACAGCCCCCTTCCGGTGGCGCTGGACGAGAGCCTGCGCCACCCCTCCGACCTGGCCACGTTCGTGAAGCTCGACGCGGTCGACATCGCCATCGCGAAGGTCCAGCGGTCGGGCGGTCTCACGCTCTCCCGCAGGCTGTGCCAGCTCGCCGAGGACGCGGGGTTGCGCATCATGGGGTCGGGGCTGACCGACACCGATCTCGGGTTCGCCGCCTCGCTGCACCTGTTCGCCGCGTTCGGCGTGGACACCCCGGTCGATCTCAACGGACGGCAGTTCGTCCACTCGTCGTACGTCGGGGGGAGCACGGTGGAGGTCGTCGACGGCACGGCCCTGGTGCCCACCGGGCCGGGCCTCGGCGTCGAGGTGGACGAGGACGCGGTCCGCGCCCTCTCCACGGCGCACTGGAGCGTCTGACCGGCGGCACACCGCGCCACGCCGCACCACGGTCGCGGCCCGGGGCCGGGGGAAGCGCTCCCCCGGCCCCGGGCCGCCGTTCGAACGCGCTCAGCGCAGCCAGTCGTCCAGGTGGGCGGCGACGAAGTCGTCGTCCGACAGCCAGGGGTAGGCGGCGCGCACCCGGGCGATCTCCTCGGCCTGCCCCGGGGACAGCCCCTCCAGCGGGTCGAGGCACCAGGTGCCGGCCAGGAGGCCCTGCCCGCGCAGCACCTCGTGGACCCCGGCGATGCAGCCGCGGAAGCCGCCCGCCACGTCGAAGACGGCTCCGTTGGCGTCGGTGAGGTCGGCGGCACGGCCCAGCAGGGAACGGAGGACCTCGTCGTCCCCGGCCCAGGCCCGCCGTACCTCCTCGAACATGAGCACCGCCGCGCGGGTCCACACCGCCCACTGGCCGAGCAGCCCGCCGACGACGCGGCGCCCGGCGACGGGGGTGAGCAGGTCGGCCAGGATGTTGTCGTCGTTGCCGGTGTAGAGCGCGATGTCGTCGCCGCGCCCCGACGCCGCCACGGCCCGGACCACGTCGACCGTACGGTAACGGTCGAAGGGCGCCATCTTGATCGCCACCAGGGACTCCTGCTCGCTCAGCGAGCTCCAGAAGGACGGGCTGAGCCTGCGGCCGCCCACCGCCTCCTGGAGGTAGAAGCCGATGACGGGCAGCACCTCGCCCACGGCCCTGGCCCGCTCCAGCAGCTCCGGCTCGCCGGCGCCGGGCACCTTGGGCGACAGCAGCACGGCGTGGTAGCCCAGCGAGGCCGCGAGCTCCGCCTCGGCGACGGCCTGGGCGGTGTCGCCGCACGCGCCGGCGACCATGACGAAGGGCCGGTCCGCCTCCTTCGCCACCACCTCGGCGGAGATCTCCAGCACCGGCCGGAGCAGCCCCGCCTGGCGGATCTCGAACTGCGTCGTGTGCACCGCCACGGCCGCGCCGCCCGCTCCCGAGGCGAGGTAGTAGCGGGTGAGCGCGCGCTGACGGCGCTCGTCGAGGGTGCGCCCCCCGGTCAGCGCCAGCGGGTGGGCGGGGATGACCGTCCCCGCCCTGAGCAGGTCGATCGACATCTCAGAACCTCCCGTCGCGCACCGCGAACTTGGTCGGCTTCCCGGACAGGGGCAGCCCGCGCGACAGCCAGTCGGCCTGCCACGCGATCAGCGTGTCCAGCGGCACGTCCGGATAGCCGAACAGGCCGTGGCAGCGGGAGGCGTCGTTCAGCAGGGCGGTGCCGCTCTCCTCGCCGCCGAAGGTCGCCTCGACGCCGAGCGCGGCGGCGACCCGGGCCGCCGTGCGCCGCACCGAGGCGGTCTCCGGACCGGTCAGGTTGAGCGTGAACGCCTCCGGGGCACGCGCGTGCCGCAGCGAGCGCAGCGCGACCTCGTTGGCGTACCCCTGCCACACGACGTTGACGTGCCCGGTGGTGACGTCGACCGGCTCGCCCGCGGCCACCGTGGCCGCGATGTCCGCGATCACGCCGTAGCGCAGGTCCACCGCGTAGTTGAGGCGCAGGATCGCGACCCGGGTGCCGTACACGGCGGCGGCGTGCTCGAAGATGCGTTCCCGGCCGAGGCAGCTCATCGCGTACTCGCCGACCGGTTCCGGCCGGTCGCCCTCCGCGCTCCCCCCGGAGGCCACGTCCACCAGCGGGTACACGTTGCCGGTGGAGAACGCCGCGATCGCCGAGTCGCGGTAGCGCCGGGCGACGGCGGCCGGCAGCGCCGCGTTGACCGCCCACGCCTGGTACGGCGCGGCCGACGTGCCGAACTTGGCCCCGACCATGAAGACGACGTTCGCCGCGTCGGGCAGCGCGGCGAGGTCGCCGTCGCCCATCAGGTCGTGGCGGACCACGTCGACGCCCTCGTCCTCCAGGGCCCGCGCCGCGTCGCCGTCCGACCAGCGCGACACGGCGTACACGCGGGCGGAGCCCCGTCCCGCGGCGTCCAGCGCGCGCCGGGCCAGCCGGACCAGGCTCGGCCCCATCTTGCCGCCGGCGCCCAGCACGACGAGGTCGCCGTCCAGTTCGCCGGCATCGGCGACCAGCGCGGCCGAGGGGGTGGCCAGCCGGTCCTCGAGCTCCCGCTCGGATGTGAACATGTCACGCTCCTTCGTCGTGTGGCCGCCGGTAGCGCACACCCAGCCGGTCGAGGAGCGGCAGGTGGGCGGTCAGCCGCCGGGTGAAGTCGCCGAGGTCCCGGCCGGAGGACCAGGCGGCTTCGGCGACGGCGCAGAGGCGGGGGAAGGCGTTGTAGTCGAGGCGTTCCCTCGTGGGGAGGTACTCGCCCCAGAGCTGCGCCTGCGTGCCGAGGACGGCCTCGCCGGCGTCGAATCCGTAGACGGTCTCCAGTGGAAGCGGCCCGGCGATGCTGACCGGCTCGCCGGGGGCGTCCGACTCGGCGTAGTCGAGGTAGGTGTGCGTGTGGGGTGCGGCGACCACCTCGTGTCCCGCCCGCAGCGCCGCCTCGATCCGGTCCACGCCCCGCCAGGCCATGATCACCATGTCCTCGGGCGGGTCGTGGTCGAGCATGTCGTCCCAGGCCACCGCGCGGCGGCCGAGCCCGCGCAGGTGGTCGGCGAGGAGCCGGCCCCACCAGCCGTGCAGGGCCGCAGGGCCGGCGAGCCCGGCGTCCGCCACCCTCCGCGCGGCCTCGGGGCTGGTGGCCCACTCGCCGCCGCGGACCTCGTCTCCGCCGATGTGGACGAACCGGGACGGGAAGACGTCGCTCAGCTCGTCGAGCACATCGCGGGCGAACCCGGCGGCGCGGTCGCTCACGTTGAGCACGTGCGAGGAGATCCCCCACGAGGTCCGCACCTCGACGGGCGTCGCGGACGGGTGGCCGAGCCAGGGACAGGCGGCGATCGCGGCCTGGGAGTGCCCGGGGAACTCGATCTCGGGGAGCACGGTCACGCCGCGCGCCGCCGCGTAGTCCACCAGGTCGCGCAGCTCCCGCTGGGTGTAGAAGCCGCCGTGCGGGGTCCCGTCGAACCGGCCCTCCCGCGCGTGCCCGGCCGGGGACTCGGCGCGGTGGGCGCCGATCTCGGTGAGCCGCGGGTGCCCGCGCACCTCGAACCGCCAGCCCTGGTCGTCGGTGAGGTGCAGGTGCAGGACGTTGAACTTGTGCAGCGACAGCAGGTCGACGTACGCGCGCAGGAAGGAGACCGGGCGCCACCAGCGGGCCACGTCGATCATGACGCCGCGCCACGCGTACCTGGGCACGTCGCGGACGGTGCCGCAGGGCACGCCGCCGGGGCCGTGGAGCTGGCGCAGCGTCTGGACGCCCCAGCGCAGCCCGGCGGCACCCGCCGCGGCGATCACGGCCTCCTCCGGGGTGACGGTGAGGACGTACCCCTCCTCCCCGAGGGACGGATCGGTCACGAGGCGGAGGACTATCTCCCCTGGGCCGTCACCGTCCGCGTCCAGGCCGAGCAGGTCCCGCGCCGTCTCGGCGTGCGGGCCGCGCACCCGCGCGCCCCGGTCGAGTGGGAACCGCCCCTCCGCCGGATTCGACGAGCCGACCCGCGGGATCACCTGCGGGCTCGCGGGCGGGCTCGCCGGGGAGGTCACCGGGGAGGTCATCGCCCGAGCACCTCACGGAAGGCGGCGAGGGCCTCGCCGATGGGCGGCGCGTCGGGGTACCAGGCGCGTTCCCATTCGAGCGCGAGGTAGCCGGAGTATCCGATGCGGTCGAGTTCGGCGAGCACGCCGGGCACCCCCACCGCGCCCCGGCCGGGCAGCACCGGCGCCAGTTCGGTGGGCGTCGCCGCGTCCTTGATCTGCACGTGCCTGAGGTACGGCGCCAGCGTGTCCGCGGTGGCGGCGGCGGACTCCCCCGCGCGCCACGGGTTGACCACGTCCCACAGCGCCCCGACCCGTGGCGAGCCGACCCCGGCGAGGACCCCGGCGATCGCCTCGCCGGTGAGGAAGACGTCGTGGGTCTCCAGCAGCACGTCGACACCGTTGTCCGGCAGCCGGTCCGCCACCTCCGCGAGCCTGCGGGTCGCGGCGGCGGCCGGGTCGTCCTGCCCTTCGACCCCGCCGAAGACCCGCACGTACGGCGAGCCGAGCGCCTCGGCGATCTCGACGTGGCGCAGCACCTCGGCCACCGGGTCGCCGTCCGGCCGGGCCACCCGCGTGTAGGAGCAGACGGCGACGATCTCGACCCCGGCGGCGGCGAACATGCGGGCGACCGCGCGCAGGTCGCCGAGGGACGTCTCCGGTGAGACGATCTCACCGTCGGCGCAGCGCAGCTCCACGGCGGCGCAGCCGTACCGGGAGGCGGTGGCGATCACCTCGTCGGCGGAGGCGCCCGGCATGCCGAGCGTGCTGAACGCGAGCGGGTTCACATCTGTCCCTTCACTGTGACGGTGGAGCCATGACGGGCGGACTCGTAGACGGCGAGGGCGACGTCCAGGACGGAGAGCGCGTACTCCGGCGTGACCTCGGGTGTGGTCCCCGTCGCGCAGGCCCGCGCGAAGTCGGCGAGCTGCGCGGCGAACGCCTTGGCCATCTCGCCGGGTTCGGGTGCGGCGACCTGGGTGGCGACGCCGCCGCGGAAGGACCAGACGCCCTCGCCGCGGCTGATCCGTACCGCGCCCTCGCCGCACACGATCTCGGCCTCGTCGGTGAACGGCAGGCCGGTGCCGGTGACGGAGATCGTCGAGCGGGTGCCGTCGGCGTGCCGGGCCAGGGCCACCGCCTCCGTTTCCACCGATCCGCCGGCGGACCCGGCGATGTGGCCGGTGACCTCGACGATCGGCGAGCCGACGAGCATCTGGAGCTTGTCGATGCTGTGGGTGCCGACGTTGAGCACGATCCCGCCGCCGGCCATGTCCGCGTCGAGGAACCAGCGGGGCCGGGACGGGTCGGCGTAGTCGGCGGTGCGCCGTTCCGAGGCCACCACGACGTGGCCGAGCTCGCCCGAGGCGAGGAAGGCCGTGGCGGCGCGCAGCATCGGGACGAAGCGCAGGACGTGTCCGACCGCGCACACGACGCCGGCCGCGCGGCAGGCGTCGATCATGCGGACCGCGTCCTCGCGCGTGGTGGCGATCGGCTTCTCCACGAGCACGTGCAGCCCGGCCGCGGCGGCGTCCAGGGTGATCGGAGCGTGCAGGGCGTGCGGGACGGTGATCACGACCGCGTCGAGGCCGCCCGCGTCGATCATCGCCCGGTGGTCGGTGAAGACGCGGGCGCCGGCCTCCGCGGCCAGCTTCTCCGCCGCCTCGGCCCGCACGTCGCACACCGCGGCGATCTTCACCTGCCCGGCCGTCTGGCGGGCGGCGGCCACGTGGAACTCCGCGATGGTGCCCGCACCGATGACGCCCAGGCGCAGCCCGGATGTTGTGGTCACGATTTCCTTTCTGGAACGGATGAGGGTTTTCAGCCCTTGAGTCCCGCGGACATGGTTCCGCGGACGAAGTAACGCTGGGCCAGGACGAACACGACCAGCATCGGCAGCAGGCTCATCATCGCCGCGGCCGTGACGAGCTGGTCGTTCCCGACGAACTGTCCCTTGAGGCTCAGTACGCCGACCGGCAGCGTGTAGTTCTCCGGTGAGGTGAGATAGATGGTGGGTTCCAGCACGGCCTTCCACGACGTGGTGAAGGTGAAGACCGCGAGCGTGGCCAGGGCGGGCTTGGCCAGCGGGAGGTGGATCCGCCAGAACACCTGCCAGGGGTTGGCCCCGTCGAGGCCCGCCGCCTCCTCGAAGTCCCGGGGGATGCCGAGGAACGTCTGCCGCATCAGGAAGATCCCGATGGGTGTGGCCAGCCAGTACGGCACGATGAGCGGCAGCAGGGTGTCCAGCCAGCCCAGCGAGCGGAACAGCAGGAAGTTCGGGACGATCGTGATGACGGTCGGCAGCATCATGGTCCCGAGGGCCATGGTGAGCAGCGTCTGCTTGCCCGGCAGGCGCATCCTGGCCAGGGCGTGCCCGACCATGGCGCTGGTGAGCACGTTGCCGGCGACGGCGAGGACCGCGATCACGAGGCTGTTGACGAGGTAGAGCCCGAACGGGGTGCGCCGCCACACCTCCGCGTAGTTGTCCCACTGGACCGGGTCGGGGATCCATACCGGCGGGACCTGGATGTACTGCGCGAAGCTCTTGAGCGAGTTCCCGAGGGCCGCTGCGAACGGCAGCAGCATGACCACGGCGCCCGCGAGGACCAGCACGTAGGAAACGGTCTTACGCATAGTGCACCCATCTGCGCTGGAGCCGGAACTGCACCATGGTGAGCGCGAGCACCAGCACGAACAGCACCCACGCGATGGCCGAGGCGTAGCCCATCTGGAAGAACTGGAAGCCCTGCCGGTAGAGGTAGAGCACGGTCAGCTCGCTCGCGCCGTGCGGGCCGCCGTCGGTCATCACGAAGACCTGCTCGAACGACTGCAGCGTCTCGATGGAGGTGAGCACCAGCACCAGGAACGTGGTGCCGGAGATGCCCGGCAGGGTGATGTACCGGAACCGGTTCCAGGCCGACGCGCCGTCGATCTTCGCCGCCTCGTAGCGGTCCTCGGGGATGGCCTGGAGGCCCGCGAGGAAGAGCACCGTCATGTAGCCGACGCCCTTCCACACCGCGACCGCCGCGAGCGTGGGGATCACCAGCGCGGGATCCTGCAGCCAGTTCTCGGCGGGCAGGCCGAACAGGCCGAGCACCTGGTTGGCGATGCCCGTCTGCGGGTTGAAGACCGCGTCGGCGACGTACGCGACGACGACCCACGAGGAGACGACCGGGACGAAGTAGGCCGCGCGGAACAGGGCCATGCCGCGCAGCCGCTGGTTGAGCGCGATCGCCAGGGCCAGGGCCAGGACCGTCTGGGTCGGCACGAACAGCACGGCGAAGTACGCGGTGTTGCCGAGCGTCCGCCAGAAGACCGGGTCGCCGAAGAGCCGGGTGAAGTTGTCGAACCCGACGAACTTCGGCGAGGACATCAGGTCGTAGTCGGTCATGCTGAAGAACAGCGAGGCCAGCAGCGGCCAGGCGGCCAGCGCGACCAGGTGGAGGATGTAGGGCGAGGCGAAGGCGAACGCCCAGATCCGCTCGCCCGCGTGCCGTTTCCGGGCGGGTGGCCGCTGTTCGGCGGCCACCTTCCCGGTCTCTTCGGTGAGCACCGTCACTGCGTCTGCCCCGCGTAGAAGCGGTCGATGACCTCCTGGGCCTCCTTCTGCCCGGTCTGAAGCGCGGTGGCGACCGGCGTGGCGCCGGACAGCGCCTCGTTCATCCGCTTGGCCAGGGCCTCGGTGTACTCCGACCACACGGCGTTGGTGCCGAGGTCGGTGGCCTCGTCGAGCGATTCGAGGAACGCCTTGCCGCGGTCGGCGGGCAGGGCCGTGGTGGCGACCTTCTTGTTGATCGGGATCGCCTCGCCGAGCTCGGCCCACTTGCGCTGCGGCCCCTCGCCCGAGAAGAAGGTGATCCACTTCCACGCCGCGTCGGCCTGCGCCTGCGAGGCGGTCTTGCTGACCACCCACGAGTTGACGATCGCGACGTTGCCGCGGCCGGCCGGGCCCTTCGGCAGCGGCGCCACCCCGAAGTCGACGCCCGCGCTCACCGCGGGCAGGGTACGGGCGTAGATCCCGTACGACATGGCGACCCGGCCGGTGGCGAACAGCGTGTGGACGACGCCCTTGCCCATGGCCTCGGTGGTCACGTAGTCGGGGGCGAAGCCGTCCTTGCCCATCGCGCCGAGCATCCAGTCGAGCGCGGCCGTGGACTGCGGGCTGTCGACGACCACCTTGCGGTTGCCGTCGGTGACGATGTCACCGCCGAACGCCTTGATGATGGGCCACCAGCTCTCGGTGAAGCCCGGCGAGTACGCGCGGAAGCCGTACGTGTCGGGCTTGCCGTCGCCGTTGGTGTCCCTGGTGAGCTTCTTGGCCGCCGCGGCGAGGTCGTCGTAGGTCCAGTCGGCCGTCGGCTCGGCGACCTTGGCCTCGGCGAACATCTTCTTGTTGTAGAAGAGCACCGGGGTCTGGGCGCCCTGCGGGAAGCCGTAGACCCGGCCCTTGGCGTCCTTGTTCAGCTCGATGCCGGAGTAGTCGGCGGCGTTGACGGTCTTGACCCGGTCGGTCAGGTCGGCGAGGGCGCCCCGCGCGGCGAACTCCTGCACGAGCACGCCGTCGGACAGCCACACCTGCGGCGCCTGGCCGCCGGCGATCTGGGTCCTGAGCCGCTCGAAGAACTTGACGTACGGCGCGACCTCCAGCTGCACCTTGATCGACGGGTTGGCGGCCGTGAACTCCTTGACGAGTTCCCGCATGGTCGTGTCGGCCTTGTCTCCGGCGGCGGCGTAGAAGCCGAGCTTCAGGGTGACCGCCCCGGAGTCGTCGGCCGAGCCGCCACATGATGCCGTGCCTGCCATGGTGAGGACGGCCACCGCGGCGGCGGCGAGCATGCGCACTCTCATTGGGTCCTCCAGAACAAAGGGGGAAGGGGGGTGAGGATGACGGCCGGCGTCACATCGGGACGCGGACCTCGACGAGGCTGCCGGAGGCGGCTCCGCAGGAGGCCCGTACGGCCAGGCGGGGCTGTAGCACGACCCGGCAGACCGGGGCGACGGGGCCGAGTTCGATCCGGCGGAGCAGCAGCTCGGTCGCCATGCGGCCCACCTCGGCCTTGGGCGGCGACACCGCGGTGAGCGGCACCTCGGACAGATCGGCGACCTCGTCGTCGTAGGCGACCACGGCGATGTCGTCGGGCACGGTGAGGCCGACCCGGCGCAGGTAGGGCAGGAGGGTGGTCGCCTCGCGGTCGCCGAGGCACACCACCGCGCGCACCTTCTCCGTGACCAGCGAGTTGGCGTACGCGAGCATGTCGGTCCCGGTCCAGACGGGCTGCCTGGCCACGGCCTCCGGGATCTCCGGAAGCCCCAGGTCGGCGATGGCCTGGCGGTATCCCGCGAAGACCTGCTCCGAGCTGGCGGTGCCGAGCCGGCCGAGGTAGCCGATCCGGCTCCGGCCGAGCCGGCTGAGGTGCTGGACAGCGGCGTAGCCGCCGCCGTGCACGTCGGTGCAGACGTACGAGGTCGGGTCGGCCGGGCGGGGGTCGGCCGGCCGCCGCTCCACCAGCACGTACGGCACCGGCAGCTCGCGCAGACGGGCCAGGTGCGCGTCGGGGTCGGCGGCGAGGTGCAGGTTGGGCACCAGCAGCAGACCGGAGACTCCGACGTCGACGAGCTGCTGGATCTGCGCCGGCTCGACGTCGGGGTCGTAGTTGGAGCACGCGAGCACGAGCTGCACTCCGGCGGCGGTGGCCGCCCGCTCGATGCCCTGGACGACCTGGGGGAAGTAGTAGGTGTTCGACGGGACGAGCACGCCGATGAGGCGTGGCCTGGCCCCGGTGGCGCCGGTGGCGACGGAGGCGGTCACGAACGTGCCCGACCCCTGGCGGCGCCGGACGAGTCCCTCCTCGACCAGGAGGTCGACCGCGCGGCGCACGGTGTTCACCCCGACCGTGTAGGTCTGCGCCAGCTCGGCCTCGGTCGGCAGCCTGCCGCCGACCGGCCAGCGGCCCTGCACGATCTCCTGCCGCAGGCGTGCCGCGAGGGTCCGGAACCGTCTCCCCCTTGGGAGGGAATTCATTCCATCAGGTGGCTCCATAACGGGATTCTTCTCGTCAAACAGGAGCAATGTCAATGCTAAATTCATCCCTTCTTTACCTCTCAAAAGGAATGAATTCCCTCCTTCAGGCATGACGAAAGGGCCGCCTCCGGCGGGAGGCGGCCCTTCGACGGGGCCGGCGTCACCAGCGGACGGTGACGTCCCTGCCCCGGTCGTAGGCGCCGGCCCAGTAGTGACCGGCGGCGGTCAGCCGGTGGCCGGCGAAGCCGACCTCTCCGGTCGGCTGCTTCAGCGCCTCCGACGTCGCGGTGGCCCAGCCGTCGGCGTTCGCGGTCACCGTCACGTAGCGCCCGGCGGAGAAGGTGAACCGCCCGCGCACCGTGGCGGCCACCGGCCGCCCGGTCTCCTCGTCCACGACCCGCAGCCGCACCCGCGCCGCGCCGCCCTCCAGGGTGACGGTCATCGACTCCACGACCATCGGACGCAGGCCGGTGGCGCCGGTCGTCACGGCGACCGGATCGGACGCGGGACCGCGGTGCCCGGCCACGTCCACGGGCACGATCCGGTAGTGGTAGGCGGTGCCGGGCAGCAGCCCGGCGTCGGTGTAGGTGAGGCCGCGCGCCCTGCCGGCGAGCGTGCCGGGGCCGGGTGTGAAGCCCGGCTCCGCCGACCGGTGCACCTCGTAGAAGTCGACCTCGGTGTCGTCGTGCGCCCGCCCGTAGGTCAGGTCGACCGTGGCGTGGTCGAACGCGACGGCCTTCGGCGGCGACCCGACGCCCGTGGGCGGCCCGGAGTCGGCGGGCGGCGCGGGCCATCGCGCCGAGGGACCCCAGATCGTGGGCAGCTCCCGGTAGGAGTCGTAGTGGTGCAGCGCCACCCCGGCGAAGGCGGATTCGCCGGAGAACGCCCGGTAGACCTTGGCCAGCTCCGCCTCCAGCGCGTCCCTGCCCTCCTCGCGGAAGGTGATGCTGGACGGATCGCCGCTGGTCGCGATGTCCAGCGTCTCCACCCCCACCACCACGGAGAGCGGCTTGCCGATCCGCTCGGCGTAGGCGATCTCACCGGCCGCCTGCGCGATGATGCCGACGCCGCCGTCCGCCTGGTCGCGGTAGTCCATGATCGCGATGTAGTCGCTGATGTCCTGGACGTGCTCGGACATGGCGCGGGTGGTCCCGCCGTACGGGATGTCCGTGCAGCAGGCGGAGGTGTCCAGCCAGCGGGGTACGGCGGGGCCGAACAGCAGGGGCTGCCCGGACGCGTCCCGCCGCGCGATCATCGCGCGGAGGGTGTCCAGCCACTGGATCTGCACGTCGGGCTTGGCGCTGTTGAACCAGGGCAGGCTGTACGGCTCGATGTCGACGTTGATCCCGTCGAACCGCTCGGCCGGCTTCGAGGAGAGGTTGTAGTCGAGGACCCGCTCCATCTCCCCGACGGCGCGGTCGCGATACCGGGAGAGCGCGCCGAGGTAGGGCGGGCGCGTCCCGCCGGCCACCGTGGCGTGCACCTTCATCCCCCGGCGGTGCGCCCAGGCCACGAGGTCGCGCAACCCGGGACGCGCGTCCTCGATCATGTCGCGCCCCGCGTACGTGTCCACGCCCAGGTACATGGTCGAGCCGGGCGGGAGAACGGTCTCCAGCAGGCGGCGCGACCCGGGGTTGAGCACCAGGTTGTAGGACGCCTTCTCCCAGATCCACATCGCCCGGTCCTGCCGGTGCGGCACCGGGCGCTCCTTCTTCGCCGCGCCGAACGCCACGTACCTGCTGGCCGACCTGGAGACGTGGCCGCGCGCGTCGACCGCCTCCGCCTCCAGGCTCGCCATGACGTCGCCGTACTCCGCCGGTTTCACCAGCGTGACGTACCGCCCCCCGGCGCCGGCGGCACGCCGCCAGGGGCCGCCGTTGACCCGGACCCGCACCGAGCGCACGTCCGCTCCGGCGACGTCGACCCGGACCGGCGTGGGCCGGGTGAGCCGCGCACCGTCGGCGGGCTCGGCGATCGACACCTCGGGCGCCCTGGCCCGCGGGTTGTCCACCCGCAGGGTGAGCGGCTCCGACCACGTGCCGTACCGCGTCTCCGCGGCCGTCGCCTTGGCGTAGACCTCGATCTCGCCGTCCATCGCGCCGGTGTCCAGGTCGTACGACCACGTCCCGCTGTCGTCGGCGTCCGGGTCGCTCACCCTGGCGCGCTCGATCCGCTCGCCGTTCACCACGACGGACACGTCGTACGCCCCGGTGAAACGCCCGGCGAGCCGTACGACGCCGGGGGCGGCCTCGGAGGAGTCGATCACCACCGACGGCGGGTCCGCCGCGCGGGCGGCGGCCGGGGCCGCCGTGACGACCGGCACGGCCGCCACGGTGAGCATGAGCGCGCCGGCGATCCTCGACAGCCCCGCACGCCTGCCTCCTCCACTCCTCGGAGGGAGCGGCCTCCCGCCTCCCCCGGCAGAGGTGGGCGGCGGACAGCCCCTGCCCGTCCCGGGCACGGGAACCGATCCGGGGAAGCGTTTTCCCTGCCGGGTGGAACCGGCGGTCCTCTTGCTGGCTCTGATGGAAGCCACCTCCATAGGAATGAATTAACCCCGGATTACGAAATATCCGGACAGTGGATCCGTGAGATGGCGAAACAATAGCCCCGAAGCAAGGGGATAAAAATGGCATGAATTCCCGCCCCGGGCCGCCAGGCCCGAAGCGGGGCGCGAGGGCCGACGCCGGCGGGCTCGGCGCCGAGGGCGAGCAGCCGCTCCGGTTCGGCGTCCCGCCCCCGGCCGGCCTCGGCGCCCCGCCGGGTGGCGGGTCAGAAGCGGAACGTCTCGACGAACCGGTGGAGCAGCGCGGGATCGCCCTCCACCCGCACGCTGCCGTCGGCGAGCGCTTCGCCCGGGGTCCTTGCGCCCGTCATCAGAGCGTGGATCCCCTGGTCGTTCAGCCTCTCGACGACGAGGTCCGGGGCGGGGTGCGGGCCGATGCCGACCGTGAGCGCCCCGGCGGTGATCTGTATGCGGAGGGTGAACTCACCCATGCGGACCTCGTAGCCGACCGTGGCGTCCTGGGCCGCCTCCGGCCGGTAGGTGGTTCGGAAGGCCATGGCCACCGACTCGGCGGTGATGACCTCGCCGGCGCGGGGCTCGGTCATGGTCCGGGAGCCCCAGCGGCCGAGCGCGACCAGGGCCGGTTCGAGGTCGCGCCCGTAGTCGGTGAGCTCGTAGACGACCGAGCGCTCGGGATGGGGCAGCGCGCGGCGGAGGACCAGCCCGGCCTCTTCGAGCTGTTTGAGGCGGGCCGACAGGATGTTGGTCGGGATGGAGGACAGGCCCCTGCGCAGGTCGGTGTAGCGCTGGGGCCCGGACAACAGGTTGCGGACGATCAGCAGGGTCCAGCGTTCGCCGACCATCTCCAACGCGCGGGCCAGGCCGCAGAACTGTCCGTACTCACGAGCCGTCATGTGCACATCTTACAGCGAACTTCAGTTGACAAACCATGCTTGTAAAAGACAAGCTTGCTGCTCGTCCGGCCATATGACCGGTCCATCCGGTGACCTGTGAGGAGTGATCGCATGACGGCGCGGAAGATCGCGGCCGGGCTGTTCGTCTCGCTGGACGGCGTGGTGGAGGCGCCCGAGACGTGGCACTTCCCTTATCTGAGCGAGGAGATGGGGGCGGCGGTCGGCCAGATGTACGCCGAGGCCGACACCCTGCTGCTGGGGAGGGTGACCTACGAGGCGTTCGCCGCCGTCTGGCCGCACCAGACCGGCGAGATGGCCGATGCGATCAACGGCATCCGCAAACTGGTCGCCTCCACCACGCTCGCCGAGGTCGGCTGGACCAACGCGGCCCTCATCGAGGGTGACGTCGCCGCCGCGGTGAAAGAACTCAAGGGGCGGCCCGGCGGCACGATTTCGGTGGCGGGCAGCATCAGCCTGGTCCGCGCCCTGCTCGGGGCCGGGCTGCTGGACGAGCTGCGCCTGCTGGTTCACCCCCTGGTGGTCGGCGCCGGGCAGCGCCTGTTCCCCGACGGCGCCGCGCCCGTGGCCCTCAAGCTCGCCCGGTCGGTCACCTTCGCCACCGGTGTGCTCGACCTGACCTACCAGCCCGCCTGACCGCTCCGCCATACGAAATGGAAGACATCACGATGAACGACGTTCAGACCAGGACACTCCAGGTCCCCGGCGCCCGTCTGCACTACGAGATCCGGGGAACCGGGCCGCTGCTGCTGATGATCCCCGGCGCGCCCGCCGACGCCGGAGCACTGGCCGGCCTGGCGGCGTGCCTGGCCGACCGCTACACCGTCGTCACCTACGACCAGCGCGGCCTGTCCCGCAGCGTCCTGACCGAACCGCCCGCCGACCAGGACGTCGCGGTCTTCAGCGACGACGCTCACCGCCTGCTGGCCGCCCTGGGTGACGAGCCGGCCTACGTGCTGGGCAACAGCGGCGGCGCGCTCACCGCCCTCGACCTGACCGCGCGCCACCCCGGACGGGTGCGCGCCCTGGTCGTGCACGAGCCGCCGATCCCCGAACTGCTGCCCGACCGCGAGCGCTGGCGGGCGGTGTTCCAGGACGTGTACGACACCTACCGCGACCAGGGCGCGGGCATGGCGATGGGCAGGTTCATCGCCACCGTCGAAGGGGACGGCGCCGCGCCTCCCGCGATGCCCGACCCCTCGCAGATGCCGCCCGAGGCGCTGGAGATGATGGGCCGCATCCAGGGCAACCTCGACCACTTCCTGGCCCACGTGCTGCTGCCCGTGCTGCGCTTCGAGCCCGACATCGCCGCGCTGCGCTCCGGTCCCGTACCGGTCGCCGTCGGCGTCGGAGCGGCCTCGGGGGACGGCGTTCCCGCGCTGTCGGCCCGGGTGCTGGCCGAACGGCTCGGCGTCGAACCGCTGGCCTTCCCCGGTGACCACCAGGGCCTGGCCACCGACGCCGCCGCCGGCGCCGAGATCATCCACAAGGCCCTCGCCTGACCCCCACCACCGGCAGAACGGAGTTCCGCGACATGACCGCACCGGCCAAGGGCGATCCCTCCAGCTACTTCCCCGCCATCGAGAAGAAGTACGGGCGCCCGGTCCAGGAATGGATCGACCTCATCGACTCCTCACCGCTGACCAGGCACATGGAAATCGTCGGCTGGCTCAAGAGCGAGCACGGCCTCGGGCACGGCCACGCCAACGCACTGGTCGCCCACACCCTCGCCGGCAGGAAATGAGCCGGCCGCGTGGGACCGGGCACCGTCCCGTGCGGGCCTGATCCGGGAGTCCCGTCTCGGCCGGGCCGGGTCCGCACGGGTGGTTCGCCGACGCGGTGAACCACCCGTGCGGACCCGGCCCGGCAGGGCTCCGGGTTCAGCGGCTCACCGCGGTCTCCCGCTCCACGCGCGACAGCTTCTCGGGATTGCGCACGTAGTACAGCCCGGTGACCAGGCCGTCCTCGACCCGCACCACCATGACGCCGTCGATCTCCCCGTCAAGCCGGACGAGCAGCGCCGGGCCGCCGTTGACCTGCACCGCTTCGAGCGACATCGCGGCGCCGACCCTTCTCAGGCCGGCGGCCACCACGCGGGCCACCCTGTCGGCCCCCACGACGGGCCGCAGCAGAGCCTGCCTGACCCCGCCGCCGTCGCTCAGGGCGACGACGTCGGGGGCGAGGACGTCGAGCAGGCTCTGCAGGTCGCCGGTTTCGACCGCCCGCTGGAACGCCTGGAGCGCGCCTTGCGCCTCGGCCGGGGAGACGGCTCCGCGCGGCCGGCGCGCGGCGACGTGCCCCCGGGCCCGGTGCGCGATCTGCCGTACGGTGGCCGGGTTCCTGCCGACGGCCTCGGCGATCTCGTCGTAGTCCAGGCCGAACACCTCGCGCAGCACGAACACCGCCCGCTCGGTCGGCTGCAGCGTCTCCAGCACCAGCAGCATCGCCATCGAGACGCTCTCGGCCAGCTCGACGTCCTCGGCCACGTCGGGCGCGGTCAGCAACGGTTCGGGCAGCCACGGCCCGACGTAGGACTCCCTGCGCCGCCCCAGCGCGCGCAGCCGCATGAGCGCCTGCCGGGTGGTGACCTTGACCAGGTAGGCGCGGCGGTCCCGCACCGCGTCCAGGTCGACGTCCGCCCACCGCAGCCAGGTCTCCTGCAGGACGTCCTCGGCGTCGGCGGCCGAGCCGAGCATCTCGTAGGCGACCGTGAACAGCAGGTCGCGGTGTGCGACGAACGTCTCCGTGGCGGGAGCCAGGCCGCCGTCCTCGCTCATGCCTCCGACGCGGTCCGCGGCGCCGACCATGGGTGACCCCTCCCGTTCGCTTCCGACCTTCTCCCCCATGAGATGCCGGCCCCCGTCGTTCCGTGACAGCGCGTCCCGTGTGACGTGCACCACCTCCACCCGCCTGCGGATCGGCGCTCAGACGGCCGATGACCGGCACCGAACGCGGTCGGCGTCCTCGGCGCGGTTCTGGGCCTGGTAGAGCCGTAGCGCCCGGCGCCACGCGCTGCGGGCCTGCTGCCGGTCACCGATCGCGGCGTGGACGTCTCCGAGGTGTTCCAGGGTGCTGGCTTCGTCGAAGGCGTTGCCGATCTCCTGAAGCAGTCTGAGAGCTTCGTTGTAGTGACTCAGGGCCTGGTCGTACCGGCCCGTGTGGTGGGCGATGTATCCCAGGCTGTCGAGCGTGTTGGCCTCCCCGTCGCGGTGCCGGTGGCGGCGGAACAGGGCCAGGGCGGCTTCGCAGTGGGCGAGACCCTCGGCGTGCAGTCCGAGCCTGCTCGCGTACCAGCCCATGTCGTTGAGCGCGTCGGCCGTCCGCACGTGGTCGTCGAGGGCCCGGTAGTGGTGCAGGGCCTGGGTGGTGTGCTCCAGAGCCTGCCGGAAATCCTCCCGCTGCGCCCAGGACACCGCCAGACCTTGATGGATCTGGGCCTGGGCGGCGAGGTCCCCGGTGCTCCGGGTGAGGGCGAGAGCCTGCTGGAAGTGCTCCATGGCCGGGCCGTGCCGGCCCAGCCTGGCGCAGGCGTTGCCGAGGATCCGGTGAGCCAGCGCCTGGGCCTCGGGATCGCCGAGACGGCGAGCGGCCTCCAGTCCCACCAGCCAGCCGTCGAACTGGTCCTGTATGGTGCCGCGCCGGAAGTGGAAGGTGTCCAGGCTCCAGGCGAGCCGCCACACCGCCTCGTGCCGGTTCTGCTTCGCGGCGAGGTCCCGGGTGGCCAGCAGGCAGGCGTGCTCCTCGGCCAACCACGACCAGGCGGCGGCGTGGTCGGCCGGCGGCCCCTGCCACCATCCGGGAGCGGGTTCGTCGAGCGTGATCGGTGCGCGATGCGGCGCGAGAAGCCGTTCGGCGGCGTAGGCGGTGTGCAGGTGGAAGTCGACCAACCGCCGAAGCGCGGCCTGCCGGGCGCTCTCGGGCCGGTCCTCGCGGACCTGTTCGGCGGCGTAGAGACGGACCAGGTCGTGCATGCGCCACCGGTTCGGAGTGTGCTGACGGATCAGCGACATCCCCTCCAGTTCTCGCAGCGGTCCCCGTACCCGGGTGGGCGGCAGGCCGGCCAGGGCGGCGACGGCGCCGAGGCCGATGTCCGGGCCCGGTGCCAGGCCCAGCAGTCCGAAGACCTCGGAGGCTCGCGCGGAGAGACCACGGTAGGAGGCGGTGAACACGGCGCGCAGGTTGGTCCGCAGGTCCCCGGTGTCCCACGCGTCCAGCCGGCCGGTGGTGTCCCGTAGTTCGGTGGCGAGTGCTGCCAGCGGCAACTGCGGGCTGAGCACGGCGCGGGCGGCGAGGACGGCCAGCGCCAGCGGCAGACCCGCGCAACAGTCCAGCAGGTAGGCCACGGCTTCCGGTTCCGCCGCCAGCCGGTCGGCGCCGAGCCGGTTGAAGAGCAGCCGGTGGGCCTCGGCGTCGTCGAGGACGTCCAGGGACACCGGCCGGGTGTCGTTGGCCGCGGTCATTCCGGCCAGTTGGTGGCGGCTGGTCACCACGACCGTACAGGTGGGGCTGCCGGGTAACAGCGGGGTGGCCTGGCCTGCGTCGCGGACGTCGTCCAGCACGATCAGCATCCGCCGTCCGGCCACCAGACTGCGGTAGAGGCCCACCTGCGCGTCCGGGTCCGTCGGTATCCCCCCGGGATCGACGCCGAGTGCCTCCAGGAAGCCGCGTACGGCGGTGGCCGGGGACAGCGGCGGCTCGATCGGATCGAAGCCCCGCAGATCGGCGAACAACTGTCCGTCGGGGAAGCGGTCGATGTTCTCGTGCGCCCAGCGCAGGGCGAGCCACGTCTTCCCGATGCCCGCGATCCCGCCGATGGAGGAGATCACCACCGTGCCCCCTGGCCGGCCGGATTCGTCCAATGCTCTGCTGAGCTGCCCGAGTTCGGCTCTTCGGCCGGTGAACCGGGCGGGCGGGGCCGGCAACTGACGCGGCACGACGCCGGGCGGCCCGGACGGCCCGGCCGGTGTGACCGGCGTGGAGGCGGGCGGTGTCGTCGTGGGGTCGGCGGCCAGGATGCGGCGGTGCAGGTCCTGCAGTGACGGGCCGGGCTCGGCGCCGAGTTCCTCGACCAGGTGCAGCCGGATCCGCCGGTAGTGCTGCAGGGCGTCGGCCGGCCGGCCGCTGCGGTACAGGGCGAGCATGAGCTGACCGGCCAGTCGCTCGTCCAGCGGATGGCGTGCCGCCCGTGTCGTCAACGCGGGCACCAGTTCGGCATGCCGCCCCGCGCGGAGGTGGACGTCGGTGAGGTCCAGTTCGGCGGCGTGCCGCTGCTGGACCAGCCCTTCGCGCAGCGCGTTCAGCCAGGGGGTGTCCAGGCCGGCGAGGGCGTCCCCGCGCCACAGGGCGAGCGCCTGCTCCAGCAGACGCCGGGCGTTGGCGTCGTCGGCGGTTCGGGCTTCTCCGACCCAGCGCTGGAACCTGTGCAGGTCGACCGTCATGGGATCGACGCTGATCACATAGCCGCCGTTCCGCGGTGCGATCCGCGCGCCGTCGACCGCCGCCAGTATCCGCCGCAGGCGGGACAGGTAGCTGTAGAGCGTGTCGCGGCCGTGCCGAGGCGGGTGGTGGCCCCACACCCGGTCCAGGAGCTGGTCGATCGACACGCGCCTGCCGGCCTCGGCCAGCAGCACCGCGAGTACGCATCGCTGGCGGTGATGCCCGAGTTCGACGCGCCGGCCGTCCGCGCGAACCTCCAGGTCACCCAGAAGTCGGAATTCCGCCGGCACGCCACACCCCCACCTCTCGATCACCCGTGTGTAACCGACTGCGATCTGCCGATTCAAGGTTGTTCGCAAGGATTATTCAGGGTCGGCCGCGCATCGTCGTCTACGAACCCGGATGCGGCCGTCGCCGGATCCACTTCCCGGACCGAGGCGGCCGACTGCTGCCAGCGAAGGAGACCCCATGAAACACACGCTGCTACGCCTGGCGGCCGCCGTGCTGCTCGCCGCCTCCGCCACGGCCGGTGGGGTGGCCCTCGCGTCGTCCGCGTCGGCCGACCCGATCTACTGCTGCTGACGAAGGAGATCCCATGAAACGCACGCTGCTACGCCTGGCGGCCGCCGTGCTGCTCGCCACCTCCGCCGCGGCCGGCGGGGTGGCCGTGGCGTCGTCCGCGTCGGCCGACATGGCCCACTGCTGCTGACGGGCACACGGTGAGGAAAAGCGCCTTCGACAAGGAGATCCCATGAAACACACCCTGCTACGCCTGGCGGCCGCCCTGCTGCTCACTGTCTCCGCCACGGCCGGCGGGGTGGCCCTCGCATCGGTCGCGTCGGCCGACGACCAGCACTGCTGCTGACGAACACACGGTGAGGAAAAGCGCCTTCGACAGGGAGACCCCATGAAACACACGCTGCTACGCCTGGTGGCCGCCGTGCTGCTCGCCGCCTCCGCCACGGCCGGCGGGGTGGCCGTCGCGTCGTCCGCTTCGGCCGACATGGTCCACTGCTGCTGACGAACACACGGCGTGAGCAGCACTGCTGCTGATGAACCACGGTGAGGAGAAGCGCCTTCGACGGGGAGGCACAGCGGACGCCGAAGGTCCTGTCAACACCCGTCGAAGGCGCTTCTCACGTTCGGGAGCGGGGGCCGGCGGCCGCGGGATCACGGATGCCGCCGGCCGCCGTAATCGGGGACGTGCGCGTCAAGCCGGGGACGGACGCGCCGGGGACCGTGCCCGTGCGGGGCCCGTTCAGGGCCCCGCACGGGCATCTCCTGTGACCGCGTTCTCCCGTCCCACCCGCGACGGATCTCCGGCTATGGCGCACGTCACACGAGCGCGGTGTCACAGGGATCGGGCCGTCGGCATCTCATGGTCGAACGGCTACGACCACAGGGAGTGCGCGATGAACGCTCGTCTGAACCTCATGGAGAACCCGACCGCGGGCAAGATCATGAAGCATCTCTTCTCGGCCGGCAAGGTGATCCTCGACTCGCCGCTGCCGGCCGCGACGCAACATCTGGTGATGCTCCGCGCCAGCCAGATCAACGGCTGCGCCGTCTGCGTCGACATGCACACCAAGGAGGCCGCGCACGCCGGGGAGACCCCGGCCCGCCTCAACCTGGTCGCGGCCTGGCGGGAGGCCCCGGTGTTCAGCGACGCCGAGCGCGCCGCCCTGGAGCTGACCGAGCAGGGCACCCGCGTCGCCGACGCGGCCGGCGGCGTCACCGACGAGGCATGGGCGAACGCCGCCGAGCACTACGACGAGGACCAGCTCGCCGCCCTGGTGTCCCTGATCGCCTTCATCAACGCCGCCAACCGCCTCAACGTCATCGTCCGGCAACCCGTCGGCGACTACCAGCCCGGCCGGCTCGGCTGATCAGATGCCATCTCCTCCCCCGTCCGCCAGGACGGGGGAGGCATGTCCGACAGGTGGCGGAGTTTGCCGGGGTTGACGATGCCGTAGACGTGGCGGATCCGATCGGCGTCCAGGTCGAACACGAGCACCACCACGGGCATGCCGTCCGCGGTGAGCAGCACGGCGGGCTGGGCGCCCGGGATCCACCGCGCGTGCAGGCGGGCATAACGGGGGCCGACCGCCGACATCAAGCGGGCGACCTTGCGGGCGCCGCGCACCGGACGCAAAGCGGCCCGTACCTCGCCGCCGCCGTCGTTCCACAGCGTGACATCGGGGGAAAGCACCTCCATCAGCGTGGCCATGTCACCGCCGAGCGCCGCCGACAGGAAACGCTCGGCCGCGCGGCGGGCACGGCGGGGATCGGAGGGGAAGCGAGGACGCCGCGCCTGGACGTGCTCGCGTGCGCGGTGGGTGAGCTGGCGCACGGCGTCGGGCGATCGGCCGAGGATGCCGGCGATCTCACCGTGCCCGTAGCCGAACGCCTCGCGGAGCACGAAAGCGGCCCGTTCCAGCGGGGAAAGCGTCTCCAGCACGACCATCAGGCCGAAGGTGAGATCTTCGGTCCGGCCGGCGTCCTCGGCCGGATCGCCGCCCGTGGCCAGGGGTTCGGGCAGCCACGGCCCGACGTAGTCCTCCCTGGCGGCGCGCAGCCGGCGCAGCCGGGCCAGCGCCTGCCGCGCGGTGATGCGCACCAGGTACGCCCTGGGATGCTCCAGGCGTTCGGCATCGACCTTCGACCAGGCGAGCCACGTCTCCTGCACCACGTCCTCGGCGTCCTGGACGCTTCCCGTCATGTCGTAGGCGATGGTGAACAGAAGGTTGCGATGCTGTTCGAAAGCGGCACTCGTCGCCGTCGTCACGCTGAACTCCTCTCCGCCGCGGTCGTTGCCGTCCCCCATAGGAGGGGACTCGCCATCACAAACGTGACATGTGGGTTAAACCACATTCGCTCATGTCACATCGGCGGTCACTGCATCTCTCTCATGGGCGACAGGCACGACAGGAACGGAAGCAGATATCGATGAACACGTTGGTCAAAGCCGCCGTGGTCCTGGCGGCGGCGTCCATGCTCCTCTCCGGAGGATGGGCCTGGCTCGATCCCGCCGGCTTCGCCCACTTCACCCGCTGGCCCGATCACGTGCATTTCCTGCACGACGCGGGCGTCTTCCAGATCGGCATCGGCGTGATGCTCCTGTGCGCCCTGCGCTGGCGGGACGCGCCGGCCCTGGTGCTGGCGGGGTTCGTGGTCACCAACACCTTCCACGCCTTCAACCACGCCATCGATCTCTCCCTGGGCGGCAGGTCCTCCGACCCCTGGATGTTGCTGACGCTGTCGGCGGTGGGCCTGGCCGGGTGGCTGGCCAGGATCCGGCGGTTGCGGGTCGCGGCGGGCGCACGGCCCGAGGGGGGACGACACCGATGAAGGTACTGCTGGCCGGCGCCTCCGGCACGCTCGGCACCGCGCTGGTGCCCATGCTTCTGGCCTCGGGACATCAGGTCCTGGGGCTGACCAGGTCCGAACGCGGCGCGGCACGGCTGAAGGCGATGGGCGTGCCCTCGCTACCGGCCGATCTGATGGACGCCGACGGCCTGCTGGCCGCGCTGAAGGGCCATCAGGCCGACGCGGTGATCCACCAGGCGACCGCCATCGCCGGGGCGCCGATGTTCCACCGCGACCTGTACGCCACCGACGCGCTGCGCGAGCGCGGCACCGCCAACCTGCTGCGCGCGGCGGCCGAGATCGGCGCCCGCCGCTTCCTCACCCAGTCGTTCTTCCTCGGCTACGGCTATCGCGACCACGGCCCCGAGCCCTTGGAGGAGGAGCGGCCCTTCGCGATGCCGACCGGGCACCGCGCCTTCGACCGGCACATGCGCTCGATGCGGGCGAACGAGGACCAGGTGCTCGGCGCGCCGGGGATCGACGGCATCGCGCTGCGCTACGGCATGTTCTACGGTCCCGAGCCCACCACCCGGCGGCTCATGAGCATGCTCCGGCGGCGCATGCTGCCCGTGCCCCGCCCCAGCGGCACCACCGCGCCGATCCACATCCACGACGCCGCCTCCGCCACGGTGGCCGCGCTCGAACGCGGGCACGCGGAGCAGGCGTACAACATCGTCGACGACCGGCCGGTCCTCTTCGCCGACTACGTGCGGGCCCTGGCGGCCGCCGCCGGCGCTCCCGAGCCCGTCACGGTGCCCGGTCCGGTGTTCAGAGCGCTGCCGTACCTGCACGCCCTCATGGTCGACACCGGTATTCGCGTGTCCAACGCCAAGGCCAAGCGCCGGCTGGGGTGGCGGCCGGCCTTCCCGACCTACCGGGAGGGCCTCGAAACGCTCGCCGACGGGTGACGCACCCCGCGGCCATCGCGCCCCACCCGTGCACGGCCCTGCGGCGGAGCGGCCGGAGGCACCGGTGACGATCACCGTCGAGCCGGGTCGCACCGTCGCGGAGGCCCGGCTTGCGAGCCTCCGCGGCGGCCCCGGTCAGGCGCCGATGTAGGCCGCGAGGTGCTCGCCGGTGAGGGTGGAACGGGCGGCGACGAGGTCGGCCGGGGTGCCCTCGAAGACGATCCGGCCGCCGTCGTGACCGGCGCCGGGACCGAGGTCGATGATCCAGTCGGCGTGCGCCATGACCGCCTGGTGGTGCTCGATGACGATGACCGACTTGCCGGAGTCGACGAGCCGGTCCAGCAGGCCGAGCAGCTGCTCGACGTCGGCGAGGTGCAGGCCGGTGGTCGGCTCGTCGAGGACGTAGACGCCGCCCTTCTCGGCCATGTGGGTGGCCAGCTTCAGCCGCTGCCGCTCGCCGCCGGACAGCGTGGTGAGCGGCTGGCCGAGGCTGAGGTAGCCGAGCCCGACGTCGGCGAGCCGGGCGAGGATGGCGTGCGCGGCCGGCGTGCGCGCCTCACCGGCGCGGAAGAACTCCTCGGCCTCGGTCACCGACATCGCGAGCACCTCGCTGATGTCACGGCCGCCGAAGCGGTACTCCAGCACCGACGCCTGGAACCGCTTGCCCCCGCACTCCTCGCAGACGGTGGCGACGCCGGCCATCATCGCCAGGTCGGTGTAGATGACGCCGGCGCCGTTGCAGTTGGGGCAGGCGCCCTCGGAGTTGGCGCTGA
Source organism: Streptosporangium sandarakinum (assembly GCF_050942225.1). Taxonomy (NCBI): domain Bacteria; kingdom Bacillati; phylum Actinomycetota; class Actinomycetes; order Streptosporangiales; family Streptosporangiaceae; genus Streptosporangium; species Streptosporangium sandarakinum. The sequence goes on from NZ_CP192034.1 coordinate 4,563,553, forward strand.
ACAGCGCCGGCTTCACGCCGTTGGCCTTCGCGAACGCCTTGCGGATCGGGTCGAGCAGCCCGGTGTAGGTCGCCGGGTTGCTCCGCCGCGACCCGCGGATCGCGCCCTGGTCGACCGACACCACGCCCGCGCCGGCCGGGATCGACCCGTGCACGAGCGAGCTCTTGCCGGAGCCGGCGACGCCGGTGACGACGACGAGCACCCCGAGCGGGATGTCGACGTCGACGTCGCGCAGGTTGTGCGCCGTCGCGCCGCGGATCTCCAGCTTCCCGGTGGGCGTCCGCACCGTCTCCTTGAGGGCGGCCCGGTCGTCGAGGTGGCGGCCGGTGAGGGTGCCGCCGGCCCGCAGCCCCTCGACGGTGCCCTCGAAGCAGACGGCGCCGCCCGCCGTACCGGCGCCGGGGCCGAGGTCGACGACGTGGTCGGCGATCGCGATCATCTCCGGCTTGTGCTCCACGACGAGCACCGTGTTGCCCTTGTCGCGCAGCCGCAGCAGCAGGTCGTTCATCCGCTGGATGTCGTGGGGGTGCAGGCCCGTGGTGGGCTCGTCGAAGACGTAGGTGACGTCGGTGAGGGAGGAGCCGAGGTGGCGGATCATCTTGGTGCGCTGCGCCTCGCCGCCCGACAGGGTGCCCGAGGGCCGGTCGAGCGAGAGGTAGCCCAGCCCGATCTCCACGAACGAGTCGAGGGTCTGCTGCAGCGTGGCAAGCAGCGGCGCCACCGACGGCGCGTCGAGGCCGCGGACCCATCCGGCCAGGTCGCTGATCTGCATCGCGCAGGCTTCGGCGATGTTGACGCCCTTGATCCGCGAGGCGCGGGCGGCCTCGTTGAGCCGGCTGCCACCGCACTCGGGGCAGGCGGTGAAGGTGACCGCACGGTCCACGAACGCCCGGATGTGCGGCTGCAGCGCCTCCCGGTCCTTGGACAGGAACGACTTCCTGATCCGCGGGATCAGCCCCTCGTAGGTCAGGTTGATGCCCTCGACCTTGATCTTGGTCGGTTCCCTGTGGAGCAGGTCGTGGAGCTCGCCCTCGGTGAACTCGCGGATCGGCTTGTCGGGGTCGAAGAAGCCGCAACCGGCGAAGATGCGGCCGTACCAGCCGTCCATGCTGTAGCCGGGGATGGTGAGCGCGCCCTCGTTGAGCGACTTGCCGTCGTCGTAGAGCTGGGACAGGTCGATGTCGGTCACCCTGCCCATGCCCTCGCAGCGCTGGCAGGCGCCGGCGGGCTCGTTGAAGCTGTAGTGGAACGACGGTCCGGCGCTCGGCTCGCCGAGCCGGCTGAAGAGGATTCGCAGCATCGCGTTGGCGTCGGTGGCCGTGCCGACGGTGGAACGGGAGTTGGCGCCCATCCGCTCCTGGTCGACGATGATCGCCGTGGTCAGCCCCTCCAGCACGTCGACCTCCGGCCGCGCCAGCGTCGGCATGAAGCCCTGCACGAAGGCGCTGTAGGTCTCGTTGATCAGCCGCTGCGACTCCGCGGCGATCGTGCCGAACACCAGCGAGCTCTTGCCCGAGCCGGAGACACCGGTGAACACCGTCAGCCGGCGCTTGGGGATCTCGATGCTGACGTCCTTGAGGTTGTTCTCCCGGGCGCCCTGCACGCGGATCAGGTCGTGGCTGTCGGCGAGGTGCGGCGAGGGCGACTGCGGGTCCGTCCTCGGGGCCATGCTGGGTCTCCATTCGTTGCAGGGGATGGGAGGGCCCGCCTTCGGTCTCCGCCGGCGTCGCCCCGCATGATCTAACCAGGTACAGGCGACATTTCCGGTTTTCTTCTGGGAGGAGGGCCCGGCTCCCGGCCGGACGGCTCAGCGCAGTTCGTTGATGCGGACCAGGTTGCCCGCGGGGTCGCGGAAGGCGCAGTCGCGGACCCCGTACGGCTGCTCGGCCGGCTCCTGGACGATCTCGGCGTCGCCGGCCCGGAGCCGCTCGAAGACGCCGTCGAGGTCCTCGGTGGCGAAGACGATGGCGGCGTAGGTGCCCTTGGCCATCATCTCGGCGATGACGCGGCGCTCGTCGTCGGTGACGCCGGGGTCGGCGGCCGGCGGGTACAGGACGATGGACGTGCCGGGCCGGCCGGGGGGACCGACCGTGATCCAGCGCATCCCGCCGTAGCCGACGTCGTCGCGGACCTCGAAGCCGAGGGCGTCGCGGTAGAAGGCCAGGGAGGCGTCCGGGTCGTCGTGCGGCAGGAAGACCGAATGGATGGCGATGTCCATGGAGGTCACGCTACCCGCGGCTCCGCGACCCGGGCTTCTCGATTCCTGACCGGCCTGGTCACCTGTTTGGCCACGCACGACGGCATCCCCTCCGTCGCGCCCGCCGCGTGGCGCCGGTAGGCGCTGGGCGGAATGCCCACCAGTTCGGTGAAGCGGGTGCTGAAGGTGCCGAGCGACGAGCAGCCGACCGCGAAGCAGACATCGGTGACGCTGAGGTCGCCCCGGCGCAGCAGCGCCATGGCGCGCTCGATGCGCCGCGTCATCAGGTAGCTGTACGGAGACTCGCCGTAGGCGAGCTTGAACTCGCGGCTGAGGTGCCCGGCCGACATGTTCGCGCCGCGGGCGAGCGCCTCGACGTCCAGCGGCTGCGCGTACTCCCGGTCGATCCGGTCGCGGACGCGGCGCAGCCGCGCGAGGTCGCGCAGGCGCTGCGCCGAGGGGGATCTTCCGGTCACACCGGAATCGTACGGCCCGGCCGGAGCCGGTGCGGCGCGGCTCCCGGCCGTCCTCTCCCCCGCGGGCGCCCTCGCCGCGCCCGGCGGGCGAGGTGTACGACGCCGGCGGGGCGGCTGTCCTTGAAGTAGAGGCGCACCTCGTCGACCGTGCGGGCGGCGCCGAAGTCCACCTCGTACCGGTCCTGGCCGCCCTACGGACGTGCTCGCCGACCGGTCGGCCGCGCGTGGCATGGGTTCTCTACCCGGCGTGCTCGACCGCGGCTTTCGGGAGTGCGAGCATCACGAGTGCCGTGATCAGGTAGAGCGCGGCGGAGGCGATCAGGACGATGCCGAGCGCGTGACTGTAGTCGGGCAGCATCGGTGCTCCGGTGGCTGAACCGGTGACGGCGGTGAAGAAGATCGTGCCGAGCACGGCGATGCCGGCGGCGCCGCCGATCTGGTTGACGGTGGAGAGCACCCCGCCCGCGGCGCCTGCGTTGCGTCCAGGGACGCCTGCGAGGACGACGTTGACGAGAATGGGTGCGGCGAGACCGAGCCCGAGGCCGCCGATGAAGAGTGCGAGGGCGAGGAGCCAGTATCCGGGATCGTCGCCGTCCTTGACGATGGACCACAGGACGAGCTGAGATGCCGCGATGGTGAGCGAGCCGATGATCAGGAGCGTTCTGCCCGCCTTGGCGGCGAGAGCGACGCCGAGGCCGGAGGTGATGATCGAGCCGAGCGCGTACGGGAGGATCACCAGGCCGGTCTCCCATGCGGTCCGGCCTGTCCCGTTCTGGAGGTAGATCGAGAGAGTGAGGAAGTACGACCCGATGCCGCCGAAGAAGAGCACCGAAGCGCTCAGGCCGACTGCGAAGGCGCGGATTCTCAGCAGGGCTGGGTCGAAGACAGGTTCGTTTCCGCGTCCGGTGAGGCGGCGCTCGTGGGCGAGGAAGATCGCGAGCACGATGATTCCGGCTGCGAGGAGGGCATAGCCGGCCCAGGTCCATCCCCATGTCTCGGTCTGGATGATGGGCAGCAGCAGGAGAAGGATGCCCGTGGCCGCGAGGAGCGCGCCCGGGAGGTCCAGTCGCGCGGTCGAGGCGGAGCGGGACTCCGGAAGGACCTTCGCGCCAAGGATGAGTGCCAGGATCGAGACGGGCACGTTGATCCAGAAGACCGTGCGCCAGCCCAGGTCGAACAGGTTGATGTCGACGAGTAGTCCGCCCAGCAGCGGGCCGGCGACCGAGGCGAGGCCCTGGACCGCTCCGTAGGCGCCGAACGCCTTGGCACGCTCGCCCGGAGGGAAGGAGGCCCGGATGATCCCGAACACCTGCGGGACCATGATCCCGGCGGTCAGTCCCTGCCCGATCCGCGTGCCGATGAGCATCCCCGGATCAACGGCCAGCGCGCACAGCGCCGAGGTGACCATGAACCCGGCCAGCCCGATCATGAACAGCCGCTTGCGGCCGTACTGGTCACCGAGCCGTCCGCCGGTGATCAGGCCCGCGCCCAGGGCGAGGGTGTAGGCGGCGACCGTCCACTGGACCTGAGCGTCGCCGGCACCCAGATCCTGGGCTATCGCCGGGGCCGCGACGGTGACGATCGTCGCGTCGAGGAGGTCCATGAAGGACCCGAAGAGCACCACCAGCAGCGCCATGGTCGCGCCGGCGCCGGCGCTGAGTGTCGGAGATGCCCCGATGGTGCGGGTGCCCTCTCCGGGGCTTGGTGAATCGGTCATGTCGGCCACCATCGTCGGCATAGTTGCCGTGGAGTGACCGCTTTCGGTGAGAGGATCGGAGAATCATGGCTGCCACTTCCGCGCGGGCGCTCAAACTGCTGTCGATCTTCGGGATCGGCGCGACCCTGACCGCCGAGGAGCTCGCCACCCGGCTCGGAGCGTCGGCGAGAACCGTGCGTCGCGATATCGATACGCTCCGGGATCTCGGGTACGAGATCGAGGCGGTCCGCGGAGCGGGTGGCGGATATCGACTTGGTCGCGCCAGCCGCTTGCCGCCGGTCGTATTCGATGAGGACCAGGCCGTCGCCACGGCCGTCGCGCTCCAGACGGTGCCGACGGTTCTTTCCGGCATCCGCGAGAACGCGGCCCGTGCTCTCGCCACGCTGCACCAGGCGATGCCCGCGCGCAGCCGCCTGCACGCCGAAGCGTTCACCGTCTCCTCGGCTCGCAACTACTGGGAGTTCCCCGCGCCACCGATCGACGCCGAGATCGTCCGCGCCGTTGGCAGTGCGATCAGTCGGCGGCACCTCGTTCGCGTGGACTACACCGGTGACGGTGAACCCGCCACGCTCACGCTGGAACCGCACGACCTCGTGGTCTGGGCCGCCCGCTGGTACCTGGTCGCCTTCGACCCGAACGCGAACCGATGGCGCGCGATGCGCGTGGACCGCTTCAAACCGCACATGCCCACACACACCCCCTTCGACCGACGTGACATCCCGCACGGTGATCCTGTCGCCTTCGTCATGACCGCACACGACCGCGGAGACGCCGCCGCCGAATGGCCCTGCCGCGGCTCAGCCATCCTCGCCCTGCCCGCCTCCACCGTCGCCCGGTTCGCCCCCGGCGGATCAACAGTCGAGTACGACACCGAAACCACGTGCCGACTCACACTTGGCGCATGGTCATGGCCGGGATTGGCAGGACTGATCCTCACTTTCGACGCCGACATCACCGACATCGAACCGGCCGAGCTCAGGCAAGCCCTGCACTCCCTGCGCACCCGGATCAGCAGGGGACTCGAACCCGCTATGCCGCCTCGGCCAGGGCTTATGCGGGCCGATCCCCTATGAAAAGGGCGGACCCCGGCGCCGGCACCAGCTCCACCGTTCGGCGTTCAGCCGTCGCTGTCAGGTGAGGTCAGGAAGTCCTGCAGCTCACGGTGCCGGAACTGGTACGTGGCGCCGCTGACGCGCAGCAGCCGGGCCTCGCACGCCCAGTCGAGGAAGGTCCACAACCGCAACGGCAGCAGCCCGCGCGTGGCCGCGACGGTCAGGCCGATCACGGTACGGGTCCACGCGACGGCGCCGAAGGACAGGCCGAAGGTCACGCCGCCGATCAGCGCGCACACCAGCGACTCGACGACGCCCTGGCTCATGATGAACACCAGGAAGGCGGCGACCCCGCCGGTGAGACCGAAGGCCAGGCCGATCGTCGGGTTGCGGTGCAGGGCCTCGCGTGGATGGGCCAGCTCGGCGTCCATGCTCCACCCCCCGGTGGTGATCTTGAAGACGACCCCGAGCGCGAACGCCAGCACGAAGGCCCCGCTCACCCCCGCGACCAGCGCCGCGGGGCCGGCGTGGGCCAGCCGCAGCGGTGCCAGCCCGGTGATCGCGCCGCACAGCCCGAAGCCCGTCAGCGTGACGGGTTCCGCGAGGATCGCCTCGGAGACGGTCATGCGTTCGGCCCCGATCCGGCCGGCGGCGGTCAGGCCGATGACCGTGCCGAGCGTCAGCCCTCCGGTGCCGCCCGCGACGACGGCGAACGCCGGGCCGAAGATCTTCCCGTCGGTCAGGAGGAGCCCCGTCAGCCCGCCGAGCACGCCGACGGGCAGGCCCGCGAGCGCTCCGACCAGGGCGCCGGTCACGCGCCGCCTGCGCGGGACGTCGCTCCGCCCGCCGGCCGCCGCCGGCCACGACGACAGCGACAGGCCGGTCACGATGCCCACCCAGGACGTCATGAGCACCAGGGTGAGCACCTGCTCCGCGCCGGGGCCGGCGCTGAGGTCGCCGGCCGCCGAACCCGTCCAGAAGGCGAGCATGGCGACGACCGCCAGCAGCACGGCGCACAGGCAGTGCAGCGCCCGCACCAGGCGCCAGCCGCCGATCGGCCACAGCAGGTGGGGAACGAGGTCGATCGCCGTCAGGCCGGGCGGCGGCCGATCCGCGCCGATGGTGCGCGCGGCCTGCCACCGCAGGTGGGCCGCCAGTTGCACGAGCCACGCCCGCACCTGGTCCGGCTGGTACGCGGTGCCGTGAGCGGAACGGGCGGCGCGGGCGGCACGACCCGCGCGGGGCGCCAGGCGCGTCGCCGCCGGGACGTACGCCTCCAGCAGCCGCCGCGCGATCAGCTCCGCACCCTCACGGGGATCGGCGTGCGGGTCCACACGCAGCAGCTCGCGCGGGTCGGCGCCGGACTCCACGGCGGTGACGGTCAGCAGCAACCGCCACGGTGTGGCGAGAGCGGAGTGCACGGCCCGGCCCGCCGGCCCGGACAGCGCCTTCCGGATGCCGTCGCGCCGCCCCGCGCAGGGGTGGCCGTCCGGCCAGCGGGCCGTGAGGTACACGGCGATCTGCTCGACGGTCAGGTCGTGGAGCCGGATCAGGACGGCGTTGTCCAGCCAGACCCCGGCCGCGCGCAGCTCGTCGTGGCGGTCGGCCCGGCAGGTCACGACGACCGCGCCGGGCCGCCGCCCGGACAGGTCGCTGTAGCGGTTGAGCTCGGCCAGCAGGCCGATCGCCCGGCGTGGCGAGCCGGCCGACGGCTCCGGGTCCAGCTCGTCCAGGCCGTCCACCACCGGCAGCACCCTGCGGTCGCGTACCAGCCGCAGCGCGTCGTCGGTCCCGAGGCCGAAGTCGCGCACCAGTTGTTCGGCCAGCCAGGCTTCGAACGGCCTGCTCAGGGTCCAGCGGGCCGCGTTCAGGCGGACCGGCACCATCCGGTGGCGGGGTCCGGCGGTCAGCAGGGGTTCCAGCAGTTGCAGCACCAGCTCGATGGCGAGGACCGTCTTGCCCGCTCCCGACTCGCCCACGACCAGCAGGCGCTGGGGGCTCAGGGCGGAGAAGAAGCGGCCGATCGTGTGCAGGTCGTCCGGTTCCTCGCCGGAGGTGTCGCGGCCGGAGTGCGAGCTGAACGAGACGGGGGCGATGTCGTAACCGCCGAGCAGCCCTTTGCGCGCCCTGTCCTCCTCCCGGACGACGCGCCTGACCAGCAGTTCCACCGCATCGTCCGGCCCGGCGCCGCCCTCCGCCGGGGCCACGACGACCTCCTCGGCAGGCGGAGCGGGCGACGCGGAGGAAGCGGCGTCGGCGGGTGGCGGCGCCGGAAGAGTCGCGCCGGTGGGCGGGAGCGCGGAAGGAGCGGTGCCGGTGGGTGGGGGCGTGGCGGCCAGGGCCGCTCTGGCCGCCCGCCAGCGTTCGAGCTCCGCCGGGATCAACTCGGCCGGATGGTCGCAGGAGAGGAAGCACGCGGTGACGAACGCCCGCACGAACTCCCACCGCGGCAAGCGGCCGCTCTGCCGCAACACGTGTGAGGTCGTGCTCTTCGGCAGCGTGTCCACCATGGCCCCGTCCGAGGCCGCCGTCCGGCCGCCGAGCGAGCGCAGCCGGCTCAGGGACGGCTCACCCGCCCACTGCCTGAGCCGGACCAGCGACCCGACGAACTCCTCCACGGTGGCGGCCCGCGCCGGGTCGGGCGGCAGAGGACGATCCGCACTCATCAGGACCCCGTCCTCACCAGCGCCCACACGAACGTCGCCCGGCCGCGCCGGGGCCACCGGCCGGGCACGCACACGCCCTCCAGCGTCTGGACGTGGCGGGACTCCATCAGGAAGTTGCGCGCCTCGTCGGCCTCGACCAGGTCCCGGCCGACCGCGATGGGCACGAACCCGTGCCGGGGGATGTAGACCCAGCGCCCACGATCCCAGTCGTAGGGGTCGAACCAGCTGTGACGGACCGTTCCCGACACCCGCACCTCCCGCCCGTCCCTGGTCAGGACGAACGAGCCCTGCGAGCGCAGCAGGCTCATCCTGCTGACGTAGAACAACTCGGTGCCGATGAAGGCGTTGATCCGCACGTCCCAGTGGTCGTGCAGCCAGGACGAGCCGTGCTCCTCCAGCAGCCCGGCCTGCCGGAGGAGCTGCCGCTCGAACCGGCGCTGGTTCCTGCGCTCGGCCTTCTTGATCACCTTGAACGAGCGCAGCCAGCGAAGTGACATCGTCCTGGAGGCGCCCGCGCCGTCCATGAAGTGTTGCAGGAAGTCGGAGGCGATCGGGTGGAAGTCGCGGCCCCCGTCGATGATCGAGCGGAACAGGCCGACCAGCTCGGGGACCGGCCTGCCCGTCCGCCGCCGCAGCCCTCGCAGGAACATGCCGGCTCTCTCCGCGAGACGATCGAGGGTCACGAACACGTCGGGTGGTACTCCTCCTGCGAGATGAGCGTCTCCCATTCGCCGCGCTCGAGTGCGCGGCCCGCGTTGGCGCAGGCCGCGGACACCAGGTCGGCGGGCGTCGCGACGTTCCACAGCCGCGCGGTGCCGTCGCCCGCCACCGTGGCCACGGCCGTACCGCCCCGGTCGTAGACGAGCGCGACCACGCCACGGGAGTGGCCGGTCATCGGGGTGCCGAGCGGCCGGTAGGTCCGCAGGTCCCACAGCTGCACGGCGCCGCTCCGCAGGCCGGTGGCCAGCACCTCGCCGTCCGGGCTGAACGCCAGCGAGTACGGCACGTCGTCCTCGGGGATCAGCGCCACGCCGGCCGTGCGGCGGCGCGGGAGGTCCCACAGCCGCACGGCGTCGTCGTCCGCCGTGTACGCCAGCGTCCGCCCGTCGGGGCTGAAGGCCAGGTCGTTGACCAGCCCACCGGCGACCGCGGGCGGTGTGCCCTCCAGCTGGCGGCGGGTGGCCACGTCGAAGAGCCGCACCCGCGAGTCGAAGCCCGCGCTCGCCAGGGTCCTGCCGTCGGGGCTGATGGCCATCCCCGTGATGACGTCGGTGTGGTCGGGTACGCGGATGCGCGGCCCGACCTCCCGGTGGCTCGCGACGTCCCAGAACGCGATGGCCTGCTCGCGCTGGACGGCGACGAACCTGCCGTCGGGGCTGAGCTGGGCCAGGCCGTCGAACTCGGCGTCGTGGACGATCAGGCGGCGGCTCGCGAGGTCCCAGAGCCGCAGGCCGTCCAGGCCGGACGTCAGGAGCGTGCGCCCGTCGGGCGTGAACACGATCTTCGTCACGGAGCCGCGGGCGCCCGGGGAGCGCAGCGGCGGACCGATGGGGCGCTGGGCGGCCACGTCCCACAACTGGACGTCGGGGCTCTTCTCACCGGCGCCGCCGGTGGCCAGGGTCCGCCCGTCGGGGCTCAGCGCGACGGCTCCCCGCGCGGGCATCGGCCGCCCGGTCTGCAGGTGGACCTGCGGGTCGGCGAGCCGTACGACGCCGTCGCCGCCGGCGGCGGCCAGCAGCTTCCCGTCGGGGCTGAACGCCACCCGCTCGACGCCCGCGTTGTTGTCCTGGAGCGCGACCACCTGCTGCCGGGTGGCCGTGTCCCACAGGACGGTGCGACCGGTGCGCCCGCCGGTGGCGATCCGGGTGCCGTCGGGGCTGAAGGCGATCGAGTCGAAGCCGATGTTGCGATCCCTGATCACGGCCGTCCGCTCGCCCGAGGCCACGCTCCACAGCCGGGCGACGTTGTCGAGGCTCAGGGTCGCGATCGTGGCCCCGTCCGGGCTGAACGCGACGTCGAGGACGGTCTCGCTCTGCCTGGCGATCGGAGCGCCCAGCGGGCGGGACGTGACGGGGGCCCAGAGCCGCACGGCCTTGCCGCTCGCGACGGCCAGACTTCTGCCGTCGCGGGCGAACGCCACCCTGCGCACGATGTTCGCCCGCTCGATCCCGCGGTCGGGGCGGCCCATGGCCGGGCCGCGCGGGCGGTGCGTGGCCGTGTCCCACTGCCGGACGACTCCGGTGACGTCGCCGGTCACGATGGTCCTCCCGTCCGGGCTGTACGCGAGCGCCGACACGATCTCGTCGTGGTCCAGCTCGGGGCCCAGCTCGCGACGGGTGGCCACGTCGTAGAACCGGACGGTGCCGAGACACGCGGTGGCCAGCGTCCGGCCGTCGGGGCTCAGGGCCAGCTCCACGCCGGGGCAGTCGAACTTCGCGCGGGTGATCGGCGCGCCGAGCTGCCTGCGCGCCTTCGTGTCCCACAGGCGCGCGGTGCCGTCGTCGCCGCCCGTGGCCACGATCGAGCCGTCGGCGCTGAACGCCAGGGACGTGACGCCTCTCGTGTGCCCGGACAGCTCGCCCCGGCCGGTGCCGGTGGCCGCGGACAGCAGCCGGCTGCGGGCCTCGTCGGTGTGGGCGATGCCCCAGGCCGCCACGGCCAGCAACGAGGACAGGGCGACGTCGCCGGTGACCTCGCTCTGCGTCGCGAGCTGGCGGGAGAGCGCCACCCTGCGCTGCCGGTCGGCCTCGCCCGCCGCGTTGACGGCGGTGGCGGCGGCGATCAGGGCGAGCACCGACAGCATCGCGAGGCCGGCCGCGGCGAGCCTGCGGCGGCGGCTCGCCCGCCGCACCTCCCGCGTGGACGCCGCGACGAAGCTCTCCACGACGGGGCCCGGCGGCGGGTAGCCGTCGGGATCGCGGTCCCAGCGGGGCCGGCTGTCCTGTACGGCCAGCAGCCGGGCGCCCCGGTAGAGGAACGCGGGATCGCGGTGGTTGTCGGCCCACTGCGCGGCGGCCTCCAGCAGCAGGTCGTACACGGTCTGTGCGGCGAGGTCGGGTTCGAGCCACTGCCGCAGCGCGGGCCAGGCGGTCAGGAGGGCGTCGTGGGCGATCTCGACGGTGTCCTCGTTCAGGGTGAGCAGGCGCCGGTCGGCGAACGCGGACAGCAGCGCCCCGACCTCCTCCCGCCGCCGCTCCGAGTGCGCGGAGGCGGCGGCGTGAATGTCGGCCAGCCGCGCGCCGCGCCGCGCCACCTGTCCGCCCGCGGTGATCAGGGTCAGTCGGCGGAAGATCCGCAGCGCGGCCTTGCGGTCCTCCGCGGTCAGCCGCTCCAGGACCTCGTCGGCCGTGCGGCGCACGGAGTCGCGGACCCGGCCCGACTCCTCGTACCCCCGGAGGGTCAGGGTGCCGTCGGTGCGCCGTTCCCAGGTGTTGCGCAGCGCCTGCGAGAGCAGCGGCAGCGCACCGGCCTGGTAACGATCGCCGGCCCGCAGCTCGGCCAGGATGGTCTCCACCAGGCCGGGCTCGATCCTCAGGCCGGTCGTGGCGGCGGGGCCGGTGATGGCCAGCCGCAGGTCCGCCTCCGTCATCGGCTCGACGATGACCTGACCGTCCTGGATGGCCTCGGCGAACTGCGGGTAGGCGGCACAGCGGTCCCAGTGGTCCGCGCGTACGCCGATGATCACTGCGGCGCCGTCCCGGCCGTCGGCCAGCGTGTGCAGGACCGTCACGAACGCCTGACGCTCGCGCTCGTCGGTCACCAGGGTGTACAGCTCCTCGAACTGATCGACCACCAGCAGGAGGCGGGCGCCCGGCGGCTCCCCGGACAGGGCGTCCGAGAGGGCCCGCCGGGGATCGTTCCGCAGCCGTTCGGCCACCGTCTCCGCGTGCCCGCCGAACGCCTGTGCCCAGACCCGCGCGAGCGCGCGTAACGGCGTCGCGGTGGGCGTGGCGAGCAGGCACCGCCATTCCCGCGCCCCGGCGACCGGCAGCTCGCCCTTCGTCACCGCCGGGATCAGGCCCGCGCGTAACAACGAGGACTTGCCGACGCCCGAGGCGCCCGAGACGAGCAGGACGGACCCGTGGCCGGTCAGCCGTCGTCCGAGGCGTTCGAGGAGATTGCGCGTGGCCCGCGTACGGCCGAAGAACAGCTCGGCCTTGCCCGCCTCGAACGGGGCGAGACCCTGGTAGGGGCACACCTCGTTGGGATGGTCCCCCCGCTCGCCCATGACGGTCATTCTGACAAACCACGACCACCGGCATCAAACGACTGTCGTCCGATTTCGTCCGATGTCGTCCCACCAGTGGCTTGAACGGCCCGAACGCGGTTCTGATGGACGCGCTGCCAGTTGATCGAGAGGCCCGGCTCCGGCCGAGGCCCTCCATGGGGACGGCGGGAGACACCTTGTACTCGGCACGATGGCCTCTGCTCGACGCCGCACGGGAGACCGGCGCCGGGCATTCCGCGGGACGGTTGCTGCGGGGATGGCGGGAGCGGGCGTTGATGACCCAGGAGCAACTCGCCGACAAGGCGGGGCTCAATGTCAGGACCGTGCGGCGGCTGGAGAACGGCGGGCTCTGGCAGCCCCGCAGCCGGTCCGTCGTGCTGCTGGCGCAGGCGCTGGGGCTGGACGGCGCGGAGCGGGCGCTGCTGACCGCCGTCACCCGCGGGCCGTCGCCCGCCGGCGGCGACGACCCCGCCGGGACCCGCCCACCGCCCGCGGCGGTGATCGTCCCCCGCCAGCTCCCCGCCGGCCTCACGTCGCTGGCCGGCCGGGACCGCGAGCTCACGGTCCTGCAGGACCACGGCGGTGACGCGCCGCCGGTCGTCTCGCTGGACGGCATGGCGGGGTCGGGCAAGACCGCGCTGGCTGTGCACGCCGCCCACCGGCTCGCGCCCGGCTTCCCGGACGGGCAGCTCTTCGTGGACCTGCACGGCCACGCCCGCGCCACCGCCCCGGTCGAGCCGGGGCATGCCCTGGCCCGCATGTTGCGCGCGCTCGGCGTCCCCGGCGGGGACGTCCCCGAGCATCTCGACGACCGGGCGGCGCTGTACCGCAGCGTGCTGGCCGAACGCCGGGTCCTGATCGTCCTGGACGACGCCGCCGACGAGCACCAGATCCATCCGCTGCTGCCCGGAGGCCCCGGCTGCCGCGTGATCGTCACCGGCCGCCGGCGCCTGAGCGGCCCCGGAGACACCCGGAACCTGTCGCTGGACCTCCTGTCCCCGGCGGCGGCGGTCACCCTGTTCGCCGGCGTGGCGGGGCGGGAGCGCGTCGCGGGCGTGCCCGGCGTCGTCCTGGACGAGGTCGTGGCCCGCTGCGGGCTGCTCCCGCTGGCCGTCCGCGTCGCCGCCGACCGGTTGCGGGCGCACCCCACCTGGACCGTGCGGCACCTGCTCGACCGGCTCGCCGGTGACCGCCTGGGCGAGCTGAAGGCCGGCCGGTACGACGTCGCCGCCGAACTGGACCTCTCCTACGACCGACTCCCCGCCGACCTGCGGCGCGCGTACCGGCTGCTGGGGTCGTACGACGGCGCCCACTTCGGCACCGACACGGCCGCCGCCCTGCTGGAGACGACCGCGTCCCGGGCGGAGCGGCTGCTGGAGCGGCTACTGGACGTGCACCTCCTGCTGGAGGCCGCCCCCGGCCGTTACCGGCTGCACGCCCTGGTCCGCGAGCACGCCGCCAGGATGCGGCCGTGCCCCGGTGACTGACCCGTCACCGGGGCACGGCCTTCTCACCGTCCCGGGGCCGGCAGCCACCCGCCGCCACCGCGATCACCCCGCCGGTGGTCGTGACGTTCCGCCCGCCCCCTGCCGGCTCCGCCGGTACGCCGTCGGCTCAGGATCCGGCCCGCGTCGTCAGCATGGCCTGAAGTACCAGGCGGGCGCCCAGTCGACGTCCCGCCACTGGTCGGCGACCGGGTGGGAGGGAGTCAGCATGGTGAAGGTCGAGTTCATGCGGATCGCCACCGCGTTGCCTGACTGGTTGTTCCTGATCCAGCCGCGGCTGTACCAGTTGTACAGTGAATAGTCCCCACACTGGTACAGGTCCCAGATCTTCCAGGTGTTGATGCGATCGTCCTGGTAGTCGAGTACCGCGACGCAGACGCGCTGGTACGGGCAGCTCGGCAGATAGGAGGGCGCGCTCACACCGCGCGCTCCCGTGGCGTAGTGCGGTGCGGGAACGCCGGGGCCGCCGATCGTCGGGTTCGGGTCGAAGGCGGCGGTGGTCCCGATCTCGGCATGTGAGGCCGGTGCGGTGAGCGGTATCAGCAGGGCCGCGAGCACCAGGCCGATCACGGTTCGTAAACGCACGAGGATTCCTTCCGTCGGTTTTCCTGCCGTGCCGATCGTGTCCCGGCGTTCCGGCCGGCTCCAGGGCTTCGATCGGGCATCGGCCGGACATTTCCCCTCGGCCGCCGTCGTAGGGGTTCCGGAGCGCCCGGGCGGCAGGCCGCCGGAGGAGGCGGGGCCGTCAGGGAACCAGGACGAGACGGCCGCGGAGGCCGCCCGCGGCGAGGCGCTCGTGGGCCTCCGCGGCCCGGTCGAGCGGGAGGACGCCGGCCACCCGGTAGGTCAGCCGCCCGCCGTCCGCCAGCTCGACGAGCTCGGCGAGCCGGGAGCCGTCGGCGCGGATCCAGACGTTGGTCACCCGGGTGCCGCGCAGCGGGACGGGCGCCGCGCCGCCGAGCACGGCCACGAGGGAACCGCCGCCGCGCACCGCGGTGAGGGCGGCCGTGCCGACCGCCGCGGCGTCGACCGCGCCGTCCACCCCTCCCGGCACCAGGTCCCGTACGGCGGAGCCCAGCTCGGCGTCCCGGGGCACGAAGAACTCCGCGCCGAAGCCGCGGACGAGCTGCTCGTCCCCGGCCCCGGCGACGGCGACCACCCGCAACCCCCGTGCCACGCCCAGCTCGACGGCGTAGCCGCCCACCCCGCCCGCGGCGCCGGTCACCAGCAGGGTCCGCCCCTCGGTCAGGCCGGCGAGGTCCAGCGCCTGGTCGGCGGTGAGGACGTTCAGGGGCAGCGTGGCGGCCTGCGTCGCGGTGGCGTGAACCGGGGCGTGGGCCACCGCCCCGGCGTCCAGCACGATCTGCTCGGCGTAGGCCCCGAGGGGGAGGTCGAGCCGGTCGGCCAGACCGATCACCCGGTCACCCGGCGCGAATCCCCCGGCCCCGGGACCGGTCTCCTCGACCACTCCGGCCACGTCCCAGCCGATTCCGTGGACCTCGCGGCGTTCCGCCAGCCCCCCGGCCACGAGCGTTCCGGCGCGGACCGCCGCGTCGACGGGGTTGACGCCCGCCGCCTCCACCCTGATCCGCACCTGGCCGGCGCCGACCGGCGGCACGGGCACCTCCTCGATCTCCAGGACCTCGGGACCGCCGAACGACCGGACCACCACCGCGCGCATCACTGCCTCCTTCGTCCGCACCGGTTCCGGCCGGTGCGCCTGACCAATGCGACGAACCTAAGGAGTGTTACTCTCCACCGGGAAGTACGCACGTCGAGGTGCGTAACGCACGGGAGGGAGCGCCATGGCGACGCGGACGGCCGCCCAGCGGCGCGAGGAGGCACGGGCCGCGTACGACGCCTACCTGGCGGCCTGCCCGGCCAGGGAACTGCTCGACACGATCAGCGACAGGTGGGTCAGCCTGATCCTGAACGCGCTGGCCGACGGCCCGCTGCGTTACAGCGATCTGGGCCGGATCATCGCGGGTGTCAGCCAGAAGATGCTCACCCAGACCCTCCGTGGCCTGGAACGCGACGGCCTCGTCTCCCGTACGGTGACCCCGTCGGTCCCGGTCCGCGTCGACTACGCCCTCACCGACCTCGGCCGGGACCTCCAGCCGGTCATGCGGGCCATCAAGCTGTGGGCCGAGAGCCACATAGAGCAGGTGCACGACGCCCGCGAGTCCTATGACCGCCGGTCCCGGGAGAGCCAGAGCTAGAAGGCCCCTGAAGACCTCGCGTTCCGGCCTCGCTCCTTCCGGGATGAGGCCGGATCGATCGATGCGCGGGGTGAGCGGGCTGGAGAGCCGGCCGGGCCGGCTCAGCACCTCCATTCACGTGGCCTGGTGGAAGACAAGCTCGCCCGGTCGAGGTCGAGACCCGTCTGGTCGCTGGTCACTGGGAGGGCGATCCGGTGATGGGCAGCCGTCCCCCGGCGATCGCCACCCTGGTCGAGCGCACCAGCCGCTACGTGGTGCTGGTGGCGCTGCCCGATGGAATCAAGGCCGCGCAGGTCCGGCCGCATCTGACCCGCGTCTTCACCGGCCTGTCGCCGCAGATGCGCCGTTCGCCGACCTGGGATCACGGCCGGGAGATGGCCGAGCATCGCCTCTTCGGCAACGACACCGGTGTCCCGGTCTGCTTCTGCAAACGGCGCAGCCCTGGCAGCGAGGGACCAGCGAGAACACCAACGGGCTGCTACGGCAGCATCTGGCGTAGATATGATGGTTGGGCATTTGACGATGATTGGCAGATCTGATCGACCAGTTCCCGCTCTGGGTTACCCGCATTGTGATAGCACCGTCGATGGCTCCGACAGAGCAGAATGGATTGGCGGCGTGGTCGACCAGCCGGAGATCGACATAGTTTGAGCCGGGTCCCAGCCCATATGCCTTCAGGTTATCGTCGGAGGCCGTCTTCGTTGCCACGAGTGCGCCCGTCCTTGCGTTGTAGACGGTAGTGGCTCCAACGGCCCCATGGCCGCCGACGTCCTTGGTTTCCCGGTCCATTACGGCGCTCAGCGCTGTCCGGAAGCGCGAGGATGTCCAGTCGTACGACCGGTTGTCTCCCCCGAACTGGTAGCCCCTACCGTACTCGCACCCTATGGGAGGCGCGTCAACCTTTGCTTGTGGAATGAACGTTTCCCAGGGCACCGTGGTCTCGCCTTCGGCGGCCGCAGCAGAGGACCGGATGTCCGCATAGCGCCCCAGGGTGTCAACTTTCTCTTCTCCCGCCTTGGTCTGGGGGGCAGTGATCTTCATGCCCCGGACGGGATGAGTTCCCTTTGTGAGCGACGCCGGTGTGACGATGTATTGATGCGTTGCTCCGGGAGTGATCTTTGAGTCCTGATAATAGTCCACCCCAGGACCGAGGTCCGCGATCTTTACATTGTCGCGGACAATCGTTTGTCCCTGGGCGTCGCCCTGCGCTGCCCAAGAAATCTCTACGGCCTCTGGTGGGCGCACGTCGTCCACACCGCCTGGCGGCTGATCACCCGGCAGGGCAAAACCGTTCTGGCCGACATCGAGGCCGTTCCCCGCGACCGGGCCGGGCGCCGACGAGACGCGCGCACCGGCATCACCGGCCCGTCGGAGGTACGCATCGTGCACGTCCATGCCGCCAGCCACCCACCGGCCTCGGAAGGCGGCTCGTGGGACGAGCGCACGCGAAACCCCTGGTATTACTGGGGCATGCCGGAAGAGACCGCACGCTCCGCGATCGACACGTTCATCTCCGCGTTCAACGCCTCGGACGACAGCCATGTGACCGCCCTGCTCTCCCAGGCCCTGACCTCAGACGTGGTCTTCTGGGGGCCGTTGGGTCGCAGCGAAGGAATCGGGGCGGTCGAGCGGTTCGTGCTGGACATCCGACGCCACCCGGCGGGGACCGGCACGATGGTGCGCTGCTCAGCGGTGGACATGCCTGACGAATGGGCCCGGTACCAGTGGGTCTTCACCACGCCTGATGGAGGCCCCCGCCTGGCGGGAACGGATGTCGTCCATCTGCGACGGAGCCTCATCGACCAGGTCATCGTCTTCGCGGGGGAGATCGAGCCGTTCGCCTCCTGAGTCATCCTTCTGTCGCTGTCCTTCTCCTGAACCTGCCCCGTCGGCATTCGGAGGCTGCCGTTCGCGGTTGGTCAGGCCGCAGTGTCGAGGGGGCGTCCGCCCCAGCGAATGCCCTTTTCGCTGCGGGTGCGGGCGCGTTCCTTGCGTTGGGCGGCGAGTACGTCGAGGTGGCGGGCGTTGGTGTTGCGCCAGCGCAGGTAGCGGTGCAGTGCCTGGGTTCGCGCAGGGTGGCTGCGGCGGTGGGAGTCGGCCAGGGTGAACTGCCGCGGGTGCGGCGGTAGGTCGCCGGCAGCCGGTTTGGCTTGCCCTGCTTCGCCCAGCAGGAGCCTGCGGTGGGCCGGATCCCCAGGGGCCTGAACTCGTCGAAGGCGAAGACCGGGTCCGGGAAGCGTTCCAGCACCTGCTCGATCCGGTCGAGCTTGGCATCGCTGCGGGCCGCGATCCGCACGGTGGTCAACAAGACGCTGGAGGTGCGCGACGTCTCGTTGTGGGGGCCGGGCACGGCGTGCGCGTCGGACTCGCGCAAGTTCGGTTCCTGGTCGGCGAACTTCATGACCGAATGGCACCAGCGCTACGGCGGTGCCGGGATCATGGTGTATTGGCATGTAGAACGTAAGAACGTGTGCATCTACAGCCAGGTACGCTCCACCACGGACTCCGAGGTGGCCTCGATGATCGAGGACTTGCTCCGTCACCTGACCAGCGCGGAGATCGATCGCCAGTACACCGATGCCCACGGAGCTTCGATCGTTGGTTTCGCGTTCTCGCACTTGCTGGACTTCAAGCTGCCGCCCCGGCTGAAGAACATCGGCTCGGCCCGCCCGTACCGGCCGGGCCTGACCGAGGGCGAGGCCTGAGCGCCCAGGTTCAACAGTCAGACGATCCACTCTGAGCCTTGGATCCACGGAGCCGAATATGGGCGAGAATGCCCTGAAAGAGGGAGTGGGTCTGTCGGGACGCTCACATGATGTCTCGCCGCAACGGGGCCGCGACGGCGATGGCAATCGCGATCAGGGCATAGCCGACCAAGACGCCACCGCCTGCCGGCGCGGACAGGAGTCGGGCTGCAGAGGTACCGGTCTGACTGGCCACGGCATCCGCTAGATAGGTGAAGCCGGTCAGCGCGGCAGTGGCGCCGCCCGGGAGATACGGATAGAGCACTTTGATTCCCGGGACGAACATCAACACGGTCTCGATCATGTAGAAATAGGCGCCGACGGCGACGAGAGCGGTCACCTGGTTGCGGAGGAGAGCGCCCACGGCGACGCCCAGCAGGGTGTAGACCGCCATGGTCAGGGCGATGCGGGCCAGCAAGGCCGCGACCATGACGGTCGGCAGGCCAAGCGTGATGCCCTTGAGCATGGCCACGCCGAACAGAGCGCCGCCGGCCACAGCCGCGGCTATCGCGCCGTAGGCGAGCCCAGCCCCGGTGTAGATCGCCAGCTTGGCTGCCAGCCAGGTCCAGCGTCTGGGAGCGAACAACGTCGTGGTGGTGATGGTCCCGTGCCGGTACTCCGAGGACACGGCGATGGTGCCGAGCAGAGCGGGGGCGAAGACGGTGAAGCCCAGCAGGCCCAGCAGCACGTGGGTGCCTTGGGCGGTGACCAGCCCGGGCAGCGGAGGAGTGAAGTTTTCCGGCCCGACAAGTGCGAGCAGGCCGATGAGTGCTCCGCTGCCCAGCGTGGCCAGCAGACCCCACAGCCAGAGCCTGGTGCTGGTCAGGCGTGTCCATTCCGCGGCGAGGAGTGCGGTCATCGGGAACCTCCGGTGAGGTGCAGGAATGCCTGTTCGAGGGTGGGACGTTCGGGGGTGATCTCGTGCAGCGTGACGCCGTGCGAGGCGGCCGCGTCGGCGACCTGCGCGGTGCTGAGGCCGTGGATGCGAAGGAGGTCCGGTTGCGGATGTTCCACCCGGACTCCGCTCGCCATCAGCCTGGCCGCGAACAGGTCCGCTTGCGGGGCGCGGACCAGCACGGTGGCTGTGCCGTACAGGCCGGTGATGGGTCCGGTGGTGACCAGCCGTCCGTCGCGGATCACCACCACGTGGTCGGCCATGTGCTCGATCTCGCCGAGCACATGGCTGGAGATGAGGATGGTGCGGCCGTCGGTGGCCAGCTCGCGGACGAACTGCCGCAGCCAGGCGATGCCTTCGGGGTCCAGGCCGTTGCTCGGTTCGTCCAGCAGCAGCACTTGGGGGTCGCCGAGCAGCGCGGTGGCCAGGCTGAGGCGTTGCCGCATGCCGGTGGACAGGGTGCGCGTGGGGCGGCCGGCGAAGGCCGACACCCCGGTCAGGTCAGCGACCTGGTTGACCCGGGCCGTGCCGTGCCGGCCCATGCGGGCGTAGACCCGCAGGTGGTCGTGGGCGGTGTGGGCGGGGTGGAAGCCCGCGCTGTCCAGCACGGCTCCGACGGTGGCCGACGGGTGGGGCAGGTCGGCGTAGCGGTGACCGCCGAACGTGGCGGTGCCGGAGGTCGGCGTGACCAGGCCCAACATCATCCGCATGGTGGTGGTCTTGCCGGCGCCGTTCGGCCCCAGGAATCCCGTCACGATGCCCGCTTCGGCCTCGAAACTGAGGTCGGTGACGGCACTGATCGGCCCGAACGCCTTGGTCAGGCCCTGCGCCTCGATGTTCATGCCATCACCGCGATCAGCTGGCGCTGAAGCTGTTCGGCGCCCGGAACACTGAGGATCAGCTCGTCGTGGCCCGGCACCCGGCTCTTCAGGACGATCCGCAGGCCGCTGACCTCCCGCCGGGCGGCGACCAGGCGCTTGACGCCGGTCAGGGACGTCCAGATGCCGACCTTGATGACGCCGGAGACGAGCAGGCCGTAGTGCGTGCCCGTGGCAGCTCCAAGCGGCCGGTCGAGCAGGTGCACCTCAGCGATCGCCGTCAGCGGCACGCTCACAGCGCCGGTCCTGGTGAACAACCGTGCCCATGGGGCGAAGCGGATGGTCAGCGTTTCCTGGTGGATCTCTACCTGCAGCATGATGTGCCCTTCAAATGCCATCTGTTCTATTAGTTGTATATCAGATAGAGTTGCCGTGTGCAGCTGACCCTTGACCTCGACAGCGAGGTCCCGATCTACCAGCAGATCCGGGACCGGATCGTGGAGGCGATCGCTAGACGGCAGGCGCGCGAAGGCGACCCGTTACCCTCCACGCGGCAACTCGCCGCGGATTTCGGCATCAACTTTCATACCGTGAGCAAGGCCTACGACCTGCTGCGACAGCAGGGCGTGATCCGGATCAACCGCAAGAGCGGCGCGGTCGTACGGCGTGATGCCGCCACTGGCCCGCCCGAGGCCCCCTTTATCGATGACTGGGAGGAACGCATGCGTGTGCTGCTGGCAGAAGCCACCGTTCATGGCATGGACCGGCAGGATGTGCTGCGCCGGTGTGAGGCGCTACTGATCGGTTTCGAGGAGGGCGCGTGATCCTGGTCCTTTGCGCCAGCGTGATCCTCATCGCGCTGGTCACGTCCCTGATGCTGGCGCTTCCGGCGCTGGCCAGGCCCACCCTGCCGTTCGGAGTGCGCGTGGGCATCCAGCGGGTGGGCGATCCCGTCATCGTCGCGGCGCGTCGGTTCTACGCTCGCCTGACCGTCCTGGTGGCTGTGATCGCTGCGGTGGTCTCGATCCTGGTGCTGCCGCTCTCGGGATCCGCCGGCGCGATCGGCCTCACCACGACGGTGGTGATGGCCGTGGACCTGCTGTTGTTCTACCGCGCTCATCGCATGGTCCGCGCCGCCAAGCTCGCCGGCGGGTGGGCGGCCGAGCGTCGTCAGGGCGTCACCGTGGACACCACCTTCCGCACCGACCCGGTTCGCGTGCCGTGGTTGTGGAGCCTTCCCGCCCTGGCCGTGCTGCTGCTCACCGCGGGCATCGGCTGGGCGCGCTACGGCGGACTGCCCGCCACGCTGCCGCTGTCTTTTGGGTACGGCACAGCCTCCTCACAGCGTGAGCCGACAACGGTGCTGAGCGCCTTCCAGCCGGTGATCTACCAGATCGCCGTCATCCTGATCGTTCTCGTCACGGTCCTGGCCGTGCTGCGCGCCCGCCCCGACCTCGATGCCGCCAGACCCCAGGGCTCAGCCCGCCGCTACCGCACCTACCTGCGCGGCGTCGCGACGATGTCGCTGCTGTCGGCGGCCTGCCTGAACCTCAGCCTGTTCTTCGCAGGTCTGCGGCTGTGGGAGATCGTCACCCCTGCGATCGTCTGGGAGGTGGTCGTCTTCGCCCCGCTCATCGTGCTGCTGGGCGGCTGGCTGATCTGGGAGATCAAGGTGGGCCAGGCCGGGCACCGGCTCCCCGCCCGGCCAGGCGAGGAACTGGAGGACTCCGGGGTCGGCCCGCGCGAGGACGACCGCCACTGGTTCCTCGCCGGCGCCGTCTACGTCAACCGCCGCGACCCGGCCCTGCTCGTGCACGCCCGTCTCGGCTCCTCCTCGTGGACCCTCAACCTCGGCCATCCGATCGCCTGGCTCCTGCTCGGTGTCCTCGCTGTTGCCTTGATCGTGTTCGCGGGGCTGGCGCTGGCAGGCGTCGTTGATCTGCCGGAGAAGCACAGCCTCTTCTGATGATTTGCCGGTGCCATGTCCCGGCTCAGCTCGGAGGTATACGCGTTATGTTCAGAGGCTCCGGGCCCCCTACTGGCGGGTGTCGGCGCTGAGCGGCGAGCGCCTGGAGCATCTGATCGGATGACGGCTACGCGTTCGTCGTGGGCTTCGCCTTCGGCTGCCTATGCACAGTGGTGTCTTTGTCTAGGCGGCCGTAGACGGTGGAGCGGGGCACACCGAACAGGTCAGCGATCTGCTGGACGGTCTTGACTCGCGCGTCGCACAGCTCCTGAGCCAGCGTCGCCTGTTCGGGGGTGAGGCGGGGGCGACGGCCCCCGACCCGGCCCCGCGCACGGGCGGAGGCCAGGCCGTCCATCGTGTCAGCGACGATCAGCTCGCGCTGCAACTCGGCCAGGACCGACAGCATGCCGAATCACCGGGCCCATCACGGCTGCCGGCGGGCACCGGCCGTGGGGACCGGCGCCCGCCGTCCGATCTAGGATCGGGTCATGCCCCTGACCGTGAACGACGTCGACCGGTTCGAGGCGTCCAGGCCGCGCCTGGAGGCCATCGCCTACCGCCTCCTCGGCTCCGCCGGTGAGGCCGAGGACGCCGTGCAGGAGACGTTCCTGCGCTGGCAGGCCGCCGACGTCGAGCGCGTCGAGGTGCCGGAGGCATGGCTGACGAAGGTCCTCACCAACCTGTGCCTCAACCAGCTCACCTCCGCGCGGGCACGCCGCGAGACGTACGTGGGCCAGTGGCTTCCCGAGCCGCTGCTCGCCGGGGACCCGATGCTCGGCCCGGCCGAGACCGCGGAGCAGCGCGAATCGGTCTCCTACGCGGTCCTCACCCTGATGGAGCGCCTCTCCCCCGGCGAGCGGGCGGTGTACGTGCTGCGGGAGGCCTTCGACTACCCGCACCGGGAGATCGCCGAGATCCTCGGCATCACCGAGTCCGCCAGCCAGCAGACCTTCCACCGCGCCAAGAAGCACGTCGCGGACGGCAGGGCCCGCGCCGAGATCGACGAGGCCGCCGCCCGGCGGATCGTCGAGGAGTTCCTCGCGGCCGCCGCCAGCGGTCAGACCGAGCCGCTCGTGCACCTGCTCACCGGGGACGCCGTCGCGATCGGCGACGGCGGCGGCAAGATCCCGGCCCGTGCCAAGGCGTTCGAGGGCGCCGTCGCGGTCGCGAAGTTCCTGCGGGGCCTGCTCAAACCCGGCGGGGCCAAGCGCGCCCTGGTCGGCGGCTCACCCGGGATCTACGCCTGGACCGCCAATGGCGAGCCCGCCATCGTGGCCGTCGTGGACGGCCGGGTCGTCGGCGTCACGTGCCTGGAGGTCACCGCCGAGGGCATCGTCGCGGTCCGCAACCAGATCAACCCCGACAAGCTCGAACGCGCGACCGCGCGCTGGGCGGCGGCCGACCACGGGAAGCCCCTGTTCACCATCTTCTGAGCGCGATGTGATGTGCTTCACACCGATTTCCTGTCAGGAAACGGGGCCGCCCGGCTCAGGAGGCGAAGCCGCACACGACAGGAGCAGGGAAATGCAGCACCGCATCCTCGTTCTCGGAACCGGATACACAGGAGCCGTCGCCGCCGACGGCGGGACCGTCCCGGCCGCGGTCACCGTGTGGACCACCGGCTTCGCGGTACACCCGATCCGCGAAGGCGACCACCCTGGAGGTCACCGGCACCGGTCAGATCGTGGTCGACGCGACCATGCGCTCGGCCTCGCACCCGGACGTGTACGCCGTCGGTGACGCGGCCCTGGCGATGGGCCCCGGGGACAAGCCGCTGCGGATGTCGTGCGCCTCGGGAACGCCCGCCGCATGGCAGGCCGCCGCCGCGATCGCGGCGCGCCTGACCGGCGGGAAGCTCCCGAACGTGTCGATCCGCTACTTCAACCAGTGCATTTCGCTGGGCCGCCGGGACGGCCTGATCCGGTACGTCACCGCCGACGACCGCGCCGTGCGGGCGGTCCTGACCGGGCGGCTCGCCGCCGTCTACAAGGAGCTGATCTGCGGGAGCGCCGCCTGGGGCGTCGCCAACCCGACGCTCGGGATGCCGACCCGGCGCCGCCGCGTCACGCGGGAGCGGGCCGCGGCGGGCGAAGCCGTCAAGGCGACGGCGTAGACCGGTGGCGGGACGGGCACCCCGTCTTCTTCGCCGATCCGGCCCGACGCCGCGGGCGGACCGGCGAAGGAGGCGGGACGCCCGATGAGATGATCCGACCATGGAAACAGGAACGCCGACCGCGATGGTCACCGTCCCCGCCGGGCAGGTGACGCTGTCGGACCGGCGGACGCGGCGCAGCTGGCCGGTCGAGCTCGCGCCGTACCGGCTCGCGGCCGTCCCGGTCACCCGGGCGCTGTACGAGGAGGTCACCGGCGAACGTCCGGGCACCGCGCGGGGCGACCGGCTGCCCGTCGATGGCGTCTCGTGGCAGGACGCGGTCCGGTTCTGCAACACCCTGTCCCTGCGTGCGGGGCTCACTCCTCCGTACCGCCTCCGTCCCGGCGGGGAGGACGTCGAGTGGGACGCCTCCGCCGACGGGTACCGGCTCCCGACCGAGGCCGAGTGGGAGCACGCGTGCCGGGCCGGTACGACCGGCGCGCGCTACGGGCCGCTCGACGAGATCGCCTGGCACCGCGGCAACTCGGGTGAGCGGATCCACGACGCGGGCGGCAGGCGGCCCAACGCCTGGGGCCTGTACGACATGCTGGGCAACGTCTGGGAGTGGTGCTGGGACGTCTACGACCCCGAGGTCTACGGCTCCTACCGGGTGCTGCGCGGCGGCGGGTGGTTCGACGAGCACTGGAGCTGCCGGGCCTCGGTACGGCGCCGCAGCCACCCGTCCCTCAGGATCGACGACGTCGGCTTCCGCCTCGCGCGTACGGCGTGACCGCCGCTCTCCCGAAGGCCGGTTCCCGGACGGCGGGGCCTGGCGCGGTCACCGGTCGCCGGTGAGCCTGCCGTCGGTCATGGTCAGGACGGTGTCGACCAGCGGCAGGGCCGAGGCGTCGTGGGTGACCATCACGGTCGCCAGGCCGTTGTCCCTGGTGAGCTCGGCCAGCAGGGTGACGATCCGCTCGCCGCGCTGGTGGTCGAGGGCGCTGGTGGGCTCGTCCACCAGCAGGACACCGGGGGCGTTCATCAGGGCGCGGGCGATGTTGACCCGCTGGCGCTCGCCACCGGACAGCTGGTGGGGCCGCCTGCCCTCCTTGCCGGCCAGGCCGACGGCGTGCAGGAGTTCGCGGGCCCGCGGGGCCGCGGCGGCGGGCCTGGCGCCCGTGAGGTGGGCCATGACCAGGAGCTGGTCGAGCGCGGTCAGCGCGGGCAGCAGGTTGGGCTGCTGGAAGACGATCCCGATGTGGTCACGGCGGATCCGGGTCCTGGCGGCCTGGCCGGCGTCGGTGACGTCCGTCCCGGCCACCGACACGGTGCCGGAGGCGGGGCGGATGAGCGTGGCGGCGACGGCCAGCAGGCTGGACTTCCCCGAACCGGACGGGCCGACGACCGCGGTGAACTCGCCGGGCGCGACCGCCAGGTCGACGTGGTCCAGGGCGGTGAGGACGCGGTCGCCGTCGGGGTAGGTCAGGACGACGTCGGTCAGCTTGAGGGTCATCGGGAGGCTCCCAGGGCGGTCAGCGGGTCGACGGAAGTGATCTTTCGGATGGCCAGGGCCGCGCCGGCCGCGCCGAGGACGACCATCACGGCCACGGGGACGACCGTGGTGGCGGCGGACAGCACGAAGGGCACGGCGTCCCCGGCCAGCGCGCCGAGGGCGGCGCCGAGCAGGCCGCCGAGACCGGCGCCGAGCAGCAGCACGATGACGGCCTGGGCGAGCGCGTCGCGCAGCAGGTAGCCGGTGCCGGCACCCAGCGCCTTGAGGACGGCGACGTCGCCGCGCCGCTGGATGGTCCACACGGTGAAGAAGGCGCCGATGACCAGTGCGGAGATGGCGAACAGCAGGCCGCGCATCAGCTGCAGCGAGCCGTTCTCCGAGGTGTACGAGCCGATCGCGGCCGGCGCGTCGGCCAGCGGGACGGTGACGGTGCCGAGCCGGGCGTCGGCCGCGGCGAGATCGGCCCGGCCGCCGGCGCGCAGGGCCAGGACGGTCGCCGCGGTGCCCGGGCCGGTCTGGCCCCGCACGCCGGCGGCCCAGTCCTCGATGGCGATCCAGGCGACCGGGGCGTGGCTGTAGGAGGCCGGACCGGTGCTGCCGGCGACGGTGAGGTCCCGGCCGAGCAGCCGCACCGTTCCCCCTGCGCCCCCCGCATCCCCCGCGGACAGGTCGCCGTCCTCGGCCAGGGCCTTCGACAGCACCACGGTGCCGGGGCGCAGCGACCGCGGGGCGAGGCTCCCTCCGGGCTGGACGGCGAAGACGGCCGCGGCGGCGCCGCGGTCGCCGCGGGTCAGGCGGGCCATGGACACGCCCAGGCGTTCGGCCCGGACGCCGTCGAGGTCCCGCCAGGCGTGCCAGGTGCTCTCGCTGATCCGGCTGTCGGCGAAGGAGGGGTCGCCACCGCCGGCGAAGACGATGTGGTCGGCCGGCAGGTCCTCGACCGCGGAGACGTTCTCGCGGGCCAGGCCGGCGGTCAGTCCGGACAGCATGGTCACCAGCAGCGTGATGAGCACGACGACGGTCCCCATGAGGGCGAACCGCCCCTTGGCGAAACGCAGGTCTCTGAGCGCCACGAACACGGCGCATCCCCCCGGTCGGTTGTCGGATGGTCCGGGTCTCTCCCGGCGCCCGGAGTCCGGCTCCGGGCTCTTCCCGACGTCCGGAGGCCGGATGCCGGGGCTTCTCCCAGCGTCCGGGATCCGGCCCGCGCGGCGCGTCGTGCCCGCGGCCCGCACGGGGTCACCCGTACGGTGACCCGGAATACACCTTTTGGACGACGCGACGGGCAGAATTTTTCGCCTACTCTGAGCGAGAAATGATGAACTATCCGTTTCCGCCGGCGTTGCGGCTGCTGCGGTGGACCGTCCACGGCACCTTCGCGGCCCTGCTGGCCGTCGCGCTGATCGGCCTGCTCCGCCACGGCCACGGACCCCTGGCCGCGGCCGGCGTGCCGCTGGGCATGCTGTACGCGGCGGGGATCGTCATCGAGGGGCGGCTGCCCCGCTTCGGCGGCCGCGCGCACCTGCTGCTGGGCCGGATCTGGCTCGTGGCGATCACCCTCGGCTGGGCCGGGCTGGCGCTGACGGCCCCGCAGTACGTCTGGCTGGCCTTCCCGCTGTTCTTCGCCTACCTGCACCTGCTGCCGCCGCCGGTCGCCCTGCCCGGAGTGGCCGTGCTCACCGCCGCCGCCATCGCCGCGACCGGCTGGCACACCGGCGGCCTGACCGGGGCCCAGGTGGTCGGCCCGGTCGTCGGCGCGGTCGTCGCCACGCTGATGGGCCTGGTCTACAAGGCCCTGCACGCCGAGAGCGAGCAGCGACGCAGGCTGATCGACGACCTGGTGCGCACCCGGGACAGGCTGGTCGAGGCCGAACGCGAAGGCGCCCGCCTGGCCGAGCGGGAACGCCTGGCCCGGGAGATCCACGACACCCTGGCCCAGGGGATGTCCAGCATCATCCTGCTGCTGCGCGCCGCCCGCGGCGACCTGGTCCGCGACCCGGAGCTGGCCGGGGCGCGCATCGACGAGGCCGGGCGCGCCGCCCAGGACAACCTGGAGGAGGCGCGCAACTTCGTGCGCGCCCTGGCGCCACCCGCCCTGCAGCACTCCTCGCTCACCGCGGCGCTGCGCCGTATCAGCGACGCGGCGGTGGCCGGCACCGGCACCGAGGTGCGCTTCGAGGTGTCGGGCACCCCGCTGCCGCTGCCCGCCGACTACGACCAGGTGCTGCTGCGCGTCGCCCAGGGCGCCCTCGGCAACGTCAGCCGGCACGCCGCCGCCCGGCACGCCGCGGTCACCCTCACCTACCTCGACGACACGGTCGTGCTCGACGTCGTCGACGACGGCCGCGGCTTCGCCCCCGGCCGGCCCGCCCACCCCCGCGAGGACGACACCGGCCGCGGAACCGGCTTCGGCCTGCGCGCGATGCGCGACCGCGTCACCACGCTGGGCGGCGCTCTGACCGTGGAGTCCGTCCCCGGCGAGGGAACCGCGATCGTGGCGGCCCTGCCGCTGCCGGCCGGGGGCGCGTCATGACGGCGGTGATCCGCATCCTGCTGGTGGACGACCACCCGGTGGTCCGCTCCGGGTTGCGCGCCATGCTGGCCGGAGAGGACGACTTCGAGCTGGCCGGCCAGGCCGCCACCGGGGAGGAGGCCGTCGAGATGGCCCGCCGTCTGTCCCCGGACGTGGTGCTGATGGACCTGCGGCTCGGGCCCGGCATGCACGGCGGCGAGGCCACCCGCCGCATCGTCGCCGCCGGTGGCCCGCGCGTGCTGGTGCTGACCACCTTCGACACCGACGCCGACATCCTGGCCGCCGTCGACGCCGGCGCGACCGGCTACCTCCTCAAGGACGCGCCCCAGCACGAACTGCACGCGGCGATCCGCTCGGCCGCCGCCGGCGGCAGCGCCCTGGCCCCCAGCGTCGCCTCCCGGTTGCTGGGCCGGATGCGCGCCCCCGACACCACCCTGAGCCCCCGCGAGCTGGAGGTGCTCACCCAGGTCGCCGACGGCCTGTCCAACCGGGAGATCAGCAGGCGGCTGTTCCTCAGCGAGACCACGGTCAAGACCCACCTGGTGCGCATCTACGCCAAGCTCGGCGTCGACTCGCGCACCGCCGCGGTGGCCGCCGCCACCAGGCGCGGCCTCATCCGCCCCGCGTGATCCCGGCCCGCGCATCCCGGCCCACCTGAGCCCGGGCCGCGCGATCCTGGGCCGGAGCCCGCGCCGCTCCGGCTCTCCCGTACCCGGCCGAGGTCCGGAGGGGTCAGGGCGCGGTCAGTGCCGCTTCGAGGGCCGAGCCGTTGCGTTCCAGCCAGGCCTCGCGGCGTTTGATCTGGTCGCCGACGCCTTCGTCCCACATCCTCGCCCAGCCGCCGCCCCGCTCCTCCGCGAGCTGCCTCATCGAGAACCACGACCGCCGCGCGCGCAGCACGGCCACCTCGACGAGGCGGGAGCGGTCGGTTCCCGACATCCCGTAGGCGTCGGCGAGGATCCGGCAGCGGCGCGGCACGTCCAGCCCGCGCAGCGGCGGGTCGGCGTCGGCGGGGTCGCCCAGCGGCGCCCAGTGCAGCATCGCGTTCAGCGGCTCCTCCACCCGGGCGACCGGTTTGGCCAGGTCGAAGTCGATCAACGCGACCGCCCGGCCGTCCCGGAAGACGATGTTGTCCGGCGTGTAGTCCATGTGCCCGACCAGCTCGGCCGGGTAGCGCGGCGCGGGCGGCGTTCCCGGTCTCTCCGAGACACCGGTGCTCGGGCTTACCCCCTCGGGGACGGTGAAGCCCGCGACGGCCTCGTCGTAGTCGCGTACCAGGCGCCCGACGGAGGCCAGCCGCTCCTCGTCGGCGACCCACTCCGGCCGGGGCCGCCCGGCGACCTCGCCAGGGACGAAGGTCAGCACCTCGCGCCCGGCCGCGTCGATGCCGAGGAACCGCGGAGCGCCCGCGAACCCGACCTCCTCCAGGTGGCGCAGCAGCGCGTGGACGAGCGGGGCGTTGGGGCCGACCGGGCGGCGCACCGTGTCGCCGACGCGCACGACCCCCTCGGTGACGTCCCCGCCGACGAGCGGGATCTCGGGCTGGGGCTCGGCCGGTTCGGCGTACGTGACGGGACGCATGGAGATCATTGTCCCCCGAGACCTCCGGGGGAAGGCCCGCTTCGGCGGTCCTCCGGGGGAACGCCTGTCTCCGGAGACTCCCGGGGAAAGGCCCGCTCCCGGGCCCCGCGGGAAGGTCCGCTTCCGGAGCCGGGGGACCGCTTCCGGAGCCGGGGAGGTCCGCTTCGCCGTCGTTCAGCCGCGCAGGGCGGCGGTGAGCTCGTCGGTGCGGGCCCGGCTGCCCCAGAACCACTCCACGTGGGCGTGCCGCCGCCGCTCGGCCAGCCAGTCGTCGAAGATCCGCCCCGCCACGAGTCCCCGGGTCACCTCGTCGAGCACCGCCGGCTCCACGGCCAGCACGTACGCCACGCACAGCCCGCCGTCCGGCAGCGGCGCGGGCCCCAGCACCCGGCCGGATCGCGCGTCCGCCGCCGGGGCTCCGAAGAGCGCGGTCAGGTCGCCCCGTCCGTTGGCCTCCATCCGGCAGGTGGCCGCGCCCGCCAGCACCTCGGCGGTCGCCAGCGCCACGGGATCGGTCCCCTCCCCCGCGCCGCCGGGCCCCGCCGCCCAGGACCGCGCCGCCCCCGCCCCCGTGCCCGCCCCGGGTCCGGCTCCGGCGTCCGATCCGTCGCAGGCGCCGGACCCGGCCGGCCGTACGGCGCGCAGCCGGGCGGCGGCAGCGGCGGCGCGATCGGGGTCGGCGTAGCGCAGCCGCAGCACCCGCAGCCGGTCGAACTCCGCGCGGTGGGCGGCGAAGAAGTCCTCCACCCGCCCCTCGGCCACCTCGCGGCGCAGAGCGGCCACCGCCGCCTCGGCCGCCACGATCTCCTCCAGGCGGGCGTGGCTCAGGCCGCGCTCGGCCATCCACCGCCGCGTCGCCTCGGCGGTCAGCAGCCCCCGCGCCCGGCGGAAGGCGTCCATGGCCTCCTGCAGCCGGTCGGCGGCCGGGTCCGCGCGCCGGACGGTCAGGGCCTCCTCCACCAGCGCGGCGTCCACCAGCCGCCTGGCCAGGCGGGCGTCCTCCCACAGCACGTCGAGCACGGAGACGGCCCGCTCCATCGTCGTCTCCACGCCGTTGACGCGCAGCAGGAGCTGCTCGCCGGAGCGCTGGCTGCCCCGCAGCGGCCACGGGATCGCCCGGTCGGGCGCGAACGACAGCGAGACGCATCCCCCGGTCTCCGGGAACAGCAGGTCGTAGTGGTACTCGCCGGTGGCGGCCTCGCGCTGCCACAGCAGCCGCGCCCGCGTCCGCGGGTGGCGGTCGCGCAGCCGCGTCAGCCGTTCCTCGGCGGCTTCCGGCTCCAGGCCGTCCAGCCCGCGCAGCCACTCCAGGGCGTCGTCGAGCAGGCCGGGGGACGTGATCGGGGACACGGGTCAGGCTCCTTCCAGCAGCAGATCGCAGACGGCCTCGCTGATCGGCAGGCCGGTCAGCTCCTCGGCCCACAACCACTGGCCGTTGGGGTTGACCTCCAGGAACACGTACCGGTCGTCCGGGGTCAGGATCAGGTCGAACGCCCCGAAGACGAGCCCGAGGCGCTCGGTCATCGCCACGCACCGCCCGGCGACCTCGTCGGGGAGGCGGTGCACGCCGTACGGAGTCGCCTCGAAGTCGTAGCGGCGCCAGTCCACCGCCGAGCGGTTGCTCTCCTGGGAGTGGATCTCGGCCGCGAACACCCGGCGGCCGACGACGGTGACCCGCAGCTCCAGCCGTTTGGGCACGTACTGCTGGGCGATGACCGGGCAGAACCGCAGCGCCCCGGCGTAGGCCAGGTCGCGGGCCGGGACGATCTCGCAGTGGCGGGTGACCGTGTGGCCCGCGGCGAGGTTCTCCACCCACGGCTTGCCCATGGGCTTGGTGACGATGCGGCCGTCATGGCGGTTGGCGAAGTCCCACAGGGCGTCGGCCCGGGTCGCGATCAGCGTCTCGGGGATCTCGAACCCCAGCTCGGCCGCCAGGGCGAGCTGGGACGGCTTGCCGGACGCGCGGCGGAGCACCGACTCGCGGGCGGGCACCTGCCTGCACGGCAGGTGCTCCCACAGGTCGGTGACCAGGTGTTCGCTCTCCCCCGCGGTGTAGGCGGCCACCGCCGGGTCGGTGAGGTCGGGATGCGCCGCGTGGGGGGACGGGCGCCGCCACCACAGCGCGGTCAGGCCGTCCAGGTCCAGCGTGCCGGAGGCGGTGTGCAGCAGCCGCCGGGTCAGGCCGCGGGCGGTGTAGGCGAGTTCGAAGTGCGCCGAGGTGAGGTGGTCGCGGTTGTCGAAGACGGTGGTGCGGGCGCCGCGCCCGGCCAGCAGGCCGCGGACGCGGTCGGCGTGCGGGTCGTGGGCGCCGGTGAGGACGAGGACATGCGGGGCTGACACGGGTCTCCTTGCGCGGCGGGAATGCCTCCGCGCGGGCGGGGTGACGGGGAGACGGGGCCCGTACGGGCTCGGGACCCTCCGGGTGGCGGGGACGACCGGCCGTGGCCGCCGCCCAGGTGGGCGGGACGGCGGCCACGGCCGTCCCTCAGTCGGTGCCGCAGTAGCCGGGCGGGTCGGCGTACCAACCGGTGGTGATCTCGACCTTCTGGCCGCCGCTGATGCCGCTCAGCGCGCTCTCGTCCAGTTCGGCGCCGGCCGGGGCGATGTCCCCCAGCTCGGTACGCGGTGCTCCGTTCATGGAACGTTCCTCCTTTTCGCAGTGGAAGGCGATGTGCTGATCAGATGCTGCGCACGGCGCCTTGCAGACGGGTTGGGAACGACTGCAGGGGCTCCGGCAGCACCTCTGACCTGCGGATGCTCGGCCGGTCCTGATCCGGCCCCGGGCAGGGTGAGGTACGGGGTGCCGTGCCCTCACCCTGGGCGTTCGGGCGTTACGGCCTCCACTGCTCCGCCGGCGACACCCCCGGCAGCGGCTTGCCGATGAGGGCCAGGGGGAGGAAGAAGCAGACCTGGCCGATGGCCATGATGAGCGTGGCGAGCGCCTTGTCGTCGTACTGCTCGGACGCCCTCGCGTACAGCTCGTCGGGGACGCGCTCGCCGGACGGGTTCGGGGTGAGGACGGATTCGACCAGTTCCAGCGCGACGCGTTCGGCGGCGGTGAAGTAGGGCGCGTCCCGCCAGGAGGCCACGGCCTGGCCGGACTCGACCTCACCTCCGTGGAGCCGTGACACCCGGCTCTCACCGGCGCCCGCCGATCACCGCCGCCGGTACGCGTCGGCACGGTGACTTGCATAGTCATGCAGTCCTATGTATATACTTCTACTCGTGTCCAAGGTGCTCACTTCTCTGCCTGTCGGTGAACGGGTCGGTATCGCCTTCTCCGGCGGCCTCGATACTTCTGTTGCGGTCGCGTGGATGCGCGAGAAGGGTGCAGTGCCATGCACCTATACCGCTGAGATCGGCCAGTACGACGAGCCCGACATCGCCTCGGTGCCCGGGCGTGCCACCGCGTACGGCGCGGAGATCGCCCGGCTGGTCGACTGCCGGGCCGCCCTCGTGGAGGAAGGGCTCGCGGCCCTGGCCTGCGGGGCGTTCCACATCCGCTCCGGCGGCCGCGTCTACTTCAACACCACCCCGCTCGGGCGGGCCGTCACCGGCACCCTGCTGGTGCGCGCGATGCTCGAGGACGGCGTGCAGATCTGGGGCGACGGCTCCACCTTCAAGGGCAACGACATCGAGCGGTTCTACCGCTACGGCCTGCTGGCCAACCCGGCCCTGCGCATCTACAAGCCGTGGCTGGACGCCGACTTCGTCACCGAGCTCGGCGGCCGCAAGGAGATGTCGGAGTGGCTGCTCGCCCACGACCTCCCCTACCGGGACAGCACCGAGAAGGCGTACTCCACCGACGCCAACATCTGGGGCGCGACCCACGAGGCCAAGGCGCTGGAGCACCTCGACGCGGGCATCGAGATCGTCGAGCCGATCATGGGCGTCCGGTTCTGGGACCTGTCCGTCGAGATCCCCACCGAGGACGTCACGATCGGCTTCGAGCAGGGCCGCCCGGTCACGATCAACGGCAAGGAGTTCGCCTCCCCCGTCGACCTGGTCCTGGAGGCCAACGCCATCGGCGGCCGGCACGGCATGGGCATGTCCGACCAGATAGAGAACCGGGTCATCGAGGCCAAGAGCCGGGGCGTCTACGAGGCGCCGGGGATGGCGCTGCTGTTCGCCGCCTACGAGCGGCTGGTCAACGCGATCCACAACGAGGACACCCTCGCCAGCTACCACAACGAGGGCCGGCGGCTGGGCAGGCTGCTGTACGAGGGCCGCTGGCTGGACCCGCAGGCGCTGATGCTGCGCGAGTCGCTGCAGCGCTGGGTCGGCACGGCGATCACCGGCGAGGTGACCCTGCGGCTGCGCCGCGGCGACGACTACTCCATCCTGGACACCTCCGGGCCGGCGTTCAGCTACCACCCGGACAAGCTGTCGATGGAGCGGACCGAGGACTCCGCCTTCGGCCCGGTCGACCGCATCGGCCAGCTGACCATGCGCAACCTCGACATCGCCGACTCCCGCGCCAAGCTGGAGCAGTACGCCCGGCTCGGCATGGTCGGCAGCGGTCACCCGCAGCTGATCGGCGCCGCGCAGGCGGCCTCGACCGGGCTGATCGGCGCGATGTCCGAGGGCGGCGCGGAGGCGATCGCCTCCCGCGGCGAGGCCCCCGCCGACGAGGTGCTGCTCGACCAGGCCGCGATGGAGTCCGGCACCGACTGACCGGCCACGGCGGGGGCGGCCTCCCCGGTCACCGGGAAGGCCGCCCCCGCCGAACCGCCGCGCCCGGGGGCGTGGATCGTGGCCGGCCCGGGCCCCCGCTTCCGGGCCGGCCGGTATGACGCCGAGGTCCGGACGCGGCCACGGACCACCGGCGGGTATGGATCACCGGCGGGTACGGGCTACCAGCGGTTGCGGGCCTCCTCGGCCCAGCCGGTGAGACCGTCGAGGTCCACCCAGGTGCCGTCGTCGGCCCGCGCCCACCCCGAGAAGTGGCCGAAGCACTGGTGGGTCTCGCTGCCCACCAGGCCCAGCTCGGTGCGGGCCACCTTCTCGTGGAACGGGTGGAACTCCACCTCCACCTGCGGGCCGGTGATCCGCCAGGGCCGCAGCCAGTCGGTCCGGTCGTACGACCATTCCAGCTCGTCGCCGATCTTGTGCAGGCGGCCGTCGACGAACAGGGCGTTCTCCGTCGAGCCGGTGCCGTCGGTCCACTTGCCGCCGAGCTGGATCGCCCGGCCGGGCCCGCTGCCGGCCGCCCAGTTCCACGTGATCGAGTACGGCCACTTGCCCCGGCCGTGGTCGAGCACGGCGAACGAGTCCGTCTCCTCGAAGGCGAACTCGGCCGGCCCCAGCCGCAGCCGGCCGCGCGCCGGGCGGCCGACGTCCTTGACCGTGTACTGGAACCGGCCGGGCCCCCACGGCACCACCACGCCGAGCGACTCGTGGCCCTCCGGCAGCGGCACCTCCAGGTCGAGCTCGATGCCGGACGCGACGGCCCGGATCACGGTGCCGGAGGCGTCCTGCTCGATGTCGATCGCCAGACCGCCGCCCCGTACGGATGCCGTCCCGGCGCCGCTGCGGTCGGGGAAGACGGCGCCGCGGGCCAGCGGCACCACGACGTCCTTGGCGGTCTCGACACGGGTCTCCCGGTCGAGCACGTACACCCCGTTCACCGCCGCGTAGTCCAGCGACGACGCGACCAGGCCGATGATGTGGCGCGGGGTGACGACGCCCCAGTACTCCCAGCGCTTGCCCCGCCCCCAGCCTCGCAGGTTGCCCCGGTGCAGCGGCCGCCGGGTCCAGCCGACCGCTTCGGCGTTGAGCCGCCCGTCGGCCAGGCACAGGTCGACGGGCGCGGTGATCTCTCGCTCATGGGTGGTCATGGGAGCCTGAGCCTTTTCGTGATCGAACGTACGAGGTCATCGGGGAGCTTGAGCACCGCCCGGTCGTAGGTGAGCAGGCCGTTGATCTCGTCCTCCACATCGGACAGCTGCGTGTAGACGGTCGCGCTCAGCCCGCGCGCGATGGCCGGGATGACCTGCTCCTCGTGCAGCCGGGTGAACGCCTCGCCGAGCGCGTCCACCGTACGGTACCGGCGGTAGCCGAACTCCTTCTCGCCCCAGGTGTGTCCCACGGCCGGCAGGCTGTATCCGCCGTACTCGGACAGCACGAGCACCCGTCCGTCGGGCCGGGGCGGGCGGAACCGGCGGAAGTAGACGTGCAGGCTTCGCAGGTCGCCCGCGCCCTGGTCGTGCCAGCCGCTGGCGTGGTCGACCGTACGGGTCGGGTCGAGC
Organism: Streptosporangium sandarakinum; assembly: GCF_050942225.1. Lineage (NCBI taxonomy): Bacteria > Bacillati > Actinomycetota > Actinomycetes > Streptosporangiales > Streptosporangiaceae > Streptosporangium > Streptosporangium sandarakinum. Next base: position 4,600,003 of record NZ_CP192034.1, read on the forward strand.
CGGGTGAGTTCGGCGGCGATCCGCGCGGCGTCGAACTGGCCCCAGCCCTCGTTGAACGGCACCCACACCGCCAGGCTCACCACGTTGCGCAGGTGCTCGACCGTGGCGCGCATGTCGGTCTCGAAGGCCGTACGGCCCGCCGCGTCGGCCCGGCCGAACCGGTGGTGCCGGCGGTCGTCCAGCCGTACGAACGGGAGGACCGCGGGCGCGGTGATGACCCATGGGCGGTACGGCTCGCCGCCGTTGACCATGTCCTGCCAGACGAGCATGCCGAGCCGGTCGCAGTGGTGGTACCAGCGCAGCGGCTCGATCTTGATGTGTTTGCGCAGCATGGTGAAGCCGAGCCGCTTCATCGTGGCGATGTCGCGGATCATCGCCTCGTCGCTGGGCGGGGTGTAGAGACCGTCCGGCCAGTAGCCCTGGTCGAGCACGCCCGCGTGGAAGTACGGCCGGCCGTTCAGCAGCAGCCGGGGGACGCCGTCGGCGTCGGGCCCGACCGAGAAGGAGCGCATGCCGAAGTAGCCGCGCACCCGGTCCGCGCCGAGCGACACGGCGACGTCGTACAGGAAGGGGTCCTCGGGGCTCCAGGGGCGCACCTCGGGCAGGGGGACGCGGACCGGCCGCCCGGCCGGCACCGTGGCATGCGCGACCGTCTCGCCTCCGGCCGAGATCTCGACGCGCGCCTCCCCGCCGGCCGCGTGGACCGTCACCTCCACGCAGGAGTCGCCGAGCAGCGGGGTCAGCGTGAGCCGTTCGACGTGGACCTCGGGCACGCACTCGGCCCAGACCGTCTGCCAGATGCCCGACTGCGCCGTGTACCAGATGCCGCCGCGCCGCAGACGCTGTTTGCCCCGCGGCCCGTTCCCGGTGTCGTCCTGGACGGCCACGACGAGGGTGTTCCCGGACGGGCGCAGCGCGTCGGTGACGTCGAACGAGAACGGCAGGTAGCCGCCGGTGTGACCGCCGATCTCGACGTCGTTGACCCACACCCGGCAGGTCTGGTCGACCGCGCCGAAGTGCAGGATCACCCGGCCGTCGGCGAAGTCGGCCGGCAGGTCGAACGAGCGCCGGTACCAGAGGGTCTGCCCGGGGAGCAGCTGCCGGTTCACCCCGGACAGCGGCGCCTCCGGCGAGTACGGCACGACGATCTCGCCGTCGTACGCCTCGGGGGGATCGTCGCTGATCGCGTACCGCCAGCGGCCGTTGAGGTTGAGGTGGCTGTCGCGGACCAGCTGGGGCCGCGGGTACTCCGGAAGCGGATCATCCGACACGCGTGAACCTCTTCAGTTCGCTGACCCCCTCGAACGGCCACGGCCGGGGCAGCCCGTGGCTCATCAGCAGGGCGCCGTGACAGATCTCCCCGGTGTCCTCGTCGCGGTAGCGGCCGTCCGGGTCCAGACCCTTGAGCCGCAGGGGGGCCGTCGCGCGGACCAGCATCGTCGGCCGCCAGGAGAGCACCACCACGTCCGCGTCGAGGGTGTACTGCACGGCCCAGTCGGCGAGGCGGTCCATCCGGCCGCCGTGAACGACCGGGCGGATCTCCTTGTACTGTGCGACCAGGTGTCTCGCCTGCTCCAGGTCTTCCGGGCCCCACCGCCGCAGGTCGCCGCCGATGCCGAGCGCGCCCGCCATCGCGACGTGGAAGCGGAAGGCGAGCGGCGTCCGCCCGCCGGTGATCGCGTTCGGGCTGTCGGTCACCCAGGCGCCCATCGTGCAGGCCGGATAGATCTGGCCGTAGCCGTGCTGGATCGCGATCCGCTGGGCGGCGTCGGTGTCGTCGGAGGTCCAGATCTGGTCGGTGCGGGCGATCATGCCGAGGTCCGCGCGGCCCCCGCCGCTCGCGCAGCCCTCGATCATCAGGTGCGGGTGGGCCGCGCGCAGCCGGTCGATCACGGCGTACACGTTCCGGATGTAGGGCACCCACACCTCGTCACCGGCCTCGGTGAACGGCCGGTTCATGTCCCACTTCAGGAACGCGATGTCGTCGCCGGTCACCAGCTCGTCGAGCCGGTCGTACGCCCAGTCGGCGACGTCGTCCCGGGAGAAGTCGAGCAGGAGCTGGTTGCGCACCTCGGTCGGGTGCCGGTTCGGCTGGCGCAGCACCCACTCGGGGCGCATCCGGTAGAGCTCGCTGTCCGGGTTGACCGACTCCGGCTCCACCCACAGGCCGAACGCCATGCCGAGCCGCTTCACGTGCTCGACCAGCGGGGTGAGACCGTCGGGGAAGCGTTCGGGGTTCGGCCACCAGTCGCCCAGGCCCGCCGTCTCACCCGTGCGGCCGCCGAACCAGCCGTCGTCCATCACGAACAGCTCGACCCCGATGCCGGCGGCCAGTTCGGCCAGTTCCATCTGCTGTGCCTGGGAGATGTCGAACTCCGTCGCCTCCCACGAGTTGAAGACCACCGGCCGCACCCGGCGGGGTTCGGGCAGCACGTGGCGGCGGACGTGGTCGTGCCAGCGGTGACTGATCCCGCCGAACCCCTCGGCCGAATAGACGCCGGTGAACGCGGGCGTCTCCAGGGCTTCGCCCGGTCCGAGCCGCCAGGTCACGCCCTCGTGCCCGAACCCGCCGCTCCAGCCCGCGCGGCCGTCGTGGTCGCGTTCGACCGTGATGCGCCAGCTTCCGCTCCAGGCCAGCGCCGCGCTCCACACCTCGCCGTGGTCCTCGGTCGCGTCGCCCGCGTCGAGCATCACCCACGGGTTGGCGTGGTGGCCGCTGTGCCCGCGCCTGCTGGTCAGCACGGTCTCGGCCGTCGCCAGCGCCGTACGCCGGACCTGGAACTCCGCGCCCCACCCGCCGGTGACGTGGGTGAGCCGGTAGTCCTCGCGCTGCGGGACCGTCCAGGCCGCCGAGTCGCAGCGCAGGATCGTGATCGGCTCGTTCCCGGTGTTGCGCAGGGTCGTCCAGCGGTCGATCGCGTCGCTGCCCGGCCTGACCCGGTAGTGCAGGTCGATCTCCAGCGGGTAGTGCCGGTCGGCCATCCTGATCACCAGGTGACCGGCCGCGCCGTCCCCGTCGCCGCCGGGGTCGATCTCGTGGCCGAGGTGCCGCCACTCGACGCCGCGTACGGCGTCGCCGTACCTGACCTGGAGGCCCGCCACGCCGAACCGCTCGCCGCCCTCGCCCGGCAGTTCCTCGCGTCCGGAGGGCAGCGCGCGGGCCTGGTCGGGCGTGAGCCGCGGTCCCCAGTGCGCGCAGCGCGGCGCGCCGTCCGGCCCGAGTCGCACGACGTACGCGCTGGACGGGGTGGCGAGCAGCCACAACCCGGGTTCCTCATAGTTGATCAAGACAGCCACACTCCGGTGTCGGGCGGCAGCAGGTCGCCGTCGAGCGGCCCGCTGGCGAGCAGCACGTCGTGGTGCCGGGTGAGCGGCACCGGCGCGGGGCCGAAGTTCACCATCAGTGTGAACCCCGGGTCGCGGGAGAAGGCCAGCACGCCCGGAGGCGTGTCCAGCCAGGTCAGGTCGCCGTCGCCGAGCGCGGGGTGGTCACGCCGGATGGCGAGCGCGGCCCGGTAGAGGTTCAGCGTCGAACCGGGATCGGCCCGCTGCGCGGCCACGGTCAGCCCCGCCCAGTCCTCCGGCTGCGGCAGCCACGTTCCCTGGGCGCCCTGGGCACCCGGGACACCCTGGGAACCTTCGGGGGCCGGGACGTCCACGGCGCCGAAGCCGTACGGCGCCGCCGTGCCGGACCAGGGCAGCGGCACGCGGCAGCCGTCCCTGCCCATGAACGTGCGCAGCGTGCGCTCGAACATCGGGTCCCGCCGGGCCTCGTCCGGGATGGTGAGATGTTCCGGCAGGCCCAGCTCGTCCCCCTGGTAGATGTACGCCCCGCCGGGCAGCGCGAGCAGCAGCAGCGCGGCCGCGCGGGCCCGCCTGGTGCCCAGCTCGACGTCCACGTCCATCCGGCCCAGCAGCACCTCGGGGGTCGGTGCGCGGACCAGGTCCTGGTCGACGCCGAACCTGGTCACCATGCGCGGCACGTCGTGGTTGCCCAGCACCCACGGGATCGACCCGCCCGTCTCGCGGGCCAGCCGGTACGACCCGTCGATGACCGCGCGGAACTCCTCGGCCGACCACGGGGTCGGCATCAACCCGAAGTTGAACAGCTGGGCCAGCCCGTCTCCCGCCAGGTACGGCCTGGCCTGGTCGGTGTCGAACCACATCTCCGCCACGGTGCCCCGGTCGCCGGGATAGGAGTCGAGGATCTTCCGCCAGGAGCGGTAGAGCTCCAGCAGCTCCGGCTGGTGCTCGTAGGGCACGGCCGTCTGGCCCGGCATGAGCGGGCCGCTCTGGCTGCCGGGGACGACGTCGGGCAGGCCGTCCTGCTTGAACAGCATGTTGGCCACGTCGATCCGGAACCCGGCCACGCCCCGGTCCAGCCAGAACCGCAGCACCCGCTCGAACATGGCGACCACGTCGGGGTGCCGCCAGTTCCAGTCGGGCTGGGCGGAGTCGAACAGGTGCAGGTACCACTGCCCGTCGGCCACCTGGGTCCAGGCCGGGCCGCCGAACACCGACTGCCAGTTGTTGGGCTCGTCACGGAAGACGAACCGCTCACGCTCCGGGCTGCCGGGACCGGCGGCCAGCGCCGCGCGGAACCACGGATGCTCGGCCGAGCAGTGGTTGGGGACGATGTCGACGATCACCTTGATGTTCTTCGCCGCGGCCCCCGCCACGAGCGCGTCGAAATCGGCCAGCGTGCCGTACCGGGGATCGACGTCGCAGTAGTCGGCCACGTCGTAGCCGCCGTCGGCCAGCGGCGAGGGATAGAACGGGCTCAGCCAGATCGCGTTCACCCCCAGGTCGGCCAGGTGGTCGAGCCGGGACAGCACCCCGGGCAGGTCCCCTTCGCCGTCGCCGTTCGCGTCGGCGAAGCTGCGCGGATACACCTGGTAGACGACCGCGTCCCGCCACCACGCCCCCCGGTCGTACGGGCGGGCGTCTCCGGCGGCCGGATCCTCCTGGAACCGGTCCTCCGGGGACGGGCGTCCGGGGGACGGCGTTCCGGCAGCCGGGCTTTCGGCGGTCAGGCTTTCGGCGGACGGTCCCGCGGCGGACCGGTTCTCGGCCGGCGGTCTCTCAGCGGACCGGTTCTCAGCGGACACCGCGAATCCTCCAGATCAGACAGGCACCGAGCGTGGCGAAACCGGCCGCCACGCCGTACATGAGCGGATAGCCACCGGCCGAGGTGACCAGCGGCGCGGCGATCACCGGGCCGAGCGTGTTGGACGCCGAGTTGGCCAGGCTCACGATGCCGAGGTCCTTGGCCCGGTCGGCGTCGGCGGGCAGCAGCTGGGTGACCATCGCCTGGTCGACGGCGGTGAACATGCCGTAGCCCGCGCCGAGGAGCGCGGACGCCGCGATGGCGGCGGGCCAGCTGGTCAGGAACGTCAGCACCAGCGCGGAGGCCGCCATCGTGAGGCCGCCGGCGCAGACGGCGGGCCTGCGGCTGCCGTACCGGTCGGACAGCCAGCCCGCCAGCAGGGTCGGCACGACGCTGCTCAACGTGAACACCGCCACGAGCACCACGACGCCCTGCTCGACGGCCGAACCGGGGAAGAGCCCCTCGTAGTGGACCGCGTCCCGCAGGTAGTACTGCAGGTAACCGATCGCCATCGCGAGCGTGAGAGTGATCATGAGCCGGCTCACCCAGGCCCAGGCGAAGTCGGGATGCCTGCGCGGGCTGACCCACAGGCCGCGCAGGAAGGCCGACAGGTCGAACGGCACGGCCGTACCGACGGCGGGCCCGGTGGTCACGGCGGCGGTTCCGGCGGTCGCGACGGCGGTTTCGGCGATGGCTCCGGCTGCGGCGGCGGAGACTTCCGCGGGTCCTTCCGCGGGTCCTTCCGCAGGCCCTTCCGCAGGTTCTTCCGCGGGTTCGCGGGTGAACAGGCCGAAGGGCAGCACGAGCAGCAGGACCAGGACCGCCATCGCGAGGAACGCGGCCTTCACCCCGGTCAGCAGGACGGTCGCCACCACCCCGCCCAGCAGCGGGCCGGCCAGCTGGCCCACGCCCGCCAGCGCCGACACCTTGCCGCGCTGACGGATCGGCACCTGGTCGGGCACGGTGGCGATGGCGGCGGCCAGGGCGGCGGTGAACGCCAGCTGGGCGACCGCCCAGCCGACGACCAGCCCGGCCAGTGACTCCTGCCAGGCGAGGAACGCCAGGGACGCGGCGCAGACCAGCGCGCCTCCCACGATCCACGGACGGCGCCGGCCGAACCGGGACCGGGTCCGATCGGACATGGCGCCGAAGAGCGGGTTCGCGATGATCGTGCAGACGGCGCCGACCGCGAACACGACCGCCAGCGACGCCTCCTTGTGCGCCGGGTCGATGCGCGCCACATGGGAGGGCAGCAGGATCTGGCTGCCGACGGTCGTCGCCATGATGATGCCCATCTGGGCGAGTGCCAGCAGTGTCATCCAGCCGGCGGAGACCCGTTTCACGGGCCTGGTGTGCACCTCGTGCATGTGTTTCCTTCGAGGCGAAACATGAGTGGGTGACACGTTAGAACATGACAGGGCGTTATGTTAAGACTGGATCGTGGAAAACCCCGGAATCCGGCGCCGGCCGGTTCAGAAACGGAGCATCGACCGGGTCGAGCGCATCCTCGACGCCTGCGCCCACCTCCTGGACGAGGTGGGTCTCGACGCGCTGACCACCGTCGACGTCGCCAGGCGGGCCGGGGTGCCGAGCGGCACCATCTACCAGTTCTTCGACGGCAAACCCGGCATGCTGCGCGAGCTGGCGCTGCGAAACCTGGATCTGCTGCTGGTGCGGCTACGCCACCGGGTGGCCGAGGAGGGGCCGCTCACCTGGCCTCGGGCGGCCGAGCTCGTGCTGGCCGTGACCGTCGAGATGCGCCGGACCGTTCCCGGTTACACGGTGGTCGACTTCGCCGACACCCGGCCCGGCGGGCAGACGTTCCTGCCGCCGGGCGAGACACAAGGGGGCGGGGACGTGCTGGCCGAACGGCTCTACCACTTCGCCCTCGACGAGGCCGGGCTGCCACCGCTGCCCGACCCCTATCACGTCATGCGGCTGGCCATCCAGGCCACGGCCGCCGCTCTCCACCTCGCCTTCGCGGCCTCCCCCGACGGTGACCCCGTCATGATCGAGCAGGGCCGTACGCTGCTGCGCGCCTACTTCTCCGCCGTGTCCTCCGCCGGCTGAGAACCGGGGCGGGAACCCGTGCGACGCCGGCGCGGTCGGGCGACGCGGCCCGCCACGTCCCGTCGCCGGCGGCGGGGGCTCACCCGGAGGCCGCCGGGAGCTGCGCCCGGGTCAGGCGCGCGTACAGGCCGCCGGCGTCGACCAGCGTCTCGTGGGTGCCGCTCTCGGCGATCCGGCCCCCGGCCAGCACCAGGATCAGGTCGGCGTCCCTGATCGTGCTCAGCCGGTGGGCGATCACGATGCGCGTCTGGGGCAGGGAGTCGAGGCCGGTGCTCAGCGCCGCCTCGGTGTCGGTGTCGAGGTGGCTGGTCGCCTCGTCCAGCAGCAGGATCTCCGGGCGGGCCAGGATCGCCCGCGCCAGCGCGATGCGCTGGCGCTGACCGCCGGACACTCCCCCGCCCTCGGTCAGCTGCGTGTGGTACCCCAGGGGCATGGCGGCGATGTCGTCGTGGACGCAGGCCAGCCGGGCCGCCTCCGCCACCTCGTGGAGGGAGGCGCCGGGGCTGCCCAGCGCGATGTTGTCCGCGATCGAGCCGGTGAACAGGGCGGGCTCCTGGGTGACCACCCCGAAGCGGCGCCGCAGCCGTCCGGGGTCCAGGCGGGAGACCGGCGCGCCGTCGTGCAGGATCTCCCCCTCCGTCGGCGGGAACAGCCCCAGCAGGAGGCGGGCGAGGGTGGTCTTGCCGGACCCGGACCGGCCGACCAGCGCGACCTTCTGCCCGGGGGCGATCCGCAGGTCGATGCCGCGGACGATCCACGGGCTCTCCGGCGCGTAGCGGAAGCCGACGCCCCTCATCTCGATCACGCCCGGCCCTCCCCCGCCGCCGGTACGGCCGGCCGCTCCGGCCGAGGCGGTCACGTCGGCCGGGGCGGTCATGCGGGTCGGGGCGGTCATATCGACCGGAGCGGCCAGGTGGGCCGGGGCGGCCCGCCGCGCGACGGCCGCCGCCGCGCCGGGTTCGGGGTCGGTCTCCCAGATGTCGGCGAGCCGTTCGGCCTGGGCGCGTGCGGTCTGCAGGCCCCGCAGGCTCGCGGTCAGCGACGCCAGCGGGGCCAGGGCCGCCGCGGCGAGGGCCAGCACCCCCAGCATGGCGCCCGCGGTGAGCCGGTGGCCGGCCACCTGCTGCGCGCCGGCCCACAGCAGGACCAGCGGGGCGGCGAAGCGCAGCGTGGCCAGCGCGGTCTCCTGCGCGCCCTGGGCGAGCGCGCTGCGCCGTACCCGACGGGTCTGTACGGCCAGCAGGCGCGTCCAGCGCTCCAGGACCTGGGCCTCCGCCCCCGACGACTTGATCGTCTCGATGCCCTTGACCGCCTCGATGAGCTGCCCCTGGGCGTCGTTGCGGGCCTCGTGCTCGCGGTGGACCAGGTCACGGATCCGCTGCCGCCCGGTCAGGAGCACCAGGAACTGGGCCACGGCCAGTACGGCGAGCAGCCCGCCGAGCAACGGCGAGCGCACGGTGACCGCGACCAGATAACCGGCGGCCAGAGGGGCGTCCAGCAGGGCGGACAGCACCTGGCCGGTGAGGATGTCGCGCAGCAGGCCCGCCCCGGTGATCCGCGCGACCAGGTCGGCAGAGCCCCGATGGGCGAAGAAGCCGAACGGCAGGGTGAGCAGCCGCCTGGCCAGCTCGTCCAGCAGGGCGGTGTCGGCCCGGGCGCGCAGCACGACCAGCGCCCATGCCCGCAGCCCCCCGGCCACCAGGCAGGCGACCGCCGCCGCGGCCGCGCCCAGGCCCAGCAGCGGCAGCAGGCCGGTCTCGCCACGGCCCAGCACCCGGTCCACGACGGCCTCGGTGGCGACGGGCAGGACGAGCCCGAGCCCCTGCAGCAGGAGACTGAGCACCACCAGGACGGCCAGCAGGCCCCGATGGCGCAGCACGCTGAGGCGCGCGTACCGCGACCACCAGGATCGCCGCTCACCGAAGCGGCCCCGCCGGAAGTCCGGGCCGGGGGCGAAGGTGAGAAGCACTCCGCTGTAGTCGCGAGCGAACTCCTCCGGGGTGAGCCGAAGCCGTCCGGTGCCCGGGTCGATCACCGTGATCCGGCCACCGCCGGCCCGCTCCACCACCACGAAGTGCCTGGAGCGCCAGTGGGCGACGGCCGGCAGGGGCGACTCGGGCACGTGCGCGGCCGGCAGCGCCAGGGCGCGGGTGGTCAGGCCGCGCGCCCGCGCGGCGCGCACCAGGGTGAGCGCGCTGACGCCGTCGCGGCCCACGCCCATCTCGCCGGACAGGACGCGCACGGAGGTGTGGTGCCCGTGCGCGCCGAGGACCATCGCGAGGCAGGCGGCCCCGCACTCGACCAGGCTGTGCTGGCGTACGACTGGAACCCGCATGGGACCGCAGTCTCCGCCCCGCGGCTGGCAACCGGCTTGCAACCGACATGGGAACCTCTGGCCCGCGGGACCTTCCGGTGGATCGGCTGGGACCGGACTGCAACCTTTCACCCGGCGGGCCGCGTTGGGAACGGGCGAGAGGAGATCACATTGGATCGTCACGACGGCTTCCGCGAGTTCGTGCTCGCCCGCCAGCAGGCGCTGATGCGGACCGCGTACCTACTCGTGGGAGACGCTCATCTCGCCGAGGACCTGCTGCAGAGCGTGCTGGTCAAGATCGCGGGCAAGTGGCCCGGGCTGGCCCGGGACGGCAACCCCGAGGCGTACACGCGCCGGGCCCTGGTGAACCAGTACATCTCATGGCGACGCCGGCCGCGGCCGGAGGCGCCGAGCGCCGACCCGCCCGAGCACGGCGTCTCCCACGACGAGGAGACGCTCGACCGGATCATGCTGCGCCAGGCGCTGGCCAAGCTGACACGCAAGCAGCGGGCCGTGATCGTGCTGCGTTTCTGGGAGGACCTCACCGAGGCGCAGACGGCCGAGGCGCTCGGCTGTTCGGTCGGCAACGTCAAGAGCCAGACCCACCACGCGCTGGCCCGCCTGCGTGCGCTCGCACCCGAGCTGGCCGGCCCCGACTCCCTTTACGACCTTCAGGAGGTGGCGCGGTGACGAGACTGCGCAGGGCGCTGAACGGCATCGCCGAGGAGGCGCCCACGGTGGACCTGGCCGACCTGGCCCTGGCGGGCCATCGACGCCGGCGGCGCGTCACGGCGCTGCTGGCCGCCGCCACGGTGGTCACGGTGGCGGGCGCGACGACGGCCACCGTGACGTCGATCCGGTCCCACGGCGTGGCCGCGGCGTGGCGGACGGAGGCCGCCGCGGCACCGCTCCGGTCCCACGACGCGGCCGCGACGCCGCAGACGGAGGCCGCCGTGCCCGATCTGCCCGGGGGCCGGGTGGGACCGCTCGCCTACGCCTACCGGACGTCCTGCGAGGTCGACCGGGAGCGGAAAACGGTCGACTGCGCGGCCGTCGAGTGGCGGGTGGTCACCCGCTCCGGCACGACCTACCGGTTGCCGCAGGCCCTCGCCTTCAACGATCAGGAACGCCGCGTCCCCGTCGCGATCAGCCGGGACGGGCGCATGCTCGCCTACTACAGCCGGCAGGCCCAGGCACATGTGGTGCGCGACCTGGTGGACGGCTCGCAGGTGACGTCTCCCGTGACGGTGAGGGAGGAGCGCATCGGCATCGGCTCCATGCTCGTGGTCTCCGACGACGGCCGCCACGTGGTGTTCGATCCGCGCGAGGGCAGCAAGGAACCCGGGCTGCTGATCGACATGCGCACCGGGAAGACCGTCCGGATACCCGGCGAGTACGAACCGGTCAGCATCAAGGACGGCGTCGCCGAGCTGGTCCGGTACGTCAAGACCGATCTGTGGCTGATGCCCGTCACCGGCGGGGGCAGGCCGGTGCGCTTCGCCGGCACGTACATCATGTTCAGCGAGCTCGCCCCGGACGGCCGTACGGTCGCCGCCGCCGAGATGAAGGACCTCCAGAAGCAAAAGCTCTCCCTGCTCGACACCGCCGGCGGGCGCGCGCCGCGGAAGGTGGCCGTCCGCGGTCTGCCGGAGAAAGCGGGCGTCATCGCCACCGGCCCCTGGCGGAGCGGATCGGAGCTCACGCTTTTCGCGCTGCACGGGAAGGGCACGCACGTCTACAGCGTCGACATCGGCACCGGGCGGGCCCGCCGGCTGGCCGATCACCCTCCGGGCAAGCCCGGGGGACTCCTGGTCCTGCCCGGGGTCGCGAGCGGCTGAGCGGCGGCTCCCGGTCTCTCCGGATGCGGTGCCGCCTTCCCGGCGGAACGGCGTGTCCCGCGGAGCGGCGTGGTTCGGGCGGTGATGCCGTCCACCGCTCCCGGCGGACGGTTCCCGGCCGCGTCCGCGGCGGGTACGGCACGCTTTCGTCAGGCTGGCTTGACGTCAAGCCAGCCTGACGAAATACTCGGAACCATGACGACTCCCGAGGAACTCGAACGCCGGTTCACGCTGCTGAACGCGGTCGCGCGGTACGACGCGCTGCGCACCCGCGAAGCCCTCGCGTCGCCTCCGGAGGAGGACGACGACCCCGAGACCGCACCGCTCGACCCGGCCGCGGCCCCCCTGGCGCGGGAGGAGGCGCTGGAGCTGCTCGCGCTCGGCGAGGTGATCGCCCGCAAGGCGGGCCAGGGGCGCCAGCTCACGGTACGGTCGGCCCGCCGGGCCGGCGCCTCGTGGTCGCAGATCGGCGCCGCGCTGGGGGCCACGAAGCAGGCCGCCTGGGAGGCGCACAACCGGTGGATCGACGAGCAGGCCCGCCAGGGGGACGACGGCCACTGGGGCTGGAGCGACGACGAGGCGGCGGCGGCCCGCGCGCTCGCCGGCGACCCCGCGGCCGAGGAGACTCCGGGTGGGCGCGCGCGGCGGAGCGGTGCCATCGCTTGTCAGGATGCCCCTGACGTTCTAGAGTCGCGAGTATCCGTCAGGAAAACCCTGACAACCGTCACCCCGGAGGACCGCATGACCGCTTCATCCCTGGCCGACGAGCGGATCTGCTGCTCGTTCTGCGCGAAGCCGAAGACCGACGTGGACAAGGTGATCGCCGGCCCCGGCGTCTACATCTGCAACGAGTGCGTGGGGCTGTGCAACGCCATCCTCGACACGCCGGCCGAGCCGTCGGCGGACGCCGAGATCCCCTGGCCGGACCGCATGACCGACGAGCAGATCCTCGAGTTCCTGCCGCGCGTCGCCACCGTGAGCGCCCAGGTCGACGCGAGCCTGCGGGTCTGGGTGGACCGGCTGCGCGACCGGGGCGTCACCTGGTCCAGGATTGGCGCCGCCCTGGACATGACCCGGCAGTCGGCCTGGGAGAGATTCTCCGGAGAGGACTGACCGAGGGCGTCACACGCGTGGAGGCTCCCGCCGTCCGCGCCGCACCGGGCCACGCCCCCGCCGTCCCGGCGGGGGCGTGGCCGCTTCCGGCTGCGGGGCGAGCGCTCCGCCCCGTCGGCGGACTACGGCTGCGACGTCTCGGAGGACAGCCGTCGGGCCTGCTCGCGGCCCACTTCGGCGGTCCGGTGGAGATAGTCGGCGATGATCTCCAGCTGCTCGTCGGTGTAGCGCTCCAGCACCGCTCCGAATGCCCGGCCCGGGGTGTCCCACGCCTCCTCAAGCCGCCCGGCCGCGTCGGGGGCCAGGGCGACGAGGGCACGCCTGCGGTCGTTCGGGTCGGGCAGGCGCCGTACGAAGCCCGCCTTCTCCAGGCGGTCGACCAGCCGGGACGCCGATCCTGACGCCAGACCGGTGAGCCGGGCGATCTCCCCGGTCGTCACCGGCCCGGGTTCCAGGTCGAGCAGCGCGATGCACTGCACGTCGGTGGGGTGCAGCCCGATCCGGTCGGCCATCGCCTGGTTGAACAGCGTGTAGGCGGCGTAGTGCCGCTGGCTCTCCCCCACGACGCGTGCGAGCAACTCCGATCGGTTTGACACTCGGCACCTCCATGCCCCACATTTATCTGCGTCACGCAGATTATTCGTGACACAGATTCTTTCCAACGAAGAGTCTGCGTCGCGTCGCATTCTATGCGCTTCCCGAAAAGGACACGCATGTCCTCACCTCCGGCTCCGGGCCCGCCGCCCGGATCGCCGAGGTGCGGCGACGCGCCGCCCTCGTCCGCTGCGGTCTCGTGCGGCTCACGCCGCGCACGACCCCGGCACACCGTCACCGAAGGGAACCATCGAGATGACCGTTCTCGTCACGGGGAGCCGCGGCGCCGTCGCCCGGACCCTCGCCGGCCTGCTGCGCGAGCGCGGCCTCGCCGTCCGCGCGGCGTCCAGCCGGCCCGACGGCCCGGACACCGTCCGGTGCGACCTCACCGACCCGTCCACCTTCGCCGCCGCGCTCAAGGGCGTGACCTCGGTCTTCCTGTACGCCGAGCCGTCGCACGCCGGTGCGTTCACCGAGGAGGCCGCCCGCGCCGGCGTCGAGCACATCGTGCTGCTGTCGTCCTCCTCGGTCCTCACTCCGGACCCCGAGGACAACCTGCTGGCGAAGTCCCACCTGGACGCGGAGAGGGCGCTCGACGCCTCCCCCATCCGCTCGACGTCGCTGCGGCCGGGCTCGTTCGCGGGCAACGCGCTCGCGTGGAGCTGGAGCCTGCGGTCGGGCCGGCCGATCAGCCTGCCCTTCCCCGGTTCCCACAGCGACCCGATCCACGAGGCCGACGTCGCCGAGGCCGCCCTGGCCGTACTCACCGATCCCGGCCTGGGCGGGCGCCCGTACACCCTGACCGGCCCGGAGTCGCTCACCTTCGCCGAGCAGATCGACATCCTGAGCCGGGTGACCGGCCGGCCCATCCCCTTCCGGCAGGTCACCCGCGAGGAATGGAAGCGGGAGACGGCCGGGCACATCCCCGCCTCCTACGCCGACTCGCTGCTGGACTGGTGGCAGTCCGGCGACGGACGCCCCGTCGAGCTCACCCGGGCCGTGCCGGAGCTGACCGGCCACCCCGCGCGCACCTTCGCCACCTGGGTCCGGGACCATGTCGGCGACTTCCGGGCGGGCCACCCGTCGCCCGGGAGGTAGGACGCCCGGCGTCACGACTCCGCTCCGCCGCGCGGTTCGCGGGCCGGACGGCCGGGGGGCGAAACCGCGGCACAGCCGCCCGGACACCGGAGCTGACCGGCCCGGCGAGGCCGTGGGACGATACATCTGATCCATTCGACGAACGGCTGCCGGGGAGGTGGCGGTGGCGTCCCGACCACGGCCCCGTGGCGTACCCGACCCGGCCCGGCGGTCCCAGGGCGGCGGTGACCGTCTCGCGCGCCGGCTGGGCACCGGCGACGCGGTGGTGATCGGGCTCGGATCGATGATCGGGGCGGGCGTGTTCGCCGCGTTCGGCCCCGCCGCGCGCGCCGCCGGCGCCGGCCTGCTGCTCGGACTGCTGATCGCCGCGGTGATCGCGTACTGCAACGCGGTCGCCTCCGCGCAACTGGCGGCGGCCTACCCCGTCTCCGGCGGCACCTACGTCTACGGCCGCGAACGCCTGGGCCACTGGTGGGGGTTCATCGCCGGATGGGGCTTCGTGGCCGGCAAGACCGCCTCGTGCGCCGCCATGGCGCTCACCTTCGCCTCCTACGCGCTGCCCGGCCCCTGGTGGGCGCAGCGCGCCCTGGCCGTCGCGGCCGTGCTGGGGCTGACCGCGCTGAACCACCGCGGCGTGACCAGGACGGCCCTGCTCACCCGGGTGCTCGTCGCCACCAGCCTGACCGCCCTGGCCGTCGTGGTGGCGGGCATCGCGGCGGGCGGCCACGCCGATCCGTCGTATCTGGGCGGCGACCTGGCCACGGGCGGCGTCTACGGCGTCCTGCAGGCCGCGGGGCTGCTGTTCTTCGCCTTCGCCGGCTACGCCCGCATCGCGACCATGGGCGAGGAGGTCCGCGACCCGCGCCGCACCATCCCGCGGGCGATCCCGATCGCCCTGTTCATCGCCGTGGCCGTCTACCTGGTGGTCGGGGTCGCGGCGCTGCTGGCCGCCGGGCCGGACCGGCTCGCCGCCTCGGACGCGCCGCTGACCACCGCGGTCGAGGCGGCGGGCGCAGGCTTCCTGGCCCCGGTGGTGCGGGCGGGCGGCGCGCTGGCGGCGCTGGGGGCCCTGCTGGCCCTGATCGCCGGTGTCGGCCGTACCGTCCTGGCCATGGCCCGCAACCGCGACCTGCCCGGCGGGCTCGCCGCCGTCCATCCCCGCCACCGGGCGCCGCACCACGCCGGGATCGCCCTGGCGGTCGTGGTCTGCGTCCTGGTGGCCGTCACCGACCTGCGCGGCGTGATCGGCTTCTCCTCGTTCGGCGTGCTCGTCTACTACGCCGTCGCCAACGCCTCGGCGTTCACCCAGCCCGCGGCCGACCGCCGGTGGCCGCGCCGGCTCAACCTGCTCGGCGTCGCCGGTTGCCTGGTCCTGGTCGCCACCCTGCCCTGGCGGTCGGTGCTCGCCGGCGCGGTCATGTTCGCCGTCGGCCTGACCGGCCGGTGGCTGGTCCTGCGCCGCCGGGCGGCGGCCGTCGCGGACGGCGACCGGGACCGGCCGGCCCCGTGAGCACGGCCCGCGCGGCCGTAGCGGTGCCCGTGCATCACGAGGAGGACGGGCGAAGCGGCGCGAGCGGTGACCGCCGGTCGGCGCGTGCATGTTTGGACGGCCCCCATCCGGAAAGGTGCGGCTGACTCCGGGGAATCCGCGCGGGCGCCGTCCGTGCCGGTCGCCTCTCCCGGAGGGAGGCGACCGTCATCGGACTTCGCCCGTGGCGCTCCGGGACCGGGGACGTCTCGGCGAGTCCCCTGCCCCGAACAGGGCTTCGCGGCCTTCCCCTAGAGTGCTTACGTCCCCTGCGCGCGCCCGGGGTCCCGGCCCGGCGGCGCGTGCCGACCCCCGCCCAAGGGCCCGCGGGCCCGACCGAGGAGCCACCGTGACCGATCCGGCCCCCATGTCCCTCCAGCAGGAGATCGCCCGGGATCTCCACGTGAGCGCGTCCTTCGACGCGCAGCAGGAGATCGAGCACCGGGTGGCCTTCCTCGCCGCGCAGCTGACCTCCACGGGCCTGCGCGCGCTGGTGCTGGGCATCAGCGGCGGGGTGGACTCCACTGCCGCGGGCCGGCTGTGCCAGCTCGCCGTCGAACGCGTCCGCGCCGCCGGGCGGGAGGCGACGTTCTACGCGATGCGACTGCCGTACGGTGACCAGGCCGACGAGAAGGACGCGCGGCTGGCGCTGGAGTTCATCGAGCCCGACCGGGTCCTGACCGTCGATGTGAAGCCCGCCAGCGACGCCGCGCTGGAGGCGCTGCTGGCCGGCGACATGGTCTTCCGCGACGCCCACCAGCAGGACTTCGTGCACGGCAACATCAAGGCACGGCAGCGCATGATCGTTCAGTTCGCGGTGGCGGGCGCGTACGAGGGGCTGGTCGTGGGAACCGACCACGCCGCCGAGGCGGTGTCCGGCTTCTTCACCAAGTTCGGTGACGGCGCGGCCGACGTGGTGCCGCTCGCCGGTCTCACCAAGCGGCGGGTGCGGGCCGTGACGCAGGCCCTGGGCGCGCCGCCGGAGCTGGTCGGCAAGGTCCCGACCGCGGACCTGGAGACGCTGAGCCCGGGCAGGCCCGACGAGGAGGCTCTCGGCGTCACCTACGACGACATCGACGACTTCCTGGAGGGCAAGCCGGTCGACGAGACCGCCTTCGAGACGATCGCCCGCCGCTACCGGCTCACCGAGCACAAGCGCCGGCCGCCGATCGCCCCCTGATCCGCTCCCCCGGCGGACACGGGCCGTACCCGTGCCCGCCGGGGCCGGGATTTGATGCGGCACCACACTTCTCGTAACGGCCACGTCGGACGATCATGTAGCGCTGGTGACGCCCGGGGCCGAGGACATCGCCGTTGTTGCGACTCCGGTCGCACAGGCGAGATGCCCGGGTGCGACTCCGGTCGCATGCGATGACGACCCGGGATGGATGTGGCATCGCGTGCCCCGCCCCGAAGATGGCCGGGTGGCCGAGATCATCGTGGGGCTGTACATGTCCCCTCTGGAATTTCTTGCCCTGCTGGGTGCCGTCGCGCTGGTGGTGGCGCGCTGGCTTCCCCCCGCTGCCCGCCCACGCGTCACGATCGCGGCGGGGGCGGTTCTCGTGCCGGCCGCGATCGTGCTGAGTGTGGTGGGGATCCGCTGGCAGATGCTGCCGGTACTGGCAGGCGCTGCCGTCGCGTTGCCGTTCGCCCTCTCTCCCCTGCTGCGACGCCGTACCGGCCGGCCGGCGTGGCGGGCCCGATGGTGGCTGGCGTTGCCGGGGTCGGTGGCCTGCGCCGGCCTGATCGCCACGGGTCCGGTGGCGGCCTGGGCCTTTCCCGTACCCGTGTTCCCCGAGCCGTCGGGCCGTTTCGCGGTCGGCACCCGCGTGGTGCAGTGGACCGACCCACGCCGCCCCGAGAGCTTCACCGCCGATCCGCACGACCGGCGCACGGTCGTGGTCCAGCTCTGGTATCCCGCGCGGAAGAGCCCCGCGGGCGCGCAGCGGGCCCAGTACCTCGGACGCACGGAGCACGAGGCGCGCACCGTTTCCGACGCCCTCACCCGCGAGGTCGGCTTGCCCGGCTTCCTGGTCGACGGCGTCCCGCGTGCCCGCACCCATTCGGTCTTCAACGCCCCGGTGGCCGCTGGGGGCGAACGGTTCCCGGTCGTGCTGTTCTCTCCCGGGTCGGGCGGAGTGCGTACCCAGAACACCGCCTGGGCGGAGGAACTGGCCGGCCACGGCTATGTGGTCGCCGCCCTCGACCACCCGTACGACTCCGCCGCCGTCGTCCTCGCCGACGGCCGAACGATTCACGCCAAGATCGCCTCCACCGGAGACCGGGACAGGGACGACGAGCTGGCGGCCGGCTGGACGGCTGTCCGGGCCGCCGACCTCAGATTCGTCCTCACCCAGCTGCACCGTCTGGACCGAGGTGAGCTCACCGGCCCGCTGACCGGACGCCTGGACACCGGTCGGGTCGCGGTCACCGGCCACTCCATGGGTGGTGCCGCCGCCCTGCAGGCAGCCCGGCAGGACCGCCGGTTCGACGCCGTCATCGATCTGGACGGCTACCCCCACGGCCCCACCTCCCCCGCCCTCCACCAGCCGGCGCTCGCGCTCACCCAGGCCATCACCCCCGGAACCGACCCGCGTTACATACCCCGCCTCACCGAGGCCCTCAAGCTCAGCACCGCGACGAGCTACCGGCTCACCGTTCCCGGCGCCGCACACCTCACCTTCATGGACGGCCCCCTGTACCTGCCGCCTGTGCCCTCGATAGCCGGCTCCCTGGGCCGCGCCGAGAGCCCGCGCGTCGTCGCCGCGGCCACTCTCGCCTTCCTGGACACCACCCTGCGGCACAAACCCGGTGACCTGGCCGGCGTTCTGTCGGCCTACGGCGACCTCAGCGTCCACCACCCGGACAACAGCCGCTGATCAGCCGTGCCGCGGCAGCCGGCGGCGCGGATCAGACGGTCAACGAGGTCTTCGCCGATGTCGACCTCCGCCGCGGGGGTGGTCATGCCGCAACGATAGTGCGGCATGACCTTGACAGACGTAGGCACCGAAGCCGGATATGCCTGGTCGTCCGCATCATCCGCGGGCCGAAGACCTCCGGGTGAGGCGATCGGACGCCGAAGCCGGACGCCACGCTTCGCCGTAGATCATTCCTGGCGCCAATGGCTGTTCCCGGGTTCCTCGACCCCGGATCCCGGCCACCGTACGGCCTCACGGCGGGAGTCGCGCCGGCTCCCGGCGATCGTCCCGCGCGGGAGGAGGCGGCGTTGACGGGCGTGTCACCGAATGCCTATCCTAGAACCCCTAGGAAAAAACTAGGAGTATTAGTTTCAGTCGACCATCTCTAGGAGAAGGGCGGGGCGCGCATGATGCGGGCCGGGTTGACGGCGGAGCGGGTGACGCTCGCCGCCGCCGAACTGGCGGACGAGGTCGGGCTCGACCACCTGACCATGTCGGCGGTGGCGCGGCGGCTCGGGGTCAAGGACGCCAGCCTTTACGCGCACGTCCGCGGCCTGGAGGACCTGCGCGGGCGGATCGCCCTGCTGGGGGCGGACGAGAAGACCATCCGCATCGCGGAGGCCACCGCCGGGCGAGCCGGCAAGGACGCGCTGGTGGCCTACGCCGACGCCTGGCGGGCGTACGCCCACGACTACCCGGGCCGCTACACCGCGACGCAGATCCCGATGGAGATCGATCCCGAGCTCCTGGCCCGGGCCCCCGGGCCGCGCCGCGCGATCGAGCTGACCTACAGCATGCTGCGCGCCTACGCGCTGACCGAGCCCGACCTGACCGACGCGGTCCGGCTGATGCGCAGCACGCTGCACGGCTTCGTCAGCCTGGAGGCCGCGGGCGGGTTCGCGCACGCCCGCCCCGCGCAGGAGTCCTGGGTCCGCTGCCTGGACGCCCTGCACTCGCTCCTGGAGCACTGGCCCGCACCCGACGAAGGAGACCCACGATGACTCCCCCCACCATCGGCCGCCTGCGCGTGGACGGCGCGACCCTGCACTACGAGGTGCGCGGCGAGGGCCCGCTCCTGCTGCTGATCCCCGGCGGCACGGGCGGCGCGGCGTCCTTCGACGACGTCGCCGACGACCTGGCCGCCGACCGCACGGTCGTCTCCTACGACCCGCGCGGCCTGTCCCGCAGCCCGCTGGACGACCCGGAGGCGCCGCAGCACGTCGCCCGGCACGCCGACGACGCGCTCCGGCTGCTGGACCTGCTGTCTCCGGAGGCGCCCGCCCGCGTGGCCGGCTGCAGCTCGGGGGGGATCGTCGCGCTGCACCTGCTGGCCACCCGCCCCGAGCGGGTCGAACGCGTCGTGGCGCACGAGCCGCCGGTGGTGGAGGTGCTGCCGGACGCCGCCGAGCACCGCGCCATGCTCGCCCGCGTCCAGGACACCTTCCGCAGGGAAGGGCTGATGCCCGCGGCGGCCGTTTTCGCGGCCGGCCTCAGGCCGTCCGGCGCCGCACCCACCGTGACCCCGGCGACCCCGGCGACCCCGGCGACCCCGCCGGCCCCGCCGACCGCCGGGCTGACGCCGCGGGCGGCGGCCCGCGTCGAGCGGACGATGGCCGACATGCCCTACTTCCTCGGACGCATCGTGCCGGGTTTCATGGCCTACACCCCGGACGTGGAGCGCCTGGCGGCCCTGTCGGACCGGCTCGTCCTCGCGGGCGGAGCCGACTCGCACGGCGAACTGCCCCACCGCTGCGCCGCCTTCCTGGCCGAACGGCTCGGCGCCGAGTTCGTCCGCTTCCCCGGCGGGCACACGGGCCTCAGCACGCACCCCGCCGAGTTCGGCGAGCTGCTGCGCAAGCTGCTGGGCGGCTGAATCCCGTCCGGTGACGTTACGTGACGAACTCGTCGAGCACCGGACGATCCTGGACGGGGAACGCGACCTCATTGCCGGAAAGGCGCGGCGTATCGCCGAGCTCACGAGCCTGCTCGCGTCCGGCGGCGGCAACCGCTGAGCCGCGTTCCCCGATCCTTCTCGGCGGCGACGGCGGAGGCGGAGAGGAGCGTCGCGGCGGAGAGACCGCCCCAGAGGGCGGCCGGGCCGTGGGAGGCGAGGGCGGTGATGACCGCCGGGGAGACGGCGAGGCCGAAGCCCGTGGAGAGCTGGAAGCGGGCGAGGGCGCGTCCCAGGAGATGGGCCGGGGCGAGGGCGGTGACGAGCGCGGTGGCGCTGCCGGCATAGATGATCTCGCCGATGGTGCAGACCACGGACACCGTGGCGACCGCCGGGGCGCCCCAGCCGTGTCCCAGTGAGGTGGCCACGAGGAAGCCGAGGTAGGACGCGGCGAGCACCACGCCGGCGAGAGCCAGCACGGTCCGCCGGGAGAAGCGGGACATCAGGACGGTGACCGGAACCTGCAGGGTGACCACCAGCACGGTGTTCGCCACGAAGATCGCCGCCGGCCACACCGGGGATGCGTGCAACTGTGTCACCAGGACCAGGGGGAGCGCGATTTCGGGGACGTTGAGGCAGAAGACGTAGACCACGTTGGCGGCCGGCAGCGTGCGCATCCGGGGTGCGGGCCCACCGGCCCCGTCCTCGGCCGCAGTGGCGGCCGGACGCGTGCGCAGGTGGACCGACCATGCCAAGGCCGCCGCGGCGAGATAGGCGAGCCCGGTGACGGCTGCCAGCGCCCGCAACGCGGTGACGCCGCCCGCCAGGCATGCGGTGGCGAGGAGGGCGCCCGCGCCCAGGCCGGCGTTGCGCAGGGCGCGGCCTCCCGCGAGGGCGGCGTCACGTTCGCGGCCGTGGGCGACCGTGGCCACGAGGGCCGCATGGGCGGCCGGCCATGCCTGGTTGCCGATGCCGAGGAAGAGCGCCGCCGTCGTGAACAGCCAGACGTGCCCCGCCGGGGCGGCCAGCAGCAGCGCCACGCCCAGCACCCGCACCAGCATCGACGCCGCCACGACCGTGCTGCGTGCGGCCGGCGATGATGAGGGGATGACGTTGAGGATCGACATCGGCGGCCTGCCGTCCGGGCGGCTGCGGTTCGCCGCCTCCCCGCTGGCCGAGCAGATGTACGTCCTCACCTCGACGGAGAACTTCGAGAAGCCGACCGAGGTCTGCGAGTGGACCGAGGCCGAGTACGAGGAATGGCTCGCCTGGATCCTCACGGTCCCCCTCCTCCAAGCTTGACGATCACACCCGCGCACCCGGACTCGGCCATGTCGCACGTCCATCATCACGGTGTGCCCGTTCTCGATCGCGCATTGCCATGAGTCCGGGTGGTCATGACCACGGTCTTCGCCGCCGATTGCCGGTTGTTCGGCCGCCATCAGCGCGACGGGGTGCGGGGACAGATCGCTGACCGGTTGCGCACGCTCGCCGACGCCCCGAATGTGATCCACGCCACAGTTAACTATATGGTCGCTCCGTTCATTTCCTGATTAAATGAACGTATCGTTCATATCTATCCCGAGGAGGACGCCATGAGCACCACCACCTCTCCCCGCGTCGCCCTGGTCACGGGCGGGTCGGGCGGCATCGGCCAGGCCGTCGTCGAGCGCCTCGCCGCCGACGGGTACGCGGTCGCCGTCCACTACGCCGGCAACGCGGCCCACGCCACCGCGATCGTCGACCGGATCACCGCGGCCGGCGGCCGCGCGATCGCGGTGGGCGGCGACGTCGCGGACGAGACCGCGATGGCCCAGGCCTTCGACGCCGTCGGGGCCGCGTTCGGCGGGATCGACGTCGTCGTGAACACCGCGGGGATCATGTTGCTGTCGCCGATCGCCACCCTGGACCTGGCCGATCTCGACCGGATGCACCGTACGAACATCCGCGGCACGTTCGTGGTCGCTCAGCTGGCCGCCAACCGCCTGCGCGCGGGCGGCGCTCTGATCAACTTCTCGACCTCCGTGACGCGCCTGCGGTTCCCCGGCTACGGCGCCTACGTCGCGTCCAAGGCCGCGGTCGAGGGCATCACCGAGATCCTGGCGCGCGAGCTGCGGGGGCGGGACATCACGGTCAACGCCGTCGCGCCCGGGCCGACCGCGACCCCGCTGTTCCTCGACGGCAAGAGTGATGAGGAGATCGCGAACCTCGCCAAGGCCGCCCCGTTGGAGCGGCTGGGCACGCCCGTGGACATCGCCGAGGTCGTCGCGTTCCTGGCCGGCCCGGCTCGCTGGGTCAACGGCCAGGTCCTGTTCGCCAACGGCGGCATCGCCTGAGGCCTCTGCGGAGACCCGGCGCCCGCCGCACGTGCCACCCACGCGCACGCATCACCCGCACTCACGTATCCCCTGCACCGCAGGAGAAAGGAACCCGTTATGCCCGGGAGTTCCTCGCCCGCGTCGACCCGGCCGACCTGCTGTCGGTCCGGCCGCAATCCTGAACCACCCCCGGGGAGGAGAGCACCATGGTCGAGCTCACCGCCTACCCGGCGGCGATCCGTGCCTTCGTCGAGGCGACGAACGCCGCCGACCCGGACGCGTTCGTCACCGCGCTCACCCACGACGCCCACCTGGACGACCGGGGTCGCACCTTCACCGGCCGCACGGGCGTCACCGCTTGGGACCGCACCGACGACATCGGCGTGCACGCGCACTTCGACCTGCTCTCGGTCACCAAGACCGACGAGCCCGACACCCACGTCGCGACCCTGCGGGTGACCGGCAGCGGGTACAACGGCACCGGCCCGACGACGTTCCGCCTGCGCGACGGCCTCATCGCCGACCTGCGCATCGCCTGACGCCGCGCCCATGGCGAGCTCATCGCGAATCCCTACACCGTTCAGGCCCGACGCCGCCCGGAGGCCGCGCCTGGGCCGAGAGGAAAGATCCGTGAACGCACAGACCGACAGCACAGCCGCCCGGCCACCGCGAGGCCGCGGGCGCCGTCCCACCGAGGAGGTCCGGGCGGACGTGCTGCGCGCGGTCGGCGACCTCGTCCTGACCGAGGGCATGGCCGACCTGACCTTCGAGCGCGTCGCGCGGCTCGCCGGCGTCAGCAAGACGACCCTCTACAAGTGGTGGCCCTCGCGCGGCGCACTGGCGCTGGACGGCTACTTCCACGCGGTGCAGAACACGCTCGCCTTCGACGACACGACCAGCGTCCGCGAGGACCTGCGCCGCCAGCTGCACTCCTTCGCCGAGGTCATGGCGACCCCGGGCGGGCGGGCGCTGCGCCAGCTGATCGGGCAGTCACAGACGGACGACGACCTCGCCACCGCCTACCGAGCGCTGTACTCCTCCGGCCGGCGCGAGGTCGCCTACCGGCGGCTCGCGCACGCCCAGGACACCGGTGAGATCCGCGCGGACGTCGACGTCCGCGTCCTGGTCGACCAGCTCTGGGGCGCCGTCTACCACCGTCTTCTCATCCCGGACGAGCCGGTCACAGCGGCGTTCGTCGATGCGCTCGTGGACAACCTCTTCGACGGAATCGCCCCTCGCTAGAAACCCGCCGAAGATCTCGTCTCGGTGACGAGACCATGACGGCCGTCTACGGCGTGCTCCAAGCCATCGTCGCGCTCACCCGGAACGGGACCGTAAGGACCAAGGGGTGGCCCGCGTCCGGCGCGGGCCACCCCCAAGATCGTTCGTCGCTCGGAGCGGATCGGCCGCTTGATGATCGGTCAGTCGAACTGCAGGACGAACCGCCCGCGAATGCCGCGTTGTTCGAGCGAGCGGTGCGCGTCGGCGGCCCGGGAGGCGGGCAGTCGTCCGGCCACGCGGACGGTGAGCCGTCCATCGCCGGCGAGTTCGGCGAGCCGGTCGAGCTCGGCTGCGGCCTCGGCGTAGTCGCGGACGAAGATCGGGGCGACGCGGACCCGGTCGGTCCCGTCACCCCGGTAGCCGCGGACGGTGACGGCGGTGCCGCCGTCCTTGACGGCCGGGAGCGCGGCGGCCTCCAGCGCGGCGGCGTCGAGGAGCCCGTCGACGCCGCCGGGGTGGTGGCGGCGGATCTTTGCGACGAAATCGTCCCCCCGCGGCACGACCTCGTCGGCTCCGCAGTCGCGGACGAAGCTCTCGTCCTGCCGGGCGGCGTCGGCAACGACGACCAGCCCGGCCTGCTTGGCGAGCTGGACGAAGTATCCGCCGACACTGCCGGCGGCGCCGGTGACGGCGACCGTCGCACCGGCCGGGAGCGCCAGCGTGTCGAGCGCGAGCTGCGCGGTGAGCCCGTTCATCGGGATGGTGGCGGCCTGGACGTCCGAGAGCCCGGCCGGGATCTTCGCGACCGACCGTGCCGGCACGACCAGGTCCGCCCGGTAGCCGCCGTGCTCGCCCGAGGGCACCACGATGGCCATGACGGCGTCCCCGATCGTGAACGCGCGGTCGACGGCGGGGCCGGTCTCGGTGATCACGCCGGCGACCTCCATGCCCGGCACTCGCACCGCGTCCGCCTCATCCTGTCGCGGACGTGAACGGATCACCGCGTCGACCGGGTTCACCGTGGCGCTGGTGACCCGGATCCTGACCTGACCGGGACCGATCGGTTCGGCCGCCAGATCGAGCTCGCCGAGAGCGTCCGGTCCACCTGGTCGTGTCACTCCGATTGCTTGAACCACGGTTGTTCGTCACTCCTTGTTCGTTGCTGCCTGGGTGATGGTGGGCGGGACCGACCGCGCCGCCGGCATCAGCCGCGGCGTGTGCTCAACCCGATCCGGTTATGGCGATGCGGGGGCCTGAAGACCCTCGAGCAGCAGGCTGCACACCTCGTCGAGCTCGGTGCCGATGCCGGGGTTCTGCCATTCGGCGGCATGGGCGAGGTGATTGAACTTGGCGGTGGCGTGGAAGACCACGCGGGCGGTGGCCTCCGCGTCGTCGGTGCGAAAGCTGCCGTCGGCGGCGCCGTCGGCGATGATGGCTGTCAGCTGGCCCAAGAGGTCGGCGACGTGGCCGGTAGCGACGGTGCTGTGCGCAGCCGCGAGGATTCCATAGGCGGCGAACAGCTCCGGGTCCTCGCGAATCTTGGCCTGCTTCACGGCCAGGACGGCGTGCAACCAGGTACGCAGTCGTTGCACTGGCGGGACCGCACGGTCGGCCGCGATGACGGCGAGGGTGCCGCGGTTGTGGTCGAGCCAGCGTCGGGTCACGGCCTCGCGCAGCACCTGCTTGGAGGCGAAGTGCTTGTAGACGGCGGCGTGGCTGACCCCGAGTGCCCGGGCGACGTCGACGACGGTTGCCTTGTCCGGTCCGTGGCGGCGCAGGATCTCCTCGGTGGCCGCCAGGATGGTGTTCGCGTCCAGCGGGATTCGGGCAGGCATCAGTGCTTGCTTCCTGTTCGCTCGCTGTCCAGGAGCGCGAGCAGGGTGGGGGCATAGCGTTCCCCGGCGACCGCCCCTCGCGGGACGGCCTGCTCGATCGCGTCCAGGTCGTCCTCGGTCAACTGCAGGCTGGCGGCGTCCACCGTCTCGGCGATCCGGCGCGGCCGGCTGACCCCGACCAGCGCGCCGAACTTCACGCTCACCACGGCGCGGTCGCGAGCGGCGGGTCGCAGCGCCTGCCCGATGAGCGCCTCGTTGCGGCCCATCCCGTAGTGGTCGGCGGTGTCGATGAACGTGATCCCGGCGTCGAGCGCGCCGCGAAGCGTCGCGACGCTCTCCTCGTCGGCGCTGTGTCCGTACGCGCCGGACATGCCTGCACAACCAAGCCCGACCGCCCCCACACAGACGTCGGCACCGAGTGTTCTCTGCTCCATACGACGAACGCTAAGCGGATAGGTAACAAATATCAAATCTTGTAACTTGATACTGCAATCTCCAGCGTGCGGATGGGACCGGCGGTCACCCCACCTTGTTGGCGCGGCCAACGAATCTATGTATTGTTGGCTTCGCCAACAATGGAAGTGCCAATGAATAGGAGCCGCCATGTCCACGGAAACCCTGCTCGCCGACCGCATCGAGCTCACCGACCTGTTCACCCGCTTCTCGCTCCTGCTCGACGAGAAGCGATGGGACGGCGCCGGCGACGTCTTCGCCGAGGACGTGACCGTGCACTCGCCGCGCGGCGGTTCGCTCACCGGTCTCGACAACGTCGTCGGGTTCATGCGGAAGGCCGAGGTCGAGGGCGAGAGCACCCAGCACATCACCACGGACCTGTTGATCGACTTCCACGGTGATCGGGCGTCCGTCACGGCGAACTCGCTCGTGTACTTCTTCCGCGACGGGCAGGCGCCCCACATGAACAGCGGCCTGCGCCTGACCTGTGATGCGGTGCGCACGCCGGCCGGCTGGCGGTTCCGCGAGTGGCGGATCGTCCCCCTCTGGATCCGTGAGGACTGACCGCCACCATCCACGGATCCGGGGCCGAGGAACAGCGGGACGGTCGTTGGCGGTGAGAAAGATCTTGTTTCTCGTTGTGGTGGTGAGCCGGTCGGATGCGAAAGGGCCAGGCGGCCAGGGCCCGCCGAAGTGAGGGCGCGGCCCGGAAGACACCACTCCGACGCCCCGCACAGTCTTCCGCGACCTGCGACGCAGCGATTCACCGCCAAGGACCGTCCCGCTGTTCCCAACCCCGGGATACGACGCCGACCCGCTGACCCTGCCCACCCGGCCGATGATCCTCAACCGGCTGCACGTGCTCGCCAACCCCTCCGGCTCCCCGCACGACCTGCACAACACCCCTGGCCGGGCGGTCGCCCTGCATCCCGGCACCGGTCAGGGCGGGGCCGCGTTCTTCTTCCGCAGCCCCGCGGTGCCCGGCTTCGACCACCGCGACACCGCCCAGCACAAACGGCTGCTCACCGACGCCTTCGCCGGGGGTTCCTGGCGCATCCCCGAACTGCTCGATCAGGTACGGCAGGCGGACGACCTCTTCTTCGACTCCGTCAGCCGGGTGCGTCTTGACAGTTGGTCGACCGGGCGGATCGCGCTGCTCGGCGACGCGGCCTCCTGTGTCTCGCTGTTCGGTGACGGATCCACCCTGGCCATCGCCGGCGCCGCGACCCTGGCCGATGCGCTGGCCGTACACCGGGACGATCACGCGGCGGCGTTTCGCGCCTACGAGGCCCGGCACCGCCTGTTGACCAACCCCAAGCAGCGCTTCGTCTCCCCGGCGTCCCGGCTGCTCATCCCGGCCACCAGGTACGGCATCGCCGCCCGGAACGCCGGCGCGCGTCTGCTGTCGGCGGTCTCGGGCGCCCGCGCCGCCTGATCGGGCGCCGCGATCCGCCTATGTGACACGCTCCTCCCGCCTGGGGGTGGGAGGGGTGTGTCGGCGTGGCCGGGCGCGCTTCCACCGCCATCGGCCGTTGCTGTAGCGGGTGCAGGTGTAGCGGCGGTTGGTGACCTTCGCATACCCCGCCTTGCCGCGCGGCCCTCGGACAGTACGCCCCGGCGTGATGCAGTTCCGGTGCAGGCGCGCGGCCAGGGCGCGCCTGGCCCCGGCCGGGCCGTGCCGCCCTGTTGTCCAGTGGACAATAAACTGCCGGTCATGGCACCCAGACGCAGGCGCGACCCGGAGGAGTCACGTGCCGAGCTGCTGGCGGCGGCGGCCGAGCTGATCAGGCAGCGAGGTCCGGACAACGTCAGCCTGCGGCAGATCGCCGAGGCCGCCGGTGTCGCCCACGGGCTCGTGTCCCACTATTTCGGCACCTATGCCGCTCTGGTGCGGGAGGTACTGCGCGTCGAGAACGATCGCATCGAGTCGCAGGTGCGCGAACGCATCCGCGCCGAGGACGGCGTACCACTGGCGGCGGCGATCATGGACGTGGTGTTCGACACCCTGGCGGACGAGCGTTACCTGCGCCTGTTCGTCTGGGCCGAGATGCACGCCGACTACCGGGGCGCCGCACGACCGGAGCTGGTGGGGCTGATCGACACGATCGACGCCGGGATACGCGACGCCCTGGCGGGGCGGCCCGCGCCGAGCCGGTCGCGCATCGAGGCGGTCGTGCTGATCGGGCTGTCGGCCGCGTACGGGTTCGCCATCGGCGGCCGGTCGTGGCTGGCGGGCCTGGGCCACGACCCCGATGACCCGGCGCATGCGGCGGAGTTCCGGGTCCAGCTCGCACGGATGATGGCCGCCCACATGGTGGAGGAGTCCGGGCTGGAGCCGGCCGACCGAGTTGTTCTCCATTCGGAGAATAAGATGGTCCCGCCCCGCCGATCACATGGATAGGACCGCGAGCATGTCCGAGCACCCCCACCTCACCTCGGCCCAGCAGGTGCGCCCCTCCGACGAGGACCGCGACCAGGTGGCCCTGCGGCTCCAGCAGGCCGCCGCCGTGGGCCGGATCGAGCTGACCGAACTGGACCAGCGGCTGAGCGAGATCTACCAGGCCCGGACCCGGGGCGAGCTCGCACACGCCGCGCGAGGCCTGCCCGAGCCGGCCCGCACGGACACGCTGGTGGTGCGGGACGAACCCGGCTCCCGCTTCGCCTTCAGCGTGTTCGGCTGGTTCAGCCGCAGGGGCCGCTGGGTCGCCCCGCGCGTGTTCACGTCGTTGTCGATGTTCGGCGGCGGTGAGATCGACCTGCGCGACGCCCGCTTCGCCGCGGAGGAGATCCGGGTGCGCGCCTTCGCCCTGTGGGGGTACACGGAGGTCGTCGTGCCCGACGACGTGGAGGTCGAGGTCAAGGGATTCGGCCTGTTCGGCGCGTTCGACCGGAGCGCCGCCCGCAGCAGGCGGGGGGCGCCGCGGATCGTCATCAGCGGTCTCGCCCTGTTCGGCGGCGTCGGCACGAAGGCCAAGGCGGCACGCAAGGTGGCGCCCGGCCGTGACTGACGGCGGCGTCGTTCCCGGTCGGCGCGTCGCCTCCGGCAGGCGGAATGCGGCGGGCGGCCACGACCCCAGAAAGCCGCCGCGGCCCGGCGGCGGCATGCGCGGCCGCCGGCCGGATCGGGCCGGCGGCGTTCCGGGCCGTGTCAGCGCGCCGCGGAGCTGGACCTGACGACGAGGGAGGGCGACACGACGAGCCGCTCGCGCTCACCGGTACCCGGCGCGTCGATCCGCCGCAGCAGCACCTCGATGCTGTGCCGACCCACCGCGGCGAAGTCCTGCCGGACCGTGGTGAGCGGGGGCGAGAAGAACTCCGCCTCGGGGATGTCGTCGAAGCCCACGACGCTGATCTGCTCGGGGACCCGCACCCCCTCCTCGGTGAGCGCCCGCAGCAGGCCGAGCGACATCTGGTCGTTGGCCACGAACACCGCCGTCACCCCGCCGACCCCGGCCAGGCTCCGGCCCGCCTCGTAGCCCGAGCGGGGGCTCCAGTCACCGAACAGCGGCTCGGGCACCGTACGGCCGGCCTCCTCCAGGGTGGCCCGCCAGCCCTCGAGCCGGCCCTCGCTCTCCAGCCAGTCGGCCGGGCCGGCGACGTGCCAGACCGTCTCGTGGCCCAGCTCCAGCAGGTGCCGGGTGGCGAGCCTGGCGCCCTCGGCCTGGTCGATGCAGACCACGGGCACGTCGGTCATGTGCGATCCCTCGACGGCCACCGCGGGCAGCCCCGGCGGCAGGCTCTCCAGGGCGCGGGCCGCCGAGCGCTGCGGCGCGACGACCACGACGCCGTCGACGCCCTGCTCGGCGAGGTAGTCGATGGCGTCGCCGACGCTGGCGGCGTCGATCGACTTCAGGCTCACGATGCTGACGAAGTACCCGGCGGTCCTGGCGGCCTGCTCGATGCCGTAGACGGTGCTGGCCGGGCCGTACAGGGTGGTGTCGAAGCTGACCACGCCGAGCGTCCGCGAGCTCCTGGTGACCAGGGCGCGGGCGGCGAGGTTGCGGCGGTAGCCGAGCCGGTCGATCGCCTCCAGCACCCGGGTGCGGGTGGCCGGCCGGACGTTGGGGTGGTCGTTGAGCACCCGCGAGACCGTCTGGTGCGACACACCGGCCTCCCTGGCGACGTCGGCCATGATCGGTGGGCGGTGCCCGGTGGGCGGTGCCACGGTCTCTCCTTTCGGCCGGCCACCCGGGTCAGCGAGCGGTTCCGGCCCGGCGTTTGGTCCAGACGTCGAACGCGACGGCGGCCAGTAGGACGGCGCCCTTGACGAGCATGACCCGCTCGCTGGGTGAGCCGATCAGGGACATGCCGTTGTTGATGACCGCCATGATGAGACCGCCGGTGATCGCCCCGGCGACCTTGCCGACGCCGCCCTGTACGGCGGCGCCGCCGATGAAGGCCGCGGCGATCGCGTCGAGCTCGAAACTGCTGCCCGCCGTCGGACCGGCCTGGTTCAGCCGGCCGGCGAAGATGACGCCGGCGACGGCCGACAGCACCCCCATATTAACGAAGATCCAGAAGACGACCTGCTTGACCTTGATCCCGGACATGACGGCCGCGTGCAGGTTGCCGCCGATGGCGTAGATCCGGCGGCCGAAGACCGTACGGCCGGCCAGCAGCGAGTAGCCGAGCACCAGCGCCGCCAGCAGCACCAGCACCCAGGGCAGGTTCTTGAACCGGGCGAGCTGCACGACCAGGAAGAGGATCAGCGCCGCGCCGGCGGTCATCCTCAGGGCGAACAGCGGCACCGGGTCCACGGCCTGGCCGTAGCCGGCGCGCGAGCGGCGGGTACGCCACTGCGCCGCGACCATGCCGGCGACGGCGAGCAGACCGACCAGCAGGCTGAACAGGTCGGCGCCGCCCAGCGGGCCGAGGCCGACGTTGCCGAGGTAGCCGTCGGTGAAGCCGTTGGCGAGGGTGCGGACCGCGTCGGGGAACGGGCCGATGCCCTGGTTGCCCAGCACGGTCAGGGTGAGCGCGCGGAACAGCAGCATGCCGGCGAGCGTCACGATGAACGCCGGGATGCCGAAGTAGGCGATCCAGAACCCCTGCCAGGCGCCGACGAGGCCACCGGCCACCAGCGTGACCGCCAGCGCCGCCGGCCACGGCAGGCCCATGTCGACCATGAGCACCGCGGCCAGGGCGCCGGTCACCGCGACCACCGAGCCCACCGACAGGTCGATGTGCCCGGCGATGATGATCAGGATCATCCCGATGGCGAGGATGAGGACGTAGGAGTTCTGGACGATGATGTTGGAGATGTTCTGCGGCTGGAGCAGGGCGCCGTCGGTGAGCACCGAGAACAGCGCGATGATCAGCGCGAAGGCGATGTAGATGCCGCTGGAGCGCAGGTTGAGCGACAGCCCGCCCAGCGACACCCGTCCCGGCCGCCGCGGCTCCCCCGGTTCCCCGGCCCCTGCCCCGGTCCCGGCCGCCGCCTCGGCGGGGGTGATGCTGC
Source organism: Streptosporangium sandarakinum (assembly GCF_050942225.1). Classification (NCBI taxonomy): domain Bacteria; kingdom Bacillati; phylum Actinomycetota; class Actinomycetes; order Streptosporangiales; family Streptosporangiaceae; genus Streptosporangium; species Streptosporangium sandarakinum. Next base: position 4,631,759 of record NZ_CP192034.1, read on the forward strand.
TCATGAGGGCTGCTCCTGTCCCTTGGTCATCAGATGCATGAGACGTTCCTGCGTGGCCTCCCGGCGCGGCACCTCACCGGTGATGCGGCCCTCGCAGAGGGTGTAGATGCGGTCGCACAGGCCCAGCAGCTCCGGCAGCTCCGAGGAGATCACCAGGATCGCCCTGCCCTGGTCGGCCAGCCGGTTGATGATCGTGTAGATCTCGTACTTGGCGCCGACGTCGATGCCCCGGGTCGGCTCGTCAAGGATCAGCACGTCGGGCTCGGTGAGGATCCACTTGGACAGCACGACCTTCTGCTGGTTGCCGCCGCTGAGCTTGCCGACCACGCTGGACACGCCGGGGGCCTTGATGTTCATGCTCCGGCGGTACCCCTCGGCGACCCGGTACTCCTCGCGCTCGTCGACCCAGCCGCGGCGCGCCAGCCCGGCCAGTCCCGCGGCGGAGACGTTGCGCCTGATGTCGTCGATGAGGTTGAGGCCGTAGCGCTTGCGGTCCTCGGTGGCGTAGGCCAGGCCGTGCTCGATGGCGTCCCGGACGGTCCGGATCCGGACGGGCCTGCCGTCCTTGAAGATCCTGCCGGAGATGTCGGTGCCGTAGGCCCGCCCGAACACGCTCATCGCCAGCTCCGTACGGCCCGCGCCCATCAGCCCGGCCAGGCCGACGATCTCGCCCCGGCGCAGGGTGAGGCTCGCGCCGTCGACCACCTTGCGGCCGGGCTGGGTGGGGCTGTGCACCGTCCAGTCCTCGATGCGCAGCGCCTCCTCGCCGATGGACGGCTCGTGGGGCGGGAAGCGGTTGTCCAGGGCGCGGCCGACCATCCCGGCGATGATGCGGTCCTCGGTGACGTGGCCGCCCGCCATGTCGAGCGTCTCGATCGTCCGCCCGTCGCGGAGGACGGTGACGGAGTCGGCGACCGCGGTCACCTCGTTGAGCTTGTGGGAGATGATGACGCAGGTGATGCCCTCCTGCCGCAGGCCCCGCAGCAGGTCCAGCAGGTGCGCGGAGTCCTCGTCGTTGAGCGCGGCGGTCGGCTCGTCGAGGATGAGCAGCCTCACCCGTTTCGACAGCGCCTTGGCGATCTCGACGAGCTGCTGCTTGCCCACGCCGATGTCGGCGACCGGCGTCACCGGGTTCTCGCGCAGGCCGACCCGCCGCATCAGCTCGGCGGCCTCGTGGTTGGTGCGGTTCCAGTCGATGATCCCGCGCCTGGACCGCTCGTTGCCGAGGAAGATGTTCTCGGCGATCGACAGCTGCGGGCTGAGCGCCAGCTCCTGGTGGATGATGACGATGCCCGCGCGTTCGCTGTCGCGGATGCCGCCGAACTCGCAGCGGGCGCCGTCGAAGACGATCTCGCCCTCGTAGTCGCCGTGCGGGTGGACCCCGGACAGCACCTTCATCAGCGTCGACTTGCCGGCGCCGTTCTCGCCGCAGATCGCGTGGATCTCGCCCCGTCGCACCGACAGGGTGACGTCCTGCAGCGCCCTGACGCCGGGGAAGGTCTTGGTGATCCCGCTCATCCGCAGGATGTGGTCGGTCGTCTGGTCGGTCATCGTGGGAAGGAAGCCCCTCGGTCCCGGCGCCCGGGACCGAGCAGGGCCCCGGGCGCGCCCTTCGTCAGTTCAGCTGGTCCTCGGTGTAGTAACCGCCGCCGACGATGACGTCCTTGTAGTTGTCCTTGTCGACGATCACCGGGTCGAGGAGGTAGGAGGGGACGACCTTGTCACCGTTGTCGTAGTCCTCGGTGTTGTTCACCTCGGGCTTGGCGCCCTTGAGGACGGCGTCGGCCATCCTGACGGTCGTCTCGGCGAGCTTGCGGGTGTCCTTGAAGATGGTGGAGTACTGCTCGCCGGCGATGATCGACTTCACCGAGGCCAGCTCGGCGTCCTGGCCGGTCACGACCGGGTACGGCTGGCCGCCGGTGCCGTAGCCGTTGCTCTTGAGCGCCGACAGGATGCCGATGGACAGGCCGTCGTAGGGCGACAGCACGCCGTCGACCCTGGTGTCGCCGGTGTAGGTCTTGGTGAGGATGTCCTCCATGCGCCGCTGCGCGGTGGCGGGGTCCCAGCGCAGGATCGCGGCGGTCTTGAAGTCGGTCTGGTGGCTCCTGACCGTCAGCGTGCCGTCGTCCATCTTCGGCTTGAGCACCGACATTGCGCCGTTCCAGAAGAAGGTGGCGTTGTTGTCGTCGGGCGAGCCGCCGAACAGCTCGACGTTGAACGGGCCCTTCTTGCCGTCCTCGACGCCGAGCCCCTTCAGCAGCGAGGTGGCCTGCTGGACGCCGACCTTGAAGTTGTCGAAGGTGGCGTAGTAGTCGACGTTGGGGCTGTTGCGGATCAGGCGGTCGTAGGCGATGACCGGGATCTTGTTGTCGGCGGCCTGCTGCAGCTGGGAGGTCAGCGCGGTGCCGTCGATGGAGGCGACGATCAGCAGCTTGGCGCCCTTGGTGATCTGGTTCTCGATCTGGTTGGCCTGGGTGGGGATGTCGTTCTCGGCGTACTGCAGGTCGACCTTGTAGCCGAGTTTCTCCAGCTGCGACCTGACGTTGTCGCCGTCGTGGATCCAGCGCTCGGAGGACTTGGTGGGCATGGTGACGCCGATCAGCGCGCCGGCGGCCCCGCCCGCGGCGGAGGCCTGGGCGTCCACCGTCTTCTGGCTGGAGCCGCAGGCCGTCATCGTGGCGGCGAGCGCGACGGCGGACAGCGCGCCCGCGATTCGTCCCAACCTCATCGTGCACATCTCCTTGCGGATCGGGGGGTCGTCCGGAGGGTCACGGCGGCGCTCGTTCCGAACGCCACCGAGGCATAAGAAGCGCCAAACAGTCACATAACGTGATGACCGGAATGAAAGGCGTGTTCGCTGAGCCGATTGTTATCGCTAACAAAGATGGTGTCAATGCTTCCGGACAACCTCCCGGAAACCCGCCCGTAATGTCCCCGCCCGCCTCGCCCGCCGGTGGCGGCGGGCGAGGTGGGCGGGGACGGGAACCGAACTTGGGCGAGGACAGCCGAGGACAGCCGAGGACAGTCGAGGTCAGCCGAGAACGGGGAAGTTGCCGCGGATGACGCCGTGCGGGTCGTGGCGATGCTTGATCTCGCGCAGCCGATCCAGCGTGGCGGGGGCGAAGGCGTCGGCCGCGGTCTCGCGGGGGCTCAGGAAGGTGAAGGGCTTGCGCCCGCTGACAGGCAGGGCCTCGGCGAGGGCGCGCTGTCTGGCGGTGGCGGCCTCGGCGGTCGCCGGGTCGGCGGGGATGCCGAACAGGTGGAGCGCGTACGGTTCGCTCAGCGGGCCGTGCGGGCTGTCGGACGGGCGGGCGAACGCGCCGCCCAGGTGGCGGAGCTGCGCGCTCAGCAGCGGGGCGATCGGATCGGCCAGCAGCGCCTTGGCCGCGGTGTCGTCCAGGCCGGTCAGCAGCTCCGCGCGGGACAGGCCCGGCCCGGGGTCGGTGGGTTCGGCGGTGATGGAGCCGATCTCGGCGACCGACATGACGCGCCGGCCGTCGGACAGCGGCCGGGGCAGCCGCTCCAGGGCAGCGAGCAGGTCGCGGGCCTCGTCTTCGCCACCGAGGTGGGTGACGTCGACGGCGACCATGGGGTCGGCGCCGGGGAAGTGCAGCAGGTCCAGCCAGGCGGTCAGCTCCTCGGGCGCGGTGGCGGTGATCTGCCGGTAGGCCTCCAGCACGGCCGGGGCGTGCTCGGCCGTCCAGAGCATCCGCCCGCCGTACAGGTGCGGCGGCGGCCTGCAGGCGGCCCGAGGGCACACCCGCGCCGACGCGGGCACGGCGGGCGGCCGGGTCGATCTCCAGGGTGTCCAGCCGGGTGGTGTGCAGCAGGATCACCCCGTCGGTGCGGCCGGTGGCGCCGTGCCCGTTCGGCTGCGCCGCCACGCCCAGCCCGGCGGCGCGGGCGTGGCGGACCAGCGCGGCGACGTCATCGGCGTCGGCGGCCTCGGCCACGGCCGCCACCGGCTGCTCGATCGCCAGGTTCCACGGACAACGGGCGGCGTCGAAGCCGGGGTCGCCGGGCAGCCAGACCCGGCCGCGGACGACGGAGCGCAGGGCGGTCAGGAAGTCCATGGTCTTTCTTCCTCGCATATCAGGGGGTTCTTGAACGGCTCCACTCTCGATCCGGGACGGGCGGGTGATCAATGCGGTCCCGTGCAAGGGTCGTGAAGCCCGGGTTGACGATGGGGGGATCATGCTGGAGCGGCACGAGGTGGAGGCGTTCCTGACCCTGGCCGAGGAGCTGCACTTCGGCCGGACCGCCGAACGGCTGCGCGTGTCCACCGCCCGGATCAGCCAGACGATCGCCAAACTGGAGCGCCGTACCGGCATTCCGCTGTTCGAGCGCACCAGCCGCCGCGTGGAGCTGACGGCGGCGGGACGGCGGCTGTACGAGGGCGTGCGTCCCGCCTGGGACCAGATCACCGGCGCCTTCGAGCAGGCCGTCGCGAGCGGTCGCGGCCTGACCGGCACGCTGCGGGTCGCCTTCGTCCCCTTCGAGGACGCCCCGCCGCTGCGGTGGGGCCTGCTGTGGCGCGCCGGCAACGCCACCGCCCGTCTCCGCGCCTTCGCCGAGGCCGCCCACGATCTCGCCGGCACCGCCTGAGGACGACCCGCGGGTTCGGCCACGTCGCCACGGGTAACGGAGTGGGACAGGCAGGGCGCGGCGGCGCGTCGCCGGAGACGGGGGAACGCGTGAGGCGAGAGCCGGTGACCTCCGCCGCGAGGGCGGTACTCGCGGCGGTCTTCGGGACGGCGGCGCGGATCCGCCGCGGCCGTCCCCTGCACCCGGTGGGGCTGCTCTTCGACGCCGCGCTCCACCTGCACGGGGCGCCGAGCCTCTGGGGCGCGGCGTTCCTGGACGAGGCGATGGAGCTGCGCGGGATCGCCCGGCTGTCGCGGTCGGCGGGCCTGCCGTACCCGTCGCCGGACGTGCTGGGCCTGGCCGTACGGTGGCCGCACCCGTCACCCGATGGCACCGCCGCCGCGGAGGACCGCGCCGGCGCGGAGGGCACCGGGAGGGCACCACGGCGGCGAGCGACGCGGAGGCCGCCCCGGGCGCCACCGCCGAGCTGCTGCTGGCCACCACCGGGCGCACCGTGCCCGGCCGCCGGCTGCTGCGGCCCGCCGTCCGGTGGGCGCCGGGCCTGTACGGTTCGCTGCTGCCGTACGGCGCGGGCGGCGACAGGGTGCTGCTCGGCGCGGTCGCGCGGCGCTCCTGGGCCTCCCCCGCCCGGCTCGGCGCGCTGGCCCGCGTCGCCGCCGCGCGTCCGCTGGTGTTCGACCTGGTGGTGGCCTCCCCCACCGGGCCGTGGGAGCGCTTCGGCGTGCTGGAGCTGACCGGACCGGCCCACACGGACGCCGACGAGCCGGTCCGCTTCGATCCGCTCAGGCACCCGATCCCGGGGCTGGAGCCGGCCGGGTGGATCCAGCGGGTGCGCGAGGGCGCCTACGCCGCCGCGCAACGGGTGCCCGACGCCGAGGCGGCGGGCCTCAGTGGTCGCAGGGCCCGGAGCGTCTGAGCGAGGAGTCGAGCAGGCCGGTGGCGGCGGGGCCGGGCAGCGGATCGGCCGAGGGTCGCGTCCCGGCCAGCAGCAGGGCGAGGTAGCGGCGGGGGTCGGCGTGGCCGGCGTCGTCGGCGTGCACCGTGGCCAGCACCATCACCACCATCGCCGCGAGGTCGCGCACCATCAGGTCGGAGCGGACCAGATCGCGCCGCTGGGCGTCGGCCAGCACGTCGCCGAGAGGGCCCATGAACCGCTCGGCGATGTCGACGGAGAAGGCGCCGGACTCGTGGGCCGCGGCGAGCAGGGGCCGGTGCGCGGCCAGGGTGTCCACCGCGGCGGCCAGGGCGTCGGCCAGTCCCCGCCGGGGATCGGCGGCGGCGCGGGCGGCCAGCGCGAGCGGTTCGACCTCCTCGGCGAAGTAGGTGTGGAACGCGGCCCGCACCACGCCCTCGCGGTCGCCGAAGCGGCGGTAGACGGTCGCGATCCCGACCCCGGCCCGCCGGGCGATCTCCTCCAGCGGCGCCGCGGAGCCGGTCTCGCACAGCGCCGCGATCGCGGCGCGGACGATCCTGTCGGAGTTGCGGAGCGCGTCGGCCCGGCGTCCCTGCCCTCGCACACGCCGAACGCTAGCAGTATTCACATCGTCGCCGGCAGTGCGGCCGGTGGCCGGGGCGCACGCCCCGGCCACCGCACCGGAAAAAGCGGATCAGTCCTCCACCAGGGACAGCGCGCCGGAGGGGCAGGCACGCACCGCCCGGCGGACGAGGTCGGCGTACTGCGCCGGGGGCTCCGGCTCCAGCAGCACCACCACACCGTCGTCGTCCTGGTCGAAGATCTGATCGGCGGTCATGACGCACATGCCGGCCCCGATGCACACGTCGCGGTCGGCCCGGATGCGGACGGGCTTCTGTTCTTCGCTCACCAGGCCACCTTAAAAGAGCTGAGGCCGTAGACGACGTTGAAGGACCGGAAGGCGGGCTCGGGGCCGGCCTCCCGCAGGCCGGGGAAGCGCTGCAGCAGGGCGGGGAAGGCGACGCGCATCTCCATGCGCGCCAGCGGCGCCCCCAGGCAGTGGTGCACGCCGTGGCCGAAGGCGACGTGCCCCAGGCTGTCGCGGCCGATGTCGAGCCGGTCGGGGTCGGCGGCCAGGGCGGGGTCGCGGTTGGCCGCGGGCAGGGCGCAGATCACTATCTCGCCCGCGGGGATGCGCTGCCCGGCCACCTCGACGTCGGTGGTGGTCACCTTGGTCATGCCGGAGTGCACGATGCTGAGCCAGCGCAGCAGCTCCTCCACCGCGGCGTCGATCCGCTCGGGCTCCTTGCGCAGCAGCTCCAGCTGCTCGGGGTTGCGCAGCAGGGCCAGCGTGCCGAGGGAGAGCATGTTGGAGGTGGTCTCGTGGCCGGCGAGCAGCAGCAGGCTGCCGATGCCGGCGAGCTCGGCGGGCGTCAGGTCCTCGCCGTGCTCGCGCACCAGCATGCCGAGCAGGTCGTCACCGGGGTCGGCCTTGGCCCGGGCGACGAGCTCGCCCATGTAGACCCGCGACTCCAGCGACGCCGCCGCCCGCTCCTGCGGGGGCAGCGACAGGTCCAGCATCCGGCCGCTGCGCCGCTGGAAGTCGGCCCGGTCGTCGTACGGCACGCCCAGCAGCTCGCAGATGACCAGTGACGGGATCGGCAGCGCGAAGTCGGTGACCAGGTCCGCCGGCGGGCCGGTGCGCTCCATGGCGTCCAGGTGCTCGGTGACGATGTCGTGGATGCGCGGCTCCAGCCTGCGCATCCGGCGGACGGTGAACTCCGGCGTCAGCATGCGCCGCAGCCGGGTGTGCTCGGGCGGGTCGAAGGCCAGCAGGTTGCCCGCCCGCAGCTCGGCGATCTCCTCGTCGGTGCGCTGCGGCATGCCGGGTATGCGGAAGACCATCTGATGGGCGTTGCTGAACCGTTCGGCGTCGCCCAGCACCGCGCGCACGTCGGCGAAGCGGGTGATGAGCCAGCCGTCGACGCCGAAGACCGTCCTGACCTTCCGCACGCCCTCCTCGTCGCGGACCGCCGCCAGCTCGGCGGCGGGGTCGAACTCCGCCCGCCGCATGTGCAACGGCAACGTCATGGACTCGCTCATGTGCCATCTCCCCGGGACTCGTCGCGAGTGATCATCCGCCGAAAAAACGATAGCAACCTATCGTTTATCCCTCCAGAGTACGCGCGAAACCGGCCCTTCACCCGGGTTCGCGTGATCGGCTGCGAAATAGCTGTACGCAACATTTAAGAATCCGTACGCCGGGGCCGCCGCCCGCGGGCGGGCCGCCCCCGAACCGTGCTCGAAGGCCCTCACGGAAGCCCTGACCCGCATATCCGTTGTTTCCCGCGCCGTTATCACCGGGACCTCGAGAAATCTCTGAGTTCAGGCGAACCGAAGGATCTCCAGGACGAACCCATGGGCCTTCGGCTTTCACCGGCCGGCTCGGCCGAGCGCCGGCCGGATGACCCGAAGACGAGCCGCCCGGCCTCGTCCGCCTCATCGGTCGACTCGCCGACGACCTCTCCGCCCGTCCGGACACGATCGCCGACGAGATCCCGACCGCTTATACGCCAAGTGTATATACTTGGCGTATAGTCACTCGGCATGAGTCAGCTGAACGACCATCAGCCCCAGGCCAAGCCCCGTGAACCGCGCAAGCCTCGGCGACGAGGACGGCTGGCCGCCGCCGCCGGGCTCGTCGCCGTCATGGCCGCCACCGGCCTCGGCCAGGCCGGGCCCGCCTCCGCCGGCGCCGCCGATCCATACCTGCCCGCGCCCACCGGCTCGCGACCGGTCGGCACCACGTCCCTGTACCTCAAGGACACCTCGCGCCCGGACCCCTGGGTTCCCAGCGTCAAGGCCCGCGAGCTCATGGTCTCGCTGTGGTATCCGGCCAAGGCGCCGGGCCGCCATCGGGCGCGGTACATGACGCCCAAGGAGTCCGAACTGCTGATCAAGGACGGGGGCATCACCAACATCCCGGCCGACACGCTGAGCAAGGTGCGTACCAACGCCTTCACCGATGCCCGCCCCGCAGGAGGCGCGCACAGCCTGCCCCTCATCGTGCTCTCCCCCGGGCACAGCAAGCCCAGGGCCGAGCTCACGGCCCTGGGCGAGGAGCTGGCGAGCCGGGGATACGTGGTGGCCGCCATCGACCACACCTACGAGAACGTCGCCCAGACCTTTCCCGACGGGAGGGTCACGACCTGCGTCACGTGCGAGATGAAGAAAGACCCGACCGTCTGGGAGAAGCTGGAGAAGGGCCGGGCCGCCGACGTCTCCTTCGTGCTCGACGAGCTGACCGGCGCGCACCCGAAGTGGAAGAACGCGCGGCTGATCGACACCTCCAGGATCGCCATGTCCGGTCAGTCCGTCGGCGGCGCGAGCACGCTCGCGGCCATGGCCGCCGACTCCCGGTTGCGTGCCGGCATCGACGTGGACGGCATCGTGGAGGCCGCGCTTCCCGAGGCCGGGTTGTCCCGGCCGTTCCTCCTGCTGGGCAAACCCGCCACGTACACGCCGGGCCGGCTCGGCGGCGTCAACTGGGAGGGTGTCTGGGCGGGGCTGCACGGCTGGAAGCGCTGGCTGCTCGTGACCGGGGCCGCGCACACGTCCTTCACCGACCTCGGTGTGCTGATGGACCAGCTCGGCATCGAGGACGGCGCCACCATCTCCGGTGCCCGTGCCATGGCCATCACCCGCAGGTACATCACGGCCTTCTTCGACCAGCACCTGCGCAAGAAGCCACAGCCCTTGCTGGACAAGCCGTCGGCGAGCCACCCGGAGGTCAAGTTCTGCGCCCCGGAGACGAAGACCTGCTCATAGCGTCATCCCCCGCCTCGTTCAGCGGGTCCGGCGATGCGTCCGGCCGGCTGCGCGGCCGGGCATCCCGACATCCCCGGCGGCGGGGGCGTTCCGCGTCCGCCGGGTCCCGCCCGGCGTCTACCGCGCCACGTTCCGCCCCGCCGCCGGGACGGTGCCGATGACGGCGGTGGCGTCGAAGTCCTCGCAGTAGGCCACCCGGGCGTCCAGCCCGGCGGCGGCGACGGCCTCGGCGGCGAGCGCGGCCTGCCGCTCACCGGTCTCGATGAGCAGGCGTCCGCCCGGGACCAGCCACCGCGGCGCCCCGGCGGCGACCCGCCGCGCGACGCCGAGCCCGTCGGCGCCGCCGTCCAGCGCCACCGCCGGCTCGTGCAGCCGGGCCTCCGGCGGCAGCAACCCGATCGACGCGGTGGGCACGTACGGCGGGCTGGCGATCACGACGTCGACGCGGCCGCGCAGCACCTCCGGCAGCGGCTCGTATAGGTCGCCCTGGTGGACCCGCCCGCCGAGGGAGGCGAGGTTGCGGCGGGCGCAGCGCACCGCGGCGGGCTCGACGTCGACGGCGTGCAGCTCGGCCCGGCCCAGCGCCGCGGCCAGCGCGGCCCCCAGCGCGCCGGAGCCGCAGCACAGGTCCACCACCACCGCCCCGGGCCGGGCCAGGGCGGCGGCCTGGCGGATGAGGAACTCCGAGCGGGGGCGCGGCACGAAGACCCCCGGCTCCACGGCGAGGCGCAGGCCGCAGAACTCCGCCCAGCCCAGGACGTGTTCCAGCGGCAGCCCGGCGACACGCCGCTCCACCATGGCGGCCAGGTCGCCCGGGGTGCGGGCGGTGGAGATGAGCAGGTCCGCCTCGTCCTCGGCGAAGACGCAGCCGGCCGAGCGGAGCCTGCCGACGACGGCGGAATGGGACAGCGAAGCAGCAGAAGAAGAGGGAGAGGGAACCGACACGGTACGGCCTTTCGGGACGCCAATGGGCGCTCCCGCGGTCACCTCGGTTCGGAGGAACCGTACGGCGTGCGAGGGGAGCACCCAGCCTGCAACAGCGGAATGGGTCTCACCTCCTTCAGTCGATCACCGCCGGGGAGGGCCACCGTACCAGACGCCGCCCGGCGGACCGGAGGCTCCCTCGGCAGGGACCGCATGGTCCCCCGGCGCGCGCCGGGGCCGCCATGGCGGAGTCGCGGTGTCGCGGGCCGCCCCGACCCAGGTCGGCGACGGAGTCGCGCGCGGCGTGGTCCGGCGAGGAACGCCGGAGGCGGGCGAAGTCCATGCGGGCGGAACCGGCCGGGCGGGGTGGCGTCACGTCCATGGCGGCGGAGTTGTTAGTGTGTGCGGCGGAGTGCCGGGAAGTCCGGCCGGCGTGCCCCCACTCTGTCCTCCCCCTGGAAGGCCACCCATGGTGTTGCTGCCGGCGTTCGCCGCCTTTGCGCTGCTCGCGGCCCTGGTCTGCGGCCCGGCCGGGCGGGTGGTCCTGCCGCTCTCCCCCGCCGCCGCCGCCGTCGCGGCCCGCCGGTTCGGCGACGAGCCCGACGCGCCCACCCGGTACGGCACGGCCCGCCGGGTCCGCGCCCGGTTCTCCGGGACGAAGAGCCCATGACGCGCTCCGGTCTCGCCCGGGCCGTCCTGGCCGGCTTCCGGCACCCGGCGCAGGTCGTCGCCGCGGCCTTCGCCTTCGCCATCGCGGCCGGCACCGCCCTGCTGTCGGCGCCGTTCGCCACCGCCGACGGCCGGCCAGCCGACCTCCTGGACGCGTTCTTCACCGCGACCTCCGCCGTCTGCGTCACCGGCCTGGCCACCGTCGACACCGCCGACCACTGGTCGCCCATGGGGCAGGTCGTCATCCTGGCGCTCGTCCAGGCCGGCGGGCTGGGCATCATGACCCTGGCCACCCTGCTGGCCGTACTGATCACCGGGCGGCTGGGCCTGCGCGCCCGGATGCTGGCCCAGGCCGAGACCAAGACCATGCAGCTGACCGGGCTGCGCCGGCTGATCGGCCAGGTGGCGGCGTTCAGCCTGACGGCCGAGGTGATCACCGCGGCGGTGCTGGCGGCGCGCTTCTCCGCCGGCTACGGCGAGCCGTACGGCCGCGCGGCGTACCTGGGCGTCTTCCACGCGGTGTCGGCTTTCAACAACGCCGGGTTCGCCCTGTGGCCTGACAGCCTCGTCCGCTTCGCCGCGGACCCGTGGATCTGCCTGCCGATCGCGACGGCCGTCATCGTCGGCGGCCTGGGCTTCCCGGTGGTGTTCGAGCTGGTGCGTTCCTGGCGGCGGCCGCGGACCTGGTCGGTGCTGACCCGCCTGACCGTGACGATCACCGTGCTGCTGCTGGTCTGCGGCACACTGACGATCACCGCCGCCGAGTGGTCCAACCCCGCCACCCTCGGCGCCCTGGACCGCGACGACCGCCTGCTGGCCGGCTTCTTCACCGGGGCGATGCCGCGCAGCGCCGGTTTCAACAGCCTCGACATCGCCCAGCTGCACCCCTCCAGCCTGCTGATCACCGACGCGCTGATGTTCATCGGCGGCGGCAGCGCCGGCACCGCCGGCGGCATCAAGGTGACCACCCTCGGGGTGCTGGCCTTCGTCGTGTGGACCGAGCTGCGCGGCGAGAGCCGGGTCAACGTCGGCCGCCGCCGGCTGGGCGAGGGCGTGCAGCGCCAGGCTCTGGCGGTGGCGCTGCTGGGGCTGACGCTGGTGGCGGCGGCGACGTACCTCCTGATGCTGTTCACCCCCCACCGCCTGGAGCTCGTGCTGTTCGAGGCGATCTCGGCGTTCGCCACGGCCGGCCTGTCGGCCGGCGTCACCGCCGAGCTGGCCCCGCACGGCCAGGTGCTGATCGCGCTGCTGATGTTCATCGGCAGGGTGGGGCCGCTGACGCTGTTCTCCGCGCTCGCGTTGCGCGAGCGCACCCGCCACTATGAGCTGCCCGAGGAGAGGACCATCGTTGGCTGACAGCAGGAACGACGCCGTGGTGGTGATCGGCCTGGGCCGCTTCGGCGGCTCGCTGGCCCTGGAACTGGCCAGGAGGGGCACCGAGGTGCTGGCCATCGACAGCCGCGCCAAGATCGTGCAGTCCATGGCCGGCCGCCTCACCCACGTGGTGGCGGCCGACTCCACCGATCTGGAGGCGCTGCGCCAGCTCGGCGTCGCCGACTTCCACCGGGCGGTGGTGGCCATCGGCACCCACCTGGAGTCCAGCATCCTGACCACCTCCCTGCTGGCCGAGCTGGAGGTCGACGACATCTGGGCCAAGGCCATCAGCCGCGAGCACGGGCGCATCCTGCAGCGCGTCGGCGCCCACCACGTGATCCTGCCCGAGCACGACATGGGTGAGCGGGTGGCCCACCTGCTCAACGGGCGGATGCTCGACTTCATGCAGGTGGACGACGACTTCGCGCTGGCCAAGACCCGCCCGCCGCGCCAGTACGTCGGCGTCCCGCTGGGGCAGACCAACCTGCGCCGCAAGCACGGGGTGACGGTGGTGTGCGTCAAGAGCCCGGGTGAGGAGTTCACCTACGCCGGCGCCGACACGGTGCTGACCTACGGTGACGTCATCGTCATCGCGGGCCGGACCGGTCAGGTGGAGCGGTTCGCCGACCTGCCCTGACCCGCCCGACCCGCCCTGGCCTGGCCTGCCCTGACCCGACCTACCCCTGCTCGTCCTCGCCCGGAGCCGTCGCCGGGGGAGCCCCGGGAGTCTCGGGAGCCGTTCCCTCCGGAGCCCCGGGAGCCGTTCCCGGCCGGCGGGCCGTACGGTGTCCGCCGGTGCGGGCCGGGGCGCGGTAGCATCCGCCGTGGCCGCGTCCGGCTCGCCCGCCGGGGTGGGCGGGCCGTGGGATTTCATTGGGTTTCGGATGGATTCGCGAGGCGGGACGGCTGCATGGCTCGGGAGCATCGAGACGACGACGGCGCGGACGCGACCGGCGGTGACCCGGCCGGCGGAGCGGGCGGGCCGGTCCTGGACGGTGTCGCCCTGCCGGCGATCCCCGCACCGGGCGGGCTCGCCCCGCGGGGGCATCCTCCGCAGGGGCTCACCCCCGCGGGGTCCGCAGAGTCCGCGCCGTTCGCATCGTTCGCACCGGCGGGCTTCCGGAACCCCGCCGACGACGTGCTGACCGAGGAGGCGGCGCGGCTCGTCGCGGCCGCCCCGGCGGCCAACACCAGACGCGCCTACGACCGTGCCTGGAAGACCTACCTCACCTGGTGCGCCGGCAGTGGCCGTACCCCACTGCCGGCCAGCGCCGCCACCCTGGCCAGCTTCGTGGCGCACCTGGCCGGGCGCGGCCTGGCCCCGGCCAGCGTGGAGCAGGCGCTGGCGTGCGTGCTGTCGGCGCACGGCCGGGCCGGCCTGGCCAGGCCGCACACCACCGCCGCCCGCGACGTGCTGCGCGCCCACCGCCGCGCCTGGGCGGGGGCGGGCAACACGGTCCGCCAGGCCCCGCCGATCACCGTGGAGATCCTGCGCGACCTCGTCCATCACACGCCCGCCGACACGGCGGTGGGGCTGCGGGACCGGGCGGCGCTGGTGCTGGGCTTCGCGCTGATGGGCCGCCGCTCGGAGCTGTCGGCGCTGGACCAGGAGCACCTGACGTTCGGCCCACGCGGCGTGGAGGTGTTCATCCCCATGTCCAAGACCGACCAGGACGCCGCCGGCGCGACCGTCTCGGTCCCCTACGGCTCACACCCGCAGACCTGCCCGGTGCGCGCCGTCCAGGCCTGGCTGGGCGAGCTGCACGCGCGTGGCCTCACCGGCGGGCCGCTGCTGCGGCCCGTCGACCGGTTCGGCCGGATCGCCGGCACCCCGGGCTGGGCCGGGCGAGGCGGGCCGCGGCTGTCGGGCACCACGCTCAACCAGATCGTCAAGGACGCCGCCCGCCGCGCCGGCCTGGCCGACGCCGAACGCTACAGCGCCCACAGCCTGCGCGCCGGTGGGGCGACCACGCTGGCCGAGGCGGGCGTGCCGGCCGCGCGCATCGCTCTGCAGGGCCGCTGGCGGCCGACCTCGCCGACCGTGCACGGCTACATCCGCGCCGTCGACCGCTGGCGGGACAACCCGATGGGCCGCGCCGGATTGTGACGCGCGGCCGGCGCGGGCCTCGGCCGGCGCGGCGGGCGGCTCTGTCACGGCCCTGCCCTTCACGGCCCTTCCCGCTTTCCGGAGCCGCCCGGGAACGGGAAGGGCGGTGGTCGCGGGCCGGACGAAGGACCCGTCCTTTAGGGACCTCCGGCCTTTGTGCGGGTCAGGCGGGGCGGCGTGCAATTGGGATGAGAGGAATCCCGATCAGCCAGGGAGGGCCAGATGAGCATGCTGATGCGCCAGGAGCGGGGTCTTTTCCCCGAGCTGCTCGATTTGCTGGACGCCCCGCTCGCCGCCACGCGCACCCAGGGCCAGGGCATACGTTTCGAGGACTACATGCACGGCGACCGTTACGTGCTGCGGGCCGAGCTCCCGGGCATCGAGCCGGAGGACATCGAGATAGACGTGAACAACGGGGTGCTGACGGTCCACGCCGAGCGCCGGATCGAGGAGAAGGAACGGCATCGGACGGAGTTCCGCTACGGCTCCTTCACCCGGTCCATCGTCCTGCCGCCCACGGCTGACGAGAAGGACGTCGAGGCGGTCTACGACAAGGGCGTCCTTGAGATCAGCCTGAAGCTCGCCGCGCCGGAGGAGAAGAGCAGGCGCATCCCGGTCCACGCCAAGAAGGCGGTCCAGGCCAAGGCCCAGACCGGCAAGCAGACCGGCAAGCGGTAACGGCCGGAAAAGGCGGCCGTCCGGGGCCGGGACCTCCCGCGCGGCCACCCGCCCCGCGGGCGCGTCCGGCGCGAGTGGCCGCTTCGGGATGAGATATCCGTCTCTGGTGGGGTATGCCGCCTGCGGCAGGGAGAACGGCGAGAGCAGGGCCGGCCGGGCGCCGGTGACGGGCGCCCGGCCGGCCGGTGCCGTCCGCTGCCGGCCGTAAAAGGACCCCAGTTGGGAGGACGTAGATGAGTGAACGCCCAGCCGCCCCCGGTGACCTGGGCCGACGGGTGGCGCAGCGCCGCGGGGAGCTCGGCCTGGACCGTCGGCAGCTGGCCGACCGTGCGGGGATCGACCCGGGATACCTCGACTACCTGGAGGCGAGCGCGGCGTCGGCGTCCACCGAGACGGTTCACAAGCTGGCCGCGGCGCTGGAGACCAGCAGCGAGGAACTGCTCGGCGGGACGATGGACCTGCCGCCCGGCCGCGGCCGTCCCGGCCCCCATCCGGTGCTGGAGAAGCTGGAGCCGGCCGAGTGCCTGCGGCTGATCGCGCCGGGCGGTGTGGGGCGGGTGGCCTTCAGCGGGCCCGAGGGCCCGACGATCCTGCCGGTGAACTACGTGCTCCACGACGGCGCGGTGATCTTCCGGACCGCCTCCGGCGGCCCGCTGGACGACACCCTGCGCACCGGCGTGCGGGGCATGGAGTTCAAGGTGGCCTTCGAGATCGATCGGCTCGACGAGGCCGGCCGGGAGGGCTGGAGCGTGCTGGTGCGCGGCGGCGCCCACCACGTCTCCGACGAGGAGCGGGCCGCGGTCGCCGAGGTGGACGTCCGGCCGTGGGCGGGTGGCGAGCGCGAGCTGTTCATCAGGATCGCCCCCACCGAGATCAGCGGGCGGCGCATCCGGCACGCCTCCTGACAGCCGCGCCGCGCGCGGGCGGGCCGTGTTCCGGGGATGCCGGGGCGCGGCCCGCCGTCTTCTCCCCTTCGCGGAGCTCTCCTCCTTCTCCCCCTTCTCCCCCGCGTCTTCCTCACGCGCCCGCCAGGGATCACCAAATTCTTATACCGGTATTAGTATAACGATACGGCTGGGATTAGTATCGCAGGCATGGTGAGAACCCCATTGACCCCGTGGGAGCGGCAGCGCGGGGAGCGGTTCGGCGCGATACTGCGCCGCGCCCGCGGTGACCGTAGCATGGTGGAGGTCGCCGCGGCCGCCGGGGTGTCGGCGGAGACCCTGCGCAAGATCGAGACCGGCCGGGCGCCGACCCCCGCCTTCTTCACCGTCGCGGCGCTGGCCGCGGCCCTGGGGATGTCCCTGGACGAGCTGGCCGCCGCCTGCGCCTCCGGCGCCGACGACGAGGGGCGGGCCCTGTCGGCCTGACCCGCCACGCCCTCGTGGTTCCGGGACGCGGCGGTTCCGAAGGGGCCGGCCCCCCTCATCCTCTACACGAACCGGCCGCGCCGGAATCGACAGGACCGGCTGCCGGAATCGGGATCAGGCTCCGCGCCGGTGGAGGCGGTCCAGTACGGCCAGCTCCTCCTGCGACAGGCGCAGCGCGCCGGCGGCCACGTTCTCGGCGAGATGACCGGGATCACCGGTGCCGGGAATGGCCAGCACATGTGGCCCGCGGTGCAGCGTCCAGGCCAGCCGGACCTGCGCCGGGCTCACCCCCCGCGCCCGCGCCACGGCCAGCAGCTCGGCGTCGTCGCCGCCGCGCGCACCCGCTTCGCGGCCGGTGCCGGCGATCGAGTAGAACGGCACGAACGCCACCTTCTGCTCGCCGCAGAGGCGCAGGAACTCGTCCTGCCAGGACGCGGCGCCGATGCCGTACAGGTTCTGCACGCACACCACCGGCGCGATGGCCTGGGCCTCGGCCAGGTGCTCGGGCCGGACGTTGGACAGGCCCAGATGGCGGATGAGCCCGGCGTCGCGCAGCTCGGCCAGCGCGCCGAACCGCTCGGCGATCGAGTCGGTTCCCACGATGCGCAGGTTCACCACGTCCAGGTGGTCACGGCCCAGCTGGCGCAGGTTCTCCTCCACCTGGCCGCGCAGCAGCCCGGGCCCGGCGTGCGGCAGCCACTCCCCCGACGGGTCGCGGCCCGGCCCGACCTTGGTGGCGATGACCAGGTCGTCCGGGTACGGGGCCAGCGCCCGGTTGATCAGCTCGTTGGCCGAGCGCAGCGAGGAGAAGTAGAACGCGGCGGTGTCGATGTGGTTCACGCCCAGCTCGACCGCCCGGCGCAGCACCGCGATCGCCTCCCCGTGGTCGCGCGGCGGGGAGCCGGGGGCGAACGCCGCGCCGCGCTGGGGCAGGCGCATCGCACCGAACCCGATTCGGTTGACCGTCAGGTCGCCGAGCGTCCAGGTGCCCGACACCGCGGCGGTGATCGTCTGTGAGGTCGAAGTCATACCCGGATGTTCCGCGATCGGTAGGCTGGCCGCGATCGATTCACACATGCTGGAATCCTGGGGGTGACCACCCTGGCTGAGCTGGCGTTCTCGGCCGATGATCTGGCGCAGATGCGCTTCGCCGTCTCGCCGATGTGGGAGGTGGGGACCAGCTTCAAACTGCTGGGCTCACACCTGGATCACCCGGTGCACCGCCGCTGGCTGCGCCAGGTGAGGCCGCGCGTCACGGCGGCCAGGCTGGAGCGGGGCTGGCTCGCCGAACTGATCGGGCCCGGCGGTTACGTCCCCGACTTCCTCAACCCGGCGCCGACCGGACCGGCCCCCGACCTGGCCGGGGAGCTGGCCGCGATCCTGGCCACCCCCACAGGGCGGGTGCGCCACGACCTCGATCGCCTCGCGCACCGCCGGGGGGCCCTGGGCCCCCGGCTGCGGGCCCTGTACGCCGACCCGCGAGCCCACCTGCCCGCGCTCGCCGAGGAGGTCGAGACCTACTGGGAGGTGGCGCTGGCCCCCTACTGGGCGCGGATCCGAGCGGTGCTCGACGCCGATGTCTTCCATCGGGCCCGGCAGTTCGCCGAGCACGGCGCGGGCCGCCTCCTCAACGAGCTGCACCTCTCGATGAGCTGGGACGACAGCACGCTGCGGCTGACGCGCAGGCGGGCCCTGCCCCGCGAGGCGGCCGGAGCCGGGCTGCTGCTGGTCCCCTCGGCGTTCACCGGGCCGGGCCCGCTCACCCGGGTGACGCCGCCGGAGCCGCCACAGCTGGCCTATCCGGCGCGAGGCGTCGGAACGCTGTGGCGGCCCCGCCCCGCCGCCAGGTCCGGCGCCGTCGCCGCCGTGCTCGGCCGCTCACGGACCCTGTTGCTGACCGAGCTGGAGGCGCCGGCCTCCACCACCGAGCTGGCCCGCCGTACCGGGCTGTCGCCCTCGGGGGTGTCGCAGTACCTGACCGCGTTGCGCGACGCGGGCCTGGTCAGCGCGCACCGGGCCGGTCGCTCGGTGCTCTACGCCCGCACCGCCGTCGCCGAGTCCCTCCTCGGTGACGGTCCCTGACCCGCCGCGGGGCCGCCCGGAGAACGCCGGAGCCCCGGGGTCATCGGTGCTCACCGATGACCCCGGGGCTCCGGCGGTCCTTCCCTCGCCGCCCTCACCCGGCCACGGGCTGGGGCACGGCCGCGTCCTCGGCCGCCGTCTCGGTTCCGGCCGAGGCGGGGGCCGCGTCCGGGCGCCGCCGCGGCGGAAGGCGAGTGCCGAGACGACCGCCAGGACGGTGAAGACGGCCGCCCCGAGCCAGGCGACGGTGGTCAGCCCGCCGGTGAAGGCGGTGCGGGCGCCCTCCAGCAGCTCGGCGCCCGCCGCGGCGGGCAGCCGGCCGGCCGCGGCCACCGCGCCGGCGACGCTCTCCCCGCGGCGTCCGCGGCGCCGGCGGGGATTCCGCCCGGTAGGGCCTCGGCCAGCCGGTCGCGGTAGACGAACGCCGCCAGGCTGCCCAGGGTGGCCACCCCCAGGGCCACGCCGAACTCGCCGCTGGCCTCCGAGAGCGCGGCCGCCGCGCCGGCCTTCTGGGGCGGCGCGGCGCCCAGCATCAGGTTCATCGTCATCGGCATGGGCAGCGCCACGCCGCCGGAGGCCAGGATGAGGCCCGCCACCAGCAGCGTCAGCCCGCCCGTGCCGGAGATCTGGGTGTGCAGCGCCAGCCCGCACGCCGCCACGGCCAGCCCGGCCGCCATCACGTACGCCGGGCGGATCCGGCGGGCCAGCACCGGCGCCAGCAGGGAACCGGCGATCATCGCGATGTTCTGCGGCACCAGCCACAACCCCGCCGCGAACGGCGACAGCCCCTCGACGGCCTGCAGGTAGGTGGTCGACATCAGCGTCACCCCGGCCATGACGATCCCGGCCAGCAGCATGACGCCCAGCGCCGTGCTGAAGGAGCGGCTGGACAGCAGCCGCAGGTCCAGCAGCGGGTCGGTCAGGCGGCGCTGGCGGCGGACGAACAGCACGGTGAAGACCGCCCCGGTGGCGACGGCCGCGGCGGGCAGCGGCTGCCAGCCGCCGCGGGCCACCTCCTTGAGGCCGTAGATGACCGGCAGGATCGCCGCCAGCGACAGCACGACGCTGACCAGGTCCACCCGGCCGGCGCCGGGGACGCGGTACTCGGGCAGCAGGCGGGGACCCGCGGCCAGCAGCAGCGCCATCACCGGGACGGCGGGCAGGAACACCGAGCCCCACCAGAAGTGCTGCAGCATCAGCCCGCCGGCCAGCGGGCCCAGGGCCATGCCGCCCATGAAGCAGCTGAACCACACGCTGACCGCCAGCTGCATCTGGCGCGGATCGGTGAACATGTTCCTGATCAGCGCCATGGTGGAGGGCATCATCGTCGCGCCGGAGACGCCCAGCAGCGCGCGGGCGGCGATCAGCATGGCCGGGGTGGTGGAGAAGGCGGCCAGCAACGCGGCGGCGGCGAAGACGGCCGCGCCGATCAGCAGCAGCCTGCGGCGGCCGATCCGGTCGCCGAGCGTGCCCATCGTGACCAGGAACCCGGCGAGCATGAACGAGTAGATGTCCAGGATCCACAGCTGCTGGGTGGCGTCGGCCCCCAGCTCGGCGCTCAGGTGCGGCAGCGCCAGGTACAGGATGCTGACGTCCAGCGACAGCAGCAGCGTGGGCAGGGCCAGTACGGCCAGCGCGGTCCACTCCCGGCGCGTGGCGCGGGCGCCGGGAGTGGGGCGGAAGGTGGTGGTCATCGCCTCATCCTTGGGGGGAGTCCGTGTCGTCGGGAGAAAATCCGTGCCGGCCGGCGGGGGCGTGCCCCGCGGCCACCCCGGCGGGTCCGTACGGCGGCCGTCCGGCCGCCCCGTCCTTCCGGGGTACCTTCACCCTCTTACCGAAAACTTTTTTTGTCAAGACCGTCATAGTTGTCGGTACTCGCCGGAGGCGGCTTCGAGGCGATCGGCCCGGCCACCGGCTTTCACCCGCGGCGCGCACTCCCCCCTTCCACCGGCGGATGACGTCGGCTTCCAGGCCGCCACGAACTTTCCGCCGGTGGACGACGCCGGCTTCGGGGCCTCCACGAAAGCAGGGCGGTCCATCCCGCGAGCGGACGCCTCCGGCGGGGCCTCGGGGTGAACCGCGGTGCGTCCGGCCTATAGAATGCGACATGAATGTCGCAACTTCGACGGAAGTGTTGTAAATGGCGGTAACCCGCGAACAGATCGTCACCAGGGCGATCGAGCATCTGAACCAGGCGCCGGCCGCCTCGATGGCCGAGATCGCCCAGGCCGCGGGGGTTCATCGCGCGACCCTGCACCGGCACTTCGCCACCCGCGAAGAGCTGATCGTCGCGCTGGGCTGGCGAGCGCACGAGGCCTGGCAACGGGTTCACGACGAGATCGGCCTCGACGCGGCGCTCAGGACCGGCGAGCGCGTGGAGGAGGCCCTCCACGCGCTGCTCGCCGCCCATATCGAGGTGGCCGAGGAGCACGGCTTCGCGCTCACCGAGCATCTCGTCGGGATCAACCCCGAGCTGGTGCGGCGGGCCGAGGAACTGGAGGCGCGTGAGATCGAGTTGATCGAGGCCTGCCAGCGTGCCGGCGTCCTGCGGGCCGATCTTCCGCCCAGATGGGTGAGCAACACCGTGTACGGCCTGCTCGTGGCCGTCCGCGAAAGCCTGCGGCGCGGCGACGTCGCCCGGCGCGACACGTCCCGCCTGCTTCTCGAAACCTTTCTCCGGGGAACGTCATGACACACACCGCGGCCAAGCCGTACACCAGACGCTGGGCGGCGCTGGCCGTCCTGTCGGCCAGCCTGCTGCTGGTCGTGATGGACATGACCATCCTCAACGTGGCACTGCCGGAGATGTCGGCCGAGCTGAAGCCGGGCGCGGTGGAGCTGCTGTGGATGGTCGACATCTACTCCCTGGTCGTGGCGGGCCTGCTGGTGACCGTCAGCGCGCTGGGCGACCGCTGGGGACGCAAACGCATGCTCGTCTCCGGCTTCGCCGTGTTCGGCCTGGCCTCCGTCGCCGTGTTGTGGGCCGACCGCCCGGCCGAGGTGATCGCGGTGCGGGCGCTGCTCGGCATCGGCGGTGCGATGATCATGCCGTCCACCCTGTCGATGATCCGCAGCCTGTTCACCGACGGCCGCGAGCGGGCCACCGCGCTGGGGATCTGGGCGGCGATGGCGGCCGTGGGCGGCGCGCTCGGCCCGATCACGGGCGGGCTGCTGCTGGAGGCCTTCAGCTGGCACGCCGCCTTCCTGGTGAACGTGCCGGTGATGGCCGTCGCCATCGTCGCCGGGCTGTTCCTGCTGCCCGAGTCGCGCAACCCCGCGCCAGGCCGCTGGGACGCGTTGGGGACGGTGCTGTCGGTGGTCGGCATGGTCGCCTTCGTCTACGCCATCAAGCATCTGGCCACCGAGGGGCCTGTCGCCGCGACCATCGGCGCCGCGGCCCTCGCCGCGATCACTTTGGTCTGGTTCGTACGGCGATGCCTGCGTCGCCAGGACCCCCTGCTGGAGGTCAGGCTCTTCCGCAGCGGCGCCTTCACCTCCGGCACCCTGGCCGCCCTCACCACCTCGATCGCCATGGCGGGCATGATGCTGCTCATGGTCCAGTGGATGCAGCTGGTCCAGGGCTACTCCCCGCTGCAGACGGGTCTGGCCATGCTCCCCATGGCCGCCGGCTCCGCGGTGCTCTCGCCGCTGGCCCCGGCCATGGCCGCGCGGATCGGCGCGCGCACGGTGCTGGCCGGCGGACTGGCGATCGCCGCGCTCGGCTTCCTGGTGCTCTGGATCGCCCCGACGACCTACCCGTGGGTGGCCGTCTCCGTGCTGCTGATCGGCGCGGGGATGGGCTCGCTCGCCATCGCCTCGGCGGTGATCATGTCGGGCGCCCCGGAGGAGAAGGCGGGCAGCGCGGCCGCCATCGAGGAGACCTCCTACGAGGTCGGCGGCACCCTCGGCGTCGCGGTCCTGGGCAGCCTGGCCGCCGTCCTCTACCGGGCCGGGCTGCCCGAGAGCGCCACCCCCGCGGTCCGGGAGTCTCTCGGCGGCGCGCTGGCGGTGGCCCGCGAGCTCGGCTCCTCCGACCTGGCGGTCCAGGCCACGCGCGCCTTCACCGAATCGCTGGAGATCACCAGCCTGTACGGCGGAGTCCTCATGCTGGTGGCGGCGGCGGCCGTCTGGCGGCTGACCCCCGCCCGGCTGGACCTGGCCTCGGCGCATCACTGAGCCGGGCGCTCAGGTCGCGGGCCCCCGGTGAGCGCGCCACCGGGGGCCGCGCCCCGCCGCGCGGTGGGCGCCGGTACGGGCCGCCGGGCGGGTGCCCGGCGGCCCGTGCCGTCGTCATGGGGCCGTCAGTTGATCGTCCATCGCTGGAGGGCGGATCCGGAGTTCGCCTGCTGGGTGACCAGCGAGCCGTCCGTGGTGAGCAGCAATCCGCTCTTGGCGGATGCGAGGGTGTGGGTGCCGTCGGCCTGGCGGGTGACCACCCAGTGCTGGTTGACGCCTCCCGTGCAGGTCCACAGGATCACTTTGGCGCCCGCGGCGGTGGAGCCCGCCTCGACGTCGGCGCACAGCCCCGACTCGACACCGGTGAGGGTGTAGGAGCCGTCGGCCTGCTTCGTGAAGTTCCAGTTCTGGTTGGGGCCACCGGTGGGGCTCCAGGTGGTGAGCCGGGTGCCGGGGGTCGTGCTGTGGTCGGGCACATCGAGTGCCTCGCCGCCGGTGACCAGGGTGTGAACGCCGTTGAGGTCGGCGGGCGCCGTCCCGGCCGGGGTGATGGTCAGGGTCTGTTCGGCGGCCGTACGGGATCCGCCGACGCCGCTGCCGCTGACGTCGGTCCAGGCGCGGACCGGGGTGGTCTCGGCCGGCCGTCCCGAGGCGGCCGACAGGCCGATCACCAGACCGCTGTAGCGGTTGACCAGCCGGTAGGTGCCCGTGGGGGCGCCGTTGGAGGCGGAGGTGCCGGCGATGACGAACCACTGCTGGCCGACGGTGGGCCCACCGCCGCCGGCCGCGGTGACGGTGGGCGCGGTGCCCCAGGCGCGGCCCGAGGCCGAGGCGGAGGTGACGCCCAGGAGCCGGCCGGTGGCGGCGTTGGTGATGCGGTAGGAGCCGTCACCGTTGCCGGTGAAGGACCACGCCTCCAGGGCCGAGCCCGTCGCGGCGGCGAGGGAGGTGGTGGCGGAGCCGCCGGAGACCTGGGCCAGGACGCGGCCGTTCCCGGCGGCGATGCGGTACGTCCTGGCGGGGTCGAACGGCGCCGGCGCCGGCGCGGACGAACCGATGGAGACGTTGACGTACTCCGCCGAGGAGCCGCCGGAGCAGCCGAAGGAGCAGTAGGAGCGGAAGTTCTTGCCGACGATGGTGGATCCGGTCCTGTTGACGCCGTCGAGGAACCAGCGATACCAGGAGGCGTTGTGGTGGCCGCCGGTGTCGCCGATCAGCGTCCATTTCTGCGTGGCGAGGTTGTCGGTGGCGTAGAACTGCTGCGGCGCGTTCCCGGACTGGTCGACCGCCTGCGGCTCACCGATGTACAGCCCCAGATAGGCGTTGTAGGTGACGTCCATGACGAACAGGGGCGAGGTCGGCGGCGTCTTGCCGGCCGCGACCTGCTGGTCGGTGGTGCCGGTGTTCGCCGGGTCGTACTCCTTCGCCGTGGGCGTGTAGCCGGTGGGGTTCGCCGAGGTCACCGGCACCATGTTGCTTTCCCTGCCCTGCACGCCGGGCTGTGACCACGCGCCGCCGTACCACTTCTGCCACGAGCCGGTCGCCATCTTCCCCGAGATGGGGGCGCGGGCCACGTGGCTGTGGAACGCCTTCCAGCCGCCGTTCTTGTCCACGATGCGGGAGCCGTAGTAGACGTAGAAGTAGCCCGAGGCGGCGTCGACGAACAGTCGCGGGTCGCCGTCACCGTAGTGGTACGTCTGGTTGGGGAAAGCCGCGGCGTCCCCCCGCTTCGTGCTGTACGGCGAGGTGATGGCGTGGCCCTTGATGGTCCACGTCCTGCCCCGGTCCTTCGACACGGCGTAGTCGATCGAGTCGTAGTGGAGGCCGTCGCCGAAGGGCTGCGGGGTGAACTCGTTGTGCACCAGCCCGTACCAGTCACCGGTGTCCGGATCGACCCACACGCCGGCGAGGTCGCAGAAGTTGCGCTGGGAGTAGCCCGAGCCGCTGGGCGGGTCGGTGGACTCCAGGCCGGTGGGGCTGTTGTTGCAGCGCCAGGTGGTGTCGTTGTTCCTGTCGTTGGGGTTGCCCGGGTTCACCGCGTCGCTGATCGCGCCGGAGCGGGTGGCGGAGTCGAAGTCGGCGCCGGTGTAGAAGGTCCACGCCCGGCCCTGGGTGGCTCCGTAGAGGGCATGGGCCTGCTGGTAGTAGTAGGCGCCGTCCTTGTCGATGTAGCCGGCGGCCGGGGTGTCGTCCGGATGGGTCCAGGGGCCCTTCGAGGTCACGGTGACCGTGTAGGAGGCGCCGGGCACCTCCGCGGAGGCCGGTGTCGCCACCGTGCCTCCGGCCGCGACCAGGGCCGCGGTGGTCAGGGCGCAGGCGAGCGCCGCGTGGGGGGTACGCATGCCGTGTTCCTTAGTTTCAGGACGGTGTCCGGCGCGGCTGAGCCGGGCACCGTGCCGATGACGTGGGGGAGGTGGTTCGGGGCCTGTGGGCACGCCGCACGACCAGGCAGGAGGCGACCGCGCGGCCGACGCGGACGGGTGCCGGGCTCGCCTTCGCGCGAGAGGCGGGCGGCGTGGGTCTCTGTTCGGTGCATGACATGACCGTTCATCGGCGGCACCGGTGCCGCGCGAAATGTGGTCGGTACCCGTTCGAGCTCTGCGGGATGGCTCGACTATGGCAGAGAATGTTATCGATGCCAAGACACTTCCGGCCCCGGACGCGGATGCCGCGGCGCGAAGCCGCGGCACCCACGTGCCGACCGCTCGTCGACGTGCGTTCCATGCCCGACGGGAGCGGCCCGACGGCGAGGGCGTCACACGCCGCTTGACGAGCCCCTCGGAGGCTTCTCATCACGGGATCCGCCCGGCGGGGCGGTGCTGGCGCGCACGACCAGGGCCGGTTCGACGGCGGCGGGCTCGGGCGCGGCGTCCGGATCGTTGAGGTGGCGCACCAGATGGTGGACGGCGAGGGCGCCCATGTCGGCGAACGGCTGGGCCACGGTCGTCAGCGGGGGCGAACAGTACGAGGCCAGCGCGATGTCGTCGACGCCGACCACGGAGATGTCGTCGGGCACGCGCCTGCCGAGTTCGTGCAGCGCGCGGACGACGCCGAACGCCATCTCGTCGCTGGCCACGAAGACCGCGGTGACGTCGGGGATCCTGCCCAGGATGAGGCCGTTGCGGTACCCGGACTCGGGCGACCAGTCCCCTTCCAGCTCGGGCGGGACGACCCTGCCCTCCGCCTCCAGGGTGTCGCGCCATCCCCGCGTACGGCTGGCCGCCTCAAGCCACTCCCCCGGCCCGGCGACGTGCCAGACGGTCTCGTGCCCCAGGTCGAGGAGGTGCCGGGTCGCCAGCCGCGCGGCCAGCGACTGGTCGACGGCCACGACCTCGGTGGCCGGGGTGCGCGACCCGTCGATCGTGACGGTGGGCACCGACCGGGTGAGCTGCTCGATCCGCCTGCTCACGTGCATGAGCGGGACGGCGAGGATCACCCCGTCCACGCCCTGGTCGGTCAGCCGCGACAGGGCGTCCTCGATGGCGGAGGTGTCGAGGCAGTCCGTGGTGGCGGCCGAGACCGAGTAGCCGGCTTCCTGGGCGGCGCTCTCGATGCCGTACATGAGGGTGACGCGCGAGTAGAAGACGGTCCGCAGCATCACCACGCCGATGCTGCGGCTACGGCCGGACGACAGCACCCGGGCGGCGTTGTTCTTGCGGTATCCGAGCTGGTCGACGGCCGCGAGGACCTTCGCCCGCGTGCTCTCCTGCACGCTGGGGTGGCCGGAAAGGGTCCTCGACACGGTCTGGGGGGAGACCCCCGCCACCCGGGCGACGTCGGCCATCGCGGGCGGCCGCACGGCGTCGCCGCCCGCGCTTCGCATCTCCATGAGTCCCTTTCGCCGTCCTCTTCGCGAGCCATGATACCGCGCTATCACTCATCACCGCAGTTGCCACCGTGTTGACGGTCCCCCGGGAATTGCCTATTGGCATCGATAACATGTTGTGCCATAGTCGCGGCACATCAGTGCGAGCGCCGCACCGAGGCCGGGCGGTGGTACGTCGCCTGCGCCTCGTGACGGGCCGCGGGAGAGCAGGGTCCCGCTCTCCGCTCGTGAAAGGAAAGACCATGAAGAAGCCGATGACGCGCACGGTCACGATGACGGGGGCGCTCGCGCTCGGACTCGTCCTCGCGGGCTGCTCGGACACCGGGCCGGGTGCCACCGGGGCGACCGGCGGGGGCGGCAAGGCCACGGTGACGTTCTGGGGCTGGGCGCCGGGGTACGAGGACGCCGTCAAGGCGTTCAACGACGGTCACCCCGACATTCAGGTCACCTACCAGCAGGTACAGCCCGGCGCCAAGGGCGGCTACCAGAAGCTGCTGAACGCGGTCCAGGCGGGCAACGCACCGTGCCTGGCCCAGCTCGGCTACGAGACCCTGCCGAGCTTCGCCGCCCAGGGCGCCCTTCAGGACGTCGCCCGGTACGCGACGGCCGCCGAGGACGAGTTCCAGCAGGCGGCCTGGAAGGCCGTCTCGCTCGGCGACGCCGTCTACGGCGCCCCCGTCGACACCGGCCCCATGGCCCTGTTCTACAACAAGGAGCTGTTCGACTCGCTCGGGCTCAAGCCTCCCGCCACCTGGGAGGAGTACAGGACCGCCGCCGAGAAGATCCACGCCTCCGGCCCGGACAGGTACATCTCCTCGCCGTACATGGACTACGACTACGCGGGTCTGGCCTGGCAGGCCGGCGCCGGCTGGTTCGGCGTCGACGGCGACTCCTGGAAGGTCACCCTGAACTCCGAGGCCAACAAGAAGGTCGCGGACTACTGGCAGGGCCTGATCGGCAAAGGCCTGATCAGTGGCGCCCCGATGTACGACCAGGCCTGGTACGGCGGGCTCGGCGACGGCGGCATCGCCACCGTCGTCGGCGCCGTCTGGCAGGCCGGCGTCATCAAGAGCGGCGCGAAGGACGGCTCCGGCAAGTGGGCCGTTGCGCCGATGCCGCAGTGGAGCGCCGGCGAGGCCAAGGCCGGCAACGCGGGCGGATCGTCCACCGCCGTCCTCAAGGGCTGCAAGACACCCGAGGCGGCCTGGAAATTCGCACACTGGATGAGCACGGACCGTGATGCCTACGGAACCCTCGTCGACAAGGCCGCGCTCTACCCGGCGGCGAAGGCGCTGCTCGATCTGCCGCAGCTCACCGCCGACGACCCCTACTTCGGCGGGCAGAAGATCTACAAGGTGTTCGCCGAGGAGTCCGCGAAGGTCGACACCGGCTGGACATGGGGTCCGATCATGACCAAGACCACCGCCGACCTGAACGACGGGCTCGGCAGGGCGTGGGCGGGCAAGGGCACCATCACCGACGCGCTGCGGACCGCGCAGGAGAAGACGGTGGCGGAGCTGAACGGCCAGGGCCTGAAGGTCTCCGAGTGACCCATGCGACAGGAAGATCTCCCGACCGGGTCGTACGAGGAGGAGAGCCGGTGACCGGCCTCACCACGGTGACGGCCGCCGCACCCGGACCGCGCGCCGTACCGCGGCATGGCGAAGGGAGCGACGCTCCGCCGAGGTGGCGCACACCGCTGCTGTTCTGCGGCCCGTTCGCGGTGCTCTTCCTGGCCATGTACGTCGCACCGATCGTCTACGCGGCCGTCAGCAGCCTGTTCGCCGTCCGCCGGTCGGGACTCGGGCTGGCGCCGCCGGTGAAGGTGTTCGACCCGCTCGGCAACTACGTCCAGGCCCTCGGCGACAACGCCTTCGTCGCCTCCCTGGGCCGGGTCGCGCTCTTCGGCGTCGTGCAGGTGCCGGTGATGCTCGCCCTGGCCCTCGGGCTGGCGCTGCTGATCGACTCCAGGTCCGCGCGGGGCAAGGGCCTCTTCCGGCTCGCCGGCTTCCTGCCGTACGCGGTCCCGGGCGTGAGCGCGGCGCTGGTCTGGTCGTTCATGTACTCACCGCAGTCGAGCCCGGTCAACCACCTCCTGCGGCCGCTCGGCCTCGGGATCCCGTTCTTCGACGACGGCACCGTCCTGTGGTCGGTGGCGAACATCGTCACCTGGAGCTGGACCGGCTACAACATGCTCATCATCTACGCCGCGCTGCAGTCGATCCCCGCCGAGGTACTGGAGGCCGCGAGGATGGACGGCGCCTCGGCGCTCCGGATCGCCTGGAACATCAAGATCCCGGCGGTGCGCGGCGCCATCGTCCTGACCGCGGTCTTCTCCATCATCGGATCGGCCCAGCTGTTCAACGAGCCGACCGTGCTGCAGCCCATCTCCGGCGGCGCGGTCCCCTCGACGTTCACCCCCATCATGTCCGCCCAGGCGGCCGTCGCCGCCGGGAACTACCCGTACGCGGCGGCCCAGTCGGTGATCCTGGCGGTGCTCGTCGGCGCCGTGTCGCTGGCGTTCTTCACGCTGACCGGCCGGAGGGCGAAGGCATGAACGCGGTCATCGCCAAGCCGCGCCGGCTGCGGCCCCGCCGCGAGACCACCCCGCTGAGCCGCACCGTCGTGACGCTGCTCCTGACACTGTCCACCCTCTATTTCCTCTTCCCGCTGTGGTGGCTGCTGGTCTCCGCCACCAAACCGTTCGGAAAGCAGTTCAGCGGCGACGGCCTGTGGTTCGACGGCTTCGGGCTGTTCGACAACCTCGCCAGGCTCACGGCGCAGGGCGACGGCATCTTCTGGCGGTGGATGCTCAACAGCATCGTCTACTGCGGGGTCGGCGCCATGGTGGGCACCGTGCTGTCCGCCCTGGCCGGGTACACGATCGCCAAGTACGAGTTCCGCGGCCGCGGTGTCCTCTTCGGGAGCGTGCTCGCCGCCGTGCTGGTGCCGAAGATCCTGTTCACCCTGCCGCTCTACCTGATGTTCTCCGGCATCCATCTGATCAACACCCCGATCGCCGTGCTGCTGCCCAGTGTCGTCAGCCCGTTCGGCGTGTACCTCTCCCGCGTCTTCGCCGCGCAGTCCGTACCGGACGAGGTGATCGAGGCGGGCCGCCTCGACGGGGCGGGCGAGTTCCGGATCTTCCGCACGCTCGCCGTGCGGATGATGCTCCCCGCCCTGGTGACCATCTTCCTGTTCCAGTTCGTCGAAATCTGGAACAACTACCTCCTGCCTGCCATGGTGCTCGGAGATGACCACCTGCAGCCGGTCACCGTCGGGCTGGTCGGCTGGAACGCAAGCCATGTGGCGGTACCGCCGCCGCTGGTAATCATCGGATCGCTGGTGTCGATCGTCCCGCTGCTGGTAGCCTTCCTCGCGCTGCAGCGGTTCTGGCGCGCCGGCATGACGGCGGGAGCCTTCAAGTGACACTCACGACAGCGGCGGAACACAGAAACCGGGCCGCGGCGATCCTGTCGTACCCCCACGGTGAACTCCTGCGCGACGGCCGCCCGCACCGCATCCTCGCGGGATCACTGCACTATTTCCGGGTCCATCCCGGCCAGTGGGCGGACCGGCTGGAGCGCGTCGCGGCCATGGGGCTGAACACGATCGACA
The DNA here is from genome assembly GCF_050942225.1 of Streptosporangium sandarakinum. Taxonomy (NCBI): domain Bacteria; kingdom Bacillati; phylum Actinomycetota; class Actinomycetes; order Streptosporangiales; family Streptosporangiaceae; genus Streptosporangium; species Streptosporangium sandarakinum. Next base: position 4,661,929 of record NZ_CP192034.1, read on the forward strand.
CCTACGTCCCCTGGAACTTCCACGAAAGCAGACGAGGGCGGCGCCGCTTCGACGGCTGGCACGACGTCGAGCGGTTCGTCGGGCTCGCCCAGGACACCGGCCTCGACGTGATCGTCCGGCCCGGCCCCTACATCTGTGCGGAGTGGGACAACGGCGGCCTGCCGGCCTGGCTGACCGGCACCCCGGGCATGCGGCTGCGCTCCTCCCACCGCCCCTTCCTCGACGAGGTGGCACGCTGGTTCGACGAACTCGTCCCGCGGATCGCCGCGCTCCAGGCGTCCCGTGGCGGGCCGGTCGTCGCGGTGCAGGTCGAGAACGAGTACGGCAGCTACGGAGACGACCACGCCTACATGCGGTGGGTCCGTGACGCGCTCGTCGAACGGGGCGTCACCGAGCTGCTGTACACCGCTGACGGCCCCACCGAGCTGATGCTCGACGGCGGAACCCTGACCGATGAGCTCGCGGCCGTGACGTTCGGCTCCCGGGCGGCCCAGGCCGCCGAACTGCTGCGTTCACGCCGCGCCGGAGAGCCGTTCGTCTGCGCGGAGTACTGGAACGGCTGGTTCGACCACTGGGGCGAGAAACACCACATCCGCTCGGTCGCGAGCGCGGCGGAGACACTCACCGGCATCCTCGAGGCCGGCGGCTCGGTCAGCATCTACATGGTCCACGGCGGCACCAACTTCGGCCTCTGGGCCGGCGCCAACCACGACGGCGACACCATCCAGCCGACCGTGACCAGCTACGACTCCGACGCTCCGATCGCCGAACACGGATCGCTCACCCCGAAATTCTTCGCACTCCGCGACCGGCTGCGCGCCGTGACCGGCGCTCCGGACCGCCCCCTGCCCGCCGATCCGCCGCTGCTCGCCCCCCGCACACTCCAGGTCACCCACGTCGCCGGCCTGCTCGGCGCCCTGGGCGCGGTGTCCGAGGCCGTGGCCTCCCCGCACCCGCTCAGCTTCGAGGAACTGGGGCAGTCCTCCGGCCTGGTGCTCTACCGCGCGCACCCACGCCTCCCCCGGGGAACCACCAGGCTGACGGTCTCCGGGCTGCACGATCGCGCCCAGGTCTTCATCGACGGCCGACCGGCCGGTGTGCTCGACCGGGACACGGCCTCGCTCACCCTCGACGGCGCGGGCGAGGAGGCGCGGCTCGAACTGCTGGTCGAGAACCAGGGACGCATCAACTACGGACCGCTGCTCGGCCAGGGCAAGGGCGTCCTCGGTGGCGTCCGGATCGAACGCCGTCTGGTGCACGGCTGGACGATGCACCCCCTGCCGCTCGCCGAGTGGACCGGTGACGACCTCGCCCGCGCGGCCTCCGCCGCGGCTCCCCGGGGCTCGGCCGGATTCGCGACCGCACGCCTGTGCGCGGACGAGCCGAGGGACGCGTTCCTCGCCTTCCCCGGCTTCGGCAAGGGCTTCGTCTGGATCAACGACGTTCTGCTCGGCCGCTACTGGGAGGTCGGCCCGCAGATGACGCTCTACCTGCCCGCCCCTTTCCTGGTGCGGGGAGAGAACACCATCACCGTGCTGGAGCTCGAACGTCTGGGGAATCGGATCGAACTTCGCGACAAGCCCGACCTCGGGCCGGCCGAGGAGTACGTCGAAACGCTGTCCTGAGCACCGGCACCCGTCGAACACTCCGGTGCCGACGGCGACCACGTCGTCGCGGTCGCCGTCCGCGACGCGCCCGTCGCCTCGGCACCGCCACCGCCCCGCCACGGCCCCCGCCCCGTCGTCCGTTCCGGGCCGCGCGACGCCGAAACGTTAGGCGTCGTGGCGCTGCGCGCCCGCCGTGGCGCGCAGCGACGCCTGCAGCATGATCCTGGCCACGTCCGCCGCGGTGACCATGCCGACCACCCGCCCGCCCTCGCACACCACCGCGGCCACCTCCCCGCCACCGCCCGACAGCACGCCCACCGCCGGATCCTGCGCCTGCAGCACCCGCCCGGCCGGCAGCGGCCGCATGATCTGCGAGACGCGCACCTCGCCGCGCCGCTCCGCCGGCACCGCGCACAACGCCGCCAGCGACACCGTGCCGACCGGCGCGCCGGAGAAGTCCACCACCGGGAAGACGCTCTGCGCCGACCGCAGCGCCACCGTTTCGGCGAAGGCGCCCACCTCCAGCCACGCCGGCGCCTGGTCCACCCCGGAGGTCATCACCTCCCGCACGCTCAAGCCCTCAAGCCCCGACTGCGCCGAGCGGGCCAGGCCCTCGCTGCGGGCGCTGCCGGACAGGAACCAGCCGACCAGCGCCGTCCACAGCCCGCCCATCGGCGACCACACCAGCGTCTGCACCACTCCCGCGGCGATCAGCGCCATGCCCAGTGACTGCCCGGCCCGCGCCGCCACCCGGTCGGCCCGTTCCCGGTCCCCGCAGCGCCACCACAGCACCGCGTGCAGCACCCTGCCGCCGTCCAGCGGCGCACCCGGCAGCATGTTGAACACCGCCAGCACCCCGTTGACCGTGGCCAGCCACACCAGCGCCGACCACACCACCGGCACCCCCCGCGCCGCCGCCGCCACCGCCAGCGCGGCCCCCGCGACCAGCGCGCTCGTCACCGGCCCCGCCAGGCTGATGCGCAGCTCCGCCCGCGGCGAGCCCACCTCGCCGTCGAACTCCGTCACCCCGCCCAGCAGCCACAGCGTGATCGACTTCACGCTCACCCCCGCCCGCCGGGCCACCAGGGCGTGCGCCAGCTCGTGCGCCAGCAGTGAGGCGAAGAACACCGGCGACGTCACCGCGGCGGCCACCCAGTACAGCTGCGGCGCCAGTCCCGGCGCCGAGACGGGCAGCACCGCCGTACCCAGGATCACCGCGATCAGCGCGACGATCAGCAGCGCGGACCAGTGGGCCCCCACCGGGACCCCCGCCACGCGTCCCAGACGCAGCGTCGGATTCACCCCTCAAGCGTGAACCGCCACCGCGCCCGCGGTCCAGAGGCCTTCGCCCCACACCCGCCGGGACCTTCGTCGCCCCCGGCACCTCCACCGGCCGGCGCCGCCCCTTTTCCCGCGGGTGAGGGGCGGCGCCGGCCGGTGGACCGGTCACGGCGCCGGCAGCGCGGCCTCGCGTCCCCGCCCGGCCTCCACATGCGCGTCCGGGCCGGGGAACACCAGGCTCTCGTGCTCGGCTCCCTCCCAGCGCACCACGTACGGCGGCTCCCCGCCGGGATGACGCAACTCCACGATCACACCGATCCGTCGTCCCTCACCCGTATGGGCGCCCTCGACGATGAGCCGGTCCCCCACCTGTGCCTTCATCACACGTCCTTTCCGCTCGCGCCCCCTGAAAAAAGGGGGCGATCCCCCTTCTCACAGATCCCGGCCCGGCGGCCGGGAAGAACCACGGCCGGCCCGGCGCCTCACGCCTGCCGCCTGCGGCGCCAGCGCTGGTCGGCCAGCGCCCACGCCCGCTCCCACTCGGCCGCCCGGTGCCGGTTCAGCAGCCCCCGCAGTCCCGCGACGCCCAGCAGCAGCAGCGCAGCCGCCCACCCGATCAGGGTCACCACCGCGAACACGGTGTCCAGGACCGTCTTGACGTGACTCTGCGGCGCCGACGTCGGCCTGCCCGAGGTGTCCAGCCACACCCGGGTGTGCGTCCCGGCCCCCGTATCCGGCGGCAGCGTCACCTTCGCGGTGCGCACCGCCCCCTCGGCCGTGCTCCAGCGCACCGTCCGCACCCGCCACTGCGGACCCGTCTCCGGCGCCTTCGGCGCGTCCACCACCTGCGCGGTCACCGGCACCCGGTGACCCGGCCCGGTCAGCTCCGCCCGCAACCCCCCGGCGTACACCTGTCGCCCCAGCGCCATCGCCGGCCACAGGCACGCCACGAACAGCACGGCAGCCACCAGCAGCGCCACCGTCTCCAGCCGGTCCGAACCCCTGCGCAGCGGATTGCCGTCGAACCGGTGCAGGTTCAGGCGGCACCTCGCCCACCGAGTAACGCAGCGCATCGGGCCACCTCCCGCGGCCGACATCCACAATCCCCAGCATTCGGCACATTTCCAGCGTTCGGTGCGCCACACCCCACCTGCCAGGGTCTTTTGACGCCCCCGCCCGGGACCTTAGACCTCCCAGACCAACCCTCGCCCCGGCCACGCCCAACCTGGGACCTTCGTCCCTACCACCGCCGCCGCCCGGCCGCTACCGTGCACCTATGATTCGCGTGTTCCTTGTAGACGACCACGAAGTCGTGCGCCGGGGCGTCGCCGCCCTGCTCGAGTCCGAAGGCGACATCGACGTGATCGGCGAAGCCGGAACAGCCGAGTCCGCCATCGCCCGCATCCCCGCCCTCAAGCCCGACGTCGCCGTCCTCGACGTCCGCCTGCCCGACGGCAGCGGCATCGACGTCTGCCGCGAGGTCCGCTCCAAGATGCCCGACCTGGCCTGCCTGATGCTCACCTCCTTCGCCGACGACGAGGCCCTCTTCACCGCCGTCATGGCCGGCGCCGCCGGATACGTCCTCAAGCAGATCCACGGTTCCGACCTCGTCGGCGCCGTCCGCACCGTCGCCGCCGGGCAGTCCCTCCTGGACCCCCAGACCACCGCCTCCATGCTCGCCCGCCTGCGCGATCAGGCCGCCCGCAAGGACCCCCTCGCCGCCCTGTCCGACCAGGAGCGCCACATCCTCGAACTCATCGGCGAGGGAATGACCAACCGCCAGATCGGCGAGCGCCTCTACCTCGCCGAGAAGACCGTCAAGAACTACGTCTCCAACCTGCTGGCCAAGCTCAACATGCAGCGCCGCACCCAGGCGGCCGCGCTCGCCGCCCGTCTCAAGGCCGACCATCACGAATGACAGGACCTTCGCCCCTTACCCGACCCCGAAGACGATCGGCACCCTGGACCACATGAAAGTCGATTCCGCCGGCCTGAAAGGCGATCCCGCCGGCCTGAAAGTCGATTCCGCCGGCCTGCACGTGCTCTCCCGCCAGGAGTGCATGCGACTGCTGTCGACCGCTCCCATCGGCCGGATCGTCTTCACCGACCGCGCCCTGCCCGCCGTCCAGCCCGTCAACTTCTGCCTCCACCACGGCGACATCGTCATCCGCACCAACGCCGGTTCCAAACTCGCCGCCGCCACCCGCCACGCCGTCGTCGCCTTCGAAGCCGACGACTTCGACCTCCGTACCCGCACCGGCTGGTCCGTCACCGCCGTCGGCCGTGCCCGCGCCGCCAGCGACCCCGACGAGATCAGCCGCCTGGCCGCCCTGCCCCTCACCCCGTGGGCGCCCGGCCAGCGTGACCACTACATCATCGTCACCGCCGAGCAACTCTCGGGCCGCCGCCTCCACCGCTGAAGAACACCCCGCGCCCCGGTGGCCACCGGGCCCACCCTCCCTTTCGCGGTCCGCCCCCCTCGCCCGGCCCGGCCGGCCCCCGTGCCCGCGGCGCCCGCCGTTTGCCGTCCACGGCCCCGGGCAGACCCGCACCATGCCGCTTTCCGACCACACCCTGCCCCTGCTCACCGAGGGCTACGCCTGGCTGCCCGAACGCCGCCGCACCCACGGTTCCACCGTCGTCACCCGCCTCATGGGCCACCGCGCCACCGCCGTCCACGGGCCCGACGCCGCCCGCTTCTTCTACGACGAGAACCACATCCGCCGCCACACCGCCCTGCCCGAACCCATCAAGAGCACCCTCTTCGGCCACGGAGCCGTCCACACCCTCGACGCCGCCGCCCACCGCGTCCGCAAGGCCATGTTCACCTCCCTCATGACCGACGACGGCATCGCCCGCCTCGACGACCACGCCGCCGCCGCGTGGGACAAGACCGCCGCCGCCTGGAACGGCCCGCGACCCGTCACCCTCTTCGACGAGGTCGGCCGCATCCTCACCCGCGCCGCCTGCCGCTGGGCCGGCGTCCCCCTCGACGACGCGGACGTCCCCGCCACCGCCCGTGACCTCCTCGCCCTCGTCGACGGCTTCGCCACCCTCGGCCCCCGCCACTGGAGGGCCCGCGCCGCCCGGATCCGCCTGGAGAACCGGCTGGCCCGCCTCATCCACGACACCCGCACCGGCGACGCCCCCGCGGCGCCGCCCGGTACCCCTCTGGCAGCCGTCGTCACCCACCGCGACGCCGACGGTCACCCTCTCGACGACCGCCTCGCCGCCGTCGAACTCCTCAACCTCATCCGTCCCACCGTCGCCGTCACCTGGTACGTCACCTTCGCCGCCCACGCCCTGCACCGCCACCCCCACCACCGGGCCGCCCTGCGCACCGGCGACGAAGCCCGCACCCACGCCTTCGCCCAGGAGACCCGCCGCTTCTACCCCTTCGCCCCCTTCGTCGGCGGCAAAGCCGTCACCGACCTCACCTGGGAAGACCACCGCATCCCCGAGGGCTCCCTCGTCCTGCTCGACATCTACGGCCACAACCACGACCCCCGCCTGTGGCCCGACCCCCACACCTTCGACCCCGGCCGCTTCCTCGACCGCCCCACCGGCGAGTTCGACCTCATCCCCCAGGGCGGCGGCGACCCCCGCACCGGCCACCGCTGCCCCGGCGAGGCCATCACCCTCACCCTCCTGCGGACCCTCACCACCCGCCTGGCCCGCCTCGACCACGACCTGCCCGACCAGGACCTCACCATCAGCCTGCGCCGCATCCCCACCCGCCCCGCCAGCGGCTATCTCCTGGCCAACGCCCGTCCCGCCGCCTGACGGCCCCACCCGGGGACTTTCGCCCCTACCCCCGCCCGCCCCCGGCCGCCCACCCTGGAAGACGAACCCCCACGGCCGGGAGGGACCATGACACGACCCGTCATCGCCGGCGCCGACGGCTCAGCCCCCTCGCTGCGAGCCGTCATGTGGGCCGCCCAGGAGGCCGCCCTCAGAAAGGCGCCCCTGCTCATCGTCCACACCGCCCTCCGCTGGGCCGGCAACGTCCCCCTCGTCCCCCAGCCCCACCACTGGGGAGCGGCCGCCGAAGCCACCGCCTGGGAGCTCCTGCGCCAGGCCGCCGAACGCGCCCAGACCGGCACCGACGTCCAGCACGTCACCACCGACATCGCCGACGGCCCCGCGGCCGACGCCCTCGCCGACGCCGCCCGCCACGCCCAACTCCTCGCCGTCGGCACCCGCGGCCGCGGCGGCTTCGCCGGGCTCCTCCTCGGCTCCGTCAGCCGCGACCTCGCCACCCGGTGCCCCTGCCCCCTCGTCGTCGTCGGCCCCCCGCCCCCCGGCCGGCCCACCCACATCGTCGTCGGCGCCACCGGAAAACCCGGCCAGGAACCCGTCCTGGAATTCGCCTTCGAAGAAGCCCTGCTCCGCGAGCTCCCCCTGCGCGCCGTACACGCCTGGACCCATCCCCACGCCACCCCCGGGCGGCCCCAGCCCCTCGTCTACGACATCGACGCCGTCGGCCAGGAGGAAGCCCTCCTGCTCGCCGAGGCCATCGCCGGCTGGCGGGAGAGGTTCCCCGGCGTCACCCTCACCGAGCACACCCTGCACACCCATCCCGCCAAGGCCCTCATCGACGCCTCCCACGACGCCGAACTCGTCGTCGCCGGCGCCACCGCCCGCCGCGTCACCGGCCTCGGCCCCACCGCCTCCATCCTCCTGCACCGCTCCCACGCCCCCGTCGCCGTCATCCGCCACCCCACCCCCTGACCCGAAAACCCTCAACACCCCACAAAGAACCACCAACCCGGCGTGCCGCCACCCCACCCCCGGAAACACTCCTCACCAACCGCCGCCGCGGCACCCGACCACGAGGAGACCCGGGCCCATGACCCACGCCACACCACGCCCCGACACCCTCCCCACCATCCGCCCCAACCACTTCGACCCCCCGCCCCGGCTCCTGCACTGGGCCCGCCAGACCCCCATCCGCCCCCTCACCTACGCCGACGGCCACCAGGGATGGCTCGCCACCGACCCCGCCGTCATCCGCGCCATCCTCACCCACCCGCACTTCAGCAACCGCCCCGAACACCTCCACCTGCCCGTCGACCCCTACTCCACCCAGCGCCGAAGGCAACACCGCCCCGGCTTCTTCCTCCAGGCCGACCCGCCCGAGCACACCCGCTACCGCCGCCGCCTCATCGGCCACTTCACCGTCCGCCGCATGAAAGCCCTGCGCCCCCGCATCGAGGCCATCACCACCAGCCACCTCGACGCCATGTGCCACCACGGCCCGCCCGCGGACCTCGTCCCCGCCTACGCCCTGCCCGTCCCCTCCCTGGTGATCTGCGAGCTCCTCGGCGTCCCCTACGCCGACCGCGCCCGCTTCCAGCGCGACTCCCGCACCCTCCTCAGCCTCGCCTCGACCCCCCAGCAGGCCGACGCCGCCCTCGACGACCTCACCGCCTATCTCCGCGACCTCACCCACCACAAGCACACCCACCCCGCGGACGACCTCATCACCGACATGACCCGCGACGCCGGCCTCACCCACGAAGAGATCACCAACATCTCCGTGCTCCTGCTCGTCGCCGGCCACGAGACCACCGCCAACATGATCGCCCTCGGCACCTTCGCGCTCCTGGCCAACCCCGCCCAGCTCGCCACCGTCCGCGACGACCCGGCCGCCACCCACACCGCCGTCGAGGAACTCCTGCGCTACCTCACCATCGTCCATCTCGGCCCCGTCCGCGCCGCCACCCGCGACACCGACATCGACGGTCACCACATCACCGCCGGCCAGTGCGTCACCCTCGCCCTGGCCGCCGCCAACCGCGACCCCCGCCACCTCCCCGACCCCGACACCCTCGACGTCACCCGGCCGCCCACCGGCCACCTCGCCTTCGGCCACGGCATCCACCAATGCCTCGGCCAGCACCTGGCCCGCACCGAACTCGCCGTCGCCTACCCCGCCCTGCTACGCCGCCTGCCCTCCCTCCGCCTCGCCGTACCGCCCCGCAGCATCCCCATCCGCGCCCACACGGCCATCTACGGGGTCGACCACCTCCCCGTCACCTGGGAGGGGACCACCGGGTGACGTCCACGCCGGCGCCACCGCCCGCATCGGCGCCGGCGGGCGCGCCCTCACTCCAGGCCCCTGCGCCCGGCCAGCATCAGCCGCAGTCCCACCACCACCCCGGTCACCGCCACCAGGAAGCACACCACCGCGAGCACCCATCCCACCGCCCGGCGTCCTCCGCCCCGCCGCGCCGCCGAGACGCCCACCAGGCCCAGCGCGTACACCGTCACCCACCCCACCCCGCCGGCGAACGCCACCAGCACCACCCGCAGGAACTCCCTCATCTCACCGTCGAACACCGTCACGCCTCCTCCCACTTCATCCGGCGTCCCACCCGCTCGGCGTTGACGTTGGAGGCGTTCACCGGCCGCAGATCGGCCGCCACGTAGAACCAGAAGGCCGCCACCAGAGCCAGGACGAACATCAACCCCACGCCCTGTATCCCGCCGACCCATCGCGCCCCCCACCACACCAGCGCCCCCAGCGCCGCCGCGCCCGGCAACGTCACCAGCCACACCCCCGCCAGCTCCGCGACCACCCGCCAGCGCACCCTCGACACCCCCTGGTGGATCCCCGCCCCCACCACCGAACCGCAGCACACCTGCGTCGTCGACAACGGAAACCCCGAATCCGACGCCACCAGGACCAACGCCGCCGTCCCGCTCTCCGCCGTGAACCCCTCCGCGCCCCGGATCCGCACCAGCCCCCAGCCCACCGTACGGATGATCCGCCACCCCCCGAAGAAGGTCCCCGCCGCCATCGCCGCCGCGCTGCTCACCACCACCCACCCCGCGGGAGCCTCACCCGCGCCCACCGCGTCCCCGGTGACCAGCGCCAGCATGATCACACCCATCGTCTTCTGCGCGTCGTTCGCCCCGTGCGCCAGCGCCACCAGCGACGCCGAACCGATCTGCCCCGCCCGGAAACCCCGTTCCCGCATCCCCGCCGGCACGCCCCGCGTCACCCACCGCACCACCCACGACCCGGCACCCGCCACCAGCGCCGCCGCCACCGGAGACAACAGCGCCGGCAGCAGCACCACCGACACCACCCCCATCCCCTTGACGGCCGACGCCCCCACCGCCACGAACGCCGTCCCCACCAGCCCGCCGACCAGCGCGTGCGAAGAACTCGACGGCATCCCCAGATACCACGTCACCAGATTCCACAGCATGCCGCCCATCAGCCCCGCGAAGACGACCGGCAACGTGATCACCCTGCTGTCCACGATCCCCTCGGCCACCGTCGCCGCGACCTTCAACGACAGGAAGGCCCCGGCGAAGTTCAGCACCGCCGACAGCCCCACCGCCGCGTACGGCCGCAACGCCCCCGTCGCCACCGACGTCGCCACCGCGTTCGCCGCGTCGTGGAACCCGTTGGTGAAGGCGAAGACCAATGCCGCGGCCACCACCACCGTCAGCAGCAAAGGCCCCGTGTCCATGCCAGACCCCTGAACACCAAAAAGCCTGGGTAACCCGTAAAAACAGTAAGAAACCCTAAAAGTCGGGTGTGAGGTGGAGCGGCGGCCCCGGCCGCCGCCTCACCCCCGGCCCGCCTCCAGCACCGCCCCCACGATCGACGCCGTATCGGCCGACACCCCCAGCCCCTCCACCAGCACCGACGGCGTCGCCTCCACCCCCGCCCGGCCCGCCATCGCCGTCACGAACCCCACCCATCCCAGGTGGACCCCCGCCCGCACACACTCGCCGAACGACCCGTCCACCACACCGGCCGCCCCGCCCGCCTCCACCAGCTCCTCATCCGACAGCCCCGGCCCGCCCTCCGCCGGCTGCCACCTGAAAAGCATCCGCGCGTACTCGGTGAACCTCCCCGCGTCCGCCGCGCACCCCGAGGCCGCCGCCGCGCGCGACGAGTACCGATCCGGCGACAGCCAGTCCAGGAAACCCATCGGGTGATACACCACGCTGACCGCCCCGTCGGCCGTCAGCCGTTCCAGCGTCGGCCCCGCGGACTCCTCGAACCTCCGGCAGAACGGGCACAGGAAATCGACGTAGACGTCCACCGTCACCGGCCCCGCCCCCACCACGATCCCCGCCCCGTCGGCCGACGCCCCCGCCGGCACCCGCTCCGGCCGCGCCACCCCATCCGGCCAACCCGCCATCACGCCCCCCGCGCTCCCCCGAACGGCCGACGCCCCGCACCCCGCGGCCTACCCCGTTCCTACCCATCCCCCGGTCCCCGCCCCCGGTGACGGCCGGACCACCGGCGCGCACCCGCGCGCCCCCGGACCGGACCGCCCCCGCGCCGTGCTCCCCGTCCGTTCGCGGAGGCGGCTATGCGGACAGCCGATCCAGCCATTCCGCGAGCAGTCGCCGTTCGGCGTGGCTCAGGACGTTCTGGTCGGGCAGCGCGGCGCGCAGGGCGCGGGCGGCGCCGACCGGGCCCTGTTCCCGCACGGCCGGTTCCTCGCTGGTGACGGCGGCGATCATCGCTTCGCGCAGCGCGAGGAGGAGGGCGGGGTCGCGCTGGGGCTCGGGCAGGGACAGCCAGGTCAGGACGGCGCCCCGTGCGGTGGCGTGGATGATCTGGGCCGCGAGGTCCTCCCTGACGCGCAGCCGGCCCGCGACGGCCAGGCGGCGGATGCGGTCCATGAGGAGTTCGAGACCGATCCGGAAAGCGGTGGTGGACCTGGCGGGCTCGCCGTACATCAGCGCGTACAGCGCGGGGTTGGCCAGTCCGAACTCGACCGCGGTGTCCCAGCCGGCGCGCAGTTCCCTGATCGGATCCTGCGGGTCGGGGTCAATGTGCTTGGCGGCCAGGAACCGGGTGAAGCCGTGTTCGGCCACGGCGTCGAGCAGCCCCTCCTTGTCGCCGAACAGCCGGTACAGGGCGGGTGGCTGCAGTCCGGCGGCGTCGGCGACCGCGCGGGTGGTGATCGCGTCGCGGCCCCCGCGCTCCAGCAGATCGATCGCGACGTCGATGACCCGGCGGCGGGTCTGCTCACGCGTTGTGGCGCCGGGCTCTGCGCCAAGCCCCACGCGGTTCTGGTCAGCCGGCATGTATCGATGATAACGCCACTCGAGTATCGGCACGTTACCATTGTTAACAGTCTTTCGTTAATGATGTTATTAACAGTGATAACATATTTTCCTTTCCATCGGAAACATCAGTGCAAGGAGCGTCACCATGGCCGATCGCCTGCGGATCGTCGGGGTGGAAGAGACCGTCGTCGTACCCGCCGTCTACGAGGCGTACCAGCGGGCCGGATCACCGCGGATCCCCGCCCGCGGCTTCGGCGACGGCCCGATCGCCAGGAACCTGCGCGAGGTCGGTGAACAGCGGCTGGCCCACATGGACGACCAGGGCATCGACGTCGCCGTGCTGTCCCTGTCGTCGCCGGGCGTGCAGGACCTGCCGGAGGCCGACGCCGTCGCGGTGGCCCGTGAGGCCAACGACCAGCTCGCGGAGATCGTCGCCTCGCACCCCGACCGCTACCAGGCGTTCGCCGCGATCCCCACCCGGACGCCGGCCGCCGCCGCGGCCGAGCTGGAGCGCGCCGTGTGCCAGCTCGGCTTCCCCGGCGCCATGCTGTACGGCCGCACCGGGGACAAACTGGCCGACCACCCGGACAACGACGAGCTGTACGCCACCGCCGAGCGGCTTGGCGTGCCACTGCACTTCCACCCGCAGACGCCGGTCCAGCCGGTGATCGACGCCTACTACTCCGGCATCGGCCCGATCGGCACGCCGCTGGCCGGGGCGGCGATCGGCTGGTACTACGACCTGGGCGTGCAGTACCTGCGCATGATCTTCTCAGGTGTCTTCGACCGGTTCCCCGGCCTGCAGGTGATCGCCGGGCACTGGGGCGAGGTCGTCATGTTCTACCTCGACCACACCGGATTCTTCGCCGGGGCCGGCGGCCTTCAGCGGCCGCTCGCCGACTACTTCAGGCAGAACTTCTGGGTCGCCGGCAGCGGCACCAACAGCCCCCGCTACCTGCGCTGGACCGCCGAGGTCATGGGCACCGACCGGATGCTGTACTCCACCGACTACCCCTTCACCTACGGCTTCCGCCCCGGCGGCTTCCCCTACGTCGACACCAGCGGCGGCGCCGCCCGCTCCTTCCTGGAGGAGGCGCCCTTCACCGACGACCAGAAGGCCGACATCGCCCACCGCAACTGGGAACGCCTCACCGCCGGCGTGCGGCCTGCTCGGTGACGCGCTCGATGGCCTGGACGGCGAGATCGGGCTGGTCGACGTAGATGTAGTGGCCGCTGTCCTTGGCCGTGCTGAGCTTGGCGGCGCTGGACAGCGCGAGCCACCTGCGCTGCCCTTCGGCCCATGCCTTCTCCAGGCGCGGCCCGTACTTGGGGACGGCCGCGAGGTACGGCTGCCCGTGCCGGATCACCTCCACCGGGATGTCCCCGGCGGAACGGACCTTCCCGTCGGGGATGACGAGCTTCTCCGGGTTCTGTCCCTGGAACACCGCGAGGTTCTGTGCGCGCAGCTCGGCCGCCGGGCCGGCGGCGGACTCGGGGATCGCCTTCTTGATGTCGTCCAGCATGGTGGAGGGGGTGGCGTCCATCAGGACCAGCCCCTTGACCCTGTCCTGGTGGTCGGGGGCGTACCTGGCGGCGATCAGCCCGCCCAGCGAGTGCCCGGCCAGGACGGCCGGGCGGTCACCGGCGACGCGGCCGATCACCCCGGTCAGGATCTCGCCGGTGCCGGCGAGGTCCTGCGGGCCTTCCGGCTGGTCGCTCGCGCCCGAGCCGAGCCGGTCGTAGGAACAGACCCGGTTCCGCTCGCCCAGCGTCTTCTGGAGGGCGGCCAGCTTGTCCAGGCCGTCGCCGGCCCCGTGCATCAGGATGATGACCGGACCGTCTTTCCCCGGGTCGCCCGAGCAGGACACGTTCACCGACCGGCCGGCGACAGTGATCTTCTCGGTCCCGGAGATCGGGGTGGCGGCCGTCTGCGCGGCGGTGGGTGTCCGCGTGCCGGAGGCGAGGGGGTCCCATTCATCCAACTTGTCCAACTTGTCCGCGCCGCAGCCGGTGACCCCCACGCCGAGCACGGTGCAGCACAGCGCGGCCGCAACGGATGTCCTGGTCTTGCGGAGCATGAGGTCCTCCAGTGAGAGAGTCGGCGCCGGGGTGAGGCGCACGGCGGTGTCGTGGAAGGCGACGGAGCGCCATGGCCGCGTCGTAACGCTAGGGATCCGGCGGCCCGAGATCGTCCCCGCGCGGTGGACATTCGCCGGTAGCTCGTACGGGGGACAAAGGCGGCCCGCCGGAGAGGATCGTGATCGCCGCGCTCCGCCGCGCGGTGCGGACGCCGCCGGAAGGCGCACGTCATCCACGGCGGCGCCGTACGGCGAGCCGCAGGTGCGCCTGTCCCCCGTGAGAGCCACCGGCGAATGTCCACCACACGGGGACGACTCCGGACCGCCGAGTTCCTAGCGTTTCCCTGCGTAGCGGCGCCCCGCCGCGGAGCCCCCACGTAAGGAAAATCGTCATGCGGTTGTTGAAACAGCTCGTTTCCGTCGCGCTGGCCGCCTTCGCCGGCGGCGCGATCGTGGGCGCGGTGCAGGGGAACCCGCTTCTCACCCTGCTCCTCGGCGTCGCGACGGGCGCGACCGCTACGCTCCCCCAATGATCGATCTACGGCGGGCCACGGACCTGTGGCGGCGGTGCGACATCGTGGTCCGGGACCTGCCGTTCGGGCTGCTGCTGGCCGTCGCCTCGCTCCTGCCGGCACTCCACGGCAAGGGGACGCAGGTCGGCGACCTGCCGACCCGCCCCTTCGACGCGCTGGCGTTCGTGGTGATCGCCCTGGAGTGCCTTCCGCTCGCCGTGCGCCGGCGGTGGCCGGCCGTGTGCCTGGCCCTGGTGTCGCTCGGCTTCGCCCTCGACCAGTTCCACGCCTACCACGTGCTGGCGAGCAACGCGATGCCCATCGCGCTCATCAGCGCGAGCGCCCATCTGGAGCGCCACCGGCGCGTCACCGTGGCCCTCCTCTCCCTGGCGTACGTGCAGCTGGCGTTCACGCTCAGCCGGCTCGGCGCGGCCGAGAAGGTGGAGGGTTACGTGGTGTTCTACCTGGCCCTGGCCCTGGCGTGGGGCATCGGGGCCTGGCTGCGCTCCACCCGCGCCGCCGAGGCGGAGCACCGCCGCCACGTCGCCGAGGCCACCCGCGCCGCCGAACGCACCCGGATCGCCCGCGAGCTCCACGACGTCGTGACGCACCACGTGACGGCGATGGTCGTGCAGGCCGAGGCCGCGCGCTACCTGACCGCCGTCCCCGACCGCCTCGACGCGACGCTGAGCGCCGTCACCGACACCGGCCGGCGGGCCATCACCGACCTGCGGCACATGCTCGACCTGCTCAAGGCCGATCACGACACCGACGTCGGCATGCCCTCCGCCGGGGAGCTGCACACCCTCGTGGAGCAGACCCGCCAGGCCGGGCAGCCGGTGGAGTTCACCGAGGAGGGCAGCCCCGCGGAATCGGCGGGCAGCGCCGAGTTCGTGACCTATAGGGTCGTCCAGGAGGCCCTGACGAACGCCCTCAAATACGCCCACGGCAGCCCGACCGTGGTCCGGGTGCGCTACAGCGAGAAGGAGATCAGCGTGGAGGTCAGCACCGGCGGTCCCGGCTCCAGGGCCGTCTCCCCCGGCGGGAGCGGACGGGGCCTGGCCGGGCTCCGCGAGCGGGTGGACGCCCTGGGCGGCGAGTTCAGCGCCGACCGGAAGGCGGGTGGCGGCTTCGTGGTGCGGGCCCGCATCCCCGCGGGCAGCCCGTCGTGAGCGCGCCGATCCGGGTCCTGGTCTGCGACGACCAGGCGCTGATCCGCACCGGCTTCGCCACGATCATCGACGCGCAGCCGGACCTGGAGGTGGTGGGCGAATGCGGTGACGGCCGCGCCGCGGTCGACCTCGCCCGCAGGCTGAGCCCCGACATCGTGGTGATGGACGTGCGGATGCCGGTGCTCGACGGCATCGAGGCCACCCGCCTGCTGGCCGGCGCCGGGGTCGAGAGCCCGATCAAGGTGCTCGTGGTGACGACGTTCAACCTGGACGAGTACGTGTACGAGGCGCTGCGCGCGGGGGCGAGCGGGTTCCTGCTCAAGGACGCCCCGCCGGCGCAGCTCCTGCACGGCATCCGCACCGTCGCGACGGGCGCGGCGCTGCTGGCGCCCGAGGTGACGCGGCAGCTCGTCGGCAGGTACGCGGCCCGGATCCGCCCCGCCCGGACCACGCCGGACGAGACCGCGCTGACCCCGCGCGAGCTGGAGGTGCTGCGCCTCATCGCCGACGGCCGGTCCAACAGCGAGATCGCCGCGACGCTGGTGATCAGCCAGGAGACCGTCAAGACGTACGTGTCGCGCATCCTCACCAAGCTCGACCTGCGTGACCGCGTGCAGGCGGTGGTCTACGCCTACCGCAGGGGCCTGGTGACCTGAGACGCACGGCCCGGCGCGGTGATCATCGCTTCTTCCGTTCCGCTCCCGGGCCGGGCCGTCCGGCCGCCCCGTCCGCGAGGTGCGCCGCTCGCCGGAACGGCGACGCCCCCTCGGGGACGGTGAGCGAGCCGGCCCCGGGACCGGGCCGCACTACGCGGAGGCGTCGGCGAAGCGGCGGGCCAGGCGCGCGAAGGCGTCCTTGAGCTCGGCCGGGCCGACGACCTCGATGTCGGCGTCGAACCTGCCGACGGCGGAGGCCAGGCCGATCCACGACCACGAGCCCAGGACGAGCCGGCAGCGGTCCGGACCGAACTCCTCGACGACCCCGTCGCGGACATAGGGGGACACCTCGGCAGCGGGCAGGCCGAGGATCACCTCGCCGCGGCAGGGCCGGCCGCCGGAGCCGTCCGCGCCCAGGAACCTGCCGGTCACGAAGGCGGTCACCGTTCCCCCGGGCAGCTCACGCGGGGCGAAGCGGGGCCCGGCCGGGAGGCGCGGGACGATCCGGTCGGCACGGAAGGTGCGCCAGTCCTCGCGGTCGAGGTCCCAGGCGACGAGGTACCAGCGCCCGCCCCACGTGACGAGGTGGTGGGGCTCCGCCCGCCGCGGCGAGGACTGCGGACCGTAGTCGAAGCGCAGCACCTCGCGGGCGTGGACGGCGGCGCCGAGCACCATGATCAGTTCGTGGCCGGCCTGCGGGGCCGGCCGGGACTCGGGCCGCTCGACGGCGGTGACCTGGAGGGTGTCGATCCGGTGGCGCAGCCGCGCGGGCATGACCTGCCCTACGGTGGTCAACGCGCGGGCCGCGGCCTCCTCGATGCCGGCGCCGCCGGTGACGGCGGTCCGCAGCGCGACGGCCAGGGCGACGGCCTGCTCGTCGTCGAACAGCAGCGGGGGCAGCCGCGTGCCGGAGTCCAGCCGGTACCCGCCGTCGGGTCCCTTGAACGTCGCGATGGGATAGCCGAGCTCCCGCAGCCGGTCGATGTCACGGCGCACGGTGCGCGGGCTGACCTCCAGCCGCTCGGCCAGCAACGCCCCCGGCCAGTCCCGGCGCGTCTGGAGCAGCGAGAGCAAGGCCAGCAGTCGCGCTGAGGTCTTCGGCATGGAATCCATCGTGCCGCACGTAGCGGCCACATCCTGACCTCTACTCCGGCGACCGTTCTCCTCCGCCGGGCGCTGCGCAGCGTCCGGAACCGGCAGGAGCGACATGTCCGCCCCTCTCCCTCCGCGATGGACATCACGCGACCACCGAGAGGCGTATCGCGGGCTACCCCCGGCGTCGTAGCCCGTCCGGCCGCCGATCCCGGCGGGAGCGGGGCGCAGGAGTAGGGCGGATGACTCCGCGGGCAGGACGCGGCCGAACCCCGGCCGGACGACGATTACCGGTCATGAGAACCCCAGCCAGGTACATCCACGGGGCGGCGCTGCTGGCCACCGGCCTGCTCGCGGGCGCGTTCGGATACGGCGCGGCCAACGTGATCCCCACGTTCGGGGCCGTTCCGCTGGATGTGCGCCTGACCTTCCACACCACGATGATGAAGGTCAACGAGCCGGTCATGCAGAGCGCGATGGCGCTGGCCGTCCTCACCACCTTCGGCCTGGCGATCACCGGCCGCGGCCGGACCCGCCGGATGGCGCTCGGCGCCGGCGCGCTGACGCTGACATCACTGCTGATCACCGTGTTCGGCAACATCCCGCTGCATGCGCGTTTCCGGGAATGGGCCGCCGGCCCGATCCCGGAGGGCTACGCCCAGGTCTTCCAACGATGGGAACTGTTCCACACCCTGCGCACCCTGACGGCGTTGGCCGCTTTCATCCTGACCATCCTGATCGTCACCATCACCAATCGGCCCACCACCCACCACGCCCCGCACGATCGCGGCCCCGAGCCCAAGGACATGACCACGACAAGCACATTCGAGGTGGCCTGATGCCCGACTTCCACGCATTCCTGACCCGCCTGCCGCACGAACCGGCCTTCAGCCACGAAGACCCGGCCACGATCGTGGACCGCTACCATTCGATCACCCGGACGGTGGAGCCGTGAACCTCACCCTCATCGGCTCCACCGGCCGCACCGGCCGCCACGTCCTCACCGAGGCGCTGCGCCGCGGCCACCGGGTCACCGCCTTCACCCGCGACGCCGCCGCCCTGCGAGCACGACCGCACGCCGTCGTCGAAGGAGACGGCCGCGACCCGGAGAGAATGCGCGCGGCCGTGGCGGGCGCGGACGCGGTGATCTCCATCATCAACGGCGGCGACAGCCGCGACCCGCACCGCGCCGCCCAGGCCACCCGCACCATCATCCAGGCCATGACCGGGACGGGGGCCCGGCGGCTGATCACCACCACCCCCTACCCGATCGTCGCCCGCAAGCCCTACCTGCTCATGTGGCTGCTGCACCGCCTGCTGGCCACCCCCTACGCCGACGCCCGCGACCTGGAACGGGCCGTGAGCGCCAGCGACCTGGACTGGACCATCGTCCGGCTGACCCGGCTCACCGACCGGCCCGCCACCGGAGCGGTCGCGATCCGCCGCGGACCGCTCGCCAAGCCGCGCGCCCTGACCCGGACCGACGCGGCGAGCACCCTGCTGGACATCGCCGAGGAGGGGCACCTGAGCGGCATGGCCGTCAACGTCCACGGCCGCTGATCGCCTTACCGCCGGCTCGGGGGGCGACGTCGCCTCCCCGAGCGACACGGCGGGCGGCCGGCGCCTTCGGAAAACCGTTTGAGGGCTCCTCCTCGTCCCCGTAGGGTGCCTGCGGCCCCGTCACAGTGAGGAACAGAGGACAGAACCGCGTGACCCCGCCTGCTCTTTAGACCTGACACCTTCTTCCGCTCACCTTCAAGCCGGCGCCGCCGCCGGCTCCGCCGGGCTGCCCTCGTGCGCCCGGTCATACAGCGTTTGAGGTCGCGCGTAATCGGCCTCGTGTCAGGTCTAGAGAGATCATGTCTTCACAACCTCATATCGTGCTGCCCTGGGTCGTCCGCCGGACCAGGCTGCCTCTGCTGTCGTTGCGGTGCGTGGACTGCCGGTCGGAGTCGGCCACCACCGGCGAGGGCAGGTTCCGCGTCAACGCCAACGGCAAGCTGCTGGACGTGTGGCTGCTGGTCCGCTGCGTGTCCTGCGGCCGGACGAGCAAGCTCACCGTGCACGATCGGGCGCCGGTCAGATCCTTCGATCCGGCCGAGCTCGACGGCTACCACGCCAACGATCCGGAGCTGGTGGCCTCCAGGCTGCTGGATCCGCTGCTCGCCCGGCGCAACCGCTTCACCCTGGACTGGAGGGGGGCCTGGCGGCTGGACGCCCCGCCGGCATGGCCCGGCGGGGTGTGGCCGGTCCGGGTGGAGGTCGTCTTCGCGGATCCGGTGCCGGTGCGCCCGGAGCGGCTCATCGCGCACGGGCTCGGCCTCAGCAGGAGCGAGGTGCTGCGCCGGATCAAGTGCGACGTCCCGCTGCACCGCCCGACGAGCACCGGGTTCGCCTTCACCGTGATGGCCGGGGACTAGCGGGGACGTAGCCGCGACGCGCGATCCCCCTGAACATCCGCGCGGAACGCATCTCGTCCAGCGGCGGCTCCGGCGCACGGAGCCGCCGCGCCGGTCACGGCCGTGACCGGCGCGGGCGACCGGTCAGCCGCCCGCCTCGCCGTACAGGGTGACGAGCGCGGCGGCCGTCTCGGCCATCAGGGCCCGCAGCTCCGGCGGCTCCAGCACCTCGATGTCGGTGCCCAGGCGCAGCAGCAGCCAGCGGGCGTGCCGGACCGACTCGATCGGCAGGCGCACCACCGCCCAGCCGCGCTCGTCCGGCTCGCCCGCGCCGGCCAGCGCGACATCGGCGGCGTCGTCGCCGACGGTGTAGCGCAGCAGGCCCTCCATGCCCGGCGCCACCCGTACCACCGCCTCGGCGGTGTACATCCGGCGGCGGAAGTCGGCGGCGTAGCGCTCCCAGTAGGCGGCCAGGTCGAACCCGGTGGGCCGTTCGAACCGCCCGCCGAGCACCTCGGCGCTGACGATCCGCGACACCCGGTAGGTGCGCGGCTCTCCCCCGCCGACGGCGGCCACCATGTACCACGACCCGCCCTTGAGGACCAGCCCGTACGGCTCGGCCACCCGCTCGACGTCGCGCGGCCCCCAGCGGCGGTAGGTCATCCGCAGCGGCCGCTGGTCCCACACCGCCTCGGAGACCTCCGTCAGAAAGGGCGCCTCGTCGGCGCCGCGGTACCAGCCGGGCACGTCCAGGTGGAAGCGCTCACGCATCCGGGTGGCGTGCGAACGCGGCTCCGGCGGCAGCGCCGCCAGCAGCTTCAGCTCGGCGTTGGCGGCCACCTCCCCCAGCCCCAGCTGGGTGGCGGGCCCGGGAAGCGCGGCCAGGAACAGCGAAGAGGCCTCCTCGGCGGTCAGGCCGTTGAGGCGGGTGCGGTAACCGTCCAGCAGCCGGTAGCCGCCGGCCGGGCCGCGGTCGGAGTACACCGGCACCCCGGCCGACGACAGCGCCTCCACGTCCCGGTAGACGGTGCGGACCGACACCTCCAGCTCCCGGGCCAGCTCGGTGGCCGTCATCCGTCCCCGGGTCTGCAGAAGCAGCAACAGTGACAGCAGACGGCTCGCGCGCATGGCCCCATTGTCCCGCAGCATCGTCCCGCGGCAGCCCCGTGCGGGCCGCCCGGACCGGACCCGGACCGGCCGCGACCCGGCCGGGCGCCCGCACCGCGTGTACGGCGGGCGCGGGGGCACGGGCCGTGCCGGTCCGTCCCGGCGGCCACGCCGGACCACCGCGCCGCCGGGTGGGGGCCGCCACACGCGGCCCCCGCCCGGCCCACGCGCTAGGCGACCTCGTGCAGGCGCTGGCAGGCGACGCAGTAACGGGCCAGCGGCCGGATCTTGAGCCGCTCGAACGGGATGCCCGCCTCGCAGTGGGCGCAGCGGCCGTAGGCGCCGTCCTCCAGCCGCTCCAGGGCCCGGGTGAGCTCGGCGACGGCGCGGTCGGCGGCGGTCATGGAGGCCAGCAGCTCCTGCCAGGTGCCGTCGGCGCCGGTGCCGTCCTCCGCCTCGGCCTGCAGGCCGACCAGCTGACGGGTGCGCCGTTCCAGCTGCTCCTGCAGGTCCTGACGGAGCGCCTGCAGCTGGATGCCGCTGAGGTGGGGCTTCGGGCGGATGTCGGTCATGGTACGGGTTCCTTCCTGGTGACAACGGGCACCGAAGCGGCCCAGCTGCCGCAGACGGTGATGATCAGGGTGAAGAGGCTCGAAGGAGCCGTGGAGGGTGACGACGGACGCCGAGGCCGTCAGCGGCCGCGGGCGGTGGTCCGGGCCGCCGGGACCGGCTGCGGGCACAGGCCCACCAGGCCGCGGATCGTGGCGTGCTCGGGTTCGGGCGCCGCGCCGACCGGCACCCGCAGCGCGGCGCGCAGGCGCTCCAGCAGTCGTTCCTGCCGGGCGCCTCCGCCGGTGACGACCAGGCCGGCCGAGCGCAGGCGGCCGGGCAGCCGCCGCAGCAGACCGGCCGTCATGTCGACGACGCCGTCCAGCGCGTAGAGCGGCAGACCGGTGCCGGTCGTGGCGCTCAGCTGGAGGACGGCGGCGTCGGTGATGACACCGCCGTCGATGACGACGGCCTCGACGAGACCCGCCCCCACGTCCAGCAGCAGACACGGCCGGGGACCGGTGACGTCCAGCCCGGCGCCGACGGCCGCGGCCAGCGGCCCCTCCACCAGCGTGGCCTCGCATCCGGCGACCTCGGCGACCGCGGCGCTGACCACCCGCCGGTCGTCCGGCGTCGCCGCCACCGGCACGCCGGTCAGCACCCGCTCCGGCGGCCAGGCACCCGACCAGCGGGCCTCCAGCAGCACCAGCCGGACCAGTCGCAGGTAGGCCGCAGGGTCGGCGACCACGCCGTGCCGGACGGGCCGCACCGGGCCCGGGACGCCGGACGGCCGGCCGACGACCGCCGACGGCCGGTCGGCGATGGCGCACCCGCCCGACGACACCGACCGGGTGCGTGCGGTGCCCACGTCGAGCGCCACGAAGCCCCGGCGGGCGGGGGCTCATCGGAGGCGCCGCCGGTGAGCTCCGGGGTGCGGGCGTCCGCCGGTTCCCGGCCCGCCGCCGCGCGGGACCGCGGAACGGCGGTGGCGAGCCGGTCGTGCGGCAGCCCGCCGCCCTCCTCCGGCCGGGCCGGGGACTGTTCGCGGTGCTGCGGATGGGTGTGGGCTGATCTGACATCGGCCATGGCGGTGATCGCTCCTAGCGTGTGCCCGAAAGCAGGCTCACCCCGCTCACAGGCGGGGGCCACGGCGGCGTCTCGGCCCCGCGGCAGGCGGCGAGGAGCCCGGCGCGCGCTGCGCCGGGTCCCCGCGGCGTGAGCGGCCGAGGACACCGGATGAACGAAAGGCGGCGACCAGGTCCCGTCCCGTGGCTCTCCGCCGCGCCGCGCGCCGGCCGTACGGCGCCCCGCAGGGCAGGACGGCGAAGGCGGCGTAGACGGCGAAGGCGCGGCCCCGGACGTGTTCCGCGGGCGCGGCCTCGGGGCGGAGCCCGCGGCTGACGGCGGCCGCGACCGGCGGAACCGGTCCGGGCGGCCGCGGCGGAGAGCCGCGGGACGGGACCTAGATCGAGGAAACCCGGGCCGGCGGGCTGCGCGACCCCGCGATGCGGTGCGCGAACTGCTGCGGATCACGGATCAGGTCCGCGTCCGGGCCCGGCGACGGCAGCAGCGCCAGGTGAGCGGCGTCCTGCTGCCGCTCGCCGCGCGACGGCCACAGCGACAGGACGTGGTGCTCACGGGCTCCGGCGGCCTGCGGCGGCAGGCTCGCGGGCGCGTCGTCCCACGTGCCCGTGCCCCACACCGGGCCGGACGACTGCCCCGCCCGGTGGGCGGGCTCCCCGCCGTTCCAGGCGCCGGGCGAGCCGGACAGCAGCAGGGACAGCAGAACCAGGCCCATCACGGCGACGGCCGCGACGGACCCGCCCGCTGTGCTGCGCCGTGGCCTGGTCATGAGGCCGACCATAGCCCAGACGGTGCGAAAAGGCATGTCCATTCGTTGCGGCTCCGTTCCGGCGTGCATCGCGGGGGTGCGGGCGGGCACGGTCCGCCGAATCCTCCTGCCCGGGGAGGCCGCCGCGTGGACCGTGGGTGCGGGCGGGCACGCGCCGGGGTACGGTGGCCGCGACACCCCCCTTTTTTCTTTCCGTTTTTCTTTCCGTCGGCCAGGAGGAGACGTGCGCAGCAGACTGCCCGCCGTCCTGCTCCTGTTGCTGTCGGCGTTCGTTCTCCTGCCGCCTCCCGGTGACGCCCACCGGCCCGCCGACGCGGCGCCGGTGGCCTGGTGGAGCGGCCCGGCCCTCCATGCCGCGGCGGATCCGGCCGTCCACGCCGGGGCGGACCCGGTTCTGCCGCGCCTGCACCCCGCCCGTGGCACGCCCGCCCCGCCGGCGTGGCCTGCCGTCCTGCCGCCCGTCTGGGAGCCGGGCGGCACCCTGCGGCCGGCCGGCATCGCGGCCGGCCCCGCTCCGGCGGCGCCGCTGCCGCGCCCGCGCCGGGCCCCGGCCCGCGCACCGCCCTCCACGACGCGCTGACGTCTCTTTTCCCCGACAGCCCGTGGAGGCTTCCATGTCACGTGCGCCCCTGTGGCGCGCGGTGGCGGCGTTCGTCATCGTCGCCATCGCCGTATTACTCACCGTCACCAAATCGCCACGCCTGGGCCTGGACCTGCGTGGCGGCACCCAGCTGGTCTTCGAGACCCGGGACTCCCCCACCGCCAAGGCCGACTCCGAGGCCACCGACCGCGCCCTGGACGTGCTGCGCCGCCGCGCCGACGCGCTCGGCGTGGTCGATCCCACCCTGGTCCGCTCCGGCGAGCGGCGGATCATCGTCGAACTGCCCGGCGTGCTCGACCCGCGCCAGGCCGCCCAGGTCATCGGCAGGACGGCGCAGCTCACCTTCCACCCGGTGCTCGGCCAGGCCGACCCCGACCCCAGCCCCGGCGCCAGTCCCAGTCCCAGTCCCAGCACCGACCCCGGCTCCGAGGCGGCCGGGGACGGACAGGTCCTGGCCGACGAGTCCGGGCGGCGGCTGCGGCTCGGCCCCGCCACGATCACCGGGGACGGGGTGAGCGACGCCGCCGCCCGCAACGACCTCCAGCAGGGACCGGCCTGGTTCGTCACCGTCGACTTCCGCGACGCCGCCGCCTGGCAGCGGCTGACCGGCGAGGCCGCCTGCCACGACCCGGGCGACGACCGGCGCCGCGTCGCGATCGTGCTGGACAAGGAGATCATCTCCTCACCCCAGGTCGACACGACCGTGCCCTGCCGCACCGGCATCGCGGGCGGGTCCACCCAGATCACCGGCTCCTTCACCCACCAGCAGGCGCAGGACCTGGCGGTGCTCATCAAGGGCGGCGCCCTGCCCGTCCCCCTCGCCCTGATCGAGCAGCGCACCGTCGGCCCCACCCTCGGCGCCGAGGCCATCGAGGCCAGCGCCGAAGCGGCCATCGCCGGCGTCCTGCTCACCGCGCTGTTCATCATCACCGTCTACCGGTTGTCCGGGCTGCTGGCCGCCGTCGCGCTCGTCACCTACGGCCTCATCTCCTACGCCGCGCTGCTGGCGTTCGGCGCGACGCTCACACTGCCCGGCCTGGCCGGATTCGTGCTGGCCATCGGCATGGCGGTCGACGCCAACGTGCTGGTGTTCGAACGGGCCCGCGAGGAGTACGCCCGCGCGCCGAGACGCGGCCTGCGCGCGGCCCTGAACGCGGGGTTCAAGAACGCCTGGAGCGCCATCGCCGACTCCAACATCACCACGCTGCTGGCCGCCGGGCTGCTGTTCTGGCTGGCCTCCGGGCCGGTGCGCGGTTTCGGCGTCACCCTGGCCATCGGCGTGCTGGCCTCGCTGATCTCGGCGATGCTCATCACCCGCGTCCTGGCCCACCCGATCATCGGCAGGGTCGGCCCCCGGCTGTCCGGGCTGGCCACCCAGGGCCGGGTCCGGACCTGGATCACCCGCCGCGAACCGCGCCTCATGGCCCGCGGCAGACTCTGGCTGGCCCTGGCCGCCACCGCTTTGGTCCTCGCCGTCACCGGACCGCTCCTGCACGGCCTGAACCTCGGCATCGAGTTCACCGGCGGCCGGCTCGTCGAGTTCACCTCTGCCGCACCGGTGAACACCGAGACGGCCCGGCAGGCCGTGGCCGAGGCCGGGCACCCGGCGGCGGTCGTGCACACCTCCGGCACCACGATCTCCGTACGCACCGGCCAGATCAGCGCCGACGACGTGGCCGGAATCGAGCGGGCGCTGGACCGCGACGCCGGCGAGGTGACCAAGCAGCGCGACGAGCTCATCGGCCCCAGCCTGGGCGAGGAGCTGCGCCGCAACGCGGTCATCGCGCTCGCCGTGGCGCTGGCGGCCCAGCTGCTGTACCTGGCGGTCAGGTTCCGCTGGACGTTCGGCACCGCCGCCGTCATCGCCCTCGCCGTGGACACCGCCGCGGTCGTCGGCGTCTTCGCCTGGCTGGGCAAGCCCATCGACGGGGTCTTCCTGGCCGCGATGCTCACCGTCGTCGGCTACTCCATCAACGACAAGGTGGTGGTCTTCGACCGGGTCAGGGAGCTGTGGCAGGCCCGGCGGCGGGACCGCTTCGCCGACGTCGTCAACTCCGCGATCCTGCAGACCGTCCCCCGCACGGTCAACACCGGGCTCGGCGCCCTGTTCATCCTCGTCGCGCTGGCCGTCTTCGGCGGCGACACCCTGCGTGACTTCGCCCTCGCGCTCATCATCGGCATCGTGGTCGGCACGGCGTCCTCGTCGTTCGTGGCCGGCCCGCTGGCGATCGAGCTCGAACGGCTCAACGAGCAGCCGCCGCCCGAGGCGCCCCGGCCGCGCGCCCGCCGGGAGGGCACCGGAGCCGTGGTGTAGGCAGGAGACCCGAAACGGCCGGGGGCCGGGCTCATTGATCCCGGCCCCCGGCCGTGCCAGTCTCGATGGCGACGGCACGGCGGGCGACGGCGCGCCGGGTGACGCCGTGGCAGGCGATGGCGCGGCGGGCGGCGAAAGGGAGCACGGCCATGGACCACCATGAACTTCACAAGCGGTTCGCCGCTCTGACCACCGCCCACCTGGCGGACGCCTGCATCCGCGCCCGCGTCCCGGTGCGGTGCGCGCCCGCGGCCCTGCGCGCCGTGACGCCCGGCGACCGCCTGGCCGGGCGGGTGGCCCCCGCCCGGCACGCCGGCAGCGTCGACGTCTTCCTGGAGGCGTTCGAACGGGCCGCGCCCGGCGACGTGCTGGTGGCCGACAACGGCGGCCGCCTCGACGAGGCGTGCGTCGGCGACCTGGTGGTCCTGGAGGCACAGGCCGCCGGGCTGGCCGGGATCGTGATCTGGGGGCTGCACCGCGACACCGCCGACATCCACCGGATCGGGCTGCCCGTCTTCAGCCTGGGGGCCCTGCCCACCGGCCCGCTGCGCCTGGACGAACGCCCCCCGGGCGCCCTCGCGTCGGCGGACGTGGGCGAGTGGACGGTGGGCCCCGGCGACCTGGTGCTGGGCGACGACGACGGCGTGCTCTTCATCCCCGCAGACCGCGCCGAGGAACTCCTCACCCTCGCCGAGGCGATCCGCGACACCGAGCGGCGCCAGGCCGAGCGGATCCGCGGCGGCGACACCCTGCGCGAGCAGGTGCGCTTCGGCGCCTTCCTCGCCGGGCGGCGGCAGAACCCCTCGCTGACCTTCCGCGACCACCTGCGGGCCGTGGGCGGCGCCATCGAGGAGTGACCGCACCGCCCCGGCGCCGCCGCCGGCGGCCTGACGCCCCGGCTCCGCCACGCCGAACCGTCCGGTACGGCCGCTGGCGCAGCCGGCGCAGGGCCGCGTCGGCGCAGTCCTCGGGGCCGCTGCTGAAGGCGATGGCCGCGCCGGGCGCGTGCCGCCGGACCAGGTTGACCACCCTCTCGAAGAACTCGAGCACCGGCGCGATGGTCTCAGGTGGCGCCGCCCGGGGCCGTCCACATCGCCGATCTTCTCGCCGGTCTCCTCGCCGGTCTTCTCGTCGGTCTCCTCAGAGGTCGAGCGCGTGCCCCGTCGTCGCGTCGATGTGATCGGGGATCTCGGCGTGGCGGTCGCCGACCGTCGGTGTCCCGGTGGGCTCGAACATGAGGATCGCGGCCGCGGCGGGAGCGGACGGCCTGTGCTCCACACCCCGGGGGACGGTGAACACCGCCCCCCGGGGGAGCCGGACCGTGCGCTCCCCGCCGGGCTCGCGCAGGGAGATGTGCAGTTCCCCGTCGAGCACCAGGAAGAACTCGTCGGTGTCGTCGTGGGCGTGCCAGATGTGCTCGCCCTCGACCTTGGCGACGCGTACGTCGTAGTCGTTGACGCGTGTGACGACGCGGGGGCTCCACAGAGTGTCGAAGGAGGCCAGGGCCTTGCCGAGGGTGATGGGTTCGTTGCTCACGAGTGCATCCTGGCCCATCGGGCACGACCGGCGGGAGTGCTAGGAATAGCACATGACGCAAGAATCCTCGCATGACGCTCATGCGGCGGTCCCGCGCCGGGTCGTCGTGATCGTGGACGAGAACTCCAACCCCTTCGAGCTGGGCTGCGCGACCGAGGTCTTCGGCCTGCGCAGACCCGAGCTCGGGCGCGATCTCTACGACTTCCGCCTGTGCTCCCCCGAGCCGCGCACACTGATGCGGGACGGGTTCTTCACGCTCACCGGCGTCACCGGCCTGGAGGCGGCCGAAGCGGCGGATACGTTGATCGTTCCCAACCGTCCCGACGTCGAGGTGCCCCGCCGCGCCGCCGTGCTCGATGCGATCCGGCGGGCGCACGCGCGCGGCGCCCGCCTGGTCGGCTTCTGCAGCGGCGCCTTCACCCTGGCCGAGGCCGGGATCCTCGACGGGCGCCGGGCCACCGCGCATTGGCAGTGGGCGGATTCCTTCCGGGCCCGCTTCCCTTCCGTCCGGCTCGAAACAGACGTGTTGTTCGTGGACGACGGTGACATCCTCACCTCCGCGGGGAGCGCCGCCGCGCTCGACCTGGGCCTGCACATCGTCCGCCGCGACCATGGCGCGGAGGTCGCCAACTCCGTGAGCCGGCGGCTCGTCTTCGCCGCGCACCGCGACGGCGGGCAGCGGCAGTTCGTGGAGCGGCCCGTGCCCGATGCGCCGGATGAGTCCCTGGCGCCTGTCCTCTCCTGGGCCCAGGAACGCCTGGACGCCCCGCTCACGGTGGCCGACCTCGCAGCGCGCGCCTCGGTCAGCCCGGCGACACTGCATCGCCGCTTCCGGGCGCAGCTGGGCACCACGCCGCTGGCGTGGCTCACCGTGGAACGGCTTGCCCTGGCGTGCCGGCTGATCGAGCGGGGCGAGCCGCACCTTGAGGCGGTCGCGCGGCGCAGCGGGCTGGGCACCGGCGCCAATCTGCGCGCGCTGATGCGCCGCAGGATCGGGCTCACCCCGTTGGAGTACCGGCGCCGATTCGGCCCGGGAACCGGCCAGGGACCGGCCTGACCCCTGGCAGGACCCTGACAAGCCGTGACTCGACGGCGTTGGACGAGTCGGCCCGGTGCTCCCGAAGACGCGCCCGGTTCCGATCACGCCTCGGCGATCTGGCGTTTGAGCTCGTCCACGGCCGGCAGGCCGAGGCGGTCGGCGATCTCCAGGGCGTCGCCCCAGTGCGTGAGCGCGGCCTCGCGGTGACCGCGGGACGCCGCGACCTTGCCGAGCCCGTCCAGCGCCGTGACCTGCTTGAAGCTCTGGCCTGTGCTCCCGGCGAGGGTCAGCGTCCTGGTAAGGCACTCCTCGGCCAGGTTCGGCTCGCCCATGTCGTGGTGGATCAGGCCGAGGACGAGGAGCGCGTGTCCCTCGATGTCCTGGCTGCCCATGGCGCGGGCCGCGATGAGGGCGCTCCTGGCCTGTTCCAGGGCCGGCTCGTGGCGGCCGAGCCGGCGCAGGCAGTCGGCCAGCAGGAACATGGCGCGCCCCGCGTCCTCCTTCGCGCCGACCTGGTCACTGAGCGTGAGCGCGCGCTGGAGGTAGTCCATGGCCTCCTCCAGGCGGCCCGCGCGCGTGTAGGCCCAGCCCACGTTCATCAGGCCGTTGACCTCGACGGCCTGGTTGCCCAGGGTGCTGTTCAGTTCAAGAGCCGACAGATGGCAGTCGGCAGCCTCGTCGTAGCGGCCGCGGTAGGTGTAGACGACGCCGAGGTTTCCGAGCAGCGCCGCGCGGTCGCGGGGCGTGCCGAGCCGCTCGATCGCGGGCGAGGCCCGGAGCAGGTGGGAGAGCGCGTCGGCGTACTCACCGAGCCGGATGTGCGCGATCCCCATGTTGGCCAGCATGCGGGCCGCGCCGTGGGCGTTCCCGCGCGCCTCCTCGATCGCCAGGCCCTCGCCGAAGGTACGCAGCGCGTCCCGGAACCGGCTGCGGTTGATGTAGGCGAGTCCCAGGCTGCGGCAGAGCAGCGCCTCACCCTCGAGGTGATCTGCCGCGCGGGCCGCCTCGATGCCGTGGGCATAGCAACTCAGCGCCTCGTCCGCGTATCCCTGCCCGAGCAGGAGCGGGCCGAGGACGGCCGCGAGCTGATACGCCCGTGGTCCCGCACCCGCGGTGACCGCCGCGATGGTGCGGTGCTCGGCGGCGATGACCGCTTTCACGTCCTCCGGAGTGGACAGGTCGGGCAGCGCGGAGAGGTAGGCGGCCGTGATTTCCGACGTCTGGCGGCCGGAGTCGATCAGGCGCTCGCACGCGAGGCCCAGATTGAGCAGGTGTTCGTCCAGGCGACGGCGGGCGGCCTCCCGCTCCTGCTCCGGCTCCTCCTGCTCTGCCCGCATTCTGGCGTACTGGGCGATCAGGTCGTGGAAGTGGAACCGGCCGGCGTCGTGCTGGATGAGCAGGTGCACGTCGAGAAGGCCCTCCAACGCGTCCGTGGCCTCCGCGACGGGGACGTCCATCAGCGCGGCCAGGCCGTACTCGTCGAAGTCCGGCCCCGGGTGCAGGCCCAGCAGCCGGAAGGCTTGCTGTTGGGCGGGCCCGAGATGCCGGTAGGACACGGTGAAGGCGGCCATGACGCTTCGGTCACCCGCGGACAGCTCGGCCAGTCTGCGCCGTTCGTCGCTCAGCCGCCTGACGAGGTAGGCGAGCGTCCAGGCGGGACGGTGCCGGAACCGGGAGGCCGCGATCCGGATGGCCAGCGGCAGGAACCCGCACAGCGTCACCACCCTCCCGACCTCGTCGGGAAAGTCCTCGGTGCGCTCGGGCCCGGCGATCCGCCGGAACAGCTCTCGGGCCTCCGAGTCCGTCAGCACGTCGAGGGAGAGCGACGTGGCCCCCTCCAGGGCGGCGAGCCTGCGACGGCTCGTGATCAGGACGGAGGAGCCGGCGGTTCCGGCGAGCAACGGCCGGACCTGGGCGTCGTTCTCGGCGTTGTCCAGCACCACGAGGAAGCGCTTGTGCGCGAGTTCGGAGCGCCACCTGGCCGCGCGCGACACCAGGTCGTGGGGGACGAGTTCCGGGGGGATGCGGATGGAGCGCAGCAGCAGGTCGAGAGCGGCCGCCGGGTCGAGCGGGCGCTGGCCCGGCGTGTGCCCGTGCAGGTCGACGAAGATGCGGCCGTCCGGGTAACGCTCGGTCAGCAGGTGGGCCGCCCTGACCGCGAGGGCGGTCTTCCCCACGCCCGGCATGCCGTCGATGGAGGTGATGACCACCGTCGGGGCATCCGTGCCGTCGGCGGGGTCCAGCAGACGCTCGAGTTCCTTCGCCCGCCCGATGAAGTCGGCGATCTCGTACGGCAGGGTGTCGCTGGGGGCCGGCGGTTCCGGCGGGGGAGCGGCGGCCTCCAGCTCGTTACGGAGGATCTGGGAGTGGAGCGTGCGCAGGTCTGGCCCGGGATCGACGCCGAGTTCCGTGGCGAGGAGCACCCGGGCCTCCTCGTAGGCCGCCAGGGCCTCC
Organism: Streptosporangium sandarakinum; assembly: GCF_050942225.1. Classification (NCBI taxonomy): domain Bacteria; kingdom Bacillati; phylum Actinomycetota; class Actinomycetes; order Streptosporangiales; family Streptosporangiaceae; genus Streptosporangium; species Streptosporangium sandarakinum. The sequence goes on from NZ_CP192034.1 coordinate 4,693,223, forward strand.
GATTGCCGCCCGGCTCGGTAGAGGGCGGAGATCAGCTTGTGACGGAGGCTTTCGCGTAAGGGGTTCTCCGCGACGAGGGCGGTCAGCTCGGGGATCAGGTCGGCACCCTCGCTGTCCGCGAGCCTCAGGCTGATCAGGGTCTCGCGCGCGGCGAGCCGCTGTTCGTTCAGTTTGGCGGCGGCGTTCTCGACGGCCTGCCCCGTCAGGCCGGCCAGCGCGGGCCCCCGCCACAGGTCGAGCGCGGCGGAGAGCGTGCGGATCGCCAGCGCGCGCTCACCCTGCCTGGCCTGCCTGCGGGCGTCGTCGACCCCCTGCTCGAACAGCGCCACGTCGAAGAACGCCTCGCTCGCGCGGATGCCGTACCCGTGACGCTCCGTGAACAGGAGAGAATGCGCGGAGTTCAGCCCTCTGCGCAGCAGATTGATCGCGTTGTGGAGTTGCCGGCGGGCGGTGTCCGGCGGGTTCTCCTCCCACAGGACGTCGATGAGAACGTCCATCGTGACCAGGCGATCGGGGTTGAGGAGGAGAGCGGCGAGCAGCCTCTCCTGCCGTGGTCCGCCCAGACGGTGGGATATCCCGTCGACCCGTACTTCCAGTGGACCTAGGAGCCGGAACTCCACCTCTGCTGGCATGAAGGTGATTATCCACAGTCACCCGACGAATGGACATCCCACCTGATCTATGGAGATCGGGCACCCGGTCGCCACTACCAGCACCACCCCATGCCGACGCAGCCACCGGCCAGCGACCGGGCTTCGGCGGAGGTGGAGGCGGAGGTCGTGCCGAGACCGAGGAGGAAGGCGCAGGCCAGCGCGGCGATGGCGGCGGTAGCACGAGAGATCTTCATGGGAGCTCCTCATGTGGAATTCTGCGAGACCTCGACTGTGGCGGGTGACGCTCTTCAAACGCCATCGGATTTACATCGAGCGAGATAGCGGACCATGTGCTCCAGATCGGTGACCCGCTGGCGGAGCACCTCCGTCTCGCCAGCCACGTCCCTGCCCAGGCGGCTGTCCGGCGGCGGGCAGACGGGGCCGATGAGATCGCGGACGTCGCCGATCCGCAGGATCCCATCCCCCGCCTGGACGAGCAGTCCGTCGCCGTCGGCGGCGAGGACGGTGCCGGGCGGCGCGCACGCGGAGGGCAGGTCCGTGAGGCCGGCGCTGCCCACGGTCAGGCGCATGCCGTCCACGCTGGTCCAGGCGCCGGGGGCGGGGCTGCCGAGCGCCCGGATGAGTGACGCGGTCCGGCCCGCCGGCGCCGACCAGTCGATCAGCCCGTACGGCAGGAGCGGCGGTGGCCCCTCCGGCACGTGAACCAGGGGCGCGGGCCTGCCGGCGAACCGGTCGCGGACGGTCTCGGCGAGCCTGAGCGCGGCCGTACGCAGGTCGTCCTCGCACTTCAGCGGCACGGGTGCGGGGGCCTGCCCGCCGAGGAGGACATCGATCCCGCCGTGCCCGCTCGCCAGCGCCCACGGCAGCGCGTCCAGCCGGTAGGGGAGGTGCCGCCCCCACTCCACGAACACCGGGGCCGGATCGCCGGGCCAGGTCAGGACCAGCGCGTGCCGCTCCCCGGAGGGGCCGTCCTTCGGCGCGGCGGGAGGCCAGCCCAGTTCGGCGAGCGTCTGCGCCACGGCCAGGGTCGTGTATCCGCCTGCGGACGTGATCCCCGGAAGCATGCTCACATCTCCAGCGGGTTCGGACGGCCCGCGTCCCAGTGCCACAGCCGGGCCGCAGAGAGCAGCGCGGCCACGCTCTCGCCGATGTCGCGCAGCGGCACCGACCGGAAGTCGTCCACCGACATCGGCCGGGGCCCGGTCCGGTTCAGCCACCTGGCGAGCTGGCCGGCGAGCCCGCTCATGGTCTGGTGTTCGAAGCTGTGCGTCACGGCGGCCAGGTGCCGGGCCCTCTCCAGCCGTTCCCGGCCGGCGGAGAACTCCGGATCGCCGTCGAACAGCCGCCGCATGTCCCGCAGGACGGCCGCCGAGGGCTGTGCCGTCCCCCAGCTCAGCACGGCCAGATCATGCGAGCCGCCGTGCAGGACGGCCGCCCCGGTGACCCGATGCCCGTGACGCCTCGACACCCGCTCGATCAGTCCGTCGCCGTCGAGGGCGACCTTTCCGGCCACGGCCGCCGCCACGCCCTGAGATGTGGCGGACCTGCTCACCGCCAGCGTGGCCACCCAGGTGCCGTCCAGCTCGGCTACGGCGGGGCTCGCGACCGCGCCGGGCGGGTCGTCCGCGCGCAAAGGGTCGTCCGCGCGCCAGGGGCCGTCCCACGCGGACAGGTGCGTCACGATCTCATCGGCCGGAACCGGCGAGGCCACGATCAACCGCGCGTTGCCGGGACGATAGTGCCGGTCGAGGAAGACCTTCATGTCTTCGTGGCCGATGGCGTGGACGGTGTCCGCGCTCGCCTCGCCCAGCCGGGCCAGATCCGAGCCCGGCAGCGCGGCGGCCGCCATCAGGGGCCCCAGCCGCAGGGCCGGCCTGCCACCGGTGCGCTCCATCTCGATCAGCATGGCGGAGGTCTCGGCGGCCAGCCCGGCGTTGTCCAACTGCCCCGGGTCGAACATCGCCAGCACGCGGTCCACCGCGCTTCTCCAGGTGGTCACGTCCGCCGAGCACTGGAACCGGGTCCAGCCCGACTCCGTCAGCCCGTTGACGGTCACCTCCGCGGCGGGGACCAGCCGCGCCGCATGGGCGATCCGCTCGTGCTCGCACAGATGGGCCAGACCGGCCAGCCCTCCCAGGTCGGCGCCGCATCCCGAGCCCACCTGGAGCACCGCCGCGAACGACCGCGCCCACGGGACGGTGGCCAGGCACACCTCCAGTCCCCCTACCGTGACGTGCGTCAGTTCCACCTCGCTCACCAGGCACTCTCCAGTTCATGTTCCATGCGGTCGTCCACGGCTCCGATCACGGCTCGCGCGGGCCCGCCGTCCGGACGCGGCGGCGTGGCGGCGAGCCGCTCGGCGGTGGCGACGGCCCGCGTCGACATCTCGGCGAGCGTCGGCTGGCCGGCCGACGCCCGCCTGCGCTCGGACACCGCGGCGAACGGATCCTCAAGCGCGGCCCGGGCCTTGACCTGCACCCTGCGGGCCGCCGTTCGCCACTCGACCTCTGAGATGTCGCCCACCCCCGTCGTGAGGGCGACCAGTTCCGCGGCGCACACGCCCACATGCTCGGCGAGTGTCGAAGCGGTGGCCATCAGCACCGGCCGCCCGTGCTCACGCCGGTAAATCGCTCCCCCGCTGTAGGCGATTCCCCGGCGTTCCCGCAGCCGGGCCAGTATCCGGCCCGGCGTCATCGTGCCCAGTGCCTCGCTGATGACGGCCAGCGTCACCTCATCGGCCTCGTCGGCGGAGAACGGCACCGCCACCGCCACCGTGAAACGCGTGGCCGTCGTCCTGACGAATTCGACCCCTCCTGTCCACGTGGCGCCGAACTCCTTCTCATACGCCTGACCGCCGCCGCCGACGAGGGTGTCGCCGGCGAAGCAGGAGTAGCTCAGGCCCTTCACGCATTCGGCGAGATAGTCGCGGAAGTCGGTCACGCCTATCGCGGCCAGCGTCTCGGCGTCGCCGAGGCTGTGGACGCATCCCCGGTGCCCCCATCCCGCGACGTGCAGGCCGTACAGGATGTCCTCGACGTTGGAGTATCTGCGGGCTCCCGCATGAGCGAGCTGGGCCGCCTTGAGCTCCTCCAGCAGGGCTCGCGACGGACTCGGCTCGATCCTCTCCGCCACCATGGCGATGCTCTCCGGGTCGATGCCCGGCCCCCAGAGCGAGAACTGGGAACGGTCGGGCTGCATGGCGTGCCGGTGGACCCAGCCGTTCTCCGCCGCCAGGGCGCCGATCCCCCCGGAGCGCACGTCGACGAGGTAGCGCGCGGTGAGCGCCGCCCGTCCGGCGACCTCTTCCGGGTCGTGCCCGGGGCCGAAAGGCAGGTCCCACGCCGCGGTGTCACCGCGCGAGACGGTCAGTTTCCCGGTTCTCACGCTCGTGACTCCTCGGCGGGAACGGCGAGCCGCGGTCGCATGAGCCGGACCCCGGCCGTGCCCACCGTCGCGATCACCGCCATGATCAGCAGGACCTGGCCGATGCCGAGCGCGACCCCCAGGGCCGGCAGCCCGATCGTGGACACGCCCAGGCAGGCGTTGATGAGCGCGCGGCGCATCGCGAAGATCCGGCCCGCGTTGTCCTTATCCGTCTCGGCCTGGTAGACGATCGAGGCGCCGCCGGCGACGGCCAGGTTCGCCATGCCCGCGACCATGCCGCACACGAAGCAGGTCACCGGGTTCCACCCCACCGCGACCCACTGCAGGACGGCGACGGGAACGGCGCAGAGACCGGCCACCCGCACCACCTCAGCCGCCCGCCCGCCGAAGCGCGTCAGGATGACGGTCGAGGTCAGCAGCCATCCCGCGCCCATGCCGGCGACGTACAGGCCGCTCAGCGCGTCACCGAGGCCGCTGCTCGCGAGGATCACGCACAGCGCGGTGGAGCCGCCGATGAACAGGTAGTAGACCCCCTCGGTCAGGGCCACGGGCGCGAGCCTGGCGCTGCGCATCACGTGCCCGAGCGCGCTGAGCGTCGCCGTCGCGATCCCCCGCTGCGAACGCGCGCCGGGACAGGGGGAGACGGCCGCGGTGAGCCCGGCGCTGACGAGGAACGAGGCCAGGTTCGCGTAGAGCACCCATTCGATGCCCGCCGCCGCGTACACGGCGCTTCCCAGCGCCGGGCCGGCGATGATGGCGACCGAGTTGACCAGGTCGAACCGGGCCGAGGCCCGCGGCAGGAGATCCTCGGGCACCTTCGCGCGGATCATCGCCTGGGTGGCGGGTACCGTCGCGGTGTTGAACGTCCGCACGGCGAAGGCCCCTATGTACACCCCGATCACGCTCGTGTGCTCGGTGGACAGCAGGAGCACCAGGACCGCCACCCCCGAGACGGCCTCGCAGACGATCGTGAGAATCCTGCGGTCGACACGGTCGGCGAGATAGCCGGCCACCGGCGCGAGCAGGACGGTCGGCAGCACGCTCATCGCGAACGCCGAACCCGTGGCCACCGGGGAGCCGGTGACGTCCAGGACCCACAGGGGTAAGGCGATGTACTGCATGTAGCTGCCCAGCAGGGACAGCCCGCCGCCGGTCCAGAGAATCCAGTAGTCCTTGGGCAGCCTCATCGCGTGCCGTCCCATCCCATGAGCCGGGCCGCCATCTCGGGCTTGGTCAGCTCGTGCGGAGCCCTGCCCACGGCTGCCGTGATCTTCCCGGCCAGGTCGCCGAGTTCGCGCAGCGTCCCTCTCCCCGGCTCGTTGCACTCGATCTCCAGCCAGGTCCGCTCATCGAGCGGCTTGGGGTCCGCGGGCCGGGAGATCGACGTGCGGTCCAGGCTGAGCGCGAGGGCTGTGCCGAGCCGCGCCTGCTTCCTGACCTGCACCGCCGTCGCGTACGGCGACAGCGGTAACCGCTGGTGGAAGTACCGCGCCAGGTGGCGCAGCGGCAGGAGCTCCCAGTCCTGGAGGCTCTCCTCGGCCCTGCGGGGATCCACACGTACGGCCAGCTCGGCCGCGTCGCGTCGCCCGTCGCGCCATTCGAGGGTGTGCTTGGCGACCAGCGCGCCGAACGCGCGCATCGTGCCGTGGTAGACCCGCAACGTCAGTGAGAGACCGGCCCTGGCCAGGCTCCAGCCGGGATCGTCGAAGTACACGCTGGAATGGGTCACGTCGTTCGCCGTCCGCACCGGGTAGCCGGCGCTCAGCCCCATCGACCCGAGTGCCTCGGGCACGTCGCCGGGGGTCTGGTCCAGCAGCCACTTGTACTCGTGTTCCACACCCACGGTGTAGGCCGGCAGCCGGTTGATCCCGGAAGCGACCTCATGATCGTCTGTCATGTCCGTCTCCAGTGTCAGGCAGTTCGAGGGTGAAGACATCCACGTCGCGCCGGTCGAGTTCGAGCACGGCCGAGCACACCCGGCGGATGGTGTCGCGCGTGGCGGGCGGAGGCCGGAAGTGCCCGGACTTGGTGTTGGCGACGACGGCGCACACCCTCGGCTCCCCCACGAACACGATCTCCCCGGCCGCCTGCGCCATGAGCCGTTGCGGCACCAGCAGCGGATGGGCGACCCGGACCCCCGCGGCCATCGCGGTGGCCCGCCCGAACACCAGATCGCGCAGCCGGAAGGCGCGGTTCCAGACCACCAGCGTGCCTCGATCGTCGATCACGAACATGTACGGCACCCCCGCCCGGAGCGGGCCGAGCAGAGGACCGGAGACCTCGACGAGCCGGGGGCTCACCACGGGGACGGCCGCCGCGTAACGCTCTTCGAACCGATCGCGATCGAACTCGATCACCAGCGGAGACTCGGACACCACCCTGCTGGACGGGCTGGGCAGCGCCGGGAACTCGCTCACCCGGTAAAGGTCCTGGATGGCCTCGCGCAGCCGGTCCACCCGCGCCGCGATCACCATCGCCCCCGGGTCCCCCGCCAGCACGGTACGCAGCCTGATCAGCTCTTCGGTCAGGACGAACACGAGCGCTTGCGACCTCGGGCCGTACCGCTCGGCCGTCAGCCGTGCCAGCGTGTCGTATTCGGCCGTCAACTCTCTGTGATCGTTAAAGGCAGGCGTCAGCATGTGTTTCCCGGCCCTTTGTCGTAGAGGTGGTGCGCCGGAGGCCGGCGCACCACCTCGCTCCCGTATTAGTTGGGGCTCAGACCGGCCTGCTCGGCGGCGAGAAGCTCGCGGCCGTCGGCGGTGACGTCCAGCTCCTGCAGCGAGGCCACCAGGGTGTTCACGTCCATGTCGTTACCTCCTTTCGGCGGGGATTCCAGCGGGGACCGCTGTGATGTACATGCTTGCGATCCCCGCCATCGAACATCCATCCGGACGCCACCCGGTCGCCACCGAATGCCTTTGACCTGCGTATCTGAAGCTCACCGGCTCGCGCAGGCCGAGGAGCCGGACCCGGTCGGACCTCGTGCCGGCCGGCACCACCGATCCGGCGTCGTGGCCGTGCCGGACGGCTCCCCTGGGACCCGTCCGGCGGGCGCGACGAGGATCGTCCGCGGTGCCCCGGCCTTCAGGCCGGGGGTGAGGACGGCCGCAGCGGCGTCGTCGTCAGGTGCGAGTACGCCCTGATCTCGGTCTCGGTGAACCGCTCCGTCACCCACCCGCCGCGGGAGAACAGCTCGCTCTGGTCGGTGTGGTGCGGCGAGGCCACGCCGGCCGACAGCGAGTACGTCAGCACGGCGCGGGTGCGCGGCCCGGCCGGGGTCAGTTCCACGGCCTCATGAAGCTGGAGCCGGTGTTGACGTCCGGATAGCGGCCCGCCTCGCCGAGCGGGCCGCCGGTGGCGCCCGCCACCACGAGGAGGGAGGCGGCGAGCGCCGCGGCCGGCCGCCGGACACACTTCATGATCATCAATGGTCCTATTCGAAACGGGCGCCCTCGGGCGCGGTCACGCGCCTGAGCAGCGGCAGGCCGGCGAGGACCACCAGCAGGGCGACCAGCAGCCCACCGCCGACGGTCAGGAAGTAGGCGGGGCCGGGCAGCACCGCCGGCGCACTCTTGATCGCCAGCTGGTCGATCAGCGGTTCGGCCACGCCGAAGCCCGCGCCCGCCGCCACCAGGGCGGCCAGTACCACGGGAGCGGCCGTCTCCAGCAGCACCACCTTCGACAGGGTCCGGGTCGGCGTGCCGCACAGCCGCAGCAGCGTGAACGGCTGCCTGCGCTCCACCACGCCTCCGGCAACCGCCACCAGCAGGCCGCAGCCCGCCACCAGCAGGGTCAGCGCGACGATGGCCAGCGCCACGCGTTCCACCTGGTCCAGCAGCACCGCGCGGGCCTGGGCGACCTCGGCGAACGTCAGCGGCGTCTCGGCGCTGCCGGAGCGGGCGACGTACGGGGTGAGCAGTGTGCGGATCCGCTCGCGGACGGCCGGGTCGTCCGCGCGGACCAGCACCGCCGCCAGGGACAGACGGGCCGGGGCGGCTTGGCCGGCGGCCGGGCCGGCGCCTTGGTCGGCGGCCGGGCTGGAGGCGTCCACGATCGGCAGGTTGCGGTCGACGGAGAGCATGTTGTCGCTGGTCAGTAGCCGGTTGAAGTCGGCCGTCACCGCGCGGGCGCCCGGGGCGCAGCGGCCGAGGGCCGGGAAGGCGGTCAGGGCGTCGCACGCGACCACGTGCCCGAGCATGAAGTCGGGCCGGCAGCCGGGGCCCGGGTCGCACGGCGGGGGCCCGTCGGGCGGGGCCGGTTGCCCGATCCTGCGGTGGATCGGCAGCACGGTGACGCCGGGGCGGGAACGGAGCTCGGCGAGCAGTTCGTCGGCCGTGCCGGGCGGCAGCGGCAGGCCCGGGGCGGCGTCGGCGTATCCGAACGACGTCCGCAGGACCTCGCCCAGCGTGCCGCCGCCCGCCGCCGCCTGGCCCGAGACGACGGCGGGGACGATGCCGGCGACGGCCGTGCCGATGAAGACCGCCAGCACGATCCCGCTCACCGACCGGAAGGCCCCCTTCGGGTCGGCCGCCAGCCGCTGCGCGGCCAGCAGCGTCGCCGCGCCGCGGGTGAGGCGGGCGGCCAGCCGCGCGACCAGCATCGTCAGCCACGGCCCGGCCACCATGAGACCGACCATGATCAGCGCCAGGCCGACATCGAGAAGCAGCGCGTCCGGCTCCCTGCCGCCGCTCGCGAACACCGGGCCGGCGAACAGCCCCAGCCCCGCCAGCAGCGGCAGCACCCGCCACCATCCCGGGGCGGAGGCCCGCACCTTGCGCGCGGCGCCGAGCGGTGTGATCCGTACCCGGCGCAGCGACCACAGGGCGGCGCCCGCCGCGGCGAGCGGCACGCCCGCGACCACGGCGGCGTACTGCAGCGGGGTGGGCGCGACCACGTCGGGGAAGAAACGCGAGCCGGTGACGGCGACGCCGGCCAGCGCGGGCCGCACCGCCTGGAAGACCGCGATGCCGGCGAGCGCGCCCAGCAGCGCGCCGAGCGCCGCGTCCACCGAGGCGATCGCGTTGATCTGCCGCGCGGTGGCGCCGGCCAGCCGGATCGCGGCGAAGCGCGCCTCTCGGCGGGCGGCGGCCAGGCGCGTGGCGGTGCCGATGAGGACGATCAGCGGGACGATCAGGCCGATGGCGGCGATGCCGAAGCCGTGCTCGTACAGGGCCGTGGTGTCGTCCGCGGCCGGGGCGGTGGCGACGGCGTCCACGGCCACCGTGCCCGCCATGCCGGCCAGCGCGTCGGGACTCTGGCCGACGACGACGACCAGGTCGTCGGGACCGGACAGCGCCGCCCGTCCGATGAGGCCGGCGCGGGCGCCGGGGAAGCGGTCGGCGAGCTGCTCACGCGGCACGGCGTCCATCAGTTCGGCGAGCGCCGGCGAGACGTAGTGGCGCCCCGCCCCGGGCAGCGCGGAAAGACCGGGAACACCCGGGGCCGGCGTCCGCCCGTCGAGGACGGCGACGTCGAGCCGCTTGATGGGGCGGCCGGCGTAGGAGTCGAGACGGTGGTTCCACAGCACCGCGCCGGGGGTGGCGCCCAGCGCCCAGCCCGCCGGCGCGGAGCCGGTCGTGCACTCCCAGCACGGCCGGTCCGCGGTGGTCCGGAAGGCGTTGAACAGCGCCACCGTGGACAGCAGCACCGTCACCCCCGTCGCCACGGCGGCGGTGACGAGCACCAGCCGGACGATCGCCTCCCGACCGCCGCGCAGCGACAGCCGCAGGCCCAGCCACAGCGTCATCGGACGACCTCGCCGGCGTAGGGGTCGGTGACCCTGCCGTCGCGCACCATGACCTCCCGGTCGGCGCAGGCGGCGACGCGGGCGTCATGGGTCACCACGATCACCGTCGTGCCCTCCTGACGGGCCAGGCCGACGAGCAGCTCCATGACCTTCTCCCCGGTGAGCGAGTCGAGCGCGCCGGTGGGCTCGTCCGCGAAGATCACCTTGGGCCGCGTCACCAGCGCCCTGGCGACGGCCACCCGCTGCGCCTGCCCGCCGGACAGCTCGCCGGTACGCCGCCCGGCCAGGTCCTCCAGCTCCAGCCGCCGCAGCCAGTCGCGCGCCCGCTGGTAGGCCTGCCTGCGCCCGGTCCTGCCGAGCAGCAGCGGCAGGGCGACGTTGTCGGCCGCCGTGAGCTCCGGCACCAGCTGGCCGAACTGGAAGACGAAGCCGAACGCGGTACGGCGCAGCTCCGACCGCCGGGCGTCGCCCAGAGTGTCCAGCCGCCGCCCGTCGAACCAGACCTCGCCCGAGTCGGGGGTGAAGATGCCGGCCAGGCAGTGCAGCAGCGTGGACTTGCCGGAGCCGCTCGGGCCCATGATCGCCAGGACCTCTCCCGCCGTCACCGACAGGCTCGCCTCGCGCAGCGCCGGCGTCCGGCCGTAGGAGCGCCCGACGGAACGGGCCTCCAGCAGCGGGCCGGCCATGGGAAGCGCGTCGATGGTCATGCGCGGCGCACCGTCTCCGCCAGCGCGCCCAGCCGGGCCGTGGTCACGTCGATCCAGCGCAGGTCGGCCTCCAGGTGGAACAGGGCGTGGTCGGCCAGCAGGGCGTCCACGAGGGCGCCGTCGCGTTTGATCTCCGACAGCTCGCGCATGCGCCGCATGTGCGTGGCGCGCTGGACGTCGAGGAAGCGCTGCGCGTCGTGGCCCAGCATCAGCGCCAGCACGACCTTCGTGAACAGCACCGTCTGCAGGAACGGCTCCGCCGCCGCCGGCTCGGCCAGCCACGCCTCCACCTCCTGCCTGCCCAGCGGGGTGATGGCGTAGCGCTTGCGGTCGGGCCCGTCGCCGGGCTCGCTCGGACCGGCCGCGACCTTGCCGTCCCTGGCCAGGCGGCCGAGCGTCGAATAGACCTGCCCGAAGGGAAGCGGCTTGCCCTTGCCGAAGTAGGTGTCGTAGTCGCGCTTCAGGTCGTATCCGTAGCTGGGCTCACGGTCCAGGAGGCCCAGCAGGGTCAAGGGGACTGTCATGACGATCAATATATACCGGGGGTATATACGCGGCGCATACCGCGGCGCGCGACCCCCACCGGCGGCCAGGGGCCGCCGCGGCGCTTTGACACCTCGTACGGCTAACCGCTATCTATTGGCTAACCGTTAGGGGATGGAATGCAGGACGCGGTGCTGGCGATGCTCGCCAAAGAACCATCACACGGGTACCACCTGCGCGCCCGGCTGCGGCACAGCCTCGGACCTCTGGGCGAGTCGATGAACCCCGGCCAGATCTACGTGACCCTGGCCCGGCTGGAAAAAGCCGGGCTCGTGGTCTGCGAACGGGCCGACGGCCTGCCCGAGAAGCCCGAACGCAAGGTCTACGCGCTGACGCCCGCCGGACAGCAACGGGTCGCCGCCTGGCTGACCGAGATCGGCTGGCCGAAACCGGACCTGGCGGAGTTCCACCTCAAGCTCGCCACCGCCGCCGCGGCCCGGCTCGCCGACCCGGTCGAACTCATCGCGGCCCAGCGCCGCGAACTGCTGCGCCGCCTGCGCGAGGCGCAGCAGGCTGCGCTGGCCGAGCCGGCGGGATCGGGCGCCGCCCTGCTGCTGGAAGGGGTCATGCTGCGGCTGCAGGCGGACCTGCGCTGGCTGGACGCCTGCGAACGCGCCTGGTCCAAGGTCGATCACGAAGTCGAGGGTGCATGAACGTGTCAGGTGCCGCAGTCCGGGCCCGCGGCCTGGTGAAGACGCACGGCCAGGGGCAGAGCCGGGTCCGCGCGGTGGACGAGATCGACCTGGAAGTGCCCCAGGGACAGACACTGGCGGTCATGGGCCCCAGCGGCTGCGGGAAATCCACCCTGCTGCACCTGCTCGGCGGCCTGGAACGGCCCACCGGCGGAGAGGTGTGGATGGCCGGACGGCGCATCGACGCCCTGAGCGAGCGAGCCCTGGCGCGCATGCGGCGCCGATCGGTCGGATTCGTCTTCCAGGCATTCCACCTCATGGACGAACTGTCGGCCGCCGAGAACGTGGAACTGCCCGCCCTGCTGGCCGGCCGCTCGCGCCGCCAGGCCAGACGGCGCGCGAACCTCCTGCTGGAACGGGTCGGGCTCGCCGACCGCGCCCGGCACCTGCCGTCACAACTGTCCGGCGGGCAACGCCAGCGGATCGCCGTCGCCCGCGCCCTGGTCAACGACCCCCTGGTCGTCCTGGCCGACGAACCCACCGGCAACCTCGACACCGCGGCGAGCCTCGACATGCTGAGAATCTTCGATGACCTGCGCGCCTCGGGGCAGACCCTCATCATCGTCACGCACGACGAACGGGTCGCGGCCACCGCCGACCGGCTGGTCTCGATGCGCGACGGGATGTTCGTCGACGACACCCGGCTGGCCGGCACCGGCACCGGACGGCTCGGCGGCCTGATCGGGCTGGAGGGCTGAACATCATGGGCTCCACCGTGCTCATCGTGCGCCTGGCACTGGCCGACGTGCGCCGGCACAAGGTCCAGGCCGCGACGCTCCTGCTCGCCGTGATCGTGGCCACCGCCACGATGACCCTGGGCCTGTCCCTGCGCGGTGTGAGCGACGCGCTGTACGAGCAGACCCGCGCGGCCACCGCCGGACCGGACGTGGTGGCGCTCTCCGGCGAGACGGGCCCCACCATGACGTCGGCCCTGACCTCGCTGACGAACGACCCCGAAGTGGTCGCCCACCACGGCCCCTACCGCATCGTCTACGCCGGCCTCACCACGCGCGACTCCATCTCCTCCCCGGTGGTGGTGCAGGGCTTCGCCGAGACACCCGGCACACTCAACCGGCCCCTGGTGACCTCGGGCCACTGGGTACGCCCCGGCGGCACGGTCCTCGAACGCGGCTTCGCCACCGCCCTGGGCGCCGGCGTCGGCGACCACGTCACCATCGCCGGCCGGTCCTACCCCGTCGTCGGAATCGCCGTCACCGCCGCCACCTCCATCTACCCCTGGGCGGCACAGATCGGCCCGTACGGCGGACCCAGCGACTACACCGGCCTGGCCTGGATGACCCGATCGGACGCCCGCGCACTGGCGGCGTCCCGGGACCTCCCGGTGACCACGGCCCTGGACCTCAAGCTGCGCGACCCCGGCGGGGCCGAGGCATTCCTGGCCGCCCACCGAGGCTTCACCCTCAGGGTGAACCTCCACACCTGGCGGTTCACGGCCGAGCAGGACATGGTCATCCTCAAAGACACCCAGCCGATCCTGGTCGTCGGCAGCTGGCTGCTCGGCTTCCTGGCCATCACCGGAGTGGCCGCGCTGGCCGCCGGACGCGCCATCGAGCGGACACGCCGGGCCGGACTACTCAAGGCCGTCGGCGCCACCCCGGGTCTGATCGCCACCGTCCTGCTCACCGAGTATCTGGCGCTGGCGCTGATCGGCGACGCGCTGGGACTGGTGATCGCCCGCCTGACCCTGCCCGCCGTCGCCAGCCCCACTGCCAGCCGGATCGGCACCGCCGAGCTGACCGGCTCCACCGTCGCCGCGGCGACCGTCCTCGCCATGGCGGTGGCGGTGCTGTCCACACTGCGTCCCACACTGCGGGCCATGCGCACGGCGACCGTCACGGCGCTGACCGCCACCGCGCACCAGCCCCGTCACCGCCCCCGGCTCACCGCGCTGTCCGCACTACTGCCCACACCGCTACTGCTCGGGCTGCGGCTGACCGCCCGCCGGCCGGGCCGCGCCGTACTGCAGGCATGCTCCACCGCCACCACGGTGATCGCGATCGTCGCCCTGCTGACCCTCCACGTCCAGCCGGAGAGAGGCTACGGACTGGACGGCTCCTCCGTCCTGCCCAACCTGCGGGGCGAGCACGACCGCCGGCTGCTGCTCGCCGTCACCGTCCTGCTGATCGCACTCGCCGTCGTGAACACCCTCACGTTCACCTGGACCACCGCCATGGAGGCCCGGGCGAGCATGGCCGTCGCCCGCACACTCGGCGCCACCCCGGGACAGATCTCCGCGGGACTGTCCGCCGCCCAGCTCCTGCCCACGCTGCCCGGCGCCGCCATCGGCGTCCCCCTGGGCGCCGGCCTGCTCTCGCTCTTCGCCGCCCACAACGCCGTGGAACCCCCCTCCTCCTGGCTGCTCGCCGCCGCGCTCGCGACCGTCCTGACGACGGCCGCGCTCACCGCCCTGCCCGCACGGCTGGCGGCCCGCGTGCCCGTGGCACAGACCCTCAGCGCCGAAACGGCCTGACCGGCCCGGTACTGCGGACACCGGCGATCCCGGGGAGGGCGGGTGGCCGGGCTCACCCGGCGGCTTGCCAACCGAACATTCATCATGTTCAAATGAACTCGTGGAGAGTTCAGATCGCCTGCGCGCCATCATGTCCGAACTGCGCGCCAAGGACAGCGTCTCAGTGGCCGAACTGGCCGTCGCCCACGCGGTCTCAGAAATGACCATCCGCCGCGACCTCGACGAACTCGCCCAGCAAGGAGTCGTCAGACGCGTCCGCGGCGGCGCCATCAGCCTCCTGCTACGCGGCGAGGAACCCCCCTTCGGCGTACGCGAACGCGAGGCGACCGACATCAAACGCCGCATCGCCGCCGAAGTCGCCACCCTGCTCGCCGACGGCGAGGCCGTCCTGCTCGACGGCGGCACCACCACCCTGGAAGTCGCCCGCGCGATCCGCGACCGCCGCCTGACCGTCCTGCCCCTATCCCTGCAATCCGCCGACGAACTCGCCACCGCACCCCGCATCCGCCTCGTCCTCCCCGGCGGCGAGGTACGGCCCGGCGAACTCAACTTCTCCGGCCCCCTCACCGAGACCTCCATCCGATCCCTGCGCTTCGACACCGCGATCATCGGCTGCTGCGGCCTGTCCGCCGAACACGGCCTGACCGCCCACGACCTGTCCGACGTCGCCGTCAAACGAGCCGCCATCGACTCCACCCGACGCGTCATCGTCGCCACCGACTCCGGCAAGTTCACCCGCACCGCCTTCGGCGCCGTCTGCCCCCTCGACCGCCTCGACATCGTCATCACCGACACCGCCATCCCCCCGGGCGAACACGACGCCCTCACCGCCGCCGGCGTCACCGTCCGCACCGTCTGACCGGAGCGCCCATGCACGTCACCACCCCCGACCGGACGGCCCTCACCCGCGCCCGCATCGCGGTCTACCTGCTCTTCACGCTGGCGGGCATCGCCATCGGCACCTGGACGGCGCGCATCCCCTCCATCAAGGAGGGACTCGACCTCAGCGACGGCCGCCTCAGCCTCGGACTCCTCGGCATCGCGGCCGGGGCCATCACCGGCATGCAGGTGGTGGGCCGCCTCATCGACCGCCACGGCAGCGCCACCGTCATGATCCCCATGGCCTTCGCCCAGGGCATCGTCCTCATCCTGCCCGCCCACGCCCCCGGCCTCACCGCGCTCGCCGCGACGCTGTTCGCCTTCGGCCTGGTCCACGGCACCCTCGACGTGGCAATGAACGCCAACGCCGTCGAGGTCGAACGAGCCGCGAACCGCCCCCTCATGTCGTCCTTCCACGCGGCGTTCAGCATCGGCGGCTTCCTCGGCGCCACCACCGGCGGCCTGCTCGCCCAGACCGGGCTCACCCCCGCCGCCACCTTCACCACCACCGCCGCAGTCCTCACCCTCATGGCACTGTGGGCCGCCCGCTGGGCCCTCCCCCGCTCCGCCGCACCTCCCGGACACCCCGCCGAACCCGCACCCACCGGGCTCCCCGGAACCGCCGGTCCCGCCGCACGGACCACCCCGGAAACCACCACCGCCACCACCACGACCACCGCGGAAGCCACCCCGGCGGCCGCCGCGGGAGCCGCCCCGGGAAGCAACGGGAGCAACACCCCCGCGAAAGGCGCCGCCCACGGCGTGCTCGCCCTGGGCGTACTCGCCATCTGCTGCATGATCGGAGAAGGCGCCGCCGCCGACTGGAGCTCCGTCTACCTCCGCGACAGCCTCGACAGCTCGGCGGGATTCGCCGCGGCCGCCTACGCCGCCTTCTCCATCATGATGACCGCCGGCCGCCTCGCCGGAGACCGGCTGGCCGCCCGGTTCGGCGCGGTGACGCTGGTACGCGGCTGCGGCACGCTCGCCGCGGCCGGACTCGGCGCCGGCCTGCTGGCCGGCAACCAGATCATCGCGGTCCTCGGGTTCGCCTGCTTCGGCGCGGGCCTGTCGTGCATCATCCCCCAGCTGTTCTCCGCCGCCGGCCGCCGCGACCCCGCCCGCGCCGGCCAGGCCCTCGCCCGGGTGGCCAGCCTGGGATACGCGGGCTTCCTGGCCGGCCCCATCCTGATCGGCGGGCTCGCCGAAGTCGTCGGCCTTCCTCTCGCGCTGGCCGTTCCCGCCTTGCTTGCTGGTTTTGTTGCCTTGGGTGCTGTTTTTCTTCGGACAATGACCTTTACAAAGTAGATTATTTATCTCGTGGTCGCCGCCACCGGCGGCGCCGCCGGCCGTCCACTCTGACTCCACAGCCCGCTCGCCCAGCCGCAGGTCGAGGCGCAGGTCGGGGCCGAGGTGTCCGGCGCGGCGGCCCGTCCGGCGACCGAGGGCGAGCGGCTCCGCCCCTGGGAGACGATGACCGGGACATGGCCCCGCCACATCGGCTGCCGGCGAGAGACGTCACGGCGGATCCCGATCGTGGCCATCGAGCGGGCGGCGACCTGACGGATGGACTCAGCGGGCGCCGGCGCGTACGGCGGTCGCGGCCAGGGTGGTGTAGTTCATCGTGAAGCGTCCGCCCAGGGAATCGATGGCCTCCCCGACCGCGCCCAGTATCCCGGCCAGCTGATCGGGACGGAGCCGGGTGAGGCCGCCGGTGGTGGGCAGCAGGTCCAGCCACTGGTCGCGCGTGTAGGACCGCTCCCAGTCGAACCGCCACTGTTCCGGATCGTGGAACTGCCCGGTCTCGCGGATCTGGTCGGCGAACTTCGCGTACGCCGCCTGGTAGAGGCCGAGCGGACGCCGGGCCGGTTGGCCGTTGAGCGGGGAGTCGGGCGCCGCCCGCCGGTAGGCGGCGGCGAACGGTTCGGCCACCTCGGCAGGCGGCTCGTACACGTGCCCGAAGATCGCCAGCCGTCCCCCTGGGCGCAGCACACGTGCCGCCTTCGCGGCACCGGCGACCGGATCCACCCAGTGCCACGACTGGGCGGCGATGACCGCGTCGAACGTCCGGCCGGTCGGCCGCCAGGCTTCGAAGGTCGCCACCTCGACCCGCAGGCCACGGGCTCGCGCGAAGTCGGCCATCCGCGCATCGGGCTCGACGCCGAGCACGGCGCAGCCGGCGGCCTGGAACTGGCGGGCGGCGATGCCGGTGCCGCAGCCGACGTCGAGCACGTCAGGCCCGGGGCTCCCGGCGACGATCCGCGCCACCAACGCATCGGGGTAGCCGGGACGGGCCTGGTCGTAGCGTTGTGCGTCCACGCCGAACGACTCGGCCATCTGCCGGGACGTTCGCGGCTCGGTCAGGGGTGGTTCCGGTTGCTCTCGCGGTAGTATGGGCATGCGCCCACCTTAGTGGGCACATGCCCACTGGGCAACGGATGCCGACGGGCTGACACACGAGAGGATCTGCGAGTGCCGACCGGAGTGCACCTTCGCGACGCGCGGCGGCAGCTGTTCGAGGCCGCCGAACGCGTGCTTCTGCGAGACGGGCCGAACGGGCTGACCAGCCGGGCCGTCACCGACGAGGCGGGCTGCGCCAAAGGCGTCCTGCACCGGCACTTCCCCGATTTCGACGCCTTCCTCACCGGCCTCGTGCTCGACCGGGCCGCGCAGCTCGAGACACAGGCGAGTGCGCTGCGCGAGTCCGCCGGCACCGGCACGGTGGCCGGCAACCTCACCAGCGCGCTGACCACCCTGTTCGGACCGGTTCCGGTGGCGATCATCCCGCTCATCACCTTCCGGGATGAGCTGCGCGCCCGGCTGCGGCAAGCCATGCCCGGAGGCGGCATCGCGATCCTCTCCCAGGCCACGGCCGCGATCTCCGCCTATCTGACGGAGGAGCGTGAACTGGGCCGTATCGCGGCCGACGCCGACATCGACTCGCTCACCCTCTCCCTGGTCGGTGGCGGGCACCTGCTGTTCGCGGACCGCGACCCCGGGCCGCCGGCCACGGCGGCCGTCGACAGGTTCGTGACAGCGGTCATCGCCGACGCCGGCCGCTGAGGATCGGAGATCAGAGGGCGGAAGGCGAGCCGCCGTACATCGATCGGTGTAGCCGGATACTCCGATGGCGCAGGCTCAGGTGACGTGCGAAGGACTCACTCTGCGCTGGCGGCGCGAACCCGCGTGGGCGTCGAAGGCGCGGGGGCTGACCGTCCTGGCTTGGGCGTCGTCGGTAGCATTCCTGCTCTTCGTGGTGGCGATGGTGGATTCGATGGCCTTCACGCACACGGCTCCGCTGGGCCTGGCCGAGCGGGTCCTGCTCGGTCTGTACCTGCTCTGGCTTGTCCTGGCCGCCACCGGCCCGGCGAGGAACCGATCCCTGGCCGCGGGCTCCGAAAGCCCCGTGACGGTGGGCGACAGGGCGTGAGTGCAGGCGCGATCAGGTCGCGCGAGACCCGGCTGGTGGATCTGGCGCTGGCCCTGCTGGCGGGCGTGGGCGTCGGACTGGGGCCGGCCATGATGGGCGCGCCGCTGCTGTGGCACGGCGCGCCCGCCCTGGGGGTTCTTCTGGGGGGACTGCTGCTGGCTCGCCGGTACCGTCCCCGGCTCGTGCTCGTCCTGTCCGCCGTCGTGCTCATCGGCTACCAAAGCTCCGGTCTGTTCGAGGGCGGCTGGGTCTGGCCGCTGTCGGCCGCCCTGTTCACCGCCTCGCTCACCCGGCCCGGCTGGGCCGCGGGCGTCGGCGTCCTCACCTTGGCGTACGGCATGGGCTGGCAGGGGCTGGGCGTCGGCGAAGTGCTCGCTCGCGGTGGCGTCGAGCTGCTCTGGCTGGCCGTGATGCTGGCCGGGGCGAGTGCCACGCGCCAGTACAACCGGTGGAGGGCCGAGCACCAGGCCCGTCTCCTGCAGCTGGAACAGACGCGGCTGGCCGAGCAGCGCCTGCACATCTCCCGAGAGGTTCACGACGTGGTCGCCCACACCTTGGCCGTCGTCGGCGTTCACCTGAATGTCGCCGTCGAAGCCCTGGACGACTCGCCCGAGGAGGCGCGGGCCGCTCTGCGCACCGCGATCGCCGTGCGGAACCAGGCCACAAGAGACCTCAAAGCATTCGTGGGCGAGCTTCGCGACACCCCGCAGCAGGGGTTGGAGTCCGTCGCCGTCCTGGTCGCGCAGGCTCGGGCCGCCGGGCTGGAGGTGCGCTATGAGCCGGAGGGCGACCTCGCCGCCATCCCGGCGGCCCAGGCGCTCACCGCCTACCGAGTCGTCCAGGAGGCCGTCATCAACACGTTGCGCCACTCCAACGCCGACTGCCTCACGATCCGGCTCCGGGTCGCGACCCGGGACCTGGAGGTGAGGGTCGTCGATAACGGGAGCGCGGCGGCGGACTTCACCGCGGGGCACGGCCTGACCGGAATGCGGGAGAGGGTCACCGCCCTCGGGGGAACATTGCGCATCGATGCCGGCCGCGGCTTTGCGGTCCAGGCCGTCCTGCCCCTGACGGCTCACCTGAGCGGCTTGGCGCCATGACCGTCAACGTGCTGCTCGTCGATGATCAGGCGCTCCTGCGGGCGGGCTTCCGCGCCCTTCTGGCCCGCGCCAAGACCCTCGCCGTCGTCGGTGAGGCCGCCTCGGGTGAGGAAGCGGTGAGCCAGGCCGTCCGGCTGCGGCCGGATGTCGTGCTGATGGACATCAGGATGCCGGGGATGAACGGCATCGACGCCACCCGCCGCATCCTGAGGGAGCTGCCGGCGACCAAGGTGATCATCCTGACGACGTTCGACACCGATGAGAACGTGTTCGACGCCCTGCGGGCAGGGGCGAGCGGCTTCCTCACCAAGGAGGTCGACCTGGCCGAACTGCGCCGGGCGGTCGAGGTCGTGGCGGCGGGCGAAGCCCTGCTGTCGCCGAGCGTCACGCGCCGCGTCGTCGAGCGCTTCGCTCACCGCCCGCGGCCCGCCGCGACGCTGCACGCGCTTACCACGCGCGAGAGCGAGGTGGTCAGGCTGGTGGCAACAGGCCTGTCCAACGACGAGATCGCCGCCGCGCTGGTGATCAGCCCGCTGACCGTGAAGACCCACATCACCAGGGCCATCACCAAGCTGGGAGTTCGTGACCGCGTGCAGTTGGTCATCCTCGCCTACGAGCACGGTCTCGTCAGCCCCTCGCCCACCGACATCTGAACAAGCGGCCACCGGTGAAAGCGAGATCCTTGAGGACGGGGTTCCCGCAAGTGACCAACATGCCTGACAACCCCGGATAACCCGTCAGGCGTGTTCCTCGGGGCCCCCTGCCTTACATGTCCGACGCCTCCTCGGCACCCCGGATGACACCGGGATCAGCCGCGATGCACCACGCATGCCGGCACATGATGTGTACACTCGTACATATGATGCCCGAGGCGGATGGCCGTTCGATGCGCGACCCGATGCTCGAACCGGACCCGGCATGAGCGACACCGCCCCGCCGCGGCCACCCGCCGCGCGGCGGCCCCGCCGGCACGACCCGGGCCGGCGGGACAGGCTGATCGACGCGGCGCTGACCGTGATCGCCGAACGCGGCGTGGCCGCCACGACGCACCGGGAGATCGCCCGCGTCGCCGACGTGCCGCTGGGCTCGATGACCTACCACTTCACCTCGCTGGAGGAGGTGCTCGCCGAGGCGTTCACCCGGCACGCCGAGTCGGTGGCCCGTGTCTTCGACGAACGGCTCAGTGCCGCGCCCGACCGAGAGGCGGCGATCGAGGCCGTCATCGCACTGGTGGCCGACGACCTGCTCGGCTCGCGGCACGACCTCGTCCTCTCCGTGGAGTTGTACGTCGCCGCGGCGCGCAACCCGACCCTGCGCGCCGTCACCCAGTCCTGGATGACGCGCAGCCGCCAGGCCTTGGAGCGCCACTTCGACGCCACCACCGCCCGCGAGCTGGACGCGCTCATCGAAGGCCTCGTGCTGCACAGCGCCCTGTCCACCGACCCGATGACGCCCGAGCAGATCCGCCACGCCGTCCACCGCTTCCTGCGCTGACCCCCTCCCCGCTCCCCCGCACGCACCTGTTACGCCGTGATCGGAAAGCCGATGTCCTCTGCCGTCCCTTCCACCGCGCCCACCCGCCGGGCGTTCCTGGCCCGCGCCGCCGTCGCGGCGCTGTTCCTCACCAACGGTGCCGTCTTCTTCAACATCGTCCCGCGCTACCCGCAGATCAAGGCCGACCTCGGCGTCAGCAACGCCGTCTTCGGCACCGCGGTGGCCGGCTACTCGATCGGCGCGCTGCTGGCCGGGCTGCTCGCCGGCGCCGCGATCCGCCGCTTCGGCTCCGCCCGCGTGGCCGCCTTCGGCATCGTCATCACCGCCCTCGCGACCCTGGCCATCCCGTTCGTGCCGAACTGGGTCGCCTTCGGCGGCGCGCTGTTCGTCGTGGGCGCACTCGACGCGATCGTGGACGTCGCGCAGAACGCCCACGGCCTGCGCGTGCAACGGCTCTACCGGCGCTCCATCCTCAACTCGCTGCACGGCGTATGGAGCATCGGCGCCGTCCTGGGCGGCCTGATGGGCTCGGCCGCCGCCGGCCTCCGCCTGCCCCTGACGATCCATCTCGGCATCTCCGCGACCCTGTTCAGCCTTGTGGCCGTCGTCGCCCACCGCTTCCTGCTGCCGGGACCGGAAGACGCCGAGCGCTCCGCCGAAGCCCACGATCCGGCCGCGGCCGACGACCACGCAGCCGCCCCGCCCGCCCGGCGCGCGGGCCGGCGCTCGTTCACCGGCCCGGCGGTACGGATGCTCGCCGCGCTCGGCGTACTGGCCGCGTGCGGCGCGCTGGTCGAGGACGCCGGCGCGTCCTGGGGCGCCCTCTTCCTCACCGGTCTGCACGCCGACGCCGCCACCGCCGGCCTGGCCGTCGTGGTCTTCCAGACCGCCATGACCATCGGCCGCCTGTCCGGCGACCGCGTGGTGGACCGCTTCGGGCAACGCGCGGTGGCCCGCGCGGGAGGCGTCCTGGCCGCCGCCGGCATGGGCGCAGCGCTGGCCGTGCCGTCCATCCCGGCCGCGCTGGCCGGCTTCACCCTCGCCGGGCTCGGCTTCGCCACCCTCGTCCCGGCCGCCATGCACACTGCCGACGAACTGCCCGGCCTGCCGCCGGGCACCGGCCTGACCATCGTCAGCTGGCTGCTGCGCGGCGGCTTCCTGCTGTCCCCGCTGCTCGTCGGAGCCGTCGCCGACCTCCTCAGCCTGCGCGCCGGCCTGCTGTCGGTCGTCCTGGCCGGCCTCGTCACCATCGTCCTCGCCCGCGTCCTGACCGACCGTACCCACGCCTCGGCCTGAACACCCGGCCGGCCACAGAGACGCCGTCCACGGGAACCCGAGGCGGCGGAGGCGGCGTTCCCCGCTCTCCGGAACGCGGCGCGGCGGGCCGCCGCGAGGCGCGAGCTCTCCGGAATACGGCGCGGCGGGCCGTCGCGAGGGCGCGAAGGTGAGGGCGAGGCGGACGGCGAGGAGGACGACGGTCAGGCGGCGCGGCGCAGGGGCGGGCGACCGGCCCAGGTGACCCATCGCCAGAGCCACTCGACCGGCCCCTGACGGTACCGCCGCAGCCACAGCACCGACCACAGCCACTGCACGGCGAGGATGACGCCGGCGACCGTCACCACTGTCGCCTCCGACCAGCGGTCCGGCACTCCCCCGAGGACGCGGGCGGCGACCAGGACGAGGACCGTGGCGGTCAGGTAGTTCGTCAGCGCCATCCGGCCCAGCGGCGCGAAGACCGCCCGCAGCGCCGGCCGGAGCGGCGTCCGCATCAACACCAGCAGAACGCAGACGTACACTCCGGCGACCAGCAGCCCGGCAGTGGAGAACGCCAGGCTGAAGCCGGGGTCGTACGGATCCAGCCCGCTCTGCCACCACAGCGCGGGCACCGCCCCCGCCGCCAGGACCAGGCCCAGCACCGCCGGCCCCCGCGCGGACCGCTCGACCCGGTCGATCACCCCGTACCGGGTCAGCGCCGAGCCCAGCAGGAACAGCCCCGGAACCAGCGCGTGCCAGCCCCCGGTGGCCAGCAGCGACACCGCGAGGAGTACGGCCGCCAGGCACGCCACGGCCCACCGCGGCAGCCAGGTCGAGGGCAGCAGCACCAGCAGACCGACGACGGCGTAGGCGGTCAGGATGTCCCCCCGCCACAGCAGCAGGAAGTGCACCAGGCCGATCGCCAGCAACGCCAGGAGCCGGCGCGCCAGGACCAGCCGCGGCCGGGCGGCGCGGACCGCCGCCGACTCCAGCAGCAGCGAGAACCCCACACCGAACAGCAGGGAGAAGATGGGGAAGAAACGCTGGTCGACGAACAGCCCCGGCCACGCGGCCGTGTCCCCCGCCGGGACGGGCGCGGCGGGTGTGAGGGCGTCCCCGACGTGGGCTATCGGTTTGACGTTGGCCAGCAGGATCCCGCACAGCGCGAACCCGCGCACGACGTCGAGCGCGGCGATCCGCGCCCGGCCGGACCCGGCCGGGCGGTCACCGGGGTCCGGCGTTCGCGACGACACCCGCCCGGGACGCGAGCCTCCGGGACGCGGATTTCCAGGACCGGGCGGGTGTCCAAGGCCGGGCGGGTTTCCGGGAGCGGGCGGGTTTTCAGGGCTGGGGGGAAGATCTTCGTACGGCATGGGCCCATCGTGCGGATCCGGCCCGCCGCCGGCATGGGCCGAAAGCATGATCCGCACCACGGGCGGCCGTACTTTCGGCCGGTTCCCCGCCTACCCCGGGGAGATCCCGCCGCCCGGAGGTCGCGGCCGCCGCGCGACGAGGACGCCACCGGGGAGCGACGGGCCGCGCCGAGCGGGAAGCCGGCCTTCCCCCGCCCCACGGGCCGGTTTGCCCACGGGGAAGGTCTGTGCGACCCTCTTACGTCATCTCTCCGAAAGGGCTGATCGTGACACTCGGCATGGTTCTCGGCGACTTCCCCGCTCGCGCTTCGACGCGGGAGCGGTAGCCCCACCTGCCCTGACACCCGCCCGTGCGCCGCACGGGCCGTTTCTCCCGCTCCTCGTCGAAGTGCTCTTCGTGCCCCTGCACGTTCGACCACGAGGAGTACGTGGTGTCCACGATCCGCTGGACCGAGACGAACACCCCCCGTTCCGCCCACTGGCATTCCGAGAGCGCGACCCCGCCTCCCCGCCGGGTCATCGACGCCGACGACCGGATGAAAGCCGACACCGCCTACCGCCTGGCCTGTGAAGGCACCGGTCTGCTGTGGCGGGGTGACTTCCACGGCGCACGACGGCTGCTGCAGGCGATGAGCCGCCGCATCGACCGGAAACCTCCCCGGCGAGGTGACAGCCCGGCAGAGTCCTTCCACCTGCACCGCCGTGCCCGCGGCCACCGTGCCCGCGTGCTGGGCCGGCTCCTCGTCCTGCTGGAGGACGACTACCGCCTGAACCTGCGCAGAGCCCCCGATGTGCGCCGAGCCTGCATCGAAGCGTACGGTCCGCGGTCCGAGCCGGTGGCCGTCTCGCTCACCGAACTGCTGGGCGTGATCGGAGCGCATCAGTGGCGCACGAAGGGCGTGGAGGTACCGGCCCTCCGTGCCCGCATCCACCCGCACTACGGCGTGTTCTCCCCCGTCAGGGGCGAGTACGTCGACCTCGTCGCGCATGCGCCACTCCCCCCGCCGGCGGGCCCTCGCGCGGGCCGCCGCACCGCGTTCGACCTCGGCACGGGAACGGGAGTGCTCGCGGCCGTCCTGGCCCGCCGGGGAGTCGACCACGTCGTGGCCACGGACATCAGCCCGCGCGCTCTGGCCTGCGCGGAAGAGAACGTCCGCCGGCTACGCCTCACCGGCCGCGTCGACGTCGTGGGGCCCGGCCTTTTCCCCGACGGGCGCGCGGACCTCATCGTCTGCAACCCGCCCTGGATTCCGGCCCGGCCCACCTCCGCCGTGGAGCAAGGCGTCTACGACCCGGATGGCAGCATGCTCCGCGGCTTCCTGACCGCGCTCACCGCGCACCTCGAACCGGGAGGTGAGGGATGGCTCATCCTGTCGGACCTGGCCGAGCACCTCGGGCTCAGGACGCGCGGGGAACTACTGGCCGGCATCGAGGAGGCGGGCCTGCACGTGGTGGACAGGATCGACACCAGGCCGCGGCACCCACGGGCGAGGGACGCCGCCGATCCCCTCCACGCCGCCCGGGCCGCGGAGGTCACCTCGCTCTGGCGTCTCGCCGCCGGACGACGTCCGGCATCGGCTGTCACCGGGAGCGAGCCGGCCCCGGCACCGCCTCCGGATGAGGACGGAGGCGCTTCCGCGTGTTCCACGGCTTCTCGTGCCGGGACCTCGTCATCGGCGTGACCGCACTCGCCCCGGCCTCGCCTGCCCAGGCGAGGCCGGGGTTTCTGTCGTATTCACGAATTTCAACCAGCCAGTCGGCTTCACAATGTAGATCAGGAGAGGAACTGCTCGTAGCCGAGTTTCGCCACCATCGCGCACACCACGCACAGCAGCACGATCCGCACGAACCCCGAACCGCGGCGCAGCGCCATCCGCGCCCCGACCTGGGCCCCGACGATGTTGCAGACGGCCATCCCCAGCCCCAGCGACCACAGCACGTGTCCCTGGGAGGCGAAGACGATCAGAGCCCCGACGTTGGTGCAGGAGTTGATGATCTTCGAGTGCGCCGAGCCGTGCACGAAGTCCATACCGAGGATCGTGGTGAAGGCGATGATCAGGAAGGTGCCGGTGCCGGGCCCGAGGATGCCGTCGTAGAAGGCGATCGCCGCGCCGGTGACCGCGGTCGCGGCCAGCACCCTGGCCCGGGTGCGCAGGTGCGGGTGGGAATGGGCGCCGAACGCCGGGCGGAGGGTGACGAACAGCGCCACGCACAGCAGGGCGGCCATCACCAGCGGGGTGAGCGCGTCCTTGGAGATCGACGCCGCCGACGCCGCACCGAGACCGGCGAACACGACCGCGGCCAGCCCGGCGGGCACCGCCACCCGGCGGTCGATCTTCGTGGTGCGGGCGTAGGCGACCGCCGCCGATGAGGTGCCGAAGACGGCGGCGAGCTTGTTCGTGGCCAGCGCCTGGACCGGCGAGACCCCGGCGACGAGCAGCGCGGGCAACTGCAGCAGCCCTCCCCCGCCGACCACGGCGTCGATCCACCCCGCCCCGGCCGCGGCCGCCAGCAACAGGAGGATCTCCACCGTGCCCATCCTGAAATCCCCCGAACCATCCGTTATCCACCGTCAGCTCGGCAGAGCGTACCGAACACCGTCCCCCGCGTCCTCCGCGCGGGGGACGCGCTCCCCTGCCGGCTGGAGGGCGGGCGGTCACCGTACGGGACGGCCGCCTGTAACCGGGCGTGCGCAACCGGCCCCGGACCCCGGCACGGCCGCCGCCGCGCGACACGTCATGATCGGGGCGATGCCGTTTGGGACGGGCGGGCGGAGGAACTCCTTTCCCAGCGGCACACGATGACGGCTTGCGAGACGGGCGGGACGATGGCGGAACGGCTGGTGGTGATCGGCGGCGACGCCGCGGGGATGAGCGCGGCCTCCCAGGCGCGGAACCGGCGCGGCCCGGACGACCTGCGGATCGTGGCGCTGGAGAAGGGCTTCCACGCCTCCTACTCCGCCTGCGGGATCCCCTACCTGGTGGGCGGCGAGGTGGGCGGCGTCGAGGACCTCGTCGTCCGGCGCCCCGAGGTCTTCCGTGACGAGCAGGCCATCGACCTGCGCCTGCGCAGCGAGGTCACCGAGATCGACCTGGACCGCCGGGCGGTGGCCGTACGCGACCACGAGGAGGGCCGCGACTACTGGGAGCCGTTCGACCAGCTCGTCGTCGCCACCGGCGCCCTGCCCAGCCGTCCCGGCCTGCCCGGCGCCGACGCCGCCGGCGTGTACGGCGTGCAGACGCTGGACGACGGCGCCGCGCTGCTGCGGGCCGTCGAGGCCGACGGGGCGGAGCGCCCGCGCGCCGCCACGGTGGTCGGCGGCGGCTACATCGGCCTGGAGATGGCCGAGGCCCTGGTCCGCCGGGGCCTTTCGGTGACGCTCGTCGAGGCCGGTGAGCAGCCGATGGGCACGCTCGACCCCGACATGGGCGCCCTGATCGCCGACGCCCTGCGCCGGCTGGGGGTCGAGGTGCTCCTCGGAGAGGGGGTGACGGGCTTCTCCGCCTCAGGCGGCCGGGTGGACGCGGTGTGCGTCGGAAACCGGAGCGTACGGACCGACCTGGTCGTGCTGGGCCTCGGGGCCCGCCCGAACACCGCGCTGGCCGAGGCCGCGGGCATCCCGGTGGGCGAGACCTCCGGGATCCGGACCGACCGGCGGATGCGCACCCCCGTCGAGGGCGTGTGGGCGGCCGGCGACTGCGTCGAGACCTTCCACCTGGTCTCCCACCGGCCGGTGGCGATCGCGCTGGGCACCCACGCCAACAAGCAGGGCCGCGCGGTCGGCATCAACATCGGGGGCGGGTACGCGAGCTTCCCCGGGGTGGTGGGGACCGCGGTGTCCAAGATCTGCGAGTACGAGGTGGCCCGCACCGGCCTGAACGAGGCCGAGGCCGCCGCGGCGGGGTTCGAGTTCATCACCGAGACCGTGGCCTCCACCACGCGCGCCCACTACTACCCCGGCGCGCGGGAGATGCGGACGAAGATGATCGCCGACCGCCGGACCGGACGGCTGCTGGGCGCTCAGATCGTCGGGCAGGAGGGCGCGGCCAAGCGGATCGACACCCTGGCGCTGGCCGTATGGCACGGGATGACCGTGGAGGAGATGACCGGCCTGGACCTGGCCTACGCTCCCCCGTTCGCCCCGGTGTGGGACCCCGTGCTGATCGCCGCGCGTAAGACGGCCGAGCGCCTCGAACGCCTCCACACCGGCGGCTGAACGAGCCGGCCCGCCGAAGGCCGGGGGGCCGGGGGGCCGGGCGGATCGGCGGCGTGTCCGGCGCGGAGCGGATCCCGCCGTTCAGGCGCGCAGGAACTCGAGCAGGTCGGCGTTGAACTGCTCCTTCTGGCCCGGCACCATCGCGATGCCGTGCGAGCCGCCCTGATACACCCTGTAGACGTTGTCCGGAATGATCCTGGATGCCTTCTCCCCGGCCGCCGCGATCGGCACGACCTGATCGTCGTCACCGTGGACGATCAGCGTGGGGATGTCGAACTTCCTGAGATCCTCGGTGAAGTCGGTGGCCGAGAAGGCGTCCACGCAGGCCACCCCGGCTTCGATGTTCTCGGCCATGGCCATCAACCAGAAGGCGTCCTTGTTGCCCTGCGTCACCTTGCCGCCCGGCCGGTTGGCCCCGAAGAAGACCTCGGCGGTGTCCTTCCAGAACTGCGAGCGCTCGGCGAGGATGCCGTCCTTCAGGCCGTCGAACACCTCCTGCGGCGTTCCCTCGGGATTGCCGTCGGTCCTGAGCATGAGCGGTGGGATCGCGGACAGGAGCACGGCCCCGCGAAGGCGGGACGTGCCGTGCCGGCCGATGTAGCGAGCCAGTTCCCCACCGCCCATGGAGTGCCCCACGAGGGTGACGTCGCGCAGGTCCAGGCTTTCGATGAGGTCTCTGAGGTCGTCGGCGAAGGTGTCGAAGTCGTAGCCGCCCGCCGGGTGGCCGGAGCGGCCGTGGCCGCGCCGGTCGTGCGCGATCGCCCGGAACCCGTTGTCCTTGACCAGCTTCAGCTGGTCCTGCCAGGCGTCGGCGTTCAGCGGCCAGCCGTGGATGAAGACGACGGGCGGGCCACTGCCCCAGTCGTAGAAGAAGATCCGCGTGTCGTCGCGGGTGGTCGCGTAAGGCATCGTGAAGCGCTCCGAAGGGACCGGCGGTCGTACCGAGGAAAGGGTGGATGACGGCCGGCTCCGCGCATCCGGCCGGTCGGCGGTCGGCCCGCCGGCCGGATGCGCGTCTCCGGGGCCACTCACCTCGGTCGATACCGCGGTCATGATGCGCCTAAGGCCATGGTCCGGTCTGCCGTTCTTTGCCCACGCTGTGTTCATGGCGACGCTGTGTTCATGGCGACGCTGCGCGTCGCGGCTCGGGGATTGTGTTCATGGCGACGCTGCGCGTCGCGGCTCGGGGGCTCTTGCCCGGTGTCTTCCCTCGTCGTTCACTCGCTGCGCTCACTCACTCCTCAGTCCAGACACCGGCGCCCCCTCGCGGGTCCAGACACCGGCGCCCCCTCGCGGGTCCGGTCAGCGGCGCCCCCTTGCGGCGTTCACCGCGGGGGTGCCTCACGCACGGAGCCGCCGGGCTGGCCGGGGGTGGGTACGGCCGGCGCCGGGGGGAAATCCCCTGGCTCAGGTGTCGGCTCTGCCGTAAGCGGGCAAGGGCGGAGAATCCAGCCTTAATTCGGACAAGGAGTAATAATGCTCACAATGACCGACACTGCCGCGCAGGTGATCCGGAATCTCAGCTCGCAGGTGGGAGGCTCGGCGGACACCGGGGTCCGCATCTCCTCGCAGAGCGACGACACGGACTCGCTGCTGCTGTCGATCGTCGAAGGGCCGCAGTCCGAGGACAAGGTAGTCGAGACGGACGGAGCGCACATCTTCCTGGATCCCAAGGCGGCGGACCTGCTCGACGACAAATCCCTCGACGCCGACGTCGACGAGGGTGGAGGGGTGACCTTCACGATCACCGAACAGATTCCCCGGCAGGCGTGACGGCCTTTCGGGAAGCGGGCCCCGGCCTCGGAATGAGGCCGGGGCCCGCGTTGTACCGGGCGCCCTGACGGGCGCTTCGGGGGGCGTTCCCACCGCGTCCCGGCGGCGCCCCGCCGCGCCGCCGGCGCCCTACTGGCGGGCGCTGGCCAGCGCGAGCGGGTCGGACGGGGCCTCGGCCTTGGCCTTCTCCATCCGCTCACCGAGCTCCTGGAGCCTGTTACGCCCCAGAGCCTCGCGGACCTGGGGGAACCAGTCCTCTTCCTCCTCCTTGATGTGGTGGCGCACATTCTCGATGAGGACGGTCACCTTGGCGTCGAACCGCTCGTCCTTGGGGTCCATCCCCTTCAGCTCCGACAGCAGCCAGGCCACGACGTGGTGCTCCTCCACGCTCTCCAGGACGTGGTCGGAGGTGTCGGGCGCCTCGGCACGCGCCTCCGGGTAGAAGATCGCCTCCTCGATGTAGGCGTGCTCGCACAGCTCCTTGGAGATCTTCTCGACGATCTCCTGCTTCTTCTTGTAGGCGGTCTCGCCCGCCTGCTCGAACTCCTTGAACAGCTTCTCGACCGTCTTGTGGTCGTCCTTCAGCAGCACGATGGCGTCCATGGCCTCATCTCCTTCGGATACCGGGTCGCGGGGACCCGCCTGTTCGGGGGGACGTCTTCTCTCGGGGATCGTCAGGGGGTCAGGAGGACCTTGATGGCCCCGTCCTGCTTCTTCTGGAAGATCTCGTAGCCGTGCGGTGCCTCCGCCAGCGGCAGCCGGTGCGTCGCCAGGTCCATGACGCCCAGCGGGTCGGAGTCGTCGGTCACCAGCGGCATCAGGTCGTCGATCCAGCGCTTGACGTGCGCCTGGCCCATGCGCAGGGTGATGCCCTTGTCGAACATCTTCAGCATCGGCATCGGGTCGGCCGCGCCGCCGTAGACGCCGGAGATCGAGATCGTGCCGCAGCGCCGTACCGTGTCGATGGCCTGGTACAGGGCGGCCAGCCGGTCCACACCGGCGTTGGTCATCAGGGGGGCTGCGACCGCGTCGGGCAGAAGCCCGGTGACGGTCTGCGCCATCTTGGCGACCGGGGAGCCGTGTGCCTCCATGCCGACCGCGTCGATGACGGAGTCGGTGCCCCGTCCGCCGGTCAGCTCGCGGACCGCCTCCGCCACGTTCGGGGTCGCGGAGGAGTCCAGGATCTCCACGCCGTGCCGGCGGGCCATCTCCAGCCGCTCGGGCACGCCGTCGACGCCGATCACCCGGTATCCCAGGTGCTTGGCGATCCGGGCGGACATCTGCCCGATCGGGCCCAGGCCGAAGACCGTGACGCTGCCACCATCAGGGATGCAGGCGTAGTCCACCGCCTGCCAGGAGGTGGGCAGGACGTCGGAGAGGTAGACGAACCGCTCGTCCGACGGCCCGTCGGGCACCTTGATCGGCCCGAAATGGGCCTGCGGGACCCGGAGGTACTCGGCCTGTCCCCCGGGGACCTGGCCGTACAGCTTGGTGTAACCGAGCAGCGCGGCCCCGGTGCCGTACTCGCGCACCTGCGTGGTCTCGCACTGGGCGTACAGCTTCATCTCGCACATCCGGCAGCGGCCGCAGGAGATGTTGAACGGGATGACGACCCGGTCACCGGGCTTGATGTGCGTGACCTCCGCGCCGACCTCCTCCACGACGCCCATCGGCTCGTGCCCGAGGACGTCCCCCTGCCCAAGGAACGGTCCCAGCACCTCGTACAGGTGGAGGTCTGAGCCGCAGATCGCGGTCGTGGTGACTTTGATGATCGCGTCGGTGGGCTCCTTGATGATCGGGTCCGGGAGGTCCTCGACACGTACGTCTCGCTTACCGTGCCAGGTAAGTGCCTTCATCGCTCTCCTCCTATCAGGACGCCGGACGGCGTGTCTCGTCCACGCCTGAGCTGCGACGACGTCCCCCTTACCCACTGAACCGCCCTCAAACGAGAACCCCCGAGGGAGGACACCGGATCTGAGCCCTCGAGTCGTGACGCGCAGCGTCGCGATGAGCCCTCCCAGAACCGGCGCATTTCCCAACCATCCCCCGCTTATTTCGGTCGTCTTTTATTCCGTTTTCCATTCGCACTAATCAGGGAGTGGGTGTGAAGGGTAATTCGCGCGGCGGATCAACACTCACCCACGCGAAGGACGACCCGGTGGTTCGGCGGCCGTCACCATGAGATCGCGATCACCTGCGGCGGTTCTTTCCTCCGCGTGCAGGTGCCGCGCGGATGAGGTCGGCGAACCATCGGCCCAATAGCCGGTTCGTGCCGCCGCCACATGCGCTCTAAATACCTGGAAAGACGCCCGAAAGGAAACCGAGGAACGTGAAGAAGCGCGAGAAGGCCCTGCTCGCCACGACCGCCACGGCGGCCCTGGCCACCCTCGCCCTGGTGCCGGCGGCTCCCGCCACCGCCGCGAGTTACACGGTCGAGGTCCAGCTCCAGACCACCAGCACCGTGAAGGAATCCGCCGGAGTCACCTTCACCTGCCCCGCCAACCAGGTCATGACCGGCCGTTCGCACTCCGGAGATGAGAACGGCTACACGAAGTACTCCTGCAGCCGGATCCTCATCAACGGCGAGCAGGTGGCGGTGGAGTCCCGGAGCTGGAGCTCCAACCAGAAGGAGAGCAGCTCGAACTACGAGACCACCGACAACCGGGTCATCACCGGCCGGTGGCACAGCGGGAACGAGAACGGCTACACGAACTACGAGTCGGGCGCGCTGTGGTGGCAGGGCAGGCAACTGCGGCTCGTCCCCGGCCCGTGGACTTCGAACCTGCGTGAGAGCAGCCATTCCGTATCGGCGAGCCCCTACCACGTCATGATCGGCCGGAAGCACTCCGGAGACGAGAACGGCTACACGAACTACCGGTTCGCCTCGGTCACGGTCGACGGCTGAGCCCTCCTACCTCCACTCACCCGGCACCGCCCCGGGCGAAGGCTCTTCCGCCGCTGAAGCCTTCACCCCGGGCGGCCACCGAAAAGCCGGGAGCGGCTGAGCCCGGCACCGCGCCTCGCACCGCCGGATGAGCCGGTGGTCTGCACGCCCGGGTCCTGGCGCGAGAGTCAGGGCCCGGGTTCACCACAGCTCAGAGGCCACTTCGCCGGAACTTCCCCAGGGGCCGCCGGAAGCTCCGGCGGCCCCTGGGGCGCGGGAGTCGGCTTTCCGGTTTCCGCACACCGCAGAGCAAGGGCCCCGAGCCGCGACGCGCAGCGTCGCAATGAACATCGTCAATACGGCCGGCGGGTCAGGCTCAGGTGCACCATCTCGGTGAGCGTCACGATGTCGAAGACCGGCACGCCGGTCCGCTCCTGGATCGCGTGCGCGAACGGCACCAGGTCGGTGCACTCGATGACGATCGCCCCCATGTCGGGGTTGTCGCGCGCGAGCCGTACGGCCTGGCCCAGCACCTCGCGTTCCAGGCGGTCGGCGTCCAGTTCCACGCGCCGGCCTTCGAGCATGACCTCGCGGAACTCGGGTTCCTCCTCCATCCCGGCGACGCAGACCGGGACGTCCTCGGCTCCGACCGCCTCCAGGTGCCGCCGGGTCAGCGCGGCCTTCTTCGCCACCAGCAGTCCCACCTTCCGGCCGGGGCGGAGCATGCGGTGGACCATCGGCAGTTGGATCAGGCTGGAGGCGTAGAGGGGGACGCCGACCGCGCCGGCCAGTTCCCGCTGGAAGAGGACGAGGAAGCCGCAGGCGCCGGTGATCGCCGCCGCGCCCTCCTCCTCCAGTTCCCGCGCCGCGTCGACGAACGGGTCGAGCAGCCGGGGGTCGCCCATGCTCACCACGCGCTCCGGCGTCGCGCCCCGCACCACCTTGTAGATCACCGGGAAGCCGAAGGTGACCGGGTTCCTGATGTGTCCGGGGATCTTGGTGAACGAGGTCTCCAGGCACAGCACGCCTATCGGAGCCTCGCCGCCCGTCTTCTCCTCGCCGGTCATGGCCATCGCCTTCCTCCGTCTCGTCCGCGCCGCCGGGCCGTACGGTCGCCGTAGCGGCCCGGGTGGAACGGCGCGGGGTCCGTGTCGGGTGGCTCGCCGGTGAGGAGCTGGGCGAGCAGCCTGCCCCCGGACGGCGCCAGGCCCATGCCGATGTGGCCGTGACCGCAGGCCAGCCAGAGACCGCGGTACGACCCGGCCCGCCCGATGAGGGGAAGGCTGTCCGGGGTGCAGGGTCGCAGGCCGCTCCAGGTCTCGATGATCGGGGTGGTCTCCATCCCGGGGAGGTAGGACCGGACGGTCCGCAGGATGCCCGCCACGCGCCGCCGGGATACCGCGGGATCCATGCCGGACAGCTCCAGCGTCCCGCCGAGGCGCAGCCGGTCGCCGAGCGGTGTGATCGCGACCTTGCCCTCCCCCAGCAGGACCGGGTGCCGCGGCGCGTTGCCCGGCGCCTTGACCGTGACGGTGTAGCCCTTGGCGGGCTGGAGGGGGAGCCGCAGTCCCAGGTGACGGACGCACTCCGCCGACCAGGCGCCGGCGGCGACGACCGTCTCGGCGGGCGAGAGGTCGCCGCGCGTCGTCCGTACCCGCCGGACCGCGCCGCCCGCGGTCTCGAAGCCGACGACCCCGGTCTCCTCCAGGATCTCGACTCCCATGTCCCGCAGCGTCCGGGCGAACTCGCGGAGGAACTCCGGGACGCGCAGGTAGGCGCCCTCCTCGTTGTACAGCGCGCCGCGGACGTCGAACTCGACGCCCGGTTCGAGTGCCCGCAGCTCGTCCGGGTCGAGGACGCGCAGCGGCACACCGCGGGCGACCGCCCGGGGTACGGAGCGGCGTCCCTTCTCGAACCCCTCGGCCGTGTTGAACGCCAGCAGCATGCCTCCCTCGGCGAAGGCGGAGGCGAGACCGTTCGGACCGGCCGCTCCACCCGGTCCGGGCGGGCCGGTCGGCGCGCACAGTTCGCGCAGCATCGCCAGGCTGCGCCTCTTCATGTCGGCCAGCACCCGGAAGGCGGCGTCGGCGGCGCGTTCGTCGCAGGCGCGGCGGAAGTGCCACAGCCAGCGCGCCAGCTCGGGGTCCCAGCGCGGCCGGACGGAGAACGGGCTCTCCGGGTCGAGCAGCCAGCGCAACCCCTGGGCCGGCACGCCGGGCTCGGCGAGGGGCGCCGCGCCCTGCGTGCCGACGAAGCCGGTGTTGCCGTGGGAGCAGGACTGCGGGCCGCCGACCGGCCCGCGTTCCACCACGGTGACCCGGGCACCGCCGAGCCGGAGGTGGTAGGCGCAGAACAGGCCGGCGATGCCGCCGCCGATGACGAGGACGTCCGGGTCGTGCCGCGCGGGGACCCCGTCGAGGGCTTCGAGGGCGCCGGGATCGCCGTGGTCACCACGGTCACCGGAGCCGCCGAGGGCGTCCATACCGTCGGGGACGCCAGCGCCGCCGGAAGCGCCGGAAGCACCGGAAGCGTCGGGGACATCGGGGGCGTCCATACCGTCAGGGGCGTCGGGGGAAGGCATCGCCGGCGTTCACCGTCCTTCACAGACTCACGACGAAGAAGTTGGTCGGGAGGTTGACCACGACGCGCTCGTGGATCTGGGCCATGAGCGCGAGGCCCCCCGGCTCGGCGAAGGTCCCCGGGGGCGGCTCGGCGAAACGGATCACCGAGCGGCCGGCGTCGAACAGCAGGGCGCCGTGCCCGAAGTCTCCGACGAGGGCGGTGCCCGGCTCGACCAGGCGGGTCCGCACGATGAAGACGCCGTTCCGTTCGATGTCGTCCATCAGACGGCCCTCGCCCATGAAGGCGTAGTAGTCGGCGGGGTTGATGATGAGGCCGTCGGCCGTGCCCCCCATCTGCTCCACCTCGTTGCACGCCGCCAGGATCGTGGAAGAGAACGACCCCCTGGAGGTCATGCGGGCGATCTGCGGCATGTTCAGCAGGCCGCCGGCGCCACGGATGATCGTGTCGTTCTCTGCGGTGGACAGGCGGACGATGAGCCGGTAGTTGATGAAGGACTCGAAGGTCTCGATGTCCTCCCACAGATCCGGCGGGACCTGGACCCAGGCGGTGGTGGGCAGCAGCTCGGGTACGGGTGAGCGGTGGAAGCGGTTGGCCGCCTCCCGCCGGAGGTCGGCCTCGTGGACCTGTGGAGCGCCGGGGTCCGGGAGGCTCTCGTGCCAGTAGTAGCGCCGGGGATCCTTTGAGAGGTCGACGACCTTGATCATGTTGCGCGCCGGGTAGCGCGGCTTGCGCCGGGAACTCGTCAGCGAGTCGGTGATCGTCACGTCGTACTCGACGACGGCGTCGGTCCCCTTGGCCGCGCAGGCCTCGGCGAAGATCCGTCCCGGGGACATCTCGGTCCTGCGCTGGGCGACGACCTCGGCCATCGTGCGCTTCATGGTGTCTGTCGGCTGCATGGCGTCCTCACTGTCGCGGTGCTGGTCACGGTCGGCGCGGTCGGCGCGGTCGATGTCGGCACGGTCAGCGTCTGCGGGCGACGAAGACCCCCCAGCCGAACTCCCCCCGGTCGATGGCAGCCTGGATCTCGCCACAGGACTCGGAGAAGGCGAGCATCCAGTCGCGCGCCGCGGCGTCCGGCGTCGTCTCGGCCCGCTCGCGCGCGGTCTTCCCCAGCACCCGGTAGGTCTGCCTGATGTGATCTTCGAGGTTGCGGGCGAGGAGGATCTCGAATCCGGCGTCCTCCAGGGCCCGCTGGTAACCGACGAGCGAGTAGCCGCCGCCCCACCGCACCCGGTCGTAGACGTGCTTGCGGGCGCGTTCGCCGATGTCCTCCCTGGGCTGGAGGAAGTCGGAGAAGGCGAAGATCCCGCCGGGCCGCAGGACGCGGTTGACCTCCGCGTGGCTGCGCGGCTTGTCCGGCACCAGGAAGAGCGCGTCCTGGCTGACGACGTGGGTGAAGGAACCGTCCTCGTACGGCATGCGCGTCGCCGAGCCGTGCCGGAAGGCGATGCCGGGACGGTCCCCGGCCAGCTTCCTGGCGAACGCGACGCGCTCGGCGCTCAGGTCGAGCCCCTCGCCGCGGCAGCCGTACCGGTCGGCAAGATGGATCAGGAAGTTGCCGCAGCCGCAGCCCACGTCGAGCACGTGGGAGGTCTCACCGATCCCGGCCTCGGCCGCCATGATGTCGGAGGTCCGTTCGGCGGCCGCGCGGTAGTCCTCGTCGTCGTCGCCGGAGAAGTACCCCGTGTGCAGGACGCCCTCGCTGTCCCAGAAGGTGAGGTAGGTCTGCGTGGTCTGGTCGAAGAAGTCCCCGACGTCCTTCTCGGTGTAGACATGACTGGTCAGCGACATCATGCGCTCCTTGTCTCCGTGGTGTCTTTTGTTCCTCGTCCGGCGGCGTCCCGTGCGAGGATCCCGGTGAGATGCCTCGTGCGGGACGTCTCCGGGACGCCTCGCGTCGACCGGGGGTCCGGTGGCGGTCAGGGGCCGTGGCCGTCAGAGGATCCCCGGCCGCAAGAGGTTCCCTCGCGGCAGAAGTCCGGCGGCGGTCAGGGGCCGTGGCGGTCGGTCGTCCGATGGCGATCAGGTGTAGGTGTTCTCCCCCGCGCCCGACAGGTGCGGCAGCTCCGGCCCCACGACGGCGGCGCCGCCGTCGATCAGGTGCACCGCGCCGGTGACGAAGGACGCCCGCTCCCCGGCGAGGAAGGCCACCACCGCGGCGATCTCCTCGGGGCGGGCCAGACGGCCGACGGCGTTGTGGTGGCCCATGGCGCGCAGCCGTTCCTCCACGTCGCCGCCCGCGGCCAGCCGGGCCGCGGCCCGCTCCATCGGCGGGGTACGGGCCCCGCCGGGAGCCAGCACGTTGACGGTGATGCCGTCGCGCCCCACCTCCGCGGCGAGCGCCTGGGCGAAACGCACCAGGGCCGCACGGGTCACGCCCGAGAGCGCCAGCGGCGGGATGGGGACGCTCGCCGTCTCCGAGGCCACGAACAGCAGCCGGCCCCATCCGGCGGCCCTCAGGTACGGCAGCGCCGCGAGGGCGAGGTCCACCGCGGGCAGCAGCACCTTGCCGACGGCCGCCTCGTAGTCACCCGTCGCGAAACGCGAGGCCGGGCCGATCGGGGGGCTGCCGCCGCTGACGAGGACGATGTGCAGGGCGCCGAGGTCGGCGGCCACCTCGTCCACCCAGCGGCGCGCCGCCTGCCCGTCGGTGATGTCCACGCTCCGGACGTGGACGTGGCCCGACGCCACCTCCTTGACGGCGCGTTCGGCCTCCCGGAGCCGGTCGGGATCGCGGGCGCCGATCGCGACGTGCGCGCCCTCCCTGGCCAGCTCCCTGGCGGCGGCGAGGCCGAGCCCGCTGGAGCCGCCGGCGACGAGCGCGACCTTGTTCGCAAGGCCCAGGTCCAATCGTGGTCCTCTCTGTTCTCATTGCGACGCTGTTCTCATGGCGACGCTGCGCGTCGCGGCTCGGGGGCTTGAGCCCGGTGTCTTCCCTCGTCACTCCGTCGCTCCGCTCCCTGTTCATGGCGACGCTGCGCGTCGCGGCTCAGGGGCTCCTGTCCGGTGTCTTCCCTCGTCACTCCGTCGCTTCGCTCCTCCGCTCCTCAGTCCAGACACCGGCGCCCCCTCGCTGTTCTCATTGCGACGCTGCGCGTCGCGGCTCGGGGGCTTGAGCCCGGTGTCTTCCCTCGTCGTCCACTCGCTGCGCTCGCTCTCTCCTCGGTCCAGACACCGGCGCCCCCTCGCGGGTCCGGACTCCGGTGGCCCCTTGCGGGTCCGGTCAGTGGCGACCCTTGGCGGTGTTCTTCAGGCCAGGCGCCGGGGCGCCTCTCGGGGCGCCGGTGGGCAGGGAGCCGCCGTACCGGTAGCCGTAGTGCCGTAGGAGCGGCCACGACAGCGCCGTCGCCGCCAGTCTGGCCGTGGCCGGCAGGCCCGTCCGCCAGGCGTCGTCCCGGTCCCGGATGACGGTCACGCCGGTGCGGAAGCGGTCCGGGTTACCGGTGACCGTGTGGTTGGGGCGCAGCTCGACGGCCCGGTCCCGCACCGGGTTGCCGGCCGGGTCGGCACCGCAGAGCCGCAGGAGCGTATCGATGGTCCCCGCCGGGTCGGCGGCGAAGTCCTCGTAGCGCAGGAGGAGCGACCGCTCCGGGTGGCGCCGGGTGATGGCCCGGGAGGCCAGGTTGAAGCCGTCCCAGTAGGCGGTGCTCTTCGCCGCGGACATGGCGTAGACGTACTCCTTGGGCCGGCGCCAGGAGTGGGCCACCGCCCGGGGGTCCCGTACGAGGTGGACGTAGTACGGCCGCACCCCGTCGAGGTGGGGCAGCAGGGCGGCCTCGCCGGGGATCTTCGTGGTGTCCACGATCACCCGCGCTCCGGTCCGCTCGGCGATGGCGTGGTAGGTGTGGGTCATCAGGGCGGCGTGCTCGCGGATGTCGTCGCGGTACGGCCCGCGGCCGAGCACGCGCCAGGTGTGCCGGGTCCGGACGCAGGAGAGCTGGCGGCGGATGACGGCGGCGGCATGCTCGTGCGCCGTCATCCCGGCCGGGCGGACGGTCTCCAGGATCTCCGACCAGACCGGGCAGCGGGTCAGCGTCTCGCCGCAGCCGCACAGGTTGTTGGCGCCTTTGCCGACGCTGTTCCTCCACAGGAAGTGCAGCTCCCCGACGTGGAAGAACCCCGGGATCTCGTTGAGGACGTTGCCGATGATGGTGCTGCCGTTGCGGCACCATCCGGTGATGCACAGGATCGTGAGGGGCGACGATGTGTCCATGGGGGCTCCCTGGCTTCAGCCGGTGGTCGCCGGCCGTACGGCCGGCCTGCGGACACGGAGCGCCACGGCCACGGCCGCCACGGCGCAGGCGGCGCCGGCGACGAACACGGCCGGGTAGCCGAATCCCGTCGCCACGGCTCCGATCAGCGGGCCCCAGAGGGCGAGGCCCAGGTCCCAGAAGGAGGTGTAGGCGCCGATCGCCGCCCCCTGCTCGGCGGGGTCGGCCAGGTCCATCACCATCAGGGAGAGCGAGGGGTGCAACAGCGAGAACCCCACCCCGGTGATCACACTGCCGATCAGGGCGACCGGCAGGTTCGGGGCCACCGCGACGACCAGCAGGCCGACGGCCTCGCCGATGCCGCACCAGACCGCGACCCTGCGCGGTCCGAGCCGGTCCGGCAGGTGGCCGATGAACAGCCTCGTACCGGCGTAGACGGCGCTGAAGCAGCTGAGCACGGCGACGCCGGAGTCGATGCCACGGGCTCTCAGGTGCAGGACGACGAAGGCGGCGAGACCGGCGTATCCGGCGGAGGCCAGGGCCAGCGCCGTTCCGGGCAGCAGCGCCGGGCGCACCAGCAGGCGGTGCCCGCTCCCCCGCCGCACGCCGCCCGCCGGGCCGGTGCCCCGCTCCTCTCCGCCGGAGGTTCCTCCGCCGGAAACCGTGCCGCCGGGAACCTCGCCGGGCCGCCCGGTGCGGGCGTGCACCGGGGACGCACTGATCAGCAGGAGGCCGACGAGTGCGGCCGCGCCGCTGAAGGCCCACACCGCGCCGTAGCCGAGCGGCAGCATCGCCGCCCCGAGGAAGGTGCCCGCGGAGATGCCGCCCCACATGCTCACGCCGTACAGGCCGATGAGCTGGCCGCGGCGCTCGTGCGGGGCGAGCGCCACGGTCCAGACGGCGCCCGCGGTGAACAGCGCCGCCTCCCCCACGCCGAGCAGCAGGCGCAGGGGGACGAGCCCGGCCACGCCGAGCGGCAGGAAGTACAGGACGCCGCCCACCGCGATGATCAGTGCGCCCGCCAGCATGACGAGGCGGTGGCCGTGGCGGTCGGCCAGGTGACCCGCGACGGGCCGGACCAGCAGCGCGGTGAACGCGGTGGCCATGACCACCAGGCCGACCGCGACGTCGGGGGCGCCGTAGCGTTCCCGGACGAAGCCCGGCAGCACCGGGATCACCGCGCTGAGGCCCACGTACCCGCAGAAGAGCCCGCCGAAGACCCCGACGAGGGCGAGGCGGGGAATCGCGTTTCCCGTGACCTGTGCGCTCATCACCGCCGCCCGGCCCGCGCGACGCCGGCCGTGCCACCGTCCGGTACGGCGCTCGCCCCCGCGGGCGGCACGGTGTCCGGCACGGTGTCCGGCACGGGCCGCGCTCCCGCCGTTCCTGCCGTTCCCGGGGCCGGTCCGGCGTGCGCTCCGGCCGGAAGGCCGCTCTCCGGTACGGCGAGCGCCTCCGCCGGGGGTCCGGCGGCCGGGCGGGCGGCCTCCGCGACCTTGCGGACCGCGCGGACGAGCTGGTCGCAGTCGGCCGGCGACAGGCTGGACGACAGCGGGACGTCGACCGCCTCCCGCAGGTGACGCGTCGTGGCCGGCAGCAGTGCCCTGACCTGCTCGGCGGTCAGGCCGCCGAACATGAACCGCCAGTTCCAGAAGACGCGGACGTTGACGTCCTCGTCGGAGCCGAGGTTGCGCGCGTCGATGCCCTCGTGGCGCAGCGCGCGGGCGAACCATTCGGCGTCCCCGCCCGGGACCCGGAAGATGAACGCCTCGCCGAGGTAGGCGCCGGGGGCGACCGGTTGCCGGATCTCGATCCCCGGGACGCCGGCCAGTGCCGCGGCCACGTAGGAGTAGTTGGCGCGGAAGCGTTCCAGACGGACCGGCAGCCGTTCCAGTTCGGAGCGGAGCAGCGCCGCGCGGATCTCGTCCATCCGGAAGCTGAGCAGCGGCAGGTCCAGATCGGTGCCGATCGGCGGGTCGCCGTCCGGGAAGTGCCGGCGGAAGCGGCCCTCGTAGGCGCCCGAGAGCACGACGGCGCGGGCGAACAGCACGCTGTCGTCGGTGACCAGGAATCCGCCCTCGCCGCAGTTGAGCGACTTGTCGGACTGGGTGCTGAAGGCCCCCGCGAGGCCGAAGGTGCCGAGCTTGCGGCCTCGCAGCTCGGCGCCCAGGGCCGGTACGGCGTCCTCGATGACCGGCACGCCCATCTCCGCGGCGAAACGCGTCAGCGCCTCCATGTCTGCGGCGAAGCCGCGCATGTGGACCACCAGGATCGCCTTGATCTCCGGCGTCCAGCGGCGGCGGAGGTCGTCGAGGTCCATGTGCAGGTTCTCGTCCACCTCCACCAGCAAGGGCGTGCATCCGGCGAGCACGATGGCGCTGGGGGTGGCGACGAAGGTGAAGCCGGGGCAGGCGACGAGCGAGCCCGGCGGGATGCCCGCCGCCATGATCGCGAGCGCGAGCGCGGCGGTGCCGCTGGACACGGCCAGCGCGTGCCTGCTGCCGAAGTAGCGGCGCAGTTCCTCCTCGAGCGCGCCGCACTCGGTCTCGTGCTGGGCGCGGTGGTCGTAGCGGAAGTAGAGGTGGCTGCGGACGGCGCGCATCGCCGCCTCCTCGTCCTCGGGATGGACGAAGACGGCTCCCTTGTCGTAGGTGGGCCACGGTGCGTGCCGGACGGGGCTGCCGCCGTACAGGGCCAGCCGCGTGTCCTCGGTCTGCCCGGTCCGTGCCTGCGGCCGGACCGGTGTCGAACTCTCTTCTGTGCCGTCCACCGTCGAGCTCCTCGTCGTCGGCTGTCGGTTTCCGTCGTTGACGGTGCGCGGGCACGCGGACACCGCCCCGGGCGGGGCCGTGGTCGCGTATCGATGACCTTTTGTGAAGGCGGTAGAAGGCGGGGAAGCGCCGGGGGCCGTGGGGCGACCGTCCCGGTGGCGCCGTCCGGCGGGGCCGGCGGGCCGGGGGTTTCGTAGGGGGCGGATGAGATTTTTTGAATGTTCTCTAAATACATTAGGGGTGTCAATGAGAGCTAATGGCCGGTATTGGACAGACAAAAATAGTCATATCAACATATTTACCTTTTGGCGCTTACGTCACTTCAACACCATGGGTTTCGTACGGCACACACGTCACACCGGTGGCACGGCGGCATCCCGCCCGGCCCGGCGCGAGCCCGAGGTGGCCGAGCAGAGCCGGTGCGCCGGTCGACGGGCGCCGCGCATCGGGCCGAGGATGCCGCCGACCTCGCCCGGATGCTCTATATCGACGCCGGTCAGCCATATCCGCTGGATTCTCGACGATCACCACCGGGACCCCTGGTGAGCCGGAGCGGCACCTTGGCCTCTCCGAGACGGGTGGCCGCCCACTGCCGGAGGTGATCGCGCGACTCAGTGGCCGCCGGACAACTCGCCGGACAGGGTGGCGCGCATCTTGGGTGCCGGATGGGGGCGGGCCGGGGAAACGGGACTGATCGCACCGCGCCCCGGCCCGCCCCGGCAAGGGGCGGCTTCGCCCCAGATCACCGTCACGGCCTCATCGGAGCCGAGCTCTACGACGAGCGCCGGCCTCGGCGGTCCGGCCCGGTCTGCAGGCCGTCGAGGATGAGCGCGAGGTAGCGCCGCCACGGTTGCACGGCGCCGGCGGCCGGCAGATCCATCACGGAGTCGATCATCGCAACGATGGGCGCGATGTCCTCCACCGTGACGTCGTCGCGCATCGTGCCCTGCTCCTGGGCGCGGGCGATGAGGTGGCCGCAGGACTCCACGATGCCCTCCCGGGTGCGCACGATCTGCTCGCTGTCGCTCGTGCCCTGCCGTATCAGTTCGCGGAGCCCACGATCGGCCGCGGCCTGCTCCAAGGCATGTTCGAGGAAGGCCCTCAGGGCTTCGTAGGCGTCCCGCCCCGCCAGCGCGGCCTGCGCCATGGCGCGGATGTCGTCGAGCTTGCCGGCGTAGACGGCCTCGGCGAGGGCCTCTTTGTTGGGAAACCGCCGGTAGACGGTGCCGACGCCGAGTCCCGCGTGGTGGGCCACGTCATTGAGCGTGGCTTGCAGCCCGCGCGCGGCGAACACCTCCCGCGCCGCCGCCAGTGTGCGCCGCCGGTTGTGCTCGGCGTCGCGGCGCAGTACCGGTGTCTCTTCGCTCATGACATCCCCGCTCCTCCGACTAACCGGATACAGCATATCCGGTTCGTGCTAGGCTGCCCGACATAAGCGGATACTGCATATCCACTTCGATGGGTATGCCGTGAGAGCAGGTGAAACATGCAGACCGTGGTCATCACCGGAGGCACCGACGGGCTCGGCAAGGGGCTGGCCCTCCACTACCTCCGGCAAGGCGCTCACGTCATCGCCGTCGGCAGCACCGCCGGAAAGGGACAGGCCCTGCTCGCCGAGGCCGAGACCATTCCAACCGGGCGGGCCGGCTTCGTGCGCTCCGATCTCACCTCGGTGTCCGCCTCCCAGGATCTCGTCGAACGCCTCGCCGAGGATCATCCGGTCGTGGACAAGCTGATTCTCTGCGCCCAGCGATACCGGCTCTTCGGCGACCGCGTGACCACCCGCGAGGGCTTCGAGCACAGCTTCGCGCTCGCCTATCTCAGCCGTTTCGTGCTGAGCCACGGCCTCCACGACGCGCTGCGGGCCGCCCGCC
Source organism: Streptosporangium sandarakinum (assembly GCF_050942225.1). Classification (NCBI taxonomy): domain Bacteria; kingdom Bacillati; phylum Actinomycetota; class Actinomycetes; order Streptosporangiales; family Streptosporangiaceae; genus Streptosporangium; species Streptosporangium sandarakinum. Next base: position 4,737,239 of record NZ_CP192034.1, read on the forward strand.
GTCCGGTCATCATGAACGTGGGCACGCCCGGTGTCCCGCTGGGCCGCATTCACTGGGATGACCTGCAGCTGACGCGCGCCTACAGCGGGACCAAGGCCACCCTGCAGTCCTTCCGGGCCAACGATCTCCTTGGAGTCGCCTTCGGCGTTCTGCATGCCGGCAGCGGCGTCTCCTACATCGGCTACAACCCCGGCGTGGTCTCCACCGGCATGCCCGAGAGCCTGCCGCAACCGCTACGCGCCGCGACGAAGGCGTTCTTCGCCATGTTCGCCACGTCGGTACCGAAGGCCACGGCACCCATGACCGCACTCCTGGACGACCCACCGGCCGAGCCCTTCACCGCCTACTGGCAGAAGCGCCGGCTGTCGCTGGACGGCCGCGCATTCGCCAGGCAGGACGCACTACGCCTCCACGACCTCACGCGAGAACTGATCCCGCGCTGACGCCCGTGCCGTACCCGCATTCGATGGCCTGCCCGACCGACCGGGACGACGGCGCCCCCGACCAGACCTGGAGAACGTACAGATGCACTTGAGCGACATGACAGGCAAGACTGCCCTGATCACCGGCAGCACCGCGGGGATCGGCATGGAGACCGCACGCGGCCTGGCCGAACGGGGGGCCTCCGTCATCCTCGTGGGAATCGATCGCATTCGAGCGCAGCAGGCCGCGCAGGACATCCGCGCCGGCGCCGGACACGATCGGGTGAGCGCCTTCGCCGCCGACCTCACCAGCCTCCACGGGCTGCTCCGGCTCGCATCCCGGATCGCCGAGCGCTACGAGGCCCTGGACGTCTTGGTCAACAACGTCGGTATGAACCGGCCGCACCGTGAGCTGACCGCCGACGGGGTGGAGAAGATGTTCGCCGCCCACGTTCTCACCCCGTTCACCCTCACTCACCTGCTCCTGCCGCAGCTGAAGCGCGCCGGCCACGCCCGAGTCGTCAACCTGACGGGCGGCATTCCCGGCGGCCCCATCGATCATGACAACCTTCTGGGCGAGCGCCGCTTCATCGGGTGGACGTTCAGCCACTACAACCACACCAAGACCATGACGATGGCGCTGACGGCCCGGCTCGCCCGGGAGCTGCGCGGCACGGGGGTGACCGCCAATGTGGTCTACCCCGGGCACGGCTACACGCCGATGAACAGATCGACCCCGATCACCGCTTTCCCGAGGCTCTACCGGCCGATCGCGCCCCTGGTCCTGAAGGTCGTCGCTCCGCTTTTCCTGTCGGATCTGACCCGTTCGGCTCGCTCCAGCGTCTATCTGGCCGCGAGCCCGGAGGTGGAGGGCCTCACCGGCGCCTACTTCGACGACAAGTGCCGCCGCAAGCCGTTGCCGGCCAGCGCTCTCGACGAACGCAACCAGAGCGCCGTGTGGGACCTCTGCGTCCGGCTGAGCGCGGACGCGCTCACAGGCACCCAGGCCTGATCGGACCCCCTGGCGGTCACCACTGTCATGGGGCTCGTCCGCCCCCTTGCGCCACCATCGGCACCCTGACGGCACGTCACGCCTGAGCGGCCTATCGCCGAGGATGGGACGTGGCGCCAGGCCACGCCGACGCGCAGGACGTAGATGACGCCGGCCAGAGCCAGGCGGTCATCGATCGGCCGCCGCCCCGGATGGCGTCGGCGACGTGGCGGGTAAGGCGGCGCGGGCCGTCTCCACGCCGGGAGCCGGGAGCCGGGCGGCGGGCGGCGGGCGGCGGGCGGCGGGCGGCGGGCGGCGGGCGGCCGGGAATCCGCGGGGCTCACCGCGGATTCCCGGGTGGAGGGTCCTCTCACCAGTTGGCGGGCAGGCCCGGCACGGTGGTGGGCAGGGCTTGGCCCGGCGGGCGGATGACGTAGACGATGCCGCCGCTGCTGGTGCTGCGCTGCCAGACGTTCTCGAAGTCGCCCCGCGGATAGACGTGGCGCACCGCGTCGTCGCTCGGCGAGGCGGGGTCGTTGGCGATCACGTCGCCGGTGGCGGTGAACCCGACGATCACCATGATGTGGCCGTCGGTGCCGTAGCCGGCGCCGGGCAGCTCACTCTCCTTGAACGACTGGGAGGTGATCACCGGGATTCCCGCGGCGATGAAGCGCTCCAGCTCGGTCAGCGACCGCAGCCGGGTGACGAAACCCTCCATCCCGTACCGCCCGGCGTAAGCGGTGTTGAACGGCCAGTTGCCCGCCCCCTGGTAGGCGTGGTCGTAGGTGTAACGGGCGGCGTGGTCGACCTCGGGATCGGGGTCGGACGGGTCCACCCAGGAGGTGTCCTCCTTGCTGGGCCAGGCGCCCCAGTAGCCGAGCACCATCGTGGTGGAGGTCGGGCTGCACCACGCCTGGCCGCCGCCGTCCCACTCGGGGTAGTGGCCCTTGTGGACGTTCTGGGAACGGCGCGGCACTTTCAGCTCGATGCCCCAGGCTTGGCCACCGGGACTGGCCGCCACGCGCTTGCGCTCGGGGACGGTCGAGGCCATCGCGCCCAGGCTCCGTACGACGGGGGTCACGGTGGAGCCGGGCGTGCGGTGCAGTGTGACGCGCAGCTGGTAGGCGGTGATCGGCCGGCCCGACGCGGCGACGAAGGTGTCGACCGAGACGGTGCCGTCGGCGTCGCCCTGGCCGGGGACCGAGGTGCGGCGGATGTCATCCTCGCCGTAGGCCCAGCGGCCCATGACGTACCACTTGCTCAGCCCGGCGGCGTTGCGGCCGCGCATCTCGACCTGCACCCAGCTCCCGGGCGGGGTGTCGGCGGTCCAGGACGCGACCAGCTCGGTGGCGGCGAAGCCGACCCTCTGCTCGGGACCGGTCCAGCAGGCGTACTCCCAGGTACGGGTGCCCAGGGCGTCGGTGTAGGAGGTGGTTCCGGCGGCGGAGGCGAAGGCCAGGGTGTCACGGGCCGTCACACCCTCGGCGACGCCGGCGGGGAAGGAGGCCCGTTGGTAGACGACGTCGGTCTGGGCCGGTGGCGGCTTGGTCACGGCCGCGGCGGGCCCCACCGCCGAGGCGGTGAGGGTCGCGGACGACACGACGGTGGACAGGAACGCGGAGAGGAACACGGTCAGCACGCGCATGGGCTCACCTTGCCTGGGGGTTCTCGACCCCGCAGACGGTAGGTCTCCGCGCCACACCGCGCATCGGGAACTTTACGTATCCGCGCCCCCACCAACGGAAAAGCCCGCGAGGGGGCGCCGGTGTCTGGACCGAGGAGAGAGCGAGCGCAGCGAGCGAACGACGAGGGAAGACACCGGGTCTGAGCCCCCGAGCCGCGACGCGCCAGCGTCGCCATGAACACAGCGGATATCAGCGCAGGGACGCGCCGACGCCCCGACGAAGGCCGTCCATCTCGTCCCGGGAGACGTCGTAGGCGGCTCCGCAGTAGGTGCACTGCATCATGTATCTCTTCCGCACCGGGAAGAGCGGAATGAAGAACAGGCTGAACTTCGTCACCCGCTTCGCCAGCGCCTGAGCCGCGGTGTTGCCGCAGTTACGACAGACGAGAGTGACCATGCCAAGCCGCTGGATCGCGGTACGAAGACCGAAGATGAACAACATCACCCGCTCCTACCCGCCCCAGCCCAACTTCCACGTCGAACCCGCGAGGGGGCGCCGGTGTCTGGACCGAGGAGGGAGCGAGCGCAGCGAGCGAACGACGAGGGAAGACACCGGACTCCAGCCCCCGAGCCGCGACACGAAGTGTCGCCATGAGCGCAGCGAGCGAACGACGAGGGAAGTCAGCGGTCACCAGCCCCCGAGCCGCGACGCGCCAGCGTCGCAATGAGTAGAGAGAGGGCGAGGCGGTCGGTCGGTGAGTCGAGGTCCAGGCCGGTCAGTTTCGCCAGGCGGCGCAGCCGGGCGCGCAGTGTCTCGCGGTGCACGCCGGCCGCGGCCGCGGCCGGGTCCCAGTGGTGGTTGGCCTCGACCCAGGCCCGGGCGGCGGCGATCAGTGTCTCGCCGTCGGCCGTCTCGGTCACGGGTGCGAGCAGCGCGGCCGCGAACCGCTCCGCTTCGGGTGAGGCCAGCAGCCGGTCCAGTTCCATCACGGGTGTGTCGGCGTAGCGCACCACCGGCCGGTCCGGGCCGGTCAGCTCGGCGGCCAGGCTGGACTCGCGGATGCCGGCCGGGACCTCGTCGAGCGGCCTGGGCGCGGCGATCCCGGCGCGGGCGCCGTCGAGCAGAGGCTCCAGCCGTTCCTCGGTGAACCCCGGGATGACGAGCACGACCGTGCCGGCCCGGCCGTCGCCGGCCGCCCAGCCGCCGGCCGCCACGATCCGCTCGGCGGCGCGGCGATGGCCGGGGCCGGCCAGCGTGACGGCCGCGAACTCCTCGGGCAGCGGCAGGTCGGCCGCGGCGGCCACCCGCGCGGCCGAGCGGGCGTCGCCCTCGGCCAGCAGCCCGGCGATCGTCCGGCGCAGTTCGCGTTCGCCGCCCCGGTCGAGCACGGTGAGCAGGGCGGCGGCGGTGCCGATGATCCCGGCGGCCCACATGGGCCGTTCGCCGGCCGAGAGCGCGCCGACGCAGAGCGTGCCGCGCCGCTCGCGGGCCGGGCCCAGTGGGACCGCGGTCACCGGCTCGCCGTCCAGTTCGACCTGGAGGATGTGCCGTCCGGACCGGTCGCCCTGGCGGGCCAGTTCGGTGAGCGCCTCGGCGGCGGGGCCCGCGCCGGCGGGCGCGCGCAGCGCCACGGCGTGCCCGGCGTCCAGTACGGCGACCCAGCCGTGCAGTTCCCGCGCCAGCCGGTCGGCCACGGCCTGCCGTCCGGCGTATCCGGCTTCGGCGAGCTGCTGCTGTACCTTTCTGGCCTGTTCGGCCTCGCGCCGCGCCTCTGCGGCGTTCAGGTCGGCCACGGCCCGGTCCACCGCGACGAACGGCGTGCGGCGCGGGACCTCGATCAGCGTCAGCCGGTGGCGGCGGGTGGCGTGGACGACTTCGGCGGGGACCTCGGTGAACCAGGGGTCGAGGCCGAATCCGACGGCGCGGGCCCCGGCCTCGGCGAGCCGGGTCGCCCACCGTTCGGCCGCCGCGGCGGGGTCGTCCTGGTCGCGCAGCCACATGCCGCTGGTCAGCAGCAGTTCGGCGCCGTCAAGCCAGGGTGTGGGGTCGGGCTGCTCGGACACCGCCACCCAGCGCACCGGCTGGTCGAGCCCTTCGTGGCCCAGGACCACCCGCAGTCCGAGGCGGGCGTTGGCCAGCAGCCGTCGGATCGTCACCGCCATGGCTTTCCACCGTCCTCCGCGCGGCCGCCCCGGCGGCCGCCGGTCAGCGGGGCCGTCGCAGCATCTCCGCGCCGAACAGGTCGGTCCGGCGCCGTGCCAGCTGCGGTTTCACCGCGCACGCCTCCCCCGCGCCGTCCGTGCCCCGCACCGCGCATCGCAGCTTCGTCCAGCCTATCCCCGTGTTCAGCGCCTCCTTTCGGGGCACCGTGACGTGGTCGGGGCCGAAGACGCCGCCGGGTGTCGTGCCGGCGTTGGCCAGGGCGATCCAGACGTGGGAGTCGCCGGCGCGCAGCCGGGCGGGGTGGGCGAAGGCGGGCTCGGGGTCGCGCAGCGCGGCCGGGTTCAGCGGCACCCGGGTGCCGGGGAAGGGCACCGGGTAGGGCCAGTCCACCGCGGCGGGCACCGCGAGGACGTCGGCGCCGAGGACCGCGAGCGCCCGCGAGGGTTCGAAGGGTTCCAGCTCCTCCCCCGCCAGCAGCCCGAGCGAGCCCCACGGCCGGGTGACGACCGCCGGGGGCGCGTCGCCGGGCTCGGCCCAGGCGGCGTGCGCGCCCAGGTGGGTGACGTGGCGGCGGGCGGCCTCGCCGCCGGGGGTGACGAGCGTGACCGCGTACCGGACCGGACCCGGCCGGCCGGCCGAACCGTCCGCGCTCTCCGCGTTCCCGGCGTCGCTCCCGCCGTCGCCGGGTACGGCCAGCGCGGTCACCGCGTCGCAGCGGTGCCGTTCGCACCAGGCGCGCAGTTCCTCCAGCGCGGCCCGGGCCCGGCCCGGGTCGGGGACGCCGCCGGTCAGGTGGAAGGCGGGCAACACGGCGAGGTCGGTGCCTTCGGGCGGGGCGGGCAGATCGCCGGTGGGCCCGGCCAGTACGGCGACGCCCACGGACGGCCCGTCTCCGGCTGCGGCCCCGGGCATGATCCCGGTCCCGGCTACGGCCGCGTCCCCCGTCGCGCCCTCGGGCACGGTCCCGATCCCGGTCTCCGCCCCGCCGGACAAGGACAGACCGCTGGACAAGGGCAGGCCGCCGGGCGGCGTGGTCAGCGCCTCACGCTCGGCGCGCGGCCAGGTGGTCGAGCGGGCCAGCGGGCCGTACTCCGCGGGACGCCGGGCGGCCAGCCGCCGGTGGCGCGCGGTGGCCGCGGCGGTCAGGTCGAGGGTGGCGGTGACGAACCCGGGACCGTCGTCCAGGGCGGCGGTGACGTCGCCGGTGTGGTCGAGCACACAGCTTCCGCCACTGAACTGGAAGGAGTTGCCGGCGAGGGTCTCGGCACCGGCCTGGTCGGCGGCGACCAGCGGCAGGCCGTTCTCCCAGGCGCGCAGCCGCCAGGTGGCGCTGGGGCCGGGCTCGGCCACCCATGCGGTGGGCAGCGCGATCCAGTCGGCGCCGCGCAGCGCGGCGTACCGGGCCGGCTCGGGATAGTCGATGTCGGCGCAGATCAGCGGAGTGACACGACCCGCAGGGGTGTCCCACACCGGCGGCGACAGGTGGCCGTCCACCGCCCACAGGGGGTCGGGGACGAACGCCTGCGTCTTGCGGTAGGAGCCGACCGGCCCGTCGGGGCCGATGAGCACGCACGCGTTGTGCAGAGTGCCCAGCTCGGGGTCGAGTTCGGGCATGCCGAGCACGATCCAGGCACCGGTGGTACGGCACAGCCGGGTGAGCCGGCGCACCGACGATCCGTCCACGGGCTCGGCGAAGGGCCGCACGTGCTCCTCGGAGGACCACAGGTAACCGGTCAGGGCCATCTCGGGGGTCACGACCACCCGCGCGCCGGCCGCGGCGGCCGCCGCGACGAGATCCTCGATCGCCTCCAGGTTGGCGGCGACGTCGCCGTGCGCCGACTGGAGCTGGACGGCTCCGACGGTGACCGTGCCGGGTGCGCCGGGCCTGGGCGGGGTGGTGATCGCGGTCATGGTCTCCGATTCTCCGGTCGGTCCAGGAGTAGTGCTCATGGCGACGCTTCGTGTCACGGCTCGGGGGTCGTGTTCACGGCGACACTTCGTGTCGCGGCTCGGGGGCTGTGTTCACGGCGACACTTCGTGTCGCGGCTCGGGGGCTCATGTCCGGTGTCTTCCCTCGTCACTCCGTCGCTCCGCTCCTGCGTTCCTCGGTCCAGACACCGGCGCCCCCTCGCAGGCTCCTCAATCCAGACACCGGCGCCCCCTCGCAGGCTCCTCGGTCCAGTCAGCGGCGCCCCCTCGCGGGGAGCGGAGGGGGACGCCCGCCGCGGGGTGGCCGGACGGACGGGGGAGCATCCGGTCCGTGCCGCCCCGCGGCGGGCGGGAGCGGCGTCAGTCGAAGACGATGACGCTGCGGGTGCGGGTGCCGTCGCGCATCGCGTCGAACGCCTCGTTCACCTCGTCGAGCCGGACGCGGTGCGAGATGAGCGAGTCCAGCGGCAGCTTACCCGCGAGGTAGAGCTCGGCCAGCCGGGGGAAGTCCAGGCTCGGCACGGCTCCGCCGTAGTTGGAGCCGATGAGGGTCTTGCCCGCCTCGGCCAGTTCCAGCACGTCGATGCCGGCCTTGGCGCCCTCGGGCGGCAGACCGACGAGGACCCCGACGCCGCCGGGCGCCAGCAGCGACGGCAGCGTCTCGATGGTCTCGACGCGGCCGATCACCTCGAAGGCGTAGTCGGCGCCGCCGTCGGTCAGCTCGGCCACCTGGGCGGCGACGTCTTCACCGGCGCGCAGGGTGTGGGTGGCGCCGAACGAGCGGGCGGCGGCCAGCTTCTCCTCGGCGGTGTCCACCGCGATGATCGGGTGGGCTCCGGCGAGCGCCAGGCCCATGATCACCGCCAGGCCCACGCCGCCGCAGCCGACGACGACGGCCGAGGAGCCGGCGGGCACCCTGGCGTTGTTGACGACCGCGCCGACGCCGGTGGTGATCGAGCAGCCGATGAGGCTGGCGACGTCGAACGGCACGTCGGAGGGGATGCGGACCGCGGCCGACTCGGGCACGACGGTGTACTCGCTCATCGTGCCCACGGCGAGGTAGGGGTAGACGACGTCGTCGCCGTCGCGCAGCCGGGTGGTGCCGTCGGGCAGCAGGCACTCGGGCGCCCGGGTGCCGGTGCACGCCCACGCCTTGCCGGCCGCGCAGGCGCGGCAGCGGCGGCAGGGGTAGTACCACGACAGGATGACGCTGTCGCCGGGGGCCAGGCCGGTGACGCCCTCGCCGACCGCCTCCACGGTGCCGGCGCCCTCGTGGCCCATCACCGTCGGGGAGGGCAGGTTCCACTCGCCGTCGAGGACGTGCCGGTCGGAGCCGCACACGCCGGAGGCGCCGAGCCGTACCAGGACCTCGCCGGGGCCCGGGTCGGCCACCTGGATCTCCTTGATCTCCAGGCGGTTGCCGCGGCCGTCGTGCACGGCCGCCAGGGCGGTTCTGGGCATCAGGACTCCTTGTGCGTGGTGACGGGGACCGCTCCGGCGACGGCCGGGGCGAGGTGCCGGCGGTTGAGCGCACGGCTGAGGACGATGTGCGCGACCGCGGCGACGACCACGGCGGGCACCGAGGCGGTGAGCCAGTTGAAGGCGGGCAGCGTGTCGAGGGTCTGCGGGTTGTACAGCACCACGTAGGCGGCGGCGCCCAGCGCGGTGGAGATCAGCCCGGACAGGTTGAACCCGCCGGTGAAGTGGTACGGGCTGGCGGCGCGGTGCGCGTACAGGCCGCGCAGGTCCAGCCGCTGGCGGCGCACCACGAAGTAGTCGGCGATGACCGTACCGCAGATCGCCGCGAGGAAGGCGCCGCTCCAGGTGACGAACACCAGGAACCGGTCGTACAGCAGGTTCGGCCAGAAGCTGATGATCGCCGGGAGGAGGAAGAATCCTCCGGTGAGCCATTCCCAGCGGAATCTCGCCAGCAGCTCGCCGCCGGCCTGCCGCAACGCGAGGCAGGTCGAGTAGACGATGGAGGTGAGACTGGTGAGGTTGGCGAAGGCGATGAACAGCAGCGCCAGCATGCCGAGCCATTTGCCGCCGAGGGGGACCATCCACACGGTGGGGTCGGGGTCGCCGAGGGTCAGCGCGGCCGCCATGCCCACGACCTGGGCCACGATCGTCGCGCCGAACAGGCCGATGAAGCCCGGCCACAGTGCGCTGCGCGGGCGGTCGGTGAGGCGGGCCAGGCTGCCCATGACCGGCCACCACGACAGGCCGACGCCGAGGTTGAACTCGACGGCGAGGGCGAAGTTCAGCCCCTCGCTGGGGAACGGGTTCAGCGGCTTGGCCGCCAGCAGGTCGTTCCACGAGGTCTTGGTGAGCACCAGCACGATCATGCCGACGGTCAGCAGGGCCAGGCCGGGCGAGACGATGCGGTTGAGGAACCGCATCGTCAGCGGACCCTTGGCCAGGACGATCCAGGCGATCGCCAGCGCGAGAAGGGCCAGGATGGTCACCGGCAGCGCGTTGGGGCCGATGTCGGTGCCGAACACCTGGTTGGACACCTGCGTGGTGGCCCGCCCGAACATCACGCCGAGCAGCGCCGACCAGCCCATCTCGGTGAAGAGCACGACGGTGAACACCAGGACGGCGACCCCGCCGAACCCGAACACACTGCGCAGCAGGGTGTACTGCTCCACGCCGTAGCGCTGGCTGGAGACGACGCTGCCCAGCAGCATCACGGCGACGCCGATGGCGTTGCCGATGATCATCGCCGCCAGGCCCTTCTGGAAGCCCACCAGCGCGGCCGTGGAGCCGCCGACGAGGAACGCCCACGTCGCGATGGCCAGGCCGACGTTCACCCAGGTGAAGTCGGTGAAGTTCCAGACCCGCTCGCTGCGCAGCACGGGCAGCGACCCGAAGGTCGCCTCCTTGGCGACGTCTTCGTTGGCCGACATCACGCCATCACCCACCCGGCGATCGTGAGGGCCACGACGATGGCGGCCAGCAGCCACAGGTCGGCCGCGGCGAGGGGCGCGTGCGCCGGGTCGCCCGACTCGTCGCGTTCGAGGGTGACGAGCCGCCTGTCCAGCTCGGCCCGCAACGCGGAGTCCTTCACATCCATACGGTTAACCTCCAGGAACGGTCGCCCGACGGCGCCGGTCGTCTCCCGCGGACCGGCCGCGTGTGACGCGGAGCTCATCCGGCGGTTAACTCACCGTAAAAGGTGGTTCCTGAAGGTGTTCCCGCTGTATTTCCGCTGTTCGGGCGGCGATGATGGCGGATTTACCGTACGGCGGGGCCGTCGGGGACGGTCCGGAGCGGCCGTCCCCGGCGGCCGGCGGGTCAGTAGGGCCAGATCCAGTCGCGGATGTCGGTCGGGTCCTCGCCGTACTCGCGGGTGTGGGCGCGGGCGCGCAGGCGCTCGTCGGCCATCCGCTGGCGCAGGTGGGCGGCGGTGGCGCCGAGCCCGGGCACCCGGTCGATGACGTCCATGACCAGGTGGTAGCGGTCGATGTCGTTGAGCATCGCCATGTCGAAGGGCGTGGTGGTGGTGCCCTCCTCCTTGTAGCCCCGCACGTGGAGGTTGTCGTGGCCGTTGCGGCGGTAGGTGAGCCGGTGGATCGACAGCGGGTAGCCGTGGAAGTTGAAGATGATCGGCCTGTCGGTGGTGAACAGCGTGTCGAACTCGGTGTCGGACATGCCGTGCGGGTGCTCCGACTCCGGCTGCAGCCGCATCAGGTCCACGACGTTGATCACCCGCACCCGCAGCTCGGGCAGGTGCTCGCGCAGCAGCGCGGCGGCGGCGAGGGTCTCCAGCGTCGGCACGTCCCCGGCGCAGGCCAGGACCACGTCGGGCTCTGACCCGTCGTCGGTGGAGGCCCACTCCAGGATGCCCAGACCCCGGGTGCAGTGCGCGACCGCCTCCTCCATGGTGAACAGGTCCAGCACCGGCTGCTTGCCCGCCACGACGAGGTTGACGTAGTCGCGCGAGCGCAGGCAGTGGTCGGCGACGGACAGCAGGGTGTTGGCGTCCGGCGGCAGGTAGATCCGCACCACCGAGGGCTTCTTGTTCATCACCACGTCGAGGAAGCCGGGGTCCTGGTGGCTGAAGCCGTTGTGGTCCTGACGCCAGACGTGCGACGACAGCAGGTAGTTCAGCGAGGCGACCGGCCGCCGCCAGGGGATCTTCTGCGACGACTCCAGCCACTTGGCGTGCTGGTTGAACATCGAGTCGACGATGTGGATGAACGCCTCGTAGCAGTTGAACAGCCCGTGCCGGCCGGTCAGCAGGTAGCCCTCCAGCCAGCCCTGGCACAGGTGCTCGCTGAGCACCTCCATCACCCGGCCGTCGGGGCCGAGGTTCTCGTCGGTGCCGAGGGTCCGGGTGTCCCAGGCCCGGTCGGTGACCTCGAAGACGGCCGACAGCCGGTTGGAGGCTGTCTCGTCCGGTCCCATCAGCCGGAAGTCGTCGGGGTTGGCGGCGATGACGTCGCGCAGCAGGCCGCCCAGCACGCGGGTCGGCTCGGTGAGCTGCGTCGCCGGGGACTTCACCGCGACGGCGTGGTCGCGGAAGTCGGGCAGCACGAGCGGGCGCAGCAGCTCGCCGCCGTTGGCGTGCGGGTTGGCGCTCATCCGGAGCGGCCCGGCGGGCACCGTCTCCAGCACCTCCGGCACGGGCCGCCCGTCGGCGTCGAACAGCTCCCCGGGCCGGTAGGAGCGCATCCACTCCTCCAGGGCCCGCAGGTGTTCGGGGTTGTCGCGCACCCCGGTCAGCGGCACCTGGTGGGAGCGCCAGGTGCCCTCGACCTGCAGGCCGTCCACCTCGCGCGGCCCCGTCCAGCCCTTCGGGGTGCGCAGGATGATCATCGGGAGCCGGGTGGCGCGGCCCTCCTTGTACTCGGCGATCTCGTCGAAGACCCGGTCCAGGGTCTCGGCCATCAGCGGGTGCATGGCGGCCGGGTCGTCACCGGCGACGACGTGCGGGCGATAGCCGTACCCCTCCATGAGCTTGACCAGCTCTTCCTCGGGGATGCGGGACAGGATCGTCGGGTTGGCGATCTTGTAGCCGTTGAGGTGGAGGATCGGCAGGACGGCGCCGTCCCGGGCGTGGTTGAGGAACTTGTTGGAGTGCCAGCTCGCGGCCAGCGGGCCGGTCTCGGCCTCGCCGTCACCGACCACGCAGGCCACCACGAGATCGGGGTTGTCGAAGGCGGCGCCGAAGGCGTGGGCCAGCGAGTAGCCCAGCTCGCCGCCCTCGTTGATGGAGCCGGGCACCTCGGGGGCGACGTGGCTCGGGATGCCGCCGGGGAAGGAGAACTGCCGGAACAGCCGCCGCATCCCCTCGGCGTCCTGCCGGATGTGGGGGTACTTCTCCGTGTAGGTGCCCTCCAGCCAGGCGTGCGCGACCGCCGCCGGGCCGCCGTGTCCGGGGCCGACGATGTAGATCATGTCCTGGTCGCGCTCGGTGATGATCCGGTTGAGGTGGGCGAAGCAGAAGTTCAGCCCCGGTGTGGTGCCCCAGTGGCCCAGCAGCCGGGGCTTGATGTCCTCGGGCCGGAGCGGTTCGGACAGCAGCGGGTTGCCGAGAAGGTAGATCTGCCCGACCGACAGGTAGTTGGCGGCCCGCCAGTAGGCGTCGACGTGAGCGAATGCATCCATACACCGACAGTTCCTCAGCGGAGGGTTTCAAACCCTCGTCCGTCCGGTTCTCCCACGCGGGAGAACCGGACGGCCCGGCCTCAGTCGGTGACCTCCACGCCTCTCCAGAAGGCCACCCGGTCCTTGATCTGGGCCGCCTCGGGCTTGGGCTCGGCGTAGAACCACGCCGCGTCGGGGTTCTGCTTTCCGTCCACCTCCAGCGTGTAGTAGTTCGCCGTGCCCTTCCAGGGGCAGACCGTGGTCGTCTCCGACGGCCTCAGGTACTGCGGGAACACCGACTCGATCGGGAAGTAGTGGTTGCCCTCCACGACCCGGGTGTCGTCGCTCCGCGCGATGATCTCGCCGTTCCACCGTGCTGTCGCCATGCTCCCAGGCTGACACATCGCCGCCCGGAGATCCCGCGCCGCCCTCCCCCGGCCGGAAAGCACCACCCTTTCCGATCGGAAAGCACCACCCGCCCGGCCGGAAAGCACCACCCCTCCGATCGGAAAGCGCCCTCCCCTGATCGGAGAAAACCGTCTCCCGGCCGGGAAGCGCCACCCGCCCGCCGCGTGCCGGGGCTCCGCGCGGCGGAACTCTGCCGCCCTGCCGCATACGGCAAAGCCATCACCCGGTACGGGTTCGACCGCGCAGGCCGGGGCATTCCCGTACATATGCGCGTAGTAGTCGTCGGCGCCACCGGGAACGTGGGCACCAGCACGGTGTCCGCCCTGGCGGCCGATCCCGAAGTCACATCCATCGTCGGCCTGGCCCGGAGGATCCCGGACTGGAGTCCCGACAAGACGACATGGCGTTCGGTGGACGTCTCCACCGGCGACCTGGACACGCACCTGGCGGGAGCGGACGCCGTGGTGCACCTGGCGTGGCTGTTCCAGCCCACCCGGGACCCGGTGACGACCTGGCGGTCCAACGTGCTGGGCAGCATCCGGGTGTTCGAGGCGGCCGCCCGGCAGGAGGTCCCCGCCCTGGTCTACTCCTCCTCGGTGGGCGCCTACTCCCCCGGCCCGAAGAACCGGCCGGTCGGCGAGGACTGGCCCACCAACGGCTGGCCCGGCGCCGCCTACGGCCGGGAGAAGGCCTACGTGGAGCGGGTGCTCGACACCTTCGAACGGGACCATCCAGGCACCCGGGTGGTGCGGATGCGGCCGGGCTTCGTCTTCAAGCGGGAGGCGGCGACCGAGCAGCGGCGGCTGTTCGGCGGGCCGTTCATCCCCCAGCGGCTCGTACGGCCCGGCCTGATCCCCTTCGTCCCGGACAACCCGGGCCTGAGGTTCCAGGCGGTGCACGGCGAGGACGCCGGCGAGGCGTTCCGGCTCGCGGTCACCCGGCCGGTGTCGGGGGCCTTCAACCTCGCCGCCGAGCCGGTCGTCGAGCCGTCGACGCTGGCCGAACTGCTGGGCGCCCGGCTGCTGCCGGTGCCCGACTGGGTGCTCAGGGGAACCGCGGCGGCCGCCTGGTACGCGCGGCTGATCCCCGCCTCGCCCGCCCTGGTGGACATGGTGCTGAAGATGCCGGTCATGGACGTCACCCGGGCCCGTACCGAGCTGGGCTGGCAGCCCCGCCACACGGCGGTCGACGCGCTGCGGGAGCTGTTCGAGGGCCTGCGGGGCGTCGAGGGCATGGCGACGCCGCCGCTGTCGACGGAGACCGGCGGCCCGGCGCGGACCGGCGAGCTGAGCACCGGGGTCGGCAAGCGGCCGTGACCGCGGCGTCCCGTCCCCGCCGGACGGCCCGGCCCGGTGTCCCGGGCGCCGGGCCGGCCGCCGCGGCCACGGTGGGGGAAGGCGTCCGATGGGGTCGCCGCGACGGGTGACGGAGCCGTGCCGCGGGGCAGGGATGCGGGCATGACGACACCGCCCTCCTTCCCGCACACCGCCCCGCCGCCCGCCGCCCGGCGGCCCGGGGCGGGCCGGATCCTGGCCGGCACGGCCTCCTGGACCGACCGGTCGCTGCTGGAGTCGGGCTGGTATCCCGCGGACGTCTCCACCCCGGCCGAGCGGCTGGCCTACTACGCCTCGCAGTTCCCGATCGTCGAGGTGGACGCCACCTACTATCACCCGCCCGCCCAGCGCACGGTGGAGGCCTGGCGGGACCGGACGCCGCCGGACTTCACCTTCAACATCAAGGCGTTCTCGCTGCTGACCGACCACCCCACCCCGCCCCGGTCCCTCTACGCCGACCTGCGCGACCGCGTCGGCACGGCCAAGCGCAACCTCTACCTGCGCGACGTCGGCCCGGAGATCACCGAGGAGGTCTGGCAGCGGTTCCTGTCGGCGCTGGCGCCGCTGCAGGAGGCGGGCAAGCTGGGGGCGGTCCTGTTCCAGTTCCCCCCGTGGTTCGCCATCGGGGCGGCCCAGCGGCGCTACATCCTCGACTGCGTACGGCGCTGCCGTCCGATGCGCGTCTGCGTGGAGTTCCGCAACCGGACCTGGATGGAGCCGGAGCGCAACCGCGAGGAGACCCTGGAGTTCCTCGCCTCGCACGAGATCCCCTACGTCTGCGTCGACATGCCCCAGGGGCATCCGTCGTCGGTCCCGCCGGTGCTGGCCGTGACCGCCGGCGACCTGGCGGTGGTCCGCCTGCACGGCCACTCCGACCGATGGGTGGGCGGGACGAAGGAGGAGCGCTTCGCCTACCTGTACTCCGAGGAGGAGCTGGCGCGGTGGGCGGAGAACGTCCGGCTGCTGTCCGCCGAGGCCGCCGCCACTCATGTGATCTTCAACAACTACTGGGGTGACGGCTCGCAGCGCAACGCGGCACGGCTGGCCGAGCTCACCGGCCGGGACGGGTCAGGCGGCGGGGCGGCCTGAGGGAGCCCCGACCGGCGTACGGAGGGTCCCATCCGTGAAGCGGGGACGGCGGAGGGCGGCCCCGCCGGGGGCAGCGGACCCGCTGGGGGCGCGGGTCAGCTCCGGGCGGCCGCCTCGGCCTTCGCCCTGGCCTTGCGGCGCACCCCCGCCATGAGCGCCCTGCGCTCGTCAGGGGTGGTGCCACCCCAGACCCCGTACATCTGCTGGGTGTTCAGGGCGTAGTCCAGGCAGCGCCGCTTGACCGGGCAGCGGTTGCAGACGGCTTTGGCCTGCTCACACTGCTCCCGGCCGGGGCCTTCGAAAGAGACGGGGAAGAAGAGCTCCGGGTCCTCCTCCAGGCACAGGGAACTGCGGGACCAGTGGATGATGGGCACGACGTTGCCCTGTCCAGACATAGGCGATCCAATGAAGGTGAAAGGCGTGATGATTCGCAACTTGGCTTCTGGCTCGCGTGCCCACGGGAGATACATTCATACCTTTTAAGGCGAAAAATCGCGTTACTTTGCCAGCTGTTTCCCTACCCCGCCGCTCACGCCCCGCCGCTCAGCGGAACCGGAAGGACAGCGGGCCGGTCGGCGTCGAGTCGTCGAGGGAGTCGAGCATGTCCCCCTCCTCCCCAAGGCCGCTCTCCCGAGCCAGGCGCGGGCCCATCTCCCGCACCTCGTCGGCCAGGTCCTCCCGGCCGATCGCGTCCAGCGTGGCCCGCAGCTTGGCCAGGCCGTGCCCCATCTCCACGCTCGCCACGTGCGACAGCGTCGCGGGCAGCGCCCGTTGCAGGCTCCTGACCGCCACGTCGCGGTCCCGGCCCTCCAGCTGCGGCAGGATGTCGGCGAGGGTGGACAGCGCCGCGGCGCACGTCTGGTGCTGCCGGGAGGAGGTGCTCACCACCACCAGGTCCACCAGCGCGGTGACGATCCGCCGCTGCGCCACGTCCTCGTAGACCACCGGCAACGGCCCGCCGTACAGCTCGGCGTCGGGCACGCCCGCCGCCGCCCACCGGGCCGACAGGTCGCGCAGGGCCCCGATCGCCGCCACCGCCACGTCGGGGTTCTGCCGGGTGGAGTTGGCGGCCCAGGCGACGTGGCCGAGCTGCTCGACGGCGTGGTCGGGGTCGACGCCGGCGTTGCGGGACCGGTCGATCATGACGCAGGACAGGATGTTGTCGGCGACGTGGGCGCGGCGGCCGGCGTCCCCGCCCCGGATGTGGGCGACGATGTCGCCGTAGGCGAGCAGATCGCCGATCCGCACCCGGAACTCCACCTCGATCTCCTCCCCGGTGCCGCGCAGCAGGTCCTGCAGGCGGGCCGTGCTGATGTCGATCACGTACCCCGTCTCGCGGGTGGTCACCGAGGTCGGCTCGCCGTCCAGCGTCCGCCTGCGGCGGGAGCGGGCCACCAGCGGCATCTGGCGCAGCCTGGCCCGGATGGCGAGGTCCTGGATCGAACGCACCACGGAGGTGGGCCGCATCTGGTCGATCACGCCGTAGCCCATGAACACCAGCAGGACCAGCGCCCCGGCGGCCAGCACGACCGCCAGCATCGCCCCCACCCCGATCCACTCCGGGCGCGAGACGGCCATCACGAGATAGGTGAAGGTCGCGCAGCCCGCGAAGTAGCCGAAGTACGCCTGGTTGGCCCTGCGCCGCAGGAACTGGTCGAAGACCACCGGCGCGACCGAGGTGGACGTGTGGGAGATCGCCACCAGCAGCGCCGACAGCGTGAGCGTGGTCACCGTCACCAGACCGGAGGCGATCACGCTCAGCATCCTGAGCAGGTTGGCGTGCGGGAACAGCCGGAGGAAGAGGTCGTGCACGGCCCCGTGCGACCTCGACAGGGCGATGTCGGCGAAGACGGACACCGCGGCCAGCCCGACGAATCCGAGCACCATCAGCAGCGGTGTGAACAGGAACTCCGTCGCCGACAGCCGCCAGCGGACCCGCAGGTCCTGGGCGGGCGGCACGAACCTCTGGAGATGGGGGGCTTCGGGCACCGTGATCGACTGCCCCGGCGCGATGGCGGCAAACGCCGTAGAACCCCGTAGAACCCGCGGAAACCGGCGCCCGGACTCCGCGTCCGGGCGCCGGATCCGGCGGCCGTCAGGCCGTCTCGGCCATCCGCGCCCGCTCGTTGGGCACACAGTGCGTCATCTTCAGACCGCTCACGTCACGCGGACCGTTCTTGCCCAGGTTGGACAGCCGCCCCAGCTCCTCCTCGCTCAGGTCCTGGGTGGCCAGCGGCTCCAGGTGGGCGACGTCCTCCGGCCTGATGTCCAGCCCCTCGCCGACGCGCAGGCCCAGATCGTCGTCGATCATCAGGAAGTGCCAGACCATGCGCTCCTGGATGGGACGCTCGGCCTGCGACAGCAGGGTGACGAAGTTCAGCACCAGGTCGTCGCGCTCCCACTGCTCCATCAGCGCGTAGCGCTGGCCGGCCTGGGTGTAGTCGTTGGTCCGCGGGATGCGCTTGCGCGTCAGCCGCCCGGAGAGGACCGGCCCCTGCTCGTCGTGCGTCGGATAATGCGCCTCACGCAGCCCGCCGATGATGGACGGCTCGTAGTTGACGTGCGGGCTCTCCCCCTGGCCGTCGACGTAGAAGGTCATCTCGCCGTCGCGCTGGTTGGTCCGCACCTGGGCGTTCTTCGCCTGGTTCACCGGCAACTGCAGGTAGTTCGGCCCCACCCGGTGACGCTGGGTGTCGCTGTAGGAGAACGTCCGGCCGACCAGCATCTTGTCGTCGGAGAAGTCGAGCCCGTCGACCAGCACGCCGGTGCCGAAGGAGATCTGCTCGTTCTCGGCGAAGTTGTTCTCCACACCGCGGTTGAGCACCATCCGGCCGACCGGCAGCGCCGGGAACTCGTTCTCCGGCCACACCTTGGTGTCGTCCAGCGGGTCGAAGTCCAGCTCGGGATGCTCGTCGTCCGACATGATCTGCACCAGCAGCTCCCACTCGGGGAACTCGCCGCGGTCGATGGCGTCGCGCAGGTCCTTGGTGGCGTGGCCCAGTTCCTTGGCCTGCACGGCCGCCGCGTCCGCCGCCGTCATGCTCCGCACGCCCTGTTTGGGCATCCAGTGATACTTCACCAGGTGCGTCACGCCCTCGGCGTTGACCCACTTGTAGGTGTTGACCCCGAAGCCCTGCATGTGCCGGTAGTCGGCCGGGACGCCCCGCGGGCTGAACAGGTTCACCAGCATGTGCATGCTCTCCGGTGTCTGCGACATGAAGTCGAAGATCCGGTTGGGCTCCTGCCGGAACGTCACCGGGTCCGGCTTGAGCGCGTGGATCACGTCGGGGAACTTGATGGCGTCCCGGATGAAGAACACCGCCAGGTTGTTGCCGACGAGGTCCCAGTTGCCGTCCTCGGTGTAGAACTTCACCGCGAACCCGCGCGGGTCACGCGCCGCCTCCGAGGAGTCCCGGCCGCCGATCACCGTCGAGAAACGTACCGCCACGTCGGTGCGCTTGCCCGCCTCCTGGAAGAGCTTCGCCCTGGTGAACCGGCTGATCGGCTCGTCACCCAGCTTGCCGTACGCCTCGAAGAAGCCGTAGGCCGTCGTCCCCCGGGCGTGCACCACCCGCTCGGGGATGCGCTCCCGGTCGAAATGACTGATCTTCTCAAGGAACTGGTAGTTCTCCAGGGTCGCCGGGCCCCGGGCGCCGACCGTACGCTGGTTCTGGTTGTCATAGACCTGGTGCCCCTGCCGATTGGTCAGCGTCGGGCGCTCGCCACCCGGCTGCGACCCCATGCTCGACACGTCCGTCATGACGACGTTCCCTTTCCGTGTGGCGATCACTTCGGCGTACCGAGCCTCTCGGCACACGGAGTCCCCATATCCGGCGGTGTGCGGTTTATAGCGGGGAAGGAAAAGAATCTCCGTAACATGGAGACCCGCGTGAACGGTACGCGGCCGTCACGCGGGCATCCGGTTCCCTCAGCGGGACTTCGCCGTGGCCCTCCGATTGGCCTTCTTGATCGCGTCCACCAGCTCCTCCTTGCTCATCGAGGAGCGTCCGGGCACATCCAGGCGCTTGGCGACCTCGTACAGGTGCTGCTTGGACGCCTTGGCGTCGACCCCCTCGGCGGTCTTGCCGCGCTTCGGAGTGCTCTTGGCCGCCTGGGAGTCGGAGGGCCCCTTGCGGGACTTCTCCTCCCAGTGGTCGCCGACCTTCTCGAAGGAGTGCTTCAGCGCCGCGAACGCCGTACGATGCGCCCGCTCCCCCTCACCGTAGGTCTCCACCGCCGAGTCATGGGCCTTGCTCCAGGTCTCCTGCGCCTTCTTGGGAGAACGCTGGATGGTGGACGGCATTTCCTTCCGTGCCGGCATCGGAATCACCTCTCTCCCTCGTTCACCGGCTCCCTGCCCGCGTCACCGCCTTTCATGCGACCCCGGCCTTCACCCGATCCCGGCCTTCACGCGACTCTCCGCCTTCACGCGACTCTCGGCCTTCACACGCCTTTCCGCTTTCAGACGCCCCCGGCCTTCGCGCGACCCTCGGCCTTCACGCGGTCCCTGCGCCGGCCGCCCCCGCGCCGCGCCTTCCCGCGGGAGCCCTCCCGGGCCGAGTCCCGCAGCAGGGAGATCACCGCCTGCTCCACGCCGCCGTGCGTGGCCAGCTGCCCGAAGGCGGCGTCGGCGCCGAGCTTTCCGAGCGCGGGCCCGATGGTCCGGCCCCTCTCGTAGGCCTCGATGACACGCGGGTCGATGTAGGAGGCGCGGGCGACGGCCGGGGTGTTGCCCAGGTAGCCCGCCACCTCGTTCACCACCCGGCTGATCGCCCGCCTCCGGCCGGTCCTGGACCTGGCGCGGGCGGAGACCGCCAGGCCCACGGCGGCCAGGACCGTCCCGTGCCAGGTACGGAAGTCCTTGGCCGACACCTCGGTCTCCAGCGTCTCGCGCAGGTAGGCGTTGATGTCGTCGCTGCGCACGTCCACCCAGCGGGAACCGTCCCGGTAGCGCAGCAGCTCCCCCTCCTCCGCGGCCCGGTGCAGGGCGGTGACCACCTTGCACACGTCCGCGTCCATGATCTCCACCTCCCGCTGCTTGCCGCCCTTGGCCGGGTAGGAGCAGACGACGTGGCCCGCCGAGCAGGTGACATGCTCCATCCGGAGCGTGGCCAGCCCGAACGACTCGTACGCCTCCCCGCCGACCCGGAAGAAGCCGATGTCGAGCATCCGGGCCGCGGCCGCCAGCACCCGCTCACGCGTCAGCCCCCGCTGCCCCAGATGCTCGGCGACCCGCTCACGGAACTTGGGCAGCCGCTCGGCCATCTCCAGCACCCGGTCGAACTTCAGCCGGTCCTGCTCCCTGCGCCAGTCGTCGTGGTAGCGGTACTGGCGGCGCCCCGCGGTGTCGGTGCCCACCGCCTGGATGTGCCCGTCGGACCATCGGCAGATCCACACGTCGGTCCAGGCGGGCGGGAGCACCAGCGCCCGGATCCGGTCGAGGGCGCGGCGGTCGCGCACGGGCCTGCCGTCGGCATAGTGGTAGCTGAACCCGCGGCCCCTGCGCCGCCGTACGATGCCTGGTTCCGCGGGATTACTCTGGCGAAGTTCGGTCACGGCGGTTTCCCTACCCTGCTCATGGCGACGCTAGCGTGTCGCGGCTCGGGGCTGTGTTCATGGCGACACTTCGTGTCGCGGCTCGGGGGCTCAAGCCCGGCGCCTTCCCTCGTCACTCCGTCGCTTCGCTCCTCCGCTCCTCAGTCCAGACACCGGCACCCCCTCGCGGGCTCATGGCGACACTTCGTGTCGCGGCTCGGGGGCTCAAGCCCGGCGCCTTCCCTCGTCACTCCGTCGCTTCGCTCCTCCGCTCCTCAGTCCAGACACCGGCACCCCCTCACGGGCTCATGGCGACACTTCGTGTCGCGGCTCGGGGGCTCAAGCCCGGCGTCTTCCCTCATCACTCCGTCGCTTCGCTCCTCCGCTCCTCAGTCCAGACACCGGCGCCCCCTCGCGGGCCCATGGCGACAGTTGCGCGGGCTGGGGCTGACGCCGTGAGTGTCCGCGCGGCACGCTGCGTGAAGAAGGTGCAGGGTGATGGCCGCGCACGGCGCGGGCCATCGTGGTACTCATGGGCCGACCCGGGTGAGCACGGCGATGAGTCGAAGCAGGCCGTAGGCGGCCGTCAGGGTCTCGGCGTTGAGCACGACGGCGCGCCCGCCTCTGGTGGCGCCGGGAATGAGGGCGGCCAGGTCCTCCGAGCGCGGCTGATGCGGGTCGACCCCGATGTCGACGGGTTCGCAACCGCAACGGATGATGCTCGTCATGCTGCCGGACCGCCTGGCCGACGCTCTGCCGCAGGCGGTCGTTGGCCGGTCGTGGCCTCATGGGATGTTCGGGGTTCAGCCCGTCAGCGCGTTGTGCAGGGCTTCGAGCCCGTCGCGGTAGATGGTGGTGAACAGGTCGACCGCCTCGCCGTCGCTCACCCCGACCGGGGTGAAGCATCCGGACCACAGCACCTCGGCGGCGTCCTCGCGGCCGGGGACCGGGTGGACCCGCAGGGTGGACAGGTAGCCGGTGACGGGGAAGGGCGCCTCGACGATGGCGTAGGTGTAGTGACGCTCCGTCTCGCTGAAGGCCATCAGGCGTTCGATGATCACCTCACCGTCCGGGTTCGTCAGCCGGCGGGCGCGGCCGCCTTCGAGCATGGCGCTCTCGGGGATGTAGGGAAGCCAGTCGGGCAGGGCGTGGAACCCGCCGATGAGATCCCAGACCCGCTGCGGGGAGGCGGACAGGACGCGGCTGACCGAGGTCGATGCCATGGACGTTCTCCTGATGGTCGTGGCGGTACGGGTGGCCGGGTTCGCGGGCGGGCTCAGGCGCCGCCGGGGAGCGGTGCGGCGGGGCTGACCAGGCCCTGGGCGCGCAGTTCCTGCCAGAACGCGGCGGGGACGGTCTCGTTCAGGGCGGCGACGTCCTCGGCGATCCGGCTGGGACGGGTGGCGCCGGGGACGGCGGCGGCGGACACCGGGTGGGCGAGGGAGAACTGCAGGGCGGCGGCCTTGATGCCGATGCCGTGCCGCTCGGCGAGGGCCCTGAGTTTCCCGACGCGCTCGATGATCTCCGGCGGGGCCTGCTGGTACTCGAACTGGGTGCCGCCGGCGAGGACGCCGGAGCTGTAGGGGCCGCCGACGACCATGTCGACGTTCTGCTCCTGGGCCATGGGCAGCAGGCGCTGCAGGGCGTGCTCGTGGTCGAGGAGGGTGTAGCGGCCGGCGAGCAGGAACCCGTCGGGCCGGGGCTCCTCCAGGGCCAGGGTCAGCTCGATCGGCTCGGTGCGGTTGACGCCCAGGCCCCAGGCCTTGATGACGCCCTCGTCGCGCAGCCGCGACAGCACCCGGAAGGCGCCGGTGCGGGCCTCCTCGAACTTCTGCAGCCACAGGTCGCCGTGGAAGTCCTGGGCGATGTCGTGGACCCAGACGATGTCCAGCCGGTCGACGCCCAGGCGCTTGAGGCTGTCCTCGATGGAGCGCTCGGTGGCCTCGGCGGTCCACTCGTCGAGCATCCGGTTCGGGCGGCCGTGCTCGAACAGCCCGCCCTTCTCCCCGAGGTCGGGGACCTCGGTCTCCGGCTCGTCGAGGACGACCCGGCCGACCTTGGTCGACAGGACGTAGGAGTCGCGGGGCTTGGTGGACAGCAGGGCGCCGAGCCGGGCCTCGGCGAGGCCGGCCCCGTAGAAGGGCGCGGTGTCGTAGTAGCGGATGCCCTGGTCCCAGGCCGCCTCCAAGGTGGCGAGGGCCTCCTCGTCGGGGATCGCGCGGAACATGTTGCCGAGGGGAGCCGTGCCGAACCCGAGCCGGCCGGGAAGGATTTCGGTAAGTGACATGACATTTCTCCTTTCACCGTGCCGGCGCTGTGCCAGGCTCCTGAGCGGGGGGATGGTTCATCCGGCCGCCCGCGGCTCCGCGTACGGCACGGGGCGGCCTACGGCGACCTGGCGACGCGGCCGGCGGCTCATACCGGAGGCCGGCGACATGCCGGAGGCCCGCCCAGTCCGGCGGCCGCACAACAGGCTTCAATTGGAGGATCCGCCCTCGGTCCGGACGATCTCCAGGCCGGTGCCGTCCGGGTCGTTGAAGTAGGCGACCCGGGTGCCGAGTGCTTCGTCGGGGGTGACCTCGCCCGCGAGGAGCGTGTGGTCGGCGCCGAGGAAGTTGCGGCCGGCCTCTTTCATGCTCTGGTGCACCGCGTTGAAGTCGTCGGCCTTGAAGCGCGGGTGCATGGAGCCTGGGCGGTTCGCCGCTCCGTTCGTTCGTTCACCGAGCGGTTCCTGGAACCGGATGAGGTCGATGCCGATGTCGTCGAGATCGACCGTGGCGTACCGCGGTTTCGCGACGGGCGGTCCCTGCGATCCACCGAAGGGCACACTGTGCATGGTCTCGTCCGCGACGCCGGGCTCCCGCCCGGTGAGGGCTTTGCAGAATGCGATCGACGCGCCCAGGTCCGAGGCCGAGATCCCGACGTGGGCGGCTCGGGTGAGGTCCATCGGAGTGCTGGAAACGGCCACGACCCATCCTTCTCGTTCGCGCCCTGCCTTCTCAGCGGTGGTGCTGATCGGTGCAGGTCAGGTCCTGTGGGTCCCCCTGGAGTCAAGTTCCCTGCAGGCGGGGGGTGCCACTCCGAGTGAGTAAAGACTTTTCCTGATGGCTGGACAGCCTTCTTTGTCTGATCCGTCATGGATGTGCGGTACTCCTTGTTCGGCCGGGGATCACCTCCTGGTGCTCGAACGGCGTGCTGCGCCGCTCGGTGTGCCGCTTGGCCCGCGAGACGTCCTCGATCCCGAGCTGCCCGCTGAGACGCGCCGGCATCTCAGCGGGCACTTTCCCGGGCGGCGTGGACGGGGGCCGCGGCGAAGCGGGGCAAGACCTCTTCGGCGAGTTCGTGCAGCATCTCGTCGACGGGGCGGTCATTGGGGCGGAGGTTGAAGGAGACGTGGGCGACGCCGAGGTCGGCCATGGTTTCCAGGTGCTCGACCAGGGCCTTGCGGCCTGTGCTGAGGCCGAGCCGGATGGGGCGGGCCGGGGCGTCGGGGGCGTCCTGGAGGGTGAGTGCCATCGGGGTGAGGTACGGCTTGCGGCTGTCCGTCGACTCCCGCCACTCACGCGTCTTCAGCCGCAGCGCGCCCAGCTCGCGCGGGTAGTTGAGGGAGGCGTCGGCGTGTTCGGCGATCCAGTCCGGGGTCTGCTGGGCGCCGCCGGCGACGGCGATCGGTATGCCCGACCGGTGCACCGGCTTGGGCAGGACCTCCAGTTGCCGGTCGCCGCCCAGGCCCGCAGCGGGCCGCTCCAGCGGGCCGTGGCGCCAGGCGGCGCGCAGGGCATCCACACCCTTGCGGAATGCCTCGCCCCGGGCGTGGAAATCACGTCCGAACAGCGGGTACTCCACGGGGCGATCGCCGCTGGCCAGGCCGAGCAGCATCCGGCCGCCCGACAGGACGTCGACGGTGGCCGCCGCCTTGGCGACCAGCAGCGGTTCGCGCAGAGGCAGGACGACGGCGCCGGTGCCGAGGACGACGTTCCGGGTGGTGGCGGCGAGGTGGCCGAGGTGGGTGAAGATCTCGAAGACGGTGCCGGCGTCGCCGAACTGGACGGGGTCGTAGAGCGGGACGTCACGCAGCCATAGGGCGGCGAAACCGAGCCGGTCGGCCAGTTGGGCGAGCCGGGTGTGCTCGGTGAGGTCGGGGACGCCGAACGGTCGGCCGGCCTCGCGGTCGGCGCGCTGACGGGCGGGTCCCCAGTCGTTGTCGAGCGGCAGTTCCAGGCCGATGGTGAGGTGGCCGTCGGCGGGGGCGAGCTGGGCGAGTGCGGGATGAAGGGGTGTCATGGTGGAACCTCGGATGCGGTGGCAGCGGGACCGTTCCGGGCCGGTCGGGGCCGCCGGGAACGGCGGGGCTGCGATTCGTCAGTTGAACCGGTCCGGGTGTGGGCCGGTGCGCAGGTTGCGGTCGGTCGCGGCGATCGCTGCCATGTCCTCGTCGGTCAGCTGGAAGTCGAAGACGTCGAGGTTCTGGCGGATACGGGTCGGGGTGACCGACTTGGGAATGACGATGTTGCCCAGCCGCAGGTGCCAGCGCAGCACCACCTGGGCGGGGGACTTGCCGGTGCGCTCGGCGATCGCGGTGATCGCCGGGTCGTCCAGGACGGCGCCTTGGGCGAGCGGGCTCCATGCCTCGGTGGCGATGTCGTGCTCGGCGTGGAAGGCGCGCAGCGCGGCCTGCTGGAGGCCGGGGTGCAGCTCGACCTGGTTGACCGCGGGGACGAGCGCGCTGTTGTCCAGCAGGCGCTTGAGGTGGACGGGCTGGAAGTTCGACACGCCCGCGGCGCGGACCCGCCCCTCCTGGATGAGGCGCTCGATGGCCCGCCAGGAGTCCAGGTAGAGGTCGCGGGCGGGGGTGGGCCAGTGGATCAGGTAGAGGTCGAGGTGGTCGAGGCCGAGCTTGGCGAGGCTGGCGTCGAAGGCGGCCAGGGTGGCGTCGTATCCCTGGTCGGCGTTCCACAGCTTGGTGGTGACGAACAGCTCCTCGCGCGGCAGGCCCGAAGCGGCCAGCGCCCGGCCGACGCCGGCCTCGTTGCCGTAGATCGCCGCGGTGTCGATGCTGCGGTAGCCGGCCTGAAGCGCGGCGGCGACGGCGGAGGTGGTCTGGTCGTCGGGGATCTGGAAGACGCCGAAGCCGAGCTGAGGGATCTGGACGCCGTTGTTCAGCGTCACGGTGGGGACGGTCATGGATCGTTCAGTTCCTTACGGTTGCGGTCGATGAGGGGGCAGCGGACGGTCTGGGCGCCGATGAGGCCGTCTTCGAAGGGGTACGGGTCATCGGGTGGGTTCCTCCGGTGCGGCGGTGGCGAAGGATCAGTGGTGGACGGCGGTGGGAACGGGCATGACGGCCGCCGTGTCACGCACAGGGGCGCGGCGTTCCAGGACCGCGGACCAGAAGGCGAGGCCCAGCGCGGCGGCGGCGAGGACGGCGCCGACCCAGTTCGGGGCGGTGTAGCCGAGGCCGGCGGCGATGACGATCCCGCCCAGCCACGCGGCCAGGGCGTTGCCGAGGTTGAAGGCGCCGATGTTGACCGCGGAGGCCAGCGTCGGCGCGCCGTGCGCCTGGTCGAGGACACGCTTCTGCAGCGGCGGAACGGTGGCGAAGCCGAGCGCCCCGACGAGCAGGATGGAGATCGCGGCGAGGATCTTGCTGTGCGCGGTCACGGTGAACAGCGCGAGCACGACCGCGAGCCCGCTAAGAGTGGTGTACAGCATGGGCATCAGCGCCCGGTCGGCGTATCGGCCGCCGAGCAGGTTGCCGAGGAACATGCCGATGCCGAACAGCACCAGCAGCCAGGTGATGGCGCTGTCCGAGTAGCCGGCGACCTGGGTCATCATCGGCGCGATGTAGGTGATCGCCGCGAAGACGCCGCCGAAGCCGAGCACCGTCATCGCCATCGCGAGCAGCACCTGCGGGTTGCGGAACGCGGTCAGCTCCCCGCGCAGGCGGGCGCCCTGGGGCCGGGGCATGGCGGGTACGAGGGCGGCGATGCCGAGCAGCCCGGCCACGCCGAGCGCGGCGACGATCGCGAAGGTGGTGCGCCAGCCCACCGCCTGCCCGATGAAGGTGCCCAGGGGCACGCCCACGATGTTCGCGACGGTCAGCCCGGTGAACATGGTGGCGATGGCGCCGGCCTTCTTGCCCGGGGCGACCAGGTCGGCGGCGACCACCGAGCCGATGCCGAAGAACGCGCCGTGGGCGAACGAGGCCACCACACGGCCGCTCAGCATCAGCCCGAAGCCCGGCGCCAGCGCGGAGAGCGCGTTGCCGGCCACGAACAGGCCCATCAGCAGGATCAGGACCGTCTTGCGGCTGATCCTGGTGCCGAGCATCGTCATGAGCGGGGCGCCGATGACGACGCCGATCGCGTAGCCGGTGACCAGGAGGCCCGCGGTGGGGATGGACACCCCGTAGTCGGCGGCGATCTCGGGCAGCAGGCCCATGATCACGAATTCGGTGGTGCCGATCCCGAAGGCCCCGATGGCCAGGGCGAGGAGTGCGAGAGGCACGAGCGTAGCCCTTCACGTACGATTGCTGGTGCATGTTACAAGCTCAAACAATAATTGCAGACGCGTCATAAATGCAAACGCGGGTACTCTCCTTGCGCCTGATATCCCGATCCGCCCGGGATGCGGCGGCGCGCCGGCGCCGTCCCGGACAGGAGACGGTCCAGGCCGCACCCTCGCCTCAGGCCTTCGCCCGCCCCCCCGGACGGATGATCGCCACCGGACAGGGCGGGTGGCGAGGCCCGGATCGCCGGCGGGCGAAGCCGCCCTTCGGCTGGATGACCTCCAGGTTCGCGCCGTCCGGGTCGTTGAAGCAGGCGACCCGGGTGCCGACCGGCTCGGGGCCGATGTCCGCGAGAAACGCCTGGAGCCGACTCCCCGCAGACATGGGTTGTCACGTCACGTGGGCAAAGGCCGCTCCCGACGAAGGGCGGCCCGTTTCACCCGAGCGCGTTCTCGATCTCGCGCGAGGACGGACGGCCATGTCGATCCCGCTCCATGCCGGCACGACGGCCGCCACCCAGAGATACTTGCATAAGCGCTATACAGGATCTCGCCGATAATCCCAGGAAAGGGATATTCTCGGCTTCGACCGCACCGGAAGGAACCCGAGCCATGACCGCCACGGATCCCGCGCTGACCGCCCTCGCCAACGGATGGGCGGCCCTCTCCCTCCTGCACGGCAGGATCGAGACGCACATCGAGCGCGCCCTACAGTCCGCGCACGACCTCACCGTGCGAGAGTACTCATTGCTCGATGTGCTCAGCCGCCAGCACAGCGGCGAGGGCGGGCACCTCCAGATGAAGCAGGTCGCCGACGCGGTCGTCCTCAGCCAGAGCGCCACCACCCGCCTGGTCACCCGCCTGGAGGACCGCGGCCTGCTCTCCCGCTACCTGTGCCCGACCGACCGCCGCGGCATCTACACCGATGTCACCGAAGCGGGCCTGAATCTCTTGCAACAGGCCCGGCCGACCAACGACGCCGCCCTCAGAGAGGCGCTCGACGAAGCCTCCAAGAACCCCGAGCTGGCTCCCCTGGTCACGGCGGTCAAGGCGATGAACCTGACACGTCCAGCCTGACACGTCGGCTTCCCCGATCCCCCTTCGGCCTGGAGCACGGCGAACCCGGCGTGCGCCTGCCTGGTCGGCCCGAGCCGGCGGGAGATGTCGCGCCGGGACCAGCCCTGAGCGTGCGTTGTCCACCTGCAGCGTTTCCAACCCGGCCAGGGACCGGTCAGATGGGGGCGCCGTCGTCCTCGTCGCCCTCCCGGGGGCCCGGGGTCCCCGTACCGCTCTGCGAGGGGGACGGCGACGGCGACACGGTGGGCCGGTTGGGGTCCGGGGTGCCCGGGACCGGCGGCGGGGTCGGCACGAACACCGTCGCCGGCAGCGGCCTGCGCGGCGTCTGCGCCTCGCCCTCGGCACGCAGCAGCAGCCACGCCATCACCACCGTCATCACCAGCAGAACGGTCAGCACCACCCCGGCCAGGACCACCGATCGGCGGGGCTCGGTGGGCGGCGGGGCGGGCTTCGGCGGGCCGGGAAGCGCGGGCACGCGGTCGCTCACCCAGTACGGCGCGAAGTCCGGGCCGTGCCGCTCGCCGATCAGCATGCCGCGCACCAGCACCGGCTCCAGGAACCGCTCGGCGCCCGCCCGGGACGGCTCGTACGGCGTGGCCACCCACGGTGCGCTCCCGCCGTTCATCCCGAGCACCGGCGGCGCGTCGGCGGCGAGCGCGGTCCGGCCCCTGGTGGCCCTGGCCACCCACCCCCGCACGACCGAACGGCCGGACGCGGCCTCGCGGATCGCGGCGACGAACCTGTCACGGGCCGCCGGGTCCAGCGCCGCCCCCCGGGTCAGCACCGCGACCGAGACCGCCCTGCCGTCGGGGGCCTGCCCGAGGTAGACGAGCCCGGCCGGCCCCGCCCACAGGCGGGCTCGAAGGACGAAGGGCCCGAGATGGGGCGGATCACCGTACTGGAGCGGACTGGCCACGACTGCCATGAAAGCACACGCCCGCCGCCGCCCGCGGCCCGCGCGAGCCGCGGGCGGCGGGCCACGCGGAGACCGGGGGAAATACCCCCGCCCAGCCGTGCGGCGCGGGTTTTCATTTGGTGGAATGTCACCATGACCGTCGCCGAAGAACTGCCGCGCGAGATCGACACCGGACTGCTGCGCGAGGCCCTCGCCGAGGTGCGGCGGGTCATCGTGGGTCAGGACCACATGGTGGAGCGACTGCTGGTCGCGCTCCTCGCCCGCGGGCACTGCCTGCTGGAGGGCGTGCCGGGCGTCGCCAAGACCCTGGCCGCCTCGACGCTGGCCACCGTGGTGGGCGGTGACTTCGCGCGCATCCAGTTCACCCCGGACCTGGTGCCCAGCGACATCGTCGGGACGCGCGTCTACCACCCGTCACGGGAGTCCTTCGACATCGAGCTCGGCCCGGTGTTCGTCAACTTCCTGCTCGCCGACGAGATCAACCGCGCCCCCGCCAAGGTGCAGTCCGCGCTGCTGGAGGTCATGGCCGAGCGGCAGGTCACCCTCGCCGGCCGGACGCATCCCCTGCCACGGCCCTTCATCGTGCTCGCCACCCAGAACCCGATCGAGTCCGAGGGCGTCTACCAGCTCCCGGAGGTCCAGCGCGACCGGTTCCTCTTCAAGATCCGCGTCTCCCATCCCAGCGCCCAGGAGGAGCTGGAGATCCTGCACCGCATGAGCGTCACCCCGCCCGCCCCCAAGGCGGTGCTGGACCCCGGGCGGCTGATGGGGCTGCAGGCCATGGCCGACCGGGTCTCGGTGCACCAGCTCGTCGCCGACTACGTCGTCCGGCTGGTCATGGCCACCCGCTCACCCGCCGAGTACGGCCTGGCCGACCTGGCGGAGAGCGTCGAGGTCGGCGTCAGCCCCCGCGCCACCCTCGGCCTGGTCGCCGCCGGACGCGGCCTGGCCCTGCTCCGGGGCCGCGACTACCTGCTGCCCGACGACATCCGCGACGTGGCCGTGGACGTGATGTCCCACCGGCTGATGCTCACCTTCGACGCCCTCGCCGACGGCGTGGACCCCGACGACGTCGTCAGACGCATCCTCGCCGCCGTCCCCCCACCCCTGGTCGTCTGGAACCAGCCCGCCCGATGACCCGGAAAACCAAGGTCATGACCCTCGAGGTGAGGGACCCGCCATCCGGACCCAGAAGCGAGAAAACCCGCGAGGGGGCGCCGGTGTCTGGACTGAGGAGAGAGCGAGCGAAGCGAGTGAACGACGAGGGAAGACACCGGACTCAAGCCCCCGAGCCGCGACACGCAGCGTCGCAATGAGCGCAAAAGACACCGGACATGAGCCCCCGAGCCGCGACGCGCAGCGTCGCCATGAACACAGCCCCCGAGCCGCGACGCGCAGCGTCGCCTTGAGCAGGCTGGAGTTGACGATCGTCCGGCGGTTGGACGGGTTGCTGCACGGTTCCTACGAGGGGCTCATCCCGGGTCCGGGCAGCGAGGCCGGTGACAGCCGCGTCTACGTCCCCGGTGAGGACGACATCCGCCGCATGGACTGGGCGGTGACCGCCCGCACGGGCGTCCCGCACGTGCGGGACCTGATCGCCGACCGGGAGCTGGAGACCTGGGCGCTGGCCGACCTGTCGCCCAGCATGGACTTCGGCACCGCCGTCATGGAGAAACGCGACCTCGTGGTCGCCGCGATCGGCGCGATCGGCTTCCTGGCCGGGCGGATCGGCGACCGCTTCGGCGCCTACGTCCTGCACGACGAGCACATCCACCGGATGCCCGCCAGGAGCGGCCGTCCCGCCCTCTACGGGCTGCTGCACTCGCTGGCGGAGGCCCCCCGGGGCCGCCCCGTCGCCGACGCCCCCGACCTCGCCGAGGCGGTCGAGGTGCTCGCCTCGGTACGGCGCCGCCGCGGGCTGCGGGTGATCGTCTCCGACTTCCTGGGCGCCGAGCCCGTCCTCGATCCGCGTCTGGAGCCGCCCTGGGAGCGGCCGATGCGCCGGCTGGCCGCCCGCCACCAGGTGCTGGCCGTCGAGGTGATCGACCCGCGTGAGCTGGAGCTGCCCGGGGTGGGGCTGGTGAGCCTCGTCGACCCCGAGACCGGGCGGACCCGCGAGGTCCGGCTCACCGGCAGGCTGCGGGCGGCCTACGCCGAGGCGGCCGCCGCCCAGCGCGCGGCGACCCGCGCGACGCTGCGCCGCTGCGGAGTGGCGCACCTGGTGCTGCGGACCGACCGCGACTGGATCTTCGACATCGCCCAGTTCGTCCTGCGGCAGCGGCGCACGGCGCACCTGGCGCACCGGCATCCGACGTCAGGAGTGGCACGGTGACCTTCCTCTCTCCGGCCTGGCTGTGGCTGTTCGCCGCGCTGGCGCTGGTCGTGGCGGGCTACGTGGCCGCCCAGTTCGCCCGCCGGCGTCACGCGGTGCGCTTCACCAACCTGCCGCTGCTGGCACTGGTGGCGCCGGCCGGGCCCGGCTGGCGACGACACGTCGCCCCCACGCTGTTCCTGCTGATGATGGCCCTGCTGGTCCTGGGCGCGGCCCGGCCGGCCGACTCGGTGCGGGTCCCGCGCGACCGCGCCACCATCATCATCGCGCTGGACGTCTCGCTGTCGATGGAGGCGGGCGACGTCGCACCCAGCCGGATCACCGCCGCCAAGCAGGCCGCGCAGAAGTTCGTCAAGGACCTGCCCGAGCGGTTCAACGTCGGGGTGGTCGCCTTCGCCCGCTCCGCCTCGGTCGTGGTCTCCCCCACCACCGACCACCAGGCGGTCAACACCTCCATCGGCAACCTCAGCACCCGGGCCGGAACCGCGATCGGGGAGGCGGTGTTCAACTCGCTCGACGCCGTCCGCTCCTTCGACCAGCAGGCGGTCACCGACCCGCCGCCCGCCGCGGTCGTGCTGCTGTCCGACGGCGACAACACCTCCGGCCGTACGGTGGCCGAGGCGGTCGAGGCGGCGGCCTCCGCCCGGGTGCCGGTGTCCACGATCGCCTACGGCACTCAGGACGGCACCGTCACGATCGACGGCCGCGACGTCAACGTCCCGGTGAACAAGGCGACCCTGCAGAGTCTGGCGGAGGGCACCGGCGGCCGTGCCTACGAGGCGGAGTCGGGCAGCCAGCTCCGGGAGGTCTACGAGCAGATCGGCACCTCGCTCGGCTACCAGACGGTCGAGCAGGAGGTCACCCAGTGGTTCGTGGTGGCGGCGGCGCTGACCGGCATGGCGGTCGCCGCGGCCTCGATGCTGCTGGGCACGCGGCTGCCCTGACCCGGCCGCCTCCCGGCCGTGGCCGCTCCCCGCCCCGGACGCCGGGCGGCCCGCCGACGGGTCCCGGGGACACGGCCGCCCCGGCGCGGTCCCGGGCGTTGGTAACGTTCTACGACGTGGCACATTACTTCGAGGAGCGTCCCGAGACCGCCAGCCGTCCCGGCTCGGTCACGCTCGTGCTCCCCGACCTTCACCTGAGGATGGAGACCGACAGCGGGGTCTTCTCCCCCGAACGGGTCGACCAGGGCACCCGGATCCTGCTGGAGACCGTGCCACCTCCCCCGGCCGAGGGCGACCTGCTGGACCTCGGCTGCGGCTACGGCCCGATCGCCCTGACCATGGCCTCCCGCGCGCCCGCCGCGACCGTCTGGGCCGTCGAC
Source organism: Streptosporangium sandarakinum (assembly GCF_050942225.1). Lineage (NCBI taxonomy): Bacteria > Bacillati > Actinomycetota > Actinomycetes > Streptosporangiales > Streptosporangiaceae > Streptosporangium > Streptosporangium sandarakinum. Next base: position 4,770,480 of record NZ_CP192034.1, read on the forward strand.
GTCAACCGCAGGTCGGTCGACCTGTGCGCCAGGAACGCCCGGAGCGCGGGCCTTGACAAAGTAAGGTCAGTGCATGTCGACGAGGTCCCGCCGGAGGTGCGGTTCCGGGCCATCTGGTCCAACCCCGCCATCCGCATCGGCAAGACCGCGATGCACGAGATGCTGACCCGCTGGCTGTCGCGGCTCACCCCCGACGGCGTCGCCCACCTCGTGGTCCAGAAGCACCTGGGGTCCGACTCGCTGCAGCGCTGGCTGAACGAGCAGGGCTGGCCCGCCACCCGAGCGGCCTCCCGCTCCTCCTACCGGGTCCTCAGGGTCGAGGCCCGCCCCGCGGACCGGAAGGGCTGAGACCCGCCCCGGCGGGGCCCTGCCTCCCCCGGGCGCCGGCCGTACGGCCCGGTGACGAACGACCCCGGCGAGCCGCGGCGCGCCCGGGTGAACCACGACGAACGAGGAACGGTGAACGAACGATGACCGCGAATCCGCGCAGGCAGCTGCGGCAGACGGACGTCAAGCGGCTCAACCGCACCTGGCGCAGGCACACCGAGGGGAGGCTCGCCCTGATCGTGGAGTCGGTGACCGGCCCGTTCAACATCGGCTCGATCTTCCGTACGGCCGCCGCCTTCGGGGTGGAGCACGTCTGGCTGGCGGGCAACGCCACTCCCCCGACCAACCCCAAGGCGCAGAAGACCGCGCTGGGCACCGACCGCCTGGTGGCGTGGGACGAGCCGGTCCCCGTCCTGGAAGCGGTGCGGGCCGCGAAGGACGACGGCTTCAGGGTGATCGCGGTCGAGCTGACCGGGGACGCGGTGCCGCTGCACGAGGCGAAGCTCGACGGCGACGTGTGCCTGGTGGTGGGCAGCGAGGACCACGGCTGCTCCCCGGCGCTGCTGGAGGCAGCCGACGGCGTCTGCTACATCCCGCAGGTCGGCCGGGTGGGCTCGTTCAACGTGGGGGTGGCCACCGCGATCGCGGTGGCCGAGGCCCGCCGCCAGGAGTGGGCCGCGAAGGGCATGCCCACCGGGAACTGAGCCCGCTCCCGGCGCGGCGCGTCCGGGAACCGGCCCCCTGGCGGGTGAAGCCGGCTCCCGCGGCGTCCGGCGCCGCGGGCACACGGCCGCGGGCGCCCGCTGTTTCACCGGGGCCACCGCGAACGTTCACCGCCCGTCCCGGTGACGCGCCCCGCCCTCAGGCGGCATACTCCTGCACGTGCAGCGCCGTTATGCCTTCCTCGACCATCCCGGCCCGCTCGCCTTCGCCCACCGGGGCGGGGCGGCCGAGGGCCGGGAGAACAGCCACGCCGCGTTCGCCCGCGCCGTGGAGCTCGGCTACACCTACCTGGAGACCGACGCCCACGCGACCGCCGACGGGGTGCTGCTGGCCTTCCACGACCACACCCTCGACCGGGTGACCGACCGGCGCGGCCGGATCTCCGACCTGCCCTACCGGGTGGTCCGGCAGGCGCGGATCGGCGGGGCCGAGGAGATCCCGCTCCTTGAGGACCTGCTGGGCTCCTGGCCCGGGGCGCGGTTCAACATCGACGTCAAGGAGACCTCGTCCATCGGGCCGCTGGCCCGGGTGATCAGGCGGACCAACGCCTACGACCGGGTCTGTGTCACCTCCTTCTCGGAGGAGCGGCTGGCCCGGGCCCGCGCCGCGATCGGCCGTGACGTGTGCTCCTCGCTCGGCCCGCTCGGCGTGATGTCGCTGCGCGCCGCCTCCTCCACCACCCGCTACGGCCGGCTGCTGGCCCGCCTGGCCCGCGCCGGGGTGCCGTGCGCCCAGGTCCCGCTGGGCTTCCGCGGCCTGCGGGTCACCACGCCCGCCCTGATCCGCACCGCGCACGCCCTGGGCATGCAGATCCACGTGTGGACCATCAACGACACCGGCGAGATGGATCGCCTGCTCGATCTCGGCGTGGACGGCGTGATGACGGACAACATCTCCGGCCTGCGCCGGGTGCTGGAGGAACGCGGCCTGTGGCACCCGGCGGGCCTGCCCGTCTGAACGCCCCGGCCGTCCGTCCGAACGGCCCGCCGCCCACCGACAGCCCCGGCCGCCCATCCGAACACCCCCGCCGCCCACCCGAAAGTCCCGGCCACCCGTCCGAACGGCCCGGCATCCACGGCCTTCCCGATCTTCCAGTTCCAGCCTCCCCCCAGTGAACCGAGGACCGTCATGACCGCCGAAAAGGTCACCGAGGACCTTTCCCCGTCCCCGAACCGCCTGCGCGAGCAACGCGGCTGGTACTTCTACGACTGGGCGAACTCCGCCTTCCCCACCACGGTCCTGACCGTCTTCCTGGGCCCGTACCTGACGACGATCGCCGAGACCGCCGCGGCGGGCCGGCCGTACGTGGACGTGCTCTGGTTCGACGTGCGGCCCAGCGCCTACTACTCCTTCGTGGTGGGTTTCTCGGCCGTTCTGCAGATCTTCCTGATGCCCGTCGCCGGGGCTCTGGCCGACCACACGGGCCGCAAGCGGGAGATCATGGGCCTGTTCGCCTATCTCGGCGCCGGGGCCACCGTCTGCTTCTGGTTCCTGTCGGGCGACCGCTATCTGCTGGGCGGCGCGCTGTTCGTGATGGCCAGCGTCTCGTTCTCGGCGGCGTTCGTCGTCTACAACTCGTTCCTGCCGGAGATCGCCGCGCCGGACGAGCGCGACCGGGTCTCGGCCATGGGCTGGGGTTTCGGCTACCTCGGCGGCGGCCTGCTGCTCGCCGTCCATCTGGGCCTGTTCCTCTACCACGACACCTTCCACGTGACGGAGGGCGACGCCGTACGGCTGGCGCTGGCGTCGGCGGGCCTGTGGTGGGGCGGGTTCACGGTCATCCCGATGCTGCGGCTGCGCAACCGGCGCGCGCTCGCCCAGGGCTCCGAGAGCGTGGGCCGGGCCGTCACCGGCACCTTCCGCCAGCTCGGCCGCACGATCGTGGAGCTGCGCCGGTACCCGCTGTCGCTGGCGTTCCTGGTGGCCTATCTCATCTACAACGACGGCGTGCAGACCGTCATCTCCTTCTCGGCCACCTACGCCGACAAGGAGCTCGGGCTGGGCCAGACCGTGCGGATCGGGGCGATCCTGATGGTGCAGTTCGTCGCCTTCGGCGGCGCGCTGCTGCTCGGCCGGCTGGCCGCCTCCTACGGCGCCAAGCGCGTCGTGCTGGCCGCGCTGGTCGCCTGGACCGGCGTGGTGGCCGTGGCCTATTTCCTGCCCAAGGGGGCGGCCCTGCCGTTCTTCGCGCTCGGGTTCGCCATCGCGATCGTGATGGGCGGCACACAGGCCCTGTCGCGGTCGCTGTTCTCGCACGTGATCCCGGCGGGCAAGGAGGCGGAGTACTACAGCCTGTACGAGATCAGCGACAAGGGCTCGACGTTCCTCGGGTCGTTCACCCTGGGCCTGGCGCTGCAGCTCACCGACAGCTACCGGCTCGGCATCGTCTCGCTGGTCATTTTCTTCGTGGTGGGTTTCGTCCTGCTCGCCGCGGTGAACCTGCCCCGGGCGATCCGCGCGGCGGGCAACCAGGTGCCCGAACGCCTCTGAGACATCTTCCCAAAAGCGCATCGCAGACCCGGCAAGGAACGCGCGATTGGATCTCCTCGTGTGTGGGAATCCACACACGGTATCAAGCGTTGTACGCCGTGGGAGACAAACCCCTCACGACGGGGCCCTCAGGAGGCATTGAGACATGGGCGAGCGTGCGCTACGCGGTACCCGACTCGGGGCGACCAGCTACGAGAACGACCGCAACACCGATCTGGCTCCGCGCCAGGAGGTGTCCTACATTTGCCCGAAGGGCCATCGGTTCGACGTCCCGCTCGCCGCCGAGGCCGAGATCCCGGCGACGTGGGAGTGCCGCATGTGCGGCGCGAACGCCCTGCGGGTGGACGGTGAGCTCCCGGAGGCCAAGAAGGCCAAGCCGCCGCGGACGCACTGGGACATGCTGCTGGAGCGTCGCACGATCGAGGACCTTGAGGAGGTGCTCAACGAGCGCTTGGCGATTCTGCGCGCCCAGCGCCGCAAGAGCGCCTGATCCGACGACCTGACGCGAGACCCCCGGCCCACGGCGAGGGCGCCGGGGGTCTCGTGCTGTCCGGGCGGGGCGGGCGGATCCGGCCGGTTCAGTAGCCGATGGTGAAGCGCCGCTGGACGAAGCGGGGTAGTTCCGCCTCGTCGATGAGTGCGACGGCGGCGTCCTCGGAGGAGATGCGGCTGCGTCCGGCGGCGTCGAGGACCGGCTGGTCTCCCCCGATCCGGAACCGTCCGGTGCGTCGGCCGGGGGCGATCTCCTCGGCCGGACTGAAGTAGGTCCAGAGCCGGTTGGAGGTGCGCAGGACGTTCAGGGCGTCCCGATGCCCGCGCACGGCGGCGGCGTACTCCCTCGGCAGTCCCGCCCGGTCGAGGCTCTCGTGCAGGAGTTCGTCGGAGTCCGCCCGTACGAGGCCGGGCTCGACCTCCAGGCTGCCGGCACCGCCGATCACGATCAGCCGGGTCCGGGGGTGGCTCTCCAGCGCCTTGAGCAGTGCTCGGGCGGCGGCGGCGTAGACCGTGGGATCGGCGATCGAACGCGACACGGTGTCGGCGAAGTCGGCAGCGGCGTTTCCGGGCTGGTATCCACTGATCAGGACGTCCAGTCCGGGCAGGACCGCGGCGATGCTCCCGGCATCGAGGACGTCGATGTTCTTCCAGACGATGTTCTCCCGCTCCTCGTCGATCCGGGTGGCGTCGCGGGTGAGCGCTGTGACGTAGTGCCCCCGGTGGAGGGCTTCGGTGACGACGCTCCCGCGGCGCATCCGGCCGATCGGATCCAGGCGTGGGCGCGGGCCTTCCGGGGGTGGGCCCTGGCCAATCCCGAGGGTTTCCGCCTCATCTACGGCGACCCGGTGCCCGGCTACCAGGCACCCGAGGGCGGCGCCGCCCCGGATGCCGCGCACCGGGTCTGCACGGGCATCGCCGCCCTCGCCGACGCCGCCTGGCCGCACACCGGACGTCTTCACGCGCGCAGCGACTTCCAGTGGTCCGACTTCGACGCCGGGCTGCTCGGCAAGGTCCGTCCGGCGTTCCCCGAACTGCCTCCGGCCGGCGTGGCACTCGCGCTGCGCATCTGGGGCCACCTGCACGGCCTGGTGTCGCTGGAGATCTACGGGCACCTGCGCACCCAGACGGTCAACCCCGACAAGCTCTTCCACGAGGAGCTGGCCCAGCTCGTCCGGTCGCTGGGCGTCGAACCCGAGGAGTGACGGCCCTCGGCACCTCCGGAGTCGTTCGCGGCCCCGGCGACCCGCGACCGGGACACCGCGTTCACCACGCGGCCGTGGCCGCCTCCCCCGGCGGGCACCCGGTGGGCACCGGCCACGGACGGGTGCCGGCCCCGGTTCCTCCCGGTGGGACGACCGTACGGGCAGGCGGCGGGCGGCCATACGCCCGGCGTACGGCCCGGCGGTCATACGCACGGCGGTCATACGGCGGGCGGCGGGTGGCGGGCTTCCGGAGGCGCGGGAATGGCCCGGTCCGGTGACGTGGAATCGGCTCTGGGGCCGGGCCTCTCCGGTCCTCTAGGGTCGGATCATGACCATCGCCGAGGACACGACGAACGACCGGCCCGCCCCCGGCAGGGCCGCGGCGCTGCGCGCGCTGCACGTGCCGGGGGACCCCTTGGTGCTGCCCAACGTCTGGGACGCCGCCTCGGCCCGGATCGTGGCGGCGGGCTTCCCGGCCGTCGCCACCGGCAGCGCCGCGGTCGCCCCGGTGCTCGGGTACGACGACGGGGAGGCGGCCCCGGCCGCGGAGATGCTGGCCGCGATCGCCCGGATCGTCCGCGCGGTGGCCGCCCCGGTCACCGCCGACCTGGAGCGCGGCTACGGCCTGGCGCCCGCGGAGCTGGTGGAACGGCTCGCCGCGACCGGCGCCGCCGGCTGCAACCTGGAGGACTCCGACCCGCGAACCGGCGAGATGGTCGACGCCGCCGAGCAGGCCGTCTTCCTCGCGGCCGTCCGCTCCGCCGCCTCCGCCGCGGGCGTGGACTTGGTGATCAACGCGCGGGTCGACGTCTACCACCACGGCTCCGGCTCCCCCGCCGAGCGGCTCGCCGAGGCCGTACGGCGGGGCCGTGAGTACCTGGCGGCCGGCGCCGACTGCGTCTACCCGATCTTCGTCTCCGAGCCCGCCGACATCGGCGCGCTGGCCGAGGGGATCGGCGGCCCGATCAACATCATGTTCCGCCCCGGCACGCCGTCACTGGCCGAGCTGGCCGGGCTCGGGGTCGCCCGCGTCAGCTTCGGCCCCGGTCTGTACCGGGCCGCGCAGGAGCACACCGCGCGACTGGTCGCGGCGATCCGGGAGGGCCGCAGCCCCTACGACCCGGAGTTCTCCGGGCGGTGACAGGCGCGTCCTCCGGGGTACGACGAGCCGTATTTCCACGACGTGTGTCAGAGGAGGCTCATATGCGTACGGTCATCGCCGGTGGCCACGGGAAGATCGGGCTGCGGCTGGGGCGGCTGCTCGCCGGGCGGGGGGACGAGGTCGTCAGCCTGATCCGCGACCCGGCGCAGGAGGACGACGTCCGCGGGACCGGGGCCGAGCCCGTCGTGTGCGACCTGGAGAAGGCGGGGGTGGAGGAGGTGGCCGCCCTCCTCGCCGGGGCGGACGCCGCGGTGTTCGCCGCCGGGGCCGGGGCGGGCAGCGGCGTGCCGCGCAAGGACACCGTCGACCGCGCGGCCGCGGTCCTGCTGGCCGAGGCGGCCGAGCGCGCCGGGGTCCGCCGCCTCGTCCAGATCTCCTCGATGGGGGCCGGGCAGCCGCCCCAGCCGGGCAGCGACGAGGTCTGGGCGGCGTACATCGACGCGAAGACCGCCGCCGAGAACGACCTGCAGGGCCGCCGCGACCTCGACTGGACGATCCTGCGTCCCGGGACGCTGACCGACGATCCCGGAGCCGGGCGCGTCACGCTGTCGCACCCGCCGGTGCCGCCCGGGCGGGTGTCCCGCGACGACGTCGCCGCGGTCATCGTGGAGCTGCTCGACTCCCCCGGCCCGCACCGCCACATCGTGGAACTCGTCGGTGGCGACGTCCCCGTCGCCGACGCCGTCCGCGGCCTGGCCTCCTGACCGCCCGCCCGGACCCGCCGGGACCGGGCGGGCCGATCGCGTCCGAGTGGATTCGGGCGGGTCCGGGCGGGTCCGGGCAGTCCAGCCGGACGTCCCCCTCGGCCCGCCCCCGGCGACTCCGCCGGGGGCGGGGTCATTAGGATGTCCGGATGCGTGATCTCGGTGAGGACCCGCGGCCGGCCCGGGGGGCGGTCCGCGAGGTCTACGGCGTGGACCGGACGGCGACCCTCGACTACTCCCCCGATTTGGACGGCCTGGCCGACCCGGGTGAGATCGTGTGGGCCTGGGTCCCCTACGAGGAGGACCCGGACCGGGGCAAGGACCGGCCGCTGCTGGTCGTCGGCCGCCACCGGCGGCGCCTGCTGGCGATGATGCTGTCCAGCCACGGCGACGACGACCCCCGCGAGTGGCTGGAGCTGGGCGCGGGTTCCTGGGACCGCGACGGCCGGGTCTCCTACCTGCGGCTGGACCGCGTCTTCGCGCTTGAGGAGGATGACATCCGCCGCGAGGGGGCGGTCCTCGACCCGGCCCGCTTCGCCCGCGTCGCCGCCGCCCTCGGCAGGATCCACGGCTGGTCCGTCGCCCGCTGACGGCCGGTCGGGACCGGTCAGGGCGTCTAGGCGGGCTCCACCGCCCAGGCGCCGCAGGCGTCGGAGATCATCGTGAAGGCCGCGACCGATCCGGCCGCGGCCGATTCGATCGCCGCCTGCGAGTCGGTGATGAGGTCTCCGGCGGCGTACAGGCCGGGCACGTTGGTGCGGCGGCACTCGTCGGTCTTGACGTAGCCGTCGCCGCCGAGCACCAGGCCCAGCCGCTCGGCCAGGCGCGTGATCAGCGGGACGGGCCGCTGGCCCGGCTGCCACAGCAGGGTCTGCCGTTCGACGAGCGTGCCGTCCTCCAGCTCGACCGTGTGCAGCCTGCCGCCGGTGTGGTGGAGCCTGCGGATCCTGCCCTCGACGACCCTGGCCTCGGGGACCGGCTCGGGCAGGGCGCCGTCGGCCAGGACGATCACGTCGTGGCTCCAGGCGGAGAAGCCCGCGGCGGCCGTCCTGGCGAAACCGGGGTCGGAGGTGACCACGCCCCAGGCGCGGTCCCGGTTCTCCCAGCCGACGCAGAACGGGCAGTGGATGACCGTCCTGCCCCAGCACTCGTCGAACCCCTCCACCTCGGGGCGGACGTCGATCACTCCGGTGGCGAGGAGCACCTGGCGCGCCCACAGCGGACCGCGGCGGTCGGACAGGACGGTGAAGCCCCCCTCGGGGTCGAGGATCACGTCGGTCGCGGTGGTCTCGTACATGTCGGCCATGCCGTACCGCGCCAGGTCGGTCCAGGCGCGGCGGCGGTACTCGTCGGGGGTGAGGCCGTCGAGGCCGACGATGCCGTGCACTCCCCTGGAGGGGGCGTTGCGCGGTGGTCGCCTCGTCTCCAGGACCGCCACCCGGCGCACCGAGCGGCCCAGCGTCATGGCCGCCGTCAGCCCGGCCGGCCCGCCGCCGATGATCGCCGCGTCGTAGTGCTGCACGGCGTGCTCCTTTCCGCCGGATCCACCGGCTCGGATCCGGTGCCTCCCGGTCCGCCGCCTCCGCCGCGGGCTCGCCGCGGCCCGCCGGGCGGGGACCCGCTTCCATGACCGTCTGCCTGGCAGTACCCCGGAACCCTGGCAGTACCCAGGAACTCGGGCGGTACCCCGGAACCGGACCGGGAGTCAGTCGCCGGGTGCCCGCGTGGGCCTCCCGGCTGATCGCTGACGGCGGGAGGTAATAAGGTTTACGGCCTATGTCCAGGAAGGTACAATTTTATGACCGCAAACCTTTTGTGGGCTTTCTTGCCCTCAGTATTTCAGCGACGCTGCTGGCCGGCGGCGCCACCCTGCTGAGCGGTCGTCTCGAACCGGTCCCGGACACACCCGGCACATCCGAGGCCCTGCCCCGGGTGCCGGTGACCCCCACCCCGCCCCCCGCGCCGACGGCGTCACCGCGGTCGTCCCCCGGAACGGACCGTCCCTTCCTCCTGGCCAACGGCCGCCGGCAGCCGCAGCGGATGAAGGTGCCGGCCTCGGCGGGCGGCCGCTACGCCGTCGTGGGCGGCGGGGCCGAGCCGCCGGCGGGCGGCAGAGGACGGGTGATCCGCTACATCGTCGAGGTCGAGCGCGGCCTGCCGTTCGACGGGCGGGAGTTCGCCGAGGCCGTGCACCGGACCCTGAACGACTCGCGGAGCTGGGGGTTCCGGTTCAAGCGCGTGGCGCGCGGGCCGGTGGAGATCCGGGTGTCGCTGTCCAGCCCCGCGATGACCGACCGGCAGTGCCTGCCGATGATCACCAACGGCATGCTGTCCTGCTGGAACGGCAGACGCGCGGTGATCAACGCCATGCGGTGGAACCAGGGCGTGCGGGGCTACAGGGGCGACGTCGCCACCTACCGGGAGTACGTCATCAACCACGAGGTGGGCCACGGCCTCGGCCACGGCCACACGCCGTGCCCCGGGCGCGGCCGGCGGGCCCCGGTGATGCTCCAGCAGACCAAGTCGCTGTACGGCTGCCGCCCGAACGCCTGGCCCTCCCCGGGCCGCTGACCGGCCTTCGGCGCCTGGCCGGCCGCCCTGCGGGCCCTCCCCGCGGGGCGGCCGGCCTCCGAAGATCAGCGGATCCGCGTCGCCTACTCTTGGCAGAGATCACTGTGATCGCTGCCAACACGAGGGGACGAGCGATGCTGCACGAAAGACTGGCGTCGATCTACGATAACGTTCTGAGCCGCAACCCGGGTGAGATCGAGTTCCACCAGGCCGTTCGCGAGGTGCTGGAGAGCATTGGACCGGTGCTCGCCAAGCATCCCGAATACGCCGAATCCAAGATCATTGAGCGCATCTGTGAGCCGGAGCGCCAGATCATCTTCCGCGTGCCGTGGGAGGACGACCGGGGCGAGGTGCAGATCAACCGGGGTTTCCGGGTGGAGTTCAACAGCGCGCTGGGCCCCTACAAGGGTGGCCTGCGCTTCCACCCCTCGGTCTACCTCGGCATCGTGAAGTTCCTCGGCTTCGAGCAGATATTCAAGAACGCGCTGACCGGCCTGCCCATCGGCGGCGGCAAGGGGGGCTCCGACTTCGACCCCAAGGGCCGCTCCGCGCGTGAGGTGATGCGTTTCTGCCAGAGCTTCATGACCGAGCTCTACCGCCACATCGGCGAGTACACCGACGTCCCGGCCGGTGACATCGGGGTCGGGCAGCGCGAGGTCGGCTACCTGTTCGGCCAGTACAAGCGGATCACCAACCGCTACGAGTCGGGGGTGATCACCGGCAAGGGGCTCAGCTACGGCGGCGCGCAGGTGCGGACCGAGGCGACCGGCTACGGCTGCGCGTTCTTCGTGGAGGAGATGCTGAAGGCGCGCGGCACGTCGTTCGACGGCCGGCGCGTCGTGGTGTCCGGGGCCGGCAACGTCGCCCTCTACACGATCGAGAAGGTGGAGCAGCTCGGCGGCGTGGTGGTCGCCTGCTCGGACTCCTCCGGGTACGTCCTCGACGAGAAGGGCATCGACCTCGCGCTGCTCAAGCAGGTCAAGGAGGTCGAGCGCAGGCAGCTGGACGCCTACGCCGAGCGCCGCGGCGGGGCGCTCTTCATGGCCGGCCGCTCCGTGTGGGAGGTGCCGTGCGAGGTGGCGATGCCGTCGGCCACCCAGAACGAGATCACCGGTCGCGACGCCGAGGCCCTGGTGGGGGGAGGCTGCATCGCGGTGGGCGAGGGCGCCAACATGCCCACCTCCCCGGAGGGAATCCGGGTCTTCCAGGAGGCGGGGGTGGCCTTCGGTCCCGGCAAGGCGGCCAACGCGGGCGGCGTGGCCACCAGCGCGCTGGAGATGCAGCAGAACGCCAGCCGCGACTCCTGGAGCTTCGAGTTCTCCGAGCAGCGCCTGCGGGAGATCATGTGTGACATCCACGCCCGCTGCCTGGAGACCGCCGACGAGTACGGCATGCCGGGCGACTATGTGGCCGGGGCCAACATCGGCGGGTTCAAGCAGGTCGCGGACGCGATGCTGTCGCTCGGCCTGATCTGAGGCCGCGCCCGCCCCGCACGGGGCCTCCCGGCGCGGGGCCTCCCAGCGCGGGTGGATTCCACCGGGCCGGTCGGTCCCGCCGGGCCGTCGCCCGGTCCGGCGGGTCTCCGGTCCGGGCGACGGTCCCCCGGTCCGGGCGACGGTTTTTCGGTCCGGGCGACGGTCTCCCGATTCGGGCCGGCCCCCGGCTGGACCGAGCCTTCCGGGCGGGCATGACAGGTCGGAAATGCCGGCCGTTCCCGTGACCCAGCGGATCTGGTAGCAAAATGCCGGACAAATAGCTCTTTTATCGGAAAAGGCCATCTTCTTCGCGTCGCACGGAATACAGTCCGGATTGTCGGACGGCGCCCACCCTTCGCGGAAGGGCGGAGGACACGCGGACGGGGTGGCTGACGGCCTTGGATCCGATCGGTGACGCACTGCTGAAGGCCATGGCGCCGGAGCTCGGGTACCGGCAGCGGGACGGGCAGCCCACCGTGTTCGGCCGGTGGTACTCGGCCAACGTCGTCCGGGACGCCGAGTACGAGAAGGCCCCCTGGTGCGACATGTTCATCGCCTGGGCCGCGGCGAAGGCCGGCGTCGCCGACTACGTCGGCCGGTTCGCCTGGACCCCCTCCCACGCCCGATGGTTCACCACGCACGGCGCGTGGTCGCGCACGCCCGAACCGGGGGCGCTGGTCTTCTTCGACTGGTCCGGCGGCGGGGACATCGGCGGCATCGACCATGTGGGAGTGGTCGAGAGCGTGGAGGGTGGAACGATCCACACGATCCACACGATCGAGGCGAACGTCGACGGCTCCCGGCTGAAGCGCAAGACCCGTGACGAGAGCAAGGTCGTCGGCTACGGCCTGCCGCGCAAGGTCAGGGAGAGCCTGACCGGCGCGCCCCCGGCCGAAGGGGCGCCGGTCCCCTCCGGGGTCACGCGGATCGAGGTGCGCCCGGCCCCCGGCCCCGGCGCGCCCGCCATGGCCTTCAGTACGGGGCCGTACGGCGTGCCGGCGGAGACGGTGCCGGTCGCCGGGCTGCTGGCCGTACTGCTCGTCGCGACGTTCCTGCTGACCAGGCGGCGGCCCCGTCCCGGGGCGGGCCGGCACCGCAGGCGGGGCCGCCGGCCGGACGGGGTGCCGGAGGGCGGTAGAGCGGCGGGCGCCGGGTAGTGTCCCGCCATGACGGTCACGGGATTCGCCGGGCGGATGGCGGCGTTCTGGACGCGGGCCCGCCGCCGCAACGGCTGGCTGGACCACCTGGTGCGCGCCGGGGTGCGGTACGACCAGGCGGACGGCGGGCGACTGTCGGCCGCGCTCACCTACTACTCGTTCTTCGCGGTGTTCGCGCTCGGGCTGCTGGGGTTCTCGATCATCGGGCACGTGCTGGACGACCCGAAGGTCATCACCACAGTGCAGGTCTTCCTGAGCGAGAACTTCCCCCGCCTGGACGTGGCGGCGCTGCGCGACGCCCGGGGCACGGCCGGGGCGATCGCCCTGGTGGGCCTGCCGTTGACCGGTTTGTTCTGGGTGGACAGCATGCGCTCGGCGATCCGGGCGATCTGGCGGCTGGAGGAGTATCCGGGCCCCTACCTCCTGCGCCAGGTGATCGACCTGGGCGTGCTGGCCGGGCTGGGACTGCTGCTGTCGGTCTCCCTCGCGGTGTCCTTCGCCGCCGAGTCGCTGCTGAACTGGATGTTCCTGCACACCGTGGGCGTCACCGACGACGCGACGAGATGGCTGCTGTCGGCGGTCTCGTTCGTGCTCGGCCTGGCGGTGAACACGCTGCTGGCCGCCGCCCTGCTCACCGTGACGCCCCGGCTGCGGCTGCCGCTCGGCCGGGTGCTGGGGCCCGCGCTGTTCGCCACCGCCGGGCTGGAGATCCTCAAGACCATCGGCCAGTTCTACCTGGAGACCACCGCGGCCAACCCCGCCTACCAGGTCGTGGCGGGCGCCGTCGGGATGCTGGCCTTCCTCAAGATCCTCAACCAGATCATCCTGTTCGCCGCCGCGCTGTGCGCCACCGGCACCGGCGGGCGGGTCGTCGATCTGGCGGCCCGCACGGAACGGCCCGAACGGCCCGAACAGACTGAACGGCCCGAACAGGCTGAACAGGCTGGACAGCCCGAGCGCTCCGGGCATCCGGAGCACCCCGGGAGCCCCGGAAGCCCCGGGAACCCTGGGCATCCGGAGCGTTCCGAGCGCCCGGCCGTGACCGCCGTCCCGGACGCCTGACCGGCCCGTTCCCCGGCCGGCGACCGCGCCGACTCCCTCATATCCTGACAATTACCCCATACTGAGGCGGTGTTGAGCAGTCACCGCCTCCGGGTCCTGCTGGAGGTCTTCCGTACGGGGAGCATCGCCGGTGCCGCGCGCGTCCTGCGGCTCTCACCGTCGGCCGTCTCCCACCAGCTGTCCCGGCTGGAGGAGGAGGCCGGGGTGGGCCTGGTCGAGCGGGGCGCCCAGAGCCTGCGGCTGACCGCGGCGGGCCGGCGGCTGGCGACCCGCGCCCAGGAGGTGCTCGACATCATCGAGGCCGCCGAGAAGGACCTGCTGGCGCAGGCCAGGGCCGACGCCGGGCAGCTGCGGATCGGGTTCTTCGCCTCGGCGGGGTACCGGCTGCTGCCGCTGGCGCTGTCGGCCTTCACCGCCCGCCATCCGGCGGTGGAGCTGGACCTGGTGCTCGGCCAGCCCCACGAGCTGATGCCCGACCTGGAGCGCGGCGCGCTCGACGTGCTGGTGGTCTTCGAGCACGCGCTCGACCCGTGGAAACCGCCGGAGGGGGTCGAGGTCACCCACCTGTTCGACGAGCCGCAGCTGCTGGTCGTGCCGCCCGGTCACCCCGCGGGCAGATCGCAGCGGGTACGGCTCGCCGACCTGGCCGGGGAGCCGTGGATCACCACCTACGGCACCGGCACCCCGGTCTCGGTGCTGGAGCGGGCCAGCGCGCTGGAGGGCTTCAGCCCGATGATCCGCTGCCGCAGCGACCACTACGAGGTCACGCTCGGGCTGGTGCGGGCCGGGCTCGGGGTCGCGCTGGTGCCCAGCCTCGGCGCGCGGGGCGCCCCCGGCGTCCAGGTGTGCCGGCTGGACGGGCCCCGGCTCTACCGCAGGATCGGCGCGGCGGCCCGCCCGACCAACCCCAACCCGGCGCTGCGCTCCTTCATCGACTACCTGCGCGACGCCTCGGCCCGGCTCCGCAACGCGTCGCACTGATCACCGGGCCGCGCCGGGGATCGCTAGCCTTTCCCTCGGAGGGCGCGCAGGTATAGTCAACGCTCATCCGTTCAGCACATATGTTCAGAGCCTAGGGAGAGCCCGCCCATGAACGCCGCCGACGCCGCACCGGAGGCACAGGCCCGGTTCCCCCAGGAGCTGATGTACGCGGCGGCGTCGCAGTACTACCTTGAGGACGCCACCCAGGCCGACATCGCCAAGCGGCTGGGCGTCAGCCGGGCCACGGTGAGCCGGCTGCTGACCGAGGCGCGCCGGCACGGCATCGTGGAGATCCGGGTGCACCGGCCGGCGACGCTGGAGGAGGGCCCGCTGGCCGCCGAGGTGGCCGCCGCGCTGGGCCTGCGGCGCGTCTTCCTGGTGCCCAGGGTCGGCGGCCCGGCGCTGGGCCCGTGGCTGGCCCCGGGCCTGGCCAGGGCGCTGGCCGCGGCGGGCCTGGAGTCCGGCGACGTGCTGCTCGTCTCCTCCGGCAGCACGGTCTACGAGTGCGCGCGGGAGAGCCTGGGGCGGTTCCCCGGCGTCACGATCGCCCCGGCCGTGGGCGGCCAGGAGGACCCGCAGCCCTGGTTCCAGACGAACGAGACCACCCGCCTGCTGGCCGAGCGCGTCGGGGGCGTGCCCAGCTACCTGTACGCGCCCGCCCAGCCGGGCCCCGAGCTGTTCTACTCCCTGCAGCACGAGCCGTCGGTGCGCAAGGTCATGGACCTGTGGGCGCACGCCAGGTGCGCGATCGTCGGCGTCGGCTCGCCGCCGCTGACGCGCCAGGTCGTGCCCGCCTTCGTGCCCCGCCACGCCGACGGCCTGCGCGACGCCGTCGGCGACGTGTGCTCGCGCTTCTACGACCGCGACGGCGAGCCCGTCGGCTACCCGGGCAGCGAGCGGCTGGTGGCGACCAGCCTGGAGCAGCTGCGCCGCATCCCCGTCTCGATCGCGGTGGCGGTCGGCCCGGAGAAGGTCCTGTCGATCGTCGCCGGGGCCAGGGGCGGCTACTTCAACCAGCTCGTCACCGACGCCCTGACCGCGGAGAGCCTGCTGTCGGCGACCCGCTGACGAGAGGCGGCCCCCTGACGAAAAGGTCCTGGCAGAAGGGGCCCCGCCGTACCGCGCCGTCCGCCGCCGGGCCCGCTGACGGACGGTGACGCCCCCGCGCGCCCCGCGCTCCGGGAAGGAGCTCCCCGGTCACCACGCGCGGATGAAGACCAGGTCACAGGCTCGGAAAATCCCTGAACACTTTTGCTGGACAAATATTCCGGACACGGCTAGCGTGTTCGGCCACGGCGCATCACCGCGTGTAGCGGACCGTGCCCGACCTCGGGGGACCGCGTAGCAGATCCGCTCCGCGAGGACACAGCAAGCAAGGGAAGAATCCGTGAAGAAAGCTCATATGCGGACATCGGCGTTCGCCGCGGTGGCGGTCATCGCAGGCATGGCGCTCACCGCCTGTGGTTCCGACTCCACCGGAGCGGACGGCGGCACCGGCGGCAGCGGTGGCGGGAGCGCGGAGAATGCCAAGGTGGCCTTCCTCATGCCCGACCTCGCCTCCACCCGGTACGAGCTGGCCGACAAGCCGCTGTTCGAGGCGAAGATGAAGCAGCTGTGCCCAAGCTGCACCGTCATCTACCAGAACGCCGACTCCGACGCCTCCAAACAGCAGCAGCAGGCCAACTCGGCTTTGGCCCAGGGCGTCAAGGCCATCGTGATCGACCCCGTCGACTCCGCCGCCGCCGCGACCATCGTCAAGTCGGCGCAGGCGCAGAACGTGCCGGTCATCGCCTACGACCGGCCGATCCCCACCACCCCGGCCGACTACTACGTCTCGTTCGACAACGAGAAGATCGGCTCGATGATCGGCCAGTCCCTGGTCGACCACCTGAAGAAGGAGAACGCCGAGGGCGGGATCCTCCAGGTCAACGGCTCCCCGACGGACGCCGCCGCCGGCCTGATCAAGAAGGGCATCCACAGCGCGGTCGACCCGAGCGGCTTCAAGCTGCTGGCCGAGTTCGACACCCCCGACTGGTCGCCGGAGAAGGCCCAGGGCTGGGTCAGCGGCCAGATCACCAAGTTCCGCGACCAGATCGCGGGCGTGGTGGCGGCCAACGACGGCACCGGAGGCGGCTCGATCGCCGCGTTCAAGGCGGCGGGCGTGAAGGTGCCGCCGGTCACCGGCAACGACGCCGAGTCGGCCGCCGCCCAGCGCATCATCTCCGGCGACCAGTACAACACGATCTCCAAGCCCATCAAGACCGTGGCCGAGGCCGCGGCCGACGTGGCCTACCAGTTCGTGCAGGGCAAGAAGCCCGCGGGCAAGACCACCCTCTACGACACTCCCTCGGAGCTGTTCACCCCCACGGTCGTGACCAGGGACAACATCAACGAGGTGCTGTTCCAGAGCGGAATCATGAAGGCGTCCGAGGTGTGCACGGGTGAGTACGCCAAGGGATGCGCCGAGCTCGGCATCAAGTAGATCTCGAGGAGCCCCTTTGTCCGCCACCCAGCAAAAAGACAGCGTCCTGTCCCTGCGCGGGATCAGCAAGACCTTCGGTGCGGTCGCCGCGCTCACCGACATCGACCTCGATGTGGCGGCGGGTCAGGTCGTGGCCGTCGTCGGGGACAACGGCGCCGGCAAGTCGACGCTGGTCAAGGTCCTGTCGGGCGTGCACTCGCCGGACTCCGGCACGATCACCTTCGACTCGAAGACGGTCGGCATCCCGAGTCCGGCGGCCGCCCACCGGCTCGGCATCGCCACCGTCTTCCAGGACCTCGCGCTGTGCGAGAACCTCAACGTGATCCAGAACCTCTTCCTCGGCCAGGAGCTCCGCCCGCTCCGGCTGAACGAAGTGGCGATGGAGACGCGCTCGTGGGAGCTGCTCCGCCAGCTCTCGGCGAAGATCCCCAGCGTGCGGGTGCCGGTGGCGTCACTGTCGGGCGGCCAGCGGCAGACCGTCGCGATCGCCAGGTCGCTGCTCGGCGACCCGAAGATCATCATTCTCGACGAGCCGACCGCCGCCCTGGGCGTCGCGCAGACGGCCGAGGTGCTCAACCTGGTCGAACGGCTCCGGGAGAACGGCCTGGGCGTCATCATGATCAGCCACAACATGGCGGACGTGAAGGCGGTCGCCGACACCGTGGCCGTGCTGCGGCTGGGCCGTAACAACGGGGTGTTCGACGTGAACGACGTCTCGGTCGAGGACATCATCGCCGCCATCACCGGCGCCACCGACAACGTGGTGTCGCAGCGCCGGGCGCGCCGCAAGGAGGGGCTCTCATGACCACCACGCTCGCCACCGACCGGCAGGACGAGCGGCTGCAGAGCCGCGAGGGGCTGCGCGGCGCGGTCACCGACGTGATCGAGCGGGCCCGCGGCGGCGACCTCGGCGTGATCCCCGTCGTGGTCGGCCTCGTGGTGATCTGGGCCGTGCTGCAGATCCTCAACCCGGTCTTCCTGTCCAGCACCAACCTGGTCAACCTCACGCTGGAGTCGGCCGCGGTCGGCGTCATCGCGCTCGGCATCGTGTGCGTGCTGCTGGTCGGGGAGATCGACCTGTCGGTCGGCTCGGTCAGCGGCCTGTCCGGCGCGGTGCTGGCGGTGCTGTTCGTCGACAAGGGGCTGCCGGTCTGGGCGGCCATCCTGGCGGCGATCGCGCTGAGCGCGGCGATCGGCTGGGTGTACGCCCAGCTGTTCAACCGCTTCGGGGTGCCGAGCTTCGTCATCACGCTGGCCGGGTTGCTGGCCTTCCTCGGCCTGCAGCTGTACGTGCTGGGCACCAAGGGATCGATCAACCTGCCGTTCGACTCGGCCCTGGTGAACTTCGCGCAGCTGGCCTTCGTGCCGCAGTGGCTGTCGTACACCTTCGCGGTCGTCGCCGCGGCCGGGCTGTTCGCCAGCGGCTACCTCCACGCCCGGGAGCGCCGCCGGGCGGGCCTTTCGGCCAGGACCACCTCCATGCTGGCCGTACGGAGCCTCGCGCTGCTGGCGGTGCTGGCGTTCGTGGTCTGGTACCTCGGGCGGACCCGCGGCGTCGGCTGGATGTTCGTCCTGTTCGTCGCGCTGGTGCTGGTCATGCACTACCTGCTGTCGCGCACCAAGTGGGGCAGGTCGGTCTACGCCGTCGGCGGCAACGTGGAGGCGGCACGGCGGGCCGGCATCAACGTCCGGGCCGTCTACACCTCGGTGTTCATGCTCTGCTCCTCCTTCGCCGCGGTGGGCGGCATCCTGGCCGCCGCCCGGCTGGCCGCCGCCAACCAGAGCAGCGGCGCCGGCGACGTGAACCTCAACGCCATCGCCGCCGCCGTGATCGGCGGGACGAGCCTGTTCGGCGGGCGCGGCACCGCGTTCGGCGCGCTGCTCGGCATGATCGTCATCCAGTCGATCTCCAGCGGCCTGACACTGCTGAACCTCGACTCCTCCATCCGGTTCGTGGTGACGGGCGTGGTGCTGCTGCTGGCCGTGGTCGTCGACTCGGTCGCGCGCAAGTCGCGGACCTCCCACGGGCGGGCCTGATGGCGGCGATCTGCGTCGACGCCGGAACCACGGTGGTCAAGGCGGTCGGCTACGACGAGGCGGGGGCGGAGGTCGCGGTCGCCCGGCAGGAGACCGGCGTGTCCCGCCCCGCGCCGGGCCACGCCGAGCAGGACATGAACACGGTCTGGGCGGCGGTCGCGCGCACGGTGCGCGCGGTCGCCGACCGGCTCGCCGACGCCTCGGCCGGGACCGTCGACTTCGTCGCGGTCACCGCCCAGGGCGACGGCGCCTGGCTGGTCGGCCCCGACGGTGAGCCGACCGGCCCGGCGATCCTGTGGAACGACGGCCGGGCCACGGCCGCGGTGGACGCCTGGAACCGCTCCGGCGCGGCCGGGCGCGCATTCCGCGTCAACGGCTCCGCCGCCGCCTCGGGACTGCCGCACGCCATCCTCACCTGGCTGCGGGAGCACGACCCCGAGCGGCTGGAACGCTCGGCGGCCCTGCTGACCTGCGGCGGATGGATCTTCTCCCGGCTGACCGGGGAGACCGCCGCGGACGAGTCCGACGCCTCGGCGCCGTTCATGGACCTGCGCGCCCGCGCCTACTCCCCCGAGCTGATGGCGCTGTTCGGCCTGGAGTGGGCCGCGCGGCTGCTGCCAGAGCCGCGCGGCGACGCGCGCCGCGTCGCCGCGCTCACCGCGTCCGCCGCCGCGTCGCTGGGCCTGCCCGCCGGGACCCCGGTCGTGATGGCCCCCTACGACATCGTCTCCACCGCCGTCGGGGCGGGCGCGGTGGGCGACGGCCGGGCGTGCAGCATCCTGGGCACCACGCTGTGCACCGAGACCATCGTCGCCGAACCCGGCCTCGACGGCCCCGCCGTGGGCATCACGATCGCGGCCCCCGGCGGCTACCTGCGGGCCTTCCCCACCTTCGCCGGGGTCGAGGTGATCAACTGGGTCTGCCGCCTGCTCGGGCTGCCCGGTCCGGCCGCCCTCGGCGAACTGGCCGCGGCGAGCCCGCCGGGCGCGGGCGGGCTGGCGTTCCTGCCCTACCTGTCCCCCGCCGGGGAGCGGGCGCCGTTCTGCGACCCGCTCGCCCGGGGCTCCTTCCTCGGCATGTCGTTCGACCACGACCGCGAGCACATCGCCCGCGCCGTGTTCGAGGGCCTCACGTTCGTCGTCCGCGACTGCCTGGACGCCTTCGGCCCCGCCGTGCGGGAGCTGCGGGTGTGCGGCGGCGGCTCGGCGAGCGACCTGTGGGTGCGGATGATCGCCGACGTCACCGGCCTGCCGGTGCTCCGGCCGGCCGACGCCGAGGTCGGCGCCCGCGGCGCCTTCCTCGTCGGCCTGGCCGCGACGGGCGCCGCCGCCGATCTTAAAGAGGCGGCCGGGCGCCACGTGCGGCTGCGCGACGCCGTACGGCCGCGGCCCGGTGCCTACGAGACCTTCTACCGGGACTTCCTCGCGCTGCGCGAGACCGCCGCCCGGTCCTGGCCACTGCTCGCCGAGACGCGGAGCCGCTCATGAGCGTGTGGATCGGCATAGACCTGGGCACGCAGAGCGTGCGCGTGATGGCCGTCACCGGCGACGGCCGGGTGCTCGGCGCGGCGAGCAGGCCGCTGACCAGCCACCGCGACGGCCCCCGGCACGAGCAGGACCCCGAGCAGTGGTGGGAGCAGCTGGCCGCCGCCGCCCGCGAGGCGCTGCGCGACGTGCCGCCCGGCCCCGTCGGCGGCGTGGCCGTGGACGCCACCTCCGGCACGATCCTGCTCACCGGCGACGACGGCCGGCCCCTCACCCCCGGGCTGATGTACGACGACCGGCGGGCGGCCGACGAGGTCGATCGGGTCAACGAGGCCGGCGCGCACGTCTGGGACCGGCTCGGCTACCGCCGCATGCAGGCCAACTGGGCGCTGCCCAAGCTGCTGTGGCTGCTGCGCGACGCCCCGGCCGGGGCGCGCCTGGCGCACCAGAACGACTTCGTCAACCGCCGCCTGACGGGCCGGCCGGTCGCCACCGACCTGAGCAACGCGCTGAAGACGGGCGTCGACCTGATCGGCGAGCGCTGGCCGTCGGACGTCCTGGACGCCCTCGGCGTCCCCGCCTCCGTGCTGCCCGGCGTGGTACGGCCCGGCACCGTGCTCGGCGAGGTCTGCGCCGGGGCCGCCGAGGCCACCGGCATCCCGGCGGGCACGCCGGTGGTCGCCGGCACCACCGACGGGTGCGCGGCGCAGCTCGGCGCGGGCGCCCTCACGCCCGGGAGCTGGAACTCGGTGATGGGCACCACGCTGGTGCTCAAGGGCGTCACCCGGGAACTGGTCCACGACCCGCTGGGCGTCGTCTACTCCCACCGCGCCCCGGACGGCTCGTGGCTGCCGGGCGGCGCGTCCAGCACCGGCGCGGGCGTGCTGGCCCGCGACCTGGCCGGGCGCGACCTCGACGCGCTCAGCCGCCTGGCCGCCGGGCGCTTCGGATCCGGCGGCTCCTCCGCCGACCCGTCCGCCACCGTCTACCCGCTGGTCTCGCGGGGAGAGCGGTTCCCGTTCGCCGCGCCGGAGGCGGAGGGCTTCACCCTCGGCCACGTCGGCGACGACGTCGACCGCTACGCCGCGATCCTGCGCGGCGCCGCCTACATCGAGCGGCTCTGCTTCGACTACCTCGATCTGCTCGGCGCCCCGGTGGACGGCGAGATCGTGCTGACCGGCGGCGCGACCCGCAGCGCCTACTGGAACCGGGTCAGGGCCGCCGTGCTGGGCCGGCCGGTGACCCTGCGGGAGAACGCCGAGCCCGCGCTCGGCATGGCCGTCCTCGCCGCCGGGCCCGCCTCGGCGGCGCGGATGGTCCGCACCCGCGAAATCGTCGAACCCGGCGGTGAGGACCTGCGCGAGCACTACCTGCGGTTCGTCGCCGAACTGGAGGACCGCGGCTGGCTGCCCACGGAGGCCGCCGCTCACGCCCGGAGAAGGAGCACCCGATGACCCGGCTCGTACTGGCCCGCCACGGCGAGACCGTCTGGCACGCCGAGAACCGCTACGCCGGCGTCACCGACGTCGAGCTGACCCCGCGCGGCCACGAGCAGGCCGGACGGCTGGCCGCCTGGTCCGCCGCGGCCGGGCTCGCCGCCGTCTGGACGTCCACGCTGAGCCGGGCCCGGATCACCGCCGAGGCGAGCGCCCGCGCGGCGGGCGTCGAACCGCGGGTGGACGCCCGGCTGTGCGAGCTCGACTTCGGCCGGGGTGAGGGGCTGACCTCCGCCGAGATGCACGAGCGGTTCCCCGAGGCCCGCGCCGCCTTCGAGGCCGATCCCGCCGCCCATCCGCTGCCCGGGGGCGAGGACCCCGGGCGGGCCGCCGCCCGGTTCACCGCCGCCCTGGGCGACATCGCCGCCGCCCACCCCGGCGGGCGGGTGCTGGTGGTGGCCCACACGACCGCGATCAGGCTCGCGCTGTGCGGGCTCATCGGGGTACCGCTCGGTTCCTACCGGCGGCTCTTCCCGCGCCTGGACAACTGCGCCGTCACCGAGCTGCGCCTCGACGGCGGGCAGGTCGCGATCCTGCAGTTCAACTCTCCGATTGGAGCCGTTCGTTGACCATCCGAATCCTCGCCGCCGGTGACCACTTCGTGCGCAGCGACCTCCTGGCGGACGCGCTCAGGCAGGTGGTCCCCGGCGGCGCCGACATCCGCGAGCTGACCCTGCCGTGGCCGGTCGTGCCGTTCGGCCGGGTGGGCGAGGTCGACGAGGCGTCCGACGTGGAGGAGGAGCTGATCGAGGCGCTGCGCGGCGTGGAGATCTGCGTGACCCAGATGGCGCCGCTGACCCGGCGGGTCCTCGACGCCTGCCCCGACCTGAAGCTGTTCTGCGTCAGCCGGGGCGGCCCGGTCAACGCCAACCTCCAGGCCGCCACCGAGGCCGGGGTGACCGTCACGTTCGCGCCGGGCCGCAACGCGGTCGCCACCGCCGAGCACACGGTGGCCATGCTCCTGGCCGCCACCCGGCGCATCCCGCAGACCAACGCCGACCTCGCCCGGGGCGTGTGGCGGGGCGACTACTACATGTACGACCACGTCGGCCCGGAGCTGGAGGGCGGCACGGTCGGCCTGGTCGGCTACGGCGCGATCGGCAGCCGGGTGGCCCGCATGCTGGAGGGGTTCGGCGCCGAGGTGCTGGTGTACGACCCCTACGTCACCGGCGTCCCCGGCCAGGTGGGGCTGGAGGAGCTGCTGCGCCGTTCCCGCTTCGTGTCCCTGCACGCCCGGGTCACCCCGGAGACCACCGGCATGATCGACGCGAAGCGGATCGCGCTGATGCCCGCCGGATCGGTGCTGGTCAACTGCGCCCGGGGCGCGCTGCTCGACTACGACGCCCTGTGCGACGCCCTGGACTCGGGTCACCTGTTCGGCGCCGCGGTGGACGTCTTCCCCACCGAGCCCATCCCCGAGGGGTCCCGCCTGCTCACCACGCCCAACCTGGTGATGACCCCGCACCTGGCGGGGGCCAGCAAGGAGACGGCGGCCAAGGCGGCGCGGATCGTCGCCGAGGACGTGGCCCGCTACCTGCGCGGCGAGCCGGTCGCCCACCACGCCAATCCCGCCCTCGCCGCCTCCTGAACCGCCGCTCCGGAGGCCGTTCCCGGCGTGCCGGGGTTCCCTGAGGACCCGGCGCGCCGGCCTCCCGGGGTGGCGCGGCGGGCGCACCCGCCCGCGCCCGCCGGCTCGTGAGAACGCCCGGACCCCCGCGACGGGGATCCGGGCGTTCGGGCTTTCCCGATGGAGCCTCAGGAGGTGAGACCCGCCAGGCGGGCGATGGCCAGGCCCGCCCGGCGGGCGCTCCGCACCAGGGCGTGCTCGCTCCCGGCGGGCCCGTTGGCCACCACGGCGTAGCCGATCCGACGCTCCGGGCCGATCATGACGCCCACGTCGGCGCGCACGCCGGTGTCGGTGCCGGTCTTGTTGGCCACCCAGACCATCCCGCGCGGGGGCGCGGCGGGGATCACGCGGTCCTCGGGCTCGTGCGGCAGCAGGGCGGGCACCAGGCTCCGGTCGGTGTTGTGCGCCATCCAGCGCAGCATGGTCCGGCTCCACTCCTCCGCGCCGTCGAGCCGGGCGGCGAACCGGGCCAGCTCGCCGGCCGTGCCGAGGGCGAAGGCCGGCGGGTGCGACGGCAGCCGGGGCTCGCGGATCCGGTCCAGGACGCGGGTGCGCGTGAAGCCCAGCCCGGCGGCGACCTCGGCGACCCGGTCCAGGCCGATCCGGCGCAGCAGCGCGTTGGTGGCGGTGTTGTCGCTCACCGAGGCGACCAGCACCGCGAGATCCCCGACCGGCCAGCGGTCGCCGGACAGCGCGCCCATCAGGCCGGAGCCGCCGCAGCGGTCATCGGGGCGGATCTCCACGGTCTCGGCCTCCTCCAGCGCGCCGGCGGCGATGTCCCGGGCCGCGGCGGCCAGCAGCAGCAGCTTGCCGGTGCTGGCCAGGACCAGCTCGGCGTCCTCGTGGCGGGAGATCATGCCGGGCACGGACACCGCGACCGTGCCGGGACCGTCAAGGCCGTCCAGGTCGCCCGTGACATCCAGACCGTCCAGGCCGCCCGTGTCGTCCAGGCCGTCCGGAGTGTCCGGTCCCGCCGGGCCCTCCCGGTTCGCCGGGCCGTCCGGCGTGCCGTACTCGGTCATCGTCCCGTCCCCTCCGTCGTCCGCCGTACGGTGCCCGTACCGCCGTGACCGGTTCTCATACCGCAAGCACCGCCCCGGGCCGGACGCCGGTCCCGGCGCCGTCGCGGACCACCGTCTCACCGGCGACGAGCACCGAGTGGACGCCCGCCGGCGGCAGCAGCGGGTCGGCGAAGGTGGCGCCGTCGGCGACCGTGCCGGGGTCGAAGACGACCAGGTCGGCGTGGGCGCCGTCGGCGATCACGCCGCGCCCGGCCAGCCCGAACCGCTCCGCCGCCATGCCGGTCATCTTGTGCACCGCCGTGGGCAGGTCGAGCAGGCCCAGCTCCCGGACGTAGCGGCCCAGCACCCGCGGGAACGTCCCCGCCCAGCGCGGGTGGGGCCGGCCGCCCGGCTTGGGCACCCCGTCGGAGCCGATCATCGAGTACGGCGCCGCCAGCACCCGCCGCACGTCGTCCTCGATCATCGAGTGGCTGATGATGGTGACCTCGCCCTGCTCTGCCACGAGCAGGTCGGCGGCCATGTCGAGGGGGTCCTGTCCGCGGGCGGCGGCCAGCTCGGCGATCGTGTGCCCCTCCGTCTCGGAGTGGCGGGGCGCGCAGGCGACCGAGATGCGGTCCCACCCGCCGTTGCCGACGGTGTTCTCCCAGCCGGGCACGCCCTCGGCGATGGCCCTGCGCATCAGGTCACGCTGGCCGGGGTCGGCCAGGCGCACCGTGAGCGCGGCGACCCCTCCCTCGGAGGCCCAGGGCGGGAGCATCGCGGCCAGCGCCGTGCTTCCCGCAGTATAGGGATAGACGTCGCAGGTGACGTCCATCCCTCCGGCGCGCAGCGCGGCGATCCTGGGCAGGGTCCGCTCGGTCCGCCCCCAGGCGTACTTCCCGGCGGTCTTGTGGTGGGAGACGTGCAGTGCCGCGCCGCTGCCGCGGGCGATCTCCACGGCCTCCTCCAGCGCCTCCTCCACCCGGGACATCTCGTCGCGCAGGTGGGTGACGTACGGCTTGCCGTGCCGGGCGGCGACGGCCGCGAGCGCGGTCACCTCGCCGGTGCCGGCGTAGGTGCCGGGGGTGTAGATGAGGCCGGTGGACAGGCCGGCGGCGCCCGTCGTCAGCGCCCGGTCCAGCAGCGCGCACATGGTCTCCAGCTCGGCGGCGGTGGCGGGCCGGTCCACCGGTCCCATCACCCCCGAGCGCAGCGTGCCGTGGCCGACCAGCGAGGCCAGGTGGTTGGCGCGGGGAACGGCGGCGTGCGCGGCGGCGAACTCGGTGAAGCCCTCGTACATCCCGACGTCGCCGCCGAAGGAGACGCGGGTCTCGGCGCGCATCGCGGCCAGCCGTTCCGGCAGCGCGGGAAAGAGGCTGGAGCCGCAGTTGCCGCAGATCTCGACGGTGACGCCCTGCAGCACGGAGGCGCCGGCCAGGTCGCGGCCCGTCTCGCCGCCGATCAGGGTGACGCCGTCGGAGTGGGTGTGCACGTCGATGAACCCGGGCGCGACGGCCAGTCCGGTGACGTCGCGCACCTCCCGGGCCCCGGCGCGGGAGCCGGGCGGCAGGAGGGTGAGGCGGCCGGCGTGGACGCCGACGTCGGCGTGCCGGGCCGCGCCGGGACCGGCGGTGCCGTCGATCACCAGGCCGCCGGTCAGCAGCAGGTCGAGGTCGCTCAAAGCACCTGCCCCAGGAAGGCGCGGAAGCGCTCGTGGCGGGGGGCGGCGAGCACCTCGCGGGGGTTGCCGCGCTCGACGACCACTCCCCCGTCGATGAAGATCAGGTCGTCGCCGACCTCGCGGGCGAAGCCCATCTCGTGGGTCACCACCATCATGGTCATGCCGCTGGCGGCCAGGTCGCGCATGACGGCGAGGACCTCCTGGACCAGCTCGGGGTCGAGGGCGCTGGTCGGCTCGTCGAAGAGCATCAGCTTGGGGTCCATGGCCAGGCTGCGGGCGATCGCCACGCGCTGCTGCTGGCCGCCGGAGAGCTGGGCCGGGTAGTGGCCGGCGCGGTCGGCCAGGCCGACGCGTTCCAGCAGCTCCATCGCCCGGGTGCGGGCCTTGTCTTTGGGGACGCCCCTGACCACGACGGGGCCCTCCATGACGTTCTCCAGCGCGGTGCGGTGCGGGAACAGGTGGAAGCGCTGGAAGACCATGCCGATGTCCTGCTTCTGGCGGGACAGGGCGGCGGGGCTGAGGTGGTGCAGCCGGCCGTCGCGCTCGGCGTAGCCGATGAGGTCGCCGTCGACCCAGATGCGGCCGGAGTCGATGGTCTCCAGGCGGTTGACGCAGCGCAGCAGCGTCGACTTGCCGGACCCGGAGGGGCCGACGACGCAGACCACGCCGCCCACGGGCACGTCCAGGCTGATGCCCTTGAGCACCTCGACCGCGCCGAAGCACTTGCGCACCGAGCTGATCCGCACCATGGGCCGAGTGCCGGTTCCGGTCGTCACGCGTTCCCCCTGCCGAACGGCCGCAGGTTGCGGCGGATCCTGGTCGGCAGCGCGTGGTGACCGCGCTCGAAGCGCTTCTCGAGGAAGTGCTGGCCGACGCTCGCGATGGTGGTGAGCACCATGTACCAGATGGAGGCCACGATCAGCATCGCGATGACCTCGAAGTTGCCCAGGTAGATGCGCTGGGAGACGGTGAGCAGCTCGGCTCCGGCGATGACCGAGACCATCGAGGTGGTCTTGAGCATCGAGATGAACTGGTTGCCGGTGGGCGGGACGATCACCCGCATCGCCTGGGGCAGCACGACCCGGCGCAGCACCTGCCGGTGCGACATGCCGAGCGACTCGGCCGCCTCGCGCTGGCCGGGGTCCACCGAGCGGATGCCCGCCCGGACGATCTCGGCCATGTAGGCGCCCTCGTTGATGCCGAGGCCGAGCAGGGCCGCGGTGAAGGGCGTGATCAGCTCGTTGGCCTGCCACTCGAACAGCTTGGGGCCGTCGAAGGGGACGCCGATGCCGAAGGTGGGGAAGACCAGGCCGATGTTGAACCAGAAGATGAGCTGGACCAGCAGCGGGGTGCCGCGGAAGAACCAGGTGTACAGGGTCGAGGCGCCCCGCAGGACGGCGCTGCCGGACAGCTGCATCACCGCGGCGAGGACGCCCAGGGCCAGGCCGATGGCCATCGACAGCACGGTGAGCTGGATGGTGACCCACAGGCCGCCCAGGACCCGGCCGTCACCGAGGTAGGCGACGATGACGTCCCAGTGCAGGTTCTCGTTGACGATGATCGTGTAGGCGAGCCAGACCAGGAAGAACCCGGCGACGAGTGCCGCGATCCACCGGCCGGGCCGGGGCGGGCGGATCGCGTCGATGGGCAGGTCCGGCTCCTGGGCGGCGGCGGAGGTCCCGGGTTCTCCGGGGATCTTGGTCACTTCCACGGCTTGGTGTTCACCATGACCTCGGGGACGGCGTTGGCGGCCACGCCGTACTTCTCCAGGATCTGCCGGTAGCCGCCGTCGGCGATCAGCTCCTGCATTGCCTTGGCCACGGCGTCGCGCAGGCCGGCGTTGCGCCGGTCGATCGCGATGCCCCAGGGGCCGGCGTCGTACTGCTCGGACAGCACGTCGTACTTGCCGGTCTCCTTGGCGTACATCGCCGCGACGGGAGAGTCGACGATGGTGGCGACGGCCCGGCCGGAGTCGATGCTCAGCAGGCCGGTGGGGGCGTCCTCGCTCTGGATGATCTTCATCTTGTCGGCGCACTTGGCGTCCTGGCGCTGGCCGATGGCGAGGTTGGAGCTGCCCTTGGCCAGCACGACGGACCGGCCGCACAGGTCCTCAAGGGTCTTGATGCCCTCGGGGTTGCCCTTCTTGACCATGATGGCGCCGCCGGCGTTGAAGTAGTCGACGAAGTCGACGGCCGCGCGGCGCTCCTCGGTGTCGCTCATCGAGGACATGGCGATGTCCCAGTTGCTCGCCTGCAGGCCGGGGACGAGGCCGTCGAAGGCGGCGTTGGTCACCTTGGCCTTGAGCCCGAGCTTGGCGGCGATGGCGGCGGCCAGGTCGGGGTCGACGCCGATGAGCTCCTGGGTGCCCTCCTTGTACATCTCCATGGGCGGGTAGCCCTCCGAGGTCGCCATCCGGAGCTCGCCGGTCTTGCGCACCGACTCGGGCACCAGGTCCTTGGCGGACTTGCCGGCCGCCGCGGCGGCGCCGCTCGTGTCGCTCCCCGACGACGAGCGCCCGCAGCCGCCGGCGAGTGCCGAGACGACCAGCGCGGCAGCAACGACTGAATACAGGCGCTTTGTCACGGAACCTCCTGCTTTGCGAATAGTGCAGCTCATCGTGCCGACGGTGGATAACGACCCGAACACACCTGAATGCTTGCGAGTCTGAGCCCCGAAATATTCGATGCTCGGCCCGCGCGGCGACCGCCCGGCCCTACCGTCGTCACCCATGAGCCTGGTGATCGAGAACGGCTGGCCGCGCACCGCGGAGTGGACCGGCGGGGAGCTGCGCCTCGGCGGGATCGGCGTGCGCGACCTGGCCGCCGAGTTCGGCACGCCCGCCTACGTCCTCGACGAGGAGGAGTTCCTCGCCCGCTGCGCGCTGTGGCGCGACGCCCTCCCCGACGGGGAGGTGCACTACGGCGGCAAGGCGTTCCTCTGCCCGCAGGTGGTGCGCTGGCTGGACGGCGCCGGGCTCTGCCTCGACGTGTGCACCGGCGGCGAGCTGGCCGTCGCCATGGCCGGGGGCATGGACCCGGCGCGGGTGGTCTTCCACGGCAACAACAAGTCCGTCGCCGAGCTGCGCCGCGCCGTCGCCTGGGGCGTCGGCTGCGTGGTCGTGGACTCCTTCACCGAGATCGAGCGGCTCGCCGCCCTGGCCGCCGAGGCCGGGACGCGCCAGCGCGTGATGATCCGGGTCACCCCGGGCGTCACGGCCCACACCCACGAGTTCATCGCCACCGGCGGCGACGACTCGAAGTTCGGCTTCTCACTGAACGCCGGCCTGGCCGCCGAGGCGGTCCGCCGCGTCCTGGCGGAGGACTCGCTGGAGCTGGCCGGCCTGCACTCCCACATCGGCTCGCAG